>CAWFIA010000001.1:0-822403 GCA_963815815.1 uncultured Alphaproteobacteria bacterium
TCATCCCTCAAGTTGTCGTGCAGCCCCGAACCACCGATGACATCGTCAAGCTCTTCCGCTATTGCCGAGAGAACGGAAGGCACGCGACGCTCCGCGCCGCGGGAACCAGCCTGAACGGTCAATCCCAATCGGACGATATACTCATCGACGTGCGCCGTCATTGGTACCGCGCCAAAGTGGAGGACGATGGCTGCCGCGTGCGGGCGCGCGCGCGCCCAGGAATGATCCTAGGGCACGTCAACGCAATGCTCGGGCGATACGGCCGACGGCTCGGACCCGATCCGGCAAGTTCGAACGCATGCACCATCGGTGGCGTGATAGCCAACAACTCCGGCGGCATGCGCTGCACCGTCAAAAACGACGCTTATCAGACGGTCTCGGCGATGACGTTCGTAACGCCATCCGGCGCCGTCATCGACACCTCGGCTTCCGACGCGGAGGCGGCATTCGAACGAGCCGAACCTGATCTTGCGATCGGGCTGCTGGAACTCCGCGGACAGCTGCTCGCCGATCGGGAGCTGGCCGACCGCGTGCGACGAAAGTATGCGATACGGAACACCCATGGCTACCGGCTCTGCGCTCTGCTCGACGGCGAGACGCCACTCGAAATCTTTCGTCGTCTTCTCGTGGGATCTGAGGGAACGCTGGCGTTCGTCGCCGAGGCCGTGATCGACACCGTTCCCACTCCTGGCGTGACCAGCGTCGCTTGGATACCGGTCCCAACCATCGACGAGGCGGTCGGCCTTGTCTCCGGCCTCGTCGGTCTCGGAGCCACCGCCGTCGAGTTGATGGTCGCCCCCGCTCTCACTGCCGCCGGCCAAGCCTTCGCGCGCACCCCTTGCTATTGGAAAACTCTCGATCCGAAGGCTGCGGCCCTGCTCGTGGAGTTCGGCGCGGAAGACATGCGGGCGCTTGAGGTTTTGCAGAACAAGGTCATCGAGTTGACCTCCAGCGCCAATCTAATTCATCCAGTAGAGTTCACGAGCGTCGAGGAAGCTGTCGAGCTGGCGTGGCACGTACGCGAAGGACTGCTCGGACTGATCGGCAAACTGCGTCCCAAGGGCTCGACGCTCATAACCGAGGACGTGTGCTTTCCGCCAGAACGCCTGGCGCAAGGAGCTAGGGACGTCCAGGAACTGCTCAGCAAGATCTTCAGCCTCCTTCCCGACTGGACTTTGCGCCCCGTTGTCGACGGCTTGCAGGCGATGCGGGGGATCGCGCAGATCAATGCCGTGGTGCTGGTCACGGAAGTCGGCGACTTCACGCGCTTCTCAAACCCGCGCCAGCTCATGGCCTATTTCGGCCTGGTCCCAGGCGAGCGATCGAGTGGCGAGACCGTCCGGCGCGGCGCCATCACCAAGACCGGCAACGCCCATGCGCGACGCGCGCTGGTCGAAGGCGCCTGGGCTTACAGAATGAAGGCGCGCATCGGCCGCCACAAGGTCGATCGGATTGAGGCGCTGCCAAAAGTCATTCGCGACATCGGATGGAAAACGCAAGTCCGGCTCTGCGCCCGATATCGTCGCCTGAGCGCGCGCGGCAAGACCGCCAACGTCGTGAATGTCGCCATCGCACGCGAAATGGTGGGCTTCATCTGGTCGATCGCCTGCACAATTCAATCCGCGCCAAGGGCGGCGTGACCAGGTTTAACGGACAGTCAGCAGAAAAGATCGCAAACATAAAATCAGCCTCGGCGTGGTATGCGGCGCCGGGGGCGGGACAATGCCGGGGACCCTCGTGTGTACTATGAGCCTTTGATGCTCGCCACCTAGACAGAGGCAGCCCCAAACGAAGCAAGGTCATGCGGTTCGACCCGCGGATGAGAGATTGTTGACCGACGTTTAAGTCCCGCCTCCTGCGCCGCATATCCGCCGTACAAATGCCTCCGCCGTCGATCGGAATCGGCGGGCCAATTGCTATGCAAAAGCCCCTTGTCAGCAATCATGAGAGTACACAAATTCCATGAAACTTATCATTTGATTGGGATTCATTTGGGCGAGAATGTTGTGTAGCTTTGTTTGGTGATTCACTGAACGAGGCTCTGTATCATGGCGGCGCGGCGGCTTGTGGTCGAGTTGACCCTTGGGGACGATGACGTGACGAAGCTGATGGCGATGACGCGATCGCGAACCGAACCGGCGAGCCGGGTCGAGCGGGCGCGCATGCTTTTGGCTTATCGGGATGACCCGTCGTTCTTTGCCGTTGGTCGCGCCTTGGGGGTGCATCATCAAACCGTGCAGCGCTGTGTTGAGCGGGCAGTGGCATTCGGTCCCTTGGCGGCGCTGGACGATAGTCCGCGGCCAGGAAGGGAGGCGACGATCACGTCCGAGGCCAAGGAATGGCTGGTTGATCTTGCTTGCCGAAAAGCCAAGGATCTCGGCTATCCCCATGAGCTTTGGACAACCAGGCTCTTGGCCCGCCATGCGCGCCAACATGGGCCGACCGCCGGGCATGCCTGCCTTGCCGATCTGGTCCAGGGCACGGTGTGCAAAATCCTCGACGCGCGCGAGGTGAAGCCGCACAGGATCCGTTACTACCTCGAGCGCCGCGATCCCGAGTTCGCCGGGAAGATGGCGCAAATCCTGTGCGTTTACAAAGAAGTCGAGATCCGGAAGGAAGCCGCCGCCGCCTCGGGAGAAGCCAAGCGACACGGTGGCCGTCGTTTCTTATGACGAGAAACCCGGTATGCAGGCAATCGGTGTGACGGCGCCGGACTTGCCGCCGAAACCCGGCCTTCATACGGCCTTCGCCCGGGATCATGAGTATAAGCGCCATGGCGCGCTGAGCCTCTTGGCCGGGATCGATCTTTTGACCGGCAAAGTCCATGCACTCGTCGAGGAGCGCCACCGCTCGCGTGAGTTCATTGAATTCTTGCAGCTCCTCGCTCCAAGCTCGCCCGCTCCGTGCTGCGCCACATCCGCGTCGCCTCCAAACAGGAACTCAAAGACCGCATCCTGGCCGCCATCGACGACATCAACCAACAGCCCGTCGTTCACGCGTGGTCTTACAAACCTGACAGGGCCGCTTGATATGATTCTAATTTCGGAAACGGTGTACTCTCATGATTGCTGACAAGGGGCTTTTGCATAGCAATTGGCCCGCCAATTCCGATCGACGGCGGAGGCATTTGTACGGCGGATATGCGGCGCAGGAGGCGGGACTTAAACGTCGGTCAACAATCTCTCATCCGCGGGTCGAACCGCATGACCTTGCTTCGTTTGGGGCTGCCTCTGTCTAGGTGGCGAGCATCAAAGGCTCATAGTACACACGAGGGTCCCCGGCATTGTCCCGCCCCCGGCGCCGCATACCACGCCGAGGCTGATTTTATGTTTGCGATCTTTTCTGCTGACTGTCCGTTAAACCTGGTCACGCCGCCCTTGGCGCGGATTAAATCGTGCAGGCGATCGACCAGATGAAGCCCACCATTTCGCGTGCGATGGCGACATTCACGACGTTGGCGGTCTTGCCGCGCGCGCTCAGGCGACGATATCGGGCGCAGAGCCGGACTTGCGCTTTCCATCCGATGTCGCGAATGACTTTTGGCAGCGCCTCAATCCGATCGACCTTGTGGCGGCCGATGCGCGCCTTCATTCTGTAAGCCCAGGCGCCTTCGACCAGCGCGCGTCGCGCATGGGCGTTGCCGGTCTTGGTGATGGCGCCGCGCCGGACGGTCTCGCCACTCGATCGCTCGCCTGGGACCAGGCCGAAATAGGCCATGAGCTGGCGCGGGTTTGAGAAGCGCGTGAAGTCGCCGACTTCCGTGACCAGCACCACGGCATTGATCTGCGCGATCCCCCGCATCGCCTGCAAGCCGTCGACAACGGGGCGCAAAGTCCAGTCGGGAAGGAGGCTGAAGATCTGTTCCTCAACCCGCTTGAGGCGGCCTTCCGCATCCGTGACGGCGTCGACATAGTCCTGAAACGCGATCTGCTGAGCGGGATGTTCGAAGGCCAAAGTCGACAGCCATCGCCGGTAAGCCATTCGCCATGCCGTCCCGCCCCCGTGCTTGCGGCCGTGACGCAGCAGAAAACCTTGAAGATGTTGCCGCGCGCGCGTCAGGATTTGCCGGACGACGCCGCGCAGCCGGATCAGATCGCGCATCGCTTCGTGATCGGCGTCGGGCACCCAGACCGGCGTCAACTCTCCGGCCCGATGAAGACGGGCGAGCATGGTCGCGTCGCGACGATTTGTCTTGACCCGATCGCCCGCCTTCGGAATCAGCAACGGCGCCACCACGTCGCACCGATGGCCGAGGCTTGTGAGTTGGCGATGAACGCCGTAGCCGCACGGTCCGGCCTCATAACAAAACGCCAGCGGCTTGCCAGGACGCCGCAGACGGTCGCACAGCTTGCTGATCGCGCCAGGTTCATTGATTATCTCGCCAAGGTATTCCACCGCCCCCGATCGCCCGCTCTGCGCCACCGCGACTGAAATCCGCTCTTTGTGAATATCCAAGCCAATAAATCGGGTATGTTCCACGAGGCCCGTCTCCTATGCATGAGGCTCTGCGCCGGCCAGCCGGCTTAACCCTCGTACCGTTGCATATCGGATGACGGGCCACCCTCAGGCCCAGCAATCATAAGGTCTAGTCGCACGGCGCCGTTCTGACTGGTGAAGGTCGGCAGGTCTCCACTTTGCTGTACGCCGCTTATTTGGTGGTCGCCGCTATCGTAAGTGCTGAGCTTCCCCTCCTTTTCGATCAGCAGCCGACGCGCATCGGGAAAGAACGCGTACCGCATGCTGTTCTGCGATCCTGTCGAGGACGGGTCGCCAAGATTGTCCGGCCACCATTTCTTGGCGGCCGCCATTGGCTTCATAGGCTCCATTGGTTTCATCGGCTCCATCGGCTTCATAGGTTCCATTTGTGTTTATCCTTGCGGTTATCAAGCGAACGCAAACGGGCGGCGCCACGCAACGTTCCAGATTTACAGGCTCTCCCTCCGAAGAGTATTTATTTCCTGCCCCCGCCAAGCGCATGCGCCGCGCTCGGTCGGCGGTCGGCCAGGCGACCTCCGTGAGCGATACGCGCTTCGCATTAGGGACGATCGGTATGATCTACGCAGCCCTCGACGCCACCGGCGTCGAGTCATCGCCGAGACTAGCCGGCCGGGCGTGGGGGCCGAGGAATGGACAAGATCAGCGTTAGATTTCTCTCGTCGCACCCATTGCTACAGTCTCGTCAGCGAATGACCACGGAATTCTCACAAGAACGGATTTGATCCTCGGCCGTCCAATCGTCGAAGGCGTCAAATTCATCGATGGGATTGAGGTCATCGAAACGGCAGATTGCCGAAGCGATGCTTTCGGCGGGTGTCTGCGAGCAGCTGCAAGGTATTGCCAACGATCGGCCAGCCATCCGAGCCAGGTATGTGAATGAACATAGAGCGATTGGAACAGGTGTCAGAGTATCCGGCCTGCGGTCGAGAACTCATTGGGGGCATTGGGGATTTCGACAAATTCAGCAACTTACACCTTTGTCACGCATTTCTTCGCCCGATTGCCCTGGGAGATTCCGCGCGCCATTGACACGACGTGATACCATGGCGCCTCGTCGGCGAAGAAACGCTGGACCGCCGCATCATCGCCGTATCCTGCAGGAGACGGACCGGATCGAGGGTCGCGTAAACCGAGCCGACTTGAAGACGGGCTTCCGCCGAGGGAGTTCCACCGCATCGCCTTTCGCAAGAAGATCTACGCGACGATCGGCGAGCTCTAGAGGGGCTCGATCATGCCGGCAGACCCCCGACGGCTTTCTCGCTGACCTCTATGATAAGGCCCCAGGGCCGACGGTTAACTCCCTGGCGAATGCGCGGCTCAATCTGAACAAGTCGCACGTCTCAGCATCCGACTTCATCGACATCCTCAACAACCAGAAGCTCGCACAGCTTGCGACACGGCTCAAGAAGCATCTGACCGATCTCTAAAGCCGGTTGTCTTGGCGTCCTCATCACGGTCTCTCGGATCCATTCGCGAGGGCGGTGCGGCGGCTAGCTTGAAAGCCAGCGGGTCATCGATCAAAGCAAGGGCATCGAGCGCCACGTTCGTCAAATCTGTCTGGGCTCCGGCAATTCTGCCCAACAGCACTATACATTCGTGATCGGCGATCGGAGCGATCGCTTCGATCGCGACCGGCGTCGGCGCCCGCCGGAGCATGGTCTTGAGGGCAGCTCTCGCTTCCTGCCGTCCGAAACGGCCGAGCGCGCAGGCGGATGAGGCCCGCACATTTGCGTCGAGATCGGTCAACAATTCGATCAGAGCCGCGTTGACGTCTGCTTGAGGGCGAGCGATGTTGCATGCGATGGCGCGCACCTCGGGGTCGGCGTGCCGCAATAGGGGCAGGATAGTCGCCGCGGACAGTCGACACCGAAGGGCCGCCGCGACGCGGACCGCAACCTTCAGCGTCGGCCCTTGAACCACGCGACCATCCAACAATCCAGATGCGACCAGTCGCGCTTCCTGTCCGCCGATCGATGCGAGCGCGTCAAGCGCAACCGCCTGTTCCGGAACTTCGCGTTCGGTCCCAAAGCCCGCAAAGATCCGGCAGAGCCGGCCAAGAACGGGAATTGCCTCCGGCAGTCTGCGCCGCCCGGCCTCCCGCATCAGCGATAAAACAAGAGGAATGCCCGCATCTGGGATGGCCGCAAGAATTGCTGCGTCGCTGAGCGTGGCGAGATCAGCTGCGCTCCGCAGCGCCTCCGTTTTCGGCGATGGCGCGGGCCCTAGTCCCCCGGCGGCGAAAAGATCCAATTGCATAGCAACGGGTTCCTCGAGCGGCCGCCGCGCAGGCGCATTGGGCGCGACGAAGATTCGGCTGGAATCGATTTTCCTTCGGTCTCATCATACACGGGTTGACCCAGTCCAATATACGCCGCTCAACGAAACGGTCGTCGCGTCCTCGTCGCTGCGCGTTCGGAATTTGCGGCTCCGGCTGGAGGAATTCAATCTCAATAAATCGGGTGGTTCCATGAGGCCTGGCGGCATTTCATACCGATTTTTGGCTTCGAATTCCAGTTTTAAGCGTCTCAACGTCGCGCCCGACCCGACCGCCGCGCGTCCCGCGCGGCCAGCGACCATAAATCAAGGCTCAAGCACATAGGTTCCGGGCGCATCGCATAGCGCAAGGCGGGCGCGCCCGGGCGATCGAAATAGACTGCCACTATTGCGACACCGCGATCCGCAGTTGGCAGAATTTTACCGGCAAGGCGGCGATCCTCGCCCAAACTTGCGAAACCTTCGAGGACGTCGCCTCGCCGCTTGGCCTCGCTGATTTTACGCCAAACCGCCGGATCGACGACGTCGGCGTCTTTCGCCGCGAGCTGGTCAGCGGCGTCCAAGAATCCGAGCTGACGGGCTTCTTCATTGCGCTCGGACTGGAATAATGTCGCGGCGAGAGTTGCGCTTTCGAACCGGCCATCCAGGAAATCGCCGGCGGAGGTGGTAAAGAGATCGAGGAAATCGCGCTGCAGGTCGAGCCCAAGCGCGCGAATTCTGTTGCCGATTCTACCGGCCTGGGACACCGCCAACAAGCCGACGGAGCTCGCCGACTATTCCGTCTGCACGACTTGGGGCGTCAAGGGCATGCATTTCTATCTGCTGGACGTCCTTCGCAAAAAACTGGCCTATCCCGGCCCCAAGCGGGCGGTGGTCGAGCAGCGCGCGCGGTTCAATCCTTCGCTCATTCTTGTCGAGGACAAGACGTCGGGGACGCAGTTGATCCAAAAGCTGATCGAGGGCGGCCTCTCCATGGTGATGCGCTGCAAGCCGGATGGCGACAAGATCATGCGGCTTCATGCCCAGACCGCGACGATCGAAAACGGCTTTGTGCACGTGCCGCGCGAGGAGCATTGGCTCGCCGATTACCTGCAGGAACTCATCATATTCCCAAACGGGCGCTACGACGATCAAGTGGACTCGACCTCGCGATGGATACCAGCGCTGCATCTGCGCCAATCCACCTGCAGCTCTCATTGGCGAATGGAAACCAATGCCAGAACTCAGCGCGGCCCGCGAAGTCCACCGGAATCGACAAGAGATGAAGTTGGCGCCCGCTATTCAGCCATTGGTTCACAACGCCCAGATTCTTCTGCAGCCAATTCGGTACAAAAGAGATGTAAATCGGCACGCCGATAGGACGCCGATCCACACTCAAGGCCGCAGACACAAAACTGACGATACCGCCAGGCGTCCTTGCGGCTGGCAAAGATATGCGGGTCCGAGCACGGAAGCGTTCGGTGACCGCTGCTCAGTATTCTTGTCGACGCGCCGCGTCCGCCTTCCGCGCCAGGTCAAGCAGAAATGGTGCAAAGTCTGTCGACTGTCCGGTGAAAAGCCCGTCGGCAATGAAACCGTTTATGGCCCCCACTGCATCTAACTGCCCTGGTCCCGTCGGCCGGATTACCGCGCAATGGGGTAGATCGGGGCTGACGAATTCGCACGGGACGGGAAAGATCAGGTTGGTCTGAAGCAATGGGTTCGGCTTAGCATCGAAGTTCGGGAAGGTCAGCCCGTTGGTCGGATCGGTCAGCGGAGCGATCGGCGGCTGCACCCCGTTGCCCGAGAAATCCACCCATTCCAGGAAGTGGCAGATCTCGTCGCCACCAATGCCGAGCGTGATTTCCAGGACCTCGGCGCTCGATACTTTTTGGCTTAGTGTCGCGTACAGGCTCGAACCAGCCTGCTCGATGAAACCGAAGTGGAACGCGGCGGTGTTGGCGATCGCCTGGATGTGCGGTTGCAGGCCAAAATCGGCGTTCGTTCTCGGAATCGCGGGAAATTGACCAGCAAACAACTCCGGAAGCGCTTGCGGGAAGGTGGCCCCGAAATCGGGGTTAGTCGCGCTGCGGTACCGGACATACCAGCTCGTGTCGACATGGAGTTGCATGAGGTTGGTGAGCCGACCGATCTGCTTGGCCCCCTTTGCTTTGCTGCTCGGCAGAATGCGGAAGCGGTCGAGGTTCACCGGCTCCTCGCCCACGGCGGCCAGGTAGGCGTTCAGGAAGGCGGCGTGGCTCTGCTCGTCGAGGGTGTTGCTGGAGATGTACTGGGAACCATCGGAATCGAGGTTCTGCAGTGCAAGCTGATACGTATTCTGTTCTCCGGTTGAAACCCCACCGAGCTCGGCATATTGCTGCCAAAGATCGGCTTCGATGAGTTCCGCGGCCGCAAGGAGGCGCAGTATTGCGACATCCCCTCTGTTGGGTCTCTTAGAGCCAATGCCTCTGAACGCATTGCCTCGGGATGTCAGCAGCGCACTCGCCGACAATGCCGCACCCGCCATGCCGGCGCTCTTCAGGAATGCGCGCCGCCGGGTAACACCCTGTATGTTGGTGCTATCGTTTCCGGTTTCCCTCGCACTTGTCGAGCCGGTTTCGGCGACTTTCGTGTTCTTTGTGTTCACGTTCGTAGCTCCAGAGTCTGTGGCATGATTCGATAAGGCCTTCGCCTGCCGCCGCAGTTTTTTTCAGCGCGCAAGCCTCTGGCCTGACGCATTCAGGCCATGGCGTTGTGTGAGGCAGATAAAGAGACTCTTCGAGGCGGCGGTTTATCCCGGCAGGCGACGCCCTGCGTTAACGATGAGTTTACCAGGGGAGTTGAACCCCGCCTCACTCACCGGCTGTATTTTCTGTATACCGGTATGCCACGGTACCACGGTCATTTATCCAGATATAATCGGATGTGTCTATTGTGATGATAGGTGACTTTTATTCCACCCCGTCGCAATTTGTGCTGAAACAGTTACATCGAAAGTGGAAAACTAACTCCCAAGTTAGAAATTGGCTTTTAATTCATTTGTCCGTGACATCGGAGCAGGCTACCTTTGTAGCCTAGCCTGTCGCTCAAAAATAGGCTTGCGTGCATTTAGCTCCCCGGCTCGAATACCAGTCGAAGGGCTACGGCGCACACGATCTGTTCTCCAATGCGGCCGCTCTTGCGCTGAACCGCGCGGCCCTGACGGCAGTCCAGATCGACACGGTCGTTACCGTCTCGGCCGAGCCTTGAAGCGCCCCCCGCGAGTGAAGTCGGATTCAGGTTTGATGTTTTGCGTGTTCCGGTTTCGGTCTAGGCTTCACTGACTGTGATGTCGGGCTGCGTTCGGCGAGTTTTGGAGGGCGAGCCGGAAACCGTCGGGTGTAGGGTCCGACAACATCATTTCAATTGGACGAGAGCCATATCGACCTTGTAATCGGCAACTCTGATCTTCTCCCGTTCCGGGTCGTATCGGGCGTCGACCTCGTCAGCTAAAGGCGTCTTGGCGAGACGGTCGCAAACGTGATCGATTGGCGTATTCCCGCTCAACGCCATGTGAACTGGACCCCGGATTTAGGACCATTGGCTAAGATGTGAAATGTCCTGCTCTGTCGCAACCGATGGAGCGAGAAATGACGAAGTCACGCAAGAAGTTTGATGCGGCGTTCAAGGCGAAGATTGCGCTCGAGGCGCTACGCGAGGATGCGACGGTTCCGGAACTGGCGAAGCGGCACGGGGTGATCGCTGAGGCGCGTTCCTCGAACCATTCGACAATCATCAACGGCCTGTGGCGGCCGACCGCGCGAGGCTCGCTCCCCCAAACGCGCGCCAAAACCGCAGCGCTGCGCGATCTACACGCGCAAATCGACCGAGCATAATCTCGACCTCGCCTTCAACTCGCTCGACGCGCAACGCGAAGCCTGCGAGGCTTACATCAAGAGCCAGGCGCATGAGGGCTGGCGGCTCATTGCTGGCCGGTTCGACGACGGCGGTCTCTCCGGCGCCTCGCTCGAGCGTCCCGCCCTGCACCGGCCGCGTATGCTGACGCGAACCGGTCTCAACCAAAATCGAACCCGTCTGGGGCAAAGCCCACCTAATTTCCGGAGATTGGAAAATCGCGACCAGAGACTGTGGCCAGATTTAAGCGCCAGAGACCCGGATTTCGCCCCTCATTAAGTCTCCAAGACGCTTGTCTGCACACAAGCCACTGAAATTGCGGCCTCTTTTGCAGAGACCGCAGTTGGTCTCAAATTATGGCAATGCGTGGCTGGGGCGGGAGGATTCGAACCTCCGCATGGCGGAATCAAAATCCGCTCTGATGCACCGCCGAATGCCGCCGATAGCTCTTGGGTAATTTAATGAACAATTTTATTAACTTAGATATCCTATCTCGGACTGCGATCTGCGGTGATGCGCAGCCTGCCGGTTGTTTGCGCGCAGGTGGCAGGGGCGATCGTCAAAGCATCGAGTCTGGGCGGCCAGTGCTCCGTTCCCAGCTTGGGCGCATATTCGGCCAGCAAGTTCGCACTTCAAGGAATTCCGAAGCCCTCCCGCGCGGAGATGGCTCCATTCGGCGTCAAGGTACTGATTGTGGAGCCGGGCCCGCTTCGCAGGGACTTTGCCGGAGCGCGGGCTATTAGGTCGATCCATGGCGCTCCGGGTCTGGCGTCACATCGGCGTGCAGACGCAACACATACCAGCAGAGCGCTGCGACCGGGATTCCGATCAGCGAGGTCAGACCGAAAAACATCGTGAATCCCGTTTGCGCGATAATGAAGCCGGACGTCCCGGCGAGCAGGCTGCCAGGAAAGGCGCAAAGCGAGGTCAGAAGGGCGTATTGGCTGGCGGCGAGCTCCGTCGAAGTGAGCGACGACATATAGTTGATGAGCACCACCTGCGCGAAGGCGTAGGCGAAACCCTCTATGCTGACCGTGGCGGCGAAGTGACGTGGCCAAGGCGTCTATCGATATGGCGGAAACTTTGGCGCGGCTCTCAGCGTTGACGATCTTTGAGCTGCGTGGCGAGTGGCGGCGGCTGGCATTGACACGTTAACACGCAGAGCTCGCGCGGAAGCATCATGGGAGTTTTCTTGACTCAGGCCGCCGCAACCGTCGCGTCGCTCCAAACGCTTTGAGCCTCGGCCCGAAACCACACACCGCACATCCGCAGCCATGCGTCGAGGGGCGTTGCTCCGACAGGGTTGAATAGCTGACCAGCGCGTGATACGGTGCGCCAGAACTCAGTCAACTTGTCACGCGCGCCCTCAGGGCCGCCGATGGCAGGTCCGTAGGCGAGCGCGACCGCGTTCATCGCCCCGGAGCTCGTAGCGCTTACCGCCTCGATGCTGAGACGCCCATCTTCAGGCAAGCGGTCGAGCACACCCCAGACAAAAGCGCCGTGAGCGCCGCCGCATTGCAACGCGAGTTTGACGGGTTTGCGACTGGACGCGCCGGCATCTATCAGCCGAGAGATCGTAGTGCATGAAAAACTCATCCAAAAAGCAAGACACGCGTCGGATCATTATCGAAGCTGCCGAGCGTTTGTTCGGCCAAGTTGATTTTCAAAAGACCACGCTTGCGGATATTGCCCACGAATTGCATATGTCTTTGGCCGACGTTTTTCGGCTTTTCCCGACGAGGGCCAAAATCAACGAGGCGGTCGGACGCCGCCTCTTGAGCGAAGTCGAAGCCGCAGTCGACGATATCGTCCAGCGTTCAGGCTCCGCAAGCAAAAAATTGCGCGCTGTCATAGGAGCGATTGAAAAGGCGAATGCGCAACGCTTCCAAACCAATCGCAAACTGCACGGACTCATCGAAACGGCGCTCAGTGAAAATTGGACGATCGTGCATGAACACCACCAAAAAATAGAGAAATCGCTGACCAAAATCATATCCCAAGGCAATCGCCGTAGAGAGTTTCACGTCGAAGATTGCGGACGTCAGGCGGTTTTCGTGCGGGCCGCTTGCATTCAATTTTATGATCCGCGGCTCATGGTCAACCCCGCCGAGGAACCAGAGCCGACCGTCGATCAGGTGGTCGATTTTTGCTTCTCTGCGCTCCGGCGAGGCAATTCCTGCATTGGGCGGATAGGTTGAACGATGTCATTCGGGGCGGTAGTCAGTCCAAACTCGTCCGACGGAGCGCCCTTCCGGCGTAACAATTTCGATGAAATACTTTCCGAAGCCAAGAGAATCTGAAAGAATCACGTATGTAAAATCATCTTGTGGATCGCTTCTCTTGATGTCCGCGATAAACTCCGCCGCGTCATCTTCAGAATCGAAGACACGGTGTGGCATGTTGGCTCCGGACCTAGGCTGCGCTGGCCGAGCCTAGTGTTGGTCCCCACACCGTCATCAAAGCGCGGCGCCAGACCGGCTTGCAACTGCGCGATGGCGAGGCCGGTCGCGCCGAACGAGCCCGTTTTGTCCCAAAGCCTTGGGTCTGGCTGCTGATCATCGCACCCCAGTGGGAGGTCTGACGTCCGAATTAACGCGGACGAAGCCGCCGACTTGTTTGCCGCTGACAGCCCCGTGGAGCGTGCGGCGACCTTTAGAGGAATGCAGTCAGCCAGCCATCGTTTTCATTCCAAATTGCTACGTGACGGAATGTGGCAATTTCTAGGCAATTTAATGATAAATGTCAAGTATTAACATTCGTTTCGGTTGGTAAAGAAAGGCTCGGCTGCTGAGGTTCTAGGGGCTTGCGCAACGCGAGTTTCATGAGGCCTTCGGCCGTCGCGCGATGTCGGTGCGCGGCCGCCGCGGCGCACAGTTTGGACGCGAGACTGCGTCCAAATTGCGCCTCTGACAATCAACACGGCTCTTCGCAATCCGGAGAACCTTGAGGCGGAGAACCTCGTCGAGAAAGCGGTCGTCGTCGCGCACCGGCATCCAGTCGTGCGTCGGCGCCGCCGCAGCGCGCGACACGGCTTTGGCGCGGGCCTGACGTCCGATGACGAAATTCTCTGATCCTGTGCCGCGGAGCTCGCCCGCCGCTTTGACCGATGTCGACGCCGAACTCGCCCGGCTCGCGACGCTCAATGTGGCGGAGCTTCGCGCTGTGGCGCGACCGCACAGGGTGGCGTGCGCCCGAAGCTTTGTCGAAAGACTTGCTCGCCCGCGCGTTGGCGCATGGGCTGCAGGAGGAGCGCCTCGGCGGCCTTGATCGACGCGTCTGCAAGCTCCTTGGCTCATCATCGAGCAAAGCGGGCCCGCCGGTTCGGCATCTAAAGGTCGGCTCCGTCATCGTCCGCGAACATCAGGGCGAACTCCACGAGGTCATGGTCGTCCCCGGCGGCTTCTACTGGCGGGGACAGGTCTATGCCAGCCTTTCGACGATCGCCCGGAAGATTACGGGCGTGAGCTGGAACGGGCTCAGACGGCAACTCGGCGTCGTCTGGAAGGCAAGTATTTAATTGTGAAAGGTTTAACTTAATCTGACGGACGGTGTCTTCCGAGGCTCGATGTGAGCCATGGCGGGGCGGAGCTGGTTGGGGTTGCGCAGCCCCGCCATGGCTTTTCCGGAGGATGCCAGAATGACCAAGGACCAAAAAATCATCCGCGCCAAGGTCGGCGTGCTCGAATTGGCCAAACAGCTCGGCAATGTATCCCGAGCCTGTAAGATGATGGGCTACAGCCGCGACAGCTTCTACCGCTTCAAGGAGCTTTACGACAAAGGCGGCGAACTGGCGCTGCAGGAGATTTCGCGGCGCAAGCCCATCTTGAAGAACCGGGTGGCGCCGGACATCGAAGACGCCGTCGTGGCGCTCGCCATCGAACAGCCCGCCTGGGGCCAGGTTCGCGTCGCCAATGAGCTTTTGAAACGAGGCATGAGCGTCTCGCCTTTCGGCGTCCGCTCGATCTGGAGCCGGCACGACCTCACCACCATGAAGCTGCGCCTGAAAGCGCTCGAGGCGAAGATGGCGCAGGAACGCTTCATCCTCACCGAGAGCCAGCTCGCCGCGCTCGAGAAGGCCAAGGCCGAAAAGGAAGTGCAAGGCGAGTTCGAAACCGAATGTCCCGGCTATTGCGGCGCGCAGGACACCTTCTACGTCGGCACGCTGAAGGGCGTCGGCAGGGTCTATCAGCAAACCTTCATCGACACCTACGCCAAGGTGTCAATCAGCGCGGAATCGGGACCCTAATTTTGCATCCAAGAGGGACCCCTTTCGGTGCGGGTCCGAAGCGACAGCGCGCCCAGGCGGCTTCGACCGCCGCCAATCCGTCGTCGAGCACAGCCGCGAGGATTTTCACCATTTGCCGGTCGCCATCGGTCGAGCCGGCCAGCTTGCGGCGGATTTGCTCGATCGCCGCGGGCAGCAGCCAATCCTTGAAGGGCGCGCCATTGCGAAGGGCGCCCGGCTTTCTCGCCAGCACCGGAACATAATGCCATGGGTCGTAGATCGTCTCGCCGCGGCCAAAGCGGCGCGGATGCTCGCCGACAACGGCGCCGTCCTGGCGGATGACGATCCGGTCGGCGTAAGCTTGGATTTCGACGGGACGGCCGACGGCGTTCGCCCGAACCGAGTATTTGTTGTTGTCGAAGCGCGCCAGGCAGGTTTTGGACACTGACGCCTGGACGGCATGGAACCCGTCGAAGCGGCCGCGCACCGGAACGAGCTTGGGCCGCTCTTCCTCGAAAACCTCAAAGATCGTCTTGTCGGCGATCTCGGGATGACGATGCGCCTTGGCGTAGGCGACGCATTTGTCGAGGAGCCAAGCGTTCAACTCATCGTAGCTTTTGAACCGCAGGCGCGGCGTGAAAAAGCGCTCCCGCACCAGACCGACCTGGTTCTCAACCTGGCCCTTTTCCCAGCCAGAGGCCGGCGTGCAGGATTCGAACCTCCGCATGGCGGCATCATAATGTGCCGCTTCGAGCCATCGCGGATCAGGGGCGGCGGCCTGGTTCGCGCGGGAGAGCAAGGCGAACCCGAACGGGTTTTACGGTTCATGAGCGCGCACCAGGCCGTCTTCCCGATCAACACCATGGCCCGCGTCTTCAAGGTCACCGCGGCGCGGCAGGCCCGCCGCAGCGCCGAGCGGATGCGGGCCAACAGCTCGCTCGAGCGAAGCGGCTTGGCAATATAGTCGTCTGCGCCAAGATCGAGCGCGGCGACGAGGTCGCCCTCCTTGGCCTGGCCCGAAATCGCGATCATCGGAACGTCCGAAGAATGTCGTATCTCGCCAATGATGCTATGACCGCTGGAGTAAGGGAGGTCGAGATCCAAGACGACGAGGTCAAAAGAGGATGCGGCCTCGGCCTGGACCGTGTGCGAGCCGTCGACCGCAAAGCATTTTCCGTAACCGCCCGCTGTGAGAACAGACTTCAGGAGCTTCCGCATTTGCGGGTCGGCCGCAACGAGAAGGATGCGCGCTTTGTGCGCCTTCGAGTACGTCGCTGACATCGACATCGACCCGATCGCGTCAAAGCCTACCCGCCGCGCGCTTTGATTTGCGCATCTTGGATAGGAGCAGGCCCTATTTCCTCGGAAAGGCTTGGTCCAACGCGATGTTGAGCGCCAGCACGTTGACCCTCGGGCTTCCTAAGAACCCAAAGCTGCGAGCGATGGTGTGCTGCGCAATGAGCGGTTCTCCGCTCGATTGTTGGCGCGCAATCCTTGCCGATGCAATCCTGAAAGGTCTATTTCGCGAAGGGCGGCTCCGTAGGATCTGAGTTTGTCGGTGACAATAGGCGTCGGAACGAAGGCCTTTCCGATATGATCACGCCCGCCTCGGCTGGCGGTAATATTCGACCGCCGATGTGTTGAGGACGCCATCGGCATGAGCGCGGGCGCGCGTCATTGGCGCCATCAGAATACGGTTGCGCCCCTGAATCTCACCCAAGGCGACAGGATCGAACAGCGACGGCATCATGCGGCCCCATTAGTTTGATTCTTCGATGGAGGTCCTGAAGAGCGTCGCTTTCGGCCTTCGGCCTGTTTTGGACGCCCGAGGATCGACCGACGAATTTCGAGGACCGAATTGTGCCGAGCTGAGAGGTCAGACCTTCCACGACACCGCCAAGGCGCCAATGCCGATGAGCAGAACGCCGACGAAGTGCAGCAAGGTGACCGGGCGCTGCTCGAGGCATCATGCCGAAATGATCCAGCGTCAGGGCGCTCACCGCTTGTCCCAGGGCCACCAAGGCGATCGTCATCGCTGCGCCGAGGCGCGGAACAGCCAACGTCACCGCCATGAGATAGGCCGCGCCGAGCAAGCCCCCGAACCAAGCCTGTAGCGGAAGTTCGCCGACGACCTCCCGCGCGGGAAACGGCCCTCGCATCGCAAGCACCCAGCCCAGAATCAATGTCGTGCTGACGGTGAGCGAGACGAGCACAGCCAGCGGAACGCCGCCGAAGGCGCGGCCCAATATGGCGTTCGCTCCCGCTTGCGCCGGCAGCGCCGCGCCTGCGGCGATGGCGATCAAGACGTAGACGATAGATCCCCTGATATCGCTCATGACAAACGCCTCCTGTAAAAAAGGTAAACGGTGCGCTACGGATGATAATCAGAAATATCTGCGTCGCTGTTTTGCGTGAGACGCAAAGATTGGCCTGGGTGAAGACGCGGAGTTTAACGCCCGCGGCCCGAGCGGGAGCCGATGCGTGTCCGAAACGCGTCTTTTGAACGCATTTGACGGCTTGCTAACCAGAAGCTGCTCTTTTGCTGGCGAGTGACGCGTCCATCTACATTTTGGAGCCGAAATCGCCGTCGACGGGACGATAAACGCCAAGTACAAAGGTGTCTCGGGCGAGCCTATGACGCCGGCCGAGATCACCGCTTGGGAGAAAATCCGCGAGCTCGCGTCACGCTTCCAGCGGGCGGATCGGATCGTTATGAGCGTTCCGATGTGGAATTTCTCTTTCCCTTATAAGCTGAAGCAACTGATCGACCTGAGTTGTCAGCGCAATATGTTGTTTAGGTTCGACGGTAAGCGCTATGGCCCCGCGCTCGACGTCGAGAAGGCATTTGTCGCATTCGTGCGAGGGCAAAGCGACGAGGCTGGATTTGAGACGGTTCAGCAGCCCGGGTTCCAGTATCTGAGCGGGTATGTCGAATTCTGGCTGCGATTCATCGGCGTCAAGTAAATCGTGACGCTTACGCTCGAACATACGTGGGATGGCCGTGCAGTCGATATGATCGATGCCGGCAAAAAGAAGGCCGCTGCACTGGCAAAGCAATTCTGACAATAAGGGTCTACGTGGATGCCCGCTCGTGGCGCAACCGAGCCTTCAGCCGAAGACCGCTTTCTTGCGCTTAGGTCAATTCGATATCAAAATCGAGGTCGACAAGACCCTGCAATTCGATCGCGAGCAATTCGCGGTCCCAGCCGGCGTTGAGCGCAAGCTTGTTGTCCGCGATTACGTACGCGCGCCTTTCCGCCTCGGTGAGATGCGACAGACGCACGGCGGGGACAGTCTCGATCCCGAGAAGTTTCGCCGCAGCGACGCGACCATGGCCGGCGACGATCTCGCCGTCGTCGGCGATCAGTACCGGATTGTTGAAACCGAAACGCTCAATCGAGGCTGCCGTTCAGCCGAACGGAGGCCGGCATGATCTATCAGCGCCGATTTGGCGGGCACACGACCGAATATGCAAAGGGCGACACGGCTGATCGCGCCTGCGCCGCCGCCGACCGCACCGGCCACGCGATTCTGCATACGCTCTACCAGCAATGCCTGAAGCACCAGGCGCGCTTCTTCGTCGAATATTTCGCCATTGACTTGTTGATGGATGAGGATGGGACCTGCCGCGGCCTGCTCGCCTGGTGCCTGGAGGATGGCTCGATTCACCGCTTCCGCGCCAACATGACGGTCATCGCCACGGGCGGGTGTGGACGAGTGTATCAGTCCTGCACCTCCGCACACACCTGCACGGGCGACGGCAGCGCCACAGCGCTGCGCGCCGGGCTGCCGTTGCAGGACATGGAATTCATCCAATTCCATCCCACGGGGGTCTACGGCGCGGGCGTTTGATCACGGAGGGAGCCCGTGGAGAGGGCGGCTATCTGACCAACAGCCGGGGCGAGCGGTTCATGCCCAAATAGCGGCCCGGCCTCAAGACCGACCCGCTCGATGGAAAGCCCTAGACCCTATGATTGCTGGGCCTGAGGGTGGCCCGTCATCCGATATGCAACGGTACGAGGGTTAAGCCGGCTGGCCGGCGCAGAGCCTCATGCATAGGAGACGGGCCTCGTGGAACATAACCGATTTATTGGCTTGGATATTCACAAAGAGCGGATTTCGGTCGCAGTGGCGCAGAGCGGGCGATCGGGGGCGGTGGAATACCTCGGCGAGATAATCAATGAACCCGGCGCGATCGGCAAGCTATGCGACCGTCTTCGGCGTCTTGGCAAGCCGCTGGCGTTTTGTTATGAGGCCGGACCGTGCGGCTACGGCGTCCATCGTCAACTCACAAGCCTCGGCCATCGGTGCGATGTGGTGGCGCCATCGCTGATTCCGACAAAGGCGGGCGATCGGGTGAAGACAAATCGTCGCGACGCGACCATGCTCGCCCGTCTTCATCGGGCCGGAGAATTGACGCCCGTCTGGGTGCCTGACGCCGATCATGAAGCCATGCGCGATCTGATCCGGCTGCGCAGCGTCGTCCGACAAATCGTGACGCGAGCGCGTCAACATCTTCAAGGTTTTCTGCTGCGTCACGGCCGCAAGCACGGGGGTGGGACGGCATGGCGAATGGCTTACCGGCGGTGGCTGTCGACTTTGGCCTTCGAACATCCCGCTCAGCAGATCGCCTTTCAAGACTATGTCGACGCCGTCACGGATGCGGAGCGGCGACTCAAGCGAGTCGAGGAACAGATCTTCAGCCTCCTTCCCGACTGGACTTTGCGCCCCGTTGTCGACGGCTTGCAGGCGATGCGGGGGATCGCCTTGATCAATGCCGTGGTGCTGGTCACGGAAGTTGGCGACTTCACGCGCTTCTCAAACCCGCGCCAGCTCATGGCCTACTTCGGCCTGGTCCCGGGCGAGCGATCGAGCGGCGAGACCGTCCGGCGCGGCGCCATCACCAAGACCGGCAACACGCATGTTCGGCGCGCGCTGGTCGAAGGCGCCTGGGCTTACCGGATGAAGGCGCGCATCGGCCGTCATAAGGTCGACCGGATCGAGGCGCTGCCGAAAATCGTTCGCGAGATCGGGTGGAAAGCGCAAGTTCGGCTCTGCGCCCGATATCGTCGGCTGAGCGCGCGCGGCAAGACCGCCAACGTCGTCAATGTCGCCATCGCACGCGAGATGGTGGGCTTCATCTGGTCGATCGCTTGCACAGTTCAATCCACGCCAAAGGCGGCGTGACCATAAAGATAGCCAGAAGAGGAGATCGCAACCACAAGATCAGCCTCGGCGCGGTATGCGGCGCTGGGGGCGGGACAATGCCGGGGAGCCCTCGTGTGTACTATGAGCTTTTGACGCTCGCCACCTAGACAGAGGCAGCCCCAAACGAAGCAAGGTCATGCGGCTCGACCCGCGGATGAGAGATTGTTGACCGACGTTTAAGTCCCGCCTCCTGCACCACATATCGGTCGTACAAATACCTCTGCCGTCGATCGAAATCGCCGGGCCAATTGCTATGCAAAAGCCCCTTGTCAGCAATCATGAGAGTACACAGATTCCATGAAACTCATCATTTGATTGGGATTCATTTGGGCGAGAATGTTGTGTAGTTTTGTTTGGTGATTCGCTGAACGAGGCTCTGTATCATGGCGGCGCGGCGGCTTGTGGTCGAGTTGACCCTTGGGGACGATGACGTGACGAAGCTGATGGCGATGACGCGATCGCGAACCGAACCGGCGAGCCGGGTCGGGCGGGCGCGCATGCTTTTGGCTTATCTGGATGACCCGTTGTAAATTCGCGCGCAATAGTGACCCCTTGAGGGGCAGTTTTCGCGTCCAATAGAGACCCCTTCCAAGGCTGCGTGCCAGCCTCCCTTCCTTTGCGCCGGTTTCGGCTGGGAAGGGTGTTTGGGGGATGATTGGCGTGGACATTATCGGGCAGATCCGGCGGGCCTATTTTGAGCAGCACCGGCCGATCAAGGAGATAGTGCGGACGCTATCGGTGTCGCGCGCGACGGTGCGCAAGGTGATCCGCGGCCAGGCGACGGAGTTCAAGTACGAGCGTGGCGTTCAGCCGGCTCCCAAGCTGGGCGAGTGGGTCGAGGTCCTGACCGAGATCCTGGAGAAGGAAGCCAAGCAGCCGCGGCGGGAACGTCGGTCGACCCAGCGTTTGTTCGAGGAGTTGCGCGGGCGCGGTTATGACGGCGCGCACGACAGCGTGCACCGGTTCGTCAAGGCGTGGCGGAACGAACGGGCGCGAGTTCCGGCCCAGGCGTTTGTGCCGATGAGCTTCGCCCCCGGGGAAGCTTACCAGTTCGACTGGAGCCACGAGACGATCACGCTCCAAGGGCTGCCGCTGACGATCAAGGCGGCGCACATGAAGCTGTCGCACAGCCGCATGCCGTTCGTGCGCGTCTATTTCCGGGAGACCCAGGAGCTGGTCTTCGACGCCCATGACAAGGCGTTCCAGTTCTATGGCGGGATCTGCCGGCGCGGCATCTACGATAACATGAAGACGGCGGTGGAGGCGATCTTCGTGGGCAAGGCGCGGCAGTACAACCGTCGCTTCCTACAGATGTGCTCGCATCACCTGATCGAACCGGTGGCGTGCACGCCGGCGTCGGGCTGGGAGAAAGGGCAGGTCGAGAATCAGGTCGGCAATCTGCGTGACCAGCTGTTCCGCCCCAAGCCGCGAGTGAAAAGCCTCGCCGAGTTGAACGCGTGGCTGGAAGATCAATGCATCGCTTACGCCAAGCGCACCAAACACCCGGAGTTCAGGGATCGGACCATCTGGGAAGTGTTCCAGGACGAACGGGCGAGCCTGATGGAGCTGCGCGGCTCGTTCGACGGCTTCGTCGAGAAGGCAGTCCGGGCCAGCACCACCTGCCTGATCATGGCCGATCACAATCGCTACAGCGTGGATGCGCGCGCCGCCGGCCGGATGGTGCTGGTGCGCTCCCATGCCGAGCGCATCGTAGTCCTCTTCAACGACGAGATCGTCGCCGACCATCCGCGCCAGTTCCGGCGCGATCAGATCGTTTACGATCCCTGGCATTATCTGCCAGTCCTGGTGAAGAAGCCCGGGGCGTTGCGCAACGGCGCCCCCTTCAAGGACTGGGACCTGCCGCCGGCCTTGGCCCAGGTTCGCGCCAAGCTGAAGAGCCACGCCGATGGCGATCGTCAGTTCGTCAAGGTGCTGGGCGCGGTGCTCGACCATGGCTTGGCCGCGGTCGAGGCGGCCTGCGCCGAAGCCCTGGAGGCCGGCGTCGCCAGCGGCGACGTGATTCTAACCGTCCTGGCGCGCCAGCGACAGCCAGCGGCGCCGCCCAGCATCACCACGCCCGATGCGCTCCGCCTGAAGATCGAACCCACGGCCGATTGCTGCCGCTACGACAGCATAAGGAAGGTGGCCTGATGGAACACCATGAGATCCTCGAGGCCATGAGCGAGCTCAAGCTCTACGGCATGCGCGCCAGCTTCGACGAGATTGCCGGCAAGGGTCTGGCCAGGCGTGACGAGATCTATCCCCTCATCGCCGCCCTGATCCGGGCCGAGCATACGCACCGTCAGGCGCGATCAATCAGCTATCGCATCAGCGGCGCCAAGTTCCCGGTGTTGAAGGATCTCGACAGCTTCGTCTTCGCCGACACACCCGTGGATCAGGGGCAGGTTCGCGAGCTCGCGACCGGCGCCTTCCTGGACGCCAAGCGCAACGGCATCTTTATCGGCGGACCCGATCCCGATTCATAATGCTCACCTCGCGATGTCATTGGAAAATAAGGGTGTGTTGATCAGGATTTTCAGTTAGCGGCTTTCTGCGCCGATCTTGGGCTTCGGCCCGCACCGTGGCTTTCCCGAGATCCGCCGCTTTGATGACCCATGGGGCCCCTTTGCAAAGGTGCCGGGCGGGCAATGTGCCGTTCCGGATCAGGCGCAAGACCGTCATCGCGCTCACTTGCAGGACAGCCGCCGCCTCGTTGAGCGTCACTTCTCCACGCTCCCCACGTTCTCCCTCCCGATAGACCTCGACGCCCATACGATTACGCAATGTGCAGACCGCGCTCTGCGTCCAACCATTCTGGCGGCCTGTGAGCTTACCAGCCCGGTTCAAAATTGGCGCTATAGCGCGGTCTGGCATCAATCGCGCCAATTCCCGAACAAGAACCTCGACGTCTTCCTCCACGGTCCAGCGGTGTTTACCGCATGCGTTCTTCTTGATTTTCAGCGCGGTATGATCGCCGCCTTGCCAATGCAGCGCCATATCGACAAAATCATCCTCGACCCGCACGATGATCTCGCGCAGCACAGTACGGAAGATACTCGCGGTGCTAAATTCGCGCGCAATAGTGACCCCTTGAGGGGCAGTTTTCGCGTCCAATAGAGACCCCTTCCAAGGCTGCGTGCCAGCCTCCCTTCCTTTGCGCCGGTTTCGGCTGGGAAGGGTGTTTGGGGGATGATTGGCGTGGACATTATCGGGCAGATCCGGCGGGCCTATTTTGAGCAGCACCGGCCGATCAAGGAGATAGTGCGGACGCTATCGGTGTCGCGCGCGACGGTGCGCAAGGTGATCCGCGGCCAGGCGACGGAGTTCAAGTACGAGCGTGGCGTTCAGCCGGCTCCCAAGCTGGGCGAGTGGGTCGAGGTCCTGACCGAGATCCTGGAGAAGGAAGCCAAGCAGCCGCGGCGGGAACGTCGGTCGACCCAGCGTTTGTTCGAGGAGTTGCGCGGGCGCGGTTATGACGGCGCGCACGACAGCGTGCACCGGTTCGTCAAGGCGTGGCGGAACGAACGGGCGCGAGTTCCGGCCCAGGCGTTTGTGCCGATGAGCTTCGCCCCCGGGGAAGCTTACCAGTTCGACTGGAGCCACGAGACGATCACGCTCCAAGGGCTGCCGCTGACGATCAAGGCGGCGCACATGAAGCTGTCGCACAGCCGCATGCCGTTCGTGCGCGTCTATTTCCGGGAGACCCAAGAGCTGGTCTTCGACGCCCATGACAAGGCGTTCCAGTTCTATGGCGGGATCTGCCGGCGCGGCATCTACGATAACATGAAGACGGCGGTGGAGGCGATCTTCGTGGGCAAGGCGCGGCAGTACAACCGTCGCTTCCTACAGATGTGCTCGCATCACCTGATCGAACCGGTGGCGTGCACGCCGGCGTCGGGCTGGGAGAAAGGGCAGGTCGAGAATCAGGTCGGCAATCTGCGTGACCAGCTGTTCCGCCCCAAGCCGCGAGTGAAAAGCCTCGCCGAGTTGAACGCGTGGCTGGAAGATCAATGCATCGCTTACGCCAAGCGCACCAAACACCCGGAGTTCAGGGATCGGACCATCTGGGAAGTGTTCCAGGACGAACGGGCGAGCCTGATGGAGCTGCGCGGCTCGTTCGACGGCTTCGTCGAGAAGGCAGTCCGGGCCAGCACCACCTGCCTGATCATGGCCGATCACAATCGCTACAGCGTGGATGCGCGCGCCGCCGGCCGGATGGTGCTGGTGCGCTCCCATGCCGAGCGCATCGTAGTCCTCTTCAACGACGAGATCGTCGCCGACCATCCGCGCCAGTTCCGGCGCGATCAGATCGTTTACGATCCCTGGCATTATCTGCCAGTCCTGGTGAAGAAGCCCGGGGCGTTGCGCAACGGCGCCCCCTTCAAGGACTGGGACCTGCCGCCGGCCTTGGCCCAGGTTCGCGCCAAGCTGAAGAGCCACGCCGATGGCGATCGTCAATTCGTCAAGGTGCTGGGCGCGGTGCTCGACCATGGCTTGGCCGCGGTCGAGGCGGCCTGCGCCGAAGCCCTGGAGGCCGGCGTCGCCAGCGGCGACGTGATTCTAACCGTCCTGGCGCGCCAGCGACAGCCAGCGGCGCCGCCCAGCATCACCACGCCCGATGCGCTCCGCCTGAAGATCGAACCCACGGCCGATTGCTGCCGCTACGACAGCATAAGGAAGGTGGCCTGATGGAACGCCATGAGATCCTCGAGGCCATGAGCGAGCTCAAGCTCTACGGCATGCGCGCCAGCTTCGACGAGATTGCCGGCAAGGGTCTGGCCAGGCGTGACGAGATCTATCCCCTCATCGCCGCCCTGATCCGGGCCGAGCATACGCACCGTCAGGCGCGATCAATCAGCTATCGCATCAGCGGCGCCAAGTTCCCGGTGTTGAAGGATCTCGACAGCTTCGTCTTCGCCGACACACCCGTGGATCAGGGGCAGGTTCGCGAGCTCGCGACCGGCGCCTTCCTGGACGCCAAGCGCAACGGCATCTTTATCGGCGGAACCGATCCCGATTTATAATGCTCACCTCGCGATGTCATTGGAAAATAAGGGTGTGTTGATCAGGATTTTCAGTTAGCGGCTTTCTGCGCCGATCTTGGGCTTCGGCCCGCACCGTGGCTTTCCCGAGATCCGCCGCTTTGATGACCCATGGGGCCCCTTTGCAAAGGCGCCGGGCGGGCAATGTGCCGTTTCGGATCAGGCGCAAGACCGTCATCGCGCTCACTTGCAGGACAGCCGCCGCCTCGTTGAGCGTCACTTCTCCACGCTCCCCACGTTCTCCCTCCCGATAGACCTCGACGCCCATACGATTACGCAATGTGCAGACCGCGCTCTGCGTCCAACCATTCTGGCGGCCTGTGAGCTTGCCAGCCCGGTTCAAAATTGGCGCTATAGCGCGGTCTGGCATCAATCGCGCCAATTCCCGAACAAGAACCTCGACGTCTTCCTCCACGGTCCAGCGGTGTTTACCGCATGCGTTTTTCTTGATTTTCAGCGCAGTATGATCGCCACCTTGCCAATGCAGCACCATATCGACAAAACCATCCTCGACCCGCACGATGATCTCGCGTAGCACCGTACGGACGATCCTCTTGCGCGTCGCCATGGTCGCCGCCGGATGTGACCAGGCTATCTCCATATCGGCGCCAAGAAGCATGAGGCGCTCGCGTTCTTGCTCGTCGAGAACTGGTGAGCGGTGCTGATCGAGCTCGTTGAGTTCGTCTTCGAGCCGGCGCACGTCGATGAGTTTGTCGTTCCATCGGCGTTCGAGTTCGCTCGCGACGAGGCGGTTGTCTGGATCCACGGCATCGTACTGCCGGCGGGCGTGCGCCGCTTCATAACGCGCGTGCTTCAGCGACAGTTCGACCTGTCGGCGCTTCTCCGCAGCTTCGAAAGTTCGTTGCTCGATCGCCTGCAGCGCCGCCTCGACGCCGAACGGCTTCAGCAAACGGACGACTTCGGCTCCGACTGCCTGGTCAACTCGCAAACTACCGAAGGAGATGCAAAGATCTCCTCCGTGGTTCACGAAGCTCCCCTTGCAATGATAGCGGCCGACATCGCCTGACGCGCCGCCGTAGGCGACATGTAGCTTGCGGCCGCAATGACCGCAGCGCAGAAGGCCGCCCAGAAGCGTCTCGCCCCGCCGGACGGCGCCGCGCGACAGAAGACTTTTGGCATTGGCGTTATCGGCGATCAGCCGCTGATTCCTCTCGAACTCCGCCCACGAGAGATACCCTTCGTGATGGCCGGTGAGCAAGACGTCCCATTCAGATCTCTCACGCTTGAACCCGCGCACGATACGTTTGCGGCCGTCCTCGATCGTTATGCGGCTGCCGGTGCGCCCGAAAGCATAGGCCCCACCATAGAGAGGATTGGTCAGAATATGGTGGACCGTGTTGTATACCGGGAGCTTCCAGACGATGCGACGGCCGTCGACAGTTGTGTATTCCACTGCGGGTAGATCGATCCGCTCCCGCCGCAGCCAGAGATGCACCTGCCGGATACTCTGGAACTCCGAGAATTTCCGGAACACCAGATCGATGGCTTCACGTATCCGCAGGTCTGGATCCTTCTCAATCCGATTGTGCCTCACCTTCACGTAACCGATTGCGACGGTCAGGAACAGTTCGCCGCGTCGCGCCTTTTGCTTCAACGCCTCGAGTGAGCGCTGTCGAAGAATTGAAAGCTCCAGTTCGCTCATCGTGCCTTTCATGCCGAGCAGCAGGCGATCGTTCGGAAGGCGGGGATCATAGACGCCGTCCTCGTCCAGAATGATCGCGTTGACGAGGCCGCAGAACTCGATCAGCGTGTGCCAGTCACGACCATTGCGCGCCAGTCGCGAAGCCTCGATTGCAAAGACCGCCCCAACCCGTCCTTCGCAAATCGCCGCCAAGAGCCGTTCGAACCCGGGTCGACTGACCCCCGAGCCGGAACGCCCCAAATCATCATCGATCACCACCACGTCCCGCCAGCCATATTGGCGGGCGCGATCGGCCAGGGCATATTGACGACGGCGGCTCTCATGGTTGTGGAGCAGCTGATCCGCTGTTGACTGGCGAACATAGACAAAGGCGCTGCGCGCAAGATGATCAGGCGTGATCTTCGTCATCGCCGGCCTCCTCGACCTTCGATATCGCCGCAATCTCGATCAGAAGCCCCCGGACCATCTCCACGAGGCTCTTGGTCTGATCGAGTGGCAAGGCGATTGGAGGTTCGTCGCTTTCGAATAAGTCCGGCTGCCGTTCTTGCTGTGCGCGCCTCATCTGAAGCTTCTCCCGTCTTCGAATCCGACTGGAGCAAGTCTAAGAGCGTATCGATCTCGATCCGCAGGTCGCGGAATGTATCCAATGGAATCCGCGGTTGAGACCGGAGTTCCAAGTGTTCCGAGTCCTCGTGCATCATCCAGGACGGTATGTGCGCCAAAGTGCCGTCGCTCTGCTGGATGACAAAGACCTCGGCGCCTTGAAAGCGATGACGCCGCACAAGAAGGGCCATCTCACCAAAGCGCGGATGAAACCGATAATGGATTCTCCCCTCGAGGTTCTGATACCCGGCAGTATGTCGCTGCTTCGACTGGAACCGGCAAAACCCATCTGTGCATCGCCATCGCCGCCGCCGTCATCCGTAGCCGTGCTCGAGGACGATTCTTCAACCTCGTCGATCTCGTCAACCAGCTCGAACAAGAGAAGGCCGCGGGCAAGAGCGGCCGCCTGGCCGAGAAACTGCTCCGCCACGATCTCATCGTCATCGATGAACTCGGCTATCTCCCGTTCAGCCAATCCGGCGGGCAGTTGCTGTTCCATCTCATCAGCAAGCTCTACGAGAACACCTCGCTGCTGATCACCACCAACCTCGCCTTCGCCGATTGGCCCCAGGTGTTCGGCGACGTCAAAATGACCACCGCCATGCTCGATCGCCTGACGCACCACTGCGACATCATCGAGACCGGCAACACCAGCTGGCGCTTCAAAAACCGAAACTGACCAAACCCTCCCCCGCGCCGTCAGCCGGCGCTTCCCCTCGTGGGCGCTCAGAGACCTCCCGCGCCCTCCGCTCCGCGCAACGCCGAGGGCGCTGCGCTACGGGCGCGGGTCCCTCCTATGCACTACGCAGATAAGCAAATTTCTTCACCCAAGAGGGGTCGAAATTGGACGCGAAAATGGGGTCGCTGTTGGAAGCGAATTGACACACTCACGCCGCTAAGCCATCCGTTCCCGCGCTTTGACCGCACTTAACCTGGAGTAAACTGAAAATGAGCCTGCCTCTCGAAGGAATCAAAGTTATCGACTTTACGATGGTGCAAGCCGGTCCCGCTTGTACACAGCTGATGGCATGGTATGGCGCCGACGTAGCCAAGGGTGAACGTCCCAACGGAGGTGACTCCACTCGCCACCAGTTGCGCGACATTCCCGATGCGAATGCCTTGTATTCACGATGCCAAACAGCAATAAAAAATCGCTGGTGTTGAACCTCAAGACGCCGAAGCGCAAGGAAGTACTGACAACGATGATCCGGACTTCTGATGTCATGGTGGAAAACTTCGCCCCTGCGTCCTGCGGCTGGGCTTTTCCTGGGAGCACATACAGGAACTCAATCCAAGGTTGATCTCAAGGTCTACGAAAACGTGGCGCAATGTGCCGGCGGCCAAAGCGAACCGAGTTGCATAGTCAGTGCGGCGGCGTCGAAATCCTCGCGTGCGGTGGCCTGGCGGGGCTCTTGGCCGATCCCGTGTGCCGTCGCGCCGCTGTCCGAATGCGCCGCTCGCCTATCGGCGTCAGGAGAGCGCCGTTCGCCGCCCGCCGCTCGCGTCGCGTCGCCGTGCAGCCACCCAGCTACCGGCGATTCTGCTGGCGGATGGCGGCGGCGCCGAGTTGACGCCGCAATTTGTGGCAATTCTCATCAGATCTCAAGCCTTGGAAAGCGGAGCCCGAAATGATCGGGCAAGTGGTTGGGCCTCGCTGCGGCGATCTTGGCGGTTTGTGTGGCCGTTCGGATCTCGCGTGCGATCTGACTGAGCCGCCTCCGGATCTTAGCGTCGCGGCGCCCGGTCCTACCAAAGGTCGCCTCAACAACGGCGCGGCCTATTTTCAAGAACAGGAGAGAAGCAAATGATCCCGGCGATCATCCACCATCTAGATTGTGGATTGATGGCAGCGATCGGGATTTTTCGCCAGGATTTTTGCTCGTCATCTTTCGCGCAGTCGACCCGCGCTTCGATCCGCGTCACGCCATAGCCTTCGTCAAGCGCCACCTCATGGGTAATGCAGCCCTCGCTCGGCACGAGGTTATCTGCTCTCCCTTGCCGAAAATTTCCGGTGTTCTCATATAGGCAGATCGTCGCCAAACTCGTCGCTAAACCAACGACCCATCCCACTCTGATCAACCGCTTAGGTACAAATTCAAATGTTAGCATTGGAATTAAGCTACGGCGGCGTGCGCAGCCGGACCAGTAAAGCCCGCAAAATCTCTGCAAATTCTCGTGAATCACCCGGACTGCCGCACAATGGGGTTGCGAGCCTGAAAGCGACAATAGCCATTGGCAATTTATAGCTGCAGGCCGGACAAATCCCTCCCTCCTTTCGCCAGACCATTGCTTCCGGTAGACCCCCGCCAGTGGTTGTGCTCATCACCGAACGCCGCGACTATGTCTTCGACTGTCACAAGGCACCGTGTGAACCACTTCCGACATCGCAATTCCTCAAGGCACGACAGGCAATTAGAATCGCACGAATGATATTGATTCAATCTGCACGATGGCGCGGATGTGTCGCGCGTGTCGCCGACAATCGTCTTTCAAATGAATTTGCGATCCTTTGGGACGTTTTAGTGGCGTTGAGCGTATGATGGCTGTCTACTCCAGTGAATACGAGGCAACCGGCGCGCCATTCGGATAAGCCAACGGCAATCGATGCGAATCGACCATGCAACGAGCCGTTTTAAGGCTAGGCCGATATCGGGGATGACCCTAGGCGCATCATGGAGACGGCCCTCGGCAAGTAGTTGTTCACTTAGAGAGTCAACCATGAAAACACTCAAATCCATCTTCAGGGCTCCCGCGACCGACCCCCGCGACGCTATCGCCATACCCGAACATCTCTTTGCGGCACCCGATCGCCGCTGCCCAAATGATCCTGACCTTCGCCAGGTCCTTGCTTTGCTTCTTGGCGATTTCGTAAAGCGCAGCGCGCAAGGGAGGTGGTTTCGATCTCGCCGTATAACGGCGCGTCGAGGATAAGACTTTTGCGGAGGTGGATCTCGCGGCACAGGTGAAGAGGCGTACGAAAAAATCCGCGCCTCCTCACACGCCTGGCGCGGGGAATGTTGATGTTGAGCTCGATGCGGTGAGCTCCTAGACGCAGTCGCATCGCGCGACCTCTGGATTCCCTCCGCTCTTAGGCGGCGCCGAGACGTAGGGCCCCCATCGGTGGCAGCGATCGCATCCGCCCCATCCCCCAGCCGAGACGCTCGATCGCGCACCGAATCCCGTGGGAGGTTGCCGATCAATCTGTCTCCAGCGCCCAGCGTTCCAGGTCCCGACGCCAAGCCTGATGATATGCGTCCTGTTGCTCGCATTGCCTCGCCTGAAATGCTGCCGAATATAAACCTGTTGCCTCATCTGATTTGCTCCTTTTGGGCGTCAGGGGGCAAAGGCGGATATGAGGCAGGTGAGCATGACGACACGTGACGAACTTGTGGCGGCCATAGCGGACCGATACGCGTGGAGCGGCCGTTTGAAAAGGCCGGATCCTCGACGAGTTCGTTGCGGTGACCAAGATGCACCGTAAGCACGCGCAGCGCCTGCTGAGGCAAGGCAATCCTCGCCCGCGATCGGCTCCCCGGCCAGGGCGCAGGATTTATGACGAAGCGGTGCGTGAGGCGTTGATCTTGGTTTGGGAGTCCTCCGATCGGATCTGCGGCAAACGGCTCAAGCCCCTTGTGCCAATTCTCATCGAGGCGATGGAGCGGCATGGCCATCTCAGACTTGCGGATGGGGTTCGCACGCGCCTCCTCTCAATGAGCGCCGCTACGATTGATCGATCGCTGCGGGAGGTCAGAGAGCGAGCCGGAGGTCGTAAACGGCGCCGGGCGGTCGCGTCGGCTTCCCTGCGGCGAAGCGTGCCGGTGAGAACATTTTCTGACTGGAACGATCCCCCACCGGGGTTCTTCGAAGCCGACTTGGTCGCTCACAGCGGTCCGCGGGCAACCGGCAGCTTTATCCAAACCTTGGTGCTCACCGACATCGCCACGGGATTGGACCGAATGCATGCCGCTTCTCTTTCGCGAACAAGCCTTGCTGACCGAAGTGCTATCGCAAATGCGGGCGCGGCTGCCCATTGACGTTCGTGGGTTCGATACCGACAACGATAGCGTTTTCATGAACACGACGGTCAAGGACTATTGCGCGGCGAACCGGATCGAATTCACGCGTTCGCGGCCCTACCGTAAGAACGATCAAGCTTGGGTCGAACAAAAGAACGACGCCATCGTCCGGCAAATCGTCGGCTATCGGCGGTTCGAAGGCCTGGAGGCCGCCGCCGAATTGAGCCGTCTCTACAATTCGGCGCGGCTCTTCGTGAACTACTTCCAACCTTCCTTCAAACTTGCTGAAAAGCAGCGTGACGGTGCGCAAGTCCGCAAGCGCTACCATAAGCCGGCGACGCCATACCAGCGATTGCTGGATGATCCGAGAACCTCGGCGGAAGTCCGTCTTCAAGTCGGCTCGGTTTACGCGACCCTCGATCCGGTCCGTCTCCTGCAGGATATTCGGGCTACGCAACAGAAGCTCGTCGAAATCGCCGACGCGCCGGTCGCAACGGAAGCAGGACCAATCCCTCCGCCAACGATCGACCAGTTCCTCGCCAACTTGAAGACGGCATGGCGCGAGGGGGAAGTCAATCCAACCGCTAAGGCCAAAGCAAAAGTTCCGCGTTCGCGCCGCCGACCCGATCCGCTGGCGGCGGTCAACCAGCAGATTGAAAGCTGGTTTGCGGCGGAACCCTGGCGAACCGCCCGCGAGTTCCTCGATCGCCTACAGGTTGAACATCCACAGCTCTATCGAGACGGACACCTTCGTACGCTGCAGCGAAGGTTGAAAGTTCTACGGCGGCAAGCAGCCCAAAGTCTCGTCCTCGGGTCGAAGAGCGATCCTGATGAATCCGGCCGGCTCCGCGAGGATCTGAAAATCAGGGAACCAGCACTTTTGTAAAGGGCCAACGGGCCGCAAGCCGCTCGCTCGCTACGGCGCCATGGGAAGCGCGCGTCGCGAGCGGCTTGCTTCGAGGGAAGCGCACCAGGAGCGTAAGGCAGAACCCGCGTCGGCCGGGAGCATTTACGATGAGGCAACAAAGAGGCGTTCGGGAACTTTTCTCCCTGAGGCAATACGAGTCTCATCCTGTTTGTCGCTGAGCATCGGCCATGACGCCAACTGCGTGCAGACCGACAGCAGCGTCGAACCGATGAAGCCCAGGCGTTCGTGGTGCGCGACCGTGAGCGCGCCGGCCGCCTCAGACCGCTAGAGGGTCAAGTATCGTGGTGTCCCTTCTGGAGCGCCAGTAATATCAATAAATTGCGTGATTCTGGCGGCGGACGGATTTGCGGCTAGACAACACATAGGTGACGCCGGCCGTCGTTCACGACTCCCGGCCGCGCGCGGCTGTCGGGGCGCTTAGCCGCAGATCATGGCCAAGGCGAAATACAAACCTGCAGGGCGGTTCTGCACTGAGACCATTTGAGCGTGAAACGGCGCCTACAACGGCAGGTTAGAGCCGGCGAATGGCGCCCCGTCTCGCGCGGACCGGAAGAGACCGGACCGCCCCCTCAAAAAGAAGTCATCACCATCCGGCCATCGAGTCTCCCGGCCTTCATGTCGCTGAACACCTGGTTGATTTCGTCGAGCTTCATCTCGTGGAAATGGCAATGGACCTTCCCCTGGGCGGCGAATTCGATCGCTTCCGCGAGGTCTTGACGGCCCCCGACGATCGAGCCGCGGATCGTGATTCGGCCCAGAACGACGTCGAAAATGGGCGCGCGGAAATCGCCAGGCGGCAGGCCGACGAGCGCGACCGTGCCCTTGCGACGCACCATGTGGATTGCCTGGTCGAACGCCGGCGGCGACACCGCCGTCACTAGCACGCCATGCGCGCCCCCGCCGGTTTGCTTGACGATCTGCGCCACTGCATCGGGTGACTTCGCGTTCACCGTCACCTCAGCGCCCGACGCGCGGGCCAGCGCCAGCTTCTCTTCGGTCACATCGAGCGCGGCGACAAGCAAGCCCATCGCCTTCGCATATTCGATGGCCAGCTGCCCCAATCCCCCGACGCCGGAGATCGCGATCCACTCACCCGGCTTCGCTTCCGTCTCCTTGATGCCCTTATAAGTCGTAACGCCGGCGCAGAGGATCGGCGCCATGGCCGCGAAGTCCGGATTGTTGGGCAGTCGCCCGACATAGGGGGCAGCCCCGATGGCATATTCGGCAAAGCTGCCGTTGACGGTGTAGCCGCTGTTGCGCTGGGATAGACAAAGCGCATCCCATCCGGTCCGGCAATACTCGCAGCAGCCGCAGGCATCGTGCAGCCAGGCCACCCCGACCGCATCACCCTCCTTAACATGGGTGACGCCCGGACCGAGCGCGGCCACGATCCCCGCACCTTCGTGACCGGGAATGAAGGGCGGCGTCGGCTTTACCGGCCAATCGCCTTGGGCGGCGTGGAGGTCGGTGTGGCACACCCCGTTCGCCATCACTTTGAGCAGAACCTCACCGGGCCCCGGCGTTGGAATGGGGATCTCTTCGATTGTCAAGGGCTTGCCGAATGCATGCACCACCGCCGCCTTCATCATCTTCGCCATGGTCATATCTCTTCTTCGAGTGCACTTGAGCGTCGGTCAGGCCATTCGGCCCTTGCCGGCTACGCCCATGGGCGCTTATTCTTCACTATGATCACAATGAGCTACGGCGGTTACCGCTTTCGGAGGGAAGCAGTAGCTGCTCTAGCTGACCTCAAGTCGCAAGGCGCCGAAAGGAGGCGAAAAGTTCTGACACCAGGCGCCTTGCGGTGGCCCCGATATGCGGTTCTGCGCCTTCCTTCAGGATCACCGTGCATGTCATTCCAGAGGTGATCTGCACGCCGGCAGGAACATCCGTCAAGCGGATGTAGACAGGAACGCGCTGCGCCAGTCTGACCCAGGTGAAGGTCGGATTGACGTTGGCGAGGAGTTCGGGCCCGTCGTGATTATCATAATCGGTGATGCCCCGGGCTATGCCTTCAACCTTTCCTTGCAGGGCCGCCGCCCCATCCATGGGCTGAATGTCGACCGTCGAGCCAACCTTGATCTGCGGAATTTTGGTTTCCTCAAAATAGGCCTCGACGCGATAGGAGTCACTGTCGATAACGGCGAGCACCGGCTTGGCCGGCGTCGCATAGGTGCCTGGCGCGAGGTTGAGATTTGTGACGAAGCCGTTGACGAGCGCCCGTACTTCGGTCCGCTTGAGGTTCAGCGCGGCGAGGTCGCGGGCGACGATCGCCTGCTGGTGGGCGGCGGCGGCCTGATTGGCCTGCTGATGCGCGTTATCGAGATCCTCGGGGGTAATCGAAAGGTTCAGTGTCAGCCTCGATCGCCGCTTAAATTGATCGACCAGCATTTGATATTGAGCGAAGCGCGCCGCAACTGTCGCCTCGGCGTCCGCAAGGGCATTGCGGTACCGCTCTTGATCTATGACGATTAGGACGTCGCCCTTTTTCACAAACTGATCGTTGTGGACGCGCACGTCCGTAACAAAGCCTGACACGTCTGGCGCCACGATGGAGACGTCGGCCCGCACACGCGCGTCGCGCGTCCAAGGCGAGAAGAGATAATACTGCGCCATGTCGAAGCCGAGGAGGCAGGCGGATGTAACGACGACGACAGTAAGCAACACACGGACGGCAGTCTGCATCGTTGATTTCTCCCTTCAGCTTAATGCCAACCCGCAGAAGAAGATAACAAACCAGGCAAAGCGGGCGAGCGGCGCATGCCAGAAAAGCCGGAAGAAGCCGGCCCTCGTCAGCAGCGCATCGGCGAGGACGAAGACCATCAGAGCGCCGACGAACCACACTACGATCGCTGGCGCAAAGGCTCCAAGTACGTCGATTTCAGTGAACATCGGACTCCTCCGGTAGAAACATGCGGGCCTTCAGCAGGTCGGATCGGAGGGCCTCGCATCCTACCAGGATTTCGGCAAGCGCGTCGGTTTCGTGCGAGTTGCTCGCCGAGCGCGCCATGACGAGCGAACGGCGACAGAGAGCCCGCGCCTCCCAAGCGCTCCTGGTGAGGCTCGCCCGGGAGGGATTGAGGCAGGTTCGCGAGATGCTGGCGAGCAGCCTCGAGACCTCGGCGGCGATCCCCGGCGCGAGCCTGTCAGCGCCGATTGCTGTTCTCAAACGGTCGATCGCCTGTCCGGTCGACAAGGCCGTCGCTCCGCCCACAAGACAATCGCGCGCCAGTCCCGGCTCGTCCTTGACCCGCGCGAGCGTCGCAGCGAGCTGTTCGCAAAGGGCGAACCGAAAAGCTTGGAGAGAGGGTTGGCGGGCGGCGAGATGGCTCAGCTGAACGAAAAGTTGTCGGCGAAAGCGGCGACCCACCCACGCCGGGGTCTCGGGGAAAAAGGTCGCAAACAGCGCCACAGAGACCCCGATCCCGACTAAGATTCCAAGGGACGTATTGAAAAAATTAACCGCGTCGTAAGAGGCAACATTATTGTTATCGATGTGCGAGATGACTGCGAAGTATACCGCCGCCAGAAGGCCGAGTGGGCCGATCCGGGGGCATGCAATGATAAAGGCGCATCCCACAAACAGGGGTGCGAGGACCGCCGCCATTGAGATGAAGTCCAAGGCGCGGGGCAGAAGGTGGAGCAGAGTGATGTATACTGGGGTGGCCGCGACAAGAATGGTTGCACCAGCAGCCATGGTGATCTTCTCCGGCTGCTCCGTCGTGGCTAAAAGCGTGGATGCGACGCCCGCCATGACGACCGCAGTAGCACCGCTCGGCCAGGCCGTCGCAAACCAGAAGGCCGTCGTAATCGCGAGGGCCAACGCGGCGCGAATTCCGGTTAGGGCCGCGGTCACAGGGTCCGACCAAAGCCGACCGGCGGGAGTTGGCCCCGCCACGCTTTTCCCTCCGTCTAACGCGGCCTCAGCTTCGTAAAGCCGACCACGGGCGCTGGCGATGGCCCGCCTGTTAGTCGCGCGTAGGAGCGCAGATATAATTTCGCCGTTTTCGCGGGGCGTATCCTTGCTATTGGTGATCAAGACGCCTGGATCCTGATCCCCCGCGCCATGCGGCGAGGGGTCGAGGCGGCGCGCCCCGGCCCCGTCGGCGACTGCGTAGAGGTCCACGGCGGCATGCGCTACCGTTCGTAATGGCTCATTGAGGAGACGAACGTCGGCGCTCTCGAAAAAAGCAGAGGACCGCATCGCTTCGGCCGTTCCAAAGTCCTTGGCGAGCCCGGCGCGTTCGGCGGCGAGCTGCTCCCGGGCCGACCCAGGATCCATTGCGGCTCCTGCAAAGCGGTCCACGCGGCGCAACAGCTCATGGACGAGCGCGATGAGCTTTGGCGCGAGCTCGCGTGGGCATATCAGACGGCTCACGAGCGCCATACAGCCGATCCCAAGCGAAATCTCTGTCGCGCGCGCCAAGATGATCGGGTAAGCCGCATTCGGGTTCAGCGCCGCCGGAACGCCGACGATCGCCACGGTGTAGCCTGCCAGCTGAAAGCTATATGTGGCGAAGCCGCGCACTACTCGCGCCGCGAAGCTGCACAATCCGATCCACACCGCAAGCGATGCGATGAATAACTCGCCATATTGGGCAAACGCGAACACCAGAGCGACCGTCATTAGCACTCCTGCGGCGGTGCCCAGGAGTCGATAGAAGCCCTTTGCGAGAACGAGGCCGCTGTCCGGCTGCGCGACGATGAAGACCGTGAGAAGCACCCAATAAGGTTCATCGAGCGCGAGCCAGAACGCAATGAAGAGTCCGAGAAGAGCCGCCGCAAATGTCTTCAGCGAGAAAATAAGAGCGGTGACCAACTCCCCATTAAGCGCCGCCACAACGTTTTTGGCCAAGTTCCGCGGCAGCTCCCTCGGACCGGCGTAGGAGATCATGCTTGTCATCGAATTCAGCATCGCCCAGGATCACTCCTTCATAGGGACCGGTGCAACCACTCGCTTCGAGAAGATCAATTCCTACGGGACTTGCTACACCGCTTCCTCCCATCGGTGGGAATAAAGTCTGCCAAAAGACGGCAAATTCTGATAAAGCCAGCAATACAAAGTACGCCTCTACACACTCCGTCGAACCAGACACCGTCGCAAAGCCAGGGGTGGTATGGAACTCGGTTCGTCATCGATCCGGGGGATGAGGTGAACTGGCCGATTTTGCTGGAGCTGACGCAGGTGGACGCGAAGGTGCGGACGCATGATGTGACTACAGGTCATCCAGCGATAACCGCCGCCGCCTCTCCAGTGACTGTAGGGCTGACCTTTGGCGGCCAAGTCGCAGCCGCCGAGAAGCGTTGCGGCGCCAAGCGGCAAAAGCTGCAAGAGCTTGTACACAAAAGGCTTCATGGACGGCCCAGTTGTTATGATCGCGTCCGCACAGGAATAAAAATGCGGCCGGTCCCGGGAGGAAGGACCGGCCGCTCGGGCACACCGGTTTGAGGGGGGCCACCGGATGCCTGATGGCTTTTATTATCGCGGATTGCGTGTGCGGTCGCGTAAAGCGTGCCAAATCGGGGCAAATTACTGCGAAGCGGGGAGAGGTCATGACGCTAATCGCGCCGGCGTGCAGGCGCAGCGGCTCTCGGTACGCGTTGCGCCTCCATCGGCCGGCATGCGGCGAAGCTTGTTCATCGCCCGATTTCCCTTGAAGAATCCGCAAAACTCGACGCCGGCAAAGCTTTCGTCGTGGATGGCCTCGCCAAGGGCGCACTGAAGCCTGTCATCGCCAAGACCTTTCCCTCCGAGCAAATCGTCGAAGCGCATCGCCATCTGGAATCCAACCACCACATCGGCAAAATAGTGGTCACGACCGGTTCAGTTCGGGTTCAGCCTTAGCGCAGGCTGGCGCCGAATTCGGCTTCGCTCAAGGGGTGAGGTGACGGGAGGTCGAAGGTCAGGGGACAAACACGAGGCGCCCCAAAGGCGCCGAGCGCGAGGCTATCAGGGAACCCTGAAGCAGATTAAGAAAATCGATCGCGCTATTTCAGGTCCCGAGCATCAGTTGAGACCATCAGCGAAAGCGTTTGACTAAGTTGTTTTATATGACAATGGTGCTATTGTTCCGTAATCCGGGAGTGCGATAGGTTGTTCTCATGGAAGGACACCCTATGACACATGCTCGCGTCTTCCAACATGGAGTTAAAGCCTACCTCGACTGCAAGCTGCTTTGCAGCAATCCCTACGAACCCGCGGTTGATCCAGAGGCCCACGAGGCTTGGAGGGATGGGTGGCTGGATGCGCGTCGCGCGAGGCGGCGGATCCATTTGCCTGACAAGGGTCAGGACGCCATGCGCCGGTTCTTCAAGATCCGACGCGATTTTGCTGGCGATCCGGCACCCAATTGTCGGGCCAAATCGCAACCGGCGTCCTTCAACGTACTCCAGCGGCCATGATCCTCTTGCGCGATTCTGCTAACTCGTTGGCCGACAGCAGGGCGCCGGATTTGAACTCGCCAAGGGCCGTGGCGCCTGTGGTCACGTCGACCGCCGCGACCTTAAGTATCCCGTCAAGGTCTAGCGTGTAGGTGATGTCTATCTGCGATTGCGCTGGCAGCGGATTTTTAAAAACGACTTCCGCCGAGCCAATTTCCCGGCACTCGGCCACCGGCACGGGATGCTGATCGCCGGTCACTCTGTGCGTGTTCTCGACGACGCTCAAAATGACGCGCGTTTGCTGATCCGCGACCGTATACACTGGGCGAGTGACATTGATGGGCAATGCATCGTCTACCTGGATGAGATCCATGACCTCATCCTCATTCTTCTTTTTGCTGAAGGTAACCAAGCCAAAGCTCTTGGCTGTAACCGTTTGCAGGACAATCTTGTTCAACAGGGTGACAGCCTTGGGCGTCATTCCGGTCGCGCTGGCAACTTTCTTGATGGCTTGGCCGCGACTCACCCCGGCGTCATTAGCCTGCCGATCTCTTCGTCGATCTGATATTTGTATCCGATCAACGCGGCTCCTTTGGCGACGATCTGATTTGGATCTCTACGGAGCAGCTTGCAAAGTGGAAACTCCTGCTTTAGCCGCGCCTCCACCTGAGGCATGAAGGTCGAGCCGCCCACCAGCAATATAGTTTCGACCAACACGCCGTGCTCGCGTCCACGCTCCAGCAACGTCCTGGTCAATTCAATCGTTCGATCGAGCCGGTGACGCGTGACTTGTTCAAAATCATCGCGGGTAACCTCAATGGCGACATTATGCAGGCCGTGTTTGACACGCAGCTTATAAGAGTTACATGATGAGAGGGCTATCTTGCACTTCTCGGCCTCGCTCGTCAGTTCCTGGTTAATCTGCACGTCCGCGAGGAGGTCGGCAGGCGGAACGTCGGTAGCCTCCTGAAACTTCTGTGCGATAAACGCCACCAGATCGTCGTCCCAATCCTTGCCGCCCAGATTCTGGTCGCCGACAGTCGACAGAATTGTGCCGGGCACGCGCAGCAAGGTTCCGTCAAACGTGCCTCCTCCGAGATCGTAGACCATAATCGTCTGGCCTTCGATCGCGTCGACCCCGTAGGCGAAAGCGGCGGCCATGGGTTCGGGAACGACGAAGCGGACATTCAGCCCGGCGATAGTTCCGGCCTGCCGCGTGGCCTCTTTCTCGACGTTGCCAAAATAAGCCGGACAGGTGATCACGACATCTTCGATGGTCTGACCTAGCACCTGCTCCGCATCGCCAACGATCTTTTTCAAAATCAAAGCGGAGATGTCCTGCGGTCGATAATTTCTTTCATCAAAAGTGCGCAACCAGTTAACGTCGCCCATATGGCGCTTTACCGTTTGCACAACCAAATCCGGATAGACCTTGCCGGTGTCTTTGGCGGCCTGACCAACTACGATATTGTCGCTAGACTTGAAATAGACGACTGAAGGGGTCGTGAGGGCGTTTTCGGAGTTGGGGCCAACAACAGCTCTGCCGTGCTCGTCGACATACGCGATGCACGAATAGGTCGTGCCGAGATCAATCCCGAAGACTGGTTTCGATTCCATCAGATGTTCCGTTCCATTGTCATGTCCGTGGTGAGGGCTGTGGCTCGTCACGAGTCAGGGCGAGCGGCCGAGTAGATCTTGACCTTCTCCTTACTCAGCAGCGTCGATCCCTGTTCAAATCCGGGCTGTACGATCTCGGCGATGCGGCCTACAAGCTCGGCGTTCGACGTTTCAACGGTCCCTACCGAGGATTGTCGCCGCGCGTCGAAGTGGTCATCGTCACCGGAGGCGTGGAACCTCTCGACTCCCTGCCCGGCGAGGAGGTCTGTAATCTCATCGCGAAGACCATCAAACAAGCCAACAATCCGTTCAACCGTCAGCTTGGTTGGATCTTCTACCGAGATTCCGTTGATTAGACGGCCGACGTCGGCGTGCAGCTTGATCATCGCGGCGATTAAGGGCTGCTCGGCTTTGCGGAGCAGGTCGCCCTTGTAGCCTTGGATCTCCTCATGGAGACGATCGATCTGTTTTTCCTTGAAAGCATCAAACGCGAGCTTATCATTGAACGCGTCCAGCAACCGCGCTTCCAAATTCGACACCTTTGCGGACAAGTCGGCGAAACGCACGGGCGGGCTATCCGCCTCGCCCGCGTCGCAATTGTCCGAACGGGCCACGGCGTCATCCACAGGCTGCGGCAAACTGGCCTCGGGACCAGCACAGCCGGAACAATCGGGTCTCGTTCCGGGGGGCTGGAGCGCGTCGGGAACTGTTTTCTCTTCAGACAATGTAAGGAAGCTCCGAGACAGCATCTTTGGCGAAATCGCCGTAACGTTGGCCGATTTTTGCCAGACAAGCCACGCAGTTCACAAATGATATTTCAGTATATTCAGAGCCTATATACGCGACGCTTTCGAAAGACTTCGCAAGGATAAGTTTTTCAACGAAAGCAAGGCCGTCTTCCAGGGACTTTTTTGAACAATCACATGCCTCGGCGGCGATGGACTCCAATCGCGCGTCGCAGGTCGCCGCGTTCGCCAGCGCAAATTGCGTCTTGTCGGGGACTCGCCGATTGGCGATCGCCGCTCCCGCCTTGACACGCGCCGCTTTCCTGACCTTGGCCATGGATTTTTCCTTGGTCTTAGTCATGGAATGATTCCCTGATTGATTGCGCGCAGGCGGCGGTCGTGACGAGTTGTTTCGTAAAGCTGTTCTTATAGCGGGCCGCGCAATCGCGTCAAACGCATCTTTGCAATGCAACAAACTCCTCGGCTGGCGCGTGCAGCGCGTCGGCGAGCAAACGACTTGCCGATCCGCCGTCCAACGCAAACTTTGTCGCAGCGAACCCTTCCCTCTGCCTTCAAGCGTTCGCCACGGCTGTGCGCGGTCCGCTTTGCAAGGATTTCGCCGCCGTGCCCGGGAAGCTTTCGAAATTGCTATTGCAATGCAACATATCTGCTTGACGTGTTTTGCGTTGCGTTATACGCCATAGTCTCGGCGTTCCAATACAGGGGCGCCCATTGTCGCAAAGGACGCGCTCAGATGGCCAAGTATTTGGAAGATTTGCAAAAAGTCGGCACAGAACAACTCAAGTCCGCGATCACGTCGCATTCTTCCCTTGTCAAGAACCTGCAGGTTATCGCTAACGAAACGACTGAATTTTCAAAGAAGTACTTGGAAAACAGCTCTGCTTTCGTTGGAAAACTGCTTGGGGCGAAGTCCCTCGACGGCGCCATTCAGATCCAGTCGGACTACATCAAGGCGTCTTACGAGGCCTTGGTCGAGCAGACGACGAAAATCGGCAACCTCTGGTCCAACTTCTTCAAAGAGGCCATCAAGCCGATCGAAGCCGGCGTCACCCGGGTTCAAAGCTATAAGGAATAAGCAGCTCGAGCGGCTCGGGGGGCTCCTGTTTCGCGATGCGGCCCGCATTGTCAAGATGCGGCCTGCATCAGGAAGAATAAGCCCACAACAGGCAGCAGGCATCATCGCACGGGGGTCCGATCCCTCCTGGCTAGGGTCGCCGATCGGATCGCTGCGCGAGATCGCCAAACTACCGCTTTCGAATCAGCTGCGCCGACGATTGCGATCTAAGATGGCGCTGATGGCTGCGCAATTCCCTCCACACTATCAGTTGCTTCCGCTCCCATCCGCGGCGGAGCGGAGACGCGATTTCGATAAATTCACGACGCCGAACCGTCGGGCATTTATTGGCTTCGCCTCGCTCTCCGTGCCTGCCATGATTGGCTTTTCGGTCGCCTTTAGCAGTTCGCTGCGGCGATAGCGCTCGATGCAATCTCCTGTAGGCCGGTACCTTAACTTTGTCCGAGAACTGCGGCGATCAATGGGCGTTAGCCAGACTACGAATGTAGGCGGCGACCGAATCGATTTCTTCGGAACTCAGAATGATATCAGGCATGTGCGGGTGCGAGGAACGGAGAAAAACCTTGATGGCCAGCTCGGTCATCGACGGCATGCGGCTGATTTGCACGAAACTCGGCGCGGTTTGCTTCGATGTTGACGATCCGGCGTCGATTTGATGGCAAGTGCTGCACACCGTCTCGGCAAGCCGTCGGCCCATGGCGGGATCCACGGTTTGCGCGCCAGCTGGCGTCGCGAGCCCGATCGAAGCAACCAGGGCTGTCATAACCGCCTGCTTGACCATCGTTCCGCTCCACAGCGTCGTCGGGTCTAAGCTTTGAGCCTGTTGCGGCGCGCCCGATCAAACCAAGAATTTAACGCGCACTATTCTAAAGATCCAGCAGCGCCGTTTTGAGCGTCAGGATGTCAGCCCGCGGATCATCGCCGGCGCACCAGCGGCGAGCGCTCGCCCAGAGGGTGACGTAAATTTGCTACGACGTTTTTAGAAAGCCTTATCGCGCGGCGCCGAAATCGGTGGCGTCTATGCGCGCGTCGAGAAAAGGGACCGCGCCGACAAGCTTTCGAACGAAGAGAGCGCAACCGCCAGCGATAAAAAGCAAGACGGGCATCGGCAGTCCGAAAAGCGCTTGACCCCATCCCGCCGAATAGAGAAGTTGGCTGCGAACTCTGATGTCGCGGCGCCTGTCGACAGACCGGCTGAATTCGTCGCGAGTCCGGTTCGCCGCGGTCCTGCGGAGCAAGCGCTATGCCCGAACTGTCGATCTCGCCCGAAAAAGTTTGCTTCATCGTCGTGAAGGCGCGCCAATTCGACGTTAAGGACGCCGTCACCGAGCCCGACCCCGGATCCAACGCGAGCGACGACGGCATGCGCTCCGTTCTCGAAGATCATGCCGACGATCCGGTGCGCGCGGAGCTCGCCAGCGCTATCTGGGCTTTGAACGAGGACGAACAGATCGATCTCGTCGCCTTGGCCTGGCTTGGGCGTGGAGATGGCGATCTTGAGACTTGGGATGACCTTCGCGCCGAGGCGGCGCGCGCCCACAATGAGCGCACGGCGGCCTATCTTCTCGGCATGCCGCTGCTATCCGACTACCTGGAGGAAGGGCTTTCGCAATTCGGCGAGTCCTGCGCCGATTTTGAAGACTAGACAAGGAACTCGGAAACCGCCTGAGACGCCGATGACGACGCGCTCGGGACTCGCCGCGGCGAGGCGCTTGGCTAGGGCCCTGGACCTGGATGTTGTACGCCTCATAGCATCCTCGCGGAGCCGCGAAGGGTCCCACGGCACGAAGGGGAAACGTTCGATCGTGCGCCGAAGCGCGACGGGCTGAGCCGGCGCGTCGAGCGCGAAGGATACCGTCCGAAAGGGGGCGCGTTCGCTGTCGCTCCTCGCTGACGCAGTCGCCGAAACCGTTGACGCGCATGCGTTCCTGGCGGATGCGCCCGAGATCGATATCGGTGGTGGCACAAAGCGGCGCCGCGCGGAATACGTTGCATTTCAACGAGCAATTCGCCGTTTTCAAAAGATCGCCGCATGGCCGTCCCAGGCGAGATGATGACGCCGGTCCTGGCGCAAAATGCCGGCGCTCGTAGAACTCGCGGCAATTCGGCAGGTAGCTTTTCGGAACGACCCCAAGGATCGCACCGCGAGGAACGACCACGGCCGCGCCGGAGCAGGATCAAATCGTCAGCGCCGCCGGAGGCTACCGCGCGCGAAATCGACGTTGCCGTTCGCGATCTCGTCGAAACGGCGGCGGGCCGCGCCAGCGAGATTCTCACCCGGCGCCGGCGGGAATCTCGACGCCGGCGCCGCCCTCCTTCTCGACAAGGAAACATTGACCGCAGACGAGTTCGCGTCCCGCCCAATGGCGAAACGTCCCATGCGGCGCGTCCGGATCCTCCACGATGAGCGCGAAGCTGCGCACGCCGTCCGGAGCCCCGGTCCACCGCAGCGGCGGAGAGACATTGCCGCCGTCGCGGGTATGTTTGAGCGGAATTGTCGCGCCGTTGTCGAATGCCGGGCTGGTGAGCGTAAGCGACATGTCTCTGTCCCCCTTCCGCAATTGGCGAGCGCGATCCGCAGGCCTTACGCATGGCGGCCCGTCGTCGCCGGTCGGCGGAGATAAAGTTCAAACCATTCCGTCGCGTAGCGGACCACTTCGTCAAGCTTGCCCGGCTCCTCGAACAAATGGCTGGCGCCTTGGATGATGACCAACTCCTTTTCGCATGCAAGCGCGCGAAAGGCCCGTTGGTTCATTCCAATGACAGGACCATCAAAGCTTCCGACGAGCAGAAGCGTTGGCGCGCGCACCAGTGGCAACGCGTCGAACGCCAGATCCGGACGCCCCCCGCGCGACACGATCGCGGCCACTTGCGAATCTGTCCGCGAAGCGGCCATAAGGGCGGCGCCTGCGCCGGTGCTCGCTCCGAAATAGCCCGGCGCGAGATTGGCGGTCTCCGGATTGTTGGCGACCCACCGTGTCGCCAAAGTCAGGCGCGCTGCTAAAAGTTCGATGTCGAAAACATTGCGCCGGTCAAGCTCCTCCTCGGGTGTGAGCAGATCAAGAAGGAAGGTCGCGAAACCCGCCCGCCGCAATGCCGCCGCGACATGATTGTTGCGTGGGCTCAAGCGTCCGCTGCCGCTTCCATGCGCAAAAATCACGACGCCCTTCGCCCCTTGCGGGACCCCTAAGAACCCGGCGAGGCCCTCGGGCTCGATCAGCACGTCGTCGAAGTCTCCTGCGAGCCGCTGCGACATGGCTAGAATCCGAGTGGAGAGGCTTGTTCGCCCGATCCGGCGCCCGGGTGGACGGCGGTGTTACGACGTCCCCTCCTTTTGGATCATAACGCGAGTCGCGCCCCGCCAGTTGACTCGGATCAAAGAATTCGGCGGCGCGGACGCGCGATTTCAGCTCGTGGCGACGAGACGCAAAGAGCAGATCGAACCGCCGTGCGGCTCTTGCGCGGCCGGCGCGGTTTGCGGCGGCGGCGGCCCCTGCGGCTTGGCTTTCGTCAGGTGAGCAGCGCCTTCAGGCGGTCGCCAAGGTCGGTGTTCTCCCAGGCGAAGCCGCCGTCGGCGTCGGGGTCGCGGCCGAAATGGCCGTAGGCGGCGGTGCGCGCGTAGATCGGCCGGTTGAGCTGCAAATGCTCGCGGATGCCGCGCGGCGACAGCCGCATGCTGGCGCCGAGCGCCTTCTCGAGCCTGTCCTCCGCCACCTCGCCGGCGCCATGCGTGTCGACATAGATCGCCAAGGGTTCGGCGACGCCGATGGCGTAGGCGAGCTGGATGGTGCAGCGGTCGGCGAGGCCGGCGGCGACCACGTTCTTGGCGAGATAGCGGGCGGCGTAGGCGGCCGAGCGGTCGACCTTGGTCGGATCCTTGCCGGAAAACGCCCCGCCGCCATGCGGCGCGGCGCCGCCATAGGTGTCGACGATGATCTTGCGCCCGGTCAGGCCGCAGTCGCCGTCCGGCCCGCCGATCACGAATTTGCCGGTCGGATTGACGTGCCAGACGGTGTCGGCGCCGATCCAGCCCTCCGGCAAGGCGGCGCGGACATAGGGCTCGACGATGGCGCGCACGTCCTGCGAGCGCAAGCTCTCGTCAAGATGCTGCGTCGACAGCACGATCTGGGCGACGCCGACCGGCTTGCCCTTGACGTAGCGCACCGTCACCTGGCTCTTGGCGTCGGGGCCGAGCTTGGCGGCGTCGCCCGCGCCGGCCTTGCGCGCGGCCGCCAGCGCCGCGAGAATTTTGTGCGCGTAATAGATCGGCGCCGGCATCAGCGCCGGCGTCTCGCGGCAGGCGTAGCCGAACATGATGCCCTGGTCGCCGGCGCCCTCGTCCTTGTTGCCGCCGGCGTCGACGCCCTGCGCGATGTCGGCCGACTGCGCGTGCAGCAGCACCTCGACGTTGGCGGTGCGCCAATGGAAGCCGTCCTGCTCGTAGCCGATGTTTTTGATCGCGCCGCGGGCGGCGGCCTCGATCGCCTCAAAGGCGATCGCCGGGCCGCGCACCTCGCCGGCGATGATGACGCGGTTGGTCGTCGCCAAGGTCTCGCAGGCGACGCGGATCTGATAGGGGTCGACGCCGGCGCGCGCGCCCTCGCGGAAGAACAGATCGACGATCTCGTCGGAGATCCGGTCGCACACCTTGTCGGGATGGCCCTCGGCGACCAATTCACTCGTAAAAAGATAATTCTCGCGAGCCATCCGCGGCCTCCGATCGCGCCATCTCGGCGACCCCGGCGAGCGCGCGGCGCGAGGGCCCAAAAAGCGAGCCCGAGAAATTCAACACCACGTTCTTTTTGTCAAGCAAAAATGCCCCGCCCCGTTTGTTAGATCGAACGATGGCGGCGAGACCGGCGCCGCCGGCGAGGAGCACGGAGAGCGCCAAATTCCGCTTGACGAACTTCCTTGCTCTCTGTATTTAACCTTACTGTTATATAACTGATTGGTTAGACATGCACGATCCGCTTAGCCAGACGCTGTCTGCTCTCGCAGACCCCACCCGACGCGCGATCCTCGCGCAACTCTCGCGCGGCGAAGCCTCGGTGAGCGAGCTTGCCGCGCCGTTTTCGATCAGCCAGCCAGCGATTTCGAAACACCTCAAGGTGCTGGAGCGCGCCGGCCTGATCAGCGCGCGGGCGGGCGGCGCAGTGGCGGCCCTGTCGCCTCGAGGCCGCGCCCCTTCAAAATGTTGCGAGCTGGCTCGAACATTACCGGCGCTTCTGGGAAGACAGTTTCGATCGTCTCGACGCGTATCTCAAGGATGTGCAGAAAGGGGATCCCGATGCGCCCCTTAGCTGACGCTCATGGCTTGCCGTTGGTCGTCTCTCGCCGCTTCGCGGCGTCGCCGGAGCGGGTGTTCGACGCCTGGTTCGACGCGGACGCCGCGGGAGCCTGGCTGTTCGCAACGCCGGGCGGAATGTCGAAACATGTCGAGATCGACGCCAGTGTCGGCGGCGGGTTCGCGATTTACGAGCAGCGCGACGAAGGGCTGGCGACGCATTTCGGCGCCTATCTCGAAATCGTCCGTCCGGACCGCATCGCCTTCACGTTCGGAACCGACCGGCACGGGCCTTCGACTGTCGTGACTGTCAACATCCAGCCAGACGGCGACGGCGGCAGTCTGCTGACGCTGACGCATCGGCTCGATCCCGACTGGGCGTCCGACGCGGGCATCACGGGCCGGATGGAGGAGCATCCTCGAAGGACTGGCGCGGGCGACGGGCGAACCTGGCGACGGCCATACGCTGATCATCCGCCGCACCTTTGACGCGCCGCGGGCCCTCGTCTGGAAAGCCTGGACCGAGGCCGAGCGCCTAATGCGCTGGCTCTGCCCCGCCGGATTTACGGTGCTGTTCGCTGAGGTCGACCTCCGGACCGGAGGCAAGTGGCGCTCCGGCATGCGCCCGCCGGAAGGAAACACATACGTCGCGGGCGGCGAATATATCGAGATCGAACGGCCATCGCGTCTCGTCCTCACCCACGAATGGGAGAGCAACGACATCGAACCGCGCGCGACCACCGAGATAGCGGTCACGCTGAACGAGCGCGATGGAAAAACCGACATGATCTTCGTCCAGTCCGGCCTCGCCAGCGTCGAATCCGCCTGCTCGCACAAGGGCGGCTGGAGCGGCGCGTTCGACAATCTGGCGCGGCTCGCGACCGCCCTTGCTGAGACCAACCCTTGAGAGGAGTACATCGTGCCGACCCAGTCCCAAGCCACCATGCCCGCCGAGGTTCCGGAAATCACGGCATCGCGTCTGATCGACGCCCCGCGTGACCTTGTTTTCGACGCCTTCAGCTCGCCAGGCCACCTCGCGAACTGGTGGGGACCATTGGGCTTCAGTCTTACCACACACGAAATGAGCTTCGCGCCGGGCGGCGTCTGGCAATTTATCATGCACGGGCCGGATGGGCGGGACTACAACAACAAGATCGTCTTTCGCGAAATTGTGCGGCCGGAGCGGATTTCCTATGTCCATCCTGGGGACGAGGGCGCCGAGCCGGTCCGCATGGTGGTGACGGTCTCGTTCGTCGAGGAGGAAAGCAAGACGCGGCTGACGCTGCGCCAGCGCTTTGAGACGATCGCCGAACGCGACCGCGTCGACAGCCAATATGGAGCGGCGGAAGGCGGCAAGCAGACCCTGGCGCGACTTGACGCCTTTGTCGCGGCGATGGGCGAGCAGGCGTTCGTCATCTCCCGCAGTTTCGACGCGCCGGTCGTGCTGCTCTGGAAGGCGCTGACGGAGCCGGAACGTATGGCGAAATGGTGGGGCCCGAAGGGCTTTCCCGTCGCCGCCGCCAAAATGGATTTTCGGGTGGGCGGCCGATACCACTACGGCATGAAGACGCCCGACGGCGGCGTGATGTGGGGACGGTTCATCTACCGGGAGATCAAGGAGCCGTCGCGGCTTGTCCTGGTCAATTCATTCTCCGACGAAAACGGCGGCGTCGCCCGCCACCCGATGAGTCCAACCTGGCCGCTCGAAATGCTTTCCATCTTCACCTTGGACGACGAGCGACAGCGCGCGAGACTGACCATCCGGTGGATCCCGGTCAACGCAACGGAAGAGGAGCGCGCGACCTTCGCCGGCGCGATGGAGGGCATGAAACAAGGCTGGTCCGGAACGCTTGACCAGCTCGCCGATTACCTCGCCAGCCAATGACGGTGGCCGAAGCGCCGCTTGATCGAACCAAGCCTTGTCATCCAACTCCACGGAGAAAATCTCATGGCCATTCAGCCTTATCTCTATTTCGAAGGGCGCGCGGAAGAAGCCGCCACTTTCTATCAGAAGGTCTTCGGCGCCGAGCCGATGATCATGCGCTACAAGGACAGTCCTGATCCGTGTCCGGAGGGAATGATCCCGCCGGGCTCGGAGGACAAAGTCATGCATATGAGCCTCAAAATCGGCGATTTTGCCGTCATGGGGTCGGACGGCCGCTGCTCGGGCAAGCCTAATTTCCAGGGCTTTTCGCTGTCGTATCCCGCGAAAGACGCCGCAGAGGCAGACCGCGTGTTCGCCGCGCTCTCCGACGGCGGGACGGTGCAAATGCCTATGGGCAAGACATTCTTTTCGCCTTGGTTCGGCATGGTGGCGGACCGTTTTGGCGTTTCCTGGATGGTGATCGTTTACCCCTGACGACGCTCCCGCTAGCCTGGAGTCGCCGGCCGAAGCCGGGAGGAATGCGCGTACGGAGGACGAGGACGATCGCGCCGCAGAAAATCCCCACTGTCTCTGGTTCGACCGTAAAGCCGAGGAAGCGGCGATTTCCTCTCGCGCATCCATGACATGAAGCACTAAGGCGACGGAGGCCCCGGAAAGCCAGGCTCGGTCCTGACGGTGAGCTTCGAGCTTGCGGGCCTGAATTTATCGCGCTCAACGGCGGTTCGCATTTTAAGTTGACCGAGGTGATTTCGCGGTTGCGGCTGGCTGAAGGACCGCTTCGGCTTGTCCTGGCAAATCGTTCCCTCTCGGCTTCCCCAGCTTCTTGGCGGCCCTGACGCGGCGGGCGCGAAGCGAGCCATGGCAGCCATGCATAGTTTGGGCGGCAAGACCCGCTAGTTGCGTTCGGCGCATCGCCGGAGGTCGATCCGTCGATGTTGCAAAGCAGTAGAAAATTCGCATCCTAATGCGTAAGGTAAAACTTTAATTAACCTAGCTCGACCAAGCTTGATCCCGACCGCCTCTGAAGTCGGCGCTCTCCGAATCAAGGACGTGATGATATGGATATGACCCAGGAAGAGGCTCCGGCTAAGAACAAAGGCAACGCGCCGCCAACGGCTGATCAGATGGCCTGGGCTAAGGTCGAGGAGGAAGCGGCGCGGGCCAAATTGGCGCGAAGTTGCAGCGGGACGAAGCCCTCTAAAAAGACGGTGGCGAAGTCCAAGGACGAACCGCGAGCCAAATCCGGTGCTGCGATGCGTTCCAAGGTGGGTCCGCCCGTGGCCAAGGTTGCGCAACCTTCGCCGCTCGAGGCTGAGCCGGAGGCGCGGGCCACGGCCGACGAAGATATCTGGGCCAAGGTCGAGCAGGAAGCCGCCCTCGCCAAGCTCGAGCAAGAAGCGCAAGCCAACGTAAATGAAGCGTCCCGGGCCGAGGCCAGTGAACAAGCGCCGGCTGAAACAAAGGAGGCGACTTCGGACCGATCCGGAAGCCGAAGCCCTGATCGAATCCCCGCCAGCTGACGTCAAGGCCGCGCCACCGGCTCTGGGCGAAGCTCAAGATGCGCCCCTTGCCGTGGCCGAGCAAGAGGATCCGACGACGGTTGAGGCAGACGCCGCGGGCAGGGTCGCGCAGGAAGCGGCTTTCGGCCGAGCAAGGAGCCGAGGTTATGGCAAAAGAAGCGGCCGCGACCGAGGCCAATGAAGCGCCGATTGAAGCAAAGGACGCGGCTCGGAACGATCCTCACGTCAAGGCCGCCGCGCCGCTGGCTCTAGGCCACGCTGAGAATGAGCCCAGCGCCGTGGCTGAGCAAGAGGATCCGCCGAAGGTTGAGGTAGGCGCCGCGGTCGAGCGGCAAGCCGCGCTCGGCTGGCTCGAGCAAGAAGCCGAGGCCAAGGCAAAGGAAGCGGCCCGGCCCAGTGAAGAAGCGCCGGCTGAAGCACAGGACGCGGCTCGGACCGATCCGGAAGCCGAAGCACTGATCAAATCGCCGCCAGTTGACGTCACGGTCGCGCCAAAGCCTCTGGTCCGAGCTGAGGATGAGCTCCGCGGCATAAGCGCGCAAACCGAGCAGGCCGCGACGGTCGCCGCGGCAGACGCCTTGGCCAAGGCCTTTGAGGCGACTGCCGCGGAAACCATGGATTATTCAAAAAAATCGCTCGAAAACGGCTATGCTTTCGTCGCGAAGCTGCTTACCGCTGACTTTCTCGAAAGCGCCGCTCTAATCCCGTCTGAATACGCCAAGGGGTCCGGCGCAGACTTCATCGCCTATCTGGCAAAGATCGGCGAACTTTACGCCAGGTTCGCCGGAGAGATTTTCGGACGATGCTACCGCATCGTTTGATCACACTCCTGGCGACATGACCACGGATAGTCAAACCTGGCGGATGCGCCGTAAATGACCGGCGCCGAGTATTATATCCGCCAGCTTTTGATTAAGTCCCGACTTCCGAAGACTTTCATAAATCGCACAATTGGCCTTATGACCAGCCCTTATAAGGCGCACTAATTCGGTGTTGCGCTCCGTCTCCGTCTTGCCGCGAACTTTCCGCTGAACCGCGCGGTATCTACGTAAGGTCATAAGGCTATTCCATCCCTGAGTCGGCGACTAACCTGAGATCGATCAGTCTGATATTGAAGAGGGCGTCGTCACGCCGCCGTCGCGCGCCTTTCGGAGCACATCTCCGTTGACGGTTGATCACCAAGTCGTCAACGGCGTCTCTTGGAACACTCTTAAAGGCGCAGGGGCGGCGTCCGCATTGACCCCGATCATGAGCAGCTGCGAAACGAGGGCGCGCCCGGTTTCGGCTGGGTCGCCACTGATTCCGCCAAGATTATGGTCCTTTTTCCTCCCGCATGAAATTGCGTTTGCCGCGCGGCAATAGCGGCGGCTGAGCACTATAGGAGCAACCCGAAGCCGCCTTATTACTTAACATTGTTGCGCGCGTACGACTAAAGTAGTTATTTCGCAAACTGATTGCAAGGCCAGCGTTCGCCCTTTCCGGGCCTTCGTGGCCGTTGATTGTCCAAAGCCTCTGAAGAAGAACTACGACAAAGCAAGAATAGGGCCAAAGCTTCGCCGCCCCGCGAAGACATCGCAGCGCACGCGTTCAGGGAAAGCGGCGCGAAGTCACCCCGTCCAAAGCCCTTGGGAACGAACAGCCTCAAACGTGGGCGCTGAAGCGTGCGTGCCGCGCCTCGGCTGTCAATTGGGCAAATTGCGCGTGATCCATCGAGATCAGCGTGGCGTGATCGCCGCCCTCCATGTAGACTTCGGGCTGCTCCTCGATGCTATCATCGACAATAACGTCCAGCGCATAACAATCGCCGACCGGGGGGACGGCGCCGTTAGCGCAATCCCGGAACAGCTGAGCGATCTCGTCTTCGCTTGCCAGCTCGACGTCGTGGCCGAGCTGCGTTCTCAAATCCGGGAGGCGAATATGATGCGAAGCGGGAAGAACGGCAAGGACATACCCGCCGTCGTGGCGCAGGACGATGCCTTTGGCGAGACAGTCGCCTGAAATGTGGCAGACCTCGGCGGTGCGCATGGATGTCATGGTGGGTTCATGCGGGATCACGCCATATGTGAAGTTCCGATCCAGATAGTTTTGGAGCGTCGGGGCAATAGCCATGATGCGCCCTCCAATGCGATGAGGAAACATCGCGCTGTCAGGGGCGCAAGTCGTCGCCTGACGATGCGCGAAGTTATTCTCCCATCAAAATATGCCCATTGCCGGGCGGCGGCAAGCAGGCAAATTCGAGAAGCGATTCGCAAAACGGGGCCAGCGCCGACGGGCCGAGGCCGAAGAAGCGGCCTCCGATTACCAGCCTCCGCAGTCGGCGATCGCGTGTCTGAAGGACTCGCCGACAATAGGAGGTGCGGCAACCGGCTCTTCGCCGGCGCGGCCCAGGCCCAACAAAGCCCGCGCGTCCGCGTCCTTGTTGTTCCTCTTCCCCCGCGAAAAGCACTGCGGGCGCGCCGCATCGTGACGCGCCCGCAGGCCGTCCAAATTGTTAGGTGCTCAAATGCAATTATGTTTTAGGCGACGGAGCTTTTGCCAGACGTGCGCCTCGTCACATCCCCCGTTGCGGGCCTGCGCCGCGCGCCGGTGCGGGTACTAGGCGCGCACTTTGACATATTCGCCGGGGGCGTCGCAGAGCGCCGGCAATTGGCCCTCGCCTGGGACGCGCGCTGCGACGCGCTCCGGCAATTGCGCGGCGACCCAGGCGAACCAGTCCGGCCACCAGCTGCCGGGATGCTCCTTCGCCTTGGCCAGCCAATCGTCGAATTCGCCCGCGGGACGCTCGCCCACCCAATATTGATATTTCGGCTTGGCGGGCGGATTGATGACCCCAGCGATGTGGCCGGAGCCGGCAAGTACATAGCGGACGTCGCCGTCAAACAGCTTCGCGCCGATGAACACTGACCGCGCCGGGGCGATATGGTCCTCGCGCGTCGCCAGATGATAGATCGGGATGGTGACTTTCCGGAGGTCGAGCTTCTTGCCGCCCAGCTTCGCCTCCCCGCGCGCCAGCCGGTTTTCGAGATAGCACTCGCGCAGATAAGGGATATGACTGGCGGCGGTCGTCCGCGTCGCATCGGAGTTCCAGGCCAGAAGGTCGAAGGCGAGCGGCGGCTTGCCCTTCATGTAATTATTGACGACGAAGGACCAGATCAGGTCCTCCGGGCGCAGCATGTTGAAGGACGTCGCCATAGACGAGCCTTCGAGATAGCCGGTCGCCGCCATTTTGCGCTCGAGGTCGCGCAGATGCTCCTCGTCGACGAAGACCTTGAGATCGCCCGCCTGGCTGAAATCGGTCTGGGTGGTGAAGAAAGAGGCGCTCTCGATCCGCTTGTCGCCGGTCTTGGCCATATAGGCGAGGGTCATGGCGAGCAGGGTGCCGCCGATGCAATAGCCGATCGCCGTCACATTGGCCTCGCCGGTCGCCTTCTCGACGGCGTCGAGAGCGGCGAAAATACCCTCGCGCATATAGTCTTCGAAGCCCTTGTCGCGATGGCGTGAATTGGGGTTGACCCAGGAGATCATGAACACCGTCAGCCCTTGCGACACGGCGTAGCGCACGAAGCTCTTCTCGGCGGTGAGGTCGAGAATGTAGAATTTATTGATCCACGGCGGGATGATCAGCAGCGGCCGCTTGTAGACGGTCTCGGTCGTCGGCGCATATTGGATCAGCTCGATGAGGTCGTTGCGGAAAACGACCTTGCCCGGCGCCGTGGCGAGGTTCTTGCCGACCTCAAATTTCGAGGCGTCGTAGCGGGTGATCTTGAGGTCGCCTTTGCCGGCCTTGAGATCCTTCGCCAGCATCGCGGCGCCGCGGACGAGGTTCTCGCCGCTCGACTCCCAGGTCTCCTTCAGCACTTCCGGATTGGTGGCGAAGAAGTTCGACGGCGAGAAAGCGCTCGAAAGCTGGCGGAAGTAGAATTTGGCCTTGGCCCGGATCTGCGGGTCGAGTTCGTCCGAGCGGTCGATCAGCCCGTTCGCCCAGCTGACGCTGACTGCGTGCGCCTGACGCAGGAAATCAAAGAGGGGGCTCTCGCGCCATTCCGGCGCGGCAAATCGTTTGTCCGCCGGATCGTAAGGCACGACCGGCTCCGCCGATTCCCCCATCAGCCGCCGTAACGTGTTCGCGAGTAAAGCGACGAAACTTGCGAGGAGAGCCGACTGCGCTTCTGCGGTCTTGGCCGGATCGCTCAGCCAAAGTTCGACGACCTTGCCGATCGAGCGCACCCCGTTGGAGATTTCATTGGAAAGATCGCTCTTCGATTCGCCCGGCTCTGGCGGCTTCAAGGTGGCGGCGAGCGCCTTGCCGCCCTGTTCGACGAGCCGGGCCATATTATAGGCGATGCGCTCGATGTCGGGCTTCGGCGCGCCGTCAGCTTCGCTGATCGCGAGTTTGGCGAGGCCCGGCGCGAGCGCGGTCATCGCCGGCGGAACAAGCGTTGGAAAGGCTGACTGGAAGGCGGCTGCGAAAGCTACGGCGGCGTCTTGGGCGGAAGCGGCGGAAGCGGTTAGATCAACCGCCGTCGCAGCGCGCCTTCGACCAGCGCCGCTCTTTTCGATCGTTGCGGAGCTTTTATTCTTGCTCGAACGCCTGGTTTCGCCGATGCGTTGGACTCTGGCTGGGCTCATGTTTCCCCTTTTTCGGTTGTCATTCTTGAAGCGGCCGCGTGAGCCCCGCTTGTAAGTAAATCAAACCACCGCCGACGGCCGTGGCCTAACGTTTGCGTTCGAAAATATCGTCTGCTCCAAGCAGGATCGTAGAATAGTAGGCAACGCCCGGTCGATCGGCGTCGTCGATCGAATCAATCTTATGAGGATGCTATCAGCAACCTAACTCCATGCAATCAGAATCAATTGATGATTACGCATATAGAAATCATCCATACTTGCAAGGGCTGAGCATGCGGTGACGAAAACCATCGCCACTGCAAGGAGTTCCATTTTCGCGGGGGATGAGCCCATTTGCCTCAAACAATCGCTTGGCTGCGGCGGGACTGCCGGCGCTTTGTGACTTGCCCTTAGGTTTCCGGCCGCCAAGCTACGCCCGTCCGCGCGACATGAGGCTCCAGGTCGGCGGCTATAGGCGAGGTCGTTCATGACCCCCGGCTTTGTCTTGCTCCTGCTATGCCAACTCTCTGGCGAGGTGGTTCACCGGCGCTAGCCCTGCCCATGCCCGGTCCCGTTCTGAGTTCTCGTCTTCCTGTTCCTTGGCCTCAAGACGTACCAGCGTTTCAGCAATCTCGATCCGACGTCAGTCGGACAAGGGGAGGTCGGCCGAGTGGCCGACGGCTGCTGCAAAGCCTCGCATTACTGTTCGTGCCCGCTGGAGTTCGGGTGGTGGATCATCTCGCGCGACTGGCGGAGCATGGCCTCGCCATCGCCGCCGCCCTATCGGATCGACGGCGCTCACGCTCGTCGTGACCGCCTATGTCTTCGTCGCCGTCGCCCGGGGGGGCTAGCGACAAAACTGGCGAGTCAACGTCGTGACGGCGCCGTTCGGCCTTTGGGTTTACCTCTCGACTAGCCCTCTGCTGTGGCTGACGGTGACTTTCTTCGCCTGGCTCGCGGCCGACGCGCTGGCGCGATTTTACCGACCCAATCCCCTCGCCAATCCTGTGCTGATCGCCGTGATCATCGTTGACGTCGTCTTGCCCATCTCCACGGGGATCATGGGGGCAGTGATGGTGACGCCTTTGAGATACGCGCTGCGAATCCGAAACTTCGCCGCGCGCGGATTCCGGCCGGCGTTGCGGCCCACAGCATCGGCACCGCCCACGCCTTCTCGATGGATCCGGTCGCAGGAACGTTTTTTGGCCTCGGGATGGGATTAAACGCCCTGATGACGGCCCTGATCGCGCCCGTTTTCCTCTGGTTGTCTTAATTCACGGTTTGCTCTGCGAAGCCCTGAAAAGCGGCGGCCGCGCTGTAATTCGCGTCAAAGGGTACTCGGGAACGACACACATTTCCACTTGTCCATAAAATATATATACTGTATGGAATCGAACCGAACGGCGTTTTCGAGGCGATCATGGGCAGGTTTCCGGCGATTTCCAAAAAAGCAAGGAACAATGTGGCGGCCGTAGCGGCGGTCTTCGTTGCGTTCGGCCTCATCGCCGCGAAAAATCTGCGCGCGGACGGGTCCAACCATTGGCTGAGCGCTTCCAATGATGCGACGGAAGCGCTCCATCAAAGCCTGCTGCCAAAGCTCGATCGCTCTCCGATCATTCCGATCGATAAGGACGGGGACGAGGCGAACGCAAAATTTTTCGCCGGAGCGGCAATTCGCGACTCTTTCTGGAAGGTTAAGACGAACTAGAGCCGCCTCGTTTCGCGCTGTGAAGGTCGCACCTTTCATGCTCGCTCTGCCGTCGCTCTCTTCGCCTTTCCGCAAAAGATGGACCGGCTCCGATTACACGGCGGGCGAACTGCGCAGCGATCTCATCGCCGGGCTGACGGTCGCCGCCATCTCCCTACCGCAAGGAATGGCCTATGCTCTTTTAGCCGGCGTCGATCCGCGCTTCGGGCTCTACTCCGCGATCGTCGTCACGGCGGTCGCCTCGATCTTTGGCTCATCGTCGCATCTCATCAACGGGCCGACCAGCGCCATCTCGCTTGTCGTCTTCAGCGCGCTCGCATTCATTGGCCCGAACGACAAGGCGGCGGCCGCCGAAGCCATGGTTTTGCTGGGCGTGATGATCGGCTCGATCCAGATCTTCATCGCCGTTTTCAAGCTCGGCGACTTGACCCGCTTTATTTCGGAGTTGGTCATCATTGGCTTCATGGTCGGAGCGTCTTTTCTGCTTGGCGTCGGCCAGATCGCCAATTTTCTCGGCGTGCGGCAGGTTGGAACCGGCCATCAGGACATCTGGATCCGTCTTTGGCTGACGCTGACCAAGGGCGATCCCGTCAATCCCAAGGCGATCGGCGTCAGCGCCGCGACGATCATCCTGGCGCTCCTTCTCCGCCGGCTGGTGCGGGCCTACCGGTTGCCGCAATTCGACATGCTAACCGCTCTCGTCGTCGTCTCGGCCGCGGCCTATATTTTCGGCTGGACGTCGCCCGGCGCCGGCGGCAAGCCTTTGGTCGAAATCGCCGGATCCGTGCCGGCGAGCCTGCCCGCGCCGCACATTCCCGAGATCAAATTCGCCTGGATTTCCGAGCTGTCGTCGAGCGCTCTCGCGATCGCATTCCTCGGCCTTGTCGAGGCGCTGGCGATCGCCAAGTCGATCGCCCACAAGACCCATCAGCGGCTCGACTATAACCGCCAATGCATGGCCGAAGGCCTCGCCAATCTCGTCGGCGGTTTCTTTTGCTGCTTGCCCGGCTCGGGCTCTTTGTCCCGTTCGGCGATCAACTTCCAGTCGGATGCGGCGACGCGCTTTTCCGGCATCGTCGCCGCCGCCGGCGTCGCCCTCGCGGTCCTGATTTTCGCGCCGCTCACGCGCTACATTCCCAAGGCCGCCCTCGCAGGCCTGATCATCTTGACCGCGGCAAGGCTGATCGACATCCCTCGCGTGCGATACGCATGCCGCGCCACGAAATACGACGCGAGCCTCGTCGTCGTCACCGCCCTCACGGCTGTCTTCGTCGGCGTCGAATATGCAATTCTCGCTGGGGTCTTGTTTTCAATTTTGATGTTCGTGCCGCGGGTTACGCATTTGAAGAGCGAGGAGCTCGTGATGAGCCCCGAGCGCATCGCGCGCGCGCGCGTCCCGCGCGACCCGCCGCAACCCGAAATGATCCTGTTCGATCTCGAAGGCGAGCTTTTCTTTGGCGCCGCGCCCGAACTCGAAGGCCATCTTGCCGATCTGCTGCAACGCGCAAACGCCCAAAAGGCGCGCTATATCGTGCTGCGCGTCAAGCGCCTGCGCAATCCGGATATGGTGTGTCTCGAGCGCTTTGAGCATTTTCTGCGCGACGCCGAGACGCTCGGAATCACAGTTCTCCTCGCCGGGGTCAGGCCCGACTTCCTGGCGGCGCTCAAAAGCCTCCATTTCTTCACCTGGTACCCGGCGCCCAATATTTTTGTCGACGAGGATGATTACAATTCGGCGACGCTCAAGGCCGTGCGCCACGCCTATGCGCTGCTCGCCAAAGACGACGCCGCGATCGAGCGCGCAGCGCCAAGCCTCGACGAATCCGCGCGGGCAAAGCTTTATTATGTTGTCTAGAATTGGCGAGGCGAGCCGGAGCGCGCAATCGTTTAGACATTGTTTTGCGGCAGGTATGGCTCATATGACTTGCCAGGATAGGCCTCAAGTTGGCCGCCATTTTGCCGGTAGGCTCCTGTTCGTCGAAGGCCCACGTCAACGATCACAAATTATGGCTTCGACGAAGAATTGATGATTGGACAGCTAAGCCAAGCTGCCCCAAAGTCGCCGCATTTCAGCACCTATCAATTTGCCGATTTTGAGCCGTGACGGCATCCGCTCGCCAAACGAAGCGCGCAAGCTGCGGATTAACGCGAGCTAAAAGCCATCCACGATCTCGCTATCGTCGCCGCTCCAGACGCTCGCCCGGCGCTGAAGGGATTATGGACGTCATGCGCTAAATCAGCGTCGACCACCCTTTGCGCGGGGTCGTCGGACGTCCGCAGCGCGCCGTTTGACCGCGGTTATGCGACGACGCTCTGATCGATGACGGCAAGGGTGCCACGCGCGATCATCGCCTCCTCGTCGGTCGGAATGACGAACACGCGCGTGCGCGAACGCTCCGACGAGACGACCTGGGCGTTGGCGCGATTGGCGGTGCGGTCGAGCTCGACGCCGATCCACTCCATACCTTCGAGCACGCGCTCGCGCACACGACAGGAATTCTCGCCGATGCCGCCGCAGAAGACGATGGCGTCGATCCCCTCCAGCACTGCGGTAAGGCCGCCCAGCTCGCGGCGGACGCGGAAAATGAAATATTCAATCGCCTCCTGCGCCTCGGGACGCTCCGAAGCCTCCAACGTGCGCATGTCGTGCGATATGCCGGAAAGCCCCTTAAGGCCGGATTCGCGGTAGAGCAGATCGGTGATCTCGGCCGCGCTCATCTTCTTTTCCTGCATCAGATAGAGCAACACGCCCGGATCGAGCTGACCACAGCGCGTCCCCATCGGCAGCCCGTCGAGGGCGGTAAAACCCATCGAACTCGCGATCGAATGTCCGTCGCGGATCGCGCACATCGAAGCGCCGTTGCCAAGGTGCGCCACCACCACCCGCCCCGCGGCGTAAAGCGGCGCTATCTCCCGCAGTCGGCTGACGATATATTCGTAGGAGAGGCCGTGAAAGCCGTAGCGGCGAACGCCCTCGTCGTAAAAACGGCGCGGCAGGGCGAACACGTCGTTGACGAAGGGATGGTCGCGGTGAAAAGCGGTGTCAAAGCAAGCCACCTGCTGCACGTGAGGCCACGCTTCCTGCGCAGCGAGAATGCCCGCGATATTGTGCGGCTCGTGCAGCGGCGCGAGCGGAATTACCTGACGCAGGCGGCCCAAGACTTCATCTGTAACGATCACCGGTCTGTCATAATGAATACCCCCATGGACGACACGGTGTCCGGCGGCGAGCACTTGCGCATTCGGGAAAGTCGCGCGGCGCCAGCTGAAATCCGTCGCAAGGCGTCGGCGTGGAACGGCGCGGCGACGCTCTCCGTCCAGGACTGATCGTGGATTTTAGCGCCGGCGCTGTCGCGAACCGTAATCCGCCGCTCGTCGCCGACCATCTCCACGAGTCCAATCGCGTCCGCTGCGACGCGGCCGTCCTCCGCTTGAAAGAGCGCGAATTTGATCGAAGACGAGCCGGCGTTAAGCGTAACGACGTGGCGCGTCATCGATTTTTCTCCTGACCGGCGACAGGCGCGACCGCGCTCTTGCCCGTCGCCTGCCAATGCGCATAGAGAACCGCGACCGCGCAAGAGAACAGGCGGGCGCCTTCATCATCCGCGCGGCTTGTCAGGAGCACCGGCACCTTCGCGCCCAGCACGAGGCCCGCGCCCTGCGCCTGCGCCGCATAGGTCAGCTCCTTCGCGAGGATGTTGCCGGACTCGAGATTGGGCGCAACCAGAATGTCGGCGCGCCCGGCGACGAGTGAGTGGATGCCTTTTGTCCGCGCCGCGGACAGGCTCAGCGCATTGTCCATGGCGAGCGGACCATCGACGACGCCGCCGTGAATTTGGCCGCGTTCGCTCATTTTCGACAGCGCGGCGGCGTCCAGCGTCGACTGAATTTTCGGGTTCACCGTCTCGACCGCCGACAAAATGCCGACTTTCGGACGCGCAATACCGAGCGCTATGCCGAGGTCGATCGCGTTCTGCACGATGTCGACTTTTTCTTCCAGGGTTGGCGCGATATTGATCGCGGCGTCCGTGACCAGCAGCAGCTCGCGAAGCGAGGGCGCATCCATCACGAAGACATGACTGATGCGGCGGCCAATTCGCAGGCCTCCCTGCGATTTCACGACATGGCGAAGCAATTCGTCAGTGTGAAGGTTGCCCTTCATGATCGCGGTGGCCTTGCCCTGATGGACAAGCTCCACCGCGCGCGCCGCTGCCGCGTCATGGCTCGGCAGGTCTTCGATTTCGACGCCAGATAGGTCAGCGCCGCGGCTTTCTGCGATGGCGCGGATTTTCGCGGCGTCGCCGAGCAAGATCGGGACGATCAGTTTGTCGCGGGCCCCGGCCAGGGCGCCCATCAGCGCATTTTCCTCATCCGGGGCGACGACAGCGGTCGGCATCGCCGGCAGCCGCTCGCAGTCCGCCAGCAGATGCGCGACATGACGGTGGCGCTGCACCGTAAGTTCAGGAACCATCGTCTCGTCGACGACCGCCCGGACGGCGGGGGCGAGAACTTCAGCGACGCCATCAGCGATCAACACGCCGTCGCGCTCGACCCTTGTCTCCAACAAGACGGTGGCAGGCGGACGAAGCTCCGCAACCCGCACTGAGACGGTCAACTTGTCGCCGACATGAGCGCGTGCGTGGAAACGCAGGGTTTGCGCTTCATACAGCGTGCCCGGTCCCGGCAGCAAATTGCCCAGGATCGCGGAGAACAACGAGCCGACCCACATTGACGGCGCGCTCGCCGCCAAATCGTCGTCATCGCGCGCTGTGCCGGGCAGATTGGCCGGGTTGAGATTGCCGCTGACGCGGGCGAAGACATAAAGATCGTCCGGGGTGACGATTCGGACGATCGAGGCCGCGTCGCCGACGGCGAGCTCGGAGAAGAGACAATTCTCACGCGTCATTGCCGGACCTCCAGGGTCGGCGAGGCGGGCGCCGCTGCGCCGCGCGCCTGCGGCGTCGCTTTCGACGTCAGGCCGAGCGCCGCCCGCAGGCCGGCGAGCATCCGCACCGTGGGCTCGCTCATTTCGCTCACGTCTCCGGCGATTTCCTCGACAAGAGCGATAGCGCGCTCGCGATCGGCGGCGTTCGGCAAAAGCGTGGGCAGCGCCGCAATCGCCGCCTGCGGCTCGAAATCAATGATCAACGTCTGCTCATTGATCATCCGCGTGCGCTCTTGCTCGCCAAGGCTATGGAAAGGCTCGGCGCTCTGCAGGATCTCGTTGGAGCGTTCGAGGCGGGATTGGCGAACCGATCCCCGCGAATGGGCCATCAAAACCAACATGCGGATCACTGCTTCAGCATAGCCGCCGCGCGCGACATTCTGCAACGCGTTCGTCACCTGAGGCAATTCCCGCAATGTCGCGTCAAGACCGCTGTTCGGGATCGTCTTATCTTGTTCGACCAGCCGCGCCATAAACGGATTAGCGTATATTGAGTAGAAAGTGAGCTCATCCGTCGCGCTTTTGACGTCACGCCAGAAATCCAACGTCTGCTCAACCAGACCGGCGAACAGTTTCTCGCTCTGAAAGAACGGATTATTCGGGGCGGCCGGCTTGCGCGCCTGCCGAGCAGCCTCGGCGAGGGGCGCGATCGGAAGGGTCAAGGGATTGCGGTCGGATAGCAGCACGCGCCGCAGGCGCAGCGGATGGGATTGGACCAAAGCCTCAGCAAAAGCCGGAGTCACCATCGCTCGGACCATCGGCTGAAGCATGATCTTATAGGCGCTGACAAGAAACTCCGACAGTTTGGCGACCACGGCGAAGGGCTCTTCATCGTCCTCCCCATCATCATAAGCGCGAACATCGGCTATTGTGCGCTCCTCAAAGTCAACGACGTAATGGGGCTTGCCGTCAGCGCCGACGGCCTTGTCGATGCGCATCTCGTAGAGCCCCGGCGCCAGGGCCTCTACGGCGTCGAGCGTGGTAGCGATGCGATCATGTTCCTTGCGCGCGACCTTGGCCGAGACGAAGATGCCAAGATGGCCGATTTCTTCATGTACGACGTAAAGAACAGTCTGGCCGCGGGCGCGGATCTCGCGCTCGTCGCCATAGACTCTGCCGATCCAGTTCAGCGCCTGCTGGGGCGGCGTGATGTCGTCGCCCTTGCTGGCGAAGACTATGATCGGCGCCTTGATCTCGCGCAGATCCACCGGACCGCCCTTGCCTAGCACAGCGACGCCGTGCTCAAGCTTATCGCCGATAAAGAGATTTTCGACGATCCAGCAGATCTCCGCTTCGGTCATGAAAAAGTAGGACGACCACCATCTCTCGAAGCCTTTAAACCGAGGCCCCTCAGTGTCGACGTTGGCGAAGACGTTATAGTATTTGCGCCACCAGGTATTGCCGGGATTCATCTTCTCGAAGTTCAGCACGAGATGAGCGCCGTCAAAGCGTCCATCGCCGAGATCCGAGGCAAGCACAGCCGGCAGCGCGCCGCCGCTGAGGCCGCCCAAATAGCGCAACGGGTTTTTGCCGCGTTCGCCGGACCAATAGCTCAATGGCGCGCCGTTAAGCACAATCGGGCCGGTGACATGCGGATTACTCGCTGCGACCAGCGCAGTAGCCCAGCCGCCCTGGCAATTGCCGAGGATCGCCGGCTTTGGCGCGTCAGGATGACGCTCAGCGACCTCGCGCACGAAAACGCCTTCCGCCGCGGTGACATCGGCTAGCGTCTGGCCTGGCTCCGGCAGAGGAAAGAAGCTGACGAAATAGACCGCATGGCCGCGCTCGAACGCGATGCCGACTTCACTGTCCGTCTTGAAGCCGCCGATGCCCGGTCCATGCCCGGCGCGCGGATCGACAATGATGTAGGGTCGTTCGCGCGGATCCACGGTCACTCCTGCGGGCGGGACGATCCGCAGGAGTTGATAATTGACCGGCCGGGCCAATTTCCGGCCATCGACCACGACCTCATATTCGTAGACCAGCACCGGCGGGCGGGCGGGATCGGCCAGTTGCTCGTTGAAGGTATTGCCGACCTCACGCATGATGTCGAGGAACAGCGCCGATCGCTGGGCGAAATCCGTCGCATATTCGATCCAGTCACGCGCCAGCGCCTGTCCGCCGCGCTTCTCGGACCAGATGTCGCGCATCGCCGCCGCGTTCTGCCGGCCAGCTTCGCGAACTGTCCTGCCGATCCGATCCGCGTAACCAGCCCCGAGCGCCGACAGCGACTGCGACAGCGCCGAAGCGCGCGTTATGCCCCGGCCGATGCGGTCGCTTCTTTCGTCGAGGCCAAGCTGCTTGAGCGTCACGGCGGGAGCCACCGGAGGCGGGAACAGGATCTCATTCATGAGATGTCCTTTCTTTGATTTAGGCCGAAGCCCTTGCGGACATTTGGGCAGAAGCCCTTGCGGACGGCGCCAATGCGCCATGCGGCCCGTCCAGATCGGGATGGTGGTGAGACGCGGACGCTCAAGCGACGATATGAAGCCCGGCGTCCACGTAAATCGTATCGCCGGTCATGCCCGACGCTGAGCCGCCAACCAAAAAAGCGACGACGCGCCCGACCTCGGCGATATCAACGAGGCGTTGAGCCGGCGCGCGCGCCTCCGCATCGTTGATCAGCTCGTCGAATTCGGCGATGCCGCTCGCTGCGCAAGTCTTGAGCGGGCCGGGCGAAACCGCGAAAACGCGGATTTTCTTGTCGCCGAGCTCAGCGGCGAGGTAGCGCACGCTGGCCTCGAGCGCCGCCTTGACCGGGCCCATCATGTTGTAATTGTTCACCACCTTGTCGGCGCCATAGTAGCTCATCGTCAGCAGCGAGCCGCCCTTGGTCATCAAAGGCTCGGCGAGGCGCGCCATGGCGATGAAGGAATGGCAGGATACCGCCATCGCCTGCAGGAAGCCGGCGAGCGAGCAGTCGACCACCCGGCCATGCAGATCGGCGCGCGGAGCGAAGGCGATCGAATGGACGACGAAGTCCAGCCTGCCCCATTTGGCGCCGATGCGTTCGAACACCGCCTCTAACTGCCCGGGCTGCTCGACGTCCAGCGGCAGAATAAGCTCAGCGCCGAGATTCTCCGCCAGCGGGCGGACATAGCGTTCCGCCTTCTCGTTGAGGTAAGTCACCGCCACATCGGCCCCGAAGGCGTGGAGCTTAGCCGCGCAGCCATAGGCGATGCTGTTCTCGTTCGCGATTCCCACCACTAAGCCGCGAAGTCCGCGCAGCATGTCGCCGATGCGCGTGTCGGGATCCCAAACCTTTGCCAGCGGATCTGGGTGCGCAAGTTGATCTGACATGCAAATTTCCAATGTGCGAGGGAAGCTTATATGGGCCCGGCTCGACGCACCCGTGAGGAAGCAGGTTTCGTTAATATAATTCTGTAGCAATCATGTGACGCATGCCCCGCGATAGGCGGACACGCCGCCGCTGTCAAGCTTGGAGACGTCTGGGACGACGGACGGAAAGCGCGCCGAAAGTGAAGCGTTACATCAAAGGGACGGCGGTTCTTTTGATTCCGATCAGCTTTTCTAGGACAAAGCAGGCGCTAATCGATTACAACTTGGAAGCGACGCTAACCGCATGTGCGAGCTCCCGTCTGGAATGAAAGCCATTTGGTCACCTGCTGCTGCCGGTTTTGACGCCGCGCGACGCTCCGGCGATTGCCGGCAAGCGGAGCCTTAACTCGAGGAACGCCCTGAAAACTTTGCTCATTCCGCGCTGGCGCCCTGAATTTAGGTATGGTACCTAATGTTTTTGACTTCTTGGTGTCATCATGCTGACCACGGGCTATCAACTTGCTGCGGCGCGAGCGCTGATTGGAATGGACCAGACGACATTGGCCGAGCTCGCCAAAGTGAGCGCGAATACCATACGAAACATGGAGGCCTCGAAAAACCGACCGATCGGCGGCCGCCCGCAAAGCATTGAGGCGGTTCAGGCCGCCCTCGAGGCGCAAGGCGTGGACTTTCTCAATCACGGCCAGCCCGGCGTGCGGCTACGGAACGGCGCCGAAGGCTCCGGCTCCATCTTGGTTGAAGATTTGACCAGCGAGAACGATGAGTAGAAACGGCCGCCCTTTGGCGCCACTTGTTTTGTCTGAACACCGTTGCGTGGCGGAACTGCCCGCTCTCGATCGGCGGCGCCGACAACTTCGCCTCAAAGATGACGGAGCGGCGGTTCGTCAAAGCGCTCGCGCTTTTTTGGTCTCGTTATCCGGCCCCTCATCGTATGGCGATCGAAGCCGGGACGGCGATGCTGCGCGTCCTGGCTTTCTCCTTGTTTCGGTTGACGATACGATCTCGAAAGTTTGCAATGTCTGGCGCAATATCTCAAATAGCTTGGCGCCGGCTCGCCTCCAACGAAGGTCGCATTGAGATCGTCGGCACTTGTTATTACAATTGTCATCTTATTACCGAACCGCGCGCCAAGGCCAAGTGCGGCGGTTCTTCTCGAGGGTGTGATGTCAAGATATGAAAAGGGCCATAAAGCGGAAACGCATCGCCGCGTGGTGGAGATAGCCGGTCAACGTTTTCGTTCGGAAGGGATTGATGGGGTCGGCGTCGCCTCCCTTATGGCCGACGCAGGGCTGACGCACGGCGGCTTCTACGCGCATTTCGCCTCGAAAGAAGCTCTGGTCAAGGAAGCCTTGATCTTAGCCATCGGGTCATCCTCTGCTTATGCGCAAAACGATCAGGAGGATTCGACGGCGGGCCTCGATTTGCGCGCCTTCATCGAACTCATATCTTTCTCCCGCCCATCGCGACAAGCCTGGCCACGGGTGCGCGGTTGCGGCCCTGGCTTCAGAGGCTGCGCGCCGGCCGAGGGCGACTCGCGCCGCATTCAGCAAAGAGGCGCAGCGTCTCGTCGCGCGGATCGCGTCAGGATTGCCCGAAGCGGATCCGGAAGAGCGGGTTAGCGCGGCCTATGCCATTTTCGCCCAGATGATGGGGTCTCTTCAGCTTTCACGCATCGTCGTCGACAAACTGTTGTCCGATCGGCTCCTGGCCATCGGCCGGACCAACGCTTTGCGCCTTGCCGGCCTTGATCCCTTTGATGAGGCCGAAGCCAAACCAATCAAACGCAAAGTCAAGAAACATGATGCGCCTGGCCCAAGAGCGCATGTGAGCGTTGACGCCGCGCGGCAGCCGCGAAAACTCGCTGCCCCTGAAAGCGCTCGCGCGGCTCGCGCGCGCTGATGCGCCGCCGCGTGACCTTTCCACATCGTAATATATTGTGTTAGTCATATATCGCGGCGCGTTTAGCCGCCCTGGCGCCGAGGCTGGGCGTCGGCGCGCTACGGCGACTACGATTTCGCGTCATCGGACGAGCCGAAATGGATGGGTTTGCGCTCACTGTTGCGCGTCGCGAGGCCGGCGCGGCCATGTGGGAGCGGCGGCGGCGCCGGCGCGGTCATGATGTGGCTTGACGGCGCGATTATCGCAGACGGCCGCGCGCCTTTCGATCTCAGCGACCGCGGCCTGCTGCTTGGCGACGGCGTCTTCGACACCGCGCTCGTCCTGAACAGACGCGTCTTTCGCGGCGACGCCCATCTGCGACGCCTGCTTGACGCGCTCGCTACGCTCGGCATCGAAGCCGACGTGAATGCGATCAAGGAGGGGATCGCCGCGCTGATCCCGCATGGCGAGCGTCATGCATTGCGGGTGACCGTCACGCGCGGACCGGGGCTTCGCGGCCTCGTCCCGGCGGGCCAACAAAAGCCGACCATCATGGCGAGCCTATCGCCGCTGCCGAAGGACTTCTTCGCACCGCGACTGTCGATGGATATCGCTTCGATTCGCCGCAACGAAACCTCGCCCCTCTCGCACATGAAGGCGCTTTCCTATCTCGATGCGATCCTCGCCCTGCGCGCGGCGGTCGCCGCGGGACATAATGAAGCGCTCTTCTTGAATTGCGCCGGCCGCGTCGCCTGTGCCTCTGTCGGCAATGTGTTCGCCCTTTTTGGCGAACAGCTGGCGACGCCCCCCTTGACGACGGCGTCACCCCCGGAATCATCCGGGGCTTCCTCCTCGCCGAAAGCGGCGCGCTCAATCTCGCAGCGAGCGAGCGGTCGCTCGATCTCGACGACCTTTGCGCCGCTGACGCTGTCTTCATGACTAACAGCTTGCGCCTAATCGCGCCGGTGGAGAGGATCGGCGCCATTGCAATCAGCAAAAAAGGCGGCAAGATCGTCGAAGCGCTGCAACAGTTTTTGTGGCGCGCCATCGCCGCCGAATGCGGGAGCCTTATGGAATGAGGCGCGCAAAGCTTGCAGAGAACCGTTTCGGCGACGCTGCCGGCTTTTTCGGCGCGGCCTTCGCGCACGGAAAGCCCGCCTTGCGCCATTTCGCCCGCGCGGCGATGGATCTCGTTTTTCCGCCGGCGTGTCTTGGCTGCCGGCAGGCGATTGAGGCGCATGGATCGCTTTGCGCGGCCTGTTGGTCGAAGGTGCGCTTTATCGAGCGTCCTTTCTGCGAGCGCCTCGGCGTTCCCTTCCCAGTTGATCTCGGCGCTGAAGGGCTGCTGTCCCCCGAGGCTGTCGCCAATCCGCCGGTCTATGGCCGCGCGCGCGCCGTCGCCCATTTCGACGACGGGCCGGTGCGCCATCTCGTGCACCGGCTGAAATATGGCGATCGCGCGGAGCTGGCGAAGCCGCTCGGCGCCTGGATGGCGCGGGCGGGGGCGGAGCTGCTCGTCGACGCCGATCTTATCGTCCCTGTTCCGCTCCATCAAAGCCGGCTGTTGTCGCGCCGCTTCAATCAGGCCGCGGTTTTGGCGCGGGCGGTGTCCGCCGCCAGTGGCGTCCCGGAGGACCCTTTCTGCCTCGCGCGCGTAAAAGCGACGCAATCGCAGGTTCGGCTGACGCGTTCGCAAAGGGCGCTCAATGTTCAGGGCGCCTTTCGCGTGCCGGACGATATGGCGGCGCGGATCGAGGACCGCGCCATTGTGCTCGTCGATGACGTGATGACGTCGGGCGCGACCGCCAACGCGGCGTCTCGCACGCTTTTGCGCGCGAAAGCGCGCCGCGTCGACGTCCTGGTTTTCTCGCGGGTGGTTTAGAGCCTCATTCCAGAGAATGACCGACGTAATACTATCGGTCCGCGCCCTGGCGCCTGGGGCGGCTTGCCAAGCTTCAGGCCGCCTTGGTCTCGAAATCCGCTGGAACGGTGAACTTGGCCTCGGTCTTCGCCTTGATTTCGTCGAGGGTGACGCCGTCGGCGAGCCTCACCAGGGTCATGCCGGTTCCGCCGGCCTTGTCGATGTCGAACACCGCGAGATCGGTGATGACGCGGTCGACGACCGCCGAGCCGGTCAGCGGCAAAGTGCATTTATGCAAGAGCTTCGATTGGCCCTTGGCGGTGTGCTCCATCACCACCACGACCCGCTTGACGCCGGCGACGAGGTCCATCGCGCCGCCCATGCCTTTGATCATCTTGCCGGGAATCATCCAGTTGGCGAGATCGCCCTTTTCAGTGACCTCCATCGCGCCGAGGATGGCGAGATCGATATGGCCGCCGCGGATCATTCCAAAACTGTCGGCGGAGGAGAAATAGCTCGTCGTCGGCAGCTCGGTGATGGTCTGCTTGCCGGCGTTGATGAGATCGGCGTCCTCCTCGCCCTCGAACGGGAACGGCCCCATGCCGAGCATGCCGTTCTCGCTCTGCAATTGCACGCTCATTCCGGCCGGAATGTGATTTGCGACGTGCGTCGGAATACCGATGCCGAGATTGACGTAAAATCCATCGCGCAATTCCTTGGCTGCCTCAGCCGCCATATGTTCTCGGGTCCAGGCCATAGATTCTATCTCCTTGAAGCATGATCGATCGAGAGACTCGAACGAAGCGTTAGATCAGGAAGCTCCCTATGGGCGTTATAGCCTATCAAGAAGCCGCGGGCTGTCAGGCCGCCGCACGGGGGCGCGTTGTGCGCTTCTCGATCAGCTTGACCACATTCGGCACATGGACGACGCGATGCACGAAGATGCCCGGCGTATGTATCTGATCGGGATCGATCGCGCCGGCCGGAACGAGATGCTCCACCTCAGCCACTGTTAGCTTACCGGCGGTCGCCATCATCGGATTGAAATTGCGCGCGGTCTTGCGGAAAACGAGATTGCCTTCCGTGTCGCCCTTATAAGCGTGCACGAGGGACACGTCGGCGACAATGCCGCGCTCCATGACATAGGTATCGCCGTCGAATTCGCGGACTTCCTTGCCCTCCGCGATGATCGTGCCGACGCCCGTTTTGGTGAAGAAGGCGGGTATGCCGGCGCCGCCGGCGCGAATGCGTTCGGCCATCGTGCCTTGCGGGTTGAATTCGAGTTCGAGCTCGCCGGAAAGATATTGCTGCTCGAACAGCTTGTTCTCGCCGACATAAGACGAGACCATTTTTTTGATCTGACGCGTCTCCAGGAGAAGCCCGAGTCCGGCGCCGTCGACGCCGGCGTTATTCGACACCACGGTCAGATTCTTGACCCCGAGATCACGCAGGGCAAAAATCAAATCCTGCGGGATGCCGCACAGGCCAAACCCGCCGCACATCAAAGTCATGCCGTCCTTGACGACATCCGCCAAGGCCGAAGGTGCGTCCTTGAAAACCTTGTTCATGCGCCCGCCCTGTTCCGCGCCGTTTTCCGCCCGGCGTCACTTCGACGCAGGCCGAGACAATATAGCCAACGCGAAGAAATGATCCAGCGCGTTTTCGCATTGCGGGAGCCGCAAGCTGGCTCGCAATTCGCCGCGCGCCCGCGCCATTTTCGATAGGCTCGCAGGCAACGCCTTGGTAAGAGCTGCGCGTGTCGTCACCAAGCCTGATCTTCGATCGCCCTTTGCTCCGCCGCAGACTTCTTCGCGCCATAAGCGCTGGAGGCGCGGATTTTCTGCTGCGCGCGGCCATCGACGAGATTGACGAGCGTCTCAATCTCGTCAGGCGGGATTTTCAAAGCGTTCTCGAAGTTGGAACGCCGACCCCTGACCTTTCCGAGCGGCTCGCCTGCGACGGACGGCTCACCGTGCGGATGGCCCCGTTTGCGCAAACGGCGAGCGGCGCGACGCTGTTCCTGGTCGGCGACGAAGAGGCGCTGCCTCTTGCCGCGCAAAGCTTCGACCTCGTCGTCTCCGCCCTGAGCCTGCAGACGGTCAACGACCTGCCCGGCGCCTTGGTTCAAATCCGGCGGATTTTAAAACCCGACGGCCTTTTTCTCGGCTGCCTTCTTGGCGGCCAAACCCTCCACGAATTGCGTGGCGCCCTCACGCTCGCGGAGACCGAGCTTTTCGGCGGGGCGAGCCCGCGCGTCGCGCCTTTCACGGACGTGCGCGACATGGGCCAACTTTTGCAGCGCGCCGGCTTTGCCCTTCCCGTCGCCGACAGCGAGCCGCTGACCGTCCGCTATTCTGACATGTTCGCCCTGATGGCCGATCTGCGCGCCATGGGCGGCGCCAACGCGCTCGTCGCCCGCATCCGGAAACCTTCGAGCCGCCGGCTGTTTTTACGCGCCGCGGAGATTTACGCCGAGCGATTCGGCGACGCCGACGCGCGCGTGCGGGCGAGTTTCGAGCTAATTTTCGTCTCCGGCTGGGCGCCGCATGAGAGTCAGCAGAAGCCGCTGCGCCCCGGTTCGGCGAAAATGCGGCTCGAAGACGCGCTGAAGGCGGCAAAGCCGACGTCTTGATGCGGACGAACCGGCGCCAGAGCAGGATGCGAAAAAGCGGACTCCGGTTTTTCGCGTGAATCCTCCTCTAACTTCTTGGAATCGATCACGTTCATGATTTTGGACCGTTTTCGTCCAAAATCATCGTGATCTAGAGCCGGATCATCTAGGATCCGAGCTTCTCGCGGAAAAATGCGATCACCTCATCGACCGCCTGCCGCGTCGGCTCGCCGGCCGCATCGATGAGATCCGTCGTCAGCACGCCATGCGGCGGCTTGCCTTGCGCCTTCCGGCCAAGCGGATTGCCGCAGGCGTCGGGCAATTCCTTCCCCAAAAATGCGCCTCCCAATTCCCGCCGAAGGGTTGCGAAGCGCGCGGGTCGGCAAAACGTGTCGCCCTCAAACCGGTAGCTGCGCACGCCGAGGCCTTCGGCCGCGCGCCTTTTCACGACCGCAAGCTCGTCCGGCGCGATGTCCAGCGCGGCCGGCGTCATGAGGGGCAGGCTCGGCTCGCCCATCACGGGAGCAAGGACCACAGGGTCCACCGCCATAGACAGCGCGAAGCCGCCGGTCAGACACAGGCCGATGGCTCCGACGCCGCTGCCGCCGCATTCGGCGTGGGCCTGGCGCGCAAGCTGTTTCAGCCAATCGGTCACCGGGCTGCTGCGGTTCGAGGCCAGTATGTTGAATTCGCGTGAAATGCAGAGGCGCAGGATGCGCAGCGGGTCGATCACCTCCTTGTTGGTCGCGTCCGGGGAGCCGAAGAGAATCGGCGCATAGACGCGAAATCCGCCGTCGCGCAGCCAGCGGCAAAGCCGCGCGACTGCCGGGGAGAAACCGTAGATCTCGTGCACGACCACAATGGCCGGCCCGCTCTCCCCCAAGGTCAGAACAGGCTTTGTCTCGCCGCCAAGCGCGATGTCGCGGCGGTGGAAATCGGAGATATCGGTGCTGAGGGTCATGAGGCCTCCAAATGGCGGGGACTGCGAACGAGCGATTGTAACGCGCCCAGCCTGTTACTGCGCCAACTCCCAGCTGACCGCGACCTCAACGCGCAGCGTCAGCACGCCTGGCTCGATCGGAATAGCCGCGACCTCGCTTTTGGCCGCTCGCGCCATCATCGGCGCGGCCGCGGTGGGACGCGGAAAGGGGCTCGGCGGAGCGATTTCAATTACCCGCCCGAGCCGGATGCCGAGCCCGCTCGTATAGGACGTCGCCTTGCGCAAGGCGTCCCGGACGGCGTCGACGCGCAGGCCGTCATATTTGGCTTCCTTTTGATCATAGTCGAAAGCGACGCCGCCAAAACTATTGGCGCCATTTTCGATCCATTGCCGCGCCAGCGCGCCGGCCTTGTCGATCTGCCGGATTTTGACGCTCAAATCATTGCGCGCCCGATAGCCGCGCAGCGTCCGCTTAGTCACGCGGCCGTTCGGATCCGTCGTCTCGTCATAAACGGGGCCAAGGGTGACGCCGAGCGTGCTGACGTCACGCGCATCGATTCCTTGGGCTTTGATATCATTGACCACCGCCTGCGCCGCCTTGGCGTTTGCGTTGGCGGCGTCGGCGGCGTTGGGGCGCTCCGTCTCGACGCCGATCGAGACGATCGCGATATTGGGAACGACGTCGACGATCGCCTCGCCGGTCGTCGTGATCGAGGGAACAGCGCTCTTCAATGGCAGGGACAGGTACTCTTGAGCGTCGGCGCCTGTCATTGGCGCAGCGAAGGCCGCCAGGGCGATGAGGAAGCTGAGGCCAAAGAGCGGCAGAAAGCGGTGCGGCATGGGGCGTCCTCGTTTTTGAAAGGCGAATCTCATGCGCCCGGCGCATGTCGCTTTCGCGACGGCTGGCGCGCGCGTGAGGATTTGTGGCGAATTCCCGCCCACCATGTTATCAGGGAAAATGACCTCTTTTGAACCCTTCGCCGCCGGTGCAAGCTTAATGGCGTCGAAACGCTCGCTCGCCGGCGCGACGCGCGAACAGCTCGCCGCCGCTTTGATCGAGATCGGCGCGCCCGAGCGCGGGATTCGCATGCGCTCGGCGCAGCTCTGGCATTGGATCTATCACCAAGGCGTCTCATCTTTTGAAGACATGCTGAATATCAGCAAGGTTTTTCGCGCAAGGCTCGCCGAGCAATTCACTTTGGCGCGGCCGCGGATCGTCTCCGAGCAAGTCTCGCGCGACGGCACGCGGAAATGGCTGATCCGGCTGGAGCCAGCGCATGGCAAGGATCGCGGCGCCGAGGTCGAATGCGTCTATATTCCGGAAAGCGATCGCGGCACGCTCTGTGTTTCGAGCCAGGTTGGCTGCACCTTGAGCTGCGCCTTCTGCTACACGGGAACACAGCAGTTCGTGCGCAATTTGACAGCACAAGAGATCATTGCGCAAGCGATCATCGCCCGCGAAAGATTGGGCGATTTCCCCGGCCGCGCCCCGCCGGAGGACGGACTTGTCCCCAGCGCTGGAGAGCGCTTCGTCTCGAACATCGTCTTCATGGGCATGGGCGAGCCGCTTTATAATTTCGATAATGTCAGCGACGCCGTGGCGGTCCTCTCCGACGGCGACGGACTCTCGCTGTCGAAGCGCCGCATCACGGTCTCGACCGCGGGCGTGGTTCCACGCCTCAACGATCTCGGCGCGAAGACGGGCGCCATGCTCGCCGTCTCGCTGCACGCCGTACGCGATGACCTGCGCGACAAGCTGGTGCCGCTCAACAAAAAATATCCGATCGCCGCGCTTATCGAGGCCTGCCGAACCTATCCCGGCGCATCCAACGCCCGGCGGATCACCTTCGAATATGTGATGCTGAAGGGGATCAATGATTCGCCGGCCGAGGCGCGGGAATTGGTCAGGCTGCTGAAAGGCATGCCGGCCAAAATCAACCTCATTCCGTTCAATCCGTGGCCCGGAACGGCCTATGAATGCTCGGATGACGCGACGATCGGGGCGTTCTCCGACATCGTCTTCAACGCCGGCTACGCGAGCCCCGTGCGCACCCCGCGCGGGCGCGACATTTTGGCCGCCTGCGGCCAGCTCAAAAGCGAGACCGAAAAACTGCGCGCGCGGGCGCTGCTCAGCGCGGCCGATTGAGCGTCAAAGCCAACGCCGAAAGCCCTGCGAGGCAAATCGAGATCACGGCGTTCCAGGCAGCGAGGGACAAGCCGAGAACCTTGAGCGATACGACATCGCAACGAACCACTTTGACCGTCTGCAGCTGCTTCAAGAAATCAGTGACCGAACCGGCATGGTCGAGCGCTCCGGTACAGTCGGACGGTCCCGGCCAGAAACCCCACTCGACGCCGGAATGATAGACGCCAAAAGCAGCGCTGGCCGCGAAGATCATGGCAAGCCCCGCGAAAGCGGCCGGCAGCAAGCTAGTCCGCCCGCTGGCCGACAAAAAAAACGCTAGAGCCGCCAACGCGATCCCAGCGTAATAAGGGATGCGCTCCTTCAGGCAAAGCTCGCAAGGGGCGTAGCCGAGCGCCTGAAAAATCCACGCGCCGATGATGGATCCCGCGGCGATGATGAGGATCGCGAGGGCGATGCGCAGCGGCGTCAGGCTTTGCATGGAAAGTCAGAGTAAATGAGTTGCGATCCAAAAACCAAGGATGATGACAACGAGGAGAATGAGCAGGAACCAGCCAAAATATTTGTCGAGCAGGTCTTTGATCGGCTCGCCATAATATTTGAGAACCAGGGCCAGAGCAAAAAAACGCGCTCCCCGCGTCACAAAACACAAAAGGATGAACAGCGGCACATTATAAGCCAAAAGCCCGCTGGTTATCGTGACGAGCTTGAAGGGAATGGGGGTCAGGCCCTTCACGAGAATGACCGCCCAGCCCCATTGCGCGTATAGATCGCGCATTTCTTCGACCCGCGCGCCATAGCCGTAAAGATGGATCAGCCATTTGCCGACGGTCCCGAACAGAAGCGCACCGATGGCGTAGCCGAGCAGCGCGCCGGCGACGGAGCCGAGGGTGCAGATCAAAGCGTAGGTCCAGGCTTGCTTCGGCCGCGCGATCGACATCGGGACCAAAATCGTATCCGGCGGCACCGGAAAAAACGAACTTTCGGCGAAGGCGACGAGGCCGAGCGCCGTCGGAGCGTGGCGGCTCTCGGCAAGGGTCAAGGTCCAGCGATAGAGCTTTTGGAACATGTCTCGTTTTTCGGGGGAAGCGCCGCGCGCGAAAACCTCGCAAAGACGGCCGGCGGAAGAAAGACGCTTGCGGCGCAGCTGACGGTTTAACCTCTTTATGCCTTCGATGTCCAGAAGCCGGTAGTGTCTCAGTTTGAAATTGTTGGTTCAAACGGAGGCGTTTGAGCCTTCCCGTTTTGAGCTAACGGAAAGTCCATAACTTGCTCATCCAGCAAGCGAGCGAGGTAAGCTTCCATTTTTGGGAAACGTAGCTCGCCATTATGCCAAGCTTGGTCGGCCTCCCGCAAAGCGTCACAATATGGCGCGCGGTCGAAGCGAATGCGTTCTGGAACTATAATCTTACCCCCGGGCAACCCGCCAAATTTAGCACAAAGTGTATAATAGCACGCTGCTCTTGCAGTCCGGCCATTCCCCTCAATAAAAGGGTGTATCCAATTTAACCTCCAAAGCACGTAAGAAGCTAAGATGTATTCGGTCCAGACAAACCAATTTTCTTGCACCGTTGAAATAAACTGATCCATCAGGTGTGGTACCTGAGAAAAATGAGGGGGAATATAGTCTTTCAGATAAATGGGTTCTTCACGGAACCTCCCTCCGAACTGCGAAATGTTTGAAACGGCTGCGGCGTTCAAGGACCAAAGCATATATTTGACGAACGCCCTTACGCCCTGAACTATGCCTATTTCTATGCAATTTATAAGGAGGTCATACTGTCGCGCCAAGTTGCGCTCTTGAATTTTGTCGTAAAGAATCTTGTTTTCTTCTTCTAAAACGAACACCGCGCCCTCAAAAATAAAGCCCCCGCTAATGCGGGGGCGGCCTATTATTCTGGTGCCATCGCCAACCTCGGATGCGTGGCGGCGTGACGAGCCGAGTTTTTGGTGATGCCGGATCGCGCGGGGGCGTTCCCATAGACGAAACTTGCCTTCTGTTCCGCAAGTTCTTCGTCTGATAAGCCTTTTGCGATCGATGCCTTCACCCGTTCCCGCTTGTCAGAACGATCAGGCGGGGAAAAGCCAAGTGATTTTCGTTCAACCATTACGAGCCTCCCGAGTCGCTAAAATTATTCTGTAACCAATTTGTTCACGGTTTCCTACTGAAAAGCCATGCTTATCGATATGTGTTATTTGCGCGCTGTTTATTAAGGCCCGCGCTTCTGCGCTGGCGCATCGGCGTCCATAGCCTCAATCAGATCGGACCAGTCCATGACCGTAACGCTCAGCCCTGCCGCCATCGCGGGTGCCACGCGCAAGCTCTTGTGGACCCGCATCCAATTGTACCAAACGGCATAGATCGCGACCATGTGCGCATCGTTTTCGAAGCGGAGCGCGAGATCGAGTGGCAGATCAAGAGGCGCAAAATTTCAAACTGAGACACTCCCCAGAAGCCGGACCGATTGTAGAACCCGCGCCCGATTGGGCAAATCGCCTATCGGCGTTTATGGTGCGCCGGATCGCGAACCCGCACCCCCAAGAACCGCTTGAGAAAGGCAGGACGCGCAATGAAATTATATGATTCCGCCTCCTCCCCCAATCCCCGCCGGGTGCGCATCTTTGTCGCCGAAAAAGGGATTGAAATTGCAAGGGTGCCGGTCGATCTCGCCAAGGGAGAGCAGTTTTCGGACGCGTACCGCGCGATCAATCCACGCTGCACCGTTCCAACTCTGGTGCTTGATGACGGCGCAGCGATCGGCGACGTCCTGGCGATTTGCCGTTATTTCGAGGAAATCCAGCCGGAGCCGCGCCTCTTTGGGACGACGGCCGAGGAAAAGGCGATTGTCACGATGTGGGAGCGACGTATGGAGATCGACGGTTTCTTCGCCGTCGCCGAAGCTCTCCGGAATTCGGTCTCGCCCTTCAAGGATCGCGCCGTCGTTGGACCGCATGACTATGAGCAAATCCCGGCGCTCGCCGAACGCGGCAAGGTGCGCACCTTGGATTTTTATGGCGATCTCGACGAACGGCTGGCGGACAGCCCTTTTGTGGCGGGAGACTCTTTTTCCATCGCCGATATCACCGCGATCGTTACGGTCGATTTCGCGACGAAGCGAATAGACCTGCCCGTCCCCGGAGCGCGCAAGGCGCTGAAACGATGGTATGACGTCGTCTCGGCGCGGCCGAGCATGAGGGCCTAAAGCGAGACGCCGCCCAAAAGCTCGGCGATCTTTCCGTCCTCAAGCCTAAGGCGGGCAATGGAAAAGGAGCGGATGCTCAATCCCGATCGCCAGGCGACACCCGAAAGTTCGTCCGCCGCAGGCGCGCGCGACGCAATGCTTGCGTCCGAAGACGCTTTCGCGCTGATGCAGACCTTGAACGCAAAACTCCTCGCTTCGCACAGCGCGACCTCGACGCTGGAGGAATGGTGCGCCCGGCGCGGTTTGGGCGGCGATCCGGCGGTTCGGGCAAAGAGGATCATCGGCCTGGAGAGACCCGCCTCACTGGAGCAGCGCGAAAGGCTGCGGGTCGGGCGTGACGAGCCCATCATCTACCGCCGCGTCGAACTCGCCTGCGGCGAGCGCGTGCTCGCCGAAGCGGAGAATTGGTATGTACCGCGCCGGCTCAACGACACGATCCGCAAGATCCTGGCGGACAGCGACACGCCGTTCGGGCGCGCGGTCCAGGATCTCGATCCCATCCGCGAAACATTCTCGGTCGAGATCTTTTGGCGGCCGCCCTTGCAGGATTTCGACGCTTCGACGGTCGCAGGAAGACAAGAATTCGAGCAAGCGATCCCCTGGCGCCTATTCCAGCACCGCGCCCTCGTGTTTGGACCAGACCGCCAGCCGCTTTCTGAAGTCAACGAGACTTACACGGCTGCGGTGCTGACGTTCGGAGCAACTTAGCGGCTTGCCAATTCACGACAAATCCATCGCGTAGCGTTTCAGATCTTCGAGCGCGCAATAGGCGAGAGCGCCCTCGTGGGTCGCCTGGAGTACGACGCGCGGCATAGCTCCGGCCTTGAAAGCCTCCTGCCAGCGCGCCGCGCAAAGGCACCAGCGATCGCCGGCCTTGAGGCCGGGAAAGCCGAAAGCCGGCAATGGCGTCGACAGATCATTGCCGCGCGCTTTGGAGAAGCTCAAGAACGCGTCCGTTACGACGACGCAGACAGTGTGGCTGCCAAGGTCCTCTGCGCCCGTATCGCAGCAGCCATTGCGATAAATCCCGTCAACGGATCCAATGAACAGCTGGCGAGCGGCTGCCCGAGGACATTTCGTGACGGCCGGCGTCCGCCGCCGCCCGTATCGTCCCTCAGCATATTGACCCCCAAATGCTGGACAACTCAAGATTGCGGAACAGTGAGCGATGAAATCAGAACTCGCGCGGGTCCCACAATGACTATCCATATTCCCTTCGCACTTAGACCAGACCCGAGCAAAACCGCTGAATTTTGACACAAGCGTCTTCGAGCACAGATGTCGAAGTCGCGTAAGAGATGCGGAAGTTCGGCCCGAGGCCAAAAGCCGAGCCTTGAACAACGGCGACGCCTTCGCTTTCCAGAAGGCTGGAGACGAAATCCTCATCCGAGGCGATCACCTCTCCGGCCGGCGTCCGCCGCCCGATCGCCTCGGCACAAGATGGGTAGACATAGAACGCGCCTTCCGGCTGCGGGCAACGCAGATATTGCGCCTGATTCAGCATCGAGACGACGAGATCGCGGCGCCCTTCGAAAATCTTGCGGCGCTCTTTGATAAAATCCTGCGGACCGTTCAGCGCCTCGACCGACGCCCATTGCGCGATCGAGCATGCGCCCGAGGTCTGTTGTCCCTGCAATACCTCCATCGCTCTTATCAATTCGAGCGGCCCCGCCGCATAACCGATGCGCCAGCCAGTCATGGCGTAGGATTTCGAAACGCCGTTCATGGTCAACGTGCGATCGATGAGTCTCGGCTCCACTTGCGCCGGGGTCGCGAATTCAAAATCGCCGTAGACGAGATGTTCGTAGATGTCGTCGGTAAGCACCCAAACATGCTCATGGCGCAGCAAGACGTCGGTCAACGCCTTCAATTCGTCGCGTGTATAAGCGGCGCCGGAGGGATTGGAGGGAGAGTTCAGCAACAGCCATTTCGTTTTCGGCGTGATCGCTTTATCGAGCGATTCGGGTTCAAGCTTGAAGCCATGCTCTATCTTTGTCTCGACGCAGACCGGCTTGCCGCCAGCGATCAGCACCATATCGGGATAGCTGACCCAGTAGGGCGCGGGAATGATCACCTCGTCGCCGGGATTGATTGTCGCGAGAAAGGCGTTGAACAGGACGTGCTTGCCCCCTGTTCCGACGATGGTCTGCGACGGCGTGTAATGCAGGCCATTTTCGCGCTTGAATTTCGCGGCGATCGCCTCGCGCAACGGATTGACGCCCGCCACCGGCGTATATTTTGTTTCGCCACGCTGGATCGCGGCGATCGCCGCCGCTTTGATGTTGTCCGGCGTATCGAAATCCGGCTCTCCGACCGAAAGCGAAATAATATCGCGCCCCGCGTTCTTTAGGTCGCGCGCCTTTTGCGTCACCGCTATGGTGGCCGAAGGTTTTATGCGCAGAAGCGCGTCGGCGATGAAAGGCATGAAAGGAAGGCTCCAGGCGGTTACTTAGGTCTGCGGTCATTCGATAGCAACCACGCCCATTGAGCCGCGACGGCGGGCGTTTGCGCCAAGTCATTAACCTTGAAAATTTTTCTTCCCGCCAAGCGTTGGCCACCCAATGCTTTGTTTACCCCGCGAGCCGCAAAAGACTCGGCATGACGCCAGCTAGCCAAGCGAAGATTTCGGCGTTGGAGTTAGGGCATGTCCATCGCAAATAACTTCGATCCTCGGCCCGACGCCGGATTTGTCCGCAGTTATGAACTGCAGGCGGCGCGCAGGCAATTCAAGGTTTCGCTTCTTCTCATCCTGATCATGGCGGGCGCGGCCATCTTACTAGGCCTTATGACGCGCCTTGATCCACCCAATCACTATGGTCAATCCAGCGTTTCACGCGACCGGAAATAAGTCTCGCCGAATTGTTACTGGACATCCGAGGCGAATGTCGTCATTTTGTCATACGAACTTCCCAAAGGGCCCCCGGGAAGCTCGCGTAAGGGCCGCGCTCCGTTCTAACTGAGCGCGGCCTTTTTTGCGCCCTCAATCGCCTAAGCCGAGCACGTCTATCATCGAATAAAGGCCGCTTTTGCGCCCCCGCCCCCACAGCGCGGCCTTAACCGCCCCTCGGGCGAAAATGCTGCGGTCCTCGGCGACATGGCCGAGTTCGAGCCGTTCGCCAGGTCCGGCGAAAACCGCGCGGTGGTCGCCGACGACCGTGCCGCCGCGCAAAGCTGCAAAGCCGATGGCTCCCTCTTTGCGCTCGCCCGTGTGGCCGTCGCGCGATCGCACGGCATTTGAAGGAAGGTCGATAGCCCGGCCTTTCGCCGCAGCCTCGCCGAGCAGCAAAGCAGTGCCCGAAGGCGCATCGACCTTGTGGCGATGGTGCATTTCGACGATTTCGATATCGAATTCAGGCCCCAGCGTCCGCGCCGCCTTTTCGACCAGCGCCGCCAAAAGATTGACCCCGAGACTCATATTGCCTGATTGCACGATGACCGCATGACGGGCGGCGGCCTTCAGCCGGGCGTAATGGTCGGGCTGAAGCCCTGTCGTTCCAATGACGTGCACAATGCGCGCCTGCGCCGACAGCGTCGCCAACGCCATCGTCGAATCCGGCGAGGTGAAGTCCAAAATGCCGTCGGCGCCCGCTATGGCCCGCAGAGAATCGCCGGTGATTTCAACGCCCATCTGGCCGCAGCCCGCCAGAAGTCCGGCATCCTGGCCAATCGCAATCGACCCCTCGCGTTCGATAGCGCCAACGAGGACCGCGCCGGGCGTTTCGTGAATGATCTGGACGAGGACGCGGCCCATGCGTCCAGCCGCCCCGGCAACCACGAGCCGCATGTCCGCCATAAAGGATCCCCTCGCAATCAATGTCCGCGCTGTGTTTTAAAGGACCCGTCCTGTCCAAGGCAAAGGCATTCGCGCGAGCGTCCCGAACTTCAGCTGAAGGCGAAAGCCGTTGTGACCGCCGCCGCGACTGGAAACGCGCCATGAGGTATTCTTGCTTTTTGAAGTCGCTCAGTTCGACGATGTAAACGATGCAGAAGCGGCCGCGACGGCATGACAATGCGATCCTTTTCGAGGCCTCAAAATAGAAAATACAGTTTAGATTCATTTTAAAGAAGATGCGTTTGGCGTTGAATCAGAATTCATTATTCAAATCTTACTTAGCTATAACAATTCTAAAGTTTTAAGCCTCTTATTGCAATGCAAATATTTTGCGCCTACCAACAATGCAACGGCGTGACATTGATTGGTTAGAGCAACGAGTCCTCCACATGTTGGTCCAGCGTTCTATCTCGCGCGTCGGCGCGGCCTGTCTCGGCCCGTTTTTCTTGGCGGCCTTGAGTTCTTCGAACCCGTCGCTGGTGCGAGCAGAGTACGCGCCGCCAGCGCAAGACGCCCCCCCGGCTACGATCGATCCTTATCATGAGCTCGAAACCAAATACATATTCGGGTTCACCGAGGGAGCCGATATTGGCGCAGAGGGCGAAAAGGCGATCGAATTCGAGACAACCACATCATCGACAATGCGCGGCGGTTCGTTCATGGCCATCGAGCAAGAGGTGGAATTCGAAGGCGTGCCAACCCAGTTTTTCGGTTACGAGCTAAGCGCACATGGCCTGATGCAGCAAATATACGGCGTCGATGGCCTGGATAATCTCAATCGCACAAACTTCAGCGGTTTTTCGGCGGAACTGAGATTTCTTGTTTTTGAGCGCAATCCCAATCAGCCGATTGAAATAACCGCCGTTGTAGAGCCTGAATGGACTCGGGTCGACGACGTCAGCGGCGCGTTGACGAGAGATTTCAGCACCACCTTCAAGCTCGTCGCCGATACCGAACTCATTTCGAACAGGCTCTATGCGGCCGCCAATCTGACCTACGAACCGGGCGTCAGCCGGGAATTTGGCGCAGACAGCTGGGAGCGTAGCTCCGAGCTCGGCATATCGGCGGCGTTGACCTATCGCATTGCTCCGAGGGTGACGCTGGGCGCCGAAGTGCAATATTTCCGGGCGTTCGACGGCCTCGGCATGGAGACCTTCCTTGGCAACGCCCTCTATGTTGGCCCCACGCTGCATATACAGCTGTCTGGCCAGGTTATGGTGGCCGCCGCTTTTTCGACGCAGGTGTCAGGCCATGCGGTCGGGGAAGGCCGCTCTCTGGACCTCACGAATTTCCAGCGCAACATTGGAAATCTCAAGGTCGAATTCGAATTCTAGCGCCGGCTGTGATTGGAGTGTCAGCGGCTCGCGCCGCGATTTCAGGAGTTACGCGATGAAATTGTCCGGGTCGAGAAACTATGCGATCCGCGTTTGCGCGGCGGCGTCCGGCCTCCTCGCCGCCCTGGCGTTGGGCGCCTTAGCCGAAGAGGCGGCGACCGTGCGCCTGACTCTGAAGGACCACCGTTTTCAGCCAGCGGAGGCGCGGGCGCCCGCGGGCAAACCAATCACCATCGAGATCAAGAACCTCGACGCGACGCCGGCAGAATTCGAAAGCAAGACCTTGCGGGTAGAAAAAGTCGTCGCGGGCGGCGGCGTGATCACCGTTCAAATTCGCCCGCTCGCGGCGGGCCGGTACCGATTTTTCGACGATTACCATGAAGATACAACCGAAGGCTTCCTGAACGTCCAGTAAAGAGGCTCCGATGCTCGGCGCGTTGATTATCGTATTCCGGGAGGTGATCGAGGCAGGCATTATCGTCGGCATCTTGCTTGCCGTGACAAAAGGCGTCCCCCATCGCGGCCGCTGGGTCGCTGCGGGCGTTGCGGCGGGCGTTGCGGGAGCCGGGCTGCTCGCTCTCTTCGCGAATCAGATCTCCAACGCGTTAGCTGGCGTCGGCCAGGAATTGTTTAACGCCACCGTCCTCGTCATCGCCGTGGTCATGCTGGCTTGGCACAATATCTGGATGGCGCGGCACGGACGCGAGCTGGCGGCGCAAATGAAAGAAATAGGCGCCGCCGCGGCGGCGGGCTCGCGCTCGCTCGCCGCGGTGGCGGTCGTGGTCGCCGTCGCTGTGCTTCGCGAGGGATCCGAGATCGTCCTCTTTCTTTACGGCTTGGTGATCGCGGGCGGCGCTTCTACGGCGGGGCTCGTCGCTGGCGGACTCGTCGGCCTGCTGCTTGGCTGCGGAGTCAGCGCATTGACTTTTCTCGGCTTGGTCAAAATTCCCGGCCGCTATTTATTTGGCGTGACGACCGTTCTCATAACTTTTCTCGCTGCGGGGCTTGCCGCTCAAAGCGTCGTCTTCCTTCAACAGGCTGGCGTCGCGACCGCCTTCGAAGGCACGGTCTGGGACACCTCCGCATTTCTCTCCGACACGAGTTTGTTTGGCCGCGTGCTGCATACTCTGGTCGGCTACTCCGATCAGCCTTCCGGCATGCAGCTCATCGTTTACGTGGTGACGCTCATTACCATCTTTGTCCTCACCAAGGCATTCGCGCCGCCGCGTCCAAGGCGCCCGGTGAGCATCCGCGCGTAGCCGGGCGAATTTCCGGCCGCGGATTCAGCGGCCGCGAGCGATCCTTCCCCATCGTCGCCGGCCGGCCGACGACAATCCGACCGGCCCCGCCGCCGACGATCCGGCTGGGTGCAGAGCCGGCGTCGACGGGATAGATCCCATCCCCTCTCGGCAACTTCCGATCTGTCGGCGGCGTGGCGCGCCATTCGGCTTGTGCGCACCCGTTGCGCATTTGGTTAGCATGTGCTAACCAAATGCGCAACGAAGGAGTGCGCCGCAGATGTCAAAGCCGCACGGGATCACCCCGATCTGCACGGGCCGCGTTCGCGTCAAGAAGCCGTTCCTGACCCGCCAAGGCGGTCCAATCACGAGTCGTTTGCGCATTCTCGCAAGCCGCGAATTTACGCCAGACCTCCCCATTTTTGCTTGGCTGATCGCGCATGAGGAAGGAGACATTCTAGTCGACGCAGGGATTAGCGAGGGTTGGCTGACGCCGGGGTATCTCGATTCGCTCGGACAATTCGACGCTTGGCTGTCGCGGCGGCTTTGCAGCATTTCCCTCGAGCCTAGCGAAGCAATTCGTCCGCAGCTTGCGGCGGCGCGACGGCGCGGCGCGGAGGGTCTCCGCGTCGTCATGACCCATCTTCATCTCGACCATGTCGATGGATTAAGGGATTTGCCAAATTGCGAGATCCTCATTAACGCGCTCGAATGGGCAAGGCCATCCGGCGCTCCGAAAGCCTTACTCGCACCGCTGACGCCAAGTTGTTTCTCCTTTGAGCAAGGCGCGCAGGACGTTTTCGAGGCGGCCTTTTCCCTAACGCGCGCGGGCGACGTAATCGCGGTGCCAACCCCCGGCCACACCCCGAACCATAGCTCGATCATTCTGCGCCGCGGCGGCCTCTCTTACCTTTTCGCGGGCGACGCTATTTACAATCAGGGGCAACTCCTGTCCGGCGAGCTGGCCGGAGGCCATATCGACGCTCGGAAAGCCGCGGAGAGCATCGCGCGGCTAAAACTCTACGTCGAGAAAAATCCGACGGTGGTGCTTCCATCGCATGACCCAGACGCGGCGCGGCGGCTCGCCGAAAACGAAACTGCGCCGCGATAAGGCCGACCAGGATGCAGCGTCGTCCTTTTATCGGATCAGACGACGCCTCGGCAAAAGCCGCAGGCCTCCAGGCTGCTATGGGGCTGTTCGTATGCAATGGAATTGACGGGACGAGCGTTCGTCAGATTGCCGCCGCAAGCGGCTTTACCAATCCAGCCATATTCAAGCATTTCGATAGCAAGGAGGCCTTGGCGCGCTGTCTTTTCGAACGCTGCTACATATGGATGGGCGAAGCCTTCAAGGCCACAGACAAGTCTGGTCCCAGCGGCGGCGAACAGAAGATCCTCGCTGTCGTCGAATGCGCGTTGCGATTGATCGATGAAGACAACGAAGCAGTCTTGTACGTTGAGGAAAATCTGCGCCGCTTCTGGCGTCGGACGAGCGCCGAAACAAAGCGCTTTTCGCTGCTTGGCCATATCCGTGGGCTGATTGCTGAAGCGGGAGGATCGCCCTTCGAGCAGAAGCTGCAGGCCTCGGCGATCGCCGGTTTCCTCGCTCAAGTGGCGCGCGAGGTTTATTTCAAAGAGCTGCTGGGCACGGCGCTCGATCAGAAGCGCCTTGTCAATGCGATCGTCATACGCATTCTGGGCGGCGCGGGCCGGTCATAGCCCCGTGGCCATCTCGGCCAGGATCGCTTCGGCCGCCGCGCGCGGATTTATCGCCTGCGTGATGGGGCGGCCGACAACTATATAATCAGCCCCCGCCTTGATCGCGGCGGCGGGCGTCATAATCCTCTTCTGATCCACTGCCGACGAGCCGGCTGGCCTGATGCCCGGCGTCACAAGAAGCAGATCCGATCCGAATTCGCGACGAACGTCCACGAGCTCCGCGGGGGAAAGGATCAATCCGTCGATTCCGATCTTGCGCGCCTGCCGGGCGCGGCGCGCGACAAGCTCTTTCACTCCCAAACCGTAACCGGCCTCGGCCAGATCCTGGTCGTCATAGGAGGTCATGACCGTGACTGCTAGCACCCGGAGCCCTGATCCGGCCGCGCCTTGCTTGGCCGCCGCCATGGTCTGCGGATAGGCGTGCACAGTCAAAAACGCCGCGCCAAACCGAGCGACATTTGCGCAAGCGCGCGCCACCGTTGTTGGAATGTCGTGCAGCTTGAGGTCAAGAAATACCCGCTTGCCGCTCTCGATCAACTCATGCGCAAGAGAAAATCCGCCGCCATAGGCGAGCTCCATGCCGATCTTATAGAATGAGACACTATCTCCCAGCGCCACGATCATCGATCTGGCGTCCGCCGGAGCCGGAAAATCGAGCGCGACGATAAGTCTTTCGCCCGCAGGGGCGCCGGCCTGACGCGCCGCCGGCGTCACGGCCGAAGGTTCTTGCCGCCGCGCATCCCGCCGGAAGATTTTTGCGCCTGCTTTTTTGTGGCGCCCGGCGCACCCAGTCGCGCCTTCGGCGCAAGCCGCGACCTTGCGCCGTCGATCTCGCGCTGCAAATCGAACTGAATTTTTTGCGTGCCTCGCCGCAGCCTATCAAAAAACTCCTGGGCCGGATTGGGCCGCGGGGCTTCGGAGCCGCACTCACGGCTTGCCGAGGCGCGATAAGTCCAAACCCGCGCCGGCGGAAGATTGAGCCAGACCGGCGGCGAAACTTCGGCCCGGAACATTGGCCCAATGGGCTTGTTGCGCGGCATCGGCGATAGCAGCCCATATGTGAATTGAATGAAAGCCCCCGCCGGCGCCATGCATTCAAAGGCGTCGAGGAGGAGATCCAGCCTCTGCGTTTCCGGTTTGACGAGCAGTGGCAGGCTCGACACGACAGAGGCCGCCGGTTCGCTCAGGCGGCCGGCGAGAAGCTTTTTAAAGCCGTAGGCGTCGCCTTCGACGACGTGAACGCCGGGAAAGCGCCGCTGCAAATGTTTGCAAAATTTGGCGTCGAATTCGACGAGGAACAGCCGTCCCGGGGCGACGCCGCGGGCGAGAAGCGCCTCCGTGATCGCCCCCGTTCCCGGTCCAAGCTCGATGATCGGACCGGAGGCATGCGGATCGACGTAACGCGCCATCATTCGCGCCAAGGCGCGTCCAGACGGCGACACAGCGCCTGCCCGCAGCGGGTTTTCGAACCATGACCGGATAAAGCGCGCCTCATCCGCGATGCGCTTTTCGATCGGCATATGCAGTCTCAGGGTATCGCGCTCATCGGCGCGCGAGGGATCGGTGATCAACGGATTTCTCCTCCCTGGGCAATGCCGCGACCATCGGTGCGCGCGATCGCGCGAAAATAGCGACAAAGCGGACGCCGTCAAGGAAACAGAACGGGCTGGTGTTTTTCTTCGTCTCAGGCCGCTAGATTAGCGCTGTTCACTGACCGCTGAGGTTTTCGAAGAAGTCCTTCATCTTCGCGAAAAATCCGGATGCTTCGGGGTGGGTCTTTTGGGAGGATTCCGCTTCGAACTCTGCAAGAAGCTCGCGCTGGCGCTTGGTCAGATTTTGCGGCGTTTCGACCGTCACCTGAATGTAGAGATCGCCGACGTCGCGCGAGCGCAGCACGGGCATGCCTTTGTGCCTGAGCTTGAACTGCTTGCCTGATTGCGTTCCCTCCGGAATCTTGACCTTGGCTGAACCGCCGCCCAACGTGTGCACGTCCACTTCGCCGCCGACCGTCGCCTGCACCATCGAAATCGGAACCCGGCAAAAGAGGTCGGCGCCGTCCCGCTGGAAGAACGGGTGGGGTTTGGTCGATACGAAAATATAAAGATCGCCGGCCGGACCGCCTCTCGAGCCGGCCTCTCCCTCGCCGCTGAGCCTTATGCGGGTGCCGTCCTCGACCCCTGGGGGGATGTTCACCGAGAGACTGCGCTCGCGCGTGACCTTGCCGGTGCCGCCGCACGGCGGGCAAGGATCGTCGATGACGTCGCCGCGTCCGTGGCAGTGCGGGCAGGTGCGTTCGATCGCGAAGAAGCCTTGCTGCGCCCGAACGCGCCCGTGTCCGCCGCAGGTGGGACAAGCGCGTGGCTTGGCGCCCGACTTGGCGCCAGTGCCGGAACAAACCTCGCAGGTGACCGACGTCGGCAGCGTCAGCGAGGCGAGCTTGCCATGGAATGCCTCCTCAAGCGTAATCTCCATATTATAGCGCAGGTCCGATCCCCGCGCGGGACCGTGGCGCCCGCCGCCGCGGCGATTCATGACGTCGCCGAAAAGATCTTCGAAAATATCCGACATCGACGCCGCGAATCCATCGCCGCCACCAAAACCGCCGAGGCCGCCGTGCTCGAAGGCCGCGTGGCCATAGCGGTCGTAGCTCGCCCGCTTTTGCGCGTCGGAAAGCGTCTGATACGCCTCGTTCAGTTCCTTGAACTTGATTTCGGCTTCGTGACTGCCCGGGTTACGATCGGGATGACACTCCATCGCAGCCTTGCGGAAGGCGGCCTTCAACTCGGCTTCCGAACAGGTCCTGGAAACGCCCAAGATCTCGTAAAAGTCGCGTTTCGCCATTGCTGCTTGCGTTCCAATCGATCCAGCGCGAAGGCCTTGAGTTTTGCGCCTCCCCCAGGGCGGCCGCCCCCTGGCAAATGAGGACGGCCTAACTTCCCAAGCATTTAGCCGCGCCTAGCTTCGCGCAAATATGGATTCTACGACAAACCTACGCAAGATGCATGCTAAACCGCGACAGCACAGCGCCGCCCGGGCTGTTTGGTCTTAAGCGAAATAACTCTGACAAATATCTCGCCCCAAAAAACCGTCCTACCACGCCGATCCCGGCAACAGAACGGCGAAGCCCCTCCTCCATGGCATCGCCGTTTCGGTCGCGTCAGGCCGATTTCTTTTGGTCGTCAGGCCCGACTTCTTTGAAGTCGGCGTCGATGACATCGTCCTTAGGCGCGGCATGGCCGTCCTGCGGCGTCGATTCGGCGCCTGCCTTGTACATGGCTTCGCCCAGCTTCATCGAAGCCTGCGCAAGCTCATTTGTCTTGGACTTGATCGCTTCAACGTCCTCGCGCTCCAACACGCCTTTCAACGAGGCGACCGCCGCTTCAACCGCGCTCTTGTCAGCCTCGGAGACTTTGCCGGCGAATTCCTTCAACGACTTCTCGGCGGAATGAATCATCGCCTCGGCTTGATTGCGCGCGTCGACCAGTTCGCGCCGTTTCTTGTCTTCCGCCGCATGAACCTCGGCATCCTTCACCATCCGGTCGATGTCGCTCTCGCTGAGGCCGCCCGAGGCCTGGATGCGGATCTGCTGCTCCTTGTTCGTCGCCTTGTCCTTCGCGGTGACATTGACGATGCCGTTGGCGTCGATGTCGAAGGTCACTTCGATTTGCGGCACGCCGCGCGGCGCCGGCGGGATGCCGACGAGGTCGAACTGACCGAGCAGCTTGTTGTCAGCGGCCATCTCGCGCTCGCCCTGGAACACCCGGATGGTCACCGCCGTTTGATTGTCCTCAGCTGTCGAGAAGACCTGGCTCTTCTTGGTCGGAATCGTCGTGTTGCGGTCGATGAGGCGGGTGAAGACGCCGCCAAGGGTCTCGATGCCGAGCGACAAAGGCGTAACGTCGAGCAGAAGAACATCCTTGACGTCACCCTGAAGCACGCCGGCCTGGACCGCCGCGCCAATGGCGACGACTTCATCCGGGTTAACGCCCTTGTGCGGCTCTTTGCTGAAGAAGTTTTTCACCACTTCCTGCACTTTCGGCATGCGCGTCATTCCGCCAACGAGAACGACTTCATTAATCTCGCCCGCGGTAAGCCCCGCATCCTTCAAGGCCTTGCGGCAAGGCTCGACCGTTTTCTGGATCAGGTCGTCGACCAAAGCCTCGAATTTCGCCCGCGTCAGCTTCAAGGTGAGATGCTTCGGACCTGTCGCATCGGCCGTAATATAAGGAAGGTTGATTTCGGTCTGCGTCGCCGATGACAATTCGATCTTGGCCTTTTCCGCAGCTTCCTTCAGCCGCTGCAAGGCGAGCTTGTCTCTTCTAAGGTCGATGCCATTCTCTTTCTTGAATTCGTCGGCAAGATATTCGACGAGGCGGACGTCGAAATCCTCGCCGCCGAGAAACGTGTCGCCATTCGTCGATTTCACCTCGAACACGCCGTCGCCAATCTCGAGGATCGAGATGTCGAAGGTGCCGCCGCCGAGGTCGTAGACGGCGATGACGCCAGAACCTTTCTTGTCGAGGCCATAGGCCAGAGCGGCCGCGGTGGGCTCGTTAATGATGCGCAAGACTTCGAGCCCGGCGATCTTGCCGGCATCCTTCGTCGCCTGACGCTGCGCGTCGTTGAAATAGGCGGGCACGGTAATCACGGCCTGCGAGACGGCCTGGCCGAGATAGGCTTCCGCCGTCTCTTTCATCTTTTGCAGGATAAAGGCCGAAATCTGCGAAGGCGAATATTGCTTGCCGTCAGCCTCGACCCAGGCGTCGCCGTTCGAGGCGCGAATGATTTTATAGGGAACGAGCCCCATGTCCTTCTTGGTCATCGGATCGTCAAAGGTGCGGCCGATGAGTCGTTTGATGGCGAAAAAAGTGCGCTCGGGATTGGTGACGCTTTGACGCTTGGCGGGCTGGCCGACGAGGCGCTCGCCATCATCCGTAAAGGCCACGATGGAAGGCGTCGTGCGCGCGCCTTCGGCGTTCTCGATAACTTTAGGAGTCGTCCCCTCCATGACCGCCACGCAAGAATTGGTGGTGCCAAGATCAATTCCTATAACTTTGCCCATGATTTCTTCTTCCTTTCGATACGCAAGACCACCAGACCCCGCAGCGATCCGGCATTTGGGCGGACGGATTTTCGCCCGGTCCCCGACTTTCTTCAGATTGGCATTGCAATGCAGGAGCGCAAGATGGGCCGTATATAAGAGGAGGATCCGACAAAGCAAGACGATCCGCTTTCGCTATCGGAGTGGCGCCGCCATCGGGCGGCGCGGCGATCGCCAAGGATTTCATTGCGGGACGAATTCCTTGCGTTTCCTTTAGGCCGCCAAACGGTTAGGGTTGCCCGCTGTTTCACCCCGGCGAGGCTTTAAATTGAAACGTTCTTTTCTGCCCGCGTTGCTTGCCTCAGCTCTGGCGGCCTCAAACGCGTCGGCGCAGCTGATGTTGCCGGGCGCCGTGCAGGCCGCGCCAGAGCCGGCGGCGCAAGCTCCAAAAGCGGGCGCCGGCCCGGCTTCCGCGAAACCAAGGCCGATCGCTCCCAAGCCGCCCGGCGAGGAAGCGATCGTCGACCGCGATTTGCTGCGCAACGGCTCGGACGGATTGATCGCGTTCCAGCGCGCGCCGGACAACGGGCTTGAAATCAAGGCTCTCTCGATGGCCGGCGAGCAAATCACGCATCCTGGCGAAATCTGCCGCATCGACGTCGTCGCCGGCGCTCCGATCGCGGCAAAGCCGATGGGCAAAGCCAATGGGCTTTTTCGCTATAGCGTCGATATCGAAGCCTGCCCGTTTACATTCGACGTGTTCGAAGGCGCGATCCTCGTCATGCGCGAGGGAAAGACATGTGATTTCGTCGCCGCCGATTGCCGCGTCGACCCGACAGGCCTTTGGGGGCCGGCCGGATTTTCGATCGGCGACAAGGAGATCAAGCAGTTCGAGCGCGCGCGCGGCTCCGCGGAGACGGCCATGCGAACGACGCTGCATGCTTTACTGACGCTTCTTGCCAAGGACAAGGCGGCGGTCACCAAGATCGCCAGCGACCAGGCCGGTTTTTCCTCCACGCGGGAAGTCGCCTGCCGCGACTATGCGCGGGAAGATGCGCACGGCTTTTGCGCCCTTCGGCTGACGCAGGGCCACGTCTTGGCGCTACAAGCCGAGTTGGCGGAGAGCGCCAAGGAGCACGGGGAAAAAAAGAAAGCCAAGGCGGCCAAGACGACCAAGGTTGAGGCGACAAAGGAGGCGAAGCCTTAGGCGCGCGTTCGCTTATAGAAGGCTGCGAAGCCGGGATTAGAAGCGGCGGCAGCCGTGACGCCGGTTGGAAAAATTCAAGGGCGAAACACCGGTCTCCGTGACCCCGTTGGGGATCGATATCCGCCTTCTTTGACCGCAACGAGGGGGCCATGGCGCGGACTGGCTTCCAAGGCTTTGGCTTTAGTCTTCATAGAAAGCGGCAAACGCCTCGACCGGCTCGCGATTAGCGTGTAGCCGGTTTGCGGTCGCCTCCGGGGCCTTCCTGGCCGAGCGCCATGCCGCAGAGCACCAGCTGGTCCGGCGACAGCGCCAGTTCGCTCCGGATGATCGCATGATAATGGCGAAAGCCGCCTGTGGGCAGGTGTCGAGGCCAAAACCGCAGGCGGCAATCATGACGTTCTGCATGAACATGGCGACGTCGAGAAAAGAGGCTATCCCAAGTCTGCGATCGAGCGTGAAGATCATGCCGACGGGGGCGCCAAAAAACAAAAAATTCTGGTCTCGCCAAGCGCGCGCCGCGACCCGGTCGCCCTTGACAACTCCGAGCAGCCCATAAAGCCGCCACCCTAGGGTTCGCCGCCGCGACAAACAGGGCTCCGGCCACGCCTCGGGATGATAGGCGTATTCCGGCGCGGGCTCGTCGGCTCCGGTCGCGCGCTCCGCGATGATCGCTCGCGTGAGACGATCTTTCGCCGCGCCGGTCAGGAGTGGACGCGCCGGGGCTGAGTATTCGTGGCGCTCGGGGCCTGCGGCGCCGCGACCAATATCTCCTCGATCGTTGCGCGCGCGACCGGGGCGTCGACAAAGCCGCGCACCCTGCGCCGACCCGTGATCGCGTTCAGCACGGCGCGCCTTTCGCTTTCCTCGTCCATCATCCCCCCGTTTTGAGCGCGAGGCTGTCCGCTGACGCCTTCAGCCTAACCACCGGTCGCGACGCGCGGAGCCTGCGCGCCCTTCGCGCTCCGCCACTAGCCGCGGCGCTTCGACGAACAGCTCGAGGCTGGCAGTCTGAGCGATTGCTGCTGCTTTAATTTGGTCCTCTTCCTGGAAAGAGCGGGGGATCGCTTGACCGCCCATCAAGGAATGCCGACACTTTCCATATCCGCGCCTTAATCGAAAGCCGTCAATTGCCCTATTCCTCCGTCGGCGACGGCGGCGGACAGATCTTGACTAAGGCGCTTCCGAATAGAGTGAGCCATGCAGACCCTCGCGCGCCTACCGTTTTTCAAGGACATCGCCGATCTCGACTTCGCCCGGTTCGACCGGCTCTGTCTGTGGCGCCGGTTCGACGATGGCGAGCTTGTCGTCGATTACGAGGATGAGTTGTCCGACGTCTATTTCATCGTCTCCGGCGAGGTTAGGGTTTTAATCCGCACCGCGGCCGGCAAGGAGGTCATTCTCGGCGAGAGCAAAGCAGGGCAATTTTTCGGGGAGATGACGGCGATCGACGGCGCCAAACGCTCGGCCAACGTGACGGCCTTGACCAAATCCGAGCTCTGCATCATGCCCGCTCCTGTGTTCCGCGAAGTAATCTTCGCCTCGCAGACCGCCTGCGACCGGATCTTGCGGCTGCTTACCGGCCGCATTCGGGAGTTGAACGCCCGTCTCGCAGAGCATTCGATCTTCGACCTGAAGCACCGTCTCTATTCGGAGCTCCTGCGCATGGCGCATCCGCGTCCGGGCAAGGCGATCGAGCGCGTGGTTACGCCGCCGCCCTTCCATCATGTGCTGGCCGCGCGGATCGGCTGCCGGCGCGAGCAAGTAACACGTGAATTGTCCGCTCTAGCGCTCGAAGGCGTCATCGAGAAAACCCGGGGCGCCCTCGTCATCGTTAAACCGACCGTCTTGGAAACGCGTCTCGAAGAGGCGATGCGCGAGGGTGGCTGATCGAGTTTGGAGGCCGGGCCTTAGGAATCGCGCATTAAGGGCAAGAAGCAAGCAAAACATCTCATGATAAGTGCAACGTCTTAAATTAAGCGCAACGCTAAGCAATTGAAATTGCTTATTTCGATTAAAAGCAACGCGACAAACATCCGAATAATCGGCGCTACGGCGCACATTGAAAATTGTCTTGGCGCGGAGAACGCATTAAACTACTTTTTCCATAAGTCGGTCCGACCTCGGGTAGTTGCTGGTTTCGATGACTCAACAAACGAGAGATCACCATGCCGATTACGCCTCCCATAGATTCACAGCTTATCGCTAGAACCCATAGCGCTCTTTTTGAAACCTGGTTTCCGCTTGAGGAGTTGCCAATCCTGCCTTCCGTAAAGCCGGAAATCGCAGCGATCGCAGCCACCGTCAGCTCCAACATGCTCCAGGCTTTCAGCAAGTCTTCTCTTCTGAAGATCCTGACCGGCATGACCTACCCGGCATTGCTTCCGTTTTACACCTGTCTCGTCGAGTCCAAGAATGAGACGGTCCAGGCGTTTCTTTCGGCGACAGGCGGATATGGCGGATTGGCGCAAAAACAGAGATCAACTCTGTTTTCGTTCTTTTTTGAGGGGTCCTGCGGCGCCGAGAGCGTGATGTTTGCAAATGTCATGCGGGAAGCCTACCTCTCTAGAATATGGGACTTACCCCTCGCAGTTCCTCTCACAGGGATCCAGCCGCCAGCCGTCTTCATGCCGAACGTCGAGATCTTTTCAAAACTCCATGCTCCCTCACTGCCAACCAGCCGCCTTTATTACGATCCGCAATCGAAAAGCATTAAGCACAAGGACGGGCGAATCGATTGCCTGGTGATCGGCAGCGGCCCGGGAGGGGCGACCGTTGCGCATCAATTATGGGAGGCCGGCAAACGGGTTGTGCTGATTGAGAAGGGACCATGGGTGATTTGGGGATCGATGGATACCCGCAGCTATCCGACCCTGATGTTTCAACAGGACAACGCCGCCACTCCCGATAACGGAATAATTCTGCGCAGCGGAGAAACATTGGGCGGCGGCACGACGGTAAATATTGACCTGGCCTTCTCTCCTCTCGAAGCGACGATTCAGGCTCGGGTGGGCGCATGGAAAGAACAGGGCCTTATCGATGCACGATTCTACACCCAGGCTGATCTCTTTGCGGCTTACCAATGGGTACGGGAGAAGATTCAAACTCGCCAACTGTCACAGACCGAACTCAATCAGGACAACAAGGTATTGTGGAACGGCGCCGCGGCTTTTGGCGTCGATCCAAAGCTATACCACCTCAATCGGTATCCAACGGGATATTCCCCCTCGCCGGTAGATGACAAACGAGATGCCGCGAAGCAACTTTTACAGCCAGCTGCCGAGGATACCCGTAATCCGTTAAGCATCATTCCGGACGCTTCAGTTGGGGAGATTTTGTTCGAGAGGACTTCGGAGAACTCGGAGGTTCGAGCCGTCGGCGTAACCTTAACAATGACGCCCCCGTGGATACGTTATGGAAATACGGTTGTCGATCCTTGTGATTTGAAGATTCCCGAGGGTACGACAGTTACCATCGAGGCGGATAACGCAATGCTCGCCGCCGGGACGATTGGAACCACACAAATTCTGCTGAATACGGCGAGGAATAATCCGGCGGTAGACAACCCCCGGATTGGGAAGGGTCTTATTCTGCACCCTTCTGTGCCGATGATCGGCGTTTTCGACCGCCAAATTAACCTCTTGGAAGGGCTAGACAGCGCGACTTTCGTTGACGCCTTTGGAGTGATGCCGGGCTTCATATTTGAGACGATGGGCGGGCTGCCCGCCTACGGCGCCGTGCTCATTCCTGGAGACGGTCAACAAGTCTATGAGAAGATCAGCCAGTTTAACGTGTGCGCCGGGTTCGGCGCGATGCTGGTTGATACCCCGTCGGACAGCAACTGCATCACGCTGAATGAGCAGGGAAACCCGGTCCTAACTTATGCCTTGAGCGAGGCTGATAGAGCGCGTTTCCGCACTGGCGTGGCTTTGGGGATTAGGATGATGTTCCTCGCGGGCGCGGAGACAGTCATAATCCCCTCAAACGAGAACTTCCTCGACCAGGAGGAATTTGATCCGATGCGCGGCGTATATCTTACTGATATCAAGCAAGCCGGCCTGGTGGAGCGGTATCTAGATTTCGTTCCGAACCGTACGATTATGACTGCCGCGCATATACAGGCAGCCAACAAAATAGGGCCCTCGCCGGATTTGGCGGTAGTGTCAACGCGGCAGAGAGTATGGAATGTGACTACGCGGGCCGAAGTGCCTAACCTTTACGTAATGGACAGCAGCATTTTCCCAACGTCGGTGGGGGCGAACCCGATGCAGTCTATCTACACTTTCGCCAAAATCTTTGCCTCCCGCTTCCTGAATGGTATGGATCAAGAGATACACTCGCCCCTACATGCGGTTGCGGGCCGCCATACCGAGAGGATCATCGGAGAAGCGGCCCCTGCGATCGCGGTTTGAACTCTCGCAACCATCATCGAAACTGCGTCAGAACCAATTTTGCAGACCGAAAAGCACGTGACTGGGTCTTGTGGCCGAAACGTTTGACGGAGGCGAGGTTTCTTCGGCCGGGCGTTCGCATCGACGGCTTTGCGCGTTAATGCGCGTCGATCGCCGAGTTCGCTCTGGTCGGCGCGGGCGTTTGCAACAGCAAAGGCGCCGCCGCGTCAGAGCGCCGGATAAGACTGCGCGCATCGGGAATTAGCGAAAGGTCGTCCCATCCGCCAAGGATCTCGAAAGCGAATTTGGGGCGCTCGGAGCCCGATTTGTTTTCGCCTGACGTCGTCGCCGTCGCATGGAGCATGAGCGCTCTCTCGCCGACGTCGATCGATCCGCCGAAGCCAAGATCAACGCTTTGACTGCGCATTGCGCCGCTCTCAATCTCGGCCACGCCCTTAACGATGTTGAGGCCGAAGCTGAAATTGTCGAATCCAGTGCCGCCATAACGGATATCGTCGGCAAGCCCGAGCGGCCGCTTGTCGACCGAACGCAAGGCTTGACCGAGGTTGACGCCGCCAATTTCGCCGCGCTGCAACGTAATTTGCGCGTGACCATCGAGATTGCGCATCAATTCGCTCATATTCGCGCCGACGCTCTCGGCAGCGCCGGCGCCGGTCAGTTCGCCCGCGACTCGCCATGACTCCATCGCATTTGGCCACGCCGCAGCCGCGTCGACGCCGGACACGGCGGCGCTGCCGTGCAATTCCACGCCTGCGTCGGTCGTGGTGATTGAGGCGCGCCCCCTGACATCGCCCTGATACGCTTTGGCTTCTATCAAAGCGATGTCGAGGCGCTGCTGATGTGTCATGACGGAAAACGCGGCGTCCTCCAGTTCGATCCCGGCCGCCTCGACACGCGCCGCCGAAACGCGAAGATCTATCTCGGCGAAGCGGTCGTCGTCGAAATCGAAGGAATCGTGACTCCATTGGCCGTCGTGGCCAAGGGCCGGCGGGAGATCGGCCAGGAACGGACGCAAGGACAACTGGCTCGCCGCGAGGGTGCCCGAGACGCTCGGCTTGTTTGCGCCCATCATCACGGCGAGGGCGCCTTCGTACTCATTGCCGTCGAGCTTCAAATGCAGGCTCGAAAAGCTCGCGCCAGAGGCGCTGATGACGGCGTCCGACACCAATGCGAAATTCAAGAAAGGCGCCGGCAACTGAACGAAATATCCTCCCGTCTCAATGAGTTGACGCAGCGATGGCGCCGAGGCGGCGATCCGGCCAATAAATTGAGTCGTCGGCGCGCTCGACAAATCGCCTTCGGCGGAGAGCGTCAACGCCGGCCCGTCAACCTTCAGCCGCACAGGGGATCGCCCGCCGCGCAGCAAATCGGCCGGCCGATCGACGAACGCATCGATCCCGGCGCTCTGCCCGCGAAAGCGCGCCGTCCCAACGACGCTCGCCGCCGAGCCGAGCTTGCGCCAGTCGACGGTGACGTTGATGGCATCGATTAATGTGTCGCCTTCCCCACGGCTGTTGGTCAGACGGGCGCTGCCATTGACAAGCGATACGGCGCCGAGCCGCGCTTCGTCGGCCGAAGTCGCCTGCGCGCTCGCCGATTTGGCGTTCGCAGCACGGCCGATCGCGCTGTCCGACGGCATCGGATGACCGTCGAGATCGATCACCATTTTCGGTTCACCGAGCGTCGCCGAGGCGATCTCCAATCGCCCTCGCAGAATCGCAACGACGCCCAGATAGCCCTTCAGATATTCCGCATCAATGCGCAACGCGCCAGAGGGATCGGAAAATCGAATGTTCTCGATGCTGATATGCGGCTGCGGCAGAACGACGAAAACCGCGCGGCCTTGCGAAATGGCGACGAGCCCGGTCATATGCCGAATTTGCGCGATGACCTCTTGGCGCAGGGCATTGGTCGAAAACAGCCACGGAACGGCAGCCGCCGCCATCCCAAGGATGAGGATCATAACGGCGCAGCACGCCCCGATCAAAGTGGCGAGGCGCTTGCGCGGCGGTCGCGAGGACTGAGAAGCAGATGCGGTTGTCGCCATTTCGGCCCTTCAAGCGCCCTCATGCTCTCGCTTGCCGACGGCGTTGCGGTAGAACCTACGAGAATAAGGTTTGAGCGTTGACTATGTCACGAACATGGCAAAAAATGCGCCCCACGCACCGGTTTCCCGCCCCGCAGCACGCTTTCGGGGCAAAACACCCGCTTTTGCGCGAATGGAGGCCGGCTCGCGCTATTTCCGCTGCGATCGGTCGCCGACGCTCTGGCGGCCTTCGCGTCGAGTAGGCGTGGGGATTGCTCCGCCACGCCTCTCACAGAACCGGACATGCGGGCCCGCATCCGGCTCTTTGGATCGATATGTCAGAACTCCAGCGATAGCTGGGCCGATACCCGCGACAGGTTGAGATCGTTCCACAAGGCTTTGAGCGAGGCCATACGCCCGTCAAACCAAGACGGTGGATAGGCCTTCGTCATCGCCGGGCGGTTCGATTTCACCCATGCTCCTTTGCCGCAGAACGCACAGCCATTGGCAGCCTTGGAGCTGACGCCTTTGGCTTTCAGGTGCCGGTAGAGAAAGCGTTGCCGCTTCTTCTGCCGGACGATGATCGCCCTGATCCGGCGGCGGACGTGAGCGTCGATGACGCCCAATCCTTTTATCGCGTCCGGCGTGCAAAGCCGGAAGTACGATATCCAGCCTGTCAGGTAGCGGCTGATGTCTTCCATGCACGAGGAGATGGAGCGTCCCCAATTTGGGGGCGTCATTCCCCGCATCGTCGTCATCAGTCGTCGTTCCGTCTTGCGCGAAGGAAAGACGGCGACATTGTCGCCCTCACCCTCCTTCGCACAGCGGAAACGAAAGCCAAGAAAGTGGACATCCTCCGGTTTGCGAACGTCACTCTTCTCCTCGTTGACCTGGAGCCGCATGCGGTTTTCCAGGAATCTCTGGATTGATGTCATGACGCGCTGTCCGGCGCGTTCGCTTCGCACGAAGATATTACAGTCGTCGGCGTATCGAACGAACCGGAGGCCTCGCCTTGCCAGTTCGCCATCCAGTTCGTTGAGGACAACGTTGGAAAGCATTGGCGAAAGCGGCCCCCCTTGTGGAGTTCCTTCCTTGACGGCGACCCTCGTCCCGTCCGGCATCACCACCGACGCCGTCAGCATCAGGCGCACCAAAGTGATTATCCGTTGGTCCTTCGCGCGCTCGGCGATCCGGGCCAACAGGCGCTGATGCGGAACTCGGTCAAAGAACTTGGCCAAATCCAGATCAACCACCGTTTGATATCCCTCTTTCAGGTACCCCGTTGCTTCAGCAATGGCGGTGTGAGCCCCGCGTTTTGGCCGGAAACCGTGACTGCTGGGATGGAAGGCCGGTTCGAAGATCGGTTCCAATACTTGAAGAACCGCCTGCTGCACCGTCCGGTCCAAAATATTCGGAATGCCAAGCCCACGATGCCCGCCCCCGGGCTTCGGCAGCCAAACCCGGCGGACATCGCCGGGCCTGTAGCGTTCCGTCAGCAAGTCGCGGCGCAAACGGGCGATGATCGACGGCGCTTTCGCCTCCGCCGCCTCGACCGTCTGTCCGTCCAATCCCGGCGCTCCCTTATTGCGTACTACGTTCAGCAGCGCCTTGGCCAGATTGGCTTCCGACGCCACTTCTTCGAGCAGCCGACTATCGTCGGCCACGCTGGCGGCAGAACCTGTCGTCTTCTTGGTCCTCGCTTTGTGCAGCAGGAAGCTCCGCCGCTCGGATGCGTCCGAGGGCTCGGACGACCCGCCCCCCGAGGGGCTGTCGGCGAACACGAGGCTCAATTGCCGTGGTCCCGTCTTTTTCAATCCATCTCTCCCTTTGCTCCACCGGCTTTCGCCGGCTTCCCGGCTCATATGAAGAGATCCGACTTCTGCGTGGACATCGTCCCGTCGTCGTTGCCTCCTTCGGGTCTACCGCTCACGCGGACCCACGCAGACCTCCCTGGGTAAGAACACTGGATGTCCCGCCGCTCCCGCCCCTATTACCGTCCCGGCCTCGGTTGGATTTCGGGCGTCGCGTTCGAAGACACGCTGACCCGGCCGGTTCGGCTTGCTCGGGGGTTTACTTTCGTTCGGTGCTGCGGTTCGCCTCGGGCTTCTTCCCCACACGGCCTCGCGGCGCCAGGGTCATAGGCGTCTCTCGACGGCAGACCCTGCGTGCAGTTGCCTCCGGCTCGCGGTTGCTACCAACTCGCCCCGCAAAGGACTTCCACCTCCAATCCAGTGCCCATGCCAGGCACACCCTCAAGCCCGGCGGCAGGACGTCTCCGAGCACGCTTGGCGCCCAAACACCCTTTGCAACATTTTGACCAGATCAGCCGTCCCGAAAGGCTTTTGCAAAATCGCCCGGTCGGAGTAAGCGGCGGGTATGTCAGCCTTGTCGAGGCCGGTTGTGAAAATGAAAGGACAGTCGCGCTCGGCCAGCAGGTCGGCCACCGGGTCGATTCGTTGCGAACCGAGCTTAACGTCGAGAAGAGCGCCGTCGATGCGCTCGCGGCCAATTAAATCCATTGCGGCGGCAATGTCGCCTACGCATCCCGCAACGTCGAATCCCAGCTCGGACAACGCATCGACGAGTGACAGAGCCACAAACGGCTCATCCTCAACGATCAGGATCCTTTTTGATGGCGGATCGCCAGCATATGCAAGCGTCATCTCTAGCCCTGGTAGCGGCGGCGACAACTCTGCCTTGCATGACGCTCAATGTCCAGACAATCGAACGCGCTCACCGTTTGTTCATGATCAGGGGGTCGCTGTGATCGCGTCTCAGCCAAAGCGCGGCCCCGGCGGCGATGGCCACCGAGGCCCAGCAAGGATCGGAACCATCCCACCGATCGGCGCGGCCATCGGAAAAAGCCTGACGTCCAACAGCGCCGCCTGCGACAAGGAGTAAAAATGGAGCCTTCGCCGCCTGCCTCTCGGCCTATAGCGAAGACTTTGCAATAGAGCAATTCGAACGTCTTGACCGCATTCTGCGCATCGACCTCGGCGACTCCCCTCTTATCTGGGGATATCGCCCAGTTATTTCGTGCGATAGGCAATCAAACGTCGAAACTGTCATGGTCTCGGTTGGCATTCCAAAAATGCACAACGTCCAAAACCCCTTGCTCTTCATCGACCGTATAAGCGATCCAGTATTGGGTGCGGCGGCCGACGCAGAACAGATAGGCTCGGTAAGGGGCACCAGTTAAGACCCGGCTGGGCGGCTCCTGAGCGAAGGCTTTTTGGGGATCGCTCAAGGTTACGCCCGGAACCGTTGCGCAGGACGGATCATTTCGTTACACTGCTTCGCCAAAGGATGGCGAGCAAAAAACGAGCAAAAAGGCGGCATAAAATCAGGCCAACCGATTGAATTCGCGGGCGTAGTTCAATGGCAGAACGGAAGCTTCCCAAGCTTCATACGAGGGTTCGATTCCCTTCGCCCGCTCCAAAGCCTCGCCTCAAGAGGTCTTTGCGTTTCGCCTTCGCCGCAAGCCGTAATCCTTGAATTTCTCCACCGTTTTGGCGATCTCCGCGTCGTCCAAAATATGCGGCGTCCCGATTTGCAGCGCCGTCGCATATTGTTTGGCGAGCGTCTCGGTCTCGACGGCGAGCCACAGCGCCTCGGCGAGGTCCGGCCCCGTCGCGACCATGCCGTGATTGGCGAGAAGCGCGCAGGCGCGCCCTTCGAGCGCCTCGAGAACCGCAGTGGAAAGTTCGGCCGTGCCGTAGCTTTCATAACCCGCGCAACGAATTGTCGGACCGCCGGCGGCGGCGATCATGTAATGCGCGGCGGGAATCTCAATGCGGCATATGGCGAAGGCCGTGCAAAAAATCGGATGCGCGTGCACGACCGCGCCGACCTCGGGCCGCGCAGCGAGAATGTCGCGATGAAAACGCCACTCGGACGAAGCGGCGAGATCATGGCTATAGGCTCCGTCCATGTCCATGCAGACAATGTCGTCGGCGCTCATCGCGTCGCAAGGCAGGCCGGACGGCGTAATCAAAAGACCGTCGCGCCAGCGGACCGAAATATTGCCGGCGGTGCCCTGGTTGACGCCAAGCCGGACCATGGCGCGACATGCGTCGACAATCGACTGCCGGACGGCAAATTCTCGCGGCTTCGCCAATTGACGTCCTCCTCACCAAAACCGGGCCAGAAGCGGCCGGCCGCGTCTAAGCAAGGGCCAAAAGCTCGCAGGCCTCGCGCGCCAGACGTTCGACTTCGGCAAAGTCGCCCGCCTTGATGAGGGAAGGAGTGACCATCCACGAGCCGCCGACGCAAGCGACATTGCGCAGCGCCAGATAGGCCTTGGCTTTCGCCGGATCGATCCCGCCAGTTGGACAGAAGACGAGATCCGGCAAAGGCCCGGCCAGCGACGAGAGATATTTAGCGCCGCCGGCCGCTTCCGCCGGGAAAAATTTCAGGCAGCGGAAGCCACGCTCGCAAAGCGTCATGGCCTCCGACGCCGTGGCGACGCCCGGCAGGAACGGGATGGGCGATTTGCGCGCCGCCCGCAAGAGCCGCCGCGTCATGCCCGGGCTGACCAGAAAAGCGGCGCCGGCGTCGATCGCCGCATCCATCTGAGCGGGGTCGGTCACCGTTCCGGCGCCAACGCTGGCCTCGGGAAAGGCGCGCGCCAGCATCTCGATGGATTTGAGCGCGGCGGGCGTGCGCAGCGTGATTTCGAGCACCGTGAGGCCGCCGGCGATCAGCGCTTGCGCCTGCGCCATCGCATCCGCGGCGTCCGCGACCTGCATCACCGGAATCACCGGCGATCGCTTCATCAGGGCGAGGGTCGCGTCGCTGTGCTGATATTGCATGGGTCCGCGCCTTTCAGAGAGAGAAGCTCGAAAATAATCCGGCGAAAGGCGCGTCAGCTGATGCTGCTCGCGCCCAGCTCAGGCCCGCTGACGACGCTCCGAAACGTTTGGAACAGCTCGCGGCCATAGCCATATTCGTAAGGCTCAAGGTCGCACGTCGCCAGTTCGCGCCGTTCGAACTCTTCAGGCGATACCTCGACCATCAACGTTCCGGCGACGGCGTCTAGCGTAATGACGTCGCCCTCGCGCAACTTAGCGATCGGTCCTCCGGCCTTTGCTTCCGGCGTGAGATGGATCGCGGCGGGAACCTTTCCGGAGGCGCCGGACATGCGCCCGTCCGTAACCAGCGCGACCTGGTGGCCGTGCGCCATCACCGAGGCGAGGATCGGCGTCAGTTTGTGCAGCTCCGGCATGCCGATCGCCTTGGCGCCCTGATAGCGGACCACGGCGATGAAGTCGCGGTTGAGTTCGCCTGCCCTGAAGGCCGCCTCCACCTCTTCCTGCGCGTGAAAAATGAGGGCGGGCGCGCGCACCACATGGCGGTCGGGCGACACGGCGCTGATCTTAATGACGGCGCGCCCGAGATTGCCGTCGAGGATCTTAAGGCCGCCATCCGGCGAGAACGGATTGGCGAAGGGACGCAGCACCGATGGATCGAGGCTCGCCGGCGGAGACGCGCGAAACTTGAGCTCGCCGCCTTCGAGATAGGGCTCCTTCGCATGATCGGCGAGCGGGCTTCCGGTCACGGTGCGCGCGTCGGGATGCAACAGCCCCGCCTCAAGCAATTGGCCGATCAGATAGCCCGTGCCGCCCGCGGCGGTGAAATGGTTCACATCAGCCGAGCCATTGGGGTAGATGCGGGCCAACAAAGGCACGACTTTCGAAAGATCGCCGAAATCCTCAAGCGTCAGGATCAGTCCGCCGGCGCGCGCCATAGCGATGAGATGAATGACGTGATTGGTCGAGCCGCCCGTCGCGTGCAGGGCGACGACCCCGTTGACGAAGGCGCGCTCGTCAAGGATCTGCGAGGCGGGCGTATATTCGTTGCCAAGCGCGGTGATGGCGAGGGCGCGCTTCGCCGCGGCGGCTGTCAGGGCGTCGCGCAGCGGCGTGTTCGGGTTGACGAAGGAGGCGCCGGGCAGATGCAGGCCCATCGCCTCCATGAGCATCTGGTTGGAGTTGGCGGTGCCGTAGAAGGTGCACGTACCCGGCGCGTGGTAGGAGGCGGCCTCGGCGTCGAACAGCTCCTCGCGGGAAACTTTGCCCTCGGCGTAAAGCTGGCGAACTTTTGATTTCTGGTCGTTCGGGATCCCGGAAGGCATTGGCCCGGCGGGAATGAACACGGCCGGCAGATGGCCGTAGGCTTGCGCGGCGATGACGAGGCCAGGCACGATCTTGTCGCAAATCCCGAGAAACACCGCGGCGTCGAACATGTCATGCGACAGCGCGATCGACGCCGAAAGCGCGATGACGTCGCGCGAAAACAGCGACAACTCCATGCCGGCGCGCCCTTGGGTGACGCCGTCGCACATGGCGGGAACGCCGCCGGCGACCTGGGCGACGCCGCCCGCCTCCCGCGCCGCCTGCTTGATGATCGCTGGAAAAGCCGCATAGGGCTGATGCGCCGAGAGCATGTCGTTATAGGCGGTGACGATCGCGAGATTGGGAACGATGTCGGCGCGCAGCTCCTGCTTGTCGTGGATGCCGCAGGCGGCGAAGCCATGCGCGAGATTGGCGCAGCCGAGCGCCCCCCGGCGCGGCCCCTTGCGGGCCATCGCCGCCATTCTCGCCAGATAGGCTTCTCGCGTCGGACGGCTTCGCTCCGCGACGCGCGCGGTCACGTCGGCGATTGTTCTCTGAACCATGGCGCCTCTCGATCTTGAAAAATGCCGGGCCGCTCAAAAGCGGCCGCGGACGCGCGCTCCAAAAGCCGCCGACAGGCCCCAGAAATTAACTCGTCTCCTCGTACCAGCTTCTGCCGTCGCGCTCAACGAGCGCCGTGGCGGAGGCTGGGCCCCAAGTGCCGGCGAGATAGAAACGCGGCTCGAGATGCTCATGGTTCCAAGCGTCGCGGATGGGATCGATCCAGCGCCAGGCCGCCTCGACCTCGTCGCGGCGCATGAACAGCGTCGCGTTGCCGCGTATGACGTCCGTCAGCAAGCGCTCATAGGCTTCCGGCGCATAGATCTGAAAAGCCTCGGCGAAGTTCATGTCGAGCGGCACATGCCGCATGCGCATGCCTCCCGCCCCCGGCTCCTTCAGCATCAGCCAGAGCTTGATCCCCTCGTCCGGCTGGAGCCGGACAACGAGGCGGGTCGGCAAGATCTTGACGTCGGCGCCAAAGATCGAGTGCGGCACGTTGCGGAAAAAGACAATCAGTTCGGACACGCGCTTCGGCAGGCGCTTGCCGGTGCGCAAGTAAAAGGGCGTTCCCGCCCATCGCCAATTGTTGATAAAGACCTTGAGGGCGACGAATGTCTCCATTTGCGTCGTCGGATTGCCAACGTCCTCGGCATACCCAGGCACGGCCCCTGTGGCGCTCGCTCCCGCGCGGTATTGGCCTCGCACGGTGAGGGCCTCGTAATTTCTCCAATCGATCGGCGCCAGCGCCTTTAGCACCTTCAGCTTTTCGTCGCGCACCGCGTCGGCCTCGAAGGCGGAGGGCGGCTCCATCGCCACGAGACAGAGAAGCTGCAACAAATGATTTTGCACCATGTCGCGCAGCGCGCCGGCTGTCTCGTAGTAGGGGCCGCGGCCTTCGACGCCGATCGTTTCGGCGACGGTGATCTCGACGTGATCGATATGGGCGGAGTTCCATAGCGGCTCGAACAGAGCGTTGGCGAAGCGCAGCGCCATCAGATTCTGTACGGTCTCCTTGCCGAGATAATGATCGATCCTATAGATCTGACTCTCGGCAAAAACGGCGCCGAGCGCGTCGTTGATTTTCGCGGCTGAGGCGGCGTCGCTGCCGATCGGTTTTTCGACGATGATTCGCGAGCCAGGCGTGACCAATCCATGGGCGGCGAGCTGCGCGGCGATCCCGCCGAAACGGTCCGGCGCCGTCGCCAGATAGAAGGCCCGAATTGGGGTGGATTGTTCTGGGAATTTCCGGGTGAGCTCTGACCAGCCCACGTCTGTTCCAATATTGAGGCTTACATAATCCACCATTGCGAGAAAGGTGTTGATCGCCTCCGCGCTCCTCGCCTCGGGCGCATATTGGCGCAACGCCTTGGCGATCGTCTGCCGGAAAGTCTCGCCGTCGAAATCGTGGCGCGCCGCTCCGATAATGCGCGTCGGCTCGGAGAATTGCCCGTCGAGGAAGCGCCGGAACAACGCCGGGAACAATTTGCGGTAGGCGAGATCGCCGGTTCCGCCGAAGACGACAAGATCAAAAGGGTCGACCTTCACGATACGCGAAACCATCGCTCACCCTTCCTCCGTTGCCACCCCGATTTTTGCAAGAACGACCGTGCGACGGCTCTTTGTTAAAGAGCTACCGTAGCAAGAACCGGTCCGCCGCGTTCGGGCTTACCGCCTATGAAAACGATTTCTTCGAGCAAATCAAGCCATCTGCGTTATTTTTTTGCGAGGCCTTGGCGAGCTTCGCGAAAGCGAGCTGAAGCGTTGCTATAAAAGCTCGCGGGCGCGAAAACGCCCGCGAGCTTTCGCTTTGCAAGCGCGCCGCGAGAGGCTAACCCTGAAACATGACGAATGGGCAGCCATTCCTCGGTTTCGCGGCTTGGGGAGTTTTCGATGTCTCTTCTGCAGGAGCCTTCGGCGGCGGCGGCGCCGATCTGGTTCGTCACGAAGACAACATGGCCGCAAATTCGCGACAGCCTGCCGCCGGCCGCGGCCGCTTTCGCGGCGTGCTGCAGTTTCGAGCCGAAGCCGGGGAACAGTCAGATCCTGCCCGATGCGGCAGGCGCGATCGCCGGCGCTCTTTTAGGGCTCGAAGAGGAGAACGCGCGCGTCAAAGACTTTTTCCTGCCGGGCAAGCTCGCCTCCGCGCTGCCGCCGGGGCTCTATCGTTTCGCCAACAGCCCGCATGATCCGGCTCTCGCCACGCTGTCCTTCCTGCTGTCGGCCTATCGTTTCTCACGCTACAAGGCCGATGGATCCGATCAGCCGCGACTTTGCGCGCCGCCAGCGGTCGACGCCTGGCGCATCGAGCGCATCGCCAAGGCGGTCGCGTTCGGCCGCGATCTCATCAATACGCCAGCCAACGATCTCGGCCCCGCGGCGCTTGAGGCGGCGGCCCTCGGCGTCGCGGCGCAATTTCAAGCGAAAAGCGCGGTCACACGCGGCGAAGGGCTGCTCGCGGCTAAGCTGCCGCTCGTCCACGCGGTCGGCCGGGCAGCGGCGGAGGCGCCGCGGCTCGTCGATTTCAGCTGGGGCGATCCCGGCCATCCAAAGCTCAGCCTCGTCGGCAAAGGGGTCTGCTTCGATTCCGGCGGACTCGACATCAAGCCGTCCGCCGGCATGTTGTTGATGAAAAAAGACATGGGCGGCGCGGCGACGGCGCTCGCCCTTGCCTCGATGATCATGGAGGCTGGCCTGCCGCTGCGCCTTCGCGTCGTTCTGCCGATCGTCGAGAACGCGATCTCGGGCGACGCCTTCCGGCCGGGCGACATCTATCCGAGCCGCAAGGGAATTTCTGTCGAGATCGGCAACACCGACGCGGAAGGGCGGCTGATCCTCGCCGACGCGCTGGCGCTGGCGGACGAGGAGGCGCCTGACCTGCTCATCGATTTCGCCACCCTGACCGGCGCGGCGCGCGTCGCGCTCGGCCCCGATCTGCCGGCCTTCTACACCGCCGACGAGGAACTCGCCGCCGAAATCGCCCGTTTTGGCACCGCGAGCCAGGATCCGGTCTGGCGCCTGCCCCTGTGGGACCCCTACGACAAAATGCTCGAAAGCAAGGTCGCCGACGTCAGTAATGTCGGCGGCGGCCCTTTCGCCGGCTCGATCACGGCGGCGCTGTTTCTGCGCCGTTTCGTCGAACGCGCGAAATCCTGGGCGCATTTCGACGTCTATGACTGGACCCCGACGGCGAAATCCGGCCGCCCGGAAGGAGCCGAAATCCAGGCCGCGCGGTTGCTCTATGATCTGATCGAGACGCGCTTTGGCTCAGCCGGGGACGAGAGCCCGCGAATCGTCCACCACATCGTCGCGCATATCGATGAGGCCGAGGATGAGGCGGATGAGGAAGAAGCGGTTTTGGATGACAGGTCGCCGTAAGTTGGCTGCGAATGCGTTTTGACCGCCGGCTGACTCTCCGCCCGCCCCGACCTCGCCGGCGCGCATTTGCGCGGCCACGTCGTGGCGGAAAAATTTGTCGAAGGCAGGCACGTAAAAGTTTGCGTCGGCCTCGCCGATTTGCGCCCCGAGCCGTCGCATGATTCGCCCATAGACACGCAGGCCCTTTTCGGCGAGGCGGCGGTTCTTTACGAGGATCACGAGGGCTTCGGCTGGGTTCAGCTGGAGCGCGACGGATACGTCGGCTATCTTTCGATGAACGCGCTCGCCGATTTTGACGCAGCGCCGACGCATCGCGTAAAGGTCAATCGCACCTTCATTTACCCCAGCCCGAACATGAAGCTGCCTATCGTTGACGCCCTGCCGCTCGGCGCCCGGCTCGCCGTAGCGGAGGCCGCGGAGAGCTTCATCCGCCTGCAGGACGGCGGCTTCGTTTTCGCCGAGCATATTGGCCCGATCGACGGGACGAAAAGCGATTTCGTCGCGGTGGCCGAGCGGCTGTTGCATGCGCCCTATCTCTGGGGCGGCAAATCGAGCCTTGGCGTCGATTGCTCCGGCCTCGTGCAGATCGCCCTCGACGCCGCGGGCTTCACATCGCCGCGCGACACCGATCTGCAGGAACAAGCATTGGGCGCTCCTCTCCCCTTGAGCGACGATCTTTCTGGGCTTCAACGCGGCGATCTTATTTTCTGGCGCGGCCATGTCGGAATCATGCGCGACTCGGAAACGCTGTTGCACGCCAACGCCCATCACATGATGGTCGCGAGCGAACCGCTGGCCGAGGCGCGGGACCGAATCCTTGCCAAAACCGGGGCTTCGATCGCGTCGATCCGGCGGCTGCGAGCCGCCTTTCGCTGCGGCGCCGTCGAAAACGATTTACTACCGATAATTGCGACAATCAACGAATGAGACTTGCTTCTAGTCATCAATTATTATACATTATTCAGATAAAAACAAGATAAGTTGTTGAAAACATCAGGGCGATCGGGTGAAGAAATTCGTGACAAATGGCTAAAGTGCTAAATCTGTCGTGGTCCACTGATTCGATTGGTGGAGCGGTACGATGGACGGGGCGGCGACGGAATTTGACGCGATCGACGAAGCAACTATTTTTCTTCGGTATTTCAAGGATATGCCGGACCATCGGCAGAAGGGCAAGGTGGTTTATCCGCTGGAGGAGATCCTCCTTTTGTGTCTTCTCGCGGTGCTGGCCGGGGCCGAGACCTTCGTCGACATCGCCCGCTTTGGCGATAAGAAGCTCAATCTGTTGCGCCGGTTTCGGCCGTTTCGCGACGGCACGCCGGCGCATGATCATCTCGGCGATATTTTCGCCACGCTGGACGCGCAGGCGTTCCAGCGCTGTTTCGTCGCCTGGGTTGCGGCGCTGACCAAGACGCCGGCCGACATCATCGCGATTGATGGCAAAACCTTGCGCCGCTCCTACCAAAAGAAGGGATCGAAGCAACCGATCCACATGGTCTCGGCTTTCGCCGCGCGCCAGCGATTGGTTCTCGGGCAGGTCAAGGTGAACGAGAAATCCAACGAGATCACAGCCATTCCCGCATTGCTCGACATGATGGCGCTCGAAGGCGCCGTCGTCACCATCGATGCAATCGGCTGCCAGCGCGAAATCGCCGCGAAGATCATGGACAAGAAAGCCGATTATATCCTCGCGCTGAAAGGCAACCAGGGAACGCTGCGCGAAGATGTCGAACTCCTCGCAACCGAGCAAAAAGCAAGACAATTCAAGGATACGACGGTCAGCCGGCATGAAACGATCGACGCCGATCACGGTCGTATCGAAACCAGAACCTACACGGTGATCCACGATGTCGGTTGGCTACAACAGCGACACGACTGGCCGGGATTGAATGGCGTTCTGATTGTCGAAAGCAGACGCGAGATCGATGGCAAGGTCGAGCGGGAAACGCGCTTCTACATCACTTCGCTGCCCTTGTCAGCGCAGGTGATCGGCCCAATGATCCGCGAACATTGGGCGGTGGAGAACTGCCTGCATTGGGTCATGGACACGGTCTTTCGCGACGACGAATGCCGTGTCCGAACCGAGAACGCGCCGGCAAACTTCACCACCGTAAAACACATGGCGCATAATCTAACTCGCCGAGCGCCCGGAAAGGATTCTCTCAGGCTCAAGCGCAAAACCGCCGCTTGGGACGACGACTTCCTCGCAAGCCTCGTCGCAGCTTGAATTTTTTCACCCAATTCCCCTGTCGAAAACATGGTCTTTGGGGAGCGACCGCCACCAACCTCCGGCGAGCAGCCGGTTTCGTTCAACGCCGAGCGACTTGACGCTCTGCTGAAGCGCTTGCCAATCACAGTCGGCGCAAGCCTGCTAAATTCGGTCCTGATGGCCGCCGTTTTGTGGCCCGCCGCCTCAAAGGCCGGCCTTCTGACTTGGCTCTCATTGCAATATCTGTTGGGCGCTGTCCGTCTGGCCGGGGTCGCTGTTTATTTTCGTCGCGAGTCCCGATGCTTTTTGACGCGACACCTGGAGAAATTCGTCTTTGTCGGCTCCGCTCTTTCCGGAATGCAGAGGTTCAATGCAGAGGTTCCAATAGGTCTCGTCGGGTGCTCTCGACCGGTTTGCGCTTGATCTCGAGACGTATTGGAAGCCGGATTGAACGAAGCCGCGTGGTCGTAGGCATCTGCCTATGGGTGCTCGATGCCGCGCACTTTACTGTCGCGATATTTTTCGAACATGCGCGATCGTATCGCTGGTTTTTTCGTTGTCAAGAAGACCGCGGCGCAGATGCTTGGCCAGGGCATCATGTCCCTGCCAGTCGTCTCGTCGTTGAAAGGTGTGTGGGCGAGATCGCGAAAATGGGAAAAAGGCCGCGCGGTCCTGCCGCGCGGCCGTCTGGTGCTCGTCTGATCCATAGGTATATAGCGAGATTGACGGAGAGTGGTTCATGAGGTGTCGCACCGCGGTTTTGGACGCGCGGCTGGCGGCGTGCGTGGCAGGATGCCGATCTCACTCATGTGACCGCCACAACACGGACAGACATCGAGGCAGCGGCCGGTGAGCTGCGCGAAAATCTCGCGAAAGCCGGCGCGTTGCATTTTTGGCGACGGCTCTGGCGTGTCCAAAGCGGCGCGGATTTGAATGAGTTTAGAGGTCCGGTGGATGTTGGCCATGAAGCCGAAGTGGCGAATACGGCGGAAGCCGCTTGGAAGCACGTGCAGCAGGAAACGGCGGATGAACTCATCGGCCTGAAGCGACATCACCTTAGGCTTGCCATGGGCTCGATAATCCTTCCAACGAAAGCGAACGATGCCACCCTCGCAGTCGACAAGGCGGCTATTGCCGATCGCGACGCGGTGGGCATAGCGGCCAAGATAGTCGAGAACCTGGCTTGCCCCTCCGAATGGCGGCTTGGCATAGACCACCCATGCGATGCGCTTCGCCGGCGCGAGATATTGGGCGAAAGCCGAGCGCTCGCCGAGATGGGCGAGATTGCCGAAGAACACGAGATGACCCGTCTTGTAGGCCGCCTGCAGGCGCTCCAGGAAGAGGCGGCGAAAAAGCCGCGATAACACGTGAACGGGGAGGAAAAAGCCAGGACGGCAAGCGGCCCAGTGGCCATCTGGTCCAAGGCCGCCGCCGGGAATGATGCAATGGATATGCGGGTGATGTGTGAGTGTTTGGCCCCAGGTATGAAGAATGGCGATCATGCCGGTCTCCGCGCCAAGGTGTTTGGGATCGCCGCCAATCACACGAACCGTTTCGGCTGCCGCCTTGAACAAAATGTCATAGACGGCGGCCTTGTTTTGGAGCGCGATGGCGGCGATGGGCGCGGGCATCGTAAAGACGACGTGAAAATAGGGAACCGGGAGAAGCTCGGCTTGACGATCGGAAAGCCATTGCGCGCGTGCGAGGCTCTGGCACTTCGGGCAATGCCGATTCCTGCAGCTATTGTAGGCGACGCGGGTGTTTCCGCAATCATCGCATCGCTCGACATGACCACCGAGGGCCGCTGTCCGGCACGCTTCGATGGCGGCCATGACACGGCGCTGATCTGACGACAAATGAGAGCGTTGCGCGGCGCGAAACGCCTCGCCATGGCGGCGAAAAATATCCGCCACCTCAAGCACGGGACGCATGCCTGCGAGCTATGCGGGCGGGATCAGTTTAACGGAAAGGCTATCGAACGGACTTGGCGTCCCGCTGATCAAGTTGGTCGCGACCTGAGCGTAACGCGCGGTCGAGGTCAGCTCGACATGACCAAGCAGAACCTGGATGATCCGGATATCGGTCCCACTCTCCAGAAGATGGGTAGCGAAGCTGTGACGAAGGGTATGCGCGGTCACGGGCTTGCCGATTCCGGCTATCTTTCGCGCGACCCGGCAAGCGTCCTGCAATGCTGCGATACTGACATGCTCTCCCGCTTCCCGGCCAGGAAAAAGCCAAAGCCCTGGACGAGCCTGCCGCCAATAAGCGCGTAGAATATCCAGAAGCGCTGGCGACAGCATGGCATAACGATCCCGGCCGCCTTTACCATCTACGACATGAATCAATCCACGCTGGCTGTCGATTGAACTCACTTGCAAACGCGAGACTTCACCGATCCGAAGTCCCGCGGCGTAAGCCGTGCTCAAGGCGATGCGATTGCGTAATCCAACCACCAATTCCAGGAAACGCGCGATCTCGTCCTTATCAAGAACCAGGGGAAGCTTTTCGCGATCGCGGCCATTCGTGATCCGCTCGAACGCTTCGGGCTGATCAAGGGTAACCCCGTAGAAGAACCGCAGGGCACATGCGACCTTATTGATATGCGCCCTGGACTTTCTTTCGCTGACGAGGTGCAGCTGATAGGCGCGCACCGCATCCATTCCGAGCTGGTCCGGCGGCGTCTTGAAATAACGGCTGAAGTTCGCAACGGCGTAGACATAGGATTGCTGCGTCGTTTTGGAAAAATTGCGAAGTGTCATATCCTCGATCATGCGTTGGCGGAGAGGGCTAATGGTCGCCATCGTAGGCTCCTGTCCTGAGAGGGGTTGATGTGAAGATCCACATCCTCTCAGGCAGGTGCTCCGCCCGGAAATAGCGCCGCGACCCCGCCGTTGCACGGTCAAAATAAGCGCTTACCCCGGGGAGCCGCCCAAAAGCCCCAGGTCAGGGCCTTCAGCGTTCCGATAAGTTATCGAACGATATCCGCATGAGACGCGACCATGAACCCTGCAGCCGCTCTCGCGCAGCGGGTTCGTTCAATCCTTTGGGGAGCAGGCGCATATGTGTTTCCGCCATATCTGCCTTCTTACGAATTATTCGCGGCTTTCCTGATCGGAGGGATGTGCGCGGGAAATATAACGACGAACGCGACGCACCTTCCGAGCGCCATAACGTTTATTGTTTTGGCAGGCGCGCCACTGGCCGCGCAATTCATCGTTGCCGGAAGCCCGCCAGAATTAGCCATGGGCGGGCTGACGATAATCTTTTGCGCATGCCTCTCCTGCATCGCCTGGCGGGCAAGCCGACAGTTCCGCGAAGCCTATGACCTCCGGCGCGCCCTTTTCGAACGCCATGCGGAACTAGACCGCGCGAACAAATTTCTCGAGGCGGAAGTGCAGAAGTCATATCATCACCGAATCCGCGCTTCGAGACGCACAGAAGATGGAGGCGGTGGGACAGATCACCGCCGGCCTGGCGCACGATTTCAACAACATCCTTATGATCATCGGCGTCATCGCCGACCATCTCAGTTCGGAAACGGCGTCGCCGGGCGTGAAGAAGAGGCTGACGACCATTATCGAGGGCGTGGAGAAGGGCAAATCGATCACGACACGGATGCTTGCCTACGCGCGGCGGCAGCCGCTGCATCCCGAGACTGTGGATTTGAACGCGGTCATTTGCACCATTGAGCCGCTCTTATCGGCGACCCTCGGTCCGGCGATCCGCTTGGAGCTGCCTGAAGGAGGTCCAATATGGCCAATCTGTATCGATCAGGATCAGCTTGAGCGCGCAATAATCAATCTCGCCGCCAATGCGCGGGACGCGATGCCGTCGGGCGGGCGTTTCCGAATCACAACCGAGAACGCCCGACCAACCGGACGCGCCGCGCGCTTTCGCGATCAAAGGGATATGGTGCTGATTACCGTCGCCGACAGCGGCGCCGGAATGACCCCCGAGGTTCTCGCCAAGGCGGTGAACCCGTTTTTCACCACCAAGCCGGCCGGCAAAGGATCGGGACTCGGACTGAGCCAGGTGTATGGACTGGTCACGCAGTCGGGCGGCAAGATCGAGATAACGTCAGATCCAGGTCTTGGGACGTCAGTGCGGATTTTCCTTCCCCGGAGCCAAGAGGAAACGGAGTCTCACGAGCTCGTTTCCGCCGAAACCGCCGAGAGCCGTGCACGCGTTGGCAACGGATAAGCGCCATCGACGGGCGCGACCGCGTCGCGCGCGAACCATTGGGCGAAGGGGCTTGCGGTCACCTCGATAAGGCGGCTTGCGCGTAATTAGAAATTCAAATGCAAAGGTAAGTCTGTGACTCTGAACGAATACTCTGAAATCGCAACTATTATCCAAAGCATTGTTGCTGTGCCCGCTGCAATCGCAGCAGGAATTGCTGCTTGGCTTGTCGTTTTACAAATCAAAAGCCAGCATGAAGAAAACATGAAATGGAAGACCCTTGATATCTGCGCGCAATATGAATTTAATGATTCAGTTGCAAATGCAGCACGAAAAGTCCAAGCTGCTTTCGATAAAGGGATAATCTCAGAGCAATTGTGCACGGATATTTATCGTGATGCAAAGATTGTTTTGAATTATCTAGATGGAATTGCTATTGGTATCAAACAAGGTCTTTATATTGAGGCGCTCGCGAGAGATCATTTAAAACAAATTGTCAGAGTTCACGTAGAGAGACTTCTAGAACTCTAATAATTGTAAGCGCTTGCAACTCAATTCGTGACGGCCATGGACAAAAAATGGAGACAAGATCAACCTTATTACCGTGATGGAGGCTTAGCCAGATAAGGGTCCCACCGTGAAGGCTTCGCCACTCCATGCCGATTGCGAAATTGATTTTCACCGCCGTCCGCCTTATTTCTGCTCCATGCCGCTTCGCACCATCATCACGCTTCCCGATCACCGCCTGCGCATCGTCGCCAAGCCGGTCGCCGCCGTCGACGACAGCGTCCGCGCGCTGATCGACGATATGCTGGAGACCATGTATGACGCGCCGGGCATTGGCCTCGCCGCGACGCAGATCGCCGTCGACAGCCGCGTCATCGTGCTTGACGTCGCCAAGCGCAAGGACGAGACGGCGGCGAGAGAACCGATGGGCCTCGTCAATCCCGAAATCCTCTGGGCCTCGGAAGAGCTGTCGACCTATGAGGAAGGCTGCCTCTCGATCCCCGACTATTATGAAGAGGTCGAACGCCCCGCGCGCGTAAAAGTCGGCTATCTCGATCGCGAGGGGCGCTGCCGGGAAATCGAGGCCGACGGCATCCTGGCGACCTGCCTGCAGCATGAGATCGACCATCTCAACGGCGTTTTGTTCATCGATCATATTTCCCGGCTGAAACGCGAGCGCGTCATCAAGAAGTTCATCAAGGCGGCGAAGCTGGAGACGCCCGTGCGCAAGCGCGGACCGCGGCCGGAGCGCGCGGGCGCCGCTAGCGAAATCGGATAGTTCGCCCCGTCAAAGCAGGCGGCAGGCGCGCAAATCGGGCTTGATCATTGCGCATCGTCTTCATGGGAACGCCGGAGTTTTCGGTTCCCGTCCTCACGGAAATCGTCGCCCAGGGCCACGACGTCGCGGCCGTCTATACGCGCGCGCCAAAGCCCGGCGGGCGTCGGGGGCTCGAGCCGACGCCATCGCCCTTGCATGCCGCGGCGTTGCGCTTTGGCTTGTCCGTTATCACCCCCGCGAGCCTTCGCTCCGATGAGGCGCCGACGACCCTTGCGGCGTTCGAGCCAGAGGTCGTCGTCGTCGCCGCCTACGGGCTTATCCTCCCCAAGGCGATTTTGGACATCCCGCCGCAGGGCTGCCTCAATCTCCACGCCTCTCTCTTGCCGCGATGGCGCGGCGCCGCGCCGATCCAGCGCGCCATCATGGCTGGCGACTTGGAGACCGGAGTCATGGTGATGGCGATGGAGGAAGGGCTTGACACCGGACCGGTGGCGATGGCTGAGCGGATCGAGATCGGGCCGGAAGCTACTTGCGGAGAAATCCACGACCGGCTCGCCCTCATCGGCGCCGATCTGATGGTCCGGGCGCTGGCGGCGCAAAGCCGCGGCAGCCTGCGCTTTACCCCGCAAGGCGAAGACGGCGTCAGCTACGCCCGCAAGATCGACAAAGCCGAGGCGCGGATCGATTGGGCGAAGCCCTCATATGACGTACATAATCTCATCCGGGCGCTAGCGCCTTTTCCGGGCGCCTACTTTGAGGCCGATCTCGGCAAAGGGCTTGAGCGGCTGAAGATTTTGCGCGCGCATCGGGCTCAGGGCGACGGCGCGCCGGGCGTTGTCCTCGATGATGCGCTGACCATCGCTTGCGGCGAGGGCGCGATCCAAATCGCCGAGCTGCAACGCTCGGGCAAGGCGCCGATGACGGCGGCGGAATTTCTGCGCGGCGCCCGGCTCCCGGCTGGAGCCAACGTCGCGGCGTCCGAAACCCCAGATGCCGCGCTATAAGCTTCTCATCGAATATGACGGCGCGTCCTTTGTCGGCTGGCAGCGGCAGGCCAATGGGCTCGGCGTGCAGGAAGCGATCGAGATTGCGCTTTCCGCCTTCTGCGGCGAGAGGGCCGCGATCCGCGGCGCCGGCCGCACCGACGCCGGCGTCCACGCCAGGGGCCAGGTCGCCCATGCCGATCTTGTCAAGGCGTGGCGCGCGGAGGTGTTGCGCGACGCCCTCAATGCTTATTTGCGACCGCTGCCCGTCGCCGTCCTCAAGGCCGAGCGCGTCGAGGAAAATTTCGACGCGCGTTTTTCGGCGGTGCGGCGGCACTATCTCTATAAAATCACCAATCGTCGCGCGCCCTTGACCTTGGAGGCCGGCCAGAGATGGCTGGTCAGGCGCAAGCTCGACGCCGGCGCCATGCATGAAGCGGCGCAGATGCTGCTCGGGCGCCATGACTTCACGACGTTCCGCGATTCCGAATGCCAGGCGGAAAGCCCGCTGCGCACCCTCGAGCGCCTCGATGTCGCGCGCGCAGACGAAGAGATCCACATCTTCGCCGCGGCGCGGTCGTTCCTGCATCGCCAAGTGCGCTCGATGGTCGGATCGCTGGAGCATGTCGGCTCCGGCAAATGGAGCGTCGCCGATCTCGTCGCAGCGCTGGAGGCGCGCGACCGGCGCCGCTGCGGCATGGTCGCGCCGCCGGACGGACTCTATCTAATGCAGGTCGATTATGAGAGCTAACGATCCGCCCTCGGTTCAGCGACCAGCTGTCGTTCGCGCTTCCTTTTCAGCCTGGGCTTTGGCAATTCTGCGCTGATCGCGTCCGGTAGAGCACCCACTGGCCGAATGGCCGAACGCGCTCGACCAGCGGCGACTGATTGAGGCCGTCTATGAAACGTGCATTGCGCACGAGCACGAGGGCGAAGCGGATGTCAGATTTGGCGAACTCGTCCGCGGACCCGCCACGATCGAGGGCGAAGCGGTCGGTTAAATAGCGCTCGACGATCGGACCGTCATTCTCCTTGCGCAACTTATCGGCAAGCGGAAAATAATTGGCGACGACCAGAGGATCGTCGCCCGCGTTCAGAACGAAGGCCTCGGGCGCGCCATTCTCGGCTAGCACATACAGGAAGTCACAATTGTCAACGCTGTCGAGTAGAACCTTCCCATGGCCAACTTTCGCCAACTCTTGCTTGATATAGAGCGCAACTTCACGCGCTGACCCGTCCGACGACAATCCAAAAGAAATGATTTGGCCGCTTCGCGCCGCGAACAGGCCGGCGCCCACCGCGAGCCCCACAGCAAAAACTGCAACTCTATTTACGTTGTTCGGAATCCGATGTGCGTAGCGCCAGAGTGCGAATGACGTAAACGGAAGCAGGAGCAGCGTCCAAATCCCGCTTACGCGCCATGAAGCCGCCAGAGGAACGTTCATTGTAAATGTTTGCACAACGCTTTCGACGACGAGCGGCGCAAAGAAAATGACGGCCCATACATTGCGCACTGAGCGGTCAGGACCCGCCTGCCGAAACAACGCGACGAGACCCAACAGCAGCAAAGGATTGCAAGCTAAATCAATCAAGACGCGAATAATCGCAACGTTCCGCAGAAAGCGAACGAGCTCATTTGCTGACAACCCGCCAAGGTGGTCGGCGCCATACATCGCGATTACCTGGTCCCGGTTGTCGGATAAATTCTTCAATGATCCATACCAGACAAGCAAATCGATCGTCCAAAAAATTGGGAAGGCCATCAAGATCGACGACGCAATAATAACGGTTGGAAAGTCGATATCGCGTTTGATCAAGAGGCGATACCCAAGAACGAGCATGAGGCTTGCAATGAAGAAGCACGCTTCATAGCGAACGGTCGCGGCAAGGAACAAGAAAGTGGACGCGAGCAGAAGGGTGGAACGCTTGCCTTGTTTAAGCCATCGCACGACAAAAACGCTAGAAATTATTACGAACAGGAAAAAATAAATGTCGGACATTGGGACGACGCTCAGCACCAAGCGATGCTGGACGAATACCGCAAGCACCGCCGTCCCAAGATTTATCCAGCGGTCCGCAAAGAACGCGTCGGCCACATGGACCAGCGCTATGATTGTGATGAGGCCCGCCGCGCCAACAAGTACGCGTGGCACAACAAACAAATCGCCATAGAGATGCAACCCCAGGCCGACAAAGATCTTGTAAAACGGTGGCCAGATCCAAGGTTCGAGCACGTTCCCCCACGACAGGCTGTGCGCCATTAGGATTCGCGCGCTTTCGTCGGCTGACACGTGATAAAGGCCAAGCTGGAAGACGGAGATCTGCGCCGCCGCAGCCGCCACGATAACGAGGAGAACCCAAGGCGTGTAGATGCGGCGTTCGGTTGCGCGCGCTGATGTGGCGTCGAAAACTTGATTGGATATCACTTCTGTCATGTTAAATCTCTTTGGGGCAAATTCAAAATCATAGCCCGCGCCGCCAGGATGCAGGGCGCAACAGTATCAGCGCAGGCGCGGATTGGGGAATGAAGCCAAGAAGACGCTCAATCCGGACGAGGATCTATCGCAACGCCAATCCGCGGGTTCTTGTTGTGCCGTCACGACAACTGGGAACAACAAAGTAGCGACAAACCCAGCGGCGGCCGCGCCGCGCGCTCCTCCAACCTCCGTCGGCCGCCGGCCAGACCTTGGGCGGCCACTGCTGCGGGTTTGCATATTCGAGTCGCATTGAAAGCGGCGCAAGACTCGGCAAATGCGGACAAAAAAAAGCCGCCTCGCCGGCCCCGGAAGGCGTAATCCCACCATTCCGCAAGCGATCGAGACCCAGCGCCACCCACTCCAGCGGGCGAGACCGACGAATGCAATGGTTGTGTCAAGGCAACACCACGCGGCTATCGCCGAGCCGGGCGCCGCCCCGGAGCATATCGCTCCGGCAATGGAGCTTCGCCGATCTTGTCGCAGCGCTGGAGGCGCGCGACCGGCGCCGCTGCGGCATGGTGCCGCCGCTCGACGGACTCTATTTGATGCAGGTGGATTACGAGGAGGAAAGCGGTGGCTGCGCGCCGCTATGATAGCCAAATGCGGGCGGCGGCCTCCATCCCAATGCCGCCACCCGCGCCGCGCCGGCACAGCGTCGCGAAATTGTCGAAGAACTGTTGCACCGTTCCGTCGAAATCCCGTCCGCCGTGGCATATCACTCTCGTCGCGTCTTCGTCCACGAGATTACAACGCCAAAGCTCTCGGACGAATTTCAACAGCCTCTCCTTCGGCGGCTTGTAGTGTCCGGAATTGTTGCTGACGAATTTCACCCTGCCCTGTTCGATGCGGATCATGCCGGCGCATTGAACCGCCCCGCCGGACAGAAAACTGGAGTGGTGGAAATAGCCCTCCCTGTGCTCGGCGATGAATAGCGCGCCGTCGTCGGTATGGACGTAGGCGGCGCAGCCCGGGCCACCCTTTTTGTCCGTCGCGCTGAACGTCGACGTGTCGCACCGCGTTGACGACGCGCCGAGCTGGCCGAGCGGGGCCTGCGACATGCCGACGGGCGAGATCGAGACGACGAACAATTTATCGAATCCCGGTACGCCCTGCCCTTTGTCGGCACGGATATAATTGACGCTGCGCGTCGCGGCGATGTTTTCCTTGCTGTCGTCAAGGCAAATAGGACTGGCTTCGAGCCACAGGAAGAACGGCGCGTGGTGCTGGTTGACCGTGTCGATCCATTGCTTGAACAAATAGGTGATGTTGACCGGCTCCAGCCCGTCGTTGATTTCGACTTGGCCGTTGCGCATCTTGAACTCATAAGGCCTGTGCATCGGGTCCAGCGCCTCCATCCGGACGCCCGGATAAAGGCCGATGGCTCCGTCGGAAGAAACCTCCTGAGGCTTTTTAAGATAGGCGAGCAGCGCCGCCGGATCGGACAAGACCGGATTGTCGTAGCATTTACCCAGCATCTGCAGGTAGGCGGCTTTGCGCCGCGCCCGCCGCGCCAGGGTCAGCATGTTGCGGTCTAATAACTCATTCCACGGCGCGCCACCTTCATACTGGCCTGTGTAGATCGATTTGTCCCATTTATCGATTCCTGTGGGCTTGTAGCCGTCGCGAAACTGCTGTTCTCCGCAACGCGCGCGCTGCTTGGCTTTGTCCATATCGACATTGAATTTTTGCAGGTAGGTCTCCGCCATGCCCGCGATGATCAGCAACTCGCTGCGGCGCGGGACCAGAAGGACCTTGTTGGTCTTCGATATTTTGTGGTAGGCGTCGATTTTCTGACCGATCTGGACGCGTAGCCTTGCCGGCGTGGTTACGTCCTTGTTGACGATCAATTCAAGCCTCTTCCCGACCGATAAATGGGCCGTCGAGTCGTGTTTTCGCATGACTTCTTGCCAGGCGTTTGAACTGATGATGTCTCGCCAGGGACGCATCGTTTCCTCCTAACTTTAAGGGCGGAGCGAGCCTTCGCGTTGACGCTCCATTCGACGCAACCGCCGTGGAGGATTGATGGCGTATTCGTCACGCCTATCCATGTGGCGGATTTCACCTCGCGCGCATCCAATGTGCTTTCGATATCCGCGTTGCCGTGAGACATGCTCGGCCGAGCCTCGAAAGACCGCCCACGCGAACCACGGGCGCTCGATTGGTAGCGCGAAATCTGGCGCGAATGAGCGTTGGCGGACGCTCAGCCTCACGGGCCACCCGGCGATTTTGGCCGCTAAATTAGTGCGATCGCCGAAATCTGCCGGCCGTAATCAGGCTCCTGCTTGTGCACCGAGCGGCGATAGGAGAAGAAACGCTGCGGATCGGCGTAAGTGTCGAGCGCAAGATCCTCGAAGGCGCCGACGCCCGCCGCGCTGAGGCGCGCGCCGATGAAGCCGGCAAGATCGAACATGAAGCGGGGCTCTGTCTCCGAGGGCGCGAAAAACGCGGAATAGGCCTCGCCCGCCTCGACAAATCGCTCGCAAAATTCCGGCCCGACCTCATAGCTTTTCTGGCCGATCGCCGGACCCAGGGCGGCGATCGTCGCGGCGCGCCGCGCGCCGAGGCTCTCCATGGCGTCGAGAGTCGCTTCGAGCACGCCGGTCAGCGCGCCCTTCCAGCCCGCATGGGCGGCGCCGACGACGCGCGCCTCGGGATCGGCGAAAAGTACCATGCCGCAGTCGGCCCCGGTGACGCCGAGCGCGACGCCCGGCGTTGAAGTCACGATTGCGTCGCAGCAGGGGCGCTCGTCCCAAGGAGCCATGACGACGAGCGCGTCGGCGGAATGGGTCTGGTAGGGCACGAGGAGCATGTCGGCGTCGACGCGCAGAACCACCGCCATCCGACGCCGGTTCTCAGCCACCGCTTCCGGCGCGTCCTTCGAGCCGACGCCGCCGTTGAGGCTGGCGTAGACGCCGACCGAGACGCCGCCATTACGCGTGAAAAAGCCGTGCGCGACGCCAGGAACCCGCAGCGACGGCGCAAACAGCGCGCAAGCCTCAGGCTTGCTCATTCGCGCTCTCGACAAACCCCGGCGGCGGATCGAAATCGCGCTGCGTCACGGCGATCACTTTGAACAGGCGCGCCATGTCTGCGGGGCGGTCAAAGCCCGGCCCCTCGCCCGCGAGGCGCTCTACCGCCGCCTCGATGTCCGCCCTCTGGGCGTGGCTGGCGTCGCGCTGCAGCATCGCGGCGCGCTCGAATATGCCAAGGCGGGCCAGAAACCGCCCCTGCTCCACAGGTCCGTGAACGGCGGCCCCGGCGCCCCGGGCGGCGCGAATGAGGCCGGAGAAATTGACCTGCGCGGTGAGGTCGGCCTCGCCCGGATCGGTTAGAGGATCGACGAATTTATGCGCGCGCAACGCCTGCAGGGTTTCTCCTCGCGCGGGCTCGGCATAGCCGTAATCGAGCGCCAGAAGCGCTCCGCCCTGCGTCACAATCCGCACCGCAAGCTGAGTCATTAAGCGCGAAGCGGCGACGCCGACCTCGAGAATGTCATTCGGCTCGCCTGTCGCCGCGATCGCCGTCTCATGCGCCGTCCCAAGACCGAAGCAGAGACGTCCACTTTCGTCGAGGCCGACGAGCCTTTCGCGCCAGCCGCCATCCTTGTGCACATAGTGACGCACCGGCAAAGCGTCGAAAAATTCATTGGCGATGTAAATCGCCGGTCCGGGAGGGATCTCATCGAGGCTGGCGTGCCAGACCACCTTGACGCCACGTCCTTCGAGGGCGGCGCGCTGGATGTCGCGGAGCGGCAGGCTGATCTCGACGAGATGAACTTCGAGCGCGTCCAAAAACTCAGGCGCGACCTTGACGGCGCGGAGGGCATCGACCATCAGCGTGCCGCGGCCGGGGCCGAGTTCGACCAGATTGAAGCGCGCCGGCGCGTCCATCAAGCGCCACACCTCGACGCACCAAAGCCCGATCAGTTCGCCAAACATCTGGCTGATCTCGGGCGCGGTGATGAAATCGCCCTTGGCGCCGATCGCAACCTTGGTTCTGTAATAGCCATAGACCGGATGGCCGAGGGCCAGCGACATGTAGCGGTCAAGGCTGATCGGCCCGTTTTCGAGGATCATCTCGCGAAGGATTGTTTCAAGCGCATTCATGCGAGCGCCGCCTTTTGGCGCGACGTCCAAGCGATCAGGAGGGCGCCCGCGGCGATCAAGGGCAACGACAGCAGCATCCCCATGGTGGCTCCCCCAAATAAAAAGCCCAATTGCGGATCTGGTTCGCGGAAAAACTCGCAAATGATCCGCGCGACGCCATAGCCCACCGCGAATATTCCGGTGACAAGCCCCGGACGGCGCAACGCGCCAAGACGCACCGCTGCGTTTAAAATAAGAAATAGCGCGACGCCCTCAAGCGCCGCCTCGTAAAGTTGGCTCGGATGGCGCGCTAAAGGACCGGCGCCTGGAAAGACCATCGCCCACGGGACGTCAGTCGGACGGCCCAATAGCTCCGGCTTGATGAAATTGGCGATGCGGCCAAGAAAAAGCCCGATTGGAACGACGGCGCAGACGACGTCGCCTAGTCGCACCGCCGCGAGGCCGCGCGTCTTGGCGAGAAGCCAGACCGCGACCGTTGTTCCAGCGAAGCCGCCATGAAACGACATGCCGCCCTGCCATACTTTGAAAATATCGAGCGGATGAACGAGGTAGAACGCCGGATTGTAAAATAACACATAACCGAGCCGGCCGCCGAGAATGACGCCGAGCGCCGCATAGACCAGAAGATCGTCAATGCAAGCGGGGTCCGGGCGTGGCTGCGGACCCCAAAGTTCCGGGCGGCGGACGAGATATTGCGCATAGGTCCAGCCAAGCACGAGCCCGGCGATATAGGCCAGCGCGTACCAGCGGATCGGAAATGGACCGATCGACACCAGCACCGGATCGATGACCGGGTAGGCGATAAGAAAAGGCATCTTCGCTCCAGACGTCGTGGCGTGATGCGACGCTGGCGCGGCGGCGTCAAGCGCGCGCCGATCTTGCGGCGAAATCCTAACGCGCCCATGTCAGGCGCGGCCGGTTGTGCTAAAGCGGCCCGCATGACGCGGGCGCGATTATTGTTCCGCAGCGCGAGCGGACCGGACGCCGCGCGATCTTCACATGGATGCGACATGACGCAGAACAAGGTTTTCGAAGATTTTACGCGTCTGATGGCTGATGCGACGGAAGTGGCGCAAGGCGTGCGCCGCGAAGCCGAGACCGCCATGAAAGGCCAGCTCGAGCGCCTGCTCGCGACGATGGACGTGGTGATGCGCGAGGAGTTCGAAGCGGTGAAAGAGATGGCGGCCAAGGCGCGCGACGAGAACGAACGCCTGAGCGCGCGGCTGGCGGCCCTTGAAGCGGCAATCGCGAACAAGGCCGACCGCACCGGCGATTAAGGATATTTCGCGATTTTGCGAACGGAGCCTCCGCCCGATCTGAGACCGCGTCGGAGACCGCCCACGCGCGGTTCTTTTTTGGGGGCGGCCATCATTGACGCCTCCGTTCGAGCTAAAATCGGCCGATCTTCCTCTATAAGTTGCATTTTTCGCCTTGAGAGGGCGGCGTCGCCACGGCTGGCTGGCTTTCGCGAAACTGCTGGCGCGCTGCCCTGGGGCTTGTTAGGCAGGGGACAACCTGCCCGCGACCAGTTGCGCAAGCAGGTCACGTTGTGATTCCTTCCTACTCGGAAGGTCGAACGAGGTTTTGAGTTGGCGCGAGAAACGCCAACCGGCTTTCCGAAACATCGGATGCGCGTCATCGCGCTGTGCTGTCGCGGCCTTTGGCGGAAACGCCACTCGCCGCATTCCTCAAAGGCCCTGGAATGACGCTTTTGCAATTCGAAGCCGTCCGCTCTGAACATCCCGTGGATCTGATCGAGAGGCTGGCCGCGCATAACCAATGGCCTTTTGACCGCGACGAAGAGGACGAGATCTCGATCACCGTCGCCGGGGGCTGGACCGATTATAACGTCGCTTTCACCTGGCTAGAGGATCTCGAGGCGCTGCATGTCGCCTGCGCCTTCGACCTTAAGGCCGCCGCGGCCCGCAAGGGCGAGGTCGCCGCCCTGATCTCCTTGATCAACGAGCAGTTGTGGCTCGGGCATTTCGACGTCTGGCCGGATGACGGCGTCGTCATGTTCCGCCACGCAATTGTTTTGGCGGGCGGCGCAGAGCTCAACAGCCACCAATGCCAGACCGTTCTGACAAGCGCCGTGCGCGCCTGCGAGCGCTATTATCAGGCGTTCCAATTTGTCGTTTGGGCGGGCAAAACCAGCCGCGAGGCGATCGAGACGGTCATGCTCGAAACCGAGGGTGAAGCTTAAGACGTGCCCGCGCCTGCGCATAAACGTTTTCCCGCCTCGCTGGTTCTGGCGGGAGCTGGAAAAATGGGCGGGGCAATGCTGCGGGCCTGGCTCGACCAGGGGCTCGATCCGCAGAGCGTTCTAGTGCTCGACCCCTATCCCAACCCGGACATACTGGAACTTGCAACCAAAAAAGGGATCGCGCTCAATGCGTCGGCTCCGGCGCCGGAGGTCTTCGTTCTGGCGATCAAGCCGCAGACCCTCGATGAGGCCAGCACGCAAACTGCCTCTCTCGCAGCATTCGCCGGGCCGCAGACCCTTGTCGTATCGATTGTCGCGGGCAAGACGATCGCCAATATAGCGGGGCGGCTGCCTGACGCGGGCGCGATCGTCCGCGCCATGCCGAATCTGCCGGCGGCCGTAGGGCGCGGCGCGACAGGCCTGTTTACAAGCGCAAAGCTGACCGCCAAGGGCCGCGCCGCGATCGAGACGTTGATGGGCGCGATAGGCGCATTCGAATGGGTCGAGGAGGAGCGGCTAATCGACGCCGTCACCGCCATTTCCGGCTCGGGACCCGCCTATGTATTTTATCTCGCCGAATGTCTCGCCGAGGCGGGCGCCGCCCTTGGCCTGCCACCCGACGCCGCCCAGCGTCTCGCGCGCGCGACAGTCGAAGGCGCGGGCGAATTATTGTTCAAAAGCCGCGACAAAACGGCGGCCGAATTACGCGAAAGCGTCACCTCTCCCGGCGGCACGACCGCCGCGGCGCTCGACTCGCTTATGGCGCGCGACGGCCTCGCGCCGCTGCTCCTGCGCGCCGTTGAGGCCGCACGCGCCCGCGCGGAAGCTCTTGCTGGCTAGGTTCTGAGTATTCGGCTTGCCGTTTGAAGCAAAGCGCCAGGCATTTGCGCGCGTCAGCCACGTCGCGATAAAAGATCGGGACGCTTTAAAAATTCAGCAGTATCGAAATCGCGCAAGGCCCTCATGCGAATCTTTTCTCTGGCGTTACGATCGGTCGCCGCTTTCGCCGCTTTCCTCGCGATGGGGCGACTGCCAGCCGCCGCGGAGGACGCTTTTCTCGCCTTGCAGGGCGCGACGCCCGGCGCATTGAACTACGCCCGGCTCGCCGACATTCAGGTTTTTCTCGACGCCAGCCCGACCCGCTGCAGCGTCCTTTTGACCGACGGCCAGGAAATCAAGGCTTTTCAGAAATGTGCCTCGATTACCCAGCATCTCGGGCAGATCGGGCTTGTCTCCCTTCCCAACGCTTTCGGATCGGTGCTGCTCGCGCCGTCATTCGTTTCGAGCCTGGTGTCGATCAATAATGGCGGCTGCCGGCTCAATCTCAGGAACGGCCGGTGGGTCCCAGTCGACCAGCCTTGCAGAGCGATACATGACGCTCTCTCGCCGAAATAGCCGCAGTCCGACGTTGACGGCAGCCCTTGGAAGCCGGGCCTACACTCGCTAGATTGACATTCGAGAATGAGGGCCGCTCAGGGAGAGGCGCGTCGGCTCATGATCCGGAGGCGAAGATGAGCAAAAAGCACGAAGGCGGCGGGTTGGGCGGCGCGAAGGACGAGCCCGCCGACGACCTAAAGACGACGCCGAAGGATCCGCGGGACGCCATCGTCGAAGCGCTGATGGAGCTTGCCGGCGAGCGCAACTGGGACGACATCACGATCTCCGACGTCGCCACCAGGGCCAATCTCTCGCTCTCCGCCTTTCGCGATTTTTTTCCCTCGAAAGGCGCCGTTCTCCCGGTTTTCTTCCGCAAGATCGACAAAAAGGTGCTTGACGGCCTCGGCGACGAATTGGCTGGCGAGCCCGCCAAGGAACGGCTGTTCGACGTGCTGATGCGCCGTCTCGACGCATTGGCGCCCTATAAGCTTGGCGTTGAGGGCGTGTTCGATTGGACGCGCCGCGATCCGATCGCCGCCGCCGCGGTCAATCGCCTCACCATCAATTCGATGCGCTTCATGCTGGAGGCGGCCGGAATCGATTCGGAAGGCGCCGTCGGCGCGGTCAAGCTGCAAGGCCTCGCCCTCGCCTGGGCCCGCATTCTGCCGATCTGGTTTCACGATGACGACACCGGCCTCGCGGCGACGATGGCGGCGCTCGATCGGGAATTGACCCGAGGCGAAACTCTCGTCGCCCGCGCCGAGGATCTGAACCGTCTCGCCTCGCCTTTGCTGACGCTCACGCGATCATTGTTCGAGCGGCGGCGCTCGGGTCTGCAGCGGGATCGCGAGCCGAAACAGGAGGCCGAGATTTAAGCTTCTCCGGCTTCTCCGGCTTCTCCGCCGCCACGTCAGGAGCGGATTTCGCCTCGTCCCAATTTACCCGGCTCGGCGGCGGCGTCGGATGGATCGATCCGAGACCATTCGTGCGGATCGAGATCGACGAGCGTCGGGCCGGCGCGCCCTCCGGGCGTCCGGCTTGTCCTGCCCATCTGGAGCCTGTCGCTGATCCAGGCCCTGACCGAAGGCGCGGCAAGCGCGAGGCCGAAAAAGTCCGACACAAATCCGGGCAGAATCAACAAGATTGAGCCAAGCCCGATCAGCGTCCCGTCGACGACAGCATCGCGCGACAGGCCCGCCTGTTCATGGGAGCGCATCGCCATCGCGCGACTCAGCCGCAATGCGGCGGATAGTCCGAGACGACGTAGCGTCGCGACGCCGACAAGGCTCGTCAAAATACAAAGAAAGATAGCGCCGCCGAAGCCGACAGCGTGGGAGACAAACGCAAAAGCTACGAACTCTGCGACAAGCCAGAGCGCTACGAAAAGCGGAAGCCGAGCGCTAAGGCGCATGCGAAGCCGTTCGATTGAGGTGGACCCGTCAGCCGTCGCCTACACTGGACTTCAGCGGCCTTCTTCCCAAATATATGATAAGAATGGACCCGCGGCGCAAGAATCCGCGGGACAGCCAAGGCGGCGGGTGCAGCGATGCAAAATTCTTTTGATTTTTCGACGATAATCTTCGCTCTTCTCGCCGCTTTCGTGGTGTGGAAGCTGCGCGGCATCCTTGGCGCGCGCACCGGCGAGGAGAAGCCGCCGCGCAATCCTTTCATCAGCGACGCGCCGCGACGCCCGGTCGATTCGGACGCCAAGATCGTCTCCCTGCCGGTAGCGCCCCCAGCGAAGGCGGCGCCGGCCGCGCCGGCCGAGCGCTGGGCGCCCTATGCGGAGCCCGGTTCGAAAGCATGGGCGGGGCTCGACACCATCGCCGCGGCCGATCCAGCTTTCGCGCTCAAGCCGTTTCTGGACGGCGCGAAGTCGGCTTATGAAATGATCGTGACCAGCTTCGCCGACGGCGATCGCCAGGTGCTGCGGAATTTGCTCGACAAGCCTGTCTATGACAGCTTCGCCGCCGCCTTGTCCGAGCGTGAAAAGCGTCGCGAAAAGGTCGAAACCACTTTCGTCGCCATCGACAATGGCTCGGTCGTCGACGCCAATATGCACGGCCGTATGGCGGAGATCACCTTGCGCTTTACGGCGCAGATGATCACGGCGACCCGCGACGCCGACGGAGCCGTCATCGACGGCAGCGCCGACAAGGTCGTGGAGATCAACGACACATGGAGCTTTGCGCGCGACGTCTCCTCGCGCGACCCGAACTGGAAGCTCGCCTCGACCGGGGTCGGCCGTTGACGCGCCGCGCACAAAACTGAGCGGATCAACTCCGGCGCATTCGCCGGCGTCGGCCTGCGTGAAAGGACTGTTCGCAAAAAGTTGCAGAGTTTTCGGATCCCAGAATGCATTGATGTCGGAAGGTGAGAGCGTGATGAATGGCGTCCTGAATCGTCACGCTCCAGCGCACGCTCCAGCGGAAGACTATCTTTCGCCATTGCCCTTCGGCGATCTGCCGGGCTTTTCCGACGATAATCACCGCGAAGCCTTCGCCGTCTTTCGGCGCGCTTGCGCCGCGATCGTCGAAGGCCGGGCCTCGTTGCGCGAGGCCGTCCCGCCGTCCCCAGCCTGGTGCGCGGTCTGCCGCCGCGCCCTCCCGCCGCCTCCGCCGACCCGCGTGGAGGCGCGGCGTTTTTTCGAGGCGAATTTCCGGCCATATCGAGTGGCGCCGCACGGCGCCGCGACGGCTGGGTTTTTTACCGGCTATTACGAGCCGATCGTCGACGGATCGCTGGTTCGGACAAGCCGCTTTACGGTCCCGATCCTGTCCCGTCCCGCCCTCGGCGCAATCCCGCTCCCCGATCGCGCGGCGATCGAAGCCGGAGCGCTTCAAGCGCATGCGCAGCCGATCGTTTGGCTGGGCGACCGCGTTGAGGTCTTTTTCATTCAGGTGCAAGGCTCCGCCCGCGTGCGCCTAGCGGACGGGCGCATGCTGCGTCTCGTCTACGCCGGACGCAACGGCTGGCCCTATGCTTCGATCGGGCGCATTCTGATCGAAAAGGGGGCGATCGCCGCCTCCGATATGTCGCTGGCGGCGCTGAAGCATTGGATCAGAGCGCATGGCCAGGAGCCGGGCGAACAAGGCGCGGCGCTGATGCAACGCAACCAGTCCTATGTGTTTTTCGCCTCGGCCCCGGACCTCAACCCGGATGCCGGGCCGCTCGGCGGCGCCGGCTTAAGCCTCACGAAGCTGCGATCCCTTGCAATTGACCGCAGCCTCTATGCCTATGGAACCCCGATCTGGATCGACGCCGCGATTCCCTGGTCGCCCACGGGGACGCGCTTCCGCCGCCTGATGATTGCGCAGGACACCGGCTCCGCTATAGTTGGTCCCGCACGCGCTGATATTTTCTTCGGATCTGGAGATGAAGCGGGCGCCCGCGCCGGCGATGTCCGGCACGCCGGCGAATTCGTGGTTTTTCTTCCCGTCGAGGAGGGTTCGCTCCGGTGAAGGAAAGCGCTTCATCTTTCGGCAGAGGCCTGCTGCGCCCGTTGCGCGCCGAAGAGATCGAACTGTGGCTTGCCGTGGCCAAGACGGTGTCGCCGCGTCCGTCCCGCGTGCTGCCGCAGGCGCCCGCTCCGGCGCCGGTAGAAGCGCCAGATGCTAAACCCGCCGCGCCGCGGCCGATAAGCGAGAGCGGCGCGCAGCGGCCGAAGCAGCCCGCCGCCGGGCGTCCAAGGCCGCCGTCGCTCGCCCCGCTCGAGCGCAAGCTCCGGCAAAAGCTTTCGCGCGGGCGTATTGCGCCGGACGCGGCGATTGACCTGCATGGCCTGCGCCGCCAGGAGGCTTTCGTCGCCCTGCGCCAGTTCCTCGGGAAAGCCCAGCGCGAAGGCGCGAAGGTGGCGCTGGTCGTGACCGGCAAGGGCGGCCGCGACGCCTCGGATGGAGATCCGTTCGAGCGCGAGGCGGCCGGCGTCCTGCGCCGGAGCGTCCCGCAATGGCTGCGCAGCTCGGAATATCATTCTCTCGTGGTCGGTTTCGAGGAGGCGTCCCGGCCGCATGGCGGCGCCGGCGCCCTCTATGTACGGATCAGACGGCGCCGTCCAGCCCACGATTGAAGCGCTTTGCGAAGCGGCGGGCGCGCGGCGTCAGCAACGCCTTTGACGAAAGAAGACGCCAATGGCCTCCAACTGGCCCAATTGGACCAAGATCGCCGCCCCCACGATGGAGGATTTTGACCGGATGGCGAGAGACGCTTTCGCCGAACTGCCGGAGGAGTTCCGCCGCCTCTGCGAAGGGGTGGTCATCCGGGTCGAGGATTTTCCCGACGAAGAGACGCTGAGGGACATGGAGTGCGAGACCGAGTTCGATCTTTTGGGCCTTTTTCGCGGCCAAGGCCTCGCGCAGGGTGCGGCGACCCTCGCCACCGGACAGTTTCCTAACATGGTGTGGCTCTACCGCCGCCCGATTCTCGATTTCTGGGCCGACGGGGAAGACAGTTTGGGCGACATCATCACGCATGTGCTGGTGCACGAAATCGGCCATCATTTCGGCCTCTCCGATGAGGACATGCAAGCGATTGAGGACGCCGCGCGTTAGAGCTCCGGCGCGGGGCGGGGGCGCGATTTGCCTCGGCGGGAGCGCTTTGCTAAGAGCTTTTCCCAATAAGCGGCGCGCCTGCGTCGCCGCAGGGCGCCAGATGGATGAAGCCGCCGCTGTTGGCGGCCGGGATCGAGCGATGGAAAAATTCACCTCTCTGACCGGCGTCGCCGCGCCGCTGAAAATCACCAATGTCGACACCGACATGATCATTCCCAAGCAATATCTGAAGACGATCAAACGGACCGGTCTCGGCAAGGGCCTTTTCGCCGAGCTGCGCTACCATGAGGACGGTTCGGAAAACGCCGATTTCGTTTTGAACCAGCCAGCCTACCGCAACGCCAAGATCCTTGTCACGGGCGATAATTTCGGCTGCGGTTCATCGCGCGAGCATGCGCCCTGGGCTTTGCTCGATTTCGGCGTGCGCTGCGTCATATCCACGAGCTTCGCCGATATTTTCTATAACAACTGCTTCAAGAACGGCATATTGCCGATCGTCGTCTCTCCCGAAAACCTCGCCAAACTGATGGACGACGCCGAGCGCGGCGCCAACGCCACTTTGTCCATCGATCTTGAGGCGCAGGAGATCCGCGGTCCCGACGGCGGCCTGATCAAGTTTGAAATCGACGCCTTTCGCAAGCATTGCCTCAGCAACGGTCTCGACGACATCGGCCTTACGATGGAAAAGCTCGAGGCAATTGAATCGTATGAGAAAAAAGCGGCCGAGACGCGGACGTGGCTTTGAAGCAGCCGGCGCAGTCATGTTCGCCGTATTCGAACTAAGACTTCCCTCAAAAAGCTCGAAAGACTTCCGCGGCCTTGACGATATTTTCCGTTTGACCTGAAAAACTTTCGAGGATGCTTCCAAGGCCCTGTTAAGATCATGCGCTGCCCAATCCATCGGGGCGGACTATGATTTCCATCGAAACAAACATCCCGCCGCAAAAATGGCGATTAATCCATGCTAATCAAACGCTTAGACGCTTCAGCTGGGGACCGTCATAAAAAAAAACATGGCAAGACCAAGGACCCGATGCTATATCCAGATTTGGACGGGCTAAGACCCTGTTCACGGTAGGAAACATTAGCCCGGCTCGTGCCCGTCAACTTAAGGAGGCTTAACATGGCTTGGACGACCCCTGTCATTACTGAAGTTTGCGTTGGCATGGAAGTCACCAGCTACGCTTCGGCCGAAATCTGAAGCTAATCGGTTGATCGGCTCGCGCCTTGCGCATACTCGTTCTCGGCTCGGCAGCGGGCGGCGGCTTTCCGCAATGGAATTGCAACTGCCCGGTTTGCCGGCTGGCTTGGGACGGGGATAGACGCGTCAGGGTGCGAAGCCAGTCCAGTCTGGCCGTGAGCGCCGACGGCGAGCGTTGGGCGCTCCTCAACGCCTCGCCTGACCTGCGGCAGCAGATCATCAATTCGCCAGCGCTGCATCCGCGTGGAGCATGCAGACAATCTCCTATTTTGGCGGTGTTCGTCACGAACGGCGACGTCGATCATCTGGCCGGCCTTTTGACGCTCCGCGAGCAGCAGGCTTTCACTGTCTTCGGCAGCCGCGCGACCTTGGCCCAAGTGGCGGGAGCCAGCATCTTCGGGGTTTTGAACAAGGACCTCGTTGAAACGCGCGCCGTTGAGCTCGAGGCTGCGGTCGATACCGGCATTGGGCTCAGGATCACGCCCTTTCCCGTGCCCGGCAAGATCCCGCTCTATCTTGAGCGCGATGTAGTCGACGTCGGCGAAGAAGGCGAGTCGACGGTCGGGCTCGAAATCAGCGACGGCGACAAAAGCTTCTTTTACGTTCCGGGCTGCTCAGACATCAGCGAGCGCGTTCTAAAGCGATTGCGCGGCGCTGAGCTCCTTTTCTTCGATGGGACGACCTACACGGACGACGAGATGGTCGCGCTTGGTCTATCGCCAAAAACGGCGCATCGCATGGGCCATGTCGCGATGAGCGGCGACAACGGATCTATGGCGCGCTTCGCCACTAGCGGAATCGCCAGAAAAATCTATGTCCATATCAACAATACGAATCCTGTTCTGATCGAGGATTCAAAAGAGCGCGCAAGCGTCGAGAAAGCCGGGTGGGACGTCTCCCATGATGGGATGGAGGTGGCGTTATGAGCGATGACTCGGCGAAATTGCCGGCCGCGGAATTGGAGGCACGTTTGCGCCAGGTCGGCGCCGAACGCTACCACAATCTGCACCGCTTTCATCGCCGCTTGCACAGCGGCGGCTGCTCTTATGAAGAAGTGCAGGCCTGGGCGCTCAATCGCTACTATTATCAGTCGATGATTCCGGTCAAGGACGCGACGGTGCTGACCCGCTTGACCAAGCCGGAGGACCGCCGCCAATGGCGCAAGCGGATCGAAGATCATGATGGCCTGCGCGAAGGCGACGGCGGCATCGAGCGCTGGCTGAAGCTGACGGACAGTCTGGGTTTTCCGCGTGAGTACGTGGCGTCGACCGAGGGTATTCTGCCCGGAACGCGCTTCGCCGTGGAGGCCTACGTGGAATTCTGCCGAAGCCGCAGCGCTACCGAGGCGGTCGCGTCGTCTTTGACCGAACTGTTCTCGCCGAACATCATCGGCGAGCGCGTCGCCGGCATGCTGGCGCATTACAGTTTTGTTAGCAAGGAAACCCTCGCCTATTTCTCGCAGCGGCCGCCACAGGCGAAGCGCGACGCTGAGTTCGCCCTGAATTACGCCATAGCGCATGCCGGGACGCGCGCCGAGCAGGACCTCGTCATCAAGGCCCTCGAATTCAAATGCGCGGTTCTTTGGGCGCAGCTCGACGCTTTGTGGAGCGCCTATGTTGAGGGGGAGATTCCGCCGGGGGCGTGGCGGCCCGGAACCATCGCGAAATCCATCGGCGGCAAGTCGCGCGGAGAAGCGGCGTGAGCGAAACGGTGCAAGCGGCTGGCCTCGTCCCGCGCCTGCCGCGCGGGGTGAGGCTGAAGCTGGACGAGACGCGCGGCGAATGGCTGCTGCTCGCCCCTGAGCGCGTCGTCAAGGTCGACGCGATCGCCGTCGCCATTTTGCAGCGCTGCGACGGCGCGGCGACGATCGAATTGATCGTTGACGATCTTGCCGCGGTCTACGCCGCCGACCACGCCCGCATCGACGCCGATGTACGCGGGCTCCTCAGCGGTCTCGCCGCCAAACGCATGGTGGACCTATGAACGCTCCGGTCAAAATCCCCAATCCCGTCGGACTACTCGCTGAACTGACCCATCGCTGTCCGCTCGCCTGCCCCTACTGCTCCAATCCGCTCGAGCTCGAAGCGCGCGCGGACGAAATCGACACGGCGGCATGGAAGAAGGTTTTTTCCGAGGCCGCCGCACTCGGCGTGCTGCATGCGCATCTATCGGGCGGCGAGCCCGCGGCGCGGCGCGATCTTCTCGACATCGTGGCTCATTGCGCCTCCGTCGGCCTTTATACCAATTTGATCACTTCGGGCGTCGGCCTCACGAAAGAGCGCGTCGAGGCCCTAGCGGACGCCGGCCTCGACCATGTGCAACTCTCAATCCAGGACACGGAGGCCAAATCCGCCGACCGGATCGCCGGCTATGAGGGCGCCTTCGCGCGCAAACAGGCCGTCGCCGCCTGGGTCATCGCGGCGGGCCTGCCGCTCACCGTCAACGCCGTCATTCATCGCGCCAATATCTCGCGCGCCGGCGAAATGGTGAAGCTCGCCGTCGAGCTTGGCGCAAGGCGCGTCGAAATCGCCCACACTCAATATTACGGCTGGGGCATCGTGAATCGCGCCGCGCTGATGCCGACGAAAGCGCAGGCCGACGCCGCCATCGCCGAGGTCGAGGCTTCGCGCGATACCTATATGGGCGTCATCGTCATCGATCATGTGATCCCAGATTATCACGCCCGCTATCCCAAGGCCTGCATGGGCGCCTGGGCGAAACGCACGCTGAACGTTACCCCGTCCGGCAAGGCTCTGCCCTGCCACGCCGCGGAAACCATTCCCGGCCTCGAATTCTGGAATGTGCGCGATCATTCGCTGCATGACATCTGGTTCCACTCGCCGGGCTTCAACGCCTTCCGGGGCGTCGGGTGGATGCGCGAGCCTTGCCGCTCCTGCGAACGCCGGGAGATCGATTATGGCGGCTGCCGATGCCAAGCGTTCGCGCTGACGGGCGACGCTCGCGCGGCGGACCCGGTGTGCCATCTTTCGCCCGATCACCATAAAGTCGCTGAGATCGCCGCCCACGCCAGTGAGGAGCAGGCAGCCGTAGAGACTACTTATGTCTATCGCGGCATAAAGACGCCTCTGCCGGCGGAATAAGTCCCGCCCCCTGTGTCTCGCCCAGGCGGAACTCATGCGTTCGCGGCGAAAATCTGTTCAAATCTTCTTCGGTCGCCGCCTGATCGCGGTTGAAAATCTTTGCGTCAGCAACGCGATGATGCTCTAGAAATCTTGGCAGCTGCGTCGTCCCGGCCTATAGGGATCAACGTGGCGAGATGGCTAGGGCCAGCTCCGGACAGGAGATCAAAGCGATGGCGGACGTGGTCGACCGCGTCGAGTACCTCAAATCCGTCTCCCTTGCCGATAAATACGACCTCTCCAAGCAAAGGGCGCTTGTCTCTGGCCCGCAAGCCGTGGTTCGGCTCTTGCTCATGCAAAAGGAGCACGACCGCCGCGCCGGATTGAATACGGCCGGCTTCATATCGGGCTATCCGGGCTCGCCTCTCGGTGGGCTGGATCATAGTTTTCTGCGCGCCAAGAGCGTGCTGGAGCCGAGCGACATCCGATTCCAGCCGGGCCTCAACGAAGATCTGGCTGCGACGGCCATCTGGGGCTCGCAACAGGCCGAAATGCGCGGCGAAGGTGCTTTCGACGGGGTGTTCGGACTCTGGTACGGCAAAGGCCCCGGCGTCGACCGTAGCGGCGACGTGTTCCGCCATGTCAATCTCGCCGGCTCGTCAAAACATGGCGGCGTGCTCGCCCTGATGGGCGACGACCACACCGCCGAATCCTCGACGACGGCGCATCAGTCAGAATTCACCTTCATCGACGTCATGATGCCGATCCTGTCGCCATCCGGCGTCCAGGAGCTCGTCGATTACGGGCTTTTGGGTTATGCCCTCAGCCGTTTCGCCGGCGTTTGGGTCGGCTTGAAATGCCTCAAGGACACCGTCGAATCGACCGCCACGATCGACGCTTCGCTTGACCGCGTTAAGCCCATATCGCCGGCGGATTTCCTTATGCCGCCCGGCGGCCTCAATATCCGCGCGCGCGATAGCGTTCTCGAGCAGGAGCAGCGGCTGCATAATTTCAAGCGTGACGCGGTGCTCGCCTGGGTGCGCGCCAATCGCCTCAACAGGACCATCGCCTCAGGCGGCTCGAAGGCAAGGATCGGCGTCGTAGCGGCGGGCAAGTCCTACCTCGACGTGCGCCAGGCCCTTGACGATCTTGGGCTTGACGAAGTCGACGCCAATGCGCTGGGACTGCGCATCCTCAAAATCGGCTGCGTCTTCCCGCTGGAGCCGCTCGCCATGCGCAAATTCGCGCAAGGGCTCGAACTCATCATCGTCGTCGAGGAAAAGCGCTCACTCATCGAAGCGCAGCTGCGCCAGGAGCTTTATGGATCGCCGAGCCAGCCGACCCTGATCGGCAAAAAAGACGAAAACGGCCGCTGGCTCTTCTCGGCCACGGGCGCGCTCGACGCCAATGACGTCGCCATCGCCATCGGACGACGGCTTCTTCGCGCCAATCGCAGCGAAAAGCTCGAGCGGCGCCTTGAGGACCTTGAGCGGGCGCAGGCGATGCTCGGCTCCAGCGAAGCGCCGATCACGCGAACCCCCTACTTCTGCTCAGGCTGCCCGCACAATAGCTCGACCAAGGTGCCGGACGGGATGCGCGCCTATGCGGGCATTGGCTGTCATTATATGGTGCAATCGATGGATCGCGCCACCGAAGGCTTCACCCAGATGGGTGGCGAGGGCGCCAATTGGGTCGGCGAGGCGCCGTTCTCGCGCCGCTCGCACGTCTTCCAAAATCTCGGCGACGGCACCTACAATCATTCGGGCATTCTGGCCATTCGCTTCGCCGTCACCGCCGGCGCCAACATCACCTATAAAATTTTGTTCAACGAGGCGATCGCCATGACTGGCGGCCAGCGCCTCGAAGGCGGCCTCTCGGTCGACCGGATCGCGCGTCAAGTCGCTGCGGAAAATGTCGCCCGCGTCGTCGTCGTGACCGACGATCCCGGAAAATACCCGAGCCACCTTAAATGGCCTGCCGGCCATTCGATCCATCACCGCGGCGAACTCGATGAGGTGCAGCGCGAGCTCGCAAGCGTTCCCGGCGTCACGGTTTTGATTTACGATCAGACCTGCGCCGTGGAAAAGCGCCGACGCCGCAAGCGCGGCGAATATCCAGACCCCGATAAGCGTGTCATCATCAACGAACTCGTCTGCGAAGGATGCGGCGATTGCGGCGTGAAATCCAATTGCGTTTCAATTCAGCCCCTCGAAACGGAATTCGGGCGCAAGCGCGTCATCGATCAGTCGAGTTGCAACAAGGATTTTTCCTGCCTCGAAGGTTTTTGCCCCGCTTTCGTGACCGTGCGCGGAGCGCGGCCCAAAACGGCGCCGCCTCGCCAGAATCTTGAATTTCCCGAGCCTGCGCGCCCGCAAATCCCTGCGCTCGGAACGCGTCCTTATGGCGTTCTCATCGCCGGGGTCGGCGGCGCGGGGGTGGTGACGATCGGCGCTATTCTCGGTATGGCCGCTCATATAGAGGGAAAAGGCTTCGGCTCGATCGACATGGCCGGCCTCGCGCAAAAGGGCGGCGCGGTGCTGACCCACGTCAAGATCGCGGCGCAGGCAGGCGAGATTCACGCCGTCCGGATCGCCGCCGGCGAAGCCGACCTCATTCTGGGCTGTGACCTCGTCGTCTGCGGCTCCGCGCAAGTGCGCGCCGCCATCCGCAAGGATGAGACCGGCGTCGTCGTCAATACCAGCGAGATTTATCCTGGAGACTTCACGCAGCAGCCCGATTTCATCCTGCCGGGCGAAGCGATCCGCCAAGCGATCGGACAAGCGGCGGGCGACGGCGTATTTTTCGTCGACGCCGCGGCCACCGCGAAGGCGCTGCTCGGCAATTCGATTGCAGCCAATATGTTCATGCTCGGCTACGCCTGGCAGCAAGGCCTCGTTCCGCTCGACGACAGCTCGCTGCTTCGGGCCATCGAACTGAATGGCGAAGCCGTCGAAATGAACAAACAGGCGTTTCTATGGGGTCGCCACGGCGCCGCCGATCCGGCTGCGGTCGCGGCGATGGCGGGCGGCGGCGCGCCGCAAAAAGCGCCAACGCTCGACGAATTGATCGGGCGACGCGCCGAGTTCCTGACCGCCTATCAAAACACCGCCTACGCGAGCCGCTATCTGTCCGTCGTGCATAGAGTTCCGTGACGCCGAGCGGGAAAAAGCGCCGGGCGGCGACGAACTGGCGCAAGCCGTGGCGCGCGCCTTATTCAAGCTGATGGCGGTCAAGGACGAATATGAGGTCGCGCGGCTTTATACGGATGGGAGCTTCGCTAGGCAGGTCGCCGCGGCGTTCGACGGCGACCTGAATTTCGAATTTCATCTCGCGCCGCCGATTTTGGGCCGCAAAAACGGCAAAGGCGAAGCGCTCAAGACGCGCTTCGGACCCTGGTTTGCATCCGCGCTCAAAGCTCTCGCTGGGCTGAAATTTTTGCGCGGGACCCCTTTCGATCTATTCGGATTGACGCAAGAGCGCCGCCTGGAGCGCAAGCTCATTGCGGACTATCAAAGTTTGCTCGATGAGATGATCGAGCGGCTTTCCTCCGATAATCACGCGCTCGCCGTCGCTCTCGCGGCGATCCCGGAAAAAATCCGCGGCTTCGGCTATGTCAAGCTGCGCAGCATCGCAGAGGCGAAGGCGGAGGAGCGGATTTTGCTCGATCAGTTTCGCCAAGACCCCCGGCCGATGAAGCTGGCGGCGGAATAGCTTCGCCGGAGACGCTGCGCCAGCGCAGCGCGCTCGCGACGCGGGCCGCCTCACCGCACGATCACGTTTTTGAACTGCCAGGGGCTATCCATGTCGAGGTCCTCGGCAAACAGGACATTGCGATCCTTCAAGGGCGTCCAATCGGTGTATTCGCCGATTACCGGGCCGAGATAGGGGCGCTGGATTTCGAGGCAGCGGCGGAAGTCGAGTTCATCCGCCTCGACGACGCCGGCGCGGGGATTTTCCAACGCCCAGACCATGCCGGCGAGCACGGCGGAGCTGACCTGCAAACCCGTCGCATTCTGGTACGGCGCGAGCCGCCGCGTCTCCTCGATCGAGAGCTGCGAGCCGTACCAATAAGCGTTGTTCGCATGGCCGTAGAGGAGCACGCCGAGCTCATCGATCCCATCGACGATCTCGCCCTCTTCGAGAATATGTTCTTCCGGTTGCTGAACCCATTGCTGTCCAGCCATTTCGTCGAGCGACAGCACGGCGTCGTCCGCCGGGCGGTAGGCGTAGTGGCAGGTCGGCCGGTAGACTACTTCGCCTCCCTCGCGCACTGTGAAATAATCGGCGATCGAGATCGATTCATTATGGGTGATCAGCCAGCCATGTTGCGCCTTGGCGGTCGGCGTCCAGGAGCGCACGCGCGTGCCGGCGCCGGGGCGCATCAGATAGATGGCGCAATCCGGGCCGAAGGCGTGGCGCTTGCCTTCCGGCGGCATGTGCTTCTCAAAAGTGCCCCAGCCGAGTTCGGCCGGCTGCAACCCCTCCGAGACGAAGCCCTCGACCGACCAGGTATTGATAAAGACGCCCATTGGCTTCGGCGCGGCGGCGCGCTGGGTGTCGCGTTCGGCGATGTGGATGCCTTCGACGCCGCCTTTGCGCGCCAGCTCCGCCCATTCTTCGCGCGAGGAGGGATCGCCCGCCTCGATCCCACAATCGGCGGCGACGTTGAGCAGCGCCTGCTTGACGAACCAGGACACCATGCCGGGATTGGCCCCGCAGCAAGAGATCGCCGTCGGACCCAGCCCCAGGGCGCGGCGCAAGTCGAGCACCCCCTCGCGCAGGGCGTAGTTCGATCGCTCGGACTGTGTCAGGCGCGGATCCGTATAGAAGCCAGCCCAGGGTTCGGCGACCGTGTCGATATAGAGCGCGCCGACCTCGTGGCAAAGGCGCATGATCGCGACGGACGACACCTCGACGGAGAGATTGACGACAAAGGGCTGGCCCTCGCCCTTGGTGAGCAAAGGCTTCAGAAGACCGACGAAATTCTCTTTCGTCACAGCTTTTTGGACAAAAGCGATGCCGCGCTCGTCGAGCAAATGGCGGTTCTCCGGGTCGGGATCGATGACGGTGAAGCGCGATTTGTCGAAGGTGAAATGGCGCTCGAGGAGAGGCAATATTCCGCGCCCGATCGAGCCAAAGCCAATCAGGACCATTGGACCTGTGATCGCGCCATGCACCGGCCATTGCGACATTCAAATTCTCCAATCAATATTTGAGGGATGCGCTGGAGCGCTCGGCGTCCGCATCGACTATGCGAGGCGAACAGTTCAGCAGAGTCAAGGTCGCCCGACGCGACATGAGGACATGCGGGACAAAATCTCACCATGGTCCCGTGTCGCCCTGATGACCAAAAATGGCTCAGGCGGCGGCGCGGAAATCGTCGCGCGCCAAAGGCCCGGTTGGCCTGACGAGGCCTTTTGCGCGTTGCAAGGCGCTCGCGACGAGTTCAAGGCCAAGGAAGCGCGCCTCATCGACCGGACCCGGCAGGACGAGGCCCAGCGTGTGGCGGCGGGAAAAGCCGAAGGCCGCATAACAAGGCGCGTCGCCGACGAGCAACACGGCCGCATGGCCCGCAACAAAAGCGCGAAACAGCGCCTCGGCGATCATCCTGCGGCCAAAGCCGCGCGAACGATATGATTCTTCGATCGCGAGCGGCCCGAGCAGCAGCGCGTCGACGCCGCCAGCGTCGACATGCCACAAGCGCAACGTACCGATCAGCCGGTCTGCGTCCTTCATAACCAGCGCCGCCGCCGGCAGACGGCCTTCGCGCAGCCTCTCGGCTGTCTTTTCGAAACGGTCCATACCGAAGGCCGCGTCGAGCAACGCCTCGCGGCGGAAAATATCCGCCGGCGCCTCGTCGGCGATATAGACTTCGGGCTCGCTGACAAATCCGAAAAAGCGCGGCGCGTCATTAACGAAATGGTTCGACAACAAGGTCATCAGTGCCTCCGCCGGCAAACGGCCGGGATGCGCGACGACCCTCGCACCGAGCAAGGGCTCGCGATGGAGCCCTGCCGGCCGTACGGGACCAGAAAGGGGGGTGTATTCGGCGGAAGACACAGCGTCCCCCGCCGAGGCGGTCGGTCCGGGCGGTTCAAATCACATAGGATTTGAGCGGTGGAAAGCCGTTGAAGCCAACCGTGGAATAGGTCGCCGTATAGGCGCCTGTGCCCTCGATCAGCACCTTTGCTCCGATCTCCAGACTGACGGGAAGGTTATAGGGATCCTTCTCGTACAGCACGTCGACCGAATCGCAGCTCGGCCCCGCAAGAACGCAAGGCTCAGTGGCGTCCCCGTCGAAGGACGTGCGGATCGGATAGCGGATCATCTCGTCCATCGTCTCGGCGAGGCCGTTGAACTTGCCGATGTCGAGATAGACCCATTTCACCTTGTCGTCGGCGGACTTCTTCGAAATCAGCACGACTTCCGCCTCGATCATGCCGGCGTTGCCGACCATGCCGCGGCCCGGCTCGATGATCGTCTCGGGGATATGATTGCCGAAATGCTTGTGCAGCGACCGCAGGATCGCTTGCGCATAGGCTTTCACGGTCGGAACGTTTTTCAAATATCTGGTCGGAAACCCGCCGCCGAGGTTGACCATCTGCAACGCGACGCCGCGTTCCGCGAGATCCTTGAAGATCGTCGCGGCGGCCCCCAGCGCGCCGTCCCATTGGCCGGGATTGGCTTGCTGCGAGCCGACATGAAACGACAGGCCGTGGGCGTTGAGGCCGAGCTGATGCGCGCGCTCCAGCACGCGCGGCGCCAATATGGCGTCGCAGCCGAACTTGCGCGACAGCGGCCATTCGGCTCCCGCGCCGTCGCACAGCAGCCGACAAAACACCTTAGAGCCGGGCGCGGCGCGGGCGATCTTCTCGACCTCGGCTTCACAATCGACGGCGAAGAGGCGCACCCCAAGCTCGAAGGCGCGCCGGATGTCGCGCTCCTTTTTGATGGTGTTGCCATAGCTGATGCGATCGGGCGTTGCGCCGGCGGCGAGCGCCTGCTCGATCTCGACGACCGACGCGGTATCAAAGCACGAGCCGAGTCCGGCGAGCAATTCGAGCACGCGCGGGTCAGGATTCGCCTTCACCGCATAGAAAACGCGCGTGTCCGGCAGAGCGTTGGCGAAGGACAGATAATTTTCGCGCACGACATCGAGGTCGAGCACGAGGCACGGGCCGTCTTCTCGGCGGTTGCGCAAAAACTCCAGGATACGATCGGTCATCGCGGCATCCCTTCGAAGGGTGCGGAGATTCCGCACCGGAACGAACTAGCTTCGGGGTGAAAGGCGATGCTGAGCAGCCCGCGCTGTGGAAACGCGAGAGGTTCAGTTGACCCGCCATTCGCGACCGGCCCCTCGGCACGAGGCAAAGCCTCGCGGTCCGCGTCCGATCTGATGCTGCGCCGTTGGACACGCCCACCATGGACATGGCGCAATGCGCCTTCCAGAGTGTTCATGGCCTTCGTTTGGAGTGGGAAATCCCCTCCGCACGCCCGGCAAGATAGACTAGCCTCTTCGGTAAGCCAGCTTTGGAGGCTGGCAGAGACGAAAAAGCCCGGTCCGTCGTTGCTTTAAGTCGCGTCCCCCGTTTGGCGGGGTTCGCCGGTTCGCCTCCGGCTGTCGGTCCTTTTCAGGCGGTTAACCGGCCTCTTGTCCGGATCCCCGCCAACCGACACACGACCACAGGCACGTGCGAAAATGGGCAAAACGAGAAATAGGGCGATTCGCCGAAAACACAAGCGCTTTTTCAAAGAAAATTACCGCCTTAGGCGTCGAACGCGCTCCGCCGCGGCCTCGATCCCACATGAGCGCGTCTTAACGAGGGCGCATGCCGCGGCCAAATTTTCCGTCGTCTTCGCGCGATTGCCTTGCCGCCGGCCCAAAAGGCCTTTACCCCCATAAAAACAACGGACGCCGAAACAAAAACGCGGCCGTCGAACCGCCCGCCTCAAATTCTGAGTGCTCATGACCGATCTAGACCGCCGTACGCTCGTCAAGCGCCTTGTCGCTTCGAGCGCATTCATGACCCGTTTGCCGTCCGCCGTGGCGCAAGGGGGGCGCCGGCGACGCCCAAATTCGATTTTGAAGACGTGGTGCGCCGCGCCCGCGATCTCGCGACCGCGCCATTCGACGCCGCCATCCCGCCGCTTCCCGACGCGCTGAACAAGCTCGATTTCGACGCCTGGCGCGATATCCGATTCCGGCCGGACAAGGCGTTTCTGGCGGCCAATGGAAGTCAGTTCCGCCTGCAGCTTTTTCATCTCGGCCATCTCTATAAAAGGCCGGCGACGATCAACATCATCCGCGACGGTTTGCCGACTCCCATTCCCTTCACGACGAGCCTTTTTGACTATGGCCGCACAAAGCCGGAAAAGCCCTTGCCGGTCAATCTAGGCTTTGCAGGATTCCGCCTTCATTATCCCTTGAACGCGCCGCTCGTCTTCGATGAAGTGATCGCCTTCCTGGGCGCGAGCTACTTCCGCTTTCTCGGCCGCGGCGAGCGTTATGGCATGTCGGCGCGCGCGCTCGCCATTCAGCCCGGAACAGACGATGAAGAATTTCCTTTCTTTCGCGAATTCTGGATCGAGACGCCACAGCCTAACGCCGACCGCGCGACCATCTTTGGATTGCTCGACAGCCCATCGACGACCGGCGCCTTCCGGTTCGATCTCTATCCAGGCGTCGACACCACGATCGAAATTTCGACGACGTTGTTTCCGCGCAAGGCGAACGTCAAACTCGGCCTCGCGCCGCTGACGTCGATGTTTTTCCTCGGCGAGAACGATCACCGCTTCAACGACGATTTTCGTCCCGAACTGCATGATTCCGATGGACTCCTCATCCACTCCGGCACCGGCGAATGGATCTGGCGGCCTTTGCGCAATCCGGTGAAGCCGGAAGCGTCGTCTTTTTTCGACCGCGACATCAAAGGATTTGGCCTGCTCCAGCGCGACCGAAACTTCGATCATTATCAGGATCTCGACCTCGCCTATGAGCTGCGGCCGAGCTATTTCGTCGAGCCGCGCGACAGTTGGGGCGAAGGCCATGTCGATCTCGTCGAACTGCCGACCGAGCATGAAACCAACGACAATATCGTCGCCTCCTTCGCGCCGAAGGATTCGCCGGAGCCCAACAAGCCATTCAGCTACGGCTATCGTCTGATCGCCAGCCTCAACCTCACGCGCCTCTCGCCGAACGGGCGGGCGCTCAACACCTACCAGACGACGGCCGCGGCGCTCGGCTCGCCGGAGCCGCTGACGCCTGGCACGCGGCGCTTCATCATCGATTTTATCGGTGGCGACCTGCCCTATTACGCCCCAGATCCGCAACTCGTCGAAGTCGTTCCGTCAACCAGCCAGGGCAAGATCGTGCGCTCTTTTATCGTGCCTAATCCGCACACTAAAGGATTTCGGGCGGCGCTCGACGTGCAGCTGGAGGCCGGACAAGCGACGGATCTGCGCGCTTTTCTGCGCAGGGGGCCGCAGGCGCTGACGGAGACCTGGACCTATCCGTGGCGCGCCGAATAGACTCGCGCGGTTAGATTTGGAGGCGACGGGATGATAGTGCGGCCGGCAACGCCGGCGGATCTGCCCGCGATCGAGGCGATCGAGGACGCCGTTTTCGACGCCGACCGGCTGTCGCGCCGCAGCCTTCGCTATTTTTTGAGCGCGAAGACAGCGCTCATGCTCGTGCTGACCGTGCAAGATCACGTCCTCGGCTATAGTCTTATCGCCTTCCGCAAAGGATCAAAACGCGCGCGGCTCTATTCGATCGCGCTGGCGCCGAGCGAACGGGGGCGTGGCCTTGGCCGGTTTCTGCTCGGCGCCAGCGAGCGCGCCGCGAAGGCGCATGGCGCGGCCTATCTCCGCCTCGAAGTCCGCACCGACAACAAGAGCGCGATCGCGCTCTACCAGAAGAACGGCTACCGGATTTTCGGCCACATCGCGGATTATTACGAGGACGGCGGCGAGGCGATCCGCTTCGAGAAGCCGCTGTCGCATGACGGCGACTAGCTAGATGCTCTCCGATCGACGAGTTGCCTATTGATTTTCGCGATTGGCCCTGAGACGGCCGAATGTTACGGTGCGTTTTTATCGTGATCGGAGGGGCGAAGCATTGCAGCAGCTAATTGAAAGAACGAATGTGCCTGCCAAAGCATCTAGCGACGATCTGCTTGGTCGATTTCGTGAAATCGTCTCCGATCCAATTAACCTTCTTATCGAGCGAGTTCCGCAAGCGGGCTTTCTTCAAGATAACCTCGTTTTCCTCCATAATGGAAATCGCGTCTACTATTCTGGAGAGGACGCCTATTACGGAGGCTTTAGCGATATACTTGTCATTAATCGCGGCGTTCACGAACCCCTCGAAGAATTCGTTTTCCAGGAATGTTTGAAAGTGCTTCCCCAGTCCCCTTCGATGCTCGAACTCGGGGCTTATTGGGCGCACTATTCGATGTGGCTGAAGAAGAAGCGTCCCGCCGCTGCGGTCATGATGGTCGAGCCAGATGCGGGCAATCTGCGCGTCGGATCAGCCAATTTCCAATTGAACAATTATCAAGGCGAGTTCACGCAGGCCTTCGTTGGCAAGGGCCATTTTGAAGTCGACGATTTTCTTCAACGCCGAAAAGCGCCGCATCTCGATATCCTGCATTCCGACATTCAAGGCTTTGAAGTTGAAATGCTCGACGGCGCTTCGACATCGCTGGCGCAGCACAGGATAGATTATGTTTTTGTTTCGACGCATTCGCAGGAATTGCACTATGCGGTTGTCAATAAATTGAAATCTCTGAATTATCGGATCGAAATCTCAAGCGATTTCGCGTTTGAAACGACCTCATATGACGGGCTGGTCTTCGCCTCGAGCTCGTTGGTCGCGCCGGTGCTCAGCTCCCATCAGCCGCTCGGGCGCTGCGACATCGCTGGCGTCGCTCCAGCCGATATGCTCGCGCGACTTTCGTTACTTCTCACAGGCGGGATCAAGCACGATTCAAAACAAAGCGCTGGGTAAGGAGGGGCGCGGCCCCGGCCCCCTCCAGCAAGCGCGCCGCGAACGCGCATGGCGCAACCTATCTCCGCCTTGAAGCGCGCGCCGACAATCAAGGCGCCATCGCGCTCTACCAGAAGAACGGCTACAGCTTTTCGGCCCCTTCGAGGATACGAGGACGGCCAATCGATCGCCTGCCGCGTCTCCCTTTGCCTCAGCGGCGCAATTCTTGGATCGTTTTTGGCGTCTGCGCGTATTCGTCCAATTTCACAAAAGCGACAAACTGAGCAGAAGCGCTTGACATTTAATGTTTGCGTGACACAATTTTTAACTTGTTATGACTTAGCGTCATATAAAGGTGATAATATGATTATTGCCGCTCAAGATCGCAAATCTCGCGAAGACGAAAGTTCTGTCGCCGATGAACATAGTGCCCTTGCTGAGCAGATAAAGCGCGTCGCCGCTGAGATTGACGTTAATATGCCAGGCGCGAGGCGATCCGCGCGCTGTCCGTGATACGAGCCAGATTATCATATACTTACGTGAATTGTTGCAAATAGCGCAGCAACATTTTGAGCACGAAGAAGCATTGATGAGCCAAACCAACTATCCTGGGCTGCTCAGTCATAAGCGGGACCATGATTATTTAATTCGAGGCCTGAGTGACTTTACTTCATCCATCACCGACGAGACTGTTAAGATTTCGACGTCAATACCCGATAATTTAACAAGTTGGCTATCCTATCATACGAGGAAATATGACAACGCCTATCAAGACTTCATGAACATCTCAAGTAAAGACAAGACGCCTTGAACAAGCGTCGATGGATTCCGCTCTCATTTGGCCCCGTAATCTAAATTTTATTCAAGTGCCTGAAAGCGCTTTTTTTGATTACTCAAGCGGTCCCGCCTTCAGCCGCGACAGGTCGAAGCCTTCGATGTCCTGCAAAAGCTCGACGAAAGCCGTCGCGCCATAATCGGCGTGGGCTTCGCCTTTATGCGCCGTCGCGGCGCTGGCGTCGCCCATCGCCCCCGATTCCGAGAGGTCCTGGCTCATCCAGCCAAAGCCGGTGGGCCGGCCGACGCGCAGCCAGTTGAAATCGCTCTCGATGGCAACGCTCGCCGAAGCAAAGTCGGCCGTCTCCTCAAGGCGGACAAGATCGGGGCGAAAGCTCAGCATCAGCGAGGTCTCCATGTCGCCGGCATGGATGCCGTGGGCTTTCTCGGCATCGGAAAAAAGCCCGTCCGGGGCGCCGAAGCGATGCATTGACGCCATGACGACGAACATGCCGAGGCGGGCGCGAAGATCATGCGCGATAATATCCAGGATGGCGACATTGCCGCCATGCGCGTTGAGCAGCACCAGCTTGCGGCAGCCGGCGCGAAAGACGCATTCGGCGAGCTCCGTCCAGGCCTTGATGACGGTGGGCGGCGAAAGGCTGAGCGCGCCCGGAAAAGCGCTGTGCTCGATCGAACAGCCGGCGCTTTGCACGGGCAGGAAAAGCGCCGGGAGCTCGGGCGGCAGGCGCGCGACGATCTTCTCGATATAGCCCTTCATGATGAAGGCGTCGACGCCGACCGGCAGATGCGGGCCGTGCTGCTCGATCGCCGCGACGGGCAGCACCGCGATGACCTCGGCCATGTCGGCGGCGTCGAAATCGGTCCAGCTCATCTCGGCCCAGTAGCGCGTATGCAGCGTCAATGCGATGATCCTCCGGCGCAGCGGCGGAGCTTCATGCCCGGCGCTTGCATATTTTCGAGCCACAAGCAAAAAAGCAAGCTGGCCGGCGCAATCCTTGCCTGAGGCGTCAAAATTTCATGCGATTTCATGCGCCGCGCGCCGGCTCGCAAAAAGGCCCGAAGTGAGACCGATTTTCGCGCTCATCCTTGGTTTCGCTTTGGCGGCCGCCGCTGGCGCCTCCGCGCGGGCGCTCGATAAAGTCACCTTCGCCACCAACTGGCTGGCCGAAGCCGAGCATGGCGGCTTCTATCAGGCGCTCGCCGACGGCACTTACGCAAAATACGGCCTCGACGTCACCATCCTGCAAGGCGGCCCGCAAACCAATAACAAGCTTTTGCTCGCGGCCGGCAAAATTGAGTTCGACCTCGGCGCCAATTTGATCCAGGCTTTTGACGCGACCTCGGAAAATATTCCGATCGTCGCCGTCGCCTCGCTGTTTCAGAAAGATCCATTCATCCTGATGTCGCACCCGGGCGCCGGCCTCGATCGTTTCGAGGATCTTCCCAGGGCGACCGCCTTCATCGGCAAGGACGCCTTCGTCTCCGTCTATCAATGGCTGAAGACGGCCTATGGCTTCCGCGAGGACAAGGTGCAGCCCTATACCTTCAACGCCGGACCGTTCATCAGAGATATGAATTCGATCCAGCAAGGCTACGCGACCTCCGAACCCTTCGAGGTCGAGCGGGAGGGCGGCTTCAAGCCGAACGTCTTTCTGATCGCCGATTACGGCTATGATTCCTATTCGACGCTGATCGAGACGCGGCGCGACATCATCGAAAAAAATCCCGGTCTCGTGCAGCGCTTCGTCGACGCCTCGATCATCGGCTGGATGAACTATATTTATGGCGACAGCGCCAAGGCGAACGCGCTGATCCGCCGCGACAACCCCGACATGAGCGACGATCTTCTCGCCTATTCCGTCGCCAGAATGAAGGCGCTCGGCATCGTCAATTCGGGCGACGCGCAAAAGCTCGGCGTCGGCGCGATGACCGATCAGCGGGTCAAAAGTTTTTTCGACAAAACGGTCGCGGCGGGCCTGTTCAAGCCGGATCTCGACTTCCGCCAAGCCTACACGCTGCGATTCATCAATAAGGGCGTCGGGCTCGATCTGAGGCCGCGCCCATGACTCCGGACGGAACGCGCCCGCCATGCTGAAAATGAGCGGCGGCCACGCGCTGGTCTCCCTCCGCGGCGTCAGCAAGAGCTACGCCGGCGGCGTGACGGCTTTGCAGGACGTTGATCTCGAAATCCGCGCCGGCGAATTTCTGACCTTGCTCGGGCCGTCTGGCTGCGGCAAATCGACGATTTTGCGCCTCATCGCTGGACTCGACGCGATTACCTCCGGCGAACTGATCCGCCGCTTCGAGGATGTCGGGGCGGCCATCGGCTTCGTCTTCCAGGAGCCGACCTTGATGCCCTGGGCGAGCGTCTTCGACAATGTGTTCTTGCCGCTGCGCCTTCGCGGGCAAACGCGCCGCAAGGCCGCGCCGGCGGTGCGCCAAGCTTTGGCGTTGGTCAAACTCGGCGAATTCGCCAACGCCTATCCGCGCGAATTATCCGGCGGCATGCGCATGCGCGCCTCGATCGCCAGAGCGCTCGTCATGCGGCCGGCCCTTCTGTTGATGGACGAGCCTTTCGCCGCCCTCGACGAAATTTCGCGCTTCGAGCTGAACGACGAGCTGCTGCGGCTCAAGAACGAGACTGGCTCGACGATCGTCTTCGTCACCCATTCGCATTATGAGAGCGCCTATCTTTCAACGCGCATCGCCGTGATGCGGCCGAGGCCGGGCCGCGTCATAACCGAAATCGTCAATGATTTTCCGCGCGAAAACTTCCGCGCCAGCCGCGACTTCACTCAGCTCTGCGCGCAGGCGTCGGAAGCGCTGCGCGAGGCGATGAGCGAGGCGCAGTCTCTGGAGCCGCCCTCGTGACGGCGCCGCGCTGGCTGGGGCGCGCCGCGCCGCCCGCTTTGGTCCTCGCCGCGGCGCTGCTCGCCTGGGAGTCCTATGTGCGCCTCTGCAATGTGCCGCCCTATATTCTGCCCGCCCCCTCGCTGGTGGCGACGACGCTCGCCGCCGACCGCGCCGTTCTCTTTCCGGCGCTTCTCGTCACCTTGGCGACGACGCTGAAAGCGCTGGCGGCGGCCGTCGCCGGCGGCGTCGCGCTGGCCGCGCTTTTCGCCCAATCGAAATGGGCCGAGCGCGCTTTCCTGCCGGTCGCCATCATCTTGCAGGTGACGCCGATCATCGCCATCACGCCGCTGCTTCTCATCTATCTCGACGCCGCCAACGCCGTGCTCGTCTGCGCCTTTCTCGTCGCCTTTTTCCCGATCCTCTCCAACACGGCTTTGGGGCTCGCCTCCGTCGACCGCAATCTCGTCGATCTCTTCGCCCTCTACCGCGCCTCGCGCTGGCGCGCGCTGATTCTTCTCCGCCTGCCCGCGGCCCTACCCTATTTTCTCGGCGGCCTGCGCATCGGCGGCGGCCTCGCCCTCGTCGGCGCGATCGCGGCGGAGCTCGCGGCGGGCGCCGCTGGAAAAGGCGCGGGGCTCGCCTTTCGCATCATAGAGGCGGGCTACCGGCTGAACATTCCGCGCATGTTCGCGGCGCTGTTTTTGATCTGCCTGACTGGGGTTGCGATCTTTTCGAGCCTTGCCGCGCTCTCCGCCCTCCTCCTTCGCCGCTGGCACGAAAGCGCGCTCGAACAGTGACGGCGCGCGCCTTTGCCAAATCGCGGCGACATAGGCTAGATTGCCGCGCCGCAAACTCCCCCACGAAGAAAGCGCCTCATGCCCCGCTATGACGTTCTTGGCCTTGGCAACGCGATCGTCGACGTGATCAGCCGCGCCGACGATGATTTTCTGATCGCGCAGGGCCTGCGCAAGGGCGGCATGACCCTGATCGACGAAGCGCGCGCCGAACAGCTTTACGCGGCGATGGGCCCGGCGACTATCATCTCCGGCGGCTCAGCGGCCAACACCATCATCGGCCTCGCCAGCCTCGGCTGCTCCGCCGCCTTCATCGGCAAGGTCAAGGCCGACGAGCTCGGCGGCCTGTTCGCGCATGACATTCGCGCCGCGAAAGTCGGCTTTTCGACGCCGCCCGCCCCCGACGGCACGGCCAGCGCGCGCTGCCTCATCGTCGTGACGCCGGATGGCCAGCGCACCATGAGCACATTTTTGGGCGCTTGCCAGGACCTGACCGAAGCTGACATCAACGAGGATCTCGTCAAAGGCTCGGGCGTCACCTATCTCGAAGGCTATCTGTGGGATCCGCCCGCCGCCAAGGCCGCCTTCGTCAAGGCCTCGAAGATCGCCCGCGCCGTCGGACGCGAAGTCGCCTTGTCCTTATCCGATTCCTTTTGCGTCGATCGCTATCGCGACGAATTTTTGGGGCTGATCCGCTCCGGCGCGGTGCAGATCGTCTTCGCCAACGAGAGCGAATTGCATTCGCTCTATGAAACCGCCGATTTTGATTCGGCGCTCGCCCAGCTCAAGGGCGAGAACATCCTCGGCGTCGTCACGCGCTCGGAACAAGGCTGCGTCATCGTCAAAGGCGACGAAGTTCTGACCGCGCCCGCCTTTCCGGTCGAGACGGTCGTCGACACGACCGGCGCCGGCGATCTTTTCGCGGCCGGATTTCTGGCCGGCTTCACCAAGGGGCGCGATCTCGTAACCTGCGCAAAACTCGGCGCGCTGGCGGCGGCCGAGATCATCCAGCACATCGGCGCGCGGCCGCAGACGGACCTATCCCAGCTCGCGGCGCAGAACGGGCTGGCGGTGTAGCGTCAAGTGCTCGGTCGCTGGCCCTCGCCGCTCGTTCAGCCAGGCGGGAGAGCTTGCGGGGCAAAATGTGCTATCAGCTCAAAGATGTCGGCGAACGCGCCCGATGATCCCATCCTTAAACGTTTCCGGACGGCGCTGGATTAAATAGATGAAATATATGGCACCCGGCTCGACCGCGAGCCTTCTGCGCTCATGCATGAAATCCGGCGGCAGGGGCTCGAGCTGTGACGCCGAATGCAGGCCGGTTTCTCGATAAGGCGCGAAAGCTCCTCGATCATGCGGCTCGCTCATGCCAGATTTTCGCGATCGGCCGCTTCTGATCGCTCATAGCGGGCGAAAATTGTGCGAGATCTTGCGAGTCCGACCACCTGAAGAGTTTTGAGGATCTTGACGGCCCAAAAAGCTGAGCTATCATCACGTCAAGCGCGACTCGTGCGAACCCTAAAAGGGTTTTCTCACGTTCGTAGCGTTAAGTGGAGCGTCCGGCGACCGCCGGATGTGGCTTTGACCGACGTAAGCACCCGCTCGCGGTTTTTCAGGATCAAGCCAGCTGGCCCGGAGAGGCTTCCACATTCCCCTCCCTTTGGGGAGCTGCAGTCTTCATAGCATGATGCTTCAACTCGCCATTCTTGTGGCGAGAATGCCTCCGCATGAAAGGGGAACATCGGCATCTCGAGACAGCCTTAAAGGTGCGCAGTGAAACTTCCATCAAATCCAATCCAAGTGGCAGCCATTCTCCTGATTTTGATCATAACCGCCCTGGCTGGTTATCGACTTCAAATCGGTCCGCTTGGTCTGACTTTCGAACATGTCCCGGCTGAACGCGCTCCGATGGAAGGAACGCCCACTCAGTCAGTCCTCAAGCACGGAGAAGGCATGTAGGTGTTAGACGCAGGTGCACAGTTCTCCAACTATGCACCGTTCGGGGATAAAAGAATTCGCTGCCATCTTGGCGCATGCCGTTCCAACCCAATGGAACGGCATTTTTTTGAATAAATCCCAATTTCGCCCGTCATGGAAATCGGCTCGCCACGTCTTGTTGTTTCGTTAAATGCGTGTCGATGTATCAGGGTTGTTATCTCCAGTCTCAAGAGTAACTATCCCCCGGCAGAGCCGGGGGCTTTATTTATGTGAGCCGCTCAAAGCGGCTGGGAGGGGACGCTGACGCGTCCCCGGTTCATTGGGCCACCTGATGGTGGCCGATCAGCGCCAGAGGTTCAGTTGCTCCAGCCTCTGATCTTCCTTTTCCTGGCTCTTGATGTATTCCCGGATCGCAGCTTCGTCTCTCCCCACGGTCGAGACGAAATATCCTCGCGCCCAGAAATGTTGCCCTACAAAATTGCGCCGCCGTTCCCCGTAAACGCGGGCCAGATGGATCGCACTCTTGCCCTTGACATATCCGATCACCTGAGAAACCGCGTATTTCGGCGGGATCGAAATCATCATGTGCACATGATCCGGCATCAAATGCCCTTCTTCGATCCGGCTTTCCTTTTGTGTTGCTAACTTACGAAGCAATTCTCCAAGATGATCCCGCAGTTGCCCGTATAGCGCCTTGCGGCGGAACTTCGGGATGAACACGACGTGATATTTGCACTCCCACTTTGTGTGACTTAGACTTTCAAACTCGTCCATCGTGACTTGACCTTTCGTGTGCTTGGCGGCTCACAAAAGCGATGGTCACGATGGACTTCAGGAAACGTCAAACTATTGCTGCCTCCCCGGCAGAGCCGGGGGATCTCCCGCACGGTTTAGACACATAGAACTTAATCGACATGATGCGATCGGTTTTCAGCATGAACTTTCGGCCAACGCGGTACATTGCAGCGACCGTTTGACTGATCTTCAACAGTTGGAATTTGTAATGCATTGATAGCACGGATAAACCCGCGCTGGAAAAGCGCCTTGGCACTACATTTTCGTTGATCGCCGGGGTGGAGCGGGGTCAGGCGTCGGTGAGTTGACGCACGGTCGGCGGCAAAGCGACGCCGGCGGCGCGTAAGGCGAGGCTCGCCGCCGGACGCGGCGCCGAGCGCAGGAGAAAACGTTTGCCGTCTTGCTCGACCTCGGTCTCGGTCAGCGAGTCGAGATCGGCGAGAACGTCGGGCCAAGAACCGCTTTCCGCGTTGTCGCTGGCGGCGACCCGCCTGCCCACATTGGCGATGCGATCCTCCAGCTCTTTTTTCAAGACGAGGGCGAGGAAGCTGCACGACACGTGGCCGCGAATGGTTTCGTCGAGCTTGTGAAAGATCGGCCGCGTGGCGAACAAACTCTTCGATGTGCGGAACGCCCGCTCCACCATCCACAATCGCTTGTAGCAGAGCATGGCTTCGAGCGGCGTGAGATCGGCGTTGGTCCGCAACACGAAGACACCGTCGAATTTTGCGTCCTCTTCCGCCTTGGCGCAGTCGATGGCGAAATTGTCGTCGCCTCGCGTCGCGAGGAAGCGGCGATAGCCCTTGTTGCCGACGAGACTCTTGTCGCCTTTCTTCAATTGCCGCTCGAGCGCGGTCAAGATCGCGGCCCTGGCGGCGGCGTCCTTCTTCATCTGTTCGTGATTGCGACAGACGATGTAGCGCCGTCCGGCGAGAGTGACGGCCTTGGCCTCGTAATCGATATCCTCGCCCCGCTTTGCAATGGTGAGCGGGATGAAGGGAGCGGGATCGTCGAGCACGAGTTCGCGCACGAGTTTGTCGGTGCGCTCCCGAACGCCGAGAATGTAGAGAAGCCCGCGCGCCTCGAGTTCGGCGATTGTTTCCGCGCTGATCATGCCGCGATCCGCGACGACGCAGACCCGGCCGATGGAAAAGCGCTTGCGCAGCCTGTCGACGACGGGGATAAGGCTGCCCGTATCGGCGGTGTTGCCGGGCCACATCTCTGTGCAAACCGGCCGGCCGTCGCCATCGAGCAGCACCGCGAGGATCATCTGATTGAGATCCGGCCGATGGTCCTTGGAAAAGCCGCGTTGTCCGAGGGTCTGTCCGCCCGCTCCCTCGAAATAGAGGCTGGTCGTGTCCATGAACACGAGATCGAGCGTGCTGAACAGATCGCGCCGCCGCGCGAACAGTTCCTCCTCGACGGCGTCCTTCAGGCAACGCGGCGCGAAGGGCGTGGCGCCGTGCTGTTGATCTTCGGCTAGCTCCTCGCCAAGCCAGGCCATCGCCCGGTAGAGGTGATGCAGGTCGAGGTTCTCGACCCCATCGATCCGGTAATCCTCCCGCCAGCGGTCCGCCGCTCGATCGGAGCCGCCAGAAAATAGACGATGCAGAACGGTGAGAAACACCGCGCGTTCGAGCGGGAAGCCATGCTTGCGCGAACCGGCGAGATCCTCGACGACCCTCCGGCAACCGGTCTCCTCCCACAATCGTTCGAAGACGAGAGCGGGCCCGATGCGTCGCGCCGCGCTCGCCGTTACAGCGCCGTCGGCGACGGCGTCGACGACAATGGCTTTCGCGGCGAAGCGTGCGCCCGATCGCAGCAACCGCTCCAATTGCCCGCTCTCGCGCAACTCCTCGACGCGGCCAAGCGTCGCGATCACCTGCTGGCGCACTTGCGCGCCTTGGCGACGGCTTTCGACGATCTGGAGATAGGCGCGGCCGCTCGAGGTCTTCTTGCGGAAATACATGTCGCGGAACCGTCTCGCCAACTCATTCGTGGTGCGCACATAATTGGCGCATGCACATTCCAAGTCAATAAGAAACGGCGCACACGTGGCACTACACTTTCGCGGAAATCACCTCTCAATCCAAACAATATCAATGGCTTACCACGCGCCGCCCGGCCGCAACTGTAGAAGATCAGTTTGACGTTATCGAACCACCCCCGGGGAACTTTCATAAATATGATGCCTGGACGGTCATCCCGAAGTTGTTTTCGGACTTTTCCAATAGGCGACGGAACTTGCCTTGGTTCTGAAGGCGGACGGGGGGTGTGAGGCGCTATCCAACTATCGGATCCGCATTTATCGCGACTGAAGGCTTCTCGTCCAAAGAATTCCAAACCGTCCAAATTTGGTCGATGAACCAGGAGAGGCCGGCTCGCCGCTTTTTCTGTGCGCGCTTACTGCCAACACGTCAAAAGGCTCAAGTCGAACGGCAGCGCATGCACATGAAAGGTGGGCGCGAACGCCCGCAATAATCGCGCGGGCGCCGTCACCACAAGCTCGTTGTGCTGGCTATTCCTTAACTCGGCTGCCTTGTGACGGCGGATCGTGCTCGACCCAAAGAACCTTCGATTAAGCCTCTATCTTGGTGTCGCCCAAGTTTTGAGAATTGAGGACCAAGTTTCTCCCAAATCAAGTCGCGAATAGAATTTTCATCGAACCCAAACTCCTTCAGCATGATTAAATGGTCTCGGAGAATTGCGGTGTCTTTTTCTAAAATTTGTCTTTGTAAAAGCTCATTATCGAGCGTCAGTTTTTCCTTCTCGGAGAGTTCGCGGTATTCCCTGTCTTTTCGCCGTTCGTGCCTTTCATTAAGGTATTCACGAATTTGTTGGAGTGGGTTTAACTGCCCGAGAAACTCCCAGAAGCCCGGTGACTGGATCGATATTTTGCTTATTTCAAGGCGATCCTGGGGCGGCACTTCATTGGCAAAATTTCCAAGGAACGTATTATGAAGCCCCAATACGAAAATTCTACTATTTTCTGAAAGAGTTAGATGTCTTTCAAATATGTAAAGCGAATTATAGGCACCCTCCATATCAGTCAGGAAGCTTGTGATTTCGGCAATGCCCCCTCCTCTTAGCCCCTTTATCTGTATCTCTCCGAGAGCCATCTCTCCTCCCAAATTGCCATTATCGTTGTCCGCCTTTGGCCCTACACTTAACGACCTGAGCCGTCTTTCAGGATTTCCCATTCGCGCGGAGCCACACTCAAGCTGATCAGAAATTAGAAACTGTGAAGTTTGCGGATGAGACCACTTTTTCAAAACAAGAGCAAATTGCTCGTAAACAATTAAAGTATACTCTCACCGCCTCTCCTGAAAAAACCGCCGCAGCAGATCCGCCGCTTCGCTCTCGCGCAGGCCGCCGTAAACGTCCGGCGCGTGATGGCAGGTCGCTTGCGCGAAGAAACGCGGGCCATGCTCGACCGCGCCGCCTTTGGGATCGGGCGCGGCGAAGTAAAGCCGCCGGATGCGGGCGAAAGAGATCGCCGCCGCGCACATGGCGCAAGGCTCAAGCGTCACATAAAGGTCGCACTCCGTCAGCCGCTCCGAGCCGACCGCCCGGCACGCTTGGCGGATCGCCAGAATTTCGGCGTGCGCGGTCGGGTCGCGGTCGGCGACGGTGCGGTTGCCGGCCCGGGCGATGATTTGTCCATCGCGCGCGATGGCCGCGCCGATCGGAACCTCGCCGCGCGAAAAAGCCGCCTCCGCCTCTGCGAAAGCGCAGGAAAGAGGGTCGGCGACCGCCCCCACATCGTTCCGGACTATCTGCATCCTTCGCCGCCCCGCATTAAAATCAGCCCTCGCGTTCCCCTTTCGTAAAAGAGTCTGCTATGGGGAACTATGCGCGACGAATTCGACCAAAGACCACTCCCCTTCCCCCGTCTCGCTCCGCCGTCCGGAGTGGAAAAAATTCGCGCCGCTGGTCCCGCCCGTGCGCCGCTCCGCGCCGGCGAAGCCGGCCGCCGCGAACGCCGTCGCCGCGCCGCAGCGGATCGCCAAGGTCATGGCGCGCGCCGGCGCCTGCTCGCGGCGCGACGCGGAAGCCTGGATCGGCGCGGGCCGCGTCGCTCTCAACGGCGTCGTCCTCGCCAGTCCCGCCGTCAATGTCACGGACGCCGACGAGATCACGATCGACGGCGCGCCGCTCGCCGCGCGCGCCAAGACGCGGCTGTTTCTGTTTCACAAGCCGCGCGGTCTCGTCACGACGGAGCGCGACCCGGAAGGGCGGCAGACCATCTTCGATTATCTGCGCGAACATTGGCCCGAGGCGCCGCGCCTCGTCAGCGTCGGCCGGCTCGACATCAACACCGAAGGGCTGCTGCTGCTCACCAATGACGGCGGCCTCGCGCGCGTGCTCGAGCTTCCCTCGACCGGCTGGGTGCGCCGCTACCGCGTGCGCGCCAAAGGCGCGACGGACCAGGCGACGCTCGACCGCCTGCGCCACGGCGTCACGGTCGATGGCGTCGCCTACGCCGAAATCGAGGCGAAGCTCGATCGCGCCCAGGGCGCCAATGTTTGGCTCACCATCGGCCTTGCGCGAAGGCAAGAACCGCGAGATCAAGCGCGTGCTCGAACATCTGGGGCTCGAAGTCAACAGGCTGATCCGGCTCTCTTTCGGGCCGTTCCAGCTGGCCGAGCTTGCGGCCGGCGAGTTGCATGAGGCGCCGACCCGGGTGCTGCGCGACCAGCTTGGACCGGCGCTCGCCATCGCCGCCGGCGTCGATTTCGCCGGCCTCCCGCGGCCGGCCGCGGCGCCGGCGTTCTCTGACGCGTCGCGCGCACAGCAGGCGCCGGCAAAATCGAGCGACGACGACGGCGCCAAAAGAGGGCTCGATCGGCCAATGCCCGGCAAGCGAAAGGAGCGTTTCGCCGAGCCGCCCCGGCCGGAGCGTCGGGCCGAAGCGCGCAAAAGGCCGGCGCCAGGGCCGCGCAAACATGTCTCGGTGCTGCGTCAGGACGATGGCGAGCAAGCCGCGCGCAAAAGGATCTGCGCAGCGAGACGGCGGACCGCAGCGGCCGCAGCGTGCCGGTCGAGCGTCTGATCCCTGTCGAACCCGCCGCGCGCGGACGGGCGCGAACCCCTCGACCGGCCGGGAGGCAAGAGGAGGCGGCGCCGGCGACCCACAACGCCCGCCGTTTCGAGGCCGAACGCAAATGGCGCGATAGCGCGGCGGAGCGCCCCGCCCACGGCCGCGCCCGCGCGGAAGACGGCGACCGCTGGCAGAAGCGGCCGACAAAATCGCTCGGCCCCAATCCCGTTGGTTTCGCTGACCGTGGTGAAAAACGCGCGCGCGGTTTCGCCGCCGGCGGTCGAGAGGATCCGCCTCCCCGGAACATGCGCGGGCCGAACAAGCGCGGCGCCCCAAGCGGCACGCCGCGCAGCGGCCCCGGCAAAGGGCGCCCGCGCGGCAAGCCTTAAAGCCATGCGCGTCGTCGGCGGCCGGCTGAAAGGCCGCGCGCTCAAAGGACCGGCCTCGGATTCGATCCGGCCGACGTCTGACCGTCTGCGCGAAAGCTTGTTCAACATTTTGCAGCACGCTTACGACGCGCCGATTGAACAGGCTCGCGTGATCGACCTTTTCGCCGGCACGGGCGCGCTGGCGATCGAAGCGCTGTCGCGCGGCGCGGCTTTCGCGCTTCTCGTCGATCAGGGCGCCGAAGCGTGTGGTCTGATCCGCGCCAATATCGACGCGCTCGATCTCACCTCGACGGCGCGCGTCTTGCGCCGCGACGCGCGCAAACTCGGGGTGGCGCCGGACGGCGAACGCTACAGCCTTGCCTTTCTCGATCCGCCCTATGGCAAAGCCCTCGCGCCGCCCGCGCTGGCGGCGCTGCGCGACGGCGGCTGGCTCGTAGGCGACGCCTTGGTCGTCATCGAAGAAGCTGCGCAGACCGATGTGGCGCTGCCGCATGGATTTACGCTGCGCGAGGCGCGCCGCTTCGGCGACACGCAGCTCATCTTTGCCGACGCCGCCGAAATTTGCGGCGCTCATCGGACGGCGTGAGCGGATCTCATGTTGCAGATCGCGTCTGTGCGATTGTTCGCTCTCGGCAATCTGCGGCCGAACGTCGGCGCCTGGCGCAACTTTCGTGTTGAGCCAGGCGCATTGGCGAGGGACCCAACAATCAGGGCATCAGCACTTTGTTGATGACATGGATCACGCCATTCGATTGCAGCACGTCGGCGATGGTGACGCGCGCCATGTCGGCCCTTGGAATCGGTGATCCAGAAGGCCTTGGCTTTCTCGGTAATGGTCAAGGGCTCGCCCTCGACGGTCTTGAAGGTAGCTTCGCCGCCGCCCTGCTTGATCGCAGCGGTGAGATCTGCGGTTGTGACGCGGCCGAGGAGGACGTGGTAGGTCAAGATAGTCGTCAGCCTGGCCTTGTTCTCGGGCTTCAGCAGCGATTCGACCGTGCCTGGGGGCAGTTCGTTGAAGGCCGCGTTGGTCGGCGCGAATACCGTGAAGGGGCCGGGGCCTTCGAGCGTATCGACGAGGCCGGCGGCCTTGACGGCGGCGACGAGCGTCGTGTTGGCCTTGGAGTTCACGGCGTTCTGAATGATGTTCTTGCTTGGATACATGGCGGCGCCGCCTACCATTTTTGTCATCTCGGCGGAGGCGATGCTGAAGAGTCCGGCGACGGCGACGAAAACGGCGCCGGCGAGGGCGAAGCGCTTGACGTTCATTGGATAAGCTCCTTGCTGATCAGTCCGGCTTCAGGGCCGGCACGTCAGCAATTACGGGAGCGCTCGCGGAATAGTTTCAGCGCCCGCCAGCCGATATCGCGGCGGCAGAAGCCGCCGGGCCAATCGATGGCGTCGACGGCGGCGTAGGCGCGCGCCCGCGCCTCGGCGACGTCATCGCCGAGCGCCGTCACATTCAACACGCGCCCGCCATCGGCGATCAGGCGGCCATCATCAAGCCTCGTTCCGGCCTGCGTGACGGTGACGAAAGGCATCGCTTGCGCGCGGGCTAGGTTTTTGATCTCGCCGCCCTTGATCGGGGGCCTCCGGATAGCCTTTGGCGGCGAGCACGACGGTGAGCGCCGTCTTCGGCGACAGATGGATCGCCTGTTGGGCGAGCCCGCCATCGACGCATTGAATGATAAGCGTCAGCAAATCATCCTCAAGGCGCGGCAGCATGGCTTGCGTCTCGGGATCGCCGAAGCGCACATTATACTCGATGAGCTTCGGGCCATCCGCGCCGATCATCAGCCCCGCGAACAACACGCCCCGGAAGGGCGCGCCGAGCGTCGCCATGCCTTTCATCGTCGGTTCGACGATCTCGCGCATGACGCGCGCCGACATCGCCGCGTCCATGATCGGCGCCGGCGAATAGGCGCCCATGCCGCCGGTGTTGGGGCCGCGCTCGCCTTCGCCGACGCGCTTGTGGTCCTGCGCGGAGGCGAAGCTCACCGCGCGTTCGCCATCGCAAAGGGCGAAGAAGGAGACCTCTTCGCCCGCGAGGAAATCTTCGATGACGACAGTCGCGCCGGCGGCGCCGAAGCCGCCCGCGAACATCAACTCGACAGCCGCCTCGGCCTCCCCAACGCTCGTCGCGACGACGACGCCCTTGCCGGCGGCGAGGCCGTCCGCCTTGATGACGATCGGCGCGCCTTTTTTGCGTACATAGTCTTTAGCGGCCTGCGGCTCATCAAAACAGGCGAAGGCGGCGGCCGGAATGTTGAACCGCGCACAAAATTCCTTGGCGAAAGCTTTTGAGCCCTCAAGCCGCGCCGCCGCCTTGCTCGGGCCGAAGGCCTTGAGCCCGCGCGCTTCGAGATCGTCGATGAGTCCGGCGACGAGGGGCGCCTCGGGCCCGACGATTACGAGATCGACCGCATTCGCCTTGCAGCAGCCGATGATCGCGTCATGATCCGAGAGATCAAGCGCTGTGAGCCGCGCGAGCTTCGCCATGCCGGGATTGCTCGGCGCCGCGAAGAGGGCGCCGAGGCGCGGGCTTTTGGCCAGCGCCAGCGCCAGCGCATGCTCGCGTCCGCCCGAACCCAGAAGAAGAACATTCATGACGCCGCGTCTCACGCCGAGCCTAAGGGCCGGCCGCGCCTGTTATCGGCGCCAGCGCCGCCGATTGCAAGGCGGGGCTACAAACGGGACCCTCCGTTGCGCCGCAAGCGGGGCCGGCCGGAGGCCGCTGCTCGATATCGAGAAAAAAATAAGGACGATTTAAGGACGTGCGCGGCGCGAGGGCGTATACTGAAGCTTTTGACGGACACTCTTTCACCACGCGGCTATTCCCCCAGTCGTTTGAATAGTGGGCCAGTTTAACTGTCTCTCTTCCGCCCAAGCCGGGCCTGTCTTGTCAAGAGAGCGTGAGGGAGCAGGATTATGCTCCAACGCAGAGGTGTCTGAAGGCCGTCGGTTAAATTACTGGTATTTCGTCCCGGCGGGCGTTTCCGCTTGCCGGAGGAAGCCCGAGGAGGAGAAATGCGATGACATGCGCCAATATTCTCTCTTTCAGCGTCGTCTTGGGTTTGTCGGTTGGTTGTTGCTTGGTGAATGCGGTCGATTTGGAGGCGTGGGAGCGCTCAAGGGATTTTAAACTCTCCAGCACCGCGTTTGGCAACGGCAAGCCTTTGCCATTGAGCGCCATCAGCAACTACACGGTCAATGGCGCGAATTACTGCACCGCCGATGGCCGCGCCGGCGGTAATCAATCGCCGCCATTATCCTGGACCCACGTGCCGCGGGGCACCCGTAGTTTCGTCGTGACCGTGTTCGACTTGACAGCCTCGTTCACGCATTGGGGGATTTACAATATCGCTGGGGACGCGACCGGCTTGCCGGGCAACGCCGGCGCGGTCGGCAGCAAGGCAGGCGACCAGATCTACAACGATGACCTCGATCCCAGTTACGACGGACCCTGCCCCCCGAAGAATTTTAAGCCCTATGCGCATACGTACATATTTACCGTCTATGCGCTGGACACACACCTCGATCTTCCCTTGCAACCCAACTTCCCGACCTATAGCGGGACGCTTTATCAGGCGCTGATTCTCGAGGCCTTGGGGGACCATATTTTAGGCAAGTCCAGCCTCAGCGTCCTCTACTCTAGCGTGGCGGGTAAATAGTTGCGTCGGCGGCCGATGCTCGAATCTGCGCTTTAAAGGGTCCAGCGCCAAATATGGCCGGATTTACTCAAGTGCCGACTGTCGTCGAGGAGCGCGTAATCAGCTGGATGAAGCTCATGGGTTTCCCAGCCTCGTCAAGCCGCCTGCTAAAACGCGGGGCCTCCGAGAGCGCCGCGGGTGGAGGCCGGCGCGCGAATTTTAAGAAAAATCTAAGCGCAGCATAAGGACGCGGGCCGCGACAAAGCCCATGCTCCTTCGTGTTGACGCCTCCCCTTTCGACGCGTCAACTCCCTAGCCGTTTGACGGATCGACTGGAGCATTTTTCCGAGTTCTCGAGAATTCGGAAAAATGCTCTTTTTTTGCCCGCGACCGCTTTTGCGGCTGAGGCGCGGCGTCCTACCAAAAAAAGGCTTATGGCTCGCTGTCCAATCCCCCGATAAAAAGCTTCATGCGCAAAGCGGCCCAGCTCACCCTCTTCTTTGCCGGCGCGCTCAGCGCGGCGCCTGTGGCGGCGCTCGACTGCGCCAGGGCGACGGCCCCCGTAGAGAAGGCGATCTGCGGCGATCCGGCCGCGGAGGCGGCGGACGCCGCCATGAGCAAAGCCTATAACGCCCTCGCCGCACGCTGTCGCCGCAGCACATGGCCGCGCTGGTCACCTCGCAAAGACGATGGCTGAAGCGCCGCGCCGACATCTGTTCGGGCCGCGCGGGCGACGCCGTCGCCGCATGCCTTGTCGATGAGACAAAGCGCCGGCGCGCCTTTCTCGCCGGCGAGCCGCTGAGCGGTCCGGGCGCCGCGCAAAAATTCACGCCCGTGCTGATCCAGCATGTCGGCAAGCCGAATCAATATGATCTTGACGTCACGGCGCAGGAATTCGCCGATCCCGCGCTTCCCGGCGAAAAGCTGTTCAACGCCAAGGTCGACAAGCTGTTGCAAGACGTTCCGAAAATCGACCAGAGCGACGTCCGCCAGGACATGGTCTATTCCTATATCCTCGACGTCAGCGCGTCCTATGCGTCGCCAGAATTCGTCTCGGGCCATGTCGAACTATACGATTTTTCCGGCGGCGCGCATGGCAATTCGAGCACCTCGAATTTCGCCATCGACCTCGATAGCGGGAAGGAGCTGCTCCTTCGCCGATCTCTTCGAGCCCGCGCGCGAAACAGCAATTCGACGATGCGTGCCTCGCGCAAATCAAACAGCAAAAGCTGGCGAAAATGCCGGACGATCCGTTTGGCGTGGTCAGCGCGAAAGAGCAGCAGGCGGAGATCGAAAAGAGCGTCGCCGATCTGTCGCGATGGAGCTTTTCGGCGACGAGGGCCGAGGTGACCTTCGATCCTTACGCGCTCGGCGCCTATGTCGAAGGCTCCTATACTTGCGATTTTTCGGCCGCGCTTCTGCGGCCCTTTTTGAGGGTCGATTATTTCGCCGAGGCCGCGGCGAAAGACTCTTGAACCTGCGGCCAAATAGCTTTTCGACGTCGGCGAGCTTTAATTCGACATAGGTCGGGCGGCCGTGATTGCACTGGCCGGAGCCGGGCGTGCGCTCCATCTCGCGCAGCAGCGCGTTCATCTCCTCCGGCCGGAGGCGCCGGCCGGCGCGCACCGAATGATGGCAGGCCATGGTGGCGAGCACACGATCGAGCCGCCGCTCCAGCGACGCGCCGGCGCCGCCGTCCTCGGCGAGCGCGGCGGCGAGGTCGCGCAATAGAGGGCCGGCGATCGGCGCCCTGCAAGGCGGCCGGAACCTCGCGCACCGCCACGGCGCCGGGTCCGAACGGCTCGACGATCGAGGCCGAATTCGGCGAGCAGCGCCGCGGCCGTCGGCGACGAGATCGGCTTCGCCCGTGCGCCATTTCGACGATCGCGGGCACGAGCAGCGCCTGGCGCGGCGGCATGCGGCTGGCCCGCGCGCGGCTTTCAGCCGCTCGTAGACGAGGCGCTCATGCGCGGCATGCTGATCGACGATGACGAGCCCGTCGCGCGTCTGCGCGACGATATAGGTCTCGTGAATCTGCGCCCGCGCCGCGCCGAGCGGGGCGTCGAGCATCCTGCGCCGAGCGCCGGCTCGAAATCGTACAGGCGGCCGTCGGCGGCGGCGTCGAACGCCGAAACGCGGCCTGCGCCGGCTCGGCGAAGCCGGTCTAGCGGCGGCCTCATAGCCAAGGGCGCCGAGGCGATCGGGAGCGGCCGGCGAGCGCCGCCAGTCCCAGTTCGCCGGCCCCGCCGCGGCTGAGCTGCGCCGCGCGAGAAGATCGAGCGCCGCCGCGCCATTGGCCGGGCTGGCGCGGTGCAGCGCGCCGGCTGAATGGTCTGCTTCAGCGCGCCGATCACCAGCCCGCGCACCAGGCCGCCGTCGCGAAAGCGCACTTCCGCCTTGGCCGGATGCACGTTGACGTCGACCTCTGCGGCGTCGCAGGAGAGGAACAGGACGAGCGCCGGATGACGGCCGGCGGGCAGGAAATCCATATAGGCGGCGCGCGCGGCGCCGACGAGCAGCTTGTCGCGCACGGGCCGGCCGTTGACGAAGAGATATTGCGCGAGGCGCTGGCGCGATGCCAGGTCGGCAGGCCGGCGAAGCCTTCGAGACGGAAGCCCTCCCGCGCGGCCTCGAGCGCGCAGCGCGTTGTGGCGGAAATCCTTGCCCATGAATCGCGGCGAAGCCGCGGCGAGCAGGCCGTCTGCGTCGCTGGCGCAAGGCGGCAGGTCGAAGCTCGCGGCCTCCGTCGCGGCGAAGCTGAAGCGCGCGCCGGATGCGCCATGGCGAGGCGCTCGACGACATCGGCGCAGGCGCGCGCCTCGGCGCGGTCGGATTTCAGGAATTTCAGCCGCGCCGGCGTCGCGGCGAAAAGATCGCGGATTTCGACGCGCGTTCCATGCGGCTGCGCGGCGGGCGCGACGGCGTGCTTCAACCCCTGATCGACTCGGATGCGCGCGCCCTGGCATGGCGCCCGCCGCGCGCGAAGAAATTTCCAGCGTCGCGATCGAGCCGATCGACGGCAGGGCCTCGCCGCGAAAGCCGAGGCGTCGCGATCGCCGAAAGGTCGCCGTCGGGGAGTTTCGAGGTGGCGTGGCGCTCAACGGCGAGGTCGAGATCCGCGGCTGCTCATGCCGGCGCCATTGTCGATGACGCGGATGAGCCGCCTGCCGCCGGCCTCAATGGCGACGTCGATGCGGCTCGCGCCGGCGTCGAGGGCGTTCTCGATCAATTCCTTCAGCGCCGAGGCCGGACGCTCGACGACCTCGCCCGCGGCGATGCGGTCGACGAGAACGGGATCGAGGCGGCGAATCGACATAGGGGATTTTCTTCCCGGTAAGGTTGCGCCGGCCCGACGTCAGGGTAAAGGGCGCGAATCGATAATCGCGCGTTTATTTCGGATCGGCCGTGTTAGTGACGGAACTAGACCTTGTTACGAACTTCCAGCCTCCCGCCCCCTCCAAAATTCCGCCGCAAGCGCACCGAACCACCGCGCGCTGGCCTCAAATCCCCATAGATCCAGCCCGTCCAAAGGCTGAGCCTCTCTCAACCCGCGGTTTTCCTCCTTTGAGCCTTATCCGACGCCTGCCGTTCAGAGGCGAGGCGCCGCACCATCCGTGTCGGCAGGCGTCCGATAAGCCTTAACAAATGCAGACGAATGTAGAAGTGAACAGGATTGGCGCTCGGCGCTAAGAGTAAATCGCGACGCCTCCTTGATTGCTTCGATGGAACGCGCAAACCTCGTGTGTCAGCGCCCAGGTGGCCGATAGTCCACGGCCTTCTTGCCCGCCTCGTCCATTTCCTCCGGCGGGATCAGCACAACTGTCTTCCCGGTCACGCCACCGGCCTGGTTGACGGCAAGCGCGACGGCGGCGACGGTTGCGTTGTCCGGCGCATCGACAATGATGTATGCGTCGACATCGCCGAATGCGAAGTAGAAGGTCTCCAGTCTACCACCGAGGCCCTCTATCATCTTCGCGACGGCCGAACGACGGCCGGTGCCTCCTTCGCGGGCAACCCCTTTGGCGCCCTCGGCTGTGTAACGGGCCTCAAAGAGATACTTGGCCATGTTGTCCTTCCTCCCTTGGCGAACTTCCTATGAGGAGCGCCACGCTACTGTACGCCCACCAAACAATCCCGTCTATCGCTCAAGCCAAGTCGGCATCGAGGACCGCAATTTTCGAATCCAGCCATGCTCGGAGCATGAAGCCCACGCGGGGGTAACGGCACGCGAAACTGTTGCCGTGACCACTCACCGCCGCAATTTCTGGGTACCCTGTAAGTTTGCCGAAGTTTCCGGATTTCAGGTAAGTCTGCCCAATTTCGCGAATTGACGGCCCGCTGAAATTTGGTAAACGAGCTTCGCTGGGAAAATTTGGCTGGAGGCGATTGGTCGGTTCTTGCGATAATCGCCCCCGGGCGCATTAATTTCAGATCGACGCCGCCCGGAGACGGAACTAGATATAGTTACGAACTTCCGGCCTCATGCCCCCGTCAAAATAATTCCACGTGAAACAGTCTGGCTCCGTCGCGCCGATATGCAAACCGTCCCTGTGGAGGGCGGCGAAGCGCGCATTTTTTTAAGGTGTTTCACGTGGCGCGGTCGCGAAGCCCGGCGGGATCGGAAAAAGACCGAGGCAAGGGGCGGAGAGGTTAGGATACGCCAATCGCGAAAATGCGATAAAATAAAGCTTCGGGGCTTTTGCCGCCTTCTTCATGCGCTCTAGCGTCGGCGGGGCACCGCGTCTTGCCGCAAATCGCAGGCGTTTATGCGCGTCAATTTTCGTTCTTGATTTGTCCGGAAAAATTTTTATAATTCCACTGGGTTTGAACTCCCATCGTGGTCGAGCTCCCCGCTTATTGGGGACCCGACGTGTCCGATCACGAACATCCCGCCGATCCAGACTTCACCGTCGTGCCCTTGGTGGCACCGACCCCTAAGCATAGTCGACCGAAGACCGGGCGTGGTGGCCCAAGGCCAAACATCAATCCGGCTCGCTACCGTCGAAGCACGCGCCCAACCCGACGCATGCGGCGACGTAGCCGCCGGAAATACAGTGCGGCATTCGATGCACTGAATTCGCTCGGAGGGTAACCGGCGTGTCGTCCCCGTTGATTCCAAACGAGCAATTCAACGCATTTTCAGAGGAGGACAAAAAAAGAGTTCTCTCCGACGGGTGGGGAAGCCGGATAAACCACAGTGGATTGCAATTCGCCGTTCCTCTGTGGCGGGTGTTCCAAGATGACGAAGAGAAACTCGGGCTTCGCAATGGTTCTGCCTTTCTCGTCGATTATGGAAGCGGTATTTTTGCCGTCACGGCCGCCCATGTCTTTGAGGGATATTGTCAAACAAAAAAGATCGCGCGTGCAATTTGTTGCCAGCTCGGCTGTGTGCCATTCGATCCAGAGGCACAGTTAATTAGCTGTCGTGACGACCTCGACATTGCCACCTTCCGAATAAGCGCGCCGGACGCTAAGCAGATCGATAAGGCTATAGTGACGCCCGGCCCGCCGATTTGGGAACCACTCACTCCCACAGAAGGGAATTTCGCATTCTTTGCTGGCTTTCCGGCGCAAACTCGTGGAATGACTTCGGATGGCAATTTTACTACGGCTCCTTATTTCGCCACGGCCCCGATAACGAGCGTCACCGATCGTCAGATTAAGTGTCTTTTTGATCGGGAAAAAATGATCGACTTCAGCGGGAGTGGCTTGCCACCCCTAGGTTATGACATCGGCGGGGTGAGCGGCGGCCCTTTGCTTATGCCGACTTTGATTCGCCAAGGTGTTGTTGAGGGTATTGTCTGGCGGCTCGCCGGAGTAATAGTGGAAGCTGCTATGGGTATGTTCGAGCAGATCGTGGCAGTTCGAGCGTACTACATCCAGCCTGATGGTCGGATAGGTTGATGGTCGGTATGGGCTCGCGATGATCGAGGAGCTGCGGCGGCACGGCTGCAAGATGAGCGCGGGGACGCTCTACCCGATCCTGCACGGCCTCGAAGCCAAGGGTTATGTGACGTCGACCGAAGAGCGCAGCGGCAGCGCGGCGCGCCGCCTCTACCGCGCGACGGCTTCGGGCGCCACGGCGCTCGCCGCGGCCAAGCTGAAAGTGCGCGAGCTGTTCGGCGAATTGTTCGCGGACGGATCCGCCGCCAACGATGAGCGGCTCCGGTGAGCGCTGGCGGAATAGCGCGCGCGCCGGGGCGCCGGTCCCCCGCCGAGGTGTTCTGGGCGTTCCTGCGCCTCGGGATCACGAGCTTCGGCGGCCCGGTCGCGCATCTCGGCTATTTCCGGGCCGAATTCGTCGCCCGCCGCAAATGGCTCAATGAGGCGGCCTACGCCGATATCGTCGCGCTCTGTCAGTTTCTGCCGGGGCCGGCGAGCAGCCAGGTCGGGATGGTTCTTGGCCTGTCGCGCGCCGGCCTGCCGGGCGCGCTCGCCGCCTGGCTCGGCTTCACCATGCCTTCGGCGCTGGCGCTCATCGCTTTCGCCTATGGCGTCGGTGAAATGGGCGACATCTCGCGCGTCGCCTGGCTGCACGGCCTGAAAATCGTCGCCGTCGCCGTCGTCGCGCAGGCGGTTTGGGGCATGGCGCAAAGCCTCTGCCCCGACCGCGCGCGGGCGACTCTTGCAATCGCTGCGGCCTTGCTGGTCTTGGCCATTCCCTCGGCGGCCGGCCAGATCGGAGCCATCGCGGTGGGGGCCGTCTTCGGCTGGCGTTTCCTGCCCAGCGCAAACAGCGCGGGAGCGAGCGCGCTGTCGATTCCCGTCGGCCGCGCGGCGGCCGTCGCCTGCCTGATGTTGTTCGCGGCCTTGCTGTTCGGCTTGCCGGTGCTGGCGGCGGCGACGTCTGATCACACAATCGCGCTCGTCAGCAGCTTCTATCGCTCCGGCGCGCTGGTCTTCGGCGGCGGCCATGTCGTGCTGCCGTTGCTGCAGCAAGCCGTCGTGCCGCCCGGCTGGATCGACGGCAGCGCCTTCCTCGCCGGCTATGGCGCCGCGCAAGCCGTCCCCGGCCCGCTCTTTACCTTCGCGGCTTTTCTCGGCGCGGCGATGAAATTTCCGCCGAATGGCTGGATCGGCGGCCTCATTTGCCTAGCGGCGATCTACTTGCCCTCTTTCCTGCTCGTCATCGGCGCGCTGCCGTTCTGGGACGCGCTGCGCCATCGCACGCCCGTGCAATCGGCGCTCAAAGGCGTCAACGCGGCCGTCGTCGGCATTCTGCTCGCGGCGCTCTACAAGCCGGTGTGGACGAGCGCGATTTTCGCGCCGGCCGATTTCGGGTTGGCGCTATTGGCCTTCCTGCTGTTGGCGTTCTGGCGGGCGCCGCCCTGGCTGGTGGTCATTCTCGGCGCGCTCGGCGCGACCGTCCTGGCGGCGGCGTGATCGAACCATCTATTTGGTCATAAACACATCCTTGCGCGGAAACTTTTCAAACACCGCCGGATCTTGCGAAAAATTCGTGGCGAGAATGTCGGCGGGATTTCCCGCGATCCATTGCGACAGATTAATGGTCTGGTAATGCCCGCTGTTGAAGACGATAAGGATACGCGCCTTCTCGCTCCCGATGTTTTCGATCGAGTGCCCGAAGCCCTGTGGAATGTAGCCGACATCGCCCCTGCCGAGATTCTCCTGACGCCAGCGGCCGTGCGAGCCGAACAGCGTCACGCAGAAATCGCCGCCGAGCACATATTGCCACTCGGCGGCGTTGGGATGCCAATGCAACTCGCGCAGAGCGCCCGGCTCCATTTCGAGAACAACGCCGGTCATGGTGGTGGAAATGGGGAATTGCGAGCCGTCCACACGCCATTCGACGCCGCCGTGGAATGTTTCGTAGGGCTTCTGGGAAAGAAGGCTATACTTGTGGGTGAGCGGCGGCGCCTTCCATCCCTGTAGGGGAACAGAGGGGACGGCGGGTGGGATCTTGCCCTTGGCGAAATAAACCTCCTCCTTCGGAAAATTGTCGAATGTGGAGGCCGGAAGCCCGAAATTCTTGGCGAGCAGCTTCTTCGGGGCGTGGCCCAGCCAGTCGGTGATGCTGAAGGTGCCGAACTCGGAAAAATAGCCGTTGTCGAAGACGAGGATGAAGTGGCACGGCTGGTCGCCCAGGGTCTCGATGACATGGGCGTGACCGCGCGGAAAATACCAGATGTCGCCGGGGCCAAAATCATTGGTCTCCGAGCAGCCTTGCGGGTCGATGACTGTGGTGCGCGCTGACCCTTCAGTGACAAACGCCCATTCCGCCGCCGTGGCGTGCCAATGCAGCTCGCGCATCACGCCCGGCTGCATGCGCATCGAGACGCCTGCGAGCGCCTTGGATATCGGCAACTGCGCAACCGTCGCCTCCTTGCCGTAGCTGCCGTCAATCACGCGCCCCTCGGATTTTTCCAGTTCAAACTTGAAGGTTGGCAGCTCCTTCCCCGAAGTCACCGGATCTGGAACGTTGTTCTGGAAACTATTGTCGCCGCCTTCGGAACTGATGGGGATGTTGGATGAGAACATGAGAATCTCCTGGCTGCCTATGCGCCGTTCCGGAAAGCTCTCTGCGGCACAAACGCGAGCTCCGTCGCCATCGTATGTACGAGCAGGCAATTAATTCTACTAAATCACAAAATCGAGGGAGATTCGCGTCGCGAGCAAATCTGGTAACTTGTTGATTCGTTGATCGATACCCGGTGTTTGATATGGATCTCTCGAGACCAACCAGCCAAGCGCGTTTTGCCGCCTATGTCGAGGCTCTTGTTGAAGTGATCGGGCATGCCGATCGGGCCAAGCCCTTGAACGATTATTGCGTCGGGCTGTTGATGCCCGGCGAGCGCAAGAGCGTCGAGCCTATGGCGGCGATTGTTGCGCCGACACGCGTCTCGGCCAAACATCAATCGCTTCTGCATCTGGTCGGCGAAGCGCCCTGGTCGGACGAGGCGGTCTTGGGTAAGGTTTTCGAGCTGGTTCTGCCTTCCCTCGAGAGACAAGGCCCCATCGAAGCCTGGATCGTGGACGACACGGGCATTGCGAAAAAGGGAACCCATTCGGTCGGCGTCGCGCGGCAATATTGCGGCAGGCTCGGCAAGCAGGACAATTGCCAGGTCGCGGTGACGCTGTCGATCGCCAATCATACGGCGAGCCTGCCGATCGCCTACCGGCTCTATATGCCGGAGGCATGGGCAAATGATCAGGCACGCCGAAAAAAGGCGCATATCCCCAAGGAGATCGAGTTCAAGACGAAGCCACAGATTGCGCTTGATCAGATCCGTGCGGCTCATGCCGCAGGCGTCGCGCCGGGCGTCGTGCTGGCTGATGCGGGCTATGGCGTGAACGGCGGCTTTCGCGCCGGAGTGACAGCTTTGGATCTGCCTTACGTCGTCGGCGTCCAATCGACGCTGACCGTTTGGCCGCCCGGTCAGGAGCCTCTACCGGCAAAGCCCTGGAGCGGCCATGGCCGCAAGCCGTCTCGTCTGAACCGTGATCTTGAACATCAACCCGTCACGGTCAAGGAGCTGGCGCTGAGCTTGAAGAAAAAAGCATGGCGCAGCCTCACCTGGCGCGAAGGTTCGAACACGCCGCTCGCCTCGCGCTTTGCCGCTGTGCGTCTGCGCCCAGCCTCGCGTGATTGCAATCGGACCAAACCGCATCCGCTGGAATGGCTCATTGTTGAGTGGCCGAATGAAGAAGCTGAGCCGACGAAATATTGGCTCTCGACCTTGCCCAAGGACACGCCTTTGCAGGATCTCGTCGACAAGGCCAAATTGCGCTGGCGCATCGAACGCGATTACGAGGAGCTGAAAGGCGAACTCGGATTGGCCCATTACGAAGGTCGAGGTTGGCGTGGCTTTCACCACCACGCGACACTCTGCATCGCAGCTTACGGCTTTCTGATCTGCGAACGGGAAGCGATTCCCCCCTCAGCCTCCTGGCGGCGCAAGATGCCTCCGTTACCCAAAGGTTTTCGACCCCGCGGCGCCGCCGATCCGACCAGAACGTCACGTCGAAAACTCGATCGCGACGATCCGAAAACGGCTCACCGTCGCGCTCGCAAAAACCCTTATGCGATGTCCATGCTGTCAAACAACACACCGCCAGACAGCTACCCATATCCGTTCATGACACAGTAGAATTAAGGAAAGGCATACGATTGGCGGCTGATGGAATGGGATCGGCTTCAGGCTACGGCTTGCGTCGCTGCTGTAGCAAAGCAAGGCATCGGGCCAAATTTTGTTTCGCGATGTCGTGCCAATATGGCGCGGCTCCGCGGGTCATTTCCTCCAGCGCGGCGCGATAGGCGGCGACCGCCTCCTCCAGACGCGCCGTCCCGCTCTCCCGCTCCCCGAGCGTCGCGAGCGCGAGGCCGAGATTCATCTGCGTCATCGCCCATGGGAGCGGAACGCGGGCGCGGGTCCCTTCCTCCAGCGCGGCGCGATAGGCCGCGACCGCCTCCTCCAGACGCGCCGTCCCGCTCTCCCGCTCGCCGAGCCTCATGAGCGCGAGGCCGAGATTCATCTGCGCCGTCGCCCAATCGAGCGGAACGCGCTCGCGGGTCGCTATATCCAAGGCGGAACGATAGACTCGGATCGCATCCGACAGTGCGGAATTATCACCAAATTCGTCGCCTTGGGCGTAAAGAGCACCGGCGATATCTAGCGTGTATTCCCACTTCGCGGCGGGGTCGAAAGTCACCGCCTCAGCAGCCCTTGCATAAAAATCAGCCGCCTCTCGATAACGCAGTTGCAGCCGACCAATGCGGCCACGTTCGGCCAGTAAGGCGGCACGTCCACGCGCGCGTCCCCTGTCCTCGGCTTCGATCTCTACCAATGCTGCGTCCAACACCTCCGCCGCATCGGCAAATTTGAGTTCCGCCGCCTGCGCTTGGGCCTCCTCAAGCACCCTTTTCACCGTGCCAGAGAAATCCTCTGGCCTCGCGGCGGGTTTTTGCAAATCCTCAAGAATCCGCTTCACCAGACTGGGAAGCTTGTCGGCCCGTATAGTGTCGATCTCTGGGTTTCCGGGGCGTAGCAGGTCGCGAATCTCGGCCACGGCCTGCACCGCTAACGCACCACCCCCAGCGGCGTCTATCACCAACCTCTCAAGCCGCTTCTGTCCCTCTATCGTCTCTTTGTGGCGCTCCTCACTCCGGGCCCCGTCGAGACTGACATTGATTGTCGAATCGCGAATATCGCGTCCTGCTGCAACGCCATAATTGGCGTTGACACTTGCCGGTTGGGTTGCCGGGCTGAACCAGTTTAAGGGATTGGCTCCTAGCGCTTGGCTCCTAGCGCTTGGAGCCGCCGCGCGTGTTGATCGTGTTGTCCCGAATGTCGCGCCCCGCCGCAACTCCGCCGTTGCTGGCCGAGACGGTCGGCCTCTTTTTCGAGGCGAAGAACTTGAATGCGGCCCATAAGCCCCCGATGACGACGACGATTCCGCCGCCAATCCAGCTCAGCGCCGCACGGTTGCCGGGATCCTGCACAAAGGCCCAAATGCTGGCGAACATGTTTCCCTCCAAGCACACAGCGCCAGTGTGAGGGATTTCGGGAAATCTGCAACAGATCAGGCCAAACCAATCGGCGGCGGCGGTGCCAGCGCGAAGTCCCCCCTCACATGCCCTCGGGCCGGCCCGCCACCGTGACGAGGAGCCCGCCGTCGCCGAAGAGGCGCTTGGCCGCGCGCTTGGCGTCGTCCATCGTCACCGCCGCGATCAGGCGGTTGCGCTCGTCGAGGTATTCGACGCCGAAGCCGTCGGTTTGCAGATGTAAGAGCTGCGAGGCGATCTTGGTCGAGGTGTCGAAGCGCAGCGCATAGGAGCCGATGAGATATTTCTTCGCCTTCTCAAGCTCCTCCTCGCTCGGCCCGGCGTCGGCAAGGCTTAAAATTTCGGCCTCGATCACCGCCATCGATTCGGCGGCGCGCTCGTTCTTGGTCGAGGTGCCGCCAAACAGCATGGCGGCGTGGTCGTAGGTCAAAAGCTGCGAATAGACCGAATAGGCGAGGCCGCGCTTCTCGCGCACTTCGCGAAAGAGGCGCGCCGAAAAGACGCCGCCGCCCAAGACATGATTGACCACCATCGCCGGAATGAAGTCGAGGTCGTTGCGGGCGATGCCCTGCCGGCCGAAGCGGATCGTCGATTGCGGCAGGTCGATATCGATGACGAAGCGCTCGCCCTGCCCGCCAAAGACAGCGTCCGGAACCGGCTCGATATGCGCTTGCTCCGGCAGCGCGCCGAAGACATCGTCGAGATGTCCGGCGAGAGTCGGGGCGTCGATCGCGCCGACCGCGGCGATCTCCAGGTTCTCGCGCGCGAAGATTTTTGCGCGCAATTCGATGAGGTCGCGACGCGCCAGCGCCGGCAGGACTTCGAGATCGCCGCGCACCGGCAGGCCGTAAGGATGGCCGTGATAAGCCTTGGCGCGGAAGGCGCGGCTCGCCACCGTGTCGGGGTCATTGGCCTCCCGCCTCAGGCCCGCGGCGATCTGGCCGCGCACGCGCTCTAACGGCTCGTCGTCGAGCCGCGCCTCGTTGACGGCGAGCCTCGTTAAGGAAAAAGCCTGGGCGGCGTTGCGGGCGAGCGTCTGCAGCCGTCCGGAGAGGATGTCACGGTCGGCCGAGAACGACAGTTCGATCGCGTCTTCGTCGAGGGCGCGGTGAAAGCCCTCGGCGTCATAGGGTCCGGCCCCTTCGTCGATGAGGCCGGCGAGGAGATTGGCGACGCCGGGCTTGCCGTCGGGATCCTGCGAGGCGCCTCCCTTGACGGCGAATTCGACGGCGACGAGCGGAACCGCATAATCCTCGACGAGCCACGCCTCGATCCCGCCTTTGGAGACGACTTTCTGGACGCTCGCGGCGCGCGAGCGGGCCTCGCCCGCGGCAAGCTGCGTCGTCCCGGCTGTTGTGTTTGCAGGCGCGGTCATTTGTTTTTCATCCTTAGGTCTGCGCGCGGCCAAGCCGGGCGTCAGCGAAAACGGCAAGCTCAGGTTTCGGGCGCCTTTTCGACGATCGCTTCGCCCTGCGCCGGCAGAAGAAAGCCGGTGACGCAGCGTTTCTTGTCGAGCCAGAGCGCCGCTTTTTGCACGTCGTCGCGCGTCACCGCCTCGACGCGCGCCGGCCATTCAGCGACATTGTCAATGGAGAGGCCCGTCGCCAGCGACGAGCCATACCAGCGCGCCAGAGTCGCCTGGCTGTCCTGCGCGTAAACGGCGTCGGCGATGAGGCGAGTCTTGGCCCGTTTGAGATCGGCCTCATCGACGCCATGCGCTGCGACGCGGGCGATCACCGCGTCGATCGCGGCCTCGAGGCGCTCGAGCGCGACGCCGGGAGCCGGCACCGCAAAAACATAAAAGCGGGTGTCGTCGAGAGCCGTGCCAATATAATGCGCGCCCGCGGCGACGGCGATCTTCTGCTCCAAAACGAGGTCTTTGAAGAGCAGGCTGGTGTGGCCGCCGCCAAGAAGATGGCCCAGGACCTCGAGCGCTTCGGCGACGCCGGGGGCGGCCGTGCGATAGGACGGCACCAGATAGACGCCCTGGTGGGAAGGCTGCTCGACTTTTTCGTCGGCGAGAGTGACGAGGCGATGGGCGAGCGGCGAAGGCTCGTGCGGGCGCATGCGTCTTGGCGGCTCTCCGCGCGCCGGAGTAGGCCCATATATTTTTTCGGCGAGGGCGATGACCTCGGCGGGCTCGACGTCGCCGGCGACGACGAGAATGGCGTTTTCCGGCGTATAGAAGCGGTCGTAATAAGCGAGCGCGTCGGCGCGGTCGAGGCCCTCGATCTCATGGCGCCAGCCGATGATCGGCCGCCCATAGGGATGCTGGGTGAACAGCGCCGCCTGCACCGCCTCGTTCAATTGCTCGGACGGATCGGAATCGGTGCGCATCCGACGCTCTTCGAGAACGACCTCGCGCTCGGGCGCGACGACCTCGTCGGAGAGGACGAGATTCTTCATCCGGTCGGCCTCATACTCCATGCAGACGGCGAGTTCATCCTTGGCGACGCGCTGGAAATAGGCGGTATAGTCGTTCGAGGTGAAGGCGTTCTCCTGGCCGCCGGAATCGGCGACCAGCTCGGAGAATTTTCCTTGCGGATTGTTCTTCGTGCCCTTGAACATCAGATGTTCGAGGAAATGCGCGATGCCGGATTTGCCAAGCGGATCGTCGGCCGAGCCGTTGCGGTACCACACCATATGGGTGACGACCGGTGCCCTGTGGTCGGGGATGACGACGACGTCGAGGCCATTGGCGAGCTTGGCTTGCGTCACGGCCGGACCGCTTGGCTTCGCCGGCGCTCCGGTCGAAGGGGTGAGGCTAGCCGGCGCCGGCGCGCCAAAAGAGCCTGCCGCCGGCCATGTTACAGCTCCACCAGAAGACATTCGTCCATCGCTTTCTGCAGATTCTGCGCTATTTGCGCGGCCCGCGGCGAATTCGCGGCGCGGCGCCAAACGCGCGCCGGCGGCGCGCTTCAATAGGACAGAACTTAGAAAGCGCGAATGTCTTTAGCAAGGTCAAAGCCGCCGCTTTGGCGGGGCCAGGCCTGTGCTTCGGCGCGCGACGAGCGCGAAGACGCGGACGGCGGCGAGGCTCGTCCGCGCCAAGTGGACGTCAGATGATGCGGAGGGCGCGGCGAAAGCGCCGCACGTCAATTGTCGACAGAGCTCTTATGCTGCTCCGAGCGGATATAGGCCCGCGGATCAGAAGCGTCCGGCGTCTCCTTCGGCGTTTCCATCTTCGCAGTGGCGGTCTCGGTCGGCATGCGGTAGCCGGCGGGCGGCTCGGTGAGATAGTTACGCGGCGGCTCGACGCCGGGCTCGACCTTATCGGGTTTGCCGCCGCCAGTCATACTCTGCAAAATCTTCCAGGGCGTGTAGAGACAAAGCGGCGTCCCCGCGCCCGCCTGGCACTCGTCCGGCGGACCGGCTTGCGGCAAAGCCTTGCGGCCCCCCTCGAGCTCCCCTTGAGACAACTCGGCGCGCGTGTTGGGCGTAATCTGCGGAGCCGGACGCTGGGCGGCCGCCGCGGCATGGCGGCGCGCTTCGATGTCGGGATCCTTCGGCCAGTCGGCGTTGTGCGCCACCTCTTTCGGCTTAGGAAGATCAAGACGCGGCGGCACGACAAGAGGCGCGCGCGCGCGGTAGTCGATATCTTCCTTATCCTTGTCGAACTGCATGCCAAAAAAGCCGAGCACGGAATTCAGCGGATTGGTGTCTTCCTGAGGAGCCTGTGCGCGGGCCGGGCTCGCGCCGATTAACGCCGCGAAAGCGAAAGCGGCGGCTCCGATCTGAAGCGCGGGCGCCGCGGCGCACACGCGCGTTTTCACTCTATCGAAGACCATTGATATCATCCTCAATCGACTTGGCCCTGGCGTCTTCGACGCAAAAATTTCGGCCCCAAATTCCCGGCCAAACCTTAAGCTGCCGGTCGCGCACCATCAGGCGCCATCGGGGCAATTTAGGGGCAGAAAACGGTTAAAATCACATTATCGAGCGGAAGCGTTTTTCTCCGTTGGCTTCGCCGCAAAGAGGGAATCGAAGATCAAAAGCGCGACGCCAATGACGATCGCGGCGTCGGCGAGGTTGAACACATACCAGGAGAATGATTTGACGTGGAAACGATAGAAATCCGCGACGAAACCATAGGCCAGCCGGTCATAAGCGTTGCCGAGCGCGCCGCCGACGATGAGGCCAAGCGCCAGCGCGACGAGGCGCGACTTCGCGCGCCAGCCCCAGGCGATCAGGAAAGCCGTCGCCGCGAGGGTGACAGTCAAAAGCGCGTAGCGCTGAAGATCCGTCCTGGCGCTGAACAGCGAATAGGAGATGCCGGGGTTTTTCGCAAAGACGACGTCAAAGAAAGGCGTTAGCGCGACCGGCTGGCGCCTTTCGACGCCGAAGACGAAGATCAGCCAGAGCTTGTTGGCCTGATCGGCGGCGAGCGTAAGAAGGGCGGCGACGACGCCCACGGCGCGCGGCGTCATGGCCATCGGCCGAGCGCCGCCAATTCGCGCAAAGCCTCGGCGTCGCGGGGGGTGACGTCGGGATAGTCGGGATCGGCGCCGACGAGCGGCGAAATCCGCCAGGAGCGTGCGCATTTGCGCCCTTCGGCGCGGCGTGAAACGACGGCGACGCCGGGAACGTCGTCAAGCCGGAAGGCGCCCGGCGGCCCCTCCCCCGCCACGACCGCGATGTCCGAGGTGATGCAAATTTCCGCGAAATCAACTCCCTCCAGGGCGGTGCGCGACCCCTCATCCGAAATGAACACCAACGGCGCCGCCTCCAGCGAGGAGCCGATGGTCTTTTGCGCCCGCTCGATTTCGAGGGCGCCGGTGACGACGGCGCGGACGCGGCGGATTTTGTCCCATTTCGACGCCAAAGCGTCGTCGCGCCAGTGCGCCGGAACCTCGGGCAGAGATTCGAGATGGACGGAGGTTTTGTTCGGGTAGCGCGCGAGCCAAGCCTCCTCCGCGGTGAAGACGAGGATCGGCGCGAGCCACAGCGTGACGCAGCGGAAAATCTGTTCGATCGCCGACAGCGCGGCGAGGCGCTTTTGGCTCGACGGCGGCTCGCAATAAAGCGCATCCTTGCGGATGTCGAAATAGAACGCCGACAGATCGCTGTTGAGGAAGGGCGAAAGGCGCGCGACGACGCGCTTCAGGTCGAAGCTTTCATAGGCGGCGCGCACCTCCTCGTCGAGCTCCTTCAGCCGATGCAGCATCAAGCGTTCGAGTTCGCCCATGTTTTCTTGGGCGACGGCGCGGTCCGCCTCGTAATGGGCGAGCGAGCCGAGCATCCAGCGGATGGTGTTGCGCAATTTGCGATAGGTCTCGACGAAAGTTTTGAGGATTTCCGGCCCGATGCGCAGATCGTCCGTATAGTCCGAAGCCGCGACCCACAAGCGCAGAATGTCGGCGCCGGCGTCCTTGATGATGGTCTGCGGCGCGGTGACGTTGCCGAGGCTTTTCGACATTTTCTGGCCCTTCTCGTCGAGAACGAAGCCATGCGTCAGCACGATGTCGAAGGGCGCCCTGCCGCGCGTGCCGCAGGATTCGAGAAGCGAGGAGTGGAACCAGCCGCGATGCTGGTCGGATCCCTCAAGATACATGATCTCGTCGTCGCCGCCGTCGCGCTTGCGCCGGATTCCAGCAAGAGCGGGGAAATGCGCCGGATCGTCGAGGGTGAAGGCGTGGGTCGAGCCGGAGTCGAACCATACGTCCAGAACGTCGTCGATTTTTTCGTAATCTTCGGGCTTATGCGCGTTGCCCAAGAAGCGCGCGGCCGCCCCCTCGGCGAACCAGGCGTCGGCGCCCTCCTTCTCAAATGCGGTGGCGACGCGGGCGTTGACGGCAGGGTCCTTCAAGATCTCGCCGCTCTCCTTATTAACGAAGATGGCGATCGGCACGCCCCAGGCGCGCTGTCGGGAGACGACCCAGTCGGGCCGGTTGGCGATCATGCCCGTAATGCGGTTTTCGCCGGCCGGCGGGCACCATTTTGTGACGGCGATCTCGCGCAGGGCGATTTCGCGCAGAGTGCTCTCCACGCCCTCCCCCCGAAAGGTTTTAGCAACCGCGAACAACTTATCCAGCGCGATAAACCATTGCGGCGTGTTGCGGAAGATCAGCGGCTTTTTCGAGCGCCATGAATGCGGATACTGGTGCTTCAGCCTTGCGCGCGCGAGAAGATTGCCGGCTGCGATCAAGGCCTTTATGACGGCGTCGTTGGCGTCGCCCTTGTGGCCTTTGTCGTCGATGACGCGACGGCCGGTAAAACCCGGCGCGTCCTTGGTGAAAAAGCCGTCGGCGTCGACCGTATAGGGAATGCGCGTATCGATACCCCTTGCCGCGAGTTCGCGGCCATTCGCCATCCAGATGTCGAAGTCGTCGCGGCCGTGGCCGGGCGCGGTATGGACAAACCCTGTGCCGGTGTCGGCGCTGACATGATCGCCTTCGAGAAGCGGAACTTTAAAATCATAGCCGGCGAGCGCCGCTTCCAAAGGATGGCGGGCTTCGAGCGCGCCAATGTCATCATCGGCGTCCTGAAGACGCTCGAAGCCGACGACTTTCGCCGCCTTGAAGACATCGGCGGCGAGATTGTCGGCGAGGATATAGGTCGCGCCTTCCCTGGCCCAATTGGGCTGCGGCGAGCCGGTCACGCGATAAAGGCCGTAGGAGATTTTCGAGGAATAGGAAATCGCCCGGTTAGCTGGAATGGTCCAGGGCGTCGTAGTCCAGATGACGATGGCGGCGCCTCTGTAGGGCTCCCAGCGCGCAGCTTCGTCGGCGAGAGGCTCGATGGCGCCGCTTTCCGAATATGGGTCTGACTCCGCGGCGTCGGCTGCGTCCGGGGACCCTCGCCGCTCGCGCGCCGACGGCGCAAAGACCGGAAACGCCACATACACGGCGTCGCTGACGTGGTCCTCGTATTCGACCTCGGCCTCGGCCAGCGCGGTCTTTTCGACGACGCTCCACATCACCGGCTTCGAGCCTCGATAGAGCAGCCCGTTTGCGGCGAATTTCATGATCTCGCGGGCGATCGTCGCCTCGGCCGGATAGCTCATGGTGAGATAAGGATGATCCCAGTCGCCGCTGACGCCTAAGCGCTTGAACTCCTCGCGCTGCACGCCGACCCAATGTTCGGCGAAGGCGCGGCACTCGCGCCGGAACTCATTGATCGGAACGTCATCCTTGCTGCGGCCCTTGGCGCGATACTCCTCCTCGATCTTCCATTCGATCGGCAGGCCATGGCAATCCCACCCCGGCACATAACCCGCGTCCTTGCCGAGCATCTGCTGCGAGCGCGCGACGAGGTCCTTGAGGATCTTGTTCAGCGCATGGCCGATATGGATGTTGCCATTGGCGTAGGGCGGCCCGTCGTGGAGCACGAATTTTTCGCGCCCCTTTGCGGCCTCCCGCAACTGTTCGTAAAGCCCGATCTCGCGCCAATAGGCGAGGATCTCCGGCTCCTTCTTCGGCAGGCCGGCGCGCATCGGAAAATCCGTCTGCGGCAGATAAAGGCTTCTCGAATAATCCACTGGCTTTTGTGCGGCCCCGGCGTCGCGCGGCGCCCGCAGCGCCCTTTCCGTCTCGTTCATTTTAATACTGCATGTTGATCGCACCCCTTCCGGGCGCGGCGCGGCCCTGCCGCGGGAATGGCGAACAATATCCCGGCCGGCGGAAAAATTTTCAGGCGCGGGCCGGGCCCATAATTCGGCGCGCGGGCCGCAGGCGGATTTGGGACATGGACGCGTTCTAGCAACGAAATCGCGACTAAAGCAATTGCGTTCGCTAGCCCCAGCTCTTCGCGGCGCGCCACAGAATCCATTGCCGGCGCCATTGCGGCAGCGTGACCGCCGTCTTGAACGGATCGTAGCCCGGTTTTTCCATCTGGCGCAGATAGGCCTCGCACAGGCTGACGGGCAAAAGACCGGCGCGGCAGCTCTCCGGGACGGCTTCGATCCGTGACTGAAACATGCCCAGATGGCCGCGGGCGAGGCGGCGCAGATCGGCCAGCGCCTGGACGATGGCAGGGGACGGTCTGCCGGCGGCGATGTCGGCCCGGCTGAGCCCATGTTTGCGAAGCATGTCGAGCGGAATGAAAAGCTGGCCGCGCGCCCTATGCCACGGGAACGCCCGCAAAAGTCCTGTCAGCGCATAGGCGAGGCCGCCGTGGTCGGCGGCGGGAATGGCGGCTACGGAATCATCCTGGGCGAGAATCCGCACAATCGCGCGAAACAGGCTGGAGGAGGTCGCGCGGGCATAAGTCTCCAGCGCCGCGACGGTCTCCATGGCGTCATCGAAGAGATCGAACTCGCGGGGTTCGAGCAGCTCGATAAACGCTCGCTTCGGCAAATCGAAGCGCTGGATCGTATCGGCCAGGGCGGCGGCGACCGGATTTGCCCTTACGTCGCCCCCGTCAGGGTTTTCGAGCGCGTCGCGCCACCACCGCAGGCGGAACTCCCCAAGCATGGGCTCGGAGACAATTTCGCGCACGCGGCCGATCTCGAGATTGAACGCATAGAGCGCGTGGACATGCCGGCGCTTGCCTTCAGGGATGAAGAGGCACGCCAGCCATCTGTCCGGATCGTCGCGCCGGAGCAGCGTTTCACAGTAGGCGTAATTCGCGTCGGCGCCAGCGCCGAAAGAAGCGTTCATCATGGCACGGGCAGCAGCGCCGCGGCGACGCGCCGCTTTTCGCCGAGCAGAATGGAGTAGGTGCGCGCGGCGGCCCCCGTCTGCATGGGTTCGGCCCTGATGCCCGCGGCCCGCAGCCGCCGCCGCAAGTCGGCGTCGAGTGGGACGGCCTCCAGCCCGGTGCCGACGAGGAGATGTTCGACGAGGCCGGGTTTTTCGCTGAACAGCGGAGTCGCGATTCGACCGTGATGTCCGAAGGGCTCATAGCGCTCCAGGCGTAAATGCCGGACGGCAAGACGAGGATCGCGCCGCGATGAGACATGCCGCCGAAACGGAAGCCGCCGGCGCCATAACCGTCGATGGCGTGCGCGCCGGGCAGGAACCCTGCGTATTTCGGTTCGCTCATCAGAGCCGCGCTGGCGTCAAGTCGGATTTTTAGCGAGCTTGCCGCCAGGCGCCGGCGCCGATCCGACCGTCTCGCTGCGCAGGCCAAGATAGATCAGCATCGGCGAGCAAATGAAAACCGACGAATAGGTGGCGACGAAGATCCCCCAGATCATCGCGATCGAGAAGGAGCGGATCACCTGGCCGCCGAAGATGACGAGCGACAGCAGCGCCAGAAAGACCGTGGTCGCGGTCATGATCGTTCGCGGTAACACGGCGTTGACCGAAACGTCGATCAATTCGTCGGTCGGCATCTTGCGATATTTGCGCATCATTTCGCGTATTCGGTCGAGCACGACGACCGTCTCGTTCAGCGAATAGCCGACAATCGTCAAAATGGCCGCGATCGAGGTCGTGTTGAACTCAAGTCTCGTCAGCGCAAAGAAACCGACCGTCAGCAAGAGGTCATGCATCGTCGCGATGATCGCGCCGACCGCGAACTGCCATTCGAACCGGAACCACAGATAGCATAGCACCGCGATGATCGCGAGTACGACGCCAAGGGTGCCGGACTGCACGAGCTCGCCCGATACGCGCGGGCCGACGACTTCGACGCGGCGGAAGTCATAGTCGTCGCCTATCGCCGCCTTGATGCGGGCGACGGCCGCCTCCTGCGCCGCCGCGCCGCCCTGCGCGCTGCGCTGGACGCCGAAACGCAAAGTGACGTCCGCCGGCGTGCCGAACCCCTGCACCTCGACGTCGCCGACATTCATATGTTCGGCGATGGAGCGCAATTTGGCGATGTCGGCGACGCCAGATTTGGCGCGCAGCTCGATCAGGGTGCCGCCCGAAAAATCAATGCCGAAATTCATGCCGAGCGTCAGAAATAAGACGACCGAAATGATCGAGAGCACGGCCGAAAACGGGTAGCTCACGCGCCGGAAGCGCATGAAGGGGAATTTGGTGTTCTCTGGCGCCAGGCGCAGAAGTTTCATCGAAGCGCCCTAAATCGGCAGCCGCACAGGCCGCTTGTAGCGATACCACAAGGTGATCATCATGCGCGTCATCGTCACCGCTGTCACGATGCTCGTCAAAATGCCGAGCGCCAGCGACACGGCGAAGCCGCGCACCGGACCTGCGCCCAGAAAATAAAGGATAGCCGCGGCGACGAACATGGTGACGTTGGAATCGACGATGGTCGCGAAGGCGCGCTTGAATCCGGCGTCAAGCGCCGAGACGATCGAGCGTCCCATATGCGCCTCCTCGCGGATGCGCTCATAAATCAGGACGTTCGAATCGACCGCCATGCCGATGGTCAGCACGATGCCGGCGATGCCCGGCAAAGTCAGCGTCGCTCCCAGCAGGACAAGGCCGGCGAAAATAAAGGCGATATGCACGAAGAGGGCGATATTGGCGAAGACGCCGAAGATGCCATAGGTGATCAGCATATAGCAGGCGACGAGGAAGGCGCCGACATAGGCTGCGCGCTTGCCCGCGTCGATCGAATCCTGGCCGAGGCCCGGCCCGACGGTGCGCTCTTCGACGATGGTGAGCTTGGCTGGAAGCGCGCCGGCGCGCAGCAAAATGGCGAGGTTATTCGCCGATTCGACCGTAAAGTGGCCGGAAATCTGCCCCGAGCCGCCGGTGATCGGCCCCAGAATGCGCGGCGCCGAAATGACTTTGCCGTCGAGCACGATGGCGAAAGGCCGGCCGACGTTTTCGGAAGTGACTTCGCCGAAGCGCTGGCCGCCGCGGATATTGAAGCGGAAATTGACCACCGGCTCCTGCGTGCGGCTGTCGAAGCCGGGTTGCGCGTCGGTCAGATCTTCGCCCTGCACCATCACGCGTTTCTCGACAGGCAATTTGACCCCCGGCTGGTCGGTCTGCTCAAGCATTTCGACCTCGGAGGGGTCCTCGCCGGGATTGGCGACGAGACGGAACTCAAGCTTCGCGGTGGTGCCGAGAATCTCCTTCAGCTTGCCGGTATCCTGTAGGCCGGGCACCTCCACCAGAACGCGGTCGTCGCCCTCGCGCTGAATATTAGGCTCTGTCGTCCCCAGCGCGTCGACGCGGCGGCGCAGGACCTCGATCGATTGCTCGACGGCGCGGCGGACCTTCGCCTTGAGGCCCGCCTCCGTCAGCGTGAATTGAACGAGGCCGTCGCTGTTTTGCGTAATGTCGAAGACGGGCGCACCTGACGCGGTCTGGAGCCCGGCGCTTGTCGGCGTCGTCAGCTCTCGAAGCTTGGGCATGACCTTTTGCAGCTCAGCGGGATCGGGGATGCGTAACTGAATGCCGCGCGGCAATACCCCGATGCCCCCGGAAATCGAGACTTTTTCGTCACGTAAGACGCGGCGGACGCTATCGCGCAAATTTTCGACCATGGTCTTCACCACAGACGAATTGTCGACTTCGAGCAGAACATGCGAGCCGCCCTGCAGATCGAGGCCAAGCACGATGAAGCGCACCGGCGCCCATTTCGGCAGATGCGAGACCAACGCCGCACGGGCGCCCGGGCCAAGCAGGCTCGGCGCGACGACGAGAAGCGCAAAGACCGTCATGGCGATGATGGAGGCGATCTTCCAGGGGGCGAAACGCAGCATGGCGTTGCAAAATATCCGGGAGGTTGGGCGCGAGAGCCTTGAACTCGGGCCGGGACAGAAAAGATCAGGGTTGTTCCTTGACAGGCTCGCCCTTGGCGCGCACGTCGGTGATCATCGAGCGCACGACGCGCACGCGCACATTGGGGGCGATTTCGAGTTCGACCTCGGCGTCGTCCACGACCTTGGTCACCTTGCCGATCAGGCCGCCGGAGGTTATGACGCTATCGCCGCGCCGCACATTCTTGACAAGATCGGCGTGCTCCTTGGCGCGCTTTTGCTGCGGCCGCATAATCAAAAAATACATGATCAACAGAATCAGCGCAAAGGGGATCAGCTGGACGATCACGTCTGTCGGTGCGCCGCCCGAGCTGCCGACGGCTTGGGCGAATGCAGGTGTGAACACGGATTCCCTCTCTCGAAAAGTGCGGTTCGCCGCGAGCGTCCCGCCGCGGCGCGGGCGGACTATAGCGAGTGTCGGCCTGAAAGCAATGGCGCCCGTGGTCTGCTAATGGCATGCTGGCGTCACACACGAAACGCGAGCAAGCCTGGGCGTTTTTCGATCAACAAGCATGACCGAACAAAACAACAATGGAGAGGTCGCGGTCCTGCTGGCCGGACTGGCGATTGCCGTCGCTGTATTAATCGCCGCGCTCCAAATCAAGGAGAGTCGAGCTCTTATCTGCGGCGCGGTGAGCATATTTTGCGACGATCGCCGCTCAACCGACCCTAAGCTCTTTCAAGCTGATCTAATAGACAAAACGGCGGCGCCTCCCGAGAATCCACTGGAGCCGCCTCTTCCAGGCATGACTGATTATGATTACCAAGAGAATTTGGAAGAGCCGCCGGGTTTGCTTCTTTCCGCCTTGGCCGGAGACTTATCGGATTCCTCAAAGAGTGGGGACTGCTTACGGGACCCTGCAAATCTACCCAGAAACGGCGAAAGCCGACTGTTGAAAACAGTGACGTATCTCGGGACATCGACATGGAAAATCGATAAAATTGGCGGATTTACGCAGCAAAGAAACGATAGATTATTTCTGTTCCAGGTACTAATGACTTATCCAATCCTGACGCGCGACGTCTCTCTATCGATAGTTGTGCGCCACCGTCTTGATATGCTTGTTCGTAAAGACACTGAATACATTGTGACGCTTCCAAAAAATTCGCGTCAGGCGGTGTTTGCCTGTATTTTGCCGGATGTAGGTCGGGGCGCAAATGATTTTGATTTTGAAATGACAGACGATTTCATGCATACGGATAGACCCTTGGAAGCCAGTCTGTCCGTTCAATGAATAAATGACTGTATCGAACGCATGGCAGCGCCGCTCAGGATGGCCCAAACTCACCTTCCGAAAATGACAAGCACGGAACGCATCCCCGACTTCACTCAATCACGCCCCGCCGAGACGCTCGAACGGATCGCCGCGGCGCTCGAAAAGCTCGTTCCGGCGCCGCCCGCCGCAATCGATTTCGACTCCGCCGACGCCTTTGTGTTTTCGGCGAGCGCGCCGCATCTGCAGCCGGTCAGGCGCGTCAATCGCGTCGACATGGCGCTGCTGCGCGGCATCGACCGGCTGCGCGACATTCTGACCGACAACACCGAACGCTTCGCGCGGGGCTTCGCCGCCAACAATGCGCTTTTATGGGGCGCGCGCGGAATGGGGAAATCCTCGCTGGTCAAGGCCGCGCACGCCGACGTCAATGCGCGCCTTGGCGCCGCCGAGGGCTTTCGACCGCTAAAACTCGTCGAAATCCATCGCGAGGACATCGACAGCCTGCCCGCCCTGATGGGGCTTGTGCGGGACGCGCCCTACCGGTTCGTCCTGTTCTGCGACGACCTGTCCTTTGACGCCGCGGACACCAATTACAAATCGCTCAAGGCCGTGCTTGAAGGCGGCATCGAGGGGCGTCCGCACAACGTGGTGTTCTACGCCACCTCCAACCGGCGCCACATTCTGTCGCGCGACATGGTCGAAAACGAGCGTGGCACCGCGCTCAATCCGGGCGAGGCCGTCGAGGAGAAGGTTTCGCTATCGGACCGCTTCGGCCTATGGCTCGGCTTTCACGCCTGCTCGCAAGAAGATTATATCGCGATGGTGTTCGGCTACGCCGAACATTTCGGCCTTGTTCAGGACCGCGCCGCGATCGAGCGGGAGGCGCTCGAATGGGCGATTACGCGCGGCGCGCGCTCCGGGCGCACAGCGTGGCAGTACATTCAGGACCTCGCCGGCCGGCTCGGCAAGACGACGGAATAGGCGTTCAGGCCGCCTCGAACGCGCCCCGGCGAACATGCGCTAGCGCCGCGCGCAATACCTCGATCCCCGCGCCGGGCTTGACGCTTTCCGTGGCCAAGCATCGCCGCCAGGCGCGGGCGCCGGGACGCCCGTTGAAGAGTCCAAGCAGATGCCGCGTCATGGCGTTGAGCGGAACGCCCTTTTGAAGCTGCGCCTCGACATAGGGGATGAAGGCTTCGATCGCCTGCTCGCCCTCCGCGAGCGGCGCGTCTTCGCCGAAAAAGAGCGGATCGACCGCCAAAAGTAGTCGAGGGTCATGATAGGCGGCGCGGCCGACCATCACGCCATCGACATATTCGAGTTGCGCGCGCATCTGTTCGAGCGTCTCGAGGCCGCCGTTGATGGCGATCGGCGTCTTCGGAAAGCGCCGCTTCAAGGCGTGGACGAGGCCATAGTCCAACGGCGGAATATCGCGGTTGTCCTTCGGCGACAGGCCCTTCAGCCACGCTTTGCGGGCATGGACGAAGAGCGCGTCGGCCCCGGCCGAGACAACGACCTGCGCGAAAGCCTCTAGCGCCTCGGCGGGGTCTTGGTCGTCGACGCCGATCCGGCATTTGACGGTGACCGGGATGGCGACGGCCGCTTTCATCGCAGCGACGCATTCGCCGACGAGGTCCGGCTCGCGCATCAGGCACGCGCCAAAGGCGCCGTTCTGAACCCGCTCCGAGGGGCAGCCGACGTTGAGATTGTTTTCGTCATAGCCGAAATCGGCGCAAATGCGCGCCGCAGCCGCGAGGTCCGCCGGATCGGAGCCGCCAAGCTGCACGGCGAGAGGGTGCTCGGCGGCGTCAAAGCCAAGCAGGCGATCGCGCCGGCCATGCAGCACGGCCGCCGCCGTCACCATTTCGCTATAAAGCCGCGCACGCCGCGACAGCAGGCGATGGAAATAGCGGCAATGCCGGTCCGTCCAATCCATCATTGGCGCCACGGAAAACCTGATCCATCGATTCGGCGGCATGCTGCCCACACTCTGCATCAGGAGCGCTTTAGACTAGGCCATCCTTGGCGAAAAGACAGGCGCGTCAACGGATGCGCCACAATATGCGTCTGTGGCGGGAACCGTCCTTGCCGATCGAAGGTTCTCGTCATGGCAACCACGCGCGCTATTCGCCAAACGTCAAGGATTGGTCATGCGCCCTCATAAAGCCACGGCGGCGTTAGTAATGATGGCGATGCTCTCGGGGATGGCCGCCGGGCCAGCGAGCGCGTCCGTAAGGTCGCAGCGCGCCGAGGCCCATAGCGCGACCGTCCGCCGCGGATTGCGCGTCAGATACGCCCCGAAAGGCTTGCGTGGACGGCTGACGGCGAGCCGGCGGCGGGGTTATTACGCTCCTCTTGTCGGCGACAGAGGAAGCGGATTTGGCTTTTATCCGTTACCCTGGGTCTATCGCGTCGGCGCCTGGCGCTATCGTCAACGCCGCGCCATAGAAGCACAGAACGCCATCCGTTTCGCCGTCGCCAGCCAGGCGATCTATAGCTACGTGTTCCCCTCCGACGATAACCGCCACGGTGTCTTCAACCCCTATGATGGCTACGGCACGCCATTTTTCGCGGGTTATTATGGACCGGCGGGCGATCCTGGCGCCGAACGCGGTCCCTTCGGAAGACCCTACGGCAATTGAGCGCCCGGCGCCGCTCCAGAACAAACGGCGCTTTCCCTTCCTAGTCGGCCGGCTTGGGCGGCTCTAAGGCGCGGAACAAACGGGCCAGTCCGAAAAAATTTGCCAGATTGCTGAAGAGGTTGCAGTAGTCTCGCCACATATCCGGCAAATAGCATGCCCCTTGTCTGTAGGACTCTGTTACGCCTATCTGGGTTTGGTGGTCGCATTCCGGGGCCCATGTGCCGAATAAATGGTCCCACAAAGGCACCAAGGCGTAGTTTTTGTTAGCTCGCGCTTGATCGAGAATATGATGCGTCCGGTGGCTTGCGGCCGATTGCAAGATCCAAGTGCCAAACCAGCCCCATCGTCCGGGGATCCTCGAATGGATCAGCCACCGGATATAAATAACGACAACATAGATTGCGGCAAGAACTGCTGGAGAGGTGCCGATCAGAACAAGCGGGGCAGTGATGATGATGGGGGTGAGCGGTGGAACAGGATGAACACGCACCGATGTCAAAATGCAAAAATCTTCTGCTGCGTGGTGAAACCGATGAATCGGCCATAAGAGCTTTGAGTGCTCGAAGCGGTGCATCCAATAGTCCAAGAAAGTGAACAGAATGAGAGCAACAAAAAATTGCCGAATGATCGGCAAATAATCCAAACGTAAGTTAAGGCCTGTCGCCTCGACAACATGAGCTCGCACCCATGTCCATGACAAAACCGAGAAGCCGAACGAAAGAATTAAGCCGATTAAATACACAATATGAAGATGAACAGAAACAAAATAGGCAATATCTGTCCACATTGATTTGGTTCTATTAAAGCATAGGGTAAACAGCGAACTATTTTTCCAGCCGACACAAATTATTTCGGATATAAAAGCAGCAATGAGCAACTCAGATCCAAGAAAAATATGATGCCAAGCCCGAGGGTAAATGCTGCTGAATTCGTAATGGTTGTCCTTGACCGTGACATTGCCAAGCTCGACCATAACTACGACAGCAAGAGGTAAAGCAACCGCGACAGGCCACGATTTCAAGAAATCAAGAAATGGCCTAGATAAGCTTTCATTTAGAGAGAACTGCGCCAGAGGCTTTTCGAAGTCTAAAGCCTTATTTTCGTTAATATTTATCGATTGGCGACCAGAGCTGGTTAATACTTCATTACTCATGATTATTACTCAAAATACACGAAGTAACTTTACCCCAACAAAAGCTTTCCTGCAATGCTGTGGGATTTACGTAGTCGACTTGCCAGCACCCTCGATCTAAGCGTCCGAACTTGCATAAAAACGCCTGCCTGGAGCCGCGTTTTTCGGGTTTCCGCTATTTTTTGGTTTCTGCTCGTCTTGATTCCGGCGTCAGCTCTTTTCATGTACGCGGGCCGCCTGCGCGGCGCCTGACAGAAATCACTCGATGCGCAATATAGAGGAAAGGATAAATGGGGATCGTGTAGGGATAGCAAAGATAGGCGCCGAACGCGTAAACCGGCACGGCGATGGCCGTAAGCGGTATAAAGATCGCCGCCGGTCGATCCCGTCGGCGCGTGGCGTTGGCGTTAGCGCGCGCCGTTGAACCGTGGAAAGCTCGTCCTTTCGCCGTCGCCAGCGAGGGCCATCTAAAGCTACGCTTGTAAAGCTAAGCTCGCCCTGCGATGGCTTTGGTTAAGGGCGCGGAGTCGTCGCCTATTATGGCTCCGCGCGGGGGCCGAACGTGCTCGGCCGGGAACCATCCAAAGCTACTTGCCGTTTATATCGCGTTGCGACATACATTTGTCGGCATTTTGCGTTGCAATAGACTAAAGCAGAGCATTTCGAAATCCTTGATTGCAACCGCTCCTATCCGCCAGGGGATTTGGGCATGCGGCGCAGTCGTAATCCAAGGACATGATGACGTGAATGATACGAAAGAAACGGCTCCGGCCAAGGGTAACGGAAAGGCCCTCCCTCAAACTGATGGAGAGGCATGGGCTAAAGTCGAGGCGGCGGCGGCTCGGGCCGAAATGAAGCAGGAGGCCAAGACCCCTGCCAAGACCAAGATCAAGTCGCCGAAAAAGGCGCCGACGATAGCTGGCGAGGACGTTGGAACCAAGGCTTTGGAAGCGGTCAACGCCGAACAAAAGCCTCCCGTCGCCGCCAAGAAAGAGATTGCGGCTGAGGTCAAGGACGCTCCCAAGCGCGCGCGGACCGTTCGGGTCAAGGCCGAGCCGCCTGTGGCCACGATCGAGCAAGAGGTTTTGACAGAGACGCAAGCGGCGCCGCCAATTGCGCCGGAGGACGCGCCTGCGCCAGCGGCTGAGGTCGAGACCGAGCCGGCGCCTATGGTTGAGATTGAGTACGAGTTGGCTCCCGAAGCCGAGAAAGAGATCTCGATCGATGCCATGGCGGCGGTAGCGCATGCCACGCCCGAACAGCGGCCCGCGCAGGCAGCTCGGGTCGAGATCGAGGGAGAGGCTCGGATCGCCGTGGAAAATGCGGGCGACCCTGTTCACCGTGGCGACGCGCAAATTGAGCCCGAGGGGGCGCCGCCCTGTTCGCCACGGACTTTGAGGCCATCGCCGCCGAAGCGGTTAGCTATTCGCAAAAGTCGTTCGAAAACGGCTCCGCCCTCGTCGGAAAGCTGCTCGCCGCCAAGTCTTTGGAGAGCGCCATTCAGATCGGATCCGACTATGTTCAGAAATCTTGCACGGAGTTCGTCGAATATCTGACAAGAATCGCCGCCTTGTACGCCAAGCTTGCCAACGGGGCTTTTAAGCCGCGTTCTCCGATTCGCCTGACGAACGACTGATCGCTGGAGAAAGCCCTCACGCTTAGGACGTGGGCTCGCCACGAGGCGGCATGGGCGCGAGCACTGTCTCGTCCTATCGATCGTAAATACCGGTCAAGGCGCCAAAGGGCGCGCCATGGGCGCGCCATGATCTCGCGAGACAGGAATGCTTCGGCCCGCGCCCAAGCCTCGTCTGTATCCCCGCGAAAAGTAACTATCCCCCGGCAGAGCCGGGGGCTTTATTTATGTGAGCCGCTCAAAGCGGCTGGGAGGGGACGCTGACGCGTCCCCGGTTCATTGGGCCACCTGATGGTGGCCGATCAGCGCCAGAGGTTCAGTTGCTCCAGCCTCTGATCTTCCTTTTCCTGGCTCTTGATGTATTCCCGGATCGCAGCTTCGTCTCTCCCCACGGTCGAGACGAAATATCCTCGCGCCCAGAAATGTTGCCCTACAAAATTGCGCCGCCGTTCCCCGTAAACGCGGGCCAGATGGATCGCACTCTTGCCCTTGACATATCCGATCACCTGAGAAACCGCGTATTTCGGCGGGATCGAAATCATCATGTGCACATGATCCGGCATCAAATGCCCTTCTTCGATCCGGCTTCCTTTTGTGTTGCTAACTTACGAAGCAATTCTCCAAGATGATCCCGCAGTTGCCCGTATAGCGCCTTGCGGCGGAACTTCGGGATGAACACGACGTGATATTTGCACTCCCACTTTGTGTGACTTAGAATTCTCAAACTCGTCCATCGTGACTTGACCTTTCGTGTGCTTGGCGGCTCACAAAAGCGATGGTCACGATGGACTTCAGGAAACGTCAAACTATTGCTGCCTCCCCGGCAGAGCCGGGGGATCTCCCGCACGGTTTAGCAGGATTCTGGCGCCTGCCTCGCGGACGGCCGCCAAAAGATCGGGCGAGTCGGATCGAGCGACCGAGCACGGGCCCGGCCGGCATTCGATCGGAACGAGCCGGTAGTCTCCTTTCTCGGCGAGTTCGCTCCGAAGGGCGAGCATGAGGGCATGTAAGCGTTTCTGGTGCGCGGCCGACTGGTCCTGCGGCTCCCCCGACGTATCAATATAATTGAAATCGACGACCGCAATCGGGACCGGCTGCCCGACTGACGCGCTGGCGTCGGCAAGCGCGATATCAAAGGAAAGCGCCAAGCAGAGGGCGGAAATCGCTGAAACGGCAAGATCGGCGCGGCGCACGCGGAAAATCCTGATTGGGCGGGCCGCGGCGAGCCGCTGCGATCCCGGCGACATATTACGCAGATCAGCCATGGGCGCGAAGCGCGTTTCGCCCGAAGAGAGCCGAGCAATTTTCCCGTTTCCCGCGCTTTCCAGGGTGCAGAATCCGCCTTTCAACAGCGCCGAGCGGATGCATTCGATCCACCGGCGGCGGATGGCAAAATTTCCGGATGGCGCCATAATTGCTGATCGAGCTGGCGCCGCCGCTTAAGCGCCGCCAAAAAGCTCACGCCCCGCCGAGGAAACCGCCTGACCCACATTCGAATGGTTCAATTCCTGCGCCGACGCCGCATTTTGCAGCGTCGGCGCCGCTGATCCACGCAGAGAGGGCCCCAATGACGAAAGCGATCGATTCCGGCTCGACAAGCGGCGCCTCTACGATCGAGCGCCCGCTCATCGGCGACATCCGCCTGCTCGGCCAGGTGCTGGGCGACACCATTCGCGATCAGGAAGGCCCGGAGACCTTCGAGCGCATCGAGACCATCCGCCGCCTCAGCGTCGCCTTCGAGCGCCACGCCGACCCCGAGGCGGAACGCAAGCTCGACGCGCTCTTGCGCGGCCTGACCTCGGAGGAGGCGATGTCGGTCATCCGCGCTTTCAGCTATTTCGCGCATCTCGCCAACATCGCCGAGGACCGCAACAATATCCGCCGCCGCGCCGCGCTGGCCGAGCGGCAGCCGCGGGCTCGCGAAGGCGGCAGCCTCGCCAACACCTTCGAGCGCCTCGCCGCGGCGGGCGTCGCGCCGCCGGCGGTCACCGACGCGATCTCGCGCAGCGTCATCTCACCGGTGCTGACCGCTCATCCAACCGAGGTGCAGCGCCGGAGCCTGCTCGACGCCGAGCGCTCCATCGCGCAACTTCTTTTCGCCCGCGAAAGCCTTAAAGACGAGAGCGAACGCAAATATAACGAACTGATGCTGCGCGCCCGGATCGCGCAATTATGGCAGACGCGGCTTTTGCGCTATGCGCGCCTGACCGTTCGCGACGAGATCGAGAACGCCCTCGGCTTTTATCACATGACGTTCCTGCGCCAGGTTCCGCGCCTCTACGCCATCCTCGAGGAGCATATTGGCGGCGCGCCGATCGGCCGCTTCTTCCGCATGGGCTCTTGGATCGGCGGCGACCGTGACGGCAATCCGAACGTCGACGCCGCCACGCTGGATCTCGCCTTGCGGCGCCAGTGCGAGACGGCGCTACGCTTCTATCTGACCGAGATACATCAGCTCGGCGCCGAACTGTCGATATCGCGCAAGCTGGTCGGCTGCGCGCCCGAGCTGCAAGCTCTGGCCGATCGATCGGGCGACGAAAATCCGCAGCGCGAGGACGAGCCCTACCGGCGCGCCCTTACGGGCATCTACTCGCGGCTCGCGTCGAGCCTTGCGATGCTGACCGGCGGTGAGGCTTTGCGCCACGCCGTCGCGCCGGGCGAGCCTTACGCCGACGCGGGCGAGCTGCAGGCCGACCTCGGCGTCATCGAGGATTCGCTGCGCGCCAATCATGGCGCCGCCCTCATTCCGGCGCGGCTGGCGCCGCTGCGGCGCGCGGTGGACGTCTTCGGCTTCCACCTCGCCTCCGTCGACCTGCGCCAAAGCTCCGACCGGCATGAGCAAACGCTGAAGGAGGTGCTCGCCGTCGCGCGCGTCGTTGACGACTATTCCGCCCTCGACGAAGCGCAACGGCGAAAGCTTCTCACCGATCTTCTGCGCGATCCCCGCCCCTTGCGCGTTCCGGGCGTCGCCTATTCGCCGCGGACCGCGGAGGAACTCGAAATTTTCGAAGCCGCGCGGGACGCCCGCAAGAACTTCGGCAGGCCGGCGGTAGTCCACTACATCATCAGCCACACCGAGACGGTCAGCGATCTGCTGGAGGTCCTGACGCTTCAGAAGGAATGCGGCATGATGCACGGCGTGCTAGGCGACGCCAATGCGTCGGTCGAGCTGATGGTCGTGCCGCTGTTCGAAACGATCGAGGATCTGCGCAACGCCGAAGCCATCATGCGCGACTTCTACACCCTCCCGGGCGTCGCCGACATGGCCCGCGCGTCGGGCGCGCAACAGGAGATCATGCTCGGCTATTCGGACAGTAACAAGGACGGCGGGTTCTTCACCAGCAATTGGGAGCTTTACCGCGCTTCGACCGCGCTCGCCAAATTGTTCAGAGAGCATGAAGGCATAACCCTTCGCCTCTTTCACGGGCGCGGCGGCACGGTTGGACGCGGCGGCGGCCCGAGCTATCAGGCGATTCTCGCGCAGCCGCCAGGGACAGTGAACGGGCAGATCAGGCTGACCGAACAGGGCGAGGTCATCTCCTCCAAATACGCCAATCCGGAGATCGGCCTAACCAACCTTGAAGCGCTAGTCGCCGCGACGCTGGAGGCGACTCTTCTGCCCTCGGCGGCCACGGCGCCGCCGGCGTTTCTCGACGCCGCGGCCGAACTCTCCGAAGCCAGCATGAAAGCCTACCGGGCGGTGATCTACGACAATCCCCGCTTCGTCGACTATTTCTTCACGGCGACGCCGATCGCCGAGATCGCCGAACTCAACATAGGCTCACGCCCGGCTTCGCGGCGCGCGACGCGGCGCATCGAGGATTTGCGCGCCATTCCTTGGAGCTTTTCCTGGGGTCAGTCGCGGCTCAACCTGCCCGGCTGGTTCGGGTTCGGATCGGCGGTCGAACAATTCGTCGCCAAAGCTCCGCAAGAGCGGATGGCGCTGCTGCAGAAAATGAGCGCCGAATGGCCGTTCTTCCGCGCCCTGCTGTCGAACATGGATATGGTGCTCGCCAAAGCCGATATGGGGCTCGCCAAGCGCTACGCGGAGCTGGTTCCGGACACCGCGCTGGCCGAATCCGTTTACGCCGCGCTGGAGGCCGAATGGCGGCGCACGACCGACGCGCTGAACGCGATCACCGGGGCGGCGGCCCGCCTGGCCGACGATCCGGGGCTCGCCGCCGCGATCCGGCACCGCTTCCCCTATATTTCGCCGTTGAACCATTTGCAGGTGGAGCTGCTGCGCCGCTGGCGCAGCGGCGAGCAGGACGATAAGACCTTACGGGCCATCCTGATTTCGATCAACGGCATCGCGGCGGGCCTGCGCAACACGGGCTGAGTCGCGAGCGCCGCCGCGGGGCCGAACAGTGCTCGATTACGTCCGCCGCATTCTTGACGCGCGCGTTTATGATGTGGCGTCGCTGACGCCGCTCGACCGCATGGCGCGTCTCAGCCAGCGGCTCGGCTGCGAGATTCTCCTCAAGCGGGAGGATTTGCAGCCGGTCTTCTCCTTCAAAATCCGCGGCGCCTACAACAAAATGGCGCGGCTGCCCGTAGAGGCGCGCCAGACCGGCGTGATCTGCGCCTCGGCCGGCAATCATGCGCAAGGCGTCGCTCTCTCGGCGCAGCGCCTCGGCATCGCGGCGACCATCGTCATGCCGGTGACGACGCCGCCGATCAAGATCGACGCGGTGCGCTATTTCGGCGGAAAGGTCACGCTGTTCGGCGACGCCTTCGACGAAGCTTACGCCCATGCAAGAACTCTTGAGAAGGAACGCGGCCTCACCTTCCTGCATCCTTTCGATGATCCGGACGTAATCGCGGGCCAGGGCACGATCGGCGTCGAAATCCTGCAGCAGCATCCCGATCCGATCGAGGCCCTCTTCGTTCCGATCGGCGGCGGCGGGCTCGCGGCGGGCGTCGCGTCTTACGTGAAGTTTTTGCGGCCGCAGACGCAAGTGATCGGGGTCGAGCCCGCCGACGCCGCCTCGATGAAAGCGGCGATAGACGCCGGCGAGCGAATCGTCCTCGACCGGGTCGGCCTCTTCGCCGACGGCGTTGCGGTCCGCCAGGCCGGCATCGAGACGTTCCGCATCTGTCGGGAGCTGTTGGATGACGTGCTGCTCGCCGACAGCGACGAAATGTGCGCCGCCATCAAGGACGTCTTCGAAGACATGCGCGTCATCGCCGAACCCGCGGGCGCGCTCGCGCTCGCGGGCCTGAAGGCCTACGCGCTGAAAAGCCCAAATCGGACCGGCGCCCTCATCGCCGTCAACAGCGGCGCCAACATGAATTTCGACCGGCTGCGCCATGTCGCCGAGCGCGCCGAAGTCGGCGAAGCGCGCGAGATCTTGCTCGGCGTGACGATCCCCGAGGAGCGCGGCAGCTATCGCCGCTTCATCGAGATGCTCGGCAGCCGGACGATCACGGAGTTCAACTACCGCTTCGCCGGCGGCGATCAGGCGCATGTATTCGTCGGTTTAAAACTCGCCGACGCCAAAGCCGAAAAGGGCTCAGTGATCGACCAACTGAAAAAGGCCGGCTACGGCGTGCTCGACATCAGCGCCAATGAGACGGCGAAGCTGCACGTGCGCTACATGGTCGGCGGCGGCGCTCCCTCCATTTGCGACGAAGTCGTTTTGCGCTTCGAGTTTCCGGAACGTCCAGGCGCCTTGCGCCAGTTTCTCGACTGTCTCGGCGCCGACTTCAACATCACTCTGTTCCACTATCGCAACCACGGCGCCGACTACGGCCGGGTGCTGGTCGGCGTGCAAGCGCCGCAGGCCGACAGGGCGCGACTCAACGAGCAAATCGGCGGCCTCGCCTATCCCTATGAGGACGAAACGGACAATCCCGCCTATCGCATGTTCCTGAAGGGCTGAGCGCCGGGAGCGGCCCTATGCCAAGGAGGCCGCCGTTCTGTTAACTCCCGGAGTTCGCGTCGTCAGTCTCCGGGCGACCGCGCCGTTTTTCGCGGGAGGGGAGGGCCGGAACATGAGCGGAGCAAGCAGCAGCAACGGGAACATGACGACAGGCCGAACGAACAGAGGCGAGGGACGCACGATTTTATGGGCCGACGTGCCGCCGGATCAGCCCAATTTCGATGGACCTGCAATATTCATCGTCGAAGTCGCCCAGACCGCCGAAGATCTTGACGACTATTCTGATGGACAATCCTTTGTTCCGTCGAACAAGTTTGACGGGATAAAAGCAAGCGGCTGGAGCGGCGGCAGCCCCTCGAATTTCGGCGGCACGCCCGGCGGAACGGGCGTTATTGGACGCGGCGGACGCAACCAGGGAACTGGCGTCCAAGGCCTCGGCGGCGGAACGCCGGAGCCTGGCAATGGCGGCGCTGGAGGCATCGGCGTTCACGGTCTTGGAGGTCCGCAAGCGGACTTCTTCGCCGATCCGACGACGCCCCCCGGAGCCGGACTGGTCGGGCAGGGCGGACGCCAATCAGCTCAGGGCAACACGCTGCAGCAGCCGCACGCCGCCGGCGTGATCGGCATTGCCGGCGGAACCGGGCCGGCCTTCGACGCGCTGCCAAACCATACCCTAATGGATACCGGCGGCGTCGGCGTCTATGGCCAGGGGGCCGAAGCGACCACCATCATGGTTCCCCCTACCGACCCCAGCGGCAACCCGACGACGGGGCCAAGCGTGCCGAGCGGGCCGGCCTCTCCGGGGCCGGGCGTTTTAGGCCGCGGCGGCCTGCCGACGCCGTCCGGAGGCCCGGTGGGGGCTGGCGTTATTGGGCTCGCGGGCGGCGTGGCGGTTCCAACGATCGCCGACTTCGGCGACGCCGGCGTTTATGGGGAGGCGGACGGCGGACGCGGCGGCGTGTTCAAATCGGCCAAGGCGGCGCAACTACAACTCATACCGCAAAAGGCCGATTTGACATTTTTGTTGGGCGGTCCCGAGACGCCGCATTCGGTCGCCGCGGAGCGCATAGGATTGAGGCTGCCGAAAGACGGCAAAGGAGGCGACTTGATAACTTTGATCGACAAGCAGGGCCAGTGCGCATTGTGGTTCTGCGTCCGCGGCGCCAACAGCGGCCCGGCGCAGTGGGCGCAAGTGCTGTTGGGGACGCCGTTTAGCGGCGCCTGAACGCTTTGCGTCGCGGCGTCAGCGCGGCGGCGCGACGGAGCGGCGGTGAGCGATCAATCGCAAGGGACGAAGGAAACGCAGATCCTGACCGAGATAGATCGTCCCGTTGTGTGACGGCGCGACAAATGCTGGGGCTATCGCCAACTGCGATCTCGTCGAAAGGACGGCCCTCGATTAGCGGACCCGCGTCTTGTGCCGCGGTGTGCCCAACCGCTCAATGTTCGTGAACATAAAGTCCCGGCGCGTCGTCGAGCGCGGGGTAGCGCCGCGACCCCATCGGCGGGGCGCCTCTCGCGCGCCGGAATGCGCGTCGAGCCAGTCGGCCCAAGCCGGCCACCATGATCCCTCGCGCCGTTCGGCCTGCGCCAGCCAGTCCTCCGGCCCGAGATAGAGCGCGCCGGCGGCGCGATGGCCGATCGAAAAATGCCGATGCGGATGCCCCGGCTCGCTGACGACGCCGGCATTGTGGCCGCCGGAGGTCAGGACGAACGTAAGGTCGCCGTCGTACAGGAGGTGGATCTTGTGCACTGAGCGCCAGGGCGCGATGTGGTCCGTCTCGGTGCCGACGACGAAGCAAGGCGCGCGGATGTCGCTGATCGCGACTGGCTTGCCGCCGACAGGAAAGCGGCCTTCGGCGAGTTCGTTATTGAGGAACAGACGCCGTAGGTATTCGCTGTGCATGCGCGCCGGCATGCGCGTGCCGTCCGCGTTCCACGCCATGAGATCGTTCGGATGCTCGCGTTCGCCCATGAGATAGGTCTTGATCACGCGCGACCAGATGAGATCGTTGGAGCGCAGCAAGCGGAAGGCGCCGGCCATTTGCCGGCTGTCGAGGTTGCCTTGCGCGCGCATCACGTCATCGAGAAAAGCGAGCTGATCCTCGGTGATGAATAGCTGCAGCTCTCCGGCCTCGGTAAAGTCGGTCTGGGCGCAAAACATCGTCACGCTCGCCAGCCGCTCATCACCGTCGCGCGCCATGGCGGCCGCCGCGATGGCGAGCAGGGTGCCGCCAAGACAATAGCCGCAAGCATGGGCCTTGACGTCTCCGCAAATGTCGCCGACCGCGTCAAGCGCCGCCATGAGCCCTTTGACGCGATAATCGTCCAACGATGCGTCTTTGAACTCCGCGCCGGGATTGCGCCAGGATATAGCGAACACCGTATGTCCCTGCGCGACGAGGTAGCGGATCAGCGAATTGCCAGGGGACAGGTCGAGAATGTAATATTTCATGATCCAGGCGGGAACGATCAACACCGGCTCGCGCCGGGCGGCGGACGTCGTCGGCGCATATTGAATGAGCTCGATCAGATCGTTGCGGGACACGATCTTGCCGGGCGTCGCGGCAAGATCGTGGCCGATGCGGCACTTCTCTCGCTCGCAGGCGCGTCCGGACAAAAACTCCTGAAAGTCGGTGAGCAGGTTAACAGCGCCCGCGACGAAATTGGAGCCGCCGGTCTCCGCCGTCGCGCGAATAACCTCCGGATTGAGCCAAGGGACATTCGAGGGGGAGAATATGTCAATCAGCTGACGCGCTGTGAAGGAGACGACGCGCTGATTGCCGCGCTGAATTCCCGGCGGCCCGCTGGCGGCCGAAGCCCACCATTCTTCGGCGAGGAGAAAAGCTTGTGAGATCACGTTGAAAGGAGGCGCGCTCCACGCCGGATCGCTGAAGCGATGGTCCGCTGGCGTCGGGACGACCGACGCCTCGCCGCTGGCGACCTCGGCGAGCCTGCGCCACTGACGGGCCGCCGCCCGCATGAGTTCGAGCCGCCGGAAGGGGGTGTTGGCGAGATGGACGCTCCAGTCGAGGAAAGCCAACCATGGCACGGCGAGCGAAAGGCCGCCGGTGAGATGACCTTCGGCGGCGTGAAGGAGGCCGTCGAGGTCACGCGCTCCGAGCCGCGTCAGAGCCAGCGCCGCTGGTTCGCGCCGTCGCGCCGGGGCGGCCTGCTGCGGCTCGCGAAGAAGCTCCCTGGTCATGGCGTCACCCGTTCGTCTTCAGCAGACCGCGATCGGCGGCAATGGTAGCCCAAGTTTTTTGCAGCGCAAACAAACAAGCGGGCGCGCGGCTACGTTCGCGCCTATGAGCTGAGATGCCGAAGCGCCGCGCGATTGGTGACATGGACGCGCCGCGCCGAAGGCATGGCGATCATCCCATCGCGCTCGATCTGCGACAGCGTCCGCGACACGGTTTCGATGGTGAGGCCGAGGTAGTCGGCGATGTCTTGGCGAGCCATGGCGAGATCAATCATTTCGCCCTCGGGCCCGCGATCGGCCATATCGACGAGGAAGGCGGCGACCTTCTGCGAAGCGCTGCGCCGCCCGAGCAGAAGAGAGTGCTCCTGCGCGCGCCGCAGCCCGTTCATCGTGCGCGACAGCACAAGCCGCGCGGTGCGGTCGTCGAGCGAAGACAGCGTGTCGAGGCCGCGCCAGCGATAGGCGATAACGACGCACTCCGAGACCGCCTCGGCCGAAAGCCGATGCCGGGCGCCGGCCTCGAAGCCGAACATGTCGCCAGCCAGATAGAAGTCATCGATCTGCCGGCGCCCATCGCTCCTGAACTTGCAGGTCCGCGCCGCCCCCCTCACCACTTTGTAGAAGGACGCGCATTCGCTGCCGTCGGCGTAGATCTCGCCGTCAGGGGCGAAATGCAGGAGCTGCCCTGTCGGCGCCACGGAGCCCGCATCGCGCCTCTCCGGCGAAGGCTGCGTCGTCCACGCCGCGCGTGGCGAAACGGCGTGAGCCGCCGGCAATCCGTGATCCGCAGAGATCGAAAGCGAGGCCATCGGGAAGGCTCCTGTCTGGCGGCAAGACCGCGCCTTCTCAAGTACAGCCGCATTGTGTCCCGGAATATCGGGATGCTTCCTAAGCAACTTTACTTAGGACAAACTCATCCTCCCCATCGTCGCGGCCCTCCGTTCCGACCCTCGGTTTGACCGCGCGATCAGACGCCGCCGCTCACGATGGTCCGGACGCTGTCGACAAGGACGGTGTCGAGCAAAGGTTTTTCCAGGACGAGCCGGACGCCGGCGGCGCCTGCGCGCGCCCGCAGTCCCGACGTCGCGTGATTCGTGAGAAGAATGATGGCGGGCGACCGGATGTTGCGCGCGCGAAGGCGGCGCAGCAGTTCAAATCCGTCCATCTGCGGCATGCCATCGTCAAATACGACGCATTTGGCGAGCGATAAATCAACATCCTCCAGCAGTTCCTCGCCGCCGCGATAGGCGCGCACGTTGAGGCCCTCAAGCTTGAGAGCAAATTGAAGCGCCTCACGCACGCCCTGATCGTCGTCAGCGATCAGAACGAGATGCTCCGGATCAGGCATCACTGAAGCTCCAGCGCTCCCCCACACTCCCCGCGACATTCCCCAATGGTAGTGGATTTGACGGCCATGGCGCCTTTAATTCAGCGCAATCCGACGGCGTTCTCTACATCAAGCCTCATTTTGGCTCAGTCCGCAGGCGCGGATCGGGCGACAAAAGCCATGCGCACCAGGTCAGAAAGACTGGAGGCGCCCATCTTGCTCATCAAATTGGCGCGATGGACCTCGACCGTGCGGGCGCTGATCTTCAGATCATAGGCGATCGTCTTGTTCGGCAGGCCGGCGACCAGGCCATCGAGGACCTCGCGCTCGCGCGCCGACAGAGCTGTCGAGCCTTGCTCGGATCGCGGCAATCTCCCCGTCGCGGCGCAGCGTCTATGGCGTGGCGGTCGAGCGCCGGGCGGATCGCGGACAGCAGCGCTTCGTCGTCGAACGGCTTTTCGAGAAAATCGACGGCGCCGGCCTTCATCGCCTCGACGGCGAGCGGCACGTCGCCATGGCCGGTCATGACGATGACCGGCAATGCCGATGCGCCGCGCCTTCAATTGCCGCTGCAGCTCGAGGCCATCGATCCCCGGCATCCGACGTCGGTGATGATGCAGCCCGGTTGCATCGTCGCGGCAGCGCGTCGAGGAAGGCGACGGCGGATTCGTGGACCCGCACGGCGAAGCCCGAGGCTGTCAGCAGGAAGGCCAGCCGCCTGCCGCACCGCGTCGTCATCGTCGATCAGGTGCACCACGGCGTCAGGCGCCATCGCTCAACTCCTCCGCTGTCTCACGGCCTTGAGCGTCAAGCGGAAGATCGTCCCGCCGCCCGGATTGGGCTCGACCCAAAGCCGTCCGCCATGCGCCTCGATGATGGTGCGCGAGATCGACAGGCCGATGCCCATGCCATCAGGCTTGGTCGTCACGAAGGGCTGAAACAGCTGCGTGCGCGATCTCGGCGGCGATGCCCGGCCCGGTATCGGTGACGCTGACCTCGACCATGTCCATCGTCGATTTCGGCGGTGGAGATCGATCAATTCGCGGCGGTCCGTCTCCTGCATCGCCTCGATCGCGTTGCGCATCAGGTTCAGGATCACCTGCTGAATCTGGATCTTGTCGACCAGCACGAAAGTCGACGCGGCGGATCGAAGGCGAAGTGAGACCCGGACGCCGGTTTCCTTGATCGCCGACGAGCGCCAGCGCGCTCGCCTCCTCGACCAGCTTGGCGAGGCTTTCCACCTGCCGCTCGCTATTCGCCGCGGGCGACGAACTGGCGCAGCCGGCGGATGATCTGCCCGGCCCGCAGCGCCTGGTCGGCGGCGCGCTCGATGGCGTCGCGGATCATCGCCGACTTCTGGTTCTCGACTGCCGTCGAGCAGCCGGCGGCAGCCGTTCAGATAGCTGGCGATCGGCGGTCAGCGGCTGGTTCAGTTCATGCGCCAGGGTCGACGCCATTTCCCCCATGGCGGTGAAGCGCGAGATATGGACCAGCGCCGCCTGCAGATCCTGCAGCCGCTGCTGGGTCTCCTGCCGTTCGGTCAGGTCGCGCACGAAGCCGGTGAAGAAGCGGCGCTCGCCGGAGCTGCATCTCGCCGACCGCCAGCTCCATCGGGAAGGTCGAGCCGTCGCGGCGCAGGCCGACGACGACGCGGCCGCGGCCGATGACGCGCCGCTCGCCGGTCGTCGAAGGTAGCGCTCCAGGTAGGAGTCATGCTGCTCCCGGTAGGGCGACGGCATCAGCATGCTGACATTCCTGCCGATGATCTCGTCGGCGCGATAGCCGAACAGCCGCTCCGCGGCGGCGCTGAAGGACTGCATGATCCCTCGCGCGTCGATGACGATCATCGCATCCGGAACCGTGTCGAGAACGGAGCGCAGATGCGCCTCGCGCTCCATCAGCGCCGTCTGCGCCCGCTTCGCGGCGGTGATGTCGCGCGCCACCTTCGCCGCGCCGAGCAGAGCCGCCCCGCGTCGTCCCGGACAGGGGAGACGGTGAGCGACACTTCGATGATTTCGCCGTCCTTGCGCCGCCGGCGCGTCTCGAAGCGCTCGATCCGCTCGCCGCGCTCGATGCGCTCCAGCATTCGCGGCGCCTCGCCCGCATGCCGCCGGGCAGCAGGCGGACATCGGTCTTGCCGATCATCTCCTCGGCGGTGTAGCCGAACAGCGCTTCGGCGCCGCGGTTCCAGTCCGTGACGACGCCGTCGAGCGTCTCGCCGATGATCGCGTCGTCCGAGAGGTCACGATCGCGGCGAGGCGGCTCATCGCCTCTTCATCGGCGTTTCGGCGCCCGACGCAGACCAGAACGCCAACCACCTCGACGGGCGAGCCCGCGCCGCTGACGGCTCGCCCGCGCGCCGAGATCCAGTTCTCCGGATGAGCACCCGCCCGAAAGCCGAAGGCGAAGCTCTCGACGCTGGCGGCGCTCGCCTTTAAGGCGGCGGCCGCGGCGGCCCGATCGTCGGGATCGATGAGGCGCAGAAAGCCCGCGTAATCAAGCGCCGCGACATCCTTCGTTCCAAGCAGCGCCGCTGATTGCGGCGACAGGCTGACGCAGTCAATCGATGGCTCCCACCGCCAAAAACCGATTCCTCCCACCTCGGCGGCGCGCCAGAGCGCATCGGCGCTCCATGTCACACTGTCGCGGGCCAAGTCTTGGAAAGGAGGTTGAGGATTGGAACTCATAGCCGATCGAGCTAAGGGCGCCGCAGGAAGGACACGGACCGGCGGCCAAGCGCCCGGCTTTTGGAGCACATTGCGGGGTTTGGCGCAAATCGGATCGCCCTTGATGATCGCTGGGGGCATTTCCGCGCTAAATCTCGCCAATGGCGATCAATCCGCTGAATAGGGCGGCGCTCTATTTTCGTTTCGGATTCGCCGAGGCGGAGGGAAACGGGCTTTCGATAACATGTCAAACGCCGACGCAAGCGGCGCCCCAGCTTTTTTGCGGACGCGGAAAAGCTGACCGGCGCGGACGGCCTAAAGGGAATTCGCGGGGGTCGGCGTTCGCTCGATGAAGAAAGCGTTGACGGAGAGGCAGAACTCTTTCCAGACGACCGCGATATCGCGCAGGATCGCCTGGACGTAATCCTTCGGGGGCTTGGCTTCCGCCGGAAAGTTGGATAGCGCGCAGGACGTACGGTTGAATTCGATGGCGCAATCGAGAAGAGTCTGCAAGAAGCCATCAAATGATTTGAGGATCTCCGGCGTCAACGCCGACCGGCCGCGCTCGATGGGGACGTCTTCCATGTCGAACGACAAATCCTCGAGCCGAAGCAACGCCTCGCTGAAAATCTGCTCCATCGTGGCGAGCATCGCCCGCTGGGTGACGATCTCCTTGTCCGGGCTGGCCAGCAACACGTTAAGGCGCCTTCGGTAGGTCTCGAGCAACTGGGCGCGGCGGCCGGCGACCCATTTGCCGAACGCCGCCACGCTATCGGCGTTTTGCGCTGGCGCAATTGCGCCGCCCTGCACGCCGGCGACGGGCGCGAACCGGCCGATGTCGCGCAAAAGGCGCCGCGCGGCGTCGAGCGCGCCCTCCATATAGCCGCCGCCGTAGCCAGCCGTCTCGGAACCGCCGAGGAAGAGTTTGCCGTCCCACTGCGGCTGCCGCAGACGCGGGTCGCCATAGTTAGGGTGTTCGAGCGGGCGCCCCAGATCCCTCCGCGCGCAGGTGTATTCTTCGGCCGCCCAGTCGTGGTAGTGCTGCTCGCCATGCTCGAGCTCCGGCCCGAAAATCTGGGCCATTTGATTGCCCATCAGCACCGGCAGTCCGTCCTTGAACGATTTGCGCAATGACGGCGAAAGCGCAAGGAAGCCGCCGAGCGCGGCGCGCGCGCCGGCGGCGTCGCAGGCGTCGAAAATCTCGTGGAAGACGGCCTGTTGATGCGTCACATAGGCGTTGCCTGAAAAGCCCGCCTCGCGCCACAAGGGCCGGCGATAGGCGATGATCGCCTTCGCCTCGGCCGCCATCCATGTATAGGTTTCGCGCATGGCCTCGAGGAGGGGCGGCTCGAGGTTTGGCTCGAAGCGGACCAGCTCCTCGGCGATCCGTGGCGGCATGGCGAGCACGACGCGGCGCGCTTCGACGATGATTTTAGCGTCGCCACAGCGCATATGCAGCTCGACGTGGCCGCCGCAATCGACGATCGCCACGATCGCATGTTCGAGGCGGAGCCGCTCTTGCGGAATTTTTTGCGCCAGCGCCTCGATCACGCTCGCCATTCCACCCTCGACGCGCCACGCGTCGGCGTGAACGCTTTCGTTCTCGCTTGCCTCGGCTTTCTCGTCGGGGTCGCTCAGCCGCAGGACCGTCCCGCCATCGTGCTGCGGGAAACTGGCGAGGCCGAGGTCGCCGACAAGCTTCGTCATGCCTGGGTGGATGTCGGGCCAATACCAGGTCGGCCCGAAGATCGAGCCGCATTCCGGCCGTTTCTGAGGCAACCGACAAAACGCGTCCGCCGAGCCGGGGGCGCGCCTCGAACAGGGCGAACTCCGCCCCCGCGCCTGCAAACCGGCGGCGAGCGCAAGCCCGCACAAGCCGCCGCCGACGATGGCCGTACCCAGCATGATTCCCCCCTCGAAACTGCAGGTCCGCAGCATTTTTCAGGCTCACGATCCAGCCAGAAAACGCGCTGACAAGACAGCCTCGGATATCCCTTAAACCTTCGGGACGATCATCAAACGCTGAACCAAGATTGCCCTCGCCGAAATGCGACTGAACGATTTCGTCAATATCCTCGATATTTTCCGGTGGTACCGGATTCCCTCCGGGTAGACGACCATCAGCGGACCGGCTCGGTAGAAGCTGAAGCGACCTGAAGCGGTCACGCACACGTCTTGCAGCTGTTTCGCCTCGACCTTTTCTGCAGGCGCTCCCACAGCGGCTGCGCGCCGCTTTCCATGCAGCTTCCGCGTGGATGACCGGGCGGACGCTTCGTGAAACAAGCGAACACGTGATATTCGAAGACAGCAGGTAGATCGAGCGACATTACACCGTCCGGGGTTTGCTGACTGAACCGCGCTTAGAATTATTCAAATCTCGTGCCGCACAGGCGAAGCTGTTCGCGCGCCGGCGCAAAAGAGGCGGCGCGGCGGCTTTCGCCCTCTGGCTGACCGGCGAAGATCACGCCGGGCGGCCCTGATGCCGTGCGCCAGCTTTTTGGCGCGTTTTGCGTCACAAACCGTCAGATTGTATCAATCATGACCGGGACGCGCCGCCAGGCCGGGGAGAAATATGGACAGGCGCAGCGCGATCTCGGCGCTCTTCAATCGGGAGAGACCTTCGATCTCCTGATCGTCGGCGGCGGCGCGACGGGCTGCGGCGATCGCGGTCGACGCCGCCAGCCGCGGCCTCAAGGCGGCGCTGGTCGAGCGCGACGACTTCGCCGAAGGCGCCAGCGGCAGAAGCACCAAGCTGGTGCATGGCGGCGTCCGCTATCTCGAGCTGGCCATACGTCATCTCGACCGGGCCCAATATCGTCTCGTCCGCGACGGCCTGCGCGAGCGCTCGATTTTCCTGAAGAATGCGCCGCACCTCGCAAGGCGCCTGCCGCTCGATCTCGCCGCTCTATCGCTGGCGCGACGTTCCTTATGTCTTCGCCGGCCTTCGCCTCTACGATCTGCTGGCCGGAAAGCTCGGCATCGGCGCCAGCCGCCTGCTCAGCCGGGCCGAGGTCCTGCGCCATTGCCCAACCTGAAGGCAGAGGGTCTCAAGGCCGGCGTTCTCTATTACGACGGCCAGTTCGACGACGCGCGCATGGCCGTCGACGCTGGCCGTCACGGCGAGCGAACTCGGGGCCGCCGTCGCCTCCCGGGTCGAGGTCGTGGGCTTGAGCCAGCAGGATGGCAAGCTGACCGGCGCCCGGTTGCTGGACCGCGAGACCGGCGCGCGCTGGGACATCGGCGCGCGCGCGGTGATCAATGCGACAGGACCGTTTTCGGACTTCCTTCGCCGCATGGCCGATCCGCAGGCGGCGCCGATCATCTGCGCCAGCTCCGGCGTCCATATCGTCGTCGACAAAAGTTTCGCCCCGGCCGGAGCCGGCTTGATGATCCCGCGCACCGACGATGGCCGCGTGCTGTTCGTTCTGCCCTGGCAGGGGCACGCGCTGATCGGCGCCACCGACGATCCGGCTGCAGTTGAGGACCATCCGCGGCCGAGGCCCGAGGCGATCGCTTATCTGCTGCGGCATCGCGCGGCGCTATCTCAACCTCGACGTGACCGAGAAGGACATCCTCTCGGTCTGGTCTGGCCTGCGCCCGCTGATCGCCGACCCGAAGGCCGCCGACACCGCGCATCTTGCGCGCGACTATGTCGTCGAGGTCGGCGCCAGCGGCCTCGTCACCGTCTGCGGCGGCAAATGGACCGCCTACCGCAAGATGGCCGAAGACGCCGTCGATCATGCGGTCGCGCGATTTTGGCCTTGCCGCCAAGGACGCGGTTGCCACACCGCCGATCTGCCGCTGGCGGGGGCGCGGAATTTCGACGCCGAAAGAGGCGCTGAGACTCTGCGCGCCGCCTTCGCCCTCGATCCCGACATCGCCGCGCATCTGCACCACGCCTATGGCGACCGCGCCCCGCAGGTGATGAAGATCGCCGGACATCGCGCCGTCCGGCTCGATGCGGCGCATCCCTTTATCGAGGCCGAGGTTATTTACGCGGCGCGGCAGCGAAGCCGCCCTCTGCGCCATGGATGTCCTCGCCCGTCGCCTGCCGCTGGCCCTTGCTCGACCGCGCGGCGGCGAAGGGCGCGGCGCCGCGGGTCATCGAGCTGCTCGCGGCCGAACTCGGATGGGACGAGCAGCGCCGCGCCGCCGAGTCCGCGGAAGCGGAGCAGCGCTTGACCGAAGCGATCTGAATTTCGTTTCCCGCCAACACAGAAGTGAGACGCGAGAAGAGCGTCATGGCGAAATATGTCGTCGCCCTCGATCAGGGAACCACCAGCACCCGCTGCATGCTGTTCAATGCGCAGGGCGAAGCGGTTGCGTCGGATCAGCGCGAGCACCGCCAGATTTGCCCGCAAGCCGGATGGGTCGAACATGATCCTCTCGAAATCTGGGCGCGCGCTCAAGGACGTCATCCGCGGCTGCCTCGGCAAGGCTGGATTGGCGGCCGCCGGATCTCGCCGCGATCGGCGTCGCCAACCAGCGCGAAACGACTGTGGTCTGGAACCGGCGCACCGGCCGGCCCTATTGCAACGCGATCGTCTGGCAGGACACGCGCACCGACGCAATCTGCAAACGGCTCGCCGAGACGGCGCGGGCCAGGACCGCTTCCGCACCAGGACAGGCCTGCCGCTCGCCACCTATTTCTCAGGCCCCAAGATCCGCTGGATGCTCGATAACATTCCGGGCCTGCGCCGCGACGCCGAAGCCGGCGAGGCTTTGTTCGGCACGATCGACAGCTGGCTGATCTGGAAGCTGACCGGGGGGCCTTCCGAGGCCGCCGCGCATGTGACCGACCCGACCAATGCGTCGCGGACCATGCTGATGAATCTCGAAACGTGCGCGTGGGATGACGAGCTGCTCGAGGCCTTCGACATCCCGCGGGCGATGCTGCCGGCCATTCGCCCATCCTCCGATCCATCCTTCTACGGCTTCACCGTGCGCCGATGGACCCTTCGGCGGCGCGGCGCCGATCTGCGGCGATCTCGGCGACCAACAGGCGGCGGCGGTCGGCCAGGCCTGCTTCGACGTCGGCGAGGCCAAGAACACCTATGGCACCGGTTGCTTCATGCTGCTGAATACGGGGACCACAATCGTGCGGTCGCGGCATGGATTGCTGACCACGCTGTGTTATCAATTCGGCGACAACAAGCCGCGTCTATGCGCTGGAAGGCTCGGTCGCGATCACAGGCGCGCTGGTGCAATGGCTGCGCGACCGCGTGGGGCTCATCAACGCCGCCGCCGATATCGAAAAACTGGCCGCAGCGGTCCCCGACAATGGCGGCATCTATTTCGTGCCCGCGTTCTCGGGCCTGTTCGCGCCCTATTGGCGCAGCGAGGCGCGCGGGCTCATCATCGGCATGACCGGCTTCATCAATCGCGGCCATTTCGCGCGCGCCGCGCTTGAAGCCGCCGCCTTCCAGACGCGCGAAATCGTCGACGCGATGGCGGCGGATTCCGGCGTCGCCCTCAAAGATATTGAAAGGTCGATGGCGGGATGACCGCCAACGACCTTTTGATGCAGATACAGGCCGATGTTCTGGGCGCGCCTGTCGTGCGGCCGCGCGTATCCGAAATGCACCGCCCTCGGCGCCGCCTACGCCGCGGGCCTCGCCGTCGGCTATTGGCGCGGCCTCGACGATCTGCGCCAGAACTGGCGCGCGGACAAGACTGGAAGCCGTGCCCGACGACACATTGCGCACCAAAAACTACGCCATGTGGAAAAAGGCGGTGAGCCGAACGTTCGACTGGTTCGAGGACGGCGCGTGATGCGCCGCTTTAGGAAGCGCCGCGAAGAGGGATCTTGCGAGGGCGCCGGTGATTCGTCCGGCTCGCTGAAGGAGCCGCTCCGGGCCTTGGCTCGAAGCGGTCCGATCTGGGGACTGGATCACAGGTTCATCACACCGCGGCAATTGGCGGCGCGCGGAACAAAACCGTTTCAGGGCCGCGTGCCGTGAAAACCCCAATAGTCAAAACTCATTTGGCCATTGGGCATTTTGTGATTCTTCATCATGTAGAAATTACCACCCCATACCATGATGACCATGTCCTCACCTATGGGATCGGCGTCTTTGATCATTTCGGCGATTTTGCTCTTGTCCGGCATCTTCAAGGCGGACATCGAGCCATTGGGATGGATCATAAATATCCCGTTCTTCATATGGGCCGCCGACGCCGGCGACATGAACGCGAATGCCGCAAAGACCAGCGCAAGGCCGGCAATCTTTAGATGATTCATCTTAACCTCCACCTTATCGGTTTTGAGATTTCTCAGACAGGCAGCCCATCCGGCCCTGTTGGGCAGGGGAAGCGTAGTCCAAGCGACGGATATTGTTAAGGGACATAACAAGACCAGCTAGGGTCGGGACTCGAATAATTCAAATCCAATAGGCAACGATGGCGACGAGGCGTCCTGGAATAAATCCCAACCTGACGGAACCGCCAGAGCGCTTGACCATTTGGCCAAGCCCCTGGGGTCCTGTCTTTGACGATACGCTAGGAATTTGATTGAGCCTTCAAAAGCGCCCACCTCGTGGGGCAATCGTTACGGCCATGACAACCCCGCTGCGGCCTAGCCGAGATCAGCGCGGCCAACTTAGCAAACCGTTCTTTGGGGCAAGCGGAAATTGAATTCCCAAGCGTTGAGCGGTCTCTCCCTATAGCACGCTCCCGGCGCCCTGTCCGGGCGACCGATGACGTCCGCCAGGTTGTACGCCTGGCCGAGGTCCAGCCCCCGGATTGCGGCGGTGGCCGGGTCGGCCGTCGGCGAAGGGCGCGCCTGAACTGAGCCGGCGGCGCCGAGCGTCGCAAGCATTGCAGAGATTATCAAGATCTTCTTCATGTCAATTTCTCCTGTTGATCGTTCTTCCATATCGAGGGTATAGTGCCGCCGGCAACACTTCTGCTCGCTGGCAGCTATCGGTAGGGCAGATTGGTTCGAAAATCGCTGACTGATCCGAACAGGACTTGTCGCTGCTTATTTTCATTTGAAAATTCGCCAGCGAGGCGACCGCCGTTACGGGCCCCGGGGGCCTCGGGGAGTAAAGTGTGCGTGATCTCGCGCGTGACATTCGTTGCGGGGACCGGCCCGCGCGCCGCCCGCTAGCTCGGTGGACAGCTGCCGGGCGGCGGCCTCCGGACATCGCTCGCAGCCCGGCGCGCCACACCCTCCCTCTCCCACGCAGGTCGCGCGTCGACGACATTTCGGGGCGCCTTTCCATATCTGACGAGGGCCTCAATCGAACGCCGCGCTGACGACGCAGTCTGCGCGCCGCCTTTCGATCAAACAATCGATCGCACCGTGAAATCGACGCTCGATTTATTGAGATCGGACCGCCGTCGATCGATCCCACCTTGTTCGAAGATGCGACTTGCGCTCATGTAGCGAACTGTCTAAACCAACGCTTGGCGGCGGACTTTTCTATCTCACCCGCCGGTTGGCGGCGTCGTTCTTTTGACGAAACGGCCGCGCCGGCAAATCTGACGCCATGTTAAGTAAGAAAGTTCAAAATGGATTGCACCAGACGCTTCTTGCTCACGACCCTCCCTGCCGCGATGGCGGGCTTCGCTATAGTACCCAATTCAGCCCATGCGGGGTCAGCCCAACAAATCGATCGCGCCGCGAGTCGCGCGCTGAGCAGGCTTTATGCGGCGCAGCCTGGAGCGTCCGCCCTGGCCAAGCGGGCGGTGGCGATCTTGGTGTTTCCGGCAATCGTCAAGGCGGGATTTGTCGTTGGCGGCCAGACCGGAGACGGCGCCCTGCGGGTGGGCGGCAGGACCGTCGGCTACTACAACATCTCGGCGGCCTCCTACGGGCTGCAGGCCGGCGCCCAGACCTACAGTTACGCGCTGTTCTTCATGACGGACTCCGCTTTGAAGTACCTGACCGACAGCGGCGGATGGTCCATCGGATCCGGCCCCAGCGTCGTGGTGTTGGATCGGGGCGCGGCGAAAAGCATGACGACCACAACGCTTACTCAGGACGTCTACGCATTCCCATTCGGCCAGCGCGGTTTGATGGCTGGCATTGGTCTTGAGGGATCGAAAATTACCCGGATTAATTTATGAAATCGAGACGCCGACATGGGGCGACGGCGGTTGGCGTCCAACACATCGAGCGACGAGACTTTCCCATCGCTATTATTGCAAGTCCAGCGAAATAGCTAGGGAGCTATCATCCCCGGCCGCACGCGCCGATAAGTCATTCACGAGACTGGCTCGTCGAGGCTGCTGTTTGCCAGAGCGCAAGTTTTGCTCTAAGGGGGGGCCAGCCGCAGCGGATCGCCGCGGCCCGATAAGAGGAGGGATGCGACGTGAAAAAATTCGCTGTTGGTTTTGTCTTGGCTGGAATGCTCCTGCCCGCCGCCAGTCATGCGCAAGTGCTAATCGACATGACGCGCGTCACTTGCGCCGATTACCTCGCGATGCCCCCGGCAAATTCGAAGGTTTTTTCGGCCTGGATGAGCGGCTGGTTCAACTACAAGATCGGCTCGACCTCTGTGGATCTCGATGCCTATGCGCGCAACGTCGCGAATGTGCAGTCGTGGTGCCAGTCCAATCCTAAGGAAACCGTGATGGCCGGCTTGACGCGTGCCACCGCCAAGCCGCAATGAACTGTTGATTTCGCACGAGGGGAAATAAATATGCGCAAACTCGCTGTGTTCGCCGCCCTGATGATGGCCGGCGCGGCAATCCCTGTAAATGCGCAGGTGATGGTCGATTTGTCTCTGATCACTTGCAAGCAGTATCAGGAAATGGTCAAGTCCGAGCCGGACAAGGCGCTCATCGTCCAATCATGGTTGGGCGGCTATTTCAGCGCCAGCAAGAACCTTTCGACTGTCGATTTCCGCTATGCGAACCGGAATAAGGACAAGGCAATGGCGTACTGCAAGTCGCATCGCACCGAAACGCTCATGAACGCGATCCAGAAGACCTTCCGTTGACGCCGGCCGGCGTTCAGGCGCAATCAGGGCGCCCTGAGCGCCGCCTGACCTAGGCCGCTAATTCGCGCGATCCGGAGCGAATCGAAGACGCGAACCTTTTCTCAATCATCATCAATCTCAGCGTCGGTCAGGGCCGGCGCGTCACCCGGCTTTCCGCCGACATGCGGCTCTTGTCGATGTTGTCATAGCACCGCATCGTCAGCTACAGTCGCGCTTCAAGCGGGAGTTTGGCGTGTCGCCCGCACGTTAGAGCGGCGGCGGCGCAACGGCCACGGCGACTATGTAGGCAAATCGCGCGACGCGTCCTATTCCGCGGCGCGCTTGAACTCCGGGAAAGCGCACTGCGGATCGGCGACGGGCCGCTCGCGCCGAAACTCGACGATCTTCGGCTCCTCGACGAAGGGTAGCTTCAGGCTCTGCCAGACGTCGACCAGGGCCTCGACGAGTTCGGCGACATGGGCGTCGCTATGCATGGGGCTTGGCGTGATTCGGAGCCGCTCTGTCCCCTTCGCCACTGTCGGATAATTGATCGGCTGGATATAGATCGAGTGGCGATCGAGCAGCGTGTCAGTCGCCGCCTTGCACAGCTCGGCGTCGCCGACCAGCACCGGCACGATATGCGACGAATTCGCCATCACCGGCAGGCCTGCGGCGGACAGCGCATGCTTGGTCAGCATCGACTGGCGCTGGTGGCGGGCGCGCAACTCGACGCCTTCACCGGTTTTTAAGAGGCTGACCGCCGTCCTCGCGGCGGTGGCGATGGCGGGCGGCAACGAGGTGGTGAAGATGAAGGACGGCGCATAAGAGCGCACCACGTCGATGATCGCCGCTTGGCCCGTAATATAGCCGCCGAGCGTCCCGAAGCCCTTGGCCAGCGTTCCCTCGATGACGTCGATCCGCCCCATGGCGCCGTCGCGCTCGGCGACGCCGCCGCCGCGCGCGCCGTATAGGCCGACGGCGTGGACCTCGTCCATATAGGTCATGGCGTTGTAGCGCTCGGCGAGATCGGCGATCGCGTTGATCGGGGCGATGTCGCCGTTCATCGAGTAAAGGCTCTCGAAGACGATGAGCTTCGCCCGGTCAGAACCGGCCTCGGCCAGCAGCTCCTCAAGATGCGCGAGGTCATTATGGCGGAAAACCTTACGCTCCGCCTTCGAGCGGCGCACGCCCTCGATCATCGAATTATGGTTAAGCTGATCGGAGAGGATGAAGCAGTTGGGCAAAATATCGCCGATCGTCGAGATGGCGGCGAGGTTCGAAATCCAGCCTGAAGTGAAGACGAGGCCCGCCTGTTTGCCGTGCAGGTCGGCGAGTTCGGCCTCGAGTTCGACGATCGGGTGATTATTGCCGGAAATATTGCGGGTGCCGCCCGAGCCGACGCCATACGCGGCGGCGGCGGCGGTCATCGCCGCGATCACTTTCGGGATGACGGCCCATGCAGAGATAATCGTTGGAGCACCAGACGACGACATCGACCGCGGCGGCGCCCGGTTTCTTGCGCCATTGGGCCCGCGGATAAGCCTCCGCGTCGCGCGCCAAATCCGCGAAAACGCGGTAACGCCGCTCGCCCTTCAACTTCGAGATCGCATCGTCGAAGAAGCGCCGATACTCCATTTGATCCGTTCCCTTATGATCCGGATCGGAAGTCCGGATGGGCGGAGCCCCCGCTCAAGGTTTTGTCGTCACGACAGGCGTGGCCCGCCTTTTTTGATCCTTCCAGACTGTCCCGCGAGCGAAAGGCGATCGCAGAAGCGGAAGGGGCCGCATCGCGGTCTTTTGCGATCAGGCCGCGAGGATTGGCAATTGCGCGAGAAACATGCGAGTTGATCGCGCGCGTCCCCTTTTGCTTTAGTCAGCTTCTAGCGGGCCGTCAAATCCGTTTTCCCTCCAACCGGTTGCACCATGCGCATTCTCGTCACCGGCAGCGGCGGCTTCATCGGTTTTCACACCGCGGCGCGGCTTCTCGCCGATGGGCATGACGTCGTCGGCGTCGACGGCTTCACCCCTTATTACGACCCCAACCTCAAGCGGCGCCGCGCTGCGATATTGCAGGAAAATCCGCGCTTTCGCGGGCATGACGCCCTGCTTGAGGACTTCGCCGCGTTGAGCGAAATCTATGGCGCCGGCTTCGACGCCGTCTATCACTTCGCCGCGCAGGCCGGGGTGAGGTACAGCCTCGAAAATCCCCGCGCCTATGTCGACGCCAACCTTGTCGGAACCTTCAACCTTCTCGAACTGATGCGCCACGCCGCGCCGCAACATGCGCTGATGGCGTCGACGTCCTCCGTCTACGGCGCCAACCTCTCGATCCCATTCCGCGAGATCGATCGCGCAAGCCATCCTCTGACGCTTTATGCGGCGTCAAAAAAAGCCAATGAGGAGATGGCGCACGCCTACAGCCATCTGTTCCAGATTCCAATTACGATGCTGCGGTTCTTCACCGTCTACGGCCCTTGGGGACGGCCGGACATGGCGCTCTTCAAATTCGCCGCGGCGCTGTTCGAAGGGCGCCCGATCGATGTTTATAATTACGGAAACATGAAGCGGGACTTCACTTTCGTCAGCGATCTCGTCGAAGCCATGGTCCGGCTTCTCCACAAAATTCCGGCCGCTCCCGGGGTGCGGTCCTTGCCGCCGCCGGAATTCGACAGCTTGTCTCCGGTAGCGCCCTGGCGCGTCGTCAACATCGGCGCGCAGACGCCTGTCGGCTTGATGGATTTCATCAAAGCCATCGAGACCGCGACGGGTCTCTCCGCGGTCTGCAATTTTCTCGAGATGCAAAAAGGCGACGTGCCTCTGACCGTCGCCGACACGCAGCTTTTATTCGCTCTGACCGGTTACAGGCCGGCGACGCCGCTGTCAGAGGGCGTCGCCGCCTTTATCGCCTGGTACCGTGGCTATTTTGGGATTTAAGCCAAGGTGGGACGGCCGGAGAGCCCGAAGTCTCCGGAGCCCTGTGCAAATCGCTAAGCTGCGCCCCACCATTGAGGCGCCATTCTCCGCCACAGAGTTCCAATACCCGAGCTAGAAATCGAGAACTGTTAGTAACCGAAGTCATAGCAGACATTCACCCATTGCCAGCCATATGAGGTCCAGGTTTGCTGCCAGCAGTAATCGCCGTACGCCGCGTAACCGGCAAGGAATGGCGCGCCAACGAACGCAAAATTGCGGAAATGGCGGTGATGGAAGGCGAATCAATTCCGGAAGAAAAAGGCGTTACGCCGGAACGCGAAGTTGTTGAATCTATTACCTGAGAAACGCTGGCCGGCGAAGGGTCCGCCGACAAAGCGGTTCCCACCTGGAACGGACACGCTCCGGCCGGTGACCATCCCTCCACGGAAACTGCCGCCGCCGAAGCCGCCGCCACCGAAATGCATGGCGCCGCCGCCCAATCCTCCCCCGCCGTGGAAACCGCCGATGCCGCCGCCGTGGAAGCCACCGCCAAAGCCGCCGCCGTGGAAACCGCCGCCAAAGCCGCCGCCGTGGAAACCGCCGCCAAATCCCCCGCCGTGAAAGCCGCCGCCGCCGAAAGCCAACGCTGGACTGCTACCAACAAGCGCGGCGCCAAGCGCAGCCGCGCCCGCCAACCCACCTAACCGTCTCATGGTCGTCTCCTATGACCGCCGCTGCGAAAAGTATCGAGCGGTTATGCGAAGCAACGCCGGCGGTTTCAAAGCGAGGAGCCCAGAGCGTGACAGCAAAATAACCCTGAGCTATAGGATATTGGCGCAAATTTTGCGCGCCCGCCCCCCGTCGCCCGCCGACTTTTCCAGGGCGATTCTGAAGCGGTCACGTGCTAGACTGATTTCGTACTTCCGCTTGCTCTGCACTATAAATGGAAACCGTGAATAGCTAAATAAAATGACCGTTATTTTCATGAAATCATTGTCATTTTTGCGCGGAACAACAATTCAGAGACAGGCGCATTTCAGGATTCTCTGGCATGACCGCCTCGGCATGTCGCTTTAAGCCGAGCGGCTCGATTGCGGCGGATTCCTCTGATCGTCGGCGGCGGACGGCGTCGTCATCATCACGCCGGCGCAGCTCGGCTATGTTTGGGAGGGGAAAGACTGGCGGCAGAGTCAGGCGACGCGGCGATAGGCCGCCAGGAGCGTGTGGACCGCAATGCCGACCACGTGATTGATCCGCTCATCGGTTGGCGCATCGCTCGCGTTGAAGAGGAGCGGCCTTAGGATTGTGGCGACGCAGAACTCCAGGAATTGGGCCGCCGCGACCTCGCAATCCTCAATCCTTAAAATCCCGGCTGCGACCTGACTCTCAAGATAGCGGCAAAGCTTCGCCACACCCTGCGCGGGCCCCGCTTCATAAAATTCCTTGCCGATCTCCGGCATTCGATCCGAGATGCTGATGATCGTGCGCAACGGCGACATGGCTCCCGGCTGGCACAGAAACCTGACATAGCCCCGGCCCAGCCGCGTCAGCACGGCTTCGACGTCGTGATCCGCCGCATCGAGCGAAAACACGGTCTCTGCCTGCGCCGCGCACTCCTCATAGGCAATGGCCTCGAACAGCTTCTCTTTGCTGTCGAAGTAAACATAAAGCGTTCCCTTCGAGACCCTGGCCTTGCGTGCGATCCCGCCCATGCTGGCGGCGTCGAAGCCTTGGGCCAGAAACACTGCACGTGCGCCCTCCATGATTTGGCGCCGCTTGGCGCTGACCTCATGCTCCGCCAACTCAGGCTTTTCAGGCGGGGTCGGATTGAAAGTCACGTTTTTCGTCATTCACATATGGTTGAGTTGATGACCGAACGGTTCAGTCTGTATTGACGTAGCGCCGCAGATGATCTAAGTCAAGCGCGTTAACTGAACCGTTCGGTCAATAAACCGGAGACAACTCGTGGCACAAAGACTTCATCGTGAACATGCCGCTGAAACTGTCATGCTTGCCTATCGTACAGGGCTCAGCGCTGCAGTCTGCAAGGCTTGGATAGAGGCCCCAATCTCAGCCATCCCCTCATTTCTCGTCGCAGCCAGTTTGCAACCGCAGGTGCGAATTGCGACTGAGAAATACCCGCTATGCAGAGTTCTTGCGGCGCGGGATTTTCGTTTTGCAGCCATTGTCGGTGAGGGCGTGCCATACCAAGTCGCCCTTTCGCCGACCTAATTCCCCTGTCGAAGGGTCAAGAAGCGTCAAAATCCGGCCCTTTTAAAAATGAGGGGATTCCTGAGGGCCCCAATAGTAAAATCCGCAGAGGCCATCGACGCGGCATTCCTGCTCGATGCCGACGATTATTCAGCAATCGTCGCCCGGTCCGAAATCGAAGCCTACGCACTGGCTCAGGTGAAACACTAGCCGAGACGGATCAGCTCAAGGATCGAGAGCGGCTATCAGACCTTACGCTGAGACCAATCGCGAGCCCGAGCGGGTGGACGCTGCCGCGAGCCCAGAGTGTCAAATCGCATTGAATACATAAACTTACGCACGCCGAAATGGTGCCCAGCCAGAGGGCTCGCCCCAGCGCAAACTGACGCCGAAGATCGGTCCAGCCAGTGGATCGAGAGGCAAAATGGAGAGGCAAAGTGATACTTTTCTGGATTGAACAAGCTCGGATAGCCGTAGCCGCCACGGACTATTTTCTATGGCATTATGGGTGGTCGCCATGAAGGCATGCATGCTTGCTATGCCGATAACCGCCAGAGCTGCTTTCTGCCAAGGGTTGAAGAGACTTGATCGAAATTAAGGAAATGATAGGAGCGGGATTGGTCGTTGGTTTAGCGACAAGTTTGGCGACGATCTGCCTATATGAGAACACCGGAAATCTCCAGCGATTGCGAGCAGACAGGCCCCTGTCGAGCGTTGCGCGGATCGAAGCCCGAGTCGACTGCGCCAAGGACGAGGAGCAAAAATCCTGGCGGAATTTCCAAAGCGGCCACCTCGAACAAGCAAACTCGGGAACTGCTGGGGTGGCAGCCGCAGCTCGGGTTGATTACCGATCTCGACCGGCCAGGTTATTTCGGAACCTGAACAGCCACAATACCTGCGGTGTCTTTGCGCCGCGGGCGCCTGGCGCCTGAGACGAGATCGATCGCTCTCGGGCGACGCGAACTGATACGCTCATGCTTCGGTAGCACGATCGGTGTCGCTCAAGGTGGGCCATTGGCAGGTTCTGAGCAGCGACACAGAACCAGTTACCGACCGGATTGGGTCAACTCGGGCCAATCGGTCATAATCGGGGATGTCTCCTTATAGCGCAACGCGGCCAAAACCGGGGACGCCCACCCCCGCTCAAGCCAAGCGGCGCCTTGCGAGCGGGTGTCGAGTAGGCGTGGGGATTGCTCCGCCACGCCTCTCACAGAACCGGACATGCGGGCCCGCATCCGGCTCTTTGGATCGATATGTCAGAACTCCAGCGATAGCTGGGCCGATACCCGCGACAGGTTGAGATCGTTCCACAAGGCTTTGAGCGAGGCCATACGCCCGTCAAACCAAGACGGTGGATAGGCCTTCGTCATCGCCGGGCGGTTCGATTTCACCCATGCTCCTTTGCCGCAGAACGCACAGCCATTGGCAGCCTTGGAGCTGACGCCTTTGGCTTTCAGGTGCCGGTAGAGAAAGCGTTGCCGCTTCTTCTGCCGGACGATGATCGCCCTGATCCGGCGGCGGACGTGAGCGTCGATGACGCCCAATCCTTTTATCGCGTCCGGCGTGCAAAGCCGGAAGTACGATATCCAGCCTGTCAGGTAGCGGCTGATGTCTTCCATGCACGAGGAGATGGAGCGTCCCCAATTTGGGGGCGTCATTCCCCGCATCGTCGTCATCAGTCGTCGTTCCGTCTTGCGCGAAGGAAAGACGGCGACATTGTCGCCCTCACCCTCCTTCGCACAGCGGAAACGAAAGCCAAGAAAGTGGACATCCTCCGGTTTGCGAACGTCACTCTTCTCCTCGTTGACCTGGAGCCGCATGCGGTTTTCCAGGAATCTCTGGATTGATGTCATGACGCGCTGTCCGGCGCGTTCGCTTCGCACGAAGATATTACAGTCGTCGGCGTATCGAACGAACCGGAGGCCTCGCCTTGCCAGTTCGCCATCCAGTTCGTTGAGGACAACGTTGGAAAGCATTGGCGAAAGCGGCCCCCCTTGTGGAGTTCCTTCCTTGACGGCGACCCTCGTCCCGTCCGGCATCACCACCGACGCCGTCAGCATCAGGCGCACCAAAGTGATTATCCGTTGGTCCTTCGCGCGCTCGGCGATCCGGGCCAACAGGCGCTGATGCGGAACTCGGTCAAAGAACTTGGCCAAATCCAGATCAACCACCGTTTGATATCCCTCTTTCAGGTACCCCGTTGCTTCAGCAATGGCGGTGTGAGCCCCGCGTTTTGGCCGGAAACCGTGACTGCTGGGATGGAAGGCCGGTTCGAAGATCGGTTCCAATACTTGAAGAACCGCCTGCTGCACCGTCCGGTCCAAAATATTCGGAATGCCAAGCCCACGATGCCCGCCCCCGGGCTTCGGCAGCCAAACCCGGCGGACATCGCCGGGCCTGTAGCGTTCCGTCAGCAAGTCGCGGCGCAAACGGGCGATGATCGACGGCGCTTTCGCCTCCGCCGCCTCGACCGTCTGTCCGTCCAATCCCGGCGCTCCCTTATTGCGTACTACGTTCAGCAGCGCCTTGGCCAGATTGGCTTCCGACGCCACTTCTTCGAGCAGCCGACTATCGTCGGCCACGCTGGCGGCAGAACCTGTCGTCTTCTTGGTCCTCGCTTTGTGCAGCAGGAAGCTCCGCCGCTCGGATGCGTCCGAGGGCTCGGACGACCCGCCCCCCGAGGGGCTGTCGGCGAACACGAGGCTCAATTGCCGTGGTCCCGTCTTTTTCAATCCATCTCTCCCTTTGCTCCACCGGCTTTCGCCGGCTTCCCGGCTCATATGAAGAGATCCGACTTCTGCGTGGACATCGTCCCGTCGTCGTTGCCTCCTTCGGGTCTACCGCTCACGCGGACCCACGCAGACCTCCCTGGGTAAGAACACTGGATGTCCCGCCGCTCCCGCCCCTATTACCGTCCCGGCCTCGGTTGGATTTCGGGCGTCGCGTTCGAAGACACGCTGACCCGGCCGGTTCGGCTTGCTCGGGGGTTTACTTTCGTTCGGTGCTGCGGTTCGCCTCGGGCTTCTTCCCCACACGGCCTCGCGGCGCCAGGGTCAAAGGCGTCTCTCGACGGCAGACCCTGCGTGCAGTTGCCTCCGGCTCGCGGTTGCTACCAACTCGCCCCGCAAAGGACTTCCACCTCCAATCCAGTGCCCATGCCAGGCACACCTTCTTCCCTTCGCTGCGCGCGCCTGCTATCTCGCAGGCATGGCATCCCATCCAATCGAAAACATTCGCAATTTCTCCATTGTCGCGCATATCGACCATGGCAAATCGACGCTGGCCGACCGACTGATCCAGACGACGGGAGCTGTCGCCGAGCGCGACATGGTCGAGCAAGTGCTTAACTCCATGGATATCGAGCGCGAGCGCGGCATCACCATCAAGGCGCAGACGGTTCGTCTCGATTATCAAGCTAAGGACGGCAAGAATTACATCTTGAACCTCATGGACACGCCAGGGCACGTCGACTTCGCCTACGAAGTGTCGCGCTCGCTCGCCGCCTGCGAGGGCTCGCTCCTCGTCGTCGACGCGAGCCAGGGGGTCGAGGCGCAGACCCTCGCCAACGTCTATCATGCGCTCGACGCCGGCCATGAGATCGTGCCGGTGCTGAACAAGATCGACCTGCCCGCCGCCGAGCCGGATCGCATCAAAGAGCAGATTGAGGACGTGATCGGGCTCGACGCCTCGAACGCCGTGTTGATCTCGGCGAAGACGGGGCTGGGCATCGATCTCGTGCTGGAGGCGATCGTCGCGCGCTTGCCGCCGCCGAAAGGCGACGAGACGGCCCCCCTGAAGGCGCTCCTCGTTCGATTCCTGGTACGACGCCTATCTCGGCGTTGTCGTCCTTGTGCGCATCGTCGACGGGACCCTGAAAAAAGGGCAGCGGATCAAGATGATGGGCGCCGACGCCCATTACGAAATCGACCGCGTCGGCGTATTCCGTCCGAAAATGCAGGACGTCGCTGAGCTTGGCCCCGGCGAGGTCGGCTTCATCACTGCGCAGATCAAGCAGGTCGCCGATACGCGCGTCGGCGACACCATCACCGACGAGCGCCGCCCTTGCGCCGAGGCGCTGCCGGGCTTCAAGCCGGGCCAGCCGGTCGTGTTCTGCGGCCTTTTTCCCGTCGACGCCGCCGATTTTGAGGATTTGCGCGCCGCGATGGGAAAGCTGCGGCTCAACGATGCCAGCTTCTCCTATGAGATGGAGAGTTCGGCGGCGCTCGGCTTCGGCTTTCGCTGTGGATTTTTAGGGCTGCTGCATCTCGAGATCATTCAGGAGCGCCTTGAGCGCGAATTTAACCTCGATCTTATCGCCACCGCGCCCTCGGTCATCTACAAAATCGTGCAGCGTGACGGCGAAACGATCGAATTGCACAATCCTGCCGACATGCCGGACCCGACGAAAATCGAGGCGATCGAGGAGCCGTGGATCCGCGCGACCATTTTGACGCCCGACGATTATCTCGGCGCGGTGCTAAAGCTCTGTCAGGAGCGGCGCGGCGTGCAAGTCGATCTCAACTATGTCGGCAAGCGCGCGATGGCGGTCTATGACCTGCCGCTCAACGAGGTGGTGTTCGACTTCTACGATCGGCTGAAGTCGATCTCGAAAGGCTACGCCAGCTTCGATTACGCCATCACCGACTATCGGCCGGGCGAACTTGTCAAAATGTCAATTCTCGTCAACGCCGAGCCGGTCGACGCGCTCTCCATGCTGGTGCATCGCGACCGCGCCGAAACGCGCGGCCGCGCCATGGTCGAGAAGCTGAAGGAGTTGATCCCGCCGCACATGTTCCAGATCCCGATCCAGGCGGCGATCGGCGGCAAGATCATCGCCCGCGAGACAGTGCGGGCGCTTCGCAAGGACGTCACCGCGAAGTGCTATGGCGGCGACGCGACGCGCAAGCGCAAGCTTCTCGAAAAGCAGAAGGCCGGCAAGAAGAAGATGCGTCAATTCGGCAAGGTGGAAATTCCGCAGGAGGCCTTTATCGCGGCGCTGAAGATGGATAGCTGAGCGGCGCCACGGCTATTGCGTCGCCGAACGTAAAACGAAAGACAGTCTTCGGAGCCGCCCGTATGATCACGCTCTATACTTTCGGTCCTTATTTCGGCTTGCCCGACGCCAGTCCTTTCGTGCTCAAAGCTATGCTGCTGTTGAAAATCGCCGGCCTGCCTTTCGAGGAGAGCCGGAGCGGCTTCGCCAAGGCGCCGAAAGGCAAGCTTCCCTATATCGACGATGACGGCGAGAAAATCGCCGACTCGACCTTCATCCCTTGCCTATCCTGTTGACGCATACACCCACTAGGTCTAGTATTTTTCATGAGCGGGGCCTGAGCCCGCTCGCCCTTGACGCCGCTGCCCTTGACGCGATTGCCTGAAAAATGGATGCGGGTATGAATACGCCCACGCCGATTCTGATGGACATCGACCAGCACGCCGCGCTGCCGTTTCCGCAGTCGCTGCCGGAGTTTCAGCGGCTTTTCCCGGACGATGCCGCCTGCGCTGAATACCTCGAAAAGGCGCGCTGGGGAGACGGCTTCGTCTGTCCGCACTGTAGTGTGACTGGCGAACCGTTCCGCATTGCGACCCGCCCGGGCCTGCTGGCATGCCGCAAATGCAGACGTCAGACAGGACTGACCGTTGGCACGGTCATGGAGCGCAGCCACACGCCGTTGTTCATCTGGTTCTGGGCCGCCTACCTGGTCGCCAGCCAGACCCCCGGCATGTCGGCCGTCCAGTTCCAGCGGCAACTCGGGCTCTCGCGTTACGAGACAGCCTTTCAGATCCTCCACAAATTGCGCGCCGGAATGATCCGCCCCGATCAGGATCGCATCGGTGGCCACGCGAACGAGCATGTCGAGGTGGACGAAACCTGGGTCGGCGGTCGGACACGCGGGGAAGGCCGAGGGGTTCACCACAAGGTTCTGGTTGCCTGCGCCGTTGAGGTGCGCCATCGCAAGCCTGGAACCGCGCAGGACAAGCGAAAGGATGGGCGCTATGCGGGGCGCATTCGACTGGCAGTCGCCGCGGACCGAAGCGCCAAATCGCTTTGCGGATTTGTTGATGGCGCTGTCGCTCCGGGGACAATGATCGTCACGGACGATTGGAGCGGTTACGCCGGCCTGCGCAAGCGCGGTCATGATCACCACGCCATTGCCGAATGCGGAGATCCCGAGGCGACCGAAGAGTTCCTGCCCATCATCCATCTCGCCTTCGCGAATCTCAAGACCTGGCTGACCGGTACCCATCACGGGGTCAGCGCACAGCATCTACAAGCCTACCTCAACGAATTCACGTTTCGCTTCAACCGGCGCTTCTACCCGTTCAACGCCTTCCGCTCGTTGCTCGGCATCGCTGGTGATGCAAAGGCGCCGACCTATGCCGAACTTTATTCCGGCGACTGGTTGCACCCTACATCTAGTGGCTGTATGGGTTAACCGGATAGGCAAGCTTCATCCGTTTTCACATCGAGAAAAAATACGGCTTCGACTTCGACGCCGGCCTCAGCTCGGAACAAAGAGCGGCCGGCTGGGCGCTCGAAAAGATGTGCGAGGACCACCTCTATTGGCTGACCATCTGCGACCGTTGGCTCGACGACGCTAATTATCAAAAAGGCCCGGCGCATTTTTTCGACGCCGCGCCCGCCCCGATCCGTCCGCTGATCAAGGCTGTGGTTCGTCGCAAGGTGCGGCGGGACGCATACGGGCAGGGGCTTTCGCGCCACTCCGAAGCCGAACGGGCGCAATTGGCGCAGCGTGACCTGGCCGCCGCCGCCGCTCTTTTGGGCGACAAGCCTTTCCTCTTCGGGGAGTCTCCGCGCGGCGCCGATGCGACCCTTGGCGCCTTGGTCATGGCCGGCCTCTGCCCGGTTTTCGACAGCGCCTCTCGCGCGGAAGCCGAAAGCCACCGCAATCTTGTCGCCTATCGCGACCGGATCGTTTCGGCCTATTTCCCGACGCTGGCGTAGCGCCGGGGCGCCATCAAAGAAAATTGCGCGGCCAAATCATCGCGCGCCACATATGCGCGACGGGGGAATTGTCGAAGCCGAGGCCTTCCTTCGGCTGGCGGAAATGGCGCCCAATGATGTCGTGGAAGACTTCGAGATCGACTTTGGCGTTCGGGTCGAATGCGTACAGGTCGTTCAAGGTGATCATGCGCGCCTTGCCATACCATTTGTGATCGCGCGCATATTCATAGTCCGCGACGATATAGGGGTCCGGCTTATAGTCTTCGCCAAACAAGTCGACATAGGTTTGCGGATAATCATAGCCCGCATCCGGATCGGGAAAGAACCGCAGCGCTTGATGATAACGGACCGGCCCAACCGACGTCTTCGTCGACATAGGGCTCGATCAGTTGCGCGCCCCAATAGCCGTGGTCGCCCTGAATAAGGCCGGCGACGGAAATATCATGCAGCAGGCAGGCGAGCACGCCTTTCTCGTCGATTCCCGATTTCAAGGCGAGGCTGGCGCTTTGCAACAGATGGTTGACGGTGTGCGGGACGAACCTCTTTTCGAAGAACTCGATCAGCGTCGGCGCGGCCGACATTTTGGGCAATGCAGGGTCATCGCCCATCATCATTTTGCGGTCCCCGAGTTTGCTTGTCGGGACAATCGCATCGAATTTGGTAAAATGCTCGGGCGTCCCCATGCTCGCGAGCGCCGACGCTACGACGATTTTTTCGTTTTTCGAGACCCGGGCCGCCTGGCTCGGCGAAGGTTGTAGTGTCGGTTCGATCATCCATTTGGCGCGCCTTCAAACCATCCTGAATAGAGATAGCGGCCGGCCCTTCCTCCCGCAATCTCCTTGTCGTTCGCCGAGACAGGCCTCGGCGACGTCCCGCGGCAGGTCGCGAGCGGCCAAGCTGCGTCGTTCGGCAAGGTCGAGGCTCCCCAATTGCTTTTATCGCCGTGTTGATTCCGATCAATCGAAGACCTAAAATTCTAGTTAGGCTCTGTAACCTTCGAGGCCGCCATGAACGCTAAAAGTGCAAATGCCGCCAAACCCCTTCTCGACGATGAGGCGTTCATGTCCGTCGCCGATCTCAAGGTCTATGTCACCGAGGTCGAATCAGCCAAGGCCTCGCAATCCTACGCTGCGATGGACAAGGCGGAAAAGGCGAAGAAGGAGCTGATCGAAAAGATGATGACGCGGGTCGACATGACGCCGGAACGGATTCGCGCCTTCATGAGCCGGGTGAAGCTCGCGGCCGAGCGCGGCGACAAGGAAATGCTGATCGGGAGATTCCCTTCCGATCTTTGCACGGATCATGGGCGGGCGATCAACAATTCCGAGGAGGGCTGGCCCGACACGCTGGTCGGCTTGCCGCGGCAGGCGTACGAGTTCTGGAAAGAGAAGCTCCAGCCGTTGGGATATGGGCTGAAGGCCATGATCATCGAATGGCCGGGCGGATTTCCAGGAGATGTCGGGTTGTATCTGGTGTGGAGATAAAGGCATTTCGCCATGACGGAGCAAAGTCAGGACGCCGAGGCCGGGGATCGCTCGGACAAGCTGAAGCGCAAGGACTATGAGCGCGAGCTCGCCAAGCTCGCGGTCGAGACCGTCAAGCTTCAGGAATGGGTCAAGCGCGAGGGCAAGAAGATCTGCATCCTCTTCGAGGGGCGCGACGGCGCGGGGAAGGGCGGCGTGATCAAGGCGCTGACCGAACGCGTGAGTCCGCGGACATTCCGGGTCGTCGCCTTGCCTGCGCCGACCGAGCGCGAAAAATCCCAAATGTATATCCAGCGCTACATTTCTCACCTGCCAGCGGCGGGCGAAATCGTGATCTTTGATAGAAGTTGGTACAACAGGGCCGGCGTCGAGCGGGTCATGGGTTTTACCCCTGAACCGATAGTCAAGCAGTATCTGGCTCTGACGCCCCTCTTCGAAAAGCTGATGGAGGAGTCCGGCATCATCCTTTTGAAATATTGGCTTGAGGTCAGCCCGAAGGAGCAGACCCGGCGGCTTGAGGCGCGCATCGAGGACGGCCGGAAAATCTGGAAGCTGTCGGACATGGATCTCAAATCCTACAGCCGCTGGTATGATTATTCGCGCGCGCGGGACGAGATGTTCGCGGCGACGGACACGGCCTGGGCGCCCTGGTATCGCCGCCCGCTCCGACGACAAGAAGCGGGCGCGCCTCAACATCATCAAGCACCTGCTCGGGCGCATTCCCTATGAGGACGTTCCGCGCAAGAAGATCAAGTTGCCGGAGCGCCAAGGCGCGGAAGGCTACAAGGAGCCGGATTATCCTTACAGATGGGTCGAGGAGGCGTTCTGATCGCTTCGAATAAGCGGTCATCGGAAAAGCAAAAATCCAGCCCACGCGGCGGCGATGGCGAAGGCGAGGCCCGGCGCGGTCCGAAGGGCGAAGGCGGGCGGTCCCGAGGCCGCCGCCAAACCGATTTTGGCCGCCTCGTTGGCCGTCAAGGCGAGCACGATCGGCAACGTCGCGTCTTCCGGCTCCATCCTGCCGAATGGCGGCGCTGTGGGCGTAGACGAACCCGGCGACCGCGGCTCCGATCAAGATCCCGGCTTGGCCAAGCCATTCCTTCAACGTCGCCGCCGCGAGAAGCATCACGGCCATGGTCGCGGCCAGAGCGAGCGCGGTCTTGACGCTAAAGGCGCGTCCCGGTTCGCGCTCGGGCGCCTCCTTGGCCTTCAGAGCGCGGGCGGTGAACACGGCGCCGTAGCTCGCCGCCGCGCAACCCCCGGCGATCAGGCCCGAGCCAGCGCGCCGAGCGTCGCCCCGCTGACCGCCGCAAGGACGACCGCCATTTGAACGATGCTGCCGGCCGCCCGGCGGCGCAAAGGAAGATGCGAAGTTTGTCCGTCGAGTAATCCGGCTTCATCGTCAGCGAATTGCGCTCGCCGGTCAGGTCTCTGAGCCGACGCCGTTGTTACGCATCGCTGAAAAAATCTTCAAGGAGTGCAAAGCAAAACGCCGGAACTTTGATGTCGCGACAAAAGTTTTTGTGACGACGTCCTAGATTTGCCCAGCAATCGGGCCCAGAAATTCAAGGAGAGCGCGATGAAACGGTTAGGCGCATTGGCGGGCGCGGCGGCGCTGTGCGGCGCGCTGGTCGTCGGCGGCCCGGCTTCGGCCTTTGGCGGCGGCTTCCACGGCGGAGGATTTGGCGGCGGCTTCCACGGCGGAGGATTTGGCGGCGGCTTCCATGGCGGGGGATTTGGCGGCGGCTTCCACGGCGGGGGATTTGGTGGCGGCTTTCATGGCGGAAGCATTGGCGGCTTGAGCATGGGCCGTAGCGTCGCCGTGAGCGGATGGCATGGCGGCGCGGGCGGTTGGCATGGCGGCGGCTGGCATGGCGGCACCTGGGGCGGACGCGGCTTTGCCGGGCGCGGTTTCGGCGGGCGCGGCTTCCATCACTTTGGCCGCTATGGTTATGGATACGGCGGATACGGCCTCGGCTATGGCCTGCTTGGGCTAGGACTCGGCTATGATCTCGGCTATCCCTATTACGGCTGGGGATATGACTACCCTTATGATTATTCGTACGGCTATGGCTACCCCTATGACCATTATGGCTATGATTATTCGGCGCCTCTCGCGGCGGCGCCTTTGGTGACGGGCCGGAGCGTGGCGACCGGCGGCGTCGGAAAATATTGCTCGACCCCCATCAAGACTTGCCTGCTCTATGGCCTGGCGCCAATCGGCGACGGTTGTTCATGCAGGGTCGCGCATGGGCGCGAGCGAGGATCGGTCACGCACTGAATGAGGCGGATTTCTTGTCTGATGCGCGATATGGCCGGGAGTGCCCGGCCAGCTGTGCTGGCGGCCGAGAAATCGAGGAACACGACTTTATCGCCAGTTTATGAAAGATATTCCCGATTTTATTTCCGGGGGCTTAGTCTCGGTCTGAAACGATTGGAACTGTGGCGCTTGGCCTAGCGCCTATTTTTTCCGACTCTCCAGGGAGGAATGCGATGAATCGCTTAGGCGCATTGGCGGGTGCGGCCGCTTTATGCGCCGCGCTGGTCGCCGACGGACCGGCTTCGGCCTTCGGCGGCCACGGCGGGGGATTTGGCTTTCATGGCGGCGGCTTCGGCGGCATGAGCCCCGGCCGTGGGTGGCATGGCGCAGGCTGGGGCGGCGGATGGCGCGGCGGCTGGCATGGCGCAGGCTGGGGCGGTCGATGGCGCGGCGGCTGGCATGGCGCAGGCTGGGGCGGTCGATGGCGCGGCGGTGGCTGGCATGACGGTCACAATGGCTCAGGCCGGGGTGGTGGATGGCGGGGCGCTGGCTGGCATGACGGCCGGGATCGCGCAGGCTGGGGTGGTGGATGGCATGACGGCTCGAATGGCGCAGGCTGGGGTGGTGGATGGCATGACGGCTCGAACGGCGCAGGCTGGGGTGGTGGATGGCATGACGGCTCGAATGGCGCAGGCTGGAGTGGTCGATGGCGCGGCGCTGGTTGGCATTACGGCCGGAATGGCGAGGGAGGTTAGCCTTGGCCTAAAGTGCGGAACTGCGGCGCTTCGTCAGCGTTATTCTCACGCCGGCGCCTGGTTTTCCCTGGGGCCGCATCCTCCTCCGGCACGGCAATTCAAGGAGAACGTGATGAGACGTTTCGGCGCACTGACGATCGTCGCGGCGTTCTGCTTCGCGCTTGTCGCCAGCAGTCCAGCCGCGGCTTTCGGCGGCTGGCGTGGCGGCGGCGGGGGCTGGCATGGCGGAGGATGGGGCGGCGGCTGGCGCGGCGGAGGCTGGGGCTGGCGCGGGGGTTGGAACGGCGGCTGGAACCGCTGGAATCGTTGGAATGGTTGGGGAGGAAGTTGGGGCTGGGGTTGGGGCGCGGGCCTTCTCGGCGCGGGCCTCGGCTATGGTCTGGCGAGCGGCTGGGATTACCCCTATTACGGCTATGATTATTACGCTCCAAACTATTATTATCCGAACTACGCCTATTTTGCGCCGGCGGTGCCTGTCGTCATCACGGGCCGCAGCGTTGCGGCGGGCGCCATCGGCGATTTTTGCGCGACGCCTGTACGAACCTGTCAGCTTATCCATCCCTCCTTCGTCGGCGTCGGCTGCTCGTGCCGGGTCCCTGGCGGGCGCGCGCGCGGCGCCGTGACGCCTTGATCTAGGCTCGATGTCCGCTTAGTTTTCAAAAGCTGCCCACAGACTCAGCCCGCCAAAAGCGTCTTAACCCAACCGCTTCGCAAACTCTGCTTGCGAAAACCCTCGATAGCTTTGCGACAGCTCCAGAAGATTGGCGGAAATTACCGCCCGCGCGGGTGCGCCGAACGATAGGCCTCGATGGGCTCGCGTGCGGTAGCTGGTATTCAAAAAAAAGGGCGGCAAGAGTATGCTTCGAGAGCGCCTCGCTTCGATAGGGAGACGGCATCATGGAGCTCGAAGAAACGGTCGCGCAACACTATGCGCACGGAACGCTTGAGGCGACCATCCTCGCTGCCTTTGCCGCCTCAGGCAAGGATCTCGACCGTCTTGCGCCCGCCGATCTCGCGCCTGTCGATGAATTCCACATCGGCGGACGGCAGGCGACCGCCGATTTCGCAGCCGAATTGGACATTGCGCCGGGCTCGCGCCTGCTCGACATTGGCTCCGGACTGGGCGGAGCATCGCGCTATTTCGCGCATGAATGCGGATGCCAAGTGACGGGCATCGACCTCACCGAGGAATATGTCTGCCTGGCCAAAGCCCTGGCGAAGCGTGTGGGATTGGAGCAGCAGGTTTCCTATCGGCGCGGCAGCGCGCTCGCCCTGCCGTTCCCGCCCGCCAGTTTCGATGGCGCCTACATGCTCCACGTCGGCATGAACATCGCCGACAAGGCAAGGTTGTTCGCCGAGGTGCGGCACGCGCTCAAGCCTGCCGGCGTCTTCGGGATCTACGACGTGATGCGCGAGCGCGAAGGCGACCTCAGCTTTCCCGTGCCATGGGCGTCGAGCTCCGCCACGAGCTTCGTCGAAAGCGCCGCGACCTATCGCTCCCTGCTGGAGAACGCCGGCTTTGCCGTTCAAAAAGAGCGCAACCGTCGCGCCTTTGCCATTGAGTTCTTCCGTCAGATGCGCGCCGGCGCCATGGCGGACGGGGGACCGCCGCCGCTCGGCCTCCCTATCCTCATGGGCGCGTCCGCCCCGCAAAAGATCGCGAACGTGGTCGACAATCTGGAGCGGGGGCTGATCGCGCCAACGGAGATCATCAGCCGCGCGCTCTAGCTGGCTGGGGAAAACGCGCGGTCGCCGTCAGGGCCGTGCAGGCATTGGAGCGGTTGAGGGGTAGGCCGGCGCAGGCTTGACGCCGACGATTTCATATTGCGTTCGGCGCAGGCATAAAAACGGAAGTGGCCAGTCGAGCGCGAAAAGCTTTTGATGGTATTCGAGTGTTACAGGGCTGCCGGGGGGAATGGAGTCTATTTGCTTTCGCACTTCACGATTGGGAACGGAGAAATAGAACGTATTGTCAATATTTTCGTTTTTTTGTCCCAATGCGCCTGATTTTGAGAAATTCGGTAGCGCGAGTTGGCCCTCGGTCGTCCAGCACAGGACGCCCTTGGTGGAAAGCTTGTCAATGACGCCGGTTCGCGAGCCGATGGAGTAATTATAAGCATTCAACAGGGCGGTTCCGCCGAGAAAAAGGAAGATGGCGAAGGCCACTACCGCGGCTATTTTGACCTTCCAGGACAGCGCCCAAAAAGCACCCGCCGACCCGCCGACGGGCCCCCGCGCCGGAGAGGTTGGAGCCATGATCTCTATCCTTTCGCGCCGGGCCTGTCCGTCAGCCGCACCTTGCCTTCACGCGCAGCCGGCCGCAAGCACAGAATTCGCGTCGCCTCATGGCAAAAAGCCTCAACCTTTCGCATCCTTACCGTCCCCTCGGATGAGCGGAACGGTAGGCCTCAATGAGCCTCGCGCCATCGACGGCGGTGTAGATCTGCGTCGTCGACAGCGAGGCGTGGCCAAGCAGCTCCTGAATCGTGCGCAGGTCGCCGCCGCGCTCAAGCAGATGCGTGGCGAAGGAATGGCGCAGCGCGTGCGGCGTCGCGCTATCGGGAAGGCCGAGAGCGCCGCGCAGCCGTTCAACCGCCAGTTGAATGATGCGCGGCGAGAGCGGGCCGCCTTTGACGCCGACGAAGAGAGGCCGATCCGGCGGCGGCGCAAAAGGGCAGAGCGCGAGATAGGCTTCGACGCCGCGCTGCACCGGGGCGATGACCGGCACGTCGCGAGTTCTTGCTCCCCTTGCCGACGACCCTCAGCGTGTCCTTCGCCCCGATGGGGGCGTCGCCGCGCTTGATCGCCAGGGCTTCGGAAATGCGCAGGCCCGCGCCATAGAGGAGGCCAAGAACGGCGGCGTCGCGCGCCAGCACCCAGGCCGGCCGGTCTTCGCCGGCCCGCGATTCGGCGTTGGCGACTTCGCAGGCCGCGGCCGCAGTCAGGGGTTTTGGCAGCCGCCGCGCGGCTTTCGGCGCGCGGACCGTGGCGAAAGCCGCGCTCTGCGCCTTGCCGCTCCGCTGGAGAAAATGCGCAAAAGAGCGCAGACCGGCGAGCTGGCGGAGGAGGGAGCGGCTGCCGGCGCCTTTCTCGCGCCGCGCCGCCAGAAAAGCGCGGAGATCGGTCGACGAGAGGCCGGCGATCGTCGCCAGCGTCGGCGCGGCGCCGAAATGGACGGCTGCGAAGGCGAGAAATTGGCGTAGGTCGCGCGCGTAGGATTCGACCGTCAGAGCGGCGGCCCGGCGCTCCGACGCCAAATGCCGAAGCCAAGCGCAGGCGAACGCCGCCACCTCGGCATCGGCACGGGCGAATGGCGCCAAGTCATCGGAGAGGGGAATTACATCGGGCGAATTGTCGGGAGGCATGGCGAATATCCTCCACCCGCAATCGCTAATAATTCCTTGAGAAGTTGGCTAGCTGACCTTCACCTCGGCGATGGCCGCCGCGAGCAATTCGTCCAGTTTACGATGGATCTGGTGGTCAGACTGCTTAACCCCGGCTTTGTCAAAATCGGCGCGGATCTTCTTGAACACTTCATCGCCGCCGCGTTCGATATTAGCGCTCACGATCGAAGCGGCGTAGCTTTCCGCCTCCGCTCCCTTTTTGCCGAGCTTTTCGGCCGCCCAGAGGCCGATCCATTTATCCCGGCGGGTGATCGCCTTGAACCTCAATTCCTCGTCGTGGGCGAGTTGCGCCTCGAAAGCTTGTTCTCGTTTGTCGAAAGTTGTCATCAGAACCGATCCATCTCAGCGGACGCCCAAGCTCCGCCCTGGCTGCCTAGCCAATTTAGCACGCTTTCTTGAAAAGGCCATGGTCGCATAGCAGAGATGCCCGCGGTGTGAGGCAATTGGGAAGCTGATTACTTTTTCTGTATCCGATAACGGATGTCTGCTAGAACCGCCGTTGTCGGACTAAAAAGCGGGGAATCACTTTTAGGATTTATCGACGCGTTGACTGAGTCGCTTGCAAAGCCCGTTCTCGACGGAGCTTGCGGTTCAGGTTGTCTGTGTGACCAAAAAGTGTGTAAGACGCACGAAAATCGGCTTCGCCTCGACCCCATTCCACTCCTTACCGTATCCAAACAGCAAAATTCGGCTGTTTGGATGCGGGCTCAGGAAGTTCACAGGAGCCACGGCCGCCAATGGACCCCCTCAAGCCACGGTTAATCCCAATGAATCGCCGCCGGCGCATCTATGAAGGCAAGGCCAAGGTCCTTTATGAGGGACCCGAACCTGGTACGCTGATCCAGCACTTCAAGGACGACGCGACCGCATTCAACGCCAAGAAGCACGAGGTCATTGACGGCAAAGGCGTTCTCAACAATCGCATTTGCGAGTTCATCTTTCAAAATCTGAACGACATCGGCGTGCCGACGCATTTCATCCGGCGCCTCAACATGCGCGAGCAGCTGATCCGCGAAGTCGAGATCGTGCCTCTCGAAATCGTCGTGCGCAATGTGGCGGCCGGCTCGCTGGCGACCCGCCTCGGCATCGAGGAAGGCACGCAGCTGCCGCGTTCAATCATCGAGTTCTACTATAAAAACGACGAACTCAACGATCCTATGGTCTCGGAAGAGCACATCACCGCTTTCGGCTGGGCGAGCCCGCAGGAAATCGACGACATCATGGCCCTGGCCATCAGGGTCAATGATTTTCTCACCGGGCTTTTCCTCGGCGTCGGCATCCGCCTCGTCGATTTCAAAATGGAGTGCGGCAGGCTTTGGGAAGGCGACATGATGCGAATCGCCGTCGCCGACGAGATTTCGCCGGATTCCTGCCGGCTGTGGGACATCAAATCCAACGACAAACTCGACAAGGACCGCTTCCGGCGCGATCTTGGCGGTCTCGTCGAGGCCTATACGGAAGTGGCGCGCCGGCTTGGCATCCTGCAGGAAAACGAACAGCCTCGGGCGGGCGGGCCGAAGCTCGTGCGCTAGATGCGGCGCGCGACAGGTCGCCGTCTATGCCGATCGCGTCAGTGTAGAAATTTTTAAACAGCGATCGGACACGCCCAAACAGCTGAAGATTTTGCCCTCGGCTCTAGCGAGCTAATGGCAAAGCCATTGCGGGAGAGCCCCTAACCTTTCTCGCGATGGCGCTCTTTGAGGCCTCCGCCGAGTACCGCCCAGGCGGCTGAAATCGAAGAGCGGATTTGCGGGCGTCCCGCAAATCGAACTCGGCGGAGGCTTCGGCCTCCGTTTTTCTTTCGCTAAATTTCCCCGCTCCATATCTCTCGGGGCGGCCAAGCCAAGTTCAGGCGAACGGTAAAGCATAAGGGGTCAACTGAATGAAAGCCCGGATCGTCGTCACTCTCAGAAACGGGATCCTCGATCCACAGGGCAAAGCCATCGAGGGGGCGCTGAAGGCGCTCCATGTCAATGGGATCAAGAGCGTGCGGCAAGGCAAGATCTTCGACGTCGAACTCGAGGCGCAGGATCGCGCGGCGCCGAAGCGCTGTTGCGCGAAGCCTGCGAAAAACTGCTGGCCAATCAGGTGGTCGAGGATTTTGCGGTGGAGATCCCTTAAGCGGCGGCGTCGCCATCGTAGGACCAATCAATTTACGCAGTCCGAGGAGTTGGCAGGGCTCCATGAACGCCGCGATTATTTTGTTTCCCGGCTCCAATCGCGAGGGCGACGCCTTTCGCGCGCTTGCCCCCTATGGCGCTCCTAAAATCGTCTGGCACGGCGAAACTGAACTGCCCAAAGGAACGGATCTCGTCGTGCTGCCGGGCGGCTTTTCCTATGGCGACTATCTGCGCTGCGGCGCGATCGCCGCCCATGCTTCCATCATGGCGGCCGTTCGCGCCCATGCCGAGCGCGGCGGCCTCGTTCTAGGCATCTGCAACGGCTTTCAGATCCTCGTCGAATTCGGTCTCTTGCCTGGCGTGCTGATGCGCAACGCGCAGCTGCGCTTCATCTGCCGCATGCAGCATGTGCGCGTCGAGCGCAGCGACACGCCGTTCGCGCTGGCGCTACAGGCAGGGTCAGGCGATCAAGATCGCCATCGCTCATGGCGAAGGCAATTACACCGCGGACGCCGAGACTATTCGCCGCCTCGAAGAGGAGGGCCGCGTCGCCTTCCGCTATTGCGACGAAAAGGGCAAGCTCGCAAGAAGCGCCAATCCGAACGGCTCGACGAACGCCATCGCCGGCATTTATTCCGAGCGCTTCAATGTCTTGGGGCTGATGCCGCACCCGGAAAATCTGATCGATCCCTTGGTCGGCGGCGTCGACGGACGGGGACTGTTCGAGAGCCTCGCACAATTTCGCAAATCGGCTCCATGATCGTCAAGCCACTCACAGGACGGCCATTCACAAGACGAAAAGGAATCCGCCGCAATAATCAGCGCGGCGGCCCAGACAAGGTCGAGGTTGATCCGCCCCCAACGCAAAATGCGAGACCTGCCCATTCCTAGATGACGAGGGAAATCGCGGCGATCGTCAGCAAGATAGCGACGGTGTGCACGGCGAACTGGCTGGCGCTTGCGGCTCGACGAGGCCCTGACCAGGGCCCGGCGCGAGGCAGACCGGCCCCAAAATCGGAATCAATGGAACCTGCTTTGCGTTTCAATTAGAACGATCATGGATTGGCGTCTTGGCTCATCCTGCGCGACACCGGGCTGATCGACGAGCTTCGCCTACATTTGCGCCCACAATGATCGACTAAAAGATATAAACCAGATGGATTTCTATTTGACGGTCGCTCTGAGGTCATCGCCAAAATTTCCCATGGCGGCTCGGGTCTATAATTTGTCAGCCTTATGGGACAAACTGGAAGGGTTGAAGCAGCGCTAGCTCAGAATATTCGCAGCTAGAACCCTCACGCTGGCAGCGTCCGCCGGCAAGCCCAACGCACAGAGATCATCCCGTTGGCCTTCAGCGAAATGACTGACTCCAAAGCCGAGCACTAAATCAATATGGCCCCTACAGAACCCGCCGTCACTCCGGACCTCGTCGCCGCGCACGGCCTGAAGCCCGACGAATATGAGAAGATCCTCGCGCTGATCGGCCGGGTCCCGAGCTTCACCGAGCTTGGAATTTTCTCCGCCATGTGGAACGAGCATTGTTCCTATAAATCGTCGCGGCTGCATCTGCGCCGCCTGCCGACCGCGGCGCCCTGGGTCATCCAGGGGCCCGGCGAAAACGCCGGCGTCATCGACATTGGCGACGGCGAGGCCTGCGTCTTCAAGATGGAGAGCCACAACCATCCGTCCTATATCGAGCCGTTTCAGGGCGCCGCCACCGGCGTCGGCGGCATTTTGCGCGACGTCTTCACCATGGGCGCGCGGCCGGTCGCCTGCCTCAACCTTTTGCGCTTCGGCGCGCCGGAGCATCCGAAGACGCGCCATCTCGTCGCCGGCGTCGTCGCCGGCATCGGCGCTTATGGCAATAGTTTCGGCGTGCCGACCGTCGGCGGCTCGACCGCCTTCCATACCGGCTATGACGGCAATATTCTCGTCAACGCCATGGCCGTCGGGATCGCCCGTGCGGACGAGATTTTCTATGCGAAGGCGACGGGGGTCGGCAATCCGATCGTCTATCTCGGCTCGAAAACCGGACGCGACGGCATCCATGGCGCGACCATGGCCTCGGCCACTTTCGAAGCGGACGCCGAGGCGAAGCGGCCAACCGTGCAGGTCGGCGATCCCTTCACCGAAAAGCTGCTGCTCGAGGCCTGCCTCGAACTGATGCGCACCGGCGGCGTCGTCGCTATTCAGGACATGGGCGCGGCGGGCCTCACCTCCTCGGCCGTCGAAATGGGCGCCAAAGGCGATCTCGGCGTCGAGCTCGACCTTGACGCCGTGCCCTGCCGCGAGACGCGGCATGAGCGCCTATGAAATGCTGCTCTCCGAAAGTCAGGAGCGCATGCTGATGGTGCTCGACCCGGGCAAGGAGGCCGAGGCCAAGGCGGTCTTCGTCAAATGGGGCCTTGATTTCGCGATCATCGGCAAAACAACAGACACGCTGCGTTTCGTCGTCAAGCACGGCGGCGAAATCAAAGCCGATCTGCCGATCAAGCAACTCGGCGACGCCGCGCCGCTCTATGACCGTCCCCATGCCTTCGCGCCGCCGCGCAAACCTGTCGACCCCGCCGAGGCGATGGCGCCGATCTCCAACGCCGAGGCGCTGCTGCGCCTCATCGCGACGCCGGACCTTTGCTCGAAACGCTGGATTTACGAGCAATATGACCATCTCATTCTCGGCAACAGCGTGCAGACGCCCGGCGGCGACGCGGCGGTGATCCGTCTCGGCGACGGCCCCAAGGGTTTGGCGCTGACGACCGACGTGACGGCGCGCTATTGCGAGGCCGACCCCGTCGAGGGCGGCAAGCAGGTGGTGGCGGAGGCCTGGCGCAACCTCACGGCCGTCGGCGCCCTGCCTCGCGCGGTGACGGACAATCTCAACTTCGGCAATCCGGAAAAGCCGGAGATCATGGGACAGCTCGTCGGCTGCCTCGCCGGGATCGGCGAGGCCTGTCGCGCGCTCGACTTCCCGATCGTTTCTGGCAATGTGTCCCTTTATAATGAAAGCAGCGGCAAGGCGATTCCGCCGACGCCCGCGATCGGCGGCGTCGGCCTCGTCGACGACGTCAGCCGGACCGCGACGATCGGCTTCAAACGGCCGGAGGAGCAGATCCTTCTCGTTGGGTCGACGCGCGGCTGGCTTGGCCAGTCGCTTTATCTGCGCGAGATCTGCGGGCGCGAAGAAGGGGCGCCGCCGCCGGTCGATCTCGCCGCCGAAAAGCGCAACGGCGATTTCGTCCGCGGGCTGATCAAACAAGGCTTGGTCTACGCCGTCCACGACGTCTCGGACGGCGGCCTCGCCGTCGCCTTGGCCGAGATGGCGACCGCCGGCGGCGTTGGCGCGACCATCGAAACGCCAGCGGACCTTCCGGCCCACGCCTTCTGGTTCGGCGAGGATCAGGCGCGCTATGTCGTCGCAGCGCCGACGGAGCGCGCCGAGGCGATCCTTGCCGCCGCGCGCGAGGCCGGCGTCCCATGCGCGCGCATCGGCGAAACCGGCGGCGCGACATTGACCCTCGGCGACGAGACCGCCATATTGCTGACCGACCTCGCGGGGAACTCCGAGGAGTGGCTCCCTGATTATATGGCCAGCGCGCTTTAGAGCGTTTATCTCGCCAATGCGGTATCCCTTTTGCTAGGCCGCCTGCCGGCCTTGGCGGCCGGCGACGAAATACGAAGGAATTACAGTTCATGCCAATGGAGCCGTCGGAAATCGAAAAGCTGATCAAGGCTGGGATTCCGGACGCAAAGATCGAACTCACCGACCTTGTCGGCGACAAGGACCACTGGGCGGCGACGATCACGTCCTCGGAATTTGTCGGCAAAACCAAGATTTCAGCAGCATCAGATTGTTTACAAAGCGCTCGGCGACACGATGGGCGGTCCGCTCCATGCGTTGCAGCTGACGACGCAAGCGCCCAAATAGGGCTTGAAGCGGAAAGTTCGCCCAGTCACCCGAAAAGGAGTTTTTGTGATGGCCATCAAGGATGAGATCCAGTCGACGATCGACAGCAACGACGTGGTGCTGTTCATGAAGGGCACGCGGAATTTTCCGCAATGCGGCTTCTCTGGCCAGATCGTCCAGATCCTCACCTATCTCGACGTTCCCTTCAAGGATGTGAATTGCCTCGAGACAGATGAAATCCGCCAAGGAATCAAAGAGTTCTCCAACTGGCCGACGATTCCGCAACTCTACGTCAAGGGCGAATTCATCGGCGGCGCCGACATCACGCGCGAGATGTTCCAGAGCGGCGAATTGGTCAGCCACCTCACTGGCAAAGGCATTCCGGTCAAGCAGCCGGCCAAGGCCTGAGCGGCCGCCGGCTTGGCCATCGGCGAAGCCGGCGCGCTCCCGCTGCGATTGTCGCAATTGCGCCAAGCGGGATGTCATAAATCTGCCCCCAAGGATCCAGAGGCTCGACGCGCCGCCCGGCTTGCGCTTCGGGTGTTCGACTCAGCTTCTCGCGGCGGCGAGAAGCGCGAAGGCCTCAGGCGCATCCCATTGCGCCGGGCCCGCCATGACGCCAAGTTCGCAGCCATTGGCGTCGACGACGATCGTCGTCGGCAGGCCGAGCGCTTGCCCCGCCCCTTTCAGAACCTGGAACGCGTCGGCGGTCGGGTCGGCATAAAAGCCAAGATTTTTGACGCCGATTTCTTTCAGGAACGCTTTCGGCCGGTCGAGGCGCGCGGTGTCTATGTTCACCGCGACGACAGCGAAATCCTTCGAGCCGAGTTTTTCTTGCAGACGGTCGAGCGCCGGCATTTCCTGTCGGCACGGCACGCACCATGTCGCCCAAAGGTTGAAAAGCACCGTGCGGCCCTTGAAATCCGAAAGGCTCGTCTTGCCCCCATCGGCGCCGGCGAAGGTCAGCTCCGGCATGGGACGCGGATCGGCGGCGACGCTTAAAGCCGCGATCTCGCCATGGATCAGCGGCTTCATCGCCGCGACCCTGGCGCGCGCGCCAGGACAAGCCGCATCGGCCGCGGCGTCCTTGCCGTCACGCGCCGTCTTCGCATAAACAAAAGCGAGAACCGCGGCGGTGATCAAAAAGCCCGAGATGACCAGCCGGCGCTTTAAATTGGGCCCTTTGTCCGTGTGCGAAACGTTTAGCGTCATGCGGTTTGCGTCCTGCGGTTTCAGCCCTCGCGGCCGACTTCTTCTAGAGAGCGTCACAAAATGAGCAATAAAATGTGGGGCGGCCGGTTCGCCAGCGGTCCGGACGCGATCATGGAGGAAATCAACGCTTCGATCGGCTTCGACTACAAGCTCGCGCTGCAGGATATAGAAGGATCGAAGGCTCATGTCGCCATGCTGGCCGAGGCCCGGATCGTTTCGAACGAAGACGCCGCCGCGATCGATGAGGGACTAACCGCGATCCGGGGCGAGATCGAGGGCGGAACGTTCACGTTTTCGCGCGCCCTTGAGGACATCCATATGAACATCGAGTCGCGCCTCGCCGCCATGATCGGCCCGGTGGCGGGCCGGCTGCACACCGCGCGCTCGCGCAACGACCAGGTCGCGCTCGACTTTCGCCTCTGGGTGCGCGACACGATCGACGCGCTCGACGGACAGCTTCTCCGTTTGCAGCAGGCGCTGGCGGAAAAAGCCCTCGCTCATGCCGCGAGCGTGGCGCCGGGCTTCACTCACATGCAGTCGGCGCAGCCCGTCACCTTTGGCCATCACCTGCTTGCCTATGTCGAGATGTTCGCGCGTGACCGGTCGCGTCTCAAGGATGCGCGCACGCGTCTCAACGAGTGCCCGCTCGGGGCGGCGGCGCTGGCCGGCACGTCCTTTCCGATCGACCGCGCGGCGACGGCCCGGGCGCTTGGCTTCGACCGTCCGACGGCGAATTCGCTCGACAGCGTGTCTGACCGCGACTTCGTGCTGGAGACATTGAGCGCGGCGGCGATCTGCGCCGTGCATCTTTCGCGTTTCGCCGAGGAGATCGTGCTCTGGTCGACGCCGCAGTTTGGCTTCGCGCGGCTCTCGGACAAATTCTCGACCGGCTCGTCGATCATGCCGCAAAAGCGCAATCCCGACGCCGCCGAGCTGGTGCGCGGCAAGGCGGGCCGCATCATCGGCGCGCTGACCGGCCTTCTCATCGTCATGAAAGGCCTGCCTTTGACCTATTCCAAGGACATGCAGGAAGACAAGGAAGGCGCCTTCGACGCGCTGCAATCGCTCTCTTTGTGCCTTGCCGCCATGACCGGAATGGTCGCCGACATGACCCCCGACCTCAAACGAATGAAGGCCGCGGCGGGCGCCGGTTATGCGACGGCGACCGACCTCGCCGACTGGCTGGTCAAGACGCTCGGCTTGCCGTTTCGCGAGGCGCATCATACCACCGGCCGCCTCGTCGCCATCGCCGCGGCGAAAGACAAGAGCCTCGAAAACCTGCCGCTCGCCGAGATGCAGGCCGTCGAGCCGCGCATTACGGCGGAGGTCTTTAGCGTCCTCGGCGTCGAAAAATCGGTCCGCAGCCGCACCAGCTACGGCGGGACGGCGCCAGCGAACGTCAAAGCGCAGGCGCGACGCTGGCTGACCAAGCTGAAGAAGGAAAGCGCTACAAAAAGCGGCGCTAAGGGCGATTGAGGAACATTAAGATGGCGATCGATCTCGGCGGCCCGCGCGTTTCGCCTCTTGCGGGCGGCCGGCCGGAAAATCTCGTCGTGCTCCTGCATGGGATTGGCGCCAATGGCGACGATCTGATCGATCTCGCGCTCGCCTGGCGAGGCCTCGCGCCGAGGGCCGAATTCATCTCGCTCAATGCGCCGTTTCCCTGCGATTTTGCGCCGGACCGGCTGCAATGGTTCAGCGTCGCCGACCGGGCGCCGGCGAAATTGCTCGAAGGAGCGCGAGCGGCGGCGCGCATTCTCGGCCCCTGTCTCGACCGCCTGCTGGCCGAGCGCGGCCTCGCCGCCGATCGCTTGGCGCTGGTCGGCTTTTCGCAAGGCGCCATGATGGCCTTGCATGTCGGCTTGCGGCGGCCGCAAAAGATCGCCGGAATTGTTTCTTTTTCCGGCGCGCTGCGCGGCGGCGAGGTCCTCCACGCCGAAATCAAGACGAAGCCCCCGGTGCTGCTGGTGCATGGCGATGCTGATGACGTCGTCCCATTCGCCTCGATGAGCCAGGCGAAGGCGTTTCTCGAAGCGGAAGGGGTTCGCGTGACGGCGTTGGCGCGCCGGGGTCTTGGGCATGGCGTCGATGAAAGAGGCGTCGCCGCGGGAGGCAATTTCCTGCGCAAAATCATTTCGGCGGCGCCCGCCTGGGGAGCAAACGGCGCGTGAGCGCGCTCACTCTCTCGGCATAGCCACTTTTGGCAAAAAGCCGCGCCCTTCTGACAGGATGAAATCCCACATGGTTTGCGCCGGGGGCGACAGATCGCGGGCGTTGTGTCGAACCGCAAACCATTGGCGCATGACCGGCATGCCGACCACGTCGAGGATTGCCAGCCGCCCTTCCGCCACCTCGGCCTCGATCGTATGGGCGGAGATCAGCGTCAGGCCGAGGCCAGCCATCACCGCCTGCTTGATCGTCTCGTTGGAGCCGATTTCGAAGTGCACGCGCGGCGGCGGCAAAATCAATCCGGCGAAAAAAACGTCGAATATGGCGCGCGTCCCGGAGCCTTCCTCGCGGATGATGAAACCCTCATGACAAAGCTCGGTCTTGTCTATTCCGACGCGTTTTGCCATACTGTGCTCGGGCGCGGCGATGACGACCTGCGGGTGAGGGCCGAAGATTTCGCTATGAACCGGAACCTCGGCAGGCGGGCTGCCCATCAGCGCCATGTCGATCGCTTGGTCGCGCAGCGCCGCCACGATCGCGGCGCGGTTGCCGACGGTGACGGCGATTTCAATGCGGGGGTTTCCCCGCGCAAAAGCGGCGATCATGCGCGGCGCGAAATACTGCGCGGTGGAGACAACCCCGATCGTCATGCGCCCGACATGGCGGTCTTTATGCGCCGAGAGCGTAGCCTTGAGTTCAGCCAGAGCCTGATCGATGAGCGTCGCGGTATTGACCACCTCCTGGCCGCTGTTCGTCAAGCGCAGTCGCCCGCCCGCGCGATCGAACAAGGCGAGGCCGACGTCATCCTCGAGAAGCTTGATCCGGGAGGTCAAAGCCGCCGCGGTCACATGAAGGTTGTCGGCGGCCGCGGCGATGGTTCCGCTTTGCGCTACGGCGACAATGGTTTCGAGATGCTTGAGAGTGAGGCGGCGCATCTGAGTTCTGTAAATTTTTCTGCGGTCAGCCTCAATCTTATTCACTTTTATTTCGGGCGGGTTTCAGCGATAACGCTGAAGGAAAAAGGAAAAGAGGCGACATGCCAAGGATTTCGGGGGCGCAGGAGTTTGAAGGCTATCTCACGCAGGCTGTCGCCGCCAACGCGCAATTGGACGCCGTCGCAAAGGCTCTTTCCGAGATTGCCGCCGCCGCGGTGAAAATGTCCGACCTCATCGGACTTGGCCAGCTCTATGGCCGTCTCGGCGCCAGCCGGGAGAGCGCCAACGCCGACGGCGACGTCCAGAAAGAACTGGACGTGCTGGCCAATGAGATGTTCGTCGAAGCGTTTCGCCGCGCCCCCGTTCACTCGGTCGTTTCCGAGGAGCTGCCCGAAGCGGTGCTGCTTGACCCCACCGCCGCCATTGTCGTCGCGATGGACCCCCTCGACGGTTCGTCGAACATCGATGCGAATGTCTCGATCGGGACGATCTTCTCCGTGCTTCCGGCGCTGCCTGGCGCCACCAGCCTCGAAGCGCATTTTCTGCAACCCGGACGCGCCCAGATCGCCGCCGGCTTCGTGATCTACGGCCCGCAGACGTCGATCGTTTTCGCGCTTGGCGCGAGCCCGGTGGAGGTCTTCACGCTCGATCGCAGCGACGGCCGGTTCTACAATGCCGCGACGGTCGGCCCGATCCCCAAGGACTCCACTGAATATGCGATCAACGCTTCTAATTACCGGCATTGGGAGCCCTCGATCCGCGCGTTCATCGAAGACTGCGCGCGAGGAATCGACGGACCAATGAAACGCAACCACAATATGCGCTGGATCGCCTCGCTCGTCGCCGAAGCCTATCGCATCCTTCTGCGCGGCGGCGTCTTTCTCTATCCCGGCGACCAGAGGCCGGGCTACGCCGACGGACGGCTGCGTCTGCTTTATGAAGGCAACCCGATCGCGCTGCTTGTGGAGCGCGCCGGCGGGGTAGCGACGGAGGGAGACGATCGCGTTCTCGACGTCGTCCCCAACGCAATTCATCAGCGCACCCCGCTGGTCTTCGGCTCGGCCAATCCGGCGCGTCTCGTCGCCCGCTATCGGAACGATCCGAAGGTCTCGGCCGAACGGGCGCCCTTGTTCGGCGCCAGAGGCTTAATTCACGACTAGACGATCTACGTTCAACGCTGGGCGTCCGCAGGCAGAAAGCGTGAGACCATGTCGGCAAGGTATCCGGTTATTTCGGTCACGGGCTCGTCGGGCGCCGGCACAACCTCGGTCAAACGCACTTTCGAGCAGATTTTCCGCCGTGAAGGCGTCAATGCCTGCTATATCGAAGGAGACGCCTTTCATCGCTACGACCGCGCTGAAATGCGCAAGGTGATGGCCGAAGAGGAAGCCAAGGGAAACCATCATTTCAGCCATTTCGGACCGAGCGCCAACCTGCTCGAAGAGCTCGAGGAAGTGTTCAGCAGCTATAGCGCGCGAGGCACGGCCAAAACCCGCCATTATGTGCATGACGAAACCGAGGCCGCGCTCTATGGGCGTCCGCCCGGGACGTTCACCGAATGGAAGCTGCTGCAGGCGCACAGCGACTTGCTATTCTACGAGGGCCTGCATGGCGCCGTCGTCACTGACAAAGTGAACGTCGCCCGACACGCCGACCTGAAGATCGGCGTCGTTCCGGTGATCAATCTCGAATGGATCCAGAAGATCCACCGCGACCGCGCCGACCGCGGCTATACGACCGAAGAGGTGATGGACACCATTTTGCGCCGGATGCCCGACTATACGCGCTACATCTGCCCGCAATTCACCGAGACGGACATCAATTTTCAGCGCGTTCCGACCGTCGACACCTCAAATCCGTTTACGGCGCGATGGATCCCGACTGCCGACGAGTCGATGGTGATCATCCGTTTCGCCAAACCAAGGGGCATCGATTTCCCTTATCTCGCTACGATGATCCACGACAGCTTCATGTCGCGCGCCAATTCGATCGTGATCCCCGGCAATAAGCTCGATCTCGCGATGCAGCTGATCCTCACTCCCTTCATTCTTCAGCTCGTCGAGCGGCGCAGGCGGCTCACGCAAGGGCGAAAAAACGATGAACGTGCTAGCGAAAGTTTCTAAGAACGCGACGCACGCCGAGATGGCCAACGCCATCCGCGCGCTGGCGATGGAGGCTGTGGAGAAGGCCAATTCCGGCCATCCCGGCATGCCGATGGGCATGGCCGACGTCGCCACCGTTCTCTTCACGCGGTTCATGAAATTCGATCCTGCGGATCCCGCCTGGCCCGACCGCGACCGTTTCGTGCTGTCCGCCGGCCACGGCTCCATGCTGCTCTATTCCCTGCTCTATCTGCTCGGTTACCCGGGCATGACCCGGAGCGAGATCGAACGCTTCCGCCAGCTTGATTTAAAGACGCCCGGCCATCCCGAATATGGCCATACGGCAGGCGTCGAAACGACGACCGGCCCGCTCGGCCAGGGTCTCGCCGCGGCGGTCGGCATGGCGATGGCCGAGAAGCTGCTCGCCGCCCGCTACGGCGCCGAACTCGCCGATCATCGCACCTATGTCATCTGCGGCGACGGCTGCCTCATGGAGGGGATCAGCCAGGAGGCCATTGCGCTCGCCGGCCACCTGAAATTATCGAAGCTGATCGTTTTGTGGGACGACAACGGCATCACCATCGACGGCAAGGTCTCGCTCGCCGATTCTGTGGATCAGCTAACGCGTTTCGAAGCCGCGGGCTGGACCGCTTCGCGTGTCGACGGCCACGATCCCGAAGCTGTCGCCGCGGCGCTCGAAGCCGCGCGATCGGCAAAAAAGCCGACGCTCATCGCCTGCCGGACGACAATCGGATATGGCGCGCCAACCAAGGCCGGTACCCATGGAGTTCATGGCGCGGCGCTCGGCAAGGACGAGCTCGCGGGCGCCAGAGCCGCGCTCGGCTGGACCGCCGCGCCTTTCGAAATCCCCGTAAATATCCAGAAGGCCTGGAGCGAGGCGGCGAACCATGCGGCCGGCGCGCGCGCCGCTTGGGCGGCGCGCCACGCAAAGCTCGATCCGGCGATCAGGGCGCGCTACGACGCCGACATCGGCGGCGCGGTCGAGCCTGCCGTCGCGACAGTGGTTGAGACTTTCAAGAAGGCCGCGAGTGAAAGCGGCGCGGCGCAAGCAACGCGCATTTCGTCGCAAAAGCTGCTCGACAAGCTAAGCCCCGCGCAACCCAATCTGATCGGCGGATCGGCCGACCTCACCGGCTCCAACAACACCAAAGCCGCCGACATGAAACCCGTCAACGCCGACGATTTCTCCGGACGCTACATTTATTACGGCGTTCGCGAATTCGGCATGGCCGCGGCGATGAACGGCATCGCCCTGCACGGCGGCTTCATTCCATATGGCGGAACGTTCCTCGTTTTCGCCGATTACAGCCGCCCGGCAATCCGCCTCGCCGCGCTGATGGGCGTCCGCGTCATCCATATTCTGACGCATGATTCGATCGGCCTTGGCGAAGACGGGCCGACCCACCAGCCAGTTGAACATCTCGCCGCGCTGCGCGCCATTCCGAACCTCCTCGTTTTTCGTCCCGCCGACGCGGTGGAGACGGCGGAGGCATGGCAGCTCGCTCTCCAAGCCGAAAAAACGCCTTCGGTCATCGCCCTGACGCGACAGAACTTACCGATCGTCCGCTGCGCGCATACGGCCGAGAATCTGTCCGCCGCCGGCGGCTACGTTTTACGGGCGCCGGAGGGCGAGCGCGACATCACATTATTTGCGACCGGCTCGGAAGTTTCGCTCGCGGTCGCAGCGGCGGAGCGTCTTGCGGGCGAAGGCGTCAGGGCCGCGGTCGTCTCGATGCCTTGCTTCGAGCTCTTCGCCAAGGCGCCCGCCGCATATAGGCGAATGGTGATCGGAACGGCTCCGCGCGTCGCGATCGAGGCCGCCGTGCGGCAGGGCTGGGACATCGTGCTTGGGCCGGAGGACGGTTTCATTGGCATGAGTTCGTTCGGCGCCAGCGCGCCGGGCGGCGAACTCTTCAAAAAGTTCGGAATTACGGTCGATGCGGTGATCAACGAGGTCCGCGCGCAGCTGGCGTCGAAGAAACAGTGACGGTCGCGCCAGAGCTTCACCGAAAACCGCACCATCGAACAGTGCGGGCAATGAGAGGAAACGGTCAGTCGCGGTGGGGCTTCGCGATTGCCTTCAGGGCGTTGATTGGTATGGCCGAAACAGCTGGCGCTCCTCGCGGGGGAAGGCGGCAGTTTCAATGTACGACGGAGAATAATCCATGGCCCGAATCACGCTTCGACAATTGCTCGACCATGCGGCCGAGCACGACTATGGCGTTCCCGCCTTCAACATCAACAATATGGAGCAAGGCCTCGCGATCGTCGAGGCGGCGGCCTCGGTCGACGCGCCGGTTATCATCCAGGCGAGCCGCGGGGCGCGCGCCTACGCCAACGATATTATGCTCGCCAAAATGATCGAGGCCCTGATCGAGATGTATCCTGACATTCCGATCTGCATGCATCAGGATCATGGCAATGGCGAAGCGACCTGCCTCAGCGCCATCCAATACGGATTTTCATCGGTGATGATGGACGGCTCGCTCGAAGCCGACGCGAAGACGCCCGCCTCCTATGACTACAACGTCGCGATCACCGCCAAGGTCGCCGAATTCGCCCATCTCGTCGGCGCCTCGGTCGAAGGCGAGCTCGGCGTTTTGGGCTCGCTCGAGCATGGCTCCGGCGAGAAGGAGGACGGCCATGGCGCGGAAGGCAAGCTCAGCCGCGAGCAGCTCCTGACCGATCCCGATCAGGCCGTCGATTTCGTGCTGCGCACGAAGGTCGACGCGCTGGCGATCGCGATGGGGACCTCGCATGGCGCCTACAAGTTTTCGCGCAAGCCCGACGGCGAAATTCTCTCGATGAAGGTGATCGAGGAGATCCACGCCAAATTGCCGAATACGCATCTCGTCATGCACGGCTCATCCTCCGTGCCGCAAGATCTGCAGGATATTTTCAACGCCAACGGCGGCGCCATGCGCCAGACTTTCGGCGTGCCGGTCGAGGAGATCGTGCGCGGCATCAAACACGGCGTGCGCAAGGTCAATATCGACACCGATTGCCGGCTCGCGATGACCGGGCAGTTTCGCCGCGTCGCGACCGAGTTCCGCGACGAATTCGATCCGCGCAAATTTTTAAAGCCGGCGATGGACGCCATGCGCGCCATCTGCAAGCTACGCCTCGAACAGTTCGGAACGGCGGGCAACGCCTCGAAGATCAAAGTCATCCCAATGTCCGCGATGGCCAAGCGCTACGCCTCGGGCGCGCTCGACCCGCATGCGCAGTTGCAGCGCTCGGCCGCGGAATAGGCGACATCATCAAACGGAGAATCACATGGCAGCCGTAAAAGACCTCAAACCGCGCTCCCGCTATTCGGCGGGCGTGATGGAATATCGCGAAATGGGATATTGGCAGCCAGATTATGTCCCGAGCGATACGGACATCATCGCCTGCTTTCGCGTCACGCCGCAAGACGGCGTCGATCCGATCGAAGCGTCGGCGGCGGTCGCAGGCGAGTCTTCGACGGCGACCTGGACCGTCGTCTGGACCGACCGTTTGACCGCTTGCGAAAAATATCGGGCGAAATGCTACCGGGTCGATCCCGTGCCGAACTCGCCTGGCTCCTATTTCGCTTTCATCGCCTATGAGCTCGATCTTTTCGAACCGGGCTCGATCTCGAACCTCGCCGCCTCGATCATCGGCAATGTGTTCGGGTTCAAGCCCCTAAAGGCGCTGCGTCTCGAGGACATGCGCTTGCCCGTCGCCTATGTGAAGACCTTTCAGGGCCCGGCAACCGGCATCGTCGTCGAACGCGAGCGGCTTGACAAATTCGGTCGCCCCCTTCTCGGAGCGACCGTGAAGCCGAAGCTCGGTCTCTCCGGCCGCAATTACGGCCGCGTCGTCTACGAGGCGCTGAAGGGCGGCCTCGACTTCACCAAGGACGATGAGAACATCAACTCGCAGCCGTTCATGCATTGGCGCGACCGTTTTCTCTATTGCATGGAGGCGGTCAATCGCGCGCAGGCAGCGACGGGCGAAGTCAAAGGCACCTATCTCAACATCACTGCCGCCACCATGGAGGACATGTACGAGCGCGCGGAATTCGCCAAGGAGCTCGGCTCCGTCATCGTGATGATCGATCTCGTGATCGGCTATACCGCGATCCAGTCCATCGCCAAATGGGCGCGCAAAAACGACGTCATCCTGCACCTGCATCGCGCCGGCCATTCGACCTATACGCGCCAGAAGATCCACGGCGTCTCGTTCCGCGTCATCGCCAAATGGATGCGCCTCGCCGGCGTCGATCACATTCACGCCGGCACGGTCGTCGGCAAGCTCGAAGGCGACCCCGCGACGACGCGCGGTTATTATGACATCTGCCGCGAGGACTTTAACCCGCAGCAGCTCGAGCATGGCATTTTCTTCGATCAACATTGGGCTTCGCTGAACAAGCTGATGCCTGTCGCCTCGGGCGGCATTCACGCTGGTCAGATGCATCAATTGCTCGACCTTCTCGGCGAAGACGTCGTGCTGCAGTTCGGTGGCGGCACCATCGGCCATCCGATGGGGATAGCGGCCGGCGCAACCGCCAATCGTGTCGCGCTCGAGGCGATGATTTTCGCGCGCAACGCCGGCCGCGACACCCTGGCCGAAGGACAGACCATCCTTGAAGAGGCGGCGCGCGGCTGCGCCCCCTTGAAGCAGGCGCTCGACGTCTGGAAGGACGTCACATTCAATTACGCCTCGACGGATTCCCCGGATTTCGTTCCGTCCGTCACCGCCGCGGAATAAGGAGGATTTTTTGATGCGATTAACGCAAGGCTGCTTCTCATTTCTCCCCGATCTCACTGACGACCAGATCCGCGCTCAGGTGCAATATTGCATCGACAAGGGCTGGGCGGTGAACATCGAATATACCGACGATCCGCATCCGCGAAACACCTACTGGGAGATGTGGGACCTGCCCATGTTCGACATCAAGGACGCCGCCAGCGTGATGCTCGAACTTAACGCCTGCCGCAAGGCGCATGCCGACCGCTACTACATCCGGCTTTCCGGCTTCGACGCTTCGCATGGCTGGGAGAGCGTGCGCCTCTCCTTCATCGTGAACCGGCCGAAGAACGAGCCGGGCTTCCGTCTCGTCCGCGCCGAGGGGCCCGGCCGCAATCAGATCTATTCGACGCAATCCTACGCGGTCGATCTCCCGGAATCGGAGCGCTACGAAGCATAAGACGGGGGCGCTATTTTTGGGCGCTGCTCAGGGATCAGGAACAGGCGAGGCGCGGCGGACATGGCGTCAGACGATAACGCGACCGAGGGCGCCTCTGTCATTGGAGCGCAAACCATCGATCTTCGCGCCGAATTGCAGGAGACGCACGCGCAGGAAGTTCTCGACCAGCTCGACCGGGAGCTTGTCGGCCTCGCGCCGGTCAAGGCGCGAATCCGGCAGATTTCCGCTCTGCTCGTCGTCGATCGGGTGCGGCGGCGCCTTGGCTTAACCTCCGACACGCCGACGCTTCATATGTCGTTCACTGGCAATCCCGGCACCGGCAAGACGACTGTTGCGATGCGCATGGCGGAAATCCTGCACAAGCTCGGCTATGTCCGCAAAGGCCACCTCGTCTCGGTGACGCGGGACGATCTCGTCGGACAATACATCGGACACACGGCGCCGAAGACTAAAGAGATACTTAAGAAAGCGATGGGCGGCGTCCTCTTCATCGACGAGGCCTATTACCTCTACCGCCAGGAGAACGAACGCGACTATGGTCAGGAGGCGATCGAGATCCTGCTCCAGGTCATGGAGAACCAGCGCGAGGACCTTGTCGTGATCCTCGCCGGCTATGCCGCGCGCATGGACCAGTTCTTCCGCTCGAACCCCGGCTTTCGCTCGCGCATCGCCCACCACATCGACTTTCCCGATTACGCCGACGCCGAATTGATGTCGATCGCTGAGACCATGCTGGCTGCGCAAAATTACAAATTCAGTCCGGAGGGGGCCAAAGCGTTCGAGAGCTACATCGAGGCCCGCCGCAAGCAGCCGCTGTTCGCCAACGCCCGCTCCATCCGCAACGCGCTCGACCGCGCGCGGCTGCGTCACGCCAATCGCTATTTCGAGCAGGACGGCCCCGTCCGGGTCGAGGATCTGATGACAATCGACGCCGCGGACGTGCTGAGCAGCCGCGTCTTCGACGCAAATCCAACTGACTGAACCGCAGGTTACTGCCCATGCGCCCGCTCATCATCGCGCCTTCGATCCTGTCCGCCGATTTCGCCAAGCTCGGCGACGAGGTCCGCGCCGTTGCCGCCGCCGGCGCGGATTGGATCCATGTCGACGTCATGGACGGGCACTTTGTCCCGAACATCACGATCGGCCCGGCCATCGTCGCGGCGCTGAAGCCGCACACGAGCCTGCCTTTCGACGTCCATTTGATGATCGCGCCGTGCGATCCCTATCTCGCGGCTTTCGCGGAGGCCGGCGCCGATCTCATCGCGGTCCATGTCGAGGCGGGTCCGCATTTGCACCGCTCGCTGCAGGCGATCCGAGGCCTCGGCAGGAAGGCCGGCGTCGTGCTCAATCCGGCGACCCCGGCGGCGAGCGTCAAACATGTGCTCGATCTCGTCGACCTCATTCTAGTGATGTCGGTCAATCCCGGCTTCGGCGGCCAAGCCTTCATCCCATCGGCGATCGACAAGATCGCCGAACTCAAGGCCATGATTGGCGATCGCCCGATCCGCATCGAGGTCGACGGCGGCGTCAACCCGCAGACCGCCGCGCTGGTCGTCGCCGCGGGCGCCGATACGCTCGTCGCGGGATCGGCCGTCTTCAAAGGCGGCCCGGATCAATATGCGGCCAATATCGCGGCGATCCGCGCAGGCGCCGAAGGAAAGCCGCAGCGCGATGCCGCTTAAGGCGCTGATCTTCGACGTCGACGGAACCCTCGCCGAAACCGAGGAACTGCACCGGCAAGCCTTCAACGAGACTTTTGACGCCTTTGGCCTCGATTGGGCATGGGACAAGGACGTCTATCGCAATCTCCTGCGGGTCACCGGCGGACGCGAGCGCATCGCTCATTACATCGACGCATATGCTCCAGCCGGCGGCGCCGGCGCGCGTGAAAAATTGCGGCGGATGCACACTGAGAAGACCGCGCGCTATGCGACGCTCGTGAGAGCCGGAGACGTCGCGGCCCGGCCCGGGGTGCGTCGCCTGATTGAAGAGGCCCATCGCGCCGGACTGCGCCTCGCCATCGCGACGACGACGAGCCCCAGCAATGTCGAGCCTTTGCTCGACGCGCTGATCGGACCAGCCGCCCGCCGGTGGTTCGGCGTGATCGCCGCCGGCGACATGGTGCCCGCCAAAAAGCCGGCGCCCGACATCTATGCCCATGCGCTGAGAGAGCTGCGCTGCGATGCTTTTGATTGCGTCGCTTTCGAGGATTCCGCCAATGGCGCCCTCGCCGCGCGCCGGGCCGGTCTGGCGGTGGTGGCGACGCCGAGCCTTTATTCCTGCGAAGACGATTTTTCGACCGCGTCCAGTCTTTTGAGCGACCTTGGCGAGCCCGACGAACCGTTGCGCCATATCGCCGGATGGCGTTTTAGCAAAGGATTTGTCGATCTCGCCGGGCTGCGGTCGATGTTAAACGCTTTGACGCCGGCGCGAGCCGGCACCCTCAGCGCGCAAAATTGACTTCGCGCCGGCGGCGCCCTTATAAGACTCGTTCCTTGCCCGACTTGATCGCTGCGCTTTCGTTCAAAGACGCGGCCGCGCGTCTTTGCGCGGGCTAACTATTATTTTTGAAGGATTGGAACGGTGAAGCGGACATATCAACCGAGCAAGCTCGTGCGCAAACGCCGGCACGGGTTCCGGGCCCGGATGGCGACCGTCGGCGGGCGCCGGATCATCGCGGCGCGTCGCGCCCGCGGGCGCAAGAAACTGTCCGCCTGACCACTGGCGCCGTTCACGCGGCGTCATCAATGGGCGCACACCTTTGCAGCATCTTCCGCCGAAGGCGGCTCCGCAGCGCCTGAAACGACGGGCGGATTTTTTGCGCGCCGCCAAGGGCAAGCGCTTTCACGCCAAAGGGTTCACCTTGCAGGCGACGGCCCGCGCGGACGCCGTGACGGACCCGCTCGCCCCGCCGCGCTTCGGCTTCACAGTGACAAAAAAAATCGGCGGCGCGGTCGTCCGCAATCGGATTCGCCGCCGCCTAAAGGAGGCGCTGCGCACGCTCGACGCCAATCCGGCGCGGGCCGGGCATGACTATGTCTTGATCGCGCGCATCGAATCTCTCCGCTTGCCCTTCTCGTCGCTGCAGACCGAGCTTTTGCGCGCGCTCAACAAGATTGATGCGGGCAAATCGAAGTCGAAGATCGAGGCGCCGCGCGAACGTTGATCCTGATCAGCGCCGGTGCAGCTTCGCGTTCTGCGCGAGATGCGGCTGCCAGCCGGCCCGTTCGAGTTCCGGGTCCGGATGCTCTTCCTCGGGGACGCCGACGCAAAGATAAGCGATCAGCTTCCAGCTCGCTGGCGCGTCGACTAACTTTGCGACTTCGAGCGGATCGATGATCGACACCCAGCCGACGCCGAGGCCATGCGCGCGCGCCGCCAGCCAAAAGGTGTGGATCGCGGCGACGACGGAATAATCCAGCATCTCCGGCATGGTTCTGCGGCCAAGGCCAAAGCCCGCCTCGGTCGCGTGATCGCAAAACACGGCAAGCTGCACCGGCGCCTCACGCAGCCCGGCGAGCTTCAGGCGAGCGTAAAGCGCGGCGCGCTCGCCTGCATAATCCTTCAGCGCCGCCGCATTGCAGGCGTTGAAACTGGCGATCACCGCCTGGCGCCGCGTAACACTCTCGACATTGACGAAGCGCCACGGCTGGCTATTGCCGACCGAGGGCGAATGCGCGGCGGTTTCGAGCAAGGATTCGACCAGCGCGATCGAAACCGGATCGGGCCTGAAGCGGCGTACGTCGCGCCGCCATTTGAACAGATCGTCGAGGCTGCGCAAAAACGCCGCGTCGAATGTCGGAGGCGCGGCGTCAATGCAATCGGTCACGCGTCGGCGGCCCCGCGGTCAGTTCGCGAAGCGGAAATGCAGAACGTCGCCGTCCTCGACCACATAATCCTTGCCCTCAAGCCGGAATTTTCCGGCCTCGCGCGCCCCGGCCTCTCCGTTGTTGCCGACATAGTCAGCATAGCCAATAGTCTCGGCACGAATAAAGCCCTTTTCGAAATCGGTGTGGATCACGCCCGCCGCCTGCGGAGCCTTGGTCCCTTGCTCGAATCGTCCAGGCGCGGGCCTCCTTCGGGCCGACCGTAAAATAGGTGATCAGCCGCAACAGCCCATAGCCGGCGCGGATGACGCGATTGAGGCCCGGCTCTTTGAGCCCGACGGCTTCGAGATAGTCCTTCTGTTCTTCGGGCGGCAGCACCGCGATCTCGCTCTCGATCTTGGCCGAGACGATCACGGCGACGGCCCCCTCCTCCGCCGCGCGGCCCGCAACCGCCTTTGCGAAATCATTGCCCTTGTCGGCCGCCGCCTCCTCGACATTGCAGACGTAGAGCACCGGCTTCGAGGAGAGGAGCCCTAGGCTTTCAAACGCCTTCCGCTCCTCAGGCTTGACCTCGGCGAGGCGGGCGGGCTTGCCCTCGCGCAACAGCGCGAGGCAGCGCTGCACGAGGTTCAGCGTCTCTTTCGCCTCCTTGTCGGCGCCCTTGGCCTTTTTTTCGAGCGCGATGACGCGCCTTTCGAGGCTTTCGAGATCGGCCAGCATCAATTCGGTCTCGACCGTCTCGATGTCATTGACCGGCGCGATCGTGCCTTCGACATGGGTGACGTCAGAATCTTCAAAACAGCGCACGACATGGGCGATGGCGTCGCATTCGCGGATATTGGCCAAAAACTGGTTGCCGAGCCCCTCGCCTTTCGAGGCGCCGCGCACGAGGCCCGCTATATCGACGAAGGTAAGCCGCGTCGGGATGATCTCTTTCGACCCAGCGATTTTGGCCAGCTTTTCGATGCGCTCGTCCGGCACGGCGACGTCGCCGACATTCGGCTCGATGGTGCAGAACGGATAATTCGCCGCCTGCGCCGCCGCCGTCTGCGTCAAGCGCGTTGAAAAGGGTCGACTTGCCGACGTTCGGCAGGCCGACGATGCCGCATTTGAAACCCATGTTTGGTGCTCGTGCTGGAGCTTGATCTTCGGAAGGTTTCAGACCTTCTGAAAAAGATCATGCGTCGAGGGAAGAAACAGAGCCGCGCGGTCATAGAGTTCGGCTCGCTTCGGCAAGTCGGCGGCGACGCCCGGAAAACCGGGACCGTTCAGGAAAAATTCAAGCCCGGCGATCGCCCGCCGCGCGCGTTCCTCACGCTGTCTCTGACGAATGCGTCTTCCCGCAAACTGATGACGACGTTTTTTCATGCCACGGCTATGATTTCGCACGGGTCTTGTGTCAAGCTATTGCGCCCGTCATTTTTCACCCTTTTGATCCCTCCGCCTATTTGCAATCGCGTACTGATCGCCGCTAGGTGCAGACGAGGAATGACCAGCATGACCATGTTTCAAGTCGGCCAACAAGGAAGTAATTGCCAGGCGAATATCCGCTGGCGCGTCAAGCATGATTTGTTCGATCGACGACGCTTCGCTGGCGAGGAACGCTCCGATTTTCTTCACTAATTCGGAGCGAGTGGCGAAATCAGAGGCAACGGCATTCGAATAAAAAGTAGCGACAGATACTAGGGGTATTAAAGCTGCCCTGATCAAATTTTTCGTGCTGAAAACACCTCTGTTGCCAGCTTTTTGCGCCTGAAGGCCGTCTGCAACACCGGCAGAGATAAGCGCCTTTATTCGACTCTCGTCATCGATAGAAATGAGGACCACATTCGCTGCACCCTCCACAACGGCCCGAGAGGATTCATATAGGTCGCGTCGCGCTAAAAATGCGCCGGTTTCATCGTCCAGCTCACGCGCGGTGGGGAAGCGTCTGACCCAAGGCGCCGCCGTCCGAATAAGGTCGTCAAACGTTCGGCGTCGAGTTGGATCAAGTGGCGTGACATTGCCTCGGAAGCGTCTCCTCAGATCGTTATCAAGCTCAAGAAACGAAGCCAGCTCAATCGTCGCATCGTAAACAGCCGCGATCCGGCTTGGGACTTCGGCGATATCGACATCCACAGCGGCGCGAAAACGCTCGATGGCATCTTCAAATCCTGTCCAACCAATGAGGCGGTCGATTCCGGTGAAATCGTCTGCAAGCCTGACAGCCTTCCGCCTAATTCTACTGAATCACAAAATCGAGGGAGATTCGCGTCGCGAGCAAATCTGGTAACTTGTTGATTCGTTGATCGATACCCGGTGTTTGATATGGATCTCTCGAGACCAACCAGCCAAGCGCGTTTTGCCGCCTATGTCGAGGCTCTTGTTGAAGTGATCGGGCATGCCGATCGGGCCAAGCCCTTGAACGATTATTGCGTCGGGCTGTTGATGCCCGGCGAGCGCAAGAGCGTCGAGCCTATGGCGGCGATTGTTGCGCCGACACGCGTCTCGGCCAAACATCAATCGCTTCTGCATCTGGTCGGCGAAGCGCCCTGGTCGGACGAGGCGGTCTTGAGTAAGGTTTTCGAGCTGGTTCTGCCTTCCCTCGAGAGACAAGGCCCCATCGAAGCCTGGATCGTGGACGACACGGGCATTGCGAAAAAGGGGACCCATTCGGTCGGCGTCGCGCGGCAATATTGCGGCAGGCTCGGCAAGCAGGACAATTGCCAGGTCGCGGTGACGCTGTCGATCGCCAATCATACGGCGAGCCTGCCGATCGCCTACCGGCTCTATATGCCGGAGGCATGGGCAAATGATCAGGCACGCCGAAAAAAGGCGCATATCCCCAAGGAGATCGAGTTCAAGACGAAGCCACAGATTGCGCTTGATCAGATCCGTGCGGCTCATGCCGCAGGCGTCGCGCCGGGCGTCGTGCTGGCTGATGCGGGCTATGGCGTGAACGGCGGCTTTCGCGCCGGAGTGACAGCTTTGGATCTGCCTTACGTCGTCGGCGTCCAATCGACGCTGACCGTTTGGCCGCCCGGTCAGGAGCCTCTACCGGCAAAGCCCTGGAGCGGCCATGGCCGCAAGCCGTCTCGTCTGAACCGTGATCTTGAACATCAACCCGTCACGGTCAAGGAGCTGGCGCTGAGCTTGAAGAAAAAAGCATGGCGCAGCCTCACCTGGCGCGAAGGTTCGAACACGCCGCTCGCCTCGCGCTTTGCCGCTGTGCGTCTGCGCCCAGCCTCGCGTGATTGCAATCGGACCAAACCGCATCCGCTGGAATGGCTCATTGTTGAGTGGCCGAATGAAGAAGCTGAGCCGACGAAATATTGGCTCTCGACCTTGCCCAAGGACACGCCTTTGCAGGATCTCGTCGACAAGGCCAAATTGCGCTGGCGCATCGAACGCGATTACGAGGAGCTGAAAGGCGAACTCGGATTGGCCCATTACGAAGGTCGAGGTTGGCGTGGCTTTCACCACCACGCGACACTCTGCATCGCAGCTTACGGCTTTCTGATCTGCGAACGGGAAGCGATTCCCCCCTCAGCCTCCTGGCGGCGCAAGATGCCTCCGTTACCCAAAGGTTTTCGACCCCGCGGCGCCGCCGATCCGACCAGAACGTCACGTCGAAAACTCGATCGCGACGATCCGAAAACGGCTCACCGTCGCGCTCGCAAAAACCCTTATGCGATGTCCATGCTGTCAAACAACACACCGCCAGACAGCTACCCATATCCGTTCATGACACAGTAGAACTAATCGCCTCGTGAAGTTGACGCACCACAGGGTCAAGAGCGGCCGCATAGTCGCTCTCGTCTCCGCGAGGATCGATGACAAGTTGGTCGCCGCGTTCGATCCATCTATTGCCGAGCGGGTTTTCCGCTAGAGTGGTAAGCGTGGTCGCCCATGAACTAGAATCGCCGCTTATTTGACCGCTCGCCGTGCTTGAAATTGCTGTTGGCTCGTGTTCAGGGATTGCCTCAACCGGCGGTACGCTCTCGGCCACACTCTCTGACGTGTGAGATGAAGACCCACGCGGTACGAAGGAAACATCCATTTGACCGCCGTGCCGTCGCTCCTCGATCTCGGCAATGAAAGCGACGGAGTCCGGCTCTTCCGCAGCGGCAAGCGCTCCAAGCACGGGCGGCCGGGCATCAATCTCGTCGATCCGCCCCCTGATCTTGGCGTTCACGACAGCCGGGCCTTGTTCCCAGAGTGCGTTATCGATCTGCACATAGGCGAGTTCGCGCTCCTCGCTCCTGACGCGGCCTTCAATTCGATCGTCGTACCAAATGGTCCAAACCAGCCAGTCATCCTTCGCGGCGAGGAGTGTCTCCTTCAGTTCGCGCCACAAAGATCGCACTCGTTCCGGCTGACCGTCCAGCCACAAGGGCAGAACAGCAATCGCGGAAGCCGTCTCGCCCCTTTCGACATATGTCGCGTCGGTGGAAACAGCGGACCAAAACACGGCGCGGGCGGCGGCGGGGCGGGCAGTGACCAAGGCGGCGTCGGCCGCGAGGGCGGCGGAGGCGAGGGCGGCGACGGCGGCGTGGCGGGCGGCGGCGGCGGCGGGGCGGGCAGTGACGAAGGCGGCGGCGGCGCGGGCGGCAGCGGCGGCGGCGCGGGCGGCAGCGGCGGCGGCGCGGGCCGCAGCGGCGGCGCGGGCAGTGACGAAGGCGGCGTCAGCGCGGGTGCCGGCGGCGTCAGCGCGGGCGGCGGCGTCGTCGGCGCAGGGGGCGAGTTCCGTTTCATGGGCCGGATATTTGGCGACGGCCCATGAAACGGCTGTAGCACCGAAAACCGGCGCCACGATGTCGGTCAAATAGTCGTCGCTGCCTTTTCCGGCCTTTGCCATTTGAAGGACCGGCAGGAATCGCAACGCGGCGCGCGCGGCGAAGGCGACCGCGACCGCGACCTCGCGCGGGTTGTTTGGGAGCCATGCCTTCAATTCTTGGCGGTTTGTGATCTCGACCAGCGACCCCTCCCGCCGGCATTCGCGATTCGCCATGGAGTTTGGCACAACCGCCGCGTCGCGCAATGCATGCATGTGATCGAAGTCGGGCCGACCCGGCCGCACCGCTCCATTCAGCGCGCGGCCGACCCGAGCGCATCGCGATTTTGAAGTCAAGGACGCGCCAAAAAGGCGCGCCGCCGACGGCGGCCGGAGGTCCTTGAGTTCAAAATCGCGATGCGCTTTCCTGCCACCTACGGTCGCCCGGTCGAGTAGGCGTGGGGATTGCTCCGCCACGCCTCTCACAGAACCGGACATGCGGGCCCGCATCCGGCTCTTTGGATCGATATGTCAGAACTCCAGCGATAGCTGGGCCGATACCCGCGACAGGTTGAGATCGTTCCACAAGGCTTTGAGCGAGGCCATACGCCCGTCAAACCAAGACGGTGGATAGGCCTTCGTCATCGCCGGGCGGTTCGATTTCACCCATGCTCCTTTGCCGCAGAACGCACAGCCATTGGCAGCCTTGGAGCTGACGCCTTTGGCTTTCAGGTGCCGGTAGAGAAAGCGTTGCCGCTTCTTCTGCCGGACGATGATCGCCCTGATCCGGCGGCGGACGTGAGCGTCGATGACGCCCAATCCTTTTATCGCGTCCGGCGTGCAAAGCCGGAAGTACGATATCCAGCCTGTCAGGTAGCGGCTGATGTCTTCCATGCACGAGGAGATGGAGCGTCCCCAATTTGGGGGCGTCATTCCCCGCATCGTCGTCATCAGTCGTCGTTCCGTCTTGCGCGAAGGAAAGACGGCGACATTGTCGCCCTCACCCTCCTTCGCACAGCGGAAACGAAAGCCAAGAAAGTGGACATCCTCCGGTTTGCGAACGTCACTCTTCTCCTCGTTGACCTGGAGCCGCATGCGGTTTTCCAGGAATCTCTGGATTGATGTCATGACGCGCTGTCCGGCGCGTTCGCTTCGCACGAAGATATTACAGTCGTCGGCGTATCGAACGAACCGGAGGCCTCGCCTTGCCAGTTCGCCATCCAGTTCGTTGAGGACAACGTTGGAAAGCATTGGCGAAAGCGGCCCCCCTTGTGGAGTTCCTTCCTTGACGGCGACCCTCGTCCCGTCCGGCATCACCACCGACGCCGTCAGCATCAGGCGCACCAAAGTGATTATCCGTTGGTCCTTCGCGCGCTCGGCGATCCGGGCCAACAGGCGCTGATGCGGAACTCGGTCAAAGAACTTGGCCAAATCCAGATCAACCACCGTTTGATATCCCTCTTTCAGGTACCCCGTTGCTTCAGCAATGGCGGTGTGAGCCCCGCGTTTTGGCCGGAAACCGTGACTGCTGGGATGGAAGGCCGGTTCGAAGATCGGTTCCAATACTTGAAGAACCGCCTGCTGCACCGTCCGGTCCAAAATATTCGGAATGCCAAGCCCACGATGCCCGCCCCCGGGCTTCGGCAGCCAAACCCGGCGGACATCGCCGGGCCTGTAGCGTTCCGTCAGCAAGTCGCGGCGCAAACGGGCGATGATCGACGGCGCTTTCGCCTCCGCCGCCTCGACCGTCTGTCCGTCCAATCCCGGCGCTCCCTTATTGCGTACTACGTTCAGCAGCGCCTTGGCCAGATTGGCTTCCGACGCCACTTCTTCGAGCAGCCGACTATCGTCGGCCACGCTGGCGGCAGAACCTGTCGTCTTCTTGGTCCTCGCTTTGTGCAGCAGGAAGCTCCGCCGCTCGGATGCGTCCGAGGGCTCGGACGACCCGCCCCCCGAGGGGCTGTCGGCGAACACGAGGCTCAATTGCCGTGGTCCCGTCTTTTTCAATCCATCTCTCCCTTTGCTCCACCGGCTTTCGCCGGCTTCCCGGCTCATATGAAGAGATCCGACTTCTGCGTGGACATCGTCCCGTCGTCGTTGCCTCCTTCGGGTCTACCGCTCACGCGGACCCACGCAGACCTCCCTGGGTAAGAACACTGGATGTCCCGCCGCTCCCGCCCCTATTACCGTCCCGGCCTCGGTTGGATTTCGGGCGTCGCGTTCGAAGACACGCTGACCCGGCCGGTTCGGCTTGCTCGGGGGTTTACTTTCGTTCGGTGCTGCGGTTCGCCTCGGGCTTCTTCCCCACACGGCCTCGCGGCGCCAGGGTCATAGGCGTCTCTCGACGGCAGACCCTGCGTGCAGTTGCCTCCGGCTCGCGGTTGCTACCAACTCGCCCCGCAAAGGACTTCCACCTCCAATCCAGTGCCCATGCCAGGCACACGTCGAGTAGGCGTGGGGATTGCTCCGCCACGCCTCTCACAGAACCGGACATGCGGGCCCGCATCCGGCTCTTTGGATCGATATGTCAGAACTCCAGCGATAGCTGGGCCGATACCCGCGACAGGTTGAGATCGTTCCACAAGGCTTTGAGCGAGGCCATACGCCCGTCAAACCAAGACGGTGGATAGGCCTTCGTCATCGCCGGGCGGTTCGATTTCACCCATGCTCCTTTGCCGCAGAACGCACAGCCATTGGCAGCCTTGGAGCTGACGCCTTTGGCTTTCAGGTGCCGGTAGAGAAAGCGTTGCCGCTTCTTCTGCCGGACGATGATCGCCCTGATCCGGCGGCGGACGTGAGCGTCGATGACGCCCAATCCTTTTATCGCGTCCGGCGTGCAAAGCCGGAAGTACGATATCCAGCCTGTCAGGTAGCGGCTGATGTCTTCCATGCACGAGGAGATGGAGCGTCCCCAATTTGGGGGCGTCATTCCCCGCATCGTCGTCATCAGTCGTCGTTCCGTCTTGCGCGAAGGAAAGACGGCGACATTGTCGCCCTCACCCTCCTTCGCACAGCGGAAACGAAAGCCAAGAAAGTGGACATCCTCCGGTTTGCGAACGTCACTCTTCTCCTCGTTGACCTGGAGCCGCATGCGGTTTTCCAGGAATCTCTGGATTGATGTCATGACGCGCTGTCCGGCGCGTTCGCTTCGCACGAAGATATTACAGTCGTCGGCGTATCGAACGAACCGGAGGCCTCGCCTTGCCAGTTCGCCATCCAGTTCGTTGAGGACAACGTTGGAAAGCATTGGCGAAAGCGGCCCCCCTTGTGGAGTTCCTTCCTTGACGGCGACCCTCGTCCCGTCCGGCATCACCACCGACGCCGTCAGCATCAGGCGCACCAAAGTGATTATCCGTTGGTCCTTCGCGCGCTCGGCGATCCGGGCCAACAGGCGCTGATGCGGAACTCGGTCAAAGAACTTGGCCAAATCCAGATCAACCACCGTTTGATATCCCTCTTTCAGGTACCCCGTTGCTTCAGCAATGGCGGTGTGAGCCCCGCGTTTTGGCCGGAAACCGTGACTGCTGGGATGGAAGGCCGGTTCGAAGATCGGTTCCAATACTTGAAGAACCGCCTGCTGCACCGTCCGGTCCAAAATATTCGGAATGCCAAGCCCACGATGCCCGCCCCCGGGCTTCGGCAGCCAAACCCGGCGGACATCGCCGGGCCTGTAGCGTTCCGTCAGCAAGTCGCGGCGCAAACGGGCGATGATCGACGGCGCTTTCGCCTCCGCCGCCTCGACCGTCTGTCCGTCCAATCCCGGCGCTCCCTTATTGCGTACTACGTTCAGCAGCGCCTTGGCCAGATTGGCTTCCGACGCCACTTCTTCGAGCAGCCGACTATCGTCGGCCACGCTGGCGGCAGAACCTGTCGTCTTCTTGGTCCTCGCTTTGTGCAGCAGGAAGCTCCGCCGCTCGGATGCGTCCGAGGGCTCGGACGACCCGCCCCCCGAGGGGCTGTCGGCGAACACGAGGCTCAATTGCCGTGGTCCCGTCTTTTTCAATCCATCTCTCCCTTTGCTCCACCGGCTTTCGCCGGCTTCCCGGCTCATATGAAGAGATCCGACTTCTGCGTGGACATCGTCCCGTCGTCGTTGCCTCCTTCGGGTCTACCGCTCACGCGGACCCACGCAGACCTCCCTGGGTAAGAACACTGGATGTCCCGCCGCTCCCGCCCCTATTACCGTCCCGGCCTCGGTTGGATTTCGGGCGTCGCGTTCGAAGACACGCTGACCCGGCCGGTTCGGCTTGCTCGGGGGTTTACTTTCGTTCGGTGCTGCGGTTCGCCTCGGGCTTCTTCCCCACACGGCCTCGCGGCGCCAGGGTCATAGGCGTCTCTCGACGGCAGACCCTGCGTGCAGTTGCCTCCGGCTCGCGGTTGCTACCAACTCGCCCCGCAAAGGACTTCCACCTCCAATCCAGTGCCCATGCCAGGCACACCCTCTACGGCGTTTGCTTCGCAAACCGCTCCGCTCGCCGAGGAGCCACGGGCTTCCCTTCGCCATGCGTTGAATGGATTTTTGTGCACACCTGCGCAGCCGGATCATCGTTCTGAAGTCTCCCGCGCCCCGTCATGGCCGGGCTTGACCCAGCCATCCATGCTGTTTCTCGCTAGGGATGCCCGGCTCAAGGCCGGGCATGACGCGCGCAAACGCCAGCGCAATCGGACGTCATCTTGGCGGCGGGATGTGGGATCGTCTCAGACAGTCCGCTCCAGGGCGAAACCGGTCAAAAGCGTTTCACGTGGAATTGGCGCCGGGAACGCGCCCCTACCCCACATCCTTGCCAAAACCGGCCGCCTCCATATCGCGAAAAATTTTGCTCTGGAAGGCGTCGTCCTCGCCCTTGGCCAACAGCCCGGCGTTAGCGGCGATGGCGCCGCACAAAGCCTCGACCCAGGGCGCGTCGGCTTTGGCGAAGTCGCTCAGCACGTAATTATGCACGAGCGCGCGATCGCCCGGATGGCCGATGCCGATGCGCACGCGGCGGTAGTCGTTGCCGATATGGGCGGTGATCGATTTGAGGCCATTGTGCCCGGCGTTGCCGCCGCCGGTCTTGACCCTGACCTTGCCGGGCGGCAGATCGAGCTCGTCGTGAAAGACGACAATGTCTTTCGGCTCGATCTTCAAGAAGCGCGCCGCCTCGCCGACCGAGCGGCCGGATTCGTTCATATAGGTTTGCGGGGCAAGCAACAGGACGCGCTCGCCGGCGATCGAAGCCTCGCTGGCGAGCCCTTGAAACTTCGCGCGGAAAGCCGGGCACCGAATGTTCGCGCGCGATGCGCGCCAGCGCCATGAAGCCGATATTGTGGCGGTTGCCGGCATAGGCCCTGCCCGGATTGCCAAGGCCGACGAAGAGAAGCATGGCGTCCGCCTAGCGCGAATCAGACAACAGCCCGCCGCTCCGGTCGCAGAGAGGCGGGCCGGTCCGCGTAGCGGGGCTTATTTCTTTTTCGGCGCGGCGGCGGCGGGCGCAGCCGCGGCGGCAGCCGGAGCCGCGGCTTTGGCTGGCGCTTTGCCCTTGGCCGGCGCGGCGGCCGCGGCCACAGCCGCTGCGGCGGCCTCCGGAGCCTCGGGCGCGACCAATGGCGGCGTGATCGTCACGATGGTGAAGTCGCGCTCGCTCTGGGTCGGCTTGCAGCCGGCGGGCAGAGCAAGCTCGATCAGATGCAGCGAAGCATTGATGTCGAGCGCGGCGAGATCGGCGGTCACCGCCTCGGGGATGTTATCCGCCGGGACGCGCAACTCGATCGAGTGACGCACGACATTGACGCTGCCGCCCCTTTTCACGCCGGGGCAGATGTCCTGATTGATGAAATGCACCGGCACTTCGACCTTGAGGCTCGCGCCCGGCTTGAGGCGCAGGAAATCGACATGCAGCGGCTGATCCTTGATCGGATCCAGCTGATAGTCGCGCGGAATGACGCGCTGCTTGGCGCCGTCGACGTCGATTTCAAACAGCGTCGTCAGAAAGTGCCCGGCGTAGATCAGCTTGTTGAGTTCGCGATAATCGAGCGCGATCGGCTCGGCGGCATCGCCGCCGCCATAGATTACGCCTGGTATGCGGCCTTCACGGCGTACGCTGCGGGCGGCCCCCTTGCCTGTCCCGGCGCGCGCGGTGGCCGCGAGAGTCTTCGTCCCGGCCATGTGCTGTCCTTAAAAAAGATTGAGCGCCCACGCCTCCAGGGGTGTCGGAAGGGACGCGAGGCGGCTTATAACGTCGGCGCGCCCGCCGCGCAAGATTGTGGCGTCGCCCCGCCGAAACATTGAGGTTCAATCGCCGATGGCAGACGCCAAGGGCGCAAAAGCGAGGCCGTCAGCGCTTCGGAGGATAGGCAAGCGGGCGCGCGCGCTGATCCGGCGCAACGAGATCAGCCTCATCGCCCTCGGCTTTCTGGCCGGCGCGACAGCCGGCCTCTTCGCCGCCGGCATTCTCAAGGTTTCGCTGCTGCTGCATTTAGCGCTGTTCGGGCAAGAGCGTTTGAGCTCGCTCGCCAAAGTCGAACCACGATGGCGGGCCTTGGCGCCGCTGGCGGGGGGACTGCTGCTCGGTGTGTCGGGGATCTTCATTCTCAAATGGCGGCCGGACCGGCCGGTTGATCCGATCGAGGCCAATGCGCTGCGCGGCGGCCGGATGTCGCTTGTCGACAGCCTCGGCATCGTCTTACAGACCGTGATCTCCAATGGCTTTGGCGCGTCGGTCGGGCTTGAGGCCGCCTATACGCAAATGGGGGCGGGCTTTTCCTCCTTTGTCGGCGCGTCCTTGGGGTTGCGCCGGGCCGACTTGCGCACGCTGGTCGGCTGCGGTTCGGCGGGGGCGATCGCGGCGGCCTTCGGCGGCCCTCTGACGGGCGCCTTCTACGCGTTCGAACTCATCCTCGGCGCCTACACGCCATTTGGGCTCGCGCCGGTCGGCGCGGCGGCGATCGGCGGCGTGCTCACGTCGCGCGCGCTCGGCGTCAACAGCTCATTTCGGGCAAATAGCTGTCTCGGGTTTGAATTTTTCCAATGTCAATGTCGCTCTGCTGGCGCTGCTCGGCGTTCTTTGCGCCGTATTCGGAATCGCCATCATGCGTGGCGTCACCCTGACCGAGCAGTTGTTTCGCTGGACTCGGCTGCCGCGGGCGCTCCAGCCGGCGATCGGCGGCCTGATCGTCGGAGGCCTGGCGCTTATCTCGCCCGCAGCGCTGTCATCCGGCCATGGCGCGACGATCGAGCTTTTCCACCCGCCGCGCCGAGCCTCGCCGCCGTCGGTCTGGCGCTGGCGGTCAAATCTCTGGCTTCGATGATTTCGATCGGCTCGGGCTTTCGCGGCGGCCTTTTCTTCGCGTCGCTCTATCTCGGCAGCTTGTTGGGCCAATTCTATTGCCAAGCCGTCGCCCTTTATGCGCCATCGCTCGCGCCGGACGGCGCGATCAGCGCCCTCGTCGGCATGACCGGCCTCGCCGTCGCGATCGTCGGCGGACCTTTGACGATGAGCTTCCTAGCATTGGAGAACACCGGCAATTTCTCCTTGAGCCTCATGGTGCTCGCCGTGGCGACGCTCGTTTCCGTCATCGTGCGACGAAGCTTCGGCTATTCCTTCGCCACATGGCGCTTGCATCTGCGCGGCGAATCGATCCGCAGCGCCCAGGACGTTGGCTGGATGCGCGATTTGACCGTCGGCCGCCTGATGCGAACCGACGTCCCGACCGCCCGATCCGACATGAGCGTCGGCGCGTTCATCAAGCGGTTTCCACTCGGTTCAGCGCACTGGGTCGTCGCCGTCGATCCGCTTGGCCAATACATGGGAATGGTTTTCGTGCCGGACGCTTATCTCGTGCACGCCGGCCACGGCGCCGGGGGGGCCGGTCTTGCCTCTCTGACGCGCCTGCCGGATCAGTTTCTGGTTCCGCAATTGAACGGCAAGGCCGCGGCGCAGCTGTTCGAGCAGAGCGAGAGCGAGGCCCTGGCCGTCGTCGCTAGCGCGGACGACCGGCGAGTCATCGGCCTCTTGACGGAAGCGCATCTGCTGCGCCGCTACGCGGAAGAGCTCGACAGGGCGCGCAGGGAGTTGTCGGGCGAGACCTTCGCCGCCGCCGGTTAGGCCAATTGGGCTCGTCAGCCAACCAATCGAGCTCAGAGTGTTTTGCTTCGACGCCGTTTCCGTCCGAACATGAGCGTCCGCCTTTTCGGCAACGACGGCTAACGCCGAAACGGAGGCGCCAAGCGGAGACGAAAAAAGCATTGAGCCGGATCAAATCTAGTAAATAGTTCCGAATTGTTTGCATGCGTTTAGAATGTTTCAGTTTTGCGCATTCTCGCAAGCAAAACGGCGAATGCTTGACTTTTCAAATCTATATCTAATATCATGCGCCCATGTTCGCTGCGGAGACTCGGATTTGCCCCTGCGGGCCACGGCGAAGTTTTATGATCCGGTTTTAAGAGATATCGCTCGTCTTATTGGAATCGGACGCCCCGCGCCGCGAGAGGTGCGCCATTTCGGTCAAGATGCGGTATCGAGCGAAGCAAAAGCCTGTTCCTTGAAATATATGCGATAGATAGATACCGATCTTGCGAGATTAAATTCGGATTTACTTCAAGCCCAAGGATCACTCGCCCATGTCCGAGGCCTCAACGCTCACCCCCGCCAGCTCGCCCGGCTCCGGTTCCGCCTATGCAGAAGCGTCGGGCGACCAAATCATCATCAATGGCGTTTCGATCCGTCTCGACGAGATCGTGGACGAAGCGTTTTTCGCGCCGAAGCGGATCGAGGCGCTGCGCGAAGCCTTCGCCAGCGCGAAGCCATTTCCCCATCTTTCCATCGACGGCTTGTTCGCGCCGAAGCTGCTCGAACTCGTGTTGGCCGATTTCGATCGCTTGAACTGGAGCGACTGGCGACGCTACGATAGCCAATATGAGGTCAAGCGCGGGTCGGCGCCGAAGACTTGGCTCGGACATGCCAGCCAGCTCTATTTCAGCACAATTTATTCTGGTCGTTTCGTCGACTTCCTCGAGCGCGTGGCAGGAATTACCGGGCTTATCACCGACCCTGAACTGTTCGCCGGCGGCCTGCACGACATTCCGACCGGCGGCAAGTTCGCCATGCATGTCGACTTCAACCAGCATGCGGTGACGCGGCTCGACAATCGTCTCGTCTTCATCACCTATCTCAACAAGGATTGGCGCTCATCCTACGGCGGCAGCCTTGAGCTTATGAACGTCGAGGGGGGCAAGGAAAGCGCTGTCGAAATCGTGCCGGAATTCGGGCGCACCGCCCTCTTTTATCAGTCGTCGAAAAGCCTGCACGGACATCCAAAGCCGGTCGACGCCCCCAATGGACGCCACCGCCGATCGGCCGCCGCCTATTACTACAGCAATGGCAGACCGGACGGCGATGGTCCCGAGTTTCACACCACCCAATTCGCGAAAGCTGTCGAGCCGCCGAAGCACGAGAAGCTGACGAACATTGCGAAATATCTACTGCCGCCGGTGCTGATCGATGGGGTGCGGAAAATGAAGGGGCTGCTGCGCTAGAATCGGGCGGCGGACAGGCGCCTGACGTCACAGCCGGGGAAGCAGCGCTCGCGTTATCGGCAAGTTTTGGAGAACGTGCTATAGGGTAGCGACTCGAAAGGGGTCGCCATCCTTGGCCGTGGATTCCAGCCGTCTCATCGCTCCGGAATCTCGTGAAGACGACGCAGAACAGTCGCTGCGGCCGCTGACGCTCGCCGATTTCACCGGGCAGGCGTCGGCGCGGGCGAATCTCAAAGTCTTTGTCGCGGCCGCCAAGGCGCGGCGCGAAGCGCTCGACCATGTGTTGCTTTGGGGACCGCCGGGTCTCGGCAAGACCACGCTGGCGCAGATCATTGCGCGCGAGCTTGGCGTCAATTTCCGCTCGACCTCGGGCCCGGTGATCGCCAAGGCCGGCGATCTCGCCGCCCAGTTGACCGGGCTCGAGGAGCGCGACGTCCTCTTCATCGACGAGATTCACCGGCTCAATCCGGCGGTCGAGGAAATTCTTTATCCCGCCATGGAGGATTTCCAGCTCGATCTAATCATTGGCGAGGGTCCGGGCGCCCGTTCGGTCAAAATCGATCTCGCCAAATTCACGCTTATCGGGGCGACGACCCGCGCCGGGCTGCTGACGACGCCTTTGCGCGACCGTTTCGGCATTCCTATCCGTCTCGACTATTATGCGATTGACGAACTCGAACGAATCGTCCGTCGCGGCGCCCGCGTTCTCGCCATCGCCATGTCGAATGACGGCGCCAATGAGATCGCCAAGCGGGCGCGGGGGACACCCCGCATCGCCGGGCGGCTGTTAAGAAGGGTGCGTGATTTCGCCGCAGTCGACGGCGATCCCGAAATAACCCGTTCCGTCGCCGACAAGGCATTGCGGCTGCTAGATGTCGACCACATTGGCCTCGATCAGATGGATCGGCGCTTTCTCACGACGATCGCGCTGTCTTTCGCGGGCGGTCCGGTCGGCATCGAAACCATCGCCGCGGCCCTCTCCGAACCGCGCGACGCCATCGAAGACATTATCGAGCCCTATCTCATTCAGCAGGGCTTTTTGCAGCGCACGCCGCGCGGACGGATGCTGACGACGCACGCCTTCCGCCACCTCGGCCTTGCCGAACCGCCACGGGAAAATCCACAGTTTCAGCTGTTCTCCGAGACTGGCGGCGCGGACTGAGCGGAGCTTCAGCCGACGGCGGGCGCCTCAATGGGCGACGCCGCTCCGCTTGGGGCCTCCGCCAGGGTGAGCGCGGCGGCGCGCATCATCGCGATTCGCGCGGCGACCTCTCTGGCGACGACCTTGCGATCCGTTCCTCTGACATAGGGTAGCGCCTCGCCAAAGATCAGTTCGCAGCGGATCGGCTCTCCTTTCAGCACCGCCCAGAAGTGCGGCAGAAGCGTCGCTTCACCGAACCAGGCCGCGGCCGGCGTCGAATAGGAAATCGCCACAGGCTGGACCACGAGGCTCTCGACTCCCGCCGCCTTCGCCAGAAGATCGCGCGCAGCGGCGAAATGCGAACTGTGGAATTTGCGCATGAGGAGGCCGTCCCCAGTCGTCCCCTCGGGAAACAGCAGAACGGTGCGGCCCGTGAGCATGCGCCGCGCCATCGCGGCGTTGGCGGCCGGAATCGATCGGCGGCGGCGGCGGTCGACGAAGATCGTTTCCTGCACCCTGCGCGAAAGAGCCGATGAGCGGCCAGCCGCCGACCTCGCGTTTCGCAAGGAAACAGATGGGCTCGACGCTGTAGAGCGCAAGAACGTCGATCCAGGAAATATGATTGGCGGCTAGAAGACGCGGCCCCTGCGGCGCCGGCGCGCCGCCAGCGCGTACGCGCACGCGCAGAATCCCCATCATGACGCGACAAAAAAACACAGGAATCCAGCCGCGCCAGGGCGCGCCCAGTCGCAGCGCGATCCATTGCAAAGGAACCGCGACGCAGGCGAACACAATAAGCGTTAGCGCGATCAAAAAAATGCGGAGGAAAACCAAGTCCGTCCCAAGCGTCCAAAAGCGTCTCTATACATGCTACACTGTTGGGCTTGCGATTTGATGACAAAGATGGCGGGGCGCCTGGATAATCATGCCCGGAGAGAAAGTTATGACGCTTTCGTCATCAAAGCTTCGCATGCGGGTCCTAGGCTCGCGCCACATTCTCTCGGTGATTCGACTGCTCATGTGGCCTCTCGGCGCGCCTTTCGGCGGGATCGCAATCGCCCCTGCCCGTTTCATCAAGCCCAGCCGCATAATTCGCGATCTCGAAGGGCTGCCGCCCATTCTTGGCCGATTTGGTCCCTTCGAGATCAGGCTGGCGACGACAAAAAAAGAAATCCGCCGGGCGCAGCGTCTGCGCTATGAGGTTTTTTTTGAGGAAGGCGGGGCGACCGCCAATCAGGCGTCGGCGCTGGTGCGGCGCGACATCTGCCCCTTCGACGCTTTCTGCGATCATCTTCTCGTCATTGACGTCGACCGGGTCAATCGTTTCGGCCGGCCAAAGCCGAAGATCGTCGGGACCTATCGCATGTTGCGACGGGAGGTCGCCGAACGCAATCTCGGCTTCTATAGCCAGCGCGAATTCGACATCGCGCCGTTGCTGCAGCGGCACCCTGACAAGCGCTTCTTGGAGCTCGGCCGCTCCTGCGTTCATCCGCAATACCGCTCGAAGCGCGCCATCGAACTGTTATGGCGGGGCCTCTGGGCCTACGCCAAGCACCACCGCATTGACGCGTTGATGGGCTGCGCCAGCCTCGCCGGCGTCGATCCCCGGCGGCTCGCCCTGCCGCTCAGCTTTTTGCATCATTATGCCCACGCGCCGAAGGAATGGAGCGTCAAGCCCCTCAAAGGCCGCGCGGTCAGGATGGATATTCTCGCCAAAGACGCAATCGACGCGCGTCGCAGCGTCGCGGCGCTGCCGCCGCTTCTCAAGGCCTATCTGCGCGTCGGCGCGAAGTTCAGCGACGGCGCGGTCGTCGACGCCCAATTCGGCACCATCGACGTCTTCACCGTCATGCCCCTCGCCGATATTGAGGAGCGCTACATCAGCTACTACGGCGGTCCGATGGAGCTGCCGGACAGCACGATAGCGTGAGGCACAGTCAAACGATTAAGCCGCGCCGGCCAGCGTGGCGTCGCCCAAACCGCCGCTCGCCGCAACGGCGCGTGGATCAACCGGAGCCGGCGCGTCGGCGCTTTCTTGCGCTTTAGCTTCATCGACGCAAAACCGCACCGCGTCGGCGAGGCGCGTCACGCAAGCGTCCGCTTTGGTCTGAGCGCAAAGCTCGTTCGCCGTTTCAGGATCGCATAGCCAAAAGGCGGCGAGGATCCTCGCTTCGGGGAGGCGCCGACGCAAGCGGCGGACCGCATAGCGTGCGCGCGCCGCGCTGACCTCGCCGCCAAGATAAGACAGGCAGATAATTTGCGCGCCGGCGCCTGAAAGATGGAGAATTCCGCCGACGGTCAGCAATTCGGGCGACTCAACCTTGGCCGCCATGCCATGCTTTTCCAGCGTCTGCGCGAGAACCGCCGCGGCCGCTTCGTCAAGCGCATGGCGCCCTGCGACGCAAAGGACCGGTTTGCGGACGCCTCCCGATAGCGGCGCGTCGGCCGGCGGCGCGTCGACTTGCAGCGGGACGACGGGCTCCTCGCCAAGGCCGGCAATGGGTTTGGGCTCGCTCTTTGGCTGCGGCGCCGCATCGGCGTGATCAGATAGATTTTCGATCACTTCATCGATGGTTTCCTTGATCTGCTTTTGCCGCTTCTCGTTGATCCCGCCGCGCCGCACATCAAGGTCCGCCATAAGGAGGCCCCTGAGGGCCACTTCGTCGTAGTAGACGATGAGAGAATTGGTCTTCAGGAAACGTTCGGCTCCCTCCGCAATTTCGGATGCGTCGCCAACCAGCATGCGCTGATAGAAGTGTTCAACCGGCGTTAAGGGCGGCGCGTCGCCGAGGATCACGTCGAGAAAATTGAGCCGTTTGACGTGCCTGCCGATGACCACGAGACAAACGGTCAAGGGCGTCGACAGGACGAGGCCGATGGGTCCCCAGAGCCATGTCCAGAACGTCGCCGAAACGACTACTGAGATCGGCGACAGGCCGGTGTTGCGCCCGTAAAGCAACGGCTCGACAAGATTGCCGACGAGCATTTCGAGGATGATGACAAAGGCGAGGGTTTTAACCGCCATGGTCCAGCCGGGATCGACAGCCGCGGCGAGGGCGGCCGGAAGGCCCGCCGCCACGATTGGACCGATATAGGGAACGAAACGCATCATGAATGCGACAATTCCGAACAATATCGGGCTCGGAACGCCGATCACATAGAGGCCTCCCGCCACGACGACGCCGAATGCCGCATTGACGACGGTCTGCGCCAAAAAATATCGGGCCAGCCGCCCGGCCGCGTCATCCATCGCGGCTGTCGTGCGTTGCAAATCGTCGCGTCCGATCAGTCTGACGAAGCGATCGCGCAAATCTTCGCGCTGCAGAAGTATGAAGATCACGAAGATCACGACGATCGCCGCTGTCGCAAGAGGCGATAGCGCGGTCCCGACGATGGTTTGCACGACGACGAAAGGGCCGGGGGCCGGCTGGCGAATCTCAACGGGAATCGGATGTTCTTCATTCGCGCCGGTAGGCTGCAATGAAGATTTTGCCTCCGATTCCACGGGCGTGCCGCCGAGAGCAGCGAGGCTCTTCAGCTCAGCCGCCCCTTTTTTGATAAGGGCGTTGGCCGAAACAATGTCGCGCAACCGGTCGACCTTGCCTTTGATTATCGTCTGATAGCGAGGCAAGTCCGCCGCAAGGTCGGAGACCTGCCGGGTCAGCGCCGCGCTGACCGCAAAGGCGACGAACAAGGCGGCGAAGACGACGATCATTGTCGCTGCGACGCGCGGAGCGCCGACGCGGCGGAGCAAGAGGATCGGCTGCGAAAGAACAAAGCTGAGCAGAACCGCGATGGCAATGGGCACAAAAATATCGCGCGCAACATAAAGCGCGGCGACCGAGAGCGCGACGACGATCAGCGTCGCCAGTGTGCGAACTGTCTCCGCGAGACCGTGATCATCGGTCGAACGAGCGGCGGAACCCCCAAAATCATCGCGCATCTGCCAGTTTCCGGCGAATGGCCGGGCAACGTTCCGGCAGGGTCAAAGTTCCGACTCGCGGCCACTGCCGCCACCCTTTTGGAAACAATGGCCGTTTCGGCGCGCCGGCGCGCGGGCGCCGCAAAACAAAATATGCCACTGAAAGCGGATTAGCCCGTCAAAGCGCTGGTCCGAGGGGGTCGAACTTTGCTACATTCGCTGCAAAGGGATCGTCCAAAATGAATATTGCGAAAGTCTTCTCGCATGGACTTGCGCGCGCCCCCGGTGATCGACATGGCGGGTGACGATCGGCGACGGCTGTCATTTCCGGTCATCTATCTCGTACGGATGCTGGCTTTCTTAATCCTTGCAGGCTTTTGCGCACTGATTCTCAATCGTCAGATCGCGACCGCCTTCATGGCCAACCCTGGCCTCAACGGGCTCATCCTCGCGGTGCTCGCATTCGGCGTCGCCCTGGGGCTGCGCCAAGTGATTCGTTTGTTTCGCGAAGTCAAATGGGCGAACGCCTTCCTCGAGGGGCGCGGCGCGCGCGGCCGCGTCAAACCGCCGATCCTGCTGGCGCCGGTGGCGCAGCTCTTTGGCGCCAAACCTTTCGCCGACGGGCCGCATCCTTTGCCGTTGCGCGCCGTGCTCGACACGATCGGAGCAAGGCTCGACGAATTGCGCGACACCGCCCGTTACCTCACCGGCCTGCTCATCTTTCTCGGTCTGCTCGGCACATTTTGGGGGCTCCTTGAAACCGTCGGCTCGATCAGCGGCGTCATCAAATCGATGCAGACAGGTTCGGACGCCGGCGTCATGTTCGACGACCTCAAAAATGGGCTCTCCGCTCCGATCGCCGGCATGAGCATTTCGTTTACTTCATCGTTGTTCGGCCTCGCCGGCTCTTTGGTGCTGGGCTTTCTGGATCTCCAGGCGGGGCAAGCGCAAAATCGCTTCTTTACCGAACTCGAAGATAATCTAACCGCGCTCGCCTCGGCCGCCCCGGCCGAGATCGCGCGCCAGTATGAAGACGCCGCCCCTGACCTTCGCGCCCTGCTCGACAGGATCGCGGCCTCCGCCGACCAAAGCCACGCCAAAGCGACGTCGATCGCGGTCGCCAATCTCGCCGACGGGGTTCAGTCGTTGGTGCAGCATATGCGCGCCGAGCAGCAGATCATCCGCGATTGGGTCGAGGCCCAGGCCGAGCAAGGACGCGAGGTGAAGGACGTGCTGCGGCGCCTCGCCAACGAGCTCAAGGAGCGCGGCTGATGCTTAAGCCTTGGCGGGAGCGGGGCTGATGGCGTCGATCCGCGCACGCCGGCGCATGCGCCCGATCGATTATTGGCCAGGATTTGTCGACGCTTTGTCGACCATGCTGTTGGTAATTATTTTTCTTCTATCGGTTTTTATGCTGGCGCAATTTTTTCTTGCCCGCGAGGTCACCGGCAAAGATACCGCCTTGACGAAACTCAACCGCGAGATCGAACAGCTCAGCGCTCTGCTCGCGCTCGAACGTTCGAGCAAGACGGAGGCGGACACCAAGGTCGCCTATCTATCGTCAAATCTCGAAGCCGCGCAGCAGGCCAAAGCGCGATTGCAGAGCGAGTTCGATTCCCGCAACGCCGGCGCGGACAGCGCCGGCTCCGCAAGCGCGGCGGCCCGAAAAGATCTCGAGACGCAAAAGGACGTCTCGGCTCAGGCGCTGGCGCGGATCGACATTCTCAATCAGCAGATCGCCGCCTTGCGGCGCCAGCTCGGCGCCCTCGAGGAGGCGCTCGCCGCGTCCGAAAAATCGGGCGCCGAATCGCAGGAGAAGATCGCCGATCTTGGCGCCCGGCTCAATGTCGCGCTAGCTCAAAAGGTGCAGGAGCTCGCCCGCTATCGCTCCGATTTCTTCGGCCGCCTGCGCCAGATTCTCGGCGACCGGCCGGGCGTGAGCGTCGTCGGCGACCGCTTTATTTTTCAGTCGGAAGTTCTGTTCGAGTCGAGCCAGGCGAGCCTTGACGCTGCTGGGCGCGCAGAGCTCGACAAGCTGGCGGCCGCGCTGATCGAGCTCGAACATGAGATTCCGCCGGATATCCCCTGGATCGCTCGCGTCGACGGCCATACCGACAAAAAGCCGATTCAATCGGCGCAATTTCCCTCGAACTGGTCGCTGTCGGCGGCGCGCGCGATCGCCGTGGTGCAATATTTGATTTCGAAGGGGGTCGCGCCGCAGCGGCTCGCCGCCGCCGGCTTCGGCGAATTCCAGCCGCTCGACCCCGGCGACAGCGACGAGGCCAACCGCCGCAATCGCCGCATTGAACTGAAAATCACCGAGAAATAATTTTCAGGCGACCCGGATAGGCGCGTCGTGGGCGGCGCGTCAAGGCGCCGACAGATCGAGCGCGCCCGTCAAATCGCCAAGCTTATGTCCGCCGGCCACAATCGCCGCCGCGCGATCTTGCAGGCCGGGCAGCACCGGCAGCCCGAACCTTTCCGTGATCAGCCAAAGCACCGAGGTGGTGTCATAGAGGGTGTGATCGACGAAGCCCTTTTTGGCGAAGGGCGAAATGATCAACGCCGGAATGCGCGTGCCCGGCCCGAAGCGGTCGCCTCTCGGCGGCGCCACATGATCCCAAAAGCCGCCGTTCTCGTCATAGGTGACGAGCACGACCATATGCGCCCATTGCGGGCTCTTTTCGAGATGGGCGACGAGCTTTGCAAGGTGTTCGTCGCCGTCGAGGACGTCCGAATAGCCGGGATGCTCGTCGAGGTCGCCTTGCGGCTTGTAGAAGACGACCTGCGGCAATGTTCCCGCATCGATCGCCGCGATGAACTTGTCGCCGTTGAGCCCGCCGTCGCGCAAATGCGCGGCGCGCGCCGCCGTCCCCGGCGCCATCGCCGCGAAATAGTTGTAAGGCTGGTGATGGAACACGAATTTCGGGTTGGGCTCGACCTCGGCGCCGGAGAGCGCAATATCCCAGGCGCCCGCATACCAGGCCCAGCTGACGCCCTTCGCGCTCAATAGATCGCCGATCGTAGGCGCGGTCTGCGGCGGCAAGACGCTCGGTTTCGCAGGGTCGGCGTAGGCCGGATCGCCGCCCGGAGCAGGCTTCACGCCGCTCGGCTGATAGGGCGGCTGCATCGTATTGACGGCGTAGAAATCCGGCGTGAGGGCGCCGTCATAGACAAATTTTGGAATGCGCTCAAGCGCGGATTTCGGCGCGTCCGGCGCGAGTTGTAGCGAGACGCCGTCCGGCGCGACCGCCGAGATTAATGCCTTCGCCGGGCTTTTGTCGGCGTCGGGGTAGCGCGGCGCGCAGGCGCATGCGAGGAAAAAATGGTTGAGGAACGAGCCGCCGAACGCCCCCATGAAAAAATTGTCGGCGAGGACATAGCGCTGCGCGATCGGCCAGAGCGCGAGTTTCGACCCGTCGTAATGGCCCATGACGAGGGCTCCAGAATCGCCGTAAGCGACGAATTTATCGTTCTTGCCGCCGTCGATCTGCATCTGGTTTTGATAGAACCGGTGGACCAGATCGATCGTGCGAACGCTGAGCGGCGTATTGAGGCCGTTCGGGTCGTCGATCGCAAAGGGCGCGTTGGGCAGATGCTCGGTCTTCTCCTGGCCGACCGCCGGTTCGACGTTGCGCGGCGTGAGGCCGCACCAGATCGGCGGCAATTCAGGCAAAAGCGCGCCGTCCCGATCGCGTTGCCGCGTCTGCTCGGGGGTGGCGTCGGCAAGGCCGTTGGCGCCTGGAAAGCCGCCATAGAGATTGTCGAAGCTGCGGTTCTCGGCATAGAGAACGACGATGGTTTCTATTTTTTCGAGGCCTTGCGGCGCGTTCTTGGCGTCATCGGCGGCCGCGCCACCGAACGCAAAGGCCAAAGCGGCGCCGACTATTGCCGGACGTTGAAAGCGCATATCATCCATTCCCCAAAGCGATGGCGCCCCGAGTTTACCAGCGTGTTGTCGGCACTTAACATTGCATTTTCTTGACGCTGTTTCCACGGAACGACGGCTTACCGACCGTTTCACCGGATGCTGGCGGGCGCAAGCGAGGCAAGGCTTGGGCCGCAGGCCTTGCGTATCGGCGAGACCCGCGTCTACGTCGTTCCAAACCCCAGCCCAGCTCGCTGCAGGGCGAGGCGACTAGCGGCGGCTCTTTGCGCCCGCCTCGCACAATCGGCGAATGGCGCTTGACTTCAAGCCTCGGCGCTCCATAAAGGACCGCCTCCGTCTCGCGACGCCCAATCCCTCTCACGGGCCTTTCGGGCGGCGATTTGGCGGGCGCGTAGCTCAGCGGGAGAGCACTCCCTTCACACGGGAGGGGTCACAGGTTCAATCCCTGTCGCGCCCACCATTCAAGCCTCTGGTAATAAAAGTCATTTTAGCGTTGCCTATTCCTGACGCTCAGGAGGTTGCTTTTCGGGGAAGCATGGGGGAAGCAACCAGCAGAAATTGACACGGGCGCGCAAGCCTGTCGCGGCACCCAAGGCATCAAGCTCATGATCCGGCGTCGGCCTGCCCCTCCCCGTCCATCGCGCCGACTGCCAATCCCTCCGGCCGGGCGAATGAACGAAGGGCGCCGCCCCACCCCTGAATTTCCAGGAACGGCCAAAAGCGAGGTGGGGGCCGAAAATTGCGGTTTGGCGCGCCTCCTCGACAGTTCCATGCGCGATTTTCTCCCAATTTTTTTTTCGGGTCAGGTTATTTTGGAACGTCGGTATTCTTCGGCTCGGCCAAAACGCGCGATAGGTTAAACCTTTCCGCGCGAGAGATGCTCCAGGTCGAGCCGATCGCTTGCAAGATAACTGGCGGCGGTCAAGTCTTCCAGCGATACGATCCGATAGGTTGGGTCGCGAAACACGCCCTCGGCCTTAAACCTGCCGACCAGAGAGGTAATCGCGGCCTCGAAGGCCTTGCTGGCCTGGCCGCCTCCTTCCAGGATGAAAAGAAACTCGATATGAGGTTCGGGCGCGTCCCAAGATGGCGACGCGGTGACGCGAATTTCGCGCACGGCGCGATAAGCTTTTCCTTCGTCAGTGTTCTTGCTGTGCTTTTCCTTAATTCACTTTTGTATCGAACAAATGGCTGCGACAAAATCGTCCGGGAACGCACAGCGCGCGAAGCGGCGGCTGAGGCTTTCGGCGAAGACGCGAATTTCTTCGTCCGTGCGTAGGCCCCGGATGATGGTTTTGGCAGGGACGCCAACGAGCACCGCCTTCTCGACCGTCATAAGCAGATCGAGGTCTGCGACGAGGTTGCGATCAGCAAGCCCGGGCACGAAAGCGAATCCCGGTCGATAGCCACCGCGGACCTCTTGCACGAATTCTGAACCAAACTCACGCAACCCGGCGATTTGGACCAAGGGAAAATCGCTGCAAGATCGCACCAAGTCGCAGGTTTAAGTCACGACAACGAATCCCTGCGCAGGTGTTCCAATCATCGTGAGGTTTTCCCCTTCCGCGAACCCGGCGGCTGACTCCGCTTTAGAGGCGGATGTCAGGGGCAGCGAGAGATCCGCAATGTGAACGAACGGAAAAGCCGCGCCAATCAGGGAGTCGCCTTGCTGCCATTTATTGAGCGCCGCGTCGATGGCCGCGATATTCGTGACATCGGTAGGCGTGTGGGGCATCGCCAATCATTTCTTCAGACGCTTGGTGAAGCGTCTGTCGACACGGCCATCGAGGAACGTTGGCGGGGCTTCCAGCGTCCCAATTTGGGCATCCAATGGCAGACCCAGCCGGCTGGGCGAAGGATGAATAAGGGGCCGATACCCCGTGCGATCGGCCTCGCCACGCGCTACAGCAGATTCATATCGCTGCTCGCTCAGAAGGTCGTAAATGCGGACGGTACCCGCAACGCGTTCCATTAATCTCTCGCGGGACGTCAACGGATCAACCGATGCGATCTTTTCTACGGCTTCGGCAAGCGCACGGAGGCGCTCCTCGTTCCTCTGGCTGATCCTGCCGCCTGCGCGCCATTCTTGCAAAGTGCGCCTGCTGACCCCGGCGAGCGGCGCAATCAATTCTAACGTCAATCCTGACGCCCGTTTCACGCGCTCCACAAGGCTCGGCGCCGTCGACAGATCAGCAGCCGACTGCACGGGAGAAATCGCCTGCGTTCCTCCCGCTTCGCCGGCAACATAAACCTTGAGCGCTAGCGGGGACCACGTGCCAAGGCCGGCAGACAATTGATAGGATCCAAGGCGACGAACCGAGAGGTCGGCATGGTCGCAGGTGTGAACGACAACCATCACGCTAAAGCCTTCGCCTCCGCTCCCAGCCAGAGTGGGTCCTTCAGTGCCAGCCGTTGGGAACACTGGAAAAAATGGCTTGCGATCTGTGCTCCGTTCAAGCAGCATCGTCATGAATTTCTTCCATAAGCCTGCAAAAACTCATCGGTCACTGCGAAGCGAAACACGGAATATGCGCGTTCCATAAGTTGCCGGAAGGATTTCGCAAGCGCGCTGGTGGAGTAGGCACGCTGTGTCGCCGACCAGACGTCAATGTCGAGCACGAAGCTATTCGAACCTTTCGGCGCAATGGCGCCAGGGTCCGGTGTCATTCCCGGCGGCATAACACCCCATCGCAATAATAAATTGCCCTCTTCGACGTCTAAGACCGCTTCGTGAAGAGAGGACTTGAGATGGCCCCTGAGCTCCGAGCAGGCTGTTCCCACGAGTCGGGTTGTCATAAAGGAATCGAATCTGGCGAAATCTTCGCCAAGGACCCGGTCGACATAGCGCACGCCAATGCGCTCGATAAGGCTTGGACGAAAGACCTCCTCCATCGCTTTCAAGGCGGTCGACCAGCGCATAAGGAGATCATCGCGACTGTGATAGGAGGTCGTCTCAATCGTAAGCGCGTCCGCCGCCAGGGAGATCTTCCATGCTCCGGGCGCATCCCCAAACTGCCAGACGCGGTTGATGACCGGCACCACGGTCGGGGCATTGTTCAAGCCCATCTCGATACGAACAGACTGATTCGAAAGTTCTCGTAAGACTGGATAATCAGTACAGATCAATTCTTGGAATTTCGATACGACGGATTTGTCCTCAATCTTAAGAATAACAGGAAACCGGATCTGAGCCACGACTCGTTCCAGCGGCGCCCTGGAGAGCTGCAGCTCCACAGGAGGTGGCCCCCCCAGCGGCCCAGGAAACGATGATTTGGTCATAAAAAGTCGCTCCCTCACAATGTGTGATATAGTGTGAAGTGGGTACTTTGCAAACGATTATCGTCTTTTTGGCGCAGTCCGAAACCGTTCAACCCAAAGCTTTTGCTTTTTAGTCGCAATGGCGGCACCGGTCTGCACCCGCAATGGCTCTGATGAGCCACGGGCGTCGATATATCCGGGTGCTTTCGAGGCTTAGGGCGGGAGCTGCAAGTCCGGCGGCAAAGATCCGCCTAAAAAAGCGGAGCGTGCCGTCCTCTCGCGGGGGCGCGGAGCTCGCGCAAGGCGCACGCACATATTGCGATTGCAGCTCGTGCCTCGTCAATCCTGTAGCCTAAAGCGGAGCTGCTTGATCTTACATGGCCGAGCACTGCACGGGCGAGAAGGGGTCGTCTCTGCCGAGTTGCTTTTGTCGCCTCGAAGGTGCGCTGGTCTACGAAGCCTTAGGCGTGCTTGGTCTGAGTATGCGTGCGCTGCGGCTGGGCAAAAGCCTCGCCTGGCCCTCAACGCGCGTTCGACGATCACTCGGCGGCCAATCCGAACCGCTCCCGGCGCCCCCGTGCCTTGCCGGCTCACCCGCCCTTCCACGGCAATTCTCCCCGCTCCACCGCGCCGCCCTATCCTCCATCGCCTGAAGCTGCTCTTTGGTCGCGCCGGCGCCAAGGGCGTGGAAATAGTCGCGTTCGCCTGTCAATTCCGCGGCCAGACCGTCGATCGCCGCGATAATTCCCAAGACGTGCTGATATATGCGGCTCCCAATTCTGACCTGCATGGAAAGCTGGATCATCGCATCGCGACACGTCCGCAGCGCCCGCACGGCGGCGGCAGGATCGCTCGGCATTTCCGGCCGCCTTGGTCGCCTCGACATGGTTCCCCCGCCGCGAATGTTGCCAATTCGTTCTATAGCGGGAGGTGCGGCTTGTCTAGAATGGGAGTTGTCTGGTCTGCGCCACGACCCGTCATTCGTGGATCGGCCAACGGGGCGGGGCTACCGTATGACCTGCAAAGCGGACAAGAAACCAGGGCGAATTTTCATGAGCGATAGCTTTCTGTTGGATTTGGTTAACCGGGCGACCAATTCTTGGGTTCGGCGATGGTCACTTGTCGCCCTTCCACCACTTCGGATGAAGGCACGTGGAAACCCGCGGCAAACTCAGCGCAACCGAGATATCTTCATACTGACGATGTTTTCTGCTTCGGCGGCGATGGTAGTTTTATTTCATTTCGCCAGCGAAGATGGCGCGGCGTTTTGGGAACGAGCCATTGCTGCCATCGCGCTCTACCGCTGCGTCGATATTTTCATCACGCTGATCCGGACGGGCATTTTTCTAAATTTCCGAGGCGACATTCAGCTTAGAGAGGAGCCGACATGGCGCATTCAGAGAATATCTTGCTTGGCGTGCTTTTCAACTACGTCGAACTGATCATGTGGTTCACCATCATCTACAGGCAAATTAGCCTAACCTCTGCGTGCCAATTTGCTGAGACGATTACGCGGATGGACCAGGCCTTCAATCTCAGTTTTTCGACGATGACTACTATCGGCTACGGCAAGTATGGGCCAAACGGAATGGTGTCAGATATCCTCGCCTTCCTGCAGGTCGCCACCAGCATGACTCTGTTGGTTTTGGTCGTAGGATCAGTCCTAGCTCTGTTAACGACAGGCAGCAATCCAGTGACTAAGACGACCGCCGCACAGCAAGCGTATTTTGTATCTCCATTCATTGCATTTGCCGTTCTCTGGAGCATCATGTTCTGGTTCTTCGGCCTAAATCTATGCTCGAATGAAACCGCATCATTCGTTCCGTTAAGTTTTGCACCTCCAGTTCTCGGGCGTTAGGTCTGATTCCGTTTCAAAGCCGACTCAAATCGAGTGCGATAGCTGGCTCTCTCTCGGCGTCTCCAATACGGGAACTTGACGCTCTCGATGGCGTCAGTCATTCGCCGCACCCTCCGTTTCGACTTGTTGAAGGCGGACGACATAGCCGACGCCCATCTGGGGCGCGAAAGCGGTGCGCTGCGGCGCTCTCTCCTTCATCGCGACAAGTTCGTCTGGTAGGCGCTTGCATTCCTTGTCGGTCTCGCGTAGACGCGCCTGCATCTGTTTTCGCTCGGCACGCGCTGCCTCGCGCTCGCGGACGACTTCGATCGACGGGCAAAGGTTCGGCGCGGGTAGGTTGGCGATCGCCGCGGCGAACGCGGCATTATGGGCCTCGACGAAGATTGGGCTTTTGGCCAGCTCGCGCGCTGCTTTGCGCCGATACCCAACCACCGCCGCAGCGTCATAAAGCCCGTACGGCGTCCGGCTGGGGTCATCGGGATGGCCGTCGACCATGAGAGAGATCATCCGGACCATACGGGCGTTGAGCACGACGGGACCGCCGACTTGCTTGCGGGTGGGCCGGCCATCGCGGCGGAGGGTCAACTGGGGCGTCTCGGTTTGGGCCACATGCATTCTCACGATAAGCGGGCTACTGGAAAACCGCGCGGAGGGCCGACGCTGCGGCGGCGTCTGTGCGTGAGGCGTGGACGTATCAGGTCTTCGGTTCGGGCCGCGATTCGTTCAGTGTGTGCAGTCAGAGAACTGATGGGCAGCATCTTCTCATCCATAGAAAGGTGGAAACCCCGATAATCCTATTCCAGCCATTCTTGAGCAAGCCACATGCTGGGACTACCCAACGTCTCGCGAACTTCCTTGATCCACGACCGTGCAAAAAGCCGCGCCGGTGCCCCCGCCCCAGTTTTGCATGTATTCCGCCGTGCCCAAAGATCGGCAATTCAGAAACAGGATCTATTCTCAAAAATCGACTAGTCACCACCCTTGACGCATCCATTCATCGAGATCGCGTGATGACAGAACGCGCTCCGTGTATTCCCAATCAAGGCCGCGATCGTCGGCAACGTCACGCGCGTAGCGCAATTCCATCGGCGGCTTCTCCCTCTCGACACGTTGCGAGAAATTCTTGACCGCCTGCCTGTCCTGCAGCACCGCTTCGATCCATTGATCCTCGAAGCCGTCGGGCAATTGACCAAGGACGGAGAAAATATCCCCAAAGCGGTGCGACAAGGCTGCGTAAACGTCGTCTTCGACAGTTCCGGCATAACGCAGGTTCAAGACATGAACAACATCTCGCACTTGTCCGATGCGTTGCACCCGCCCCTTACGCTGTTCGAGTCGCGAAGGGTTCCAGGGTAGATCGACATTGACCTGGGCGCCGAGACGCTGAAGGTTCAATCCTTCGCAAGCGGCGTCAGTCGCGCAAACGAGACGGATGTCACCGCGCTGGATTGCGCCTTTGATTTGCTCGCGCGACGCGGTTCGTCTGTCCTTTCCGCGTTGAACAAAGGACGCCGCGCCACCGGCATACAGGGCAACCGGCTCGTTTGGAAAGATCGCGCACAGCACCTCCAACACCCATTCCGCAGTAGTTCGATACTGGCTGAAAATAATCGCGCCGTTCCGCTCCAGCCAGTTTTGCTCGCGCAGATAGTGCAGGACCACTTGAACCTTAGGATCGACGCCCGTCCCCTCTACAACAGCAGCAAGGTTTCGTTCGACTTCGCGTAGAAGCTGGATCTCCTGCGGATCGGAGGGTGTGTCGTCGGCCGGCGCACCTTCGTCGCCGATCTCGTCCTCGGGAATGACGGCCGCATCGATTCGATGGAGGAGATGACGCGCGGTTTCAAGCCCGGCCCGCGCCGAGGAGCCGATGCGGCGCAAAAGAATTGTCTTCAAGAAGCCGGCGCCGGGACGGCGCGCAGCATGGAGGCTGCTGAACGACTCCGCGGCTTTGTAAGCCGCTTCGAAGGCCAGCCCCATGACCAGCCCTTGGTCGTCAAAGAGGGTGGGCGGAAGGCCGTCGTCAGGGCGCGGATGAACGATTACGCCGATCCGCTTCAACAGACCTTGCTCTTCGAGCATCGGCCGGGTTCGACGAACGACACGGCGCACGATCGGGTTGTGCCGTTCGGCAAGGCCATTGAACTCTTGAAGGAAATCCCTCCGGATATCTTGCCCAAGTTCGTCGAAACGAGGGCCGAGCACCTCTTTCTGAGGAATTCCCGCATCATTGCGCACATCGCGGAATACAGCGTGCTCGCCCGCTGGCGGGAGCGGATTGCGAAACAATCCCCATCGCGCGGTTTCATTCGAGGGCCAGGGCCGGGCGCCGGTCAAAAATCCGATCGAACTTTCGCGCATCCACTCACCGCCATCGAATGGCGTGCCAAGCACCTGCGGCGCTCCTTGGTTGAGCGCGGCCAAGAGATCCCACAATTCGACCGCGTCAAGCTGAATCGGTGTCGCCGTGCCAAGGATTACACTTCCTGCATTACGCGCGGCCTTGTGCATGAATTCGAGAAGGTTGTTCGATTTCACCGTCGTCCGGCCGCCGCGGATTTCCCGTTGGGCGCGCGCCTTATGCGCCTCGTCGAGAATGATTACGCCAAACGCCTTCTTTGCGAGCGCCCCTCGCTCACCATTGTCGTCGCCGTTAATGATCAAGCCCAGTTGAGACGATCCCGATCCGCCAGGGGCATTTGGCGACAAATTCGGCATCGCCCTTCTGGGTTAGCGCGCGCCGCTCCGCGTCGAGCCAGCATTTCTTCTGCGTCGACCAGACGGCGGCCGGCACGCCGAGCTTGTCTTCGAGCTCTTCCTGCCACTGCCAAACCAAAGTCGCCGGGGCGAGGATCAGCACCGGCCTGTTGTCGAGAAGTGATAACACGAGCGCAGAGGCGGCCATCGAGAGGGTTTTACCGAGGCCGACGTCGTCCGCGATCAGATAGCGCGCCTTGCCGTTGAGCTTCCAATCCTCGACGCAAGTCTGGACGAAGCGCTTTTGCCAGGAGCGCAGGATCTGGCCGCCCTTATAGATCGGCCGTTCGGCGAGGACCGCGTCGGGCGGTACAAGGCCATTCAGATCCCGCGCGGCCTCGATCGAGCGATACTCGATCCGGTTCGCCATTGCCGCGACATGCTTAATCACGGCGTCGGGAAGGTCGACGCCTTGCGCCCAAAAATACTCGAATTCCTCCCGCACCCAGGCTGCGGCGCCTTCGTCTTCGTCGCCCCAGAGAATTTCATAAGCATGGCGCAAGGCCGTCGCCGAGTTGTTCACGCTGCCGGCAAAGGAATAGACCCGACCGTCAGCATGTTCAATCACCCCGGCCTTGCCGTGAACGAACACGCTATCCGTGGCGCGCGGCACAACACGCACCTTCATCCGTCCCGATGCGAGAAGATCGTGCAAGCGGCGGTAGCGCTCACGGGCGAGTAGAAGATCAAGCCCATCTTCGGTCGATTGCCAATTGGAGACGAGCGTGCGGGCAAGCGCCTCCTGCCCGCCGCGCGCGGCCTTGGCGACCTTGACGTCGAAAGGGTCGAGATCGCCGTTGCAGACGACCTTGATCTCATTCACAGTATCGAGCGCCTCGCCGACGACTTCGAGCAGCGACGAACGGAAATATCCCGCAATCCGCAAATAGAGCTTCGCGCCGTTTAGGCGCTCGGAAAGAATGGGTCCGAGCGCTTGACGCCGCGACGAGAACCGCTCGACGGCCATGCGCTACACCCGGTCAAGCTTCAACGCCTCGGCAAGCTCATGCGCGGCTGCGCTTTCCTCCGGCCGCGAGCGCTTCGTCTTGGCGGCGATATATTCCGAAAGCGCGATCAGCTTTTGGCGGCGTTGCCAATAGTCGGCGGCATATTCCGTGCGCAGGGTCGTGACGCCGAGCTTGGGATTTTCTTTCTCCAATGAGCCACTTGCAAAATTCATTGCCCGCGTGATTTTCTCTTCGTTGGACGAGGTATCGCTGGCTCCGGTTAAGCTGGTTTGACGGCCTTGCGGCGGAAAATTTGATCGACGGCGAGAGCGAGAATGCCAAACATCCGATGGCATTTCACCTTGATGGCGCCGCGCACGCGCACGAACCTTCCGCCGAATTCATCTTTCAATCGTCCATTGACGCGTTCGACCATGGTGCGGAAATCATAGAGCCTGTCATCTGGGTCTGGCATGGCGATCAATTTCATTCGCGCGACTTCCTCGGCGCACTCGGCTTTGGCTTCGTGTTGTCCGCTAAAATTGCGGTCGATCAACGCAACATGTCCAAGCGCCTTGCTTTGGTTGGCGATGGCGCCGGCGTCATAGGCCGCGTCCATCAGCTCGTAGAGATAGGCAACGCGCGCGCTTGTCATGGTCATCAATGGGATGGCGACCTGACTATCATGCACAGAGGCTGACGTCAGTACGCACGAGACCGGGATTTGACCGTTGGCGACATCGATGTGCAGCTTGTATCCGATCCATGTCTCTTTAAAGCCTTTGCTGTTCTTTTTAGCGCCGACATCACATTGGGTGGGAAGCTCAGCGAGCATTTGGTTGACGGTCTGCGCCGTTTGCCGTTCGAGGCGGGTTGGTTCCGGCTTATACCAACGGCATTGGCGTCTGACTCAGGGGGTCTTCGCAAATTCGCACTGTCGTGATTCTCTTCGGATTGGAGATGATTTGGGGAGATTTTGATGCCGGAAGCCTTGGCGATCACGCGCGATGATTTCACTGCAGCGGAGCTTCGCGAAGCGGCGACGCACAGCAAGGACGCCAATGCGGCGCGGCGGATGTTGGCGCTGGCCTTAGTGCTTGAAGGATATAATCGGGGCGAAGCCGGCAAGCTCTGCGGCATGGATCGGCAGACCTTGCGCGATTGGGTTCTACGCTACAACGCCGAAGGCGTCGCCGGGCTCTGCAACCGCATCGCGGCCGGGCCGAAGCCGCGCCTCACGCCCGAACAAGAAGCTCTTGTGGCGGAGATGGTTCGCAAAGGACCTGACCTTGCCGTCGACGGCGTGGTGCGCTGGCGACGAGTGGATCTGGCCCGCGTGATCAAGACCCAGTTCCATGTGACCCTGGCCGAGCGCAGCGTCGGCGCGATGCTGCGCCGGCTGGGGTTCCGGCGCTTGTCGGTGCGGCCCCGCCATCCACAGCAAGATCCTGCGGCGCAGGAGGCGCACAAAAAAACTTCGCCGATCTGGTCAAGGCCGCAATCCCCGAGCATGCACGCGAAAAACCGATTGAACTCTGGTGGCAAGACGAAGCCCGCGTCGGCCAGCAGGGCACGCTCACTCGCGTTTGGGCCGAGCGCGGCAGCCGGCCGCCCGCGCCGCGCGATCAGCGACGCGAATGGGCCTACATATTCGGCGCCGTCTGTCCTTGCAGGGATATCGGCGCGGCTTTGGTCTTGCCTTACGCCAACGCCCGAGCGATGAGCCTGCATCTCGAGGAGATCAGCAGCCAAGTGACGCAAGGCAGCCACGCCGTGCTGCTCCTCGATGGAGCCGGATGGCATCAAACTGGCGGCAAGCTGCGGGTCCCCGGCAACATCAGTCTGCTCCACCTACCAGCCTATTCCCCCGAGTTGAACCCGGTCGAAAACATTTGGCAGTTCCTGCGCCAGAACCATTTGAGCAACCGCGTGTTCGAAAACTATGATGAGATCCTTGACGCATGTTGCGCCGCATGGAACGCCCTCACTGCTGAGTCAAAGCGCATCGCCTCAATCGCCACACGAGCTTGGGCGTCGGTTGTTGCCTAATGCCGTTGGTATTAGGCCGTTCCGCCTCTTTGCGCGGACGCCCGCGGGTCGTTTTGGGTTCACGCCCGGCCGGCGGCGGAGCGCCAGCGGGAGGCGGCGGCGGCGCATCGTCCTTCTTGGCCGGTTTCTCGCGCGCCTCTATCTCCGTGGCGTCGCGCGCGATCGTGCCGATGATGCGCCCGCCAAGTGTGCGTTCAATCAGCGCCGCATGCATTTTATCGGGCAGATCACCTTGCGCAAATTCAGCAAAGGCGCGGGAAAACGTGGCTTCCGAAGGAACCTGCGCCCGCCTCTCCCAACCACAGACACGGCGCAGTGGTTGGTCGACGCCAAGACGATCAATGAGAGCGCGGGTGGTGGGAGCGCCGAACACCGCCTTGGCGACAAAGGCGCGCGCCAGGCCACGCCTATCCTCCTGCGGACGCCCAGCGCCGCTGGACGGATCAGGGACGAAGGCTTCGAGGCCGATCACATCGAGAAGGGTGATGAGCCGACCGAGCGACTCGGTCATCGGCTCGATTTCTTCGCACAACCATGGCAACAAGGAGCGTTGAATGTGAGTCCAACGCGCCCACATGGCGTCAAGAGGATCAGTCATCATGTTACCACAATACGTCTGATTCAAATCACAATGATAGCAAAATAATACCAGAATAACACACTAAAGTCATTCTACACGCTACTTGATAATACTGCGCTACTTACTACATACAACACCCGCATCAAACCGGCTTTGCTAATAATTTTGCAAGAGGCTCTATATATTTTCATTGTTGGACAGCCATGGCCGTGCACAAACCTTGCAGACTGTGTGAAAAGTCCGGCTGACAGGATTCCGTCGGCGCCATCGCTGCTAGAATTTCGCATGACTTACATTTTCGGATTCGAACGTTCGCAACTTCTGCTTTTGCCCGAAGCGGTGGACGATTATGTCGGCGTCGACAATCCCGTGCGCTTCATTGACCAGTTTGTCGATGGACTCGATCTCGCCGCCGCCGGTTTTAATCACGTCACGCCGCAGGCGACGGGCCGTCCGGGCTACGCGCCGGGCGATTTGTTGAAGCTTTACATCTACGGCTATTTGAACCGGGTGCGGTCGAGCCGGCGGCTGGAGATGGAATGCCAACGCAACATCGAGGTTGTTTGGTTGCTGCGGACTCTGAAGCCGGACTTCAAGACCATCGCCGACTTTCGGCGCGACAATCGCGCCGCCTTCCGCGCCGTGTTCCGCCAGTTCGCGCTGCTGTGCCGGCGTCTCGATCTGTTCGGGCGCGAGTTGCTGGCGGTGGACGGAACGCGCATCAAGGCGGTCAATAACAAGGACCGCAACTTCACCCGAAACTCGCTGGAAAAATTCATTCGCGCGGCGGACGAACGGCTGGATGAATATCTGCGGCGTCTTGACGAGAGCGATGTCGCGGAGGCTGGAACGAGCGGGGCGCGCACCAAAAACCTAGCCGAAAAGATTGAGGCGCTTCGCAAGAAGCGCGGTCGTTACGGGGAGTTGCTGGCGGAACTGGAGCAAAGCGGCGAAAGCCAGATTTCGCTGACCGATCCCGACAGCCGGGCGATGGCCGCCCATACGAAGGTCGGCGTCGGCTACAACATCCAGCTCGCGGTCGACGCGAAGAACAAGATGATCGTCGAGCAGGCCGTGACCAATCAGGTCGTGGACATGGGCCTGCTGAAGGAGACCGCCGAGCCGGCTCGCGCCCTTCTCGATGTCGAGCAGATCGATGTTGTCGCCGATCGCGGCTACTTCAAATCCGAGGACATCGAGGCCTGCGAAAGGGCGGGGATCACGCCCTATGTTCCCAAACCGCAACGCGGCTCGTCGGTGCACAATGGCTTTTTCCGAAGGACGAGTTCCGCTACGACGCGGCGCGCAACGCCTATATTTGTCCGGCCGGGCAGGAACTGACGCCGATCCGCGAAGGCAAGCTGCGCGAATTGAAGAAAGTCGATTACGGCAATGCAACCGCCTGCCGCGCTTGCGCGCTGCGTCCACGCTGTACGAGGGATGTTCGCGCTGTCTCGCGCCTCGAAAACGAGGACGCGCTTGATCGCATGGCGGAGCGACTGAAGGCGCGGCCAGAAATCCTTGACCGGCGTCGAGAAACCGTCGAGCATCCGTTCGGCTCAATCAAGCAATGGATGAACCAAGGCGCTTTTCTGATGAAGGGTCTCGAAAATGTCCGGGCGGAGTTCAGCCTCACGGCGCTCGCCTATAATCTACGACGGGCTCTCAATATCCTCGGCGTCGACGCCATGACGGCAGCCGTCCGGGGGTGAAAACCGCGTTCGTCTAAACGCCCCAGAGGACCGGACAGGCGGTTTTCGCGATCAAAACGCACACAACCGGCTACCGCAGGCGGCATTCCAGCGGACTCTGACATAAGTCGAGAGTCTCCACACGGTCTGCAAGAATTTTGCAACGCGCAAGAAAAGCTTATACCGCCAGGGTTTCTTGCTGTTTTGACCCCTTTGTCTTGAGCGCGGCTTTTCCATATTGCGCCCTCTTGTATGGTCGCGATCCTCAGAAAGCGGACTCCACGGGAGGGATTTTTGGCGACCAGTCAGCGTCGGCAATGCGCCGATTTTGTTGAAAAACCCCTGTCACTGAAGGCCACGTTGGCGGCCGAGCAAGGGGCCGGTCCGCCTCATGCGGCCATGATCGGCTCCGGGGCGGGGCTAAGCTTAGCCAGTTTCCTCAGATTTTGGGCGGTGGCGGCCAAAAGGAATTCGTCGCGGGCGCCATTTGGACCGCGGAGCCGCAATCGATCCAGTCTCAGGATGCGTTTGAGGTGCGCAAACAGCATCTCGACCTTCTTTCGCTCCCGGCGCGAGACGACATAGGCCTCCGTCTTGGCGATGGCGCGGGCTTTGTCGCGAGCGGCTTCGTGGATGGAGCGCGGCACCTTGCGCGCCGGAGTGTTTGGACAGCATCGCGGCTTCAGCGCGCAGGCGGCGCAATCGAGCTTGCTGGCGCGATAGAGAACAGCGCCCTCTTTCGTCACGCCGGTGCGTGGCGCAGAGAACAGACGACGGCGCTTGCGCAGCGTCTTTCCGGCCGGGCAAACGTAGCTGTCGTCGTCCAGATCATAGACGAAGTCGGCGCGCGAAAATGTTCCGTCCGTGCGCTCCGATTTGTCGAATACCCGCACATGCGGCTCGATCCCGCGTTCGTCGACCAGCCAACCGAGCATCTCGGCCGACCCATAGCCAGCATCAGCGGCCAGACGCGAAGGGGTGACATCGAACTGGTCGGCTGTGCGGTCGATCATCGTCTTGGCCGCCGCAACTTCCGCCTGACGTACCGCGGTCGTGGCCTCGACGTCCATGATTACCGCATGCTTCAGGTCGATCAATAGTTGTCGGAATAGGCATAGACGGCCGGTCCAGCGAAGGCGGCGGTATATCGAGCTGCTGGATCAGTGGGCGAAATGAATTTCGGCTCGACTGGCGTCGCCCCACCGAAGGCCGCGTCGTCGAGAACCGCCAGATATTCGTTGACCGCGCGGTTTGAGGTTGGATCCAGTTCACCAACATTGGTGACGCCGCGTCTGCGGTGAGCGTCGGCAACGATCGTGCTGGCGTCGACGGCGAACGCCTCGCCGCCCACAAGCCCCTCGCTCATGCAACGCGCGACCACGGTCTCGAAGAGCTGGCGCAACAGATCGCTGTCACGGAAGCGGCCATGGCGGTTCTTCGAAAAGGTCGAGTGGTCGGGCACGTCGCCGTCGAGACCCAACCGGCAGAACCAGCGGTAAGCCAAATTGAGGTGAACTTCCTCGCATAGCCGACGCTCGGACCGAATGCCAAAGCAATAGCCGACGAGCAGCATTCGGATCATCAGTTCCGGATCGATAGAGGGGCGTCCCACGTCACTGTAGTAGGGCCCAAGATGCGCGCGAACCCCTGACAGGTCGGTGAACCGGTCGATCTTGCGCAGCATGTGACTGCTGGGGACATGCCGTTCCAGACTGAAACCGTAGAACAGCGCCTCCTGCATCATGGTCCGCTCGCCCATCATCGGCCGATTCTCCTGTCGCCAGGAGAATTGAATCAGCGCCGCACGCTGCGCTCAAGCGGAGTTTTTCAACAAAATCCGCCATGAGCGGTCATTGCCGGCTCTCTGAGGACGCGGGGGGCCGGGCGGATTCCATCTGTCAAGCGCCGCGACGCAGGGGAAGGAAACGCTCGGCGAGATTGCCCACTCCTACAGCGCTCAAGCGACCTCCCTGCCCGGCGATCTCTGGTTCTTGGGCGATCACAGGCTCTATCGCCGCTCGGCGGTGGAGACGTCCAATCTGTCCAGACGGGCGCGAGGGACACGGACCGACACCGGCCCGAAGGTTCCCATCAACTGCCGCTCGCGATGGCCGTGCCGATGGCCAGCCCCCACCACCGGACGGCCGCCTACGCCGGTCTCGGCAAGCCGAGGCCGTTCATACCGGTCCCGCCCAAGCGTAGCGTCGAGTTCCGCTTCCAGGAGTTCCTCGATGAAGCCGCGAATGCGGGTCCGCACCCCGGTTTCCAACGGATCGAACCAATCGTCCCCAAGGAAAAGCGTTCCTTCGGCTGCATCACCCGGCGGCTTTATGGTATCCTTTTTCATGGCGTGATCTCCGTCGGCGCGCTAACGCCGATTTTCTTCGTTGAAACAACGCGGAGATTACGCCACCTTCAAATTCCAACCGCTCCTGCGACGGCACCCCGGAGCACGAGCATATCGTAGTCGCGATCAAGGATGCTTTCGACGCGGCGCAACGTCAGATTGAGGACGCCGTCCGCAAAACGCGCGGTCAGGTCAAGCCGCATCAAGAGGAGGACGACGGCCATGGTTGCGGATAAAATCGTCTGGCAGGCGTTCGAGGAAGAGCGGCCGAAGCTCTGGAAACCATATCATAGCGGGACGCGCGGTAAAAGCCTTCCTCAACATCGCTCCAGGCCAGGCCGTCCGTTCTTCTCAGTCGCAAGCCTCAAGCAAACGTGTTCCTTGCGGGGTTAACACCTGACGCACAGGGCAGACAACATAGTCAACGACGTCCATCGAGTCTACCGCATCAACGCAGCCGACTGAGTCGACATGCGTCTCGACGAAGGTGAAAGGATGGAAGTGCATACGCCCGATCGCGTCGCGCGCGGACGCGATCGAAGAAGCCAACATACCCGTGCTAAACGCGATGGCGGTCAGCCCAACCGCAAGTTTTGTCCTCGAATCCATGGTAACTCTCCGTGGCGTTTTTGATCGAGGTCGCTATCGCCTCGTCCATGCCGATGATCATCGCAGGAGATCGAGACGGTCAACGTGGTAAAAGTCACAGTCCTGACATCAACTCGTGTTGCCCCACAGCGGAGAATGATTGCTCGAACTCGTCCCGCCTGCCCGAAGTGTTCCGCCAGTCGAGTCAAACTGATCTTCAACAGTTGGAATTTGTAATGCATTGATAGCACGGATAAACCCGCGCTGGAAAAGCGCCTTGGCACTACATTTTCGTTGATCGCCGGGGTGGAGCGGGGTCAGGCGTCGGTGAGTTGACGCACGGTCGGCGGCAAAGCGACGCCGGCGGCGCGTAAGGCGAGGCTCGCCGCCGGACGCGGCGCCGAGCGCAGGAGAAAACGTTTGCCGTCTTGCTCGACCTCGGTCTCGGTCAGCGAGTTGAGATCGGCGAGAACGTCGGGCCAAGAACCGCTTTCCGCGTTGTCGCTGGCGGCGCCCCGCCTGCCCACATTGGCGATGCGATCCTCCAGCTCTTTTTTCAAGACGAGGGCGGGGAAGCTGCACGACACGTGGCCGCGAATGGTTTCGTCGAGCTTGTGAAAGATCGGCCGCGTGGCGAACAAACTCTTCGATGTGCGGAACGCCCGCTCCACCATCCACAATCGCTTGTAGCAGAGCATGGCTTCGAGCGGCGTGAGATCGGCGTTGGTCCGCAACACGAAGACACCGTCGAATTTTGCGTCCTCTTCCGCCTTGGCGCAGTCGATGGCGAAAATGTCGTCGCCTCGCGTCGCGAGGAAGCGGCGATAGCCCTTGTTGCCGACGAGACTCTTGTCGCCTTTCTTCAATTGCCGCTCGAGCGCGGTCAAGATCGCGGCCCTGGCGGCGGCGTCCTTCTTCATCTGTTCGTGATTGCGACAGACGATGTAGCGCCGTCCGGCGCGAGTGACGGCCTTGGCCTCGTAATCGATATCCTCGCCCCGCTTTGCAATGGTGAGCGGGATGAAGGGAGCGGGATCGTCGAGCACGAGTTCGCGCACGAGTTTGTCGGTGCGCTCCCGAACGCCGAGAATGTAGAGAAGCCCGCGCGCCTCGAGTTCGGCGATTGTTTCCGCGCTGATCATGCCGCGATCCGCGACGACGCAGACCCGGCCGATGGAAAAGCGCTTGCGCAGCCTGTCGACGACGGGGATAAGGCTGCCCGTATCGGCGGTGTTGCCGGGCCACATCTCTGTGCAAACCGGCCGGCCGTCGCCATCGAGCAGCACCGCGAGGATCATCTGATTGAGATCCGGCCGATGGTCCTTGGAAAAGCCGCGTTGTCCGAGGGTCTGTCCGCCCGCTCCCTCGAAATAGAGGCTGGTCGTGTCCATGAACACGAGATCGAGCGTGCTGAACAGATCGCGCCGCCGCGCGAACAGTTCCTCCTCGACGGCGTCCTTCAGGCAACGCGGCGCGAAGGGCGTGGCGCCGTGCTGTTGATCTTCGGCTAGCTCCCCGCCAAGCCAGGCCATCGCCCGGTAGAGGTGATGCAGGTCGAGGTTCTCGACCCCATCGATCCGGTAATCCTCCCGCCAGCGGTCCGCCGCTCGATCGGAGCCGCCAGAAAATAGACGATGCAGAACGGTGAGAAACACCGCGCGTTCGAGCGGGAAGCCATGCTTGCGCGAACCGGCGAGATCCTCGACGACCCTCCGGCAACCGGTCTCCTCCCACAATCGTTCGAAGACGAGAGCGGGCCCGATGCGTCGCGCCGCGCTCGCCGTTACAGCGCCGTCGGCGACGGCGTCGACGACAATGGCTTTCGCGGCGAAGCGTGCGCCCGATCGCAGCAACCGCTCCAATTGCCCGCTCTCGCGCAACTCCTCGACGCGGCCAAGCGTCGCGATCACCTGCTGGCGCACTTGCGCGCCTTGGCGACGGCTTTCGACGATCTGGAGATAGGCGCGGCCGCTCGAGGTCTTCTTGCGGAAATACATGTCGCGGAACCGTCTCGCCGACTCATTCGTGGTGCGCACATAATTGGCGCATGCACATTCAAAGTCAATAAGAAACGGCGCACACGTGGCACTACACTTTCGCGGGAATCACCTCTCAATCCAAACAATATCAATGGCTTACCACGCGCCGCCCGGCCGCAACTGTAGAAGATCAGTCAAACTTGCTTGCCTCGGTTAGGGGTCTGCGTCACCGTCTAGAGGCGACAAAAGGGACTGGTGCGAGTGAAGCCGTCATTGCACTTTCTAACGGCGCGCCCATCGTTTTGCATTAGCGCCAGATCCTCAATATCCGCGTCCGTTTGTGGACATGCGTTCAGCAATATGGACTTTTCGTATAGGTCAATTCTTTGAAAGGACAAAGTAATGTCGACAATCGTAACGCCTCATGGTCCAAGAGGTTTGCCATTTCTTGGCAATATACCTCAACTCAAAAAAGATCCGTTGGGGTTTCTAAGCCACTGTGTCCATACATATGGGGATGTCGTCCGGCTGTCGTTAGCAGGCCAAATCGGATTCTTAGTTAACAATCCCCACTTCATCGAACAAATATTGGTTGATAATGCCCACAATTTCGTGAAGACTTCTGGAAAGCAATCAAAACGATCACCAAAGCGTCGAGATCATGATCTTTTGATTTGGGTGAGAAATTTTCCGTCCGATGGCGAAACGTGGCTTCCCGACCGTGAACTCACCCACCCCTCTCATCAGGAACGAAGGGAGATGCAGCCGGCGTTTCGTCGCGAGCGGGTGGATGCCTATGCTAACGCAACTTTGGCGGATTAAGGGATTGTTTAGGTTGATTGGCGAGGCTTAGCGCTCGTGAGAGCGCGCGGGCGATGGCGGACTGGACTGCGGCGTTGACCGATTGGCTGAAGCCTTTCGTTGAGAGGCTGGGCCACAAGAAGCGGCGGCGGATGTGCCCCTTGTATGTGGCGGGGCTGATCGGTCCGGGCGATCGCAAGAGCATGGAGCCGATGGCGGCGCGCCTTGCGCCCGACCGCTATGACCGGCTGCATCATTTCATCTCGGACGGCCTTTGGGACGAAGCGCCGCTCGAGGCCGAACTGGCGAAGCAGGCGGACAGGCTGATCAGCGGGCCCGACGCCTTCCTCGTGATCGACGACACGAGCCTGCCCAGGAAGGGTGAGCATTCGGTCGGCGTCGCGCCGCAATATGCGTCGATGCTGGGCAAACGGGCCAACGGCCAGACGCTGGTTTCGCTGACGCTGGCGCGCCATGAGGTCCCGGTCGCCGTGGGACTGCGGCTGTTCCTGCCGGAAAGCTGGACGAGCGAGGCCGCGCGCCTGGACAAGGCCGGCGTTCCGGAAGCGTTTCGCCAGCCGCGCAGCAAGCCCGAGATCGCGCTTGAGGAGATCGATCGCCTGATTGCGCAAGGCGTGCGTTTCGGCGTCGTGCTCGCCGACGCCGGCTATGGCCTCTCGGCGCCGTTTCGCCAGGGCTTGAGCGCGCGCGGGCTCATCTGGGCGGTCGGCGTTCCCAAGCATCAAAAGGTCTACCCCGCCGACGTCTCGCTGATCTTTCCCGTGACAGGGCGCGGCCGGCCGCGCAAGAACCAGATCCCCGATCAACTCTCCGCCGCCGCCGCGACGATGCTGGCGGCGGCAAAATGGCGGAAGGTGAGCTGGCGGCGCGGGGTCAAAGGCCCCTTGAGCGCCCACTTCGCCGCCCTGCGCGTTCGCGCCGCCGACGGGCCGCCGCAGCGCATTCTCGACAAAGGCCAGCAGCATCTGCCGGGCGAAGAGGCGTGGCTGATCGGCGAATGGCGATCGTCCGGCGAACGCAAATATTATCTTGCCAATCTGCCGGCGAGAGCAGGCCTTAAAAAGCTCGCCGCCGCGATCAAGGCGCGTTGGGTCTGCGAACAGGCCCATCAACAGATGAAGGAGGAACTCGGCCTCGATCACTTCGCGGGGCGATCATGGAAAGGGCTGCGCCGGCACGCGCTGATGACGATGATCGCCTACGCTTTTCTCCAACATCATCGCCTCAAAGAGCCGCAGCGGGAAAAAAAGAATCTACGGGGGCCGCCGCAGCCGACCCTGCCGGCGGTCCGCCGAGCCGTCATCAAAGCCCTATCGCACACGCACGTGAAAACCTACGAACGATGTCCGCACTGCCGAATGCGCATCCGACATCGCTCGAATTGATTCTGCCAAAGTAGTGCTAGATAGGCTGAAAAGATCATGCAACCGCGCCAGATCCGGGCTGGAATCCCCAAGCTTTTTTATCTTCCTATCGGTTTCAATCTCCGCCTCTGCAGCGGACATAATTTGATCGGCGTCGCGGATAGCAAGCTGAAGAAAATCCAGAAATTGCCCAATTTTTTTGGGGCGCACGTTGCGATCTGGCAAATCTTGATCGTGCTGACGGCTTTCGATCAAATGCCAAAACTCATGACGACCGTCATTCGCGTCGGTAGGAGCAAGGGAGTCGAAAAGCTTCTCAGCATGGGTGCGGACTTTCTTGGCGTGGTCCCGGCGTTTGCCCGGTGATGCCCTCCCAGGAGATGAGATTTGGTAAGCCCACCGCGCGCTCGCCCTGGCTCCGGCGAGATCCGCGCCCAACGAGGCAAAATCTATCGTATCGGCGGGTAACTCCATCGCTTCGACGATCATTTTGACGATGTGTTCGTCAACCGGCTCGAGAGCCAAGAGTTTAGACAATACCGACATACATGTGAGCTATGTCTGAATTTGGGTGATGGCGTGAATCAAGCGGCGGATTTGATTTCGGGCGCGACTTCGATTCCGTCTTTGAACTTTACGCCGTTGATGATTTTCGGCAACTGATTTTGACCGTTCAAGCGCCGCCAGGTTTGCGACGCCGCCATCACCAGTTTGAAAACCATCAGGCGTGCGGTGTCTTGCGACAACGCGCCCTTCATGCGGACGGTGCGATGCCTGACCGTCGCGAAAACGCTTTCAATCGGGTTCGACGTGCGCAAATGATCCCAGTGATCGGCGGGAAAATCGAAAAACGTCAACATCGTCTCGCGATCCCTGGTCAAACATTCGACGGCCCTGGCGTATTTGGGCGTGTATTTTTCCTCGAATGTTGTCATCGCCGCTTCCGCCGCAGCGCGATCCGGCGACAGCCATATCTCCCGCAAGTCCTTGTGCGCATTGGGTTGCATGGACTTTGGAAACTTGTCGAGAACGTTCAGCGTTTTGTGCAGCCAGCACCGCTGATGGCGTGTCGTCGGGAATGCCTCGTCGAGGGCTCTCCAGAACCCGAGCGCGCCATCGCCAACAGCGACTTCCGGCGCGATCGACAGGCCGCGCGCCTTCAGATCGACAAGCAATTCCTTCCAGCTTTGAGCGCTTTCCCGCACGCCCGTCTGAAAGCCGATCAGTTCCTTCTTGCCCTCCGGCGTCGCCCCCATCAGCACCAGCATGCATTCGGCTTGCGGCTCCATGCGCGCCTGCAAATAGACCCCATCCGCCCAGACGTAGACATAGCGGCGCGCCGACAGATCGCGTTTTTGCCATCGCCCATATTCGTCTTCCCACTCGCCTTTCAGCCGCGCGATCACCGCTGGCGAAAGGTTTGGAGCGTCCTTGCCCAGCAAGGCCGTGAGGGCCTCCTGGAAATCCCCGGCCGAAATCCCGCGCAAATAGAGAACCGGCAGCAGAGCGTCCAAACTCTTGGTGCGCCGCGCCCATTTCGGCAGGATATTCGATGTGAACCGGATTCGTGCGCCCGCCGCCGCGCCACGGTCGCGGGCTTTCGGCTTTTGAACGTCGATCGGGCCGATGCCCGTCTGGATCGCGCGAACTGGATCGTGGCCATGACGAACCACCCGTTGACGACCGTCCGGAAGAACAAGTTCGGCGTTCGAGGCCAGAAACGTCTCGAATTCAGCCTCAATCGCTTGGGCGATCAGGCGGCGCGCACCAGCACGCAGGATTTCAGTGAGCGGATCGTCGATTTCGCCTTCTGGCGGAGCGCAATGACTCTATGTTCGTTCATGGCGTAACGCTCCTTTCTGGAGGTTCGGGTGGCTTGATCACCAACCCCGTTACGCCGCCTTCCTCACCCCGTCACCCAATTTCCCGCATAGCTCGTTCGAAGGACGGGATTGTGCGCTCCGCTTCCGATTCGTACCGAATGCCGCAAGCACGCCGGCAAGCTCGTTGAGCCCCTCGATACTGATCTCGGGCGGCCCGAGCGCCATGCCGACGCAGTAGCGTTTGTCGAACATCCAGTTCGGCAGCTCACGGCAAAGATCGGGCCGCTCGTGCGTATAGATGCACGTCAATGCCTTGCCGCGTCGGAATGGGGACACCTGCAGCGTTCGCCCGAACAACGCCGCTCCAGCCTGGGCGCTAGAAAGCGGCGCCGCGAACCCTGCGCATCGAACAGTGGGAATTCCCACATCGTTGATCCGCGCAAGACGATACGACCGGTTATCCCGCGGCGATTCCAGACGTTAGCAGAGACCTAATCATCGCCGGAAGTGTTTTTGAAGCCGTCAGGAGTTGACCGCTAGTACGGGTCAGTATGGCAGCCCTAATCTCCAGCCGCGGCACCTTCATAACTTTCGCTCCTCAAATAAATCCCTATCCATTCAACAATGTGGAACGGCCCGATGCTCGAAGCACTGAAACGCCTGAACGACGGAAATATTCGCCTTGGCTCCGAGTCGCAACCGAGCCTCGCGACATTTTCCAATGTTGAATTTGCTGTCAAAGCTATGCGACCCGAATCGCCGCTCTACTGTTTGCACCCTCAGGCATTGGCACACAGCGCAAGAGCTTTTCTCGTTGGTTTCCCTGGAAATATCTTTTACGCCGTCAAATCAAACCCAGACCCCTATGTCCTGACCCAGCTTCATTCAGCCGGGATTACAAGTTTTGATGTCGCCTCATTAACCGAGATGCGGCTGATCCATCAGATGTTTCCCTCCGCGTTCATGGCTTTTATGAACCCTATAAAAAGCCGCGAAGCAATCCGTTCTGCATATTTTGAATTCGGCATTCGTGCTTTCGCCCTTGATTGCTTTGAAGAGCTTGAGAAAATCAGGCAAGAGACAGATTACGCGTCCGATCTGACGCTTTTGGTAAGACTGGAGATGCCTAAGGGAAGTGCATTGCATCCCCTTTCATGTAAGTTCGGCGCGACGCTTGATATGGCCCCGGCACTGCTTGCTGCTGTTCAAGAAACTGCGCAAAAAGCGGGACTTGCGTTTCACGTAGGCTCTCAAACCCTGGATCCTGCTTCTTATGCGAAGGCCATCCAAATATGCGGAAAGGTTATTGCTGAGTCCGGTGTGCGCCTGGATATATTGGACGTTGGCGGAGGCTTTCCGATTCAGGGCTTGGGCCAAAACATTCCGCCACTCGAAGATTTCTTCAACATCATCAAACATGAGACACAACGCCTGAATCTTCCCGGAAGATGCGAGGTATGGGGAGAGCCGGGGCTCGCCCTTTCAGGAGAGTCCACGACTTTTGTCTTGCGCGTAAATTTGCGCAAGGGCGATGCCTTGTACCTGAACGATGGTGGTTACGGCGCCTTGTTTGATCTATGCTGGTTAAAGCGCAAGAATAAAGCGTCGCTTATACGAGCCAACGCCCCGCGCGGTTTCGAAGTTAGCGTCAAACCGTTCCAATTCTTTGGGCCAACCTGCGACTCTGTCGACCACATCGAAGGCCCATTTATGTTGCCTGAGGATATTCAGGAAGGGGACTGGATAGCGCTGCACGACATGGGCTCCTACGCGTTTGCCCTGCAAACCGGCTTCAACGGGTTCTATTCCAATCAAAAGGTTGCAATTAGCGAAACCTGTTCGGAAAAAGCGCCACAACCCCAGCTGAAAAAACCCCTTCGTACTTTTGCTGTTCTTTGCAACGGCTCCGAGGAATTGTTGTCCTCTCCCCTTCGCCGCCAGATGGTGTAAAAATGGCCAAATACGTGGTTTTTTTGGGCGCGATAGTAGAGTTATTGGGCATCCTTCCCTATGTGAGAGACACCCTGAACGGCACGACGAGGCCAAACAGAGTTACATGGCTGTTGTGGGGCCTCGCACCACTTATAGCGGCAGCCGCCGCTGCCTCCAATGGCGTGGGTTGGGCTGTGACCCCAGTTTTCATGGCGGGCCTTACCCCGCTCACAGTTTTCGCGGCTTCATTTGTGAACCAAAAGGCGGTGTGGAAGCTTGACGCCGCCGATTATGTCTATGGCGTACTTTCCATCATGGCTTTGGTCATTTGGAAAATAACGTATAGAGCAGATTTGGCCATTTTATTCTCGATCGCAAGCGACTCCTTCGCCACTCTGCCGACACTTAAGAAGTCTTGGCGTCATCCAAAAACGGAAACGCCATCCGCTTATCTCACAACCTTATTCTGTGCGCTGACGAGCTTTTTTTCATTCCAGACATGGAGCTTTTCAGAATGCGCCTTTCCAATATACCTCGTAATTACTTTTACGGTATTGCCCGGCGTTATTTATTATCGGCGGTTGAGACTGCGGAGTTTGACCCGAGACTTGAACACCTGATTTTGGTAAGCGGGGCATATTCGCCGCAAATTCGCCCTTTGAGGACGCACACCCGAATGCTGAGCATTGTTGATGTTTTCTAAGAGCCACTTGCAAAATTCATTGCCCGCGTGATTTTCTCTTCGTTGGACGAGGTATCGCTGGCTCCGGTTAAGCTGGTTTGACGGCCTTGCGGCGGAAAATTTGATCGACGGCGAGAGCGAGAATGCCAAACATCCGATGGCATTTCACCTTGATGGCGCCGCGCACGCGCACGAACCTTCCGCCGAATTCATCTTTCAATCGTCCATTGACGCGTTCGACCATGGTGCGGAAATCATAGAGCCTGTCATCTGGGTCTGGCATGGCGATCAATTTCATTCGCGCGACTTCCTCGGCGCACTCGGCTTTGGCTTCGTGTTGTCCGCTAAAATTGCGGTCGATCAACGCAACATGTCCAAGCGCCTTGCTTTGGTTGGCGATGGCGCCGGCGTCATAGGCCGCGTCCATCAGCTCGTAGAGATAGGCAACGCGCGCGCTTGTCATGGTCATCAATGGGATGGCGACCTGACTATCATGCACAGAGGCTGACGTCAGTACGCACGAGACCGGGATTTGACCGTTGGCGACATCGATGTGCAGCTTGTATCCGATCCATGTCTCTTTAAAGCCTTTGCTGTTCTTTTTAGCGCCGACATCACATTGGGTGGGAAGCTCAGCGAGCATTTGGTTGACGGTCTGCGCCGTTTGCCGTTCGAGGCGGGTTGGTTCCGGCTTAGGCCGTTCCGCCTCTTTGCGCGGACGCCCGCGGGTCGTTTTGGGCTCACGCCCGGCCGGCGGCGGAGCGCCAGCGGGAGGCGGCGGCGGCGCATCGTCCTTCTTGGCCGGTTTCTCGCGCGCCTCTATCTCCGTGGCGTCGCGCGCGATCGTGCCGATGATGCGCCCGCCAAGTGTGCGTTCAATCAGCGCCGCATGCATTTTATCGGGCAGATCACCTTGCGCAAATTCAGCAAAGGCGCGGGAAAACGTGGCTTCCGAAGGAACCTGCGCCCGCCTCTCCCAACCACAGACACGGCGCAGTGGTTGGTCGACGCCAAGACGATCAATGAGAGCGCGGGTGGTGGGAGCGCCGAACACCGCCTTGGCGACAAAGGCGCGCGCCAGGCCACGCCTATCCTCCTGCGGACGCCCAGCGCCGCTGGACGGATCAGGGACGAAGGCTTCGAGGCCGATCACATCGAGAAGGGTGATGAGCCGACCGAGCGAACTCGGTCATCGGCTCGATTTCTTCGCACAACCATGGCAACAAGGAGCGTTGAATGTGAGTCCAACGCGCCCACATGGCGTCAAGAGGATCAGTCATCATGTTACCACAATACGTCTGATTCAAATCGCAATGATAGCAAAATAATACCAGAATAACACACTAAAGTCATTCTACACGCTACTTGATAATACTGCGCTACTTACTACATACAACACCCGCATCAAACCGGCTTTGCTAATAATTTTGCAAGAGGCTCTAATGTCTTCCAGACCGCGAAAAGAACTTGCCGAAGTTGCATCTTCGCAAAGCAATCGCCTTTATCACTTTCACTCGCAAGCATCTGGCCCTTGAAGTCCGCGGCGCCCTTCAGGCTCGCGGCGTTGGCGGTGGTCGAGGCCATCAGACTCGCATAGTCGCCATACGCGAAGCTCTTTGCGAATTCTGGAAATCCGCGACCTTTGTGGCGCCCTTGGCTTCCATGTCCAGCATTCGGACATAGAAGCGCTCGGGGGGCGAAAGGTCTCGCCACATGGCGCGCGGAAAGTTTTCCGGCACGAGGAGGTTGTTCGCCACCTCGGCGGCGTAGTCGACGAGATCACGGATCATCGTCCGCTCACCCTTTTCGAGCTGTCGATAGAGGTCCCGGTCGAGCGGCTGGCGGTCGATGGTCGAATAGGACGTGACGACTTGCAGCGCGGCGGCATATGCGGCAAGCGTGAGATCGCCGTCGGTGTACAGCATCTCGGCGGTCCAGGCTTCGTCGAGCGCTTCGAGCTGGCGGAGCTTTTCGCGCACCGCGTCCTCAATCTCGGCCTCAATCTCCATGCGCCGCGCGTTCGCTTCCCCGAGGCGCTTGCGGAGCACGAGGCAAGTAGTTCTACTGTGTCATGAACGGATATGGGTAGCTGTCTGGCGGTGTGTTGTTTGACAGCATGGACATCGCATAAGGGTTTTTGCGAGCGCGACGGTGAGCCGTTTTCGGATCGTCGCGATCGAGTTTTCGACGTGACGTTCTGGTCGGATCGGCGGCGCCGCGGGGTCGAAAACCTTTGGGTAACGGAGGCATCTTGCGCCGCCAGGAGGCTGAGGGGGGAATCGCTTCCCGTTCGCAGATCAGAAAGCCGTAAGCTGCGATGCAGAGTGTCGCGTGGTGGTGAAAGCCACGCCAACCTCGACCTTCGTAATGGGCCAATCCGAGTTCGCCTTTCAGCTCCTCGTAATCGCGTTCGATGCGCCAGCGCAATTTGGCCTTGTCGACGAGATCCTGCAAAGGCGTGTCCTTGGGCAAGGTCGAGAGCCAATATTTCGTCGGCTCAGCTTCTTCATTCGGCCACTCAACAATGAGCCATTCCAGCGGATGCGGTTTGGTCCGATTGCAATCACGCGAGGCTGGGCGCAGACGCACAGCGGCAAAGCGCGAGGCGAGCGGCGTGTTCGAACCTTCGCGCCAGGTGAGGCTGCGCCATGCTTTTTTCTTCAAGCTCAGCGCCAGCTCCTTGACCGTGACGGGTTGATGTTCAAGATCACGGTTCAGACGAGACGGCTTGCGGCCATGGCCGCTCCAGGGCTTTGCCGGTAGAGGCTCCTGACCGGGCGGCCAAACGGTCAGCGTCGATTGGACGCCGACGACGTAAGGCAGATCCAAAGCTGTCACTCCGGCGCGAAAGCCGCCGTTCACGCCATAGCCCGCATCAGCCAGCACGACGCCCGGCGCGACGCCTGCGGCATGAGCCGCACGGATCTGATCAAGCGCAATCTGTGGCTTCGTCTTGAACTCGATCTCCTTGGGGATATGCGCCTTTTTTCGGCGTGCCTGATCATTTGCCCATGCCTCCGGCATATAGAGCCGGTAGGCGATCGGCAGGCTCGCCGTATGATTGGCGATCGACAGCGTCACCGCGACCTGGCAATTGTCCTGCTTGCCGAGCCTGCCGCAATATTGCCGCGCGACGCCGACCGAATGGGTCCCCTTTTTCGCAATGCCCGTGTCGTCCACGATCCAGGCTTGAATGGGGCCTTGTCTCTCGATGGAAGGCAGAACCAGCTCGAAAACCTTACGCAAGACCGCCTCGTCCGACCAGGGCGCTTCGCCGACCAGATGCAGAAGCGATTGATGTTTGGCCGAGACGCGTGTCGGCGCAACAATCGCCGCCATAGGCTCGACGCTCTTGCGCTCGCCGGGCATCAACAGCCCGACGCAATAATCGTTCAAGGGCTTGGCCCGATCGGCATGCCCGATCACTTCAACAAGAGCCTCGACATAGGCGGCAAAACGCGCTTGGCTGGTTGGTCTCGAGAGATCCATATCAAACACCGGGTATCGATCAACGAATTAACAAGTTACCAGATTTGCTCGCGACGCGAATCTCCCTCGATTTTGTGATTTAGTAGAAGTAGTGCCTTGGACGTAATTGCCTTCCTTGAGGGCGCTTTCAGTTTCCGTGACGATGTTCCAGGCGGCGGTGACTCTCAGGCCGGCGGCCCAGAGGATTGCGCCGAGATCGGCCCAGACGCCAGCGTCCTGATGGGTGAACATCACAATTTGTATGCCGTTGTCCGGCATATGATTGCTCATGGCAGCGTAGGCCGCTACCATGTCGCGACGGAAGTCTTCGTCCTTGCCCTTGATAGCGAGATCACGCCGCGAATCCCAGATCCATTGATCAAAAGGCGTAGGGGGATTCTTGCGCAGCCAAGCGATAAAAAATTCGGTTATTTCGTGATAGTTTATGGCGTCGGCGTAGGGGGGGTCGGTTACGAAGACGTCACCTTGGCCCTCAAATGCGTTGGCGGGTTGTGACTTGACGCAGAGACTGCCATGGATCTCCCGGGTCGTCGTTCTGTCTTTTAACAAATGAGCATAAACATATGAGGAGCGGCAGCCCCAGTCAAAAAGAGTTCGGAGGGATTGATTCTCGAACGCATGGTTCACGGTATCGAAGCCACGGAACCACGCACATTGGCGGGAATTCCAATTCACTTGATGCGCAATCTGAAGAGCCGTTGCGCCCGTACGCGGTGATCTTTCCAAGATGAGCGCCATTTGAAGAAGCTGTCGTGCCCCAAAAAGATGATGCCAATGCGTCCAGCCGCGTGTGCGGATCGGCTCGTCGGTCTTCTCTCCTGGTTCGATCTTCATGTCGGGCACAAGCCCCTTGTCCTGCCACCGGGCGAGGTTTTCGCGAACAATCGCCTCAACCTTCCGCTCGCGGGAAAGATCATCATCCGTGACAGCAGAGAAAAAGGTTTCTTGCCGTCCCTTGTCGAGAGAACTCCTGTGTGATCCATTGGATGCAATAGAGCCGCTCCTGAAAAATATCATCCGGGCGAGGAATAAAGTCGGATTTCTCCCACCACCGGAGCCGGTTGCGATTGACGCCGTCCGCATCGCGATAGTCGCCGCGGATCGTCGTGATCTCAACGCCAGAGCGCTCCGGGTTCATCGGGTGTATGAGGCGACCATCTCGAATGGTTCCCAGGCTTGCATCCAAGATTTGTTCGGGGCTTGCTCCTTCAATAATTTCAACGTGATAACGTTTCATGGCGTGGTCATGGACCAGCCTTGCTATGACAGAGCGTTTGTTCGAAATCACCAATGAGGGTGCCATCGGCACCATCCAACCTGTCTTCGGACAGCGCGTCTCCAAGCAATAAAGAAAGGCCTTCGCTCTGTTGCCCTCTGCGTCATGTTCAATACGGAGCTTGGTCATTTCCTCATCGACCGCCGCCGCGACCTCACGCTGGGCTTTTTCGATCTCCGAGCGCGTCTCCGGGCTCGCGCCGATAATGTTGAACGCGCCCCAGGTCAGCATGCAGCCAACAGGATTGAGATCGGAGGCATAGACATCACAGCCGATCCGTGCCGCCTCGAAAGGGATCGAGCCGCCACCGCAGAACGTATCCGTCACCTTCGGCCGATGGCCGAAGCGGGCGATGCCCAATTGTCCAACAAGGTCAGGCAGATTTTGCGCATTTGTGCCGAAATTCGTGCTCACCTCGGCCCAGATCGGCGCGAGCAGTTCTGTTTCGTCGCATTCCTCTGGTCGGCGAACGTATTTCAGCCTCTCTGCATAGGGCAAGCTCGCGAATGCCTCCGCCACCCGCGCCTGCCGCTCACGGTCGTCGATGTCTTCACGCCAACGCCATGGTGTCTCAACCTCTTCCGTGAGGTCGTCCACAAGGTTGGGAAAGACCTTTGCAAACGCGACGGCGCTCGTGTTTGGCTTCTTTGCGCGGGCGCTCTTTACAAAGGACATAAGGGCAGCGAGGATCGGTTGCTCAATTGCGCGTGCGATGTCACTGGCGGGGCGGACGGCCGCAGCGCGTTTTTTCAATTCCTCGACCGGAATATCGGTTCGCCATACGCGCCCCCGGTTGGATGCAACAGTCTCGGCATGGGCCGGAAACAGCCGCGCAAACTCCGATGCACTACCGTTGAATTGAAGCCCGAAGGCGCCGTCATCCATCGCCATCAGTTTCAAGAAAATATCGAGATCCATGACGGGGTCATGGGTCGCGGGAAGAAGCGCGCCGAGAACGACCGCCCGGCACAAGATCAAGGGCTTGCGGCCTTTCCAATAAGACCCGAGGGCCGTTAGCGTCTGGCCCGCCCCCGCCTTCCGCTCCTTGTAGGCTTCCGCCGAGAGCCGTCCGACTGGGAATTGCGCCTCGATGAAAGACGGCGCGTCCTTCTGCGAGAACGGCGCGAGGCCAAGGGCTTTATCCTCCTTGATAGCGGTCGCAGTCATCCCGTCATTCCGCCGGCAGTGGTGACGCAAGGAAAAGTCCCGGCTCATCGGCGGTTTTTTTGCGCTGGGTCCGCTTCGGCTTCTGCCCCTCCGGCGCGAAATGCTCATTGGCGCGTGGCGCGAGAGTCCCACGGCCCGCGACCGCGCCAAGGTGGAAGGCGTCGAGCCGCGTGCCGAAGCATAGGGCCTGGCGCAGCGCTCCCCTCCAGCCCATGCCTTGTTGATGCGCGAGGCCAGTCGCGGCGGCGGTCATCGTATAGAGCCACCAGTGTTGATTTCCGCTGAGATGTGACCCTGGAAGGCCAGAAATTTTCACTGAGAACTGACCCATGTTTTGACCTCCCCCTGGCTGATTGGTCGGGGGATCCAGGAGTGATCGACATGGCGTTATTGAGCGTAATCCGGCGCTGGCATTTCCGGCAGCACGTCCCGATCCGGGAGATCGAGCGGCGGACGGGATTGTCACGGAACACGATCCGCAAATACCTGCGGGCGGACACGGTGGAGCCAAAGTTCAAGGTTCCTGATCGGCCAAGCAAACTGGACCCATTTGCCGAGAAGCTGGTGGGTTGGCTGCGGCAGGAAGCAGGCAAATCGCGCAAGCAGAAGCGGACCACGAAGCACCTGCACGCCGACCTTGTGGCGCTGGGCTATGACGGCTGCTATGGCCGCGTAGCCGCCTTTGTTCGTCGCTGGAAGGCCGACCGACAGCGCGAGCAGCAGACCAGCGGTCGAGGAACATTCGTGCCGCTGGTCTTCCAGCCTGGTGAAGCGTTTCAGTTCGATTGGAGCGAGGACTGGGCCATTGTCGCCGGCGAGCGAACCAAGCTGCAGGTTGCCCATACCAAACTGTCGCACAGCCGGGCGTTTATCGTACGGGCCTATTTGCTGCAGACCCACGAGATGCTGTTCGACGCGCTGGCCCAAGCATTCCGGGTGCTGGGCGGCGTTCCTCAGCGCGGGATATTCGATAATATGAAGACCGCGGTCGATCGCATCGGGTCGGGCAAAGCCCGGCAGGTCAATGCCCGGTTCGCCGCCATGGCCAGCCATTACCTGTTCGAGACGGATTTTTGCAATCCAGCCGCTGGCTGGGAGAAAGGGCAAGTCGAGAAGAACGTGCAGGATGCAAGGCGCCGGCTATGGCAGCCGATGCCCAGCTTCCCCAATATCGACGCCCTGAACGCCTGGCTCGAGGAGCGCTGCATTGAGCAATGGGGAGAGATCCAGCACGGTGTCCTGCCCGGCGCCATTGCCGATGTGCATGGCGAGGAAGTAGGGCGCATGATGCCGCTGGGGCGCCCCTTCGATGGCTTCGTGGAACATACCAAGCGCGTATCGCCGACATGCCTCGTGAACTTCGAACGCAATCGCTACAGTGTGCCGGCCTCCTTCGCCAATCGGCCCGTCAGTTTGCGCATCTACCCGGAACGGATCGTGGTGGCCGCTGAAGGGCAAATCCTGTGCGAACACCCGCGGATCATCGATCGATCCCATCATCAGCCGGGGCGGACGGCCTATGACTGGCGTCACTATCTGGCGGTGATCCAGCGCAAGCCCGGCGCCCTGCGTAATGGGGCCCCCTTTACCGAACTGCCGGAAGCCTTCAGGCAGTTGCAGAGCCAGCTCCTCAAGCGTCCCGGCGGGGACAGGGAAATGGCCGAGATCCTGGCCCTGGTTCTACACCATGATGAGCAGGCCGTGCTCTGCGCGGTCGAACTGGCGATCGAGGCTGGCGTCGCCACCAAGACCCATGTCCTCAATCTGCTGCACCGCCTGACCGACGGCAAGGCGCCTCCGGCATCCCCGATCGACGCGCCCCAGGCTCTGGGCCTGAAGCGGGAGCCGCTTGCCAATGTCGAGCGCTATGACGCCCTTCGTGACAGGGGGCTGCGCCATGCGTCATGATCCCGCCAGCGCCGCCGTCGCAGTCATGCTGCGCGGCCTCAAGATGTATGGCATGGCGCAGGCCGTGAGCGACCTGATCGAGCAAGGAGCCCCGGCCTTCGAGGCCGCCGTGCCGATGCTCGCCCAGTTGCTCAAGGCGGAAATGGCCGAGCGCGAGGTCAGGTCCATTGCCTATCAGATCAAGTCGGCCCGGTTCCCGGCCTACAAGGACCTGGCCGGCTTCGATTTCGCCGCCAGCGAGGTGAATGAAGCTCTGGTCCGGCAACTGCACCGCGGCGAGTTTATGGGCGGCGCCGACAATGTCGTGCTGATCGGTGGGCCCGGAACCGGCAAATCTCACATAGCCACCGCCCTTGGCGTCCAGGCCGCCGAACATCACCGCAAAAAGGTCCGCTTCTTCGCCACGGTCGACCTCGTCAATGCGCTCGAGCAGGAAAAAGCCATGAACAAGGCAGGCCAGTTGGCCGAACGCCTGCTGCGTCTCGACCTCATCATCCTCGACGAGCTCGGCTATCTGCCGTTCAGCCCGTCAGGCGGCGCCCTCCTGTTCCACCTGCTCAGCAAACTTTACGAGCGCACCAGCGTCATCATCACCACCAATCTCAGCTTCAGCGAGTGGGCCGGGGTGTTCGGCGACGCCAAGATGACCACCGCACTGCTGGACCGGCTTACCCACCATTGCCACATCCTTGAGACAGGCAACGACAGCTTCCGGTTCAAGGCAAGCGCCGCAGCTCCCAAAACACGAAAGGAAAAATCCGCCACTTGACCCACCGCCCGCAACGCGGGACACATCATCCACCCGGGTCAATTCTCGATGAAAATCCCGGGTCAGTTCGAAGCGGAAATCAACACATCCTCGCACGCGCGCACGCGTGAGGCCTTGGAGGGGCGGTTTAAATGCAGCGGGAGGCGTTGGGGGTGGTGCTCCCGTCAGGCGCGACAGTCCGCCCAGCATTTCAGCCGATCGTTTTGCGGGTCGGCGTCAAGGTGCGCATATCGCTGCATTGGCGCAGGCTGGCTATGCCCGAGCAGCTTCGCGCGCAGGTAAAGTGATGACTTCGCCGGTTTCCCGCCGATCGAGCGACGCAGCGATTCGCGCGCATACCTTGTCAGCTGCGGCGACCATCGCGGCGTCAGGGCGCCGAATGTAGTGTTTAGCCGTCACGCCGCGGCGCGCGTGGCCGAGCAATTCGCCGATTGTCGCATCGCCATATCCTTCGTCCGCTGCCATGCTTGCGAATGTCCGCCGCAAATCATGTCCGCGAGCGTCAGACAACCCAGCGGCATTGAAAAGGGCGCCGATCTGCTTTTTCAAATCGGCAGGGGCGGTTCCTGGCTTGCTTGGAAAGACAAATTCATCGCTGAGCCGCGGAATTGAGTGCAGGTGCAGGACCGCGGCTTTGCCGATGGCGCGCATTGATCTGCCGGTCTTCGAATCGGCAAGCCGCAAACAATCGCCGTCGAAATCGATCTCGCTCCAGTGCAGGCCATAAGCCTCGCCACTGCGCAGGCCGGTAAGGGCGATTAGACGCAACGCAGCACAAGCCATTGGGGCTTCGGCTTCGTGCTTGCGCAGCACAGAACCAAGGCGAACGAGCTCCTCGGCTGACAATACGCGGTCGCCAGCTTGGTCGGTTCGAAGCTCAAGCCGATGTGCTGGGTTCGCTCCGCTAACGAAGCCACGCTTCTCCGCCCAGGTCCAAATCCCTCCGAAAAGGCCGACGATTTCGCGTTGCCGTCCCAGCGCCGCCGGTGACTCGCGCCACGCCTCGCGCTTTCGTCTTGATGGTTGCCGCCGTCTTGCCGGCTGCGATGCTGTCGGTCATACGCTGCACGTCAGCACGCGTCAGGGAGTTCGCGACCTTCGCCCCGAGCAACGGCATTATGTGCCGGGAAACGCGGCCCTCGTCGATCGCGATGGTCGACGGTTTCTTCGCGCGGCCGAACCGTGTCGTGACAAGACCGGCGCGCGACGCTTCGAGATAGCGCTCGCACAGATCAGAGACCGTCAGAGCCTCACGCGCCTCGTGGCGTTGGGAGGAAGGGTCCCCGCCATCTTCGACCTCGGTCAGTAGCTTCCGTGCTCGACCACGGGCTTCGTCTGGCGTGAGGGTTCCGACCTTCGCGAAGGCCAAGCGCCGTGTCCGGCCCTGTGGCGTTCGATATTGAACAAGATTAAAGAGGCGGCCCCGGAAGGCTTCATGCGAACCCCGAACCCACGAAGTTCGCTGTCCCATGCGAACAGATCCCCGTCGGAGCGGGGCGTCAGCGTGTCGAGAAATCGTTTCGTCAGCTTTGCCATTGGGATCGCCCTCGACGCCTTCGGGGAAGCATGGGGGAAACACGGGGAAGCAAAGCGCATCCAACGCAGCCCATCTCCAGAAACAAGGATAGATGGAAGTCCTTCTATTTTCAAGCAAATAGAAATGGTGGGAAAAGCGGAGAAATCGTCAGAAACCCAGCACTCCTCCCTTCACACGGGAGGGGTCACAGGTTCAATCCCTGTCGCGCCCACCATTGTTGCGTAAGTTACTGAATCCAAATCTGTATTTTTTCCACTTACCTTGCAGCCCAGGGACCGGCGGCGCGGCGCTTTGGGTTAATGGTTGGAAAGCCGTCTCTCTGCGACGCCTCTTGGAAGGACGGGCAGCGACGCCGTCACGGCCTACAAAAGCATGGCTTTTGTGCAACTGCTGCGGGCGTAGGGCCATCCAAGCCTAACCGTCGCGACGCCCCGATCACTCACCAGGCAGTCATTCAACCAACTGGTTGACTCTCTGAAAGCGCGGCCTTATATTCAACTATATGGTTGAATTATCGACGCCGCAGCTGGATTCCGTCTTTCACGCCCTGGGCGACGCGACGCGCCGGCGGATGCTTCGCGAACTCGCCAGCGGCGAGCGAACGGTGGGCCAGCTTGCGGAACCCTTCGCGATCTCGCTCGCGGCCGCCTCGAAGCACATCAAGGCGCTGGAGAACGCCGGACTGATCCGTCGCGAGGTGCGCGGCCGCACCCATCTGTGCCGCCTCGACCCCGGACCGCTGGCCTGCGCCCACCAATGGCTGAGCTTCTACGAGCGCTTCTGGACCGGCCGTCTGGATGTGCTCGAGCGCCTCCTTCGCGATGAGGACGCGCGCAAATCCCCCACCCCCAAAGGAGACGACCAATGACCAAACTCGCGACTCTCGACGCCTATGGCGTCCTGACCGAGCCTGCCACGTTGAAGATCCAGCGCCTTCTGCCCGGCCCGATCGAGCGCATCTGGGCCTATCTCACGGAGAGCGAACTGCGCCGCCAGTGGCTGGCGGCGGGTCAGATGGAGATGAAAGTCGGCGCGCCTTTCGAATTCGTCTGGCGGAACGACGAGCTTACCGATCCGCCCGGCCAGCGGCCGCCCGGCTTCTCCGACGAGCATCGGATGCAGAGCCGGATCATCGAGCTTGATCCGCCCCGCAAGCTCGCCATCGCCTGGGGAGCCAGCGGCGAGGTCTCCTTCGAGCTGGACCCGAAGGGCGACGGGGTGCTGCTTACCGTGATCCACCGCCGCCTGCCCGACCGCGCAACCATGCTGATGGTCGGCGCCGGGTGGCACATGCACCTCGATATTCTGGTCGCCCGCGCGACAGGCAAGGAGCCGGAGCCATTCTGGGACGGCTGGAGCCGCCTGCGGACGGAGTACGACCGGCGGATGACGGCCTGACCCAACGACCCAGAGGCTCCGTCCGGTCGATCCGGGCGGAGCGGCCAGAACGAAAGTTCGACCGGGACCCGGCTGCTCGACCAAATTGATCGTCCCACGCGACAAGCATCTCGACAAACAGGAGGATAACTATGCAGAATCAAGTCGTTTCGCGCGATGAGTGGCTTGCGGCCCGGCTCCGGCTGCTCAAAGACGAGAAGGAGCTGACGCGGCGCGGCGACGAGCTGGCGCGGCGACGTCAGGCGCTGCCGTGGGTCCGGATCGACAAGGAGTACCGGTTCGCGACCGATGAAGGGAGCGCCTCGCTGGCCGACCTCTTCAAAGGGCGCTCGCAGCTCCTCGTCTACCACTTCATGTTCGGGCCCGACTACAAGACGGGGTGTCCGTCCTGCTCGACGATCGCGGACGGGTTCGAGGGCTTTGTCGTCCCACCTGGCGAACCACGACGTCACGCTTTCGGCGGTCTCGCGGGCGCCGCTCGCGAAACTGCAGGCCTACAAGCAGCGGATGGGATGGGCGTTTCCCTGGGCGTCATCGGTCGGCGGCGACTTCAATTTCGACTTGAACATCTCGTTCACTGAGGAGCAACAGCGCGAGGGGGGCGTCGACTACAACTACCGGCGCGAGGCGGCGTTTGAGTGGCGCCGGGGTCAGGAGGGTGGCGGCGAGGTGGCGGAGGACCAGTTCGCGGCCATGTGTGGAACCGACGCGGCCACGTACCAATCGCGATAGGCCGGGCATGAGCGCGTTCGCGCTCGAGGACGGCGTCGTCTACCACACCTATTCCACCTATGCGCGCGGACTGGACGCCCTTTGGGGCATGTATCAGTGGCTCGACCGCGCTCCCAGGGGACGCAACGAGACGGGCGTCTGGTGGCGCCGCCACGACGATTACGACAAGCACTGAGTGAAGTCGTGGTTGCGTAAGTGCGGGACTGGCAGTCTCACGAACGATCTCTTCCGAACGAGCTTCCCAGCGAGCTGTGTTGCAGGAGAGAAATCATGAGCGAAGCTTATACCGGCGGATCCGTCTGCGGCGCCCCGGGGGTCGAACTAAAAGTTCACTCACGCCCGCAGGTCGGCGCCGCCGAGGCCGATCGCAATGCCCTGACGCTGGGCGATTTCGAGCTTGACCTTGGTCCAATAGCGCGACGAGCCATAGCTGTCGACGCAACGGCCTTTCACCCGATCTTTCGCCTCGAAGTAGGCGCGATCGCGAAATCTGGCGATCAGGCGCTCGGCGTCGGCGGCCGCGTCAAAGCCGCGCGGAGCGCCGCCACGGATCATGCTCAGGAGCTGGCGAATAAGGTCAGGCATTTTGGCGAATCACTCTACTTCCGCGCGCACAACCAAATTACGATAGCCGTCGGCGCGCTGCAATCTTAATGCGAGGGGCTAGTTGATGGCTGCGGGCGCGGCTATGTTTGAGCTCTATTTGTTCACATGATGTTCTAAATAGCAAGTGTTTCTCGGACATTTTGCGAACAGACGGGAACACCAAAGGCGCGCGACGGCCCCCCAATTCCTGCCCTATCCGATTGTATTGGCGGATTTTTTCCGGAGCTGACGCGCAGCGAAGCGGAAATGCGCTGGCGCAAAGCGAGGCCGCGAGCGCACTCCGCTTTTTAAGTTATGGAAAATGCGGAAATGGCCGCCCTTCGCCAAAGCGCTTTTTGTCGCAGCGAAGCGGCGGCTCCCTCGCGAAGGTCCTAAACCTCTTCGAGTTCGATCAGAGCGCCGCAAAAGTCCTTCGGGTTGAGGAACAGCACCGGCTTGCCATGCGCGCCAATTTTCGGCGCGCCGTCGCCGAGCACGCGCGCGCCGCTCGACATCAGTTTATCGCGCGCCCGCAAAATGTCGTCGACCTCATAGCAAATGTGGTGGATGGCGCCATTTGGGCGCCTTGCGACGAAATCGGCGATCGGCGAGGCTTCGCCGAGCGGCTCAAGGAGCTCGACCTTGGCGTTGGATAGCGTAACGAAGACGACGCTGACGCCATGCTCAGGCAGCGGAACGGGGGCGCTGACCTCGGCCCCGAGCGCGTCGCGATAGACCGCCGCCGCGGCGGCGAGATCCTTCACCGCGATAGCGACATGATTGAGCCTGCCGATCACCTCGATCCCTCCAAAATCATACCTCGACGACGAGCACATGCACGGCGGGGCGCTTGCCCCACGCCGACGCCACGGCGTTGCGCACGGCCTTTTCGATCGCGGCCGATACGATGTCGGCGTCGCGGCGCTTCTGCCGCGGCAGGTGGTCAAAGGTCTGAAACATGGCGTCATCGACGATAGCGTCCATTGCGGCGCCGTCCCGCACCTGGGCGGGAATCCCTGCGGTCATGACGTCGGGCACGCCGGCGAGATCGCCCTTCGCGGTGACGGCGAGGGCGATGGTGATAATGCCCGACGCCGCCAGTCTCTGGCGCATCCGCGGGGCTTCGTCGGTCGGGGAGACGAAAATATTCCCGTCCTTCAACAGACGGCCATGCGGCGTCTGCGCGACGATCGCCGGCTGTCCGGGCGCGAGGGCGATAATGTCGCCGTTGCGCGGACTGAGGACATGGGGCACGCCTTGCGCCGCCGCGAATTTCGCGTGTTCGGCGAGATGCAGATCCTCGCCATGCGCCGGAATGGCGATCTGCGGCCGCAGCCAGGCGTAAAGCTGGGCGACTTCGCCGCGGCGCGGGTGACCCGAGGCGTGAACGAGAGCGTTGCGATCCGTCACGACGTCGATCCCCGAGCGGATGAGATTGTTGATGATGCGGCCGACCTCGCGTTCATTGCCCGGAATCGTGCGGGAGGAAAAAATCACCTTGTCGCCGGCGTTGAGCGTCACCGCCGGATGCTCGCCTTCGGAAATACGGGCGATGGCCGCGCGGTTTTCGCCCTGGCTGCCGGTTGCGATCAGCACCACCCTGTCGCGCGGCAAATGGGCGAAAGCGTCGACCCCAAGAAAATCCGCGACGCCATCGAGATAGCCGCATTCGCGCGCCACGGCGACGACGCGCTCCATGGCGCGGCCGACAAGCACCACATTGCGGCCCGCCGCGGCCGCGGCCTCGGCGACGGCGCGAATGCGCGCCACATTGGAGGCGAAGGTCGTCACGACGACGCGACCAGGCGATCCGGCGATGATCTCGCGCAGGGTGCGGCCAACCTCGCCCTCCGAAGGGCTGATTCCCTCGCGCAAAATATTGGTCGAATCGCAGATGAGCGCCAGAACGCCCTCGTCGCCGATGGCTTTGAGGCGCTTCTCGTCAGTCGGCGCGCCAAGGCCTGGCTCGGCGTCGATTTTCCAATCGCCCGAATGCACGATCGCGCCAAGCGGGGTGCGGATGGCGAGGGCGCAGCTTTCTGGAATAGAGTGCGCCATGGCGATGAACTCGACCGAAAACGGGCCAGCCTCGATCCTCCCGCCTTGCGGAACGACTTTGATCGGAACATCCGGAGCCCCCGGCTCTGACAGATGTTTGCTCAGCAGGAGTTCGGCGGCGAAGCGCGTAGCGTAGAGCTGGCAGCCGAGCTTTGGCCAGATATCGGCGACGGCGCCGATGTGATCTTCATGCGCGTGGGTGATGACGAGACCGACCAGATCCTCGCGCATCTTCTCGATGAAGCGCGCGTCGGGGATGACGACATCGATCCCGGCGAGCTCCGGCCCGGCGAAAGCGATGCCGCAATCGACCATCAGCCATTTCATCCGCCCTTTCGGGCCAAAGCCATAAAGGGCGAGGTTCATGCCGATCTCGCCCAAACCTCCGAGCGGCGCGAAGACGAGTTCGTCATTTGCCGCGTTCATCGATCAAAGACCTTTCTTGCGATTTCTTCTAGCGCCGGCGACTTCATCTGGCGGCGCCGGGCGTCTCTGGCGCCAAGAACACGTCTCCGACCTCGACTGCTATGTCGCCCAATTCGCGTTGGAGGATGAGGCGGCCGGTCGCGTCGAGCGTGCGAAACAGGCCCGTCAGCGTCTCTTGCGTCCGCGCCACTTCGATTTGCTCGCCGATGCCGGCGGCGAGAGCCAGCCAATGCGCGCGAATGACGGCGAATCCCTCGCCTCTCGCCCAAATGTCGAGCCACCGCCCCATCTCGAACGAAAGCGCTTCCAAAACGACGTCCGGGGCGATCTCGCGGCCGATAACAGCGTCGAGGTCGGTCGCCGGATAGAGCGTATCGCCAGGATGCGACCGGCAATTGACGCCGATCCCGGCGACGCAGGCCAAGCCGTTCGGCAGAGCGATGCTTTCGAGAAGAACGCCCGCCAGCTTGGCGCGGTTGTAGAGAATGTCATTTGGCCATTTGATCTGGAGACAAGGATCCCCGCCAAGAATTCCGCGTAGGGCCTCGGCGAGGGCGAGGCTGGTCACAAAGCCAAGTTCGGCGACGCGCGGCGGCGGGGCGGGATCGATCAGCAAGAGGCTGGCGAACAGGTTGCCGGGCTCCGATGTCCAGCCGCGGCCATGGCGGCCGCGCCCATGGATCTGGCTCGCGGCGGTGATCCAAAGGCGGCCTGGATCGCCGGCCCGCGCCCGCGCCAACGCCTCGTCGTTGGTCGACGCCACCTCGCCATGCGCGGCGAACCTAAATCCTGAGGCTTGAAACGATCCTGCGAGAGGCGACAGGGTGGAACCACCGTTTTGCAATTCTAGAACAAGGACTTCGCCGCCGCCGTCGTGGCGTCGATGAATAAGCCCGGATAAGCGAACAAGAACAGCACAAGAAGGCCGCTCACCGCAAGCACGGCGCGCAAAGCCGGTGTCGGCTTGTCGAACGCCGGCGCGGCCTCGTCAAAATACATCACCTTGACAATTCTTAAGTAGTAATACGCCGCCACTGCGCTGGCCAGAACGCCGATGACCGCGAGAGCGTAAAGATGCGCCTGAATCGCCGCGTTGAAAACGTACCATTTGGCGAAAAAGCCGGCGAGCGGCGGGATGCCGGCTAGGGAAAACATCATCATCGCCATAAAGAAGGCGGTCAGCGGATCGGTCTTGGCGAGGCCCGACAGATCGGAAATCTGCTCGACGGCGTGACCGGCGACGCGCATCGACAGGATCGCCGCGAAGGTCCCAAGCGTCATCACAAGGTAGATCGCCATATAGGCGATCACGCCGATGACGCCGGTTTCGGTTCCCGCCGCGAGTCCAACCAGCGCGAAGCCGACATGGCCGATGGCGGAATAGGCCATCAGGCGCTTGATGTTCGCCTGGCCGATCGCCGCGAAGGCGCCGAGCACCATTGAAAGAATCGAAATGAAGACAACGATCTGCCGCCATTGCGGCGCGATGCCAGGAAAGGCGGTCATCACCACGCGGACGGTTATCGCGACCGCGGCCATTTTCACCGCCGAGGCGAACAGCGCCGTGACCGGGGTCGGGGCGCCTTCATAGACGTCCGGGGTCCACATATGGAACGGCACCGCCGACATTTTGAAGGCGAGGCCGGCCATCAGGAACACGAGTCCGAAAACGACGCCAATCGAGGGCGTCCCATGCACGGCCGCGGCGATCCCCGCGAAGGACACGGTGCCCGCGAAACCGTAGATCAGCGAAGCGCCATAAAGCAGCATGCCGGAGGACAAAGCGCCGAGGACGAAATATTTGAGCCCCGCTTCCGTCGCCTTGAGATTATTGCGATCGAACGCGGCGATCACGTAAAGGGAGAGGGACATTAACTCGAGGCCGAGATAAAGCGCGATAAGGTTTTGCGCTGAAATCAAAACGAGCATGCCGATTGTCGCCAAAAGAACGAGGATCGGAAACTCGAATTTGTCGATCCGCTCGCGGGCGAGGAAGTCCTGGCCCATGACGAGCGTCGTCAGCGACCCTAAGAGGGCCAAGACCTTCATGAAGCGGCCGAAGCCGTCGTCGACCACAGCGCCGTTGAAAACCACCGCCTGGGTCTTGAAGCCGAGAAGAATGACGAGGATCGCGGCGCCGAGAAGCGCGACGGCGATTTCGGTGATCGGGCCATCGGAATCCTTGCCGCGGATGGCGCCCATAAGCAAAAGGCCGAGAACGCCAATCGTCAGAATGAGCTCCGGCAAGGTGTGCGCGAGGGCGAAGGACAACGGCGCCATAGTATCAGCCTTTATGCGCGGATCCAACGGGATCATGCGTCAACGAACGAGCGCGCGATCGCTTCAAGCGACGGCGCGCTAGTGGAGACTTCAGCGCCGCGGTCTTGGTCACAGCGAGAGCCGTATCGTAATTCTTAATGAGCGCCGCGATCGAGGCCGCGGAGCTCTGGAGCACGGGCCCCGGATGGAAGCCGAAGTAGATCGTCAGCGCGACAAGCGGCGCGAGGGTTGCGACTTCCCGGCCCGAGAGGTCGAGGATGGCCCGCAAGCTCGGCTTGTCGAGCACCCCGAAAATGATGCGCCGATAGAGGTAAAGCGCGTAGGCCGCCGACAGGATGACGCCAGTCGTGGCGAAAAAGGCGAGCCAACTATTGATCCTGAACGCGCCGACAAGGCTCAGGAACTCCCCGATGAAGCCGGACGTGCCCGGCAGCCCGACATTCGCCAAGGTGAAAATCATGAAGGCGACCGCATAGAGCGGCATGCGCTCGACAAGACCGCCATAGGCGTCAATATCGCGTGTGTGCATGCGGTCATAGACGACCCCGACGCAAAGGAACAGCGCGCCCGAGACCAAGCCGTGCGAGATCATCTGGAACACCGCGCCCTGAACGCCCTGCTCCGTCATCGTGAAAAGGCCCATGGTGACGAAGCCCATATGCGCCACGGAGGAATAGGCGATGAGCTTCTTCATGTCCTCCTGCACCAGCGCCACCAGCGAGGTGTAGATGATGGCGATGATCGACAGGGCGTAGACCAGCGGCGCGAAATAGGCCGAGGCGTCCGGGAACATCGGCAGCGAGAAGCGGATGAATCCGTAGCCGCCCATCTTCAAAAGAATCGCCGCCAGAATGACCGATCCCGCCGTCGGCGCCTCGACATGGGCGTCGGGAAGCCAAGTATGGACCGGCCACATCGGCATCTTGACGGCAAGCGAGGCGAGGAAAGCGAGGAACAGCCATTTCTGCATCGAAACCGGGAAGTCGGTCTTCAACAGGACGGTGATGTCCGTCGTTTTGGCGACGCCATACATCGCCATGACGGCAAGCAGCATCAAGAGCGAGCCGACAAGCGTGTAGAGGAAGAATTTGAAGCTGGCGTAGACGCGCCGCTTGCCGCCCCAGACGCCGATGATCAGGAACATCGGGATCAGGCCGCCCTCGAAGAAAAGATAGAACAAAACGAGGTCCAACGCCGTAAAGACGCCGAGCATCAAGGTCTCGAGCACGAGGAAGGCGATCATATAATCCTTCACGCGATAGGTGATGGATTGCCATGACGCGGCGATGCAGATCGGCATCAAGAACGTGGTGAGGAGCACGAACGGCATCGACATGCCGTCGACGCCGAGCTTGTAGACAAGCCCCGAGCCGAACCAGCTCTTCTGCTCGACCAGTTGAAAGGCCGAAGACGAAGTGTCGAACTCGGCGTAAGCGTAAAGCGACAGCGCGAAGACGATCAGCGTCGTCGCCAGGGCGGCCCACCTGGCGTTGTTCAAAGTGGCCTCGTCCTCGCCGCGCAAAGCGAGGATGAACGCCGCGCCGACCAGCGGCAAAAAGACGATGCAGGTGAGAATGCCGAAGCCGAACATCAACGAACACCCCCGACCAGATACCAGGTGATGAGAGCGGCCAAGCCGATCAGCATGGCGAATGCGTAATTGTAGATGTAGCCGGTCTGCAGTTTGACGACCCGGCCAGTCACGTCGATGACGCGCGCGGCGACGCCGTCCGGCCCCAGCCCATCGATGATGGCTCCATCGCCGCCCTTCCAGAGCGCGCGGCCGAGCCAAAAAGCCGGACGGACGAAAATCTTGTCATAGAGCTCGTCGAAATACCATTTGTTGAGCAGGAAACGGTAGAGCCCCGGCATGGCCGCGGCGAGGCGCGCCGCGGTTCCAGGCGCCAGAATATAAACATAGAGCGCGACCAGAAATCCGCCGGCCATCATGATCGTCGGCATCAGCGCGGCGAGACGCGGGATCTCCTCCATCTCATGCAGAATATGATTGTCCGGACCAAAATAGAGGGAGTTCTTCCAAAACTCGGCGACGCGTTCGCCAATGAAGTCGGAATGGAAAATGAGGCCGGCGAAGAGCGATCCGAAGGCCAGAACGGCGAGCGGAATCAGCATCGTGAGCGGCGACTCATGCGGATCGAGCGCGTGGCCGCCATGACCATGCGCTTCGGCGGCGTGACCGTGATCGGATGCGGCATGGCCGTCGTCAGCCCAATGCGCAGGGCCGAAGAAGGTCATGAATACGAGGCGCCAGGAATAGAACGAGGTCAAGGCGGCGGCGACGACGGTCGCCACATAGCCGTAAGACGCCATGGACCGATGCGAGGCGTAGGCCGCCTCGATGATGGCGTCCTTGGAAAAATAGCCGGCCGTTAAGGGAAAGCCGGTCAACGCCAAAGTGCCGATCGTCATCATGGCGAAAGTAAAGGGAATTTTGCGCCACAGGCCGCCCATGTGGCGCATGTCCTGCTCATGGTGCATGGCGATGATCACCGAGCCCGCTCCCAGGAACAGCAGCGCCTTGAAGAAAGCGTGCGTGAACAGATGGAAGATGCCGAGCGAATAGCCGCCGACGCCGAGGCCGACGAACATATAGCCGAGCTGCGAGCACGTCGAATAAGCGACGACGCGCTTGATGTCGTTCTGCACGAGGCCGACCGTCGCCGCGAAAAACGCCGTGGTCGCGCCGATGAAGATGACGAAAGAGAGCGCGGTGGACGATTGTTCAAACAGCGGCGAAAGCCGGGCGACCATGAAGACGCCGGCGGTGACCATCGTCGCCGCGTGAATCAACGCCGAGACCGGCGTCGGGCCCTCCATCGCGTCGGGCAGCCAGGTATGGAGCAGGAATTGCGCCGACTTGCCCATCGCGCCCATGAAAAGCAGCAGGCAGACGACCGTCATCGCGTCGAAATCGCCGCTGAAGACGTGGATCTTTGTGTTGGCGAGCCCGGGCGCGGCGGCAAAGATCTGCTCGAAGCTGACCGACCGGGTAAGCACAAACACCAGGAAGATGCCGAGCAGGAAGCCGAAGTCGCCGACGCGATTGACGATGAAGGCCTTGATCGCGGCGGCGTTGGCGGACGGCTTTTGATACCAGAATCCGATGAGCAGATAGGAGGCGAGGCCGACGCCTTCCCAGCCGAAGAACATCTGCAAGAGATTATCCGCCGTCACCAGCGCGAGCATGGCGAAAGTAAACAGCGACAGAAAAGCGAAAAAGCGCGGCCGCGACGGATCGTCGGCCATATAGCCGATCGAATAGAGATGGACGAACGCCGAGACCGTCGTGACGACGATCAGCATCACGGCGGTCAAGCTGTCGATCCGCAGCGACCAATCCGCCTTGAGGGAGCCGGACGTAAACCATTCGCCGAGGACCGACACGCTGGCCGGCGCTTGGCCGAGGGAGACATTGGCGAAGACGATCCAGGACAGCGCGAACGAGACGAATAACAGGCTCGTCGTGACGATCTCCGAGGGCCGCGCCCCGATCAGCCGTCCGAACAGGCCGGCGATCAGGAATCCGATGAGCGGAAGGAGGACGATTGCCGCGTACATGTCGGCTCAACCCTTCATAGTGTTGATGTCTTCAACCGCGATCGAGCCGCGATTGCGATAATAGGCGACGAGGATGGCGAGGCCGATAGCGGCTTCCGCGGCGGCGACGGTCAGGATGAACAGCGAAAAAACCTGGCCGGTGAGATCGCCGAGAAAGTTGGCGAAGGCGATGAAGTTGATGTTGACCGACAGCAAGATGAGCTCAACCGACATCAAAACCACGATGATGTTCTTGCGGTTAAGGATGATGCCTGCGACGCCGAGGGTGAAGAGGATCGCCGCGACGACCAGAAAATGAGCAAGCGACAGCGTCATGGATTTTCCCCGGGCGCGAAAGATTGCAATGGTTTCACTGGAGCGGTCGCCTCATACGCCTTGCCTGAACGGCTTCTTGCGCAGTTCGATCGCATCCGCGGGGGTGCGCGCATTCTGCGCCGGGACGCTCTGGCGCTTGACCCCGACTTTATGATGCAAGGTCAAGATGATCGCCCCGATCATCGCGGTCAGCAGCACCATTCCGGCGCCGATAAAGAGATAGGCGTATTGCGTATAGAGCACGCGGCCGAGCGCCATCGTATTGCTCATCCCGGGAGGCGCCGGCGTCGTCACATTGACGAGCGAAGAGGCGTCGATCCGCCAGCCGCCGACGACCAGGATCAACTCAAGCAGAACGATGGCCCCGATGGTCGCGCCGACCGGCAGATATTGCAAAAAGCCTTGCTTGAATTCGGCGAAGTCGACGTCGAGCATCATGACGACGAACAGGAACAGAACAGCAACGGCGCCGACGTAGACGACGATGAGGATCATCGCGAGGAATTCCGCGCCAAGCAGCAAAAAAAGACCTGCCGCGTTGAAGAATGCGAGGATCAGAAACAGCACCGAATGGACCGGATTGCGCGCCGAGATGACCATGAAGGCCGAGGCGATCAGGAAGGCCGAAAACAGGTAGAAGAACAGCGCCGGGACGATCATCGCCAACCCCCCTTGATGTTATGCGCCGCCTCCATGCGAAAGCCGCCCGCCGAATTCGTCACCGCGGACCTCACCGGTAGGGCGCGTCAAGCGCGAGGTTGCGGGCGATTTCACGCTCCCAGCGGTCGCCATTCTCAAGCAGCCGGTTCTTGTCGTAATAGAGTTCTTCGCGCGTTTCGACGGCGAATTCGGCGTTCGGACCTTCGACGATGGCGTCGACCGGGCAGGCCTCCTGACAGAAGCCGCAATAGATGCATTTCACCATGTCGATGTCATAACGCGTCGTGCGCCGCGTTCCGTCATTGCGGCGCGGCCCCGCTTCGATGGTGATCGCCTGCGCCGGACAGATCGCCTCGCAGAGCTTGCAGGCGATGCAGCGTTCTTCGCCGTTCGGATAGCGGCGCAGCGCATGTTCGCCGCGATAGCGCGGCGATTGCGGATTTTTCTCATGCGGGTAGTTCAACGTCGGCTTCGGCTTGAAGAAGTAGCGCATCGACAGCAGGAAAGCGCCGACGAACTCGGTCAGGAACAGCGCCTTGGCGGTCTGGTCGAGTTTCATGCTTTGCCCTTTCCAAGCAACTGCTGCAGGCTGTTCACTGCGCCATCCCCGCGCCCCAGCCGGTCAGTTGCAGCACCGCTGCGACGATGATCACCATGGCGATGGAGATCGGCAAGAAAACCTTCCAGCCGAGCCGCATCAGCTGGTCGTAGCGATAGCGCGGCACGAAGGCTTTCGCCATGGCGAACATGAAGAAAACCGCGCAAACCTTCAAAACGAACCAGATGACGCCGGGAATCCAAGTGAAAGGCTCAAAGGGGATCGGCGATAGCCAGCCGCCGAGAAACAGGATCGTCGTCAGCGCGCACATGGTGATGATCGCCACATATTCGGCGAGCATGAACAGCATGTAGGGCGTCGACGAATATTCGACCATGAAGCCGGCGACGAGCTCCGATTCGGCCTCGACGAGATCGAACGGCGGACGGTTCGTCTCAGCCAGCGCCGAGATGAAGAAGATGACGAACATCGGGAACAGCGGCAGCCAATACCAGCCAAACAGGCCAAAGCGCGTATCCTGAGCGAGGACGACGTCGGTCAGATTGAGCGAGTTGACGCAAAGCAGCACGGTGATGATGACGAAGCCGATCGAGACTTCATAGGAAATCATCTGCGCCGCCGAGCGGAGCGCGGAAAGGAACGGATATTTCGAGTTCGAAGCCCAGCCGCCCATGATAATGCCATAGACGCTGAGGGAGGAGATTGCGAAGATGTAAAGAACGCCGACGTTGATGTTGGCGATCGCCCAGCCTTCGTCGACCGGAATTACCGCCCAGGCGGCGAGCGACAACATGCCCATGACGAAAGGCGCCAGCAGGAAGACGCCCTTGTTCGAGCTGTCCGGGATGACGGGCTCCTTGAAGACGAACTTCAGCATGTCGGCGAAGCTCTGCAGCAGCCCCCAGGGGCCGACCACATTCGGCCCGCGGCGCAGCTGCACCGCCGCCCAGATCTTCCGATCGGCGTAAAGCACGTACGCGATGAAGAGCAGCAGCACGACGAGCAGCACGACGCTCTTTACGACCATGAGGAGCAAAGCGAGGAACCAGTGGGTTTGCTCCATGGCCTTACTCCGCAGCCTGGCGCGCGAGATCGAGGCGAAGGGCGGAACATTCCGCCATCACCGCCGACGCGCGCGCAATCGGGTTGGTCAGATAGAAATCGCCAACCGTCGAGACAAAGGGGGCCTTGCTAAAGCCGCCAGCGGCGTCGGTGAGCGGTCCCGCGTCAAAGGCCCCTGCAGGCGCGATCTCGCCAATTCCGGCAAAGAGCGGATGCGCGGCGACGAGCCGCGCGCGCAAGGCTTTCAGCGAATCGAACGGCAGCCGATGGCCGAGCGCGTCGGACAAGGCGCGAATGATGGCCCAATCCTCGCGCGCGTCGCCGGGGGGGAAATTCGCCCGGTCGGCCAGCTGGACGCGGCCTTCGGTATTCACATAGAGGCCGGATTTTTCAGTATAGGCCGCGCCAGGAAGGATCACATCCGCCCGCGCGGCGCCACGGTCGCCATGCGAGCCCTGATAGACGACGAAAGCGCCCGGCGCGACGTCGATCTCATCGGCGCCGAGGTTGTAGAGGACGGCGAGGGCGTCGGCTTTCGCCATCGCGCTGGCGTCGAGGCCGCCATGCCCTGGAACGAAGCCGACGTCGAGGGCGCCGACCCTTGCGGCCGCCGTATGCAGAACGGCAAAGCCGTTCCATCCGTCCTTGATCACCCCGAGCGAGGTCGCGGCCTTCGCCGCCAGCGACAGAATCGCTAGCCCGTCGTCACGCGCAAGAGCGCCCTGGCCGATGATGAACATCGGCTTTTCCATCTTGGCTTTCTGATGCTCGGCGAAGCTCGCGAGGGTATCGGGCCCGGCGCCGAGGTAGGCGTAATCATAGGTGAGATCGGCCTGCTCCCCAATGACGCCGATCTTGAAGCCGCCGCGCAGCCAGCGCTTGCGGATGCGCGCGTTGAGAACGGGGGCTTCGCGGCGTGGATTTGAGCCGATGATCATCAATCCGTCGGCCTCTTCAATTCCGGCGATGCTCGGATTGAAGATGTAGCTGGCGCGCCCGAACTTTGGATCGAGCTTCGCGCCGTCCTGCCGGCAATCGAGCGAAGGCGAGCCGAGGCTGTCGAACAGCGATTGGAGGGCGAAAACCTCCTCGACGGAAGCGAGATCGCCGACGACCGCGCCGATGCGTGCGGGCGTCGCCGTTTTGATCTTGGCGGCGATCAAAGCGAAGGCCTCGCGCCACGCGGCCGGCCGCAACTTGCCGCCTTCGCGCACATAGGGACGGTCGAGGCGCTTCGTCTTCAGGCCGTCGACGATCTGCCGGGCCTTGTCGGAAATCCACTCCTCGTTCACGCAGTCATTGGTGCGCGGCAGGATGCGCATCACCTCGCGTCCGCGGGTGTCGACGCGAATCGCCGAGCCGAGCGCGTCCATGACGTCGATCGACTTCGGTCTTGACCAGCTCCCAGGACCGCGCCTTGAACGAATAGGGCTTTGGCAACAGCGCGCCGACGGGGCAGAGATCGGCGACATTGCCCTGCAGCTCGGAGCTCATCGCTGTTTCAAGATAGGTCGTGATCTCCATGTCTTCGCCGCGGCCGATCGCGCCCATGTCGCCCGTGCCCGCGACCTCTGCCGTGAAGCGGACGCAGCGCGTGCAATGGATGCAGCGGTTCATCGAAGTGCGCACCAAAGGCCCGATATATTTGTCTTCGACGGCCCGCTTGTTTTCGGCGTAGCGCGAGGACGCGAAGCCGAACGCGATGGCCTGATCCTGCAGGTCGCATTCGCCGCCCTGATCGCAGATCGGGCAATCGAGCGGATGATTGATCAGCAGGAACTCCATGACGCCTTCGCGCGCCTTCTTCACCATCGGCGATTTGGTGAGGACGACAGGAGGCTCGCCATTGGGCCCGGGGCGCAGATCGCGCACCGCCACGGCGCAAGACGCCGAAGGCTTCGGCGGCCCGCCCTTCACCTCGACGAGACACATGCGGCAATTGCCGGCGACCGAAAGACGCTCATGGAAGCAAAACCGCGGAATCTCGGCGCCCGCCTCCTCGCAAGCCTGTAGCAGGGTATATTCGGGCGGAACGTCGATTTCGACGTCGTCAACGATCAGCTTGCTCATGCCCTACCCTCAATGCGGCGGTTCGACGAGATCGAGACGACGCTCGATGCGATCAAGCCGCGCCTCTACTCGGTCAATCCGGCGGTTGACGCCGGCGATTGACAACGCCAAGTTCGCGATCGCCACATCCGTTCTCGCCAGCCTTTCTTCAACTGCCGTCATGCGAATTTTCAAGTCGCCAATGTCATCTATCACGCGATCAAGTTTCGAATCGAGACGCCGGAGATATTCGACGACGAGGTTGCCCGGCGCGTCCGCCATCAAATGTTTCTCTATGATCCGTAAGCGATCATTCTTGAGCCCGTTCTCCTGCCCTATTCCGCCGCGACATGATAGCCGGCCGCCGGTTCGGGATGCGGGTTGGCGGCGTATTGGTCAATGCGCTTTTCGATTTCCGGGCGGAAATGCCTGATCAAACCTTGCACCGGCCAAGCCGCCGCGTCGCCCAGCGCGCAGATGGTGTGCCCCTCAATCTGGGTCGTGACTTCCAGCAGCATGTCGATCTCACGCTTGTGGGCGCGCCCCTCCGCCATCCGTGAGACGACGCGCCAGAGCCAGCCGGTGCCTTCGCGGCAAGGCGTGCACTGACCGCAGCTCTCATGCTTGTAGAAATAGGAAAGGCGCGCGATTGCGCGGATGATATCGGTCGATTTATCCATCACGATGACGGCGGCCGTGCCGAGGCCCGATTTCAAATTGCGCAGCGTGTCGAAATCCATCGCGGCGTCGATGATCTGGTCGGCCGGCACGCAGGGAACCGAAGAGCCGCCCGGAATGACGGCGAGAAGGTTGTCGGAGCCGCCGCGAACGCCGCCGCAATGCTTGTCGACCAATTCCCGGAAAGGAATCGACATCGCTTCTTCGACGTTACAGGGCTTGTTGACGTGGCCCGAAATGCAGAAAAGCTTTGTGCCCGAATTGTTTTTGGCGCCGAAGCTCGAGAACCATGCGGCCCCGCGCCGCAAAATCGTTGGCGCGACGGCGATAGACTCCACATTGTTGACGGTGGTGGGCGAGCCATACAATCCCATATTGGCCGGGAACGGCGGCTTCAGCCGCGGCATTCCTTTCTTGCCTTCGAGCGATTCGAGAAGCGCGGTCTCCTCGCCGCAGATATAGGCTCCAGCGCCGCGGTGGACATAAATGTCGAACGGCCAGCCGTGCACATTGTTCTTGCCGACGAGCCGGGCCTCATAGGCCTGCGCGATCGCAGCCTCCAGCCGGTCCGCCTCCAGAATATATTCGCCGCGTACATAGATGTAGCAGGCGTGCGCCTCCATCGCGAAGCAGGCGACGAAACAACCTTCGATCAGGAGCTGCGGATCATTGCGCATGATCTCGCGGTCCTTGCAGGTGCCGGGTTCGGATTCATCCGCATTGACGACGAGATAGGATGGCCGCGCCGGATCGGCTTTCGGCATGAAGGACCATTTGAGGCCGGTGGGGAAGCCTGCGCCGCCGCGCCCGCGCAACCCTGAGGCCTTCATCTCGGCGATGATCCAATCCTTGCCTTTGTCGATCAGGACCTTCGTGTTGTCCCAGGCGCCCCGCGCGCGCGCGCCCTTGAGGCGCCAATCGCCGAAGCCGTAAAGGTTGGTGAAGATGCGGTCCTTGTCTTCGAGCATCGGAGCCGGCCTTACGATTGCTTTTGATGGGACGAGAAGGGCGCGCCGCCGACGGAGAAGGGGCCGCTGCGGCCTTCATCGCCGTATAAGGAAGTGAGGCTCGTTAGGCCGCCGATCGGCTCGGAGGTGACGCGTCCGGTCTGCGAGCCGGCGTGCGCGGGCCGCCCTGTGGCGAGATCGTCGAGCAGCTGCGAAAAATTCTCGGGCGTCAGATCCTCAAAGTAATCGTCGTTGATCTGCACCATCGGCGCATTGCAGCACGCGCCGAGACATTCGACTTCGGTCCAGGAAAAATTGCCGTCCGGCGTGACGACGCCCGGCTCGCCGATGCGCGCTTTTAGAATGGCTTTGATTTCGTCCGATCCGGCTAGCTGGCAGGGCGTCGTGCCGCAGAGCTGAATGTAATGCTTGCCGACCGGAGAAAGGTTGAACATCGTGTAGAATGTCGCGATCTCCAGCACGCGAATGTAGGGCATACCCAGCTTGCGGGCGACCAATTCGATCGCCGGGCGCGGCAGCCAATAATCATTCTGCTTTTGCGCCCGCCAGAGCAGCTCGATCACCGCCGAGGCCTGCCGCCCTTCTGGATATTTCTTGACGATCTCATTCGCCCAAGCCTCGTTCTCGGGCGTGAAGGCGAAACAATCGGGCTGAACTTCGGCGAGCCTGCGAACGGACATATCAGTAAAACTCACGCGTCGAGGCCTTGGCGGCCGCGGATTTGAACAAGACCTCAGGCAATCGGCTCACCGGTCGACCTCGCCGAAGACGATGTCGATCGAGCCAAGGATGGCGCTGACGTCGGCGAGCATGGATTTGCGACAGAGGAAATCCATCGCGGCGAGATGGGCGAAGCCCGGCGCGCGGATCTTGCAGCGATAGGGCCGATCAGTGCCGTCCGACACGAGATAGACGCCGAACTCGCCCTTCGGCGCCTCGACGGCGGCGTAGACCTCGCCGGCCGGCACATGAAAGCCTTCGGTGAACAGCTTGAAATGGTGGATCAGCGCCTCCATCGAGCGCTTCATTTCGGCGCGGGTCGGCGGCGCCACCTTTCCTTTCGCCAGCACCGGCCCCTGCCCGTCCGGGGCGCGCAGCTTTGCGACGCATTGCTTCATGATTTTGACCGACTGCCGCATCTCCTCCATGCGGATGACCTGGCGGTCATAATTGTCGCCATGCCGCCCGACCGGGATGTCGAAGTCCATCTCCTCGTAGCATTCATAAGGCTGCGCCTTGCGCAAATCCCACGCCGCGCCGGAGCCGCGCACCATGACGCCGGAAAAACCCCAGCGCCAACAATCCTCGAGACTGACGACGCCGATGTCGACGTTGCGCTGCTTGAAGATGCGGTTGTCGATGAACAGCACCGTCAGATCGTCGCAAGTTTTAAGGAAGGGATCGCACCAGGCCTCGATGTCGTCGATCAGCTGCGGCGGAATGTCCATGTGGACGCCGCCGGGGCGGAAATAATTCGCGTGCAGCCGCGCGCCGGACGCCCGCTCATAGAAAACCATGAGCTTTTCGCGCTCCTCAAAGCCCCACAGCGGCGGAGTAAGGGCGCCAACGTCCATCGCCTGCGTCGTGACGTTCAGGAGATGCGATAAAATCCGGCCGATTTCGCAGAACAGAACGCGCAGCAACTGCGCGCGGCGCGGAATTGCAAGGCCAAGCAGCTTTTCGATCGCGAGGCAGAAGGCGTGTTCCTGGTTCATTGGCGCGACATAATCGAGCCGGTCGAAATAGGGCACGTTCTGCAGGTAGGTGCGCGCCTCCATCAGTTTCTCAGTGCCGCGATGGAGCAGGCCAATATGCGGATCGACGCGCTCGACGACTTCCCCGTCGAGTTCAAGGACCAGCCGCAAAACGCCGTGCGCCGCCGGATGCTGCGGTCCAAAATTGATCGTGAAATTGCGGACCGGATCATTCATGATTTCATCACGCGCGGGTTCGGTTCAAACGGGCCTGTCCGGATCGGTCAGCTGGGATTGGTCTTGGCTTTCTCGTCGCCGGGCAGCACATAATCGATCGATCCCTCCCACGGCGACAGAAAGTCGAAGCTGCGGAACTCCTGCGTCAGCTCGACCTTCTCGTAGAGCACGCGCTTCTGCTCGTCGTCGTAGCGAACCTCGACATAGCCCGTCATCGGGAAATCCTTGCGCAGCGGATGACCTTCGAAGCCGTAATCCGTCAGCAGACGGCGCAAGTCCGGGTGCCCGGAGAAATAGATCCCAAAGAGATCATACGCCTCCCGTTCGAACCAGTTGGCTGCTGGATATAGGCCTGACAGGGAAGGCACCGGCGTGTCTTCATCCGTCGCGACTTTGACCCGGATGCGGCGATTATGTTTCGGAGAAAGCAGATGGATGACGACGTCGAAGCGCTTTTTTCGGGCCGGATAGTCGGCGGCCGTGAGGTCGATGAAAGAGACGAAAAGCAAATTCGGCTCGTCACGCAGATGCGTGACCGTCTCGACCAGGCAATCCGCCCTCACCGTCAAGGTCAGCTCGCCATAAGCGACGATCGTGGACTCGACCCAGCCGCGCAAGGACGCCGCGATCGTGCCTCCGAGTTGCTGCAGATCGTCGTCCATCTCAACCTTTCGAGTTTCGCGAGCCAGCTGCGCGCGCGAGGAGCCTGGCGGCCCGCGCAGATCCGGCTCAGTTGTTCGTTGCGCCCAGCCGAACCAAAAGCCGCCGCTCCTAACGCTCGATCGTGCCGGTTCGGCGAATTTTCTTTTGCAAAAGCAAGATCCCGTAGACCAGCGCCTCCGCCGAAGGCGGGCAACCCGGCACATAGATGTCCACCGGCACGATCCGATCGCATCCGCGCACGACCGAATAGGAATAGTGGTAATAGCCGCCGCCGTTGGCGCAGGAGCCCATCGAGATCACATAACGCGGCTCGGGCATCTGGTCGTAGACCTTGCGCAACGCGGGCGCCATCTTATTGGTCAGCGTGCCGGCGACGATCATGACGTCGGATTGGCGGGGCGAACCGCGCGGCGCGAAGCCGAAACGCTCGATGTCGTAGCGCGGCATCGACGCCTGCATCATTTCGACCGCGCAGCAGGCGAGGCCAAAGGTCATCCACATCAGCGACCCGGTGCGCGCCCAATTGATCAGCTCGTCCGTCGACGTGACGAGAAATCCCTTGTCCGCAAGCTTATCATTGATTGTCTGGAAATAAGGATCGCCCGCCCGGAGCGGACGGTCGGTCGCGGCGCTGATCGCGACGCGTTCCTGCGGCAAAGGGTTCAATCCCATTCGAGCGCGCCCTTCATCCATTCGTAGACGAAACCGATCGTCAGGATCACGAGAAAGATCATCATCGACCAGAAGCCAAAGGCGCCTACCTCATGGAAGGCCACCGCCCACGGAAACAGAAACGCGACCTCAAGGTCGAAGACGATGAAGAGCAGCGACACCAGATAGAACCGGACGTCAAACTGCATCCGCGCGTCGTCGAAAGCGTTGAAGCCGCATTCGTATGCGGAGAGTTTTTCCGAATCCGGCGCCTTGAACGCGACCAGAAACGGCGCCGCGATCAAGGCGCCCGAGATGACGGCGGCGATCGCCATGAAAACGGCAAGAGGGAGATATTGGTCGACAAGGCTCGGCATTGGCAAGCTCGGTCTGGACCGACATGGTCGTGTACGCGCGAGGAAGGCGCGCCCACGCCGCAGCAATACAGCGATGCGTAGCCCAGCGCTAATCGCAGCGCAAGATGATGTTTTGAACCGTGCTAAGCTAAGCTCCTCGAAGCCGCCTTAGCGGGGCGTCCGGATAGCCGTTTTGTCGTAATCGAAGAGCGCCGCGAATGACGAGCTGGGATCGGCGCGGATCGCCGGCGCTTCATCCGACAGGTCCGGACTGGCGAGAGAGACGGGACTTGAACCCGCGACCTCCGGCGTGACAGGCCGGCGCTCTAACCAACTGAGCTACTCCCCCACACTTGCGCCTCGCAGCGCACCGGAGAGAAAGCCGGATAGGATAGGCGCGCCTGCAAGTCAAGCGCCATCGCGCACCGCCGCAAAGACGGGCGCGGCCGAGCTCTTTTCGCCCAACGGGTCGCGACGCCGGCCTTGCGCCTGGTGGGCGGTGACGGGCTCGAACCGCCGACCCTCTCGGTGTAAACGAGATGCTCTACCAGCTGAGCTAACCGCCCATCCGCGCGCCGGATCGACGGCGATGGGATTGCACAGGTTCACGCCCCGGTCAACGGCGGCTCGAATTGCGAGCCGGCCGAAGCGCAAGCAGCCACAGCCAGCTCCGCAACCGCTCGAGTGCGCCAGCCTACTAATGCGCGATTGCGCCAGAGGCGTCATCCTCGGGCGCGATGGCCCGCGCCGGCTTCAGGTCCTCCTCCCAGACGATCGGCTGGGGCTGGCGAACCAGCGCATGGGCCAGAACCTCGTCCATGCGTGCGACCGGCACGATTTCCAACGCATTTTTGACCGAGTTCGGAATGTCGGCGAGATCCTTGGCGTTCTCCTCGGGGATCAAGACTTTCTTCAATCCTCCGCGCAACGCGGCGAGCAATTTCTCCTTGAGGCCGCCGATCGGCAAAATCCGGCCGCGCAACGTGATCTCTCCCGTCATGGCGATATCGCGGCGGATTGGAATGCCGGTGATGATGGACACGATCGAAGTCGCCATGGCGACGCCCGCGGACGGTCCGTCTTTCGGGGTCGCGCCTTCGGGAACATGAACATGGATGTCGCGACGATCGAACAGCGGCGGCTCGATGCCGTAATCGACGGCGCGCGAGCGGACATAGGAGGCCGCCGCCGAAATCGATTCTTTCATCACGTCGCGCAAATTGCCGGTCACCGTCATACGGCCCTTGCCGGGCATCATCACGCCTTCGATGGTCAGCAACTCGCCGCCGACTTCCGTCCAAGCCAATCCGGTGACGACGCCAACCTGGTCCTCGGCCTCCGCCTCGCCGTAGCGGAAACGCGGCACGCCAAGAAAATCCGGAATATTGTCCGCTGTGATCGTCACGTTTTTGGCCTTGCTCGTCAGGATCTGCTTGACCGCCTTGCGCGCCAGCTTTGAAATCTCGCGCTCAAGGTTTCGCACGCCAGCCTCGCGCGTATAGCGCCGAACGATCATGATGAGGCCGGCGTCGTCGATCGACCACTCCGACTCGCTAAGCCCATGCTTCTTGAGCGCGGCGGGGATCAGATGCCGTCTTGCGATCTCGACTTTCTCGTCCTCCGTGTACCCCGCGATCCGAATGATCTCCATGCGATCCATGAGCGGCGCAGGTATGTTCAGCGTGTTCGCGGTCGTCACGAACATCACGTTCGACAGGTCGTAATCGACCTCGAGGTAATGGTCGTTGAAACACTGGTTCTGCTCGGGATCCAGAACCTCAAGCAAAGCGGACGACGGGTCGCCACGGAAATCCATCCCCATCTTGTCGACTTCATCCAGCAGGAACAAGGGATTGGAGCTCTTAGCCTTGCGCATCGACTGGATGATCTTGCCGGGCATCGAGCCGATATAGGTGCGCCGGTGGCCGCGGATTTCGGCTTCGTCGCGAACGCCGCCGAGCGACATTCGAACGAATTCGCGGCCCGTCGCCTTGGCGATCGACTTGCCGAGCGACGTCTTGCCGACGCCAGGCGGTCCGACGAGACAAAGAATCGGACCGCTGAGCTTATTGGCGCGCGTTTGCACCGCGAGATATTCCAGAATGCGCTCCTTCACTTTCTCGAGGCCGAAATGCTCGGAATCAAGCACGCCCTCGGCGACGACGAGGTCTTTCTTGACCTTGGAGCGCTTGTTCCACGGGATCGAGAGAAGCCAATCGAGATAGTTGCGCACGACTGTCGCTTCGGCCGACATTGGCGACATCTGGCGCAGCTTTTTCAGCTCGGCCGTCGCCTTGTCGGACGCCTCCTTCGACAGTTTCGTCGCCTTGATCCGTTCGTCGAGCTCGGCCAGATCGTCTTTGCCGTCCTCGTCGCCAAGCTCCTTCTGGATCGCCTTCATCTGCTCGTTGAGGTAATATTCGCGCTGGGTCTTCTCCATCTGACGCTTGACCCGCGTGCGAATGCGCTTCTCCACCTGCAGAACCGAAATTTCGCTCTCCATCAACGCCAGGCACTTTTCGAGCCTCTTGGTGATCGACGTCGTCTCAAGCACGGTCTGCTTGTCGGCAATCTTGACGGCGAGATGCGAGGCGATGGTGTCCGCAAGCTTGGCGTAGTCGTCGATTTGCGTCGCCGCGGCGGCGACCTCAGGCGAGATCTTCTTGTTTAATTTGACATAGCCCTCGAACTCCGAGACGACGGAGCGCGCCAGCGCCTCGACCTCGACTTTGTCGACGGGCTCGTCGGCGATGACTTCCGCGTCGGCCTCGTAGAAATCGTCCGTGCGGGTGTAGCCCTGCACTTTGGCGCGGACCTGCCCCTCGACCAGCACCTTTACTGTGCCGTCCGGCAGCTTCAGAAGCTGCAAAACGGAGGCGAGCGTGCCCGTTGTGAAGATCGCCTCCGTCGCCGGATCGTCGTCCGAGGCGTTCATCTGGGTCGCCAGAAGGATGAGGCTATCCGCCTTCATGACCTCTTCAAGCGCGCGGATCGATTTTTCCCGGCCGACGAAAAGCGGCACGATCATATGCGGAAAGACGACGATGTCGCGCAATGGCAGGACGGGATAGCTTTCGACCGCGCCGGGACTTGCGGGCTCACGCTTCTGTGTCATTTTTTATCCTATCTCGAAACGCGCTCCGACTCACTTGCGACCCCGGCGGGGATGCGCCATCGCGCATAGTTTCGGCTTTGTTGGCGTGTAAAATTTTCAGAATCAGATGGACATCGGCGCTGGCCTTTTCAAGCGCTCATCGGAATTCATGATGACCAGCGCCCTTGAACCGGCCAAGCTGAAGGGCGTCGCCACGGCCGCCTAAGCGCTTGTTCCGCTTTTCTCATTGCGTTCGGCGTAGATATAAAGCGGACGCGATTTGCCGTCGACGACGTCTGGCCCGATGACGACTTGCTCCACGCTGTCGAGCCCGGGCAAATCGAACATCGTGTCGAGCAAAATGCCCTCCATGATGGACCGCAACCCGCGCGCGCCGGTCCGCCGCTCGATCGCCTTCTTGGCGACGACGTTAAGGGCCTCATCCTGGAAGGTCAGCTCGGTGTTCTCCATCTCGAACAGGCGCTGGTACTGTTTGACAAGCGCATTCTTCGGCTCGGTAAGAATCTTCTTCAACGCCTCCTCATCGAGATCCTCCAGCGTCGCGATGACTGGCAGACGTCCAACAAATTCCGGAATGAGGCCAAATTTCAGCAGGTCCTCCGGCTCGACCTTACGGAAAATTTCCCCGGTTCGGCGTTCGTCCGGAGCCTGCACGGCTGCGGAGAAACCGATCGAGGTGCCTCTTCCGCGCATCGAGATGATTTTCTCGAGCCCGGCGAAGGCGCCGCCGCAAATGAACAGAATATTAGTCGTGTCCACTTGCAAGAATTCTTGCTGTGGATGCTTGCGCCCGCCTTGCGGCGGCACGGACGCGACCGTTCCCTCCATGATTTTGAGAAGCGCCTGCTGGACGCCCTCGCCCGAGACGTCACGGGTGATCGAAGGATTGTCGGACTTGCGGGAAATCTTATCGATTTCGTCGATATAGACTATCCCACGCTGGGCCCGCTCGACATTATAGTCCGAAGCCTGAAGCAACTTCAAAATGATGTTTTCGACGTCTTCGCCGACATAGCCCGCCTCGGTTAGCGTGGTGGCGTCCGCCATTGTGAAAGGCACGTCGAGAATGCGGGCTAGCGTCTGGGCGAGCAGCGTCTTACCGGAGCCCGTCGGGCCAATCAGCAAGATATTCGACTTCGCCAGCTCGACATCGTTATGTTTCGTCGCGTGGTTCAGCCGCTTGTAATGATTATGCACCGCAACCGACAAAACGCGCTTCGCCTGCGGCTGCCCGATCACATAATCGTCAAGGACCTTGCAGATCTCTTTCGGCGTTGGAATGCCGTCGCGGCTCTTGACGAGAGAGGACTTATTTTCCTCCCGGATGATATCCATGCAAAGCTCGACGCATTCATCACAGATGAAAACCGTCGGACCGGCGATAAGTTTGCGGACCTCATGCTGGCTCTTGCCGCAAAACGAGCAGTAGAGCGTATTTTTCGCGTCGCCGCCGCCAACTTTGGTCATGGATAGTCTCCGTAGCGACCGAGGTCATGTGCGAACCGCGATCGTGCTTGAGTGAGGCGCCGGCGCAATCGGACGATCCGCGCGCCAATCTCGCCGGCGGATCCGCACACGAACCAGCCGTCCCTCGCTTCCTGGCCTCGTTCTCCTTCAAACTGCGACCCGAAGTGAAATGCAATCATGTTCGCGACCCAGAAGCAAGAGCCCGCGTCGTCCGCAGGCGGCCACCGGTCGCGTCAAAAGGCCGTACCAAAAATCACAAGACCCATCTTGGCGCCGCTCCGATCCCCCCGGGTGCGAAAAACCATCCGAGGCTCAAAGCAATAACCGCGCCATGTTCAACTTTTGTCAAGCCGCCAAATGCAAGAAGGTCGGCGCAATAATAAGGCAATCAGTCTGCTAGGCCGCTCACCTTCGCCGAGGCGCACTGTGCTCGTCTTGTAAAAATCTATTTCTTCTCTCCCGCCTGCGCGTCGTCTGGCCTATTTGTAATGACATTGTCGACGATGCCGAACTCCTTGGCGTCGTCCGCGGACATAAAATGGTCACGGTCAAGCGTTTTTTCGATGGTGTCATAGTCGCGGCCGGTATGCTTCGCGTAAATATCGTTAAGCCGCTTCTTCACCTTCATTATGTCTTCGGCGTGCCGCAAAATGTCGGAGGCTTGGCCCTGGAAGCCGCCGGAAGGCTGGTGGACCATAATTCGCGCGTTGGGCAGAGCAAAACGCGCGGTCGCCTCGCCGGCAGCTAGAAGCAGCGAGCCCATCGAAGCAGCTTGGCCGACGCAAAGAGTCGACACTTTCGGCTTGATGAATTGCATCGTGTCGTAGATCGCGAGGCCAGCCGTCACGACGCCGCCCGGCGAATTAATATACATCGAGATCTCTTTCTTCGGGTTTTCAGCCTCGAGGAAAAGCAGCTGGGCGATGATCACCGACGCCATATTATCCTCGACCGGGCCGGTGAGGAAAATAATGCGCTCCCGCAAGAGGCGCGAATAAATGTCGAACCCGCGCTCGCCGCGGCTGGTGTTCTCGATGACCTGGGGAATGAGGTAATTGGCGTAAACTTCGTACGGGTCGCGGTCGCGCATTCGGGTTTTTCCTCAATTTCGACGATCGTAGGGGGTCGTCGACAGCACCGGGGGCAAAAATCAGGCCGGTTATGTATAAGACCAATCACGCTTAGCACATAAGCGCTCGTCGGGTATTCGCAACAACTCCGCAAAAATTCGGCGCTCGTCCGCTCAGGCTCAAGCAGTGGCTCCGCCTTCGGCCTTCGCACTCTCGCTCGGCTCCGCTTCGCCCTCGTCCCCAATCGCCAGCAATTCCTCTTTCGAGACGGGCTTGTCCGTCACCTTGACGAGGCCGAGAATGTGGTCGACGACCTTCTCCTCATAGAGCGGCGCCCTGATCTCGGCGAGCGCGTTAGGATTCTTTTGATAATACTCCCAAATCAGCTTTTCCTGCCCCGGGAAGGAGCGCGCGCGCTCGAACAGGGCCTGACTGACCTCGTCGTCGGAGACCTTGACGCCGGCCGCCTCGCCAATGTCGGCGAGAAGCAGGCCAAGGCGCACGCGGCGCTCGCAAATCCTGCGATAGTCGGCGCGCGCGGCCTCCTCTGTCGTGCCCTCGTCGACAAAGCTGCGCCCGCTCCGCCTCTGCTCGGCCTCGACGCGCCGCCACACCGAATCGAACTCCCGCGACAGCAACCCTTCCGGAACGTCGAAGGCGTATTTTTTGTCGAGCGCGTCGAGAAGCTCACGCTTCCATTTGCGGCGCGAGGCGGCGGCGTAGTCGCGGACGATATTGGCCCTGAATCAATTCTTTCAGCTTGGCGAGACTCTCAAGTCCAAAGCCTTTGGCCAATTCGTCGTCGATGGCGACTTCGCCCGGCGCGGCGACGCCTTTCAGCGTCACATCGAAAGTGGCGGCTTTGCCGGCTAGCGACGCCTCGGAATAATCCGCGGGAAACGTCACTGCGACCGTCCGGCTCTCACCGACGCGTAGACCTTCCAGCTGCGGCTCGAAGCCAGGAATAAAGCTGCCGCTGCCAAGAACGAGGTCGACGCCTTCGCCCGAGCCGCCCTTGAATGCCTCGCCGTCGATTTTGCCGGTAAAATCGATGGTGACCTTGTCGCCGTTCTGCGCGACGGCGACGTCGCCTTCCTTCGGCGCATAGGAGCGGCTCTGTTCGGCGAGGCGCCTTAACACCTCGTCGACCTCGGAATCGGACACATCGGCGACGAGGCGCTCGATCGCGATGTCATCAAAGCCACCGATCTCGATTTTTGGCAACACCTCGAGCGCGACTGTGAAGGCGAGATCGGCCTTCGCCTCGAAGGCCTGCTCCACTTCGTCCTTTGCGCCAGGAAAGTCGAATTTGGGTTGCGAGGCGGGGCGCAAGGCGTTGTCCTCGATGATTTTGCGATGCGCCTCGTTGACGGCTTCCTGCACCACCTCCGCCATGATCGAACGGCCATAAAGCCGCTTCAAATGAGCCACCGGCACCTTGCCCGGGCGAAACCCGTTGATGCGGGCCTTGGCCTGCATCTCGGAAAGCTGACTGTCGAGGCGCGTCGCAAGGTCCGTCGCGGGAAGCACCACCTTGAATTCGCGCTTGAGCCCCTGCGAGAGAGTTTCCGTGACTTGCATTTTCTGACCAACCTTTTCGACTTCGCCGTCTGCTCTCAACTAAAAATCCTGCCTCGCATCGTCCGGCCAGGCGCGGCCGTGAGCTCACGGATGAAGGCTGGTGCGGGCGGAGGGACTCGAACCCCCACGATTTTCACCACCGGAACCTAAATCCGGCGCGTCTACCAGTTCCGCCACGCCCGCGCGACCGTTTTTTCGCGCAACCGGCAGCGAACGGAAGACGCCGCCTCGCGTCGGGTGAGGCTCTATAGCAACCGCCTCAGCCCGATGCAGCAAAAAAAAGCGCAAATGGGCTTGACCGCGCAAAATGGCTAACCGCGCCCGGGTTTGGGCGGCAAAACTCCTCGAAACGATTGCAAGACCGGCACGATACGGCGGCGCCGCGCGTTTTAGAGCCGTTGCAGCGTCGAGCGATCCGGCGCCCGGCGAAATATTTCCGCAATGCGTCCTGAAAAATCTGATTATCGGATGCGACACTCGCAAACAAAGTCATGGATGAATGGAATTTGAGATCGTCGGGATAGCCAAAAATCTGATCGATCGAGCGTCCCTCGACGAGACAGACGAGGTGCGCGCAGTGTCGCAGCCGAGGCCCAAGAATTTCGTGAGCGAGGTAGGCCTCGGCTTCCATGCGCGAGGAAATGGCGAATTTTTGCGCCGTAGGGCTATAACCGAGGCCTTCAATCTGTGGGAAGAAAAACCACATCCAATGGCTTTTCTTGCGCCCCTCGGTCAGCTCCCGGCGTACTTTGTCGAACAAAGGCGCCTGGGCGTCGACGAAACGCTGCAGATTGAAAGGATCATCCCGCTCGATCCCCGCCATGGCCGATCCTCCATCCGAACGCCTTAGATAAGATGCGCTCATCTCGGCGTCCGCCAATCCTACGCGCAGCTAAATCGTCCGGGCGATAGGCGCGGCTTCACAATACGCGCCGCTCTCTTGCCAACGCCGCTCTTTCCCTCCAAACCCTGCTGGACGGCGCGATCAAAAACGACTTTCGCAACGCAGGGTCCGACGCCGCTGCAAATCTTGCACGAGGCGGCTCCATGCCCGCAAAACGAATCAGCCGCCGGCGCTTCCTCGGTTCGGGCCTCGGTTCCGGCCTGGCGATCAGCCTCTTTGATTTGCCGGCGCGCGCCGAAACGCCTTCAGATTCCGACGGATTTTTGCTTCTGGTAGCGGCGCCCGAAAGCCCTTCGTCTCCTGCCCGACCCCGCCGACGAGACCGCGGTCTTCGCCTATAATGGCGTCGTCCCCGGCCCCCTCATCCGCTGCAAAAAGGGCGAGGAGATCAAGGTCCGCCTGATCAACCGGCTGGCGCAGCCGACGAGCCTGTCATGGCCGGGCGTTCGCATCGTCAATGCGATGGACGGCGTCGGCGGCCTGACGCAAAAGCCGGTCGCGCCCGGCGAAAGCTTCGACTACCGCTTCGCGCCGCCAGACAGCGGGCTTTTTGGTTACCGGCCGAGCGTCCTGCCGTTCAGCGCGGAGCAGCTGGGCCGCGGCCTTTACGGCGCGCTCATCGTCGATGAGCCCAATCCGCCGCAGATCGATCGCGACATGCTGGCGGTCATCGCCGATTGGCGCCTCGACGATAAAGGCGCGATCGTCCAAGATTTCGAGTTCCGCAGCCGACGCCGCCGGCGCCGGGCGCATCGGAGCGTTGGTCACGCTCAACTCCAAGCAGGCGCCGGTCGCCGAGACGGTGTCCCCCGGCTCGCGGGTGAGACTGCGCCTCCTAAGCGCAGTCAATGCGCGGATCATGTCGATCCGCTTCGAAGGGATGAGGCCTCTGATCCTTGCGGTCGACGGACAACCCGCCAATTCGGCCTTTGAGCCAGTGCGCGAGACGGTTCCGGTCGGGCCCGGCGCGCGCTTCGACATCATGTTCGATCTTCCAGGCGCGGAGGGAGCCGAGGCGCGCATGATCCTGCTCGGCGATCAAGAGCCGGATCGCGCGCTCCTCGCTTTCAGAACCGCGGGAGAGGCGCACCCGAGCCTTCCCGCCATCACCTCCCTCGACCTCAATCCTCTGCTTCCGACCGAAATCAAGCTGCGAAAGGCAAAGCGGGTCGAACTCGTGATCGAGTTGGCGAAGGAGCCGATCTTGGGCGCCGACGGGCGGCCTTTGTACTGGACACTGAACGGCGTCGCCCGGGATGGATTTTCCGACGACCCCTTGTTTTCGGTCAAACGCGGCGCTCCGGTAACGCTCGCCATCGCCAACCGCTCTTCTTTCGCCCAGCAGATCCACGTTCACGGTCACGCTATGCGGCTCTTGCATGATCTCGACGACGGCTGGGAGCCCTATTGGCGCGACTGCGTCCTCGTCGCGGCCGGAAAAACCAAGCACCTCGCCTTTGTCGCCGACAATCCCGGCAAATGGGTTATCGAATCCTTCCTCGCGGAACGGCAGACAAGAGGCCTTTCGACCTGGTTTCTGGTGACGTGAGGCGTGCAAAGCTCTAACATGCGTCGCATGTCATCGAGTTCGTCGCCAATCCATATCATCGGCGGCGGCCTTGCCGGAGCCGAGGCCGCCTGGCAGATCGCCCGGCAGAACCTCGCCGTCGTGCTGCATGAGATGCGCCCTGTTCGACAGACTCCGGCGCATCGCACGGCCGATTTGGCCGAACTTGTCTGCTCAAATTCGTTCCGCGCAGATGATCCGAAGACGAGCGCAATCGGCATGCTGCACCGCGAAATGCGCCTCCTCGACTCGCTCATTATGAGCGCCGCCGACGCGCATAAGCTGCCGGCGGGCGGCGCCCTCGCCGTCGACCGCAACGGATTTTCACGCGAAATCACTGCGAAAATTTCCGCCCATCCGCTCATCGAAGTGGTTCGCGAAGAAATCGATGGCCTGCCGCCAAGCGATTGGAGAAATGTGATCGTCGCGACCGGACCTTTAACCTCTCCCGCGCTCGCTGCGGCGATCTGCGCCCTGACCGGAGAGCGCGGCCTCGCATTCTATGACGCCATTGCGCCGGTGGTGCATCGCGAATCGATCAACATGGAGAAGGCCTGGCTGCAGTCGCGCTACGACAAGGCGGGCCCCGGCGGGACCGGCGCCGACTATATCAATTGCCCGCTCGACAAGGCGCAATATTACGCCTTCATCGATGCCCTGAACCGGGCGGAGAAGATCGAATTCAAGGAATTCGAGGATACTCCCTATTTCAACGGCTGCCTGCCCATTGAGGTCATGGCCGAGCGCGGACCCGAAACGCTGCGCCATGGACCGATGAAGCCCTTCGGCCTGACCAATCCGCACAATCCCGGCGTCAAGGCCTATGCGGTGGCTCAATTACGGCAGGACAATGCGCTCGGCACGCTTTACAATATGGTTGGTTTCCAAACCAAGCTGAAGCATGGCGCGCAGCTTGAGGTTTTTCGCGCCATCCCTGGTTTGGAGCAGGCCAGTTTCGCGCGCCTTGGCGGCTTGCATCGCAATACCTTCCTGAACGCGCCAAAAGTGCTGGACGGCGCCTTGCGGCTTAAGGCGGATCCGAGGCTTCGCTTCGCCGGCCAAATCACCGGGTGCGAAGGCTATGTCGAAAGCGCCGCGATCGGCCTCATCGCCGGGCGGATGGCCGCCGCCGACGCGAAAGGCGGGGCGTTTCCGCCTTTGCCGGCGACGACGGCGATCGGCTCGCTCATCAATCACATCACCGCCGGCCATATTGAAACGATCGACGCGGGTCCGCCCTCGTTCCAACCGATGAACGTCAATTTCGGGCTTTTTCCTCCGATTGCCGAAAGATCAGCGAGGGCGGAGGACAAACGTTTACGGGGACCGCAGAAGGCCGCCTTGAAGAAAGAGGCGATCAGCGCGCGCGCCGAGCGCGACCTCACCAATTGGCTGGCGGCGTATTGACTGAAAACGAGGACTCAGATGCGGTCCCAGGGGAATCGGGTGAAAAAATTCAAGCTGCGACGAGGCTTGCGAGGAAGTCGTCGTCCCAAGCGGCGGTTTTGCGCTTGAGCCTGAGAGAATCCTTTCCGGGCGCTCGGCGAGTTAGATTATGCGCCATGTGTTTTACGGTGGTGAAGTTTGCCGGCGCGTTCTCGGTTCGGACACGGCATTCGTCGTCGCGAAAGACCGTGTCCATGACCCAATGCAGGCAGTTCTCCACCGCCCAATGTTCGCGGATCATTGGGCCGATCGCCTGCGCTGACAAGGGCAGCGAAGTGATGTAGAAGCGCGTTTCCCGCTCGACCCTGCCGCCGATCTCGCGTTTGCTTTCGACAATCAGGACGCCATTCAATCCCGGCCAGTCGTGTCGCTGTTGTAGCCAACCGACATCGTGGATCACCGTGTAGGTTCTGGTTTCGATACGACCGTGATCGGCGTCGATCGTTTCATGCCGGCTGACCGTCGTATCCTTGAATTGTCTTGCTTTTTGCTCGGTTGCGAGGAGTTCGACATCTTCGCGCAGCGTTCCCTGGTTGCCTTTCAGCGCGAGGATATAATCGGCCTTCTTGTCCATGATCTTCGCGGCGATTTCGCGCTGGCAGCCGATTGCATCGATGGTGACGACGGCGCCTTCGATCGCCATCATGTCGAGCAATGCGGGAATGGCTGTGATCTCGTTGGATTTCTCGTTCACCTTGACCTGCCCGAGAACCAATCGCTGGCGCGCGGCGAAAGCCGAGACCATGTGGATCGGTTCCTTCGATCCCTTCTTTTGGTAGGAGCGGCGCAAGGTTTTGCCATCAATCGCGATGATGTCGGCCGGCGTCTTGGTCAGCGCCGCAACCCAGGCGACGAAACAGCGCTGGAACGCCTGCGCGTCCAGCGTGGCGAAAATATCGCCGAGATGATCATGCGCCGGCGTGCCGTCGCGAAACGGCCGAAACCGGCGCAACAGATTGAGCTTCTTATCGCCAAAGCGGGCGATGTCGACGAAGGTCTCGGCCCCGGCCAGCACCGCGAGAAGACACAAAAGGAGGATTTCCTCCAGCGGATAAACCACCTTGCCCTTCTGCCGATGGTCCGGCATATCCTTGAAATACCGAAGAAAAATAGTTGCTTCGTCGATCGCGTCAAATTCCGTCGCCGCCCCGTCCATCGTACCGCTCCACCAATCAAATCAGTGGACCACGACAGATTCAGCACTTTAGCCATTTGTCACGAATTTCTTCACCCGATCGCCCTGGATGCGGTCCTTTGGTATCTTGCGTTATTGGCGCCAAGCTGACAGAGTTATTGCGCTATTTTGACGAGACTGGCGCGATGAGCGACGACACTTCTATCCTTGTTCTCGGCATGGACGAGCTTGCGTCAGCGGTCGCGCGCAAGCTGCATCTTGCCGGCTACGCCGTCGCCATCCACCAGCCGACCCCGCCGCAAACGATCCGCCGCCGCATGGCCTTTGTCGATGCCTGGACAGACGGCTCATGCACCTTTGAAGGCGTTGAAGCGCGCCGCGCCGACAAAATCAAGGATTTCCTCGCCTCCCTCAAAAGCGGCGCATCGATTCCAGTGCTTTGGCACCCTTTCGAGGAAGTCGCAACTCGCTGGCCATGGGACATCATTATCGACGCGCGGACGGACGGGGTCGCGCAGCCCGAGAAGCTGCGCCAATTCGGCGACCTTACGATCGGTCTTGGGCGCGGATTCATTGCCGGCGATAATTGCGACATCGTCATCGATATCGGCGCGCATGATCCCGGCGCGGTGCTGCGCCGTGGAGCTGTGACGCGCAAAGACATTCCCGAGGATGCCCGTTTTAGCGATGGCAGAATGGCGGCGGCGCCGCATCATGGGCTATTTCATGGCGCAAAACGCCTCGGCGAACGGACTGACGTCGGCGAGATCGTCGGATCGGTCGGCGCCACCCCGGTGATCGCCCCCGCTTCGGGTCGCATCCGCGGTCTCGCGCGCGACGGCGTCGCCGTCGCAAAAGGGGCCGATGTGGCTGAGATCGTCATCACCCCCAAGGCCGAATTGGTCGGCATCACAAAGCGCGATCGGCTGATTGCGCGCAGCGTCGCCTTCGTCGTTGAGATGGAGCGCGCCGGTTACGCGCCGATCTCGCTCGAAAGTTTTCTCTAGGTCCGCGAAGGGCTGCAAGCCTTTTGGCGGCGGCTGTTGCGCATCCGTCGCGCCCAAGCTATCGGAGCGATACCCGCAGGGCCTCCGCAAAAAGGCCCGCGAACAGAAGCAGGCCGGCGTCTCTATTCGATCGGAACAGCCGCAACGCAGTGGCGGCGCCTTGCGTGGCGCTCAATCCGTCAGAGCCGAGCCTCTTCACCTGCCAGCCAAGATGCAGAGCGTAAGCGGCGAGCCCCGCCAGCGCGAAGCCCTGAGCGCCAGCAACGCAGACCGCCGCCGCCGCGAAGATGACAGACAGACCGTAAAGACAGCCGACGCCGGCACGAAGGTTGCGGCCAAAAAATCGCGCCGTGGAGCCAATGCCGATGATGGCGTCGTCCCTTACGTCCTGCACCGCGTAGATCGTGTCATAACCGATCGTCCAGAAGATCGCCGCGCAATAGAGGAGCAGCGCCGGCGCCGCCAGCGATCCATATGCGGCGGCCCAGCCCATCAATCCGCCCCAGGCGAAGGCCGCCCCCAGCACCGCTTGGGGCCAAGAGGTGATCCGTTTCATGAACGGATATAGGCCAACGAATACGAGCGAGGAAAAGCCGAGGGCGATGGCGAAACGGTTGAAGCTCAAAAGAATCGCAAGACCGACCAGACATTGGGCGAGAAGAAAAACCAGCGCGGCGCGCGTGCTGGCGCGGCCGGAAGGCAGAGGGCGCCCACGCGTGCGCTCCACTTGGGCGTCGATCTTACGATCGACGATGTCATTATATGTCGAGCCGGCGCCGCGCATGGCGACGGCGCCGATCAAAAACAGGACGAGATCGCGCCAATGCGGCGGGACGCCGGCATGGACGCTGGCTAGCGCGCTCGACTGCCAACATGGCAGGACGAGCAGCCACCAGCCAATCGGGCGGTCGATGCGCGCGAGCTGCAGAAACGGCGCCGCAGACCTTGGCGCGAGACGCAGGACAAGAGAATCCTTTACGGCGTCCGGAAGGCCCCGCGGATCCGCCTCCCCCGGGATCCGCCGGTCCGCATCGCCTGCCGCGGACGCGGCCTTCGTCACAGCGGACCGGTCGGCAGTTTCTGCCCTTGCGGAAGCCCGGTCGCTTGCTGCTCTTGGGCTTTCTTTACCTGCGCGGCGATCTTGCAGGCCTGCGCCGCGACCGCGCCCGATTTTTGCGAACTCGCCCCGATGTTCTGAAGCGCGTCGTCAGGAACGTTGCACCAATCCTTGTTTTTGGTCAGATAGCCGAGGAGCTCGCGTTCGACGACGACGAGCGCCTTGAGCTTAGGGCAGGCGGCGACAGGATCGAGCTGCTTCTTGGCGGCGCCTTTCGCCGACTGATTGAGACTGTCGATGATCGCTTGGCGCTTCTTGGTGAGGGCGCCAATGTCCGCGTTGCAGTCCGCGGCGCGCGCAACTCCGGCGGCGGCCAGGCAAATCGCCAACGCGCCGGCGGCCGCCGCTTTACGCGTCGTCGGGATGAGATTATTCGACATCATGACCAAAACCCCTCCACGGCGTTCGCCGTTTGTTGTGTCGTTTCCATAGCAAAGACCCGCGCGATCGAGCAAGCGATGGGCAAGGCGCCCGCGCCGGATATTGTCTGTTTCTTGAGCGTCGACAATGCCACGCATCGATTTCACCTCGCCACGCCTTTTTGTCGGCGCGCCACTATCGCCGGAGGCGCGGGTCCAACTCGATCTCGCGCAGGCGAATTATCTGCGCAATGTCCTGCGCCTACGCGAAGGCGCGGACGTGCTCCTCTTCAACGGCCGCGACGGCGAATGGCGCGCGACCATCGCCGCGGAGAACCGTAGATCGCTCACTCTGATCGCGCGCGAGAGGACGCGCGACCAGCATCCGCCTTTCGACTTGCTTTATCTTTTCGCGCCGTTGAAACACGCCCGGCTTGACTACATGGCGCAGAAAGCTGTCGAAATGGGGGCAGGACAACTGCGCCCGGTCCTCACGAAGCGCACCCAGGCCGAGCGCGTCAATCTCGACCGCGTGCGAGCAAATGCGATCGAGGCCGCCGAGCAATGCGGCATCCTGTCGATTCCCGAGGTGCTGCCAGCCATCCGCCTCGACGCATTGCTCGCGGCCTGGAGTCCCGATCGCCTCCTTGTTTTTTGCGATGAAGACGCGCCGGCGCAGGACCCGATCGCGGCGCTCTGCGTGCTTGCAGGCGGAACGAAGCGCAAGGTCGCCGTTCTGATCGGTCCTGAAGGCGGGTTTGACGACGAAGAACGCCAAGCGCTCCTCGCGCTGCCCCAGGCGGTCCGCCTGTCGCTCGGTCCACGCATTCTGCGCGCCGATACGGCAGCGGTCGCAGCGCTCGCCCTGACCCAAGCCGTCCTTGGAGATTGGCTCAGCTTTCGTTAAGAGATCATCAAATCGCCCCATTATAAAATCATTTAAAAGCGTAAACTTTGGAATAGCGAAGGCTTCAATTCGTTATGATTTTACCGATCAAGGCCGGCGGCTTGTTATCAGGCGTAAGCGCCTGCGTGCTCTCTTTTGGCGCAACTGCGCAGGCAAATGATCTTCCCGCGGGAGCTGCGGCGCGCGCGCAGGCCAGGTGCGAGACGGCCTATGGGCCCGGCTTTGTCGGCTTAGAAGGCGGCGACGCCTGTGTTTTTGTCGGCGGACACGTTCGAGTTGAATTTGGCAAGCGCGGCTTTGACTCGCCGGACAATGGTTGGGCCAGCGGCGGCGCGGTTCGCGTCAACGCCGCCCCAAGCGACGGTTCCGTTGACCACCTTCGCTTGCGCGATAGCTCCGCACCGGGCTCGATTGCGCGCTGAGGGCGGCGAGTCCTTCGGACGGCGGCGCTTGGCATTGCGAGTTTGCCGCTTCTTCATCGCCTTTGCATGGCCCAAGCCGCCCTCTCAAAGTCAGTGGGTCCGGCGCGCGTCGCTTGCTCATTGGCCCCTGCTAGCTCATATTTCGTTGCAGATGCCGGCGCGGAACGCGTCTCCTCAGTCCAGCTCCGGCCTTGAACCGGACGTTTGGGAGAAAGCAATGTTTATCCAGACTGAATCCACCCCAAATCCGTCGACTTTGAAGTTTCTGCCTGGGCGCTCCGTGATGGCGTCCGGAACCCTCGATATCCGAGAGGCCGAGGACGCGCGCCTGTCGCCGCTTGCCGAAGCCTTATTCGCGCTCGATGGCGTGTCCGGCGTTTTCTTCGGGTCTGATTTCATTTCGGTGACCAACAAGGGCGCCGATTGGCAGGAGCTGAAGCCGACTGTCCTCGGCGCGATCATGGAGCATTTCATCTCAGGCGCGCCTCTGCTCAACGAGGAGGCGAAGGCGGCGTCTCATGGCGACGTCGAAGAGTTTTTCGCCGCCGACGATGCGGAGTCGGTCGCCGCGATCAAACAGCTGATCGAGACGCATGTCCGCCCCGCCGTCGCAAACGATGGCGGCGATGTCAGATTTCGCGGATTTCGCGACGGAACCGTTTTTCTTGCGATGAAGGGCTCGTGCTCCGGCTGTCCGTCGTCGATCGCCACGCTCAAGCACGGAATTCAGAATTTGCTCAAACATTATGTGCCGGATGTGCGCGCCGTCGAACAAATCTGAGGCCGCGCCTGCTTTCTTCATCTTGCGGAGGCCGCAAAAGCCGTCCCCGCGGAAGTCGCCGCGGCGCGCGCGGCGACGCCTGCGCGGATCTCGCGCGTGAAGATTCTTGCGCTCGACACCGCGCTGCTGGCAGTCTCAGCCTGCGTCCTCAGCGACGAAGGCGGCGCGCCGGAAGCGACCGAAAGCATCGCGATGGAGCGCGGCCACGCCGAGGCGCTGTTGCCGCTCATCGACCGGGTGATGGCGCGCGTGGAAGGAGGCTTCGAGGAGCTCGATCGTGTAGCGGTGACGGTGGGCCCCGGCTCTTTTACTGGCTTGCGGGTCGGCATAGCCGCCGCCCGCGCGATCGGCGTTGCTTGCGAGATTCCGGTCGTCGGCGTCTCGACGCTCGCAGCTCTCGCGGCGCCTTTGATCATGGAGCAACAGCCGGGCGTCGTCGGGGTCGCCATCGACGCCCGCCACGGCAACATTTTCTTCGCGGCTTTCGACTCCGATGGGCGGTCCCTGTTAACGCCGAGCCTCTTGCCCATCAGCGAAGCCGCCAGCCTCCTCGCGTCGGAACACGTGCGCCTTTCCGGCTCAGGCGCGGCGATGCTCGGAGCCGAAGCAGAGAAGGCGGGGTCTTTCGTCGAGATGGTTTGCGAAAATCTTGCGCCGGATATTATCTTTGTCGCGAAACTTGGGTTGCTTGCCGATCCGTTGCTGGCGCTGCCGCGGCCGCTCTATTTGAAGGCCGCCGACGCCAAGCCACAGAACTCCAGCGTGGTTTCGCCGGACGAAGGGTCGCCAAGCGCCCCATGAGGCATTGAACCGTGTTCAGCCTGTTCGCCAAGGCGCCGCCTATTGCCTATTGCGGGATCGGCCCTGAGCGGAGCGCCGAGTGCGCGCTGGTCCATGCGGCCAGTTTTGCCTTTCCCTGGGATGAGACCGATTTCGAACAGTTGCTGGTCAGGCCGGAAATCGTCGCGGACGGCGCGATTGAGACGAGCGATGGCGGCTTGTCAGGGTTTATCGTGTCCCGGTGCGCCCGGGACGAGGCTGAAATCCTGACCATCGCGGTTAGTCCGGCGCGCAGACGCTGCGGCGTCGGCAAGGTTCTGCTCACGATGCATCTCGCAGGCCTTTGGGCGCGTGGCGTCACACGGTTGTTTCTCGAGGTCGACGCCGATAACGCCGCGGCGCGCTCGCTGTACGCAGCGAGCGGCTTTCGTCGGGTCGCCGAGCGCAAATCCTACTACCGTAGGGAGGGCGCAGAGCCGGCGAGCGCCCTCGTGATGCGGCTGGACTTGGCTGCGCGAGTCTGACAAGACCGGGCGGGCGGATCAATTGACGCGAGATTGCGCGGCTTTGGCGCTTCCGGTTGCCATGCGTAAGGCTTCCTTCGAGCGTCATAAGCCTTTAGAATGAGCATGCGAGGCTCAAGCCTCGAAGATCGTGGGGATGATGTCTGGTATCGATTTGAAGAGGAAGATCGGCCAGTCCTGCGACGCAGGCAGGGACTCGATGAGGCCGCACGGGCGCAAGCTTTTCGTACAGTCTTTCGGGTGCCAGATGAATGTTTATGACGCCCAGCGCATGACCGATCTTTTGAGGGCGGAGGGCTATGCCGAGACGGCGCAGGTCGAAGACGCGGATGTCGTAATTCTCAACACGTGCCATATCCGCGAACGCGCCGCCGAAAAGATTTATTCCGAACTGGGCCGGCTGCGGCAGCTGAAAACCCTGCGCGCGGAAAGGGGACTTGCGACGAAAATCGTCGTCGCAGGCTGCGTCGCGCAGGCCGAGGGCGCCGAGATCTATCGCCGCCAGAGCGCCGTGGACGTCGTCGTCGGCCCACAAAGCTATCATCGCCTCGCGGGGCTGCTGCGCCGCGCGGAATCGGAAAGACTGGTTGTCGACACCGATTTTCCGCCAGAAGATAAATTCGATTTCCTCAAATTTCCCTCACCACAGCAGACCCGCGGGCGCGGCGTCAGCGCCTTCGTAACGGTGCAGGAGGGCTGCGACAAATTCTGCACTTTCTGCGTGGTGCCTTACACCAGGGGCGCGGAAAGTTCGCGTCCGCTCGAGGCGATCCTCAAAGAGATCGCCGCGTTGACCGCAGCGGGCGTGCGCGAGGTGACGTTGCTCGGACAGAACGTCAACGCCTACCATGGCGCGGATTTTTGCGGACATCCGGCCTCCTTGGCGCAGCTTTGCAGCGAGATCGCCAAAATTCCCGGCGTCCGCCGGATTCGTTACACGACGAGCCACCCGAACGACATGGACGCCGGACTGATCGAAGCGCATCGCCGCGAACCCAAGCTGATGCCTTTCCTGCATCTTCCGGCGCAGTCCGGCTCCGACCCGATCCTCGCCGCGATGAACCGCAAACACACCGGCTCGGCCTATGTCGCGCTCTGCCAAAAAATCCGCGCCGCCCGCCCCGACATAGCGCTTTCCTCCGACTTCATCGTCGGCTTTCCTGGCGAGAGCGAGGCTGACTTCGAGGCGACGCTCGGCTTGATCGAGACAATCCGCTTCGCCAGCGCCTTTTCGTTCAAATATTCGCCGCGTCCCGGCACGCCAGGCGCAGATCGCGCCGATCAGATACCTGACATCGTCAAAGCGGAGCGCTTGGCGAGGCTGCAGGCGCTCCTCGAAGACCAGCGCCAGGCGTTCAATCGCGGCATGGTCGGACGGACGCTCGACGTTCTTATCGAAAAGCGCGGCCGCCATCCTGGCCAGATCGCCGGCAAGACAGCTTATCTGCAGCCCGTGCAACTGGATGACTCGGATGATTTCATCGGTGAAATCGTCCCTGTCGAAATTGTCGCGACCGGGTCCAATTCTCTCTTCGGTCGGCTGGCGCCCGGCTCCGCTCAACGACGCGCCGCGGCCTTAGAGCATGCGCGAGGGCCCGTTTGAAACCGTCCGATCGCACCTCGCTGGCTCGGCCCGATTTCAAGCGCTCCTCCAGTGAGCAGGACGCCGTGGAGATCAACCTCTCCTTCGACGATAATCGCCACGCCTCGCTGGTCTTTGGGCATTACGATCAAAATCTTGCCAAGCTCGAGCGCCGATTGGGCGTCATCGCCAACGCCAACGGCAATCTCGTCACCATCAAGGGTTTGCCGGAAGCCTGCGAGCACGCCCGCCTCGTTCTGGAAAATCTCTACGGACGGGTAAAGACCGGGCAGCCTGTAACGCTCGGGGACGTTGACGGCGCGATCCAGGAAGGCGCTCTGCAAGGCACGCTGTTTCCGAATGAAAGCGATGCGGGGCGCATCGCTTTCGAACAGATTGGCACGCGCCGTCGCGGTCCGGTGCGCGCCCGCAATGCTGCGCAGGATCTCTATCTGCGCACGCTGAAGCGCCATGAGCTGGTGTTCGCGGAAGGTCCGGCCGGCACCGGCAAGACCTGGCTCGCCGTCGGCTACGCCGTGCTTTTGCTCGAACAGGGCGCCGTCGAACGCCTGGTCCTCTCGCGCCCCGCCGTCGAGGCGGGCGAACGGCTCGGCTTCCTTCCCGGCGACATGCGCGACAAAGTCGACCCCTATTTGCGGCCGATCTTCGACGCGCTCGCCGATTTCATGGACGCCCGCATGCTGGAGCGGGCTATGCAAACCGGCATGATCGAGGTCGCGCCGCTCGCCTTCATGCGCGGGCGGACCCTGAGCAACGCCTGCATTCTCCTCGACGAAGCGCAAAACGCGACCTCCGTGCAGATGAAAATGTTTCTGACCCGGCTCGGCGAGGGCTCGCGCATGATCGTCAACGGCGATCCGTCGCAGACCGATTTGCCGCCGGGCCAGAAATCGGGCCTCAGCGAAGCCATCCACCTGCTGGCGGGTCTTGAAGGCGTCGGCCACGTCATCTTCAAGGAGGGCGACGTCGTTCGTCACGATCTGGTGCGCCGCATCGTCGGCGCATATGAGCAGGCCCATCGAGCGGCAGGCTCTGATGAGAAAGCGCGACGATGAAGCCAGTGATCGACATTGCGATCGAAACCGAGGCTTGGGACTCTTTCGAAGACCCTTGCGGTCTCGCCGAGACGGTGATCGGGCAGACGATCAGCCAGAGCGGCGTGAAGCTGGCGGAGGGCGCGGAGATCAGCATCGTTCTTTGCGACGACGCCTTCATGTCGGATCTCAACCGCAAATGGCGCAAGATCGACAAGCCGACCAACGTGCTCTCCTTTCCGAGCGGCGGCCCGATCAATTCGACCCCGGTGCTCGGCGACATCGTGATCGCATTCGAGACCTCCGCCAAGGAAGCAGAGGAGGCGGGCAAGCCGTTGCGCGACCATGTCGCCCATTTGCTGGCGCACGGCTTCTTGCATTTGATCGGCTATAATCATGGCGCCGACCCTGACGCCGAGGCGATGGAGGCGCTTGAGCGCTCTGTGCTCGCCCGGCTCGGCATCGAAGATCCCTATCAGGAGCCCGAGGCGCGGGCCAAACAGCGACGATGACGGTCATGAGCGAGCGCGAAAGCCCGGCGGCGGACGAAGCGGACAGAGCGGGCGCCGGCAGGCCGCCCAGTCTGTTCGATCGCCTGCGCGCCATATTCGGTCTCGGCGGCGCCTCGATTCGCGACGACATTCAGGACGCGCTCGCTGATTCCTCGACGGAAGTCGACGTTTCGCCGCAAGAGCGCACGATGCTGAAAAATGTGCTCGCATTGCACGAAGTGCAGGTCGGGGACGTGATGGTTCCGCGGGCCGATATCGTCGCCGTCGCGCTTGACAGCAGCCTCGTCGAGGTGTTGAGGACATTCCGAACGGCCGGACACTCGCGCCTGCCGGTGCATGGCGAGACGCTCGACGATCCGCGCGGCATGATTCATATCCGCGATCTCGTCGCCTATTTCGCCGCCGCCATCCTCGAAAAGCCGCATCAGGGTCCCGAGACGCAAGACCCGGAAAACCTGCCGGAGATCGAGTTCTTCCGGCGTCAAATTAAAGGATCTCGACATTCCGCTGTCGGAGACCAATCTGCCGCGTCCGGTCCTCTTCGTGCCGCCGTCGATGCCAGCGCTCGATCTTCTCGTCAAAATGCAGGCGACCCGGACGCATATGGCGCTGGTTATCGACGAATACGGCGGCACGGACGGCCTCGCCTCGATCGAGGACATCGTCGAGATGATCGTCGGCGACATCGAGGACGAGCACGATCTTGACGAAAGCCCGAAGATCGACGCGCTCGCCGATGGCAGTTTCATTGCCGATGCCCGCGCCAGCCTCGAGGACGTGTCCGGCGCCATCGAAGCCGATCTGACCGCGATCAGCGACGCCGAGGAAGTCGACACCATCGGCGGCCTGATTACGGCGCTCGCAGGCCATGTCCCGGTTCGCGGCGAGATCATCGTAGAGGGCGGCCTCGAGTTCGAAATTCTCGAGGCCGACCCGCGCCGCGTGAAGCGGGTCAAGATCCACCTTGGCCGTAAAGACGCCGTCGCCGCGGAAAGCCGAGATGCGAAGAACGCCAACGCCCAGGAAGAGGGCGGCGCGACGCCCCGGGCAATCACCGGCCGGTCTAAGGCCTGATCAAGCCCCATGGCGGCGCGCCATGGGCTTTCGTTTGCGCCAATTAGGACAAGAATCGCCGCTAAACATCTCACGTTTCGCCGCGCTCGCCAATCGGCGTCAGTCGCGAAGCGGCCCGATTCGCGCGTGATTCTCGAAAAAGCGCCGGACTTTTTTGCGATCATGCGCCACAACCAGAAACCGGATGGCATAGGCGATTCGGCCGCGAATCGGCTTGCTCCAGGACTATTCATGTTCGCGCTCGCGGCCTCGATCGTTCACACTGCCGGATGGCGCCGCCGCCTGATTGCCTTGGCGTCGGGCGCCGTCGGCGCCCTGGCCATGGCGCCTTTCAACTTTTTCCCTGCCCTCGCCGTCCCGATGACGATCGCCGTATGGCTCATCGACGGGTCGTCCGCGGGACTTGAGAAAAAGCCGCTTGCTTTCGCATCCTTGCGCGACTGGCGGCTCTGGCGCAGGCTGCCCCATTCAGCGCGGAGCGCTTTCGCTATCGGCTGGTGGTGGGGCTTTGGCTATTTCCTCGCCGGCCTCTGGTGGCTCGGAGCCGCCTTTCTCGCCGACGGAGACGAATACGCTTATGCGATGCCGCTCGGCGTCGTCGGTCTTCCCGCCGCCATGGCCCTCTATCCGGCGCTGGGGTTCATGCTCGCCCGTCTGATCTGGACGCCTGGCGCGTCGCGCATTTTTGCTTTTGCGGCGGCGTTGACGTTCGCCGAATGGCTGCGCGGAAACTTGTTCACCGGCTTCCCGTGGAACGTTTTCGGCATGGCGCTCGGCGGCGCGCTCGTTCCGGCGCAATTGGCCTCGCTGATCGGCCTTTACGGCGTGACCGCCGTCGCCATCGCGATTTTTTCGGCGCCGGCGACGTTGGCGGCGAAGCCCCTTACGCCCCGCGCCGCTAGTCCTGCGATCGCGGCCCTTCTTTCCCTCGCCGCCATTTTCGCCTTTGGCGCTTGGCGGCTGGCGCGCGCGCCAAAGACTTCCGTTCCGGGCGTCGCTCTCAAAATCATGCAGCCCAATCTCTCCCAAGGAGACAAATTCAGGCCCGAATACAAAGACGCGATTTTGAGCCGCTACATCCGGCTGTCGGAGCTCGGCGGCGCCGCTGGATCGAAGGAATTAACCGTCGTCATCTGGCCGGAATCCGCGTTTCCGTTCATTTTGTCGCGCGATCCCGCGGCTTTAGCGCGAATTGGGGTGGCGCTTCCGCTGGGATCCTTTCTTGTTACCGGCGCGGCGCGGGCGGAGGAGAATCCTTCGGACCCCGCCGCCGGCATCGGACTAGCTTCGACGAGCTTAGAGAATCCCATTTTTTTTAACGCCATTCAAGTGATCGCCAGCGGCGGCCTCATCCTCGACTCCTATGATAAGGCGCATCTTGTGCCATTCGGCGAATATCTGCCTTTCGAATCCCTGTTGACGCGTTTCGGCCTCCACCAGTTCGTCCATGTCCCCGGCGGCTTTGAGCCAGGCCCTGGCCGCAGAACGCTCAATGTGCCGGGGCTTCCGCCGGTCGCGCCCTTGATCTGCTACGAAGCTATTTTTTCCGGCGAAACCTTGTCACAAGAAAAGGACGCGCCGCGCCCAGGGCTTTTGTTGAACGTGACCAACGACGGCTGGTTTGGATCGACCGCCGGCCCCTACCAGCATTTTGCCCAGGCGAGGCTGCGCGCAATCGAGGAAGGCGTGCCGCTGGCGCGGGCGGCGAACACTGGAATCTCCGCAATTGTCGACCCCTATGGGCGCATCATCGGCCAGTTGCCGTTAGGCGCCGAAGGTCTCCTCAAGGGCGCGCTGCCGCAAGCCATTCCCCCGCCCGTTTTCGCCCGGCATCCATTCGCAACGGCATTCGCGGCTTGGTTTGCGATGCTGGCTGCCGTAATTGTGGCTTTTTCGAGAAAGCGCATTTGACAAAATTCCATTAAGTGTCATCTAATATTTGTCGTTGTTTGTCATTAGCGATCAAATCACGGTTATTTGGGTGGGCGCATCTATCGTAAAGGAAGCATCGACATGCGTGCGACAACTTCTGATATAGACCATACGAAAAACGTTCTTCAATATGATCCCGGCACCGCTATGAGCGATCAAAGCATCACGATGGATAAAGTGAAGAAGGTTCCAAATCCGATTGACCGCCATGTCGGCAGTCGCGTCCGCATGAGGCGGGTCATCCTCGGCATGAGCCAGGAAAAATTGGGCGAGGCGCTAGGTCTGACGTTCCAGCAAGTTCAGAAATATGAAAAGGGCGCAAATCGCATTGGCGCCAGCCGGCTGCAGCAAATCTCGCGCACGCTCGACGTGCCTCCGGCCTTCTTCTTCGAAGGCGCCCCCTCTTTGAGAGCGACCGGAACGCCGAAGCCAGCCCTATGGGAGTATGCGAGGACGCAAGCCCGAGCTATGTCGCCGATTTCCTGTCTACCGCCGAAGGGCTCCATCTCAACATGGCCTTCGCGCGCATCCATGACCCGAAGGTGCGCAAACGCATCATCGATCTCGTATCGGCGCTGGCCGGCGACGAAACGAGCTCCGAGGCGGGGCCGCGCGGTTCGAACGGCGGCGATTTGCACGGCTGAGGGGCCGCCATCGTTCGATCTAACAAACGGGGCGGGGCATTTTTGCTTGACAAAAAGAACGTGGTGTTGAATTTCTCGGGCTCGCTTTTTGGGCCCTCGCGCCGCGCGCTCGCCGGGGTCGCCGAGATGGCGCGATCGGAGGCCGCGGATGGCTCGCGAGAATTATCTTTTTACGAGTGAATCGGTCGCCGAGGGCCATCCCGACAAGGTGTGCGACCGGATCTCCGACGAGATCGTCGATCTGTTCTTCCGCGAGGGCGCGCGCGCCGGCGTCGACCCCTATCAGATCCGCGTCGCCTGCGAGACCTTGGCGACGACCAACCGCGTCATCATCGCCGGCGAGGTGCGCGGCCCGGCGATCGCCTTTGAGGCGATCGAGGCCGCCGCCCGCGGCGCGATCAAAAACATCGGCTACGAGCAGGACGGCTTCCATTGGCGCACCGCCAACGTCGAGGTGCTGCTGCACGCGCAGTCGGCCGACATCGCGCAGGGCGTCGACGCCGGCGGCAACAAGGACGAGGGCGCCGGCGACCAGGGCATCATGTTCGGCTACGCCTGCCGCGAGACGCCGGCGCTGATGCCGGCGCCGATCTATTACGCGCACAAAATTCTCGCGGCGCTGGCGGCCGCGCGCAAGGCCGGCGCGGGCGACGCCGCCAAGCTCGGCCCCGACGCCAAGAGCCAGGTGACGGTGCGCTACGTCAAGGGCAAGCCGGTCGGCGTCGCCCAGATCGTGCTGTCGACGCAGCATCTTGACGAGAGCTTGCGCTCGCAGGACGTGCGCGCCATCGTCGAGCCCTATGTCCGCGCCGCCTTGCCGGAGGGCTGGATCGGCGCCGACACCGTCTGGCACGTCAATCCGACCGGCAAATTCGTGATCGGCGGGCCGGACGGCGACTGCGGCCTGACCGGGCGCAAGATCATCGTCGACACCTATGGCGGCGCCGCGCCGCATGGCGGCGGGGCGTTTTCCGGCAAGGATCCGACCAAGGTCGACCGCTCGGCCGCCTACGCCGCCCGCTATCTCGCCAAGAACGTGGTCGCCGCCGGCCTCGCCGACCGCTGCACCATCCAGCTCGCCTACGCCATCGGCGTCGCCGAACCCTTGGCGATCTATGTCGACACGCATGGCGCCGGCGAGGTGGCGGAGGACAGGCTCGAGAAGGCGCTCGGCGCCAGCATGCGGCTGTCGCCGCGCGGCATCCGCGAGCATTTGCAGCTCAACCGGCCGATCTACGCGCGCACCGCCGCCTACGGCCATTTCGGCCGCGACCCCGACGCCGACGGCGGCTTCGCCTGGGAGAACACCGACCTTGGCGACCGCCTGAAGGCGCTGCTCACCTGACGAAAGCCAAGCCGCAGGGGCCGCCGCCGCCGCAAACCGCGCCGGCCGCGCAAGAGCCGCAGCACGGGCACGCTTACAGCGGCGGCGATGGCGATGATTTCGCGCCTCGCTTGCGAAGGTCGGCCCTGTTCGGGCGGCGCCGAGGCAAGCGGCTGACTGCGCGGCGCGACGAACTGATGCGTGTCGCGTTGCCCGCGGTGGGGATCGACGCATCGCGGCCGATTGATCCGGTGGCGCTGTTTCAGCGCCAATTCTCCTCGCTTTGGCTCGAAATCGGCTTCGGCGGCGGCGAGCATCTCGCCGCATGCGCCTTAGCGCATCCAGACGAGGGCTACATCGGCTGCGAAGCTTTCAGGAACGGCGTCGCGAAAGCCTTGATGCTGATCGAAGAAGCCAAATTGCGCAATATCCGCCTCTACGAGGGCGACGCTCGCGCAATTGTCGAAGCGCTGCCGGAGGCCGCTCTCAATGGGGTCTATGTGCTCTATCCCGATCCATGGCCGAAGCGGCGGCAGCGCAAGCGGCGAATCTTGTCCGACGTCATGCTGACGGGTCTCGCCCGCGTGATGCGTCGCGGCGCCGAACTTCGCTTCGCGACCGACATCGACGACAACGCGGGTTGGACTCTCGCGCGCATTCTGCGATCCGCCTATTTCACCTGGGCGCCAGACAGCGCCGGCGCCTGGCGAGATCCATGGGAGGGATGGAGTGGAACGCGATATGAGGCGAAGGCGTTGCGTGCGGCGCGCCGGCCTGCCTATTTAACCTTCAGGCGAAACGGCGCGCCCTTCGAACGCGCTCCCGCGGTTCGAGACGCGCCGCTGAGCAATCCGAAAACATAGCCAAGTTGAAGGCTTGCGAGAAACACGGCGATGTCAAGCGCTTCACCCAGCATATCGCGCCCGGCGGGGCTCGCTGTCAGCAAAACGCCGCCCGCTATAAGGCCGGAAATTGGAAGGAGAATGTAACACTTGAAATATTTTGATAGAATTATTGCAAATAGCGTGCATGAAATTGCGATCGTACACATCGCCTTGCCCCCCTACCCTGTTAATTTTTGTTTTATTTACGATTTATATTAGTGCTGACTTAGCAACATCTCGCGTTGCAGCAAAATCGCTCATCCACACTCACCCCGTCGCTCGCACTATCTGAAATAAGTGAGAACGGTTGAAGATTACGATATTTCACATTATTTTCTGCTATCTGTCAAAAGACGATTGATGGATTTGAATATTTCGTTAGGCTAGGGCGCAGCATAACTTCCGCGCGGCGCGCCCGAATGAACTTCGAACCGTCCAGGGCCGGAGCGCGCTCAAGACCGTCGCCGCCTTCGATAGTCTGGGGCCGTTCGACCAATTCCCGCGCGTCGATCGAACGACGGCTCGAACGCTTGCCCGCGGAATTGAAATTTCTCTCCGTTTATGGGGCGCCGCCGGCGGCGTTGGTCGAAGCGGCGGCCCTGGCGCGGGCGCAGGCGATCGGCCCGGAAACAGCGCTCATCGCGGCCGGCGCCGTTTCCGAGACTTTCTATTATCAGTGCCTTGCTCTTCATCTTGGCGTCGCCTTCATCGACGGCGACGCGCGGCTCGGCGCCGGCGTGCGCTACCCGCATTCGATTTTAGTCGGCGTAGCGCCGCTAGCCGGCGAGGGCCAGCGTTGGCTCGCCGCCCCGCGCGGGAAAACCTTGGCCAGTCTGCTGCGGCGCAGGCAGCGCGGCGAGGTCATGCGTCACACGCTCGCCATCGCGACGCCATCGCATATGTCACGTCTCGTGCGCGCCGCCGCCGCGCCTGCGATGACGAAAGAGGCGAGTTTCGCTCTCGCCCGTCTTGATCCAAATCTATCGGCGAAGGCTGGCGCGACGAAGGCGCAACTCTGCGTCGCCATGGCGGCGCTCGCGGCCATGGCGACCGTTGGCGCCCTTGCGCCGGACGTCGGCTCGGCGGCGCTCACAATCACGACCAGCTTTCTATTTCTCGCCGCGATCTGTTTGCGTCTTCTCGCTGGCGCGGCGAGCCCTGAGAGCGCCCCTGTCGGTCCCCTCCGTCGCCTCGACGATCGGCTTCTGCCGCCCTATTCGATCATCATCGCGCTGCATCGCGAAGCGCGGGTCGTGAGCGAACTTATCGCAGCGCTCGATTCGATCGACTATCCGCGTGGCAAACTCGACATCAAGCTTATCATCGAAGAAGATGATCACGCGACACGCGTAGCGCTCGAAGCGCTCAATCTGCCGGCTGCTTACGAAATCATTGTCGCGCCGCGCGGCTGGCCGCGCACCAAGCCGCGCGCGTTGAACATTGCTCTCGCCATCGTCCGCGGTGAATGCGTCGCCGTCTTCGACGCCGAGGACGCTCCAGCGCCGCGACAATTGCGCGACGCGGCGGAACGTTTTTTGTGCGAGCCAAGCGACGTCGCCTGTTTGCAGGCCCAGCTTTCGATCGACAATACGGAAGATTCCTGGCTTACGCGTCTGTTCGCTATCGAATACGCCGTCTTATTCGATGTCCTGCACCACGGCATGGCCGATCTCGGCATGCCGCTGGCTCTCGGCGGCTCGTCCAACCACTTCCGCGCCGCGGCGCTGCGCGAAGTTTGCGCGTGGGACGCCTGGAACGTAACGGAAGACGCCGATCTCGGGCTTCGGCTCGCGCGATTTGGCTATCGATCAAAGACGCTGATGTCGACGACGCTCGAAGAAGCGCCGGCGCGGCTTCGGACCTGGATGAAGCAAAGGCGACGCTGGTCAAAGGGCTGGACGCAGACCTTCATCACCATAAGCCGCGACCCGGGCCGCCTCGTCAGACAGGTCGGCTGGTCCGGCGTCGCGACGTTTTCCCTGATGATGGTCAATATGGTGTTTGGGCCGCTACTATGGCCATTTTTGACCGGCCTTACGGCCTATCGTCTCTGGTCGGCCGGCCTGCCCGAACCCAATTCGATCCTCTCCGTGGTCGAGACGACCCTCTGGCTTTCGGTCGCCGCATTCGGCGCGGGATCGGTGATCTGGCTCGCCTTGTTGGGCATGAAACGACGAAAACTGCTTGCGCTCTGGCCGGTTTTGCCGCTGCTCCTGCCGTATTATCTTTTGATGTCGGCTGCGGCTTGGGCGGCGCTTTATGACCTTGTTTCGCGCCCCTTTCATTGGCACAAGACAGAACATGGGCTGGCGAGGCGCTCGCGTCGGAGGGAATGGGCGCGCGGCGCGCGGGCCGCTCCGTTGGCCACCCAAGTTGTCGGCGCGCGCATCGGCAGAGTCCACAAGTCGGATGACCGCAGGAAAAGCCCGCGCGTTCTTTGGTGAACCAAACCAACGAGCCGCAAGCACGCCCGGTCTCCTATTATCGCCGCAGAAGGGCGCTAACGCGTCAGCGCCGCTTTTCCGAGACTTCCGCCGAGGCTCGACCGATGAGGTCCGGCCGACGCTCGTGAGTGATGCGCAGCGCCTCCGCCTCGCGCCACGCTCTAATTTTGGCGTGATCGCCCGAGAGGAGGACCGGCGGAATCTCGCGCCCCTCCCATTTGCGCGGCCGGGTAAAGTGCGGATATTCGAGCAACCCGCTCTCGAAGCTTTCTTCGAAAGACGAGTCGGTGCTGCCCATGACTCCGGGCAAGAGCCGCACGCAGGCGTCGAGCACGACCATGGCGGCGATCTCACCGCCTGACAGCACATAATCTCCGATCGATATCTCCTCGAGGCCGCGCGCTTCGATCACGCGCTCGTCGACGCCCTCGAAACGTCCGCAAATGAGGACCACTCCCGCGCCGGCCGCCAGCGATTTGACGCGCGCTTGCGTCAAGGCCGGGCCACGCGGGCTGAGCAGCAGGCGCGGCCTCGGGTCCGTGGCCTCGAGCCGCGCATCGAGGGCGGCGGCGAGAACGTCGGCGCGGACCACCATGCCAGGGCCGCCACCGGCCGGTGTGTCGTCGACGGCGCGATGGCGTCCTCTCCCGTGTGCGCGGATGTCCTGCGTCTCAATCGCAAAGACGCCACGAGCCAAGCCGCCGCCGGCGAGAGAGACGCCTAGCGGACCCGGAAACATATCTGGCAATATGGTGAAAATCGTCGCCCGCCACGTCGCTTTCAGGCTTTGCTCACCTTTGCCGGTCACTCTTTAATCCTACGCGATCTCATCTGGATCTTGCGCCTCGACTTCGGCAGGCGGCGCAATGATGACGTATCCGGTGACAAGGTCAACTTCCGTAACGACGTCCTTGGTAAAAGGAAAAAGCAGGGTCTCGCCGCCCGTAAGCGGCGCAATTTCCAAGATATCGCCGCCGCCGAAATCGTGGATATCCTTGACGCGGCCGAATGGGACGCGGCTTTGGTCCAACGCCGAAAGACCAATCAGATCGACCCAATAGAACTCATTGTCCGAGGTCGCCGGAAGACTGTCGCGCGGCATAAACAGCTCGACATTGGTCAACCGTTCGGCGCCGCTCCTGTCGTCAACGCCGGCGATCCTGGCGACAAACACCCTGTCCTTCAGATGACGGAATGATTTTATCGCAAAGTTGCGCTCGCCGCTGGCGTCGCTCAACGAACAATTGCCCGCTATGGCGTCCGGAATCTCGGTGAAGCTCTGCAGCCGCACTTCCCCCTTGACGCCGTGGGGAGCGCCGAAACGGCCGACGAGGACGCGCCAATTCGTCATGCGCGGCGATTACCTAGTTTGCGGAGCGCGCTTTTAGAGCGTGGTCGGCGAGGGTCCTGCCAAGCGACCAGACGGCGCCAGGAACGCGATGGCTGTCGGCGATGACGCGGTCGAAGGCGCGTTCGATCCAATCGCAATCGGACTCATTGATGACAAGAGCCGGCAACAGCTTCACCGTGTGAATGCCGTGGCCCGCAACCTGGACAAGAATTTTGTGATCCTTGAACAAAGGGATGGTGACCAACTGGCAGAAAAGGCCCGGACTGACGGCTTCGACGACGCTCCAGGCCGCCTTGAGTTTGAGCGATTGCGGATCGCCGAATTCGAGACCGATCATGAGGCCCTTGCCGCGCACGGACTTGACGAGTTCATAGCGCTCCGCCATCGCCTCGAAGCTCCTAAGAATTCGCGCCCCCATGCGCTCGGCGTTGGCGACAAGACGTTCGGACTCGATCACTTCGAGCGCCGCCAGTCCCGCCGCCATGGCGAGATCATTCTTGGCGAAGGTCGAGCCATGCACGACCGCGCGGTCCATGCGGTTGAAAACCCGATCAAAGACTTTTTTGCGGGTCAGAACAGCCCCGACCGGGACGTGGCCACCCGAGAGGGCCTTGGCGATCACAACGATGTCTGGCTCGACCCCCCAATGCTCAACAGCGAGAAACCGTCCGGTGCGGCCAAGTCCGGTCTGGATCTCGTCGGCGATGAACAGGGCGCCGTATTTGCGGCAGAGCGCGGCGGCGTCGCGCAAATACCAGTCATCTGGGATATTGACGCCCTTGCCTTGGATCGGCTCAACGATGAAGCCAGCGATCTCTCTCGACGATAGCGCTTGCTCGAGGGCGGCGAGATCGTTGAAGGGAACTTCGACACACTCCGGCAACAAAGGTCCGAAGCCCTCCCTGAAAATTGCGTCGCCGTTCAGGGACAAGGAGCCATAGGAGAGCCCGTGAAACGCGTGTCCGCAATAGATGATCCCCGGACGCCCCGTCGTCCGCCGCGCGAATTTGATCGCAGCCTCGACGGCCTCGGTTCCTGAATTCGCGAAAAAAGCCTTGTCGAGATAGGGCGTGAATCCCAGCAGACGTTCGGCCAGCAGCCCGGCGAGGACGGAGACGTCCATTTGCACAAGATTGGGCAAGTCGGCGGCGAGAACGCTCTCAAGCGCTTCGCAAACGACTGGATGGTTGCGGCCGACGCCGAAAACGCCCCAGCCGCTGAGCAGATCGAGATAACGCGCGCCGCTGCGGTCGTAGAGATATTGGCCCTTGCCTTTCTGAAAGCCGACGTCGGTGCCGATCGTCTGAAAGACGCGCGCCAACATTTCGTTCATGTACCGCCCATGCAGGGCGTAACGCTCGGACTCGCGCTCCGCGATGAGCTCGTTGATGTCGAAACGGCGGGAATCTCGATCAGATTTGCGTTCGGGAAACGTCATGGCCTTCATTCGTCACATTTTGCTGCTTGCCAAGTCGCAACTGCAACCGGAGCCATCACGATCGCCCCGACCGTCCCGCCACGCCGGCGGCAAACGTTCGTCCTAAAAAACCGAGGTTCTGATCGAACCCCGGCTCTTCTGTCGGCGTCTTTGCCCGCCAAGCGATTGCATAGAAATGCACAGCGGCTCTCCCGAAAAAAGCGCGACGCTAAACCGACAACGGTCGAGCTTTAAGACCGTTCCGTGTTGCGATCAAGTCTGTGTGGCGTCGGAGAACCAATTCAAGAGCGCCCGGAGAAACGGGATCGCGGCGGAAGAGGGCCCGCGGTCGGCGCCGGCCCGGATAAACCGCCGTCGTCCTAGCCGCTCCGGCGGATGCACATTTGCGGGGTGATCCTTTTCCGCCAACGGCCTCGGGTCGCCGAATCGGCCAACTCTTATTGCTATCGCTGAGACTTGCATTCGGGTTTATGCATATTGATGCAAGCTGATGCCCGGGTCATTGCCAAGGCTTCGCCGGCGTCCGTGACCTTTGAGGAGCACGATGGCGAACGCATTTTCATCGCTCGTGTCGCCGAGCCGTTTTGCATTTGCAAACCGGGGCGGTGGTTGAGGCGCGCATGGAAGGGTCAAGACCTGCCCGTTTGCGCGACCTGCCCTCCGTCGACGCAGTTCTCAATACCGCCGCCGCCGCGGCGTTGGTGGAGCGCTTCGGCCGCTCGGCGTCGACGAACGCCGTCCGTGCGGCGATCGAGGGCGCGCGGGCGGCGGCGCGCGTGGGCGCGCCATCTGTCCCTAGCGCCAATGAGCTGGCATTCGCAGCGTTCGCAAAGCTCGACTCCGAAGACCGCTCCGGCCTGCGCCCGCTGTTCAACCTTACCGGCACGGTGCTGCACACCAACCTCGGCCGCGCCGTCCTCGCCGAGGCGGCGATCGCGGCGGCTGTCGCGGCCATGCGCGAACCGGCGGCGCTGGAGTTCGACCTGTCAACCGGCAAGCGCGGCGAGCGCGACGATCATGTGCGCTCTCTCCTATGCGACCTCACCGGCGCGGAGGACGCAACGTTGGTCAATAATAACGCCGCCGCTGTGCTGCTCTGCCTCAACACGTTGGCGAATGGCCGCGAGGCGATCGTATCGCGCGGCGAGCTTATCGAGATTGGCGGCGCCTTCCGCCTGCCGGACATCATGGCCCGGGCCGGCGCAAAGCTGGTCGAGGTAGGAACCACCAACCGGACCCACCCCAGGGACTACTGTGGGGCGCTGAGCGCCGAGACCGGGGTTATCCTCAAGGTCCATACCTCCAATTACCGCATTCAGGGCTTTACCGCCGAAGTCGGCGCCGCGGAGCTGGCGACGATCGCCAGCGCAGCGAACACGCCGCTGATGAACGACCTCGGATCCGGCTCGCTCGTCGATCTATCCCGCTACGGGCTGCGCAAAGAGCCGACCGCGCGCGAGGCCGTGGCCGCGGGCGCAGGGATCGTCACCTTTTCGGGCGACAAGCTGCTGGGGGGACCACAGGCGGGCTTCATCGTCGGCAAGCGCGCGCTGATCGCGGCCGTTAACCGCAATCCGATGAAGCGCGCGTTGCGCGTCGACAAGATCCGGCTGGCGGCGATCGAAGCGACGCTAAAGCTCTATCGCGACCCTGACCGCCTCGCCGAACGTCTGCCGACGTTGCGGCTGATGGCGAGGCCACAGCCGGACATCGAGGCGCAGGCGCGCCGGCTGCTTCCCGCCGTGGCGCAAGCGGTCGGCGCGGCTTTTATGGTGGCGGTCGGCCAATGCCGCAGTCAGATCGGATCAGGCGCGCTGCCGCTCGACACCATCGCCAGCGCCAGCGTCGTCATCCGTTCGTGCGAGGGAGGCGAGGCGCTGAACCGGCTGGCCGCCGCCCTGCGCGGTCTCGAGCGGCCGGTGATCGGGCGGATCGCGGACGGCGCTCTGACGCTCGATCTGCGCTGCCTGACCGATGAGGCGGCTTTTCTCGCCAATCTCGCAGCATTGGATCGTCAGACGCTGAACGCCAAGCCTCAGGACACGGCGCCTTGATCATTGGAACTGCCGGCCACATCGACCATGGCAAGACCGCTCTGGTGAAAGCGCTGACCGGCGTCGACGGCGACCGCCTGAAAGAAGAAAAAGCGCGCGGCATGACAATCGATCTCGGCTTCGCCTACCTGCCGATCGAAAGCGGCCCAATTCTGGGGTTCGTCGACGTTCCCGGGCACGAGCGTTTCGTCCGCACGATGATGGCCGGCGCGAGCGGAGTTGATTTCGCCTTGCTGGTGGTCGCGGCCGATGACGGGATCAAGCCGCAGACGCTGGAGCATCTGGCGATTCTTGATCTGCTCGGCATCGGCCATGGCCTCGCAGTCATGACGAAAGCCGATCTCGCGACGCCTGAGCGGATCGCACGCGTCTCCGCCGAGATCAGGGCGGCGACCGCCGGAACGGCGTTGGCGGACGCCGAAATCCTGCCGGTTTCGGCGCTAACCGGACAGGGCGTCGCCGAGCTTCGCGCAAGGCTTGTCGCGGCCGCCGCCACGACGGACCGCCGCTCGCCCGGCGCCTGCTTCCGCCTCGCGGTGGATCGCGTCTTCACGCTGTCCGGCATCGGCGTCGTCGTCACTGGCGCGGTCCTGTCCGGGTCGACGCAGGTCGGCGACCGGGTGCTGATCAGCCCCTCCGGCCTGTCGGCGCGGGTGCGCTCGCTGCACGCCCAGAACCGCGAGGCTCAGGCTGGGCGGGCGGGCGAGCGCTGCGCCCTCAATCTCGCCGGCGAGGCCATTTCCAAGGAAACGGTCTCGCGCGGCGACGTTGTCGTCGATCCCAAATTGCACGCCCCGACCAACCGTATCGACGCCAAATTGCGTTTGCTGCCGGGCGAGGCGAAGCCGATCGGCCAATGGTTTCCGGTGCGGCTGCATCACGCAGCGGTCGAGGTCGGCGCGCGCGTTGTCCTGCTCGGCGACGACCCCATCAAACCGGGCGAATCGGCCATCGTCCAGCTGGCGCTCGACCGGCCCATCGCCGCCGCGCAGCAAGATCGCTATATTCTCCGCGACGCATCGGCCCAGCGCACGATCGGCGGCGGCCGCTTCATCGATCTGCGGCCGCCTGTCCGGCGGCGGCGCACGCCAGAGCGCCAGCTGCAGCGCGCGGCGCTCGCCATCTTCGACCCGAAAGCCGCTTTCGCCGCCTTGCTGGCGTCGCCGCCCTTCATCTTCGATCTCGCAATCTTCGCGCGCGACCGCGCCTTGAGCGCCGCGCAAACGCGACAACTGGCCGACGAGCTCGAGTTGATTCTGGTGGAGTCGGGCGAGTCAAAAATTGCGATCTCGCCCGACGTATGGCGGAGTTTCACCGGGAGCCTGATGGCGCGGTTGGCCGCCTACCACGCCGAGAATCCGGACCTGCAGGGCATCGGCCGGGAAAAGCTGCGGATGATGTTGCAGCCGCGACTGCCCGCGCCGGCCTTCGCCGTCGCCCTGCATCATGCGGCCCGCGACGGGGAAGCGGTTCTCGACGGCTCGTTCGTCCGCCTCGCGACCCATGCGGCGCGCTTCGCGCCCAAGGACGAGACGGCCTGGAACATGATCGCGCCGCTGCTTGGCGGGGCGGACCGCTTCCGGCCGCCGCGGGTGCGCGATATCGCGGCGACGTCGCGGCGGTCGGAGCCTGACGTCCGGCGCCTTCTCAGGCTCGCCGGGCGGATGGGCCTCGCCGACGAAGTGGCGCATGATCATTTCTTCCTGCGTCAGACCGTCCACGAAATGGCGGCCATCATCGCCGAGACGGCGGCGGCCGCGGAAGGCGGCGCCTTCACCGCCGCGCAGCTCCGCGACCGGCTGGGCAACGGACGCAAGGTGGCGATCCAGATCCTCGATTTCTTCGACCGGCACGGCGTCACCCTACGGCAAGGTGACCTGCGCCGGGTCAATAAACACCGGCTGGACTTATTTGCGCCCTCCGTGGTTTCATCGGGTCCAAAGGGAAGAGAAGCGTCTCCGGTGGGGCGTTCGGACTTCAAATCCGAATGGGGCAGCGAGCCTGTCTCAGGTGGGTTCGACTCCCGCTCTCTTCCGCCAGCCCCGACATTACGAAGAGGCTCCTGACGGCGCCGCCGCCTCAGGAGATGCGGATCGCAGGTTCGCCTGCCGCGGCGAACCCGATAATGCTGGCGCGCGGATATCCCGCGGCTTCGATTCCTGCGCGGATCAATTCGGCTCGCTGCGCGGCGCAGGCGACCAATAGGCCGCCGGAGGTTTGCGGGTCGGTCAGCAGCGCGCGCCGCCACGCGGGCAGATCCGGCGGCAGGCTGACGAATTCGCCGTAGCTCGCCCAATTGCGTCCTGACGCGCCCGTGACGAATCCCGCCTCGGCTAACGTTTCCGCCTGCTCAAGAAAGGGGATGCGGTCGAAGCCTACTTCGAGACTGACGCCGCCGGCGCGCGCCAATTCGAGGCCGTGGCCAAGAAGGCCAAAGCCCGTCACATCCGTCATGGCGCGCACATCGGCGTCCTGCGCCAGCTTATGGCCGATGCAGTTCAGCAAAGTCATTGAGGCCATCATCTCGGCATAGGCCTCTTCGGCAAGCGCCCGCTTCTTGAACGCGGCCGAATAAACGCCGACGCCGACGCCCTTGGTCAGGATCAGCGCGTCGCCGGGACGAGCGCCGGAATTTCGCCTGATCTCGGCAAGTTTGCAGAGCCCGATGACGGCGAGGCCATAAATCGGCTCGGGAGAATCGATCGAGTGGCCGCCCGCGACCGGGACGCCGGCCTCGGCGCAGATCGACGCGCCCCCTTGCAGAATCGCGCGCACCGTCTCCACCGGCAGCTTGTCGAGAGGCATGCCGAGAATGGCAAGAGCCATGATCGGCGTTCCGCCCATGGCGTAAACATCCGACATCGCGTTGGCGGCGGCGATCCGGCCGAAATCGCGCGGATCATCCACCATGGGCATAAAGAAGTCTGTCGTGGCGATGACGCAGTTGTGGTCGTCGATCCGCCAAACGGCGGCGTCGTCGCCTGTTTCCGTTCCAACGAGAAGATGCGCAAAGGGGCCGGCATCCGGCTGGCCGGCGAGGAGCTGTTGGAGCACGGCTGGCGCGAGCTTGCATCCGCAGCCGCCGCCATGGGCAAGGTCGGTCAGGCGAACGGAGGACTGGGCCATGGCAGCACTTTCTTCAACAGCGCCGTCACAAACCGTCGAGCGCGAGAGTCTTTGTCGGCGCAATATCGAATTGTGCGGGAGCCTAATCAAGCCTTGCCGCGATCACTTCCTCTCTTCGGCGTCGAAAATGGCCGCGCCTGCGCTTGACTGCAAAAGAGCGCCCATCAACTATGCGCGCTCGTTCGATTACACAGCGAGCGCGAACTGGTTATATATCGACGCTGCGCACTCACCTTCCGGAGGCCTTCTCGCCTCAATCGATCCGCTAATCGCGGCCGCATTCAACAGCCAATATGGGAGGATCAATGACGACAGCTCGATCAATCAATCCGGCATTGGGCTGGGCGACATTTCTCCTGATTGCGGTGATCGGTCTTTTCTATGTGAAGTGGTTTCCCTACTACAACCGCGCGTTTGTAGCGGCGGAGACGCATTCGATTGGCCAGTCGATCTTGATGGGTAAGGCGGCGCGCCCGCCGACGCCCTCGCTGGAGGCCGCGCTTGGCTATGCGATCATGTATGGCAAGGCCATCTGGCAGGCGATGGTGCTTGGCCTTCTGCTCGGGTCGGCCATCCAGGCGCTGCTGCCGGCCAATTGGGTGGCGAAGGCGCTTGGCGCGACAGGGTTTGGCAGCGTGGCCAGGGGCGGCTTTTTGTCGATCCCCGGCATGATGTGCACCTGCTGCGCGGCGCCCGTAGTCGTCGGGCTGCGCGAACGCCAAGCGTCTCCCGGCGGAGCGATCGCTTTCTGGCTCGGCAATACGGTGCTGAACCCGGCGACGCTCGTCTTCACCGGGTTCGTCCTCGGCTGGAACTGGACCGCTTTACGGCTGGCGCTCGGCCTTTTGATGGTGTTCGGACTCGGCTATCTGGTGAACAGAATGGCCACGCCCAAGGAAGGCGCGGCGGCGACGGAGCAGTTCTCCAGGTTCGCCGGGGAACCTGAAGAATCCGCTGCGTTCAAACGCTGGGGGAAGATTCTGTGGCGGATGACGGTCCGGCTTCTGCCCGAATACCTCGTGTTGGTTCTGCTGCTCGGCGGCGCGCGCGCCTGGTTGTTCCCACAAATCGGCCCCGAAATCGGCAACCATATCGGGTGGATCGCCGCGCTAGCGGTCGCCGGCGCGATCTTCGTCATTCCGACCGCTGGCGAAGTGCCAATTATCCAGGCGATGCTCGCGCTCGGCATGGGCGTTGGACCCGCTGGCGCGTTGCTGATGACGTTGCCCCCGATCAGCGCGCCATCTTTGGCAATGCTCGGTCGCTCGTTCCGGCCGCACGTGCTCGCTTTCGTTACGGCGTCAGTCGTCGCCTTTGGCGTGGTTGCAGGTTTGTTGGCGGTCGCATTGCAATTCTGAAAAGCGCCGCCCCGCCTAGCCGACGAGCAGCAGAGGATTGGGCGCGTGCCGCGACCAGCCGGCTTCGGCGACCAGAATGTCGAGGCCGACGGTCGCAAGATCGTCCGCGAAAGGATCGACGTCCATGTCTTTTGCCTGATACAACATCTTTGCGTAGCTGTGGCAGGCGTCGCAGGTCTCGGCTTTGACGGCGCCGGAATCGCCTTCAATTCCTTTTAAGCTCAGCGTGCGCGAATCGCCGCAGGTGATGCACACCGCGCGCGCATGGTTCCACGCCGTCGAGCAGAGCGAACAATAGAGATATCGCGCTCCCGGCGTCTGGCCGGACGCGGTGACCACGCCGGCGACAGGCGTCGAGCCGCAGCAGGGACAGAGCCCGCGCTGCGGCAGCAACCGCAAGGCCGGCGCGGGCAAAGCCGCCGCGAGGCGAGTGAAATACACCTGCAGCGCGGCCGCCACATAGAGCGCGGCGCCCGCATCAGCGACCTCAAAGCCGCCGCGCAGAAAATTGTCGGCGAGGGCTTCCAGGGCGCCGGCCTCGCGCGCGCGCAGCTTGGCCATTTCCGCCAACGCCGGCTCCGGCGCCGCTTCCACGTCGAAATGATCAAGCAGCAAAAAGAGCCCCTCGCGCCAGGCCGGCTCCCGCCTATGCCCGTCCGCGGCGAGCGGCGGCATGCCCGCTTCGATCGCCCGCTCTATGGCGTCGAGACCCAGGCCCGAAGCCTGACCCAGCTTGGCGGCGGTCAAGTGCTGCGCGTTCGCCAGCGCCGCCATGAAGCGCAGCCATTCCCGCATCGGATGCCCGGCCGACAATGTCTCGAGGCGGGTGGAGGCGCGGGCGAATCTTGATCCGGGGTCGGGCAGGATCAGCGCTTCCGGCGCTTTGACGCCGCCCTGCGGATCGCCGACCCAAACGCCTTTCGACGCGACCTCGCCCTGCCTCATCCGCCTGGCCTCACACGCTTCTCGTCATGTGCGCGGCGCATCGCCGCGCGCCCGCGGCGTCGGCCCGGCGGATCCGGTCGCCGCAAGGCCGCGCAGCCATTTGCGGTGGTGCCGCCAAGCCCAGCCGGGGGTGACGTAGCCTTGCGTCATGGCGCCCATCGAGCCCTTAACCCAGATCGCCGCATAGACATGAATGATCCACACGAGGATCGCCGCTATCGCCGCGAGGCTATGGATCAATACCGCGATCCGCTGCTGCTCGATGGTGGTATAGGGCGAGAAATACACGTCCCAGATGATGACGCCGCTCACGAACAGAATGGGGATAAGCAGCGCCATCGACCAGAAAACAAATTTCTGGCCGGCATTGAAGCGCCCGACCTCGGGAACGCCTTCCTCCTCATTCGCCAGGACGCGATTGATGGAGCGTGTCCAGGCGATATCATCCCGCGTCCACAGATTATCTCGCCAGAACTGCACGATCATCCCGGCATAGCTGACGACCAGAACGACGCCGATCCAGGGGTGGATCGCGCGAGTCCACTGGCCGCCGCCGAACAACCCCGACAGGAAGTATAGCATCGGGTGGAACATCGCGAGGCCGGAGAGCATCAACAGCACGAAGCAGGCGGCGGTGATCCAGTGGTTGACCCGGGTTGCGGTCGTATGGCGGATCAGCGTTCCCTTGGGATATCTCATCGCAGTGTGTCCGCAGAGTGCAGCAGATCTTTCGCTTTAGCCTCATCCTCGGGCTGCACCTCGTTTGGCCCGTTGAAAATCCAGTGCGCGAAGCCAGCGATGGCCGCGAACGCCATGCCGGCCAAAGCCACAGGCTTCAGGAGACCTTTCCAGGCGGAGACGAAGGCGCTGATATGCGGGTCGTCAGGCAGGCCGGCGTAGAGCGAGGGCCGGTCGGCGTGATGTAGAACATACATGACATGCGTGCCGCCGACGCCCGGCGGATCGTACAGCCCGGCGTTGGCGAAACCGCGCGAGTTGAGCTCCGCCACCCTCTCTCCCGCCCATGTCTGCATATCGGGTTTCGAGCCGAACATGATCGCTCCGGTCGGGCACGCCTTGACGCAGGCTGGCTCAAGTCCAACCCCGACGCGGTCCGAACACAAGGTGCATTTGTAGGATTTATGATCCACAGCGCTGATGCGCGGAATGTTGAACGGACAGCCTTTGATGCAATAGCCGCAGCCGATGCAATTCTCGCTGATGAAGTCGACGATTCCGTTGGCGTGCTGCACGATCGCCCCGGGCGCCGGACACGCCTTGAGGCAGCCCGGATCTTCGCAATGCATGCAGCCGTCCTTGCGAATCAGCCACTCAAGGTCGCCCTTATCGTTCTCCCACTCGGTAAAGCGCATCAAGGTCCATGTGCTCGGATCCAAATCGGCAGGATTGTCGTAGGAGCCCTCAAACCGCCCGATCTCCGGCCGCACATTGTTCCACTCCATGCAGGCGGCCTGGCAGGCCTTGCAGCCGATGCAGCGCGTGACATCGATCAGCTTGGCCACTTCCTGCTGATGATCGCGGATCGACGGCGGCGTCATGGTCGACGCCGAACGCCGTATGTAATCCTGGGATTGGAGATCCGCCATCGACTGCTCCTTCAGGCTTCTGGTCCGTCGGCCCTCTCGACGTTAACCAAAAACGCCTTGAACTCCGGGGTCTGCGTATTGGCGTCGCCGACGGACGGCGTCAGCGTATTGGCGCCGTAACCCTTCCGCGCCTGCCCGGTGAACCCCCAGTGAATAGGGACGCCGATCACATGGGTCGGTTTTCCGTCGACCATCAGCGGGCGAATGCGCTTGGTGACATAGGCCTTGCAGACGATCACGCCGCGCTTCGAGGAGAGGCGCACCCAGCCGCCTTGCGTGATCCCCTTCTCTTTCGCCAGAACTTCGCCAATCTCGACGAATTCCTCAGGCTGCAGGATCGCGTTGATCAGCGCGTGTTTGGTCCAATAATGGAAATGCTCGGTCAGCCGGTAGGTTGTCGCCACATATGGGAAGTCCGGCGCCGTCCCGAACGCCGCTCTGTCGTCGGCGAACACCCGCGCCGCGGGATTCGACTGGACTTTCGGGTGAAGCAGGTTCGGCGTTGGCGATTCCAACGGCTCATAATGCTCAGGGAATGGGCCCTCCGCCATGGCCTTAAGAGCGAACAGGCGCCCGACGCCCTCGGCGTTCATGATGAACGGACCAACCCCGTCGGACGGCTTGGTCGTCGGCGCATAGTCAGGCACGTCGATGCCGACCCATCGGCTGCCGTTCCATTCGATGATCGGCTTCGCCGGATTCCAGGGTTTGCCGGCGACGTCGGCGCTGGCGCGGTTGTAGAGAATGCGCCGGTTGGCCGGCCAGGCCCAGGCCCAGTTTGGCGCTATGCCCTGCTCGCGCGGGTCCGTCGCGTCGCGGCGCGCCATCTGGTTGCCCTTTTCGGTGTAACAGCCCGAGAAGATCCAGCAGCCTGACGACGTGGAGCCGTCGTCACGCAACTGGGCGAAGCCGTCGAGCAGCTGGCCGGCGCGCGTTGTCACGACGCCGTTTTGGTCCTTGAGGTCCGCCAGCGCGCGGCCGTTCATGTCCTTCGCCAAATCTTCCGGGTCCGGATCAGTCGGGTTCGTGTAGTTCCAGGTGAGATTGAGGATCGGGTCGGGGAAGGCGCCGCCATCCTTGCGGTACATCTCGCGCATTCGGTGGAAGATCCCCGACATGATCCAGATGTCGTTTTTGGCTTCGCCCGGTGGATCGGCGGCCTTCCAGTGCCATTGCAGCCACCGCGCCGAATTAACCAGCGCGCCGCTGTCCTCGGCGAAGCAGGTTGTGGGCAGTTGAAAGACCTCAGTCTGGATCTTGGCCGGGTTGGACGGGTTCTGCGGCCCGAAATTTTCCCAAAACCGCGACGTTTCCGTATCTAGCGGATCCATCACGACGAGGAATTTCAATTTGCTTAGACCCCTGCGGATCTTGCCTTTATCCGGGAACGCCTGCAGCGGATTAAATCCCTGGCAGATGTAGCCGTTCAACTCGCCTTTGTTCATCATCTCAAAGGCTTTGATGATATCGTACTGAATTATGTCGAGCTTCGGCAGCCAGTCATAGGCCCAGTCATTATCGGCGCGCGCAGCGTCGCCATAGATCGCCTTTTGGAAGCTGACGAAGAACTTCCGATAATTCTGCCAATAGCTGGTCTGCCCCGGCCGCAGCGGCTTGAATTGCCGTGTCTCCATGTATTTTTCGAAAGCCGTCTCGCTGTCCCTCGGCAGAGTGAGATAGCCGGGTATGAGGTTCGATAAGAGCCCAATATCGGTCAGGCCCTGGATGTTAGAATGGCCGCGCAACGCGTTCATCCCGCCGCCTGCGACGCCAATATTGCCCAGCAGCAGCTGGACCATCGCCATCGTGCGGATGTTCTGGGCGCCGACGGAATGTTGCGTCCAGCCGAGAGCGAATAAGCTAGTCAGCGCCTTGTCGGGGGCCGCCGTTGAGGCGAAAAGCTCGCAGACCTGCAGATATTTGTCCTGCGGCGTGCCGCAAATGCGCGACACCATCTCTGGCGTATAGCGGTCGACATGCTTGCGCAGCAGGTTCATTACGCAGCGAGGGTTCTGCCAAGTGTCGTCAACCTTGGCGTAGCCTTGGTCGTCCAGCTCGTAGTCCCAGCTCGCCTTGTCGTAGCTGTGGGTGTCCTCGTTGTATCCGGTGAAAAGCCCATCCGCGAAGCCGAAGGCTTCTTTAACGATCAGGCCGGCATTTGTATAGGCTCGCACATAGTCGTGCTGAATCGCGTCCTTCTCCAGCAGGTATCGGATCACCCCGCTGAGGAACGCGATGTCGGTGCCCGGGCGGATCGGGACGTAGACGTCGGCGACGGAGGCTGTGCGGGTGAAACGCGGATCGACCACCACCAGCTTGGCGGCGTTCTCGATCTTCGCCTCGATTACCCATTTGAAGCCGCACGGATGCGCTTCAGCTGCGTTGCCTCCCATGACCAATACAACATTGGCGTTCTTGATGTCCTGCCAAGTGTTGGTCATCGCGCCGCGACCGAATGTTGGAGCCAAACTGGCCACCGTCGGTCCGTGTCAGACGCGCGCCTGATTATCGAAGACCAGCATCCCGAGGGAGCGCGCGACCTTCCAGGTGAGATAAGCCGTTTCGTTCGAAGTGGCCGACGCCGCCAGCATACCTGTGCTGAGCCACCGGTTGACGGTGGTCCCCGCGGCGTTCTTGGCGATGAAGTTCGCGTCGCGGTCCTGCTTCATCAGCGCCGCAATGCGGCCCAGCGCGAAGTCCCAGGACACCTCCTTGAACGCGTCGCCGCCCGGCGCCCGGTATTTCGGGACAGACAGCCGGCCGGGCGAATGGACGACGTCAAGCAGCGCCGAGCCTTTCGGACACAGCGTGCCGCGGTTCACCGGATGGTCGGGATCGCCCTCGATATGGATGATGCTGGATCGGGCGTTCTTCGCCCGGTCGCCGAGGCTATAGATGAGGATTCCGCACGCGACGGAGCAATAGGTACAGGTGTTGCGCGTCTCGCTCGTAGCCGTCAGCTTGAACGGACGGACCGAAGCCGCAAGCGCGGCGCCCGCGAAGCCAAAGCCAAGGGTGCCGAGACTAGACGCCGCCAATCCGGCGCCCGTGAGTTTGATGAAGCCGCGACGACTTAAGTTCATTGTCAACCGCTCCGTTCAACCTTGCCAACAGGTGAACAAGCCCTCAAGGGCATATCCCTTCAACAAATCAAATATAAACGATGCGGTCGGCATCACAAGCGGAAATGCGTGATGCCTTCGGGCGTCCGGCAAGAGAAGATGAATGGAATGTGATTGCCGGCGAACTGCAAGCAACTCCAATATGTGCCTTGAGCGGCGCGTTGTCGACACGCCCACGTTTTCTACCGCCCTCCGCAGAGCGTGATATCGCGACAAATCGCAGAGAAATAGCTACCTTTAAGCTGTTCATGAGTACGAGGAAGCTCCGAAGCGGCGAGGGCCCTCCATCCAGCCTGCTGGCCTCAAGCGCGCCTTTGGCTGGGACCAACCGCTGTTCGTGTCCTTGACGAGCCCGCGCTTTTTCACTGCAGCGCAAAGGAGACGGTTCGATTTGCTGACGTCGCGACCGCCGGGCTTTGCATGTTCGGCAATCTCCGCCGCCGAAAGGCAGCCGCGCTGGTTGAGCGCCATTGGACCGTGCTCAGCTGAACATGGCGTCAATGGCGTCGATAAATACCAGCAAATCGCGCTGGCCCTGATAAGGAGGCGGCGGCTCCTTATCGATCTTCAACAATTTGTAGACCGCCATTTGCGCCGAACGGACGGAATATTCAACGGTGAAGACGACATCGTCCTTGATCTCGCAAAATTGCCCGATGAAGGCGAGATTGGTCGAGCCATGCGGCATGACCTGCGGCCGGTCGCCATCCTGCCGGATGAGAAACGGGCTCGTCATATAAGGCATCATGCAGGGAATGCAGGTCGAACCGGCGCGGATCTGCGCAAGCTCCGAAGCAAACCCCAAATGAGAGCAGAGTTCGATCAAAAATTCCTCGCCGCTGCAATCGAACATTCTCTTATGGACAAAATTACCGCGTTTGTGCGGGACCAAGCCGTAGGCGCTAAAGACCGCCGTGTCCGCGGGCTGGTTGATGAAATACGGCTGGCAAGGCACGATCATCGACAACAGCCAATTCGAATCCTTGAACGTCACCAAGCCGCCGGTGCCGGCCGCGTTGCCAGTGAAATCCTCGATCATATGCAAAAGCGACAGATCGCGGCAGGTGATGGTGAAGGATTCACCCCACGATTCGTCTATATGGCTATCGAATATCCACGGACGCCCGAAATCGCGGCGCTTGCGCGCGAGCTTCCGCCACAGCGCCCATTCGGCCGGTTTGCTCGTGTTCATAACCGGCGGCGCGACATGCGAGCCGACTGTCGACGCGGCCGTCATCGATCCGTTGGTTACGAAGACAAGATCATTGGCGCCAATCGGAATGTCTCTCGTCTCGCCATTCGCCACATAATGCAAATGCTCCACGGTTGTCGCGTTGGTCAGAGATCCGAAGTTGAGATCCGTGACCTGCGCATTCTTTTCAAAGGCGACGCCTTGCCGCTTCAGCCAGCTCTCGATCGGCAGGATGATGGACTCATATTGATTGTAGGGCGTGCGATCGAAGCCGGCCAAACTGTTGACGCGGGGAAATTCATGCACGAAGCGGTGGATATAGCGTTTGAATTCGGCCGCGCTGTGCCATGGCTGAAACCCGAACATCGTCGCCCACATGTACCAGAAATTGGTTTCAAAGAATGACGGCCGAAAGCATTCGTCAATTCGCTTCCCGCCGAGAGAGCCCTCGGAGAACGATATGATTTGGAACAGATCGTGGCGATCCTTGGCGCCGAAGCCCATGGAGGAGACGTCGACTTTTTCGCCATTAACGATGAGGCGCGCCTTCGCGAAAGTCTTGACGCGCTCGTTGAAGGCGACAAGCTCGTCGCGCACCGTCTTCGCGCCATCCGCCAGCGACGGGATAAACGACAATAGTTCATAAGTGCAGACATAAGAGAAATTGAACATCCGCCTGCCGCGGATGACATAGCCCTTTTCGGCGGAGCCGACCTTGTCCATCGCGCCGCCGACATTGCTCGACGACTCGAAGATACGGATGTTCGACGCCTGAAGGCCGCCTTCCCTGATCAGATAGGCGGCGGCGGCGAGAGACGCTATCCCCCCGCCAACGAGATAAGCCTTGACCTCACTGCGCTCCATCGATCGACGTCTCCCCGGCTTTTCGCCAGCTTCGCCGCCGTCCTTTTGGCGGACGCATCGGCTGCCGCTTCGTTCGTTTCGCCTAGGAGCGCGCCAACGCGAACCAAGACGAGCCGCCCTCAGCGGCCGGAGCGGTCTTCTTTTGGACCCCCTCCGGCGCGCCGCCTTCCCTGCGCCCGTTCTGGCGCCAGGCGGTGCGCGGCGAAAACGCCAAGTTGGCTCCATTCCAGGGACGACGCATTGATTCTGAATAATGCGCGCCCGGAGACGCCGGAATGGCCCCGCTCGGCGGGTTTCCCGCCGCGGCCGCCTTTTGAACCAATGCCGGAATTTGATCGAAATAAAATTATCAGAGCGCCAAGCTCCTTATTAGCTCCTTGGGCCGCACTGCTTAAGTCTAGGTTGCATTCCATGCTGAAAGCACCAAATAAATGAGACAAGCACCATTCGAGCGGAGGAACGCCCGTCAATGGCGCAGGAGATTAGAACGGCCTGTAACTGCGTCGTTGCTTGCACTCTGTGATGTCTCTGGCGGAGACAACCTGGAGCGGGACGTTCTTTTCGCTCTCACCACTGGAGGAAGATTATGGCGAAAGTGCTTTGCGTCCTCTACGATGATCCCGTCGATGGATACCCAAAATCCTATGCGCGGGATGAGCTGCCGAAACTCGATCATTATCCTGGCGGTCAGACCCTGCCGACGCCGAAGGCGATCGACTTCCACCCGGGCGTTCTGCTCGGCAGCGTCACCGGCGAACTGGGCCTGCGCAAATATCTCGAATCACAAGGTCACACCTTCATCGTGACCGCGAGCAAGGACGGGCCTGATTCGGTGTTTGAGCGCGAGCTCCCGGACGCTGAGGTGGTCATATCGCAGCCGTTCTGGCCCGCCTATCTGACGGAGGAGCGCATCGCCAAAGCGCGGAAGCTGAAGCTCGCCATCACCGCCGGCATCGGCTCCGATCACGTCGATCTGCAGGCGGCGATCGACCGCAAGATAACGGTGGCCGAAATTACCTACTCGAACTCGATCAGCGTCGCCGAACATGTCGTGATGATGATCCTCGCACTCGCACGCAACTACATCCCATCCTATCAATGGGTGGTGCGGGGCGGCTGGAACATCGCCGATTGCGTCGCGCGATCCTATGACGTCGAGGGGATGCATGTCGGCACCGTGGGCGCGGGGCGCATCGGTCTTGCTGTGTTGCGCCGCCTCAAACCCTTTGACATGCATCTTCATTATTACGACCGTCATCGCCTGCCGGAGGCGACGGAGAAAGAGCTTGCGGTGACCTGGCATCCGTCGGTCGAGGACATGGTCAAAGGCTGCGACGTCGTCACCATCAACGCGCCGCTGCATCCGGAAACCGAGCACCTGTTCAACGACGCGCTCTTGGCGAAGATGAAGCGCGGCGCCTATCTCGTGAATACGGCGCGCGGAAAAATCTGCGACCGCGACGCCATCGTGCGGGCGCTCGAGAGCGGGCGGCTCGCGGGCTACGCGGGCGATGTGTGGTTCCCGCAGCCGGCGCCCAAGGATCACCCCTGGCGGACCATGCCGCATCACGGCATGACGCCGCATGTCTCGGGCACCTCGCTCTCGGCGCAGGCGCGCTATGCGGCCGGCACCAGAGAAATTCTCGAATGCTGGTTCGAGGGCCGGCCGATCCGCGAGGAATATCTCATCGTCGACGGCGGCAAGCTCGCCGGCGCGGGGGCTCATTCCTACAGCGCCGGCGACGCCACGAAAGGCTCCGAAGAGGCGGCAAGGTATTCAAAGGCCAGCTGATCGACGGGCCAATCGCCTGGTCGTCTCGCCGCCGGTCGTCGGCCTGCGGCGAGGCCCAGCTTGGGCTTAATTGGCAGCCAGCCTCGACGTGTCTTTAATCCTTGGAACTCCGCGAAATCCGTTCGCTGCGTAAACGATTCGTGTAAACGCAGCTTACCGGAGGATCTTTACTGGAATGCGGTCGCCGACCCTGTGGCGACGATGTTCTACATGACCTCCAATGGCGTAAGCGTCAAAGACGCTAAAAGAAACGTGCGCTAAATTGTGGCCGCGCCGGGGCCACTGAATGGCGCGCCGCCATCGACGACGCGACAGCTTGCCCGCCCACGCTGGTCGTGAGGCCGTAAATGCGCTAACGTCGGACCGATCAAGGGAAGCCACATTGGTCTCCGACGTAGCCGACCGAGGCCACTGTCACAGCCCGAGTCAGTTGGCTGCATTCCTTTGCTTGATCCTTGTGGCGACTGCTGGCGCGGGCGTCCGGCGAGCCCCCGGCCTTTATTTTGAAAGTGTCTGCCCCTATGAGCGCCTATGTCACTGTAATAACCACGGCCGGGTCGGCGCAGGAGGCGCAAAAAATCGCCCAGGCTCTTGTCGAGGCCAAGAAAGCGGCATGCGTTCAAATATTTCCGGTGACGAGCTGCTATTTTTGGAATGAGCGCGTCGCCAACGATCCAGAATTTATGATGTTCATCAAGACGCAACGCCGTCTCTACGACGATGTGGAGAAACTTATAACGTCCGTCCACTCGTACCAAGTTCCGGAGATAATTTGTCTGCCGATTCTTGAGGGATCAACGGCATATTTCAACTGGATGTCCAAAGTCACCACATGAGTAGGCGACGATCGGCAGAGCCGGCCGTATGCGTCAGTCCAGGCGCCAAAGTCTTCGGAAGGATTGAACATTGGGCGCCCGGCTTTCGCCTTAGGGATTTTCCAGCCGGCACCCTTCCAAGAACAGCGTCGCGCAGATTTTCGCCCGCGTCGCAATTTCTTTGGAGTCCGGCGCGCCGCGCTGCCCCAGCATTATGGCGCGTTGCGGCTCCATCACCATCATGCCGCGCAGCAACCCCGCTGCGAGGAGCGGATCCTCGAGCGCGATCAACCCGCGTCGGCGCTGGCGCTCCAGCCAGTCCGCCATGGCCTCGCTGGTGGGGCGGATGGCTGCTTCGTAGAAGGCCTGCGCGATCTCCGGAAAACGATCGCTTTCGCCGAGCACCAGCTGGTTCATAGCGACCACTTCTTCATCCAGCGCCAGGTTGCCGTATGCGACCAGAATGCGCTCCAGCGCCGAGGCGAGATCAAGGGCGCTCACGACCTTCTCGTCGATCGCCAGGATGAAGCGTCCAGCCCGGTCGGAGACGACTCTTTTGAGCAGATCCGCCTTGGTCGGGATGAGCCGGTACAGGGTTTTGGTCGATATGCCGGCGCGCTGAGCAACGGCTTCCATGCCAGCGCCGGCATAGCCGTTCGCTTGGAACTCCAGCGCCGCCGCCTCGATGATCAGTCGACGCGTGGCTTCGTCCGCGCGGATTTGCGGCCGGCCCCGGCAGCGGCGGCCCTCTTCGATAATTTCTCCCATCGCTATTTTCCAATTTCTTCTTGACAAAGGAAGCGTCTTGGCTCATTTAAGAAAATAATTGTTTTCCTAAGAAAAAGCAAGCCGTTTTCTCCGGGAGGAGCGTGAGCGATCCGATGAGTCAGCATCCAGGCGTTCTCACCATTCAATCGACAATCTCCGCGAAAGACGCCGAGGCGGAGCTGAATGCCGTCGCAAATTCGGGCCGTCAGACGGCGTTTCGCACGCTTCCCGCTCTCGAAGAAGCGCCGCTCGTCGAACCCCAGCCCGAGGTCGGGTCCCCGGGGCCGATCGGCGCAAAAGGGCGGGCGCGCAAGCTACTCCTTGTCGGCGCCGGACTCCTGGCGTTGGCGGCTTCCGGCCACTACGGCTGGGGTTATTGGACGGTTGGCCGGTTCGAGGTCTCGACCGACGACGCCTATGTCAAGGCCGACAACACCACCATCGCTCCGAAGGTCTCCGGCTATATCGGCGCCGTGCTGGTCGGCGACAACGAGGAGGTCAAGGCCGGACAGGTCCTCTCTCGTATCGACGACCGCGATTTCAAGGTGGCGCTGCAGCAAGCCAAGGCCGATGTCGTCGCGGCGCACGCCGCCATCGCCAACAAGCAGGCCGCGCTCGAGGCTCAGCAATCCGCCATCGACGCCGCGCGCGCCAGCGTCGCCGCCGATCAGGCCAATCAGACCTTCGCCGAGCAGGAGGACAAGCGCTACGCCGACCTCGCCGGCAAGGGCTATGGCAGCGTCCAGAACGCTCAGCAGGCCTCCTCGCGTCTGGCGGCGAACCGCGCCACGGTCGCGCGCGACTCAGCCGCTCTTGCAAGCGCGGTCAAGCAGGTCGACGTGCTGAAGGCCGAGCTCGCCCAGGCAGAGGCCGCGCTCGCCCGAGGCGAGGCCGCGCAGCGCCAGGCCGAACTGAATTTGTCTTACACCACGATCGTCTCGCCGGTCGACGGCTTCGTCGGCAACCGCACGCTGCGCGTCGGCCAATATGTGCAGGCCGGCACGCAACTGATGGCGGTGGTGCCGACGCAAGCGGCCTACATTATCGCCAACTATAAGGAAACACAGCTGACCGATGTCCGCCCGGGCCAGCCGGTGGAGATCGAGGTCGACATGTTCCCCGGCCAGAGCTTCCACGGCCGCGTCGACAGCATCGCGCCCGCCAGCGGTCAGGAATTCGCCCTGCTGCCTCCCGACAACGCCACCGGCAACTTCACCAAGGTCGTGCAGCGCATCCCCGTGAAGATCGTTCTCGACGCCGGCAGCCCGATCGCCGTCACGCTGCGGCCCGGCATGTCGGTCAATCCGACGATTGACACCAAGCAGCAGGAAGGCCGCGTCGTCCTGGCGTCGGCGAGCAAAAGTTGAGGCGGGGCGCGAAGCCTCAAAGACGGGAGCCGCCACAATGTCGACCATCGCCCAGGCTGTAGGGCAGAGCTTTCCCCGCGCCGCACCCCTCGCCGCCGCCCCGGCCGACAAAGCCAGCGTAACCGATTGGATCGCCGTTCTCGCCAGCATGATCGGCGCCTTCATGGCGATCCTCAACATTCAGATCACTAACGCTTCGCTCCTCGACATCGAGGGCGGCATCGGCACCGGCGTCGACAACGGCGCCTGGATCTCGACCTCCTATCTGATCGGCGAAATCGTCGTGATTCCGCTGACGGATTATCTCAGTCGGGTGTTCTCCTTCCGTCGCTACATGCTGGCTAACGCGATCCTGTTTCCGATCTTCTCGATCGGCTGCGCCTTCGCCCATGACCTCGGCTCGATGATCGCCATGCGCGGCCTTCAGGGCTTCGCCGGCGGCATCCTGATCCCCATGGCGTTCACCATGGTGCTAACCAAGCTGCCGAAGCCGCAGCAACCGATCGGGCTCGCCTTATTCGCGCTGTCCGTCACCTTTGCGCCCGCGATCGGGCCCGACCATTGGCGGCTATCTGACCGAAAACTATGGCTGGCAGACAATCTTCTTCGTCAACACGCCCCCAAGCATCGTGATGGTGGCGGCGCTCGTCTTCACGCTGGAGCGCAAACCGATGCAGCTCTCGCTGCTGAGGGAGGGCGATTGGGCTGGCATCGTCACCATGGCGATCGGGTTGTCGGCGCTGCAGACCGTGCTCGAAGAAGGCAACAAGGACGACTGGTTCGCCTCGCCCTTCATTTTCCGCCTCGCAATAATCGCGGTGGTATTCCTTGCCGCCTTCATTGCGATCGAACTCACCGTGGAGAAGCCGCTCGTCAATCTGCGCCTGTTGAAACGTCGCAATTTCGGCATCGGCGTGATAGCCAACGTGCTCGTCGGCTTCGCGCTGTTCGGCACTGTATACATCCTGCCGCAATATCTCGGTCAGGTGCAGCGCTACAATGCCGAGCAAATCGGCGAGGTGCTCGCCTGGACCGGGCTGCCGCAGCTCCTTCTGATCCCGTTCGTGCCGCTCCTGATGAAGCGCTTCGACCCCCGCTATATCGGTTTCGTCGGCATCAGCATCTTCGCCGCGAGCTGCTTCATGAACACCACGTTATCGTTCGACTCGGCGGGCGACCAGTTTTGGGTCCCGAATATCGTGCGCGCCATCGGCCAAGCGCTCGTGCTGACGCCCATCAGCGCCATCACCACCGCCGGGATCTCGCCGAGCGAAGCAGGCGCGGCGTCGGGCCTGTCGAATATGCTGCGCAATCTTGGCGGCGCTGTCGGCACCGCGACGCTCGCCACGGTGCTCACCAAGCGCGAACAGTTCCATTCCAACATCATCGGCCAGTCGGTCACGCTCTATCGCGACGAGGTGCGCCAGAGGATCGCCGACATGACCAACTATTTTCTCTCGCACGGCGTCGCAGACGTCGCGACGGCGCAGCATAAGGCGATCGTGGCGATCGGCGGCGTCGTCAAGCGCCAAGCCCTCATCATGGGCTTCAGCGATACTTTCGCCGTCATCGGCGCGCTGCTGGCGCTCGCCGCCATCGCGCTGTTGTTCGCGCGCAAGGTGACGGCTGCCGCCGGTTCGGGCGGCGCTCATTAGAGCTAAGATTAAGCGCGACGCCCAGCCTTCGTCATTGTCTTCAAGCGTCTCATGCGCTAAATAGCGCCGAAATCGTTTTCGTGAGGCGTGCATGGTTGGCAACGAAGTGGCGCAGGCGTTCAAAGCGCTGGAGGCGCAAAGACGCAAATTCGACCAGCGCAAAATCGCGGACCTTTTCGCCGCCGACTCGCGGCGCTTCGAACGCTTTCATGTCACGTTCGACAATCTCCTGTTCGATTTTTCCAAGCATCGCTTGGACGATGAAACGCTTGGCCTCCTCCTCGACCTCGCGCGCGCCGCGAATGTTGAAGGGCGTCGCGCCGCGCTCTTTAATGGCGATCCCGTCAACGGCACGGAACATCGCGCCGCCATGCACATGGCCTTACGCAATCTTTCCGGCGCGCCGATGTTCGCTGGCGAGCGCGACGTCATGCCGGAGGTGCTCGCCGAGCTGCGCAAGTTCGTCGCCTTCGCCGAGGCGATCCGGGGCGGCCTGATCAGGGCGGCCAATGGCCAGCGCTTCACCGACGTCGTGAATTTTGGCATCGGCGGCTCGGATCTCGGGCCGGCGATGGCGTCGAAGGCGCTGGCGCCCTTTATCGCCGACCACCTGAGCCTCCATTTCGTCGCCAATGTCGACGGCGCCGATTTGGCCGACACGATCAAGCGCCTGCCGGTCGAGACGACGCTTTTCATCGTCTGTTCGAAAACCTTCACGACGCTGGAAACGATGACCAACGCCGCAACGGCGCGCAAATATGTCGCCGAAAAACTCGGCGAGGTCGCGGTCGCCGATCATTTCTGCGCCGTCTCGACGCAGCTCGAAAAGATCAAGGCCTTCGGCATCAAGAGCGATCGCGTCTTCGGTTTCTGGGACTGGGTCGGCGGGCGTTATTCGGTCTGGTCGGCGATCGGGCTTTCGCTGGCGATCGGCGTCGGCAAGGACGATTTCCAGGAATTTTTGCGCGGCGGCGCCGATATTGACGGCCATTTTCGCGAGGCGCCGCTAGAGCGCAACATCCCCGTGCTGATGGCGCTGCTTGGCGTCTGGTACCGCAATATTTTCGGCTTTTCGACCCACGCAGTCATTCCCTACGACCAGCGCTTGGCGCGCTTTCCCGCCTATCTACAACAGCTCGACATGGAATTGAACGGCAAGTCCGTCGACCTTTCTGGCGCGCCCACGCTCCTTGCGACCGCCCCCGTCGTCTGGGGTGAACCCGGCACCAACGGCCAGCACGCTTTTTTCCAGCTGTTGCATCAAGGGACCGAAATCGTCCCGATCGATTTCCTCGTCGCCGCCGAGCCGATCGCCGCCGACGAAAAGCACCACGAAATTTTGTTCGCCAATTGCCTGGCGCAGTCGCAGGCCTTGATGCAGGGCCGTTCGCTCGCGGAGGTCGCCGGGCTGCTCGCAGCGCAAGGCGTCGACGCCGACGCGATCAAAACCCTCGCGCCGCATAAGGTCTTTCAGGGCGACCGCCCGTCGAGCACCTTCCTCTACAAGCGGCTGACGCCGCGCGCGCTTGGCCGCCTGATCGCGCTCTATGAGCACAAAGTGTTCGTGCAGGGGGTCATCTGGAACATCAATTCTTTCGACCAATGGGGCGTCGAGCTCGGCAAGGAGCTGGCGCTGAAGCTCGGCCGGATCGTCGCAGACGCGAGCCAGCCGACTGATGGCCTCGATTCATCGACCGCGGGGCTGGTCGCGGCGCGGAGGACTCGCGCGGGCGTGTAGAGCCGCATCGGCCGGGCGCGATCATTCGAAGCTAATTGACGCTGTGATCTTCCCGCTTCTTAACTAAGCGGCGCGCGCCGCGCCTGGACGCGCTTGGGAGAGCACTGGCGAGGAGCGGCGCGTTGAAGATATCTCTGAAACCGGGCGCTCTCGGGCTTCTCGACGCGTTCACCATGGCGGTGGCGGGCTCGGCACCGGCCTATTCCATAACAGTCAGCACCGCCGCCCTTTTCGCCGCCGTCGGAGCCGCCGCTCCAGCCGCGTTGTGGATCGCTCTGATCCCGATGATCGGCATCACCGTCGCGTTCTTCTATCTCAACAAATGGCGGTCGGACGCCGGCGCAGCCTATGCGTGGGCCGGCCGTGCGGTGCACCCGGCGCTCGGCTTTATGGCTGGCTGGGCGCTGCTGGCCTCTTCGACCATTTTCATGGTGGCGGCGGCGCTTCCGGCCGCGCAGGCGACGCTCGACCTAGTGGCGCCGGGGCGGCTCAGCGATGTCGCGTGGGCGACCGGAATCGGCGCGGTATGGTTCCTTGGCGTACTCGCGCTGGTGACGCTCGGCATCTCCGCCGCCGCGCGCGTTCAGACCGCGCTCACCTTGTTCGAACTCGCCGTTCTCGTGCTGATTGGCGTCCTCGTAATCTGGAATGCGCACGCCGCGCCCGCCGCGGCTTTCTCTTGGAGCTGGTTCTGGCCCTCCTCGCTTGGCACGTTCAACGCTTTCTCGGCGGGCATGGTCGTCGCGGTTTTCCTCTATCTCGGCTGGGACGTATCCGCCAATCTCGCCGAGGAAACTGAGAACCCGCATCTGAAAGCGGGCCTTGGCGGGATCGTCGGCGTGTTGGCGATCTTTCTTCTGTTCGTCCTTCTCCAGGTCGCCGCGCAAATGGCGCTCTCGGCCGACGACATTCAAGCCAATAGCGCCAACCTTCTGCCGGTCCTGGGGCGCATTGCGCTGCCGGGCTTCTGGAGCGCGCTCGCCATCCTCGCCGTGCTGATCAGCGCACTTGCGACGCTCGAAACCCAGCTCCTGCAATGCACGCGCCTGTTATTCTCGATGGCGCGCGACGGCGTGCTCGGCGAATCGATGGGTCGGCTCCACCCGCGGTTTCAGACTCCCTGGCTCGCCGGTTTTGCTGTCGGCGCTGTGTCTTTGCTCCTCTTCGCCGCCTCGGCGACGGCGCCGACGATCAATCAGATCATGAGCGACCTGATCAACGCCGTCGGCGTGCAGGTGTCGTTCTACTACTCGGTCGCCGGTTTCGCCTGCGCCTGGTACTACCGCAAGGCGATGTTCTCCGACTGGCGCATCTTTGCGCTCGCCGGGATTTTTCCGCTGTTGTCCGCCTTGTTCGTGGGGTCGATCGGGCTCTATCAGCTGCCGCATCTTGGCTGGCGGGTCGCCGCCATCAGCGTCGGCACGATCCTGATCGGGCTTGCGCCGCTGGTTTATTACCGGCGCCTCTACCGCAGCCGCTTCTATACCGATCCGCCGGAACAGGCGCCGGCCTACGTCAGCTCCGCGTGATGAGCCGGGGGCGACTTCAAACGCTGCCTGGCGCAGTCGCAGGCCTTGATGCAAGGCCGGTCGCTGGCGGAGGTCTCCACGCTGCTCGAAGCTCAGGGCCTCGCCGCCAAGGCAATCAGGCCCTGGCGCCGCATAAGGTGTTTGAGGGCGACCGCCCGTCGGGCGCCTTTCTCTACAAGCGGTTGACGCCGCGCGCGCTCGGCCGCCGCATCGCCCTCTATGAGCACAAGGTGTTCGTCCAGGGCGTGATCTGGCACATCAATTCGTTCGACCAGTGGGGTCGAGCTCGGCAAGGGGCTGGCGCTGAAGCTAGTCTAGGCGCTGTCCATAGCCAGAAAGCATGAATTCGTTAGCCAGTCGGCACTTCCATCGGCTCGACCGGCGTGCTAGTTCTCACAAGGCAAGTAGACTCTCCAACGTGAGCGGGATTGCTGCGCAGTAGTTCCGTGAATTTTGCGTGCCTGGAGTGGGGCTGGCGAAAGTTGATGAGATTGCTGGGAGCCAAGTACTCGGCCGTCAAATGGCGTACACAGAAGTGGGTGAAGGAGACCCCATCGTTCTACTGCACGGTAACCCGACGTCATCCTACCTTTGGCGGAATGTCATTCCGCACCTCAAGTCTCTTGGCCGATGCATCGCTCCAGATCTGATCGGCATGGGGGATTCGGAGAAGCTACCAGACAGCGGCCCCGGCTCATATCGGTTCGTCGAGCACCGGCGTTACCTTGACGCGCTGCTTGAGGCCCTCGACGCCCGCGAGCGCGTCACATTGGTTATTCACGACTGGGGCTCAACTCTCGGCTTCGATTGGGCGAATCGTCATCGCGATGCGGTGAAAGGTATCGCGTACATGGAAGCAATGGTGGGGTGGCAGTATTGGGATCACTGGGACAAGTTCGGTATGCGCCCGGTGTTGCAAGCCCTGCGTTCCGACGCCGGGGAGCAAATGGTTCTTCAAGAAAACTTTTTCATCGAGAAGGTCTTGCCAGGCGCCATCCTTCGCAAGCTTTCGGAGGAGGAAATGGCAGAGTACCGTCGGCCCTTCGCTGAGCCGGGCGAGGGACGGCGGCCAACGCTGACTTGGCCTCGCGAAATCCCGATTGAGGGCGATCCCGCCGACGTGACCGCCGTCGTCGACGCGTACGCGGACTGGCTGAAGACGAGCAGTGTACCCAAGCTATTTCTGAAGGCCGAGCCGGGCGGGATTCTGGCCGGCGGCAAGGTTCTCGAACAGGCTCGGAGCCTGCCTGCCCAAACTGAAGTGACGGTCAAAGGTGTTCATTTTGTCCAGGAGGATTCGCCGGACGAGATCGGCGAAGCGGTCGCCAACTGGATGAAGGCGCTGGGTTGATCACGGCGAGCTTTAGGTAGTGCAAGGGGACAAGGAGATGGCAGTGAAGGATGTGACCGTCGTGATGGCCCATGGTGGCTGGGCAGATGGATCTAGACTAGGTCCCATCGTCTCCGATCCCGGCGCTTCGACGCAGGTCCTCGATTCGTCCACGGCGGGGCTGATCGAGGCGCGGCGCACGCGGATTGGCTGACGCGGTTCGCCCGGCGGCCGGCGGGTGCGCGTCGCCGAAGGAGTCGAGCTCGCCGCAAAGAGCCTCGCGGCTCTCAGCCGACGAATGTCGCGGGAACGGCAGGGCTATTGCGCAAACTTCTTCAGCGCGAGGCTCTTTGCGTCTGTACCCTTGGCCTCTTTCAGCCAGGTTCCGTCGGCCTGCAAATCGAGCTGCGTCGTGTGCCCCTTTCGCGCGGTGAGCACGAGGCGCCCGCCGACGATCCGCCAGGCCCTCGGATCGAAAATCACGATGCCCTGATCGCGGCAGGCCGGCGCCAGAAAGGCCTTGCTGGAGGCGTCGAGCGTCACCATGCAGCCGGTGTCGCGCCCGCCTTCGCGCAACACCTCATAGCGGCCGGCGATGTCGGCGGGGCGAGGCGCCGCGCGAGCGGGCGTGGGCTTCATTGCGGTCGCCACCGCCTGGCCGCCCTCACCGCGCGGCGCGGCCGGCGCATCGGAGAGCGGCGGCGCGCTCTTGACGAAGGTCAGCCGGTAGGTCTCCCCCTGCGACCCGGTGGCGGTGAGATCGCCGCCGTCCATCGAGAAATAAAGCAGCGGCGCGCCGTAGACGTCGGCGAAGTCGAGGCGCCCTTCGCCGGGAAGATCCCAGGCGATGACATTGCCGAGATCGGGGATGGCGCGTCGGCAGACGGCCGGAATGGCGACGAAAAAACCGCCATGCACCGGCTCGCTGCGTAGCGTCAGGCGGCAGGCTTTCTTGCCGCCTTCGACCTTTAGATCCCATTCACCGACGGCCGCCTCGGGCGTGTCCAAAGCCGGCGCCGCGCGCAGCGGGCCGGCAAGAGAGACGCCGGCGGCGAGGAGAGCCGGCAAGTATTTCGCGGCCAAGGTTTTCACGTTGCGGACAATTATTCGTGCCGAACGGTAACGCATGATCGCTGATTAACCCCTGATACGTCCTTGGCGGAAGGATTAGGCGAACCTTATAAAGAAATGCGGCGCTCCGCCACCCTTCCGCCGTAAAGCTCCCCTGTCCTCTTTGGCGGGCGGCGCATGCGGCAGGCGCCGGAAGAATGATGGACCTGCTAAAAATTGCCGACTTTTCAGAGAAGATTTCGCGATACAAACTTATGAGTGGCGCCTCGATTCGAAATCGAATTCGTTGTGTCCCCGGAGACCGCTCTTGATTCGCCTTGTCGGCCTGGTCGTCGCTTTCGCTCTCGGCTTATCGTTCGGCCTGTCTTCGGCCAGCGCCGAAATTGTTCGCGCGCGCTACTCCGTCAATTTGGTCGGCCTCCATATCGGCGACGCGGTCGCCTTCGGGGCGCTTGATTCCGCCAAGTATCGCATCGACTTCAACGCCAAATTGACCGGAGTCGCGGCGATGGTCTCTGATGTCAGAATGGCCCTGACCTCCGCGGGCTCGATGCGCGGCGGCGTGATCGCCCCGGCCAGCTATGCGACGACGACCGGCAATTCGCGCGAGACGCGGACCGTGCGCATGTCGCTCGCCAGCGGCGCTGTCAAGGCGCTCGATATTTCGCCGCCCTGGGACGACAAGGAGGGGCGGGTCCCGGTTACCGAAGCCAACAAGCGGAATGTTCTCGATCCGACAAGCGCCTTCATCATGGCGGTTCCTCAGGGCCAGCCGTTGGTCGGCCCGGCTGCCTGCAACCGCAGGATTCCGATTTTCGACGGCTTCGTCCGTTTCGACATTACCTTGATGTATAAGGGCTCGCGCCATGTGGCGATCCCGGGCTACGCGGGCCCGGTCGCAGTGTGCGCCGCACGCTATACGCCGATCGCCGGCCACAAGCGCGATTCGCGCTCGACGCGGTTCATGGCTGAGAATCGGCAGATCGAAACCTGGCTCGCTCCGATCGAGCGCGCCCATGTTGTCGTGCCGGTCAGAGTGCAGCTCATGACCCTCGCCGGCGAGGCGGTGATCGAAGCGGTCGAGTTTTCGGTCGAACCGGGCGACTTCACCGCCGCTACGCATTAGGAGTTGGCCCGCTGAAGCGGCGCCGGAGCAAGCCTTCTGTTCAATAAATCGGGCGGCGCCGGACGACGGCTGTGTTGCTAAGCCAACGTATGCACGATGACCGGCCCGGCTACTGCTGTGGGTGGTCCGGTGAGCAGGGGCGCCAGGCTTTGCTCGATCCATGCGAGTCCGCGTTTGTTGGACTCCTCCGCGCCCGCGTAATTGTCGAAGATGCTGATCGCCGTCACCGTGTCGTCCGGCGCATAGATCACATAGTATGCCTTGAAGCCGGGGACATCGCTGATGATGGGGATTGCTTCCTCCTTGATTGTCCGCGCCAGCTTCTCCGCCACGCCAGCCTTTGCTTTGCCCTGACGAATGGCTGCGTACATGATTTCCTCCCTAATGTTTTGGCGGACCGGGATCGTCGTGTTTATTGATCTCGCCAATCGACTTCTGGTTATGGGTCGGTCCTGACCTTTCGCTGCGCGCTCTCGATTTAGCTATCCGATATATCGCGCCCGCCGCCTGAACCTTTGGGTTCTAGCGGGTGAGACAGCCGCCGCTGAAAGCATGCATTTTTACGCGGCCAGGTCGAGGCCATTATACGCCACATTTTGGCCGATGTACCGCAACCTCTGATTTAGCGCATGAAGTTGTCGTCGAGAATTTCGCTGCGAAATTTTCGGCGGCGATCAATCCTGAGAATTTGACCGCTCTGTTCGCCATAGCCTGTAGGAGCGGCATGTCTGTTTCCAAAGATGTCCGAATTCCCCGCCCGGAAAACGCTCAAGAAGCTGGCGCGCGAAGATCCATTTCGACGACCTCGGAAGGAACGATCAAGCGCGCTGTGGTGGCGCTCAAAATATCCTCCACCGAAACGTCCGGGGCCCGCTCCAGCAGGACAAGCCCGTCCTCGCTCGGTTCGATCACGGCGAGATCGGTGACGATCAGCGTGACGCGCCGCGTCGAAGTGAGAGGCAAGGTGCAGGTCGGGACGATCTTCGGCCGCCCCTTCGCGGTATGCTGCATCGCGACGATGACGCGGCGCGCCCCAGTGACGAGGTCCATCGCGCCGCCCATGCCGGGCACCATCTTGCCCGGAACCATCCAATTGGCGAGGTGGCCAGCCTCGTCGACCTCGAGCCCGCCAAGGACCGTCGCGTCGAGATGTCCGCCGCGAATCAGCCCGAAAGAGAATGTGCTGTCGACCGTCGCCGCGCCCGGCACCGCGGTGATGAAGCTGCCGCCGGCGTCGGTCAGCTCCGGCTCCTCCATTCCTTCCGGCGGCCGCTCCCCCATGCCGACGATGCCGTTTTCCGACTGGAAGAGGATTCCTTCCGCGGGCGAAATGAACCTGCACACGCCCGTCGGCAGGCCGATCCCTAAATTCACCAGCGTGCCGGGGTGGAGTTCGCGGGCGACCCGCCGCTGGATGATTTCTTCCGGTTTCATCTGGGAGCCCTTTCGATGAGATGATCGACGAGTACGCCCGGCGTTCTCACGTCGTCCGGCGGGATGGCGCCGACAGGCAGGATTTCGCGCGGCTCGCAGATCACCATCGCGCCAGCCATGGCCATCACGGGGTTGAAGTTCGTCGCGGTCAGCTGATACTGGAGGTTGCCGTTGTAATCGGCGCGCTCCGCGGCGATCAGCGCAAAGTCGGCGGACAGCGGCGGCGCATAGAGCCAAGGCTCGGCATCGATTTCGATCACGCGCTGGCCTTCTTGCGCGAGAGTGCCGAGCCCGGTCTTGGTCAAAACCCCCCCGAGCCCGAAACCCGCCGCCCGGATGCGTTCGGCCAGCGTTCCCTGCGGGACGAGTTCGACCTTGATTTCGCCCGCAATCATGGCCTTCTGAGTCTGCGGATTGGTGCCGATGTGGGAGGCGATCACGCGCGAGACGCAGCCGCCGGAGATAAGCTTGCCGACGCCGACTCCCGGCATGGCCGTGTCATTGGCGATCACCGTCAGATTTTGCTTATCGGCCGCGACAATGGCGTCGATCAGGCGATGCGGCGAGCCGACGCCCATGAAGCCGCCGATCATGACCGTCGCCCCATCAGGAATAAGGGCGGCGGCCGCGGCGGGCGAGATCGCGCGTTTCATCCAAGTTCTCCTAAATGTCGAACCGATGGCCAAACTATCTGTTCGGCTACGGCGTGACCAGCCATTTGGATCATCGATTAAGCGAATCTGCTTGGCCGGGGACGATCGCACGCATCGAAGCGGGGAACGAAGGAAAATCAGTTGGGTCATGCGGCCAAAGCCGGAGGAAATGTGATCGCAGCGCTGCGGAAGAAGTTGTTTTAGGTTGAGGCGCATTTCTTAGTCCCTCCGCGAAAGTCAAGACTTTCGCGGAGGGGGCGATTTTAACGTAATGGGGTTTATGCGACTTCCTCGGCCTACATATTTCCCTCGATAAACCGCTCGACAAATCGTTGCCCGATTGGTGTCAGTTCCAGCAGAACTTCGCTATAGTCAGGCATTCGAATGCCGCCCTCCTGCGACCGGAGCAGGTTCAAGCTGCGTAATTCACTCACGAGGCTCATGAGCAGCGAAGGTTCGAATTGTGGAAGCAAATCGCGCAGCTGCGGGAAGTGAAAATGCCTCTGAGACCCCGAAGCTGCCGACGTTGTGATGTGGTGCGCCGCGCCAAGCACCGAAATTGCTCCGGTCGAAAGCGCATCGAGACATCTTACAAGATGGTCAAGTTCTTCATATGAAGACTTTTTCGGATCGCCGGATCGGAGCAGCAGATTTGCAATTAGAGCCGCAGCAGCGTGCAACTTTTCGTCACGATTGCTACGAATAACAACGAGGTAACAAGACTTAAACAGTTCCGAAAAGTCCTCTTTGTTTACCGCATCAACATCGATGCGCCCTTCGAGCGATGTCAGTTTTTCCGCAAGGAGATTCAGAGTTTTTTCTATGGAGTGCTCCGTCGAAGTCGGCACATAATCACTGATGAGGCTTGCAATGCTCCCGCCGACGAGCGGAACCGCATTCAGACCGGCTTTGATTACTGCGATTACATGATCTTTCGGGGCTTTGGACGTGGCCATGCGCCAATGCTGCCACGCTCCCCAGATCATCGCAATGTCCGATTGCTTCGGTGCAAAAATCGAAAAAAGGACATAGCTACTGCTGCTGGCAAAGGATTTTTAGCAATCTGGCTCCATTCCCCTCTGGCGGAACGTATGTCCAGTCCTTGCCTATCCGGTTGACGCATACACCCACTAGGGCTAGTATTTTTCATGAGCGGGGCCTGAGCCCGCTCGCCCTTGACGCCGCTGCCCTGGACGCGATTGCCTGAAAAATGGATGCGGGTAATGAATACGCCCACGCCGATTCTGATGGACATCGACCAGGACGCCGCGCTGCCGTTTCCGCAGTCGCTGCCGGAGTTTCAGCGGCTTTTCCCGGACGATGCCGCCTGTGCTGAATACCTCGAAAAGGCGCGCTGGGGAGACGGCTTCGTCTGTCCGCACTGTAGTGTGACTGGCGAACCGTTCCTCAATGCGACCCGCCCGGGCGTGCTGGCATGCCGCAAATGCCGGCGTCAGACAGGACTGACCGTCGGCACGGTCATGGAGCGCAGCCACACGCCGTTGTTCATCTGGTTCTGGGCCGCCTACCCGGTCGCCAGCCAGACCCCCGGCATGTCGGCCGTCCAGTTCCAGCGGCAACTCGGGCTCTCGCGTTACGAGACAGCCTTTCAGATCCTCCACAAACTGCGCGCCGGAATGGTCCGCCCCGATCAGGATCGCATCGGTGGCCGCGCGAACGAGCATGTCGAAGTGGACGAAACCTGGGTCGGCGGTCGGACACGCGGGGAAGGCAGAGGGGTTCACCACAAGGTTCCGGTTGCCTGCGCCGCTCAGGTTCGCCACCGGAAGCCGGGTACGGCACAAGACAAGCGGAAGGATGGCCGCTATGCCGGTCGAGTGCGACTGGCCATCGCTGCTGACCGCGGCGCTGATTCCTTGTGTGGCTTTGTCGAGAATGCCGTCATGCCGGGCTCGCTGATCGTCGCCGACGATTGGAGCGGCTATGCCAGCTTGCGCAAACGGGGCTTCGACCACCATGCAATTGCCGAATGCGGCGAACCCGAAGTGGCCGAACAGTTCATGCCGATGGTCCACCTCGTCTTCTCCAATTTGAAGACCTGGCTCAACGGCATCCACCACGGCGTGAGCGCGAAGCATCTACAAGCCTACCTCAATGAGTTCACGTTCCGCTTCAACAGACGGTTCTACCCGTTCAACGCCTTCCGCTCGCTGCTCGGCATCGCGGGCGGGGCTGAGGCGCCGACCTATGCCGAACTTTATTCCGGCGCGTGGACGCACCCTACATGTAGCGGGTGTCTGCATTAACCGGATAGGCAAGGTCCAGTCGTTCGGCTTGTTGGATGAACCACTCTTTCTATCGATCTGAAAGTACATGCTCAACTCTCTCGACATTCGTTCGGGGCAGTTGAGCTCGTAAAATATTTTTGCATGTGGCTCAATGCTCCCAATGTTTGCAATCTCTTCATAACCTGTGATCGCTATACTTTGATCGAAATCAGTAGCCTCTACCCCCGCGATTGGCGGCACGTAATGATGGGCCACCTTTTCTGCGGTTTTTTCGAGGATTCTGCCGTCAAAGTCCTTTTTTGTATCTACACTATCAATGTTCTTTTGAGGGAGGCATTTTGTCCAAACCCGTATGTGACTGTCGGGTTCTCGAACGACGCCACTAGCGTCATAGAAGCATATATTATAATCGTTACGACCAAACGTTGCACCGCCGTAGAATTTCCAATCAACGCTTAATTCTCGCGCCGAAGCCGCCCACGCTCCGGCGATCACGGCAAACAGCGTATAGCCAAGCGTTCCGAGGCGCTTCCATTCGGACATTTTCAACCCCTTTCACAAAATAGGTTATCGGAATAGCATAAACGTAGCCGTATTCGCGAGTGTTGTGAATTCCACGGTAGAGAATCTGTGCACTAATCAAGCAGACCGTGTGAAGAATGTCCCTGGGAGGAAACCGGCATGAGCTTTCTGATCGCGATCGCCGCGCTGTTCTTCTTGATGTTCGTCGCCTATCGCGGCTTCAGCGTCATCCTTTTCGCTCCCATCGCGGCCATGCTGGCAGTGCTTTTTACGGATCCCGCCAGCGTCCCGACCATCTTCACCTCCCTGTTCATGGAAAAGATGGTCATCTTCGTGAAACTCTATTTTCCGGTGTTTCTGCTCGGCGCCATTTTCGGCAAGGTCGTCGAACTTGCCGGCTTCTCGAAATCGATCGTCACCGCTGTGATCGGCATCGTCGGCAAGCAGCGCGCCATCGCCTCGATCGTGCTCGTCTGCGCGGTTTTGACCTATGGCGGCGTTTCGCTGTTCGTCGTCGTCTTCGCCGCCTATCCCTTCGCCGCCGAGATGTTCCGGCAGAGCGCCATTCCGAAACGGCTGATCCCCGGAACCATCGCCCTCGGCGCCTTCAGCTTCACGATGGATTCGCTGCCGGGCACGCCGCAGATTCAGAACATTATCCCGACGACCTTCTTCAAAACGACGATATACGCCGCGCCAGTCCTCGGCTTCGTCGGCGCCGCCTTCATCCTGGCGTCGGGCCTCGCCTATCTCGAATGGCGCCGTCTGCAGGCGGCGGCAGTGGGGGAGGGCTATGGTCAAGATCACATCAACGAGCCGGATCCCCTGCCCCACGAAAAACTTGCCGCGCCCGCCATCGCCGTGCTGCCGCTGCTCGTGGTCTTCATCGCCAACATCGTGCTGACTTGGGCGATCGCCGCGGCCTATGGCGCGAAACATGAGGTGCAGCTCGCTGGTATGGCCGCTCCCGTCACCGCCGACGTGGCGTCCGTGAAGGCGATATGGGCCGTCCAGGGCGCGCTCGTCCTGGGGATTTTGACGGTATTCGCTTTCGCCTACCGGCCGGTAGTTCGGAAATTCGCGGAAGGGTCGAAGGCGGCGGTGGGCGGCGCGCTCCTCGCCTCGATGAACACGGCCTCCGAATACGGTTTTGGCGCGACGATTGCTGCGCTGCCCGGCTTCCTCGCCATCCGCGACGCCCTCGCGCATATCCCCAACCCGCTGGTCAATGAGGCGATCACCGTTTCGAACTCTCGCCGGCATCACCGGCTCGGCCTCCGGCGGCCTCAGCATCGCGCTCGGCGCCATGTCGAAGCAGTTCATCGCCGCGGCGGAGGCGCACGACATCCCGCTCGCCGTGCTGCACCGGGTCGCCTCGATGGCGAGCGGCGGCATGGACACGCTACCGCACAACGGCGCCGTCATCACCGTGCTCGCGGTGACCGGCCTGACGCACAAGACGTCCTACGGCGACATTTTCGCCGTGACTATTTTGAAGACCACGGCCGTCTTCGTGGTGATCGCCTTTTATTATCTGACGGGGCTTTATTAGCTAGGGGCAAAGGTTTGTTTGGGTAGATGCGGACATTGGATCGAACGCACTAATGGCCAAGATGCGCCAAGAGGAGACGTTGGAGCCTTTTTCACGCTCCTCTTCCGGTAGAGCGCTACAGCCACTTTCGCTTGAGCTAAATGTCGGCTAACACTGGCGCTTTCAATATAACAGCGCGGCGAAGCATGGCGGACGAGACCGAACCCGGCGACGAGCCTCCCGCCGAAAAACCAAAATACGATCAGGCCTTCTTTCTCGACCTCGCGGCGAAGGGCAAAAAAGCGTGGAACGCATGGCGGCGCGATCCGGCCAACAAGGACGTGTGTGTGACCTTCGCTGGCGCCGACTTTTCCGAAGTGCCCAAGGACAAGATTGATTTCACGGGCTTCGAATTCGGCGACTGCGCAGATTTTTCACAATGCAAATGGCGTGGCGTCGATTTGTTCCGTGCCGGCGCTACTGACATCTTCAAACCAGGCCGCGCGTGCTTCCCCGTTGCATCCTTCGGCGACCGGGCCAAGTTCGAAGGCGCCACCTTTAATGACTTTGCCAGTTTTACCGGTGCATCATTCGGCGACCGGGCCAGCTTCACTGGTACCGCCTTCGGTCAGTATGCCAGCTTCACTGGCGGCGTAGTTTTCGGTGCTCAGGCAAGTTTTGAATTTGCGGCTTTTGACTACGCGGCGAGTTTCGATGCTGCAGACTTCGACGCCGGGGTGAGCTTTCGGGGCGCGACCTTCGGTGAGGGGGCTAGCTTTCAAGAGGCAGTTATCGGTTACGTGTCTAGCTTCGACGGCACGGCCTTCGGCGATTGGACCTTTTTCGACGCAGCAATTTTCAATGGCGCCGTTAAATTCAGTGGGAAGTCCATAATGCAGTGGACTGGGCTTTTTCAATTAATCACGCATGGTTTTGGTCCGGATGCTCGAAGGGCACTCAAAAAGACGCACGAGCATTCATGGAGAATCAATGGTTCCGCGCCGGATCGATTCTTAAACATTTCGTTTCCGAATGCGCGCTTTGGCGATGCCAATTTCTCCGGCCGCTCCTTTGGGCATCGCGCCATTTTTACCGATGTGCGGTTTTACCGCCCACCAGATTTCGACGCTGTGACCAATGCCTCCCGGATCGATTTCACAGGCAGTTTGGTCTCGCGCGGCAAGCTTCCTTGGGACAGTGAGGCCATCGTTCGCCTGCGCGCCTTTCGAAAGGTCGCCGAAGAAACAAAAAACCATGATCTCGAACGCGACCTCTATATTGAAGAACGCAAGGCCGAACATGGCGTTTATCTCAGTCGTCTGTTGGAAGACTTCAAAAGGGCGCCGATAATGGGAAAGCCGCTTATCATTGGGCGGCTCTTGGACCACTGCCTATGGATCGCTATTATGTTTGGATACAGGGTCCTGGCCGATTATGGCCGTAGCGTCGAGCGACCTTTAGGGTGGCTCGTTTTGAGCGTCTTCATTTTTCAATTTGGATACGCCTCGATCCTCTATCCTCTCAGGCAAAAAGTGGACCCCGCCACTAAGGACTATTATGACAGAGCAGTCTGGATGCTGGCGCTTGGCAATGCCATACCCTTTGTCGGTCATCTCTCCATCGACGCCGAGATCAAGAAATCGTTGTACTGTCCAGATAATGTCTGTGGCGAACGTGCCCCCATTCCCCCGTCGGGCATTCAAGTGCTAGTGATTGTGCAGAACGTCGTTTCGATCGCCCTCATTTTTTTCTTCGGCCTCGCTTTGCGCAATTATTTCAAGATCAGGTGATTGGCTGTCGCCTTGGGTTGAGGGTCCGCTTGGTTTCAAAAGCGGCCCCTCGCCTTTCTCGCTGAGCCGAACCTCTGTTCGGCTCGTCACAGAACCGCCCGCGCGAAAGCCTCGCTTCAAAAACACGTAAATATCCGCCTCCAGCGCGGCATCGTCGCTGTCCTTGGTGTCGGTCAGATATTCCTCGACGAACAGATTCTTCGCCTCGAGCCCTTTTCGTCGAGATAGGCGGTAATGAGGTCGTAGGTCGAATCGATGTCGTCATAAGCGCCGCCGTGCAGGAATTTGATCGCCTTGCCGGAGGGCGATTCGCCGAGTTTGACGCCGTCAGCAAGTGAAATGGACCCGCGCAGCGGGACCGCTTGAACCGGTTTCTTAGTTGGAAACCTCGCCGGAAATGCCCACCACGAAATAGAGCTCCGGCGCCCGCACCTTGCCGGTCTGGCCCCCCTGCCAGCCGTTGGGCGCACAGCCTGCGACGATACAGGCATAGTCGCGGTAATTAACCAGCTTCTCGGCCAGCGCGCGACCGTCGCCACCGCTTGCGCCGACGACACGGCGATAGGCATATGGTCGGGGTCGGCCTTAGGCAAGAGCCAATATTCCGCCGAGTAGTCCGGCGACGGCAGATCCCATGCCCAATGCGCCGTCAAGGCGAGGGCAAAGCCGAAAAGCCGCAGCCTGCGTGAATGAGTCAGCAATTCCAGAAGCGCCAGCGCAGCCAATGTGGGCGCCATTGACGGGCTGGTGACGACGGCGGCGTCGATCAATTTGCAAGAAAGCCACGCTTCAAGATCGCGATTTCAGCAAAAATGAATACGTCAAATCGCCCTGAAAGCCCCGCAGACCAAAGCTTTCAGATTTCTTCACGGGCGACTAGTTCTACTGTGTCATGAACGGATATGGGTAGCTGTCTGGCGGTGTGTTGTTTGACAGCATGGACATCGCATAAGGGTTTTTGCGAGCGCGACGGTGAGCCGTTTTCGGATCGTCGCGATCGAGTTTTCGACGTGACGTTCTGGTCGGATCGGCGGCGCCGCGGGGTCGAAAACCTTTGGGTAACGGAGGCATCTTGCGCCGCCAGGAGGCTGAGGGGGGAATCGCTTCCCGTTCGCAGATCAGAAAGCCGTAAGCTGCGATGCAGAGTGTCGCGTGGTGGTGAAAGCCACGCCAACCTCGACCTTCGTAATGGGCCAATCCGAGTTCGCCTTTCAGCTCCTCGTAATCGCGTTCGATGCGCCAGCGCAATTTGGCCTTGTCGACGAGATCCTGCAAAGGCGTGTCCTTGGGCAAGGTCGAGAGCCAATATTTCGTCGGCTCAGCTTCTTCATTCGGCCACTCAACAATGAGCCATTCCAGCGGATGCGGTTTGGTCCGATTGCAATCACGCGAGGCTGGGCGCAGACGCACAGCGGCAAAGCGCGAGGCGAGCGGCGTGTTCGAACCTTCGCGCCAGGTGAGGCTGCGCCATGCTTTTTTCTTCAAGCTCAGCGCCAGGTCCTTGACCGTGACGGGTTGATGTTCAAGATCACGGTTCAGACGAGACGGCTTGCGGCCATGGCCGCTCCAGGGCTTTGCCGGTAGAGGCTCCTGACCGGGCGGCCAAACGGTCAGCGTCGATTGGACGCCGACGACGTAAGGCAGATCCAAAGCTGTCACTCCGGCGCGAAAGCCGCCGTTCACGCCATAGCCCGCATCAGCCAGCACGACGCCCGGCGCGACGCCTGCGGCATGAGCCGCACGGATCTGATCAAGCGCAATCTGTGGCTTCGTCTTGAACTCGATCTCCTTGGGGATATGCGCCTTTTTTCGGCGTGCCTGATCATTTGCCCATGCCTCCGGCATATAGAGCCGGTAGGCGATCGGCAGGCTCGCCGTATGATTGGCGATCGACAGCGTCACCGCGACCTGGCAATTGTCCTGCTTGCCGAGCCTGCCGCAATATTGCCGCGCGACGCCGACCGAATGGGTCCCCTTTTTCGCAATGCCCGTGTCGTCCACGATCCAGGCTTCGATGGGGCCTTGTCTCTCGAGGGAAGGCAGAACCAGCTCGAAAACCTTACTCAAGACCGCCTCGTCCGACCAGGGCGCTTCGCCGACCAGATGCAGAAGCGATTGATGTTTGGCCGAGACGCGTGTCGGCGCAACAATCGCCGCCATAGGCTCGACGCTCTTGCGCTCGCCGGGCATCAACAGCCCGACGCAATAATCGTTCAAGGGCTTGGCCCGATCGGCATGCCCGATCACTTCAACAAGAGCCTCGACATAGGCGGCAAAACGCGCTTGGCTGGTTGGTCTCGAGAGATCCATATCAAACACCGGGTATCGATCAACGAATCAACAAGTTACCAGATTTGCTCGCGACGCGAATCTCCCTCGATTTTGTGATTCAGTAGAACTAGGACGCCTTCGCCCGCAACTGTGGGCAATTTTCGCAAGGGGGTCAGCAATTCTGGATATTTCAGGTGAACGCCACGGCGATGGCCGTAATGGCCGCGATCCACGCGGTCGCCAGCGCCATTAGAGCGATTGGCTTCCACCCGACCGCCGCGAGGTCCTTGAATGAGGTCTTCATGCCCAGCGCCGCGATCGCCGTGACGAGGCACCAGCGAGAAACATCATTGGCTGCGTCGGCCGCGACTTTGGGCAACAGACCGAAGCTGTTCAGCGCAACGAGGACGGCGAAGCCGACCAGAAAGAGTGGAAGGTTCACCTTGGCGCTGCTGTGGCCGCCCTTGGCTCGGCGGCTGACCACGAACGCGATGGCGAAAACCACAGGCAGCAACATGGTGACCCGCAGCAGCTTGACGTAAGTGGCGACGTCGCCGGTCTCAGGCGAGATCGAGTAGCCCGCGCCCACAACCTGGGCCACGTCATGGATGGTGCCGCCAAGGAAAATGCCGGCGTGAACGTGATCGAAGCCGAGCGCCGTCACGAACAGCGGGTAGACGATCATGGCGATGGTGGACAGCAGCGTTATCGCCACCACCGTCAGAATCGTGTCTCTTTCGCTTTCAGGCGTGCGCGGCAGCACCGAAGCGATGGCCAGGGCCGCCGAAGCGCCACAAATGGCGACAGCGCCGCCGGACAGCACGCCAAACGACCGGCTGAGCCCGAGCCTCTGGGCGACGAAAGCGCCGAGGGCGATGGTGGTGACTATGCCCACTACCACGGTCGCGATCGGCATCGCTCCCAGTTCGAGGATCTGATGCGCCGTGATGCGCGCCCCGAGCAAGGCGACGCCGACCCGCAGCACCGCCTTCGACGAGAACTCGATCCCCGCGACGCAGCGGCCCTCCTCATACAGGAAATGAAAGGTCATCCCGAACAGAAGGGCGAATATCATCACCGGAGTGCGATATTGCTGCGCCAACCACGTGGCGGCTAAAGCGATTGTGGCCGCCAGCAGAAGGCCGGGATAGGTCCGATGGAAAAACGCGCGCCATTTGGTCGGTTGGGGCTGAGCTGACGATTCGATCGTCCCCGCCGCCAAACCCTCCATTCCGTCAGAGGGCTGAAAGATTTGGTGCGCAGAGGCGGTGTCCGTATCAAGATCGGAGCTCATGATACCTCACGATTGTTCGGCATTGTTGAACTTGTGCGCCCGTAAGCCTTTGCCTTAACCGTCGTTGCCTCGCGACTCGTGTCTGCACCGACCAGTTAAAAACTCGCTAATGTTCGACGTGTTGTCGCTATAACGCCGTGCCTAGGATGCGGCAAGGCCGAACCGCCCTGCCGCGACGATCACACCGAAAGAAAATTCTAACGACCGATCTTGCCGAGTTCGTCCTGGAAGTCCGGCAGCGGAATCGTCGTCGATCGCTCGTTTGCCGAGGATGATCAGGCCGGGCTGCTCCTCCAACGCCACGGCTTTGAGGATTTTGGCCACCGCCAGCGGTTCGACGGCGGCGTCGGTCTTGACCAGCACGCCGCGATCGGCGCCCCTGGCGAGGCCGGTGCGCAGGGTCTCGGTCGCCTGCTGCGGGCCGATCGAGACGACGATCACTTCGCTGGCGTTGCCGGCTTCCTTCAGGCGAAACGCCTCCTCGACCGCGATCTCGTCGAACGCATTCATTGACATTTTCACATTGGCCAACTCAACGCCCGGCCCGTCGGTCTTCGCCCGGATCTTGACGTTGTAATCAACCACCCCGCTTCACGGGCAACAATATTTTCATGACGCTACCTTCTTCCACAGTCTGCCGCCGAGGACCCGCGTTTTCGATGCGCTTCGTGGTCCTTGGCGATCCGGCGGCGTGATTGCGGCGCGGATCGCCGGAAATGTCGGACGACCATTTTCCAGTGTGCTGTCAGGCCCCGGCGCGTAGCCCAAACATCGACGCGTCGGCTTTTTGGGCGCCGCGCCGCTCGACAAACCGGGTTACTTTTTTGACCCGATCAGCGGCCGCCGCTTCTCTTGCAATTGTGCTGCGAGCAGCTCTTCGACACCGCCTGCTTGTGCCGGGGATTTACCGCGTGGCCGACGCGGGCGCCCGGGGGCGGCCGATAGACGCCCGCGCCGGCGCCGGCGGGAATGTTCTGAGCCAGGGCCGCGCCGGCCAGCAAGGTCAGAACGCCGGCGACGGGAAGAATTCGATTCAATTTCACTTCATTGCTCCGTTAAGCAGAATTCAGCGCCCCGCGCGCGGCATGACCACGAGGGACGCGCCACAGGCCGGTTCAGAAACGTATTCCAGCGGAGAGGTTTACGAATTGACGGTCGGACGTATTGTCGTAAGTGGCGATCCGAAGCGCCGGAGCCCACACGACTTCGGCAAAATATTGCTTGCCATATTCCGCCCTGAGCCTGAGCGGCAACACGATGCGGCCCTGATTGAAGACGCCGTTATAGGCCCAGCCGTAGACGTCATGGATCAGTCCGATCGCCGGGATCACGCTCAGACCCGGCGCCATGACGTCGTCATAGTGGAGCTCGGCCGTCAGGCGATAGCCCCAGGCGTTGGACGTGACATAACCCGCGTTGGTGCACTGAACAGCGATCTGTTGTGGGGTGGCGCCCGGGGTGGCCGGGCACGGAAAGCCCGCGACAGGACCTTGTCCGAACGCTTCCGAGCGGCCGAACCGCAAGCCGCCGCCCGGCAGATTGTAAACCTGCTTGAGGGCGAATTCGGCGCCGAGGGTCAGCGTCGAGGCGTAAAGGATCGACGGCACGACCTGGCGAACGCCAAGGTCAAGATTGCCGACTTCAAGGCGATCGAAGCCTTCGAGAACGCCGCCAGGAGGCAGCGCATTGTAGAGCCCGCGCAAAGGCGTCGGAAACTGGGGCCCGGCGACCGCAGAGACAAGGTCCGCGGCGTTGAAATTGACGGGCTTGTTCGGGCTGAAGACATATTCTCCGTAAAGCGTCGTGCCCGTGCTCTTAATTTGTGTGGTGAAGTTGATCGTGGCTGAATTGAAGGCGGGAAGATATGCGACGTCGTAAGCGGGGTTGAGACCGCCAGGATTGCCTGGAATAAAAAAGGTGGAGCCGGTGCGCAAGGTCTTGATGGTGCTGCCGACGGGGGTGGGTTGATCCACATGGGCGTAATAGAGCCCGAACTTGGTCAGCAGAGCATCTACTGTATACGTGCCGCCGGCGCCATAATTCACGTCGTTGGGATACGGCGCCGCTTCGCGATTGAGCGCGAAATCGGTCTTAAAGGACGTCGGGTCGGCCAACGTGGGGCTGAAAAAGACATTGTTGCAACCGGGCGCGGCCCAGTCGGCGTACGAGAAGAACGTGCCGCACCCCGGGATTACGCTTCTGGGCCCCTGGAACAGCACGAAGCCTTCAAGCGTGGCCTTGTCCTGCAGGAAGCCCAGGCGGCCGAAGGCGCCGGGCGTCGGGATCGTCAATTCGGCGGCCTGCGCGCCGGGCCGGACGACCGCGGCAAAATCGATGGCGTTGACGGCGTAGAACAAGCCGCCCGGGATCGCGGTCGATATGCCCCAGGGGACGTTGATCTCGCCGACTCGGCCTTCGAAGCTCACGTCATCGAATTTCTGCTTGGCATAGCCATAGGCTTGTTGAAACGCGGCGCCGAAAGGCATATCTCGCGGATTGAAGCCCGCCGTGCCGAGCGGACTCCCCGCCGAATATCCATTGGGATAATTGCCCCACGGGACGTCCCCATACGCCTCGGTGAAGTCGCCCCAGACCTTGGCGGTGACAAAGACGCCGAAATTCTGATAACGCGCATCGATCGTGGCGTAGGCCTTGGCGACGCTTGAAACGACCTGCCCCGACCCATAGTTCAGGTTGCCGTCGTCCTGGTTCGAGCCGCTGGTCGCCGTCGCGGGAATGCCCATTTTTTTGCCGTTCGGCGCAAAAATCAGCACCGGGTCGCGCCCGGCCGTCCTGATTTCGGTGCCCATGGTCGCGACGCCTGAATAATTGAAGTCGACGTCGCCGACCTTGAATTCGTCCGCGCGCGTTTGCTGCGCCATCAGCAGCAGAACCGAGCACGCGGCGCTCGCCGCGGCCCAAAGATTTCGACCCCTATCGCTTGTGCGAAGAGTTCTCATTGCAATTTCCCCCGTTGTCCGGATCAAGCTTCTTGGCGACCTGCGGCGCAGAGCAAACTTTGACACACGAAACGCTTTTTGGCTGTCACCGAAAAATCACGGCTTTCATTTGTTCGCCCCCAAAAAACATCGTTTATTTTCGTCGCCCGTCGCATTCTGAGCGATTTGTTGCCATCCTCAATGTCCAGCGACGGTTTGGGCGGCGGCTTCCCCGCCGAAAGGCTTCGCCTGCGCCGCAATCTGCTCGCGAACGTGTTTCACATCCTCCTCGTAGGTTCTGACGGTGAGCAGGAACATGACGGCCGCGACGAGGGAGAACAGCGGCATGAAAATCATCGTGGTCTCGAGACCCCAATGGTCGGACGCCACGCCGGCGATCAGCGGACCCGCGGCCAGACCGAAGAGGTTCTGGAACAACGCCAGCACAGACCCCCCGGTGGCGCGCACCGAGGGGTGCATCACGTTAAGGACGACGGCGGCGACCGGGCCGACCGTGCAGGCGGCCAGAAAAGCGCCGAGCACGATCAAGACGAGTTGCGCGGACGCGGTCGTCGTGAAGCCCCAGCCCGGAGCCGCGAAGGCGAAGATGAGCGTCGCCATCGAGGCCAAAGTGAGCGCCGACACCGCATAAAGCTTCCGCCTCAGGGCCCTGCGGCCGGCGCGGTCCGCGACAGCGCCCCAGATCACGCTGCCGAAGGCGCCGGCGAGGACGACGAGAGCCGCCTTCGCGCCCGCCTGATCGGCCGGCATGTCCCAGGTCCTGTTCAGGTAGCTCGGAAGCCAGGCCCACAGCGTGGAGACCACGATGAGCTGCGCGGCGCCGCCGAGACAGACCAACAGCATGGTCCGCGGCCGGAAAATGCTGCGCGCGATCTGCTTGGCGGTCGCAACCACGTCGCGGCGCGCCGATCCTTCAGCGGCGACGAGATCAGCCGTCCGATAGTCCTTCACGAACAGGTACAGCAGCGCGAGCGCGAGGCCGGGAAAGCCCACGACGCCGAACGCCGCCCGCCAGCCCCAATGGGCCGCGATGAAGCCGCCGAGCAGAACGCCAATGACGGATCCGACCGAGGCCGAGGCGAAGAAGCCGCCCAGCAAGGAGCCGTGCATGCGCCGCGGAAAATGACCCACGATCAGCGCGGCGCCGACCGAGCCGTAGCCAGCCTCGCCAAGCCCGACCGTGGCCCGCGCGGCGAACAGAAGGCCGTAATTGCGCGCAAACATGCAGGAAATGCTCGCCAGGCTCCACACCACAGCCATGACCACGATCGACTTCACCCGGCTGAAGCGGTCGGCGAAGAGCGCGACCGGAATGCTGAAGAGCGCCACGGTCACCGAGACGACCGAGACGAGCCCGCCAAGCTCGGTGTCGGTGAGCCCCCATTCCGCCTTGAGATGCGGAAAGATCGAGACGATCACCTGCCGGTCGACATAGTCCAAAATCATCAGGCTGACGGTCATCGCATAGGCGAACCAGGCCTGGCGCGGTCCGAACAGATAGCTGTCCGGATCCGCGCGTTCGGAGTTTGCGGATGGCATATGCATGGCGTTCCTCCCGAACGTTTTTTCTTTTCCGACTCTCAGGGCGTCAGCACGGTGGCGCCGATCGTCTTCCGCGACTCCAGCGCGCGATGCGCCTCCGCCGCCGCCGCGAGCGGAAACACCTGGCCCGGCTCGCTGGCGATCTTGCCCGCCGCGACCAGGTCGAACATCTCGCGGGCCATGTCGAGCATGTGCGAGCGCGGCGTCGCATAGTGCATCATCGCCGGACGCGTCAGCCAGATGCTGCCTTTCATGGCGAGAACCCGGGTGTCGATGACGACCGGCCCCGACGAGGTGCCGTTGTTGACCAGGCTGCCGCGCGGCATGAGGCTGTCGAGCGACGCCTCGAGCGTATCCTTGCCGACCGAATCGTAGACGACCGGAACGCCCTTGCCGCCGGTGATTTCGCGCACGCGCTGGGCGATGTTCTCGCGCGACGCGACGATCGTGTGCGCGCAGCCGTTCGCTTTGGCGGCGGCGGCCTTCTCGTCGGTGCTGACCACGCCGATCATCGCGACGCCGATGGCCCGCGCCCATTGGCAGGCGATCAGGCCGACGCCGCCGGCGGCGGCGTGATAAAGAATGGTCTCGCCGCCGTTCAGCGGAAAGACCTGGCGGAACAGATACTGGACCGTCATGCCCTTCATCATCAGCGTCGACGCGGCGCGGTCGGAGACCGCGTCCGGAATCGGAATCAGAACAGCAGCCGGCATGACGCGCACATCGGCGTAGGCGCCTTGCGGTCCGAGCAGATAGCCGACCCGGTCGCCGACCTTCACATCGGTGACGTCGGGCCCCACGGCCTCGACGATCCCGACCGCGTCGGATCCCAGGCCGTTGGGCAGCGGCAGCGGATAGACCCCGGTCCGGAAATAGGTGTCGATGAAGTTGACGGCGACATAGGCGTGGCGGACGCGCGCCTCGCCCGGGCCCGGTTCTCCGACCTCGACATTCTCAAGCTTGAGGACCTCGGGGCCGCCCGTCTCGTAAAACCTGATCGCGCGGTTCATTTTCCCGCTCCAAGCGCCGCGTCGGCGCGGGACGTCGCGCCCCGCTCGCCTTTCGCCAGCTCACCAATAAAGACTTCCGCATCCGGCCATTCGCCATAGCCGGAGGCGGGATTGAGATGGCCGACCTCGCCGAGGTCGACCAGCCGGCCGCCCCAGCAGGCGGCGAGCTCCGCGACGCGCTCGAAGCGACCCAGCGGATCGTTGCGGCTCGCCGCGACAATGCTCGGGAACGGCAGAGGCGCGCGAGGCACCGGCAGCCAGCCGCCGGCGCGCAATTCCGCGATCGTCGGATAACCTTCCGGCATCGGCTGTTCGAAATCCGGCGGCGTCGCGAGCAGCGCGCCGAGGATCGGGCGGCGCGTTTGCGCCGCCCAATGCGCGACCATCACCGCGCCGCCGCTATGGGCGACGATGATGACCGGCCCGTCGATCGCCTGGGCCTCCCGCTCGATCGCCTCGACCTTGCTCCTGCAATCGAGATCGGCGCGGCCCATCGGCGGAACCGTCCGGACGCGGTCGAGCCGCGCCGCGAGCAGCGTCTGCCAGTGGGCGGGGACATCATCCCGCAGGCCCGGCACGATCAAGATGGTCGGTTCGGTCATCATCTAAATTACTCCGCGGCCTGCCGCACCGCCCGCGCGGGCCTGCGGTTCGGCGCGAAGCCGTTGCGGGCCAGCGTCTCGTCGGCGCTGTTGTAGAACTCGCCGATGCGATAGATGCGGCGCGCCTCCTTGCCGTCGGCGATCTCGCGGCCGAATTCGCGCGAAATCCGGACGAGCTGCTCGATCTGCTCGACGCTCGTCATCTTGCCGCTGCGGTCCTGCCTCCAGAGATTGTCTTCGTTGCCGCAGCGGACATGCAGGCCCATGGCGATCGCCATCATGTTGAGCGGCAGGACGTTCAGCATCGAGGTTTCGACCGTCAGCACCGCGCCGTCCGGAACCGCCCGGACGAAATTGGCGAGATTGTAGATGTTCGGCGCCTCAAAACCGCCGCCGATCGCCACCCAGGTCAGGATCAGCGGCACGTTGCAAGCGCCCCGGCGCATCATCCGCTCCACCGTCTCCATCTGGGTGATGCCGGCGAGCTGGAAATGCGTCTGAATGCCGTTTGCGCTGAGCCGGCGGATATGCTCCTCGACCCATTCCGGCCCGGCGGGAATGGTCATCTCGCGATAGGCCCGGTAAGTCGCGGCATCGGCAAAAGACGTGCCGACGAGGTCGGCCTCGCACATCTGCTCGACGACATTCATCTGGTTAGTGTTGATGGCAAGCGTCACCTGGTCGGGCTTGGGATTCAACTCGGCCAGCATGTGACGCGTGTCATCCGACAGCCACTTGGCGGTTTCACCCTCGCCCTCCGGCGCGAAAGAGATCGAGCCGCCGACCTGCAGGATCATGTCCGGGACGGCTTCGCGAAGACGGGCCAGAAGCTCGTTGAACATCGAGAGGCGCTTCGAGCCCTTGCCGTCCAACTCGCGGACATGGGCGTGAAGAACGGTCGCGCCGGCATTGTAGCAGTCGACCGCCTTCTGGACATGATCGTCCATGGTTATCGGAATGTCCTCCGGGAAGTCCGAGGGCATCCATTCGGGACCATAGGGCGCCACAGTGATCACCAGCTTTTCCTGGTTTTCGGGAAACAGGGAACCATCGAGGAAGTTCATGAGCTTACTCTCTCTCTTGCGTTTTGAGCTGCGATTTTTCGAATATCTGCTTCCGGCGCCCGGCCGGGAGCGGCGTCAGAAGGGCGCGTCGCCCATGATGCCGGCGCGCTCCATCTTGCGATGGCACGGCGGGTAGTCGATCACCGCGTAGTGCTGCGTGGACCGGTTGTCCCACATCGCCATGCTGTTGGGCCTCCACCGCCAGCGCACCTGGTATTCAGGGATCTGCGCCTGGCTGATCAGGTATTGCAGAAGCAGGGCGGCGCCGGGAGCGTGGTCCTGACCGTAGCGGACGTTTTCCGGCGTGTGGAAATTGGTGAAATGGGTCGCGAACGCGTTGACGAACAAAACCTTCTCGCCGGTTTCCGGGTGGGTGCGGACGACCGGGTGCTCGGCGTCCGGGAACTGGGCCTTCAGCGCCAGGCGCTTCTCGATCGGCATCGCCGCGCCGAAGGTGGCTTCGATGCTATGGCGCGCGCGCAGTCCCGCGATCTGGGTCTTGATGTGCTCCGGCAGCTTCGCATAGGCGAGGACCATATTGGCCCACATCGTGTCGCCGCCGACCGGCGGACATTCGACGCAGCGCAGCACGCAGCCGAAAGGCGGCTTTTCCCGCCAGGTCGCGTCGCAGTGCCACGAGTTCTCGTAGCGGTCGTTCGGCTGGTCCGGCGACTTGTAGATGCGCACGAGCCCCGGATGATCGGGGTCGCTGCCCGCGACCGGATGGTCTTCGAGCGCGCCGAAATGCCTGGCGAAGGCGACATGCTCCGCGCGGGTGATGTCCTGGTCGCGGAAGAACAGCACCCTGTGCTGCAAGAGCAGGGACTTGATCTCGGCGACCAGGGCCGGGTCGCGGCTGGCTACGCCGAGGTTGACGTTCTGAAGCTCGGCGCCGATCGCGCAGGTGAGCTGCTCGACGCGGATCGACGCGCCGAGAGACGACGCTGGCGCGACGGCTGGCGCGCTGACGATCGTCGGGTTGGCTGCGGTTGCTGTCATGGAAGTTCTCCCTGCCGGGCAGGGGCGCCTTTCTGGCGAAGGCCGTCTGTTCCGGCGTTTCGTTTGTATATCATGTATTTTATAAGTAAAAGGCGCGCGTGCGTCCCCTCCCCACGACGGGGGGGAGCCATTCCGCCTCAGGGGGGAATGCGGCGCGAAACCCATCGCGGGACGGTTGGCGGGCCGGCATGGCGGACGGGAGCCGGGCTACAATGTCATAGCCGTTGAGCGCGTTCATTTGTTTTCCGCGGAATTTGACGGAGCGGGAATGCGATGAAATGACGCCTGTTCGCGGCCCCGCTGCGCAGACCAAGCGGCGACGCGGCGGCTCTTTTGGCGCCGCGTCGCTCGACAAACTAAAATCACTGTTTTTGACTTGATTCGCGAGCGCCCCGCCTCACGCACTTTTCGCGCAAGGCCCCGCGAGCGTTGCTATGCAAGCCCTTCGCATCAGCCTGCTGCGAGCAGCTTCGAGAAACCGCTTGTCCGCATCCCCGGCAGAGGGCGGCTTCCGGCGCCTGGCCGGGAGCGGTGTTAGAAAGTCGCGTCGCCCATGATGCCGGCGCGCTCCAGCTTGTGATGGCACGGCGGGTAGTCGATCACCGCATAGTGCTGCGTGGACCGGTTGTCCCACATCGCCATGCTGTTGGGCCTCCAGCGCCAGCGCACCTGATATTCGGGGATCTGCGCCTGGCTCATGAGATAGTGAAGCAGCAGGGCGGCGCCGGGAGCGTAGTCCTGACCGTAGCGGACGTTTTCCGGCGTGTGGAAATTGGTGAAATGGGTCGTGAATGCGTTGACGAACAAAACCTTCTCGCCGGTTTCCGGGTGGGTGCGGACGACCGGGTGCTCGGCGTCCGGGAACTGGGCCTTCAGCGCCAGGCGCTTCTCGATCGGCATCGCCGCGCCGAAGGTGGCTTCGATGCTATGGCGCGCGCGCAGTCCCGCGATCTGGGTCTTGATCGTTTCGGGCAGCTTCGCATAGGCGAGGACCATGTTGGCCCATATCAAATCGGCGCCGACCGGGGGACACTCGACGCAGCGCAGCACGCAGCCCATCGGCGGCTTTTCCCGCCAGGTCGCGTCGCAGTGCCAGGCGTTCTCATAGCGTTGGATGGGCGAATCCGGATCCTTGTAGATGCGCACGAGCCCCGGATGATCGGGGTCGCTGCCCGCGACCGGATGGTCTTCGAGCTCGCCGAAATGCCTGGCGAAGGCGACATGCTCCGCGCGGGTGATGTCCTGGTCGCGGAAGAACAGCACCTTGTGCTGCAACAGCAGGGACTTGATCTCGGCGACCAGGGCCGGGTCGCGGCTGGCTGCGCCGAGGTTGACGTTGGTGATCTCGGCGCCGATCGCGCAGGTGAGCTGCTCGACGCGGATCGACGCGCCGAGAGACGACGCTGGCGCGACGGCTGGCGCGCTGACGATCGTCGGGTTGGCCGCGGTTGCTGTCATGGAAGTTCTCCCTGCCGGGCAGGGGCGCCTTTCTGGCGAAGGCCGTCTGTTCCGGCGTTTCGTTTGTATATCATGTATTTTATAAGTAAAAGGCGCGCGTGCGTCCCCTCCCCACGACGGGGGGGAGCCATTCCGCCTCAGGGGGGCCAGCATGGCGGACGGGAGCCGGCGAAAGGAATAACCCGGTCTCGAACGCAGCCTTTCCCGTCACGATCTGTCCGCAAACAAACGCAATATTCGACGTCAGGGTTCCGGCGTCAGAAATCCCAGCAGGCGCGCGCGCATGACGACTTGTTTCCGCGAAAAAGCGCTCAGTTTGGAGAACAGGTTTTTCACATGCCACTTGATCGTCTCCTCGCCCACCTGCATGGCGATGCCGATTTCCTTGTTCGAGAAGTTCCGGGCAAGCAGTTCGAGGACCTGCCGCTCCTTCGGCGTCAGCGCAGAGCTGGGCGCGGCGCGTCCGGCGGCGGCTGAAGGCGGGACGAGCGCCGCAGGGCGCGGCTTTTCAGTGACCGGTCGGTCCATTACTCCTCCTACACCGCCGACGACCTCTTCGACCCAGGCTCCAACGGCGGGGTGAGCGTCGGCAAAAACGCGCTGCAAGCCATAGGACCCGGCAAGGTCGACGGCTTCCTTCAGCAAGTCGATCGAGTCCTTGCCAGTCTTGGACAGAACGAAGGCGCGCAATCCAAGGAGCTCGATGCGCAGCCGACCCATCCGCGTCTTTTGCGCCGCTTCCTCCGCGCGCAGCAATGGCCCCAAGGCCCCGGCCCAGTCCCGAGCCGCGATCCTGGCGTAAACCTTCGCTGTGTCGGCAAGAAGATTCACGCTCCGCCGCCAGAGGCGTCCCCGGGGGAGGCTCCCATCGGCCAGCAGATCGTCGATACGGGCGCATAGGTCGGAGCAGGTGCTGGCCCGGAAACGATGGGAATTCAAACGCGCCTGGTCGGCAAGGCTCGCGACGCAAAGTCGCGGCAGATTCCGGGCTTGACCGATCGCGTGAAGACCGCCCAGAAATTCGAGAGCCTGGTTCTCGGCGCCCCTGGCCCATGCCATCCGTCCCAGTGTCCGATAGCCGAGCAGCACGGCTTCAGGGACACCGCTGCGCTCCAGCACGTCCAGGCGATTGGCGAGAAGCGTCTCGGCCGCGTCGGGATGGCCGCCATCCCAGAAGGCCGCGGCCAGCAGCGACGCGGTCATGGCCGCGAGCGGATGCCGCCGCCCGAGTTCGTCCTCGATCCGCAAGAGCTTGGGGGACAACGACTGCTCGAGCGTCGAAACCTGTCCTTCCCAGAGGTAACTGAGTGCGTGGATGAAATCGGTCCATCGGCTCAGATAGGCGTGGGCGAGGCCGGTTTCGTATTGCGGGGCCTGCTTGAGCCGCAGGCGGGCCATGGGCGGATCGCCCTCGATCAACATTCGAAAGCCCGAGCGATTGGCGTGAAGGTGCAGCAGGATCGGATCCCGCAAGGGCGGCGCTTCGGCCCATGGATCGTGCAGACGGACGAAAGCGTCGGGGTCGTCGGCGAAAACCGCTCCTCCGCTCAGGATCATCGCGCATTCGCACCGCAGCGCCTCGCTCACGTTCGGCCGAGCCAGAATCCGCGAGACGACGTCGCTCACTTCCCCATGCTTTTCGCTGATGGCGAGCGACCATGCTTTTGTCAGGAGCAGTTTTGGACGCTTGTCCAGTTCCTCGGTCTTGATCCGCGCCAGCAGGATGTCGACGGTCCCCTGCCGCCCCCGATGGATGAGGGCTTCGTAAAGGCTCCGTTCCGCAAGTTCATATGCCCGCTCGCTGGCGCCGCAGGCAAGAGCATGAAGCGCGGCCGCCTCGGCCATGCCGCGTTCCGCCAGCCAAAGCGACGCACGCGTGTGTAGTTCGCTCTGCTCCTGTGGCGGAAGACCGGCGAAACGGCGTCGGAATTCATTGCGCACAAACGAGTGCATTCTGAACCACCCCGTGTTCTCCGCCGCCACGAAGACCGCCGTATCGCTAGAAATCCGTTCAAGCCGGCGACTTTCGCCGCCCGACCCGAGGACAAACCGGCAAAGATCGGCATGGAGATCGTCAAGGATGGACACGCGCGTCAAAACGCCAAGGTCCTCGGGATCCAGGTCCGCCAGAAGGAGGCCGAGGAACCGGGAATGCGAAAATCCTCCGCTGCGCTGCAGGCTGGCGATTTCGGATTGGGGATCTCCGCCGCGCCCGATGATCGACAGCACGAGTTGCAGGCCCAAGGGCCAACCTTCGGTGAACTCCTGCAGCTTCGCCGCAATTTCGGGGCGTGCGGCTCCGCCAAAGCGGGACCGGACCAATCGCGCGGTTTCGTCGAGGCGGAACTGAAGGATTTGGGATCCGATGACGACACATTCGCCATAGGCGACGAGATCGTCGATCCCGAACTTGCGATTCGCACGCGACGAGATGACCAGCCGCAGGTTGGCCGGAAGGTTCCTTGCGACATAGGCCAGGGCCTCGAGCGAAGCCTGGGGCAGGAGATGCGCGCGATCAACGATCAAAACCGCGCTCGCGGCGGTTTGAGCGACTTCGGCCAACCAGAGGGTGACGTTTTCCAAACCCCTCGGGCTGGCGGAGTTGAGCAGCGCGTGACCGAATTTCGGTCGTCCGGAGCCCAATCGAAACGCCAGAACGAGCGCCTGCGCGAAACGCTGGGGTTCGTCAATGTCCTGCGCCGTCAGCCAAGCCACCACTTCGCCCGCGGCGAGAAACTCGCGCCGCCATTGCGCCAGAAGCGACGTCTTGCCGAACCCGGCCGGCGCCTCGACAAGTATGATTGGCCTCCTGAAATCCTCTTCGGCGCCGGCAGAAAGCCGAGGCCGAGCCTGGAAGTTTTGCGGCGCGCGCGGAGGCGTCACCTTGAGGATCAAATCACCGGTATCATTGCCCGGATCGTTGGACGGCTGGCCCATTTGAGAAACATAACGGCTTCCACAAAAATGAACAGCGTCGGTTGCTATCCTGACCCCTGAACTGCGACCCTGATATTCTTCCAGGTTGGGTTGGAGTCCGTCATGCAAAGGGCGCTACCTGCGGAGGACGCGTTGGAATATGCGGGCTGTCTCGGATGAACCAGCGACCCGTTGGCTTGCCTGGCTCCCATGCGACGTCAGAGCTGGAACGACTTCGTCGCCTCTGACGGCGCCACGGAGACAGAGTGACGCGCGGATCGTTGGTGAGCCGGATGAGGCTTCCCATCGAAAGCACAATGGCCGCGACGACGCCCTTGAGCGCGCCCAGCGTCATGACGCCGATGAAGGCGACCACCGGCCAATGGAATTCGATGCTTCGAACCTTGCGGATCGCCGCCATGCCCGCGAAATCCACCAGCCCGATGGAATAAGCGATGACCACGGCCGCCAAGGTCGCGTGAGGCATGAGCGCGAGAACCGGCGCAGGAAGAGCAGCGTCGCCAGCGCCCGCCGCCGCGACCACGAGCCACGTCGCCTGCACGCTCGACCCGGCGTTGAGGGCCACCGAGGTCTGGGGGGTTCCGCCGCCCGCCGGAACAGCGCCGATGACGCCGAGCACGGCGTAGATCGCCATCGGAACCAGCGCGGAAAACAGGCCGGCCTGCGCGGGCAGCTGCGCGATCGTCGCATAGGCGAGCGACTTGCGCAGGACGACGGCGGCGGTGGCGAGCCCCGGTATGTGGTCCGCGGCGAAATATCGCCTCAAGGCGCCTTCCGCCTTCCTGAATGCTCCGCTCACGATGGGCCCCCTTTCAGGTGAGAAGGCTCCCAATTTCGCGAAACCGCAACAGGCATTCCCGCATGATCTGAAAGCCACTAGCGTTGACCAGATAAAGTTGCGATCCGTCTCCAATATCGCTGGTTCGACCGCTGACACATCTTATGCGCGGCGCTGTTCTTCTCAGGCGGCCCCTGAAGAGACAGGACGCGCCTCATTGTCGGGCTGTTGTTTCGCTCAAGGCGTGGGCGACGCGCGCTTGCCCGGTTTGCGAGCGCGTTGATTTCATGAATATTCAGCTTAGCATGTGATTTTGGACAATTCGTGTGGTGACTCGATTATGACGCCGTTCCCCACGCCCGACGCGGACCTCGAACGGCGCCTTGCGCGCCGCCTCCTCGAGGTCCTGATCCGCGCCGCCCTTCTCCTCGGGATGGCGCTGCTCTGCTACCGCGTTCTCGCCCCCTTCCTTCCGCTCGCGATCTGGGCCCTGATTTTCGCGGTGATTCTCTACCCGCTCCACTTGCGCATCACGGCCCGTCTTGGCGGGCGGCCCGGGCTCGCCGCGACCCTGCTGGCGCTGCTTGGGATTGCCGCGTTCGTCGTGCCTATCGGCGTGTTGATGAGTTCGCTGGGCGATTCCATCCGGACCCTGATCGAGGCCGTGCAGCAGAACACATTGCGGATCCCGTCTCCGCCCGAGACGGTTGCCGCCTGGCCGCTCATTGGTAGGAAACTCCACGCCGTGTGGAGCCAGGCGCACGACGATCTGCCCGCCCTCGTGCAAAGTATGCAGCCGAAGATCAGCGATCTTGCCGGCGCCGCGCTCGGCTTCGTCGCCAGCATCGGCGGCGGCCTGCTCGCCTTTCTCGGCGCCCTCGTCCTCGCCGGCGTCTTCCTGGCCTTCGGGGAACACGGCGCCCGCGGTTGCCTGTCCGTCTTCGAGCGCATCGCCGGGCAGCCGCGCGGGGCGAGCCTCGCGCGGCTCTCCATCGCGACCATTCGCGCCGTCGCACTGGGCGTGGTGGGGGTGGCGCTCATCCAGGCGATCCTCGTCGGCCTTGCCCTCCTCGTCGCGGGAGTGCCGTGGGCCGGCGCGCTCGCCGCGGTGGTTCTGGTGCTTGGCATCGCCCAGGTTCCCGCGGTGATCGTAACGCTGCCGGCGATCATCTGGATCTGGTCGCGCGGCGAGCGGCACGGGCGAGGCTCTCATCTACACCGCGCTTCTGCTCGTCTCCGGCATGGCGGACAACGTGCTCAAGCCGCTGATGCTCGGCCGCGGCGTGGATGTGCCGATGCCCGTCATCCTTGTCGGCGCACTTGGCGGTATGGCGACGGGTGGGATCATCTGGATGTTCGTCGGCGCAACCCTGCTAGCCCTCGCTTGGCAGGTTTTCACCGGCTGGGTCGACGAGAACCCCGACGTAAACATCTCGCTCGGAGGCTGATGGTCTGCGTCCCTCGAAGTGATCCGACTGCAACCGGGCAAGATGCTATTAATATTTCCTGGTAATCGCGCTCGCTTCGTTGTCTACGCCTGACCGACGGCCCACTGATCAGAGCATGCAACTACCACAGGCTCCGATGACAGCGTCACCATTATGCGCCTTGCTCGAAAGCCGCCGGTCGGCTTCCGGCTGATCGGCCCCAGAGACCGCTCCATTTGGAAAGTCAGTGCGTCGCGCTGATGGTGATCATGGCGACCACGCCGAGGACGCGTTGCGGACCACGCGTGAGCCGGGCGGGAATTTCGTCGCAGCCTACTTGCAATGTCGTCCTCATCTTACGTTTCCTCCTCGATCATTCGGTCTTTCGCCGAAGGTCCGAATTCAACAACCAGTCGCGCGGGGCCGCTGCTTCCGTTCGGCGGGCGATGTCTCGGAACAGCATTCTTTTTCAGCGCCGGGGCGCGCACTCCAAAGTCTGCGATGCCAATTCGCCGAAACGACGGAAATAGGATTCGGCGAAAATGCCAAAATCGACATAGCCCAGGCGCTCGCCGCGGTCGCGACGGTCGCGCCTTCCTCCGTTGCGAGCAGCGCCTGCCGGACACCTGCAGACGCCGCTCGTCACAAACAATTCACGCCGCAACGCGCCCTTTTGCGCGCTCGCATTTCATCGCTTCATTCCGCATGCGGCCGATCGGCGCGCGCGGCTAGGCCGCCATCACAAAGCCCTGATAGCCGCTGGCGGCGACCTCGTCGCATTTCTGGCGATAAGCTCCGACCCCGCCGGTATAGGCCAGGACGCGGCGCGGCTTGCCCGGCACGTTCGAGCCAGTATACCAGGAGTTCGTTTTCGAAATCAGGGTCGCAGCGGCGGTTTCGTCGTGATGGCGAACCCAGTTCTCCTCCATTTCGGCCGTCGGTTCGATCACCGACAGGTCTTTTTCGCGCATGAAGCTGACGCAATCGGCAATCCATTCCGTCTGCTGCTGCAGGCAGGTGGCCATGTTGCACAGCGCGGCCGAAGGCGCGAGCGGCACGGCGGTGGTGAACATGTTGGGATAGCCGTGCACCTGGAGTCCCAGCGTGGTGCGTATGTCCCTGCCCCAATCCTCCTTCAGCGAGCGGCCACCTTTGCCGCGAATGTCGATGCGCGTCAGCGCGCCGGTGCCGGCGTCGAATCCCGTGGCGAGGATGATGATGTCGAGTTCGTGTACGGCGCCGTCGGCGGTCTTGATCCCTTCCGACGTAATGGCGACGATGGGATTGTCCTTGACGCTGACGGACTCGACATTCGGCCGATGGTAGACTTCGAGATAGTTGGTCTCCAGCGGCACGCGATGGGTGCCGAAACCATAATCGCCCGGGATCAGCATCGCGCACAGCTTTGGATCGCGCAACCGCGCGCGCATCTTTTCCCGCACGAATTCCGAAACCTCTTCGCTCACCGCCGGGTCGAAATACATTTCGGCGAAGGAGGCGAGCCAGAGTTTCAGTGAGCCGTTGGCGTAAATATCCTCCAAAACCTCGCGCCGCCTGGCCGGAGTCAGCTCGTCCCATTTGTACATGAAATCATATTCGAAGCCGCTGAATGTGTGCGGAAGTGTGTTCTTCAGCTCAAGGAAGCGGTCCTTGTAGGCCTTGACGTCGTCGGCGTCGTATTTGGGGTTTTTCATCGGCAGCACATATTGCGGCGTGCGGACGAAAACCTTCAGGCTGCCGACCTTGTCTGCGATGGTCTGGATGACCTGGATGCCGGTCGCGCCGATCCCGACGACGCCGACGCGCTTGCCGGCGAGGTCGATCGGCTCGTGCGGCCAGCGCGCCGTGTGGAAAATCTGGCCGCGAAAACTGTCCTGGCCGGGGAACAATTCGCTCATCGGCGCGGAAAGCATGCCGCAACAGGTGATCAGGAATTGCGCGTCGATTGTTTCGCCGCGATCGGTGCGAATGATCCAGCGGCGCGTGTCGTCATTGTAATGCGCGCTGACAATGGTGGTTTCGAACTGGATGTCCTTGCGCAGGTCGAGGCTGTCGGCGACATAGTGCATCCAGCGTTCGATCTCCGGCTGGCCGGGAAAACGCTCGCTCCAGCTCCACCCTTTGTAGAGGCTTTCCGAGAAGAGATATTGGTAAATATAGGCTTCGGAGTCGAATTTCGCGCCGGGGTAACGATTCCAGTACCAAGTGCCGCCGACATCCGAAGCCGTATCGTAGGCGCGGACGTTCAAGCCCTGGTTTCTGAGCTGATGCAGCTGGTAAAGCCCGGCGACGCCGGCGCCGATGACCATTGCGTCCAGTTTCTGCGTCTTTCCTTCGCCCGCTACTCCCTCGGGCATGCGTATATCCGTGCTCATGCGCGTAAATCCTCCGCTTTGTTGCCCCACCGCATTATTGCATCCGGGGTGCGGCCGCGCGGCCGCCGCTTTCACGCGGCCTGCCGCACATCCGTACGTGGGCACCCTACGCGGGACATGGGCGGCGGGTATTGAACGGAACGGACATTTTGTTTGAAGGATTTCGTGGCGTGCGCCGCCGCCTGTCAGGACTGCCGCTCTTCGCCGCCCCAACATTCCTTGCGGAAGGCGGCGGGCGTCCGCTGGCGGCTGCGCAGAAACAGGCGGGTTAGATGCGCCTGATCGGAAAAGCCGCAACTCGCCGCGATTTGCTTGATCGGCAGGGAGGTCAGCGACAGCAGGCGCTGCGCGCGCTCCACCCGGCGTTCAATGACGAATGCGTAAGGCGCCATGCCGGTGCAGCGCTTGAACTGCTGGGCGAAATTGCAGGCGTTGAGATTCAGCACCGCCGCGAGCGATTTGAGATCGAGCGATTTGTCCAGATTGGCGTCGATATATTCGACGATCCGGCGCTTTTGCGCGGCGGTCAGCTCGCAGTTGGGCGGCGGGCGGCGGCCGCTGACGGAAGCATATTTTCGCAGCAGGTGAATGCTCAGCGCCCGCGCGACGCTTTCGACGTAAAGCGAACCACCGAGCCCCTGCGCCAGCGCCTCCCCGGCGATCGCTCCCATCGCCGCGGTGACCTGGGGGTCGTCGGTGCGCAGGATGTCCGCGAGAGTCACTTCCAGAACCGGCCGCTCCAAAACTTCGCTCGCGACATCCACAACCAGTTCCGGCGAAAGATAGACATGCGTCACGTCGATCGTCTCCGTCCAGCACCAATGCGATTTTTCCGCGCGGGTGAGGAGCGAGACGGCGCCGGGCGCGCAGGTGGCGCGCGACCACTGGCCTTCGAAACGCCGCTGCATGGGCGTCGCGCCCATGGAATAGCCGACAAGTATGAAATCCCGCATGGCGGGGACGATCACGTCCTGGCCGCGATAATGATAGGAGCGTAACGCGACATGTTTCCAGCCGAGATTGTCGCTGGCGCAGAGGATGTCTCCAGGAACCCATTTGGGCAAATCTTCCGGCGGCACGAGCGCGGCCATGGTGAATTCCTCCGTGATTTATCGAGGTTTCGACCTCGTTGTCTTGCGGCGCAGAAAGCTCCGGAATGCCGTTGTCGCCGTCGTCGCGGCCCGCGCATCTGGAGTAGAAACGATTGCATCGCTCAAAACAGCGGGTAAAGCGAAAAGCACGGCCAACCGCGGCCGCGCGATCGGCCATTCAACCGCAAGCCTTGGTCTTGAATGGAGCGGAAAAAGAATTGATTGTTTGTCGCCTATGAGTCAAGCGCTCGGTGTTCGCCGCGCGTTACGTGTCTTGCCCCGCCCGGATGAAGCTGAGAGCCTACAAAGTCGTGGGGTCCGTCACGCTGCGGCGGGGAGGGCATGACGATCATTGTCTGGTTGGAAGGCGGGATAAAGCCGTCTGAACGAGCCGCCGAGCGTCTTATTGAGGACTGCGATGCGCACGTCGAGGAAGGGCTGCGCGGTCCATCGGCTCCAGCGCATCTGCTGCCTTCTTGATCATGCGCTTCGACAGGATCTCGTTGGCCGCGCCCTCGACGAAGGTGGTCGAAATCGGCGGTCCGTCGTGTCGACGCTGCCCGTAATCCGCCAGCGCGTGACGGTTGGCATGGAGATATTGGTCAGATCATTGACGGGCCGCCGGGCGGCGACCGCACTGCGGACGTCGCGGACGTGACCGCAGTCGAGCCAATTCGCCCGTTTCGCCAAGCGCCCGAGGCAGGAGCTCGAACGGCCGCGCCATAGCTTCCACTTGGCGCTATCGAGATCGCGAACCGGACAGCGGTGGAGATGGGCGCTGCCCGTGCCCGCGCCAAGGCCTCGCGCCGCCTGCAGGGCGTGCTCGAAGCGCATCGCGATGCGCCACCAGTCGAGAACGAGAGGCGCCTTGGGCGCGACCTTCCACAGCCCCGCGTCACCATCCGAGAGCACTGTCGCCGGGGCGCCGAGACGGATGCCGGCGCTGACAATCACATCGGCGAATTCGCTCGCCGAATTGCCATTGCGCGCAAAAGCGAAGCGATGCTGCGATCGATCGAGATTGAGCACCTTGCCGGCGATCACTTCGAAATTGCGTTCGGGCCGACGATGCCGGCTGCGCAGAGCCGCCGTCGCGGCCGCTCGCGGCGGCAGGGGTCACGCGTCAATTTCGGGATCTGCGGCTCCGGCCGGCCGCAGCCGCGCGATACGCTCGCCAACTCGGCGGGTCCGATTGCGCGCCGCGCCAGCATTGACGGCGCCGCCGACAGGCAGCAGATCGTCAAGCAGATCGGCCGCTTTTGCAAACGGGTTCTGGCGCAAGCGGCTGAAGCGGGGCATATACGCCGTGAAGCCGCCTTTGGGGAGGCGCCGGAAAGCGGACAACAATCCGCTCCTCAAAATATCTCAACAACCTGATTGAGCAGGATCACCGATCGATCAAGCTTCGATTGGCTCCGACGCTCGGATTGAAGCGCTTGAAGAGCGCGCGCATTACGATCACTAGCGGCGAACTGATACGCACACAGGATCCGCAAAGGCCACTTCAAACTCGGAAGGCTTCGCATGCACGGCAAAACGGAGCCCGCGATATGGGATGCCGTCCTTTCCGGATGAGCGGCACCGCGCGCTCGCGCGCTTCTCATCGCGCGCGTCAGCAAATTTGCACCGGAGCCGTGAGGCAAACATTGCTGCCGAACTGCAACGAAGTCACCGGGGTTGAATTCATCGCCGAAAATTGCGTCGAGCCGTGATCACGCTGTCCGAAGCAATACCTGAAGGCCGAACAATTCAGTAGGGGTGGATCACATTTCACAGATCGGAAAACAACGACCGCTGTTAGCTTGGGTAAAGTCGAGCGGCGCGTGGACGAAAATGTCGCCCGGCGGCGGTAATTTTCCCCAGGTCTAAACCCGTCATTCTACCGGCGGCTTATTCTCGACGCCATGCGGATATAGATGAACCAGTAAACCGCCGCGACCATGACCGAACCGCCGATAACATTTCCAACGGTGACCGGGAGCAGGTTCTCGAAAACCGCGGACTGCCATGTTAGCGCTCCGAAATCGACCCGGGATCGATTGATTGCTTGCCAGAACGTCTCAGGCGCCCAGTTCTTGATGAGAAGGGCGATCGTCAGGAAGTAAATGTTCGCAATGCTGTGCTCGAAACCGGCCGCTACGAACGCCGCGATCGGCGGGACAATGATTATGATTCGGCCTGCGGTCGTTCGTGCGCTGTAGCACATCCATACGGCGAGGCAGACGAGCGTGTTGCACATGACGCCCAAGGTAACCGCCGGGATTAAGCCGAGTTCGACCTTCGCCTTTGCTATCGAGAGGGCTGTCAGGCCGACAGCGCCTCCGCCAAACGTATATTGAGTTGTGAAGAACATCAGGAGCGCAGTGAACCCCGCGCCAAGAGAATTTCCCGCAAAGGCGATGAGCCAGTTCGTCAGAAGATCCCGGGTTCTCACTCTCCCGCTCGCCCACGCGACGACGATCAGGTTGTTGCCGGTAAAAAGCTCGGCTCCACCAACGACCACAAGGATCAGGCCGAGGGAAAACACGACGCCGGTCACCAGTCGAACTATCCCGTAGGGCAAGCTGGCGGTGAACGTGGCGCCGTTTGGGCCGACGGCTCCCACGATGCTGCCAGCGCTCACCGTGGTGGCGAAGATGGCTCCGAAAGAGATGAAGGCGCCGGCGAGAATGCCAAGAACCAGGAGGGAGACCGGATCCATTGCGCACTTGCGCGCGCCTATTTCCTCGGCGCGCTTCGCCATGGCTGGCGGCAGAAGAGCGTCAAAGGCGCCGGAGAAAGCCGGCGCCACGGGGGATTTACCGGGATTTTGATCCACCATTTGGAGAGGTCCCCGAGAGAAAATTCCGGTCAGATCGCCCCCGTCCCTGCGCCCATGAGCAGACCGACGATCTGGACAGCTGAGCCTGCCCCGATGTTGGACCAGCTGGCTGGCCGGTTCCGGGGGTGATCGGCTCATCGCGGGCTGTGATCCGGCGGCGGATGACGAGCGAAATCGGGCGGGTCGGCGCCGATGGCGGCATCGGGTCGTAGCTCTTTTACCAAATTTTGGCGACATCAATTTCTCGAAAAAAAAAACGCATCACATAAGATTTAGTACTCCGTTGCGAGACGATATATAGCCGATTGCGATGCAGCATTAGTCCGGCCTTTGTCAACGAACAAATTTCACAACCAACTAGCGTCGCGCCGCCGATGGTGCTATTATCATTAGCATTCTGTCCGTCTGTTTGCTCTAAATCAATGCTGGTGAACTTTTAGTTCGGCTATAGTTACGCATATAGAGCCGGAGGCGGATGTTTCGTCCACGAAAACAGTCATCCTAACTGCCGCAGTGGAAATGATCCCCGATATCGAGCGCACCGTTATGCTAGCGTTTCGATAAAAGTTGACGGCGGTCTGCTAAGGCAAAGGCTCACGGCAATAGGCAATGTCTTCGCGCGTGGCATGGCCCTCGATCGAACCAGGTCAATGGTTTGTATCCACGTCGTTGGGCAAAAAATATTAAAAAATATTGTTGTCACTAGGCCCCAGGGTGGCCTCAAGAATCGCGAAAAAGCGATCAGCTAAACGGGAGAACGGCCATGGAAGGAAGCGTCGGACTCAGAGAGCGTCAACAAAAGGATTGCTGGCGGGATTTCAAGGCAGGCGATTGGCGCCGCGCCATCGACGTGCGCGACTTCATCGGCCGCAATGTTTCGCCCTATAGCGGCGACGAGTCTTTCCTCGTCGGATCGACCGACCGCACGAAGGCGGTCTGGGCCAAGCTGCAACCTTATTTCGAAGCCGAGCTTAAAAAGGGTGTGCTCGACGTCGACGCGAAATCGCCTTCGAACGTCCTTGCGCATGAAGCGGGCTATATCGATCGCGACAATGAAGTGATCGTCGGTTTGCAGACCGACCAGCCGTTCAAGCGGGCGATTTTTCCATATGGCGGCCTGCGCATGGTCGAGTCGGGCCTCAAGGCGGCTGGCTTCGAGCCCGATCCGCTGGTCCACGAGGCCTTCACGAAATATCGCAAGACCCACAATGACGGCGTTTTCGACGCCTATACGCCGGAGATCATGAAGTGCCGCAAGGCGGCGATCATCACCGGCCTGCCGGACGCCTATGGTCGCGGTCGCATCATCGGCGATTACCGTCGTGTCGCGCTCTATGGAATTGACCGCCTTCTTGAAGCCAAACGCGCCGAGCGCGCGCAGATCGACGACATGTGGCCGACCGACGAAATCATCCGCTCCCGCGAGGAACTCGCCGAGCAGATGCGCGCGCTCAAAGATCTCGCCGAGATGGCGAAGCGCTATGATTGCGACATCGCCCGGCCCGCGACCAATGCGCGGGAGGCGGCGCAGTGGACCTACCTGGCCTATCTGGGAGCCATCAAGGAGGCGAACGGCGCGGCGATGTCCATAGGCCGCATCTCGAACTTCCTCGACATCTACATCGAACGCGATTTGCGCGAGGGCGCCCTGGACGAAGCGGGCGCCCAGGAGCTTTGGGACCAGCTTGTCCAGAAACTCCGCATCGTCCGCTTCCTTCGTACGCCGGATTACGACGACTTGTTCAGCGGCGACCCCTACTGGGCGACCGAGTGTGTCGGCGGGATGGACCTGAACGGGCGCGCGCTGGTGACCAAGAGCAGCTACCGCATGCTGCACACCTTGACCAATCTTGGACCGGCGCCCGAACCCAATATGACGGTCCTCTGGTCGAAAGACCTGCCGGAAAGCTTCAAGCATTATTGCATCAAGATGAGCCGCGAGACGTCATCGCTGCAATATGAGAACGACGACCTGATGCGTCCCTACTGGGGAGACGACTATGGCATTGCCTGTTGCGTGTCGGCCATGCGGCTCGGCAAGCAGATGCAGTTCTTCGGCGCCCGCGTCAATCTCGCTAAAGCGTTGCTCTACGCGATCAACGGCGGCCGCGACGAAGTTTCGGGCGAACAGATCGCGCCGCCGACGCTGCCGGTAAGCGGCGACTTCCTCGATTACGACGATGTGGTTGCAAAGTTCGACGCCACGATGGAATGGCTCGCGCGCACCTATGTGCACGCGATGAACTGCATCCACTACATGCACGACAAATATTTCTACGAGCGACTCGAGATGGCCCTCCATGATCGCGACGTCCTGCGAACCATGGCGTTTGGAATCGCCGGGCTTTCCGTGGTGGCCGACAGCCTCGCCGCGATCAAATACGGGAAGATCCGGGTCGTGCGCGACGACAGCGGCTTGGTTGTTGATTACCTCAATGAAAGCGAGGCGCCAGTTCCGCAATTCGGCAACAATGACGATCGGGTCGATACCATCGCCGCGGATATCGTCACCAGCTTCATGAACAAGGTGCGAAAACATCCGACCTATCGCAATGCCGTTCACACCCAGAGCGTGCTGACGATCACGTCCAACGTCGTCTATGGCAAGGCGACGGGCAATACCCCGGGCGGCCGTCGCAAGGGCGAACCTTTCGCGCCCGGCGCCAACCCGCTGCACGGCCGGGACAGCCACGGCTGGCTCGCATCATGTCTGTCGGTCGCGAAACTGCCGTACCGCGATTCGCAGGATGGCATCAGCTATACCGTGTCGGTCGCGCCCCAGAAAGTACACTTGAACGATGCGGAGCTCATCGCCGAGGCGGCCAAGGCCTTCGACATGTATTTCGGGATGGGCGGATTCCACATGAATCTGAACGTCATCGATAAGGACACGCTCGAAGACGCGATGGCGAATCCGGACAAATATCCGCAACTCACAATCCGCGTGTCCGGATATGCGGTCAACTTCATCCGACTGACGCGCGAGCAGCAGCAAGACGTGATCAGCCGCACCTTCCACGGGCAGGTTTGAGGGAGCGCGTGCGATGTCCCATCTCGGAATCCTGGAGCCCGGCAGTCGGCATGATCTGCACGTCGGGCTTTCGCCCGACGCCCCCGACGAAAGCCAATTCGTTGACGAAGCCGAGGGCGCGTTCGGCTACGCTCATTCCTACGAGACCGCGTCCCGTTACGACGGCCCCGGCTTGCGCGTCGTGCTGTTCGTGTCGGGATGCCTGCTTCGCTGCACCTATTGCCACAATCCCGATACCTGGCACCTGAAAGACGGGACATATATCTCATCGAAACAGGTCATCGATCGGCTAGCCGGCTTTGCGCCGGCGCTCCGCGCGCTTCATGGCGGCCTGACCATTTCAGGCGGGGAGCCGATGGTGCAACTCGCCTTCACCCGGCGAATTCTGGCCGCGGCCAAGCAGATGGGGCTGCACACAGCGATCGAGACATCGGGTTTTCTCGGCGACCATGTGGACGACAAATATTTGGAGAACCTCGATCTCGTCCTGCTCGACTTCAAGAGCTCCAATCCGCAGACCTATCGCGAGGTGACCGGCAGGGATCTCGATCCCACCTTGCGCTTTGCCGAGCGGCTGGCCGCCTTGGGCAAGCCCGTTTGGGTCCGGTTCACGCTTGTGCCAGGCTTCACGGACGATCCGGCGAATGTCGAGGGAATCGCGCGGTTTGTCGCCCCGATGAAGAATGTCGAATGGGTGGAGGTGCAGCCGTTCCATCAGCTCGGCGCGTTCAAATGGAAGGCGATGAAGCTCGATTACAAACATGTCGACACGCCGACGCCGACGCCAGATCTCATCGAGCGCGTGATCGAGCAATTCCAAAGCGCTGGCTGCAACGTCCGCTAGCCGGCGCCTGCGCGGGTTCCTAAGTTTTTCTCCTGTCCAGGAAAGACTCCCATGTTAGACGCTGCTCGCGACGTGATCGGCAGCCAACCGATTCTTGCGGCGTTTCTCGCCATCGGTCTCGGTTATCTCGTCGGCCAGATCAATATCCTTGGATTTTCGCTCGGTGTCGGAGGCGTTCTTTTCGTCGGTCTGGCGATCGGCGCCTTTGCGCCCAAGGCCCAGATCGTCGGTCCGATCGGCCTGACCGGACTCATCATGTTCCTCTATGGGATCGGAATCCTTTATGGGCGACAGTTCTTCGAGGGAATGAAAGGCTCCGCTGGCCGTCGATATAATCTTCTGGCGCTGATTGCGGTTGCCGCCGGCCTGCTGGTGGCGCTCGGATTGGGCCACGCTTTCGGCGTGAAGCTCGGCCACACGCTCGGCGTTTTTGCCGGATCAATGACGTCCACCGCCACCTTGCAGGCGGCGCTGGATGTCATGAACAACAAGGAGCCCTCGATCGGCTATTCGATCGCCTATCCGTTCGGCGTGATCGGCCCGATTTTGTGCATTTATTTCATGACCCAGTACGTGAAGCCGAAATTCCCTCCCAAGACGCCGCACTTCCACATGGCCGAGATTTCCCTCGGCGAGCAGTTTTCGGAGCAAAGGCTCGACGAACTCAACACGAAACTGCCGCGCGGCCTTCAGGTCACTATGATCCGCAAGTCGGGAGAGAATATCGTTCCCGCCGACGACGTCATGCTATCGCCGGGAGACGGGCTGCTCGTCACCGCCGAGAGAGAAGACGCGATCGCGGAAGCCGCTGCGGGGTTGGGGAGGCTGGAGCAGGGCCGGCTTCTCAAGGATCGCTCCGACGTCGACTACATCAGGGTCTTCGTCGGGAAAGCCAATGTGGTGGGCGTGCCGCTCGAACAACTTGTGCTGCCGCCGGGGTTCCCGCACCATATTCTGCATGTGCGGCGATATGACGCCGACATGGTGCCAACGCCCGATCTGGAGCTCGAATTCGGAGATCGAATCGGCGTGCTGACGTCGCCGGAACACAAGGAAGATATCAGGCGGTTTTTCGGCGACACTGTGAAAGCCGCCGCGGAATTCAGTTACGTCTCGCTCGGGATTGGCATGGTCCTCGGCGTCCTGCTGGGCCTGATTCCAATTCCGATTCCGGGTGTTGGCGTGGTTACCTTAGGGATCGGCGGCGGGCCGCTGATCGTCGCGCTGATCCTTGGCAAATTGCGCCGCACCGGTCCGATGCTCTGGGTCATGCCGTTGCCAGCAAATCTCGTGCTCAGGAATTTCGGACTGGCGATGTTCCTCGCGACGGTTGGCGTCAACGCCGGCCAGCCATTCGTGCGCACGATTACGGCAACCGGCCCGACAATGATTTTCATCGGCGCCGCCGTCCTGCTGACGACCGTGCTGATTGTTTTGCTGGTCGGCCACTTCCTGATGAAGATTCCCTTTGACGATCTGGTTGGCGTCGCGTCAGGCGCGACGGGAAATCCCGCCATCCTGGTTTATTCCACACGGATGGCGCCGACCGAGCGGCCGGACATAGGGTATGCGATGATCTTCCCGTCAATGACGATCGCCAAGGTCATCGCCGTGCAGGTTGTTGGCCTTCTCGTGAGCACGGGAGCGGGCGGGTGACGAACGAAGCTCCGGAGCGAACGCACGACCGCAGCCGTCATCATGGCGCGACAAACCCGGCGTATCCGCTCTGTCGAGAGTTTCGGCGTAGATCGGACTGTCGCGCCTCCAGCGGACAAAGTCGTGCGGCTCGCCAGCCCGGCAGAAGCGTAATGGACGTAACGTTCGGGCCGAGCGTTTCAGCGTGGTCAGAACATTTGAACGGGGCTTGATTTCCATGACGTCGCTGCAAACTGACAAACCGGCTCATGTACGCCACGAGAAATACGAGCGCCTGATCGCGCGGGCGCAGGAGGCGCCGGCGGCGACGACGATCGTCGTCCACCCATGCGACGAGACCTCGCTGAGGGGCGCGATCGAAGCCGCAGAAGCCGGCATCATCATTCCGACCTTGGTCGGGCCGGCGGCGAAGATCGCGAAAGTCGCGCACGAATCGGGTCTCGACATCGCTCGTTTCGCCATTGTCGACGCGCCGCACAGCGAGGCGGCCGCGGCGCAGGCCGTCGCGCTCATTCGCGAAGGCAAGGGCGAGCTCCTGATGAAAGGCAGCCTGCATACCGACGAATTGATGCGCGCCGTGACGTCCGGAACGACCGGGCTGCGCACCGCGCGCCGGATCAGCCATGTCTTCATCATGGACGTCCCGACCTATCCCGAGGCTTTGTTCATCACCGATGCGGCGATCAATATTTTTCCAGATCTCAAGGTCAAGCGCGACATCGTCCAGAACGCCATCGACCTGTTCACCGGCCTCGGCCTGGGCGTCCCGCGGGTCGCCCTGCTCTCCGCCGTCGAGACGGTTACGCCCGACATTCCGTCGACGATCGAGGCCGCCGCCCTGTGCAAGATGGCCGAGCGCGGCCAGATCACCGGCGGATTGCTCGACGGACCGCTGGCTTTTGACAATGCCATCGATCCCGAAGCCGCGCGCATTAAAGGCATCAAATCCGAGGTCGCAGGCCGGGCCCAGATCCTGGTCGTTCCGGATCTCGAAGCCGGCAATATGCTGGCGAAGAACCTGAGTTTCCTTGCCAACGCCGACGCGGCCGGAATCGTGCTGGGCGCCCGCGTTCCGATCATTCTGACGTCGCGCGCCGATTCTGTCCGCACGCGCATGGCGTCATGCGCCGTTGCGGCGCTTTACGCCGATGCGCGCCGCCATGTCGCGGCGCCGCCCGCCGAGTGAAAGCCCGAGTGAACGCCATGAACACGATCCTCGTCGTCAATGCAGGCTCGTCGAGCCTCAAATTTCAGCTCTTCGCGGTCGGAAAATCGGAAGATCTCAGCTGTCTGGTCAAAGGCCAGCTCGATGGCGTTGGAAAGCTCCCCCGATTGCGCGCCGCAAATGGCGACGGGGCGCCCCTGGTCGACAAGGCCTATGAACCGCGGGAAATGCCGGACCTCGAGGCGGCCATACTTGAAGTCAGCGCGTGGTTGCGCGAGACGCAAAAAGTCGATCTGGTCGCCGTCGGCCATCGCGTGGTGCATGGCGGCCCCGATTTCGATGGACCGGTTCGCGTCGATCGCGAAATCATCTCACGGCTCGAACGCTACATTTCCTTGGCGCCGCTCCACCAGCCGCACAACCTTGCGCCGATGCGCGCGCTTCTGGAACGGCGCCCGGAGCTGTCGCAGGTCGCCTGTTTCGACACATCTTTTCATCGTGGCCACGGCGCGCTTGCAGACCACTATGCCCTGCCGCGGCGTTTTTACGACGAAGGCGTGCGTCGCTACGGCTTTCACGGCCTGTCTTATGAATATGTCGCCGAACGCCTCCGTCAACTCGCGCCGCGCGCCGCGAACGGCCGCGTCATCGTCGCGCATCTCGGCAGCGGGGCGTCGATGTGCGCGATCGAGAATGGGAAAAGCGTCGAAAGCACGCTCGGTTTCACCACGCTCGACGGCTTGCCGATGGGAACGCGGCCAGGGCAGATCGACCCAGGCGTGGTGCTTTACCTCATCATGGAAAAGGGAATGAGTCCCGACGCCGTGCAGGACATGTTTTACCGCGAATGCGGATTGAAGGGTCTTTCGGGTCTCAGCAACGATGTGCGGGAGCTCGAGGCCAGCGCCGATCCAAAGGCGGTCTTCGCGCTCGACTATTTCGCCTATCGCGTGGGCCTTAACGCCGGGATGCTCGCGGCGGCCATGGGCGGGCTGGACGGCTTCGTCTTCACGGCGGGAATCGGCGAGAATTCTGCGTCCATGCGCGCACGCATCGCGGAAAAACTCGCCTGGCTCGGCATATCGATCGATCCCCAGGCCAATAGCGAAGGCAGAACCGTCATTTCCGAGGCGGGAAGTCGCGTCCCTGTTTATGTCGTGCCGACCAACGAGGAATTGATGATCGCGCGGCGGACCGTGACGCTGCTCTCCAAGCAACACACGGACCGGCCGATGAAGGATGGGAGGATGACCCAGAGATAGAGCGATATGACGAAACCTCTTGCGGCTTGAAGGGCGCGACGAAGGACTGAACCGAAGCCGCCCGACGCCGGAATCTTCAAATTGGCTTGCAGCGGGTCGATCATCGCGCACTCATTCTGCCAGCGCCTTCCGTTCAAAGGTTCTGCGCGTCATAGTCGAATTTCTACCTTGCCCCACTCTAGCGGTAACCCATTATAATGACGTTCTATTTTCCGCTTTTTTGACGTTCCCGCCGGTATCTGCTTTCGACCCTAGGCGGCAGTGACGAAGTAACTATCCCCCGGCAGAGCCGGGGGCTTTATTTATGTGAGCCGCTCAAAGCGGCTGGGAGGGGACGCTGACGCGTCCCCGGTTCATTGGGCCACCTGATGGTGGCCGATCAGCGCCAGAGGTTCAGTTGCTCCAGCCTCTGATCTTCCTTTTCCTGGCTCTTGATGTATTCCCGGATCGCAGCTTCGTCTCTCCCCACGGTCGAGACGAAATATCCTCGCGCCCAGAAATGTTGCCCTACAAAATTGCGCCGCCGTTCCCCGTAAACGCGGGCCAGATGGATCGCACTCTTGCCCTTGACATATCCGATCACCTGAGAAACCGCGTATTTCGGCGGGATCGAAATCATCATGTGCACATGATCCGGCATCAAATGCCCTTCTTCGATCCGGCTTTCCTTTTGTGTTGCTAACTTACGAAGCAATTCTCCAAGATGATCCCGCAGTTGCCCGTATAGCGCCTTGCGGCGGAACTTCGGGATGAACACGACGTGATATTTGCACTCCCACTTTGTGTGACTTAAACTCTCAAACTCGTCCATCGTGACTTGACCTTTCGTGTGCTTGGCGGCTCACAAAAGCGATGGTCACGATGGACTTCAGGAAACGTCAAACTATTGCTGCCTCCCCGGCAGAGCCGGGGGATCTCCCGCACGGTTTAGACGAATTATCTGAGCAATATCGCGATGGCGGCGAGGAGCACAAATCCGCGGTAGTTGGCGAGGAGTTTGTCATATCGCGTGGCGACGCGCCGGAACTGCTTCAATTTGTTGAAGAAACGCTCGACGAGATTGCGCTCTTTGTAGAGCGCCTTGTCGTAGGGGAGAGGCGCGCGGCGGTTGGATTTTGGCGGAATGACCGGCTCCGCGGTGCGTTCGAGGACAGCCTCGCGCAAGTGATCGGCGTCATAACCCTTGTCGGCGATGACGGCGTCGGCCTCAAAGCCTTCGATCAGGTCGTGCGCCTTGGTGATGTCGTTTCGCTGGCCTGGCCCGAACAGCAGGCGGACCGGGTTGCCGAGCGCGTCGGTCGCGGCGTGGATTTTGGTGCTTAAACCGCCCCGAGATCGGCCCAGGCCCTGGGCATCCGCCCCCCTTTAGCGATCCTTGCGCCGGCGGCATGCTGGTGGGCGCGGACGATGGTCGAGTCGATCATCAGCCATTCGAGGTCGGCTTCCGTGGTGAGCGCCTGCAAAAAGGCGTCGAGCGCGCCGCGCTCGATCCAGCGATAGTAGCGGCGCTTCACCGCTTGGTGGTCGCCGAAGCGTTCGGGCAGATCGCGCCAGCGCCCGCCCGAGCGGGCCATCCACAACAGCGCATCGACGAAGCGCCGGTTGTCGCAGCGCGGCCCGCGCTGGCCGGCTCTGCCGCCCGGCACAAGATCCTTCAGCCGCTCCCATTGATCGTCGCGCAGCGCATCCACATTCCGAATCATCAAGGCTGATCCCCAAAAAACAGCCTTAGAATCACGGAAAAGCGCCGGCGAGAATCCCCCAACCCTGAAATCGTCACTGCCGCCTAGTCAGCGCGATGGGGTTAGATTAAGTCAGTTTGGACAAATAGTGTTGGCGTTCGTCGAACCGGGATAAAATCAAATAGTTAGCACTCTATTGATGCCTGCTCTCAACTCCATCGCGGCCTTGCAGGATGAACAATTGAGATTTTCGCATTTGCTTCTGAGGATGACCAATTACTCAAATGGAAGACTTTAAACTATACCTAATGGCCATCGCGGCGAACTATAAGTGGTTGCTTGCTGGGGGCCCCTACTTTCTGGAGGGGCTTGTGAAAAGAGCGCTTCCGGACGGGTGGAAAAAGTTGGATGCACGATGGCCTCCCTCGAAAAGGAAACCTGTTGAAATTGCTGTAATGTTGCTCGGGGTGTTTCTAGCTGGGTTCTTCTCCTGGAAAGATGAACATGATAAGGTAATAAGTCTACAATCTATGCAGAAGCCAACTAACATTATAACACGAAAAATGGCGGACGATTTAAGGGTCAGGGTTGAGGCATCGGGGAAAAACTTTAGCGATAATATAAAAGAATATGGTATAATTATTGCATTTACTTGTGATAGTTATGCTAGGTAATTTGCATCTGACTTTGTTGATACACTACGATATGCAAATATTTTTTCCATGCGGCTGCTTGATTGTACAAATAGTAAGATAATCAATTCTGAAGAATTGTCTAATGGGCTATATATGGCAGTTACGGACAATGAGCATTTAACTGATACAGAAAATACATTAATTGATATTATACGCGATAGCAATATACCCATACGACATAAACTGATTCGTCTATCGGATATTACACAGGAACATGACGAACGAAGGCCAATCTGGTTCCTTTATGTTGGCCAATAAAGATAAGTCTGATCTCGCGACGCTCCGCGTGCTGGCCCGCACCTCGCCTCAGGACAGGCGGCGGTATCTGTTTGCGCCGTAGCCCTGCCGCCTTGTTGGCTTGCTCGCCGTTGCCGAGCGGGTCATCGAAGCGCGCCCGACGAGGTCCGGAGTTCAGCGAAATGAATGACTTAACCCTGACGCCCGCGTTCACCTATTACTATGTCGCAGATGAAGTCTGGAGCCAGGTCAGCGGCCAGATCAAGAACGACGACACGCATCAGCTGCAATTTGTGCCAAAAGGATCGAGCGTCTATTCGACCGCGGGGAAGGCCGGGTCGTGGCTGGGCAAAGCCGGTAAGACGCTGACGCGCCTGATCATGATTGGCCATGGCGCGCCCGGACAGTTTTTCCTGGGCGAGCAGATCACCAGCGAGAATATCGCTCCTCTCGGCGGCTGGCTTTATTCATTCTTCGAAGACAACGCCGCCGGCATCCAAATTCTCGGCTGCAGCGCCGCCGCCAATTCCATGCAAACCATCGGCGCCTACGAGTACGGCCAAGCCAATCCGCTGAATGACGTATCGCTTTCGCATCGCGGCTATTTGTTGCTCCGGCGGCTCGCGCGGGCGTCGCGGCAGACGGTGGAGGGCGCCCTATACGGGCAAGCCATCGCGGGGCTCCGCCTCAGGGGCATGTGCCGACGCGTCGATCCCAACGGAAAGAACCAAATTTTCGACGCCGGCGGCATGTGAGTGGGAGTGAAGACGGCGGCGGTAGCGTCGTCCTCACGATCAATTGGTCGAGATGAGTCAACTGGAATATTTCGGAGAGCACGGTCTGCCGAGATCGTCACGCGGCAGACCGAGCAAAAGTCAGCAAGGATTGCCTGGACAGCTTACCGTGGTAAGACAATTGCCAATATGAAAGTTGTCCGCGCAGTAAACATTGCAGGCTTGCGCGCCGTCCTGGTATTTGCAATCGGCTTTACATGCCGGGGTCGGATGATGGTTCTTCCGGCATTGTTTATTCCAGTCCGCGCCAATTTGAGCTTGTTGATCTGCGGCCTGGACGAAAGTTGCGCCCAGCAATGCAATTGCGGCAAGCGTAAAAAATTCGCTCAACAGTTTGGACATAGTGTTTCTCCCGCATTAGACACACTTTAACTGATCTTCAACAGTTGGAATTTGTAATGCATTGATAGCACGGATAAACCCGCGCTGGAAAAGCGCCTTGGCACTACATTTTCGTTGATCGCCGGGGTGGAGCGGGGTCAGGCGTCGGTGAGTTGACGCACGGTCGGCGGCAAAGCGACGCCGGCGGCGCGTAAGGCGAGGCTCGCCGCCGGACGCGGCGCCGAGCGCAGGAGAAAACGTTTGCCGTCTTGCTCGACCTCGGTCTCGGTCAGCGAGTCGAGATCGGCGAGAACGTCGGGCCAAGAACCGCTTTCCGCGTTGTCGCTGGCGGCGCCCCGCCTGCCCACATTGGCGATGCGATCCTCCAGCTCTTTTTTCAAGACGAGGGCGAGGAAGCTGCACGACACGTGGCCGCGAATGGTTTCGTCGAGCTTGTGAAAGATCGGCCGCGTGGCGAACAAACTCTTCGATGTGCGGAACGCCCGCTCCACCATCCACAATCGCTTGTAGCAGAGCATGGCTTCGAGCGGCGTGAGATCGGCGTTGGTCCGCAACACGAAGACACCGTCGAATTTTGCGTCCTCTTCCGCCTTGGCGCAGTCGATGGCGAAAATGTCGTCGCCTCGCGTCGCGAGGAAGCGGCGATAGCCCTTGTTGCCGACGAGAACTCTTGTCGCCTTTCTTCAATTGCCGCTCGAGCGCGGTCAAGATCGCGGCCCTGGCGGCGGCGTCCTTCTTCATCTGTTCGTGATTGCGACAGACGATGTAGCGCCGTCCGGCGCGAGTGACGGCCTTGGCCTCGTAATCGATATCCTCGCCCCGCTTTGCAATGGTGAGCGGGATGAAGGGAGCGGGATCGTCGAGCACGAGTTCGCGCACGAGTTTGTCGGTGCGCTCCCGAACGCCGAGAATGTAGAGAAGCCCGCGCGCCTCGAGTTCGGCGATTGTTTCCGCGCTGATCATGCCGCGATCCGCGACGACGCAGACCCGGCCGATGGAAAAGCGCTTGCGCAGCCTGTCGACGACGGGGATAAGGCTGCCCGTATCGGCGGTGTTGCCGGGCCACATCTCTGTGCAAACCGGCCGGCCGTCGCCATCGAGCAGCACCGCGAGGATCATCTGATTGAGATCCGGCCGATGGTCCTTGGAAAAGCCGCGTTGTCCGAGGGTCTGTCCGCCCGCTCCCTCGAAATAGAGGCTGGTCGTGTCCATGAACACGAGATCGAGCGTGCTGAACAGATCGCGCCGCCGCGCGAACAGTTCCTCCTCGACGGCGTCCTTCAGGCAACGCGGCGCGAAGGGCGTGGCGCCGTGCTGTTGATCTTCGGCTAGCTCCCCGCCAAGCCAGGCCATCGCCCGGTAGAGGTGATGCAGGTCGAGGTTCTCGACCCCATCGATCCGGTAATCCTCCCGCCAGCGGTCCGCCGCTCGATCGGAGCCGCCAGAAAATAGACGATGCAGAACGGTGAGAAACACCGCGCGTTCGAGCGGGAAGCCATGCTTGCGCGAACCGGCGAGATCCTCGACGACCCTCCGGCAACCGGTCTCCTCCCACAATCGTTCGAAGACGAGAGCGGGCCCGATGCGTCGCGCCGCGCTCGCCGTTACAGCGCCGTCGGCGACGGCGTCGACGACAATGGCTTTCGCGGCGAAGCGTGCGCCCGATCGCAGCAACCGCTCCAATTGCCCGCTCTCGCGCAACTCCTCGACGCGGCCAAGCGTCGCGATCACCTGCTGGCGCACTTGCGCGCCTTGGCGACGGCTTTCGACGATCTGGAGATAGGCGCGGCCGCTCGAGGTCTTCTTGCGGAAATACATGTCGCGGAACCGTCTCGCCAACTCATTCGTGGTGCGCACATAATTGGCGCATGCACATTCCAAGTCAATAAGAAACGGCGCATACGTGGCACTACACTTTCGCGGGAATCACCTCTCAATCCAAACAATATCAATGGCTTACCACGCGCCGCCCGGCCGCAACTGTAGAAGATCAGTTTAAGCGTTGAACTCAGTTTTTGAATTTCGTGAACATCAATTCATAGCTAAGACTAACGTTTTGAAATATCGTACATCCCAGAGAGACGCTTCCTCCTGGCTGGATAGAAAAGGCCTTCGTCTGGGGATACCCGCTTAAATCAGGAGAGGCGGTTATTTGAACATGAGCCTCGGCTACCTTGTACAGATTTCTATTGCTGAGAAATGCGAGCTTTCCGCCCGCGTTGCATGAATCGCGATAGAAAATTGGATAGACATCGCCCGCGGCCGCTCCTAGGCCGAATTCAAAGCGAAAGACTTGCTTGCTTCCCGGGCCGTAGCAATCCTCGGGCATAATTATGTATGGAACATACGACCACTGAGTGCCTGGGGGCGCGTCTCTCGGAACCGATAAAAAGGGGCGGCCCCTCGGGCCAAAACAAGCGTCGCCCCGGCTTCCTGCCCAGGGCGCACACTGACCGCCTGTATCATCAATGTCAATCACGTCCGGATCTACCCAGATGGTTCTACGAACGTAAATGTCATTAGCGTTCGAGAAAAAAGGCGTACACGTTCGCGCCACAGTCTTAAACAGTTTATGGTAATCTTGGACGTGTTGGACAAAATTCTCGGAAGTAGTAAGCTTATTTGAGTTCAGGGTTTCGAGTTCGTCGGCTCCCAATATATCAAATCGAAATAATGCATAAGCCAAAATCGCGTATTTAATATATCTCGTCTTCATTGGAGTTCCCCACTGAGTTAAAACGGTCAAACCACCTCGTCCGGCGCGAGGGCGCAGATCGTCGCCTCGTCGGTCTCGACCTGCAAGGTCACATGGCCGATGCGGTAGCGGCTGTGCAGGCTCTGCGCCGTCTCCATCAAAAATTCGTCGCCCGGATGGCCCGACGGCATCAACAGGTGGCCGGTGAGGGCGACCTCGCTGGTGCTCATCGACCAGATATGCAGATCATGCAGCGCCGCGACGCCCGGCAATTCGGTCAAAAAACCGCGCACCTCGGCCGGGACAATTCCCGCCGGAACCGCGCCGAGCGACATGGCGAGGCTCTCGCGCAGAAGGCTCCAGGTTCCGGCGATAATGACGGCGTTGATCACGAGGCTCGTCAGCGGGTCGAGCCAGAGCTGGCCGGTCAGTAGGATCAAGAGGCCGGCGACGACGACGCCGCCCGAGACCGTGGCGTCCGCCGCCATATGCAGGAAGGCGCCGCGAACATTGAGGTCCTCCTTGCGCCCCGCCGCGAACAGCGCCGCCGTGAGCGCGTTCATCACCATGCCGATGGCCGCGACGGCCATCATCGTCCTGGCGGCGACGGGCTCGGGATCGAAGAAACGCCGGATCGCCTCGTAACTCAGCGCGCCGGTGACGAGCAGAAGAAAACAGGCGTTGAACAAAGCGGCGAGGATCGACGAGCTTTTCAGCCCATAAGTGAAACGGTCGGAAGGCGCGCGGGCGGAAAGGATGGTCGCGGCAAAGGCGACGCCAAGGCCGAGCACGTCGGAAAGGTTGTGCCCGGCGTCGGCGATCAGCGCGACCGAGCCCGATATCAGTCCGTAAATGAGTTCGAGGAGAACGATGAGGATATTGAGCGAGATGCCGATGACGAAACGCGGCCCGAAGTTTGCTGGCGCGTGGGAGCGCCCACGGTCGGCATGGTCATGCGCGTCGCCGTCGCCGTGATCATGGCGATGGCTCATTTTTGTTGGCCCTCCGAGCGCTCCCGATTTCGCTGGAGCTTCGTTCAATCTTGCACGGGGCCGTTGACGGTTTAAGTACAAAATGCGTTTTGGCCGCGACGTGTTTGTCGCGGGGTTGGATGCATCAGCGCCGCAATCCGTCCGGTCGAAGGCGTAAATCGGTCAAAGCCGTTTCACATGAAATTCGCGGGGCGGCGCCTTCGGAAAGAAAATTGGAATATGTCGTTGCACTCCGAGGCGTCGTCGCCGCGCGCGATCTTCACCGAAGGCTCGACGATGCGGCACGTCCTGGTCATGACCGGCGCCGCCTCGATCGGCCTGATGTCGATTTTCGTCGTCGATCTTCTGTCGCTTCTCTATGTCTCGCGGCTCGGCGACCCGAATCTGACCGCCGCCGTCGGCTATGCGACGCAGGTGCTGTTCTTTTCGGTTTCGATCAATATCGGCCTGTCGATCGCCATCGGCGCCCTCGTTTCTCAGGCGATCGGCCGCGGCGATCGCCCCGCTGCGCGCCGTCTGTCGGCGTCCGGGCTGGTTCACGTTTTTCTGATTTCGGCGCTGGTCAGCTGCGCCGCCTTGCCCTATCGGCGGGAAATTCTCCAGCTTCTAGGCGCCTCCGGCGAAGCTCTGGACGTCGCCGCGATGTATCTCGTCTTCACCCTCCCTGCGACGGTCGGCCTTGGCCTCGGCATGGCGCTTGCGGCCATCCTGCGCGGGGTCGGCGACGCCCGGCGCGCCATGTACGTGACACTTGCGGGCGCGCTCGCCACGGCGATCTTGGACCCGATCTTCATTTTCGGACTCGGTCTCGGCGTCAAGGGCGCGGCCATCGTGACGATTTTCTCGCGCCTCGTTTTCGTCGCCGTCGGACTCTTTGGCGCGGTCGGTAAGCACGATCTCGTCGCCTGGACCCGCTTTTCGGCGACGCTGCCGGACGCCCGGGTCTTGATGGGCATCGCCGTCCCGGCGATCTTGACCAACGTCGCAGCGCCCGTCGCAAACGCCTATGCGATGCGGATCTTTTCGCATTTCGGCGATCCGGTCGTCGCCGCCTTCGCCATCATGGACCGCATTTCGCCGGTCGCCTTCGGCGTTCTCTTCGCCTTGTCGGGCTCGGTCGGGCCGATCCTCGGCCAGAACTACGGCGCCCGCCTCTATGGTCGCCTGCGCCAGATCCTTTCCAACAGTTTCGTCTTCGCCGCGGCCTATGTCGTCTCCGTCGCTGTGGTTTTGAGTCAGGCCGCGCCGCTGATCATTTATGTTTTCGCGGCGCGCGGGGAGACGGCGGTTCTATTGAACTTTTTTTGCGTCACCTGCGGCGGTCTGTGGTTTTTTCTCGGCGGCCTTTTCGTCGCCAACGCCTCGTTCAACAATCTTGGCTTCCCGATTCTCTCCACTCTGTTCAACTGGGGCCGCGCGACGGCCGGGACCATCCCCTTCGTGACCATTGGAGCGGCGCATTTTGGACCGGAGGGCGGATTCCTCGGCCTCATCGCGGGCGCCGCCGTTTTTGGCGTGTTGGCCGTCATCATGGCATATTTCGTCACGGCTAGGCTCGCCAGCGACTTTAAGGGCGGGTAGCATCGCCAGCCTGATCGCCTGAATGAGCCACGCGGGATCATCCGGCGCTCCGGGAGACGCAGAAAGGACGCCGATGTTCAATCTCTACGAGATTTTGCAGAACGCCCAGGGCGGGCAGGCCATCGACAATCTGGCCAAGCAATTCAATATTTCGCATGAACAGGCGGAGGCCGCCGTCAAGGCGCTGATGCCGCAGATGTCGAACGCCTTTTTGCAGCAGGCCACGCAGCCGGCGGCCTTCGGCTCTATCCTCGGCGCTCTGGGCGACAATCAACATGTCGCCGCATTCATGGACGCCAGCGCCGCGCAGACGCGGGAGACGATGCAAAAAGGCGCGGAGGCGGTGCAGCAATTGTTCGGCTCACCGGAGACGCACGCCGCGGTCGCCGAGCAAACCGCCCGCCTTGCGGGCCTGCCGCCAGCGCTGATCCAGCAAATGCTGCCGGTCATCGCCTCGATGGTGATGGGCGGCCTTAGCAAGGGCCTCGCCAACCAGGGGTTGGGCGGCCTTTTCGGGCAACTCGCCGGCGCCGCAGGCCAAGGGGGCCTCGGCACAATCCTCGGCAGCCTACTCGGCGGCGCGCCGGCGGCTCAGGGCGCTCCCCAGGGCGACGCCGCGCCAAATCCGCAAGCCAACCCCTCTCCGGCCGGCGGCTTGGCCGGCGTCTTCGGCCAGATCCTTGGCGGCTTTTTCGGCGGCGCCCAGCCGGGCGGCGCGCCTCCGCAAGGCGGGGCCACCCCGAGCGCGCCGCACGGCTTTGATCCGAACACGGTGCAGGCGGGGCTCGACGCGCTGATCAAGATGCTGCAGCCGGGGACGCAGCCGGTCGCCGCGCCGCCCGCTGCGCAGGCCGGAATTCAGAACGAGATCAACGAGATCTTCGAAAAGAAAAGACCGTCCTGAACGCGTCCAATTCGGTTTTGCCAGCGCGGCGGCCAGCCACTGCGTTGCGCGAAGGCGGCAGCCCGCCTATGTAGCGTGCTAAGCGTTGGCCGATCATCGACCCTGACGCGGGAGCGCCCTTGAGCGCATTCCTGGGGGATGGGAGTGCGCTCTCGTCCTTTGTAACGCGGCACTTGCGGATGGCGAGACGCCTGCGGCCTCGCCTGAACAGGCATATGCCCGCCCAAACTGTCTAAACGGATTTTTGCCCAAATGGCACGCGACGTTTCGGATTTGACGCCCATTACGTCGCAAGATGAGCTTGCCGCATGGCTCGCCGCCGGCGCGAAGCCGCCCGAACGGTTCGCCATCGGCACGGAACACGAAAAAATCCCTTTCTATCATTGTTGCAGTTGCGCCGTGCCTTATGACGGCCGGCCCGCGGACGGTCTTTGCGGCGTTCGCGCCCTCCTTGAGGGCATGGGCGAAAAGCTCGGCTGGGCGGCGATCTATGACGGCGCCAATATCATCGGCCTTTATGATGAGCGCAGCGGCGGAGCGATTTCGCTGGAGCCTGGCGGCCAGTTCGAGCTGTCGGGCGCGCCCGTCGCCACGGTCCATGAGACCAGAGCCGAGCTTGATGGCCATTTCGCCGCCTTGCAACGCATCGCCGCGTCATGCGGCGTCGGCTTTCTGTCGCTCGGCATGAATCCGCTGTGGCGGCTCGAGGAAATTCCGAAAATGCCGAAGCAGCGCTACGCGATCATGGCGAAATACATGCCGAAAGTCGGCGCGCGCGGTCTCGACATGATGTTCCGCACGTCGACCGTGCAGGCCAATCTGGATTTTTCGAGCGAGGCCGACATGGTGCGAAAGCTGCGCGTTTCGCTGGCCCTGCAGCCGGTCGCCACCGCGCTCTTCGCCAATTCGCCTTTCACCGACGGCGCTCTCAACGGATTTCTGTCGGCGCGCTCGGAGATCTGGCGTCATACCGACCCGGCCCGCACAGGCATGCTGCCCTTCGCGTTCGAGCCGGGGATGGGCTTTGAGCGCTATGTCGATTACGCTCTCGACGTTCCAATGTATTTCGTCAAACGCGGCGAGACTTATATCGATGTCGCGGGCGCGAGCTTCCGTGATCTGCTCGCCGGAAAGCTGCAAGCCCTTCCGGGCGAGCGCGCGACGCTCTCCGATTGGGCCAATCATCTGTCAACGATTTTTCCGGAGGTGCGGCTGAAGCGCTATCTCGAGATGCGCGGCGCCGACGCAGGGCCGCGTCCGATGCTGACCGCGCTTCCCGCCCTGTTCGCGGGGCTTCTCTATGATCCGTCGGCGCTCGATCAGGCTTTGGCGCTCATCGAGCCGTGGACGGCGGACGACCGCGAGCAGTTGCGCGCGACGGCGCCGCGGCTCGGCCTCGAGGCGAAGATCGCGGGCCGTTCGCTGCGCGAGGTCGCTCGCGACGTTCTTGGATTCGCGCGGCGCGGCCTTGTAAAGCGGAACCGTATCGACGCCGAGGGCCGCGACGAATCCTATTTTCTCAATCCGCTCGACGCGATCGTCGACGGGCGGACCCAAGCCGAACAGCTGATTGAGATGTTCAAGACACGATGGCGCGGGAGCGTCGAGCCAGCCTTTAAGGAATGCGTCTATTGAGCGGATTCGGAGGCGCGTCAGCGGGCGCGGCGTCGAAATCGCGGCGGTCCGCGAGGCTCGGGATTTCCCCAGACTTTTACCGATCTTGAGGGATCGGCGGCGGCAGCGTTGACCATTCTGCCCTTCGCCGCGAAACAGACGAAACGCCTTGAGATTAGAGGCTCTGACGAGCGGGCGGAAAAACGCGCCAGGGGACCGACGGGAAGTCCGCCGGCGGCGTTGCGCGACAAAACTTTTGTTCCTCGCTTGACGGAGCGCGAAGGTTGGGGTTCCGTCTGTCGAGCGTGCGCGAAAAAAGCCAGAATCAGCGCCAGGCGCTGGGACTTTCGCGGAGGATTCCTCGCTCAACAATCAGGGAAGGTCGACGGGATGACGAGTTCAAGCAAGAAAGCCGCTCCGGCGAAGAGCGCTACGACGGCCAAGGCCGCGACCAAGGAGCCAAAGGCCGCGAGCGCCTTCGCCAAACCTCTGCAGCCGTCAAAAGAATTGGCGGCGGTCGTAGGCGCCGAACCCCTGCCGCGCACCGAGGTCGTGAGCAAGGTGTGGGAATACATCAAGAAACATAAATTGCAGAATGAGTCGAACAAGCGCGAAATCCTTGCCGACGAAAAGCTCAAGGGGGTTTTCGGCAAAGACAAGGTGACGATGTTCGAGATGAACAAATATCTCGCCCAGCATCTCAAATAGGGTTTGCGCGGCAAGAGGCGGAACCGGATAGGCTCGGCGCCGGAGCGCCTCGTCTGAAGCCAACGCGAAAGGAGAGGCGCGGCCCGGCGAGAGATGCCGATTGGGCCTTGGACCTTCCTGGAGCCGGCGCTTCCTGCGAGGAGGCCTCCTTATGCAGTATCGCCGGCTCGGCGCGAGCGACCTCCAAGTATCGGCTATTTCGCTTGGCTCGTGGCTGACCTACTCCGGCGGCGTCGCGAAGGCCGGCGCTATCGCCTGCGTCCGCCGGGCGCTCGAACTCGGCGTCAACTTCATCGACACGGCCAATGTCTACGGGCGCGGAGCGGCGGAGGCTCTGCTCGGGGAGGCGCTCTCCGGGATCCCGCGCGGCGCGTATATTCTGGCAACCAAGGTTTATGGCGCGATGAGCGACAGCGATAAGGGCCTGTCGCGGGCGCAGATATTCAAGCAGATCGACGCTTCGCTCGTCCGCCTCAAGACCGATTATGTCGATCTTTACCAATGCCATCGCTATGACGCCGATACGCCGCTCGAAGAAACGATGCAGGCGTTGACCGAAGTCGTGCGGCTCGGCAAGGCGCGCTATGTCGGCTTCAGCGAATGGCCGCTCGATAAGATCGAAGCGGCCGCAGCGCTGCCGGGAGTGGTGCGCTTTGTCTCCAGTCAACCGCAATATTCGCTGCTTTGGCCCTATCCGCAGACCGATATTTTTCCGCGCTGCGCCGAACTCGGCATCTCCCAGATCGTGTGGTCGCCTTTGGCGCAAGGGGTTCTGACAGGAAAATACAGCCCGTCCGCGCCGCCCCCGCCGCGCTCGCGGGCGCGTAGTGGAGCCATGGGATCGATGATGCCGAAGCGCTGGCTCGAACCGCCGGTGCTGGAGGCTGTGCGGCAGGTGGGATTGATCGCGCGGGAGGCGGGCGTCAGCCTGGCGCAATTCGCGCTCGCCTGGGCCTTACGTCAAAAGATCGTTGCTTCAGCTATTACCGGCGCAACCCGGCCGGAGCAGGTGGCGGAAAACGTGGCGGCCGCCGACCTTTCAATCAGGGCGGAGCTGTTCCTTCGGGCCGAGGATCTTCTCGAGCCGGTCCGCTAGTGATTACTAAAGGATGCGCGCTATGAGGATGCCCAAGACAAAGGCCACGCACACCGAAGTAATTGGCTTCTCCATAATAGCCTGACTGATTTTGGCGAAAGTCGGATTGTCGAACGCCGCCATCGGCCCCTCCCGCGCTTATGCTGCCGCAGCCAGCATAGGCGCCAAAACGAATTCTTGGCTAGAGCATTTTCCAGCAAAGGTTGTTGCGGGAGGACCCCATTGCTTTTCGCTGCGCTTTCGTTATAACCCGCCGCTTCGAACCGACCGGCTCAAAGGGCTGCCGTGGCGGTTCCTTCGCTCGTTCGGAGACGAACGGGAGTGGGCTTCGCGCCCACTCGATCAAACACATTGCGGGCGGCAAGCCCACGGAGACGAGCAAAATGCCCAAATTGAAGACGAAATCCAGCGCCAAAAAGCGCTTCAAGATCACCGCGACTGGCAAAGTGCTCTATGCGCAGCGCGGCAAGCGCCATGGCATGATCAAGCGGACCAACAAGCAGATCCGGAATCTGCGCGGCACCAATGTTCTGTTCAAGAGCGACGGCGACAACGTCATCAAGTATTTTCTGCCGAACGGCTGAAAATCGTCGCGCCCCGTCCTTTAAATTAAATCAGCCAGTCCGGAGATTCGCCATGGCTCGCGTCAAACGCGGCGTCACCTCGCACGCCAAGCATAAGAAAACCCTCGAAGCGGCGAAAGGCTTTTATGGCCGCCGCAAGAACACCATCCGCGCCGCCAAGGCGGCCGTCGATCGCTCCATGCAATATGCGACGCGCGACCGCCGCGCGAAGAAGCGCGTTTTTCGCGCTCTCTGGATCCAGCGCCTGAACGCCGCGGTGCGCGAATTCGGCATCACCTATTCGCGTTTCATCGACGGACTCGCCAAGGCGGGAGTCGAGATCGACCGCAAGGTGCTGTCCGAACTCGCCATCGCGCAGCCGGAAGCCTTCAAGGCGATCGTCGAGAAGGCGAAGAGCGCGCTGCCGGCCTAGGGACTTTCAGCGCGCCCCGATCGGCCTGTCTGCACGAAAAAGGGGGCGCGCGCGCCCCCTTTTTGCGTCTCGCCTTTGCCTGCGCCGCGCATTAACGCGCTCTCACGTGGCTTGATACCACATTGAAGGCGACCTTTTTGCGCGCGCCATGGGTCTCATGCGCGTTGCTATGGCCATGTGCGTGATAATGGCTGTAGCCATGATCGTGATAGTGGCTGTAGTGACGATCATGGCGCGTCGAATGAGCGTGCGCATGGCGGCCGTGCGTGGCGTGAGCTGAACGCCGCTCTTTCGGAACGGAGGCTTCGGGGTCGACGGCCTCGACGACGTCCGCGCCGTCGCCCGCCTTAGCCCCGACGTCGCCGTCGCCGCCGAAATCCTTGGCTGATGACGCGCCATGCGTATGGGGGACCGGGCCGAAAAGGGCGAGGCACCGATTGTAGGCGTCCGCCGCCTCGATTTTCTCACAGTCGTTGATCGAACTCGGCGCTGCCATGGTGGCAAGTGGCGCAAATCCCAACATCGTCGCAAACAAGGTCGCTGCAATATAACGCAAATTATCACCCTCTTAACGTTGCGCCGGTCCTTTGCGTCACCTCGGCGATGATCCGCGCCGCGACCTGCTCGATGTCGGATTCGGTCAGCGTTTTGTCGCGCGGCTGCAAAGTCACGGAAATGGCGATGGATTTCTTGCCCGCTGCTATCCCGGCGCCTTCATAAACGTCGAAAACCTCGGCGTCCGCCACCAGCGACCGGTCGCCGGCCAGCGCAGCCTTGAGAATGTCGCCGGCGCGCACTGATTGATCGACGACGAAAGCGAAGTCGCGCTGCAAAGGCATCAGTTCCGAAAGTTCAAGCTTCGATTTAGCCCTTGTCGGCTTCGATTTTGTCATGGGTATGTCATTGAGGATGATTTCGAAGCCGACGAGGGGCCCTTCGGCGCCGATGGCGGCGAGGGCGCGCGGATGAATTTCGCCAAAGGCGCCGATTTTGTTTTTCGGCCCGAATTGCAGGGTCCCGGAACGGCCAGGATGCAGCCAGTCGGGGCCGCTCGGGACGATTTGCAGGCCTCCCGCCGCGACGCCAAGCGCGGCGATGAGCGAAAGGACATCCGTCTTGGCGTCGAAGACGTCGGCGTCGGCTGGTGGGCTCAACCAATGGCGCCGCGCCCCGCCCGTCTTGGCGCAGCCCTGGCGGATTGCCGCGGCGGCCATTTTCTGGTCCGCCTCGCCGTCGCCTTGGAAAATCTGGCCGACTTCGAAGAGGGCGACGTCGCCATGGCCGCGGTCGGCGTTGCGCTGCGCCGCCGCGATCAGACCGGGGAGCAGGCTCGGCCGCATGTCGGAAAGGTCTGCCGCGATCGGATTGGCCAGGGTCAGCGCCGCCGCGCCGCCGCCGAAGGCTTGCGCCGCGGGATGAGAGATGAAGGACCACGTGACCGCTTCGACGAGGCCCGAAGCGGCGAGCGCGCGCTTGGCGGTCTTGACTCGTCTTTGCAAGGACGTCAGCACCGCCGCCGTCGACGCCCTCGCGCTCGCGCGGAAACGGGCGCGCGCCGATGCGGTCGAGACCGGCGATGCGCACGATCTCCTCGACGAGATCGGCTGGTCCTTCGATGTCCGGACGCCAGGACGGCGCCCTCACGACGAAACGGTCGCTGTTGCCGGGCGAGCCGCCGAGATCAAAGCCTAGGTCTTCCAGGATTCCGGCGATTTCGGACGGAGCGAGCTCAAGCCCGGTCAGGCGGGCGACCTCGCTCAGGAAGAAAACGATCCGCTTGTCCGGTTGCGGAATTTTGCCGGCTACGGCCTTCCGCGAGGGCTCACCGCCGCAAAATTCGAGGACGAGAGAGGTCGCGAGATCGAGGCCAGGCAGGCAAAACGTCGGATCGACGCCGCGTTCGAAGCGATAGCGGGCGTCGGAATTGATCCCGAGCCGGCGCCCGGTGCGGGCGATGTTGGTTTCATTCCATAGCGCCAATTCGATGAGGACGCTGGTCGTCGCCGCGTCGCACCCGGAGGCCGCTCCGCCCATCACCCCGGCGAGCGACTGCGCGCCGCTATCGTCGGCGATGACGATCATGTCACTGTTCATGGCGTAGGTTCGCCCGTCGAGCGCGGCGAGGCTCTCGCCGGGCGCGGCGCGGCGGACGACGAGATCGCCGCGCACCTTGTCGGCGTCGAAAACATGCAACGGCCGGGCCCGGTCGAAGCTGAGGTAATTGGTGATGTCGACGAGGGCGTTGATGGGGCGAAGGCCGATCGCGGCCAGCCGCCTTTGCAGCCACCGCGGGCTCGGACCGTTGCGCACCCCGCGCACGAGCCGCAACGCCAAGGCCGGCGCGAGATGTGCGTCATCATGGGAAAGCCCGATGTGCGGCGTCACAGGGCAGGGGAAGGCGCCTTCGACCGGTTTTACGGCGCGGCCCTTGAACCGGCCGAGCTTGGCGGCGGCAAGATCGCGGGCGATCCCTTCGACGCCCATCGCGTCGGGACGGTTCGGCAGCAAGTTGATCTCGATGACCGGGTCAGTGAGCCCGAACCAGGGGGCGAAACGCTGCCCCGTCGGCGCGGCTTCCGGCAGTTCGAGAATGCCTTCGGAGTCTTCGCTGAGGCCGAGTTCGGCGCCCGAACACAGCATTCCATGCGACTCGACGCCGCGGATGACGCCCTTGCCGAGCGTCATCTTCTTGGCCGGGATGAAAGCGCCCGGCGGCGCGAAGACGGTCTTCAGCCCTTCCCGCGCATTCGGCGCGCCGCAGACGACCTGCACCAGGGCGCCGCCGCCGACGTCGACGCGACATATCTGAAGGCGGTCGGCGTTGGGGTGCGGCCGCGCCTCAATGACGCTGGCGATGACGAAATCTTGAAGCGATGCCGAGGGATCGTCGACACCTTCGACTTCGAGGCCTATTCGCGTCAGCGTCGCGACGATTTCGCTTAAGGTGGCGGTGGTCTCGATGTGATCCTTGAGCCAGGAAACGGTGAACTTCATTGCGGTTCCAGCGGGCGACGTCGGAGGAAGGCCGGCTCGGCGCCGAATTTGGCGCGTAGCGGCAAGACATTGTCTGGCCTTCGCCTTTCTCTAGTGGCTTTTGCCGCGGAGGGGAAATTTTCTTGCGCGGGCGAACGCGCGACTAGTCCGCGGCGAAAAAATTTGAGGCTTGCGATGAGGCTGATTTCTGCGCAAAAGTCGGTGCGCTGTCGCGCCGCAAATTAGGCGCGATTCGCGTCGCAACGAAGGGCGTCCAGTGATTGAAAGGTTTGGCCGGGGAAATCGGAGCGTGGCGGGCGCGACTGCGAGGCGCGCGAGGACAACGGCTCTCTTCGCCCTAATCTACGGTTTGTCTTGGCCGGCGCGCGCTGCCGACTACGCCTATGGCCCGCCGCCGCCGTGGCCCGAGGGGGGCGTGCCCTGCTCGCTCGGCCAGCCTTTCTGGGTCCCTTCCGGCCCGACGGCGGAGATTTTGCCGTGGCCGGCGGTCTATTACGGGCATTTTTCTGGCGGAAGACCTTATGTGGACGCCTATGGCCAGACGATCGTCGACTGGCGCGACGAACATGTCTGCTTCCCGACGAGGGCGCAATGCCGCGCCTGGGTTAGCGCGTCCTATAGGATCTATCATCAGCCGGAAGGCTATCGCGGCTGCCTTTTTCTGAGATAGCAGTCGCGGCCGAGGCGGCGCCGGGGGGCGCGGCTTCATAGGGGCCTGCTAAGGCGTCCCGGAGACGGATTGATGTTCGATGCGTTGAAGAACTTCATCGCCGAACTGAGCGGCGGCTCGAGCGAGAAATCCTTCGAGGAGGATGATTATCGTCTCGCCGCTGTGGCTCTTCTCGTGCGTATCGCCGCTGCGGACGGCGTGACCAACGAGCTGGAGCGGCGTCGGCTTAAGGCAATCATTAAGGAGCGCTTCGGCCTTGACGAGGCGGCGACCGCACGCCTGATCGCGCGGGCGCAGCAGAGCGATCGCGACGCGGTGGACTTCTATCAGTTCACCAGCATTCTGAAGCGGGTGCTCGACGAGGACGGTCGGCTTAAGATCGTCGAAATGATGTGGGAAATCGCTTTCGCCGATGGCGTATTGGATGAAATCGAGGACAATACCATCTGGAGAATCGGCGAATTGCTTGGCGTTTCGACGCGGGACCGCGTGCTTTTGCGTCAGCGTGTCGCAGGCGACGTGGAACAAGACGGAGGGGAGGCCTCGCCCAGCTAAGGGTTCTTGAAGAGTGAAGACGTGGTTCCGGCGACGCCACTGCGAACGGGCCGCAAGCGAGGAAAGGACTGCCATGGGTGAGGATCGAGGCCAAAGCGAACGCCGCGTGACCTTGATCACGGGCGCGTCAGGCGGCGTCGGCGCGGATCTCGCCCGCGTTTTCGCGCGTCACGGGCATGACCTAGCCCTTGTCGCGCGCAGCGCCGACAAGCTCGCCCAGCTCGCTGATGAAATCGAAAAAGTCCCGGGGCGGCGGCCCTTGATCATCGTCGCCGACCTTGCGCAGCCGCAAGCGGCGGAAAAGGTTGCGGCGGCGTTGGAAGGCGAAAACGTTGCTCCCGAAATATTGATTAACAACGCCGGCTTCGGCCTTAGCGGCCACGTCGCCGAGCTGAATGAGGCCGAGCAACTGGGAATCATCGACCTCAATGTCCGTTCTCTGGTCGAGATGACGTTGCGCTTTTTGCCGCATATTCGCGCATGCCGCGGAAAAATCCTCAACGTCGCCTCGATCGCCGCCTTTTTCCCGGGCGGCCCCGGCATGGCGGTCTATTACGCCACTAAAGCTTTTGTCCTCTCCTTTTCGCTCGGATTGGCCCAGGAATTGCGTCAGGATGGCGTGACAGTGTCGGCGCTGTGTCCCGGCGCGACGCCGACGGGGTTCCAGGAGCGCGCCGGTTTTGGCCCCCACATCAAGTTGGACGTCTTGCCGGTGACGACAGCGATGGAAGTTGCAGAGGCTGGGTACGGGGGGCTTATGGGCGGCAAGCTTGAAATCGTGCCCGGCTGGTTCAACAAGCTCGGCGCCGCGTTTTTGCCCCTCATGCCCAAGTCGTTGATTTTGGCGACAGTCTCTAGAATGCAGCAGAAAAGATTTTAGGTATTTTAGCTCTCTTTCACTTAATTTGCGGATGATGGTAGGTCAAAAAAGGGCGCGCAGGGTCCTTATCATCCTGCATCAGGAATGTTCGACGCCTGGACGGATTGGCCGCCTGCTGCGCGAGCAAGGCCTGCATCTCGACATCCGCCGCCCGCGTTTCGACGATCCGTTGCCGAAGACTCTCGCCGACCATGCGGGAGTCATCGTCTTCGGCGGCCCGATGAGCGCCAATGACGATGACGCCTGGATCCGCCGCGAAATCGATTGGATCGGCGTTGCGCTCAAAGAGGAAAAGCCGTTTCTCGGCATCTGCCTTGGCGCGCAGATGCTCGCCCGCCACCTCGGCCATCGCGTCTGCGCGCATCCGCAGGGGCGCGTCGAAGTCGGCTATTATCCGATCGATCCGACCGAGCACGGCCTCAAGCTGTGCGACAGCCGTTTTCCGACCCGCGTTTATCAGTGGCACCGCGAGGGCTTCGATCTGCCGAATGGCGCGGTGCTTCTCGCGAAAGGCTTCGATTTCGAGGCGCAGGCCTTTCGCTATGGCCCGGCCGCCTTTGGTTTTCAATTTCATCCGGAAGTGACGTTGCCGATGATCTGCCGCTGGTCCGCGCGCTCGCGCGAACGGCTCGATTATCCCGGCGCGCGTCCGCTGCATCGTCATCTCGGCGGATGGCTTCGCCATGATCGGACGGTCGCGCGCTGGTCGGGGGCGTTTTTGCAAAGCTGGCTCGCGGGAAGCGGAGCCGCGCGTTGAGCGCGCCGTCCCGCGGCGGCCGCTTTCATCAAATCGTCGCGCCCGCGCTCTAACAACAAACGCCGATGGCGTGCTGCGATCGAAACGCACGTTGGCTTCGAGCCTGACCCTGCATCCTTCGGGTCGCGGATGGATGCTTATTTCGGAAAACCGCCTTATCAATTGCAAGCCGGCTCCTCGCGGCGATTGTCTCGCCGCGTGTCCGTGGTCGACGTCACTCCAACCACTGAATAACGAGGATTGTCACATGAGCATTTTCGGCAATATCGTCTCCAAGCTTTTTGGCCATTCCTCCGCCCAAGCGGCCCCCGCGGCCACTCCCGCCGCGCCCGCCGCCCCAGCCGCGCCCGCCGCCGAAAGTCCGGCTGCGCCCGCCCCAGCGCATGGCAAGACCACCGCCGGACCGGCCGCGACCGAGACGGCCTCCGCTGCGCCCGCGCCCAGCGACGCAGCCCATGCCGAGCCCGCCGAGGCTTCTCAAGCTCCCCTGAAAGATGTGGACGTCGCGGCGATCCTGGACGGCCTCGTCGCCAAGGCGGGTCAAAAGCTCGACTGGCGTCATTCGATCGTCGACCTTCTGAAGGCGCTCGACATGGACAGCAGCCTGTCGGCGCGCAAGGAGCTGGCCCACGAGCTGCATTACGCGGGCAGCACCGAGGACAGCGCGGCGATGAACGTCTGGCTAATCAAGCAAGTCCACATCAAACTTGCCGAGAATGGCGGCAAGATGCCAGCCGATCTGGCGGGTTAAAGAACGGGCGTCTGTTCGTCGTCGCCGAGCGGGTGCAGATCGCGCACCATCGCCTTCATCCGCTCGTCGAGCACATGCGTATAGATTTGCGTCGTCGAGATATCGGCGTGGCCGAGCAGTTCCTGCACGACGCGCAAATCGGCGCCGTTTTGCAAAAGATGGCTGGCGAAGGCGTGGCGCAGCACATGCGGGCTGATCCGCGCGGAGCCGATGCCCGCCGCCGCCGCGCAGACTTTGAGATCGCGGGCGAAGGCTTGCCGGGTCAGATGGCCGCTTTCGCTATCGGCCGGAAACAGCCACGGGCCGGCGGCCGCCCCCGGCTGCGTCTTCTCAAGAAGGGCGCGATAGGCCGAAATCGCCTGGCGCGCCGCCGTCGAGATCGGCGCCAGCCTGTCGCGGCCGCCCTTCCCTCTGATCGAAATCAGCGGCTCTTTGCCGCGCGCCACTCCCTTCGGCAGCGATACGAGTTCGGAGACGCGCAGGCCGGTCGCATATAAGAGTTCGATGAGGCCGGCGGTGCGCAGCGCGCGCAGCCTGTCGCCGGCGGGGCGCGCGGCGTCGTCGACGCCCTCCTTCGAGACGGCGAGAAGGCGATCGACTTCGGCGATCGAGAGCGTCTTCGGCAGGCCCCGGCCGCGTCGCGGGCCTTCGATGACGGCGGCGGGATCGTCGGCGCGCCTGCCTTCGGCGGCGAGAAAGCGGTGGAGCTGGCGGATCGACGACAGTTTGCGCGCGCTCGAAGCCGCCTTGAGGCCGCGCCTTTCGAGATATTGCAGATAGGCGCGGATGTCTTCGCTCGAAGCTTCGAGCGGCGTCTTGCCGGCGGCGAGTCGGGCGGCGTAGTCGGAAAGGTCGCGGCGGTACGCCTCGATCGTGTTCTGCGCGCCGCCACGCTCCGCGGCGATCATGCCGAGGAAGCTTTCGATGAGGCGGGAGGCTTCGGGCTTGGCCGCCATTCCGGGCGATCCTTGTCAGAGAACTCACTCGGAGGTCGGATATTAATTCACACTCGACCAGTGGCCGCTGCTTTAGCTTTCTGCATTATCGTTCGAACTGGGGTCGAGGCGTCATGCGAGTAATTTAGCACCGACCGAAACATCCTTTGATGACGGCTGTAAGCCTTTTTGTATTGGTAAGTTAAGCGGAATTTTCCCCATCCCATTCCGCTTGGAGAGATCAGGTCAGCCTCTAATATACCTTTATTCTGCAGCATTGAGATCGCATTATTTCTTTGATCGTAGTAAAAGAATTCTATAGAATCCTCTTCCGTCACCGCTAACAGCGCACGCGAGCTATTCGACAACGCAAATAGTCTTCTCCGCCATGTTAGCCAGTCGAGTGAACCGCAAAGGCTGTCTTTTATGGTCCCATACGAGCGGGCAGTAGCGCTACTGCCAAAGAGAGACGCACTTAAGAGCGCGTAAAACCCCAGCGGCATTCCCAATATCTTGATTTCACTGGTCACTCCGGCCCGTGTCAGCACATCAAGGTTCAGCATTGGAATCCCAGACACAAGTAAGGCGGCAAAAAAAAGCCAAAGCGGGGCTTTGATTATTAAGTCCAGCAATTTGGCGTAATCCATCCGAACTGCCTTACTTATTCAGCCTTTGCGGCGGAATCGTCTGGGTAATCTCCCGCCTTTCCGGCTGCACAAAAGTGACGAGAGCGATCATGCCGCCGAAGACGATTCCGGCGAGTATGCCCAGCACGATCAGAAAACGAATGAGACTCGGCACGAAACCCTCCGCATGCGTCCTTATTCGCTGAAGGCAAGGCTCAAGGCAAGCGTTGGAGAGATTAAGCCGGTGGGACGGGCGGCGCGCGCGCCGGGCGAAACGACGGCGCCGGCGAGGGCTTTGCCCTCGTCGCGCTCTATTCTGACGTCGATCATCTCCGAAGGCGGCGCACCATTTGTCTGAACGCAGGTGAAATCCGCGGCGCGGCCGAGACCGCCGCGCTCAGTCAGAACGCGCAGCACTTTGCCGATCTGGCGCGCGTGATGCCGGCGCAGCACCGCCTCCCCGACGAGCCGCAGGCGGCGCGCGCGCTCCTTGATGAGCGCCGGCCCGACCGGGGGCATCTTTGCGGCGGGCGTTCCCGGCCGCGCAGAAAACGGAAAGACGTGAAGATAGGTCAGGCCGCAATCCGCGATCAGGGCAAGCGTATTATCGAACATCGCCTCGGTTTCCGTCGGAAAGCCGGCGATGAGATCGGCCCCGAAAGCGATGTCGGGGCGCAGCCGCCGCAGCGCGGCGCAAAAACGCAGGGCGTCGGCGCGTAAATGCCGCCGCTTCATCCGCTTCAGGATCATATCGTCGCCGGATTGCAACGACAGATGAAGATAGGGCGTAAGGCGCGGCTCATTGGCGAAGGCTTCGAAAAGATCGGGATCGGCCTCGACGCAGTCGATCGAGGAGAGCCGCAACCGTTCGAGGCCGGGCGCGGCGCGAAGGATCGCCTTGACGAGCCCGCCGAGCTTCGCCTCGCCGCCAAGATCCGCGCCATAGGAGGTGAGATCGACGCCGGTCAAGACGATCTCGCGAAAGCCCCTTTCGGTGAGGCGGCGGGCGGCGGCGAGCACGGTTTCAACGGGCGACGACCTCGATGGACCGCGCCCAAACGGGATGACGCAAAAAGTGCAGCGATGGTCGCAGCCCGTCTGCACGGCTAAAAACGCCCGTGTATGGTCCTCAAACCCTTCGCCGGGCGCCGCGGGCGGCAGGGCGGACCGCACGATGTCCGGCACGTTTACGCGCGCCGACGCGTCCTTCGTCGCGTTCGCCGTCGCCCAAGTCGCCGCATCGGTCTTGGCGGCGTTGCCGATTACTCGCGCGACTTCCGGCATTTCGGCGAATGAAGTCGGATCAATCTGCGCGGCGCAGCCGGTGACGACGATATCCGCCTCGGGCCGCTCCCTTTTGAGGCGGCGGATCGCCTGGCGGGCTTGACGCGCCGCCTCCGCCGTCACCGCGCAGGTGTTGACGATGACGAGATTTTCGCATCCCGCGCCCGCCGCAGCGCGCCGCATGACTTGCGATTCGACGAGGTTCAGCCGGCAGCCGAACGTCAGGACTTCGACGCCTGGAGCAAAAGAGGAGCGGGTCACGCGGCGATGTCCGAAAAAAGGGCCGGATCGAGCCTCGCCTCGAATTCGAATTCGACCGGGCCGGCCATCACGACGACGTCGTCGCCCTCACGCCAGAAAATGTCGAGATCGCCGCCCGGCAGGGAGATGGTCGCGCGCCGATCCGCGAGATCCTTTCGCGCGGCTGCGACGAGAGCGGCGCAAGCCGCCGAGCCGCAGGCGCGGGTGAGGCCGGCGCCGCGCTCCCAGACTTTGAGTTCGATATGATCGCGCGCAATGATTCTCGCGAGCGATATATTGGCGCGGTCCGGGAAGATCGGATCATGCTCAAGCGCCGGGCCGATCGTGGCGAGATCATAGGCGCCGATATCGTCGACAAAGAAAATCGCGTGCGGATTGCCCATGTTGACGACGGCCGGATTTTGCAGAATCGGCGCCTCCGGCGGTCCAAAGGAAAGATCGATGGACCTCGTGTCCGGCGCGGGCCTCGCCAAAGGGATGTCCGCGGCCGAGAGGCGCGGCGCGCCCATCTCGACCTCGAAGCGCCATTCGGCGAGACGCCGGCACGCGAGCGGGCCAGCCGCCGTCTCGATCAGGAGTTGGTCGCGATGATCGCCGCGAAAAAGAGTCCAGGCGACGCAACGCACGCCATTGCCGCAGGCGCCGGCCTCGGAGCCGTCGGCGTTGAAGATCGTGACATAGGCCTCGGCGCCTTCGGAGCGCCGGTCCCCCAACGCCATCAGCTGGTCGAAAGCGAACGCTTGGCTTTGCGCGATCGCGCGCGCCTCGGCGCCGGAGATCGTAAGGCCAGCACCGCGCAGATCAAGGACGAGGATCTCGTTGCCGAGCCCGTTCATCTTGATTGCCGGCCTGTTGGCGAGAGGGCTCATTGACGGCGCGTCATTTTCCTGCGTTCGGCCTCATATAAGAAATTTGCAAGGTGACGACTATTGTTTTTGTCGCGCGCCGGGCCTTGTTAATCATTGGCGGCGGTCGCCGCACTGGCTATGAGTGCGCATGAGGGCGGCGCCGGCGGGGCGGCATTTGGGAGCGGCACATGAGACTTGGCGAAATCAGACGATCGACGGCGTTGACTTTGGCCCAAAGCTTGGCGTTCGCTGTGGCTCTTGGCGTCTTCGCCCTGACGCCGGCGCAAGTTTTTGCGGAAGCGGGCGCAAGTCCGCCGGCCGCCGAGCAGGCGAGCCCCGCCGCGCCGGCGGCGCCCGAGACGACGGCGCCTGCGCCTGATCAGCAAAAGGCGGCTCCCGGCGTGCCCGCCGACGCCACGGCGGAGACGCTCGACGTTCCGGCGCGTCCGGTCGCTCTGCTCGCGGGCGACTCCGATTGGGCGGATGGATTCAAGACAATCGTCACGGCGATCGGCAAGGTCGACGACGCGCTCAAGGGGGCAGGGCTGAAGCAGGCGGGCCCGCCCTTCGCGGTTTTCCTTTCGACAGACGACAATAGCTTCCATTTCGAGGCGATGGTGCCCATCGCCGAGAAACCGGAGGGCAAGAGCGAGCTCGCCGACGGGGTCAAGCTCGGCGAATCGCCGTCCGGCAAGGCGATCAAATTCCTGCACCGCGGCGCCTATGACGACATCGATTCGACCTACGACCTCATCACCGCCTATCTCGACGAAAAGGGCCTCGAGGCGAAGAACCTGTTCGTCGAGGAATATCTGACCGACACCAAGGACAGCGACGACGCTGGGCTGGAGGCCGATATTTACGTTTTTTTGAAGTGAGGTTTTGGCGCTGACATTAGGTGCTGGCCGAGAGTTCTTGAAGGGCGATGGGTTGCGGTCCCTTCTGGCCGCCTCCGACCGTTGGCCGTCTCTGGGATTGCATATACGATCCGCGCCGAAATAACGATTTAGTTAGCACTACCCATCGACTTAAAGAGGAGGGCGTCTCGCCGATCCAGATGCTAACTCGCGACGGTGTAGTCCCATCGTTCGATCGGGGAATACGACTCAATCTTATAATAGGGCGCCTCGAAAAATATTTGCTTCCCTCCAGTGCGCAAATCAGATTCAAGGTTCTCATGCTTCGAGCGCGGGCGGTTGGCGTGGGACAGCTTGGCTTCTTCGATTTGAACCGGACGCTATGAAAGTCTCAACGAAAAGAACGATCCGCTTGTAGCGATTGCGGCGATGGCTCCCGTCGAATGCCTCCGGCCGAAGCTGAAGGCGGCGCTGATTGAAGGCGAGCTTCGCAGGGGCGAAGCGGAACGCAAGAGTTCGGCGGGACGCAAGCCTTGGGATGAAAGTCGTGATCTTCAAGGCGCTAGTGTTGCAGGCGCTCTACAATCTCTTTGACGATCAGGCGGAATACCAGCTTCGCGATCGCCTCCCCTTCATGCGTTTTCTCGGTTTGGGGCTGGAGGATGCGGTTCCCGACGCCAAAACTTTGTGGCTCTATCGCGAGGCGCTGGCCAAGGTGTCGACGCGCATGCGGATCGTTCTTTTCACACAGGGCTATGGGGTGTAGAATTAATTTTATTTAACAATCGTATTTGGGGGAAAATACAATGATGTCATTCGACATAAGGCATTCTTCATTCATTGCGTTGGTGTTCTTCGGGATTGTCTTTGGCGCTAATACGGTCCATGCGGCGGTGGCGGTTCCAACCTATCACTATGATACTTACCGCACCGGCTGGAACAATCAGGAAACAACGCTCACCGCGACATCGTTCCCGAGCAATTTCGGGATAGTGGCCACACAGTCGGGCCTCGACGATGAGGTCGATGCGCAGCCGCTCTTCGTTCCCAAAGGCATTGTTGGACCCGACGACGTGGTTTATGTCGCGACCGCCGGCAATACTGTGTACAAGATCGACGCGGCGACTGGCGCTATTCTTCTCAGCCGAAACCTCGGGAACCCCGTTCCGAAGCCGCTTGGATGTGGCGAAAATGGGCCGAATGTGGGAATCACCGGCACTCCCGTCATCGATCCAACCACACATATATTATACCTGATCGCCTATATAAATGGCTCTCCTCCTACCTATAAACTATATGCGCTTAACTTAACCGATTTGACAGATACGGCCGGTTCGCCAGTCGCCGTCGCCGCATCGCATACGCTGACCAATGGTTCCGTGTATACATTCGACGCCACATTTGAACGACAAAGGCCAGGGTTGCTAGAATTGAATGGGAACATTTATGCAGGGTTTGGAAGTTTCTGCGATTTCAAAGCCAGCCATTCGAGAGGCTGGGTTTTGGGATGGTCAACAAGTCGTACCCTGGCGCCGCTCAGCACAAATCGGCTCGATGACACGCAAGGAACTTCGCCGACGAACTTTTTCTTAACTTCAATTTGGATGTCGGGCTACGGGCTTTCTGGAAGCGGCGCGGGAACTGCAGGTCGCATAATGTTCGCCACGGGAAATTCTGACTGCAATTTCTTCAATCACCCAGAAACATGCCCATCGGCATCAACTTATCATGTCCCAGATCATATTCAGGAAAGCGTCGTTAAGACCGATGCAAATCCAGCCAATCTCCTGGGCATTTTTACGCCATCAGATGTCCTGACTCTGGATCAGAAAGACGCGGACCTCGGATCCGGGGGCATCATGCAGTTGCCAACGCAGAGCGGGACAGTTCCGTATTTGGCAGTCGCCGCAGGTAAAGACGGAAGGCTGTTTTTGCTCGATCGTCTCAACATGGGCACGCCGCTTGACACACACCAGTTAGCAGGATGTTGGTGCGGACCGTCCTATTTTGTTGGTTCTGACGGCGTTCCACGCATAGTCACGAGCCAAGGCGCTACTATGAGCACCTGGAAGCTCATCTTATCTCCTTCTCCTCATTTGGTTCAAGAAGGAAGCGTCGATATTGTCACTGGGGAAGATAACGGATTTTTTACCGTGGTGTCATCTAATGGGACTACGCCTGGATCCGCCATTATTTGGGCCGTTGGACGTCCAAAGACCACAACCGCTGTCACGCTTTATGCATTTGCGGCGACAGCTTCTGCTGGAACATACCTTGCCTATCCGGTTGACGCATACACCCACTAGGGCTAGTATTTTTCATGAGCGGGGCCTGAGCCCGCTCGCCCTTGACGCCGCTGCCCTGGACGCGATTGCCTGAAAAATGGATGCGGGTAATGAATACGCCCACGCCGATTCTGATGGACATCGACCAGGACGCCGCGCTGCCGTTTCCGCAGTCGCTGCCGGAGTTTCAGCGGCTTTTCCCGGACGATGCCGCCTGTGCTGAATACCTCGAAAAGGCGCGCTGGGGAGACGGCTTCGTCTGTCCGCACTGTAGTGTGACTGGCGAACCGTTCCTCAATGCGACCCGCCCGGGCGTGCTGGCATGCCGCAAATGCCGGCGTCAGACAGGACTGACCGTCGGCACGGTCATGGAGCGCAGCCACACGCCGTTGTTCATCTGGTTCTGGGCCGCCTACCCGGTCGCCAGCCAGACCCCCGGCATGTCGGCCGTCCAGTTCCAGCGGCAACTCGGGCTCTCGCGTTACGAGACAGCCTTTCAGATCCTCCACAAACTGCGCGCCGGAATGGTCCGCCCCGATCAGGATCGCATCGGTGGCCGCGCGAACGAGCATGTCGAAGTGGACGAAACCTGGGTCGGCGGTCGGACACGCGGGGAAGGCAGAGGGGTTCACCACAAGGTTCTGGTTGCCTGCGCCGCTCAGGTTCGCCACCGGAAGCCGGGTACGGCACAAGACAAGCGGAAGGATGGCCGCTATGCCGGTCGAGTGCGACTGGCCATCGCTGCTGACCGCGGCGCTGATTCCTTGTGTGGCTTTGTCGAGAATGCCGTCATGCCGGGCTCGCTGATCGTCGCCGACGATTGGAGCGGCTATGCCAGCTTGCGCAAACGGGGCTTCGACCACCATGCAATTGCCGAATGCGGCGAACCCGAAGTGGCCGAACAGTTCATGCCGATGGTCCACCTCGTCTTCTCCAATTTGAAGACCTGGCTCAACGGCATCCACCACGGCGTGAGCGCGAAGCATCTACAAGCCTACCTCAATGAGTTCACGTTCCGCTTCAACAGACGGTTCTACCCGTTCAACGCCTTCCGCTCGCTGCTCGGCATCGCGGGCGGGGCTGAGGCGCCGACCTATGCCGAACTTTATTCCGGCGCGTGGACGCACCCTACATGTAGCGGGTGTCTGCATTAACCGGATAGGCAAGGAACATACCAGCAACTGTTCTCTTCCACATTAGCTGGATCTTGGCCCAACGGTGGCAACGCAAACGTCGTCCCGGTTGTCGCCAACGGAAGGGTTTATGTCGCCTCCAACAAAGAACTCGTAATTTTCGGCGGTGGCGGCGGCGGCAACAACTTGGTCCAAAACCCTGGTTTTGAGGCTGGCGCCTCGCTGGCGCCATGGAAGGTGGACGGGAGCCCAGATAACGCCGGAGTCGACACTACCCCAGAGTCACGCTCATTCGGGAAACAACGCAGCCGCTATTTGGAGCGGCTCCACTGCCAGGAAATTTGTAGACCTGGCGCAGACCATCGCAGTGACGCCTGGCGTCAACTACACTTTTACTGGCTGGATCGATGCGAGCAACACCACGGGCGGGATGTTCGGCGTTCGCACAACCGGAGGAACAATCATTGCAGCGGCTACCCTTGTTAACAGCGACCCGGGTCCGTCCACCCATGCTGCTGACTATCTGCAATATAAGGTGACGTTCAACTCCGGCGGCAACAGTTCCGTGGTTGCCTTTATCGGCTACACCACGCCCGGCAGCGCGTCATTTATCAATGTGGACGATGTGTCGCTGATAACAAATCCGTCCCCAGCTGCGCAAATCGCCTTTCAGGCTAGTCCGGTTGCATCTCCTGTTCCAGTTGCGTCTCTAAGCAGCCCTCATGTGATTACCGGCAAGCTTCTGACGATCGATGGATCGATACTTACGCTCGAAACGCGCGGAGGCAAAACTGCAAAGATTGACGATTCCCAAGCGGCCGCCAACGAGCAAGTCAGCCTTTTGAGCGTTGGGGCGCCCTTTACCGTGCAAGGCTCATCGCTCACCCCAACCGGCGCGCTGCTTGCTACGTCGATTTTCCGCGCCAAGGGTTCTTCCGGCGATTTGTGGCCGCCAGACCATTGAAAATGATCTTCACACGGGTTTCGACGCCCCAGGAGCCGCCCGCCTGGCAGGCGAAGCGGCTCCAACGCTTTTCAAATTCAGGAAGGTTGTCTCCTTTCTTGGCCGCCACCTTGCTTGGTGCGGCAGCGCCGGCTGCTAAGGCCGGCGCAAGTTCGGGCGCAGGCCCGGTGTCTTCATCAGCTATTTTGATGACCTGACTATCGTCCTCGAGTTCACCTGCGGACGCAGACCAGGCTCCGGTCTTGAAGCATATCGCCGGGACGGGCGCGAAGCTTCTGGACCTTGGCTTTCTGCTCGCCTTCAAGAGCGCGTTGGAGAATTTTCAGCTGCGGACGCGGCGTCTTGCCTCGGCGATTGACTGCAGCGCGGGTCGAGAAAGTTGGGGAGCGCGCGTGCGCCGTCCCTATTGCTCAAGGCCCGACTGGATCAGGCCGGCGACGTGGGGCGGCCGGGGAATAGGGACCCGACCCTTACTTTCCGGCCGTCTCGGTGCTATTTGTGAAGCATGTCCGCGCTGCCGAAAATACCCATCCGCATGACCGTTGCGGAATTCTTCGCCTGGGACCCGCCGACGCCCCAGCTCTGGCAGCTTATCGACGGCGAGCCGCAGGCCATGGCGCCGGCGAGCGTCACCCACGGCGCCATACAAAGCGAGCTTGGCCGTCTGATCGCGAATCATCTGGCCGAACGTGCGAGCCCATGCCGCGTCGTCACCACGCCCGGCGTCATCCCGCGCGTCCAGTCGGAGAGCAACGTCCGCATCCCCTATCTCGCCGTGACCTGCTCAGGCTATGAGGCCGAGGAAGCCGCCCTCACGGATCCAGTGCTGGTGATCGAGATCCTGTCCCCGAGCAATCAGGCCGAGACATGGGCGAACGTCTGGGCCTACGCCTCAATCCCGAGCGTCAAGGAAATTCTTGTGGTCAGGACCGCGGCGATCGACGCCGAGCTGCTGCGACGCAATTCGGACGGCTCATGGCCGGAACGGCCGCTGAACATCACAGCCGGCGGCGAGCTGATGCTGGAGAGCGTCGGGCTCGCCATTCCGATCGCCGCGGCCTACCGGACCACCCGGCTCGCCTTGAAGTAAGCCGCAGTCATCGGCTGTCGGTTCACCACGCGCCAAAGTTATTGATTTGGCGGCGGGGAAGCATTTTCCGCAGTTCGCCATGCCGATGAAACAGTCAGGAAATTCTCGAGATCGTTAGCCGCGATCGCTGCGGTTCATTCGCTTGAGGCGCGCATGAAGGCGCGCCGCGGGGGCGTCAAGTCGCCGATTGCTTCCATATCCTACAGAACCTACGCGAGACCATTCAGATGCAACTCAGCCGCGCCACCGGAGCCACGCGCGTGGCTCGCCCGCGTTGCCCGGTCTCTCCGAATGATTGTCGCGTTTCCTGCCCGGTTCAGCGCTGTTTGCGCTTTTTTGTCTAAGTTACTATAGCGCGCGCCTGACAATTTGCGTGGCGAAGCCAATTTAATGGCCTTGCCGGGCCAGGCTTCTTGACGAATGGGCGGTCATCCGACTTCAGCAGCATGGATTCAGGGGATCGTCGACATGCTCGCCGACGTCGGTCTGGATGTCGCGACTGTCCTTGCCGAGGCCGGCATCAATCACGCGATGCTGGCTAATCCCCACAATCGCGCGCCGACCGAATTGGTAGCCGCCTGTGGCGCGCGGCGGCGGAACATTTCGGCAATCCCGCCATCGGACGGCTCAGCCCGCATGTGCCCAAGCCCGGCAATTTCGACATCGTCGGATACGCGATGTTGTCGAGTCCGAGCTTGCGCATTGCGATTGAAAATTCGCGCGGCATTTGCGGCGGGTCAGCGACGCCGCTTCGATCGATCTCGATTTCAAGGAAGAGTCGGTCACGTTGCATTTGCGGCTGTTCAGAGGGTGGAGGCCCATCCGCCGCCAGAATTCGATCTTCTGACCCTGCTGACGTCCTGCCGCTGGGTCGCGGGAAAGCCGATCCAGCCGCTCGGATTATATCTGGTCTGGCCGGCGCCCGCGGATATCGCGCCTTTCGAAAGCGCCTTCCAATGCTCCCTTCATTTCGAGGCGGATTTCGATGGCATTCGCGCGCGCCGTTATCGACACGAAGCTGCCGGGCTTCGATCCCGGACTGGCCGGGATGCATGAAGGGCTTGTGCAACAAAGGCTTGCCGACTTTGATGGAGCAAGCGTCAGTGTGAAGATCCGCGAGGAAATCATTTGTCGGCTGGCCGGCGGCGAACCGCGCGCGAAGAAATCGCGCACGCTCCATCTCAGCGACCGGACGCTGACGCGGCGCCTCAACGACGAGGGAACGTCCTCAGGCGAGGGACCATTTTCAGGCGGTCCCCATCAGTCGGATCAGGGCGTAGCTGATTGCGATCAGCGTCAACAGCGAGAGGGTCACAGCGATCGTGGCCCGGCCGCCAACGCGCCGCAGGCTGCCCAGATCGACTTCGAGGCCGAGCGCCGCCATCGACAGGACCGTCAGGATCGCCGCGAAACGCTCGATGATCGGCAACGCGGCTTCGGGTATCAGGCCTGCGGAGCGCAACACGGCGAGCGCCAGAAAGCCGAGGATGAACCAGGGGACGAGACGCTTCAGCGAAGGGCGCGGGGCGCCGCGGCGTCGGCGTTTCGCTTGCCCAGGGCGTTTTGCAACAGGGATACGCCGAAAAGGACCGGGCCGAGGGTCAGCACACGGATCAGCTTTACGAGAGTGCCGATCTGGACGCTTAGCGCGCCGACCGGGACCGTGGCGGCAAGAACCTGCGGCACGGCATAGACGGTCAGGCCGGCCAGCACGCCATATTGCCCGTACGAGAGGTGCAGCAACGGGACGAGGCCAGGCAGCGCGACCACGGCGATGACGCCGAGAATGGCGGTGAAAGAGATCGAGGCGGCGACCTCCTCTCCGTCGGCCTCGATGACCGAGGCGACGGCGGCTATGGCCGAATTGCCGCAGATCGAATTGCCGCAGGCGACCAGCAAAGCCATCTTGTGCGGAAGGCGAAACAGGCGCGCGATGGCATAGCTCGCGGCGAGCGAGCCCGCGACGACGATGGCGACGCCGCCGAGCAGGACCGGACCCGCGGCGGCAAGCGCGGCGGCGCTCAGCGAGGCTCCCAGCAGCATGACCGCAAGCTCCAGCATGAACTTGCTGCTGAACCGCACCCCCGGCCGCCAGCGCTCCGATGGCGTCCAGAGGCCGCGAACCAGAGCGCCGGCCAGGATGGCGAGGACGAGCGCCTCAAGGGCGGGGCGGCCAAGGAAATGCACTTCAAGCGCCTGCGCGCCATAGGCGATGGCGGAGACCACTGCGCAGAGCGCGACGCCGGGAACCTCGGGGGGGAATTTTTCGATGATCGCAGTCATGCGCGGACCTCTCGAGCTGCCGTTTCGTGACGAAAGGCTTGCTTCAAATCCGCTCATGTATCAAATTCAATTAATTCACTTAATTATGATCTAAACTCATATGGCGATCAATCTGCATCTGCTGCGCATGTTCGTCGCCGTCGTGGAAAACGGCGGTTTTTCTCAGGCGGCTTTGACGCTCAACGTCAGCCAGTCGGCCGTTTCCAAGGGTGTCAAGGAGTTGGAGGGCCAGCTCGGCGGCTCCTTGCTGGAGCGGCGCGAAGGGATGCGCCCAACGGAAACAGGCGCTGTCCTGCTGCGCCACGCGCAGAGGCTTTTCGCAGCCGAGCGAAACGCCGAGGAGGAGTTGCGCGCCCTGCGGGGACTGACCCGCGGCGAATTGCGGCTCGGAGCCAGCACGACGGTGGCGACCTACATGCTGCCGCCTCTCCTCGGCGCCTTTCACGCGGCGCATCCCCAGATCAAAATCCATCTGACCAGCGAGAACACACGCCAGATCGCCGATCGGCTGCTTGCGCGCGAGGTCGACCTCGCGGTCGTTGAAGGCCCGGTGGACGATCCCGAAATCGAGGCGAGCGCCTGGCGGATCGACGAACTGGCGCTGATCGCCGCGCCAGACCATCTCTTTGCCGCGCGCAAGGCGCCGATCGATCCCGATGCATTGGGGAAAATAACCTTGCTTGTCCGCGAACCCGGGTCGGGCACGCAAGAAGTCGTCGCCGCCGCGCTCGAACAGGCGGGCGTGCATCCGGGCGAATCCATCGAAATCGGAAGCACCGAAGCGATCAAGCAGCTCGTCGCCTCCGGCTTCGGCGTCGCAATTGTCTCCCTGGCGGCTGCGAAAGATCAGATCGCCTTGGGCGCATTGAAGGCAGTAGAGATGGCTGGATTGGCGATCAGCCGACCTCTCTACCGGCTTCGTGTCAAAGGGCGTCCGCTGCCGCCCGCCGCCGCCGAATTCGAGCGCATGCTCCTCGGCGGAGCGCCGCTCACAAGAACCAGGCGAACAAGCCGATAAGGGAGGACATTGGGGCGTTTCGCGAGCGAGGTCGGCGGGTTGGCCGAGGACGCCGCGCGTTACCGTTCTAGTTGCGAGGATCGTCGCGGCCTGCCGAAACGACCCGCTGGAGCGCTGCCAGCGTATGGCCGGGAAAGTTTAGAAACGCCGCTCCCCCTCTCAAAATGCTGTTATTGCGCTGGCAATCCTCTAAAAGCGCTCCTATTTCTGAGTTATCGTCGCTTGATTCTCGACCGCCTCTCCAGCCACCGACGCGCGCTAAACGGCGCGCAATAGGCGAGCAGACATGAAGAAAATCCTCGTATCATCGGCCTTGACGTTGAGCGTTTTTTTCCTCCTGGCGAGCCCCTCGGCAAAAGCGCAGGAATTATTTGATTTCGCGAGCGCTTACGTCCGTCCCTTTGAAATGGTCGATGGATTGGATTTGGGAGCGCGAGCCGATATATTTGCTTCGACGACAGTAGCGGTGGCGCCCGCGGTGGCGGCACGACGGCGCCAGATCGCTCACCTTAGGCATTGAACCGGGGCCCTTCAAGCCCGGATGAACGGCTCGACAATTGATCGCATCGGGATTCCGTCCCTGCAATGCGAAGCAGCGGTTTGCGCTGTGCTCAAGTCTGGCATACGCGCGAGCGCGAGCGGTCAGGACTGCGTAGAAACGCGGATCCCCCCTCTCAAAATCCTCTCATTGCGCTGGCAATCTTCTAAAAGCGCTCCTATTTATAAGTCAAGACGGTCGTCGCTTGATTCTCGATCGCCTCTCTAAGCAACCGACGCGCCCTAAACGGCGCGCAACACGAGAGCGGACATGAAGAAAAACCTCGTATCATCGACCTTGACGTTGAGCGTTTTTTTCCTCCTGGCGAGCGCCGCGGCAAAAGCGCAGGAATTTTTTTTCGAGAACGCTTACAGCCGTCCCGCGGAAACGGCCGATGGAGTGCATGTGGGAGTGCGCCCGGGATTTGCCCCGGCGCCTGCGGCGGCACAAACCCCGGCGCCTGCTGTGGCGGCGCAAACCTCGGCGCGTGCTGTGGCGGCGCAAAAATGTCACGCGGGAGCCGCTTGCGGGCGGCGCCACTTCGCTCACGCTCACCAGATCGCTCGCGCTCACTAGGGATTGAACCGGCGTCCCTTCGAGCCAGATCAGACAGCCTGATTTTTCGTCGCATTCGGGTGTTGGTCCCGCAATGCAATGTAGCTGGTTTGCTCGGTGCAGGTGGTTTGCTCACTGATTAAGGATAGTCAACGCGCGGGCGATCGCAGTTGGCGCGACGTCTGCCTGCCAAAGTCATCGACGAGACATCCCGACCACCAACGCGCAGGAAAGCGGCGGTGGTTTCGCTCGCCGCCGCGCGGACGGCTTGCTGCAGGAAAGTCTGATACAGGTCGAGCTTGATCTGCGGACGCGCGCGGCGGTCGCGAGCGCTTGTTGTCGAGATCGCTTGTTGACGCCGAACTTGCGAATGTGTCGACCGTGCGCGCCTCGAGGCGGAACAGGTAATCGCCCTTGATCAGCGCGCGGTTGCCTTCGACCGCGCCCGCGTCATCGATGACGGCCTCGTAAAGACCGGGAGGCAACACTTCGATCAGGTCCATGACGGAGACGAATTCGCTATGCTCCATCTGCGCGACCTGGCCGGAGACGAAAATGCCGCGATGGCCGATGCTCTCGTGGACGGCGTAGATAATGGTCTGGCCATTGGCGACGATCTCGCCGACGTCTTCATAAAGATCGAGAATCCAATCGAGCGCCTGTTGCGGCAGGGTGATGTTGTCGCCCCAGGAGCAGAAGCAGATCATCGGCGACTTGATGTTGCGCAGGTCGATCCGCGTGCCGTCGGAGGTCCGTATCTTGCCCGCGGCGAGCTTGTTGCCGAGAAGTGAGCAGGACTGGACTACCCCACCCGGTTTCGAAATCGAGGAAGCGTTTGGCCTCGGTGTCCACCTTGGGGAGTAGACGTTATGGCTTGCACCAATAGGTATTGGCGAGGTTGAGCGATTCGAAATTGGCGACCAACTTGGCGCCGTCGAAAATGCCGCCGCCGCGAGCGCCGGCCAGCGCCGTGAGCCACGTCCCGCCGAGCAGGCCGCCGAGGTAGCGCATCGGATTCTTGCCGTGGACGCCCGCCCAATATGAGAGCGGCGAGCCCGCCAGCATGATCGGTCCGGCGAGGTCTGGATTGAGGGCCGCCATCATCAAGATCTGCCAGCCCGCCTGGGAATTGCCGATGACGATGGGTTTGTCCCCGGCGTCAGAATACCGATTGGCGACGGTCTCCACGAAGACTGCTTCGGCCCGGCACACGTCGTCGATGGTCTGGCCGGGAACGGCATCGGGCAGGAAGCCGACGAAATAGCAGGAATGTCCCGCCGCGAGGGCCGCGCCGATTTCGCTGTAGTCTATGCCGCTGATGCCGGGACCGTGGCCGGCGCGCGGATCGACCACGACGATCGGCGGCTTGCGCGGATCGGCGGCCACGCCATCGGGCGGGGATCACGCGGGTCAGCAGGTAATTCACCGGGGGCTCCAGCATGCGGCCGTCGCTCACCAGCTTAACCTCGAAACTCAGGACATTGGGCGCCTTCATCGACGCATGGGCGAGATATTCGTTCACGCGCTGGCGCAACACTCAGAACGCAACGCTGGGCCGCGTCGGTCCAGTAATCCAGCAAAGCGTTGCTCGCGGCTTTCTTCTCAGACATGGCTTGCTCGCCGGTTGCCGTCGGAACGAAGGGAACCGTTCCATCGTGGCGCTGCCGCGCCCGCTTTCCTGATGCGATTTCTTCCTCATGCCTTGTTCGCTGGCCTGCTCGCGATTTCCCTGCGGCGCTCGGAAATTTTCCGGCGGAGGTAATCCACAGCCAGCGCGATGGGCGCCGTCTTCTGTTCGTCGACGCTGCCCTGGACGACGTCATGGGTGAAGCGCTCGACCGCCTGGTCGATCCCGGCGCGAATGCCGTCAAGTTCCTCCGTCGTCGTCACTTTGATCTTGGCGATCACCTCGGGCACTTTCACGAGCAGGCTTTCGCGGGTTTCCTGCCCGCGCATGAAGCGGCTCTGGTGCAAATTTGCTGACGCGGGCGATTTCTATGTGAGCTGCAACGGCGTCGAGCGCGGCGTCGCTGGCAAAACAACCACTTGACGAGATTGCGCACTGCGCCAATGTCAGCCTACAGCCGATTCGCCGACCATCCGTCGCCGGCCGATGAAGACCATTTGATGCCGATCCGCCCGAAATGATGGCTGTACCCCATCGACTGGCCGCAGCTCTTCGACTTCTGTCGCGCGTCAGCAGCGGCAGCCCGCTCACCGCCGCGCACACGCCTGGCAGCGCGCCCACGATCGTGGTTCGCGTTGAAACAGCATCTTCCAATTTCGAAACGAACGCCGTCAGGCTGATCTTCTACAGTTGCGGCCGGGCGGCGCGTGGTAAGCCATTGATATTGTTTGGATTGAGAGGTGATTCCCGCGAAAGTGTAGTGCCACGTGTGCGCCGTTTCTTATTGACTTGGAATGTGCATGCGCCAATTATGTGCGCACCACGAATGAGTCGGCGAGACGGTTCCGCGACATGTATTTCCGCAAGAAGACCTCGAGCGGCCGCGCCTATCTCCAGATCGTCGAAAGCCGTCGCCAAGGCGCGCAAGTGCGCCAGCAGGTGATCGCGACGCTTGGCCGCGTCGAGGAGTTGCGCGAGAGCGGGCAATTGGAGCGGTTGCTGCGATCGGGCGCACGCTTCGCCGCGAAAGCCATTGTCGTCGACGCCGTCGCCGACGGCGCTGTAACGGCGAGCGCGGCGCGACGCATCGGGCCCGCTCTCGTCTTCGAACGATTGTGGGAGGAGACCGGTTGCCGGAGGGTCGTCGAGGATCTCGCCGGTTCGCGCAAGCATGGCTTCCCGCTCGAACGCGCGGTGTTTCTCACCGTTCTGCATCGTCTATTTTCTGGCGGCTCCGATCGAGCGGCGGACCGCTGGCGGGAGGATTACCGGATCGATGGGGTCGAGAACCTCGACCTGCATCACCTCTACCGGGCGATGGCCTGGCTTGGCGGGGAGCTAGCCGAAGATCAACAGCACGGCGCCACGCCCTTCGCGCCGCGTTGCCTGAAGGACGCCGTCGAGGAGGAACTGTTCGCGCGGCGGCGCGATCTGTTCAGCACGCTCGATCTCGTGTTCATGGACACGACCAGCCTCTATTTCGAGGGAGCGGGCGGACAGACCCTCGGACAACGCGGCTTTTCCAAGGACCATCGGCCGGATCTCAATCAGATGATCCTCGCGGTGCTGCTCGATGGCGACGGCCGGCCGGTTTGCACAGAGATGTGGCCCGGCAACACCGCCGATACGGGCAGCCTTATCCCCGTCGTCGACAGGCTGCGCAAGCGCTTTTCCATCGGCCGGGTCTGCGTCGTCGCGGATCGCGGCATGATCAGCGCGGAAACAATCGCCGAACTCGAGGCGCGCGGGCTTCTCTACATTCTCGGCGTTCGGGAGCGCACCGACAAACTCGTGCGCGAACTCGTGCTCGACGATCCCGCTCCCTTCATCCCGCTCACCATTGCAAAGCGGGGCGAGGATATCGATTACGAGGCCAAGGCCGTCACTCGCGCCGGACGGCGCTACATCGTCTGTCGCAATCACGAACAGATGAAGAAGGACGCCGCCGCCAGGGCCGCGATCTTGACCGCGCTCGAGCGGCAATTGAAGAAAGGCGACAAGAGTCTCGTCGGCAACAAGGGCTATCGCCGCTTCCTCGCGACGCGAGGCGACGACATTTTCGCCATCGACTGCGCCAAGGCGGAAGAGGACGCAAAATTCGACGGTGTCTTCGTGTTGCGGACCAACGCCGATCTCACGCCGCTCGAAGCCATGCTCTGCTACAAGCGATTGTGGATGGTGGAGCGGGCGTTCCGCACATCGAAGAGTTTGTTCGCCACGCGGCCGATCTTTCACAAGCTCGACGAAACCATTCGCGGCCACGTGTCGTGCAGCTTCCTCGCCCTCGTCTTGAAAAAAGAGCTGGAGGATCGCATCGCCAATGTGGGCAGGCGGGGCGCCGCCAGCGACAACGCGGAAAGCGGTTCTTGGCCCGACGTTCTCGCCGATCTCAACTCGCTGACCGAGACCGAGGTCGAGCAAGACGGCAAACGTTTTCTCCTGCGCTCGGCGCCGCGTCCGGCGGCGAGCCTCGCCTTACGCGCCGCCGGCGTCGCTTTGCCGCCGACCGTGCGTCAACTCACCGACGCCTGACCCCGCTCCACCCCGGCGATCAACGAAAATGTAGTGCCAAGGCGCTTTTCCAGCGCGGGTTTATCCGTGCTATCAATGCATTACAAATTCCAACTGTTGAAGATCAGTCTGGCCGGCGTTTTCGCGCGGCGGCCCGGGATTACGCGTTTGGCGATCCAGTTGACGGCGCGCGATGGCAGGAAGACGCGGTCGATGCCCGAATAGACGAACTCATTCCACGTCTCCGGATGCGATTTCGAGATCGCGTTGAACGCCGCCGTCTTCAGCCGGTCGCTGATCGCGGATTTTCCGGGCGGACGAGGGTTGAGCCCGAGACGGCGTAAGCAATAGTTGGCCTGGTAGATCCTGGCGCGCGCGTCGAGCGCGGCGTCGCTGTAATAGACGCTGAGGCTTATCGAGACGTTGTCATCATTGTTGACGATATGCGGCGCCAACGGCGGATGATGAACGGCCATCCCCGGAACTAGATGGAACGCTTTATCTTTGCCGGCCAGCTCATCCCGGTATCTTCCGGCCACCGCGTCGCCGCGATAGAAGCGCTCGCGCTCGTCTTGCGTCACGATCGACGGATCGTTCTGATCGAAGAGGTGGACGATTTTGCTTCCCTTGATTTGGAAAAGAAAATTCGCGTCATGGTCGAAGTGGTAATGGGTGACGGAGTTGGGCGGTGAAATGAACGCCGTCAGCCCGGCCCAGGTGCGCGGCGCGCCCAAAAGCCGCCCGCTCAGTTGGTCGATCTCGGCGAAAATCGTCTTAAGCAATTCCTCATAGTCTGGATGGAGATCCTGCAGGCCGCTCAGTTTTATCCAATGAGTTCCGCTCTCTATCCGCGCCAACGCCTCAACTAATCTCGCCTTGACGGGAAGGTCGGCGAATTCCTCGCTGTTTGAAATATAAACTCCCGCATTGCGGCGCGAGCGATTGTCAATGGCGACTTCCGCCGCCTCCGCCAAACGCGAGATTTCTAACAAAGGGTGGTTTTGCAGATTATGGCGGAACGTGAAGGGCGCTCTGTTCAGTTCCGCCCAGACCGACGGATCGTGCCGTTCTATCAGGTGCGCCGGCGTCGCCCGATCAAAAGCGTCTGATTTTTTTGGCATGTTGGAAGCCGCCGGCCGTCTGCCCTCGGGGGTCGATAAAACTGGATACGGTCATTACTAGACCTTCCTGGGTTTTACGATCCTGTAACTGGCCGGCCGCCGCGACGCCGCTTACGCCTGCACCGAAACGCGAGCGTTAATATCGACCGCATCGAGCAACGGACGCAGCGTTTGCACGCAGGCGTTAAGTCCGTCGTTCTTGAACATGTCCCCGTGCCAGCCGGGAATGTGCTGCAGCAGGAGTCGTCCTTTCACGAGATTCGTCCAGCCCATGCCGGGCTCCGTGAAGCGGGTGTCGATGATATCGCTTTGCAAGATCAACACGTCTCCCGGCGTCTCACGGATGCTGTAGTTTTCGCGCGCAGTAGCGAAATGACCCAGAAACCACTGATCCTGTCCGTCATTCCTTCCTTTTGGCTTTTCCTTAATGACGCGCAGGCCGACCGCCAGATCGAGGATCCTGCTCTTGCGCACCAGCCGGTAGGACGCGAGCAGCTCGCCAAACGTCATGTCGCCTGTGCGCACTTGCATGAACTGATGGCGAAGAACATGGACGCGAAAGGCCGCCTCGGCGAGATAGCGCTTGGCGAAAGGCATGCTCTTGAGATAGCCGGGCGCCCAGCTGTCTGCGACGATGACGAGCGGAACTTCCTCTCCGGCCTGCCTGAGTTGCCGGGCCGCCTCGTAAGCGATGATCCCCGCGACGCAATAGCCGAGCAAAACATAGGGGCCGCGCGGCTGCGTCTTGCGGATCAGGCGGACATAGTCGGCGGCGATATCTTCCATGCCGCGCGGCGGCAGTTCGCGCGCCTCATCGAGATCGAACAACGCCACCGCCGAAAAAGGTCGATCCGTTCCGAGGCCGCGGGCAAGACTGTAATAGAGGATCGGATCGTTGACGGCGATGATCGGCGTTTTTTCTCCTCTGGGCTGAATTCGGACGATTCGCCGGGAATTCGGCCGCTCCTTCGAGGCCCGATAAATAGGCGGCGAACTCCCTCAGAGTCGGCGCTCTGAACAAAGCTAAAACGCCGACTTTGACGCCGAATTTCTGCGCGACGCGGGCGACGAGCCGCGTCGCCATCAAGGAGTGGCCGCCAAGGTCGAAAAAGTTCGATGAGGGATCGATCTCGTCAACCTTGAGAACGTCGCGCCAGACGTCCGCGAGCATGGTTTCTATTTTGGTCCATGCGGACGGCGGCGCGGTTTCGGAGCGGCGCTGGGGAGGTTGCGGCAAGGCCCGCCGGTCGACCTTTCCGTTCGGCGTCAGAGGAAACGCCTCCATGATGACCACTGCGGAGGGAATCATGTGCTCCGGCAGCTTTGCGCGCAACGCTTCGATAATGGCCGCGCCCCACGCTTCGTTTGCGGCGGCGTCGCCCGGCTTCGCCAGCTTCAAATAGGCGGTGAGCCGCTTTGCCGGACTGTCTTCGCGCAACGCCACAACGGCGTCGCGCACGCGGGAATCGGACTGCAGCGTCTTTTCGATCTCGTCGAGTTCGACGCGTTTTCCATTAATCTTGACCTGCCGATCCGTACGCCCAAGAAACAAGATCCGCCCGTCGGAGCGTCGCCGCCCAATATCCCCTGTCAGATAGATCCGCTCGCCCGCCGTCCCGCAAAGCGGATTGCGGATGAATTTTTCCGCGGTCAGCTCCGGCCGGTTGAGATAGCCGAGGGCCACTCCGGCACCGCCGACGCAGATTTGGCCAACCTCGCCATTTTTTACCGGCTGCAGGTCCGGCCCCAAGAGATAGACGTCCGTCTCATCGATCGGGCCGCCGATGGGGACCGCTCCGCCGCCCCATCCTTCGCGTGGAACCGGGTAGCAACAGGTAAAGGTGGTGTTCTCGGTCGGGCCATAGCCATTGACCAATTGCGTCTCGGGCAGCCCGGCAAGCGCCTTCTCGACATGGGTCGGCGAGAGAACGTCGCCGCCAGCGAGAATGCGCCGCAGCGACCGCAAGTCCGGCATCCGTTCGTCGACCAGCAGATGAAAAAGCCCCGCCGTGAACCAAGCCGTCGTCACGCCGTAACGCCGGATCGCCTCGCAAATCTCGTCGAGCGTCGGGCGCGGCTCGCGGATAATTGCGACGCGGCCGCCATTGAGGAGCGCGCCCCAGATTTCGAAGGTGCTGGCGTCAAACGCCAGGGGCGCCGCGTGAAGGAAGACTTCCTCGGGCCCGAAATTTGCGTAATCCTGTCCCGTGACCAGTCGTACGATGCCGCGATGCGGAATCATGACGCCCTTCGGCCGGCCCGTCGAGCCGGAAGTGTATATCACATAGGCGGGGGCGTTCGGGTCGGGATCGCGGTCAAGCGCGGCGTCGCTCGCGTGCGAGGCGTCCGCAAGAAACGACTCGATATCCGCGAAATGATGGTCGCCCGCCATGGCGGACGGGACGTCTCGTTGCCCCAGCGCCAGGGCCGGGGCGCAGTCTTCGACCATGAAGGCGAGGAGGTCCTTAGGGTAGCTCGGATCGAGCGGCGCATAGGCGGCGCCGGCCTTGAGAACGCCGAGCATGGCGATGACGGCTTCGAACGATCGCTGCGCGAGCAGCGCGACAAGATCGCCCGGACGAACGCCGAGAGTTTGCAATCGCCTGGCGCATTGGTTCGACCGCCGATCGAGTTCGCGGTAGCTCAGGGTCTTGGCCCCATCCAAGATCGCCGGATCGTCGCCGGCCTGTCGCGCACGCGCAGCAAAAAGAGCGTCGACGGTTCGAGGCGCGAGGCCCTTCGCTACTTCCGCGCATGAAGGCTCATTCGTCTCGATGGCGCGAGGCGACGCATTCGCCGCGGGCGCTGCGCCGGCGGCTTCGCCGGGCAGCGTCAGCGCGGACAACCTCGCATTTGGAGTGGCGAAGGCGAACGCCAGGGTCGCCGCAACCGACGCGACGAGCCGATCCGCCGTGCTTTTCTCGAAAAGATTGGGGTTGTATTCCAATGCGACCCGCCAACCGTTGGGCCAGTGGGCGAAAAAAAAATTAAGATCATAGATGGCGCTCGAGGATGACGAGGGGTGCCCCAACAGGTCAAAATCGCCGAACCTCTTGCGATGCACGACATCACGAAAAACCGTAAAATTGACCGAGGCGATCGGCGCGCGATCAAAGTCGCGAATCGGATTGAGCAATTCGACAAGCTTGTTGAACGGCATGTCCTTATGCGCCAGGGTCTCCTGCACCTTCGCATTTGTCCTTGCCAGCAATTCCTCGAATGTCGGATCGCCGGACGCGTCGAAACGCAGCACAAGATTGTTGATGAAAGGCCCGATCAACTCTTCGAGATCGGTGTCTTCGCGGCCGGCGCTCTGTGTCGCAAACAGAACGTCCGACCGGCCGGTGTGGCGATGCAGCATAGCCGTGACGACGGCGCATCCGAACACAAATACCGTCACATTGCGGTGACTTCCTATCCGATCAATCTGATCGCCGACGGCGGGCGGCAGCACGACGGCGGTGATTTCGCCGCCCTTGGGCTGACCGGGCTGGCGCTCATGATCGAGAGCAACTTCGAAATATGGCGCCCCGGTGAGTTCGCTTTTCCAATAGGCGATCGACGCGTCAAACCCGGCGCTGGCGAAATAAGCCCTCTCCCATCGGCAATAATCGCCATACTGCAAGGGCAGCTCAGGCAACGGATTAGGCTTGCCGGCGTCGAGCGCTTCCGCGATCAGGCCGAACTCGCGCGCGATCACGCTGATCGACCAGCCGTCGAAAGCGAGATGATGAACCGTCACCGCGATAAACGCGCGATCGGCGGCAAGGCGCAGAAGCGTAGCTCGGATCAGCGGCAATTTCTCAATGTCGAAAGACAGGCGCGCCTCGCGCCGGACAAGAGCCATCGCCGCGTCGAGCCGCTCCGCTTCCGGAATGATGGAGAGATCGACGACCGAGAGCTTGAAGTCGTAATGATCAACCACCGCTTGCACGGGCTCACCGTCGTTGTCGACGATTCGGGTGCGCAGGATCTCGTGACGGTCGATTATCGTTTGGAACGCTTTCTCGAGCGTAGAAAGGCTAAAGCGACCAAGTATCTCCCAGCGCAAAGCAATGTTATAGGCCGGGTCGCCCGGATTTACCGCGTTCATGAACCAAAATGATTGCTGAACAGCTGAGCATGGGAAAAACTGCTCTTTGGTCCCGAACGTATTTGCGTTCAATGAACTCGAAGTATATTGCGAGGTCATTTGCGAAATTCCCCTTGGTATTCTGTGACGAATCCTCAGGCGTTCTCAAAGCGGGGCAAATAACTTCGCGCTTCGCTGCGACTTTGTCCAACGCGAGCCATCATGACATCTCAGGCTCGGTTCGCTTCGCCATTTAAAGTCACTGCCGTTGCCAGCCCATTTCTTTCGTCTTTTTCAAATAGTTACGCCATCGGCTATTAGGCGGGCTATCGCGTTGGTCAGGGCTGTTGCAATATTACGCTCGTTGCGCCCGATTGCAACTCAGCGCTGAAAAGGCGCGCCGCCGTGACTTGCGAGGCTGCCGAGCTGCCACCTGGAGGGCGCGATGGGTTCGTCGCAGACAGTTCTGCCGTTTAAGCTGGCGGCGAGCGGCAAATCACTGACGGCGCAGAGCGGGTTGGCGCTTTATGGCGAATATCTGCGAGCGATGGGCGTTGGCTGCCTGATCGACCATGAACTGCCCGGTCCGGGCAGCGCCGCCGGATACAGGCCTTCGGTTCATGTCTTGCCGCTGGTTCTGATGCTCGCCGGCGGCGGCCGGACGCTGGAAGACTTGTGCGCGCTGCGTGGCGATGACGGGCTGCGTTCGTTTCTTCACCTGAATGAAATGCCGAGCGGCGACGCCACAGGCGATTTCGCGGACGCGAGGCAGCGCGGGTCGGGAGCCGCAGCGCCGAGCGCAGCGCCGGCGAGGCGAAAGGACCGGCGACGCCTTTCCAATGATGCAGGGTCGCCCAGCTCGACAGGCGCCGCCGCATCGACGAGTCCGATGACCAGCGCTAGCCGGTGGTTGAGCGCGGCGATTTGATCACGGCTGAGCCGTCCGATCGCCTCGCCGCATTTGCCCCGGGCGGGCGCGAAAATCTTGTCGACCACGACGTCGGAGGGTTCGCGCAAGCCATTGCCCGGCGTCGGCTTGAGCGGCAGCCGGTAGAACGGCGCCGCTCGTCGGGCCGCGGTGAGGAGGCAGACCAGCAAGGTCCCCGTCGCCTCGAGCGCGTCGGACTGGATGACGACGGCCGGATTCGCCCATCCAACGCTATGAGAACGCCTGGCACTGCGACGCGACCTGGCGGGAAAAGCCGCCGATGGGCTGCGTGCTGCGCTGCGTCGAGTGTCCCCCGGTCGGCGCCGATTTGATATGGGCCAACATGGTCCTCGCCTATGCGAAGCTGCCCGAAACGATCAAGACCCAGATCGCGGGACTGCGCGCGCGCCATAGCATCGAAGCCACCTTCGGCGCGGCGATGCCGATCGAGAAGCGCCTGGCGCTGAAGGCCCAGTTCCCGGACGCCGAGCACCCGGTCGTCCGCACCCACCCGGAAACCGGCGAGAAGGTTTTGTTCGTCAACGCATTCACGACCCATTTCACCAATTTCCACACGCCGGAAAACGTCCGCTACGGTCAGGACTACGCTCCCGGCGCCGCCCTGCTGCTTCACTATCTCATGAGCCAGGCGCAGATCCCCGAATATCAGGTGCGCTGGCGCTGGAGGCCCAACAGCATGGCGATGTGGGACAACCGGTCCACGCAGCACTATGCGGTGATCGACTACCCGCCGTGCCATCACAAGCTGGAGCGCGCCGGCATCATGGGCGACGCGACTTTCTAACACCGCTCCCGGCCAGGCGCCGGAAGCCGCCCTCTGCCGGGGATGCGGACAAGCGGTTTCTCGAAGCTGCTCGCAGCAGGCTGATGCGAAGGGCTTGCATAGCAACGCTCGCGGGGCCTTGCGCGAAAAGTGCGTGAGGCGGGGCGCTCGCGAATCAAGTCAAAAACAGTGATTTTAGTTTGTCGAGCGACGCGGCGCCAAAAGAGCCGCCGCGTCGCCGCTTGGTCTGCGCAGCGGGGCCGCGAACAGGCGTCATTTCATCGCATTCCCGCTCCGTCAAATTCCGCGGAAAACAAATGAACGCGCTCAACGGCTATGACATTGTAGCCCGGCTCCCGTCCGCCATGCCGGCCCGCCAACCGTCCCGCGATGGGTTTCGCGCCGCATTCCCCCCTGAGGCGGAATGGCTCCCCCCCGTCGTGGGGAGGGGACGCACGCGCGCCTTTTACTTATAAAATACATGATATACAAACGAAACGCCGGAACAGACGGCCTTCGCCAGAAAGGCGCCCCTGCCCGGCAGGGAGAACTTCCATGACAGCAACCGCAGCCAACCCGACGATCGTCAGCGCGCCAGCCGTCGCGCCAGCGTCGTCTCTCGGCGCGTCGATCCGCGTCGAGCAGCTCACCTGCGCGATCGGCGCCGAGCTTCAGAACGTCAACCTCGGCGTAGCCAGCCGCGACCCGGCCCTGGTCGCCGAGATCAAGTCCCTGCTCTTGCAGCACAGGGTGCTGTTCTTCCGCGACCAGGACATCACCCGCGCGGAGCATGTCGCCTTCGCCAGGCATTTCGGCGCGCTCGAAGACCATCCGGTCGCGGGCAGCGACCCCGATCATCCGGGGCTCGTGCGCATCTACAAGTCGCCGGACCAGCCGAACGACCGCTACGAGAACTCGTGGCACTGCGACGCGACCTGGCGGGAAAAGCCGCCTTTCGGCTGCGTGCTGCGCTGCGTCGAATGTCCGCCGGTCGGCGGCGACACGATGTGGGCCAATATGGTCCTCGCCTATGCGAAGCTGCCGGAGCACATCAAGACCCAGATCGCGGGACTGCGCGCGCGCCATAGCATCGAAGCCACCTTCGGCGCGGCGATGCCGATCGAGAAGCGCCTGGCGCTGAAGGCCCAGTTCCCGGACGCCGAGCACCCGGTCGTCCGCACCCACCCGGAAACCGGCGAGAAGGTTTTGTTCGTCAACGCGTTCGCGACCCATTTCACCAATTTCCACACGCCGGAAAACGTCCGCTACGGTCAGGACCACGCTCCCGGCGCCGCCCTGCTTCTGCAATACCTGATCAGCCAGGCGCAGATCCCTGAATACCAGGTGCGCTGGCGGTGGAGGCCCAACAGCATGGCGATGTGGGACAACCGGTCCACGCAGCACTACGCGGTGATCGACTACCCGCCGTGCCATCGCAAGATGGAGCGCGCCGGCATCATGGGCGACGCGCCCTTCTGACGCCGCTCCCGGCCGGGCGCCGGAAGCAGATATTCGAAAAATCGCAGCTCAAAACGCAAGAGAGAGAGTAAGCTCATGAACTTCCTCGATGGTTCCCTGTTTCCCGAAAACCAGGAAAAGCTGGTGATCACTGTGGCGCCCTATGGTCCCGAATGGATGCCCTCGGACTTCCCGGAGGACATTCCGATAACCATGGACGATCATGTCCAGAAGGCGGTCGACTGCTACAATGCCGGCGCGACCGTTCTTCACGCCCATGTCCGCGAGTTGGACGGCAAGGGCTCGAAGCGCCTCTCGATGTTCAACGAGCTTCTGGCCCGTCTTCGCGAAGCCGTCCCGGACATGATCCTGCAGGTCGGCGGCTCGATCTCTTTCGCGCCGGAGGGCGAGGGTGAAACCGCCAAGTGGCTGTCGGATGACACGCGTCACATGCTGGCCGAGTTGAATCCCAAGCCCGACCAGGTGACGCTTGCCATCAACACTAACCAGATGAATGTCGTCGAGCAGATGTGCGAGGCCGACCTCGTCGGCACGTCTTTTGCCGATGCCGCGACTTACCGGGCCTATCGCGAGATGACCATTCCCGCCGGGCCGGAATGGGTCGAGGAGCATATCCGCCGGCTCAGCGCAAACGGCATTCAGACGCATTTCCAGCTCGCCGGCATCACCCAGATGGAGACGGTGGAGCGGATGATGCGCCGGGGCGCTTGCAACGTGCCGCTGATCCTGACCTGGGTGGCGATCGGCGGCGGTTTTGAGGCGCCGAACATCTACAATCTCGCCAATTTCGTCCGGGCGGTTCCGGACGGCGCGGTGCTGACGGTCGAAACCTCGATGCTGAACGTCCTGCCGCTCAACATGATGGCGATCGCCATGGGCCTGCATGTCCGCTGCGGCAACGAAGACAATCTCTGGAGGCAGGACCGCAGCGGCAAGATGACGAGCGTCGAGCAGATCGAGCAGCTCGTCCGGATTTCGCGCGAATTCGGCCGCGAGATCGCCGACGGCAAGGAGGCGCGCCGCATCTATCGCATCGGCGAGTTCTACAACAGCGCCGACGAGACGCTGGCCCGCAACGGCTTCGCGCCGAACCGCAGGCCCGCGCGGGCGGTGCGGCAGGCCGCGGAGTAATTTAGATGATGACCGAACCGACCATCTTGATCGTGCCGGGCCTGCGGGATGATGTCCCCGCCCACTGGCAGACGCTGCTCGCGGCGCGGCTCGACCGCGTCCGGACGGTTCCGCCGATGGGCCGCGCCGATCTCGATTGCAGGAGCAAGGTCGAGGCGATCGAGCGGGAGGCCCAGGCGATCGACGGGCCGGTCATCATCGTCGCCCATAGCGGCGGCGCGGTGATGGTCGCGCATTGGGCGGCGCAAACGCGCCGCCCGATCCTCGGCGCGCTGCTCGCGACGCCGCCGGATTTCGAACAGCCGATGCCGGAAGGTTATCCGACGATCGCGGAATTGCGCGCCGGCGGCTGGCTGCCGGTGCCTCGCGCGCCTCTGCCGTTCCCGAGCATTGTCGCGGCGAGCCGCAACGATCCGCTGGGTCGCTTCGAGCGCGTCGCGGAGCTCGCCGCCTGCTGGGGCGGCCGGCTGGTCGACCTCGGCGAGGTCGGCCATCTCAATCCCGCCTCCGGCTATGGCGAATGGCCGGATGCGGAAGTCTTTATTGGTGAGCTGGCGAAAGGCGAGCGGGGCGCGACGTCCCGCGCCGACGCGGCGCTTGGAGCGGGAAAATGAACCGCGCGATCAGGTTTTACGAGACGGGCGGCCCCGAGGTCCTCAAGCTTGAGAATGTCGAGGTCGGAGAACCGGGCCCGGGCGAGGCGCGCGTCCGCCACGCCTATGTCGCCGTCAACTTCATCGACACCTATTTCCGGACCGGGGTCTATCCGCTGCCGCTGCCCAACGGCCTGGGATCCGACGCGGTCGGGATCGTCGAGGCCGTGGGGCCCGACGTCACCGATGTGAAGGTCGGCGACCGGGTCGGCTATCTGCTCGGACCGCAAGGCGCCTACGCCGATGTGCGCGTCATGCCGGCTGCTGTTCTGATTCCGATTCCGGACGCGGTCTCCGACCGCGCCGCGTCGACGCTGATGATGAAGGGCATGACGGTCCAGTATCTGTTCCGCCAGGTCTTTCCGCTGAACGGCGGCGAGACCATTCTTTATCACGCCGCCGCCGGCGGCGTCGGCCTGATCGCCTGCCAATGGGCGCGGGCCATCGGCGTCGCGATGATCGGCGTGGTCAGCACCGACGAGAAGGCCGCCGCCGCCAAAGCGAACGGCTGCGCGCACACGATCGTCGCGTCGCGCGAGAACATCGCCCAGCGCGTGCGCGAAATCACCGGCGGCAAGGGCGTTCCGGTCGTCTACGATTCGGTCGGCAAGGATACGCTCGAGGCGTCGCTCGACAGCCTCATGCCGCGCGGCAGCCTGGTCAACAACGGCACCTCGTCGGGGCCGGTCGTCATCGACACCCGGGTTCTCGCCATGAAAGGCAGCATCTGGCTGACGCGTCCGGCGATGATGCACTATGCGACGCCGCGCTCGCACATGCTCGACATGGCCCGCGAGATGTTCGACCTGGTCGCGGCGGGCAAGATCGCCAGCGAGCCGGGCCAGGTGTTTCCGCTCGCGGCGGCGGCGGAGGCGCATCGCGCGCTGGAGTTGCGGAAGACGATCGGCGCCACCGTGCTGACGCCCTGAGAGTCGGAAAAGAAAAAACGTTCGGGAGGAACGCCATGCATATGCCATCCGCAGACTCCGAACGCGCGGATCCGGACAGCTATCTGTTCGGACCGCGCCAGGCCTGGTTCGCCTATGCGATGACCGTCAGCCTGATGATTTTGGACTATGTCGACCGGCAGGTGATCGTCTCGATCTTTCCGCATCTCAAGGCGGAATGGGGGCTCACCGACACCGAGCTTGGCGGGCTCGTCTCGGTCGTCTCGGTGACCGTGGCGCTCTTCAGCATTCCGGTCGCGCTGGTCGCCGACCGCTTCAGCCGGGTGAAGTCGATCGTGGTCATGGCTGTGGTGTGGAGCCTGGCGAGCATTTCCTGCATGTTTGCGCGCAATTACGGCCTTCTGTTCGCCGCGCGGGCCACGGTCGGGCTTGGCGAGGCTGGCTACGGCTCGGTCGGCGCCGCGCTGATCGCGGGTCATTTTCCGCGGCGCATGCACGGCTCCTTGCTGGGCGGCTTCTTCGCCTCGGCCTCGGTCGGATCCGTCATTGGCGTTCTGCTCGGCGGCTTCATCGCGGCCCATTGGGGCTGGCGGGCGGCGTTCGGCGTGGTGGGCTTTCCCGGCCTCGCGCTCGCGCTGCTGTACCTGTTCGTGAAGGACTATCGGACGGCTGATCTCGTCGCCGCTGAAGGATCGGCGCGCCGCGACGTGGTTGCGACCGCCAAGCAGATCGCGCGCAGCATTTTCCGGCCGCGGACCATGCTGTTGGTCTGTCTCGGCGGCGCCGCGCAGCTCATCGTGGTCTCCACGCTCTGGGCCTGGCTTCCGAGCTACCTGAACAGGACCTGGGACATGCCGGCCGATCAGGCGGGCGCGAAGGCGGCTCTCGTCGTCCTCGCCGGCGCCTTCGGCAGCGTGATCTGGGGCGCTGTCGCGGACCGCGCCGGCCGCAGGGCCCTGAGGCGGAAGCTTTATGCGGTGACGGCGCTCACTTTGGCCTCGATGGCGACGCTCATCTTCGCCTTCGCGGCTCCGGGCTGGGGCTTCACGACGACCGCGTCCGCGCAACTCGTCTTGATCGTGCTCGGCGCTTTTCTGGCCGCCTGCACGGTCGGCCCGGTCTCCGCCGTCGTCCTCAACGTGATGCACCCCTCGGTGCGCGCCACTGGGGCGTCCGTGCTGGCGTTGTTCCAGAACCTCTTCGGCCTCGCCGCGGGTCCGCTGATCGCCGGCGTGGCGTCCGACCATTGGGGTCTCGAGACCACGATGATTTTCATGCCGCTGTTCTCCCTCGTCGCGGCCGTCATGTTCCTGCTCACCGTCAGAACCTACGAGGAGGATGTGAAACACGTTCGCGAGCAGATTGCGGCGCAGGCGAAGCCTTTCGGCGGGGAAACCGCCGCCCACACCGTCGCTGGACATTGAGGTTTGCGACAAACCGTTCAGAATGCGGCGGGCGACGAAATTCCATGCGAGCGGCTTTGGCAGGCCGCAGTAGCGCTCGGGGGCTCCATTGAGATGAGCGGTGCGGACATGCAGCATCAGCTGAGCCCCTGACCGCGACCATCGCATCTGGCGCGATCGACGCCCACGACAATCTGGCCTTGGTCGGCCCGTCCGGCGTCGGCAAGGGGAGTGTCAGCTATTTTGTGAGCCACTTGCAAAATTCATTGCCCGCGTGATTTTCTCTTCGTTGGACGAGGTATCGCTGGCTCCGGTTAAGCTGGTTTGACGGCCTTGCGGCGGAAAATTTGATCGACGGCGAGAGCGAGAATGCCAAACATCCGATGGCATTTCACCTTGATGGCGCCGCGCACGCGCACGAACCTTCCGCCGAATTCATCTTTCAATCGTCCATTGACGCGTTCGACCATGGTGCGGAAATCATAGAGCCTGTCATCTGGGTCTGGCATGGCGATCAATTTCATTCGCGCGACTTCCTCGGCGCACTCGGCTTTGGCTTCGTGTTGTCCGCGAAAATTGCGGTCGATCAACGCAACATGTCCAAGCGCCTTGCTTTGGTTGGCGATGGCGCCGGCGTCATAGGCCGCGTCCATCAGCTCGTAGAGATAGACAACGCGCGCGCTTGTCATGGTCATCAATGGGATGGCGACCTGACTATCATGCACAGAGGCTGACGTCAGTACGCACGAGACCGGGATTTGACCGTTGGCGACATCGATGTGCAGCTTGTATCCGATCCATGTCTCTTTAAAGCCTTTGCTGTTCTTTTTAGCGCCGACATCACATTGGGTGGGAAGCTCAGCGAGCATTTGGTTGACGGTCTGCGCCGTTTGCCGTTCGAGGCGGGTTGGTTCCGGCTTAGGCCGTTCCGCCTCTTTGCGCGGACGCCCGCGGGTCGTTTTGGGCTCACGCCCGGCCGGCGGCGGAGCGCCAGCGGGAGGCGGCGGCGCATCGTCCTTCTTGGCCGGTTTCTCGCGCGCCTCTATCTCCGTGGCGTCGCGCGCGATCGTGCCGATGATGCGCCCGCCAAGTGTGCGTTCAATCAGCGCCGCATGCATTTTATCGGGCAGATCACCTTGCGCAAATTCAGCAAAGGCGCGGGAAAACGTGGCTTCCGAAGGAACCTGCGCCCGCCTCTCCCAACCACAGACACGGCGCAGTGGTTGGTCGACGCCAAGACGATCAATGAGAGCGCGGGTGGTGGGAGTGCCGAACACCGCCTTGGCGACAAAGGCGCGCGCCAGGCCACGCCTATCCTCCTGCGGACGCCCAGCGCCGCTGGACGGATCAGGGACGAAGGCTTCGAGGCCGATCACATCGAGAAGGGTGATGAGCCGACCGAGCGACTCGGTCATCGGCTCGATTTCTTCGCACAACCATGGCAACAAGGAGCGTTGAATGTGAGTCCAACGCGCCCACATGGCGTCAAGAGGATCAGTCATCATGTTACCACAATACGTCTGATTCAAATCGCAATGATAGCAAAATAATACCAGAATAACACACTAAAGTCATTCTACACGCTACTTGATAATACTGCGCTACTTACTACATACAACACCCGCATCAAACCGGCTTTGCTAATAATTTTGCAAGAGGCTCTTGTGTAAGGGGCTTCCGTGATCGGTTGGTTTTCTTCCAGGGTCATCGCGCCGCCCCTGGAAAGCGATCGCCAAACTGGATAGCAAATTGCCCCATTGCGGCCGTCCATTCAATCCCTCGGCGCCAGCGAAGACCAGCATTTTTTATCGCGAGGTAGAGCAGCTTCAAGGCCGCCTCGTCGTTGGGAAAGCTGCCGCGGGTCGTGATGATTTTGCGCAGCGAGCGGTTCAGCGCTTCGACGCAATTCGTGGTGTAGATCATTTTTCGGATGCTCGGGGCGAAGCCGAAAAATGGAATGACGTGCTCCCAGGCTCGTCGCCAGATCTTGCCGATCGCCGGATAGCGCTTTCCCCATTCCGCTTCGAATTCCTCGAGCCGGGTCAGCGCGATGTCGGCGGCCTCGGCGCGGTAGATCGCTTTCAAAGACGGCATGACCGCTTTTCGGTCCTTCCAGCTGACGAAGGCCAGGCTGTTGCGGATCAGATGCACAACGCACGTTTGAACCAGGGTCTGCGGAAACACCGTGGTGATCGCCTCTGGAAAGCCTTTCAAGCCGTCGACGACGGCGATCAGAATGTCGTTCACGCCTCTGCTCTTGAGCTCGTTGACGACCTTCAGCCAGAATTTGGCCCCTCCGCGCGCCACCCCGTCCTGCGGCGCAGGCCGTGGGCCCTGGCTTGCTCCGCCCGCGGTCTGCTCGATCCACAGACCCAAGACCTCCTTTTCGCCATTGCCGTTGTACGCGAGGGCGACATAGACCGCCTTGTTCTTGACGAGCCCCTCGTCGCGGATTTTGACCCGCAGGGCGTCGAAGAACACGATCGGGTGGACGGGATCGAGCGGCCGGTTCTGCCATTCGCGCACCGCGTCGAGGACGGCGTCGGTCACCCTCGAAATCAGGTCCGGCGAGACGTCGATCCCGTAGAGTTCGACAAGATGGCCCTGGATCTCGCGCACCGTCATGCCGCGCGCGTAAAGGCTCAAAATCCGGTCGTCGAAGCCCTCGAAGCGCGTCTGGCCCTTGGGGATCAGCTGCGGCTCGAAGGTCCCGGCGCGGTCTCTTGGCACGGCGATCTCGATCTCGCCGTCATCCGTCAAAACCGTCTTCGAGCTGACGCCGTTGCGGTTATTGCCGCTGCCGCGGCCGGCCGGATCGCCTTTTTCATAGCCGAGATGCTCGGTCAGCTCCGCCCCGAGAGCCCGCTCGATCAAGGCCTTCTTCAATTGCTTGAAGAGGCCCTCCTCGCCGAGCAGATCATCCGGTTTCGAATAGCCAGAAAGCAGCCGATCAAGAAGCTCCGGCGCAATCGTCGTTTCGGTCGTCATGCGAGTCTCCTTCAAAAGGTAAACTCACAGAAACCTGCTTACACATCGTTTAGGACACCCTCTCGGCAAGAGCTGGCTGGCCTGCGCCATCGGCCAGAAAGCCTGCCGCGACAATCGCTCCATCCTCTATCATCGCTGGCCAAAGCTGTGCGAAGACATGGCGCTCGCCCGGGGCGACGGCATGAGGTCATTGGCGATCCCACATACGCCGACGCCATTCTGGACCGCCTCGCGCACAATGCGCATCGCATCGACCTGACCGGCGAGAGCCTGCGCCGCACCCGCAGCAAACAGAGCTATGTCTGAATTTGGGTGATGGCGTGAATCAAGCGGCGGATTTGATTTCGGGCGCGACTTCGATTCCGTCTTTGAACTTTACGCCGTTGATGATTTTCGGCAACTGATTTTGACCGTTCAAGCGCCGCCAGGTTTGCGACGCCGCCATCACCAGTTTGAAAACCATCAGGCGTGCGGTGTCTTGCGACAACGCGCCCTTCATGCGGACGGTGCGATGCCTGACCGTCGCGAAAACGCTTTCAATCGGGTTCGACGTGCGCAAATGATCCCAGTGATCGGCGGGAAAATCGAAAAACGTCAACATCGTCTCGCGATCCCTGGTCAAACATTCGACGGCCCTGGCGTATTTGGGCGTGTATTTTTCCTCGAATGTTGTCATCGCCGCTTCCGCCGCAGCGCGATCCGGCGACAGCCATATCTCCCGCAAGTCCTTGTGCGCATTGGGTTGCATGGACTTTGGAAACTTGTCGAGAACGTTCAGCGTTTTGTGCAGCCAGCACCGCTGATGGCGTGTCGTCGGGAATGCCTCGTCGAGGGCTCTCCAGAACCCGAGCGCGCCATCGCCAACAGCGACTTCCGGCGCGATCGACAGGCCGCGCGCCTTCAGATCGACAAGCAATTCCTTCCAGCTTTGAGCGCTTTCCCGCACGCCCGTCTGAAAGCCGATCAGTTCCTTCTTGCCCTCCGGCGTCGCCCCCATCAGCACCAGCATGCATTCGGCTTGCGGCTCCATGCGCGCCTGCAAATAGACCCCATCCGCCCAGACGTAGACATAGCGGCGCGCCGACAGATCGCGTTTTTGCCATCGCCCATATTCGTCTTCCCACTCGCCTTTCAGCCGCGCGATCACCGCTGGCGAAAGGTTTGGAGCGTCCTTGCCCAGCAAGGCCGTGAGGGCCTCCTGGAAATCCCCGGCCGAAATCCCGCGCAAATAGAGAACCGGCAGCAGAGCGTCCAGACTCTTGGTGCGCCGCGCCCATTTCGGCAGGATATTCGATGTGAACCGGATTCGTGCGCCCGCCGCCGCGCCACGGTCGCGGGCTTTCGGCTTTTGAACGTCGATCGGGCCGATGCCCGTCTGGATCGCGCGAACTGGATCGTGGCCATGACGAACCACCCGTTGACGACCGTCCGGAAGAACAAGTTCGGCGTTCGAGGCCAGAAACGTCTCGAATTCAGCCTCAATCGCTTGGGCGATCAGGCGGCGCGCACCAGCACGCAGGATTTCAGTGAGCGGATCGTCGATTTCGCCTTCTGGCGGAGCGCAATGACTTTATGTTCGTTCATGGCGTAACGCTCCTTTCTGGAGGTTCGGGTGGCTTGATCACCAACCCCGTTACGCCGCCTTCCTCACCCCGTCACCCAATTTCCCGCATAGCTCCAGCAAACAGTCCAAACCGGCTTGACCCGAAACCACGTAAGGGGAGAAAACTTCCTCGGCCAACAAGCGCGGCGCCCTGGGCGGGATCATCCCGTTATAGTCGGGCGGATTTGTCGGCAGCCTCGTAATCGGCATCATCATAATGGATAGCCCAATATATGCTTCGGCCGAGCCACTGAATCCGGCGGCGCAGGTGGAGCCAATCGAGCCGATGCTCGACGTCCCCGTTCAACCATTAACCGGCCATGAGCCGCGTGCCTGCTTGTCGACAGCGCGGTGACGGAAATGAGTCCGACCTCCGGCCGATCTATATCTTGAATTAACAAAACGACGCTGAGAAAGTGTCTCTCGCCCTCGGCCTTCTGCCGTTCGCTGGCATTGCCTTCTTTTGGCTCCTTGGCGTTTTGCGAGATCGCCTGGGGAGAAGGAAGAGAAGCTCTTTGCCACGGTTTTCTTGGGAAGCGACTTCTTGTTGTTAGGCTTGATTTTCGTCACCTCGACGGCCATGGGGGCCCTGATTCAAGATTCCAGCCTCGGCTCTTTTCGCTTTCGTTCGCGCGTTTACATACGACCTCATGCATATTTACGTGCTGAAGATAGCGGCGGCGTTTATGATCACGACACACACCTTAGCAATCAACACCCAGCTGACCGCGCGCTGGATCGCATTTCTGGGATATGCTTCTGCGGTGTTCGTTCTCCGGTTCTGTTCATTTTTCCCACATGGGTCCCTCCTGGTGAGCGTCCTTATCCTCCGCGACAATCTGTGGGGAAGCGCTACGCGCCGGGAAGTAACCGCTGAAGGGAGCTAACAGCGTCGCATAGGCGCCTAATTCTACTGAATCACAAAATCGAGGGAGAATTCGCGTCGCGAGCAAATCTGGTAACTTGTTGATTCGTTGATCGATACCCGGTGTTTGATATGGATCTCTCGAGACCAACCAGCCAAGCGCGTTTTGCCGCCTATGTCGAGGCTCTTGTTGAAGTGATCGGGCATGCCGATCGGGCCAAGCCCTTGAACGATTATTGCGTCGGGCTGTTGATGCCCGGCGAGCGCAAGAGCGTCGAGCCTATGGCGGCGATTGTTGCGCCGACACGCGTCTCGGCCAAACATCAATCGCTTCTGCATCTGGTCGGCGAAGCGCCCTGGTCGGACGAGGCGGTCTTGGGTAAGGTTTTCGAGCTGGTTCTGCCTTCCCTCGAGAGACAAGGCCCGATCGAAGCCTGGATCGTGGACGACACGGGCATTGCGAAAAAGGGGACCCATTCGGTCGGCGTCGCGCGGCAATATTGCGGCAGGCTCGGCAAGCAGGACAATTGCCAGGTCGCGGTGACGCTGTCGATCGCCAATCATACGGCGAGCCTGCCGATCGCCTACCGGCTCTATATGCCGGAGGCATGGGCAAATGATCAGGCACGCCGAAAAAAGGCGCATATCCCCAAGGAGATCGAGTTCAAGACGAAGCCACAGATTGCGCTTGATCAGATCCGTGCGGCTCATGCCGCAGGCGTCGCGCCGGGCGTCGTGCTGGCTGATGCGGGCTATGGCGTGAACGGCGGCTTTCGCGCCGGAGTGACAGCTTTGGATCTGCCTTACGTCGTCGGCGTCCAATCGACGCTGACCGTTTGGCCGCCCGGTCAGGAGCCTCTACCGGCAAAGCCCTGGAGCGGCCATGGCCGCAAGCCGTCTCGTCTGAACCGTGATCTTGAACATCAACCCGTCACGGTCAAGGAGCTGGCGCTGAGCTTGAAGAAAAAAGCATGGCGCAGCCTCACCTGGCGCGAAGGTTCGAACACGCCGCTCGCCTCGCGCTTTGCCGCTGTGCGTCTGCGCCCAGCCTCGCGTGATTGCAATCGGACCAAACCGCATCCGCTGGAATGGCTCATTGTTGAGTGGCCGAATGAAGAAGCTGAGCCGACGAAATATTGGCTCTCGACCTTGCCCAAGGACACGCCTTTGCAGGATCTCGTCGACAAGGCCAAATTGCGCTGGCGCATCGAACGCGATTACGAGGAGCTGAAAGGCGAACTCGGATTGGCCCATTACGAAGGTCGAGGTTGGCGTGGCTTTCACCACCACGCGACACTCTGCATCGCAGCTTACGGCTTTCTGATCTGCGAACGGGAAGCGATTCCCCCCTCAGCCTCCTGGCGGCGCAAGATGCCTCCGTTACCCAAAGGTTTTCGACCCCGCGGCGCCGCCGATCCGACCAGAACGTCACGTCGAAAACTCGATCGCGACGATCCGAAAACAGCTCACCGTCGCGCTCGCAAAAACCCTTATGCGATGTCCATGCTGTCAAACAACACACCGCCAGACAGCTACCCATATCCGTTCATGACACAGTAGAACTAAGTGCAACAGGCTTCAAAGCGGTCCTACCGAACCAAACGCATGCGAGACTGAAATGCGAATGTGGCTCATACCGATGGTCTATGCCGGGGCTGCGGTCTTGGCCGGCCTCACCCTGCCGCGTCTGGAGCAGGCTTATCTCGTGTCCTACACCCTCAGCGTCTCGGTAGGGTCAGCACAGGCATACCTCTCGGCTGCCGCCTCGGGGATGATGGCGTTGACGGGGATCGTGTTCGCCATGGCTTTCGTCATGGTGCAGTTCAGCGCGTTCGCCTATTCGCCGAGGCTCGTGCTTTGGTTTGGGCGAGACCCGATCATCTTTCATGCGCTCGGAATTTTCGGCGCCACCTTCATTTATGCCCTTTTTACGCTGGCCTGGGTCGATCGCGGCGCGTCCGGGAACGTGCCGCTCGTCTCTTCGCTTCTCGTGGGGACTTTGATCATTATCAGTTTGTTCTTCTTTTCAAAGCTGATACAGCGGCTTAGCGACCTCCAGATATCGAACGTGCTTCATTCGATAGGCGACAGAGGGCGCGTAGTCATTTTAGAACTCTTCCCGCCAATCTCCGAAGGCTCGCTGCTTAGCAATGAAACAGGAGGGGCTGCAGTTGATTATCAAACACTTGGCCCCGTCAATCGATTGCTAAGATATTCAGGCCCGCCCCGCACAATCGCCCAAATCAACACCAACGCTCTCGTCAGCCTCGCGCAACGAGCTAACGCGACCGTCGTCATGCTGAGCGCGGTGGGCGATACATTGGTCACAGATACGCCGCTCATGAGCGTGTATGGGGTCGGAGCGCCGCCTCGCGACGACGAGATGCTGAAAACAATTGAGCTTCGGCGGGAGCGGACTTTCGAACAGGATCCCAAATATCCGATACGTCTCCTTGTCGACGTGGCGATCAAAGCCCTGTCTCCGGCTATTAACGACCCCACGACAGCGGTTCAGACGATCGACCAGATTGAGGACCTCTTGCGAAGGCTAGGCGGAGCCCAATTGGAGGCTGGCGACATTAGGGATGCGGACGGGGTTCTTCGTCTGGTCGTGCCGATGCCGTCCTGGGAAGACTACTTGATGTTGGCCTTTGATGAGATCCGGCAATATGGCGTGGAATCTGTCCAGGTCATGCGCAGGATGCGATCGGCCTTGCTCGGCCTCATGTCTCCGCCTTTGCCGTCGGCCCGCATCGAAACGCTTCGAAACTATCTCTCCCACCTCGACTCGTTCATCGCGGCGTCGCCGCTTGACCTCGAGGACCGGTCCACGGCGAGCCAGGAAGATCGACAAGGCATTGGCATGTCTCGTCGGAAGTAAATGAGGCGCCATTCCGGGATCTGGAACGAATCTCGCTTCATGAATCCGATCCAATGCTTTATGACTGGGGCGTATAAGTTTTGACTCGGCGGGTAATGTTTCTTCCCCGGTCTTGGAAGTAGCAGCTGGCACACACTGCAGCGTGCAGGCAGGCCCCCAAGGAAACCTGAAATTGCTGCGGGGCGCTCCGCCAGGCGGTTACTTAGCGTATTTCGCCTCAGAGGTGTTGGCCGGGGGGCCTTCTAATGCCTGACCTTTACGATACGCCGTCTTTTTGTATTCACTGCCCTCTTTCGTGATCTTCGTGGTCCATCCAGTTCTAGTATGTTCAAGGTGTGCGTCTTGATGACAGAACATTCATGGGTTTTCGGCTCGCGACGGGGAGCCAATGCGCTCCGAGGTGTATCTGCAACCCGCAACAAAGCGTCCGTCTTGCAAAAGGTCGCCGAAGTCGCCAATTTCAGCCTCAGTTTTCGCCAAGCACGCGGGGTGTCATGAGAAAAATTTTCGACTTCGTGAAAACAACGGTGCTCGGAGGCGCTCTTTTTTTGCTGCCATTCGCGGCAATACTCCTCATTGTTGTCAAGTCTGGCAAGATGGCTGTCGACGGTGTGACGCCATTAGCCGAGAAACTTCCCTTTCCAAAAGGCCAGGTGGTTATCGCCGTTTATGTCGTTGGGACCTTATTGCTGGCGCTGGTGGCGTTCCTCGCAGGGCTTTTCGCCCGATCTTTTTCAGTCAAAAAGGATCCGGCATCGTTCCTCGAAGAGAAATTCTTAAATAAACTGCCTCCCTACGTCGCCGCTCGTAAGTACACTGACCGCTTGGCAGGGTTGGACGAAAAGGCAAACGAAGACCTCAAGCCTGTCTTAGTGGGCATGTACAATGGATGGCAGCTTGGTTTCCTTGCCGACGAATTCAAAGACGGCCATGTTGCCGTGTTTATGCCTGCCGCGCCTGACCCTTCGTCCGGATTGGTGCAGATTGTCAGCGCCGACCAAATCACAACTCTAGATATTTCTTACCGAGACGCGCTCGCGTGCCTCGAGAGGTCTGGGCGCGGCCTTCCAAATCTCCTGGCAAGTACGTCCTTCGAAAAGCACAATCTGAAGGCCGACTGAATTGCTCAGGGGTTGCTGGAAAATGTTTTGTTTAGGTCGCGCGGCCATAGACGAGTGGTCTAGCATGGCGCGTTGGATAGCTGTTCATGCACGCGAAAGCGCGCCTGTAGGGATGGCTTAGACGGATTGATGAGGCCAAGCAGCTGGCGGAAGGGGGTGCGGGCGTTGTCAGGCGCGCCTGTTAGTCGGCGTCCAAAATGCCCTATTTATTGCCGCACGCGCCTCTGATCTGGCGCTATTTTTCACTGGAAGCCTAGCACTACTTTGGCAGAATCAATTCGAGCGATGTCGGATGCGCATTCGGCAGTGCGGACATCGTTCGTAGGTTTTCACGTGCGTGTGCGATAGGGCTTTGATGACGGCTCGGCGGACCGCCGGCAGGGTCGGCTGCGGCGGCCCCCGTAAGATTTTTTTTTCCCGCTGCGCCTCTTTGAGGCGATGATGTTGGAGAAAAGCGTAGGCGATCATCGTCATCAGCGCGTGCCGGCGCAGCCCTTTCCATGATCGCCCCTCGAAGTGATCGAGGCCGAGTTCCTCCTTCATCTGTTGATGGGCCTGTTCGCAGACCCAACGCGCCTTGATCGCGGCGGCGAGCTTTTTAAGGCCTGCTCTCGCCGGCAGATTGGCAAGATAATATTTGCGTTCGCCGGACGATCGCCATTCGCCGATCAGCCACGCCTCTTCGCCCGGCAGATGCTGCTGGCCTTTGTCGAGAATGCGCTGCGGCGGCCCGTCGGCGGCGCGAACGCGCAGGGCGGCGAAGTGGGCGCTCAAGGGGCCTTTGACCCCGCGCCGCCAGCTCACCTTCCGCCATTTTGCCGCCGCCAGCATCGTCGCGGCGGCGGCGGAGAGTTGATCGGGGATCTGGTTCTTGCGCGGCCGGCCGCGCCCTGTCACGGGAAAGATCAGCGAGACGTCGGCGGGGTAGACCTTTTGATGCTTGGGAACGCCGACCGCCCAGATGAGCCCGCGCGCGCTCAAGCCCTGGCGAAACGGCGCCGAGAGGCCATAGCCGGCGTCGGCGAGCACGACGCCGAAACGCACGCCTTGCGCAATCAGGCGATCGATCTCCTCAAGCGCGATCTCGGGCTTGCTGCGCGGCTGGCGAAACGCTTCCGGAACGCCGGCCTTGTCCAGGCGCGCGGCCTCGCTCGTCCAGCTTTCCGGCAGGAACGGCCGCAGTCCCACGGCGACCGGGACCTCATGGCGCGCCAGCGTCAGCGAAACCAGCGTCTGGCCGTTGGCCCGTTTGCCCAGCATCGACGCATATTGCGGCGCGACGCCGACCGAATGCTCACCCTTCCTGGGCAGGCTCGTGTCGTCGATCACGAGGAAGGCGTCGGGCCCGCCGATCAGCCTGTCCGCCTGCTTCGCCAGTTCGGCCTCGAGCGGCGCTTCGTCCCAAAGGCCGTCCGAGATGAAATGATGCAGCCGGTCATAGCGGTCGGGCGCAAGGCGCGCCGCCATCGGCTCCATGCTCTTGCGATCGCCCGGACCGATCAGCCCCGCCACATACAAGGGGCACATCCGCCGCCGCTTCTTGTGGCCCAGCCTCTCAACGAAAGGCTTCAGCCAATCGGTCAACGCCGCAGTCCAGTCCGCCATCGCCCCCGCGCTCTCACGAGCGCTAAGCCTCGCCAATCAACCTAAACAATCCCTTAATCCGCCAAAGTAGTGCTAGGCGGTAGTGACGAATTAGACGAATTATCTGAGCAATATCGCGATGGCGGCGAGGAGCACGAATCCGCGGTAGTTGGCGAGGAGTTTGTCATATCGCGTGGCGACGCGCCGGAACTGCTTCAATTTGTTGAAGAAACGCTCGACGAGATTGCGCTCTTTGTAGAGCGCCTTGTCGTAGGGGAGAGGCGCGCGGCGGTTGGATTTTGGCGGAATGACCGGCTCCGCGGTGCGTTCGAGAACAGCCTCGCGCAAGTGATCGGCGTCATAACCCTTGTCGGCGATGACGGCGTCGGCCTCAAAGCCTTCGATCAGGTCGTGCGCCCTGGTGATGTCGTTTCGCTGGCCTGGCCCGAACAGCAGGCGGACCGGGTTGCCGAGCGCGTCGGTCGCGGCGTGGATCTTGGCGCTCAGGCCGCCGCGGGAGCGGCCCAGGCCCTGAGCATCCGCCCCCCTTTGGCGATCCTTGCGCCGGCGGCATGCTGGTGGGCGCGGACGATGGTCGAATCGATCATCAACCATTCGAGGTCGGCTTCCGTGGTAAGCGCCTGCAAAAAGGCGTCGAGCGCGCCGCGCTCGATCCAGCGATAGTAGCGGCGCTTCACCGCCTGATGGTCGCCGAAGCGTTCGGGCAGATCGCGCCAGCGCCCGCCCGAGCGGGCCATCCACAACAGCGCGTCGACGAAGCGCCGGTTGTCGCAGCGCGGTCCGCGCTGCCCGGCTCTGCCGCCCGGCACAAGATCCTTCAGCCGCTCCCATTGATCGTCGCGCAGCGCATCCACATTCCGAATCATCAAGGCCGATCCCCAAAAAACAGCCTTAAATCACGGAAAAGCGCCGGCGAGAATCCCCCAACCCTGAAATCGTCACTGCCGCCTAGTACCGCTGCACAGAGGATTTGACGGGTTGTTCTTGGGCGGGGCGTAGGACTGGCAACGCTTCAGGGTCGACCAATACCTCGATGCTCCGTGCGCCGCCGACAGTGCGTCTGAGCAGGCCGGCGCGCTCGAGCGTAAGCACCATTTGATGGACCGAAGGCGGGCTGACGCGGAAGTGGCGTTGAAGGTCGGCTTCGGCCGGCGGTCGGCCGAGCACCTGCGTGTAGGCGTAGATGAAAGCGAGATACTGCCCCTGCTTTGGCGTAAATCTGGGATCGGAAAGAGGAAGACAGATGCCGGCCATGTGATTCATCTCTCGTGCCCTCAACCAGGGGGCGTCGATGAATGTACGTTACAGGGTCGAATTGAGCCAGGCCGAGCGCGACGAACTGACCGCGCTGCTGAGCGGCGGCCAGCACGCCGCACGTAAACTCAAGCGGGCGCAAATCTTGCTCGCCGCTGACGTGGGGGTCAGCGATGAAGACATCGCGATCAGCGTCGCCGTCGGTGGTTCAACCGTTTATAGGACCAAGCGTCGCTTCGTCGAAGGCGACCTAGCCGCCGCGTTGAGCGAGGAGCCACGTCCTGGCGCGACGCGCAAGCTCACAGGGAAGGAAGAGGCGCTCCTGGTGGCGACGGCCTGCTCCACGCCGCCAGAGGGCCGGGCGCGCTGGACCCTGGAGTTGCTGGCTGGCGCGATGGTCAAACTGACCGGGCGCGACGGCCTGTCGCGCGAGACGGTGCGCCGTCGCTTGGCCGAGAACGAGCTGAAGCCGTGGCGCAAGGACATGTGGTGCATTCCCCAAATCGATGGCAACTATGTCGCCCGCATGGAGGATGTCCTCGACCTCTATGCCGAACAGCCCGACCCGAAGCGGCCCGTGGTGTGCTTCGACGAGAGCCCAACCCAGCTCATCGGCGAGGTGCGCCAACCAATTCCAGCCGCGCCTGGACGACTTGGACGCTATGACTGCGAGTATCGGCGCAACGGCACGGTCAACCTGTTCATATTTCTCGACGCTCATAGTTCCTGGCGCAAAGTGAAGGTGACCGAGCAACGCACGGCGCGTGACTTCGCCCAATGTATGCGAGACCTTGTCGAAGTCCATTACCCCCAGGCTGAGCAGATTCGGGTCGTGCTAGACAATCTATCGACCCATTCCGCCGGCGCGCTGTATGAGGCCTTCCCGGCCCCGGAAGCGCATAGAATATTGCGTCGCCTGGAGTTCCACTACACCCCCAAGCACGCCAGCTGGCTCAACATGGTCGAGATCGAAATCGGGGTGCTGCGCGGTCAGTGCCTGGATCGACGCATCGCCGAACGCGACAAATTGGTTTCAGAGATTGCAGCCTGGGAAAGACAGCGCAACAACGCTGGCGCCCGTATCAACTGGATGTTCTCCACCGAGAAAGCCAGACAAAAGCTGGCGCGCGCCTATCCCGACCCAGCCAAAGAGTCATAATCCCTGTGCAGCGGTACTAGTAAACGCTAGTAAACGCGCATGTGAAGCGCGGTCCGGCTATCCAATTACGCCTCAAAAAATGCTCTGTGCAGTGACAAATTTTAATCTACTTCTGGTTGTACTCGATTGCGCCTCCGCCGATCCGCCAGCCGATCAAGCCATCTGACCTCATCCGGGTGCATAAATCGCTTTGCGGACGCCCATGACCTTTTCCCTTGCCGCACTCGCTCCTCGCCCAGAATTTCTTCGATCACGTCGTCGATGCTTTTCCCGCCGTTGGTTACCTTCTCGGCGATTTTGAGCCCGATCTCGTAGTGTCTCCGTTCGGTTCTGAATTTCCGCGTAGCAACCCCGTCCTCCCCCCGTCCGAGATCACGACGGGGTGAATACCAATCGACGAGCCATTTTTGCGCGAATGGCGGAACCGGCTGCTCGTGGCGGAGAAGCCGCACGATTTCCGCTTCAATGGCGCGCACGTCGGGCGGCTCGGGATCGCTCCACGGATGCCTGTACACAAGCCGCATCCATGCCTCGTTGGCTTGGATAGCTTCGATAATTTTGTCGCGCCGCGCCTGCATTTGCGGCTCCGCAGCGGCACGACTTCTGCTGCTGGCTTTCGGCCGGCCATTGCCGCAGAAATCTCGGTACCAATCACCTCGGCCGCGCGGCGAACGGGGTCCGCGTCGAGATGGGCGTACCGAGCCATGGTCGCGGCTTGCGCGTGGCCGAGCAGCTTGCCAATGACGGGCAGACCGAGCGACGCGCCGGCGCCCACCGATGCGAAACTGTGCCGTAAGTCATGAATGCGAAGCCCTTCGAGGTCGGCCGCCCGCGTCAGGGCGAGCCACGGCTTTTTGAGGTCGCTTCGCGGCTGGCCTTTCTTTGCGCCAGGGATGATGTGCGGGTTGCCGGCAAACCGCGGCAGACCAGTGAGCACTTCCAGCGCCGCAACCGAAAGATAGATGGATTTCCGGCCAGTCTTGCTGTCGGCAAGGTTGAGCAGCCCGCGCTCAAAATCGATTTGCCGCCATTGTGCATGCAAAATCTCGCGCAGACGTGCGCCCGTCAACACCAGGAGCCTGACCGCCGCGACTGAGAACGGGTCAAGCGCCGTGCGGCGATTTTCTTCCTTCGCCAGACGCTTCGAGGCGCCATCCGTATCCCACGGTACGCCGTCCGTTTCCGCCAGCCGGAGCGCATCGCCGAGCCGGCCAAGTTCTTCGCCGGTCAGGAATCGCTCGCGCCCTTGCTCGCGATAGCGGCCTACTTTCGCCGCCGGATTTGAATGGCCTTCCGGCAGAAACCCTCTGTCGACGCTCCATAAAAATAGCTTTGAAACGATGGCGGCTAATCGGTTGGCTGCATATGGTTTGTCGACCATCCGCGCGTGCATGGCGGCGATCTGCCCGCGCGCAAGCTGCGCGGCTTTGACGGAGCCATGCGCGGCGCGAAGCTTTTCCAGGGCGATCTGATAGCCCTCGGCGGCCGTCCTTTTCAGCTTTGCGTCGACATGCTCCGCCGTAAACGCGTCGATCAGATCGGCGACCGTGGCGGCTTGCCGCTGAAATGGACCCGCTTTTGGGACCGGGGGGCTAAGTTGGAAGTCGGCCGCTTCCTTTGATAGACGGAGCGGATGATGGCGAAGAAGACGAGACGTAAGATTGACGCGGCGCTGAAAGCCAAAATCGCCTTGGAGGCGGTACCGCCCAAACTCGCCTATGTAACCGCCAAGTTCGCGGCGCTCGCGCCGTTTGCAAAAGTGGCCGAGTTCCTTGCCGAGCTGCTGCCTGTCGGCGGCGCCGTCAATGCTGGCACGGCGCGCAATCGGACCCGCCGAGTCCGCTCGAGCGCCTGTCTCGGGCGCTTGGCGAAACGGGCGAATTGGCTCGACTGCGGTCACGTCCGCGACGTCCGCAGTGCGGTCGCCGCCCGGCGGCACGTCAATGATCTGATCGAATATCTCCGTGCCAACCGTCATGCGCTGGCGGATTACGGGCAGCGTCGACACGACGGATCGCCGATTTCGACCGCCTTCGTCGAGCGCGCGGTCAACGAGATCCTGTCGAAGCGCATGATCAAGAAGGCAGCAGATGCGCTGGAGCCGATGGACCGCGCAGCCCTTCCTCGACGTGCGCATCGCAGTCCTCAATAAGACGCTCGGCGGCTCGTTCAGACGGCTTTATCCCGCCTTCCAACCAGACAATGATCGTCATGCCCTCCCCGTCGCAGCGTGACGGACCCCACGACTTTGAATGCTCTCATTCGCGGCGGGGACGCCCGAAAGCAGCCGCTCGCTCGCGATAATTCGCTCGACGCGGCTTGTGGCGACAACTGTCTTGCCGAAGACAGGTGCAAGGCCCTGCAGCGGCAGCACAAGGCCCTGCAGCGGCGGCATAGGATCGATAATGGCTCATCTTTCGCGCAAGCTCTCCTGGCCGTATTTGAGCAGGGGCGAAAGCAGATAATCTATGATCCGGCGCGACCCGGTCTTGACTTCGACGGTCGCCGCCATTCCGGCGGAGAGATTGACCAGGTTTTCCTCAACTCGCATTTGCGCGCGGTCGAGCGAGACGCGGGCGGCGTAGACAAGCTCCTGGCCCTTGGGCTCGCTCGCGCCGCCCTCCGCCCCGGCCGCTTGGTCGTTGGATTTGTCCTGCCGCTTGTCGCGCACGATCGCGTCCTGCGACACGCTCAGCACGCGGCCGCGAACGAGCCCATATCTGGTGAAGTTGAATGTGTCGATCTTGATCTCGGCGTCCTGGCTGGTGTGAACAAAGCCTATGTCGCGGTTCGAGATCATCGCCTCGATCTCGAGGCGGGCGTCGGCGGGAGCCACCGCGAGCAACGCCTGTCCCGGCGTTACGACGCCTCCGATTGTATGCACGGCAAGCTGTTGTACGGTCCCATCAACCGGCGACCTAAGGACCTGGAGCTGGGTTCTCTGCGTCGCCTTGATCAGGTCCTCGCGCAGCCCCGCGGCCTTGCGCTCGGCCTCCGCCAGCTCGCCGAGTAGGGTGCGGCGATATTCTGCGTCGGCTTGCGCCCGCGCCTGCACGATTGCGGCGACCGCCGCCTCGGATTCTTGGATCTTGCTTTTCTGAACGACGAGCTCTTGCTGCGTCTCGACCAGGGACTGATAGAGCTCAAGATAGTTGGCTTTCGAGCCGGTCAAATGCGAAAAGAGAATCTGCCTGATCCCGACCCTTTCCCGCAGGACCGGCAGAACCGCTTCGAGCTTCTTGACCGCCGAGGCGATTGTCGCCAACTCGGCATCCTTTTGGGCCTTTTGACGATCGAGGGCGGCGAGCTTGGCGCGTTGCTCCTCGATCTGCTGCATCAGCAATTGCCGCTGGGTCGAAATCTGCGCCGCGCTTGACCCTTCCGGCGGGAGCAAAGCCGTCGCCGGATTCGGCCCCTCGCTGAGCGCGGCGGTGAGCCGCGCGACATCGAGTTCCGCGGCGACGAGATCGCCCTGCAGATGCTGGCTCTCCGCCTGATTGATGGTCGGATCGAGCTCGATCAAAACGTCGCCCGCCTTGACGCTTTGCCCGTCGCTAATGTGGATGGCGCGAACGACGCCCGCCTCGAACGGCTGGATGGTCTTAGTTCGGCCGCTCGAGACGATCTTTCCCGGCGCCGAAGCGACGATATCGATGCGTCCGATGCATGCCCATAAGAGCGCGACGCAGAAGAGGACGATGATCGTCGCCCCCATGGCGCCGGGGAGCGGCGGCGGCGGCGTCTCGACGATCTCAATCGCCGCCGGCAGGAAGGCGAGCTCGTCGCGCGTGCGCGATTCGGGCCTTGACGGAAACCGGGAGAGGAACTCAGCGTACTTCATGGAGTCCTGCCTGTAGGCGGTGAAGCGAGGCGTAGCGCCCGCCGGTGTTGATCAGCTCGTCGTGAGCGCCGTCCTCGACGAGACGGCCGCGGTCGATGGTGATGATTGCGATCAGCCCGCCGGACGGTTGAGAGCCTATGGGCGATGATGAATACGGTGCGGCCGCGCACGATTTGCGCCATATTATCCTGGATGACGCGCTCGCTTTCGTAGTCGAGCGCGCTCGTCGCCTCGTCGAAAATCAGAATGCGCGGATCCATCACAAGCGCGCGGGCGATGGCGAGGCGTTGGCGCTGGCCGCCCGAAAGGCTGCCACCGCGCTCGCCGACGATGGAGTCGTAGCCCCTTGGCAGTTCAAGGATGAACTCATGCGCCCCGGCTAGCTTCGCGGCGGCGATCACCCGCTCGATCGGCATCGCCGGATCAGCCAACGCGATATTGTCGCGCACCGATGAATTGAACAGCACATTCTCCTGCAGGACGACGCCGATCTGGCGCCGAAGCCAAGCCGGATCGACCATGGCGAGATCGACGCCGTCGACGAGAATGCGCCCGCTCTCGGGGACATAGAGCCGCTGGATCAGCTTGGCGAGCGAGCTCTTTCCTGAGCCAGAAGGGCCGACGATGCCGACGACCTGCCCCGCCGGCGCGCTGAAAGTCACATCATGAAGCACCTCTGCGCCGTCGATCCGGTAGCGGAACGTGACGTGCTCGAAAGCGACCTCGCCGCGGATCGGCGGCAGCGCCGTCTGGCCAGGATTGCAGGCTGGCTCCGGAACGGCGTTCAGAATGTCCCCCAACCGCTTCACCGACAGCCGCGCCTGGTGGAAATCCTGCCAGATCTGCGCGAGGCGCAGCACAGGAGCGCTGACCCGCCCGGCCAGCATGTTGAAGGCGACCAGTTCGCCGATCGTCAAATCGCCGTCGATGACGAGCCTTGCGCCGCAATAAAGGACAGCGGCGGTGACCAGCTTGTTGACGAACTGAACCAATTGGCTCGCGGTGTTGCCGAGGGAGAGCACGCGGAAACTTGCCGTGACGTAGCTCGCGAGCTGCTCCTCCCATTTGCGCTGCATCTGCGCTTCGACGGCCATCGCTTTCAGCGTTTCGACGCCAGCGACGCTCTCGACGAGAAACGCCTGGTTCTCGGCCCCGCGCTCGAACTTTTTTTCGAGGCGTTGCCGGAACAGGGGGGCCGCCGCCCCCGAGATTCCGATGTAGAATGGGAACGATGCTAGCACCACCACAGTTAATAATGGCGAGTAGAGAAACATCACCCCCACAAAAACAAAGGTGAAGAAGAGATCGATGATCATGGTAAGCGCTGAGCTGGTCAAAAACTGCCGGATGTTTTCGAGCTCGCGAACGCGCGCAACTGAATCGCCGACGCGCCGCGCCTGGAAATAGGCGATCGGCGACGCCAGCAGATGGCGGAATAGCCGCGCCCCGAGTTCGACGTCGATGCGGTTGGTGGTGTGGGCGAAGAGATAGGTGCGGACGATCCCGAGGATTGTCTCGAACAGTGCGATGCCGACGAGGCCGACGACGAGAACGTTGAGTGTCCCAAGGCTCTGATGCGCCAGCACCTTATCAATAACCACCTGAAAAAACAGTGGCGAAATCAGCGCGAACAGCTGGAGGAAGAAAGAGGCGACAAGCACGTTGCCTAGCACGCCGCGGTATTTGTTGATCGCGCCGAGGAACCAGCCGAAGTCAAAGCGCCGTGACAGCTCGATCAGGCCGGCGCGGCGCGTCATCAGCACAAGCCGGCCGTCCCATGCCGTCTCAAGCTCGGCGCGGGAAGGCCGCGACGACAAGGGATTCTGAACGACCGCCTGGTCGTCGCCGACTTTGCCAAGCAACAGGAAGCCGCCATCGCGCAGCACGGCGATTCCGGGCAGCGGCGTTGCGGTAAGCCGCGCCCAGCTCGATTTGATCACCCGCGCCTTGAGGCCAAAATCCAAAGCGCATCGAATCATTTCCGTCACGCCGATCGTGCCGACGCCGAAGCGATGCCGCAGCTGCCGGGGGTCAGCGCCGACGCCCTGAAAATGCAGCAGCGTGGCCAAGGCGCACAGGCCGGGATCGAGGGACGCCACATTCTGTTGCTCTGTGGACACGTCAGACTCCAATTGCTTTCTGAAGCAGCGCGGACTGCGCGGCATGATGAAAATTCACAACAAAGACGGGCGGCGCTTGTCCGATTGAGTGAACCGGACAAGCGCTCTGGCGACAGGAGTCACCCCGCGTGGGGCTGCGCGAGCAAGGTTTGGTTCGCGTGCGGATCAATCATCTGCGGATTGCTCGGCGCTGCGCTCGCGGGGGCGAAACTCGACGCCATATAGTTCCCGAGAAGCGCGGCTTGCGCTGCATGCTCGCCGCCGCTCATCGGAAGGCCCCCGCTCGGCGCGCCTCCGGAGAAGGCAAGCATCGTCAGCTGCGAGCCGAAGGCGGCAACTTGACTAATCCCGTTGACGGGCGAGATCGGGGCAGCGGGAATCTGGATGTTGTCACCAGGGCCGCCGTCCAGAATGTCGTTGGCGTTTCCGCCCAGCAACACGTCGTCTCCATTGCCGCCGAGCAGCTTGGCCGGGCTGCCGCCGCCGATCAAAATATCGTCGCCGTCGCCCCCATCCAGCGTCAGAGTCGGGCCTCCGGCGCCGAGCCCCGAGGCGTCGATCACGTCATCACCGCCGAGGCCGGCGATTTTGATCGCGTCGTTCGGGTCGAAATGCTCGATCACCACTTTCGCTGCAAGGCCATCGACCACCAGCGCGCCATTTTGAAGCGACAAAGTGATGACATCGTCTCCATTGGTCCCGTTGATCGTGACCGTGTCCTGCTGCCCGTCGCCGGCGCTTCCGCCCGGGGTCCCGGCGAGATCGATGTTGACCTGTTTCGCATCGGTGCCGCTGAGATCGCCAACGACGATGTTGTCGGCGCCGCCGAGAGCGGCGAAGTCGATGGTTTCAACGCCATTGAGGTCCATATTAATGTTGCCGACATCGCGGGAAAACCGCACGCGGCCGCCATTGGCGGAAATGTCGATGTTTTCGTTGACGTTCGCGCCGCGGAAATCGAGGGTGTCCGTGCCGGCGCCGCCTTCAACCACGTCGCTGCCGTCGCCGGGATTCCAGATGAAACGATCGTCGCCTGCGCCGAGGAAGGCGACATCGTTGCCGCGGCCGCCGGTCACGACATCGTTGCCGGCGCCACCCTTGATCGTGTCGTTGCCGTCACCGCCATTGATGTTCAGTTGCAGCGAAGTCGCGAGCAAGCCGGAGGCGTCGATCGTGTCATTGCCCGCCAAACCGTTGATGGTCAGCGCATCGCCCTGCTCCGCGTGGTCGATCGTCACATTCGCCGCGAAGCCCGTCACAACGATCTTGTCGCCCGAAAGGCTTGCGCTGATCGCATCGTCTCCGGCAGTCCCGTTGACTGTCACCGTATCAACCTGGCCGTCGCCTGTGCTTCCGCCGAGCGTCCCAGCGAGATCGATGGCCACCTGTTTCACATCGGTGCCGCTGAGATCGCCCACGACGATGTTATCGGCGCCGCCGAGCGCTGCGAAGTCGATGGTTTCGACGCCGTTGAGGTCCATCGTGACGTTGCCGACATTGCGGGAAAACCGCACGCGCCCGCCATTGGCGGAGATGTCGATATTCTCGCTCACGTTCGCGCCGCGGAAATCAAGGGTGTCCACGCCAGCCTGACCCTCGACCGTGTCGCTGCCGTCGCCGGGGCTCCAGATGAAGCGGTCGTCGCCCGCGCCTAGGAAGGCGACGTCGTTGCCGCGGCCTCCGGTCACGACGTCGTTGCCGTCGCCGCCGATGAGAACATCGTTGCCGTCGCCACCTGTGATCGTGTCATTGCTGCGCCGCCATCGATGGTCAGATTGACCAGCCCTGCCAAGCCATTGCCCGCGGTAATTACATCGTCGCCGCCGTTGGCGTTGATCAAGATGTTCTCAATGCCACCGGCGTCGATGCTGAAAGGCGCCGGGGCGACGCGGTCGACGCGCACGCGAGCGCCGTTTGCCGTGATGGTGAATGTCTCGGCGCCGTTGCCGCCGTTGACCTCGAGAGTGTCCGCGCCGGCGCCGCCTTCGTCAACGTCGCTGCCGTCGCCAGGATTCCAGATGAAACGATCGTTGCCGGCTCCACCGAAGAGCTGGTCGTCTCCGGGGCCGCCAATCAGCGTGTCATCGCCAGCGCCGCCGAAAAGCATATCACCGCCCCCTCGGCCGTTAAGGATGTCATTGCCGGCGCCGCCGAAGAGTTGGTCGGCGCCAGAACCGCCGGTGAGGACGTCATTCCCAGCGCCCCCAAATAAACTAGCGCTCGGTAGCGCGCCATTGGTCTCGTCGATGGTCAGCGTATCAACCCCGGCCCCGCCAAACGCTTGGATACGACCGATATTGGCGACGGTGGGATCGCCGGGCAGCGCCACGGCGCCGCCATTCGCCAGGATCGTCCCCGCCGCATTGCGGCTCATGCTAATGCTGTTATCTTTGCTATCGCCGAAGAGCGACAGAATGCCGTTCACATTGCTGCTGGTAATGGCCATTGGTTTTGTCCTCTAAAGGTCGTGTATAATTGATGTTCCGGTCATACTTCACACTTGACCGGGCCGCGTTCACCGCTTTGTCGCCGGGATCGTTGTCTTGCGCGACTGCAATTATTTGCCGTTTGATTGCGGTTCGCTGTTCCCTGGGGAACAGGACGGACAAAAAAGAGCTTGCCGCCATGTTCCAGCAGCTTGCGACTCAAGGACTGGCCTTACTCCGTTGGCCCGCTTAAGGCAGCCGATAGCGCCGCGCCAGCCCGGCTTTTTCGGCTGCGGCGCTACAAGGCTGGCCGGGTGGTACGCCAACGTGGCGATGCCGCCGGAGAAGTGTTTCGGCAGTTTTCTAAACAACCCCGGCTTTGGCAGGTCTGCGATGATTTACCTTGATCACGAATTGGGGGATTTCCATGATCAGAATCCCTTGGACGCCATCAGTCTCTCGGCGCCGAAAGGGCGGCGTCCATCGGCTTGCATCGGCTGGTCTCGATCCGCGAGATCGGGACGTCTGCTGACGGCGATCGCCAAGGCCCGCTCCTGGATGGACGATCTTCTCGAACAGCGCGTTCAGTCGTTCGAGGAGATCGCCGAACGCGAACAAAAGGTCGCGCGCCACATCCGCTTCCTGGGGGCACCTCAAGGTTTGTGCACCCGACCGCGCTAATTCAGACAAAGCGTGAATATGAGTTTATGCCGCAGTTTGGAGGCGGGTTCTGGGCAGCCGGAGCGGTCTGAATTCGTCTGGAGCATGTGGGGATGGCTCCTTGGTAGGTGCAATACCAGAACGCCCCTTTGGAATTCACAGCCGATGCCGCACTGATCGATTGCCTTTGCCCCGGCCGTTCGACGACAGGCGTTTGTCCTTTCACACCCCAGGTCTTACCGTGCACGGCATCGGCACGAAATCCGGACTTGCCCCAGAAATAGATCTCGCCTCCAGCTGCCTTCGCGTCGCGGGCGATGCCCGGAAAACTCTCGCGCTGCCACTTCTCGATCGCTTCTTCTCGATCGCTTCCGGATCGCGTTGATAGGCCCGTTGCAATGGCTTTTGAGGTGCCAGCTTGGCAAGCAATTCGGCTACAGCTGTCAGACCGAGCCGAACCCCAAACTTCCACTCGATCAGGTCCGCAACCACACGCCGTGTCCACAGGCCGAAGTCCAAGCCATACTGACGAGGATCCTCCCCGTTGACATGACGAGGATCCTCCCCGTTGACACACCGAAAAACCTGTTGCTCCTAGTTCTACTGTGTCATGAACGGATATGGGTAGCTGTCTGGCGGTGTGTTGTTTGACAGCATGGACATCGCATAAGGGTTTTTGCGAGCGCGACGGTGAGCCGTTTTCGGATCGTCGCGATCGAGTTTTCGACGTGACGTTCTGGTCGGATCGGCGGCGCCGCGGGGTCGAAAACCTTTGGGTAACGGAGGCATCTTGCGCCGCCAGGAGGCTGAGGGGGGAATCGCTTCCCGTTCGCAGATCAGAAAGCCGTAAGCTGCGATGCAGAGTGTCGCGTGGTGGTGAAAGCCACGCCAACCTCGACCTTCGTAATGGGCCAATCCGAGTTCGCCTTTCAGCTCCTCGTAATCGCGTTCGATGCGCCAGCGCAATTTGGCCTTGTCGACGAGATCCTGCAAAGGCGTGTCCTTGGGCAAGGTCGAGAGCCAATATTTCGTCGGCTCAGCTTCTTCATTCGGCCACTCAACAATGAGCCATTCCAGCGGATGCGGTTTGGTCCGATTGCAATCACGCGAGGCTGGGCGCAGACGCACAGCGGCAAAGCGCGAGGCGAGCGGCGTGTTCGAACCTTCGCGCCAGGTGAGGCTGCGCCATGCTTTTTTCTTCAAGCTCAGCGCCAGCTCCTTGACCGTGACGGGTTGATGTTCAAGATCACGGTTCAGACGAGACGGCTTGCGGCCATGGCCGCTCCAGGGCTTTGCCGGTAGAGGCTCCTGACCGGGCGGCCAAACGGTCAGCGTCGATTGGACGCCGACGACGTAAGGCAGATCCAAAGCTGTCACTCCGGCGCGAAAGCCGCCGTTCACGCCATAGCCCGCATCAGCCAGCACGACGCCCGGCGCGACGCCTGCGGCATGAGCCGCACGGATCTGATCAAGCGCAATCTGTGGCTTCGTCTTGAACTCGATCTCCTTGGGGATATGCGCCTTTTTTCGGCGTGCCTGATCATTTGCCCATGCCTCCGGCATATAGAGCCGGTAGGCGATCGGCAGGCTCGCCGTATGATTGGCGATCGACAGCGTCACCGCGACCTGGCAATTGTCCTGCTTGCCGAGCCTGCCGCAATATTGCCGCGCGACGCCGACCGAATGGGTCCCCTTTTTCGCAATGCCCGTGTCGTCCACGATCCAGGCTTCGATCGGGCCTTGTCTCTCGAGGGAAGGCAGAACCAGCTCGAAAACCTTACCCAAGACCGCCTCGTCCGACCAGGGCGCTTCGCCGACCAGATGCAGAAGCGATTGATGTTTGGCCGAGACGCGTGTCGGCGCAACAATCGCCGCCATAGGCTCGACGCTCTTGCGCTCGCCGGGCATCAACAGCCCGACGCAATAATCGTTCAAGGGCTTGGCCCGATCGGCATGCCCGATCACTTCAACAAGAGCCTCGACATAGGCGGCAAAACGCGCTTGGCTGGTTGGTCTCGAGAGATCCATATCAAACACCGGGTATCGATCAACGAATTAACAAGTTACCAGATTTGCTCGCGACGCGAATCTCCCTCGATTTTGTGATTCAGTAGAACTAACGTGGCGTCAAGCTACGTGGCAGCCCGGTTGCCGGCTTGGAATGCAGCGTTCTCGCACCAACGCCAGGCTGCGATGCCGCCTTGATCCATTTGTAGATCGTCACGCGGCTGAACCCATAGGACGCAATGACCAGCGAGGGACGCTCCCCGGCCTGCACCCGCTCGACCGCCATCAACCGGATAAGCTCCAGCGTCCGATGATCAAAACTCCGCCCGTCTCGCCCCATGACTCAATCTACCAAATACGCAGACCACCACAATGATATTGTCGCCTTACTTATCGACTGGTGAGTAATCAGCCGGGAACGGTATGACACGCGCCGAGCGGGGAGACACGCGGGGTTGGCCCCTGCCGGAAGGCCGTTAGCACCGTCCATGGGGGGCCCCTGACCGCTTTTCCCTGGTCCCGGGATCCCGGCCACTTCACCTCAGACAAAATTCCGGAAGTGATCGAGCGAAACATTCCTGGCGTATGCCCGCCCGACGCGCTCAATTCCAGCCACGTGGGCAACCGAGTCCATCAGCCGCACTTCCTCTGGACGGATATTGAGCTGGACCCCGGATTTAGGACCATTGGCTAAGGTGTGAAATGTCCTGCTCTGTCGCAACCGATGGGGCGAGAAATGACGAAGTCACGTAAGAAGTTTGATGCGGCGTTCAAGGCAAAGATTGCGCTTGAGGCGCTGCGCGAGGATGCGACGGTTCCGGAACTGGCGAGGCGGCACGGGGTGCATCCGAACCAGATTTATGCCTGGAAGAAGCAGGTTCTCGACAATGCGGCGAGCCTGTTCGCGCGAGGGGCGAGCGGTCGGGCGATGGCGCGGAGGAGCGCGAGCGTGAGGCGGCCAGGCTTTACGCCAAGATCGGCCAACTGACGGTCGAACGGGATTTCTTGGCCAGGAGGCCAGGGCGATGAGCGCGCCCGATCGAAGGGCGGTGGTCGAACGGCCTGGCAAGGACCTGTCGGTGCGCCGCCAATGCGCGCTTGTGGGCGTGGCGCGTTCGGGGGTCTACCGCCCCAAGCCTGTCACCGGGGCGGACGATCTGGCGGTGATGCGCCGCATCGACGAACTGCATCTCGAACTTCCATTCTACGGCTCGCGGCGAATGACCTTCGAACTCAACAAGGAAGGCCGTGGGGTCAACCGCAAGCGGGTGCGGCGGCTGATGCGGGTGATGGGGATCGAGGCTCTGGCTCCACGTCCCGGCACGAGCAAAGCCGCGCCCAGGCACAAGATATACCCCTACCTCGGCTGTGGCGCTCCATCAAGTATGAAGAGGTGCATCTGAAAGCCTACGCCGACGGCCGCGAGGCGCGGGCCGGCATCGGTTCCTGGACGACTTTTTACAATTTTCGACGCCCTCACCAGGCGATGAACTACCAGACGCCGATGGCGGTGTGGCGCGCCGGCATCGACAAAATCGAGGGGCGGCGAGGGCTGTGGATATGCCGCTTCGCTTGGACACCGCAAATGCGTTGCCCACATACCCACAGCAGAAGCAGAAGCAGAAGCAGCAAGAAGCGGCTTGATTCTTGAACGACAAAGGCAGGCCAGATTACACCTTAAATCCAACGACCCGTAGTCCCACGAATGGGGTCCAGTTCATATCCCGTAAGCCCAGGACGGCCAAGCCCTCTGCCTTCACGTCCGGATCATAGCGCACATAGGCGAACTGCTTGACCCCCGTCCAATTGCTCCGCCCGTCTTGCGCCACCACGCCATCGCCGAACTCCCGGTTGATCTTCGCGCCGAAGCGGCACTCCCCGACGGTCCGGCAGGTCATGTCTTAGGCCGCGCTCAGGGGGAGGGGGATCGGCGGGCGTCAGGAAACGCTATATATTGTTAGAAAATGGCTCAAGATCTTTTAACGCTTCAATCTGCAGCGCCGCTATAATGGTTGTCAAACTGTCGCAAAAAGGCATATGCCATTTAGTTAAGGTCGCGCCTTTGCCAATCCAAGGGGGCGACCGATGCCCGCGGAAAGAGTAACCTCTTTGATTTCATTGCTTGGTTGGTCAGCACAAATATACCGTAGATCAGGTCGTGAATTGACGTTCCGTCGGATCACGACCTGATCTAGAATGCCTACCCCCAAGGCAGGAGGATGGCATGGCGCGCGGCGTCAATCAAAGGATCGTGCTGGCGGCGAGGCCGGTCGGTGAGCCCAAAGAGACGGATTTCACGCTGACCGAGTTGCCAGTCGAGGAGCCGGGTCCAGGCCAGGTGCTGCTGCGCACGATCTGGCTGTCGCTCGACCCCTATATGCGTGGCCGCATGAGTGCGGCCAAATCCTATGCCGCGCCGGTCGAGATCGGCGAAGTCATGGTCGGCGGCGCCGTCAGCGAGGTCGTGGCCACGCGTCTTAATAAGTTTCAACGGGGCGAGATCGTCGTTGGCAACACCGGCTGGCAGGAATGGGCGCTGAGCGACGGCGCCGGGCTGATGAAGGTCGAGTGCGGCTTGGCGCCGCCCTCGACCGCGCTGGGCGTGCTCGGCATGCCGGGCATGACGGCCTATACGGGGCTGCTCAATATCGGCCAGCCTAAGCCGAGTGAGACCGTCGTTGTCGCCGCGGCCGCGGGCGCCGTTGGCAGCGTGGTCGGTCAGATCGCCCGGATTAAAGGCGCCCGGGCAATCGGCATCGCCGGCGGCAAGACGAAATGCGACTATGTCATGAACGAATTGGGCTTCGACGCCTGCCTCGACCATCGCGACCCCGCCCTGCCCAAGGCGCTGGCGGAGGCCTGCCCGAACGGCATCGACGTCTATTTCGAAAATGTCGGCGGCGCCGTCTGGGAAGCGGTGTTCCCACTCTTGAACCCCTTCGCCCGCGTGCCGGTCTGCGGCCTCATTGCGCAGTACAACGCGACCGATCTGCCGCCCGGCCCCAACATGGTGCCGGCGCTGATGCGCTCGATCCTGAGCAACCGATTGAGCCTGCGCGGCTTTATCGTCAGCGACTTCGCCGCCCAAGGCGCGGAGTTCCGGCGCGACGTCGCCGGCTGGATCCGCGAGGGCCGGATCCGCTACCGCGAGGATATCGTCGACGGCCTGGCCCAGGCGCCACAGGCCTTTATCGGCCTGTTGAAGGGCCGCAATTTCGGCAAGCTGCTGGTGCGGGTCGGCGCGGAGCCCTAAGATGTAACGGCCGAAATTATGGGCGCTCCGCCCCGATTTCATCGCATGATTTTGATCCAACATTCGGTGAGATTATAGAGTCGTCGGAAACCGAATTGGATGAAACCGGGATAATCTCGCTTATTCGGCCTGAGTACGTTTCATGGTATTGTCTGAGGCCGCGCCGAAGGCCAAAAGTGCCCGCGCCCGACGGCGGCGATGATTTTGGCATGATGATCGGCGATCCAGGTGAAAGGCTTTAAACGGACTGCAGGGGCCGCTGGCTGGCGTCGCCGGGTCAAAAAGGTTGCCCGCGAGCCCCGCTGGGGCTCGGATTGCAGGTTGCGGGCTTTGGATCATCGCAGATCGGGCTGAGCGCTCGCGTCGCGGGCCAATTCCTTGCGCCAGTCGACAAAAGCGTCACGATAGGACTGCCACACCGCGCCAGCGGCGCTGTTCTGTTGCGGCATTGCGAAGTTGATTTGTAGGCGAACGCAAAATCGCCAACGCTCTTGGCGAAAAACTACATATTCACGCACGATCGTGTAGCCGCCGGTAAACCTTGCTCGTCCCGCAGCCTCTCGAAAATCCGCTGCGCCGTGTGGTTGAGGGGCTGAGCCGCAGGGAAGCGGCAACTCGGTTTGGCATTCACCGGAGGCCGGCATCGAAGAAGCTTGGACCTTTTGTGGCGTGGATCGACGCTATTCTTGAAGGCGACCGCGGCGTTCACAAAAAGCAGCGGCATGTACCGGTCCTGCTAGGGCGTCCCGATGCCGTTGATTGGCATTGAGGGGCGGGAAGGATGTTCACAGTGCAACTTTACGCCAAGGTCAGGCATGCGGTGATGCGAGGCCAATCCCGCCTGCGGCCCCAGTGACAACCACCGTTTCACCGTGTTGCGCTCGTGCCCCTCGACTAAGGCGTAATACGCCGTGCCGTAGTTGTGCCAGACCGTGGCCGCCGTTTCGAAAGCGATGCCGACCGGCAACCGCACACTCTTCCATTCGTTGGCGATCATCCGCTCGGCATAGCCGCCCGTCCAGCTCCCACGCGCCACGCGATCGCCCGGCTGAAATCTCGTGATCTTTCCGTCAACCGCGATGACGACGGCGGCCGTATCCGTGCCGGGCATGAATGGCGTCGATGGTCGCATCTGGTAACGGCCCGAGACCAGCAGACCTCACGGAGGCCGCACGTACGTCGATCAGAATCTCGTCGCTGGCCGGCTTCGGCTCTTCGATTTCGCCGATGCGCAGGTCCTCCGGGCCAACGAACGCGCTGCATAGCACTGCTCTCATCGTGGCGCTCCCGCCCGGCGGCTGCCGAAAATACGCGGCAGCAGCATGGGAACGCGCCGGCGATACTGCTGGTAGGTCGTGCCGAACTGAGCGATCAAATCCCGCTCCTCGAACTGCAGCCCGGCCAAGATGTAGGCTGTGGTCATGATTGCGAACAGCAAATGGCCGGCGGTCATCTCGGGCGTGGCCCAGAATGCGAGCAGAAAGCCCAGCATGAGCGGATGCCGCACGATTTTGTAGAGCAGGGGCGTCTTGAACGATTGACCCGGTACCTCGGCCCCGCGTAGCGCGAAGAAAGCCTGGCGCAGGCCGGACAGAGCGAAATGATCGATCATGAAGGTCGAGGCAAGCACGGTCAGCCAGCCGAGCCAATAGACGCCGATCAGCAACCAGGCCGCAATTCCGTCGATCTGCCAGACACGTATCGGGATCGGCCGCCACTGCCAGAATAGCAGCAGAAGGATCAGGCTGGAGAGCAGCACGTAGGTGCTGCGCTGGCAGGCCACCGGAAAGATTTTAGCCCACCATTGTTTGAAGGCTGGGCGCGCCATAATGCTGTGCTGGATTGCAAATATGCCGAGCAGCAGCAGGTCCACGACGATGGCCGCGCTCAAATTCGTCGGGCCGCCGACGTCGATCGACTTTGGCGCGAGATAATTGCCGACGAAACCGACCGCGTAGAGAAATGAAACAAGGAAGACGGCATAGCTCACGATGGCGTAGAACAGAATTGGGAGACGTGCGAACATGGATGTTTTCCCTATTGTGCCGGCGACAGCGGCGCCGAATGCAAGAGCCTGAACCGTTCGATAGCGAGCGGGCTCGATCAGGCCTAACTGTTATCACTGGACCGTCCCCTGCGCGTCCCCCGGGGGGCCGCCGATAGGGGCAAGGGGTGATTTCATGACTGGGTTCTCGCTTCAGACGCTCGGGTTCCCGGAGATCCACGGTGACAACCGCCCGATCAAGCTGAACCTGCGCAAGGGTCTTGCGCTGCTGATCTATCTCGCTGAGGCCCAAGGCGCCGTTGCACGGGACGTCATTGCCACGCTGCTGTGGCCCGAGAGTCCCCACGAGACCGCCCGCGCGCGATTGCGTCGCATGCTTCACCGCATCGAGCTTACGCTCGGCCAGCATATTTTCGCGACCGACCGCACCGGCGTGCGGTGGTGTCCGGCGGTCGAACTGAAGGTCGACTCGCATCTGTTCGAGAGCGCCTGCGACCGAGGCGCTTTCGAGGAAGCCTGCCTACGCTATAGGGGTGACTTCCTCGCGGGCTTCTCTCTGGCCGATTGTCCCGAGTTCGACGATTGGGCGTTCTTTCGCCGCGAGGCGCTCAGGGGGCGGCTCATGCATGGGCTGGAACGCCTCGTGCAGGACAAGAATGCCGCCGGCGAACATTTTGCCGCGGCAGCTCACGCGGGACGCCTTGTCGAGCTCGATCCGCTGAGCGAGGTGTATTGTCGGCATTTGATCCGCAGCCTCCTGCTTGCCGGCGACCGAAGTTCGGCAGAACGGCACCACGCGGCACTGACACAGCGGCTGCGCGACGAGCTTGGGGTTGCGCCCGAAGCCGCGACCGAAGCGCTCATGGACTCCACCACGGCGCCGCTGGTCCATGCCGTTCCGACAACACTCTATGTAAAGGGTGCCGGCGTACATCTGGCGTATCAGACATACGGAAGCGGCGAGCTTGACATCCTGATCATGCCTGGCTTCGTGTCACACGTGGAACGCCTTTTGGAGCATCCCTCGTGCCGGGCATTTCTGGTTTCATTGATGGCGCTTGGGCGACTCATCATGTTCGATCGTCGCGGTATCGGGTTGTCGGACCGGGTCGGATCAGCCCCGAGTGTCGAAGTCACAGCCGAGGATATCGGAACCGTGCTGCGGGCGGCGCGCACGCGTCGCGTCGTCCTGTTTGGGGCGTCGGAATGTGGGCCGGCATGCATCAAGTTTGCGGTCGATGAATCCCGCCTCGTGGCTGGCCTCATTCTGTTCGGCTCGTTGGCCAAGGGCTGTTGGGCGCCGGACTATCCGTACGCGTTGCGGGCAAGCCAATATGACGCCTGGCGCCAGCAGCTCGTCGCCGAATGGGGTGGCCCTGCCGGGATCGACACCTTCGGGCCGAGCCTTTCTCGTGATCCCCAAGCGAGGGCCTGGTGGGCCGGGCTGCTGCGCGCGGCCTCTAGTCCCGGCGGCATTTGGGCCGTGCTCAAGGCGTTGCGCGACACCGACGTGAGACATCTCCTGCCACGGGTTTCGGTGCCCACGCTGGTGCTGCACCGCCGGAACGACCGGGCCGTGCGTATTGCGGCAGGCCGTGATATGGCCAGCCAAATCACTGGCGCTCAATTCGTTGAGCTCGACGGTAATGATCATTGGTTCTTTGCGGGTGCTCAGCAACCAGTGCTCGAGGCAATCAAACAATTCGTTAACGCTCTCCCGCGCGACAGGAGGCCCACGCGGTAAGGCTAGGTCAGCGGCTCAAGCATCTAGCACGGACAGGCGCATGGTACCGGGCTTCGTGAAGGGCAGGTCGTGCCAACATTCGCAGACTTTGACCTCCCGGCTGTTCTTGGAGCATTGCTACCGATCCATTCCTGCCACGGGGCGCCCCGATCGCATAGTAGTTGGGGAAATCCGCCCGCTTGATCGATGAGCAAGGCAATATTTTGCGCAGAGCGCCTGTGCGTGCGATCTTGCTTCAGCGCGATGCCTAACCGTCGAGTGACAATCTTTTTGCCGGGGATAGCGGGTGATTTGGAGTTTCGGCTCGACATAGGAAGGGTTTCGTCGGCGACGCCTTCCCGTTGTTGGTCCTAGGCGGCGACGGAATGCGAATCAGTTTGTAGAACCGTCCAGCTTGTCGTATTCCGATTGTAGAGCAGCTCGCGCCGTGATTATTATACTCCGGAAAGGGAACCGCCAACTGCACGTAATTATTGGCGTCCGGGAAATGATAGACATTCGGATGCGTGGCGATCGTATAAGGCGTGCCCGGCACGGGTTGCGCTGAACTTATGGACGCCACCCTCGCCCGGATAGGCGACGTAATTAACATTATAATAGTCGTTCGGGCATGCTTTGTTGTCGAGAGAGATGGGATGCGGCCAAACATAATGAGCGAACACCATCTTCTCGGAGTTTAGAACAGTATCGTCGCTGTCCGGAACGTAAGGCAGTCCCTTCGCCATCGCGGCATGCGTCCAAAGAATAAAGACGGTCACTGCCATAAGAAGCATCGTCTGCGGTCCAATCGAGATCGCGCGTCCGCAATTTATATCGGAGGGCAAACCGCGCCAAATCAAAACAGACCATCGGCTGAACGGCGGTTCGGGCGAACTCCAGATCCAAATCGCCTGCCGACTGCGGCCGGCCTTTGGGCGCTCGACATCTCGGCCTTCCGCGACCGGCCTGCAACGAAATCGGAGAGAGTGCGATGCGTAGCGTTCGGCTTCGCTGCCGAACTCTCAAGCGTGCGCCGCGACGCCGACGCCCGGCGCGGCGAACAGGTCCTGCGTCGGCGCAGGCGCCAGGCCGCACCAGAAAAGCCGGCGCCGGCGTTCTATCGACCCCCCCCCCCCGGAGTCGTCGTTCAACGATCTGGAGACCGAGAATGAGCCGATCGCTTCATTGGCTCTCTGCGCCAGAAGATCCCGCCCCCAGGCCGCGTGGCGGTCGCGCGCCATCCTTCGCGGCGGCGTTCGACTGATGTTTTGTCCTGTCGCGAAGCTGATTGCTCGCAAAGACTGAACGCCGACGAGCTTCCGCCTGGCGGAGATCGCTTCAACTTCGCGTTTATCTGCTCGCCTCGCTTCGCGGCCGCGTTTGGATCGCGTGACGCAAGGCATGGCGAAGCTCTTCGCATTGCGGCGGCGGATTGCCGACGCCTTGATGCGTCGCCGCGCAATAGCGCCAATTCCGGTACGCTTCTTCATAGGTTGGTTCGACCGATGTTGAACTTCCGGGGCGACTTGCTCCGGTTGAGGCGGCGGGCGCCTGAGGCTGCGCTCCATTGCCGATCGCGCCTGTCACGTCGCTTTCGCAGACGCAAGGCTGATTTTGAGGAGCGCCCTTTTGCGAAGCGTCCTGCGCTTGAGCAGGAACCGCGCAAGCGGCGACAGCAAGCAAAATGGCAGCACCAAGTTTATTCATAATCGTCTCTCTTCATCGTTATTGGCGCCAAAGCTCAAACATAACCCTATGATTTGTTCCTTGACCCAGGCTTTCCTCTTTGAACGACAAAAGCTCACCTCAGCGCGATCAAAGCGCGACTGACGAATCGGACTAAAGACAGGGGCCGCGAGGAAGAGCGGTCCGGAAGGCGCGAAAAAAGCGCCAGAAGACATGAAGGTAAGGTATCTAGCACAAAGATGGATGATTTTTCAAAATATTTTATTCAAGGCCTTCATTCAACTCAGAGTAGAAAATCCAGTTCTGCGGCGCAAAGAAAACAGAAATCCATCCGGCGAACTAAACTGCATTCAACTCAATTTGCCGATCAGGGCTCCCCTAGTAATGTCGAAAAGGAGCGTCACCTCCTTTTCCGGGTCACTCATTCAAGTTTTCAATCTCGTCGAGCAGCGTCGCTGCGGGCCTCGGACGACCGCTCTCGCGGCGCGCGTCGTGACTTCAACCCTGTCCGCGCTCGCTGGCTGAGAAAATAACTACTCTCCGCCTGAGGCCAAAATCTTATGCAAAATCGGGACAGTTTCAAGTAAAGTCTGATTTTTGCTAAATTTATGCTTAACTTTACCAACAATGCCCTTTAATTTATTTTTGTTAATAAGCGCCTGCCTGTTTCGCGCTGCGACCTTCGGCAAAGCGCCGATGGCGACTTATCCACAGCAACGTTTGACGCAGCCCTTAATGTTCTCTATATGTTCGCATATAAAGCCTTTTTTGTTCCAACCTCGCGGCAGAGCAATGCCCACCGTAGCAAAAGACAGGGCGCGCGCGACGACCGTTGCCGATGATCTCCCATCGGTTCTCACGGAAACGCGGCCGTCGCATGCGAAAGACCGCGCCGGCGCGTTCGCCGCGGCGCCGCGGCGCGGGCGCGGCGCGCTCACCAACGCAAGCGGCCAATTCGAGCGCGAAGCGTGCGTCCACGAACACGACGAATGGGAGTCATGTGACGAAGTTGCGCCGCTAAGGACGCTGGTCACCCTGGAGCGGGCCAAGACGATCATCACGCGCAATGATTCGCCCGATATTTCATTTGATCGTTCGATCAACCCTTATCGCGGCTGCGAACACGGCTGCGTCTATTGTTACGCGCGGCCGACCCACGCCTATCTCGGGCTTTCCGCCGGCCTTGATTTTGAGACGAAGCTTTTTGCGAAGAGCAACGCCGCGGCCTTATTGGAGCGCGAGTTGTCGGCGCCGGGATACAGGCCGCAGACGATTGCGATCGGATCGAACACCGACCCCTATCAGCCGATCGAGCGCAAAGAACAGGTGATGCGGCAAGTGCTCGAAGTGCTGTCGAGAGCCAATCATCCGGTCGGCATCGTCACTAAATCGGCGCTTGTCTTGCGCGATCTCGATCTCCTGGCTCCGATGGCGGCGAAAGGTCTCGTCAAGGTGGCGCTGTCGGTTACGACGCTCGATCACGTCCTTGCGCGCAAGATGGAGCCGCGCGCCAGCTCCCCAACGCGCCGGCTCGAAGCCATGCGGTGCCTGTCGGCGGCCGGCATCCCGACCACCGTGATGGTGGCGCCGATCATTCCGGCCATCAACGACGCTGAGATCGAGACGATCCTCGCCCGGGCGCAGGCGATGGGGGCGCGCGAAGCCGGCTATGTCATGCTTCGCTTGCCGCTTGAAGTGCGCGACCTGTTCACCGAATGGCTGGCGGCGCACTATCCCGACAGGTTGAAGCATGTTCTGTCTCTCGTCCGCTCAACTCGCGATGGCAAAATGTATGATGCGACATTTGGCGCGCGGATGACGGGATCGGGTCCTTACGCGTGGATGCTCGGGCGTCGCTTTGAGGCCGCGGCGGCCAAGCTCGGCCTCGCGAAAAACCGCGCGCCCTTACGCGGCGACCTGTTTGTGCCGCCTGCGCGGCAAGGGGAGCAGCTGCGGCTGCTTTGACGGGATTGCGGCGACGCCTCAAACGGGAGATTGGCCACGGCCGCCGCGCCGCCAAGACTTTTCAGGCAAGATCCAATCGCCTAGATCTTTTAGCATGGCTCCAATCGAAAAGAACGCTGCAGCCGGCCTGCCTGCGGCGGACGCCAAAAAGCCTGTCGCATCGGTGATGGATGATCTCGCCGACGAAGGCGAAACATTGGATTTTTCCGGCCTCGACGGAGCGGCGGAGGCTGCGCCGGTCTCGGTGCGGCAGGGCGCAGCCGTGATCCGCAGCTTTTGCCGCCACGCGCCGCTCGGCCCCGGCGTCTACCGGATGATCGCGGCGGACGGCGAAGTGCTCTACGTCGGCAAGGCGAAAAGCGTGCGCCGGCGCGTCGCCAGCTATATTCGCTCCTTCGGCCACAACAATCGCATCGCGCGGATGATCGCGCTGACCGCCTCGATGGTTTTCGTCTCGACCGCAACAGAAACCGAAGCGCTGCTGCTCGAGACCAATTACATCAAACAGATGAAACCGCGCTTCAACGTCCTGATGCGCGACGACAAATCCTTCCCCTATATTTTCCTCACCGGCGATCATGCGGCGCCGCAGATCGCGAAACATAGGGGGGCGCGTCATCGCAAAGGCGATTATTTCGGTCCATTCGCGAGCGTATGGGCGGTCAACCGGACAATGAACGCGCTGGAGCGCGCCTTCTTGCTGCGCTCATGCTCGGATAGTTTCTATGAGAATCGCACGCGCCCGTGTCTGCTCTATCAGATCAAGCGCTGCTCGGCGCCTTGCACCGGCGAGATCAGCTTGGAGGATTATGCTGGCCTCGTCGCTGAGGCGCGCGACTTTCTCTCCGGCAAGAGTTGCGCGGTGCGCGATCAGCTGGCCAAGGAAATGGCGGAGGCTTCGGACGATCTTGAGTTCGAGCGCGCCGCCCGTCTTCGCGACCGCATCGCGGCGCTCTCCGCCATTCAGGGCGCGCAGGGCGTCAATCCGAAGAGCGTCGAGGAAGCGGACGTCTTCGCCATCGTCGAGGACGCCGGTCAATTCTGCATCGAGGCGTTTTTTTTCAGAACCTATCAAAACTGGGGCAATCGCGCGTATTTTCCGCGCGCCGACAAGAGCCTCACTCCCGCGGAAGTTCTCGACGCCTTTCTGGCGCAGTTCTACGCTGACAATCCGGTGCCGCGCCTGATCCTGCTGTCGCACGAGATCGAGGACTGCGCCATCCTCACGGAGGCTCTTTCCGCGCGGGCCGGGCGTCGGATCGAGATCGCCCGACCGCAACGGGGAGAAAAAGAGAGCTTGTCCAGCATGCCGAGCAAAACGCACGGGAGGCGTTGGGCCGCAAATTGTCCGAAACGGCATCGCAGGAGCAGCTCCTCGCGGCGCTCGCGAAGGCTTTTGGCCTTGCCGAAACGCCGCGCCGCGTCGAAGTTTATGACAATTCGCACATCACAGGAACGAACGCCGTCGGCGCCATGATCGCCGCGGGCGCCAGCGGCTTCATGAAAGCGCATTACCGAACCTTCAACATCAAGGGCGAGGATCTGACGCCCGGCGATGATTACGGCATGATGCGCGAAGTGCTGAAACGGCGTTTCGTGAGGCTCGCCAAGGAAGAGGCTCTCGCGCAAAAGGCGAAGCCTTGCGACGAAGCGTCGGAGAAAGGACAACCTGTAAGCGTGGGAGACGAGGATAAAGACGCCTTTCCGCAGCGGCCTGATCTCATATTGCTCGACGGCGGCCAAGGACAGTTTGATGCGGCGAAGGCTGTTCTCGCCGAGCTTGAGGTCGAGGACGTGGCCGTCGTGGCGATCGCCAAGGGCGCCGATCGCAATGCCGGCCGCGAAACCTTCTTCGTTTTTGGCAAGGCTCCGTTCCGGCTCTCGCCGCGCGATCCGGCGCTTTATTTCGTGCAGCGTCTGCGCGATGAGGCGCACCGTTTCGCCATCGGCGCGCATCGCGCCAGGCGGAAAAAGGAATTCACGCGGAGCCCGCTCGACGAGATCGCAGGCATCGGCCCCGCGCGCAAGCGCGCGCTTTTGCACGCCTTCGGCACCGCCAAGGCAATCTCCAAGGCGGCTCTCGCAGATCTCGAGAAGGTTTCGGGGATCAATGCCGCGACGGCGCGGCTTGTCTATAATTTCTTCCACGATGGCGGCGGCTAAATGAGGCGATCGCGCGTTAGGATCGGCGGCGGCCTAGGCGGCCGCGCCTATTGACGCAATCCGCCGGAGGTAGTTCCCTCGGACCATGGCGATAACGACGGTTTCAAGAGGTTCCGGTGGAACCTGGAGTGTGCCAAATCTGCTGACTTACGGCCGCGTCGCCGCGGTTCCGGTCGTTGTTGGTTGCCTGTTCTGGTCGGAAATCGCCGCGATGCGCTGGATCGCGCTAGGGGTGTTCATCGCCGCCGGAATCAGCGATTTTCTCGACGGCTATCTCGCGCGCATACTGTCGCAGCAATCTGCCCTCGGCCAGATGCTCGACCCGATCGCAGACAAGCTTCTCGTCGCCGCCGTCCTCATCATGCTCGTTGCGGACCACACCATTGCCGGCTTTTCGCTCGCCGCCGCAATCGTAATTTTGTGCCGCGAAATTCTCGTCTCGGGATTGCGCGAGTTTCTAGCCGAGCTCAAAGTCTCGATGCCGGTCACCCGCATCGCCAAATGGAAGACCACGCTGCAGCTGATCGCCTTAGGGTTCTTGATCGCAGGCTCTGCTGGCGACGCCGTGCTGCCGCGAACCACGCAAATCGGGCTGATGTTATTCTGGATTTCGGCGGTGCTCACGCTCTATACGGGCTGGGACTATCTCAAGGCCGGCATTAAACATGTCACAAAAGATTGAAGCGGCGCTGGCGTCCGCGTAGGAAATGGCTGATGAAAGCTCTCTATTTCGCCTGGGTCCGCGAGCGCGTCGGCCGCGCCGCCGAAGAAATCGATCCGCCCGCGGACGTGACGACGGTCTGCGAGCTCATGGGTTGGCTGCGCGACAGGGGCGACGGCTATGGCGCAGCTTTTGAGAATACGACGGCGATCCGGACAGCGCTCGACCGCACCCATGTCCGTCACGACGCAAAAATCGAAGGCGTCCGCGAAATCGCCTTCTTCCCGCCGATGACCGGGGGATGAGGATGAAGCCAAAGGCGCCGCTGGCGATCGTGCGCGTCGAGGCGGCGCCTTTCGACGTGGCCAAAGAAACCGCGCGTCTGACGCAAGGGCGAAGCGACATCGGCGCCGTGGTCACCTTCACCGGCCTTTGCCGCGACGAAGGCGGCGTCCTCGAAGCGCTCGAGATCGAGCATTATCCCGGCATGGCGGAAGAGGAAATCGGCCGCGTCGTCAACGAGGCTTTGCAGCGCTGGCCGCTCGAAGGAGTCATTGTCGCGCATCGGTATGGCGAGATTGCGCCGGGCGAACCCATCGTGCTTGTCGTAACGGCGAGCCGCGGCCGCCGCGAGGCCTTCGCCGCGGCCACGTTCCTGATGGATTATTTGAAGACGCGAGCGCCCTTCTGGAAGAAGCAGATTCTGGTTTCAGGCGCCGGCGCCGCGTGGGTCGCGGCGAAAACGGAAGACGACGACGCAGCCGACAAATGGCGGGCTTGAGCCGGCCGGCGCGTTTCTGAATTCGCTGTGCCTCGACGCGTTCGATTGGACGACGGCCTCGCGCTTACGATCCGGGCAGGAATGTGACTGTGAACACGACGTTCTTTCCGCCGTAGCAACCGGTGTTTGGCTGCTTTGGCGGAACCGGATAAAAATACGCATTCTTGCATTGCTTTGAAACCGGACCGCTGTTGGGAGAGCCGTTACAGGTTGCGTTCGGGTTGCCGCAGTTGCTTGGGTAATTTGCCGATCCATAAGCGCCGCTTTGCGGCCCCTGACAGGTATATGTCGGCCTACCGTTGCAGCTTAGTTGAACCGGCAGATTGTAGGATGCGCCGCCCGTGTTGGCGCATTGATCGAGTTTCCACAGCGCGTCCGTGCAATACGACGGGATGACGCTGACGTCATACCAGACGCAGTTTCCAAGACCAAAACAACCCCCATTGCTGGCGGGTTCAAAATTCGTTTCGACCATCGTCTGATGATTGGTTTGTGCGTCAAAACAATCCGCCGGCGCCGGATGATTTCCTACAGCGCAAAAGCGAGTTCTTGGCCGGTGCTGCGGACTTTGGCGGCGCAGGCTGCTTTGGCTGCAATCATCACTCCGCCGCCCGCGAGAGGCATGCAGCCCGACCCCCAACTGATCGGACCTGGCATATGAATCTTGTTCGTGATCCTGACGGTGAAGCTAACGTAAATCGGGACGCTCCGGCCGTTTACGATACTAACGGCTGTCGCTTGGTTTTGCGCGGCCCCGGCCTCGCATGATTCGGCCGCTACAGCCATCAGTCGCGGGTCGGAGATCGCAACCAGTTTCCCCGTGGTCGCATCGGCAAAGTGCGGTTCGCCCATTCCGTCGCTCGGGCAAACCAACGTCAGATTGCTCTCGGCTGCTGCGGTGGCCGACGGGTTCGCCAGGACAGAGGCGATCGCCACAAGGAACGATGTCGCGGCGGCTCCGATCGAAGAAGATCGCCGCCAGAGGCGACGCGCTTGGGTTGCGGAGCGCGCAGCCGATCGCAACTCCGCATTGGCGAAGAATGCAGCGTCTCTAACAAAGGCTCCCGTTTTGACAAGGCTCTTAATCGCCATTCCGAACGCTCCGAATATCCGGCGATCCCGAGAACCGCCGCAGCCGGCGACGAGATGTGGCCGGAGTCGTCTGGAAGAAAATCACACCCGCGATACGAGAGATGTTTGAAAATTCGTCAAAGTTGAAGCATCGTCGGCGCTGCGTCGAAAGCGAGCGACGTCGCGCCGGCAGGCCCGCCGTGGCGCCAATCCCGCCGAGAAAGGCTGAACCGCCCGCGCGCGCCTAGACTAGAACAATTCGCAGTCCCCCCGGTCGGCGCGATCGCCGCCGGCGTCCGACAGGGTCAAGCGGGCGGCAAGGTCTGCGAGGGTGACGAACCGCGCGGCGGCGCTGGCGTCGACGAGCAGGCCCGGCGCGAGGCGCGCCAGCGCCACGATGAAGTCGGCGAGAGCCTCGACCTTCTGCCGGATGTGGTCGAGGTCCTGGATTTGGCGGACCAGATGCGCATCGCGCCGCCCGGCCTCCAGAATTCAGCGGCCCGATGAGGGATTCGACATGCCCCAACCGCCCCGAGAGCTGGCCGAGTTCATGGCCAACCCTGGCGAGCACCTCGCTTATTGGCGCATGCAAAGGTCCCGCCGCCTGATCCGGCTTGCTATCTGCCGTCATATTCAACAAATCCGTGCTCATCGAGACGCGGGACGCCAGGCTGTCATTAGCGCCCGCTCAGAAGAACTCGACGCCTCCTTCGCTCACCGCCCTTGGGCGCGCCGCTGATTTGTTCGTGCGCCATCTGACTTGCGCTCAGGAAAATCTGTCGCGCGCGGCCTGACACCGGCCAATATTGGATGCGCCGGCCCTGGTCTCCGCGCAGACCGCCGCCGACGAGGCGAATACCTTCATATTGCAGGAATTTTTCCGCAAAGCTGGCGTTGCACGCGCCAATATCGGCAAGGCCGTCCATGGTGCGCGCGCCACCGAAGAGTTTGCCTTCGAGCCGATCGCGCCGCGCGCCGCGCCGCAAAAGCCCGTTGACCAAAAGCTCCATCAGATGAACGCCGTAACTCTCTCCGCTGGGGCGGCCCGCCGCTTCTAGGGTTTCTTGCCCAGGCAACAGGAAATGATTCATACCGCCGACGGCGGCGACAGGATCGCGCATGCATGCCGCGACGCAAGAGCCGAGCAGCGTCGTCAGAATCACATTTGGGTCGTCGCTGACCTCATATTCGCCCTGGATGATGTGAATGCGCCGTTCGGCGCCTTCTTGCCAGTCGCCGAGCTGTTGGTTCGCGGTAATCGTCATTTCAATTTTCCCACCACGGCTTCGATCTGGGCTTTCAGGACGGGAATGGTGAAAGGTTTGGCGATGACGTTGTTGGCGCCGCATTTTTGGGCGCGTTCGATCAGCTCCTTATCGCCGCGCCCGGTGAGCAATATGAACGCGGCTTTACGAGTTCGGCTCGTAGGACCGGAGGGCGCGCAAAAAGGCGATCCCGTCCATTTTCGGCATATTGAAGTCGGAAATTACGAGGTGGGCCGGGTTCGCCATCATCGCCTTAAACCCCTGTTCGCCGTCAGCGGCCATTTCGATCTCCGAAACGCCGAGCTCCTGCAAACCGCCGCGGATCAGCAGACGGCTCGTCAGCTGATCATCGACGATCAAGACTCGCATGGCGGCTGCGAAGGGCATCGGAATTCTCCTTTTTATTCAGCGCACGGTGAGGGCTGGTCACGCGGCGCCGGTGGCGCGCAAAATCTCGGAAGCCACCTTATTCAACGGAACCTGTTTCTGGGTTGCGCCTATTTCAAAGGCGACCTTCGGCATTCCATAGATGAGGCAGGATAATTCGCTCTGCCCGAAGGTGGGAGCGCCCGCCTGACGCATGGCCAGCAGGCCATCCGCGCCGTCGCGGCCCATGCCGGTCAAAATGATCCCGACGGCGTGCGCGCCGACGGCTTTCGCGACCGATTGGAACAGAACGTCGACGGAGGGGCGGTGGCCATTGACCGGCGCGCCTTTCCAAAGGCGGCAACGCGAAGGAAAAGCGCCCTCGACGACCAGATGCGCCGCGCCGCCTGGCGCGAGATAAACATGACCGGCGTCAAGCGGCGCGCCGTCGAACGCCTCGCAAATGACCGGCTGGCACAGACGATCGAGACGGTCGGCGAAGGTCTTGGTGAAGGCCGCGGGCATATGTTGCGTGATGACTGTCGGCGGACCATTCTGCGGAAAGTGCGACAGAATTGCGATGAGCGCCTCGACGCCGCCTGTGGATGCGCCGATCGCCACCACGCGCCCGTCGCTCTTATACGGCCGCCGAGCCTCGAGGCGCACGCGCGCGGACTCCTCAACGCGATCGGCGGGCGCGCGCATGCGCCGCCCGGCCGCGGCTTTAACCTTGGCGATCAGGGTCTCGCCAAATTGGTCGCGCTCGCCTGAACCCGGCTTGCCGACGCAATCGAAGGCGCCCCTTTCGAGCGCCGTTAGGGCCGCCTCGGCGCCTTCGCTGGTGAGACTCGACACCATTATGACGGGAGTCGGGCGCAGCCGCATGATCTTGTCGAGAAAATCAAGGCCATTCATTTTCGGCATCTCGACGTCGAGCGTGATGACGTCCGGATTCGTCGCCTTGATCGCGGCTCTCGCTTCGTGCGGGTCGGCCGCCTCGCCAACGACCTCGATCGTCGGATCGCGACCGAGCAGCGCGCGAATGACGCCACGCGCGGTCGCCGAATTGTCAACGATGAGAACGCGCACGGGCTTCATGCTTGGGCGCCCTGTTTGAGGCGGTAAGCCGTGACGCCCTCGCCCTCGAACGCCGTCGCGGCCGGGCCGGTCAGCCTTTCGGAATGGCCAATGTAAAGGCGGCCGCCGGGCGACAGCATCGGGACGAATTGGCTCCAAAGCTGCACTTGCGTCTCCTCCTCGAAATAGATCGCCACGTTGCGGCAGAAAATCGCTTGGAACCTGCCCTTCATCGGCCATGCGCCAAACAAATTGAGCTCACGGAAGACGACCAGATCGCGCAGCTCTTTAGCGACGCAAACGCATCGCGCTCCGTACGCGCTCTCGGTCGCCGGGGGAAGCCAGCGATGGCGCATCCTGGCAGGCACGTCGTCAGCGAGGCTTTCCACATAGACGCCCCTTTTTCCTTCGGCGAGCATGTTGGGGTCGATGTCGCTGGCGAGCACCTTGACGTCAAAGCGGGCGGCGTCAGGCATCAACGATAATATGACCATCGCCATTGAATAAGGCTCTTGCCCGTTCGAGCAGGCGGCGGACCATAGGCGGACGCGTTCGCCGCGCCGCGCGGCCTTGACCAGCGGCGGCAAGACGACCTGTTCGAGGTGGGTGAAATGATGCGCCTCGCGAAAGAACCTGGTGACATTGGTGGTCAAGGCGGCGAGCATTTTCTGCCGCTCGTCGAGGCCCTCCTCGTCCGCCACAAGGGCGCAATAATCGCGAAAGCTGGCGAGGCCCAGCGCGCGCACCCGCTTGGCGAGGCGCGAATAGACGAGCGCCGCTTTCGACTCGGGCAGATAGATGCCGGCGTCCTCGTGCAGCATCGCCGCGATCTGGCGAAAATCGTCGCGTGATAGCACGAACTCGCCGGGCGCGAGATCGCCGCCGTCTACTGCGGCAGGATTGGCGAAAGAGGTCCCGCTCATGCCGCTTCCCGTGCGACCGGCGGCAAGACATTATCCAGCGAAATAAGGCTGATCATGTGCTTATCGATGGCGAGCACGGCGCGGACGAAGGTCTTCGCCATGTCGGAGGCGACGTCGGGCGTCGGCTGCAAAAGATCATCCGTGACCGTCAAAATGTCGGACACCGCGTCGACGAGGAGGCCGACGACCTGGCGCTCTATCTGCGCGACGATGATGACATGACGCGCCGTCGGCTCGGCGGCCGCGAAGCCAAGGCGCGCAGCGAGATCGACGATGGGCAGCACCGCGCCGCGAAGGTTGACGACGCCGCGCACGAAGCTCGGCGATTGCGGCAGCGCGGTCGCGGGGGTCCAGCCGCGAATTTCGCGCACCGACATGATGTCGACGCAAAATTCCTGCGCGCCGATGCGGAAGGCGATGAGTTCGCGGGCGCGCACCGCATCAGTTCTGCGGCGGCCGCGATTGATGTTGGGATCGGTCATTGCGTTCACCCCGCTGCGAGAAGATGATCGAGGGCGGCGGCGTCCGCGCGAGCGCTGGCGACGACGGGCGTCGACGTCGAGGATGAGCGCGACGCGGCCATCGCCGAGGATGGTCGCCGCGGCGATGCCCGGCACGTGTTGATAATTGGCCTCCAGGCTCTTAATGACCACCTGGCGCTGACCGAGGATCGAGTTCGACCAGCATCGCATTGCGGGCGCCGCCTTCGGATTCGACGAGCAGCGCCACGCCCGCGAGGGGATCGGCGCTGTCGCGGCGATAGCCGAGTTCGCGGCCGACATCGATCAGCGGGGTAAATTGGTCGCGAATGGCGATGACCCGCGCGCCGCCGCCAAACCCATGCACGTCGGCTTGTTTGGGCTGCAGCGTCTCAACGATCGCCGTCAGCGGAACCACCAGCGTCTGGCTCGCGACGGTCACCACCATGCCATCCAGCACGGCGAGAGTCAGCGGCAGGCTCATCGTGAAGGTCGATCCGCGCCCAGGCCGCGAGGCGATCGAAATCCTTCCCCCCAGCGCCTGGATCGAACGGCGGACCACATCCATCCCGACGCCGCGTCCCGAAATGTCGGAGACGGTCGCAGCTGTCGAGAAGCCCGGCAGAAAGATGAGATTGTCGATCTCGTCGTCGGCGAGAGCTGCGTCAGCCGCAATCAGCCCTTTGCTCGCGGCCAGCTCCTTGACTTTAGAGCGATTGATGCCGGCGCCGTCGTCGGACACTTCGATGACGATGCGCCCCGAACGATGCAGCGCCGAAAGATGCACGACGCCTTCTTCCGGCTTGCCGGCCTTGACGCGCGCTTCCGGCGTCTCAAGGCCGTGGTCGATCGCGTTGCGGATCATATGGGTCAACGGATCGGCGATGCGCTCGATCACCGTCTTATCGACTTCGGTGTTCTCCCCGTCGGTCACGAGACGCACCGATTTGCCGGTCATCGCCGCGACCTCGCGAACGAGGCGCGGCATGCGTTGAAACACTGATTTCACCGGCTGCGCCCGGATCGCCATCACGCTATCCTGGATCTCGCGCGTCAGCTGCTCGAGCTCGTCGAGACCTGTTGCGACGCCGGACGCGCGCGCGAGCCCCGCTTCCTGAACCCGCTGAGCCAGCATCGCCTGATTGATGACGAGTTCTCCGACCAAGTTGATCAGTCGGTCGACGCGGTCAAGGTCGACGCGGATCGACGCCGCGCCCTGTTCCGGCTTGACCGGATGATCGGCTTTGGCGACGGGATCAGAAGGCGTCGCGGACAGTTTCTGATCGGCCGCGCTTTTGCCGCCGAGCTGTCTTTCCCGCGCGTCGGCAAGATCTAAGACAGTCGGCCCCCGCGAATTCGCCACCTCAGATTGAACGCGCGGCGGCGCCAGCGCGGCCAGCTCCGCTTCAATATTGGCCTGCCTCTGGTCCCCCGCGGCCAAGTCGTGGCAATCCTCACGTCCTTCGCCGGCTTCGATACAAAGATCGCAATCCCATTCAACGAAATCGAACACCTCACGGATCGCGGCCGCGTCATGTGTGGTCTTCAAATTTACGACCCAGCTCAGATAAGCGCCCTCTGGATCGAGCTCAGGCAGCAAAGGCAGATCGCTCGCGTCGCAGACGATGGAGGCCGCGCCAAGATTCGAAAGTTCGCGCAGCAGCAACGCGCTCTCGTTGGCCTTGGCGTAGAGCGCGGGCTTTGGCCGAAAGCGAATGGTGAATTCGCGCCGCTTCGCCTGCGGCGGCGTATCGAGTTCTTCGAACAGGGATTGATCCATGAGCACCGGGCGGAAGGCGATTTCCTCGCCTTCCGGCATCTCCCCGGCATCGCCGGCCCCGGCGGCGGCGGACGGATCGAAGGCGCTCAATTCCGCGGCGAGCGTCGCGATGCGTTGCGCGTCGACGATCGTTTCATCGCGCGCGGCCCGCACCAGATCGGCTAGGACGTCGGCTGCACGGAGCATGATTTTCAGAAGGTCTGGCGTCGGCGCCAGCCTGCCCGCCCGCAAATGATCCAGAGCGGTCTCGAACACATGAGCGAAATGGATGAGATCGTCGAGACTGAACGCGCCGGCGCCGCCCTTGATCGAGTGCACCGCGCGAAACACAGCGTTGACCGTTTCTAGATCATGGTCGCCGTCGTCGATCGCCAGAAGGCCCGTCTCCAGCTCGGCGAGGTGCTCCTCGCATTCCTGGAAGAACGTCTGCTTGATCGCCGCCATGGCATCCATGAATCCGCAATCCTTGTTCGAGTTGCCAAAGCTCCGGCGCGAAGAATCAGCTCGCAACGCGCCTTATGGCGGCGACAAGCTTGACGGGGTCGAAGGGCTTGATAATCCAGCCGGTAGCGCCGGCGCGTCGGGCTCGCTCCTTCTTTTCGGAATCGCTCTCGGTCGTCAGCACCAAGATCGGCACCGCTCTATGTCGGTCGTCGCCGCGAACGCCCGCGATGAAGCCGAAGCCGTCGAGGCGGGGCATATTAAGGTCCGTCACAATGACGTCGGGCGTTTCGCCGAGTAGAACCTCGAGCCCGCGCAAACCGTCCTCCGCCTGCACGACGCGATAGCCGGCGTCGGACAGGGCCAACATGAGCATGTCCCGCATCGTTCGCGAATCATCGACGGTGAGAATCGTCTTGCTCATTTCGGAAGTTCCTGATCGATAAGATCGGCTGGCGCGACGCCAAGCCGCCGCAATCCTTCGATGAAGTCCGGCGACGGATTGGCGATTGCGAGAGGAACCTCGTCGGCCTTCCAGGTCATCGCCGCAGACAACAGGACTTGCAGACATTGGCCGCCGAGCCGCTGAACGTGGGACGCGTCGACGCAAAGTTCAGCGCCGCGGTGGGCGAGCAATTCGCTGACGAGCGGCAAAGCCGCTTTGACATCGAGGATGGGCGCGAGTTCGATCATGCGCGCGGTTTGCGCGCCAGGGTTTTGCTTTACGGCCATCAGAACTCGCCCCAGCCTTCTTCGACGTTCGCCGCATCCGGCTTACGCGCCGCCCCACCGCGCCCGTTCGCGGCGAACGTCTTCAGGCCCGGCCGCATCGTTCGCGTCGCGGCGGGCGGCGTCCGCTTAGGCGCTACGGCGCGGACCGGATGAGCGCCGACGCCGTGTCCGACCTGGAAGACTCCGACGAGCTGGGCGAGCGTTTCGCTCTCCTGCCCCAACGCATGCGCGGCGGCCGTCGTTTGCTCGACCATGGCGGCGTTCTGTTGCGTCCCCTGGTCCATCTGATTGACTGCCGTGTTGACTTGGTGCAGCGCGGTAGCCTGCTCCTGCGCGCTCGCGGCGATCGCGCCGACGACGCTGTTGATCTCGGCGACATGAGCAACGATGCGGCCAAGCGCCTTGCCGGTCTCGCCGACCAGCTCGACCCCTTGCGCGACTTGCGCCGTCGATGCCGAGATAAGGCTTTTGATTTCTTTCGCCGCCTCCGCCGAACGCTGCGCGAGGGCGCGCACCTCGGAAGCGACGACCGCGAAGCCGCGCCCCGCGTCGCCCGCTCGCGCTGCTTCGACTCCGGCGTTCAAGGCAAGCAAATTGGTCTGGAAAGCGATCTCGTCGATGACGCCGATGATCTGGCCGATCTGCTGCGAGGATTTTTCGATCTCGCCCATGGCGGTGATCGCTTCGCGCACGACTTCGCCGCTTTGATCGGCGTCCGACTTCGCCGTCAACACGACGCTTTGCGCGCGAAGCGCGCCATCCGCCGTCGTCTTGACGGTCGCAGTGATTTGATCCAGCGTCGCGGCGGTCTCCTCGAGGCCGCCCGCCTGCCGCTCCGTGCGGCGTGACAGATCATCGGCCGCCGACGCGATTTCGGCGCTGCCCGAGGCGATGCCGTCGGCGTTCTCGCGTATGCCTAACATTGCTTTCTGCAGCTTTTCGAGCGCGGCGTTGAAATCAGTCCGCAGCTGCGCGGTTTTCGACGCGAATTGGGTTTCGATGCGATAGACGAGATCGCCGTCAGCGAGCCTTTCAAGCCCCTTGGCGAGTTCCGCGATGGCGACCTGATCCTCCCGCGCGGCTTCGGCTTCTTTGGCGGCGCGCTCCTCGTCCTCCTTTTGCCAGCGCTTGATCGCCTCGGCCTCGTCGGCGTCGCGCTTCACCTTTTTTAACGCCGCGGTCTTGAAGGCCTGGACCGCGGCGGCCATCGAGCCGATCTCGTCCTTTCGGCCAAGGCCGCAAATCTCGATCGAAAGATCGCCGCCAGCCAGTTTGTTCATGACGCCGGTCATCGCATTTACCGGGCCGGCGATGATGTCGAACTCATCCACCAGCCGATCGCCAGCGCGGCGATGATCGCCGCGCCGCCGCCGGCGACGACCGTAGCGTTGAGGACGGACATCAGCTGGTCGAAGCGCGCCTGAGCGCTCTCGGACCATGCGTTGACTTTCTCGCGGGCGTCAGCCGCGGCCGCCTTGAAGGCCGCCAAGACTTCGGTCGCGTGATCCGACTTCGTCAGCTCCAGAGCGAGGTCGGCGGTTGGATTGTCGCGCGCTAGGCGGACCGCCGGATCGCTGACATCATTGCGAAAGCGATTTCCGGTCGCTTCGACTGAGTCGATCGAGGTGAGAATGTCGGGACGCGCCGCGGCGCGCGCGCGGGCCTGCGCTAAATGGTCCGAGAAAGATTTCACGGCGGCGGCGTAAAGGGCCACAAATCGATCGTCGCGCGTGGTCAGAAACCTGAGCGAAGCCCGTGATTCCTCATAAAGCGCGGCGATCGCCTGATCGAGATCATCGACCACGAGGCAGGACTTCGAATTCAGCTCCGAAGCCGCCTTGAGCGCGTCAAATGAAATGAAAAGCGCCCCGCTCATCACAGTGACGGTCAGGAGCACGCAACCAAAGCCGATGCTCAGCTTCCGTGCGATGCCCAAACTTGCAAGCGTCATGCTGACTCCCGAAAAAAAACTTCAGCCTTGAGCGACCCGGCGGGAGCCACCCATTTACGCGCGAAAAAGCGGCGCCGCATCGAGCGATGGGCCCTATCACACAGGCCGCGTCTGCTGCGCGAACCTCTCACCGGCGTCTTGAATATTTGTTATGAGATGAAATCTTGAATAAATGATCAACGTGCGAATTAATATCAGTATATAAACAAGTTATAATTGGTTTTTTACTTATATTTTATCAAACGTATACACATATAGGCTATACGCGTCATCGTATGCGTTTGTGTTTTGCGATTCGTGGCGTGAGATTTGTTGGGAAGGAGCTCATTTCCGCAGATCGCAGCGTCAAACCGCGCGACCTCGGCCGTCGCCCGCGCTTCCTTCAAACGAGAAAAGCGGGCTTCGTCTCGGCCACGCAAATACCGCATTCTTCGGAACTCTTCTGATGGGGTAAGCATTCGCCTAGGCGGCAAATGGCGCAGGGCGCATCCGATCGACTGCAAATCCTTCGACCCGCCAGAATTGCAAGTCCTGAGTTGCAATGATACCTCTAGAGGCTATAGTGATTCTTCGTAGGACGTTCGAACACTTCGAAGTTCGTCACTATTTGACACGACGCACAGCCGCAGATCCGGTCCAAGAGCAGATCCGGCCTGAGGCTTGTGGCTTCATGCGAGCGCGATGGGCGCCGCAAAGATTTGCACTGCTTGCCGCGCGTGAAATTTGCGCGCATCGAATACTTGCTTAATGGACAATGAATGAAACATCCGCCGAAACATTTTGCGGTCGAGATCAAGCGCTCTCGCCGCTCTCCCGCGCCTGCAATCGACCTGCTCGGAAAAGACAGAGCCGACCTCGGCCGACCTATTCCCGCGTTTTTCAGCCAGGCTGATCTTTCATCCAACAGAGCGCCCGATTCGGACTTCGCCGTTCCGGCATTTCTTCAGACCGACAAGGCAACCGCGTGGGCCGCCTCTGATATTCGGACTAAGGAGGCCGAGCAGGTATTCGCCCCGAAGTCGCCAGCGCGAGCGGCCGAGCCCCCATCTACCGACGGACGAACCGCGCCGAGGATTCTGCCGAGTCTCGTCCCGGAGGAAAATCCTATCCTCGAACGCAGCGCCGAGGGCCCGCTGGTGAAGTCCGCGCGGCGCGGCCGCAGAACAGAAGCGCCTTCGCCGGTGTCGAAGCCAGTGGCGGAGCACGCCGATCGCGAAGAGACGACCAACACGCGAACGAAACACGACGGGGGCCCTGCCGCCGCGCAAAAAAAACCGATCAAGCGCAAGGCGGCGTCAGCTTCAACCCGCGCTGCCGCCGGGCCAAGCGCGAAGCCTGCGCCATCCTTGGCCAACGCCAAATCGTCCGAAGCCCATGAGGCGCCGGCGAGGGACAAGCAGCGCATCCGGCGTTGGAACGGCGCGCGGCGGAATCGTGAGGACGCCGCTGCGCTTCCGCCGGGTCAGCATTGGAAGCGTCGGCTGAACCCGCGCGCTTGGTAGGGTTCCGGAGCAATATACGACAAAATTTGCGGAGAGCGCGCGGCGGCGAAGCAGCGGGCGGGGTGGGCGCAATCCGGCGCGGCTTTCGGCGCTGCCGGCGCGTCACATAAGCGATATAAACGCTTTCCATTCGCCGCCGCCGCTGCTACACCGTCGGCGCGGGGTGGAGCAGCCCGGTAGCTCGTCAGGCTCATAACCTGAAGGCCGCAGGTTCAAATCCTGCCCCCGCAACCATCTCGAACAAGGTTGCGCATCCAACGACGCCCGTCCGACTCGGAGTTCGATCGACGGCTCGCCTTATTCTGATGCAGCGCTGGCGCTCTTATTCGGCCGCCAGCACGCCGTCGTCGTCTAAGGGCGGATAATGCGTCGCGCCGGCCAGCAAACTCGCGGCGTCGGCGGGCGATGGTTGCGTCAATGCAGGCGGCCTCGCATAGCGCTGGGCCAGTATGGCGCAGGCGAAGAGTTGCAATTGATGGAACAGCATCAAGGGCAGCACAACCAGGCCAAGCGCTTGTCCAGGGAACAATATGTTCGCCATCGGGATGCCGCTCGCCATGCTCTTTTTCGAGCCGCAAAAAACGATGGCGATCTCGTCCTCCTTGGAGAAGCCAAGCCTCCGGCTGGCGAAGGTCGTGACTACGAGAACGATTGCGAGAATCACGAGGTCGAGCGCCAGAATGAGCGCCACGCTGGCCCATCCAATCTGCGACCAGACGCCCGCCACCATGCCCTCGCTGAAGGCCGCATAGACAATCAGGAGGATAGATCCGCGGTCGAAGAAGCCAGTGAGACGCCTATGGCTGGCGATCAAACGCCCGATCACGGGCCGCGCTAGTTGACCGGCGGCGAACGGCAAAATCAGCTGCGCGGCGACGTCCTCCAATGCCTTGAGGCTGAACCCTGCGCCCTGCGAACTCAATAGCAAAGCGACAAGGGCCGGCGTCACGAAGACGCCGAGCAGATTGGATGCCGAGGCGCTGCAGATTGCCGCGGACACATTGCCCCGCGCAATGGAGGTGAAAGCGATCGACGATTGGATCGTCGACGGCAGCAGGCAAAGAAACAACACTCCAATCGCCAGCTCGCGGGGGAGCCACGGTTGGAAAAGCGTCGTCACGGCCAATCCGACCGCAGGGAATAGGATGAAAGTGGAGCAAAAGACGATCGACTGCAGCCGCCAATGCGTCAGACCTTCAAGCACCGCCTCCGGGGATAACTTGGCCCCATACAAAAAGAAAAGAAGAGATACCGCGCCATAGACCGCATAAGAAACAACTTCTGCGGCGGAGCCGCGCGCCGGCGCCACAGCGGCCAACCCGACCATGCCGATAAGGGCGAAAAGATAGGGATCAATCCCGAAACCGGACAACGCTTTGCGGCTGATCATGGCGCAACCTTTTACTTAAGATCCTGCTTCATTTCACATAGACGTTTGTACAAAATCGACTATAACATAGGCATGTTATAAAATATATGATGTTCTAGATATTAGCATTCACAAATCATAATAACTACCGTCGGGCCGGGATGTTTGACCTTATTGATCCAATCCTTTTGCGGAGCCTTGTCACAGTCGCCGAAACCAAAAGCTTCACCCTGGCCGCTCAACATCTGGGCGTCAGCCAATCGACAGTCAGCCAGCATATCTCGCGGCTGGAGCAAAAGACCGAGCGCCGTCTTCTGGCGCGCGACACGCATTCCGTGGCGTTGACGCCCGACGGCGACGCCATCCTTCCTTTCGCACGGCAAGCGCTGGAGGCGAACGCCCGGATCGGCGGATTCCTGGCAGGCGTTCATTTGCGCGGCCACATAAGGTTCGGAGCGTCCGAAGATTTCGTCTTTTCGGCTCTGCCCGACGTCTTGGCCGAATTCACCAGGAAGCACAACGCCGTCGATCTCGAGCTGAATGTCGGCCTCAGCGGCGCTCTTTACGAAAGATATGACGCCGGCGACCTCGATCTCATTTTCGTCAAGCGACGGCGCGGCGATGAGCGGGGCCGCTTCGCCTGGCGCGAGGGCCTCGCCTGGATCGGACGGCCGGGCCTTAATCCTTCGCCCGACACGCCGTTGCCGCTCATCGTGTTTCCGCCCCCGAGCGTCACGCGCGCAAGAGCGCTCGAAGCGCTCGAGATGGCGAAGCGGACCTGGCGTGTTGTGTGCACCAGCGATAGCCTTAGCGGGATCCGCGCCGCGGCCTTGGCGGGGCTTGGCGTCGCCGCTCATTCCGCGCGGTTGATCCCGCCAGGACTTGCGCATCTCGACGGGCCGCGTCATTTGCCGCCGCTGGGCGAGATCGAATTCGTCGTCATCGGCGGGGGTGCCGGCAACGTAGCCGCCGATGCGCTCGCCGAGGAAATTCTCGCCAACGCCGGCCGCATCCGTTCGCCAACAGGCTGATGCGAACAGTTACCGCCGCTGCGCAATCGACGACGTCAGATCCCAGTCGGCGGGATTTCCCTCCGGAACGAAAGACGCCGACGGCCGAGCGCGCTGCGGTGGGGACGGATAGCCGGCGAGGGGCGCTGGCCGCGTCGCCGGGATCGACGCCGGCGGCTTGAGCGCGGCGGTAAAATAGGAGTTGGGGATGCGCGCCGTCGGGCCCGGTCCAAGTCCGGGCTCCAGCATGCCCGCCTGCTGCAAGGCGAGCGCGTCATTTTTCAAAACCTGGTTTTCCGCCGTATCAACGTCCTCCTCGATGTCCGGTGCGTCAGGCAGACCATCGGGGGGCAGGACCGGCGCTGGATTTTGCCGCAGCAAGGGTTTGCAAATGCGCCGAGGGCCGGTCGAAGAGTTGCCGTGCATCGCCAGGTCGACGTGGATGTGATTGTAATGGAAGATATTGGAGCCTGGGCCCAGCACGGTGGTGAAATGCGCGCAGGCGCCCATATGGACGTCTTGCAGGAAGGCGCGGGCCTGATCGTCGCCGCGCGTCCAGTCGCGCACGATTGAAATTTCGCGCCCATCGGCGAGGCGGAAGCCGCCAATGTCGAGCGCATTGCCGAAGGCGTGCTCGGAGATGCGCGCGCCCGCGACGCCGTTCATGCTGCGGCAGCTATAGGCGCCCATGCCGATGATTTCGACCACTTTTTGCCCGAAGCGCGCCTCGGCCGTCGGCTGCACGACGTCGCGCAGCCAGGCGTTGAGCGCGGCGACCATGGGGCAATCGAGCGTATAGGCCGCGCCGAAGCCAACCGCGCCGCCATCGAGCGCCGCGACGCGCAACGGCCGCGTCAGGCCGCAGATGCCCGGACCGTCGATTTCGCGCGCGGGCTGGATATAGGACGAAAGCTGGAAGGGCCTTTGCGCGAAGCAGGCGTTTTCCGCTTGGGCGCGCCAAGCCGGCCGTCGCGGCGCCTCATAATTTGAGCAGCCCGCCAGCGTTGCAACGAGCGCCCCCGTGACGGCAAATGGCAAGATGCGACGCGCCATCGCACAAAGATGAGCGCTTTTCTTTAAGGGGCGCTAAAGCATTGCGGTTAACGAATGCTGAAAGGCCAAAGACAGCCGGGAAGAGCGATGGCGCGGATTGACGCAACGCCGCATATTTCGATCGACGAGGACGAAATCGTCCTTGCTTTCGCGCGCGCCAGCGGACCCGGCGGCCAGAACGTCAACAAGGTGGAGACGGCGGCGCAATTGCGCTTCGACGTCGAAAATTCGCCCTCGCTCGAACCTGCGGTGAAGCGCCGCCTGCTCCGCCTCGCCGGCGCGCGCGCCACCAAGGACGGGGCCATCGTCCTGTTCGCGCGGAGCTTCCGCACGCAGGAGCAAAACCGCAAGGACGCCGTGGCGCGGCTCATCGCCCTGATCGCCGCGGCGGCGGAGCGGCCGAAATTCCGCGTCAAGACGCGCCCGACGCTGGCCTCGCGCAAGCGCCGCGTCGACGCGAAGGTGAAGCGCGGCGAAACGAAAAAGCTGCGAAGCGCGCCGCCCGAATAAAAGGGCGCTCAGTCGGCGCTCAGTTTATGATATGCTGGCCTCAACAGAGCGGCGGCCGTTTCCTGGCCAACCATAGGAACCGACGGATGAAAAAGAATTCATGGCTGCGCGCCGGAATGTCCGCGTGGGCCCTTGGCGCAGAGGCGTCGACGGTGATCGCGTTGCGCATGATGAAGCTCGCCCGCGGCGGCCCGGCGGCGAAGGTGGAGGCGCGCCGGATGGTCAATGAAAAGATCAAGGCGAACCTCGATCTCCAAGCCAAGGTCATGACCGGGAAGCTCGGGCGGACGCCCGAAGGCGCGGCCGAGAAGGTTGTTACCCATTACCTGCCCAAAGTGAAGGCGAACAGGCGGAGGCTGATGGGAAAATAGGCGGCGGGCGGAGATCCCAGAGGATCGCGCCCATGAAAAAGGGCGCCGCCCGGCGGCGCCCTCGAACGCTCCGTCGAAAGGGATCAGACCGAGGTCGTCCCCTGCCGGTTGCGGCGCTCCTGCATGAAGCGGTCGAACTCTTCGCGATCCCGCGCGCGGCGCAAATTGTCCAAAAACTCCGCGAATTCGCGCTCGGCGGCGACCAGTTTGCGGCGCTCTTCTTCGAGACGGGCGAGCTCCGTCGCGCGCCACTCGTCGAAAGCGCGATTGCCGCTTGAGCCGAAGCCCGCGCCGCGCCAGGTCCGCTCAGCGAAGCTGCGGCCTTCGTGAGCGTAAGATCCCCAATTCCAATTGGCGGCGGCGTCCCATTTCTCGCGGAGGAAAGAGAAGAGATCGCCCTGGTAGCCGCTCTTCTTCTGCCAGAACTTCCAGCCGATGACGGCAAGGCCCAGCGGCCAGTAAAGGGCGAAGCCGAGCACCATCGCGCCGATTTCGAGGGGCTTCCAGCTGCGCCCGGCGCAGGCCGGGCGCTGCGCGCCGGCGTTCCACCGGTCGAAGCCGGGATCAAAAGGTTTTCCCATGTCTGGGCTCATCGTAAAACTCCTGTTCGCCGGCCGCTCGAACGAAAAAGGAGCCGCCAGCATAACAAGATGTAAGCAGCCTTTCTGCTTCGTCGAGCGGCGCCCGCGAAAATATCGACGCGCCAACCTTACGGTTTCTTAATCAGGCCGAGCAAAGCGCGCTGGATGAAATCATTGCCGGCGCAGACCGAGCCTTTGGCCAGCATGTCGGGCCCGCCATCGGCGTCGGTGACGAAGCCGCCCGCCTCCCTGATCATGATAATGCCGGCGGCGATATCCCAGGATTTGAGGTCGCGCTCCCAAAAACCGTCGTAATGGCCGGCGGCGACAAAGCAGAGATCGAGCGCCGCCGAGCCGAGGCGGCGGACATTGCCGGCCATCTCCATGACGGCGGATAATTCGGCCTGAAAGCGCTTGTGGCCGTCGGCCTTGCCGATATGCGGCGCGCCGCAGCCGATCAGAGCCTCGCCGATGTCGCGCCGCGCGGCAACGCGCAGGCGGTGGTTATTCCAATAGGCGCCCTGCCCTTTTTCGGCGACGAACATGTCGTCGTTGGCCGGATTATAGACCAGCCCGGCGACGATCTGCCCCTCGCGGACGAGGCCGATTGAGATCGAGAAGATCGGCAATCCGTGCAGAAAATTGGTGGTGCCGTCGAGCGGATCGATGATGAAGGTATGGCTTTTGTCGGTCCCCTCGATCTCGCCCGATTCCTCCAGAATGAAGCCATAGCCGGGGCGCGCCTTGGCGAGTTCTTCATGCAGGACTTTTTCCGCCTTTTTGTCCGCCGCGGAGACGAAATCGCCCGGCCCCTTGACCGAGACCTGCAGATTCTCGACCTCGCCGAAATCGCGCTTGAGGCCCCGTCCGGCCTTCAAGGCGGCGGCGGTCATGACATTCATCAGAGCGGAGCGGATCATCTTTCCGCCCCGCCGCCGGGCGCGCTCTGATTTCCGTTGATTTTCGCCATTTGTGCTCCGGCGGAAGGCCCGCGTTCCAGCCGCCATAAGCCCGCTCGGCGCGCGGGCGTCAACCCGCGCCAAAGACGCATTTCGCTAGCGCGGCGTCACCGCTACGGCGTAGAGCCACAGGCAAAGACCGATGGCGGCGGCGATCCATAGGGCGCCGGTGATCAATCGCAGCTGCGTATAGGCCTGATGCGGCTGCATTTCCGGAAACAGCTTCTCGCGGATGACCCTTTCGAAGCGAACGAGGATATAGCCAAGCGAGAGCGCCGCAATTCCCGTCGCGGCGCCGACGACCTTCACCACTTCCACGTGCAGCCAGCCCAAGCCGAAGCCCCAATTCCCGGCAAGGAGCCGACGACTTGTCCATCGGGGCGCCCGCCGTTGACGGGATTAAGGATTCGATGTGGGCGCGATTTATGGCACCGGCAAGGGCGTGCGCAACGCCGACCCACACGTGTCAGGGCCGGGCTTGACCCGGCCATCCAGAACTCATCGGCGGCGGCCAGCTGGATGTCCCGCTCAAGGCCAGGCATGACGGTTTCGTCGTTTAATATAACATGTTACGAAGCTGAAAGCCCCAAACGCCGCGCCGAACCGATCATACCAAGACTTCCGCGCCGCCGTCCAAGCGTAGGGCGAGTTATTGCCAGAGGATGTGGTCATTTGCCCTTTGACGACGCCTTCGTGACGATGCGGACCTAGAAAATTAAGCGAAAGTTAAGAACTTCTTAAAGACTTATACCAACGGCATTGGCGTCTGACTCAGGGGGTCTTCGCAAATTCGCACTGTCGTGATTCTCTTCGGATTGGAGATGATTCGGGGAGATTTTGATGCCGGAAGCCTTGGCGATCACGCGCGATGATTTCACTGCAGCGGAGCTTCGCGAAGCGGCGACGCACAGCAAGGACGCCAATGCGGCGCGGCGGATGTTGGCGCTGGCCTTAGTGCTTGAAGGATATAATCGGGGCGAAGCCGGCAAGCTCTGCGGCATGGATCGGCAGACCTTGCGCGATTGGGTTCTACGCTACAACGCCGAAGGCGTCGCCGGGCTCTGCAACCGCATCGCGGCCGGGCCGAAGCCGCGCCTCACGCCCGAACAAGAAGCTCTTGTGGCGGAGATGGTTCGCAAAGGACCTGACCTTGCCGTCGACGGCGTGGTGCGCTGGCGACGAGTGGATCTGGCCCGCGTGATCAAGACCCAGTTCCATGTGACCCTGGCCGAGCGCAGCGTCGGCGCGATGCTGCGCCGGCTGGGGTTCCGGCGCTTGTCGGTGCGGCCCCGCCATCCACAGCAAGATCCTGCGGCGCAGGAGGCGCACAAAAAAACTTCGCCGATCTGGTCAAGGCCGCAATCCCCGAGCATGCACGCGAAAAACCGATTGAACTCTGGTGGCAAGACGAAGCCCGCGTCGGCCAGCAGGGCACGCTCACTCGCGTTTGGGCCGAGCGCGGCAGCCGGCCGCCCGCGCCGCGCGATCAGCGACGCGAATGGGCCTACATATTCGGCGCCGTCTGTCCTTGCAGGGATATCGGCGCGGCTTTGGTCTTGCCTTACGCCAACGCCCGAGCGATGAGCCTGCATCTCGAGGAGATCAGCAGCCAAGTGACGCAAGGCAGCCACGCCGTGCTGCTCCTCGATGGAGCCGGATGGCATCAAACTGGCGGCAAGCTGCGGGTCCCCGGCAACATCAGTCTGCTCCACCTACCAGCCTATTCCCCCGAGTTGAACCCGGTCGAAAACATTTGGCAGTTCCTGCGCCAGAACCATTTGAGCAACCGCGTGTTCGAAAACTATGATGAGATCCTTGACGCATGTTGCGCCGCATGGAACGCCCTCACTGCTGAGTCAAAGCGCATCGCCTCAATCGCCACACGAGCTTGGGCGTCGGTTGTTGCCTAATGCCGTTGGTATTAGAGAACAGTTTGCCGATAGGGCTGAAAGCGGTGGAGGTCCGGTAGGGAGTTGCCGGATCAATAGGCGCCTTTTTTTCGGCTCAAAACGGCAAGGTCGAACGCCTTTAACCGGCCCCGCGTCCTATAGGAGAACCCAGAACAAACGACAGCGCGAAGGAGGAAGCCATGCTTGGCGATGGAATCCGTAGAGATCTTGCGACGGTCAGCAAGGAAGAACGTGACCTGCTTCGAGACGCTATCCTAAAACTGAACCAGATTTTGTACAGTCCCACTGGATCGAGAACAGACTTCCCGGCCGGTCATGTCTCTTACTGGTTCAAACAGGACGAGATACACCAAAGCTCTCATGTCCATGGCTGCCCCGCCTTCCTGCCCTGGCATCGGGAAATGTGTAATCGTTTCGAGGCGCTTCTGCGCACGATCGATCCCCGGTTGTCGCTTCACTATTGGAATTGGAACCTAGATCCCTCCAATATGCCTGATGGCGAAGGCGGAACCATAAATCTCTTCGATGCAGATTTTATGGGAAACGCGGACGGTACCGTTAATGGTGGCGCCGTCGGTCAACCGCTGTTGGGCGCGGGATTCTATGATCCAGCTGCGGCTAACTTTCGCGACGACAATTCTCCAGTCCACCTCAATAGACCAAATCCGGCCGATCCATCGACCTTTAGCTATCCTGACCCTGCAACGGGAGTCCATTACAACCCAGCGGACCCTCCACAAACACTGACGCGGGCGAAACAACCCGGCGCTCCTCCTGTGGGAGTCGCTGGTCAGGGCTGGGCAACGGATGACCAGTTCATTCAAGCACCATCCTGGGAGGCCTTCCGGGACTTGATGTATGGAGACGAACAAGGTACGAGCGGAGTCGGTGCCCATGGCGCTGCGCATGGCTATATTGGCGGCAGTCTCGGCGACCCCCACCTCTCTTTCCGCGACCCTTTCGTGTTCTTCCTGCATTCGAACATCGATCGGCTTTGGGCGATGAGGCAACGCCAGTCCGGCTTTGCGGCACAACGTCTCGATCCAGCGCAGCTCTACAATACGGAGGGGAATACCACCGGAAACGGCGACGTTGAATTTGGGGACCCAAAATGGGGAATTCTGAGCCCTCTGGAGCCTTGGGCCGGATATACCGCTCAAACGCCCCAGACAGGACAAATCACGAACCTTTGGCCAATCCGTCCGTGGTTTGCGCCGGAAAATGAGCAAAACCTGCCAGGCAACAACAGGAACTCAAGGGATATTTCTGTCGTCATACCGCCGAGCTATGACACAGCGCCCCACTCCAGTTACATCATCGCTAACCAGGACACCTTCTCGACTTCGCAAGCAGCCGTAAGCCTGACGTTCTCGAAGGCTATCTACGTGATCTATGACGGGTTTCAGCCACGTGAAGTCGGGATGCCGACGGCAGCCAGCCCATCCATAACGTTTTCGATCGGAGGCGCAACAACGAGCACGATCACCGCGGTCAACCCGCAGGTGTTCCTGGAAGACCCCAACGGCGCTCCTGACGTACCCCAGCGAGTTTCAATCGCGTATGACATCGTATTCACGAACACCAGTGCGTTTCCGACGGTCAGCGGGGCCGAGACCGCGGTCACGATGCAGGTGATGCTGAATTACACAGTCGGAGGTACGGGCGTCGCTGCCACGGACCAGAGTTCCGCCACGCTGCTGCTGGTAAATCAGCCTAGCCCTTACATGATCGATATTGATTCGACAATTTCTCCGCCAGGGCCACCCAACCCCTACTGGCTAAGCACAGACACGCGCGTGTTCCAGATCAAGCAAGGCGAGGCTATTGCCGGGGTGACGCAAAACGCCGACCCGTTCGGGTTCGTCGCTGGTCTCGTTGGTGCGTTCAACACCCTTCCGAACGACAATAATCATCCATTCCTCACGCAACTATCAGAGGACGAAAACGCCAGCCAGGTGGAGCTTTCGCCCACGGTGGGTGGCACGCCAGTCTTCAACTACGCGGTTGCCAAGATCCGGTACAGAGGCAACGTCCCCGCGCCGAATGTCAGTGCATTCTTTCGCGCCTTTAAGACAATGGTGTCATCGCTGGACTACGACCATACCAGCGGTCTTGGTCTTACCGGCAACTACCGCCGCTCTGGCGACACTCAGGGGTCGGTGCCTCTTCTCGGCATCCAAAGTAACGAGATTGCGTCCATTCCGTTTTTCGCGAGAGCTCGAGTGAACACTCAGACGCAATCGATGACTACGCAGTCTGATGACGCGATAAATACGCAAATCAGTTTTCTTGGCAACGGACAGGAAGAGGTCGTCTACTGCGGAGTATGGCTGGATATCATCGATATCAACAACCAGCGCTTTCCGCTCGACCCGACCTCAGACCCAGGCGGCGTCAATGGACCGTATCAGAACCAACAATTCACCATACAACAGCTGGTCACAGGCCTTCACTACTGCCTGGTTACTGAGATTTTCTTCTGGCCTCCTGGCACTGTCACCGATCCAATTCCCGTCGGCGCGACACCGGCCTCGAGCGATCGGTTGGCGCAACGGAACCTTTCTATCGACTCTTCTGGGAATCCCGGCTGGCCGTTGACGCACACGGTGCAACACACGTTCATGGTGAAGCCATCGAGCGTAGTACTTGGAAATCCCTTTAACGTCGCAGCAGCGCGTGAGACGTTCATCGGGCCAGACGAGTTGATTGTAGATTGGGGTAACGTTCCACGTGGCACCAAGGCCACCTTGTTCTTTCCCGAATTGCAGGCTGACGAAATTCTGGCGCTATCCCTGCTAAGACAGCACCCAGCTACGCTCGCGAAAGTGGACGTCAATACGATTTCACTTTTGGTCGCTGACGTAACCTTTGTTCCCCTCCCCGCCCGGCCGCCTGGCAACCTGGCGGGTTTGATGACACTTACTCTCCCGCAGGGTGTGCGGGTCGGCCAAGTGTTCAAGATGAACGTTCAGCAGTGCTCTGGCATCGCCGCCCCGCAACGTGCCCGGAAAATGCTTGGCGCCTTCCAGTTCAACGTTCCGGTAATCACCGATCCAGAAATCTTGCCTACGGCCATCCGGAATCTCTCCATTCTTCGCTTCATCCAGCAGACGATCCCGATCGCAAATCGTTGGTATCCCATCTTCACCCGCTGGCTGAATGGCTTGGCGGGAAAGGTTTCTGGTCTGGGCGGAGATCCGAATCAGGTCCTCCCATCCCCGACCGGCGGGGACAAGCCCGCTCCCTGCCCCGAGCCTGAGCCTGAGCCGTGCGAGGTGAGACCGCGCGATCTGTGCTGTATGAACGTCCCCTGGGACGAGTGCGACGTCGAAGGTGAGATCGAACTCAAGTTGCGCTTCCGCAAGAAATGCAAGTAGCGTCCGATCACCACGAACTCAGTCCTACATAACCTGGTGCGAGCCGCGTTGCCGGCAACTCGCACGTTGGCTACGTCGGCGCCGAAGGCGGTTTCGCCGCACGTGATCGCAAGCGAATCCCTTTTAGTCCGCGCCTAAACCCGCATCGGCATCAGCACATAGAGCGCGCTGGCGCCGTCGCGGTCTTGCACCAGCGTCGGCGAGCCGGGATCGGCGAGTTTGAACAACGCCGTGTCGCTGTCGAGCTGCTCCGTGATGTCGAGCAGATAGCGGGCGTTGAAGCCGATATCGAGCGGCGTCGAATCATAATCGACGTCGAGTTCTTCCTGCGCCGAGCCGGAATCGGGGTTCGTCACCGATAAAGTCAGCTTGCCGTCCGCCACCGCGAGTTTTACGGCCCTGCCGCGCTCCGAAGAAATCGTCGAAACGCGGTCGACGGCGGCGGCGAAAGGCGCGCGGTCGACGATCAGGCGCTTGTCGTTGCCGGTCGGGATCACCCGAACATAATCCGGAAACGTGCCGTCGATCAGTTTTGAGGTCAAAACCACATCGCCGAAGGTGAAGCGCACCTTCGTCGTCGAGAGTTCGACGCGCACCTCGGCGGAGAGGTCCTCGACCAGCTTTTGCAGCTCGGCGACGGCCTTGCGCGGCACGATGACGCCCGGCATCCCCGCCGCCCCCTTGGGGCACGGGATCTCCACCCGCGCGAGCCGGTGTCCGTCCGTCGCCACCGCGCGCAGCACCGTCGCGCCCTCGGATTCGGTCGTGTGCAGGAAAATGCCGTTGAGATAATAGCGCGTCTCTTCGTTCGAGATGGCGAATTGGGTCTTGTCGATCAGCCGCTTGAGGTCGGCCGGCGCGAGGGTGAAGTCATGTGAGAACTCGCCGGCGGCGAGATCGGGAAAATCGCTCTCCGGCAAGGTCTGAAGATTGAAGCGCGAGCGGCCGGAGCGCAGCAGCAATTGACCGGTCTCGCCGCTGGCCTCAAGCGAAACCTGCGCGCCGTCGGGGAGCTTGCGCACGATGTCATAGAGCGTATGCGCGGGCAGCGTCGTGGCGCCGGCGACGCTGACGTCGGCGGGCAGGCGCTCGGTCACTTCGAGATCGAGGTCGGTCGCCTTGAGCAGCAGCGACTGGCCCTTCGCCTCGATCAGCACGTTGGAGAGAATCGGAATGGTGGTGCGCCGCTCCACCACGCGATGCACGTGGCCGAGCGATTTCAGCAGGGCCGATCGTTCAAGGGTGACTTTCATTGCGCGTCCAATCCATCCGTCCGAAGTCCGCGCGCAAGCCTTGACGTCTCCCGCGGGGGCGCGACTTTGGCGCGGCTGCGGCGAAACCGCAAGTCATTCGCGGCTCTTCTCCGCCGAAATCAACGGCTAAAGCGGAGGGCGCCAAAACGCCGCGGGCGGCGCCCGCTTTCGCGCCACGGAATGACCTTAAAATTCGGCTGAGATGAAGCTGGCGCGGTTGGGCGAAAGCGGGTTTTCGCGCGGCGCAACGCCTAAAATGTTAAGGTTTTTACCCGGCCTTAAGCCCCGGCGCGCAAGCTCGCGCCGCCACGGCCTCGGCTTCAGGACGACGGCGCGGCAGACGAGGATGACCAAGCGCGAGACGAGAGAGCGTCGCGAGCCTTATTTTGGAGCCGCGCCGGAAAGGCCAGAGGTGAGCGCAAGCCATGCCAAGACGAACGGCCGTTCGCGGCGCGGGCGCGGAAGGAGCCGCTCCGTCGCGGCGACGGCGCTCTCTTGGGCTTTTATGGCGCTGCTCTGGGCGGGCGTCGCGGGGGTCGGCGTCATCGCTTTCTACACGACGAAACTGCCGCCGATCGACCAGCTCGCCGTGCCGAAGCGCCCGCCCAACATCGCCATTCTGGCTGACGACGGCACGCTTCTCGCCAATCGCGGCGATATGGGCGGCGCCGCTGTGCGCATCGCCGATCTGCCGCCCTATCTGCCCAAAGCGTTCGTCGCCATCGAGGACCGGCGCTTCTATTCGCACTGGGGCGTCGATCCGCTCGGCATATTGCGGGCGCTGACGCGCAACGCGGCCGACGGGGCGATGCAAGGCGGCTCGACGCTGACCCAGCAGCTCGCCAAGAACCTATTTTTGACGCAGGAGCGCACGGTCTCGCGCAAAATCCAGGAGGCGATTCTCGCCCTCTGGCTCGAGCACAAATATACGAAAAACCAGATTCTTGAGCTCTACCTCAACCGCGTCTATTTTGGCTCGGGGGCCTATGGCGTCGAAGCAGCGGCGCAGAAATATTTCGGCCATAGCGCCAAAAACGTCACTTTGGCCGAGGCCGCGGTGCTCGCCGGCTTGATGAAGGCGCCGACGAAACTGGAGCCGAACCGCAATCCCGAAGGGGCGCGTGAGCGCGCTGCCCAAGTCATCGAGGCGATGACGGAGGAAGGCTACATCACCGACGCCATGGGCAAGCTCGCTCTCGCCCATCCAGCGCAGGCCGTGCGCGGCGGCGCGGGCTCTGTCAACTACGCCGCCGATTACGTGATGGACGTCCTTGACGATACGGTCGGCGCGATCGACCAGGATATTGTGGTGACGACTACGGTCAGCGCGGCGCTGCAGGCCAACGCGGAAAAGGCCCTGACCGAGGAGCTCGACCAAAAGGGGGCGAAATTCGGCGTCGGCCAGGGCGCTCTCGTCGCGATGGATCCGGACGGCGCGATCAAGGCGCTGGTCGGCGGCCGCAATTACGGCGAGAGCCAGTTCAACCGCGCGGTGGCGGCGAAGCGCCAGCCGGGCTCGGCGTTCAAGCCCTTCGTCTATCTCGCCGCGGTGGAGAAGGGCCTCACCCCCGCGACCGTGCGCGAGGACGCGCCGATCAATGTCAGAGGCTGGCAGCCGGAGAATTACTCGCGCCAATATTTTGGGCCGGTGACGCTGACCAAGGCGCTGTCCCTGTCGCTCAACACGGTGGCGGTGCGGCTTGGCGTCGAGGTCGGCCCGAAAACCGTGATCAAGACCGCCCATCGCCTCGGCATAATATCGGATTTGACGCCCAATGCGTCGATCGCGCTTGGCACTTCCGAGGTTTCGCCGCTTGAACTCGTCACCGCCTATACGCCTTTCGCCAATGGCGGCTTCGGCGTGCAGCCGCACATCATCATGCGCGTCAAGACGGCGGCGGGAAAGCTGCTCTATCTGCGCAAGGGCGCAAGCAACGGCCGCGTCATCGATCCCGCCTATCTGCCGATGATGAACACGATGATGCAGGAAACCCTGCTCACCGGCACGGCGCGCAAGGGCGACCTACCGGGCTGGCAGGCGGCCGGCAAGACCGGCACCAGCCAGGATTGGCGCGACGCCTGGTTCGTCGGCTACACGAGCCATCTCGTCACCGGCGTCTGGCTCGGCAATGACGACAGCTCGCCGACCAAGAAGGCGTCGGGCGGCAATCTGCCGGTCGAGATCTGGTCGCGCTTCATGCGAGTGGCGCATCAGGGCGTCCCGCCGCAGCCTCTGCCGGGCGGATTGTGGCAAGCCCCGCCAGAGGCGGCGCCGATCTGGCCCGGCCAGCCGCAAGCTCCGGTTCCGATGGCCGAGGCGCCCCGGCCGGCGCAGCCCTATCCGCCCGCGCCGGCGACGACGGCGCAGGCCGCGCGCGGGGATAGTCTCGTGCCGCCAGGTCTCATTCCAAACCCTGGAAATCCAGGACAAACGCGAGCCCCCCCGCGCGAGCGCAATTTCTTCGACGCCCTTTTTGGCGGATAGTAACTCGCAACGCTTGCCGCAGCGCCAACGCTCGCTTCATTTAGGTTCAGCCCTGAAGGATTGCGCGGCTTCGCCCCAAATTGAAGGCCTCGGCTGTCAACTCTTCGATGTGGGAATCCCCACAGTTTCATCGTTCGTCAAAGCTTATCTCTGTGCGGCCGGCGGCAATGTCGCCAATAGCCGGCTTTGACGAAGGATACCAAAGATGAACTATCCGGTGCGTGGGCTTAAGACCGAAAATGAGCTCGACATCAATGCGGCTCTCCTCCAGAAATTTCAAACGATCGACCAGGCGGTTCTGACGAAGCGCGCGATTGATTATTTGACTTCGGTCGGAGCGACCGACAAAATCGCGAGGCTTGCAGCTATTGAGACAGGATATAGCGAATTCTACCAGGATCATTATGGGCTGTTGATTACAGATTTCAGCTACGGAGAAGTCAAACAGTCTTTGAAAAGCGTGATCGCGCATCAGGAAACCTATGCCAACGCCTCGCCTGACGATCCACTGGAAGCGACTTTCTCATATGAATATTCCCGGCAGGATGGTCAGTCGTTCAAATTCACCGAAGGCCTCAAGGTCGGGACCAAGGCGGGCGTGAAGGCAAAGCTGCCGCTCGTCGGCGAAGCGAACGTCGAAGTCGAGCGCCGAGGTGAGCTTTTCGGCCGAGCAGAGCTTCTCGACGACGGAAACGTCCAAATGGAATTTTCTTCAGAAGGTTACGGTAAAGCCGAACACGTCGGTGAAGGTTGTAGGCTTCATTCGGATCGGCAAGGTTGACGCTCCGTTCAACTGCAACGTCAGGGTCCTCGACGGCAATGTTCTGGTCGAAGTCAAACTCAAGGACAATCAGGGCTATTCGAGCTGGGTCTTTCCGATCGTCGCAATGATGTCGGACGAGGAACGTTCCTTCGTTTTGTCCGGAACGCTGACGGGTTCAGAAGCGTCGGACATTTATGTGAAAGTCGAACCTGTCAACTCGCCCGCGCTGTAAATCGAGGGCCGTTGGCCAACGCGCACCGACCTCGATTTTCACCGCATAATCTTGTCGAGCACGCAAGCGCCTTTTCGACAGGGCGATCCGAGCGCGATCGTTTGCATTTCGCATCGATCGCGCTTTTAATCCTCCCTACTGCTGCTGCGCCGCAGGCTCGGCCTTTTGCAAAGCGCTCTGGGCGACCGTCGCCGCGTCGTCGATGAACTCGATGCGAACCATATTGGTCGCGCCCGGGGTGCCAAAAGGCACGCCCGCGACGATGATGATGCGGTCGCCGACGATGGCGAAACCTTCGCGGAAGGCGAATTTCGCCGCCCGCGCCGACATATCGTTAATGTCATGCGCATCCTTGGTGACGACGGCGTGGACGCCCCAGGCGACCGCCAGCCGGCCCGCGGTCTCGGGGTTCGGCGTTAGCGCCAGGACCGGCGCCGAGGGGCGCTCGCGCGCGATCCGCAACGCGGTCGCCCCCGACGACGTCCAGGCGACGATCGCCTTCAAGTCGAGCGTTTCGGCGACATTGCGCGCGGCGACGGCGATGGCGTCGGCGCCGGTCGCCTCGGGGGTCGCCCGCTGGGCGTTGATTATGCCGCGGTAATAGGCGTCGCGTTCGACCTCCTCGGCGATCTTGTTCATCGTCGCGACCGCCTCGACCGGATAATGGCCGGCGGCGCTTTCGGCCGAAAGCATCACCGCGTCGGCGCCCTCGAACACGGCGGTCGCGACGTCGGACACTTCCGCGCGGGTCGGCACCGGCGCGTTGATCATCGACTCCAGCATCTGCGTCGCTACGACGACCGGCTTGCCGAGCCGTCGCGCGTTGCGGCTGATGCGCTTTTGCAGCCCTGGCACCTTTTCGAGGGGCATTTCGACGCCAAGATCGCCGCGCGCCACCATCAGCCCGTCCGAGATCTCGACGATCTCGTCGAGCTTGGCGATCGCCTGCGGCTTTTCGATCTTCGACATCACCGCGGCGCGGCCGCGGGCAAGCTTCTTGACCTCGGCGACGTCCTCCGGTCGCTGCACGAAAGAGACGGCGACCCAATCGACCCCAGCCTCCAATCCCGCCTCCAGATCGGAGCGGTCCTTGTCGGTCATCGGCGAAACGGGGATTTCGGTATCGGGCAGGCTGACGCCCTTGCGGTTGGAGATCTCGCCGGCGACGTCGACGAGGGCGACGGCGTGCATCTCGTCGCCGCCGACCACATGCAGCCGGACCTTGCCGTCATCGACGAGGAGCGTATGGCCGGGCTCCAGCGCGCGGAGAATTTCCGGATGCGGCAGGCAAACGCGCGTCTCGTCGCCGGGCTCGGGGTTTGAATCCAGTGTGAAGGTCGCGCCCTTGGCGAGCTTGACGACGCGATCCTTGAACAGGCCGATCCGCAGCTTCGGACCTTGCAAGTCGAGCAGGATGCCGATCGGCCGGTGGGCTTCCTTCTGCACCGCCCGAATCATCCGCACCTGCTCGCGCATGGAATCGTGTGAGGCGTGGCTCATATTGATGCGGAACACGTCGGCACCTGCGTGAAACAGCGCCGACAGCGTCTCCTGATTAGCCGAGGCCGGTCCTATGGTCGCAATGATCTTGCACCGTCGCAGTCGCCGCATGAGAGCCTCGTTGAAACGATCGATTCAAGGATTTGGCCGGACCGGCACGGGATCGGTCAGCTGAACCGTCCAATTCTTTGCTTCCTTGCCGGTGTCGACCTCGAAAAAGCCGGTCCGGTCGAAGCCGCGGACATAGCAATCCTCGCGTCCGAGGATGCGGAACTCTTGGTCGCGCGTGCACATGAAAGCCTTGCCTTTCCACTCGCCGCCGCGCTCATCCATGGCGTAGACATAATAGAATTCGGCGGCAAGTGGCCCGCGGACCAGCGTTTCGCAGGCCCCCGGCTTCAAATTCCACCAGCCCTCGCTCACCCACATTTCGCCGTCCGTATAAGCCAGCGAAACGCTGACCCGGCTGGAGGCCGTATTGCACAAGCGGAAGTCGGCGCGCGCCGCGGATGCGGCGAGGAAGACGCCGAGAGCCACGCTGGCGGAGGTTAACGCTCGTTTCATCGCCGTCAAGGTCGCGATTCAGTCCGCCCGAAAAAGCCTGCCTTGGCCAGCGTATGGCGCTGCCGAGGCGCGCGCGTCGCCCGGCCCGGCTACTTTCTAACCCGAGCCTGCGCGATTTGCCAAGACTTCCATGAAAACGTTTTCACATCTGTTTCGACTGACGGCGACGAACTATCCGAGCTCCGGCGAATGCGATATTCGATGTCGCTGGCGGCTTCGCAGCCCCTCTTGCGCGTCCACCTTGCTCAAAGGAGATGCACATGGATCGTGCCCGACCTTGCTCCCCGCTGCTAGAGACGGCCAACGCCGTCGAACGCATCGACGGCCCTCTCGACGCCGGCGTCCTCCTCGTTTGCGACCACGCCAGCAACGCCCTGCCGCAGGCTTACGGCCTTCTCGGCTTGCCGCCAAGCGAGTTCGAGCGCCACATCGCCTATGACATCGGGGCCGCCGCCGTCACCCGCAGGCTCGCCGAGCTGCTCGGCGCCCCGGCGGTACTCTCGCGTTTTTCGCGCCTGCTCATCGATCCCAATCGCGGCGCCGACGATCCGACCCTCGTCATGCAGCTGTCGGACGGCGCGATCATCCCCGGCAACGCCGGAATCAGCGACGCGGAGATCGAGCGCCGCCTCGCCGTTTACTGGCGCCCCTACCGCGAGGCGGTCTCGCACGCCATCGAGGCGATGATGAAATCTGGCCCCCTTCCGGCGATTCTCTCGATCCATTCCTTCACGCCGTCATGGAAAGGCGCGCCGCGGCCTTGGGAGGTCGGCGTTCTCTGGGACAGCGATCCGCGCCTGGCGCGGCCGTTGATCGCGGCGCTGGCGGCGGCGGGCTTCGCCGTCGGCGACAATGAGCCTTACGATGGCGCCCTCGCCGGCGATACGCTCGACGAGGAAGTCACGCGGCGCGGGCTCGCCGGGCTTCTGGTCGAGATCAGGCAGGATCTGATCGCGACCCAAGACCAGGCGATTTTTTTCGCGCAGCGTCTTGCGCCGGTTCTCCAATCGGTTCTGAAGCGTCCCGAACTGCGCCAGCTCGCCTTCTATAAGGGCCGGACGGGGCGCCATGCGCCAAAATAACGGGGATTACCGTCGGCGTCGCCTTGACGCAAGCGCATTCAGGCCACATTGGCGAACCTCCGCACCGGGCGCGGCCTCGCGACGCTCATATGGATTGCCCTCGCCCGCCGCCTTGCCGCGAAAAAATCGAACAGGAACATTCGCCATGACGAAAGACATCGCCAACTCCGGCGTCGCCGCCGCCGAGCTCAACCAGTTCGTCGAACGCGTGGAGCGGCTCGAAGAGGAAAAGAAGGCCCTTTCCGACGATATCCGCGACGTTTACGCCGAGATGAAAGGGCGCGGCTTCGACGTCAAGGTGGTGCGCCAGATCATCAAGATCAGAAAGCAGGACCGTGACGAACGGAGGGAGATGGAGGCGATTCTCGAACTCTACATGTCCGCCCTCAACATGAGATAGCGGCAAATCGCCGCGCGATGCGCCGTGCGAATCAGCCTTCGCATTGCAACAGCCTGTCCTTTTCCTATCTTCCTGGAAACGCCAGCGGCGACGCAGCGTTTCGACGGGCATGACCCATGCGTTTAAGACAATGGAGAGCGCAATGAATTCGGACGCCGACATTCTTTTTTCGCCATTCCAGCTTGGCGACCTCAGACTGCCGAACCGAATCGTGATGGCGCCCCTGACCCGCAGCCGCGCCACTAAAGGCACGGACGCGCCAAACGACCTTAACGCGGAATATTACCGCCAGCGCGCCTCGGCCGGCCTCATCATCTCGGAGGCGACCCAAATCAGCCAGGAAGGCCAAGGCTATATCTGGACTCCTGGCATATACAGCCAGGCGCAGATCGAAGGCTGGAGGAAGGTCACGAGCGCCGTCCACGCTGAAGGCGGCGTTATTTTCAATCAGCTCTGGCATGTCGGCCGCGTCTCCCATGTTTCGCTGCAGCCGGGCGGCGGCGCTCCTGTCGCGCCATCCGCCATCGCCGCCAAGACTCAAACTTTCCTCGAAAGCGGCCGGGCCGATGTCTCGACGCCACGCGCGTTGCGCCTCGACGAGATGCCGCGCATCGTCGCCGACTACCAAAGGGCGGCGGAAAACGCCAAGGCGGCGGGATTCGACGGCGTCGAAATCCACGCCGCCAATGGCTATCTGCTCGACCAGTTCCTGAAAGACGGAACCAACAAACGCGAGGACGCTTATGGCGGCCCGCCCGAGAACCGCATGCGGCTCGCCCTCGAAGTGACCGACGCCATCCTAGGCGTCTGGGACAAGGCGCAGGTCGGCGTCCGATTGTCGCCGGTCAGCCCGTTCAATGAGGCGCTCGACAGCGCGCCGGAAAAAATCTTCTTCCCGCTCGTCGAAGCGTTGAGCGCCCGCGGCCTCGCCTATATTCACGTGATCGAGGGCGCGACCGGCGGCCCACGCGACAATATCCCGTTCGATTTCGCCGCTTTGCGCAAGGCCTTCAAGGGCGCTTATATCGCCAACAACGCCTATACGCGCGAACTCGCGATCGAGGCGCTGCGGGCCGGCCGCGCCGATCTCATCGCTTTCGGCAAGCTGTTCATCGCCAATCCCGATCTCGTCGAGCGTTTGCGCGAGGACGCGCCCTTGAACGCGCCGCGGCAGGAGACTTTTTATGGCGGCGCCGCGGAGGGCTACACCGACTATCCAGCGCTTGGCGACGCGTGAGCGTTGCGGCTCTCAAGCCGAAAAAGGGGCGGAGCTGGAGCCGTACTGCGCTAAAGCTTGCCGACGATCTTCTTCAGCTCCGCCATGAATGGCTCTGAGATCTCGGCGCTCGCCAGGGCGAAAGCGACATTGGCCGAAAGAAATCCGAGCTTCGAGCCGCAATCATAGGTCTTGCCGTCGAAGCGCACGCCGTGAAAGGGCTGCGTTTTGGCGAGCGCCTTCATGCCGTCGGTCAATTGGATTTCGCCGCCGGCGCCTTTTTCGACCTTTTCGAGGATGGAAAAAATCTCCGGACCGAGGAGATAGCGCCCAGAGATGATGAGGTTCGACGGCGCCGTCCCCTGCGGCGGCTTCTCCACCATGCCAGTAATTTCAAAAGAAGCGCCAAAATCCTTGCCGATGGCGACGACGCCATATTGGTCAAGCTCGTCCTTCGGCGCCTCTTCGACGGCGATGATGTTGCCGCCATGTTTTTCGTAAGCGGCGATGCACTGCGCGAGGCAGCGGCCTGATTTCGGCGATGCGGCCATGGTGATCATGTCGGGCAGGACCACCGCAAAAGGTTCGTCGTCGACGAGTTCGCGCGCGCACCAGATCGCATGGCCGAGGCCAAGAGGCTCCTGCTGGCGCGTGAAGCTGGTCGCCCCGGCGGACGGCAACAGCTCTCGCAACGCCTCGTATTCTTTTATTTTTCCGCGCTTTTGCAGCATGTCGTCGAGTTCGTAGGAGATGTCGAAATGGTCTTCGATCACCGCCTTGTTGCGCCCGGTGACGAAAATGAAATGCTCGATCCCGGCCTCGCGCGCCTCATCGACGACATGCTGAAGGACCGGACGATCGACGATCGTCAACATCTCCTTCGGAACTGATTTGGTGGCCGGAAGAAACCGCGTCCCCAAACCCGCGACTGGAAAAACCGCCTTGCGAATCCGCTTCGTCATTTATTGTCCCTGGATATTGTCCCTGAAGGGCGACGCCACTCAAACAAGCGCGCCAAGTGAAAGGCGAAACGATCATAGTCAAATTTCCTTGACCAAACCAGCCGCCTTCAGCGTGGCTTTTAGGTCACGCAAATGTAATAATCGGCATCTAGAGCACATTGGCGAAAACCCCGAATCTTCGAATCAGTCTGTGCCCCAAAACAAAGAAATCAGGAGCATGATCCATTCATTATTGAACCCTAATGTTTGACGGCCGCATTTCATATCGGCGGCAGCGGCGGGCGCGATGGAGGCGCCGATGGCCTGCGTCGTCGTGTCGCTTGTCGTGGCTCTGCGGAGACGCGGCCCGCGCCCGCATTCGGAGTATAGCATGACGGTTCTGGTTACCGGCGGCGCCGGATATATCGGCGGACACATGGCGCTTGCGCTGCTCGACGCCGGAGAGCGGGTCGTCATTCTCGACGATCTGTCGACCGGATTTGCCTGGGCGACGCCGCCGGCCGCCAAGCTCATCGTCGGCGACATAAGCGACGCCACCCTTGTCGACCAGCTCATCGCCGAATATGACGTCGACGCCGTGGCGCATTTCGCCGCCAAGATCGTCGTGCCCGAATCGGTCGCAAATCCCCTCGCCTATTATCTCAACAACACCGCAAAAGCGCGCAACCTGATCGAATCCGCCGTCCGCAACAAGGTCCCACATTTCATCTTCTCGTCGACGGCGGCGGTCTATGGCGAGCCCGAGACTAACCCCGTTTTCGAGACGGCGTCTTTGGCGCCAATCAACCCTTACGGGCGCTCCAAGCTGATGGTCGAGTGGATGCTCAAGGACGTCGCCGCCGCGCATCCGCTGCGCTACGCCGCGCTGCGCTACTTCAATGTCGCCGGCGCCGATCCAGCGGGCAGGCTTGGCCAGTCCACCCCCGCCGCTACCCATCTCATCAAGGTGGCGGTGCAGGCGGCGCTCGGCCATCGCGCCGGCCTCGACGTTTTTGGAACCGATTATCCGACGCCCGACGGCTCTTGCGTGCGCGACTACATTCAGGTGACCGATCTCGTCGACGCGCATCTTCTGGCGCTGCGCCATCTGCGCTCCGGCGGCGACAGCCTGACCTGCAATTGCGGCTATGGACGCGGCCGCTCTGTCCTTGAGGTTGTCGACGTCGTGAAGAAAGTCTCAGGCGCCGATTTCGAAGTGCGCCTGAAGGGCCGGCGCGCCGGCGACCCGGCTTCGCTCATCGCAGGCGCCGAACGCATCAGGACGGAGCTTGGCTGGTCGCCCAAACACGACGATCTTGAGAAGATCGTCCGCCAGGCGTTTGACTGGGAGCGCCGCTTGCACAATCGCAAAGCGTGACGCCGCCGTCGCTCTTGCGGGAGCGACTCTCACAAGAGCGTGCTCTCGCCCAATTTGCGCCGGAAAGCTGGCCGGATGTGACTTTCGCCTTCCACCCGAGCGTCCAGGCGCTCGAATTTTTGTCTGGAATCGCCGCGGCTTATGCCCACGTGCGCGAGCAGCGCACCGAAGAGAAGGCCTCGCGTCAGATCGAAACCGAGCGCGAAACGATCATCTCCTGGCGCAACGATAACAGCGTCTTCTATCGCGTGATGGGCGCCGAGGAGAAGTTCGCTCAGGCGGCGGCCGCGCGCGGACAAAGCTTTGGCGAGATCTGCGGATTGCTGTCGCAACGCGACGGCGACGCAAGCGCTGACGAGGCCGCCGGCCTGCTGGCGCGCTGGTTCAACGATGGGCTGGTCGCAAAGGTCACTGCGTAAGCCAATTTGGTCGAAAAATGGTACGCCTGCGACCAATTTACTGCATCTTTGAAAGCGCGGCTTTTCCAAGCTCGACCACCGACGGAGGCAGCGCCAGATATCCGAAGTATGGCGCATAGCTCTGCCCCTCATCCAGCGCGTAGCCGACGAACGAGGTCAAGATGCGGTTTTGCTCCGCTGGATAGCTGCGATAAAGCAAAAGCCAGCTGTAGGTGACGATCGGATAGGCCTTCGGCCCCGCAGGATTGGTGGTCGACTCGTCGAGAGCATCGAGGCCGGCGCCTGTTGAAGCGGCAAGACCGGCGGCCCCCGACTGCGGCGTCGGCGCCACAAACTTACCATCCCTGTTCTGCAACACCGCCATCGGCAGGCCCAGCCGAAGCGCAAAACCGTATTCGACATAGCCGATCGAACCTTCGCTGATTTTGATCCGCGACGCCACGCCTTCGTTTCCAGACGCGTACATCGCAACATGCGGCCAATCGATCAGCTTGCCGACGCCAGGTCCGCCATTTGCCCATGCCTTGCTTACCGCCGCCAGATGGTCTGTGAAGGCGTAAGTCGTGCCGCTGGAGTCCCGCCGGACAACGACGGCGATGTCAGTCGACGGCAGATTGAGGCCAGGGTTGGCGGCGACGATGCGCGGGTCGCGCCAGCTCCGGATTTTGCCGAGAAAAATGTCGACATAAACGTCCTGCGGCAGCTTCAGCGGGGCTTTGACGCCGGGAAGATTATAGGCGAGCACGATCATTCCGGCCGTGCTCGGCACCTGGACGACGCCGCGTTTGAACTTTTCCGCCTCGGCCGCCGGAATGAAGACGTCGCTGGCCGCGAAATCGACGGCGCCGGCTTCGAAACGCGCGACCCCCTCGCCCGATCCGACGACGTCATAGTTGAGGGAAACATCCGGCTGCGCCTTTTCGAAACTATCGATCCAAACCTTCAACAGGGGCGCGACGAAAGTCGAGCCGGCCCCGCGCAATTGGACGGGGGCGGCCAAGGCCGATCCGGTCATGGCCGACATGCTCATGAACAGCGCGCTCAAAATAAGCGCGCCCAAGGCGATCGCAGCGTCGAGCCCGAGCTTCATGGCGTTCCTCCGATTGCACGCGGATATGGTTATGGTGAAAGGGCGGCCCCCTCTTTTGCGGGGAGGCGGCGTGCTGGGGCGCCCGCTTCGTACCAATTCTTACTTCTTTTAACGATCCAGACAACCGACAACATTACCGGCACTTCGACCAGCACGCCGACGACGGTTGCGAGGGCGGCGCCCGATTGGAAGCCGAAAAGGACGATCGCCGTCGCCACGGCCAGCTCGAAGAAATTGCTGGCCCCGATCAGCGCCGAAGGCCCGGCGACGCACCATGCGACGCCAAGACGGCGATTCAGCCAATAGGCCAGCCCCGCGTTGAAGTAGACCTGTATCAAAATCGGCGCGGCCAAAAGCGCGATGACGAGCGGTTGGCGCATGATGTGTTCGCCTTGCAGGCCGAACAGCAGCACGAGCGTCAGCAACAGGGACGAGAGCGATAGAGGCGCCAAGCCGTGCAGCGTCCGAGCCAATGCTTCCTGCCCGCCTTTCGCCAATAGCATGCGCCGCCACAGCTGCGCTATGATCACCGGCGCGACGATGTAAAGGACGACCGACAGCAAAAGCGTGTCCCATGGCACGGTGATCGACGACAGGCCGAGCAGCAGCGCGACAAGCGGCGCGAAGGCCGCCACCATGATCGTGTCGTTGAGCGCGACTTGCGACAGAGTGAAATGCGGTTCGCCCTCGACGAGGCTCGACCAGACGAACACCATCGCCGTGCAGGGAGCCGCCGCCAGCAGGATGAGCCCGGCGATATAGGCGTCGATTTGACTGGCGGGCAGGAATGGCCGGAACAGATGGCCGATGAACAGCCAGCCGAGCAAAGCCATCGAGAATGGCTTGACCAGCCAGTTGATTCCGACAGTCACGACGACGCCGCGCCAATGCGCCCTCACCTCCCCGAGAGCGGCGGGGTCGATTTTGAGCAGCATGGGAATGATCATCAGCCAGACCAGTCCCGCGACTGGCAAGTTCACTTGCGCCGCGGTCGCCGCGCCGATGGCGTGAAACAGGCCGGGCAGCATTTGTCCGAGCGCGACTCCCGCCACGATGCACAGCGCGACCCACAGGGTCAAATAGCGTTCAAAAACGCCCATGGCGGGCGCTTTAGCCGCCGCGGCGGCAACCGATACAGCATTATTCACGGTGCGCGTCCTCCTTTGTCGCCAGGACGCGCGTAGCGCCCTCCATCTTGCCGATGTCGCGCAGGCGCGCAGCGAGCGCCAGAGCGTCGAGACTCCTGAGCGGCAGGTTCGTGAAGACGGTGATGCGATTTTTCAGGTAGCGAGCGGCTTGCGCGAAAGCCGCCTGCTTGCGCCAATCTGCGCCTTCGACCGCCGCCGGGTCTTCAATGCCCCAATGCGCTGTCATCGGCTGGCCGGGCCAATGCGGGCAGGTTTCCCCGGCGGCGTTGTCGCAAACGGTGAACACAAAATCCATTTTTGGCGCCTGCGGCGTCGCGTACTCGTCCCAGCTTTTCGAGCGCAGGCCATCCGTCGGGTAGTCGAGGCTTTGAAGCGTCTTGAGAGCGAACGGATTGACCGTCCCCTTGGGATGGCTGCCGGCGGAGAAGGCGCGGAAACGGCCTGCCCCTTCTTTGCGAAGGATTGATTCCGCCATAATCGAACGGGCGGAATTGCCGGTGCACAGAAACAGGACGTTGAAGGAAGCGGTCATGGCGCGCCTCATCCCTTGCAGCAGGCCGCGGTTTCGGGCGCCGGTATCGCCTGCGGCGCACAACATGCCTTGCCTTGGGCATCGGTTGATTCGCGCTCGCCCGTGCCGTCTCCATAGTCCACGCTTTCGCCGGTGGTCAGAAAGGTCTCCCATGCGATGCCGGCGGGATCGTCGGTCCATGACTTTTCCGACTTGGCGTAACAGCAGCTTGTCACGCCTTGTTCGATGACGGCGCCGCCGGCCCGTTGCAGGCGCGCATAAACCTGATGCAGCTCATCCCTGTCCTCCACTTGAATCCCGAGATGATCGAGGCCGGGCCGGCGGCCGCGCGTCGAGATGGCGAAGTTTGCGCGCGGATCATCGAGCATCCATTTGGCGTAGTCGGACTTGACGACGGCCGGGCGCGCGGCAAACAGCGCCGAATAAAAGTCGATCGCTTGCGGAAGATTTTCGACGGCGACATGGACATGCAGGCGCTTCATGGGAACACTCCGTCAAGCAACAGTTTTCGCGCGCTCGACGCGCGCGGGTTTGCATTGCGCGGGCTGTTGGCACTTCTCGGGCGCGCCGCCGCAGCAGTTTTCGGTCAGAAATCCAAGCAGCGCGTCCATCGTCTCAAATTGCGCCGCGTAAATCATCGAGCGGCTTTCGCGGCGCACGGTCACCAGGCCTGCCTGCCGCAGCCGATTGAAATGGAAGGTGAGCGTATTCGGCGCAAGATTGAGAGCGGCGGCGACGACGCCCGCCGGCATGCCTTCCGGCCCGGCCTGCACGAGCAGCCGGAACACGTCGAGGCGATTGTCTTGGGCGAGCGCGAGGAGCGCCGCGACGGCTTCCGATTTTTCCATATTTCAACGAATATCGAAGTAATTTGCCGTCGTCAAATGTTATTTCAAGAGATATTGAAGATTTTAAGTCGGGGTCGGTCACGCGCGCAAAACGCCATTTCGCGCATCTTTGAAAAAAGGCGCAACGACGTCGTGCGCTATCGCGATCGGCGCTGAAGAGATGTTGGTTCGGGCGGCGGCCGCGCGCGGACAAAGCTTTGGCGAGATCTGTGCGTCGCTTTCGCAGCGGGACGGCGGCGCGAACGCCGAAGAGGCCACCGGCCTGCTCGCGCGCTGGTTTGGCGATGGGCTGATTGCAGAGGTCTGCGCATGATCCGCAAGCAGCAATGCGGGAGTGGCGGGAGAGCACGTTTCGTGCAGATTTTCTTGCAGACCGTGTGAAAACCCTCGGCAACTGAAGGGCGCCGTCGCGAGAGGCGAAGGGCAGGAGATTTTCATCGTTTTGGGCGTTGTTCGCCGCCTGACGCCACGTGAGAGGCGCGGAAAGGGCTGTTATCGGCCAATTGAGAGCGGCCTTGGCCACTTTCAGGCCGCGACCGCCCTCGCCATGGCCTCGACGCCGAGAATATTCAGCGCGCGGCGCAGATTGTAGGCGCGCGCCGTCAGGCTGAACTCGGCGCGGACATTCTCCAAGCCGCGCATGAGAAAGGCGCCCTGATTCATCCATTGCTTGATGGAGCCGAAGGGGCGCTCGACGATCTCGCGACGGCGGTCGAGAATGTCGGGCCTCGCCGCCAGGCGCTGCGCCATGCGATCGAGCGCGTCCTCGTTTTCGATGCGGGAGACCGAGCGGACGTCGTTCGTGCATCGTGCGCGCAGCGGGCAGGCGCGGCAGGCTTTGGGGTTGCCGTAGTCGATCTTCTTGAGATCGCGCAACCGGCCATGGCGGAACGGCTTCAGCGTCTGTCCGGCGGGGCAGATGTAGGCGTCGCGCCCGGCGTCGTAGCGGAACTCGTCCTTGCGGAAAAAGCCTTCACGCACGGCCGGTCCCCGTTGCGGGCGCGGCACATGCGGCGTCAGGCCGGCCTTCTCGCAGGCTTCGATATCCTCGCTCTTGAAGTAGCCCTTGTCGGCGACGACAGCGATCTTCTCGACTTGCAGAATCTGGCGGGCGGGCTCGGCCGTCTTCTGCAACAGGCCCATGTCAACGACCTGGTTGGTCACGGCCTGCTCGACAATCATTTTGCGCTTGGCGTCGACCGCGATCTGCGCGTTGTAGCCGACGCCGACCTTCGTATGGGCGGCCATCGCCCGGCTGTCGGGATCGGTCAGCGAAATCTGGCTCTCTCCGGTCCGCGCGATCCGGTTGCGCAAGGCGTCGCACGCGCCGCGCTTCTTGCGCAGCGCCTCGATCTTCTCCGCCAGGTTCTTCACGCGCGAGCCGCTCTTGCCCGCCTCCTCGACATCTCCGGCGTCGAGGCGGCGCAGATAATCATCCAGCCTCTCGTCGGCCGCCGCGATGAACTTTTCCAGTGATCCTCTGGTGAAGTTGCGATCCTTGTTGTTGACAGCTTTGATGCGCGTCCCGTCCACGGCGATCAGTTCGCGCCCGAAAAGATCGAGACGCCGGCACAGGACGACGAACTCGCGAAACACCGACCGAAAGGCGGCGCGATTGTCGCGGCGGAAATCGGCGATCGTCTCGAAATCCGGCTTCAGGCCGCCCAGCAACCAGATCAGCTCGATGTTGCGATGGCCTTCGGCTTCCAGCCGCCGGCTCGACCGGACGCGGTTCAAATATCCATAAATGTAAAGCTTCAGCAGATCGCCGGGCGCATACCCCGGACGTCCCGTGGCCGCCGGCGTGACGCGCGCGAACCCGGCCGCCGCCAGATCAAGCCCGTCCACGAGCGCATCAATGAACCGAACCGGATTGTCGGAGCCGACGTAATCTTCCACCGCCTCCGGCAAAAGCAAAACCTGCGACCGGTCGAATCCAGAAATGTGCGCCATGACCGATTCTACCGCGCCGGATCGCGCACGGGAACCGAATCACGTCTCAGACTTCTCACACGGTCTGCATGACTTTTGCGCCTACGATGACAACGGACGAACGCCCCTCGAGGCCACACCTCAAAGTTCCTGCCTGGTCGGCCTGAACAGGATTTCGTTCACGTCCACGTCTTCCGGCTGGCTCATGGCGAAGACCACCATCCTCGCAAAGGAGTCGGCGGGAATCGCGAACTTCTGATAGAAATTGTGGATATTCTCGGCAACGTCGCGCTCGGTGATGCTGTCGGGCAGTTCGGTCGCGACGGCGCCCGGCGAGATGATGGTGGTCCTGATGTTATACGGCTTGACCTCTTGCCGCAGTCCTTCCGAGATTACGCGCACCGCATGCTTGGTTGCGGAATAGACGGCGCTTCCCGGCCGCACAACATGGCCGGCAACCGACGACACGTTAATGACGTGCCCGCTTTTCTGCGCCTTCATGTACGGCAGGACGGCGGCGATGCCATAGAGCACGCCCTTGATATTCACATCGACCATACGCTCCCAATCCTGCACCTTGCCGCGTTCAAGTGGCGAGTGCGGCATAAGGCCGGCGTTGTTGAGGATCACGTTAATGCGTCCGTGGGCCTCTACCGCGCGATCTACGAGACGCTGGACCTGTTCGTATTGCGTCACGTCCGTCTGCACGGCGGCGTCACTGCCCAACGATAGCTCTTTCGCGAGCGCCTGAAGTCTGTCGACGCGTCGCGCTCCCAGCACCAGCTTGGCTCCGTCCTGCGCAAGGCGACGCGCGGCAGCTTCTCCAAGTCCGCTGCTCGCGCCTGTGATGACGACCACCTTGTCCTTGATACCTTGTGTCATAGTGCTTCTCTTCGTTAGGTGTGACCGCCGCGCCGGCCGGTCAGCGGCCGGTCAATTGCTCAAGCTTTTCGGGATATCGCGCCCCTTGCACCCTGATTTTTGAGGCGGCGCTATCGATCTCGCGGAGATCGTCGGGTGTAAGTTCGAGTGCAGCCGCCCCGATATTCTCTTCTAGACGCGTCAGCTTCGTGGTGCCGGGAATTGGAACGATCCACGGCTTCTGGGCTAGCAACCAGGCGAGCGCGATCTGAGCAGGCGTCGCCTTCTTGCGTTTCCCGATCTCGCCAAGCAGATCAATCAAGGCCTGGTTCGCCTTCCGGGCCTCCGGCGTAAAGCGCGGCAGGCTGTTGCGGAAGTCGGCGCTATCGAACGTCGTGCTGTCGTTGATCTTGCCCGTGAGAAAGCCCTTGCCCAGCGGGCTATAGGGAACAAAGCCGATACCGAGTTCTTCGAGCGTCGGCAGCACGTCCGCTTCGGGGCGCCGCCACCACAGCGAATATTCGCTCTGAAGCGCCGTGACCGGCTGCACGTTATGTGCGCGACGGATCGTTGGCGCGCCTGCTTCAGAGAGGCCGAAGTGCTTGACCTTGCCCTCCTGAATAAGGTCTTTCACTGCGCCCGCCACGTCTTCGATCGGCACGTCCGGATCGACGCGGTGCTGGTAAAACAGGTCAATACGATCGGTCCTGAGCCGCTTGAGCGAGGCTTCAGCGACCTGCTTGATGTGCTCTGGTCGGCTATCGAGGCCGACCCATCGCGGTCCCCCGTTGGGATCGAGTTTGAACCCAAACTTGGTGGCGATCACAACCTGATCGCGGATCGGGGAGAGGGCTTCGCCCACGAGTTCTTCGTTGGTGAACGGGCCATAGACTTCGGCCGTGTCGAAGAATGTGACGCCTCGATCGACGGCCGTCCGCAGAAGAGAGATCATCTGCTTCTTGTCCGCAGGCGGACCGTAGGAAAAACTCATTCCCATGCAGCCGAGGCCAAGGGCGGAGACTTCAAGATCGCCGTTTCCAAGTTTGCGTTTCTGCATTGCCGTTCTTCTCCTTTGAAAGTTGAATTGATTGGCGATCAGGCCGGTATTGTTCGTCGCTGACCTTCTCCATCCAGTCGACGGGACTACCGTTCCGCGCTTCCTGAATGGCGATATGCGTCATGCCCGTCGTCGCCGTCGCGCCGTGCCAGTGCTTCTCGCCGGGTGAAAACCAGACCATGTCGCCGGGCCGGATTTCCTGGATCGGGCCGCCTTCACGCTGCGCCCAGCCGAGGCCAGAGGTGACGATCAGGGTCTGGCCGAGCGGATGCGTATGCCAGGCGGTGCGGGCGCCCGGCTCAAACGTGACACTCGCGCCACGAACGCGCGCCGGCTCGGGCGCCTCGAACAGTGGGTCGATACGGACCGCGCCGGTGAAATACTCCGCCGGCCCTTTGCCGGATGGCTGTGAGCCGCTGCGTTTGATTTCCATCGCCTCCTCCTTCGATGCCGGTGGGCTGGCTTGGCCATGATCTAGGAATGAGCAACTATTGCGACTAGACCTAAAATAACGCATATAGTCATGAACAGGATTCATGAATGGCACGGGAAAGCGTCAATGATTTGATCGCCTTCCTCGCGGTCGCGAGGGAGCGCAGCTTCACCAGAGCCGCAGCGAAGCTCGGCGTCTCACAGTCTGCGCTGAGCCACACCATCCGTGGCCTGGAGGCGCGGCTCGGGCTTCGGCTGTTGACCCGCACCACACGGAGCGTCGCGCCGACCGAGGCAGGCGAACGCTTGCTCCGCACCGTGGGTCCAAGGTTCGAAGAGATCGAGGCCGAACTGGCTGCGCTAAGCGAGCTGCGCGAGAAGCCGGCCGGGACAGTCCGCATCACCACAGGCGAACACGCAGCCGACACGATCCTTTGGCCTGCCGTGAAGCGGCTATTGCCGGACTATCCGGACATTAAGGTCGAGATCGTCATTGATTATGGGCTGACCGACATCGTTGCCGAGCGTTACGACGCCGGCGTTCGCCTCGGTGAGCAGATCGCGAACAACATGATTGCGGTGCGCATCGGGCCGGACATGCGCATGGCCGTGGCCGGGTCACCTTCATACTTCGCAAGGCGGAAACGGCCGCGCACGCCGCAGGACCTGACAGACCACGACTGCATCAATCTTCGCCTGCCAACCTATGGTGGGCTCTATCCATGGGAATTCGAGAAAGGCGGGCGCGAGGTAAAGGTGCGTGTCGAAGGCCGCCTAGTGTTCAACAACATCGCCCTGAGGCTGAACGCCGCCTTGGCTGGGTTCGGCCTGGCGTATTTGCCCGAGGACCAGGCGCAGGCGTACCTTGCCGATGGACGGCTCATCCGTGCGCTTGCCGACTGGTGCCCACCTTTTTCTGGCTACCATCTCTATTACCCAAGCCAGCGGCAACCTGCGCCGGCCTTCGCGTTGCTGGTGGATGCGCTGCGTTATCGTCTCGCCGTGCACAAACCTTGCAGACTGTGTGAAAAGTCCGGCTGACAGGATTCCGTCGGCGCCATCGCTGCTAGAATTTCGCATGACTCACATTTTCGGATTCGAACGTTCGCAACTTCTGCTTTTGCCCGAAGCGGTGGACGATTATGTCGGCGTCGACAATCCCGTGCGCTTCATTGACCAGTTTGTCGATGGACTCGATCTCGCCGCCGCCGGTTTTAATCACGTCACGCCGCAGGCGACGGGCCGTCCGGGCTACGCGCCGGGCGATTTGTTGAAGCTTTACATCTACGGCTATTTGAACCGGGTGCGGTCGAGCCGGCGGCTGGAGATGGAATGCCAACGCAACATCGAGGTTGTTTGGTTGCTGCGGACTCTGAAGCCGGACTTCAAGACCATCGCCGACTTTCGGCGCGACAATCGCGCCGCCTTCCGCGCCGTGTTCCGCCAGTTCGCGCTGCTGTGCCGGCGTCTCGATCTGTTCGGGCGCGAGTTGCTGGCGGTGGACGGAACGCGCATCAAGGCGGTCAATAACAAGGACCGCAACTTCACCCGAAACTCGCTGGAAAAATTCATTCGCGCGGCGGACGAACGGCTGGATGAATATCTGCGGCGTCTTGACGAGAGCGATGTCGCGGAGGCTGGAACGAGCGGGGCGCGCACCAAAAACCTAGCCGAAAAGATTGAGGCGCTTCGCAAGAAGCGCGGTCGTTACGGGGAGTTGCTGGCGGAACTGGAGCAAAGCGGCGAAAGCCAGATTTCGCTGACCGATCCCGACAGCCGGGCGATGGCCGCCCATACGAAGGTCGGCGTCGGCTACAACATCCAGCTCGCGGTCGACGCGAAGAACAAGATGATCGTCGAGCAGGCCGTGACCAATCAGGTCGTGGACATGGGCCTGCTGAAGGAGACCGCCGAGCCGGCTCGCGCCCTTCTCGATGTCGAGCAGATCGATGTTGTCGCCGATCGCGGCTACTTCAAATCCGAGGACATCGAGGCCTGCGAAAGGGCGGGGATCACGCCCTATGTTCCCAAACCGCAACGCGGCTCGTCGGTGCACAATGGCTTTTTCCGAAGGACGAGTTCCGCTACGACGCGGCGCGCAACGCCTATATTTGTCCGGCCGGGCAGGAACTGACGCCGATCCGCGAAGGCAAGCTGCGCGAATTGAAGAAAGTCGATTACGGCAATGCAACCGCCTGCCGCGCTTGCGCGCTGCGTCCACGCTGTACGAGGGATGTTCGCGCTGTCTCGCGCCTCGAAAACGAGGACGCGCTTGATCGCATGGCGGAGCGACTGAAGGCGCGGCCAGAAATCCTTGACTGATCTTCTACAGTTGCGGCCGGGCGGCGCGTGGTAAGCCATTGATATTGTTTGGATTGAGAGGTGATTCCCGCGAAAGTGTAGTGCCACGTGTGCGCCGTTTCTTATTGACTTGGAATGTGCATGCGCCAATTATGTGCGCACCACGAATGAGTTGGCGAGACGGTTCCGCGACATGTATTTCCGCAAGAAGACCTCGAGCGGCCGCGCCTATCTCCAGATCGTCGAAAGCCGTCGCCAAGGCGCGCAAGTGCGCCAGCAGGTGATCGCGACGCTTGGCCGCGTCGAGGAGTTGCGCGAGAGCGGGCAATTGGAGCGGTTGCTGCGATCGGGCGCACGCTTCGCCGCGAAAGCCATTGTCGTCGACGCCGTCGCCGACGGCGCTGTAACGGCGAGCGCGGCGCGACGCATCGGGCCCGCTCTCGTCTTCGAACGATTGTGGGAGGAGACCGGTTGCCGGAGGGTCGTCGAGGATCTCGCCGGTTCGCGCAAGCATGGCTTCCCGCTCGAACGCGCGGTGTTTCTCACCGTTCTGCATCGTCTATTTTCTGGCGGCTCCGATCGAGCGGCGGACCGCTGGCGGGAGGATTACCGGATCGATGGGGTCGAGAACCTCGACCTGCATCACCTCTACCGGGCGATGGCCTGGCTTGGCGGGGAGCTAGCCGAAGATCAACAGCACGGCGCCACGCCCTTCGCGCCGCGTTGCCTGAAGGACGCCGTCGAGGAGGAACTGTTCGCGCGGCGGCGCGATCTGTTCAGCACGCTCGATCTCGTGTTCATGGACACGACCAGCCTCTATTTCGAGGGAGCGGGCGGACAGACCCTCGGACAACGCGGCTTTTCCAAGGACCATCGGCCGGATCTCAATCAGATGATCCTCGCGGTGCTGCTCGATGGCGACGGCCGGCCGGTTTGCACAGAGATGTGGCCCGGCAACACCGCCGATACGGGCAGCCTTATCCCCGTCGTCGACAGGCTGCGCAAGCGCTTTTCCATCGGCCGGGTCTGCGTCGTCGCGGATCGCGGCATGATCAGCGCGGAAACAATCGCCGAACTCGAGGCGCGCGGGCTTCTCTACATTCTCGGCGTTCGGGAGCGCACCGACAAACTCGTGCGCGAACTCGTGCTCGACGATCCCGCTCCCTTCATCCCGCTCACCATTGCAAAGCGGGGCGAGGATATCGATTACGAGGCCAAGGCCGTCACTCGCGCCGGACGGCGCTACATCGTCTGTCGCAATCACGAACAGATGAAGAAGGACGCCGCCGCCAGGGCCGCGATCTTGACCGCGCTCGAGCGGCAATTGAAGAAAGGCGACAAGAAGTTCGTCGGCAACAAGGGCTATCGCCGCTTCCTCGCGACGCGAGGCGACGACATTTTCGCCATCGACTGCGCCAAGGCGGAAGAGGACGCAAAATTCGACGGTGTCTTCGTGTTGCGGACCAACGCCGATCTCACGCCGCTCGAAGCCATGCTCTGCTACAAGCGATTGTGGATGGTGGAGCGGGCGTTCCGCACATCGAAGAGTTTGTTCGCCACGCGGCCGATCTTTCACAAGCTCGACGAAACCATTCGCGGCCACGTGTCGTGCAGCTTCCTCGCCCTCGTCTTGAAAAAAGAGCTGGAGGATCGCATCGCCAATGTGGGCAGGCGGGGCGCCGCCAGCGACAACGCGGAAAGCGGTTCTTGGCCCGACGTTCTCGCCGATCTCGACTCGCTGACCGAGACCGAGGTCGAGCAAGACGGCAAACGTTTTCTCCTGCGCTCGGCGCCGCGTCCGGCGGCGAGCCTCGCCTTACGCGCCGCCGGCGTCGCTTTGCCGCCGACCGTGCGTCAACTCACCGACGCCTGACCCCGCTCCACCCCGGCGATCAACGAAAATGTAGTGCCAAGGCGCTTTTCCAGCGCGGGTTTATCCGTGCTATCAATGCATTACAAATTCCAACTGTTGAAGATCAGCTTGACCGGCGTCGAGAAACCGTCGAGCATCCGTTCGGCTCAATCAAGCAATGGATGAACCAAGGCGCTTTTCTGAATGAAGGGTCTCGAAAATGTCCGGGCGGAGTTCAGCCTCACGGCGCTCGCCTATAATCTACGACGGGCTCTCAATATCCTCGGCGTCGACGCCATGACGGCAGCCGTCCGGGGGTGAAAACCGCGTTCGTCTAAACGCCCCAGAGGACCGGACAGGCGGTTTTCGCGATCAAAACGCACACAACCGGCTACCGCAGGCGGCATTCCAGCGGACTCTGACATAAGTCGAGAGTTCCCACACGGTCTGCTTAATTTTCGCACGAAACGCTAGGAACAGCGACCTTGCGGGCCGTAGGGTGAGTTAAGGCCTCGACGCGCAAGTGAGGCGCTTGCGCGCTGCCGAAACTGACGCCGCATCCGAGACTACTAAGTGGTTCAAGCCGCAATCCGCCTGGTCTTGTCACCCGCTCGCTGCAACCCACCCTGCAAGTTCGCGCGAAACAATATGTTGGATGACCCCCATGCCCAGCGGGCCGTCGTTGAGGCAGGGGATCAGGGCAAATTTCTCGCCGCCGCTTTCTAAGAAAAATTCGCGGTTCTCAACGCCGATCTCGGAAATCGTCTCCAGGCAATCGACCGAGAATCCCGGCGTCAGCACGGCCATCCGCTTGACGCCGTTGCGGGCCAACGCCTTCACCGTCTCGTCGGTATAAGGCTGAAGCCATTCGGCAGGTCCAAAGCGCGACTGGAAGCTGATCGGGCATTGCTCTTCGCTCAGCCGCAAACGCTCGCGCAGCCGCCGCCAGGTCGCAAGGCAGTGATCGTAATAGGGATCGCCCGCGTCGACCTGGGATTGCGGGATGCCGTGGAAAGAGATGAGGAGAATCTCGGGCTCAAAATCAAGCCCAGCCTCGCGCACTGAGGCCGCGAGCGCGTCGATATAGACCGGATCATCGTAATAGGGCGCGATGCTGCGCAGCTGCGGGCGCCAGCGCATTTTGGCGAGCGACTGCTCGACCTTGTCGGCGACGCTCGCCGTCGTCGCCCCCGCATATTGCGGATAGAGCGGGACGACGAGAATGCGCGCGCAGCCTTGCGCCCGCAATTTTGCAAAGCCGCTCGGGATGGAGGGCTGGCCGTAGCGCATCGCCCATTCGACGGCGATCCGCTGATCGCGCCCGCCAAGCCCGCCGCCGGCGATCCACGCCGCGAGCTTTTCGGCCTGCGAGCGCGTCACCGTCTTCAGCGGACTTTCGTCAAGCTTTCTATTCCAGATCGTCGCATAGAGTTTGCTGCTGCGTTGCGGCCGTGCCGACAGAATGACGAGGTTGAGAATCGGCCACCAGATCAGCCGCGGCGTATTGACGACGCGACGGTCGGACAGGAATTCCTTGAGGTAGCGGCGCACCGGCCAATAGCCGAGGGCGCCGGGCGTTCCCAGATTGACGAGCAGAACGCCGATCCCGCCTGAAGGCGACAAACTCGCATCGTTCGGGACGGCGTAAGACTGCGTCATAGTGTCCCGCGAGGGCCCGGGGCTCGGCTACGCGGCGGCGTCGCGCAGGCGAACGATGACTTCAATCTGGGCGATTCGCTTGCCGGCCGGAGGAAAAGGCAGATTTATATCGTCGATCTTGATCTCGGGAATGTCGACCAAGACGCCGTCGACCAGGAAATGATGGTGCCTGCCGGTATTGGTGTCGAAATAGGTCCGCGTCCCATCGACGGCGATTTCCCGCAGCAGCCCAGCTTCGGTGAATTGGTGGAGGCTATTATAAATGGTCGCCAGCGAAATCGACACGCGCGAGCTTTGCGCCTCTTCCTGCAGCATCTCGGCGGTCAGATGGCGATCGCCTTTCGCGAACAAGAGCCAGCCCAAGGAAATCCGCTGCCGCGTCGGCCGCAGCCCGGCCACGGCCAGTTTCATCCTGAGGTCGTGGAAGGGGCAGCCAGCCAGCTCTCCGAGCGGCGCTTTGGTCAAACCTTCGCTGCGGCGCGCTTTCAACGAACTTGTCGGCATGAGCGGGAAAACCAATCAGCGATCCGCGGCCGTCCGCAGACAATTGATCTCAACATTAAGACATTGGCGGCTTTGCGGCAATCTTGCGGCGCCGAACGCCGCTTTGGCGAGCTTCAATCGCTTGATTCGCACGTCGCCTTACGATTATTCCGACGCCGCTTGCGGCCTTTGCGATTTGTCTCATATAAGTTTTATCGAAAGGACCATTTCATGGCGGGAATTATTATATACACGACAGCGACTTGTCCCTATTGCGAAAAGGCGAAAGCGCTGCTGCGCAAGAAGAGCCTCGAATTTACCGAAATTCCAGTCGACGATGACGGCAACCTCCGCCGTCAATTAATCGAAATGACTGGCCGCGCCACAGTCCCGCAGATCTATTTCGGCGCATTGCATATCGGCGGTTGCGACGATCTTTACGAACTTCACTACGACGGCAAACTCGATCAACTTTTGACCGAACACGCCCAATGATCAAATTCTCGCTGCGCTGTTCAAACAGACATGAATTCGAGAGCTGGTTCCAGAACGGCGCCGTGTTCGAGGCGCAGGCGTCGTCGGGCCTCATCGCATGCCCGATCTGCCAATGCGCGAAGGTCAGCAAGGCGATCATGGCCCCGGCGATTGCGCGCCGCGACCGCGACGAGCCGGCGCCCGAGTGCGCGGCGTCCCCGCCACCGCACCCTGAAGCGGCCGCCCCGGTCGCCTTGCTCAGCACAGCCGACGAAAAGGTGCGGGCTCGCATCGCCGAACTGCGCCAGCGAATACTTGAACACTCGGACGACCTCGGCGCGGACTTCGCCGCGGAAGCGCTGAAAATTCATCAAGGCGTCGTGCCGGACCGGCCCATTCACGGGCGGGCGAGCCTTGAGGAAGCGCACGCCCTGATCGAGGAAGGCGTCCAGATCATGCCGATTCCGCGCGCCCCTGGCGACCTCAACTAGACGGGGATTGTCCGGTGCGGCCGGGCGCAACGGTCAAAACCGTTTCCCGTGAAACCGCCGTCGCTGATCGGTCATGCGTCGCCGGCGGGAGCCGTTTCCAGCCCGCGTTTGCGCAACAGGGCCTGCGGCGACGGCGCCCGGCCGCGAAACTCCCTGAACGCCGTCACGGCGTCGCGGCTGTCGCCGGCGGCGTAAACGAAATCATGCAGGCGGCGCGCCGTCGCGGCGTCGAAAATATCGCCGGCTTCGGCAAACGCCTCAAATCCGTCGGCGTCGAGAATTTCCGACCACAGATAGCTGTAGTAGCCGGCCGAATAGGATTCGCCGGCAAAAATATGCTGGAAATGCGGCGTGCGATGGCGCATCGCAATCGCCTCCGGCTTTTTTATGCGCGCGAGCTCTTGAGCTTCGAATGCGGTGACGTCGAGGTGATCGGGCGCCGGATCAAGATGCAACCCGAGGTCAACCAACGCGGAGGCGGCATATTCTACAGTGGCGAAACCCTGGTTGAACTGGCGGGCGCTGATCAGCTTTTGCAACAGCGCTTCCGGCATCGGCTCGCCTGTCGAATAGTGGCGCGCGAACATTCGCAACATCTCCGGCTGCTCCAGCCAATGCTCGTAGAGCTGCGACGGAAGCTCGACGAAATCGCGCGCGACGTTCGTTCCTGAAATGATCGGGTAGGTAACGTCGGACAACATGCCGTGTAGGGCGTGGCCGAATTCATGGAACAGCGTGCGCGCGTCGTCGAAGCTGAGCAGGCTCGGCTCGCCCTCGCCGCCTTTGGAGAAATTCATCACGTTTATGATGATCGGCATATGAATGCCGTCGAGCTTGTGCTGGCCGCGAAAATCGCTCATCCAGGCGCCGCTGCGCTTTGACGGGCGCGCGAAATAATCGCCGATGAACAAAGCGACCGGCGCGCCGTCTTTCGTCACCGTCCAGGCGCGCGCGTCGGCATGATAGAGCGGGAAGTCGAAGCGCTCGGCGAAGGCGAGGCCGAACAGGCGGCCCGCGGCGTAGAACGCCGCCTCGATCATGCGGTCGAGCTGTAGATAAGGCTTGATCTCGTCCTCATTGAAATCAAATTCTTCCACGCGCCGCTTCTCGGCGTAGTAGCGCCAATCCCAGGGCGCGATCTTGAAATTGCCGCCCTCGCCAATGACGATTTCTTGCAGCGCCTCTTCTTCCTTCTGCGCGCGCAAGACGCCTGGCTCCCACACGGACTGCAACAGATCGAGCGCCGCTTGCGGCGTCTTCGCCATCGCATCGGCGAGGCGGAAATGAGCGAAGCTCTGATAGCCGAGCAGGCGCGCGCGCTCGGCGCGCAGGCGCACCATCTCGGCGCGCGATGGCGCGATTGTCCGTCGCGCCGCCGCTTTCGCCGCGCGCCGCCCAGGCGCGAAAGGCTTTTTCGCGCAAATCGCGCCGCTTCGAGAATTGCAAGAACGGCTCGACGCTCGAACGCGCAAGCGTCACGCCATATTTGCCGGCATGGCCGCGCTCGGCCGCGACGCGCGCGGCGCTGGCGATGAAGGGCGACGGCAGGCCGTCGAGATCGCCCTCCTCCAGCAACAAGAGCCAAGATTTTTCATCCGCCAGAACATTCTGGCCAAATTTTGCGCCAAGGCTCGCCAGCCGCTCGCCGATGTCAGCAAGGCGCTCCTTGCTCGCGGCCGGAAGGCCCGCGCCGTTGCGGGAAAAGTTCAGATGATAGCGCTCCAGCACTCGCGTCTGTTCGGCGTCGAGATTGAGGTTCTCCTCGTCGCGCTTCAAAGCGTCGATGCGGGCAAACAGCGCCTCGTTTGAGAAAATTTCGCTGCGATGGCGCGACAGCACGGGCGCGATCTCCCGTTCGATCGCCTCCAGCTCATCCGTCGCATCGGTTCCGGCGAGATTGAAGAAGACGGACGCCACCTTGTCGAGGCTGCGCCCGCTACGCTCCAGCGCCTCGATCGTGTTGGCGAAGCTCGGCGGTTCGGGATTTTCCGCAATGGCGGCGATTTCCTTCCGCGCCTCGCTGAGCGCCGCGTCGAAAGCGGGCCGAAAATGCTCAGGTTTTACGCGATCAAAAGGCGGCGCCTCGAACGGCCCGGTCCAGGGTTTGAGGAGGGGGTTTTCGCTGGTCGTATCGGTCATGCCGGGCCTCTGGTTTCTGTATGGAGGCACATTAGCGGATGGACGGGGCGGGAGCCAGTTCTGGCGTTCGGACGCCTGTAGGCGAGCCCCAGTGGACTTGCATCACTCCTCATGCTTCAATCAGTAGCGGCACGCTGAGACGTATCCCATGAAACCGAAGCTTTGGCGCGTTTGGCCGGCGTTGGCGTTAATGATGGCGGTCCCGCCGGGGATCGGCCGAGCGGAAGAAATCGGCTGGCCGGAAGCAGTGGGCCGACTCGCGGGAGAGCGGTCCAAGGCGGAAACCTGCGCCGCGTCTTTCAAAGAATATGCGAGCGCGCAACAGATGCCCAAGGGGCAGTTGGCTTACGGCGCGGCGAAGGCCGACTACGACGCGGTCATCGCCGGGCTGGAGACGGCGCTCGCCGAAGGCGAGACGCCCAAAGGCCTTCCCAGTCTTGAGGCCGAGCTGGAGCGCGGCGCTTTAGCGCTGGGCCAATTTTGCCAGATGACCAATGATGTGCTGCCGAACAGCTCCGGACAAAAGGGCGTCGTCGAAGATATCGTCAAGGGCGCGACCGATCCCGTGATCGGCGCGCTCAAGGAGGCCGTCTCCTTTCTTTTCAAATATTATTTTGTTGAGCCCGACGCTCTCAAACGCGATACAATTAAAACTCAGTTGGAGGCCGCGAAATGGCCCAACTTCGCCGAGGTCAAGCCCTCCGAATAGCGCTTTTGCAAAAATTGGCGCTGGGGTTTTTGCTGGCGCTTTTGTCGTGCCTTCATTCCGAAGCGCAAGATCTTTACGAGCGCCCCGTTCTGGTCGTCGATCCCGGCCTGCATACGGCGATCTCCAAGACGGCCGCCGCCGACGCCGCAGGGCGATTTGTCGTGACGGGTTCCTACGACAAAACCGTTCGGATCTGGTCGGCCGCCGACGGAAAATTATTGCGGACCATCCGAATGCCTGCGGGGCCGGGCCATATCGGGGCGATCTTTGCCGTTGCGATGAGCCCAGACGGCGATGTCGTAGCGGCGGCAGGATATGGGGAAGGTCAGCGGATCATTTCAATCTATGTGTTCGACCGGGGCAGCGGCAAAATGATCAGCCGGATCGTCGGCTTGCCGAATGGCGTTCACGAACTCGCCTTCTCGGCAGACGGACGCTACCTCGCCGCAACCTGCGGTTCCGGGGGCCTGCGTGTGTTCGACCGGGACAAGAATTGGTCGGAAGCCTTCCGTGACGAGGCCTATGGCGATCAAAGCTATGGCGCAGCTTTCACTGAGGATGGACGGCTGGCCACTTCATCCTATGATGGCGAAATCCGACTTTACGACCCAAACTTCAGACTGGTCGCCACGCAGAAAAAGGAGCTGAGCGGTCACTTTCCTGATCGAATCGCCTTCAGTCCGGACGGCAAGGTTTTGGCGGTCGGATATTTGGATAAGCCCGCGGTGGACCTGCTGGACGGACACAGCCTGGCACGGCTGCCGGGACCCGACGTCGAAGGGGTGGATAACGGCTGGCTTCAACATCGCCTGGTCCGCGGACGGGCGAACGCTGTTTGCGAGCGGCGGCTATACAGATCCGACTGGCGACCGACCTGTCTTTGCCTGGGATCAGGCCGGACGCGGACCGCGGCGCGCCATCTCGGCGAAATGCGCCGCAGACGACGATGGGACGGTGGCTCTCGCGCCGCTGCCGGACGGACGGCTGTTTGTCTCTAAGTTCAATCCTTGTTTGATCATGCTGAAGCCGGATGGCGGCGTCCTTTGGGCGCAACACCCGCCGGGCGGCGATTTCCGTGACCAAGGCGAAGCCTTTTCCGTCTCGGCCGATGGAGCCGTGATCGATTTCGGCTATGAAATATTCGGCAAATCGCCGCTCCGCTTCGACCTCTCCGCGCTCAAATTATCCGATCAGCAGCCCGCCGATGGACGCACGAGGCCGCCGAAGCAAGACGGGCTTCCGATAGAAAACTGGATCAATTCCGATCACCCGAAGCTTGGCGGCCAGCCGATCAAGCTCGAAGCCCTAGAGCGGTCGATAAGCCTCGCGGTCCACCCCGACGGCCGCCGTTTCGTCCTCGGCGCCAATTGGTCGCTGCGCGCCCTTGACGCCGCGGGCAAACCATTGTGGACAAGCGCGGCGCCGGACGCGGTGTGGGCCGTCAACATCACCGGCGATGGCCAGTTAGTAGTCGCCGCCTATGGCGACGGCACGATCCGCTGGCACCGCATGGATGACGGGCGCGAGCTTCTCGCCCTCTATGTCCTGAACGACAAAACAAATTGGGTGGCGTGGACGCCGGAGGGATTTTACGACGCCACGCCCGGCGCCTTCGGGGTGTTGAAATGGCACGTCAACCGTGGGGTCGAAACCGCTGCCGACGCCCTGCCCGTCTCCGCGATCCCAAAGCTGAAGCGCCCCGACGCTCTGCCGCTCGTCTTGCATGAGCTGGAGACCGCCCGAGCCCTGGGCATCGCCGATCTCATAGCCGCGCGACTAGAGGTGCAGGCAAAGACCGGCGCCGCCGTGGCTCCCGGCGCGCAATTGCATTTTCTCGCGGTCGGCCTCGACAAATACGGCGAAAAGGCAAAGACGCTGCATCTCGCATTCGCCGCCAAGGACGCGAGCGATATTGGCAACGCGCTAAGCCGGCAGAGCTCCCTCTACGCCAGGGTCAACCCTCAATATTTGCATGACGGAGATGCCGACAAGGTCGGCATCCTGAAAGCGATCGCCTCGATGAAAGAGAACATGGCCAAGGGCTCGGGACAGGATCTCGCGGTGATCTTCTTTTCGGGTCACGGCGCGATGATCGGCGGGCAGTTCTACCTTCTGCCCTATGGCGTCGACGCTCGAACCCCGGCCGGGCTGGAAGCCTACGCGATTTCGGCGGAGGAGTTTCACAGCAAGGTCGCGGAGCTCGCGAAATCTGGCCGGGTGCTCGTGCTGCTCGACGCTTGCCACTCCGGCGCCGCCGCCGGCGACGGCTCTACTCTGCCTTTCGACGCCGAATTCCTTGCGAAGGACCATCTCGGACGCCAACGTGACGGTATTGACGTCATCCAGGGGCAAAGAATCCTCGCGAGAAGACCCCAAATGGGGTCACGGCGCGTTTACGAAAGTGCTGCTGGACGCCCTGAGCGGGGCCGCGGACCACGATCAAAACGGCCTGATCTGGACCGCCCATTTGACCCATTATGTGATGACCCATGTGAGCGACCTCACGCAGGGCCAACAGCACCCTGACATCGCCCAGAATTTCGACAGCGCTATTTTCATCGCCGGCCAATAGGGCCGCCCTTCCTTCCGTCGATGCGTGTTGCGTCAGAGTCCCCTCGCCCAGAGGGTTTCGAGTTGCAACGATCGCGGCGCGGATCATGATTGTCGCTCCCATTTCTGTTCGCAAGATCAATTTGGCGCCGCCCCGCCACCCCACTAGCAGGCGGTCTTCGCCGACGCGCGGGCCTGCATGCGCGCCGCCGCGGCGTTCGAGTCGCCTGGATCGTCGGTTGGATAAAGCTCGCTCAATGGCCTAGAGACCCCATCGGGACAAACGATGCGGACATGAAAACGCCTGAGCCGCCGCGGATGCGGCACGCCGCAGCTGTGCGCGATAATTTCGACGTCATGCCGGAGGTTGAGGCAATAATTGGCCACGCGCACGGCCTTGTCGGTCGGATCGAGGCCTTTCTGCAATCGCTTGTTGTGCGTAGTGATGCCTGTAGGGCACGTATTCTTGTTGCATTTAAGGGATTGGATGCAGCCGAGCGCGAACATGAAGCCTCGGGCCGAATTGACGAAGGTGGCCCCCGCGCATAACGCCCACGCCACCTCGGCCGGCGTGGTGAGCTTGCCGGAGGCGATGATCGGGATGCGCTCGGCCAAACCGTGCTTCTTGATGATGTCGCGCGCCAGCGGAAGCGACTCCCTTATGGAGAGGCCGACATTGTCCATCAGCGCCATGGGCGCGGCGCCTGTGCCGCCATCGCCGGAGTCCAGTGTAAAAAAATCCGGCCCGACGCCGCGCTCGCGGACTTTCGCCATCAGGTCGTCGAACCAGCCGTATGCCCCCATCACCGCCTTGATGCCGACTGGCTTCAGGGTGATTTGCTTGACCCGCTCAATAAAATCGAGCAGTTGCTCATTGCTGTTGATTTCCGGGTGGCGATTGGGGCTGATCGAATCCTCGCCAACCGGAATTCCCCGGATGGCTGCGATCTCCGGGGTGACTTTTACGCCCGGCAGAATTCCGCCCTTGCCCGGCTTGGCGCCTTGCGAGAGTTTGATTTCGAACATCTTCACCTGAGGCAGCGCCGCAAGCTCACGCAACCTATCTTCGTTCAAGGTCCCGTCGGGATGCCGCACCCCGTATTTGGCGGTGCCGATCTGGAAGATGATGTCGGCTCCGCCCGCGAGATGATAGGGAGCAAGGCCGCCCTCGCCGGTGTTCAGCCAGCAACCCGCGATCTTGGCGCCTTTGGACAGGGCGAGTACGGCCGGCCCCGACAGCGCGCCAAAGCTCATGCCCGAAATATTGAAAAAAGACTTGGCCACATAAGGGTTTGGCGTCTCCGGCCCAATGACAAAATGCGGCGTCGGCTCGATATCCGCATCGAGCGTCGGGTAGGGGCAGTTCACGAAAATGGGCGTTCCGGGCTCCTTGATGTATCGCGTTGACCCGAAGGCGACGGTTGAATCCACGTTTTTCGAGGCGCGTTCAACCCAGCCGCGCTCGGCGCGATTGAAGGGCAGCTCCTCACGGTCCATCGCGAAAAAATATTGCCTGAAGAACTCTCCGAGATTTGAGAGGATGTGGCGCATGTGCCCAATTATGGGGTAGTTCCGTAAGATGGCGTCCCGGTTTTGCAGCCGATCCAGTATAAAAACCACCACCAAAAACAACACGCCGCAACCAAGCGCGAAGACAAACAAAGTGGATACAAAATCCAACGCTTTCATTACGGAAGACGACAGAGCGTTCATGGGCGGGCCACACCGTATTCTTTTGCGCGGCAAGGGCGATGAATTCCTTGCGGACCGGGATCTACCTTCCCTTCGGACGGGGCGACCCTTTGGTTACGGATCGAGGCGAAAAATGCGCGTTCGCGTCTCGCCTTGCCCCCGAGGCCCGCCGCCGGCTATGCCGCCATGTCGCAGCCGTCTTGTCGAAAATAGTCCCGCCATCGCCAAGACATAGCGCGCCTCGTTCGCCAAACGGACCCTCAAGGCCGCCTTGAAACGTGTCGAAATCGCTTAGCGCGGATGCACGGGATCGACCCACAGCACAGTCTCCGGCTTTTCGACGGGCTCGATATCGAGATTGATCGCCACGGCCTCGCCGTCGCTGCGCGCCAGAACGCATTCAAGCGTTTCATCGGGGCTGGCGTTGATCTCTTGATGGGGAACGTAAGGCGGAACGTAAATGAAATCGCCGGGACCGGCCTCGGCGGTGAATTCCAAATGGTCGCCCCAACGCATTCGGGCTTTGCCCTTGATCACATAGATCACGCTTTCGAGATGACCGTGGTGATGGGCCCCTGTCTTGGCGTTGGGATGGATCGTCACCGTTCCCGCCCAAAGCTTCTGCGCGCCGACGCGGGCGAAATTGATCGCGGCCTTGCGATCCATGCCTGGCGTCTGCGCCGTGTTCGGGTCAAGATTGCTTGCCGGAATGACGCGCACGCCATCGCGCTTCCAATCTGGCCGCCCCGCTTCGGATTGATTATGCTCGGGCATTCGGCGCTCCTTTCTTGCTCGCTCTATTCCCGACGTCGCGGCAAGCGCTCCGGATTTTTCTTATGCGAGCAGGTTTGCACAATCGAACCAATGTCAAAATCTAGCAAGTTCTCGCGGTTCTGCAAAGCAAGCGCGCCGACTTAAAGCATTCCCGCGCATAGAAGCCGGACGAAACTCTGGGCCGCTCCAGGCTTGACCACAGATGGTTTGAAAGACAAGAAGTCCCCAGTGATCCGCGGACGGCGAAGCTTCGGCAGTTATTCGGTTCGGCGACGGCCTCGCCGACGATGATTTCGGCGACGCGCGCTTCATATACAAGATCGCGGAGAAATGGTTAGCTGCCGCCGTTATGCTGACGCTACTTATGTTCGTTTGAAGGCCTCAGCGGCGGCAGTTACGATAGGAGCCTCATCGCCGGGAAGGATACTCATGGTTCCACAAATCCAGATTCTCGTGTTCCTGTTAGTCGTGATTGCGGCGGTTGCTCTGCTCGCGGACCGACTTAAGATTCCTCCATCCATCCTCCTGGTGCTCGCTGGCGTCAGCCTGCCGGTTATCCCCGGCCTGCCGAGGGTGGAGCTCTCGCCCGAGTTCGTTCTGCTTCTCGTATTGCCGCCCCTCATCTTCTCGTCGGCAGTGAAGATGAGCTGGTCCGAGTTCCGTTTCAATCTGCGCCCGATTTCGCTGCTCGCCGTGGGCTGCGTCCTGTTCACGACCGGCGCGATCGCCGTGGCGAGTCATTTGCTGCTGGGATTTTCTTGGCCGCTCGGCTTTACGCTGGGCGCGATTGTCTCGCCGCCGGACCCCGTGGCGCCGCTCTCCATCGCCCGCAGAATGGAGCTCCCCAGGCGGATTTTGGTCGTCCTTGAAGGCGAAGGGCTGGCGAATGACGCGACCGCGCTGATCCTTTATCGCTTCGCGGTTGCGGCGGTAAGCGCCGGCGCATTTTCGCTCCGCCAAGCGGCCGGCCTGTTCGTCGCCATCGTCGCCGGCGAGATTCTGTGGGGCATCGGCGTCGGTTGGTTGATGCTGCGTCTGCGGCGCTGGGTCCACAATCCGCAGGTTGAGATCATCCTCTCCGTCCTGACGCCCTTCGTCGCCTATTGGCCGCCTGAGCACCTCGGCGGCTCCGGCGTCCTAGCGACGGTGACGGCCGGGCTCTACTTCAGTTGGAACGGGCTCCGTTTGATCAGCGCCGCCACGCGGCTCCAGGGCATCTTTTTCTGGGATGTCCTGATTTACCTGATCGAAGGCATGGTCTTCCTTATCACCGGCCTCCAGGCCCGCAGCCTGATGGATGCCGTCGGCAGCTATTCGCCATCCCAATTGGCGGTCTCCGCCATCGTGGTCACCGCCGTGGTTATCGTCGCGCGCTTCGTCTGGGTGTATCCGGCGACATACCTTCCGCGCTGGCTCATTCCCCCCGTCAGGCGCAAAGATCCGTCGCCGCCCTGGCAGTGGCCGTTTGTGATCGCGTTTACCGGCATCCGCGGCGTCGTTTCGCTCGCGGCGGCGCTCGCCATTCCTTTCACAATTGAGAGCGGCGAGCCGTTTCCACAACGCAGCCTGATTATCTTCCTCACGCTCGTCGTCATTCTCGCGACGCTGGTGGGTCAAGGCTTGTTGTTGCCGGCGGTGGTTCGCGCGCTCGGCCTCGCTCGCGCTGGCCGTCGCGAGCGCCTTGCCGACAAAGCGGAGGAATTCAAAGCCAGGCGGCACGCGATCGAGGCCGCGATCGAACGGTTCGACCAGCTGGCGACTGAGCGCGACGTCCCCGCGGAAATCGTTCGGCCGCTCCGCGCGCATTACCGCGACCGCCTCAAACATGTCGAGCAAAGAAGCGACGGCGACCATAAACGGCTGATCGAGCGTTGCGACGAGATCGAGTATCTGCTCATTGGCGCCGAGCGGCAAACGATCAACGAGCTCTATCGCGGCGGCGAGCTGAAAGACGAAGCGCGGCGCCGCATAGAACGCGAGCTCGATCTGCGCGAAGCGCGTCTGGCCAGCTTGCGCGACGAGGATTGAGCAAGCAAAATGATCCACGATCCGCCCCCAGGAAAGGTTCCGCGCCAAGCCGGCGGACAAAGTCCCCCGCAGGAGCGATACAGTGAAAGCCATCATCCTTCGCCAACCCGTCGGCCTTGAGCATCTCACTCTTGTCGACCGCGAGGATCCGGGCGCTCCGGGCCGCGATGAAATCCGCGTGCGAATTCATGCGAGCTCGCTCAATTTCCACGACTACGCCGTCGCAACAGGGAGGATGCCCGTCGGCGCGGACCGCATTCCGCTGTCCGATGGCGCCGGCGTGGTCGAGACCGTGGGCGACGGCGTGACCGCGTTCTCCATCGGCGACGCCGTCGTCTCCTGCTTTTTCCCTCTCTGGCAGGACGGCGAGCCGACGACCGCCGGTTTCGCCCACACGCCCGGCGACGGAATAGACGGCTACGCTCGCGAAATGATCGTAGCGCCAGCCAAATGGTTCACCGCCGCACCGACGGGCTGGAGCCACGCCGAAGCCGCGACCCTCACCACAGCGGGCCTTACCGCCTGGCGGGCTCTGGTGGTCAATGGCGGACTGAAGGCCGGCGATACAGTGCTGACCCTCGGTACGGGCGGGGTTTCCATTTTCGCGCTGCAGATCGCCAAGGCCATGGGCGCGCGCGTCGCGGTGACCTCCTCTTCCGACGAGAAGCTGGAGCGCGCCCGGTCTCTCGGCGCCGATCATGCCGTCAACTATCGCGAGCATGCCGATTGGGGCGACCGCGTCGCGGATTGGGCGGGCGAACGCGGCGTCGACCATGTCATCGAAGTGGGTGGGCCGGGCACGCTCGCCCAGTCGATCCGGGCGTGCCGCGTCGGCGGCCACATCGCTCTCATCGGCATCTTGACCGGCATGGGCGGCGAAGTGCCGACCGCGCTCATGATGATCAAGCAAATCCGCCTGCAAGGCCTAGTCGTCGGCAGCCGCCAACAACAGATAGAGATGGTGCGGGCCATGGAGGCGACCACGATCAGGCCGGTGATCGACCGCAGCTTTTCCGCTGGAGCTCCTCGCCGACGCCTTTCATTTCGAGGAGTTCAGGCCGACACTTCGGCAAGATCTGCCTTGAATTCTAAGGCGGCGCGCGGTCGATGGCGGAGAACCGACAGGTCGAAGCGACGCCACAGGGCGCGCCTAGCGGCGTTGCGGGGTGCCTTTGATGGCCGCAACGGACCCCAGTTTGGCCGCGCAGGACCTAGTGTAATGGGAGGAAGCCAAGCATAGATTAACCATCGATCGCGGGCCGCGGCGCGGGCTGCGCGCGCGGGTTTTTGGCAAGAATAACCCTTCGCGCGGCGGTTGCTTCGCGGGCGGCGTTGATGCGGCGCTCGATGGATCAATATCGGCGCCGGGAGACGCTTCGGCCGCGGCTTTGGCGGCGCGGCGTCCGGTGTGAGGCCGTGGCGAGGAGCATCGATCAAACCTTTTGGGCGCGGGCGTCCGTCGGGACCCTCGCCGCCGCAAAGCGGGCGGGCGGGGTCTCTCATGACTTGGAGTAAAGACAAAATGACCAAGGCAGTTGTCGCCGGCTATGCGCGCTCGCCGTTCACGCTCGCCAGGAAGGGCGAGCTGGCCGCCGTCCGGCCTGACGAATTTGCCGCGCAGGTGATCCGCGCCCTCGTCGCGAAGGCGGGCGTCGCCGCCGCGGATATCGAGGATCTGCTGCTCGGCTGCGCCTTCCCGGAGGGCGAGCAAGGCTTCAACGTCGCGCGGCTGATCAGCCTGATGGCCGGGCTGCCGAAGTCGCTCGGCGCCGCCACCGTCAACCGGTTCTGCGGCTCGTCGATGACGGCGGCGCATATCGCCGCCGGCGCGATCGCCATGGGCGCCGGCGAAGCCTTCGTCGCCGCCGGCGTCGAGAGCATGAGCCGGGTGCCGATGGGGGGCTTCAACCCGCTGCCCAACCCCGATCTCGTGGCCAAGGAGCCCGGCGCCTATATCGGCATGGGCGACACCGCCGAGAACGTCGCCGCCAAATGGGAGATCTCCCGCCGCGAGCAGGAGGAGTTTGCCGTGCGCTCGCAACAGCGCGCCGCCGCCGCCCGCGCCGCCGGCAAATTCGCCGACGAGATCGTTGCGATCACGGGCAAGAAAGGCGCCGTCGTCACCCAGGACGGCTGCGTCCGCCCGGAGACGACGCTCGCGACTTTGGCCGAGCTGAAGCCGGCCTTCAACGCCAATGGCGTCGTCACCGCCGGCACGTCGTCGCCGCTGACCGACGGCGCCGCCGCGCTCATCATTTGCTCCGAGGACTACGCCAGGCGCAAAAACCTCGACGTTCTGGCGGCGATCAAATCGATCGCCGTCTGCGGCTGCGCGCCGGAGATCATGGGGATCGGCCCGATCGGGGCCTCGCGCAAGGCCTTGGCGCGCGCCGGAATAGAGGTTGGCCAGCTCGACGTCGTCGAATTGAACGAAGCCTTCGCCTCGCAGGCGATCGCCTGCGTCAGGGAGCTGAAGCTGTCGCTCGATACGGTCAACATCGACGGCGGCGCCATCGCGCTCGGCCACCCGCTCGGCGCCACCGGCGCCCGCATCGTCGGCAAGGCGGCCGCGCTGCTGCGGCGCGAGAAGGGCAAATATGCGCTCGCCACCCAGTGCATCGGCGGCGGCCAGGGCATCGCCACCGTGCTGGAGGCGGTATGATGGCCGCCAGCAAAGCCGACATCAAAAAGGTCGCCGTCATCGGCGCCGGCGTCATGGGCGCGAGCATCGCCGCCCATGTCGCCAATGCGGGCGTGCCGGTCGTCCTCTTGGACATCGTCGCCAAGGATAACCCGAACCGCAGCGCCATCGCCGAAGGCGCCGTGGAGAAACTGCTCAAGGCCGATCCGGCGCCCTTCATGAGCAAGTCGGCGGCGAAATTCGTCACGACAGGCAACATCGAGGACAACCTCGACCGCATCGCCGACTGCGACTGGATCATCGAGGCGGTGATCGAGCGGCTCGACGTCAAGCAGGCGCTCTACGCAAGGATCGAGGCCGTGCGCAAAGCGGGCAGCGTCGTCGCGTCGAACACCTCGACGATCCCGCTCGCCACCTTGGTCGAAGGCCTGCCCGCGCGTTTTGCGGAAGATTTCATCATCACCCACTTCTTCAATCCGCCGCGCTACATGCGGCTGCTCGAAGCGGTCGCCGGCGAGAAATCGAAGCCGGAAGCTGTGGCCGCCGTCTCGCGCTTCGCCGACGTCATGCTGGGCAAGAGCGTCGTCGCCTGCAAGGACCGTCCCGGCTTCATCGCCAACCGCCTTGGCGTCTACTGGCTGCAGACGGCGCTGCTCGAGGCGATCGAGGCCGGACTCGACGTCGAGGAGGCCGACGCCATCTTCGGCAAGCCGATGGGCATCCCCAAGACCGGCGTGTTCGGCCTGTTGGATCTCGTCGGCCTCGACCTGATGCCGCATATCAACGCGAGCCTCGCCGCCGCGTTGCCGAAAGACGATCCGTTCCACGCCGCCAACAAGCCGGTTCCGCTGGTCGGCAAGCTCATCGCCGAAGGCTACACCGGGCGCAAGGGCAAGGGCGGCTTCTATCGCGTCAACCGCGAGAAGGGAAAATTGAAGGAGGCGATCGACCTTGCGGCCGGCGCGTTCCGGCCTGTCCGCCAGCCGAAGATCGCGGCGATCGAAGCCAGCGGCGGCAAGCTCGCGCGTCTGCTTGAACATGACAGCAAGCACGGCCGCTACGCGTGGCGCGCGCTCGGCCAGACGCTCGCCTACGCCGCCGCCCTGGTTGGCGACGCCGCCGACGACATCGAGTCGATCGATGAGGCGATGCGGCTCGGCTACAATTGGAGGTTCGGGCCGTTCGAGCTGATCGACCAGCTCGGCGGCGCCTGGTTCGCGGCCAAGCTCGCGGCGAGCGGTTTTCCTGTCGCTCCCATTCTGCGCGTCGCCGACGGCCGCCCGTTCTACCGCGTCCATGCGGGGCGCCGCCAGGCGCTCGGCCTCGACGGCGCCTACCGCGACCTCGTCCGCCCCAACGGCGTGATCATGCTGGCGGATGTGAAGCTCAATGCGAAGCCGATCCTGAAGAACGGGTCCGCCGCGCTGTGGGATATCGGCGACGGCGTCGCCTGCTTCGAGTTCACGAGCAAGATGAACGCGATGGATCCGGACATCCTCGATCTGCTGATGCAGTCGATCGAGAAGGTCGCCAGGGACTTCAAGGCGCTCGTCATCTACAATGAGGGGACGAATTTCTCGGTCGGCGCCAATCTCGGCCTTGCTTTGTTCGCCGCCAATATCGCCGCCTGGAGCGAGATCGAAAATTTCGTCGCGCTCGGTCAGACCGCCTATAAGATGTTGAAATACGCGCCTTTTCCTGTGGTTGGCGCGCCCGCCGGCATGGCGCTCGGCGGCGGCTGCGAAATCCTCTTGCATTGCGACGCCGTGCAGGCGCACGCCGAGACCTATATGGGCCTCGTCGAAGTCGGCGTCGGCCTCATTCCAGGCTGGGGCGGCTGCAAGGAGATGCTGCAGCGCTGGTTTGCGCTGGGGCGATTGCCGAAAGGCCCGATGCCGCCGATCTCCAAAGTGTTTGAGATCATCGGCACGGCGAGCGTCGCCAAATCGGCGGCCGAGGCCAAGGAGCTGTTGTTCCTCAAATCGACCGATGGCGTCACCATGAACCGCTACCGCCTGCTCGCCGACGCCAAGGCCAAGGCGCTGCAGCTCGCCGCCGATTACGCGCCGCCGCAGCCGATCGCGCTCAACCTGCCGGGGCCGAGCGCAAAAGTCGCCCTGCAAATGGCGGTTGACGGCTTTGTGAAGCTCGGCAAGGCGACGCCGCATGACGCGGTGGTGTCTTACGCCCTGGCGGAGGTTGTTTCCGGCGGCGACGCCGACATAATGTTGGCTGTCGACGAGGACGCCGTCCTCAAACTGGAGCGGGACAACTTCATGCGTCTCGTCCGCCATCCCGACACCCTCGCAAGAATCGGGCATATGTTGTCAACCGGCAAGCCGTTGCGTAATTAAAGCATGACCCGAACGATTGCCGCTGTTTGGGCCCGATCATGCGCTAAAAAGCTAAGGGGGGATCAAAATCATGGCCGTCTACAAAGCGCCGCTGCGCGACATGCGCTTCGTCCTCTTCGAACTCATGAACGGAGACGAGCTCGCCAGCCTGCCGGGCTATGAGGAGTTTACCCGCGACCTCATCGATCCCGTGCTCGAAGAAGCCGCCAAATTCGCCGAGCAGGTCCTGTTTCCGTTGAACCGCTCCGGCGACGAAGAAGGCTGCACGCTGGAGAATGGCGTGGTCCGCACGCCGAAGGGCTTTCCCGAAGCCTACAAATTGTTCCGCGAGGGCGGCTGGCCCGGCATCGCCTGCGATCCCGAATATGGCGGCCAGGGCATGCCGAAAATGGTCAACACGCTGATCGAGGAGATGATCTGCGCGGCCAATCTCTCCTTCAGCCTCTATCCCGGCCTGACGCATGGCGCTTATGTCGCCCTGCACGGCTATGGGCCGGACGAAGTGAAGCAGGCCTACTTGCCGAAGATGGTCGAAGGGAGCTGGTCCGGCACCATGTGCCTGACGGAGCCGCATTGCGGCACCGATCTCGGCCTGCTGCGCACCAAGGCGACGCCCAGCGGCGACGGCGGCTACAAGATCACCGGCACGAAGATCTTCATCTCCTCCGGCGAGCATGACCTGACCGAGAACATCATCCATCTGGTGCTGGCGCGCCTGCCCGACGCCCCCAAGGGCGTCGCCGGCATCAGCCTGTTCCTGGCGCCGAAATATCTCGTCAACGAGGACGGCTCGCTCGGCGCCCGCAATGGCGTCGCCTGCGGCTCGATCGAGCACAAGATGGGCATCAAGGCCCAGGCCACCTGCGTCATGAACTTCGACGAGGCGACGGGCTGGCTCATCGGCGAGCCCAACAAGGGCATGCGCGCCATGTTCGCGATGATGAACACCGAGCGCGTGGCGGTCGGCGTGCAGGGTCTCGGCGTCGCCGAAGCCGCCTATCAGGGGGCCGCCGCCTATGCGCGGGAAAGGCTGCAGGGCCGCGCGCTCTCCGGCGCCAAATACCCCGACAAGCCGGCCGACCCGCTCATCGTGCATCCCGACGTGCGGCGCATGCTGCTGACCCAGCGCGCCTACGCCGAAGGCTGCCGCGCGCTCGCCGCCTGGGTCTCAAAGAGCCTCGACCTCCAGCATCATCAAGACCCGGCGGTGCGGCAGGAGGCGGAGGATTTCGTCGCTCTGCTGACGCCGGTGGTCAAGGCGCTATTGACGGATCTCGGCTCCGAGTCCGCCAACCTCGGCGTTCAGGTGCTGGGCGGCCACGGCTACATCCGCGAGCACGGCATGGAGCAATATGTCCGCGACTGCCGCATCACCCAGATCTACGAAGGCACCAACGGCGTCCAGGCGCTCGACCTCGTCGGCCGCAAGCTGCCGGCCGAAGCCGGGCGGCTGCTGCGCCGCTTCTTCCAGCCGGTCGCCGCCTATATCGAGGCGAAAAAGGGCGACGAGGCGCTCGCCGAATTCGTCGAGCCGCTCGGCAAGGCCTTCGCCGCCCTGCAGCAGGCGACCGCGCAGATCGGGCGCGCCGGCGCCAGCAACCCGGACGAGGCGGGCGCGGCGGCGCCCGAATATCTGCGCCTGTTCGGCCTGACGGCGCTCGCCTATCTGTGGGCGCGCATGGCCGAGATCAGCCTGCCGCAAGCCGGCGCCGGCGACCCTGACGGATTCTACGCCGCCAAGGTGGCCACGGCGCGCTTCTATATGCAGCGCCTGCTGCCGCAGACAAGCGCGCTATTTTCCTCCATCATGGCCGGCGGCAAGAGCATGATGGCGTTCGCGGACGCGGCGTTTTGAGCCGAGACGAAGTCCGACGAAGGGAGACAGACGCCGCGCATAAGATAAGCAAGGCCGAGCAGCGGAGGGAGCGAGACAATGAAAGCCCTTGTGGCGGTTAAGCGGGTTGTCGACTTCAACGTCAAGATCCGCGTCAAGACCGACAACACCGGCGTCGAGACGGCGAACGTCAAATTCTCCGCCAATCCGTTCGACGAAATCGCCGTCGAGGAAGCGGTGCGGCTGAAGGAGGCCGGCGTCGTGTCTGAAATCATCGCCGTCTCGATCGGCCCGGCGCAGGCGCAGGAAGTCTTGCGCGCGGCCCTCGCCCTCGGCGCCGACCGCGCGATTCTGGTCCAGACCGATGATGAGGCGCAGCCGCTGGCGGTCGCCAAGATCCTCAAGGCGCTTTGCCTACGCGAGGCGCCGCAGCTGGCGATCCTCGGCAAGCAGGCGATCGACGATGATTCGAACCAGACCGGCCAGGCGCTGGCGGCGCTGCTTGGCTGGCCGCAGGGGACCTTCGCCTCGAAGATCGTGCTGCAAGACGGCCGCGCCGAAGTGACGCGCGAGATCGACGGCGGCCTTGAGACGGTGTCGCTGGCGCTGCCCGCGGTGGTGACGACCGACCTGCGCCTCAACGAGCCGCGCTATGCGAGCCTGCCGAACATCATGAAGGCCAAGAAGAAGCCGCTCGAGATCATCGCCGCGGCCGACCTTGGCCTCGACATCGCGCCGCGCCTTGCGACCTTGCGGGTCGAGGCGCCGCCGAAGCGCCAGGGCGGCGTCAAGGTGGCCGACGTCGCGACGCTCGTCGACAAGCTGAAGAACGAAGCGAAGGTGATCTGACATGAGCGCCCTGGTCCTCGCCGAACATGACGGCCATAAGCTGAAACCCGCGGTCCTCAACGCCGTCACGGCCGCCCTCCAGCTTGGCGGGCCAGTCGATATTTTGGTCGCCGGTCATGAAGCGCGCGCCGTCGCCGCGGCGGCCGCCGCCGTGGCCGGCGTCGCCAATGTGCTGCTCGCCGACGATCCGCTGTACGCCCATCCGCTCGCCGAAACGGTCGCGCCGCTGGTGGCGCGGCTGGCGCAGAATTACGACGCCGTGCTCGCCGCGGCGACGACCTTCGGCAAGAATGTGCTGCCGCGCGTCGCGGCGGTTCTCGACCTGCAGCAAATCTCGGAGATCACCGCTGTGGTCGCGCCCGACACGTTCGTGCGGCCGATCTACGCCGGCAACGCGCTGGCCACCGTTCAGTCGAAGGACGCGCGAAAAATCATCACCGTGCGGACGACCGCTTTCGAGCCGGCGGCGGCGACTGGCGGGGCGGCGGCGATTACGCCGGTCGCGGCGGCGCCGGCGGCGGCGGACGCGGTTTTCGTGCGCCAGGAGCTCACCGTGTCGGAGCGGCCGGAGCTGACCGCCGCGCGAATCGTCATTTCCGGCGGCCGCGGCATGCAGAACGGCGCGAACTTCAGGCTCATCGAACCGATCGCCGAAAAGCTCGGCGCGGCGATCGGCGCCAGCCGGGCCGCCGTCGACGCCGGCTTCGTCGCCAACGATCTGCAGGTCGGCCAGACCGGCAAGATCGTCGCGCCGGACCTTTATATCGCGGTCGGCATATCGGGCGCCATCCAGCACCTCGCCGGCATGGGCGGCTCGAAGGTCATCGTCGCCATCAACAAGGACGCGGACGCGCCGATCTTCGAGGTCGCCGACTACGGCCTGGTGGCTGATCTGTTTCAGGCGCTGCCCGAACTCGATAAAGCGCTCTCGTGAACGCCCCGCGGGACGGCCTCTCAGGGCCGCCGTTTTTTTAAGGAGCCGTCAGAGCATGATGGCTTTCAGATTGAGGCGATCATGTTCTTGACGCCATTATTCCGGCGCATGATCTGATCCAATAAATCTGCAACTGTCGCAAGATCATGCAAGAGTCTCCGAGGAGCCCATGGAACGCGAGTCGATGGAGTTTGACGTGGTTGTCGTCGGCGCCGGTCCGTCCGGCCTCGCCGCCGCGATCCGCTTGAAGCAGCTCGCCCCCGCGCTTTCGGTCTGCGTGCTGGAGAAGGGCTCGGAGGTCGGCGCGCATATCTTGTCCGGCGCCGTATTCGAACCGCAAGCGCTGGGTGAGCTGATCCCCGACTGGCGCGCGCGCGGCGCGCCGCTGAAGACCGAGGCCAAGGACGATCATTTCCTGTTTCTGACCGAGACCAAGGCGTATCCGCTGCCGACGCCGCCGCAGATGAACAATCACGGCAATTACATCATCAGCCTTGGCAATCTCTGCCGCTGGCTGGCGGCGCAGGCGGAGGAGCGCGGCGTCGAGATTTTTCCCGGCTTCGCCGCCGCCGAAGTTCTCTATGACGAGACTGGCGCGGTCAGGGGCGTCGCCACCGGCGACATGGGAATCGGCAAGGACGGCCAGCCGACGGCGAATTACGCGCCGGGGGTCGAACTGCATGCGCGCCAGACCATTTTCGCGGAAGGCTGCCGCGGCTCCTTGACCAAGGCGCTGTTCGAGCGCTTCGACTTGCGCAAGGACTGCGATCCGCAGACCTATGGCCTTGGCATAAAGGAATTATGGCAGGTCGATCCGGCCAAACACCAGCAAGGCCGCATCGTTCACACGGTCGGCTGGCCGCTCGACGGCAAGACCTATGGCGGCTCGTTCCTTTACCATCTCGAGGACAATCAGGTCGCGGTCGGCTTCGTCGTCGGCCTTGGCTACGCCAATCCTTATCTGTCGCCGTTTGACGAATTTCAGCGCTTCAAGACGCATCCCTCCATCCGCCCGCTGTTCGAAGGCGGCCGCCGCGTCTGCTATGGCGCGCGGGCGATCTCGGCGGGCGGCCTGCAATCGGTGCCGAAGCTGACTTTTCCGGGCGGTCTGCTGGTCGGCGACGGGGCCGGCTTTTTGAATGTCCCGAAAATAAAGGGCAGCCATACGGCGATGAAATCCGGCATGGTCGCGGCCGAGAGCGTCGCCGCTCTCTTGCAGGAAGGGGCCGGACGCGAAGCCGTGTCTTATCCGCCGGCCCTGCAAAAGAGTTGGCTATGGGCTGAGCTTGCCAAGGTCCGCAACATCAAGCCGGCGTTCAAATGGGGTCTTTTGCCGGCGATGGCCTATGCGGCGCTCGACACCTATGTCTTTCGCGGCAAGGCGCCCTGGACCTTGCATCACAAGCCCGACCATCTGACCTTGAAGAAGGCGTCGGAGTGCGAGCCGATCGCCTATCCGAAGCCGGACGGGGTGGTCAGCTTCGACAAGCTCTCCTCGGTGTTCATCTCCAACACCAATCACGAGGAGAACCAGCCGGCGCATCTCAAACTGAAGGACCCGAAGATCGCGATCGACGTCAATCTCGCTCTATATGACGCGCCCGAGCAGCGCTATTGCCCGGCCGGCGTCTATGAGATCGTCGAAGGGCCGGCGCTACGCATCAACGCGCAGAACTGCGTCCACTGCAAGACCTGCGACATCAAGGACCCGACGCAGAACATCAACTGGACCGTTCCCGAAGGCGGCGGCGGCCCAAACTACCCGAACATGTGAGGCGCGCCATGCGGCGGGCGCTTTTGCCGAGCCCGACGGGCGCGGGCTGACTCCGCTCCGGCGCAAAGACCGGAGCGGGCAAGCCGTATGTGGATTTATTTTTGCGTGCCCGTGTGGTCGCCTTTCATGGCGTCGCCTTTCATGGCGTCGCCCTTCATGTGGTCGCCCTTCTTGTGGTCGCCTTTCTTGGCGCCGCCCTTCATGTGGTCGCCTTTCATGTGGTCTTGGGTCGCGCCTTCCGTTTTCATGGCGTCTTGGGCAGACGCGGCGCCGGCGATCATCGAGGCGGCGGCGACAAAGGCCAAAGCGGCGAAACAGGCGATGGCGTTTTTCATATTCATGGCGTTACTCCCTTTTGTAATTGGCGCCGGGGGCCGGCGCACACACTTTCGCCAACCGCAATCGAGTGCGGGGCGCCTCTTGCGACCAAGCCGCTTCCCGCCGAGGCCGGCTGCGGTCCCGAAGTTCGAAAGGAGACCGGACGCTTGCGCATCTTGGCCCGCTTCATCCTGAGTTCTCCGGTGGCCGGCGGTTGATCGGCGTGGTCGGCTCGAACGTTACACCCATCGAAGCCGCCAAGATACAGCGATGTGCGCCGCCGGAACCTTGGCGGCCCATCACGCCGGCGAAATCGTACGCGGACGCGACGACACACAGGCTGCCCCCTTCTATCCGGGTTGGGCGTATCGCTTGAGCCGCCACATCGTCTCAAGATCACTCATCGTCACTTGCCGCCCCGACGCCTCGGTCGCCGTTTGCGAAAGCCGACGAGGGAAAGGCCCGGCTCGCTGAGACGAAACCGCCCGGCACATTGCGATTGCCGGCTTCCTCTAACAGATTTTGGATGACGCGCTCTGAATTCGCGTAATCATGCTCGCCAAAATGACGATGACAAATCCGTCCTTGCGCATCGGCGAAATAGGCCGCCGGCCAATATTCGTTGCCGAAGGCCTTCCAGATCGCATAATTATTGTCGATGGCAACAGGGTAGCGGATTTTCAGTCGAGCGACGGCCTTGCGGACATTTCCGACATCCCTTTCGAAGGGAAGCTCGGGTGTGTGGACACCAATGACGACAAGGCCGTGATCGCGGTATTTTTCGGCCCAGGCCCGGACATAAGGCAGCGCGTTCAGGCAATTGAAGCAATTGAAGGTCCAGAAATTGACGAGCACCACCTTGCCGTGCAGCGCCTGCGGCGTCAGCGGCGCCGAATTCAGCCATTCCGTAGCGCCGGAAAAGCCTGGCAGCGCGCCTTCCACTGGTAGATCGGCCCCCACGGCGATCTTCGCGATGGGAGCCGCCTCCGCCAGAGCCGTCGCGGACTCGTAATAGGCGACATCGATTAACGCGAGCGGGGCGATGCGCCGCGCCGCTGGCAAGAGCCAGTTTTGCCGACCATGGACGCCCGAGCTTGACGGCGCCGCATCGTCAATGGGGGCGATCGTTGATGCGGCGGCCCCGTGCAGGCCAGTCCATTTCAGCAGCGCCTCTTCGATCGACGCCGTGCTCGCGAACGAAACGCGCGACAAAAGCTGCGCGTCAAAGCCGGCGGCGAAGAGAACCACGCCGGCAAGCACAGCAACCCCGAGACCGCGGCGCAGCCATTCGCCAACGTGGAAAGTTTGCTTGAGAAGCGCCAGCAATCGGCCGCCAGCCAACAAGGTCAGAGCAAGGGACGTCGCCGCTCCCAATGCGAAGGCGAGAAGCAGACAAGATGTCCAAGCGCTGGCGCCGTTGAGTGCGGCGCCGGTCAGGATGAGGCCAAGGATCGGGCCGGCGCAAGGCGCCCATAGCAATCCCGTGGCGACGCCGAGGAGCACTGAAGCTGAGGCGCTTGGAGTGTCGGCGGCGATCGATGACGACAAGCGTCGGCCCAGCGCCAGCGCCGGCCAAAGCAAATATAGCGCGAGTCGCTCGGACAAAAGCGTCGCGGCGAACAGCGAAAGCAACGCCAACGCCGCGACGCGCCCATATTGGTTCGCCTCGACCGCCCAGCCGCCGCCGACGGATGCGAGCGTCGCAACGACCATAAATGCGACCGCCATGCCAAGCAGCAAAGGCAGACCCGCTCGTACAAACGGCTGATCGGCGCGGCAGAAAACAAACGGCAGCACGGGGACGATGCACGGGCTGAGAATTGTCAGGATGCCCGCCAGATAGGCCAAAATCAAAAAGGCCATGCTCCCTCCCGTCCCTCGCAACGATATTTGGGGCCTGCCATGACTTGCGCGGCGAAGCGCGAGGGCCATGACGCAGCGATTTCGCATCCCTATTCGGAGGCGGGACGAGCTGCGTTACGAACAGCCGGTCACGTAGGGATCACGTCCACGTTATCGGTGGCGGCAGCTTCGCGTTAGCGGCGGGTGCGGGAGATCCGCTCCAAGCCTGGCATGCCGATCCAGCGCGCAAAGGTCAGGCGGCGCATCAGCGGGATCACCACGCGTGCGCGACGCGCTCGATGAAGGCGAGGCTGAGGCGCCGGCCGACGCAAGAGCGCGATCCGAAGCGTGCTGTCGCGCCGCGCGGGTTGTCGCCCTCAGGCGCTGGCGACGTGCTCAAAGGCGGGAAGGACCGGAACGTCCTTGAACACGGCTGTGCTATTGTCGGTTTCAGCCATGACTGGGAAGCAGTAGCCGCACTTCGGGCATGGCTGGCTGAGCGTTTCCTGCTCTTTGTTGATCTCAAAGGGCATGTCCTGGATGTGCGCGCAGGTAGGGCATACGCGGATTAGCCTGGCGTTCTTGAACTCGAAATTGACGATGATGTCTTCCATGATCGCGCCAGAGCGCACAGCCCACTCTTTCGCATGCTTGTGGTAGGTGTTCATGTGCCAGTCTTTCAGCGCCTCAAAACTGGTCCACATGCTGACTTCATTGTACCAATGAGGATCATCGGGATGAACCCACCAGGTCAGATGCAGAAATCCCGGAAGCTTCTTCAAGTGAAGGCGGACATCCTTGAACACGATCTGGAATTTCTTGTAGTCATCCGGGCTGGAAAACCGCACGCGCTGCATGCTCTGATAGATAGCCATCTGAGATCCCCTCCTTCTTGGGAGGCGCACAGGCGCACCTCCCGTCACACGAGAAGGCATTGTCAGTTTCATCGGTTTTACTTGTCAATATCGCGGCGCGTTTCCAGCCCTGTCTAAATTTCAATGCCTTCGGCGGCTCGTCCACGGCTGCCGGCCGAGCAGCGCAAGCTGGCCGGATTGCGCTGAGGAAATGCGCCGCGCAATCGTTGTGATCAACGTTTGCGCACCGGCGCGCTCCGCGCGGCGCTGCTTAGGCCTGATTTTTGGACGTTGGGAAACAGAGTTCGATGCGTAACCCTGGCTCGTTGCTCGCCATTGCGATTTGAGCGCCATGCAATTGCGCGACAGCGGCGACGAGACTGAGGCCAAGGCCGTTGCCCGGCGTGCTCCTGCTCCGTTCCAGCCGGTAGAACCGCTTGAGCACGTTCTTGCGCTCATCAGCTGGAATGCCGGGCCCGCGGTCGCGGACCGCGAGAATTGGACCTTCTGCGCCTTGTTTAACCTCGATCGTGACTTCGCCGTCGTCGCCGCCGTGCTTGACCGCGTTGTCGACAAGATTGGCGATGGCGTCGAAGAGGAGGTCTCGATCGCCGTCCACCAGAACAGGCTGCGACGCGACGAGCTTGACGTGCCCACCCTTCTCCTCGGCCGCGGCGTCAAGTAGCTCCGCGATTTGGTCGGCGATCTCCGTCAGGTCGACCGCGTGGAAACCCGCCGCGCCTTCGTTGGCCTCCAGCCGGGCAATTCGAAGCATCGCTGAGAATAGCGCGAGGACTCCATCCAGTTCGCCGATGGTGTCACACATCACCGCCTGGGACTCGTCGGCGCTGAGCCGTTGCTTGGACGCCCGCTCAAGACGCCCGCGCAGGCGCGACAAAGGAGTTCGCAGGTCGTGCGCTATATTGTCGGATACCTGCCTGATCCCATGCATCAACTCTTCGATGCGGTCGAGCATTGAGTTCAGATTCTCGCAGAGATGATCCCATTCGTCTTTGGTCCCGCGAACCGGGATACGTTTGTTGAGACCACTCTGCATGATCTCACGGCTCGTTGCGTTGATTGCCTCGATCCGCCCTATAGTGCGCCGCGAGATGGCCATGCTCGCGGCCGCTGCGAGGGTGAACACAAAGACGATCGCGCCAACGAACCCGATCTCAATAGTTCTGACGAATCCGTCGCGGTCGTCGATATTTTGTCCTACGAGAAGATGATAGCCGTTGGGGAGGGTATCGTACCGACCGCGGATTCGCGATGCGCGCTGCGAATTCCCAACGGGCGCGGCAAAAGTCGCAAATCCTTCGCCGTCACCCGCCAACTTAGGCCAGGAATTCAGGTTGCCGGCGACTAGGCTGAAGGATGCGTCGGCGAGAAGGTATGCTCTCTGATCGGGTCCCGGTTCTCCAACGCGCTGTCTAATTCCCTGTATCACAGAATCGCCGCCGCCCCGGTCGTAGGCCCGTCTCAGCGTTGCGTTCTCTGACTCCATGATGCGATCGGACTGGCTTCGCACGAACGAAATAGTCGACCAATATACGTAGCCAAAGAGGACGAAGACGCCGGCGCCAAATAGCCCGATACAGATCAGCGCAAGTCGCAGTGTCGACGATCGCAGAACGCTAATGGGGAGCACGGAGCCGAAATCCAACGCCGCGAACCGTATGGATCAGCGGATAGGCGGCGTCGTTATCAAGCTTGCGACGCAGTCGCCCAACGTAAACGTCGATGATATTCGTCATCGGATCGAAATGCAGGTCCCAAACATGCTGCAATAACATAGTCCGGGGAACGACCTGCTCGGCATTGCGAACAAGATATTCCAGTAATTGGAATTCGCGCGGCAACAGTTCGATCTCTCTGCCGCTGCGTCGCACGGAGCGGGACAGAAGGTCCATCTCCAGATCTCCAATCCGCAGCATGGTCGCCTTCACGACGGTGGCGCTACGCCGGGCAAGCGCATCGACGCGCGCCAGCATTTCGGCAAATGCAAAGGGCTTTACGAGATAGTCGTCGCCGCCCGCTCGAAGTCCGCGCACCCGCTCAGTGACCTCGCCGAGCGCGGTGATGATGATGGCTGGGGTGGCGACGCCGGCGTGCCTCAGGCGTCTAATGATCTCGACTCCGTCGATCCCGGGCAACATGCGGTCGATCGTCATCACCGCATAATCCTTGAGATGACCGCGGTTCAGTCCCTCGTCGCCATCGGGAGCGAGATCGACGTCGTAACCTCCCGTCCGCAGACAATCGACAAGCTGACCGGCGGTTTCAATGTCGTCCTCTATGACTAGAACGCGTCTGGTGCTGCTTGGCATAGAACCTCCCAGGCAAAAGTCAGAACGCCTTCACATACAGTATTCGTCGGCGTTTGGAAACTAACTCGGAAGTTAGAATTTAGCCTCTTATTCATTTGCCAGTGAAGACAGAGCCGTCTAGCTCTGCAACGCGGCGCTGAACTTACCTGGCGCACACGACGCCGCGACGCCGCCGCGATCGAAGACACATTGAAATTGCGGGAGGACACATGAAGCCAACAATGAGCGCTACGAATCGGTACGCAAATCGACGCGCGTTCTTGAAAAGCGGCATTGCCGCGGCTGGGGCGACCACAGCCGTCGCGAGCCTGACGGCCGGCGAATCCGCCGCTTTCGGCGACGCTGACGACACAGATCGCCCAGTTCGAAAGGGCGATATCGACATCCTGAGATTCCTGGCTGCGATTGAAATCATCGAGACCGATCTTTGGGTGCAATACAACGAACTTGGAGGAATCCAGGATAAGGAAGTCCCGGGCGGCAGCGGGAATCCGGTCTACACAGCCAAGCTGAAGAACCTCGACGGAGACATGGATCAATACATCCACGACAATACCGAGGATGAATTCACCCACGAGACCTTCATCAACGCCTACCTTGTTTCGAAAGGCGCGCAGCCAATTGATTTGGAAAGATTTCGCACCTTGAAAGGCAGTCAGGCGACGGGGGCCGACAAAACAAGAAAGCGGCTCACCAATCTCATGGAGCTCACTGTCGACACCAGTTGGTACACCAGATACCGCAGCCGCACCCATAACCCTGATCTTGACCCGTCGTTCCAGTTTCCGCAGGCGATCCCGAGCTTGAGCCAGGGAATTTTTCCGGCAATCCCGCGAACCGACAAAGACCTCTCTCCAGACGACCACATTCAGGCCATCGCCAACACGGCGGCATTCCATTTCGCCTCGATCGAGCAAGGCGGAACCAGCCTCTATCCCACCCTCGCCCTGAGGGTGACGAATTGAGAGGTCTTGCGGATTCTGCTCAGTATCGGACCGACCGAGACCATGCATTTCCAGACATGGCAGGACAAAGCTGGAAACGCGGTCGCGGACCCGCTGGCGCCTCTGACCGATTCCACCACCAAGAATCCGACGCTGGTCTTTCCTAACCTCAATGTCCCTCCCTTTCCCCCTCCCTTCGGCCGGGAAGACTTCCAGACCAACCTGATTATGCCCGAGCCATGCCCGTTCCTCAGTCGAAATTTTCCGGTCGTTTCAGTCATTCGCCCGGTCTCGACCTCGGCAGAAATCTTTGGTGCGAAGGCGGCTCTCAGAGGCCTCGCGGCCAGCGGGCTGTTCAAGGGCCAATCGCCGGGCTTCTTTGCATTCTTGCAGCACTTGGCGGAGGAAGCAGACGAGGCTCGACGCAGCATTGGCGGATGAGGATCAAGCGGGTGCGCCTCGGGCGTCCCGTGACGATGTCCGGACAAGTCAGCGCCCCAATCGCTAACCAAAGCCAATTATCGGGCCGACGACCTTTGCCGCTCCGGATCGAAGCGCGGACGGCCCGGATTTCCAGTGAAGCTTGCAAGCAGCACCGCCACGATTCCGGTTAGAAAAATACCGTCGAATGTTCCTGCTCCGCCAACGGACGCGATCGGCGCGCCAAGCCCTTGGATCTTGCCAAGATTCAGCAGGTCGGCCCCGATGAGCGTGCCAAGGCTGCCGCTGATGTAAGCCAACGGCGCGGCGTATTGGCGCGAGAGCAGCAACGCTATCACTGCCGTCGTAACGGCCGGCACGAACACAGGCACTGCGATGCCGAGACCAGGAACCGGGTAGGCCAGCCGGTGGCATACCAGAGCCCGGCGGTGGCCAACGGGCCGCGCCACCACAATCGGTTTTTGACGAGCAAATACAATGCCATCAAGCTGGGAATGACGGCGCCGCCTATGTTCACGGCAATCACGGTGCCGGGCCACTCCACCACGACGGGAACCACATAGCGCATCCCAAAGAACTCGATTTCCTGCCCGGATAACACCTGTTGCTCGGGCAATTTAGCCACCGGAATATTGAAATAGCTGCCAAAAAGCGAACCAAAGAGAAGAAGCAGGGCGGCGCCGGAGCTTACGCCGAGGCGCGTATAGGCGTAGTGCAAGGCCCCCATCTGAATCAGCGCGCCGAGGACAATGAATATTCCGACGAGGATCGAAAAGAACGGCAGACTGAGCGGCAGGTAATGAAGATGGCCCCAGTGCATCGACGCCCCATCAATTTTGCAGTTTCGACAGGATAGCGCATGCGCGTGAAAATAGATGCCGGCAATAGAAGCCGCGCCAGGTTTCTCTCGCCCAGCCTTGGTCGAAGCCGTGTCGATGCGGAAGGAAAGCCTGCTGGGCCTGGAGATCCGAAAGCGTGATCAGTCAAGGGGCATCACGTCGGCAGCGGCTTGCCATCGCTGTCCATTGCCATCCGCGCTGATCGCAATCAGTTATAACTATAGGGGCGCTGTCCCCGTTAAAGAGACCGAAGAAAATCGAGGATCGCCTGCTGTTCAGCAGGCGGCAACGCGACGAAATGCTTTATGACCGCATTGGCTTCGGATGGTGGATACGACCCAAGCGACGGCGAAAAATGATCATTAATCGCAGCTAACAGGTCGCTGGTTCGGCCGTCATGAAGGAAGAACATCCTTTGTCCCACGCCCCAAAGAGGCGTCGTTCGAAACTCGTCCGGCCCCGCCGCTCCTTGGATGATATCGTCAGCAAGCCTGCCTCCCATGTGATGCAGCATGAGATCCGAAAACAGGTGGACCGGGCGATTTTGCAGGACGGCGCTATTCATCGCCGGAGCCGTCTGCATTTGCGGCGTATGACATAAGGCGCAGCCAATCTCGTTGAAAATTTTCGCCCCACGTTGCGCGCTCGCCGAGGGATTCGGGTCGGGCTGCGGCGCGTCCATAAATCGCATCAGGAACGTGAATTGCATCCAATCCGCCATGATGTGCAATGGATTGCGAAAGGCTTGATTGCCATGGTCGTCCAGCTGCGTGCGAGTGACGTCATTTGGCGCCGGCTTTCCCGCGCCATTGCAGTTTGGATCCTCTTCCTTCGCGGTCGGGAACAGTTCGTTGGTGATTCCCATTTCGACGTTGTAGGCTTCCGCGGCGAACATTGTGATCGACTTGTTCTGCCCCTTCCAGCCAAATCTTGTGATTGTGTTGTCATTGCCGCTGCGGTTTGGATGGCCCTCGATGCCAAGCGGCGCGCGCAAGGAAGCGGTGGCCGCGTGACGGCCTAAAATCTCCCGGTCCTGAATTGAATTGATCAGGCCTAGCCCAAACATTTGGAGCGGAATGCGAAAGGAGAGGTTCCCGCGCGCCTGTTCGGCGGCAAAATCCGGCTGCCTGATTGCGCAGTTTCGGATTGTAGGATCGTTGTTGATACCTCGCACCGTGAACAGCTGATGCACGCTGCCGTCGCGGGTTCCATCGGGGTTATATTTGAAGCGAACCTCGCGGATCGGACCAAACTGCTCCTCAAATCTCGGGGCGTAATTTTCTTTCCCGAAGCGATGCGGCACCAGTCTGAACAGGGGGTTTTCCGATGCCAGCGGCGCGCCTTTCCCTGGATTGGGGACGATGAATCCGCCCGAGCCGCCTAAGCTCGGTTGGGCGTGACACAAGAAACATTGGTCGGCATTGTGCCTCGCGCCGAGACCGTTGGAATTGGTGTGGAACTGAGGAAAGAGCGGATCGAGTTCGCCAAGGCCTATGACCGGGCTGCCGTCCGTAACGTCCGCGCAGGTGTCGCACGTCGATTCCAATTGACCGGCCCGGTTTATCCCTTCGATAAACAAGGCCTTCTCATTGACTTGAATCGTGGCTCCGCTTGTGGGGTTGCGACTGATCAACGGCGGATGTGGAATGGGTATTCCTCTACGTTGCAACTCCCCGGCGGTATTTTCGAATCCGCCTCTCACGCCTGGATCATGTTGCGCGTGGAGCGGCGTGGATGCGAGACAAGCGATAGCAGCGAATGTCGCCGGCCCGCCCACGCGACGCACCCAAGGAGCGTCAATTGTCCCTTGCTGAGTTAGCTGTCGTCTACAATAAGGGCTTTTGTCTTCACCCATGGCTTCCCCCCAGGAACGGCCGAGCATCGTCTTGAACGGTCCCCGCGACGAATATACAAGCCAACAGAAACCTGTCCTTAGAGAACATTTACAAAATTCTTATTTTTTAGCGTCCTCGTCACTCTTTCGACGAATTGCCTAGTTTATGCCTTCCCACAAACGGGTATGCAAAAGAAAACCACCTCGGCCTTGGGCGTGAGGTCGAGGTCAGGGTGTGCGGGGCAGAGTTTCTTGATGATCGCTGGCGTGGGACGAAGATCCTGACCTCCCTATCGAGCGCCCTCAAATTCGCGGCGCAGGTGGCACGTCCAGTGAGGGCGTTGCGTCTTTTCCTTGCTTGCCGATGGCGCGGTAAAGATAGGTCCACCCGCCTTTAATCTTCGCGCCGCTTTCGTCGACGCACCAAGATACGCCTGCCCGGCAGGCGAACCGGCTCCAACGCTTTTCAAATTCATGAGCATAGCAGGCTATCCAGCGCAATCGAGGCCGCCGGCGAGTCTTTTAATCGCCCACCCCACGGCCGAAGCTCACAGCGCATCTTCGCAAGGCCGCTAAGCGCACTGTCGCCGGTCTCTGGAACGCGACCGGTCGCCCTCAAGTAGCGAATGAGCCCGGCCTAATTCGCCCTCGATCCGCTGTTGGGAGCGCTCCGGCTTTCGCAGCAGAGCGATCGCGGCAAGGCTGATGACGAGCCCAACGCCGACAACCCAGAACGCATCGGCATAAGCTGACACATAAGCCTCCCGCCGGACTTGAGCTGCGATCGCCATCAGCGCCTGCGCCTTGGCGAGGACGGGATCGGCGACGGCGCCCCGCGCTCCGGCCATCAGCATGGCGATCCGCTCCTGCGTCCGCACGGCGTTTTGCGTCATCGCTTCGGCGAGGATTGAAAAGTGAAACTGTTCGCGGCGTTCGATCATGGTGGAAAGCAGGGCGATGCCGACTGATCCGCCGAGATTTTTCATCATGTTCGACAGGGCGGACGCATCCGCCGTCTCGCGCGGCGGAAGATTAGCAGTCGCCAACTGCGACAACGGGATCCCGAACAGCGGCTGGCCGGCGGCGCGCAGAAGCTGCGGCAAGATCATCTGATCCATGCCGACGTCATGCGTGAGATTCACGTTGATGAAGCAGCTCGAGGCGAACAGCAGCGTTCCGACGACGACGAGCATGCGGGGATCGAACCGTTTCATCAGGAAGGGCATGGCCGGAAACAGCGCAAGCTGCGGCAAGCCGCTCCACATGACGACATAGCCGATCTGTTCGGCGTTATAACCCTGAATTTGCGCGCAATAGAGCGGGATGACATAGGTCGAGCCGAGCGAGACGGCGCCCAGCACCGTCATCAGCGCGCAGGAGGCGCCGATGGTCGGATTGCCAAGGATGCGCAAATTAATGAAAGGCTTCGCCGCCGTCAGCTCGCGCAGGACGAAGCAGAAAACGCCGACCGCCGCGACGATCGACAAGCGACTGATGATGTCCGACTCGAACCATTCCTTGCGCTGCCCCTCCTCGAGCACGAAGGTGAGACTCGAGAGGCCGATCGCCATCGCGCCGATTCCGAACCAGTCTCCTTTCGGCAACTCGGCCCATCGGGCTGCTTGTTTGGGCAAAGTGCTGAGCTGAATGATGGCGGCGATCGGACCCGGAATGAGGTTCAGGTAGAAAATATAATGCCAAGAGAAACTATCGGTCAGCCAGCCGCCGACGGTCGGGCCGAGTGCGGGCGCCAATGTCGCCGTTAGGCCGAAAAGGGTGATGCCTGTGCCCTGCTGCGCCTTCGGCAGGCGGGTGCGGATGATGGTGACGGCGGTCGGGAGCAGGACGCCGCCGGTAAAACCCTGGCCGGCGCGAAAGATGATCAGCTGCGTCAATGACGTCGACAGCGCGCAGGCGATCGAGAAGCCGATGAAGAGCGCGGTGTTGACCGAAAGATAGCGGCGAAGGCCGAAGACCGATCCGAGCCAGCCGGTTAAAGGGATCACGATAATCTCGGCCATAAGATAGGCGGTCGAGATCCAGCTGCCCTGTTCCACCGAGGCGCCGATCGCGCCTTGGATCTCGGCGAGCGAAGAATTGGTGATCTGAATGTCGAGAATGGCGGTGAAGGCGCCGAGAATCGCGCCGAAGACCGCCAGCCAATCGCCGGCGCTGGCCTGCCGCTCAGAAACGCGCATCTTGCTCCTTCATCGCAACATCGCGGCCGGCCTGATTGGGCTCGTCTCGGGTGTCGATCGTCGCCTCGGCCGAGAGGCCCGGGCGCAGCCGCTGGATTAAGGGGTCGCCCTCATCGAGCAAAATCTTGACCGGGACGCGCTGCACGATCTTGGTGAAATTGCCGGTGGCGTTTTCCGGCGGCAGCAAAGCGAATTGCGCGCCCGTCCCTGGCGCGAAACTGTCGACGCGGCCGTGGAAGAGATGATCGCCAAACGCGTCGACGGTGAAGGTCACGGCCTGTCCCTCGGCCATGGCGCCGACTTGCGTCTCCTTGAAGTTGGCGACGAGATAGATCGCCTTGCCCATCGGCACGAGAGTCAGCAGATTGGAGCCGGGCTGCACGAGCTGCCCCTTGCGCAGCGCCCGATCGCCGACGACGCCGTCGATTGGGGCCGCTATCGTCGTATATTCGAGATTGAGCTTTGCTTGCTCCAGATTGATTTCGGCGCGCTGCAGGCTCGCGCGCGCGCCGGCCTCGAGCGAGCGCAGACCCTCCGTCTGTTTCTGAGCGGCGTCATAGCCGGCTTTCGCCTTGTCAAGGGCGGCCTGCTTCTGCAGAAGATCCGACTCCGCCAGATGCGAGCGCTGAATCGTGCCCGCGCCTTTTTGCAGAAGTGCGCCGTAGCGGGTCTGTTCCTCGGTTGCGAAGTCCAGCGCCGCCGTCATATTGGCGACGTCCGCCTTGGCTTCCTCGATCTTCGCCTGTTGCTGAGTCAAGCGCGGCGGCGACGCCCTCGATGCTAGCGCGCGCCTTGTCGAGATCGGCCTGAGACTGCTGAACAGCGATCCGGAAATCCCGATCGTCGATGCGCGCCAGAACTTGACCGGCTTGCACCGGCTGATTGTCGGCGGCGAAAACCTCGGCGACAAAACCGCCGACCTTCGGCGCAACCACGACCTTGTCGGCCTGCAGGAAGGCATTGTCCGTCGTCTCCTCGAAGCGGCCTTGCGTCCACCAATGCCAGCCGAAGAGGCCGGAAGCCGCCAGCCCGAGGACGAGCGCGATGCCGACCAATGCCTGCTTCCAGGGGAATCCAGGGGGCGACACTGGCGTCGGGGCCGTAGTACCTTGCGGCGCAGAGGGGCTGAGCGGCGTCGCGGGTGGAGCTTCTCCGCGAAGAGGAACGAAGGAGCCGACGTCCGCCCGAGGCTCGTTTTCCCTGGGCGGGGTGATGCGGCGAGAAAGAGAGCTTGCGGAAATGTCCATCGGACTGCCATAATAGAACGATACCGTTTCGTTCTATATCTTCCCTCGGCGTTCGGCAAGCCCGGATTTTGAAAAAATTTATGCGGAGGTTTGGGAAAAGGCGATGAAAACCAGTCCGGAACAAAAGCGCGCGGAAGAGCCTCACGGCTCGGCACAGGTCCGGAGCGGGCGCCCGACCAAAGCGGCGGCGGCGCAGCGGGACGAGCGTCTGCTTGAAATCGCGACGGAAATGTTCATGCGGCATGGCTTCGAGGCGACGTCGATGGAGCGCCTCGCCGAAGCCGCCATGATCGGCAAGGCGACGCTTTATGCGCGCTACGCCGACAAGAGCCAATTATTCGCCGACGTGTTGCGGCGGCGCATCCTTTCGATCTATGGCCCGCTGGAGGCGGAATTCAAAAAGGGCCTCAGCGGCAAGAGCCTTGAGGCGACGCTCTTGATCCTCGCGCGGCGCTTCATCGACCTCGCGCTGGCTCCTTCGTCGATTGCTCTAAGCCGCATTCTCTCGGCGCAAGGAGAGCGTTTTCCCGAACTCGGCAAGCTCGCTGTCCAGGAAGGATTGAATCGCCAGATCAGCCTCGTCGAGGCTGTCCTCGATCGCTTTTCCAGCGCCCATCGTTTCGCAATCAAAGATACTGCGCTCGCCGCCGATCTGTTTGTCAGCATCGTGCTGGGCCGGATTTCGCGCTTGGCCTTGCTCGGCGTTCCGATGGAGCCCGAATCGCTCGATCGGCGAACACGCGAAGCGGTGAGGTTATTTGTCCGAGGTCTTCTCGATGATCGCGGCTAGCGCACACCGCGTCCGAAAAGGAGCAACAACCATCCTTCGACCCCAAATGCGTGACCGACGTGCTTGGGTAGGATCCGGCGAACCTTGCTGTGGCGTAGTGCGGATGGGAAAGATTTCGCGGGAACTATGGGAAAGCGGATGGCGGCATGGGCAGGGTCATAAAGGAAACTTTTTCGATTTGGAATCTCGTAGTAATTGCGATCGATTGCCCATCAGCTGCTAGGGTTAAGACCTGATTAACCATATTCTGATTCAAACGGTTGGCCAAAGGATTGGGGGGTTAGCCGATGGAATCGCATTTGTTCTGGTTCACGGACGGGCAGTGGGCGAAGATCGAGCCGCATCTGCCGACGAACCAACCTGGACCGCAACGACGCATTCTCAGCGGGATCATGCACGTTCTGAAGATCGGCTGCCGCTGGGTTGATTGCCCACGCGAATACGGCCCTGCGAAGACGATCTACAACCGCTTCGCCCGGTGGAGCGATCGCGGCATCTGGCAGAAAATATTCGAGACGGTCGCAGCACCCTCCGAGCCACCGGACGCGGTGGCCTTGGACAGCTCCCATGTTAAGGCACACCGCTGTGCCAGCGGTGGAAAAGGGGGGCCGAGCTTCAGGCCATCGGGGTCACGAAGGGCGGTACAAACAGCAAGATACACGCGATTGTCGACCAGTATCTCAGGCCTTGGGCCTTCGTCCTGACGGCTCAAATTGTGCTCGAACCGGTGGCCATCTGGAGAATGTCGGATTAGTAAGGTTGGTCATATTCGAGGCTTCAAAACCATCGGCCGTTCGCTTCCCTTCCCTTTCCTTCACTTTTTTGACGCCTATTTCCCGCGACGCGCGGCGCAAGGTTCTCTCGGAAATTCCAAACGCTGCGGCTTCAGTTTGAATGGTTGTTTGCAAACATTTGCCATTTTCCAGTCTGGCTTTTAGCCATTTAATGGAGCAATGAAGTGAAATTGAATCGAATTCTTCCCGTCGCCGGCGTTCTGACCTTGCTGGCCGGCGCGGCCCTGGCTCAGGCCCTCAACCTTCCGGCCGGCGCCACCGCGGGCGTCTATCGACCGGTCCCGGGCGCCCGCCACGGCGGCTCGTTTAATCCCGGGTCCGCCGCCGCTCACACGCACAAGCAGGCGGTATCGAAGAGCTGCTCGCAGCAGGCTGGTGCACAGGGCCTGCATGGCAAGGCGCGCAAGACCTTCCGCGACAAGTGCAAGAGAAGCGGCGGCCGCTGATCGGGTCAAAAAAGCAACGTGGTTTGTCGAGCGGCGCGGCGCAGCCGATCTGGCCCCGGGTGGAGGAGCGGTTGAGGGGCTGGCGGATCGTTCCTGAAGCCTCCTGTCCCAGAGGATGTGATCGTCACATTATCCCCTCTCAGGACAGGAGAGCCTCAGATGGCCGAGATAAGTTTAGATGAGTTCGTCAGCCGGATTGGCGGTAAGCTCCATCACAATTTGGCTGGCTATTGCGAAATGCCGTCCGAAGGAACATCTAAAGCGAGCAATGAATTCCCGAGATGGGAAGCAAGCAGCGGCAGAAGGCGGGAGCTGCGCCGCTGCAATTAGGAGGCTTTAAAGATGGACACGATTTTAAAGGTCGTTCTTGTTGGCTTCAGCCTGAGCATGGCTTCTTTAGGCGCCGCTAACGCGCAAGTTGCCCCCACTGCGGTACCTTTCGGCTATTACTGGGGGAGCGGCCCGGCCGCGTACCCAACTCACGAAGGTCGCACTGTTGCAATAGAGCCGTCGCGTCATTATAGCAGCGGTCAAGTCCGTCATCATTCCAGAACGGGCGAGCTGCGCTGACTTGTGAAATGGACGGGATCAGGACGACCGCTCGCGTCAGGATCGCGGCTCAACGGTAGATGCGGGGACGACCGGGCCAATTTCATCGCGGCCGAACGAGAAGCGCGCACGTATTTACTTCGTCGTTCATCCGCCAGGTCCGAGCGCTTTTCTTGCGGCGACGGTCTTAGCCGCGGAGGCGACGACCGCCTTCTTGAACGCGCCTTCGATCGTCACGGCGAAATTGTAATGCCCTGGCGAGAAAGGCGCCAAATGGGACGGATTATTGCTGCGCCAACCGACCAGAATGGCGCCGACCAAAGGATCGCCCTTTTCGCCGACGATCAACGCGCCGCCGGACCCCCCGTCGCCGGTCTCGCAATCGAAGGAAAACTCGCGTGTGCCTTCCTCGCCGGCCGACAATTGATCATGCAGGGCGCATTTTTCCATCGACATCTCGCGGCCCTTGCGCCAATCGACTTGGCCGCGCGCGACGAATTCGACGGGCATGTTCGGGCTCTCCGTCCCCGCGAGCCCATAGGGCTGCGCCCCGGTGACCGGCCGCGTCAAGCGCGCCACCGCCCAGTCGTGCACCCCCGCGACGGCATAGGGGTTCTTGCTGCCGGCGACGATCGACGACAAATCAATCTTGGTTGTCACTTCGTGGCCGTCGATTTCATTGATGAAGGTGCAGGTCTTGGCGCGCAGGGCGCCGTCTTCGTCGAAGAAGACATGCGCCGCCGTCGTTAAGAGATCGTCGGTCAAGGTGAGCTGGCCGGCGCCATGCGCGTGGCCGCATCGGATGAGGCCCGACGCCGCGAACTTGCGACGAAGGTCTGAAGCGTCGAGCTTTTGTTCGCCCGCAAATTCCTCGACGGTGCGGCGGCTGTTGCGGCCGAAGACGAGGACCTTATGCAGCGTCGCTCCGAAGAAGGCCGGAGAGTCGCCGTCGAGCGGATGGGGGAGCAAAGGGGCGGCCGAAGCGCAAAGGGGAGCGCCGAGAAGGAAAGCGCATATGGCCGCGACATGCTTTTTGCCCTTGTGATTTATTTTTTTGCTCCACGCGCTAAGTCGCCAGCGAAAACGATCTGCAGCGGCTGGATCGCTTGCCTCACGCCCGCGGCGGATAACCCACCGCGTTTTCGTTCAATTTGCTGCGACACTTTGATGGTGTAGTCGACAACGTCCAAGACGACCGCCCCAACACTGGAGACCACGAGACCCACCGTTACGGCTCCCACAATCATTCCCACAAACGAGTGCGCCGTCGTTACGGCGCCGCGCGGTTTTCGACACGCGCGTCCTCGCCACCGAAACCATCCAACGACTCGACTGACCTTTCGCATCGAAATGAGGCTGCCTCCGCCTCGCACGAAAACAAAACAGACGTTCAAGACGTCAAAACAAAAAGGTCCTCGCACGCTTAGCCTCGGCTTGGCGTTGTGACCCCGTTTCGGGGCGCGCTTTGACTCCCAACCGGAAGGCATACATTTTACTTGCGCGAGGGGCTGCCGTCGAGCAACGGACACGCTACAGCACGTATGTGATGAATCCCGTATTCGCTGCTCGCGCATGGCGTGACATTGAGAAGGCGGCGAACACGATCTGCGCGCACGCAATGATATCCATCCAACGCTTACGCGACTGCGGCGGCGATGAGGGATTTCAGGGGCGCTGATTCGTCGGCGAGGTTTTGCGCGCTGGCCTTCGCCCTGTCCGCGATCAGCCTTTTCGAGGCCATAAATTCGGCCGGGCGATTGATCGCGTCGGCGGCGATGACGCGCCCATCCTTGAGGTAAAAGGCCACGAAGGACGCGCGCTCCATCGAGCCGCGAATGGCGACTTCGTCATAGCCTTCCGAGATGCCGGCCATTTGCAGCTTGAGGTCATATTGATCCGACCAGAACCATGGCGCGGTCGCGGCTGGAGCCGGCTTGCCGGCGATGACCGCCGCCGCCGTCCGCGCCTGTTCGAGCGCGTTCGGCACGGATTCGAGACGGATCCTGCGGCGTAGGAAGCCATGCTCCGCATGGATGGCGCAATCGCCGATCGCGAAAATATTCGGATCGCTGGTGCGCATGCTTGCATCGACGACGATGCCGCCGTCCACAACGAGGCCGGTCTGTTCGGCGAGCTCCGTGTTGGGAACCAGGCCGACGCCGGCGAGGACGAAATCGGCGGCGATCGAGAGTCCGTCGCTGCATTGCACCGCGCCGACGCTGTCGCCGTCCCGGCGAGCCGCAAATCCGCTGACGGCGACGCCGGTGTGAATCTCGACGCCGGCGGCGCGATGGAAGCGCTCGTAAAAGGCCGACACCTCTGGCGCCGTCACGCGCGCCAGCACGCGCGGCGCGCCTTCGAGCACGGTCACAGCGAGGCCACGCTTGATCGCGACGGCCGCGAACTCGAGGCCGACATAGCCGCCCCCGACGATGACGACGCGACGGCCACGACGCAGCTGCGGCTGTAGCAGAACGACATCGGCGATCGTGCGCAGACAGAAGATAGCGCCGAGCTGTGCGCCAGGAACGCTCAACTTGCGCGCCCGGCCGCCGGTCGCGATGACGAGCTTGTCATAGGAGAGGCTTTCGCCGCCTGCGAGCGAGAGCCGTTGGGCGCCGCGGTCGATGGCGGCGACGCTGTGGCCAAGACGCAGTTCCACCCCCGCTTTCGCATAGACCGCGGCCGCCTTGTAGATCAGCGCTTCGGCGCCGATCTCGCCGGAAAGATAGGCCTTGGAGAGAGGCGGGCGCATGTAGGGGAGATGGCTTTCTTCTCCGAAAAGAATGATGCGGCCAGGAAAGCCGTTTTGACGCACCAGCGTGGCGACTTCTGCGCCAGCCTGCCCGCCGCCAATGATCGCGACGGTCAATCCAGCGTCGATCCTGGCGCCCTGTGACACGATCGTCTCCTTCTCCTGCCGTTGAAGCAAGTCATTGCTGCCGAGCCGCCTTGGCGGCGGCGCGTCTCAGCGATCTCAGTCGCCAAAAAAAGAGCGGATCCTGCAAGGCGCAAGGACCCGCCCGAGTATACGGCCAGTGGGGATGATGATTGACCGTAATGCAAAGAAAGCAACGGGGACGCTAATAAGGTCGCCATATCAGTGACTTTCAAGAACCAGCGCAAGCGAGAGCCAAGAACGATCATAAATGCGATTAAGGCGCACCGCCTATTTGCAGCGCCCGCGCGATCGCACTAAGAGCCGTCGCTCGATGCTGGACAGAAAGGTCCAACGCAATTCGCTATGGCCGGGCTCGAATTGCCTCATATCCTCGGGCTGTATTACCTTGCCAGAGGTGGTCGACGGGCCTAAACAAACGATTCTGGAGACACGGGAATGGCGAAGCCGACCCAGGCCGAGGCCGAAGCGGCCGTTAGGGTTCTTATCGAATGGGCGGGCGACGATCCAGCGCGCGAGGGTCTGATCGATACGCCCGGACGGGTGGCGCGGTCCTACCGTGAGCTGTTCTCTGGTTATGCCGACGAACCCCGAAAGTACCTCGAACGCACCTTCGAGGAGGTTGGCGGTTACGATGAGTTGATCGTGGTGCGGGACATTCGGGTCGTCAGCTTCTGTGAGCATCACATGCTGCCGGTAATCGGCCGCGCGCACGTCGGTTATCTGCCGACCAACCGGGTGGTGGGCATCTCCAAGCTGGCGCGGGTAGTGCACGGTTTTGCGCGTCGGCTGCAGATCCAGGAGAAATTGACCGCGGAAATCGCCGACGCCATCCAGGACATTCTCGAGCCGAAGGGCGTCGGCGTGGTCATCGAGGCGGAGCACAGCTGCATGACGCTACGCGGCGTCAACACGCTCGGAAGCACCCTCACGACCAGCCGCCTATGCGGCGTCATCCGTGACGACCCTCGCACGCGCGAGGAATTTCTGCGCCTTGCGCACGCCTAGCCGATACGCTCCCGCCGCCCGACAGAATTGGAAAGAGATCATGTCTCGCCAAGGCGGGCTTCGCTGGCGATGAGCGCGCCGTAGCATGGTCGCTACGCTTTCGCCGTCGATTGCACGGTTCAACTGGCCAGAACGCAGCCGTTCGCAGCCCCGGCCGCTCGCGACCTACCGGCGCGGCGGGAATCAAATCGCGGCCGCTCCTTCAATCAGCTCCTTCAATGCGAATTTCACGACCTTGCCCGTGGAATTCATCGGCAAAGCATCGAGAAAGGTCACCACGCGCGGAACCTTGTAATTGGCCAGTTTGGCTTTGCTCCAGGCGATGACCTCGGCCTCCGTCAAGCTCGATCCCGCGGCGCGGACGATAAAGGCATGGCCAACCTCGCCAAGCCGCTTGTCGGGCACCCCAATGACGGCGCAGGACTGCACGCCCTCAAGAACGCTCATTTGACGCTCGACCTCGAGCGGATAAACGTTGAAGCCGCCAACAATATACATATCTTTCAGCCGACCGGTGATCTTCAGATAGCCGTCCGCATCGAACGCGGCGACATCCCCGGTATGCAGCCATCCTTCGGCGTCCAGCGCCGGGCTGGTTGCGCCGCTGTCGTCGAGATATTTGATCAGCAGCTTGTCGTCGCGGATGAGCACTTCTCCTGGCTCACCGGGGGGCAGAGGCCGTCCGTTGGCGTCGACCACGCAGACTTCGGTTCCAGGCAACGCCTTGCCGACGGTCGTCGCCACCCGTTCGATATCGTCGTCCGGCAATGTATGCGTGGCCGAGCCGCAGCATTCCGTCATGCCGTAGCCGGCAGATAGCACGGCGATATTGGTTTCGCGCCTCAGCCCTCGCATCAGCTCAATCGGGATGGTTGTCGCGCCGGTGCTGAGGAAACGCAGGTCGCCGATATCCCAATCGTTGCGGTTCGGATGCGAAAGCACCTCCTGCCACACGGTAGGGGGCGCCGGCATGACGGTGATGCGGTTCCTGGCGATGAGGTCGAGAATTGAGGCGCCGTCATAGGCGTCGGGCCAGTAGATCGTGCTGCCGGCCATCAGCCCTGCAACCCAGCCCGCTTTGTAAGAGGCATTGTGGGAGAATGGGCCAAAGACGCAATAGCGATCGTCGGCCGTCATGCTGGCGATTTTGCACCAGGCGCGCGCGCCGCCGAGCGACCGCTTATGATCGAAAACCGCGCCTTTCGGCAGACCGGTCGTGCCCGACGTGAACATGATGTCGGCGATGTCGGCAGACGTGACGGCGGCTGACCGCTCCGCCAGAACGGCGGCCTCCACCGTTTCGCCGCCTGCCAGGAAGCTGTCCCAGCCTTGTTCAACGCCGGCGAGCTTTGCCGGGTCCGGCCGCAGCACGATGATCCGTCGCAGATTCGGCGTCGGCTCATCGCGCAGCATCTCCGGATAATAGCGATTTAGGAAATCACCGATCGAAAACAGCCGCGTGATCCGCACGCGCCGCACGATGTCGGCCACCTCGCCGCCGCGCAATCGCGTGTTGAGCGGGACGATGACGCCGCCAATCCTCTGCGCGCCCACGGCGGCGGCAACCCATTCCCACATGTTGGGAGCCCAGATGCCGATGCGCTCGCCTTTGACAAAACCATCCGCGAGCAGCGCGCGCGCCACCCGGTCCGCCTCGGCGTCGAGATCGGCAAAGCTCATGGTTCCGTCGGCCGCGCTAACCAGCACTGGTTTGCCGCCGAACCGCCGTGCGGCGTCCTTGAGCAGGGCGGGAATAGTGGTCGTCATCAAAGCCTCTTGCGCTACGTCAACCTGTTTGAGCATGATCATAGGAAGGGCGCGGGCCATGGCAAATGGGAAGAGCGGGTCGCCCGCGCGATCTATCCATCCAGCGTGTCCGTGATGACTCGGCGCCGGCAACGCGCACCCGAAGGGGAAACGCAGCCCGAATCGGAATTCGCGACCTTCAGGCTCGGCCCGTGCGCCCGGCGACGGACGCGTAAGTTCAAATCTGGCGCCGGCGAGCCGCTTAGTGCTGGCTGAACGGAATGCGGACGACCAGCCCGTCCAGCTCCTTGGTCATCTGGATCTGGCAGGCGAGGCGCGACGTAGTTTCGGGATCGACGGCGACTTCCAGCATGTCGGCCTCGGTCCCGCCCGGAGCGCCGGCAGCCTCCACCCAGGCGGGATCGACATAGACATGGCAGGTCGCGCAGGAGCAGGCGCCGCCGCAGTCGGCTTCAATGCCCGGCACGCCGTGATGCACAGCGACCTTCATCACCGACATCCCCTCCTCAGCGTCGAGCACATGTTGATTCCCATCCGGGTCTATAAAAGTAACTTTGGGCATGCCCAATCCTCTGAATTTTGCAGCTGTCCTTGTACGCGGCGGCGCGCCTCTGTGCCATAGGATGGCAATAAAATTAAGAATACGATCCCTTTTCGACCGCCTTGAAAAACGTCGACGAGGCGTCCTAACTGCGCCATTGACCAGCTATTGGAGCCGCCGATTGAAGCGTGCGGAATCGGCGACGCCGCGAGAGCGGAGTCGGCAGTTAAATGGGAGCGCCCTCAAATGTCGATATACCCCAAAAACATGGAAGTTCCGGAACATGTTCCGGCGGAACTTCTATTTGATTACGATATTTACGAGCCCGGCCCTCCAGGAACCGATTTCTTCGTCGAGCTGTATAATCTCAAGAAAAAAGCGCCGCTCATCTTCTGGACGCGGCACAATGGCGGCCATTGGTATGTGACCGACGGCAAGTTGGCGGAGCAGGTGCTGCGCGACAGCGAAAGCTTTTCCAGCAAGCTGCTCGTAGTGCCGCGCTGCAATAACCCGGCGGTAGGCTTCACGCCGATTCACCTCGATCCGCCCGAACACACAAAGTACCGCAATCATTTGTCTATCGCGCTATCGCGCAAGGGCGTCGCCGAGCTTGCTCCCGGCGTCCGCCAGCTGGCGATCGAACTAATCGAGAACCTTCAGCCGAAGGGCCGCTGCGATTTCATGGCCGATTTCGCCTTTCAGCTGCCGATCATCGTGTTTCTGCGTCTTGTCGATCTACCCGAACACCACCGGCTCGAGCTTCTGGAGCAAGTCGCCAAGATCATTCGTCCTGGCAGCGATAAAGCCGCAATCATCGGCGGCCTTGCCGCCTATCTCGCCCCGATCGTGAAAGAGCGGCGCGCTAATCCGGGCGACGATCTCATCAGCTGGCTTTCAACGCGCGAAATCGACGGCGACCAAATGCCGGAAGAGCGGCTCCACAGCATGTGCACGCTGCTGCTGATCGGCGGACTTGATTCGGTTGCAAACACGCTCGGGTTTCTGGCGCGTTTTCTGGCGGAGAACCCGGACCATCGCCGACAAATCGTCGAGAACCCGAAGATTGTCAGCTCGGCGGTAGAGGAGTTGCTGCGCCGCTTTCCCACCGTCACCGCCGGCGGCGGCCGCGTTTGCGTCAACGATCGCCAGATTGGGCCGGCGCTGATCAAGGCCGGCGAGCAAGTGATGTCGGCAACGGCGATGATGAACTTCGACGACGCAACCTATCCCGATCCGCTAAAGGTCGACTTCAATCGCCGAATCAATAGCGTCGGCACTTTCGGCCAAGGCCCGCATCGCTGCGTCGGCGCCAATCTGGCGCGCTCGGAACTGACGATTTTCATCGAGGAATGGCTCAAGCGCATTCCAGATTTCAAGCTGGCGGAGGACGAGCTGACCTTCCAGGCGGGGATCAACATTTCCTACGGACGGCTCATGCTTGAATGGCCGGTCTAGGCCGCCCGTCGCGAAGCGGCGCGCCCGGCGAAAATCGGGCGGCGGCCATGATGATCAGCGGCCAGTGAAGTTGGGCCGCCGCTTCTCCAAGAAAGATTTGCGCTTTTCGGCCGTGTCCTCGCTCGATTGGCTGATAAGAATCGCGCGGCTTTCCAGTTCGATCGCCGCTTCAAGGCTTGGCGCGCTCGCATTCAGCCACATTGTCTGTTTGGTCAGCGCGATTCCGATCGGGCTGTTGACGAGGATGGCTTCGGCCAATGTGAGCGCCTCCTCCATCAGTGCTTTATCATCGACGACGCGGAGGATCATGCCGATCGCCGCCGCCTCCTCCGCCGGCAGAGTCCGGCCGGTTAGCAGCAGCTCCGCCGCCCGCTGCGCGCCGACCAGCCGGGGCAGCATATAGCTCAGCCCCAACTCGTGGCCTGTGCCCGCATTGTGAAACGCGTTGACGAATTTCGCACCGCGCGCGGCGATGATCAGATCCGCCGCGAGAGCGATCGAATAACCCGCCCCTGCCGCGACGCCGTTGACCGCCGCAATCACCGGCTGCGGAATGGCGCGGATCAGCGGCGGAATTGCGCCCAGCTTCGCCATGATTGCGCGACTCCACTGCGCCTTGCCGAGGCCGGGCGCGGCCCAGGCGGGGGAGCCGCTGGCGCGCAGGTCATGCCCCGCGCAAAAGCCGCGGCCGGCGCCGGTCAGGATGACGATGCGAATGCTCGGATCGAAGCGAATGGCTTCGAACTCCGCGATCAGCGTCTCATACATGGCGTAGGTCAGCGCGTTCAAGGAATCCGGCCGGTTCAGCGTCAATCGGCAGACGCCTTCCGCCAGCTGGTCGCGTACGATATCGCTCATCAGGCGGCCCTCCAAACGCTCGCTTCCCCGTGTACTGCGCCGCCAATGCGGAAAGCGAGCGTCGGCGACGCCGTATGGCCACAGCATCAAGCCTGTGATGCAAGCGCCGCGCGCGATGATCAGCGTTTCGATATGCCGGCGCTTTCAGGCATATCATCGGCTGAACGGTCCGCGCTATCGCGTGGGAGGCGCCTTGCCCGTCGGCGGCTAGGTCGAGGAGGAGGCGAATGAGCAGCGCGCGTAAATGGCTGAAGTCGACCGAAACGATCGCGTTCGATGTGACGGACCGCGTGGCGCGGATCACGCTCAACCGGTCGGAGAAGCGCAATGCGCTGAGCGGACGGATGCTGCGGGAGCTCCACGAAGCGCTGCTCGAAGCGGATGACCGCACCGACGTCAACGTCATTTTGCTGCGCGGCGAGGGACGCGACTTCTGCGCCGGCTATGATCTGACCGATAGCTACGGCGGCAAGGAGGTTGGCGAGCCCGACCATGACCCGGCGCTCTACCGCACGCGCAGCGGCTCCATCGATGACGATACCTGGCACCTGGAGCGGCAGCAGGAACTGACGCTCGTCATGCTGGACCTGCACAAGCCGATCATCGCCAAGATCCAGGGTAACTGTCTCGCCGGCGGCACTGACCTCGCCTTTTCCTGCGACATCGTGCTGGCCGCCGACGACGCCAAGATCGGCTTTCCGGCGGCGCGCGCGAATGGCACGCCGCCGATCAATCTATGGCTCTATCATTGCGGGCCGCAATGGGCGAAGCGCATGCTGTTCAGCGGCGATACGATCAGCGGCCTCGACGCGGCGCGGATCGGCCTGGCGCTGGAAGCCTATCCGGCCGACCAGATCGACGATGAGGCGAATGGGCTGGCAAGACGCTTTTCCAATGTTGACGCGGAAATCCTCGCTACGCACAAACGCGTCGTCAACATGCAGATGGAGCTCGCCGGCGCCAGAACGGCGCAGCGCTACGCCGCCGAGTTGGACGCGCGCGCGCATCTGTCGCAAGGGCCGCGTCGCAACCAGTTTCGCACAGACATGGCCGAGCTCGGCCTAAAGGAAGCGCTGAAGCGGCGTGACGCGCCTTTCGGCGATGGCCGGATCAAACTGCGCGCGCGCGCCGGTCGCGTTGTTTGAGCGGTTGGCGCCGCCTGTAACGCACGCTCGGCGGCGATGCAACATGCGCCGACTTATTTGACCGCTTAACCAGTATTAATGTTGCATTCGCTGGCTGCGGGCGGCGAGATCGCGGGTGATTCCAGAGCGACGGGAGAAGTGCGCTTTGTGAACTGAACGCTTGTTCCGCTTCGCCGCTTGATCCGGCGATTTGGAAGGGGCGATGTGCGTTGTGGGCTTGCCAATGCAAGCCCTTTTTACCTTATCGTGGATGAACACTGAAATCTAAATTAAACCTTGCTTTGGCTGGGGGGACCTTCCCATTCCCGTAATAAGCTTTTATTAAACACGGATATTGTTGCAAAGGTAACTGGTCAGTATATATGCGGATATTATAAGAAAACGCTAGGCTTACACCAGATACAAGTTCTTCAGTGTCAAAACTTTGGACATCTTCAAAGTCAAAATCAGGTTCGTCAGTGCTAATGCTAGACATCCGAAGCGGTTTTTTCGTGTACACTTTGACGAAAATTTTTCCGCTCGGTCCACCACTATTCTTATGTATCAATGAAAAACTAAAATGGGCCTTCCCTTTTCCATCTATATACGCTTTCGATGCGACATCCCTTCCTTCAAGAGACTCACCATCAATTGTTAAAAAATTTAAAGCTGGCGGATTATAACCTTTTAGCAAGTCATTCTTAATTTCAGTTTTAAATTCGGTCAGTGAGGTCTTTTCTGTTCGCAACTCCTCTCGCAATGCGGTCCTCTCTGTATTGAAGTTGTATGCTCCGATAGCAGCAAGAACGCCGACGAGGATAGGCAAAACAGTAAATATCGTTTTTGATAAACCTCCTAAATCGTCTATTCGCTTATCAATATATGTAAACCGCTCTTCAATGTCTTTTTTTATTTTAATTGCAATGTCTTCTATTTGTGGTTTAGGTTCTTCATCATTCATGGGCTTAAACATTCGAAATGATGGATAGTCGGGACTATTCCGACAATCGAATCTCAATTCAACTGGGATTCACCGGATGGGCGCTGAAGTGGCTGAACGATAGCCGTTTTTCAACCGATTTGGAAGTCGCGGTGCCCGGTGGGGATGGTAATCGGTATTGGTGCCGAGACATTTTCCTTAATTGGCTTGATGGCGTTCATTCATTTTCAGGGCCCGCATCAGCGAGGCAGCCCGAGCACCTTTTCCGCCAAGACATTCTTCAATATTTCGTTGGTTCCCCCGGAGATGGTCCAGGCATAGCTCCAAAGATAGCGATCGAAAGCGGAAACGGCCTGGTTGCTGTCGCCCGTCATCCGCGCCGCCGCGACCTGGCCGTCAAGACCGCTCGCCTCAAGGATGAAAGCTGAATAGTCATGCAGCAGCTCGGAGTAGAGCAGCTTCACATAATTAGGCAAGGCGCCGCCTTCGTGATGCGGATCAGCGATCACCCCCTCCATCATTTGGTCAATGATCGTCCGCAGCGCGGTCATCCGCGCATAATAACGCATGAAATCGCGCCGGCGCGCCGCGCCATTCCACCAGCATATCCTGCCAGCCTTCGCATCGGCGAAGATGGTCTCCATCGACTGGCGCAGACGCTCCGCCAAATCAACGATGATCAAGCCGCGTTCGGCGGAGAGCGTTGATTGCGCGATCCGCCAGCCGTCATTCTCCGCGCCAATCAGGTTTTCAACGGGAATCTCGACGTCATCGAGGAAGATTTCGCAAAATTCGGCGCCGCCATTAATTTGCTTGATCGGGCGACGCGTGACGCCCGGCGAATTCATGTCCATGATAAAAAAGGAGATGCCGGCCTGCTTCTTCGGCGCGTTCGGATTGGTTCGCGCGAGCAGAAGACAGTAGCGGGCGAACATGCCGAAGGATGACCACACCTTCTGGCCATTGACGACATAGACCTCGCGCCCCTCGGGCGTCGTTCGCCGTTCCGCCCGTGTGCGCAGCGAGGCGAGATCGGAACCTGCTCCCGGTTCCGAGAAGCCCTGGCACCAGACCTCGCCGCGATCGCGCACGCCGGTCAAATAGCGTTCGCGCTGTTCGGCCGTCCCATGAGCGAACAGCGTCGCTGGGAGGTGGAACAACGAGATCGTGAACATATCCGGCCGCGGCGCGTCGGCCCGGGCGAGCTCCTCATTCAAAATGACCGAATGACGAAGCGAAAGCTCCTCGCCGCCCCATGCCCTCGGCCAGTGGGCGTTGGCGAGCCGGACCTTTCTCAATTCATCGAACCACCAACGCTGGAATTCGACATACTGCTCCTCGCTCGCGTCCACTATGCGTTGCTTCCAGTCCATGCGGCAAGACAACCTCAAGCCACGCCCGTATCTCTATGCGAAACGCGTCGAGATCATCAAGATGGTCCAACGGCGCCGGTTCGCGCTCGGCTAGAACCGCGGTCATGCGGTCTCCGAAAGCAGGATTGCGGCGCGATCGAGATCGGCGTCCTCACTGCCGAAAATGAGCCGATTAAGCCAGGCGCGCTTGAGGTAAATATGGCACTCGTGCTCCCAGGTGAACCCAATCCCCCCGTGCAACTGCACCGCGTCGTCTGCGATGGCGGCATAGGCGCTGGTCGCGGTCGCCCGCGCTAGAGCCGCCATTGCCAAGGCCCGCGCGCCAAAGCCGTCCTGCGCCAAGGCGTGGCTCAGCAATGCCCGCGCTGTTTCCAGCCGCAGCTTGTGATCGGCGACGCGATGCTTCAAAGCCTGGAACTGGCCGATCGGCCGTCCGAACTGCGTTCGAACCTTGAGATACTCGACTGTCTTGTCGAGTATCGCCTCGGCGCCGCCAATACTATCGCACGCTATGCCGAGCGCCGCGTGGCGCTCGAGCATCGCCGGATTGACATGGACCCGCAAGGCTGGCGTTTTGCAAAAAATCAAAGTCGCGAGACTGCGGGTGCGGTCCACGGCGGGCGGCGTCTCGATTGTCAAACCGGGCGCGTCGCGAGAGACGAGCGCATGGCCTTGATCGCCCATGCCGATCAAGAACAGAGTCGCGGCGCCGCCATCGAGGACGTGCTCGACTTTTCCTGTGAGCATGTCGTCGGAAAGCGCCGTGGCCGGCGCATAGGCCGCGAACAATTCGCCGGCGGCGATGCGCGGCAGCCACTCAGCCCGCACCTCTTCGGGCGCATCGCTTAGCGCCTCGGCCACCAGCAGGGTCGGCAGCATTGGCAAGGGCGCCGGTCCGCGCCCCATTTCCTCGTAAAGAACGGCAAGCGCATCGAAGCCGAGGCCAAGGCCGCCATCCGCCTCCGCGATATGCAGCCCGGCCCAGCCGAGCGAGGCGACTGTGGCGGACAACGCTTCGTCATACAGCGCGTCGCTGTTGAAATGGCGGCGCACCCGCTCGCCATTCGCCTCTGCGTCGAGAACATCGCGAATGCTTGTTCTCAATTCGACAACGTCGATATCGTCGTCCATCCCCGGCCCCTCAGCTTCGCGCCTCCCGCCCACGGCGACAGCGCGCAATCCCTGTCACGCCAGGGCCAGTCCCATATCAATAAAGCGGCGGCGTTGTTCGCCGCCGTTGCCCAACCAGGCCGATAAAGTCAGCGCCCGCTTCACATAGAGTCCGAGATCATGCTCTTCTGTGAAGCCGATGGCGCCATGAAGCTGGATCGCTTCTCGCGCCACTCGAGCCGCGGTATCGCTACAGCGCCCCTTAGCTCGAAGAGCGGCAAAGGGCAGCTTTTCTGGATCGGCCGCGACGACTAGCGCAAAGCTGAGCGCCGCGACCGCGCGCTCCTTTTCGATATAGAGATCGACCGCCTTGTGCTGGAGAGCCTGGAAGGAGCCGATCAACTGATCATATTGTTTGCGAACGCACATGTATTCAATGGTCATGTCAAGCATCTTCTCGACAAGGCCGAGCAGACCAGCCGCCACAACGATACGGGTTTCGTCTAGCGCCCGCACGACGGCGGCTTGGGCCGCCGCGGGCGACGCCACGATCGCCTCGCTCGCGACGGTCACGTCCGACAAGGCGAGCTGGCCGAGCGGACTATCATCGGAGCGCCATACATGGCCAAGCGTGAGCCCTGCTGCGTCCGCAGGCGCGCAGAACAGGCGCCATCCATCTTCGCATTTTGCTGGAACCAGGAAATGGGTTGCGCCGGCGCCGCCGGCGACTGACTGACAACGGCCCGTCAGCCGATATCCGTCGCCATCGGGAGTCGCCGCCACTTCCGGCAATCGTTCGTCGAAGTCGAGCGCCAGCGCCGGACGGCAACCGCCGTCGATCAATGCGCTGAGCAGCTCAAGGCGCGGCGTGTCGACGTCGCTGTGCAGAAGCGTCCCCGCGGCCAACACGGCATGGACCACCAGCGGTTCACAGACCAACCCCTTTTCCAGCTCCTGCACCACCGCCGCCATCTCGGTCAGTCCAAGACCCGCGCCGCCATCCGCCTCCGGCGCCAGTATACCGAGCCAGCCAAGCTGTGCGAAGGTTGCGAACAGGCCGAGATCGTATCCCGGCAAGGTCTTGCGCAGCGCCCGGGTCCGCCGGTGGTCGATGCGGTCGGCAACCAGCCGCTGCGCGCCGTCTCGAAGCGCGCTGACCATTTCTGCGTCCTGAGCGGCGATGTCCAGGTCTTTCACCTCGCTCATTGCGTCCTCATGCCGGCAAGCCAAGCACGCGCTTGGCGAGGATGTTACGGTGGATCTGGACCGTCCCGCCATAGATCATTGGCGCGCGCGCCGTGAGATAGTCGCGCAAGAGGTCTGCGTTTCCGCCCTCAAAGCCGACCTCGCCGAACAGGCCGCCGCGCTCAGCGGCGATTTCCATGGTAAGTTCGGTCATCCTTGCATAGGTCTCGGTGGCGACGATTTTCAGGGTGGACACCTCGAAGCTTAGGCCGCGCCCGGCCCGGATTTCCCGCGCCAGCCGTTCATACATCTCGCTATTGTCCGCGAGATCGAGCTGAAGTTGGGCAATGCGGTCCACCGTCACAGGATCTTTGTCTCGCCCGGTAAGTCCGGCGACCTTGATCAGCCGATCCATAGCCTGACGGCCCATGTGCGGCGAACCTGCCCAGACGCGCTCGAAGCCGAGCAGTGACTGCGCCACCCGCCAGCCATTGTTGAGGCCGCCGACGAGATTGGCGACCGGCGCGCGTACATCGTCGAGGAAAACCTCGGCGAATTCGGCGTCGCCGACGATGGTCGTGATGGGCTTCACCGCGACGCCCGGCTGATCCATATCGACGAGGATGAAACTGATGCCCGCCTGTTTCTTCACTGTCTTGTCGGTGCGTGCGAGGACGAAAATATGGTTGGCGTCGACCGCGCCAGACGTCCAGATTTTATGGCCGTTGATGATGAACTCGTCGCCTTCGATCCGCGCCATGGCGCGCAATCCCGCCAAATCCGATCCGGCGCCAGGCTCGGAGAAGCCCTGGCACCAAAGATGTTCTCCCGAGACGATCTTTGGCAGATAATGCGACACCTGCTCCGCCGAGCCATGGGCCAAAAGGACGGGACCGACGTTAAGGACGCCCTGCTCCATTACACGCGAGACGCCGGCCCGCGCCCATTCCTCGAGGTAGATGAGGTTCTTGGCCGGCTTGAGCGCCATCCCGCCATGCTTGACCGGCCAAGCAGGGGCGAGCCAGCCATGCGAAGCCATGGCGTTATACCAGCCGCGCGCCTGCTCCCATCGCACATGCTCCTCTCCGCGCCGCAAGTCGGACGGGCAATAGACTTCGATGAAATCCCGCGCGGCCTGCCGGAAATCCTCATCCGACATGGCGTTCCAATCCGTCATGCAACATTCTTCCCGCAAGGCGGCGCCGCTATCGTCCGTCATCAGGTCAGTCTTTGCAGATTCGCGGGATCAAACGGGCTGAACGGCTTGCCGCCGCGCGCCTTCGCCACCCATCGCGGATCATTGAGAAGCGACCGGCCAACGCCGACAAGATCGAATTCGCCGCGCTCAAACCGTTCGATCACGCGCGGCAGATTGTTGGCCGATTTCTGAGTGTCGTCGATATGACGGGCCGGGCCATGGCTCTTATCCAGACCGATGCCGCCGACGGTCATCGACGCCTTGCCGGTGAGCTTCTTCGCCCATCCGGCGAGATTAAGGCGCGATCCTTCGAAGATCGGCGTATCGAAAAAGCGTTGGCTGCCATCGAACACATCGACCCCGGCTTCGGCCAGCGGCATGAGCAAGGCGCCGAGCTCGTCGGGGGTTTTCGCCAACACCGCGCGATAGTCCTGCATCTTGAATTGCGAGAAGCGGAAGGCGATGGGCATATTCTCGCCGATCTCGCGCCGGATAGCGCGGACCACCGCCACGCCGAATTCAGCCCGCCCGCGCGCGTCGCCGCCCCAGCGATCGGTCCGCTGGTTGGTATAGTCCCACATGAAACTGTCGATCAGATAGCCATGCGCGCCATGGATGGCGACGCCATTGAATCCCAAAGCCGCGGCATGGCGCGCCGAAACGGCGTAGGCGTCGATGACATCCTGAATATCTTCGTCGCTCATCGGCTTGGTGGTCGTGGTCGCGAGGTCCCGCGCATCTACGGCGAGAGAAATTGCGCCATCGGCGGGCCCCCATATTCCGGAGGGACGCAAAGCGACGCCGTCGCTTCGGCCCGGGCATTCCACATTCCACATCGGCCCCTGATGCCAAAGCTGCGGCCAGATGACCCCGCCCGCCGCATGAACGGCCTGGACGACGCATCGCCAACCGGCGATCGCCGCCTCGCCGTGCAGCTGCGGTATGCCCGGGTGATCGCCGGCGACGGGGTGGGCGACGCGAACGCCTTCCGTGACGATCAGCCCAACCCCATTCTCCGCGCGGCGCGAATAGTATGCGGCGACGTCCGCGCCTGGCACGCCGGCGTGGGAAGAATAGCGTGACATTGGAGCCATCACGATGCGATTGGCGATGCGCGTCCCTCGCAAGGTGAGTGGCCGAAGCAGTGGTTCTAGATCCGCCATTCGCGCTTTAAGCCCTCGTCTGGCGCGGAGAATAGAGGCGCAGGGGGGCGCCGCAAGGCGACGGCGAAACTCATCGCATATGTGACCTTTGCGGCTGTCGTGTCGAGCCTAACCGGCGCAGACCGCCAACGCCCTCTATTATCGTCAATATGATGAAATCGCGGCGGCGCTGACCAACTCCGCCGCGCCTGCGCTAAAGAGCTACAAACAGACGCAGCGTCCCGCAACAGGATTATAGCATGAGAAGCGCCGCCATCGTCGCTCCGCTCCGCACGCCAGTCGGCAAATTTCTGGGCGCCTTGGCGCCACTGCCGGCCGAGGAGCTAGCGACCGCCGCGATCAAGGCCGTCGTCAGCAAAAGCGGGATCGAGCCGGAGCGCATCGAGGATGTCGTCTTCGCGCAGAGCTACGCCAACAGCGAAGCTCCTTGCATCGGACGCTGGGCCGCCCTCGCCGCCGGCCTTCCGATCGAGGTCCCAGGCTGCCAGGTCGACCGGCGCTGCGGCGGCGGGCTGCAGGCGATAGCGACCGCCGCGATGATGGTGCAGACCGGCGTCGCCGATGTCGTGCTGGCCGGCGGCGTCGAGAGCATGAGCAACATCGAGTACTATAGCACCTCGATGCGCAAAGGCGCGCAGGCCGGAAGCGTCCCGTTCTACGATCGGCTCGACCGCGGCCGAGAACGTTCCCAGCCGATCCAACGCTTCGGCTACATCTCTGGCCTGATCGAGACGGCGGAGAACCTCGCCAAAAGCTATGGCGTCACCCGCGAGCAGGCGGACATGTTGTCCGTCGAAAGCCATAAGCGGGCGGCCGCAGCCTGGCGGGAAGGCAAATTCGCTGACGAAATCCTTCCGCTGGCCGTCCCGCAGAAAAAGGGCGAACCGCGATTGTTCGATCGCGACGAGGGCGTTCGCGCTGACTCGACCATGGAATCGCTGGCGGCGCTCCGGCCGCTGATCAAAGGCGGCAGCGTCACCGCCGGCAATTCAAGTCAGCAGAATGACGCGGCCGCCGCCTGCCTCGTCGTCGCCGAGGACAAGCTCGAAGCGTTGGGACTGACCGCGATGGCGCGGCTGGTTGGCTGGACGGCCGTCGGATGCGAACCGGCGACCATGGGCATCGGACCCGTCTCCGCAGTCAAGAAATTATTCGACCGCACAGGCCTTGGCTGGAACGACATGGATCTCGTCGAACTCAACGAAGCCTTCGCGTGTCAGGTCCTCGCCGTCCTCAAAGGATGGGACTGGCACGATCCGACCCGCCTCAACGTCAATGGCTCCGGCATATCGCTCGGCCATCCGATCGGGGCGACGGGCGTGCGGATCATGACAAGTCTTTTGCACGAGATGGGCCGGCGCGGCGCACGGTACGGGCTCAAGACCATGTGCGTCGGCGGCGGCCAGGGCGTCGCCGCTATATTTGAGCGAATGTCGCGATGAAGAAAAGCTTGCCGCTCAGCGGGGTGCGGGTTCTTGATCTGTCGCGGGTCTTGGCTGGGCCGCTGGCTGGGCAGATGCTAGCGGACCTTGGGGCGGACGTCATCAAGATCGAGCGGCCGGGCTGCGGCGATGACGCCCGCGTGTTCGGCGCCCCATACCTTGCCGACCAAGACGGCAAGCCGACGCGCGAGAACGCTTTCTATCTGTCGGCCAACAGGAACAAGAAATCGGTTACGGTCAACATCTCGGTCCCCAAGGGACAGGAGATCGTCCGTGCGCTCGCCGCAAAAAGCGACGTGGTCCTCGAAAACTTCAAGGTCGGCGACCTCAAACGATACGGGCTCGACTACGCCGGCGTGCGGGCCATCAATCCAGGCGTGATCTATTGCTCGGTGACGGGCTACGGCCAATCCGGCCCCTATGCGGCAAAGCCCGGCTATGACGCGATCTTTCAGGGCCAGGGCGGGCTGATGAGCGTCACCGGCCATCCCGACCACAAGCCCGGCGGCGGCCCGATGAAGGTCGGCCCGAGCATCGCCGACGTCATCACCGGACTCAATGTGTCGAACGCCATTCTCGCCGCGCTCTACAGCCGCGACGCCAACGGCGGCGCCGGCCAATATATCGACGTCGCCCTGCTCGACTGTGTCGTCGCGGCGCTCTCTCATTACGCGCAAATCTATCTGACCTCTGGCGAAGTGCCCGTCCGCCGCGGCACGCAAGGCAATGGCGGCATGCCATCCACGATGTTCCCTTGCAGCGACGGCGCGATCATGCTGACGGCCGGCAATGACGTCCAATATGGTCGCCTTTGCGAGGCGGTGGGGCGGCCCGAGCTCGCAACCGATCCATTGTTCCGCACGAATATTCTGCGCGTCGAAAATCGCGACCGGCTGACAGAAATCTTCGACGCGATCTTCCGCAAGGAGCCGGTCGCCTACTGGCTCGAACGGCTCGACGCCTTCAGCGTTCCAAGCGGGCCGATCAATTCGATCGAGCAGGTGTTCGAAGATCCGCAGGTCCGCTTTCGCGGCATGGCGGCGCCGGTCCCTCACCCGCTCGCTCCCGATCTGAAGCTGATCCGCAACCCGCTCAACTTTTCCGCGACGCCGATTACGGGCTATGCGCCGCCGCCAATGCTGGGCGAACATACCCGCGAAGTCTTGATGAGAGAGCTCGGGTTCGACGACGCCGCCCTGACGGCGCTGCAGGCAGATGGCGTGATCTGACGACTTACCGACAGAAGCTCAAGGCCGATCGGCCGGACAGGCCCGCGACGCGGATCATGGCCTGCCGTCGATCCTATTCAATCGATCGCATTATCGCCAGAGAATGGACCGTCCCGCTCGGCAAGCGAGTTCCATGCCAATTGCGCACCGTGACCTTCACCATTACAGGGCGCTTGCGCGATTTATCGAACAGAGTTCCGAAAAACACTTGCGCATCATATGGGCGATGGTCTAAAGTTTCCTGCACCTATAGAAACGGCTCAATCGGGAGGAAGCGGGAGTCATGGGCACCAAGGACAGTCGCAGCATCAAATCCGCGCACCGGGTTCTTGAAATTTTTGAATATTTTGATCGCGACCACCGCAGCACCACGGTAATGGACCTGTCTCGATCATTGTCCTATCCGCAATCGAGCGCGTCGGAGCTGCTCCGCTGTCTGACCCGGCTCGGCTATCTTCACTATGATCGCTATCAACGCACCTATAGCCCGACAGCTCGCGTCGCGCTGCTCGGCGCCTGGGTTGAGCCCAGTCTGTTTCGCGGCGGCGCGGTGGTAACTTTGATGGACCGCGTGGCCGAGGTCGTCGGCGAGACGGTCGTGCTTTCGACGGCGACCGGCTACGTCGTGCAGCATCTCCATGTCATCGCAGGATCGCGCGAAGGCGCCGTCGGTCGAGCATGTGGGGACTAGGGAATCCTTACTGCACAGCCCGCAAGGCAAACTGCTGCTGTCGAGCTACAAGGAAGCGCACATTCGCTCTGCCCTGCATCGACTGAACGCAGAAGAAGCCGACCCAAACCGGCGCGTGCGCATCCCCGAAATGCTTGTGGAACTCGCCCAGCTGCGCAAGAAGGGTTGGATTGCCGCGCCAGACTGCCGCGGCGACGGAACGGGGGCGTTGGCGGCTTTACTGCCTCCGCGGTGTGGAGCGGATCGGCTTGCCCTGAGCATCGTCGCCAATAGCGAGGCGATCACGGCGCGCACCGAGGAATTCCTCCAGATCATACAGGAACAGTCCAAGGGCATATTGCCACCCGCTCGGCCGAAGGCGGCGGTTCGCAGCGATGCGCCGGCGCAGCCCGTCCGGCGCCCGATGCCGATCCCACCATGGACGGATCGAAACACGCGGGCGCCATCACACGCCTGAGCGTAGCGGCGCAAACGGCTGGCGCTCATTGCGCGGGTTGGACGCGAGACAGAACGCCGCGGCGCCGGCGATGATTGGATCGTCGGCGGCGACGGTGACGCGCCGTTAATCCTGCGCTAAGAGCAGCGTGCGCACCGCGATCCGGCGTCGGACGCGCTTGTTCGTCTGGTCGCCTCCAAGCGCAGCGTCCGGTCGCAATATCCTCCGCAAATATCAGCCCTCTGATAAACGCGTCGCCCCGCGCGCGCGGCGTCGGACGCGTTCTCCTCCCTCCCGATGCGCGAGGATAACGGCCATGTGTTGATTTCACAGTAACCGCCCGCGGCGATTGACCGGCGCGCTGCTCTCTGGAATGCGATATGTCAAAACTGACCGGGACGCGTGAGCTGTGAACCTTGATTTCACCGATGAAGACCGAGCCCTCCGCCAGGAAGTGCGCCCTTTCCTGACCGCCGCCTTGCCCGCTGGCACGCGGCGGAAAATGATCGAGCGCCAGCATCTGAGCAAGGACGACATCGTCTCCTGGCAACGCATCCTCAACGCGCGCGGCTGGGCCGTTCCCGCCTGGCCGGTCGAATGGGGCGGCCAGCCCTGGACGCCGACGCAACGATATATTTTCCAGGAGGAAATGGCGTTGGCCCACGCGCCGGAGGGATCGCCGTTCAACGTCAACATGATCGGACCAATCATCGCGAAATTCGGGACCGAGGAACAAAAGCGCCGCTTTTTGCCGCGCATCGCGAACATCGACGATTGGTGGTGCCAGGGCTTTTCGGAGCCGGGCGCGGGTTCGGACCTCGCCGCCCTGAAAACCAGCGCCGTGCGTGACGGCGATGCATTATGTCCTCAATGGCCAGAAGATCTGGACGACCCAGGCGCAACACGCCGATTGGATGTTTGCGCTCGTGCGCACCAGCAACACCGGCAAGAAGCAGCAGGGAATCACCTTCCTGCTGCTCGACATGAAATCGCCGGGCCTCACCATTCGCGCGATTCCATCGATCGATGGAATCGCCGATCTCCACGAAGCGTTCTTTGACGACGTTCGCGTGCCGGTAAGCAATCGCATCGGCGAAGAGGGACGCGGCTGGGATTACGCCAAGCACTTGCTGGGCCATGAGCGCAGCGGGATCGCTCGAATCGGCCTCTCGAAAGAGCGGCTTTCCCAGCTTCGCTATTTCGAGCAAGATATGTTCGCCAAGGGAATGCTCACCGACGCCGAGCGCACGCGCCTGCGTCGCAAGCTCGCCGAAGTAGAGGTGGAGTTGCGCGCGCTCGAGTTGACGCAACTACGCGTCGTCGCCGCCGATGCGCAAGGCGGAGGCGCAAACAGCGCCGCTTCGATCCTCAAGATCAAGGGCACCGAATTGCAGCAGCGCATGACGGAGCTGACGCTGGAACTTGCCGGGCCGACAGGGCTCGCCATGCCCGCTCATCATGACGCCGCCGCGGATGATGCAGACGGCTGGATAAATACAGCCGCGCCTTTCTATTTCACCATGCGGAAAGTGTCGATCTTCGGCGGCTCCAACGAAATCCAGAAGAATATCATCGCCAAGACCGTGCTCGGGCTCTGAGGAAAAAGCGACCATGGACTTTGAGCTGACTGAAGAACAGCGGCTGCTGAGGGACAGCCTGAGCCGCCTTGTGACCGACCGCTATAGTTTCCATGAGCGGCTGCGCGCCATAGCGGAGCCCGAGGGGTTCAGCCGCGCCATGTGGGGCGAGCTCGCCGAGCTCGGGGTTCTTGGGCTGTCCTTCGCGGAAGAGGACGGCGGCCTCGGCTTCGGCGGCGTCGAGACCATGCTGGTCATGGAGGTCCTTGGCCGCGCGCTTGTCGTCGAGCCTTATCTCGCGACCGTCATCCTGGCGGGCGGCGCCCTTCGCCTGGCCGGGAGCGCCGAACAAAAGGCGGCCCGGATCGAGACGATTATCGCTGGAAGCCGGATCATGGCGCTTGCGCATCAAGAGCCGCACGGCTTGCGTCATACGACCCGGAAATTGCATACGCGGGCCGAGCCGTTCGCTGGCGGATGGCGGGTTTCCGGCGTGAAAAGCGCCGTGATCGCAGGCGCCAGCGCCGATGAGTTGATCGTCAGCGCCGCCACCCCGGGCGGCGTATCGCTATTCTTCGTGGACCCCGCCGCGGCCGGCGTCACCGTGTCGGGACGCGCCGGCTATGACGGCGTCCGCCTCGCGAATATCGCTTTTGACGGCGTCGAATTGTCCGCCGACGCTCTGCTCGGAGCCGAGGGCGGAGGGGCTGCGACGCTCACGAGCCTCTTCGAGGAAGCTAACGCCGCGCTGGCGGCGGAAGCTGTCGGGATCATGAGCGACATGCTCGACACCACAGTCGATTATCTGAAGACCCGCAAGCAGTTCGGCGCGCCAATCGGCAGTTTCCAGGCGCTGCAGCATTGCGCCGTCGAGATGCTGATGCAGGTCGAACTCAGTCGAAGCATGGCGATCCTCGCCGCGCTTTCGCTCGACCGCGCGCCGGAAGAGCGACGGTTGAATATCGCCGCCGTCAAAACGAAGATCGGCGAGGCGGGCCGCTTCGTCGGCCAGAGGGCGGTGCAATTGCATGGCGCCATCGGTCTGACCTCGGAATATAAGATCGGCCACGCCTTCAAGCGGCTCACAGCGATAGACGCCCTGTTCGGCGACGCCGACCACCATCTCGAAGAGCTGGCGGCCGCCGGCGGCCTTCCGCAGATGGGTTCAGCGACGCGAACGCCGCCATGAGGCGCGGTTCAGCGAGACCGCCGCATCAATCCAGCATTTCAAGCAGCTTCAGTAGCATCTCGTCCTGATGGCGCGCGATCTCGGCGACAGGTTTGCCGTCATTCGCAGCGTCGACCTGCGACGCAAGGTCCTGCTGCAACACGGGGTCGGCCAGATCGGGAACGGTCATCGTCTCCCAGCGCTGCATGATGCCGGGCGCGAAATGCTGCAGGAATCCGGCGAGGCCATCATCGCCGCCGCCCGTATGAAAGGTGGTGAACTGCCCCTGGATCGCCCATTTGAGCGCCGGTCCGAATCGAATGGCTCTTGTCAACGTCCGCGACGGTGGCGTAGCCGTCCGCAACCAACGCCACCGCCTCGCGGAACATGGCGCTGGTCAGGCGATTGGCGATGTGGCCGACAATTTCCCGCTGGAGACGCACCGGCTCCTTGCCCATGGAGACGTAGAGCGCCGTGGCGGCGGCCACCGCGGCGGGATCGGTCTTGTCGCCGCCGGACACTTCCACCAGCGGCATCAAATGCACGGGATTGAACGGATGGCCAAGCACGCAGCGTTCGGGGTGAGCGCAGTCCTGCTGTAACAGAGTGACAGGCATGCCCGAGGTGCTGCTGGCGATGATCACATCCGCCGGGGCGAGGCGGCCGAGCTCGGCGAACAGCGCCAACTTGAGATCGCGGCGTTCAGGCGTGCTCTCCTGCACGAAATCGGCGCCGTCGATCGCTTCCGCCAGATCAGTGTGGAAGCTGATCGCCGACGGATCGGCGTCGTTGGTAAGGCCACGCTTCGCCAGCGCCGGCCAAGCGGCGGACACATGCGCGCGGGTCTTATCGGCCGCCAGCGGCGACGGATCGTAGACCGCGACCGAGAAGCCGCGCGCCAGGAAGGTGGCGACCCAGCCAGCGCCGATCAGCCCGGCGCCGGCCACCGCCACGCGCCGGATCCGGTCATCACCTCGAAAGAACGCCGCCACCGGATCAAAATCCGCGGAAGACGGGAGAACGCTTTTCGGCAAAGGCGGTCGCGGCTTCCTTGTAGTCGTTCGTCAGCATCGTCAGCGACTCATAGGCGATGGAAAGTTCGAGAACCTGATTGAGCTGCGCCTTTAGCTGCTTGTTGACCGCCGCCTTCGACCAGCGCACCGCCCAGACCGGATTGGCCGCGATCTCGGTAGCGATCTTATGCGCCTCTTCGAGAACCTTGTCCTTTGGGAAGGCGTAATTGACAAGATTCATCTCGGCCGCCTGCGCCCCCTTGAGCAGCTTGCCGCGCATCAGGAATTCCTTGGCGCGCTGCGGTCCAAGCAGCAGCGGCCAGACGACGGCGCCGCCGTCGCCGGCGACAAGCCCGACCTTGACATGTGTGTCGCCGAGGCGCGCATCGTCGGCGACGACGCTCATGTCGCAGAAAAGCGCGATCGTCATGCCAAGCCCGATGGCGTCGCCATTGACGGCGGCGATGATCGGCTGCGGCGTCAGCAACATGTGCTCGAAGATGCGCAGTGTGTTTTGCGGCACGCGCAGCGCATACTGCAGGCCGAATTCCGTGCCGGCCCGCGCCGCCATTTTCTTGATGTCGCCGCCAGCGGAAAAGGCGCGGCCGGCGCCGGTGAAAACGATAGCCTTTATGCTCTCGTCGCGCGCCAGATCGATCCAGATATATTCCAGTTCCTTATGGTTTTCGGGCCCGACCGCATTGAGCTTTTCTGGATCGTTCATCGTCACCGTCGCAACGCCGGCGGCGTCGATCTCGACCTTGAGAAAGGAATATTTGCCGTAGTCGATCATCATTCTCTCCAGGTGCGCCGCATCTCAGCCGCGGGATTTCTGCCATTGCGCGAAGGTAGACCCTTCCGCGGCTAGGTGGCGCAACAGAGCCGCCGGCTCCAGCGAAGGATCGTCGGTGTCCGCGCGAAAGGCGTCAAGCCGGTCGACCACGGTTTTCAAGCCGACCTCGTCGGCGTGGAAGATCGGACCTCCCCGCCAGCGCGGCCAGCCATAGCCGTTGACATAAACCACATCGACGTCCGACGGGCGCGTCGCAATGCCCTCCTCGATCACACGGGCGCTTTCATTGATCAAGGGATAGAGCGCGCGCTCGACGATTTCCTCAGCGGTTATTTCGCGGCGGACGATGCCGAGCTTTTCCGACGTCTCCAAAATCAGCGCTTCGACCTCGGGATTGGGCAGCGGGCGTGCGCGAGCCCGCCTCATAGCGATAATAACCCCGCCCCGTCTTCTGTCCGAACCATCCCCGTTCGCAGATCGCATCGGCGATCGGAAACGGCGTGCCGCGCCGCTTGCGGATCGACCAGCCAACGTCAAGTCCGGACATGTCGTTGATTTCCAGCGGCCCCATGGGAAAGCCAAAGCCCTTCATCGCGGCGTCGATGTCCTTCGGCAGCGCGCCTTGCTGCAGAAGCCGCTCGATGGCGGCGGACCGTTTGGCGAGAATGCGATTGCCGATGAAGCCGTCGCAGTTGCCCGACAGCACCGGCGCCTTGCCGATCCGCCGCCCCATCGCCATCGCCGTCGCGATGGCCTCCGGACTGGTCTTGGCGGCGCGCACGACCTCGAGCAGCTTCATGACGTTCGCCGGCGCGAAGAAATGCATGCCGATGAAGTCCTGCGGCCGTTTCATGACGGCGGCGATCTCGTCGACATCGAGCGCCGAGGTGTTGGACGACAGCACGGTTCCGGGCCGCGTGATCGCGGAAAGGTCGCGGAAGATCTCCTTCTTCAGGTCCATGTTCTCGAACACGGCCTCGACCACCAGATCGGCGTTCGCCGCGGCGCCGCGGTCGGTCGCGCCGGTCAGCAGAGAAAGCTGCTCGTCCATCCGCGCCTGGCTCAGCGAGCCGCGCTTGACCGAGTTCGCGTAATTGCCGCCGGATTCGCTCGACGCCCCGATCGAGCGCCTCCTGCGTCGCGTCGATCAAAACGACGGGAATGCCGGCGCCGATGAAGCTCATGGCGATGCCGCCGCCCATCGTGCCCGCGCCGATGACGGCGACGGAGGCGATTTCGCGCGGCTTCGCATCGGCGGGCAGACCAGGGATTTTCGCCGCTTCCCGCTCGGCGAAAAACTGGTGACGCAGGGCGCGCGACTGGCTGCCGGCCATGAGGACGGCGATGGCCTTCGCGTCCTCCGCCAGCGCCTCGTCGATTGGCGTCGTAAAGGAGCGGCGCACCGCCGCGACATTGGCCGCTGGGGCCAACTGCCCGCGCGTCTTCTTAAGGAAAGACCCTGCCAATTCTTCGAACTGCGCCGGATCGGCGCGAGTTGCGGCGAGCTTGTCGTCGCGGTTGCGAACGGGCGTCGCCGGCAATTTCTCGTCGATGACGCGGCGCGCGAAGCTGACGCCGGCCGCCACCGCTTCGCCCTCGATAACGGCGTTCAGAATGCCCAATCGCAACGCTTCACAAGCGTCTGCCGGCTTGCCGGAAAGGCAGAACTCCAGCGCCTTTTCGGGGCCGATCAGGCGGGGCAGCCGCTGGGTTCCCCCCGCGCCGGCCAACAGCCCGAGCGTGATCTCCGGCAAGCCTACCCTGGCGGTAGGAATTGCGATGCGGAAATGGCAGCCAAGCGCCACCTCCAAGCCGCCGCCGAGCGCCGTGCCGTGGATCGCCGCGACGATCGGTTTCGGCGATCTTTCGAGCGCGACGATAACCTGCTGCAACGAAGGTTCGAGCTTCGGCTTGCCGAACTCGGTGATGTCGGCTCCAGCGAAAAAGGTGCGGCCGGCGCAGGCGAGCACGATCGCCTTGACGGCGTCGTCCGACGTCAACGCGTCGAGCGCTTTGACAAGACCTTCGCGTACAACATGGCCAAGCGCATTAACCGGCGGACTGTCGGATAGTATAATTCCGATATCGCCGTCCACCCATGATGAAATGGTTTCGTTTGTGTGTGTCATTGCCGGTTGCCGCCGCTTGATGGTTCGTCGCAGGAGGGCCGCTCAGGCGCGTCCTTTTGCGCCCCACGAAGGGTGTGGTTTGGTCGCCTGTCAAGCAATGGCGCGGGCTGGGCGGCAGGCATCGCGGATGCGTAGGATCGCCGGTTGCGGGCGCAGCGCCTCGCCTCGGCGGCGGCGATATTCTAGGCTGCGCGAACGAACCGGCCGGCGGGCGGGCGGACGGCGGCGCGCGCCGCAGAGTCGACGGATGAATTTTGCCGATGCATTTTGAGCTGACCGAAGAGCAGGCGCTGTTTCGCGACGCGGTGGGCGCCTTTGCGCGGAGGCGCCTCGCCGCCGGCGCGCTCGCCCTCGCCCATAGCGACGACTACCCGTGGGACATCGCCCGGGCGATGGCCGCGCAGGGCCTCATCGGCATCACCGTCGCCGAGGAAAAAGGCGGCGTCGGCGGCGCGCTGCTCGACGCGGTGATCGCCATCGAAGCGGTCGCCGCCGTCTCGCCGCGCGCCGCCGACGTCGTCCAGGCCGGCAATTTCGGGGCCATCCGCACCTTCGCGCAATTCGCCAGCGCGGCGCAGCAACAGGCCTATCTCGCGCCGCTGCTGCGCGGCGACGGGCTGATCGCCGTCGCCATGACCGAACCTGGCGCCGGCTCGGCGGTGACCGAGCTCGCCACTATGGCGCGGCCGGACGGCGACGGCTTTCGAGTCAGCGGCCAGAAGATCTTCACCACGCACGGCCTGCATGCGACGGTGTTTCTCGTCTATGTCCGCTACGGTCCCGGCACGGAAAATATCGGCTCGGTGCTGATCGAGCGCGGCCAGGAGGGGTTCTCCTTCGGCAAGCCGGTGCGCTTCCTGTCGGGCGAGGCGTGGAATCCGCTGTTCTTTGATAATGTCCATGTGCCGCAGGCGAAGGTGCTGCTCGGGCCCGGCGGCTTCAAGCAGCAGATCGCCGGCTTCAACGTCGAGCGCCTCGGCAACGCGGCGCGCAGCCTGGCGCTTGGCCGCTACGCCTTCGCGGCGGCGGTCGAGCACGCCAAGACGCGCAAGCAGTTCGGCCGCCAGCTGTGCGAGTTCCAGGGGCTGCAGTGGAAGTTCGCCGAGATGCAGATCAAGCTCGACGCGGCGCGGCTGCTGCTCTACCGGGCGGCGGCCAACGCCGACGCCGGCTTTCCGTCGGCGCAGGAGACGGCGATCGCCAAGGTGGCGTGCAACCGCGCCGGCTTTGACTGCGCCAGCGAGGCGATGCAGATCATGGGCGGCGCGGGCTTCGGCGAGGACGCCCTGATCGAATATTGCCTGCGCCGCACGCGGGGCTGGATGATCGCCGGCGGCGCCGTCGAGATCATGCTCAACCGCATCGCCGAAGGCGTCTTCGACCGACGCTTCGGGCAGGCCCGACGCCCGGCATAACCTCATACGACAGAAGCGACGGACATAAAAGATAGAAAAAACGCCAAAAGCCAAGCCAAGGGAGGCGGTACATGAACGTCAACGTCACAGCGCCCAAATCAGCCAGAGTCCGCCCCGACTTCGTCCCAACCGACGCCTATATTTCCAAGGACTACCTACAGCTCGAGAAGGAGCGGCTTTGGCCCCGCGTGTGGCAAATGGCCTGCCGCGAGGAGGAGATTCCGAGACCCGGCGATTTCTACACCTACGACATCGCCGATGAGTTCGATAGCGGTCGTCCGACGCAACGACGGCGCCATCGCGGCCTATTACAATGTGTGCCCGCATCGCGGACGTCGGCTCACGTCGGGCTGTGGGCGAATGGGAAGATTCCATTGCAAATATCATGGCTGGCAATGGACTCTCGAGGGCAAGCCAGCTGACGTTGTCGACCGCCGGGACTGGGGCGAGCTTTTGCCAGAGGAGGAAATCAGTCTGGCGCCTGTCAAGGTCGCCGTATGGGGCGGCTGGGTTTTCATCAATATGAACCCCGACAGCGAAAGTCTTGAAGAGTTTCTCGCGCCAGCCAAAGATGATCTCGACCCGTTCGAGCTCGACAAAATGCGCTACCGTTGGCGGCGGCAAATCTTGTTGCCGGCCAACTGGAAGGTCGCACAGGAGGCCTTCAACGAAGGCTATCACGTCCAAACCACGCATCGGCAATTGCTAGCCTATTTGGACGACCTCACTTATAGCAAAGCCATCGGCAAGCATGGCATGTTCGGCTATGCGCCGACGCGCGTGTTTGGCCTGCCAAGTCCGCGGCTCGGCGAGGTCAAAGGCGATGTTCGGGTCGGCCTTGCCGCATTCAACCACAATATTTTTGATACGCTTGACGCAACAACCACCCTAGAGATGCTTGCCGCGAGCGACCGTCTGGTCAAAGAAGTGCCCGCCGACGCCGGTATTTTCGAGGTCTACGGAGCCTTCGTGAAATTTCATCGGGAGGAATTGGTCAAGAACAATCGGCCCTGGCCAGATATCAACGTCGAGCAGCAGATCGCGGCGGGCACCGACTGGCACATTTTCCCTAACATGGTATTTCTCCAGCAGCCGACCAACCTGCTTGGATATCGGGCCCGCCCGAACGGCGATGATCCGGACAGCTGTATCTTCGATATCTATGTGCTTGAGCGTTACGCGCCAGGTCAGCAGCCAACCGGCGTGGAGCTGGAGATCAGCACAGACTGGCGCACGACGGACTGGGGGCTGATCCTCGCCCAGGATTTTCAAAACATGGGGGAGGTCCAGCAAGGCATGAAGTCGCGTGGATTCCGCGGCGCGCGGCCGAGCCCTCTACAGGAGCGCGCCATCAGCAATTTTCATGAGGTGTTGCACCATTACCTCGAAGAAAAGAATTAGAGATGAGGAACTAACAGATCCAAGAGAATGCCGTCGACGAGACGCAGCAGTTTCAAATGGAGCGACGCGGGTCGATCAGACGCCAGCTGTCTCCAGCGCCAAGCCTCGGCCAAATGCAGGGAGCGACACTCTCCGGCTCGCCGCGGCGGCGTCGATCTTTGGCGCTAGCATACGCGCGACGCAACCCTTGCCGTAAGCACCCCTCGGTCAGGTTTCAACGAGCACCGGCAACGACAATATGCTCGCCACGCCGCCGTCGACATGCAGCATATGGCCAGTGACATAGGATGAAGCCTCGGAGGCGAGGAACAGGGCGGGTCCCACGATTTCCGAGGGGTCGCCAAACCTGCCCATGGCGATCGAGTCCTTAAAAATCTTCGCCCTTTTTGGATTCCCAACGGTCGGCGCGGCCATGTCCGTGTCAAAAAAGCCCGGCGCGATTGCGTTGCAGGTGACCCCGTGCGGCGCGAGCTCCGCCGCTACCGCCCGCGTGAGACCCAGCGCCGCATGTTTGCTTGCCGTGTAAGCCGACAGGTTCGGGCGTCCGGTCTGGGAGACGTAAGAGGCGAAATTGATGATCCTTCCCCAACCCCGCTCCACCATGCCGCGGGACGCCTCGCGGCACAGCAGATACATGGAGGACACATTGACGTCGAACATGGCCTGCCATTGCGCCAGCGTGGAATCAGACAGGCTGCCCCAACCAGCGATGGCGCCATTATTGACAAGGATGTCAATTTTCGCGCCCGCGGCTATGAGCTTGGCGATGGCCGCCTCAACCGACACGAGGTCTGCGAGATCGAAGGGGCAGATCTCCGCCTTTCGATCCATTGTGATGATCTCGCCGGCGACCTCTTGCAGTTTGGCGGTGTCGCGCGCGGCCAGAATCAGATTGGCGCCTACTCGAGCCATGCCGAGCGCAATGGCGCGGCCAAGGCCGCGCGACGCCCCGGTGACCAGCGCCGTCCGTCCCGCCAGCGAGAAAAGTTCGGTCATAGATCACCCTTCCGTGTCGATTCATCTTATTAGACGTGGAAAGCCTGCGGGATGAAGCGCGCGCGCGATCGATCATATTGGCGATGAGCCGCCGAGCGCTCTCGCAGCTGTTTGCGAGCTGGAGTAAACAGGAGCCCCGATCGCCATTGGGGGAGGATCAGCAATAAATGGGAGGCGCTTTCGATGTTGCTCCTTTGACGCCGGCGATCGGTGCGGTCGTGACCGGGCTGGACTTGAGCCGGGGCATGAATGACGCTCTCATGCTGCAGCTGATCCAGATGATGCACGAGCGAAGCATCCTTGTGATCAAAGAACAGAGATTGACGGACGCCGATTTCGTTCGCTTCGGCCATTATTGGGGCCGGCCGCTGGAGTTTTTCATCGTCGAGCATCGCAAGGGCGATCATCCGGAGATGATCCGCATCGACAATGATCCTTCGACGCCCGCCTACCGGCGCGACGCCGCCGTGCATTGGCATTCCGACAACAGCTACGAGGACGAACCCGCCGCCGTGACGATGCTTTACGGCAAGGAAGCTCCGAACGACGGCGGTTATACGCATTTCGCCAGCACGGCGGCCGCCTATGATGCGTTGCCAGACGAGATGAAGGCTTTTCTTGATACTCTTGTCGCAGTCCACGAACTCGGCGCGGCTCCTTGGATCGACGGCGAAACGCCGCCAGACGCCAATCGTCCGAAACGGAACCTGCCGCTACAACGCCATCGATTGATCATGCGACATCCCCTCACCGGCAGACGGGCTATCTTCACCTCTGGCACCGCCTTTGCTATCGATGGTCTGGAACAGGAAGAAGCAAGATATTTGATACGCGAACTGCGCGCTCATGTCGTTCAGCCGCGGTTCCGGTGTTCTTATAAAGTGGCCGCCGGAGACATCGCGCTTTGGGACAATTTCACAACGGTTCACTGCTCCTCTCCCATTGAATATTCGCGGGAGGATGGCAAGCGCCGGCTGCTTTATCGCATCAGCACCAAAGGAATGCCTGCCCTTTGCAGTGTGAGCGTTCCATCTGCCGAACACTACTGTTAATCGGATCGGAGGCCGTCTCAGAATGGGGTCGCCAGCTACTCACTCGATTGAATGATTCCGTCGAACCAGGCTCACTCGACTACGCGAGTGAACAGAGGATACGGCATGGACCAGCCTGAAGCAGACTATATCATCATCGGCGCCGGATCGGCGGGTTGCGTGCTCGCCAACCGCCTCAGCGCTGACGGCAAGACGCGGGTGCTGCTACTGGAGGCCGGGGGGGACGACCGCCCGCTACGCAATCTCAGCCAGTTCGCCAGTAACGTAAACATCCACCTGCCCGCCGGCTTCACCCGCCTGTTGTCCGATCCAAAGATCAACTGGAACTACAAATCGGACCCTGATCCCGGCTCGAACGGCCGACGCATCGCCATTCCGCGCGGCAAGGTCCTGGGTGGATCTTCATCGATCAACGGCATGCTCTATGTCCGGGGGTTGCCGGAAGACTATGACGGCTGGCGCCAATTGGGTTGCGTCGGATGGGCGTGGAGCGACGTCGCTCCCTTGTTCCGCCGGCTCGAGAACCAAACCGGCACGGAGGATAAGGAAGCAGGCCGCGGCGGCCCGCTGGATGTCGGCGGCTTACCGATGCAGCATGTTGTGCTGGAGGCCTTGGTAAGGGCCTTTGTCGAGGCCGGCGCCCGGAGAGCCCGGACCTGAATGGCGCAGGTCGCGAAGGGGTGAGCCGGGTTCGCTTGAACACAAGGCGCGGGCGTCGGAGGTCGACAGCGGTCGCCTATCTGCACCCGGCGATGAAGCGCCCTAATTTGCGGGTTGAAACACATGCCCTCGTCAGCCGCATCCAGTTTGACGGGAGGCGTGCGGTGAGTGTCGTTTACGTGCGGAATGGGATGAAGCGCTCGGCTCGCGCCGGGCGCGAGATCATCCTATCAGGCGGAGCCATCAACTCGCCGCAAATTTTGGAGCTCTCGGGAGTAGGCCAAGCCGACCGCCTGCGCGCTCTCGGGATTCAACCGCTCATCGACAGCCCCAAAGTCGGCGAAAATTTGCAGGACCATTATGCGTCGATGGTGCGGGCGCGGTTGAAGCCTGGATCGCCCAGCCTGAACTCGCTGTCGCAAGGATTGGGACTCGCGGGTCAAATCTTGCGTTATGCTTTCACCCGATCTGGCTTGCTAGCGCTTGGCGGATCGAATCTGACGGCTTTTCTCAAATCCGACCCGTCGCTCGATCTGCCTGATCTACAATTTTTCGGCAGCCCGGCGACGGTCGATACTCAAGCTACCATAGAGCGCGGCAAGTTACAGATGGACGTCGAGCCTGGTCTCACGATCGGTGGTTATTTCATGCGACCCCGCTCGCGTGGCACGATCCATATCCGCTCCGCCGATCCCCATGATTGTCCCGCCATCGCGCCGCATTTTCTTGAGGAGGTGGAAGACCAGCGAGCGACCGTTGCAGCATTGAAATGGGCGCGGCGAATCATTCGCCAACCAGCCTTAAGCCGCTATTTCGAACGCGAATTGACGCCTGGGGACGCGGCGGACGGCTACGAGGCGCTGCTCGCCTATGCGCGCGCGTCGGGAACGACAGGTTATCATCAGGTCGGCACCTGCGCCATGGGCGCGGACGACCGCGCCGTGCTCGACGCGCGGCTGCGCGTCAACGGCGTCGATCGGTTGCGCGTCGTCGACGCCTCGATCATGCCGACCATCGTGTCGGGCAATACCCACGCCGCCGCCACGATGATCGCCGAGAAAGCATCCGACATGATCCGGGACGACGCAAGATGACGCCGGCAACGCAATCGACGCGGCGGCTCAGTCGATGATGCGCGTCACGGACCGCTCTCGATCAAGCGCGGGGTCAAGATAACGGCCGACTTTGTAGTCCCCCATGATCGTCGTGCGGACCGCGCGCCGCCTACAGTCGAGGGGCACGCCATTGGCGGAATGAATTACCCGCCAGTTATCCCACACGATCATGTCGTCCTTGCCCCAGCGGTGGAGATAGGCGTAGGCCGGGTCGACGAGATGCGCGGCGAGCTCCTCAAGCAACGCATCGCTTTTGGCCTTATCCATTCCAAGGACATAGCGCGCGTGCATCGGCGAGAGCTTCAGCACCTTCCGCCCGGTCTCCTGCTGGGTGATGACGAGGGGATGGACGCAGGGCGGGAAGTTGTATTTGATCGGAGTCTCGCCGCCGCTGGCCTCCCGCGGCAGCGCCCGCAGCGCCTTCGGAAAGCCAAACTGGCCTGAGACGAAATCGGGATTGAACTCATAGACGACTTCGAGGCCTTCGATCAGCTGCTTTTGCGCCTCGCTCAGCCGGTCATAGGCGGCGATCGCGTCGATGAAGCCAGTCTCGCCCATGCGCTCGGAGGGTTCGCCCATCCGAAGAACGGCGCCGCGGACGATCGTCGGCATGAAACTTTGGTCCCAATGCCAACCGAGCCAGCCGGCGCGCACGATTCCGTCAAGCTCATAATGATTGTTGAAGCGAGGCTTGGTGTCCTTTGGGTCATAAGCCAAGGTCATCAAATAGGGATTGTCGGAATTGTTCATTTTGTTGGTCGCCGCCGGCTCAAGCTCGCCGAACAGGCGGCTGAGCCGCATTTGGACCTCGTCGGATACGCCCGCGCCGCGGAAAAGCAGGACCCCGGCTTCGACCCAGGCCTTAAGGATCTCTTGCTGAGTGGCGGCGTCGATCGGTTGCGCCAGGTCGACGCCCTTGAGTTCAAGGCCGACATAAGGGGCGAGGGGGATGCGTTCGATGGCCATGGCGCTTTCTCCTTGGTTAGCCGCCTGTCTCGCCAGGCTGTGATTTTTGGGGTGGGCGAAACGCGCTCGGATTCTGTATCGGCGCCTGCGCAGCGCACTACGCCGCCGAGGCTGACGAGAAGCGTCGGCTGGCGCTCGCCCTCGGGGCTCGCCGCGCGGGGATGTTGATAGCATGTTACCGATGAACGAATAATCCGGCTATTTTCAAACGATGTCTTCAATAGTATTGAACAATGATGGATCGGCTGGCTGAACTCGAAGTCTTTGTGTCGATCGTCGACAGCGGCGGCTTTGCGCGCGCGGCGAGGAAGCTGAGAATGTCGCCGGCGATGGTCTCGACGCATTTGTCACGCCTTGAGACCAGGCTCGGCGTGAAACTGCTCGACAGGACGACGCGGCGGATCGACCTCACGCAGCGCGGACGCTCTCTCCTCGACGACGCCCGCCATATCCTAGGCTCGCTCGCCGCCGCCGAGGCCTCGGTTCAGGGCGGCGGCGGGGCTCCGAGCGGGCGGGTGCGGATCGACGCGCCGAGCGCGGTCGGGTTGCGCTTCATCGTGCCGGCGATTCCCGCGTTCCGAGCCCGCTACCCGCAGATCGTGCTCGATCTCAGCCTCGGCGATCGTGGCAGCGTCCTGCGACCCGACAGGTTTGATATTGTCGTCCGTGTCGGCGAATCCGGCCCCTCCGGCGCCTTCGTGCAATCTCTCGGCGCGACCCGATTGGTCCATGTCGCCTCGCCCGCCTATCTGGCGCGGCGGCCGGCCCCGCGAACGCCGGATGACCTCGCCGAGCATGATTGCATCCTTTATGCGAGCGTCGAATTGCAGGCCGACAGCCGCTGGCGTTTCGCGCGCGATGGAGAGACGCGTCGCCTCCGGCCGCCAGCCGTCGTCACCTTCAATCACGGCGATGCGATCGACGCCGCTGCGATAGCGGGGATTGGCATCGCCCAATCGCTTGAAATGCTGGTCGCCAGCGAACTCGCCGACGGTCGGCTGGTGCGTGTGCTGGATGATTGGAATTGCGACCCCGTGCCGGTCCTCCAGATGTCGCCGCGCGATCGTTGCAACGCGCCCGCGGTGAAGGCCGCGCTCGGCTTCCTCGTTGGCTCGATCGACTGGACTGGCCGCACGCAGCCCGCATCCACGCCGCGATTGTTTCCTCCCTGGATGGAGGCTGCGGCTTCCGCGGGCCGGCGCTGATCGCTGCGGCGTCAGCGCTGGCGATACGCGCAGCGCCACGCGACGCCACGCCCGGCAATGCAATCATATATCTGATCCATGCGAGCGGAAGCGCCAGGCCGTCTTTCCCGGAGGCAAGGCCACCATTATTCAATCTGCCAGATTTGTTGTGTTGGCGACGGAGTTGCGATTGGCGCACAGAAGCGAGATAATCGTTCCGCCACCTTCGCCGGATCTGAAAGCTTTATTCAAACGCCACCAGCTCTGGCGACCCCTTCCCAGCCACAACCTTAATTCTCTCTCACAACACAAGAGTTCGTTCCGATGAAATCCGGGCTTTCCATCTTGAGCCACCCAGACTGCCTGTTCATTGGAGGCGAGTGGGTCAGGCCTGCCGCCAACGCTAGGATCGACATCATCTCGCCATCGACGGAGGCCTATGTCGGGAGCGTCGCCGCGGCGATGCAAGCCGATGTCGACCGCGCGGTCGCGGCCGCGCGCCACGCGTTCGATCACGGCCCCTGGCCGCGCCTCAGCGGCGCGGAGCGCGCCCCGAAGATTCGCGCGCTCGCTGACAGGCTCGCGGCCCGGGCCGACGATTTCGCTTATGCTTGGTCGCTGCAGGTTGGAATGCCGATCGTTCATTCGGAAAGGTCGGCGCCGCATTGGCGCGGCTATCTTGATTATTTTGCTGATCTCGCGGAGCAGGGCTTCGAGGAAATCCGGTCCCTCGCGAGGGGTGGCTCCTGTATTGTCGTGCGCGAGCCTGTCGGCGTCGCAGTCGCGGTGGTGCCTTGGAATGCACCGCTGCCGACATTGCTTCTGAAGATCGCGCCCGCCTTAGCGGCGGGCTGCGCCGTGATCGCCAAGCCCTCGCCCGAGACGCCGCTCGAAGCGCTTCTCCTCGCAGAGTGCGTTGAAGAGGCCGGGCTGCCGGAAGGCATCTTTTCCGTGCTGCCGGCCGATCGCCAGGCGTCCAATTATCTGATCAGCAAACCGGAGGTGGATAAGGTCAGCTTTACCGGCTCCACGGCGGCGGGCTTGCACATCGCTTCGATCTGCGGCGGCCGGATGGCGCGGAGCACCTTTGAACTTGGCGGAAAATCCGCAGCGATCATCCTCGACGACGCCAAAATAGAAACCGTCGTCGCCGGCATCATGCCCAATTTGATCGGTCTCTGCGGTCAGCAATGCGCCGCCTTCAGTCGCATTCTTGTGCCGCGCGCGCGTCGCGATGAGATCACCGGCGCGCTCGCCGTCGCCTTTAACGCGGTGTGCGTCGGCGATCCTTTTGACCGGAAGACCGAGATGGGCCCGCTGGTCGCCAAGCGGCAGCTTGATCGCGTTTGCGGTTTCGTCGATCGCGGCCGGAGCGAGGGGGCGACGCTTGTCGCCGGCGGCGGCCGCCCGGCGCATCTGCCAAAGGGCTGGTTCATCGAGCCGACTCTGTTCGGCGATGTCGACAATGGCATGACCATCGCGCGAGAGGAGATCTTCGGTCCGGTCGGCACCATAATCGCCTACGGCAGCGAAGAGGAGGCTATAGCGATCGCCAACGATAGCCATTATGGACTGTCGGGCGGCGTATTCACCGAGGATACGGATAGAGCCTACGCTATCGCCCGCCGTATCCGGACCGGCAATTTCTCGCAGAACGGCCGCGTCCTCGACCTCACCGTACCTTATGGAGGATTTAAACAATCGGGCCTTGGCCGCGAGGGCGGCATTGAGGGGCTACACAGTTTTACCGAATTGAAAGCGGTGTTTCTGCCTCATCCTCCATCCCATCTGAAAACCGATTAGCTGTCACGATTGTCAATGGAACGGCCGCGTTTCGTTTGCCGCCGCATCGCCGCTTGGCGCGGTCCTACGCCATGAGAGCCGATGACATTGCTCCGAGGCGCCCGGCGCCTTTGCGGGCGTGTTGCCACTTTCCATGACATCCCTAGCCAGGGCTTTTGCTGCGTATTTCGAGCACGGTCAGCGTTGCTTACGACGATGCTCCTCGCCGCCAATGCGGCGTCGGGTCGATGATCCCGCGCTCGGAGACAAGGCAAGAAGTTACCTTAAAGTGACACATCATCCAAAAATAACAGAAGCGCGATCCATCGCATAGACGCTTTCGTCCCTCGATGTCTATGCTTGCGAAGGGAAAAATGCGTTATTTCAGAGACTAAGTTTCCGCCCCCGACGGGGCCGGAAGGACCAAACGGGTAACGAAAAGAGGGAGGGGGAATGAGATGAAACTTCGCTATGCGACAATGGTCATTCTAGGTGTGGCTTGCGGGCAAGCTGCGGAAGCCGCCGAAGCGGCGGACGGCGCTTCCACGCCCAAATCTGCAACGACGAGCAAGCACAAGAAGACCGCTCACGTCAAAAAAGCGAAGGCGGCGCCCCAGGCCTCCGCCGCGCCGGCAGACCCAGCCGCCCCCGCGCCCGCGCCCGCCGGAGGCCTATCGCCTGAAGATCAGGCAAGGCTCGCTGCCATGGCGGCTTCACCGGCTCGCTTCGATAAAGCCCTGGGCTATAGAGGCTGGAATTTTCATTTTCCCTCCTTTGGCGACACGCTATTGCAGGATTACGGCGGCTGGCGCTCGACGCTGGCGCAATATGGCATCGGGTTGATCGAGTATAACGCCGAAATTGGGGCGGTTAATATGCTGAATACTCCGACCGCTGGTCTCGGACCCTCGAATGCAACTTCATCCAATCCGACCGCGGGAAACAGCCGACAGCAATATTTTGGTCAAAGGCCAGGATTTCTCAATGTCAGCCTTGCCTTTTTAACCCTTGACACAAACCAATGGTGGGGTGTTCCCGACGGACAGATCGGAATAAGCGGCAACTGGTCTTATAGCGGCGACCAGCATGATGTCCAGAACAAGCTATCAAACAACGGGGTGTCCTGGTACCAGACTTTTTTCAATAAAGCGCTGGAAGTGAAGGCTGGTATTTTTCCAAACGGCGACGAGTGGGTCGGGGTTGCTGTCGGCGGCAATTTTGCAAGTCCCTTTGGCTCCGTCAGCGTAATTCCTTATGAAATGGGCATGTCGCAATCGCCAGCCGTCCAACCGGCCGCGTGGAGCAAGTGGCATATCACCGACACTGTTTACAACCAGTTCGGCGTGATGCGCAGCTTGGCTCAAAACGGTCCGTCAGGTGACCTTTTCTTCGATGATGCTCACTTTAACCCTACCGGCTTCCGGTTTACCGTACCAAACGGCCGCGTGCTTCTCGTGGATGAACTTGGCTACAAAAACGAAGCCGCGCCCAATGTGCCGCAGACCTGGCTCCGGTATGGCGCCATGTACAACACCTCAGCATTCCCCAATTACCAGGCGTTTCTCGCCAATCCAACGGTGATCGGGACGCCTGCTGGTAGAGAAACCGGCGCTAGCGCCATGTATTTCCTGGCCGATAGACAGCTTTACCAGCTTGCCCCGAACTCACCCTTCACCGCATACCGCGGCATTTATGCCGGTGTTTCGGCAATGTATGCGTCGCCCGAAAACGTGGCCGTGAGCCAATATTACGAGGGGCGCGTTTACGCTATCGGTTTGTTCGACTCCCGCCCAGAAGACTTGTGGAGTCTTGTTTATGGCCACAATGTCACAAGCCATTATCTCGCCGACTTTTATAACGAGTTTGTCTCCCCGTTGACGGGATTGGGTTTCCGTCATGCCACAAACTCGGTCACAACCTCCTATACCGCCCATCTGATGCCGGGCGTCTATTTCACGGCGGGTCTCTCCTATACCGATAATCCTGCCTTCAATTATACTCTGGGTACACCCACAGTGAGGACTACAGGCAGCGAGTTCGGCTTTATCTGGAGTCTTTTCACGGTCTTTTAAGCGAGGATCGTCAGCGGAAGCAGAGTGGTTCAATTTAATCTGCGCTCTTTCCGCTGGCATCGGAGAAGAACTGCGCCCGGGACGATGCGGAGGTGATCCGTTATGGTTGGTTGGACAAGACACGCTTCCATCCGGGCTCAGGTCCCCGCAAAGTTTGACAGTCGTTCTCTCCTGCAAAAATACGGCCTGCGGGCGACGCGGCAACGCCGCGGCCTGGCCAAGCTGCTCTTTGGAAAAGGCGATCGGCATCTGACGGCGGAAACTCTCGCGCAAGAGGCCCGCGGCTCCAATATTCGAACGTCGCTGGCGACGGTGTACAATGTCCTGAACCTGTTTGCGCAAGTCGGTTTGGTGCGCAGCCTGGCGATTGAGGGAGATAAAACGGTATTCGACACCAACACGAGCGATCACGCGCATTTCATTTTCGAGGACACCGGCGAAGTTAGCGACATCGGATCCGATCAGCCGAAGCTCGCGAGCTTGATCGAGCCGCCTGAAGGCTATGAGGTCGCCAAAATTGACGTCGTGGTCAGGCTGCGGCCAAAGGCACTTGCTGGCTGACGGCGTTGGGCATCGCTTTTCGGGCTCCGTCAAACTGCGACGATGGCGCCCTTCGAAGGGCGCGACCTGGGAGCGTATCGGGAAATTTACGGGGGTTCTTCAGATATCGATCTCCGACTCACCTCCCCATGCAACGAAGCCGGTAGAAGCGAAATGAAGGCTGGGCGGAGGCCTTGGAAGCGCGCTTTACCTCGGCCTCGCCTCATCCATTGATGGACGTAGGAGCGAACCAATGCGGCGTGTCTCTCGGGAAATGCCGCGTGGGGGTCTCTTGGCTGCAGGCGAACCAACAGTCAGCACTGCGCTTAGTTCGAATCTTTATTCGCGCCGTTTTGCGATTTGCGCGCCAAACGATCTTCAAGGCGATCTGTTACGCGGACTGCAAAGCGTTGGCGTATGCGCGCGCGACTAGTTCGAAAGCACGCAATCGCCGACGCGAACGGCAGGCATCAAGCCAGCCGTTCTCCCAAGCGTCATGCGCCTCTGGATAGATTGCGCGATCATAAGGATTGTGGTTAAGTAGTTTGGAGCCGAGGTAGGCTTTAACTCCATGTTGGTAGATGTGGCCAGATGTCATAGCGTGTCATCCAAAACAACAGCATCCCTGATTTCTCACTACGCCACAAGAGGATGCCCTCTAAAAGCACACCTGTGATATCGCACCCTGCGGAAGACTTTCATGAGATGAATTCGAGGCCAAAGCTGAGCCAACATCGGCGGCTCGCTCCGCTCGAGGTCGCGTTCCGCACACCGCTGCCTTGCTCGGCTTTTGCCGAAGTTCCGTAACGACCTTCACGCGTTCCGTCTGGCGAATTGACGGGCCGCGAGCCATGCAAAGACGAAGGACGCCGCGATGCTGGCGCCGGCGCCCGGGTAGACGCGCCCCATGACGGAAGCGGTCGAATTGCCGGTCGCATAGAGCCCTGCGATTGGCGAACCGTCTTGCCGGAGGACGCGGGCGTTCTCGTCAGTGACGAGGCCGCCAGCCGTGCCGACGTCGCCCGGCACCATTTCAAAAGCCATGAAAGGCGCCTTCTCAATCGATCCAAGATTGGGGTTGGGTTTGGTCCACGGGTCGCCGAACCAATTATCATAGGCTCGTTCGCCGCGATGAAAGTCGAGATCCTTGCCTGATTTCGCGAAGCCATTGAACCGGTCGACTTCTGCCTGCAACCCCTGCGGATCGACCCCAATTTTCTTCGCCAATTCTTCGATCGTGTTGGCGACCTTCATGTATCCGCTCTTTTCCCATTCGGGAGGCGTGTTGCCTGGCGGCTGCACGCCCCAGCCATAGCGCTTGCGGTGGCGGCTATCCATGATCACCCAAGCGGGAACGCCGGCGCGGTAGAGCGCCTGGCCATTCGCCATGTAGGATTGGCTTTCGTTCATGATCCGCTTGCCTTCGCGATTGACGACGATGACATGCGGCTTGGAGAGATCGGTGACATGCATGTAGACTTGGCCATTCGGCGGCAGCGTCCCCGGCACCCACCAGGCTTGGTCCATCAGATCGATGGCGGCGCCATGCGCCATGGCCATTTCGATCATCTCGCCAGTGTCGCCGGGGTTGGCGTTGGTCCATTTCGTCGATGCTGGCGCCGGTCCATATTTTTCGCGCATGCGCTTGTTGTGAGAGAACCCCCCAGCGTTGATGAGAACGCCGTCGCGGGCCTTGATCGACAGTTTGCGGCCTCCTTCTTCGACGAAAACGCCCACAATGCGCCGATCCTCCTCGATCAATTCGAGAACGTTCGCGCTGGTCCGGATCGGCACACCCTTGGCGTTCGCCAGGATCAGCATGCGGCCTTGCAGCGAACCGCCATAGCTCAGGAGCGGCTTGCCGGTCTTGGCCGTCCGACGCAGCCGGCGCAGCAGCTTGACGCCCTCCCACATGCCGCGCAGCGTGCGCGTGGCGAGCGTGATGTTCCGGGTCTGGTCGACCGGCAGTGGCAAAGCCATCGGCCCCATGCGAAGCTTGTCGAACAGCGGTCCCATGTCGCGCGCGTCGAGCATCGGCGCGGCGAGCGAGCGGCTGCGGGCGCAGCCGCCGTCGAGATTGTCGTAATAGTCGGACCAGCCTTCGGCGCGGATGAATTTCATTCCCTGGCTTTCCAGGAACGTGATCATTTGCGGTCCCGCTTTCAGGAAGGCTTCCTTACGCTGTGGCGTGGAGCCCGGCCCGGCGTCGTTGCCGACGGCCGCGTTGAGGTAACGGCGGCTCGCATCCTCGCTGTCCTCGACCCCGAAGCGCTTCTGCAGCGGATTGTTCGGGATCCATAAAACGCCGCCGGACATTGCCGTCGAACCGCCGATCTTATCCGTCTTCTCGAGAATGAGCGGCTGTTTCCCGATGTCTTTCAAATAGAGGCCCGCGGCCATCGAGCCGCCGCCTGAGCCGATGATCAGAAAATCGACCGCCTCATCCCATTGTTGTATCGCCATTAAAGTGCGTCCGAGAGGCAAGGGTGCGCGACGGCGTGAGATAGCAAATCCGGACGGACTTTGCCGCTTGGTCCTAACTTGGTGTTGTGTTTCATTGGCAATCTGCCTCCCTGTTATTCGGCTTTATGCCGTCGCTTCTGTCGTATGAGGTTATGCCGGGCGTCGGGCCTGCCCGAAGCGTCGGTCGAAGACGCCTTCGGCGATGCGGTTGAGCATGATCTCGACGGCGCCGCCGGCGATCATCCAGCCCCGCGTGCGGCGCAGGCAATATTCGATCAGGGCGTCCTCGCCGAAGCCCGCGCCGCCCATGATCTGCATCGCCTCGCTGGCGCAGTCAAAGCCGGCGCGGTTGCACGCCACCTTGGCGATCGCCGTCTCCTGCGCCGACGGAAAGCCGGCGTCGGCGTTGGCCGCCGCCCGGTAGAGCAGCAGCCGCGCCGCGTCGAGCTTGATCTGCATCTCGGCGAACTTCCACTGCAGCCCCTGGAACTCGCACAGCTGGCGGCCGAACTGCTTGCGCGTCTTGGCGTGCTCGACCGCCGCCGCGAAGGCGTAGCGGCCAAGCGCCAGGCTGCGCGCCGCGTTGCCGAGGCGCTCGACGTTGAAGCCGGCGATCTGCTGCTTGAAGCCGCCGGGCCCGAGCAGCACCTTCGCCTGCGGCACATGGACATTATCAAAGAACAGCGGATTCCACGCCTCGCCCGACAGGAAGCGCACCGGCTTGCCGAAGGAGAACCCCTCCTGGCCGCGCTCGATCAGCACCGAGCCGATATTTTCCGTGCCGGGACCGTAGCGGACATAGACGAGAAACACCGTCGCATGCAGGCCGTGCGTGGTGAAGATCTTCTGGCCGCTGACTCGAAAGCCGTCGCCGTCCGGCCGCGCCATAGTGGCGAGCTCGGTCACCGCCGAGCCGGCGCCAGGTTCGGTCATGGCGACGGCGATCAGCCCGTCGCCGCGCAGCAGCGGCGCGAGATAGGCCTGTTGCTGCGCCGCGCTGGCGAATTGCGCGAAGGTGCGGATGGCCCCGAAATTGCCGGCCTGGACGACGTCGGCGGCGCGCGGCGACACGGCGGCGACCGCTTCGATGGCGATCACCGCGTCGAGCAGCGCGCCGCCGACGCCGCCTTTTTCCTCGGCGACGGTGATGCCGATGAGGCCCTGCGCGGCCATCGCCCGGGCGATGTCCCACGGGTAGTCGTCGCTATGGGCGAGGGCGAGCGCGCCGGCGGCGAGGCGCCTCCGCGCAAAGGCGCCCACCGCGTCGCGAAACAGCGCCTGCTCTTCGGTCAGCTCAAAATGCATCGGCAAAATTCATCCGTCGACTCTGCGGCGCGCGCCGCCGTCCGCCCGCCCGCCGGCCGGTTTGTTCGCGCAGCCTAGAATATCGCCGCCGCCGAGGCGAGGCGCTGCGCCCGCAACCGGCGATCCTACGCATCCGCGATGCCTGCCGCCCAGCCCGCGCCATTGCTTGACAGGCGACCAAACCACACCCTTCGTGGGGCGCAAAAGGACGCCTGACCGGCGCTCCTGCGACGCTTGCGGCCCGAGCCGACCTTCATGTTTTCTTCCGTCGTGAGCGGGTCGCCTCGGCCTTGAGCGCCGCCGGATTGAACTGAGGCCTGCGTTTGGTCGAGCGCACGATACAAAAGGATCAAATAGGCGATAGAATGCCGCGGTCCGCCTCGCTTGGTTGACTAAATTGCGCCCCCAGCCAAACGTTCGCGGGTCAGATGAGCGTGCAATCGATATGCGCGGACAGGAATTCAATCGGCCGGACGACGATCGCGCCAAAAACGTGAATTTCGAAGAAACAGAAGAACCATATGAACGGAGGGGAGGCGATATGAACGACATGTCGACCAAGCTGCCGGGCGCGAAAGCCGGGCCAGACGACTTCATCCCGAAGGAAGAGTATGTTTCGCCGGAATTCGCCGCGCGGGAGCGCGCGCGCCTCTGGCCTCGCGTTTGGCAAATGGCCTGCAGGGAGGATGAAATCCCCAATGTAGGCGATTACGTCACCTACGACATCGGCGACGAATCGATCATCGTCATCCGGACCGCCGCGGACGAGATCAGCGCTTATCACAACGCCTGCCAGCACCGCGGACGCCGGCTGACGGAAGGATGCGGCCATGTCGCGCGGCTGTTCTGTCGCTTCCACGGTTGGTCGTGGAACCTCGACGGATCGATTGAACGGGTGGTTGATCGGGCCAATTGGGGTGGTTGCCTGAATGACGACGACATCAAGCTTCCTAAAGTGCGTGTCGGCGCCTGGGGCGGTTGGGTGTTTGTCAACCTGGATGACAATGCCGAGCCGCTGCTTGAATTCTTATCGCCGATCCCGCAGGTTTTCGACAATTACGAGTTCGAGAAGCTGCGCTATCGCTGGTACAAATCAGTGGCGATCGACTGCAACTGGAAGGTCGCGCTCGAAGCCTTCGACGAAGGCTACCACGTGCAGACGACGCATCGGCAACTGCTTCCGCTGCATGAAGACCAGTCGGTAGCGAGCGCGCAAGGCCGTCATGGCATGTACGTCCTGGCCCCTGAAGGCATTTCGTTCGGCGCCCGCTCGGCGCGGCTCGACCCGGTTGAAGTCGATTTCCGTAAGAACGTTTATGACTTCATCAAGATGCTGGAGCGCGACCTCGCCGCGATAACCCCGCCTCGCACGGTTGAGGCCGTCGACCGGCTGCTCACCGAGCTGCCCGCGGGCGCCTCACATATCGACGTGCTGGTCAAGTTCGGCGAAATCTCTCGCGAGGCCGCCGAGGCCGAAGGCGCAGGCTTTCCGAGCCTGACGCCGGAGGACATTGCGCGCGCCGGGGTGGACTGGCACGTATTCCCCAATATGATTTTCCTGCCAGCGCCCGAAGGCATGCTGGCCTATCGCGCGCGTCCACACCGCGTTGACCCGGAAAAGTGCATCTTCGATATATTTTCGCTGGTGCGTTATGCGCCGGGCAACTCTCCGCCATTGAAGCGCGAGTTCTTCGAGGATTGGCGCGCCCACGACAACTGGGGCCTGATCCTGACGCAGGACTTTGAAAACATGGTCGATGTGCAGCGCGGCATGCGCTCGAGCGGTTTTACCGTGTCACGGGTAAATCCAATTCAGGAGAAGGCGGTGTCCAACTTCCATCGCGCCCTGCGTGAATTCCTCGGCGCCTGAGCGCCATATGTTGGAGAACGGAATGGATAAGTTGGCGGGCAAGGTCGCCGTCGTCACCGGTGGCGGCCAGGGGGTTGGCTTGGGCATCGCTACCGCCTTTGCGAAAGCGGGCGCAGCGCTCGTTATAACTGGACGCGACAAGTCGAAATTGGAAGGCGTTCTTGAAACGCTGAAAGGGCTCGGGGCTGAGGTCGCGATCAGTCCCGGCGACGTTCGCAAGCGCGCGGACGCGGAAAGAGCGGTCCAGACGGCGATCGATCGCTACGGAAGGCTCGACATCCTCGTGAACAATGCGCAAAGCTCTTTGCCCGGCAAACCGCTCGAAGAGCTGGACGATGACGCTATACGGCTCACGTTTAAATCCGGATTGTTGGGTACGATCCAGCACATGCAGGCGGCGTTCCCGTATCTGAAGGACCGCGGCGGATCAATCATCAACCTCGGTTCACGCGAAGGCATTTATGGTGGGCTCGGCTTTGGCGTTTATGCGGCGACGAAAGAGGCCATTCGCGGGCTTTCCCGGGTCGCGGCGCGGGAGTGGGGCAAGCACAAAATCCGCGTGAACGTGATCTGTCCGGCGGCTTTAAGCCCCACCGCCGTCAAATATCTCGCGGAGTTTCCCGAGCAGGCGGCGATGTACCTCAAGGAGATTTCTCTTGGCCGGTTTGGCAACCCCGAGGCCGACATCGGCCCGGTCGCGGTTTTTCTCGCCAGCTCTGAGTCGGATTACATGACCGGCCAGACGCTTAATGTCGATGGCGGCCAGATCATGCTGTAAAGCACGAGCGGCGCGCTTCGTGAAGCGCCTCTCACTCAAAATTTTGTAGCGCGAGCTAGCTACATGGATGAGCCGCAATTGGCGTCGTCGCCGAGTCTTTCATCTCCGCTCGACCTATCTGGCAAGGTTGTCGTCGCCATCGGTCTCGCCGGCGCGGTGAACTAAGAATCGCGCTGGACTCCGCAATGGAGCCGCCGCCTCCGCATCGTGTACATCGACGTCGGCGACGCGCGCAAGGCGCGAGCACAACAATCAACAGCACGTGCGGCGACCTCAGCTTGTTGCGGTCTCGGCCTCCGTCTCGCGGGGTGATGCAGACTGAGCAGAAATCGCATCCAAATAGCACATCCGCGATGTCTGCCGCCTGCCGCATTCAAAACCTTGTGCCGCGTTCGAAGCCGTCCCCTAATTGGGAGCAGTGGCGCTGCAGCGCTGACCCGCATTTGTGGGAAATCGCCGGCCACACAAGCAGACAAGTCTAGAGGATCACGATCAACTCAAGTCGGGAGGAACTGATGGCATCACAGAGGGTAGAAGAATGGCGCCAGCATTGGCGCGTTCTCTTGGGATCAACAATTGGCGTCGCGGCTGGCATATCCGTTTGGCAATTTGCCATGAGCGCCTTCATTCAGCCTTTGCAGCAAGCATTCGGCTGGTCGCGCGGCGACCTGTCCTTTGCTCTGGGTAGCGTCTTTCTTGGCGCAATTTCGGCCCCTGTCTGCGGCCATTTGGCCGACCGCTATGGGGTTCGTCCGATCATTCTGGCCGGCAACATTTTATTGGCCCTCTGCTTCATAGGTTTGGCCAATAATCCGGGCTCGTTACTCTACTACTACTTTTTCTATGCGGGCATTACGGTGTTCGGCATGTCGACGAGCGGGATTACCTATACCCGCGCAATCGCGAGCTGGTTCGTCGCTTCGCGCGGCCTCGCGCTATCGACGTCGCGCATCGGAATCACCGTCGTCGGCATGTTCCTGCCTCTGGCGATATTCACTGTGATCAACCACTTCGGATGGCGTGGCGGATATTATCTGATGGCGGCCCTGGCGCTCTTCGTCGGCGCGCCGATGGGCTGGTTCCTCGTAACGGATAGGCGCGACCATTCGACCGCCGCCCCGTCCGGCGCCGCCGCGAAAGGCAAAGGCTCAGACCTCGCCGTCTGGCTCGCCTTGTTCACCAATTGGCGCATCCTACTGCTCTGCTTTGCGATAGCCGCCGGCTTCGGGCCGATGTATGGCATTCTCTCCCAGCTGGTGCCAATTCTTGTCGGACATGGAATCGATCCTTCGGCCGCCGCTGGCATCGCCGGTCTTTTGGCTGGATCGACTTTCGTGGCGACCATCGTCGTTGGCGTACTCCTGGATCGGATCTGGGCGCCGATCATTGGCTTCGTTTTCACTCTCGCACCTGTTGCCGGCTGCTTCTTGCTGATGAGCGATCACCTCAGCCCTCAAACCGCCGGCATCGCCATCGCTTTGATCGGGCTCGCCGTCGGGGCGGAGATTGACATCATCGGCTTCGTGACGGCGCGCTATTTCGGGATGCGAAATTACGGAGCGATCTATGGCTTGATCGCATTGTTCATCAGCCTGTTCAACGCCATAGCCGGCTATCTTTTCGGCGTCGCCTACGATCGATTTGGCGGCTATCAAGAGGCGCTCATCGTCAGCGCGGCGTTTTACGCCTTATCCGCCGTCAGCTATCTCCTTTTGGGCCCATACCCCAAGAAGGCTGCTTCGATTGCAGCTCCTTCTTCGGCCGCCGTGCCGGTCGCAGAGGGCGCCGCATAGGCGTCCGCATCATCAACGGGCAGGCCCGCAGCGACGTGAAACGACCGCCATCCCGATGGCGGTCGACGTGTCGGTAAGGCGGAGCCGGGACTGGCGCCAGCAGGAACAGGAAAGTGGGCCGGGCGTCAATGAATATAGAAATCGCGAGTATGTAGAGTGGGTCTCTTGCCGGCCGCTTTGTCGCCGATCATGGTAACGGGCACAAACCCGGTCTAAGATGCCGCCAAACTTCAAGATGAGACGACCGCTTTGCTGCTCGCCGCGCACGCCGCGCCGATTCAGCGCCTTAGGAATGGCGGCTACTGGAGATGACACATGGCCCAAGACTATGACTTAGTTATTCGCGCCGGAACGATTGTCGACGGAACAGGGACCGCTCCATTTAGCGGCGACGTCGCGATCAAGGGAGACAGGATCGTCGCAGTTGGCAAGGTCAATGGCGAAGGCGCTGCCGAAATCGACGCAGCGGGCCGAGTTGTAACGCCCGGTTTTGTCGATGTGCATACGCATTATGACGGTCAGGTCACCTGGGAAAACCGGCTCGCCCCGTCGTCCAACCATGGCGTGACGACGGTCGTCATGGGCAATTGCGGCGTCGGCTTCGCGCCCGTGCGTCATGGCGACCAGGAAATGGTCATCAAACTGATGGAGGGCGTGGAGGACATCCCGGAAGTCGTCATGGCGGAGGGCGTGCCCTGGAACTGGGAGAGCTTTCCCGACTATCTGGACGCGCTAGCGCAACGGCAATCCGATATCGACTTCGCGGCCCAGCTTCCGCATAGCCCCTTGCGCGTTTACGTCATGGGCGCGCGCGGCGCCGATCTTGAGCCGCCGACTCTCGGCGATCTTGAGGAAATGCGCCGGCTGACAACGGAGGCGATCAACGCCGGCGCCCTTGGCGTCAGCACGTCGCGCGCCCTCTCGGCTCACCGGTTCCGCGATGGCCGTCCAGCGCCGTCCACCCAGACAGATGTTGAGGAGTTGAAGGCGCTGGCCGGCGGTCTGAAGGACGCGGGAACCGGCGTGTTCCAGGTGATACCGAACATCGACAAGCCGTCTGTCGAGGAGTTCGCCTTGCTTCGGGAGCTTGCCGAAACGTCCGGCCGCCCGGTCAATTTCAGCCTGTTTACCTCAGAGAAAGTCAACGGAGGGGCGCGCGGTTATCTCGATGGTCTCGTTCAGGCGCAAAAAGACCATCTTCCCATCCACGGACAGTTCTATCCCCGCCCGATCGGCATTTTGTTCGGCCTTGATCTGACCCTTCATCCATTCGCCCTCAACCCCAGCTACAAGGCGATTGAAAATCTTCCGCTCGATGAGAAGGTCAAGGCGATGCGCGACCCTGCATTGCGCGCGAAGCTTCTGTCAGAGAAACCGGTAGATCCTGTGCCGTTCTTCGTTTCCGTGGTGCAGCAGACCGATCTCCTGTTCCCCCTTGGCAACCCGCCCAACTACAACCCGAGGCCGGAGGACAGCATCAAGGCCAGGGCGGCGATGCTCGGCGTTGGCGAACTCGAACTGATCTATGACGAGCTCTTGCGACAGAACGGCCGCGCCATCATCTATTGCCCTTCAGGCAATACGGAGGGCGGGCGTTTCGACGCCGCCACCGATCTGTTCGGCCTGCCCGGCACCGTGCTGGGCCTTGGCGACGGCGGAGCGCATTACGGAATGATTTGCGACGCCGCCTATCCAACCTATATCCTCACCGAATATGTCCGCAACAAGAAGCGCATCCCGATCGAACAGGCCGTGAGCATGCTCTCGCGAGAAACGGCGGCGACGGTGGAGCTGTTTGATCGCGGCGTCATCAAAACTGGCTCCAAGGCCGACCTCAACGTCATCGATCTGGATCGGCTACAGCTTTATGCGCCCAGCGTTACGCGCGACCTCCCTGCGCACGGCCGCCGGCTCAGCCAGAAGTCTGACGGCTACGAGGCGACCATCGTCTCTGGCGTTGTCACCTATCGCAACGGCCGCGCCACTGGGGCTCTGCCCGGGCGCCTGGTACGCGGCGCCAAAGCCGAGGCGGCGGAATGAGCGACCGCATAAAGAAAAAAGAGAAAGCCGTGGCTGCGACTCTGGACGAAAAGACCGAGCACGGCCTTGCCGTCGTTGGCGGTATGATGGGGCCGGAATTCAGCGAGTCGTTGCGGGCGGCGGCGACGTCAGGAAAATTCGGCTCTGCAATCTCGCAAATGGCGATACATTACGCCTTTGCCGACGCTTGGGGCCGCGCTGGAATCGAGAAAAAGCAGAAGAGCCTCATTGTAATCGGCGTATTGATCGCGCAACGTCAGACGGCGGAGCTCAAGAACCATGTCAAGATCGGCGTCGCCAACGGGCTGACCGTCAAGGAGTTGGAAGAAACGCTGATCCAGGCCGCTCCATATGTCGGCTTTCCATGCATCGCGTCGGCGACCACAGCCGTTATCGAGGCGCTGCGGGAAATTGGCCTCGATCCGAACGTTCAAACATCTGAGGAACGCGGCCTGTTGTAAAAAATCGAAAGCAACGCGGGGCTGTTCAACGATCGCTTTTGGTGATCGTTGACATGTTGGTTGCGTAAGCGGGTTCAATGAGCCCCACTACCGGCGTCAGGTCGACAGCGCGTCAGTCAGTTCCGGGACGATCTTGAATAGATCGCCGACAAGCCCGTAATCCGCGACCTGGAAGATCGGCGCCTCTTCGTCCTTGTTGATTGCGACGATGACCTTGCTGTCCTTCATGCCCGCCAAATGCTGGATCGCGCCCGAGATGCCGATCGCGATATAAAGCTGAGGCGCGACGATCTTGCCGGTCTGGCCGACCTGATAATCATTGGGCGCGAAACCGGCGTCGACCGCCGCGCGGGAAGCGCCGACGGCGGCGCCGAGCTTGTCCGCCAGCCGATCCAGCAGAACGAAATTGTCGCCCGATTGCATGCCCCGGCCGCCCGACACAATGATGCCGGCCGACGTCAGTTCGGGACGCTCGGATTTCGTCAGCTCCGCCGCGACGAAGCTCGACAGGCCAGCGTCGCCAGCAGAGCCGACAGCTTCGGTAACCTTAGCTCCGCCGGTTTCGCCGACCGCCTCGAAGGCGGCGCCGCGCACGGTGACGACCTTGATGGCGTCCGAGGATCGCACCGTCGCGATGGCGTTGCCCGCATAGATCGGCCGTTCGAAGGTGTCGGGCGACACGACGGCGCTGATGTCGCTGATTTGTTGCACGTCCAGCAATGCCGCGACGCGTGGGGCCAGATTTTTGCCGAAGGTCGTCGCGGGGAGCAGCACGTGGCTGTAACCGCCGGCCTTTACGACGGCCACAACCAAAAGCGCCAGATTCTCAGCCAAAGGGTGCGCATATTCGGCCGCGTCGGCCACTAACGCCTTGGCCACGCCGGCGGCGGAGGCGGCAGCCTCGCCAGCGTCGGCGACGCCGGAGCCGGCCACCAGCACTTGGATCTCCCCGCCGATTCTGGCCGCGGCGCCCAGCGTCGTCAGCGTCGCCTTCTTCACGGCGTCGGTTGATGGTTCGGCGACAACCAGAATGTTCATAAGGCATCTCTCTTGCAATGGAGTCAAATGATGCGCGCTTCGTGGCGCAGCTTGGCGACCAATTCCTCGACCGAGGCGATCTTGACGCCGCCTGCGCGCTTTCGCGGCTCTGTTACCTTTAGGGTCGTCAGCCGCGGGGCGACGTCCACGCCAAGGGCCTCCGGCGTCACCGTCTCGATGATTTTCTTCTTCGCCTTCATGATGTTCGGCAGCGACGCATAGCGCGGCTCATTCAAGCGCAGATCCGCGGTTACGACAGCCGGCAGCTTTAGCTCCACTGTTTCCAGCCCGCCGTCGATCTCCCGCGTGACCGCAAGTTTGCCTTCGGCGAGCGCGAGCTTGTTGGCGAACGTGCCTTGACCCCAGCCCAGCAGCGCTACGAGCGCCTGCCCAGTCTGATTGCTGTCGTCGTCAATCGCCTGCTTGCCGAGGATCACCAAATCCGGCTTTTCCTTGTCGACAAGCGCCTTCAACAGCTTGGCGACAGCCAGTGGTTGCGTCTCGGCGTCTGTCTGCACCAGCACGCCGCGATCGGCTCCCATGGCGAGCGCGGCGCGAATTGTTTCCTGCGCCGCCGCCGGGCCGATCGAGACAATTACAATCTCCGTCGCCAGCCCGGCTTCTCTCAGAAGCATCGCCTCTTCCACGGCGATCTCGTCGAACGGATTCATCGACATCTTGACATTGGCGAGATCAACGCCGCTGTTGTCTGGCTTGACGCGGATCTTGACGTTGTAATCGACAACCCGCTTCACGGCGACCAGTAGTTTCATGTAGGCACCTCGATAGGAACACCCTGCTGACACGTCAAGTCAACATCGCCCGGTCAGCGCATATTCACCAATATTCGCCAGTATTCTCGAGCGGACGAGGATCGACAAGCGGCGCGACCGCCTTCAGATCTTGTTATCGACATCAATCGAAGAGCGTCGGGTCGGCCAGCCTATCGGCGATAAATCGGACGAAACGGGCGGCGTCGGCGCCATTGATGACGCGATGGTCATAGCTGAGCGACAGAGGCAGCATCTGCCGCCATGCGATCCCGCCGTCCTTGCCCGGCGTCGCCCACGGCCGGGCGCGGGTAACCCCAAGTATGGCGACCTCGGGAGCGTTGACGATCGGGGAGAAGCCGGCGCCGCCGATATGACCGAGCGACGTCAGCGTTATGCAGCCGCCCGACATTTCCGACATGGCGAGACCCTTGGTCCGCGCTTTCTCCGATATGGCCGCGATCTCGGCGGCGATCGCATCGAGGCTTTTGCGATCGCAATCGCAAATCACCGGCACCAGCAAACCGCCCGGCGTATCGACCGCCACGCCGATATGAGTGTATTTCTTCAAAACGAGCGCGCCATTCGCAACATCGAGAGACGCGTTGAACTGCGGAAACGCCTTCAAACCCGCGGCCAGCGCCTTGACCAGCAACGGCGCCGCCGTGATCTTGACTCCTCCCGCCGCATTGCGCGCCCGGCGGCGTTCCTCCATCTCTGTGACATCGGCATCGTCGTGATGCGTCACATGCGGGATCGCAACCCAGTTCCGGCCGAGAAAGGAGCCGACCAGCCGTTGGATTTTGGACAGTTTACGAGTCTCGATTTCTCCGAACTCGGAGAAATCGCCCTGCGGCCAGGGCGCAAGCCCTTCCAGAAGGGTCGTCATGCGCTCTCCTATTCGATGACGGCGAGGAGCGCGCCGACCTCGTAGGTCTCGCCGATCGGAGCGACGATGCGCAGCGTGCCGGTCGCGGGGCTCTCGACTTCTTGCGTGGACTTGTCGCTTTCGAGCTCATAGAGAGGCTCGCCCTCGACCGCGTTCCCGCCGTCTTCGACCAGCCATTTGGCCAGCACCCCTTCATTCATGGAAAAGCCGATTTTGGGCAGCAACACTTCAATAGCCATTGATACGCCTGTCTCGTTAGATTAAATCGCCTCCGGCGGCCAGCGCCTTCGCAGCCGCCTCGATGTCGTCGCTTCGCGGGGCGAAGGCCGCCTCGAGCGGCTTGGAGAAAGGAACCGGGCAGAAAGCGCCGCCAAGGCGCTTCACCGGCGCCTTCAATTGTCGGAACAGGCGCTCATGGATAACTGAGCTGATCTCGGCGCCGGCGCCAAATGGCGTCACCGCTTCATGCACGATGATCGCCCGGCCGGTCTTCGCGACAGAGGCGAGCACCGTCTCCTTGTCCCAAGGCGCGATGGAGCGCAGATCGATCAGCTCGGCGGAAATCCCCTGCTCGGCGAGCTTCGCCACAGCCGGCCGCGCCTCCTGGATCATGCGCGCATAGGCGATGATCGTGACATCGCTTCCTTCGGTCAGCACGTTCGCCTCGCCGATCGGGGTGCGGTGGCCGGTCGGCGCGGCCTCCGCCGGAATCCAGTAGGTCGGCAGATTTTCGATGAACAACACGGGATCTGGATCGTCGATGGCGCTGCGCATCAACCCATAGGCATCTTTTGGACTGGAGGGCGCCACCACCTTAATGCCCGCTGTGTGCGCGAACCAGGCTTCGAGGTAGTCGCAATGCTGGCCACCCGATCCGAAGCCCGTCCCAGTCATCGTGCGGATCACGATCGGCACATTGGTCTGGCCGCCCGACATGAAGCGCAGCTTGGCCGCGTGATTGACGATCATGTCCATGGCGACCGTCGTGAAATTCATGAGCATGATCTCGGCGACCGGCTTAAATCCCACGAGCGACGCGCCGATGGCCGCGCCGATGATGGCTTGCTCGGAAATCGGCGTCGAGCGGACCCTGCGCTCCCCGAACCTCGTCGAGAGGCCGCGCGTCACGCCAACGACGCCGCCCTCCTCCGGATCGGCGACGTCTTCGCCTAGCACCAGAACCGTCGCGTCGCTCTCAAGGGCATCCGCCAGGGCCCGGTTCACGGCCTGGAGGATGTTTTCCGTCGCAGTCGTTTTGGGATCCACGGGCGCGTTCATCAGGCGATCTCCTCGGCGAACACATCGCGCGACAATTCCTCGACGCCGGGAAACGGGCTCGCCAGCGCATGCTCCACCGCCTCGTCGAGCGCCGCCTCGATGTCGGCCTCCATGGCGGCAAGTTGCGCCTCAGTCGCGATATTCTCGGCGATCAAATGGGCGCGAAAGCGCGGCACCGGGTCGGCGGCGATCGCGGCGGCTTTGCGGTCCTTGTTCATATAGGCGTCGGAGTCGCCGAAGACGTGGCCGTGGAAACGGTAGGTCATCGCCTCGATGAGAGTCGGCCCGTCTCCGGCCCGGGCCCGTTCGATCGCCTCCTTCGCCGCCGCATAGGTCTCGAACACATCGTTCCCGTCGACCCGCACGCCTGGCATTGCATAACCATGCGCGCGGTCGGCGATCTGCTTCGCCGAGGTCGCTTTCTCGTAGGCGGTATGTTCGCCCCATTCGTTGTTCTGGCACACGAACACCACCGGCAGCTTCCACACCGAGGCAAGGTTGAGCGCCTCATGAAAGGCGCCGATGTTCGACGCGCCGTCGCCGAAATAGGCGACGGTGACGCGGCCGTCGCCGTGTAGCTGCGATCCCCAGGCAAGGCCGTTGGCGATGACCATGGAGCTGCCGACGATGCCCGTCGTCACCATCACGCCTGACTTCGGATGCGTGATGTGCATCGGACCGCCCTTCCCCTTGCAGGTTCCGGTGACGCGTCCGGCAAGCTCCGCCCACAGATCCTTGAGGGGAACGCCCTTCGCCAACATGTCGTGCGTGCCGCGGTAGATCGTGCATATGTAGTCGTCGTCGGTCAAATTCACCGAAACCGCGCTCGGAATGACTTCCTGGCCGCGCGGCGAATAATAGGGCATGACCAGCCGTCCCGAGCGGATCACCTTGCGCGATCGCTCGTCATTGGCCTTGATCAGCGCCATGCGCCGGAAAATGTCGAGCTGAGTCGCCGCGTCGGGCGTCCCCCTGTCCGTCATCGTTTGAGCCTTCCCAAGATCGACCATTGTTGCCCCATGTCGGGTTCTGGCTTTCGCATGTTTTACAGGTTGCCGCACCTACGGGCAGGCTTCAAGCACGCTGATATCGCGGTTATGAAGGATTGACGGCGCCTCCCTCAAAAAGGTCGACCTCGGCGTCATCCTGCACGAAAAGCGAACATATTCGGGGATTTGCCGGCGGTCGGCGGCGGGCGTCGCTTCGGGATGCGCCGCATAATCTGTAATTCCAGCGTAGCGGCGCCAAGGCAGGGTTGAGGCGGCACATGATCCATTCATTGGGCGATCTTATCCGCCGCAACGCCCGTTTCTTCCCCAATGACGTCTGCACCGCCTTCGATGGCCGGCGGACGACCAATGCGGAGTTGCTGCGCCGCGCCGAGCAGCTTGGCTCCGCCCTGCAGGCGAAGCTTTGTCAGCGGCAGGACCGCGTCGCCATTCTGGCGATGAACAGCGACCGCTATCTTGAAGTTATGGCAGGCTGCTGGCTGAGCGGCCTTGTTGTGTCGACGGTCAATTTCCGTCTCACCGCGCCTGAGATCCTGTATATCCTGAACGACGCGCAGCCGCGAATCCTTCTATTCGAGGCGGCCTACGCCCGAACGATCAACTCAATTCGCGGCCAGCTTTCCGCGGCGCATTATGTTTGCATCGATGGCGCGGCCGGTGACTGGGCCATTCCCTATGAAAAATTTATTCGCTCAGGCGCGGCGCCATCGCCCGAGATAGAGGTTCAACCGCATGAGCTCGCCGCTCTCATTTACACCAGCGGCACGACCGGCCGGCCGAAGGGGGTGATGCGCTCGCATCTCGCCGAGCTGACGCTGGGCGAGCAGATGGCGATGATGTTCGATTTTCGCACCGGCGGCCGCTCCCTGGTGGTGATGCCGCTGTTCCACACCGGCGCGCAATCATCCGTATATGCCCAGCTCTGGCGCTGCGGGACTCTTTTCATCCATCGCAGTTTCGACCCGGCGGCCGTCCTCGAAACGGTCGAAAGGGAGCGCATCACCAATCTGCATTTCGTGCCGCAAATGCTGCAGTCCCTGTTGGACGCCGTCGAGGAGCGAGACGTCGACACTTCGAGCGTCGAGACGATCGCCTACGCCGCCGCCCCGATGTCGCCAGCGTTGCTGCGCCGCGCGCTCGCCCGCTTCGGGCCGGTTTTCGTCAATGGCTGGGGTATGAGCGAAGGCAATGGAACCTCTCTGCCGAAGCATAAGCATCAGCTTACAGGACCGGAGGCCGCCCTTTTGGCCTCGATCGGGCAGCCCAACGCCAAGGCCGATTTGCGCATCGTGTCGGAAGACGGGCGCGACTGCGCGCCAGGCGCGCCGGGCGAGCTTTGGCTGCGCTCGCAATCCGTCATGACCGGCTATTGGAACAACAGCGTGGCGACGATCGAAGCGTTGCGCGACGGCTGGCTGCGCACCGGCGATATCGGTTATGCGGACGCCGCGGGCAATGTCTTCCTGGTCGACCGCAAGAAAGATATGATCATCTCCGGCGGCGAAAACATCTACAGTCAGGAGGTCGAGCGCGCCATCGCCGAGCACCCCGACGTCGCCTCGGTCGCCGTGATCGGCGTCGCCGACTCGCAAATGGGGCGAAACGGTCATGGCCATCGTCGTTCCCCGCGCCGGAACCCAGCCGACGACGGAGTCGATCGTGGCGCATAGCGTCACCCTGATCGCCAGCTATAAGAAGCCGCGTCACGTCGTCTTCGTCGATGCGCTGCCGTTGCTGCAGAGCGGCAAGGTGGACAAGATCAGCCTGCGCAAGCAATTCGCCAAGGCGGCGAACGAAAAACAGGGAGAAACAGCATGACCGGACGCAGCGTAATCGTCACCGGCGGATTTGGCGCGCTTGGCCGAGTCGTCGCCGCGGCATTCGCCGCCCAGGGCGACAAGGTCGCGCGCGTGGATTTCGCGCCGAAGGCGGCCGACGCCCAACCCGCGACCCTCGATCTTGGCGGCGTCGATTTGACCGACGAAGCGGCGGCGGCCGCGGTCGTTGCGCGCGTCACCGAAGCCTTTGGCGGCGTCGACGCGCTCGTCAACATCGCCGGCGGCTTCACCTGGGCGACGCTGGCCGATGGCGGCGTCGAAAACTGGAAGCGCATGTATGCGATGAACGCGATCACCGCCGTCACCATGACCAAGGCGGCGCTCGCCGCCTTGCGCAGCCGGGCGGGCGCCCGCATCATCAATATCGGCGCCGGCGCGGCGATCCACGCCGCCGCCGGCATGGGCGGCTACGCCGCCTCGAAATCCGCCGTCCACCGGCTGACCGAAAGTCTCGCCGCCGAGCTTTCCAAAGACGACATCACCGTCAATGCGATTTTGCCCGGCATCATCGACACGCCGGCCAACCGCGCCGATATGCCAGGCTCCGACTTCAGCAAATGGGTGCAGCCGCAGGCGATCGCCGAGGTCATCCTGTTCCTGGCGTCGCCGGCGGCGCGCGCCATCAGCGGCGCCCTGATCCCGGTGACGCGGGGCGGCTAGGCGGCGACGGAATTTTCAAGCGAAGTCGACACCTCTTTCGTTGTGCAAGAAAATGCGTCGGAGCAGAGAGTGAGAGCATTTAGCTATGCTAATGCTTGGCTTTGGCACAGTTGAGCCCACCACTTTGGTGCTGAAGGGCCGGATAGGATCAGCCCCTCATGCCAGCCAACGCACAAAACATGCCGCACCCGAGACATGCTCTTTAACAACCCACCGGGTCAGGCTTCGTTGGAAACTTAGCTTTCCATCGAAGGCCCCGAAAATCTGTTGCATCTCAGGAGAGAGCATCTTGAGCGGCTTTCCTGCTCGGTCCTGGCCCAAAACGCTGATTTTCACGGCCTTCGTCAACAACCGGCTGCCAGAGCCGCCCTTAACCAATACCAAACGGTCCCTTTGCTTGAGAAAGACTAATTCATGACGCACATGGAAATTGTCGCTGCATGCGCCGATTTGCTCTTCGGTCAGGTCACGCGCAAAGCCGGCGAAAGCGACCTCGAAATATCCGATAAGGTAGAGCCCCTGCGGCATATCGCAGCCGTATCCACGCAGTCCGGCGTAGAACACGAGCAGGTCGCCCGCTTCCAAGCGGCGTAGGCCGGCTTTAGGCAATGTGGGGTCGCCATAGGTAAAGGAAGTAAATTCAGGATCGAGGTGCATGCTTTTTAAGCGCATCGCGGTCTGGCGCGCAACTGGGAAGAAGTCGGACAATGGGTTCCCCTTGCGCCCCATCTGGTTGCCATAGGTCCGCTCATCGCGCCCGGTCGAATCCGGAATAGGCACGAATTCAAACGATCCATCAGCGAACAGCGGGCCATCCATGCCACCCGACCCTACAGTCGATACCAACTCGTAACAGAGCTAGTTTCAACGGCAACCTCTTGGGGAGAGCCAAGTCTCGCAAATCGGTTGGGAGTTTGGCCGACCATCTGGGGACTCTTGATTCTGGTTTTGGCCAGGGCAATCGGCATTTAAATCTGTAATCATAGGGTCGGTTTCGGCCGTGAGATCCTTCATATCTCGAGGTTTTCCCAAGCGGCCGGAATTGTAGTTTGCCTTCAACCACTCCCCGAATTCTTTGCTTAAGTCGAAGTCGCGAGTGTATTGGATCCCCTGTCCACAACGAATGACCGTCGCGAACTTTTCGGGAATATCCACCCGCTGGTCTCCAAAGTAGTAAAAATGTTCGGACACGAAGACGGGACGCCCGGCAAGCTCTGTGCCCACATCCTGCCTGAAGCAGTAGCAGTCGTTATGGAAATGTGAGGGCAAGCGCTTCCATCGTGCGTCCTTGTCTTGGTAATAAATATTATCGCCACAATGCTCTTCGTATGTTCCACCCAGCTTTGGTTTCTTGGCAGCAAACCGCGGATCATCGAAATACTTGTTCATGCATAGCACTTCCGAAATTTGCATCGCATAAATGAGTTTGTGTCCATCCTCCTTCGGTGAATGGCCGATGAGCCAGTCGCCCTCTTCAAGTTTAGCTCCCATATGGCTTGGCGTGCATACGGCTTCGGTGCAGTAACCATGGAACGGATTCGGGCGAGGCCCGTATCGCGCGTAACGACATGGCTGCAAAGTTTCACTTTCACATCCTCACGATAATGCATCGATCATGCTTCGAGGCTCGAAATCGTCGCCGCGCTGACTTTACACAAACGCACGATCTCACCCGGCATTTCTTTATCTGGATTACCGCGTTTGATCACCTCTTGCCGCTAACGACGATTAGCGTATCCGCTACGCCCACGCCTGACGCCGTACGCCGCGGCGCGCCAGGGCTGCCTTATGTGTCGCGCTTCAGAGCGTCCTCTGCGACTGCGAGCGGCAGCACGAGTGACAAAGGCGCATCAAGCAAGGCGACTGCGCCATAACTTTCATACCATTGCGCGGCGCGGGTATTTTTCGCATCGATCAGCAACGCGACGCCGCCGACTTCATGAGCAACACGGATGCAGCGTTCGGCCGCGCGCAGCAAAAGAGCCCCGCCCAGGCCACGGCCTTGAACGGCCTTGGTCACGGCAAGCCGGCCGAGTCGAAACACCGGCACGTCGTAACGGGCGAGGCCTTTCTTGGCGAGCGCGGGCGTGCGCGCATATTCGATCGAGGCCGGGCTGAGCGTGTAAAAACCGAGGATGCGTGTCGGCGCATCGGTGGGCGCGGCGACAAAGCATTTCGCGCCGCCACTTTCGTGGTTTTGCCGGGCATAGCGCTGCAAATGGATATTCAGATCGGTATCGCCGCAATCGAATGCAGCGCGGTCGTGATGTTTGGCGAGCGGGGCTTCCTCCCAAACCAGCGCGCTCATGGAAGGGTGAAGCCAGCCTTTGCAGCGCGCACCAGCCGGGCAGGCGCCGGTGGCGGATTTTCCAGAAGATCGAGCACGCGCAAGGAGTCACGCTCTGAAAGGCTAAGCCTCTCCGCCTCGGCAATATCGGCCTCCGCCTGCGGCAGAACAGTACGCAGGATATAGCCGGTAAGATCGAGCCGCTTAAGGGTTGCGGCGCGGGTGAGTGTGGCTTTGTCTTCGGGGCGGAGCCGCAATTCGACCCGCCCACTGTCGGTTAGGGCGCGGGGCATCGAAATTTCCTTTCATGCCCAATGTACAATACGGAATGAATACGTACAAGCACTTATATCTGGTAACCAGCCTGCGGCGCTTTAATTAATTTCGAACAGGGCGGCGGCGCCCATGCCGCCACCGATGCACATGGTCACGACGGCGCGTTTGGCGTTGCGCCGCTTGCCCTCGATCAGCGCATGTCCGGTCATGCGCGACCCCGACATGCCAAAAGGATGGCCGATGGAGACTGCGCCGCCGTCAACGTTCAGCCTGTCTGGCGAAATGCCGAGACGATCGCGGCAATAGATCACCTGCACCGCGAAAGCCTCGTTGAGCTCCCAGATTTCGATGTCGTCGACGCGCAACCCATGCTTGGCGAGCAGTTTTGGCACAGCCAGCGCCGGTCCGACGCCCATCTCTTCCGGGGCGCAGCCGACAACATCAAAACCCTTGAACAGGCCAAGGATCGGCAGCCCCCTGCGCGACGCCTCGTCCGCCTCCATGACGACGCAGACGCTGGAGCCATCCGACAATTGGCTGGCGTTGCCGGCGGTAACGAAGCCTCCCTCATAGACCGGCTTCAACTTTGCCAAGGCCTCAAAGGTCGTGCCGGGCCGGTTGCCTTCGTCCTGGGTCAGGGTCACTTGCTCTTGGCCGACGATGGCGCCGGCCTTATCGACCACGTTTTTGACGGCCGTCACGGGAACGATCTCCGCCGCGAAGCGGCCTTTTGCCTGCCCCTCGGCGGTGCGGCGCTGGCTCTCGACCGAATATTCGTCCTGCGCCTCGCGCGAAATGCCATAGCGCTTAGCGACAAGATCGGCGGTCTTGATCATCGGCCAATAGAGTTCGGGAATATGCTCGGCGATCCATTCGTCCTGGTTGCGGAATTTGTTGCGGTGCGGATCGACCAGGGAGACGGTCTCGACGCCGCCAGCCACATAAATACCGCCTTCGCCCGAGCGTATCCGCTGCGCGGCGAAGGCGATGGCCTGCAGACCCGACGAGCATTTGCGATCGAGGGTCACGCCCGCGACGCTGACCGGCAGCTTCGCCCGCAACGCCGCCTGACGGGCGATGTTCGAGCCGACCGCGCCTTCCGCCCGCGCGGTGCCGAGCAGCACGTCCTCGATTTCGGCCGGCTCCAGTCCCGCCCGCGCCACCGCCGCCGCGATGACATCGCCGGCCATGGTCGCCCCATGAATATTGTTGAGCGCGCCCCTGAACGCCTTGCCGATCGGGGTGCGCGCGGTCGCGACGATGGCTGCTTCCTTCATGATCGCGCCTTTGAGGTCCAATGTTGGGCGCATGAATTAAGAGTTTTGCCGGCGCAACTCCACTCGGGACCGATTTTCATCACGCCTGCGATGTCCTTGCGCCCGCCTTGACCCGCTATCCCGCTTGGCCGAAACCGATGGCGGATAACCCCAGCGGGAGGGAGAAATGACGATCGACGTCGAGCTGCGAAAGGGAATCGCCGTCGTGACGCTCAACCGGCCAGAAACGAAGAACGCCATCACCCAGGAGATGCGGCGGCAATTGTGGGAGGCCTTCGAGGACATCGCTCTCGACAATAGCGTTCGCGCGGCGATCCTGACCGGCGCCGGCGGCAATTTCTGTTCGGGCATGGATGTCGGCAATCTCGGTCAGGGCGGCGTCAACGGATCGCTCGACCGGATGCATACGCTGCATCGAATTGCGCGGTCGATCTACCATTTGAAAAAGCCGACCATCGCCGCTATTCCGGGCATATGCGTCGGCGTCGGCTGGGCCTACGCCCTTTGCTGCGACTTCATAATCGTCTCGAAACGGGCGCGCTTCGCTCAGATCTTCCGCAACATCGGCCTTGCTCCGGACGGCGGCTCGGTCTGGCTTCTGCGGCAGCAGCTTGGCACTATGCGGGCAAAGGAAATCGCATTTTCCGGCCGCATGGTCGGGGCGGAGGAAGCCGTCGCGCTTGGCCTTGCTCTCGAAGCGACGGAGGAAAATCAATTGCTGGAACGGGCGCTCGAGCTTGCCGCCAGCTTCGCTACCGGCCCGACCGTGGCGCTCGGCCTCGCCAAGCGGCAGTTCGACCTCGCCGCCGCGAGCTCCTTCGACCAGTTCCTCGATATCGAATATACGATGCAGCCGATCGCCAGCCGCACCGAGGATCATCACGAAGGCCTCGCCGCCTTCCGCGACAAACGCCCGCCCGCGTTCAAGGGAGCTTAGGGCCATGCTGCGCCCCGAGGAGGAATGGCGGACTCATCTGGCGCAAGGGCGCTTCATGATCCAGCGCAGCCGCTCGACCGGCCGTCATGTCTTCTATCCGCGCGTCGCCGAACCCGGTTCAGGCGCGCAGGATCTCGAATGGGTGGAGGCGTCGGGAGATGGAATCGTGCATGCGGTGACGGTCGTTCGCAAGAAAGATCCGGCCGAAAGCTATAATATCGTTCTTGTCGATCTCGCCGAGGGGCCGCGGCTGATGAGCCGGGTCGAAGGCGTCGACAACGACGGTGTGCGGATCGGCATGCCAGTCAGGGCGCGGATCGACATGGAGGGAGGCCAGCCCTTGCTGGTGTTCGCGCCGGCATGAGCTACAGGCACGGCTTTCCGCGCGGCGAAACAGCGATCGTCGGCGCCGCAACTTATGGCGTCGGCAAATGCCCCGGCGTCCTTGCCGTCGACATGGCGGCCCGCGCCGCGTTGATTGCTCTCGACGACGCGGGCCTTTCCGTTACCGACGTCGACGCCCTCTACACCTCGGCGCCTTATGAGGCGCTCGGCGGCATGGAGCTCGCGGAATATCTTGGCGTCCAGCCGAAAGTGACGGATTGCAACCGCACCGGCGGTTCGGCCTTCGAGGTCTATGTGCAGCAGGCCGCCTTGGCGTTGGCGGCGGGCCTGATCAACTGCGCCGTCATCGCCTATGGCTCCAATCCGGCGAGCTCCGCCGCGAAGGCGGTCGGCATGAGCCGCGCCTCGCCGTGGGAGGCGCCCTACCAGCCGCTCTCGCCCATTTCATCCTATGCGCTGGCCGCGAGCCGGCACATGCATCTTTATGGCACGACGCGGCGGCAACTTGCCGAGGTGGCGGTGGCGGCCCGCCAATGGGCCCGGCTCAATCCGGAGGCGGCCGCGCGCGATCCGCTCGATATCGAGGATGTGCTTTCGGCGCGGATGGTGTCAGATCCGCTGACCGTACGCGATTGCTGCCTGTTCAATGACGGGGCGGCGGCGATCGTCATGGTGCGCGCCGAGCGCGCCAGGGATTGCGCCAAAACGCCGATCCATGCGCTCGGCGCCGCGCATGCGGTTACCCACCGTGAAATATCATCCATGCCCAACCTCACCGTGACCGGCGCGGCGCTTTCCGGCCCGCAAGCGTGCGCTCAGGCTGGAGTCGCGCCAGCCGATTTCGATCTTGCCATGCTGTATGACGCCTTTACCATCACGCCCATCCTGTTCCTTGAGGACCTTGGCTTCTGCGCCAAGGGCGAGGGCGGTCCCTTTGTCGAGGCCGGCGCCATCGCCCCTGGCGGCCGGCTCGCGGTCAATACCAACGGCGGCGGCCTCTCCTGCGTCCACCCCGGCATGTATGGGCTTTTCCTGCTCGTCGAATGCGTTCGGCAGCTGCGCGGCGAAGCAGGCGAACGGCAGATCGCCAATCCCAGGCTGGCGCTGGCGCATGGCAATGGCGGCGTGTTGTCGAGCGAGGCGACCGTTGTCTTGGGGACGCCAGATACGGTTTGATTAATTCCAATGAACCATATGGGCGCATGCGCTTTGAAGCTGGCAACCGCTATCGGCGAAGCTGAAAAAAGGTCTCGGATGGAGAAAGAACTGCTCGCCCGCATCGACCAAATCGAATCAACTCTGGCTATCCAGCAATTGGCGATTCGATATGCGCTCGCTGTTGACGGGCGCGACATCGACGCATGGATCTCGCTCTTCGTTGAAGATGTCGATTGCGGACGCCATGGCAAAGGCCGCGAGGCTCTCCGCGCGACAATCGAACAACCGCTCACAACGTTTTATCGTTCGATCCATCAGATTTGCGGACATCGCATCGCGTTCATCGACGCCGACCATGCGACCGGACAGGTCTATTGCCGGGCCGAGCACGAGGATCGCGGCAAATGGGTGGTGATGGCGATCTGCTATTTCGACGATTACGCGCGGCGCGGCGGCGAATGGCAATTCATCCGGCGGCGCGAGCTCCACTGGTATTCCATGGACGTGCTTGACCGGCCGAGCCCGCCTTTCCAGCGGTGGGAAGGCCATGATTCGCCGCCGAAACTGCCCGGAGCGTTTCCGACCTGGGACGCGTTCTGGAGCAAGGTCGATCCTGCCTCCGTCGCTGAATTGACGGGCGACGCCGTTAAAACGAATGATGGGGAGAAAAAGCGATGAGACTGGCGGGAAGAGTTGCGCTGGTGACTGGCGGCGCGTCGGGGATCGGGCACGCTTCGGCGATGGCGTTGGCCGAGGATGGCGCGAACGTGGTTGTCGCCGACATTAATGTTGACGCCGGCGAGACTGTCGCGCGCGAGATACGCGAGAACGGCGGCAAGGCGCTGTTTGTCCGAGCGGACGCCACCATCGAAGCCGATGTGGCGACGCTCGCCGAGCGTATTGTCGGCGAATTCGGCGGCCTTGACTGCGCCCTAAATAATGTCGGGCTCGGCAAGTCCGGCCCCACCATCACAACATCCACCATCGAAGAGTGGGACTGGACCCTGAACCTCTCGCTGAAGTCCACATGGCTCGCGATGAAATATGAGATTCCGGTGATGTTGAGGGCAGGACGTGGGGCGATCGTGAATACCGCGTCGATGGCCGGGGTGCAGTGTACGGCGGCCGCCTCGCCGGCTTATTCGGCGGCCAAGGCGGGGGTCATCCATCTAACGAAATATGCTTCGCATGCTTATGCCGGTCAGGGGATCCGGGTGAACAGCATCTCCCCGGGACTCGTCGCGACGCCCCACATCGCCGAGATTCTCAGCCCGGAACAGCAGGCGCAAATCGCCTCGACCAGCCAGCTCATCGCGCGCGCAGTCAAACCCTCCGAGATCGCCGACGCCGTGGTCTATCTCTGCTCCGACCGTTCGGCGATGGTGACCGGAATCAACCTCGAAGTCTGTGGCGGACATCGGTGACGCGATCCGCAAGGGCCATGTCTCACGGAGACCGATTTCAATGCCGATTATTCATGGCGCTCTCTGATTGACGAAATCGCCGCTCACCTTCATGGCCGGGTGCCTGCCGCGCACTTCGTTTCGCGAGCAAGTCGCCGCCGCCGCGAAAGCGGGTTTCGCCGCGATGTCGATCTGGCCCAACATCTGGCGCCACGCGCAAGCCAAGGACGGCCTCTCGCTGGCGGATATGCGCATGATGCTGGACGACAACGGCCTCGCCCTGACCGACGTCGACGGTTGTCGCGATTGGACGCCGCCGCCTCGGATCGAGCCAGACCGGTTAGGACCGATCAGGCACGGACCGTCACGCCAGGAATGTTTCGACGTCTGCGCCGCTCTTGGCGGAGCCACGATCGCTGTAGCGCATTTCAGTGATCCGCCTATCGAATTCGATCGGGACGCCGCGGCGTTTGCTCGACTTTGCGACGATGCCGCGGCTTACGGTTTGCGGGTGGGGCTGGAATTTGTAGCGTTCAGCGACGTTTCGGACGCAGGAGCCGCGTGGTGGATCGTCGAGGCCGCCGGCCGCGCCAACGGCGGGCTCGTCATCGACCTCTGGCACCATGCGCACGGCGCCGGCCATGGAGATGACGCCCTTCTTCGTCAGATACCGCCCGAACGGATATTTACGGTCCAATATGCGGACGGATTGCTACAGCCGGCTCATTCCCTCATCGAGGAAACGATGTTCCACCGAGCCATGCCGGGCGAGGGCGAGCTTGACGTTCTCGGATTCCTCCGAACGCTGCGCGCGATGGGCGTGCGTGCGCCCTGGGGGCCTGAACTTTATAGGCGATCTTTCGAACCTTGCCCGCCGATCGAGGTGGCGCGCCAGCTCGCGGATTCCGCGCGACGATTGGCGGCGGCTCTCGCTCTTGACGCGTGAGAGCCGCGCTCGCCACGATTCTTGCTCCGCCTAACCCAGCGACGGCGGCATTAGTAGGGGCGCCGGATAAAACATTCTCCCTTCGAGCCCCACTCCGACATTTGTCGCGCCGGCATTGTTTGCGTCATGCTCTTTCGAACTAAATTAAATAAATTTGGCGCTCAGAATATAATGGCGATGCCGCTGTTCTTCTCGAAGACTGAGTTGCAAAACTGAGGAACACAGTCACAATGGGTTTCGATCCGACAGCAACCCGCCATTTGAAGAGAACGAACGTCGCGATGGTCTTTCGTTATAGCTTGACTCCCGCGCACGCGGCAAAAATGACGATCCACTTAGTCCGCGGTGGAGTTGGTTATGAACGTCAGCGCTGAAAAGCCTGTCGATCGAGATAACAGCCAGAGCGGCGCTGGCGTCATCGCCGGGCCGCGGGCGATGTCGCGCGTGCTGCGTCTGTTCGACGTGCTGGCCGAGCGCCACGGCATGACGTTGTCGGAGCTCAGCCAGGCGCTCAATGTTCCGAAAAGCACGTTCCTTAGTTCGCTGCGGGCGCTGGCGGCAGATGGCTTCCTCATCTGCGAAGGGAATGTCTACCGGCTCGGTCCTGCCGCCTATCGGCTGGCGGGAACCATTCTGTCGTCGTGGTCGCAGCCTGAGATCGTGCGTCATTATGTGCACAAATTGGCGGCGGCGACAGCTGAATCCGTTGGCTTCGCGATCGCTGATTGGGAAATTGGACAGGCAATATATACCGACGCGGTCAACAGCACCCAACCTGTGCACTATTCGATGCGCGCGGGACTTCGCGCGCCGCTCTATGCAAGCGCCGCCGGCCGAGTGCTGCTGGCATATTCGCGCCCAGAACAATGCCGCGATTATCTGGCGCGCGGGCCTTTCCGTGCGCTGACTCCGACAACAAGGTCGACGCCCGAAAGGATCCGGGAAAGCCTGGATACGGTGAGAACGTGCGGATATTGCGCCAGCTTCGGCGAAATGCTCAAGGATACCGCAGCCATCGCCGTGCCCGTGTTTGACGCGTCGAACAACATTATCGGCGCCCTCATGGTCGCCGCGCCGCTCGATAGGATGCGAAGCGCCTATCGCACTTTGCTTTCTGAGGTCGTCCGGGCTGGCCGGCACGCTTCGGGACTTCCGATCTCGGACGAGGTCGTTGAGCGCGCGGCGTATCTCCCTGAGGTGGAATCGCTCTTCCCTCGCGATGAGGGCAGATGAGCGGCGCCTGCAAACCCGATAGGATTTGCCAACGCCGCTCAATATTCGGGCGCTGAATCAGGGTTGCAGGCCCATGAAGCGCATCCCATTTTCATACATGATCTTGCGCGTGTTTTCGGCGCTTACGCCTCTGCAGGCTTCGTTGACGAAGTCGCGAGGCTCCTCCACCCCTTCGGCGTGAGGGTAGTCCGATCCCATCATGATCCAGTCGGCGTTGCCGACCTGTTCGATGATCGATTTGAGATCATCCTCTGGATAGGCCACAACGGAGACATGGCGGGCGAAGATACGGCTCGGGCGTTCCCTGACCTGACCGCCGGGCCACCTGCCGTTCTTGGCCATGCCGCGGCATTTGTCCATTTTGGTCAGCATCGCCGGCACCCATTCGCAGCCATTTTCGGCCGAGAGCAGATTCACTTTCGGAAACCGCTCGAAAAAATTCCAGAAAATAAAGCTGGATAGCGTTTCGACCACCGGCCGTTCGGAATAACCGTGCATCCAGACAAAAGCGGTTTGCCGGATCCGCGATTGCTGCACCGGCTCGCCCCACACCGCCATATGCTCCTTCATGTAAATGGCTTCGGAGACATGAAACACGACGCGAAGGGCCGCCTCATTGACGATGGCCCAGAAAGGATCGTGATCCGGATGCGCCGGCGCCTTGCCGTTGTATGGGCCCATCGGCATCAGGATCGCCCTGGCGCCATGCTCAATACACCAACGGGCCTGCTCGCAAGCCTTCTCGACATTCATCAAAGTGACGATCGGCGCGGTGAAGAGCCGGTCCTTATAATTAAAGCGCCAATGATCATACATCCAATGATTGTAGGCGTTCAGCACTTCATAGGCCGCATCCGGCTGGTCAAGATAGCTGATGGCTGTGATCATATTGCCCACAAATATGATGCTGGCCCTGACATTCCATTCGTCGTGTTTGGCCAGACGCGCCGCCGGGTCCATCATGGTGGCGTCCTTCGGCACATGCAGGTCGATATCCGCCTTGCCTTCCTTCATGGCGCGCAGCCATTCATGCAATTTGCCCGGCGCGGGGACGCGGCCATCCTCTTGCAGGTGATCGGCGCTAATCTCGACCTTGCGCGATCCGACATACATGGCGAAATCGCCGTCCGGACCTTTCTTGAAGGTGATGCCCCATTCCGCCTTGGCCTTGTCGGACAAATAGGCGCTCCATGCGTCGTCCGTTTCCCAGTAGTGCGCGTCCGCATCAAAAATGGGGCCGGTATAGAGCGGCGCCGCGTCAACTGGTTTCACTGCTGTCTGAATAGCCATGGTTTATCCTTCCTACGCCTATGGGGCCTCGCCATCGGGAGCCGATCGATCACTAGGGCCATATATTATCCTACCAGCGCCCTCCTGACAGAGGCCGTGCCCTCCAGCGGGTCAGTGATCGCCCATCTGATAAGGTCTCCGAATAATGAGAGGCGTGATCGCCTTTGGCCGCGCGGTCGCAAGGCGCGAAACTCGTCTACGCCGAGCGGCGTAGACGAGCGTTGAATTGACAAATCCGTCATCATGGTTTTCGACAATCCCGGGGACGAGGCGCGGCCGGCCGCCGGCCGCCGGCCCGTTGTCGGAACAGGGCTATCCCGCTGTGCCAGCCGGTAGTTCACCTGCTTCATAGCTTTCTCGCGCGCCATGCCTCGCCAAACCCCAGATCAGAGCCAGCATAGGGACACACGTGCAGGCGACGTATGCAAAGATCAGGGTGAAGCCGATCTGGCTCGCCGCCGGCGGCCCGCCTGGCTGTTGCGCGACCGCCCCCACTCGCAAGAGCCCAAAGATGATCTGCGAACCTATGGCGAAGCCCATCATGAACGCCGTGTGGCCAGCGCCGGTCGCCTCCGCGGTTGAGCCTCTCGGAGCCAAGGCGACCACCACATTCGTGATCGCGGTATAGATAATGGCGTAGGCGCCCACGCCCAATATCGCCAATATGACCACAAGAGGGAGTTTTCCATATGATAACGAGAAGCCGCTCCATACGGCCATGCATAGAAGCGCGCCGGCCAAAGCTGTGTTACGCGCCCCGAAACGTTGCGTGCTCCAACCCGCAAGCGGTCCGATAATGATCGTCGCAAAATTGGCGGGCGAGAACAGCGAACCTGCTGTCGTCGCATCCAATCCGAAGCCCGCGCCCGTCCATTTCGGGTGCTGCAACAGGAGCGTCACCACCGCGGCGACATGGACGCTTCCAAGGCCGATGAGCACGAAGATCAAATTTGAAGCAAGCAATTTGTCGTGAAAGAGCAGGTTGACCTCAATAAGCGGTCGTTGCTGGCGCGACTGATGTCTGAACCAGTAAACCAGCAAAAGGATCGAGGCTCCGAGCACGCCAAGCGTCGTCCGGTCAGTCCAGCCCCAGGTTGCGCCTTTCTGCACGGCGATCATGATCCCCGTGACGCCGGGGACGAACAGACTTCCGCGCAGGAGATCGATCCGAGCGAGTGAGCGTGGCGCCTCTCTGGGGCGTGGAAGCAGCGCTAGGGTGGCGATCAATGTCGCAAACGAAAGCACGACCTTGAACAGGAAGCCGCCATTCACGCCGTAGTGGTCGACGAGCAGGCCGACGACGATGAAAGCGATTCCCGCCCCGGCGGACGCCGCAGCCCCCACAATGCCGATGCTGACCGGGACCAGGCGCGCGGGTAGATATTCCCGCGCCATCCCCATCGCGAGCGGCGTCAGCGCGGACGCCGCGCCTTGCATCGCCGCACCGATAACGAGGATCAAAAGGCTGGACGAGAATTCGCTGACCGCCGCGCCGATTCCTGCGACGATTAACATCCAGCAAACCATCCGCCGACGTCCGAAAAGATCGCCGAGACGACCGCAAATCGCGCCGAGAACCGCGGAAACCAATAGATAGGAGGTGATAGACCAGCCGACCAGATCGGGCTGATTCGAATAGGCGGCGTAGAGTCGCTGCAACACGACATAGAGCGTTACGAGACCCGCGGCCGCGACAAACTGCAGAAGGCAAAGCACGAGATAGATCGGAAAAAATGCATGCCACGGGCGGGGGTCATCCATGCGCAACCGGCGGGTTGCGCCACGCCGCGCTTCCTTCCTTATGTCAGCGACGCTCGCGATTTTTGACATCTACTTTACACTTTTATCGTGTTAACGGATGTATTGACGCGTTGGACGTTAGGCTGACTGCGTCAATGCGGCAAACGCGCCGGACACTCCATCGCACTTGTGATGATTCGCGATTGTCGTTCGCGATGCGCCGAGAGCCATCGCGCGCGCGGCTAGTTTGATCGCACGACCGCTTCCTGCGCCGTCGAGGCGACCAGCGCGCCAGCCCGATCATACAGCAGGCCGCGCGCCAAGCCCCTGCCTTGCTGCGCCGACGGGCTGTCGGTGCGATAGAGCAGCCATTCGTCCACGCGGGCCGGCCGGTGAAACCAGATTGCGTGATCGACGCTGGCGACAAAAAGGTTCTTCCTTTTGCTAGGCGAAATGGTCCGTCTGGCCGCGACTGCCGCCAGCCAATAGTCGGACAGGAATGCGACGAGGCATTGGCGCATGGCGGGATTTGCGACTGAGTTGGCGGACGGCATCCGCACCCAGAAATCGCGTTTCGGTTCGCTGGGCGGGTCGAAAAAGAATTTTTCCGGATCGATCAAGCGCAATTCAAGAGGAAAAGGCGCGCTATATTTGTCGACCGCCGCCTGTGATAGGCGATCGGCGTGGGCGCGCACGAAATCCTGCAGCCGAGCCAGCCCTTCCGGCCCCGGCGCGTCGAGAGGCGCCGCGAATTGATGGGCGACGCCCGGTTCAGGATCGTGGAAGGAGCAATGCATGTGGAAAATAAGCCGCCCGACCTGCGATGCGGCGACCCGCCGCGCGGCGAACCGGCGTCCGTCGCGCAAGAGCTCTACATCATAGTCCACCGGCACGCCCATGGCGCCGCCGCGGAGAAAATAGCCATGTAGCGAATGCGCGGACTGACCGGCTACTGTACGCGACGCCGCCGCGAGAGCCTGGCCTAGCACCTGACCACCATAGATCGAACTCGGCGTGGTTGCTCTGGCTATGACGGCAACGAAACCGGGTCGGACCGGTCTGCTCAAGATCGACCAATTGCCGGGCGGTGATGACCACCGCGTCAGACCGTTGCGAACCGCTTGTCGCCGCCGTGCGTGATCGCCCGGATCTCTATCCTGGACGCCCCTTTTTGGAAGGGCGCGCCGCTATAAAGCGGCCACGCTTCGATGATCTCCTCGACTTCAAACATGACGTCTCCTCAATTGCTGGGCGTCGGCGTCGAAAGCTAAAGCTAAAGCAACCTCGCGCCGCGCACGAGATGTCGGGACGCAGACTTCACATTCGCGATTCCTGCCGCGCGTCGGCGCCGCGAGCCAATTTCTGACGATCCGGCGCGCCCGTCTCTGCAGACGCCTCACTGCTTCGCTTTTAACAGTCTTTGTTGCGCGGCGAGGACCGTGTCCATTTCCTCCAGCCCGCTTTTCGGCACGGCATAATGCGTGCGGTCGTCGATCTCGTGGATATGCGTGGCGATGTCCTCCGGCGAGGGGGCGACCGCGCCCGGTCGATACCAGCCCTCGGTGAGTCCAACAAAAATGCGCGAATATTTGCCGCCCAGCACCGAATACATGTTCTGCGAGGTCGAGCATTCGCGGCTCGCCATGTAGCTAGCCATCGCCGCCACGAAGCTGGGGTCCATGCCCTGAATATAGTGCCTGGCCCGCTCGCCCGCCGCGACCAAAAAGTCGGCGTCGGGACGCACATCGCCCGCCTTGCCGCCCAGCCGTCCGCCGATCGCATTCGGGAACAGGCAATTGACCGCGACCCCCGCCGGCGCTTCCTGCGCGATGACGTTCATCAGACCAATCATCGCGGTCTTCGCCGAACCGTAATTGCTCCGGATAGGGTTGCCGAAGATGCCCGATTGCGAGCTGACGAGCACGATCCGGCCGTAGCCCTGCTTCACCATCTCGCGATAGGCGGGTTGGGTGACGAAGAAGGCGCCTTTCACGTGCACGGCATAGACGGCCTCGATATCCTCGGCGCTCAACTCGCCGAAGCGGCCATTGCGCTGATTGCCGGCGTTGCTTATGACGATGTCGATCCGTCCGAAATTGTCGAGCGCGGCGCGGATGATCGCCTTGCCGCCCACCTCGGTCGCCACCGTGTCGTAATTAGCGACGGCCTTGCCGCCGGCGGCGCGAATTTGCTCGACGACGCGATCGGCATAGTCGCTCGACGCGCCCTCGCCAGTGGTGGCGCCACCGAGATCATTGACCACAACGGCGGCGCCGCGGATCGCCAGCTCCTTGCAAAAAGCGCTGCCGAGGCCGCCGCCTGCCCCCGTTACCACCGCCACCTGACCTCTAAATTCGATGCTGCCCATCCTGCGTCCTCATTCCATGTCGCCGCAGCCTATCCTCATCCGGCGCCCCTGCGATCCTGAAATCGGCATCAACTGCGCAACAATTCGACTATGTGATGGGTGCGCCGGACAATCGGCGACAGTGACGCACCGCCATGCTCCTGGCCTGGCGTCGCCGGCCGTTCTGACGCAGCGGATTGAAGCTCATGCTCGGCCGTCTCGCAGTACAGCGTTGGCCACGACGATGATATTGCGTGTGATCGCCGTGAGGGCGACCTTTTTCTCCCTCCAGCGGGATTGAAGCGCGCTACGACGATCACTGGGAATTAGGGCGCCTGGCGCAAAGCGCCACAGCCGCTCGGAACGCGCTCTTTGCCGCGTCATTTATAGGATTGCTGCGCGACGGAGCGAGCCCGAGGTGGCTTGCGGCCTGCTTGCCCTCCAGCGCGCCCGGCTGCGGCATATCGATCACACCCCTGAGACGATGCGCAGGATGGCTATCCGATCTGAGAGGCGCTGATCGTTGGCCATATGCGCCGCCAATTCGGCGTCGATCCGTCTCACGTCATCGTCGATCCCTCGAAAGCCGCGCATCGAGCTGGCGCTTGATTAAGGCGGCCGCCGCCGTCGACCGGCGGGAGACGAGCCCCCTAAGGCATTGAAATTTAGACATGCGGCCTGTGCAAGCTCCTCGGTATTGACAAGTAAAACCGGCGAACGCGACAATGCCTGCGGAAGCTTCGAATATAAGCTTCGCTCAGTGCGGCCGCCGCTGGCGATGCGGCGCGGCCGCAAGCCATCGCGCCGCGCGCCCGTTCCTGGCGGATTTTTGATGACGACGATCGAAACGCCCGGCTTCCTCACCCTCACCATTTCGATCGTCGTCTTCTTCGTCGGCGCGGGCCTCAATCATCTGGTCGCGCCGCTGCGGCGGTGGAGCATTCCGGAAGCCGTCACTGGCGGCCTGCTCGCGGCGCTCGTCACGCTGATCGCGTATGAGGCGTTCGGACTCAAGATCATTTTCGATCTCGACGCGCGCGACATGCTTCTCCTCTATTTCTTCACCGGCATCGGCCTCAACGCCAAAATCGGGGACCTCATCTCGGGCGGCCGGCCGCTGCTCATCCTGCTGGGGCTGACAGTCGCGTTTCTCGTGATCCAGAATTTGATCGCCGCCGGCAGCGTGGCGGCGCTTGGCCTTCCCGCCGGGATGACCCCGCTGCTCGGATCGGCGTCACTCATCGGCGGGCACGGCACGACGATCGCCTGGGCGCCGCTGATCGCGGAGCGCTTTCACCTTGCGAACGCCATGGAGATCGGCGTCGCGGCGGCCACCCTCGGCCTCGTCATCGCCAGCCTCATCGGCGGCCCGACTGCGCAGTTTCTGATTTCTCGCCACGGCCTCTCGGGCCCGACCGACGCCGCGCCGATGGTCGGTCTGCCGGACGAGGCTCCGAAAGACGATCTCAATCACATCAGCCTGCTGCAGACGATCCTCGTCCTCAATGTGGCGATCCTGATCGGCTTCGCCGTTGACGAGGCGATCGCCGAGACCGGCGTCAAGCTGCCCCTGTTCGTCGCCTGTCTTCTTTCGGCGATCGTGCTCACCAATATCGCGCCGCGCCTATTTCCCGCGCTGCCTTGGCCGGCGCGCGGCCGCGCGCTCGCCGTCCTCTCCGATCTCTCACTCAGCGTGTTCCTCGCCATGTCCTTGATGAGCATGCAGTTGTGGACGCTCGGCGGGCTCGGTCCGGCGCTCGTCGTCGTCCTTGGCATACAGGCCATCGCCGCCGTTGCCTACATGCTGTTCGTCGTCTTTCCGGCGATGGGCGCGACCTATGAGACGGCGGTCATCACGGCGGGTTTCGGCGGCATCAGCCTTGGCGCGACGCCGACGGCCATCGCCAATATGACGGCGATCACCAAAGCCCATGGCGCGGCGCCGAAAGCCTTTATCATTTTGCCGTTGGTCTCCGCCTTCTTCATCGACATCGCCAATGCCGCGGCGATCGGCTTGCTCGTCCGCTAGAGTAGAAGCGCTGGCGGGCGCCTTCAGCCCCTCGGCCGCGAGGCGAACAGACTAAGTCCCAGGCGATCGGACAAGAATCGCGCGGCAAGGCGTCCCTTGACGCTGTTTCCGGCTGCGTCGAGCAGGGGGGCGAAGGCTCCAAGGCCGCCCTTGCCCGGCGCAATCGTGACGATCCCGCCGCCGATTCCGCTCTTGCCCGGCAGCCCGACCTCGTAGAGCCAGTCGCCCGAGGTCTCGTAGAGTCCCGCCGTCGCCATCGTCGCCAGCGCGAATTTGCAGCTCGCCTCATCGACCGCGCGCGCCTTCGTGATCGGGTTGACCCCGCCGTCGGCGAGGGTAGCGCCCATGACCGCGAGATCCCTCGCGCTGACGTCGAGCGAGCACTGCCTTGTGTACAGTTCAACCGCCTCGGCCGGATCCATGTAGACGCGGCCATAGGCCTGCAGCAGTTGGGCGATCGCCTGATTGCGGTGATTGCTCTCCATCGCGCAGGCGAAAACGTCAGTGTTGAGCGAAAGCGGACGGCCCGCGAAGCGCGACAGCCCGTCAAGGATGAACCGCCACCGCGCCTCGCGGCTTACGCCCGGAACGAGGCTCGTCGTCGCGATCGCGCCGGAATTGACCATGGGATTGGTGCGCCCGTCCTCGCCCCGCTCCACGGCGGCGAGGGAGTTGAAGGCGAGCCCCGTCGCGTTGACGCCAATCTTCTCGCGCGCGTTTCCTCCGCCCAGCAATTGACAAATCAGTGCGAACACGAAAGGTTTCGACACGCTCATGATCGGGAACGCGCGGTCGAAATCACCGCTCGCATAAAAGGCCCCGCTGGCGCCGACGACGCAGACGCCAAACAGGTCGCCACGCGCGGCGGCCAGCGAAGGATAGACGTCCGAGACCCGCCCTTCCGAATTGGTTTTGAACCGTTCGTAAGCTTCGGCGACCAGCGCCCGCACAAGCCCAGGCGGCGGCAGGTCGCCGGTCGAGACAAAGGGCGGGCCGACCGAGCCGGCCTCCTCGTCCAGGTTCACCTCCTTTTGCTGCATTGCCCCCTATTCCGCGTCGGCCTCGGCCGGCGCCGTAACAGGCGCCGCGCTGACGGTGACGTCCACATCGAGCGCGATCGGATCGCTCGGGCTGCCGATATAACCGCCCGAAATCGGGATCGCCTGCGCCGCCATGCGGGTCACGCCGACGCGGACCAGATTGGCGCCGGCGACAAGCCCGTTGGTCGGATCGTACTCGACCCAGCCGGCGCCCGGGAGGTAGACGCTGCACCAGGCGTGCGTGCTGCCGCCGCCGCGCGCCGTTCCGCTGGTATCGTCGTAGAGATAACCTGTCACGAAACGCGTGGCGAGGCCGAAGCTGCGCAAGGCCTCCAGCATCAGCACGGCGAAATCGCGACAGGTGCCGGAGCCGAGCGCGATGGTGTCGGCGGCGGTCTGTGTCCCCTCCTCGTGGCGCGCTCCGTAGCGGAACTCGGCCTTGATGGCATGTGTCATCGCCTCGATCATCTTCAGCGTGCGGGTCTCGCCCGCGCCGGAGACGAAGCGGCGCGCCCAGGCGTCGACCGCGCCATCGGGATCCGGCAGCTGGCGCTCGGCCAGCCGTGCGAGGTCCGGGACCTCTTCCGCCGCATAGGAAAACGGAAACAGCTCGGCCCCCGGATCGAGGGAGTAGGCAGGCGCCGCGGCGCCGACGGGATGATGCGTCAGATCGAGAGTCGAGACGATGCTGAGCCGCTTCGTCCGCAACGCCTCGGGCCATTCAAGAAAGCAGATCGAATTGTTGAAGACGTCATGCGCCCAGCGGATGATGGCGGGCGTCGGCTCGACCGCGAGGCTCGCATGGTGCAGGCGCAGATCGTGGCTGTCGTCCGGCCGGATCATCATACGGTGGCGGGTCAGCCCGACCGGATTGCGGTAGGCGTATTCGGTCTTATGAACGATGCTTATGCGCGCCATGTTCGCCTCTCGCGACAATGTATCATGAGACAATCCGGATTGCGCGCCGCCCGCACCGCCTCAGGCCTTTCGGTCATCGAAGCTCGCGGCGCCGAGAATCCGTCGCTCAGGAAATGCGGGATCTTCTCGACGCATTGAGGGTCGAGAAGTCAAGGCCGCTACGATACAGCCAAGGCATGCGCTGGTCGGCGCGGCTGAAAATGTCCCGACGACGTAGAAAAGTAGCTTGACATTTATTCGTAAGCTAATAGATATGTAGCTATCTATATTCCTTCGCTGCTCAGGACCATGGCGCCAGACCAACTGAAAGAGCTTCGTCGATCCTTCACATTGGCCCTGCTGCAGGCCGGGCGCGCGTGGCGGCGCGCGGCCGACACGGTCGTCGGCGGGTATGGTTTATCCGAAGCGACGGCGCTTGCGCTCTTGCTCATCGGCCGTTTAGCCGCCGCCCCCCGACAGTCCGAATTGGCCGAGGCGTTGAGCATCGAGGGGCCAACGCTCGTGCGGCTTCTCGACCAGCTTTGCGCGGTAGGGCTGGTGACGAGGCGCGAAGATCCAACCGATCGGCGCGCCAAGGTGCTGAATTTGACCGGGGCGGGGAAAGAGGCCGTCGCAACGATCGAAGCTGAGCTCGTCGAGCTGCGCGCCACCGTCCTCGCGAAGGTGAGCCCGGCTGACCTGGAAGCGAGTTTACGAGTCTTCAAGGCGATCCAAAGTTTCGTCCCTCACATGCACGCTCCGCAGGAGTTGCAGGCATGACGCTGCCCAGCCGCCGCGACTGGATTTTCTCCGCGAAAACCTTCGCGGCGGCGGTGCTCGCTTTGTATGTCGCCCTTAAGCTTGATTTGCAGCGGCCCACCTGGGCTGTCGTCACGGTTTACATCACGAGCCAGTTGCACGCGGGCGCGACGCGTTCGAAAGCCGTCTATCGGGTCGCCGGCACAATGCTCGGAGCGGCGATGACCGTCATCCTTGTCCCCAATCTCGTCAACGCCCCGATGCTTCTTTGCCTCGCGATCGCGCTCTGGGTCGCAGTGTGCCTTTACGTCTCGCTCCTTGACCGGACCCCGCGCAGTTACCTCTTCATCCTGGCAGGATACACCGCCGCTCTCATCGGGTTCCCGGCGGTCGGCGAGCCGGGCGCAATGTTTGACATCGCCATCGCGCGGGCCGAGGAGATCAGCGTTGGCATCCTTTGCGCCAGCCTCGCCTCTTCCATCGTGCTGCCGGAGCCCGTCGCCACGGTCATTGCAGATCGACTCGAGGAGTGGCGCGCCAAGTGCGGGCGTCCGATCCTTCAGGCGCTCGGCGGCGGTGGGATTGATCAAGTCCACGCCTCTTTTCTGCGCCTTGCCGCCGGAGCGGTGGCGCTGGAGACTTTCGCCAAGCAGCTCTCCTATGAAGCTGTGACGAAGCGGCGCTCCGCCCAAGCGCTCGCAACATTGCGCCAGCATATGCTGATGCTGCTGCCGGTCGTCTCAGGCGTCGCAGACCGCATTGAGGCGCTACGGGCGCTCGAAGCTGTTCCCGCCGAGACCGAGCGTTTGACGGCGGATGTCAGAGCCTGGCTGCGCAGCGATGATAGGCATCCCGTCGCCGCCGCTCAATTGCGGGCCAAAGCCTTGGCCGCAGCGCCCCCAAATCCTTTAAGCTGGAACGAGCTTCTGGTTGCGAGCCTCATGATCCGACTGGTCAATTTCATTGATTTGGTCGAGGACATGCGCGCCCTTAACCGGCATCCTACAGATGGTTCGGTGCCGCCATTCTTGAAATTCCGCTACGTGGCGTCGGCGCGGGACGTTCGCCATCGCGACCACGGCATGGCCTTGCGTTCCGCCCTCTGCGCGTTCGTTGCGGTTCTCATCACCTGCGCGATTTGGATTGCAACGGGTTGGCCCGAAGGATCGGCGGCGGCGATGGAGGCGGCGGTCGCCTGCTGTCTGTTCGCTTCGCTCGACGATCCGGCGCCGGCGATCCTGACATTCGCCAATTCCGCCATCGTCGGCGCTGTCGGCGCGGCCGTCTATTTGTTCGTGATGCTGCCGCTCGCCACAAACTTCGAAAGCCTGGTTTTGATGCTCGCGCCCGCCTTGCTCGCCGGCGGTGCGCTGATGCAGCAGCCGCGCACGGCGCTGATTGCTTTGGGCGCTGTCTTGGTAGCCTTGACCCTGATCGCAATCCAGTCGAGCTATATTGCCGATTTCGCCCCGTTCCTGAATTCCGCCATGGCCGTGACCGGCGGCCTTTGGGTCGCGGCTATCGTGACACGCATAATGCGCTCGGTCGACGGCGTCTGGAGCGCACGCCGGCTCGTGGGCGTCAATCGCTTGGCGCTGGTCAACGCCGCGAATGGAGGCGGAGTCGACGACGGCGTTAGCCTCGCTGCGCTGATGCTCGATAGGCTAGGCCTCCTCGCGCCGCGCCTGGCAAGCCTCGCGGCGAGCGGGGACATACGCCCAGACCAGCTTTTTGCGGAAGTGCGCGCGGGCGTCAATATCGTCGAACTTCGCCGGGCGCGAGCCCAGCTTACGCCGGAGGTCCGGCGCCCGATCGATCGCGTTCTTGCGGCGGCCGCGCGCCATTTCGGCGTCTCGAGCTCGTCGACTCTGCTCGCGGCAATCGACGCGGCTCTTGACGCCGCCAAGTTCGAACGCGGACGAGACGCGCGCCTTGCTCTCGTTGGACTGCGCCGCGCGCTGTTTTCTGACGCAGCGCCCTATCAGCCCACACCTGTTGAACCCATCGCTCTCGGACAAGCGGCATGACCGGCGAAGTTGATCTCTACGGCGTTTTTGCGCCGAGCCTGCTTGTCTTGATGCTTCTGGCATACGTAGTCAGCTTGGGGCTGCGACGGATGCTCGCTTTGAGCGGTTTCTATCGCCTCGTCTGGCATCGGCCTGCCTTCGACCTTGCGCTCTACGTCGTCCTTCTGACCGGCGTCGTCGCCCTAGCCACTAGAGTCTTATCATGACGCATTTTTTCGGTCGCTTGTTTCGCATTCTCGTCACGCTAGTGATGATCGCCGCCGCCGCGCCGTTGAGCTTGGGCCTCTGGGACTATTACATGGAGGCGCCCTGGACGCGAGACGGCCGCGTGCGCGCCGACGTCGTCGCAGTCGCGCCTGACGTCTCTGGCCTCGTCAGCGAAGTTTTGGTCGAGGACAATCATGAGGTCCGGCGCGGCGATGTCCTTTTCCGCATTGAACTCGGCGCGCTTCGCGCTCGCTCTTCGGCAGGCCGAGGCGCAGATCGCAGGCAAAAAGGCTGTCTACGAACAAGAGGCAGCCGATTATGAGCGCTATCGCCAGCTCAGCGACAAGGCCGTGTCCCAGCAACGGCTCGACCTCGCGCGCGCCGCCGCGGAGCAAGCGAAGGCCGCCTACGAGCAGGCTTTGGCCGATCGCGACGTCGCCAAGCTCAATCTGGCGCGCAGCGAGGTGCGGGCCCCGGTGAACGGCCGCGTCACCAACGTCGAGCTGCGGCCTGGCGCCTATGTTTCGGTCGGACGCGGCGTCATGGCGCTCGTCGACAGCGACACGCTACGGGTCGAAGGCTATTTCGAGGAGACAAAACTGCCGCGCATCCATGTCGGCGATGACGTTTCAATCCGCCTCATGGGCGAAGCCGCGCCCTTACATGGACATGTCTTGAGCATCGCCGGCGCCATCGAGGACCGCGAGCGCGGCGTAGGCGCAAACCTTCTCGCCAACGTCAATCCGACCTTCTCCTGGGTCCGGCTCGCCCAGCGCGTGCCCGTGCGCATCGCTCTCGACGCGGCGCCAGACGGCGTTCAATTGGTCGCCGGCCGCACCGCTACCGTCTCCATCGAGCCGAAGGGCGCAGAAAGAAATTCAACAGGAGCGGAAAAACAGGCGACGCTTTTCGGCGGATGGCGAAAAATAGCCTTTTGGGCGCAAAAAATTCCAAAAGAGCTGGCCTCCGGCACTCCATGAAGGACCCTGACGATTGAGCGCTTTTAAGTCCGCTTGGTTTCAGGAGCAAAAGTGCCACCGCAAATCTTTTGGGTTCAACTTTCCCCTCGGCGCCGGCGCACGGCAGCGCGACTCAAGGACGGCTAACTCGCGCCCTCCATCAGGGCGGCGACGTGCGCGGCCGTCGACCGCGCCAACGCCGTAAGCAGGTAACCACCTTCCAGGGACGATATGATTCGCCCCTGGCAATGCCGGTGCGCGGCTTCGACCAGTTTTTTCGTCATCCAATCGAAGTCGGGCTCAAGCAACCGCAGATCGGCGAGGGGGTCGCCCGCATGTGCGTCAAAACCGGCGGAGATCAGCATGAGGTCGGGACTAAAGTTGTGAAGCGCGGGGAGTACGCGAGTCTCCATCGCGTCACGGAACTGCGCACCGCCATCCCCGGCGCGCAATGGCGCGTTCCAGATATTGCCGACGCCGCATTCGGACAGCGCGCCGGTGCCAGGAAAAAGCGGCATCTGGTGCGTCGAGGCATAGAACAGATTTTTGTCCCGCCAAAATATCTCTTGCGTGCCGTTGCCATGGTGGACGTCGAAATCGATGACCGCGACCCGCTCAGCGCCATAAACGGCTCGTGCGTAAAGCGCCGCTATCGCCACGTTAGAAAAGAAACAAAATCCCATGATCCGTTGATGCTCAGCATGATGACCCGGCGGGCGGACCTGGCAGAAGGCGTTAGTGACGCCGGAGCGAGGGTCCATCACAGCGTCGACGGCGCGCAGTCCGGCGCCAACCGCCCGCAGCGCCGCTTCGAAGGATCCCGCCGACATGACTGTATCGCCGTCGAGATATATCGGCGTCTCGCCAAGTTTGGCAGACGCGGCGCGGACGCGCTCGAGATGCGCCGGGCTATGGGCCCGCAAAATCTGTGGCTCGATATCATCCCGCAAAGGGGCTTGCTCTCTCTTGAGACCGGCGAAGGCGGCCGCCGACAGCGCCTCGTCGATGGCGCGCATTCGAGCAGGCCGTTCCGGATGGCCTGGCCCGGTCTCATGGAGCAGGAAACACGGGTGTGTAATAAGGAGAGTGCTCATCGCGTCATACCGCCGCCAAGACCGTTTGGCCTCTCATTGTTTTTCGATGGGCGTCAAGCGGAGTTCTGCGTTGAGCCCGACCAATCGCGAGCCTCGCCGGCTGCGCCGGCCAGGTGAAATCCTGCCGGCGCCGGCGTCCCCCCAAAATTCGAGGAAGCCGGCTGCGGCCTTGCTATTGGCAAGCGCCAGCGAGGGCCAGCAAAGCGCTTTCTACGAATTGATAGCCAGCTTGGCCGTCGGCGGATCGAAATCGTGGTCATTGTTCAATCACCATTTCTATCTCGTTCTATCTCGCGTCGAGCCGGTTTGATCGTAGGCGAAGCGGACGCGGCGAGCTCTAATGTCTGTCGCGCTCGCGTCGCCGCTTGGCCTCGCTGATTTTACGCCCAAGCCGCCGGATCGATGACACCGGCGTCTTTCGCCGCGAACTCGTCGGAGGCGTCCAAGAACCCGAGCCAAGCATGTCGGCGAAGGCCCTTGAAGAGCAGTCCGATGATCGACCCATCGAACGCCATCAGAAAAACAGCGAACAAAAACTCCCATCTCATTTGTCGATACATTGTGCGAGTCGTCCCGCTCACTTGTCTTTCCGACATGAGCCGGGAACTCTGTCGTGAGGATTGAGGTCCGCGCAAGGGTTGTGATTTTCCGGGGGCTTGAATTAGTCTCAAACCCTGGGGAGAAGATGAACAGGGAGGCGCGCCAGTGCACTTTACAGTCGGGCTTAAACTTAATGGAAAGTCGGACCACATTTCCGTGGACGCAGAAGATGCTCTCATCGCCGCCCTCAAGGTCAAGACGGAACACCCGGCGGCGACGATTATGTACGTCCGCCAACAAAATCGCCGCGGCGACGCTCGTCATCCACCGCATGGGCTCTCCGAACAGACTCATTGAAGCGCATTCCGGCGAAGCCGACAGTCTAACCTTGAAGACTCTATTGCCATCTCCTCTGTGCTGTGGACTCCCCGGATCGGGGCGCCCAAAGCCACGCGCGGCCGCCGATTTAGGGCGACGATCGGTCGGGTTGCGTATCCGCGTCATCGTCGTCCGCCCGCCCGAACGCAGGGAGGTACCGGCCGAAGTTCAATTCGAAGTCGCTCGGAACACCGTAACCGATACCGCGGACCTTGGCGCGGCGCGCCTGCGCACTGGGCGAGGCCAGGGTTGAGAAGAACATGTCGTTGCTCGACTGAAGCTCGGTCGCTGTCGGCGTCCCGAACCGATTGATCTGGGCCTTCGCCGCGGCCAGCGTTTCACGGTCGAACGAGGCCAGACGCCGGACGAGCGCATCGACAAACGAGTCGAGGTCGTCATCGTCCAGCGTGCGGTTCACCCAGCCATAGCGTTCGGCGATATCAGCATCGAAATCGTCGCCGCTGAGCACGATCTCAAGTGCGCGCGAGCGGCCGACCAGGCGCGGGAGCCATTCCAGCGCTCCGCCGCCCGGGACCAGTCCGACGCCGATCTCGGGGTTGCCGAACAGGGCGTTTTGCCGGCTGGCGAAGCGCATGTCGCAGGCCAGCACGAACTCGTTACCGATGCCGCGCGTGCGGCCGCGAATCTTGGCGATGCTCACGACTGGCGTGGACGAGAGGCGCAGCACAAAGTCGCGCCAAAGGCCCAGCACCTCTGGCCGTTCAGCTGCCTTGGATACGTCGAGATGTGCGATGAAAAAGTCCGGATTCGCCGACTGAAACACGGCGACCTTCACGGACGGGTCCGCCTCGAGGCCGGTCATCAGCGCTCCCAACTCGACGATCGTTGTGGGAAGAAACATGTTGATCGGCGGGTTGCTGAAGGTGACTGTCCACCGGCCCGGACAGGTGCGGTCGGTGTTGAACTGCGAAGGGTCAGGCATGGCGCATCTCCTACGTCGATTTCTAATCCAAGTCTGAAGTCAGAAGGCTTGGAGGGCGTTTCTTCGAGGCTCCTAATTCTACTGTGTCATGAACGGATATGGGTAGCTGTCTGGCGGTGTGTTGTTTGACAGCATGGACATCGCATAAGGGTTTTTGCGAGCGCGACGGTGAGCCGTTTTCGGATCGTCGCGATCGAGTTTTCGACGTGACGTTCTGGTCGGATCGGCGGCGCCGCGGGGTCGAAAACCTTTGGGTAACGGAGGCATCTTGCGCCGCCAGGAGGCTGAGGGGGGAATCGCTTCCCGTTCGCAGATCAGAAAGCCGTAAGCTGCGATGCAGAGTGTCGCGTGGTGGTGAAAGCCACGCCAACCTCGACCTTCGTAATGGGCCAATCCGAGTTCGCCTTTCAGCTCCTCGTAATCGCGTTCGATGCGCCAGCGCAATTTGGCCTTGTCGACGAGATCCTGCAAAGGCGTGTCCTTGGGCAAGGTCGAGAGCCAATATTTCGTCGGCTCAGCTTCTTCATTCGGCCACTCAACAATGAGCCATTGCAGCGGATGCGGTTTGGTCCGATTGCAATCACGCGAGGCTGGGCGCAGACGCACAGCGGCAAAGCGCGAGGCGAGCGGCGTGTTCGAACCTTCGCGCCAGGTGAGGCTGCGCCATGCTTTTTTCTTCAAGCTCAGCGCCAGCTCCTTGACCGTGACGGGTTGATGTTCAAGATCACGGTTCAGACGAGACGGCTTGCGGCCATGGCCGCTCCAGGGCTTTGCCGGTAGAGGCTCCTGACCGGGCGGCCAAACGGTCAGCGTCGATTGGACGCCGACGACGTAAGGCAGATCCAAAGCTGTCACTCCGGCGCGAAAGCCGCCGTTCACGCCATAGCCCGCATCAGCCAGCACGACGCCCGGCGCGACGCCTGCGGCATGAGCCGCACGGATCTGATCAAGCGCAATCTGTGGCTTCGTCTTGAACTCGATCTCCTTGGGGATATGCGCCTTTTTTCGGCGTGCCTGATCATTTGCCCATGCCTCCGGCATATAGAGCCGGTAGGCGATCGGCAGGCTCGCCGTATGATTGGCGATCGACAGCGTCACCGCGACCTGGCAATTGTCCTGCTTGCCGAGCCTGCCGCAATATTGCCGCGCGACGCCGACCGAATGGGTCCCCTTTTTCGCAATGCCCGTGTCGTCCACGATCCAGGCTTCGATCGGGCCTTGTCTCTCGAGGGAAGGCAGAACCAGCTCGAAAACCTTACTCAAGACCGCCTCGTCCGACCAGGGCGCTTCGCCGACCAGATGCAGAAGCGATTGATGTTTGGCCGAGACGCGTGTCGGCGCAACAATCGCCGCCATAGGCTCGACGCTCTTGCGCTCGCCGGGCATCAACAGCCCGACGCAATAATCGTTCAAGGGCTTGGCCCGATCGGCATGCCCGATCACTTCAACAAGAGCCTCGACATAGGCGGCAAAACGCGCTTGGCTGGTTGGTCTCGAGAGATCCATATCAAACACCGGGTATCGATCAACAAATCAACAAGTTACCAGATTTGCTCGCGACGCAAATCTCCCTCGATTTTGTGATTCAGTAGAACTAAAACGTCACAAGCGACCTAGCCATCGTGCGGTGCGCTGGCTGTAGGCTTGCCACTCCGGGCCAAAGAGCTTGGCGAGATGAGCTTCCTCCCGTCGGATTGCGAGACGCGTGACGGCGACGGCCGCGACCAGCGCAGCCGCCAGAAACCAAGGACTGGCGAAGGCAACGGCCGCGCCGGCTATCGCGATTGTGTTGCCGAGGTAGATCGGGTTGCGCGACCAGGCGAAAGGGCCGACCGTGACCAGGGCCGTCGCCGCACGGTGCGGTAGGATATTGGCCCGCTGGCGCGTCATCGTGATCATGGCGGCGGCGTCTAGGCCAATGCCGGCCAGCATCAACGCCCAGCCCAGCGCCGCCCACCCCGATCCACGCAGCCAGGCCGGTCCTGGCAGCAAAGCGCCGAGAGCGACCGCTGCGACGACCACCGCCCCGTAGATAATCGGCGGCCACGGAATGCGGTTGGGCGGAGGGATCGCTAAACTCATCGCCACGCCGATGTAATTCGGTTGAGATGATATCCTCTTTAAAGCTTCTAGACCAAGCATGCGAGGCAATTCGACGCTTCTCATCGCTGGCGTCGAGGCGGGGCCAGTCAACCCCGCCGCTTGATATTCTCAAAACAACGGAGACCGATCTCAGCCTAGCGAAAAGCCTATCGCTTAAGGCCTGGGTTCCCGGTCACTCGATCGAAGTCGAACAAGCGGCGCGCCTCGCGTCAGCCGACGCGCGCTTGATCGCCGCTTGGCTCGGCCCGCCGGCCGAGGAAAGCGGCGACCGTTGCGAATAAACCTGCGCGTCGCATGGGCGATCATGACGCCTCTCGATGACTAATTTGGAGACGCCGCAACGGCCCTAACCTGCGCCGCGGACTTAGTTAACAAGGCCTGTCTTGCGGACGAGCACTTGGTCGGTCGACCGGCTTATCTCGATGGCGTCGGGCCCAGCACCAACGCCGCGAGGCGTCGAGAACATGACGCTCTGGCCGGGCGCGAGGATGGTTTCGACGCGCACTGGCGCTCCATCTTCGCTCTGTTGTGCGAGGGTGGCGACAACGTGGAAACCTTCGTGCTCCACCGTGTAGTAGGCGACGCCGGCCAGATTGCCGAGATCAATGGCCTGGCTTTGCATTGGCCTTAGTTCCTTCGCCTGAGCCGCGTTGAGGGACGCGAGCGCAAACGCGGCCGCTATGATGGTGCGATGAATGTTCATGGTTATTTCCCTTATCTTGTTTGGCTTGGCGGCTGGCTCAAGGCCGGGCATCCGCCGTTGACAAATAAATGCTCGCCGCCACATCATTAGTCAAATAGATCGGATTAATGATGGCCATCGATCATGCTAATTTAACCCGCCTCGACCTCAACCTGCTCGTCGCCTTCGACGCCCTGCTTTCGGAGCGCAGCGTCACTCGCGCCGCGGCGCGCGTCGGCATTGGGCAGTCGGCCATGAGCCACAACCTTTCGCGCTTGCGCGCGCTGTTTGGCGACGAGCTCCTCACGCGCGCCGCGGACGGAATGCGCCCGACGCCCCGCGCCCTGGCGCTTATCGACCCAGTGCGGGTTGCGCTCTCCCAAATCGAGGCGCTGGTGTCGCGGGAAAGGACTTTCGATCCGCGCACTGCGGATCGGGTGTTCCGGATAGGACTGCCAGATAGCGTCGAGGTGCTGCTTGGCCCCGCGCTCCTCGCTTATTTTTGCGAAACGGCGCCGGGCGTCAGGCTGCGGCTGCACAGCATCAACTCGTCGCAGGTCCTCGACAATCTCGACGCCGACCGCCTCGACCTCGCATTCGGGATCGGTTCGTTCGCGCAAGGGCAGACGCACCATAAGCAACGGCCGCTCTTCAGCGAAACCTATTTGTGCATGTTCAACGCCGCGCGGGTGGGGCTCTCGCCGCCGATCTCGCTCGATGATTACGTGCGGCTCCCACATGTGCTGACGAGCTTGCGGCCGGGCGAGCACGGGGTCGTCGACGACGCGCTCTGGAAGATCGGGCTCAAGCGCACCATCGTCCTCACCACGCCGCGCTTCGTCGCGGTGCCGTTCCTCGTGCGCGGAGCCCCGGCGATCACCACCATGCATGCAAGGCTCGCGCGTTTCTTCGCCGAAGCGCTCGGCCTCGCCCTCAGCCCGCCGCCGGTGGATTTGCCCGAAATATCCATGTCGCTGCTGTGGCACGCCTCCTACGATCACGACCCGGCGCATATTTGGCTGCGCCAGACGGTCGCTCGCCTTGCCGTCGAGTTCGGCGAGGGATCACGACCCGGCCTAACGGGTTTCGATTTGATGTCGTAGGCGAACCCCGGGTCGATGCGCCAGTCGCCCGAGGCAACGGTGACAATCGCAATCTTTCCGTCGCCACAGAGGAAGCGCTCGCCGCCTCGCACGGCCGGACCTCGCCGGCATCGGTTCCCGAATACCGACCAGTGCATTTCCTTCGCCAGCTGCTCCAACGCTATGGAGCCCAGCACCGAATTGCCGTTCCGGTCGAGACCCGATGACCAAACCGCGATCGAGGCCTTGCCGGGCGCCACGGCGAGGATGCCGCCGCCGACCCCGCTCTTTGCCGGCAGGCCGACCCGGAAAGCAGATTCCAAAAGACGCCACAGGTAAGCTGCACCGTATTGGCCTAGCGCAGACATTGGGGCTCGCTGATTTGCGCTGCACCACTTTCGGGGCACGGAATATTCCGGTAGCTCTACCTCGCCGTCGAGAATATCGACCAAACCCGCACCGGGGCCAAGAGCGCAAATCATTGATGTATCCAGGTGGGCCCGGCCGCAGCTCTGGACTGTAGGTCGACGGGCTGAAAATCGACCTACAACATAAAGTATCTGCATCGTCCAAATCCTATCGCGGATTTTGGGGAAAATTCAGTGCTTGACAGCCGTTAGGCCTTCCCACATCAACCTAACGCCCAATCAGCGCCATCGACGCGCGCCGAACGCAGCGCGCTGCAAACATTGGAGGCGCCATTCGCTGCAATTTAAGCTTAGTCTGACCAGCCGCGGCAGGCAGTGGTAGACTTCGTCCGAGATTGGGTATCCAGCGAGTGCTTTGGCGATGCAAAGGGGGATCGCGGCGTTTATCGGCGCGGCCGTTTGCGCCGGCGGCGCGACGGCGCCGACGGCGATCCATAACCGGGCAGAGAATTCGGATCTGCCCGTTCGACGACGTGAGCGCAAAAAATCCAGAGCACGAGTAATTGATCATACAGAGTTTCAAGTAATCGGCGAGGCAACGTTTTGCGCGAAACGCGACCACGCGCAATACAAAATGCGAGAACGATTTAAGGATATTAGCGTGTTTCCGCGGTAAAGTCTTTGTGCCGCATCTGTTGCGCCTATGTTGGCCGTTCCCCGCATTCCCTTTGGACCATCGGTCAGGATGCAATCCGGCAGCGTGTGAATAAGCCTCGTCATTTGACCGCAATCGGCGTGGGGTCAACCAGTTACGCAATTGATTTGCGCGTTTTAGTGGCTGGTCCCCACGCCGACTAGGGTCAAACGTCCGAGCCAAATCACACATTGGCCGCTTCGCCGAGGTCAAGCCTTTTTTTCGAGCCTCGTGGCGCAGACTCCTAGGTTCATGCTATAAAGGAACTGTAATTATCGACGTCTCAACGATTGAGGCCTCAGACACAAAGTGAGCCAATGGTTCGAAATGCGATCGTGATTGGCGCCAGCATGGCCGGACTTCTCTCCGCGCGGGTGCTTAGCGATCACTATGAACAAATCACCGTCGTCGATCGCGACGAATTCGCGGCGACGCCGGCGCCGCGCCGAGGACTGCCCCAGGATCGACACCTTCACGTCTTTCTCATGCGGGGGATATCGATCCTCGACAGGTTGTTTCCCGGTCTAATCGACGAACTCGTTAATGCAGGCGCGGTCCTTCTCGATCCCGCGAATGACTTCCTGTGGGTTAATCCTGCCGGGCATGGCGTTCGCTTTCGATCGGACTATCAACTCTTGGCGTGCAGCCGCGAACTTCTCGATTGGCATCTGCGACGGCGCGTATTCGGTCTTCGACGAGTGCGCTTGCTGGAAGCGACGATTGCGACGGCCCTGCTCCCGGCCGATTGCGAGGACGGTGTAGGTGGCGTTCGGATCCGGCGACGAGGTGTCAACATAGGGGAGGAACCTGAAACCGAGCTGGCGGCGGATCTGGTGGTCGAAGCGAGCGGACGCGGCTCCAAATTACCACAATGGCTCGAGGCGCTTGGCTATGCGCGGCCGCCGGAGACCGTCGTCGACCCGCATCTCGGATACGCAAGCCGCCTTTACCGCGCCCCGGCGGATCTTCACGATGGATTGTTGGGCGTATTCGCGCCCGCCTCGCCGCCCCGCCATCCGCGCGGCTGCGTGATCTTTCCAATCGAGGGCGGACGCTGGATGGTGACGGCCGGCGGCGGCGATACCGAATATCCGCCGACAGACGATGCCGGATTTATCGCGTTTTTGCGAAATCTCCCGACACCGCTCATTCATGAGGCGATTGCCAAGGCCGAACCGCTCTCACCCGTTTTCGCTTTTCGAGGCACCGAGAATCGTCTTCGTCACTATGAGGCTCTCTACAAGCGCTGGCCACATGGCTTAGTGACGCTTGGCGACGCCGTTTGCGCCTTCAATCCCGTTTACGGCCAGGGCATGACAATGGCAGTGCTCGGAGCGGAACTGCTTGGCCGCTGTCTTGATGAGAATAAGGCTCGACAGTCACCGAGCGAGGAGCCAGAACTCCTTTCAGGCAAGGCTCGCCAGACTAAATGCCGGACCCTGGCAGCTCGCAACCAGCGAAGATTCGCGATATCGGACGACCGATGGGGTAGCGAAAACCGGTCGGTGGAGAAAGCGCCTTTTCGATGCATATGTCGATCGACTAATGGTGCGCGCGACGCAAAGCGTTGAGGTGCGACGCACCTTTCTAGAGGTGAGACACATGCTCCGCCCCTCAACCGCGCTATTTCGCCCTCGCATGCTGCTGGAGGCGCTACAGGCTCGATCAGCGTCATAACCGGAGGAGGCCGACGTGGGTTCGATCATCACATGCGCCTAATGATTAAGCATGACGACCGCCCAAGAGCAAATTAGCAACGTGGATGGTCTTGCAAAGGTTCGTCGCTTCATCCAAAAATGTGGCCAGTGCACGAACGCGACGGGCCCCTGCCGCCTGATGGGAAGCTTCATGGCCGCGTCCCAACCTATGCTTCTCTCATTCCTGCAGCGAAGGCTCGCCAAATCGGCAGATGGTCGACTACCCGCCAGCTCCAGCTCGGCTTTGCGTGGCGCAATCTGATGGCTCGACGTGTGCTTGTCATCGGCGGCGGCATCACCGGCCTGACGGTCGCGCATGAATGTGTCGAGGCCGGCGCCGAGGTTGAGATCTGCGAGAGAGAGTTGCGGTGGGGTGGCAAAGCCATGTCCTACCGCCTTGATGCGAACGAGCGGATGGCGGGCGTCCCAGTCGAGCATTCGCTACGCAATTTCAGCAGCGTCTACTTTTCGTTGTTCGAGACGATGCGACGCATTCCATACGGTCACCATACTACGTTCGATGCGCTGCGGCCGGTTCCCGGCGTTGTTCTAAGTGGACCGAATGGCTTTAAGATGCGGCTCAGCACCGCCCTTGACCAACCAGCCTGGCGTCAGGGCTTCGACCTTTACCGCGCTATGCGCGGCTTTGGCGTGCCGCGTCGGGACTTCGCGTTTTGGTGTAGCCGGATCTGGCGTTACATCCTTGGGAGCCGCTCTCTACGCGCCGCTGTGGCCGCAACTCGCTTCGATGAGCACTTCCAATTCGGGCGGAGGAGCCGCGCCTTTGCAGACTTCATGCTGGCGTTCGCCGACATTGCCTTTGCCGCCAAACCAGACGCCAGCGCAGCCACGGTGATCGAACTCTTCGCTCTTGTAATGCTCGCTCAATTCATCAATCCTTACGGCCTCGCCTATCGCATCAACATCACGTGTGGGCCGGTCAACGAATGCTTTTTGGATCCCTGGGTGGCGCATTTGCGCCGACGAGGCGTGACGATGCATCTCGGCGCGCCCGCGATCGCCATCGAATGGACAGGGCCGGCCGAGAGGTCGACTGTGGGCGCGATTCGGTTTGCCGATGGCTCGCGGCGATCCGCCGACGCCTATGTTATCGCGGTCCCGCCGCCAGCGATCGCCGAGATGGTCCCGACGCTATACGCCGGCTCCATCCTTCCACACATGCGGCGGGAGTGGTCCGCCGGAATTCAGATGGTCCTCGGCCGCATCCCTGAAGAAATAGTGGAGCGCGACTGCTTCACGATGTTCCTTGCCTCGCCATGGGCGATCATCACGGTTCTCGAAGCGCCGCCCCTTTGGGCGGGCGTTCCCATGCCCCCGGGGGTCGCAGGCGTGCTTTCGGCGACGATCTCGCGCTTCGACAATCCTGGGGTCGTGCATGGTAAGTCGTTCAGCCAGTGCGATGAGCATGAGGTTCTCGAAGAAGTCCTCGCGCAGATAGGACTTCTCCGACCACTCTGCGGTGATTGGCATGCATCCCAGTTCGCTGCTGCGCCGCCTATCGACGGCAGAATTTGCGACCGGCGCGCATGAAATCCTTTCGCGACGACAGAGGTCGGCTATGGGCGACTTCCGCAGCCCTTTGCATCTACAGCGCGGAGTTCTGGTATTCGCGGCGCGCCCGTGACGACAGCGCTTCCGGACCTGTTCCTCGCTGGCGAGTTTACTGGCACAACGATGAGGATACCCACCATGGAGAAAGCCAGCCAGGCAGGTAAGCTCTGCGCCGCCGCGGTCCTCGCTCGGCTCGGGTTACCATACGACCGGGCCCGGTGCGATCCTCCCTATTCAGGGCTGGCCCGTCGCCTTCTGCAGGTATAATGCCCCCCGATCGTGTGAGTAATCCTGGCGGGGGAGGAGCGCCGTATAAATCGGCATCGCCGGCAGCTCTTATGCCGAGGTATGGGTCGGCCATTCGACATGCATGCGATCAATGCGGCGGATGCCGAAGTGTCCCCGCAGTCGTGGCGGTTCGCCGGCCAGCCGAAGGTGCGGGACGCGAACCGCGAGCGCGTCGAGCCCCTCCTCCAGTTCGGCCTTAGCGAGCGCGGCGCCGAGACATCGGTGCGCGCCCCCTCCGAACGCCATAGGCCAAGGCTGTTGGTCGGTCCTACGTATATTGAAAGCGTCAGGGTCTTGATAAAACTCAATATCACGCATCGCCGACATGGTCGAGAGAGTGATGAATCGCCCACCTCGGAGAACCCTCCCACCGATCTCGATGTCATCGAGGGTGAAGCGAGAGACGGAGGCGACGCTCGGCTCGAACCGCAAGGCCTCCAATACGGCGCTGGGAACGAGCGCGGGATCACAACAAACCGCATCCCACTGTTCCCGATGCCTGAGAAGCAATGAGACTTGCGTCGCCAGGGCGCCGCGGGTGGTGTCGCTGCCGCCGAGGATGAGCCCCACGATCTGCACCAGAGTTTCAATAGGCGAAAGGTCGCCGCTCTGATCGACAGCCGCCAAATAGGCGGTCAGGAAATCGCTTCTTGGAGATGTGCGACGCGCCTGCAGAGTCCGATCGACATAATCGAAGAGTTGGCGTGTAGCGTCCTGCATGCCGGGCACGTCCTCGGACGAGAACGACAAGCTTAAGAAGCGCGACGCGTCATAGACCAGGCCCGTGAAATGTGGGATGTCTGCTGGCGAGAGCCCAAGGATTTCGCTAATGATTCGCGCCGGGATTTGCGCCGCGTAACGATCCAGCAAGTCGACCTCTCCAAAGGCGAGCCAACTGTCGATCAAATCTTCGGCGACCTTGCGGATGCGCGGCCTTAACTCGGCAACGAGGCGAAGCGCAAATGTTGCCGCAAAAGGCGAACGCCGCCGACGGTGATCGGCCCCGTTCGACCAGAGCATTCCATATTTGAAGACGTCGAAAAGAGCGCCGTCCGTAACGCCACGCAGCTTTGGAAACTCAGTCTCACCCTGCCGCGTGCGAGGGTCGGAAATCAGTTGCTGGACGTCCTTGGCGCGAAGAACGATGTCAACGCCGTCGCCCCTTCTTATAAACGGAACCAAAGGTCGGTAATGACCGAAAATGGCGTGCGGGTCGTTTTCGAGCTCTTCGATCGAAACAATCGGCGGTTCCGCTGCGGCGGGGTTGGATTGCTCGACGTGCATCTTGTCACCTCTTGCGTCGACCGGCCGCGGCCTCTCCGGCGTCGTCTCAATCACTCGAAGGCTTGCACTCGAAGGCTTGGCCGCTCCCTTCGCTCAGCAACCACGCTGCCAGCGAACGGGCCCAAACATCGCCGGGATCGTCCTTCATATTGGAATTCAACGCGCTTATGATGCATTGCGTTCGTCTGTTGCCGGAATTGGACGAGATAAAAGTCTCGATCAACGCCGCCTTGATGTCGGCGTTGCTGTCGCTTTGTCGAGCCGCCGCACGGGCTCGAATTCGTTCAACGAAGTCGCTGTTGCAAGGAGGGAGCGGCGCTTCGTCCTCGCCTGGGGGCAAGTCATTAATCGCGTCGACAATCAGCTTTGCTCGCTCTTTTCCTGTCAGGGATCCGAGCTCCACGGCCTCAATAGGCGCGCCGAGCACGTAATCCTGCCGTCCGAAGGAAAAGGGAAAATCGTTCTTTCTTCCTGATGGGTCGAGCGGAAGCCCTCCGGACATGCGCAACGGAACCACCGGCATTCCCATCCTCACCGCAAAATCCGGCAACACAGAGCCGATCCGCGACACGCGCTCTTTGGCGCTGCGCGCCCGGCGCCCTTCAACAAAGACCATTAGGGAATGCGGCTCTTTCGCCTGCAGCGCTGCAAACGCATCGAGGATCGAAAACAGCAAGCGAGGATCCGACTGATCGAAATAATAGTAGGCGTTGGCGTGTCTTGTTCCTGGCTCGCGTTCGGCGAAAGCGTCGATCGCGGCTACCCAGCCGGTTCTATGTTCCGTCTTTATGATGGTGCGAATCGGAACTTCGAAATGTGCGGACGCCATCGCGTTGAACAAGAAGCCCTCGAGATAGGTCTGGTGATTGGCGAGATAGAGGGCCGGCCGTCCCTTCAGCTGCATTTGGCCGCCATCCGTCTCGAATTTGCGCACGAAGCATCGGATCAAGCCGAGCAGCAGATCGAACATCACGCTGTCTTCGAGCTGCTCTCGCCGCCGCCAGAAATCCTCAACGGCCGTCAAGTCGAGATAGGGAGGAGCCGCGTCGGCGACATGGCAACCTTCGCTCGTTCGGGTTACCGTTACAGGGTGCCGATAGAAGGGCAGCCTTCCGCTTGCAACTATGCCATTCCGTACATCATGAACAACGTGAAATGGATGAATATCGGCGGCTTGAGCGACATGTTGCTTGACCGCAACCGCCTCGAGCGCATCCGATCCCTTAAGCCCGGAGCATCCGTAAACCGACGTGACGCTGCCTTTGAGCCAGTCGCTGCGCTCAATATCCGCCGGGCCGACAACGGTGCTGCGTCCTATGGTTCGTCCAAGTCCCATGCTCCAAATCGCGCGCTTTTGCTTGAGGAAAGCGCGCCGCCGGCCGGCGCTCCCTGACCCGAGAGGCCCTTTTGGAAACAGCGTATAGGCCAGTTCAATCTGCACGAGGACCTGCCGACCCGTGATAAGTTGAGCGTCAAAGCGCGGCAATCGGCCCGCGTCATCGGCGAAACCGCGACGACGAATCCGGCATTCGACCAGACCGTGCGATGGAACCGGCCCAAACAGTTGAAGCGTCTCGATCCTCGCCGGATAGGGAGCGAAGGCTGGGTCGAGATCGAACCAGTTTCCAAGATCTGTGATGCTTCCGATTTGCGCGACGCCGTCGAGCAATGCTGGGTTAAGGATACCCGTCGGCGCTCCCTCCGGCTTCGCGTCAAGGACGGCGACGGCGCCCTCGCGACATCGACGGAGCTCCCGCAATACATGAAAGCTAGGCCCGTGAAACAGGGTCCCCTCGGCGTAGAGTCTGCCACCGTCCACACGATGCCCTAACTCGGTCATCGGCATGACGTCGGGCTGCGGCGCGCGCCTCTCGGCGAAGCGCGCGAAGCCTCTCGCCGCCGGACTGAAAGACGAGTCTTCGGCTGCGCCTTGCGCCGCTTCGAGTAAGATTTCCACGCAATTGGGTGCGCTAGTCTTCGGAAGCACAGCGCGAATGTTGAGCGGGCGTCCGTCAAGCAGACTAAGCCAACGGTACAGACGAATGTCCGTCAATTCAACGAGCGTCCGATCCGGCCGTGCGCCGGACGCCGCCTGTGCGAGTCGATCGACTACCCACATCATCGGCAGGCAGGGGATCACATACGTCGGGCAATGGTCAGCGATCCAGGGAGTCGTAGTCAGATCGACGACCTCGGAAAGATACGTGGCCGGAACGCTGCTTTGCGATGCGATCGTCATGCTGGCGTCCGACCTCGCACGCATAGCAAGGGTTTGCACTTCATAGATTTTCTTGCCGTCGACCCACAGCGACCCCACGGCCTTCGCAAAGGCGCCGCGCTGCGTTTTCTCCTGTTCTAGAATGTCGAGCAGAACGGTCACTTTGGAGTTCAATGGGGTTACTTGACCGCGATATTTCCAGATCGCCGTCTGGCCAGCGGCGATCGGCTCGAAGCGAGGCTCATGAAGGCCCTCGGTCAGTCCGGCTCGCAGCATATGAACCTGCAACAATTGAAGCATCGCTTCGATTCCCAACGAGCCAGGCTGGACAGGGTCTTGAAAGAAATGCGCCTTGAAAAACCAGTCCGATGGGCGAACGTCCTTCTCCGCTTTGATCCGCCCTAACGCGGCAGTTCCACCCCTCGGCCACCAGCCGCTCACCCGATCCAGCAAGAGGAGCGGAAAACGAGCGACGCGGGCCGTCCCGCCGAACAACCGAGGCGACAAAGAGTTGAGCATGACGATTTCGCTTGCTTTCTCGCTCAACGTGGCGGTTTCGCTTTCGCTTGACGGCAGTCCCGGCTGCAAAGCTAACGCTTCAGCTGGAAAGAAACCGAAGACGGTGGCGAGCTCCATCACCAGCTGATCGCCGGCACTGGTCCGGGTTTCGAAACCGACGATCACTGTGGCGCCAATCTGCGAGACCGAAACCAGCTTGGCGCACGTCGTCAGTATCCGATCATCGGGCCCGACTTCTGCGTGGATCGTCGCTTTGCCATCGAGGTTACGGAAAAAAAGATCTTCGTTTGCATTGACCGCGAAACCGGAATAGCTCGCCAGCCAACCGCAGGGTTGGAGCGCCGCCTCGAGCAGCGCGCAAAATGGCATGACGCGCGCGCCATTCGCGTGAAAGTACCAAGCGTTCGCCGGGATGGCGTACTCCGCCTCGACGACGGCGCCAGCGGCCATCGCTCCCATCTCACCCTCGATCCGGCTGACACTACTCATGAAGAGGTAAGGCGGAGCCGGAAGCCGGGGCACCCGGGCGTGCCCGTCAAACTTCTTATAGAAAGCGCCAAAAGCGTCCGACGGGCGGCCTAAAGCCGAGGACAGCATCGCGCGATAGTCGAAAGAAAGCGCTCCGTGGCGAGCCGGCGGACGCATTCCCGTTGGCTCCTCGAGTTCGTCGCGTTGCTCATCGAGCGGCCAGCCAGGCCGCAATTGCAGGGTCAAGCCAGAGCATTGGAACGCCTTGAGACCATCCACTGTAGCCAGCACATCCGCCTTCAGGGACGGAATCGGACTTTCGACCACCTCGCTTACGAAAACGTCATAGGCAATGCGTCGCGAGTTGGGGGTCACTTGCCCGCGGCATCGGAGCCGAAAGGTCTCATTGCAAGCCGGTTCGAATCGCCAGCCGTCGCGGCGAAGCGTGAGGCCCATGGCGGTCATGCACATCGCCATGGCCTGTAAACAGGCTTCCAGCATCAGGGTGCCAGGCATGCATGGATCGTTCTTGAAGTGTCCTTCGAAAAACCAGTCTTGTGGGCTGACCGGCCAGTCGGCGCGCAGATAGCCGCGCCGCCAAGGCCCACCTGCAGGGTCAAACACAGGCGCATCGCGGATTAGCAGCATCTTTCCAAACGGGAGCCGCGGCGTCCGGGTATGGCACTCGGCCAATTCATAGCCCGGCCCGAAACAGTCGGAGATCCTGCCTTGCGAAAAGGCCCGCACATCGGCTTCGGTGAATCGCGATTTGTTGCGGACAGGAGCGAAGACTTCAGGCTGCGCATTTCCAGACGTTCCCGATACGGGCGCGGCAGGCTTCCACAAGACGCCCTCTGATTTCGCCATCTCCTCGTCGGTGAAAAAGCCAGCCTGCCCGTTGCGCACGCTCATGCGCAGCCGACCATCGACGCGGAGATCATAATGGAAAGAGAAGAGCCGCAACCGTCCCAATTCCGCATGATCGTCGACGTGAATGTCGAATTTCAGAGTGTCGCCAACTTGGGGAAGACCATCAAAGAAAGTGAGGTCGCAGCCCAGCAGGCGGTAGGCGCGCTCGCCGCGATTGTGAAAATCGGCGCCGAGCCAGGAGATGAGAAGCAGGTCGGCCTGACCACATTCGATGGTGATCCCGGCGGGCATGCGCTGTTGATGGAGATACCAAGCGGACGGGTGGATTTCCGTTTCCGTCCAGATCGTTCCCGCGCCCATGGAGCCGGGCTCGCCTGTCATCCCAGTGACGCGATCGATCAGAAGCAACGGCGGCATTGGCAGCCGCACTTGGCGAACGAACTGATCCTGCGTCTTAAACATCGGACCCAATACTGTGGAAATCCGGCCCGAGGCGAGCGTTTCCAACTGGCGGCGATCGAAGCTTGGACCTTGTTGTGGCTCAGCAAATTTTTCTTGTTGCAGGGGGCAAATCGCCGCTACATCAGGGTCGGAAGTGATTTCTTGTTGCGACCCGGCACACGTCACGATGAACTGCGCCTGAAGGCGTTGGAACGCCGAGCTGAGATCCGTGACTTGCCGCAGATATTCGAGGTGCCGGCCAGTCACGGTCGCGTGAACGGCTTCGACCAGCATGGCGCTTACCGTTGGCGCGCCGACAGAATGATCATCATCCTGCGTTGGTGACGAGTCCTCTGTCGCGCCGGCATATTCGGCGGGGGGCAGCATCGATTCTGGTTCGGATTTCCAAGCGGCCGGCGCGCAGTTGAAGGCGAATGTCCTAGATGGAGCTGCCAGCTGCGGCGCCGACGCCATGGTTTCGCAGCGCGGATCGCTGGTTGCGAGCATTTGCCGCGACGAGGCGTCGTCCGTCGGCCCGATGTCGACGCAGGCAGGCCCGACAAGGGAAACGGGCGGGCGATGGCCAGGAAAGCTGATGGCTTGCTCGGTTACGCTTTCGGCGCGCGGCGCCCCATTTGCTAGGGCCGTGGTCAGGCCCTCAAGGTTCACGGCGACTCCAGCCGCCGCCAATTTGGCTGTCGCGATGAGCGCCTGGTTCAGCGATGAGCGCCCCAGGACATCGTAGGCGATCACCAGGTGCTCGCGTTCGCCCAAGGTCTCGGCGATCCAACGGGCGCATTGATCGCGTGGTCCGTGCTCTACGAAGATGCGGGCTCCGTCCTCCCAGGCCCGCCGGACAGTGCGAGGAAAATCGACGGTGTCGAGCGCCTGACGCAGAAGCGCGTCGGCGACTGTTTCGGCGTCGAGAGCCCTAGCCTCGCCAAAAGCGTTGAAATAAAACCGTATTCCATTCGGCTGACGGACCGCCCGACGATGGAGCCTCCGCCATAAAGGGGCGCAGGGCGTGAGTTCCGGACAATGAACGGCCAGTTTCATCGTCAACGGAACGGCGCGGGCGGCGCCGACACGATCCACGATCTGTCGACACGCGTCTTCCTCGCCGCCGATCACCACTTCGTTGGGGCTAGCGAGGATCAGAAGATGAACCGATCGTTCCTGCGAAATGGCGTTTTCGACGACCTCTCGCGATGCTCGGATCGTGTAGGCCGTCCATCGACGGCCCTGTATACCATGTGCGCGCCAATAGGTTCGAACATCGTCTAGTGCGCCGCCGAGGCGTCGGGAGTAAAGATCGGAGCGCGCCAACTCTTCGATAAAAGAACCCATGTCTTTCCAGGCGTCGAGGGCGAAAAGAGCATTCGTCTCACCGGAGGAAAGTCCAATGGCGGCGCTGGGGCGAAGTTCGATCAAACGACTAAAGTCGGCATGGGCCTGGCATAGCATCGACGCGCCAATTAATTGAGAAAAGCCGTCGATTTCTTCGAGCTGGTCGAAATAGACCCATTGCGCCAAGTTGAGAGCGCCCCCGATGCGTCGTCGTAAAGACTCCGCCAAACCCGGAAGCGCCAGCAGCAGTTCGCGCCCCATGCCCGGATAGGCCGCCGCGGCTCCCGTGAAGACGAAAGCGACTTCGCCGACTACGGGCGCGAAACGGAAAACGATCGTGGCGGGCAAATCCGGCGGAGACCTTCCTTCTTGTCTGGCCTTTACGTGATCCAAGGCTATGGCAAGATCCCTTTGCCTTTCGGCTTCTGTGGTCACGATAACGATACGCGGACCGACCGGAAGATTTGCCGGAGACATTGGCTCGCCTTGAGCCAACGCTGAGCCGAGTTCATGCAGCGTTCGTCCGCCGTAAGCCACGACGATTGGCGACCCGCTCGCCGGACGATGAGGCAAGAAGACGCGGCGATCCGCTTCGCGCGCCACTATGGAAAGCGGTTCGCCGCCCAGCGATTCAACCGTCACCGAAACGCTTCTTCTTTCGCCGGCGAGCCAGGGCGACGCGCCTCGTCGGCCCAGGCGCGGCAGGACGCCTTTGCGGACCGACAGAATGGCGCAACATAGTTGCAGCAAGCCGTCGGCGGCATGGGCGTGGCCGAAGCACTCTCGATGACGGCGCGCGTAAGGTGACCAATCGATGGCTTTGGCGTCCCTGTCGCCCATCTCGAAAATTCCGATAATATCGTCTCCGTCGCGGCGCGCGTCATCGAGGCGTTTCAACGTCAATGCGCAGGCCGCATCTCCGGGGATATGGCGATCGACAGGCAGGACCGCTTGCGCGGCCCCGCCATGCACTGGCTCATCCGAGAGATCGACGGCTCCGACGACTGCGGCATCAAGGTCGCCGACAGTTAGCGCCCGCATGGCGATCTCGAGCGCCCGGATGCCGGAAGCTTCTTCCGCGGCTACCGAGAAGCCTAAACCACGCATATCGCACTGGGCGTTGAGCCGGTTGGCCAGGATATTGCCCATGGCGCCGACGACCCCAGCGGCGTCAAGCCTCGGCACGCTAGCTGCATCCGCCATGGCTCCCGACGTTAGATCGGGCAAACGGGCGCGCAAAAAATGCCGCGCCGCATCGGGGTCGCAGCCCATTCCAACCAAAACGCCGGTCCGAGAAAGCGGCAGGGATGAAGTGGCTGCAACCGCTTCCAGCATTACCTGCAACATCAAAACCTGTTGCGGTAGCGCATGAGCAAGGTCGAGCGGCGGGGCTCGCAATCCGGCGACGGGGAGGCGTATATCGTCGATTTTGACGGCCTGGCCGGGCTCGCCAGCAAAGAACTGCAACTCCGCCTCCCGAGTGCTCCATGGACCCGCATGGATGACGAGACCGACCGCAGCGATGGGAACAGGTCGTGGCGGCGGCCTCCGCTTTGGCGCGAGGGCGTTGCTCGACCATTCTTCCACCACCAAATGCGCGTTATTGCCGCCAAAGCCGAAGGCGCTGACGGCGGCGCATCGGGGACCTTTCGATTCCCAGTCCTCGGCAGCGTCAAGCACACGGAAGGGTGCTCCGTCCAACGCCGCATTGACCGGGCGCGCATGAAGGGTCGGCGGCCTCACGCGATGACGCATCGCCATTAGCATCTTGATCAGCCCGGCCGCACCCGAAGCTGTCGTCAGATGCCCAAGATTCGATTTGAGCGATCCGATCGGCACCGGATCCAGCCCCTTAAAGATTTGCGTCGTGCTGCGGATCTCGGCCGCGTCACCGAGCGCCGTTCCCGTCGCATGGCATTCGAGCAACGAAATCCGCTCTGGCGAAATCCCGGACAGCGCGTAGGCTTCATGCAGCGCCCGCACCTGCCCATCGTGCGATGGAGCAAGGAATCCGCCAGTTCTACCATCGTTGGAGAGCCCCACAGCGCGGATGACGCCAAGTATATCGTCATTGGCTGCGACCGCATCTTCGAGGCGTTTCAACACCACCGCCGCCGCGCCTTCCGCCGGCAGCAACCCATCGGCCTCGGCGTGAAACGGTCGGCTTTGTCCGGTGCGGCTTAACGCATTTAGCGCCGTGAAGCCCAGGCTGAGCCCAAGAAAATCACCGGCGTTGACGCCGCCAGCCAGCATTGCGTCGGCGCGACCATCCGCGAGCCAATCGCAGGCGAGCTTGATGGCGTACAGCGACGAAGCGCAGGCCGCATCGAGGGCGAAGCCCCCTGCTCCCAATCCCAGCGTTTGACACAGAAAATGCACCGGATAGCCGGACGAGAATCGATTGCGCTGGTCGATATTGCGGCTTTTTGCCCTGCTCCCGAGCCAAGCTGCTTCCGCAAGCTCTGAAAGTCCTTCGGTTGGATAGAGGAGATTGCCGAAAATGGCGCCGGTGCGCGCCAGGCCTCCGGCGCTCCGATCAAATCCGGCGGTTATCAGCGCCTCATGGCCGACATGGAGCAGCCATCGATACATCGGCTCGAGACCGACCAAGCGGTCCCGGCTGATCGCAAAGGCGCTATAGTCGAACGCCTCCTCGAAACCGACGACATAGCCGCCGCGCTCGGTTGCGACCCCTTCGGGGCTGATTTTGAGTCGCTCGATATCAGCGCGCCAACGCCCTTTCGGCGGCGGACCGAGCGCCGTTCGGCCGGTGGCCACGAGATCCCATAATTGGTCGGGCGTCAAAGCGCCGGGGACGACGCAGGCATGGCCCACGATGGCGATCGGGGCGAAATCGGCCACCGGCTCAGAACGTGTTTGAGGAGGGAAGCAACGCTTCCGTCACCGGGCCGCCGCCCAGAAGGATTTCAGTCTCGTCCGGCAGTGGCGCGGCATGCAGCAGCTCCTTTACAAAAGCGGCCGCCCCTTCGGCCAAGCTGATCGTGCTAACGCCGCGTTCGCCAAGCCATCGTTTCAAGGTTGGAGTGACCATGCCGCCGTCCCACGGACCCCAATCGATGGAGCGGACCAGACAACGATCGCCACGAAGGACGGCTTCGGCGCGCGCCACTTTGCTCATCACTTCATTAGCCATCGCATAGTCGCTCTGGCCAGCATTGCCGTACCGACCGGCGACGGACGAGAACAGTGCGATCAGCTTCAGATCGTCTCCCGCAGTCGCCTCCAGCAGGTTTTTGAGGCCAACCACTTTGGTGTCGAAAACTCGTCGAAAGTGCTCGGCCGATTTCTGCGCTATGAGCTTATCGGCGAGTTGACCGGCGCCGTGAATGAATCCATCGATCGAGCCCCAGCGCCGGCGAACTTTGGCGATAATCCGGGTTGTCGATTTCGGCGTCCGCGATGTCGAGCGTTTCGTAGATCGCGTCGCAACCAAGCTCGCTCAACCTTTGCAAAGTGGTTTGGATGGCGCGGCTCGCCTGTATCGCCGCGACTTCAGCCGCCGTCTCTCGGAGTTGCGGCGGATCATCGCCGCGGGCGCGCATTTCGGCGAGCACAGCCGACTTTAGAGAGGCATCATCAAGATTGGCGAGGCGAGCCGGCACGTCGATGGGCGAAGTTCGGCCCAAAAGAACCAATCGACATGGCGTCGTCTTGGCTAGGGCGACCACGCATTCAGCAGTGACGCCGCGAGCGCCCCCGGTCACGACGAGAACCGGGCGGTCCGGAAGTCGGCTGGGTTGCGAAACCGCGCGAAGGGTCAGACCGCGCGCGATTTCGCGGATCGTCTTGCGGCGATTGTCTGCGCCGAGTCCGATTTCCAGCTCGCAACCGCCATTCAGTAGTTCGTCGGCGAGCGCATCGGCCAAAACATCGCTATGACGGCCGCCAGCTTCAAGGTCGATCGCCTTGGTTCGAGCGCCGGGCCATTCCTGCGCGGCCGTTTTCACGAGGCCGGGGAGGCCGCCGCGCCAGGCGCTCGAGGGATCACGGCCGGAGAATCCGAAATCGCCTCCCGTATCCTGCACTGTCGCGAAGAGTTCCCCTTCACGCAGGGCACGGGAGGAGTAGGCTTGGGCAGCTCTGAAACTTTGCTCGGCCGCATCCGACGGATCCGAAGCGCGACAGCCGGTCAGTACGATAAACGCATCGGTTTCGACCGCATGATGATCCGTCATCGAGCTTATGCGCTGGACCGCCAATCCCCGCCGCTCCAGCGCCACAGCGAGCGCCTGCGGAAGCTCATCCGAATAGCCGTCCAGAATCGTCGCCGTGTGGGGCGCTGGTTCGCATGGGGCCTTTGGCGAAGGAGCCTCAATCAGCTCGGGAACAAAGCGGCTCAGCGCCGGTTGACGGGCGCCGGCGCCGCTATCATCCACGCTTGAGCGGCGTAGAGGCGCGCTTGGACTCGTCGCATCGAGGCGGGCGCTGATCGCGCCGATGGTGCGTAATGCCGCCAGTTCGCTCACGTCGATTGCCGGCAAATCCGGAACGATATTGCGCAAAGCCGAGAGGATCTCGACGCGCTTGATTAAGTCGATCCCCAAATCCGATTCGAGCTCCATCTCGGGCTTTAGCATGTCCGCCGGATAGCCGGTCCTCTTGGCGATGACCTCGAGCACCAGCGTCGGCAGATCGGCCTTTATGCCATTGGAGGCCGCCGGCGCATGGGCTTGCGCGAGGCGACCGACGCCCGTCGCGCTCAGGCGCTGCGCAATGGAGCCGATGGTGCGCAGCTCTGCGAGTTCATTGACGCCGATTACTGGAAGATTTGGCGAGCTATCACGTAATGCGGAGAGTATTTCGACGCGCTTGATCGAGTCGATCCCCAGGTCCGCCTCCAACTCCATTTCGGGCTTCAGCATATCTGTCGGGTAGCCGGTCTTTTTGGCGATGATTTCGAGCACGAGCGTAGAAAGCTCGATCGCCGCCAATCTTTGCGGCTTTGTCGTCTCCGCAGAGCCTGGGAATGCCGCTTCGACCATGACATCGGGCCTCGGATATGTATCCGTTTCATTTGGCCGAAACGGAAGACGCGTCGCCGGGCTGATCGACCCTCCATTTGTCCGATCAGTCCGCTTCCTTGTGGTGAGGCGAGGCCGGCCCCGGCGGAAGATGCGCCGGCGCCGCCCTTCGGCCGCTGCGCCGCGGCGCCGGACACGGCGCCGGATGACCTATCGCCAGCGAGGCGCAGCAGCGCTGCTTCCGTCGTTCTGAGATAGGCGAGGTGAGCGTCGGCCATCGCCCTTTGCGCGGTCTGATGGGCTTCGCTGCTGTGCCGCATGATTTTTTCGATGAGGCTTAGTTGGGCGTCGCCATTGTGCGTGACAGGTTCGGCAGGCGTTGCAAACCTATCGCAGCTTTCGTCGCGCGCCGCCGCATTGTTCTCGGGCAAAGGCGCCGAAAGCGCCTTGGGAACCCCCCGCCTAGCAAAGGAATCGAATAAGGGCGTTGCCTCCCCCACAACCGAATTTGGCGGCGCCGGCGCCGCCGCGTCGAACGGTCGCGAAGAATTGGAAGGCTCCGCTACTTCCTCTCCCAAAAGGGGAGGATAACGTTTACCGAAATTGGCGCCACGAATGCCGACCGTCACGGGCGATCTGGTTTCCGCGGCGGGCGGACAGCCGTGCGACGCTTCCCAGAAACTGTTCAACTCCAAAGCCAGCCCGGCCGAGCAGAGCTGACCGAACGCGCTCCATAACCGCCAAACGGCGTCTTTCACCTTGCCGTCAAGGCTGACGGCGAGGTGATTTCGGCCGGCGAGGGACTGTCCGACCAGCTGGGACAGTGCGGCGCCTGGCCCTATTTCAACAAAGATGCGCGCCCCATCGGCGTACATGGCTTCGATCTGATCGTGAAAAAGCACAGGACGGCAGAGCTGTTCGGCGACTAGCGGCGCGATCGCAGAAGCTGAAGGATAGGGCTTCGCCGTCACATTTGAATAGACGGGCGTCCGGGGATCGGCGAATTCGACGCCTCGGAGAAATTCTTCAAGCGGCCGAGCGGCGGCGGCGACCAGCGGCGAGTGAAACGCGGTGGAGACAGGCAAACGCCGGACCTCGATCGCACGCTCCGATAAGGCGCCTGCGAAAGCGTCGATCTCTGCGACGGGGCCGGCGACGACAATCTGTTGCGGGCTGTTATGATTCGCTATGACGACGCTGCCGGATTGCGCGGCTTGGCAGCTTTCAACCTGCGACCGCGACGCCAACACCGCCAACATCGCGCCCGGAATCGCCGCCGCGGCTTCGGCCATGAGTCGTCCTCTTTCCAGGGCGACTTTGGGCAAGCAATTCTTTGGCAGCGCCTCGGCCGCGACGAGCGCCGTGAGTTCGCCGAAGCTGTGGCCGCCAACTAGATCGGCCCGCAGTCCTGTTGCTTCGAGCATTGCCAGATAGGCGAGGCTCGTGACGCCGATCGCCGGCTGCGCGTGTTCGGTCGCGGTAAGGCGCATATCCTGTTGTCTACGCTGCGCATCGCCGAAGGCTGGCGGCGGAAACACGATCCCCGGCAATTGGCGTAGCTGCTCTTCCTCCGCGTCGGCAATATCGTCCCATGGCGAGCGAGCCATATCGAACGCCATCATCAATTCCGCGCCCATGCCGATGTATTGACTGCCTTGGCCGGGGAAAAGGAAAGCGAGTTTCCCGCTCGGCTTGTCGCAACCGTAATAAAGCCCAATCTCGGCGAAACCGGATTCCGGAGCTCCGCCCATATGCGCCGCGAAGCGTTTCGCCTTCGACGAGAGTTCTTCCCCATTCGCCGCGATAAGCGCGAGCCGGTAGGGCGCGGCATGATCGAAATCAGATTGGCTCGTTCGCGCGGCAAAGGCGAATGCGTCAGCGGATGAGGCGAGTTCCGCCGCCGCAGTGACCTTCGTCGGCAAGAGATCCGGCGCGCCCGCGGAAAACAGAAATAGTTCCGACGACAAATGCCGCACCCGCGCCGGCCGCGGCGTCTGTCCAACATATTCTTCGAGCGCGATATGAAAATTGCTGCCGCCAAAACCGAATGAGCTGACCGAACCTCGCCGGGGATGACTTTTTCCGCGGACCCAAGGCCGCAATCGAGAATTCACATAAAAGGGCTGGCCGGCGGCGCTAAGCATCTCGTGCGGCGTTTCGACCTTGATGGTCGGCGGCAGAACCTTGTGATGAAGGGCGAGAATGACCTTTATCAGCGACGCCGCGCCCGCGGCGCCCTTGGTGTGGCCAATTTGCGACTTGATCGAACCAAGGGCGCACCAGGGCCGATCAGCCCGTTCGGCGTCGCAAAATACCGAGACCAGAGATTGCACCTCGGCGGCGTCGCCCGCAACCGTGCCGGTGCCATGCGCCTCCATCAGCTCGATGGTTTCGGGGCCATAGCCCGCGGCTTCATAAGCCCTCCGCAGAGCCAGCGCTTGACCTTCCGGGCGCGGCGCGTAAATGCTCTTTGATCGTCCATCTGATGAGGCGCCAACGCCTCGCAGCACGGCGTAGATGTGGTCGCCGTCACGCTCCGCGTCGTCGAGCCGACGCAAGGCGATCATGCCCAGGCCTTCGCCCAAGACGGTGCCGTCGGCGCTTGTCGAAAACGGCCTGCAGTCTCCGCTGGGCGACATCGCGGGAGTCCGCGAAAAGCAGACATACATGAAGATGTCGTTGAGAGCATCGACGCCGCCGGTGATGACCATATCCGAGGAGCCCTCGGTCAGCTCTTGAACCGCCATCCGCACCGCGGCCAGCGAACTTGCGCAAGCCGCATCGACAACGCAGTTGACGCCGCCAAGGTTGAAACGGTTAGCTATGCGGCCCGCGACCACATTGCCGAGCAAGCCGGGAAATGTGCTTTCAGTCCATTCGGCGTAACTGGAATTGGCGCGCTGGCCGACGGCCTCAATGGTCTCATCCGATAGGCCGGCATCCCGCATCGCCCTTAGCCAGACCGGATATTGCAGGCTCCCGGCCATCGTCGCCGCGAGCTCAGTGGCCGAGGCGACCCCAAGGATGACGCTCGTCCGGCTGCGATCAATATGAGCGAAAGCAAGCCCGCAGGCATCCTCCAGAACCCGCTTTGCGACGATCAGGGCGAGCAGCTGCGCCGAGTCCGTGCTCGGCAGGGCGCTCGGCGGAATGCCATGGTCCAGCGGATCGAACGGCGTCGGGTCAAGAAATGCCCCGCGCCGAGAGTAGGTCTTGCCGGGTTTGCTGGGATCGGGATGGTAATAATCCTCGATCAGCCAATGGCTGGGGGGAACCTCGTCAATGAGGTCGCGGCCATCGAGAATATTCTTCCAGAATCCGTCCTTCTCGATCGAGCCCGGGAACAAGGCGCTGACGCCGACGACCGCAATTGGCTTTTGTCTTGTGGATGTTGCTTTCATGGCGGCGCTGGCATCCTCCTGATTGCTCAGGCAAGCGGACGAGGCTGGAACTGGAAAGCCGCCGCGGGCACGTCGACGCCGGCCGCGCGCAGCTGCTGAGCTCGAGTCAGGGCCGCCGCCCCTTCGAGCAAGTTGAGCGCGATCTGCACGACCGAACGAGCCTCCGGCGCTTCGAGAAAGCTGCCCTCGGTCCACGAATTGAAGGCGCCGATGGCTGGCCCGCACCACAGCTGAAAATCCATGCGGCGGTCGGCTTCGCCGGTGATCGGCCAACGGCTCGATGAGCCGAGATACCATCTAAACACCAATGCCATACGAAAGCGCGGGTTGGTTTCAGCACGCTCCAGCGCGGCGGGATCGCGTTCTGCAAAGAATCTTTTAGTGTCGTTCCAAACATCCGCCAGGGATTGCTTGAAAAGCTCGCGCTCGAGCTGGCCGCGGATCTCTGCAGGGATGTCTTCCAGCGTCTGATAGCGGCGGTATAGGTCGTAAAGGCGAGTCGCCCGTTGTGGAAACATGGTTCCCTTTTTTAGGACTTGAACTTTGACGCCCATTTCAAACATGTCCGCCGACGGGGCCATGGCCACATCGGTCATGTCGGCGCCGGCCAGCATGCTCTTGGCGAGCGCAGATACGCCGGCCTCGATCGCCGTCTGGTTGATGCTGCCGGTCATCACATAAGCCGCCCCGCCCGCGAAGGCGGCCGCCACGGCTGCCGGCGCGCCCAAGCCGCCGGCCGCGCCGATGCGGATCGGGCGATCATAGCCATGCTGGGCGCTCAAGCGATCTCTCGCTTGAAGCATCCGCGGCAGCAAAACCGACAATGGCCGATTGTCGGTGTGACCGCCGGAATCCGCCTCGATCGTAATATCGTCAGCCAGGGGCGCGCGTTTCGCCAAGGCTGCCTCGGCTTGCGTCAGCTTCCCGTCGACGACGAGAGCGTCGAGAACGGTCTTCGGCGCAGGAGACATGAACTGCTCCGCAACCTCAAGGCGCGAAACCTTTGCGAACAGATGATTCCGGCGAACGACGCGCTGCTCTGCGTCAAGGCGAAGGCCCGTGGCGGCGAAGCGGATGATAGCCGGCGTCAATGTCACGAACGCCGACGCCGAAACCCGGACGACCCCCCGACGCAGATAGAGATTGACGAGGGCGTCTTCCAGGCCGGGAGCGTCTGGAGAGTGAATCAGATTTGCCCCCCACGAACCGGAGTTGCCGATAAATGCCGCGTCGATGGTCTCGACGCCATTCTTGACGGCGTTAAGACTAAGGCCAGCCGCGCCGAAGAAACTGAGCATGCCGGCGCGCCCCATTGCTATCACCATCCGCGGAGTCGCTATGCCGCGCGCCATTTCGCCGGCGATGTAGGGAAAGCGAACTTGATGCTCTCGCCCAAAGGATCGGTCGCCGAGCCATTCCGGATAAATCGGCGGCAAATACCCAACGATCTCGAGCCCATCGCCCGAGCCTACCGGAATAACCCCGTCAGAGAGTAAGGCGATTCCAAGTCGCCGTTGACGAGGAGCCCATATAATCGCGACAGGCCGGCGAAACTCGCGCGCCGCGCGGACGATTTCGGTCCCCTCGAAACCAATCCGGTCTAGACCGATCTCATGATACGGCTTGGTTTGACCGGGGGCGGAAGAAGAGCGCATCCAACTTGTGCCTCTGTCACCGGATCTCGAGTTCATCGTATGGTACACCCGGCCCACCTTTTTCGCTATATATAAATTATTTCGCTTTGAAAAGCGTACTATCCTTTTGACAAATCAAGCTTCAAGGAAGCAGAAGGAATGTAGTTCCAAAATATATGTCCGGAGCCGTTCACAATAGGTGGCAGCTAAGTCTGGAGTGATCGGGTTGCTCGCTGTCGGCGGCGTTCAATTGGCTAGACAAAATTGCGAGGGCGCAAGTCCTCCGTGGATACAGAAGCCTTCAAGTTAAAACAACCACAAAACCCCGCGCTCCAGTAATGGCGATAACAATCTCCGGCATCCTCAAGGCGATCGCACACCGTCGAGTACAGCCCGACAAATCCGCTCGGTCAATTCGGCATAGGTTTCTCCCGAGAATGGCTCGAGTTTCGAGCCGAACCTTATTTCAACAGGGCGCAACCGAATGCGACTTGAAGCCCGGCCCCAGACATCGTGACTCCCCGAAATGGAAATCGGCAATACAGGCGCATCCACCTCTTTCGCCAGGATAGACGGACCCTTGCGAAAATCCTGCACGAAGCCATCAATCGAACGATGGCCTTCCGGAAACACGCACAGGACGAGTCCTCTGCTCAAACCCTCGGCCCCCAACCGCAGGGCGTCATGGAGGTTTACGTTTGGGTCAATCCTGACCGTTCGAGTGGCTCGCCAGATCAGCCGCTGGAACCGTGAGCGCGCATAATTGCTGGATCCGAAAAAGAACAATCGTCGAAATACAGGAAACGGCAACGAACTCGCAATAACGAACGCATCGATATAGCTGGCGTGGTTAGCGCAAATAATGAATGGATAGTTGTTCGGGATTTTTTCTGGGTTAGAAACTCTTAACGGAAGTAGTCTTCTCCCGAATATGCCGAAAATTCGGCTGAGCAAAAATCCAACCGCTTCAATCACAGGACTACGCCAAAAACACTGCGCGGCCATTCGAGCCTGATCAGGCGAAAGCGGCTTCCTCAGTATTTCCCTCCAGCGCAGCCAATTCGCGCTCTCAACAGATCGTCGACTCTCGAGGAGGGTCGCGAGTTCGCCGACAGTAAAGATGCGCGTTGCCTCTTCGTCTGAGATTTCGAGACCAAACTGCGATCGAATGTTGGCGAACAGCTCAACTCGTTCAAGCGAATCGAAGTCGAGATCGAGTTCCAGATTCATAGTTCTATCGATAGCGCCACAATTCGCTTTGACCTGGCGAATAAGCTGAAAAACGTCAGCGTCTCGGGCGTCCGTTGTTCCTTCAACTATTTTAGGTGGGAAAGTGAACTCGCTCGCGGAAATTTCAAATCTCTTTAATTTTCGGGTGGCCGTACGGGGCAGCGGCGCCGTTCTAATTTCGAAACTGTGGAGGCGCTGATAGGAAGGAAGGCGTCGACTGAGGTTCTCAATATCATAGCGAACCCGATCGTGAATATTCGCAACCTTCGCGCCCTTCAGGAGATCAAAATCAGGAACGACGATGGCATGGAGCCGCTCTCCGGCGGAATCGCCGGGAGCGGCGACGACACAAACTTCCTTTAAAATCGCGCTGCCATTCTGTAGGTGGAATTCAACATCCTCGGGATATACATTCTTCCCGGAACTGAGAACAATCACCTCCTTCTTTCTTCCCGTCACATGCACTCGACCCGACGAGTCGATGTAGCCGAGATCTCCACTCCACAGCCAGCCGGAGCGGACGAGATCCACCGTAGCCGCTGGATCTTTCCAATACCCTTTCGTTACATGCTCACCCCGAATCAAAATCTCTCCAATACCGCTCTCATCTGGATTATCGATCGTGATTTCCACATGTGGCATAGGAGGTCCGCAGGATAAGCCCCCGTAAGCGTCGGCAGGGGTAATTGCCGCCGGACCGGTCGTCTCCGTCATTCCATAAGAATGGAACAGAGAAAAGCCGAGGCTCAGGAAAGTTTCTGCCACAACCGGCTCAAAACTCGCCCCGCCAACGCCGAATAGACGGAACCGTGGTCCAAGCCGCGAATGCAAAGGGCCGAAAAATAGCTTGCCAGCGTTCCAGCCGAACCTGCGCCGAAGCACTTGCGAAAGGGCCAGGAGACGGAAAAACAGAAAGCGCTTAGCCGCATTTTGGCCTTGCGCTTCTTCAAAGATTCTACGGCGCAGCAAATAGAAAAATTGCGGCACGCATAGAAATCCGGTAATATTTTCTTCCTTAAACGCTCCGATAATCCGAGCAGGATCGCGATAGTGGAGGTAAGTGACTTGCGCTCCAACGTAAAGTGGACCCAACAGGTTGGCGAGCAACGACATAATATGGAAAAGAGGAAGAATAGAAAGGATATGATCGTCAGATGTAACAGGACATACCTCTAACATATCCCAGATGGTCCAGAATATATTGGCCTGCGTTATGCGCACGCCTTTTGGAACGCCGGTGGTCCCGCTGGTATAAAGAATAGCCATGTCGCATTGCGCGTCGTTTGAGACAAACGGCAAACTCACATTGGAATCCGAGCAGACTTCGACGTCTCGATCCCACTCGTAGCCCAGACCCTCTGAATCACCATCGAATAAATATTTCACGCAGCCGTTTTGTTTTAGGATCTCCCGCGCTTTCGATACATATTTGTGCGACGTGATAGCAAGTCTGCAATCCGCATGTTCAAGGGCGGCGGCGAGTGTTCCTGGCTCCTGCGTTGGATCGAGAGGCACAATCGCCAGTCCTGCGCTGTAGGCGCCCACAAAGGCGACGCCCCATCTCAGTCTCTCTTCCATGAAGATGGCTACGTGATCGCTGGGAGCGAGTCCTGACTTTTCGAGGAAACGACCTAGGTCGCGCACTTGATGAACAAACTGGCTATAAGTCAGCACCGCCCTTTCCTCGACGGAAATGCTCTGGAGCGCGACAGCATCTGGGCGGCTTGCGGCATAACTTTCGAGTCGCCGAAAAAAGTCGATATCCATTGCATCCGCCCTCGAGCATCATCTTTGCGATCGCGCTTCAACACAGGTCATTGCGACGACTGGATCGATCAGCAAGCGGCAGCCAATACTCCCTCAAACTCTAAATCCGTCCACTGCTCTCCCAAGGCCGTCCGCACTCTTTAGTCCAGTCTTCGAAATAACGCTTGGCGAACTGGTATCCAATCTCCGCCATTTCTTTACCGCGATGGAAATCGCGATGGGAATACTGACTGAGGGGAAGGACGAGGTGGGCGTCAGCGTGATCTTCGGGATTTGCATAAGGCGCTCGTCCGAACTCGAGCATGCGCATGAGCACATCAATAATTCCCACGCTACGTCCCCCGGGGGAAAAAGGGTTCAACATTTGCCCCAAGGCGCGCCAGCCAGAGAAATACAGGCCAAAATCTACTTTTTCAAATTCGATCCGTGGAGAAACATCCACTGAAATCACGGTTCCCCCGCCTAAGAAATCACGCATAACGCTGGCCGGGACCAAGTTCACGAGACCGCCGTCTACGAGAAGCTCGTCGTCCCAGGACAAGGGCGGAAACATGCCGGGCGCGCGCCCGCTGGCGATAATGCTTTTTGCAGCGTTTCCGGAACAGTGAACTTTCATTTCACATCGGGTCAAACTTGCCGACACGCAGAAAAATGGAATTAGAGTATCCTCAATGTCCCTGTCTTTTGCAATTGAGATTATTGTTTTGGAAAATCTTTTCCCTGTCAGAAATGAGACGAAGGGCAGCGTGTAGTCGCCCCTTAGCGAGGCGGCCGCATTGCGTGAGGTAACTTCGAGCATAGTGAAAGCATCCCATTCAACTGAGCATTGGCCTGCGATGATCGCCCCCATGCTGGTGCCGCCGACCATGTCGATGGGGATGCCCAGTTCACGCATCGCTCTGATAACGCCGACATGCCCAAGTCCCCGCGCAAAACCTCCCCCAAGGGCTAACCCCACCGAGCGCCTGTTCAAGAATCGAGACAGCCGCGCAAAGTCTCCGTCAAAAGCAAGACGAATATGAAAATGTCGCTCAGCTGGAATGGTCTTTGTCCAGAGCGAGGTTCCCCTTGGCTCAGGAGTCTCTTCGTCGTGAAGTAGGATCAGGATCCTCCGCTTTTCGGCAACGCTTGAGTGTTGCGACAGCGTTTCCATAAAAGCGCGACTTTGGCGAATATTGTCGTCGTGGCGCGCAACGAGAAGAATCAAATCCGCTTGCCGGAGACACCGCGCCGTCCACGGTGAATCTACCTCGTCGGTCTGGTACAGCATTTTGACGTGCAGCGCTTCCTGCTCAGTGAGCCAGTTTGCCAGCGCCGCGTGTCCACTGTCCAGCGGCGTCGCCTGCGCGGCTCCCGCAACTGGAAATATCCGTTCGAGACGCTCGCTCGACAAATGTAGAGTCAAACCGAATCGGCCCATTTCCTGCGCAAGTTTTCCGCAAAAGAGTTCCGCCGGCGTCCGCCGCGACAATGGCATGACGGCAATGCAAGTAAAAAGCGACCTTTCCTGGTGTATTCCCGCGACCTTCGAGCTAAGTCGCGAGGAGAGTTGGCGCACGAAAGCTGCATATATAGCTTGCGCGTGGTTTGCGCTCAAGCGCGACAGTCCATCTTTCGTCAGCATAGCGAGATGCGAATCGCGTGCAGCTGAAACCGTTGCCGAGCGCGGCTCACCGTTTATTAGCGCCATTTCGCCAACTATTTCGCCGGGTCCTGGCCGTTCAATAATGCGGTTCGACTGTCCGTCCGGGCTAAACGAAACAACAAGACGCCCGCTCACGATAATATACAAACTGTCGCCCGGATCGCCTTGCCGAAAGAGCACGGCGCCACTCGTGAGAGAGATGAGAGCGAGTTCGGCTTCGAGGCAGTGAAACACCTCCTCGTCGAGACCGCCGAAGAGGCTGCTCGCCCGTAACACTGCCGCCAATTGGGATCTCATCCTGCAATTGAATGCATCGTCCATTGCGCCGCGCCCCCGTTCCGTATCATTTCTTCAAATTCAAATGCCCGCATGGACGCCATAAATGCCGATCGGTCTTTTCGCTGAGACGTTCATCGCACCGGTGCAAATCGAAGAAGCCAAGCTGGCCCTTGCCTCGAAACTGTTTTGCGCAGTGAAGAAAGACCTATTCTTTTTGAGCTGCCCAAGACTCGACTACAAAAAGGAAGTTGACTCTTATTGGTGAAAGCCGCTCGCTCTAACCGATTAATCGGCTTTTTCTTATCATAGAAAATTTTCCTGTTTTTGGATCGACCGATATCTCTTTCACCTCTTCAATCCGGAAGCCAACATTCTCCATGCTCTTTTGGGCCAAGATGGCTGTTAGACGGTCGCTTATTTCTGCGACAGTGCGGCGGCGCTCTTGAAGGTTCAGCGCAGGTTCAAGCACGACCGAAAATACGAATGCCGATTCACTGGTTTGGACTAACTGGTGGCGGCGCAAGTTCTCCACCATAAGCGAGTAGATCATGTGCGGGCTTATCCAGTCGAGCTCGCCATATTTATTTACAAAGACCGGCGCCTGCTCCGCGCGCCCTGGTATCTCCCGGATCATTCTGTGCGGCGCATGCAAATCAAATTCAGCAACCACTTCGATCGCATCGCCCATACGGTAGCGGATCAGCGGGAAGGTGCGGTTGAAGAGGTTTGTTACGAGCGTATGACTTTCACTGGGTTCGAAGATCAAATCGTCCTCGAAAAGGCGCATCGTTTGCGAGCCAGGCTCCTGTGCGGCCATGACCATATGCTCACTGGATGTGTAAACGTTTCGGACGCCGACGCCGAAGGCGGCCTCTATACGCTCACGATCAACCTTCGAAATCGCCTCGCCGCTGTTGCTGATTATCTTCGGCCTGATGGCCAATCTGCCATCTAGCTGACGCTCGGCCAGTGTCGCCAAACCAAGCCCATATCCGACCAAGATATGCGGTTGAAACGCATTCAGCCCATCCACCACGCCGCGGAAGGAACCATTGACATCATAGCTTTCGAACCGGAAGAGTGGCCAGAGCAGAGGCGAGCGGAGCGCCGACATGATCGAAATTCCGGCGAGATGCCCGGCTGTGGCGCCGATGAATGCTACCCTACGCCGCCGCGCCGCGAGAAGCCCTAAACCGCGGAGTTCAGCGAGCGAGGCGAGGCCCCAGCTCCATTCTTTATTGGAGTAAACGAAATAACCTAGCTCTCCAGTTGTCCCTGAACTATGAACAACGATGTAGCGACCCAGAAGCCGATCGTTTGCGTCGTGCGACCGCGCAAGGAACTCCTCTACAGACTGCTTGGTTATTTTGGGATTGGTGACGATATTATCGAAGTGCTTGATCACATCCGCCTTCGTCAACATGGGGAAATCCTGAGGATGGCATCGTGCCGGATCTATTCCGCGATCCGCGATGATCCGCGCATAATAGGGTGAACGCAATTGCAAAAACTGCGCGAGGTCGCGAAACTTCCTTATCCGCCTTTCGTCAAAAGAGCGACGATCAAGCATTTTGTTCAAACTTTTGTCGAGACGCGCGCCGAAAAAAGCGGTGAGGCTAAGAGACTGCATCGTGACCCAACCAAGCGGTGACTGACGCTGTAGCAAGGAGAAGGTTTCAACAGGCCGCCTTCCGATAACGATCCAAACGGCGAAGGCATTATATACACGATTGAGCGCCGATCCCATAAAATTTTTGCCTAGACTAAGTGGCACAAACATAAAGACAAGCATCATCGTCGATGGCGCCATCGAGCAGGAAAAAAATAATCGATTCGCCCTATATTTTCGGTTCAGGAATGGTCGACGATCTCGTCGGCCATATTCTGGAACAAGAAGGCTGGGACGTCGTACGCCTGCCGGCGATCGCGGAAAAGGGGAAACCTTCGCCATCGAGACGGCGCCGCAATGGTCGCGGCGGCGGCGCTCATCGCCTCGACAGCGTTGCCTCCTTCGCGCAGGACCGCCAGCGCACCTTGCGACGCAAGCGCGCGCGGCGCGACCGCCATACCACGCGCGCCGCGAACAGGTTTCAGGAGATCGGACAACATGTTTTTGGACAAAAGGATTGTTGATTGTATACATAATGCCAATAAAGTAAAAAACGCGCCAGCTGGCACGACGCTGATAAACGGCCGCTACACCAGGGTCTCGGGAAAGTGGCCAGCCGACGGAGAGGAAGGTTCGGCCGCAGCAGAGCGGTCGCATCGATCCATCCACCGCGCCCGCGATGTGAACATGGTAGCTGACGCCGGTCAACGTTGAGGCCGCCCGCGCCAAGGCCCGCGCGATCGCCGAGACGGCGGCCTACGTCGTCTCACGCCGCGAGCGGAAGAAGGTCGAGATGCTGTTTGCGCATCTGAAACGCATCCTCGGACTCGACCGATTGCGTCTGCGAGGCCCAAACGGGGCGAGAGACGAGCTCCTCTTGGCCGCCACCGCCCAAAATCTATGGAAATTGGCCAAACTGACCCCAGTCCCCAGGCCAATCTTCGCCACATGAGGCGCCGCGGGCCGCCTTCGCCTCGTTGAAAACCGTCGCGGGCGCACATCGCCGCCGCCCTCAGCACACGGGGTTCTTCAACACTATCCACCGATAGAAAACCATCGCCGCGCGGATCAAGACCGACTATTTCTCCGCTTCCGCCGCACGCGTCGACATCATAATCTGCGTCCCCACCGAATATTGTTGGCACATCAATTCGAGAACGCTGTCCTGACGTTGAGGATATGCAGTTCGCGATCAGAAGACCGTGAGGAGGCAAGCAGAGACAACCTCTGCGAAAGCCGACCCATCGGCCGCACGCCACCAGACTTATCGACAGTCTAATGCTCGTCAAGCTGCGATTGGACTGAGAGCTCACGGAAAAGCGCGATGCGACGCCCGGCTTGGTCAGACATCAGCCGCGACTCGGCCGCTCAATCAAGTCTTTTATTGTTGCGTCCGCTGCAACCAATTCGTCGAGATCGCCTGGCCGCGCTTACCAAAATTGTTAACCGCTGCGAAATCGCTCAGATCCTCGATCACAGCGTCGGGTCTATCCAAGGGCAAGAAATGGCCGGCCTGCTCGACTGTGACCATTTCGGCGTCCGGCGCAAGCTGGCGGTCGCGCTCTTTTTCATCGGATTTGGCCCAGTCGCGATCGCCCCATATCAACAAGACCGGAATCTTGATGTTGCGATAATCCTTCGTCGCCAATTGCCAGCTCTCCGCGTTTCTGAGCAGGCTCAGGAATGCGCGATAGTGTCCCTTGCGATTGCCTGTCATGTACAATTCCTGCAACAGCTGGGGCGAGATGCTGCGCCGGTCCGCCAGTCCGCCGTTAAAAATGCTTTTCATGATGTAGAAAGTCCGTAGCCGCATCATCGTCTCGCCGAGAACCGGTATGTCGGCTGCGCCGACGACCAGCCGGGCGAGAAATGAACTGCGCGCCATGCCCCTGCCCTTGGCGTAATCGTAAGGATTGATAGCTATTGCTCGTGCGACCCGCGAATTGTGGCGCGCCGCGACGATCAGTGCGAGGGAGGCGCCGATCGAGACGCCGGCGAGCGTGACGTCGCGCAAGTGCATGACTTCGAGAAAGCCTTCCACGGCGTCGGTGAAGAATCCGGCGTCATAAGCGGCGTCGGGGATGTCCGAGTAGCCGTGACCCGGCAAGTCGAGCGCATAAACGGTAAAGCGCTCCGCAAGGCGCGGTACGACCTTTTCGAAGAGGTCAAGCTGAGTCCGCAGAGTATGCAACAGCACAAGCGCAGGACCCTTTCCCGCCTGGATATAGCGAAGCCTGAACCCATTGATCTTGACGTAGCGAATCGGAATGTTAGGCGCCCAGCGCAATTGTTGCGGGGCGGCGGGTATAGGCCGTAACGCTTCAATAACCAGCGAAATGATGGGTACGCCGGCGCTTACGGCGACCAACATAACGAGGGTCGTGAGGACATCATTCATCTCGATCACTCCATCAGGCGTCAATTTCCACATCCGTGTCCGGTTCGGCTTGGCACGCCAGAACGTAGCCGTCCGTTCTATCATCTTCCGTCAAAGCGTCCGCCACCTCCATGTGCGTGTTACCCGACAACAGTTTCACCCGGCACAGACCGCAGGTGCCCGACCGGCAGGCGTTATCGATGTAAACGTCGTTCGCATCGGCCACATCGAGCAGCGTTAAGCCCATCGGCACCGCGGCTGTGATTTGCGATCTCTGGAAAATGACGCGTCCCGCCAGCTTCGCGCCCTTGGCGGCTTCGCTGGCCGGAATGCGCTTGGCGGTGCCGAAGGCCTCCATCCGGATGCTTTCCGCCGGAACGCCAAGTTCGATCAACGCGGCTTTTACCGCGTCCATCATGGCCGGCGGCCCACAGAGGTGGACCCGCTGGGCGTCGAAACCGGTGATGGCGCGGCCAAGAATCGACTTGTCGATGCGTCCGGTTAGTCCGGTCCAGGGCTCTCCCTGGGGATCGCTCAACGTCGCAATAACCTTGAGACGCGGGTTGCGCGCTTGAAGGCTTGCAAGCTCCTGTTTGAAAATGTAGTCGCTGTGTTCGCGGAAGCTCAGCAGCATGCGCGCTTCGCCCGGCCACTGAGTGTCGGTGAGGTAGCGGACGATGCTCATCAACGGCGTAATGCCGACGCCGCCGCCGACCAACAGGATATTCTGCGCCTCGTCGCCGGTGAATACGAAAGCGCCGTTAGGCGCCAAAACCTTGAGCGAATCGCCCGGTCTCACCTCGTCGTGCAGCCAGCGTGACACCAGCCCACGCGCCTCACGTTTGACGGTCAATTCAATGCGATCGCGCCAGGTCGGCGTGGAGGCGATGGTGTACGAGCGCCTGGTCGGCACACCGTCAGGCTCAACGTCCAAGGTCAGAAATTGTCCAGACAGATAGGAAAAAGGAATCTCGCCGCCACTAGGATCGACGAGGCGAAAGGTTTTGACGTCATAAGTGACGTTGAGGATCTCCGCCACGGTGAGCGCGCCGCACCACCTGAGCTTGCCGGTGGCGGCGTCGTTCTGCCTATAGGGCGTCAGCTTCGGTCGCAATTGCGAGGGTTGGGGCAAAATCTCGACACGTTCGTGTCGCACGCCCGGACTCGGGAAACACTTGCCGAAGGCGAGCAGCAGCCTAGGCGAACCCCGGATGCGGATCTTCCCGCGGATTAGCGCCCAAGCCAGACTGCGCTCTTTGGCCAGGAAGCTGATCCAAGCGCGGCTGTCCGCGCTCACGCGCAGATCCGGCGAGCCCACATGCCCTTCTTGCACCCGAATGGTGCGGTCGCGAATGACGATCGTCGCCTTGCGCTCTTCCTCGCCGGTGAAGGTGAAATGGTAGACGCCGTTGAGACCGCGCGACTGGCTGGGCTGAAATGCAATGGGCATTAGCCCGAGCAGCCCGTCGATGGTGCGGGGACGCAGGGCGTTCCCGACCGGCTTGACTGTCTTGTTTTTCCATCGCTTGCGGGCATACGCCTCGGCGTCTGAACCCTTTATCACATAAACGGGTTCCGATTTCTCTTGCAGCGGCTTGACGACCTCGGCAAGATGGCGTTTGCGATCTTCCAGGTAGGAGCCGATTACATCTTCTCCCGCCGGGCAAACCGCCATGCAGTAGGCGGACTTGTAGTCGGCCCCGTGCGAAAGGCTTTGCCACATGGAAGCGGTTTCCGGCTCACTGATGCGCCGGCGATAGTCCATGGCGTCGCGGCTGTCCGCCACTTGTTCGATCCAGTCGGTGAAACCGCCCATGAATTCGCGGTAGTTGTGGGTGAAGCAGGCTGAGAAGTTGAACGCGCCATCGGGCGCAATAGCGCCCACGGGACACGCGGCCACGCAGAGCTTGCATTCCAGACAAGGGTTGAAATCCAGCGGAACGTCATGCTCCGTCGCGTCGGCATCGATGAGCACGGTGCCGAGCAGGATGAAGTTGCCGAACTTTGGGTGGATGACATTGCGGTGGATACCCATGTGACCCAGTCCCGCCGCCACCGCAATGGGCTTGTGGGAAACGACCCAGGTGCCGTTGCCGGGAAACTGGCTCATTTCCATCGGGAAGCCCATGGAAGGGTTGACCGCTCGAATCCCCGCCTCTTCCAAACGTCGGACAACATGGCGGCCGACTTCGTCCGCCTCATCGCCGGCATGATGAAACTCGAGGTTCGCGACGGACCGCGCCGGACTGCGCACGGGTTCGCGAGTCATGCGCACGACGAAGCTCAACAAGGTCCTTGTCCATGGATAATGCCGCAGGATCTCTGCTCTTTGGGGGTCGAGGGCTGACCGGCCGATCTCCACCACGCCGGCGTCGTCGGCGCCGCAATCCAGCGCCAATTGCCGCAGCTTATCGGCCTCCAAAGTCCGCCCACGCGCATCGCCGGGATCCCGCTCGGCGTTCCTAGCGCGTAAATGTTTGACCGTAGGGTGTTGATCGAGATTCATAGCCTTGCCCTCCCTGCGAACGGGGCGAGTCATCGCGCCTGCGGGCTCGCTCATCTCAGTGTATATACACCTAATATGACAAAAGAACCTACCGCAGCTCCATCATCGTGACGATGCTCGCAAGATCGCCCTGAAGGGACCGCCAGCGCGACTCGCCGAGCGCCTCCACAACTTGCGCCTGAGCCGTCTTCCAAAGCGGGAGCGCTTTTATCAGCGTCTTTCGCCCGTCCGGCGTGATGCTCACCATTCGGGTGCGCCGATCTTCCCCAGGCGCAACTTCGATCAATCGCTGTTTCTCCAACACCTCCAGATTCCGCGTGAGAAGTCGTCCTATCCATGACGGATAGTTCAGCCAAGCGCGTGACCGTGACCGACCCGGCAATCGTGACGGCGACCAAGAGCGAAAATTGCGTGATGCGAATGCCGGCGGGACGCAGTATTTCATCATAATACTGCGTCGTTACGCGCGTCGCCTTGCGCAAATTGAAACATGCGCAATCCATGCATGGCGTCAATTCCGCCCGGCGAGCCGACGCTTCCGCCTCGATAGACAAACCGCTCCGCCTCCTTGGCTCCCGCCGATTAGGAGCATATACACTTAACTCGATTTTTGTCAACGCCTCTTCCTTTCCAGAGCGAAAGCGCCTGCGCGAAGTTGAGAATATCGCCCGCATTCGGGCGATATGCGAAGCGCTCGTTCGACGCGGATCGCGCTCAGGACAGGAGCGAAACTTTGCCGTCCGCGAGATTGTAATAGGCGGCGGCGACCTTGATCTTGTTCTCCTTGATGAGGCCTGCGATCAGCGGCGAAGCCGTCTGCAGCAGACCCGCCTGAATTTGCGCGTTCGCCTTGATCGCCGCCTCGATGTCGGATCCGGCGCGATCAATCGCCGGGCGGATCGGCGCGTAAAGGGCGCTGATCTGTCCGGGGACCGCCTTGCCGGCGGCCGCCGCCTTGACAGCGCCGCAGCCTGAATGGCCAAGCACAACGATCACCTTCGTCCCCAAGACGCCGGCGCCATATTCCAGGCTGGCGATAATCTCCGGCGTGCAAATATTGCCGGCGACCCGCGTGACAAAAAGCTGGCCGATGGTCTGGTCAAACACCAATTCGACCGGCACGCGCGAATCGGCGCATGATAGCAGGGCCGCGAACGGCTCCTGTTTGACGATCGTCTCGTCTTTCAGGATATGGAGATCGTCGTCAAAGGACGTCAGCTCTTCCGCGACGAAGCGAGCGTTGCCGTCGATCAGCGCTTTCAGCGCCTCATCGGGGCTGAGCGTCGTTTGCGCGGCGGCGCGCCGGAGCGACAAAAGACTGGCGCCGCCGGCGACCGCCATCGCCGCGGCGGCCCCGGCGAGAAATCTCCGCCGCGGGAGAAGAGTTGCGCAACCGCCGCAGCCGCATCGCGCCAGCGGCGCGTCTATCGATTGGCCGAAGAATTTCATTGGCGCAGCTCCCATAGCCTGAACGGACGCAATTCTGCTTTCGCAATTGCGTTCTTGAAAATTTTAACGGCTGGTCGAGACGCTCGATCAGCCCGTCATTACTTTAAGCTCGAAAAATGACAGGCAGAAGCGGCGCGCCGCCGCCCGCCGAAAAAATGCTGCGGCCGCTCTGCCGAGGGGCGGCCGCGAGGCGGCGGCGATCGGAATCTTGACAAGGCGCAAAGGCGCCCCTACGTCCCGATGGCGTTTTGGCACTCTTCAGGGCCGAGCGCCAAAGGAGCCGCTGCCGCCTATTCGTCCGCGCGCCGTCCGTCCGGCGTCACGAAGGGGACGGCCTACAGGAGGAGGAGCTTATGGCATTTCGTCCGTTACACGACCGCGTTGTCGTGAAGCGCGTTGAAGGCGAGGAGAAGACCAAGGGCGGCATAATCATCCCGGATACTGCCAAGGAGAAGCCTCAGGAAGGCAAAGTCATCGCCGTCGGCCCTGGCGGGCGCGACGAAAACGGCAAGCTTACGCCGCTCGACGTCAAGGCCGGCGATCGCATCCTTTTCGGGAAATGGTCGGGAACCGAGGTCAAGATCGACGGCGAAGACCTGCTTATCATGAAAGAAGGCGATATACTCGGCGTCGTCGGCTGACCTGACGACGCTGCCCAGAACATTTCTCTCTCCAGGAGGAAATTGACAATGGCCGCCAAAGACGTTCGCTTCTCTACAGACGCGCGAGATCGCATATTGCGCGGCGTCGAGGTTCTCAACAATGCGGTGAAGATCACCCTCGGCCCCAAGGGCCGCAACGTCGTCATCGAAAAATCCTTCGGGGCTCCGCGCATCAGCAAGGACGGCGTGACCGTCGCCAAAGAGATCGAGCTTTCCGACAAGTTCGAGAACCTCGGCGCTCAGCTTGTGCGCGAGGTCGCCTCGAAGCAACACGACAACGCCGGCGACGGCACCACCACCGCGACCGTTCTCGCCGCATCCATCGCCCGCGAAGGCGCCAAAGCGGTGGCGGCTGGGCTGAACCCCATGGATTTGAAGCGCGGCATCGATCTCGCGGTCGACGTGATCGTCGCCGATCTCAAGAAGAATTCGAAGAAAGTCTCCTCCAATGAAGAGATCGCTCAGATCGGCAAAATCTCCGCCAATGGCGACCGGTTGATCGGCGATGAAATCGCCAACGCCATGCAGAAGGTCGGCAATGAGGGCGTCATCACGGTGGAGGAGGCGAAAAGCCTCGTGACCGAGACCGAGATCGTCGAAGGCATGCAGTTCGACCGCGGCTATCTCTCGCCCTATTTCATCACCAACGCCGAAAAGATGATCGCCGAGCTTGAGGAGCCTTACATTCTGATCCACGAAAAGAAGCTGTCTTCGCTGCAGGCGCTGCTGCCGATTCTCGAGGCGGTCGTGCAAACCGGCAGACCGCTCCTCATCATCGCCGAGGATGTCGAAGGCGAAGCGCTCGCGACTCTCGTCGTCAACAAGCTGCGCGGCGGCCTGAAGGTCGCGGCGGTGAAGGCGCCGGGCTTCGGCGATCGCCGCAAGGCCATGCTCGAAGATATCGCCATCCTCACCGCCGGCCAACTGATTTCCGAGGAGCTCGGCATCAAACTGGAGAATGTGACGCTGCAGATGCTTGGGCGCGCCAAGCGCATCACCATTGACAAGGAATCGACGACAATCATCGACGGCGCCGGCGACAAGAAGGACATCATGGCGCGCATCGCGCAGATCAAGGCGCAAATAGAAGAGACGACGTCCGACTATGACCGCGAGAAATTGCAGGAGCGTCTCGCCAAACTCGCTGGCGGCGTCGCCGTCATCCGCGTGGGCGGCGCGACCGAGGTCGAAGTCAAGGAAAGAAAAGACCGCGTGGATGACGCGCTCAACGCCACGCGGGCGGCCGTCGAGGAAGGCATTTCTCCCGGCGGCGGCGTCGCCCTGTTGCGCTCCATCCCGGCTCTCGATGGGGTCAAGACCGAAAACGCCGATCAGAAGACCGGGGTCGACATCGTCCGCAAGGCGATCCAAACTCCGGCGCGCCAGATCGTCGAGAACGCTGGCGAGGACGGCGCCGTGGTGGTCGGCAAGCTGCTCGAATCCAAGGACTACGCCTATGGCTACGACGCGCAAACTGGCGAATTCGGCGATCTCGTCAAGCTCGGCATCATCGACCCGACCAAGGTCGTGCGCACCGCGCTGCAGGACGCCGCATCCATCGCGGGCCTGATCATCACCACGGAGGCGACGGTCGTCGAGCATCCGAAGAAAGAGGCGCCGCCTATGCCGGGCGGCGGCATGGGCGGCATGGGCGGCATGGACTACTGAAGGGGCCGATTCACGCCGGGAAAGGCGATATCAAAAACGGAATCCATCATCGCGCGCGGCGCTTTCAGCGCCGCGCCGCCTAAGGCGTGCGCATCGGCCATATTTTTTCCCGGAATATGGAGCACCGTCGCGTCGAGCGAGCGCTTCTCCTTACGGCGAGCTTCGCCGTCAGGCGGAGATGATCGTCTCGTCAATGTGGTCGTGAGGAACGACAGACCGTTGAAGTACTCTAAAACTCTCAGGAAGACGCCGACTACAACGCGCGACAGGCGCAGTAGGAAGAAAAGGTCAGGCAGCAACGCAAAGTGTGGCGCAATCGCAAGTTAGAGCACGATGATTCCTCGTGGAGCCATCCACTGATTCACCGCTTTAACGTAAACCATACGCGAACTCTTCGCTAAAATTTATATTTGACGCCGACTTCCGCGCCTGCGCCGACAGGCTGAGCGCTAACGCCCGCGGCGCCGTTGATCGTTTGATTGATTTCCCTTAACGAGGTCGCCGCCCCAAAGCTTTCGTTGGTCCCGTTCCATTTCATGCCGAAACTGACCGGATCTTCGCCCGCCACGGCATCCTTTCGATGAATGGCAGGCTGTGCCGAAGCCGCTGGCTCCGGCTCTGAGTTCGTCTGAGCGGCGGATTTGGCTCTTTTCTTGTTCTTGACGATCGGCCGCGACGCTTTGGGGGCGGGATCGGGCGCAGCGACACTGAGATCCGGCGGCGGCTCCGTCAGGTCGCGCGCGAGAACTGAACCAGGCCACAACCCCACCAACATAGCCGCGGCGAGGCGTCTCCCGAACCTTTTCTGCCCGATCACTTCGCGCTCCATTCTCAAGCAATGAAATGTTCGGACAATCGCGCCCAATTGCGGCGTCAAATCGGCGCCGTTGCCGCCGTTGCAGGGCGCGGGCGCGCCTTGATGACGCTGGCGCGGGCGCCTCGACCGGCAAAATCGCGCGGACCTCGCGATTCAGCTGCGCCGCCGGGCGCGAAGGTCGGGCTTGATCCGGCTCGCGCTGGGGTATTCAGCCTCGTTATGAGAGCGAACCTGATCTAATCGACCCTTCGCAGGCGCGACGCCGCGGCGCTGTTTTTCGAAGCGCACTTGTTAAAGGCGCTGACGGTGGTTAGATGCCGAAACTTTGGCTTAACGCGAGTCGCATGATGTTTAGACCCTTTTTTTTGCAGCAGCGCCTCGCGCGCGCGTCGATCGCAGCTCTCATCCTGTTCATTTCGCCGGTCTATGCCCTCGCCGCCGATGCGGCCCACGGCGAGGTCATCGCCAAGCGCTGGTGCGCCGCCTGTCATCTGGTCTCACCCGATCAGGCGCGCGCCGATCCGGATGTGCCAAGCTTCAAAGCGATCGCGCGCGAAAAATCCCAAAACCAACTCTCGGCCTTCCTGACCGATCCGCATCCCAAAATGCCGAATATGAATTTATCGCGCAGCGAGATCGCCGATATTACGGCCTATATCACCAGTCTCGGCCGCGTTCGCGAACGATAGCAAACCGGCGCGGCGCCTGATCGCCGCGCGCGGTTGGTCATGGAGAGCGCCGGCTGCTTTCGATTCCGTCAAGGCCGGGTGCGGTGATAGCCGACGCTCCAGGACAGCGGAACGACGCCGCCCCAGGGATTCAGCTCCGGTTGAGTCCCGCGCGTTTGGCCCTACGCGTTTGGCCCTACGTGGTCAACCGCGGCGATCTGTGCACGAGCCACAGCTCTATGGCGGCCAGCAACACAACAACCGCGCCAACGGCGACGTGGACCCGCATGGCTGTCGCGCCAGCGCTGAAGCGCAGCGCCCAAGGCGCGATAATCAGCCAAGCCCCCGGAATGAGCTTGAGCCATTCCTCCCACTCCGCGAAAGCTACGATTGCGGCGAACGACAGGACGGTAATGACGGCGCCTAGCAGCCATGCGTTCCGACTGTCGATTGCGCTGGCTCCAAAGTGATACAGCTAGGGCGCGACGAAAAGGAACACGCCGGCAAACAGCTTTGCGACGTCCAAAAACGTCGCATTCTCCCACCTTGACATAGTCCAACTCCTCTCCGGTCGCCAACGGGGCCGCGTGTGGACGCGCATTCCGTCAGACAACATCCCGAACCGAAAAGCGCCCCTTTGGTTGGAAGGTTCCAGGGCGAGGTCGAATCGGTTTTTATCTACTATCTACATCGCCGGACTTCCGCGATAATACCGTGATCGAGTTGTGAGCGCATGCGCGGCCGCGCCGGAGTCACGGCTTGAGCGATCCGGCCCCGCGGCGCGATCGGCGCGGGCAGAGCCGGTTGACGATTGCGGCCGGAGGGTCTTCCACACGAGCTCCTCCCGTTACCAACGCAATCGCCAACCGACCATGCTCGCTTTCATTTCGGCGCGTGAACCAGCTTCTGTCTCACGCGACGGGACGGCTACGAAATGAACCTCGTCGCCGGTTTGAATGCGCATCAGCGCCATCTTCTTATGGTCCGCCGCCGCGGCGTGTAACCTATCGCGCACTTCCGCTGGGGTGGACACTTTTTGCCCGTTAACGTCGAGGATGATGTCGCCCTGCTTAAAGCCGCGGTCGGCGGCGAGCCCGGTTGGGTCGACGCCGGTTACGACGACGCCAGCGGCCGCAGCGTCGGGAACCTCAGTGGAAGGCGCCAGGGAAAGCTTGAGACGCGGCAGGCCACCGTTCTCGCCGCTTGTCATCAGGGAATGGTGCGGCTTGGCGCCGGACAGCGCGCCGAGCGTGACGTCCACGGTGTTGCTCTCTCCCTTGCGGAAGAACGTGACCGCCACTTTCGTCCCCGGCTGCATCACGCTGATGCGCCTTGCGAGCTCATGCGCGCCGGCGATGGGCCTGCCGTCGATGGCGGTAATCACGTCGCCGGCGGCTATCCCCGCCTTCGCGGCCGGACCATCAGGCTCGGCCTTGTCGACGAGGGCGCCACGCGCGGCCTTCATGCCGAGCGCGTCGGCAATGCCCGGCGTGACCGGCTGAATGCGCACGTCGAGAGCGCCACGCGTGACATAGCCTTTGTCCTTCAGCGCCTCGAATACGGACTGAACCGTATCGACAGGAATGGCGAAACCGATGCCGCCGCTTCCGTTATTCGGCGAATAGATTGCCGTATTGACTCCGACCACTTCGCCTTGCGCGTTGAACGTCGGGCCGCCGGAGTCGCCGTGGTTCACAGGGGCGTCGATCTGAATGAAGTTGTCGTAGGGCCCTGCCCCGATGTTACGCCCTTCGGCGGAAACGATCCCTGCCGTCGCGGTTTCGCCAAGCCCAAACGGGTTGCCCATGGCGATCACCCAGTCGCCGATACGCGGCGGCTTGTCGGCGAAGCGAACGAACGAGAATCCCGTTCCATCGACTTTGAGGACCGCCAAGTCGGTCTGAGGATCAGCGCCGACGATCTTCGCGGCAAGCGTGCGGCCGTCGCTCGTGACGACGTCGATTTGCGTCGCGTTTTGAACCACGTGATTATTGGTGATGATATAGCCGTCACTCGTCACAAAGAAGGCCGAACCTTGGGCGCGTAGCTCGACGTTCGGCTTGATCGCTCCGCCTCCCTGCTCCCGATTGCGGAACTTTCGAAAGAACGGCCAGAAGGGGTCAAACGGTTGCGAACCAGTGCCGCTGTCGCCGTTGAAACCCATGTTCTGTAGGGATTCGCGCATCCGCACCCGCACCGAGACGACTGCGGGCGTGACCTTTTGAATAACGTCCGCGAAGGAAGGCGGTCCCTGAAAAGTCTGGCTCGCGGCCGGAACGGGGTCCGCAAGGGATTGCGCGGGAAGGATGAAATTACTCGCGGCGGCGGCGGCCATCGCGAGGCCGGCGGCGCCCGCCAACAAAGCCTGGCGGCGCCGGCGATAGAGGCGGCCAGCGCCGCCCTCCGGACCTAGCGCCGGGTGGGACATGACACTCTCCATTGCAATGCGCCGGGAATCGGCGCGTCGTAAGGAGAGATAGGCGCTCGCCATTACCGGATGAAAGACAAAAGTATAACTTTTCGTAAACTTCCGCCGCTTCGGCTACAGCCGCTTGGCATACCGGATTGTAGAGAGCGTATTGCGTTGACGCGACGCCGCAAGGCGCGGGCGCAAGTTTATTTGAGTGACGCGTGAGGCGTAGGCATCCACACGCGGCGCAGATGGCCTATCGCCGTCGTCGTTGGGCTTTCGCTTGCTTCTGACGGTAAGGTCGCTTTGCCCATTGACCGCGGCGGCCATCCAGGCTGCCGTGGACCCGCAGCGTAGGGTCCGAGGCCTGGCTGGTCCTTGCCCGTAGAGGCGCTGTCGCATCCGGCGATCGGCGGAGCCTGCGGGTTCGCTGTCTCACTGGCCCGCCGGCTCATGCGCAGCGCTACGGCGCGGGCAAAATCGAGATGCAAGACAGATTGGGTCCCCGACTTCTCCGGGAAGGCGACCTTGACGTCCGCGCCAATCTGAGCGGCCCGTCGCCAGCCCCATCAAAGAGCGCGGCGGCCAATTGCCGACTGGCGTGAACCGGATCGTCAGGCGCGCAGCAAAGGTCGGAACGCCCTCACATTCGCGCGCATCGCCGTCTCGACAGCATGCCAGCGGCAACTCGCGTGATTCGCGTCGAGCCAGCCGTCCTCCCAGGCGTGATGCGCTTCCAAATTTACCGCAGGATCGTAAGGATTGGCGCTGAGCGGCTTCGCGCCAAGGAACGCTTTAACTCCGTGTTGGTAGATTCTGGCGTGGACCATAGCGAGTCCTCCGAAAAAAGATCATCCCCAGTTCCTGACTGACCTCATCATAGATCACGTGCTATGAGCGCAAATGGAATATCACACAACTGTTAAGACTTTTGCGAGACAAAATTGAGGCAAGTGCGAGAAATCACCTACTTGATGCGCGCGAGCCACAGTGCGAGACCCGCAACCGGGCGCGACGCTCCCACCTAGTAGCTGCGCCTCGGCCGTTGCGGATTTGCCTCAGGCGCCTATGCCAGACCGGTCTAGCGCCTCTATTTCACAAGCCTCACGCGATCCATTGCGCCGGGTGCGGGCGCTATCAGAGCGGCTCTGAGCTTTTGAGAGCGGCTCCGAGCGCCGGTCTTGAGACGGCGGTCCCGGCGGCTTCGCCGGACGCGGCTGGGCGGAACGGCTCTCGCGCCGCTGATTCGCAATGGCGTAGACCCGGCCGAACCGGTTCCGGACGACGGCGTCGAGCGTCAGGTTCTCCTGCCGCACAAAGCCTCTCTGAGGCAGCTTTCCGGCAGCGAGCAGATCAAGGACAGCGGCGACGCCGGACGCGGTCGTCACCTGAATGGCGCTGCGCATGACGCCGTGCACCGAACGGCAGTAGATCTTGTTGGCGTAGGTTTCCTGGACGAGCAGGCCGTCGCGCAGGCCCGAAGCCGTAACAAAGACGATCACCACGTCTTGCAAGGTGGTGGGCAAAGCGTGCTCCAGGATGTCCTTCAGAACGTCGCGCCGGTCCTTGAGCCGCAAATCGTTGAGCAGCGCCTTCATGATGGCGGCGTGTCCGGGATAGCGAATGGTGCGGTAGTTCAGCGTCCTGACCTTGCCCGCCAGGGTCTCGCAAAGAGACCCAAGCCCGCCGGAGGTGTTGAAGGCCTCGTAGAGTACGCCGTCGAGCGAGAACTCTTCCCGCTCCTCGAGGGGTGGCACTTCGATGAGCGTTCCGTTCACGATCGCCTTGCACGGCTCGCAATATTCGTTGATTACGCCGTCCGTGCTCCAGGTCAGGTTGTAGTTGAGCGCGTTCGACGGATATTGCGGCAACGCCCCAACGCGCAGCCGCACGCTGTCGAGCGTCTCGAAGCGCTTCGCCAGATCGTAGGCGACAATCGAAACAAAACCTGGAGCCAGCCCGCACTGGGGAATGAAGGCAGATCTTGCGTTCGCGGCGATCTCACGGACGCGGCGCGTGCTTGCGACATCCTCCGTCAGGTCAAGGTAATGAACGCCGACGCGGGCGGCCGATTCGGCGATCCGCGTCGTCAAATGATAAGGCGCCGCGCTGATCGCCGCAAAGCGGCCCGAAAGCAAAATATCGAGGGACTTGGCGTCCTCAACGTCGAGCTGCGCCGTGGCGATCGCGGGCCGCCCGGCGAGGGCGTGCAGTTGCGCCGCCGAGCGATCCGCCACTGTGACGCGATAATCGCCAGCGCCGGCCAGCATGTCCGCAATGGTCGCGCCGATCTTGCCAGCGCCGACGATGACGATATCTTTCATAAAGTGCCCCAATAGTCTGATTTGGATATTTATTTTCGCAAGCTTGGCGGCGAAACACAGAGAGAAATCCGACGATTTAATTGCGTAGATTCGGCAATTCGACGTAAACACTCGTCATGTCGACGATGGATGAGACGGATGAATTGCTGCTCGCGCTGCTTCGCGAAAATGCGCGCGCCGCAACCTCCGTTCTCGCCCGACGATTGGGTTTGTCGCGGACGACCGTGCAAAGCCGCATCGAGCGGCTCGAGCGGCGCGGCGTGATCTCTGGCTACACGCTCAAAACGTCGAGCGACTACGAAAAACGGCTTGTGCGCGCCCATGTCCTGATCACTGCGCTGCCGAAGCTCGCCGCGCGTGTCGAGGCTGAGCTTCGGCGCATCCCGGCGGTGCGCACGCTGCATTCGATCAGCGGAACGTTCGACATGATCGCAATCGTCGTGGCGTCGTCGATCGAAGAACTCGATGCGCAGATCGATAGGATCGGCGCGCTCGAGGGCGTGGAGCGAACGATGTCGTCCATCATTCTCTCGACGCGCATCGACCGCTGAGAAATAGTTGGCGCAAAGGCCTGTTGGCGGCTCGCCGCAAAGGAAATCCAATGACGACGGCGCATATAAGTCCCGACGACATCCGCGCGCTATTCTCGCGCGCGGTATCCGATATGTACCAGGCCGAAGTGCCGCAATATGGCGCACTGCTGCAGCTCGTCGCCGACGTCAATGAGAAAACCTTGCGGCGGGACCAGGATCTCAAAGCAAGCCTCGAAGCGACCGGCGAACTCGACCGTCTAGGCGTCGAACGGCATGGCGCTATCCGTCTCGGGACGGCCGAGGAACTCGCGGCGATCCGCCGCGTCTTCGCCGTCATGGGGATGCATCCTGTCGGCTACTATGATCTTTCAGTCGCCGGCGTTCCGGTTCACTCGACGGCGTTCCGTCCGATCGACGACGCGGCGCTGCGGCGCAATCCCTTCCGGGTCTTCACCTCGCTTTTGCGGCTAGAGCTGATCGAGGACGAAGGCTTGCGCGCCGAAGCCGCGGCGATCCTCGCCCGGCGGCAAATACTGACGACGCGCGCAATGGCGCTGGTCGAGGCCTTTGAACTGCAGGGCGGACTTACGACGGAACAGGCCGATGCGTTCGTGCGCGAAGTCCTCGAGACGTTCCGCTGGCGCAGCGAAGCGACGGTGACCGCTCAGACCTACAAGCGGCTGCATGACGCTCATCGCCTGATCGCGGATGTCGTGAGCTTCAAGGGTCCCCACATCAACCATCTGACCCCGCGCACGCTCGATATCGACGAGGCGCAAGCGCAGATGCCAAAACGCGGCATCACGCCAAAGGAGGTGATCGAGGGACCGCCGCGACGAAGCTGCCCTATCCTCCTGCGGCAGACAAGCTTCAAAGCGCTTGAAGAGGCCATCTCCTTCCCCGACGCGGCGGGCGGGGCGAGAGCCGGGACCCATACGGCGCGCTTTGGCGAGATTGAACAGCGCGGCGCCGCGCTGACGTCGAAAGGCCGCAAAATGTATGACGATCTGCTCGCCCGTGCGCGCTGCGACGCGGAGGCCGCTGCGAACGGAGCGAACGTCCACGACTATGAGACGGCGCTGGCGCGGCAATTCAAGGCCATGCCGGAAGACTGGCCGACCGTGCGCGCGGAAGGGTTGGCCTTCTTCCGCTATTCGGCGAACAGCGCCGGGGCCGAGGCCGCTCGCGGCGGGGATACGCCGCGCTCGGTCGAGGCGCTGATCGCGCGCGGCTGTCTCCGCTTCGATCCCATCATTTACGAAGACTTCCTGCCCGTCAGCGCCGCCGGAATATTCCAGTCGAATCTCGCCGGCGAAGCCCGGCACAACTATGCTGGACACTCTAATCGCAGGATGTTCGAAGAGGCGCTCGGGCGAGCGGTCCTCGACGAGTTCGATCTTTATGCGCGCGCTGAAAAAGTCTCGCTTGCGGCCGCCCTGGCCGAGCTGGGCGTCAGCGAGGCCGCGCTCACGCCCAGCGGATGAGGAAGCAGCGGGCCGCGTATGGCCTTGGCCTTGCGATGCGCCAAGCGGCGCGCGAGCACTGAAAGAGACGCTATGATGAATATTCCATCCAAGTCGCGCCTTGCCGCCGAAGTCGAGGAACTGCTGGCCGGCCTCGAAGTCCCCCCCGAGCGCTACAAGGGGGGAAGCCTCGCGGCGCGCTCGCCGATCTCCGGCGAGGTCGTGGCAGAGGTGCGCGAGACCGAGCCAGACGCCGCGCGGGCCGCGATCGACGACGCCCACAACGCCTTTCTCGCCTGGCGCGACACGCCGCCGCCGGCGCGCGGCGAGCTGGCGCGTCTTTTCGGCGAGGAGCTTCGCCAACACAAGGACGCGCTCGGACGCCTCGTCTCGATCGAAGTCGGCAAGATCATCTCCGAGGGGCGCGGCGAGATTCAAGAAATGATCGACATATGCGATTTCGCAGTCGGTCTGTCGCGTCAGCTTTACGGTCTTACCATCGCCACCGAGCGTCGCCACCACCGGATGACGGAAAGCTGGCATCCGCTTGGCGCCGCCGGGATCATCACGGCCTTCAACTTCCCAGTCGCCGTGTGGGCGTGGAACGCCGCGCTGGCGCTCGTCTGCGGGGACAGCGTGGTATGGAAACCATCCGAAAAAACGCCGCTGACGGCGCTCGCCGCCGAGGCGCTGTTCGAGCGCGCGCTGGCGCGATTCGCCGCGCATGCAGGCCGCGCGCCCAAGGGTCTCGTCGCCTTACTGATCGGCGGCCGCGAGCTCGGTGAGATCCTCGTCGATCATCCGCGGGTAGCGCTCGTGTCCGCTACGGGGTCGACGGCGATGGGCCGCGCCGTGGCGCCGCGGCTGGCCCGGCGCTTTGCTCGCGCGATCCTCGAACTCGGCGGCAACAACGCCGGCATCGTGTGCCCCTCGGCCGATCTCGACCTCACTTTGCGCGGCGTCGCCTTCGCGGCGATGGGCGCTGCGGGGCAGCGCTGCACGACGCTGCGACGGCTGTTCGTCCATGACAGCGTGTTCGACAGCTTCGTGCCGCGCCTGAAGCAAGTCTACGCCTCCGTCGTCGTCGGCAATCCGCTGGAGGCGGGCACGCTGGTCGGGCCTCTTATCGACGAGCGGGCTTACGCGTCGATGCAGAAGGCGCTGGACGCGGCGAAAGGCATCGGCGGCGTCGTCACCGGCGGGACGCGCGTTGCGGACGGCGCGGCGCCCGGCGCCTATTACGTGCGCCCCGCGCTCGTCGAGGCGCCCGAGCAAGCGGGACCCGTTGGGCACGAGACCTTCGCGCCGATTCTCTACGTCATGCGCTACAAGGCGTTTGAAGACGCGCTGAGGCTCAACAACGCCGTGCCGCAAGGCCTTGCGTCGTCGATTTTCACCAACGACTTGCGCGAAGCCGAGACGTTCCTCTCGGCGCGTGGCTCCGATTGCGGCATCGCCAACGTCAACATCGGTCCCTCTGGCGCCGAGATCGGGGGGGCCTTCGGCGGTGAGAAAGAGACCGGCGGCGGACGGGAGTCGGGATCCGACGCCTGGAAGGCCTACATGCGCCGGTCGACCAGCACCGTCAATTACGGCCGAACGCTGCCTCTCGCACAGGGCGTCCAATTCGACGCGATTTGAGGCCGCGCTTGAACGTGCGCCGCCGTCGATTCGGCAGCTGACGGCCAATTTATTGCAAATTGACAAGCGGCTGATGCGCCCTCTCTGCCCTGGGCTGGTTCTGGAGGCGGCCATTTTCAAGCTGGCCTGCCCCTTCAAGGCATGCGAAATGTGCGCAGATCGTGCCGGCAGGCATGGAACTAAACGACGACCTCGATGGAGGCGAAGTGACGCGGCGGGATGGCAAAGACGCCTCTGGCAAAACGAATTGGGCCAAACCCACGAACGCGGCGCGCGGCGCCAGCCTGAAGGCGGCGCGGGAAAAGGACTCTTCGTCGCTCCGGGGCCGGCTGTTCGCCGCCGGCTTCGCGATCGTCGCGGCCGCGGTTCTAGCCGGCGGCTACGTTTTGGCGACGCGGCCTTTCGCCAAGATAAGCAGCGCCGCCGCCCGTTCACCGACTGCCGAGCCGGCGGAGATCGCCGCAGTCGCAGATTATGTCGGCGGCGAGACCTGCGGCCAGTGCCATCAACCGCAAGCCGACGCCTGGAAAGGCTCCCATCACGCGCGCGCCATGCAGCACGCGACGGAGCCGACCGTGGCGGGCGATTTTCATGACGCGAGCGTTACTTTTGCCGGTGTGACCAGCACTTTCTACCGCCGCGGCGACGCCTTCATGGTCCGCACCGACGGACCCGACGGCTCGCTGCACGAATACGAAGTGAAATTCACTTTCGGAGTCGAGCCGCTCCAGCAATATCTTGTGGAGCTCGGCGGCGGCCGGCTGCAGCCCCTGCCTATCGCCTGGGATACGCGCGCGAAGGAGAAAGGCGGCCAGCGCTGGTTCCATCTCTATCCGAATGAAGTCATCCACGCCGGCGATCCGCTGCACTGGACAGGATTGCAGCAGAACTGGAACTTCATGTGCGCGGATTGCCATTCGACCAATCTACGCCGCAACTATGACCCAAAAGCGAACAGCTATGCGACAACATTCTCCGAGATCAACGTCTCCTGCGAAAGCTGCCACGGCCCGGGGTCGCGGCACGTCGGCTGGGCGACCCGCGCGCCGGGATGGGAGAGCGTCAATGACAAAGGGTTGACCAACCCACTCGACGAGCGGCGGGATGTGGTTTGGACGCTTGATCCCGCCACCGGCAACAGCGCGCGCAGCGCGCCGCGCGCGACCACCAACGAGATCGAGACTTGCGCCTTTTGCCATTCCCGGCGCGGACCGATCGCAGCCGACACCCGCCCCGGCGCGCCGATCGGCGACGCGCACCGGGTGGCGCTGCTCGACGACGGGCTCTACTTCCCGGATGGACAGATCCACGATGAAGTCTACGAATATGGCTCATTCCTGCAGAGCCGCATGTTCCATGCGGGCGTCACCTGCAGCGATTGTCACGATCCGCACAGCCTGAAGCTCAGAGCCCCCGGCAACGGAGTTCTGCCTGCAGTGTCACGGCGCCGCGACATTCGACACGGCGACCCACCATCACCACGCGCCGGGATCGGCCGGCGCCGAATGCGTCGCATGCCACATGCCGCAGCGCACCTACATGGTCGTCGATCCGCGGCGCGACCACAGCTTGCGCATTCCGCGGCCCGACCTCACCGTATCGCTCGGCGCGCCAAATGCTTGCAACGCCTGTCACGCCGACAAGCCGGCGCAATGGGCGGCCGATCTGATCAAAGGCTGGTTTCCGGCTCCGCACGAACCCTTTCAGCGCTATGCAGAATTTCTCACGGCGGGCTCGGAGGGCGCGCCCGGCGCGCGCGAGCGCCTGCTGGCTCTGGCGCATGACGCGGCGCAGGCCGGCATTGCGCGTGCGAGCGCGCTGACGCGCCTTGACCGGACGACAAGCCGCGCGGCGCTCGAGAAACTTCGGTCATCCCTTCACGATCCCGACCCGCTGGTGCGCCGCGCCGCGGCGGAGGCCTATGCGGGCGCGCCGCGCGACTCCCACGTCGATCTTCTCGCCCTCCTAGACGATCCCGTGCGCGACGTCCGCATCGCGGCGGCGCGTATGCTCGCCGCGCTCGACGCAACGAACCTCAGCGAACAGGCGCGCCTGAAGCGCGAAAGCGCCCTCGCCGAATATGTCGCTTCGCAGGAAAGCAACGCCGACCGGCCCGAGTCGCATCATAACCTCGGCCTCCTCTACATGGACCTTCGGCGCATCCCCGACGCCGAAGCCGCGTTCAAGCAGGCTTTGACACTCGACCCGACTTTCGTCCCGGCGGCCGTAACACTCGCCGATCTCTACCGCGGGACCGGGCGCGACGCCGAGGGCGAAGCGGTGCTGCTCGCGATCGCCGCACAGCAGCCTGACGTCGCCGCCGTTCACGAAGCGCTCGGGCTCTGGCTGGTGCGCGCCAAGCGCCGCCCCGAGGCGCTCGCGGAGCTGAAACACGCGGCGGATCTCGGTCCAAATGAGGCGCGCAACGGCTATGTCTATGCGGTCGCCCTGTCGAGCGCCGGCCAGCGCGACGAAGCGATGCGCGTGCTTCAGGCGGTTCTCGTCCGGCATCGCTATGATCGCGAAAGCCTCTACGCGATGGCCGCCTTCGAGCGCGACGCGGGCGACATCGACGCGGCCAAGCGCTACGCCGATCAACTTCTTGCCCTCGAGCCCGACGATCCGGGCGCCGCCAATCTGGCGCGCCAATTGGCGCGTTGAAGATCATGCGTTGGAAAGCGCTAGTAACTATCCCCCGGCAGAGCCGGGGGCTTTATTTATGTGAGCCGCTCAAAGCGGCTGGGAGGGGACGCTGACGCGTCCCCGGTTCATTGGGCCACCTGATGGTGGCCGATCAGCGCCAGAGGTTCAGTTGCTCCAGCCTCTGATCTTCCGTACGCATCCGACGAAGACCGCAGATATTTTCATATGACGGGTTTGGCGGGTGTTCACGCCGCGGCGGCGGGCGCGGTCTGACGCGCCTTTTTCCAGGCCCAGGGCAGAAGTTCGTCAATGCGTTTCGCCGGATGATCGGGCAGACGGGCGAGGACGTCAGCGAGCCAGGCCTGAGGATCGACGTCGTTGAGCTTGCAACTCTCGATCAGCGAGTAGACAGCCGCTGCACGGCTGCCGCCCTCGTCTGAGCCGGCGAATGTCCAATTGCGTCGGCCGACCGCGATGCCGCGCACGGCTCTTTCGGCTGCGTTATTTGAGAGACAGACGCGCCCGTCGTCAAGGAAGCGCGTGAAGGCTCGCCAGCGCGTGAGACCGTAGTTGATCGCTTTGACGAGATCGCTCTTCGCAGACAGGAGAGCGCGCTGCTCGCGCAACCATGTTTCGAGCGCTGCGACGAGCAGCCCCGACCGTTCACGACGGACGGCGAGGCGCTCCGCCGCCGTTTTGCCGTTGATCGTCCGCTCGATCTCGAACAATTCATCAATGCGGCGCACGGCTTCGGTCGCGATCGGCGCTTTGGTGAGTTTCGCCAGATCGAAGAACTGCCTTCGCCAATGGCTCCAACATGCCGCTTCGATAATTGGCCCGGGTCGTCGTCGCGCGTCGTAGAGCGCGTTATACCCGGCGAAGGCGTCCGCCTGCATGATCCCGACGTAATCAGCGAGATGCCTTTGCGGATATTCGCCGGCGCGGGTGCGCGAGTATTCGAAGAAGGCCGCCGGCGGATCCTCGCCGCCGAAAGGCCGATCGTCGCGGACATAGGTCCAGAGCCGGCCGGTAACCGTCTTCAGTTTCGCCAACACCGGCACGGTTGTGTCGTCAGAATGAATGCGTTGCGCGCTCAGCACATGGGTTCGGATGGCCTGAACAATCGGGTCAAGCGCAACGACGCAGGCGCCGACCCGATCAGCCAGCGTCGACGTATCGATTGCGACGCCCTCCCGCGCGTAAGCGGCGCTCTGCCGGTTCAGCGGCTGATGCATCAGGAACTTCGCGACGAGCACCATGGCGAGCAGGCTCGGCCCGGCGAAGCCGCGCGGAATCGGATGCGAGGGCGCCGGCGGCTCGGTTACGCCATCGCAATCCCGGCACGAGAACTTTTCCCGCACATGCTCGATGATCTTCCAGCGCCGCGGCTCGCATTCGAGGGTCTTGGTCACGACCTCGCCGAGCTTGCGCAGCCGTGGGCCCCCGCATTTGCCGCAAGCGCAAGGCGCGGGCTCGACAATCCGTTCGACTGGCAGATCATCCGGCAGCTTGCGCGGCCCCCGCGGCGCTCGGGCGCGCCTTTTTCTGGCGGCATCAGGAGCGGCAATCTCCGCCGTCGTTTCCGTGGCGGCCTGCGTCTCCTCCAGATCTTCGATGGCGAGCTCGAGCTGCTCGATGAGCTGCTTGCCGCGTTCCGAGGATTGGCCGAACTTCTCTCGCCGCGCCTTGGCGAGCATCAGCTTCAGCCGCTCGATTTCGAGAGCCCGAATCTTCGCCTCGCTCTCGGCGTCGATCCGCAACGACTGCTCTTTGGCCAGCAGCTCGCGCTGAGCGAGGATCAGCGCATGGGCGCTCGCAAGGTCAGAAGGAAGCGAATCGGAGACGTCGGTCACGCTCCGATTCAACCATATTCGCCGCCAAAAATCGCCCTCGGAGCGCGGTCCTGAGTTCGATCAGTCACAGATCATCCGGCTGCCTTAGGACGCCAGGTTTCCTGTGGCATGCGCCAGTCAATTCCGGAAAGAAGATAGGATAATTGCGCAACGCTGATCGTGACGACGCCGTCCGCCATGGAGGGCCACAGGAAACGCCCGCGCTCCAACCTCTTGGTGAATAGGCAGGCGCCCTGGCCATCGTGCCAGATGATTTTTATCAGGTCTCCTCGGCGGCCGCGGAAAACATAAAGATCGCCCGCGTGCGGGTTGCGCTTCAAGCTTTCCTGAACGAGAAGCGCAAGGCTCGGGAATCCGCGCCGCATGTCGGTATGACCCGTCGCAAGCCAGACGCGCACATTCCCCGGAATCGCAATCATCGACGCGCGAGCGCCTTGATGACCCGAGCCAACGCCGCCGCCTCGACATCCGCCCCGACAATGACGCGCTCGCCAGAGGAAAGAACGATCTCCATGCGCCCGTTGCTTGCCGACGATGGAGGCAAAATCGCTGGCGAGTCCTCCGCTGCAATCGCCACCGGCACAATGCTCATCGTCTCTCGGGGCCTCGCCGATCCGGCCGCGACAAACCGGCGGCGCCACGTGAACAGAAGATTGGCGTTGACGCCATGCCGTCGAGCCACCACCGCCACGGACGCCCCTGGCTCAAAGCTCTCCGCCACGATCCGCCGCTTTAGATCAGCCGACCAAAGCCGGCGCCCACCATCGTTCCCGGCTACAGCCCTCTTTTCTCCGACATCCAACATCTGCGATAGTGTCCATTATCCCCTTAGTGGACACTATCGCCTTGCAGATCCCCGTCGTCCAGGCGGTCCCGGTCGGATGGATACGATCTTCCTTTTCCTGGCTCTTGATGTATTCCCGGATCGCAGCTTCATCTCTCCCCACGGTCGAGACGAAATATCCTCGCGCCCAGAAATGTTGCCCTACAAAATTGCGCCGCCGTTCCCCGTAAACGCGGGCCAGATGGATCGCACTCTTGCCCTTGACATATCCGATCACCTGAGAAACCGCGTATTTCGGCGGGATCGAAATCATCATGTGCACATGATCCGGCATCAAATGCCCTTCTTCGATCCGGCTTTCCTTTTGTGTTGCTAACTTACGAAGCAATTCTCCAAGATGATCCCGCAGTTGCCCGTATAGCGCCTTGCGGCGGAACTTCGGGATGAACACGACGTGATATTTGCACTCCCACTTTGTGTGACTTATACCAACGGCATTAGGCAACAACCGACGCCCAAGCTCGTGTGGCGATTGAGGCGATGCGCTTTAACTCAGCAGTGAGGGCGTTCCATGCGGCGCAACATGCGTCAAGGATCTCATCATAGTTTTCGAACACGCGGTTGCTCAAATGGTTCTGGCGCAGGAACTGCCAAATGTTTTCGACCGGGTTCAACTCGGGGGAATAGGCTGGTAGGTGGAGCAGACTGATGTTGCCGGGGACCCGCAGCTTGCCGCCAGTTTGATGCCATCCGGCTCCATCGAGGAGCAGCACGGCGTGGCTGCCTTGCGTCACTTGGCTGCTGATCTCCTCGAGATGCAGGCTCATCGCTCGGGCGTTGGCGTAAGGCAAGACCAAAGCCGCGCCGATATCCCTGCAAGGACAGACGGCGCCGAATATGTAGGCCCATTCGCGTCGCTGATCGCGCGGCGCGGGCGGCCGGCTGCCGCGCTCGGCCCAAACGCGAGTGAGCGTGCCCTGCTGGCCGACGCGGGCTTCGTCTTGCCACCAGAGTTCAATCGGTTTTTCGCGTGCATGCTCGGGGATTGCGGCCTTGACCAGATCGGCGAAGTTTTTTTGTGCGCCTCCTGCGCCGCAGGATCTTGCTGTGGATGGCGGGGCCGCACCGACAAGCGCCGGAACCCCAGCCGGCGCAGCATCGCGCCGACGCTGCGCTCGGCCAGGGTCACATGGAACTGGGTCTTGATCACGCGGGCCAGATCCACTCGTCGCCAGCGCACCACGCCGTCGACGGCAAGGTCAGGTCCTTTGCGAACCATCTCCGCCACAAGAGCTTCTTGTTCGGGCGTGAGGCGCGGCTTCGGCCCGGCCGCGATGCGGTTGCAGAGCCCGGCGACGCCTTCGGCGTTGTAGCGTAGAACCCAATCGCGCAAGGTCTGCCGATCCATGCCGCAGAGCTTGCCGGCTTCGCCCCGATTATATCCTTCAAGCACTAAGGCCAGCGCCAACATCCGCCGCGCCGCATTGGCGTCCTTGCTGTGCGTCGCCGCTTCGCGAAGCTCCGCTGCAGTGAAATCATCGCGCGTGATCGCCAAGGCTTCCGGCATCAAAATCTCCCCGAATCATCTCCAATCCGAAGAGAATCACGACAGTGCGAATTTGCGAAGACCCCCTGAGTCAGACGCCAATGCCGTTGGTATTAGACTCTCAAACTCGTCCATCGTGACTTGACCTTTCGTGTGCTTGGCGGCTCACAAAAGCGATGGTCACGATGGACTTCAGGAAACGTCAAACTATTGCTGCCTCCCCGGCAGAGCCGGGGGATCTCCCGCACGGTTTAGCATGTAACAAGGGCGCGATCGGGAACAGCGTGTTTGCACGGCTTGCGCGAGTGTGCGCTTTTTACACTAGTCTACTACCCGAATCACTGGTCGGCGAAACGCGGCTTGAGGCATTTATGGTTGACCTCGCTTTTGTCCGTACGAATGGCTTGGCGGTTTCCTTGTGGTCGGCGATAAACGCCTCGACATGGGCGACGAGCTTGGGCGCGCCGCCGGATGCGGTCTCGGCCGCGTCTCGCTGAAGCTTCAGTATCGTTTCGCTAGACTCTATTGCACAAATCCTCGGGCGTAGCCACCGGAGACCTTGCAAGAACAGCCAGTTCCAAGCCAACCTGGCTCACGGAGCAAGCACGTCTTCACGGAAGTCGCGCAATAATTTCCGGGGCCAGCGACGCCGCCCGGCGCGGGGGAGCTGGCCGCACCGGAGACCGCCACGCTTCGGCCGGTCATCACTGGCGCGGTTTCGGCTGGCGCCAGAGGCGCGGTTGCGAAGGCCGCCAATCCAGATCCAATGCCGTTGCCGTAGGGATAACCATTTTCATAGGCGTAACCAGGATACCAAACGCAGGGATGCAAGCCGCCATTATACAAGCAAGTTATTTCAGCCGCTGGAGCCGGGCCGCTCGCCAGCAGGGCAGCACCAAACACGGTGGCCAACAATATGCCAGAGCGTTTCATAGTACTCTCCTTTTTGACACTCCATCTTGGGCGGCGCCCGAACCTTTCGAGCGCCATCAACCGTCGATTGAGGCTGCTCGCAACCTATCCTAACATCGCGATCGGGCCGAGTGAAGAGTGCCAAATTTCAGCAAATTGCTGCGTTGGAGCGTTGTTAGCTGAGAAAATTGGCTTCATTAATCCGGCAGTGAAGTTTTCGGCGCATGGCCGTTGGGATCTCTCGTACACATCAGCACGATTTGCGCGTCGAGTAGGCGTGGGGATTGCTCCGCCACGCCTCTCACAGAACCGGACATGCGGGCCCGCATCCGGCTCTTTGGATCGATATGTCAGAACTCCAGCGATAGCTGGGCCGATACCCGCGACAGGTTGAGATCGTTCCACAAGGCTTTGAGCGAGGCCATACGCCCGTCAAACCAAGACGGTGGATAGGCCTTCGTCATCGCCGGGCGGTTCGATTTCACCCATGCTCCTTTGCCGCAGAACGCACAGCCATTGGCAGCCTTGGAGCTGACGCCTTTGGCTTTCAGGTGCCGGTGGAGAAAGCGTTGCCGCTTCTTCTGCCGGACGATGATCGCCCTGATCCGGCGGCGGACGTGAGCGTCGATGACGCCCAATCCTTTTATCGCGTCCGGCGTGCAAAGCCGGAAGTACGATATCCAGCCTGTCAGGTAGCGGCTGATGTCTTCCATGCACGAGGAGATGGAGCGTCCCCAATTTGGGGGCGTCATTCCCCGCATCGTCGTCATCAGTCGTCGTTCCGTCTTGCGCGAAGGAAAGACGGCGACATTGTCGCCCTCACCCTCCTTCGCACAGCGGAAACGAAAGCCAAGAAAGTGGACATCCTCCGGTTTGCGAACGTCACTCTTCTCCTCGTTGACCTGGAGCCGCATGCGGTTTTCCAGGAATCTCTGGATTGATGTCATGACGCGCTGTCCGGCGCGTTCGCTTCGCACGAAGATATTACAGTCGTCGGCGTATCGAACGAACCGGAGGCCTCGCCTTGCCAGTTCGCCATCCAGTTCGTTGAGGACAACGTTGGAAAGCATTGGCGAAAGCGGCCCCCCTTGTGGAGTTCCTTCCTTGACGGCGACCCTCGTCCCGTCCGGCATCACCACCGACGCCGTCAGCATCAGGCGCACCAAAGTGATTATCCGTTGGTCCTTCGCGCGCTCGGCGATCCGGGCCAACAGGCGCTGATGCGGAACTCGGTCAAAGAACTTGGCCAAATCCAGATCAACCACCGTTTGATATCCCTCTTTCAGGTACCCCGTTGCTTCAGCAATGGCGGTGTGAGCCCCGCGTTTTGGCCGGAAACCGTGACTGCTGGGATGGAAGGCCGGTTCGAAGATCGGTTCCAATACTTGAAGAACCGCCTGCTGCACCGTCCGGTCCAAAATATTCGGAATGCCAAGCCCACGATGCCCGCCCCCGGGCTTCGGCAGCCAAACCCGGCGGACATCGCCGGGCCTGTAGCGTTCCGTCAGCAAGTCGCGGCGCAAACGGGCGATGATCGACGGCGCTTTCGCCTCCGCCGCCTCGACCGTCTGTCCGTCCAATCCCGGCGCTCCCTTATTGCGTACTACGTTCAGCAGCGCCTTGGCCAGATTGGCTTCCGACGCCACTTCTTCGAGCAGCCGACTATCGTCGGCCACGCTGGCGGCAGAACCTGTCGTCTTCTTGGTCCTCGCTTTGTGCAGCAGGAAGCTCCGCCGCTCGGATGCGTCCGAGGGCTCGGACGACCCGCCCCCCGAGGGGCTGTCGGCGAACACGAGGCTCAATTGCCGTGGTCCCGTCTTTTTCAATCCATCTCTCCCTTTGCTCCACCGGCTTTCGCCGGCTTCCCGGCTCATATGAAGAGATCCGACTTCTGCGTGGACATCGTCCCGTCGTCGTTGCCTCCTTCGGGTCTACCGCTCACGCGGACCCACGCAGACCTCCCTGGGTAAGAACACTGGATGTCCCGCCGCTCCCGCCCCTATTACCGTCCCGGCCTCGGTTGGATTTCGGGCGTCGCGTTCGAAGACACGCTGACCCGGCCGGTTCGGCTTGCTCGGGGGTTTACTTTCGTTCGGTGCTGCGGTTCGCCTCGGGCTTCTTCCCCACACGGCCTCGCGGCGCCAGGGTCATAGGCGTCTCTCGACGGCAGACCCTGCGTGCAGTTGCCTCCGGCTCGCGGTTGCTACCAACTCGCCCCGCAAAGGACTTCCACCTCCAATCCAGTGCCCATGCCAGGCACACCTTCATGCGCGCGCGATGCTGCGTCTTGATCGAGCGCGCCAAACCCTGGTCCGCTCTTCGGCCGTAAATATGATCGGCGCTGCTGCAGATAGGATGCTCATGCAGCCTTGAATCATAACTCATCGATCAGCGATAGTTGCTACTAGCTAGGCCGTGCGTTGTGTTGAATCCGCTTAAAAAGAGGAGGGTTCGTATGCGCCACAGCGTTGGAGGACGCATGATCTTTTCTGAAAGTCCGCAACTTTTTTGGATCATGCGCTGCGGGAAAACCTCGACCCGCTGGCTCGAACGTGAGGACGCTTCGGCGTCTCAGCCGGCCAGTCGCATCCGCTTCATAATCATTGCATAAAGCTTGGGCGTCACGTAAAGCCGAGCCTAGGCGCTCCCGCCTGGGCTGTCAGTGATCCGCATCAATGCAGGGTCAATGGCCGCGCGTACGATTGCTTCGGGCTGTGGCCAAGAAGGAGATGATTATGAGAGGGATTTGGCTCCAATCGCTGGGCCGGCGCCGAACGCTTTCGGCGCTGACCCCCGTCGCGGCAATATTGCTGATTCCGATTTCATGCGGAACGCCGGGCCCGGCGCGAGCCCAGCAGTCTGTCGCCCCGGCCGCGCCGGACCAGCTACAGACGACCGGCGCGCCCGGCGCGCCCGACGCGACGACGACTATTGATGGGCGCTATCTACCGAACCCGCCGCAGCCGTTCCAGGGCGAGATCAAGCTCAACGCGGCTCAGTCCAAGGCCGCCTGGCCGGCGCGCGTCGTGCCGCCGAAGGGCGCGCCGAACATCCTGCTGATCATGACCGACGACGTCGGCTTCGCCGCCCCGAGCACCTTCGGCGGCGTCATTCCAACGCCGGCGCTCGACCGCATCGCGGCCAACGGCCTGCGCTACACCAATTTCCATTCGACGTCGCTGTGCTCGCCGACCCGGGCGGCGCTGATCACCGGCCGCAACCACCACTCGGTCGGTTTCGGCGTCGTCTCCGAAGCGGCGACAGGTTTTCCGGGCTATGACAGCGTCATCGGCAAGGACAGCGCCACCATCGGCAGGATCCTGCTCGACAATGGCTACCGCACCTCGTGGTTTGGCAAGGATCACAACACACCAACCTGGACCACCAGCCAGGTCGGGCCGTTCGACCAATGGCCGACCGGGATGGGCTTTGAATATTTCTATGGCTTCGTCGGCGGCGACACCAGCCAGTGGCAGCCGGACCTGTTCCGCAACACAACCGCGATCTATCCTTATGTCGGCAACCCCGGCTGGAACCTCACCACTGCGATGGCCGACGACGCCATCCACTGGATGAACCAGTTGAACGACATCAACCCCGATATGCCGTTCTTTTTGTATTACGTGCCGGGCGGCACCCATTCGCCGCACCACCCGACGCCGGAATGGGTCAAGAAGATCGGCAACATGCATCTGTTCGACAAGGGCTGGAACGCCCTGCGTGATGAGATCTTCGCCAATCAGAAGAAGCTTGGCGTGATCCCGCAGGACGCCAAGCTGGCTCCCTGGCCGGATCAGCTTTTGAAGACCTGGGACTCCCTCAATGACGAGGAGAAGAAGCTCTTCATCCGTCAAGCCGACGTCTATGGCGCCTATCTCGCGTATACCGACCATGAAATCGGCCGCGTCATCCAGGCCCTCGAGGACATGGGCAAGCTGGACAATACGCTGATCATCTATATCAGCGGCGACAACGGCGCCTCAGCCGAAGGCTCGCCGAATGGCACGCCGAGCGAGGTGTTGCAGTTCAACGGCGTCCAGCTTCCGGTTGCCGCGCAGATGAAATTCTACGACGTCTGGGGCACGGACCAGACCTATCCGCACTTTGCCGTCCCGTGGGCATGGGCGTTCGACACTCCTTATAAATGGATGAAGCAGATCCCGTCTTTCTTCGGCGGCACGCGCCAGGGCATGGCCATCTCCTGGCCGGCGCGGATCAAGGAAAAGGGCGGCACTCGCTGGCAGTTCCACCACGTAATCGACATCGTGCCGACGATTCTCGAAGTCACCGGCATTCCGGCGCCGGCGATGGTCGACGGCGTGGGGCAGAAGCCGATCGAGGGCGTCAGCCTCGCCTACACCTTCGACAAGGCGGGCGCCGACGCGCCATCGCCGCATCATATCCAATATTTCGAAATGCTGGGCGTGCAGGGTCTTTACAACGACGGCTGGATGCTGAGCGCCGTTCCCAAGCGTCCGCCGTGGGAGTTGCTTACAAATGCGATCGAGGACCCCGCTAGCGCCTTCAAGTTCGAGCTGTACGACGTCCGTAACGACTGGACGCAATATGACGACGTCGCCGCTCAGAACCCGAAGAAGATGAAGGAAATGACGGACCTAATGTTTGGCGAGTTCGCCAAGTATCAGGTGCTGCCGCTCGACGCCTCCGTGGCGACGCGCATGGTCACGCCGCGCCCGAGTGTCACAGGGGACCGCAAGGAATACGTCTTTAAAGGCGTTCCTGTGGCTGGCCTGCCGCGCGGGACAGGACCGAGCACGCTCAACTCGTCCTATGCGATAACCGCCGACATCGACCTGCCGCAAGGCGGCGCCGAGGGCATGATCGTGACGCGCGGGGGTCGCTTCGGCGGCTATGGCATGTATCTGTTGAAGGGTAAGCCGGTGTTCACCTGGAACCTGCTCGACCTCAAGCGGGTCAAATGGCAAAGCGATGTGCCGCTGACGCCAGGCAAGCACACGCTCGAATATGACTTTAAGTACGACGGTCTGGGCTTTGCGACGCTGGCGTTCAACAACATAAGCGGGCTAGGGCGCGGCGGAACCGGGACATTCAAAGTCGACGGCAAGGTGGTCTCGACCCAGACGATGGAGCACACCGTGCCGCTCACCCTGCCGTGGGATGAAACCTTTGACATCGGGCAGGACACCGGCACGCCAGTGGACGACGCCGACTATCAGGTTCCGTTTAAATTCACCGGAAACATCAACAGTCTGAAGTTCGTGGAAGAGCCGCCGGTGCTGACGGCCGAGGACGAGAAGAAGCTGATGGAGGCGGAGCGCGCCGCGCAGGACGCCAATTAGCGGATAGGTGGAAGAAAGGATCGGCCGACGCCGCTGGCCGATCCGCTTGAAGGCGCCGACGCCGGATGACGAGCGGCGCCGAATCCTCAATTAAGAAGGATAAAGACATGACAGCATTCGACTGATCCGCAGCGCCGCCATCCTTGGCGCCGTATTCGTCGCCAGCTTCTGACCGCCACGACGCCAGCGACCTGGCAAGCAAAGGGGACGGTCGGTCCCGCAAGCCGAAGCCGTGGTCGGCCGTCCCGGGACGCCGCACAGCGCCGCGGGGCACCCCGCACCGCGCGACGCCACGTGCGGCGTCACCGACGACTTAATAGCGGGATCGCTGACGGACGAGATGCGGCGATCGCGGTGATGGCGAGAGGGCGTCCCATCAACATGAGGCGCCTTTCCTATGCTCCGCGCAGATCCGCGCAAGTTCGGCCCTTGTCCATTCGTCGGCGCGCCGGGACTTTTCAGGGTCGAGCAGCGCTTGAAGAAAGACGGCGAACTCCGCGATGACGGCGTCGAAGTTTTGATTGGCGTGAGGGGATCTATCTCTGTTCATTTCGCCTCCCATGTTCGGCGAAGATCCGGTCGAGCATGGCGTCGGCGCGTTGGGCCGCCGCCGCCGCATGCCGATCGGCCTCCCGCTTGCGCTTGTCATATTCGCGAAACCGGCGTTTAATTCCGTCGAACATGCGCCGGTTATGGGCGCCTTCATCGCTCATGCGCGGCTCCCGGCGCATTTGTCGGAAAAGAGACCCTGCTTGATCAAGCGCATCGCGACTTTCGGCGCGCCAGCGTCAAGGGCGATCTTCGCCCGCTCAAACAGCGGTTCGGCTACGATGCGATCGTTCTGATGCATCGGGCCGCTGAGCGAAAACTCCCATTCGGCGAGATAACTCTCTGCGAGGGCGGCGGACAATTTCTGACCTGTCATCACTTGATCCTCATTCCGCGGCTTGGGTCGTCGGCGCGCCGGCTCGCGCGTCGATGTGCCCGATTTCAGCAAGAGAGTAGTCGGCGGCGACGACGAACAGCTGGCGCCGCGCGTCGATGTCGTTGGTCGGGCAAAGCGCCGCGACGGCATTCAGCGTCGCGTACTTGCCAAAATCCGCTTTCGGCGCGATTGGGAACGCCAGCACATCGCGCAAACATCTTCCGCGGTCCCTCTTCATATGTCGACTACCATTCTATCGTCTAGCGGCGTCCGTTCTGATCGACGGCCAACCGCGACGCCCATCCTGGGCTCGCCAACGTAGAGATTCAACGCGTGGCTGATGGTCCAAAACGCGGATCTACATACGTGCTGCGGCGCGATGTCCGTTTCGGCCCGCGGCCTTCGGCGCAGCCGCCCGCCAGCGATGCCGGACCGATGATTGCAGGTCTGCTTGCTCCGCGTCGAGTAGGCGTGGGGATTGCTCCGCCACGCCTCTCACAGAACCGGACATGCGGGCCCGCATCCGGCTCTTTGGATCGATATGTCAGAACTCCAGCGATAGCTGGGCCGATACCCGCGACAGGTTGAGATCGTTCCACAAGGCTTTGAGCGAGGCCATACGCCCGTCAAACCAAGACGGTGGATAGGCCTTCGTCATCGCCGGGCGGTTCGATTTCACCCATGCTCCTTTGCCGCAGAACGCACAGCCATTGGCAGCCTTGGAGCTGACGCCTTTGGCTTTCAGGTGCCGGTAGAGAAAGCGTTGCCGCTTCTTCTGCCGGACGATGATCGCCCTGATCCGGCGGCGGACGTGAGCGTCGATGACGCCCAATCCTTTTATCGCGTCCGGCGTGCAAAGCCGGAAGTACGATATCCAGCCTGTCAGGTAGCGGCTGATGTCTTCCATGCACGAGGAGATGGAGCGTCCCCAATTTGGGGGCGTCATTCCCCGCATCGTCGTCATCAGTCGTCGTTCCGTCTTGCGCGAAGGAAAGACGGCGACATTGTCGCCCTCACCCTCCTTCGCACAGCGGAAACGAAAGCCAAGAAAGTGGACATCCTCCGGTTTGCGAACGTCACTCTTCTCCTCGTTGACCTGGAGCCGCATGCGGTTTTCCAGGAATTTCTGGATTGATGTCATGACGCGCTGTCCGGCGCGTTCGCTTCGCACGAAGATATTACAGTCGTCGGCGTATCGAACGAACCGGAGGCCTCGCCTTGCCAGTTCGCCATCCAGTTCGTTGAGGACAACGTTGGAAAGCATTGGCGAAAGCGGCCCCCCTTGTGGAGTTCCTTCCTTGACGGCGACCCTCGTCCCGTCCGGCATCACCACCGACGCCGTCAGCATCAGGCGCACCAAAGTGATTATCCGTTGGTCCTTCGCGCGCTCGGCGATCCGGGCCAACAGGCGCTGATGCGGAACTCGGTCAAAGAACTTGGCCAAATCCAGATCAACCACCGTTTGATATCCCTCTTTCAGGTACCCCGTTGCTTCAGCAATGGCGGTGTGAGCCCCGCGTTTTGGCCGGAAACCGTGACTGCTGGGATGGAAGGCCGGTTCGAAGATCGGTTCCAATACTTGAAGAACCGCCTGCTGCACCGTCCGGTCCAAAATATTCGGAATGCCAAGCCCACGATGCCCGCCCCCGGGCTTCGGCAGCCAAACCCGGCGGACATCGCCGGGCCTGTAGCGTTCCGTCAGCAAGTCGCGGCGCAAACGGGCGATGATCGACGGCGCTTTCGCCTCCGCCGCCTCGACCGTCTGTCCGTCCAATCCCGGCGCTCCCTTATTGCGTACTACGTTCAGCAGCGCCTTGGCCAGATTGGCTTCCGACGCCACTTCTTCGAGCAGCCGACTATCGTCGGCCACGCTGGCGGCAGAACCTGTCGTCTTCTTGGTCCTCGCTTTGTGCAGCAGGAAGCTCCGCCGCTCGGATGCGTCCGAGGGCTCGGACGACCCGCCCCCCGAGGGGCTGTCGGCGAACACGAGGCTCAATTGCCGTGGTCCCGTCTTTTTCAATCCATCTCTCCCTTTGCTCCACCGGCTTTCGCCGGCTTCCCGGCTCATATGAAGAGATCCGACTTCTGCGTGGACATCGTCCCGTCGTCGTTGCCTCCTTCGGGTCTACCGCTCACGCGGACCCACGCAGACCTCCCTGGGTAAGAACACTGGATGTCCCGCCGCTCCCGCCCCTATTACCGTCCCGGCCTCGGTTGGATTTCGGGCGTCGCGTTCGAAGACACGCTGACCCGGCCGGTTCGGCTTGCTCGGGGGTTTACTTTCGTTCGGTGCTGCGGTTCGCCTCGGGCTTCTTCCCCACACGGCCTCGCGGCGCCAGGGTCATAGGCGTCTCTCGACGGCAGACCCTGCGTGCAGTTGCCTCCGGCTCGCGGTTGCTACCAACTCGCCCCGCAAAGGACTTCCACCTCCAATCCAGTGCCCATGCCAGGCACACCTTGATCGGCGCCGCCATGATGTCAGCCCGCACGACGCTCGCCGCCGGGGCGTTCGATCACCGGCGCCTCGGCCTGTCGTGTCGAGCACGAAGCGGAGGCGCCGCCTGCCAGCCTGATCCACCGGCGAGCTGGGCCGCGCTGGTGGCGACCTCTCCGCAAGGCCGCGTGACAGGAAGCAAAACTCGGGCCAGAGCGAAAGTACGGGAGAGCGGGTGTTTGTGAGTTGCCGCCCCCGCCGTATTCACCAATGCCTAACGTCGCGCCCCGACGGCAGTTATTGACGCTCGTTCAGATTAGCGCAATAGCCGGCGCCTGTTTTGTCGTTGGGTCATTTTCGCCCTGCGAAGGCTTGACGAACTGCATCCAAGTAGCTGTTGCCGTAAGCTTCATCAGGCGCCAAATAGTGATCTTCAGTCCACTCGTTCCAGGAAGATAAAAAGATTACTGGCGGATCGATCGCTCTCTCAGACACGAAGCGTTTGGCAGCAGTCAACAATGCTCCATATTGCGTGGCCGACCGATTTAGGACGACGTGTGTCGTGGCGCCTCGGCGTGGGCTATCATCCCAGCCAACGGGGCAGTCGGGGAAAATAGGCACCTTCTGGATCCGCGCTGTCTCGATCCAAGAGCGGATCGTCTGGATTGCTGCGTCGCGATAGGTGCTTGTACCCGGGCTTCCCCCGTAAAACGTATGGTACTTTGTCCCCGCGTCGAAGCCCATTTCAGCTAGGTCGTCGCCGGGACCATATGCTTCCGAAGCGACGATAAAGAGGCCGCCAAAACCAGCCTCGCGGGCGCGCGCGCGCCACTCTTCCAATTGCCGACGTAGTTTAGGAACGCCGAGCGCCGTCTTGAGCGCCGTCACATTGAAAACGCCGAATACTGGATTACCTTGCAGCTTCATATAATTAGGCAATCGAGCATAATGTTCTAGAAAATACGAACTCATTTTTTCAAAGTCATAATGCGAATAGTCAAACGTCCACCCCGGCATATTGGCATTCGTCCACATAAGCGCGAATTTCATTTTCGTCTGATTTTTAGCTTTTAAAAATCCGTTGTCCAATGGACTTTGATAAAATGTCTTACCATTGTTATAATACCAATCAAACATGAACGCGTCTATATTAGCGTCAGCCGCCGCGTCGATCTCGCGCTCAACATTGGTCGGATCGCTGTTGTCGTAGTTACCCCAGAGCGGATGCTTTGGCTCGATCTCGCACGATGTCACCGGTTTTGCGTCACGAAGTACCGTCCATTCCGTCCACTCAGAATCTTTTCCTACCCGCGCGGCGAGTTCGGGATCGCGATGCCATGACGGATAATAGTAGGCGATAACCTGATAAATGGGTTCGGCGTCTTCGACATTTGGCAAAAGCAATGACACATCGTCTAACGTGAATGGTTTCGCTTCCTCGCATTCTTTGGCAAGTGCCCGGCCAAAGCCGCATGGGCCTGCCCAGGTTATGGCCTCCACGACAAATCGGCCAAAACTGCGCCGGCTCAGCATCTTCCAGCACCTAGCATAAACTGCCCAACTCGCCTGATCATCCTGAAAGCAGATCCTTGAGCTTTTGAAAGAAGGCCTTGTCGAACACAGTATCCCAATCTGACGGAGCGCCGATTTGGCTGCCCTCAATCCTGGAAGTCAAATCGTTTGAACGCAGGACAGCTGTTCGAAGGCCTTCGACAATACCATCGATTGACGCTTCACACGGAACAATATTATGGCCGAACTGGGACAGCGCCTCACTTGTCCTGTTGCCGAATACATTGGTTACAGTAACGATCCCTGCTTTTGCCATTTCAAAGTGCATAACGCCCGGATGGGGAGCCCACATCAACGAAAGGCCCACGTCGAAAGACTGGAGAAGAGCCTCATATTTGTGCTGCTCCACGCGAGGAATGATGGTCATTTCGACTCCCGCGCCCAATTCCACTGTATTTCCCGCGTGAAGCGATCCGATGCCGACAAATTCCCAATCTCCTTCAAATACACCTTCGCTCACAGCCAGCGACAGAGCCATGACGCAAATCTCGAAAAGATTTCGCCCGGCGTGCCTCTCAGGTCGCGCATAGCAAATAAGCCGGCGCCGCGCCCCGGTCCTTGAGAGCTTTGCCGGGTCAGGTGAAACATTCCCGATTACATGGTTGAAGTGCAAGAATTTCCCAGTACCATTCTGCGAAAACACTCCAATCTTCTCCGCTTCGAAGTAGCGGAGCAAAAATTCAGAATTGAAAATAGCAACATGTGGCAATAGATACGCCGAATTAGCGATGAAATGCAGGGAGTTGAATTCGTTAAAAATTGGCTCATATTCCTGAATAAAGAAAATAACAATTCGATTTCGCAAATGGCGAGCGACGCTCCATGCTTCATGCATAATCCAGCAAGAATAAGCTATACAAATATCATCCTCATTGAATTCTATGTTCCTATCTTTGCTGCTAATGTTCACAACCTGTTGCCCCGAAAAGGCTTTAACCCAACGGGGACGCGAAGCTATTCCTTTGAGGAACCACGACCGGTTGCTCTGACCATCCTCCATGATCAAAAAACGAATTTCATGGCCGTTTTCAACAAGCCTACACAAGAAATTAAGAAAGGCGATATATCCGCCAAACATGAGGTCCGGATCAAGCGAAGGAATGAATACATTCATGACCGGTCGAAATCTCGAAGAAATTTGCATCGGCACGGGTTTTAGCCGATGCCGAAGGCCATTCAGTCTTTGCAGGCCCTCCGGATTGCCAAGTTCCCCCAACTTGGCCTCCAGAAGGCGCCCCAAATCATGAGTCGGAATCCGTCCCTCGGCCCTTCCTGCACGGACATAATGGTAATATCCTGAAGGAATTTTCCCTTGAGTTTTCGCCTGCTTCACGTCCTGATAATATGCAGTATAAAATTCTTCATCGAATATGGTTGGCGGAGCTGGAACAAGCCCCAAACTCTGTCCAATCAGCAAGAAATGATCAAGGGCGTCCTCTTCCCGAATCTGCGAATGGGTGGCTTCCTCAGCTATTTTGACATAATAATGCCGGTCGAAAAGGTCTTCGACCGCCTGTCTTCCGGAAGTGGATTTGGGCAACTGCTGGGGGGGCCTCCGGAAAGAGCGTTTCTCCCTGCGGCCGTGCAAAACCCAGTGATGAAAGCCACAAAGGAAATGACCCGCATCAACGGCGACGCAGACGTCCTCGTTGAGCGCCAGGTAATCCGCTTCCAAAAACATACTGTTCGGGTCAAGGAACGCCTCGCGAACATGGGTCAGGTAATACCGAAACAGGGCATCGTCGCTTCCAGAAGGCGCAGTAAGTTCGGGCGGCAAGACATGTTCATATCGTTGACGGAAAAATTGCGCGTCGAACTCTAGGTCGAAATGTTCACGAAATTTTCGGACAAAGGAGCTCTTCAAAAAATCGTTCGGAATTTGGCCGTTCGGCGCTCTCAGCTGTTCGATGATCTTGCCGGTACTCCGGTTTGTCTGCGGCCATAAAAATCTCGCCCACTCCGCCATCGAAAATCTGTTTTGCATCATGGTCTTGTCCCTCGGAAATTCACGCCCATCGGGACGCTAACCTGGAAAGGATGCTCTCCGCTTCCGAATAAATCGCGTTATCTATATATGTGTTATTGAATATCTTCGAACGCACAGCCGGGCTAACTTCGATTTTGGTTTGCCGCGAACTTCCAACATTCTCGCGTGGTAGTTTCAAAGGACAGCCGAAGTGGCCCTCGAGGTCAATTGGACGTATTATTGCGCTGAAGAGCGTGAGCGACAGCTCCAAATGCTCTGAAAGAATAAGAAGATCGTAATCTTTTAAGGGGCGGCCAGCCAGGTGCCGGAACATAGCGTCACCGACTCCTTCCATGCCGGAAAAATCTACAATATCAATTTTGCCCCGGACCAAATCATCGTGGTACGACGCCGTCGATGAATCCTCGTTCAATTCGTGCATATATTGAGAAATGACACGCTCCACCGGGTGCCGGATGGTTGCGATGAACTTTGCGTGAGGAAACGCGTCAAAATATTTCCACGCGTAAAAGTGCCCGTGAATGACGTCGAAATAAGACCTTATAAAGCTGATATTTTTCGCTACGTCGGGATTTATTACCGGTTTGTCATAGCCCTCGTATTCAAAAAAAATGCGGCGATTGAAACATCGGCTAAACACTTCGGCGACCGTGGTTCCTGCGGTTTTCGGAATATGGACGGAAACGACGAACGGTTCAGACATTATGCGTGCCTAGCTTCGAAAAGGAGACTTCGCCGCTCCTTTGGAATGTCTCGCCTTTTTTAGGCGCCCTTGGTGAGGACAGCGAGATCCTGATAGCCAAACATGCACTCGAGAACGTCGCGGACTTCGAAATAAGGATTGCAAAGCCTGGCGACTTCGGCAGAAGAGATTTTTACGTTTCGATAATAACTCGGATCACTGATCTTCCCAACCAAATCTCCCGACGGGAGATCCCGTCCTCGTCCCGAGTGAAGATATTCGTCCATCCACTCCTTATCGAGGAAACGCGAGGAGAAAGCTACGGCGGTGTTGCCCGCGAAAGTCAGCAAGGCCATACCCCCCGGACGGAGGATGCGGCAAATCTCTTTCAGCCATGCTTCTTGAACAGAGCGTGTCAAGTGAGTCATAACCGATATGCCGTATACTAGGTCAAACTCGTCTTCGGGATAGTCGGTCGGCGGCATGAGCGGGCCATGGGAGACAGCGACCTCCGGAAGGTGTTTGCGGGCCCACGCGACGTTGTCCTCGTCTATGTCGATTCCATAGGCCTGCACGCTAGCGTCGATGGAATGGAAGTGACGGATTACGCGCCCATGACCGACGCCCCAATCCAACACTTTAGCACCGGCGAGGTTTAGACCATACCGTTTGGCGATTTCGCAGATCCGGCGACTATCGCTATATCCTCTTACTGTCACGCCCGAAATATTGTCATAAGCCTGAACGCGCTTCAAATTGTCCTGAGGCGGATAATTCTGATAGGCATTGATATTCTTCGGAATCCAAAAGGTATTTTTAATATCCGCGCAATTATCCACGTCTTCGCCATCGAAGCTAAACTTGAACGCGTAAGACGTTCCATCAGAACTCGTTTGCGCCAGATCGATTACTAAATGATAAGCCGAAAAGCCAGAATTTGGCCAGTACCAGTATACGTCCTTCGCAGATGGATTGGGCAGCGGGTAAATAAATTCATAGGCGACGCCTTCATCGCCGGTCACGGAAACGCGTCGGGGGTCGCCGCCGGGCGACAGGACTAACCCACTTACAGACAATTTTCCCGCACTGAGAGCAAACCCGTCGACGCCTGCAAGCGGCGCGCGGTGAATGCCGATCACCGTCTTGGCATTCAGCCCCTGCGTTGACAGCGTTGGGAGCTGGTCGAATTCTTGCTTTATCAGGATGGCCTTCGAGGCGCTATCCCGGATCTCTACCAACACCTGTCTTTCGTGGCTCACCTCAGGGAGATAGATCCGAAAGGCGCCGGTGCGTGACAGCACGTCGCCGGCAGGACCAAGGGCAGGGAAGACCGGGCTTCCGGAACCGCAAAATTTGTCGTCTAAATAAACATCCAGGGTCAATTCACGAAGCTGGCGTCCCCCTTCATCTACTACAAGGCCAGTTAATATAGAATTGTCAAAGCGAACTGAGTCTATGTGCATGTTGACCCACCAGATGTCTTTCTGTTACTGTGTCAAACTCTTGCTTGAAAGCGGACCGAACGCTATGTCAAACGTCGCGATTGCGCTTCGAATGTCATGACAGATGCCATCTGTCAAGAAAGGGCTGTTCTGCGCCGAATGATCGCGATTGGGGGCGAGACGGCTCTCACAGCGTCGGCGCACACAATTTAAGCTCGGGCGGCCAAATGAGTTTGGGGGAAGACCGAGCAAGTTGAGCCGTGTCGTAGCGCGCCCGCAAGTTTGCGCCAATCGGGCGGCTGTATCAGGCGTGGCGTCGATCGCCAAGGGAGCGGATCTCCCCTTTTCGGACCCCCATCTGCGATCGCGCCGGCGTTTCGTGGTATCGATTCCGACAAACATCTCCTCCTCTTCATAGCTCTCTGCGAGGATAGTCCCGGCAAATCCGGGCAATAGGCGCTCGCTCCAGCGCACGTGCGGGAGCCGCCTTAATCGCCAAAAAAACGCGGACATTGAGGTCTTACTGCATATACCTTGAATATAACGCGATATGGTCTTCCAAGTGAGGCTCCTCTCCGTTAAGCTATGGTGCCCCTTTTCCAAGAAATTACTCATAGCGAACTGGCCAGCAACATGATTTCCACCGCGACACCAGAGATCGGCCGGTTGACCGTTAGTGGCGCCGAACTAATTTTCCATGATATTGCCGCATCGGCGTCTAAATTGCCGCCGCGCCTCCCCGTCACTTCATGGCACGGGCATATTCCGTTCCTTTACCTGCTGATGAGACTCCTTGCTCCTAAGGTCGTCGTCGAACTTGGCGTCCATCATGGGGCGAGTTTTATCGCAGCTTGTGACGCTGCCAGACGCGAGCTCGCCTCTTGCCGTCTTTACGGCATTGACACCTGGGCCGGCGATCCGCATACAGGATTTTACGAGGGCGACGCTCTGTTCGCATCGCTCTCGGAATACATAAATGCCCAGTTCCCAAGCGCGGAACTCATTCGGTCGACCTTTGCCGATGCGCGCGGGCGTTTCAACGCGGGCGGCGTTGATCTGCTGCACATCGATGGCCTCCACTCCTACGAGGCTGTTCGCGCCGATTTCGAGACATGGCGAGACACGCTGAGCGATCGCTCGGTCGTGCTCTTCCACGACACCTGGATGCGTGAGCGCGGTTTCGGAGTGTGGAGATTCTGGAACGAAATCAAGGAGATCTACTCTACCTTCGAATTCTTCCACGGCTATGGGCTTGGGGTTCTGTTCTTTGGCTCCAATCTGCCCGAAGCGTTGCAGCATTTCATTGCATTGCTGCGGACGAACCCTGCTTTCGAAAGCTTGATCCGCGCCCTCTTTGAAGAAATGGGGTCGAGCGTCCCGCGACGCGTTTTCGACCGTGACCAGGGTTTGGCTTACCCGAATTGGGAGGACTATCGAACCCGGACAGAGGCGGAGCTTGCCCGCCTGCGCGCGGAGAATGCAGAGCTCCGGCGGCAGCATCGTAATTATGAAACTTTATGTGGCGAGATCCGCCGCCTCACCGCTCGAACTCGCTGAAGCTGAACCGACAACCTAGAGAAAATCGGCCTTGCTGCGCTAGACAGACAGTCAGTCGCGGCCTCCATTAACCGCCGGCGCGCGAGAGTTGGTGCGCCAGATTGTCTTGCCTATGCCTGGTCAGTTGACCTGCTCCCTTAAACTCGGCGATTCTGTACTGGAATTTTCCAGTTATGCTCCTGGTTGGTTCATGGGCCTCGAAGGCGCGAGGCAGAAAATGGAGGGGTGGCTCAAGAACTACCGTGCGCTCCATAATAAGCCGCCGGTATCGCTGACAAATTGCTCAACCGGCGCTCGTCGCGCCATGAACTCGAACAGGCGGAAATTCCCGTTTTCTGTGGCCTAAATTTAGGGGGGCCTCAAAGAAATTGACAAGGCCGAAGGGGATCTCCAATGCGCCGGATTATTGCCGCCTTGACGCTTATTCGCCCGGCAAACAGGAGCTACCGCCACATTGAAGACGTCATCGATTTTTAAAAAACAAACCCGTGAATGCCCGGAAGGAGCTAAAGCCGATGATCGAGCTACGGAGCCGACCTCCGGCTTCTGCATTGTCTATTACTCTTGCAGTTATAAGAGCGATTCTGCTGCGCGACATTAAAATCTTGACAGGACCTTATGGCACGGGACTCTTGATTCTTTTGCTGATGCCCCTCGGGCACCTAGTAGTGGTGGTTGCTATCTTTCAACTGTTCGGTAGGTTACCTCCTGTGGGAGCGGATCAAATTATCTATTTTGGCCTGTCGATTTTACCCTTCGTTATTTATGTATACATGTCTCGTCAAATTGTAGTTTCTATTATAACGAATCGTCCGCTTTTATACTTTAGTAGAGTGCGCGTGTTTGATATAATGATTGCAAAAGGAATATTAGAAACGGCAAATGCAATCGTCATTTTTGTGGTCGTATTATTAATATTTATTGTGAACTCAAATCTGTTTTCGCCATCAAATACGTTTTCGCCCAGAGATTGGACAGGAATCGTATATGCGGTTGCGGCAACTATCTATCTAGCATTTTGCGTGGGCGCTCTCAACGCTTTGATCGCTTGCGTAGTTCCGTTATGGCTGTATGTTTTTAACATCTCGGCTCCGGTTATTTGGGCTGCATCGGGTATTGTTTACTTCCCCGCAGCAATTCCAGACCCATATGGGCAATTTCTGGCACTAAATCCCTTGCTTCAATGTATAGAATGGATTAGATATTCGTATTATGAGGATTATCCTGACAAGTTTCTCAATATTCCATACCTTCTTGTCTATGCAACATCTTGCTTAGCGATTAGTTTGATTGCTGAAAAATTATTGAGGAAGTTCATTCATTGATATTTTCGGCAATTAGAAAGGCCGGTTGCTAAAAAAAGAGGCGCTGCGCCAAGCGTCGCCTGTTGCGTAACTGGCGGCGGTGAAGAAGCTTGCGGATTCTTGCGGCGTGGCGGCGTGAAGTCGTCGGCGAGCCGAGAGATGGCGTTCCGAGGGGCGAGACAGGAGCTATTTCCGAAAGTTGGTGAGGGCGTGAATTCGGGGAAGGCGGCATATCGTGGGGGTGTTCGAGCCTCCACTTCTCCACCGAAGGAGCGATATGCCGTGTCCAACGATAACGTTGTCGAACTGATTCAGCCAGGAATTTTGACCGACCGGCTGACCGAGGTTCTGCGCGATGGCGCGCGGGCGCTTTTGACGCAGGCGGTCGAAGCGGAAGTGTCCGAGTTTCTGGCCGCGACCGCCGATCTGAAGACCGACGACGGCTGCCGCCGCGTCGTGCGGCACGGGCATCTGCCCGAGCGCCAGATCATGACCGGCATCGGACCTGTGGCGGTGCGCCAGCCGCGCGTGCGCGACCGGGAGGCGGCCGCCGACGATCCGGCGCGTATCCGTTTCACGCCGGCAATCCTGCCGCCCTACGCCCGGCGTTCGAAGAGCCTCGATACGCTGATCCCGATCCTCTATCTGAAAGGCGTGTCGACCGGCGACTTCGCGCCGGCGCTGGCCGCCTTGCTCGGCAAGGATGCTCCTGGCTTGTCGGCAACGACCATCGTGCGGCTGAAGGACGTCTGGATCGACGAACACAAGCGATGGAGCGAGCGCGACCTGTCGGCCAAGAGCTACGTCTACGTCTGGGCCGACGGCGTCTACCTGCAGGCGCGTCTGGAGGACGGGGCGCAATGCATCCTGGTCATCATCGGCGCCACGCCGGAGGGCAAGAAGGAGCTGCTCGGCTTTGTCGACGGCGCGCGCGAGAGCGCTCACGACTGGCGCGCCCTGCTGCTCGATCTCAAGCGCCGGGGTCTGTCGACGGCGCCCAAGGTCGCCGTCGCCGATGGAGCGCTCGGCTTCTGGAAGGCGATCGGCGAGATCTGGCCCAAGACCCGTGAGCAACGATGCTGGGTGCATAAGACCGCCAACATCCTCAACAAGCTGCCCAAGAGCCAGCAGCCCAAGGCCAAGCGCATGCTGCAAGACATCTGGATGGCCGAAACAAGGAAGGACGCCGAGGCGGCGTTCGACGCCTTCGTCGAGACCTATGGGGTCAAGTACGAGAAGGCCGCCGAATGCCTGAAGAAAGACCGCGACCCGCTGCTCGCCTTCTACGACTTCCCGGCCGAACATTGGAAACACCTGCGCACGTCGAATCCAATCGAAAGCACCTTCGCGACCGTCCGACACAGGACGATCCGCTCGAAGGGATGCCTCTCGAACAGGACCGCGCTCGCCATGGTGTTCAAGCTGGTCGAAGGCGCGCAGAAGACTTGGCGTCGCCTTGACGGCCACAACCAGTTGCCAAAGATCATTCGAGGTGTGAAGTTTACCGACGGGTGCGAGGTCATCGCTAAGCCAGGCGACCTTCAATCCCAAACCGCCGCCGCCTGATCCTTCAGGCCATCACCAAAAATCGGCGATAGCTCGCGAGACAGCGGGCTTATCACATCGCCTTACTGGAGGCTGATCAAGGCTCGTTCGCCGTTCGTCTGGGGAATGTCAGATCAAATGATTGACCTCGCCGCATGATGCGGTAACCTCGTAACGCTGGAGATCGCGGCAAAGCAAATTCCAACAGCAATCGCGACGGAACAAAAAAAGGCCAAGGTGGCATTGACCCGTCATCCTCGCAGATGAGACAAAATTCGAACTCGCCGAGAGTCCGGTGCGGTTTCTGAATTAAAGGCTTATCCAATATCAGGGGGGTATCATGAAATTAGCGCTCATCCGCGCCGCTCTCGGCGCCGCACTCCTTACTGGCTTTTCGCCAATGCTGGCTCACGCCGCTTTATTCAAAACATTCGTGTCAGCCAACGGTAACGATGCCAATGCCTGCGATTTGACAACCCCTTGCGCAACCCTAGCCCGCGCGGTCACCCAGACTGTTACAGGCGGAATGGTCTCCTGCCTTGATAGTAAGGATTACAGTTTGACTGTCACTATCACCGTATCGTTGACGATCGACTGCGCGGGTACTACGGCCGGAGGAGGCCCATTCATCATCAACGGGAGCGGGATCACCGTGGTGATCAAGAATATCCTTATCTTCGACCAAGGCGTCCCCGGCATCAGTTTCACCCACGGGGCCGGACTGATCGTCGAAAACGTCCACATCAATAACGCGGGTGGGGGGATCTACTTCCAACCTTCCGACCCCGGATCCCGACTTTCCGTTTATAATTCATTGATAAGGAATAATACTGGCGCCGGTATCGTTGTCCAGCCGAGCGCTGGCAACGCGCTGGTCGATCTCAAGGAGGTTCGAATCGAGGGCAACGCTGGGGGCGTGTATCTGGGCGCTCCGAGCAGCACGCAAGTGAACCTCGAAATGAGGGACACCCAGGTCTCCGGAAACTCCAGTTACGGATTCGTCACTCAGCCTGCCGGCGGTTATCTTCTCGCCGTAATCGACAGCTCCACCATATCCAATAACGGGACCGTTGGAGTGTATTCGGTGGGCGCTCTATCATATGTGTTCGTCACCCGCTCAACGATTACTGGCAATTATGTCGGCTGGACCTTCGCCTCCGGCGGCAACCTAATCTCGTTCAAGAACAACAGCGTCGTTCTCAATTCGGGATCTAGTGGCACTCCCTCGGCGACGATCAGCGAGCAATAGGTGACTTTCGCTATCCGAGCGGGACATGTATTGCGGCGCTCCGCCCTGCTCACGAGTGTAACAAAGGGAGTATGTTCATGAAACCGCCGTCGCTCGCTTATGCCGGTCTCGCTGCTGCGCTTGTCGCCGTCGTCGCGGCCTTGCCCGTTTTGGCGCAAACGTCCAATTCCCTTGGACGCGCTCAGACTGAGGCCTCACCCTCGTCCGGATCAGCTTTTAACGGGTCCGTTCAGGCTCCAGGCGGTGGGGTGATTACACCCGTGCCCGGTGCCAAGCCGGTGCCCGTTCCGAGTGTGAAAACGCCAGATCTTTCACCGCCAACCCGCACAAATGGCCACCATTAAGGCCGAGTTCTAACGTCCTTTTCGATAACATCGGGAAACGCGAGGACTTTATTGCGGCGTTGACGTCGAAAATCGACTAAGCGCGCTGTTTGCGCCAATAGACGCCCGTCCAGTCGATTTCGACGATGGGCTCGGTGATCCCGCGCCCCTCGCGAAAGTCGTGGACTGCGCGACGACACGCTTCGATTGCGCCGTAATCGTCTACGATAATGAAGCCTCCGACCGCCACGGCGTCATACAGGTTTTCAAGGCCGTCCATCGTCGATTCGTACATGTCGCCATCAAGACGTAGGATAGAGAAGCGCTCGTGGCGCAGTGAGGGTAGAGTATCTTTGAAAAGCCCCTCTAGGAAAACAACGCGCTCGTCGAGTAGCCCGTATCTTTCGAAGTTGCCCCGAACTTGTTCGCGGGATATGGCGAGCTCGGGATAGAGATAGAGCGTGTCGTCTTTGTCAGAAGGATAGCGATCCGGACTGGGCGCGGGCAGTCCCGCGAACGAATCCGCCACGAAAACGCGGCGGGTCGTGTCGCCGTAAGCCGCCAGCAGCCCACGCATAAGAATGCAAGCGCCGCCGCGCCAAACGCCGGTCTCGATGAAGTCGCCCGGTATCCCGTCATCGAGCGTGCACGTCACGAGGTCAGCGAGATTGCGCAATCTCGCGGTTCCGATCATTGTATGCGCCTGCGAAGGCCAATCGCGTCCCAATGCCCGCTTGTTGGTATCGAATTCCCGATCTCCCCATGTCGTCAGCGGAGGATCCTCGTAGATTGTGTTGTTGACAGACCGGATGAGCAGATCGACATATCGCAGATAAGCAATACGAAATTCACGCGATTTGGTCATAGGCGCATCGAATCCGCACATTGGTGCGTCAGCTGGATGCTCCTTGATGGGGAGCACAGCGCAAGCGATCGAATTGCCTACATCTTGCGATGTCGCTTGCTTCTTTCGAATGACGACGGCGTCCTGGTATCCAAACAGGTGCCGATGAAACCCAAGGACGCTGACATGGCGCGCCCAATGCTCCCTGATATATTCGGTAGTATGATATGAATTTCGATAGTATTCGGGATCATCGATAAAACCCGCTAGATCTTCATTGACGCCGAACGCATCAATGCCTTGCGCAACCCAGCGATCCAGCCATTCCAGCGGCATTCGCGCATAGGCGGCGGCGGTTTCCGAGTGAACTGTGATAACTGCAATCCCGTCGTGCGTGAGAATCCTGGCGATTTCGTCGAGCCAGAGGTCTTGGATATCTTCGGTAAGATGGGTGAAGACAGAGTTAGCGTGGACGAAATCGAAAAAGTTGGAAGCAAAATTGAGCGGCGGAGTGAGCCGTCCGGGCAAAAAGCGCCCCCTCGGCAGATGCTCGCGACACCACGCGACGTTGTCTGCATCGATGTCTATCCCATGCACCTCAATGTGGTGCTCGCGCGCAAGAAAATGCCGCGCAATGCGGCCGCAACCGACGCCAAGATCAAGCAGTCGTCGTACGCGAGCGACTGGCTTGCCGTACATCGCCATAAGCATTCGGTTGGTCTCATAATGCGTGCGACCGAGAAACACGAAGCGCAAATCATCTGCCCACCCCATGACGCGTCTCTGGCGGTCCGCGGATGGCAGATTTCTGTAATCCGGGATTGAAGCCGGGATTGAAAAGGCTCGGAGAGGGTCAAGCGCTTCGATTGGATCGCGCAAGCTGATGCGAAAAGCGTCATCTGAGGTCGGCGGCATCTGACCGATTGCGAATCGGGCCTCAAAGCCGCCTGTCTTAGGCGACAAAAACCAGAAACTGCGACGTGTTGTCTCGTCCACAGGAAGCCACGCGAAGTCGATGGGCTTGACGCCGTCGAGCTCCAGCGTCGCCACCGGCGCTCGGCCATTTTTGGGGTGATAAAAACCAGAGACCGCGCACTCCCGACCATCAAATCGGAAGTCAGACACCCAAAACGGCGAGCCTTGGAGGAGTTCAAGCAGGCGCGTTTTGTGCGGCGTCAATGTTTGGGTCAAGTCAATTGGCGATCGAGACAGGGGCTCGCCGGTACTGGCGAAGCGGAGGTCAACGAGGCGGGCTCCTTCGCTCGCCACTTCGTCGATCATGATGAAAAAGGCGTATCTCCCGTCTCCTATCCCAGCGCTCGCCAGATCCTTCCGAAAAGCTTGCGCGACAAGTCGCTTTGCTGATCGGCCATCCACAACGACGTCGATTTCAACTCTTTGATCCGGAGCTTCCGGGTTCCAGGCCCAACCGATGATCTGGCCATCGTAATACGCATCGATTGTTCCAATCAGTTGTTTCAAAGCTTGGCCCACCTGTTTTTGGCTTGCTGAACACGCCGACCATAGGGCATTCGGGGAAATAATGGGAAGTTCTCTATAGATTGGCTCAAGGCGGATAACGGCATTATTTGGCTAAGATCAAGTTTGAATGATGTGGCTGCCAATGGCGGAGGCATAGCGTTGGGGCGGCGTAAAATCCGGCCTTTCTGAGGGCTGACAGCTTTCCGAATTTTGATTCGGAGGGGCGGCCGGGGATGTTTGCGGTGCAGACTTATGCAGCACTTCGACGGTTTATCTTCGTCGAAGGTAAGAGCCGGCGGGAGGCGGCGCGAGTTTTCGGGCTAGGCCGGGAGACGATCGCGAAGATGCGCCGGTATTCGGCGCCGCTGGGTACGTACGGACAAAAGAAGCGCCCGTTCACCGATCGTCGCCCCTGCGCGGATAGGCCAAAGGATGGGTACAGGTTACAATTGTGGTCCAAGCCTGTCCGATATAATCCGCGTATAGAACCGGGACACAAACCGGCACACAAAGGTTTGGCGGAAGCAAATGGCGAGGATCAGGAACAAGCTGTCGGTTCGGCAAATCGCCTCCCTAGCACCGTTGATACAAACTCGAGGCGTTGGGTGTCTTGCTTTACACTCGGAGGAAAAATCCACGAGATGGGAACTCGGGGCATTTCCCACGGTCTGCGTGGCCGATGCGCGCCGGGCGAGGGACAGCGCCGTGGCGCGAGTCATGGCCGGGCTAGACCCGATTATCGCTCGCGTCGACGCCATAAAAGCCCGGGCAGGCAAGCCGACGTTCGGCGAGGCCGCGGATGCATACATCGGAGCCAAGGCGGCCGAATGGCGCAACCCAAAACATCGCGCCCAATGGCGCATGACGCTTGAAGAATATGCCAAGCCCTTTTCGCGGATCTCGCCGTGGACGAAATTGACACGTCAGCCATCCTCGCCATCCTGCAGCCCTTATGGCTCGAAAAGCCGGAAACCGCATCGAGGCTGCGCGAACGGATCGAATCCGTGCTCGACGCGGCGAAGGCGCAGGGTCATCGATCGGGCGAGAACCCTGCGCGCTGGCGCGGCCACCTCGACAAGCTTCTGCCGAAGCGCCAGAAGCTCACGCGCGGCCATCATGCGGCCTTGGCTTATGAAAAGGTCCCGGCCTTTGTCGCGAACTTCTGTCGGCGCGCCGGCGCTCGAGTTCACGATCTTGACGGCGGCCCGATCAGGCGAAACGCTCGGCGCGTGTCGATGGCGCGCGGAACCTCCCCGCTTCTGGCGAAGTAAAATTCCCCAGTTTGGCGGGCTGGGTGATCAGCCATCGTTTTGATCGAGACCTCCGCTTTTCACCGAGTTCGAGAATGCTCTAATCGGCCCCGATGATCGAACAGGTGGATCGACGCCAGGAGTCGATCGAGAAAACGCGGGAGACGTAGGATAGTCACACGAGCTAGGACTGCGTATCACTGTCCTTTGGCGGGTTTGTAGCGTCTGCAGATCTCATTTGGGCGCGGGAGATCAACCGATCGAGTCTGGAAAGAAACAACCTCAGCGTTGGAGATGTATTCGCCTTGTTGTAGCCGACCACGAGATCGATGGTCGGCGCATCGCCCGCTAAAGGACGGCTGATCACTGACCAAGGAAGAAAGTTTTTTGCGTAGGCGGGGAGCAACGTCACACCGCGCGTCGACGCAACGAGCGACATCGCCATTCCGAGATTATCGATCTTATGCGCTGGTCGGAGATCGATCCCGGAGCGTTTCAGATAATCATCGATGATCGCTTGCAAGGTGGGCGCCGTATCCGACATGCCGAGGAATATCTCACCCTCGAGGTCCTGAAGCGCAATGGAGTCGCGCGACGCGAGGCGATGATCGCTTGGCAAGACAACGACGAGCGGTTCTTTCGTGACGATATTGTATTCCAGGCCGCGCATTTGCTGCTCCGCTCGCATGAAAGCCAGGTCGAGCCTGCCCCGCATCAAGGCATCCGCGAGCCGAGGTGAGTAATCGCTCGAAACGGTGACGTCGACGTTGGGCAGTTCGTCCTTCAAGATGTTCATGGCTTCGGGCAGCCAGTCCATTTCCTGCCCCGTCAAAAAGCCGAGGACAAAGGATGGCTTCGCGGGCTGAGCCGCGCGCCGCGCCGCCTCCACAGCTGAATTCCGTTTGCGCCAGCGCTAGCCGCGCCTGCTCGAGAAAGGCCCGCCCTGCGGCTGTCAGCTCGACGCCGCGCGCGCTACGCGTCAGCAGCTCGACGCCGACTTCATATTCGAGGTCGCGGATCTGCCGGCTCAAGGAGGGCTGCGCCGTGTGCAGCCGTCGCTCGGCAGCAAGGGTGAGGCTGCCCTCCTCGGCGACCGCGACGAAATAGCGAAGATGCCGTAGCTCCATGCCATATCCCATGCCTTTCAAGTATGTCTCCCAGCTTACAAAGTCTTTTTCAATGGCGCCAGGACGACTTACTTGTGCCTCACGCAAAAGCGGAACGGGAGATCGTTTGGCATTTCCCAATATTTGGTTTCGCTTAGGGTGTCATGCCCAGCCGGCAGGCCTGGCCAAATGATGAGGATGAGAACCATGACCACTCCAGTCGTTTTGATCACTGGCGGCCTGACCGGCATCGGCCGCGCCACCGCCGTCGCCTTCGCCACGAAGGGCGCGAAGGTGGTCGTTGCCGGTCGGCGTGATGAGGCCGGCAAGGAGCTCGTTAAAGAGCTGCGTTCTTTGGGTACGGAGGCCGAGTTCATCAACGCCGACGTACGCAAGGAGGATGACGTCCGCAATATGGTCGACAAGACCGTCGCACGGTTTGGCCGTCTCGATGTCGCCGTGAACAACGCCGCCACCGAAGGTGCGGTCGGCCCGATCACGGACCAGACCGCGGAAAGCTTTGCCGCGACGTTCGAGACCAACGTTCTCGGCGTGGTCCTGAGCATGAAGCATGAAGTGCGCGCCATGCAGGCCCAAGGGAGCGGCAGCATCATCAATATCTCCTCGACCTACGGGCACGAGGGTGCAGCCTTCGCCTCGATCTACGTCGGCGCCAAGCACGCCGTCGAAGGCATCACCAAGTCGGTAGCGCTCGAGACCGCCAAGTCGGGAATTCGCGTGAATGCCGTCGCGCCAGGCCCCACGGACACCGGCATGCTGACCCGCTTCACCGGCACGGCGGAGAACAAGGCGGCGCTGGCGGCGCAGGTTCCGTTGGGCCAACTCGGCCTCTCCGAGGAAGTCGCCGACGGCATCGTGTTCATCGCGTCGGACGAAGCCCGGTTCATCACGGGTCACGTCCTTAGCGTCGACGGCGGACACAGCGCCAACTGACCCTGCTCGGGCGCGGAGATTCGCTCCGCACCCGGTTAACGGGCGGTCTTTCCGAGGCGCGCCTCTCGCAGCTTTCGCTGCGTCCGGACGCCGTCCGCTTTCGACCGCTTCGCGTGCCGGCTTAAACGCCACCGTCAAAGGGAATTTCAATGACCCAGCGCAACCACCAGACCGCGCCGACACAGTTCGTAGAGGCCAATGGCGTCCGCTTCGCCTATCGCCGCTTCGGCAAGACCGGCGGCGCGCCGCTGGTCTTCAATCAGCACTTCACCGGCACCATGGACCATTGGGACCCGGCGGTGACCGACGGTTTCGCCGAGGACCGCGAAGTGATTCTGTTCAACAACGCGGGCGTCTCCAGTTCCTCTGGAGAGGCGCCGACCACGTTCGGGAAAATGGGCGCCAACGCCGTCGCTTTCATCAAGGCGCTGGGACTGCCAAAAGTCGACGTGCTCGGCTTTTCGATCGGCGGCTTTGTCGCGCAGGAGATCACAATTCAGGCTCCCGATCTGGTCAGGCGCCTCGTCTTGGTCGGGACGGGGCCGCGCGGCGGCCAGGGCATGGCCACGCTCACGTCTGAGGCGCAGCAGATTTTCAGCGCCACGTACGATCCGCCCGACGAGATCTGGCTCGCAGTCCACTTCACCCAGTCGGAAGCCAGCCAAGCCACGGGCCGCAGGTTCCTCCAGCGCTTCCGGCGGCGCACGGAGAACCGCGATCCCGAGGTGAACGAGAAAGTCGCGCCCGCGCAGATCGAGGCTATCGGCAAGTGGGGCGCACCGAAGGAGAAGTCGTTCGAATATCTGAAGTCCATCCGCCAGCCAACGCTGGTCGTGAACGGCGCCAAAGACGTCATCATCTATCCCGTGAACTCGTTCATCCTGCAGCAGAACCTGCCGAAAGCGCAGCTGATCCTCTACCCGGACTCGGCGCACGGATCGCAATACCAGTATCCCGAGTTATTCGTTCAGCACGTCTCGCTGTTCTTGGACGCGTGACGCGCATCCCTGACGCCTGGACTCGACCGGAGGCCGGGCGCACCATCTGGAGAGGCCGAAGCCATGTCAGAATCAGAATATGTTGAACCGAAGCCGAAGACCGCCAAGGCTCCAGGCCCGGATCATCCGATCATCATCGAGCGCAACGCCAGCCGGGTCGTGGTGAGGGCGGCGGGCCGGATTGTGGCCGATACGTGGGACGCTTTGACGCTCCGCGAGGCAAGCTACCCGCCTGTCCTGTACATCCCGCGCAAGGACGTGGACATGACGCTGCTCGAGCGAACGGACCACACCACCTACTGCCCCCATAAGGGCGACTGCGCCTACTACAGCATTCCCGCCGGCAAGGAGCGTTCGGTGAACGCTGTCTGGACCTATGAGGCTCCTTACGCAATGGTGGCGGCCATCAGGGACTACCTCGCCTTCTACCCTGACCGTGTCGACGCGATCGAGGAGAGGCCGGGCGGCTAGCCTCCCTTCGCTCAAACCGGCCGGGCTGTCGCTTCCGCGGCAGCCCCGGAACTCGACCGACAAGAGTTGACGCCAGCCCGTTTCGGCGAACCCCCGGCTGCGCTCTGACGCCAGCCTCCATGAACCAGCAGGAAGCCAAATGATAACCCCGCTTTCAGGAAAAACCGCTCTCGTCACCGGCGCCTCGCGCGGCATCGGCCGCTCCAGCGCGCTGGCGCTCGCCAGGGCCGGCGCCCAGGTTCTCGTCCATTACGGCCGCGGCGCGAAAGATGCGGATGCCGTCGTCGCCGACATCCGCAAAGCCGGCGGCCGCGCCGATTCCGTCGCCGCCGATCTCGCCGCGCCGGACGGCGCGCACAAGCTGGCCAAAGAGGTTCGCGCCATCGTGGGCGATCGCCTGGACATCCTCGTCGCCAACGCCGGCATCTCCAAGGCCGCGACGATCGAGGACACGACAGTCGCCGACTTCGACAATCTCTTCGCTGTCAATGTCCGCGCGCCCTATTTCCTCGTCCAGCAATTGCTGCCGATCATGGGCGCGGGGTGCAGCATCACGCTTCTATCGTCGCTCGCGGCGCACTCGGCGGTTGGGGCGCTGTCGGCCTATGCGGCGACCAAGGGCGCGATCGACACGCTGGTCAAGCATTTCGCCTTCATCCTCGGGCCTCGCGGCATCCGCGTGAATGCCGTCGCCCCCGGCATCGTCGAGACCGACATGTCGAACTTCGCCAAGACCGATGAAGGGCGCGCCTACGCTCTCGGTATTCAGGCGCTCAAGCGTCTCGCCCAACCCGACGACATCGGCGGCGTCGTCGCCTTCCTGGCCTCGGATGACGCCCGCTGGATCACGGGCGACACCATCCGCGTCGACGGCGGCTCGAAGCTCTGAGTAGCTTCCGATGAATGGAACGTCTCCGTTAGGAACTCGCTATTTTCACTTGAAGCGGATGGAGGATCAGATGACCAAAACCACACCGGAGCAAAACAAAGCACTCGTGCTCGAAGCGTTCGACACGCTGTTCAACCAACGCGACTATGATGCGGCGGCCCGCTTCTGGTCCGATAAGTATATCCAGCATAGCGCACATATCGAACCGGGTCGCGAAGGGCTGTTCAAGCTTGTACGCAATCTTCCAGACAGCCTCCGTTATGAGCATGGCCTGATCCTCGCGGAGGGCGATTACGTCATCGTCCACGGACGCTTTTCCGCTATGGGCCGCCCGGCCGCGTTCGTAGCAGCCGACGTCGTCCGAATCGAAGACGGACTTCTTGCCGAGCATTGGGACGTGCTCCAGGACGAGGCGACCCAGGCTGAGTCGAAGAGCGGTCTGCCGATGTTCGGCGACCGCTTTCCTTCGTGACTTTCGAGAAAACCGCCGGGTGATCGACCGAATAATACATCGCGTGTCCGACGATCCTTGGAACCGGTGAACGCGACGCCATGGGAGTCAATCCCAATGATCTCAGTCCCCCGGCCGTGAACAGCTGTCCGCGAAAGGAAAACGAATTACAGCGGATCATCTCCTCAAAACGTCCGCTCATGAGCAAGCCACGGACGGCCGCAATTGGCGCATTGGCGACGACCAGCTTGGCGCAGCCATGCGCCGCCGAAGAAAGGCGCCGAGCCCTTGCGCGAATGTCGGTCGCGCCTCTTGCGCCGACTTCATAGCGCACCTACATACCATGAGCTGCATAGCCAGGCTGCGCAAAAGAACAGCGAAGCATAGCAGGAAAAGCAAAGGATCATCCATTGATCGATCCGAAGGCCCTTGGCCCAAGCCAGGGCCTTTTGCTTGTTCCGCCGCGCTGCCAAGCCGTTGAAACCGCATCTCGCCGGCTGTAGTTGTCGCCATGCGCCGGGCCGCAGGCGCCGCCGCCAGGCTTCGCGAGACCCGCCGCGGGTGTGTTAAGTGTCACCGGGCCGCCCAAGGCGGTCCAGGGGCCGCGCTTCGGCTTGGGAGATCGTGCATGGTCAAAGGTTCTGATCTTCTCGTCGCCGCCCTTGAGAACGAGGGTGTTGAGCGAATCTTCGGAATTCCCGGCGAGGAAAACCTCGACGTCGTCGAATCCATCCGCAAATCGTCGATCCAGCTCGTCATCACCCGCCATGAGCAGGCCGCGGCCTTCATGGCGGCGACCTACGGCAGGCTCACCGGCAAGCCAGGCGTCTGCATCGCAACGCTCGGGCCGGGCGCGCTGAATTTCTCGACCGGCGCGGCCTACGCGCTGCTCGGCGCAATGCCGATGATCATGATCACCGGCCAGAAGGGCATCCTGTCATCGCGCGCAGGCGCGGTTTCAGGTCGTCGACGTCGTGGCGTCGATGAGGCCGCTGACCAAGCTGTCGCGCCAGATCGTCTCGCCGTCGATGATTCCGACGCTGGTGCGTGAGCTCGTTCCGCGTCGCAGAGGAGGAGCGGCCCGGTCCGGTCCATCTGGAACTTCCGGAAGATATTGCCCACGAAACGTGCGAGCCGGTGCCGATGGTCCCGCCGCATCCCGTCGAGCTGCCCTTGGCGAATGCGGGTGCGCTCGATCGGGCGGCCGAGATGATCCTGCAGGCAGAGCGTCCGTTGCTGATGCTGGGCGCAGCGGCATCGCGACCGCGCTCGACATCAGACCTCGCACAGTTCGTGCTGCGCACGCGCATTCCATATTTCACGACGCAGATGGGCAAGGGCACCGTGCCCGGCGGCACCCATCTCTACATGGGCACCGCCGCGCTCTCCGAGCGCGACTACGTTCACGAGGCCATCGAGCGCGCGGACCTCATCATCACGATCGGCCACGATACGGTCGAGAAGCCGCCCTTCATCATGGGCCGGGACGGGCCGAACGTCATCCATGTCGGCTACCAGCCGGCGCATGTCGAACAGGTCTACTTCCCGCAGGCCGAGGTCGTCGGCGATCTTGGTCCCTCTCTGCGGCTCCTGGCTGACCGCGTCGAAGGCAAGATCCCGCACGCGCAGGCGCTGCTGCCGCTCCGCGACGGCATCCTGAGCCGGATTGCCGCCCGCGCCACCGAGGACCGACTGACGCCGCAGCGCCTGGTTCACGATGTCCGCGGCGTCATGCCGCCGGACGGCATCCTCGCCCTGGACAACGGCATGTACAAGATCTGGTTCGCGCGAAACTACCGCACCCGGGTCGCGAACACGCTGTTGCTGGACAATGCGCTGGCCACGATGGGCGCCGGGCTTCCATCCGCAATGATGGCGGCCCTGCTCTACCCGAAGCGGCGCGTCATGGCCGTCTGCGGCGACGGCGGCTTCATGATGAACAGCCAGGAACTGGAGACGGCCGTCAGGCTCAAGCTCAACCTCGTCGTCCTCATCATCGAGGACCACGCCTTCGGCATGATCCGGTGGAAGCAGGCGGTCGATGGGTTCGCCGACTTCGGCATGACCTTCGGCAACCCCGACTTCGTGCGCTACGCCGAGGCTTATGGCGCGAAGGCGACGCGCGTGAGCGCCGCCGGCGAGCTGGCGCCTGCTCTGGAGAAGGCGTTCGCCGGCGGCGGCGTCCATCTCGTCATCGTCCCCGTCGACTATTCGGAAAACAAGCGGGTGCTGGTTGACGAGCTGGCGCAGCGGCTGCCGGTGACGAAGCAGGCGTGATCATGTCCCAACCCTATCAGGTCGTTCAGGCTTATGACCGGGCGCTGATCAAGGAGATCCCGGCCGATGACGCCGCCGCGCTCGAGGCCAGGATTGAGGCGGCATTCCGGCTCATGAAGGATCGCGACGGCGCCCTGAAGCCGTACCAGCGTAGCGCGATTCTGATCCGCGCCGCCGTGCTGCTGGGAGAGAGGCTCGACGCGTTTGCGCGCCTCATCGCGCAGGAAGGCGGGAAGCCGCTGACGGACGCCAGGATCGAGGCGATCCGCGCTGTCGACGGCTTGCGAAATGCGGCCGAGGAAATCCGCAACTTCGCCGGCCGGGAGATCCCGATGGGGCTCACGCCGGCGAGCGATGGCCGCTGGGCTTTCACCACCAGGGAGCCGATCGGCGTCGTCGCCGCGATCTCGGCTTTCAACCATCCGCTCAACCTGATCGTCCATCAGGTCGCGCCGGCTATCGCCGTGGGGTGTCCCGTGATCGTCAAGCCGGCTGCGCCAACGCCGCTGTCCTGCCTGGAGCTGGTCGCCCTGCTCCGGGAGGCGGGCCTCCCGGAGCCGTGGTGCCAGACCCTCGTCACAGAGGACAACGCCCTGTCCGAGCGGCTCGCCACCGATCCGCGCATCGCTTTTCTGAGCTTCATCGGCTCCGCCCGCGTTGGCTGGTATCTGCGCAGCAAGCTCGCACCGGGGACGCGTTGCGCGCTTGAGCATGGGGGTGCGGCGCCGGTCATCATCGACCGCAGCGCTAGGCTCGACCGGATCATCGAGCCTATCGTCAAGGGCGGCTACTATCACGCTGGCCAGGTTTGCGTCTCGACGCAGCGCATCTTTGTCCACGGCGATATCAAGGCCGAATTCGTCGAGCGGCTGGCGGGGCGGGTGCATGCGCTTCAGGTGGGGGACCCGCTTCTGGCCGACACCGAGGTCGGTCCCCTCATCCTTCCCCGAGAGGCGACCCGCGTGAGCAGCTGGATAGACGAGGCGGTGGCGGGCGGCGCGCAGTTGATCGGCGGCGGGCGCCGGTCCGAGACCACGCTTGTCCCCGCGATCCTTCTGGAGCCGGCGGCCGATGCCAAGGTGTCGCAATTGGAGATCTTCGGCCCCGTGACATGCGTCTACGGCTTCGAGACCCTCGACGACGCCATCGAGATCGCCAACTCCCTGCCCTTCGCCTTCCAGGCCAGCGTCTTTTCAACCGATATTGGTCCGGCCTTGCGGGCGGCCCAGCGGCTGGATGCCTCGGCGGTCATGATCAACGACCACACCGCGTTCCGCGCTGACTGGATGCCGTTCGCCGGGCGCCGCCAATCCGGGTACGGCATCGGCGGTATCCGCCCGACGATGGACGAGATGTCCGAAGAGAAGATGCTCGTTTTCAGGCACGCGGAGTGAGCGGACGGTTCGGGCTCGGCGCTCATTGCCTGAGCGGCCGCCTTCGACATAACCTTAGGGTCTGAAATCAACATCTGTCGGAGCTCCAAATCGCTCCGACTATCGCCTCTCAAACCACAATCACGAAGGTGAGGCCAGAACAGCGGTTACCAATCAGGCGGCCCTTGTTTCACGGATCGTGCGGCCGACGCGGCGAGGCGCGGCTCTCGCTGAGTATGGTTTAGGCTGCATATTGCTCGTCGCAGGCGCGGGGAATGGCTACTTTCCGAGGAGTGTCTGCTCGTACGCCTGATTTCCACCCGGCCGCCGAGCAGGCGCCTCACCGAGCCGCTACCGTAAGCGCGCGCAGAGCAAACGGGCAACACCAAGGGGGCAATTCTGAGCTCCGTCAACGAGCGAGGGTTCAGGATACGGGCCATCGCCGCGAAATGAATGGTCAGGACACTAGTCGGGGCTTGCTCGCTCGTAAATCGTCGATCAACGCCCTGGCCGCTTTGAGGTCGGCCGTCTCGACGCCCTCAGTGAACCGATCGTAGACCGTCGCCAAGAGCTGATAAGCGGCTTCGCTTCGACCCTGGTTGCACCATAGCCGGGCGAGGCTGGTCGCGCCACGCAGTTCCCAGGACAGGGCGCCTTGCCGGTGCGCCCAGTCGATCGCGCGCTGAAATTGATCCTCGGCTGTGCCCTCTACGCTTGCTGCATTATCCAACAGAAGAAGCTGGCCCTTGATGCGAATCAACTCGGGGATGCTCCAGCGCTGCTCCCTGCGCTCGCACTGCTCGATCGCCTTTTCGATCAGCGCAACTCCCTGTTCAACTTGCCCGGCACGTCCGAGAACCAGGGCGAACTCGCCCTGGAAGACCATGTAAGGCAGCGTGGATCGGGCTTCGTCAAGCTCGTCGAGCGCGTTCTTCAACACCGGTAATCCCCTCGCCACTTCGCCGCGTTTGATCAACAGTACCCCGTTGAGGCAACGGCCCCAGGCTTGCCAGACGGGTAGCGCATGCTTATCCGAATGTTCGAGCAGCATTGCTACGGAATTTTCCGCTGCCGCTAGATCGCCAACCCAGAAGGCGACCGGGCACGCCGCCTGGGCTAGGGCATAGCACAGTGAAATCGCATGTCCGGTTGCTCGTGCGCCCTCGACATTGCTTTGCGCAAGACGCATGGCCTGATCGGCAAATCCCTGAAGCCAAAGGATCCGCGCCAGAAGGCCACGCGCCAACACCCCTTGGTCATATTGAAAGCGGATTGTGTGCGATCGGTGAACGGGGGGTAAGTAGGTTGCAAGCATGCGCTCGGTATGACGCCGCGCGTCGGTGTGATCTCCCATGTAGTGCAGGACGCCGCCGATCAAGCGATCACCAATCAGCCGATCAAATGGATCGATTGTCCCCGCTGCAAGCTCAGAGAATCTTTGAGCCAGTCCCAGCGCGGTCCGAAACTCACCGCTGATCGTATTATAAAGCCACAGGCCATGAAGGGCCCGCAACTGATAGTCAGTGTTATTCAGACGCTCTGCAATTTGGAGGGCGTTTTCCCAGGCCGCCCCGGTTTCGGGTCCGGAGCCTTTCGTATACGTCAGAGATACCCCGAGGGCCGCACACAGCTGCATCTCGCGGCGCGTGCCCCGGCCCGCAGCGGAACAGATGCTCGAGAGCGCTCGATCGACCCGGCCGCGACACTCATCCAACAATGAGAGCTGTACCCAGAGAGGCACCGCGGCGACGGCGAGCGCCACCCCCGCTTGCGGATCGCCGCCGTTGCAAAAAGCCCAATCCAGTGCGGCGCGAACGTCGGCGATCTGCCAGCCATAATCGGCTAGCCATTCAGCCGTCGGCCGCGCCTCCCATTCAGCCTCGGCACGCTCGAAGAGTTGCCGGCAGAACCCGGCGTGACGTCGCGCCGCGAACTCGAGCTCGCCGCGCTCGGCGAGTTTTTCGAGCGCATAGGCCCGCGTCGTCTCGAGCAGTCGAAAGCGTTTGCCTCCGCCGCTGATATCTGCCCCAACCAGCGATTTGGAGACCAGGCTCATGATATATTCGATGGCGTCCGATGCGGCGATCTCGGCGCCGGCGACGACGACACTCGCTGCGTCCAGGGCGAAGCCGCCGGGGAAGATGGCCAGGCGGCACAGGACCAAGCGCTCCGACTCGGAGAGGAGGTCATAACTCCAGTCGATTGTCGTTCGAAGAGTCCGGTGTCGCGGCAGTGCAGTGCGGTAGCCGCCCGTCAGGATCTTGAACTGATCGTCGAGCCGAGACGCCACCCCTTCGAGCCCGAGCGTCGCTGCCCGAGCAGCCGCCAATTCAATGGCTAGCGGGATGCCGTCCAGGCGCCTGCAGGTCCCTGCCGCGGCTACTGCCGCGTTCTGGTCCAGCAGGAGGCGCGGGTCCGCCGCGCGCGCCCGCGCGACAAGCAAACGAACCGCGCCGTGGCGCAACACCTCATCAAGATCCTGGGTATTTTCCGCTGGCACGGGAAGCGGAGGCACCAGGTACATGCTCTCTCCCGGTACTCTCAGCGGCTCGCGGCTGGTCGCCATGACGCGTCCTGACGGGCCGGCGCGTAACAGCGCCTCGGCCATACTCGCCGCCGCGTCGATGACATGCTCACAATTGTCGAGCACGAGCAGCAGCCGCTTCGAGCTGAGCGCCTTCGCAACGCGCTCCGGGGGACATCGCGCGCCCAGCCAATTCGAGCCCGAGCGCGGTGGCGACCGTGACCGAGACAAGGTCGGGGTCAGACAGCGGTCCAAGCTCGGCGATCCAAATCCCGTCGGCAAATTCCGGTAGCAGGGGCCTAGCGGCCTCGATGCCCAATGCGGTCTTGCCGATGCCTCCGATCCCGGTAAGCGTGACGAGCCTATGCTCTGCAACGAGACCCAGGATCCTCCCGAGCTCGGTGTCTCGGCCGATGAGCTCGGAGAAACGCCCCGGAAGGTTAGTGGGGCAGTCGGGCGGAACAGGAGCGCCAGGAGGCGCCTTGACGACCAACCGGGCCGCAGAGCCTTGCCGACATCACCTTCAACTGGCCAAGGCTCACATGGCCGGCGTTGGTTTTACGCCAAGCTGGGCCATGGACGCGGAAGATAATCCGCAACCCCCAAGACTGGACGCGCCACGAGAGGCCGCGGTTATGCGGTGGTTCGTTCCTTCCGGGGATCAAGCAGAGCTGCTCTAGCGACATCGGCCGCTCCGGAAAAAGGGTGGCCAGCCTTGAGAGACCTGGTTCTCAGCCGTCGATCTGATTCTTTATGAGATCGCTACAGTGATTGCGGGCGAAATTTTCGCGTGCTGTGGAGCACGCTGGATAGGGACCACGCCAACTTTTAGCGGCCTTAGTGATTGGCGTTCACCCGGGCGGCGATTTTGGCCACGCCTTCTTGCGCGCAGGCCTCGTCCCTATCGCCGCCTGGTGCTCCGCCGACGCCGAGCCCAGCTACGATCTCATTGCCGCGCTTGATCGCGACCCCGCCAGGAAGGGCTATGATATCGGGAAGACTGAAAAGCGCCGCGCCGGCGCCTGCCGGATTTTTGCTGACGGCCTCGACAAAGGCGCTTGTCCGGTCGAAACCGAAGATCGGCCCCATCGTGACTACGGTATAGGCTTTACGGAATGCGGAGTCCTTTGTGTGGATGGTGCTGTGGTCGCCCTTGAGATGCACCTTGATGACGCCGGAGGCGTCCACCACAAACGCCGAGACCGGCCATCCCTTGGCCTCACAGGCATCGATCGCCGTGGTTGCCGCTTCCAGGGCGAGGTTAAGCGGCAGCGCATATCCGGATTGCGCGACTTGCGCGGCGGCGGAGGACTGAAGGGCGCACGCGCTCAAGGTAAGCGCTACTACTGCCAGTTTTATCATGCAAGTCTCCTTGGGTGATGGGCTCGATTGATGTTTCGCAGCGATGGAAGAAGGCGCATCAAGGGTGCGCGGCGCGAGCGCCGACGTCCCCAATGAATATCGCCCCATGGCCTTCCGTCGGAAGCATCCCGCTCAGAAAAAAATTAGCTTGGCCCCGCGGTCGATTGTGCGGATTTCCCTGTCTCAACGCCCCCTCGGCTTTCGCTGCTCCAATGCGCTCATTGAAATGATTGGATTTTTTCTCCGGCGTTTTCCCTCGGGCGCCAGCACTGGAAGTGCTTCTCGCCCCTCGCTGGTAAACGGTCGCAGAGGTCTGCTGATGGCGCAACGAAGACCAAGCGTCCTGTCTGGAATTGACCCCTTTCAGACCTGAGTGTCCCCCTTTTTTTCCGTGGCTAGCCTCTTTTGAATGGAACCCGCCGATGGCACCCGAATTGAATCCCCGGTTTGCAACGTGATTTTTTTGAGATCGCCCTATGTTTACCCGGGAGGACCACCGGCACTTTGCCGTGGAATGCCTTCGCTTCGCCGCCGAAGCAGAGGATGACCGAGAGCGGCAGATTTTCCTCGAAATGGCCGACGCTTGGACGGTAGTCGCCTTTGAGGATCCTTTAGTTATCGAACACGCTTTGCCATTGGCGTCGGCGACGAGCGCGCCGAACGGACTCCGCGAGCTTTAGCTGGGCCTATTCGCCGGCGCGTTGGCTATGTGCGAGGACCGAGAGCAAGAAAGGAGTTGACCATGAAGGTTGCAGGATCAACCGCCCTGGTGACGGGCGCCAACCGGGGCCTCGGCCTCGCCTTTGCCAAGGTGCTTGTGGGGATGGGGGCGGCGAAGGTCTACGCCGCGGCGCGCAATCCGGAGGCCGTTACCCTAATGGGCGTCGTGCCGCTGAAACTGGACGTCACCAGCGACGAAGACGTCGTCGCCGCAACGCGCGCGGCCGGGAACGTCAACCTGCTCGTCAACAATGCCGGCATCGCTAGGCCCGGCGGCTTTCTCGCCGATGGGGCGGTCGAGGCCGCGCGCGAGCAGTTTGAAGTGAACTTTGTCGGGCCGCTGCGCATGGCGCGCGCCTTCGCGCCCGTCCTGGCGAAGAACGGCGGCGGCGCGATCATCAACGTGCTTTCCGTAGCAAGCTGGATGAACGGTCCGACGCTGGCGACTTATGGCGCGTCGAAATCAGCCGCATGGGCGCTGACCAACGGCCTTCGCGTCGAACTTGCGCGACAGGGCACCCAGGTCGTCGCGCTGCATGCAGGCTTCATCGACACCGACCTTGCGCGCGATTTCGACGCGCCGAAGAGTTCGCCCGAGGAAATCGTGCGGACGACGCTCGACGCCCTCGAACGCGGGGAAGGTGAGGTCTTGGCCGATGAGATTACGCGCCAGGTGCATCGCGGTCTATCGGCGGATCTCCCGGTCTATTTCCAGAGCACCGCCGCGCTTCGGTCGCGCGCGGGTCTGCCGACTGGCTGAGCGGGCGAACTGTCGCCTCAACCGTCGGCTGTACGCATGGTCGCTCGCCGGAACGAGCAGACATTGATCCGCGCCAGCGCCGAATGGCTTGTTAGCCTTGTTGCTGGTCTAGGTGAGATTAGCCCAAGGAAAAGCAAAGAAAGAAGCAAAGGAGGCGTATCATGCCGCGGTTCAAAGCTTTTCGTGCGCAGGTCGACGCGGGCGTATTGACCCTTACGCTCGACGATCCTCCGCTTAATCTGATTGGTCCCACATTTGCTGAGGACTTGATCGCTCTCATTCAAGAGGCGGAGGCGAGCCCAGCATATCGCGTGGTAGTCTTCGAGAGTGCCGTTGCAAATTTTTTTTAGCGCGCATGTGGATTTGACCCGAGTTCCACAGCTTTTAGAGGTCATACAGCAGTTCTTACCGGGCGAATTTCTTGGCATGCTGTACCGGCGCTTGAGCACCGCACCCGTTGTCACCATCGCGAAGGTGGCGGGCCGTGTTCGTGGCGCGCGCAACGAGTTCATTTTGGCGTGCGATATGTGCTTCGCTTCCCACGAGCGCGCTGTCTTCGGCCAAATGGAAGCCGGGCTTGGCCTGCTTCCGGGCGCCGGAGGCGTGCAACACCTTACACGGCTCGTAGGACGCCAGCGCGCGATGGAGGTGGTTCTCAGCGGTGATGACTACGGTGCTGAGCTTGCGGCCCGGTAGGGGTGGATCAACCGCGCAATTGCTGACGCGACGTTGGATACTTTTGTCGGCGACCTAGCTCGCCGGATAGCCAAGTTTCCGGCATCGGGCTTGCGAGCCATCAAAACCAGCATTGCCAATATTTCGCTTCCGGACGAACACGCGATTCGGGCTGACGGCGCGAAATTTCTTGAACTCATGAACACTGAGGAAGCCAAGTCTCGCAGAGCCGCACGCGATGAGAGGTATCGTGAAGATGCGCGGGCGGAGTGGGAGATGAATTACGGCCGCATCATCGGTGAGCTCTAGCAGTCTGCTGAAAAACCTAGCTTTGTCGGGTCTGTGATGATTCACTTTGATCACGAATCGGGGGATTTCCATGCGCGGGCGATTTCGGGATCAAGGCGGATTGTTTTCCTACATTTCGCCTGAGACGCGGGTGCCGCCGAGTCATCCTCTGCGGCAGATCAGGGAGCTGGTGCGGGCGGTTTTGAAAGACCTCAGCTACAGTTTCGGAAAGCTCTATTCGAGCGACGGCCACCCTTCGATCCCGCCGGAGCAATTGCTGAGCGCCTTGCTGCTGCAAGCGTTCTACGGCATCCGCTCGGAGCGGCAGCTGATGGAGCAGCTCAACTATAATCTTCTGTATCGCTGGTTCGTCGGGCTTGCCCCGGACGATCCCGTGTGGGACGCCACGACCTTCACGAAGAACCGGGATCGTCTGCAGCAAGGCGACGTATTCCAGAAGTTCATGACCACGCTTTTGAACCACCCGCGGGTGAAGCCGCTCTTGTCGGACGAGCATTTTTCGGTGGACGGAACGCTGATCGAAGCCTGGGCTTCACAGAAGAGTTTTCGGCCCAAGGACGGCGGTGACAACGAAGGGGATGGCGCGGATTTTCGCGGCCGGGCGCGCTCGAACGAGACGCACGCGAGCGCGACCGATCCCGAGAGCCGTCTCTGCCGCAAGGCGGCGGGGCGGGAGGCGAGGCTGTGCTTCATGGGCCATGTCACCATGGAGAACCGGCGCGGGCTTGCCGTTGCGGGCGCGGTCACAAACGCCGACGGCATGGCGGAACGCCGCGCCGCGCAAGCCATGCTGAAAGCCAAACGCAAAGCCGCCGATCATCCATCACGGCCGCAGCTGACAAAGCCTATGACACGAAGGACCATGTCAAAAATCTGCGCGCCGTCGGCGTCACGCCGCATGTCGCGCAAAACAATGGCCCGACCAAAACAGGGCGGCGGCGGAGAAGCGCTATCGATGCCCGCACGACAAGGCACGCAAGCTACAGTCTGTCGCAGAAGCGCCGCAAGATGATCGAATGCATCTTTGGTTGGGGCAAGCAGCACGGCACGATGCGCAAGGCCAAGCACCGCGGCGTCGCCCGTGTCGCCGGAGGATTTCTGCTGAACCTCATCGCCTACAACCTGATCCGCATCCCGAAATTGGTGACCGCGTAGGACCAATTCCGTGAGACACCAAGGAAAACCCCTGCCATGTCGAACCGAACATCGAAATCACCGGCAAAAACCCAACACCCAAACGCCGAAACCTCAAATTTTCCGGTTTTTCAGCAGACTGCTAGAAAACGCGACGTGCGAGTGTCATGCGGGGCCAGAGCGTGTTTAGTCCGGTATTGGCGCAGAGGAGACGACCCCCATTCTAGACAAGCCGAGCTCGCGAGTTAGAACACCTTGCCTATCCGGTTGACGCATACACCCACTAGGGCTAGTATTTTTCATGAGCGGGGCCTGAGCCCGCTCGCCCTTGACGCCGCTGCCCTGGACGCGATTGCCTGAAAAATGGATGCGGGTAATGAATACGCCCACGCCGATTCTGATGGACATCGACCAGGACGCCGCGCTGCCGTTTCCGCAGTCGCTGCCGGAGTTTCAGCGGCTTTTCCCGGACGATGCCGCCTGTGCTGAATACCTCGAAAAGGCGCGCTGGGGAGACGGCTTCGTCTGTCCGCACTGTAGTGTGACTGGCGAACCGTTCCTCAATGCGACCCGCCCGGGCGTGCTGGCATGCCGCAAATGCCGGCGTCAGACAGGACTGACCGTCGGCACGGTCATGGAGCGCAGCCACACGCCGTTGTTCATCTGGTTCTGGGCCGCCTACCCGGTCGCCAGCCAGACCCCCGGCATGTCGGCCGTCCAGTTCCAGCGGCAACTCGGGCTCTCGCGTTACGAGACAGCCTTTCAGATCCTCCACAAACTGCGCGCCGGAATGGTCCGCCCCGATCAGGATCGCATCGGTGGCCGCGCGAACGAGCATGTCGAAGTGGACGAAACCTGGGTCGGCGGTCGGACACGCGGGGAAGGCAGAGGGGTTCACCACAAGGTTCCGGTTGCCTGCGCCGCTCAGGTTCGCCACCGGAAGCCGGGTACGGCACAAGACAAGCGGAAGGATGGCCGCTATGCCGGTCGAGTGCGACTGGCCATCGCTGCTGACCGCGGCGCTGATTCCTTGTGTGGCTTTGTCGAGAATGCCGTCATGCCGGGCTCGCTGATCGTCGCCGACGATTGGAGCGGCTATGCCAGCTTGCGCAAACGGGGCTTCGACCACCATGCAATTGCCGAATGCGGCGAACCCGAAGTGGCCGAACAGTTCATGCCGATGGTCCACCTCGTCTTCTCCAATTTGAAGACCTGGCTCAACGGCATCCACCACGGCGTGAGCGCGAAGCATCTACAAGCCTACCTCAATGAGTTCACGTTCCGCTTCAACAGACGGTTCTACCCGTTCAACGCCTTCCGCTCGCTGCTCGGCATCGCGGGCGGGGCTGAGGCGCCGACCTATGCCGAACTTTATTCCGGCGCGTGGACGCACCCTACATGTAGCGGGTGTCTGCATTAACCGGATAGGCAAGGAACAAACTAGCGGGGAACGATGTCGAGGCGACCAAAGGCGGCCGGAAATGCCGGGCGTTCCTGCCGCCGTCGTGCGGGCGTTTCGGACGTGTCGCGATGCAATGATTTAGCTTTCCATGAGGTCAAAATCGGAAGCCTTGGCTATCAGCGCGCCTTCGCGATTACTGCGGCGATCGACGCTCTAGCCGCCGAGCTGACAGGCGAGCGCGACTATTTCCATACCCTTGGCGCCGGCGCGACGAAAGAGCAACTACGGACGATCGAGGAGCGGGCGGTGCGGGAGTGGGGAGAATTGCCGTGGAAAATCAGCGAAAATTGAGCATCGAAGCGATGATCGGGTGGGCGGGGACGATCGTAGCCAAGTCTGCAGGTCCCTATTCGTCTCCTCGCGTCTATCGGCCACGTCCGCGTCAACAGCCCATTAGTTGTGTGAATGTCTGGAATGTTTCAGCAAGGGTAAGGCAGCATGCGCAAATAATATCATACCATAGGGACGGTTGGTTGGCGGACCATCGCAAACGAGCGTCCTTGCGGAAACTTAGCTTTTGTGCTGAGGCCATATGGGCGCATTCCTTCCATTTCCTTGGCAATGCAAAGGGCTAGTCTGGTGTGTACGCATTTTTCGTGGTCCAAAATCTTAAGAGAGAAATTACTGTCTTCTTTCGCGGTTGTGGCGATCTTCGCCAATAGCATGGCCCCGATTGGGGCTGTGGCGGAAGAAAGGGGCACGCGGGACGCCGATCAAGCATGCAATCGTCATTATCGGCGAAAACCGCAGCTTCGATCACATATTCGCGACCTATCAGCCGGCAAACCCGAGCGAAAAGGTTCTGAACCTTCTGTCAAAGAAAATTGTCAAAGCCAATGGCGAGCCAGGCGAAAATTATGGCGAAGCGCTCCAATATCAGGCTTTCGACACCAAAACCTATCAATTCAATCCGCCCAAAATGCCCTATGAAACCCTGCCTCCAGCGCTTACCGGCGGCCCGGCAACACCTTACACCTGTAAAGCCCTTAACATCACGGCGACATCCTGCGTCACGCCTGAAAATCTTGCCTTCGCTGCAAAGTTGGAAAACGGTCTACCGGAGGATTACTATCAATATCTTTTGACCGGTGGAACCGGGCAAGCGGGCAACGTTCCGGATGCGCATATTCATTATGCCGGCAAGGATGCTAGCCATCTGCCGCCCGGGCCATATCAGCTAACCTCCGAGACCTATCCTTATGATGCCTATGCGGCGAGCCCCGTCCACCGCTTCTTTCAGATGTGGCAGCAGCTCGATTGCAACGCCGCCGCCGCCAATCTGGGCAATGGCTGGGGCTGCGTCTCCGATCTATTCCGCTAGGTCGAAGTGACGGTTGGCCGCGGTTCCAACGGCGCGGCGCAAGCTTCTGGCTTTGATGACAGGACGACCGGTGAAGGCTCAACCGCAATGGGTTTTTTCAATATCCAGCAGGGTGACGCGCCTTGAAGGAGCTCGCCGATAGCTACACAATGAGCGATAACTACCATCAGCCCGTGCAAGGCGGAACGGGCGCCAATCATATTATGCTTGGCACAGCCGACGCGCTCTATTTCAGCGATGGGAACGGCCATGCCCAAACGCCGCCCGATTTCGGCGTCGATCCAAACGCGCCCGGCACGCCTTTGCCCGGCAAGGCCAGCGCCCTCAGTGAAATCGAAAATCCGGATCCGCAGCACGCGCCAATAATTTCTATATCCAGGATGGCTATGGCGGCGGCAAAGGCTCTCCTTCCGCTGTGGCGCCCAACGCCAATTACGGCGGCGGCTCCTACGTCAATTGTTCCGACGCGTCCCGGGTGTTCCGGCTATTTTGAACTATCTTGAAAAGCTGAGGCAAAAGGTCGAGCCGCGTTGCGAGGAAGGGCATTATTATTTGGTCAATAATTATAATCCCGTTATCTCGGCGATGGCAGCAATGCCTATACTGATCCCGAACCGAGGAATACTGTCTTCACGATACCGCCTTCGACGGTGCGCACCATCGGCGATCTCTTGAACGAGAAAAACGTCTCCTGAGCCTATTACGGTGACCAGTGGAACGCTTATCTTAATGATAAATATGACGAAAATAAATTCGTCACCTATTGCAACATGTGCAATTTCGAGCAATACGCAACCTCGATCATGACGGACGAGGCTGTGCGGAAAAAGCATCTCTTGGATACCGCCGATCTTTATACAGATATTGAAAACGGACAATTGCCGGCGGTGTCTTATGTTAAGCTGAGCGGTTTGGTCGATGGCCATCCAGCGAGTTCGAAACTCATTTTATTCGAAGGTTTCGTGAAGAAGATCGTCGAAGCGGTGAAGGCCAATCCGAAGCTTTGGAATGATACCGCCATTATGGTCACCTTCGATGAAGGCGGCGGTTATTGGGACTCGGGCTATGTCCAGCCGCTCGATTTCTTCGGCGACGGCACCCGTATCCCGATGATCGTGGTGTCGAAATATAGCACCGGCGGCCATGTCTCGCACAGCTATGCGGACCATGTATCGATTGCGAAATTCATCGAAGCCAACTGGCGGCTTGACCCGATCACCAATCGTAGCCGTGACAATCTGCCGAGCCCTGTGATAGCGCTGAACCCCTATATCCCAACCAATTCCCCGGCAATCGGCGATCTGATGGATATGTTCAATTTCGATCTTTAAGCGCAACGCCTGCTCCAGCTGAACGGCTAGATAGTAATGACAGTCATGGAGTTGGTCACGGGCTCTGGCGCGAATTACATAAAATAAGAAGGTCACGGGCCGCCAGCCATTGATTATCAATACCCGATTTTGGGAATTGCCTCGGAAAAGCAACTCTGCGCCAGAGCCCCTCGGAATACAGTCTATCTCGAGCATGCCTTTACAGCACTGCGTCGCCGAGGTCGTGAGGGACTACCGGATTGGGCCGAGATCATCAGGCGCGGCCGGTATCAAGCCCGGGGAATCTCATAGAGAAAGGTGGCTGGATTTGAAACAAAGCAGTCATTGGCCTTTGCGGACAACCAGAAGGTCTCGGCAGGGTGGAAAGCGGTCATTTCGCTCAAGCCGCCCTGAATGACGCCAGTGCGCCAGGAGCGGACGTGAAGACCCCTCATCTGCGCCGATGGCGTCTACCGAGCCGAATGTTACGACCGTAATCGTTTTGCCGTTATTTGAAATGATGCCGTAGCGAGCCCCCGCTTATTATCCCGGCGTACCACGCCCGAACCGAGGGCGAAATGTTCACTCGGCTGCATGAGTGGTGACAGCCAATTTGAGGATCAAGTCGTGAGCGCAGCAACACCGGAACATATTATGCAAGTTGGTTTGGGCTTTTGGGCATCCAAAACGCTCTTAAGTGCTGTCGAACTAGGCGTGTTTAGCACTTTGGCCGATGCACCCGCCGACCTGCCGACGCTTCAAAGAAAGCTTGCGCTGCATCAGCGATCAGTCCGCGACTTCCTCGATGCGCTGGTGGCACTCAAGTTGCTGGAGCGCGAGAACGGCGTCTACAGCAACACCGCAGACACGGACCTGTTTCTCGATCGAGCCAAGCCATCCTATATCGGCGGTGTCCTAGAGATGGCAAATGCCCGGCTCTATGGCTTCTGGGGATCGCTCACGGAGGCCCTGCGCACCGGTGAAGTGCAGAACGAGAATAAGGGTGGAGGAGAAAAAAGCGTCTTTGCGGCAGTGTATGCCGATCCGGATCGGCTGCGGGGGTTTCTGACCGCGATGAGTGGAATAAGTGCGGGTGCGGCCCACGCCATCGCCGCCAACTTCCCATGGAGCGACCAGAAGACCTTCATGGATCTTGGTTCAGCTCAGGGCATGGTACCCGCCACTCTCGCCCGCGCCCATCCCCACCTCACCGGCATCGGCTTCGACCTTCCCGCAGTCAAGCCCGTCTTCGAGGAATTTATTGCTCACCGCGGGGTGACTGACCGAGTGCGGTTTCAAGGTGGAAATTTCTTCGAGGACCCTCTGCCGAAAGTGGATGTCATCGTCATGGGTCACATCCTCCATGATTGGGACCTTGCCCAGAAAAAGGTGCTTCTCGGCAAGGCATTTGACGCTCTTCCGAAAGGCGGCGCTGTCGTCGTTTATGATGCCATCATCGATGATGATCGCCGCGAAAACACTTTCGGTTTCATGATGAGCTTGAATATGCTGATCGAAACTACCGGTGGGTTCGACTATACAGGAGAGGACTGTCAGGCTTGGATGCGCGAAGTCGGATTCTCAAAAACGCGGGTCGAACCGCTTGTTGGCCCGGATTCGATGGTGATCGGATTAAAGTAGCTTATCCAGGCGAGCGGCTTGCCGATCAAATACGTCACATGTTGGAATGTCGCGAGGTCCGGTTGGGGTCAACTCCAGTCGTCGAGAACTCTGAGCGGAACTTCCGCCAAAGGGTCGACTGCGGCCAATGGGTCGCGATCTGGCGGAGGACCGCTCATGGCGCATTCCCGCCGTCGAGCGGTCGCCAAAAATCGTCCCCGCAGCGTCCGCTGTCAGGGGTATCGCCACCATTCGCGACCGCTTGACAATCGGAAACAGTCGCGCTCAAGGCTGAGGGGGTCAAAAACAGCAAGAAACCCTTATGGCGCAAGGCCTTCCTACGTGTCTCATAAATTTCTGCACCACTTCCTGTGCTTTAAGGCGCGCCGGAGGCGACCCGTCCTTCCAACCAAGCTCTACGCCGCTTCAAATAGTCTTCGTGCTTCGCTACGCGGTCGTTCTCATATTCATCGATGATGCGGGCGATGTAATCCGGCGTTACCTCGTATGCCGACCACCCGGGCTGTCCCGGAACCGGCCCTTGCTCGTTTCTCTCTGACAAATCGGGAGCCGCCCGCTTGTCTTGGGTGTGAGCGTGCGCCGCTATGTCGGCCAATTGCAGCAGCGGGCTGCACTCCTTTTTTTTCAAGAGCGTGCGAGCGGAGCAGGTCCATTCCGGCCGTATCAAGCCTCCGCCTTCTGTCCTCGAATAACCGGGCGGTGTCTTTTGCTTTCTTGTGCCCGTCTTCAAACACAACGGAGAGCTTGCTTTGCGGCCCGTGGCTCATCACGGTTCGCATGAGCCCGTCAAGGACGCCCATGAAGCAGATGCCATGTTGACTGATACTATGCATCTTCTGCGGTCGACGCTCCAAAAAGCAGGTTTTGTGAGTCTCGTACGACAGCGAGATGGTGAAGCACTCGGTCAGGTGGGTTGCCCTCAGTCGGCGGAATTCCGTGTAGATATCGAAGCACTTTTCTGCTGGCCATCCCTCGAACTCGCCGCGCAAGGCTCGAAATTCAGAGGCGTGAAATATCGTGAATCCGAACTTGCGCTGGATGCGCGTCAGGGCGCGCCGGCACCTTTCCCAGCGGCCGGCGGTCGAGAGCATGGCCGACATGACCATGTCCGGCGCGGGTCGGTGCGTATCGCTTTCGTCTATGTAAGCCATAAAATTCATGTGTGATCACGCCAGATCATCAGCGCCTGTCGATCGCCGTCTGCGACTCGGATTTTTGCCTCGCTTTAGCCAATTTTCCGCCAATGCAACAGTGCAGGACAACATGCCAAGCCCCTCTGACATGCTCGCCGGGAGCCAAACGGCTCAGCGTTTAGCCTCAGGCTACTATGCGTTCCCAATCGTCTCGGCTCGTCGAACCGGACGCCAGCGATCTAATCCAGCGCTTCGGCGATCAGGCCTATTTTGAGCGCGTGATCGAGCGCAGAGAGAGGCGGGAACTATCGGCGCGAACCGGCTGCGCGGACACTGGAGCCGGGTCAAACTGGAGATCGCGCAGAGGCACGAAATCGAGATTGGCGCCGCCGGGGCAAGCAGGCGCACATAGAAATCTGTATCAGGATAAAAAACGTCCGCCCTCTGGTTAAGAGAAGCGGACGTTAGGCAACCCTAGCGGGGAAGCGCTGAAATACATGACGACTGTCAATAATTGTCAATACTATCATTCGGACCTAGCGAGAAAAGGATCGAATCCCCAAGCGCGGAACCGCTTCCGCAAGCGCGGTGAGGCAAAAATCGACCATCTCATCGGCGGTCGGCTCCGGATCCTCGGCACAGTTGACCCTGAGCCATGGGACTGCATTCGCGGCGAGGCCGCCGCAGGCCATGTGGGACACATGAATAGCGCTCAAGGCGCGCGCAGCCGTTCGAAATCGATCTCCCCGGCGAGCGCCTCGCGCAAGGGGTTGAGATCGAAGGGATTGAATTGATGGGGCGACAGCGAGTGCGCGAAAACATTGAACCCGGCACCCATCGTCGCGGGGGCGAGAGACGTCATTGGCAGAAACGACGCCGACTTGCTCATCCGCTTCCAGAAGCGGGCGAGCCCCGCCTCGGCTTTCGCGCGCCCATCGATCATGCCCGCGGCGAAAACCACGGCGTTGACCGCGCCCGCGCTCGCGCCGCTGATCGCATCGAACTCGACCTCGCCCTCATCGAGCAGCCGATCGAGAACGCCCCAGGTGAAAGCCCCGAACGAGCCGCCGCCCTGAAGAGCGAGCGACACCTTGGGCGACCGAGCAGCAGTGTCGGCACCCAAGGTGTCGCTGGCCTGTTGCAGCAATCCCATTTCTTGCACCCTCGCCATCCGCCGAGCCGGCGTTCCCCCTAATTGTGCGCCGCATCATAAACAAGGGTGGAAGCCTACATTTTCCAGATGAGCATCGACCTAAGGGCCCCTTTCCCAGATGCTGCCCTTTGTTCGTCGATCCTGGCGGCTTTTGACGGGCGATCGCAAGGGCAAAAGGCGCCAGCGCCGCCTGTTTTCTTTCCTCACGACGGAGGCGAACGACGTCGTGCGGCCAATTCACGCCAAGGCGATGCCAGTGCTGCTTACAACTCCCGAGCAGTGGAATGTTTGGCTCGCCGGCTCTATCGACGAGGGAGGCGCTGCAACGGCGGCTGCCGAATTCATGAATTGCGGATCGTGGCCAAGGGAGAAAAGAGCGATGGGGGGTGGATTGACGGGCTTGCGCAACCTTTCTCTCTGCCTTCGATGTTCCGGATCGAGTTCATTCGCCATATCGACGGCACTGAGCCGGAGGTCTTGCATACGATTGAAGGCCTTTTCAAAGACCTTTACGCAGCGATCGACGAGGGCAACCGTCTCTGGCCCTCCATTCACAGCGCTCGCGGCGGGGTAGGCTTCCGCGTGGCGCAAGGCGACGGCCCTTGGATCGCGCGCCGATTCACGGGGATTTACGGCTGCACCGAGACCGATCTCTTTAGCCATCGGCAGAAGACCGCTTCGCCAAGAACAGTTCAATTTCATCCGAAGGATTACTTCATGACAAGAGCGATTCGGCAGGCGGCAGTCAGCGGCAATTGTAATGCAACGTTCTGCTGATGGCGGGCAAACATCGAACTTAAACGATGTGAGCGTTTTTACCCTCGGCTGACGGCCGTCGAGGAACATGTATGTCGGTATTGTCTAAACTCTTGGCTCTCGAGCCGGTTGACGAACACATCGTCAAAATGATCGTCGAAGCGGTGGAGTTACCCGCCGATACGATAGATTTTGCCTCGTTGGGCGCGGATCTCGCCGGAGCCAGGGCGAGCGCGCGGTGGGCTTACCAAATCTCATCTCCTGGGAGGGCATCACCGGGCAAACGCCGGGACCACGCCAAGAAAGTCCGCACCCATGCTGAGAAGCTTTTCGACTCCCTTGCTCCTACCGACGCGAATGACGGTCGTCATGAGTTTTGGCATTTGATCGAAAGCCGTCAGCACGATCAAGATTTGCCAGATCGCAACGTGCGCCCCAAAAAAATTGGGCAATTTCTGGATTTTCTTCAGCTTGCTATCCGCGACGCCGATCAAATTATGTCCGCTGCAGAGGCGGAGATTGAAACCGATAGGAAGATAAAAAAGCTTGGGGATTCCAGCCCGGATCTGGCGCGGTTGCATGATCTTTTCAGCCTATCTAGCACTACTTTGGCAGAATCAATTCGAGCGATGTCGGATGCGCATTCGGCAGTGCGGACATCGTTCGTAGGTTTTCACGTGCGTGTGCGATAGGGCTTTGATGACGGCTCGGCGGACCGCCGGCAGGGTCGGCTGCGGCGGCCCCCGTAAGATTCTTTTTTTCCCGCTGCGGCTCTTTGAGGCGATGATGTTGGAGAAAAGCGTAGGCGATCATCGTCATCAGCGCGTGCCGGCGCAGCCCTTTCCATGATCGCCCCGCGAAGTGATCGAGGCCGAGTTCCTCCTTCATCTGTTGATGGGCCTGTTCGCAGACCCAACGCGCCTTGATCGCGGCGGCGAGCTTTTTAAGGCCTGCTCTCGCCGGCAGATTGGCAAGATAATATTTGCGTTCGCCGGACGATCGCCATTCGCCGATCAGCCACGCCTCTTCGCCCGGCAGATGCTGCTGGCCTTTGTCGAGAATGCGCTGCGGCGGCCCGTCGGCGGCGCGAACGCGCAGGGCGGCGAAGTGGGCGCTCAAGGGGCCTTTGACCCCGCGCCGCCAGCTCACCTTCCGCCATTTTGCCGCCGCCAGCATCGTCGCGGCGGCGGCGGAGAGTTGATCGGGGATCTGGTTCTTGCGCGGCCGGCCGCGCCCTGTCACGGGAAAGATCAGCGAGACGTCGGCGGGGTAGACCTTTTGATGCTTGGGAACGCCGACCGCCCAGATGAGCCCGCGCGCGCTCAAGCCCTGGCGAAACGGCGCCGAGAGGCCATAGCCGGCGTCGGCGAGCACGACGCCGAAACGCACGCCTTGCGCAATCAGGCGATCGATCTCCTCAAGCGCGATCTCGGGCTTGCTGCGCGGCTGGCGAAACGCTTCCGGAACGCCGGCCTTGTCCAGGCGCGCGGCCTCGCTCGTCCAGCTTTCCGGCAGGAACAGCCGCAGTCCCACGGCGACCGGGACCTCATGGCGCGCCAGCGTCAGCGAAACCAGCGTCTGGCCGTTGGCCCGTTTGCCCAGCATCGACGCATATTGCGGCGCGACGCCGACCGAATGCTCACCCTTCCTGGGCAGGCTCGTGTCGTCGATCACGAGGAAGGCGTCGGGCCCGCCGATCAGCCTGTCCGCCTGCTTCGCCAGTTCGGCCTCGAGCGGCGCTTCGTCCCAAAGGCCGTCCGAGATGAAATGATGCAGCCGGTCATAGCGGTCGGGCGCAAGGCGCGCCGCCATCGGCTCCATGCTCTTGCGATCGCCCGGACCGATCAGCCCCGCCACATACAAGGGGCACATCCGCCGCCGCTTCTTGTGGCCCAGCCTCTCAACGAAAGGCTTCAGCCAATCGGTCAACGCCGCAGTCCAGTCCGCCATCGCCCGCGCGCTCTCACGAGCGCTAAGCCTCGCCAATCAACCTAAACAATCCCTTAATCCGCCAAAGTAGTGCTAAGACTGTCTCCGCGATTATCGCTCGGAGCTATGCGGGAAATTGGGTGACGGGGTGAGGAAGGCGGCGTAACGGGGTTGGTGATCAAGCCACCCTGTCAACGGCGGAATAAAAACCCGCCAGCGGGGCGGCGTAAAACCAGGCCAGTTTGCGGCGTCGTAGAGCTCGCACTGCCGCTTTAGCGCCGGCGGAGATGGTCAGGGTTTCGCAGCCGGCGCTAACAGCGGTCTTCAGGATGTGGCGGGGATTTCTGCTGTTTCTGGATTTGGAGCTGCCTCGGCTTTATCGGCTTGCTGGGCTTCGCGCCGCCGCCTTGCCTTCGAATGTTTCAGCCGGTAGCTTTCACCATTGAGTTCTAGGATATGAACATGGTGGGTGAGCCGGTCGAGCAGCGCGCCCGTCAGACGCGGGCTTTAAAAACACTTGTCCATTCTTCAAATGGTAGATTTGAAGTCACGATTGTCGAGCCATGCTCATGACGCTGACTGAATATTTCGAAGAGCAGTTCCGCCCCGGTTTGCGAGAGGGGAACGTAGCCAAGCTCGTCGATGATGAGCAATTTGACGGCGGCGAGCTGAGCTTGAAGTTTCAACAGACGCCGCTCATCGCGCGCTTCCATAAGCTGATGAACCAGCCCCGCCGCGGTGTGGAAGGCAACCGAGAAACCACGCTGGCAGGCCGCGAGTCCCAGCGCGAGGCACGTGTGAGTCTTGCCGGCGCCGCTATTGCCGAGGGCGATGATGTTGTCGCGGGCGACGATATATTCGCAGCGCGCAAGCTCCAGAACGAGCGGTTTGTTGAGCGATGCGATGGCGGTGAAGTCGAACGTGTCGAAACTTTTCACCGCCGGGAAATGCGCCATGCGTATGCGCCGCTCGACCATGCGGCGCTCGCGATCGATGAGTTCGAGCTCCGCGAGCCGTAAAAGATAGCGGGTGTGATCGAGCCCTTCCTTTGCGGCCTCTGCGGCGACTTTCTCATATTCACGCAGAAAGGTTGGCAGCTTGAGCTGGCGCAGATGATGCGCAAGGAGAACCTGCGGTGGCGCTGGGTTGGCTGGAGGCGAAGCTGTTGTCATGCCGCCCACCCGGAAACCAGAACCATATAATCGGCGGCAGCGGTCGTTTTGACGCTTGCCGCGGGCAGATAAGGATAGTCAGCAAGATCAAGATTGGCAGCCCTGCATTCGAGCTTGGCGAGGATGAGCTGCTTCACCGCGTCGAAACTGATCGCTCCCAGACGGATGGCGTCGGTTGCCGCGGCTCCGACAAGCGTTTCGGGAAAGGCTTCGATCAGCCGGAGCACTTGGATGAATTCCCGCTTGCCGCGATTGCCCATCCGGGCTTCCAAAAGCCGCCGCAGATGCTGGAGCGGTTCTGGAAGCGTCCAGTTTTGCAACGGAGCGGCTTGATCAAGGGCGCCCGGCTTTTGCTCGAGCAGCGCCAAATAATGCTTGGGGTCGAAGACGAATTCGCCATGGCCATAGACACGAGGATGCTGGGCAATGACGTTGGCGCCGCAGATGATTACGACCTTGTCGACAAAGCCTTTCACCAACACGTCGCTGAAACCATAGGCGGTTGGCACCGAGTAATCATTCATCCGATAGCGCACGAGCGAGGTCGAGGAGACCTTTGCCGGGCGTTTGTCGCAGGGCTCAAAGGAGAGTCCGGGCAAAGCCCGCAACATCGCGTGATCCGCGGCAAGCCTTGCGCCAATCGTCAGCGGATTTTTGCCGGCGCGCTCGGTTTGCCGGGCGCGGCAGTGTTCTTCCAGAGTGGCGTTGAGCGCATCGAAAGAAGCTGCGTTTGGAACGGGCGTGAGGAAATTGGCGCGGGAATATTTGACCAGGGCCTCAACCTTGCCTTTGTCGTTCCCCTTTCCTGGCCGGCCGAAACGATCCTGAAACAGGTAATGGCTGACGAGCTCAGTGAAAGCACGGGTGCGCTGCCGCTTGCCATCCCCGAGGATACGCGCCACTGCGATTTTGAGATTGTCGTATAAAATTGAAATCGGCACGCCGCCGAAAAACGCGAATGCCGAGATATGGCCGTCAAGAAAGGCTTCCGTAGTTTCCGCTGGATAGGCTTTGATGAAGCAGGCATCCGATTGGGGCAAATCGAAACAAAACACGTGCAGTTTCATCCGGACGCCGCCGATGATCCCAACGCACTCACCAAAATCGACCTGGGCATGGCCAGGCGGATGGGACAACGGAACAAAAACCTCGCGTGATCCAGTGCGAGCGGTCCGGACATAATCTTTCACCACGGTATAACCGCCGGCATAGCCGTGTTCGAGCCGAAGACGCTCGAAAATCCGTTTCGCCGTATGCCTTTGCTTCGGCGGCGCGATCTTGTCAGCCTCAAGGATCGCGTCGATCACTGGAACGAGCGGCCCGAGTTTCGGCCGCTCCGGAGCCTTTGACCGCACATACCCAGGCGGCGCCGAATAGCGGCACATCTTGGAAATCGTATCCCGGCTCAACCCAAAAACCCGCGCCGCTTCCCGACGGCTTTTCCCTTCGACGAATACAAACCGCCGAACCGCTGCGTAAATCTCCACTGAAAACATCCCCGGCCGCCCCCCGAACCAATGTTCGGAAAGGGTCAACCCCAAAAGTGGCCGGGTTTTACTCCGCCACGCAGCCGCAAAATGCCGCCGCTCCGTGGCCTAATATTGCTCCGCCGCGTACACTCTGGTGCGCCGCGTGCTCGCCGAAACGCGCCGGGCCGCCGTCGCGGCTGACGGCGTCAGCGCGAGCACAGGTGCGTCTGACACTCGCGGCAATGTTCAGTCGTTGGGTCACGTCAGCGCCTTAACCACCTCTCTGCTCGGCGCACGCTGGCCCGCGGACGGCTTTGCAAAAGAGCTCTCGGGCGGCTCGGCTGGGATAGAGATCCCAGACGCGATGCGCGGGTTCCTTGATCAGGTTGGGCAGCTTGGTTCCTTACCTGGGATGGGCGGACTGGGCGCGTCCCTTTCAAAAGCCCCTGCCGCCAGTCTGCCTGCGAGGGGCACGTTTCGAAGAGCACCTTTATAGCAACGCAGCGGGAACCCGAGCCTACAAACTCTACGTTCCGAGCGGCTATAACGACCAGCAGTCCCTTCCGCTTGTCGTTATGATGCACGGCTGCACTCAGTCGCCAGACGAATTTGCCGCTGGCACGCGAATGAATGAACTGGTGGAAGAACAGATGTTTCTGGTCGCCTATCCAGCGCAGAGCCAGTCCGCCAACGTCTCGAAATGCTGGAACTGGTTCAACGCCGGCGACCAGCAGCGCGATACGGGGGAACCCTCGCTGATCGCGGGCATCACGCGCCAGATCTTGCAAGACTTCCCCGTCGACCGCGACCGCGTCTACATCGCAGGACTTTCCGCAGGGGGCGCAACAGCCGCCATCATGGGATCAGTCTACCCCGACCTCTACGCGGCCGTTGGCGTCCATTCTGGATTGGCGTGCGGCGCTGCCGTCGACATGCCCTCCGCCTTCACCGCAATGCGGCAGGGCGGGGTATTTCCGTCGAACGGACCGCAGCAACACGGCAGTGTACCACGTCCGGCGCCGACCATCGTCTTCCATGGCGACGGGGACAAGATAGTGCACCCAACGAACGGCGACCAGATCATCGCTCAATCCCAGGGCGGAGCCGAGTTCGATAGCGAGATCAGCACGGGCGAATCGGCGGGCGGAATGGCCTATACGCGCACAGTCCAGACGGATCCGGCAGGGCAGCCCGTCCTCGAGCATTGGGTGCTGCACGGAGCCGGCCACGCTTGGTCGGGCGGAAGTTCAGCCGGCTCCCATACGGCGCCACGCGGGCCGGATGCCAGTCGTGAGATGCTGCGCTTCTTCTTCGAGCACGCAAACACTGCCGCGGCGGCATTTCAGGGGCCGCCAAAGTCGGTAAGCAACAGCCCTTCATCCTGTTAAACGAGACTTGTGCTTGCTGGAGGTCATCCGGCCCTGGGTGCGATGGATGGCTGTTCCGCCCCCTTCGGCAGGAGCCAGGCGCGGCGCTTATCAGCGCAAAAGGCGGGAAAACCGCCGCGGCCGTCGGGCTTCTCTCAAGTCCGATAAGATTGCATTATCAAACTAAAGCTGCGGCGCTCTTGACCGCGCGTCGTGGCCCCGCCAGGGTTTTCGCCTGATTCGGCGGCGAGGGCGAATTTGAAAACTCTCTGGAAGCTGAAACGGCGCGACTGCCGCGGGCCGGTCGATCGCGTCGACGACGAGTGGCTATTCTGCGCCGAGCCTGTCGCGTTGAGCCAGCGCCGGCCGCGTCGCTACTGCGCGGCGCATGCGGCGCTTGCTTTTGCGAGGACGGGCGCCGCGCCCGCCGGAAGGCCCGTGCTATTGCGGCCGAATCCCATTTGGCGGTGAAGACACGAAAGTACACAGATTGTTCGGTTCGATAGAACGGATACTCGAATGGCTATCGCGATCTGACCACCGGCTGCGCTGTGTCCACGCGCCCATAGCCCCGACCAGCCTAAGGCCGCGATTTGAGGAACGGCATGTCGGTATTGTCTAACTGATCTTCTACAGTTGCGGCCGGGCGGCGCGTGGTAAGCCATTGATATTGTTTGGATTGAGAGGTGATTCCCGCGAAAGTGTAGTGCCACGTGTGCGCCGTTTCTTATTGACTTGGAATGTGCATGCGCCAATTATGTGCGCACCACGAATGAGTTGGCGAGACGGTTCCGCGACATGTATTTCCGCAAGAAGACCTCGAGCGGCCGCGCCTATCTCCAGATCGTCGAAAGCCGTCGCCAAGGCGCGCAAGTGCGCCAGCAGGTGATCGCGACGCTTGGCCGCGTCGAGGAGTTGCGCGAGAGCGGGCAATTGGAGCGGTTGCTGCGATCGGGCGCACGCTTCGCCGCGAAAGCCATTGTCGTCGACGCCGTCGCCGACGGCGCTGTAACGGCGAGCGCGGCGCGACGCATCGGGCCCGCTCTCGTCTTCGAACGATTGTGGGAGGAGACCGGTTGCCGGAGGGTCGTCGAGGATCTCGCCGGTTCGCGCAAGCATGGCTTCCCGCTCGAACGCGCGGTGTTTCTCACCGTTCTGCATCGTCTATTTTCTGGCGGCTCCGATCGAGCGGCGGACCGCTGGCGGGAGGATTACCGGATCGATGGGGTCGAGAACCTCGACCTGCATCACCTCTACCGGGCGATGGCCTGGCTTGGCGGGGAGCTAGCCGAAGATCAACAGCACGGCGCCACGCCCTTCGCGCCGCGTTGCCTGAAGGACGCCGTCGAGGAGGAACTGTTCGCGCGGCGGCGCGATCTGTTCAGCACGCTCGATCTCGTGTTCATGGACACGACCAGCCTCTATTTCGAGGGAGCGGGCGGACAGACCCTCGGACAACGCGGCTTTTCCAAGGACCATCGGCCGGATCTCAATCAGATGATCCTCGCGGTGCTGCTCGATGGCGACGGCCGGCCGGTTTGCACAGAGATGTGGCCCGGCAACACCGCCGATACGGGCAGCCTTATCCCCGTCGTCGACAGGCTGCGCAAGCGCTTTTCCATCGGCCGGGTCTGCGTCGTCGCGGATCGCGGCATGATCAGCGCGGAAACAATCGCCGAACTCGAGGCGCGCGGGCTTCTCTACATTCTCGGCGTTCGGGAGCGCACCGACAAACTCGTGCGCGAACTCGTGCTCGACGATCCCGCTCCCTTCATCCCGCTCACCATTGCAAAGCGGGGCGAGGATATCGATTACGAGGCCAAGGCCGTCACTCGCGCCGGACGGCGCTACATCGTCTGTCGCAATCACGAACAGATGAAGAAGGACGCCGCCGCCAGGGCCGCGATCTTGACCGCGCTCGAGCGGCAATTGAAGAAAGGCGACAAGAGTTCTCGTCGGCAACAAGGGCTATCGCCGCTTCCTCGCGACGCGAGGCGACGACATTTTCGCCATCGACTGCGCCAAGGCGGAAGAGGACGCAAAATTCGACGGTGTCTTCGTGTTGCGGACCAACGCCGATCTCACGCCGCTCGAAGCCATGCTCTGCTACAAGCGATTGTGGATGGTGGAGCGGGCGTTCCGCACATCGAAGAGTTTGTTCGCCACGCGGCCGATCTTTCACAAGCTCGACGAAACCATTCGCGGCCACGTGTCGTGCAGCTTCCCCGCCCTCGTCTTGAAAAAAGAGCTGGAGGATCGCATCGCCAATGTGGGCAGGCGGGGCGCCGCCAGCGACAACGCGGAAAGCGGTTCTTGGCCCGACGTTCTCGCCGATCTCGACTCGCTGACCGAGACCGAGGTCGAGCAAGACGGCAAACGTTTTCTCCTGCGCTCGGCGCCGCGTCCGGCGGCGAGCCTCGCCTTACGCGCCGCCGGCGTCGCTTTGCCGCCGACCGTGCGTCAACTCACCGACGCCTGACCCCGCTCCACCCCGGCGATCAACGAAAATGTAGTGCCAAGGCGCTTTTCCAGCGCGGGTTTATCCGTGCTATCAATGCATTACAAATTCCAACTGTTGAAGATCAGTCTAAGCTCTCGGCTCTGGAACCGGTAGAGGAAACAATTGTCAAAGCGATCGTCGAAGCGGTGGCCTTACCCGCCGTTAAGATAGATTTTGCCACATTGGGTGCAGATCTTGCTGCGGCGCAATGGAGTTCGCAGCGGCTTCAAGGAAAGTCATCGCTCCGGAAGCAATCTCCTACTCAACGGAAACGGCGCGCCGCGATGGTCCGAACACATGCCGCAAAGCTATTTGCCGCACTCGGTCCGGCTGTCGAAGAGACTGAAGCTCGCGATGAGCTTTGGCGCAATTTATGCGGCCTTCAGCCTGATCAAGACCTTCCGCCTTTGCCGCTACGCGTTGAAGCGTTCGCTCAGTTTCTGGATATTCTTCAACTTCTAGCGCTAGACGCGGCTCAAACATTATCAGCCGCAGGCGCAGAAATCCAAAACGTCAAAGAGCGGAAAAAGAGTCAGGAATTCGAATCCGGCGTGGGCGAGATTCGTCGGTTTGTGGAGTTCCGCCTGAAACGGTCTCCTGGATCATAGCCTTCGAGCTGGCTCCAATTTTTGAGGCGCATTTTGGAAGGAAGGCGAGGGCTTCGACGCCCTCGCAAGCTGCTAAAGATCGGACTCCACGAAGACCTTTCATCCAATTCGTTCGGGCGGCCCAGCAGCATTTGAAACTGTTTCCCGACCAAGACTCCGTGTCTCCGCATACCATCGCCGAGGCGCTCGCGATCAGGAAATCTCGATTGGACGAGCAAGCTCGCGCTGACGCCCGTGTGCGGCCCCTTTTACAGGGTGAGCCGCGCAAAAGAATCTGAGCCACCCTGCGTTTTGTTCCTGCTCTGTTCGCTCTATTTTTAGTGTCAGCCGCCCAGTTTCGGATGGGCGGCGCGAACACTCGAAAGGAACAGTCGATGCGCGATCGCGCAAAAGAATTCCAGCGTGACAGGCTGCTTACGGTCAGTGAGGCAGCCGAATTCCTCCAACTTAGCGAATCCTGGCTGAACAAGGCCCGCATATACGGTCGCGGACCGCGCTACCACAAAATGGGCCGTTCGGTCCGTTACAGCCTGCAGGCCCTTGAAGAGTTCAAGCGGGCGAACGCGCGCGGCTCGACCTCCGAATATGAGCGTCATTCGGGCCCCGGCCGGCCTCCAAAAGAAAGTAGCCGCGCGCCAATTTAGCGGCGCTCGTTTCCTGCTCTCGTACCGACTCCGTCGCCATTGGCATGCGCATTTTCGTGCGCCTACGCCCACAAGGGCGAGGCTCTCGGATCAAATGAAACGAGGGGCATCAACGGGAATGTTGATGCAAGAATAGAAAACAGGATATTACTTAGATGATTAAGGTTAGGAACGGATATGCCCTTACATATAGCCAGTAAACGCTTGACGTAATCCCAATTTACTGCAAAATGAAACCCAGTCCACCTAAATCAAACCTGGCGCCACAAGAGGACCGCCCAATGAACGATCTCAGCCCGCTGACCCTCCCCGCAGCCTCCGCCGGCGCCGAAATGGAGCTGCTTGAGCCCTCCTTCGAGGACGCCGTCGCCGCGATCGCCGGCGGTCCAAATCTGCCGGCCGCCGTAAAAAACCATTGGCGCTGTTCGCTGCGGCGGGTGGCGGCGTTTCTTGACCGGCCGATGGCTCTGCTGCCGGCGCGCTGGACAGCCGTCCGCATCCCGACGAGTTGCCTGAAGGCCGCAGGGCTTGGGGTGACGCAAAAGACGCTTTCCAATCATCTCTCAAATGTCCGCGCCGCGCTCGCCTGGATGCAGCAGGAAAAGCGCGCGCCGGCCCGCGGCGCGTCTCTATCGCTCGAATGGCAGGGATTGTGCGGCGAGTGTCCCAAATTGCCGCATCGGGCGCGCCTTCTGCCGCTCATGCGGTTTTGCTCGGCGCGCAATATCGCGCCGGGCGCTGTCGACGAGGCGGTGATCGACTCCTTTTTGGACTACCGCCGCCGGACGACATCGCTCGCTGCGGACGCGAAGGCGCGGCGCTCATTGGCGCGATATTGGAACGATCGGGTCCGGACGGTCGCGGACTGGCCGCGCCAGCTTCTGGTCGAGCCGCCTTCGCGCACGCCCGAAGCCTTTCCGCCATGGGAGGCCTTTCCGATCGCCTTGCGCAACGAAATCGAGGCCTATCTCGACAGTCTCACGCGGGTCCGCAAAACGCCGAAGGGCAAGCGGGTTCTCCCCGCCAAGGCGACCACCATAAAGGGCCGTCGCATCATGCTCGAAGCGGCGCTGAGGATGGCGAGCCGGATCGGCATCGGCATGGAGGAGCTGACCTCGCTCACATCCTTTCTCGATCCTGCGGTCAGCCGGCGCGTCCTTGACGCCTATTGGGCGAAGAGCGGGGAACAGCCCTCGATCTATACAGTCGACCTTGCTCGGCTGTTTGTCAGCCTCGGGCGGCGCGATCATTGTTTGTCGGAAGAAAGACCGGAAGAGCTCGACGACATGCGCGCCGATCTCGAACATCATCGTCCGGACGGAATGACGGACAAAAATCTGACCGCCATCCGCAGTTTCATGCAGGGCGACGCCTGGCGGGCGCTGCATCATTTGCCGCAGGTTCTTATGGTCGAGGCAAAGGAGGCGTCCTATGCCGCCCCGACCAAAGCGGCGGTGCGGGCGCAGATGGCCGCGGCGATCGGCATCCTCAATATCGCTCCGATCCGGCGAGGCAATCTCGGGACGATCCGCATCGGAGAAAATCTCATTCGAACAGGGGGGCCGCAGACGCCCTATCGCCTCGTGTTCCCGGACTTATGATGGTCAAACTCGACTTTCCCCTTGACCCCGAGCTGACTGCGCTGATCGACGATTATCTGTTCAACTATCGTCCCGCTCTCGTTGGCCGGGCGGATAATATATGGCTGTTTCCGGGAGCAGGGGCGAATCACAAGCCGCTCAAGATTCTGAGCGATCAGATCGCGAGCGTCATCGAAAAAGCGATCGGCCTGCGTCTGACCACGCATCAATTCCGGCATCTCTCGGCGGCGATCATCCTCAAGCACCAGCCGGGCAATTACTTCTACTGTGTCATGAACGGATATGGGTAGCTGTCTGGCGGTGTGTTGTTTGACAGCATGGACATCGCATAAGGGTTTTTGCGAGCGCGACGGTGAGCCGTTTTCGGATCGTCGCGATCGAGTTTTCGACGTGACGTTCTGGTCGGATCGGCGGCGCCGCGGGGTCGAAAACCTTTGGGTAACGGAGGCATCTTGCGCCGCCAGGAGGCTGAGGGGGGAATCGCTTCCCGTTCGCAGATCAGAAAGCCGTAAGCTGCGATGCAGAGTGTCGCGTGGTGGTGAAAGCCACGCCAACCTCGACCTTCGTAATGGGCCAATCCGAGTTCGCCTTTCAGCTCCTCGTAATCGCGTTCGATGCGCCAGCGCAATTTGGCCTTGTCGACGAGATCCTGCAAAGGCGTGTCCTTGGGCAAGGTCGAGAGCCAATATTTCGTCGGCTCAGCTTCTTCATTCGGCCACTCAACAATGAGCCATTCCAGCGGATGCGGTTTGGTCCGATTGCAATCACGCGAGGCTGGGCGCAGACGCACAGCGGCAAAGCGCGAGGCGAGCGGCGTGTTCGAACCTTCGCGCCAGGTGAGGCTGCGCCATGCTTTTTTCTTCAAGCTCAGCGCCAGCTCCTTGACCGTGACGGGTTGATGTTCAAGATCACGGTTCAGACGAGACGGCTTGCGGCCATGGCCGCTCCAGGGCTTTGCCGGTAGAGGCTCCTGACCGGGCGGCCAAACGGTCAGCGTCGATTGGACGCCGACGACGTAAGGCAGATCCAAAGCTGTCACTCCGGCGCGAAAGCCGCCGTTCACGCCATAGCCCGCATCAGCCAGCACGACGCCCGGCGCGACGCCTGCGGCATGAGCCGCACGGATCTGATCAAGCGCAATCTGTGGCTTCGTCTTGAACTCGATCTCCTTGGGGATATGCGCCTTTTTTCGGCGTGCCTGATCATTTGCCCATGCCTCCGGCATATAGAGCCGGTAGGCGATCGGCAGGCTCGCCGTATGATTGGCGATCGACAGCGTCACCGCGACCTGGCAATTGTCCTGCTTGCCGAGCCTGCCGCAATATTGCCGCGCGACGCCGACCGAATGGGTCCCCTTTTTCGCAATGCCCGTGTCGTCCACGATCCAGGCTTCGATGGGGCCTTGTCTCTCGAGGGAAGGCAGAACCAGCTCGAAAACCTTACTCAAGACCGCCTCGTCCGACCAGGGCGCTTCGCCGACCAGATGCAGAAGCGATTGATGTTTGGCCGAGACGCGTGTCGGCGCAACAATCGCCGCCATAGGCTCGACGCTCTTGCGCTCGCCGGGCATCAACAGCCCGACGCAATAATCGTTCAAGGGCTTGGGCCCGATCGGCATGCCCGATCACTTCAACAAGAGCCTCGACATAGGCGGCAAAACGCGCTTGGCTGGTTGGTCTCGAGAGATCCATATCAAACACCGGGTATCGATCAACGAATCAACAAAGTTACCAGATTTGCTCGCGACGCGAATCTCCCTCGATTTTGTGATTCAGTAGAATTACGAGCTCGTCCGTTTGCTGCTCGGCCATCGCACGGTGCAGGTCACGATCCGTAATTATATCGGTCTTGAGAGCACCCACGCCAGTGAGGTCTATGGCGATCTTGTCCGCAACTTGCGCATGCGCCGGTCGGGGCAGGGGAACGACGATGCTTGAGAATGCCCGGATTAATCGCGCAACGGCCGAAGGATGTGAAAGGGACGATCCGCTGCGAGATTTCGCGACGACGCCCATTCGTTCCGCGCCGATCGCGGAATGGACGATCGCTGACCGTACGGCTTGGGAGGGCGCAACCGCGCCTCGCGCACGCCTGCGCAAGGGCGGCGCCGGCGGCCATCTTGCGCGCATCACGCAGGACGATCTGGCCCGCCGCTATGGCTATTTCATCGACCATCTGACGCGCAACGGTCTCTTTAAACCCGACGCGCCGCCGGCCGCCCAAGTCGGTCCGGACTGCGTTGCGTCCTTTCTGGAGGAACTGCGTTCCCGGGTGGGCTCGGTGACGACGGCCGGCGCCATCTACAAATTGCGCCGAGCGGCCCAGTTGCTCGATCCAAAGCGGGACTTTGCATGGCTCGCCGACATCGAGAAGGATTTGGCCTTGATCATGCGGCCCAAATCCAAGGACCATCGCATTCTCGATCCCGATCGTCTCCTTGAGGCCGGTCTCGCCCTCGTCGCGGAGCGACCGACAATCCCGCTGTCACGCCGCTGCGTCGGGCGAGGCAGGTCCGCAACGGCGTCATGGTCGCTCTCCTGGCGCTCTGTCCGATCCGCCTGAAGAACTTTGCCGCGCTCGAACTGCCAGCGAGCTTGCGACGGGTCGGAACGCGATGGTGGATCGTGCTTGATCGCAAGGATACGAAGAGCGGTCGGCCAGACGAACGCCGCGCGCCGCGCGAGCTCGACGCCGCCATCGAAGCCTATCTTTTGGTTCACCGCCCGGTTCTGGCCGCAACCCGTCACGGGGCCGGCATAGAGTTCCCTGGCCCCGGGGACCGCATTGCAAATCGGCCTAGTGGCCAAGCGCCCTGCGACGACCCACTGGCCAATATCACGGGGCCGCTCTGGCTGTCGTCCAATACGGGGGAGCGCATGAGCTATTCCGCCGTCGAGCGCGCCATAACCGAGACCACGCGCCTGGCGCTCGGCGTCGCGATCAGCCCGCATCTTTTCCGGTCCTGCGCCGCCACCGCGATCTATACCCACGCCGGCGACAATCGAAACCTCGCCAGCGGCGTCCTGCAGCATATCGATCAAAGGGTCACCAAAGAACACTACAACCGCGCAAGTAGCGTCTCGGCGGCCCGACAATATGCCGAGATACTGAAGAGCATTGAGACCCGATAAATTTGCGCAATCCGAAGTGCGGTTTACGGCGTGATTTCAGGTCTAGTCGCAATAGTTGCTCATTCCTAGATCATGGCCAAGCCAGCCCACCGGCATCGAAGGAGGAGGCGATGGAAATCAAACGCAGCGGCTCACTGCCATCCGGCAAAGGGCCGGCGGAGTATTTCACCGGCGCGGTCCGTATCGACCCACTGTTCGAGGCGCCCGAGCCGGCGCGCGTTCGTGGCGCGAGCGTCACGTTTGAGCCGGGCGCCCGCACCGCCTGGCATACGCATCCGCTCGGCCAGACCCTGATCGTCACCTCTGGCCTCGGCTGGGCGCAGCGTGAAGGCGGCCCGATCCAGGAAATCCGGCCCGGCGACGTGGTCTGGTTTTCACCCGGCGAGAAGCACTGGCACGGCGCGACGGCGACGACGGGCATGACGCATATCGCCATTCAGGAAGCGCTGAACGGTAGTCCCGTCGACTGGATGGAGAAGGTCAGCGACGAACAATACCGGGCCTGATCGCCACTTAGATTTTTCGCTTGATGACGTCCTGCAGCATCTCCTTGTGCAGGCTGAGGTTGGCAACACGGCGCTTCAGCCGGACATTCTCCTCCTCAAGCTGCGTGAGCTTTCATTCGTCACAGCTGAGGCACCAAAACCGCCGCCATCCCATTGACGATGAATTCTTTCGTCCTAGGACCGAGAAGGTAAAGATCGTCCGAGGAGAATGCAGGCTCGTCAAGCGTCTCCACTCGCCCCGTGCGCGCCAGCGTATACATGCTTGAGGCTACCATCATCAGAAACAGATTCTGCACCGTTGCGCGATCGGCTTGAGGAAACCGCCGTTGCAACGAGGCGATAAATGCGTGAGCAGCCTCATTATAGAATGCCTGCATCGTCTGGGGCCATAGCCGCGAATAGGCGACATGCGCGATCAGCCGAAAATAGCTCCGCCAACCCTCCGAGCCGCTCTCCAGCAATGTCAGAGCCGGGTCGACGTAAGCGTCGACATATCCCCGGATATAGTCCTGATCGGACCGTTCGCCATCGTCTAGCGCTTGGAGGGCCGCAATCCGAAGCTCGGACACAGGCATGGCTCGCCGCCGGATGACCTCCAGATAGAGGTTCTGCTTGCTTCCAAAGTAATAGTTCACATTGGCAAGCCGCATTCCCGCGAGATCGGTGACGTCGCGAACGGACACGCCGGTATAGCCCCAGCGCGAAAACAGCAGCTCGGCCGTGTCCAGCAGCTTCTCGCGAATCTCGTGAGAACGCTCGCCGCGCTCCGGGATCGGTGTCACGGGGCCAACCAATTCCGGTCCCTCGGGCACCGAATTGGTATCGACAGCTGCCTCCGAGAGCATTTCCCGACCCACCAAACGCCGGCTTCTTCGGGAGATCAAACGTGCCTCCACGCCGGCATCACCACGTGCTTCCGGATATGCATTATCGCTATCCCCGTTACTATTCGAACCCAACTCCGACCTCCGACGTCGCCTGAATATCCTGATGCCCTAATGGCGTTGGAACGACCATATCATATTTCTTCTTGAAACGGTCGTTCCAATCTGCTATCAGCCCGGCACCGGCAAAAGACAAGTGCCGAAAAATAGGGAGGATGGTTATGATTGGTGAAAGGTTCGCTCCAGTTGCATCTTCGATTGCGCTCACTGCTGGCAGCACGCCAGCCTTCGCGCAGGCGGATACCATGCTACAGACATCAGATGGCGACACCGAAATCAGCGATATTGTCGTCACCGTGCAGCGACGCTCCGAGCGCGTTCAGGACGTGCTCGATATCTCCAGCTTTGGTTCCTACGGCTTTTTCTACAACGAGCCGCGCACCGTGGGAGTCACCCTTAATTACAAGATGTAGACCGCAGAAGGCGAGTTATTACTATGAAGATAATGGAAAGCAGCATTGATATCGGTCCAGTAACACTCGGCTACGCGATGAGTGGGGAAGGTCAAAAGGGCACGTTGATATTCAGCCACTCGCTCTTTTTCGACAAGTCGATGTTCCGTCATCAGATGGAGTACTTCTCCAGGGACTACAGGGTCATCGCCTATGTTCATCGGGGCCACGGTGACAGCGGCCACGCAACCGATGGTCGGTACGACGTTGAAGCAATGGCCGAGGATGCGATCCGACTGATCGAGATGCTCGATTTCGGTTCGGTTCATTTTGCAGGCAACTCGCTGGGAGGATTTGTCGCCCTGCGGCTCGCCGCTCGGCGGCCTGATCTGGTTCGGTCGGCAATCGCCATTGGTTCCTCGGGAGATGCCGAGGAGAATCCCGAACGCTTCGCCTCACTGGCGGCCTATCTGAATGAGTATGGTGGCAGGGGCATCGAGGACGACGTGCTGGGCATCATGTTCGGCGCCACTTCGATGGCGCGCGACGATTTTCATGCCGAGCGGCAGAAATGGCGCGAGCATCTCTCGGTACTAGAGCCACTGATCGCCAGGGCAGCGGCAGGCGTCGTCCAGCGCGGCGGGATCAATCGCGCACTGGCTGGATCCCCGACGCCTGTTTTCGCCATCGCCGGCGTCGAAGATCATGTCTACCCAGCGCGCTTGTCCCAGACGATCGCGCAGGCCGCTCTCAGAGGCGAATGGACGACGATCGAACAGGCCGGCCATTCGGTGGCGCTGGAACAGCCCGACGCCACCAACGCCGCCATCGCGGAATTCATCGCCCGGTCGGATGCGCCGCCCCCCTGACGATGCGCAAGTGATCGTGCCGCGCGCAGAAGCTGGTCGCCCGGCATCCATCCCTTTCCCGCATTTCTCACCAGCCGA
>CAWFIA010000002.1:0-191117 GCA_963815815.1 uncultured Alphaproteobacteria bacterium
CCTTGATCCAGGCGAATTGGACGCCCGATTTGCGCACGCTGGTCCAATCGATGTCGCCTTGATATTTCGATACGTCGATGCCGTGAATCTCGTAATCGGCCGGACTCGGAAACGGATCGTCGCCAAGGCCGCCGCCGGCGCAGCCGGCGACGAGAAGTGTGAGCGCCAGCGAAAAAAACGAAAAAAAGGAAAGCTGCCTCATAGCGCCTGAACCAGAGTGCCAATCCAATCATATTATCCAGAATTCAGTAAAGACGCGTTAACAAGTCGAAAAGACGGCATCTGGAAATCTTCGAAAAATTTATTCACACGGACGTGATGCCGCATTGTGGATTTCACGGTTAAGAAAGGTCAAAGGGCTTGTCCAGCGCCGACTTATGGCGCCGATATCAATTTGTCGCACGATTGGAAGAAAGGTAACAAAACGGCCCGAACCAATCGCTGCCGGGCCTTCCTCGTCTGGCCCCGCCGATTATCCTAGAGCGTCTTTGAGATCAATTCGGGAAAGGCCTCCATGCTGTCTCGGTTCGTCGCCTTCACCTCGCTTGGCCGCAGGGCGCTGCCCAATCAGTATGATCTGCTCGCCCTCGCGCTGATCTTCGCCGCCTTCATCGCCGCCTCGCATCTATCGAGTGGCCTCACTCTGCCGATCGCCGCCCCCGAATCGACGGTCACTTCGCTCGACTACGCGCATTTGCCCTACTACGCGATGCGCACGACGCTGCGAATGTTCGCGGCGATGGGGGCCTCGCTCGTCTTTACGTTCACCTATGCGACGCTGGCGGCCAAGAGCCGGCGCGCGGAGCTGATCCTCATCCCCCTGCTCGACGTGCTGCAATCGGTTCCGATCCTCGGCTTCCTGTCTTTCACGGTGACCTTCTTTCTCGGATTGTTCCCAGGCTCCATTCTAGGCGCCGAATGCGCGGCGATCTTTGCGATCTTCACCTCGCAAGCCTGGAATATGGCGTTTTCCTTCTATCAATCGCTGCGCAGCGTGCCGCGCGATCTGAACGAAGTGACGCAGGGGTTCCAACTATCGGGATGGCAGCGCTTCTGGCAATTGGACGCGCCTTTCGCGATGCCAGGCCTCGTCTGGAACATGATGATGTCGATGTCAGGCGGCTGGTTCTTCGTCGTCGCTTCGGAGGCGATCTCGGTCGGCGACACTACCATCAAACTGCCCGGGATCGGCTCCTATCTCGCCCTCGCCATCGAACAGAAGCGGATCGACGCGGTGTTCGCCGCGATCATCGCGATGGCGGTCGTCATCCTGCTTTACGACCAATTGCTGTTTCGCCCTCTGGTGGCGTTCGGATCGCGCTTTCGCGTCGAACTGTCGGCAGGAAAGGTCGAGGCGCGCTCCTGGGTCACGCAGATTTTCCGGCGGACGCGGTGGATTCGCTTTCTGACCGAGCCGCCGGTCCAGCTTTTTCACAGCATCGCGCTGCTGCGCGTCCAATTGCCGCGGCGCGCCGGCCGCCGCGCCGCGGCCAATCCGCTGCTGAGCCGAATCGTCGATATTCTATGGCTGCTGGCGATCGCCGCGGCGATCGTTTGGGCGGGCCAGCAAATCGTCGCTTACGTGCGCACGGAGCTGAGCTGGGGCGATCTCTGGCAGGCCGTCGAATATACGCTGTTCACCATGCTGCGCGTCATCATTTTATTGGCGCTCGCAACCATTGTGTGGGTGCCGATTGGCGTCTGGATCGGCCTTCGGCCACAGATCGCCGAAATGATCCAGCCGCTGGCGCAATTTCTGGCGGCCTTTCCGGCCAATGTCATTTTTCCCATCGCCGTCGTCCTCATATTGCGGTTTTCCCTCAATCCCGACATTTGGCTCAGCCCCCTCATCGTCTTTGGCACGCAATGGTACATTCTGTTCAATGTGATTGCCGGCGCCTCGGCTTTCCCCAATGATCTCAAGGAAGCCGTCGCGGGATTCCGCATTCGCGGCTGGGACTGGTGGAAAAGCGTCATCATCCCGGCGATCTTTCCATTTTACGTCACCGGCGCCCTGACGGCGTCCGGCGGATCCTGGAACGCCGCGATCGTCGCCGAATATGTGAAATGGGGCGACACCACCATTGAGGCTCACGGCATCGGCGCTTATATCGCCAAGGCGACCGAGGCCGGCGACTTCCCGAAGATCGTGCTCGGCGTCGCCGTGATGTCGACCTTCGTCATTCTGTTCAATCGGCTGCTTTGGCGGCCCCTGTTCGGTCTGGCCGAACGCCGTCTACGTTTGGATTGAGGGCGCCCCATGCTTGACGTCAACGGCAATGCTGTCTCCGTCGGAGCCAATCGGCCTCTTCTCGAAGTCAAGAACGTCAGCCAACACTACAGAACAGGTTCGGGCGAACAGGGGCCGACCGTTCTTGAAAATGTCTCGCTCTCCTTGAAGGAGGATGAGATCGTCGGTCTGCTTGGACGCTCGGGTTGCGGCAAATCCTCTTTGCTGCGCATCGTTTCGGGGCTTGTCGAACCGGCCTCAGGCGACGTCAAATATCTTGGCTCCCCGGTCGAAGGGCCGGTCGACGGGGTCGCCATGGTGTTCCAGAGCTTCGCGCTGTTTCCCTGGCTCTCCGTGCTCGCCAATGTCGAGCTTGGCCTTCGCGCCCGGAAGGTCCCACGCGAAGAAGCGCGGCGGCGCGCTTTGCAGGCGATCGATCTCATCGGCCTCGACGGCTTCGAATCCGCCTTCCCCAAGGAGCTCTCCGGCGGCATGCGCCAGCGCGTCGGCTTCGCCCGCGCCCTTGTCGTACACCCAAACATCCTTTTGATGGACGAGCCGTTTTCGGCGCTCGACGTCCTCACCGCGGAGACTCTGCGAACCGATCTCCTCGATCTCTGGGTCGAAGGGCGCATGCCGATCAAATCGATCTTGATGGTGACGCACAACATCGAAGAAGCGGTCTTGATGTGCAACCGCATCATCGTGTTGTCCTCCAATCCCGGCCGCATCGCCGCCGAGATCACGGTGACCCTGCAACATCCGCGCAACCGGCTCGATCCCGAATTCCGTCAGCTCGTAGACAAGATCTACGCGTTGATGACCAAACGGGAGCCCACCGCTCCAGTGCGCGAAGGAGCGTTCCCGGGTCTTGGCTTCGCCATGGCGCTGCCGCAAGTCTCAACCAATACCCTCGCCGGCATGATCGAGGAAATCGCCGCCGAGCCCTACAAAGGCCGCGCCGATCTGCCGGCGCTCGCCGACAGCCTGCAATTGGAGATCGACGAACTCTTCCCCGTCGGCGAAACGCTGCAGCTGCTTCGGTTCGCGGAGCTCGAGGAGGGCGACATCAAGCTGACGCCGGCCGGCCTGCGCTTCGCCGATCTCGAAACCGACGCCCGCAAAAAGCTTTTCGGCGATCATCTCCTCGCCTATCTGCCTCTCGCCGCGCGGATCAAGGCGGTGCTCGAAGAACGGCCGAACCATACGGCCCGGGCGACGCGATTCCGCGAGGAGCTCGAGGATCACATGTCCGAAGAGTACGCCGAGAAGACCTTGAAAAGCGTCATCACCTGGGGCCGCTATGGCGAGGTCTTCGCTTATGACGAGACGACGGAAACATTGAGTTCTGGAAAATCCGCAGTAGGGAGACGTCATGTTCTCGCGCCGCGAATTTCTTGGAGGCTCGTTTGCAGCCTGCGCCGCGCCTTTCGCGTGCGCGCAAACGGCCGACCTTCGGCCGACCATTCTGCGGCTGGAGAGCAGCACGATTGACGTAAACGGGAAAGCCGCGTCCGTTCTCGACATCAGGCAGCCGGGCGGCGCATTGGGCGTCGAGACCGAGATCGGCAAGGCCTTCCGCGTACGCGTCGAAAACCGCCTTTCGAAGCCGAGCCTCATCCACTGGCACGGCCTGACGCCGCCTTGGCGACAGGATGGCGTCCCGGACATTTCCTCGCCGCCGATTGCGGCTGGCGATTTTGCCGACTTCGATTTTCCGCTCAATTTCGGCGGCACTTTCTTCATGCATTCGCACCAAGGGCTGCAGGAGCAGCTCTTGATGTCAGCGCCACTGATCATTCGCGTCCCGGCCGCGCCGGCCCGGCAAGAAATCGTCGTCGAGCTCGCCGATTTCAGCTTCCGGACTCCCGAGGAGATCTATGCGCAGCTGCGCAAGCCCGCCGCCGCAAGCGCCATGGGCGCTATGAACATGGGCGACATGAAGATGTCGGAGGGCGACAAGAGCGGCGAGATGGCCGGGATGCCGGGAATGGAGAAGCCGGCCATGGCTATGGACGCCGCCAAACCCGACCTCAACGACGTCAAATATGACGCCTTTCTCGCTAATCGCCGCACGCTGGCCGATCCCGAAGTGGTGAAGGTCGAGCCGGGCGGCGCCGTCTTGCTGCGCCTCATCAACGGCTCGGCGATGAGCGCCTATCACGTCGATCTCGGCGCGCTCGAAGGCGATCTCGTGGCTGTCGACGGTCATGATGTCGCGCCGATCCGGGGGCGGCGCTTCCCGATCGCCGTTGCGCAGCGGTTGGATATCAAGCTGATGTTGCCAAAAGGCTCAGGCGCCTACCCGCTGCTCGCCACTCTTGAAGGCGAACGCAGCCAGACAGGAATCATCCTCGCAGCCGGTGCCACGGAAATTCGCCGCGTTCCCGACCTTGCCGATGAAGCCTCCGGCCCGTTGACGCTCGACCTCGAGAGCCGGCTCCGCGGGGCCACGCCTCTGGCGCAGCGCAGGACGGACCGCACGCATGTCCTAAACCTGACGGGCGACATGTCGGCCTACCAATGGTCGATCAATGGCGTCGCCTACATGAAGACGACGCCGCCGCTGCCGGTCGCGGCAGGCGAGCGAGTCGAACTCGTCTTCGTCAACAAGACGATGATGCCGCATCCGATGCATTTGCACGGACATGTATTCTAGGTCGTCGCCATCAATGGCGAACGATTTGCCGGCGCCTTGCGCGACACCGTGCTGGTTCCGCCGAAAACCTCGGTCACGGTGGCTTTCGACGCCGACAATCCCGGCTGGTGGGCGCTGCACTGCCATTTGCTCTATCACATGGAGGCTGGCATGTTCACGAAGGTGCGCTACCTTTGATGACCGCGTTGCCCCGGGTCGCTTACCCCAGACGGAACCACAGCGTCGCAATGCCAAGGAACGACGCGAAGCCGACGACGTCCGTCACGGTCGTCACGAAAGCTCCCGAGGCGACCGCCGGATCAATATCGAAGCGGGCGAAAATTTGCGGGATCAGGATGCCGCCAAGCGCGCCGGCGATGAGGTTGGTCAGCATCGCCAGCGCGATGACGACGCCAAGGCCGGCAAGGCCGAACCAATAGGCCGCGACGACGCCGGTCAGGAGGCCGAAGGCGGCCCCGTTCAGCGCGCCCACCAAAACTTCGCGCAGAATAATCCTCGCCGCGTTGGCGCGCGACAATTCCCGCGTCGCCAGCGCGCGGACCGCCACCGTCATCGTCTGCGTCGCCGCATTACCGCCCTGGCTCGCGACGATCGGCGCCAGCACGGCGAGCGCCACCATCTTTTGCAGCGATCCCTCAAATAGACCGAGGACCGAGGAGGCGATAAAGGCGGTAATGAGGTTGACGAAGAGCCAGACGAACCGGCTGCGCGTCGTCCACCATACATTATCGGACAGTTGCTCCGATTCCGAGACGCCGCCGAGAGCCTTTACGCTGGCGTCGGCCTCGTGCTGAATGACGTCGACAACGTCGTCGATGGTGATCACGCCAACAAGGCGATCACCCTCGTCAACGACGGGAACGGAGACGAGATTGTACCGTTCGAACAGCCGCGCGACGTCTTCCTGATCCGCATGCACCTCAACGCGGCGGCGATCGACGGACATGATTTCCTCAAGGCTCGTTCGACTCCGCGCGCGCAAGAGCGTGTCAAGGAACACCGTGCCGAGCAGGCGATGCGCGGGATCAACGATGAAAATCTCGAAGAAAGAATCGGGCAGATGCTCTTCATCCGTGTCGCGCATGACGTCGATCGCCTGCCCCGCCGTCCAGAACGGCGGCGCGGTAACGAAAGTCGTCTGCATCAAGCGCCCGGCGGAATTTTCCGGGTAATCGAGCGAGCGACGCAACTGCGCGCGGTCGACCGGGGGCAACGCGTCAAGGATCTCCGCGCGATCCTCCGGCTCGAGATCTTCGAGCAACGTGACGGCGTCGTCGTTCTCGAGATCGCGAACGCCCTCGGCGACGGCCTCGGTCGGCAGCTCTTCGAGAATTTCTTCGCGAATATGGGGGTCGATCTCGGTCAGCGCGGCGAAGTCGAAATGGCGGCCCATTAATTCGACGAGCTTGAAACGCTGTTCCGAATTGACAGCGGCGAGCAGCGCGCCAAGGTCCGCCTCATGCAACCCGCCGGCGAGGGCGACCAGCCTGTCGGCGTCGTCGGAGTCGATCGCCGACTTCACTTCTTCGAGGAAGTCCGCCTTGAAGCCGCCGTCTTCGTCGTAGATCGAGGCGGCGTCAGCCGAAATGAGGTCATGTCCTTGCAAATCGGCCATTTCCGCCATCGATTCTCGCCCGCGCGTTACTCGTAGGTTCATAGATTGGTTTTATGATGTGGCAAATCGTCAAAAGCCCCCGCAGATAGGAGCCGAGGCGGAAACATGGCCGCATATCGCTCGTTTCGAAGCGCGAAGGCTTTGCTCGCATCGTTCGCGCCGCCGCTTCTGGCTCTTATCGGATTGACGAGCGCCGGAACGGCGCGCGCCGCCGCCTGTGGCCCGGAAGCTCTTGGCGTCAGCCGCACGCTCAAACTGAGCACGCAGGGCGGCTTCGCGGTTGGCCTCAAGACCTATCCAAAGACGCTCGCGCTTGGCGACCATGAAGTCGTGCTGACGTTCGACGACGGGCCGGCGGCGGGCGTGACGGACAAGGTACTCGACGCCTTGGCGGCCGAATGCGTCAAGGCGACATTCTTTCTCGTTGGCCGCAATGCGCAGGCTTTCCCGAAATTGGTGCAGCGGGAAGTCGCAGAGGGCCATACCGTCGCGCATCACACCTTTTCGCATCCGGCGGCGACGATGCGAAGGCTCAGCGAAATGGCCGCAAAAGCCGATATCGATAATGGATTCGCCGCCGTCGACAAAGCGGCCTACGGGTTCGCCGGTTCCGAGCCGCGGACAAAATTTTTTCGCTTTCCCGGCTTCGCCGACACGCCGGCGCTCGACGCCTGGCTCGCTTCACGCAACATAGCGATCTTTGGCGCGGACGTCTGGGCGTCTGACTGGCTGCCTGTGTCGGCAAAGACCGAGCTCGCCCTCGTTCTGTCGCGGCTCGAACAGACAAAAGGCGGCATCCTGCTCATGCATGACGTCAAGGCTCAGACGGCCGCGATGCTTCCGGAGCTTCTACGCGAAATGAAACAGCGCGGCTTCCGCATCGTGCACATCGAGCCGGGCGACGATCCGCCGCCGCTACGCGCCGCCCCGCCCGGCTGGACGTCGGAAACGGAAAAGATCATTGCGACGATTTTTGCGCGTGAGGCGGCGCACAAAACCGGCGGAGCCGCGACAACGCGTCATGCCGCGCCGAGCGCTGCTCCGGCGGCGGAATAGAAAGACCACGCCGGCGTTTCGCCTACATATGATTTCGAGAAGATGGTGCGGCCAAGAGAGGTGGCTCAATTTAAAAATATCAATGGTTTAGAAAAGGGTGAGGGATTTTATGGCTCATTGCATAGCAAGGGGCTTTTCCCGCTGCGTCTCACGCGAACGAGTGCAGAAACGTGGCTGGCGCGAGGGCAATCGCCACATGTAGAAATAGGCAATGGGGCTATTTATCGCCCCCGATACCATTATGGGCGCAGCAGAATTGTTGTCGATATTAGCTTGGCTATGTCAAAGCGATCCAGCAAGGTATGCTGATGGCAGTCCTGGATATAGACAGAATGGCAGCAATGGTCAAAATAAAATTGTTTGCACTTGCCTTCGTGCGAGTGTGCACTTTCGCCTGGACATAATGATCTGATCAATGGCGAAGCCGAAACCTCAGCGTATTCGCGATCCAGTGCATAATTTGATAGAGTTTGGAACGGATCAGTTAGAGTTAGGGTTCGAGCACACGTTGTGGCGTGTCATTCAGACTGCGCCATTTCAGCGGTTGAGGCGCATTCGGCAGTTGGGCTTCTCGGAGTTTGTATTTCAGGGAGCTACGAACACTCGCTTTGCGCACAGCATCGGCGATATTACACATGGCGCGCCAACTGATGCGGGTCATTGAGCTTTACGTCAACTCTCACGAGCAGCAGTTCAAGGTCCAACAAGCTCAACATGCGCTAGCAGCAGCTTTGCTTCATGATGTGGGCCACGGAATGTTTAGCTATGCATTTGAGGCAGTCGGCAAGGAATTCAGCTGGCAGATGGCGCGGCACGAGGAGGTGAGCCAGAAGCTGATACGCGAAAGCGAGATCGGGCAGATCTTAGCACTACATGGCGGATTAAGGGATGTTTAGGTTGATAGGAGAGGTAGCGCAGTGAGAGAGCGAGGGAGATGGCGGACTGGACTGCGACGTTGAGATAGGCTGAAGCTTTCGTTGAGAGGCTGGGAACAAGAAGCGACGACGGATGTGCCTAGTATGAGGCGAGGCTGATCGGTGAGAGATGCAAGAACATGGAGCGATGGCGACGCGATTGCGCAGACGCTATGACGGCTGCAACATTCAACTAGGACGGCTTTGGGACGAAGCGCGCTAGAGGAGAACTGGCGAAGCAGGCGGACAGGCTGATCGGCGAGCAGACGCTCTCGAGATCGACGACAAGAGCTGCAAGAAGGGTGAGCATTGTCGGCGAGCGCGCAGATGCGTCGATGCTGGGCAAACGAGCAACTGCAGAGCTGGTTTCGCTGACGCTGGCGCGCATGAGGTGGTCGCGTGGGACGCGACTGTCTGCGGAAAGCTGGACGAGCGAGGAGCGCGCATGGACAAGGAGGCGTTTGGAGCGTTTCGATAGCGCGCAGCAAGCAGAGATCGCGCTAGAGGAGATAGATGCTGATGCGCAAGGAGTGCGTTTCGACGAGTGCTCGCGACGATGGCTATGGCTCTAGGCGAGTTTCGATAGGGCTAGAGAGAGAGAGGGCTCATCTGGGAGATAGGCGTTCCAAGCATCAAAAGGTCTACACGCTGACGTCTCGCTGATCTTTCTAGTGACAGGGCGAGAAGGCGCGCAAGAACAGATCTAAGATCAACTCTACGATGACGATGAGACGATGATGGCGACGACAAAATGGCGGAAGGTGAGCTGGAGAAGAGAGGTCAAAGGCTAGAGCGCTCACTTCGATGCTTGCGAGTTCGAGAGATGACGAGAGATGCAGCGCATTCTAGACAAAGGAGAGCAGCATCTGAGGGAGAAGAGGAGAGGCTGATAGGAGAATGGAGATAGTAGACGAACGCAAATATTATCTAGCTAATCTGAGGAGAGAGCAGGATTAAAAAGCTAGAGATGAGATAAGGAGAGTTGGGTTGCGAACAGGCTATCAACAGATGAAGGAGGAACTAGGTTAGATCACTACGAGGGGAGATATGGAAAGGGCTGCGCAGGCACGCGCTGATGACGATGATCGCTACGCTTTCTACAACATCATCGCCGAAGAGGCGCAGCGGGAAAAAAAGAATGTACGAGGGCGCGCAGCGACTGCGGCGATGCGAGCGTCAACAAAGCTATCGCACACGCACGTGAAAACTACGAACGATGTGCACTGCGAATGCGCATCGACAACGCTCGAATAGATCTGCAAAGTAGTGCTAGGCTGCGGCTATAACAGTAGCTGACGATGCAGCGAGGCAGACGACGGCGAGAAAATAGGTGCAATAGATGTAGCGCGAGGCGATCGGCGATAGTTACAGCGGCAGGACATGCGTAGATGGCGTCGGTGCGGTAGAGGAACGGCGAGAAGCAGGTCTCAACGAGGTCGCTTGGCGGGATATCGGCAACGCGCCGCTCGACTGCGACGGATGGCGACGCTGTGTAGCTGTGCATGCAGGATCGACGCTCTGGCATTCTACAGCAACGGCGGCGCGCGCAATCGGCACGTCGCGTGAGCAGGAAGGCGATGGGTCGACATCGGCGACGGTCAGAGCATGGATTTGGTGTGCGTCGCGCGAGAGCGGCGATCGCTGAGCGCGCTCCCCTTGCGCGGAGGCGCAGCGATGCGCTAGACGGCTGAGCTGTCGATCAGGACTCTACGGGCGGGCGCGGCGGAGGCAAGCGCATGAAAGATGTCGCTCCACACGCCTTTCGCCGCCCAACGGACGAAGCGATTGTAGAGCGTCTTGCGCGGGCCATAGACGTCTGGCGCGTCGATCCAGCGGCCGCCGGATTTGAGCACGTGGACAATGCCGCTGATCACCCGGCGGTCATCGACGCGCGGCTTGCCGCGGGTATCCGTTGGCAGAAGCGGCTGAAGCCGCGCAAATTGATCGTCCGTCAGCCAAAAGCAGTCGCGATTATGTCCCCTCCCCCTCTCGAGACGGTGAATCACAAAATCGCGCCGAGCGAAACCGTTATAGGTACGGACTTCTAAGATAGAGAGTTTGGAAACGGCTACGCAGGGAATGTTGCGGATGTGATCGCTCAGGCTATACCCAGCGATCTCTACGGCTCCGTCGTCTCTAGCCAATTTGATGCAGACAGAACTCGACTACATGCAGCGCGACCGGATGATGACCGGCGTACAGAGCAGCGGTGTCGATCCTACGTGGCTCCTTGCCAATCTCGAAGTGGCCGAAGTCCGAACGGGTGCAGATGAGACAAACACAGGGACGATAGAGACGCTTGTCCTTGGCCCGAAAGCTGCTCAAACCGCCGAGAGTTACGTCCTTGCCCTCTTTCACCTCTACCCGAACGTGTACCTTCACAAAGCCACCCGCGGAGCGGAAGTGCTTTTCCAGGCACTGATGCGCCGGCTCGTCAGCCTTCACAAAAAGGGTGAGGCTCCTAAGTGTGGATTGCCTGAGCGCCATCCCATTCTTCGATTTGTTGCCGAGCCCGCCAACCTCGATAGAGCCATGGCGCTCGATGACGCGGTCTTCTGGGGCGCACTCCCCTTTCTTGAGGAAGCTGACGATAACGAGGTGCGGCGGCTGGCGTTTGCGTTGCACGGACGCCATCTGACTGCTGCATAGATCTGCGTCAGCGCGTTGAGGCAGGGTTGCCGCAGAAGGCCAGCGAGAAGCGGGAGCAGCGCAACGCTCGCGCGAAGCTCATCTGCGACGGGATAGTGGGCACGTTGAAGGACCGAGAAGCTGAGGACGCCTCTGGGGCCGCCCGCTTTCTAGTAGATGAGTACGTGCGCCACCCATACAGGCGCTTCCAGAACTCCAAGACGCCGCTGAACCAAATCTTGATCCGCCTAGGTGATGGGCCGCCTGAGGACATGGCGGACCTTTCGCCCATCATTGCCATGCTGAACCTTTTAACGTTTGTCGGGCATATGTGTTTCGAGATGACGAGGCAGCGGAAGCTGTGATAGAGACATATGAGAAATAGGAGAGTGAATACAGGTTTGAACACACTTGCTGCGGCTCGCTCGTGCGGGATGCTGGGCGATGTGGCGCACCAGGCTCCAGAAGATCGCTTTCCTGATGCAACTTGCGGGATTTGGGGACAATTTCTCATTCGAGTATCACGATTACGGCCCCTATAGCGAGGATCTCGCTCAGGCGATGGAGATCGCGGTGGCGCTTGGCCCCGTAAAGGAGGAAGAGCGAGTGGCTGACTGGGGCGGCAGGTACTCGATCTATACGCTCAATGAGCACGGACCTGCTCGGTATCCTGACCGAGCGAGCTTCGTGCAGCAGGCCAAGCAGGTGAACGCGATAGAGCTTGAGCTTGCTGCTACAGCCGCCTACCTTTTCAGTCGCCGAAGGCATCGGCAGGGATGCCGGCGGCAATCCCTGGCACGGAGACGCGTCGGCGCAAGCCGAGCAAAGCGGCAGAGGGGCGTTTGGAGCGTGCGGCTCAGGCCTATGGGAAGCTTCGCGAAGCAAAAACGCGCAAATCTCTTCCCAGGCTGCCCGCCTTGTAATCGACGCTTGAGGTGCTCTCGCTCGATCAGGCCGATAGCGCCCCGCCCTCGTCCCCGTTGGCTCGACGTATAGCTTATCCGAATTCCTCTCTAAGCAGATCAAGAAACGCAGCGCGCTTAGGTTGGAATGACGACCGCCTCAGCTAAACAAATTGAGAAAGTGTGATGTAAAAAAATTAATGTTATATTCAATCATTTAGATTGAAATGGTGCGGCCAAGAGGACTCGAACCTCCACCCCTTTCAGGACTAGCACCTCAAGCTAGCGCGTCTACCAGTTCCGCCATGGCCGCAATTTCCGGGCTCGCAAAGCAAAATCGCCCTCCCGGTCAGGCGCGTCGTCTAACAAATGCGCGGCCCGGTGGCAAGACCGCGGCCGCGATGTTGCTACGCCTATCGCGGCGCGGCCTCTCCAATCGCCGCCCGCGCCGCCGCCGCTCCGCCTAGCATAGCGCCTTTGAAACCGCCGCTATCGCACCGAACCGCTCCAGATTATAGGCTAATGCGCTGTCCTCGTGTCGAAATGATTTCGACCGAGCCATATGCTGTATAAGCGGCGATTGTTCGGAATGCATTTGGAGCAAGCCATGCTGACCCGCGAGAGCCTGACGCCCCTCATGACACTGCGCGCCTCCGAATCGCCGGTGGAGTGGCGCGTCTCCGAAGGGCTGACACCCTACGCCGAAGCGCTTGCATTTATGGAGGAGAGGGCCGAGGCGATCGCCGCGGGCTGCGCGCCCGAACAAGTCTGGCTGGTTGAGCATCCGCCGATCTATACGGCCGGGACATCCGCCAAGGACAGAGATCTGGTCGATCCGCGCTTCCCCGTGCATCGAACGGGCCGCGGCGGCCAATATACCTATCATGGCCCCGGCCAGCGGGTGGCCTATGTCATGCTCGATCTCAAGCGTCGCCGTCCTGACGTTCGCACATTCGTCGCCGCTCTGGAGAGCTGGATCATCGCAACCTTAGACGCCTTCAATGTGATCGCCGGCCGGCGCGAGGACCGGGTCGGCGTCTGGGTTCCGCGGCCGGGCAAGCCGCGCGGCATTGGCGGCGAGGTCGCCGAGGACAAGATCGCGGCGATCGGGATCCGCGTGCGCCGCTGGGTGTCGTTTCACGGCGTTGCGCTGAATGTCGAGCCCGACCTTTCGCACTTTTCCGGCATCGTGCCGTGCGGCGTCGCAACCGCGCATTATGGCGTCACCAGTCTCAAGGATCTCGGCGTTCAAGTACGCATGAGCGATGTCGATGCGGTTTTGGCGCGCGAGTTCGAAGCGATTTTCGGCCCCGCTCAGCGCATTTGACGCGCCGTGACGCGTCAGCAGAGATGGCGGGTGGCGCACCGCGCTTCCCTTACCTCCCAAACGAGCCGTCCGAGCGCGGAGGTGCGGGTCGCCTTGTAGCGGGGCGCGACGTGGCCGCCAAAACCGGCGAAAAACGCAACGCTCTCATTGTTGCTAAAGCCATCGAAGTCGAACATCAGGCCGCGTTGGTTGGCCTCCTTGATCGCCTGCCAGAGCAGCACGCTGACGGCCCCGTCGTGGGCGCCGGCTCTGCGTGAACTCATGAAATAATAGGCGCACGCTCTGTCCCAGACGCACCAGATCGAAGCGATCAGATCATCACTCTTGTCCCAGGCGGCGTAGACGCGTCCGCGATCGCGGATAAGACATTGTTCGATGCAGCGCACGACATCGCTCTTAACATAGTAATTGTGCAGCCCCCGCTGTTCGACATTGGCTACGTAGAAACTCCAGAAAAGCTCGGGATCCTCTATCGTCGTTAGCGTCAGAAGATCTTGCGCTCGCCTGATCTGGGTGCGTTTCTTCTTGCGCATATTCTTCCACAGCATGTCTTCCGATTGGGGAGGAAGCTCCTGGGTGAATTGCACCGATGTGGCGAAGCGCTCCAACTGGAAAGCGGTGACGTCGGTCACGTCGCGATGGCATTTATAATGATAGATCGCCGCCGGCGGCAGCTTGGCGATGAGCTCCCGGGTGATACAGGCGCGATTATAAGCTTGGGCGTCTTCGTCAGCTCCCTCGACAGCTGGCCCGAGAAAATGGGTCATCTGTGGCGGGATGCTGAATTTCAGGCCGAATTTGTTTTGCATGAAATAGGGCAGCCAGCCGACGCGCTTGCCGTTATTTTCGACCTCGACGACGTCATAGCGGCCGCCGGTCGCGATATCGAGCCACCATTGCTCATGGAAAATCGTTGGCGCCAGCGGATCGATCCGGCCTTCCTGAATTGGATAGATATGTAGCACTGCGCGCCACCCTGACCGAGGGCTTTATCGCGCTCAGTCATCGCAGATAGACATTTGCAGGACGTAAGAGCTTTGGTTCAGTTTTTATCGGAAGGTCCGACCAGGGAACCCGTGCTATTTCAGCTCGGCCAGAAGCCCGTCGCGTAGCGTCACCCGGCGGTCCATGCGGCTCGCCAGCTCCATGTTATGGGTCGCGATCAAAGTCGCAAGACCAGTCGCCCTGACGATGGCGTCGAGCGCCTCGAACACGTGATTGGCGGTTTTGGGATCGAGATTTCCGGTCGGCTCGTCGGCGAGCAGGAGGCCGGGCCCGTTGGCGACCGCGCGCGCGATGGCGACGCGCTGCTGCTCGCCGCCGGACAGCTCGGCCGGCCGATGCGTTGTGCGTTGCGCGAGGCCAAGATAGTCGAGGAGCTGGCTGGCGCGCTCCCTTGCCTCCTTGCGAGACAGCCCGGCGATCATCTGCGGCAGCATGATATTTTCGAGCGCCGAAAATTCTGGCAGCAAATGATGAAATTGGTAAACAAATCCGATCTCGCTACGGCGCAACGCCGTCCGCGCGTCGTCCGCCATGGCGACGGTGGGAACGCCGGCGATATAGACTTCGCCGGCGTCCGGCCGCTCGAGGAGGCCGGCGATATGAAGCAGCGTCGACTTGCCGGCGCCAGAAGGCGCGATCAAGGCCGCCGACTGACCGGCCCACAGGCCAAAGTCGGCGCCGCGCAAAATCTCCAGCGGCGCTCCCGCCTGATCATAGCGGCGTTCGACTTTCTCGAGATAAAGCGCGGGCGTCGGCATCGCTATTCGTAGCGCAAGGCTTCGACTGGATCGAGCTTTGCAGCGCGCCAGGACGGATAGATCGTCGCGAGGACGGAAAGCGCCAAAGTCATGCCAACGACGGCCAGCACGTCGAGCGGATCGACGACCGACGGCAGACGCGACAGAAAATAAAGCTCGGCCGGGAACAGATTGGCGTGCAAAAGGTGGTTCAAGACCTGCCGGACCGTCTCGACATTGCTGGCGACGAGGAGGCCAAGCAGCAAGCCAGCGAATGTTCCAACCACGCCGATTGACGCTCCGGTAATCAGGAAGATCCGCATCACGCCGCCGCGCGTCGCGCCCATGGTGCGCAGCACGGCGATGTCATGGCTCTTGTCCTTGACCAGCATGATGAGGCCCGAGATGATGTTCAGCGCCGCGACGAGAACGATGAGGGTCAAGATCAGAAACATCACATTGCGCTCGACGTTGAGCGCATCGAAGAATGTTTTATTGCGCTCGCGCCAGTCGGTCATGATCATCGGCCGCGTGACGACCGAATCGATCTTGCCGCGCACGGCGTCGAGATCCTCGGGCTTGTCGAGAAACACTTCGATGACGCTCGCCTCATTGTCCTTGCTGAAGAAAGCTTGCGCCTCCGGCAGCGGCATATAGACGAAAAGATTGTCGAATTCCGCCATGCCGATCTGGAAGATCGCCGTCACGGGATAGACTTTGCTGCGCGGCGCGACGCCGAACGGCGTCTGTGGTCCATTGGCGATCAGGACCTTGATCTTGTCGCCGATGCGCAAGCCGAGATTCTCGGCGATCCTCTGCCCGATCGCGACGCCCCCCGCATGATCGAAGCCGTCGAGCGTGCCGAGCTTGACGTTGCCGGCGATGCCCGGAAGCCGCTTGATGTCGGCCTCCCGGACGCCGCGCACGAGAGCGAAGGCCATGCTGTTCGTCGAAACGGCGGCCGGCCCTTCGATCATCGGTATGGCGAGTGCGACGCCCGGCGCGCCCGAGACTTCACGGGCGACCTCGTCGTAATCGGTCAAAGGCGAGTCGGTAGCCTGCAGAAAAATATGGCCATTGATGCCGACGATCTTTTCGAGCAGCTCCTTATGAAAGCCGTTCATCACAGACATTACGACGATCAACGTCGCCACGCCGAGCACAATTCCGGCGAAGGAGAAACCAGCGATAACCGAGACATAGCCGTTGGCACGGCGCGCGCGCAGATACCGCAGCGCGATCATCCATTCGAACGCCGCGAAGGGCCGCGCGCCTTGCGTGACTGGTGAGGCGGTCGGAGATCGAGTCATGCGGCCGTCAGACGCAAAATGGCCTGATCGAGCGGAAGCTGCTCGCGAGCCCCCGTCGCCCGCGTCTTGACCTCGACTTTGCCCTCGGCGAGGCCCTTGGGGCCGACGATAATTTGCATTGGCAGCCCAATCAGATCCAGCTTGGCGAATTTCGCCCCCGGGCGCTCGTCCGTATCGTCGTAGAGCACATCCACCCCGGCTTTTTCGAGCGTTTTATAGATTTTCTCGCAGGCGGCGTCGGTCGCAGGGTCGCCGACCTTGAGATTGGCCAGCCCCACGTTGAACGGCGCGACGGCGGCCGGCCAGATGATGCCGGCCTCGTCGTGATTGGCCTCGATCAGCGCGCCGACCAGCCGGGAAACGCCGACGCCGTAAGAGCCGCCCTGGAACGGGCGCTCGACGCCGTCCGGCCCCGCGATCATGGCGCGCATGGGTTTCGAATATTTGTCGCCGAAAAAGAACACTTGGCCAACCTCGATGCCGCGGGTATGGATTCGCCTCGATTCGGGAGTCTCGAGCTCGAAGCGCGCCTCGTCATGCACGTCCTCGGTCGCGGCGTAGAGGCTCGTCCATTGCTTCACGATGGGCGCCAAATCGCCGTCGTAATCGATATTCTCATCCGGAATGGGCAAATCCAAGACGCTGGCGTCACAAAAAACGGCGAACTCGCCGGTTTCGGCCAGAATGATGAATTCATGACTTTGATCGCCGCCAATCGGGCCGGTCTCCGCGCGCATCGGAACGACGCGCAGCCCCATCCGGGCGAAAATGCGCAGATAGGAAACGAACATCCGGTTATAGGCGAGCCGCGCCGAGGCCTCGTCGACATCGAAGGAATACGCGTCCTTCATCAAGAATTCGCGCCCGCGCATGACTCCGAACCGCGGCCTCTGCTCGTCGCGGAACTTCCACTGGATATGATAGAGGATTTTGGGCAATTCGCGATAGGAGCGGACATAGGCGCGAAAAATCGCCGTGATCATGTCTTCATTGGTCGGGCCGTAGAGCAGTTCGCGCTCGTGCCGGTCCTTGATCCGCAGCATTTCCGGCCCGTAGGCCTCATAGCGGCCGGTCTCGCGCCAAAGCTCGGCGAGCTGCAAGGTCGGCATCAGAAGCTCGATGGCGCCGGCGCGGTCCATCTCTTCACGCACGATCTGGGCGACTTTGTGCAGCACGCGCAGGCCGAGCGGCAGCCAGGAATAGATGCCCGCCGCCTCCTGCCGGATCATCCCCGCGCGAAGCATCAGTCGATGCGAGACGATTTCGGCCTCTTTCGGAGTTTCGCGCAAAATCGGCAGGAAATAACGGGAGAGGCGCATGAACGAGGAACGATCCCAAAGACAGCGAAGGGTAGCCGAGGTTTAGGACGCGCGGCGCCGAAAGGCAAAGGCCTAAAAACGCGTAAGGGCCGGCGGGACGCGAATCGCTCGGAGCGGGCTAACCGAACGACGCCGAGATCGCTCGCACAAGAAGAGAAGCGGCCAAGCCCGCGAGAACGGTAAAAGTTATCGCCATTCCGGCGGTTCGGAAGCGATAGCCCTCGGTCTGACGCGAGACGCCCCACGCATGGACGGCCCGGCCTGCGATCAAAACCACGCCTGCGAGGTGCATAGCCCAGGCGGGGCGGCGCGCCGCCCCGGCAACCAGCATGAGCAACGGCGCCCGGGGCGCCTATTTGGCAAAATTCGCAGGAACGCGCGCGGCGCGCTCGAGCTCCGGTTTGCCGCCTGTCCCAATCGCCACGCGGCGGGAGCGCCGCGCTGCGATGACGCGGGTCGACAGATAAATGAAGAAAAAGGCCAACAGGGCGGCGCAGGTCGAGGTGACGGGCGCAATCATGTCTCGGTCGCCGAACAGGCTAAGCTCATGAAATTTGATAATCGTTGCGCCCAAATGCGGCAAGCCGGGCCTGGCTTTTTTGAGCCGCGTCGAATGGCCGTCAACCGTCCGGCCGACCCCTGTCTTCGCGGAGGGAGCCCATGCGCGCGCTGATCGTCATCGCCCATCCGCTGCAAGACAGCTTCGCCCACGCCGCCGCCGCGCGGGTAAAAGCGACGCTGGAGCGGCGCGGCATGGCGGTCGATCTGATCGATCTCTACGCCGATGATTTCGACCCGCGGCTAACTGGTGCCGAGCGCCGCGCCTATTTTGCGCCGCCGCATGATTGGAGCGCGGTCGAAAACTACGCCGCGCGGCTTCGCGGGGCCCAAAAGCTCGTCCTGGTGTTTCCGCAATGGTGGTTTGGACCGCCCGCCATCCTCAAAGGGTTCTTTGACCGCGCTCTCGCCCCCGGCGTCGCCTTCGCGCATCAGCCAGGCGGCGGCCTCACCCCGCTGCTGACGCAGATCGACGCGCTCTGGGTCGTCAGCTCGACAGGCGCGCCCAGGTGGGTCGCCCGTCTTTATATGGGCGATCCTACGCGCCGCCTCATCGCGCGCGGCGTCAAGCCGTGGGTCTGCCCCAAAGCGTCGTTCCACATGATGACGCTGCACAATATGGACCACATGACCCGGCAAAAGGCGGCCAAATTCCTCGAACGGCTGGAGCGCGCGTTAGAGCGGTTCTGATCGGACACGCGCTGAGACGCGCGGCCGTTCGAAGCACTTCGCCTACTCCACCGTAACGCTCTTCGCCAAGTTGCGCGGCTGATCGGCGTCTTTGCCCATCACTACCGCCGTGTGATAGGCGATGAGCTGGATCGGCGCGGCGTAGACCATTGCCGCGAATTCCGGCGCAACATCCGGCATCGCGATCGCAGCCTCTGCCTCGCCAGCGAAGTCTCGCGCAAGCGCCTCGTCGCCGATAAGGATCAACCGCCCTCCCCTCGCCGCCACCTCCTGCATGTTGGAGATCGTCTTTTCGAGGACGGCGTCCTTCGGCGCGATGACGATAACCGGCATGTCGCCGTCGATCAGCGCGATCGGGCCATGCTTGAGTTCGCCAGCGGCGTAGCCCTCCGCGTGAATATAAGAGATTTCCTTGAGTTTTAGCGCTCCTTCGAGAGCGAGTGGATAGGAGGTTCCGCGGCCGAGGTAGAGCACGTCGCGGACCTTGGCGATTTCGCGGGCGAGATGTTCGACCGCGCTTTCGCATTTCAGCGCCTGCGCCATGAGCCCAGGAATTGCCATGAGATCGGCCACCAGTCGCGCTTCGGTTTCAGCGTCGAGGGTTCCCCGCGCCCGCCCCACGGCGAGCGCCAGGGTCGCGAAGACAGCGAGCTGGCAGGTGAACGCCTTTGTCGAGGCGACACCGATCTCGGGCCCGGCCAGCGTCGGGGCGACGACATCGCTCTCGCGGGCCACGGTCGAGCTGGCGACATTAACAATGGCGAGCGTCTTTTGTCCTTTCGCCTTGGCGCAGCGCAAGGCGGCGAGCGTGTCGGCGGTCTCGCCTGATTGCGAAACGACGATGGTCAGACCGCTCGCGTCGAGCGGCGGCTCGCGATAACGAAATTCCGACGCGATCTCGACGTCGACCGGCAGGCCGGCGAACCTCTCGAACCAATATTTCGCCATCAGGCCAGCAAAATAGGCGGTGCCGCAGCCGCAGATCGTCAAGCGCGTCAGGCGCGCCGCGTCGACGGGCAGATCGAATGGAAGCGCGACGCGGCCGGCCGACATGTCGAGGTAATGCGCCAGCGTGCGGCCCACGACTTCCGGCTGCTCGTGGATCTCCTTGGCCATAAAATGACGGTGATTGCCCTTGTCGATCAAAAAAGCGGAAGCGAGCGTCCTGATCGTGCGGCGCTCGACCGGCAGCCCGGCGGCGTCGCGAAACGTCGCGGATGAACGCGTCAGCGCCACGAGGTCTCCATCTTCGAGATAGGCGATTTTCTCGGTGAACGGCGCCAGCGCCAGCGCGTCGGAACCAAGGAACATCTCGCCGGCGCGCTCGCCCTCGCCGAAGCCAACGGCGAGCGGCGCACCCTGGCTCGCCCCAACGAGAAGATCGTTCTCGCCTTCGAAAATCATGGCGAAGGCGAACGCGCCCTTGAGACGCGGCAGGCTGGCGGCGACGGCGTCAATCGGCGCGAACCCCTCATCGAGGCTTTGCGTGACGAGATGGGCGATCACCTCGGAATCCGTGTCGGAGGCGAATATATGGCCTTTGGCGCGCAATTCGTTGCGCAGCTCGCGGAAATTCTCGATGATGCCGTTGTGGACGACCGCGAGTTTTTCGCTGGCGTGCGGATGGGCGTTATTTTCGGTCGCTTTGCCATGCGTCGCCCAGCGGGTGTGGCCGATGCCGATCGGCCCGAAAAGCGGCTCCTTGGCGAGATGTGCTTCGAGACTACGCAGCTTGCCGCTGGCCCGCCGGCGCGCCAGCCGGCCGTTTTCCAAGGTGGCGATTCCGGCCGAATCATAGCCGCGATATTCGAGCCGCTTCAGCGCCTCGAGAAGCAAGCTCGCGACGGGCCCTCGCCCCAACATGCCAACGATGCCGCACATGACATTCTCCTCTCCGGTGGCGCAGCGCTTGCGTCGGAGCGTGGTGGCTGGCGCATTCCAAGCCAAGCGGATCAAGGATTGCGCGAAGAAAACGCGCTGAAACAAAGAGCCGGTCCGCGCCGCGGGCCTTTGAAGAAATCTCCGCTATTTCTTGTTTTTTTCCCGGAAGCCGATCGCCCAACCGGGCTTTTCGATCTGGCGCTCGCGGGCGATGACCAGCGAGTCGGCTGCGACATCCTTCGTGATGACCGAGCCCGTGCCGATATAGGCGCCGTCGCCAATCTTGACGGGCGCTACCAGAGAGGAATGCGAGCCAATGAAGGCGCCCTCGCCGATCTCCGTCCGGAATTTGCCGAAACCGTCATAGTTGCAGGTGATCGTCCCTGCGCCGATATTGGTTTTGGCGCCCACGCTGGCGTCGCCGACGTAACTCAAATGATTGATTTTTGCGCCCGCGCCGACGCGCGCCGCTTTGACCTCGACAAAATTGCCGATGTGAACGTCCTGCATCAGCGTCGAGCCGGGCCGTAGGCGCGCGAACGGCCCGATGGCGGCGTTTTCGCCGACGGTCGCCCCCTCAAGATGGGAGAAAGAGCGAATGACGCTGCCCGATCCGACGGAGACGCCGGGTCCGAAGACGACGTTGGGCTCGATCGTTACATCCTGCCCCAACGCCGTATCGTAAGCAAACGTGACGCTAGGCGGGTCAATGAGGGTCGCCCCCCGGTGCATGTGGCGCATGCGCAATCGCGTCTGAAACAGCGCCTCGGCCGCGGCGAGCTGCACGCGGTCGTTGACGCCTAGCACCTCTTCCTCGTGAACGATCAGCGCGCGAACACCAAGTTTTTTCGCCCGCGCGATAGAGACAATATCGGTCAGGTAATATTCGTGCTTGCTGTTTTCGCAGCCGATCGCCTCGAGCAGCTCGAGAGCGTAGCGGCCGGCGATGCCCATGAGGCCGGCGTTGCAGGCGGTTAGTTTGCGCTCTTTCGCGCTCGCGTCGCGATCCTCCCGGATCGCCTCGAGGGCGCCGTCTTTTAGGATCAGCCGTCCGTAGCCGGTCGGATCCTTCGCCTCGAACCCCAGGGCGACGATAGCGCTCTCGCCGTCGGCCAAAGCCTTGCGCATGAGCGCAAAGGTTTCCGGCTGCACGAGCGGGGTGTCGGCAAAGGAAACGAGAATATCGTCATAGCCGGCGGCTATCGCCTCCCGCGCGCAAAGCACCGCATGCGCCGTCCCGCGCCGCTCCGACTGAATGACAGCGTCGGCGTCTGGCGCTACCGCCTTCGCCTCACTTTCCAAGGCTGAATGGTTTGGCCCGACGACCGCGATGACGCGGTCGGCGCCAGCTTTGAGCACTGCCGCCAGCACATGGCCTAGCATCGACCGTCCGGCGATCTTGTGCAGAGCCTTGGGCTTGCCGGAGCGCATCCGCGTGCCCTCGCCCGCGGCCAGAACGACTGCGAGACACGTTCGTCTCGGAAAACTCCGGTCCGCCGCGCGGTCAAAAGAAGCAGCCATAAACTCAAACTCTCCGCAGAAATGATCGCAATATTCGATATTCGATGCAGCCTTTGCCTTGTACCCATTAAAGTTGCGTCGCACAAAAAACTCAAGGCAATGCCCGCCGGAAGCATCTTATCGCCGCCCCAATATGCGCTATAAAGCTGTATTCCCCATTTCTTCAGCATCGGCGCGCGAGGCGCCGGACAGACGGGTTCATGATCCATCGCAGGGAGGTTTTGAAACTTGCGCTCGGCGCCTTGGCGGAGGCAAGCGGGACAAATGCGCGCGCCGACGGCGAAGCGCCGGCCCCCGCGACGAGTTTTCCTCTCGCGGCGCCTGCGCCGTTCGATCCGGCGATGGTGACGGAGACCGCGCGGGCGCTCGCGAAAGCGCCCTACAAACCTCTGGCGCCCGACCTTCCCGATGCGTTCAAATCGCTATCGTATGATCAGTATGTCTCGATCCATCCGCTTCAGAGCGCAACCATCTGGCCGAACGATAATATCGGGTTCGCGATCGAGCCCTTGCATCGCGGCTTTATCTTTTCGACGCCGATGCAGATCAACCTCGTTTTCGACGGAGCGGCGCACCGCCTAGTCTATGATGCGGCTTTGTTCGATTTCGGCAAAATCGCCGCGCCGGCCAAGCTTGGCGACATTGGCTTTTCCGGATTTCGCGTTTTGGCGCCGTTGCCGCACGGCGGCTTCTTCGAACTTGCGACGTTTCAAGGGGCGAGCTTTTTTCGCGCGGTGGGGCAAGGCCAGCAACCGGGGACGACCGCGCGGGCGCTCTCCATCAAGACCGCTGATCCGCGCGGAGAGGAATTTCCAGCGATCCGCACCGTCTGGATCGAACGCCCTACTCTGGCCGTGAACGCTCTCGTCATTTACGCCATCATTGATTCGGAAAGCGTCGCCGGCGCCTATCGCTTCACCTTGCGCCCGGGCGAGGCGACGATCATCGATACCGAATGCACCCTCTTCGCCCGCGCCGCGCTCGATCATTACGGCATCGCGACGATGAGCGCGACCCACCTTTTCGGCGCGATCGACAGGAGCCGGACCGACGACCTCCGTCCCAACGTCTGCGAAGTCGACGGGCTGCAAATCCTGACGGGAAAGGGGGAATGGCTTTGGCGGCCCGTCTCCAATCCGACCACGCTGCAAATATCCACCTTTGTCGATGAAAATCCGCGCGGCTTCGGCTTCCTGCTGCGCGACCGCAATTTCGATGATTATCAGGATGACAATCAGCACTGGGAGGACCGGCCGTCGTTGTGGATCGAGCCGATCGGCGACTGGTCCTTTGGCGGCGTGCAACTTGTCGAGATTCCCTCCAACTCCGAGGTCAACGACAACATCATCGCTTACTGGAGACCGAAGCAGCTGTTGAACTCCGGCAGCGAGATTTCCTTCGCCTATCGGCAATTCTGGTGCGCGAATCCACCGGAACGACCGCCTCTCGCCACAGTCGTAATTTCACGTTCCGGGCGCGGCTCGAGCGCCAAGAGGCGCCGCTTTCTCATCCAATTCTGCGGCGATGTCTTTGAACAGTTTAAAAAACCGGAAGATTATTGGGCCAATTTGAGCGCCTCGCCAGGATCCATCGTATCGGTTCGGACGTTCCTGTGGCCGGCTGAGAAGACCTATAGGGTGTTGTTCGAGCTCGACCCAGGCAGCGACTCCTATTCCGAGTTGCGGCTTGTCGTGGAGGCGCAAGGCAAGCCCGTCAGCGAGACATGGATTTACCGATGGACGCTGTGACCAAAGCAGAACCGTCGCCGTTGCGCCTGCGTCTGAGCGAGGAATCAGGCGACGGCTGCGCCTTCGCCTGCATGCCGCCGCGCGCGCCGCTCGACATGCCGGCGCAAAGCCTGTCGCGCTTCGACCGCGCGAGCCGGCGCGAGAACAACGGCCGCCACCCATGGCTTGGCACCTCATTGGCGCGGCTTTTCGTCTTCGGCGGAGGCATGGCGTTGACCGCCTATGGCGCTTATGAAATGTATGGAGTCGTCGACGTCGGCGGCGTGACGCCGCTCGAATGGGCGCTGCTGATTCTCTTTGTCGCCAATTTCTCCTGGATCGCGCTCGCTTTTTCGAGCGCCGTCGCCGGCTTTTTTTGGCTCTTGTTTTGGGCGCCGAAACCGTCGGCGCTGCCCGCCGCCCTGAAGGAGCGAACGGCGATCGTAATGCCGATCTACAACGAGGCGCCAGCGCAAATCTTCGGCGCCTTGCAGGCGATGTTCGAGGACGTCAAGGCGACCGGCCTTGGCGAATCCTTCGATTGGTTCTTCCTCTCCGACACCACCGACCCCGACGTCTTTATCGCCGAAGAGCGAGCTTTTATCGCCTTGCGGCAAAAACTGCAGCTCGATGGCCGAATCTACTATCGGCACCGGCCCAAGAACGTCAACCGCAAAGCCGGCAACATCGAGGATTTCGTAACGCGATGGGCGCCCGCTATGCGCATGTGGTGGTGCTCGATGCCGACAGCCTGATGACCGGCCACGCCATCGTCACCCTCGCCGCGGCGATGGAGAGCGACCCGGACGCGGGGATCATTCAGACACTGCCCCTCATCGTCAACCGCAACACGCTTTTCGCGCGCGTTCAGCAATTCGCGGCGCGGATCTATGGCCCGGTGATCGCCGCCGGCGTATCGGTCTGGATGGGGCGCGAGGGCAATTATTGGGGCCACAACGCGATCATCCGCACACGGGCGTTCGCCGCTCACTGCGGCTTGCCGACGCTAAAAGGGCGCCCGCCCTTCGGCGGCCACATACTCAGTCACGATTTCGTCGAGGCGGCTTTGATCCTGCGGGCGGGCTATGGCGTCTATATGCTGCCGACCCTGGCGGGCAGCTTCGAAGAGAGCCCCCCCTCCCTGATCGATCTTTCGGCGCGCGACCGGCGCTGGTGCCAAGGCAATCTGCAGCATTTGCGCGTTCTGCCGGCGACAGGCTTCCGCCTTGCTTCGCGGCAGCATTTCATAACAGGCATTATGGCCTATGTATCATCGCCATTATGGATGCTGCAGCTCTTCGTCGGCATCATGCTGGTCCTTCAGACGAGCTACATCAGGCCCGAATATTTCACCAAGGAGTTCACTCTATTTCCGGCGTGGCCGCGCTTTGACGCCGCGCGGTCGCTGAGCCTTTTTGCGCTCACGATGGCGATCCTTCTGCTGCCGAAAGCGTTCGGGCTGCTGCTCGCCCTGCTCCAGGGCCGCACGCGGCGCGGCGCCGGCGGCGCGATCCGGCTGACGCTTTCCACCCTGTTAGAAGTCCTCATGTCAGCGTTGCTGGCCCCGAGCATGATGTTGATCCAGGCCGGCCATGTTATGCATTTCGCATTTGGCTTCGACACGGGCTGGGATCCGCAGCGGCGCGACGACGGATCAATTCCTTTCAAGGCCATCGTCAGACGTCACCGTTCGCACGTCGCATTAGGAATTATCACCCTGATCGCCGGGTTGATGATTTCCCCCTCTCTCGTCGCCTGGATGTCGCCGACAATCCTCGGGCTCATGCTGGCGATCTTCCTGTCCTGGGCGACCGGGCTCTCGACAGTTGGCCTTGCTTTACGGCGCGTGGGACTGCTCGTCACGCCCGAGGAACAGACGCGACCTCCCCTCGTCGCGCGCGCCAATGATCTCGCCGAAACGCTTGAGAGCGAATTAGCGCAGGAGGCGAATGCGCTCTCGGCGCTCTACGAGCGCCGCCAGCTGGCGGCGCTCCACATCGCCTGGTTGCCGGATGGCGAGGGTCGCAGAAATGGCGAGTTCACAGCAGAGCAGGCGCTGGCCGAGGCCAAGCTCAACGAAGCCAAAACGATAGATGAAGCGCTGTCATGGCTGAGGCCAAAAGAACGTATGGCGCTGCTGCAGGATCGGGGGCTGATCGAGCGCCTGCTGACGCTTTCGCACGAGCGAAGCGCGCTGATCCGGCATCCTCAGACGGGTGGGCCTCGACATTTTGCGGCCCCACCCGAATCGACGCCAATATAAATATTCGGGATTGCTCCTCATGATAAAGGCGATTTCCCCAAGGATGCGCCTGTGGCCGGTGGCAGTTCCGCTTAAAGGGGCGGGAGTTCCGGGTTCCCTATCGAGGACTTTAAAACAATATTTGGTGCGGATGTCTATTCTAAGCTTTTTATTTATGATTAGTCTAGCTATTCCATCCGAGCCCTATATGAATGGGTTCATGGCATGGGAAGATGCGCAGGTTTATTTCAATAGGGCCAACAATTTGAATGGAAGTTTTGAGTTTTTCCCGTACGGAGGATATGTAAGTTTTCTACCAGAGGTCATCACATATCAATTTTCCTTCCTTCCGTACCTGCTTCAATCATTTTGCTATGCGCTGACCGCTCTTCTCCTAGCTTTGTGGATGTTTTATCAGTTCGCGGCGGTTCTTACCGAGGCGGGAGTCCGTCGACGCCACGCCTATGGCGTGACGCTCGCCGCCGCAGCCTACTTACATATCCTCGCCCCGACCTTCTATCTGAACTTGACCTTCTCGATCTGGCCAGCCCTGATCGGCGCCTCCATCTATGTGGTGCGGATCGCGCTTGGCGAAGCCAAACCAAATTGGTTTGCGACGATCCTGGCCGCAATGAGTTTCGCCAGTCATCCTTTGGCGATTGCCTCCTTGCCTGTCGTCGGCGCCGGCCTTTACTTAAAGCGCGCGCAACTCAAGACATTCATGCCACACGCGATTATGCTCGTTCTTGGCATCCTGTTTGTCGTCGCTTTCACTGACGTTTCGGCAGAGACGAAAAGCGTCCAGACTACACAGGAAACGCTGCAGCTTTTCTTGACGAGCTTGCCGCATTTCGAATGGTATGATTTGCTCACAAACACTTTACCCATCATCATCATGATTGTAGGAATCGGAGGCGGACTCGTCAGGCTTCCGGGCCTTATCAGATCCCGTTCGTGGCAGGCCGCCGCTATCCTTTCCGGAAGCTTGTTTCTCGCGCCGCTCTATCTCGCACTGTTCCTTGCGAGCGGCCGTTTAACGGTATTTCATGCCAACGTGCCCGGCAGGTATTTCACGCCAACGGTCGTTTTCGCGATCTTGGCGCTAACGGTGTCATTTGTAGGCGCTTCGTGGCTCACGGCCTTGGGGCGGCAACTCGAACGGTTCGGCGGAGCCCCGGCGCATGGGTTCCTGGCCCTCTGGCTCATCCTCAGTCTTACAGCGGGACCAGCGATTTTCTGGAAATATTACGCAAACCGGCTTCAGTTCCTGGCTACGGCGCAATGCGTGCGAGAAAACGACCTTCCTGGCATTGCGATCGCGGCCGAGGACCATGAACACGCCCTGGCGATCACGAAAGGACTTGGGCATTTGGAACGATCGGGCACGGGACTGTTCTTCGATCTCAAGCCTTCCCTCGTGCCTCTGGCGGAGCTTCAACGCTTTTGTCCTGGGATTCAGCCGTCCTATGTTCAGGCCGTCCGGAACGCCCGTATCTGGATCGGCGCCAAAGCGTTCTGACGCCCATCGGACGGCCGGCGCGCCGCTGCTCCCGCCGGCCGGTTCGCAAGTTGCCCGCCGAGCCTCCCAACGCAAGTGACAAGGTCATCCAGAAAACCTTGTGGCTCCTGATGACGCAGCTCCGAATTGGCGCGTTTTTTTGCCAGCGGCTCGCATTACTTGTTGCGTCGTTGATCCTTATCGTTTTTTAAGATTGTCGGCCAAGCGCCGCGACCCCCACTCGCCTGTGAAACATTATGATGTTCAAATATCATAAGCCAGTGCCCATGAAAACAAAAAAGTTAAATCAATATATAGTTTGGACGTCTGTCATATTGTTTCTGTTTATCATTAGTTTAGTTATTTCTCCTCTTCCTGACACGGATTATGTGCGCGGGTTCATGGCATGGGAGGATGCAACCTTTTATTTCAACAGGGCCAACAACTTGAATGGAGGGTTTGCGTTTTTCCAGTATGCTGGGTATGTAAGTTTTACACCAGAGGTCCTCACCTATCTTTTTTCCTTCCTTCCGTACCTGATTCAATCATTTTGCTACGCCTTGACCGCTCTTCTCGCCGGAGCGTGGATGTTTTATCAGTTCGCGGCGATTCTTATTGACGCTGGAGCACGTCCGCGCCTCGCCTATGGTGTGGCGCTCGCCGTCGCAGCCTATTTACATATCGTCTGCCAGGATTTCTATCTGAACTTGACCTTTGCAATGTGGCCGGCCCTGATCGGCGCCTCCATCTATGTGGTGCGGATCGCGTTTGCCGGCGCCAAACCACGCTGGTTTGCAACGATCCTTGCCGCAATAAGTTTCGCCAGCCATCCTTTGGCGATCGCCTCCCTGCCTATCATTGGCGCCAGCCTCTACCTGCGGCGCGCGCAGCTCACGATTCCACACGCGATCGTGCTCGTTCTTGGCATCTTGCTTGTCGTTGCTTTCACCGACGCTTCGCGAAACGCGGCAAGCCTCCACACTATACTTGAAGCGCTCCCGCTCTACTTGACGAGCATGCTGCATTTCGACGTGCATGACTTCGTCACCGTCAATCTACCCATCATCATCATGTTGGCGGGGATTTCGGTCGGACTCGTCAGGCTGCCTGGCCTGATTAGATCCGGTTCGACGCAGGCCGCCGCTATCCTTGCCGGAAGCTTGTTTCTTGCCCCGCTCTATCTCGCCCTGTTCCTTACGAGCGGCCGCTTTACGATCGGCAACATATCCGGCAGGTATTTCACGCCAACGGTCGTTTTCGCGATCTTGGCGCTAACGGTGTCATTTGTAGGCGCTTCGTGGCTCACGGCCTTGGGGCGGCGACTCGAACGCTTCAGCGGAGCCCCGGCGCATGGTTTTTTGGCCGTCTGGCTCGTCCTCAGCCTTGCAGCGGGACCAGCGATTTTCTGGAAACATTACGCAAACCGGCTTCAGTTCCTCGCTGCGGCGCAATGCATGCGTGAAAACGGCCATCCCGACTTTGCGATCGCGGCCGAGGACTATGGCCAAACTCTGGCGATCGCGCAGGGGCTCGGCCATTTCGACCGATCGAGCACGGGACAGTTCATTGATTTCAGGCCCTCTCTCGAGCCTTTGGCAGAGTTTCAACGCTTCTGTCCTGGGATTAAGCTATCCTATGTTCAGGCCGTCCGGAACGCGCATATCTGGCTGGGCATCAAAGCGTTTTGACGCTGCATCAGGCGGGCGGCGCAAACCCTGCCTGCAACCGTAGCGAAGGAGATCAGGGAGATGAATTCGCCACCGCGCAAACCGATGAAGACGCGTTCAAGTGCGGATTGCATAATGGCCGTTAAGACGCATGAGACGCTGAGCTATCCGGATCTCGTTTCCTGGCTCACGGACTTCGAACGATTGGCCTTGCTGCCGGTTCCCGGCGAGCGCACGGGCCTAGCGTCGAGCTATGATCGCGAAAGCCAATACGACTATCTTCGTGGCCGCTACCTTGCGTGGGGCGCGAACGATGACGGAGACGGCATCGTCCGCCATGAGGAAGGCGGCGACGTTTTAGCGGAGTTGAAAGGACCGGGCGCTCTAGTGCGCATATGGTCCGCCGCCCCAGGACCAGGCAACTTGAAGCTATTCATCGACGGGGACCAGATGCCGGTCCTCGACGCTCCCTTCGCTAGTTTCTTCGATCACAGTTTGCCGCCATTTGTTTGGCCCAATCTCGTCTATACTGCGGGAGAAAGCGTCCCAGGGTGCAACAACTACGTTCCTATCCCCTTCAAACATTCTCTGAAGATTGTGGCGGCGCCAGAATGGGGCGTCTATTACCACTTTACTTACGTCCAGTTTCCTCAAAAAGGGATCGAGTCTTTTTCGCTTCCGATTTCATTCGAGGATGAGTCGGCGCTGGCCATAGCGAACCACTCGCTAATTAGCCCAGATCTCGGCAATTCCGAACAACCCGCCGGGGTTTCGGCGCACGAGATCGACGCAGTTGTCAATGGAGGGGCAACGCAAGCCATTCTCGATATAACAGGGCCAGCCGCAATAAGGCATCTGCGGATCAAACTAGACCTTCCAAAGGAAATGGACGTGCAGCGGCGCCTGCTTCGTGAATTGGCGATCCAAGCTACGTGGGATAACGATGCGACGCCGTCGATTTGGTCTCCAATCGGAGATTTTTTCGGATTCTTCGGGGGAGCTCAAACTTTCAGGGCTTATCCTATGGGGATAGGTCCCGATGCGGTATTCTACAGCGAGTGGTATATGCCATTCGCTACGCGAGCGAAGATCGAGATCGCCAATGATGGCGACGTCGGTGTTCCCATCCATTGCGAGATTACCACGGAGCTGCTGCGTTTTCCGGTTAGCGCTTATGGCAGGTTCCACGCCAAATGGCACCGCGATGCATTCCTCCCGCATCAGCCGGATCGAGAGCCTGACTGGACGATCCTAACCACGCGCGGGCGCGGCCGATACGTCGGCTTGCATCTTCATGTTTGGAATCCGGGCGGGGACTGGTGGGGCGAGGGCGACGAAAAATTCTTCATCGACGGGGAAAAGTTTCCGTCTGTATTTGGAACCGGATCGGAAGACTATTTCGGCTATGCGTGGTCGAGTGCGGGCCTATTTTCGCGGCCTTTTCACAATCAGATATTGAATGAGGATAACGCCGGTCACGTCGTTAACAACAGATGGCATTTGGCTGATAGCGTGCCATTTCAAACGGCGTTTGAAGGCTACATAGAGAAGTACTTTCCGAACGACCGACCTACCTTGTATGCGGCGGTCGCCTATTGGTACCTTGCGCCAGGGGGGCTGGATCCCTATGCGGCTGCGCCTCTTACAGAGCGCATCGGTTATTGGGATGACGACTCGCAAAGATCGAACCGCTGAATTGATTTGGAGCCTGAGTTACGCGCGGGCTTCGTAGTAGCCGCCCACGTCCTCTCCCTTGGAGTCCTTTTGCGCGAGCGCGGCCTGCGCCGCGGCGAGCCTTGCGATTGGCACGCGGAACGGCGAGCACGAGACATAATCAAGGCCCAGTTTTTCGCAAAATGCGATTGACGCCGGATCTCCGCCATGCTCGCCACAGATGCCAAGCTTGATGCCTGGCCGCGCGGCGCGGCTTCGTTCGGCGGCAATAGTGACCAGTTCGCCGACGCCGTCCTGGTCGATCGTGACGAAAGGATCGGCCGCGAGAATGCCCGCGGCGACGTAGCGGCCAAGAAACGAGCCGGAGTTGTCTCGCGAGAGCGCGGCGCAGGTCTGCGTCAAATCATTCGTCCCAAACGAAAAGAACTCTGCGGACTGCGCGATCTCGCCGGCGCGCAGGCTCGCCCGCGGCGTCTCGATCATCGTGCCGACGGTGTAGGGGATCGCCTGCCCCGCTTCGGCGGCGACCGCTTGCGCCACCGCATCGACTCTCGCCTTGACGATGTCGAATTCGCGTTTGGCGATGATCAGCGGCGCCATGATTTCGGGTTGCACCAGAGCGCCGGTCCGGTTCTTGATTTCAACGGCGGCCTCAAAAATGGCGCGCGCCTGCATATCGACGATCTCGGGAAAAGCGATCGCGAGCCGCGAGCCACGAAAGCCTAGCATCGGATTGACTTCCTGAAGATCGCTCAGCCGCCGCATAATTTTTTCTGACGACAGCCCCAACGCCTCGGCCAATGCCTCCGTCTCGGCGGAGGTTTGCGGCAAGAATTCATGCAGCGGCGGATCGAGTAGGCGGATCGTCACCGGCAACCCGGCCATGATTCCAAACAGCTCGATGAAGTCGCTGCGCTGCATCGGCAGCAGCTTTTCCAGCGCGGCGCGCCTACCCCGCGGATCATCGGCGAGAATCATCTCCCGAACCGCGGTCAACCTGTCGCCCTCGAAGAACATATGCTCGGTGCGACAAAGGCCGATGCCCTCAGCGCCGAATTTCCGCGCCGCCCGGGCGTCTTGCGGCGTCTCCGCGTTGGCGCGCACCTGCATGCGCCGCGCTTGATCGGCCCAACGCATCAAGGTCGCGAATTCGCCGGTCAATTCAGGCCGGCTCATCTGGATCGGGCCCTTGATTACTTGGCCTGTCCCGCCGTCGATCGTCAGAATGTCGCCCTTCCTGAAAATGAGGTCGCCCGCAGACATGGTCTCCTTGGCGTAATCGATACGGATCGCCGCGGCGCCGGTGACGCAGGGCTTGCCCATGCTGCGCGCGACGACCGCCGCGTGCGAGGTCATGCCGCCCCTCGCCGTCAGGATGCCCTCGGCGGCGTGCATGCCGTGGATGTCGTCCGGGCTCGTCTCGACGCGCACAAGAATGACTTTGTGGCCAAGGCCCTTCAACTGCTCGGCTTCGTCAGCCGTGAAGGTGATCTCGCCGCTCGCCGCCCCGGGCGAAGCGGGCAGCCCGGTCGCCACCACGGCGCGCGCCACTTTGGCGTCGATCGCCGGATGCAGCAACTGCTCCAGCGATGTCGGCTCGATCCGCTTGATCGCCTCCTCCCTGCTGATCAAACCCTCATGCGTCATGTCCACGGCGATGCGGAGCGCGGCGAGGCTTGTGCGTTTGCCAGCTCGGGTCTGCAACATCCAGAGCTTGCCGTTTTCAACGGTGAACTCCATGTCCTGCATGTCCCGATAATGCCTTTCGAGCAATTCGGCGGCGTGCGCGAATTCCGCGAAGACTTGCGGCAGCGCGGTCTCCATCGAAGTCTTGACTGAGCCGGCTTTGAGACGCGCCGACTCTGAGATGCTTTGCGGCGTTCTGATCCCGGAAACGACGTCCTCTCCCTGGGCGGTGATGAGATATTCGCCGTAAAGCTCCTTCTCTCCCGTCGAGGGATTTCGCGTGAAGGCAACGCCGGTCGCGGACATCGGACCCATATTGCCGAACACCATGGCCTGCACGTTGACCGCCGTGCCCCAGCTCGACGGAATGCCGTGGATGCGCCTGTAGGCGATGGCGCGCGGCGTCAGCCACGAACCGAAAACGGCGGCGATGGCGCCCCATAATTGCTCTTGCGGCGCTTGCGGAAACGGCTTGCCGGCTTCCTCGCGCACCGTCGCCTTGAACCTGTCGATCAGTGTTCGCCAATCGTCAGCGTCAAGGTCGGTATCGAGTGCGACGCCCTTAACGTCCTTGTAATATTCCAGTGCGTCCTCAAAGAAGTGATGGCCGATGCCGAGGACCACACTGCCGTACATCTGGATGAAGCGCCGGTAGGAATCATAGGCGAACCGCTCGTCTCCCGCGCTTTTGGCGAGAGCTTTGACCGTAACGTCATTGAGGCCGAGGTTCAGGACCGTGTCCATCATGCCCGGCATTGACGCTCTGGAGCCCGACCGCACCGAGACGAGCAACGGCGCCGTCGGGTCGCCGAAGGCCCTGCCGGTTAGTTCGCCGACGTGATCGAGCGAGGCTGCGACGTCCGCTTTCAATTCCGGTGGAAAGCGACGGTCATTCTCAAAAAAATAAGAGCAAACCTCTGTGGTTATAGTGAAGCCGGGCGGCACCGGAAGGCCAAGATTGGCCATTTCCGCGAGATCCGCGCCCTTGCCGCCGAGAAGTTCGCGCATTCCGCTCGATCCCTCGGCCCGGCCATCGCCGAACGTGTAGACCCATTTGACCATCTTGGTTCTTTGCAAAAGCCGCGCCTCGGAACGAACCGACGGCGGCGCGCGGCGAAACGCCGCTCATCATCAGGATCAGCGCACTATGTAAAGATGGACCTAACCAATTTGGAGCCGCGAGCGGAGCCGCTCGAATTTCAAATCCGGCACCGCCGTCGCCCCCAATTCCAAGAGAGTGGTCAGAGCCTTGCAGAAACAAGGAGATGGTCACGGCGCTGCGGGGCCGATTTGGCTATGCCAGGGAAGGCGCTGGCTGAAGCCTTTTTCGCGCCAGCTGTGACACAAAGGTCGCGCCGCTCACGAAATATTCGGCGGGAGTTGCCTTCGCGTTGCCTGGCTGCGAATACTTCGTTATTCCTCTTTTAGGAGGGTTGGCAAGCACATTACCGCCGATTTTTCGCGTCTTGAACAAAATTTCCGATCTTTTTTAGGGTGGTTCGCTCGGCAGCTTTCGGTTTAAGGCAAGCATCCGCGTTTAGATCCAGAGAGTTCGCGTTAAGATTAGCGAGGCCTGCGTGACGACTTCTTCGACCACCCCTCTACTCGATCAGATCCATACCCCCGCGGATTTGCGGCGGCTTCCGGAATCGGATCTTGCCCAAGTCGCTAAAGAGCTGCGCGAGGAGACGATCAGCGCCGTTTCCGTGACGGGCGGTCATCTTGGAGCCGGTCTCGGCGTCGTCGAACTAACGGTCGCGCTGCATTATGTGTTCGATACGCCGCGTGATCGGTTGATATGGGACGTTGGCCATCAGGCCTATCCGCACAAGATCATCACGGGCCGCCGCGACCGGATCAGGACCTTGCGTCGCGCCGGCGGCCTGTCCGGCTTCACGAAACGCGCGGAAAGCGAATATGATCCTTTCGGGGCGGCGCATTCCTCGACGTCGATCTCCGCTGGCCTTGGCATGGCCGTCGCCAATATGTTGGCGGGCAAGCAATCTAACGTCGTCGCGGTGATCGGCGACGGCGCGATGTCGGCGGGCATGGCCTATGAGGCAATGAACAACGCCGGGGCGATGCATTCGCGCCTTATTATCATTCTGAACGATAACGAAATGTCGATCGCGCCGCCGGCCGGGGCTCTCTCGGCCTATCTTGCGCGGCTCGTCTCCGGCGGCGCCTATCGCTCCGTCCGCGAGGCGGTGAAGCAGCTGGGACGGATGCTGCCGCGCTTCGTCTACGACAGGGCGCGCAAAACCGAGGAATTCGCGCGTAATTTCTGGGCCGGCGGCACGTTGTTCGAGGAGCTCGGAATTTATTACGTCGGCCCCATCGACGGCCACAATCTCGATCAAATGCTGCCAGTCCTGAAAAACGTCCGCGATTTCAAGGAGACCGGGCCGATCCTCGTCCACGTCGTGACGCAAAAGGGCAAAGGCTATGCGCCGGCCGAAGCGACGAAAGACAAATATCACGCCGTCAACACGTTCGACGTCGTCACCGGCAAACAGGTCAAGCCGAAGCCCAACGCGCCGGTCTACACGACCGTGTTCGCGGAAGCCCTCGTCAAGGTGGCGGAAAAGGATGACAAGATCGTCGCGATCACCGCCGCCATGCCGAGCGGCACGGGGCTGGATATTTTCCAGAAAAGCTTCCCCGATCGCATCTTCGACGTCGGCATCGCGGAGCAGCACGCTGTGACCTTCGCCGCCGGCCTCGCAACCGAAGGCTACAAGCCTTTTTGCGCGATCTATTCGACTTTCCTCCAGCGGGGATACGATCAGGTCGTCCATGACGTTGCGATCCAGAATCTGCCCGTGCGCTTCGCCATCGACCGGGCTGGTCTCGTCGGCGCAGACGGAGCGACCCATGCCGGATCGTTCGACATCTCTTTCCTCGGCATTCTACCGAATTTTGTGGTGATGGCGGCCGCCGACGAAGCCGAACTAGTTCATATGGTGGCGACCGCGGCGGCCTATGACGCAGGCCCTATCGCCCTTCGCTATCCGCGCGGGGAGGGCGTCGGCGTCGAGATGCCGGCTCAAGGGAAGCCGCTGGAGATCGGCCGCGGCCGCATCGTGCGCGAAGGCAACACGGTCGCAATTCTCTCCTTCGGCGCGCGTCTCGCCGAAGTGCTGAAGGCCGCCGAAGACCTCGCCAGCTACGGCGTCTCGACGACTGTCGCCGATGCGCGCTTCGCCAAGCCGCTCGACGTCGATCTGATCATGCAACTCGCCGCCAGTCATGAAGCGCTGATCACGATTGAGGAAGGCTCGATCGGCGGGTTTGGCTCATTCGTGGCGCAAATGCTCACGGACGAAGGCGTCCTCGACGGCCTCGGGCCTCGCGCGCTCAAATTCCGTTCGATGGTGCTGCCGGATCGGTTCCTCGATCACGACAAGCCCGATAAGCTCTATGCGAAGGCAGGACTCGACGCCAAGGCCGTCACCGCCAAGGTGCTCTCAACGCTCGGCCGCGACAGCGATGCGCTGAAGATCAGAATCGCCTGACCTTGGTGGGCTCCCGGCCGCCATCACGATAATCTCGGCGCGCCAAGCCGCCGACCGGCCAGCGCGTTTCAGAAGTGCAAAGCGCCGGTCGCATAGGCTCGGCCACCTTGCATTAGCGGCGGGCGGCGTTGTTTCGACTGTTCGGCGACAACTTTCACCACCCGGTGACCCATGACCGACCATCTCTCCGATCCCTCTGCGGCAGGCCGTTTCCGCTGGCTGCCGGAAACGGCCGACCATTGGCGCAACCTCAGCCTTTACGCTCGCTTCGAGCAGGCTGTCGCCTTGGTGCTGACGCTTCTCGTCAGCGGGGTCATCCTCGTCGCGCTTGTCGATCTCGTCGTCGCGATCGCGCGCAATCTGCTACTCCCGGGCGTATCCGTATTCGACCACGCTGTGTTTCAAGGCGTCTTTGGTATGATAATGACGGTCCTGATCGCCATGGAGTTCAACCACACGATCCTGAGCATCCTGCACCGCAAGAGAAGCATCGTTCAATTGAGAACGGTGATCCTGATCGCCCTGTTGGCTCTCGCCAGGAAATTCATCATCATAGATTTGTCGGACGCGACGCCGACCACGATCATGGCGCTCGGCTTCGCCGTCTTGTGCCTTGGCACCGTCTATTGGTTGATCCGGCAGCAAGATCAGTTCGACGACGTGAGCTGACAAATGGCGCTGGGGCGCAAACGTGACGCTTATGAACGCAACGACAGATCCTGAGCGGCGGAGCAAAGAAACGGCGAGCAAGCGCGCCGACGTTGCTTTGACCGAACGCCGCCTTTTCGACAGTCGCGCCAAGGCGCAGGCGGCGATCGCGGCGGGACTTGTGCGGGTCGACGGCCGCGTCCTGCGGAAGGCCGCCGAACCGATCGACGCCGACGCCCATGTCGAAGCCGTCGCGCCCTACCCCTGGGTCTCGCGCGGCGGCGTCAAGCTCGCGGCGGCGCTCGACGCCTTCGGCTTCGATCCGGCCGGCCGCATCTGCCTCGATATTGGCGCTTCGACCGGCGGCTTCACCCATGTCCTGCTTTCCCGCGGCGCCGCCAAAGTCGTCGCTGTGGACGTCGGACGCGGCCAGTTGCACCCAAAGATCGCAGGCGATCCCCGCGTGGAATCGCGCGAATCGACCGACGCGCGCAGCCTCGCCGCGAGTTCCTTGCCTCGGCCGCCGCAATTCATCGCATGCGACATCAGCTTCATTTCCCTGGCGCTGATCCTGCCAACGGCCGTTGCGCTAGCCGCTGAGGATGCAAAGCTCGTCGCACTCATCAAGCCACAGTTCGAGGCCGGGCCGACGCATGTCGTCAAAGGCGTCGTGAAGGACGAGGCCGTGCGCGTCGCCGCTTGCGGCAGAATCAAGCGTTTGATACAGGCGCTCGGCTGGCGCGTTGATGGGCTGATAGATTCCCCCATCGAAGGCGGCGACGGCAACCGCGAGTTCCTTATCGGCGCCAGCCGGCCATGATCCATTTGAATGCGCAGCTGCAGATCCAGCGTCTCGGACGACGCGGGGAAGGTCTTGCGCATGGTCCCGAAGGGATGGTTTTCGTCCCTTATGCGCTGCCGGGCGAAACCATCGTCGCCGAAGTCGACGGCGCGCGCGGAAAGCTTATCGAAATCCGCACGCCAAGCGCCGACCGCATCCCAGCCTTCTGCCGATACTTCTCGATCTGCGGCGGCTGCGCGGTGCAAACGCTAGCGTATAAGCCTTACGCGGGGTGGAAGATAAGTCTACTTATCGACGCTATGCGGCGGGCCAGGCTCACAGCCACGGCGGACGATCTCGCCGATGCGCACGGCGAAGGGCGCCGCCGCGCGACGTTCCATGCGCGAACCGATAAGCTCGGCCATCCGGCCGTCGGCTTTATGGCGGCGCGGGCGCATGACATCATAGAGATCGAGGATTGTCCCGTGCTGGCCCCTTCGCTGCGCGAAGCGCCCGCGCTCGCCCGCGCTCTCGCGCAGACGCTCTCCGCCTCCGGCACGCCGCTCGACATTGTCACGACGGCGACGCGTTCCGGGCTTGACGTCGACATCAGGGGGCATGCCCCGCTAAACGCGAACGAGACGCAGCGGCTAGTGAGATTCGCCTTGCGGCATGATCTCGCGCGCCTCTCGAACCATGGCGCGATCGTCGCGCAGTCACGACCTCCTCTCGTCGCCATGGGCAAGGCGATGGTCGCTCTGCCGCCCGGCGCTTTTTTGCAGGCGACGGAGGCTGGCGAAGCACGGCTTGCGGCGGAAGTCTGCGCCGTTCTCAGCGGCGCAAGCCGCATCGCCGATCTCTTCGCCGGCGTCGGCACATTTTCCTTGCGTCTCGCCGAATTTGCGACGGTTCACGCCGTCGATGCTGACGCGCCAGCGCTTACGGCCCTCGCCAAAGCCGCGGGCGGCGCCGGCTTACGGCCGGTCAGCGTCGAGACGCGCGATCTCTTTCGTCGCGCCTTGACGCCGGCCGAGCTCGCGCGTTTCGACGGCCTTGTCTTCGATCCGCCCCGGGCGGGCGCCGAACGCCAAGCATATGCGATTGCGGACTCCCGCATCCCTGTCGTAGCCGCCGTCTCTTGCAACGCGGAGACCTTTGCGCGCGACGCCGCAATTCTTTGCGCCGGCGGCTACCGATTGGAGCGCGTCTTGCCGGTCGACCAGTTTCGGTGCTCGCCGCATCTCGAAATCGTCGCCGTCTTTCGCCGAACCGGCAAGACGCGTGTTCGGCGCCTGCTCGGCTAGACGCGCCGTCAGAGCCCTTTCTTGCCCGGCGCGCCGCCGACAGTGAGGGCGTCGCCGGAGCGCTTCGCCTGCGCGCGCAAGCCCTTGCCCGCCATCAGCATCTCGATGACGAAGGCGATCAGCGCGCCGAGAGTGAAGATGATCGCGAACCCAAAAAAAGCGAATAGGGTCCGCGCCACTACGATCTGCCAAAGGAAACCGACGAAGAGCGCGAGAACGGCGGCGCAGGTCGCGCCACCGCCAAGAGCGGCGAGCACGACGGCGGCGTCGAGGACCAAGGATCTCTTGCTGAGATAATCCAACTGCTCGCAAAGCCGGGTCGCTTCATCGCCTTCCGCTGTGTCGATGGCGTCGGACAGATGGTCGACCTTATCGGCGACGCGTCCAAGCCGTGTCGAGAAAACGCTGAGCAATCCAGCCAGTCCCGACAGCAAAAAGACGGGCGTTAGCGCGACCTGGATGATATGCGCGACGCTCTCAAGCGGCGCGTCCGAACCGCCGAGCGGGAACATGACCTAGAGCGAGCCAAGAGCGGGCGGCTTGGCCGGCGCGGCGAGAGGCGGCGGCGGATCAAACCATTTGAACGCCAGCAGTCCGACCAGAAACCCGCCGATATGGGCCTCCCAGGCAATGGAGGCGTCGGTTATTCCGATCGTCGCCGGAAAGACCCCAAAAAGGAAGTTGGCGAAGAACCAGAGACCAAGAAAGCTTACCGCTGTTCGGTTTGACAGGATCTCCTTCAGCGGCAACGCCGGCAGGCGGTAGGCATGATCGCCGCGGTCGGCGAAAGCGAACGCCGCGCTGAGCGGCGCGCCCGGCTGAAAAGCAAAGCGCACCGCCGCCGCCATGGCGCCGGAAACCACGGCCGAGGCTCCAATGACGGGCTGCAAATCCGCCATATGCGTGAAGAAATGTGTCATTGCGCCAGCGACGGCGCAGGCGGCGCAAAAAAACAGAAAGCGGGACGCGCCGAAGCGCCGCGCTACGGCGGATCCGAAAGCAACGAGCCAGAGGCAGTTCATGCCGACATGCGCCCAGCCGCCATGAAGGAACGCATAGGTGAGCGGCGTCCACCACAGCGGCCGGCCGTTGCCGAGAAAGAAAGTCGCCAGTTGCGCCGCCTCCTCGCTCGTGCTCGCCACGCGATTGAAAGCAGCGTTGACGAGGTGCGGATCGAACGCATACGTGAAGCGGCCTGGCACAAAAGCGAAGGCGGCCAAAATCCTGAGTTCCGTCAAAGGATCGACCCAGGAGCATATCGCCTGGATGCCAACGAGGAGGCCGACGAGGCTCACGACGACCGTCGGGACATTGAAAATGCGTTCTCTTGCGGGCGTCATGCGCGCGGCCTCGGTCGTCGAATTTCACAGAGGGTCAAGGAGGAGCGCGCTGACGCGCTTCCAATCGCCATCGTCGCCGGCAGAACCATGCTCAGTCGACATCCTCGACCGCGAGGGCGTCGACGCCTGACACTTTCTGGGCCAGAGCCGCCTCCATGAAGGCGTCGAGGTCGCCATCCAGCACATCTTCCGGCGTTCCCGACGTCGCGCCGGTGCGCAGGTCCTTCACCAGTTGGTAGGGCTGCAGCACATAGGAGCGGATCTGGTGCCCCCAGCCGATATCGGTTTTCGCCGCCTCGGTGGCGTTGGCCGCCGCCTCGCGGCGCTCCAGCTCCTGCTCGTAAAGCCGCGCGCGCAGCATGTTCCAGGCGGTCGCCCGGTTCTTGTGCTGCGAGCGCTCGCCCTGGCAGGCGACGACAATGCCGGACGGAATGTGGGTGATGCGGACGGCCGAATCCGTCGTATTGATGTGCTGGCCGCCGGCGCCGGACGAACGATAGGTGTCGATCCGGCAATCGCTCTCCTTGACGTCGATGTCGATCTTGTCGTCGATGACCGGATAGACCCACACCGAGGCGAAGCTCGTGTGGCGGCGGGCGTTGGAGTCGAACGGAGAGATGCGCACCAGACGATGCACGCCGGATTCGGTCTTCGCCCAGCCATGCGCGTTGTGGCCCTTGACCAGCAGCGTGCCGGATTTGAGCCCCGCCTCGTCGCCCGCCGTCTCCTCGATGATCTCGACCTTGAATTTGTGCCGCTCAGCCCAGCGGGCGTACATGCGAAACAGCATGCGCGCCCAGTCGCAGCTCTCCGTGCCGCCGGCGCCGGCATGAACCTCGATATAGGTGTCGTTGCCGTCAACCTCGCCTGACAAAAGCGCTTCGATCTGGCGCCGCTCGGCCTCGACTTTGAGGCCTTTGAGCTGGTCGATCGCCTCCTTTTCGGTCGCGGAATCCTCCTCCGCCTCGGCCAGCTCGACCAGAGTCACGGCGTCATCGAGTTCGCTCTCGAAGCGCTCGAGGGAGCCGAGCCGGTCCTCGAGCTCGGTGCGCTCGCGCATGATTTTCTGCGCGGCTTCGGCGTCATTCCAGAGCTTTGGGTCCTCGACCTTGGCGTTCAGTTCGGCGAGGCGGCGATACGCGATGTCGACGTCAAAGATGCCTCCTCAGCAATCCCATGGATTGCTCGATGGCGTGGACCAACGCTTCGGCTTCGGCGCGCATTTATGAAGAACTTCCTCGGATAGGGGACGCGACTTTGTCGCAGGCTGGCCGGAACATACGGTTGCGGCTAGCCGATGTAAATGGCCGCGGGGACGTCGCTCACATGATGCCGGAGCGCCTAACCGATGAGGAAAAGGCGATCCGCGTCTGCCGAGGACGTAAGAAGCTTTTTTTGTCGCCACCAAGCGGTCGGCGTCCGGATCGACCGCCTTAGCGCCCAGCGAGGAAAGGCCCAATGAAACCGATCACGGCCTTTAACCCGCCCCTAATAAAGCCCGCCCGTGCCCGTCCCCACGACGCGGTCGGCGTCCGGATTGACCGCCTGCGCGCGCGGCGACGATTCGCTCGCGGCGTAGGAATCCGGCGGCGCGGTGCCGGGTTTGAACGCTTCGAGAATCGAGCCTGCGCCGCTGGAGCGCATGCCGCTTCTTGCGTCCACCGAAATCAGCTTGATGCCAGGCGGCACGCGGAACGGCACGTCGGGTTTGTCCTTCAGCGCCATCTTCATGAAATCGCGGAAGATCGGCGCGGTGTAATGGGCGGCCTGCGCGGAATCGCCGAGCGAACGCGGCTGGTCGTAGCCCATGAAGACGCCGACGGTAAGATCGGGCGAATAGCCGACGAACCAAAGGTCCTTGGCGTCGTTGGTCGTGCCGGTCTTGCCGGCGAGGTGTTTGCCGACCTCCTTGATCGACTGGCCGGTGCCGCGCTGGATCACGCCTTCCATGATCGAGGTGATCTGATAGGCGGTGAGTGGGTCGAGCACCTGCTCCCGCTTGTCGATCAGCTTTGGCTCCAACTGGTTCTCCCATTTCGCCGCGTCGCAGCCTTCGCATATGCGCTCGTCGTGGCGGTAGATGGTTTGCCCATAGCGGTCCTGAATGCGGTCGATGAGGGTCGGTTTGATCCGCTTGCCCCCATTGGCCAGCATCGAATAAGCAGTGGTCATGCGCAAAAGCGTCGTTTCGCCGGCGCCAAGCGACATCGAAAGATACGGCGGCAGATCGTCGTAGATGCCGAAGCGCTTGGCGTATTCGGCGATCAGCGGCATGCCGACGTCGCGCGCGAGGCGCACGGTCATCTGGTTGATCGAATGTTCGACGCCGTAGCGCAGCGTATGCGGGCCGCTCGACTTGCCTTCGAAATTTTCCGGCCGCCAGACGCCGAGGCCCGCCCCGAGGTCGATTTCGATCGGCGCGTCGAGGACGATCGAGGACGGCGTATAGCCATTGTCGAGCGCCGTGGCGTAGACGAAAGGTTTGAACGAAGACCCCGGCTGACGCAGCGCCTGCGTCGCGCGATTGAACTCGGACTGATCAAATGAGAATCCGCCGACCATGGCGAAGACGCGGCCGGTGTAAGGGTCCATCGCGATGATCGCGCCGCTGACCTCCGGGATCTGCCGCAGGCGATACTGGCCCGGCCTGCCGTCGACGGCCTCGACATAGACGACGTCGCCCGGCGTCAGCGAGAATCGCGAGCCGAGGCCGCGCGTCCATTGCAAGCCGACATTGGCGAGCGTTCCTAACTCGCGCTCGCGTTCGACCTCGCCGGATTTCTCGCGCCGCGGCTGCAAGCCGATGCGGACGCCGTTTTCGTTCGCATCGACGACGACGGCGAGCCGCCACGGCGCGACGTCGCCGAGCGCCGGAACTTCGGCGAGGGCGAGGCCCCAGTCCTGGCTGATGTTTATGTGGCGCATCGGTCCGCGAAAGCCATGCGCCTCGTCATAGCGCACAAGGCCATCGACAAGGGCGCGCCGCGCCATCAGCTGCATCTTTGGATCGAGGGTGGTGCGGACCGAAAGGCCGCCCTCATAAAGCTTCTTTTCGCCGTAACGGTCATTGAGCTCGCGGCGCACTTCCTCGGCGAAAAAGCCGGCGGCCAGCGCGTTCGGGGAAAGTACGCGCGGATTGACGCCCAAAGGCTCGGTCTTGGCTTTTTCTCCGTCGGCGCGCGACACATAGCCGTTCTCGACCATGCGATCGATGACCCAATTGCGCCGCTCGATCGCCCGTTCGCGCTTCTGAAACGGATGATAGTTGTTCGGCGCCTTCGGCAAGGCGGCGAGATAGGCGGCCTGGGCGATCGTCAATTCGTTGACCGATTTGCCGTAGTAATTCAGCGCCGCTGCGGCCACGCCGTAATTGCCGAGACCAAGATAGATCTCGTTCAGATAGAGTTCTAGAATTTTCTCTTTCGAATAGGCGCCTTCGATGCGGAACGCCAGCAACGCCTCTTTGATCTTGCGCTGGAAAGAGCGCTCGTTCGTCAGGAGAAAGTTTTTGGCGACCTGCTGCGTGATCGTCGAGGCGCCTTGCACATGCTTGTCGCCCTGGACCAACACCAAGGTCGCGCGCAAGATGCCCTCCGGATCGACTCCGGCATGGTGATAGAAATTCTTGTCCTCGGCCGAAATGAAGGCGTCTTTGACAAGCGGCGGGATCGCCTGAATCGGCAGATAGAGACGCCGTTCATGCGAATACTCGGCGAGCAGCGAGCCGTCGCCGGCGTGGACCCGCGTCATCACCTTCGGCTCGTAATTTTTCAGCTGGGTATAATCGGGAAGATCTTTTTCAAAATTCCAGATAACCAGTCCGGCCGCGCAAGCCGCAACGACAAAAAAGATCGCCGCGGTCGCGAAAATAAAGCCGAGGAACCTAGCGATAATCCGCATTCAAACAGGCCTTTTTTCATTAATTTTGCGCGAGATCGCCGAAAGGCTGGTTAGGTTTTCCGATGAGTTCCGCGCCAAAAGCGAACAAACCCGCAGCGTGATCGCGAGCTGCGCTCCGATATGTCCCGTTCCATGAAACTTGCGCAGCGTGATGGCCCATCCCTGCGGCGGTTTTGTGTTGATAGTTTGTCAAGCTTTGGCGCGCCAGAGCCGATTCATCCGCTCTCAGGCGCCGCGGCCATTTGGACCGCTCGATCTATCTCTTTTTGAGCATGTAAGCTTTGATGGAGGCCGGTTCGTCGTCCGATTTCTAAAGAAACTGAAAACGCATGGTTTCGTGGCGGCGACGGCGATCGTCCTAGTGCGACATCCCCGCGTGAAGGTCAGCTTTGTCGGCGGCTCCGTCGTTTTGCGGCGGGGCGGCTCCTTCGCGCAGCGCCGCCGTGGGCAGCGCTCCGACGGGATCCTTGTCTACGCTTGGGAGATCAGCGGCCTCCCCCCGCTCGGCGAAAAACGCCGCGATCGCCTCCGTCATGCGGGCCACCGCCTTTTCGCGCCACTGCGGCGATGTCAGAGCAATATCATCCTTCTCGTTGGACAGATAGCCGAGCTCCAACAAGACGGACGGCACGTCGGGGGCTTTGAGGACGCGGAAGCCTGCCGAGCGCTCCGGGTTTTTGTTCAGCCTGCCTGCGACCCTCCAGTAGTTGCGCAAGGTGTGAGCGAAGGCGTGGCTATAGGCGCGGGTTTCGCGGCGCGTCAGTTCGAACAGGATTTCGGAGACCTCCGAGGCATCCTCCGACTGGTCGAGCCCCGCGGCGGCGTCGGATTGGTTTTCTTTTTCGGCGACGCGCGCCGCTTCCGCGTCGGACGCGCGATCGGAGACCGTATAAATCGTCGCGCCGGAAACGTCGGCCGCCTCGGCCAGCGTATCCGCGTGAATAGAGACGAACAGCGCGACCTTGCGATCGCGCGCCATCCGGACGCGCTCACTGAGAGGAACGAAACTATCGTCGTCCCGAGTCAGAACCGGCTGAAAGCGCCCATCCGCCTCGAGCTTCGCCGCGAGGCTCTTGGCGAAATCGAGCACCAGATCCTTTTCGACCAAACCGTTGACTGACGCCCCGCGATCAATGCCGCCGTGGCCGGGATCGATCAGGACGACTGGCTTGCCACCGCCGGACGGGGTTTTCTCCGCGATCGGCGCTTGTTTCGGCTCCGCAAGGGCGGCGCGCGCGGCCTGCGCGGCGGCGGCGAAATGCGCCCGGTCGGTCCTTGCGAGCTCGATGACGAGACGCCGCCCCTCGCCTTCCTCGCCTTTTTCGCAGACCGCGCGAAGGACGCGGGCCGGCTCCGACAGATCGATAACGATGCGCGAGCGCCCCTTTTCAAGCTGGCCAAACCGGAAAGAGGCGACGAGACCGTCCGGCTTGACCAAGGTCTTTGTTTTAGCCGCCTCCTTCCGAGGCCCATGGCGCTGTGGCGCCCGGCCGATCTCAGGATCGATCATGAAAGCGACTTGCGGCGCGTCGACGATGACGCGGTCCGGATCAGCGAGAACGAAGGCGGCGACGTCGACCGAAGCCGACAGTTCGAAAACGAGCTTGGCGCGGTCGCCGCTATCGTTGAGACCGGCGGCCTTAGCCGTAACTGCGTCGGGGCGACTGGCCGAGGCGGCGCCCGCGGCAAGCGGCGAAGCTTGTTCAGCTCGCGCTGCGGAAGCTAGCGTCAGCGCCACGGCGAATATCAGCGCCCAAGGCGCGATCCAAATGGCCAGTTTCGCGCAGGCCCGGGAGCAAATACGAAAAGTCATGCGACGCCCTTTGAGGTTCGATGGGGCCGCAGACTCGCGCGAAGCGTTCGCGCCGGACATTTTCTCGCCTCCCGCGATTGTCGTCCCAATAGGCCATCGCGCATGTGATAGGACAAACGAGGTTAACGCCTCATAATAATTATCGACGAAATACCGAAATTCGCCTATTGCAGCGCAGACACAGCCGACCAAAAAACTTGCCAAACCGCAGGCAAACCCGATATGAAAGAGCATTCTTTCTTCGGTTTGGAGATTCGCAGGTCTTCCATAAGGGTCCGCGGATCAGGATTGGTCTTCGGTCGGACTTGGTCTTCGCGTTCGAGATTCACTGGACGTTCTTCGATAGGAGGACGTCGCAGCTTTGTTCGGATCGAGTTTCGCCATTTTCGCTATCTGCATCTTAAAATCTGATTAAAGATGCGGCGGCACGAGAGCTGGACAGACCGGGAGGCCGCCGAGCCAGCCGAGAGAGAATCTCCAGGCGGTTTTCTCAAGCAGCCGCTCCGAATAGGTAATCCGAATAGGTAATGAGGAATATGGACTTCGCCGCGAGGCGTCACGCAATGACCGTCAGTCAAGCCGCCGAAATACGCGATTTGTACGCATGGACGCTCAGCACTATCGGCGCAAGACACGCGGCTCCAGTTTCCCTGCGTCGCTACTGGCGGCTGAGCGCGTCGCTTACTCGGTCAAGCCTGCGCAAGACCCCGGCGGCCTCCCATCCGCCAACCAATTCGCCCCTTTCCTTCCGTCCAATTTGTGCCGCGCTCACCTGTCGGCTGCAGTTAGCCCTGTCGTCTCGATCAGAGACTTCGACTGGTCGCCGCTGCCCCGCGCAGGTTGCGCCTCAACGAGTCTACCATGGCCAACAAAATGCTTATCGATGCGTCCCACCCGGAAGAAACCCGGGTGGTCGTCCTCCGTGGCAATCGCGTAGAGGAGTTTGATTTCGAATCCGCCAGCAAGAAGCAACTGCGCGGCAATATCTATCTCGCCAAAGTCACCCGCGTCGAACCTTCGCTGCAAGCCGCGTTTGTCGATTACGGCGGCAATCGCCACGGATTTTTGGCTTTTTCCGAAATCCATCCTGACTATTATCAAATTCCCGTTGTTGACCGGCAAGCGCTGATCGAGGAAGAGGCTAAGGCCCAGCGCGACGAGGACGACGACGAAGTCGGCGGACAGCGGCGCAGCCGCAGGTTCCGGCGAGGCGACAGGGGTGGACGGCGCGCCGAGAAACGCGCGGGCGACGCTGAGACGCTCTCCGAACCCTATGACAGCCTTGACAATGCCGAAGGCGAGATGCGCCCTGCGGCCGCCGTCGAGCAAAGCGAGGCCGCAAGCCTGGAGCCGGATTCTTCCGCAGCGGAGGCGACGGAACCCGCAGCCGAAGCAACCGCGCATTTTGCATTCGATGGGTCAGCCGAACTCTCGGAACAGGCCAACTCTCGAGGACGGCCCGAGGAATATTTTGACCCCGAGCCACAGAAACACGCGTTCGAGCCTGATCTCTTCTCGGAACGCCCCGTCGAGGATGATGCCGCCTTCGGCCAGGCGCTCGCAAATGAGCGAGATGTCATTGAACCCGCTTCCGCCGAGTCGCCCTCCGAATCGACTTCCGACGAGGCGTTAAACGGCGATGTCGCGCGGACCGACCTATCCGAAGAGACGGGCGCTGATCTTCCTCCGCAAGGCCGCCGTCCCAGCGACAACGACGAAGACGCCGAGGATGAGGATGAACAGGTCGAACAGCTCGGCGGCGATGCGATGGAGGAGGTTCCAACCCGGCCTCAGCGCTACCGCAGACAGTATAAGATCCAGGAAGTCATCAAACGCCGCCAGGTCCTCCTGGTGCAGGTCGTCAAGGAAGAGCGCGGCAATAAGGGCGCGGCGCTGACCACCTATCTCTCTCTCGCCGGGCGCTATTCCGTGCTCATGCCGAACACTGCGCGCGGCGGCGGAATCTCCCGCAAGATAACCGACTCGAATGATCGTCAAAGACTGAAATCGATCGCCCAGGAACTCGACGTTCCCGAAGGCATGGGCGTCATTCTTCGCACGGCGGGCGCGAGCCGCACCAAAGCCGAGGTCAAACGAGATTTCGAATATCTGCTGCGGATGTGGGAAACCGTTCGGGAGACGACGCTGAAATCGACCGCCCCGACCCTCGTCTATGAGGAGGGATCGCTGATCAAGCGCTCCATTCGCGATCTCTACAATAAGGATATCGACGACATCATCGTCGCTGGAGAGAAGGGATTTCGGGAGGCGCGCGACTTCATGCGCCTGTTGATGCCAAGCCATGCGCGCAGCGTTCAGCCCTACCGCGACACGCAGCCGATCTTCTCGAAATCCGGCGTTGAGGCGCAACTTGACGCAATGTTCCTCAATCAGGTCACGCTGAAGTCAGGCGGCTATATCGTCATCAACCAGACTGAAGCGCTGGTCGCGATCGACGTCAACTCCGGCCGTTCAACGCGCGAACACAATATCGAGGACACGGCGCTTCGCACCAATCTTGAGGCCGCAGACGAGGTCGCCCGCCAATTGCGGCTGCGCGATCTTGCCGGCCTCATCGTCGTCGATTTCATCGATATGGAGGAAGGCCGCAACAATCGCGCGGTTGAGCGGCGTCTGAAGGACGCGCTGAAGAACGATCGGGCGCGCATCCAGGTCGGCCGTATTTCCCATTTCGGCCTCTTGGAAATGTCCCGCCAGCGCATGCGGACGGGCGTTCTCGAAGGTTCGACGGAAATTTGCCCGCATTGCTCCGGCTCGGGCATGCTGCGCTCCACTGCCTCGATCGCGCTGCATGTGCTGCGCGTCGCCGAAGACGCTCTCATCAAAAGCGCCAGTCATGATCTCATCGTCAAGACCAGGACGCCTGTCGCTCTCTATATACTCAACGAAAAGCGGGCGCATTTACGCGACCTGGAGCGCCGGTTTGGCGCCGGCGTCACGATCGGGGCGGACGACAGCCTGATCGGCGGCGTTTATCATACATTGGAGCGCGGCGAGCCGGCCTCGGGCGGTCATGAACCGTTCGCCATCACTTTTACCGAGCCCGAGTCCGTCGCAACGGATGAACTTGCGGAGGACATCCTCGTCGAAGTTGAAGACACGATGGACGCAGGCGCCTCCGAGCCGTCTGCGGTCGATGAGGATGAGGACGAAGGCGCCCAGGACGAGATCAACCGCCGGGGCGAAGGAGAGAGCGAGAGCGAGGCCGAAAACCGCCGCAGGCGCAGGCGCAGGCGCAGGCGTGGCCGCGGCGGCGATCGTGAATGGTCGGGAATTGCCGCTAATGCGCCGCAGCCGCCAGATGACGCGTTGGAGGCGATAGCCAGAATTGGCGGACTGCAGCCGCCGCTTGCTAGCGCGGAGGCGCCGGAAAACGGTCCTTTGGGGGAGCAGCCCCTGTTGGAAGAAGAGTTTTCGCCTGTCGAGAGTGAGCAGGATCAAGCCGTCGGCGCGGCGCCTGACTTCGCCGCCGAGGCGTCTCCAGTGGCGGAGCCGGACGCGCCTGCCGCCAAATCGAGCGAACGCCGTCGTCCCCGCCGGAGCGCCAAAGTCCGCGACGACATCCAGGGCGCCGCCGAGCCTGGGGACGAACGGACGCCCGAATTTGCGCTTGAAGGCGATAGCTCGGACCTCGCTGGGGTGGACGCGGATCTTGAGGCGCAAGCTGCGCCGGCGCCGCGGCGTGCGCGCCGGACCCCTCGCGCTCGCACGCCCCGGCGCGGCGCGCAGCTTGAGGCGGAATCGATTAGCGCCGAGACGCAAGCCGCAGCGCTCGCAGAGACGCCCATGGACGAGGTCGAGCCCGGGTCAGGTGAGTCGGCGCAGACCCCTGCCGTCGCGGGTGTAGCTGCCTCGCCGGACGCGAACGAGACGCCGCCCGAGACCTTCGCCGGTTCTACTTTCGATCAGACTCCGAGCATTAGCGCGGCGGACGCTTCGAACGAAGCCCGGCCGCAAGCATCTCTGGCGCAAGCCCCCGCCCAACCGGAAGTGGAACAGCCGCAACGGCAGGACCCAGATCGGCCGAAAAGGTCAGGCTGGTGGCAGCGCGCCAAAGCAAGTCTTGGCAGATAGATGCTCGCCAGCGCCTTAAAGGCGCCGCCGACGCTACGTAAGGTCGACGTTTCGAAGAGCGGCCGCGACATTATCTTGTGGCGTGCGCGGCAAAGCGGCAGCGGCTGCAATCGTCGTGACCCGGCGATACGGGCCTTCTGACAAAAGCCAGGGGCGCGGCAGCCCTTTGATAGGGATTGGAGCTCAACGGCGCGCCCGGCGCTTCCTTTTTTAGACGCGGCGGCAATGTCCTTAGGTTCAACAAACACGACCGGGAGTTTTTTTGATGTTTCAGCGAAGCTTCGGTTTATTTGCTCGCCGCGCCACCCTGGTGTTGGCTGGGGTGTGTCTTTTTGGTTTTTCGCCCGTCCGGGCGGTTGAATTTTCGGCCGCGCAGAAAGCCGAGATCGAATCAATCGTTAAGTCCTATCTTGTGAAAAATCCTGAAATTCTTCGCGAAGTCGCCGTCGAACTCGACGCGCGCGACAAGCAGGCTGAAACCAAAGCGCGTCAGCAGATCGTCGGAGATCCGGCGAGTCCTCTCTTCGACGTCGCCAACCAAGCCGTCATCGGCAACCCGAACGGCGCGATCACTTTCATCGAATTTTTCGATTATAACTGCGGCTACTGCAAACGCGCCTTGAGTGACCTTGCGCGTCTGATGAAGGACAATTCCGATCTCAAAGTGATCCTGCGCGACCTTCCGATTTTGACGCCCGGCTCAGTCGACGCGGCAAAAATCGCCAATGCCGCCTCGCTGCAACTGAAGGGCGCCAAATTCTGGGAATTCCATCAAAAACTGCTGGGCTCGCGCGCTCCGGTCGGCAAGACGGAAGCTATCGCGGCCGCCAAGGATGCCGGCGTCGATCTTGACAGGCTGACCAAGGATGCGGCGTCGCCTGCGGTCAACGCGGCCGTCAGCCAGTCGATGGAGCTCGCCAAAGAACTCAATATCACCGGAACGCCGAGCTATGTGGTCGGGGACGAAGTCGTCGTCGGCGCGGTCGGCTACAATGATCTCCAGGCCAAAATCGTGAATATCAGAAAATGCGGGAAGGCGATCTGCTCGTAAGGCGCGGTCGCGCTCCGTTCGGCTCTCGCCGCGCCGCTCATGGCAGGAGGAAAATACCAGTCTTTTTTCAATAACTTACAGGATCAGCCCTCCGGGGCATCCATCACCCATCCATTATGGTCCCCAGCACCGCACGAAGCTTCCGATCGCCGGACTTTCGGAGGATTTCGAGCGCCAGATCCCAATAGCCTTGCTGCCCGACGAGAATGGCGGCCTTGAGCGCTTGCTCGCGGTCAAGATGGGCGTCCGGCACGGTCGCGAATTCACGCCGGACGTAGTGGGCGTCGCCCCAGAATAGCTGCCCGTTTTCTTGGGGAATGATTTGATAGGCGGCGCTGGCGACGGAATCAAGTTGAACGGGAGACGCTGAGTCAATTGTCCCGGTGGAACAGAATGCCAAATGGGTCAGTCGCCAAAGGACGAATCCCCGGTCACGGAGAAAACGATCGACGTCGCAGAACAATGGCTGCCCGTCGTAAAGGGCGTTGAATACGACTTCGATGTCGATTAGCGAGACGGATTGAAGCGTCTTGAACGAGCCCCGCAGGATATCGAGTTCAGAGCCTTGCGTGTCGAGCTTGATAGCGTCGACCCCCGCGATCCCGCTCTGAGCGCAATATTGGTCGAGCGTGATGGACGGGCAATATATCGTGCGTTCTGGCCTCATGACGCCGAGGCCGGGATAGCGTTCGTAAAGCTCGGGCTTCGGAGGATAGACTGAGCTGCAGGCCGGCCCGGCTGTGATATGGACCTCGACGCCACGATCATGCTCTGCAAGAGCATATGGAATATAAGCCGTTCCATTTCCGGGTCGGTTCAGGCGGTCGCATTCCTCGGCGTCGGCTTCGAAACAGATGAGCCGGCCCTGCGCTCCGAACTCATCCCAGAGCGAAGCCGCCCCGCCCCGAGCGCCGGCGTCGACTAATGTGATTTGCGAAGATAGTTGGTCAAGCAGAGCGAGTGTGGCACGATGGGTCATTCAGAGTCGATATAGGCGACACCGCCGTCGATGCAATTGAGTCAGGCCGTGAAAGCGCAGTTCGCCATCATCTTCAGGCAGGTTTTGCCCGGCATGACGGTCAATCGAGCCCAGAACAAAGAATTACTGGCGCTCCCTCGCCAAAACGACCGATGATTTCAACGGAGCAAACAGCCGCTGGCAGGAGAGGAGGGACTCGAACCCCCAACCCCCGGTTTTGGAGACCGGTGCTCTAACCAAATTGAGCTACACTCCTACGCGGAACGCATCTCTAGCTTGAAGTCGCGAATGAAATCAAGCTGTGGTGCGCCGAAGGCGCGTTGTTTCGCGAGGCCGCCTCGCGTTTCCGGCAACCGGACCGAGGCCAGATCGCCCGCTTTCCAGGGATTTGACGGTGGAAGGCTCAAACGCTTCTCGATCCAGCCTTATCGTCGCTTTTGAGGCGATCGTCGGCCGCGGCCATGTGCTGACCGATCCCGCCGACATGGCGGGATATTTGAGCGAGCCGCGCGATCTTTTCAAAGGCCGCGCGCTATGCGTGGTTCGCCCGGCTTCGACTGGCGAGGTCACGGCCGTCGTCAAGCTTTGCAGCGAAACCAAAACCCCGATCGTCCCGCAGGGCGGCAATACCGGCCTCGTCGGCGGCCAGACTCCGGACCAAAGCGGCGCGGCCATCGTCCTCTCGCTGCAGCGGATGCGGGCGGTTCGGGAAATCGATCTCTCCTCCAACACGATGACCGTCGAAGCCGGCACGATCCTCGCCCATGCGCAGGTCGAGGCCGACCGCGTGGGGCGTCTCTTTCCTTTGTCGCTCGCCTCCGAAGGCTCCTGCACCATTGGCGGCAATCTCGCCTCCAATGCGGGCGGCACAGGCGTCATCGCTTACGGGAACGCCCGCGATCTGGTGCTCGGAATCGAGGCGGTCCTCGCCGATGGCCGCGTCTTCAACGGGTTGTCGAAGCTTAGGAAGGACAATACCGGCTATGATCTCAAGAATCTCTTCATCGGCTCGGAGGGAACGCTTGCGATCATCACCGCCGCCGTATTGAAGCTCTTTCCAAAACCCCGCGCCGTCGAGACGGCGTTCATCGGCCTTCCCTCGGCCAAGGCCGCCGTCGCCCTGCTCGACCTGGCGCGCGCGAAGGTCGCCGGCGAGATCACCGCCTTCGAGCTCATCCCGCGCATCGGACTTGATTTAGTGCTCGCTCATTACGACGGCGCCCGCGATCCGCTGAGTGAGCGCCACGAATGGTACGCGCTTTTGGAGCTGAGCTCGCAAAACGCCGAAGGGCTGGCCGAGCGTCTGCTGGCGCTCCTGGGCGATGCGGCCAAATGCGGCGTCATATCGGACGCGGCGGTCGCCGCCTCCGAAGGCCAGCGAACCGATTTCTGGCGATTGCGCGACAATCTGTCCGAGGCGCAACGTTTCGAGGGCGGCTCCATCAAGCACGACGTCAGCGTTGCGGTCGCAGACGTTCCCGCCTTCCTCACGGAGGTCGAAGCGGCGCTCGCGACGGCGGCGCCTGGGGCGCGTCTCGTCGCCTTTGGTCATCTCGGCGACGGCAATATCCATTGCAACGTGTCGCAGCCGATTGGCGCGGATAAGGCCGCGTTCCTTGCGCGCTGGGACGAGATCAACGCCATTGTGCACGGCGTCGTCGCGCGGCATAACGGCTCGATCTCGGCCGAGCATGGAGTCGGCCAGCTCAAGCGCGATCTCTTGCCGCAAGTCAAAGATCCGGTCGCGATGGAGCTGATGCGCGCCCTCAAGCGGACTCTCGATCCGCAAGGGATTCTCAATCCGGGCAAGCTATTATAAAGACTTCTGCGGAGGCGTTGATCTAATGAACGAAGCGTCGCGTTTGGTTTTGCAAAGGGTGGGCTGGCTCGTCGCCGGGTCGCTGCTTCTGCTTGGGATGGCCGGCGGCGCGCTCGGCCAGAATCTGCAGAAATGCCCGGTCGATAGCGCCAGTCCGTCGGAGGTTGCGGATGCGGTGAAGGCGGCGGCGAGCTGCGCGCAGTCCTATGAGGTCATGAATGTCTGCCGCGGCAACGCCGGCGGCGACGTCGACCTCGCCAATATCGTCGTGGCGAAATGCGAGGAGGTCTTTGTCCCGACGCTCGACGCCGCGGCGCTGAAATCCTATTCCACGGCGCGCGAAAGCTGCGCGCGTCGTTTTGCCCAACAAGGGGCGGGATCGGTGTCCTACCAGGCGGCCTGCGAGGCGGGGGTCGCCGTCGTTTTCGCGCATCGCGCGGATTTGGCGGCGATGCGCGCCCAACGCGCGGCGAACCGGCCGCGTCCGGCGGCGCCGCCTGCGCCTGCGGCCGACATTCCTGCGCCTTTCGGCGGGCTGACGCCGCACTAGGTTTTTGAAGAATTCGGCCGCGCGCGGCTGCAAGCGGTCCGGAAAAGGAATCAACGCCACCATGAACTGGTCAAGATCGGGGGCGATTTCGGGATCGGCCTTGAGTTCGGTCAAGCTGCGCGGCGGCGGGATTTCCTGGCCGCTCTCCAGCATGGCTTCGGCCCAAAGTTTGAGCGCCTCCTGAGCGTTAAGCATGGCCTCGTCGAGCGCGTCACCTGCCGAAAGGCAGCCTGGCAGGTCGGGAAACCAGACGCCAACGGCTTTGCCCTGCTCTTCTTCGACAATGGCGACATAGTGAGACATTCGGAATTCAGTCTTTCGGCCAATTCGCCGCTTTGTAGATTTTACGAACCAAGCCTTGTAGATTTTACGAACCAAGCCTTCGCCCAAATCTTTCTTTGGATGCGGCAAAGAAATTATCACACCGGTTTGCGGATTGCGAAAAATATGATGGGAGCCTGTCACCCGCTTAAGCACCCATCCTTCAGGCTCCAGGCGACTTTTGATTTCTCGGCTATTGGTAAGCATGTGGCACGTTCCCGATAATTCGGCGGTGCCCAACTATTGATAGCAGCGATCGCGACAATGCAATATCGCCAGTTATATGTAATATACCCAGTTATCCCACCTGAATACCCAGTCACCCCGCCTGCACAAAACTCTCCAGCACCATTTTCCGGCCGGCCTTGTCGAAGTCGACGGTCAGCTTGTTGCCGTCAACCGCCGCCACCGCGCCATAGCCGAATTTGATATGAAACACCCGCGCGCCCTTGGAAAACCCCGACTCGACGCTCGACTTGGCGACGAGTTCGCCCTCGATCTGCTGCGGCCGGCGCTGCGCCGCGCCGCGCCCGAAGCCGCCCGTCTCCGCAGCGCGGCCTTGCCGCTGCGCCTCCTCATTGCGCTGCTGCGCGCGCCGCCAGCCGGGCGTCGCATAAGACGAGCCGTAGCTATCCATGTTGGCGAAGCGCGATTGCGCATAGCCGCCATAGGCCGCGCCCGACGCCGCTTCGACGACCTCGACATGATCGGCGGGAAGCTCGTCGAGAAAGCGCGACGGGATCGTCGTCTGCCACAGGCCGTGGATGCGGCGGTTGGTGGCGAAATAGATTTTCGCCCGCCGCCGCGCCCGGGTCAGCCCGACATAGGCGAGGCGGCGCTCCTCCTCGAGCCCGGCGCGTCCTGACTCATCGAGCGAGCGCTGATGCGGAAACAGCCCCTCCTCCCAGCCCGGCAGAAAAACCGTGTCGAATTCGAGCCCCTTGGCCGCCGTGCAAGGTCATGATCGAAACGCGCGGGCCGGCGTCCTTCGACTCGGCCTCCATCACCAGCGAAATATGTTCGAGAAAGGCGCCAAGGTCGGGGAACTCCTCCATGGCGCGCACCAGCTCTTTGAGTTTTCGAGCCGTCCCGCCGCCTCCGCCGTGCGGTCTTTCCGCCACATATCCGTGTAGCCTGATTCCTCCAAAATCATCTCGGCGAGTTCGCCCTGCGGTTTGGTTTCGATGAGGCTCGCCCAGCGGCTGAAGCTGCTCAAAAGGTCGCGCAAAATCTGCCGTTGCTTCGGCTTTATTTCGTCGGTCTCGACCATATATCGCGCCGCCTCCATCAGCGGGACGCGCTCAGCGCGCGCATAATCGTGCAGGAGCTGCAAGGTGGCGTCGCCAAGGCCGCGCCGCGGCACGTTGAAGATGCGCTCGAAGGCGAGATCGTCCGACGGCTGGGCGGCGCAGCGCAGATAGGCGAGCGCGTCGCGGATCTCGGCGCGCTCATAGAAGCGCGGGCCGCCGATGACGCGATAAGGCAGGCCCAGAGTGATGAAGCGCTCCTCGAATTCGCGCATCTGGAAGGAGGCGCGGACAAGAATGGCGAATTCATCATATGGATGGCCGCCGCGCGCCAGCCGTTCGATCTCCTCGCCGACAGCGCGCGCCTCCTCCTCGCTATCCCAGACGCCAGAAACCGTCGGCTTCAGCCCCGCCTCGTCGTCGGTGAACAGGGTCTTGCCGAGACGGCCCTGATTATGCGCGATCAGGCCGGCGGCGACGGCGAGAATATGTCCCGTCGAGCGGTAGTTGCGCTCGAGGCGGATGACTTTGGCGCCCGGAAAATCAGTCTCGAACCGCAAGATGTTGTCGACTTCCGCCCCGCGCCAGCCATAAATCGATTGATCATCGTCGCCGACGCAGCAGACGTTATGGCGCCCCTGCGCTAGGAGGCGCAGCCACAAATACTGGATCGTATTGGTGTCCTGATATTCATCGACGAGCATATATTTGAAACGGTCCTGATATTGTTTCAGGACGTCGGGATTTTCGCGCAACAGCCGCAGGCATTCGAGCATGAGATCGCCGAAATCGGCGGCGTTGAGAATTTTCAGCCGCTCCTGATAGAGCGCATAGAGCGCCGCTCCCTTGCCATTGGCGAAGGCGCTCGCATCGCCCGGCGGCACATGCGAGGGATCAAGGCCGCGGTTCTTCCAGGCGTCGATCAGGAACGCCAGCGAGCGGGCGGGCCAGCGCTTGTCGTCGACGTTCTCAGCCTGCAGCACCTGCTTCAGCAGGCGAATCTGGTCATCCGTATCAAGAATGGTAAAGCTCGATTTCAGCCCAATGAGTTCGGCGTGGCGGCGCAGGATTTTGGTCGAGATCGCATGGAACGTGCCGAGCCACGGCATGCCTTCGGCGACAGGTCCGGCCAGGATGGCGACGCGCTCCTTCATTTCCCGCGCCGCCTTGTTGGTGAAGGTGACCGCGAGAATTTCGTGCGCCCTCGCCCGGCCCTGTGCGATGATATGCGCGATTTTGGTGGTGAGAACCCGCGTCTTGCCCGTGCCGGCTCCGGCGAGCACCAGAACGGGCCCGTCGATCGCCTCGACCGCCGCGCGCTGCTCGGCGTTCAGCGCGTCAAGGTAGCGCCGGCCGCCGGCCGCGGCCCGCGCCCGCGCCGCAACGCCGCCCGGCTGCGGCGCCGGCGCATCGATGGCGGCCAAGGAAAATGGATTTGTCAATCTCTGCGGGCTCCTTATCGCGGGCTGCGGCTCGCCAGCTCGTTTGGTTGACCAGCCACCGAATCGGCACGGCGGCGCATTATGCGCCAATTCGAGCGGCTCTCCCGAATCGGGACGCAATCGCTTAAGGTTCAATGTGGGACGGCGGCGGCGCTCTGTCGAGCGCGCAGGCCTCGCCTCTTTTTGAACCCGCAACTGCGGTCTGGGCTTATACTAGGCGTCAGGTTCTCGTGAGGCCAGACAAGGATGGGCGCGGAGCATAAATTCGCGCTCCTGATCGGCAGTAGAATGGAAAAAATTATTGCGCGACAGCCTGACCGTCATCGCTCTCGCTCTGATCGTCGTTCTGACCACCGCGCTGGTCGGACCCTACCTCATTGATTGGAGCGGCCAGCGCACATGGATCGAAGGGGAGCTGACGCGGACGCTTGGCGCGGAAACCAGGATCGCCGGCCGGATCGACCTCAAATTACTGCCGAGCCCGTATTTCCTTGTCGAGAAGATCGCGGTTGGCGGCGAAAATGAAAAGACGCCGCGCCTCTGGAGCCTCACGGCCAAGAAACTCCGCCTGGAAATCGCGCTCGCCCCGTTGTTGCATGGCGAGGTTGATTTTGTCGAGGCGCGGCTGGACTCACCCCGCCTCGCGCTGACGCTGGGCCAAAGCGGCGCATTGGCGCCGCGATCCGAAGGAACTTTCGGCCGGCGGCTGCGCTTTGAGCGGATCGAAGTCTCGAACGGCACTCTCCATGTCGTCGATCCAACGAGGAACCGCGCCTTCGATCTCAACGGAATTGCGCTCAAAGCGGAGGCCGTCTCGCTGTTTGGGCCTTTCAAAGGACAGGGCGCCGCCGACTTTGAAGGACAGCGCACGCCATTCCGTTTCGCGACTGGCGTTGTTGAAAAAGGCGCAATGAAGCTGAAGTTTTCCACGACCGCGCGGGCCTCGCTTCCGGCCGTCGCTCTCGATGGGAGCGTCAGCTTTGGCTCGGAGGCGCCAAATTTTGCGGGATCGGCGAAATTCGAGAGCGCCGACCCCGCCTGGCGCGTCTCCGGCCAGCTTACTTTGGATCGAAACCGCGCGGCGTTGGCGGCGATCGACGCGCACGCCGGCGGAGATGACCATGGTTTGAGCGCAACAGGACAAGCCGAACTCGACTATAGTGCCGAACCGAAGGCAAGCCTCACGTTCGCGTCGGACGCGCTCGATCTTGACGCCTGGCGCGCCGCCGGCGGCGAAGATCCTCGCCTTGCCTTGGCGAGGCTTGGCGCGTCGCCGCTGCCTCTGGTCTTGAGCTATAACGCCAAAGCGGTAACATTCGGCGAGGCCACTTTTACCGACCTCGCGGCCAATCTTGTTTCGGGCGCGCCGCAAACGCCGCAGGTTGACAACCGCGCCGCGCCGGCATGGCTGCGCTTTGAGGGGCGGGGCCCGCAAAAGTCGCGGCTTTTTCTGGATGGGCAGTGGCGCATGGGAGCCGATCCGGGATTTTCGGGGCGCCTTCAAGCAAATATGCAGGAAACCGGATGGCTCAAAAGCTGGCTGCGATTTTTAGCGCCGTCGTGGTCGCCCGAATGGCTCGCCTTCCGCGCCGCCGATGTCTCCGCCAGCGTGCGCCTTTCCGCCAAGGCGATCAAACTCGACGATTTGGCTCTTCGCCTTGACGGCTCGCGTTTCACCGGCGCGTTAGATTATCGCCCAGGATCGGGCGCGCAGCCTTCGTGGTTTAGCGCCGATCTGGTGACGCCCTCTTTAGATCTCGCCATTCCCGCGCTTGACCTCCGCGGCATCTGGTCAAAAGCCTTCAGCTCATGCGATGGATCGCTGAGGCTTGAGGCGCTGGCGTTGCAATTTGGCGAGGTCCATTCGCTCGGAGGTCTCGATTTTCATCTCACCAAGACGCATGATGAAATTGCCCTCGATGAATTTACATACGAGGGATTGGACGGGACCATCGCCACGGCGAGCGGCCAGGTTTCCAACAAGACGGCCCATCTTGACGCGCGCATCCTCGCTCCGCGCGAGGGCAAGCTTGCCGCCGCACTCGCCAAAATGGCTGAAAACCCCGCGACGGATTTGCTGCTTTCGCGGGCAGGAGCGCTAACGCCCATTAATTTGAGCCTGACCGCCGACGCTGCGCAAACAGACTTCGGCCTTCGCCGTCACCGGCTTTTCCGCGACGGGCGCCTTTGGCGCGACCAATGTGAAGGCGGCGGTCGAGGCCGATCCGGCGCGCTCCGGCGACATGTTGTTCTCAGCGGTCGCCGACGCCAAGAATAGCGCGCCGCTGCTGCGTCTTTTCGGCCTGTCCGTTGCGTCTTCTGACAGCCTTGGACCGGCGCATATCGAGATGAAAGCGCGCGGTCCGTTGGGCCAAGCGGCGCAAGCGGCGCTCGCCGCCTCGATCGGGCCAACGAGCCTCGCCTTCGAGGGCGAGATCGATCCGGATCTGAGGCGGCCCTCGGCGAAGGGCAGCCTTCGCTTCGCGAGTCCCAACGCCACGCCTTTGCTGCGCGCCGCAGAGATCGTTTTCCCAGATTTCGCCGGCAAACTTCCGGCTGAGTTCTCCGGTGCCCTTAGCTTGGCGAAAGCCGGATCGAGCCTTGAAAACTTGAAGGGCGAAGTCGCGGGCGTCGCCCTCAGCGGCGCGCTCAACTCTGACGAGGATAGGCTGACGGGCTCGATCGAGCTCGACCGGCTGTCCGCAGGGACGCTATTTGGCCTCGTGCTGGGGCCGCCTGAGCCCGCTAAGGTGGGCGCTCTCTGGCCGAGCCTCGCCTTCGCCCCTGAGGCCTTCGACTTGCCTAAGGCCAGCGTCAATCTGATTGTCCACGACTTGGCGTTACCCGCTCCGTTGTTCCCGCCGGGCGCGGTCGCCAAAAACGCCCACATGAACGTCGAGACCTCGCCCGGGCTTTTGGCCCTGAAGAATTTGAAGCTTGATATGGCTGGCGGCCGCGCGGGGGGCGAAATAACGCTGCGCCGCGCCGGCGGCGACGCCTCGCTCGACAGCCGCCTCGCCTTTTCCGACATCGCCCTCGATGTTCCCGCCGTCGACGGCCGGATGAGCGGCTCCATCGAGGCCGCCGGAACCGGGAAAAGCGCGGAGGCGCTGGCGACCGGTCTGGCCGGCTCCGGTCAGGCTGTCATCGCCGACTTGACGATCCCGGGAGCCTCTCCGGCCGCGCTCGGCCGCGTCTTCGCGACCTTCGACAAGGACGCCGAGACGCCAGGAGCAGGAGAGATTGGGACGGCGCTGCGACAGGAACTCAAGCGCGGCGACCTCAAGGCGGGAAGCCGCGCGTTCGACCTCGCCATCGCCGCTGGCATGCTGCAAATCTCCCCGCCGCCGTCGACCGGCGCCGACGCCGCGCTGAACGCCGATTTCGACCTGCGCCGGGCGATCCTCGCCCAGCATTTGACCTTCGTCCTGAAGGCGCCGCCGAAGGATTGGAGCGGACCGCCGCCGCAGGTCGCCGTCCTCATCAAGGGGCCGTTCACCGGCGCCCCGGCGGTCGAGATCGAAGCGGCGGCGCTGGCGAACGCGCTCGCGGCCCGGGCGATCCTGCGAGAGAGCGCGCGCATCAACTCATATGAGTTCGACATCCACGAGCGCGCCTTCTTCTATCAGCGGCTGCTCTCCGAACGACGGCGCGAACAGGAGCGCCTCAAGGCGGCGGAAGCGGTCAGCGCGCAAACGGCGCCCGGCCCGGCACCGTGAGGCTGCGCACGTTTCGCATGAAACGCGCTTGACGGGCTCGGCGCCCGATAATCTTAAAGCGCGGCAAAAGCGCTAGTCTAACGGGCCGATTTTAGAACGAAGACGCGAATCGCCGAGGAGAGATTGGCTTCGCCGCGGCCCGCGTCGATTTCTGCGACGAGGGCGGCGAGCGACAGCCCGCGCTCCGCCGCGAGCGCTTTCAACCTCTCCCAGAACACGCGCTCCAGCGAAATGCTGCTGGGATGTCCGGCGATCGTCAGCGAGTGCTTGAGGATTTTTTCGTCAGCTGGAATGTTCGCGTCAGGTCGGTTCGTCATGGCGAGTCGATTGGGCGCGATCGCGCCGGACGCCGTCGAGCCGCGCCTTATCGAGATCGCGGATCTTTTTGGCGCTCTCGCGATCAGTTCGGCTGACGCCGAATTTAAGCCTATTCGCCGTCGCCTCCGCCGCGCTATCGGCGCACGCCTTGCGTTTTCGCGCGCCGCGCAAATTGACGATCTCGCCCATCAGGTCTTTTTGCGAAAGGCGTCGATCGAGACGATCTTGTCGCCAGATTCAGGGGCTTGCGGCGCCTCGACGGGGCCGGGCCGCGCGCCTCGGGGGAATTCCGGATCCTTGAATTTCGGCGGCTCGGCCGCGGCCGCTGGCGCTTGCGGCGCCGCCGCGGATGGACTTGCCGCCGCGGGCGCGCCAGCGTCATTGGCGCCGGTCTCAAGCGCGTCCGCCTCAAGCTTGAACTCAAGGTCGAAACCGGCCGAAGGATCAGAGAATCGGGTCACCGCCTCAAAGGGGATAAGCAGCATCTCGGGCGCGTTCTTGAACGAAAGTCCGACCTCAAAGGCGTTATCGGTGACGCTCAAATCCCAGAACTGATGCTGAAGGATGATCGTCATCTCCTCGGGATACAATTCGCGCATGCGCGCCGACAGGCGGACGCCGCGCCCATGGGTGCGGAAGGTGATGTAAAAATGATGCTCGCCGACAAGGCCGTCGCGCGCCAAATCGGCCAGCACCTTCCGGACGACGCCGCGCAAGGCGTCCTGAACGAGAATGTCATACCGGATGAGATCAACGGCCATAAACGCTCCGGCGCGATTTCGGGCGATGGTCAAAAGCTCGCCAATCTGAGTTAAACAAAAAACCAATGAATGGCAAAGGTCGATTGGCGGAGGAAAGTGGAGGCTTCTGTTGCCAGGCGCCTCCGAGCCCCGCCTTAGAGTGCTACCCCCAAGGACTTTAATTTCGGTACTATCACCGCATTACGCGGCAACGGCCACCGGAGCATAGTTGTCGTTGGCAACTATAAGGTTTAGCCCGATAACGGTGGTGCAATGCCGAGCGAAAGACAATCCTTTACACTCCCCGTCGAACCTATTTCGCCCCCGCCAAAAGCCGCCTTCGCGCCGGCTACGAAAATGGATTTTGGTGGAGGCGCCGGGTACCGCCCCCGGGTCCGAAGAGCTTATTTCGACGCCGTTTATCGCCGTAGCCGCAGGGAATGCGGCCCGTATAATATAAGCGGGAAAATCAGATTTACAAACGCTCATGGGGAAAATTGGCTGCAGCGCATTCCCTTCGAGTATTGATCGCGCTTTATGGAGCTTCGCGGCGCTCAGCCGACGCTCTCGCATAAAGCCCTAAAAAGCGGGAATCGCAATGCAAGCCTATCTTGATCTTCTCGCCAAAATCCTGCGGGACGGCGTCCTGAAGCCGGACCGCACGGGGACGGGGACGCGCTCGATCTTCGGGCATCAAATGCGCTTCGATCTCGCCGCCGGCTTTCCGCTCGTCACGACCAAAAAGCTGCATTGGAAATCGATCGCGCACGAACTGCTCTGGTTTCTGAAAGGCGACACCAACATCGCTTATTTGCAAGCGAACGGCGTCGGCATTTGGGACGAATGGGCCGATTCCAGCGGCGATCTCGGCCCGGTTTACGGCAGGCAGTGGCGCTCGTGGCAAGCGCCGGACGGCCGCACCATCGATCAGATCGCTGGCGTCATCACCGAGATCAAGCGCGATCCGTTTTCGCGCCGATTGATCGTCTCCGCCTGGAACCCGGCCGACCTGCCGGCCATGGCCCTCGCCCCCTGCCATTGCCTGTTCCAGTTCAATGTCCGCGAGGACGCGAGCGGCATTCGCCGGCTTGACCTGCAGCTCTACCAGCGCTCGGGGGATGTTTTTCTGGGAGCGCCTTTCAACATCGCAAGCTATGCGCTTCTGACCGAAATGGTCGCTTCGGTCTGCGGCCTCCAGGCGGGCGAATTCGTCCACTCCTTTGGCGACGCGCATCTTTATCTCAATCATCTGGAGCAGGCTCGCCTGCAGCTCTCCCGCGCTCCCCGTCCCTTGCCGAAGCTGATGCTCAGCAAAGAGGTTAAATCACTCTTCGACTTCCGTTTTGAAGATATCGCGCTCGAAAACTATGACCCGCATCCGGCGATCAGAGCGTCGGTCGCCGTTTGAACCTCTCGTGGCCCGCGCGGCACAAGACAGCCGCCCTAAACGAGGGCGAGCGGCCATTTCCGCGGATAGGTTAGGACAATAAAGGCGGAGGCTCCGGTTTTCCTTCGCCCCGAAGCCTTCTTGAGCTATACGGGGCTCTCCACAGGTAATTGAGCCCAAAGAAGTGACCCGCTCGGAACCAGCCGCAGGCGCAGCGCCGGGCGTCCGGCCTATTTTGGCCGGAACAACTTCGATCCCGGCCGGCATCCTCTGGATGATGGCCACGACGCTTCTCTTTGTGTGCCAGGACTCGACGGCGCGGGTCCTGCTGGCGTCCTATCCGGCGGCGGAGGTCGCTTTCGGGCGTTACTTCGTGCACCTTGTTCTCGTCGCGGCTTTTTTGGCCTGGCGGGCGCCGCGGCTGCTGATCTCGCGGCGGCCCGTTCTGCAAATGCTGCGCTCGAGTTTGCTTCTCGGCAATACGATGTTCGGGCTCATCGCTCTAAAGATCATGCCCTTTCTTGATTTTTCCGCCGTCGCCTGGGCCGCGCCGGTTTTGGTGACCGCGCTGTCGGTCGTGCTCCTGCGCGAAAAGGTCGCCTTGCGCGGCTGGCTCAGCGTTCTGATCGGCCTCGCCGGCGTCTGGATCATCGTCGCCGGAGCCGGAATCCATGTATCGCCTTTGATGATTTTTCCGTTCCTCGCCGCCCTTTCGGGCGCGCTCTATCAGATCGCGACGCGCTTGCTGCACACCGCCGATTCGCCGCTGACTACCTTGCTTTATACGGCAGTCGCAGGCGCCATTTTCTGCGCCGGCTTTCTTCCTTTTGTCGGGGTCGCGCCTGAGCCCGCGGGCCTCGCGCTGCTTGCGCTCCTCGGCTGCCTTGGCGTCGCCAGTCATTTTTGCATGATCGGCGCATTTTCGGCGGCGCCTGCGAACGTCATTGCGCCGTTCGGCTATACGGCGCTTATCTGGGCGACGTTATTCAGCTTGGTTCTCTTCTCAGAAATTCCGAGCCCGCGGACAGCGATCGGCGCGGCCCTCATCGTCGCGGCCGGCCTTTCCATCTTTTTTGGCTCGCGGCCGCGGCGGAGCGCATGAATGAATGGGCGTCCCCCGATGGAGCAATGGCGCATCCGCCGTGCCGCGGACGCAGCGCTCCGCCCGCTCGACGAAACGAACGAGGCGCCCGCGTGACGGCGCGCCTCGCCCTCATCGCTGCGATCGCAGAAAACGGCGTCATCGGCGCGGGCGATAGCCTGCCCTTTCGCCTGCCGAGCGATCTTAAGCGCTTCCGCGCGCTGACCTGGGGCAAGCCCTTGTTGATGGGCCGCAAGACCTTCGAGTCGATCGGCCGGGCGCTGCCCGGACGCGAGACGATTGTTCTGACCAAAGACCCCGCATCTGGCGCTGCGCCGGGCCTTTATGTCGCGCATGATCTCGGCTCCGCCTTGGCTTTGGCGCAGACGCGGGCGAACGCCATGGGCGCGCAGGAGATCATCCTCGCCGGAGGAGGCGAACTTTATGGCGCGCTGCTGCCTTTCGTCGATCGCATGTACCTCACCTTCGTCGATCTCGCGCCGCCGGGTGACGCGCGGTTCCCGGCAGTCGACTGGTCGCAGTGGATTGAAATCGAGCGCATCAGGCCACAGCCTCAGCCGAGCGATGAGGCGAGCTTTTCTTTCGCCGAGTTTCGACGCCGACATGAATCGACGTCGTGAACGAACGATCTGGTTAAGAGCGAGCCCAGCGCGGCGTCACGGATTCCGTTGGATCTGCGATAATCCTCTCTCTTAGCGCGAACCATCTCGTCTGGGCGGCGTTGCGGATCTTCTCGGGAGAACGCCCATCAAAACCGAAATCGAACCTGCAGACAGAGGGGAATGCGCCGGTCACAAATGCGCCGGGGGCGGCGCGAGTCATGCCTTGAAACTAATCTTTCTCATTATGCAGTTCGCCGGCTCTCCGCCATTGCCGCTAAAATCGGTTGACGCCGCTGAGCCGGAGATGCGCAGAGACGCGGAAACGCCGTTGCCGCCAAGGAGGCCAACGCCAGCCGCTGCTCCCGAATCCCCCGCTTCGTCTCCGATTTCGAGAGAGAAAAGCGAACCAGCAAGCGATTGTCCCGCGTCGCTAAATGCCGAAGGCGCGGTCTTGGAGGCAGTCAACATCGAGGCGCAGGCCGATCCCCGCTGCGCTATTGCCCAGCCAGTCAGGCTCCAATCGTTGGCGTTGCCAAATGGTCAAAGCGTTGACTTGCCGGATCGCCCGACGCTCGACTGCGCCGCCGCCGCGATCTTCGCGAGTTTCGTAAAAGAGGCTTTAGCGCCGCTCGTCAAAGGCACATTCGACGCCTCGATGGTTGCGATAGGGACGGGTCCGGGGTTCGAATGCAGAACCCGCGACCACGTCGCCGGCGGCGAATTGAGCGCTCATGCCAACGGTCTTGCGATCGACATCGCCAGCATTAAATTGAGCGGCGGCCGGGTCTATCAAGTTGGAAGATTGGCCAATGGCCCAGAACGGGCTTTTGACCGCGCCGCCCGCGCCGCGGCCTGCGGCTATTTTCACACGGCGCTCGGTCCTGGCGCCGACGCCTTTCATGGGAACCACTGGCACTTCGACATCATAAGCCGCGGCAGGGACGGCAAAACCAAGTTTTGTCAGTAACCGCCATTCGACTTTCTCGCGCAACGTCGCGTTGCCCGCCTTGGATCTTGCGGGCGACGATCCCATTTGTGCGCCGAGGCGCGCTCTCCTATAAGGGGGCGAAAAGAGCGAACGGGTTTGGCCGTCCGCTCGATTGGAGCAAAGTTTTATGCCGTGGATCAATGATGGCGGAAATGGCGGCTCGTGGAAGCCGAGCGGCGGCGGACCATGGGGGCCAAAGCCGAGTTCGCCGCAACCCGATTTCGAATATTTTCTGCGGCGCGGACAGGAGCGGATCAAGCAATGGATGCCCGGCTCCGGCGGCGGATTCGGGGGCGCGCGCGGCGTCTTCGCCTTGATTCTCGTCGGCTTGATCGTCTGGTTGCTGGCAGGATTTTACACCGTCGAACCGAATGAAGTCGGATTGAACAAAATATTCGGGCGCTACACCGGCAAGACCGGACCCGGCCTCAATTACAACCTGCCCTACCCCATCGGCGAAGTGGAGAAGCTGCCGGTCACCAATCGCAACATTATCGACATCGGCTTCGCCTTGCGGCCCGACATGCGCTCGCCCAACGGCCAAATCCCTGTCGATTTGCCCGAAGAAAGCCTGATGCTGACCGGCGACCAAAATATCGCCGACGTCAAATTCGTCGTCATCTGGCAGATCGATCCGGCGCATCCGGAGGACTATGCTTTCAACATAGCCAATCAGCGCGAGACCGTGAAGGCGGTGGCGGAAAGCGCGATGCGCGAAGTCATCGGCCGCGGCAAGATCCTGCAAATTCTGAACGTCGATCGCCCGCGGATCGAATCGGGCGTGCAAGAACTTATGCAAAAGGTTTTGAACGGCTACAAGGCCGGCATTTTGGTGTTGCAGGTCCAATTGCAATCCGTCGACCCGCCCGAGCAGGTCATCGCCGCCTTCAAGGACGTGATAGCGGCGCAGCAGGACCAGGACCGTTTGCGCAACGAGGCCGAGGCTTACGCCAACCGCGTGGTGCCGGAAGCGCGCGGCAAGGCCGCCGCCATCATTCAGGCGGCCGAGGGCTATCGCCTCCAGACGGTCGCCGAGGCGACGGGTCAAGCCGCCCGCTTCGGCAAGATCTACGACGCATACAAGACGGCGCCGGAGGTCACGCGCGAACGCATGTATCTTGAAACCATGGAGCGCGTCTATGGCGGCGCGGACAAGATCATCGTCGACCAGCGCGCCGGCGGCCAGGGCGTCGTGCCCTATCTGCCGCTCAACGCTCTCGCGCCAAAGCCTGCCGAAGGAGGGCGCAAATGAAGTCCGCCTCCACATTTGCGATCCTTGTCGGGGCGATCCTGTTCCTGATCGTCGCCTTTGCGTCGGTCTTCACGGTCGATCAGACGCAACAAGCGCTGGTGCTGCGCTTCGGCGAGCCGGTGCCGGGCCGCGGTTTGATCACCAAGCCGGGGCTTCACTTCAAGATCCCCTTCGTCGAGAGTGTGGTTTATCTCGACAATCGCATCCTGGTCGTCGAGGCGCCGAAACAGGAAGTGCTGGGGTCCGACAGCAGCCGGCTGGAGGTCGATTCCTTCCTGCGCTACCGCATCATCGATCCGCTCAAATTCTATCAGACGGTCGGTTCGCCCGAACGGGCGAACAGCCAGCTCGGCTTCATCTTGAACTCGGCGGTGCGCAGGGTGCTCGGCGATGCGACCCAAACGCAAATCGTCCGCGACAATCGCGCGGAGCTCATGGTCAGGATCCGCGACCAGGTCAACGAGGAAGGCCGCCGCCTCGGCATCGCCGCCGTCGACGTGCGCATCCGCCACGCTGATCTGCCTCCGCAGATCTCGGAAAAAGTGTACAGCCGGATGCAGAGCGAGCGCGCCCGCGAGGCGGCGGAATATCGGGCCAAGGGCTCGGAAACCGCGCAAACCACAAGGGCCACGGCCGACCGCGATGTTGTCGTTCTGCTCGGCAACGCCCAGCGCCAGGCCGATCAGACGCGCGGCGAAGGCGACGCCGAACGCAACCGGATTTTTGCGGAGGCCTATGGCAAGGACCCCGATTTTTTCGCCTTCTATCGATCGATGCAGGCCTATGAGGCGGGGCTGAAATCGAGCGACACCCGCATGGTTCTCAGCCCCAAATCGGATTTCTTCCGCTATTTCGGCTCGCCAAAAGGCGAGGCTGCGCCGGCGGCAGCTTCATCGCCGCTGCCTGCGGCGTCGGCCGCCCCGTGATCTTCTTGCGTGACGAAAGCGCGAGATAGTCTCGCTGCTCTAAACCAACCCTTTCGGCTCAGACATGCGCGCCGCATTCTTCGCAATGCTGCGCGCCATCTAGCGCGCAAGTCTAATTTTGGCGGACCTCGCGCCCTGCAGTCAAAGCGGTCGCCGTCGGCTGCACCCGCACCGCCAGAAGACATGGCGCCTTCAAAGCCGGGGCAACTTGCATCTCGCCTTCCGCGTCATCTTCCGCTACTTTATCTCGAACTTAGCCGCTGGTTCCAGGAGTCCGGGCCGTTTCAAATCGCGTCGCGTTCGTTGTTTAAAACAGGCGCACCGCACCGGCCGAAGCGATTTATGCCCAGGAGGTATGCCGATGTCCTATAAGGCAGCATTTAGTACATCGGCGCCAGGCGTTTATCATTCGTCCTCAAATTACGAAATTCCGACCTTGTCCTCGCCTCGGCTCTCTCCAGCGGCGTCGTGAAGTGCATTCGGCGCAAGTGCAAAATGGCGGCTACTTTGCGGTAAATATTCAAGGAAGAGAGGGTTCGCAGCAATGCTCGGTGAACTCGTGGCAGTGATTTAGATTGTAATAAACGTAATTTAAAGCCAGTTGTTAGATTTACAAACCCTTTATACACAAACTATACGGACGGGGCGCATAATTGGTTTAATGATTTTTTTGATTATGTTGAACAGGTTCCTGATGAAATAGTAGATAGATTGCAATTTTCTGATATTAATGGGCATTTAGATTTTATTGCGAATTGTCTTTTTGACAGCATTTCAATTGAAGAAGCGAACGAGCTATTTAACAACTATGCGACAATAAAACATAGTGTTATTAGCGAAGCTATTTCCTACGCGGAAAGAGAATTTTAGGCCTACATGCTCGGTATCCACTACAGAGGCACAGATAAGAAATACAGAGTTCCACTTGTTCAATTTCAGCGAATGGATGAATTATTGCGCGCGTATTGGAAAATATACGCAATGAAACTAAGTTAGAATTTAAGATATTTGTCGCTACAGATGCTGTTGACTTCTTGATCATCAGATGCAAGGCTCTCTTAAAGACCGGATAACATATTTTGAATGCAAGGAAATAAGCATAGACTGGAATGCGATCCACTTCTCTCCCGGCGACAATCATAGAAAAGGAGTTCAAGCATTGTCAATTATGTATTTATTATCAAGGTGTTCTTGGTGCATAAAAAATGTATTCTTATCTCTCTGCTTGGGCTAAAATTTTGATCCTGAATTAAAAGTATATATACCCGAGAAGCCATTCGAAGATTCTTTTCATTTTCCTGATAAACAAGTCTGGGAAAGTCGCGAACAGATAACATCTTTTTTAAGAAGCGCATGTGCGCAAGCGCCGCATCTCCAAGCCCGTCTCCAAATTTTTTCGGACGCGAACGCAGGCGCGTCGCGAGGCTCGGCGAGCTGTAAGCAGCGCCCTTCGGAGCCTAATATTCGATTGCTGCGCTTTATCTCCTTTCCAATAGCGGCTAGTCTCCACCCTTTGGCAAGGCTTCGAGGTTGAGGGCAGTGCATGTCTAACTCCCAGGTCATGTCTAATCCCGAGGTGAAGGGCAAAACGGGAATTCCGGCGCCCGGGCTCAGCGCTACAGCGCCGGCAAAGCGTTGCGCGATGTCGTCTCGCGCGAAAGCCATGCCGATTGTCCGCCGGGCTCCGAGCGCGACCCCATGGCCATCTTGGGCGAATTCGACGCCCAGCGCCTGCCGATCTGCTGCGGGTCCGCTACGAGCGCATGTCACGATCCGCCTTTATGTTTCTGCGCGGGGCCGCCGCCGTGATGGCGCATGATCTCGCAGGATTGCCGCAGCTCGGCGTTCATGTGCAAGCCTGCGGCGATTGCCATCTCATGAACTTCGGCGCATTCAGCACGCCGGAAGGGCGCGTGCTCTTCGACATCAATGATTTCGACGAGACGCTGCCCGGCGTCGACTTCATCGTCGATTTAAAACGGCTTGTCGCCAGCGTCGCCGTCGCCGCCCGCGACGCCGGCGTCGCCGACAGGAGGGCTAAAGCGCTGGCGCAGAGCGCCACCAAGGCCTACCGCGACTTCATGCGCGAACTCGCCAAACTGCCTCCTCTCAAAGTCTGGTACACGCGGATCGACATCGAAGGGAGGTCAAGCAGATCGACGACCAAAAACTGCGCGACGAGCTTCTGTCGATCTTGATAAAGTCGAAAAAAGACCTCGCCGCGGATGATAATTTTCCCCATCTTGCGACGACAAAGGACGGCGTGGCGCGGATCGAGGATCGACCGCCGCTGATCTATCATTTCGAAGCCGATGACGTTCGCGATCAGAAGATTCACGCGCATTCGGCCTTTTCCGCCTACCGGCAAACGCTGCTGCCTGAGCGCCAAGCGTTGGCTGAGCATTTCACTCTTAAGGACATCGCGATGAAGGTCGTCGGCGTCGGCAGCGTCGGCACCTTTTGCGCCGTTGGCCTGTTCATGACCGCCGACCGCGAGCCTCTGTTCCTCCAGGTCAAGCAAGCGCTCCATCCCGTCCTCGAGAAGATCGTCGCGCCGCCGCCGAATTTGCAGGAGCAAGGCCGGCGGGTTGTCGAGGGGCAGCAATCCATGCAAGCGGCCAGCGATATTTTTTTGGGCTGGACCGAAGACAAAGCGAGCGGCCGGCAATTCTACGTGCGCCAGCTCAAAAACCGCCGGCTGGGCTCGATCGGCGAAGTCATCGAGGCTCGCGCGCTCGAAGCCTACGCCAATCTTTGCGGCCGGACTCTGGCGCGCGCCCATGCGCGGAGCGGGGATCCGGCAATGATCGCCGGATATATGGGAAAGACCGAAATAATCGACGAGGCGCTGGCCGCTTTCGCTATGAGTTACGCCGCGCTGACGGACAGAGACCACGCCCTGCTGGTTCGTTCGATCGACAAGGTGACGGGTCTGCCTGTGGAGCGAACGGCCAGCGCCTTGGCGGAATGATCGAGCTGCTTTTCGGGAGGCGGGAGCGGATCCTTGCGCCGCGCGCCGCGAATGTTCGATCACGAAGTTTTGCTAGATTTACGCGCGCATTTCCGCTCCATTGCGTCGAACGAACGATGCCGCGGGGATAATTTCTCTCCAAAGCCGCAATCGAAAGAGCCAGAACAGCGGTCGCGCTCGACCTGTTTGGAGGAGAGAGGCTTGATAGGTTTGTCGCAGAAAACGCCATGCGCCGCCGCGCCACCGTCCAGAGCGCGGCCATACGGCCGGAAGAGAGCCGGCTCCGCCCTCGCCCTCGCTGGCGTGCTTATCCTGGGCGCGGGCGCGGCAGTGCTGCCCATCCTGGGCGCGCCTGCGGCTTTCGCGCGGGGCCCGGAATCCCTCGCCGACCTTTCCGCCGCCGTCAGCGACACCGTCGTCAACATTTCGGCGACTCAAACCATGGACGACAAGCGCGCCGGCAACGCTCCACAATTGGAGCCTGGGACGCCATTCGACGATCTCTTCGAAGAGTTTTTCAGGCGCCGCCAGCAAGGGGAAGGCGGCGCCGATCAGCCTCCACGCTTGCCGCATGAGCGCCGGTCCAATTCGCTTGGCTCAGGCTTCGTCATTGATCCGTCCGGCATCATCATCACCAACAATCATGTCATCGCCGACGCCAATGATGTGACGGTTATCTTCACCGACGGACAGAAGCTGAAGGCGGAGATCGTCGGCAAGGATGCGAAAGTCGACGTCGCCGTACTCAAGGTCAAGCCCGACAAGCCGCTAAAGGCCGCGAAATTTGGCGACAGCGACAAGATGCGCGTCGGCGACTGGGTCATCGCCGTCGGCAATCCTTTCGGCCTCGGCGGAACCGTCACCGCAGGCATTATCTCGGCCGTGAAGCGCAATATCGATTCCGGTCCATACGACAATTATTTCCAGACGGACGCCGCCATCAACAAAGGCAATTCGGGCGGCCCGCTGTTCAACATGGACGGCGACGTCATCGGCATAAATACGGCGATTCTTTCGCCTTCCGGCGGTTCGATCGGCATCGGCTTTTCGACGCCCTCGGCGACGGTCGCGCCGGTCATCGAGCAGCTACGGAAATTCGGAGAAACGCGGCGCGGCTGGCTCGGCGTTCGCATTCAAAACGTCGACGACACCATCGCCGAGACTCTGAATTTGGGCCATGTTCGCGGCGCCCTGGTGGCCGGGACGGACGAAAAAGGACCGGCCAAGGCGGCTGGGCTGCAGGCTGGCGACGTCATCTTGAAATTCGATGGCGTCGAAATCCAGGAATCGCATGACTTGCCCAAGATCGTGGCCTCGGCGCCGGTCGGCAAGAACGTTGAGGTCGTCATCTTGCGGCAAGGCAAGCAGATCACCAAAACGATCAAGCTCGGTCGCCTCGAGGACAATGAGAAGCAGACGGCCGCCCTTACGGTAAATCCCGGCGAGGATGACAAGCCGCCGGCTGCCAGCGTGGCCGTGAAGGCGCTGGGTATGGAGTTCTCGAGCCTGACCGACGACGCCCGGCAGAAATATGCTATCAAGCCGGGTGTCGCCTCGGGCGTCATCGTGACCACCGTCAATCCTGATTCCGCCGCCGCGGAAAAACATATCGAACCCGGCGAAGTGATCATGGAGATCAATCAGGAGCCGGTAAGGGAGCCGGCCGACGTCTCGGCCAAAATCGAGGCGCTGAAAAAGGACGGCAAGAAATCGGCGCTTCTTCTCGTCGCCAATGGCCAGGGCGAGATGCGCTTTGTCGCGCTTCCCTTTCCATGATCGGGCGCCAATAAGGCCAGCGCCGCCCTTGCTCGCCAAGGATGGCGCCGCTATAAGACACAACGGCCGGGCAGCGTCCGGCCGGCGTCGGAGTGTAGCGCAGCCTGGTAGCGCACCTCGTTCGGGACGAGGGGGTCGGAGGTTCGAATCCTCTCACTCCGACCAATACTTGAGTTAAGTTATTGATATTAGAATGATGTCTAGAATTGTGGGTGCGGGTTCCCCAACGGCTTCCCCACCGCTCAACGTGGATTGAGGCGGAGGAAACGTGGGCGACAACTTCGATCGCCACGGCATGCGCGTTCCAGACGCTCATCTTCTGTTCGCGATGCGTCGGACTCACGCTGGAATCCATATCGAGCACGACGCCTCTTGGCCGACGGCGATCATGAACGCGGCCGATCCATTGGCCCGACAGATCGGCGAGCGCCGAAAGGTTTTTTTCCGCCGCGAGCCACTTGGTCTCGAAGCGGCCCATCTGGCTCCCCTACGCCGCGCATTCCCGAGGCCGCCTGCCCACCAACAATCCAGCGCATAGCAGGATCATGACGTAGTCGCTCGGCGTCATTTACATCCTCTACATCCTCGTATCCAGCAAGCCGCCCAAATACGGCCTGCCGCAACATTCCAACCAGCGCATGTCGGCGGTTCTTGCCGGTGCGGGTGTCATATATCAGAGCTCAGGAATCCCCTCATTTTTAAAAGGGCCGGATTTTGACGCTTCTTGACCCTTCGACAGGGGAATTAGGTCGGCGAAAGGGCGACTTGGTATGGCACGCCCTCACCGACAATGGCTGCAAAACGAAAATCCCGCGCCGCAAGACTCGCATAGCGGGTATTTCTCAGTCGCAATTCGCACCTGCGGTTGCAAACTGGCTGCGACGAGAAATGAGGGGATGGCTGAGATATCAGAGAGCATCTCGCCACCTCGTCGAAAGCCCGAGCGCGCACTCGAGTTCCCGGCAGGCGAGCAATCCTGCGTCCGAGGTAACCGCCGAGCCGCGAAACTGGAGCATCAGCCGGCGGTCAAAATCGAGCCTGAGAACGCCCTCGCTCGATTCACCCGCCGGGTGCGTCACGACAGCCTATCAAATCAACATACATGCTGATTATGATAGCTGAATCGCGAGAGAAGCGCTGCAAATTGTCGCGTCATTGGGCGAATGCGGGAACAAAAATATGTTAATGCATAGCCTCGCCAATCAAGCTAACCAATCCGTTAATCCGACAAAATAGTGCTAGCTAGCTAGCTAGTTCTCGCCCCTCAACGCAGGCGCTGCTCGAGAGGCGGGCAGTCAAATGAATCGGCGGCGATCGGCTTCAGCCGCCCAGAGTTTCCTTTTTGAGCGTTTCGCCGGGCGGCGCGCCGCGGCCGTCGTCAGCCGCGACGCCGCCGTCGGGCGGGGCTTTTCGTTTCTTGAGGCGATCGAGCCGCGCCGCGATCCAGCGAACGACGACATAAAAGGTCGGCGTGAACAACAGGCCGAACAGGGTCACGCCGAGCATGCCGGCGAAGACGGCGGTCCCGAGCGATTGGCGCATTTCGGCACCGGCGCCCTCGGCTCGTGCGAGCGGCAGCACGCCTAGGATGAATGCGAATGAAGTCATCAGGATCGGCCGCAGCCGCGTCCGCGCGGCTCTGACCGCGGCTTCGAACCGCGTGCTCCCCTGATCCTCCGCCTGTTTGGCGAATTCGACGATCAGAATGGCGTTCTTCGCTGCGAGGCCGACGAGAACGACGAGGCCGATGTCGACCAGAATATTCCGGTCGAAGTCGCGGTAGGTGACGCCGAGCATCGCGGCGAGAATGCACATCGGCACGATGAGAATGACCGCGACTGGCAAAAGCCAGCTTTCATAAAGCGCGGCGAGGAGCAGGAACACGAAGACGACGGCGAGGCCGAAAGCGACGATCGCCGTATTGCCGGCGAGCTTCTCCTGCAACGCGATCTCGGTCCATTCGAAGCCGAAGCCTTGCGGCAGCTTCTGTTCGGCGAGCGCTTCGATGGCCGCAATGCCCTGCCCTGATGAAAAGCCGCGCGCGAGGCTCACCTGCACTTCTGCGGCCGGATAGAGATTATAGCGCGTCACGCGGAAGGGGCCGGTCGTGTCGTTCAACGTCGCCACCGAGCCGATCGGCACCATGTCGCCCGAAGCATTGCGCGTCTTGAGGTTCGCGACGTCGCGAGTCGTCAGGCGAAAGGGATTGTCGGCCTGCGCGGTGACCTGGTAGGTGCGCCCCAGAATGTTGAAGTCGTTGATATAGGCGGAACCCATGTAGACCGAAAGCGTGTCGAACACGCGCGAGATCGGAACGCCGAGAAGCTCGGCCTTGGTGCGGTCGATGTCGGCGAAGATCTGCGGCGTTTTGGTGTTGAACAGCGTGAAGGCCTGGGTGAATCCTGGGTTCTGGTGGATTGCGCCGACGAGCCCCCAGGTCGCGTTCTCCAGCGCCGGCAGGCCGCGGCCGGCGCGGTCCTGGACATAGCCCTTGAGGCCGCCGCCGGTGCCGATGCCGGGCACGGAAGGCGGCTCCAGCAAAAAGGCGAAGGCGTCGGTCAAGCCGCCGATATGCTGACGCACGTCGGCCAGAATCTTCCCCGCCGTCAGGCCCTTCGGAACGCGCTCCTCGAACGGCTTCAGCGGGACGAATATGACGCCGGTGTTGGTGGCGTTGGTGAAGGTCGCGCCGTCGAAGCCGGCGAAGACGACGGCGTGCTCGACGCCGTCGCGATGGAGGATGATGTCGGCCGCCGCGCGCAGCACCTTGTCGGTGCGGTCGAGCGAGGCGCCGGGCGGCAGCTGAAAGGCCGCGATGAGATAGCCGCGGTCGAGCGTTGGAATGAGGCCCGTCGGCGTCTTGTTCAGAAGGTCGAAGGCGTAATAGATGAGCCCGGCGTAGACGATGAGCGCGACGAAGCCGATGCGGATCAGGCGCGCGGTGACGGCGCCATAGGCGGCGCTGAGCTTTTCGAAAACCCAGTTGAAGCCGGCGAAGAACCAGCGCAGTGGCGTTGACAGCCAATAGACGAGGCCGGAGCGTTTCGGCTGGGCCTCATGCGGCTTCAACAGGATCGCCGCGAGCGCCGGAGACAGCGTCAGCGAGACGAAGCATGAAATCACTGTCGCGCTCGCGATGGTGATGGCGAATTGCCGGTAGAAAGCGCCTGGCAGGCCCGAGATAAAAGCCGTCGGGATGAACACGGCGCAGAGCACCAGGGCGATGGCAAGCAGCGCGCCGCCGACTTCGTCCATGGTTTTGTGCGCGGCGTCCTTGGGGCTCATGCCCTGCTCCAGGTAGCGCTCGACATTCTCGACGACGACGATGGCGTCGTCGACGACGATGCCGATCGCCAGCACGAGGCCGAACAAGGATAGCGTGTTGAACGTCAGCCCGACGCCGCTCATGAACAGGAAGCAGCCGATCAGCGACACCGGAATGGCGATGACTGGAATGATCGCCGCGCGCCATGTCTGCAGGAAGACGATCACGACGACGACCACAAGCCCCACCGCCTCAAATAGCGTATGCACGACTTCGTCCACCGACTGCTGGATGAATTCGGTCGGATTATAGACGACGGTGTAGTCGATGCCTGGAGGGAAATCCTTCTTCGCCTTCTCCATCGCGGCGCGCACAGCCGCCGCCGTCGCCAGCGCGTTCGAGCCGGGACGCTGGAAGATCACCATGGCCGTCGCGACGTCGCGGTCGAGATAGGCGTTGACCGTATAGTCCTGGGCGCCGAGCTCGACGCGCGCGACGTCGCGCACGCGCACATAGCCGTCGGCATCGGCGCGGATCACAATGTCGCCGAATTGCGCCGGATCGGTGAGGCGCCCGAGCGTCTGAACGGAATATTGAAAAGCCTCGCTCGATGAGACCGGCGGCTGATTAATGGCGCCTGCTGCGACCTGCAGATTGGCGGCCTGCAGCGCGGCGACGACTTCCTCCGCCGTGAGGCCTCGCGCCGCGACCTCGCCGGGATCGAGCCAGACGCGCATCGAATAATCGCGCGCGCCAAAGATCTGGACATTGCCGACGCCGTCGACGCGCGCGAGCGTGTCCTTCAGATAAAGCGTCGCATAATTCGAGATATATTTCTGGTCGCGCGATCCGTCGGGCGAAATCATATGCACGACCATCATCAGGTCGGGCGAGGCCTTCTGCACGGTGACGCCCTGGCGGATCACCTCCTGGGGCAGCCGCGGCGTCGCAATGGCGACGCGGTTCTGCACCAGCACCTGCGCCTGATCGACATTCGTTCCAGGCTTGAACACAACGTCGATGGAGAGCTTGCCGTCGCCGGTCGATTGCGACGTGATGTAGAGCATGTCATCGACGCCGTTGACCTGCTGCTCGATCGGCGTCGCGACGGTCGCGGCGATCACTTCCGCTGAAGCGCCCGGATAGAACGTCGTGATGTTGACCGTGGGCGGCGCGATCTCCGGATATTCGGAAACGGGAAGGCTTCTTTGCGCGATGGCTCCGGCGATCGTCAGAATGATCGAAAGCACCGCGGCGAAAATCGGCCGCTCGATGAAGAAATGGGAGAAACGCACGTGTGTCCTTCCCCATGGCCCGCCGCGCAGGCGCTCGTTCGATCAGTTGGAGGCGGCTTGCGCAGGAAAGGCGATGACGCCTTCCTTGGGGTTGACGACCGCGCCAGGCCGCACGAAAGGATTGGCCACGCCTTCGATCACCACTCGATCGCTTTCGGAAAGGCCCGCGAGAATGACGCGCAGTCCCTCGTGCATGGGGCCGAGCGTCACCCGCTTCGGAACGACTTTGCTGTCCAGCCCGACGGTCAGGACGATCTTGCTCGCCTGATCCGAGAGGATGGTCGCGTCGGGGATGAGCAGCGCATTGAGGTTGCCGCCAAAGAGCCGCAGCCGGCCGAAGGTGCCGGGCAGCAGAAACAGATCTTTGTTGTCGAAGATGGCTCGGCCGCGAATGGTGCCGCCGCGCGCGTTCAGTTGATTGTCGACGAAATCCATGACTCCCGCATGGCTCCAGTCCTTTTCGTCGGCGAGACGAACCATCACGGGATTCCTGGCTTCCCGCGAGGAGGTCCGCTCTTTCGCGGCCGCAAGACGCGCGTAGTGGATGTAATCGGCTTCCGAGGCGTCGAAGACGAAATGAATCGGATCGAGGGTGACGATCGTGGTCAATAAGGTCGCCCCGCTTTGGCCGCCCTGGACGAGATTGCCGATGTCGACCCTATGGTCGGAGACCCGCCCCGGAATCGGCGCGCGCACCTCAGTCCATTCGAGGTTGAGCTGGGCGTTGTGCAGAGCCGCCTCCGCGCTGAGCTGCTGCGCTCTCGCGACGTCGAGATTGGCTTTGCGCTGATCGGAGTCGCGCGACGTGATCGCCCGGGTTTCGAGCAGCTGCTGCGATCGGAAAACGTCGTTGGAAGCGACCTCGACCTGCGCCTGCGCCTTGGCGACGTCCGCTTTCGCGCTGTCGACAGCGATGCGATACGGCCGCGGATCGATCACAAAAAGGAGATCCCCGGCCTTGACCATCTGGCCGTCGACGAAATTGATCGTATCGACCGCGCCCGACACCCGCGGCCGCACCTCGACCCGCTGAAGCGGCTCGAAGCGCCCGGTATATTCGTCCCAGCGCGGCACCGTTTTGGCTAGCGGATGCGCAACCGTTACCGGCGGAGGCGGCGGTCCCTCAGCTGCCGCTTGTCCCGCAGGGAAAAAACCGGCGGCGATGACGCAGGCGATCACTGCCCCGGCAAGCCCGGGAGAAGCAAATCGTGGCATCAAAAACTCCAATCAAGCCCCGCCAAAATCGATTCGGGCCGTCAATCAGAAATCCGCGCTTCTGCGCGGCGGCGCTTGATCGCGGGCAAAGCCAAAATAGGGCTTCGGTTGCAATACGCAAGCATCCATCCGACGCGCCTCGTCGACCGGCGTCCGCCGCCTCGCCCTGCGCCATGCCCGGGGCGCGGGTCATCGGCGTAGCGCCGCTCGGCGGCGCCCAGCGGCTCGCTGCCGTTTTCCATCTTCGAATCGGCGACTGTCCGCAAGCGATCTGTGATCCGCCGGGCCAAGTCGAGAGCCAACTCCCCGCAACGCCAGCGTCTTGGCGGGGAGCTGATTTGCAAGGCGCTAGCCACCATCTCCTTATCCACCTCCTTATCCACCATCGGTTCATGGAGACGCCTTCCTTGCAGCGGCGTTTCAGGTCGTGGCCGGGGGCGTTCTGATTTTCATCGCCGGCATTACAATCGGCAGCTCATAAAGTAGGCCCGTCGGAAGCTTAAGAGGAAAGGGCCGGCGCGCGAGAGGAGTGCGGCTACAGGCGCGCGCGCTCCAACCTCTTGGTGAATAGGCAGGCGCCCTGGCCATCGCGCCGGATGATTTTTATCAGGTCTCCTCGGCGGCCGCGGAAAACATAAAGATCGCCCGCGTGCGGGTCGCGCTTCAAGCTTTCCTGAACGAGAAGCGCAAGGCTCGGGAATCCGCGCCGCATGTCGGTATGACCCGTCGCAAGCCAGACGCGCACATTCCCCGGAATCGCAATCATCGACGCGCGAGCGCCTTGATGACCCGAGCCAACGCCGCCGCCTCGACATCCGCCCCGACAATGACGCGCTCGCCAGAGGAAAGAACGATCTCCATGCGCCCGTTGCTCCCCGACGACGGAGGCAAAATCGCTGGCGAGTCCTCCGCTGCAATCGCCACCGGCACAATGCTCATCGTCTCTCGGGGCCTCGCCGATCCGGCCGCGACAAAACGGCGACGCCACGTGAACAGAAGATTGGCGTTGACGCCATGCCGTCGAGCCACCACCGCCACGGACGCCCCTGGCGCAAAGCTCTCCGCCACGATCCGCCGCTTTAGATCCGGCGCGCACCATCGTTCCCGGCTACAGCCCTCTTTTCTCCGACATCCAACATCTGCGATAGTGTCCATCATCCCCTTAGTGGACACTATCGCCATGCATATCCGCGTCGTCCAGGCGGTCCCGGTCGGATGGGTACGATCATTTCAACCTTTGCGAACTATCACCTCGATCATTAGCGTGCCGCCGCCAACGTCTTGTTCCCGCCAATTGATCCGAGCGCGGACATGATCCTCGTCGAGCGGAAGCAATTCTATTTCGACGCCTTTGTTCACATCGGCTCCTTGGATCTTTGCGAGGCGGTTTCAGGCTCGTCCGCTCATTATGGATGAGCGCTCGCCGAACAGCGGCGATGCCTGCCTCGGAACTGCGGCGCTATAGGAAGGGATGAGTTGGTCATAGCAAGCGAGGTAGCTCAAACCCGCAGTTCAGCGGCCAGCCACGTCGTAGCTTCTTCCGATCCGCATTCGGGATACATCCGCCAATACCATCGAAAGTCGCTTGCGCCCCGTGGAGGTATCCACGTCGAAACGCCAAGTGATGGAACGCGTCCGCTTCTCGCCGTCAATCCTGCCGCCCTAGTACCCACTTTCGCTGACGCGTGAGTCGTGATTTAAGGGCGCATGAAAAGCGTTGCAGAAGCGACTCCGATCCTATTGACGAAGCAAGAGCGGGCTGAGCCTGAAGGCTTGGCGCGCTCGACGAAGACGCGGCGCCGGTTGCGGCGACGCGCGCGGATTGCGCTTTTGTCGGCAGCCGGGCTGGCGACGCGCGCCATCGGCCGGGAGATCGGCCGCACGACGGGAACGGCGTCCAAATGGCGCGTGCGCTGCGCCAAACGCCGTCTTGCCGGCCTCGACGAGACGGGCGAGCGCGGCAATGAGCCGAAGCACACCGCGGCGACCGACAAGCGCATCCTGGCCGTGCTCGACGCGCCGGTCCCCGCCGGCCATGCGCTGGACCGGGCCGCTGGTCGCCGCAGCCCTCGGCGACGTCAATGTGCAATACGTCTGGCGCTTCCTGCGCGCGCACAAGATCGATCTCGCCGCCCGCAAGAGCTGGTGTGAAAGCAACGATCCCGCGTTTGCGGCCAAGGCGGCCGCGGTGGCCGGCCTCTACATGAAGCCGCCCGAGAACGCTCTGGTCCTGGCCGTCGACGCGAAGCCGTCGATCCAGGCGCTGGAGCGCACGCAAGGCTATTTGAAAATGCCGAACGGCCGGGCGCTGACGGGCCAGTCGCACGATTACAAGCGGCATGGCGCGACGACATTGTTCGCCGCCTTCGGCATCGCCGCCGGCAAGGTGACGGGACGCCGGTACAAGCGGCGCCGGCGCGTCGAATTTCTCGACTTCATGAACCGGGTCGTCGCTCAGAACCAGGGTGGCGAGATGCATGTGATCCTCGACAATCTCAACACCCACAAGCCGAAGAACCATCGTTGGTTGAAGCGCCACCCGAACGTTCATTTTCATTTCACGCCGACCTGCGCCTCCTGGCTGATCCAGGTCGAGATCTGGTTCTCGATTCTCGCCGGCAAGGCGCTACGCGGCGCCTCCTTCTGTTCTCTTCGCCAACTCAAGGCCCATATCGACGCTTTCATCGAGACCTACAACGAAACCGCACGTCCATTCGAATGGACCGCGTCCGAGGTCCACCAGAAGCGCCTCAAGCCACGTTTCGCCGATCAGTGATTCCGGGTGCTAGGCCCGCCGCTCGAAGAGTTCTCGAGGTGCTGATCCCGATCTTGCATCTGAAGGGCATCTCTACGGGCGATTTCGCCGAGGCCCTCGCCGCAGAATGTTGCGCACGGTCGGCAGGCCGAACCGCTCGTCGACGAAGCGCGCGGGATCGATCTATGCCGCTGCGGGACGACGGGAAATCGCGAGGCCTCCGGCACCTCTCTCAGAGCCCAGGCAGGGGGATGAACTCCGTCTCGCCAGGCACCGGCTTGAAACGACTCGTCCTCCAGTCTTCCTTGGCCTGCTCGATCCGCTCCTTGCGAGAGGAAACGAAATTCCACCAGATGTAACGCGGGCCTTCAAGAGCTGCGCCGCCGAGGAACATCATGCGCGAGCCTCCTACCGCTCTCACAGTGATGCGGTCCCCCGGGCGGAAGATCAGAAGCCGCGGCCCCTCGAAGCGATCGCCGGCGATCTCTATCTCGCCGTCGACAACATAGATCGCGCGCTCCTCATAGTCGGCGTCAAGCGGGGCTGCCGCCTCCGGATCGAGCATCACCTCCGCGTAAAACCACTCCGAGAGCCCTTCGACAGGTGAGCGCACGCCGAACGCCGATCCGGCGATGATCCGTGCCGTCACGCCGAACTCTGCGACGACGGGCAACGCATCGGCGTCGAAATGCTGGAAAGACGGGGCGATCTCCTCTTGCGCGACCGGAAGGGCGATCCAGCTCTGGATGCCGAGCATCGTCTGGCCGGTCTGGCGCGCGACGTCAGGCGTGCGCTCGGAATGGGCAATCCCGCATCCGGCGGTCATGAGGTTCATGGCGCCGGGCGCGATCTCCTGGGCGTTGCCCTCGCTGTCGCGGTGCATAATGCGGCCGTCGAACAGATACGTGACGGTCGCGAGACCGATGTGCGGGTGTGGCCGCACATCGATGCCGCGTCCGGCCATGAACTGCACCGGGCCCATCTGATCGAAGAAGATGAAGGGCCCGACCATCTGGCGCTTGCCGTGCGGCAGCGCCCTTCTGACCTCGAACCCGCCAAGATCGCGGACGCGCGGCACGATCACCAGTTCAAGGGCGTCGCAAGTCTTGGCGTCGCCGAGAATGGGATCGTTCGAGGGATGCCAGCTCATGTGCTTATCTCCTGCTCGACGCGTTGCGGCCGCGCGCAGCTCTGGAAGAAGGGCGGCGTATGGACGCGAGCCGGGCGAATAGTAACATGGATTGGCATGGAACCCCGAGTTCGGTGCCATAGCGACATTAAGTAGATCATTGACGATCCATCGAGACAATGAATTCGACTGGATCATTGGGTTTCACACCGAGTGGGATGACTGCGCCACTGGTCTGCAGGTCACTCCACTGCAACGGACCGTGGACGCCGTTGAGGATGAGGACTACGCGCTTCTTCGATCTTTCGACCCGCACTTCCATGAAGCTCTGAAAGAAGGGTGCGCGGTTGAAATCGAAGATGCCGGAAAAAGCCTCAACGCTGAAAGGCCAAGCATTAAACCACTTTATCCAGTACCAGAACGGCTGTTTCCATAGCGGCATCTCGGCATCCATCTTGGCGCGAAGGTGGTCCGTCCTCGGGTAGAACGCCCACTCCGCGGCAGCAGGCTCCTTCGGAAAGTCGAGGGCCGTGCCGATGCTAAGGTAAGCTCCGCCGCCGCCATTGACGATGTGGTGCATCACCCGCGCGGGGCCGTCGCCGACGATGTTTTCCCGGTAATATTCAAAGTCGTGCGTATCGCCGGCCATGGCGATCTTGACGTTGTGGGTCGCGAGGAGTTGATAGAGCGCAGCGAACTTTTCCGAAGATTCCGAGACATCCTGGCCTTCGGCGATCGGCGGAATGTCGTGGCCGCCTGCGAAACGTGGATGGCCGACGATGGCCATGGCGAATTTACCGCGACTTCGATCGAGGGCTCGCTCGATCCACGCGAGTTGTCGTTCGTCCACGGTGCGCAAGATGCCGGTGTCAATCGCAAGCAGGGCAAAATCATCGGTCTGCAGTTCGAAAAAGGGTGCCCGCTGGATCGCGACATTTACGGCGTATAGCCGGCGCAGACGCGCGGCATGTGCCATAAGATTGTCGATCCGGCGCGCGTTCGTGGCGGTCAATCCCAGATCGGCTTCAACCCGGGCTTCCATTGCGCTGCGCGCCGCCTTTGGCTCGAGAAAGTTCGCGTTAAAGCTTTCGAGCGCATCGAACCAGTCATGATTGCCAGGGATCGCATAAACCGGCTTTGCGAACCCCTGGAACGGGAGATAGAACTTGGCCTCATAGTCTTCGATAGCTCCGGCCGGATAGATGACGTCCGAAGAGATCACGAGAAACTTTACGTCATCGCTCTGTCCGAGCTTCAGATAGCGCGAGGCCAGCGAATATTGGGAAGCGTCGCCTTCGCCGGGATCGCCGATTACGAGGAAGCTGAAGTCGCCATTTCCTGCAGCGCCTTGCGGATCGATTCGAAAGAGCTCATCGCCGCCGCCGTAGGCATGCGCCACGGCATTCATCATGGCGGCGCGCCATGGATCGACCCGCAACTCTGTCAGCTTCTGATAGATGCCAGTCGCCCAGCTTTCAGTGTTGAAGTACCAGCTGAAACCCCAGAACGGGTTAAACGCCACGAAGAAGGCGGTCACCGGCAGGCCGAGCCGCAGCAGCAGGATCAGCGCGAACGGCAGGGAGAGGCGCGCCTCGTGCAGGCGCAAGCTAAAGCGAAATCGGGCTTCCATCCATCGACGCATCAGCCAGTCGGCCACCGGATTCATCCGTGCAGCCGCTTCCTCCGCATCCAAGCGCAGGGACCATGCCAGACGTTCGACCGGCCTTGTCACGCGACGCCAAGCCAGGCGCGCTGGAAGCATGAGCACAACGGCAAAGACGAGCGTCATTAGAACGTCTCCGACCGTGGCAACAAATGGGGAAATGCGGCCCAGAATGTCATCGGTTAGCGGCATCCGCCCGGCGTGGATCGCCAGGAACACGATCCCGAGCGTTGACATCCACAATAGATCGGCGGCGCGCACAAACTGCGACCCGCTGTCGGTCTCGGAACGCAAACGGGCAAAACTCTCGTTCCCGGGAACGCCGAGCCCTGGATCCGGGTGAACGTTCAAGACTTTGGCGGCCGTATCGGGCGCGACCGATTTCGAGCGGCGCCATCAGCAACCGCCAGCCTGCGGCGACAATGTAGGCGCCAACGATGATGCCAACGGCCTGAACGACGCCGATGAAACGACTGAGATACCAAATCACCGCCGCGCATCCGAGATCGACGAGTTCGTTAAACACTAATGGGAGGCGGTCGGGATGCGACCTGCGCCATGCGCCAATGATTTTTCCAAATCCATCGACCGTCAGAATTGCAATCAGCAAGATAAGCAATCCGCGGTGGACGAGGGCTGGGCTGAGCAGCAGGACGTTTCCGGCGAGAAATGCAAGCGCGCTAGGCAGATAAGCACTCGCCTCGGCGCCTCGCGGCGATGTGAAAGCGATATAGGCCTCTGCAATCCCCATCGCGATCAGAGGAAGCCCGAGAATCGCAAGTGACCATCGACCGGCTACGAGCGGCATCGTTAGGGCCAAGACTCCTAACGCAATCAATAGAGCGCCAGCGATGCGTTTCTTACTGACTCCAGAAATCGACGGCATCCGCATCTATCCGTGTTCAATCGAGGCGCGCGTCTGCCATAAACTGACCTCCCGCGACGTCCGCGACGAGTTGTAGGCTATTTCGTGCCCGGCTTCCCGAGTAGATTGAGCATAGCCGCCGTCGCAACCTTTGTGCGACCGGGATTGCCTTGAGATCGACCACGAAATTTGGATTGTGCGCCGATTGGGCATCATTTTGCCCTCCTTGCGCGCGGCAGCGAAGACCGCCGGATCAGCAACACCGACAATGTTGTAGCTGAACGGCACGTCGGGATAAGGCGCGATCAGCAGATGTACGTCCTCGGAGCCGGTACGTGCGAGAACTCGGTCACGACATTCCTTTCATCAAGCAGAGCTTTGTACCCGCATTCCCCGGGTGACGCAATACTTGAAGCGTTTCTGGTGCGATTAAGTTATTATAATCAGTATGTTATGATGATCTGAATGAGTAAGTGAAGCAGATTGCTTCCGGCTTCCAGCGTTCGCGAAACAGTTGCTGAAAGCTGCGGTGCAGGAAGCCAACCCCAAGCGCGACGCTCTGCCGGATCGGCACTGGACGCTCGACCTCGATCGCGAGGCTGAGGATCACGTCACCATTCTGCTCACGCATGGTCAGCAACAGCGACTCGCTGTGCAGGAACATGTAGCCGACCAGCGCGTCGAGCGCCTTACGGATGGTCGGCTGTTCTCGCACCAGCAGCGCCAGCGCGCCGAGATTGGCGACCGTCCGCTGATCGGCGAGCCGCAAACCGAAGTCGAGCTGGCCCGACCGCGCCGCTGACTCCTCGAGCAGGCGGCCGACTGCGGCTGCCGAGACTTTCACCTCGGGGTCGGTGAGACTTGCCGGCGGAAGACGAAACTCGGCGGTCATGCGGTAGGGGTCGAGGCCGACCGATCGGGCCACCTCGACGTAGTTGCTCAGCACCGCGCTGCGAATCAGGCGTGGCATCTGCCGCCCCAGTTCCCCGCGGGCAAGCGCGAACGGTTGCAACTCGCCTGATGTCCCCGAATGTTAAACCGCCTGTCCCAGTCGGTCAAGCACGGCCGAGCCTCCTCGCCTAGCTTCGGATCGTCGCAAGCCAAGGGCCGATTGCGCGGGCCGCGACGCAGCAAAGCTCAACAAATGGAGGATTTAGCCCATGGCCAAACCGGCTCAACGTGTCGGCAATCCGGATGTCGCGACGCCGGCGATCTCTTCAGCAATTCTGAAGGTCGCCCCCCTGACCTGCGCGATCGGCGCCAAGATCACCAACGTCAATCTCGGTGCGGCCTCGCGCGATCCCGCGTTGATGCAGGAGATCCGCGCACTGCTGTTGCGGCACAAGGCCCGCATCCGGCTTCGGCGAATGGCCGCACGCCGAAGCCCTGATCAAACGAACTCGATGCAGCCGCTTCGCATTTCTGGCTGAAGCAACGCCTTAGCACATAGGCCCGCGCCATTCGCCTCGACCGCATCGGCGGTCCCGAAGTGCTCGGCCTTCGAGCGGGTCGAGGTCGGCGACGCTTCCGGCCAGATCACGATGCGCAAGGTGGACGGCTGGCGAAGCCTCAACGAAAGGCCATCCGATCAGGCAATTGACCTCGCCGCATGATCGGGTAACCTCGTCAGGCTGGAGAGCGCGCCAAAAATGAATTCCAACACAAATTGCGACGGCACCAGCGACGAGGCGTCTGGCGATTGCTGCGAGGGTGACTTTGGCGGGTTTTCCGGCTTGACGCATGTCTTTGTAAATTTGTTTGAATTTTGGGTTTGTTCGGGCTGCCGCCAGTGCGGCCATATAAAAGGCGGCGCGTAAACACGGGCGTCCTCCGGTGATCGCGGAGCTATGCGGGAAATTGGGTGACGGGGTGAGGAAGGCGGCGTAACGGGGTTGGTGATCAAGCCACCCGAACCTCCAGAAAGGAGCGTTACGCCATGAACGAACATAGAGTCATTGCTCTCCGCCAGAAGGCGAAATCGACGATCCGCTCACTGAAATCCTGCGTGCTGGTGCGCGCCGCCTGATCGCCCAAGCGATTGAGGCTGAATTCGAGACGTTTCTGGCCTCGAACGCCGAACTTGTTCTTCCGGACGGTCGTCAACGGGTGGTTCGCCATGGCCACGATCCAGTTCGCGCGATCCAGACGGGCATTGGCCCGATCGACGTTCAAAAGCCGAAAGCCCGCGACCGTGGCGCGGCGGCGGGCGCACGAATCCGGTTCACTTCGAATATCCTGCCGAAATGGGCGCGGCGCACCAAGAGTTTGGACGCTCTGCTGCCGGTTCTCTATTTGCGCGGGATTTCGGCCGGGGATTTCCAGGAGGCCCTCGCGACCTTGCTGGGCAAGGACGCTCCAAACCTTTCGCCAGCGGTGATCGCGCGGCTGAAAGGCGAGTGGGAAGTCAATCCGCCTCAAATGGACACGGCCGCCTTCCAATAAGCACACATACCAATCGTCGTTCGCAGCGCGTCTCAACCTGCTTTGGCGGCCACGGCGCGAAAGCGGATCAAGGCGAGAGACATGAACAGGCCGCCGACGAGCGCGACGAAGAGGTAGTCTGGCCAAATCACCGCAAAGCCGGCGCCCCGGTAACAGAATCGATTGCGCGAACGCGACGAAATGGGTCGAGGGAGACGCCGACATGACGATGCGCAATCGCGCCCGATCTACCTATCTCCTCAAATGACCACAGCTTTATCCAGCGGCCCGCGGACGCCATGTCTCTTGCGGCATCCGCCAGTCAATTCCCGAAAGTAGATAAGCCATCTGAGCGGTGCTGATCGTCACCCCGCCATCTGCGGCCGAAGGCCAGATGAAACGTCCCCTTTCCAGGCGCTTCGTGAACAGACAGGCGCCTTGCCCGTCATGCCAAACGATTTTGAGTAACTATCCCCCGGCAGAGCCGGGGGCTTTATTTATGTGAGCCGCTCAAAGCGGCTGGGAGGGGACGCTGACGCGTCCCCGGTTCATTGGGCCACCTGATGGTGGCCGATCAGCGCCAGAGGTTCAGTTGCTCCAGCCTCTGATCTTCCTTTTCCTGGCTCTTGATGTATTCCCGGATCGCAGCTTCGTCTCTCCCCACGGTCGAGACGAAATATCCTCGCGCCCAGAAATGTTGCCCTACAAAATTGCGCCGCCGTTCCCCGTAAACGCGGGCCAGATGGATCGCACTCTTGCCCTTGACATATCCGATCACCTGAGAAACCGCGTATTTCGGCGGGATCGAAATCATCATGTGCACATGATCCGGCATCAAATGCCCTTCTTCGATCCGGCTTTCCTTTTGTGTTGCTAACTTACGAAGCAATTCTCCAAGATGATCCCGCAGTTGCCCGTATAGCGCCTTGCGGCGGAACTTCGGGATGAACACGACGTGATATTTGCACTCCCACTTTGTGTGACTTAGAACTCTCAAACTCGTCCATCGTGACTTGACCTTTCGTGTGCTTGGCGGCTCACAAAAGCGATGGTCACGATGGACTTCAGGAAACGTCAAACTATTGCTGCCTCCCCGGCAGAGCCGGGGGATCTCCCGCACGGTTTAGGTCGCCGCGGCGCCCGCGAAAAATAAACAGATTGCCGTCGAATGGATCGCGCTTGAGCGTCTCCTGCACCACAAGAGCAAGCCCTGGGAATCCCTTTCTCATGTCGGTATGACCGGTCATCAGCCACACACGCACGCCGTTCGGGATCGCGATCATCGACGCTCCAGAACATCAAGCACGCGGCCAAGCGCGTCCGCGTCGACATCGGCGTCAACGCGAACCCGTCTTCCTCCACCGAAGTCGATCTCGATCAACCCTTTCTTCGTCGCTACAGGTCGGGCTGAACGCGGCGGCTCTTCTGGCGTTGGCTGTTGCGGTGTGGCGGTTGGCTCCGGCGCGGCGACATGGACCGGGACCAAACCAGGAGCCGCAGGCGCGCCGAGGTCCTTGGCTCTCGCCTCCCGCCGCCACGCAAAGATTTGACCAGGAGACAGCCCATGTTTGCGCGCAACAACAGACACCTTCGCGCCAGCCGCAGACGCCTCGGCAACGATCATTGTCCTGTCATCTGCGGACCAATGCCGCCGCTGCTTGCCGTTCGCCAAAATCTCAACCCGCATCGACCTGCTGACCCCGAGGTTCGAATCGAGGTCGTATGCTTCGTCAATCTCGCAAACCAAACAAGGCGGTCTTCACCAAAGGGACACGGGATGCGCACGACGGCGAGCGCCATCAAAAATCGCAGGGATCAGCGCCAGCAGCAGGGCCATGGTCCCCGGCGCCATCGCGTAGACGCTGTCGAAATCCTGATTGTAGCGGAACCTTATTTCGATCCTTGCCGGCTGCAACGCGCTGGGTCAGGTCGCGCGCCACGATGACTGGCTCGCCGCCCGCGTGCTCATGGGGCGAAATCGCAAACGTCTTGCGGCCGCGCCGTCTTTCCTCGGGCAGCAGCGCGATGAAAGCCTCTTCGATGGAAGGCGACTTCGTTTTCGCCTCGAGGTCGGCCGGCGACCCGGCGTCAAGCACGCGTCCCGCGTCCATCGCCACGAGACAATCGAACTGCTCGGCCTCCTCCATAATAGGCCGTCGCGGTGATGACACTCATTCCCGGGCGTGCCGCGCGCATGCTTGCGATGAGGCTCCAGAATTGGCGGCGCGAGAGAGGATCGACGCCCGTCGTCGGCTCATCCAGGATCAAGAGGTCGGGATCGTGAATGAGCGCGCAGCAGAGTCCGAGCTTCTGGCGCATGCAGCCCGACAACTTGCTCGCCAGCCGGTCGGGAAAAGGATCGAGCCCCGTCGCATCAAGCAATTCGGCGATGCGGCGCTCGCGTTCGTCGCGGGATTGGCCGAAAAGGCGGCCAAAGAAGGCGATATTCTCCCGCACGCTGAGGTCGGGATAGAGGTTCTTGCCCAGCCCCTGCGGCATATAGGCGATGCGTGGGCAGACCTCGGCGCGGTGACGGGGGTCGCCAATGTCGCCGCCGAGCACATGAATCTCGCCCCTTTGGATCCGGCGGGCGCCGGCGACAAGGGCCAGCAAGGAGGATTTGCCGACGCCGTCTGGGCCGATCAATCCGACCATGCAGCCGCCCGGAATCGCCAGGGTCACGTCATCGAGCGCAACCGTCGCTCGATAGCGCAGGCTGACGCCGCGGAGCTCGGCGACCACATCGCGCCCTGGGCTCATTGCGTGGCGGGCCGCCGCAGCCAGTCCGGCCACTCGACCTTCGGATCAACCCGCACAAAGGCGACGACGGGCAATCCTGTCCGCACGTCCGCGGCATGCTCCCGCAACAGCGCCGCCTCAACCCGCACTTTGACGCGGAACATCAGCTTGTCGCGCTCGTTCTTGGTCTCGACCGCTTTCGGCGTGAACTGCGCCTGCGTGGCGATAAAGGAGACATGCGCCGGGACGGGGAATTTCGGATAAGCGTCGAGCAGAATGCGGGCGTCCGACGCGACGCCCACGCGGCCGGCATCGCGCGTCGGCAGGTAGACGTCCATATAGACGTCGGAAACATCGAGAAGCGTGAATACTTTGCCGCCAGCCGGCAGCGCCTCGCCGACATTGGCGATGCGATACTGAATGCGGCCGATGGTGGGCGAGAGGAGGGTGTTGTCGGCGATGTTGACCTGGTACAGCTCGACGTCGTGGGTCGCGGCGTCGAGCGCTCGCTCGGCTTCTCTGACGCGGGCGTTTGCGGCGTTCAATAAAGCGACCGCCCCATTCAAGGACTGCCGGCGCTGATCCAAAAGCTGGTTGGTGGCGTATCCGCGCGCGACGAGCGCGGCAGTGCGTTCGATTTCCCGCTTGGCCAGCGTCACCTGCGTTTTTTGTTGCTCAACCATGGCCGAGGCTTCTTCAAGGCTGTGCTGCGCCTGTTGCGCCTGCGCCTGGCTTTTTTTGAGCGAGGCTTCGAGATCGCGGGTGTCCATGCGCGCGACGACCTGGCCCGCGCTGACGAGGTCGCCTTCATTGACCAGCAGCGCCGCGACGCGCCCGGCAAATTTGGTGGCGATGTCGATTTCCTCAGCCTCGATCCGGCCATTGCCGGACACGATCCCATCAGGAAGACGCGCCTGGTGCTGGCGCCACCAATAGAGGCCGCCGCCAGCCGCCCCGGCGCAAAGCAGAACCAGGACCAGAAGGGTGCGCCAGCTCAGCCCTGGGCGATGGGGGATCGGCGCAAGGGGCGGCGACGGAGGCGCAACCGGAACGGGAAGGAGGTGCTTGCGCGGCGCGATCTCGTTTTGCTTCAAAGGGCCGAGCTCATCCGGCGTTCGGACTGGTTCCATGGATACTTGCATATCATCGCGAAGTCGAGGGGGGCGACGTTTTAAGCTCATGCTCTTGGGCGGAGGCAAGCAACGTCATGAGCGGCGCGCCGCGGGAGCTTTCGTCAATTTTTGGCGCCATTGTCGCCTTATGCGGCGGCGGTTGATTTGACCCCGATCAACAGCGCCGTCAAGCGGCGGCAGGCCGCCGCGGCGCGGCGGCGGAACTCGGCGAAGATCGCTGGGCGAAAATCAATTGCCGGAAACCGCCGATTGGCGCCAAATTCTGCGGCGCGAGCGCCTCTCAAACAAAATCCGGTGGCGTACGTCACCCAGGCACGGATGGCCGCCGACGCCTGAACACCAAGGAACAAACCTTGCCTATCCGGTTAACCCATACAGCCACTAGATGTAGGGTGCAACCAGTCGCCGGAATAAAGTTCGGCATAGGTCGGCGCCTTTGCATCACCAGCGATGCCGAGCAACGAGCGGAAGGCGTTGAACGGGTAGAAGCGCCGGTTGAAGCGAAACGTGAATTCGTTGAGGTAGGCTTGTAGATGCTGTGCGCTGACCCCGTGATGGGTACCGGTCAGCCAGGTCTTGAGATTCGCGAAGGCGAGATGGATGATGGGCAGGAACTCTTCGGTCGCCTCGGGATCTCCGCATTCGGCAATGGCGTGGTGATCATGACCGCGCTTGCGCAGGCCGGCGTAACCGCTCCAATCGTCCGTGACGATCATTGTCCCCGGAGCGACAGCGCCATCAACAAATCCGCAAAGCGATTTGGCGCTTCGGTCCGCGGCGACTGCCAGTCGAATGCGCCCCGCATAGCGCCCATCCTTTCGCTTGTCCTGCGCGGTTCCAGGCTTGCGATGGCGCACCTCAACGGCGCAGGCAACCAGAACCTTGTGGTGAACCCCTCGGCCTTCCCCGCGTGTCCGACCGCCGACCCAGGTTTCGTCCACCTCGACATGCTCGTTCGCGTGGCCACCGATGCGATCCTGATCGGGGCGGATCATTCCGGCGCGCAATTTGTGGAGGATCTGAAAGGCTGTCTCGTAACGCGAGAGCCCGAGTTGCCGCTGGAACTGGACGGCCGACATGCCGGGGTCTGGCTGGCGACCAGGTAGGCGGCCCAGAACCAGATGAACAACGGCGTGTGGCTGCGCTCCATGACCGTGCCAACGGTCAGTCCTGTCTGACGTCTGCATTTGCGGCATGCCAGCAGGCCCGGGCGGGTCGCAATGCGGAACGGTTCGCCAGTCACACTACAGTGCGGACAGACGAAGCCGTCTCCCCAGCGCGCCTTTTCGAGGTATTCAGCGCAGGCGGCATCGTCCGGGAAAAGCCGCTGAAACTCCGGCAGCGACTGCGGAAACGGCAGCGCGGCGTGCTGGTCGATGTCCATCAGAATCGGCGTGGGCGTATTCATACCCGCATCCATTTTTCAGGCAATCGCGTCAAGGGCAGCGGCGTCAAGGGCGAGCGGGCTCAGGCCCCGCTCATGAAAAATACTAGACCTAGTGGGTGTATGCGTCAACAGGATAGGCAAGGAACAAACGACGTGGAGCCTCACGCGAAGACGCGCTCAGCCTTGATGGTCTTCACCGCATTGCAAGCACTTCTACAGCTCGACCGGTCGGCAGTCGGTGGACCCGGAACTATTATCCGGAGACACGTGACGACTTCACGCCGGCCTCAATAAGCATCTCATGACCATTAAAGATTAGGACCGTTCGCAGCAGGCTGCGGTCGCTTTTCTCGTCCGAGTTCGGCAGGCCTATCCCCGAAAGGCGAATTGGGTCGTTAGCTCAGGAGGAGAAAAATGACCAATTTGACCGATGACCCGCTTATCGTCCTGCCGAAGGCCGCCGCGTGACGGCGCCGCGGGAGGCTCGATGGCGGTTTCTTTTCCGGCGCCTCGCCCATCGCTTTCCAAGACGACAGCGTGCTTGATTTTTCCCAAGGCCGGGGAGCGCGATGAGCGAAATAGTTGGTGATATGATCGGCGTCGTCGCCGAAGACTTTGCGAACATGCTCAGCGATCGCGTCGCCTCAGCGGCGTTCCCGAGTTCGATGTTAGGCGGTCGATAAGGGTTAAAAGTCGTGACGTTCTTACGGTCGATTGCTTCGGTCACACCTCTCCCCTTTGGGTCAGGCGGACGAGCGCTCCGGATAGGATGGGAGTTCGCTTCTGGGACGCTTTTCATGCGCCCTTAAAATCACGACTCGCGCGTCGACGAAAGTGGGTACTAGGAACCTGCCCGATGCTCCGCAGATTTGCCACGAAGAGGGTGCTCCTCCATGCGGAGCAAGAAGACCAGTGACGTCGCGACACACATTGCCGCGGCAAGGAAAACCATTCGGAATGCGAGCGTAAGTGGCGCAGCGTCGTCAGCCGCGCCCGCGATGCGGGCGTCAACGACGCCGCCCGCGGCGTTGATGATGATCGCGCCGAAGATCGCAACGATGATTGCGCCGCCGAGTTGCCTGGCGAACATCATAGCTGCAGTTGTCGTCCCGAGTTCGTGCAAGGCGACCGCATTTTGTACGCTGACTGTCGACACGGGCAGCACCGTGCCGATTCCTAAGCCGGACGAAGCGAGCAGCACTTCTGTCCAGGCGAAAGGCAGGCTCCCGACGAACGCGGCAAGCACGCAAATCGCCAGCAGGGCGAGCGACAAACCGATGACTGCTGGCATCTTGTAACGCTCAAAACTAGCCATCATTCGTGCCGACAAAGTCGCGCCCGCGACAGTACTAATCGTGAGAGGAATTAGGACGACACCCGACCAGCTCGCTGACAGGCGCAGTGCGCTTTGGAAATAGATTGGCATGTAGATGGACAAGCCGATGAACGTGCCCATGGCGAAGCTTGCGGCGCCGAGGCCGTCGCGAACCACACGATTGCGGTACACGCTTAGAGGTATCAAAGGCTCTGCCGCACGATTCAGACGCCAGAAGAGCGCTGCCCAAAGACCGATCGATCCAACGACCAGCGAAAGGACTTGTTCTGAAGTCCACGCGTAGCGCCGGCCGCCCCAGCTCAGGGCCAGCAAAAGGCTGGTGGTGGCGAGGATCAGCAGCGCAGCGCCGAGGTAGTCGAGCTTGTGCGGTCGTTCATGTCGCGGCGCCAGCTTCAGTTTGGCGTTGGTCATCTGGAAGGCGATTAATCCGAGAGGAAGATTGATCCAGAAAATCGCCGACCAATGCAGATGCTCGGCGAACAGGCCGCCGAGCATTGGGCCGGCAAGGCTGGAACTGATAAACACGCCCGCCACATAAATTTGATAATGGCCGCGCTCGCGCGGTGAGACGATGTCGGCGATAATCGTCTGGCCCAGTGAAATCAAGCCACCTCCGCCAAGTCCCTGCAATGCGCGTGCGCAGATGAGGAAGAGCATCGTCGGCGCAAGAGCGCAGGCGGTCGACCCGAATATGAAGATCGCCACTCCGAGCAGGAGCATGACGCGTCGGCCGTGAATGTCGCTTAGTTTGCCATAGAGCGGCGTTACGACCGTCGCGGCGAGAAGATATGCGGTGACGATCCAGGGAAGATTTTCGGCATCGCCGAGGTCGCGCCCGATCGTCGGCATGGCAGTCGCGATAATTGTCTGGTCCAGCGCCGCCAGGAACATCGCGACCAGCAGGCCGAAGATGATTGAGCGGATTTGTGCTGGCGAGAGCTTCTTTTCCGACATCGTGTCCATCAATTTCTAGTTTAATTGCAGGTTCGGCTTGTCGTGGGGAGGTGACGCACTCGCGCCTTTTACTTATAAAATACATGATATACAAACGAAACGCTGGAAAAGACCGCCTTCGCCAGAAAGGAGCCGCTGCCCGGCAGGGAGAACTTCCATGACAGCAACCGCCGCCCGACGATCGTCAGCGCGCCAGCCGTCGCGCCAGCGTCGTCTCTCGGCGCATCGATCCGCGTGGAGCAGATCACCTGCGCGATCGGCGCCGAGCTCCAGAACGTCAACCTCGACGCAGCGAGCCGCGACCCGGCCGTCATCGCCGAGATCAAGTCCCTGCTCTTGCAGCACAGGGCGCTGTTCTTCCGCGACCAGGACATCACCCGCGCGGAGCATGTCGCCTTCGCCAGGCATTTCGGCGAGCTCGAAGACCATCCGGTCGCGGGCAGCGACCCCCGACCCGCGACCTTCCGACGAGATCGCTGAAGCCGGCGATCCAGAAACAGGCGAAATCACCCCCGCTTCCTGAAAGCCGCGTCCGCCCAGCTGCGAAACCCCGGCCATCTCCGCCGGGCGGACGTGGCGCATTGAGCTCTACGCCTACACCGCAAACTGACCCGGTTTTGCTCGGCCCCAACGGCCGACTTTTACTCCGGCTTGACATACATCATCGGTTGGCGTGGCTACTTCCGCTTTTGCCAGACCCCAATTGTGCTCACGACTCTCGAAGCGTGGATTTGCCGACGGCTACGCATGTATCTTTGGCGGCAATGGCAAAACGGCCAAAACCGTTTCAAGGAGTTGCGCCGTCGCGGCGTGTCGAAGTTCCTAGCCGCAAGAGTTTATCGAGATAGTCCACGCGATTCGCGGGCTCCCCAAAAGAGCCAATCTAACTCAAGATCGAACGCAATCCCGCACATTTCTCCGGTCGGCAGCGCTCTTGGCGGTCGTCGAAAGGATAGCTATAATTCAATCATGTCCCCTCCTTTTCGCCTTGCGACATTTAACATTGAAAATTTGGATTGGTCGCGAACGCACGAAATGGAATTCGCCCGTCGGATGGCCGTTCTCAAGCTGATCTTGAATGATCTTGCGGCCGACGTTATTTGTCTTCAGGAGGTCGCCGCTCAGAAGTCGCCGTCCGTAAAAGGGCGCCGGTTTCTTGCTCTTGATCGTCTCCTCTATGATACGACTTACCAAAGCTACCATCGCACGACGAGCGTTCGGCCCGGAACCAACGCGCCAGCGGACGTCCATAATCTGGTGATCCTGAGTCGCTGGCCGATCCGTGAGCAGCGGCAGCTCTACCACGAGATTGTCGCGAAATGGCGCTGGACTCCGCCAAGCGAAGGTTCTTCGCCGCCGCCTTCTATCGAGATCATGTGGGAGCGTCCTCTCCTGTATGCGAGACTTCTCAATGCCGAACGGCGCTGCCCTTCACATCGTCAACCTTCATTTTCGAGCTCCGCGCGCCGTGCGTATCCCAGGCGTGAGTGAAGAGACTAACCGCGTCTCGAGCCGAGCCTGGGCCGAGGGACAGTTTATCGCCGCCCAGAAGCAGGAAGGGCAGGCGTTGGAAACTCGGTTGTTCATCGAGCACCTGTTCGATGGCGAACCCAATGCGTTCATCGCCATATGCGGTGATCTTAATTCGGAAGAGCACGACGCGCCCGCACGGCTTCTGCTCGGTATTCCGGACGAAGACGCAACAGAGCCATCCCCTCGGAAGCTCATTCCGTTAGCCGCCCGTCTCGAAGAAGCTCATCGCTTCAGCGTCATACACGCCGGACGCCCTGCGCTTCTCGATCATATTTTGGCGTCGCGGAAGCTTGCCGCCTGCTGCACAAGCATCACGATTTTGAACGAGGGATTGCGTGACGAGGTCATGGTGAAGGAGCCAATTCTGGGTTCGCTGCATGCGCCAATCGTCGCGTCGTTTGATTGGGGCAAAACATGACAAAGCGGTGGGATCCACGTGAATTGAGGCTTCTGAGTAAGCATGAAGTTTTTGCGCCACTGTGTTCGAAACTCACTATGAGCGACGCGCGGGGTTTGATTTCATGGCGGTTGGCGCATTTGGGTCGCGACGCCAAACGCGGTCAGTCGCCCAGGAACGCATTGATAGCCTCTTGGGCAAGGAGCTTGCCCCTTGTATCGCCGAGAATAGTGTAGCGTTACGAGCCGCTTCGCGCCGGCGAGCCGAGCGAGCGTTCCAGCTTGCCGCGCGCGGTGAGGTGACGGCGCGACGCAGCAAGTGCTGCGTCAACATCGTGGAACGTCGTTTCGATGAAGAGGATATCCGAGCCTTGCGCGAGCCGAACCACCCTTTCGATGTTGCCGTTCGTAAAAGAGCAATCGACAACATAGGCGATCTTCCGGCCGGAGGTGATTTTCATGATCTCTTTCTTGAGCAAACCCACGGGAAGAGTCGCCGGTTTCTCGGACTGCCGATCTCGCCAGACGACATTGATGGGAGCTTCATCGGACGCTCCGCGGAGCACCGCCTCCTTGAAAGCTCGAATCCAAGGCCCGACCACTAGTCCCAAGGCCTCGACCTTGTTGCGCCATATGTTAATTCGTGCCCGCTCCTCGAGTGCGAAAGCGAGTGCGGGCACGCCATGATCGATCGTGGTGGCACGAACTTGGATGCCGGCTCTCGGAGCAAGAGCCCCTCGCTGCTTTCCGACTTTCCGATCTCCGTGCGTTCGAACCGCCGGCGCCCGGAGAATTGAGCCGATGTGAGATACCCGGCATCGTCGACTTCCGTAATCCGGAAGACGAGGTTGCCGCTATAACCTTCGATTAGATTCCAGGAATACGCCTCGAGCTTATGTTCGACCGCGTCGATGAGGCCGGCCGGCCCATAGAGACCGACGATCTTTTCCCGGCCCAGGAGGCGCCTCAGCAACTGGTCGAAGCCGGCAAAATGGTCCATGTGGCGATGGGTGATGGAAACATCGCTGACGCGCGAGAGCTTGCGGGGCGCGACACGGGCGAGATGACCGAGATCGAAAAGCAGCGCCCGCCGCTCGAATACGAGGTCCATGTAGAGCCCTGGATCGTCGAATGGATCATACCTGCGTCCAGCGAAGTGCGCGCGAGGCGAGTAACTTATCATGGAGCGGGCCATCAGCCTTTGATGCAGATCAGCGGGCGATGGGCGCGCCACGCGCCGGGCAAGGCCCGCCTCCTCGGCTGCAGCGACCACCGCGCCGACGTCCTTGTAAGCGCCAGGCTCGGCGACGCCCCGCGTCGATGGCGAGCGGATCAGAATGCCTCGTTGAGCCAAGATCGTCGACGATTTGGCGACCGCTCCATTGCTTCAGCGCAGCATGGCGCGCAAGTGCACGGCCAGCGCCATGACAGGCCGATGAGAACGCCTTCTGCTGACTGCTCGCCTCGCCGAGCAGCCACAATCCCAATCGCCACTTGCGACACCAAAAGCAAGCCGCATAAAATCAACCGTCAGATGAGCCGTGTCTCCTTGTAAATAACGCCGCCTTCTGTCTCAAAAACGACGAACACATGGTCGGGGCTCTACGGTCTCGCAGATCGCCTCCGCGTCGGAGACATCGTAGTTCTGCCGCTTTAAAAACGGCTTGACATAAGCTGGCGCGATCAACCGCACGGTATGGCCGAGCTTGCGATCTCGCGCCCCAAATACCGGCCTTCGTTGGCGACGTGGGATTGAATGGACGGCCACGATGGGGCAATTTGATAATCCAGTCTGGCGACCGCTTTCCAGGGGCGTGCGATGACCCCGGAAACCAAATGATCGCGGAACTGCGGCCGCCGCCACTCACGTCAACAGCGTAACGAGTTCGATTTGTCACAGGTTCCATGAAAAACCACGGGAGACGTGCGTGTCGGTGACAGAAAATTCGGCATTTTCAGCGTTCGGCTTGCCTTCGGCATGTCCCGACACTGTCGGCGGCGGTCCAAGCTTGCGAAGAACCCCAAAAAGGCTCAAATTGTGCTTGAACCGGCCGGTGGCCTCTGGAGAATGTCGGTTTCAATGTCTTTGGCGTTGTCCGGCTGAGACATCGCTGTAATACCGCACGGTCGTGCAATCGCGCGATCGGAGAAGCCAAGTAAATGCTCGTGGACACGGAGGAGTGAGACATGTCAAGTCAAAGCCCCGCAGGACCACCTCCCGAGACACCCTCCGCCCCGACGCATGAGATTCAACGAGACTTCGCGCCCGCGAGGGAGACCACCACACCCGGAACTCCTTCGCCGCGTTCCAAGATCCTCGGCCTCTGGACTTCCTGGGTCGAGTCCATTTCGAAGCTGGCGAGCGACGTGGGGGCCGCGCCCGGGGGCCTGTCTGGGCAGGCTGTATGGCCGATGTCGCCGGATCAGTTCGGTGGCGGCCTGCAGCAATTCGCCGAGACGGCAGCCAAGGACTCGATCCTGGGCTCGATCCTGCGCGCGGCCGATGAGGCGCTCAACGCGAACCCGTTGCGCAAGGTTATCCCGGTGGACTGGGCGGAGATCGCCCGAGCATTGCGCACGGTCTGGCTGCGGTCCATCAGCCGGCCTGAAAAAGCGATGGCCGCCGCCGCCGATTTCAATATGCAGCAGGGGCAGATCTTGATGGACGCCTGGAACGAGGCATGGCGGCGCTGGTCCGGGTTGGCGCGGGCCGAACCGGCGGCTCCAGGCAGCGCGGACAAGCGCTTCGCTGCGCTTGAGTGGCGGGGCAACCCCGTCTATCGCACGCTGAAGGAGCTCTACCTCCTCGCCTCGGACTGGCTCCTGCGGCAGGCGAGCGAGGCTGAGGACTTCAGCCCGGCGGAGCGACAGCACCTCGACTTCCACCTCCGCCAGTTCGTCGACGCGATGAGTCCCACGCTGCTGCTCGTCTCAAATCCGGTCGCGCTTCGCCGGGCGGTCGAGACGGGCGGCGCGAGCCTTGCTGAGGGAATGCGCAACCTGATGCGCGACCTCAAGGAAGGGCGGCTGAGCATGGTGGACGCCGAGGCCTTCATGCCTGGCCGCAACCTCGCGCTCTCGCCGGGCAAGGTGGTCCACCGCAACAAGCTGATCGAACTCATCCAGTACGAGCCAAAGAGTGAGACCGTCCACCGGGTCCCACTGCTCATGCTGCCGCCGTGGATCAACAAGTACTACATCCTTGACCTGCAACCGAAGAACAGCATGGTGCGCTACCTGGTCGAACAGGGTTTCACAGTATTCATGGTGTCTTGGCGGAACCCGGACGCTTCGTTGGAGAACACCACCATCGAGGACTACGTGGATCTCGGGCCGCTCGCGGCGAGCGACGTGATGCGCGAGATTACAGGCAGCCCGACCGTGAACGTGATGGGCTATTGCATCGCGGGCACTTTGCTGGCCATGACTCTGGCCTGGCTGGCCGCGAAAGGCGACGAACGCTTCGGCGTTGCGACGTTCATGGTGTCGCTACAGGACTTCTCCAAAGTCGGCGATACGGCCGTGTTTCTCGGCGAGGAGACGACGGTGGACTTCATCGAGCAGCAGATGTTGGAGCGCGGCTACCTCGACAGCCGCGAGATGTCCAACATGTTCAACCTGTTGCGGAGCAACGACCTGATTTGGGCGAATGTGGTCAACAACTACCTGCTAGGCCAAAAGCCGCCGGCTTTCGACCTGCTGTACTGGAACAGCGATGGCACGCGGATGGCCCGGGCGGCGCACAGCTGGTACCTGCGCAATACCTACCTCGAGAACAACTTAGTTCAGCCCGGCAAGATCCACCTGAAGGGCGAGGCGCTGGACCTCGGCCGCATCCGTCAGGACATCTACGCGATCGGGGCGGAGAAGGACCACATCGTGCCCTGGGACGCGGCCTGGCGCATAACCGAGCTCACTGGCGGCAAGGTGCGCTTCGTTCTCGCTTCGAGCGGCCACATTGCCGGCATCATCAACCCGCCTGGCGGCAAAGGCGCCTATTGGACGAACGAGGATGGCCAGGCTGACACGTCTGAGCAGTGGCGCGCGGCCGCCCGGCGCCACGACGGGAGCTGGTGGTCGGACTGGTTCGCCTGGCTCGCCGCGCACTCCGGCGAGAAGATCCAGCCCCGATCCATGGGTAGCGAGGCATACCCGCCCCTTCAGGATGCACCCGGGAGTTACGTGTTAGAGAAGTAGCTCCCCGCCGGCGGTTGGCGACAAGCAGGAAAGCTAGGCTGCAGCCCGCTCGCGCAGGCCCTGCCCATAGTGTAGGAAGTCGGCCCGAGCATGCCGTCGTAATTGGCCGCGGCCATATGGCCGAGCAGGTGACCGATGCCCGCCGACCGAAACGGAGTAGGATAGCGGCCAGCCCATACCGAGTATTTGGTTAGCTCTTTCATCAGAGCCCATCGGCCTTGTTACTGTAATCCGTAGCTTCGAGCGGTTTGCCAGTTCGACCAAATCGTGTGATCTAGACACGAGGTTTTTTGATTGCGGCGTATCAAAGCGGCGCACGCTGATGGAAATCAGTTGGATTTATGGCGGCGGGCGAGGCGTTCCGCACGATGATGCCGAAGCGTTTGGCGAAAGATGTCCGCCGAACATGGCAATCCAGGTGCAATGAGTTCAATCGCATACGATTACGAACAGGGAAAAGGAGTGACGCAAGATTATGACGTGCCTGTATATAGAGCGAATTTTTTTTCACCTGTCCAGAATTTCCCTCGCTAGCCGTCGCCAGAATGTCAGTTCGGACCAGATTTGGCGGGTTCGGCGAGGCGCGGCAAATCGCTGGTGGGCCGCTCTACAATACTGTATATAATTGTTTGAACTTTGGTTTGTCGGACCACCACTATGACGATGATAAACACTGACGATGAACCTACGACGGTTGATGTCAACGCAAAACCGAAAGCAGGACCACATCGCTGGAAGCCTGGCGAATCCGGCAATCCGCGCGGCATGGTAAAATACGTGATGACATAATCGGCGTCGTCGCCAACGAGTTTGCGAACGTGGTCGAGCCATCGCGTCGCCTCAGTGGGGTTGCCAAGTTTGATGGTCGGGGGCCGATACAGGTTAAAGGTCGTGACGTTCTGGCGTTCGATCCAGCCGCCTTGATCCACAAGACGATTGGGGATCAGCATCGGCGAGCCGGGATGCCATGTCATTTGTTCGACGTGACGTTCTGATCGAGCCAGACGCTAACGGGAAGTTTAATTGGTTCGCCATCCTCGTCGTATTTTTGAGTCCCCTCGGAATCGAGGACATGGATCGGGCGAATTTGAGAATTGGCGCTGCCCGCTGGCGACATTTCCCGCGTCGGCGTGAACACATAATTGTGCGCTGGGAGGTAAGAGACAAAATCGTAAAGACCGACGCCGGAACGCTCGTCGGCGGCGTCCTCGGTTGGCCAGGGCGAGGCGCGGCTCGCCGGCTGGTGCGAGCGCTTGACGCAGAAATGTAAACCGAACGCTATACCCGCCAGTACTAAAATCGCGAGCGCGAGGTAGACCATAAAATCGATTTCGACATTTCCATTCTTGCAGCTGAACACGGGCTGAATGAAAGCATGCTGTGACAAATCAAGTCTATTAACTTTTTTCAGTCTCAACTTATCGCCAGGGATTGACCACGGCCGGCAAACGCCGCCGAGTTAGCGAACCTGAGCATTCTCCTTGATCCGTGAGCGCACTGGCGCAGGCTTCGCGGAGATTCGCAGAAAAACTCGGATGGGCCGCGCGCTCACGCCTGGAATGCCTCACAACGGTTTTGCGGGCCCTTGCGGGCGGAATACTTGGCCCCGATATTTTGATTCGAAGCTGATCCCAAAGGGGCGAATCTAGCAACTGGGGAGCATAAGATGGGACGATTTGCTGAGGTCAAGGAAGACCTGCGGAGATTTATCACAAACGAAAACATCGACGTGGCTATGACGGAGCGCGAAAGACAGATCGTCATGCACGGAATAGCGTCCGGGCGGACGCTGGAAAGTAACTATCCCCCGGCAGAGCCGGGGGCTTTATTTATGTGAGCCGCTCAAAGCGGCTGGGAGGGGACGCTGACGCGTCCCCGGTTCATTGGGCCACCTGATGGTGGCCGATCAGCGCCAGAGGTTCAGTTGCTCCAGCCTCTGATCTTCCTTTTCCTGGCTCTTGATGTATTCCCGGATCGCAGCTTCGTCTCTCCCCACGGTCGAGACGAAATATCCTCGCGCCCAGAAATGTTGCCCTACAAAATTGCGCCGCCGTTCCCCGTAAACGCGGGCCAGATGGATCGCACTCTTGCCCTTGACATATCCGATCACCTGAGAAACCGCGTATTTCGGCGGGATCGAAATCATCATGTGCACATGATCCGGCATCAAATGCCCTTCTTCGATCCGGCTTTCCTTTTGTGTTGCTAACTTACGAAGCAATTCTCCAAGATGATCCCGCAGTTGCCCGTATAGCGCCTTGCGGCGGAACTTCGGGATGAACACGACGTGATATTTGCACTCCCACTTTGTGTGACTTAAACTCTCAAACTCGTCCATCGTGACTTGACCTTTCGTGTGCTTGGCGGCTCACAAAAGCGATGGTCACGATGGACTTCAGGAAACGTCAAACTATTGCTGCCTCCCCGGCAGAGCCGGGGGATCTCCCGCACGGTTTAGCTACGACGGCCAGGAATGTTTCCGTTTGAAAGAGGACTTGGGGAGTCATCCAAAAGGTTTCCGCACGGAGGTGGCAACGCAGGCGCCGCGCTGGAGCGGCCGAGAACGTCCGATTACGCAAACCGAAGTGCTCGCGAACGCGAAAGGTTGGCTAAATTCGCAGCGCGCTCATCTCGAGGATTGAAACGCGCAGATCGTCTCGCCCCAATTGAAAGCCCGCGCCGCCGCCGGCCGGAGCGTCGTGCAACGAAGGAGGGGCCTCTGCGACTCTCATTCGCTTTTTTGAAGACCAAACGTAATCTCCGCCGCAAAGGCGCGCTGCGCGCCGAGCGGCGGCCGTGGGAATGGCGCGGCCCGAGCCACCAGAGCAAGGCTTTCAGCGTCAAGATCCGCTTCGCCGCTCGACTGCAGCAGCGATGCGTCGGTGAGCTCTCCGGCGTCGTCGATGGCGAAGGACACCACGGCGGTTCCACGCGCGCCGCGCTCGCGCGCCAACTCCGGGTATAGCTTGGCCCGCTCCAGAAGGCCGAAGACAATCTCCTTGTAGCTCATCGGCTCGTCGCCGCCCTCCGTCGGCAGTGGCACAGCGACAGCGCGAAAAATGTCGGGGCCGTTGTCGAAAGGCAAACGCAGGCCCCCTAGCGCTGGCGATTTCGAGCCGAAGTCGTTCCACTTGTCGGCTGCGCGCGCGTTCGCGACCTGCCGAGGCGCCGCCGTTTTCGGCAAATCTTTATGTGGCGCCTCCCTTTGCGCCGCCGCCGAGCGCGCGGAAGCCTTCGCTTGCGCGGGCGCCGGCTTGTTTTCGGCGCGCTTTTCCTCTCCCGGTTTTTGCGTCCCGCCCTGTTGGTCTGCGGATTTTGACGGCGCCGCCTTGGCTTTTTCGGGTTTTGCCTCCGGCGGCGGGGATGCCGGTGGCTTAGCTTCGCCGGCCGCGGCCTCCGGCGGTTTCGCTTCGGGTGGCTTGGATGCGGCAGAATTTGCGGCTAGCGGTTTGGCTTCGGGGACCTTGGGCTCTGGAGGATTGGAGCCCTCCGGGTGAGCCTCCGCTGCCGCTTTCTGAGCTTGCGGCGCTGGCGCGGGATTTTCAGGCCGTTTGGGCGGCGGCGTCTCAACGACGACCTCGACCGGCGTTTCTTGCCGCCGGTCCGCTTCGAGAGGCTCCGGGCTGAGCCACAGGAGGAGCGTCAGGACGCAGAAATGGGCGGCCACTGACGCCGCCAAAATCCATAGGAGTCCATGCTCGAACCCTGCCCGCCGCGATGACGGCGCGGCAAATCGATCGCCGTTCGTGATGACGAAATCAGATTTGGCGTCGGGACTACCGGCCGACGCTATCCGGTCCGCCGCGCTCTCTCCGGGGGAGCCAAGGTCCAAAACCGCCAAGCGATCATCGCCTGCCCCGGCGAAGTTCAAGTCGGGCCGATGCGAATCGAAAAAAGCCAAACCCACTTGCGCCTCGTCGGCCGAAAGGTTCCGGTCACGCTGGATTGAAAACTCTGGCCTTAGAAGATCGGGCGTCAACTCCATTGCGAAGAAAACTGCCTTTCCGCCGAAATACTGTCACGAGCAGGCGTCAACCGAAAAGATGTACGCCCCGTGAACAGGATGGTGTGACAATAAAGGAAGCAAAGCACTAGAGCATTTTCGCCGCCGGCCCGAACGGCCGCGATTTCGGCAGCGCAGGATCAAGACGCGCGACTAACTTTTGGCGCGACGGATCATAAGACAAAAGCTGGCAATTTTGAGGGGTCGCGATCAGCCGACGGTTTGGTCGGCGCGCGACGCGTCGAATTGTGTTTGGACGATCGCCAGGGCGGCTTCGAAGGCGGCCTCGACGTCAAGCTTTGTCGTATCGAGAATGACGGCGTCTTCGGCGGCTCGCAAGGGCGCCGCGGCGCGGCCGGCGTCACGCTGGTCGCGTTTGTGAATATCGTCCAGCACGGCGGCGTAATCGACCTTTTCCCCGCGCGCGCGCAGCTCGAGGGAGCGCCGCGTCGCTCGCGCCTCCTCGCTCGCGGTGACGAAAATCTTGCAGCGCGCTTTGGGGCAAATCACCGTGCCGATGTCGCGCCCGTCGAGCACGGCGCCGCCGGGACGGCGGGCGAAGCTGCGCTGGATTTCGATGAGCACGGCCCGCACCTCGGGGATCGCGGCGACGATCGAGGCCGCGTCGGCCATGTCGCGGCGGCGCAATGTCGCCTCGTCGAAATCCGTCAACGCGAGGCTTCTGGCGGCCTCGACGGCGGCCGTGTGATCGGCGAGGTCGCGGCCATGGTCGATGAGGACCTGCGCGGTGGCTCTATAGAGCAGTCCCGTGTCGAGATGCGGTAGACCGAGATGCTGCGCGAGCCTCCGCGCTAATGTGCCCTTGCCAGAGGCCGCCGGACCGTCGATCGCGATGATCATGCGAAGCATGCTCCGAGCCGCTCCATCTGCGGCCGGAAAGTCGGAAAACTGGTGGCGATCATTGCCTCGTCGTCGATGGTCACCGGTCGACGGGAGGCGAGGCCGAGACAGAGAAAACTCATGGCGATGCGATGGTCGAGACGCGTCGCTATGAGGCCGCCGCCGGGAACGTCGCCGCCCAGCCCTTCGACGATAAGATCATCGCCGACAATCTGTGGATCAAGCCCCGCCGCGCGAAGACCCGCTGCGACCGCCTCGAGCCGGTCGGATTCCTTGACGCGCAATTCGCTGAGGCCGCGCATCCGCGTTTGTCCCGAAGCGAAGGCCGCGGCGACGGCGAGAATCGGAAATTCGTCGATCATGCTGGGCGCGCGACCAGCGGGGACATCGACCCCTTTGAGACCGGCGGCCCTGACGCGTAGATCGGCGACCTCTTCGCCCCCTTGCTGGCGCCGGTCGATTATTTCGATGTCAGCGCCCATTTCGATCAAAGTCGTCAGAAGGCCGGTCCGCAAAGGATTCGTCATCATCAACTCGATAACGACATCGGATCCCCGCGTAATGGTCGCCGCGACCAGCGCGAAAGCCGCGGAGGATGGATCGCCCGGCACCGTCACAGGCGCCGGCCGCAGTTCGGGCCGGCCTTGTAGCGTGACTTTGCGGCCGCCGCCAAGGTCTTCAATTTCAATCTCGGCGCCGAAATAGCGCAGCATTTTCTCGGTGTGATCCCGGCTCGCCTCAGGCTCAATGACGACAGTGCGGCCGGGTGAGTTCAGGCCTGCGAGAAGGACCGCGGATTTGATCTGCGCCGAGGCGACCGGCGTGCGATATTCGATCGGAATCGGCTCGCTCGTTCCCTTGAGCGCGATCGGGCATCTCCCCCCTTCAGATTCCTCTAGCACTTGCGCTCCCATGAGGAGGAGCGGGTCGAGGATGCGCCGCATTGGGCGCTTTCGGAGAGAAGCGTCGCCGTCGAAGCGCGCGATTATGCCATGGCCGCCGACGACGCCCATCATCAGGCGCGCGCCTGTGCCTGAATTGCCAAAATCGAGGGCTTTTCGCGGCGCTAGAAGAGAGCCAACGCCGCAGCCGCGCACGCGCCAACGGCCCTCGCCGGCGCGCACGACCTCAGCGCCAAACTCCCGGCAAGCGTCCGCCGTATGGAGCACGTCATCGCCTTCCAACAGGCCTTCGATCCGCGTTTCGCCGACGCTGAGAAGGCCGAAGATAAGGGACCGATGCGAAATTGATTTGTCGCCCGGCGGCCTTAGCCGGCCGCGCAATGGCCCGCTCGATCGCGCCGTCAGAGGGCGCGCCGCAGCTCCCTTCAAAACGTCTTGCAAGACTTCCCGTGCCGGATGATCGACCAAAGCAAAGACTGTCCCTTAATGAGCCGTCGCCATTCCGGCTGGTAGCACGGAGGCGCGAGCCTTGTCATCAAAGCCGAGCCGTAAGCGCAACTTCCTTGACATGTTCGCGGTCCATCACTAACCGGACCAACGTTGCGACGGCGCCCCTCTACGCCGCCGTCCCTTCAAGAGGTAGGTCCGTGGCAAAACCAGAACTCGGCAATAAACATCAATGCCAGAATTGCGGCGCGCGATTTTTTGATCTTAACAAAAATCCGATTACATGCCCCAAATGCCGCACGATTTTTCAGGCCGCGCCGCTTTCGCGCGCGGCTCAGCGCGCCGCCGCCCCCGATGAGGAGGAGCAAGACCCGGCTGCGGCGGCTGAACTCGTTTCGCTGGAGGACGCCGACGCCGACAAGCTCGCCGTCGTCGGCGACGACGACGTCGAAATCGAAGTCGCCGACGATACGTTCCTCGAGGAAGTCGAAGAGGACGGCGACGATGTCGGCGATCTCATCGACAGCGACCACGAGGACGACGAGGAGCCGTGATCTTTTGCTTGTGCGGCGCTGGGGTTGCGGCTATACAGCGGCCTCCCCGCGCATCCGGAAGAGCGAGCTGCGCGGCTGAACTCGTGATCCGGCCCAAACGGATTGATGAGACCTGGACAGGCGAAAATTGGGGCCATAGCTCAGTTGGGAGAGCGCTTCAATGGCATTGAAGAGGTCGTCGGTTCAATTCCGTCTGGCTCCACCAATAAAATCAATGACTTAATCTGAAATTTTAAGTGCTTAAGAAAAGCTCAATAGCGGCTGGGTAACAAGTAACTATCCCCCGGCAGAGCCGGGGGCTTTATTTATGTGAGCCGCTCAAAGCGGCTGGGAGGGGACGCTGACGCGTCCCCGGTTCATTGGGCCACCTGATGGTGGCCGATCAGCGCCAGAGGTTCAGTTGCTCCAGCCTCTGATCTTCCTTTTCCTGGCTCTTGATGTATTCCCGGATCGCAGCTTCGTCTCTCCCCACGGTCGAGACGAAATATCCTCGCGCCCAGAAATGTTGCCCTACAAAATTGCGCCGCCGTTCCCCGTAAACGCGGGCCAGATGGATCGCACTCTTGCCCTTGACATATCCGATCACCTGAGAAACCGCGTATTTCGGCGGGATCGAAATCATCATGTGCACATGATCCGGCATCAAATGCCCTTCTTCGATCCGGCTTTCCTTTTGTGTTGCTAACTTACGAAGCAATTCTCCAAGATGATCCCGCAGTTGCCCGTATAGCGCCTTGCGGCGGAACTTCGGGATGAACACGACGTGATATTTGCACTCCCACTTTGTGTGACTTAAACTCTCAAACTCGTCCATCGTGACTTGACCTTTCGTGTGCTTGGCGGCTCACAAAAGCGATGGTCACGATGGACTTCAGGAAACGTCAAACTATTGCTGCCTCCCCGGCAGAGCCGGGGGATCTCCCGCACGGTTTAGGGTAACACCTGAAGAGCGCTACAAAGACAGGCAAGTTTATGTGCCAACGCGACGCCGACAAAGAAGGCGACCGCCCGACGCGCCATGGGCAGTTCCAGCCCTTCAGGACGTTTTTAGCACCGCGCCGACGACTAGACCACCAACGCTCCGAGGCGATGACGATCGCGTCAGCGCAAGCAACTCGACGCGCCACGCGCAAACGCCAAAGTCCACGCGCGCGCGGCTTTTTCAATTTTTTGAGAGAGAAAAACGTCCGCCCTCAGTTCGAGAAGCGGACGCAACAGCTACAGCTAGCAATGACACGCGTTTTAATGTTCTGATGAATGCCATTTTTTGTCAATAGGTATTTATTAAAGTCAAGCGTGCCGCCCTCCATTGCATCCCGCCCTGTTCGCCGAGATGGACAATATGCACGCTCTTGCCGACAGCGACAGTAACGCAGCTTTCGTTCAAACAGCAAAGTTTACGCCATGAACCTCCTCGGCTAAGATCGATCGAGAGAATGGAGATCCCATTATGAGACATGCGGACGAGGTAAATGAAGCGCAGCGCTGGCTCGACGGCACTCCCCTCGATCGCATTCTGTTTATGCTCGCCGATTGGAATGAGGCGCAAATTGACGCCCTTAAGCTGGGCTATCATTCCGCATTTATCCGGGCGAAACAGGAAATCGAAAAGCTCAAGACGGAACGGACAGCTTTAGCCGGCCGAAGCTTCACGGCGCAATAGCGCGACTGGCGTCACGCTGAGCCTTCAGTGTGGCTCCGGCTCAGTCGCGTCGTTAGAACTCCCTCGGCTCGAAGGGGCATCGCACGCCATGGCCGATCGTCTCAACGCGGACGGTACGTCTTGACGCTTACACGGCCGGGAAAGATCGGCGTAACGCGATAGCCGGAAGGAAAATCCGCCGACGAAGCAATCTCCCTTGCAGCTTTGTTCGCCTTTTGCAACGTCGGATAAAGTCCCTCTACTTTGCGTCGGCGGAGGCTTCCATCTGCCTGGATTCCAAACAACTCAAATTTGAACATGGTAAATGTCTGCAACTATTAATAGTTAAATGACTATGCCATTATATACTGTAGCTGAATGCAGCAAAGATGCAACAAATACGGACACCGTATTTTCCGCGCAGCGAGCGACCCGACCGCGCGCGCGCCCGAAAGCACCCAGTTCGCCGCAAGCAAAAATCTGCGACTGGTTGGCGTTCTTGGCAAGCCTGACGTACAACGTAATTGGTTTTGACGCGATTGCATCAAGCATCATCGCTTCCTTGACGCTTTCGCTCGCGCCGCGGAGTGGGCTAACATGATATCGCCAATGGGGCGCGAAGTAACAGGCCAATCCAAAGGCATTCCCGCGGCTCACCTATTGGCGCTTGCGCTGGGCGCGGCTGCGTTCGGTGCGGTCGCCATCGGTGCGCTGGCGATTGGTCGCCTTGCGGTCGGTCGTCTAACGATCAATAAGGCGCGTTTTAACGCGCTAGAGGTTGATGAATTGACGGTCCGCAGGTTGCGCGTCGTTGAACATGAAGGGCCGAACTCGTGATCCCCACGTGCGATCCTCCAGACTGATGGGCCGGGGATCAGTTCGTGACGTTCGAGCGGCGCTTCTGTGACCGCTTATGGCGCATTAGAGAGCTTTTTTTGGGGGCCGACGTGCCGCTGAGCTGCGGCGTAGCTCTGACCGTCGTCATGGGAGCGCGAGCCTGTGCGGCGCAATGGATGGCTGGCGACTGGCGTTGATCACCTGGGCGCAGGTGGTGCAGTTCAGGCGTGTACGGATCAATTCGCGTTCGAACTCGGCAAGCCCGCCTAAATGGTCAGCATCAAGCGCCCCTGCGCGCCGTTGTGGGTAGCGCCTCTGAAATTTTTCTCAGACATTCCATTGGCCGCCCAATTTTTTCAGCTGAGGCATTACCGGGTCGCACTCTTAGTCATGGAATCTCTCGCCTTGTAGGTGATAGAGTCCTTGGACTTCGTTGGTCGCGAAGAGGACGTATCTCATGCGGCAGGCTATGCTCTGCGGGCTAATTAGTTCTACTAAATCACAAAATCGAGGGAGATTCGCGTCGCGAGCAAATCTGGTAACTTGTTAATTCGTTGATCGATACCCGGTGTTTGATATGGATCTCTCGAGACCAACCAGCCAAGCGCGTTTTGCCGCCTATGTCGAGGCTCTTGTTGAAGTGATCGGGCATGCCGATCGGGCCAAGCCCTTGAACGATTATTGCGTCGGGCTGTTGATGCCCGGCGAGCGCAAGAGCGTCGAGCCTATGGCGGCGATTGTTGCGCCGACACGCGTCTCGGCCAAACATCAATCGCTTCTGCATCTGGTCGGCGAAGCGCCCTGGTCGGACGAGGCGGTCTTGGGTAAGGTTTTCGAGCTGGTTCTGCCTTCCCTCGAGAGACAAGGCCCGATCGAAGCCTGGATCGTGGACGACACGGGCATTGCGAAAAAGGGGACCCATTCGGTCGGCGTCGCGCGGCAATATTGCGGCAGGCTCGGCAAGCAGGACAATTGCCAGGTCGCGGTGACGCTGTCGATCGCCAATCATACGGCGAGCCTGCCGATCGCCTACCGGCTCTATATGCCGGAGGCATGGGCAAATGATCAGGCACGCCGAAAAAAGGCGCATATCCCCAAGGAGATCGAGTTCAAGACGAAGCCACAGATTGCGCTTGATCAGATCCGTGCGGCTCATGCCGCAGGCGTCGCGCCGGGCGTCGTGCTGGCTGATGCGGGCTATGGCGTGAACGGCGGCTTTCGCGCCGGAGTGACAGCTTTGGATCTGCCTTACGTCGTCGGCGTCCAATCGACGCTGACCGTTTGGCCGCCCGGTCAGGAGCCTCTACCGGCAAAGCCCTGGAGCGGCCATGGCCGCAAGCCGTCTCGTCTGAACCGTGATCTTGAACATCAACCCGTCACGGTCAAGGAGCTGGCGCTGAGCTTGAAGAAAAAAGCATGGCGCAGCCTCACCTGGCGCGAAGGTTCGAACACGCCGCTCGCCTCGCGCTTTGCCGCTGTGCGTCTGCGCCCAGCCTCGCGTGATTGCAATCGGACCAAACCGCATCCGCTGGAATGGCTCATTGTTGAGTGGCCGAATGAAGAAGCTGAGCCGACGAAATATTGGCTCTCGACCTTGCCCAAGGACACGCCTTTGCAGGATCTCGTCGACAAGGCCAAATTGCGCTGGCGCATCGAACGCGATTACGAGGAGCTGAAAGGCGAACTCGGATTGGCCCATTACGAAGGTCGAGGTTGGCGTGGCTTTCACCACCACGCGACACTCTGCATCGCAGCTTACGGCTTTCTGATCTGCGAACGGGAAGCAATTCCCCCCTCAGCCTCCTGGCGGCGCAAGATGCCTCCGTTACCCAAAGGTTTTCGACCCCGCGGCGCCGCCGATCCGACCAGAACGTCACGTCGAAAACTCGATCGCGACGATCCGAAAACGGCTCACCGTCGCGCTCGCAAAAACCCTTATGCGATGTCCATGCTGTCAAACAACACACCGCCAGACAGCTACCCATATCCGTTCATGACACAGTAGAATTAGCATGCAGGAGTTTAATGCTGTCGCACGAGACGATGGCTATAAGCGCCTTCGCCTCGAAGAATCTCTGGGCCTTCAGGAGGTCGCGGTTTTTATAGGTTCTACGCTAGCGGCGTCGACGGGCCATGCCGGTACGTTCAGCGCGTGCTTAAGCGCAAAGACGGCCCGGCTAAAGGAGTTGCAGATGCCGATCAAACGCCCTGAATGCAATCATGAGATCTATGGCCAAGCTGCAACTTGTCCTAATCGGGGGCGCGTCTCGTGAAAGAAAAAAACTCTCGGTTGGGGCGCTTGATCGTTGGTTTGGTTGCGGCTGTTGGACTGCTCTGGTTTATCACGCATTTTATTGACGCAGCCAATGACGCGGCCAAAAGAGACGAGGAGGCTCAGCAACAGTATCTCAAAGAGCATCCCCTCACTGAAAAACAACTTGCGGCCAATAATCACTTCCTTATATGCTACCAGTATAGGCACACTTCATCTGCCGAATGGTCGGATAACCAAAGAAATAGGATGCTTAGTTCTACTAAATCACAAAATCGAGGGAGATTCGCGTCGCGAGCAAATCTGGTAACTTGTTGATTCGTTGATCGATACCCGGTGTTTGATATGGATCTCTCGAGACCAACCAGCCAAGCGCGTTTTGCCGCCTATGTCGAGGCTCTTGTTGAAGTGATCGGGCATGCCGATCGGGCCAAGCCCTTGAACGATTATTGCGTCGGGCTGTTGATGCCCGGCGAGCGCAAGAGCGTCGAGCCTATGGCGGCGATTGTTGCGCCGACACGCGTCTCGGCCAAACATCAATCGCTTCTGCATCTGGTCGGCGAAGCGCCCTGGTCGGACGAGGCGGTCTTGAGTAAGGTTTTCGAGCTGGTTCTGCCTTCCCTCGAGAGACAAGGCCCGATCGAAGCCTGGATCGTGGACGACACGGGCATTGCGAAAAAGGGGACCCATTCGGTCGGCGTCGCGCGGCAATATTGCGGCAGGCTCGGCAAGCAGGACAATTGGCAGGTCGCGGTGACGCTGTCGATCGCCAATCATACGGCGAGCCTGCCGATCGCCTACCGGCTCTATATGCCGGAGGCATGGGCAAATGATCAGGCACGCCGAAAAAAGGCGCATATCCCCAAGGAGATCGAGTTCAAGACGAAGCCACAGATTGCGCTTGATCAGATCCGTGCGGCTCATGCCGCAGGCGTCGCGCCGGGCGTCGTGCTGGCTGATGCGGGCTATGGCGTGAACGGCGGCTTTCGCGCCGGAGTGACAGCTTTGGATCTGCCTTACGTCGTCGGCGTCCAATCGACGCTGACCGTTTGGCCGCCCGGTCAGGAGCCTCTACCGGCAAAGCCCTGGAGCGGCCATGGCCGCAAGCCGTCTCGTCTGAACCGTGATCTTGAACATCAACCCGTCACGGTCAAGGAGCTGGCGCTGAGCTTGAAGAAAAAAGCATGGCGCAGCCTCACCTGGCGCGAAGGTTCGAACACGCCGCTCGCCTCGCGCTTTGCCGCTGTGCGTCTGCGCCCAGCCTCGCGTGATTGCAATCGGACCAAACCGCATCCGCTGGAATGGCTCATTGTTGAGTGGCCGAATGAAGAAGCTGAGCCGACGAAATATTGGCTCTCGACCTTGCCCAAGGACACGCCTTTGCAGGATCTCGTCGACAAGGCCAAATTGCGCTGGCGCATCGAACGCGATTACGAGGAGCTGAAAGGCGAACTCGGATTGGCCCATTACGAAGGTCGAGGTTGGCGTGGCTTTCACCACCACGCGACACTCTGCATCGCAGCTTACGGCTTTCTGATCTGCGAACGGGAAGCGATTCCCCCCTCAGCCTCCTGGCGGCGCAAGATGCCTCCGTTACCCAAAGGTTTTCGACCCCGCGGCGCCGCCGATCCGACCAGAACGTCACGTCGAAAACTCGATCGCGACGATCCGAAAACGGCTCACCGTCGCGCTCGCAAAAACCCTTATGCGATGTCCATGCTGTCAAACAACACACCGCCAGACAGCTACCCATATCCGTTCATGACACAGTAGAATTAGCATCGAGGGATGCTATCCTGACGATCGTGACGATCCACGCTACTTTGACGCGACTTATCCTTATAATTTTTACGCACCACAACCTTGGAAAGAAGCAAAATCCACACCTGAAGAGACGGCAAACTCGAAAGCCACTGATGGAGAAACATCGAGCCAGTCCACCGCGCAAAAAGTTAATTCATTTCATCAACCGGCCGACGCCACCATAGCGCCTAAAGCAGCCGAGAAGCCCTTCGCCGGAGCCGATCAATCGCCGCGCTTTTCCGATTATCCCGCTGCAATTCAACACCAATTGCACTTTGGCAGACTTAATCTCTCCGATCCGCGTGCTTACTCATATCGCACAAGGCTTCGTCAAGGTGCACGGCAGCCCGTGAATTTCGCGGGACATTACCAACTCGTCGAATGGGGCTGCGGTTCGGACTGCGTCACCGGCGCAATTATTGACGCACTCACAGGGCAAGTCTGGTTCCTTGCATCCATTGATGGTCATGATATGGATACGGAAGTTACCAACTTTAAACATCTTCAGTTCCGTGCCGATAGCCGGCTTTTGGTGGTCTCTGGCGCTGTTGAGCGGGACGATCCGGGGTCAAAGGGATGGCATTTTTATCGATTTGATAGCGGCCGATTGGACGAGGTCAAATTCATCCCCTGGTCTCCTCATGCCGGCGCTGATGACGGCAGAGGCCGGATGCTGCTCGTGCAGATCAACACATTCGCTTCCGGTGGTGTTAATCCGATAGTGTGCGGGACCTCAGCCATCCCCTCATTTCCAAGCTGATTGTGTCGGGTGATAAAAGAATTTGGCCGAGGCGCCGGGGCATTGTGTGCTGAAGAGGATTAAGGCAGGCTTTTGTGGATTGGCGTTCCGCGCACGTCATTGATTGGTTGCCCGGAGCCGGCAAATTGCGAATCTCCGCGTATGCTGCATGATTCGCGGGGCCAGACGATGAGACGGAACCAGACCCTTTGCTTCGACGAAGTCCACCACTTCCTTGACGACCTGTTCGACGGTGACCTGCATGCCAAGCGCGTCCTGTCATTGACCAACGCCACCCTCGGCGTCATCAAGACCGCGTCCCTGGCGGTCAATACGATCGGCCAGGGTCTCGCCCTGGCGCGGGGTCTGGTGACCAAGCACGCGATCAAGCAAGTTGACCGGCTGCTGTCCAACGAGGGGATCAATATCGACGCCGCGCTGCGCCGCTGGATTCCCTACGTGGTGGGATCCCGCGCCAGCATCAATGTGGCCATGGATTGGACCGATTTCGACGCCGACGGCCACGCCACCATCATGCTCTCGCTGCTGACCCGGCACGGGCGAGCAACGCCGCTTCTGTGGCTCACGGTGGACACATCAACTCTCAAGAACCGGCGGAACGACTATGAATATCAAGTGCTTATCCGCTTGGCCGAGGCCCTGCAGAGCGACGTCAAGGTGTGCATCGTAGCCGATCGCGGGTTCGGCGACCAGAAGCTCTACCGGATGCTGACCGAAGAACTGAAATTCGGCTACGTCATCCGCTTCCGCGGCAACATCATGGTGACCACCACGGCGGGCGAAACGCGCACCGCCGCCGCCTTTGTTGGACCCGGCGGGCGCGCCCGCATCTTGCGCGGCGCCTTGGTGACGTCCGACCGCTATCAGGTCGGGACCGTGCTGTGCGTGCAGGACAAGGAGATGAAACAGGCCTGGTGTCTGGCCGCCAGCAGCGCCGACGCGACTTCCAAAGAATTGATGAGCCTCTACGGCAAGCGCTGGAGCATCGAGTGTGGGCTGCGCGACGCCAAGGATCCGCGCTTCGGCATGGGCATGGGCTCAATTCATATCAGCACGCCCGAGAGGCGCGACCGCCTGTGGTTGCTTCATGCGTTTGCGATCGCGCTGCTGACGCTGCTCGGCGCGGCCGGCGAAGCGCTCGGCTATGATCGATATCTCAAGTCAAACACCACCAAGCGGCGCACCCATTCGCTGTTCCGCCAGGGCTGCATGCTCTACGAGTTGATCCCCACCATGCCAGAGTTGCGCTTGCTGCCGTTGATCGAGCGGTTCGCCACGATGCTCGCCGAACTCCCGGTCTTTGCCGACGCTTTTGGGGCCATCTGAAAATGAGGGGAGTCATGAGGTGCGGGACCACAAACCTTCCTGATGGGACGCTGATTACCATTTCCCTGCAGCCACCAGCACCTGAATGCACTCCGACCTGCGCGTGGGGTTGGCTCGACGCTACGGTTAACCACGGTCGTTTTCAGGCCGGTCCAACTTGGCCAATCGAGTGGAAGCGAGCAGACGGAACACCAGGCCTAAATCCTGGAATTTACCAACTTCAGATTACAACGTTAGTTGTAGATTTGGAGCCTACATCGCTACGATCGATTTTGGAAAATATCTCAGGCCCCTACGTTACATCATTGGACCCAGTGATTGGTAAGACCGTCGATTATAGGAAGCAACTTCAAGTCCGGTGATTACCGACGGGAATGGCGGAAAGCCGCCTTACTCCGGGAATCGAGCCGCGCCCCTCGCGCGCCTACCCTTCCAATTTATTGGGAGCCGGGGCGACGATCCGTTGAGGAAGACCATCGCCCCGATGCCGACCGCGTCCGGTAAGATACACCAGACCGCCAGCTTTTCACTGTTACGACGCCACCTGCGAAATGGGCTACTGCGGCGGGAGAGCAAAGCGGATGATGAGTCCCCGCAGCAATCTCAGTTTGGCAATAGCGCATCGGGATCGCGCGTCAATGCCTCAAGCGCTTCCTTCCATGCGACATGCTCAGCATGACTGTTCCAGTCGATGCGTTCGACGGAGCCCAGCCCGCCCGGCAGCGCTGTATTGGACAAAATGGCCTGCGTGCGCGCGATGTGAGCCTCGGCGACAAGGTCTTTGAAGACGAGGAATCGCAAGGCGACGCGCCGCCGGATGACTTCGGCTTGCATCGCCTCAAGGCCCTCCATGAGCCTCTCGGCGGCTCCAGAATTCCGGATGAGGGCTGCCGCGGCGTTGGCGACCCGGTTCTGCGCAGTCGCCAAGGCTGATTCGGCGAGTTTGGCCGCCTGTTCACAAGCCTTGCTCGTACGCGTCCACACGGCGATGTCGCGCCGGGCCGCATCCTCAAGCGCTTTCGTGTCGGCGATGGATCGTTGAAGCGTCGCGACGTCGCCGCCGTCGCCTGACTGGATCAAACTCAGGAATTTGCCAGCGAGACTGCTATCGTCGGCGGCGGCAGTCGCATTATCTTGGATGTCCTGGAGCGCGGCTTGCGCTGACCATTTGTTTTCTCGCGCCGCTTCCGCCGCCTTGCGTGCGGCAGCCAGGTTGTCCGACGCGGCGGCGAGGGCGGACTGGGCCGCACGCAGGCTGGCGCGGTCCGCCGTCTTGGCCGGGTCGATCGCCGGAAGTCCTGGCGCAATCCGAGGGGCCGGCGCGGGCGTTGAGTTCTTTTCCATCCGACGGCTCAATACGCAATTTTAATTCTGGCAACGCTGGGCCATTCTTTTTCGAAGCTCTGCCTGTTGCGCTCATTTGCCTGGCCGTCATGCGCCAGCCTGCGGCTATCCATAGCACGTCCGCCGCGCTGCGGCTGGCCGGAGAATCGCGGCGGTCCGTCCATCGCCGCGGCGGCGTCGATCGCCTCGAATAGCATCCGCTGCAGTTCAGCCTTGTCTGCGGGGTCGAGCTTGTCCTCGCAAAACTCTAGTACTTTCTCGACCCAATGCTGATCCGGGTCACCACCATTCTGCCCGTCGTCAGGATCGTCGTCTTCGCTGACACGCTGCTGTGAAGAGTTCGCATAACGTTTGAAAAGCTCCTCGATGCGCCGGATCATCTCCGGCGTCATGTTGGCGCTAAGGGGTGGCATCGCGTCGTATGCGGCTGTGACCGGCGGAGGCGCAGCGGCGAACCTGCCTGCTGGCACATAGAGTTTTGCGTGATTGGTGCCATTGGGAGATGGCATGGGGCGATAAATCTGTGACATGTGTAAATTACCTTTCAGTATTCAGCATGTGAGCCGAAGAAACATCTGGGGCGAGGCGCATATAGCGAAGACGGTTTCGCCATTAACGCCATGGCTTCGTCTGAAACTATCACGCCTTTACGCCGTGTGATTAGGGCCAGGGCCGCCGCGTTGCAGATGTCATCATGCGCGCCGGCTGGATGATTGACGCGATCTTTGCCCAGTGACGATGTCTGCCGCTCCAGTTGTGCGAATTGCGTGATGAGGCGCGGATGATCCAGAAGCCGCACCCGACCGGACGTGAACAGCGGCAACGCGTCGAGGTAGATCGATGAGCGATCACGCTCGCTGTGATGATATTTGACGCCGCACTTCGCGAAGGCGTCAACCACCCACTGCGCGGCGTATTTGTCGCCGACCGTGTCGCGCAACCCATAAGCTTTCAGCGTCGCTGCGATCTGCTCTGTCGCAGAGGTTGGGTTGAAGGGAGGCTTGATTTCGACGATGCAGTCGAGAATGGCGACGCCAGCTTCATCGTGCGCAATCGCCATCGTGAAACTGTCGTGCGCGCCGCCGCTGGGATCTACTCCACTCCGGTAGATGCAACGCTTGTTCGCCGATGGCGGACGAACCGCCACGCCGCGATCGACCGCCGCCGCAATCACATCCAAATCGAGCCAGCCGGCGATATCGTCGCGCCATTCCGCAAGCCACTCGGCGCGCGCAGATGCAGGGTCCTCGGCAAGGTCCCTGTCAATTTCCGCCTGATCGAGGGTGGGGTTCAACACCTTGCTCGGCGCTTTAATGACCAGAACGTCGCCGTCCTTGCCGTAGTGCTGCTTGAACTTGCGATAGAGCAGGCCGCTTTTTCGATATGGCGAGCTAATGCCAATCATGATCGATCCCGGCACCCGCGCTAAAGCAGGCCGCACCGCCCGATAAGTTTCTTCGTCAGGCGCTGCCGAGTTTTCATCACGCCAAAAAGCGCACTCATCGAAAATGACGGCTAGGATTGAACGGCCGCGCACGGCGCGATAAGAGTTCGTCGAGATCGCGACATCCACGCCGTTGGTAAGCTCAAAGCCGTTCGCGGTTTCGCGCTGGACCATGCCGCGCAGAAGTTCGACGTCGCTGAAATAACTGCGTGTGTAGTTCAGAACGATCTTCGCCTGCTCGCGATCGACTGCGAGACACATGACGAGAGCGCGCTCGCCGGGCCGCAAACGCCCGGACGGATCGAACAGCGCCGCCGAGTGCGCGACGATGGCGCTAGCGATGCTATCCTTTCCCGCGCCTCGGCCGCAGACAAACCACGCCTCCTTGACCGGCTTCTTCGGCGAATCGCGCTCGGCGACGACGCGGAAGAACGCCTTTTCGTCCTCGTCCATCGGCAGGGCGTAGCAGGCTTTCAGGACGCTGCGCCAATTATTCCAGGTCGGGCCGCGGAACCAGGGCCCGAAAAGCTCGGGATCGTCGAGGCAGTCGGTAATGGTGAGGGCGGCCGCCGTTTGCATTACGGCCCTCGGCTTTCAAAGCCCTCGCCATCGGGCGGAAAGGCCTCGCTGACAGGCGAAACAGGGTTGGCCGCGTCAGAGGCTCGCTTTGCCGCACGGGCCGCCAGGCGCTGCCGCAAGGGCGTCAGCGGAGGTGCAGTCGCGGCTTTGCGGATGCGTAGCTCTTTCTCTTGGCGACGGATCAGATTTGCGATTCGAACGACATCCTCGCGGGGGCGCTGGTCGCCGACAAGGGCAAGGGCTTGCGTCTGTTCTAAGTTGAATTTCAGCGCGCCTAATTCGCGCAGACGGGCATTGTCCATGCCGGGGCCAAACTCGACGACGAGCGCCTCGACGATGTCGCGGAAACGCCGCCCCCGATCTGTCCGCATGTCAACGCCGGGGAGGCGGCGCGGATCATTGGTCAGAATGCTACGACGTTTCTTCAAATTGCCGGCTGATGGGGCGGCGATGTGCATCAAGAGGCCTTAGATCTGGGGCCTATGCGCCGACGAAATGGCCTTAATGTTGACCTATCGACGCCGCGAGGCATTTCATGCGAAATGTTACCCTAGTGTTACCCCTTCAATTATAACGCGTTCACGTTTATTATACAAGATTGACAATACGTGACATTATGGGACAGAGCACCTGATTAAACATCAGGAGACGATGAATTTGGCTGCGAAACGGCGATTTACATTGCAATGATGTATATAGCTTGCCGGCGACACGGGCGGCGGAAAAGCGGCGGAAAAAATTTAGGGCATCTGGTGACGAGGGCCGGCATCTGGTGACGAGGGCCGGGCCGGTCTTGACGCGTCAGCGCGTGCGCTTGGTAAGAATTTTCGGACGCAGCCGCGTGTGCGTGCATATCAGCGGCCGCCGCGTCTCACGCACTTGTCGCGGAAGGTCTGACGCGCCTTGCCATGCAGGCCCCGCGCATCAGCCTGCTGCGAGCAGCTCTTTGATACGGCCGGCTCGTTCGCGCGCGCGGGATCAAACGTACGGTCGACGTCGACGTGGGCGCCAGGGCGCGGCCGATAGACGCCCGTTTCGGCACCGGCCGGCATGTTGAGGGCCTGAGCCAGGGCCGCGCCGGCCAGCAAGGTCAGAACGCCGGCGACGGGAAGAATTCGATTTAATTTCACTTCATTGCTCCATCAAAATTCAGATGTCTTCAATTCAGATATTTTCAATTCAGTTGTCAATTCAGATGTCTTCAATTCAGTCATAATCGTGTTCCCTCTTTCGTTTGTCCCGGCCGCCGGATCGAGCGCAACGCGTGCTTGAAGAGAGCGCCAGCCTCTTCGCCCTCGGGCGTCATGACGCCGAAGCTGAATTGTCCGATCGCAACGGGCTCGCACGTCATCCGCTCGCCGCCGAGGAACGTGAGCTCGATCTGCGCGCGATCTCGCATGGTCACGCCTTTTTCGCGAGCGAAGGCGGCGACGCCTACCAATTGTACACCGCCGCTGAATTGTGCGACGGTGAAAATCGTCAAGGTTCCTTTAACTTGACACATCGAGGAGGAGTCCCTTGTATAGCAATATCCTCATCCCAACTGACGGCTCCGAATTGGCCGGCGGGGCTGTCAATCATGGCGTCGAGCTGGCCAAGAAGCTCGGCGCTAAGGTGACGATCCTCACGGTCACTTTGCCGTTTCACCTTTTTTCGGCGGAAGTGGCGATGATCGAGGTTCCGCCTGACTTTACCGCCCGCGTCAAAGAAATGGCGGAAAAGACCTTGGCCTCCGCCGCCGCCGTGGCGAAGGCGGCCGGCGTTCAGGTCGAGACGGTGCAGGTCGAGGATGACAGCCCCTACCAGTCGATCATCGATACGGCGGAATTGAAAGGGGCCGATTTGATCGTCATGTCTTCACACGGTCGCAAAGGCATTTCCGCGCTGATCTTGGGCAGCGAAACAGCGAAGGTGCTCACCCACTGCAAAATCCCGGTTCTGGTCCACCGCTGAATTTTGCGATCGCGCGGACTAAAGCTTGACCAACGTCTCCTGATCGCGCTCTGTGGGGCTTTTGTGCCGCCACGCTCGGCGAAGGGCTGGCTGACGCTAAAAGAATGAAGTTCGGACGCCGAACTTTTTTGAGCACGTCGGTGTGCGTGCTACCGGCGCAGTGCACCTTTTGCTGGTCGCGCCCAAAATGAGGTGATGGCTTTAGGCGAAAAATAGTCCGCCACTATGCTAACCTAGAAATCGTCCAGCCGCTCACGTTGTAAGAGCGGCCAATCTCCGCAAGCGTCTCCGTGCCGCGCTCGCGCCGCTTGATCGCTTCTTTTCGCTGATGATCGGTGAGCTTTGGCCTGCGTCCCATTTTCACGCCGCGCGCCTTGGCGCGCTGTTCGCAATGCGGTTAGACTGATCTTCAACAGTTGGAATTTGTAATGCATTGATAGCACGGATAAACCCGCGCTGGAAAAGCGCCTTGGCACTACATTTTCGTTGATCGCCGGGGTGGAGCGGGGTCAGGCGTCGGTGAGTTGACGCACGGTCGGCGGCAAAGCGACGCCGGCGGCGCGTAAGGCGAGGCTCGCCGCCGGACGCGGCGCCGAGCGCAGGAGAAAACGTTTGCCGTCTTGCTCGACCTCGGTCTCGGTCAGCGAGTTGAGATCGGCGAGAACGTCGGGCCAAGAACCGCTTTCCGCGTTGTCGCTGGCGGCGCCCCGCCTGCCCACATTGGCGATGCGATCCTCCAGCTCTTTTTTCAAGACGAGGGCGAGGAAGCTGCACGACACGTGGCCGCGAATGGTTTCGTCGAGCTTGTGAAAGATCGGCCGCGTGGCGAACAAACTCTTCGATGTGCGGAACGCCCGCTCCACCATCCACAATCGCTTGTAGCAGAGCATGGCTTCGAGCGGCGTGAGATCGGCGTTGGTCCGCAACACGAAGACACCGTCGAATTTTGCGTCCTCTTCCGCCTTGGCGCAGTCGATGGCGAAAATGTCGTCGCCTCGCGTCGCGAGGAAGCGGCGATAGCCCTTGTTGCCGACGAGACTCTTGTCGCCTTTCTTCAATTGCCGCTCGAGCGCGGTCAAGATCGCGGCCCTGGCGGCGGCGTCCTTCTTCATCTGTTCGTGATTGCGACAGACGATGTAGCGCCGTCCGGCGCGAGTGACGGCCTTGGCCTCGTAATCGATATCCTCGCCCCGCTTTGCAATGGTGAGCGGGATGAAGGGAGCGGGATCGTCGAGCACGAGTTCGCGCACGAGTTTGTCGGTGCGCTCCCGAACGCCGAGAATGTAGAGAAGCCCGCGCGCCTCGAGTTCGGCGATTGTTTCCGCGCTGATCATGCCGCGATCCGCGACGACGCAGACCCGGCCGATGGAAAAGCGCTTGCGCAGCCTGTCGACGACGGGGATAAGGCTGCCCGTATCGGCGGTGTTGCCGGGCCACATCTCTGTGCAAACCGGCCGGCCGTCGCCATCGAGCAGCACCGCGAGGATCATCTGATTGAGATCCGGCCGATGGTCCTTGGAAAAGCCGCGTTGTCCGAGGGTCTGTCCGCCCGCTCCCTCGAAATAGAGGCTGGTCGTGTCCATGAACACGAGATCGAGCGTGCTGAACAGATCGCGCCGCCGCGCGAACAGTTCCTCCTCGACGGCGTCCTTCAGGCAACGCGGCGCGAAGGGCGTGGCGCCGTGCTGTTGATCTTCGGCTAGCTCCCCGCCAAGCCAGGCCATCGCCCGGTAGAGGTGATGCAGGTCGAGGTTCTCGACCCCATCGATCCGGTAATCCTCCCGCCAGCGGTCCGCCGCTCGATCGGAGCCGCCAGAAAATAGACGATGCAGAACGGTGAGAAACACCGCGCGTTCGAGCGGGAAGCCATGCTTGCGCGAACCGGCGAGATCCTCGACGACCCTCCGGCAACCGGTCTCCTCCCACAATCGTTCGAAGACGAGAGCGGGCCCGATGCGTCGCGCCGCGCTCGCCGTTACAGCGCCGTCGGCGACGGCGTCGACGACAATGGCTTTCGCGGCGAAGCGTGCGCCCGATCGCAGCAACCGCTCCAATTGCCCGCTCTCGCGCAACTCCTCGACGCGGCCAAGCGTCGCGATCACCTGCTGGCGCACTTGCGCGCCTTGGCGACGGCTTTCGACGATCTGGAGATAGGCGCGGCCGCTCGAGGTCTTCTTGCGGAAATACATGTCGCGGAACCGTCTCGCCGACTTATTCGTGGTGCGCACATAATTGGCGCATGCACATTCCAAGTCAATAAGAAACGGCGCACACGTGGCACTACACTTTCGCGGGAATCACCTCTCAATCCAAACAATATCAATGGCTTACCACGCGCCGCCCGGCCGCAACTGTAGAAGATCAGTTAGAGTGTTGTCTATTCATTCTATCCTTCCTCTGTTAAAAACCACACTCGCCGCACCGTGCGGATTGCGAGCTGGTGGGTCATTGAAGCTTCGGCCCCGCCTTCGCCGCCAGAATTCGCCGCATGATTGTGGGCGAAAACACGACATGGGCGCTCTGCTCTGGCGGGAAGTTTGTGTCCGCGTCATCGCCATAAATCAGCACGGCCGCTCTATCATAAGCGAGCGCCGCCTCCAGCTCGGTGTCGAACTCGCCGAGGTCTATGCTGAAATCCTCGCCACGCATTATGTCCTCCTCCGTTACGCCCGCCGCACCATGCGGATCGCGTGTTTAAAGATCGCTACTTCGCCAGCGTCGTCACGCATCAAAAAAACATATTGTCCGATCGCTACAGGTGCAGCGGTCAGCGTTGATCCATCGATAAAAGTGAGCCCAACTTTCGCGCTATCGCGGATCGCTTTGTGTACGATTAGCTCTGCCGGCCCGAGCGCTGCTGGCGGCTTCTGCTTAGGCAGCTCCGCATCATCATCGCTCTTTGGCGCAGATGGCGGCCGCGATAGTGCTGGCGGTGGCTTCTGCGCGGACGCGTTCCCGCATTCGCGGGGTTGGCCGCTGCTGCGCGACGATGCTGGATAGCGCGGTTTCTAGATCAGACACATTAATTCTACTGAATCACAAAATCGAGGGAGATTCGCGTCGCGAGCAAATCTGGTAACTTGTTGATTTGTTGATCGATACCCGGTGTTTGATATGGATCTCTCGAGACCAACCAGCCAAGCGCGTTTTGCCGCCTATGTCGAGGCTCTTGTTGAAGTGATCGGGCATGCCGATCGGGCCAAGCCCTTGAACGATTATTGCGTCGGGCTGTTGATGCCCGGCGAGCGCAAGAGCGTCGAGCCTATGGCGGCGATTGTTGCGCCGACACGCGTCTCGGCCAAACATCAATCGCTTCTGCATCTGGTCGGCGAAGCGCCCTGGTCGGACGAGGCGGTCTTGCGTAAGGTTTTCGAGCTGGTTCTGCCTTCCATCGAGAGACAAGGCCCCATTCAAGCCTGGATCGTGGACGACACGGGCATTGCGAAAAAGGGGACCCATTCGGTCGGCGTCGCGCGGCAATATTGCGGCAGGCTCGGCAAGCAGGACAATTGCCAGGTCGCGGTGACGCTGTCGATCGCCAATCATACGGCGAGCCTGCCGATCGCCTACCGGCTCTATATGCCGGAGGCATGGGCAAATGATCAGGCACGCCGAAAAAAGGCGCATATCCCCAAGGAGATCGAGTTCAAGACGAAGCCACAGATTGCGCTTGATCAGATCCGTGCGGCTCATGCCGCAGGCGTCGCGCCGGGCGTCGTGCTGGCTGATGCGGGCTATGGCGTGAACGGCGGCTTTCGCGCCGGAGTGACAGCTTTGGATCTGCCTTACGTCGTCGGCGTCCAATCGACGCTGACCGTTTGGCCGCCCGGTCAGGAGCCTCTACCGGCAAAGCCCTGGAGCGGCCATGGCCGCAAGCCGTCTCGTCTGAACCGTGATCTTGAACATCAACCCGTCACGGTCAAGGAGCTGGCGCTGAGCTTGAAGAAAAAAGCATGGCGCAGCCTCACCTGGCGCGAAGGTTCGAACACGCCGCTCGCCTCGCGCTTTGCCGCTGTGCGTCTGCGCCCAGCCTCGCGTGATTGCAATCGGACCAAACCGCATCCGCTGGAATGGCTCATTGTTGAGTGGCCGAATGAAGAAGCTGAGCCGACGAAATATTGGCTCTCGACCTTGCCCAAGGACACGCCTTTGCAGGATCTCGTCGACAAGGCCAAATTGCGCTGGCGCATCGAACGCGATTACGAGGAGCTGAAAGGCGAACTCGGATTGGCCCATTACGAAGGTCGAGGTTGGCGTGGCTTTCACCACCACGCGACACTCTGCATCGCAGCTTACGGCTTTCTGATCTGCGAACGGGAAGCGATTCCCCCCTCAGCCTCCTGGCGGCGCAAGATGCCTCCGTTACCCAAAGGTTTTCGACCCCGCGGCGCCGCCGATCCGACCAGAACGTCACGTCGAAAACTCGATCGCGACGATCCGAAAACGGCTCACCGTCGCGCTCGCAAAAACCCTTATGCGATGTCCATGCTGTCAAACAACACACCGCCAGACAGCTACCCATATCCGTTCATGACACAGTAGAATTAAGTTCCTTCCAATTAACACCACTGCGTCGTGCAGTGGTTTATTAGTAGTCTTTCGCCTCTTGGGCCGCGTTGTTATTGCTAAGCCTAAGCGTTACCTGCCGCGTTACCAGCCGCGTTACCTGGTAACGTTGAGGTAACGCGACGCCCCTATTAAGGCGCGTTACCGTTACCTTTGGCCTATACGGGCCAGGTAACGTAACGCTTGGCCTTAGCCGTAGAACGTATAGGCTTAAACTAAGCACATGACCCAAGGCGTGTGTGTCTTTTATGCTTTCCATATCCACCCATCCTGTTCGATGAGCCTTTTTGAAGCCAGGAGTAGGGACTTCGCGGTGGAAAGCATTTTCCGCGCTGCCGGCGTGACTGCGCCCTTATCATTCGTGTCAAGAAATCCTCGTGACTTCAATTGAGTAGAAATCTCCGCTATCTGCACTTTGCGCACAGGGTTACCATCAAAACCAGTCGTTGGTTCAACACTATGCGCAAGTCGTTCATATGCATTCATAAACTCAGCTCGGATAATTGCTGCCTGTCCACCACTTTTTTCTCCGTTGATTTTTTTGGTTGCAGTCTCAATCTGCCATTCTTGGTCGACCAGTTTAATTACGAGTGGCTGAAATTGTTCGGTATTATCCGGTGTGCGCAAACGGCACTTACGGAATTCTAACTGTATCGCGCCTTCCTCCTGCTCGCCATCATCCCCGATTACATAAGAGAGAGAAATAACTGTATCCATCTGCCACTCTCGCGTCTTATCACCATAGGCCTTGCCTATGTCATTCGAGTGGTGTAGCCAGACTTGCGCAATGCGTTTTGAGGTGAGCCAGAAAACAAAAGGGAGAACTGGCTTCCATGTTTCATCTTCCCTTAGCGATCCCTCCAAAAGACACATTAGAGAGTCAAAAATTATTAAATCCGGTTTGATTGCTTCAATCTCGCGTTTCAGCCAGTCCTGCCCGCGTGAAGTATTAAGCGGCGGCATACCGTCATCGCCGAAAGCTTCTCGATTGTATCCATAAAATTCAATATCACTTCCATATCGTCTTGCGATTAATTGCATACGCTCTTTAAATGTCTCCATAGGCAACTCACCATCGAGATACATCACACGCGCTTTACGCTGACCGGACCATACTAGAAATGTTGTGCAGGATGCTACAGCGGCCGCTAGGTCTGCAAAAACGAGCGTCTTTCCAACACCAGTGTCTCCGTAAACGAACCAGCGCGAAGTTGTACACATGACGCCGCCAAGCAGGTAATCGCGTAGTGGTATCGGCTTATTTATCCACGCTTCAAGGGTTAGGCTGCTCCGGTCTGGCGGCGGAGGTAGGGGCCGGTCATTTTTCCTCGGTTGATAGTCGCCCCAAAGTTCATTGAAATCATCCATCTCGGTTTTTTGTTTAAAAAATTCACCATAATCCTCTCGCTGGTTTTTGAATTCTGCCGCCGGATCGCTTGCGCCGCCACCGTTGATATTATTTTCGCGGGCCATGTCAGTCGGCTCCTACATCATTCAATAAATTATTATTCTTAATGTCGTCTTCAGCTGCGCGATCGAGGCTGTCTGCACAGGCTTTAGTAATTCTCCACTCGGCTTCCCAAAGCGATAGTCCGCACTCACTCGCGTACTTAACTATCGTACCGAAAGTGATCGGACGTTCTCTATCGCTTTTCGCGCTGTTCCATATGCGATTAATCTGTTTGTCGCCTGGATCAGTTTTTGCGTATCTGCATCCCTTCGCCTGATCCGACCATGCGTAGAAGATAGCTTTTATCTTTTTTTTCACCTCATCCGACACAGCTTGATCCGCCGCCCATTTGCAGGCGAACAACAAATTGCGCCACACATCATGATGAGCTGGCGGATTGTTGGGTATAGCCTTTAGAAGTTGTGCGATAAGCTCCGCTTCGTAATCTCCGATGTCGTGATCCGCATCGGCAGAGCGATGTTCTGGAACTGGCGGAAATGCATCCGCCATATCTTCGGGCGGCCACAGCTTGCCTGTGTGCGAGAGAATGGATGTAGCGGAGATGGTTCTGCCGCGGGAAACTTTAGCTGCGTCAGGCCAGTTCGGACTTCCGGCTACCCGAAAGAGCGATGTGATGGTTCCGCTGCAGCCGTCGACATCGCCAGCCGCAGCGCGGAGCCGTCGTCCGAGCTCTATCGCAGGGGGCCCCATCGCACGGTCGAAAAATAGCCACAGATGCCGGTTGCCGGGGCTCGACTCCACAATCAGCGAAGGTTCTACATCTATCTTGCAAGATCGCCCCTTATCGCGATCGTCATCAACAGCTAGCGCGAAAACAAAAACAGTATCATTAATGTCGCCTCGACCCTTTCTAAGATCACTGCTAATTCTACTGTGTCATGAACGGATATGGGTAGCTGTCTGGCGGTGTGTTGTTTGACAGCATGGACATCGCATAAGGGTTTTTGCGAGCGCGACGGTGAGCCGTTTTCGGATCGTCGCGATCGAGTTTTCGACGTGACGTTCTGGTCGGATCGGCGGCGCCGCGGGGTCGAAAACCTTTGGGTAACGGAGGCATCTTGCGCCGCCAGGAGGCTGAGGGGGGAATTGCTTCCCGTTCGCAGATCAGAAAGCCGTAAGCTGCGATGCAGAGTGTCGCGTGGTGGTGAAAGCCACGCCAACCTCGACCTTCGTAATGGGCCAATCCGAGTTCGCCTTTCAGCTCCTCGTAATCGCGTTCGATGCGCCAGCGCAATTTGGCCTTGTCGACGAGATCCTGCAAAGGCGTGTCCTTGGGCAAGGTCGAGAGCCAATATTTCGTCGGCTCAGCTTCTTCATTCGGCCACTCAACAATGAGCCATTCCAGCGGATGCGGTTTGGTCCGATTGCAATCACGCGAGGCTGGGCGCAGACGCACAGCGGCAAAGCGCGAGGCGAGCGGCGTGTTCGAACCTTCGCGCCAGGTGAGGCTGCGCCATGCTTTTTTCTTCAAGCTCAGCGCCAGCTCCTTGACCGTGACGGGTTGATGTTCAAGATCACGGTTCAGACGAGACGGCTTGCGGCCATGGCCGCTCCAGGGCTTTGCCGGTAGAGGCTCCTGACCGGGCGGCCAAACGGTCAGCGTCAATTGGACGCCGACGACGTAAGGCAGATCCAAAGCTGTCACTCCGGCGCGAAAGCCGCCGTTCACGCCATAGCCCGCATCAGCCAGCACGACGCCCGGCGCGACGCCTGCGGCATGAGCCGCACGGATCTGATCAAGCGCAATCTGTGGCTTCGTCTTGAACTCGATCTCCTTGGGGATATGCGCCTTTTTTCGGCGTGCCTGATCATTTGCCCATGCCTCCGGCATATAGAGCCGGTAGGCGATCGGCAGGCTCGCCGTATGATTGGCGATCGACAGCGTCACCGCGACCTGGCAATTGTCCTGCTTGCCGAGCCTGCCGCAATATTGCCGCGCGACGCCGACCGAATGGGTCCCCTTTTTCGCAATGCCCGTGTCGTCCACGATCCAGGCTTCGATCGGGCCTTGTCTCTCGAGGGAAGGCAGAACCAGCTCGAAAACCTTACCCAAGACCGCCTCGTCCGACCAGGGCGCTTCGCCGACCAGATGCAGAAGCGATTGATGTTTGGCCGAGACGCGTGTCGGCGCAACAATCGCCGCCATAGGCTCGACGCTCTTGCGCTCGCCGGGCATCAACAGCCCGACGCAATAATCGTTCAAGGGCTTGGCCCGATCGGCATGCCCGATCACTTCAACAAGAGCCTCGACATAGGCGGCAAAACGCGCTTGGCTGGTTGGTCTCGAGAGATCCATATCAAACACCGGGTATCGATCAACAAATCAACAAGTTACCAGATTTGCTCGCGACGCGAATCTCCCTCGATTTTGTGATTTAGTAGAACTAACAGTTCGCCCTTCAACATAAATATTCCAGCCCGTCTCAGATTGTCGGATCGCATCCTTAACCATGCGATCCACATCGCCGATATCGTAACGATGTGGAATAGTCGTCCCGTCGAAGGGGTTGATGAAATCCAACTGTAAGCGGCCGGGATGCAATTTTTTCTCTTTGAGAGGCGCAGCTAGTTGCGCGGCTTGCTTATGGATAATTTGGAGGAAGTCGCGGATTTCGGCTACGTCCAGAACGTCGACAGCGGCAGGCGCATGCCAGGATTTCAGTGCGCCCTCGCCGCCGACATTATAAATGTCGCTCGCCCTCATGGCGCGCCCTCGGCCGCTTGGCCGCTGGCTGAATTGCAGGGCCGGGATCGCAGCCAAGACTTAGCTTTCGCCTCAGATTTCGCTTGCCTTTCCCCGGCGGAACTGCGATATGGAGTTGCTGTTCTTTCCCTTGAGCCGCCAGATGCTTTCATCGCTGGCGGCCTTTTCTTTTCGCAATGCATTACTGCTATCCTTTAAATTAAATTCTTGAATCATCATTTGGTCCTCACCCATCGCCTTTTGTTCACCATCAACCATCAGCGCTTGTCGTCAATAGCTAGCTCGCATCCACGTGATGTAGGCCCAGCGATCCAGTTTACTTCTTTTACTACCACAACATGGTGATGGTGGTAGTAATGACGATGATGACAATAATGGTGAGAATGGAACCCATAATGGACATGTGTATGTGCGTGTGCATGTGTACAATGCCAACCTAAAACCGTGATGCAGGCTCAGCAATCCAGTCGGATGCGCGATGCTTTCCACTTTTCGATTTCAGATCGATAGAAAAACCATCTGCCCCGAATTAACAGCGGCCGAGGAAAATTCACCTTCTCAATCCAACGCGGCAGCGTTCGCTTACAGACGCCAAGTTCAGCGGCGATAGCTGTGGCTGGCACGAGCGGGTCGGGTAGAGTTTCGGGCGCGGCATTCATTTTTTGAGTCATTTGTAAAGTCATCATTTTTTTTTTCAGAAGTTCAGCTCGGCCAAGGCGCTCGCCGTTGCTGCTGGCCGGTCGAATTCGGGACCAAGCCGAGGCTGAGCTTTGGCTCGGTTCCTCGCTTGATGCCTGTAATAATGGGGGCCTTTGGGGGCTGTTACAAGCACAAGTCAAGACAACATTTACGAATTCATCGAATTGACAAGGAACAGATAATACAAATAATATCATAAGCTTGGCTAATGAAGGTGTAAACCGTTGTAAAGATTGGTATAAGGTCTATTATGTACATGCGCTGCATGCATAACTTCTACTAATGCATCATAAAATGCACTATTGCACCATTGCATATACACTGCAGCATACACTATAAAATCCACTGCACATATGTTGTGATTTTTAATACACCGAGTTCGGAAGTCTCGAAATTCTCTGCAACAAAACTCATTGCATAAAAACTTTCTGTCGAATTCGGGAGTTCGAGATTCTCTGCATCGAAATAATCAATGCTGCATTCGGTGATATTGAGCAAATTGCGTCTGCATGTGTGGGAGTGGTGCACGCGCGCATAATGATGATGCATTCACAGCTATATGCAGCCGTTGCGCATAGCGTCATGCTATTGGATGAGCAGAGATCGACGACGGCCCTTCGACAAGCTCAGGATGGCGATTTGGTTTTACGAAGCGCCCACAGGCTCAAGGAAGCGCCTCCGCCGCTATCTATCAGGCGGCCACGCCGAAGGGCTTCCTGCGCCTCCACAAGGCTTCGACTTTCCTGACCCGAGCAATGCCAGGACAAAAGAAAGCGGCCACTGGTCGCCCCAGGGCCGCTTGTCCGCACCGCATAAATTTACTGTCGCTCTCAAGTCCTCGCCGCAAGCTTGATGATGTTCTCCGCCTGCTTGCCGCTTGTGATCCCATCGACATGGCGCGCCCAGGTCTGCAATGCGTTCCGCCGCTCATCGGCGAAATCATGCCGCTGATAGACGCCTACGACGCCTCTGAACGTCCCGCAGGTGTGATTTAGAATTTTCTCGATAACCTCCAATCTAATCCCGAGTTTGGCCGAACCGCTGGCGAAGGTCCGCCGCAAATCATGGATGACCCATGGAGGCATATCGGGCATCATCTTAGCCAGCTCGTGGTCGAGCCTCTGCTTCGCCCGCGCAAAGCCCGAAACAGGATTTGTTCCGTTCGTCGTGAAGACATAGCCGGCCTTTGAAGACATCCGAGGCAATGTCGCAATGATGGCTATCGCCTCATCGAACAGCGGAACCACATGCTCAACATTGGTTTTCGCGCGCTCACGCGGAAGCGTCCAAGTCTTGGCGTTCAGGTCAATCTCGCTCCAACGCATCCCGGCGACCTCATCGCGCCTCTGCCCGGTGAGAATAAGCAATTTAACAATCGCGCCGAACGGCCAACCGATTTGATCGGCGGCTTGCCAGACTGAACGAAGCTCCTCGTCGCTCAGGATGCGGTCACGGCTTCGCGCGACGGATGGGGCCTTCACGCCGTCACAAGGGGAGACCTTGATGATATCTCGCTCGACAGCCCAGGAGCACATGCGGCGCATGGTTGCGAGGGTGCGATTGGCCGCTATTGGCGATCCACGATCAACGATCTTGTCTAGAAGTTCATGAACATCAGCCTTGCCGATCTCTGAAAGATGGCGACCCTTCCATGCCCCGACGACATCCTTTTTTAGACTCCGCTCTGTCTCAGCCCATGACCGGGTGTTGGGTTTTGCGTAACGTTCGATGAAAGTTTCGACGACTTTTTCGACGAGATCATGATCTTCCGTCTGCCTCTCGGTTTTCTTGGCTGCCTGCTTTTCGGCCGCCGGGTCATCGCCGGCCGCCACCTTGACCAGAGCATGGCTGGCGAGTTCTCGGGCGGCTTTGAGGTCGATCGCGGGATAAGTTCCAAGCGTGAGCTTCCGTGTCTGGCCGCCAGATCGATACCTGACCGCCCAGCTCGCCTTGCCTGTCGGCTGCAGGACGAAAAAAAGCCCCCGGATCAATCCATCGGGGACTTCTTTTCGGACCTCGCTCGGTTTCAGATTTTTGAGCGCTATGGCCGTCAGAGCCTTGGCCATTTGCATTTCTCGCGGAATGAGGACATCATGTCGGGGTAACATGGGGTAACAAAAACGGCGTGTCTTAGCCTGTTACCCAATATCCAAGACATTAGTCGACAATTGGCCTATTATCAAGGGAAATAAAGGCAATTATTGGCTATGATGTCTTCATATGTCGAAATTTGTCTTGGGTATTTTTTTCAATGGCATTGAAGAGGTCGTCGGTTCGATTCCGTCTGGCTCCACCAATACAATCAATAAGTTAAAGAGTGCAAATGCGATTTTTGATTGATCGCTTAGCGATAACTCGCCACCACGTCGCCACCACGCTTGAAGTCCCCCATCGATCCGGCGTAGCAGCCGTCGCTCTCCGTAAGCTCGGTCGCCGGGACGCGCGGCATTGCCTCATTCCCATTTCGCGACACCGCCATGATGCGGGCATGTTCCGGTATGATGCTTTGAGAAGCTATGGGAGTTATCGGCGCGTATCGCCGTCCCCCTCTTTGCTCGATCTGCTCAGCCCTAGCAGCAATTCCCCGCGATACGCTGGCATCTTGATACAGATTTGTCACACTATCTTCAACGCGGGAAAGGCCTGCCAGTCCGGCGCACCGCGCAATTCGGTGGCCAGACGCAATGCGCTGTCGATCCCCGCCGTCATACCGGCGGCAAAAACCCAGTTGCCGTCGACCACGACCCGCTCGTTGACAGGGGTCGCGCCAAAAAGCGGCAGCAGGCGGAACGACGCCCCAATGCGTTGTCGCCCGCCGTCCCTTCAGCAGCCCCGCCGCCCCGCAGAGCAACGCGCCCGTGCAGACCGGGAACACGGCCCGCGCCCCCTCGGCCTGGCGACGAATCCAGCCGAGTACCGCCTCGTCCTCCATCAGCGCCTCTTGACCGAAGCCGCCTGGGACATGGAGCACGTCGAGCGGGGCGCCTCTGCCAGGCTCGCATCCGGCATCAGGCGCAGCCCTTTGATGTCGCGAACCGTGCCAGCGGTCTTGCCGTAGAGACGATAGGTCGAGTTCGGGATGCGAGAGAGAACTTCGAACGGTCCCGTCAAGTCGAGCTGGTCCATAGCATCGAAGACCAGGGATCCGATCTCGAGATGAGTGTCGTTCGGTAGCATGAGCATCTCCTGAATACAGGCTGAAGTGGACAACGACACTTTGGCATGGCATCAGATGGCGATAATGCCAAAGCCCCCACAGATCCTGCCAAACCTGCAGAGAAAACCGGCGTCGCGGCTGATCGAAGTGGTCGCGTTCCAGGCCGTGCAGCTGCTCGACGTCACGGGGCCGCTCCAGGTTTTCGCGACGGCCAACGACACCGTCACCAATACCGGCGCGGCGCCGCCCTACACGCTCCGGATCGTCGCTCGACAGACGCCGAGCGTGACGGCGTCTGCCGGCATCGTTCTCGCGACCGGCGATCTGTCGCCCCTCGACACGCCGCTCGACACCTTAATGATCGCCGGCGGCCAGGGCGTCAAAGCAGCCGCTGCCGATCCAGGGCTCGTAAGTTGGGTCCGGGGCCGTGCGGAGACGGCGCGGCGCACCGCCTCCGTCTGCACCGGCGCTTTTCTGCTGGCAGCCGCGGGCGTTCTCGACGGACGCCGCGCGGCAACGCACTGGTCGTTCTGCGAGGAACTCGCGCAATGCTTTCCGGCCGTGCTTGTCGAGTCCGATCCAATTTTCGTGCGTGACGGCTCGGTCTGGACATCGGCGGGCGTGACCGCCGGGATCGACCTGGCATTGGCACTGGTGGAAGAGGACCTCGGTAGAGAGGTGGCGCTGGCCGTGGCGCGGTACTTGGTGATGTTCCTCAAGCGGCCCGGCGGGCAGGCACAGTTCAGCGCGGCCCTCTCGCTCCAAGCCGACGAGGAGCGGTTCGGCCGGCTCCACGCCTGGATCAACCAGAATCTCAGCCGCGATCTGTCGCTTCCCGTCCTTGCCGCCCAGGCCGGAATGAGCGAGCGCAGCTTCAGTCGGCACTACATCGAGGCGACCGGGCTCACACCGGCCCGGGCGGTGGAGCGGCTGCGGTTGGAGGCGGCGCGGCGGCAGCTTTCGGACTCCAAGGTCCCGGTCAAGCGCGTCGCGCAGCAATGCGGCTTTGGGACGGAAGAGACGATGCGGCGCAGCTTTCTGCGCCTGCTGTCGACGACCCCGCAGGATTATCGCGCCCGCTTCAGTATGTAGCGCTCGCGCTGCCGTACAACTTGTTCGGGGTAGTGCCGACTGAAGGATGATTTGGCCACCATGGACGCCGATGACGCCACGTGGCGCAGAAGGTGGGGAGTTTGGCGAGCACACATCGCCGCGCAAGCCTAAATAGACTGCGTAAGACGCACCGACCCAATATCGGTCCCGGCAGTTGTCGGAGTTACGCGGCACGGCGGCGGACGGCGAGGGGCGGGTAGCCGCGTCGAGCTTGCTCAACCCTTCCGAAAGGCAAAATCAAATGGTCCCCTTTCCAGTCTACACGATCGACTCCGCCCCGGAGGCCACGAAGCCCGCTTTGCGCGACCTGCAGGCGGCGTTCGGGATGATCCCCAACATCGCCGGTGCAATGGCGACATCGCCGGTGCTGATCAACAGCCTCGTCGGCCTGTTCGGCCGGGTCCATGGCGGCAGCTTCACCGAGCTGCAGATCCAGACCCTGCTGCTCACCAACGCGGTGACGAATGCCTGCACCTGGGCCGTCGCGTTCCATACCGCACTGGCGCTGAAGGAAGGCCTGGATCCAGCGGATGTCGACGCGATCCGCGCCGGCCGCTCGCCGAAAGACAGCAAGCTCGGCGCGCTCTCGACGCTGGCGCGGACGCTGATCGAAAAGCGCGGGCGGATCGATGATCAGGTAGCCGAGCAGTTCCTCGCCGCCGGCTTCGGCAAGCATCATTTGCTCGAGGTGATCGCCGTGGTCGCCGCCTCGACCATCACCAACTATACCGGCAGCGTCACGAAACCGCCGTTGGAGGTGCCGTTCCAGGCGTATGCCTGGAGCGCCTGAGCGAGCCGCCTTGCACTCGAGGCCATGCACGGCGGGATGCCAGTCGGGAACTTTGATGTAGACCTCCCGCCCGTCGTCTAAGGCACGCGGCGGCCGCCAAGCCGGATTGTCGCCCTGGATCGCCGAAGCGAACGTCCGCTATCGAGCCGGGCACCAACCCGTCCGAATGGCGGTCACGGGCGTAAATTGCCCTCACAGTGTCAAGGCCGGGACCGGGCCGATAGCGAAACGACCGCTTTGAGCGGTTTGGCACGACGGAGCGGACATTCGTGCTTGCATGCCCTGCGACAGCTCTCGGTACGGAGCCGACTGTTCCATCATCATGCTGATCTCCGGGGATCGTCCGGACGAAGAACAAATTACCCATTGCCGTCCTTCTCGCAGGCTCGTACCGCCGGCGCAAAGGCGTCGAGCGTAGAGATCGGCATGTGCTCGGTCCCCGCGCTTCATCGGTTGTTGAAAATCATTTCCGGAGGCTGGACGCCGCGATCTATGGCCTCTGCCCTATTCAAGAAACCGCGCGTGCAATCCTCGGTATTGAAGAGATCCGTGACAACTTCGAGCATCACGGCGTCGGCCGCCGGGACACCGCCAGACGACCAGGCCTTGAGCAGTCTCAGCCAGACGCTGCAGCGCCCCTGCGGCCGGCACCATTCCCGAAGTCACCTCTACACAGCGAAAGACGGCGTTCTCCGCCGCAACGATGAAATCGCAGGCGAGGGCAAGCTCGAAGCCGCCGCCAAACGCGACGCCCTGGACGGCCGCGATGGTCGGTACCTTCAAAGCTTCGATCGCGCGATAGGATAGATTGACTTCCGCGATAAAGGTGCGGAACCAATTCACGTCCTTATCGGTCCACTCCCGCAGGTCGGAGCCGAAGCTGAAGTACGGTCCTTCTGTCTGGACCACCAGAACACGGATGTCGCTTTCGCTCGCGTCATGAACCGCCTGCCGAAGACATTCCGAAAATTGGCGGTCGACGCGGTTGAAGGGCGGATTGGCAAGGACGATGCATCCGATTGCGCCCTGGCGTTCGAAGCGAACGGTTTTCATAGTCTGTGATTCCTTGCGTTGGGGATTATCGGGAGCAGGAGATGCGAGGAGCGAGTCTCTGAAGGAGCTCCTGGCGGTCACGCCGCCTCGGCTAAGGCCTCGATCGTCCCGGCGATCGCCGCACGGGCGCGCGCGATGCCCTTTTCGGCCGTCTCCGGGCTCACCTTGAGACCTTCGATATGGATGAAGCTGATATCTGTGAGGCCGAGGAAGCCCCGGACGCCGCGCAGATACGGCTCCTGGAAATCGAGCGACCGCGCCGGGCTGTCGCCGGTATAGAAGCCACCGCGCCCGGTGATCGCGACGACCTTTTTGCCCTTGAGCAGGCCCTCGGGACCGGAAGCGGTGTAGCGGAAGGTGCGACCGGCGCGCGCCACATGATCGATCCACGCCTTGAGCGTCGACAGGATCGAGAAGTTGTACATCGGCACTGCGAGCACGATGGTGTCGGCCGCCTCGAGCTCCTCGATGAGGCGATCGGCGAAGGCGACGCTTTTTGCCTGCTCGGTCGTCCGCTCCTCCGGCGGCGTTATCAGCGCGCCGAGCGCGTCGCTGGAGAGATGCGGCATCGAGGCAGGGGTGAGCACGCGCTCCGTCACCACCGCGCCGGGATGCGCCCGGCGCCACGCCGCGACGAACTCCTCGGCGATCTGCGCCGATTTCGACTGGTCGCCAAAGAGGCTCGAGCGGAGCAGCAAAACATGGCTCATAGGATGACTCCGTGAGAGAAGCGGGACCCTTCGCGGAGTCAGATGGCTCCTTCCCATGCTCAGGATAATCGCGCAAAAACTGCGATCAGCTCACACCAGGAGCATGAGATCAATGGATCGGCTTGCTAGCATGCAGGCCTTCGTCGCCACCGCCGACGCCCGCAGCTTCACTGGGGCCGCCCGCCGGCTCGGGATGTCGCCCCGCATGGTCACCAAACACGTTGAAGCGCTCGAACGACGGTTGGGCGTGCCACTGCTGCACCGCTCCACACGCCGCCTTGTGCTGACCGAGGCCGGCGTCAATTATTGTGATAGCTGCCGGTCCCTTCTGGCCGAGGTGGACGAGATCGAGGCCAGCATATCGGCCGATCGGCTGGAGCCGCGCGGCCTGTTGCGGGTCAATCCTCGGCGTACGACATATCGCGCCACTGCTGCCCGACTACGCCCGGCACTATCCGGCCGTCACCGTCGAACTTGGGTTGACCAACCGGCTGGTCGATCTGGTCGAGGAGGGCTGGGACATCGCCGTCCGCTCCGGGCCTTTGGCGAACTCCGAGCTGCTCGCGCGCCCGCTCAGCACTTCACGTATGGTGGTCTGCGCCGCACCGGAATAACTTGCCGCGCATGGCAGGTTTCGCACGGTGTCCGATCTGGCGGAGCACAATTGCTTGCGCTTCACTCCCGCCGGCAACGCCGCGGATACACACTGGCTGTTTCAGGGTCCCCATGGACTGATCGCGCTCGAGGTCGGCGGCAACCTGCTCGCCAGTGACGCGAGCGTGCTGCACGCGGCGGGATTGGCCGGCCAGGGCATCCTGTTTGAACCAACCTTCCTGGTCGGCGAGGATCTTGCCCAGGGTCGGCTAGTACCAGCTATCGCAAAAGGCTGACTCGTGATTCAAGGCTGCATGAGCAGCAAGACCATTCCCGAAGCCACCCCGATTATTTTGACGGCCGACGAACGCGGCGAGCTTGAGAGCCTGGTGCGTTCGACCAAGACGGAACAGCGCACGCATTTCAAGGCGCGCCTTGTTTTGCTGGCGGCGGATGGAGCCTCGACGCGGGCGATTGCGCGCGAGGTCGGCTGCACGATCGGCACGGCGTCGAAATGGCGGGTGCGTTATGCCAAGGATCGCGTCGCGGGCTTCAGCGAGACCGGAAACCGCGGCCCTCAGCCGAAGTATGGCCCCGAAGCCGGCCGGCGAATTCTGGCGCTGCTCGATGAAAAGCCGCCCGCAGGCTACGCCAATTGGACGGCGGTGTTGATCGCCCGCACGCTCGGCGACGTGCACGAGCAATATATCTGGCGCTTTCTTCGCGCTCAAAAGATCGACCTTTCCGGCCGCAAGTCCTGGTGCGAGAGCGATGATCCCGATTTCGTGGCGAAAGCGGCCGAGATCGTCGGCCTCTACATGGCGCCGCCCGAGAACGCGATCGTGCTCGCCATCGACGAAAAGCCTTCGATCCAGGCCTTGGAGCGCGCCCAAGGCTATCTCAGGCTGCCGAACGGCCGCTCGCTTACCGGCCAGTCGCACGACTACAAGCGGCACGGAACGACGACGCTGTTCGCCGCCCTCGACGTCGCCACCGGCAAGGTCATCGGCCGCCATTCCAGGCGCCGCCGCCGGGTCGAGTTCCTCGCTTTCATGAACGAGGTCACAGCCGCCAATCGAGACAAGGAGATCCATGTGATCCTCGACAATCTCTCCACTCATAAGCCGAAGCGCGACATGTGGCTGGCCCGTCACAAGAACGTGCGCTTCCACTACACGCCAACCCACACCTCCTGGCTGAACCAGGTCGAAATCTGGTTCTCGATTCTCGCCCGCAAATCCCTCGACGGCGCATCGTTCAAGGCCGTCGATGAACTCAAGGCCCACATCGACGCCTTCATCAAGGACTATAACGAGACCGCCGAGCCCTTCGTCTGGACCAAATCCGAGGTGCACCGGAAACGCCTCAACCCATGTTTCGCCAATCCATGATTCCGGGTACTAGGGGCCTATTACGACGACCAGGGCCTGGCCATTATTGATAAAAATCCACGCGGCCATTGGCACAAATTTATAGCGCGCACGCCCGCCGGAGCTCCCGTTTTCGAAGGCGCTAACCGCACCTGTTTCTCCAAACCGGCCATCCCGGTTTCGGCCCTTCCCTGCCAGTCCTTCGAAGGCGGGGGTTGGTGAAAGCTACTCGCACCAATGCAGCGCCTGTGGTTTGCACTGCCGCCTAAGCCATCGATTTGATGTTTGATACAGGTGTCATCCTGCGTATCCGTCCGGTGACGGCCGTCTGGTTTGAAGGGGGGATTTGGTGAGGATGGGCCATGGCAAGTTGACCATCGCTCGGTTGCCGCTTGTAACTATCCCCCGGCAGAGCCGGGGGCTTTATTTATGTGAGCCGCTCAAAGCGGCTGGGAGGGGACGCTGACGCGTCCCCGGTTCATTGGGCCACCTGATGGTGGCCGATCAGCGCCAGAGGTTCAGTTGCTCCAGCCTCTGATCTTCCTTTTCCTGGCTCTTGATGTATTCCCGGATCGCAGCTTCGTCTCTCCCCACGGTCGAGACGAAATATCCTCGCGCCCAGAAATGTTGCCCTACAAAATTGCGCCGCCGTTCCCCGTAAACGCGGGCCAGATGGATCGCACTCTTGCCCTTGACATATCCGATCACCTGAGAAACCGCGTATTTCGGCGGGATCGAAATCATCATGTGCACATGATCCGGCATCAAATGCCCTTCTTCGATCCGGCTTTCCTTTTGTGTTGCTAACTTACGAAGCAATTCTCCAAGATGATCCCGCAGTTGCCCGTATAGCGCCTTGCGGCGGAACTTCGGGATGAACACGACGTGATATTTGCACTCCCACTTTGTGTGACTTAAACTCTCAAACTCGTCCATCGTGACTTGACCTTTCGTGTGCTTGGCGGCTCACAAAAGCGATGGTCACGATGGACTTCAGGAAACGTCAAACTATTGCTGCCTCCCCGGCAGAGCCGGGGGATCTCCCGCACGGTTTAGCGATATGATCGAGAATTCTCTTTGCCACGACGAAAGCAGCCACGGAGATTCGCGATGATCCTCAAAAGGAGGGCCTCATGAGCTTTTCCGTTCAGAAATCACCGTCGAAGCTCAGCCCCTCATAGCGGTGCGCAACGTTAGGGCAAGTAGTCGCTGGTACATTCGTATTAGCGGCACAGTTCAAATCGCGGGTGCAAAACCAAAACCGGATAGCACACAAATCGGGAGTGTTAGCTATTTTGTGTAAGGGGCTTCCGTGATCGGTTGGTTTTCTTCCAGGGTCATCGCGCCGCCCCTGGAAAGCGATCGCCAAACTGGATGGCAAATTGCCCCATTGCGGCCGTCCATTCAATCCCTCGCCGCCAGCGAAGGCCAGCATTTTTTATCGCCAGGTAGAGCAGCTTCAAGGCGGCTTCGTCGTTGGGAAAGCTGCCGCGGGTCTTGATGATTTTGCGCAGCGAGCGGTTCAGCGCTTCGACGCAATTCGTGGTGTAGATCATTTTTCGGATGCTCGGGGCGAAGCCGAAAAATGGAATGACGTGCTCCCAGGCTCGTCGCCAGATCTTGCCGATCGCCGGATAGCGCTTTCCCCATTCCGCTTCGAATTCCTCGAGCCGGGTCAGCGCGATGTCGGCGGCCTCGGCGCGGTAGATCGCTTTCAAAGACGGCATGACCGCTTTTCGGTCCTTCCAGCTGACGAAGGCCAGGCTGTTGCGGATCAGATGCACAACGCACGTTTGAACCAGGGTCTGCGGAAACACCGTGGTGATCGCCTCTGGAAAGCCTTTCAAGCCGTCGACGACGGCGATCAGAATGTCGTTCACGCCTCTGCTCTTGAGCTCGTTGACGACCTTCAGCCAGAATTTGGCGCCCTCGGTCTGCTCGATCCACAGACCCAAGACCTCCTTTTCGCCATTGCCGTTGTACGCGAGCGCGACATAGACCGCCTTGTTCTTGACGAGCCCCTCGTCGCGGATTTTGACCCGCAGGGCGTCGAAGAACACGATCGGGTAGACGGGATCGAGCGGCCGGTTCTGCCATTCGCGCACCGCGTCGAGGACGGCGTCGGTCACCCTCGAAATCAGGTCCGGCGAGACGTCGATCCCGTAGAGTTCGACAAGATGGCCCTGGATCTCGCGCACCGTCATGCCGCGCGCGTAAAGGCTCAAAATCCGGTCGTCGAAGCCCTCGAAGCGCGTCTGGCCCTTGGGGATCAGCTGCGGCTCGAAGGTCCCGGCGCGGTCTCTTGGCACGGCGATCTCGATCTCGCCGTCATCCGTCAAAACCGTCTTCGAGCTGACGCCGTTGCGGTTATTGCCGCTGCCGCGGCCGGCCGGATCGCCTTTTTCATAGCCGAGATGCTCGGTCAGCTCCGCCCCGAGAGCCCGCTCGATCAAGGCCTTCTTCAATTGCTTGAAGAGGCCCTCCTCGCCGAGCAGATCATCCGGTTTCGAATAGCCAGAAAGCAGCTGATCAAGAAGCTCCGGCGCAATCGTCGTTTCGGTCGTCATGCGAGTCTCCTTCAAAAGGTAAACTCACAGAAACCTGCTTACACATCGTTTAGGACACCCTCTGTTGGCCAATTGTCCCATCAAGACAGTCCGCCCCGCACCATTGCAGTAGTCGCAGGTGCCAGGGACACCTTCGTTCTCGACACGCCCCTTGAGGAACTGCTCCCTCACACAGTCTGCGCAGATCAGTCGCTCGCTAATCTCTTCCGGATCCAAATTAGCCACTTATACCAACGGCATTGGCGTCTGACTCGAGGGGTCTTCGCAAATTCGCACTGTCGTGATTTCTTCGGATTGGAGATGATTTGGGGAGATTTTGATGCCGGAAGCCTTGGCGATCACGCGCGATGATTTCACTGCAGCGGAGCTTCGCGAAGCGGCGACGCACAGCAAGGACGCCAATGCGGCGCGGCGGATGTTGGCGCTGGCCTTAGTGCTTGAAGGATATAATCGGGGCGAAGCCGGCAAGCTCTGCGGCATGGATCGGCAGACCTTGCGCGATTGGGTTCTACGCTACAACGCCGAAGGCGTCGCCGGGCTCTGCAACCGCATCGCGGCCGGGCCGAAGCCGCGCCTCACGCCCGAACAAGAAGCTCTTGTGGCGGAGATGGTTCGCAAAGGACCTGACCTTGCCGTCGACGGCGTGGTGCGCTGGCGACGAGTGGATCTGGCCCGCGTGATCAAGACCCAGTTCCATGTGACCCTGGCCGAGCGCAACGTCGGCGCGATGCTGCGCCGGCTGGGGTTCCGGCGCTTGTCGGTGCGGCCCCGCCATCCACAGCAAGATCCTGCGGCGCAGGAGGCGCACAAAAAAACTTCGCCGATCTGGTCAAGGCCGCAATCCCCGAGCATGCACGCGAAAAACCGATTGAACTCTGGTGGCAAGACGAAGCCCGCGTCGGCCAGCAGGGCACGCTCACTCGCGTTTGGGCCGAGCGCGGCAGCCGGCCGCCCGCGCCGCGCGATCAGCGACGCGAATGGGCCTACATATTCGGCGCCGTCTGTCCTTGCAGGGATATCGGCGCGGCTTTGGTCTTGCCTTACGCCAACGCCCGAGCGATGAGCCTGCATCTCGAGGAGATCAGCAGCCAAGTGACGCAAGGCAGCCACGCCGTGCTGCTCCTCGATGGAGCCGGATGGCATCAAACTGGCGGCAAGCTGCGGGTCCCCGGCAACATCAGTCTGCTCCACCTACCAGCCTATTCCCCCGAGTTGAACCCGGTCGAAAACATTTGGCAGTTCCTGCGCCAGAACCATTTGAGCAACCGCGTGTTCGAAAACTATGATGAGATCCTTGACGCATGTTGCGCCGCATGGAACGCCCTCACTGCTGAGTCAAAGCGCATCGCCTCAATCGCCACACGAGCTTGGGCGTCGGTTGTTGCCTAATGCCGTTGGTATTAGAACGCTCCGCCCCTACTTGGAATATAGCGGTTACCAATAATATGCTAGGATGGCCGGGACGGCCCACGGCTTCGACCCCGAACTGTCGGTCCCGGCCGGCGTCACATCGTACAAATCGAAAGGCATTCAGTTTAATCGGAAGGGATGCGAAAGACTTCTTCTGGCGCAACGCATAACAATTTCGATCCCGCGCATTAGGCGTCCGCGCTACGCCTCCATCACCGCCGCGTCGGGCGCCTCGGGGCCGGGCATGGCGCGCTCATGGCGGGCGGTGCGCATGCGCATGGTGACCAGCTCCTCGGCGGAGGTCGGATGCACCGCGATCGTCGCGTCGAAATCGGCCTTTTTCGCGCGTAGCTTGACGGCGATGGCCACAATCTGCGCCATTTCGGCGGCGCCCTCGCCGAAAATATGCACGCCGAGCACGACGTCGGTCTCAGCGTCGACGACGATCTTCATGCAGGTTTTTTCCGCCCGCCCCGAGAGGCTTGCTTTCAGCGGGCGAAAGCTCGCCTCGTAAATATCGACGCAATCGTAAGCCGCGCGCGCTTCGTGCTCGGTAAGGCCCACCGTCCCCACCTCCGGCGTCGTGAACACCGCGGTCGCAACATTGACGTGATCGACGGCGGTCGGCTTACCGCCGAAGACGGTGTCGGCGAAAGCATGGCCCTCGCGGATCGCGATCGGCGTCAGCGCGATCCGGTCGGTCACGTCGCCCACGGCGTAAATCGAGTCGACGCTCGATTTCGAGAAGGCGTCGACGACGACGGCGCCGACGCCATTCAGCCGAACGCCCGCCTTTTCGAGCCCGAGCCCCTTCGTGTTGGGGCGGCGGCCGGTCGCGATCATCACCTGGTCGACATCGAGGAAGAGCCCTTCGGTCAGGTGCGCGCGCAAGCCATCCGTGGTCTTTTCCATGCGCGTCGGCAGATGGCTAAAATGCAGATCGACGCCGGCTTCAATCAGCGCCTCGCGCACGCAGCAGCGAATATCGTCGTCGAAGCCGCGCAGGACATTTTCGCCGCGCGTCGCGATCGCGACCCTGGTTCCGAACCGAGCGAAAATCGAGGCGAATTCAACGGAGATGTAGCCGGCGCCGACGATCAAGAGGCGCTCCGGCAAGGACGGCAAGTCGAAAATCTCGTTCGAGGTGAGGGCGAATTCGCGGCCCGGGATGGCGGGCTCCAGCACCGGAGCGCCACCTGTCGCGATCAGGATTTTGCGCGCGCAAAGCTTTCGTCCGTCGGAGAGGAGACGCACGGCGTGCGCGTCCTCGACCTCGGCGCGGCTGTCGATGATGGCGACGCCAGCCTTGTCGAGATTGGCGCGATAGATCGCGGAAAGGCGGGAGATTTCCTTTTCTTTCGCGGCGACGAGCTTCGCCCAATCGAAGGAGCACGCCGGAATCGTCCAGCCATAGCCCGGGGCGTCGTCGAAATCGTCCCTGAAGCGGCTGGCGTAGACCATCAACTTTTTGGGCACGCAGCCGCGGATGACGCAGGTGCCGCCGACCCTAAACTCTTCGGCGATGGCGACTTGGGCGCCGTAGCCGGCGGCGATCCGCGCGGCGCGCACGCCGCCGGAGCCAGCGCCGATGACGAAAAGATCAAGATCGAAATCAGCCACTCGCCGCCTCCGCGCGAACATCCCAGAACAAGCTTTTGGGCGACTTTCGCGGCCGCGCCCAGCGGCCCGGCATTTGTTAGATGTCGTGCCCTTTTTTCTTCATCTCCTCACGCACGCGCTGCATCATGTTGCTCGATACCTTGCCCTGCCAGCCTTGCATGGCGGTCACGATGTCGGAGAGGACGGCCGGTTGCGTCGCCACATATTGCTTTCCGGCGGAGCTGTTGAAAAAGGCGACCGCGGCGTTGATATCCGCCTCGTTGAGGCGTTTGGCGAAGACTTGCGCGGCGATATCCGTCATTTCGTCGGCCTGCTTGTCGAATTCGGGCCTCAGATTGGTCAGAACCTCTCTCAGGTCCTGAGCGATTTCCGGCCGTGTTTGGGTCAGCGAATCGTTGATCTGATCGATGAACTGCGGAATGACGACGCTGAATGAGCGCGACATTCCCGAACTGATCACCAAGGCGCGCGCCGCAGCGAGATGGCTGGGTTTGATCGGCGGGCCGACTACCGGCGCGGGACTTGCGGGCCGCGGCGCGGCGGGCGCCTTTTGCTGCGCAATCGCGGACCCGACCGTCGCAAGCGCTAAAAAAGAGATCCCCATGAGGCCAAAGACCGGCGCCAGCCGGGATCTTCCGTTAGTCTTCCGCAATCGAAACTCTCCTCAGCGTTCGCAAAAGCATCCTCTAAATCGCCTCGCCGAGCTGACCGAGAACTTCAACGCCGCCAGAACCCACGCTGATGACGGCTTTGGCGATCCCTATGAACAGCCCATGCTCGACGACCCCCGGTATGGCGCTCAGCCGCTCCGCCAGCTGCTCTGGATTGTGCAGCGCGCCGAGATGACAATCGACAATATAATTGCCGTTGTCGCTGACGAAGATTTCGCCTTGCGCGGTCTTGCGCAGCGTAATCTCGCCGCTCGATCCCACGGCCTCCGCCGCCGCGCAAATCATGCGGCGCGTGACTTCGAGTCCGAAGGCGGTCACTTCCACCGGTAAGGGGAACTTGCCAAGCGTCTTCACATATTTCGAGGAATCGGCGATGACGACCATCCGCCGCGAGGCTGTGGCGACGATTTTTTCGCGTAATAGCGCGCCGCCGCCGCCCTTGACGAGCCGAAGGCTGGCGTCGAATTCGTCAGCGCCGTCAACCGTAAGGTCAAGTTCAGGCATGTCGTCGATCGTCGCCAGTGGGATGTTGAGTCGCTGCGCCTGCGCGTTTGTTTGCTCCGACGTCGGCACGCAGATCACTTCGAGGCCGCCCGCCACCCGCTCGCCAAGCAGATCGACGAAATGCCTGGCCGTCGACCCCGTGCCAAGCCCGAGCCTCATCCCGGAGCTCACCAGCTTCAAGGCCTCGGCGGCCGCCAGCCTTTTGGCATCATCGGGGCTAAAGGCGCTCATGACCAGTTCCGGGCCTCGCCGCAGGAGGCGGCCAAGCGGCGTAATCCCTGATTGGCCGTCCCGTCAAGCTTTGTGGCGGCGCGGCGGCGCTCATCGCGCCGGCGGCGTGCAGACGACGGTTTCGTTCAAGACATAGCAAATCGAAATCGTCCCGGCGCGTAAATCGACGCGGAACACACCGCCTTCGCGTTCATGGCGCGAGGCGACCAACGAATATTCGCTTTGCGCCTGAGGACCCGCGCCTTCGCCCGGCGGGTAGCACAGCGTGACGCCGATCGTGCCTTCCTTCAGCCCATATTGGCAGGCGCCGATCTCGCCCGTCGCGCGATCAAGGCGGTAGACCCGGTTCAGATCCGTCTCGGGCGCGGCGAGAAATTCATAATTCGCCGCAAAAGCGCTTCGTCCAAGTCCGGCGATCGCCACGATCAGCACGGCGCCGCGGGCAAAGGTTCGCGCCGAAAACGGCGAAGAAGAAAAATCCAAGACCCGCATAGTCGGCTCCCCGCGTTTCCCTTGACCCTTGATTCGGGCGTCCTTCTACACCAGATCGGGCGGACTTCGAACATGCCGCGCCAGCGCCTGTGGCGGAATGCCCGAATTGAACGCTTGCCTTCGGCTCCGCCTTCCCCAAAACTTGCACGACGAAACTGTCTAGGCTTCAAAGGCGATCATGACCCAAATTCTTTCACCCCCTCCGCTGCTGGTCTTCGACCTCGACGGCACGCTCGCCGACACCGCCGCTGACCTCGTCTCGACCCTCAACGCCTTGTTGACGCGCGAGGGGCTTGCGGCGGTCCCGTTCCTCGAAGCGCGGGCGATGGTCGGGGCCGGCGCCAAGGCGCTGCTGCAACGCGGCCTCAAAGCGAATGGCGTCGAAGTTGACGAGCAGAAGCTTGACCTGCTTTTCGCCGACTTTCTCGCCCATTACGAGGAGCATATCGCCGATGAAAGCGTCCTTTATCCGGGCGTCACGGCGGCGCTCGAAAGATTCGCGGCGGCAGGCTGGAGCTTCGCCGTCTGCACCAACAAGATCGAGGCGCCTTCCAGGCTGCTGCTGACAGCCCTTGGCGTCGCCGGCCAATTCAAGGCGATCTGCGGCAAGGACACATTTACGGTCTCAAAGCCCGACGGCGAGGTTTTGTTGCGCACCATCGCCAAGGCCGGCGGCGACCCGCGCCGCGCCATCATGGTCGGCGATTCGAAAACCGACATCGAGACGGCGCGCAACGCCGAGATCCCGGTCGTCGCGGTGAATTTCGGCTACACCGACGCGCCGATCGAGACCTTCGAGCCCGACCGCGTCATCGGCCATTTCGATGAATTGTGGGAGGCTGTCGAAGAGCTCAGCGCGGCGTTTCACGTCGCCTGACCACCTCTCGCTTGCGGCAAGGGCGCTCGCGGGCAGACGCGGTCGCTCCTGTGCCGTTGCCCGAGAACGTAAAATTTCAATCCGCTTGCGGGCTTATCCACGCTGCGCTGACCGAAGCGGGCGTCGCGCAAAAGATCGACACCCTCGTCGCCCGACTTCTCGACGGCGCGTGAGCATTCGTCATGGCCGGGCTTGACCCGGCCATCAGGTGCCGACGATCAGAGTTTGGATGGCCGGGTCAAGCCCGGCCATGACGCGCACGAAAATGACGCTTAAAGTCGAATTTTGATGAAGGGTGGGCACGTCTACATCATGTCGAACCGACGCGACGGCGCGCTCTACATTGGCGTGACGAGCGACCTGTCGCGTCGCGCATGGGAGCATCGCGAGGGCGTCATCGACGGCTTCACGAAGCGCTATGACTTGAAGCGGCTCGTCTATTTCGAACCTCATGACGACATTTGCAGCGCCTTACAGCGTGAAAAAACCATGAAACATTGGCCCCGCGCGTGGAAACTCAAGCTGATCCACGAGATGAACCCGGATTGGGACGATCTCTATGAGCAACTGAATCGGCCTCAATGCGTGCGTCATGCCCGGCCTTGAGGCGGGCATCCAGTCACAAACCGTTAAATCAATCTGACGCGCTTGGATGCCCGGCTCAAGGCCGGGCATGACGCGCCGAGAAAGGCTGTCTTTCGCGCCCGAAAGGTGCGTGAGCTACCGCGAAAACTTCTTGTACTTCATGCGGTGCGGGATGAGGCTGTCGACGCCGAGCCGGCGCGCCTTGTCTTCCTCATAATCCTGGAAATTGCCTTCGAACCATTCGACATGGCTGTCGCCTTCATAGGCGAGCATATGGGTGGCGACGCGGTCCAAAAAGAAGCGATCGTGCGAAATGATCACCGCGCAGCCGGCAAAGTCCGTCAGCGCGTCTTCGAGCGCGCGCAAGGTGTCGACGTCGAGATCGTTGGTCGGCTCGTCGAGCAACAGCAAATTGGCGCCTGATTTCAGCATCTTGGCGAGATGAACGCGGTTGCGTTCGCCGCCCGAGAGCTGGCCGACTTTCTTCTGCTGGTCCGGGCCCTTGAAATTGAAGGCGCCCGTATACGCGCGGGAATTCATCTCGCGTTTGCCGAGGTAGATGACTTCGTTGCCGCCGGAGATTTCCTCCCAGACGTTCTTTTTCGGATCGAGCGAGTCGCGCGATTGATCGACATAGCCGAGCTTGACCGAATCGCCGATGACGATCGCGCCGGAATCCGGCTTTTCCCGACCGGTGATCATGCGGAACAAGGTGGTCTTGCCGGCGCCGTTGGGGCCGATGACGCCGACGATGCCGCCCGGCGGCAGTTTGAACGAAAGATCGTCGATCAGAAGCTTGTCGCCGAAGCCTTTGGAGAGATGCTCGAAATTGACCACGGTATTGCCGAGCCGCTCGGCGACCGGAATGATGATCTGCCCGGCCGTCGGCGCCTTGTCGTTTTGCCTGGCGACGAGATCCTCATAGCGCTGGATGCGGGCCTTGGACTTCGCCTGCCGCGCCTTGGGGCTCGAGGCGATCCAGGCGATTTCAGCCTCGAGGGCGCGCTGGCGCGCCTCATCCTCGCGGTTTTCCTGCAACAGGCGTTTCTGCTTCTGCTTCAGCCAGGCCGAATAATTGCCCTCATAGGGAATGCCGCGGCCGCGGTCGAGCTCCAAAATCCAGCCCGTCACATTGTCGAGGAAATAGCGGTCGTGAGTGACGATCAAAATCGCGCCAGGATAGGCGCGCAGATGGCTCTCCAGCCAGTTCACCGTCTCGGCGTCGAGATGGTTGGTCGGCTCGTCGAGCAGCAAAAGGTCCGGCTGTTCGAGCAGCAACCGGCAAAGGGCGACGCGGCGACGCTCGCCGCCGGACAGCTTGTCGACCGGCCAGTCATCCGGCGGGCAGCCGAGCGCGTCCATGGCGAGATCGACCTGCGCGTCAAGGTCCCAAAGGCCCTTGGCCTCGATCTCGTCCTGCAATTTGGTCATCTCATCGGCGGTTTCGTCGGAATAGTTCATGGCGAGATCATTGTAGCGATCGAGAATCCCCTTCTTCGACGCGACGCCCTGCATGACATTGCCGCGCACGTCGAGGGCGGGGTCAAGCTGCGGCTCCTGCGCCAGATAGCCGACCTTGGCCCCTTCGGCGACGAAGCCCTCGCCACTAAATTCCTTGTCGATCCCCGCCATGATCTTCAAAAGCGTCGATTTGCCGGCGCCGTTGACGCCAAGCACGCCGATCTTCGCGTCCGGGTAAAAAGACAGATTGACGTTTTCGAGGATCTTCTTACCGGTGGAAAAAGTCTTGGTCAGACCTTGCATATGATAGATGAATTGCCGCGCCATCAGGACTCGCAGGGTTGTCGGAGAATTGACTGGTTTGGAACGCTATGTAGGCGGACGCGGCCGGCGGGTCCAGACAAATGGGCGCGGCGGCCGGGGCAAAGCCCGGCTTTCGGATATGAGGCGGCTTGCGGCCTCGACATCAGCGAAGGTTTTCTGGCGATCGCCCTTCGATGGCGTCAGAATCGATCGATCGCTCCAGCACGTGATGGACCCCCGCGCCACGATCAAGGAGATGGTGCGAGTCGCGCGACCAGAGGGGCGCATCGTCGCGACGAGCCTTTGTCCTTTATAATGGCGATCTTGCCATCGGCGCAAAAATGGCTGAGCAATGGAAAGGATCATTCAGAAACCCCTATGTAGGACGCGAATTGGGCGTGATGCTCGCCGAAAGCGGGGCGGCGCGCCTCCAATGCGATATAGGCGTCTTGCGGGCGCCGGACCTTGCCTGCGCCGACGCCGTGTTTGATCTTGCCCGGCTGAGTGATAAGTGCATCGCGTCAGGCGTTCTGACGTGAGAAGAGGCGCAGCGATGGCGGCTCGCGTCGGAAGAGGCGTCAAAGAGAGGCGCGTTCCTCGCCAGCGTCAATATCGTGGAATTCAGCGGCGTCATTGCGAAATAATCTGCGACGAGTCCTCGAGGCGCGCCGCGCCGCTATTGAAAGTTGTAGATCTCGCCAGCTAAATCAGGAGTTGAAACGAGAATATCAACAAGAATGTTTGTTTTCGTCCGCATCGATCATGGTCTAGAACAATTCGGCCTCAATAAGGATATGCGCCTTGCCTGACACCGGATTGCGGAACCTTGGAAAGATCATTCCTGGCCCAAGAGGCGCCGATTTGACGTCGACGCTCTCTCCAGCGCTTGCCGCCACCCTCGCGCGCGCCGCTGGCGCCGCGTCCGAGCTGAGAACGGCGACGCCAGCGCCCGCCGTCACGGCGGCGGCCGAATTTGAAGCGCCGGTTTTCGCCGCCGACGTCGCCGACGATCCGGCAGCGCTCGCCTCCAACGCGCTCGGGCTTGACGCCCCGATCGGCCTTCTCGCCGAACTCGCAACCCATCGCCGCACGCAAACGCCACTCACCATCGGCCTCCTCGGCCCTTCCGGATGCGGCAAGAGCGTCGCGCTGAACAAGCTGCTGCAGGCGATCGAAAATTTGAGCGCAGCGGCGCGGAACGCGGCGCAGAGCCCGTTCCTTACGAAGATTTTGATCCTGCGTGTCAACGCCGTCGATATTGAAGGCAACGCCGCCGCGGCGCTGGCCGGCGCCATTTACGCGCGCCTCGCCGCCGTGGCGCCCAGCCTCGCCATCGAGGCAAGCCAAAGCTCGCGCGATCCCGGGCTCGCCGCGCGCGAGGCGTTCGAGCGACTCGACGCCGCGCGGCACAAACTCGAGGCCGAGCGCCGCTCTCTCGCCGAAGCGGAAATTCGCCGGGCCCGGCTGACCGACGCCATCCTCTATGAGACACCAGGATCGCAAATCGACGCCTTCGCCGCCGCGCGGCGCGCACCTATCACGGCGATCATGACCCGCTTCGGCGTCGGCGCCGACCCGTTGCTCGGCTACAAGGATATGGTGCGCGCGGTCGCCGACGGCCAGGGCGCGTCGCGCGCGGGATTCGCGCTGCAGGCCTTTTGGGGACTGAAAGGCCAGGCCAAATGGCTCGTCACGGCGATCATCCTGGCCCTGATTGGCGTTGGCTGCGGCGTGGCGCAGGACAATCAATCCGCCTGGATCGCGTGGCTGCGCGGGCAGCCGCAGGTGGCGAGCGCCGCGGACTGGATCGCGACGCATATCGCGTGGCTGTCGAGCTTGCGCGCCGCGGCTTTTCTTGGCGCGGCGCTGGCGCTGCTCGTCAATATCTGGCGAGGCCTGCGCCTGTTACGAATTGTCTTCCGCGGCGAAAGCCTCCTCAAGGCCGAGCTGGCTCAGCGCCGGCGCGAGAGCGACGGTCATTTCGGGCACCAAACTCGCCGCGTGCAAGACCTCGCCGCCGAGGTCGAGCGTCTCAGCGTTCAGGCGGCAGAGGCTGAACGGCGGGCCGGCGGCCTCAATCCGGCCAATCCGGCTTTGGCCGAGCCTTCGCCTTTCGCCGCCGATATGCTCAAGCAACAGGCGCAACGTTTTGTCGCGGCGGTCGGCTCCGTCGTCCAAACGCGCGGAACAAGCGCCTCCAGCGCGAAGACCGTCGCGCCGCCCCAGCGCATCGTCGTTGCGATCGACAACCTCGACCTCCTTCCCGTTTCTCGCGCGAAGGAGATTCTAGCGCACGCGCGCAGCTTGCTGGGCCCAGGCTATGTCAGCCTTGTCGCCTTGGATCCCTCGCGTCTTGGCAGCGGACACGACGCAGACGCCCTCGGCCTCGACAAATGGATTGGGGCGCCGTTCCAGGTTGGCGAAGCTTGCGCGCGGCGCGATTGCGCCGCCCAGATTCGCGACATTATTGGCGCCGGCGCGCGCGCTGACGCCGGCGCTGCAAAAGCGCCGGTCTCGGTCGCCGACGCCGCGCGCTCCGCGCTTGACGCGCCGCTTAGCGAATCCGAGACGGCGCTGCTCGCCGCATTGGCTCCCCTCGCCGGCGATTCTGCGCGAGCGGTCAAACACTTTGTTAACCTCTATCGCCTCTTGCGCGCGCAATGGCCGGATGAAGAGCGCGGCGCGCTGGCGATGATGCTCGCGCTCGACGCAGGTGGAAGCGCCGAGGATTGCGCCAACGTCAATGGAGCGATGGCGCTCGCGCCGGGGGGCGAGGTTATTTTCGATCACTATAAGGTCGGTCCGCGACTTGCTTCGGCGCTCGTCGCTCTCGCCTCGGCGCAGGTTCGCCTGACCAGCGACGCCCTGCGCCGCGCCGGCGCCGCAGTGCGATTGTTTTCGTTCCGTCCCGCGCGCGGCGCCTGAAAATCAAGAGCATCGTCCCGACAACGGAGACGTAATGATGAAGCGCGAAGACCTCACCGAAAAAATTCTCGATATCAAACGCGACCGCAACTGGAACTGGAAATATATCACGGGCGAAATCGGAGGCATGTCCGAGATTGTCGTCGTTGGCGCGCTGCTTGGTCAGATGAAGCTCGTGAAGCCTCTGGCGAAAAAGGCGGCCCAGCTTTTCGAGCTCAGCGAGGCGGAAGAGCGCATGTTGAACGAAGTCCCCTATCGGGGAACGCCAATGCCGCCGACCGATCCGCTGCTCTACCGTTTCTTCGAATTGATGATGGTCAATGGTCCGGCCCTGAAGGCGCTGATCGAAGAAGAGTTCGGCGACGGCATCATGTCGGCGATCGATTTCGATTTTCGCCTCGAGCGCGAGCCGAATCCCAAAGGCGACCGCGTCAAGGTCACCATGTCGGGCAAATTCCTGCCTTATAAATATTATGGCGCCGAACCGGGAATTCCGGAGTTCGGCTTCAAAGAGGACTGAGCGGCCGCGCTCTGCCGCGTCGAGGGCGGCGGAAGGCCTGCGCAATGCGTCAGCGTTTGCATAACCCGCCCTTGAGCTCCCACCCCGTAGCGTCCAATCAGATAGCGCCCGGCCTCTCCGGCATCATTTCGGTCGGCCGCGCCGGCGACTACGCCCGCGACGATCGGACCAAGGCTCCATTTGTGGGTTGCCTATCGCGACAAGGAGCGTCAAGTCGCGGCGTCTCCGAAAGGCGCGGCAGCCATCTTGAAAATGATCGGGCTCGCGACCGTCGGGACAGACGATCCCCGGCCAGCCGTCGATCTCGCCAAGATCGAATTCGCGGAGACCCGTCCCGACGCCGTCGCTGACTTGGGCCTCGACGTTCGCGCCGAGGCGCTCGCCGCAGCACCGCCCGCAAACAACTTTGGAGCCGCGTTTCCATAAAAGAGACGGGCGCGCGACCCATGCCGCGCCCGCCGAAATCGCGCCAGGAACGGATTACTGGAACATCTTCGCGGCGCTCTCCAACACTTTCCAGACACCCCAAAGGATCGGCAGGCCGACCAACGCCCAAGGAATCGCCGTCGTCGCATTGAACCCGCCAACGCCAATGCCCGACGCGCTTGACGCGGCCGAAACATTGCCACCAGCCGCAGGGCCACTTGCAAGAGACTCGTCTTTCATCAGCCACCTATCGGCGACCGGACAAATCAGCGCATTGCAAAGCAAGCCGACCGCCAAGAAGCCAGCCAGGACATACATGGTGCGGTCGTAGACGAGGGCCCTTTCGACGCCGGCCGCGATCTGCCGGTCGCGTATTTCGCCGATCACAACCGGACCGACGATACCTGCCGTCGACCAGGCGGTCAGCAGGCGCCCATGAATGGCGCCGACAAAACGCGTGCCGAAAATATCCGCGAGATAGGCGGGGACGGTGGCGAAGCCGCCGCCGTACATCGACAGGATGATGCAGAAGGAGGCGACAAACAGCGCCTTGGCGCCCATATGCGCGAAGGTCGGGGCCGAGGCGTAGAGCAGAATGCCCAAACCGAAGAAGGTGAAATAGGTGGCCTTGCGGCCGAGCTTGTCGGACAGCGAGGCCCAGAAGAACCGGCCGCCGATGTTGAACAGAGACAAGAGGCCGACGAAGCCAGCCGCGATCGTCGCGACGGCGGCTTTCTGGCCGGCGTCCAGCGCCGCGAATCCGACCTCGGGCCGCCCGATCAGCGAGCCTGCGAAGATTTCCTGCAGCATCGGCGAGGCCATGGCTAGAACGCCGATGCCGGCCGACACGTTGAGGCAAAGCACTGCCCAGATCAGCCAGAACTGCGGCGTCTTATGCGCATCCTTCAGATCCACATTGCCGCTGGTGACGAGGGCGCTCTTATGCTTCGAAGGAATCCAACCTTGCGGCAGCCAGTCTCTTGGCGGGACGCGATAGCCGAAGGCGCCGGCGGCCATGGCGATGAAATAGACGGCCCCGAGCGTCAAAAGGGTTGGCCACACGCCAACGTCGGTTGCGCTCTTAAAGTGGTTTATCAAAATGTTGGCGAGCGGCGAACCGATCAGCGCGCCGCCGCCAAAGCCCATGATCGCCATGCCGGTCGCCATACCGCGCCGGTCGGGAAACCATTTGATCAGGGTGGACACCGGCGAGATATAGCCCAGGCCAAGTCCGATGCCGCCGATGACGCCGAGGCCGAGCCAAAACAGCCAGAGCTGATGGATGTAAACGGCATAGGCGGCGATCACAAAACCGCCACCCCAGCAGAGCGCGGCGACAAGCCCCGCCTTGCGCGGACCTGCCCTTTCGAGCCAGCCGCCGAACAAGGCCGCGGACACGCCGAGAACGACGATGCCGAGTTCGAACACCACCAGAAGATCGCTGACCCGCCAGTCGCAGCTGCGCGTGAACAGGACGTCGATCAGCGATACATTTCCGCAAGAGATCGCTTTATCGTGTCCGAGCGCGCGGGTCAGCGGCAGCCAGAACACGCTGAGGCCATAAACCATGCCGATACAAAGATGAATGGCTAGCGCCGCCGGGGGGACCAGCCAGCGATTGAAGCCGGGCTTCGCGACGGTATTTTCGCGGGACAGAAAGCCGGGCCGCCTGAGGGGCGCCCCTTCCAATTCGAACGTCGTGCTCACATCGATCCTCCCTATTCGCACCAATTTTTGCGCCTTCGGCGCGCGCGTTGCGTCATTGAACGGAAAAGCTGCTCGAACGCGCGCTCAACTTGTTCCTCCGCCGAGGGCGAGATCCCCGGCGCGGCGTTCATTGACTCCTCTATATTTTCTTTATTGAAGGGTTTACTGACGAGTTTTCGAGATCAAAGGGCGATTTCTATGACGGCTCAATCGCCCTTCCAAACAAAGCGAAGGACCTCCAACGATCCCACGTCCCAAGGCCGCCAGATCGCTCAAAAACTCTCATTAAAACAGAAAGTTATGGCGTTTCCATGATGCGATATGATCGGAACGCATTCAGGGCGTGACGAAGCCGCAACTCCAACTAACCCATCGCGCGAAGTTTCGGCCTAGACCGGCACGACCGGGGTCTTGCTCTGCGCCATCTTCCGCAGCGTCGCCACGTCGATGTTGAGATGCGCGGCCACCAGCTCATGCGGCACATTGTTCATCCATGAGGCCAGCGAAATGTCGGCATATTGCGGAGTGGTGAACACCTCGAGGAAGCGTAGCGTGTCGGCGCCGATGTTCTGGACGTAATGGCCGATCGACTGCGGCACGTAGCCGACGTCGCTCGGATGGAACTCGACGGTGTTGTTGCGGCCCTCGCCGTGGAATACGCCCATGCGCGCCGTGCCGCTGATGTAATACTGCCACTCGTCGGACAGCGGATGCCAGTGCAGCTCGCGCAATCCGCCGGGCGCGACCTCCACCAGCGCCGCCGCCATGGTGGTCGCCGGAAAATTGGTCGAATCGGCGATGCGGACCGATCCGCCGCGCGATTGGAAGTTCGGCTTCTGGTCGCCAAGCGAAAAGGCGTAAGGGTTTGGCACGAAGGGCTGATTGCTCTGCGCGAGATCGTCCTCCAAGCTGCCCGGCAAAGGCGCGTTGAAGATCCAAAGATCCTTGCGGTCAGTGTTGTCGAAGGTCGCCGCGGGAACGCCGAAATTCTTGGCGAGCACGTCTTTCGGCGTATGATTGAACCAGTCGGTGATGAGGAAGGTTGAGTCCTCGGAGAAATTGCCGTCGTTGAACACGAGCACGAATTCGCATCCGTCCGGCCCAAGCCCTTGGATCGAATGCGGCACGCCGCCGGGAAAGAACCAGAGATCGCCTTCCTTGACGTCGGAAATGAATTTTTGCGCGCCCAAATCAACCGCCGTGATGCGCCCGCTGCCGTAAGTCACGAAAGCCCACTCGGCCGGCACGTGCCAATGCAGTTCGCGCACGGCGCCTTTGGGCAGCCGCATGTTGACGCCGGCCATGTTTTTCGAGATCGGGAAATTGCGGACCGTGACCTCGCGCGCCCAGCCGGCGTCGGTGTGGCGGTTATGAACTTGCGAGAAGGAATGCCGCAGCATTCCAAGGTTGCCGTGATCGGTCGGCAGCCCTTTCCAATCGTACGGGTTGATCGCCATCTGGGCGGGATCGCGCGGGCCGGGGTCGCTCATGGCGGCGGAATAATCTTCGGCTGAAGCGCCGGTGACCGCCGCCGCGGCGACAACGCCGGTGGCGGCGCCCGTCGCGAGAAGCTTGCGGCGCGAATATAAGGTCATTGTCTCTCCTCCCTGTGTTTCCTGTTGGCGCTTTCAGACTGCAACTGCCGCATTATGAGAATAAATTCGTCCCCATTGAACCTAGGCGTACGCGATAAGTGCCATGGCTTTTCCCGATAGCCTGATGCTGGACCCGGTCTGCTTGCGGACCTTTCTCGTCATCGCCGACGGGGCGAGCTTCTCCGAGGCGAGCCGCCGTCTCGGCCTTGGCCAGCCGACCGTCAGCGAGCATGTTCGCAAGCTCGAGAAAATGGTCGGCCATCGCCTGTTCATTCGCGACACCCATTCCGTCGCCCTGACCGTCGAGGGCGAGGCGATGGTCGCTTTCGCGCGCGGCATCCTCGAGACCAATGAGCGGGCGACGCGCTATTTCACCGGCGCCAAGCTGCGCGGCCGACTGCGCTTTGGCGCCTCGGAGGATCTGGCGCCATCATGGCTGCCGGAGATCCTCGCTGAATTCGCGAAGAACCATCCGTTGGTCGACCTCGAATTCACGGTCGCGCTGAGCACTATTCTGATCAACCGGTTCGACGCCGGCGAGCTCGACCTCGTGCTGTGCAAGCGCTGGCCCGGCGACGAGCGCGGCGACCTCATCTGGCGCGACAAGCTGGTCTGGGCCGGCGCGGCGGCGGAGCCGCGCACGCCGCACGAACAGACGCCATTGGTGCTTTATCCACCGCCGAGCATTACCCGCTTCATGGCGCTGGCGGCGCTGGAGCGAGCCGGGGCGCCGTGGCGCATCGCCTGCACCAGTGGCAGCCTGAGCGGGTTGGTGGCGGCGGCGCAGGCTGGCCTTGGATATATGGCGCATGCGCGCAAGCTAATCCCTAAGGGCCTCGTCGAGCGCGCCCCGCGCGAAGGGATGCCAGCCTTGGGCGACCTCGAATTCGTGATGCTGCGCACGCGCCGCAGCTCGCCGGCGCCCGTCGCCGAGCTAAGCGCGGCAATCCGGGCGAAGGGCGAGAATTTTTGAAAGCCGAAGCGGCGTTTGCCGGATTGCGAAAGCGGGGGCGCGCGGGCGGAAATGGTCGACCTTCAGCAACTCTTGATTTTTCTTTGATCTTGGTTCGTGCAGATACGAAGTTCTCGGTTTTATCGCGGATCGATCATTTGCCAGGCCTTTCGAGCGCGGACCTCGACCAACATTCACCGGGACTTTGGCGCTGCGCCGGGCAGCGTCTAAACGGCTGCGTCAGCGGGCGCCGCCCTGCCCTCAATGACGCCACGATAGTCGGCGATCACCTCGTGCAACTCACCCAGTTCGCGCACGCGGCCGTCGTCGATCCAAATGACTCGATCGCAAAGCGTCGACAGCATTTCGAGATCGTGGGAGACGACGAGGATGGTGCCGTGCTTGGCGAAGTCGTGAATGAAGGCGTCGCATTTAGCCTGAAAAGCGGCGTCGCCGACCGACAGCGCCTCGTCGACTATAAGAATGTCGGCGTCGGCATGGGCGCAGACCGCAAAAGCGAGCCGCGCTGCCATGCCGGTCGAATACATCTTCAGTGGCTGGTAAAAGAACTCGCCGATGTCGGCGAAAGCCGCAACCTGATCGAGACGCTCTTCGATAACGGTGCGCTTGACGCCAAGTATGGCGCCGCCGATGAGAGCGTTCTCGCGACCGGTCAGCTCATGGTCGAATCCGGAGCCGAGGGCGAGGATGGGCGCGACCCGGCCGACGACGCTGACGCTGCCCAGCGTCGGCCGCGTAATGCCGCAAATGATCTGCAGAAGCGTCGTCTTGCCCGCGCCGTTGCGGCCGATGATGCCGACCCGCTCGCCTTGGCGGACCTTGAAGCTGACGTCCTTCAGCACCCAATGCTGATGGTAAAATTGCTTCCAGCGCCCGAATACCGCCTGCTTCAGCTGGTCGTTCCGACGCAAATAAAGCTGAAACGCCTTTCCGACATTGTTGCAGCTGATGACCAGATCAGATGACATCGACGAACACGGCCTTGTATTGCATAAAAAAACGATAGCCGAAATAAAACACGATGAGCGATCCAACGACTGTTCCGACATAAAGCGCGGCGTCGGGCAATCTGTTGAACAAAAGGAGATCACGCATCATTTCGACATAATTACCAATCGGATTTAAATGCACGTAAAGGCGTAAATGCGGCGGGACGTCGGAGATAGAATAGAAGATCGGCGTCGCGAACATAAAGACCGGCACGATCGAGATCATCAGATGCGCGACGTCGCGCGTGAACGATCCCAGCGCCATTAAGAACCACGACACGCCGAGCAAAGCCAAAAAGAACGGAATGGCGACGAATGGCAATAACAAGACCGTCGGCGGCAGCCAGTGCGTCAAGACAATCTTGAAGACAAGAAGCACGGCGAGACTAATCAAGGCGTAGACGGAGGCCCGGATCACCGCGGTCCAGGCGAGGGTCTCGCTCGGAAAGATCGATTTTTTGATGAGGGCGGCCTGCTCATGCAGCATGCCGGGGGCGCGATAAGCCAGTTCGCTGAAGAGATTGAATATGATCAGGCCGGTGAAAATGGACAAGGCGTATTCGCCGACGCCCGCCCCTCTGGCCGAGGCCGGAACGCCGACGGCGCTCGAAAAGATAATCGTATAGGCGGTCAGCATGACAAGGGGCCCGAAAACCGCCCAGAGCCAGCCGAGGATCGAGCCGCGAAACCGCACCGCCAGCTCCCGGCGCACCACCGCCCGGATCAATTCCTGATACCGCCAAGCATTTTCAAAAGGCGTCGCGAAGTTCATTCCTGAAAAACCGGTCTCGTCACGGAAAGCTGGCCAATTGCCGCGGATGTAGACCAGTTTGAAGCCAATTCGTCAACGCAGGCTCCGGAACCAAGTCGGGGCTCCATCGTTCAGGCTCCACTCAACAGAGGAGCAAAGCATGGTTGATAAAGAGCATGTCAAGGGCGCCGCGGACAAGATCAAAGGCGCCGTCAAGGAAGCCGCCGGCAAGGCGACCGGAAATGACCGGCTGGTCGCCGAAGGCAAGGCTGACAAGGCGGCAGGCGCCGTGCGCCAGTCCGTCGGCGACGCCAAGGACGCCGCCCGCAAAGTCGCCGACAGCGCCAAGCGCTAGGCCCCGGTTCCGGTTTTGAATTGAGCGGGCGCGGCTTGGCTACAGAGCCGCCCCCGCGATCGGCTTGCGCGCTAGCCCGTCGGTCCTGTCGACAATTATTTTGGACTAGACGAAGGAATCGAGCCCTGGGTATTCGCATCATTCGGGCAATGCGGATGACCGTTCCGCTGATTTTTATCGGTCGCGAAAGGCAGCTGGTCCGCTGGATTCGACTGCTGCAGCCCCAGATTGAAGCGGGTGCGCCAGGCGACGGAGTGGTCAGCGCAGGCCGTGTCGCCGGAGAGGCCGAGGCCACCCACGACGGTGTTGTTTTTATATAGGGCAAGGCCGCCGCCGAAGGAGATCGTGCCCCCAATGCGTTGCCCGATCATCGGATCGTTCGGCGTGCCGAATAAATCATAGTCGCCCTGATAAGCGAACAACGAATTCAGGACGTTGCCGCCGTCAAGACCAAACAGAGGGTTCACGATATCGTCGTTGCTCGGTTGGACGAATTGGTACAGCTGTGCAGTCGAGAGAGCGCCGGTGCCCGTCGAGCTGCCGAGATTGAGGCTCAGGCCATTGGCCGTAAATGCCTTTGCGGCGGCGATCTGCCGGCTGGAAAGCCATTGCGAGCCTCTATCTGTGCCAGAAAAGGCGACAGCGCAGACGACGCCCTCTCTATTCACCACGAGGCATTTTTTAGGCGTCAGCCTGCGACCGATCCGCAGCGCTAGCGCCACCGAAACAATTACCACATCACGGAGATTTGCATAAGGAAAATTGCCCGAGTTGTTCTGGCGGACCCAGAAAAAGCTTATTTTATACTTTTACCCACTTTGGCGGACAGTTCACCTGTGAATAACTTATATTATCAATGCTCATTCTAAGCCAGGTCTAAGCTAAAGGATGGAAACGCGTATTGCGCGATCTGTGGTGAATAATACATAAGCGACGCGTTTAAATTTCGTGTAAATGTGCGGCCGTCACTCAGGAGAATGCTTATGGGCGCCGGCGACGACATGTTTGATACCCGCAGCCTGACGCTTCCGGTCCCTCTGTCGCGGCGCGGCTTCATGACGACGTCCTGCGCGGCGGCGGCCGGCTATACGCTGGCTGCCGGCCCTCTGCGCGCCGAAGCGATCAAAACCAGCGCCGACGGCCTCGACGCTGGGGGCGCGAAGGTTAAGGTGAGCGACGGCGAGATGCCGGTCTATTTCGCCAGGCCGGAGGGCGTCGCCCATCCTCCTGTCGTTCTGGTCGCGATGGAGATTTTCGGCTTGCATGAGCATATTAAGGATGTCACGCGGCGGTTCGGCAAGCTGGGAGCCTTCGCGATCGCTCCCGACACCTATTTCCGCAAAGGCGATCTCACGGAAATCGCCAGCATCGCGGAATTGCGCCCGCTGGTGAATAGTAAGCCGGATCAGGAGCTGTTTGCGGACCTCGACGCCACGGTCGCCTTCGCCAAGACGCAGGGCGGCGACACCGGGCGGCTCGGCATTATCGGCTTTTGCCGGGGCGGCCGCACGGTGTGGCTTTATGCCACGCACAATCCTGCGCTCAAGGCCGGCGTCGCGTTTTACGGCAGCCTCATGGACGCGCCAACTCCGGCCATGCCAAAGAACGCATATGACCTCGCCGACGAGCTTTTAGCGCCGGTGCTCGGCCTTTATGGCGCGGAAGATCAAAGCATTCCGCCGGATCAGGTGAGGCAGATGGAAAAAAAAGTGAAAGCCGCGGGCAAGACCGCCGAGTTCAAAATCTATTCCGGCGCTCCACACGGATTCTTCGCCGACTATCGAGAAAGCTATCGCAAAGAGGCGGCCGAGGACGCCTGGAGCCGAGCGATCGCTTGGTTCAAAACATATGGAGTCCTCGGCTGAGGCGCTGTTTCGACGATCGGCGATCGCTACATTGAAAAGAAGATCGGCGGGGCCGGAACCGTGAGCGCGCCGCTGTCGACCAACCAAACATGCGGCGCCGTTTATCATGACCTGAATTAGCCCGAATTGGGACGCAAGCATGATGCAAGGGCGTCTTGGGTCCGGTTCATCTTCCTCTGCGTAAAATCTATCGTCTTGCGAATAATGGAAAAGTCTCGATCTAATTGATATCTACCGAATTATCGTTTGTTCCACCCCAGCTGGTTTGGTTGAGCCCTTGAAGCGCAGTATCTCCTTCGTCGTCGTCCTCTTGATCCTTGCGGGGCTGAGCGCGGGCCTCGGCTATTTCCAATTCGTCGCCAAACCGCAGATGATCAAGCAGTTCATCGCGCAAGCAGCGCCCCCTCCCGCGACTGTCGCCGTCGTCGAGGCGAAAGCGGAGAGCTGGACGCCCCGTTTGCCCGCCATCGGCAGTTTTCGCGCCGTCCAGGGGATCGACATCGCGCCGCAGATCGGCGGCGCTCTCGTGGCGGTGAAGGCGAAGTCGGGCGCGGACGTCGAAAAAGGAACGCCGCTTTTCGAGATCGACAATTTCGTCGAGCAAGCTGACCTCAAAAACTATCTCGCGGTGTTAAAGAACGCCGATCTGGCGCTGGAGCGTCAACGCCAGTTGAGCGCCACCGGCAATACCGCCAAGGCCAATTTCGATTTCGGCGCAAGCGGCGCGCGATTCCGCCGCCGCTCAGGTCGAGCGCATAGGCGCGATCATCGCACAAAAAAACATCGCTGCGCCCTTCTCCGGCCGCCTCGGCCTCCGCAAAATGGATCTCGGGCAATATGTTTCGCCGGGAACGAGCCTCATCACGCTGCAACAGCTGGATCCAATCTTTGTCGATTTTCCCGTGCCAGAAAAATGGCTCGACCTCCTGGAGCCTGGCCAAACGATCGAGGTGATGGTCGACGCTTTTCCCGGCAAAATTTTTCGCGGGCGAATCGCCACCATCGATGCTCGCGTCTCGCCAGACAGCCGCAACGTTATGGTGCGCGGCCAGTTCGACAATAAGGACAAGCAGCTTTTGCCTGGCATGTTCGCCAATGTGAACGTCAATGCCGGTCAGGTCGAAAACGTCGTCACAGTGCCGCGCACGGCGATCACTTATTCGCTCTATGGCGACAGCGTTTTCGTCATCGTCCCGGCCGAGCCGGCGGCGGACGGCGCGCAGGCTGCGACGACCGACATCCCATTGAAGGCGGAGCGTCGCTTCGTGCGCGTCGGCGCAGCGCGCGACGAACGCGTCGCCATTCTGGAAGGGGTAAAGGCCGGCGAAAGGGTCGTAAGCGAAGGTCAATTGAAGCTGGCGCCGGACGCGCGCGTTCGCATCGACCCGAATGCGAAGCTGACGCCGCCGGCCATTCGGCCGAAGGAATAGAAAATGTCATTCACTGATGTTTTCATCCGTCGGCCGGTGCTCGCCAGCGTCGTCAGTCTGTTGATTTTGCTGGTCGGTCTCCAAGCCGCCTTCAAGCTTCAGGTCCGGCAATATCCCGAGCTGTCGTCGACGACGATCACCATCACGACGACTTATCCTGGCGCCAACGCCGACGTCATAAAGGGCTACATCACGACCCCGATCGCCCAGGCCGTCGCCAGCGCCGAGGGCGTCGATACGCTCGTTTCGAACTCTCAGCAGAACGCATCGACGATCACCCTCAATCTTCTGCTCAACGCCAACGCCGATCGCGCCGTCGCCGACGTCCTGTCCAAGGTCAATCAGGTCAAATATCTGCTGCCGCGCGAGGCGCTCGATCCGGTGGTCGTCAAGCAGACCGGCGACTCGACCGCCCTGCTCTACATGTCTTTCAACTCGAAAGTCATGACGCAGTCGCAGATCACCGATTATCTGACCCGCGTCGTGCAGCCAAAGCTGCAAACCATCGACGGCGTCGCCAACGCCCAGATTCTGGGCGGCCAAACCTTCGCGATGCGGGTCTGGCTCAATCCGAACAAGATGGCCGCGGCCGGCGTCACGCCAAACGACGTCAAGCTGGCGCTGGCCGCAAATAATTTCACCGCGGCGGCCGGCCAGGTCAAAGGCGACTTCGTCCAGACCAGCATCAATGCCCAGACCTCGCTCGATTCCGCCAAGGCCTTCGCGCAGCTGGTGGTGTCGGCGCGCGGCGACGCCTTGACCCGGCTTGGCGCCATCGCCGACATCGAGCTCGGGCCCGAATCGGTCGATTCGTCTTCCATGTTCGATGGGCTCAAGGCCGTCTTCGTCGGCGTCTACGCCACCCCGACGGCCAATCCTCTCGACGTCATCAACGCAGTGCGGCAAGCCTTTCCCGAACTCAAGGCGCAGCTTCCCGTCGGTCTTGAAGCCTCGATCGCCTACGACGCGACGGAATTCATCCGCGCCTCGATCTTCGAGGTCGAAAAGACGCTGGCGGAAGCCGCGCTCGTCGTCATCATCGTGATCTTCCTGTTCCTTGGCAGCCTGCGCGCGACCGTCATTCCGATCGTCACGATCCCGCTATCGCTGATTGGCGTCATGATCGTCCTTCTGGCGCTCGGATATTCGATCAATCTCCTCACCCTTCTCGCCCTGGTGCTTGCTATTGGCCTTGTCGTCGACGACGCGATCGTCGTCGTCGAGAACATCTATCGGCACATCGAAGAGGGAATGTCGCCGCGAGACGCCGCATTGCAGGGCGCGCGCGAAATCACCGGGCCCGTCATCTCCATGACAATCACGCTCGCATGCGTTTACGCGCCGATCGGCTTCGTTTCCGGACTGACCGGCGCGCTATTTCGCGAATTCGCCTTCACGCTCGCCGGCGCGGTTGTCGTATCAGGCGTCATAGCGCTGACCTTGTCGCCGATGATGTGCTCGCTGCTGCTCAGGCCGCCGGAAAAGGGAGCGCGCGGCTTTCCCGAGCTGCTCGACAGGATCTTCGACGGCTTGCGCCGCGCCTACCAGAGCCGTTTGCGCAAGACCCTCAATTTCCGGGCGATGACCATGCTGATCCTCGCCGGCGTGCTCGCGCTTACCGGCATCATGTTCTTATCGACGCCGAAGGAGCTCGCACCGGAGGAGGATCAAGGCGCGATCTTCGCGCTGATCAAATCGCCGCAATACGCTAACCTCGATTATCTCGAAAAAGCGACGGAGCAGGTTCAGACCGCCGCTGATCGGATCCCCGAGAAAGATCACGTCTTCCTGATAAATGGTTCGGCCGGCGTCCATCAAGGTTTTGGCGGCCTCATTTTGAAACCCTGGGCCGCGCGCAAGCGCAATCAGAAGGAAATTCTTACTGAGTTGCAGCCAATGCTGTCGGCCGTCACGGGCGCGCAGATCATCGCTTTCTCGCCGCCGTCGCTGCCGGGCTCGACCGGAGGCCCGCCGATCCAGTTCGTGGTGCGCAGCATCGGCGACTACAAGGAGATCGCCGAGGTCATGGCCAAGATCGAGGCGGCGGCGAAAGAGAGCGGGCTTTTCATATTCACCGACAGCGATCTGAAATTCGATTTACCGCAAATCGAGCTCAAGATCGACGCTGACAAGGCCAATCGACTCGGCCTCAACATGCAGGAAATCGGCTCCTCGCTGGCGACGCTGCTTGGCGCCAATTACGTCAACCAATTCAGTATGAATGGCCGCAGCTATCATGTCATCGCGCAGGCGCCGCGCGATTTCAGGCTGACGCCGGACTGGCTGACCCGCTATCAGCTGCGCACCAAAACCGGCGACCTCGTTTCGCTCGCGACGGTCGCCGACATCTCAAGAAGCGTGCAGCCGAACGGCTTGCCGACGTTTCAGCAATTGAATTCGGCGACGCTGCAAGCCGTGCCCTTCCCCGGCCATACAATGGGCGAGGCCGTGGCTTTCCTGCAGCAGAAGGCGAAACAGCTTTTGCCGCACGGCTTCACCGTCGACTATCAAGGCGAGAGCCGGCAATTCGTCCATGAAGGCAACACGCTTCTGCTGACTTTCGTCTTCGCGCTCATTGTCATTTTTCTCGTGCTGGCGGCGCAGTTCGAGAGCTACCGCGATCCCTTGATCATCTTGATCGCGCTGCCGACCTCGATGTTCGGCGCCCTTTTGCCTTTGAACATTCTCGGCGTCGTCGGCGCCGCGAGCATGAACATCTATTCGCAGATCGGTCTCGTCACGCTGATCGGCCTCATCTCCAAACACGGCATCCTGATGGTCGAATTCGCCAATCGCATGCAGGACGAAGAAGGCATGAGCCGAAGGGAGGCGATCGAACACGCCGCCGCCGTCCGGCTGCGTCCGATTCTCATGACCACCGCGGCGATGGTGGTCGGCATGATTCCGCTGATCATCGCCGAAGGCGCGGGCGCGCGCAGCCGCTTCGCGATCGGCGTCGTCATCGCGTCCGGCATGAGCATTGGAACCCTCTTCACGCTGTTCGTAACGCCGGCGATGTATACTTTGATCGCGCGCGGTCGCGGTAAGGCCGAGGCGAACAAACACTATGAACTTTTCGCCGGGCCGCACAGCATCCCCACCCGATCGGCGGCCGAATGACGACGCCAGTTCAGGCCGGCAGCCGCCGCTTCAGCCATCCGGCGAGCAAGGCAGCCCCGGCCCCGGCGCCGGCCAGCGCGGCCATGGCGAGATAGGTCTTCTCGCCAAAGAGCCCCGTGAGACGGCCGCAGGCGAAAGTCGCAGCCGCCAGACCGAGAGAAGAGGCGGCGGCGAGCCACCATTGCATCCGCGCCCGATGCGTCGCCGACGCCAAGGCTCCGAGCAGCAGCACGCTGCCGAAGGTTGTCGCGCCGAAGCTCAAGCCATGCATCGCCTGCAGGCCAATGATGAAACAAGGGCGCGGTTTGAGGCTCATCGCAGTCCAGCGCAGAATGGCGCCGGCGGCGCCGAGGAGAAGAAAAGCGATGGCGCCCCGGTCGGTCCTGAAGTAGCGCGCCGCTATGATGAAGAGGAGGCTCTCCGACGCCACCCCGATGGCCCAGGCGGCGCTGATCAGATCACCCGACAAGCCCACAGAGCGCCATTGAATCGTCGCAAACGAATAGACCTCGGCGTGACTGGCCTGGATCAGCGCCGCCGCGACGATGCCGACGATGGCGAGGCGCAGCCGCGCCGAATCGGCGGCGGCTGAGCCGACCCGCGCCCTCGAGCGAATAAAGACGCGTCGCGTTCATCTTGATCGCCGCGAAGATCGCGACGGCGACTGAAAACACGGACAAAGCGGCGAGCGCGACGATGATCCGCTCGCCGGGAAGGGCCGCGACGATCCGGCCCGACAAAAGCATCGTGCAGAGCACGCCGATCGAGGTCCAAGCCCTGATGTGGCCGTAAGCGATGCGACGGCCCGAAACCTCGGCGCGCCGGATTTCGGTCAGCGTCAAGGCGTCGGCAAGCGCGGGCATCGACCCCATCGCCACCGCGACGAGGAGCGCGCCGACGAAAATTGGCGCAAATCCCACGGCGAAACGAAGTCCGCAATAGCTGGCGAACAGTGTTACGGCGCAGGCGGCGAGCCCGACGCCAATCCCGCGTCTATCGGCGAACGCGGCGATAAGAGGCGTCGCGACGACCCGCAAAATCATCGGCGTTCCGAGCGCCGCCGCGATTTCCACATCGGTGAGGCCCCGCGAGGCAAGCCACACCGGGAAATAAGGCAGGTGCAGCCCAAGCGGCAGAAACAGCAAGCCCGCTACCACAGAGAGGTCAAATGTCGCGGGGTCGCGGTCTTCCTTGCGTCTTATTTGAGATCCCGCCCAGGTCAAACGCTGGGCCGCCCGCCCCGGCGCGCCCTTGCCCCAGCCGCATGCCACCCCGGTTGCGAGCCGACAAATGGGCGACCCGACACAAGCCTCACTCCATCGCCGCCGCCTTGAGAATGCAAACCATCATGGCGCTGGCCGGCTTCTGCCCGACGTTGCGGATGACATGCGGGCGATCGCAGCGATACCGCAGCGTCTCGCCGGCTTTCACTCTATCGACCACGCCGCAGACCTCGACTTCAAGCTCGCCTTCCGTGACCGAAAGGCTCTCGACTGATCCGCGTTGATGCGCCTCTGATTCGAGCGCCCCGCCAGGATCGGCCCAAAACTCATACCACTGCAGCCATTCGACTGTCTTGATCCAGCCGATGATGGAAAGGCGGCACTTACCGTCGTCCGATACGAGGATTGGCGTATCGCCGCGCGACGTCTTTTCAAGAAAAGGCTCCTCGTCGGCCGCTTGCAGCACGCGCTCAATCGAGACATCGAGCGCTTGCGAAAGGCGCCAGATCGTGGCGAGCGTCGGGTTTGTCTCATTGCGCTCGATCTGGCTGATGATTGACTTGGCGACGCCGGACTGTTCGGAAAGTTCGGAGAGCGAAAGATTATAGGCTTTGCGCAGCCTTTGCACGGTCTTGCCGAGCTGGCCTGACAGCGCCAGCGCGCCCAATTCAATCGCTTTGACCTTGTCCCGCCCTTCAACGCCCATAGCCAACTCGCCTGTTGCGCTCTCTGGCGCTGTCTATCCTTAAGGCGCCGAAGCCCGACTTTCACAGCGCTCGGAGAAGGCGGCATCAGCGTCAGGCAAATTAGTCGATTTTGTTTGGAATATCGAACGATTTGTTCTTATGACGCAATAGACAAGCTTTTTGGGCCAAGAGGTATCCCGGCCGTATGCGTCATCCAAAAGCCATGAGAATCTGCTTTTTGCTTAGACGTCGCCACGTTTTGAAGATTAATCTAAGGCGCCCTGGTGAGCTACGAACGAGAGCTTAATCACTACCGTACTTTGTTCCTGTCTGACATTCATCTCGGCACGCGAGGCTGCCAAGCCGATCTCTTGCTCGATTTCCTGAAGCACAACGAAGCCGACACCGTTTTTCTCATCGGCGATATAATTGACGGGTGGCGGCTGAAAAGCGGCTGGTATTGGCCGCAGACGCATAATGACGTCGTGCAAAAGCTCCTGCGCCAGGTGCGCAAGGGCGCCAAAATGATTTACGTGCCCGGCAATCATGATGAGTTCGCGCGCGATTTCACCGGGATTTTCTTCGGCGGCGTCGAAGTTCTCGATCACGCCTTCCATATGACAGCCGACGGCAAGCGCCTCTTGATTATTCATGGCGACCAATTCGACGTGGTCGTAAAGCATGCGCGCTGGCTGGCTTTTCTCGGCGATTGGGCGTATGAATTCGCGCTCTGGGCTAATCGCTGGTTCAACAAGATCCGGCGGGCGCTTGGCTTTTCCTATTGGTCCCTGTCGGCATGGGCCAAGCTTAAGGTAAAAAACGCGGTGAATTTCATTGGGGACTTTGAACTGGCCTTGACCGACGCAGCCAAGCGTCATCAAGCTGACGGCGTCGTCTGCGGCCATATTCACCACGCCGCAATCCGCGATATGGGCGGCGTGATCTATGTGAATACGGGCGACTTCGTCGAATCCTGCACTGCGGTAGCGGAACATCCGGACGGCCGCCTCGAGATTTTGCGCTGGCAAAGCACCGCCGCTGAGCGAAAGGCGGCGGCTGAGCTGCAAGCAGCTCCCAAGGCGGTTGCTTGATGCGCATTTTGATTGCGACAGACGCTTGGAAGCCGCAAGTCAATGGCGTTGTCCGTTCGCTCGAATCGGTGGCGAAGGCGTTGCGGGAGTTTGGCGCGGAAATCGAGTTTCTGACGCCGCAGGGCTTTGCTTCAATCCCGCTTCCCACTTATGGCGAAATCAAACTTGCCTTGGCGACCGCAGGGGCCGTGCGCCGGCGCCTCGACGGCGCCGCGATCGACCATATTCATATCGCGACGGAGGGTCCTGTCGGCTTCGCCGCGCGGCGCTATTGCCTGCGCGCAAAGCGGCCCTTCACGACGAGCTATCACACGCGCTTTCCTGAGTATATCTCGGCGCGCACGCGCCTGCCGGAATTGATCACTTATTCCGTGCTGCGCCGTTTCCACAACGCCGGTTCGGGCGTCATGGTGTCGACGGCCTCGATCGCCAACGACCTGCAACGCCGTGGATTCGAGCGTCTGATGCACTGGTCGCGCGGCGTCGACCACAGTCAATTCACGCCCGCCAAGGCGGCGACGCTGAACCTGCCGAGGCCGATCTTTCTTTACGCCGGACGCCTCGCGCCCGAAAAAAACGTTGAAAGCTTTCTTGCGCTCGATCTGCCGGGATCGAAGGTCGTCGTCGGCGACGGCCCGTCGCGGCGCGCTCTCGAAGCCGCCCATCCCGACGCCCATTTCGTCGGCGCAAAAACAAGCGACGCGCTCGCCATCCACTATGCGTCATCGGACGTTTTCGTTTTTCCGAGCCGGACCGATACCTTCGGCATGGTTCTTCTCGAGGCGCTTTCCTGCGGCTTGCCTGTCGCCGCCTTGCCTGTGGCGGGTCCTATCGACGTCATCGGCGACAGCGGCGCAGGCGTTCTCGACGAGGACTTGCGCGCGGCCTGCCTCAAAGCTCTCGAAATCCCCCGGGAAAAGGCGCGCGCCTATGCGCTGACCTTTACCTGGGCCAATAGCGCGCGGCAATTTCTGGATAATATCCTTCTCGCCAAATCGACCACGGCGACGCGCCTGATCCCGAGTCCAGCCATGAGAGCGTGATGCCGAAAAGTTTTCGGCTTTTTGGACTCATCCATTCGATTTTGAATTATCACGCTTTAGCCAGAGTTTATCGCCCCTTCCGGCCGCGAAAATCCGTCCCATATCTTGCGGAAACCCTAAAGGACTTCCGTAGATGGAGACTTTTCCTTCCTTCCTTCTGGACGAAGCCGATCCCGGCCTTCCGCCTGATGCGGCCGAGCGCAGTTCCGCCAAGCGTCAAGAGCCGCTGACTGACGATTTTCTGCTCGACGCCTATTCGAGGAGCGTCGTCAAGGTCGTCGATCAGGTCGGGCCAAGCGTCGTGCGCCTCGATGTGCGGCGTGGCGACGGCCGCAGGGCCGGCTCAGGCTCCGGCGTCATCGTCTCGCCGGACGGCCTCGTCTTGACCAACAGCCATGTCGTTCAGGGCGCCCGCCGCGCTGACGTCACGACCCTTGACGGCCGCAGCCTTTCGGGCCGCGTCCTCGGCGATGACGCCGACACCGATCTCGCTTTGGTGCGCGTCGACGAAGACGCGACGCTTCCGGCGGCAAAGCTCGGCGACTCGAAAAGATTGAGGCCCGGCGAAATCGCCATTGCGATCGGTAATCCGCTCGGCTTCGACTCGACCGTCACGGCCGGCGTCATCTCGGCGCTTGGACGCTCGCTGCGCTCGACCAACGGCCGCATGATCGATGACGTGATCCAGACCGACGCCGCGCTCAACCCGGGCAATTCGGGCGGCCCGCTCGTCGCCTCGAATGGCGAAGTCATCGGCGTCAACACGGCAATCATCGCGGGCGCGCAAGGGATCTGCTTTGCGGTGGCGTCCAATACGGCGCGCTTTGTCCTTGGCGAGCTCGTGGCGCATGGCAGGGTTCGCCGAGCCTATCTCGGCGTCGGCGCCGGGACGATCGCGTTGCCGCGCCGGATCGCGCTCCGGCTGGAGCTGACGCAGACCATGGGAGCGGTCGTCAGTTCGATTGAGCCGAAAAGCCCGGCCGACCACGCAGGCCTTCTGACCGGCGACATTCTGCTCGCCGTCGATGGCGTTCCGGTCTCGAGCGCCGGCGATCTCGTGCGTCTGCTCGGCGCGGACATGGTCGATCGCGTGGTTTCCCTCGATGTTCTGCGTCGCTCGGACCGGCGCCGGTTCTGGGCCGCGCTGCGCGAGCGCGAGAGCAACGCCAAGCCCAAATGAGCTGACTGACGAAGTAAGCAGCGCATTGTAATCATTCTAATAAAGGGGCCTTCGATTGATGCGCGACCGTTTCTGGTGTAGAGCCCAATGATGGGGTTTGATACTCGAACGACGCCCGATATCGCCCTGTGTTTGACCAGCTTTGCGCGAATTATGACTGGTGCTGGCTCCAATCGGGCACGCCGGAGAGTGCATTTGTGGTGATCGGCCTTTGGGAGTTTGCTGTGATCGGGGCGCTTATCATTGTCTTTCGTGAGGTGATCGAGGCGGGCCTGATCGTCGGCATCGTCCTTGCCGTCACCAAGGCGATGCCGGGACGCCTGCCCTATGTGTGGGGCGGGCTTGCCGCGGGGCTTTTCGGGGCCGGGCTCGTCGCGCTCTTCGCAGGCGCCCTTTCGAACGCCTTTGAAGGCGTCGGACAGGAGCTGTTCAACGCTTCGATCCTCGCCATCGCGGTCGTCATGCTGACGTGGCATAATGTCTGGATGGCGCGCCACGGCCGCGAGCTGTCGGCGGAATTGCGCCGGGTCGGCGGCGAGGTCAGCAATGGCTCGAAGTCGTTGATGGCCCTCGCGGTCGTGGTCGCGATCGCCGTGCTGCGTGAAGGCTCGGAGGTCGTTCTGTTCCTTTATGGCGTCGTGGTGTCAAGCCATGACTTGGGGACAAGCCTCCTCCTTGGCGGTGTTATGGGCTTATTGTTCGGCGTCGCCATTTGCATCCTGACCTACACCGGCCTCGTGATCATACCGGTTCGCCATCTCTTCAAAGTCACAAGCCTTCTCATCGCCTTTATGGCCGCGGGAATGGCGGCGCAGGCCATCGCCTTTCTCGAACAGGCCGACATTGCGACGACTTTAAGCCGGACGATCTGGAACACGTCTGCAATTTTGCCCGACAGCAGCCTGCCAGGCCGCGTCCTGCACACGCTTCTTGGCTACACCGACAGTCCAACGCAATTGCAGGGGCTCGCCTACCTCGCGACGCTTCTCGTGATTTTTGGCCTGATGAAGCTTATGTCGCCCCCAGCGAAGCAAAAGCCGAGACTCGTCGTCAATTGAAGAGCGAGACGACACCCGGCCGGCGTCGTATTGCTCAAAAATTGAGCGAGGGTCGCGGCAATTGAACAGGCGCGAGGAGGAGCGTCCGACACAGCGTGGCGGTAATTTTATTGCTTCAGGCGACGATTTAAGGCAAGAGTGGTTACGGACAACGTCTTATGCATTGCGCCGCCGCGTCAGACGCAAGCCGCGGGGCCGGCGATTTGCGCTTTAGTCGCACCGTTTCACTGGCAAGACGAATTCGTCGCCTGACAATCTAAGGCTTTCCCTCTCTGGCGGGGTTTGCGGCCTCATCCGTTTATTCGCCAGCAATAACGCTCATTTCAGGAACAGTATGACGTTCAACGAACTCGGCCTCAGCGAGAAGGTGCTGCAAGCAGTTGAAGCTTCCGGCTACACGACGCCAACGCCAATTTAAGCACAAGCGATCCCGTTCGCGCTCGCGGGGCGTGACGTTCTCGGCATCGCGCAGACGGGGACCGGCAAGACCGCCGCTTTCACGCTGCCAATGTTGTCGCGGCTGGAGCAAGGCCGCGCCAGGGCGCGGATGCCCCGCACGCTCATTCTGGAGCCGACCCGCGAACTCGCCGCCCAGGTCGAGGAAAGCTTTGCTCGCTATGGCGCCAACCACAAGCTCAATGTCGCGCTCCTGATCGGCGGCGTATCCTTCGGAGATCAAGAAACTAAAATCATGCGCGGCGCCGACGTGCTCATCGCCACGCCGGGGCGTCTCCTCGATTTCGCCGAGCGCGGCAAGCTGCTGCTCACCGCCATCGAAATCCTCGTCATCGACGAAGCCGACCGCATGCTGGACATGGGCTTCATCCCGGACATCGAACGGATCTGCAAGCTCGTGCCATTTACGCGCCAGACGCTGTTTTTCTCGGCCACCATGCCGCCGGAAATCACTCGCCTGACGGAGACCTTCCTGCATAATCCAGTGCGGATCGAGGTTGCCCGCGCCGCCTCTACTGCGACGACCATTATACAAGGTCTCGTCGCCTCGGCCCCAGGCGCCGCCAAACGCGAAACCTTGCGCCGCCTCATTCGCAGCGCCGCAGACTTCAAGAACGCGATCATCTTCTGCAACCGCAAGCGCGATGTCGCGCTGTTGTATAAATCGCTGCAAAAGCACGGCTTTAATGCCGGCGCCTTGCATGGCGACATGGATCAGCGCGCCCGAATGGCCTCGCTTGACGCCTTCAGATCCGGTGAGGTCGCGCTGATCGTCTGTTCCGACGTCGCGGCGCGCGGCCTCGACATTCCGGATGTCAGCCACGTCTTCAATTTCGACGTTCCAACACATGCCGAAGATTATGTTCACCGGATCGGCCGCACCGGACGCGCCGGCAAAAGCGGCGTCGCCATTTCAATCGTCACGAAAGCCGATCAAAAGCACATCGCCGAGATCGAACGGTTAATCGCCCGCGAGATCGATTGGATCGAGGGTCAGACATTCTCTGAACTCGCCGAGGACGAAACAGCGGCGCCAGCGCGCCGCGAGCGCGGCGCGAAGCGCGGCGATCATCCGCGCGCCGAAGCGGAGCCGGCCGAACCGCAAAGATCGCGGCGACGAGACAAGGCTGAAGGGCCGCGTCGGCGCCTCGAAGAACAGCCGACTGCCTACGCCACGGCGGCGCCGATTGCTCCGCCGCCAAAAGAACGCAAACCCCGGCGCCAGGATAGTCGCGCGGATGATGACGCGCCGGTGGTCGGCATGGGCGACCACGTTCCGATGTTTCTCTTGCGTCCGGTCAAATTAAAGCCCGCCAAAACCGCCGCGGACGAAGACGAACCCACTCGCGTCGGCTGATCGCCTCGCCTTTGCATTTTGCGCATTGCGTATAGCCGCATTGCCTGGCGGTCCCGGATGCGGACTGACTTTTCCGGGATTTGCAGGGCTTTTTCATCGGCCGTCTTGCGCGTCAGCCTGAATTGTATTGGCGCCTGGATTTTTCCATAAGACGAAGATGAATTTTTCAAAAATATTCTAGCATTGAAGTAATTGCGCAACAGTGCGAACGTTTCTGTCCGACTTACACCGCAAATAGCTTGTTCAAGTTTAGTCTCAACACTAACCTTCTCCCGGTTGAATGCGGCGGCGGACGTCGGCCGCCGGAGGAGCGCGACGTGTCACAGAGGAACAGCGTCTCGAAAGTTCTGGCGCTCGCAGCGGGCTTCGCGCCTTTTAACTTGACGGGAGTTTTAGCCCAAAGCGCGGCGCCATCCGACGCCGCGAATGTCGTGGCGCTCCCCGAAGTCGAGGTGATCTCGACCACGCCGCTGCCCGGCGTCGCCGGACAGGAGCGCAACACCTTCCCGAGCATGGTGCAAACAGTGACGCCCGACGAGTTCGCCCGTACGCGCTCGCCCAATGTCACCGATACGCTGCAACAGCGCACGCCAGGCGTTTTCGTTGACGACATCAACGGCAACCCGTTTTCGCAAGAATTGCAGTACCGCGGCTTCTATGCGACGCCGCAGCAAGGAACGCCGCAAGGCCTCGCCGTCTATCAGAACGGCATCCGCGTCAACGAGGCGTTCGGCGACACGGTCAATTGGGATCTGATCCCGCCCCAGGCGATTGCGCGCACGGAGATTTTCACCGCCAATCCAATCTTCGGCCTCAACGCCCTCGGCGGCGCAATCAGCATAGAGATGAAAAACGGCTTCAACTGGCAAGGGTTCGAAGCGCAAATCTTGGGCGGCTCCTACGGCCGCGTCGCCGGCTATTTCCAATACGGCAAGCAGGTAGACAACTACAGCATCTACGTCACCGCCGACGCCGCGCATGACGGCGGCTGGCGCTATTTCTCGCCCTCGACGGTTGTGCGGGCCTATGGCGACCTCGGCTACCGGACACAGGACGCGGAACTGCATTTCATCGCAAACGGCGCGACCTCGAACCTCGGCGTCGTCGGTGCGACGCCGCTCAATTTGTTGAGTTAAAGCCTCGCCAGCATATTCACATGGCCGCAGACGACGAAGAATGAAGCGGGCTCTATCGCCTTCACCGGCAAATTTGACATCAACAAGAATTGGCAAATCGGCAGCAATTTCTACCTGCGCACCTTCCAACAGAAACACACTGACGGCAACGACTCGGACATTCAGGATTGCGCCAACAACGATGATCCGGCCGGCTACGCAGGTTTTCTGTGTCTCCAGAATAGCGATTTCCCGTCGGTAACGAACGGCACCGCATTCGTCATTCTCGACAAGAACGGCAATCCCATTCCGGCCTCGACGACCGCGGTCTACGGCACCATTGATCGCACCTTCACCCACTCGACCACGGCAGGCGTAACCCTACAGGCGACCAACAAGGATAAGTTCTTCGATCACGCCAATTATTTTGTGTTTGGCGGCAGCGTCGATCGCAGCTTCTTCAGCTTCAGCTCGAGCAGCACGCTCGGCAACATTGAGCCCAACCTGCTTGTCTTTCCGGACGGCTCCTTTTCCGGTTCCGGATCGATCATCCAGACCGCTGGTGAGATCGGCTACGTCCCAACCTGGCTAACCGGCACGACCACCTATTACGGCGTTTTCGCCCTCGACACGCTCAATATCACCCCCGAGTTCGCCGCGACCGCCGGGGCTCGCCTCAACATCGCGAATATCAACACGCAAGATGCGAGCGGAGGATTTAATCCCGAGCTCAACAGCGCCAATAATTTCGACCGGATCAATCCGGTGGTTGGCTTGACCTACCAAATCCAGCCGTGGATTTCGGCGTACGGCGGCTATTCTGAAGCGAACCGCGCCCCCACGCCTCTCGAACTCGACTGCGCCAATCCGCTGCATCCGTGTCTGCTCGAGAACTCCTTGGTCTCTGATCCACCGCTACAGCAGGTGGTCTCGCATACGATCGAGGCAGGCTTGCGCGGCTCATCGAACAATGTGTTCGGCGATGGCCGGATCGATTGGAAGGCTGGGTACTTCCACACCCTGAACACCAACGACATCGTTTCGCTGGCGAGCACGATCACCGGACAAGGCTATTTCGCCAACGTGCCCGCGACCTTGCGGCAGGGCGTCGAGGCCAGCCTCGAATACCGCAACGGCGACCTCACGGCCTATGTGAACTACAGCTTCACCAGCGCGACCTACCGCTTCACCGGCGAGCTGGCCTCGCCGAACAATCCTTTCGCCGACGCCAACGGCAACGTGCTCGTGACGCCTGGCGACCATATCCCAGGAATTCCTCAAAACATGCTGAAATTGGGCGGCGAATATTCCTTTACGCCGAAATTCAAGGCCGGGACGGACGTTCTCATCGTCGGCAGCCAATATTTGATCGGCGACAATTCCAACCAAAATCCGCAGCTGCCGCTCTATTGGACGGTAAACATCCACGCGTCCTACCAGCTTACCGACAACATCCAGATCTTCGGGCTGATCAACAATCTGTTCAACAACCGCAACGCCAGTTTCGGAACTTTTTTTGATACCGGGACCGATGCGCAGATCGCTAATGGCCTGCCCTTGACCAATCCGCGCACGTTGACGCCCTTGCAGCCAGTGTCTCTTTACGGCGGCGTCAAGGTCACATTCTGACCGGTGTTCACGCCCGATTTTTTTGCGCCGAGCCTTCCGCGTCACTAGCCTGATAATATTGCTTTTTGGGGTTATCGGCGCGCCGCGACAATCATCGAGGCGATTTCGCGCGCCTCATTGCTCTCCAGGGATCTTCCTCAAGGGAGTTGCGCCAACGTCAGCGCGACACATAGTCCGGCGCCGTCGTCGGATCGCCGAGCTGGACCCAAACATTCTGATCGCTTTGGGACTGACGCTTGACGAAGCGGTAGGGAGTGCGGCTCCAGAGCTTGATATCGTTTGATAGATTGTCGAGAACGAAGTCGCCGCCGCTGGTCTTGACGGTCAAGATCGCATGGCCCTCATTACTTGTATCCTTGACCACGGTCATCAGGAGAGCCTGGCGCGGAAAACCTTCCTCCAGGAGGATTTTACGCTTCATCAGCGCATAATCTTCGCAATCGCCTTTTCCGTCGGTCGGGTAATCCCATTTATCGACAAGGCCCCAATGCTCCATATCGGTCATCGGCGTAACATGGGCGTTGACCCATTTGTTGACGCGCTCGATCTCTTTCATCGTTTTTGGGGCGGCGACAATATCCAATGGCTCGATTGCGGCGCCGTCGCATTCGCCCTGGTAGCGGCGGCAAAAATCCGCCCAGCCGAAAGGCACGCTCGTCGCGTCGCCGACCGGAGTGAAAAGATCGGCGGCAGGAGCCGCCGCGTTCGACGCCAGCGCGGGAGAAGCATTGGGCGACAGCAGGCAGAGCGAAATTATGGCGGACGAAACAAGCCTCGCCGCCTGCCTGCGCCCCGCAACCCAACTGTACATCTTCAAGCCTCCAACGTCGCGTGTGGGCATTCTTCGCAGCGGGAGTTGTTGCGCGATTAAATACAATGCTCAGATTTTACCGTGCCGGAGCGAACACTCGATCAAAACCAATCGTTGCTTAATCTATTCTTCCGGCCAACTCCCCCTATCTTATGGACTTTTGCCTAAGCCGTCTGCGCGACTTCCTCTTGCGCGACACGGCGACAAGCATCAATTATCTAAAAATGAGGTATCTCGGAGCGCACGTTCCCCAAATCGTTTCTAAATCGTTAATCCCGCTTTTCCTTAGGGTCAACCTAAAGCTGTAACCGCGACGCCCTGAATTAGAACATTGTTAACGAGGACTGCTTTTGAGCGCATCCATGAACGTTCAGCCAACGCCTGAAAGGCCGACGCCAGTTCCCGCCTTGGCCAACGCGCTGACGCCCGAGGACGCAGCCGCGCTGCGTCGCGCCATCGCCGAGCTGAAGCGCTCGAGCCTCGCGATGCGCCTTGCTGCGCTGATCGGCCGCCAGATGGGGAATATCCGCCTCACGCTTCCCCCTTCGGTCGCGGAAGCGGTCAACAGATCGGCGGAGAGCGCCATTCGCAGCGCGATGGGGCTTGCCTTGCGCAGCCTTTCCAACGCGCCCATCCGCGATCGGCGTCGGCTACACAAGTCGGTTGCGACATTGGCCGGCGCCGCGGGGGGCGCCTTTGGCCTTGCCGGACTGCCAGTCGAACTTCCCTTCACCACGACGGTGATGCTTCGCGCGATTGCCGACATCGCCCAAGGAGAAGGCGAGGATTTGGCCAACCCTGACGTCGCGCTGGCCTGTCTCGAGGTTTTCGCGCTCGGCGGCGACGCCTACGCGGGCGACATGCTCAACCGGGGAAGCGGGCTTGAGTTTGGCTATTTCTCGGTGCGCTTGTTGCTCGCCAGATCGATCAGCCAATCGGCGCGTTATTTTCTTGATCGCGGCCTAGCCGAACAGGCGGCGCCGTTGCTTGTCCGCCTCATCAGCCAGATCAGCGCGCGCTTCGGCATTGTCGTTTCGCAAAAAATCGCCGCTCAGAGCGTGCCTCTCATCGGCGCCGCGAGCGGAGCAGCGATTAATTACGCCTTTGTCGAGCATTTCCAGACGCTGGCGCGGGGCCATTTTACAGTCCGCCGTCTTGAGCGGAGCTATGGCTCGGGTTTGGTGCGGGCGGAGTTTGAACGGCTCGCCCGTGAGGCGTGAGATGCGCGAATTTTGCCTTGAGCAAGGAGATTATGGTAACAGAGGGGCGTTTCGAAGGCGCCTTTTCACGGCGTTCCGATTGCATTGCCCTCGACGCGCCACGGAGCTTTCTTATGAAACGCCTCAATATGTCGCCGGCGAGGTGCGCGCGCCGGGCCTCTTTTGTCGCGGCCACCAGCCTCGCCCTTATGGTTCCCTTTAGCGCGGCGAACGCCGGTTTTTTCGATTTTCTGTTTCAGGTCCTACCAGCGCCGACCGCCGCGCCTGTTTACAGGTCTGCGCCGCATTTTCATTATCATCACACGCAGAGGACGGTCTCCCATCACGCCAAATTCGCCAGTGATCGATCCCATCCGTCGTCGATGCGCGTGGTGTCTAATATAATGGACGATGAAAGTTTGAAAGATGGCGACGCGGTGATGACGAAGGACGGCATCCGGATCTTTACCGGCGCTTCCAGCGCGCATCACACTTCCGACGACTTCGTCAAAATATCCGAGACTAAGCATCTTTCCAGCCGAGAACGCGCCGCGCTCATCGCCATCGACGCCAAAAGCGCCAGCGCTGAACCGACATACGCTCTTCTCGCCGGGCGCTCCGTCTCGGACTCGGGGCTTGGGCTTGCGGCCGGCGAATTGATTACCGATTTCCCGCGGCAACAAGATCCGCTATGTCGGCCCTTAGCCCAAAGGCTTCTTACCAAGTCCGGACATCAGGCCTTTGCCGACAAGCCGCACGGGTGTTCTCAGCGTCGCCTCAATCGTGACCATCCGCCGCTGACAGCGAGTCCAGGACGTCGGCCGCTATTTGTCGCGTGATGCGGCCGTGGCGTGACAAAGCCTCGCGGTCGAGCGCTTCAATGAATTGACGCGCAGCGTCGAGCGAACGCTCAAGATGCAAGGCCGCATAGTCGACGATGCGAATATCGACCACGAGCTGGCGATCTATCAGAAGCTTGACCAGAACAGCGCGAATCAGGGCGTCGTCGGGCGCGCCGATCTCGACGCAAGGGGCGAGGCGCAAACGCGACAAAAGGTCGGCGATGTCAATTCCCCAGGCGTCGGGCGGACGCTTCGCCGTCAGAACCAGCGCCGCGCCGCGCTCGCGCATCAGATTAACAAGATGAAACAGTTGCGTTTGCGCTTCGCCGGGCGCCTCGAAATCCTCGATGAGCAACGGGCCTGAGTTCGCGAGCGCCTCGACGTCGGCGCCGGCCAAATTCGCCGCCGCGATGATTGTGGCTGCGGCCTTCGCCGCCCAGATCGCGCCGAGATGGCTTTTGCCGGAGCCCGGCGGCCCGAGAAGGATGAGGACAGAGTGCGGCCACTCTGGCCAGCGCTCGATCATCGCATAGGCGTTCTCATTCGAGCCCGACACCAGGAAATCCTCACGGCCAAAGCCCGGCTTGAGCGGCAGCTCCAGCGTCAGCTGGCGCGCCCGCGACGCGGTCTCGGTCCCTGGACTCAATTGCGATCGCGCCATGTCAGCTGCGCTCCTTGGCCGGCGCCGCCGCGGCCTCGATCAGAATCTTTGAGCCCGGCGCGTCGATTTCTGTGTAGAGCTTGCTTTCGCGGTAGCGCCTGACGGCGAAGCGCAGGATTACGCCGACGGCGGCGGCCAAAGGAACCGCGACGATCAGGCCGGTAAATCCGAACAGGCTGCCAAACGCCAACAAGGCGAAGATCAGCCAAACCGGATGCAGTCCGACCGACCCGCCAACGAGTTTCGGCGACAAAACATTGCCTTCGAGAAACTGGCCGGCGACGACGACGCCGAGCGCCATGGCGAGCAGCCGCCATTCCGGCCAGCCTTGCACGATGGCGACAATCGCCGAAAGGACCAAAGCGGTCAGCGACCCGACATAGGGAATGAAGCTCAACATCCCAGCCGAGATGCCGATCAGAAGTCCGAAATTGAGCCCAATCAACGAAAGACCGACGCCATACCAGACGCCGAGAAAAAGACAGACGAGCGATTGGCCGCGCAGAAATCCGGCCATGGCGGCGTCAATCTCGCGCGCCAGCTGGCGCACGGTCTGGCGATGGCGCAGCGGCACGAGACCATCGATCGTCGCAATCATCTTATCCCAATCGAGTAGCAAATAGAAAGTGATGACGGGCGTTAGCACCACGAGCGAAAGCAGGCCGATCAGCGCGGTCCCGCTGCTCCAGATCGATTTGACGAAAGTCGCGCCCCATTGCGCCGCCTGATTGACCAGATCGCTTGTGGCGTTCCGCAAGTCTGCCGACGCGTTCTTGCCTAAGCCGAGTTTCTCCAGCAAGGGCGCCCCATGATCCCGGGCAATTTGCACGCCTAGCTCCGTCACCAAATCTTCGAGCTTAATTGCGTAGGTCGGCAACGCCTGGATGAAAGTCACCAGCTGGCGCCAGAGCGCCGGCATGACCAGAACGAGGATAAGGCCCACAACGAAGACAAAGCCCGTCATGATCAGCAGCGTCGCGCCGAGGCGGCTGAGGCCCAAGCGCTCCAGCCGGTCCGCCACAGGGTTGAGCAAATAGCCGAGCGACATCGCCGCGGCGAAGGGCAAAAGCACCCCACTGAACAGCCAAAGCAGCAGCACCAGCAGAAGGAAGGCGCCGACCCAGAAGCCGATCTGCCATTGAAGCCGCATCGTTCGTCGTTCCGTCTATCTGCGCTTGCGCAAAACACTAAAAGCCGGCTCGCTATGCTTCTGACGGGCAAGCCGGCGTCAAGAGCTCATATGCCGGATCCATTGCGCGAAATAGGCGCCAAGCGAGGCGAGCGCGAGCCCGGCGACGGCATAAAGCAAAATCTCAAACCATGCGCCCTTGTGAACGCCAAAGGCTTCGACGCTCAGAACGAGAGCTGCAAAAAGGATCTGCACCAAAGTGTTGATCTTGGATACGAGCAACGGCTTGACCGGGAGCGGTGTGGCGAGGAGCCAGGAGAGCATGAAAGCGGCGACGATCATCAGATCGCGCGAGACGACGATAATGGCGATCGTCGCCGGAATCACGCCGGTGATCGCCAGCGTCACATAGATCGAGACGATCAGCGCCTTGTCGGCGAGCGGATCGAGATAGGCGCCGAGCTGCGTGCGCAGATTGAAGGTCTTGGCGATCCAGCCGTCGAGCGCATCGGATGCGCCGGCGATGATGAAGCAAACGAAGGCTTCCTTCCAGCGCGCCGCCGTAATGAAAGCGATGACCGTCGGAACGAGCAGCAGCCGCCCCAGCGTGATCAGATTGGGAAGGTTGCCGACAAGCGAGAAATTCATTCTATTTGCGTTCAAGGCGGCCAAGGCAGGATGATTTCGCGCAAACTAACATGAGGAGGCGCCAAATCCCAAAGGGGGGCGCAATCTCAATGTCTTCCAGGGGCTTGTGCCATATTTGACGTCGACTTGCGCCGCTTTCGAATCAGCAAGGAGCCCTTGGGACGCCGCCAAGCGCGCCTTTGGTTCGTAGCTACGCTTAAGACTTGCCCGAAATTGACAGGTTGAATTGTCCGTGTTGACTACCGTCATGAGCGGCGGAAAAGGAGCCGTCTATGCAGAAAGCATTCAATCGCTATTCGGTTGAATTTTGGGCGTCGGTCGCTCAGGGGGTGGCGGCGCAAATCCTTTTCGACGAGGCGCAGAGATTTGTCGGACGCATAGATTTCTATCGCGGCCAAGACCCTCCGGTCTCGTACCTCTGGCACCCTAACGGCACGAGCGATCCGACTCAGATCTACATCGTTCTCGCCATGTCGCTGGATCTCCTCGACGCGGTGATCGCCCTGCTTCAACGCGGGGAACCATGGGCGCTCGAGCTCTTGCCGTCGGGCCCCTTGACCGGCGCGTCCACGGACGGCTACGGCGGCATGCTGATGACGACGCATGACATGACCATTCCAAACACGGCTTTGAATATTCGGGCAATGCGGACCCGACACGAGCCTGTGTGATCGGGCGAAGGAGCGGTCTTGCGGGGGTCCCGAACAAGAATGCGCCGGCGCAACGCCTGTTGGCAAGCTGGACCTTAGGATTGTGTCGACGCTTGATCTTGCTTTGCCGCGCTGGAGCCGTTAGCCCTCTTTCGATCCTCGCAGGAGGCAAGATGACGAAAAAGGGCGGCCTCACCTACGCCGACGCGGGCGTCGATATCGATGCCGGCAACGCATTGGTCGAGACAATCAGGCCGCTCGTGCGCGCGACGGCGCGGCGCGGCGCCGACGCCGAAATCGGCGGCTTTGGCGGCCTTTTCGATCTTAAGGCCGCGGGCTTTTCCGATCCGATCCTTGTCGCCGCCAATGACGGCGTCGGCACCAAGGTGCGGATCGCAATCGAGACCGGCATTCACGACACCATCGGCATCGACCTTGTCGCCATGTGCGTGAACGATCTCATCGTGCAAGGCGCCGAGCCTTTATTTTTTCTCGACTATTACGCCAGCGGCAAGCTTGACGGCAAAGTCGCCGCCGCCGTCGTCAAAGGCATAGCGCAAGGCTGCCTTGAGGCTGGCTGCGCGCTGATCGGCGGCGAGACGGCGGAAATGCCGGGCCTTTACGCCGGCGCCGATTACGATCTCGCCGGCTTCGCCGTCGGTGCGGTCGAGCGCGGGCGGCCTGTTGCCGGCGGCTGGAGTTGCGGCCGGCGACCGTCTCATCGGCCTGCCCTCCTCCGGCGCGCATTCCAACGGCTTTTCGCTGATCCGCAAAATCGTCGCTGCAAGCGGCCTTGATTTCGCCGCGCCCGCGCCCTTCGCCCTGGGCAAAAGCCTCGGCGAGGCGCTGCTGATGCCGACCCGCATCTATGTCAAGACGATTTTGCCCATTCTCGCCGCCCACAGCGGCGTCAAGGCGCTGGCCCATATCACCGGCGGCGGCTTTCCCGACAATATTCCGCGGGCTTTGCCGCCGGGCGTTTCGGCCGAACTTGATCTGTCGGCGGTTCCGGTTCCGCCGGTCTTTTCCTGGCTCGCCGCGGCCGGCGGCGTGGATAGAGACGAAATGCTGCGCGCCTTCAATTGCGGGGTCGGCATGGTTATGGTCGTGTCAGCTGCGCAGGCTGACGCCGTCTGCCAGAGTTTGCGCGCCGCCGGAGAAGAGCCGATCGCGCTTGGCCGCGTCATCCCGGCGGCCGCGAGCCGGGTGACGACCGTTGGACGGCTGGCGCTTTGACGATCCGGCGCAAGCGCACCGCCGTACTGATTTCCGGCCGCGGCTCCAACATGATGGCCTTGATCGAACGCGCGCGCGCGCAAAGCTTTCCGGCCGAGATCGCTCTCGTCCTATCGAACCGGCCCGAGGCGCCGGGCCTTGCCTTCGCCAAAGCCAGTGGCGTCGCCGCGGCCGCCGTCGATCATAAGATCTATGCCGGACGCGAAGAATTCGAATGCTCGATGCAGGCTTTGCTCGAACTGCATCGCATCGAAATCGTCTGCCTCGCCGGCTTCATGCGCCTGCTGACGCCCTGGTTCATCGGCTTATGGCAGGGGCGGATGCTCAACATCCACCCAGCCCTGCTGCCCGCCTATCGCGGGCTGCATACGCATGAGCGCGCGCTCGCCGACGGGGTCAAGATCCACGGCTGCACGGCGCATTTCGTGGCTCCCGCCATGGACGAAGGCCCAATCGTCGCGCAGGCTGCGGTCGCTGTGCGCGATGACGATACGGCGGACACGCTGGCCGCGCGGGTGCTCGAACAGGAGCACATCATTTACCCCGCGGCGCTTGAGCGCCTCGCCTCGGGGCGCCTGCGGGTCGAAGGCAATCGGGTGTTTTCGGACAGCGCAGAAACGACCCCCAACCCTTTGCGCAATCCTCCGGCGTAACGGCGCAAGCAGATCGGCGCGTTCATGTTTCGTTTGACTTAGTCTATGATAGTGCCTTTTGATTTAGTCTTGTAGAATTTAAAGTTCTGAGCAATAGACTTAACCCGAAAATTCGGAACTTTTCTCGAATCCGCACGTTTGTTTATGCCGATTGCCCCTCGCGGTTGCGTATCTTCGACGCATCACTGGAGGGCGAGTAGTGCGCAGCTAAGGGGGAATGTCGGACAGAGCATAAGAGAGAGCAAGATGAGTCCGTGGGAAGTCATCTTGCTCGAAGAGGGAACTGTCATGGTCGAGGAAATGAGAAGAACGAGTCTCGCGGTATTCTGTTTCGCTTTTATCGTCGGGATTTTAGGCCTGTTGCCAAGCGTCTGTTACGCTCAGCAAGAGGCTGAGGCGCAAAAAGTGCAGAAGGCTATGGAGCTCTTGAAGGCGAAAGCGCAAAAATTGGGGCCGGCCAAGCTCGAAGGGAAATCAGTCGCCGCGGATAAGGAGGTTCCTGCCATTTATTTTGGAGGAACTGAGATGAATAACAATTTCGCCTTGGTTGATGAGGTCCAGAAAGAAGCCGGTGGGACAGCGACAATCTTTGTGAAGAGCGGCGACGAATTCGTCCGTGTCGCCACCAATGTAAAAAAGGACGATGGCTCGCGGGCCGTCGGAACCGTCCTGGATCCCAAGGGCAAGGTTATCGTGAATATCCGGAAGAATGAGCCCTTCTACGGGGAGGCCAACATCCTGGGCAAGCCTTACGTCACAGGCTATGAGCCCATCCGGGATGCAGCGAACGAAGTCGTAGGCATCTACTACGTAGGCTATCCAAAGAGTTAGTAGCCGACCCGAATATCGTCTCAGCGTCGCGGCGAGGCCGTTAATCAGCAGACTGCGTGGAGAGCCTAGAGAAATTCCAGAGCGGAAACCAGCGGTCATCGTTTATGGCCGCTGGAGCAAGATCTAACACACGGCTTAACTTTCGTCGTTGCCGCCATGGAACAAGGCCCGACTGTGGCGCAGGCCGCCGTCGCGGTGCGCGACGATGATACGCCTGCGACGCTCGCTCAGCGGGTGCTCGAGCTGGCGCAGCCTTCATCGCCGACGCCGAAATCTCGGCCTCCGGCATGACCTACGCCGTCCAACCCGTATTGGAACAGGAGTACCACCGTGGCCGCACCCGATCTGATCGCCGTTTGGGAAGAACATATCGCCAAGGAGTTCATTGAGCGCGATGTGGACGCGCCGACCGACACGATGGGGCCCCAGCCCCACGTCAATCACGTTCCCACCATGACCGGTGGGGTGGGGCGCGAGGAGCTGAAACGCTTCTACAAGTATCATTTCGTTCCCGCCCACCCGCACGACACCGAGATTGTTCCGGTCAGCCGGACCGTCGGCGAAAGCACCATTGTCGACGAGATGGTGGTGAAGTTCACCCATGACCGGGTGATCGATTATCTTCTTCCGGGCATCGCCCCAACCGGCTTGCCCGTGGAGATCGCGGCCGTCGTGGTCGCCCAGTTCAAGGACGGAAAGCTTCTGAGCGAGCACATTTACTGGGACCAGGCGTCGGTTCTGGTGCAACTGGGCAAGCTGGACCCGAAAGGGTTGCCTGTGGGCGGCGTCGAGGTCGCGCGCAAGGTCCTGGATCAATCGCTGCCAAGCAATAGGCTTATGGTGGAAGAGTGGCCAAGCAGTGAAGGCAAGGCCCTCTGACGCCCAAGATCTCCGGCGGAGCGCGGGGGCGCAAGTGAGGTTTTATCCGCGAGTGGGACGCACGAAGCGCGGGAGCGCAGAGGCTCCCTGTTGAGATTTTGAATTGCGGAGCGCACCCTTTTGCGCGGTCCAGCCCCGTTGTTTTCAATGACTTGCGCAAAGGCTCCGTTTTAAGCGGCAAAGATATATCCAAACCGAACCGAACCCGCTGCCGATTAATTCCCTAGGCTAAATTGAATCCGGGCCAAAACAGCGTCGGTTGATCGACGAAGCCTGCAACAGCGAATTGAACTGCGCCGCGTTGGAAGGTCTTCCCCTGCCCTTCTTTCGCGACGGCGCTGCACAACTCCTCGCGACTAGGAGTTCGCACTCTATCCAACGATCTCATTGCCGGAAAACCATTGCGCGATCTCGGTTGCGGCGGTCTCCGGCCCATCCGAGCCATGCGCCGAATTTTCGCCGAGAGACACCGCGAACTCCTTGCGGATGGTGCCTGGTGCTGCTTTCGCCGGATCGGTCGCGCCCAACACATCGCGGTATTTTGCGATTGCGTCTTCGCCCTCGAGGACCTGCACGACGACCGGGCCGCTGGTCATGGTCTCAACGAGCTCGGCAAAGAACGGGCGCTCCTTATGCACGGCGTAGAATGTTTCCGCCTGGCCGCGCGTGATGAGGACGCGCCTTTGCGCAACGATGCGCAGGCCCGCCTTCTCGATGAGGGCGTTGATGGCGCCGGTGAGATTGCGCCCGGTGGCGTCCGGCTTCAGAATGGAAAAAGTGCGTTCGAGCGCCATGCGCGGCTGTCCTTTGCTCAAGGGGCTGAAGTCACGCCGCTTATAAAGGCGCAGCGGCGCCCCGCAAGCCGCTGCGCCGCTCACGCCTGACAGCGCGCTGACAAGCGCCGGTTGTATTACGAAATCAGGATTGATATGCGAATTGCATGAATCTGCGCGACCTTCGGTACATCATCAAAGTCGCCGAACTCAAACATTTCGGCCGCGCAGCGGAGGCCTGCCACGTCAGCCAACCGACGCTCAGCGGACAGATCCTGAAGCTCGAGGAGGAGCTCGGCGTCGCCATCTTCGAGCGAGTCGGCAAATCCTTAACGACGACCGCGGCCGGCGACCTCATCCTCGCCCATGCGCGCCGCGCCATCGCCGCCGCCGACGAGCTTGTGGCCTGCGCCAAGGCGAGCCGCGATCCGATGATCGGGCCTTTGCGCCTCGGCGTCATCCCGACGCTCGCGCCCTATCTGATGCCGTTCGTGTTGCCGCTGGCGCGCGTCGCCATGCCGAAAACGCCTCTGGCGCTGGTCGAGGATCTGACGGCCCGCCTGATCGAGCCCGTCCTGCACGGCGAACTTGACGCCGCCCTCATCGCCTCGGAGCCAGACGCCGACGCGCTCGAAGTCACGCCGCTTTTCGACGAGCCGTTTTTCCTTGTGCTGCCGGAGGACAACGCTCTGGCCGCGACCGACGTCGTCGAGGCGAGCGCGATCGACGCTGAACAGCTGCTGCTGCTCGCCGACGGCCATTGCCTGCGCGATCAGGCGCTCGAACTTTGCGAACATCATCGGCGCGGCGAAGGCGACATGGCGGATATGCGCGCGACCAGCCTGCAGACGCTCTTGCATATGGCGGCGGCGGGCTATGGGATGACGCTGATGCCCGGCTTGGCGCTGTTCGACGAGCCGCAGCTGCCTGGAAACCTCACTGCGCGCAGGCTCCATGGGCCGCATACGTCCCGGCTGATCCGGATGATTTCGCGGCCGACAAACCCGCGCAAGCCCGCGATCGAAGCGCTGTCGGAGTTGATTCGCAAAGGCGTTCCGGAAACTCTTAAGTCCCCGAAATAATTGCGTTCCCGGTCGGCGACGGGAGTTTAAGCCATCGCCGGCAAATGCGCCGCTTCCAGCGCGATGGCGGCCGATTGCACGATCGCGGCGAAACGAACCGCTGTTTGGATGGCTTCCTGCGTGACGCCAGCCTCCGCCAAGACTTTCTCATGCGCGTCGATGCACGCGCCGCAACCGTTGATCGCCGACACGGCGAGACACCAAAGTTCGAAATCGACCTTTGGAACGCCGGGCGCGCCGATCACCGACATCCGCAACTTCGCCGGCATCGTCCGATAAGTGGCGTTCGAAGCGAGATGAACGAAGCGGTAATAGACATTGTTCATGGCCATGACGGACGCGGCCGAGCGCGCGGCGTCGCGCGCTTGCGGCGAAAGACGCGCCGTCGCCTCACGGTCGAACGCCGCGGCGACCTCAGCGTTGCGGGTGGCGATCGCGCAGGCGAGAAGCAGACCATATTTGGTCTGCTCGTCGAGGCTTTCGTCATTGGCGATCGCGCCAAGGTTCAGACGTACGTCCTTGGCGAAGTCGGGCAGCTGTGATTTGAGGCTTTCGATTGACATCACGCCGCTTTCAGGATGTCGCCGCCAACCTCGCGGTTGCAGGGGCACAGTTCGTCCGTCTGCAAGGCGTCGAGCACGCGTAGCGTATCCTTCGGGGCGCGGCCGACGTTGAGGTTCGTCGCGTAGATATGCTGGATGACATTGTCCGGATCGACAACGAAGGTGTAGCGATAAGCGACGCCGTCGGGAGAGCGCACGCCAAGGCCGTCGGTCAACGAGCCGTTTGTGTCGGCGAACTGCCAGATCGGCAGTTTGGCGAGATCCTTGTGATCGCGC
>CAWFIA010000003.1:0-389843 GCA_963815815.1 uncultured Alphaproteobacteria bacterium
ATTGGCACCGACACTCCGGATCAACTTTTGACCATCCAAGGTTTAACCAATTACTCCGACAACGGCGCCTATGCCAATATTAAAAACTACTCACATGAAATGCTTCTTGGCGTGGATAAGGCGGTAGTTCTGTCCGCCATGAAAAAAAGCGATCTGCAGCTACGCACCGAAAACATAAATAGGATGGTCATAAAGGCGGATGGCAAGGTCGGCATCGGCGCCACCGATCCGGGTCAACAATTGACCGTTAGCGTTCTACCGGCCCAAAATCAACCAGCCGGCCCCGTCTATGCCAATATCACGAACGGCGCGCACGAACTGCTGTTGGGCGTGGATGCCAAAGCGGTAATCCTTTCCGCTACGAAAGCGAGCGATCTGAAGATTAGCACCAACAACAACGAAAGGGTCGTTGTGACGAAGGAAGGCAAGGTCGGTATTGGCTCCGCCGCTCCGGATCGCAACTTGACTATTAGCGGCGCAGCCGCCGGCCCCGTCTATGCCAATATCACGAACGGCACGCACGAACTGCTGTTGGGCGTGGATGCCAAAGCGGTAATCCTTTCGGCTACGAAGGCGAGCGATCTGAAGATTAGCACCAACAACAACGAAAGGGTCGTTGTAACGAAGGACGGCTATGTCGGCATTGGCTCCGCCGCTCCCACCAGGGCCAAGCTCGAAGTGAATGGGGCGGTGGGCAACACGGTCGCCGTATTTGGCGGCGATAAAACGGGCATGTCGCTGGGCGTCGATCACCCGTTCCTTGGTTTTAACTGCTACTACAAAGATGGATTTAAAGCGATCTCGAAGGGTAGAGTAGGTTACAGTAGCCTCGCCCAGGACGACGGCAGAATGACGTTCAATTTCAATTCGACCGGAAACGCCGTCGATGCCAATGCAGCACTAACCGCTGTAGCTGGCTTCACTATCTATCCCAACGGGAAACTGGTCAGCCCGATGTGGAAGGTGACGCAGGTCTTTAAAAGAGAGCAAGGGCCCGTCGGGGGGTCCGACGCAAAAGGGCTGCCGAGCGGGGCGTTCGATTCGGGCGGCGGAACGCTTCTGTTCATTTTTTCCGGCCAGGCGAAGGCCGGCGGCGGCGGCACCGGTCCTAAAGAAATAGTGCTGTCTCTTGTCGGCCCGAGCCCGAAAACGGACCAACGTAAGATGGAGTTTAAGTATTATAGTGAATACAATCAAAGTCACGTAATATTTCCGACATGCATCCGCGTAGTGGGTGGTTGCGAGAAAGGCAGCTACAAAATTTATTTGCAGAATGTGTATATTGATGAAAATGACTTCCTCGATCTTGTGGTCATCGAATTTCCCTTCTGATTTTGAAGTCGATCTACCATGAATTTGCCGCCGTTCGCCTATGCCGGAAACTCTGAGAATGTCGCCCCGCGGCAAAGTTCAGGATCAACGATGCAAGAACAATTAGAAAAGCGGCTGGCCGAACTGGGTCAAGACTTCGAGAAGGGGAAGAAGAAGCTGGAAGGCCTCGAGGCCGAGGCCACCGAGCTGCGCCACACTTTGCTGCGGATCAGCGGCGCCATTCAAGTCCTCCAGGAGGAATTGCGGAAGGCCGCTCCCCACACCACGCCGGATGTTGAGGCGCAGGGCCAGGGCCAGGCCTAGAGTGAATTGCTCACCTCGTCGCCTGAACGCGGCGGGCGAACGGCGCACCGTGATGCACACCTCGAAGAACTTGCTTTGAGGCTGTCAGCGGCGGAGTAATTCTGCCCAAATTGGGTATCCCCTTCACGCCCCTCGCGAAAACTGATACTGTGGCGCCATGGAACATGTAAAATCGGCCTCTGACACTGATTACCCCCGCACATTCGAGGAAATGGACGAATGGTTCCGCGCTGAGGCGGGTTGTCGCGACTACATCCGCCGCTTGCGGTGGCCCGACGGATTCGTTTGCGGGTGTTGCGGGGTTATAGGGGATCCTTGGGTAATGGCGCGCGGGGTATTTCGATGCAAGGCTTGCCATGGCAACACGTCGCTGACAGCCGGCACGGTGTTCCAGGACACCCGCAAGCCATTGCGGACTTGGTTCCTTGCGATGTGGTTCACCACCAGTCAGAAGAATGGCGTCAGCGCCCTGGGCTTGCAGCGGGTGTTGGGCCTGGGCAGCTACGAAACGGCTTGGACGTGGATGCACAAACTGCGCAGAGCGATGGTCCGACCCGGCCGTGATCGCCTTATCGGCGAGATCGAGATCGACGAAACCTACGTTGGAGGCCCTGAAGAGGGCAAGCGGGGCCGCGAGATCGAGAAAAAGTCCATCGTTGTGGTCGCAGCAGAGAAAAACGGCCGTGGAATCGGGCGCATCCGCCTGCGGCGCGTCAAGGATGTCTCCGCCGAAAGCCTGCTGGACTTCATCCGAGAGACTGTGGAGCCTGGCGCAACAATCCACACGGACGGATGGAAAGGCTATGCCGGCCTCCCGATTGCGGGCTACAAGCATCGCGTTACGTTCGTCAGCGGTGGGGACGAAAAAGCTCACGAAGTCATGCCGCGCGTTCATAACGTCGCCGCGCTGCTCAAGCGATGGCTGCTCGGAACGCTCCAAGGTGGCGTTCAGCAACAACATCTCGATTACTACCTCGATGAATTCACATTTCGCTTCAACCGCCGCCGCTCAAACGCAAGAGGATTGCTTTTTCACCGCCTTGCCCAGCAAGCTGTCGCCGTCGGTCCGGCACCCTACAGTTCCATTGTTTCCGGCGGACGTGTTATAGGGGCGTGAAGGGGATACCCATTCTGCCCAATTATGGCATTTGAAAATTCCCCAGTTTTCCTAACGCCGCTGACCTTGCCCCTCCGTCCTATTATAATCCAGTTTGAAGTTCGCTCTGGCCCAAGCTGAGGACCAGAGCATGAAGCGCAGTCGCTTTTCGGAAGAACAGATCATCGGGATATTGAAGGAGCATGAGGCTGGGGTCTCGGTCGCGGATTTGTGCCGTCAACACGGGGTCAGCGACGCCAGCATTTACAAATGGAAAGCGAAGTTCGGCGGGATGGACGTGTCCGAGGCCAGGCGGCTGCGGGCGCTGGAGGACGAAAACACCAAGCTCAAGCGCATGCTTCGGGCACGGTGAAAAAGAAGCTCGGCTTCCCGCTGACATCGTCCAGGGCCAACGATGGTGTGCGCCGTTATCGCATTGAAACGCGGCGCGGTCGCTGACATGGGCGGATCGGCGATCGATATCGCAGAGGCGCTCACACGCTTGCGGCGTTGACGATCTTCGAGCTGCGCGGCGAGTGGCGGCGGCTTCATCGGGCGCCCCCACCGATGCGGCTCCTCCGATCCGTCCACTCGAATGGAATCAGAAACGCCCCATATTGGCTAGTTTTTAGAACCGTCCATCTTCAAGATCGTCAGGACGCTGAATTAGAAGGCAACGTTGGGAGGCGCACCAAATGCAATGCCGGCGACATGGAACGGGAATTGTGCGATCTGCCCGGCGAGATGTATCGGTGCGCCAAGCAGCACCAGCGGATTGGTGCCTGGATTTCCGTACGCTGGAAACACTGCTCCTGCCGCGCGGAACGGCAAGCTGGCTATGGTCGCGACTATCGCGATCGGTCCGGTGATGATCGCGGCCGGCCCATGGAACGGATCCGGCGCGGCGGCGATCGGCTCGCGATAAACTCGCTTCGTGACCGTAAGAGGACGCTCCGCCGCCGCTAGATGATGATGATAGTGGTGTCGTTGGACCATTCGCCAGTGGGCCTCGCTATAGCGATCCTTGGCGGCACCCGGCAGGGCGAACGCGGTGGCGAAAACCACCGTGGCTGTAGCGATCTGCACCAATTTCAATATTCTCGTTTTCATTGATGATCCCCTCGTTTTCCATCCTGGCGAGAACTCGTAGGCGCCAAATGAGATTTTTACTGGGCCGCTCCTCCGCTCTGGCTTTCCGGCGCTGACCCGTGCCTAGGAACCGACGCAAACTCCTGAAAAACCCGCAACCAGTTGATCGTCAGCCTGGATGGCGTGTACGATTGCCGGAGGAACCGGAAAGCCATTTTCAATCGAGGGATGGTTCCCAATATCAACGCGAACCCCCGCGGTGGAAGAAGCTCCAAACGAGGCCGCAAGCCACTCTTCAACTCCGCGATTTTTAAAGAGCGGTTCAATACCATCGAGCGAGTGTTCGGCTGGGAAGATAAGTTCCGGCGATTATTGCTGCGATTTGATCGCCTGAGCCGACTGCACTACGCATTCAAGACCTTGGCTTATACGATGATTAACCTGCGACACTTCTGCCAGGGTTGATCACAGAGCCGATGCCGTTTCATGATGGCCGCTCTGAGCCAGGATTCCGCGCGTCCGTTCAACAGCACAATTGAGGTTCATTCGCGCACAATTGTTCCAAATCACCTTCTTAACGCCGTGTTCCCTCGAGCTTACTTTGTTGATCAAGTCAATCAGGCCGCTGGAATGAGAAACCCACAACCAGTAGACGTCAACAGCATGAGGCGTTCGGTGTCACGCTTTCGTCAGAACCCACAGGAGAAGTGCGTCTTGATTGCGAAAAGTTCTGCGCTCCCAACGTTCGGCTTGGCTTCGGCGTGTCTCGGCGCCGTCCGTCGACTTGCGGGCGGCAGTCAGGCGGACGGTTCGGGCTTGCCAGGAGCGCGAAACGGTCGCAAGGTGGCCTTAACCGGCAACAATCTGGCGGATGTCGATTCAAGGCTCAAAAGAAGAAGGATGTTATATATGAATTGGTTAGGAGGAAACAAACGGGGGCCCAGTGTGGGCCTCGCGGCGTTTATCGCCGCCGCGGCGCTCGCCGCCGGTTGCCCGACGAAAGCGCAAACGGCTTGCCCCGCTGTGCCGCCCAATATGACGATCAAGATCTTTAATAAATCCACCGACAAGTGGCTTTTCCCCGAGCTTGAGGTTGGCGAGCCCAACCCAGATGTCTGGATCCAGGCGATTTGCAAGGTCCCGAACAGTCAAAATCCAACTCATCCGTACCCGACGACATTAACCAACAAATTCTACATCAATCCGACGACCGGCATCGCGCCCGGCCAGAGCGTCATCATCACGCTTCCACTCTATACGCAATTGGTCGCCACCGTCGACCCGATGGCGAATGACCAATATGCGGAATGGTGGCAGGGCGAGAACATCCAGATGTTCGTCAGCGACACATCTCCGCCAGAGTCTTTCACGGAGCTTTATCTGGGAACCGCGCCAAATCGGGGTCAGACGGCGCTGACGTCGCTGGCGGCGAACCCGACCTGGCCGACCTGCACGGGCACGGTCGCTTGCACGCTGGCGTTCAAGAAGGACACCGCCGGCACGTTGCCGAAGTTCGGCCCGAGCCAGCTCATCGAAGCGACGCTCGGCGCCCGGCAGGCGCAGAAGGTCGTCAATGATTCCCCGCCAAATGCGCTCGATGTCCGTAACGTCGATTTCGACGTGAGCTACGTCAATGTCGGCTATGCGCCGGCCGCGATGGGGCCTGTCAATAACAATCAGGTAGGTTATGTCGGTTCGGGAATGTTTTTCGGTTCGCCAACTTCGCCAGCGACGCCCAAGACGTTCCAGGGCGTTCTCACGCAATTCCTGAACGATTTTCCGGGCTGGCCGCGCTTCGTATTCGCCTACGCCGAAGGCACGTCGGCGCCAGTTCAGAAGCTGCCGTCCACGCTTGAGCTGGTTTCGAGATTCAGCGGCGCCAATGCGCCGACGGATCTGGAGCCCACGCAGGTGTCAGGCGTGCCCAAGTCATGGCCCGATAGTTACTGGCCGCCAATACAAACTCTTCGGACGAATTTCGCAAAATTTTCGAAGGAGTGCCACCACAGTCCCTCGGCCGCTACAACTCCAACTTTCTGCGACGCCCTTCTCCACGTGAATGCGCTGATCGCAGCAAATTACACTCAATATAAAGCGCTAATCGCAAACAAGACCTGCGCTGGAACCGCAATTCCGGACACAGCCAACGCCATCATTTCGCATGTCTATTCATGGGCTCCGTGGAATGAGGGGCTTATCGCGGGCCCGGGGTGCGACCCGCCGACTGTGAACCTGCTCGAGAACACGCCGGGCTATTCGACATGCGACGTTGTGGTCCCGTCTGGCGGAACATGCCCGGCGGGGAAGGTGGATTATGCGCCATATCAGAAGGTCAAGCTGGAGTTCGACAAGCTGCAATATGGCACGTTGCCTCAGCAGGAATTCGTCTTCGACCCCTGGGTGGAGTTCATTCACAGCGCTAAATATCTGAATATTCCCGGCGCCTACTCCTATTCGGTCGACGACGCCGTGGGCAATATCCAGGCCGAGGGCACGGGCTACATCATCGATTTCGAGAGTCTGGCGAATCTCGAGAATCAATTCCCGGCCGAGCCGCCGATCAATATTTCGGTTGGATATGACCCGGCAGATCCGAACAGGTTCAAGAGCTATCGCGTCTGCGTCAACGACGCCGTGCACGACAAGCCGCTCAGCGACCTCAATCCCGCGTTCATCATCAATGCGCGCGATCCTTCGAAATGTCCCGTGTACCTGATCGACAGAGGCTACAACAAGAGCGCGCCGCAGACCTACACGTTCACCGTCAGCAAGCCGCCGCCATTCACGCTGTTTACGACCAAGCAGGTCGATGCCGGCGTGCCGGCCTGGAACAACAGCTCGAACGCGGCTTTGAATACGACCAGCAATATTGATTGCAGCGGCAATACGACGACGTCGCCCTTCGCGCAGTCGAGCAAGTCCTGGTGCTGCAATTTGACATCCAGCAGAGGCGCCTGGAACTACACAATGCCGGATCCAACCAGCGCCCACGCGTCGCAGGTCCATACGGTCTCGGTCGTTCCCGCGCTGCCGAACTTGACGACCACCGACGTGTCCTGCGGCTTCGGGCACTAGCTGCGCGCGCCGCGGCCTTGACGGTCGCGGCGGGCCGCCTTTACGCCGGCGGGTCTGCCTCACTTTCCGTGCTGGCCCGGAGGATGTGTTTATCGTCCGCGATTGGCTCGAAACCGTCGGCGCGTCGATGGGCGTAGCGAATCTGCGCGTCATCCTTGCCGGACGCACGCCCGCCGACGCGGTTGGCCCCCAGACGTTGGCGACGTCGCTGTCTTTCCACTGGGACGTCTCGCCGGCGATCGAACTCGCCGATCTCGACGAAAAGGACGCGGTCGCCATGCTGGAGGCCCTGGGCGTCGACGATCCGAAGATCGCCGCCACGGCTGCGCAGGTCCTGCCCAGATCGCCGCTCGTGCTGCGCATCGCCGCGGGGGTCTGGGAGAATGAGGAGGAGCGTCCCGGTTTCACGGAGGCGATTTCACGCGGGAGGGTCGACGGCGCGGTCGCCGCGCGTTATCTCACCGAACGCGTCGTGCGGCATCTCTCCTCCGCCGCGGCGAGGCCCTATGTGCTCGCGGCCTGCCCGCCGCCCTTCGTCACGAGGGACATACTCGAAGCGGTGGTCATGCCCGCGGTCGAGGGCGCGCCCGGTTCGGTTTCTGCGGAAGCCGTGTTTTCGGGTCTCGCGGCGGCTGGCTGGCTGACCAGAAGAGACCTGTCGACCAACCAGCTCTCCTACCATCCGGAAGTGCGACGGCTGATCCTGTCGATGATGCAGGCGAACCGGGAACAGGCCGCGCTCATCGAAAAGGTCCGTCGCGCCGGACTCGTTCATCACGGCGGCAAGTCGAATGACGTCGACCGCACGCTCGCCGCCTATTACGCCGAAATGATCGGGGAAAAGGCGCCGCAGCGAGGCAAGAAGAACCTAAAGGCCTCGGTGCTGGGCGCGGCGCTGGAAGATCTATCAGAGGCGGCGCGCGCGCGTCTTTTCAATCCGGAAGCGAGCGTCGAGAACATCGTCGGCGTCGACAGTGACGCGCAGTGGCGGCTGCGGCTCGAAGGCAACGACAAGACCGAAGGAGAAGGCGGCCGGCTCGTCAAACGCGCGCGCGGCGGACGCGCTGGCGCTCTACCGGAGCCGGCCGACGCGGGCGAAAGGTCTGCCGCCGACCTTCGTCATTCAGGCCCTCGCCGACGACGCGCAATGGGACGCGGACGACGTCGACATTGCGCAGGCGATCGACGCACTCGCCGCCGAATTCGCCAAGGGCGACCGCGCGTCGCGCAAGATCATACGCTCGCGCCTCTACTGGCTGACGCGTCTTTCGCTGCTCACCCGATCCGGGCCCCTGTCCGAGCCGCATCGGCGCCTGTTGCAGGACGCCGTCGGCGGGATCAGCGTGTAATGGGCCGGTGCTGCTTTTTCCCTCGATCCTGGCGGTCGCCGAAGCCTTCTCGCCCGAGCGCGGCCCGCTCACGCCGCCGGCCTGGCTCGAGGCGACAGGGGCCATTGAATCGCAGGTCCGCGCCCATCTCACGCATCGCTTGCTGTTTGGCTTCGACGGAACCTTCCGTCCCAATATCGAGGCGCTGTTCGTGGCGCAGTCGGATTGGCCCGTGCTTCTCATCAAGCTTCTGGGAGCGAAGGGAGGAGCACCCAAACTGGCGGGCTCGTTCTTCCAGTCGTTCGAAAAGGGGTTCGACAATCTCGCCGCCTTCAACAAGCAGCTGGGCGCGCTGCGGGCCGAACGCGTGAAGATCGGTCCCGAGACGGATCGGGCCGGAACGATCGTATTGCTTCGCGGACAGACGACGGAGTTCCATCGGCCGCTGCGCGCGGCGCTCGGGCGATTGCTGGAAGCCGAACCGTCGAGCCGGAGACAGCTCGTCGGGATCGCGCGCGAGACCCTCCGCGGCATGGCGTTCAAGACGCGCGAGTTCGGCGAGGAGTTCGAAGCGCGGATGGAGCGCGACCTCATGGGCGCATGGACAATTCTCGTTCCCTTCGCCGACCACGCGCGACGCCTGCCGACGCTGTGCCGACTGCTGAGCCGAATCGGCGCCCAGACCGAAGAGCGCAAGATGGTCGTTCGCGTGGCGCGCGCCTTCCTGGCGTGGGACGCCGCGCTCTGCGCCGGCGCGACGTCGGACTGGGGCGCCGAGGGGCAGAAGGCGGCGTCGGCTCAGGACACATCACTCGAACGCTTCCACGCGAAAATCGCCGAACTGGAGACGAAGATAGCCGATCTTCGCATCGCCGAGCGTGAGCTCCTGGCTCTAGACGAGAGTTCGGCGCGACAGACAGAAGCGGCGTCGAAGCCAATGCCGCAGGACAAACCAAAACAGAAGCCAGGGCCGAAGGCGACCATTCAACCGAAGCTCCGGGGCAAGCCGCAGGCGAGCGAGCCAGCCGAGGGGCGCCAGACAATCGGCGCGGCGATCGCCGAGGTCCTCGTTGAGCATGGCGCCCTATCGACCGCTCAGATTGCCGAGCGCGTCAAGGCCACAGGCCGCGACATCAACAATCGAACGGTGTCCTTTGCGCTGCAAGCGTTGAAAAAGCGCGGCCTCGCCAAAAACAAAGACGGCAAGTGGACAGCGCCGAAGGCGCGCGCTCGCAGCGCTCGGCCATCCTCCGAAGCCGGCGCGCCTAAGGCGCCCGAAAACGAGAAGGTGGCGTAAGGCGGTCGGGCGGTCGACGGCTCGATGGGAACAAACTCGTTGAGCGGCTTAAGTGTGCGGACGAAGCCGCCCGGCGCCGATCAGCTGGCGGGCGAAGTCGAAAAGCAAGCGGCGGACGCTGGTCCATGCTGTTTGGCTTTCAGCGACTCGGCGCGAGACACCGTGAGACCCTTTTGATCCCGAATGGCGACATAGTATGCGCCAGGCGTCAGCTATCCAGGCGGTGAATGCGCTCGCACAACTTGCGACGACTGGACCGGCGGATGTTTCCTTCATCGGGCGAAAGGGCCTTTTCGGCGGCCTTCCAACGCATTTTTTGGATGATATGTTCCCTAAATGTTCCGGTCTTGCCGGTTGAGTCGATCCGTTGCATGCAGGTTTCAATGCCGAAAGCCGGGAAGATTCAATTTCGCAAAGTGAGAGAGTTGGTCTGAGCCTTCCAGAGCTGGTTTCGACGACGCAACAACGCTGTTCACAAAAGCCAAATCTTTGTAGAAATCGGAATTTCATGGAAGACTAAGCGACGGCTGCCTCAGTATGTTCTCGCCTGTGTCATCAGCACTAAGGTGACGAAAGCAGCCTCAAGGCATTGGGGGAAACATGTCGAAGCTTTCAAGGCTATGGCAGTCTGCGCGCTCGCGCGTCGACAAGCTAAGACCTTCCATAAGAACAGGAATGGCGCTGGGCGCGGCCCTTACGGCCGGGGCTCTGTTGACGCCGCTGCAGGCGCAGGCGGCAGGTCGGCTCCGCGTCGACACCAAGGAGGGCCCGGTCAAGGGCTTCTTCTGCGGCCCGACCGCACAGGTGAGCCAACGTTGCACCGTTAGCGGAGTCGCGGCGTTCCTCTTTCCTGAAGAATTGACATAAACCGCGAACCGTGGCCTTCCGACAAAGGCGGCGGCAGCGACAGGAATTCGCGCTCGCGGTGCCGCACGAATCCAAGCAATTGCTCGAGAATCGAATTCGATCGCGCAGAAAATCGCGGCGGCACCCGAGATACCGACTTATGAAAATCTATTAAAGGAGCGGTGCGGATGCGGCCGACTCGTCGTCAAGATCATGGCGTGGACATTCTCGCCAGTTCGCGGCCAGCGGTTTCGTCGCGTTCTCAAGTAAGCTCGACCAGCTTGTCGAATTCGATTGCCGTCAGCGGCAGATTGGCCTTCTCGATGGCGCCTTCGATCAGATCTCGGGCCTCGACGCTGCGACACTCGTCCCGGACGTTTTTCGGAGCTATCGCCGATTTTTGGTGATGGCCTGAAGGATCAGGCGGCGGCGGTTTGGGATTGAAGGTCGCCTGGCTTAGCGATGACCTCGCACCCGTCGGTAAACTTCACACCTCGAATGATCTTTGGCAACTGGTTGTGGCCGTCAAGGCGACGCCAAGTCTTCTGCGCGCCTTCGACCAGCTTGAACACCATGGCGAGCGCGGTCCTGTTCGAGAGGCATCCCTTCGAGCGGATCGTCCTGTGTCGGACGGTCGCGAAGGTGCTTTCGATTGGATTCGACGTGCGCAGGTGTTTCCAATGTTCGGCCGGGAAGTCGTAGAAGGCGAGCAGCGGGTCGCGGTCTTTCTTCAGGCATTCGGCGGCCTTCTCGTACTTGACCCCATAGGTCTCGACGAAGGCGTCGAACGCCGCCTCGGCGTCCTTCCTCGTTTCGGCCATCCAGATGTCTTGCAGCATGCGCTTGGCCTTGGGCTGCTGGCTCTTGGGCAGCTTGTTGAGGATGTTGGCGGTCTTATGCACCCAGCATCGTTGCTCACGGGTCTTGGGCCAGATCTCGCCGATCGCCTTCCAGAAGCCGAGCGCTCCATCGGCGACGGCGACCTTGGGCGCCGTCGACAGACCCCGGCGCTTGAGATCGAGCAGCAGGGCGCGCCAGTCGTGAGCGCTCTCGCGCGCGCCGTCGACAAAGCCGAGCAGCTCCTTCTTGCCCTCCGGCGTGGCGCCGATGATGACCAGGATGCATTGCGCCCCGTCCTCCAGACGCGCCTGCAGGTAGACGCCGTCGGCCCAGACGTAGACGTAGCTCTTGGCCGACAGGTCGCGCTCGCTCCATCGCTTGTGTTCGTCGATCCAGACGTCCTTCAGCCGCACGATGGTCGTTGCCGACAAGCCAGGAGCATCCTTGCCGAGCAAGGCGGCCAGCGCCGGCGCGAAGTCGCCGGTCGACACGCCTTTCAGATAGAGGATCGGGATCAGCGTATCGAGGCTCTTCGAACGCCGGGCGTAGGGCGGCAGGATTGCCGGCGTGAAACGGATACGCGCCGGATCGTCGGCGGCCGCCTCCCGGTCGCGCACGCGCGGCTGGCGCACCGCCACAGGTCCGATGCCGGTCATGATCTGGCGCTCGGGCAGATGCCCGTGCCGCACGACGCGGCGGCAGCCGTCGTCGGTCTTCAGATCGGCGGTCGCGGCCAGAAACTCGGACACTTCCGCTTCGACCGCCTGCGTCAAAAGCGCCCGCGCGCCATCGCGCAGAACCTCGGTCAGCCGGTCGGTCAAAATTCCTGGCTGAATCAGTTCGACAACGTTATCGTTGGACACGGCATATCGCTCCTTCGGTGGAGAAGTGGAGGCTCGAACACCCCCACGATATGCCGCCTTCCCCGATTCACGCCCTCACCAACTTTCGGAAATAGCTCCGTTTTTCGCGCGTCGCGACATTACCAGCGTGCTTCGGCAGGGCGATCGGGTGAAGAAATTCGTGACAAATGGCTAAAGTGCTGAATCTGTCGTGGTCCACTGATTCGATTGGTGGAGCGGTACGATGGACGGGGCGGCGACGGAATTTGACGCGATCGACGAAGCAACTATTTTTCTTCGGTATTTCAAGGATATGCCGGACCATCGGCAGAAGGGCAAGGTGGTTTATCCGCTGGAGGAAATCCTCCTTTTGTGTCTTCTCGCGGTGCTGGCCGGGGCCGAGACCTTCGTCGACATCGCCCGCTTTGGCGATAAGAAGCTCAATCTGTTGCGCCGGTTTCGGCCGTTTCGCGACGGCACGCCGGCGCATGATCATCTCGGCGATATTTTCGCCACGCTGGACGCGCAGGCGTTCCAGCGCTGTTTCGTCGCCTGGGTTGCGGCGCTGACCAAGACGCCGGCCGACATCATCGCGATTGATGGCAAAACCTTGCGCCGCTCCTACCAAAAGAAGGGATCGAAGCAACCGATCCACATGGTCTCGGCTTTCGCCGCGCGCCAGCGATTGGTTCTCGGGCAGGTCAAGGTGAACGAGAAATCCAACGAGATCACAGCCATTCCCGCATTGCTCGACATGATGGCGCTCGAAGGCGCCGTCGTCACCATCGATGCAATCGGCTGCCAGCGCGAAATCGCCGCGAAGATCATGGACAAGAAAGCCGATTATATCCTCGCGCTGAAAGGCAACCAGGGAACGCTGCGCGAAGATGTCGAACTCCTCGCAACCGAGCAAAAAGCAAGACAATTCAAGGATACGACGGTCAGCCGGCATGAAACGATCGACGCCGATCACGGTCGTATCGAAACCAGAACCTACACGGTGATCCACGATGTCGGTTGGCTACAACAGCGACACGACTGGCCGGGATTGAATGGCGTTCTGATTGTCGAAAGCAGACGCGAGATCGATGGCAAGGTCGAGCGGGAAACGCGCTTCTACATCACTTCGCTGCCCTTGTCAGCGCAGGTGATCGGCCCAATGATCCGCGAACATTGGGCGGTGGAGAACTGCCTGCATTGGGTCATGGACACGGTCTTTCGCGACGACGAATGCCGTGTCCGAACCGAGAACGCGCCGGCAAACTTCACCACCGTAAAACACATGGCGCATAATCTAACTCGCCGAGCGCCCGGAAAGGATTCTCTCAGGCTCAAGCGCAAAACCGCCGCTTGGGACGACGACTTCCTCGCAAGCCTCGTCGCAGCTTGAATTTTTTCACCCGATTCCCCTGCGTGCTTCGGCCTCGGGCATCCGCCATCTTATCTATGATTGCGCGCACCCTCCGACCTTCATTAATCTCCGACGCCAGATTCCTACCCCAGTGACAAATTTGATGCAGACATTTGGCGCCCGAGCGGATCGTCGCGGCTTTATGGTCTTCCCACCGGCAGGTTCAGGCACCTTTACCAGCGAGAATTTCGGGGATGACGGTGACAGCGAGGCCTATCGCACGGGCGGCCACGGTGGCTGGGGTATCAAGGTCAAGGCCGATGCGAGATCGGTATCGGTGCGCATTCAGCGCTTTGGCGCCTTCACCGGGCTCGATCCAGAGCCGCAAATGATTTTCCCCGCGAGCGAAACGCGCGCGGTGTCGATTTCGAGGTCGTAATGCCGCGGCAGCTCCGGTGGCCCTTCCCCCCTTATCACGGCCCGCGGTAGCCAGGTTTGCGCGCTCACACCGGCTCAAGGAGCAGGCCCTCATTGGCCCGCAGTCTCAACGTTAGCCCAATCAATTCGCCGCGCCGGTCGCCATGTGTGTGGAGATCGCCACCCTCGCCTTAGTTGCTGTGGTTACGGTGTTGATTTCCGCTGAGATGTGACCCTGGAAGGCCAGAAATTTTCACTGAGAACTGACCCATGTTTTGACCTCCCCCTGGCTGATTGGTCGGGGGATCCAGGAGTGATCGACATGGCGTTATTGAGCGTAATCCGGCGCTGGCATTTCCGGCAGCACGTCCCGATCCGGGAGATCGAGCGGCGGACGGGATTGTCACGGAACACGATCCGCAAATACCTGCGGGCGGACACGGTGGAGCCAAAGTTCAAGGTTCCTGATCGGCCAAGCAAACTGGACCCATTTGCCGAGAAGCTGGTGGGTTGGCTGCGGCAGGAAGCAGGCAAATCGCGCAAGCAGAAGCGGACCACGAAGCACCTGCACGCCGACCTTGTGGCGCTGGGCTATGACGGCTGCTATGGCCGCGTAGCCGCCTTTGTTCGTCGCTGGAAGGCCGACCGACAGCGCGAGCAGCAGACCAGCGGTCGAGGAACATTCGTGCCGCTGGTCTTCCAGCCTGGTGAAGCGTTTCAGTTCGATTGGAGCGAGGACTGGGCCATTGTCGCCGGCGAGCGAACCAAGCTGCAGGTTGCCCATACCAAACTGTCGCACAGCCGGGCGTTTATCGTACGGGCCTATTTGCTGCAGACCCACGAGATGCTGTTCGACGCGCTGGCCCAAGCATTCCGGGTGCTGGGCGGCGTTCCTCAGCGCGGGATATTCGATAATATGAAGACCGCGGTCGATCGCATCGGGTCGGGCAAAGCCCGGCAGGTCAATGCCCGGTTCGCCGCCATGGCCAGCCATTACCTGTTCGAGACGGATTTTTGCAATCCAGCCGCTGGCTGGGAGAAAGGGCAAGTCGAGAAGAACGTGCAGGATGCAAGGCGCCGGCTATGGCAGCCGATGCCCAGCTTCCCCAATATCGACGCCCTGAACGCCTGGCTCGAGGAGCGCTGCATTGAGCAATGGGGAGAGATCCAGCACGGTGTCCTGCCCGGCGCCATTGCCGATGTGCATGGCGAGGAAGTAGGGCGCATGATGCCGCTGGGGCGCCCCTTCGATGGCTTCGTGGAACATACCAAGCGCGTATCGCCGACATGCCTCGTGAACTTCGAACGCAATCGCTACAGTGTGCCGGCCTCCTTCGCCAATCGGCCCGTCAGTTTGCGCATCTACCCGGAACGGATCGTGGTGGCCGCTGAAGGGCAAATCCTGTGCGAACACCCGCGGATCATCGATCGATCCCATCATCAGCCGGGGCGGACGGCCTATGACTGGCGTCACTATCTGGCGGTGATCCAGCGCAAGCCCGGCGCCCTGCGTAATGGGGCCCCCTTTACCGAACTGCCGGAAGCCTTCAGGCAGTTGCAGAGCCAGCTCCTCAAGCGTCCCGGCGGGGACAGGGAAATGGCCGAGATCCTGGCCCTGGTTCTACACCATGATGAGCAGGCCGTGCTCTGCGCGGTCGAACTGGCGATCGAGGCTGGCGTCGCCACCAAGACCCATGTCCTCAATCTGCTGCACCGCCTGACCGACGGCAAGGCGCCTCCGGCATCCCCGATCGACGCGCCCCAGGCTCTGGGCCTGAAGCGGGAGCCGCTTGCCAATGTCGAGCGCTATGACGCCCTTCGTGACAGGGGGCTGCGCCATGCGTCATGATCCCGCCAGCGCCGCCGTCGCAGTCATGCTGCGCGGCCTCAAGATGTATGGCATGGCGCAGGCCGTGAGCGACCTGATCGAGCAAGGAGCCCCGGCCTTCGAGGCCGCCGTGCCGATGCTCGCCCAGTTGCTCAAGGCGGAAATGGCCGAGCGCGAGGTCAGGTCCATTGCCTATCAGATCAAGTCGGCCCGGTTCCCGGCCTACAAGGACCTGGCCGGCTTCGATTTCGCCGCCAGCGAGGTGAATGAAGCTCTGGTCCGGCAACTGCACCGCGGCGAGTTTATGGGCGGCGCCGACAATGTCGTGCTGATCGGTGGGCCCGGAACCGGCAAATCTCACATAGCCACCGCCCTTGGCGTCCAGGCCGCCGAACATCACCGCAAAAAGGTCCGCTTCTTCGCCACGGTCGACCTCGTCAATGCGCTCGAGCAGGAAAAAGCCATGAACAAGGCAGGCCAGTTGGCCGAACGCCTGCTGCGTCTCGACCTCATCATCCTCGACGAGCTCGGCTATCTGCCGTTCAGCCCGTCAGGCGGCGCCCTCCTGTTCCACCTGCTCAGCAAACTTTACGAGCGCACCAGCGTCATCATCACCACCAATCTCAGCTTCAGCGAGTGGGCCGGGGTGTTCGGCGACGCCAAGATGACCACCGCACTGCTGGACCGGCTTACCCACCATTGCCACATCCTTGAGACAGGCAACGACAGCTTCCGGTTCAAGGCAAGCGCCGCAGCTCCCAAAACACGAAAGGAAAAATCCGCCACTTGACCCACCGCCCGCAACGCGGGACACATCATCCACCCGGGTCAATTCTCGATGAAAATCCCGGGTCAGTTCGAAGCGGAAATCAACACTCAACTATCTCAAAGCAGCAGATGCGCTGGAACAGATAACCGTGCAACCCTTCCTCGACGCGCGCATCGCGGTACTCAACAAAACGCTCGGCGGATGTTCAGGCGGCGATTATCCGGCTTTTCAGGCAGACAATGACAATCGTCCCGCACCTCTCGCAGCGTGATGGGCCCCACGACCTTGCATGCTCTCCTACCAGGCACCCAACGCCTTCGAGGCACGACTCGCCCTGCAAGCGGCCTGACGTCTTTTGACTCGATCCAGCCTCAACCCTTGAGGCTGGATCGAGTGACCAATGCCCTCGTTTCTTGCTTTCGTCGCGCGACCACGGACCGCTGGACGGGTTCGCATGCGCCTCTTTGAAATATGACAAATAATTCATTTTTATTTGTAAATCAAATGTATTGACATTTATGTCAGTTTCAGGCGGAATGCGCGCCAGCAATCGAATAGCCGACCAGAGCCATCGCACGATGTCCGCCAAGACCCAGCAACTGCCGGATGCCTCCGGGCGCGTAGCGCGTACCCGCAAGCGTATCCACGATGCCGCCCGCCACGCATTTTCCGAGCGAGGCTTGGCCGTGCAGATTGACGATGTGATCCACATCGCCGGAATCTCGCGCGGCACCTTCTACAACCACTTCCGCACCGTCGACGAACTCTTCGAACATGTCGCCGCCGAAATGGCCGGCGACATGGGGCAGCGCATCCATAGCCGCCTCGCGAATCTGGACGATGTCGCCGTTCGCGTCTCCAACGGTATTCGCCATTTCTGCCTACGCGCCCACCAGGAGCGCGACTGGGGCTTCTTCCTCGCCCACTTCGGGCTCTCCGCCGAAACGCTGCAAACGGCGATCCGCGAAACGGCGCTACGCGACATCGAAGGCGGCATCGCCCGCGGCCGCTTCCGCCTGCGGCCTGACCAAGCGGAAAGCGCGCTGGCGCTGATGTCGGGCGCGACGCTGGCGGCCATAAAACTCATTCTGTCGGGCGCGGAAACGCCCCTGCGCGCCGGCGAGAGCGTCGCCGAACTCACGCTGCGTGCGTTCGGCCTGGACCCGTCCGAAGCCGCGGCCATAGCCAGCGCCCCGCTGCTCGCCCTGGACGGCTGAGCGACCGCGGGACACCGCAACTCGCTCGCTCCACAGCGGTCGGCTGTGCCGGCCCGCCAACAACTACACCAAGATACACCAAGAAGAGAAATAGAGAGGAAACCTGATGAACATCCGAACCGCGAACACCCCTGCCGACATCGACGCGCCCGTATTGATCGTTGGCGGCGGCGGCGCCGGCCTTACCTGCTCGATGCTGTTGGCCCAGCTTGGCGTCGAAAGCCTGTTGGTCAACTCCCTGCCGACAACGTCGATCCTCCCCAAGGCCCATGTGCTAAACCAGCGCACCATGGAAATTCTCTCCGACGTGGGCGTCGCCGAGGCGATCTATGCTAAGAGCACGCTCGCCGAGAACATGGCGGCGATGGGCTGGTATGGCGGGTCGAGTAGGCGTGGGGATTGCTCCGCCACGCCTCTCACAGAACCGGACATGCGGGCCCGCATCCGGCTCTTTGGATCGATATGTCAGAACTCCAGCGATAGCTGGGCCGATACCCGCGACAGGTTGAGATCGTTCCACAAGGCTTTGAGCGAGGCCATACGCCCGTCAAACCAAGACGGTGGATAGGCCTTCGTCATCGCCGGGCGGTTCGATTTCACCCATGCTCCTTTGCCGCAGAACGCACAGCCATTGGCAGCCTTGGAGCTGACGCCTTTGGCTTTCAGGTGCCGGTAGAGAAAGCGTTGCCGCTTCTTCTGCCGGACGATGATCGCCCTGATCCGGCGGCGGACGTGAGCGTCGATGACGCCCAATCCTTTTATCGCGTCCGGCGTGCAAAGCCGGAAGTACGATATCCAGCCTGTCAGGTAGCGGCTGATGTCTTCCATGCACGAGGAGATGGAGCGTCCCCAATTTGGGGGCGTCATTCCCCGCATCGTCGTCATCAGTCGTCGTTCCGTCTTGCGCGAAGGAAAGACGGCGACATTGTCGCCCTCACCCTCCTTCGCACAGCGGAAACGAAAGCCAAGAAAGTGGACATCCTCCGGTTTGCGAACGTCACTCTTCTCCTCGTTGACCTGGAGCCGCATGCGGTTTTCCAGGAAATCTCTGGATTGATGTCATGACGCGCTGTCCGGCGCGTTCGCTTCGCACGAAGATATTACAGTCGTCGGCGTATCGAACGAACCGGAGGCCTCGCCTTGCCAGTTCGCCATCCAGTTCGTTGAGGACAACGTTGGAAAGCATTGGCGAAAGCGGCCCCCCTTGTGGAGTTCCTTCCTTGACGGCGACCCTCGTCCCGTCCGGCATCACCACCGACGCCGTCAGCATCAGGCGCACCAAAGTGATTATCCGTTGGTCCTTCGCGCGCTCGGCGATCCGGGCCAACAGGCGCTGATGCGGAACTCGGTCAAAGAACTTGGCCAAATCCAGATCAACCACCGTTTGATATCCCTCTTTCAGGTACCCCGTTGCTTCAGCAATGGCGGTGTGAGCCCCGCGTTTTGGCCGGAAACCGTGACTGCTGGGATGGAAGGCCGGTTCGAAGATCGGTTCCAATACTTGAAGAACCGCCTGCTGCACCGTCCGGTCCAAAATATTCGGAATGCCAAGCCCACGATGCCCGCCCCCGGGCTTCGGCAGCCAAACCCGGCGGACATCGCCGGGCCTGTAGCGTTCCGTCAGCAAGTCGCGGCGCAAACGGGCGATGATCGACGGCGCTTTCGCCTCCGCCGCCTCGACCGTCTGTCCGTCCAATCCCGGCGCTCCCTTATTGCGTACTACGTTCAGCAGCGCCTTGGCCAGATTGGCTTCCGACGCCACTTCTTCGAGCAGCCGACTATCGTCGGCCACGCTGGCGGCAGAACCTGTCGTCTTCTTGGTCCTCGCTTTGTGCAGCAGGAAGCTCCGCCGCTCGGATGCGTCCGAGGGCTCGGACGACCCGCCCCCCGAGGGGCTGTCGGCGAACACGAGGCTCAATTGCCGTGGTCCCGTCTTTTTCAATCCATCTCTCCCTTTGCTCCACCGGCTTTCGCCGGCTTCCCGGCTCATATGAAGAGATCCGACTTCTGCGTGGACATCGTCCCGTCGTCGTTGCCTCCTTCGGGTCTACCGCTCACGCGGACCCACGCAGACCTCCCTGGGTAAGAACACTGGATGTCCCGCCGCTCCCGCCCCTATTACCGTCCCGGCCTCGGTTGGATTTCGGGCGTCGCGTTCGAAGACACGCTGACCCGGCCGGTTCGGCTTGCTCGGGGGTTTACTTTCGTTCGGTGCTGCGGTTCGCCTCGGGCTTCTTCCCCACACGGCCTCGCGGCGCCAGGGTCATAGGCGTCTCTCGACGGCAGACCCTGCGTGCAGTTGCCTCCGGCTCGCGGTTGCTACCAACTCGCCCCGCAAAGGACTTCCACCTCCAATCCAGTGCCCATGCCAGGCACACCTTCGCCGGTCCCGACCCGGACTACGGCCGGTTGATCGGCAAGCTGGAGACCTGGGGCGACGGCTACACCAATCTAAACTGGGTGCAGGCAAGCCCCTGCCGCAGCGCCAATCTGCCGCAAATCCGGCTCGAACCGATCATGAAGGCGCGGGCCGAGGCGCTGAATCCGGGGAAGGTCCGCTTCAACCACGAAATGATCCGCCTCGAGCAGGATGACGAGGGCGTCAACGCGTTGATCCGCAACCACTACACCGGCGCGGAATATACGGTGCGGTCGCGCTACGTCCTCGGCTGCGACGGCGGACGCACCATTCCGCGCATGCTGGACATTCCTTATGAAGGCATGGGCGTGCTGGCCCAGGTCGCCACCGCGCATGTCTCGGCCAATCTGTCGAAGCTCGCGCGCGATCCGGACGTGCTGATTCGCTGGATCTGGTGTCCCGCCATCGGAGAGATGGCCGTGCTCGTGCCGATGGGCCCGGACCACTGGGGACCGGACAGCGAGGAGTGGGTTTTCCATATCAGCTATCAGGGCGAAGGTCCGAAGAATCTCACCGACGAGCGCATCGAGCAGAACATGCGCCTCGCGCTTGGCATCGGCGACCTCCCGATGAAAATCCACATGATCACGCGCTGGGCGATGGAGGGCGTGCTCGCATCGAGATTCCGCGCAGGCCGGGTCTTCCTGGTCGGCGACGCTGCGCATCGCCATCCTCCCACCGGCGGCCTTGGGCTCACCAGCGGCATCCAGGACTCGCACAACATCTGCTGGAAGCTCGCCGCCGTGCTCAAGGGACAGGCGGACGCAGGGCTGCTCGACACCTACGAAGCCGAACGCCGTCCGGTGGATGCACGCAACATCGAACGCTCGATGCAAAACACGCTTGCGCACCTCGAAGCGGGCCGCGCCTTCGGCATCGTGCCCGGCGCCTCGCAGGACGCCAACTGGGCGCAATTCAAGCGCATCTGGAGCGCCAAGCCCGAGGACGCGGCGCATCGGAGCGCTGCGCTACGCGCTATCCGCAAGCTGAGCATGGAAGCCAACGAGCTGAACGTCGAATACGGGTATCGCTACCAGTCCGCGGCCGTCGTGCCCGACGGCACGCCTGAAGCGCCAGCCATCGACGATATCCGCCTGTACGAGCCGGGCACGCGCCCGGGCAGTCCGCTGCCGCATGCGTGGATCGACGACGAAAGCGGCAATCGCCGCGCGCTGAAGAATCTCGTCGCTCCGGGCCGCTTCCTGCTCATCGCGGGCGAAGAAGGGCAGGAGTGGTGCGCTGCCGCGAGGACGCTCGCGACCCTCGACAACCTGCCAGTGGATGCCGTTCGCATCGGCCACCTCGACGGCGATCTTTTCGATACGCGCCTGGCATGGGCGCAGTTCCGCGGCATCACGGCGAAGGGCGCGGTTCTCGTGCGGCCCGACCGCGTGGTCTGCTGGCGTCATGCCGGATCCAGCGAAAACCCGGTGGCCGTGTTGGGCGAAGCTGTCGGGACGGTGTTGAATCGCGATCTCCGCCTCCACTGCGGCTTATCCATGGAACAGGCGGCACAGCCATGACCCCCTATTGCGTAATCGGCTGCACCCGTGGGACCGGGCTGCAGGTTGCGCGACAGCTGGCGGCACGCGGCGCCGCGGTTCGATGCATCGTGCGCGATCCGGTCAAGGCGCGCGATCTGCTTCCGGTCGGCGTCGATATCCGCAGGGGCGATGTCTCCGACCCCAATTCGCTTCGACGCGCCGGCTTCGGCGATTGTCGCGCGATTTTCTTCGCGGTCGACATCACCGGCGGATTTGGCGGCCGCGGTTTCTTCAAGCCCGCGCGCCAGATCCGCGCGGTGACATACCGGGGCCTAACCAACGTCGTGGACGCAGCCAGGGAGGCAGCGTTCGCCGGCCGCTTCATGCTGCTGTCTGGCATGGGGTCGGAGCTTCCCTCCTTCACCGGTAAGTTGCTCAACGCCATCAAGGGCAACCTGCAGCGCAATCAGCGTGATCGCGACGACTATCTGCGCAAGAGCGGGCTGGACTGGAGCATTGGACGGGGCGCGGTCCTGACCAATGGGGCTGGCGGGCGCGCCGACCTTCGCATCACGCCGCCCGTCAACCGCTTGTCCCTGCTCCGCCGGGTCGCCCGGCCGGATTTCGCCCGCGCCCTGATCACGGCGGCCGATGCGCCTGCTGCGTCAGGGTGCATGTTCGATGTCTTCAACGAGCCGGGCTCGCCCCCGACCGACGAGGGTTTGACCGCACAGTTGGAGCGCCTGGGACCGCCGGCGCTCCGCCGTGTGAATGCTGACTGAAGCTACGATGACCAGCACGTCATCGCGGATTTTCCGGGCACGAGCTCGTACTGGACGCTTGGTCATTCTGACCTTAAACGCGCTTCGGTGCCACAGGCATTTGCACGGGGAGCGGCCATGGCGCGTGTCGACCTGCAGCGGCGGGCGGCGATCGGCGAGGCGAAGCGCGCCTCGAGCAATCCATCATACTTCGAGGCCATCGATCGGGGCAGCTGTCGATGTCTCGTCCTTGGCAGCCGAAGCTGAAAGGATCCGTCACAAGCTCTGGCATGGGCAGATTGTTCGAGCGCTCTCTATGGTGCGCTCGGCCATGCTTGATGGACGCTTACACAAACAAATCGTTCCAGTCAGCAAAGCGGCGTAGCCCCAACGAGCCACTTGCAAAATTCATTGCCCGCGTGATTTTCTCTTCGTTGGACGAGGTATCGCTGGCTCCGGTTAAGCTGGTTTGACGGCCTTGCGGCGGAAAATTTGATCGACAGCGAGAGCCAGAATGCCAAACATCAGATGGCATTTCACCTTGATGGCGCCGCGCACGCGCACGAACCTTCCGCCGAATTCATCTTTCAATCGTCCATTGACGCGTTCGACCATGGTGCGGAAATCATAGAGCCTGTCATCTGGGTCTGGCATGGCGATCAATTTCATTCGCGCGACTTCCTCGGCGCACTCGGCTTTGGCTTCGTGTTGTCCGCGAAAATTGCGGTCGATCAACGCAACATGTCCAAGCGCCTTGCTTTGGTTGGCGATGGCGCCGGCGTCATAGGCCGCGTCCATCAGCTCGTAGAGATAGGCAACGCGCGCGCTTGTCATGGTCATCAATGGGATGGCGACCTGACTATCATGCACAGAGGCTGACGTCAGTACGCACGAGACCGGGATTTGACCGTTGGCGACATCGATGTGCAGCTTGTATCCGATCCATGTCTCTTTAAAGCCTTTGCTGTTCTTTTTAGCGCCGACATCACATTGGGTGGGAAGCTCAGCGAGCATTTGGTTGACGGTCTGCGCCGTTTGCCGTTCGAGGCGGGTTGGTTCCGGCTTAGGCCGTTCCGCCTCTTTGCGCGGACGCCCGCGGGTCGTTTTGGGTTCACGCCCGGCCGGCGGCGGAGCGCCAGCGGGAGGCGGCGGCGGCGCATCGTCCTTCTTGGCCGGTTTCTCGCGCGCCTCTATCTCCGTGGCGTCGCGCGCGATCGTGCCGATGATGCGCCCGCCAAGTGTGCGTTCAATCAGCGCCGCATGCATTTTATCGGGCAGATCACCTTGCGCAAATTCAGCAAAGGCGCGGGAAAACGTGGCTTCCGAAGGAACCTGCGCCCGCCTCTCCCAACCACAGACACGGCGCAGTGGTTGGTCGACGCCAAGACGATCAATGAGAGCGCGGGTGGTGGGAGCGCCGAACACCGCCTTGGCGACAAAGGCGCGCGCCAGGCCACGCCTATCCTCCTGCGGACGCCCAGCGCCGCTGGACGGATCAGGGACGAAGGCTTCGAGGCCGATCACATCGAGAAGGGTGATGAGCCGACCGAGCAACTCGGTCATCGGCTCGATTTCTTCGCACAACCATGGCAACAAGGAGCGTTGAATGTGAGTCCAACGCGCCCACATGGCGTCAAGAGGATCAGTCATCATGTTACCACAATACGTCTGATTCAAATCGCAATGATAGCAAAATAATACCAGAATAACACACTAAAGTCATTCTACACGCTACTTGATAATACTGCGCTACTTACTACATACAACACCCGCATCAAACCGGCTTTGCTAATAATTTTGCAAGAGGCTCCCAACTTTTTTCCACTGCCGCCTGATCTTCCCATTCGCGCCCCGCTCTAAGATCCGGTCAACCATTTGGTCGCGCGCATCGCCATGTCGGCTGAAGGCATCGACCGGTGTCGTTTCGCCGGCGAGCGAAGGCGCATTGGAGTCGCGGGTCGCATATCACACTATCGGCCGCTTTTGACCCGGACCCACTCCCTCTTCAGAACAACCTGTGTCGTGGCGACGATTGCCTCGACATTTGCTTGTATATCGCCTTCGAGATCGGTATCCACCGGAGCGGTTCGCAAGGTGGTCATGATGGATGCGAGCATCTTTAGCAACACCTGATGATCGGGTTCTATTGGATTTGTCATCAACCTGATCTTAGTAAAGGTCTTCGTGAGCTCTTCGAGCCGCCGCAAAAGATCCAAATCATGAGCGACGATAATCCTTCCGCCCTCAATCACCTTCCCACGCACGAGGGAGGCCGCTATGGCTTGAGAGCAGAACGTAGCCGTCAGGTCCCGAAACTCTTCAATCCACTTCTGCCGATTGGCTGAGAGAACCGAGGCGCTGATCTGCGCCTTGCCAATCTTAAACGTAATGAACGGACCAACGGTAGCGGCCATGAGGGCGGTGGAAGCGGTGATAAACGTAACGACGATTGGATCCATGACGATACCGAAAAGCTGCCTTCGTCCCAGCATTTGGTGAAACCCCGCACGGGAGCGTGCAATGTAGCGAGCCAAAACTTCTCTGGCCGCCATAAGCGTCCGTCGCGCGCAACGAGAGATCAAGGTTGGAGAAATTTGTTAAGCTACTGCGTGGACTCTCACCTTGAAGCGACGAACGAAATGAATGGGGCGCTAGCGGCCGAGGGGTCGGCGCTCGCAACGAAGTCGTCCGTATTGGCGGAAACGTTAGGACTGCATCGGTGCGAGAACCGAAGCTGAACCCAGGAAGACCTTGCGAATGTCGAGGCTCGATCGCTGACCAATGGCGTCCCAATGCGCTTTGAGCCAAGTCTCGGCGGCTTGCCGGCCAAGCCCCTTAAGGTAAAGCAAAAAAGGGAGTTCGGCGTTCATCTTGCTCGCGGCTCCAAGTTCCCGCAGCTTCTCCTCGAAGGAGATCATGTGGACGTTCACCCCTTTCAGCCGGTCGACCTCGTGGCCCTCGAACCCGCCATCCTCGAGCAGCCGCTGGACGAAGGCGATGGCCCGCATCTCGGCTATCAGCGACCCATTGAAGGCGATTTCATTGACGCGATTAATGATCTCGATCGACGTCCTCGGCGTGCCTTCGCGCTTGAGCGGATTGATCTGGACCACCACGACGTCTGGGCTTTCAGAATTATAGATCAACGGCCAGATCACAGGGTTCCCCATATAGCCGCCGTCCCAGTAAGGCGCACCGTCGATTTCCACCGCCTGAAAGGTGAATGGCAGGCAGGCGGAGGCCAGCAAAACATCGGCCGTGATCTCGTGACGTTGGAAAACCCGGTCCTGCCCGGTCTCCACATTGGTTGCGGCAATGAAAAGCTTGATCGCGTCACAGCGTTGGATGTCATTTTCGATGATGAGGTCATCGAGCACGGTTTTGAGTGGGTTGAGGCCCAACGGGTTGCTCAGATAGGGCGAAACAACATGCTGGAGAAGATCTGCGACCCATGTCCGCGGCGAACGGTCGAGATTCCATCGGCCGAGCAGCTGGTCAAGCAGCGAGCGCTTGATCGGGGAGAACGCGGCGAATTCGGCGATGCGGCGCCAGAACCGGTCGAGCGTTTCACGTGCGCCGGTCCGCCCTCCTTGCGTAAGACCCTGGGCCAACGCCGCGGCGTTCATCGCGCCTGCGCTGGTGCCAGTCACGCCCTCGATTTGCAGTCGCTCCTCTTCCAGCAGCCGGTCGAGGACACCCCAGGTGAAGGCGCCGTGACTGCCGCCGCCCTGAAGTGCGAGATTGATTGTTTTTGTCTCGGTTGATGCCATTGGTTTAGCCTCATTAGTGGTCATTGAAAACCGGGGCCGCATTAGCGCCCCTTCCTACCGCTTTGAGCGGCTCAGTTGATAGAGCCTCCGGCTTTGCCGGAGCGCCCTTCGGCTCTTTGATTCGGAACCACGCCACGTAGAGCGCCGGCAAGAACAGCAGTGTTAGCAGCGTGCCGACGATGATGCCGCCCATCATGGCATAGGCCATCGGCCCCCAGAAAATCTCGCGCGAGATCGGGATGAGCGCCAGAGTGGCCGCGGCGGCGGTCAGCATGATCGGCCGCATCCGGTGCTGTGTCGCCTCGCGCACGGCGTCCCAGGGCGTGAAACCCTCGGACCGCAGCGTCTCGATCTGGATGATGAGGATAACCGAATTGCGGATAAGAATGCCGATCAGAGCGAGAATGCCGAGAATGGCGACAAAGCCCATCGGCGCATGGCTCGGCAGCAGCGCCGCGACCACACCGATCACCGCTAGCGGCGCCACGGCGATGACTAGGAACAGGCGTGAAAAACTCTGCAACTGGATCATCAGGATCGTCGCCATGATGAACAGCATCAAAGGCGTCGCGGCGGCGATCGGACCTTGCGCCTTGGCGCTTTCCTCCACTGCGCCGCCGATCGCGACCCGATAGCCAGGCGGCAAGGCATCCGAGAATTTCTTCACCTCGTCCGCGAGCTCGCTGACCACGGTCGCCGCTTGAACGTCGTCGTTAGCGCCCATTTTCAGGGTGATGGTGGGCAGGCGGGAGCGGCGCCAGATCGTCGGCTGTTCGAGGCCGTATCTGATGCTCGCGACCGCCGCCAAAGGCACCGACTGGCCGGCGGCGCCGGCCAGTTGCAGGTTCTGCAGCGTGTCGATCGATGCGCGCTCACTGTTACGGGCGCGGGCGATCACGTCGATCAAGTAAATATCGTCGCGCACCTGCGTGACGGACGCCCCGTTGACCACGCTGTTGAGCGCCGAGGCGATATCCTGCGATGAGACGCCGAGCAACCGGGCTTTGTCCTGTAGGACATTGACCTTGACCACCCGCGCCGGTTCGCCCCAGTCAAAGGTCACGTCGCCGAGATGCGGGTTCTGCGCGACGATATTGCCGAGCTTCTGGGCATAGTCGCGCACCTTCTGGATGTCCGGGCCGCTGATGCGATATTGCACTGGCCGTCCGACCGGCGGGCCTATTTCGAGCAGATGAATGAAGCAATCCGTGCCGGGAAAAGTTTGCCGCAGCCAGGCCTGGTATTTCTGGCGCAGGCGGTCGCGCGCCGCGACGCTTTTCGTCACGATCACCATCTGGCCGAACGCGACATTGGCCGGCTGCAGATCGAAGGAGAGAAGGAAGCGCATGGCGCCCTGGCCGACATAGGTCGACCAGTGGTTCACGTCCTCTTCACCGGTCAGCATCTCGCGCTCGAAACGCGCCATCTGCGCGTCAGTGTCAGCGATGGAGGCGTTCTGCGGCAGGTTCCAGTCGATGATTAGCTCTGGGCGGTCGGAGTTGGGGAAGAACTGTTGCTGCACGAATCCCATGCCAACAAGCGCCACAATGAGGGCCGCGAGAGTCGCGCCGATGGTCATCCAGCGCCAGCGCATGCAGACGTCCAGGGCACGGTCGAAAGCTTTCGCAATAAAGCTTTTCCCAGTCTCATGATGACCTTGCATGGTCGCCGGCAGGATCGTGACGCCGAGCAAGGGCGTGAACAGGACGGCGACGAACCAGGACACGACCAGCGCGACGGCGATGACGACGAACAGTGTGAAGGTGAACTCGCCCGCGGCGCTGTCGTTGAGGCCGATCGGAATGAAGCTCGCCACCGTCACCAGGGTGCCGGTCAGCATTGGAAAGGCGGTGGACGTATAGACATAGGTGGCGGCCTTGCGCAGATCGTCGCCGACCTCGAGCCGCGCCACCATCATTTCCACCGCGATCATCGCATCGTCGACAAGCAGGCCGAGGGCGATGATCAGCGCGCCGAGCGAGATGCGCTGCAAGGAAATGCCGGTCGTTTGCATGACCACGAAAGTGATGGCGAGAACCAGCGGAATGGCGACCGCCACCACTAGGCCGGCGCGCAGGCCGAGGCTGACGAAGCTGATCGCCAGCACAATGGCGATTGCCTCGAACAGGGCGCGGGTAAAGCCGGACACCGCCTCCTCCACCACGGCGGGCTGGTCGGAAACGCGGAACACGTCGGCTCCGAGCGGAAGGTCGGCCTTGATCCGCTCCATTTCCTTGTCGAGCTTCGCCCCGAATTCCAGCAGATTGGCCCCCGCCTTCATGCCGATGGCGAGGCCGATCGCCGGCTGGCCCTTATAGCGGAACAGGCTCGTCGCCGGATCGACATAGCCGCGCCGGATCGTCGCTACGTCGGTCAAGGGAAAGAACCGGTCGTTGACGCGCAAATTGATCGCGCGCAGGCTTTCTTCCGAGGAGAATTGCCCGGAGACGCGAATGGCGATCTGCTCTGGCCCGGCCTGCACCAAGCCGGAAGGCGTGACGGCGTTCTGCGCGGCGAGCGTCGCCATCACCTGCTGCACGTCGAGGCCCAGCGCCGCGATCTGGCGCGTGGAAAATTCGAGATAGATCGCCTCGTTCTGCGCGCCGACGAGATCGACGCGTCCGACATTGGGAACGGTAAGGATTTTGGCCCGCGCGTCTTCGACCTGATCGCGTAGCTGGCGAAGCGTCAGGCCGTCGCTGGTAAAAGCATATATATTGCCGAATACGTCGCCGAAACGGTCGTTGAAGAACGGCCCCTGCACGGCGGCGGGAAACTGGCTCTTGATGTCGGCGATCATGTTGCGAACCCGTGTCCAAGTCGGCCCGACGTCGCGCGGCTTGGTCGTCGGCAGCAGGTTGACGAAAACGATGGTCTGGCCGGCCGTAGTGATCGAGCGGGTGTAGTCGAGTAACTCCAGCTCCTCGAGTTTCTTCTCGATCCGCTCGGTGACCTGCCGCGTAACTTCCTCCGCCGTGGCGCCAGGCCAATTCGCCTGCACCACCATGGTCTTGATGGTGAAATTGGGGTCTTCCTCGCGCCCGAGTTTGACGTAGGAAAACGCGCCCGCCAGCAGGAAGACGATCATAAAATACCAGAGCAGCGAGCGGCGCTGCAAAGCCCAGTCGGAAAGATTGAATTTGCTCACGGCTCGTCGCTCCCGTAAATCCGCACCGCTTGCCCCGGCTTGAGGCGGTGGACGCCCGCCGTCACGACGCGCTCGCCCGCCGCCAAACCACCGCTCACGATCCATCGTCCCTCGCTGTCTGACGCAACTTCGATCTCACGCAGCGAGACGGCGTGCGTTTGTGGGTCGACGACGAAGACGCTCGTTTTTTCGCCCTCCTGCAACAGAGCGGATTTCGGCAGGCGGATGACGGCGTCGGGACCGGCGGCGAGGCGGGCCGAAATGGTCGCGCCCAGGCGGAACGAAGCCGACGGCTGGTCGAGGGCAATCTTGATGCGGCGCATGCGAGTCGCGGAATCAGCCTGCGGCGCAATCTCCCGCACAATGCCAGTAACTATGCGCGCCGGATCGAGCTGCATGGCCACGTCGAAATGCTGGCCAATCGACAAGGTCTCGGCGAAACCGTCAGGCGCGTCGATCACCGCATCGCGCCGTGCCGGTTCGGCCAAAGTGACAACAGGTTGCCCCGGGGCGACGGTCTGGCCGACCTCGGCGCTGGTCGCAGTCACCACGCCGGCGTAATCGGCTTTGAGTACGGCGTACGACAATTGTTCCCTGGCCTTTGCGAGATTGGCTTGCGCCTGCGCCATATTGGCCTGGGCTGCGGCGCGCGCTTGTTCGGCAGAGTTGAAAGCCGCCTGGGACGCGGTGTTCTTGGCGAGCAGCGTGGCCTTACGCACTTCGGTCGCGCCGGCATTATCATATTGCGCGCGAGCCGAAGCGAGAGTCGCCGCGGCGGAACGCGCCGACAATTCCAGCGCCAGGGGATCAATGGCGGCGAGCATCTGCCCGGCCTCGACGCGGTCGCCGACCTTGACCGGACGGGCGATCATTCGCCCCAGCACGCGGAAGCCGAGCGGGCTTTGCACCTGCGGCTGCACCGTGCCAGACAGAGCCATGTCCCAGGCGGGCGACGGCCCTACGACCATGGTCATGGCCGGACGCGGCGGCTCGCTAGCTTCCTGAGCTTTGCCACAGGCGGCCAGCGCAAAAACCGCCAGCAGAGGCGCAAAACGGGAGAAGGAGGCCATCACGAATGCTCCGCTTCCTGCATGCCGACGATCTGCCCATCGCGCAAAAACTTGCCGCCTTCGACCACAACGGTCTCGCCGTCGCGAAAACCGTCGCGCAGGACGATCTTTTCCTTCTCGTAGAGCGCGACCTCGACCAGGCGCAAAGACACAGCGTGTGTCGCCGGATCGACGATCCAGACGGCGAACTGGCCGTCCTTTTCGGTCATGGCGGTCCAGGGCAGTACGACCACGTCGTCCAGCCGCCATTGGGCGCGCCCCATCACCGCAGCGCCGAGCGGCATGGCGGACCCAATGGATTCGATCTCCACCTTGATCTGCACCGTGCCGGTTTTTTCATCGACCACGGGCGAGACTTCGCGGATCTTTCCCTTGGCGGTCACTTGCGGATCGGCGACGAGGCTGAGTTCGATGCCGCCGCCGCTGATCTGATGCGAGAAGATCGATTTGTAAACTGCGAAAACCGCGTCGCGCGGCCCGTCCTCCGCGACGCCGAAAGCCGGCTCCGCCGCCTGCGCCACCTGGCCGACCTCGATATTGCGGGAGATGATTACGCCTGCATGGCCGGCGCGCAATTGTGTGTAGGAAAGCGCGTCCTGCGCCGCCGCTAGCTGGGCTTTCGCCGCCTCCAGCGAACCGGCGGCGGTGAGCTGCGCCTGGTCGGCGAGGTCATAGGCGGCTTTGGTGGTGAAGCCGCTTCGGAGCAGAGTCTTCTGGCGCTGGAAAGCAGCGGCGGCCTGGCGCATGGTCGCCTCCGCCCCGGCGAGACCCGCCTTGGCGGCGTCGAGATCGGCCTGCTGCTCGGACGGATCGAGACGAGCCAGAACGGCGTCGTCGCCGATATGTTGGCCGACCTCGCCCAGCCGCTCGACTACCCGCCCGCTGACGCGGAACGACAATTCGGTCTGCACCCTGGCGCGCACGGCGCCGGTCAGCGTCACCATGCGGCTGTACGATTGCCGAGTAACCTTCTGCGCAACCACATTCAACGATTGCTTGGCTTCTTTGGACCCGGGGTCGGCACAAGCCGCCAGGCAGGAAAGAAGAGCGATGGTGGCGATTTGGCGGCTGCTCCGCATCGACGATCCTTTTGCCGAATATAAAAAATACTTGCACCTTTCCAAAATAATGTATATCATCAATACTGATGAGTCAATCAGTTTTTAGCTTGCTGGGGCCAACGTATGCAGAAGCGAGCGCGGCGCAAGGAGCAGAGGCCAGGCGAGATTTTGGAAGCGGCTTTCCAGGCTTTTTCCGAACGCGGCTTCGCGGCAACACGGCTCGACGATATCGCCGCGCTGGCGGGCATGACCAAGGGCGCCATCTACCTGTATTTTGAAACCAAAGAAAAACTGTTTGAGGCGATGGTGCGCCACTATTCGAGCGGCATGCTGGCCGACGCCGAGGCCATGCTAAACGCAGCTGAGGGAAGCTACACGGAAAGGCTGCGGGACTTCCTTTCCTTAGTCTATGCGCGCTGCGCACAGGACCAGAGGGGGCGGGAAATCATCCGCTTCATCGTGGCTGAGAGTAAGAGCTTCCCGAGTCTTGTTGAGGATCACTATCGTGATTTCGTCTCGCCGGCGATGCGGCTGGTTAGTGACCTGCTGGCCGCCGGCGCGGCGAGCGGCGAATTCCGTGCGGACGTCACGCCCGAAAGCACAGAAATCATTCTCGCGCCGGCGGTTTTCTTGAGCCTGCTGCGCCTGATCTTCGCCGACCGGCTGGAGGTCGACGAGGGGGCTTACATCGGCGCTCATATCGATCTGGCGCTCAATGGACTTTTGGCTCCGGTGTTCCGATAATCAGAGCGTTCGCCAGATATGCGAACAGGCGCTCCTCCTGAATTCTGAACTAAAGCCTAACCCCCCTTGATCGCAAAGGAGCCGCTTCGATTGAGTCGCGCCCATCCATGGCGCCGGGTCGCTGGCGGCGCCCCTTATGTATTTGCTGCTTGGGGGCTATCAACGTAGCAAGCGACAACGTTGCGGGGTGCGCGATTTCATCCCGCCACGAAGCGACATGTTTTTTCCGACATGGGCGCGAGAAGGCTTAAACGAAACTTGGCCAGAGATGTCGCAGTGGATCGCGAGGCAGTAACGATCGCGAACCGACCACAGCGTTGGAGCCTCCATCGTCAAACGTTGCAAAATATTGCTTCCATTGAGATTGCTACAAAGCCCCAATCAATTTGGGGCCCGCCGCGTTCCCGCAAGCGTTCTTCGCCTCAATATTTCGCGGTGACGACAGGTGGAGGCGCATCGAAGCGATAGTTCGCGGTGACCGCGACAACATCGGCGTGTACGTAAGCGTTGCCGACAAATGGAACTTCGTGGAATTGAGGGTTCGCGGCGCTCGTGAGGTTGATCGGCTCATTCCTGAAAAATAGGTGCTGATAAGCAAAATCAACCGACAATTGCGGGGTGATCTGGTAACTGCCTCCGAAGCCTAGGTAGAATTGATCGGCGTCAGGCAAATTGACGTTCCGTATAGCGGTCGTGATCGGGGACTTTTCGTAGCCAAAGCCCGAACGCAACGTCACCTGTGGACTTAACTTGTACTCCCCGCCGCCGCTAATCAACCAGCCGTCGCGGTACGAGAAATTTAAAGGCAGAGCCGGCAAACCCTCGACATCGATAGCGAACCGGTTGAAAATACCCCAATTGGTCCACTGATAGGTGAAGTCCAAAGTCAGATCATCGGTCACCACCTGTCGATAGCCAACGTTGAGCTGACCAGGAAGGGTCAAATTGGCATTCGCCGAATAGGAGCCCGGCAGGATCACACCCGAAAGCCCCGGAAGGGCAATATTGTTCGCTAGCGATCCGCCCAGGTGGGGGTGCGCTGCGAAGCGATAGCTCATGCCAAACTCCGCGCCAGCCGATGGCTTTATCGTAAAGCCATACTTGGCAGTGGCGGTGACATCGTGCCCAAAGAACCGAAGGTAGCCGCCTGGGACCAAAGGCGTCACCAAATTGCCTAGGTGCGCCTGAATATAAAAGATTTCAGCGCCAGCAGCGACCGAAAGCCAATCGTTGAGTTTAACCCCCATCATTGGCATACCGGCGACGGTGAAAACAGACGTGTATGTGTCATAGAAAGCTGCGGAATAGCCGGGATAAACCATCGTAACAAGTCCGTAGGGGGCGCCGGTGCTTAACCCGAACCAAATCTTATCATTGACTTGATAGGTCGCCGTACCGGAGGGAAGCCAGCGCCCGCCGTTCGCGAGGTCATCCGTGGTTTGTCCATCCGGAGATTCGATATGAATGCTCGGATGAATAAAGCTGACCGACTGCGATCCCCACATCCCATTGAAATCCGTTATAGTCGCAGGATTGTATTCGAGTGAGCCCAAACCTGACCCGCCCGCCGCCGCGCCCGCGAAACTCAAACTAAGCGATTTCGCGTCGGGTGGGTTGATATCAAAGGCTCCCGCGTGAGCGGTTGTGAGCGCGGCGATGGATATCGTGATGTTCAGAGCGAGAAGGCCAATGCCCTTAGCGAAAGAATTCTTCATTTGCTGATCCTTGGAAAGTTTAGGAAAGCGACCCCATTCTCGACGGGAGCCTGCAGCTTCGACGACCAAAAGCGCCCGCATGCGCGGCGCTGATTGAGATGACGAGTGCGCTTCCAGCCACCCCGAGAACAGGCAGCATTTTCGCGTTGCCCTATTTTCATATTTTGGTCTCACCCTCCCTGGCCCTGATCCGCGAAGGCGCAAACACGCTCACGGCCCAGCCTGCGCTCGCGTTTTTTTGAGCCTTCGACAAACTGAAGCTAAGAAACTAAATCGTGTCAAGAAGCGCTAAAAGGATTATTCCGGCCAGAAAGCGGACATTGCATGCCAAACCGCGCGATTTTGCGAGGTATTTCGTAATCGGTCTGGCTGATGCTTCGAGCCACTGTCAAGTGACCGCGCCGCGGCGTTCAGATCGAATGACGATGCTGCGCGCAAAAGCTTAAAGCGCAGGCTGCAAAGTCTTGGCGTATAGGCGCGCGGCTATTTCGAAAGCATGCACGCGCCGACGTGCGCGGTTGGCATCAAGCCACCCATCCCTCCAGGCGTCATGCGCCACGGGATAAGCTGCGCAATCGTAAGGATTGCCGTTGAGCAGCTTGGCGCGCAGATAAGCTTTAACTCCTTGTTGATAGCATCGGGCATATGTCATATCGTGTCCTCCAGATGTCGTCGCGATCGGTGCGGCGGACTTCGACGTTCATTCCAACCCACAGGGTCTGGGTTTTTGCCTCGGCCCCTCCAGGCTGTGGTGGCCGACGCTCCCCGCGTTTCGGTCGGCCGACATCGATCGAGTTCTCGGTAAGCTCACCCGCGAGCGGCCGTGTCTCATCTCGATCGAGACTGGCAAATCCATACCCTCCAGCCGTGCCTGAGCCGACCACGTCCAAGACAAGCGCTCCAACAGAGGCGACCAAAAAGCCCAACGCGACCGCGCCCACAATCATCCCTGTAATCGAGCGAGCCAACGCCACGCCGCCAAGCGGCTTTCCCTGTCCACGCTTCGGCGCCGACACGCGCGCCTTTTCCATCGGAACTTCCCCGCGACGCGACTGACCGCTCGGATCGAACAGCGGCCGCTTCTGTCTCGGGCGATCAATCATGGGGATCACTACACGATGTCTTTATTCGAGTTGATTAGGATTCGTCTCCAGTCGTCCCATAAGCTGCGATTGCGCTCAGGTCCAATGCATCAGTCAGCTCGAAACCGCTATTTCACCACAACCTGCGTCGTCGCAAGAGGAGGAGCGCTGAAAGCACATCCGTGAACCGGTAAAAATAACGGCGTGTTGAAATCGTGGGCGTCTCGCCATGCACCTTATCAGCAGCGCCTCACAGAATTCGAAATAGCGGGCGACCGCAACTGCGTCAGCTCTCGCCGCGGACATAGGCTTGTCAGCATTGCGCGCTTCGATCGCCGCAATCTTGTTGACACGGTCCGAGATCGCACCGGACAATTTAAGAAGGAGCCTGCCGCGTTCGACCGCCATCATTCGTCTGCACGGACCCATCTCGAGGGCGCGTCTGGCCGCCGCGACCGCGACTTCAATGTCTCCAACTTTACGATGCCGACCGAGAGGCCTGTCAAATTCGATATTGCGTTTTTCATTGCCAGTTTCAAAGGTCCGGCCTGGACATGTTTCGGTTTGAAGCGGCCAATTATGCTACCGTGAAGACCAGGAGAGCGGCGCGGTGGCGCCGCCGTTTGCCCGGGTCGCCAAACCGAAATGGTGTCGTCGGCGCTCAGGCGATTGGGCGAGCGGATCTCGCCAAGCGACATCACTTCGGTATTCTGCTGGCGTCTTGCTCGTCAGGCGTTTGAAAGCCTTGCGGAAGCTGGAGGCATCCGAAAATCCGACGCGCTCGGCGATGTCGTCGATACTCAGTCCCGTATTGGCGAGCAATTCCTTGGCGAGTTGATTGCGCGAATCATCGATCACATCCTGGCAATTGAACCCTACCTCCGCGAGCCTCCGACGCAATGTGCGCGGTGAAAAGTTGAGCCGCTCGGCCAATGCGCCAACGGTCGGCGGAATTCTGGAGGTAACGCTCTTCAAACATTCCTGCCGAATGGCGCGAACAAGCGCAGGTTCACTGCCTCCCAGCGATTGGAGCATGTGTTCGCAAAGACTGGCGCACATCCGTTCGGACAAGAGACTCGCGCCTGGACAGGGGTCTGAAAGCTTTACAGCCTCGAAGCGCCAATCGATAACGTCTGCGTCAAATTCGACGCTGCATTGAAAGAGCTCTGAATAGAGTTTGGCATGGGCCGGAGCCGGATAAGGCAGGCGCATTTGCAGCGATTGGAACGGCCTTTCCATGACGAGACTGATCAAGCGATGCATCGTGCTAAACGAATATTCCACGACCAACGGCAACAATGCATGAAGGCCGTAATTATCGTGGCCTTCGATGACAGCAATATCCCCCTCGACGCGCAGACTGCGATCGAGAATAGCCCCGGCGAGCCGGTCATGAGTGAGACCGAAGCGCAAACTCTTCTCAAGAATTCGGGAAAGAGGCAAGCGCATATCCGAAAATTCCAAGATCGTGCAGACGATGCAGCTGACCGGCGCGCAATCCCACGCCCGGATCGCGGGTCCCTCGCTTGACGTTTTGAAGGAATTGCACCTTCTGCCGCCGCGTGATGCTGGTCGTCGGATCGTCGAGAGAATCGCTTGTAAGGCCGACTGACTCCAGCAACAAATTTCGCTTGACGCCTTGCGTCGCCATCTCGCGGCAAAGGGCCGCAAGTCCGATCGCAGTGATCAGGACATCACTGTCCGAACTCGAAGCGTCACGATAGAGCGTGGCCGAGGACTTCTGACGGGAAGATCCTTGTCTTCTTTTGTCTTTGTCCATTTCCCCTCCCACAGGCGGAGATCCCAAGAGGTTCACAGCCGTCGCGCAACGCAGTTCCCCACTACAATCGTGGCGAGAATGGCGCGCGATCAGCGCAGCAGAAAGACTCATGGCAGCAAGACAGCGCGTCCTCTCCCGTTTTTTGCGACATGTTCGAAAGCGCGACGCGCTTCGGAAAAAGGCGCCGCCATCCCGACGGGCAGTTTCACCGTGTCTGACGCGATGAGCTGCTGTAATTCGTCGAGAGCTTCTTCTTGCGGACTAAAGACGATCCAGCGATAGGTCGCATTCTTTTTGGCGGCGAGCGCGCGCATGCGACTGAAGTCAAGATAACTGCGCCACGCACCGCGCAGAAATCCGAAGCGATCGACATTACCAAGAAGAGGATGGACGACGGTCGCGTAGCCAAGCGCCCCTTGCTTCAATCGGCTGAGCAAGACTTGCTCGTCTTGCCAATCGCCAAAATTGAGTCCAACGTCGAAAGATGCCGGCAAAGCACCAAGCGGTTGTTGCAATCTATCGAAGATCGCGGCTGCGCCGAGTTCGCGGCACAGGGCTGCATTAGCAGAGCTGCAGACGGCGGTGACCGAAGCCCCCCAACTATTGAGCAGTTGCAGCGCAAGCTGCCCCAGGCCGCCCGAGGCGCCATGCGCCAGGACTTGCAGACCCTTCGCGTTGGCCTTTGTAATGCCTGCGCCTCGCAAGGCTTGCCAGACGGTGGTGAAGCAATAGGGGAGCGTTGCTAGAGCTTCGGCAGTCGCCTTGCCGCCGGCGCGTCGGATATATCGCGAGTTAACGCACAAATGGCTTGAGTGTGCGCCCCCTTTACCCGTCGCAACCAATCCGAAGACCTGATCTCCGAGATGCAGGTTCGTGACGCCAGTTCCGACGGCGGCAATGACGCCCGAAAAGTCGTTTCCCAGAATCAGCGGAAATTTTCCGGCGCCCATCAAGCGCAACAAACGCCGTCCATAGCCTTTCGCCCGACGCACATCGATCGGATTGACGGTGGTCGCGTGAACGCGCACCAAGACCTCCTCTCTCCTAGGCGTTGGCACGGGCGCGGAGCGCACTTCCAACTCGATTGGGTCGGCTGGTCTGAGACACCAAAGTTGCGACGCTTTGATCATGAGAAGGCGACATCCTCTGTTGAACCGATGGCGCTGAGAGCGAGTTCGCCCAGATAAACGCTTTCGCCTAGTTTGCATTCTTGCGATGCGCGCCCCAGCGGATGCTGGACTTCAATCCGATAGGCGCCGCTGTTGGCGGGGAGCCGGTCGAAGCGAAAGTCCCCGAAAGCATCAGTCAGAGTGTTCGCCAGTATCTGCCCGTCCTTCACAAGGCTGACTTTGGCTTCGACAACGACGTCAACGAGCCCATTGACCTTGGCGCTCACGGAGCCCCCGATGAAACAGGTTTGCCAAAGGTCTAGATTTCGGTACCAGACGCGAGGCTTTGTCCCTAAATCTGGCCGCAGCGGATTCAGGTTATCGCGACGCGCCCGTTCGGCCATGACGCCGTCGTCGACTTTGACAGCCTCGAACACGTCGGTAGGGCAAACCTGCTGACAACGCGGCATCGACCATCCTTGATCGATAAGATGGGCGTCGAAGATCCAGGTCTGGGGGACCTGCTTTTCTTCGTTCCAGACGATGGCTCCATAGGGGCAGGCGTCTACGATGTCTTTGCGTCCGCGCGCCTTCTCGGGATCGATGATGACGATGCCATCGTCACGCTTGCGAACAGCATCTCCACCGACCTTCTTGCAGGGCGCGTCATCGCAATGATTGCACATGGCGGGAAGATAAGTGGTCGTCACCATTGGCGCGGCGCCTTGAACGCGACGCAAAATGCGAAGCGGCGTATCGCTCACTGGCGCCGCCGCCGCCGCATAGCCTTTGAAGTCGTTGCCGACATGCTCGTCGCGCATCGCTATGACGCAGTTCTGGCAATTCTCGCAGAGGCCGACGTTGACGATCAGATTCCATTTGTCCATGACGAGCGCCTCACGCGGTGCGTTGGAGTTGGAAATTGGCGGCGCCGCGCCATTTTTCGACTTCGACGAGACATGAATTCGGGCTCATGCTGCTGACGCCCGAGGTTTGTGGCCGATCCGGGGTCAACAGATTCATGCAGCCGCCAATCTCGACGCGCTCGTTGTCGACTTCGATCATCTGAAATTCAGCGCTTGACTCATAGGATTTGACGACGCCGGCCATCAAAATGTTCGACACGTCGGCCGCGCAGATCACGGAGCCACGATCGTTGTAAACCTTGACTAAATCCCGATGCGCGATCCCTCGCGCCGCCGCGTCGGCGGGACTGATCCGCAGCAGCCAGAAATAATGGCCGCCGATCAGCGCGCGATGATCGCTCAGCTGATGGACGGAGCTGTTCTTGCCGTCGCAATGGGTATGGAAACTATAGCGCGAATGGGCCGTGATCATCTGCAGCGGAAAGCGCTGGACGAGTTCCGTCGTCTGCAAGCCTTCCCAGGACGGGATGTAGCGATTCAGAGCCGGCCGGTCGGGATTATCCGCGGTGTGCCGCTTGAGGATTTCCGGAACGAATTCGAATTTTCCGCTGGGCGTCTGCACGCCCTTGCCGAATTCTTCCGCAAATTCTGACGGCAGCGGGTGAGGTTCCGGAATGTCCTTGCGGCGGTCTTCCGCGAACCAGCGCATATCGACCGGTTGGGGCAGGTCGGCCTGTTCGGGCGGAACGACGTAATAGCCCTTGCTGCAGAATCGCTTCCAGGAAATCTTTTTCGGGAGGTCAGACGAGTCGAAGACCCGCTTGACCCAGTCCAGATCGCGTCCGCCTTCCGCAAACACCGAACCGAGTCCGAGCCGACTGAGAACGGCGGTGAAAATGTCGTAGTCCGAACGAGACTCTCCAAGCGGCTCGATGCATTTGTGCTGGAGCGTGAGAACACGGTGATTGACGCAGGCGACGCCGTGATGGAGATAGCCGCCGGAATTCGACCATTCGCTGATGTCCCATCGCTCCAGCTGCGTACAGGCCGGCAGAATCACGTCGGCGAATTGGGTCTCACCCTCCATCCAGATCGACTGGTTGACGACGAATTCAATGCTGTCGTGACGATAGGCCTCTTCCCAACGTCCCGATTTCGTCACGGTGCTGAATGCCGAGCCGCCATAGCGATAGATCATGTGAATGGGCGAGTAGCCAGGCATCGGATAGGTAAAAGGCGCGAACTGCGCTTCCTGCGACATGCCGTCCCAAAGATAGCCGGTCGCGTGGCCGTTGACGATGGCGTCCGGCAATTGCTGCTTCGGGACCATCTGTTTGACCGGATTCATGGTCAGGACATGCGGCATGCGCTGGTAATTGTGGAGGGCGTTGCCATTCCACATGAGTTCGCCGGAAATGCCGCCGTCCGCATAGCCGGGAAAATAGAAATACAAATCGACCGGCGCGCCCATCTGCATACAGCCGAAGTTGACGCCTGGCTTGCCCCACCCTTGCATGGCCATCATCATGACCATGCATCGCGCCCATTGCGCGCCCGTGGCGCCGCGACATGCGCCGCCAAAGCCGGTTCCGACCGTGCCGACGGCAAGATAAACCTTCTTCTTGCCCCAAAGGCGCGCCAGCGCTCGAACGTCCTTGGCCGGCACGCCTGTCTCGGATTCCTGCCACTCGGGCGTTTTCGCCACTCCGTCGGTTTCTCCGAGCAGATAGGCCTTCCACTCTTCAAAGCCCGTCGTGCGCTTCGCGACATAGTCTTCGTCGTAGAGGCCCTCGGTCGCCCAGACATGCATGATGGCCTGTGCAAGAGCCGCATCGGTTTGCGGCCGGATCGGAACCCAGCGCCCACCCAGCAATTGCGCGGTGGAATTGAAATGAGGGTCGATATGGACGAATTTGACGCCCAGCTCCTTGGCCCAGAGTCGGCGCTGAGTGCCTTCGAATCCGGAATAGCCGCCCGTGGTGGATTCAGGATCGCAGGACCAGAAGACGATCATTTCGGCTTCCTTGAGACAATCCTCGACGCCGCCGTAGCCGGCGGCGATTCCGATCCGCATGGAATTGCCGTAATGATGCATCGCGCCCCAGTACCAACCTTCCCAAGAGTCCGGGTTGACGGCGACGCGGGTGAAGCCGATCAGATTGGCGAAACGCATGAGCGCACTAAGATAATAGCCGACATTTCCCCATTGATGATGGGACGACATGGGGAAGGTGATCGAGCCAGGTCCATGGACGCGCTTCTGCCGATTGATCTCCTTGGCGACAATGTCGAGAGCCTCATCCCAGCTGATGCGCACGTAACCGGATTTGCCGCGATTTTGCGGATTGCGTTCGCCATTCGGATCAAAATCCACCCGCTTCATCGGGTAAAGAATGCGTTTGTCGGAATACACAAGCGATTTGAGCGACAGCGCATGTGGCGCCACCAAGCCACGACGCTTGGGCCGGAAACGTTTGCCGCGCGCCTCGATCTCCCAGCTCGCCGCGTCCTTGTCGTCGAAATCAATCGGCGTGGTCCGCAGAATCTTGCCGTCCTTGACATAAACGAAAATGGGACCGCCATTGGTGCAGGTCGTATAGCGACGGCTTCCGTCGCGCATTTTCACGCCCATCCCCGTCCCGACGGTCTGGCTCATGTTCAACGTCTGAGTGAACCAGAGGAGGAGGTCGTCGCGACCGACGGTCACCACCTTGAAATTTTTCGCCGCGTGAATAATCTCGCCCTGATCGGGATTCGGCATGAGGAAGACCAGGGCCGTATCGACGTCCTGGAAAACCAGGGCGACATCGGCTTCGGCGCGCGAGCCGGCCTGCGCAAAAACCTTTCCGCCGCGGATCGCGATGGTCGCGCCTATGCTTTCGTCTATCAGACCGAACCAGGCGGTGACATCGTGCTGCTTCAGCCGCTCGCGAAAAGCCGGATGCCGCCTGGCGGTGAATTCCAGCATTCTCGGCAGGACGAACAATATCGCCCGCATCACTAAACTTTTCATGCCCGATCCGCTCAAGTTTGAAATAAAGGGCCAAAGCGCCCCGCGCCGCTTTAAGCGCGGGGTGCCTCCGGCGTCGCTCGTCATCGCATTCCGAAGAAAGTGAAAAACCAGCGGCTTAAGCCGCCAGCTCACAGACCCGGAAAAGCCGGGCCCCACTGCAGCAACGTATCCCGGCCGAACGGACGGTTAATCGTTGGCGTGTCGCAGTTGACCAAATCTCCATCGACGTAATGCTCGACGTGGAAGCCCGCCGGATCGGTCCAATAATCGAAAACCTGGCTGCCGTAGAAATGCCGGCCGATCCCCCAACGGTGTTGATAGCCCTTGTCGCTCATCACCATGTAGCCCATGCCGATGTCGTCGAAGTCGCGGCATTCAAAGGAAATGTGGTCGATCCCCGGGGCCGCCGCGCCGACGATTGCGAGCGTATGATGGTCCGTCCAGGTGGCCCCCTTGTCGAGATGCATGAACGAGGCGAGAACCTCGGCTTCGCTATCCTTATGGATCAAGTCCGACGGCTTCATGCCGAGCGTCTCGCAATACCATGCGATGCGCTCCTTCGGCGCAGGCGTGAACAGAGCGACATGACCGAGCCGCAGGACATGCGAGGGGCCGTAAGCCGGACGCTGAAACTTGCCGAGGCGGCTCTTGCCGTGCGCGTCATTCCACGCGATCGGAAAGCCATTGGTAGCCACGGGCTCGAGCCGCTTTGCGCCGAACACGAATTCGAGCCGCCGGCCGTCTGGATCCGAGCCGACGACATAAAGGCCGCCGCCTGGATGAGGACACTCAGAAACCGCACAATCGAAACGCGCGGCTAACTGGTCCAACGCCTCTCCTGAAGCCACGCGGAAACCCATTCCAACGAAGGCTGCGTCTCCCTTGGTGGTCACGTAAGAGAACGGAGCGTCGCCATAGCTGCGCAGATAGAGCCGATCTGCCGCGTGCTGCAAATCCAGCAAGCCAAAGCTGATCATGAACTCCCGGATTTGCACGAGATCAGGATGGCGAAAAATCACATATTCGATGTCATCAATAAGCATTGTCTTCCTCCCCGATTTCAGCGGGCTGGCTCTTTGACGAACCGCGCTTTTTCGCAGGAGCCCGGAATTCGATCTGAATCGAAAGGTTCCGGCGTCCCTGTTACAGTTGCCCAAGCCTATGAGCCGATCTTAGTATCAGATCTGATGAGATTGTCAACATTATTTATGCGGATTTTTGGCTGCAATCTCAGGGGCTAAGCCTGTGATTGACATTATAATCATATCTGATATAGAGATCACAAATCTCGAAATTGGAGGAACGAACATGGCAGACCCAGACGGGGCATCATCTTCCACATTGAAATCGCGACCCCTTGACCTCAAGGCCAAGGCGCTTCGACTGACAACGCCGCACCCCGCGCGACACCCTAACCCGACGACCAAAGCAACAGCCCTCGCTTATCTCATTTTCGACCGTCCCGACCTTGATCTGGCGGCGAAATTCTTGACGGACTTCGGCCTGCGCGTTGTCACGAAAAGCGAAAATCAACTCTGCATGCGTGGAACCGGGAGCAATCCTTTTTGCTACGTCGTCAACCGCGCGGCGAAACCTCGGTTTGTCGGGCTTGGCCTCAGCGTGGCTTCGACGGATGATCTCCGTAAGCTAGCCGCTGTCTCGGGCGCGTCGGATATCGAGAATGTCGACGCGCCAGGCGGCGGGCACCGCGTCCGTCTCGTGGACCCGGCGGGCTTTCGCGTTGACGCGATCGCCGCCCAGACGCCGGCGGAGCCTTTGCCGCATCGCAGCCCGATCAGGTTCAACGCTCCGGATGAAATTATCCGTGTCGATAAGACTCAGCGGCCCCCCGTTCTTCCGCCGGAAGTCGTCAAGCTCGGCCATGTCGTTCTCGAGGTTCCCAACTACCAGGCCGTGAGCGCCTGGTACACGCAGCACTTCGGATTCATCCCGAGCGACATTTGCGTTCTGCCTGACGGATCGCCCGCAGTCACTTTCTTCCGGCTCGATCTCGGCGACAAGCCGGCGGACCATCATACGCTGGCGATGGCGTTTAGTTTCCAGGCCAGCTACGCTCACAGCGCCTACGAGGTCGTCGATGCGGACGCGGTCGGCATGGGCCAGCGTGTCTTGTACAATCGCGGCTGGCGTCATGCGTGGGGCATCGGCCGGCATATTCTGGGAAGCCAGATTTTCGACTATTGGGAAGATCCCTTTGGCGCCAAACACGAGCATTATTGCGACGGGGACGTTTTCACCAGCAAATGCCCTACTGAGATTCATGGGGTCAGCCGCGAGACCATGGCGCAATGGGGCCCACTGATGCCGAAAAGCTTCACGCGGCCCGAAATTGGATTGAAGGGCTTGGCGGCGCTGGCGCGCAATCTTTACAGTGTCGAAGATCTCACGATCAAAAAGCTCCTCACAATGATCAAGCTCGTCGCATAGCGCGCTACAGACGGCGCGCCTGTCGCGCGTCTCTGCATTTACCATTTATCATTTTTAGAGGTTATTCATGGCTATCAACGTGGCGCGCTTTGAGCATCAAGGCCGGATTCAATGGGGCGTGTTGCAAAACGAAAGGATAATCCCCATCCCGGGCGATTATCCGACCACGCGTGACTTTGTGCTTGCGAAGTCGGTCGAGGATCTTGCCCCAGCTGCGCGGCGCAGATCTCTCCATGTCCGAGGTCGAGATTCTGTCGCCGGTCACCCGCAACCAGCAATTAAAAGTGGTGAAGACAGAAATTTTGCGGGGAGCCGCCGCCATGACCACCGTCTTTGACTTTACCGCAGAGGCGTTGAGCGGCGAGGACCGCCCGCTCCGCGACTTTTCCGGCAAGGTGCTGCTGATCGTGAACACCGCCAGCAAATGCGGTTTGACGCACCAGTATAAAGGGCTGGAGGCGCTCCATCGCAAATATGGCCCGCAAGGATTCGAGGTGCTCGGCTTTCCCTGCAATCAATTTGGCGCCCAGGAGCCGGGCGGCGCGGCAGAGATCGCAAGCTTCTGCTCTGCCAACTATGGCGTGAGCTTTCCAATGTTTGCCAAAATCGAGGTCAACGGCCGGGGCGCTCACCCGCTCTTCGCGCATCTGAAGCGTGAGAAGCCGGGACGCCTAGACCTGCTCGGGCTGTGGGAAAGCGAATCAATCAAATGGAACTTTACAAAATTCCTCGTCGACCGGCGCGGCCTGGTGAGGGAACGTTTTTCGCCCGTGGCCGCGCCCGAATCGCTGCGCGGCGCGATTGAGGGCCTGCTGCGGGCGCCCTGAGCGGCGACGGGCGAGCGCGTCTCTGCATCTATCATTTATCATTTTCAGGGGTTATTTATGGCTATCAACGTGGCGCGCTTTGAGCATCAAGGCCGAATTCAATGGGGCGTGTTGCAAAACGAAAGGATAATCCCCATCCCGGGCGATTATCCGACCACGCGTGACTTTGTGCTTGCGAAGTCGGTCGAGGATCTTGCCCAGCTGCGCGGCGCAGATCTCTCCATGTCCGAGGTCGAGATTCTGTCGCCAGTCACGCGCAACCAGCAATTTATTTGCCAGGGCGCAAACTATCGCCAGCACATGATCGAGTCGGGGATGGACCCCGATGCGAAAAAATTCAACATGATTTTCACGAAGGCGCCGAGTTGCATTGTCGCGGCGAACTCACCGCTGATTCTGCCAAAAAATGTGCGTTTTCTAGACTACGAGATTGAACTCGGCTTGATCGGCAAGCGCGATCTCACCAAGGCAGTCACGGTCACGGATACGAATCTCTACGAATTTGTCGCGGGCCTTGTTATCGTCAACGACTATTCGGCGCGCGACGTTCAAATTCCACAAATGCAATTCTATAAAGGCAAAAGCTATCGAACCTTTGGTCCAGTCGGACCTCATCTCTGTCTGCTGGAGCGGGCCGATTTTCCGCAGATCAAAAATCTCCAACTCAAACTCACCGTCAATGGCCAGGTGAGGCAGAACAACTCGACCGCCAATCTGGTTTTCGGCCCGGCCGAGACGCTGACCGAACTCTCCGGCGTCCAGGATCTCTTCGCGGGCGACCTGATCTCAACCGGCACGCCCGCGGGCTGCGCCCTCAGCGTCCCATCGCCGTTTCGTCAGAAGATCGCCGGCCTTTTCCCCGAAGCGACCAAGTGGAAGATGTTTTTGAACGTGCAGGCCAAACGTGAGCAATATCTGAAAATCGGCGATGTCGTGGAAGCGCGTATTTCGAATCCGTCGGGAGGCATCGATCTCGGCGTTCAGCGCAACGTCGTGGTGGGAGAGCGCGCGTGAAACCCGTCGCGAATATGGCCGACGTCCTGCGCATCGAGGAGCTTGGATGGCCGACGGATCTGCCGTCGAGCACCTATGACTTGATCCGGCAGGGCGCAGCAATCAATCCGGATGCGCCGGCGCTGTCGTTCTTTATGAGCGCGGACAAACTTCGCGAAGCGGAGGTCTGGACCTATCGCGACCTGTTACGCAGGATCACGCAAGCGGCCAACGCATTTCACGAGTTGGGTCTCGGAAAAAACGACGTCATTGCTTTTGTTCTGCCGAACCTTCCCGAAACGCATTTCACGATCTGGGGCGGAGAAGCGACAGCGATTGTCGCCGCATTTAATCCTCTGCTTGAGGCTAAGACGCTTGCTGCGCTTTTGTCGGCGGTCGGGGCCAAAATACTGGTGACGCTCGCGCCCTTCCCGGGATTCGATCTTTGGTCGCGCCTTGAGCCCGAACTCGCCGGCATCGAGAGCCTACAACATATCGTGTTGGTCAACCTGGCTGACCGCATCCAAGGCCTAGGCAAGGAATTGGCGCGCCAGGCCCAGCAACGAGAGTCCGAGAAGCTCTGCGGTGACGGCGGCATCCAACACAACCTCTCGGCGCGCGTCGCCGTCCACGACTTCTGGATGATCGTCGATCGTCAGCCCGACGATCGCCTTTGCTCGCGTCGGCAGATTTCCCCGGAAGATAATTCGTCCTTCTTTTGTACCGGCGGAACCACCGGCCTGCCGAAAATCGCCATGCGGCAGCACGGCGCCGAGGTTGCGAACGCCTGGAGCGCGACCAAGTCTCTCGGCGATGTGATCGGGCCGGGAAAATCTCTCTTTTGCGGATTGCCGCTGTTCCACGTCAACGGCGTGCTCGTCACGGGACTTGTCCCGTTCTCGAAAGGCGCCCATGTGGTTCTGGGGACGCCGCAGGGATACCGCGGCGATGGTGTGGTCGCGCGTTTTTGGGAAATTGTCGAACATTATAAGATCAATTTTTTCAGCGGCGTGCCGACCCTTTTCGCCTCTTTGATGCAAGCGCCCATCGGCGCGCACGACATCCGTTCACTGGAATACGGCCTATGCGGCGCGGCGCCGATGCCAGTGGAGGTCTTCCGTAAATTTCAGGATGTCACGGGGCTGCAGATTCTCGAAGGGTATGGGCTGACGGAGGCGACATGCGTCAGCAGCATCAACCCGTCGCAAGGCGAGCGACGCATCGGATCAATCGGCCTGCGTTTGCCTGGTCAGGCGATGAAAGCCGTCCTGCTTGATGACAAGGGCAATTACTCCCGCGATTGTGCTACCGATGAGGTGGGCTTGTTGGTGATCTCTGGGCCGAACGTGTTCCGCGGCTACATCTCAGCCGAGCACAATGCGGGCATTTGGCTGGATTGCGGCGACGGGCGCCGCTGGCTCAATACGGGCGACCTCGGGCGTCAAGATGCGGATGGTTATTTTTGGCTCACGGGACGGAAGAAGGAACTCATCATCCGCGGAGGCCACAACATTGATCCCGTGACGATCGAGGACGCATTCCATCAGCATCCCGATGTTCAATTTGCCGCAGCCGTCGGTCGGCCCGACGCCTATGCGGGCGAGGTACCCGTCGCTTACGTGCAGCTCAAACGGGGCAGCCGCGCGACGGAGGAACAATTGGCGGAATTCGCGCGAGCCAGAATTGGCGAACGGGCGGCCCAGCCGAAATTCGTACGCCTGATCGATCAAATGCCTGTCACCACGGTCGGAAAGATCTACAAGCGGGCGCTGAAAAATCGGGAGATCAGTGATTCGATCGCCGACGCTCTCAAAAATGCGGAAATCGAATTTGTCGAAGTGAATGTGGTCGAAGCGGCGGCGCAAGGAGCAAGTATTGTTGTCCACTTGGCGAAAGTTGAGGACGAAGATCGGGCGCGGGCAATTATCGGTAATTTCTCTTACGCATTTTCGATCCATGCGACCCAATAATCGGTGCAGTTGATTTGGATTGCTCCGGCAACCAGGCAACCCGACGAGAATGAATGCAGGAGCATCGCAATGGCGCAAACTAGAGCGGAAAAGGCTGGCCCCAACCGCATGAGCCGTCAGCGCCAGAAGACCCGTGACCGTCTGATCAATGCTGCGCTTTCGGTTATGGCTCGCAAAGGGGCCGAAGCCGCGACAATCAACGACATAACTGAAACCGCCGACGTCGGCTTTGGATCGTTCTATAATCATTTCTCGTCGAAAGAGGATATTTTTTCTGCCGCAACAGAGTCGTTGTTCGACCGCGTCGGCACGCAGATCGATGCCGCCACGAGCACGATTTCCGATCCCTGTGAGACCCTTGCCGCAGCAATCCGTATTTTCGTCACCATGCTGATCGCTAATCCCGAATGGGCTCAATTCATCATTCGCACCATGGCCGTTCCCGGCTACAAGCACGTCGGCCTGTATCCGCGCTTGTTCCGTGACATACGGAAAATTGAGGAGTCGCATCGCTTGCGCATAGCCGACCCTGGAACGGTCACCTACGCTGTCGGCGGCGCGATGCTGTTCATGATTATCGCTTTGCTTGAAGGTGATTTGCCCGCAACTCACGCACCCGAGCGGATCGCCGCCATGGCCTTGCGCATGCTCGGGGAAAAGGAAAGCAAAATCGCTCGTTTGATCGCGCTACCGTTGCCAACAATTGCTAGCTGACGCGCCGCCGCCTGATCGCGACGAACCTTCTATAATCAGTTCAGACGTTTCGGTTGGATGACGCCCCAAGTTATTTTCCATTTGAGCCCACTCTTACGGTCTCTTCGGGCGCGCCTTACCCTTGCATTCTGGCGTTGACCGCGTCGCCTTCACTGCGTGCTTGGAAAATCCCCTGTTGCATTGAGGGGCTGGGTGGCGGCGGCCAATGCGCCTTCCAAACCCCTTGTGTTTCGGCGTGCAAATTTTGGACGCCGATCCGGGGTCAATGTTCAACGCCGATTGACATCCAAGTTCGTTCTTTCGCATGCTCCCTTTGCACAGGAGGCGTCAACTGAACAATTCATTGCACGGAGAATGACGAAGATCCACAACAATCCTTATCAACGACAAAAGCGTGCGCTCGTAGCCGAGTCAAGCGCAATCAATGCCCAGATCGCTCGAACTTTCAGCATGTTTTGCTTGTTCGCTACGGTCTTGCACGGGCGGCGCTATCTTCGCCAATTGCGCGCCTCATTCGCCAGCTATCGTGCCAGTCGCCAGCAAATGCTTGACCTCGCTCAAGCGGCGTTGCCCATCGGCATTGAGCTTGCCGGTCGCTGCGACGGTTGCCTGGAGCAAGTCGGAGAAAGCGCGACGCGCCGTGGCATCTGCAGGCAACAGCCGCGGCAGCGCCTCAATTGCGGCGCGTTCGTCCACCGCCAGAATCGCCCACTGCTCGCGCACAGCAATCTTGAAATCAACGGGGGAAACCTCCGGGTGCGCCAGAAGCAGCTTGCGCAGCGCCTCGAAGGTGCTCTCCTCGATGCGATGCTGAGCCTTGCCAATATAGACCAACACTCGTGCCGCAGCATCGAGCGCGTTACCCTCGGCAATCCGTCCTCTCAAACGACGTTTTTCCTCCTCGAACGCCGCCAGAACGGATGGCAACAGTCCAGGCCGCGGCCGCGGTGGACCATCATTGTTGGAGATTCCGCAGGCGGCCTGAAGCAGGGGCGAGCCGTACACCGCGTGAAAGGTGCGCTCGACCACGTCATCCCGCACGTCACGGAAGAGGTTGAGCGCGTCGACCATGGTTTTCGAAAACTGCTGCTGCAGCGCGATGAAGGAATTGTCGGTTGAGGCGGGGACGCGCTTCGCCCGGGCGTCATTGGCGAGCGGCGCAACTGCTCGCATCATCGGATTTCTGTCGGACAGGAGAGAATAATCGAGCCGCAGCGGGTTCAGCTCCAGAACCGCGCGCGCGACCTGTGGGCCGCTCATCATCTTGATCCAGGGCTGCAGGAAGGTCTGATACAGGGCGTTGTTGAGCTCTGAAACGCGTGCGACAGCCGCGAACTCGCGCTCATCCTCGAGCGAGTTGCAGCCCAGCGCGCGGATGTCGTCGAGACTGCGTTCCTCGATCGAAAGATCGAAATCGCCGGCTTCTCCATCACTCGAGGCTGCAGTGCCCGGCTTCTCAGTGATCACGATCTCATAGAGCCCCGGCGGCATCGCGTCGATAAGCTCCATGTTGTTAATGAACTCGGCATGGTCCTTCGCGGCCACCTTGGTGCCGACGAAAATGGCCAAATGGCCCACCTTCGGGTCAATGGTGTAGAAGATCCTCTGGCCGCACTCCCGAATCTCCTCCCCGCTTTGGTAATTGTCGAGGATCCAGTCCAGGGCCTGCTGCGGCGGCGTGATGTTGTCGCCGTGCGAGCAGAAGCAGACGATCGGCGCCTTCACCTCCCGGATATCGAGGCGAATGCCGTCGCTGGTGACGATCTGACCAGTCGAGAATTTGTTGCCGACAAAGAGATTGTCGACCATCCATTGCATCTCTTCGCCGCGCAACAGGACAAAATCGCCCCACCACTTCTCGAACTGCAGATAGCGGTTCTTCTCCTGCTCCGGGTCAAGCCAAACGTTATATTGCTTGGTCCACAATGTGTTGGCGGGGTTGAGATTGTCGAAGTTGGCGACCAGCCAGGCGGCGTCGAAGATGCCATTGCCCATATCGCTTATCATGCGATCGAGCCAGCTTCCGCCGTACCAGCCACCGAGATAGCGCATGGCGTTCTTGCCGCGGACGCCGCCCCAGTAAGAGAGGGGCGCGCCCGCGATCACCATCGGCCCGACCACGTCGGGGCGCATGCAAGCGGCCATCATGGCGTGCCAGCCGGCCTGGCAGTTGCCGAACACGAAGGGCTTGCCGAGGGCCTCGGGATGCAGCTCAGCGATCTTCTCGATGAAGATAGTGTGCGCGCGCGCGACGTCCTCAACCCGCTGTCCCTGGACAGGCGACGCCGTAAAGCCTGCGAAGTAGACGGGGTGCCCGGCCTTGAACGCGTCGCCGATCTCGCTCAACTGCTTGAAGCCGCCAATCCCCGGTCCCTGCCCGGCACGCGGATCGATGACGAAGATGGGGCGTTTGCGGTCGTCGATCTCGGCGCCCTCAGGCGGAATGACGCGCAGCAGCGAGTAGTTGACCGGATGAGGCAGCTCGTCGCCGCGCATGATCAGCTCGCTGTCGTAGATCAGGATCGAAGTCGCCCTGTGCGCCAACATCTCCTCACGCTGGTTGCCGCGTTGGCGCAGGATGTCCAGGAACAGAACCGACCTCTGCCAGAAGTCGAGCGCATACTCATTGAAAGCGGTCGGCGCCAGCTTGCCGATTTGGCCCGACAATTCCCCGAGCGTATTGAGAGCGGCTGGCGCCAGCTTGCCGATCCGGTCCGACAATTCCTCGAGCGGTCTGGATGGCGTCAGATCCTGGAGCGGGATCATGGCAGTAACGGCTTGGGTCACTACGTCCTCCTTCTAGCTGCTCGCCGGGCATGGAACCTGCCAGCATAGCTCGCGTCTCCTATCGCTAGCCCAAGCGCCATTCACCTCGACACCGAAGGCTGCGCTACCCGCCGATGCAACTGCAAAAGCTCGATGCGACTTCATTCCGGAGCCAATCTGCGAGCCAAAACCTCGAATGGATTGCGCCAAGCATGAGGGTGCGACATGGACATAATATTGCCCGTCAGCTAATATTCCTTGACTTAGATCAATCGATCGCCTGCCCTCATGTGCGATTGTTTGAAAAGGTCCCGGGTCGGCAAGAGTTGAACCATCCGTAAGGTAGCTGCACAGCCAAGACGAAATATACCTGCGCAGGGCGGCGCCCACTTTTTTCTCAATTGGGCCGAAGAGGATTGATGAGATGGATGCCGCCCTGGCGCCGCTCAAAAGCAGAGCTAGGCTGTCTTGGCCCAATAAGCCGAAGTATCGATCGTGTGATGGCCGGCGCATCCCAATCTCGATCGCCGGTTCGAGTCAAGGAGGGATAATGTCGTGCTTGCAGATCCTGTATTGTCGCGCGAACTCAAGTCACTCCGGGAGGAGCTTGCGACTGCGCAAGGGCAACGTTCCGTGCAGTCTGCGGATAGGCTTTTAGAATCCGAGGTGCAGACAACCACCGGGTCTGACACAGTCGCGAGCGGCGGGACAGCTGCAACAGCTGGTCGGCTGCCTGTCCGCTTCGTGAGCGCCGTTGTGCTGGGAGCAGCTCTGATTTGCGTTGTTCTGTCGGTGGTCCCATCGGCGCTGGGCGTTTCGGACCGAGGCCTCTTAATCGTCAGGGCGTACGCCCAATCGAAGCAGCAAAACCCTCTCGAAAAAGCCCGCACAGCCGTGGAAACGCTGATAAAACGCCTGCGTGGCCAGGATATGCCCGAGGGGATCGCGAAAACCAACGGCCGCATCGAGGCGACGCAAGTCGACGTCGCGGCGAAATATCCCGGCCGGCTGGCGACGCTGACCGTGGACGAAGGCGACGAGGTCACGGCGGGACAGGTCGTAGCCACTATCTCGTCGCCCGAAACCGAAGCCCAGCTGCGCCAAGCCCAGGCGGAGCTTTTGAAAGCGAAACAGGCGCTGGTATCAGCCGTCGCTGACATCGCACAACGGAAGAGCGACTTGGAATTTGACAGAACGGATTATGGCCGTGGCCAAAACTTAATTGGGCGCGGGTTTATTACGCAGCAGGTGCTGGACCAGCGGCGCAACAAATTAGAAGCGGCGGAGGCCGCATTAAATTCGGCCAACGCCGAGCGTGACCAGGCTGACTCCGCAATTAAGGCAGCTCAGGCCGATGTCGAGCGGCTCCAGTCGATTCTGACCGACCTGGTGCTCGTGTCGCCGAGGAGTGGACGGGTGCAGTACCGGCTCGCCCGCGCCGGTGAGGTGATTGCGGCAGGACAGCGCGTTCTCACCATCCTCGATCTCAAAGACGTCTACATGACGATCTACGTGCCCGCGGGCGTGGCGGGTAAGCTTATGCTCGGCGACGAGGCGCGCGTAATCCTCGATCCGATACCTGAATATGTCCTCCCGAACACCGTCAGCTTCGTGGCGACAGAGGCTCAATTCACGCCAAAGAGCGTCGAGACCGCCGAGGAGCGGGAGAAACTGATGTTTCGTGTCAAGCTGCAGGCCGACCCCGCGGTCCTTGATAAATACCATCGTGCTGTCAAGACGGGTGTACGCGGGCTGGCCTTTGTGCGCACCGATCCAAAGATTCCCTGGCCTGACGACCTCGCGGTGAGGCTTCCGCAATGACCGACCCCGTCGCAAGAGTTGAGCACGCAACGCATCGTTATGGAAAGACGCTGGCGCTCAATGACCTCACGCTCGATATTCCCGCTGGGTGCATGGCGGGGTTGATCGGGCCCGACGGGGTCGGCAAGTCCACCCTGCTGGCGCTTGTAGCAGGCGTACGCAAGATCCAGACTGGCACGGTAACCGTCCTCGGCGGAAACATGGCGGATGAAGGTCACCGGAGGGCGGTCTGCGGCCGTATCGCCTATATGCCGCAAGGGTTGGGCCGCAATCTCTATCCAACACTGAGCGTTTCCGACAACATCGATTTTTTCGGCCGGTTGTTCGGCCAGGGCGCGAGCGAACGGCACGCACGCATCGAAGAACTTCTGAAGGCCACCGGACTCGAGCGTTTTCCAGATCGGCCATGCGGCAAGCTCTCGGGCGGCATGAAGCAAAAAGTCAGCCTCTGCTGCTCGCTGATGCACGATCCTGACCTTCTTATTCTCGACGAGCCCACCACGGGCGTCGATCCCCTCTCGCGGCGGCAGTTCTGGGAGCTGATCGATTCGATCCGCGAGCGTCGCCCGCTCATGAGCGTGATCGTCGCTACCGCCTATATGGACGAGGCGAGCCGGTTCGATTGGCTCGCCGGGATGGATGATGGCAAGGTTATTGCGCTTGGCGCGCCGAAGGAGATCCTTGAGCGGGCGAAAAAGAGCACGCTCGACGATGCCTTCATTGCACTGCTGCCACCGGAAAAGCGCGCTCAGCACCAAGAGGTCATCGTCCGGCCGCTCGTCGAGAGCGATGACAAGACGCCGGCAATCGAGGCGGACGGACTTACGCGCCGGTTCGGCGATTTTATCGCCGTCGACCATGTGAGCTTTCGCATCGGACGCGGCGAGATTTTCGGGTTCCTCGGCTCGAATGGCTGCGGCAAAACGACAACCATGAAAATGATGACCGGGCTGCTGCCGGTCACCGAAGGCTCGGCCAAATTATTCGGGCAGCCGATGGGCGCCGACGACATGGAGGCGCGCCAAAACGTCGGCTACATGTCGCAGGCGTTCTCGCTCTACAGCGAGCTCACAGTGCGGCAGAATCTCGATCTGCATGCGCAGCTTTACCATCTCCCGTCAAATGAGATTGAAGGTCGAATCAAGGAGTTGCTCGAAAGATACGACCTGAAAGCCGTGGCTGACGCCGAGCCGTCGAGCCTGCCCCTTGGCATAAAGCAGAGGCTGCAGCTTGCCGTGGCCGTGCTGCACCGGCCCCACATACTGATTCTCGACGAGCCCACTTCGGGCGTCGACCCAATCGCCCGCGACGCATTCTGGCGCACGCTGATCGATCTGTCCCGTAACGATGGCGTCACCATCTTTCTATCGACCCACTTCATGAACGAGGCCGACCGCTGCGACCGTATTTCGCTGATGCACCAGGGGCGGGTGCTCGCCGTCGGCGCGCCAAAAGAACTGACCAAGGAGCGCGGCAAGGAATCTCTGGAAGATGCCTTCATCTCCTATCTGGAGGAAGCCGAAGGTGAAGAAAAAAAGAAGGCCGAGCCAGCGCCCGCGGCGGCCGCAGGCGTAAGCGAAGAAAAAGAGAAGCCAGAGCCGGCGCCGCAACCCGCGGCGGTTGCAGGCGTAACGGCAGCCAAGCCTGTCGAGCCGCGTGCGGCCCGGCGATTTGACCCCGGACGGCTATGGGCCTATGCCCGGCGCGAAACAATGGAGCTCCTCCGCGATCCCATCCGGATGGCATTCGCGTTCGTCGCTCCTGTCATTCTGATGTTTGCCATGGGCTATGGCATCACATTCGATGTCGAGAATCTTAAAATTTGCGGCCTTCGACCAGGACCAGACGCCAGAAAGCCGCAGGCTGCTCGAAAACTTCTCGGGCTCTCATTATTTCACTGAACGGCCTCCGATCAGCTCCACAGCGGAGTTGGAGTATCGCATGCGGAGCGGAGAGCTGGCTGTCGCCGTTGAAATTCCATCCGGCTTCGGTCGCGATGTTGCAAACCTGCGTTCGCCCGAGGTCGCCTTCTGGGTCGACGGCGCCATGCCGTTCCGGGGCGAGACGACGAGAGGATACGTCACCGGCTTGGAGCAGCATTATGTGCAAGATCTCATTACCGAGCGCCTCGGCCCCAATGTGGCATCAAACGTCTATATTGGCGGCGTCAATATAGAAAATCGCTTTCGCTACAATCAGGCTTTCAAGAGCATCTTCGCTATGGTTCCGATCACCATCGTGATGGTGTTGGTTCTGATCCCGGCAGTCACGGCAACCATCGCTGTCGTCCGCGAGAAAGAAACCGGCTCGATCGCCAACTTCCGGTCCACTCCCATCACCAAATTCGAATTCCTCGTGGGCAAAAATTTCCCCTATGTCGTCGTCGGGATGCTGGCATTCTTTATTCTGTTGCTCATGGCGCTTTTCATTTTCCACGTGCCGGTCAAGGGGTCTTTCGGAGCCCTGGCGCTGGGGACGCTGCTCTATGTTTTCTCGACTTGCGGTTTCGGGCAACTCATCTCGACCTTCACCCAGACCCAGGTGGCGGCGGTCTTTGCGACCGTAGTTCTCTCAGTTATTCCCACAGTGAACTTTTCAGGTCTGCTCACGCCCGTGTCCTCTCTCACAGGCGGGGGAAGGGTCATAGGCCTCATGTTTCCAGCGGCTTGGTATGAGCCGATCAGCGTCGGCACCTTCACCAAGGGACTCGGCTTTTCTGATCTCTTGTTCAATTCGGTCATCCTTGCCGTTTTCACGGTTAGCTACCTCGTTGCAGCTCATATAATACTGTCGAAGCAGGAGAGCTGAGATGTCGCAAGCGAGCCAGACGGCCGATTCACGAGAACAGGCGAAACCGCATGCAGTGACGAAGGCCAAGCGGCCCAAGAGCCATCGGTTGGCCAAGCTGCGGCTGCACTTGGCCAACATCTACCGGCTGATGATCAAGGAGATGCGCAGCATCCGGGCCGACCCGATCCTCCTGGTGCTTGTCGCCTTTTCCTTCACCGTTGCGGTCGACGCTTCCACTGGCGCCTCGACCGAAGCAACCAACCTTTCGGTTGGAATCGTCGATGAGGACCATTCCGATCTGTCACGCCGCATTCGGGATGGCCTCACGCCACCCACTTTCAAGTCGGCGGTAGAGATTACGCCGGCGGAAGCCGACCCGGGGATGAATTCGCAACGTTTCCTTTTCGTCATCGAAATTCCCCCAAGGTTTCAGGAGGATGTTCTCGTCGGGCGGCGGCCATCCGTTCAAATCAATGTCGATGCCACCGCGATTGCCCAGGCCTTCAATGGCATGACTTACATCCAAAACGTTATCATTAACTATGTGACAGAGTTCATGTCGGAACGCGAAGGATTGAACCCTGAAGCGGTCAAAATCGTTACGCGCGTAAAGTTCAATCCGAATTTGTATTCCGCTTGGTTCACCTCAGTGATGCAGATTGTTAACAATCTCACAATGTTGACCGTGATCCTGACCGGCGCGGCGCTGATCCGCGAGCGCGAACAGGGAACAGTCGAGCATCTCCTTGTGATGCCGGTGGTTCCCGCCGAGATCATGCTCTCGAAGATCCTGGCCAATGGCATTGTCACTTTGGTTGCAGCGGGCCTATCGCTGGTGCTTGTGGTGCAATGGTGGCTGCACGTGCCCATTGCCGGATCAATCCTGCTGTTTCTGGGTGGCTCGTGCTTTTATGTGTTCACGGTCGCGGCGCTTGGCATTCTTCTAGCTACCATCGCCGCCACGATGGGCCAGTTCGGTTTGCTGAATATCCCGGTGTTACTGGTGATGATGCTGCTTTCCGGGGCAATGACGCCGATGGAAAGCATGCCGGTCTGGCTGAAGGACGTCATGATGGTAATCTGCCCAACGCCGCATTTCGTGATTTTCGCCCAGGATGTGCTTTATCGCGGAGCGGATTTCTCCATCGTCTGGCCGGAAATTCTTGCGATGACCGTTATCGGGAGTGTCTATTTTGGTTTTGCTTTGTACCGCTTCCGCAAAGTCATTTTCAGCGGCTGAGCCCTTGCACAGCAAATTGCGCGACGGCAATCGTCGCGCGTGCGGAGAAGCTGTCGGCGGCCCACCTTTACTCGATCCTGCGCCTCGCCTAGCTGGTGCCCGACATCGTCACGGCGATCGTCGACGGCCGCCAGCGCCAGCAACTCACCGCCAAGACCCTGATGCGTCTGACCCCGCGGCTGCCGGCCGGTTGGGCTGACCAACGCAGGCCGCTCGGCTTCCGCTAAATAAGCCGCCATTTGAGTCCCAAGGCCGCTCCTGCGCAGAGCAGTTTCGCGGCGACGTCGCCGCATCAGCCCGCAAAAAAGTAAACCCCCAAAGGGCGCCGTAGAGATATCGGGGCCGACCAAGGCCGAGAGCGCGCGAGAACCCGTCTCCGCCGAAATAGCGCTCCATGGCGGTCTCGCCCAACCCCGCCGATTCGCGACAAAAAAGCCCCCTCGTCGCGGACAAAAATTACTGTGGTATCAATAAGTTAAATACTGGCTGGGGCGGGAGGGTTCGAACCTCCATGCAACCTTCAGGCGCTTTGACCATTTTGAGCTCTAGCGCGGGCTCGTGCGTCGGAACGCGGACTGCAGGGGGGGCCCACGCCGCTCACGAGAGCCTTGGTCTAGCGCTTATCTCATCGCCCAATTGGCTTGAAAACCCGCACAGACGCCGACCTACTTCGCGACGTGGGCACAAACCAATCGGCGTGCCGACCACGCCAAGCCTTGCCCCCGGTTAGGGACCGTACAAAGGAGGCCAATGCGCGGGGGGCGCTGCGGCGCCCGGGATATCGCGCAAAATTCCATTTTTCAGGTGTGGGGGCCAATCAATATTTGTATATTGTTTTTCTTGGCGTTGGGGCCTTTGAAGCTCAGAATCATAGGTCGGTTCTGATGATCGATCCGTTGGCGACAGGAGATCTCCCGGTCGACGCCCAGGCGCTGGGTCTTTGGCTCGGCATCGACGCCCGAACCGTTCGGAAGCTTGCCGATCGCGACGTTGTCGTAAAAACGGAAACGCGAGGCCGATATCTCCTGCAAAAGAGCATTTCGAATTATTGCGCGATGCTACGTAGGACTGCACAAGGACGTGCTGGCCGAGAAGGTGAATAGACAATCTTCGCGGAATCCGCGGCATTGAAGCGGGCCACCCGCGAGCTCGTGGAACTGCGGCGCGACGCGCTCCTGCGCAAGCTGATCTCGATTGAAGAGCTTACCGACGCTTGGGGCGAGATCGTTCGATCGGTGCGACAGCTCGCCGTTTCAATCCCGGCGCGCTGCCAAGAGGCTATGCCGCACCTGCGGTTCGAAGATTTCGAGACGTTCCGCAAGATCGTCCGCGAGGTTTTGACGGAGCCGCGCAGGTCGCGCCCGACGACCCGCCAATCCCTTCAAGCGGCGAAGCGGACTATCAGCCGCCAATCGTCAAACGCAAACGAGGGCGTCCGCCAGGACCCAGCACGTAGCTCCGTCGCTGATTTTGAAACTGAGCGAAAAGGCGAACAATTTCTTTTGAAACCCTCCTATCGGTACGCCGACGCAAGACGCTTGAAATCCTCCGGTCCTTTGGCCTTTAGGTCGAGCAGAGACGGTTATGTCAGGCGGCAGTCAAATTCGGCCGGCATCGTGCGGTCGAGAGCCTGGATCGCAATTTTTCATCAATTCGCAGTGTCATCATTCTTATCCCTCATGTCGATGCATCAATAAGAGCTACGTCGATGAGAGTTGAGCGAACCCCCTTTTCGTCGAGCAACCCGCGCGGTGAGCATGCCATGTTGGCGAAGTGTCGCGATCTCGGCAGGCGTCGCGAGCTAGCAGCGATAGCATGGGTCGGGGTGCACTCAAAATCATTGCGAATCGTCGCTACTCGCTGTCGCTTGTCCTACTTCGATTTGACCCTTCGATGAGAGGAACAAAAGGAACAAAGTTCCTTGGTGTTCACGATGTTCCGGATGTTCCGGATGTTCCGGGCGTTCCGGGGGAACAAAAGGAACACACGTCTATAAGGACGTGTTCCTTGTTCCGCCCACCTGTTCCCCTTCACACTGCCAGGCGTAAATCTCGCATATTGCGACCGAATTGGCGGCGACTAGGCATTCGATGCGCGCTGGAATGCCAGGCGCTTCGATCGAGGTTCATCCGACGAGCATATACCGCGCCTAGCAGTCTGCTGAAAAACCGGAAAATTTGAGGTTTCGGCGTTTGGGTGTTGGGTTTTTGCCGGTGATTTCGATGTTCGGTTCGACATGGCAGGGGTTTTCCTTGGTGTCTCACGGAATTGGTCCTACGCGGTCACCAATTTCGGGATGCGGATCAGGTTGTAGGCGATGAGGTTCAGCAGAAATCCTCCGGCGACACGGGCGACGCCGCGGTGCTTGGCCTTGCGCATCGTGCCGTGCTGCTTGCCCCAACCAAAGATGCATTCGATCATCTTGCGGCGCTTCTGCGACAGACTGTAGCTTGCGTGCCTTGTCGTGCGGGCATCGATAGCGCTTCTCCGCCGCCGCCCTGTTTTGGTCGGGCCATTGTTTTGCGTGACATGCGGCGTGACGCCGACGGCGCGCAGATTTTTGACATGGTCCTTCGTGTCATAGGCTTTGTCAGCTGCGGCCGTGATGCGATGACCGGCGGCTTTGCGTTTGGCTTTCAGCATGGCTTGCGCGGCGCGGCGTTCCGCCATGCCGTCGGCGTTTGTGACCGCGCCCGCAACGGCAAGCCCGCGCCGGTTCTCCATGGTGACATGGCCCATGAAGCACAGCCTCGCCTCCCGCCCCGCCGCCTTGCGGCAGAGACGGCTCTCGGGATCGGTCGCGCTCGCGTGCGTCTCGTTCGAGCGCGCCCGGCCGCGAAAATCCGCGCCATCCCCTTCGTTGTCACCGCCGTCCTTGGGCCGAAAACTCTTCTGTGAAGCCCAGGCTTCGATCAGCGTTCCGTCCACCGAAAAATGCTCGTCCGACAAGAGCGGCTTCACCCGCGGGTGGTTCAAAAGCGTGGTCATGAACTTCTGGAATACGTCGCCTTGCTGCAGACGATCCCGGTTCTTCGTGAAGGTCGTGGCGTCCCACACGGGATCGTCCGGGGCAAGCCCGACGAACCAGCGATACAGAAGATTATAGTTGAGCTGCTCCATCAGCTGCCGCTCCGAGCGGATGCCGTAGAACGCTTGCAGCAGCAAGGCGCTCAGCAATTGCTCCGGCGGGATCGAAGGGCGGCCGTCGCTCGAATAGAGCTTTCCGAAACTGTAGCTGAGGTCTTTCAAAACCGCCCGCACCAGCTCCCTGATCTGCCGCAGAGGACTCGGCGGCACCCGCGTCTCAGGCGAAATGTAGGAAAACAATCCACCTTGATCCCGAAATCGCCCGCGCATGGAAATCCCCCAATTCGTGATCAAAGTAAATCATCACAGACCCGACAAAGCTAGGTTTTTCAGCAGACTGCTAGTGCGAGTTGATCAGAATTCCACAATGATTTGCCAAAATCGAGAAACTCTCCTGTCAACACGTCTTCGGGCATACCAACGCCGTCATCGACCACGGTGAGTCTCCACCGACCGGTGTCTGTTGATAGGCTCTCAACGATAATTTCGATCTTGCCAGGAAAACTGCCCGCGTTTGGGTCATAACCCCCAAGCTCGCGGCGCGCTCGTACGGCATCGGCCGCGTTCTGCAACAACTCCCGTAGAGGAGCGGAGACGTCATCGCCGTAGAGATTTTTCCCCCCTAGGCTTTCAATTATTGCTAGCGGATCATCGATACGCGCCGATGTGTCTACCGGCCGCCAACCATTGACGCAGACATAGTTTGCCAGCGTTTCCGCGTCTTCAGCTCCCTCGACGCGCTTGGCTTTTAAAGGCAGATTTTGATTGTGATCGTTTTTTTCGGCGCGCCGCTTCAAGAGCCGATCGCAAGCGCGCAGCTCTCGATCAGCAACGGCGATTGCGTCAAAGGCCACCCACCACGCATCCATTTCAGCGCGTGGCAAAGCCCGCTTGGATCTGAAGACAAAAGCTTCGCTGGCCTGTGGCAAATAACCTGGGTTAAGAAACTTTTGGAATGCCCAATGCGATCGAGAGATGCCGCGCGGTTTTTGATGATGAAGGACATAGTGCGCGCCCGTCGCTCGTCGATCGCGCAGGCATCGGCGGCACGGAGGATGCACGCAAGCTTAACCTCGTCGACTGTCCAGCCGGGGTACGTCGCAGGCGGAGGAACGGGCGCGGAAAATGCCCTGTCTACCTTCTTCATGTCCCAGTGGTGACTAGCCGCTACTTTGCCGATGGTCTCTCCGAGATCAAGAAGCATGTCGGGCGGAACGAGCGTAAAGGACGTCCTTATGATTGGATGCACATAAGCTTGGTCCAGAAGCTTGGCCGCCCGGTCGGCGTGGATGAGTCGTAATAAATCGAACAGTGCGCGCTCACCTACGTCCTGCGGCGCATTATCGATATCTTCGCCCTCAACGGTGCGATTGGGATCTGCGCGCTTCAGCCCGTTCGACACTAGATCCCGATCTAGTCGCGACGCCTTAAGACCTTGAAGGCCTCCGGGATACGCGGCAGCGGTCAGCCCAGCGTCATGAACGAGAAATGCCGCGCCAAGGACGAAACCCTCAAGCGGATTTATCTGGTATTCAGGCCCGCAAAGGACAGAAGCGACGTCCCAAAGTTGATGCACATGGGTAATGCCGTGAAGGGTTAGACCTTTGCAATCTTCGGGGATCTTCGCGAGTAGCTGTTCAACGTGCTTGTCGAGCTTCCGTAGCTCAACGAGCAATTCGTTGCGCGCCTCCTTTTGCGAATTCGTATTGCAATGGTCGTCGGCAAACGCTGCCCTCCAGAGGGATGTTTCTTCAGGGTTGACACTCATCAAAGTCACTGTGCCTCGTCATGCGAGCGGTTCATTCGAACTTAGCCCTAACCCTAAATCCATCGTGTGACTTAGAGAAATTGTTGAAATCTGCGGCGTGGTCCACAGCGCGATCTGGCGCAAGACCTCCGCGAGCGCCAAATCCAGCGCCCCGTCACCGTCGCGCCGTCGGCGCTTGGCGTCGGCGCGCTCGCCGAAAACGATCGACGGCACGCTTTTCCAAGCCAGCTTGGACCCATCCGGGAGGGGAAGCGTCCCGTCGAGTAGGCGTGGGGATTGCTCCGCCACGCCTCTCACAGAACCGGACATGCGGGCCCGCATCCGGCTCTTTGGATCGATATGTCAGAACTCCAGCGATAGCTGGGCCGATACCCGCGACAGGTTGAGATCGTTCCACAAGGCTTTGAGCGAGGCCATACGCCCGTCAAACCAAGACGGTGGATAGGCCTTCGTCATCGCCGGGCGGTTCGATTTCACCCATGCTCCTTTGCCGCAGAACGCACAGCCATTGGCAGCCTTGGAGCTGACGCCTTTGGCTTTCAGGTGCCGGTAGAGAAAGCGTTGCCGCTTCTTCTGCCGGACGATGATCGCCCTGATCCGGCGGCGGACGTGAGCGTCGATGACGCCCAATCCTTTTATCGCGTCCGGCGTGCAAAGCCGGAAGTACGATATCCAGCCTGTCAGGTAGCGGCTGATGTCTTCCATGCACGAGGAGATGGAGCGTCCCCAATTTGGGGGCGTCATTCCCCGCATCGTCGTCATCAGTCGTCGTTCCGTCTTGCGCGAAGGAAAGACGGCGACATTGTCGCCCTCACCCTCCTTCGCACAGCGGAAACGAAAGCCAAGAAAGTGGACATCCTCCGGTTTGCGAACGTCACTCTTCTCCTCGTTGACCTGGAGCCGCATGCGGTTTTCCAGGAATCTCTGGATTGATGTCATGACGCGCTGTCCGGCGCGTTCGCTTCGCACGAAGATATTACAGTCGTCGGCGTATCGAACGAACCGGAGGCCTCGCCTTGCCAGTTCGCCATCCAGTTCGTTGAGGACAACGTTGGAAAGCATTGGCGAAAGCGGCCCCCCTTGTGGAGTTCCTTCCTTGACGGCGACCCTCGTCCCGTCCGGCATCACCACCGACGCCGTCAGCATCAGGCGCACCAAAGTGATTATCCGTTGGTCCTTCGCGCGCTCGGCGATCCGGGCCAACAGGCGCTGATGCGGAACTCGGTCAAAGAACTTGGCCAAATCCAGATCAACCACCGTTTGATATCCCTCTTTCAGGTACCCCGTTGCTTCAGCAATGGCGGTGTGAGCCCCGCGTTTTGGCCGGAAACCGTGACTGCTGGGATGGAAGGCCGGTTCGAAGATCGGTTCCAATACTTGAAGAACCGCCTGCTGCACCGTCCGGTCCAAAATATTCGGAATGCCAAGCCCACGATGCCCGCCCCCGGGCTTCGGCAGCCAAACCCGGCGGACATCGCCGGGCCGGTAGCGTTCCGTCAGCAAGTCGCGGCGCAAACGGGCGATGATCGACGGCGCTTTCGCCTCCGCCGCCTCGACCGTCTGTCCATCCAATCCCGGCGCTCCCTTATTGCGTACTACGTTCAGCAGCGCCTTGGCCAGATTGGCTTCCGACGCCACTTCTTCGAGCAGCCGACTAGTCGTCGGCCACGCTGGCGGCAGGACCTGTCGTCTTCTTGGTCCTCGCTTTGTGCAGCAGAAAGCTCCGCCGCTCGGATGCGTCCGAGGGCTCGGACGACCCGCCCCCCGAAGGGCTGTCGGCGAACACGAGGCTCAATTGCCGTGGTCCCGTCTTTCTCAATCCATCTCTCCCTTTGCTCCACCGGCTTTCGCCGGCTTCCTCGGCTCATATGAAGAGATCCGACTTCTGCGTGGGCATCGTCCCGTCGTCGTTGCCTCCTTCGGGTCTACCGCTCGCGCGGACCCACGCAGATCTCCCTGGGTAAGAACACTGGATGTCCCGCCGCTCCCGCCCCCATTACCGTCCCGGCCTCGGTTGGATTTCGGGCGTCGCGTTCGAAGACACGCTGACCCGGCCGGTTCGGCTTGCTCGGGGGTTTACTTTCGTTCGGTGCTGCGGTTCGCCTCGGGCTTCTTCCCCACACGGCCTCGCGGCGCCAGGGTCATAGGCGTCTCTCGACGGCAGACCCTGCGTGCAGTTGCCTCCGGCTCGCGGTTGCTACCAACTCGCCCCGCAAAGGACTTCCACCTCCAATCCAGTGCCCATGCCAGGCACACCTCCCGATAAGCCTTCATCGCTAAAGCGTTTCCAAGAACGCCCGCAACTCGTCGAGGTTCAGTTTTGGGCGACGTTGACGACAGCTTCGGCGAAGGCCTGCGGGGCTTCCTGGGGCAGATTATGCCCGACGCCGCCGCTGACGATGCGGTGCGAATATTTGCCAGAGAATTTCTTGGCGTAGGAGCTGGCGTCCGGGTGCGGCGCGCCATTGGCGTCGCCTTCAAGGGTGATCGTGGGCACGGTGATGACCGGACCTTCGGCAAGCCGCTTTTCCAGGCCGTCATATTTTGGCTCGCCGTCGGCCAGTCCGAGCCGCCAGCGATAATTATGGATGACTATAGCGACGTGATCCGGGTTTTCGAAGGACGCCGCCGTGCGATCGAACGTGGCGTCGTCGAAGGCCCACTGCGGCGAGGCAAGCCGCCAAATGAGTTTCGCAAAGTCGCGCCGGTATTTGTCGTAGCCCTCGCGGCCGCGTTCCGTGGCGAAATAATATTGGTACCACCATTGGAGCTCAGCCGCTGGCGGCAAGGGAATCTTGCCGGCTTGCTGGTTGCCGATCAGATAACCGCTCACCGACACCATGGCCCTGCAGCGCTCCGGCCAAAGCGCCGCGATGATGTTGGCCGTCCGCGCGCCCCAGTCAAAACCGCCGATGGTCGCCTTTTCGATTTTGAGAGCGTCCATCAAGGCGATGATATCAACAGCGAGCACCGATTGTTGGCCATTCCGGGACGTGTCGCCGGAAAGAAATCGTGTTGCGCCATAGCCGCGTAGATACGGAACAATCACTCGGCAACCGGCCGACGCCAGCAAGGGCGCGACATCAACATAGCTGTGAATGTCGTAGGGCCAGCCGTGCAGAAGAATGACCGTCGGACCGTCGGCGGGACCGGCCTCAGCGTAGCCGACATTGAGGACGCCGGCGTCGACCTGCTTCATCGAGGCGAACGACGTGTTCGTTCCCGGCTTGATCGCGGGCAACTCCGCCGGTTTTGTCTCGCTGGATTGCGCGTGCGCAAGACTGCTCACGCCGAGCTGGGCGGCTGCGACAGTCACGGCCGCTGCGCCGAAAAAGCGGCGGCGGCGATGGTTGATAGCTTCGGACATTGTGGTCTTATCCATGGTGAGCCTCCTAGGCGAGGCGGGCGCCAGCAACCTGTTTCAATCAGCTCCACGACCGCATTCACAAACGCTCTTAGAGCTTCCCACGGCAGGTTGCCGCCAAACTCAATTTGTTGACGGAACCGGGCGTTGGCGATTTTACTCACGCGGATCGTCGCCGGGATTTAAGTATTCAATGCCCAATGGACCAGTGGCCGTTACCTGGGTGACGTACTCACCGGATTTCGCCCAGTGGAAATGGGACGTATCGCCGGGCAGAACGATGACGCTGCCGGGCGGATACGCCTCCACCTTATCGCCGTCGAACTGTTGGCCCAAGCCGATGTAGAAAACGCCGGACATGACCGTGTAGATTCGGTCCTCCGGGTGTTTATGTGGCATGAGCTTTACGCCGGAGGGCACTTTGACCCTGATCACGTAGGGGCCGGGCTCTGAGGGTCGCCCGACAATAACGGCGAGGCGGACCGAAGGTGGAAACGCCGGGAACGGCTTCCAGTCAATGTCTTCAGGCAGGACCGATCGGAAAACGGCTTCGCCTGGCTGATGGGGTCGAACCACTGCGGTCCTCCTTACCTGGACGTGTCACGCCTGCTGGGCTTCCTGAGGCGTATTTTCACCGCTGCCCTTCATAATTAAGGAGCATGCTGCTGACGTGATCTGGGCATTGAAGGACGCTGCAGCGCGTCACACGTAAGCGTTTGATTTTATCCCCTGGTCGGACGAACGCCAACACCATTCGGAACCTGCGGGGCGGTCCGCAGCGCGATAAAGAGCGGCGAATGGAAGCGACAAGTATGGTTTGATCAGTAGGGCGGCGCCTTGCGCTCGCGCTGGGCCTTCGCGGCCGCGGTCCACCACGCGAGGTCGTCGGCAAAGCGCGGAAACGCCTGCTCCAAAGCCTTGCCGCCGTCTGCAAGCGGCTTGCCCTCGGGGCTCAGCGCCTGCGCGATCGGGCCCACTGTGAGTGTGCTCGAGATCACGACCATCCCCATCTCCGAGAGGATCCCGTGCCAGGCCGAATTCGATCGCGCCCCCGAGAGCCGGCCCGCGGAATAGCTTGCAATCGCCGCGGGCCGCCAGAACCATTCCTCAAGGAAGTGATCGGTAAGGTTTTTGAGGCCGGGCTGAACGCCCCAATTATATTCGCCAGCGACGAACACGAAGGCGTCCGCGCCCCGGATCTTGTTCGCAAGCGCCTCCATCGCGCGCGGCGCTTCGCCTCGCGGATATTCCTTGTACATGCGATCGAGCATCGGCAGACCGATCGCCTTGGCGTCGATAAGTTCGACGTCTTCCCCGCGCTGGGCGAGACCGGCCACAATATAGTTCGCGAGACGGATGCCCATGCGGTCGGACCGATAGGATCCGTAGAACGCCAGGATCCGACTCGCCATCATCTATCCTCGTTCGCGAGAGCGGCTTGCCCCGAAGGGCGATCCAGGTTCAAACTTAGCGTATTGGGCTAGCCAAGGCTACAATTGCGTCGGCCGAGGGCCGCGCGTGCTTAAATTTGCGGCGCAGTCCAGAGCACGATTTGGCGGATGACCTCGGCGAGCGCGAAATCCAGCGCCCGCGTCACCGTCGCGCCGTCGTCGCTCGGCGCCGGCGCGCTTGCCGCAAACACCTTTGCCGCGCGCACGCGCCCGGAAGGGTCGGTGATCTGGGCCGACATCTCGACGAAGACGGCGGCGCGGCCGGCGTCGTACTCGAACCGGCGGATGTCGGTGCGCAGATTGTAGTCGGCCACCGTGCCGGGCTCCACGGCGCCGATGACATGGGCGTTCTGAAAGCTCGAGATCAGCCGTGCCTGAACGAGGACCGGCAGCTGGTCCGTCCACTGCGCGCCGCTGAGATAGGCGACCTGGTCGGGGCCAAGGCGCACCACGATCCGGTCGGAGCCGACCGGCGACACAGCGGTCGGCTTATAGACGGCGACCTGGGCGCCGCGCGCATGCCTTGCTCTGAAGCCTTCGATCGCGCCAAGGTCATAGGTCGCGGGCGGCGCCGAGGCGCAAGCGCCGACGAGGCCGGCGGAGGCGCAGACAAGCGCGCTCGCCCAGCGCCGCCGCGCGCGCTCCGCGGCGCGAAACCCCACCCTCATCGCCCCCCACCTTTGCTAACGCGAGCCCGAATATTCGGGAAATTGCTGCCTCTTGCCGAAGATGAACTGCTGCGGGTTCTGCTCGATCGAACGGATCGCCTGATTGAGCTCACCCAGCGTTTTGCGGCCATCCACCGCCAATGCCTCATATTCGCGCAACCCCGAGCCGCTGAAACGGACGAGGTTCGGCCCTATTTCTTTCCATTTGGCGTCGACGTCGTCGGCAAGTTTGCGGATCGATTTCGCCGTCGCGGCGACCTCCGTGAAAACCCCCTTGTTGTCGCCCGTCGCCAAAAATGAGTTGAGGTTGGTCAGGACGCCGTCGACCTTGTCGGCGGCGGCGTTGAGCTTGACCGACATCGCCGAAAAATTGGTGACCATCGTCTTGACCTGCGCCGGATCGACGGCTTTGACGACATTATCGGCGTCGCTGCTCAACGTTTCGAGCTTGGCGGTCAGCGGCTTGATTGATTTGCCGACATCCCCAATCGAGGCCATGAAGTCCTTGAGCCCATCGGAGTTGGCGGCGAGCGCATCCGAGAATTTCTCGACGTTCTTCACCGACGCCGTAAAGGAGTTTTTATTGTCGTCGAGCAGCTTATTGGTCTTGTAGAGAAATTCGCTCGCCTGGCCCGCGATCTTGCGCGCGTTTTCGATCAGATCCTGCAAATCCGACCGTTCGGCCATGATCGTCGAAGGTCCGCCGCCTGGGCCTGGCTGCAGCGGGGGCGAGGTCTTCGTGCCGCCGGAGAGAGCGACGTTGGCGACGCCGGTAAGGCCCGTCGATTCGAGCCGCGCCTTGGTGTCGGCGCGAATTGGCACGCGGCCATCCACTTCGATAAGGGCAGAGACGTGGCTCGGGTCCTCGGGAAGAAAATCGATGCTCCTAACATCGCCGACCTTGACGCCATTGAACAGGACTGTCGCGCCGCGCAGAAGGCCCGAGACCGATCCGGTGAACACGATGCGATAGGTCCGCTGCGAGCCGGGCTTTTCGCCCCCCGAAAACCACAGCACGAAACCGAAAGCCGAAGCGATCACGGCCAAGGTGAAAATGCCGATCAGGACATAATTCGCGCGGGTTTCCATCTAACAGCTCATCCTATTCAGTCTATCCCCCCGCGCCATTCGCCGACCGTTTGATCACCGACGGATCAAACTGTCGCGCCCTCTTACCGTGGAAATAAGCGCGCAGCCAAGGATGGGTGGAGGCCAGCATCGTTTCGATCGGCCCGGCCGCGATCACTTTTTGGTCCGCAAGGGCGGCGATCCGGTCGCAAATCGAATAAAGGCTATCGAGATCATGCGTCACCATGAAGACCGTCAGGCCAAGGGTCTTCTGCAAGGTCGAGATCAAATCGTCGAATTCGGCGGCGCCGATCGGATCAAGGCCTGAGGTCGGCTCATCCAGAAACAAGAGCTCGGGATCAAGCGCCAGCGCGCGCGCCAGCGCCGCCCTTTTGATCATGCCGCCGGATAATTCAGACGGAAATTTGTCCGCGGCGTCAAGATCAAGGCCGACGAGCTCGATTTTCAGCATGGCGAGCTCGTCGGCAAGGCTTGGCGACAAATTGAGGTGTTCGCGCATCGGCACCTGCACATTCTGCTTCACGGTTAGGCCGGAAAACAAAGCGCCTTGCTGGAACATCACGCCGAAGCGCCGCTCGATGGCGGCGCGTTCGGTGTGCGATAATCGATCGAGATCGGAGCCGAACATCTCGATCGTTCCGCTGCGTTTCGGAATCAGCCCGAAAATGGTGCGGGTCAAAACCGATTTTCCGGTGCCTGAGCCGCCGACGAAGCCCATCACCTCGCCGCGGCGCACGTCGAGATTGAGGCCGTTGAGGACAAGTTTGTCGCCGAAGCCGACGACGAGATCGCGGACACGAATGGCGATCTCAGGCGTCGCGTTGCGCGCGATCGGCGGCGCGCCCCGCTTGGCGAGGGAGGATGGTTTCGAGGGCGCAGGCGAAGCGTTCTGCATCGGCGCGGCTTAGTACCTTATGGCGGCGAAGAAGACGGCGAAGATGCCGTCGACGACGATCACCATGAAGATTGATTTCACCACTGAACCCGTGACCTGCCGCCCGAGCGATTCGGCGGAGCCCAAGACGGCGAGGCCCTCGACGCAGGCGATGAGGCCGATAACCAGCCCCATAAAGGGCGCCTTGATCATGCCGCTCATGAAGGTGTGGACGCCGATCGCCGAAGGCAGCAAGGCGACGAAGCTTTTTGGCGTGATGCCGCCATAGATCCAGCTGACGAGTATGCCGCCGGCGATCGCCGCCATGTCGGCGAGGAAGGTCAAAAGCGGCAGGCTGATGATGAGAGCGAGGATGCGCGGCACGATCAGCACTTCGACCGGCCGCAAGCCCATCACGAGGATGGCGTCGATTTCCTCGAGCATCTTCATTGAGCCGAGTTCGGCCGTTATGGCGGAGCCAGACCGCCCGGCGATCATGATCGAGGTCAACAGAACGCCGAGCTCGCGCAGAATCAAAATGCCGACGAGATCGACGACGAGAATTATCGCGCCGAAGCGGCGCAATTGGAAAATGCCCTGCTGCGCCACGATCGCCCCAACAAGAAAATTGATGAGGACGATGATCGGAACGCCGCGCAACCCGATTTGCTCAAGATGAAACACCAGCGAGGTCACGCGAAAATGCGACAGGCTCGTCAGACTCTTGGCTGTCGAGCCGACGACCTCGCCCAAAAATTCGACGTTATTGACGAGATCGCGGCCGGCCATCACGACGCTCTCGCCGACGTCAGCGAGAAGCGTGATCAGATAGGATCTCTTGCGCCGTCTTGGCGCGGCGAAAGAGCGATAATGGGCTTCCTTCAGCAAAATTCCGAATTCAGATCGAACGCCTACGAACTCGGAGGCGACGCCCTTGGCGTCCAATTCCTGGCGGCTGCGGTCAATCAGCCACGCGCCCGCCGTGTCGAGGCGCTGAACGCCGGCAAGATCGAGGATCGCCCGCTTCGCGCCGCCGGCCTCGGCGACGAGCGCCTTGGCACCCTTTTCGAATTCCAGCGCAAGCGTCGAGCGTCCAGTGGCCGGCGAGCCGCAGCCTGACGGCGCCGTCCGAACGTTCGGCTAAAAATGTTGGGCCTTCTGCGACATCCATCATTCAATCCCGCCGCACGCGCGAAAAAGGCGTCAATTGGTCGGTACGCGCCGGCTGCGGCGAAGTCGAGGCGAAGGTTTTAGCATTTTTGCAGGGCTCGCCGCGAGCCTCTTGTAATTCCGGCCCGCCCTCCGGTCTGTTGCGGGAAAACCACGAACTTACGCAAATTGGAGTTCTCGAACCGGGGCGAAGGCATCCAAGCGGCCTGCTCTGTTTTAGTCCTAGGAAACCGACCAGCTTAGCTTTAAATTGAAAATCCGTACAAAATCTTACAAAGCGCGCAGCTGCGAATGTCGTGTCTACGCCGAGTTGACGCCTCACGGCTGGAATTTGGCGGCCCGCCGACGGAAGGCTGGCAGCGCGGGATAAACCACGTCCTTGCCTTCGCTGCCCTGCTAGCCCTCGTACTGGCGCCCCTCAATCTTTGCTGCTTGGGCCGAAGCCCCGCAGCCTCCAGCGTCACCAGCCTCGAAAGCAGCCTCGGCCATACCGCGCATGTCGTTCTTTGCGCCCACGGCGGCGCGGACCGCGAGGATCACGCGCCGGACCACGGACGTCATAGCGCCTGTCCTTGCTGTCACCTCGTCAATACGGCGACGCTCGATCCCTCCCCCACCATCACCGTCGCGGTCTATCCGAATTCTCGCGCTGGACCCCCAACTGGGCCTGAGATCCTCGGCGCGCCGACCCGGCCAGCCGCCCTCGCCGGACGTCCGCGCGCGCCGCCCTATCTGATCTGACAAGTCTTTCGCAAAGGCTCGCGCCTTCTGCGCGCAACGCCGGCCTTTCCTCTTTCAGATCGAGCACTCCCATGTCTTACAAGGCTTTCCCGGCCTTGGCGCGCGCCTGCGCCGCCGGGGCTGTTTTCACCTGCGTCACTCCCGCCTGCATCCGTCCCGCCTTCGCCCATACGATCGTTGGCGACAGAGTTTTTCCGGCGACGCTCACCATCGACGATCCGGGCGTCAACGACGAACTGGCGCTGCCCTCTTTCGCCTATATGGCCGCGGCCAATTACGACGGCACGCTCGGCCCTCTTTCCTACACCTTCGGCTGGGAATACGCGAAAACGATCACGGCGGATCTGGGATTTTCGATCGGCTCGGAAGGGTTTACGTGGCAGCGAAACCCGAAAGCCGAGGGATGGGCGAATATCGAAACGCAGTTGAAATTCGTCTTCTATCAAAACCCCGAGCACGAATTCATCATCGCCACGGCTCTCAACGCCGAATGGGGCAACACCGGCAGCGGCCAGAATTCATCCCTGCCCGCGGATCCTTTCACGACGGTCACGCCGAAGGTGTTCGTCGGCAAAGGCTTTGGCGACCTTGCGGCCGACTGGGCGCGCCCCTTCGCCGTCACCGGCGAAATCGACTACAACATCCCGGCGATCCCGATCGGCGCTACCTGGACGCAGGACGACGCTGGCAATCCGATCGTCGCGTTTGAGCAGCGGCCGACCACTTTGACCTATGGCGCGACGCTGCAATACAGCCTGCTTTACATGAACTCTTTCGTCCACGAGACGCCGGAGCTTTTCAGGAGACTGATCCCTTCGTTCGAAGCCGTCTTCACCACGCCTGTCTCGAATATTGGCCCATCGATCCCCGGACAGTGGACCCACACGACAACCGGGGTGGTGGGCCCGTCCCTCTATTATATCGGTCAATATTTCGAGATTGGCGTGATGGCTCAGTTTCCGATCAATCTAGCGAGCGGCAGGCATGTCGGCGCGGTCGCCGTCCTCGACTTTTTCCTCGACGACATCTTCCCGGATTCGATTGGCAAGCCGCTCTTCGGACCGCCTCAGGCGCGCGGTTCGCAACTTTTGAGCGGCAAATCACTCTAGTGAGGAGCACATCATGCACCGTTTCCCGACGATTATTCTTGGCGCCGCCTTCGCCTGCGGCCTAGCCGCGAGCGCGGCTTTCGCCCACGCCTTCCTCGATCACGCCGTTCCGGGCGTTGGCGCTACCGTTTCGGGCTCGCCGAGCGAGCTCACGCTCACTTTCACAGAGGCGCTCGTTCCCGCCTTCGCCAGGGTGCAGATCGCGACGGCGGGCGGCGCGCCAGTAGCGTCCGGCAAAGCGACGCTCGATCCCGCCGACGCGAAGACCCTTCACGTCCGGCTCGGTCAGCCGCTGAAGCCGGGCGCCTACAAAGTGACGTGGCATGTGGTCTCGGTCGACACGCATCGCACCGACGGCTCTTACGCCTTCACAGTCGCGCCCTGAGCGGGGCGGCGGCGCAATAATAACCCGCGAGGGCGCTCTTTCGCGCAGCCGGCCGCGCGGCGACGGCGAAGTTCCCTGCTCTGGATTGAAGAACCATGACGAATTTCGAATCTCTCGTCGTCGCGCGGTGGATTCATTTTGGCTCGGTCTTTGTCCTGTTCGGCGCGGCGTTATTCTGGTTCTATGCTCCCTCTGCCGCCTCTGCTGCCACGGACCTGCCGCGAAGCTTCGCCGCGACGCGCCGTCTTCTTTGCGTCGCCGCGCCCGTGGCGGCGCTCTCCGGCCTCGTCTGGCTGGCGGCGATCCTGGTCAATATGGCGAGCGAACCTGGCAAGCCCGATTGGGGCGCCGTCACCGACGCTGAAACCTTGCGTCTGTTCTTCTTCGATACGAATTTCGGCGCGGTTTCGATCATTCGACTTATTTTGTTTGGCTGCGCTGTCGGCGCCGTCGCGCTGCGCCTGCCCGAGCGCGGCCGCCTCATTGCGCTCGTTTGCATAGGCGCGGCGCTGCTCGTCAGCCAGGCCTGGCTCGGCCACGCGGCCGAGGGCGGCGCCGGCCTCAGAGGAGCCGCCATGATTACGGCCTATGGCGTTCATGTCCTGGCCGGCGCCGCTTGGGCTGGCGGCCTTCCGCCGCTGCTGTTCGCCCTCGTCGAGCAGCGCGGCGCGGCGGCAGACTGCGCTGCTGGAAATTTAAAGATCCTAACCCGCTTTTCGGCGATGGGGATGACGGCGGTCACGTTGATCGTCCTCAGCGGCGCGGCCAACGCGGGGTTTCGCGTCAGCGGCTCGTTCGGCAGGCTGTTCGATACGCGCTATGGCGATACGCTTTTGGTCAAGCTGACGCTCGTCGCCCTGATGCTCGCTTTGGCTTGCTACAACCGCTTCGTCGCCATGCCAAGGCTGCGCCGCGCGCCAGCCAGCAGCGCGATGCAGATGACGGCGCTCGTCGGAAACGTCGGAGCCGAACTCGTTCTCGCCATTTTCGTGCTCGGCGCGGCGGCCGCGCTTGGCGTCACGCCGCCGCCGCAGTGAGGCCGTATTGCGCGACGAACGCGCCTTCGACGCGGCGGCGTCCCTCTAAATCCCTTTCTCAGTCGTCGGGGCGGAAGGGATGGGCGCAGTGGGTGGCGGAACGATTTCCAGAATTTTCGCGATTGGTTCGCTGGAAATAGAGAGCGGCGGCTGAAACGGACCTTCGTTCGCCGCGATCAGGGCGATGACCAGGACGAGGCTCGAAGTGAAGATGACCATGGCGGCGATGTGCGGCCTCGCCCGGTCGAGGTGCAACATGGCGATGCTGATCTGTCCGGTCAGGGCGAGGATAAAGACGCAAGCCCATTTGACGCTTTCTGAATATGGAGCGCTCAGCACCAGGCGGTCCGCGCGCGCGCTCTGGACCTTGAGGGCCATGTCGAGCATCAGGTTATAGAATTTTGAGTCGGCGCTCTCCGGATCGGGCTTCACCGCCGCGACGGTTCGCAGCAGCCCTCCCAGCGCCGCCTCGGCCTCGGGCGCGCCGAGGCCATTTTCGGCCATGCTCGGCCATTCCTTTCCGGTAACCGCCGTCACATAAACGCGGATGGCGTGTCGAATTCCATCTGCCGGCAGGCCGCTGGCGGCGGCGAGGGCGTTCAGCGTGGCGAGGCTGGCGCTTTCGGCCTCGACGGCCGCCGAAGCGCGGCGGTTGCGATCCCATACGTCGCTGGCGACAAAGCCGATCTGGATGCCGAATATCACCATGATGGCGCTGAACAGCTCCGCCACCGCGCCGCTGAACGAGAGCATCCACCGGCGCGTCAGGCTGCCGAAACACAACCAAAATAAGAAAACCGCCATGCCGGTAAAAAGTCCAGCCACGGCGAGGAACATCCAGGGCAAAGGCAGGGTAAGCCATGCGTCGATCATGAACGGCCTCGCCGTGTTGGTTCGCCGCGCTGCGACCTCGCATCGATACGCGCAGCTTGCGAATTTAAGCTTTGCAGCGCCCGGGTTTCAATAAACGGCGCGCCTCCCAGTTGCCGCGACGCTCCGTTTCTGCGATCAGCCGCCCATGCGAGCACTCAGCATTGCGGTCGAGCGCTTTCCCATCGCAGGAAAATTCGTCATCTCCCGCGGCCAAAAGACCGAAGCCGTGGTCGTCGTCGCGACGATCGCGGCGAATAGCACGAGGGGACGCGGCGAATGCACGCCTTACGCACGCTACGGCGAAACGGTCGACACCGTCATGGCGCAGATCGAATCCGCCCGCGCCGCCATCGAGAGCGGCGCCGAGCGCGAGGAGCTGCAAGGCCTGCTGCCGCCGGGCGCGGCGCGCAACGCCCTCGACTGCGCGCTCTGGGACCTCGCCGCGAAACGCAGCGGCCTGCCGGTTCATGCGCTCGCCGGCCTGCCGGCGCCTACGCCGGTGACCACCGCCTTCACCATCTCGGTTGGAACGCCGGACGAGATGGCCGCGGCGGCGGCCAAAGCCGCGGCGCGGCCGCTGCTCAAGGTCAAGCTCGCGGGCGATGGCGATGGCGCCCGGATCGCCGCCGTGCGCGCCGCCGCCCCGGAGGCGAGGCTGATCGTCGACGCCAACGAAGCCTGGAGCGAAGCCGAGCTTCCAGCTCATCTTGAGGCTTGCGCCAGGGCCGGCGTCGCGCTCATCGAGCAGCCGTTGCCCGCCGGTCGCGACGCGGCGCTGGCGCGGATCAAGCGCATCATCCCCGTCTGCGCCGACGAAAGCGTCCATGCGCGACAAGGGCTCGCCGATCTCGGCGATCGCTACGACGCCGTCAATCTCAAGCTCGACAAGACAGGCGGGCTCACCGAGATGCTGGCGATGGCGCGGGAGGCTGATGCGCTCGGTTTTGGCCTCTTCGTCGGCTGCATGGTCGCGACCTCGCTTGCCATGGCGCCGGCGCTCATCGTCGCCCCCCGCGCGCGCTTTGTGGACCTCGACGGACCATTGCTGCTGGCGAAAGACCGGCCCGACGGACTCGTTTATGAGGGCTCGACCATCCGCCCCGCCTCGCCAGCCCTTTGGGGCTGATCAGATCGTCTGATTATAGGCCCCGACCTCAGGGTTCTCGCGGAGAATGCCGTCGACCGCCGCGAACATCTCGCGCATCCGCGCCTCGGATACCGGGCTCTCGACGACGACGACGAGCTCGGGCTTGTTGGATGAGGCGCGCACGAGGCCCCAGGTGCCGTCTTCGACCGTCACGCGCACGCCATTGACGGTTACGAGATCGCGGATTTTCTGCCCCGTCAGCATAGCGCCCTTCTGCTGCAGCCCGCGCAGCCGTTCGAGCGTCTTTTCGACGACGGCATATTTTTTTTCGTCGTCGCAGTGCGGCGACATGGTCGGCGAGCCCCAGGTTTTGGGCAGCGCCTGATAGAGTTCGGCCATGGATTTTTGGGGATTGCGATCCAGCATGTCGAGCACGTGAACGGCGGTGAGGAGACCGTCGTCATAGCCACGCCCGATCGGCTTATTGAAGAAGAAATGTCCTGATTTTTCAAAGCCGGCGAGCGCGCCGAGATCGCTCACGCGGCGCTTGATGTGGGAATGACCGGTCTTCCAGTAATCGGCCTTGACGCCGCGGCTCAGCAGCTCGGGATCGGTGGCGAAAAGGCCAGTCGATTTGACGTCGACCACGAAGGTCGCCTTCGGATAAAGCTTCGAGAGATCGCGCGCGAGCATGACGCCGATCTTGTCGGCGAAAATCTCGTCGCCATTATTGTCGACGACGCCGCAGCGGTCGCCATCGCCGTCAAAGCCGAGGCCGACGTCGGCACCGGTCTCGCGCACCTTGGCCGCCATGGCGTGCAGCATTTCCAGGTCTTCGGGGTTCGGATTATAGCGCGGGAAGGTGAAATCGAGCTCCGCGTCGAGCGGGATCACCTCACAGCCGAGCTTTTGCAAGACTTCCGGCGCGAAGGCGCCGGCGGTGCCATTGCCGCAGGCGGCGACGACCTTGAGTTTCCGCGTAAGCTTCGGCCGGTTGGTGAGGTCGGCGATATAGCGGGCCGGGAAAATTCTCCACGTATCGATAGGAGCCGCCTTCGGCGTAGTGATAATCGCCGGAGAGGACGATCTCTTTCAGCCGGCCCATTTCGTCGGGGCCAAAAGTCACCGGCCTTTGCGCGCCCATTTTCACCCCGGTCCAGCCATTGTCGTTGTGCGAGGCGGTGACCATCGCGACCGCCGGAACGTCGAGCTCGAATTGGGCGAAATAGGCCATCGGCGATAGCGCCAGGCCGATGTCATGGACTTTTACGCCGGCCGCCATCACTCCGGTGACGAGCGCCAGCTTGATCGAGGCCGAATAGGAGCGAAAGTCGTGTCCGGTGACGAGTTCCGGCTTAACGCCCATCTCGCGCAGAATCGTCCCGAGGCCGAGGCCCAAGGCCTCGACGCCCATCAGATTGATTTCTTTTTCAAAGAGCCAGCGCGCGTCATATTCGCGAAAGCCCGTCGCCTTCACCATCGGCGTCGTTTCATAGGCATAGGTGTTCGGCGAGAGCTGCGGCGCGGGCTTTGGAAACATGAAGTCATCCTTTGCGTAGACGCCGCCCCATGAAGCGGAGCGGCCTCGCATGCCGATACCACAAGTTTGACCCGAGATGAATGCGTAGCGCGCCGGATGCGGTTGCGCGCCCTCGTCGCGGCAGTCGGAACGCGCGGCGCGCGGAGCCGAAGTTACTTCTGCTTGGCGATGATCTGATTCTTGATCTTGGCGTAGACGCCCTCTGGAATGATTTTCTTCTGCACCAGCTCGTCTTTGCCCTTATAGGGCCGATTCTTGATGATGTCGGCGGCGCGCTTGTCGCCGATCCCCGGCAAGGCTTGCAGGTCCGCCTCGCTCGCCGAATTGATGTCGAGAAGGGGGGCCGGCGCCGCCTTCATCGCGCCATCGGCTTTCGGCGCCGGCGCCATCTTGTCGTGCGCCGCCGGCTGGGGCGTTTGCGCAAAAGCGGCGCCGGCCAGACTGGCGGCCGCCCAAAACGAGAGAGCGAGGAGAGATTTCCGACTGAAGCTCATGGCGTTCCCCAATTGTTGTTGCGTCAACGGCGCTTTCTAAGACGCGGCGAATGCGGTTTGTGCGGCTCCGCCAGCGGAAGACAATGATGCATTTTAGGCAATTCGCAAAGTTGGCGCGCTCCACGTAATGGGCCAGCTCGAATGTCGCTCCATAGCGGTCCCTCAAAAGGGCGACTGCTTCGATCGTTCCTGAAACGAAGCGAACATTTGACGCAGGCGCCAGCATTTGGGCGAGGTTGCATCCTGCCTTCAACCCCCATGAGAAAAATCGTTGCCAACAAATAGTCCGCAGCTAAAGTAACAACGTCAGCGCTTTTGCCTCAGTTCGGTGTCCTGACGCTTCGTGTCAAGTGAATGTCTGGGGTCCAGAAGATTAAGGTTCTGTAGACGCGATTTCGAGCGAACCTTCGAATATTATTGATATTCAATAGTCATCATTGGTTGTTTGATAAATCGCTTCGATGGCATTGGCGATTGGGCCGAATTGAATTCTCACTAAGATAACCAAAAGATTTTCGTGGGTGGAATCATGCAAAGCATAAATCGCTTGGGCAGCGGCGCCTTGAAGGGGAACGGATCCGCGGCCGTATGGGCCTTGTTGGTGGTGGGACTCGGGGCGCTGGCTTGGCCGGCGGAGGCGCTAGCCTGGACGGGGCAGCCCTTGGCCTATGTCACCAATTTTGCCTCAAACAGCGTTTCGGTGATCGATACCGGGGACGATACCGTGGTGGACACGGTCCTGGTCGGGAATGGCCCCGAAAGGTTAGCCGTGGCGCCGGATGGGAAGCACGTCTATGTCGCAATTTCCACCGATAATGACCTAGCGGTGATCGACACGACCAGCGATAAGGTGGTGAAAACGGTCGCGGTCGCTGGCGGAGCCAATCGCGTCGCCGTAACACCGGATGGAAAGCGCGTCTACGTCGCAGGCGATTCCGGTGCGGGCCGCGCCTTTGTCACAGTGATCGACACGACCAGCGATAAGGTGGTGAACACGGTCGCGGTCGCTGGCGGAGCCAATGACGTCGCCGTAACACCGGATGGAAAGCGCGTCTACGTCACGGGCTCTTACGCGATCTCGGTGATCGACGCGACCAGCGACATGGTGGTGGCCACAATCCCAAACGTGTACGATGTCGGTAGTGATGGCATAGCGATTGCGCCGGATGGGAAACACGCTTATACGACGAATTCTGGCGCTGCACACGCAGGTTGCTTTGTCTCGGTAATCGACGCAGTCACCGCGACTAACATGTTCGGGACGCGCCTTGTAATATCCGGACCCTGCACCGCACAGGTAGCGATCACACCGAACGGAAATTATATCTATGCTCCTCTAGCAAGTCTCTCGGACATCTCCATCTTCGCGATCAAGACAGCAACAAACGCGATAGAGGTCACTTTTCCACTTGGGCAAATCCAGGGAACATTCTTTACAGATGTGGCGATCACGCCGGATGGAAGACGCGCCTATGTGAGCGCGGGGAGCTCTGTCGTAGTGGTCGACACACGCACGAACTCGATCATAGCCACGATCGCGGTCCCCGGTGGAACGGGAATCGCCATCATTCCGCCTCCGCAGGGCATTCAGTTTCTCGCCTTCAAAGCCAGGCTCGACATTAATTTTGGTCACAAGCCACGCGGGGATGGCTTTGACCTCGAGTTCAGAGTTCACTCTGAGCAGCACAGTCAGAAACGGAATTCATCCGGAGTTCCGAGCCGGTCAAACTTCAGGTCGGCCCGTTCATCGCGACGATTCCGGCAGGATCGTTCAGGGAGCACAGGGAGGATCGGCGCCGGTTTTACCTTTTCGAAGGCGTCATTGATGGCGTGAGGCTTGAGGCGCAGATCGAGCCGACGGGCGCCTTGCGATACGGCTTTCAAGCCAAGGCGAAGGACGCCAATATGGCCGGAACGACGAATCCCGTCCAGGTGTCGCTAAGCATCGGCGACGATGCTGGGTTGACTCCGGTCAAGGCTGATCTCGATCGAAGCCTTTGATGATGAAACCGATCATCAGCGATGACGGTCACAAGTGGACTTTGCAAACACTGATGATAAGGGCGCGCCTGGCTACCGCGCGGCCTGCGCCCTCCCGTCCGCCGCGTAGGGCCCCTTGTTGCGCAATGGCGTCTTTCAGGCGAGTTCGAGCGAACGGCCACTTCCCCCTTCGCAGACGTTCAAACTGACTCTGCGACCCGGCTCTGAGCAGCGGAAACCCTCATTCCGCCGCGATGCGCCGGTGTTCTTCCGCCGCGAGCCAGCGCTCGGCTTCTAACGCGGCCATGCAGCCTAGGCCAGCGGCCGTCACCGCCTGGCGGTAGACGTCGTCCGCCACATCGCCCGCCGCAAAGACGCCGGCGACGCTGGTCACCGTCGAATTGGGCGCCGTCTTGATATAGCCGTTCGGCCTGATCTCGAGCTGGCCCCGGAACAGTTCGGTAGCCGGCTGGTGGCCGATGGCGACGAAAACGCCATGCGTCGCATAGGGACTTACGGCGCCAGTGTTGACGTTCCTCAGGCTGACATGGGTGACGCTTGGGGGCTCGTCCTCGCCATGAATTTCATCGACGACATGGTCCCAGACGACCTCGACGTTGGGACGTTTCGCGAGGCGCTCCTGCAGGATGCGCTCCGCCCGGAAAGCCGCGCGGCGATGCACCACCGTGACCTTCGCGGCAAGGTGGCTGAGATAAAGCGCCTCCTCGACGGCGGAATTGCCGCCGCCGACGACGACCACCTCCTTGCCGCGATAGAAAAAGCCGTCGCAGGTGGCGCAGGCCGACACGCCATAGCCCTTGAACCTTTGTTCCGACGGCAGATCCAGCCATTTCGCTTTCGCGCCCGTGGCGATGATGAGCGAATCGCAGACATAGGCCTCGCCGCTGTCGCCAAAGAGGCGAAATGGGTGACGGCCGAGCTCCACCTTGACAATATGGTCGGAAATCATGTGGGTTCCGACGTTTTCCGCCTGGGCCTGCATCTGCTCCATCAGCCAAGGGCCCTGAACCGGCTCGGCAAAGCCCGGGTAATTCTCGACGTCCGTCGTGATCATCAGCTGGCCGCCCGCCTCGAAGCCGGAGATCAGAAGCGGCTCCAGCATCGCCCTCGCCGCATAGATCGCCGCCGTGTAGCCGGCGGGGCCCGACCCGATGATGACCACTTTTGCGTGCGAAGATCCCCTCGGGCGCGAGGACCCTGTCATCGAGGAAGCGGACATGAACGACGTCTCATGCTTGCGAGCGCGGCCGGAGCCGATTGACCTAACATCTATTCAGCTGCAACTCTGACCGCAAGCTGCAAGGCCCGATCGCCGGATCGGCGTCGCGGCGGCGACCTGATCGGGGCAGCCGCCAAGCCGCCAAAACGCCGATCCGGCGGAAAAGACGGCGCCACCTGCTTTTCCGCCTTGACGATCCGACCAATTCCGCGTTCGGCTGCGGCCGATGGATTCAAGCAAGCTCCACCGGCCACTCGATCCCGTTGCGACGGCGCGGCTTGCGCGCCAGTTTTCTTCGTTCGCGGGTGTCGGCCTCATAGCCACAAGCGTCCATTATTGCCTCTTGATCGGATTGGTTGAGGCGGCGCATATCGCGGCCCCGCCGGCGGCCCTGGCCGGGAGCATTATCGGAGCCATCGTCTCCTACGCCCTCAACCGGCGGCACACCTTCCGCTCGCGCCGGCCGCATTGGCGGGCGGGCGGCCGCTTCGCTCTCGTCGCCCTCGGGGCTGCGGCGCTCACCTATTTGTTTATGTCGCTTTTTGTGAACGTCGGCTGGGCGCCCTATCTGCCCGCGCAAATCGTGACCACCGGCATCGTCACGCTATACACGTTCTTGGCGCACAGAATATGGACGTTCGCCTGAATTCGCCGCCCCGCATTAGCGAGAAGGCGGTCCAGGCTCATGATGCCGAATAATGTCGGCTCACCCCGCCGCGCGAATCCGGACAACTGAAATTTTTGAAACCTTCCGATGACGCCTTCTGACGACGCTTCACTCTGATTGGGGGGCATTGCTGCGGGCGCCGTGACTGGAGTTGGCTCCCGCATCTGTGGCTCCCCGCATGTCTTCGTCCTTCTTCCGCTCGTGATGGCCGTATGGTGGCACGCTGACGCTGCGCCCTGTAACCAGATAAGGCGCTATCGGCCCAACGGTGCGGACTTGAGCCGAAGCAACGCCCGAAAAAGCGCAGACGGCCCCCGCTGCGACGAGGATTTGATCAGCTAATTTCATGACAGACTCTCCCAACCCGGCCGGCGCACTGCGGACTCCACCGACAAGTAAACGCCCCAGGCGGCGCGAAGTTCACGAATGTGCTCCAAAAATTTGGTTCACTAAAGTAATGTCAGCGCAGGATGTTCGGCCCGGCGCCGTCATCCTATTTGCGGTCAGCGACGGAGCGGGGGCGCGGGCAGGGGCCGGCTTAGCGGCGGCGCAGGCGCGCTCATATGGATCTTTTTTCCTTTGTATTTGGAAATAAAATTATGCACAAAAAGCGTCGTACCGGCGCTCCTTCAGGTTGCGATCGGACCTCGCTCGACGAGAAGAGGCCAATCGTGTCGGCCGATTGGATATTCTCGATGTCGCCGGCCGTTCCCATTTCACGCGGGTATGCCGGATCGGAACGCGACCAACTGGACTTCTGTTGCGCTCGAGGGGGTCCGTCCGCGTAATCCACTCGGCACGATTGTCGCCTCTCACGCCAAAAGGTGTGATCCATGAATGATTTCCACACCGAAGCCTACGAGTTGCAGGCCGAGTTTCATCTGCGCGATCGCGAAACCCAAGCGAAGGATGATGAGGCGTTGCTGAGGTGCTGGCTTGACGATTCGACCTCGGACAACTGGCGGCACGACCGGATGTATCAATTCGCGAACTTATTCGCCGCCGACAGCGACTCCACATGGCTGACCGTCGGTGATGGAAGATTTGGCCTCGATTCCATCGCGTTGAAAAAACGCGGCGTGAAGAATGTCCTTCCAAGCGACATTGCGGCGAGCGGCCTTGACCGCGCCAAGGAAATGGGGCTCATCCAGTCTTACGCCGTTGAGAACGCCGAAAAAATGAGCTTTCAGGATGGCCAATTCGATTATGTCATGTGCAAAGAGGCATATCATCACTTCCCAAGACCATTCGCCGCTCTCTATGAGATGGCAAGGGTGGCGAAGAAAGGCGTAATAATCGTCGAGCCGAATGACTACTGGCAGAGCATAGTCGGGAGAATTGCTTTCTTAATGAAGCAATTATTGAGCAGTGCGCGGCATGTTGACCAAAGCCGCTATGAAGAATTGGGAAATTATGTCTACTCCGTCTCGGAACGCGAGATCGAGAAATTTTGCTTAGGGCTTGATCTACCGCACCTATTCATCAAGGGCGTCAATGATATCTATATCCCAGGCGGAGAACGCGTGCCTGCAAAGTGGAGTAGCCCTATATTTTTGCGAATGCGGCTTACAATCGTCTTGCTTGACTTGCTTTGCACTTTGCGCCTGTTCAAACCAACCCGGCTGCTGATTTGCATATTTAAGAGTGAGCCGTCTGATCTTCTCAGACGTCAGTTCAGGGAGGCCGGGTGGAAGCTTGTGGATCTCCCCCGCAATCCTCACCGGGTCGCGCGGGCCGCGGCGCGCCCCTCGCCATAAAGATGAGAGCGCGCTTCTGCCATAGGCGCGCTCCTTGCTACAAGGCAGAGCAAGTAGTTCGAACAACTCCGCAGGTTGCGCGAGGTCAGATTGTTTTGTTTGTTCGTGGTGGCCGATGCAGCCGACATGAGCGCTTTGGCGCAACCCCCGACGGCTGTGGCGCACGTGCGGCGGCGTTAATAGGCGCGGTTGCGTAGGATTTCAAAACAGGTGCGCAGCAAAATATTAATGTCGAGCGCGATCGACCAATGATTGACGTACCAAAGATCCAATTTGACGCGATCGATCATTTGCTCGAGCCTGCCGGTTTCGCCTCGCAGCCCGTTGACTTGCGCCCATCCGGTCATGCCGGGCTTGACGTGATGACGAAAGGCGTATTTGGCGATCAGCACCTTGTATTCGTTGTCATGCGCGAGCGCATGCGGACGCGGCCCCACCAGAGACATATCGCCCTTTAGGACATTGAAGAGCTGGGGCAACTCATCCATGCTGGACTGCCGCAGGTACTGGCCGACGCGTGTCACCCGGCGGTCATTGCGACGCGCCTGAGTAATCGTCGCGCCGTCTTCCTGAACCGTCATCGAGCGGAACTTGAAAATCACGAATTGTCTCGAATTGAATCCGTTGCGGCGCTGCTTGAAGATCACCGGACCCTTGCTGTCTAGCTTGATGAGAATGGCGATAAACACAAAAAGCGGCGACAGCAGCAGGATTCCGATGGCTGAGCAGATGATATCCAGCGACCGCTTCAGGGCTCTTTCCACAGGCGTGAGCGGCGCGCGCTGAAGTTCAAGAGTGAGGCTTTGGCCGTTCGTCGACAAGGCGCGCCGTCCCAGCACCGACCGGATCGTAAAGTCGGGAAGAAGATGGGCCGGAAGCGGCGACGCGCGCAGCCGCTCCCGAACCGTTTCGAGAAGCTCCTTACTGCTCCAGCGAAGCGCGACGACGAATTCGTCAACCCGCCGTTCGCGCGCCTCTTGCAGGGCGCGGTCGAGATCGACAATTATGTCATCCGAAGAGGGCCCTTTCGCCACGGAAAGCGATACGCGCTCCACTTCGTTCATGCCGAAATAGCGAAACAGAACGCCTGTGCTCAACCGGAGAAGTTCGGATGGCTCGCCGATCGTGACGACCCTGCGTCCCGGCAAACTTCCTTTCGCCATCAGCGATCGCGACGTCTTTTCGGCGAGCCACCGCGCAAGCAGCAGAAGGGAGATTTGAATCAGGCCGGACGCGATGATGGCGCCGCGCGACATCACGGCGTCCTCGCGAAGGAAGACCAGAAATATCGAAACAAATAGTCCGACGACCGCCCAAGTTAGGAAGATGCGGCCCAAATAACGTGATGGAGCAAGCAACACTGGCAACCTATACAGTCCTCTCGAGTTTGCGACATAGGCGTAAAGTAAGCCTTCCGCCAAACCAACGCCAAGGCTGACTTCAACTCCAGTGTTATGCCCTGCCCAGAGATACTGATATAGTATGCCGCCCAATACGCTAGAAAGCGCTATTATCAAAATATCAACAAGTCCCGCAATGACCTCGATATTCTTGTATGATACGTAAAATCTTGGAGAGGCCGCAGCTGACGCTCCGGTTTTGACCTCCGATTCTGCAATCTGACTCAAGCGATTAAAGTACATTTCAGGACTCGCTTTGTTCAGCAGGTCGGCGGTCAACATTAAGCTACAATAAACTGAAAAAATCAACCTAAAACCCGGCCGACACGCCCGGCACAAGCAGACGCTGTGCGCCAAAGCACGTCGCTATTCAATCAAAAATCAGTGACGCCTCGATCCGCCCACTAATTAGATCAGCCAGTATTCATCCTTTCGTCATGTAAAATTTCCACACGAACGAAACTGCAAGACGCGTTAACACTGGCGCCTCAAAAACGGCCAACGCCCCCTCGCCCTTTTGGTGCATAGATCGTTATTTTTTGACGATTGTCAACACTTGACATTGATCGAAAATATTCACTGAGAAGCAATTTTCATGCTAGCCTCAACTCCGCCGCCGGACATCCGGCGGCGTAGCTTCGACCACGAGCGATTGAACGGCGTCGCCGAGCCGCATCGTCGTCTGATCGGACGATCCGAGCCGCCGGACAGATAAGGTGCGCTCGACGCTCTCTCGCTTGCCGACCACTAGCAAAACAGGAACCTTGGCGAGAGAATGCTCGCGCACCTTGTAGGTGATCTTTTCATTGCGCAAGTCGCCCTCGACGCGCAATCCGGCCTTGCGCGCCGCCGCGATCACTTCGAGCGCGTATTCGTCGGCCTCTTGCGTGATCGTCGCGACGACGATCTGCAAGGGCGCGAGCCAAAGCGGCAAATGACCGGCGAAATGCTCGATCAGAATGCCGGTGAAGCGCTCCAGCGATCCAAACATGGCGCGATGGATCATGACCGGAGTCTTCTTTTCGCTGTCCGCGCCGATATAAAAGGTGCCGAAGCGCGCCGGCATGTTCAAATCCACCTGCGTCGTGCCGCATTGCCATTCCCGGCCAATCGCATCACGCAACGTATATTCGAGCTTCGGGCCGTAGAAGGCGCCCTCGCCCGGATTGATTGCGGTCTTCAGCCCTCGTTCCGCAATATGGTCGAGGACGCGCGTCAAAGCCGCTTCAGCCTTGTCCCAGGCTTCATCCGAACCGACGCGTTTTTCCGGCCTTGTCGAAAGTTTGACGACGATGTCGTCGAAGCCGAAATCAGCATAGATCGACAGGATCAGATCATTGACCTTCAAGGCCTCTTCCATGATCTGGTCTTCGGTGCAGAAAATATGCGCGTCATCCTGAGTAAAGGCGCGCACGCGCATCACCCCATGCAAGGCGCCGGAAGGCTCATAACGATGCACCACGCCGAATTCGGCGAGCTTTAGCGGGAGATCGCGATAGGACTTCAAGCCATTCTTGAAAATCTGAATGTGGCCGGGGCAATTCATCGGCTTCAACGCGAAGACGCGCTCGTCCTCGGTTTTGGTGACAAACATATTTTCGCGAAAGGTCTGCCAATGGCCCGACGTTTCCCATAGCGCGCGATCGAGCACCTGCGGCGTGTTGACTTCGATGTAGCCAGCCGCTTCCTGGCGCCGCCGCATATAGGCGATCAGCGTCTGAAACAGGGTCCAGCCTTTCGGGTGCCAAAAAACGGCTCCAGGCCCCTCCTCCTGGAAATGGAACAGGTCCATCTCGCGGCCGAGCCGGCGGTGATCGCGCTTCTCCGCCTCCTCGATCTGCTTCAGATACGCCGCCAGCTCTTCCTGCGTCGCAAAAGCGGTCGCATAGATGCGTTGCAGCATCGGCCTGTTCGCATCGCCGCGCCAATAGGCGCCGGCGACTTTCATCAGTTTGAACGCGCCGCCGATCTTTCCGGTGGAGGTCATATGCGGACCGCGGCAGAGGTCGAGCCAATCGCCCTGCCGGTAGATTTTCAGATCCTCATCGCCCGGAATTGAATCGACGAGTTCGACTTTGAACGCTTCCCCACGCGTCTCGAACCAGGATCGAGCTTGATCGCGCGTCCAGACTTCTTTGGTAAAAGGTTTATCTCTCGCAATGATGTCCGCCATTTTCTTTTCGATGGCGGCGAAATCATCCGGCGTAAACGGCGCGTTGCGGAAGAAGTCGTAATAGAAGCCGTTTTCGATGACTGGACCGATTGTCACTTGCGTGCCCGGATAAAGCGTCTGAACGGCTTCCGCCAACACATGCGCCGCATCATGACGAATAAGCTCCAGCGCGCGCGGATCCTCGCGTCCGATAAATTCGATTTTTGCGTCCCTTTCGATTGGATCGGAGAGATCGCGCAAAACGCCGTCAAGCACCATCGCGACGGTCCGCTTCGCCAGCGATGGCGAAATGCTCTTTGCGACGTCAAGGCCCGTCGCGCCGGCGGGAAATTGGCGCGCGGCGCCGTCGGGAAAAGTAACGTCAACCATGTTCTCAACCCCTTTCCGCTCACTCGCCGAAACCAATCGGCGTAAGCGCGACCGCACCCGCGGGCCGCCGCCGCACGCGCTATCGCATCCAAGCGAATAAGCTCCGTTCGACTAACGCGGCATAAGGCGTTTGCCGCCGCGGCTCAAGCCCTAGGCGACGCAAGCACAGCGAGATAGGGCCGCTTCAACGCTTAAACGCCATAGTCACGATACGCAGGCGTCGCGGAAGACGGCCGGAAGCCGCGGGAGGTCGCCCGTCAGGTCGCGGGTCACCCTGGACAGCCGGCGCATGGCGTCCTGGCTGCGAGTGATGGAATCGAGGTTGCACATGGGCGGATCGAAGCGGGCTTGGCGCTATTACGACGGTCCTACTGGCTGATCGGCCCGGCTTGCGCGCTGGTCGGCCATCTGAGCCCGCATTCCCTCTGAGCGTAGGGCCACGAGTCCTGGACAGACGCAGCGAATGGCAAAGAGGCTGCTTATCACGGTGTGCCGGCGGAAGACGCCTACGGCTATGCACAGGCGATTAAGATCGGAAACATGATCTATGTGTCCGGCCAGCTCAGCCACGACGACAAGGGCGGCATGATCGCGCCTGCTGCGCTCGATGAAACCGGCAAGCCAGCCGACTTCTCGATGATGGCGGAGCAGATGCGCGTGACCTATGCCAACGCTGCAACGATCCTGGCACAGTTCGGAGCTACCCTCGACCATGTGGTGGAAGAGACGCTCTATGTCCTCGATGTCGATGAGGCGTTTGCGATCGCGGGCAAGGTGCGCAAAGAAGCCTACGCCAAGGCGCGGCCTCAGTGCGCCAGCAATCTGATTGGCGTAGCGAGGCTGGCCTTTCCTGAGCAGTTCATCGAAATCGTCTTCAAGGCAGTGCTACCTCCAGCATAGACAGACGCGGATTGATATCCGCTGGAACCGCGTAACAACATTTCCACCAAGGAAACAAATGACCAAGGAGAATACCCATGAAGGCAATAGTTGTGACAGCCCAGGCAGCGGGAACGGCCGGGATGAAGCTGGCCGAACGGCCCGAGCCGCAGGCAGCGATAAACGAGGTTATCGTTCAGATTCATGCGTCGGGATTCGTCCCGACCGAGCTGGAGTGGCCCCCGACCTGGACCGATCGCCGCGACCGTGACCGAACACCGTCGATCCTCGGCCACGAGCTGGCTGGAGTGGTCACCGCCCTCGGCTACGGCACAACGGGACTGTCGGTAGGACAGCGAGTGTTCGGCCTCGCGGACTGGTATCGCGACGGCACCCTGGCCGAGTACGTGGCGATCGAGGCACGTAACCTCGCACCGCTGCCGGGCGATGTTGACTTCACAGTGGGCGCGAGCCTGCCAATCTCGGGCCTCACCGCGTTGCAGGGTCTGTTCGAGCACGGCCGCCTTCGGGCGGGGCAGAGCGTAATCGCACACGGCGCGGCCGGCGCGGTCGGTTCGATGGTGACGCAGCTCGCACGAGAGGCCGGCGCCCACGTCATCGGCACCGGACGCGCGGCCGACCGTCAGAAGGCGCTCGACTTCGGCGCGCAGGAGTTTATCGACCTCGACAGCGACACGCTGGAAGATGTCGGCGGCGTCGATCTGGTGTTCGATGTCATCGGCGGCGAGATCGGCAAGCGGTCCGCGCGCCTGATTCGAGCCGGAGGAACGCTGGTGTCCATCGTCGGACAGTCTGAGGCGCGGCCCGACGACGGCCGGGCGATCGACTTCGTTGTCGAGTCTGATCGTGCCCAACTGACTGAGATCGTCCAGCGGGTGCGGGACGGACAACTCCGGACGAACATCGGCAACGTCTCGACCCTCGACAAAGCGGTCGCCGCCTTCAACTCGACCGAGCGGCGCGCGGGGAAGACGGTCATCTGCGTTCGTCCGTGAGGACTCGGGGAAAGCGAGCGGTTCTGCCCTCCCACATTTATTGTCGGCCGGGATCGTGCTCGAAACCGGCCGGCATTGAAGGCTTGCACCGTGCAAGACCTGTGGGCGTCGGCGCTAAGGTGTCGTCAGGATTCGGGCCAAGACAGTAGTGCGGCACGCACAACCCGGCGGGCAGTCTCCCGCGAGACGCCGGCTTTCGCCTGGACGGCCAGGCCCTGGATTAGAGGCAGCATCGTCGCTGGTCATGCCCGGTGGAAGCGGACTGAGAGGCATCCGGAACGTACGGGAAGACTTTTGACGGCTTCGGAGAAACCAACTCCTTGCCTATCCCGAGATGAACGGGAGCGTCCGCCCCAATGGTGAACATGACATCCGGCGCATTGTCTGTCAGAGAACGGCCGTTCCATTCGACGAAACCAAACGTCGCCGGCGTGCCGACCTCGTACGGAAGCATATTGGGGAAGAAGCGATGGGCGACCTTCGCGCCATACCCCTGCGGATCCTCCGACGTCCCGTTAGCCGGACAACGCCAGCGATAGCCTTGCTGACGAGCTCGCCATACGTCGCGAAGTCATCGGCCGGGCGGCCAGCATTGAGCCGATTGCCCAAGTCTTCGTTATACTGCGTGAACAGCGGGTGGATCATCGGCAAGCCGACGCGGTTGATCGAGCGCCAGCCGCCGGCGTCAGTTGCGAGCGTCGCCACGGCCCACACGCCGATCCGCTTGTCTCCCGAGCCGCGAGCGAGTAGTTCGGCATCGGGGACCTCCAGCACGATGGAATGCACCGTGTGGCCGGCGAACAGGTTCTTCGCCTTACTCGCGTCCCAGCCGGTCAGGTCTATCCCTGTGCCGTCTTGGAACGCGTGGCCAACCGCGTGCAGGACGTCGGGTTCGATCCAGAACGGGTCGCCGGCCTTGCCGGCCCAGATGCGGAGGCCGCTAGCTGTGGTAACGGTCTCACCGGTCGCGCCCTTCGCCAATAGGACGCCGGCCGCATTTGGATCTACGGCGTCCCTTCCCGCGATGTGACGCAGCATGAACCGCTGCTTGCCGGCCAAGTCGCGCTCATCGAACGTAAGGCGGTATGTAAGGTCTCGACGGCATCTCCGTCGAGGTCGACCTTGAATTCGTACATCCCTTCGGGGTGGTAGCCGGGGACGGGAATTTCGCCGAAGATCGAGTGGCAGACGTTAATCGTGAACACTGTGCCTGTTTCGCCGCGGAACACGTAGAGGTCTGTGATGTCGAGGCGAATATCTTGCCGCGCTAAAGGCGAATCGAGGTGATGCGACATGGTTCTGTCTCTCCCTTGCCTGTTGGCCGAAAGGAATAAGCAGCTGTTGCCTTAAAACAATCGAAAGTTCGACGCGCGCCCCTGACGAAGACGTCACCACAGAAAAGGCCGCGCTGTTCTCGCTCCAAAAACATGTGGAATTGACGTTCCCAGATTTAGACGCTCAACTATACTGCGAGCGCTTAAGCTACAAATTAGACACTTAAAAAAAATCATGTATCTCCAATTGGACGATAGCAGCATCTATCGGTTTTTCGCTCAATATTTTCCGATTTTCTTGTTGCTCGGGCGCCGACGCCCAGTGGCGCGCCAACGCACATTTTTCCTGACCCCTCTGCTCTATGCATTAGCGGAGTCTGTAACAGGTCTGACGCCTTGGGACGAGAATGTAAGCCCTTTCTTATCCACGTTTCGCCGTTGATGCGGATGGAGGGCCTTTTATCCGAATTTTTCGCGAATGCTCAGGAAGATCAGGCTGATAGTCGAACTATCGCGCCACGCTGTCAAAGCGTTCATTTCAAGAATTTGGCAAAGCCATGACTCCTTTCGCAATGTATTTGGATGAAATCGACTTGGCGGGCGAAGAGAAGCGCGTGGTCGCAGCGTTCACGCGGCGGATTGCTGAAATCGCCGTGCTTTCGAGGGGGGCCGTCGGCGATCTGAACGCCGCCGACCCAATGAATATTCTGCTTCAGCCGGCGCTTCTACTCGATCTCGATGGATTTGTCGTGGCGAGCAACGCCGCCGCGACCGCGCTTTTCGACAGCGACATCAGAGTGAGGCAGAGGCGCCTTTTTATTCGCGACCCCGAAGCTAGGGACAAGCTGCGAATATATGTCGACCAATTCGAATATGCGGCGCCGCAAATCATCCCCTCCGTCGACCCGATTGTCGTTCCCCGCCAGGAACGATTGCCGGTTCTTTTGCGGATTTGGCAAATCGAGGGCCGCGCGCGCTGGCCCTCGCCTCAGGTGCGCGCGCTCGTCACCTTGATCCCGCTTGGTCCAAAACCCGGTCCCCCCGCCGCGCTGCTCGCCAAAACTTTCGCGCTGACCCCGTCCGAAGCGAAACTCGCTTGCATCATCGCGCGTGGGGCGGGACCGGATACCGCCGCCGCGGAGCTCAATATTTCACGCGAGACGGCCCGCAACCAATTGAAATCGATCTTTGCGAAAACGGCGACGCATCGGCAAGGCGAACTCGTCGCTCTTTTCTTGCAGGTATAGCGCCGGCGCAAACCGAGGCAAGACGCGTTGCGCGCAAAGACGTCACTCCTGGATTGGTTTCGTGTCCATTGTCGGAGAATCCGTCTTCCGATTTTTCGGCAATGATGCTTGTAAGCGACAACCCCCGGCGCGCTTTCGCGTCAGGACAGCCCCCTTCGCGTGCCGCCGCAAAGCGGAACGACGACGCCCCTGTGGCGTTGCTTTTAATCGACTTCTGCGTCGGCCTCTGCGGGGACGGCCTTGGAGGCTGCGATCCGCAAGCAGGCGCGGCAATATTCGCGCGAGGTCCGGCGGATGGTATAGTCCATTATGCCAGAAACCGAGCTCAAACTCATGTTCGCCGAGGCGGATCTGCCGAAGGTCGAAACGCTTCCGCTCTTGAGTGAAGGGATCGCGAAGGCGCGCAGACGGCGCGCCAAATCCGCTTACTTCGATACGCCAAAATGGGACCTCTGGAAACGAGGCTTCACCCTGCGGATCCGCGACCTTGATGGAGCCCTGATCCAGACAATAAAGCAGGAGTGGTTTTCCGTCATCGATCGCGGCGAATGGGAGCGCCAAATCGACTGCCTTCGCTGCGCCGAGTTTGTGCAAGCCGGCGTCGCGAAACCAGACCCGGCAGCGCCCGCGACGACGGACCTCGACATGGCGGACGCGGCGATGATCGATTTCGCAATGATCGAAGAAACGCCTTTGGCCGACATGATCGGCGAAGCGGCGCGCGGGCGTTTGCGGCGACGGTTCGAGGTCGACGTGGAGCGCGCCGACTTTCCCTTGGCGACGGCCGATGCGGCCGTCGAGGTGGCGATCGATCGCGGCGAGATCCGCAGCGCCTCCGCCCCCGACCACTTGATCAAAGTCTCTGAACTCGAGATCGAGCTGAAGAGCGGCGAAAGGCGAGTGGCGTTCGCGCTCGCCCGCGCGCTGTCGGCGCAAGCGCCGTTGAGTCTCAGCCTGATCAGCAAGGCCGAGCGCGGCCAGCTGCTCGTCGCGGGCGCTTGGGGACGCCCAAGAAAAGCGTCGGAGCCGCGTCTTAAGGATGACATGATAAGCGGGGAAGCGTTCAGCGCAATCTGCCGCGCCTGCCTGCACGATTTCATGCTCAACGTCGCCGGATTGACCGCGGGGCCAGAGCGCGATCCGGTCGAGGCCGTTCACCAGGGCCGCATCGCGCTGCGGCGGCTGAGGGCGGCTCTCGCACTCTTCAGGCCGATCGCCTGCGATAATGCGTTTGCAAAAATCAATCGCGAGCTCAGATGGATGGCGAGCGCTTTCGGGGCGGCGCGCGACCGCGACGTCATGTCGGCCAGCGCGCCGGAGCGGACGCGTCCCGGAGCGAACGGATCCGCGAAAGATTTCTTCTCGTGGCTGGAAGGGAAGCGGCGCGCCGCGCATCGGTCCGTCGTCAGAGCGACGCGATCGAAGCGTTGGCGAATTTTTCTCGTCGATTTTTGCGATTGGTTGGACGGCGGCGCATGGCGCCAAAACGTCGACAGGCGCAAGGACGGTATGCGAAGGTTCATCCGCAAGCGCTTGAACAAGCGGCGCGAAGCGCTCCTTGAGAGGGGACGCGGACTTGACAGCCTTGCGCCCGATGTACGGCACAAGGTGCGAATCAACGCGAAAAAACTCCGCTACGCGGCGCAGTTCTTCGCGCCGCTTTCGGTTATCGCCGACCGCGACCAAATAGACCGTATGCTCAGGGCCCTTGACGAACTGCAGGCCGCGCTCGGCGAATTGCAGGACGAGCAAGCGCGACGGGAGGCCGCGCGCGCCGACATTATCGCGTGGCGCAAGTGGGCGGGCGAAGCCGACCCATCGGCCGTCGCCGCCGCCGAGCGCTGGGCGGCGCCGGCCTTGGACGGCGGCAAGCAGTTGAAAAGAGCCCTTGAGGCCTACGCCAAATTGGCCAAAGCGAAGCCGTTCTGACTATCTGTCGCCGGAAAAATGCTTTAACAAAAGGGTCGCGGTTCGCGGCGCAACCTTTGCGCAAAGCGCGTCAGCGCCGTTTAAGATCGCCAAGACCGAAAGCGAAGCATTGCTCTGATGTGGAAATCGCGCATGTTCGGAGCTGCGCCGATGACGCCAACCCTTCCCGCCGGCGTTCGAGTTTATGCTATTGGCGACATCCACGGCCGCTCCGATCTGCTGCGGCAGGTCTTTGAGCGGATCGACGCCGACCTCGCCAACTATCCTATAGGGAGTCCGCTGCAGATATTTCTCGGCGACTATATCGATCGCGGACCCAAATCCGCCGAGGTGCTAACGCAACTTATCGCTCGCGGAAAGACCCATCATACCATATGCCTGAAGGGCAATCACGAGATCTATGCTCTCGAGTTTTTGCGCAATCCGGCGATCTTGAAGGCCTGGGGCCAATTTGGCGGCTTGACCACGCTCTTGTCTTACGGCCTCACGCCCAGCCTCAATCCGAGCGAAGAGGAGGCGGCGGAGCTCTCCGCTGAATTTGACCTTGTTTTGCCGCAAACGCACCGTCGCTTTCTTGGCGCGCTGCCGATTTCCTTCACTTGCGGCGATTATTTCTTCGTTCACGCTGGAATTCGCCCGAGCGCGCCGCTTTCCCAGCAGCGCGAGGAGGATCTGCTATGGATCCGGGACGAGTTTTTGTTTCACGAGGACTTCTCTCGAGAAAATCGTCGTCCATGGGCACACCCCCGTCATTGAGCCGGAAGTGCGGCGCAATCGAATCAATATCGACACCGGGGCCTACGCCACAGGCCGCCTGACGTGCCTGAAATTGGAGCGCGACCAGATCAGTTTCATCTAGATTTTTCGGCCTCAGTCTATTCTATTGCAAACCAGCTTCCGAAGCGCTCGGCAAAACGCGCGCGGATGCCCCGATTGAGGGAGTGATCGATGTCGGAAACGCCCCGGCCCAGCTTCTACCACGCTTTGGAGGCGAACGGCCCGTTTCTCGCGGAGCCGGTAAATGTGCGGCTTGGCGTGCTCTTCTTTGCAGGGTTGCTCGGGCTCGCCGGCGTCTGGCTGCTGGTTTGCGCGCTCCTTTCGCCGCGAACGATCGCGCTTCCCCTCGACAAGGAGGAAGCCGTGGCGACCGCCCCTTATCGCTCCAGCGCGCTTTGGGCGGCGCGGCTCGGCGTCATCCGGGGAGACCTGTATCAACAAGCCGCGTTCACGGACGCGGATCTCGTCTGGCTCGATCCGGCGCGCAGGCGCGACCCTGCCACCGCCGAGCGCCTGCAGCGCGCGCGGTCCGACGCCGAGACAGCGCTCGCGCTTGCCCCCGTCAACAGCGCTGTTTGGCTGTTTTTGGCGGAGCTCCCTACGGCGCCCGGCAAGAGCACGGACGCCGGCGCGATGGCCGCCCTGCAAATGTCTTATTTCACCGCGCCCGTCGATCCTACCCTCGCCCTGCCCCGCCTGCAACGCGCTCTCGCCTCGGCGGCCCCGCTCGATAAGGATTTGCAAGCGTTCATGAAAGGCGATTTGCGCCAGCTTTCGCTCAATGCGCCCGACCATTATCCGGCAATACTTTCGGCCTACAAAGCCGGGTCGCCGCAGAACCAGTCGATCTTTGAAGCGCTCGCCACCGAAATCGATCCGAATTTGACGCAATATCTGCACGGCCAAACCCCGAAATGACCCCTCCTCTTCTCGCCCAGCCGACTGTCGCGTCCGCGTCTGTAAGATGCGGCAAGACTGTCGACCGCCCGGAATTTTCCACATTCAACTCGAAAAGGTCGAAATGATGAGCAAGATCAAGGTCGCCAATCCCGTCGTCGAACTCGATGGCGATGAGATGACCCGGATCATCTGGCGCCTACATCCGCGAGAAACTCGTCCTGGCCTATCTCGACCTCGATCTCGAATATTACGATCTTTCGATCGAGAATCGCGACGCCACAAACGATCAGGTCACCGTCGACGCCGCGAATGCCATCAAGAAGCACGGCGTCGGCGTCAAATGCGCGACCATCACGCCGGACGAAGCGCGCGTCAAAGAATTCAATCTGAAGCAGATGTGGCAGTCGCCGAACGGCACGATCCGCAACATTCTCGGCGGCGTGATTTTTCGCGAGCCGATCATCTGCCGCAACGTGCCCCGTCTCGTGCCCGGATGGACGCAGCCGATCGTGATCGGGCGCCATGCGTTCGGCGACCAATACGCGCGCGACCGACTTCAGGGTGCCCGGAAAGGGCAAGCCTCACCATCAAGTTCGAAGGCGACGACGGCACGGTCATCGAAAAGGAAATCTTCAAATATCCCGGCGCCGGCGTATCGCTGTCGATGTACAATCTCGACGATTCGATCCGCGACTTCGCGCGCGCTTCGCTGAACTATGGACTGAACTCGAAATATCCGGTCTATCTTGTCGACCAAGAACACGATTCTCAAAGCCTATGACGGCCGTTTCAAGGACATGTTCCAGGAGGTTTTCGAAACCGAATTCGCCGAGAAATTCGCCGCCGCCGGGATCATCTACCAGCACCGGCTGATCGACGACATGGTGGCGTTCTGCGCTCAAATGGTCCGGCGGCTATGTCTGGGCCTGCAAGAACTATGACGGCGACGTCCAGTCCGACACCGTCGCGCAAGGATTCGGCTCGCTCGGCCTGATGACCTCAGTGCTGCTCAGCCCCGACGGCAAGATCGTCGAGGCGGAGGCGGCGCATGGCACGGTGACGCGCCATTACCGCGAACATCAGAAGGGCAAGGAGACATCGACCAATTCGATCGCCTCGATCTTCGCCTGGACGCGCGGCCTCTCGCATCGCGCCAAGCTCGACGACAATCGCCGAGCTCGCCGAATTCGCCCAAACGCTGGAAAAAGTCTGCGTGAAGACGGTGGAGTCCGGCTTTATGACAAAGGATCTCGCGCTCCTCGTCGGCGCCGACCAGAAATGGCTTTCGACGACCGGCTTCCTCGACAAGATCGACGACAATCTGCGCAAGGCGATGGGGCAGGGCCGCGAATGCGTGAGCCGCAACGCCGCGCGTTCCGGTCGCGCCGCCAAGTGGCAGGACGGCTTTTGAAGGATATATTACGCGCTTCCCGATTGCGTCGAGCAAGATACCGTTTGACATCAATCCCCGCGAACTGGCGAAAAGCGTAAGTCAAGCCGGCGGCGTGACTTACGATTGAATATCCGCGTCGCAATCGGTATAAGGCTGCCAATTGGACGTGAGGAGACTTTCCGGTGCCTGGCGACACGGTCGACGACGCCTATCAGCCGTCTGAAGAAGAAGCGTTCATGAATGAGCGCCAGCGCGATTATTTTCGCCGCAAACTTCTTGCCTGGAAGGAAGATATATTACGCGAGAGCCGCGAGACTTTGGTCGCGCTGCAAAGCGAAAATGAGAATCATCCCGACGTCGCCGACCGGGCCTCTTCTGAAACGGACCGCGCCATCGAATTGCGGGCGCGCGACCGGCAACGCAAACTGATTGCAAAAATCGAGGCCGCGCTCGGCCGGCTCGATGACGGCACCTATGGCTATTGCGAGGAGACCGGCGAGCCGATCGGCCTGAAGCGCCTTGACGCCCGCCCGATCGCGACCCTCTCCGTCGAGGCGCAGGAACGGCACGAAAAGCGCGAGCGCGTCTATCGCGACAGCTGACCGCTTCAGCGGGATGAGGAAAAGTGTAAGACGCTTTCCGTCCGCATCCGGCTCAAACTATTCGGAGTCGATCATGGCCGCTCAGGTCCCGCGCCCGAGCAGGCGGCCATCTCTTCTTCCAGCGACTGCTCCAGGCTGTCGATCGAGAGATTTGCCTCTCGGCGAATTTGTCGGCGGCCGGCGCGATAGCAGGCGCCTGCGACGGCGCCGGGGCGTCGCCGCTCACGGGCGCGCCGTTTCGGGCGCTGGCGCGCTGACGCCAGCGGGCGGGTGCCGACGCGGCGTCGCGGCCTGGCGCCTTCGACCGGAGGAACCGCGCGCCTCGCCATCGTGGCGTCAGGGCGCGCCGGCGCCCCGCGGAAAGGAGCGGCGCGGCCGCGGAAGACTCGGGGCGGCGGCGGATTCGCATCGTCTCCGCGGGCTGGCGCGGCGACGTCCGCAGAAAAGGCGTCGCCAGCGGCGCGCGCTGAAAGCCGCCCGAAGCCGATCCCGCGGCTGGCTCGATCCTCGACGCGAAGTCCGGACGGCTCGATGGTTCGCGCGGCGGCGCGGCCGGCACGCAACGGCTGGGCCGACGCGGCGCGGCGGCAAGGGGAAAGGCGGGCGCGCGCCGCGGGGGCCGGCGGCGCGGCCGGGGCGGCGACCGGCTGCTGAGGAAGGCGGCGGAGGCTCGCATCGGCCGGTTCGCCGCCAGGGAAGGCGTCTGGCGCGGCGGGCGCAAGCGGGCGGAACAACGGTGGGATCGGCGCGACCGGCGTCTTGCGCGGCGGCAGTGACTTGCGCGGGCGAGCGCGGGCTCGAGTTCGGGCTGCCAGGCGCACTCCGGCTGGCGCAGATGGCGTCTGCGCCGGCGAAGCGCTGGCGCGGGCGCCTGCAAGGCCTCTCTCGCCTCCTTCTCCCGCGCATTGTCGCGCAAGCGCATTTCGCGTCCCTCCGCGCGAATGATTTCGGATTCGATGACGAGATCGTTCGGGCCGCCGATCATCAGCAGATGTTCGACATTGTCGCGCCGAACGATCACGAGCTGGCGATGCCGGTCGAGATCGAAGGCGTCGACGACGCCAAGCCGCGGCATGCTCGCCCGGCCGCTGGCCGGCGTCTTCAGCCGGCGTCCGAAAGCGAGGCGAAAAATGAAAAAGACCAGCGCCGCCGCAAGCAGCAGAGCAATGGCCCAGGCGAGCGAAGGTCAAGACTTCTGTTTTCTGAAATTTTTTCAACTAGGGCCTGCATGCTCGGCTGCGCTCGCAAAAACAAAGATGGCGATCTTCTCGTGACCCTTTCAACCGGGCGCGAGCAAAAAAGGATCTTGCCGCATGTTAGAAAATGCTGTCCTTCCGATCAAGGCTCGCAAGTTTGGCGCGCCACGAGGGCTGGCGCCGGGCGCTCTCCGCACGCAATTATGCGCGCTTTTTTTAAACTGCGCGCGTGATGATGGCTTCGCCTCATGACACTGCAAAGGCTGATGTTTATGAAGAATTCGTCCTCGCACGTTTGCAAACGCGATTCGCGAATTGCATCTTCGCGAGGAATAGCGCCGGGGATGGCGCATGCAGTGACGAACGAAATTGAGACGCCGGCGCGACGGTCGCGCGAAGCGTTTGTTGCGGCGGGGTTTGATCGCTTTTGCCTGAGCCGGACCAACAGCATGAGTGATCGCCCTTTCCGCCGCCTCCGACGAGACCGACCGGTCTGGCAATCCTGATCCTGATTCTCGTTGTTCGCTCTTCTCCTGGCGGGGGCGGCGGCGCTTTTAGCTCTTTCGCCGAAGGATGATGCGGCCGATGTTGCGACGGCGCTTTTGGCGCTGTTCGCCGCAGTCGGGGTGTTCGCGCTGTTCGCCTATGCGGCGGGGCTGTTTCAGTTCGCGGATCACGCCACGAAAAACGACCTCGCGAAGCTGATATGCGACGGCGATCCTGAGGGGCTGATCGTGACCGATGGCGCGAGCAGAATCATCTACGCCAATGAGGCCTATATGCGATGTCTGGCTCCCGTGACGCGGCGGACCTGCGTCCGTTCGAACGTCTGGTTAGCGGCGGGCCTGACGTGTCGGAGGCCGTCTACCGGCTCGCCCAGGCCGCGCGCGGCGGCAAGGCGCATGTCGAGGAGCTGCGCCTCAGCCAGCCGCTCGGCGGCGAGGCGCGCGCCGGGTGGCACAAGATCAGCGTGCGGCCGCTGCCTTCGGCCGGCGCAGGGGCCAGCCTCTGGAGCGTAGTCGGCATTACTCAGGAGCGCGAGCGACAGGAAAAGGTCGTTCAGGAGCTGCAGCCGGCCGATCGACTTTCTGGACGACGCGCCGGCCGGCTTCTTTTCCTGCGATCGCGACGGGGGCATCTCCTATATGAATGCGACGCTCGCCGACTGGCTCGATTACGATCTGGCCCAGGTCGGGCTCGGCGGCGTCTCACTGTCGGATTTCCTCGCAGGCGACGGCGCCTCGCTGCTCGCCGCGATCGCGGGAGGCGGCGGAGAGGACCGCACCGAACAGTTCGACCTAGATCTGAAGCGCCGCGACGGCGTCAGCCTGCCGGTGCGCCTCATCCACCGCGTCGCCTTCGGCGATGACGGCGCCGCCTCTCCCTCGCGCACCTTAGTGCTGAACCGCGCCGCCAGAGGGGAGCCGGCCGATGATCTTCGCTCCGCCGAGGTCCGTTTCGCGCGGGTTTTCAATTCGACGCCAATGGCGATCGCGATCCTCGATGGCGGCCGGACGCATCGTGCGCTCGAATGCCGCTTTCGCCCGGCTCATGGCGGAGGCCTTGAAGCCGGCGGATGGCGGCGCTGGCCGCTCGATCTATCCGGGATTTGGAGCGCGACCGCAACGCGCTCGAGCGGCATTGGCCGGCCGCCGCAAGGTCGCAGACCGATATTCCGCCGCTCGACGTCGACGCTCGCTGGCGAAGGCGATCGCTCGGCGCGGCTGTTCGTTTCGGCTTCGGACGAGCGCGACGGGACCGGGGCGACCATCTACGCGGTCGACACCACCGAGCAGCGCACGTTGCAGGACCAATTTCGCGCAATCTCAGAAAATGCAGGCCATCGGCCAGCTCGCCGGCGGCGTCGCGCATGACTTCAACAACGTCCTGACCGCGATCATCGGCTATTCGGATCTCCTCCTCGCCAATCATCGGCCAACCGATCCCTCGTTCCGGGACATTATGCAAATCAAGCAGAACGCCAATCGCGCCGCGGGGCTGGTGCGTCAGCTGCTCGCTTTCTCGCGCCGCCAGACACTGCGGCCGCAGGTGCTGCAGCTCGGCGACGTCCTCACCGACCTGCAAATGCTGATGCGCCGCCTCGTCGGCGAAAAGATCAATCTCGACTTGCGGCTCGGCCGCGACCTCTGGCTCGTCAAGGCCGATCTCAACCAGTTCGAGCAAGTCATCGTCAATCTCATCGTCAACGCCCGCGACGCGATGCCGGACGGCGGCGAAATCTTGTTGCGGACCCGTAATGTGACGCCGGGCGATTGCGCCTCTTTCGAAGAGAGCGCGCTGGCTCCGGCCGAATATGTCGCGATCGAGGTCGAGGATTCCGGCCATGGCATCCCGCCCGAGGTCAAGGACAAGATCTTCGAGCCGTTCTTCACCACCAAGGAAATCGGCAAAGGCACCGGCCTTGGCCTCGCCATGGTCTATGGCATCGTAAAGCAGACCGGCGGCTATGTTTTCTGCTCCAGCGCCGTCGGCAGAGGCGCGACGTTCACCGTGCTTCTGCCGCGTCATGTCCCAGACGCCAAGGACGCGGCGCCGGCGAGCGGGCAAGACAAGCCGGCGGCCGACCTTACAGGACGCGGCACCATTTTGCTGGTCGAGGACGAGGAAGCCGTCCGGGCTTTCGCCGCGCGCGCGCTCGCCTCGCGCGGCTACAGCGTGCTGCAGGCCGCCTCGGGATTGGAGGCGCTCGAAGTCGTCGAGCAGAACCAGGGAAAAATCGATCTCGTCGTCTCGGACGTGGTGATGCCGGAAATGGACGGGCCGACCATGTTCGGCGAATTGCGCAAGCGCGGCGTCATGGCGAAAGTCATTTTCGTTTCCGGCTACGCCGAAGAAGCCTTCGCCAAAAATCTGCCCCAAGGCGAGGATTTCGCCTTCTTGCCCAAGCCGTTTTCGTTGAAGCAATTGATCGAGGCGGTGAAAGGAACGACGGCGGCGGGGAGCTGAGGGCGTCGCGGCTGGCGGCGAACTCTCGCCGCCATCGGTTTTTGAGAAGCTTGACGCCGCTATTCGATTCCAGCCTCGCGGCTGCGCTTGTTTCAGGCCTCGCGGAAACGCCTGTCGATCTCGACGCGGTCGTGCTCGGCGTCCTTCGCCGCCGCAAACGCGCCGCGTACGAGCGAGCCTTCCTCAAAGGTCAGGACAACGGGCCGGCCATATAGGCAGCGTTCGGGAGCGACGACAGGATCGCCCGCTTGTTCGGATGCTCGCTGACCTCGACGAGCGCATCGGCGACGGGCTTGCCGTCGACGCAGACATGAGGCCCGATAACCTCGACTTTGCGGCCATCCGAAGTCGATTCTGATGAATGTGGTCTGCATGTTCACCTAATGCCCTTTCCCAATTTCGCGCTGCGTCGGCGCTTCCCCTTAAACTATTCTTTGGAGGATCAGCCGGGCCCGCGGCCAATGCGGCGACGACGGCTCCGCCAACCGTCTCTGTGGCGCCCAATTCCGCGATTTTGTCGAGACAGCGCTGGGCCTCGGCTTTTTCGCCGCGGCGCGAATGATGGCCGGTCTTGCGCCAAAGCATTTCTCATACCTTGCCCGCCGCCGGGGGGTCCGGGCGGGTTTAACGGCGCCTCCCGCGATTAACCACAATCAATGTTTCTACTTACCGATTCGCGGCGAATACTTCGCGCCGTTCGATTATTTTTCCATCGCCGCGCGCGCCTTTGTGCGCGCAATCGTTGCGCTCCCCTCTATGGCGTCTCGCTTGTGCTGACAAATATTGGCAAAGAATAGAACATAAAAAATACTTGCGAGCAGGAACAAAGAGGGTACCTTCAATAACGCCGCAGATCGCATTGCAACGTCGTCCATGCTCGTGTCAGAAGGATCGCACCCTATGAATCCCGCCAGTCTCCGCCTTGTAGAAGGAATGTCCGTGGATAAGACCAAGGCCCTCGACGCCGCCCTGTCGCAGATCGAACGCGCTTTCGGCAAAGGCTCGATCATGCGCCTTGGCAAGAACCAGAAAGCCGTTGAGATCGAGACCGTGTCGACCGGCTCTCTCGGGCTCGACATCGCGCTTGGCGTCGGCGGGCTGCCGCGCGGGCGGGTGATCGAAATCTACGGTCCGGAATCCTCCGGCAAGACGACCTTGACGCTACACGTCATCGCCGAGGCTCAGAAGAAAGGCGGCGTCTGCGCCTTCATTGACGCCGAACATGCGCTCGACACGGTCTATGCGCGAAAGCTCGGCGTCAACCTTGAAGACCTTTTGGTCTCCCAGCCCGACACCGGCGAACAGGCGCTCGAGATCACCGATACGCTGGTTCGCTCCGGCGCCGTCGACGTGCTGGTTATCGATTCGGTCGCGGCCTTGACGCCCCGCGCGGAAATCGAAGGCGAGATGGGCGACAATCAGCCGGGCCTGCAGGCCCGCCTGATGAGCCAGGCGCTGCGCAAGCTCACCGCCTCGATCTCGCGCTCGCAGACGATGGTCATTTTCATCAATCAGATCCGCATGAAGATCGGCGTCATGTACGGCAGCCCGGAGACGACGACGGGCGGCAACGCCTTGAAGTTCTACGCTTCGGTTCGGCTCGACATTCGCCGCATCGGCTCGATCAAGGACCACGACGAAGTGACCGGCAATCAGACCCGCGTCAAGGTCGTCAAGAACAAGGTTGCGCCGCCCTTCAAGCAGGTCGAATTCGACATCATGTATGGCGAGGGGATTTCCAAAATCGGCGAACTGATTGACCTTGGCGTCAAGGCCGGCGTCGTCGAGAAATCGGGCGCCTGGTTCTCTTATGACAGCCAGCGGCTCGGACAGGGACGTGAGAACGCCAAGGCTTTCCTCAAAGCCAACCCGGCCGTCGCCGATAAGATCGAGCTCGCCATCCGCGAAAACTCAGGCGTGATCGCGGACAAGATTCTCGACGCCGCCGACAGCGCCGAGGAGTAAGTTTCCAGCTCCGTTTCGCAGCGGAGGAACGCTCCAATATTGCGAATGCTGGCCGCGTCGCTCATGCGGCCAAACGTCCCTCGGGTCAGCCGCGCAAGTCGCCTTCTTGCGCAGCGCCGCCGCAGCCGAAAGGCGCGTTTGGGGGCGGGCTGCCGCCCACGCAGATCGATCAACCTTTCGAACGCCGTCCTTTCCTGTGGCTCTGCAGTCGACCACCGCGCCGCTCGAAAAATCGCTTCGCCGTCTATTATCGAAGTCCGTCGGACGCTTGCGTTTTGTGCGCGCCGAACGCATTTTGCGGTTTCGTCATTGAAGGTCTTGCGCGCGCAGGCGCAAGGGCGAACCGGATAGGCAAATGCACGGCGTCAACGAGATCCGCTCGGGTTTCCTCGATTTTTTCAAAAAGAATGGCCATGAGATCGTACCGTCGTCGCCGCTTGTTCCGCGCAACGACCCGACCCTGATGTTCACCAACGCGGGGATGGTGCAATTCAAGAATCTCTTCACCGGTCTCGAAAAGCGCCCCTATACACGCGCCGCGACGGCGCAAAAATGCGTTCGCGCCGGCGGCAAGCATAATGATCTCGACAATGTCGGCTATACGGCGCGGCACCACACTTTTTTTGAGATGCTCGGCAATTTCTCCTTCGGCGACTATTTCAAGCCGCTGGCGATCGAACTCGCCTGGAAATTGATTACCGAGGAATTTAAGCTGCCCAAAGACCGCCTCCTCGTCACGGTTTATCACACCGACGACGAGGCCTTCGCCTTATGGAAAAGGATCGCAGGCTTTCCGGATTCGAAGATCATCCGGATTGCGACCTCCGCCAATTTCTGGGCGATGGGGGATACCGGACCTTGCGGCCCCTGCTCCGAGATTTTCTACGATCAAGGCGAGACGCTGCAAGGCGGCCCGCCGGGCTCGCCTGACGAGGACGGCGACCGCTTCCTCGAATTCTGGAATCTCGTCTTCATGCAATTCGAGCAGATCGCGCCGGACCAGCGCGTCGATCTGCCGCGCCCTTCGATCGACACCGGCATGGGGCTTGAGCGCATCGCCGCCCTTCTTCAGGGCGTCACCTCGAATTACGACATTGATCTCTTCCGCGTCTTGATCGACGCCATCGCCGATGCGACCGGGGTCGATCCGCACGGGCCGCAACAGGCCAGCTGCCGCGTCATCGCCGACCATTTGCGCGCTTGCTGTTTCCTCATCGCCGACGGCGTCACGCCCTCGAACGAAAGCCGCGGCTATGTCTTGCGCCGCATCATGCGCCGCGCCATGCGCCACGCCCAGCTGCTTGGCACTAAGGAGCCTCTGCTGTGGCGTCTCGCGCCGGTGCTCTCGCGCGAGATGGGGCAGGCCTATCCCGAGCTTTTGCGCGCCGAGCCGCTGATCGTCGAAACCTTGCGGCTCGAGGAGACGCGGTTCCTCGATACGCTGGCGCGCGGCCTCTCGATCCTTGATGAAGCGGTCCGTGACCTTCCCACGGGAGCGGCCCTGCCCGGCCAGGTCGCCTTCAAGCTTTACGACACTTACGGCTTTCCTTTGGACCTGACCCAGGACGCGCTGCGCGCCCGCTCGCTCAGCGTCGACGTCGCCGGGTTTCAAGCCGCCATGGAGCGCCAGCGCGCGGACGCGCGCAAGGCCTGGGCCGGATCCGGCGAGGCCGCCACCGATCACATCTGGTTCTCGGTCAAGGAGCAGACCGGCGCGACCGATTTCCTCGGCTATGAGGCGGAGCGGGCGGAAGGCGTCGTCGCGGCGATCGTCGAGGAGGGGCGGCTCGCCGATCGCCTCGCGGCTGGCGAACGGGGATCAGTCATTCTCAATCAGACGCCCTTTTATGGCGAGTCCGGCGGTCAGGTGGGCGACACCGGCGTGATGAGCGCGCCTGGCGTGCGTTTTCGCGTCGCCGACACGCAAAAGAAGCTTGGCGACCTCTTCGTGCATGAGGGCATCGTCGAGGAAGGCGAAATCCGTCCCGGGATCGCCCTGGAGCTTTCCGTCGACCACGCGCGGCGCACGGCGATCCGAGCCAACCATTCGGCGACCCACCTGCTGCACGAAGCGCTGCGCCTCGTGCTCGGCGATCACGTCGCGCAAAAAGGCTCGCTCGTCGCCGAAGATCGGCTGCGCTTCGATTTCGCGCATTTGAAGCCGATTTCTGGCGAAGAGCTCGCCCGCGTCGAGGCGATCGCCAATCGCGCCGTGCTCGAGAATGCGCCCGTTGTCACCCACTTGATGGCTGTCGACGAAGCGATCAGTTCGGGCGCGCGTGCGCTTTTCGGCGAGAAATACGGCGACGAAGTTCGCGTTGTCACCATGGGCTATGCGCAAGATCGCGAAGACGATGACGGCGAGGGCCACGCCAATCGCGCCTTTTCGGTCGAGCTGTGCGGCGGCACGCATGTCTCCCGCACCGGCGACATCGGCCTGATCACCGTAACGTCAGAAGCCGCGGTTGCGGCAGGCGTGCGGCGGATCGAGGCGAAGACGGCGGCGGAGGCGCGGCGCTATCTCAACGCGAAAGCGGCGCATCTTGCAGAGGTTGCGACCCTCCTCAAATCTCCTGAAGAAGACGCAGCCAAGCGCCTCGCCGCTCTGATTGAAGATCGCCGCAAGCTCGAACGCCAGCTGAGCGACGCCCGTAGGAAGCTGGCGATGGGCGGAGCGAATGAAAAGGCTTCCCATCTTCCGCAAGAGATCGGCGGCGTGAAATTCCTCGGGCGATCGGTGACCGGAATCGACCTGAAGGATTTGAAATCGCTCGCCGATGAAGCAAAACAGGGCATCGGATCCGGCGTCGTCGCGATCGCCGGGATCGACGGCGACGGCAAAGCCGGGATTGTCGTCGGGGTCACCGACGACCTCACCGATCGTTTCGACTCGATCGCACTCGTGCGCTTGGCCGCGGCCAAGCTCGGCGGCAAGGGCGGCGGCGGAAGGCGCGATCTGGCGCAGGCTGGGGGCCCCGATGGCGCCGCGGTCGATGCCGCCTTGGCCGCCGTTGGCGAGGCCCTGCAAGCGGCGCAAGACGCCGCCTGAATCGAATTCGCGGTTGCGAACAATCTTTGCAACCTAACGTCGCATAAAGGGTTTAAATTGGAGGCAAAAGGAGGGGCACATGACCGAGGTCAATCTCAAAAGCTCTAGCACGCCCGCCGACGCGGCCGGTTTGACCGCGGCGACCCGAAATCTCCAGGCTTTCGCCGCGGAAATAGCGGAAATGTCGCGTCAATCGATCGAGCATACGACCGAGACGATCGAAAAATTACGCCAGGCTCATGGCCTGTCCGACGTCCTTGCGATCCAGACCAGCTACGTCCGCGAAGCCTTCGAGCATTTGTCGCAACACGCACGCAAGTTTAGCGAGCTAATGGCGTCGTTTCCGCTGGAAATGAGCAAAACCTATACGGAAGCCTGGACGAAATCCTTGAAAACGGCGGTCGACGCTACCAAAGAGGCAGGCGAAAAAGCCGCTGAAAACATTGAGCGCTTGACGAAATCTTAGGGGCAAATTCTTCTCCCAATTTGGACGCCATCGCGAAACGAAAACGAGCGCGGACTATAGTTTTCGTCCCTGGTGACAAGCGGCGCTCTCATTGCGATTGAGGCCGCGACACGGATCGGTCGGCGCGGCGCAAGGGTTTCATTGGGCATAAAGGCGATTTCATATCTCATAGAGATATGGCAAAGCTGGTCGCCGCTCAGCTGTGCCGTCCCGAATTCTATTTGCGCGCGTTTAAATGCTTCGGCTTCTCCTCCTTCGCCATGCCGAAGCCGCATCTGCAGCAGGCGCAAGGGACGTCGACCGACGCTTGACGCCGGGCGGCAAAGCCAGCGCCGCCAGATTTGGCGCTTATATGAGCGCTGCCGGTCTTGCCCCCGACCTGGCGCTCGTCTCGCCCGCGCAGCGAACGATTGAAACGCTCGGCGAGATCGAGCACGCGATTTCACAGCCGCTTTCCGGCGTCGTCACGCCGGCGCTTTATAACGCCAGCAGGACAACGATTTTGACGCTCATCGGCGAGACGCCGCCTTCCATTGGGGTCCTTCTGATCATCGGGCATAATCCTGGGCTCGCCGAGGCCGCCGTCGTTCTGGCGAGGCGCGGCGATAGCGCCGATCTCGCGCGAGTCCGCGCGCAATTCCCGGCTCCGTGCCTCGCCGTCATCGATTTCGAAGACGAAGATTGGAAGACAGCGAGCGGCGGTGAAGGACGCCTCGCCCGCTTCATAACTTTGGCGACGTTGCAGAAATAAAACGGGACCTTCTATCGCGACCCCCATTTGTCAAAAATCCGCGTTAGACTGGTCGAAATTTGATTCCGCCTGGCCGGAAGCACGCAATGCTGCTGGAAATTTTCAGCCTGGTCGCACTCGCCATCACGCCAGCCCTCGAGGCTGAAGCGCGGGCCGAGTTCGCCGCGCCGCAAGCCTTGGCCCTTCTTCAGAAAGTCTCGCCGTCGGTTTGGAGCGGCGCCGCCGCGTTTGCTCCGGCAAAACGCGCCGTGTCGAACTGGCGGTTCGAGGCCGCGCAAAGCCTTGACCTAGCGGCGGCACCTTTGGCGCGGCTAGTCGGCGACGATCCGCCCGGAATGCCGCGCTGCGTCAAGCTGAACAATTACTGGTGCGTCAAACGCGCCGGCTGGGCCGGAGAAATCGCCGCCGACGCCGAGGGACATGTCGCTTTCGCCTCGGCCCTCGAAGGAGCGGTCGTAGCGGCGATGCTGCTGCGGCGTTACTATCTCGTCTATAATCGACGATCCGCTCAGGCGATTCTGTCGCGCTGGGCGCCCGCCCAATGCGGCGGCGCCTCGGCACGCCGAAGCGGCGGCCCCAGCCTCGCAGCGCTGGCGCCGCGAGGCATCGGCAATACGTTGCGGGCGCGCTGGCTCGCCGCGCACCGGCCGGCGCTCGGCGGCTCCAGTAAGGCGAAAGCCGCCGCCCCTCTCCGGCGCTCGGTCGTTGCCGCGCCGAAAATCCGGCTGATGCCCGCTCCCGAGATCGCCGTCGGCATGGGCGAAAAACAGTCCGCGCCCGCGCCGCTGAGACTGGCCGCCCTCGAACCGCTGAGTCTCGCTCCCCTGCTCGCCGTCCCGAGCTGCGCCGGCGAAACCGAGCGCATCCGTCAATATGCGCTTCGCGCCATCGAAGGGATCGCCGCCAGTCCCGACGACGACCTGCGGCTGTTTACGGCGGACGGCGCGCCGAGCCCTGCCCTGCCGCTCTTCATGGGGAACATGGCGAGGGTCGAGATCGGTCCCTTCGCCGCCCGCATCGATCTCATCGCGGCGGCGATTGAAACAGAAGCGCGGCGGAACAGGGAAAGCCGAATGGCGGCCAAGCCGTCGCCGGCGGCGGCGCAACAGCAATAAGGGCGTCATACTGCCGAAGAGGCTTGATTCGGAGCTATCGCTCTGGTTTGTCGCAGGCGGGCGCGACGCGCTGGCGCCGCCCTTTTCAAGAAATCCAGCCGGACTTCTCCTTTGCCGCTAATCTCCGATTTTCTCTTCGAAGCCCGCGCCGTCGCGCAAAGCCTCGTCGATCTTTCCGCCGGCGCGCACGTCAGGCTCGGCGTCACGGGATTGTCGCGCGCCGGCAAGACCGTATTCATCACCGCCCTCATCGAACATTTGACCAAAGCGACGAGCCCGGCCATGCGCGGCCGGAAAAATCCATTGCCGGTGTTTCGCGTCCACTCTGAGGGGCGCCTGATCACCGGCGCGCTGGAGCCGCAGCCGGACGACAACGTTCCGCGCTTCGCCTATGAGGATCACGTCGCGGCGTTGGCCGGGTCGGACGGGCGCGTCGAGGCGCGCCTTTGGCCGCAATCGACGCGCCGCATCTCGGAATTGCGGCTTCGCCTCGAATTCCAGCAAAAGACCGGGCTGCGGCCGGGGCGGCAGTCGCTGACGCTCGACATCGTCGACTATCCCGGCGAATGGCTGCTCGATCTGCCGCTGCTGTCAAAGTCCTTCGCGCAATGGTCGAAGGAATCCTTTTTCGCCGCCGCCGTCGCCGCGCGTGCGCCCCTGGCGGCGCAATGGCGCGGGTTCGCCGCGCAAAGGGACCCCAAGGCCAAATTCAGCGAGGAGGACGCGCGCCGCTCAGCGGAATTGTTCACCGCCTATTTGCGCGCCTGCCGCGCCGAGGAATACGGCTTTTCGAGCCTGCCGCCGGGGCGCTTCCTGATGCCCGGCGATCTCGCCGGCTCGCCCGCGTTGACGTTCGCGCCGCTCGTTATGGAGCCAGACGGCATCTATCCGCCGGATTCGCTGGCGGCTATGATGGAGCGCCGCTACGAGGCCTATAAGGCGCATGTGGTGAAGCCTTTCTTCCGCGACCATTTCTCGCGTCTCGACCGGCAGATCGTGCTGGTCGACGCGCTCGCCGCGCTCAACGCCGGGCCCGCCGCCGTGCGCGACCTGGAGCTCGCCCTCGGCGATGTTCTGACCGCCTTCCGCGCCGGCCGCAGCAATGTCCTCTCGGCGCTGTTCCGGCCGAAGATCGACAAGATTCTGTTCGCGGCGACCAAGGCCGATCACCTGCACCACACCAGCCATGACCGGCTGGAGGCGATCTTGCGGCTGTTGACCGCCAAGGCCATCGCTCGCGTCGAGGATGTCGGCGCCGAGGTCGACGTCATCGCCCTCGCCGCCGTCCGCGCGACGCGCGAGGCGCGGGTCAACGGCCCCGGCGGACCTGCGCTCGAAGCTGTCATCGGCACCCCGCTCGACGGCGAGCAAATTGGCGACGAAGTTTTTGATGGAAAGACGGAGGCGGCGATTTTTCCGGGCGAGCTCCCGGCCAATCCGAAGGTCGTCTTTCGCGACGCCGCGCCCGATCCCAAGCGGCCGACGCCCGCGAACGAGATCGACTATCGCTTCGTGCGCTTTCGCCCGCCGGTCCCCGTGCGCGCCGCGGACGAAAGCCTGCTGCCGCCGCCGCACATCCGCCTCGACCGCGCGCTGCAGTTCCTTTTCGGCGACAAAATGACGTGACCCCCTCTCCCAGCCAAGAGACGCCCCGATGCAGCCCGACCACAAACGCCCGCGCGCGTTTCGCCTGCAGGATTTGAACCTTGAGTCCGAGGACAAGACGGAGAGCCCGCGCGCGCCGGTGCTGATCGAGCCGGCGCGCGATCCTTATGAGGCCGAGGTCGAGGCCGCGATGGAGGAGAGCGATCTCGACTCCGAGGAGGCCGCTGTCGAGGTGGCGCAGCAAAAAGGCCTCGGCGAGCGCTGGTTCCTGTCATGGGGCGGCATCTTCTGGTCGGCCGCCGGCGGCCTGATCGCCCTGAGCCTGGGACTCTGGATCAACCATCTTATCGACGACTTGTTTTCCCGCGCCCCGGCGCTTGGCGTCGTCGGCCTTATTCTGGCCGCCCTCGCCGGACTGGCGCTGATCGTTCTCGCCAGCCGTGAGGCGGCGGGCGTGCTGCGCCAGCGCCGTATCGCCGAGCTGCACGCCGGCCTCGCCAAGGCGCGTGAGGCCGATGACTTCAAGGACGCCCGCCGCCTGGTTCAGGAGCTCAGCGCTCTCTACGCGACGCGCGCGGAGACGGCGCTGGCGCGCGATCAGCTGCGCGATTTCGCCCACGACATCGTCGACGGCCGCGACCTCATCGACATCGCCGAGCGCACGCTGATCCATCCGCTCGACCTCGAAGTGCGCCAGGAAATCGCCAGCGCCGCCAAGCGCGTCTCGATGGTGACGGCGATCTCGCCGAGAGCGATCATCGACGTTGTCTTCGTCGCGGCGCAGGCGATCCGCCTCATCCGGCGCATCTCAGTGATTTACGGCGGCCGGCCGGGTCTCCTCGGCTTTATCAAAGTGCTGCGCTCGATCGGCGCGCATATCGCGATCACCGGCGGCATGGCGGTCGGCGACAGCATTGTGCAGCAGTTTTTGGGCCACGGCATCGCGGCGAAACTCTCCGCCCGCCTCGGCGAGGGGGTGCTCAACGGGCTGCTCACAGCGCGCGTCGGCCTCTCTGCCATGGCGGTCTGCCGGCCGATGCCCTATGGCGTCGCCCGCGCACCGGGGGTGCGCGACGTCGCGCCGTTCCTGTTCAGCAAGGGCGAGGGGAAGGGGTAGTCGCGTTCATGGGCTCGGACCCAACTGCCCTGTTCGCTAACGGCTTACGGGTCTGCGTCGGGGCTCTGCGGCCCTTTCGAGTAGAGGGACAGAGCGGCGCCGGAGCCGCCTCGATGATTAACCAAAGGAGCGACTACTCCAGATAGCTGAGATAGGCCGCGACCTCTTTAATCTGTTCGTCCGTCAGCTTGTGCGCAATCGCTCCATAATAGCCGAAGTGTCAGGGTTTGCCGTGACCTTGCCCCCAGATTTTCAACATCAAGCGGGACATCCCCCGGGCATCCAGCTATGCCAGATCGGCCCCGGGTTGAACATCGGCCTGGACGCGTCCGATTTAGAATAGTGCCGCTCGACGATTTCTGTGAGAATTCCACCAATATCGTATTGCTGACGCCAGTTGGGAAAATGAGATCGGAGCTTGGTGAGATCGGAAATATAGCAGATGTGATCCCCAATCCGGTTGGATTCATCGAAGCTGTGCTTCAAATTGAAACCCATATTCTTCAAAGCTTCAATTGTTTCCAGGATCGACAGACTGTTCGCCCGGCCGCCTCCGAGGTTATAGACCTCCCCGAAGCGGGGCTGCTTATAGAATTCGAGAAACAAGGAAGTGACGTCGTCGCAATGAATCTGGTCGCGAACCTGTTTTCCCTTATAACCGTAAATCGTGTATTCCTTACCTTTGATAGCGCACGAAACAATATACGCCAGATAACCGTGCAACTCGACCGCCGAATGCTGCGGGCCGGTAAGACCACTACCCCGAAAAATGCCGATCGGCATTTTAAAGTATCGGCCGAATTCCTGGCAGAGAACATCGGCCGCCACCTTGGAAGCGCCAAACACTGAATGCAGGCAATTGTCGATGGACATCGTTTCATCAATGCTGTCTAGACCGTCAGCGTAATCATAACGGGTCTCCAACTCCTCCAGGGCTAAGTAATTCGGTCTGTCGCCGTAAACTTTGTTAGTACTGGTGAAACAAAATGGTGACTCGGCACAAAAATCCTTGGCTGCCATAAGCATATTCAATGTTCCCACAGCGTTAATGTCGAAATCATCGTAGGGAATGGAAGCGGCTTTGTCGTGGGAAGGCTGGGCAGCAGTGTGAATAATGAAGTGCGGACGCTCAGCCCTCAAAAGGTCTCTCAACCGGCTGCGGTCACGGATATCGATTGCGTAATGTCTGTACCGGGGGAATGTCGCGGACAAATAGGTAACGATGGCAGCCGTCGAGCCTTGTTCGCCGAAAAATTCCTGGCGCATGTTATTATCGACGCCGACGACGTCCCATCCTTGGCTGGCCAGCTTGCGAGCACAGGATGATCCGATCAATCCGCCCGAACCGGTGATTAAAACTTTCATAACTTGGCCCCCCGTATGTTCAATCTGTGAAAGTCGTTTCGAATGTCACGAATGGCCGCCGTCAGCTTTTCGGGACAGCCAGCAACGCGCGCACACTGATGCGTTCAGAAAATTTTAAACCCAGACCGGCAGGAATCTCGGGATAGGTTTATTTTGAGCCCATGCCTAACCCTTAGCGAATGCGGGTTTATTGGGCAGCCGCGTTTTGGCGCTTAAGGGGCTTCGTCATTCCAATCCCCCCTCTGATGCTTTCGCCGTGCCCAGCGCTCCGGCGGCGGCTTTCCATTGCCGCATGCACCGACCCAGTTGACGCGCCAAAGCTACGGTCTCGCGGACTGGGCAAGTGTGGGAAATCACACCTGAGGATGAGGCACGCGCCGCCGCGATTAAAAAACTCCGCAATGAATGGCTATCTGCGGCGTGGCCAGTGACGGTCCGCTCCCCGAAGCGCACCACTCTTACAGCTCCCCGATACGCCAGGTCTCCAAATTGACGCCGTCGCCTCATTAAGAATCCCAGTAATTCCCCCTTGGCCGGGGCGTCCCGAGCGGCCCAGCAGCTGGCGCTTGCCCCTCCGCATAGCTGTTTTCCGTCCGATGCCCTAAGTTGTCGCCACGGCTAGGGCGCCGCGAGCGCGCGTTTTAGCTAATGCATGGGCGGCGACATGAAATCTGACCTGAAACCCGGCCTGCGGCATGTCGAGACGCTGCGCGTCGATGAGTCCCTAACCGTTCCTTCGGTATCTTCCGCCTTCGCCAGTTTCGCCGACATGCCGCCGGTCCTCGCCACGGCGTTTTTGGTGGGCTTTGTCGAATGGACCTGCATCGAGGCGCTGCGGCCCTATCTCGACGAGGGAGAAAGAACGGTCGGAACCCACGTCGACGTCAGCCATGTCGCGGCGACGCCGGTCGGCATGATCGCGACGGCGGAGGTCGAGCTCATCGCCGTCGAGGGACGCAAACTGCGCTTCCGGGTCTCGTGCCAGGACGAGGAAGGATTAATCGGCGAAGGCTTCCATGAACGGGCGGTCATAGACTTCGCCAAATTCATGGCCCGCCTTTCGGCAAAGACCGCGAAAAGCGGGCGCGCCTGAAATGTTCGACGCCCTTACGCCGCCTTTTGCTTTGGCGCGATCAGCTTGCGGTTGACCAGCATCTCGGCGATCTGCACCGCGTTCAGCGCCGCGCCCTTGCGCAGATTGTCGGCGACGACCCAGAGTGCGAGGCCGTTCTCGACCGTCGGGTCTTCGCGGATGCGCGAAATATAGGTCGCGTCCTCGCCCGCCGCCTCATGCGGCGTGATGTAGCCGCCAGGCTCGCGCTTGTCGATGACGAGACAGCCGGGCGCCTCGCGCAAAATGTCCCGCGCCTCCTCGGCGCTGATCGGCTTCTCGAACTCGATGTTGACCGCCTCCGAATGGCCGATGAACACCGGCACCCTCACGCAGGTGGCGGACAGCTTGATCTTCGGATCGAGGATTTTCTTCACCTCGACCATCATCTTCCATTCTTCCTTGGTCGAGCCGTCCTCCATGAAGACGTCGATGTGGGGAATGACGTTGAACGCGATGCGCTTGGGGAACTTTCTTCGAACTCACCGGATCGGAGACGAAGATCGAGCGGGTCTGCGCGAAAAGCTCGTCCATCGCCTCCTTGCCGGCGCCCGAGACGGATTGATAGGTCGAGACGACGACACGCAGGATCTTCGCCTTGTCGTGCAGAGGCTTCAGAGCGACGACGAGTTGCGCCGTCGAGCAGTTCGGATTGGCGATGATGTTCCTCTTGCGAAAACCCGCGATCGCGTCGGCGTTGACCTCCGGCACGATCAAGCGGCACGTCGGAGTCATAGCGCCAGGCCGAGGAATTATCGATGACGACGCAGCCCTGCGCGCCGATGCGCGGCGACCATTCCTTCGAGATCGCGCCGCCGGCCGACATCAGGCAGATATCGACGCCGCTGAAGTCATAGTTTTCGAGCGCCTTGCATTTTAAGGTCTTGTCGCCGAAGGAGACCTCCGTCCCGATCGAGCGCGAGGACGCGAGCGCGATGACCTCATCGACCGGAAACCGCCGCTCGGCCAAAATATCGAGCATCTCGCGCCCGACATTGCCCGTCGCGCCGACGACTGCGACCTTGAAACCCATTTTTTTCTCCATTGCGGCGGCGCGTGCGGCACGCCCCTCCCGCGTCAGGCAACGATCTTCGTACATAAGCCATGCGCGGCGAGGCCGCAACGCAAGGCGTCGCCCACGGCTGCGCTGAACAAGGCGTTAACGCTGAACGTAAAGGCTCCGTTGAGGCTAACGGCAATATGCGCGCAATCGGTAACTTTTGGCGAAAGCTTCAATCAGCATAGTCGCCCGCGCTTCGTTGAGGAGCGAAGGAATGGTTGATGCGGCGCTTGCTTTCGAGGATCGGCTATCGATAGATTTCGACGACGAGGAGGCGTTTTGCGCGCCGCGGCGGCTGCCTCTATCGCGCGCCAAACGTTCCGCGCGCTTAAGGCGCCGCTTCGCTCTTGGGGCTTTGGCGGCGCTCGCGATCGGCTGCGTCATGGCGCTGCGTCAATCGTCCGAGCCTTCGTCCTTCGCCGGCGCCGGCGAGCTTCCCGCCCCGCCGCCGGCGTGGGCGCCAATCGCCAAATCTCAGCCATTGTTCGCCATCGCCGCGCCCGACTTCTCCTTGCAGCCAAGAACCTATGCGGCCCGCCGGCATCGGACCGGCGGCGGCCAGCAGGACATTCTCGACTTTGGCGACGTCGCTGGACCCGGCCCGTATTTGCGCTTGATCATCTACCGGGTGGGGACCGAAGCCACTCTCGAGGCGCCTTTTTTGTCGAACTCGCGCGCCGCGCCGCCGAAACCGGACGCGCGATCACTTTCGCCGCTCAGCCCACAGCCCTGCCGACGCGGCTCGGAACGTTCGAGACCGCCAATCTCAATATGATCCGCCCGCGCGGCGCCGATGCCGCTTGCGTCGGCTTCCGGCGTGCAACTGCGGCCGATTCTTCGAGCAGCCTGCGCATCGCTGGCTTTGCCTGCGCCGGGGCTGGCGGCGGCGACGGCGCGCCCCTGCTGCCGAAAGGGGAGCTCGCCTGTTTCATTGACGCAATTGAGCTGCTTCCGGACGTCGATGACAAAGACCTTGTCGCCTTTTTCGCCGCGCGCGAGCTGACAGACGAGACCGCCTGCCGGAAATCAATTTCCGATGATGTCGCCTCGCAGGAGCCGGCAAAAACGTCAGGGCGCGAAATTTCTTCGGCTTCGCCCTGAACGAAAGCGTGAGTGATGCGTTATAAGCGTGGCAATAGGGGAAACGGTCATGGCTTTCGTCACATATCGCAAAGCGGCTTTGGCCGCTATCGGCGCCGCCGCTCTCGTAGCGACGCTTGCTCCCGCCTCGGCGCAAACGAAGGCCCGGCATCACCGCCAGCAACAGCCGGTCGCGATCGCCTACGCCGGCGAGCGTCCGCCGCTCACCGTCAATCAACGCAGCTTTCTCGATCCGGGGCCCGTCGTCCCCGTGGGCAGCATGTCGAATTACGTGACCGTCAACACGATCTTCGCACGGACGCCAGACCAGGTGGCCCAACGCTCGCTCTACGGCAACGAGATTCTGCCCTGGCCGCTGGAGGTGCCTGGGCGTCCATCGCCGATCCTGGAGTTTGAGACGCCGCGGGTCGACTAGCCGCCGGCGCAAAAGTCGGGACGAAGCGACGCCTCCGAAGATTGAGCAATTCCACAATTTGTCGCGCTGAACAATTGCGAGGCGTCAGGAGCGACAATTAAGCGGCGCAAAAGATCCTTAACGGTGTCCGCGCCCAGTGGAGACGTTTCGGCGGTTCGATGGGTTCAACTGGGTGACCTGCTTAAACGCGAGGGCATTTTCAAAAACTCTTTGGGAGGTTTGCACCCATCTCCCTTAGTTGTGCACGGTGGCTGGCCTTTTCGCGCCATGCTTGGGGGTCGGCCTCAGGGTGCATTGCCTCTTGCTCGGCGACCATTTCTAAATATGTCTCGCATTCCTTATGAACATTCGTAAGTAGGGCTCGAATCTCGGGTTCGAAAAAAAAGCGGGCTTCATCCATGGTGATATAATGTGAACGCACGAAAGCAATATCCTCCATGCTTCCCTCCCTCCCTTGTAAAATGTATTCTATCAATTCTTTCGTTGAGATATAGATTGCGTACCGCCTCTCAAACAAATCTAATTTAAGTTTATCGAACGCGATGTTTTTTTGTGCTTCTGCTACACGCCATTGTGCTCTGGCAAAGTATGCAGCTGCTGTGGAAGCGAGCACCGTCGCGAGCGGTCCGGCAAAGACCCTCGTGTTCTCTAATGTGAGCCAACCCCACATCAGACTGTCTCAGCGGATGCTATTGCAACCTCGAATTCATATGCTGCTTGCGCCACACATCCAACTAGGCCATCTTGTTCTGCTCAAGATGGGCGATGATTTCCCCGACTTCTGAATCTTCTAAAACCTCTAAGTAAGGTTCTATCTGAGCGTGAAATCTTGGTTGCCTTGTCACCAATATCTTTCATCGCCCTTGCACTCATAAGGGCGTTGAATTTGTTCCGAGGGACCGTAGCGGTCGCGCGCTCGAAGGAAAGCGCGGATATCTTTGTAACAACGGCCAATATGCCAGGCGATTAACACTGCGAAAAACGCCTTTTCGCGAGCATCGCACGTCTCATCCAACTTTAAGGTCAATGGTGAGATTTTGGTCTGATCGATTTCCCAACTGAATATCATTTTGTCCGCGAGTTCGCGGTCGCGGCTTTCGTCGACACCTCCGAAAAGCCATTTAAAAACCATCTACACCGGCCCTCCCCTGAATGGCAAAACCAAAAAGGCGGCCGGCTGGCCGGTCACCTTTGTCATTTGAAGGCGCCGCGTTTGCAGCGCTAGCATGCCAATCGCTCAATGCACGGCGATCTTCAGCTCGGCCAGGATGGCGTCGCCCATCTCGGTGGTGGAAACCGTCGCCGCGCCGCCGGCGATGTCGGCCGTGCGCAGCCCTCTCGCCAGCACGGCCGCGATCGACCGGTCGAGCCTGTTGGCGAGATCGTCGTTGTTGAATGAATAGCGCAGCGCCATGCCGAGCGAGCTGATCATCGCGATCGGATTAGCGATTCCCTTACCGGCGATATCGGGCGCCGACCCGTGCACTGGCTCGTAGAGCGCCTTGCGCGCGCCGCTGATCGGGTTTCTTTCCCCGAGCGAGGCGGACGGCAGCATGCCGAGCGAGCCCGTCAGCATGGCGGCGACATCCGAAAGCAGGTCGCCGAACAGATTGTCCGTGACGATGACGTCGAATTGCTTTGGGCGGCGCACGAGCTGCATGCCGAGCGCGTCGGCGAGCTGGTGCTCAAGCTCGACATCGGGGAAGTCGCGCACGTGCAACGCCGAGATGACCTCGTGCCAGAGCACGCCCGACACCATGACGTTGCGCTTTTCGGCTGACGTCACCTTGTTGCGGCGCTTGCGCGCCAGCTCGAAGGCGATGCGGCCGATGCGCTCGATCTCATAGGTATCATAGACCTGGGTGTCGATCGCGCGCTTCTGCCCGTCGCCGAGATCGATGATATGTTTCGGTTCGCCGAAATAGACGCCGCCGGTCAATTCGCGGACGATCAGGAGGTTGAGGCCGTCGACCACCTCGCGCTTAAGCGAAGAAGCGTCGGCCAGCGCCGGATAGCAGATCGCCGGGCGCAGATTGGCGTAAAGCTGCAAATCCTTGCGCAGCCTTAGAAGTCCCGCCTCCGGCCGCTGCTCGTAAGGGACGTGGTCCCATTTCGGACCGCCCACAGCCGCGAGCAAAACCGCGTCCGCGGCTTCCGCCCGAGCCATGTCGGCCTCGCTGATCGCGACGCCATAGGCGTCGTAAGCGCTGCCGCCGACGAGACCTCTCTCGACCTCGAATTTGACCAGCCCCTCATAGCTCAGGAAGCTCGTGATTTTCTCGACCTCGGCCATGACCTCGGGGCCGATGCCGTCGCCTGGCAGGATCAGGAGTTTATAGACGGCCATTGATGAGCCCTTGATATCGCGCCCTTTTTGAAGGGTTACCAATCACATCATTCTCATGCTGGCAAGCAGCAAGTCCCTATCTTTGACAAGGCGCCGAGACCGCGATCGCGCCGCGCGGCGCTCGAAGGAGGGCGCGCCATGTGGGAAATGCCACGCTCTCGCGCCGCGACAAATGGCTAGATCTTCTCATTCGAAAAACTCTTCCTGAGGGGACTTTCTATGAGGATCGATCGAATTGCAAAGGCCATCGCGGCAGTTCTTCCGCTGCTGGCAGGTTCAATACTTGATGGCGCGGCGGCGGCGACGTTGAAGTACCCTTATGGGCTCGCCGTCGACCAGAATTCCGGCAAAGTATATATTGCCGATCCGGGAGCCGGCCAAGTCGCCGTTTACAATCCTGTCTCAAACGTCGTCTCGACGTTTGTTACGGTGGCCAACCCTTTCTCCCTAGCGGTCAACAGCGACGGGATCGTCTATGCCGGCATCGTCGGGTCAAATAGCCAGATCAATGTCTATAATGCACAGGGCCAGTCCATCAACACGCTGCCCGTCCCGCCCGGTGACAGCCCCATAACTATGACAATAGATGCCGATAATATCCTATATCAGGCCAAGGGAAATAGCGGAAATATCACAAATCCTCCAATAAATTGCTACCGCAACGACCTTGGAATCCTCTACGCGAAGTTCCAAAATACCCAAAATGGATCTATTCTACCTTATAATCAGCTCCAAATCCAAGGAGGTTATTCTGCTCTGCCGGCCAACAGCCGATACGCCTTGGCATATGATCATGGGCAGGTTTTCAGGCTGTTTATTCGGCCGAATACTGCTGACTACAATGTGTATGAGACACCTATATTGCTCTCAGGCCACGCTGGAGATATCTTTGCCAATGATATTTCCGTTCTTTTCCAATCAGGGTTAGATGCCAATTCCTACATTCTTCGCCACCACATTGACCTGCTCGGATCAGCTTTCGCGGCGGCCGTCGATTCCAATCATAATATCTTCTACACCGACCCAGATGGACTGGACATTGCCGTTACCCGCATCGGGTTGGACGCCTCGGGCAATTTGCTTCGTGCGAAGGCACTGTTAAGCAATCTTTCGTCGGCGCCTTATGGGATTGCTTTCGACAAGACGCGATCACGGCTCTATGTGGCATTTGCTGGCGAACATCTTATCCGCGCCTACACGGTGACCTATACGCTACAAAACGGCGCCAAGGTTCCCGCGCTCTCATCGCCACCCATGCTTATCCAGTAACGCCAAAGCAGAATGAAAATATGGCTTGCAGGTCCTCCTGCAAGCCATGACGCGTCCGATCTTGGCTCCCGACCCTGCGATCGGGAGCTTAATTCTTTCCGCGTTTCCTCTGAATCCGCATCTCCTCGGTACGGGATCTCCCGAGCCGCGACGCCGGCGAGCGCCCAAAGCCGAAAAATCACGCTTTCGGCCTTGACCGCTTCAGGCGGCCAGCTGGCGCAGCACGTAAGACAGGATGCCGCCGTTCTTGAAATAGTCGAGTTCGTCCAAAGTTGCGATGCGCGACAGGAGCGGAATTTTCTTCACCGCGCCGTCGGCGTATGCGATCTCCGCCTCCATCTTCTGGCGCGGCTGCAGGGACTCGCCGAGGCCGTGGATGGTGACCTGCTCGTCGCCCTTGAGCTTGAGGCTTTTCCACGACGTGCCGGGCTCGAAAGTCAGCGGCAGGACGCCCATGCCGACGAGGTTCGAGCGGTGGATGCGCTCGAACGATTCGGCGATGACGGCGCGCACGCCAAGCAGCTTCGTGCCTTTCGCCGCCCAGTCGCGCGAGGAGCCGTTGCCGTACTCGGCGCCGGCGAAGATGACGAGCGGCACGCCCTCGGCCTGATACTTCATCGCGGCGTCGAAGATCGACATCTCCTCGCCGTCCGGCCAATGCTTCGTGTAGCCGCCTTCTGGCGTCGTGCCGTCCTCTTTCTGCAGGATGAAATTCTTGATGCGGATATTGGCGAAAGTGCCGCGCATCATGATCTCATGATTGCCGCGCCGCGTGCCATATTGGTTGAAGTTCTCGGCCGAGACCTGCCGCTGGAGCAGATAGGCCCCCGCCGGAGAAGCCGCCTTGATCGAGCCCGCCGGCGAAATATGGTCTGTCGTGATCTTATCGCCGAACAGCGCGAGAATGCGGGCGTTCTCGATCTCTTTGACAGGCTCGGGCTCGATCTTCAGACCCTCGAAATAGGGCGGATTTTGCACATAGGTCGAGCCCATGTCCCAATTGTAGGTCTCGCCTTGCGGCGCCTTCACCTTGCGCCAATTGACGTCGCCGTTGAAAACGTCGGCGTAGCGCTCCTTGAAGACCTTCCGCGTCACGAATTTGTCGATGAAGGCGCCGATCTCTTCGTCGGAGGGCCAGATGTCCGCGAGGAACACCGGATTGCCTTTCTTGTCGTGGCCGAGCGGCTCGGTTTCGAGATCTTTCGCGACGGTTCCGGCGAGAGCATGGGCGACGACGAGCGGCGGCGAGGCGAGATAGTTCGCCTGAACGTCAGGACTGATGCGCCCCTCGAAGTTGCGGTTGCCGGATAGGACCGCCGCCGCGACGATGCCGTTTTCGTTGATGGCCTTCGAGATTTCCGGCGCGAGCGGCCCCGAATTGCCGATGCAGGTGGTGCAGCCGAAACCGACCAGATTGAAGCCGAGCTTGTCCAGCGACTTTTGCAGGCCGGAGGCGGCAAGGTATTCGGCGACGACCTGGCTGCCGGGCGCCAGCGAGGTCTTGACCCACGGCTTTGCGCCGATGCCCTTTTCGATGGCGTTGCGTGCGAGCAGCCCTGCGCCGACGAGAACGCTCGGGTTCGACGTGTTGGTGCAGGAGGTGATGGCGGCGATGACGACGTCGCCGTGGCCAAGCGTGAAATCCTTGCCCTCGACTTTATAGCGCGTCTGCGCGTCGGCGGTCTTGCGATATTCGGTTTCGAGGGCGGTCTTGAAGCCGCTGCCGACGGCTCCCAGCGCAATGCGTCCCTCGGGACGCTTCGGGCCGGCCATGGACGGCGTGACGGTGGCGAGATCGAGATCGAGGGTCTCGGTGAAGACCGGATCGGCGGCGGTGCGCGTCCGATAGAGGCCCTGCGCCCGGGCATAGGCTTCAACCAGCGCGACCCGCGCCGGCGCGCGCGCCGATGTCGTGAGATAGGCGAGCGTTTCGGCGTCGATCGGGAAGAAGCCGCAGGTCGCACCATATTCGGGCGCCATATTGGCGATCGTCGCGCGGTCGGCGAGCGCGAGATGAGCGAGGCCGGAGCCGAAGAATTCGACGAATTTTCCGACGACGCCTTTCTGGCGCAGCATCTGCGTCACGGTCAGGACAAGGTCGGTCGCGGTGACGCCCGCGCCAAGTTCGCCAACGAGCCTGAAGCCGACCACCTCCGGCAGCAGCATCGACAGCGGCTGGCCCAGCATGCAAGCCTCCGCCTCGATGCCGCCGACGCCCCAGCCGAGCACCGAAAGCCCATTGACCATCGTCGTATGCGAATCGGTGCCAACGAGCGAATCGGGATAGGCGACCTCGACGGTCTCGGCCTTGCCGCGCGCGGGCTTATGCTTTTCTTTGCGGGTCCACACCGTCTGGGCGAGATATTCGAGATTGACCTGATGGCAAATTCCGGTGCCGGGCGGCACGACGCGGAAATTGTCGAAGGAGCCTTGGCCCCATTTGAGGAAGCGGTAGCGCTCGCCGTTGCGGCCATATTCAAGATCCACATTGGTCTTGAAGGCCTTGCTGGTGCCGAAGGCGTCGACGATGACGGAATGGTCGATGACGAGATCGACTGGCACAAGCGGATTGATCTTTTGCGGATCGCCGCCAAGCTTGGTCATCGCGTCGCGCATCGCCGCGAGATCGACGACGGCCGGCACGCCGGTGAAATCCTGCATCAGAACGCGGGTCGGACGGAACGCGATTTCGCGCTCGCTCTTGCCCTTGTTGGTCAGCCACGCGGCGACCGCTTCGATATCCTCTTTGGTAACTGAACGGCCGTCCTCGAAGCGCAGCAGATTTTCGAGCAGGATCTTCATCGAGAACGGCAATTGCGAGATGCCCGCGAGCCCGTTCTTCTCGGCGGCCTTGAGGGAATAATAATGGTAGGTTTTGCTGCCGACGGTGAGCTTCTTGCGGCATTTGAAACTGTCGAGCGAGGCCATGGGCGTTATCTCCGCGCGTCGGAAAAGGCAGGGAAGGAATCCAGGCGGTTTATAAATAATTTCTACGCCGAGAACTACATGGATGCTAGACAGTTCGCCACAGCTTTTTGCGCAACGCCGGTTTGCTTTTTCATGCGGCTGTCAGCCTCACGCCTTTCCGTCGAACGCGGCGGCCGCATCATCTTTTCCAATCTCTCCTTTGCGATCGAGACGGGAGAAAGCCTCATCGTAACCGGGCCCAACGGCGCCGGAAAATCGACCTTGCTGCGCGCCCTCGCCGGCTTGCTTCCGCTCGCGGAAGGGCGCGCTTTCGCTGACGCCCGCGTCCGAGGAAACGCTTGCCGAGCAGGCGCATTACATCGGCCATGCCGACGCCCTCAAAGCATCGCTCACCGTCATCGAGAACCTCGAATTTCACGCCGCCTTGCTGCGCTCCGATCGACGCGGATCTCGCCCAAGCGAAGCGCTCGCCGAATTCGGCCTCGCCCATGTCGCGCATCTGCCGGCGACCTATCTTTCGGCCGGGCAGAAGCGCCGCGCCGCGCTCGCCAAACTTCGCGTCGCGCCCCGGCCGATCTGGCTGCTCGACGAACCGACGACCGCGCTCGACGCCGGCGCTCAATCCTTGATGAACAACATCATGGCCGCGCATCTCGCGGACGGCGGAATCATTATCGCGGCGACACACGCGAACCTCGATCTTCCCGCCCGCGCGCTCCGGCTTGGAGCAGCGGCGTGAAGAAGGAGGCGGCGCCGCCAAAGACACGCACAAAATCGCCGCTGCCCGCGCTGTTTCTGCGCGAATTGCGGATCGGCCAGCGCATCGGCGGCGGCGCCAGCCTTGGCGTCGTCTTCTTTTTGATCCTCGTCGCTCTGACGCCTTTCGCCATCGGCCCCGACCTCGCCCTGCTCGGACGCATCGCGCCGGCTATACTGTGGATCTCCGCTTTGCTTGCGACCTTGCTCGGGCTCGACCGGCTGTTTCAGGCCGATTTCGAGGATGGCTCGCTTGATCTCATGTTGACGAGCAGGGCTTCGCTCGAATTGATCGTTCTGACCAAATGTCTGGCGCACTGGCTCCTGACCGGCCTGCCTCTCGTCATAGCCGCGCCGTTCTTCGGCCTGATGCTCGGGCTGCCAGCGAACCAATTGTGGAGCGTCGCGCTATCCTTGCTTGTCGGCACGCCGGCGTTGACCTTGATCGGCGCGATCGGCGCGGCGCTGACGGTCAGTCTTCGCCGCGGCGGCCTGCTGCTTCCGGTGCTTATCCTGCCGCTTTGCGTGCCGGCGCTGATCTTTGGGGTCGCGGCGGCGGGCGCCGGCGGCGGGACCAGTGGCGGAGCGTCCTTTGCCTCCCCTTTTCTGATTCTCTGCGCGATCAGCCTGCTTGCGCTCGTCGGCGCGCCGATCGCCGCGGCGGCGGCGCTGCGCCAAATGAGCGAATGAGAAGCGAAGAGATCCACGTTGGAACGACGGTCTTCGCTGTCAGGACATGCGCCTAAATTTCTAGGCTCGGATTTTCGCGAAACTTCATGCTTCGCGCGCATCAATCCTCATGGACGTCTCTTCATTGAGGACTTTTGCCATGAAACGCAGTTTGTTCGGGTGCGCGGCCTTATTGACTTTAGCATTCGCCGTCGGCGCGCCAGCCACCGCCTACGCCTTTCGCGGCGGCTTTCATGGCGGCGGAGGCGGCGGATTTGGCGGACGCCCCGGCGGCCAAGGATTGGGCGGCGCTGATTCCGGCGGCGGCGCAGGTGGCGCGGGAGCCTTTGGGCGCGGCGGCGGAGCCGAGGATGGCGCGTTTCATGCCGGCGCGGCCGGCGCTGAGGGCGGCGGGGGCGCCGCGGGCGGCGCGGCCGCCGACGGTGGATGGCATGCCGGCGGTGGCGGCGCTCGGGCCGGCGGATGGCAAGGCGGCGCCGGGGGCGGCGCTGCGGGGGGATGGCAAGGCGGCGCTACGGGAGGCCGATGGCGCGGCGGGGCCTGGCAAGCCGGGGCAAATACGGCGGCAAGCATTGTCGGCGCGGACGCTATCCTTGGCTATGGCGGCGGCTATGTCAGCGGCAGCAATCCTAGCGCGCCGGGCAGCTATGGCGGCGCCTACGGAAGCTATGGCGGCGGCGCAGGCGGCGGCTTTCATTCAGACCCGCGAGGCGAAGGATGGAGCTCGGGCGGCGCCGGCGGCGGCTGGCATGGGCGGCGCGGCCGGCGCGCAAGGAAGCGCGGCGGGTGACGCTGGCGGCGAGCCGCTGACGGCGGCGAAGGACATGCGGACGGCGGCGGGTTTGGCGCGGGCGACGGCGACCGCTTCGAGGATCGCGGCGGCGGCAAAGGTTCGGCGGCGGACGACGCTAAGCCGGGGATAAGCGGCGCATACGCCGCCAATGATTTACTTCTTCGAGAAAGGTTCACAGATTGCGTCCATGAAGGGCGGATGCGTGGGCGAATTGCTCGAAGAGGTGATCATGAAAAATTTCGGAATAGCGGCGTTTGCGGCGGCGTTCATATTGTCCAGCGCGGCAAGCATCGGCTTCGCCGAAAACCCGGCGGCGCCGACCGCGGGCGAGGCCGCGCACCCCGCCATCGAACCGGCGGCGCTCGAGATCCTCAAGGCGTCGAGCGAAAAGCTCGCCGCGGCCAAAACCATTTCCTTCGACGCGCTCACCGCCTTCGACGTTCCCGCCCGCAATGGGCAGCCTCTCTTTTATTACTCCCGCTCGGAGGTGTTGCTCGCGCGGCCAGACAAACTGCGCGTGATCGTTCCTGGCGACGGGCCGCCGTCCGAGTTCTATTTCGACGGCAACACCGTCGCCGTGTATAGGCCGGAGGAGGACCTCATCGCCATCGCGGACGTTCCGGGCAACGTTGAGGAGATGCTCGGAAAGATTTACCAGAAGGCCGGCATCTACTTCCCCTTCGTCGATTTTCTCGTGTCGGATCCCTACAAGGCCCTGACCGACGGACTAACCAGCGCCTTTGTCATCGGCAAATCGACGCTGGTTGGCGGAACCACCACCGATGTGCTTTCCATTTCGGACGAAGACGTGCATCTGCAGATTTGGATCGGAGCAGAGGACAAGCTGCCGCGCCTGATCTGGGCGACCGCCGCCGACCCCGCCGACAAGCTGCGCCACATGGTCGAGTTCTCCGATTGGAAGCTCGACGGCGACATCGCGAGCAAGTCCTTTGCGCCGAAGCGGACGCCGAACACGAAGGAAGTTCCGTTCGCCCGGCCTGACGAGGCCGCGGCGCTGAAAACAACTCAGAGAAGAAGCCTTAGGCGATTTTCCGCGCGCGGCGCTTTGCGCTCCGCCAGCAACGCGTCCCCAGCTCCATCAAATTCGACATTGAAGGCATCGACATGAACCGCAATTTGCTCACGGGCGCGGCAATATTGACCCTGGCGCTGGCCGCCGGCGCGCCAAAGACCGCCGACGCCCTTCGCGGTGGCGGTTTCGGCGGCGGCGGATTTCACGCCGGCGGCGGCGGCGCTTGGCATGCGGGCGGCGTCGACGGCGGGTGGCATGCCGGAGCTATCGGCCCCGCCGGCGGCTGGCATGCCGGCGGCGTAACGCTGGCGGAACGGCCTAGCATGCAGGCGGCGTCGCCGGCGAGGGCTGGCATGGAACCGCCGTCAACGGCGGCACTTGGCACGGTGACGGCTGGCACGCCGGCGGCTATTATGCCGGCGGCTTTCACGGCCCCGCCGTCGTCAACAGCTATTATGGCGGCGGCTGCTGGGGCTGCGGCGCCGCGGCCGTCGGCGCCGCGGCGGCTGCGACTGTGGCGATCGGAGCCATCGTCGCCACCGTCCCGGAGGGATGCCCCTATCAATACGTCGGCGGGGCAACTATTACGTCTGCGGCGGAACATGGTACCGGCCCTATTATGGCGCCAATGGCCTCTATTATCGAGCAGTTCCGCCCTTGTAATCGATGGTGAACTAGTCAGCCCGTCTGGCTGATATTCCCCGGTTTGCCGAGAACCGACCTCGCCTCCTTGGCGGGCTTTATGTGTCTAGGGTTTCGTTTCTCGAATAAAATCGCACGAAATGGCGCTGTGCGTCGCGTCAGCCCGACAAAACTTCGCGATTCGTCGAGCTCAATGGATGGGGTAATCGCGAATTACGGGGATTGCGGGCTCTCCGTTCCGCCCTGTCCTTACAAAATGATTGCTCGTGCTTATGTTTCGTCGGGGTGCACACTTTCATTCAAATGACGCGAAATCATGCAGGAACTCGTTATCCAGCCCTCCCCTCCTGAGGACCGATCGCCTGAGCCACGACGCGACGCTTTTTTTGGAAAGCTTGCAAAGGTGATCAGCCATGCTACAGCGTTGGCAATCTGGTTATTTGTGATATCAAAACTTTTTGTTTATGATATAGACACATTCCTAATTAACACATATTTCCGCAATTTTTCGTGGGTTATTGAATATAAGTTCTTTTTTGTCATTGCTATTGGAAGCATATTCTTACTATTACTTGATAGCAAGAATATTATAGTATGGACGTTATTTATATTGTTCTATCCTATACTGGTATTGTTGTGGTATATTCCAAAATTCGTCCTAAAGACAAACAATTGGATGTTTTTGATAGCGTTACTGAATAGCCTTTTTTCATTTTTCAGATCATTTAGATATAACTTTACAATTTTCCTAATCGCTATAGCGGCCATCTTGAGCGTTGACGACAAGAATGCGTTGTATATTTTAGGTGGCGCGCTCACTCTGTTGCTAGGATCGTACTCGCTTTCAAGCCAAATTCTGTAATACTAATATACGATACGCTTTTTAATAGGATTGCAAGAGACTTTGTCATAAAACAAAAATTGGATGAATCCATAAAGATTAAAGCGTTGACCATCGTTGAAATGACACCCACAGAACTGAATACTTTTAGATCGCATCTTGAGTTTTGTTTATTAGCAAACCGCATTTCTCTATTTGTTGCTAAGCTGCTACGTGAATATAAGAGATCTTGATTTACTTATTTACAGACGCATTTGCGACTGTTATGCTATTCGGTGCAACCGTTGTCGTGTTTGCGGCTGTTAATTTAGCCGCATTTAAAGTCGAATTCTGCGGCTTTTGAATTCGAAGGTAAGCCGACGTGGTTCACGTTTTTCCATTACAGCTTTGAAACGATGTTTTTTTCATCCATTCGTGAATTGATCCCGATTAACACGCTATCCTATAGCATAAATATGATACAGAAAGCTTATTGTGTTTTACTTATACCGATATTTGTATCACAGATAATGTAGCGCAGAGGCAACGTTTCGCAGAGGGATGGACAGCGTGGTACACGAGTAGAAATACCGGGAAGGCAATGGAGCAATTCATTGTTGATGAGTAATAAAGTGAGCACTGAAGCTGCGTTGGCTGAGGTCGAGCGACTTAAGTCTGTAATGGTGAGGCTATTGCTTTATTTGACTGAAAGGCTTAAGCCTTAGGTTTTTTTCTGGGCCGACCCACGCGCGGTCCTTTTCACGTAAACCTTGAACGCTGATCGCCTCTTGCTGACTTTTGGCTCTCAAAACCATGGTAGCGAATATACGCATCGCGCGCTGCTTTGGAGCGTAAGCCTGTTGCCTCAACTCCTTCGGGGCAATCGCCGAACCCACCCGGCGCGGAGGGTCGCTCCGAGCGACCAAAGGCGATTTGCATTTGGCTCCTCGCCGGAATAGACAGTTTGCCGCGCGATTGACCGCCAAATACAGGAAAAGCTGAGCCGTTCAGGGTTTGAACCGGCGCGGACACAGAAGCCCATGCGAAATTACGCCAATCCGAGCAATTTTCTGCAGCTTGTCGGCGCGTTGACGCCGTGGCTGGCGGGGGCGACCGCCGCGCTGCTGATAATCGGCCTTTATCTCGCCTGGTTCGTCGCCCCGCCCGACTATCAGCAGGGCGAGACGGTGCGGATCATGTATCTGCACGTGCCCGCCGCCTGGCTGTCGATGTCGTCTACATGGTCATGACCTCGGCGGCGCTCGGCACGCTGGTCTGGCGCCATCCGCTCGCCGACGCCGCGCAAAAGGCCGCGGCGCCGCTCGGCGCCGGCTTCACCTTTCTCTGCCTCGTCACCGGCTCGCTCTGGGGCAAGCCGATGTGGGGCGCCTGGTGGGTGTGGGACGCGCGCCTGACCTCCGTGCTGGTGCTGTTTCTGATCTATCTCGCCCTCATCGCTCTGTGGCGGACGATCGAGGATCCGGGCAAGGCCGCGCGCGCCGCGGCGATCTTCACGCTGGTCGGCGCGATCAATATCCCGATCATCAAATTTTCCGTCGACTGGTGGAACACCCTGCATCAGCCGGCCTCGGTGTTCCGCCTTGGCGGCCCGGCGATCGCCGCCTCGATGCTGTGGCCGCTGCTCGTCATGGCGCTCGCCTTCACCCTGCTGTTCGCGACGCTGCATCTCATGGCGATCCGCAATGAAATCCTGCGCCGGCGCCTGCGCCGCCTCTCGATCCTCGCGGCCGACGCCGAGGCGGGGAATTCGCCGCCGCTCCGGCTTCGCTGGGAAGCGCGCTGATGACGCCGATCCGCATTTCGGCTATCGTCGTCGCGGCCTATGCGCTTCGGCTTCGTCGTCATGGCGGCGATGATCTTTTTCATCCTGCGGCGATTACTTCGCCCTCAAGCGGGCGCTGTCGCATTTTCCCGGCCGCGGCGAACGAGACGACGCCCCAAGATTCCGGGCGCGCGGCGAAATGAGCGTGAGCGAACCGCAACCGGCCGCGCCCGCGCCTGCCAAACGAGCCTCGCTCCTCGTCTTTCTGCCGTTGCTGGTGTTCGGCGCGATCGCGGCGCTGCTGCTCGCGCGGCTGTTTTCGGGCGACGCCTCGCGCCTGCCTTCGGCGCTGATCGGCAAGCCGGTCCCGCCGTTCGCGCTGCCCGGAATCGAGGGGCTGAAGGACGCCGATGGCCTCTCCGACGCGGATCTGCGGCAAAACCATGTGACGATCGTCAATGTCTTCGCCTCCTGGTGCGTCCCCTGCCGCGAGGAGCATCCGATCTTGATGCGGATCGCCGGCGATCAAGCGTTGCAGGCTCTCGGCGTGCGGCTCGTCGGCCTCGCCTACAAGGACAGCGCCGCCAATGTGCGCCAGCTTTTGGGCCAGGAGGGCGACCCCTACGCGACGATCGGCGCCGACGCCAACGGGCGCGCCGCGATCGACCTCGGCGTCTATGGCGTTCCCGAAACCTTCGTCATCACCGGCGACGGCAAGGTCGCCTATCGCTTCGTCGGGCCGCTCAACGACGAATTCTTCGCCCAGACTCTGCTGCCGGAGATCGCTAAGGCGGCGCGCTGAGGCGTTCCGCTTCACGTGAAACTGTTCTGTCCGGTCGGGAGCTAAAATCTTACAAGGCCAAAGACCGCAGCCTTTCACCCCGCGCGGGTAGGTCGGGCGATCCTCCGCGGCATCCGATAGAAGGCAATCTGCACGCCAAGGCTGGCCAAACCTCCCCGCTCCTGATAAGTTACATGTAACCTATCATTCCGGACGATCCTCATGGCCCCGACTTCAGCCAAAGCCCCCCCGCGTAAAGGTCCGCGAGCATCGCGAGCGCCTGCGCAGCCGGGGTTTGCGGCCCATCCAGATTTGGGTTCCGGACGTGCGCGCTCCCGCGTTCCGGTCCGAGGCGCATCGTCAGTCGCTGGCGGTCGCCGCCAGCGGCTCGGCGCGCGACGATCAGGCCTTCATCGATGCGGTCTCGGACTGGGGCGATGCGTGAGGCGGGGCGAGATCTGGACGGTAGCAGGCGGCAGCGGGTATGCCGGCAAGCCACGTCCCGTTGTCATTTTGCAGGACGACGCCTTCGACGCGACGGAACTCGATCACGGTGTGCGCCTTCACCACCGACGAAACGGAAGCCCCGCTGTTTCGCCTGCTCGTCGAGCCGGATGAGCGCAATGGGCTGCGCGCGGCCTGCCGCCTGATGGTGGATAAGATCACGACCGTCGCGAAATCCAAAGTTGGCGCACGCATCGGGCGCCTCGGCGACAAGGATGTCTTGCGGCTCAATCAAGCGGCGCTGGTCTTTGTCGGCCTGGCGGCCCCGCCGCGAGCGAGACCTTGAAGATCATTCCATGATCGCGCGGGCGAGATCCTTCGCGCTTGAGAACGCCGCCTCCTGCGTGGCGTTGATGCGCGCCGAGTCGACCTCGGCGCCTTCGAGCTCGGCGTGGAACAGCACCGCCCCGCGGAAGTCGGCGCCGCTGGCGTCGGCGCGGCTCAATGAGGCGCGGGTCAAGTCGGCACCTCTGAAATCGGCTAATTGCAGATCGTCGCGCGCGAGATTGGCGTTTTCGAAGTCGGCACCCCTCAGATCGGCCGATCGCAAAATCGCACGGATCAGGCCTGGCGATTGGCTCCTTATGTCGGCCGAAAGATCGGCCCCCTTGAACCGCGCGTTGCGCATGCTGGCATGGGAGAGGTCGGCGGCGATGCGCGCCCCGGAAAGATCGGCGCCGTCGAATTTGGCCCCGCGCATCTCGCTCGCGAAAAGCTTCGCGTTGCGCAGGCTCGCGCCGGAAAAGTCCGCCTCCCAAGCGAACGCCTGATCCAGCGTCGCGCCGTCGAGCTTGCTGTTGGAGAAATTCGCCTTGTTCAAGCGGGCCGCGCGGAAATTTGCTCCGGAGAGATCGAGATTTGAAAGGTCGAGCCCGTTAAGGCTCTTGCGCGCGAAATCGGCGTGTCCGTTGCCGCTCTTCAGTGCGGCTTCAACATCCGCGCGCGTGAGTTCCGCCGAGGTGAACTTCGGGCTTGAGAGGTAGACCTGGTCCGCCGCGTCCTGCGCCTGAACCGCGGAAGATTGCGCGAGCGCAGCCATGATAAAGCCGAAGCATGTTTGACGAATGCGCATCGAATGCCCCCCACTGAGCGCCGCCGTTACTTTAGCATTGATCCATCAGGTTTGTGACGCCCTTTCCGTCGGCGGCCTTTGAAAGAGGGCCCTAACGACTCGGCTCAGGACGTCCGCCCGGTCAGGTCCAGCCAGTCCTCTTCGCTGATCGTCTCGACGCCGAGTTCGGCCGCCTTGGCGAGCTTTGACCCGGCGCCCGGCCCGGCGACGACGAGGTCCGTCTTTTTCGAGACCGCGGCCGCGACCTTGGCGCCAAGGCGCTCGGCCATCGCCTTAGCTTCGTCACGCGTCATTTTTTCGAGCGAACCGGTAAACACCACCGTCTTGCCCGCCACGGGGCTCTGCGTGTCGACCGCCTCCATCGGCTGCGGCGTCACCTCGTTCAGCAGCGCGTCGAGGGCCTCCTCGTTGTGCGGCTCGGCGAAGAAATCGGCGATCGCCTCGGCGACAACCTCGCCGAGGCCGTCGATATTGTTGATTTCCGCGCGGGCCTCGGAGCCAGGCGCTGCGGCGCGGCCGATCTCGCGCAGCGCCGCGAAGGAGCCGAAATGGCGGGCGAGGCGTCGCGCATTGGTCTCGCCAACGTGGCGCACGCCGAGCGCATAGATGAAGCGGTTGAGCGGCGGCTTGCGCGCCGCCTCGATAGCGCGGAACAGATTGCGGACCGAGACCTCGCCATAGCCCTCGCGGTCTTTGAGCTTTTCGGCGAAGCGCTGTCGCGCGCTTCGAGCGTGAAGATGTCGGCGGGCGTGCGGATCAGCCCCTCCTGGTAGAATTGCTCGATCTGCTTGTCCCCGAATCCCTCGATGTCAAGCGCATTGCGCGAGGCAAAATGTTTCAGGCGCTCGATCGCCTGCGCGGCGCAGACGAGGCCGCCGGTGCAGCGGCGCACGACGTCGGCGACGCCGGTTTTCTCGTCGATCTCGCGGATCGCCGCCGAGCCGCACACCGGGCAGACGTTTGGAAAGACGTAAGGTTTTGTCGCCGGCGGGACGTTTCGCGAGCACCGGCCCCAAGACCTGTGGAATCACGTCGCCGGCGCGCTGGATCCGCACCGTATCGGCGATGCGAATATCCTTGCGCGCAATCTCATCCTCATTGTGCAGGGTGGCGTTGGCGACGACGACGCCGCCGACCGTGACCGGATCAAGCCGCGCGACGGGGGTCAAGGCACCCGTGCGGCCGACCTGGATTTCAATGTCGCGCAGCACGGTCATCGCCTGCTCCGCGGGAAATTTGTGCGCGACGGCCCAGCGCGGCGAACGGGAGACGAAGCCGAGGCGGTCCTGCAGCGCGAGCGAATTGATCTTGTAGACGACGCCGTCGATGTCATAGCCGAGCGAGGCGCGCATCGCCTCGATGCGGCGGTATTGCGCGATCAGCTCATCGGCCGAATGGCAAAGGGTCATCAAGGGATTGACCGGCAGACCAAAGCGCTTGAACGCCGCGACCATGCCCATTTGCGTATCGGCCGGCAGGCACGGGACGAATCTCGCCCCAGGCGTAGGCGAAAAAATGCAGCGGCCGCGCAGCGGTGATTGAGGGGTCGAGCTGGCGGAGCGAGCCGGCGGCGGCGTTGCGCGGATTGGCGAAGAGCGTCTTGCCGGCCTCCGCCTGGCGGGCGTTGAGCGCGGCGAAATCGGCGTGGGTCATGTAGACCTCGCCGCGCACTTCGAGAACGTCCGGCGGCCGCGCCATGGAGCCGCGCGGGGATCTCGCGGATCGTCCGGACATTGGCGGTCACGTCCTCGCCCTCAAAACCGTCGCCGCGCGTCGCGGCCTGGACGAGCGCGCCCTTCTCGAAGCGCAGCGAGCATGAGAGCCCGTCGATTTTCGGCTCGGCGGTGATGGCGAGCGGCGCGTCCGCAGCGAGTCCCAGGAACCGCCGGACGCGCGCGACAAAATCGAAAACCTCGTCGTCGCTGAATACGTTGCCGAGCGACAGCATCGGAATTTTATGCCGCACCTTCGCAAATTTTTCCGACGGCGCGGCGCCGACTTTGTTGGTAAGCGACTTCGGGCGTCGCAAGCTCGGGAAAGGCGGCCTCAAGCGCGTCGTAACGCCGGCGCAGCGTGTCATATTCGGCGTCTGAGACGGTCGGCGCATCTTCCTGGTAGTAGCGCTTATCGTGCGCGGCGATCTCGGCGCCGAGCTGCGTGATGCTCGCGGCGCGCCTGCGCGGCGCTGAGGTTCTCGATGGGGGCCGGGCTCTTCATGGGCTTGAAATTAGCATGAGCCGCAATGCAGGGAGAAGCCGTGTGGACGACCTCGCGCGACGCGACTCTTCAGGATCATGCTCTAGCGGCGCGATCCCCAGAAGCCCATGAAGGTGAGATAGAGACCGAGAGCGAACGAAATCGCCGCATAAACATAAAAATATTGCTCGAACTGAAACGCATTTGAACAGCGAACCACCGCCTCGGGAGGGAGCAGCAAGAGAAGAGATCCTCGGATCAAGGATGATCCAGCCGATCAGCGTGACGATGACCGGCAGCGCGCCGCCGCTCCAGACATTATGGGAGAGCGTCATCGCCAAACCTGCGACAAGTAAGGCCATGCCAATGATCAACAAAAGCGGACGGTCGGCCATAAGGGCTTCCATCGTCTCGGCGAAGGACTGTCTGTTCAGAGCCATCGCCGAGGAGACCGCAAAGATGAAGAGCCCAAGCAGGCGGCTGAGAAAAATGGTGAGCGGCCGCATCATGACCTCGTCGGTGAAGGTTGCGAAAGTGATTTTACGCTGGCCGCCAAGCCCCCGGCTGATAGCCGAACACCCGCGCGTAGCGCGCGATCTCGTCTTTCGGCCCCAAAAACTTCGCCGGATTGTCGGAGAGCTTGACCGCCGGCCGGCCCTCGACCTCGATCACCTTGCAGACGAGCGAGGGCGGCTTGAGATCAACGCCCGAGCCATGCGGCGCGCAGCCGGCAAAATCATTAGTGAGGTCGGTGCCCCAGCCGATCGAGACCTGCGCCCGGCCGCGCAAATGACATACGCTGGCTTCGATCGAGTTGATCGTCATGCCGTCGGAAAGCACGATTAGCTTCTGGCCCGGATCGCGTCCTCGCGCCCTCCACCAGGCGATCAATTCGTCGGCGGCCTCGATCGGCGGCTTCGAATCCGGGCGCGCGCCGGTCCAGTCCGCCACCCAGTCCGGCGCCGCTTGCAGAAAATGCGTCGTGCCGAAAGTGTCGGGCAGCAGCACCAGCAGATTGCCGTCGTAGAGTTTGGCCCAGTCCTCCAGCACCTTGAAAGGCGCCTCGCGCAAGGCAGCGTCGTCATTGGCGAGGGCGGCATAGACCATCGGCAATTCATGCGCGTTGGTGCCGATAGCCTCCAAGCCAAGATCCATGGCGTGCTTGACGTTGGAGGTTCCGATCAGGCTGTCGCCGACGCCTTCATAGAGAGCCTCGACGCACCAGCGCTGCCACAGGAATCCGTGCCGGCGCCGGGTGCCGAAATCAGAGATGCGCAGCGGCCCTTCGGCGGCAAGCGCTCGAAGACGTTCGACTTTGCTCCAAAGCTTCGCCTTGGCCCGCGCATAAAGCACGTCGAGCTCGAAGCGGCCCATTTTGAACATGGCCGAGCGCGCCCGCAATTCGTTGAGAATGGCCAGCGCCGGGACCTCCCACATGGTCGTCTCGCGCCAGAAGCCCTCGAAACGCAGCTCATATTCGCCGTCTCTGCGCGACAATTGATAGGGCGGCAGGCGAAATTGCGCGAGATAATCGAGAAAGCCCGGCTCGAAAATCTTGGTCCGGCCGTAAAAACTATTGCCGGCAAGCCAGATAAGCTCGTTCTTTTGAAACCGCAGCGCGCGCGCGTGATCGAGCTGGGCGATCAGCTCCTTTTCTTCGATGCCGTCGGCGAGCCGCACCGACGTCGAGCGGTTGCGCAGGCCGAAGGTCGCGCGAACATCCGGCTTCAGCTTCCAGATCATCTGCAGCATCAGAAATTTGTAGAAATCCGTGTCGAGCAGCGTGCGGATGATCGGATCGACGCGGTAGGAATGGGCGTGGACGCGATTGGCGAGATCGGGAATCATTTCGCCCCGAGCATCAGGCGGGCGGCGGCGGCGCGCGCCTCGTCAGTAATGGTCGCGCCCGCCAGCATGCGGGCGATCTCCTCGCGCCTTGCGTCCTCGCCGAGCGCCAGCACCCGCGTCGCGACGCGCCCCGGCCCGGCTGCGTCCTTGGCGATCCGCCAATGATCTTCAGCTCGCGCCGCGACCTGCGGCGCGTGCGTGACAGCCAGCACCTGCACGCGCTTGGCGAGGCGCGACAGACGCAGGCCGATGGCGTCGGCGACGGCGCCTCCAACGCCGGTGTCGATTTCGTCGAAGACGAGCGTCGGCGCCGAGCCCTTGTCGGCGAGGACCACCTTCAGAGCCAGCATGAAGCGCGCAAGCTCGCCGCCAGAAGCAATCTTCATCAGCGGGCCCGGGCGCGTTCCGGGGTTGGTCTGCACCCAGAACGCGATGCTGTCGACCCCCTCCGGGCCGGGCGGCTCGCGGTCGATGCGCGGTCGAGAAACGCGCGCCTTCCAGTTTCAGCGGGCCCAGCTCGGCGTTCACCGCCTTGTCGAGCGCCGTCGCCGCGTCTCTGCGCGCTTGCGAGAGATTTTCCGCAGCCGCGGCGTAATCGGCCGCCGCCGCCGCCAGCGCCCTTTGCAATTGCGCAATCCTCGCCTCGCCGGCGTCGAGATCGGCAAGTCGCGTGGCGAAGGCTCCAGCAAGTTCCGCCAGTCCATCGACGGGAACCGAATATTTGCGGCTCGCCGCGCGAAGAGCGAACAGCCTCTCTTCGACCTGCTCCAGTTCGCGCGGATCGAACTCGGCGTCGCGCAGCGTCTGTTCGAGCGTTTGGCCGGCTATGTCGAGCGCGCTGAGGGCGGCGTCCAGCGCCTGCGCCGCCGGCTCGATCAAAGTGGGGGCCTGCGCCTGGCGCCGCTGCAGCCGGCGCAAGGCGGCGTTGAGCGAAGACATCGGCGACTGATCGCCGCCGACCGCCTCGAAAACATCGCGAATGTCAGACGCAACCTTTTCCGCCTGCATCATCCCCGTGCGGCGCGCCGCCAGGGCGTCTTCCTCGCCGGGCTCAGGTTTCAGCTTGTCGAGCTCGGCGAAGGCGTGACGCAGATATTCGGCGTCGGCGCGCGCCTTTGCGACGCGCGCCTGCTCGAGCGCGAGGGACGCCGTCAGTTCGCGCAAGCTGGCGTGCGTGGCGCGGACCTTGGAAAGTTGCGCTTCATGGCCGCCATAAGCGTCGATCAGCTCGCGATGGGTCGCCGAATCCACAAGCGCGCGATCATCGTGCTGGCCGTGAATTTCGACGAGTTCGCGGGTGATCTGACGGAGCGTCTGCGAGGTGACGCGCTGGTCGTTGACAAAGGCCTTCGTGCGGCCGTCGGCCATTTGCACACGGCGCAGAATGAGGCCGTCCTCGGTATCGATGTCCTGCGCATTCGCGGCGATCAGGGCGGGATGGCCAGATGCAAGGTCGAACGCCGCCGTAACCTCGCCCTGCGTCTCGCCGGCGCGAACGAGGGCGCCGTCGCCGCGCGCCCCTAGGGTCAGCGAAAAAGCGTCGAGCAGAATCGATTTGCCGGCGCCGGTCTCGCCGGTCAAGACGGTCAGGCCATCGCCAAGAGCGAGGTCAAGCTTATCAATGAGGACGATGTTGCGGATGGAGAGCTGAACCAGCATCCGGGCGTCGCCTCCCCGCATGAGCGCGCGCAATCCGCCCGCCGCTCGGCGCCTCTGGGGCCGCCCTGAGCTTTCCTAGCAAAGGCGCCGGCGTTGTTTAAGACAACCGAGAGAACAAATCAAGATCAAAAGGCATCGCGCCTCGGGCGTCGCAGCAAAAGCCGCCGGCTCTTGCGAAAGGGCGCACCGGTCCGCAACGCAATTCAGCTTAGCCCGATCTTGTGGAACGCCTTGGAAATCCAGGAATTCTTGTCTTCGTTCGGCTCAAGGCCACCGTTTTGCAACAGCGCGTAAGCGTCCTTGTACCAGACCGAATTCGGGAAAATTATGCCCGAGAATGGCCGCCGCGGTCTGCGCCTCCTGCGGCACCCCGAGCGCGAGATAAGCCTCGGTCAGCCGCATCAAGGCTTCCTCGGCGTGCCGGGTGGTCTGATATTTGGCCAGAACTTCGCGGAAACGGCCGACCGCCGCGACATAATTCCGCTGATCGAGATAATAACGCCCGACCATCATTTCCTTGCCGGCGAGCTGATCGCGCGTGACCTGGAGCTTATAGCGCGCGTCCTCGGCGTATTCTGACTTCGGATATTTGTCGATGATCTGCTGGAACAGCGCAGCGGCTCTCGCCGCCCGCTCCTGATCGCGGCTGACGTCGGGGATCTGATTATAATAGGACATCGCCTCAAGATAATAGGCGTAGTCGACGTCGGGCGCGTTCGGATAGAGGCCGATATAGCGCTTGGCGGAGCCGGCCGCGTCGTCGTAGGAGCCGCTTTGATACTGGGCGAAGGTGGTCATCAGGAGACCTTTCCTCTGCCATTGCGAATAGGGGTGTTGCTTGTCAAGATCAGCGAACGACTTGGCGGCGGCGGTGTAATCGCGCGCTTTCAGCCGGGCGAGACCCTGATCATAGAGCTCGTCAGCCGGCGTGTCCTTGAGAACTTCCGTCTTGTATTTCTCGCCGCTGAACCAATTCATCGGGTTCAGTGAATCGAACATGTCCGCACTGGCGGCGGCGGGCAGCGCCAGCGCGCCCACGAGTCCGACGGCGAGGCGCAAGGCGCGGCGCGGCGTCAACAAACGGAAATCGCTTAAAGCATACGTCATGCGGATCGCTCGATCGTCGTCCAGGAAAATCCATTGTCTCGCGCGCGAACGGCCAGCCGCCGACGCGCCATATTTGTGTGCGGCGTCACAAAGGCTTTAGTGTGGCGCCGCGCAGAAGCGTTCATTTTTGCCGCTCGGCGTCGCCGCGTCCGCTTTCCCGCTGCGAGGGCTCCCGATGACCGTCAGCTCGACTGGCGGCGCAAGAACGCCGGGATTTCGAGCTGGTCCTCTTCGCTCGGCCGGGGCTGGTAGGCGACCCGGCCATGCGCGTCGAGCGGCGCCTGCGGAGCGCGTTGCGGCGCTTGCTGCTGCGGGCGTTTGCCGTATTCGGCATGCACGGGATTTGGTGCCTGCGGCCGCTGCTGCGCCTCGCGCGGCGGCTGCGGGCGCGCCTGCTGAGGAGCGGCCGGTCGCTCACGCGCCGGGCCGGCCGCGCTATCATCGATCCGGCCGGCGCCAAAAGAAGCGAGCCGCTCGAGCAAGGAACGGCGCTTTGCTTCCGGGTGCGGTTGCGCGGGCGCCTCGCCGCGATGGGCGCGGATCTGATTTTGCGCGGGGAGCGGCAGGTCGTCGATTTGCGGCATTCTCTGCTGGCGCACGACCGGGGATTTAGGCGCCGCCGGAATGAATGGGCCCGGCTCGAAATGATCATGGGCGCGGGCCTGCTGCTGCGGCGCGGGCTCGGCGTAGCGATGCTGCGGCGGCTGGGCCTCCTCGATATAGACCGGCTGATGCGCGTGGGCCGCCGGCGGGTGTTGCGGTTGCGCAGGACGCTCCTCATAGGCCGGCCGCAAGACCGGAGCGTGGGGTTCGGGAGCCGCGGCGGCTTCGAACGCCGGGTGGGGCGCCGTTTCTATCGGGCGCGCCGCGGTCTGCGCGCGCAGGCGGTTGGCGACCTCGGTGATGCGGCTTTCGGCGGAATTGAGCTCATAGGCGCTCACCGGATGATCGATGCCGGTGGCGACGACGGAGACCCGCACGATGCCGTCGAGGCTCGAATCGAAGGTCGCGCCGAGGATAATGTTGGCGTCCTCGTCGACCTCCTGACGAATGCGGCCGGCCGCCTCGTCGACCTCATAAAGGGTAAGATCGTTGCCGCCGGTGATGGAAATGAGCAGGCCCCGCGCGCCCTTCATCGAGACTTCGTCGAGCAGCGGATTGGCGATCGCGGCCTCGGCGGCTAGAATGGCGCGCCGCTCACCCGACGCCTCGCCGGTCCCCATCATCGCTTTGCCCATCTCGCGCATGATGGCGCGGACGTCGGCGAAGTCGAGATTGATCAGGCCTTCCTTGACCATGAGATCGGTGATGCAGGCGACGCCGGAATAGAGCACCTGATCGGCCATCGCGAAGGCGTCGGCGAATGTCGTTTTTTCGGTCGCGATGCGGAAGAGGTTCTGGTTCGGAATGATGATCAGCGTGTCGACCGCCTTTTGCAGCTCGTTGATGCCGGCCTCGGCGACGCGCATGCGGCGCGCGCCTTCGAACTGGAACGGCTTGGTGACGACGCCGACGGTCAGAATGCCCATGTCGCGCGCGGCTCTCGCGATGACCGGCGCCGCGCCCGTGCCGGTGCCGCCGCCCATGCCGGCGGTGACGAAACACATATGCGCTCCTGACAAATGATCGCGAATTTCCTCGAGCGCCTCTTCGGCGGCGGCGCGTCCAACTTCGGGATGCGATCCCGCGCCGAGGCCCTCGGTCACCTGCAGACCCATCTGGATGATGCGCTCGGCGCGCGAGGCGGTGAGCGCCTGCGCATCGGTATTGGCGACGATGAAGTCGACCCCGATGAGTCCTGAGACGATCATGTTGTTGACGGCGTTGCCGCCGGCTCCGCCGACGCCGCACACCATGATGCGTGGCTTGAGTTCCCTGAGCTCAGGTGCTTTAAGATTGATCGTCATCGTCTGGCCTCTCGACGTTGGAGCGCCGGTCAAGGTCGCCCAGGGTTGAACTGCTGCTTGATTTGCCGAAGCCGGACTGGCCGCCACCGGTCCGCCATCGTTGCGATTACGCTTCTTTTCAGGACTGCCGCTTTTAAAAACTACTCTTCAACCATCGGCCGACGCGGCCGACGTACCCTTTTGTCTGCGGCCCCGGCGCCGACGCGCGCGATGGCCGGAAATGTTCGTTGCCGCTCACCTGCGGGTAGATGAGGAGGCCGACCGCCGCCGCAAAGGCGGGGCTTTTCGCCGATTCCGGCAGCCCCTGGACGCCGAGCGGGCGACCGGTGCGCACCTGTCCCGAAATGATCCGCTTGGCCGCCTCCGGCATGCCTGTCAGCTGGCTTGCGCCGCCCGTGAGGACCAGCCGCCGCCCCGCATGCGCTGGAAAACCCGACGCTTTCAGCCGATCGCGCACAAGCTCCAGGATTTCCTCGGCGCGCGGTTTGATGATCGAGATCAGATTGGCCTTGGGCAAATGGACCGGATGGTCGCCGTCCTCGCCGACCTGGAAGACGGTGATCGTTTCGCTTTCATCCGAGGCTGAGGCGAGGCAAGCGCCATAGAGCGTTTTTAGCCGCTCGGCGTCGGCGAGCCTGATGCTGAGGCCGCGCGCGATGTCGGTCGTGACATGATTGCCGCCGACGGCGAAGCCGTCGACGTAGGTAAGGTTGCCGCCGGAGAAGATGCTGACCGATGTGGTGCCGGCGCCCATGTCGATGAGGGCGGCGCCAAGTTCGGCTTCGTCATCGGCGAGAGTCGAAAGGCCCGCGGCGTAGGGCGTCGCGACCATCGCGTCGACGCGCAGGTGGCAGCGTTCGACCGCCAGCATCAGGTTGCGCGCCGCCGCCGCGTCGCAGCTCAAGACGTGCATTTCGGCGCCGAGTTCGTCGCCAATCATGCCCTTTGGATCTTCGATGCGCCGCATTTCCCCGAGCGAAAAGCCGATTGGCAAGGAGTGCAGCACGGCGCGGCCGTCGCGCCCGCCGCGCGCGGTGCAGGCCTCGAGCACGCGATGGACGTCGGAATGGCCCACGGCGCGGCCGCCGATGGCGATCTTGGCGTCGAACAATTGCGAGCCGAGCCGGCCGCCGGTGGCGTTGACGATAACGCTTTCAACCTCGACGCCGGCCATCCGCTCGGCCGCGTCGACCGCAAGCCGGATCGCCTCTTCCAGCGCGTCCATGTCGACGACGGCGCCGCCTTTGAGGCCGCGCGAGCGTTGATGCCCGATGCCGAGGATGCGGCACCGGTGCGTCCGCGCGCGCAGCGATTCCGGTCCGCCGCCGGGATTGAGGCGCGCGATGAGGCAGACGATCTTCGACGTTCCGACGTCGAGGACCGAAAGGATGGCGCTTTTGCGTTCCGATAGGGGACGCAGCCGCGGCGGCAGACTCGGCGAACTCATGTCTGACCGCCTTTCGCTTTGGGTTTGCGCGAGAGTTGGTCCGCCCGAGCCTGGGCGGCTTCCTCGGTCAGGCGGGCGACTAAGCGGTCCGGCTGGCGCAGATCGATCGACAGCACGGCTTTGTCCAGGATGCGTGATTCGCGCTGCAGCCTGACCAGCCTCAGGACCGCCGCCGCCGGATCGATCTCCGGCAAAAGAATGTCGACGCCATCCGTCGTTTTCAAATTCCAGCGCCGGCCGGAGACGAACACCCCCGCGTGAATGCGCTCGCGCAAGTCGCTGGCCGCCTGGAGGAGCGCGAGATATTCGCCTAGCCGCGCATTGGCGTCGTCGCCGACGACCAGAGGCAGATCGACGAAGCGTTGGTCGCGCACCGGATCGATCGGCATGCCATCCGCCGCGACGATGTTGACGACGCCGTCCTTCTGCCACAGAGCGGCGGCCTGGCGCTCCTCGATCTCGATAAGGAGGCGGTTGGGATAGAGCTTGGTGACGCTGGCCTCTTTGACGAGAGGCAGCTTCTTCAACCTCTCGCGCACTTTGCCGACGTCGAGAAAGGGCAGCGAATTGCGCGGCCCGACGCCGGCGACGGCGAGGATTTCAGGCTCGGTCAGTTCGCTTTGCCCTGCGATCGTGACCGCTCTGATTTTAAAGCCGAGCGATTTGGCGACAATATCGGCCGGCGCGCCGTAGACGGCGACCATCGCGTCGTATTGGCCGCCCCGTACGGCGCCATAGACGCCGGTCGCGACGAGCAGCGTGGCGACGAAGCCATATGTTGCCGCAGGTCCGCTGAGGCCGGCGAAAACGCGGTGACCCCAGCCGAGGCGAGATCTGCGCGGGCGCAGGCGTATCTTGGGGCGCGGCTGCGGACCCGGGCGCGCCGGAGCGGAGGGCGTCGACGCCGGCAAAGCGAGCGCCATCGGCGCAAAACCGTCCTGCGACTTCGCTAACGATCGCAGGAAGCGTCTTGGACCATCCATCGAACAAGCTCACCAAAAGACAGGCCGGCGTATGCGGCGATCTCGGGCACGAGCGAGGTCTCGGTCATTCCGGGTTGGCTGTTGACTTCGAGCACGACGAGCTCCCCGGTTCCCCCTGGAGAATCGTCGTAGCGGAAGTCGGTCCGGCTTACCCCGCGACAGCCGAGCGCCCTGTGCGCCACGAGAGCCAACTCTTGTACATTTTGGTAAACAAATTCTTTAAGATTTGCCGGAAGTACGTGGATCGAGCCGCCCGGCGCGTATTTTGCGTCATAGTCGTACCAGCCGCCGTCGGCGGCGCGAATTTCGATCACGTCATAGGCTTTATCGCCGATGACGGCGCAGGTGAGTTCGCGCCCCGCGACGAAGCGCTCAACCAACAGCTGGTCGCCAAACGCCCAATCGGGGCAAGCCAGCTCCTGCGGCGGATGCTCCTGGTCGGCGCGCACGATGATGACGCCAAAGGACGAGCCTTCGCCGAGCGGCTTCACCACATAGGGCGGCGGCAGGACGTGGCGCTTCGCCGCCTCGAGCCTGTCGACGGTGACGCTCTTCGCCAAGGGCGCGCCGGCGGCGCGCAAAACATCCTTAGCGCGATCCTTGCGCATGGCGAGCGCCGAGGCGAGGACGCCGGAATGCGTATAGGGAATGCGCAGCATTTCGAGAACGCCCTGGATCACCCCGTCCTCGCCATAGCGTCCATGCAGGGCGTTGAAGGCGACGTCCGGCCGCAGCGCCGCCAACGTCTCGCCGATATGACGGTCGACGTCGAGGCGGGTGACGCGAAATCCTTCGCCTTCGAGCGCCCTGGCGCAGGCCTCGCCGGACCGCAGCGAAACCTCGCGTTCGGCCGAAAGGCCGCCCATTAGTACGGCGACATGTTTGGTCATGATGACAATCCGAGTTGGGTGCGGGGTGGTTCATCGGCGCGGGCTTTGTGCGCCCTCGTCCTTCTAGGGGGGCTCTTCGAGCCCTCCTCAGGTGAGGACTTTGCTGCACCACGGTCAAGACTTCGGCGCGCCCACCCTCAGAATCTCCCAGTCGAGCGCGACGCCGGTTTTCTCCAACACCCTCTCGCGGACCTCTTCGCCAAGATTCTCAAGATCGACAGCGCGCGCAGAGCCGCGGTTGATCAGAAAATTGCAGTGCAGCTCTGAGACCTGCGCGTCGCCGATCGCAAGGCCGCGGCAGCCGGCGGCGTCGATCAGCTCCCAGGCCTTGCGGCCGGGCGGATTCTTGAAGGTCGAGCCGCCGGTGCGCGCATTGATGGGCTGCGCTTTGCCGCGCTGCTGCGAGATGTCGGTCATCGCGGCCATGATTGTTTGCGGATCGCCCGCAACGCCCTTGAAAACCGCGAGTGTGAAGATGATGTCGCTCGCGACGCCGCAATGCCGATAGGAAAAGCCCATATCGGCGTTGGCGTAGTCGCGGATTTTTCCGGCGCGATCGACGCCACGGCACGAAACCAGGCGATCCTTGATCTCGGCGCCATAGGCGCCCGCGTTCATGCGCAAGGCGCCGCCGATCGAGCCCGGTATGCCGCGCAGGAAGCTAAGACCTGCGACGCCGGCCTTGGCGGCGGCGAAAGCCAGCTTCATGTCGCGCGCGCCAGCGCCGGCCGTGATCGTGAGCCCATCGATCGCGATGCTCTCGAACGGGCGGCCAAGCCGGATCACTGCGCCTTTGACGCCGCCGTCGCGCACCAAAAGGTTGGAGCCCGCCCCGACTACGAGCACGTCGCAAGCCGGGTCGAGGCGCTGTAGGAAATAAGAGAGATCGGCCTCATCCGCAGGCTCGAAAAGGACTTGCGCCGGGCCGCCAGTTCGAAACCAGGTCAGGCCGGCAAGCGGCGCATTGGCGGCCAGGTCGCCGCGCAGATCCGGCATGGCCTTGCGCAAAGCGGGGACGATGTCGGCGAACGGCAATCGTTGCTCCTGCGGCGTGACCAGGCGAATCGTGTGGGGCAAAATTACGCCGCGCGCTCCGCAAGCTGGCCCGGCAGCGCATAGGCCCATTGCGTGATATTGCCGGCCCCGAGCATAACCACATAATCGCCGGGCTTCGCTAGCGCGCGGATCATCCTGGGTAAATCGCCGGGATGGAACAAGGCCAGCGTTTGGCGGTGCCCGCGCGCCTTGATCGCCGCGACAAGGCTGTCGCGATCCGCGCCCGCGATCGGGGCCTCGCCGGCGGCGTAGACGTCGGCGACGATGACGGCGTCGGCATCGTTGAAGCAGCTCGCAAATTCGTTGAACAGCGAGTGCAGCCGCGTAAAGCGATGCGGCTGCACGACGGCGATGACGCGGCCCTTGGTCGATGCGCGGGCGGCGCGCAGAACCGCGGCGATTTCGACCGGATGGTGCGCGTAGTCGTCGAAGACGATGGCGCCGTTCCACTCCCCGGTGCGGGTGAAGCGTCGCTTGACGCCGCCAAACGCGGCGAGCGCGCCGCGGATCTGGTCCGCGCTCATGCCGAGCTGATGCGCGACGCTGATCGCGGCGGTCGCGTTGAGCGCGTTATGGTGACCAGGCATCGGCATCAGGACCTTTTCGATCGTCGTTTCGCTGCCGCTCTTGCGGTCGCGGATAATGGCGCTAAAGCGCGAGATGCCGCCGGAGAGATCAACGTCGACCAGCCTGACGTCGGCGTGCGGGTTTTCGCCATAGGTGATGACGCGCCGGTCTTCGATCTGTCCAACGAGCTCCTGCACCGTCGGATGGTCGAGGCACATCACGGCGAAACCATAGAAGGGGATATTCTCGACGAAGGCGGCGGAAGGCTTTCTTGATCGCCTCGAAGGTGCCGAAATGATCAAGATGCTCAGGGTCGATATTGGTCACGATGGCGATGTCGGCCGGCAGCTTGAGAAAGGTGCCATCGCTTTCGTCGGCCTCGACAACCATCCAGTCACCGGCCCCCAAACGCGAATTCGTGCCATAGGCGTTGATGATGCCGCCGTTGATCACCGTCGGATCAAAGCCCCCGGCCTCCAACAAAGTCGCGACGAGCGAGGTCGTTGTCGTCTTGCCGTGCGTGCCGGCGATGGCGACACATTGCTTGAGGCGCATCAGCTCCGCCAGCATCTCGGCGCGGCGCACGACCGGCAGCCTTTTTTCGCGGGCGAATTCGAGTTCGGGATTGTTGCGCTTGATGGCGGTCGAAACGACGACGACTTCCGCGTCGCCGAGGTTTTCCGGTTTGTGCCCGACGTAGACGAGCGCGCCTTTTTTGCGCAGGCGCAAGACATTGGCGTTCTCGGCGGCGTCGGAGCCTTGCACGGAGTAGCCGAGATTGAGCAGCACCTCGGCGATGCCGGACATGCCGATGCCGCCAATGCCGATGAAATGAATCGGGCCTAATTCGTGCGGAAGTTTCATCGCTTGGCTTTCTGTCGCCTTTGCGCGGCGACGCGTAGGACGAGATCGGCGAGACGGTCGGCGGCGTCAGGGATCCCGGTCCGCTTCGCCGCCTCGGCGCGGCGGGCGAGGCCCGGAAAATCGGCTTGCGCCTCCAGCAAGGCATTGGCCAGCCATTGCGGCGAAAATGAGCTCTGGTCGACGACGGTCGCGGCGCCGCTCAAAGCGAATTGCCGCGCATTGGCGGCCTGATCCTGATCGAGGGCGTGCGGCAGCGGCACGAAAATGGCCGGCCGTCCGATGACGCCGATCTCGGAGACCGTCGAGGCGCCGGCGCGCCCGATGACGAGATGCGACGCGGCGATGCGCAAAGGCAGGTCGGGGAAGAACGATCTGACCTCGGAGTCGACGCCGAGCCGGTAATAGGCGGCGCGCACCCGCTCCTCGTCCTCGCCGCGCGCCTGCTGCGTCACGACGAGCGCTTTGCGCGCGCCTTGCGGCAACAATTCGACGGCGGCCGGAACCACGTCGGACATCACGCGGGCCCCTTGCGAACCGCCGGTGACGAGCAACCTGAGCCGGCCGTCGGCGAAGTCAGGAAAAGGGATTTTCGCCGCCTCCAGCACCATGGGACGCACAGGATCGCCGGTCAAATGCGCCTTGGCGGCGATCGTGGGGCTGACGCCGCCCAGCGTCTCAAACCCTTTCGCGATGGCGTCGACGCGGGAGGCGAGAAAGAGATTGGCCTTGCCGATTACGGCGTTGGCTTCGTGCAGAACCGTCGGCGCGCCGAGCTGCGACGCCGCCAAAACGGGCGGCACGCTCGGATAGCCGCCAAAGCCGACGAGCGCCAACGGCCGGATGCGCTTGATCAGGCGACGCGCTTCGAAAGTTCCGCGCGCCAAAGCGAAAGCCGCGGCGGCGCGCGACGCAAGGCCGGCGCTCCTTGGCGAGGCGGCGCTGACGACGTGAATGGCCCGCGCCGGAAAGGCCGCGCCATATTTTTGCGCGCGCTCGTCGGTGAAGAGCTCGATCGCATAGCCGCGGCACGAAAGCGCGCCGCTCAGCGCTTCGGCCGGGAAAAGATGTCCGCCGGTGCCGCCCGCCGCAAGGAGGATGGGACGGTCGGAACTCATGCGTAGCGGTTCCGCTGAACCTCTGCGCCGGCGAAAATGCCCGAGCCCGGGCGCTTGCGCGTCACCGCGATCAGAAAGCCTATGCCAAGCCCCAATGAGACGAGCGATGAGCCGCCGTAAGAAATGAAGGGCAAAGTCATGCCTTTCGCCGGCATGAGGTGGAGATTGACCGCCATGTTGATGGCGCTCTGAATGCCGAACATCATGACGAGGCCCGCCGCGGAGAAGCGGCAGAAAGGATCATCGTTGCGCTGCGCCATGACGAGGCCGCGCAGCACCACGAAGGCGAAGATCCATGCGATGAAGAGACATGCGGCGATGCCGAATTCCTCGCCGGTCACAGCGAAGATGAAGTCCGTATGGGCGTCCGGCAGAATGCGCTTGACAGTGCCTTCGCCGGGTCCCTTGCCGAACCAGCCGCCGGAGAGAAAGCTGTCGAGCGCGGTGTCGACCTGGAAAGTGTCGACGATGCCGCCGCCGGCGGCGGGATCGAGAAATTTGAGGATGCGCACGCGCACATGCGGCACGAATTTATAGGCGAGCAGAACGCCGCCGAATCCCGCGCCACCGATGCCGACGACCCAGAACCAGTGCAGCCCAGCCAGAAAGAACAACGCCGCCCAGACCACCGAGACGAGCAGAGTCTGGCCGAAATCGGGCTGCAGGATCAGCGGGACGATCGTCAAAGGAAGCAGCAGCACCGCCAGAAAATTGCCGGGCACGTCTTTGTGCTTGGCGCCTTCGGTGAAAGCCCAGGCGGCGAGAATGACGAAAGCGGGCTTTAAGAATTCAGACGGCTGAACGCCGAAAATCCAACGCTTCGAGCCCTTGACTTCATGGCCGAACAGGAGGGCGGCGATAATCAGCGCCATGGCGAGGATATAGATGATAAGCGCGGCGCGGCGCACCTGCCGCGGCGTCAGAAAGGAAGTCGAAAGCAGCACGATGACAGTCGGAATGAGAGAGAGCGCCTGGCGATGCGCGAAGAAGAAGGTCGGCAAGCCGAGCCGCTCGGCGACCGGCGGGCTGCCCGCCATCGTCAGGACAAGACCGAGCACGATAAGCGCCATGACGGCGGCGAGCATCCATCGGTCGATCGTCCACCACCAATTGGCTAAAGCCGATCGTTCCGCGCGCGACGCCATATTGCTATTAAATCTCCGACACTTCGAATCGGATCGATTTTGTACTGCGTTTTGGTTAACTTTTTCCTCGCCGCGATGAAATCCCGCGCAAATCGCGAAATCGATCGCCGCGCTTTTCAAAATCGGGGAATTGGTCAAAGGATGCGCAGGCGGGCGAAAGCAGGACCACGGGGTTTGCGATCGCGCTTTCTGCGGCGTCTTGCGCCGCCTTCGGGACCGCGGTTTCGAGCGCTCCGCAGAACTCAAAAGGAAAGGCGTCGCCGATCGTCTGCGCGAAAGCTTCGCTCGCCTCGCCGATGAGATAAGCCTTCACGATGCGGCCGAACAAGCATCGCAGCGGCTCGACGCCGCCCTGCTTGGCGCGTCCGCCCAAAATCCAGAAAATCTCATCGAAAGAGAGCAGCGCTTTTTCCGCGGCGTCGGCGTTCGTCGCCTTCGAATCGTTGACGAACAGGACTTTTCCAAGCCGGCCGACCTCCTCGAGGCGATGGGGGAGGCCGGGGAACGAGGCGAGGCCCTTGGCGACGCGCGCATGGTCGAGCCCGAGAGGCCCCAAAGCCGCCACCGCGGCGGCGGCGTTCTGGCCATTGTGCGCGCCGCGCAGCGAGGGGATCCCGGCAAGGTCGGCGATGAGGCTGACGCCGTCAGTCGTGCGGCGAAAGAGACGTCCGGCTTCGAAGACGACGCCAGACTCAAAGGCGCGCCCGCGGCCGAGATGGGCGTAAGATCGCGCCCAGCCTCGTGCAGCTCCAAGGCGATGGCGCGCGCATAGGCGTCATCGACGCCGATCACGGCAGGTCGGCTTTGCGACGAGCCGCGCCTTGATCGCCGCGTAATTCGCCATCGATCCCGTGCCGATCGAGATGATCCGGCGTGATATTGAGAAGAACGCCGACGGATGGATCGAGCGAGGGCGCGAGATCGATCTGATAGGACGAACACTCGATGACATGGACGCGATGCTGGTCTGGCGGGGCCAGCGCCAGTATGGGCGTGCCGATGTTGCCGCCAATTTGCGACGTCAAAGCCGAAGCTCGCAAACAGGTGCGCGACGAGCGCGGTCGTCGTCGATTTGCCATTGGTGCCGGTGATCGCCACAAAGGGCGCGCCCGGCGCGATTTTCCGGCGCTCGCGGCAAAACAGCTCGATGTCGCCAATGACTTCGACGCCAGCCTCTCTCGCCTTGACGCACGGTCCAATGCGGCGCCGGATGGGTCAGCGGAACGCCTGGCGAAAGAATGAGCGCGGAAAAGGCGCGCCAATCGGCGGCGGCGAGATTTTCGATGCGCAGGCCAGCGGCGCGCGCTTTTTCGCGCGCATGTTCATTGTCGTCCCAGACCTCGACGCGGGCGCCGCCGGCGACAAGGGCTTGCGCCGTGACGAAGCCCGACCCGCCAAGGCCGAAGACGGCGACGGCCTGGTCTTTGAATATGGTGACCGGAGTCATGATCACCTCAATTTCAAGGTCGAAAGTCCGATCAAGCGCCAGCACGAAGGCGATGATCCAGAAGCGCACGACGACCTGAGGCTCCGACCAGCCGAGCTGTTCAAAGTGATGATGTATCGGCGCCATCTTGAACACGCGTCTGCCGGTGAGCTTGAACGAGATCACCTGCACGATGACGGACAAGGTTTCGAGCACGAAAAGGCCGCCAACGATGCCGAGAACGATTTCGTGCTTCACCGCGACGGCGATGGTGCCGAGAAGGCCGCCGAGGGCAAGGGAGCCGGTGTCGCCCATGAAGATCTGGGCGGGCGGCGCGTTGAACCACAAAAAGCCGAGACCGGCGCCGATGACCGCACCGGCGACGACGGCGAGTTCGCCGGCGCCGGGGACGAAGTTAATGCCGAGATAGGTCGAAAAGATCGCATTGCCGGCAAGATAGGCGATGATGCCGAAGGTTCCCGCGGCGATCATCACCGGCACGATGGCGAGGCCGTCGAGGCCGTCCGTGAGGTTGACCGCATTGCCCGCGCCGACGATCACGAGGGGCGCCGAAAACAAGGAAGAACAAGCCGAGATCGACGACGAAGCCATTGATCGAGGGGATCGCCAGCGCTGTCGTGTGCGCAGTGCCGAGCCGCATCATCGCGATAGCAGGCGGTGACGCCGATCGCGAGCTCCAGCGAAAGACGCAAGCGCCCCGAAAAGCCCTTATGCGTCTGCTTCGAGACCTTCAGATAGTCGTCATAAAATCCGATCAGCCCGAACCCGGTCATGACGAAGAGGACGACCCAGACATAATGATTTCGCAGATTGGCCCAGAGCAATGTGGAGACGATGAGCCCCGAGAGGATCATCAAGCCCGCCCATCGTCGGCGTTCCCTTTTTGGTCAGGAGATGCGACTGCGGCCCGTCGCTGCCGGATCGGCTGCCCCTTGCCCTGTTTGATGCGCAGCGCGGCGATGATGCGCGGCCCGAAAAAGAAGACGAAGAACAGCGCCGTCGCGGTGGCTCCGCCGGTGCGGAAGGTGATGTAGCGGAACAGATTCAGCGGCTGAAAATGGGGGGAAAGTTGGGTAAGCCAAGTCAACATGTACACGAATTCCGCCCCTTTTGATCGCGGCGTCGGCGGCGCCGCGCGCCGTTTTAAGATCTCGACGATCGCGCTCATCTTGCTGCCGTTCGATCCCTTGACGACGACCATGTCTCCGGCGCTTGAATCGCTGCCGCGACGTCCGGCGCGAGCGAGGCGGCGGTCGGCGCCAGGCGCCCCGCATCGAGCGCCGGCAGAGCCTCAAAAAGCGATTGCATCAAGGGGCCGGCTGTGAAGACGAGCTCGATCCGATTGGCGATAAGGTCGGCGGCGAGGCCCGCATGCATCGCGCCGCGCGCTGGGCCCAGCTCCAGCATGTCGCCGAGAACCGCGACGCGGCGTCCCGGCTGCGCCAGCGGCAGCGCGCCAGCGAGCGCGAAGGCGGCGCGCATCGAGGCCGGATTGGCGTTGTAGCTCTCGTCGATCAGCGTATAGGGCGCCGTCCGCGGCCGCCGAGCGTCAGCCTTTCGCCGCGCCCCGGCTGCGCGGCGAAGAAACGCCAGCGCCCCGGCGGCCGCATCGAGATCGACGCCAAGCGCCTTGGCGGCGAGCAGCACCGCCAGCGAATTCATCGCGAGATGGCGGCCGGCCGCGCCGAGGCGATAAACCAGAGCGCGCCCGCAGATCTGCGCTTCGACGATCGAATGATCGGGAAAAAGGCGCACGTCCAGCAAGCCGCGCCTCGGCGCTCGCATGTTCGCCGAAACCGCCGACATGGCCCGCGGGCGAGGCTTTCGCGCGTGCGAGGAGACGCTCGAAGATGGGGTTGTCCCGCTGGAGTATGGCGACGCCGCCTGGCTCGAGGCCGTCGAAGACTTCCGCCTTGGCGTCGGCGATCGCCTCGACGGTGGGGAAATTCTCGATGTGGACGGGCGGCGACCGTGGTGATGATCGCGACATGCGGGCGCATCATGCGCTCAGCGGCGTGATTTCGCCCGCGTGATTCATGCCGATTTCAAAAACGCCGAACTGCGTCTCTTTCGGCATGCGCGCCAAGGTCAGCGGCACGCCCCAATGATTGTTGTAGGAAGCGACGGAGGCGTGCGCGGCGCCGCCTTGCGTGAGAGCCAGCCGCAACGCCTCCTTGGTCGAAGTCTTGCCAACCGAGCCCGTGACCGCGACGATCCGCGCTTTCGTGCGGGCGCGCGCGGCGACGCCGAGACGCTCCAGCGCGGGAAGGACCTCGCGCACCACATAGAGCGGCCCGAGATGCGCCAGCGCATCGGCGTGGGCTTCGTCGACGACCGCCGCGAAAGCGCCCTTGTCGAAAGCGGCCGCGACATAATCATGGCCGTCGTTGCTTACGCCGTTGATGGCGACGAAAAGATCGCCCTGCTCGCAGCGTTCGCGTATCGATCGAGACGCCCTGGCGCCGCCCGCTGGGACGCGTCCGCTGACGCGCGCCTCAAGCGGCGTCGACGAGGCCGAGGCTGGTCCATAGAAATTCGCGCCGCTCGATCCGGCTGATCCGTCACGCCTGCGTCCGGGAAGCGACCTCGTCACATGCGGCGGCCATGCTCATTTAGCGCGGCAGTCCTTCAGTGCCGCGTCCTGCAATGCCCGGCCGGCGCACTCTCGATCTGAAAACGGCAAGGATGGCATCGCCGATGATCTGGCCCGTTTCATGGCCTTTGCCCGCGATGAGAAGAACGTCGCCCGGCGCAAGGGCGGCGACGGTCTCGAAGATCGCGCGCGCGCGGTCGCCGATCTCACGGATATCGGCGCGCCGCATTGGCGGCGCCGTTCGAGGATGGCGCGGCGGATCGCGGCGGCATCCTCCGAGCGGGGATTATCGTCAGTGACGACCACGACGTCGGCAAGGCCGCGCCGCGATTTCGCCCATGATCGGCCGCTTGCCCGCGTCGCGATCGCCGCCGCAGCCGAAAGCCACGATCAGCCTGCCCTTCGCGCAAGCGGCCGCAGCGTGCGCAAAACCTTGTCGAGCGCGTCGGGCTTATGCGCATAATCGACAAGACGGGCGCGCCATTGCGCTCGCCGACCCGTTCGAGGCGGCCGGGCGCGCCTGCGAGCGTTTCCAGCGCGGCGAAGACGCATTTCGGCCGGACGCCGGTCGCGATGCAGAGCCCTGCGGCGACGAGGGCGTTCGAGGTCTGGAAGGCGCCGGCTAGCGGCAGCGTGAGCTTGAAGAGTCGCCTTCATAGGCGATTTCGAGCCGCGTCGCGGCGCCTTCCGGCTTCGCATCGAGGAGCTTGAGGCTTGCGCCTTTTGCGCCCGGTCGAGAAAACGCGCAGGCCGCGCGCGCGCGCAGGCGGCGAGCACCTCGTCCGCCACATCGCTGTCGGCGTCGACGACGGCGCTCCGGCCGGGCTCCAGCAGGCGCTCAAACAGTTCCAAGCTTGGCCGCCAGATAGGCGTCCATCGTCGCATGATAGTCGAGATGGTCGCGCGAGAGGTTGGTGAAGGCGCCGGCGCTCAAGCGAACGCCGTCGAGCCGGCGCTGCACGATGCCGTGCGAGGACGCCTCCAGCGCGAGATGGGTGACGCCGCTGGCCGCGAGATCGTCGAGCGTCTTGTGCAGGGTGATCGGGATCAGGCGTCGTCAGCGCGCCATAGGCCGAACCCCCGGGCGCGACGACGCCAAGCGTGCCGAGCGAGGCGGCTGCAAGCCCCAGCGCCGCCCAGAGTCTGCCGCGTGAAGGCGGCGACCGAGGTCTTGCCGCTGGTTCCGGTGATGGCGACGATCGTCTCCGGCTGGCGCGGATGGAGCCCCGCGCTGGCCTTGGCGAGCGCGCGCGCGGACGTCTTTGCGTCTCGATCAGGACGCGGGCCGAGATCGGCGCGCGCCGTCGATGCGCCGCTCGCCTCGGCGACGACCGCATGGCCGCCCCTGCCGCAGCGCCTGCGGCGCGAAGGCGAGGCCGTCCGCGCGGGCGCCGGGCACGGCGAAGAAAACCGACTCCCGGCGTCGCAAGACGGCTGTCGCAGACGAATTCCGTCACGTCGCGTTCGGCCAGTCCTGCGGGAATTTCTGCGCCGGGAAGAAGCTCGGCGAGCCGCATCAATGCTCCCTTCCCCGCCGCTCTGGGGGATGTTGGCCATCCCATAGCCCAGTTTGGCGAGAAGGGGAAAGGGTTGCGTCGGCAGCTCGAAGCGCGGCGGCACGCCGAGCAGCGGGCCGACGCGCTCGATGATCTTGCCGGTGACGCTGCCGGAATTCCACGCCGCGGTGCGGTAGCCCGCCGGTCTCGGGCAGGCCCTGCGGCTCGTCCATCAGCGTCAAAATCAGATATTTCGGCTTGTCGGCCGGCATAATCGCCATGAAGGTCGTGAAAACCCGGTCGTTCGAATAGTGCCCATGAACGATCTTGTCGGCGGTGCCGGTCTTGCCGCCGATGAAATAGCCCTCGATATTGGCCTTTTTCGCCGAGCCGATCTCGGCGTTGAGGCGCATCAGATAGCGCAGCGATTCCGACGTCTCGGGCTTGACGACGCGCGGGGCGTTCTCCTTGGCTTCGCGCCTCCGTGCGCTTCAGAAAAGTCGGATTGACGAGGAGGCCGCCATTCGCCAGCGCGCCGACCGCCATCATCGCCTGCAGCGGCGAGACATTGAGGCCCTGCCCGAAGGCGATCGTCATGGTATTGAGTTCGCCCCAGTTCTTCGGCACGAGCGGATCGGCGGTCTCAGGCAATTCGGTATGCAGCCGGGTCAATTGCCCCATCTTGCGCAAAAACGCCTTATGCCCTTCGACGCCGACCATCAGCGCGAGGCGCGCCGCGCCGATGTTCGAGGAATAGGTGAACACTTCCGGCACGGTCAGCACGCGATGCTGCGCGTGAAAATCATGGATGGTGAAGCGGCCGTAGCGCAGCGAATCGCGCGCGTCGACCCGCGAGTTGAGAGTGACTTTGCCCTGCGTCGAGGGCCATGGCGAGCGAGATCGCCTTGAAGGTCGACCCCATCTCGTAGACGCCGACCGAAACGCGGTTGATATGGTTCGGGATCCAGCGCGTCCGCCGGCATGTTCGGATCATAGTCGGGCAGCGACGCCATGGCGATGATTTCGCCGGTATTGACGTCGAGAATGACCGCGGCGCCGGTTCTTCGCCTTGAATTTCGCGATGCCCTTGGCGAGTTCGTCGCGCACGGCGTAGGTCGCCTTGAGATCGAGCGAAAGTCGTGATCGGGGCGAGGTTTTCCGGCGTCAGGCTAAAGCCCGCGCCATGCAGATCGGCGAGGCCCTGGCCGTCGATGTATTTCTCAAGGCCCGAAATGCCGACGCCGTCGAGATTGGCGAAGCCGAGCACATGGGCGGCGACCGGGCCGTTCGGATAGACGCGCTTGTTCTCGGGCAGGAAGCCGACGCCGGGCAGGCCGAGGCGGATAAACCTCCTCCTGCTGCTTCGGCGTGATCGCGCGCTTGACCCAGATAAATCCCTTGCGCGAGCCGAGCCGCTTGCGCAGATCGCTGGCGTCGACGTCGGGCAGCACGGCGGTCAGCAAGCTCGACCGCCTCGTCCTTGTCGATGATGCGGCGCGGCTCGGCGAAGACCGACATTACCTTGATGTCAGTTGCGAGAACCTCGCCATTGCGGTCGAGGATATCGGGCCGCGCCGCCGCGATGACGTCGCCGCCGCCGCGCTTGGCGCCGGCGTCTTGCTCCTGGTGCAAGCCGAAATAGATCAGCTTGCCGCCGATGACGCGCATAGAGCGCGAGGAAAACGCAGGCGATGAGCTTGATGCGTCCCTGGGTTTTCGAAAGATCGGTGGAGAACAGCTTGACGAAAGACGCTTTCAGACGAAAAGCGCGCTTCGCCCGGCGTTGGCTCGCCCTGGCGCGGCAGGGCCGGCGTTTTCGCCGCGCCGCTCATTTTCATGCGAGTCTGAATCCAGTCGGCCATCTTGCTCAAATGCTTCGTCTTGTCTGCGTGGATGGCGTCGCCGGGCGCGGCGGCGGCTCCGTCGCGCGGCGTATTGGTCGGCTCGGCCAGGCCAAGGGATTCGAGCTTGCCGCCAATTGCGTCCGTCGGTGGGTTCTGCTCCGGCAGGGCGTCGGCGCTGACGATCTGGTGCAGCTCGACGGGCTGCAGTTTGAGGAATTTGTCGGCGAGCGCCTGGATCCGCTCCGGGCCGCGTCAGATGCGCCCATTCCGCCCGCAACATGGCGATCTCGTCATGCTCGGCCTTGATCTCATGCTTCAGCTTGACGATCCGCTCGGCGTGGAAAATCGTCTCGTATTTGATCGAATAGGCGTAAATCGCCGAGCCGACGAGCGCGAGGACGGCGAGCAAAATTAAGAAATCGCACCATGTCCGGCTCCCTGCTCAGCTTTCCGGTCAGTCGGCCTTCATCGCCGCGGCGCGTTGCGGCAACCGCGCCAGCGCCAAAAGATCGGCGTCGAAGCCGGACGCGGCGGGGCGGACGGTGCGCGCGCCATGCCGCAGCTTGGCCGAGCGCGCGCGCGGATTGGCGGCGACTTCCGCCTGCGCGCGGCGTCGACCGGCTGCTTGCGCCGAACGATGAAAGGTCGGCGGCCTGGCGGGACCTGCTCGCCCGGCAGGCGCCGCGACGGCGCTTCGCCGCGTCCGGACCGCTCGGCGAAGAACTGCTTGACGATGCGGTCTTCGAGCGAATGAAAGGTGACGACGACGAGCCGGCCGCCCGGCTTCAGAACCGTCTTCGGCGGCGGCAAAGCGCGAGCGCGAGTTCGCCAAGTTCGTCATTGACCGCGATGCGCAGCGCCTGGAAGGTGCGCGTCGCAGGGTGCATCTCGCCGGGCTTTCCGGGCGCGACGCGGGCGATCATGCCGGCGAGCGCGGCCGTCGAGACGAAGGGCGCCTTGGCGCGATCGAGCACGATCGCGCGGGCGATGCGCCGGGATGCCCGCTCCTCGCCGAAATGATAGAGGATGTCGGCGAGCGTCGCCTCGTCGGCCGTATTGACGATGTCGGCGGCGCTCGGTCCCGCCTGCTCCATGCGCATGTCGAGCGGGCCGTCGCCGCGAAACGAAAAGCCGCGCGCGGCGTCGTCGAGCTGCATCGACGAGACGCCGATGTCGAGAAGGACCGCGTCGAAATCGCCGAGATCGAGGCCGCTGCGCGACCTCGGCGAGCTGCGAGAACCGCGCCTCGACCAGAAACAGCCGCCCATGCGCCTCGGCGACGAGCGAAGCGCCGGCTGCGATGGCGGAGGGATCGCGATCGAGCGCGAGCACGCGCGCGCCCGGCGTCGCCAGCAGCGCGCGCGAATAGCCGCCGGCGCCGAAAGTGGCGTCGAGATAGAGTCCGCCTTCGTGCGGATCCGCGACCGCCATGAACTTCATCACGAAGCACGGGAATGTGCCGGGCCGGTCCGCCAGCGGCGAGATGAACATCATCGCCGCGGCCCGCAGTTCATTCCCGTGCTCCATGTGGTCGCAGCGGCGGAGCTTCCGGCGCTGCGTGTCTGGAGCTGAGCTGTTTTCGAAAATCGCGCACCCGGTTTCTGGCCTCTTCCAGATGCGCGCGAAAACGGCTCGGCTCCCAGATCTGAAACTTGTGTCCGATGTCCGACGAAGGTGACTTCGTTGGACAATGGCGGCGTAGGCTTTCAGCGCTTTCGGTCAGGATCACGCGCCCTTCCGAATCGACCTTCAGGATCTCGCTCGTTCCGATCAGCGCGAGTCGAAAAAAGATCGCGCTCTTCCGAATAGGGCGAAAGCCCCGACAGCAGTCCGTCGATTTCCCGCAACAGGGCGTGGCCACCGCAATCGAGCGCCTCCTGATCGAGCGAGGGATGGACATAGAGACCCATCAAATCCGTCTCGCGCCAGCACCGCCCGGAACGGCGCCGGAATTGAAACCCGCCCCTTGGCGTCGAGCCTGTTGGTGTAGTGCGAGACATAGACGTCCACTCCACAGCCTCGAACTCTGGCAGCCTGTCGACGCGGACCACAACGCGTCGGCGTGGCCGACGCTGACGCTTTGAAACGCTCAGTCACTTGAACGGGACAATTTGGGATAACATGGGATTTTATGGGCGTCAATGCGGTTCCCTGGGGATTTGACGGGAATCCGGCGAAATGTCGGTTCATATGGGCAATGTGGGTAAATATCCCTTCTCGGAAGCCGCCAAATCGACTAGTGTCTTCAGCGCTGCGGGGGCAAATAACCGCCCCTCGGGGAATATCGGCTAAAATCGAGGCAACTGGGCTCTCGAGCGCGTCTGTTCGGCCGGATCTGTATCCCGGGGGTAGCAATGATCTTCGAGCAAATTGCCACCGGTGGCTGCCAATCCTATCTTGTGGGCTGCCCGGAGACCCGTATCGCGGCGCTCATCGACCCGGAAATTCGGCAGATCGATCATTATCTTGCCCTGGCGACGCAGGCGGGGGTGCGCATCCACTATGTCATCGACACGCACACCCACGCGGATCATTTCTCCGCCGCCAAGCGGTTGGGGGGAACGCTCAATGTCCCCGTGGTCATGTATCGCGAGAGCCCGGCGCCCTTCGTTGGATTGCGGCTCGACGATGGTGAGATGCTGGTGCTGGGCGAGCTGCGCCTCCATGCCATCCATACGCCGGGCCACACGCGCGAACTCGATGTGCTTCGTGGTCGCCGATCGGGTGTTCACGGGCGATACGCTGCTGATCGGAGCCACCGGCCGAACCGACCTCCCAAGCGGCGATCCAGATCAGCTCTATGACAGTTTGTTCAACAAGCTGCTGAAACTCGATCCGGCGCTGCAGGTCTATCCGGCGCATGATTACAAGGGGCGGTCGCACACCACCATCGCCGACGAGCTGGCGGGTAATCCGCGCTTGCAGAAGCGCGACCGCGCCGAATTCACCGATATGATGCGCCGTCTGAATCTGAATGCACCCGACCACATGACCGAGGCGCTGCGCACCAATATGAGCGGGGGCAAGACGGTCACGCAGTTGCTGGCGGAGGCCGGCGCCACCGTGCCATTCATGGCGTTCGCTGGGTTGAACGCCTGCCTCGCGGCGCGGCCGAACGATCTGATCGTTCTCGACGTGCGCGAGAAGGGAGCCTATGACAGTGGCCATATCCCGGGGGGCGCGCCATCTGCCGCGCGGGCAGCTCGAATTGCGCGTCAATGATGACCTGCGCGACCCGACCTTGCGGATTGTAACCTGCTGCGAGTTCGGCAAAATCTCAACGCTGGCCGCCGCCACGCTGCGCCAGCTCGGCTTCATGCGAGTAGCCGCCCTCGATGGCGGCATGAAGGCTTGGCGCGACGCGGGTTTCCCGGTGGAACAGGACTGAACGGGATGACCCTCTTTATCGTCCGTCATCAGCACGAGGCCGATCACTGCCCGGCCCAAGACCCCTATCTTGGCGCGACATTGCTCCATCACATGAGCCGGCCGAATGTCGCGAAGTACGGCGTCAAGATTCAAGGCGAGGCGGTGATTCGCGGCGAACACACGATGTTCTTCATCGCCGAGACCGAGGACGAGGCGGGGTTGCAAGCGTTTGTGTCGCCATTCCGCCAGTTCGGCAGGGTCGAGGTGTTTCCGGCCTCGACCTGCGCGGGCGTGGTCGCAAGCGGCGGCTGCGCCGCGCCCTTGCCGGTTGCCGGCGAGGTGCCTGCACTCGATCCAGAAACGGCTTGCCAGGACGCGATCGACGCCGGGCTGGTCGTGCATCGGGCGCATCCGCTTAACGGCGAGACATCCGTGCTCGCGCTTATGGGCGGCGTGATCATGCCCAACGCGCGCTTCTATGTGCGGAATCATTTCCAAATTCCGAACCTTGGCGCCGACGGCTACCGGCTTTCGGTGGATGGGCTGGTGGCGCGGAAGCTGAGCCTCGGTCTACGCGACTTGCAGCAGATGCCATCCCAGACGCTTCTGGCGACGCTGGAATGCGCTGGCAATGGACGGACCCGGTTCGATCCCCCGATACCCGGCGAGAAATGGGATATCGGTGCGGTCAGTACGGCGGAATGGACCGGCGTGCCGCTCGTGGAATTACTCGATCGCGCCAGGATCGAGCCTACGGCACGCGAGGTTCTGTTCCGCGGAGCCGATCGCGGCACGGTCGCGGACCGGCCAGGCCAGATCCGTTACGAACGCAGCCTTAGCCTCGATCAGGCGCGCGCGTCGGGAGCAATCCTGGCCTATATCATGAACGGCGAACCGCTGCCGATCCATCACGGTTTCCCGCTACGCCTCGTCGTGCCGAGTTGGTACGCCGTCGCGTCAGTCAAGTGGCTTACCGAGATTGAATTCATCGAAGGGCCCTTCACCGGTCACTATCAGACTGAAAAATATTGGTATGAGTGGCATCGCGACTGTGAGATTGTGCACGAACCCGTTGAGCTTCAGCAGGTTCGAGCTCTCATTACGGAACCGGGCCCCGACACGGAAATTGCCAACGGCGCCATCACGATCCGCGGCGTCGCTTGGTCGGGCACGGCGCCGATCGCCCAAGTCGATGTCAGCGTCGGTGGAATTTGGCGACAAGCCCGCCTAATTGGCGATGCGAGCCGGCAAGCGTGGCAGCGCTGGGAACTGGTGACGCGCATCGACGCGTCGGGGCCGGCCGTGCTGCGCGCCCGTGCCAGCGACCGCACCGGCCGAATCCAGCCCGAACTGGCCGAATGGAACCGGCTGGGCTACGGGAATAATTCGATCCAGGAAGTGCCGATCAAGGTGATCTAGGATGAGTTGGAATCCCAAGAGGCACCGATCAATTCCTCGGCGGCCCAGCGATGCATATTACATTGGATGCGAGCACGGCCTTGAGCTTTACAAGATCTGTTCGAGTGACCAAGCCTAGGTGATTTCAGCAAAAGAGGAGGTTGAGGATGTCGCTAAGACTAAATCAAACAACGCCAGATTTTACGCAGGAGTCGACAGAAGGCCCTATCCATTTCCATCAATGGGCAGGGGAGTCCTGGGTGGTCCTGTTCTCACATCCGAAGGATTTCACCCCGGTCTGCACGACCGAACCGGCATGGTGGCCAAGCTCAAGAGTGAGTTCGACAAGCGCAACGTCAAGGTGATCGGCCTGTCGGTCGACCCGGTCGGCGATCATGCGCGCTGGGCGAACGACATCAAGGAAACTCAAGGCGCGGCGCCGAATTACCCGATCATTGCCGATGCTGATTTCAAGGTCTCGAAGCTCTACGACATGCTTCCTGCTGAGGTATCGGGCGATCCCGGCACGCGCACGGCCGCCGACAATCAGACCGTACGCAACGTCTTCATCGTTGGGCCGGACAAGAAGATCAAGCTGATCCTCGTCTATCCGATGGCGACCGGCCGCAATTTCGACGAGATCCTGCGGGTCATCGATTCCATGCAACTCACCGACAAGCACAAGGTGGCAACCCCGGCGAATTGGCAGCAGGGTCAGGACGTGATCATCACCACCGCAGTGAGTGATGAAGAGGCCAAGACACGTTTCCCGAAGGGCTTCAGGACGCTGAAGCCTTATCTGCGGCTGACACCGCAACCTTGATCGCAGGGAGAAGCCCGCGAATGCGGTCAAGACCGGCCGCTCGTGTAGCGATAAGTCAATCGGCGTCGCCGCCCGGTCGATTTTTGCGGATGGCCGGATAAACCTGCCGTAATTCCCGGTGATGGCGCTTGCATTGTTCGACCCGTGGCGCCAGGCCGCTCAAGTGGAGCCCGATCTGGAGAAAAACTTTCCGATTGACCGCATGGGAGGAAGGCCATGACCATGCGAATGCACGCGATCGCTGCATGCTTCGCCGCGATCGCCATGTTTACGCCCGCCAAGGGCGACGACAAGGCGCCGCTCCGTGAGACGGTGGCTCCGCTATTCCGTCATGCAATTTCGAACATTCCGGGCAAGAGTTTCGTCGCCGTCCGCGTCGACTACGCCCCTGGCGCCAAATCGGCGGCGCACCGTCACGCGCCGTCGGCCTTCGTCTTCGCCTATGTGCTTTCGGGCGCCATCCGCAGCGCCGTCGATGACGAACCCGCCAAAATCTATCATACCGGCGAGAGCTGGTTCGAGGCGCCGGGCGCCCGCCACAAGGTTAGCGAAAACGCCAGCGCGACCGAGCCCGCGCAGCTGCTCGCCGTTTTTGTGGTCGACGAGCGCGATAGCGAGCTGACCATTCCCGAGAAATAGGAGCGCCCGACCGATGTCTCAACGCCTCGACTACGCCGCCATTGCCGCCGGCGGCATGAAAGCGTTTGCCGCGGCGCACGGCTATGTCGGCCAATCAGGCCTGCCGAAGCCTCTCGTCGATCTCGTCTATCTGCGGACGTCGCAAATCAACGGCTGCGCCTATTGCATCGACATGCATTCGCGCGACCTTTTAAAGGATGGCATGACGATCGAAAAGCTGGCGCTTGTGCCGGTTTGGCGCGACGCCGCCGCTCTTTTTACGGAGCAGGAAAAGGCGGCGCTGGAATGGACGGAGACGGTGACCAGAGTTGCGAAGACCGGCGTCCCCGAGACGGATTTTCAGGCAGCTGCGGCGCATTTCAGCGAAAAGGAGCTTGCTGACCTCACGATCGCCATCGCTTTAATGAATGCTTATAACCGCGTGGCGATTTCCTTTCGCGCGACGCCCGCGGCTGTAAAACATTCGTAAGGCCGCTCAAAAACGAGCCGCGCCTGTGCCCAAACCTAGCGCGCCGATCTATTCTTTCTTTTGCTCAGGCTTGTGATTCGGCGCGCCGGGCCTCACGCTCGGCTGCGTCATCGATGGAGGATCGCTCGCGGGGAAGGTATCCTCAAGTTCGTGCTCGAGCTCCTCGTCATTCTCGTTACGCTTCAGTTCTTCGTCGGTCTCGGATTTGGCTTTCTGGTTCATTTTGGCCTCCTCACGCGTGCCAGCGGGACAACGAGGGCGGGCGCGAACCGTTCCGTCTGCGCAAAAGAAAACTCAAGGCCGCGCCGCGCAAGCACGCTTCATTTGCCGGCGACGACCCGCGCTGGGGGAAAGGCGACCTCGACCAGCGTGCCTTCGTGCAATTTGCTCTTGATCGAGAACAAGGCGCGGTTGGCTTCAACCAGCGCTTTCGTCAGCGGCAGGCCGAGCCCCGTGCCGCCTTTGAGGCGGGCGGTCGAGACCTGCCGGAAGGGTTCGAGCGCGACTTCGAGATCGTCGTCCGACATGCCGACGCCCGTATCGCGAATGCGCACGGCGGCGTGGTTGGCGTCGGTCAGCGCCGTTGAGACGATGACCTGGCCGCCGGGATGCGTAAATTTGATCGCGTTAGAGAGCAGATTGAGGACGATCTGCCGCAGCGAGCGCTCATCGGCGAAAATATGCGGCAGCTGCGGCGCCAGCGAAAGACGGGTGATAACGCGCGCTCGGCTGGCCTGCGGCTGCATGATCGAGACGCATTCCGCCACGATGCGGTTGGCGTCGACCGCTCCGAAGGAAAGATCCATCTTGCCCGCCTCGATCTTGGAAAGGTCGAGAAGATCGTTGACAAGGCTCGTCACCAGCGCGCCGGAATTATGGATGTCCTTCAAATAATCCTTGTAGCGTTCGTTTCCGATCGGGCCGAACCGCTCCTCCATGATAACTTCCGCAAACCCGAAAATCGCATTCAGCGGCGTGCGGATTTCATGGCTGACTTTGGCGAGGAAGTCGGATTTGAGGGCGCTCGCGCGCTCTGCTTCGCGCCGCGCCTCGTCGAGTTCGCGCTCGATTTTCTTCCAGGGCGACATATCGCGCAAAAGCGCGCAGTAGCGTTGATCCTGGTCGCGCGCGGCGCCCGAGCCTGCCGGGCCGATCCTGCCAAGCGTCATGAAGACCGGGATCGTCCCGCCTTGCCGCGTCAGGCCGAACACTTCCCGGCCATCGTTCAAAAGGCTGGCGACCCCGTTCGCTTTCAGCCCCTCAAAATAGGCCTGCGCCCGCTCGCGGCTTTCGGGAGCAATCAGCAGGGTGAAAGGCTCGCCCGCGACCTCGGCTTTATCATAGCAAAAAAGCGCTTCGCCGGAACGGTTCAGCGATCTGATGCGGCCTTGCGCGTCGAGCACGGCGACGCCATCCGTCGCCGTTTCCAGGATCGCTTTGAGATCGCGCGCCTCGCGCTGATAATGTCGCAGCTCCGCCTCGGCGCCCGCCCGGGCGTCTTCGCCGCGCATTTGTAGAAAGTTCAACTCAAGGTTTTGCGCGCCGAGCGTCTCTTTGCGGAGACGCAAAGAGACCCTTTTTCCGGCGCCATCGCGAAGATCGACGCTGTCGCCCTGCGCGAGTGCGCGATTGACTATAGGCGCTAGCGCGCCGACGGCTTCAGCGCCGCCAAGATCGACGCAGCCGAGAAGGTTGAGCAGAAAGCGATTGGCGAAGCACGCGGTCCCGTCGCGGCAAACCAATACGCCGATCGGCAAAGCGTCGAAAGCGGACTCCGCGTCGAGCGGAATCTTGCGCAGGCGCGGCCGGGCAGCGTCCGCTCGCACGCCCTCCCGCGCCCATTCGGCCTCCAGCCGTCGCGCAAGATCGGCGAGCCGCGCGCGGCTGCCCGCGCCGGCCGCGCTCTCGCCCTCCGCCAATTTGTCTAGCGGCAGAGGCAAAGGTACGATATTGGCCGCGTTCGTCCGCGACGAAGCTGGCGCGGCCGCGGCCGGCTCCCTGACGAGGCCGAAGCCGCGAAAGCCGAGGAAGCGGCGGTGGGTATCGAAACGCGCGGCTCCGGCGAGGGCTATGGAGGCGCGCACCGACGAGCCGGCGATCGGCCAAAGAATTTCAAAGCTGCTAAAGCTCTCCTTGCGTTCAAGAAGCAGCGCGAGCCGCATCCCCTGGTCGGGGTCAAACCCGGCGACGACGCGCGCCAGCGCTTGGCCGATGAGATCGGAGGGGGCCTCGCCGACCGTTTTGGTCAGCAGCGAGCCGATCTCGACGAGCCGATCGTTGGCGTCGGTGCGCCAGAGGAATCGTTCGACAGCGCGCCGCGCCGCCGCCGGACCAAGGCGGAGCCTGCTCCACGCATCGGGCGGAGGCGAATTCGGCGCGCCGCTGTCCAGCGCTGGATCTTCTCCGCCGGGGGGCGGCGCGTCGGCTGGCGGCAGATCGAGCGCCGCCGCAAGGAACAGAGGCGGCGCGTCGATGACTGTCAGACGGCGGCACAAAAATGTAATGGTCTCATTCGCCTCGGCGGCGCCGAACCGCAACCGTTCGAGCCGCGCAGGACCGTCGAGCGGCAGGCTCGAGGCGAGTTGATTGAGCCTTTCGGCTGCGGCGGCGGCGCGGGCGGCGGGGCCGGACGGGAAAGCCGCGGATTGCGCGATGATCTGTGTGAGTTCGGCGAGCTCCGTCGCACCAAAGAGACGCAGGACGGCGACGCTGGCGAAAACCGCCCGCCTGGCGCTGTCCGCATGGCGGCCGCCAATAGCCAGGATCGGCGTATCTGCGGCGAGCCTCGTCGACAGAGCGCGCAATGCGTCCGCCGCATCCTGCTCGGTCAGCCCGGGCCCAAAGCAAATCTCAGTCATGCCGCGCTGCTTCCAATTGGACGGCCTCAATTGAATGCTAACCATGTCCCGAACGGAGGTCTATCAATAGGCCTCGATTCAGTACAAATTGATTAATTATCTTAACGTTCCTCCTTAACGGCGGGCGGGCCGCGCAATAAATCCGTAAACGGCGGCGGCCAGGCGCCGGCAGGGCGATGCGGCGTCGTCGATTGGCGAGCCGAACGGCGCGCTCCGCCCTTGCAATCGGCGCCTGATAATTTTAGGGTCCGCCACCTATCGGTCGCGCCGCCATAGCTCAGTTGGTTAGAGCGCTAGATTGTGGATCTAGAGGTCCCCCGTTCGAGCCGGGGTGGCGGTACCAGCGAAATCAATCACTTAGCGCACTCAGTGCAAGGCACCCGCTTCCCAGAAACCTGGTTGGGGAAGCGCATGGGAAGCGCGCCATCAGCGGACTGTAGCAACCGTAGCGACTGTAGCAACCGAAGCGGCCTGTCGCCACTTGGACGAGCCCCGCCACGGCCTCGGGCCGGGCGCCCGCGATGGGCCGGCGTACCGGAGAAGTGGAGAACCCTCGCCCCCGCCCCCCGGGAAAATTGCGCTGGCCGACCAGAGTGATTTAGTCTGAGTCTGGAGCCGCCGGAGTTTGTCAGGCAGATCCACAATTTGTAGCGCGAATTAAATCAACTCAGAGCTACGCTTTTGCTTTGTTTTCGAGTAAAGTAAGCTCTCTAGCTAGAAGCATTGAGTGTAGTTGTCGGAGAGTGTTTTGGAAGCTTTGTTAGTTCAGCTCATACCAATAACTATCATCAGTCTCGTCTACGCAGTGGTTACATTCATTATAGCACGAAAGCGGAAGATCAATCCTTGCCTATCCGGTTGACGCATACACCCACTAGGGCTAGTATTTTTCATGAGCGGGGCCTGAGCCCGCTCGCCCTTGACGCCGCTGCCCTGGACGCGATTGCCTGAAAAATGGATGCGGGTAATGAATACGCCCACGCCGATTCTGATGGACATCGACCAGGACGCCGCGCTGCCGTTTCCGCAGTCGCTGCCGGAGTTTCAGCGGCTTTTCCCGGACGATGCCGCCTGTGCTGAATACCTCGAAAAGGCGCGCTGGGGAGACGGCTTCGTCTGTCCGCACTGTAGTGTGACTGGCGAACCGTTCCTCAATGCGACCCGCCCGGGCGTGCTGGCATGCCGCAAATGCCGGCGTCAGACAGGACTGACCGTCGGCACGGTCATGGAGCGCAGCCACACGCCGTTGTTCATCTGGTTCTGGGCCGCCTACCCGGTCGCCAGCCAGACCCCCGGCATGTCGGCCGTCCAGTTCCAGCGGCAACTCGGGCTCTCGCGTTACGAGACAGCCTTTCAGATCCTCCACAAACTGCGCGCCGGAATGGTCCGCCCCGATCAGGATCGCATCGGTGGCCGCGCGAACGAGCATGTCGAAGTGGACGAAACCTGGGTCGGCGGTCGGACACGCGGGGAAGGCAGAGGGGTTCACCACAAGGTTCCGGTTGCCTGCGCCGCTCAGGTTCGCCACCGGAAGCCGGGTACGGCACAAGACAAGCGGAAGGATGGCCGCTATGCCGGTCGAGTGCGACTGGCCATCGCTGCTGACCGCGGCGCTGATTCCTTGTGTGGCTTTGTCGAGAATGCCGTCATGCCGGGCTCGCTGATCGTCGCCGACGATTGGAGCGGCTATGCCAGCTTGCGCAAACGGGGCTTCGACCACCATGCAATTGCCGAATGCGGCGAACCCGAAGTGGCCGAACAGTTCATGCCGATGGTCCACCTCGTCTTCTCCAATTTGAAGACCTGGCTCAACGGCATCCACCACGGCGTGAGCGCGAAGCATCTACAAGCCTACCTCAATGAGTTCACGTTCCGCTTCAACAGACGGTTCTACCCGTTCAACGCCTTCCGCTCGCTGCTCGGCATCGCGGGCGGGGCTGAGGCGCCGACCTATGCCGAACTTTATTCCGGCGCGTGGACGCACCCTACATGTAGCGGGTGTCTGCATTAACCGGATAGGCAAGGATCAATCCATGGGGCTGGACTATCGCGACATTGGTTCCTGTTATTTGGCTCTTTGTTTATGCGCTGTTCTTCCTAATGACCTTGTTTTCGATACTTGACCGACTAAACAAGTTGGAAGAGAGTTCAACTCAACAAGCGAAGACTTAGCAAATAAGACTTAACATGGTCGATAAACGATTACATCTTTTCGCAAGCGGCATTGGCAAGCAGTGATGCGATTACGCGACTGGATCGAAAGCATGGGCGTGAGCGGGGCTGCGCGAACGCTCGGGGTGTCACGGACCTGCGTCTATAACTGGTTGAAGGGCGCGCGGACCCCGTCGCAGAAGCTGCGGACCAGGATCAGCCGGGTCAGCAAGGGCAAGGTCGATCTGCGGCGCGCGTGCATCGAGATCGATCGCGGCAAATGGCCGATCGAATGTTACCCTGATCGAGACTGACGTTGGTGACAGCCTTCCGAAGCTCACCGCTTGGGGGAATCGAGACCCGCCGGCGGCGACGGCGCGGCAAGGTGTGTGACCCACGTGACAGTGGATGGGAACGCGACCTTTTGTTGAGGCGCTGAGGCTTCCATCAGTCGCCGACGCTCGGCAAAGTTTTGGTAACCGACTGCCACAACTTCAAACCGTGAACCGGAGATAGAGCCAGATCGCCTTCTGAAGATTTCGGGCGGGAAGCGGTAGCCGCTATAGCTGATCTAGGTCATCATCAATGGCGACGGCTGAAGTCACGTAACAGCAAGCCGCCGGCGACGTGACAATGCCTTCGTCAGCTCTTTCGTGGCGCCTTCAGCCACTCCTCTAGTTTCGTCCACCGCCGCCGCCCCGCGCCGCTACGCACGGCGATCGCCATCGCCCGGCGCTGGCCGACGATGACGACGAGACGCTTGCCGCGCGTGACCGCCGTGTAGACGAGGTTTCGCGCCAGCATCGCATAGTGCTGCGTCGCCAGCGTGATGACCACGGCGGGATATTCGGAGCCTTGCGATTTGTGGATCGTCATCGCATAGGCGGGAAGCAGCGCATCGAGCTCGCCAAAAGGATATTGGACCTCGCGGCCGTCGAAGCCGGCGACGAGAAGACCTTCGTTCTCGTCGATGCGCAGCACGGTCCCAAGATCGCCGTTGAAGACGTCGCGGTCATAGTCGTTCTCGGTCTGCATGATTTTGTCGCCGGGCGCGAAGACCGAGCCGAATTTTTCGACGCGGGCGGACGGGTTTGGATTGAGCGCCTTCTGAAGATCGGCGTTGAGCGAACGCGCGCCGAGAGCGCCGCGCTGCATCGGACACAAAACCTGGATGTCGCGGATCGAGTCGAGGCCGAAGCGCCGCGGAATGCGGTCGCGCACGAGCTCGACGACTTTCGCTGCGCCATCTTCGGGATCTCTGGCGTCGACGAACCAGAAATCCGAATCCTCGCCGCGTTTCGGCCATTCAGGCATTTCGCCGCGGTTGATCCGGTGGGCGTTGACGATGATCCGGCTCTCGGCGGCCTGGCGAAAAACTTCGGTCAACCGGGCGACCAGGATAGCGCCGGAATTGATGACGTCGGAGAGGATCTGGCCCGGCCCGACCGAGGGCAGCTGGTCGACGTCGCCGACGAGCAACAGGGCCGCTTTCGGCGGAACCGCTTTCGTGACGGCGAACATCAGCGAAATGTCTACCATGCTCGTCTCGTCAATGACCAGCAGATCGCATTGCAACGGGTTCTCCTCATTGCGCGTGAAGCCGCCGTGCAGGGGATTAATCTCGAGCAGGCGATGGATGGTCTTCGCCTCGATGCCGGTCTGCTCGGTCATGCGTTTGGCGGCGCGTCCGGTCGGCGCCCCGAGCAGGATTTTCACGCCCTTGGCGGCGAGAATGCGCAAGATGGCGTCAAGCAGCGTCGTCTTGCCGACGCCGGGACCGCCAGTGATCACGGCGGCCTTTGCGCCGAGCGCCATCTCGAGCGCGGCGCGCTGCGAGGCGGCGAGCGTCTTGCCTGTCCTCTTCTCAACCCACGGGACGGCCTTGTCGGCGTCGATCGCCGGCCATGGCGGTGAGTCTACTCCGAGGGACAGAAGCCTCTCGGCGACGCCGCGTTCGGCGAAATAGAGGCCGCGCAGAAAAACACAGCGCTGGCCGCCGATCGCATCGGCGATGATCTCATCATGGGAGAGCTCATGATCCAGCGCTGATCTCACGATGCCCTCGTCGACCTCGAGGAGAGAGGTCGCGAGCGCCACGAGGGGCCCAACTGGAAGCCCGCAATGGCCCTCGTCGGTCGCCTCCTGGAGGGCGAACGAGATGCCGGCGCGAACGCGCTGCGGCGCCTCGCGGGTCATGCCCATCTTCATAGCGATCGCGTCGGCCGTCCGAAAGCCGACGCCTTTAATGTCGCGGGCGAGCCGGTAGGGATCCTCGGTCATCACTTGAATGGCGTCATGGCCATAGGTCTTGAAGATGCGCACCGCCCGCGACACGCCGACGCCATTGGAATGCAGGAAGACCATGATGTCGCGGACAGCTTTCTGCTCGGCCCAGCCCGCGGCGATCTTTCCGGCGCGGAACTCGCCGATGCCCGGAACCTCCTTCAGTCTCTCGGGCGCGGCTTCGATGATTTCGAACGTCGCGTCGCCAAAGACGCCGACGATCCTTTTGGCGAGCGTCGGGCCGATGCTGCGCACCATGCCGGAGCCGAGGTATTTCTCGATGCCCTCGGCCGTCGTCGGCGGTGTCGTCTTCAGCGTATCGGCCTTGAATTGCAGGCCATGCGTGCGATCGGTGAGCCAGACGCCGACGGCGTGGATGAATTCGCCGGCCGAGATGAAAGCGGCATGGCCGACGACGGCGACAAGCTCGCGCCGCCCGCGCGCCTTCACTTTGAGGACCGCGAAGCCGTTCTCCTCATTGTGAAACGTCACACGCTCGACTGAGCCGACGAGCGTTTCACGAGAAGGAGCGGTAAGCGCGGCGGACTTCAACGACGCCACCCGTGCGGTTCCAATAGGCCGACGATCCCGAAAGTTTGGTCTCCCTGCCGGACGCCGTCAATTTCGGCTTCGATGCAAAGTGCGCGCTCGTTCAAATGCCCTCGCTCTGCTCGCGAATCTCCAACCCGAACTGCCAGCCTTCGAAGCTCATCACCATTCGGCCGAATTCGTCCAAAGTGATTTCCTTGCCATAAATGACAACAAGCTGCGTACGGCCATCGGAAGCCTCGTTCCAATCAATCCGACCCCGTCCGAGTAACCAATTCCCGCGCCTACGCCTGTCTCGACGGCGACGCGGCGGCCATGATGGACGCGCTCGCGCGCCGACCCGGGCGCCAAACCGATCGGTTATTCCAGCATCTTCACCTGTAGCCCGAGGTCGGCGCGATCCCGCATCCAATCGCCGTTCGCTGCGGCAACCCGCAGTCAGTTCGTGCGTCTATTCCACAGAACCATGACCCGAATGGGAATTGCGCAAGTTGGATGAGGCCCCAGGGCCGCCAATCCCACCCCTCAGCGTTGTGCCGACGATGGTTTCACACGTCGGTGACGAGCCAACGCAAGCGGCGCGATAGTCTCGATTTCAAAGTCCAAAAGTGGCGCAGAGCGAAATCTGCTGAGGGCCGGATCAAATGGGTTCACGCGTGCGCCGCGCTTCCGATCCTTGAGCCGGATGACGACATTGATGAATTTCGCCGCCCGGGATCGACGCCGCGTGGCCGACGACCGCGACGAGACGGCGCCGCCCGCGCGCTTGCAGGTCGAGTAGGCGTGGGGATTGCTCCGCCACGCCTCTCACAGAACCGGACATGCGGGCCCGCATCCGGCTCTTTGGATCGATATGTCAGAACTCCAGCGATAGCTGGGCCGATACCCGCGACAGGTTGAGATCGTTCCACAAGGCTTTGAGCGAGGCCATACGCCCGTCAAACCAAGACGGTGGATAGGCCTTCGTCATCGCCGGGCGGTTCGATTTCACCCATGCTCCTTTGCCGCAGAACGCACAGCCATTGGCAGCCTTGGAGCTGACGCCTTTGGCTTTCAGGTGCCGGTAGAGAAAGCGTTGCCGCTTCTTCTGCCGGACGATGATCGCCCTGATCCGGCGGCGGACGTGAGCGTCGATGACGCCCAATCCTTTTATCGCGTCCGGCGTGCAAAGCCGGAAGTACGATATCCAGCCTGTCAGGTAGCGGCTGATGTCTTCCATGCACGAGGAGATGGAGCGTCCCCAATTTGGGGGCGTCATTCCCCGCATCGTCGTCATCAGTCGTCGTTCCGTCTTGCGCGAAGGAAAGACGGCGACATTGTCGCCCTCACCCTCCTTCGCACAGCGGAAACGAAAGCCAAGAAAGTGGACATCCTCCGGTTTGCGAACGTCACTCTTCTCCTCGTTGACCTGGAGCCGCATGCGGTTTTCCAGGAATCTCTGGATTGATGTCATGACGCGCTGTCCGGCGCGTTCGCTTCGCACGAAGATATTACAGTCGTCGGCGTATCGAACGAACCGGAGGCCTCGCCTTGCCAGTTCGCCATCCAGTTCGTTGAGGACAACGTTGGAAAGCATTGGCGAAAGCGGCCCCCCTTGTGGAGTTCCTTCCTTGACGGCGACCCTCGTCCCGTCCGGCATCACCACCGACGCCGTCAGCATCAGGCGCACCAAAGTGATTATCCGTTGGTCCTTCGCGCGCTCGGCGATCCGGGCCAACAGGCGCTGATGCGGAACTCGGTCAAAGAACTTGGCCAAATCCAGATCAACCACCGTTTGATATCCCTCTTTCAGGTACCCCGTTGCTTCAGCAATGGCGGTGTGAGCCCCGCGTTTTGGCCGGAAACCGTGACTGCTGGGATGGAAGGCCGGTTCGAAGATCGGTTCCAATACTTGAAGAACCGCCTGCTGCACCGTCCGGTCCAAAATATTCGGAATGCCAAGCCCACGATGCCCGCCCCCGGGCTTCGGCAGCCAAACCCGGCGGACATCGCCGGGCCTGTAGCGTTCCGTCAGCAAGTCGCGGCGCAAACGGGCGATGATCGACGGCGCTTTCGCCTCCGCCGCCTCGACCGTCTGTCCGTCCAATCCCGGCGCTCCCTTATTGCGTACTACGTTCAGCAGCGCCTTGGCCAGATTGGCTTCCGACGCCACTTCTTCGAGCAGCCGACTATCGTCGGCCACGCTGGCGGCAGAACCTGTCGTCTTCTTGGTCCTCGCTTTGTGCAGCAGGAAGCTCCGCCGCTCGGATGCGTCCGAGGGCTCGGACGACCCGCCCCCCGAGGGGCTGTCGGCGAACACGAGGCTCAATTGCCGTGGTCCCGTCTTTTTCAATCCATCTCTCCCTTTGCTCCACCGGCTTTCGCCGGCTTCCCGGCTCATATGAAGAGATCCGACTTCTGCGTGGACATCGTCCCGTCGTCGTTGCCTCCTTCGGGTCTACCGCTCACGCGGACCCACGCAGACCTCCCTGGGTAAGAACACTGGATGTCCCGCCGCTCCCGCCCCTATTACCGTCCCGGCCTCGGTTGGATTTCGGGCGTCGCGTTCGAAGACACGCTGACCCGGCCGGTTCGGCTTGCTCGGGGGTTTACTTTCGTTCGGTGCTGCGGTTCGCCTCGGGCTTCTTCCCCACACGGCCTCGCGGCGCCAGGGTCATAGGCGTCTCTCGACGGCAGACCCTGCGTGCAGTTGCCTCCGGCTCGCGGTTGCTACCAACTCGCCCCGCAAAGGACTTCCACCTCCAATCCAGTGCCCATGCCAGGCACACCTTCTTGAACACCGGCGCCGCGCCTCGCGCTACCCACATATATTGCGCTGCGCTGCCCGACCGAAGCCAGGCCTCCTCGCTTGGCGTCGAAACCCTCAACGCCAAATTGCGCGACATGATGGGTAGCTGGTGGTCGCGTAGCTCGAACTCCACATCATTTTCGAGCTCTGTTGCAAAAAAAAATGGCATCGCTTTTGCGTGCGCTGTAGATTCGGAAATGAAATTGTGCGAATAGCAAAATCACCCGGGGATGAGTTTTTAACCGCGCGAATCGGGCTTGATTTGCAGAAGGCGCGCCCCGTTTTAGAGTTTGCAGGTTTGGCCATCGCGGCCCGACTGGACTTGAAGCGCTCCCCGTCAACCGATCAACATGAGCACAGGCGTCATGGACACATCCCTCGAACGCATCCACACGAAAATCGCTGAACTGGAGATGAAGATCGCCGATCTTCGCGTCGCCGAGCGCGAGATCCTGGCTCTCGATCAGGTTTCGGCGCCACCGACACGAACGGCGCCAGAGCCAAAGCTAAAACAAAAACCAGGGCCGAAGGCAAAACAGAAGCCAGAGCCAAAAGCGACTCTCCGGCCGAAGCTCAGGGGCGAGCCGAAGGCGAGCGAGCCGTCCGAGCCGCGCCAGACCATCGGCGCGGCGATCTCTGAGGTCCTCGACCAGCATGGCGCCCTTTCCGCCGCCGACATCGCCGAGCGCATCAAGGCCACAGGCCGGGATATCAACAATCGGACAGTGTCCTTTGCGCTGCAAGCGCTGAAAAAGCGCGGCCTCGCCAAAAGCAAAGACGGCAAGTGGACGTCGTCCAAGACGCGCTCTCGCCGTTCTCAGCCAGCGTCCGAAGCGGGCGCGCCTGAGACGGAGAAGGCGGCCTAAGGGGCGGTATTTGGCGCGCGTCGCTTTGAAATGCGCGCGAGTCAAAAAATCCCGGACGAGGCGTTCAAGCGCTGTCCGCATGAAGGACGGCGCAGCGGAAATCGCGCGCCTTGACCTTCATGGGATCTACATGGAGATTCGGGACGCGGGCCTACGGTCTGCGGTGCGGTCGCACGGGCGGATCGACGCCGGCGTCGCCGCGATGGAGTTCGTCTCCCCACGCATGGAGCAGCCGAAAGACCAGGTCGCGGTGGCCGATGCTTGCCAGCGAACGCCGAGTGGTCGGCGAGACGCCGGGCGACGAGACGGATGACCTCTCCTGCCGGTCGGATGCGGCGGCCGACGGCCAACATGCCGGCTTCCAGATGCGACGGGGCTTAGATCCCCTGATCCCCAAAGGCAAAACAACGCGACCCGGCGCAAGGGGCCTCTCGAGGCGCTGAATGCGCTTGCGAAGCTTGGAGACGACGGGATTGGCGCGGCGTGTTTCTTCATCGGACAAACAGGCCTTCCAGGCGATCTTCCCAACGCGCTTTTGCGGTGATATGTTCCTGAAATGTTCCGATCTTGACATGCGAAATCAATCCGACCCATTCGAGTCTTGGCGCAGCGGGCTGGGAAGATTGACTGACGATAAAGCGAAGATCGCCGCGTGATCAACTCGATTAACAGCACTGCGGGGGCATTGATGAGCGCGGCGCATCTGCAGAAATTGAACAGCGAGCAGCGCCGCGCCGTGGAGCATGGCGTTGGACTTGCAGATGGCGCGGTCGGCGGTCCGCTGCTGATCATCGCCGGGGCAGGTTCCGGCAAAACCAACACGCTGGCGCACCGCGTCGCCCATCTGATCGTCAGCGGCGCCGATCCGCGCCGTATTCTGTTGATGACCTTTTCGCGCCGGGCGGCGGCCGAAATGAGCCGGCGCGTCGAGCGCATGTGCGGCGCGGCGCTTGGCGGCGGGGCCATCACCGACGCGCTCGCCTGGGCGGGGACGTTTCACGGAATCGGCGCCAGGCTGCTGCGCGACTATGCCGAGCAAATAGACCTCGATCCGGCTTTCACCATCCACGACCGGGAAGACAGCGCCGACCTTTTAAACCTTGTCCGCCATGAACTCGGCTTCTCGAAAACGGGGAGCCGGTTTCCGACCAAAGGAACCTGCCTCGCGATCTACTCCCGCGCGGTTAATGCGGAATTGCCTCTCGATGAGGTGCTGCCCGGTTTCTATCCGTGGTGCGCCGGATGGAGCGCGCAATTGCGTGAGCTGTTCGCGGCCTATGTCGAAGCCAAGCAGGCGCAGAACGTGCTCGATTACGACGATCTCCTGCTCTACTGGGCGCAAGCGGTCCGCGATCCGCTGCTGGCGGGCGATATTGGCGGCCGGTTCGACCATGTGCTGGTCGATGAATATCAGGACACCAACCGCCTCCAGTCTTCGATCCTGATGGCGCTAAAGCCCGGCGGCGAGGGCCTCACCGTCGTCGGCGACGACGCGCAATCGATCTATTCCTTCCGCGCCGCGTCCGTGCGCAACATTCTCGATTTTCCAACTGCGTTCAGGCCGCCAGCCGAGATCATCACGCTCGAGCGAAATTATCGCTCGACCCAGCCGATCCTTGCCGCCGCCAACGGCGTCATTGATCTCGCCGCGGAGCGCTTTACCAAGAACCTCTGGACCGAGCGGCAGTCGGGAGATCGCCCGCGCCTCGTCAGCGTCCGCGACGAGGCCGACCAGGCGCGCTACGTCGTCGAAAAAGTTCTGGACAACCGCGAGCGCGGCGCGGCGCTGAAGCAGCAGGCCGTGTTGTTCCGCACATCGCATCACAGCGGTCCGCTCGAGGTCGAACTGACCCGGCGCAACATCCCCTTCGTCAAATTCGGCGGCCTCAAATTCCTCGACAGCGCCCATGTCAAGGACATGCTAGCGATGCTGCGCTTCGCGCAAAACCCACGCGACCGGGTCGCCGGCTTCCGCCTCATGCAGCTGCTGCCAGGCGTCGGCCCAACCTCGGCGCAGCGCGCGCTCGATCTGATGGCGGACCGGCCGGATCCGATTGCCGCGCTTGTGGACATGCCGCCGCCGGCACGCGCCGGCGCCGACTGGAGGGGTTTTGTTGAAACCTTGCTGCGCCTTCGCGCCGGCGAGGCCGGATGGCCGGCGGAGATCGCGCAGGCGCGCCGCTGGTACGAGCCTCATCTCGACCGCATCCACGAAGACGCCGCCGTCCGGCAAGCCGACCTTTTGCAGCTCGAACAGATCGCGGCCGGCTATTCCTCGCGCGAACGCTTCTTGACCGAACTGACGCTTGATCCGCCGGACGCGACCAGCGATCAGGCAGGCGCGCCGCACCTCGACGAGGATTATCTGATCCTTTCCACCATCCATTCGGCCAAGGGGCAGGAATGGAAGTCGGTGTTTATCCTCAACGTCGTCGACGGCTGCATTCCGTCCGATCTCGGCGCGGGAACAACCGCGGAAATCGAGGAAGAGCGCCGACTTCTCTACGTCGCCATGACGCGCGCCAAAGACGATCTGCATCTCTTGACGCCGCAGCGCTTCTTCACCCATCGCCAGACCGCGCAGGGCGATCGTCATGTCTACGCCTCGCGCACGCGCTTCATTCCCGCCGCGCTTTTGCAGCACTTTGACATCAGCGCATGGCCGCTTGCGACGGCTGAATCCGGCGGGCGGTTTGACCCGCGACAACTCCGCATCGATGTCGGCGCGCGCATGCGCGGCATGTGGCGATAGAAGGTTTTGCGATGTGCAATCTATACTATGCCGACCGCCGGATTATGCCGACTTCTACCCAGGAGGGAGGCCCTGATGGCGGCGATCCCTCTAATTCTACTGAATCACAAAATCGAGGGAGATTCGCGTCGCGAGCAAATCTGGTAACTTGTTGATTCGTTGATCGATACCCGGTGTTTGATATGGATCTCTCGAGACCAACCAGCCAAGCGCGTTTTGCCGCCTATGTCGAGGCTCTTGTTGAAGTGATCGGGCATGCCGATCGGGCCAAGCCCTTGAACGATTATTGCGTCGGGCTGTTGATGCCCGGCGAGCGCAAGAGCGTCGAGCCTATGGCGGCGATTGTTGCGCCGACACGCGTCTCGGCCAAACATCAATCGCTTCTGCATCTGGTCGGCGAAGCGCCCTGGTCGGACGAGGCGGTCTTGAGTAAGGTTTTCGAGCTGGTTCTGCCTTCCCTCGAGAGACAAGGCCCCATCGAAGCCTGGATCGTGGACGACACGGGCATTGCGAAAAAGGGGACCCATTCGGTCGGCGTCGCGCGGCAATATTGCGGCAGGCTCGGCAAGCAGGACAATTGCCAGGTCGCGGTGACGCTGTCGATCGCCAATCATACGGCGAGCCTGCCGATCGCCTACCGGCTCTATATGCCGGAGGCATGGGCAAATGATCAGGCACGCCGAAAAAAGGCGCATATCCCCAAGGAGATCGAGTTCAAGACGAAGCCACAGATTGCGCTTGATCAGATCCGTGCGGCTCATGCCGCAGGCGTCGCGCCGGGCGTCGTGCTGGCTGATGCGGGCTATGGCGTGAACGGCGGCTTTCGCGCCGGAGTGACAGCTTTGGATCTGCCTTACGTCGTCGGCGTCCAATCGACGCTGACCGTTTGGCCGCCCGGTCAGGAGCCTCTACCGGCAAAGCCCTGGAGCGGCCATGGCCGCAAGCCGTCTCGTCTGAACCGTGATCTTGAACATCAACCCGTCACGGTCAAGGAGCTGGCGCTGAGCTTGAAGAAAAAAGCATGGCGCAGCCTCACCTGGCGCGAAGGTTCGAACACGCCGCTCGCCTCGCGCTTTGCCGCTGTGCGTCTGCGCCCAGCCTCGCGTGATTGCAATCGGACCAAACCGCATCCGCTGCAATGGCTCATTGTTGAGTGGCCGAATGAAGAAGCTGAGCCGACGAAATATTGGCTCTCGACCTTGCCCAAGGACACGCCTTTGCAGGATCTCGTCGACAAGGCCAAATTGCGCTGGCGCATCGAACGCGATTACGAGGAGCTGAAAGGCGAACTCGGATTGGCCCATTACGAAGGTCGAGGTTGGCGTGGCTTTCACCACCACGCGACACTCTGCATCGCAGCTTACGGCTTTCTGATCTGCGAACGGGAAGCGATTCCCCCCTCAGCCTCCTGGCGGCGCAAGATGCCTCCGTTACCCAAAGGTTTTCGACCCCGCGGCGCCGCCGATCCGACCAGAACGTCACGTCGAAAACTCGATCGCGACGATCCGAAAACGGCTCACCGTCGCGCTCGCAAAAACCCTTATGCGATGTCCATGCTGTCAAACAACACACCGCCAGACAGCTACCCATATCCGTTCATGACACAGTAGAACTAAAGGGCATCGGCATAATTAGAAGGTGGCCTCCGAAAGAAGACGTCTGGAGTTTGCGATTTAAAGTCGGCCACCCGCTAGGGCTTGCCAGCGTAGCGGTTGCAACAAACTTGTAAGTGAGACACTAAACTTCCGCCGTAGAAGGCAAAGCGGCTATTTCCGGAACGCGAGCCGCTGGCCAAAACGGTGGGATTCCGGCCATTCGAATCAATTTAGGCAACGGCAAGGCCGCACCATGAGCAGTCATACGGTTGCGGATGACCCAGCAGCCGCATTCGACCCAAAGCTGCCCTTCACGATGGCCGCTTCCTTTGGCCCTTCCTGAAACAAAGCGGTCATAACCTCTGGGAAACTATGGGTAGAGACCGCGAACCGGCCCGACCCCTTCCGCATTTATAAGCCACGGCTGTGCTCAACTACATTTTAGTCTTGTCAAGGTCTTGCCAAGGGCGCAGTCTCGCCGCCGACAATGCTGTCATCTAGCGAATGTCGGTTCAGGAGGCACGAATGTCCTTCTTCAGGGCCAACCAGGCCGTTGTACTCGGACCTGGTGAGGGAACCCACCTGAATGTACTTGGTGACCTTATAACCCTTCTCGTCTCCGGCAAACAGACCAGTGGCGCGTTCGCCGTCCTGTCAGAAACGTCGCCCCCGGGGGGAGGCACGCCACTGCATACGCACCATAACGAAGACGAAGCCCTGTACGTCCTCACGGGCGAATATGAAATTCAGTGTGGAGATCAGACGGTTCGCGCAGGGCCTGGATCGTTCGTTTTCGCCCCTCGAGAAATACCGCACAAGCTGACGAATGTGAGCAGCGGGCCGAGTACGATTCTGGGAATCGTGTCGCCTGCCGGCTTCGGGGGATTTTGGGAGGAAGTGAGCCAGCTTCAACTGCCGCCTGACATGGATGAGATCCTGGCGATCGCTAGGACGTATCAGCTGGAACTTCACGCTCCATAGGGTGTGCTGTGTCCCCGCCATGCTTATCAGGCGGCTTTCCAAGGGAGAGAGGCAGCATGGTCGCAGAATCGAAGGTCGTCGTGATCACGGGCGCTTCGCAAGGAATTGGCTCAGGCCTGGTCGAAGGGTTCCTAGGCCAAGGCTATCGCGTCGTCGCAAATTCCCGAAGTATTGAGCCGAGCGTCTCGCCGGATGTGCTGGCTATCGCGGGCGATGTTGCCGACCCCAATACGGCCGGTCGCATCGTCGGCATGGCGATCGAGCGATTCGGCCGCCTCGACACGCTGGTGAACAATGCCGGTATCTTCCTCTCGAAGCCGTTCGTCGACTATTCCGAAGCCGATTTCACGATGGTGGTGGGGGTGAACCTTGCTGGCTTCTTCCACGTCTCGCAACGTGCAGCGGCGGCGATGCTGCGGCAACGCAGCGGTCATATCGTCAACATCACGACGAGCCTCGTCGACCAGCCAATGGCGGCGGTGCCTGCGGCGCTGGCGAGCCTGACCAAGGGCGGACTTGACGCGGTCACACGGTCGCTGGCAATCGAATACGCCGGCAAGGGCATCCGGGTGAACGCGGTGTCGCCGGGTATCATTAAGACCCCGATGCATCCGGTCGAAACTCACAGCTTTCTTGCTACGCTTCATCCCATGGGCCGCGTGGGCACAATCGCGGAAATCGTCGAGGCCGTGCTCTACCTCGAGACAGCAGGTTTCGTCACTGGCGAGACGCTGCATGTCGATGGCGGCGCGCACGCCGGTCATTGGTGAGGGTCGCCCCTCGAGCAGAATACGGAGAGAAACAAATGATCACCTGGTCCGACCATCGTCTCTTGGACCTTCTCGGGATCGAACTGCCAATCATTCTGGCGCCGATGGCCGGGCCGGGCACCGCGGCGCTGGCGATCGCCGTCGCAGAAGCCGGCGGGCTCGGCTCGCTGGCCTGTGCGCTGCTGAGCCCGGATCAGGCGCGTGCCGAATTCGTCGCAATTCGGCACGGGACATCGAAGCCCATCAATATGAATTTCTTCTGCCATGCGCCGCCCACGATCGATGCGGCTCGTGATATCGCCTGGCGGCAACAGTTGAGGCCCTATTATGTCGAGCTCGGGCTCGATCCCGAGATGCCGGCGCCAGCTTTACCACTCGCTCCGTTCGGCAGCGCACACTACGATCTTGTGGCGGAGCTCAAGCCTGAAATCGTGAGTTTCCATTTCGGCTTGCCGAGCGAAGATCTTCTGAACCGGGTAAAGGCGACCGGCGCTAAAATTCTTTCATCGGCGACAAGCGTGAAAGAGGCCATCTGGCTGGAACGGCGGGGCTGTGACGCAATAATTGCCCAGGGCTTGGAAGCTGGCGGTCATCGCGGAATGTTCCTCTCCGACACGATCGCGACGCAAGTAGGCACCATGGCTCTCGTACCCCAGCTGGTGGACGCCCTGAGCGTACCGGTTATCGCGACTGGAGGAATTGCCGATGGGCGCGGCATCGCCGCCGCTTTCGCGCTTGGCGCTTCGGGCGTACAGATCGGAACGGCCTATCTTTTCTGTCCCGAAGCGAACGTGGCTCCGTTATACCGGCGCGCCCTGAAGAATGCGCAGGACGATCAAACGGCGATCACAAACGTCTTCACCGGCCGGGCCGCACGCGCGATGGTCAACCGCGTTGCCAGCGAACTCGGTCCGATGGCCGAAAACGCACCCGCCTTCCCTCTGGCCGGCGCCGCTCTGGTATTGCTACGCGCGAAGGCCGAAGCAGCTGGATCGGACGATTTTACGCCTCTGTGGTCCGGCCAGGCTGCGCGCCTTGGTCGAGAATTGCCCGCGCGAGAACTGACCGCGCTCCTGGCCGAGGAAGCGCTGGGACGATGTGCGCAAAAGGCTGGGAGCGCGAGATAGAGCGTCACACCTGCGTGCTACGACGGATCGAACAATTATTGATAGATTTGAAAGAAGCTTGTGATGAACCCATATTGCTGCCTCGCGCTAACGGCTGATCTGTCCGGGGCGCGTAAGCGTAGCGTCACGCATAGCTGCCCTCAAGGACGCTTCGCGCCGCGCAAGACCGCGGTGGCCTTCGGCCATCCTTGACCGCGGCTATGCACGACGCTTTATTGTGCTCAGGCCGGGACGAGAAAACGGCCTTATCAGCCGAACAAAAAAACGCAGTTCGTTTTGATATGCTCCGCACTCAGAGCTTGAAAATCCATATAACTAAGAACGAGGCGCTGCCTGACGGCGCAAGGCCGCCGGTCTGGTTCGCCTTCGACGAGAGCCGGCCTCTCGCTTTTTTCGCCGGCATTTGGACCAATTGGACGTCGGTCAGAAAAGTGAAGGAAGGCGAGACGAACAATGACGTCTTCGCATTTCTGACGACCGAGCCGAACGCGGTCGTGGCTCAAATTCATCCGAAAGCCATGCCTGTCATGCTGACGACGCAGGACGAGATTGACCTCTGGATGGATGGGCCTGCCGAGGAGGCTCTGAAGCTGCAGCGACCGCTTCCTGACGACGCTCTGATGATCGTCGCAAGGGGCGACAAGAAAGACGAGGGAGGCCTTGCGGCCTGACCGTCATGCTATTGCAGGACGCTGATCGAAAGACAAAAGCGACGCTGTCCTATCGTCAGGATCGGAGCCTGCCGGCGGAGCCCGCGCGGCGACGCAAGATCATCCATGTCGACATGGACGCATTTTTCGCGTCGGTCGAGCAGCGTGACAACCCGTGGTTGCGCTGGAAGCCGGTCGCGGTCGGCGGCTCCTCCGAACGTGGCGTCGTCGCGGCGGCGAGCTGCGAGGCGCGCCAATTTGGCGTCCGTTCGGCGATGGCGTCGGTGGCGGCCAAGCGAAAATGCGGGGGCTTGATTTTCGTGAAGCCGCGATTCGAGGTCTACAAAGAGATATCTCAGCAGATACGCGCCATCTTCGCCGAATACACGCCGATCGTCGAACCGCTATCCCTCGATGAAGCCTATTTGGATGTAACCGAAAATCTGAAAGGCATGGCCTCAGCGACCGAGATCGCGGAAGAGATCCGCGCAAGAATTCGCGCTGAGACGAAACTCACCGGCTCCGCCGGCGTGTCGTACAACAAGTTGCTGGCGAAGCTCGCCTCGGATCACCGCAAGCCCGACGGGATCTTCGTGATCACGCCAAACATGGGACCCGCCTTTGTCGAGACGTTGCCTGTCCGAAAATTCCAAGGCGTCGGACCCGCTACGGCCGCGAAGATGATGCGCCTCGGCAAAGCTTTGAGCTCCTCGAACATCTTTTTCAGGTCGCAAAAGGCGTCCTGCTTCTCGGCGTGTCATTATCGTCGCTGGACGCGGAGCAGACGAGCCCGAAGCCCCAATTGAGCTTGGCGCTCTAGCACTACTTTGGCAGAATCAATTCGAGCGATGTCGGATGCGCATTCGGCAGTGCGGACATCGTTCGTAGGTTTTCACGTGCGTGTGCGATAGGGCTTTGATGACGGCTCGGCGGACCGCCGGCAGGGTCGGCTGCGGCGGCCCCCGTAAGATTCTTTTTTTCCCGCTGCGGCTCTTTGAGGCGATGATGTTGGAGAAAAGCGTAGGCGATCATCGTCATCAGCGCGTGCCGGCGCAGCCCTTTCCATGATCGCCCCGCGAAGTGATCGAGGCCGAGTTCCTCCTTCATCTGTTGATGGGCCTGTTCGCAGACCCAACGCGCCTTGATCGCGGCGGCGAGCTTTTTAAGGCCTGCTCTCGCCGGCAGATTGGCAAGATAATATTTGCGTTCGCCGGACGATCGCCATTCGCCGATCAGCCACGCCTCTTCGCCCGGCAGATGCTGCTGGCCTTTGTCGAGAATGCGCTGCGGCGGCCCGTCGGCGGCGCGAACGCGCAGGGCGGCGAAGTGGGCGCTCAAGGGGCCTTTGACCCCGCGCCGCCAGCTCACCTTCCGCCATTTTGCCGCCGCCAGCATCGTCGCGGCGGCGGCGGAGAGTTGATCGGGGATCTGGTTCTTGCGCGGCCGGCCGCGCCCTGTCACGGGAAAGATCAGCGAGACGTCGGCGGGGTAGACCTTTTGATGCTTGGGAACGCCGACCGCCCAGATGAGCCCGCGCGCGCTCAAGCCCTGGCGAAACGGCGCCGAGAGGCCATAGCCGGCGTCGGCGAGCACGACGCCGAAACGCACGCCTTGCGCAATCAGGCGATCGATCTCCTCAAGCGCGATCTCGGGCTTGCTGCGCGGCTGGCGAAACGCTTCCGGAACGCCGGCCTTGTCCAGGCGCGCGGCCTCGCTCGTCCAGCTTTCCGGCAGGAACAGCCGCAGTCCCACGGCGACCGGGACCTCATGGCGCGCCAGCGTCAGCGAAACCAGCGTCTGGCCGTTGGCCCGTTTGCCCAGCATCGACGCATATTGCGGCGCGACGCCGACCGAATGCTCACCCTTCCTGGGCAGGCTCGTGTCGTCGATCACGAGGAAGGCGTCGGGCCCGCCGATCAGCCTGTCCGCCTGCTTCGCCAGTTCGGCCTCGAGCGGCGCTTCGTCCCAAAGGCCGTCCGAGATGAAATGATGCAGCCGGTCATAGCGGTCGGGCGCAAGGCGCGCCGCCATCGGCTCCATGCTCTTGCGATCGCCCGGACCGATCAGCCCCGCCACATACAAGGGGCACATCCGCCGCCGCTTCTTGTGGCCCAGCCTCTCAACGAAAGGCTTCAGCCAATCGGTCAACGCCGCAGTCCAGTCCGCCATCGCCCGCGCGCTCTCACGAGCGCTAAGCCTCGCCAATCAACCTAAACTGATCTTCAACAGTTGGAATTTGTAATGCATTGATAGCACGGATAAACCCGCGCTGGAAAAGCGCCTTGGCACTACATTTTCGTTGATCGCCGGGGTGGAGCGGGGTCAGGCGTCGGTGAGTTGACGCACGGTCGGCGGCAAAGCGACGCCGGCGGCGCGTAAGGCGAGGCTCGCCGCCGGACGCGGCGCCGAGCGCAGGAGAAAACGTTTGCCGTCTTGCTCGACCTCGGTCTCGGTCAGCGAGTCGAGATCGGCGAGAACGTCGGGCCAAGAACCGCTTTCCGCGTTGTCGCTGGCGGCGCCCGCCTGCCCACATTGGCGATGCGATCCTCCAGCTCTTTTTTCAAGACGAGGGCGAGGAAGCTGCACGACACGTGGCCGCGAATGGTTTCGTCGAGCTTGTGAAAGATCGGCCGCGTGGCGAACAAACTCTTCGATGTGCGGAACGCCCGCTCCACCATCCACAATCGCTTGTAGCAGAGCATGGCTTCGAGCGGCGTGAGATCGGCGTTGGTCCGCAACACGAAGACACCGTCGAATTTTGCGTCCTCTTCCGCCTTGGCGCAGTCGATGGCGAAAATGTCGTCGCCTCGCGTCGCGAGGAAGCGGCGATAGCCCTTGTTGCCGACGAGAACTCTTGTCGCCTTTCTTCAATTGCCGCTCGAGCGCGGTCAAGATCGCGGCCCTGGCGGCGGCGTCCTTCTTCATCTGTTCGTGATTGCGACAGACGATGTAGCGCCGTCCGGCGCGAGTGACGGCCTTGGCCTCGTAATCGATATCCTCGCCCCGCTTTGCAATGGTGAGCGGGATGAAGGGAGCGGGATCGTCGAGCACGAGTTCGCGCACGAGTTTGTCGGTGCGCTCCCGAACGCCGAGAATGTAGAGAAGCCCGCGCGCCTCGAGTTCGGCGATTGTTTCCGCGCTGATCATGCCGCGATCCGCGACGACGCAGACCCGGCCGATGGAAAAGCGCTTGCGCAGCCTGTCGACGACGGGGATAAGGCTGCCCGTATCGGCGGTGTTGCCGGGCCACATCTCCGTGCAAACCGGCCGGCCGTCGCCATCGAGCAGCACCGCGAGGATCATCTGATTGAGATCCGGCCGATGGTCCTTGGAAAAGCCGCGTTGTCCGAGGGTCTGTCCGCCCGCTCCCTCGAAATAGAGGCTGGTCGTGTCCATGAACACGAGATCGAGCGTGCTGAACAGATCGCGCCGCCGCGCGAACAGTTCCTCCTCGACGGCGTCCTTCAGGCAACGCGGCGCGAAGGGCGTGGCGCCGTGCTGTTGATCTTCGGCTAGCTCCCCGCCAAGCCAGGCCATCGCCCGGTAGAGGTGATGCAGGTCGAGGTTCTCGACCCCATCGATCCGGTAATCCTCCCGCCAGCGGTCCGCCGCTCGATCGGAGCCGCCAGAAAATAGACGATGCAGAACGGTGAGAAACACCGCGCGTTCGAGCGGGAAGCCATGCTTGCGCGAACCGGCGAGATCCTCGACGACCCTCCGGCAACCGGTCTCCTCCCACAATCGTTCGAAGACGAGAGCGGGCCCGATGCGTCGCGCCGCGCTCGCCGTTACAGCGCCGTCGGCGACGGCGTCGACGACAATGGCTTTCGCGGCGAAGCGTGCGCCCGATCGCAGCAACCGCTCCAATTGCCCGCTCTCGCGCAACTCCTCGACGCGGCCAAGCGTCGCGATCACCTGCTGGCGCACTTGCGCGCCTTGGCGACGGCTTTCGACGATCTGGAGATAGGCGCGGCCGCTCGAGGTCTTCTTGCGGAAATACATGTCGCAGAACCGTCTCGCCAACTCATTCGTGGTGCGCACATAATTGGCGCATGCACATCCCAAGTCAATAAGAAACGGCGCACACGTGGCACTACACTTTCGCGGGAATCACCTCTCAATCCAAACAATATCAATGGCTTACCACGCGCCGCCCGGCCGCAACTGTAGAAGATCAGCTAAACAATCCCTTAATCCGCCAAAGTAGTGCTAGGGTCTGGACTCGAATAATTCAAATCCAGTAGGCGACGGTGGCGACCAGACAGAGGGCGGCGAAGCAGTTTCCAGCGCGCTTGTCGTAGCGCGTCGCGATGCGCCTAAAATCCTTCAGTCGTCCAGAGCATCGCTCGACGACATTGCGCTTTTTGCAGGCCATCTTGTTGTGTCGGATCCGCTTCTTGCGGTTGGCCTTGCCTGGAATGACGATCTTGATTTTTCGTTGTTTCAGGTAGGCGCGAAACGTGTTGGCGTCATAGGCCTTGTCTGCCATGAGTTGCTCGATCCAGGGGACGCGGCCGACGCGGTCCTGTGCTATGACGCAATCGGCGGTGTTGCCCGGGGTCAGGACGAAGGCCCAAGGCCTGAGATACTGGTCGACAATCGCGTGTATCTTGCTGTTTCTACCGCCCTTCGTGACCCCGATGGCCTGAAGCTCGGCCCCCCTTTTCCACCGCTGGCACAGCGGTGTGCCTTAACATGGGAGCTGTCCAAGGCCACCGCGTCCGGTGGCTCGGAGGGTGCTGCGACCGTCTCGAATATTTTCTGCCAGATGCCGCGATCGCTCCACCGGGCGAAGCGGTTGTAGATCGTCTTCGCAGGGCCGTATTCGCGCTGGCAATCAACCCAGCGGCAGCCGATCTTCAGAACGTGCATGATCCCGCTGAGAATGCGTCGTTGCGGTCCAGGTTGGTTCGTCGGCAGATGCGGCTCGATCTTCGCCCACTGCCCGTCCGTGAACCAGAACAAATGCGATTCCATCGGCTAGCCCCCCAATCCTTTGGCCAACCGTTTGAATCAGAATATGGTTAATCAGGAGCCACTTGCAAAATTCATTGCCCGCGTGATTTTCTCTTCGTTGGACGAGGTATCGCTGGCTCCGGTTAAGCTGGTTTGACGGCTTTGCGGCGGAAAATTTGATCGACGGCGAGAGCGAGAATGCCAAACATCCGATGGCATTTCACCTTGATGGCGCCGCGCACGCGCACGAACCTTCCGCCGAATTCATCTTTCAATCGTCCATTGACGCGTTCGACCATGGTGCGGAAATCATAGAGCCTGTCATCTGGGTCTGGCATGGCGATCAATTTCATTCGCGCGACTTCCTCGGCGCACTCGGCTTTGGCTTCGTGTTGTCCGCGAAAATTGCGGTCGATCAACGCAACATGTCCAAGCGCCTTGCTTTGGTTGGCGATGGCGCCGGCGTCATAGGCCGCGTCCATCAGCTCGTAGAGATAGGCAACGCGCGCGCTTGTCATGGTCATCAATGGGATGGCGACCTGACTATCATGCACAGAGGCTGACGTCAGTACGCACGAGACCGGGATTTGACCGTTGGCGACATCGATGTGCAGCTTGTATCCGATCCATGTCTCTTTAAAGCCTTTGCTGTTCTTTTTAGCGCCGACATCACATTGGGTGGGAAGCTCAGCGAGCATTTGGTTGACGGTCTGCGCCGTTTGCCGTTCGAGGCGGGTTGGTTCCGGCTTAGGCCGTTCCGCCTCTTTGCGCGGACGCCCGCGGGTCGTTTTGGGTTCACGCCCGGCCGGCGGCGGAGCGCCAGCGGGAGGCGGCGGCGGCGCATCGTCCTTCTTGGCCGGTTTCTCGCGCGCCTCTATCTCCGTGGCGTCGCGCGCGATCGTGCCGATGATGCGCCCGCCAAGTGTGCGTTCAATCAGCGCCGCATGCATTTTATCGGGCAGATCACCTTGCGCAAATTCAGCAAAGGCGCGGGAAAACGTGGCTTCCGAAGGAACCTGCGCCCGCCTCTCCCAACCACAGACACGGCGCAGTGGTTGGTCGACGCCAAGACGATCAATGAGAGCGCGGGTGGTGGGAGCGCCGAACACCGCCTTGGCGACAAAGGCGCGCGCCAGGCCACGCCTATCCTCCTGCGGACGCCCAGCGCCGCTGGACGGATCAGGGACGAAGGCTTCGAGGCCGATCACATCGAGAAGGGTGATGAGCCGACCGAGCGACTCGGTCATCGGCTCGATTTCTTCGCACAACCATGGCAACAAGGAGCGTTGAATGTGAGTCCAACGCGCCCACATGGCGTCAAGAGGATCAGTCATCATGTTACCACAATACGTCTGATTCAAATCGCAATGATAGCAAAATAATACCAGAATAACACACTAAAGTCATTCTACACGCTACTTGATAATACTGCGCTACTTACTACATACAACACCCGCATCAAACCGGCTTTGCTAATAATTTTGCAAGAGGCTCGTATAAATGGCATTATCCCAATTGCGTCGCGGAACTGCGCGCCGCCGTCCCCGGCGCGCAATGGCGCGTTCCAGATATTGGCCGACGCCGCATTCGGACAGCGCGAACGGCCGCGACAATCGCCGCCAGGTACAGCGGCGGGCCAAAGAAGCTCCGGCGCATTGCCGGTAATATGGAGCAGATCTTCATCAATCATCCAACAACGCTACGACGACGCGAAGGCGCCGGGAATCCCCGCTGTCTTCAAGCCAAAACCGATTTAGTTATTTCCCTCATGGGCGCTAAGAAATTCCTCTACCCAGGCAGGCGCCGCCTCGCTCGCAGGCCCATATCGCCCCTCTTCGAACTGATGGGCGTTGTCGGAACGCTCCAAATTGATCTCACAGGTGCGAATGCCGAGCGCCCGCGCCTCGGCGACAAATCCTGCGGCGGGGTAGACCGATCCGGAAGTACCTATAGCGACGAAGGCGTCAGCCTGGTTCATGGCGGCATAAATCGCGTTCATATGGAGCGGCATCTCCCCAAACCAAACAACGTGCGGGCGGAGCCCATTCGTTTGTCCACAGGCTGGGCACCGATCAAGCCTGCCGAGATCCTGCCGCCAAGGGCTTACGCGTTCACAAGCGATGCAGCGCACCTTGAGCAGTTCACCATGCATATGGATCACATGCATAGAACCGGCGCGCTCATGAAGGTCGTCGATATTCTGGGTGACGAGCGTCAGATGACCTCCGCGCTCGGCCAAAGCCGTCTCCAATCTGGCAAGGGCGAGGTGCGCCGCATTGGGCTTCGCGCTAATCAGGTTCCGGCGACGAGCGTTGTAGAACGCGTGCACTTGATCCGGATCGCGGGCGAAAGCCTCAGGGGTCGCAAGCCTCATTGGATCGAACTTCGCCCATATGCCAGTGCCGTCCTTGTCGCGGAAAGTGCCAAGACCACTTTCAGCGGAGACGCCTGCGCCGGTGAGCACGAAAATCCGCCTGCGCGTCATTTTATTGTCGTCAGGTCTCTTTGGGCTGTGGGGAGCGAACCCCAACCAACATAATGATATGCGGCGCTAGTTCTACTGTGTCATGAACGGATATGGGTAGCTGTCTGGCGGTGTGTTGTTTGACAGCATGGACATCGCATAAGGGTTTTTGCGAGCGCGACGGTGAGCCGTTTTCGGATCGTCGCGATCGAGTTTTCGACGTGACGTTCTGGTCGGATCGGCGGCGCCGCGGGGTCGAAAACCTTTGGGTAACGGAGGCATCTTGCGCCGCCAGGAGGCTGAGGGGGGAATCGCTTCCCGTTCGCAGATCAGAAAGCCGTAAGCTGCGATGCAGAGTGTCGCGTGGTGGTGAAAGCCACGCCAACCTCGACCTTCGTAATGGGCCAATCCGAGTTCGCCTTTCAGCTCCTCGTAATCGCGTTCGATGCGCCAGCGCAATTTGGCCTTGTCGACGAGATCCTGCAAAGGCGTGTCCTTGGGCAAGGTCGAGAGCCAATATTTCGTCGGCTCAGCTTCTTCATTCGGCCACTCAACAATGAGCCATTCCAGCGGATGCGGTTTGGTCCGATTGCAATCACGCGAGGCTGGGCGCAGACGCACAGCGGCAAAGCGCGAGGCGAGCGGCGTGTTCGAACCTTCGCGCCAGGTGAGGCTGCGCCATGCTTTTTTCTTCAAGCTCAGCGCCAGCTCCTTGACCGTGACGGGTTGATGTTCAAGATCACGGTTCAGACGAGACGGCTTGCGGCCATGGCCGCTCCAGGGCTTTGCCGGTAGAGGCTCCTGACCGGGCGGCCAAACGGTCAGCGTCGATTGGACGCCGACGACGTAAGGCAGATCCAAAGCTGTCACTCCGGCGCGAAAGCCGCCGTTCACGCCATAGCCCGCATCAGCCAGCACGACGCCCGGCGCGACGCCTGCGGCATGAGCCGCACGGATCTGATCAAGCGCAATCTGTGGCTTCGTCTTGAACTCGATCTCCTTGGGGATATGCGCCTTTTTTCGGCGTGCCTGATCATTTGCCCATGCCTCCGGCATATAGAGCCGGTAGGCGATCGGCAGGCTCGCCGTATGATTGGCGATCGACAGCGTCACCGCGACCTGGCAATTGTCCTGCTTGCCGAGCCTGCCGCAATATTGCCGCGCGACGCCGACCGAATGGGTCCCCTTTTTCGCAATGCCCGTGTCGTCCACGATCCAGGCTTCGATGGGGCCTTGTCTCTCGAGGGAAGGCAGAACCAGCTCGAAAACCTTACTCAAGACCGCCTCGTCCGACCAGGGCGCTTCGCCGACCAGATGCAGAAGCGATTGATGTTTGGCCGAGACGCGTGTCGGCGCAACAATCGCCGCCATAGGCTCGACGCTCTTGCGCTCGCCCGGCATCAACAGCCCGACGCAATAATCGTTCAAGGGCTTGGCCCGATCGGCATGCCCGATCACTTCAACAAGAGCCTCGACATAGGCGGCAAAACGCGCTTGGCTGGTTGGTCTCGAGAGATCCATATCAAACACCGGGTATCGATCAACGAATCAACAAGTTACCAGATTTGCTCGCGACGCGAATCTCCCTCGATTTTGTGATTCAGTAGAACTAGCTAGCCGGCGATATCGAGAGAAGGCGCCGGCGAAGCGGCCCGCGGCTCAAAAGGCGACCGACTACGCGAAGAGTTAAGCGACGAAATCAAACCCGAATGAAGCCGTTCGCGCCGGCCGGCAACCGCTGCCGAAGTCATGGCTGTTGCTGGCGGGGCGCTTTCGTTATTGCGCTCGCGCGACGCGGTTGCGCCGGAAATCGCGCAGGATTTCGCGCGCGGCATTATGGCCGGGCGCGCCCGTGACGCCGCCTCCAGGATGGGCTCCCGAACCGCACAGGTAGAGGCCCGCGATCGGGCCGCGGTAGTCAGCGTAGCCCAACATTGGACGCGCCGAAAAGATTTGCCCCAGATCGAGTTTGCCGTGGAAAATATCGCCGTCGACGAGGCCGAATGTTCTTTCGAGATCGAGAGGCGAGAAAATCTGGCGCGCCAGCACTGAGCGCCGAAAGTTCGGCGCGTAGGCATCGACCGTTTCGATCATCAGATCGGCGACGGCCTCGCGATGGTCGTCCCAGGATGAGCCGTCCGGCAGTCTCGGCGCTACGTGCTGGCAGAAGAGGCTAGCGACGTGCCGTCCGCCCGGCGCGAGCGTGTCGTCGAGCGTTGAGGGAATCATCATTTCGACGATCGGATGGCGCGACCACCCAAAAGAACGCGCGTCGAAATAGGCCCGCTCCATATAGGCGAGGCTTGGGGCGATGATGACGCCCGCCGCATGATGCTCGGCCGGCGCGCGCCCGGGCAACGCGGCGAAATCCGGCAATTCGGACAGGGCGACATTCATCCGAAACGCGCCCGAGCCGCAACGCCAGTGTTCGATGCGCCGCCGAAACTCCTTGGGCAAGGCGAACGGATCGACAAGACCGAGGTAAAGAAGCTTTGGATTGATCCCCGCGACAACCGCGTCGGCGCGAATGGTTTCGCCCTTGTCCGTCTCAACCCCGACGGCGCGCCCATTCTCCACGAGGACCCGGCGGACCCGCGTCGAAAGCCTGATATCCACCCCGTGGACGGCGGCGGATTTCGCCATCGCCTGGGTGATCGCGCCCATGCCGCCGACCGCGTGCCCCCAGACGCCCTTCCGGCCATTCACCTCGCCGAAGCTGTGGTGCAGCAGGACATAGGCCGTGCCGGGCGCGTACGGGCTCGCATAAGTGCCGACAACGCTGTCAAAGCCGAAGACGGCTTTGATCGGCGCGCTTTCGAACCGGCCGTCCAGGAAATCGCCGGCCGAGGCCGTAAAGAGATCGAGAAGATCGCGTTGCAGGTCGAGCCTGTTGATTTCCGCTGAGATGTGACCCTGGAAGGCCAGAAATTTTCACTGAGAACTGACCCATGTTTTGACCTCCCCCTGGCTGATTGGTCGGGGGATCCAGGAGTGATCGACATGGCGTTATTGAGCGTAATCCGGCGCTGGCATTTCCGGCAGCACGTCCCGATCCGGGAGATCGAGCGGCGGACGGGATTGTCACGGAACACGATCCGCAAATACCTGCGGGCGGACACGGTGGAGCCAAAGTTCAAGGTTCCTGATCGGCCAAGCAAACTGGACCCATTTGCCGAGAAGCTGGTGGGTTGGCTGCGGCAGGAAGCAGGCAAATCGCGCAAGCAGAAGCGGACCACGAAGCACCTGCACGCCGACCTTGTGGCGCTGGGCTATGACGGCTGCTATGGCCGCGTAGCCGCCTTTGTTCGTCGCTGGAAGGCCGACCGACAGCGCGAGCAGCAGACCAGCGGTCGAGGAACATTCGTGCCGCTGGTCTTCCAGCCTGGTGAAGCGTTTCAGTTCGATTGGAGCGAGGACTGGGCCATTGTCGCCGGCGAGCGAACCAAGCTGCAGGTTGCCCATACCAAACTGTCGCACAGCCGGGCGTTTATCGTACGGGCCTATTTGCTGCAGACCCACGAGATGCTGTTCGACGCGCTGGCCCAAGCATTCCGGGTGCTGGGCGGCGTTCCTCAGCGCGGGATATTCGATAATATGAAGACCGCGGTCGATCGCATCGGGTCGGGCAAAGCCCGGCAGGTCAATGCCCGGTTCGCCGCCATGGCCAGCCATTACCTGTTCGAGACGGATTTTTGCAATCCAGCCGCTGGCTGGGAGAAAGGGCAAGTCGAGAAGAACGTGCAGGATGCAAGGCGCCGGCTATGGCAGCCGATGCCCAGCTTCCCCAATATCGACGCCCTGAACGCCTGGCTCGAGGAGCGCTGCATTGAGCAATGGGGAGAGATCCAGCACGGTGTCCTGCCCGGCGCCATTGCCGATGTGCATGGCGAGGAAGTAGGGCGCATGATGCCGCTGGGGCGCCCCTTCGATGGCTTCGTGGAACATACCAAGCGCGTATCGCCGACATGCCTCGTGAACTTCGAACGCAATCGCTACAGTGTGCCGGCCTCCTTCGCCAATCGGCCCGTCAGTTTGCGCATCTACCCGGAACGGATCGTGGTGGCCGCTGAAGGGCAAATCCTGTGCGAACACCCGCGGATCATCGATCGATCCCATCATCAGCCGGGGCGGACGGCCTATGACTGGCGTCACTATCTGGCGGTGATCCAGCGCAAGCCCGGCGCCCTGCGTAATGGGGCCCCCTTTACCGAACTGCCGGAAGCCTTCAGGCAGTTGCAGAGCCAGCTCCTCAAGCGTCCCGGCGGGGACAGGGAAATGGCCGAGATCCTGGCCCTGGTTCTACACCATGATGAGCAGGCCGTGCTCTGCGCGGTCGAACTGGCGATCGAGGCTGGCGTCGCCACCAAGACCCATGTCCTCAATCTGCTGCACCGCCTGACCGACGGCAAGGCGCCTCCGGCATCCCCGATCGACGCGCCCCAGGCTCTGGGCCTGAAGCGGGAGCCGCTTGCCAATGTCGAGCGCTATGACGCCCTTCGTGACAGGGGGCTGCGCCATGCGTCATGATCCCGCCAGCGCCGCCGTCGCAGTCATGCTGCGCGGCCTCAAGATGTATGGCATGGCGCAGGCCGTGAGCGACCTGATCGAGCAAGGAGCCCCGGCCTTCGAGGCCGCCGTGCCGATGCTCGCCCAGTTGCTCAAGGCGGAAATGGCCGAGCGCGAGGTCAGGTCCATTGCCTATCAGATCAAGTCGGCCCGGTTCCCGGCCTACAAGGACCTGGCCGGCTTCGATTTCGCCGCCAGCGAGGTGAATGAAGCTCTGGTCCGGCAACTGCACCGCGGCGAGTTTATGGGCGGCGCCGACAATGTCGTGCTGATCGGTGGGCCCGGAACCGGCAAATCTCACATAGCCACCGCCCTTGGCGTCCAGGCCGCCGAACATCACCGCAAAAAGGTCCGCTTCTTCGCCACGGTCGACCTCGTCAATGCGCTCGAGCAGGAAAAAGCCATGAACAAGGCAGGCCAGTTGGCCGAACGCCTGCTGCGTCTCGACCTCATCATCCTCGACGAGCTCGGCTATCTGCCGTTCAGCCCGTCAGGCGGCGCCCTCCTGTTCCACCTGCTCAGCAAACTTTACGAGCGCACCAGCGTCATCATCACCACCAATCTCAGCTTCAGCGAGTGGGCCGGGGTGTTCGGCGACGCCAAGATGACCACCGCACTGCTGGACCGGCTTACCCACCATTGCCACATCCTTGAGACAGGCAACGACAGCTTCCGGTTCAAGGCAAGCGCCGCAGCTCCCAAAACACGAAAGGAAAAATCCGCCACTTGACCCACCGCCCGCAACGCGGGACACATCATCCACCCGGGTCAATTCTCGATGAAAATCCCGGGTCAGTTCGAAGCGGAAATCAACACTCCGCCGCTCGGATGCGTCCGAGGGCTCGGACGACCCGCCCCCCGAGGGGCTGTCGGCGAACACGAGGCTCAATTGCCGTGGTCCCGTCTTTTTCAATCCATCTCTCCCTTTGCTCCACCGGCTTTCGCCGGCTTCCCGGCTCATATGAAGAGATCCGACTTCTGCGTGGACATCGTCCCGTCGTCGTTGCCTCCTTCGGGTCTACCGCTCACGCGGACCCACGCAGACCTCCCTGGGTAAGAACACTGGATGTCCCGCCGCTCCCGCCCCTATTACCGTCCCGGCCTCGGTTGGATTTCGGGCGTCGCGTTCGAAGACACGCTGACCCGGCCGGTTCGGCTTGCTCGGGGGTTTACTTTCGTTCGGTGCTGCGGTTCGCCTCGGGCTTCTTCCCAACACGGCCTCGCGGCGCCAGGGTCATAGGCGTCTCTCGACGGCAGACCCTGCGTGCAGTTGCCTCCGGCTCGCGGTTGCTACCAACTCGCCCCGCAAAGGACTTCCACCTCCAATCCAGTGCCCATGCCAGGCACACCTCCGCCCAACCGATGACGTCGAGTAGGCGTGGGGATTGCTCCGCCACGCCTCTCACAGAACCGGACATGCGGGCCCGCATCCGGCTCTTTGGATCGATATGTCAGAACTCCAGCGATAGCTGGGCCGATACCCGCGACAGGTTGAGATCGTTCCACAAGGCTTTGAGCGAGGCCATACGCCCGTCAAACCAAGACGGTGGATAGGCCTTCGTCATCGCCGGGCGGTTCGATTTCACCCATGCTCCTTTGCCGCAGAACGCACAGCCATTGGCAGCCTTGGAGCTGACGCCTTTGGCTTTCAGGTGCCGGTAGAGAAAGCGTTGCCGCTTCTTCTGCCGGACGATGATCGCCCTGATCCGGCGGCGGACGTGAGCGTCGATGACGCCCAATCCTTTTATCGCGTCCGGCGTGCAAAGCCGGAAGTACGATATCCAGCCTGTCAGGTAGCGGCTGATGTCTTCCATGCACGAGGAGATGGAGCGTCCCCAATTTGGGGGCGTCATTCCCCGCATCGTCGTCATCAGTCGTCGTTCCGTCTTGCGCGAAGGAAAGACGGCGACATTGTCGCCCTCACCCTCCTTCGCACAGCGGAAACGAAAGCCAAGAAAGTGGACATCCTCCGGTTTGCGAACGTCACTCTTCTCCTCGTTGACCTGGAGCCGCATGCGGTTTTCCAGGAATTCTCTGGATTGATGTCATGACGCGCTGTCCGGCGCGTTCGCTTCGCACGAAGATATTACAGTCGTCGGCGTATCGAACGAACCGGAGGCCTCGCCTTGCCAGTTCGCCATCCAGTTCGTTGAGGACAACGTTGGAAAGCATTGGCGAAAGCGGCCCCCCTTGTGGAGTTCCTTCCTTGACGGCGACCCTCGTCCCGTCCGGCATCACCACCGACGCCGTCAGCATCAGGCGCACCAAAGTGATTATCCGTTGGTCCTTCGCGCGCTCGGCGATCCGGGCCAACAGGCGCTGATGCGGAACTCGGTCAAAGAACTTGGCCAAATCCAGATCAACCACCGTTTGATATCCCTCTTTCAGGTACCCCGTTGCTTCAGCAATGGCGGTGTGAGCCCCGCGTTTTGGCCGGAAACCGTGACTGCTGGGATGGAAGGCCGGTTCGAAGATCGGTTCCAATACTTGAAGAACCGCCTGCTGCACCGTCCGGTCCAAAATATTCGGAATGCCAAGCCCACGATGCCCGCCCCCGGGCTTCGGCAGCCAAACCCGGCGGACATCGCCGGGCCTGTAGCGTTCCGTCAGCAAGTCGCGGCGCAAACGGGCGATGATCGACGGCGCTTTCGCCTCCGCCGCCTCGACCGTCTGTCCGTCCAATCCCGGCGCTCCCTTATTGCGTACTACGTTCAGCAGCGCCTTGGCCAGATTGGCTTCCGACGCCACTTCTTCGAGCAGCCGACTATCGTCGGCCACGCTGGCGGCAGAACCTGTCGTCTTCTTGGTCCTCGCTTTGTGCAGCAGGAAGCTCCGCCGCTCGGATGCGTCCGAGGGCTCGGACGACCCGCCCCCCGAGGGGCTGTCGGCGAACACGAGGCTCAATTGCCGTGGTCCCGTCTTTTTCAATCCATCTCTCCCTTTGCTCCACCGGCTTTCGCCGGCTTCCCGGCTCATATGAAGAGATCCGACTTCTGCGTGGACATCGTCCCGTCGTCGTTGCCTCCTTCGGGTCTACCGCTCACGCGGACCCACGCAGACCTCCCTGGGTAAGAACACTGGATGTCCCGCCGCTCCCGCCCCTATTACCGTCCCGGCCTCGGTTGGATTTCGGGCGTCGCGTTCGAAGACACGCTGACCCGGCCGGTTCGGCTTGCTCGGGGGTTTACTTTCGTTCGGTGCTGCGGTTCGCCTCGGGCTTCTTCCCCACACGGCCTCGCGGCGCCAGGGTCATAGGCGTCTCTCGACGGCAGACCCTGCGTGCAGTTGCCTCCGGCTCGCGGTTGCTACCAACTCGCCCCGCAAAGGACTTCCACCTCCAATCCAGTGCCCATGCCAGGCACACCTTCAGATAGGCGAAGTCGGTTTGCCAGAGCTGGTTGGGCGCCGTCGTCTTGTCCTTGAACGCATCGGCCGCCTTCATCACGATGAAAGCCGGGCTGGCGATCAGATCATGCGCCTTCAGCGGACGATAGACGGAAGCCTCTGACATAAAATGGCTTTCCGTGTCGGTGAAGCGCACGGCGAGCTCGCGCGGCGAGAGCGTCGGCTCGTCTCATCTTCGCTCCTTGAAAGGCTACGATGAGCCAGAAATCCTCCCTTCTTCAACCAGCCCTTTCTGTCTTATAGGCGCTGACGCTGGACAATCTAGAGGTCCCCCGTTCGAGCCGGGATGGCGGTACCCTCAGCCATCCCCTCATTTCTCGTCGCAGCCAGTTTGCAACCGCAGGTGCGAATTGCGACTGAGAAATACCCGCTATGCGAGTTTTGCGGCGCGGGATTTTCGTTTTGCAGCCATTGTCGGTGAGGGCGTGCCATACCAAGTCGCCCTTTCGCCGACCTAATTCCCCTGTCGAAGGGTCAAGAAGCGTCAAAATCCGGCCCTTTTAAAAATGAGGGGATTCCTGAGGGCGGTACCAATAAAACAATTAAAACAATCGGTCGGCAATTCTTTACGGGACGTCCGCAATCTTCGGTAAGCGCTCGGTCGCATGGACTTTGTTGTGCGCGGCCCGCTGGAGGGCCGCGCAAGCGCGGCGGCGGACCGACGGCGCCCCCGGCAAGGGCAGATTATCGATAATTCCTCGGCGCTCGGGGTAAGCTTCGGCAGCGAAGCCAAGCCCTTTGTCTCGAAAGCCGCCAAGATCATGATGGTCGAAGAGCGTAGGACCGGCGTGACAACCGGACCGGCGGGCCGAACGCCTTGTTCGATCCCGGGGGCGCCCCAGAATAGCGGCTGGGCATACACATGTCCCGGAGACGCGCATGCGGAAGCCCTAATCAAGGTGAAGCGCACGAGTTCGCTCCCAGGTGAGCTCCGGATGACCAAATTGCCGTTGCGGTTCGCATGGACATGGTAAGTGAGTACAGATCGGGCGCATGGGCTCGACAGGCGGTGACGCGCCTATTCCGCCTGCAAGCAAAAATCAAGATGTGGAGACCTGCGGCTAAGGTCTCAATCGCGTCGAAGCCGCCATTTTTGGTGAGCCATTCCCAGCGCGGCCATTCAAATTGTTCAGCTGGAAATACCACGGATTTTAATCGGGCGAGGGCCTTGAAGCCGATCAGCGGCACAGGCCTTTGCGAAACAGAGCGAGACTTTTAGCGGCCGTTCAAACCAGACCTTCCGCTTGGAGACTCCGGGCTGCATCAAGTATGCTCTCTGAAGCCGGACGTACAGTCCAGCCCAGCATTTTCCGGGCTTTCTCTGATGATACTCGCCGCTGTTTTCCGAGATCGAACAGGCGGCTGCGCATAACCGGGTCGAAAGTGGCGAACACGCGAACTAGAAAATCTGGGATCAGCAGCGAAGGCACTTTCCGTCCCTTTTCTCCAAGCCCTTGTTTGAGCACGCTGGCTATTTCCTGCATCCACAAGTAATCCCCGGCGCCAATGAACCGTTGACCTGCGGCCGAAGGCGTCGTCATCCCAAGGATGTGCAAGCGCGCAATGTCGCGCACGTCGACTAGAGCAAAACCAAAACGCGGTAGCGCCGGCAGCGAGCCGTCGAGGAGCTTCTTGACCACTTCAAGGGAAGCCGAAAAATTCGGGCCGAGAACGGGCCCGATGACGAGGCTTGGATTTATCGTAACCAGTTCGAGCGCCCCGCCTTCAGCGTCGCGCCATGCCCACGCAGCACGCTCGGCGATGGTTTTGGAACGATCGTAGGGCCCACTATCGGCGCGATTTGTTTCGTCGGTCCAATCTAGTTCGGTAAACGCCGCTGCGCGCCCGCCATGCCCGTGAACAATGGCGGAGATCGAGGAGGTCATGACCACACGCTTGACGCCAGCATCGCGTGAAGCCTTGAGCACCCGCAACGCGCCGTCACGCGCCGGCCGGACGAGTTCATCATCGCTCCTGGGAGCAGTCGATGGGACAGGCGAGGCAACATGCATGACATAGCGCGCTCCGGCGACAGCGCAGTCCCAGCCCTGGTCCGAATCGAGATCAGCCTCGAAGAATTCTATCGTGGGCGCCCTGTCGCTGATTTTAGCGACGCTGCTGCGCACTTGCGCGGCCTTTGCTAGACTTCTCACCGTCGTACGCACACGCCAACCATCCTGAAGCAGTTGAGCGAGACAGAACCCAGCGATATAGCCGGAGCCTCCCGTCACGAGAACAATACCATGCGAGGCGACAGGCATCGTCATACTCCGGCTGGCGCGCCGCGATGAGGTGCGCGGGCTTCTTGAATGCCGCGTAGCATTATCTTGGCGACAGAGCTACGCTATTGGGCCCAGGGAATCGTTATCTCAGGAGACATTACCATGATGAGTTGTCGTACATTCGCTTCCGCACTCGCGGCCGGGGTCACGGCTGCGATGATGCCCCGCTTGGCGCGTGCCGAGAACGTTCCAGGGGCTCGAAACATTGTTCTAGTCCACGGGCTGTTCGCGGACGGATCATGTTGGGCCGAGGTGATCGCACGCTTGCAGGCAGCAGGGCTGAACGTCACGTCTGTGCAGAACCCGCTGACAACACTGGAAGATGCGGTGGCCGAGACTCAACGGGTGTTGGCCCGGCAGGATGGGGCGACCGTGCTGGTGGGACATTCCTTCTCGGGCATGATTGTGACGGAGGCCGGCGTGGATCCGAAGGTCTCGGCTGTCGTCTATGTCGCCGCGCGGGCCCCGGATGCGGGAGAGGATTACACGGCGCTAGCCAAGACGTTCCCCACGCCACCCGCCTCGGCGGGGATCGTCTTCGACGGCGACGAAGGAAGACTTGCCGAGGCTGCGTTCCTGCGCGATTTCGCTGGCGACCTGCCTGCGGCACGGGCGAGGGTGCTCTATGCGGTTCAACAGCCGTTTCACAAGGCTCTTCTGACCGGCAAGACCCAACACGCCGCTTGGCGTTCGAAACCGAGCTTCTATGCGGTTTCGACGGAGGATCGGACGATCAATCCCGATCTCGAGCGGTTCATGGCCAAACGCATGGGAGCGACGACGATCGAGGTGAAGGCGAGCCATTTGTCGCTCATCTCGCATCCGCAGGAGATCACCGACCTGATCCTGCAAGCCGCGGGGCGCACGTAAGTGCCTCCTGCAGATCGAGGTCGCGTAGGTGCACTACGCCGGCCGGATAGCGAGGGTCCCGAACCTATAGCAGCTGTGGGAATCGCGAACTGAGTATCTATCGAGAGAAAAAAGCTAAGAGGTTAGTTCTACTGTGTCATGAACGGATATGGGTAGCTGTCTGGCGGTGTGTTGTTTGACAGCATGGACATCGCATAAGGGTTTTTGCGAGCGCGACGGTGAGCCGTTTTCGGATCGTCGCGATCGAGTTTTCGACGTGACGTTCTGGTCGGATCGGCGGCGCCGCGGGGTCGAAAACCTTTGGGTAACGGAGGCATCTTGCGCCGCCAGGAGGCTGAGGGGGGAATCGCTTCCCGTTCGCAGATCAGAAAGCCGTAAGCTGCGATGCAGAGTGTCGCGTGGTGGTGAAAGCCACGCCAACCTCGACCTTCGTAATGGGCCAATCCGAGTTCGCCTTTCAGCTCCTCGTAATCGCGTTCGATGCGCCAGCGCAATTTGGCCTTGTCGACGAGATCCTGCAAAGGCGTGTCCTTGGGCAAGGTCGAGAGCCAATATTTCGTCGGCTCAGCTTCTTCATTCGGCCACTCAACAATGAGCCATTGCAGCGGATGCGGTTTGGTCCGATTGCAATCACGCGAGGCTGGGCGCAGACGCACAGCGGCAAAGCGCGAGGCGAGCGGCGTGTTCGAACCTTCGCGCCAGGTGAGGCTGCGCCATGCTTTTTTCTTCAAGCTCAGCGCCAGCTCCTTGACCGTGACGGGTTGATGTTCAAGATCACGGTTCAGACGAGACGGCTTGCGGCCATGGCCGCTCCAGGGCTTTGCCGGTAGAGGCTCCTGACCGGGCGGCCAAACGGTCAGCGTCGATTGGACGCCGACGACGTAAGGCAGATCCAAAGCTGTCACTCCGGCGCGAAAGCCGCCGTTCACGCCATAGCCCGCATCAGCCAGCACGACGCCCGGCGCGACGCCTGCGGCATGAGCCGCACGGATCTGATCAAGCGCAATCTGTGGCTTCGTCTTGAACTCGATCTCCTTGGGGATATGCGCCTTTTTTCGGCGTGCCTGATCATTTGCCCATGCCTCCGGCATATAGAGCCGGTAGGCGATCGGCAGGCTCGCCGTATGATTGGCGATCGACAGCGTCACCGCGACCTGGCAATTGTCCTGCTTGCCGAGCCTGCCGCAATATTGCCGCGCGACGCCGACCGAATGGGTCCCCTTTTTCGCAATGCCCGTGTCGTCCACGATCCAGGCTTCGATGGGGCCTTGTCTCTCGAGGGAAGGCAGAACCAGCTCGAAAACCTTACTCAAGACCGCCTCGTCCGACCAGGGCGCTTCGCCGACCAGATGCAGAAGCGATTGATGTTTGGCCGAGACGCGTGTCGGCGCAACAATCGCCGCCATAGGCTCGACGCTCTTGCGCTCGCCGGGCATCAACAGCCCGACGCAATAATCGTTCAAGGGCTTGGCCCGATCGGCATGCCCGATCACTTCAACAAGAGCCTCGACATAGGCGGCAAAACGCGCTTGGCTGGTTGGTCTCGAGAGATCCATATCAAACACCGGGTATCGATCAACGAATTAACAAGTTACCAGATTTGCTCGCGACGCGAATCTCCCTCGATTTTGTGATTCAGTAGAATTAGTCATTCGTTTACTTCCGCTCGGTTTCACGTCGAGCCAAAGGTGCGGCTCTTGTGACCGGCAGCAAAGGGTCGAAATCAGTAATTCGCCGATCCGCCGTCGGACGACCGGTTTTGGCGCAGAGGAGCCCAAGCGTCCTGTCTGGAAATGTTAAGGCTTATCGGACGCCTGCCGACACGGATGATGCGGTGCCCCGGCTCTAAGGGCAGGCGTCGGATAAGGCTCAAGGAAGATGCTATGGGGCGGCCGGCATGAGCATGGCATTCTTGGCGCCGGTCACTTAACCGATGGAGCGCCTCATGCCAAACCAGAACGATCTCAGCCGGTCCGTTGTCGTCTTCGAACAGAACAGCACCTTGATGGCGGTCATCGAGATGAGTCTTTCCAGATGGCTCGTCGCTGGCATCGTGCCCGGTGTTGAGCGGCATCCTTTGAAGAAGCTCGACGTCGACGAAGATTCCCTATTAACTCAGTGATCGGCCGACGGAACGAAATTACGGTGAGCGATCGGCGATCTGGCGTCTTATCGGCAAAGTCGCCAGCGCGTTACCACTCGATAGGCGCGGGCGGTCATCCCGGCTGAGGTCACACCGCGCCGTCGCCCCTAGTTCAAGCTGTTGAGATTTCGATCGCGGGGACCCAGCTTCATCGATCGTTCGCGGCTTGTTTGTGGGGCGCGCGCTGAAGTGACCAGCCGCCAATTCAAAAAGCTGAAAAAATAGACGGAGCCTGACAAGGCTGTGATCCAGAAGCTCGTTGGCCAATCGGTGTAATAGGCAAGCGTCAGACCACCCCAGGCCTCGACCAACGCAAGCGCCGCGGCGAGAGCGACGCCTGCTCCAACATGCCTAGTAAATCGTTGCGCCGCCGCGGACGGTCCGACCATCAAAGTGAAAACGAGAAGCACGCCGACGATTTGCGCGCATTCGGCGACGGCGATAGCGACAATCACCAGGAACGCCGTCGCAACCATGCGAACAGGCACTCCCTTGGCCTCGGCAAGCTCCGGCTGAAGGCTCGCAAATAGAAGTGGCCGGGCAATTGCGCCGAGCGCCGCCAGACTTCCCGCGGCAAGTCCCGCAAGCGTCGCCAACGCCTCGTTGCTGACGCCAAGAACATTGCCGAAGAGCAATGCCGTCGCTTGGCTAGCATAGGCCGTGTAGAAATGCAGAAATAGAAGACCGAGCCCGAGCGCGAGCGACAGCATCATGCCAATGGCGACATCGCGACCGCTCAGTTTCTCTCCGAGCATGCCCATCGCAAAGCCGCTTAGCGCAGTAAAGCCGATGAGACCCCATAACGGCGACACGCCGATGAGAACGGCGCCGGTCGCGCCCGTGAACCCGACGTGTGAGAGGGCGTGCCCGGCGAACGTCTGGCCGCGCATGACAAGAAAGAAGCCGACGACGCCAGACAGGACGGCGGCGACGCCAGACGCGGCGAAAGCCGTTCGCATGAAATCATACTCAAACATGACGGTTCCGGCCGTCTTCAGGCGATGTCTCGCCGTGACCAACGTGATTGTGGTGACGGTGATCGTCCCGCTCGATGTCGAAGTCACCGGCCATAACGAAAATGCGGCCGCCGACGCGCAAGACCTCGATGTCGGACCCATAAAGGCGCGACAAGACGGCGCTCGTAATCACCTCGTCGACCGCGCCAAGGACGGCATTGCCGCCTCCAAGATAGAGTACGCGGTCAATTGAATTGAGCAGCGGATTCAATTCATGCGCACTGAATAACACAGTGATCCCAAGCTCCTTCTGCAGCCTGCGAACGATCTCGACGACGCCCCTTTGATGTGTCGGATCTAAGTTCAGCAAGGGCTCATCGAGGAACAAGAGCCTGGGACGTCCGAGCAGCGCCTGAGAAAGGAAGAGGCGCTGGCGCTCGCCACCCGACAATTCGGCCAGCGATCGGCGTGCGAGATCGCTCGCTCCAACCATCTCGAGGGCCTGTTCGACGTCGCGCCGTTCGGCCGAACTGAGACGCGGCAGCCCCCACCGCTGTCCGCCGGCGGCGCACGCCACAAAATCCCATCCAGTGAAGCGAAGACCGGCGAGATTGGTGCGGGCTTGCGGCATGTAGCCGATTTGGTGATTGCCGCGCGTCGCGGCCCCCTCCAAAACTCGGATTGTTCCGGCTTCGACCGGGATCAAGCCCAATGCGGCGCGCATCAGAGTGGTCTTACCGGACCCATTCGGGCCGAGCAAGGCGACGAACTCTCCTTCCTTAATCCGGAACGATACGGCCGAAAGAACATTTCGGCCGGAAAGGTTGATCGTAACGTGATCGAATTTAAGTGCGCTCACATCCCCCCGCCGGAAAGAGCTTTGTCCAGCGCGTCGAGCTGCGACATCATCCATTGTTGATAGGCCATGCCCGGAGGCTCAGTCTCCGAAACGCCGACGACGGGGATTTTCTCGTCCTTGGCCATTTGCACGAGGCGCTGCACGGCCGGCTCGCTCGCCTGAGCGTTATAAAGCATCACCTTGACTTTGTGGCCCTTCAGGTCGTCCTCAAAGGCGGCCACCTCTGACGCGCTTGGCTCCGTATTGTTCATCACGGCGAGGGCGAATTTTTCGTTGTGGACTTTGAGCCCCAGAAGCTCCGCCATGTAGCCGAAGACGGGCTCGGAGGCTGTAACGGGGCTGCCGGCATATTTCTTATGCATCTCGGCGATCTTGGCGTCTAACGGCTTAAGCGAATCGACGAAGGACGCGGCGCCTTTCTCGTAGTCGGCTTTATGCGCCGGGTCGATGCTTGCGAGCTCTACGCTCAGCTTCTTCGCCACGGCCCTTACCGTCGCCGGGTTGTACCAGAGGTGCGGATTGTCGCCTGCCCTCTTGCCGGCGAGCGCGGCGGCCAGAATCTCCCTGCGGCCCGGCGTCTTGTTAGCCTTCAGCAGCTTTTCCATCCAGGGATCATAATCAGCGCCATTGACGATGACGACCTTTGCGCCGACCAGCGCCTTCGCCGTCGAGGCGCTTGCCTCGAACAGATGGGGGTCCTGGTCCGGGCTCGAAAGGATGCTCATCACGGCGACCTTGTCTCCGCCGGTCTGTCGCGCGACGTCGCCATAGAAATTCTCCGCAGCCACGACATTGATCGGATCCGCGAAAGCCGGCTGCCCCAATGTCACCGCAGCCAAGCCCACGCCAGCCAAGAGGAGTGATTTCGTCATTAGCAGCTCCGTTTGACAATAATCTCGGGGTTTCTCCGATGGGAGCATGGTGATATGTTATATCAATGCATTAGGCAAGCGGGCAAAAAGGGCGGGCTGGGCTGGACGAAGAGTTGCGACCTGCTTACAGGGCTTCGGAAGGGCCTGATGGTCATAATCGGATCGGAAAAGCGAAACCGATTGGATGGCGCAGGTGGAGAACGCTTGCGCGACTTCAGGACTTCAACTGACCAGCTGAGGCGGAAAGTCGTGGACATTATCGAGAAAGCGCCGACGCCTCTCGGAGCCTATGCGATCATCGACGCAATGTCGCGCGCGCAACACAAAAGCAGGCTCCGCCACCGTCTATCGAACCCTCGAGTTCTTTCTTGAGCCAGGTTTTCCTCACAAGATCGCATGCCGCAACGCTTATGCTCCCTGCGAATACCTTGGGCGGCAGATGCCACGTCTGATCCGCAGCGCGGTGCTGAGCAACTACATCGAGGTGGCCCGATCGGTCGGCCTCGACCCGTACCGCATGACCGCCGAATTCCGTCTTCCGCCGGCAAGTCTCACCGACCCCGAGGTGAAAGTCTCGGCAGCCGCAGTCGGCCGCCTGCTCGAGGAGTTAGCGGCGCGGTCGGGCCAGCTCGACTTCGGTTTGCGGCTCGCCGATCAGCGGACGGTCGCCAATCTCGGCGCGCTGGCGCTGCTGGTGCGAGAACAGCCGACCATCCGTAAGGCGCTCGACGCGCTGGTCGGCTACATGTTCCTGCACAGCGAGTCGCTGTTGCTGACCATGCGTGAGCAGAATGGTGACGTGATCCTCAGCCTCGCGATCGAGGTCGAGCGTCCAGTGCCGATCCGGCAGAGCGTCGCGCTTGGGGTTGGCTTCCTGCACCGCAGCTTTCAGCAACTGTTTCGCGAACGCTGGAAGCCGGAAGCAATCTGCTTCACTCACGCAGCGCCGGCGAAAAAGGACGCTTATCGCAAATTCTTCGGCGCCGACGTGCTGTTCAATCAGGATTTCAACGGCATCATCTGCGCCGCGCGGGACATCGACGCCGCCGTGCCCGCCGCCGACGCCAGGATGATGCGTTACGCGCAGCAATATCTCGATACGCTGGCGGCGCGCCGCAACGCAACCATGAGCGCGAGTGTGCGCGAATGCATCTATACGATGTTGCCGTCGGGTCTCTGTTCTGCTGATTCGGTCGCGTCGCGACTTGGCGTCGACCGCCGCACCGTGCACCGGCATCTGGCGCGCGAGGGCAAGACCTTTTCCGCGATCATGGATTCGGTGCGCGCCGAACTCGTCACCCGGTACATCGAAAATCGCGATCGGCCATTGGCGTCGGTCGCGGAGCTGCTCGGCTTCTCGGCGCTCAGCGCATTCGCGCGCTGGTTCAGAAGCCAGTTCGGCTGCAGCGTGTCGGAGTGGCGCGCCGGCCGGCCGGCGACGCGGGCAAAGCTTGCGCCTGCGAAGTCGCGCGCCGCGGCCGGCTGACGCGCGCGAGCCGTTGTCCCGAAAGGTAAAATCTTCTGTCCCATTCGGTCAAACGTCAGGTCAAGGCCGCTGCTATCGTGGTCTCCAGTGATCGGCGCAAACGAGCGCCCTTTGAGGAGATTAAACATGATCGTCTGCTCCTGCAACGTCTTCAGCGATGCCCAGGTTCGGGCCGCGATTGCCGGCAGCGTCGAGCGGCCGCGCGTGAGCCGGGTCTATTCCTCGCTCGGCTGCGCCGCGCAGTGCGGGCGCTGCGCCCACACGATCAAGAACATGATTGGGGAGGTCATTCAGCACGCAACACTTGCCAACGATTGCGAGGCGGCGACTTCAACCAGCTTCTAAAGCCTGGGAATATCGCCTGGAGTTCCCGCAAGACGGCGACGGCGCGCGCCGCGAGCGGAACGCGATGCGGACGCTTCATCTTCATCTTTTCGGACGGTATTGACCATACGGCCGCGTCCAGATCGAACTCGGCCCATTCGGCGGCGCGAAGCTCGCCGGGCCGGACGAAAGTCAGGGCGAGCAATTCCCGCGCCGCGCGCGTTTCCGGCGCGCCCCCATAGCTCGCGATGGCGCGAAGAAGCCCGCCGAGGGCTTTTGGCTCGGTGATCGCGGCGCGATGGTTAACAATGGGCGCGGCTAAGGCGCCTTTCAATTCGGGTCGGCTTCCGCGCGCCCTGTGGCGACAGCGTAGCGGAAAACCTGGCCGATAGTCGCCCGCAGACGCTTGGCGGTTTCGTGCCGGCCGCGCGACTCGACGGCGCGGAGGACGCCCAAAAGTTCCGGCGCGGTTATTTCCGCAATCGGGCGCGCTCCGATCGCGGGGCGATGGTGCGGTCGGCCTTCGCCTCGCGGCGCTTCTTGTCCAATAGCTCGGCGGCGATGACGTCAAAAGTATTGGCGGCGGCCAAAGCCTTCGCGGCCTTGGACAGCTTTTTGGCAAGCGACGGGTCTTGTCCATCGTCCAGAAGCCGCTTGGCCCCCGTCCCGCGCCTCCCGCGCCTCATGAAGGCTGGTCGCCCGATAGACGCCGATGGCGAGCGCCTTCTGGCTTCCCGCAAGGCGATAGGCGAGCCGCCAGCGCTTCGCGCCGTCAGGCATAACCCAAAATTGAAGTCCGCCGCCGTCTGAGAGTTTGACGAGGCGGGGGCCGGGCTTAGCCGCCCGGATGGATCGGAGAAAGCCATGTTGGTATCTGCTGGGTTGGTACTTCGCCGATACCAACGAATATACCAACTTTTTAGGCGGATACCAACGCACATTCCGAGACCTCGCTGGACATAGTCAGCGACATAAGTAACTGTTTTTAGTTAATTTTGGATGCCTAAAGATGCTTTTGGATAGTGATTTGGTGCCGCAAGAGGGATTTCGAACCACAGACCCCCTCATTACGAATGAGATTATTATACAAGACAGTACAGGGCATATTAGGACGTCATACCAGATATTCCGCCGCTTAAGTCCCTTGTAATCGCTCAAATGTCTGCTAATGTCATCGACACGGGGTAACAGCCGAAGACAGGCCAAAATTGTTACCCTATGTTACCCCGAATTTGATTCCCCATCCGGCAACGCATTTACAGCGCAAATATTTGCCGCCGTTACCCTAAAGAGTTCCGCAGATGGCGAAACCGCTTACAGTCAAAGCACTTGAAAACATGAAATCAGGAGATACACGGAAGGAGATCCCTGATGGATTTATGCGTGGGTTATTCTTTGTATTGCAGCCGACGGGCAAAGCGAGTTGGGCGGTTCGTTACCGATTTGCCGGGCAGACAAGAAAACTTACGCTCGGCACTTATCCCGCGATCGATCTCAAGGCTGCCCGCGAGCTCGCTAGCCGCGCGCTGGTAAAGGTCGCCGGGGGCGAAGATCCGGCGGCTGAGAAGCAGGCCGCGAAGAAAGCCGACCGGGCGCCGGCTGAGCGGGATCTCGTTGAGAAAGTCGTCAATTCCTTCATCGAGCGCTATGCCAAGGCCAATACGCGGTCGTGGCCTGAAACTGAGAGGATGCTGAAAAAGGAAGTCGTCGGAGCCTGGAAGGGTCGGCATCTTTCCGAGATCGGCAAAGCTGATGTTCATGATCTCCTTGATAAGATCGTCGATAGAGGCTCGCCGATCGCCGCTAATCGGGTTCTTGCCTCCCTTCGGCGCATGTGCAGCTGGGCCGTCGAGAGGGACATCGTCAAGACCTCTCCCTGTGAAGGCGTAAAGCCTCCATCGGCTGTCCAAAGCCGAGACCGCGTCTTGAATGATGACGAGCTCCGCGTTGTCTGGCAAGCTTGCGATGTCATCGGATGGCCCTTTGGGCCTTTGGTAAAGCTGCTTATCCTGACCGGGCAGCGGCGTGACGAGGTCGCTGAGATGCGGTGGTCTGAAATCGACTTCGACATGAAAATATGGACGCTCCCGCGCGCTCGCGCCAAAAATGATGTCGAACATAAGGTTCCGCTATCGGCGACGGCGTTGGCCCTTCTTGAAGGGCTACCTCGGGTCTCGTCAAAGGCTGGTTTCGTCTTTACGACGAATGGCGAGACTCCCGTTTCCGGCTTCGCAAGGGCAAAGCAGCGGCTCGATGGCGAGCTTACGAAGATGGCGCGCGAGATGGCGCCATGGGTCATCCACGATCTGCGTCGGACCTTCGCCAGCGGCGCTGCTCGGCTTGGAATCAATCTGCCCGTCGTCGAAAAGGTTTTGAACCACGTGTCCGGGAGCTTTCGCGGCATCGTCGGCGTCTATCAGCGACACAGTTTTGCGGACGAAAAACGTGCGGCGCTAGAAACCTGGGGGCAATTCATTAAAGAGCTTGTAGGAGTTGAGTTGGCAGCGAATATCGTATCAATGAAGACGAGGGCGCGCGTCAATGCCGATATATAATCTCGGATCGGCGGCGCCGCGGGGTCGAAAACCTTTGGGTAACGGAGGCATCTTGCGCCGCCAGGAGGCTGAGGGGGGAATTGCTTCCCGTTCGCAGATCAGAAAGCCGTAAGCTGCGATGCAGAGTGTCGCGTGGTGGTGAAAGCCACGCCAACCTCGACCTTCGTAATGGGCCAATCCGAGTTCGCCTTTCAGCTCCTCGTAATCGCGTTCGATGCGCCAGCGCAATTTGGCCTTGTCGACGAGATCCTGCAAAGGCGTGTCCTTGGGCAAGGTCGAGAGCCAATATTTCGTCGGCTCAGCTTCTTCATTCGGCCACTCAACAATGAGCCATTCCAGCGGATGCGGTTTGGTCCGATTGCAATCACGCGAGGCTGGGCGCAGACGCACAGCGGCAAAGCGCGAGGCGAGCGGCGTGTTCGAACCTTCGCGCCAGGTGAGGCTGCGCCATGCTTTTTTCTTCAAGCTCAGCGCCAGCTCCTTGACCGTGACGGGTTGATGTTCAAGATCACGGTTCAGACGAGACGGCTTGCGGCCATGGCCGCTCCAGGGCTTTGCCGGTAGAGGCTCCTGACCGGGCGGCCAAACGGTCAGCGTCGATTGGACGCCGACGACGTAAGGCAGATCCAAAGCTGTCACTCCGGCGCGAAAGCCGCCGTTCACGCCATAGCCCGCATCAGCCAGCACGACGCCCGGCGCGACGCCTGCGGCATGAGCCGCACGGATCTGATCAAGCGCAATCTGTGGCTTCGTCTTGAACTCGATCTCCTTGGGGATATGCGCCTTTTTTCGGCGTGCCTGATCATTTGCCCATGCCTCCGGCATATAGAGCCGGTAGGCGATCGGCAGGCTCGCCGTATGATTGGCGATCGACAGCGTCACCGCGACCTGGCAATTGTCCTGCTTGCCGAGCCTGCCGCAATATTGCCGCGCGACGCCGACCGAATGGGTCCCCTTTTTCGCAATGCCCGTGTCGTCCACGATCCAGGCTTCGATGGGGCCTTGTCTCTCGAGGGAAGGCAGAACCAGCTCGAAAACCTTACTCAAGACCGCCTCGTCCGACCAGGGCGCTTCGCCGACCAGATGCAGAAGCGATTGATGTTTGGCCGAGACGCGTGTCGGCGCAACAATCGCCGCCATAGGCTCGACGCTCTTGCGCTCGCCGGGCATCAACAGCCCGACGCAATAATCGTTCAAGGGCTTGGCCCGATCGGCATGCCCGATCACTTCAACAAGAGCCTCGACATAGGCGGCAAAACGCGCTTGGCTGGTTGGTCTCGAGAGATCCATATCAAACACCGGGTATCGATCAACGAATTAACAAGTTACCAGATTTGCTCGCGACGCGAATCTCCCTCGATTTTGTGATTTAGTAGAACTATTAACCATAGTTATTTTAATAAATTGTTGTGTTTTTATGGTATAGAAGTTGAGCGCGGTAGGGACGCCCATTACTGAGAGCCCCCCGCATAGATCCGTACGTGCGGCTTTCCCGCATACGGCTCCCACCCAGGATGTTTGACGGCAAATCTTTCCGAAGGCCACGGATGAAGGATTCTCGGTTTCGGAAGCCACTCCTCGGCGATCTTTCTTATTCGCTCCCATGAGGTCTGATCCCGCTGGCTTCGACGCCGGATGGTGCGATGCCAGAGAGTAATTACATGGTCGCGAAAAGCCGTAAGCGCCTGCAAGTTCGTTGGCACTGCATGGTATGCAAAGAAACCGCTGACGACCTCTCCAAGCCATTTTCCCTGTTTGGGCTGACACGATACGAAACTGCCTTCGGCATCCTGCACAAACTGCGCGCGGGCATGGTGCGGCCGGACCAGGACCGCATCGGTGGTCGGCCGAAAGAGCATGTGGAGGTTGATGAGACGTGGGTCGGTGGAAGGACGCGCGGCGAAGGCCGGGGCATCCACCACAAAACGCTGGTGGCCGCCGCTGTCGAGGTTCGCCACCGGAAGCCGGGTACGGCACAAGACAAGCGGAGGTTCTGTCGCAAACTTTGCTTCGCGGTGGCCTGGGGTATAATCGCTGGACAAGGATTTAGTGGAACAGCACGATGATCGAGTTCAAGGGCAGCCATTTTGAACGTGAGGTGATCCTCTGGGGCGTCCGCTGGTATGTGGCATATCCAATCAGCTATCGGCAGCTTGAGGAAATGCTGGAAGAGCGCGGCGTCGAGGTTGACCATTCCACGCTCAATCGTTGGGTCGTGAAATACGCCCCGTTGCTGGATCAGCAATTTCGCGCCCGCAAGCGCCGGGTTGGTTCCAGCTGGCGATTGGACGAGACCTATGTGAAGGTCAAAGGGTCCTGGAAATATTTGTATCGGGCGGTCGATAAAGCCGGCGCCACCGTGGACTTCCTGCTGACGGCCAAGCGGGATCATAAAGCCGCCTTGCGGTTCCTACGCAAGGCGATCGGTCAGCATGACGTGCCCGAGAAGATCACGATCGACAAGAGCGGTGCCAATACAGCGGCGATCGAGAGTTACAACGCGGAACATCAGGCGGACATCGAAATCCGTCGGATCAAGTATTTGAACAACATCGTCGAACAGGACCACCGAGCCGTCAAGCGAGTGGTGCGGCCGATGATGGGTTTCAAATCCTTTCGGTCAGCCGCGGCAACTCTTGCCGGAGTTCGAACTCATGCACATGATCCGCAAGGGCCAGTTGCGCGCGATGGGTAAATCGCGTCCATCGCAGCAGTTCTATGCGCTGGCTGGGTAAACCAGTTCGTCATCCCAGGCATTGATCGCCCAAAGAGAAAATTTGCGACAAAACCCAAAATGCTTTCATAGCGTCGGGTGCATTTTCGTCCAGTATCTTCAGGCGCCTGAGGTTTTTAATGTCGAACACCGTATTCTCCTGATAAGATATCTTCCGCCTTACGGATAATTTCGCGCAGGGCGAGTTTACGCCAATTGTCTTGGGATGGGGCACCCTTTGCAGCGTGCCAAGGGGAGGCGGCCTTGATCTTGCCGATCCTATAGAGAACGCGGCCGCCCTCGATGACTTCGGTTGAACTGATACGCATGATTTTGCCTTCAATTTCATTCGATTCCGCACGCCCCAAATGGGCGCTCAGCAGAGGAGACTCGCAATACCTATTCGAAGGCGAGATGATCGCCGTTACGGACGGCAGGGCCGTGAAAGGGGTCACGTCCGCGTTATCTGCGAGGCGCTGGCCAAGGCGCAGACGAGTATTTTCTTCGCCACCGCGAACATGGACGGGCAGCCTTACATCCAGCATCGCGGCGGTCCCGCCGACTTTCTCAAGGCGCTCGCTGACAACACCATCGGCTTTGCCGATTTCGCCGGCAACAGGCAATACATCACGCTCGGCAATCTCGCGGACAACCCCAAGGCCCACCTCTTTCTGATCGATTACACGCGGCGGCGGCGGCGCATAAAAATTTGGGGCGAGACCGACGTCGTCGAAGGCGATCCGGAGCTGATGGCCAAGTTGACGCCGAAAGGGTACAAGGCGCGCCCCGAGCGGGCGATCCTCTTCACAATTTCCGCGTGGGACGCCAATTGTCCGCAACATATCCCCCAACGCTTTGAAGCGGCCGACGTCGCCGCCGCTCGCCGAGCGCGACAATCGCATCGCAGCGCTCGAAGCCGAGATCGCGCGGCTGCGACAGGCGGCACGCGAGGCCGCCGCCCCAGATAACGCGGACGTGACCCCGTCGCGGCGTGGCCATCCGTAACGGCGATCGTCTCGCCTTCGAATGGTTATGCGAAACGGGCGCCTCACCGCCGCGCTTCGCCGCCGCAAGACCCCGGAAAGCCCCCGTTGCATCGAGGGAACGAGAACATGACCCTTTTGATTTTGGCCTATCTGGCGGGCGTCCTTACGATTCTCAGCCCTTGCATCCTGCCCGTGCTTCCCTTCGTTTTCTCCCGCGCCGATCAGCCGTTCATGCGAACAGGTCTGCCCTTGCTCCTCGGCATGGCCGCGGCATACATGGCCGTTGCGACGCTGGCCTCCGTCGGCGGCGGCTGGGCGGTCGAGACAAACCAATACGGCCGCCTCGCAGCGTTGGCGCTCCTTGCGCTTTTCGCAATGACGCTGTTGTCGGAGCGGCTCGCGCACTATCTCCTTTGGCCAGCGCTGGCGCTGGGCCGACGCTTGTCGTCGTCGATCGCCGCCGATGCGACCCCTGGACCCTTGCCCTCCGCGCTTCTCGGCATCGCCACCGGATTGCTGTGGGCGCCTTGCGCCGGCCCGATCCTTGGCCTCATCCTGACCGGCGCCGCGCTCAACGGCGCCAGCGCTCGGACATCATTTCTACTCCTGGCCTATGCTTTGGGCGCGGCGACATCGCTTGCGCTGGCGCTGTTGGCCGGCGGACGATTGGCGGCGTTTCTCAAGCGAACTTTTCACGTCGGCGAATGGCTGCGCCGCGGTCTCGGAGTCGCCGTGCTCGCCAGCGTGGGTCTCGTCGCCGCCGGTTGGGACGCGCAGCTTGTTTCGCGGATTTCGGTTGCAAGCGCAGCGTCGATCGAAGAGGCGTTGCTTAACTGGACCGGCGTACACAGGGCCGCCGCGTCAACGTCGCCAAGCTCGAGCATCTCCGATCGGCAAAGCTGGGTTTCGCCGCCGGCGCCCCGCGTCGGCCCGCCCGCCTTGATCGACGTCGCCTTCACAGAGCCCTCGATGGCTCCGATGGAGGTTGCTCCCGTCGCCAAGATCGCCGCCGGGACGAAGGCCGATCTGCCGGTGGAAGGCGCGCTGCCAGGTTTTGCTGGCGCTACGCAATGGCTGAATTCGGCGCCGCTGACGCCGCAGTCTCTGCGCGGCAAGGTGGTGCTGGTCGATTTCTGGACCTTCAATTGTTCCAATTGCCTGAACGCGTTGCCTTATGTCCGGGCCTGGGCTGAGAAATACCGCAATCATGGCCTCGTCGTCATTGGCGTACACACGCCCGAACTCCCCTTCGAGAGGGACATCGGCAATGTGCGCAAGGCTGTCGGCCGCTTGGGAATCACCTATCCCGTCGCAATCGACAACGCCTATGCGATCTGGAAGGCCTTCGGCAACGAATATTGGCCGGCGGCTTATTTCGTCGATGCGCAAGGGCGCATTCGCCATCATCATTTCGGCGAGCATGATTACGAGAATTCGGAGCGCGTCATCCAACAGCTCTTGGAGGAGGCCGGCCATAGCAATGTGCCGGGCGGTTTCGTGACGGCGAGCCGAGGCTCTCCGTCGGCGGTCGCTCTTCGCGCGGAAGGCGTCGGCGAAGCAGGTCGCGATGAGTGATCATGAGTGATCGTGACGCGATGTGGCGGCTCGGCCTAGACGGGTGCGGACCGAGCGTTAAGCCTCACGCGAACGAAAGCGGACGGCAAAAAGAAAAATTTTCGCAGCAATGTGTAACCATGGGTCGTTCCGGCAGCATAACACGTCATCGGCGTGATCGGCCGCCAAGGTTTCGGCGGCCATTCGAAAGAAAAAAGCACGCGGACCAAGCAAACCTATTCGGCCCCTCTACATCGCCGCAGCGCAGCAAGCGTCTGCGCGGAGCGTTCCGACCGCGCTCGCCGTCGCCGTCTCTTTCCGTTTTGCGATGGGCGTGGCGGTCGAGACGGCCGCGCCGACCCAACCGCCGGCGACCGGAGGTTCAGGATGAAACGCGCCAACATGCGTAAGCGTCCGGACCTCCCTTACGAGCTTCGGGACCACACCGGCTTCGGTCGAAGGTGGGCTTGGTCCCAAGACGGCGCCCCGCACTCAGCTGCGGTCGGCGAACCTGAGTGCGCCAACCCGGCGCCAATTACGAAGAGAAGAAGAGTAATGCCATGAATATCGAAATGTCGGGGCTGACGGTGCTCGTGGAAATGTGGACCGCACCGGGCGCGAGAGTGGCCACCAGCCCTCCGGCCCCGAGCGCCACGGCGGCAAGCGCGTCGTCGTCGGGAAGGGACGTGAGCACCACGTCGCAGGAGGCCAGATCGGCCAGCTCCGCAGCGGCTCGCGCGCCGCTCAATGCCGTGGCCCGCTTGGCGTCGCGGTCATAGGCCAGCACCTGATAACCGTCTTGGAGAAGGTTGACTGCACCCATATGGCCGAGACCGACCACACCAACACGTTTGACAGCCGATCCGGTGACTGCTTTGACCTTGGGGGTTATCGAGGGACATGTCAGGTCTCCTTTGCACGCCGCGCTTCTGCTCCCCGAACGACCCGAGTGAGCAGAGCAAATGTCCGTGGGGCACTGCATCTGATGTCAATGCCGTCAACTTACGAACGGCATTTGGCCGTGGACATTAAACACGCGTTCAACAACAGTAAAGTCGGATTTAGAGTGAGATGCGCCACGCGTGCGCGCCGCCGGCAGGGCACCTTTGCGCTACTGAAGCCCGTATTTGAAGGCAGCATATTCCTTGGCGCGGTCGGATTCGGCCCGGCGAAGATGGCATGGTAAAGCTCGCCATCGTGACCTATGGCTGCGAGAAAGAACGGCGTTGCGGCGCGGTGAGCGATGCGATCTTGATCATGATCATGATGTGTCGATCCAGACTTCATTCGCCGAAAAGCCGCGCGGAGCGCGTCCGCGTTCGAACGTCTCGATGACGATCATACGGCCGCCGCAGCACGGGCACGGATGCGAAGGAGAGGCCGGCTCGACTTTGTCGCCGTCATCGACGCCGCGGTTTTGGTCCGGCTGGAGCGCTTTCGCCCCCCTTCAAAAAGCGCCGGCGGCGCCCTTGGCGGAGGCGACTAAAGTCATAGAGAACGCTCTTTCCGGCGAGTCCCGGAGGAAAGACCCACAATTCAGGAGCGTCGATGCGCGGGAACACGTGCGCCCGACAAAACCCGCCGCCGCCGACATCTGGAGCGCTTTCGCCCAGCTCCAAAAGGGTCCGGCCGCTCCTCATGCGCCTCCCGAGGAGCGCGCAAAGCCTTGCCGGCGAGGTCTTGGCTCTCTTGCACAAAGGCGTCGTTCCAGGCTTAGCGCATGGGCTGAAGCCGCACCTTCGTCCTCAGCCAGAAGTCCCCACGCCCAAAGGCGCGCAGTTTCTGTCCCGCACATATTCCTGCGCCGCCGGTTCGCGCGACTACAAGCTATTCGTTCCGAGCAAGATGAAGAGCAAAGCGAAGGGCCGGAAGCTTCCGCTAATCGTCATGCTGCATGGCTGCACGCAAAACCCGGACGATTTCGCCCTGGGGACAGGCATGAACGAGCTGGCGGAAGAGCGCGGCTGTTTTGTCGCTTATCCGCGGCAATCGACAAGCTCAAATCAAATGGCGTGCTGGAACTGGTTCAATCTGAAGGATCAGACGCGCGATTTTGGGGAGCCGAGCATTCTCGCTGGAATGACCCGCGAGATCATGGCGGAGTTCAACGTCGATTCGGACCGGGTCTTTGTCGCCGGCCTATCGCGGTCAGCGCTACCCTTCCCTCTCCATGATCGCCCGAGAGAGCGGCGCCAGACGACGATGCTCGAGATCGAGGACGGAGCAAAGCACTACCTGCGCCTGAAACTAGGCGTCGCAGCAGCGGAACAGGCGCTTCGAATTTATCGCGATCAGCATCGCAGCTCAATGATGGCTCGCGCCTCGGAAGCGTTGAAGATCATTAGCCGCGACACGTATGGGCTGACGATCCAACCTGACAGGGACAGCGAAATTCTCGTCGCGGTGGGGGCCAATGACGGCTCCAAGGTTGCATCAGATCCGTCGAAAGGAACGCGCTTTCAGCTGTACCTGGCGCTTCGTGTTGCGGGCTACCAGGAGTTCGTGCAGTCACGGCGGCCAGTTCCCTTCATAGCGGACGATATCATGGAAACGTTTGACGATTTCCGCGCGGAAGAGGCTTTCAAATTATTTGCCGGGATGGCGGCAATGGGCCAAGTCATCTATCTAACCCACCATCGACACCTTTGCGACATCGCTCGGAACGTATGCCCTGGCGTTCGGGTGCATGAGCTTCCAGCCAACGTCTCGTAGGACTTGTGCGTTAGCCCTCCGTGCCAATGATGATGAGACAAAGACTTGCCGGGAGTTTACCCTCGAGGGCATAGGACAAACATCCAGTGGTTATGCCCCCAATCAAAGACAGCAAGGTGTGCCTGGCATGGGCACTGGATTGGAGGTGGAAGTCCTTTGCGGGGCGAGTTGGTAGCAACCGCGAGCCGGAGGCAACTGCACGCAGGGTCTGCCGTCGAGAGACGCCTATGACCCTGGCGCCGCGAGGCCGTGTGGGGAAGAAGCCCGAGGCGAACCGCAGCACCGAACGAAAGTAAACCCCCGAGCAAGCCGAACCGGCCGGGTCAGCGTGTCTTCGAACGCGACGCCCGAAATCCAACCGAGGCCGGGACGGTAATAGGGGCGGGAGCGGCGGGACATCCAGTGTTCTTACCCAGGGAGGTCTGCGTGGGTCCGCGTGAGCGGTAGACCCGAAGGAGGCAACGACGACGGGACGATGTCCACGCAGAAGTCGGATCTCTTCATATGAGCCGGGAAGCCGGCGAAAGCCGGTGGAGCAAAGGGAGAGATGGATTGAAAAAGACGGGACCACGGCAATTGAGCCTCGTGTTCGCCGACAGCCCCTCGGGGGGCGGGTCGTCCGAGCCCTCGGACGCATCCGAGCGGCGGAGCTTCCTGCTGCACAAAGCGAGGACCAAGAAGACGACAGGTTCTGCCGCCAGCGTGGCCGACGATAGTCGGCTGCTCGAAGAAGTGGCGTCGGAAGCCAATCTGGCCAAGGCGCTGCTGAACGTAGTACGCAATAAGGGAGCGCCGGGATTGGACGGACAGACGGTCGAGGCGGCGGAGGCGAAAGCGCCGTCGATCATCGCCCGTTTGCGCCGCGACTTGCTGACGGAACGCTACAGGCCCGGCGATGTCCGCCGGGTTTGGCTGCCGAAGCCCGGGGGCGGGCATCGTGGGCTTGGCATTCCGAATATTTTGGACCGGACGGTGCAGCAGGCGGTTCTTCAAGTATTGGAACCGATCTTCGAACCGGCCTTCCATCCCAGCAGTCACGGTTTCCGGCCAAAACGCGGGGCTCACACCGCCATTGCTGAAGCAACGGGGTACCTGAAAGAGGGATATCAAACGGTGGTTGATCTGGATTTGGCCAAGTTCTTTGACCGAGTTCCGCATCAGCGCCTGTTGGCCCGGATCGCCGAGCGCGCGAAGGACCAACGGATAATCACTTTGGTGCGCCTGATGCTGACGGCGTCGGTGGTGATGCCGGACGGGACGAGGGTCGCCGTCAAGGAAGGAACTCCACAAGGGGGGCCGCTTTCGCCAATGCTTTCCAACGTTGTCCTCAACGAACTGGATGGCGAACTGGCAAGGCGAGGCCTCCGGTTCGTTCGATACGCCGACGACTGTAATATCTTCGTGCGAAGCGAACGCGCCGGACAGCGCGTCATGACATCAATCCAGAGATTCCTGGAAAACCGCATGCGGCTCCAGGTCAACGAGGAGAAGAGTGACGTTCGCAAACCGGAGGATGTCCACTTTCTTGGCTTTCGTTTCCGCTGTGCGAAGGAGGGTGAGGGCGACAATGTCGCCGTCTTTCCTTCGCGCAAGACGGAACGACGACTGATGACGACGATGCGGGGAATGACGCCCCCAAATTGGGGACGCTCCATCTCCTCGTGCATGGAAGACATCAGCCGCTACCTGACAGGCTGGATATCGTACTTCCGGCTTTGCACGCCGGACGCGATAAAAGGATTGGGCGTCATCGACGCTCACGTCCGCCGCCGGATCAGGGCGATCATCGTCCGGCAGAAGAAGCGGCAACGCTTTCTCTACCGGCACCTGAAAGCCAAAGGCGTCAGCTCCAAGGCTGCCAATGGCTGTGCGTTCTGCGGCAAAGGAGCATGGGTGAAATCGAACCGCCCGGCGATGACGAAGTCCTATCCACCGTCTTGGTTTGACGGGCGTATGGCCTCGCTCAAAGCCTTGTGGAACGATCTCAACCTGTCGCGGGTATCGGCCCAGCTATCGCTGGAGTTCTGACATATCGATCCAAAGAGCCGGATGCGGGCCCGCATGTCCGGTTCTGTGAGAGGCGTGGCGGAGCAATCCCCACGCCTACTCGACACCCTTGCGGCAGCGGGCGCTGATAAGGAGGAAGGCCGGAGGCCGACGATCGTTTCAGCGCCCGCTGTCGCGCAGGAATTTGGACTAATTGCCCCGTGCATGTGGCAAAACCGACTGGACTTCCGCCGCATAGTACGCATTGGTGTGTGCGTCGGCCGGTGGACTTGGCTACCCGACGACACGATTAGGGCTCGCCTCGCGATTTGCGGGGCTTTGGGTGGTGCGAGCGTCATTCCGACGCCGCGACCCAACGGAGCCCACCGCCATGTCGACGCTTTCCGCCAAGAAGTCTTCAAACCCCAAGAGCGGCGTGCCGAAGAAGACGCGCGCCAAATCCAATCCTGCGCCTGGGCGCACAAGGCTGCGTCCATTGCGATCACCGCCGAGACGCCGGCACAAGCCCTCGAAACATCGCCAAAGGCTTTAGCGGCTCATGAGCCGCAGCTTGAGGGAGTCACAAAACAGGAGCGCATACTCACATTGCTGAGTCGACCCGAAGGGGCCAGCATCGAAGAGATGATGCAGGCGACAGACTGGCAGCAGCACAGCGTGCGTGGGTTTTTGGCGGGCACAGTCAAAAAGAAGCTTGGCTTCCCGCTGACCTCATCCAAGGCCGAGGCTGGCGCGAGGCGCTACCGTATCGAAACGCGGCGGGGTCGCTGAGATGGCCAAATCGGCGATCGACATTGCAGAGGCGCTCGAGCGGCTCTCGGCGGTGACGATCTTCGAGCTGCGCGGCGAATGGCGGCGGCTGCATCGGACGCCGCCGCCCATGCGGTTGTCGCGTGATCTCTTGATGCGCGGAATCAGCTACAAACTCCAGGAGAGGCCGCTCGGCGGCCTCTCCAAATCGATCCTGCGCAAGCTGCAGCACCTGAACCGCGACGCGGAGGCAAGCGACGCGCGCAAGCCCGCGCCGCCAATTTCTTTGAAGGCTGGCACGCGCCTTGTGCGGGAATGGCGGGGCGTTACCCATACCGTGCTTGTCCATGCCGACGGGTTCGAATGGCATGGCCGGCGCTATCGCTCCCTCACCATTGTCGCGCGTGAGATTACTGGGGCCCATTGGTCGGGTCCCCGTTTTTTCGGCCTGAGACGGCGCGCAGGCCATTCTGTCGAAACAGCAGAGGGCGAGCATGCGGAAGCCTGAACGTCCAAAATCCAGCATGACGCTCCGTTGCGCGATCTACACGCGGAAGTCGTCCGAGGACGGGCTCGAGCAGGAGTTCAATTCTCTCGACGCCCAGCGCGAAGCCTGCGAGGCCTTTATCCTGAGCCAGCGCCACGCCGGATGGAGCGCGCTTGCGGACATGTATGACGACGGAGGCCTCTCCGGCGGCACGATGGAGCGGCCGGCGCTGCAGCGGCTCCTCTCCGATAATCAAGGCCGGCAAAGTTCAGATCATCGTCGTCTACAAGGTCGACAGGCTGACGCGCTCGCTCGCTGACTTCGCGAAAATCGTCGATGTGCTGGACGCCCACGACGCCTCCTTCGTGTCGGTGACGCAGCAGTTCAATACGACGACCTCGATGGGACGTCTGACGCTCAACATGCTGCTCTCCTTTGCCCAATTCGAGCGCGAGATCGGCGGCGAGCGCATCCGCGACAAAATCGCCGCGTCGAAGGCCAAGGGCATGTGGATGGGCGGCAACGCGCCGCTCGGCTACGACGTCAGGGATCGCAAGCTGGTGGTCAACGCGGCGGAGGCGTCGGGCGTCCGGTCGATCTTCCGACGCTACGCCGAGCTCGGCTCGGTCGCGCTGTTGAAGGCGGAGCTCGAGCGGGCCGGCGTCGTGAGCAAGCGACGGGAGGGAGCGAGCGGACAGCTCGCCGGCGGCAGGCGCTTCTCGCGCGGCGCGCTCTACTTGATGCTGCAGAACCGGCTCTACCGCGGCGAGGTCGCGCACAAGGACAACATCTACCCTGGCCAGCACCAAGCGATCATCGAGCCGGAACTTTGGCAGGCTGTTCAGGACAGGCTCGCGGCCAATCGCCACGAGCGCTCATTAGCGGTTGGAGCGGAAGCGCCAAGTCTGTTGTCGGGCCTGATTCGATAGCGACGGCAATCGTCTCACTCCGACGCATGCCGTCAAGAAGGGCAAGCGATATCGATATTATGTCTCGACGGCGCTTGTCTCAGGCGGTTGTTCCGCGCATGTCAAAGGCCGGCGAATTCCGGCGGGCGACATCGAAGGGCTGGTGCTCGACCGTCTCCGCGCGCTCTTCGCGTCTGGCGCGGAAATCGGCGACGCCGTCGCGCCGCTCGGCCTCGACGCCGCGACCCAGCGCGCGGCGCTCGACCGTTCGGCAAAGCTGGCGGAGCGTTGGACCAAGCTTGCATCACTTGAGTTACGGGAACGCGTCCAATCCTTAGTCCAGCAAATCCGGATCGGTGATACGCAAGTCTCGGTGTGGCTCGATCGAACCGCACTCGTGTCGAGCGTCATGTCCGACGCGACGCCCGAGCCTACAGATGGCATCCCGGCTGTCGAACCTTTTGTCCTGTCGATCGCCGCAAGCCTTCGCCGGGTGGGAAAGGGGGTGCGGCTGGTGATCGGCGCTGGCGCCGCGAAAGCGATCGACGACGGCCTCGCCGCCCTGATCGCCCGAGCGGTCGCAACGCGCAACATGCTGCTTGCGGGCCGAGACGACAGCATCGAGGCCATGGCGTCGCGGCTCGGCGTCAGGCGCGATTATGTGGCGGTGCTCGTGCGTCTCTCGTATCTCTCTCCCGAAATCGTTCGCGCGATCCTGGTCGGCCAACAGCCGATCGAGCTGACGCCGACGCGGCTCGTAGCGCTTTCCAGAAATCTGCCGCACGATTGGCGGAAGCAGCGGCGGCTCCTCGGATTTGCGCTTGCCTGACGCCGCGTCGATCCCCCCAAAAATGCTCGACATCTGACGGGTCGAAAAAGGGCCGCAGAGACACCACGCGCCTTGGCCCGCCTCAGGCCGCGGTTTTGCGTCTCTAAAAGAACGACCATCATGATGGGGGGCCAGTAACCGTCGGATATGTCGGACCAATTCCGGCGCAACCAAAAACTAACAAAATACAGTAATATCAATAACTTAGCTGGCTGGGGGACCTGGATTCGAACCAAGATTAACGGAGTCAGAGTCCGCTGTTCTACCATTGAACTATCCCCCAGCGAGGAGCTTTGCCGAAGGGCTTTCGCTGGACCGCTCGCAGGCGCGAGCGGAGAAGTCATCTAGGTCCTCGCCCCGCCCCTGTCAACGCCCGGCCGCGGTCGGGCTTTCCGCATGTCGCGCCGCTTTAGCGGGCGACGGCTTTCTCGCCGTTCAGTGGGTTTCCCGGGTCCCAGCGATAGCGTATCGTCTCAAAACGCATCTCGAGCGCGTCGACGAGCACCAGCCGGCCGATGAGGCTGTCGCCAAAGCCGACAATCTCGCGCATGACTTCGAGCGCCATCATGGCGCCGAGGATGCCGGTCAAGGCGCCGAGAACGCCGATCTCGGCGCAGGCGGGCGTCAAGCCCTCTGGCGGGGGTTGGGGAAAAACACAACGATAGGTCGGGTTTGGCTCGCCGTCCGGCCCCAATTCATAGGGCCGCAACACCGTCAGAGAACCGTCGAAAGCGCCGACCGCCGCAGTGATAAGCGGCCGTCTTTCGTAAAAGCAGGCGTCGGAGACGAGATAACGGGTCGCGAAATTATCCGACCCGTCGGCGACAACGTCGTAGGCCGCGACTAGGGCGCGCGCATTATCCGCGGAGAGCCGCGTCTCGTGCTGCGCCACCTTGACATGCGGATTTAGTCTTTCGATCGCCGCCGCGGCGCTTGCAACTTTCGCGCGTCCGACATCCTGCGTCCCATGCAGGACCTGCCGCTGGAGGTTCGACAGCGCCACGGCGTCATCGTCGACGACGCCGATCTGTCCGACGCCGCCCGCCGCGAGATATTGCAGCAGCGGCGCCCCAAGCCCGCCGGCGCCAATGACCAGGACGCGCGCGGCCTTCAGCTTCTGCTGGCCGGGGCCGCCGACGCCGCGCAGCACTATATGGCGCGCGTAGCGCTCTATTTCTTCCCGAGAAAAGACAGATTCGGTCAAAGCAGGCGACGCCTTTCGAATGCTTAAGGCCAATATGGCGAACGCTTTAGCGAATTGCACCTGTTCGAGGCCGCAAGCGCGACCGATTGCGGAAATTAGCTTGGCTATTGCAGTTCGAACCGAAGCCATGGAATATTGCCGCGCTCCGCGCGGGGCGGAATTGAGACAAAGTCGATGAGCCGTGGGGGCTGTATGCGCAACAATTCGAAACGAACGTTCGCCGCCATAATTGCGCTACTGGGCGCCGCGACGACCGCGCCCTTAGCGACGACCGCAGCCTTGGCGCTGACCGAGCAGGAGGAAGCGGCGGATTGTCAGAACGACGCGATGCGGCTGTGCAGCCCTTATGTTCCAGATCGCGCGAAAATTCACGCCTGCCTTGTTAGCTACAAAAACTATCTCAGCCCCGCCTGCCGGGCGATCGTCGCGCCGACAAAGCGTCGCGCGCACCACTAGACATTTCGGATGAGACTACTGAAAGGGAAACAAAGATGCAGACGCCTTTGAAGCTCGGCCTCGCCGCCATTGTGTTTTCGATCATCGGGTCCGGAGCGGCGCTCGCCCGCCACCCTTGCCATGACGACGCCCACAAGTTTTGCCGCAACGTCATTCCCGACCACAAACTGATTCAGCATTGCTTGCAGCGCAATCTGTATCACCTGACGCCTGCCTGCCGAGCGGAGTTCAAGTGATCATGCCGGAATGAGCGAGGATTTCGGGAAAGGCGATAAAGGCGCCGCCGACCTGACGCCAAATCCGCATTTTTCGGGCTTAGGCGTCGTCCGCGAATAACTAAATCGTTTTTTTGAGCGCCCCGGCGGCAGGGATTCCATGATGGCTGGGAAGCCCATATCATATTGACGGAACGCTACAGGCCCGGCGATGTCCGCCGGGTTTGGCTGCCGAAGCCCGGGGGCGGGCATCGTGGGCTTGGCATTCCGAATATTTGATTGATGAATCGGCCATCCGCCAGCGGTTCGAAGCGCTCGCGCCCGTGTTGAACAAGCGCGGCCTACGGCGTTGGCGGCGGCCGAGGCAATAGCAGCGGGACGCGGCGGCGTCAGCGCCGTCATGCGCGCCACAGGCTTGGCGCGCAGCACGATCGGTCGCGGGCTGGGCGAATTGCGCGCTGGGCAGATAGCGGATGTGGACCGCGTGCAGGCCAGGCGGCGGACGCAAGCCGCTGAGCGAGACGGATGCGACCTGCTCGATGATCTGCGTTCTCTGGTCGAGCCGGCGACGCGCGGTGATCCGCAATCGCCGCTGCTTTGGACATGCAAGAGCCTGCGCAAACTCGCCGAGAGCCTACGCGGCATGGGCCATAAGATTGGCCGCACGCTGGTGGGTGAACTCCTGCACAAGCTCGATTACAGCTTGCAAGCCAATCGCAAGACGCGCGAAGGATCGAACCATGCCGATCGCGACGCGCAATTTCATGACATCAATGATCGGGTGAAAGAAGCGCTCGCTTCGAACGAGCCGACAATCTCCGTCGACACGAAGAAGAAGGAACTCGTCGGCGACTTCAAGAACGCCGGGCGCGAATGGCGACCGAAAGGTTCGCCCGAAGCAGTTCGCGTGCACGACTTCAATGTTCCCGAACTCGGACGAGCCGTTCCTTATGGCGTCTACGACATCGCCGGCGACGTGGGATGGGTGAGCGTAGGCGTCGATCATGACACGGCCGCCTTCGCGGTCAACGCCATCCGAAGCTGGTGGAAGTTGATGGGCCGCGAGCAGTATCCGAATGCCAACAGCCTGCTGATCACCGCCGATGGCGGCGGCAGCAACGGCTCACGCGTGCGCTTGTGGAAAGTCGAGTTACAGAAACTCGCCGACGAACTCGGCGTTTCGATCACCGTGTGTCACTTGCCGCCGGGCACGAGCAAGTGGAATAATACCAACGGCATTGGCGTCTGACTCAGGGGGTCTTCGCAAATTCGCACTGTCGTGATTCTCTTCGGATTGGAGATGATTCGGGGAGATTTTGATGCCGGAAGCCTTGGCGATCACGCGCGATGATTTCACTGCAGCGGAGCTTCGCGAAGCGGCGACGCACAGCAAGGACGCCAATGCGGCGCGGCGGATGTTGGCGCTGGCCTTAGTGCTTGAAGGATATAATCGGGGCGAAGCCGGCAAGCTCTGCGGCATGGATCGGCAGACCTTGCGCGATTGGGTTCTACGCTACAACGCCGAAGGCGTCGCCGGGCTCTGCAACCGCATCGCGGCCGGGCCGAAGCCGCGCCTCACGCCCGAACAAGAAGCTCTTGTGGCGGAGATGGTTCGCAAAGGACCTGACCTTGCCGTCGACGGCGTGGTGCGCTGGCGACGAGTGGATCTGGCCCGCGTGATCAAGACCCAGTTCCATGTGACCCTGGCCGAGCGCAGCGTCGGCGCGATGCTGCGCCGGCTGGGGTTCCGGCGCTTGTCGGTGCGGCCCCGCCATCCACAGCAAGATCCTGCGGCGCAGGAGGCGCACAAAAAAACTTCGCCGATCTGGTCAAGGCCGCAATCCCCGAGCATGCACGCGAAAAACCGATTGAACTCTGGTGGCAAGACGAAGCCCGCGTCGGCCAGCAGGGCACGCTCACTCGCGTTTGGGCCGAGCGCGGCAGCCGGCCGCCCGCGCCGCGCGATCAGCGACGCGAATGGGCCTACATATTCGGCGCCGTCTGTCCTTGCAGGGATATCGGCGCGGCTTTGGTCTTGCCTTACGCCAACGCCCGAGCGATGAGCCTGCATCTCGAGGAGATCAGCAGCCAAGTGACGCAAGGCAGCCACGCCGTGCTGCTCCTCGATGGAGCCGGATGGCATCAAACTGGCGGCAAGCTGCGGGTCCCCGGCAACATCAGTCTGCTCCACCTACCAGCCTATTCCCCCGAGTTGAACCCGGTCGAAAACATTTGGCAGTTCCTGCGCCAGAACCATTTGAGCAACCGCGTGTTCGAAAACTAGGATGAGATCCTTGACGCATGTTGCGCCGCATGGAACGCCCTCACTGCTTGAGTCAAAGCGCATCGCCTCAATCGCCACACGAGCTTGGGCGTCGGTTGTTGCCTAATGCCGTTGGTATAAGATCGAACATCGCCTGTTCTCGTTCATCACCGGCAACTGGCGCGGCAAGCCGCTCGTCAGCCATCAAGTGATCGTCCAACTCATCGCCGCGACGACGACGAAGACAGGCCTCGGGATCCGTTGCGAACTCGATCCGACGACGTACCCCACTGCGGTCAAAATCTCCGACCACGAACTCGCCGCCGTCAACATCGTCCGCCATGACTTCCACGGCGAATGGAATTATACGATCAGCCCAAAAGCCAAGACTTTGCAGCAATAGTTAGCGGACAGCGCCTTAGTTCTACTGTGTCATGAACGGATATGGGTAGCTGTCTGGCGGTGTGTTGTTTGACAGCATGGACATCGCATAAGGGTTTTTGCGAGCGCGACGGTGAGCCGTTTTCGGATCGTCGCGATCGAGTTTTCGACGTGACGTTCTGGTCGGATCGGCGGCGCCGCGGGGTCGAAAACCTTTGGGTAACGGAGGCATCTTGCGCCGCCAGGAGGCTGAGGGGGGAATCGCTTCCCGTTCGCAGATCAGAAAGCCGTAAGCTGCGATGCAGAGTGTCGCGTGGTGGTGAAAGCCACGCCAACCTCGACCTTCGTAATGGGCCAATCCGAGTTCGCCTTTCAGCTCCTCGTAATCGCGTTCGATGCGCCAGCGCAATTTGGCCTTGTCGACGAGATCCTGCAAAGGCGTGTCCTTGGGCAAGGTCGAGAGCCAATATTTCGTCGGCTCAGCTTCTTCATTCGGCCACTCAACAATGAGCCATTGCAGCGGATGCGGTTTGGTCCGATTGCAATCACGCGAGGCTGGGCGCAGACGCACAGCGGCAAAGCGCGAGGCGAGCGGCGTGTTCGAACCTTCGCGCCAGGTGAGGCTGCGCCATGCTTTTTTCTTCAAGCTCAGCGCCAGCTCCTTGACCGTGACGGGTTGATGTTCAAGATCACGGTTCAGACGAGACGGCTTGCGGCCATGGCCGCTCCAGGGCTTTGCCGGTAGAGGCTCCTGACCGGGCGGCCAAACGGTCAGCGTCGATTGGACGCCGACGACGTAAGGCAGATCCAAAGCTGTCACTCCGGCGCGAAAGCCGCCGTTCACGCCATAGCCCGCATCAGCCAGCACGACGCCCGGCGCGACGCCTGCGGCATGAGCCGCACGGATCTGATCAAGCGCAATCTGTGGCTTCGTCTTGAACTCGATCTCCTTGGGGATATGCGCCTTTTTTCGGCGTGCCTGATCATTTGCCCATGCCTCCGGCATATAGAGCCGGTAGGCGATCGGCAGGCTCGCCGTATGATTGGCGATCGACAGCGTCACCGCGACCTGGCAATTGTCCTGCTTGCCGAGCCTGCCGCAATATTGCCGCGCGACGCCGACCGAATGGGTCCCCTTTTTCGCAATGCCCGTGTCGTCCACGATCCAGGCTTCGATGGGGCCTTGTCTCTCGAGGGAAGGCAGAACCAGCTCGAAAACCTTACTCAAGACCGCCTCGTCCGACCAGGGCGCTTCGCCGACCAGATGCAGAAGCGATTGATGTTTGGCCGAGACGCGTGTCGGCGCAACAATCGCCGCCATAGGCTCGACGCTCTTGCGCTCGCCGGGCATCAACAGCCCGACGCAATAATCGTTCAAGGGCTTGGCCCGATCGGCATGCCCGATCACTTCAACAAGAGCCTCGACATAGGCGGCAAAACGCGCTTGGCTGGTTGGTCTCGAGAGATCCATATCAAACACCGGGTATCGATCAACGAATCAACAAGTTACCAGATTTGCTCGCGACGCGAATCTCCCTCGATTTTGTGATTCAGTAGAATTAGGCCGCGATGGGCCCATCGCTCCGGCGCTCTTGGGTTTACGCCGCCCGCGCGCAAGTCGCAACGGCGTCGCAGACCTCATCGACGATGCGCTCGACGAGATCGAGATTGTCGCCTTCTCCCATCACACGGATTACCGGCTCCGTTCCCGACGCGCGAATGACGAGGCGCCCAGCCTCGCCAAGGGTCTTCCGCCCAGACTCGATCGCACTCACGACGCTCGCGTCTTCGAGCGGCTTGCTAGCGCCGACCTTGACGCTTTTCAAAATTTGCGGCGACGGCTCAAACCGGTGGCACACCTGGCTGACCGGCTTTGATTGGCGCTTGACGACGGATAGCAACTGTAAGGCCGCGACAAGGCCGTCGCCGGTCGTGCAATAATCCGAAAGGATTATGTGGCCTGACTGCTCGCCGCCGAGATTGAACCCATGCTGACGCATATGCTCGAGGACATAACGGTCGCCGACCGCCGTGCGCGCCAGGGTCAGGCCGATTCCGGCGAGATAACGCTCAAGACCAAGGTTTGACATCACCGTCGCGACGACGCCCGGCTTCGACAATCGCCCCTCGTCCATCCAACTCTCCGCGATCACCGCCATCAGCTGGTCTCCGTCGACGATCTTGCCCATTTCGTCGACGATGAGAACGCGGTCTGCGTCGCCGTCAAGCGCGACGCCGATGTCGGCGCGCATTTCACGGACTTTTTTGGCGAGGGCTTGCGGCTCGGTCGAGCCGAGGCCGCGATTGATGTTGAATCCGTCCGGTTCGACGCCAATTGAGAAAACCTCGGCGCCGAGCTCCCACAAGGCTTCGGGGGCGACCTTGTAGGCGGCGCCGTTGGCGCAATCGACGACAATGCGCAGCCCTTCAAGAGAGAGGTTCAGCAAAAGTGTGCGCTTGGCGAATTCAATGTAGCGAGCGCGATCGCCCTCGACGCGCATGGCGCGGCCGAGATCGGCCGGCTTCGACAGCTTCAGCCCGAAATCCTTGTCGAGCATCGTCTCGATCTTGGCCTCGACTTCATCGGACAATTTGAAGCCGTCGGGGCCAAACAGTTTGATGCCATTGTCTTCGTAGGAATTATGTGACGCGGAGATCATAACGCCGATGTCCGCCCGCATCGAGTGCGTGAGCATGGCGACGGCTGGCGTCGGCATCGGCCCGAGTAGGAGCGAATCCATGCCAACCGACGCGAAGCCCGCGACCATCGCATATTCAATCATATAGCTCGAAAGACGCGTATCCTTGCCGATTACGGCCCGATGACGATGGTCGCCGTGCTGGAACAGCACGCCTGTCGCCTGCGCGACCTTCATCGCCAACTCGGGCGTGATGACGGAATTGGCCTGGCCGCGAATTCCATCTGTTCCAAAATGTTTACGAGCCATTGACTAACTGTCCTTAGGGCTTCCCCCGCTTGGCGGGCATGCGCGGGCGTTCGCCCGCTATTGCGAGGCTGCCCGCTCAATCGGCGGCCATGATCGGCCCAAATGTGGCCAAAACCCTACTCTAGCGTGCATTTGCAAGACAATTTCGATTTACACGGATCATATGCTCGAAGCAAACAAAACGCCTCGCCCGACACGCGAGGGCCCCAACTTAATTCATCAAAATGTATCGGAAGCGTTATTTTAGATTCAATCGCGCCAATTATGTTGGAACTCGCTCCATGAGGTTTTTCGAAACGCCGCCACGCGCTTGGCCAATCGCTTCGCCAAGGACCTCCCCGAAGGCTTGGCCAAGCGGCCAGCTTTGCGCTCGCTCGATGACGTGCGCCTGTCTCGGCGCTGTCCTTTTTTGCATCGCGGCGCCCGCCGATGCGGCGTCGGCGCAGCGAGCCCGGTTGCCGTCGCGCAAAATTTCGGCGCGCCTCCCGCCGATGTCGGCGACGACACCTCCAGCCAGGCGCAACCGGATGCCTCGTCCCTGCTCGTGCGGGTCGATCGTCTCGAAAGCCAAATTCGCCAGCTGAACGGTAAGATCGAGCAGCTGCAGTTCCAAAATCGCAAACTGGAGGATCAGCTGAAGAAATTTCAGGAGGACGTCGACTTCCGCCTCCAGGATGCCGGACGCGCGGGAGCCTCCTCGACATCGGCCAAACCACAAAAGAGCGGCGACGCGATCGACAATCTGCTTGGTGCCGAAGATCAGGCCGCCGCATCCGCGACGCCGGGGTGCAGTCCGACCCGCAAGACGCGGCGACGCCTTCGATCCTTCGACCGATCCGAACGCGCCAGGCGCGCCGCGCCCGCTTGGCAGCGTCGGTCCGACACCGCCGGCGGCGAAAGCAATAGGGGAAGGCGGCATTGCCGCCCCGGCCGCGGAGGCGCCGCTCGATCTTGCCGGCGCAAGATGGCGCGCAGGGCAGACGAGCGCGCAATCCGAGCCGTCGGCGCCGATGACGACCCCGGCGAATTCGGCTGTCGCGGCCCTGACGACGCCGAACGGGGTCGCGCCGGGCGCAGCGCCGATCAATCCGGTAAAGGAGGAGTTCGACGTCGCCTACGGTTATTTCCGGCAGAAGGAATATGAAAGCGCGGAAAACAGCTTCAAGGCGTTCATCCAGAAAAATCCGAAAAGCCGGATGGCGGCCGACGCTACCTTTTACCTCGGCGAGAGCTTTTTCCAACGCAATCGCCCGCGCGAGGCGGCCGAGCAATATCTGAAGATTTCAACGCAATACGCCACTTCGCCGCGCGCGCCGGAGGCGATGCTTCGGCTCGGCCAGTCGCTGAACGCGCTCGGCGCAAAAGAACAAGCTTGCGCGACATTCGCCGAAATCGGTCGCAAATATCCGAACGCCACGGCGAATGTCAAAGCCGACGCGGAGCGGGAGGCCAAACGCGTGCAATGCTGAGCGCGCCCGACAAAGACCTCTGCGAAAATCCGCCGCGAGGGGACCGGCTCCGCGCGCCGGGGCCAAGGCCGCGCTTAATGTTTCAACGGACAACGCGAAGGGGAGTCAGATTTCATCCTGCCTGGCCGGCGCGCTTTTTTCGCCCTGGAAAAATGCGCGAAAAATTCTTCTGGCGGTGTCGGGCGGCCCGGATTCCATCGCCCTGATGCTGCTCGCCGCCGAATGGGCGCAAAATTCGGCGCCGTATCCCGGCGAGCCGCGTCTCCATGTGGCGACCGTCGACCATGGCCTTCGCGCTAACGCGCGCGCCGAGGCCGAAAAGGTCGCTGGGTGGGCGGCGCGCCTTGGATTGCCGCACGACATTCTTGTCTGGGACGGCGCGAAGCCAAGATCGAAAATTCAGGAGCTCGCGCGGGAGGCGCGCTACGAGCTTCTCTTCAGCTTCGCCGCCCGCATCGGCGCGCAAGTCGTCGCGACCGCGCATCACGCCGACGATCAAGCCGAAACGATCTTGTTCCGTCTTTTGCGCGGCAGCGGCCTTGGCGGCCTTGCCGGAATGGCGGCGAATGTCGAGAGGCGCGAACTCATTCATGCGCGCCCGCTGCTGCAATTCAGCAAAGCCGAACTGCGCGCGTATTGTGCGGCGAAGGGGCATCCGTTTTGCGTCGATCCCTCAAATAGCGATCCGGCTTACGCCCGCACGAGAATGCGCGCGCTTTGCGGCTTGCTGGCTAAGGAGGGCCTAGGCCGCGACGCGCTGCTGCGGCTCGGACGCCGGGCCGCGCGCGCCGAGGCGGCGCTCGCCGACCAGGCGCAAGCCGCCGCCGCCGGCCTTTCGCCGGCGCGCGAACCGGGCGGCTTCGTTGCCGATATTTCATGCCTCGCCGCTGCCCCTGAAGAGATTTTTCTGCGCGTCATCGCGCGCGAGATCGACGCTCTCGGCTTCCCCGACTCAGCCGCTGCGGCTCGAAAGGCTCGAGGCTTTGGCGCTGGCCTTGCAGCGCGCTTTGCGGCGCGGCGAGCCCTTCGCCGCCACGCTCGGGGGGACCGTTCTGAAGCTTCGCCGCGACCAAACGTTGACGATCAGGACCGAAAATCCGCGCCGGCGAGGCCGCGCCGCCGAGCGCAAAACAACTGTCGACCCCTAGGGGCGGCGCGCAATTTGCCTTCACGCCAGCGTTCCCCTTGGCAATAGGGCGGACGACGCCTACATTGACCGTCTCATCGCCGGGCTCAGAGTAGGTTTTTGTTTCCGCGGGCAGTTTAACTGGCCGTTTGAACGGCCCGCACCAGGATGTTGAAATGAACCCGAACTTTCGAAATTTTGCGCTTTGGGTGATTATTATTCTGCTCGTCGTGGCGCTCGTCATGCTGTTCCAGAATCCCGGACAGCGCGCCGCCGCGCAAGACATCACGTTCAGCCAGCTTCTGACCGATGTCGATCAAGGCCGCGTGCGCGAGGTTACGATCGCGGGCAATGAGATCACCGGCCATTTTTCGGACAATCGGGCTTTTTCGACCTATGCGCCGAACGATCCGACCCTCGTCCAGAGCCTTTACAAGAAGAACGTCTCGATCTCGGCCAAGCCGCCGTCCGACGGCAATAATTGGCTGCTTACGCTGCTCGTCAACGGGCTGCCGCTCATCGCCATTTTCGGCGTGTGGATTTTTCTCTCGCGGCAGATGCAGGGAGCCGGCGGCAAAGCCATGGGGTTTGGCAAGTCAAAGGCGAAGCTTCTGACCGAGGCGCACGGCCGCGTGACCTTCGAGGATGTCGCGGGCGTCGACGAGGCCAAGGAAGACTTGCAGGAGATCGTCGAATTCCTCCGCGATCCGCAGCGCTTCCAGCGGCTCGGCGGGCGCATTCCGCGCGGCGTGCTGCTGATCGGGCCGCCGGGCACCGGTAAGACGCTGCTGGCGCGGGCCATCGCCGGCGAAGCCAATGTGCCGTTCTTCACCATTTCCGGCTCGGACTTCGTCGAAATGTTCGTCGGCGTCGGCGCAAGCCGCGTGCGCGACATGTTCGAGCAGGCCAAGAAGAACGCGCCCTGCATCATTTTCATCGACGAGATCGACGCCGTCGGCCGCCATCGCGGCGCCGGGCTCGGCGGCGGCAATGACGAGCGCGAGCAGACCTTGAACCAGCTGCTCGTCGAGATGGACGGCTTCGAGGCTAATGAGAGCATCATCCTCATCGCCGCGACCAACCGTCCGGACGTGCTCGATCCGGCTTTGCTGCGGCCGGGCCGTTTCGACCGCCAGATCGTCGTGCCGAACCCCGACGTCATCGGCCGCGAGCGCATCCTCAAGGTTCATGTCCGCAAGGTGCCTCTGGCGCCGGACGTCGAGTTGAAGGTTGTCGCGCGCGGGACGCCTGGCTTTTCCGGCGCGGACCTCATGAATCTCGTCAATGAGGCGGCTCTGCTCGCGGCGCGGCGCGGCAAGCGCGTCGTGACCATGGCCGAGTTCGAGGATTCCAAGGACAAGATCATGATGGGCGCGGAGCGTCGCACCATGGTGATGACCGAGCAGGAGAAGATGCTCACCGCCTATCACGAAGGCGGCCACGCGATCGTCGCGCTCAACGTCCCGGCGACCGATCCCGTGCATAAGGCGACGATCATTCCGCGCGGCCGCGCGCTCGGCATGGTGATGCAGCTGCCCGAACGCGACAAGCTATCGACGAGCTATGCGCAGATGACGTCGCGGCTCGCCGTCTGCATGGGCGGACGCGTCGCCGAGGAAATCATCTTCGGCAAGGAGCAGATCACTTCCGGCGCGCAATCGGATATCGAGCAGGCGACCAAGCTCGCCCGCGCGATGGTGACCCGCTGGGGCTTTTCTGAGGAGCTCGGCACCGTCATGTATGGCGAGAACCAGGAGGAGGTGTTCCTCGGCTATTCGATGGGCAAGCAGCAGACCATTTCCGAGGAGACGGCGCGCAAGATCGACTCGGAAGTGCGTCGGCTCGTCGAAATGGGCCTCGCCGAAGCGACGCGCATCCTCACCGAGAAGCGGCAGGATCTCGAGACGCTGGCCAAGGGACTGCTCGAATATGAAACCCTCTCCGGCGACGAGATCGTCGGCCTCTTGCAGGGACGCAAGCCGGTGCGTGAGAACCCTGACGACGCCGCGGCTCCGCTGCGCGGTTCGCCGGTGCCGTCGACCGGCGTCGGCCTGCGGCCGAAATCAGGACAGGAGCCAGGCGGCCTCGAACCGCAGCCGCAAGCCTGATCGAGGCCCGTCTCCTATGCATGAGGCTCTGCGCCGGCTAGCCGGCGCAGAGCCTCGTACCATGACGGGCCACCCTCAGCCCCAGCAATCATGAGGTCTAGGGAGAAGGTCATGAGGAGGCGTGAATTCCTGGGTTCTTCCGCTTGTCTGTTCGCCGGCGTCGCATCGTACCGGATTGCGATCGCTCAGGAGGAGACGCGCGGCCCTATCCTGAAAACCCTCGATGGCGGCGCCGTCGCCATCGATAGCGCCGCTGTGAAAGAACTGAAGGCGGGCCTGCGAGGCGAGTTTCTAATTGAAGGCATGCCTGAGTACGAAACGTCTCGGCAAATTTGGAACGCCGCGATCAATCGCCACCCCGCCATCATCATCCGCTGCGCTGATATCGATGATATCGTTCACGCAGTTCGTTTCGCCAAACGCCACAACGCGTTGCTCTCTGTTCGCGCCGGAGGTCACAACCACGTCGGGTTTGCGGTATGCGACGGCGGCTTGATGATTGATCTGACCCGCCTCGCGAGCGTCAACGTCGACGCGTCCGCGCAAGTTGCCGAGGTCGGCGGCGGCACCACATTTGGCGTTTATGATCCCGCAGCGCACAATTTCGGCCTTGCCTCGACCGGCCCTATCATTTCGATGGTTGGCGTCGGCGGGTACACCTTGGGCGGAGGTATCGGTTGGCTGCACCGCAAGTTAGGCTTGGGATGCGACAATCTTGTCTCGGCCCAGATGGTGACCGCGGATGGCGCAATCCTCACGGCCTCTGCGGAGACGAATCCCGACCTATTTTGGGCGATCCGAGGCGGCGGCGGCAATTTCGGAATCGTCTCGAGCTTCAAATTCCGGCTTGCTCCAGTCAAAGACGTTCTCGCCGGGCTGATTTTTCATCCGCTCGAAGACCTCCTAGGAGTGGCGGCATACGTTCGGGAATTCAACGCCAGCGCCCCCGATGATGTCTGCGTCTGGCTGTTGATGCGCAAGGCGCCTGCCTCTCCGACTTTGCCTGCGGAATTGCATGGGCGACCCGTGGCGGCGATCGCCGTTTGTTGGGCCGGCGACGCCGAGGCCGGTGAAAAACTTCTGAAACCGCTTCGCCAATTCGGTCGGCCCCTCCTCGACCTCGTGAAAATCCGCCCTTATCCCGATTGGCAGAAGGCGCTTGACCCGGCATGGGGAAACGGATTCCGCAACCAATGGGTTGGGCACTATCTGCCGGAACTCACCGACGCCGCAGCGCAAACCATGCTCGCATATGTGTCGAAAGTCACGTCACCCTTCACGGACGTGAAGCTCGCGACCCTCGGCGGCGCCGTGGCGCGCGTGGGCGAGAATGACACGGCTTTCGGCTTCCGAGATTCCAAGTATGCGCTCGTCATCCAGACGCGATGGAAAGACCCAGAGGAATCCCGTCAGCATCTCGCCTGGACGCAAGAGTTTTTCGACGCGATGAAGGCACACGGGACGGGCAAGGTCTATGTGAACTTCGTCGCCGACGAGGGCGAAAAGCGCGTCGCCGACGCTTACAACGCCAACTCCTTGAAGCGCCTGCGCAAGATCAAAGCCAAATATGACCCCGGCAACCTGTTTCGTATGAACCAAAACATACGTCCGGCTTAGTTCAGTGGCGTTGGCGGCCTAGACACAGGATCACACGCAGCCATAGCCGGCAAGCGTGCGCCCCTGTTGAAGTGACTCGGAAGCGAGCCTACGACTGCGTCCCGGCGAGCACTGTCACGGCGCGGCGGTTTTGCGACCAGCAGGAGATGTCGTTGCACACGGCGACGGGCCGCTCCTTGCCGTAGCTGATCGTGCGAATGCGCGAGACGGCAATGCCGCGCGCGATGAGATATTGCTTGGTGGCCTCGGCCCGGCGCGCGCCCAACGCAAAGTTGTACTCGCGCGTGCCGCGCTCGTCGGCGTGCCCCTCGATGGTGAAATTATATCTGGCGTACTGCTGCAGCCAGCGCGCCTGCTTGTCGAGCGTCGCCTGCGCGGTCGGGCTCAGTTCGCTGGAATCGCTATCGAAGAAAACCCGGTCGCCGACATTGACCGCGAAATCGCGCGGACTGCCAGGCGTCGCGACCCCGCTGTTGGCGCTCGCGAGCGCGTTGGCGTCTTCGGCCGGGTTCTTGGCGCAAGCCGCGATCGCGAGGGCGGCGCCCAGCACGGCGGCGATCTTCCATTCGCCTCTCCGTTTGAGATAGCTCATCCCTGAAACTCCTTATGTGATCGCAAGACAGGTCTTTCCTAAAGCCTCGACCGTTAAGAGAAGGTTCCGTCAACCTTGATCGAAGCTTATTAGACCCTGTTGCATTTAAGCAATCGAGCCCCATGGTTAACGACGAGTTAATGGCCAGAATGGGACGCCAGTCTCGCACGGGCGTACGGAGCGAAAGGCGCAACGAAGGTTTGCTGCATTGCAGCAGCAACGTTGGAATAGCGCGGCCCGACAGGCGAAATCAATCGCCCGAGCCGAAATAATCTCTATTGGCCCGCTGCGAATTGTCGCGTCTAAGTCGCGCGAAAGCGGTCCGCATCTTCTTAGCGGAAGGTTGCGCGCCGCCTAGCCGCGCTCAATGCGCTAGGCGTTCGAGCAGATCACGGACGTGCACCTGATCGGCTTTGTAATTGCCGGTCAGCGTGTACATGACGAGATTGACGCCGCCGCGCAGGGCGAGTTCATGCTGACGAGCCCCGCCTGGAGCCAGCGCATAGAGACTTTCCCCATCGGCGTCGCTCGCCCATCCCGCCGCCAGATCGTTCGACGTGATGATGATCGGCGAGACGCCATCGCCCGAGCGCGCCGGACGGGCGCTGCCATCGGCCGGAGCTAGCGGCAGCGCTTCGATCCATGTCGTCCCATCGGCGTAGCGGCCGACGAAACCGTCGAGCAGATAGAAGGTCTTGGTCACGACATGATCGGGCGGGACGGGCGCAAGTTCAGGCACGTCGACGCCCTCCAGCATATGCCGGAGCCACTGCGCCTCCGGCGTAGAAGGTCCCTCGGCGCGGGCGTTGAGCGCGTCGCGCGTGTCGAAAACAATCGTTCCGCCCCATTTCATGAACGCGCTGATCTTGGCGACCTCTGCCTGCGGCGGCTGCGGCCGGCCCGCCACGATCGGCCAATAGAGCAACGGATAAAAGGCCAGTTCGTCGCGGCCGGGATCGACGCCGATTGGCTCGCCCGGCGTTAGCGACGTGCGCTGCGCCAGCACCCGCGAGAGCGTCAAAAGCCCTTGCCGGCTGGTCTCGTCGACCTTGGCGTCGCCGCTGATCACATAGGCGAGGCGAGTCGTCAGCGCCGAGTTGAGATCGCGCCGCGAAATCGTCGCGCCGGCTGCCTCGGCTTGCGCCCGCGGCGGCGGCGCCAAGAACCATAAAGCAAGCGCGGCCGCCGCAAGCCCGGCGACGGCCCGCCGCGAGAAATGCAAGGCCCCGGACAGCCAGAGCGAGGCCAGAGCGTCGAGACAGAACAAGACAAACGCTGCGGCGAGAAGGAACGGCCGCAGGTCGACCGGCTCGGCGCCGCGCAAAGAGCTGGCGGCAAGGCCGAGGCTTGAATAATCCAGCGCCGCAATCGCATCCGCCGGCGCGAGGACATTGACGGCGACGGGAGCATTGGGCGGACCGTAGAATCCTGGCGGATGCTCGGCATCGGCGACGCCGTCAAAGCCGACGGGAATCGCTTTGGCGTTGGCGGGGGGAGCGCCGAAGACGCCGAAACCGTCGAGCGTTTTGGCTGGGGGGACAGACTTCTGCCGGTCGCCATTGGCGCCGAGCGCGCCCTTATTCGTATTATTGTTTGCGGCGTTCGCCGCCGCGGCTGCGACCGATTCCGGCGAGGCGGGTTGAACAACGTCGCCCGAAAGATCGACGATTTTGCGCAGCATGTCGACGAACAGCCCCGACAGCGGCAGGTTGGACCAGGTGGTGTCCGCCGTCACGTGAAACAGGATCGACATTCCCTTGCCCATGCGCATCGCCGTCACCAGCGGCGTGCCGTCGGAAAGCTGCGCCAGCGTCTTTTCCGGCAGGCCCGGATCCGGCTCCGCCAGAACCTGGCGCGTTACGGTTACCTCATCTGGAACGCTGAGGCCAAAGAAGGGACTGGCGCGCTCGAAAGGCGCGAGCTTCTTTGGCGTGTCCCACGACATCGAGCCACCAAGCACGCGCCCGCCGCGCCGCAGCCGCACCGGGACAAGATCGTCCGAAGCGCTGGCGAGCCGCGTTCCGGCGAAGCGCACGAGAACGCCGCCATCCTCGACGAAGTGCTTCAGATCATCATGCGTTGAACCGGTTACCGCGCCGACATCGGCAAGGATCATGACGGCGACATGCTCGGCAAGCAATGCTGCAATGGGATCGCCGACGCCGGGACGCGCCTCGCGCACGTCAGCGAAGGGCGCCATGGCTTTCTTCAAATAGTAATTCGGCGCGAGCAGCGGCTGCGACACGTCGGCGGCCTCGCCGCTGACGAGGCCAACGCTGCGCCGGCGCCAGCGCTCGTCGAGCAAAGCGACGCCCCCCGCTGAATGCTCGTCGGCAACCTCGAGCCGCACGATGTCGTTGCGCAGTTCGACCGGCAGATCGAACCGCCCGGTCGCTTCCGTCGTTCCGGCGAAATCGAAAGGCGCCAGACCGATCGAGCGCCCTTTGAGGTCAAGCGCTTTGATCGCGCCCTGCTCAGGGCCTCCGAGAGCTGAGCGAAGAACGCGGACTTCGAGGCCGCCCGCGAGATTACGCGGACCAGCCAGCGCTCTGACCGGAGCCGCGCCAGTGACGACGGCGACGTCTTTCCCGAGCGAAGCGAGGCCGGCGGTAAACTCCCGCGCACGGCCGCGGTCGACGCCGTCAGCGATCCAAACGATCGACGCTTGTGGATTAGCCGCGACAAAAGCTTCGATCGCGCTAAGAGCTGCGAGACGATCTGGAATATAAGGCGCCGGCTCGAGCGCCCGCAGCCGCTCTAAAGCCTTGTTGGAATCGACGAGTTCGATCGTCTTCGGCCCGTCCGAAGTCGCGACGACGGCGATCGGGCGCGAGCGTCGCCCCGCCGCCTCGATGCGCCGCGCCGCGGCTTCGACGCGGCGGTCCCAGCTTGGCGCGGCGGGCCAACCGTCGTCCAGCACGAGCAACAACGGCCCTCCCCCCGCAGCGAGCGGCGCTGGATTCAATACCGGTCCCGCCATGGCGAAAATGATTGCGGCCGCGATGGCGAGGCGCAGCGCCAGCAGCCACATCGGCGTGCGGCGGGGAGTCTGATTGACGGGAAGCAGATCGAGAAAAAGCCGCAGCGGCGGAAAGGGCGCCTGCCGTGGCCGCGGCGGCGTGACGCGCAGAAGATAATAGAGAACGGGAAGACCGGTCAGCGCGATCAGCGCCAGCGGAAACGTGAATGCGAGCGGAATGCCGAACATCAGAGGGCCGCTCCGGCGAAGGCGCTATGAAAATTCGCTTCGAGCTGCATTCTCAGCGTCAGCAAGGCCTCCGACGCCGGCCGGTCGGTACGGTGCAGCATCAAAGTCCAGCCACGTGAGCGCGCAGCGGCGCGGATCGAATCGCGATGGGCGTTGAGACGGCGAAAATACTCCGCCTGGTAGGTTTCGGCCTGGCCGACGCGAAGGCGGGCGGGCAAATCGACGTCAATGAATTCGGTGTGGCCGGCGAAAGGAAACGTCTCTTCGACCGGATCAGCGATCATCATGAGATGGCCGCGCGCGCCGCGCGCGGCGAGCGTTTCGATCATCGCCGCTATATCCGCCGGATCGCTCAAAAAATCACCAATCACGACGGCCTGCGAATTGGACGGCAGACTGTCGAGGGGCGGCAGTTCAAGGGATTCGCCGCCGGTGGCGCGCCGGGAATCGCTGAGCAGCACGTCCGCGAAGCGCTCGACGATGTTGCGGACCGCCAGCGGGCGCGTCAGGCCAAGGAGACCGACACGCTCGCCTCCCCTGATCAGGAGATCGGCGGCGGCAAGGCCAAGGACGAGGGCGCGGTCGATTTTCGGCTGCAACGCGAGTTTCGAGACAAAGCGCATGGAGGCCGAGCGGTCGATCCAGATCATGACCGTATGGGCGGCCTCCCATTCACGCTCCCGCACGTAGAGGCGGTCGTCGCGCGCCGACCGGCGCCAATCGATGCGGCTTCGCAATTCGCCGGCGATGAACGGCCTGAACTGCCAAAATGTTTCGCCGTGCCCCGCGCGGCGACGTCCATGTACGCCATGGAGTACGCTTGCCGCCACCTCCCGCGCCGCGACGACGAGGCTTGGAAAACGCCGCGCCAGCGCAAGCGCCGCATCCTGCTGGCGCCCATCGAGGCGGCTTTCGTTGCGATCGAGGAGCCGTATCCGCGGCATGTCAGGCGAGCCGAGAGGTCAGCTTGGCAATGAGATCGGTAACGGTCTCGCCTTCCGCGCGGGCCGAGAACGTTAGCGCCATGCGATGCTTCAGGATCGGAACGGCGAGGGCCGCGACATCGGCGTTCGAGGGCGAGAGGCGCCCGTCGAGCAAGGACCGCGCCCGCGTCGCCAGCATCAAGGCCTGCGCCGCGCGCGGACCCGGCGCCCAGGCAATGTGCTGGGTGATGGCGGGATCGCCCTCGCCGGGGCGCGCCGAGCGCACGACGTCGAGAATCGCTTCGATGACGCTTTCGCCGATCGGAAGCCGGCGCACGAGACGTTGCATCGCCATCAATTCGTCCGCGTTCATCACATGTTTGGCTTCGGTCTGGTCGGCCCCAGTGGTCTCGACGAGAATCCGCTTTTCCGCGGCGCGATCGGGATAGCCGACGTCGATCTGCATCAAAAAGCGGTCGAGCTGGGCTTCCGGCAGCGGATAGGTGCCCTCCTGCTCCAGCGGATTTTGTGTGGCGAGGACGTGAAAGGGCTGCGGCAGGTCGTGGCGCTCGCCGGCCACGGAAACATGATACTCCTGCATCGCCTGCAACAGCGCGGATTGGGTGCGCGGGCTCGCCCGGTTAATCTCGTCGGCCATCAATAATTGGGCGAAGATCGGTCCCTGCAGGAAGCGGAAGCTGCGCCGGCGGTCGTTTGATTCCTCCAAAACTTCGGAGCCGAGAATGTCGGCCGGCATCAAATCGGGCGTAAATTGCACGCGGCGGGCATTGAGCCCCAGCACAGTTCCCAAGGTCTCGACCAGCTTGGTCTTGGCGAGGCCCGGCACGCCGACCAAAAGCCCGTGGCCACCTGATAAGAGCGTGACCAGAGCTTCTTCGACCACCTGAGGTTGGCCAAAAATAATCGCTTCGATCGCCGCGCGCGCAGCGGCGATGCGCTCCAGCGCGGTCTCGGCGCTGCGCTCCATAGCCGCTTCGAATGAGGTCGTCACTGCTTCCGCCATTGGATTCATTTTTTCTCGTTTATACTCAATTAGTGGGCTATCCAGATCGCATTGTCGACTGGATGAATTTTCATATTTGACGTGATCTGGCGCTTTTTCATGGCTCAAAGGCTTTGCAGCATATGATGGCCGATGATTTCGAGGCGCGCGGAGTAGGCGGGGGCGCTCCCCCCGCGCTGACCGACTTCGCCAAAGGAGTGGCCAAGGCCTTGCCCGCTGGCTCGGCGAAGCCGCCGCCGCCAGTCGAGCAATGGAATCCGCGCTTTTGCGGCGACATCGACATGCGCATCGCCCGCGATGGCTCCTGGTTCTACCAGGGAACGCCCATCAACCGCCCGGCGCTCGTGCGGCTTTTTTCGACGATCTTGCGCAAGGATCCGGATCGCTTCGTGCTGGTCACGCCGGCCGAACGTGTCGGCATCACCGTAGAGGACGCGCCTTTCGTCGCCGTCGAGATGGAGGTCGCCGGGCAAGGCGCGGCGCAAACTTTGCGCTTTCGCACCAATGTCGGCGATTGGGTCAGCGTCGACGCCGACCACCCCTTGCGTTTCGAGAGAGGCGAGGCGGCCGGCGTTAAACCTTATGTTCTGGTGCGTGGCGGCCTTTGGGCGCTGGTCAAGCGCGCCTTGACCATGGACCTGATTGCCCTTTGCGAAATCAGGGCGCATGAGGGCGCGCCGAGCTTTGGCGTCGCTTCGACGGGGGCGTTCTTCAAGCTGGCCGACGCTCACGAGATCGACGCCATCGAGGCGAACCTTTGAGCAAAACCCGCGATGAATACGTCCAAGGCGGACGCATCGAAGACGAGCGTCACCCCCACGAGCGCTTTGCGCCCCAGCGCGTCTTCGCCCATGTCAAGAGCCGGCTGACCTTCAATCTCGAGCCTCCGCGCGGCGAACTCGTCGTCAGCGATCCCGTCCTCGACGACGACGATCTTTTAAACGGCCAGCCGACGGTCTATGCGCTCAAAGCGGGCGCGCGGGCTGCGGCCGTGCTCGTTGGCCTCCTCGCTTATCCGGACGAAGTCCGGGTCCTCTTGACCCAGCGGGCGGCGAGCCTTCGGGTTCACGCCGGCCAGATCGCCTTTCCCGGCGGCAAGATCGAAGCGGCCGATGACGGACCGGTCGCCGCCGCCCTGCGCGAAGCGCAGGAGGAGATCGGGCTTCCCCCCGCCCATGTCGAGCCGCTCGGCTATCTCGACCCTTATGTCACTGGCACCGGCTTTCGCGTCACTCCGGTCGTCGCCAGAATCGAGCCGCATTTCGCGCTTCGCCTCAATCGTGGCGAGGTCGTCGACGCCTTCGAGGCGCCTTTCGCCTTTCTCATGGATGCGGCCAATCATTCGCTGCATGTCCGGGAACTCGACGGCAGAATGCGCCGGTTTTATGCAATGAGCTATGGCGAGCGCTATATTTGGGGCATTACCGCAGGAATTCTGCGCAATCTTTACGAGAGGCTTTATTTCTGATGTGGCGCGTCATTCTGGAGCCCGCGCTCCTTTTCGGTTCGCCTTTCGCCGTCTACATCATCTATCTTGCGCTGCGCCAAAGATATCCGTTCGAAGTGGATTACTGGACGCATAGCGCCGTCTCGACGCTGGTTCTCGCCGGCCTCGCCGTCGCGGTCGCCGGGGTCCTGCTCATCGGCGTTTTCGCCGACCGCCGCCACGGCGCCTATGTTCCCGCTCATATCGAAAACGGCGTGCTCGTGCCGGGGCGACTGCAATGAGCGCGCCGTTTTCGGCTGGAGACGCTCTCCAGTCCGCCGTGGCCGCGCTACTGAATAAACCGGCGCTAATGCGTATTTTCGCCGCCATCGATTACGACGACGAGGAGACCCGCATCGTCGGCGGCGCGGTGCGGGAGGCGCTGCTTGGACGTCTCGCGCCAGAAGTCGATCTCGCTACGACGGCTTCGCCGACGCTAGTGGTCGAGCGGGCCAATGCGGCGGGCGTCCGCACGATCTTGACCGGCGTCGAGCATGGCACGGTGACGTTGCTCGTCGATGGCGAGACATTCGAGGTGACGAGCCTTCGCGAGGACGTCGAGACCGACGGGCGGCGCGCCCTTGTCCGGTTCGGCCGCGATTTTCGCGCCGACGCGCTGCGTCGGGATTTTACCGTCAACGCCCTTTATCTCGCCAAGAACGGGCGGATTTTCGATTTTGTCGGCGGCGTTGAGGACGTCAAGGCGCGCAAGCTGCGCTTCATCGGCGAACCGGCTCAGCGCATCCGCGAGGATTATCTGCGCATTCTGCGGTTCTTCCGCTTTTCGGCCGATTTTAGCGAAGGCCCGCTTGATCGGGCCGGGTTTTCGGCGGCGTTGCGCGAACGTTCGGGGTTGGCGCGCTTGTCGCGCGAGCGGGTGCGGGCGGAGCTCTTGAAGTTTTTCGCTGCGCGGCGCGCAATCGAGGTCACGCAAGAAATGTGCGAGGCCGGATTGCTCGGGCCGCTTCTGGCGTCGGCGCCGAACCCCGCCCGGCTCCGGCGCTTTGCGGAAATCGAAGGCGCTACGCCCGATCCGCTGCTGCGCCTCGCGGCGCTCGTGGTCGAGTTGCCGGAAGACGCTGCACGCCTTGGCGAAAGGCTACGCCTTTCCAACGCGGAGCGGCAGCGGCTGGAGCGCGCCGCGGTGGTCCTGATGACAATGCATGGACAGCGCGAGCCGCCGCCGGAAGCGGAGCTGCGACGCCTGCTTTTTCTGCACGGCCGACGGGGCGCGACAGACGCTCTTTTGCTTGCGGCCGGCCGCGCGCCGGACCCAGCGCTGTGGAAGCGGGCAAGGGAGTTTCTACGCGATGAGCCGGAGCCTCGCCTGCCCTTTTCGGGCGCCGACCTCATCGCCCGTGGGCTCGCCAGCGGACGCGCGGTCGGCGAGGCGCTGGAGAGTTTGCAGCAGCGCTGGATCGACGCCGGCTTTCCCGACGATCCGGGCGAACTGGCGCGGATGCTGAACGCGACGGTCGAAGGCTCCGGCGCTCCCCGCTATTAACCGCGTCGCAAATCTTTGGCCCTTTTGATTGCTAAACTCTTCGTTAAACCCGGCGTCGATGTTTTAGCGGGCCGCGCGCCGCGCTATGATGGCGAAATCAAGGCGCGGGAGTTGCGTAAGGTGAGCGAAGGGGAGAAGAGGCCGCAGGATTTGGCGCGTCAGCTCGCCAGCCGGTCGCGCGCGCAGGCCGAGCGCGAGCCCCGGCATGCCGGCGCCTGGCGGCGCGAGACCTTCACCCTCCCCCGCGGCGAGGCGCGCGACAAAGCACGCGAATGGTTTGCGCGATTTCCGAAAGCCGCCTATATGACGGAAATCGAATCCTGGCGCGAACTTTCGGACGATCGCATCGAGTTCACCATGCGGCGCCTGCCCAGCGCGGATTAGGGCTGACCAATAGTCGCAAGGACCGCTCCCCAAAGACCGGACGCCCCCGGATGGTTCGGCAGGTGTCGTTGAGCGTCGGCAATGGATGGTGGAAATTGGACCCTCGGTCGTGCTGGGCTTCGATCAACTTTGACCCGAAGCCGACATCGTCAGTTGGCCGCGGCTGACAGAGAAGAAGGCGTATGGGCTGCAGGACTTCCCGTACTTGGTTCGGTGATCTGCGATGTCTCGTCAATTGCTGTATCAACGGGGCTTGCGATTGAATTCAGAAAATTCAATCCGAGCGCGTCGCCAATAAAAGTCGCGGTCCCATCGCAAGTTCTAATTCCGGGCCCCAGCGTCCGTCCCGCGCCATCGACCAGCAGGAACATAACCGCAAACACCCTTGTTGACAGGTTACGCAAGCGCACATGGAAGCTTACGGATCCATTTTTGAAGGAGAGCGGAGATGTCCTTGAGCGATGCGACCGTTGTTCTCGTCCATGGCGCCTGGGCCGACGGATCAAGCTGGGCAAAGGTTATCGGGCCGCTGGCGGCCGATGGTATCAAGGTGGTCGCGGCGCCGTTGCCGCTGACATCGTTCCACGATGATGTAGCGGCGCTCGATCGCACGCTGGAGCGAGCAACGGGGTTGGTCGTTCTCGTCGGCCATGCTTATGCTGGCGCCGTCATCGCGGCGACGCGCGACGAGAAGGTAAAAGCGCTCGTCTACGTGGCCGCTCTGGCTCCGGATGAGGGCGAAACCGTCGCCGACGTTTTCTACCGTGCCGAGCCCCACCCGCAGGCTCCCAAGCTAGCTCCTGACAAGCATGGGCTGATCTATCTGCCCGAGGAAGCCTTCGCCGCAGCCTTCGCCCAACACGCCGCCGTCGAGGAACAGGTCGTGCTGGCGGCGGTTCAGCGGCCAATCTCGCCCGCCTGCATCACGGTAGCGGTGGATCGACCGCTGTGGAAGGACCGTCCGACTTGGTTCCTCGTGGCGGAGCAGGATCACATGATCGTCCATGAAACGCAGCGCTTCATGGCCCAGCGGATGCAGGCAAAGGTGCGCTCGCACCCCGTCGATCATACACCGATCGTGACCGCGCCCTCCGTCGTCGTGGACATTATTCGCGAGGCGATCGGCGAGGTGGTCGCGGGTTGACCGCTACCACCTCGCACGGCTGCAAGACCGCGGAGCCGAAATTCGTCGTAACCATGGAAAGCGGCAGCCGCCATCGATAACGTTACGTAATGTCGCAGAGGAAAAGCGCTATGACCACTATCAAGTATCGCACTGTCGACGTAGGCGGCTTTAATCTCTTCTATCGTGAGGCGGGCGCGCCGGACGTTCCGAAGCTGTTGCTGCTTCATGGTTTTCCGAGCGCGAGCCATATGTTTCGCGATCTCATCCCGCTTCTGGTCGATCGCTTCCACATGATCGCTCCCGACCTGCCGGGGTTCGGGAACTCCGACATGCCGGGCCGCGGCTGCACCTTCGACCAGATCGCGGAGACGATCGATCGCTTCACTGAGGTGGTCGGCTTTGATCGCTATGCGGTCTATGTCTTCGACTACGGTGCGCCGACCGGATTCCGGCTCGCCGTGAAGCATCCAGAGAGGATCACGGCGATCATTTCGCAGAATGGAAACGCCTATGAGGAAGGCCTGAGCGACGGCTGGAACCCGATCCGGGCTTATTGGGAAGACGCATCGCAGGCCAACCGGGACGCGCTCCGCGTCTTTTTGGCGCCTGAGACGACCGTTTGGCAGTACACGCACGGCGTTCCCGACGCTTCGACTGTTTCTCCAGATGGCTACTCGCTTGACAATTTCTACCTGGCCCGGCCCGGCGCCGATGAGTTGCAGCTTGACCTGTTCGGCGACTACAAGAGCAATGTCGCGCTCTACCCGACGTTCCAGAAGTATTTCCGCACTCACAAGCCGCCTTTCCTTGCAGTGTGGGGCAAGAACGATCCGTTCTTCCTGCCCCCGGGCGCCGAGGCGTTCAAACACGATATTTCGGATGCGGTCGTGCGGTTCTTCGATACCGGACACTTCGCGCTGGAGACTCACTCCGCGGAAATCGCCGCAGCGATCCGCGACTTCCTTTCGGGTTCCAAGTGAGAATCATAGGCAGCCTCAACTGCGATGCCTTTCAAGTAATCCCCTAACAAATCGGAGCCCAATAAATGGCCGCTCTTCCTCTGATCGTCTTTGATGTCAATGAGACGCTGCTTGACCTTCAAACAATGGAGCCGACCTTTGAACGCATCTTTCGCGAGAAGAGCGCCATGCGCCTCTGGTTCGCTAACTTCATCATGTATTCCGCGGCGCTGACTGTGGCCGGCTGCTATGTTCCGTTCACCGATATCGGTTCGGCTGTGATGAAGATGCTGGCGGATACGCGCAGTATCAAAGTTGATGAGGCGGATAAGGAAGAGCTTACGGAGAAGTTTTCGACGATGCCGCCGCACCGGGAGGTGCCGGCAGCGCTACGCAAGCTGCGGGATGCGGGTTTCCGGCTATTCACCCTCACGGACAATCTGCTTGAGATTCAAACCCGTCAGCTTGAGCATGGCGGCATTGTCGATCTTTTCGAGCGGCGCTTCAGCGCGGACGGCGTGAAGCACCATAAGCCGTCGCGCCAGGCTTACGCCTACGTCGAGAGGGAGCTTGGGGTTGAGCCCTCAAAGCTCTGTCTTATCGCCTGCCATACATGGGACACGCTTGGCGCTGTGGCGGCCGGCTGGGAAGCAGCGCTGATCAAGCGGGTCGGCAACGATGTTTTGGGGGTGGGCCCTCAGCCGCAGATCGTCGGCGATGACCTGAATGACGTTGCCGATCAGCTCATCGCCCGACACAAGGGACGGGCCTAGTTAGGCCGTTATAGGGGCATTTTGTTCTCGTTGTGAGGCCGTGTGGCGGAGGACCTTCACCCACGTTTCAGACGAGAGCCCGCGGCGAATAGCATGATTCGGCAGCGGGGCATTTGAATACCTGATTCGGACCGATGCCTTAGCGCAGTGATGTTGCCAGCCCGTCTTCGGTCCGGCTCTTCCTAGTGGCGCGCTTCAACTAATTTGAAAGGATTTGATGATTCGCTTTCGGGGCGACCCCAGCGACGGAGGCGATCATGGCTGCGAAGGAAATTATCGTAAAGAAATATATTGTGCGGCTGAACGACGACGAACGTCAACAGCTTGCAACGCTGATCCGGAAAGGGAGCAGCCCGGCGCAACGATTGATGAAGGCGCGGATCTTGCTCAAGGCGGACGTCTCGGAAGGCGGCGAAGGATGGAGCGATAACCAGATCATCGATGCCCTGGAGACCAGCCCATCCATGGTCTACCGGGTGCGCAAACAGCTGGTGGAAGAGGGCTTCGAGGCGGTGTTGAGCCGAAAGCCGCGCGCCACGCCTGCCGTTGCCAGAATTTTCGACGGCGAGAAGGAAGCCAAGCTGATCGCCCTGGCTTGTTTTGAACCTCCCAAGGGCCGCGCCCGCTGGACATTGCGGTTGTTGGAGAACAAGGTCGTGGAGCTGAACATCGTAGATCGCGCCAGCGACAGCACGATCGGGCGGACTCTCAAAAAAACATCGTTAAGCCGCATCTGAAACAGCAGTGGGTCATTCCGCCGGAAGCCAACAGCGCATTCGTCGCCGCCATGGAGGAGGTGTTGGCCGTCTATACGCGGCCGCGCGATCCCGATATTCCTCTGGTTTGCCTGGACGCGACCTCGAAGCAGTTGATTGCCGAAACACGCGCTCCGATCAAGATGAAAGAGGGACGGCCGGTCAGGTTCGATTATGAATACGAGCGCAACGGCACGGCCAATCTTATGATGTTTGCGCCGCTCGAAGGCTGGCGGCATGTCAAAGTCACGGATCGCCACACCGCTATGGATTATGCTCACGCGCTGAAGGATCTGTCAGATACTCACTTTCCGAATGCCCGGAAAATCATTCTCGTCCAGGACAATCTCAACACCCACAAGCCAGCCTCGCTCTACCAAGCTTTTCCCGCCGCCGAAGCAAGGCGGCTCGTCGAACGGTTCGAATTGCGTTGCACGCCAAAGCATGGCAGTTGGCTCGATATGGCGGAATCCGAACGCGGCGTCCTTTCGTCGCAGTGCCTCGATCGCCGCATCCCAGACAAACAAACCCTCATCGACGAAATCGCAGCTTGGGAGGACGATCGAAACGCCAACCACGCCAAGGCCGATTGGCAGTTCACCACAGCGGATGCCCGTATCAAACTCAAGCATCTATACCCGTCAATCTGACTGAATTGAGCCACTAGGAGGGCGAAATGCAGAGCGTACGAGACGTCACCTACCAGCTTCTGCGAGAGGTTGGCCTGACGACTTTCTTCGGCAATGTCGGCTCGACGGAGGAGACTTTTCTAAAGAATTTTCCGTCCGACTTCCGCTATGTCCTCGCTCTCCAGGAGGCCTCGGTAATCGCGATGGCCGACGGCTTTGCCCAGGCCACCGGCCGGCCAGCCCTGGTGAACGTTCACACTAGCGCTGGACTGGGCAACGCCATGGGTAATCTGATCACGGCCTCGCTGAACAAGACGCCGCTCATCGTGACCGCCGGCCAGCAAACGCGCGAAATGCTGCTGATGGAGCCTTGGCTGACCAATGTCGAAGCCACGATGCTTCCTCGCCCGTGGGTGAAGTGGGCCTATGAACCGGCCCGCGCCGAGGACGTGCCCGCCGCCTTCATGCGTGCGATAGCCACGGCTCTTCAGCCGCCGGCAGGTCCCGTGTTTCTCTCGCTTCCCTAGACGATTGGGCGAAGCCCTGCGTTGGGCCCGCTGTGGTGCGGACGGTCAGCCGACGCTTCGCGCCCGACCATGCGCGCCTGGTGGAATTCGCCAAAGCCTTATCGGCGGCGGCGTCGCCCGTCCTGATCTATGGCGCCGCCATCGACCGGGGCAATGGCTGGGGCGAGGCCGTCGCCTTGGCGGAGGCGCTTGGCGGTCGAGTAGGCGTGGGGATTGCTCCGCCACGCCTCTCACAGAACCGGACATGCGGGCCCGCATCCGGCTCTTTGGATCGATATGTCAGAACTCCAGCGATAGCTGGGCCGATACCCGCGACAGGTTGAGATCGTTCCACAAGGCTTTGAGCGAGGCCATACGCCCGTCAAACCAAGACGGTGGATAGGCCTTCGTCATCGCCGGGCGGTTCGATTTCACCCATGCTCCTTTGCCGCAGAACGCACAGCCATTGGCAGCCTTGGAGCTGACGCCTTTGGCTTTCAGGTGCCGGTAGAGAAAGCGTTGCCGCTTCTTCTGCCGGACGATGATCGCCCTGATCCGGCGGCGGACGTGAGCGTCGATGACGCCCAATCCTTTTATCGCGTCCGGCGTGCAAAGCCGGAAGTACGATATCCAGCCTGTCAGGTAGCGGCTGATGTCTTCCATGCACGAGGAGATGGAGCGTCCCCAATTTGGGGGCGTCATTCCCCGCATCGTCGTCATCAGTCGTCGTTCCGTCTTGCGCGAAGGAAAGACGGCGACATTGTCGCCCTCACCCTCCTTCGCACAGCGGAAACGAAAGCCAAGAAAGTGGACATCCTCCGGTTTGCGAACGTCACTCTTCTCCTCGTTGACCTGGAGCCGCATGCGGTTTTCCAGGAATCTCTGGATTGATGTCATGACGCGCTGTCCGGCGCGTTCGCTTCGCACGAAGATATTACAGTCGTCGGCGTATCGAACGAACCGGAGGCCTCGCCTTGCCAGTTCGCCATCCAGTTCGTTGAGGACAACGTTGGAAAGCATTGGCGAAAGCGGCCCCCCTTGTGGAGTTCCTTCCTTGACGGCGACCCTCGTCCCGTCCGGCATCACCACCGACGCCGTCAGCATCAGGCGCACCAAAGTGATTATCCGTTGGTCCTTCGCGCGCTCGGCGATCCGGGCCAACAGGCGCTGATGCGGAACTCGGTCAAAGAACTTGGCCAAATCCAGATCAACCACCGTTTGATATCCCTCTTTCAGGTACCCCGTTGCTTCAGCAATGGCGGTGTGAGCCCCGCGTTTTGGCCGGAAACCGTGACTGCTGGGATGGAAGGCCGGTTCGAAGATCGGTTCCAATACTTGAAGAACCGCCTGCTGCACCGTCCGGTCCAAAATATTCGGAATGCCAAGCCCACGATGCCCGCCCCCGGGCTTCGGCAGCCAAACCCGGCGGACATCGCCGGGCCTGTAGCGTTCCGTCAGCAAGTCGCGGCGCAAACGGGCGATGATCGACGGCGCTTTCGCCTCCGCCGCCTCGACCGTCTGTCCGTCCAATCCCGGCGCTCCCTTATTGCGTACTACGTTCAGCAGCGCCTTGGCCAGATTGGCTTCCGACGCCACTTCTTCGAGCAGCCGACTATCGTCGGCCACGCTGGCGGCAGAACCTGTCGTCTTCTTGGTCCTCGCTTTGTGCAGCAGGAAGCTCCGCCGCTCGGATGCGTCCGAGGGCTCGGACGACCCGCCCCCCGAGGGGCTGTCGGCGAACACGAGGCTCAATTGCCGTGGTCCCGTCTTTTTCAATCCATCTCTCCCTTTGCTCCACCGGCTTTCGCCGGCTTCCCGGCTCATATGAAGAGATCCGACTTCTGCGTGGACATCGTCCCGTCGTCGTTGCCTCCTTCGGGTCTACCGCTCACGCGGACCCACGCAGACCTCCCTGGGTAAGAACACTGGATGTCCCGCCGCTCCCGCCCCTATTACCGTCCCGGCCTCGGTTGGATTTCGGGCGTCGCGTTCGAAGACACGCTGACCCGGCCGGTTCGGCTTGCTCGGGGGTTTACTTTCGTTCGGTGCTGCGGTTCGCCTCGGGCTTCTTCCCCACACGGCCTCGCGGCGCCAGGGTCATAGGCGTCTCTCGACGGCAGACCCTGCGTGCAGTTGCCTCCGGCTCGCGGTTGCTACCAACTCGCCCCGCAAAGGACTTCCACCTCCAATCCAGTGCCCATGCCAGGCACACCTCCGGTTTGGGCTGCGCCCGCTTCGGAACGCGCGCCGTTTCCGGAAGACCACCCGCTTTATGCCGGCGGATTACCCTTCGCGATCGAACCACACAGCCGAAAGCTCAAAGGGCACGACGTGGCGCTCGTCGTCGGCGCTCCGGTCTTTCGCTACTACCCCTATGTGCCCGGTTCCTACTTACCGGATGGCATGCGGCTTCTGCACATTTCTGACGATGCGGCCGAGACCGCGCGCGCCCCCGTCGGCGACAGTTTGCTTGGCGATGCTGTCTTATACCAACGGCATTGGCGTCTGACTCAGGGGGTCTTCGCAAATTCGCACTGTCGTGATTCTCTTCGGATTGGAGATGATTTGGGGAGATTTTGATGCCGGAAGCCTTGGCGATCACGCGCGATGATTTCACTGCAGCGGAGCTTCGCGAAGCGGCGACGCACAGCAAGGACGCCAATGCGGCGCGGCGGATGTTGGCGCTGGCCTTAGTGCTTGAAGGATATAATCGGGGCGAAGCCGGCAAGCTCTGCGGCATGGATCGGCAGACCTTGCGCGATTGGGTTCTACGCTACAACGCCGAAGGCGTCGCCGGGCTCTGCAACCGCATCGCGGCCGGGCCGAAGCCGCGCCTCACGCCCGAACAAGAAGCTCTTGTGGCGGAGATGGTTCGCAAAGGACCTGACCTTGCCGTCGACGGCGTGGTGCGCTGGCGACGAGTGGATCTGGCCCGCGTGATCAAGACCCAGTTCCATGTGACCCTGGCCGAGCGCAGCGTCGGCGCGATGCTGCGCCGGCTGGGGTTCCGGCGCTTGTCGGTGCGGCCCCGCCATCCACAGCAAGATCCTGCGGCGCAGGAGGCGCACAAAAAAACTTCGCCGATCTGGTCAAGGCCGCAATCCCCGAGCATGCACGCGAAAAACCGATTGAACTCTGGTGGCAAGACGAAGCCCGCGTCGGCCAGCAGGGCACGCTCACTCGCGTTTGGGCCGAGCGCGGCAGCCGGCCGCCCGCGCCGCGCGATCAGCGACGCGAATGGGCCTACATATTCGGCGCCGTCTGTCCTTGCAGGGATATCGGCGCGGCTTTGGTCTTGCCTTACGCCAACGCCCGAGCGATGAGCCTGCATCTCGAGGAGATCAGCAGCCAAGTGACGCAAGGCAGCCACGCCGTGCTGCTCCTCGATGGAGCCGGATGGCATCAAACTGGCGGCAAGCTGCGGGTCCCCGGCAACATCAGTCTGCTCCACCTACCAGCCTATTCCCCCGAGTTGAACCCGGTCGAAAACATTTGGCAGTTCCTGCGCCAGAACCATTTGAGCAACCGCGTGTTCGAAAACTATGATGAGATCCTTGACGCATGTTGCGCCGCATGGAACGCCCTCACTGCTGAAGTCAAAGCGCATCGCCTCAATCGCCACACGAGCTTGGGCGTCGGTTGTTGCCTAATGCCGTTGGTATTATCTCTCGCGGCCCTCAAGGACTTGCTCGGCGCGCGCAAATCCGCGAGGGGCGACGCCCCGGTGAAGGCGGCGCATCGCATGGCGCCATGCCCGCCGAACCGGCCAAAGGTTTCGGACGATGGTCTTCTGACCGCCGCGCAAGTTTTCGAGGCTCTCAGCGAAATCCGGCCGGCGAACGCCGTCTTGGTGGAGGAGAGCCCGTCGAATCTTGCCGACCTTCATGCGTGTTGGCCGATCACCAAACCAGCCTCATTCTTCACCTTTGCCAGCGGAGGGCTCGGTTGGAATCTCCCCGCGTCGGTAGGCATCGCGCTCGCCGAGCGCGACACTAGCCGCCACCGGCCCGTGATCGTGATCATCGGCGACGGATCGTTTCAATACTCGGTTCAGTCGATCTGGACCGCCGCGCAGCACCATCTTCCGATTTTGTTCGTGGTCCTGAGCAACGGAGAATATTGCATCCTCAAGTCGTTCGCGGAGCTCGAAGAGGCCCCCGGGGTTCCCGGCCTCGATATACCCGGCATTGACGTCGTGTCACTGGCCAAGGGCTATGGCTGCGATGGCGTGCGGCTTGACGATTTCGACGCCATCAAGAGCGCAGCAGTTGAGGCCTGGACCAAATCGAAGCCGACGGTGCTTGAGATCCCTATTTCGCCCCAGGTGCCGCCGCTCATCTGACCTCTGACCGATCAAAGAATTTTGAGGCTTGTCGTCTCGCGGCGTAAGCGCGACGTGTATTGGAACATAAGCGCTAAACATGAGTTTCCTGTTGCGGCGGATCATGCGGACAGCTTTCGATGAACCGCGAGGCCAATGATGTCTGCGAAGGAGCGAACAATGAGAATTTCAAATGGTCTGATAACCTCAGCCGCATTTGGCGCTGCTCTTCTTTTCGCTAATGCGGCTTGGGCGCAACAATCAGTAGGCAGCGGCTTGGCCAGGGTCGTAACCGCCCCTGTCGCGATTGTGACTGCGCCTTTTACTGCGATTGGCGGGGCGATGGCGCCTCTAGCGACAGGGCGCAGCGTGGCCATAAGCCAACCCGGCGACTGGTGCACGACGCCGGTGAGAACCTGCCAGTTGCGTGAGGCGTCGTTCGTCGGCAACGGCTGCTCCTGCCAGGTCCCTGGCGGACGCGCGCGCGGAACGGTCACTCCCTAGGCAAGTAAAGCACGAGACGGTTCCGGCCGAGCAATTTTCGGCCGGAACGCGTAACGACAAAGTCTGGCGAGCGTAGTTCGGGGGCCGCCGTTGGCGGCGCGACGGCATCGTTGTCGTAGCCCTTACCGTAACGATGCGCGGTGACCGCGCAGCTGTCGATTACGGCCTTCCGCGGCGGGCCGGACTGCGCTGGGCGCGCCTCAAACAGATCGACACCCATGGCCTTCGCCGTCCAACGCATAAAGCGATTGTAGAGCGCTTTGCGCGGCCGTAGACATCCCGAGCGATATTTGCTCCCACTGATCAGGGTGAAATTCGCGGTTGGTTGGTAATTACGGCGCGTACTTTGTCGTCGGTATCCTGTTCTATCTCCGAGGCAAGGGTGAGGCGCGACTGCTGCCCCTGTGGATTGCTGCGATCCTAACGTCTCTCGTCAATTCTTGAAAAGAGCTTCGGCGTGTTGAAGTAAGCGTTTTGCACCATCAGGGTCCGAGCCTGATGCAGTGCGTCTTGGCTGGGCTGCCTTGTTATCGGCATTTTCGCGGTCTTCCTTGGCGAAACCGAAAGCAGGACTTTTGGTAAGGTCTGCGCATTGGCAGGAAGCGCCAGCTACCCGCTTTACGTCCTTCATCAACTCCCTGGCTATCGGCTGATCGCATAGGCAAAGGAATTACTGTGGCTCGACATGATGATAATCAGGCTATTCACCTTGGTCTCATGGTGCTCTTTGCCGGGGCATTTGCGTTCGTAATTGAGAAGCCGCTCATGAATGCATATAAAGCGTTTGGCGGCCGAATAATTCAGCTTGCGAAGCTTGCCCTTGTGAATTGCGATATTTTGTTTGGCGTCTCGAAAAATAGGCTCTTTCCCCCATCAAATTCAGGACGCCAAGGCTCCGAGCGCGGTAGCAAGGCGCTCTAGAATTAATTTCGCAACAGTTATAGTAATTACTTCTACTGAATCACAAAATCGAGGGAGATTCGCGTCGCGAGCAAATCTGGTAACTTGTTGATTCGTTGATCGATACCCGGTGTTTGATATGGATCTCTCGAGACCAACCAGCCAAGCGCGTTTTGCCGCCTATGTCGAGGCTCTTGTTGAAGTGATCGGGCATGCCGATCGGGCCAAGCCCTTGAACGATTATTGCGTCGGGCTGTTGATGCCCGGCGAGCGCAAGAGCGTCGAGCCTATGGCGGCGATTGTTGCGCCGACACGCGTCTCGGCCAAACATCAATCGCTTCTGCATCTGGTCGGCGAAGCGCCCTGGTCGGACGAGGCGGTCTTGAGTAAGGTTTTCGAGCTGGTTCTGCCTTCCCTCGAGAGACAAGGCCCCATCGAAGCCTGGATCGTGGACGACACGGGCATTGCGAAAAAGGGGACCCATTCGGTCGGCGTCGCGCGGCAATATTGCGGCAGGCTCGGCAAGCAGGACAATTGCCAGGTCGCGGTGACGCTGTCGATCGCCAATCATACGGCGAGCCTGCCGATCGCCTACCGGCTCTATATGCCGGAGGCATGGGCAAATGATCAGGCACGCCGAAAAAAGGCGCATATCCCCAAGGAGATCGAGTTCAAGACGAAGCCACAGATTGCGCTTGATCAGATCCGTGCGGCTCATGCCGCAGGCGTCGCGCCGGGCGTCGTGCTGGCTGATGCGGGCTATGGCGTGAACGGCGGCTTTCGCGCCGGAGTGACAGCTTTGGATCTGCCTTACGTCGTCGGCGTCCAATCGACGCTGACCGTTTGGCCGCCCGGTCAGGAGCCTCTACCGGCAAAGCCCTGGAGCGGCCATGGCCGCAAGCCGTCTCGTCTGAACCGTGATCTTGAACATCAACCCGTCACGGTCAAGGAGCTGGCGCTGAGCTTGAAGAAAAAAGCATGGCGCAGCCTCACCTGGCGCGAAGGTTCGAACACGCCGCTCGCCTCGCGCTTTGCCGCTGTGCGTCTGCGCCCAGCCTCGCGTGATTGCAATCGGACCAAACCGCATCCGCTGCAATGGCTCATTGTTGAGTGGCCGAATGAAGAAGCTGAGCCGACGAAATATTGGCTCTCGACCTTGCCCAAGGACACGCCTTTGCAGGATCTCGTCGACAAGGCCAAATTGCGCTGGCGCATCGAACGCGATTACGAGGAGCTGAAAGGCGAACTCGGATTGGCCCATTACGAAGGTCGAGGTTGGCGTGGCTTTCACCACCACGCGACACTCTGCATCGCAGCTTACGGCTTTCTGATCTGCGAACGGGAAGCAATTCCCCCCTCAGCCTCCTGGCGGCGCAAGATGCCTCCGTTACCCAAAGGTTTTCGACCCCGCGGCGCCGCCGATCCGACCAGAACGTCACGTCGAAAACTCGATCGCGACGATCCGAAAACGGCTCACCGTCGCGCTCGCAAAAACCCTTATGCGATGTCCATGCTGTCAAACAACACACCGCCAGACAGCTACCCATATCCGTTCATGACACAGTAGAATTACTTAGACGGTATAGAAAATCAGGGGCGAACGTCGACTACCCTAAACCGTTGGCAGGCTTTCAAACCACCGCCAACTTGTGCCCCCCACCCTCACGGCGCGATGTCCGACGTCCGCCACGCAAGATGCTGCCCGGCGTCGACGGCGATCATTTGGCCGGTTACGTTGCGCGCTTCGGCGAGATAAAGCACGGCGTCAGCGATATCGTCGGGATCGACAGCGCGCCGGAGCGGCAGGCCTCTAACCTCCCATTGAAAACCAGCCTCTCCTTCGCTTTTATTGGGAAAGACCGGCCCAGGCGCAACCGCATTGACGCGAACATTCGGCGCGAAAGCCTGCGCCATTGTCAGTGTCGCCGTCCAAAGCGCAGCCTTGCTCAAGGTGTATGAAAAGTACCGCGGGTCGAGGTTCAGCACCCGCTGGTCGATAATGTTGACGATCGCAGCATTGGCGCCGGGCGGCGCCTGCTTGGCGAAATCGCGCGCCAGCGCCGCCGGCGCGCGCAGATTCACCGCGATATGCCGGTCGAAGCGGTCGAGATCGAAATCGGCCGGCAAATCATCTTCGAAAATCGAAGCGTTGCTGACGAGCAGTGTCAGCGGCCCGAAGATCGCGCAAGCCGCCGCGATCAGGCCGTTCGCCGCCGTCGCGAGCGATAAGTCGGCGCCCAACGCCGCCGCCTTGCCGCCATCCGCCGTGATGCGGGCCGCCGCCTGCTCCGCCTCGTCCTGCGAGGCCGGGCTGCAATGAATAACGACGGCGTAGCCGGCGCGCGCGAGCCGTTCGGCGATCCGCAGTCCGATCCGCTTGCCCGCGCCGGTGACGAGCGCTGCCGGGCGCATCAGGGGGCTCGAACGGTCGCCAACGGCGAATTCAGGGTCAAGCGCATAAAATCGTTAGTGCAAGAATTCCCGACTGCGTGCAACTGACGAAGTGAGGCTCTCAAATTTATACCGCTCTTCCGATGAGTGCGCCAATGCCGGCCGTCACCGCCATCGCCAAGGCGCCCCAGAAGGCGACGCGAAGGGTCGGCTTGAGGATGCCCGCCCCACCGGCTTTCGCCCCGAGAGCGCCAAGCAGCGCAAGCAGAGCGAGCGAAGCGCCAAAGACGGCCTCAACAAGAAACCGCCGCGGCGAAACAATCGCGATGAGAAGCGGAACGGCGGCGCCCGCCGAAAAGGTCGCCGCCGACGTCAAGGCCGCCTGGATCGGCTTGGCGGTGATCGCCTCGGAAATCCCCAGTTCATCCCGCGCGTGCGCGCCGAGCGCGTCCTTGGCCATGAGCTGCGCGGCAACCTGACGCGCGAGCGCCGGCTCGACGCCCCGTCCGACATAGATCTGCGCCAGTTCATTGAGCTCGAACTTTGGACTGTCTTTCAGCTCCTCCCGTTCGCGCGCAAGATCAGCGCTCTCCGTATCGGCTTGCGAACTGACCGACACATATTCCCCCGCCGCCATCGACATCGCGCCGGCGATCATGCCGGCGACGCCCGCCACCAGCACCTGGCTGGCGCTGGTGGCGGCGGCGGCGACGCCGACGATCAGGCTGGCGGTCGAAATAATCCCGTCATTGGCTCCAAGAACGGCGGCGCGCAGCCAGCCGATGCGCGTGACAAGATGAATTTCGGTATGGGGACGCGCCATGTGTCTCCGCCTTTCCACAAGAGAAATGAGCTAATCAGCGTGCCCCATACGTGTGGCCGAAAATCGCTGCGCAGACTTTCAAGAAAGGGCGCGGCCTCGGCACCACGCCCGAGCGTCTAAAAGTCGAGAGGCTGCTCTTCCGGAACGGGCTGCTGTTCCGGCGTCATTCTCAGAAGCAGTCCATCTTTCAAAAAGTACTGATGCCACAATGCCGCCGCCGTGTGGAATACCGCCAACGCGAGCAGCAGGTTAGCCGCAAGGCCGTGCCATTCGGTGATCGGTTTTTTGAGCTCCTTATCGCCAAACTGCGGCAGGCTGGCTATGTCGAAAAGACTGAAGCCGCGCACGAAGGCGTTGACGACGCCAAGCGCCACCGTCGCCAACAACAAAAGATAGAGCCCATAATGCGTCGCTTCGGCCAAAATTTGCAGGAAGCCCGAATCGGCGGCAGGAAGGCGGCGGCGGCCGGTGAATCGCCAAATGATCCGCCAAATGACTACGGTGGCGAGCGCGAAGCCGAGAGCCACATGGATCGACCAGACATTTGTTTGATATACGCCCTTGGGAAAAAGGTCCCCGACCTGCCCGATGATCCACAGCGCGACGACCAAAAACGCGGTGGCCCAGTGCAGCCCGATGGTGGTCGAATCGTAATTTGCGCTGACTTTATCCGTCATGATCGTCATTTCCCTTCCCTCAGCCGCCGCAAATACCGCGCCTCGAGGCTGGATCGATCCTAGTTTGGAAACCGTCTAAACTTGGTTTTCACTCGGCGCAAGCTCTGCGCCTTACCGACTGGTGATTGGAAAATGTGCAAAATGACGCCTAACCCGGCGTCAGCCTTGACAGTGGCGGCGGGCTTGCCTAAATACGAGCTGCTGTTAGCACTCATGATGAAAGAGTGCTAATAAAGCGCCATTTCAAACCCGCCGCATTTTCATGGGGCGTTCCAGCGCGGAGCCAGCGCCTCCAGCGGCCCATCAAGGATCAAGATATGAGCTTTCGTCCTTTGCACGACCGCGTCGTGGTCAGACGTCTCGAGAGTGAGGAAAAGACAAAAGGAGGAATCATCATCCCCGACACCGCCAAGGAGAAGCCGCAGGAAGGCGAAATCATCGCCGTTGGCCCGGGCGGGCGCGACGACAGCGGCAAGCTGACCCCCCTCGACGTGAAGGCCGGCGATAAGATTCTGTTCGGCAAATGGTCGGGCACTGAGGTGAAGATTGACGGGCAGGATCTGCTCATCATGAAGGAAAGCGACATTCTCGGCGTCGTCGCCTGATCGACCCCAAATCCCGCATCGATTTTTAGACTGTTCTCAGGAGTCTCCGAATATGGCAGCAAAAGAGGTCCGCTTCTCGTCGGACGCCCGCGACCGTATGCTTCGCGGCATTGATATTCTCAACAATGCGGTGAAGATCACCCTCGGCCCCAAGGGGCGCAACGTCGTCATGGAAAAGTCGTTTGGCGCCCCCCGCATCACTAAGGACGGCGTGACCGTCGCCAAAGAGATCGAGCTTTCCGACAAGTTCGAGAACCTCGGCGCGCAGCTGATCCGCGAAGTCGCCTCGAAGCAGAATGACGCCGCTGGCGACGGCACCACCACCGCGACGATTCTCGCTTCCTCGATCGTGCGCGAAGGCACCAAGGCGGTCGCTGCTGGCCTCAACCCGATGGATTTGAAGCGCGGCATCGATCTCGCCGTCAACGTCATCGTCGCCGATCTCAAGGCCAATTCAAAGAAGGTGACCTCGAACGATGAGATCGCCCAGGTCGGCACCATTTCCGCCAATGGCGACAAATCGGTCGGCGAGATGATCTCGACCGCCATGCAGAAGGTCGGCAATGAGGGCGTCATCACGGTGGAGGAGGCGAAAAGCCTCGAGACCGAACTCGATGTCGTCGAAGGCATGCAGTTCGACCGCGGCTATCTCTCGCCCTATTTCATCACCAACGCCGAAAAGATGATCGCCGAGCTTGAGGAGCCTTACATCCTCGTCCACGAGAAGAAGCTCTCATCGCTGCAGGCTCTGCTCCCCGTGCTCGAGGCTGTCGTCCAGTCTGGCAAGCCGCTCGTCATCATCGCCGAGGACGTCGAAGGCGAAGCGCTCGCCACTCTCGTCGTCAACAAGCTGCGCGGCGGCCTGAAGGTCGCGGCGGTGAAGGCGCCGGGCTTCGGCGATCGCCGCAAGGCCATGCTCGAAGACATCGCCATCCTCACCAACGGCACGTTGATCTCCGAAGAAATCGGCATCAAGCTCGAGAACGTCACCTTGCAGATGCTCGGCCGCGCCAAGCGCGTCCGCATTGACAAGGAGTCGACGACGATCATCGACGGCGCCGGCGACAAGAAGGACATCGAGGCGCGCATCGCGCAGATCAAGGCGCAGATCGCCGACACGACCTCCGATTACGACAGGGAGAAGCTGCAGGAGCGTCTCGCCAAACTCGCTGGCGGCGTCGCCGTCATCCGCGTCGGCGGAGCGTCGGAAGTCGAAGTGAAAGAAAAGAAAGATCGCGTCGACGACGCCCTGAACGCGACCCGCGCCGCCGTTGAAGAAGGCGTCTTGCCGGGCGGCGGCGTCGCGCTGCTGCGCGCCATCAAGGCTCTCGAGAACGTCAAGGTCGAGAACTCCGATCAGAAGACTGGCGTCGAAATCGTGCGCAAGGCGATCCAGACTCCGGCCCGTCAGATCGTCGACAATTCCGGCGGCGACGGCGCGGTGGTGGTCGGCAAGCTGCTCGAGTCCAAGGACTACGCGTACGGTTACAACGCCCAAACCGACGAATATGGCGATCTCGTCAAGCTTGGCATCATCGACCCGACCAAGGTCGTGCGCACCGCTCTGCAGGATGCCGCGTCCGTCGGCGGCCTTCTCATCACCACGGAAGCGATTATCGCCGAGCAGCCGAAGAAAGACACGCCGGCTATGCCTGGCGGCGGCGGCATGGGCGGCATGGACTTCTGAGCGAAACCCAGCCGAGCGTAAATCGTTCGACGTAGAGCCCCGGAGCAATCCGGGGCTTTTTTTCGCCGCCCGCCGAGACAGGCGAAAGCGCCGCGGGAGAAGCGGCGACATCTTGTTCGAGGGAGCGCCGCCCTGTTTTTCAATGGCTTAAAATATGCTCTAATCCGAAATCGGCAATAAAAAGCGGCGGGGGAAACGAAGTGGGACAGGCGTCGGAAGCCCAATCGGATTCGGAATTAATCCGGAGAACAGCGACACGGGCGGCTCTGCTGGACGCGGTTTATGCCGCGTGTCCATCGCTTTCACGCGCGCAGGCGCGCGAGATCTTCGAAATGGCTCTGGAGGAAATCTCCGAAGCGCTGGTCCGTGGCGATTGCGTCAAGCTTCGCTCATTCGGTTTGTTCGCGGTCCGCGCCAAGCGCGAGCGAATCGGACGAAACCCGCGCACGGGGGTCGCCGCGGCGATCAAGTCGCGCCGCGTCCTGACTTTCAAACCGTCGCCGGTGCTGTCCGCTTGCGTCAACGGCCTCGCCCTGGACGAAGCAAAAAAGAGAGGCGATTAAGGCTTTAATGGATGCGCGGCGTCGTTTCGCATGTTCTCGATCGCGGCGCCGCATTTGCTTTCGTCGGCTGGAGCGCTCATTCGGAAGCCTGCGCGGATCGTCTGCGCCGCGACGATCTTTTGCAACATTACGCCGTTTTTAGATGAGATCGTGTCTTCAAGCGCGCATATAGCGCGGCGACCCTTCCAACGGACCGCCAAATGAGCCGCCAACTTCCGACCAAAAACTTTAGTTGATTTCCCACTTGCGGAAATTTGGCTAAATCCTCGTCGCAAACTTCTAAAGCGCCCGTCGTTCAGGGACCGGACACACAAGGGAAGTCATGCATTTTCTCGCCGCCGTCGTCGCATTGTTCTCACTCGTAACCGCTGTAATCGGCGCAACGCATGAGGACGCGACCATTCTGCTCCTTGCCGCTACCGGTTTCGTTTGCGCCTTTACGACTTATAAGGCCCCCGCAATTTCGAGTTTTCTGCAGATATTCGCCGCTATATTCGCGATCGAGACCGTCATTTTCGGCGCGTTTTTCATGGTTGCGCAAATCGGCCTCTGGCCGGCCTCGCTCGCCGAATACGTCCTGCCGGAAAGCCTGCCGCTCACCGTCGCGATTTTCGCCATCCTCGTCTACGCCATTTCGTTCATCCCGGTGGTCCGATCGATGACGCGGATCGGCGACCGCTATTTCGACGCGGGCGGCGACACGCAGGCGCGCATATGGCCGTTACCGTCATTCGGCGTCAGCGAGCGCAAGCTAGCCATCGCCATGGTCATCTTTCTCGTCATCATCAATCAGGCGCAAGTCGGCATTCAGGTCCGCCTGTCCTTCTTTTCGCGCGATTGGTTCAACGCCATTCAAAACAAGGACCAGGCCGCTTTCTGGACGCAGCTCTTTTTTGTCTTCACGCCCTGGGCGTTCACCTATATCGCTTCGGCGATCATCGAATTCATTGTCGCCTCGACTCTTATTATCCGGTGGCGGCGCTGGCTGACCCAGGATTACGTCGGCCGCTGGCTTGATCACCATACGCACTACCGGATGTCTCTCGAAGGCAGCGTCGCCGACAACCCTGACCAGCGCATTTCCGAGGACATCAACCGCTTTATCAATGGCGGTCAGGAAGGCTATGGCATCTATACCTTTTCGATCCTTCTGATCTCGAATCTGAGTTCGCTGGTGTCCTTCGCGATCGTCCTGTGGGACCTTTCCGCGAACTTCACCCTGCCTTATACGGCGATCGCGTTCCCGGGCTTCCTGTTCTGGGTCGCCCTGATCTACGCCGGCTTCGGCACGTGGATCACCCATCTCATCGGCCACTCGCTGGTGCGGCTCTCTTTCGTCCGACAGCGCTACGAGGCCGACTTCCGCTTCTCGCTGGCGAGACTGCGCGAATATGCCGAGCAGATCGCACTGCTGAATGGCGAAAACTCGGAAAAGCGCTCGTTGCGCGATCGCTTCAACAAGATCATCGCGAATTATTTCCAGATCGTCGCGGTGCGCAAAAATCTGATCGGCTTTACCGCCTCCTATGGGCAACTCAGTCCGATCATTCCCTATGTCGTCGCGGCGCCTTTCTATTTCGCGGGCAAGGTCACCCTCGGCGTGATGACCCAGACCGCGCGCGCGTTCGGCAGCGTCAACGAGGCCTTAACGTTCTTTGTGACCTATTACGTATCCCTCGCCGATTTCAAATCCGTGCTCGATCGTCTGATCTCCTTCGACGCCTCGATCGACGGCGCGCAACAGCCGAGCGGCCTGAAGCGCGCGCCGCAATCGGCCTCGGGCGCGCGCCAGGACGTCAGCCTCGAAGGGGTGACTTTGCGCGTTCCGGACGGGCGCGTCGTGGTCAAGGACGCCAATCTGCGTTTCGCCGCAAATCAGTCGACGCTCCTCACCGGCGCGTCCGGCTCGGGGAAATCGACTCTGTTCCGCGCGATCTCCGGGATATGGCCGCTTGGCGAGGGCGCCGTCGCGACGCCCACGGGCGCGCGAACTCATGCTGTTGCCGCAAAAGCCCTATATTCCGATCGGCACCCTGCTCGCGGCCGTGACCTATCCGGCCTCGCCGGAAGGATATGGCGAAGAAGCGGTTCGCGCCGCCCTTCGGGCCGCCAACCTGCCCCAATTGGTCGATCAGCTCCACGTCGACGACAATTGGGGCCAGCGTCTTTCCGGCGGCGAGCAGCAACAACTCGCCGTCGCCAGGGCGCTTCTCGCCAGTCCGGACTGGCTGTTTCTCGATGAGGCGACGGCGGCGATGGACGAATCGCTTGAGGCGAAGATCTACGATGTACTGTTTAAGCAGCTGCATGCGACGACCATCGTGTCGATCGGGCATCGAAACCTCGTCGAGATGCATGAACGCCATATCGAAATGCGGCCGGGCGCCGACGGCCTATTCACGCCCGTAGAGAAGACCGCCGTCGCATAAAGGGGCCTTTTTCTACGAGAGTTTCGAATGGAGTTTGAAGAGCATCAATTGAGGTTTAAGGGTCCGGCGCAGCGCGATGTCAGCGCTATGAACTCGGCCTGCCGGGTTGTCCCGGTCTTCTGGAAGATATGCTGCAAATGGGTCTTTACAGTTTGCAGACCAATTCCGAGCGTCTCGGCAGTCTCCTGAGGCGCACGTCCCGACGCCATTGAGAGCGCCACACGCTGCTCACCGCCTGTCAAGCCGTAGAGTCTCCCAAACGCTTCACCCGGGAACCGTGGCGACACGGTCGGGTCCTGAACGAAGATGGCGGCAACCGCGGCAAACGGCTTCGCGAGGCTCAGCCGATCCCCTCGCTCAAGCGGCAGGATCGTCGCCACCAAGCCAGCGCCGTCTCCGTCGGGGAGGGCGAGCGCATGTTGCCCTGGGGCGGTATCCGCCTCGTCAGCGATTGCCGCGGCAAGCGCTGATGCTAATTGGCGCCCAGCCAAGGGATCGGTCGGACACAAGCGGCGATTGACAAGCCGCAGGGCGTTCCCGTTTCTGATCCGGCGTTCGGCCGCCGCATTCATATGCACGACGCGCAGGTCGCGTGCGACGAGGAACACCGCCGCGGCAAGTCCATCGAGGGTCGCCTCGAGGCTGTCCGACTTCAGGGTTCGCAAGTCGAAAATTTCGGAAGTTCGCATCGCTCGGCAGAGGTGCTTCGACAACAGCCTGAAGGCCTGGATTTCGCGGTCAGAATATCTCGGCTCGCTTTGCGTTCGGCAGGCATGGAGATAGCCCAGACGCCCACCTGCGCGCAGCGCAAGAAGCATGATGCAATCTCGATAACCGCCGAGCGGCTGCAAGACATCCTGGTAAAGACGACTGCCGTAGAACTCCTCATCACCGCACGCATGTGCGACCGTTGTCACGTCCCCGACCGGCAACATGCGCACGGTCGGCATGATCGGGTGATGTGCGGCGTAGGGGTGATACGCCTGCCAGAATCCCTCAGGATAGCCCTGCTGGCAGAAACAGAGGCTCTCGCCCGATTTGACGTCGAGCACGTTTACCGAACTCGAGGGACTTTCTGAGATCTCGGCGATCATCCGCACCGCGTCGCGCCAGCGTTCTGGCTCCAACACGCAGTCGTAGATGACATCGACTGTGTCCGAGAATGCTTGGATCGAGCACGGTAACGCGTTCGGAGACACGCAGCCACTCCATAGCTCTTGAAAGCGGACCTCACCCAAACAAGTGACGACCGGGGGTCAGTGTGATGGCATCATGCCTCAGTGTCGAGCATGGGCCGCAACACGGCTCTCAGGGTTCGCTAAGCGCAACCGGCGGGCATGTCACATCGCCCGGCAAGCCCGCCGCTTGTTCGCAAGCAAGGCCCTTACGGTACGCCAGTCGCGGCGTACACGCAAACGGAATTGCGCTTCAACGTTTTCGGAGGACCGTCCATGAGTCGCTATCATGATGTCTATGCCGCTTGGAAGGAAGCCCCCGAGGCGTTCTGGGTCGAGGCCGCGCGCGATGTCACGTGGTACAAGATCTGGGACAAGGTCTATGACCCGTACGCCGGTCAATACGGGCGCTGGTTCGTCGGCGCGGAATGCAACACCGCCTACAACTGCCTCGACCGTCACGTCAAGAACGGCCGCGCCCAGCAGAAGGCGCTGATCTATGACAGTCCGGTCACCAAGACCACACGCAGCTACACCTACGCCGAGCTGACGGAGGAGGTCGCCACTCTCGCCGGCGTCTTGCTCGACCTTGGCGTTAGGAAGGGCGACCGCGTCATCATCTACATGCCGATGATTCCCGAGGCCGTTATGGCCATGCTCGCCTGCGCCCGCATCGGCGCCGTCCATTCGGTCGTATTCGGCGGCTTCGCCTCGGCCGAGCTGGCCACCCGCATCAGCGATGCCAGGCCGATCGCCGTCCTGTCGGCATCGTGCGCCGTCGAGGGCGCCAAAGTCCTACCCTACAAGCCACTGCTCGACAAGGCGATCGAGCTGTCGGATCACAAGCCGACAAGCGTCCTCATCCTGCAGCGTCCAATGGTCGAGGCGCCGATGATCGCTGGCCGCGACTATGACTGGGCCTCGGCCGTCGCGGAGGCCAAGGCGCACGGGCGCAAGGCGGGATGCGCCTCTCTCAAGGCCACCGATCCGCTCTATATCCTGTACACCTCCGGCACCACCGGCCAGCCCAAGGGCGTCGTCCGCGACAACGGCGGCCACATGGTTGCGCTCAAATGGACCATGAAGAACCACTACGGCATCGAGCCGGGCGAAGTGTTCTGGGCGGCCTCCGACGTCGGCTGGATCGTCGGCCATTCCTACATCTGCTACGCACCCCTGCTGCATGGCGCGACGACGGTGGTCTACGAGGGCAAGCCTGTCGGCACGCCGGACGCCGGCGCGTTCTGGCGCGTCATCGCCGAGCACAACGTCGCGGCCCTGTTTACTGCGCCCACCGCGTTCCGCGCCATCAAGAAGGAGGACCCAAACGGGCAGCTCATCAAGAACTACGACCTCAATGGCTTCCGCACCCTGTTTCTGGCCGGCGAGCGCGCCGACCCCGCGACCATCAAGTGGGCCGAGGCGCATCTCAAGGCGGCGGTCATCGACCACTGGTGGCAGACGGAGACGGGCTGGGTCATCTGTGGGAACCCCGGTCGGCCTCGGCCAGCTGCCCGTCAAATATGGCTCGCCAACCGTGCCGATGCCTGGCTTCGACGTGCAGGCGCTCGATGCGGCGGGCAAGCAGGTCGCCGCCGGTCATCCGGGCACGCTGGCGATCAGGCTGCCGCTTCCGCCCGGCTGCCTGCCCACGCTGTGGAACAACGACGAGCGCTTCCGCAAGAGCTACCTTACCGAGTTCCCCGGCTACTACACGACATCCGACGCCGGCTTCCGCGACGCCGACGGATACGCCTATGTGATGGCGCGCACCGACGACGTCATCAACGTCGCCGGCCACCGCCTGTCAACCGGCCAGATTGAGGAGGTGGTTGCCCAGCACCCGGACGTGGCCGAATGTGCGGTCATCGGCGTGCACGACGACTTGAAGGGCCAACGACCGGCGGGCTTCGTCGTGCTCAACGCGGGCGTGACGCGCGATGACAAGGAGATCGAGGCGGAGGTCATCGAACTGGTGCGCGATAGGATCGGACCGGTCGCCGCCTTTAGGAACGTGATGGTGGTGAAGCGCCTGCCCAAGACGCGCTCCGGCAAGATCCTGCGCGGCACCATGCGCCAGATTGCCGATAGCGAGTCCTACAAGATGCCCGCCACCATCGACGATCCGGCCATTCTCTCCGAGATCGCCGACGTCCTGCAGGACCGCGGCATGGCGATACAACCGGCGGCGATCTGAGACCGGCGCCGATCTGGAGAAAATCAGCCCCAGGAGAGCTTGATCTTGAATTCGGGCGAAGCATCCATCGAAACGATCCACAAATCGCATTCGTGACTGAGGGTGACGCCGAATTCGATCTCAAGCTTCTCGGGCCGTTTCGGCATCGCTTCGACCGACGCCTCAAAACTTTTGACGAGCTCGCCGATCGAACCGAGGGCCGCCGTGAAACCATCGCTGGTCGCTCGCGAAAAGCCGTTTGAGAGGCCGGCGTCCGGCGTCCCCGGTTCGGGCGCGCCGCCGAACAGAATGATGTTCCCGTTCGGCATCTCCACGATCATTCGCGCTGGCATTCGATTTTCTCCTTCATCGCGCCGCCACTTGGCCAAGCCGCGCCACCAGCTTCTCGTAAAGCGGATTGGCCGCTGAAAACATGTAATCCAGCGTTGTGACGCCGACGTGATCGGCGCCTTGACCGATCAGCCAGTCAGCCAGCGGCGCGACGTTCTCGCTAGGGCAATTGAGCGTCAGGCGGCCATCGCCGGCGCGAAAGCGCAAGCGCGCCGAAAAGCGCGAGGCCGCCTCTGAAAGCAGCGACGGCGCCGGGTTCGCGAGCACGGTCGACACTTCACGCGTCGTGCGCGCCTCCTCCTCGGCGGCGATGCGCGAAAGGATTACGCGCGCATTCTCCCGCGCCTCCGGGCCCCAGTCGGCGCCGAGAGAGGCGACGAGATTGGCCTGCGAGCGAAGGATGATCCCGTCATCGAGGATCTTCAGGGCGTTCGCTGCGAGCGTCGCGCCCGTCGTCGTGATGTCGACTATGAGCTCGGCCTGCCCCGCCGCCGGAGCGCCCTCCGTCGCGCCCGAGCTTTCGACAATCCGGTAGTCGCTGACATGCATCTTGGCGAAAAAGCGCCGGGTCAGATTGACGTATTTCGTCGCGACGCGCATTCGCTCGCCGCGCTTGGCCAGAAAACTCGCGGCGACGTCCTCAAGATCGGCCATGGTCCTGACGTCGATCCACGCGCGCGGGACGGCGACGGCGACATTGGCGCCGCCGAACCCGAGCGGCGTTAGCAGCGCGACCTTTTCATCGGCGTCGGCGATCGTCTCGCGGATCAGGTCCTCGCCGGTGACGCCCATATGGACGTTGCCGCTCGCAAGCTGCGCGACGATGTCGGCGGCGGAGAGGAAAGCGATCTCGACATTCTTGAGGCCGGTGAGCGAGCCGCGATAATCGCGCGCGCCGCGCCCTTGCACGATGTCGAGGCCCGCCCGGGCAAAGAAGGCGGCGGCGTTTTCCTGCAGCCGCCCTTTCGAGGGGACGGCCAGAACGAGCGCATCGGTCACGACGCGCCTCCCTCGGCGGACCCGCGCAGCCGGTCGACCCAGATCGCGGCCCCGACAGCGGGAATGCTGCGACCAGCGCCGAGCGTCTGCAGCAGTTGGTCGTAGCGCCCGCCGGCGACCACAGGCTTGTCAACGGGACGGGTGCGGTCATGCGCCTCAAACACAAAGCCGGTGTAATAGTCGAGATTACGGGTGAAGCTCGCTTCGAAATCAAGCGACGCGACATCGAAGCCGAGCGCGGCGATGAAGCCGAGCCGCAGATCGAAGCCGTCGAGCGCGGCCGACAGATCAAGGTCCGCCTCGTCCGCCAGCGCGCGCAGTTGCGCCGAGGCCGAATCCGGATCTCCTTTGACGCCGAAAAACCGCTCGATGACGGCGGCTTTTTCGGTCGAGACGCCAAAGCCGCGCTTCAGCGCCGCCTGCTCCAGAAAACGGTCGGCGATCTCGCTGGCCGTGCGCCCGCCGACCGATGTTATGCCGGCAATGGACAAAAGGTCCTCGACGAATGCGTGCGCGCCCTGCTTGTCTGCGCCCTCCAGCACGCCAAGCACGCCGGAATGATCGCGGCCCGGCCGGTTCTGCGAATTGGCGAGAATCGCCGCGATGGATTTGCCCTGGCTATGGCCGCGCGCGATGCGGCGGCGCCATTGAGGGGCGAGATCGAGGGCCGAGAGAAGCCGTGACAAAAGCCCTGCGTCGCCGATTCGCACGCTGAGATCGCGATTTTGGCCGATAGAGGCGGCCTCGATCGCAAGCGTCAAAATCTCGGCGTCGGCCGCCTCCAAGTCTCGGCGACCGAAACTCTCAACGCCAGCCTGGGTGAATTCGCAAGCCTCCCCCGTGGCGTAACGAAAAACCGGGCCGCAATAGGAGTAGGTGGCGCTCCGCCCCTCGGCGCCGGAAGCGAGATAATGACGCGACACTGGAATGGTATATTCAGGCCGCAGACAGTATTCAGCGCCGGAGAGGTCTGTCGTCAGATAAAGCTGGCCGCGCAGATCCTCGCCCGAGTCAAAAAAAATCGCGGCGGTTTGCAGGATCGGCGGCTCGCAGCGCGGATATCCGGCCCGGATAAGGTGCGTCGCGACCATTTCGGCGGGGTTTTCGATGGGGGTCACAGCGCGGCTCAGAGGAATTCGCTCGTCTCATAGCCGAGCGAGAGCGGTTTAGCAGGCGAAAGCGCCGCCTGCGACAGCTTTTGCCGGAAAAGGTGAATGCGAAAGGTCAGCGGTGACGGTCCAAAACCTCGCGCACGGCGTCGACAAGCCGCGCCTCGGGGACGGCGAATTGCGCCTTGGCGCGCAGCTCCAGATAATCGGCGCGATCCTTCGTCGCGGCGGCCAGTTCGGCGCCAAGCACAAGGTCCCGGATGGCGACCTCGCCCTTTTCGCGCTCGTTCGAGCCCTGGATGACGGCGCAGATCGAGCCGCGCTTGTCGGCGTATTTTAGCTGCGCGTTCATGCCGGATTGGCCGAGATAGAGTTCGGCCCGGATTTTTCCCGCCCGCAATTGCGTGACGAACTCTTGGTAGTGGGGGAGTTGATCCTTATCGAGCGCGAGCACGACCACTTCAACTTGCTTCGGCTTTACGCTGACGATGGGCGATCCGATCCGCTCCAGCGCGGAAAAGAGGCGCGAGACGCCGATCGAAAAGCCGGTCGCCGGGACGTTTTCCCCGCGGAACCGGCCGACAAGGCCGTCATAGCGCCCGCCGCCGCCGACCGAGCCGAAGCGGACCGGCTTGCCATCGTCGCCGTCAATCTCGAAGGTGAGTTCCGCCTCGAAGACAGGGCCGGTGTAATATTCGAGGCCGCGCACGACCGAGGAATCGAATATAATTCGATCGGATCGATAACCAGCAGTCCGACACAGGTGTGCCATCTCTTCCAATTCAGTGATACCACTGGCGCCAACTTCCGAAGTTCCGACGGCGACCTCCCAGGCCCTGAATGACAAAGTTTCGTTGGGAACAGCATCTTCTTCACTAAGCGAATTTGGCCTTTGTTCCCCACGCCCAAGAAATATTCGAGCTTGTTCAGGGCTCCTACTTCGGTACCGCGTGGTTAGATACCGCATGATGACCTTGATTTGTTCTTCATCCAGCCCCGCCCCTTTCGTGAAATCGCCGCTGTCGTCCTTTCGCCCCGGTCCCAACAGAAGCGCCACGCCTCCGTGGCCAAACCTATCGAATTTGTCGATGGCCCTCAGCACAGTCAGCCGGCGCCCGGCGTCCTCCTCACGCCCAAGGTCGATCCCCTCCAGCACGCCATCGAGCACCTTCCGATTATTCACTTTGATGACGTACTGGCCCCGCGCAATCCCCAGCTTTTCCAGCGTGTCGGCCGCCATCATGCACATCTCGGCGTCGGCGGCGACGGAGGCCGCCCCGACCGTATCGGCGTCGAACTGCATGAACTGGCGAAACCGCCCCGGCCCCGGCTTTTCATTGCGAAACACAGTGCCGGCGCGATAGCTGCGGTAAGGTTTCGGCAGGCGATCGAAATTCTCCGCCACATAGCGCGCGAGCGGCGCGGTCAGGTCATAGCGCAGCGACAGCCAGCTCTCGTCGTCATCCTTAAAGGAAAAGACGCCCTCGTTCGGCCGGTCCTGATCGGGCAAGAATTTACCCAGGGCGTCGGTGAATTCTATGAAAGGGGTCTCCACCGCCTCGAAGCCGTAGAGTTCATAGGACTCCTTGATCGCGGCGAGCATTTTTTCCGTCGCCGCGATCTCGGCCGGACCGCGGTCGCCAAAGCCGCGCGGCAGTTTCGCGCTCGCGCGCCGCGCAATTTTCGTGTCGTCGTTCATTAAATCCTCGTAACCGTCCTGCTTCATACGAGGCGCAACGCCAAGCGGCAAGCCGATCAGCTCCCCTTGGCGGGCGCCGAAACCGCCCTATCTAAGGGGCGGCGAAGAGAAATCGCCGGTTTAGCGCTGGAGAAGGCTATGTCACCCGAGGAACGTCAGTTGCTCTCAGGATTGTTCGACCGCATCCAAAGCGCCGGGGCAAATCCGCGCGACAAGGAAGCCGAGGCCTTCATCCAGGACGCCGTGAAGGCCATGCCTTATGCGCCCTATCTGTTGGCGCAAACGACAATTGTCCAGGACCAAGCTCTGCGCGCCGCCAATGAGCGCCTGCAGCAGCTCGAAGCGCAGGTGCGCGACCTCGAGCAGCGCGCCGCACAGCCGCAGCAACAAACCAGCGGCGGCTTTTTGGGCGGGCTCGGCTCGCTGTTCGGCGGCGGCAACCCACAACCCTCGCCGCCGCCCCAAGCAACTCGCGCGCCCCCGCCCGGCTGGGGCCAGCAGCCGCCGCAGCAAGGCTGGCCGCAGCCGCAGCCGCAACCTGGACCCTGGGGCGCGCCGCAGGGCGGTCCCTTCGGCGGCCCGGGGATGATGGGCGGCGGCCAAGGCGGCGGCTTCCTTAAGGGAGCGCTCGGCGCCGCGGCTGGCGTCGCGGGCGGCGTGCTACTCGCCGATTCGATCAAGGGCTTGTTCGCCGGACACAATAGCGGACTCGGGATCGGCGCCGGCGTGCCGGGTGTCGACCAGGGGCTTGCGGGCCTTGGCGGCGGCCGCGAGACGATCGTCAATAATTATTATGGCGACGACGCAACGCGGCAACAGGACGCCCAGCAGGACGCCGACCAGGACCAGGACGATTACCAGGACGCCTCCGACTACAACCCCGACGACGGTTCCGATTTTAGCGACGATGGCAGCACCGACGTCTGATCAGCACGGCGCGTGCGCCAAAAGAACTTCAACATAGGCTTCCGGGCTATGCTTTTGCGCGAAAGCCGTGGCGAGTTGCGCCGCCCGCCTGTGACTGTCAGCCAACCGCCGAGAGAGGCGGATGATCGCGGCCGCGAGCGCTTCTGAATCGTAAGGGTAAAAGACCTCTCCTTCGGCCTCTCCGCTGGCGATGCTGGCGCCGGCGAAGGTTCCCGCCGATGCAACGACCGGACGTCCGGCGGCGACGGATTGGGTGAATATCCCGGATCCCCGCACGCCGAACAAGACGGGATCATAGGGCAAAAGCATGGCATCGATCCGGCCGGTCTCGCGTATATAGGCGTCTTCATCCAGCACCCCTTCGATGAGCCGGACGCCATCGATCCCGCGCAAGGCGTCTTCGGCGGCGACCGTCGCCGGCTCCCATCCGCTGTGCTGCAGCTGGATGGCGAACTCCGACTCAACGCCGCGCGCGCGGCACGTTTCAATCGCTCGCGGCAAGAGGTGGAACCCCTTATCGCATTTGGAATAGCCGAAAAATCCGAATGTCGGCCTGCCCCGGCAAGGGGCCGCAGGCTGCGCGTCGCCGAACGGCACGGGCAGGATCTTAGCGTCGATCCCGAATTTGGTCTGATAGAGGCGGCCGAGCGCCGGGTTTTCGGTAGTGAAAAATAAGGTCTTTCCGATCAGCGGCCGCGCCCGCGAGAAGGCCTTCCGGTAGAACTTCTCGCCAAGCTTCGCCGGGCGGCCCCATGTCGTCCAGTTCGGCGGGAACATCAGTTGGCAGACGACGCGCGGGCGGCGCCCCGGCGGCTTCGCGAGCAGACTGCGGGTCATTCCGAAAAGCTCGTTTTGCGACAAACCAGGGATGACGAGAAGATTTTCGGCGCTCCAAACGTCAGCCGGCAACGCGTCGACGTCCTGCGCAAAGGAAGCGTTTAGGACCTGCCAGGTCCGGCGTTCGGAAGAGACGGCTGGATCCCATTCGAACCGCAATATTCTGGGAAAAAGGGACCTCCGCTGCTGAGAATAGAGTGGATAGCTGAAATGGGGGACGCACCCTAATTCTTCGGCGACCGAACGATCCATGGCCTTCGCGCCAAACGCCCGGTATTGAAAGCCCCGGCCGTTCAATGCTTTTCCGACCTGTTTGAGCAAGCTGTAGCTGTGCTCTCCCCTGCCGATTAGCCCATTGTCCAGAAAAATGATTTCCATTGATCGCTCCAGGCGCGGCCCGAGGCGGTCATCGCGTCGCGCATGCGTTTCGCAAGCTCTTTAAAGCGGCGGCGGGTCGACATGTTGCGAAGCGCCAGCTCGACAAGCAATTCTTGTGGCGGCGAGTCAGCTGCGGGCGGTCCAAAACCGCTGGGAAAGGTCGCTCGGCTACGCTGTCTCTTTCAAGCTCGCAAGTTTCGCGTCGCATTCCTGCTTCTTCAGGCGCTCCGCCAAGTCTTTCAACTCGGGCCAATTTGCGAACTGTGTCAACCAGCGAAAACTGCGCCGCGAGAACAAAGCCTTGACCTGCCCGAGGAGCGATTCCCGATCGGACGCGAGCCGCTTCAACTCCATAACCTCGGCGGTTACGATCCCGTCATGAAGGTTCGGCGGCAGCCGGAAAACGTCGCGCCGGTCCAAGTCTTCCCCGCGCAAATAGAAATTATTGAGACCATCGAACCAGACCTTATGGTAGTCGGCTTCGATGAGGATCGGCTCCCAACTTTGCCAATTCTCTTCTTTCGAATTGACGGCCGTCGCCTCAACGACGAGGAGCCTCGGCCGGAATCGCTTCCAGTCTCCGCTCTGCAGGACGCCGAGCTCGCCTCCCTCGACGTCAATTTTCATGAAGTCGATGGTGCGGTCCTTGACATGAAGATCGCAAACTTCCGCGAGCGGGACGACCTTGACCTGGTGCGCCGTTGCGGCGAGTTCCGCCGCGGCGAGGCGATCGGCGACGGCGGGCTCGAGCGTCGAATTCTCGGGCCGGTTCGGAATTTCGTAAAAAGTCGCAAAGCCCTGGCCGTTACCAATAGCGCATTGCAAGTTTAGGTCTCTTGGCCGAGCCTCGCACAGCAGCGGGTAGAACCGAAGCGTAGGCTCGACATTAATCCCGGACCACCCCCGATCATAAAAATGACGGGTGACCGAAAGGAATTCGGGGTGGCCGGCGCCGATGTCGATATAGAAGCCGCAATGCGCGTCGTCGAAAAGACGCGCAATCATGACGTCTTCGAAATTCTGGGCGTATGATATCATTGTTTCCTCAAGTTGGCGGCGCGGCCCTGAGAGCATATGGCGCAATATCGAAATCGATCAGGCTCTGTATTGGCTTGTCTCCACGCAATTCTTTTTGAGATATTGGTAAAAGATGGCGAAGGGCTCGGCTTTCTGGCACGCCAGTGGGACATACCGGCGCGATTCCGTAGTTGTCAAACGCTTCTTGACCCGGCGAAGGTCTTGTCGAATCGCTCCAAGAGGCTGAGACGCCAATGTTCCGCTTTGAACGCCTTGGTCCCGAGAAAAGGAAGCGCGCACATTGGCCAACGCTCGCATACCCATGGCCCGCCGTAATGGCGGCGCAGGACTTGATATTCGAAGCCGGCCTTCGCATATCTCTTTGAAACTTTAGCGCGCGTTTCCATCTCCTGGGGCGAAAGCGACGCGTCGATTTCTGCGTGATAGCGCGTCATGTCATTGCTGAGTTGCCCCGCTCGAAACCGAAAGCAGCCCAGAATGGCGTTGACAATGACGAGGTCGGTTTGCGTTGCGAAGCGCCGCCACAGATCAAAGTCGCCGGCGAACCGGAATTTTGCATTGAGGCCGCCTGTCTTTTTCCATAATGCGGGGCGCCAGAACGTGCCTTCCTGCTGAATGAAAGGCCGCGCGAACCGCCCTTCGAAAATGCCGGCGGCTATGGCCTTTCGCGGGAACGCGATAATCGGCGAGATATCCTGCATTGCGCCAGCTTCGTTGAGGACCGTGGGCGACCCGTCACCCAGTCGATATCGGAATGATTCGCGAAGATATCCGCGACCGTGACAAAAGCGCCTGGCTCGTAGCGGTCGTCGGCATTGATCCAGGCCATCGCATCCGCATCGCCGCAGGCCGCAAAACCGCGATTGACCGCGTCATAGAGGCCACGATCTGGCTCGCTCGTGAAGGAAAAATTTACCCCGGCGCAATTGATCGGGAAGTCGTTTGCGAGACGGTTTTGCCACGCGGTCAACAACTTGATTGTCGAATTTGTCGATCCGCCATCTTGAATATGGTAGCGGATCGAAAATGGCCCCGCTTGGCTCACAACGCTCAAAATAGTTTCGTTGATAAACTTCGCCCCGTTCAGAACGGGCGTCACAATATTAAATCGCATCTTGCTCCAGCCATGTTTGCGTCGGAACTCTAAAAGCCTTCTCGCAAAGAAAATGTTTCGATGGAAAAGGCAAGGTTTTTTCCCAAGAAATCGGCGGCAGCGTGGCCGATATTTGGCGAAGGGGCGGAACGATTGGCGCGCTGCCGGCGGTGCGCAGAAGCGCGCCGACTTCGACTTCAGAACTCCGCTGGGTCGTAATATATAATTCAAATACCTGGCGATACGCCTGGCGTCCCGCTAGGGGGAGGGAGCTCCCTAACAGCAAGAAGCGAGCAAACCGAAGGATCTCGATCAGACTGTTTTCAAGACGATTCGCAAGACCTTCCGTAAAAACGCGGCGGCTTGACTTTTTTCTGTAAACCGGAGATAGAGCCTCATCTGCTTCTGTGCAGATGTTGGCGCTCAGGCTGCGTGAAGGATAGTTCGCTATTCTCCTGCCGGGCGCTCAGCGCACCCCGCTCGACAGCCCAGGCACGCAGGGCGTCCACCCAAACTGAAGCCCGCCGCCGTCCACCAAAACGGCGAGCATCGGCTTATTGAAAGATCTCCAATTGCAAGATTTCTCCGGACTCGGCCTCGCCGCGCCCCTTCGCCTTGCCCTGAACAGACTTGGCTACGCCACGCCGACGCCGATTCAGGCGCAAGCCATTCCCAATATCATGGCCGGCCGCGACCTCGTCGGCATCGCCCAGACCGGCACCGGCAAGACGGCCGCTTTCGCCCTTCCCATTCTCCATTATCTCCTCGCCCACCCGCAACCGGCCCCGCGCGGCGGCGCCCGGGTTCTCGTCCTCAGCCCGACGCGCGAACTCGCGAGTCAGATCGCCGAGAGTTTTCGCAGCCTCGGGTCAGAAATGCAGCTATCGGTCGCAGTCGTCTTCGGCGGCGTGCCACATGGCGCCCAGATCAAGGCGCTGGCGCGCGGACTCGACGTTCTTGTCGCGACGCCAGGGCGGCTTGTCGACCATCTCGACTCGCGCGTCGCGCATCTCGGCAAGACCGAATTTTTCGTCCTCGACGAGGTTGATCAGATGCTCGACCTCGGCTTTTCAAAAGCGATCCACCGCGTCGTCGGGGCGCTGCCGATGCGCCGGCAGAACCTGTTTTTCTCAGCGACGATGCCAAGCGAAATCGCAAAACTCGCCGGCAAGCTTCTCGATAATCCGGTCGAGGTCTCTGTGACGCCAATCGCCAAGACCGCGGATCGTGTCGACCACCATGTTCTGTTCGTCGAAAATCATCGCAAGCGCGACATACTGGTCGAACTGCTCGCCGACGCTGCGATGGCCCGCACGATCATCTTCACACGCACGAAACGTGGCGCCGACAAGGTCACGCAACATCTCGATCAAACCGGCATCGCGGCCGCGGCGATCCATGGCAACAAGAGCCAGAGCCAGCGCGAGCGCTCGCTTGCGGCCTTCCGCGCCGGGCGCGTGCGCGCTCTCGTCGCAACCGACATCGCCGCGCGCGGCATCGACATCGACGGCGTGACCCATGTCGTCAATTTCGATCTGCCGGAGGTTCCGGAAGCCTACGTCCATCGCATCGGGCGCACCGCCCGGGCGGGGGCCGAGGGCGTCGCCATCTCGCTCTGCGACGGCGCCGAACGCGATCTGCTGCGCAATATCGAAAAGCTGACGCGCCTCAACCTGCCGAAGCAGGACCGCCGCGCCGCCCCCGGCGCGCGGGAGGAAACGATGCACAGGGCGCAGCAAGAGCGTCGCCCGCACCTGGGGCCATCGCGTCCGCAAGACCGGAGTTTCGGGGCGCGGAACGCTGGTGGCTCGAACGGCGCATCGGCGCAAAAAGCCCGCTTTGGCGCGGCAAGGCCAACGGGCGACAGACGCCAGGGCGGCCGCGACGCCGCCCTACAAGTCTAATCGAAGCGGCGCTCGCCGCCAACCGAGGCTCCGTGCCGCCGCCACAGCTACATGGAGCCTTCTGCAGGCCGCGCGCAGACGGCGCGCGCCGGGCCGGTCCGGCGGAGCTCATTGATAAGCCATGCGCAGATCGAGCGTGCTCTCCACCCCGATGCGGTCGTAATTTTCGGCAAGCCACCGCTGCGCCGCGGCGCGGCCGTAGCCGTACAGTTCCTGGATCATCGACCAGGAGGCGCGCGTTTTGGTTGACGCGGCGAAAGCGGCGAGGAGTTCGCCGCCCTCGATCCGGTGCGCGCGCGTGCGCATATAATCGTCGCCGGACAGCTTGCCGTCGTCGATCAGCCGGTTGACGAAATCCATGGCGCGGAATTCGCCCATCAGCGCGCCGTTGAAAGTGATCTCATTCAGCCGATCCTGAATGTCGCGCGCCATTTTCGGCAGCTCGTTGCGTTGGATCGGATTGATCTGCACGATCAGAATGTCGGGAACGCGCGTTTTATAGAACAGCGGAAACAGCGCCGGATTGCCCATATAACCGCCGTCCCAATAGGGCACGCCAGCAATCTCCACCGCCTGAAACAGAAACGGCAGGCAGGCGGACGCCATCACATGATCGGCGGTGAGTTCGGACCGTTCGAACACCGCGATGCGGCCGGTGTGCACATTGGTGGCGGAGACGAACAGCTTCAGATCCTCGCACGCCCGCACTTTTTCGAAATCGATCATTTTGACCAGATGATCGCGTAGCGGGTTGATGTTTAAGGGATTGAAATCGTAGGGGCTCGAATAATGCGTGAGGAAATCCGCCCACCAATAGGCGAGACTGCTCTGCAGCGGCCAGTCGCGGAAGAACAGATGGATGAATTTCTGCTGCGCCGGCGAGAACGCCCCCTCGTCGCTGATCGAGCGCCAGAACCGGTCGAGACTCTTGCGCGCCCCGGCGCGACCCCCTTCGAGATAGCCTTCGGCGAATACGACCGCGTTCATCGCGCCAGCGCTCGTACCCGTAATCGCCTCGACGTCGAGGCGTCCATCTTCGAGGATCGCGTCGAGGACGCCCCAGGTGAAGGCGCCATGCGATCCCCCGCCCTGCAAGGCGAGGCTGATTTTCTTCTCGCCGGTCCAATCGATCGGCGCGCCTGCGTCACTCATGCTTGTCCTTACCTTGACGACTATTCGGCTGTCCAGCCGCCGTCGATCGATATATTGGCGCCGGTGATCTGCGCGGCGGCGTCGGTCGTCAGGAAAACCGCCAGCGCCGCCACCTGATCGACGGTGACGAACTCCTTGGTCGGCTGCGCCGTCAGCAGAACGTCATTGATCACCTGTTCGCGGGTCATGTGGCGCGCCGCCATGGTGTCGGGGATCTGCTTTTCGACGAGCGGGGTCCAGACATAGCCAGGCGAGATGCAATTGACGGTAACGCCGAATCTCGCGGTTTCCAGGGCCGCTGTCTTGGTCAATCCGTCGATGCCGTGCTTGGCGCTGACATAGGCGGATTTGAACGGCGAGGCGACCTTCGAATGCGCCGAGGCGGTCGAGATGATGCGGCCCCATTTGCGCGCCTTCATGCCCGGGATCGCGGCGGCGATCGCATGGAAAGCGGCGGAGAGGTTGATGGCGATGATCAGGTTCCAGGTGTCGATCGGAAACTCTTCGATCGGCGCGACATGCTGAATGCCGGCGTTATTGACCAGGACGTCGACGCTGCCGAGGTTTTTCTCGGCGTCCGTCACCATCGCGCGGATTTCTTGCGGGTTCGTCATATTGGCCGGCGAATACAAGGCCTTGACGCCGAAGTCCTTTTCGATCTTGGCGCGCTCGGCTTCGATCGCCGCCGCGTCGCCGAGGCCGTTGATCGTCACATTCGCCCCTTCCTTGGCGAAGGCGCGGGCGATGGCGAGGCCAATGCCGCTGGTCGAGCCAGTGACGATGGCGTTGCGGGTCTTGAGGGACATGATGCACTCCATGAGATTTTGGCGCGGGTGGAATGGGACGGGCGGGGGATTCTCTACTCGGAACACGATAATGGCAATCGAACCGGTTACGCTCTACCTATCTTGGCGTTTTGGCGTTTACTCGCAACTGTTTCGGCCCTTTCGGCCGTCAAACCCCGCCCCCGATTGCATCACGCCGCGGCGGGCGATTTATAACGAAACGAACCTGCGCAGGCTCGGTTCGTGGCGCGAGCCATCGCTTTGGTCACATCATTGCGATATATTGAGCAGATGACAGTTTTGCGCGCGCCCGATTTCAAACCATGCAAAGCCCGGCGGCGAGACGGCGCTCGAAGCGGCGCTCGCCGCCTGCCGCCAGGAAGGGATCGCGCTGACTCCGAGCCGGCGCCGCATTCTCGAAATTCTCGCGCGCGAGGGGCGCCCGCTCGGCGCCTATGACCTCATCGACCGGGTCGCCGAGGTCACCGGGAAGCGCCCGGCCCCAATCTCGATCTATCGCGCGCTGGATTTTCTGCTCGAAAACAGCCTCGTCCATCGCCTCGCCTCCCGCAACGCCTATCTCGCCTGCGGCCATGGCCACGCGCGCGAGGCGCCGATCGCCTTTCTCATCTGCGAAGCCTGCGGCGACGTCGTCGAAGCGGATTCGGGCGCGCTGCGCGGTAGCCTCGCGGCGCTGGCGAGCGAGGCGCATTTTTCCCCGCGCGCGCAGGTGATGGAGGTTACGGGGCTTTGCCGGGCCTGCGCCGGGGCGCTATAGGCCAAACAATTGCGCCTGTTCGAACAACGTCGTCCAGCCAATGCTGCCGATCGGCAAGAGAATTGCGCCGATTGCCGGCTGTTTGAGGAACGGGCGGAAGGAGCCTTCGTGCATGGTCTGCACCCGCTCCAGCATGTGCTCGAGGAGCGGCGCCTTCGGCGCGCCGGGCTGGCCTTTCGCCTTGTCGATCTCGTCCGAAAGTCCTTTCGCTGCGAGGGCGCGCGCGTCCTCGGCGACGCCGTTAAGTAGGAAGGCGCAGCCGAAGACAATGGCGAGGCTGACCCCCTGAGTGATCATAATTGGCGCGCTCGGAGGAAAATTTGCGAAGATTGAGCTGCGGGAGACGATCATCAAGGCGGTGACCGCAAAGGGGTACCAGATGAGCGAATTTATGCAGCGCGTCCGCTGGCCGATGAAAAAGAGGTCGATCCAGTCGTTGAGCATCTTCTGATCGAAGGGGAGACTGGAAGGATCGAGCCCCAGCTTTTCTGCAAACAGCTCCGTGGTCTTTGTAGCCCACATCGAATGGCCGCGAGACAGTTGCCTGACAAACAGAAAGCAGAAAAGGGTTGCGTCGACGACCAGAAACACAAGGAACCACATGAGGCCAACGTCGACATAGGTGAGAGCTTGATAAAGAGGATGCGTCCAAGGACCTCGAGCTGGATTCAAGGGATGGCCGAACTCGACAAAAAGTATGTTGAGCAACAGGAACATCAAGGCGAAATAAAGTAGCGTTCTCACAACGGTTGGACCAACACGACTTTGGTTGACGTAGTTGGGCCAAGCGCGCGCGATAGGGTAATCGTCGTTTTTTCTGGCCGGCAAGTTGTAGATGTTTGAAATGAAGGCGACCAAGCCATCCCAAATTCCTTTTAGCCAATGCTCGGCTTCGGTCTTTTCAGGGCGTATCTTAGCCGGATGTTCGAGATTCGTTTTGTCGCTGATCTCATCGAGATTTTTCCTCAGCTTGACGAACGAAACGCAGATCAGCCAGATAGAGAGCAGAAAGGTCGCGACCCGAAGCAGGATCGCCGGCCAAACGCTGACGCCAAGCGCCAATCTCATTGGTTCGCCCCTGGCGCGCTCGGTGATCCAATCGGCGGATGACGGCCAAATATAGCAAACGCCAAAAAGAGCGGCGCCAAGGAGGCCAAGAGCGATCGGCCAGTAAAGCCGATAAAGCCATATCAGGGACCCGACTTTCTTTGCATCGACGGCGTTCCTGTATCGCGCGCCTATGACCAGTCCAGCGATTCCGGCGAAAAGAGAAAACCCGATGGCGGGAACCAAAAGCCACAAATGAGCCTGGGGGTAGAGAGGCGTATCGTCCGACTGTACGCCGCCGCCGCATTTGGAAAGATCGCTCGAGCATGTTTCGTCCCAATCACGACGCTTGTTTTCGGATAGCGCGTCGCGCGCGCGCTCGTTTCCGGACGGCAAGGCGAGCACGTCGCCCGTGCGCGCAATTTCAAATATTGCCGCGTGCGGCTCGCCCGGGACCAAGTCAGATGTCAACTGCGCGCCATTGACGGCCGGCGGATCAGCTTGCGAGACGATCTGAGCAGGTGGAACAGCGCCTCTGTCAGGCGCAGGACAAGGCGCTGGACGACCAGAGTCGGTCAGCGCGATTTGCGTTGCGAGAAAGGCGGAGGTTTCATAAACGTCGCGAAATGGTGGGATGTGACATTGCCGCTCGGGCCTCAGCTGCGGCCCGAAGCTGGAGGCGATCAGGAGATTGCGCGTAAATTTCAGCTCGCTTTGCATTTTGAAAGCGGCGTCGAAATCGGTGGTGAAAAAGAGCGCTTCGGGAAACTCGGGCTTTAGCGCGCGCAGAACGCGAAGCTTGTCGAACACGTCCCCGCCAATGACGCCGATCGCTTTTATTTGCCTCCCGGTTTCGACGTCCTGCGTCTTAAGGTCGTCGGCGAGACGCCGCAGATAATCGTCCTGCCCTTGGCCATAGGGCCGATCAAGCGCGCGCCCATCCTCGTCGCTCTTATCCTTATCTGGCTTCGAAGTCGCATCCGTCTTCTTTACATCCTTGCCGGATTGCGGCAGCGCTCCGTCGAGCCCATGCAGATAGGTGCGCTCGAAGATCCAATTCCGTGAGTCTTTGCCCTTTTTCTCGTCGCTTTCGATAAAAGCGCGCTCAAACGTAGCGGCGGCGGTGCGGCCGTAGAGCGTATCCCACTCTGAGATCAACACGATATGTTGATCGACCCGAGGATTCACCCCGCGCAGCTGGAGCTCTTGGCGGATAGCCGACGCGAGCACGTCATCGGTCGCGATCGTGCGTAGAAGGTGGAGGTTGGCGTTCGTTTGCAAATACTTGCTGATTGTTTCGTGTTCCGCGTCCCCAAGCACAATGCTGTCCGGAACCGTCGCGCCATAGGCGTAGAATTGGACGCCGACTAGATTTGGCCAATCGCTATAGGAATAACCCTTCGGCGCTTCTCGAACCATATCCCGGAGGATGTCCGATTCCTTCGGTCCGATGATCTGGGGCGTGATTTTGGGGCAAGAATTGAAATCCCTAGGGCAAGCGACAAAGCTAAGAATTTGGCTGAGCTTCATCAGTGGGGACTTCCGGAGCTTACCCTCGTCCACCCATAAGACCAAGGCCATAGCCGATCGCTTAGATGGAGTTTTTTCGGCGAAAAGTTCAAAAGGAATGGTGATGGGCCAAATGCCCGGAGAGCGTTCCTGTGTCTTGACGTCGGCTATCGGGCCGATTGGCAAGCGCGGCTCTTCCGGCCGAGTTGAGATCGCGTCTTTCTGAAAAAAGCCAATGTGTTCCGCATCATCCGGCTCGAAACCCATGCGGTTTAGGCCGGATACGACTGCATAATGTGTCCGCCTGCGATTTTCCTCGTCCTCGGCATAAGGCGCGCCGGACACGGTTACCGCGAGAACGAAGAGCCTATCTACACCGTCGAGGCTACCCGCGTCCCTCAGCTGAACGATCGGCGTTCGGCAATGGGTATCGTTCTTCTCCTTGCAGTTCAAGGGGCGCCTGCGATCAGCCTCGGCCTTGGCGACGACGGTGAAGGGATCCTGCCAGAGCCGCGCGTCGACGTCCTGCGCCGACGCCGACTGATGAAATTGCGTTTCCTCTCCGCCGGGGCGGGCGACCTGGAGCGGGGCGAGGTGATTGAAGGCGAGTGCGACCACCGAGAACAGCGCAACGACGAGGGCGCTGCTGTTGGCAAAGCCGCCTGTCTTGGGATCGTCGGCCATAAGCGGTCCCCCCGCCCTTACGCGCCGCGGCAACTCGTCGCACCCTCACTTTTATTCATAATTTCGCCATAATCAACAGTATAGCGCTCGCCGCTTCTTATGATTCTTTTAAAGTTTACTGATTGCTTTTTCTACGCGCCCAAAGCTCAGCGCTTCGTGACGATGATCCAGCCCGATAGCGTCCCGACCGCCGCCGGCGCAAACGTCCCGGTCGAGTCCTGCACCGTGTAGGTCGGCAGCTTCGAGCCGGAGATCTGCACCAGCCCGTACCAGGGATCGAGGAAGACGCAGGTTTGATCATCCTTGTATACATGCGCGCAAACCACAAAATGGCCTCCGACCGCCCACCTGACGTGGCAAAGCATCGGCGTATCGTCCTTGGCGTAGGCGTAGATATAGGCCCAGATATTTTGCACGAAGAGCGCGTCATAGGTCTTGACGCCCTCCGCGCGCAGGACGCTGGCGAGGTTGTTGATGCTGCCGGTGCCTTTGCTCTCCGTGAAATTGTCCGGGTAATTCTGTGACAGCCGGCGGGCCTCGGCCTCAAGGCTGGCCGAAACCGAGGACGTGTAGTAGACCTTCGTCATGGCGACGCTGGCGGGACCGCAGGACTGATTTTTCTCCTAAATCATCACGCCCCAACGCTCACCATGACTGTCCGTGTAGAAATTCGCCATATTGATCCCCCTCGTCTTGCGATTTCGCGCGACTCTGCCTGCGGAAATCACAGCGGGCGGCGCGAAATGGCACATGCAGGACGCGGGGAGCCGCGCGCCGACGACTTCGCCGCGACTTGACGCGCCGAGCGTTTTTGGCCACGACTGTCCGCGATCTACGGGTGAGGCGCATCCCAGTAATCGACGCCAGGCGCCTCGCAGCACCTTGGGAAACCGCATGGTTGACAAAACAGACGCTGCGGCGATGGCGGCGGAATCTCCCCATGCCGACGCCGAGACGGCCGGCCCTTCGCCGCGCCGCCGGTCGGTCGGGGTTTTGGTTGGATCTGGCGCGGCGGCGGTCAAGGTCGGCGGCGGCGCGCCGATCGTCGTCCAGTCCATGACCAACACCGACACCGCGGACGCCGAGGCGACGGCGGCGCAGGTCGAAGCCTTGGCGCGGGCGGGCTCGGAGATGGTGCGCATCACGGTCGACCGCGACGAGGCGGCGGCGGCGCTCCCTCATATCCGCGAAAAACTGGCGCGGAAAAACTGCTTCGTGCCGCTCATCGGCGATTTTCATTATATCGGTCATAAGCTTCTCGCCGACCATCCGGCCTGCGCCGAGGCGCTCGACAAATACCGCATCAATCCCGGCAATGTCGGCTTCAAGGACAAGAAGGACCGCCAGTTCTCGGCCATCGTCGAGACGGCGATCCGGCACGGCAAGGCGATCCGCATCGGCGCCAACTGGGGCTCGCTCGACCAGGAGCTGCTCACCGCCCTGATGGACGAGAACGCCAAAAGCGCGGAGCCCGTCCCGGCCGACGCCGTCATGCGCGAGGCCATGGTCCAGTCGGCGCTGCTGTCCGCCGCGCGGGCCGAAGAGATCGGCCTGCCGCGCGACAAGATCATCCTGTCGGCCAAGGTTTCGGCTGTGCAGCAGCTGATCGCGGTTTATCGCACACTGGCGCGCCGCAGCGACTATGCGCTGCACCTTGGCCTCACCGAGGCGGGGATGGGCTCGAAGGGCGTCGTCGCCTCCGCCGCCGGGCTCGGCGTTCTGCTGCAGGAGGGCATCGGCGACACCATCCGCGTCTCGCTGACGCCGGAGCCCGGCGGCGACCGCACGCTCGAGGTCAAGGTCGCCCAGGAAATTTTGCAGACCATGGGTTTTCGCACCTTCGTGCCGCTGGTAGCCGCCTGCCCCGGCTGCGGCCGCACTACCTCCACGATCTTCCAGGAGCTCGCCCGCGACATCCAGAGCTATATCCGCGACGAGATGCCGCTCTGGCGCAGCCGTTATCCCGGCGTCGAGACGCTGAACGTCGCGGTAATGGGCTGCATCGTCAACGGGCCAGGCGAATCGAAGCACGCCGACATCGGCATCTCGCTGCCCGGCACCGGCGAAACGCCGGCGGCGCCGGTGTTCATCGACGGCCAGAAGGCGATGACCTTGCGCGGCGAAGGCATCGCCGCCGAATTCAAGAGGATTGTTGAGAGTTACATCGAGCGGCGTTTTGGCGGCGCCGAGAGCGCGGCGGAGTGACGGAGCTTCTCGCTAAATCAGCGCGGCCACGATGTGACGTCGATCGTCAGCGCCAACACCTCCAGCCCCACGTAATCATCGAAAGAGATGCTCATAAGCGATCATTCGCACTGGAGCGCGACTAATGGCGGTGCTTTAGGCCCGCGCGCCAGCTAATTGCTAACGAGCTCGAATGCTGTTAATGCATTTATAATGAGATTTTTGCAAAATAATTGCGAAATCTCCGATGAAAAAGCCAATTAGCTCGTTCTTGGGTTGGATATGCTGCTCAGATTCGGTGTAATACCAACGGCATTAGGCAACAACCGACGCCCAAGCTCGTGTGGCGATTGAGGCGATGCGCTTTAACTCAGCAGTGAGGGCGTTCCATGCGGCGCAACATGCGTCAAGGATCTCATCATAGTTTTCGAACACGCGGTTGCCCAAATGGTTCTGGCGCAGGAACTGCCAAATGTTTTCGACCGGGTTCAACTCGGGGGAATAGGCTGGTAGGTGGAGCAGACTGATGTTGCCGGGGACCCGCAGCTTGCCGCCAGTTTGATGCCATCCGGCTCCATCGAGGAGCAGCACGGCGTGGCTGCCTTGCGTCACTTGGCTGCTGATCTCCTCGAGATGCAGGCTCATCGCTCGGGCGTTGGCGTAAGGCAAGACCAAAGCCGCGCCGATATCCCTGCAAGGACAGACGGCGCCGAATATGTAGGCCCATTCGCGTCGCTGATCGCGCGGCGCGGGCGGCCGGCTGCCGCGCTCGGCCCAAACGCGAGTGAGCGTGCCCTGCTGGCCGACGCGGGCTTCGTCTTGCCACCAGAGTTCAATCGGTTTTTCGCGTGCATGCTCGGGGATTGCGGCCTTGACCAGATCGGCGAAGTTTTTTTGTGCGCCTCCTGCGCCGCAGGATCTTGCTGTGGATGGCGGGGCCGCACCGACAAGCGCCGGAACCCCAGCCGGCGCAGCATCGCGCCGACGCTGCGCTCGGCCAGGGTCACATGGAACTGGGTCTTGATCACGCGGGCCAGATCCACTCGTCGCCAGCGCACCACGCCGTCGACGGCAAGGTCAGGTCCTTTGCGAACCATCTCCGCCACAAGAGCTTCTTGTTCGGGCGTGAGGCGCGGCTTCGGCCCGGCCGCGATGCGGTTGCAGAGCCCGGCGACGCCTTCGGCGTTGTAGCGTAGAACCCAATCGCGCAAGGTCTGCCGATCCATGCCGCAGAGCTTGCCGGCTTCGCCCCGATTATATCCTTCAAGCACTAAGGCCAGCGCCAACATCCGCCGCGCCGCATTGGCGTCCTTGCTGTGCGTCGCCGCTTCGCGAAGCTCCGCTGCAGTGAAATCATCGCGCGTGATCGCCAAGGCTTCCGGCATCAAAATCTCCCCAAATCATCTCCAATCCGAAGAGAATCACGACAGTGCGAATTTGCGAAGACCCCCTGAGTCAGACGCCAATGCCGTTGGTATAAGCAATTATCTTTCGATTTTTGAACGGCAAGAAATATCGCTTGTCGCTACCGCGTTGAAAGATCAAGAGCATGGATTGCTCCACTCCGACCTAGTTCCCAATAACAATATTTTACCATCCGCGATAATTTACGGGGCAAATGCCTCAGGCAAAAGCAATACGCTAACCGCGTTAAAATTCGTCGAAAGCGCCGTCCTAACGTCTCAGTTGGGTTGGGCACCCGATTCTGGAGTACCATGTCGGCATTTTGCGCTCGCCAACGAAGCTAGGGATCGGGCTTCCGAGTTTGATATTGATTTCGTAGTAGACGAAGTACGCTACCATTTCGGATTTCATGCGACCGCTCAAGGGTTTACCCGAGAATGGCTATATGCTCTTCCCTCTGGTCGTAGACAAAAACTCTATGAGAGAACGGCGGAGAACGAAATAAGCTTCGGTGCCGGCCTAAAGGGGCGGAATCGGGTAATTGCTGATCTTACGCGAGGAAATAGCTTATTCATTTCGGCCGCCATTCAAAACAACCATGAGCAATTAACGAAAATATCAGCGTTTTTCAAATCGGCTATATTCGCTAACGTAATGGAAGTCCGAGGTGCATTTATCTCTAGCCATTTTAGGAAGGAGAAATTGACGAGCGCTCGATTGAATTCCTGAAGAAGGTAGGAACAGGTATCACCGGTTTTAAGAAACTTGAACGTGAGTATACAGATAAGGAAATAACCCAGAAAAAAACGATATCTGAGTTTATTCGTAAACTCAACCCAGAGATTTCTGACGATGTACTAAAGTCAGATCTGAATGAAAAAGCGATTTCAATCGAGCTTGCACACCGAGATAAACTTGGTAAGGAAGTTTTCTTCCATCCTGACTTAGAAAGTACAGGAACAAGGCGTCTTTTGGTTTTGATAGGGTCGATATTCAAAGCCGTAGACGCTGGCTCATTAATTGTTGTCGACGAGCTTGATGCTAGTCTGCACACGCAAGTTTGCGAAGCGGTTGTATCTCTTTTTTCAAACCCAGAGATTAATAAAAGAGGAGCGCAACTACTGGCAACTACCCACGATACGAATTTGATGTGCTCGCCTATTCTCCGACGAGATCAAATTTGGTTCACTGAAAAAGATCAAATAGGTGCCACGCATTTATTTTCGCTTTCTGACTTGCAGACAAGAAAAACCGACAATATTGAGAAGGGATATTTGCAGGGTAAATTCGGAGCAATTCCGTTCTCCGGTTCAATCGCCGAACTCTTTAGTGATTAAAAAATGGCTCGTCGTGAAATACCCACGTTGCGGCGACGCAAAGGCGTCATTGCTGCGAAGAGAAAATTTTTCCTTTTTTGCGAAGGCTTGAATACGGAACCCGCATACTTCATTGCGCTAAAAAGAATTTTTCCTGGAACGATCATTGAAATTAAGCCAGTCGGGGGTGAGCCGAAAGCAGTGGCTGATGGCGCAGTTTACGAAAAGAAGCGAGGAAAGAAGTCTGACTGATCTTCTACAGTTGCGGCCGGGCGGCGCGTGGTAAGCCATTGATATTGTTTGGATTGAGAGGTGATTCCCGCGAAAGTGTAGTGCCACGTATGCGCCGTTTCTTATTGACTTGGAATGTGCATGCGCCAATTATGTGCGCACCACGAATGAGTCGGCGAGACGGTTCCGCGACATGTATTTCCGCAAGAAGACCTCGAGCGGCCGCGCCTATCTCCAGATCGTCGAAAGCCGTCGCCAAGGCGCGCAAGTGCGCCAGCAGGTGATCGCGACGCTTGGCCGCGTCGAGGAGTTGCGCGAGAGCGGGCAATTGGAGCGGTTGCTGCGATCGGGCGCACGCTTCGCCGCGAAAGCCATTGTCGTCGACGCCGTCGCCGACGGCGCTGTAACGGCGAGCGCGGCGCGACGCATCGGGCCCGCTCTCGTCTTCGAACGATTGTGGGAGGAGACCGGTTGCCGGAGGGTCGTCGAGGATCTCGCCGGTTCGCGCAAGCATGGCTTCCCGCTCGAACGCGCGGTGTTTCTCACCGTTCTGCATCGTCTATTTTCTGGCGGCTCCGATCGAGCGGCGGACCGCTGGCGGGAGGATTACCGGATCGATGGGGTCGAGAACCTCGACCTGCATCACCTCTACCGGGCGATGGCCTGGCTTGGCGGGGAGCTAGCCGAAGATCAACAGCACGGCGCCACGCCCTTCGCGCCGCGTTGCCTGAAGGACGCCGTCGAGGAGGAACTGTTCGCGCGGCGGCGCGATCTGTTCAGCACGCTCGATCTCGTGTTCATGGACACGACCAGCCTCTATTTCGAGGGAGCGGGCGGACAGACCCTCGGACAACGCGGCTTTTCCAAGGACCATCGGCCGGATCTCAATCAGATGATCCTCGCGGTGCTGCTCGATGGCGACGGCCGGCCGGTTTGCACAGAGATGTGGCCCGGCAACACCGCCGATACGGGCAGCCTTATCCCCGTCGTCGACAGGCTGCGCAAGCGCTTTTCCATCGGCCGGGTCTGCGTCGTCGCGGATCGCGGCATGATCAGCGCGGAAACAATCGCCGAACTCGAGGCGCGCGGGCTTCTCTACATTCTCGGCGTTCGGGAGCGCACCGACAAACTCGTGCGCGAACTCGTGCTCGACGATCCCGCTCCCTTCATCCCGCTCACCATTGCAAAGCGGGGCGAGGATATCGATTACGAGGCCAAGGCCGTCACTCGCGCCGGACGGCGCTACATCGTCTGTCGCAATCACGAACAGATGAAGAAGGACGCCGCCGCCAGGGCCGCGATCTTGACCGCGCTCGAGCGGCAATTGAAGAAAGGCGACAAGAGTCTCGTCGGCAACAAGGGCTATCGCCGCTTCCTCGCGACGCGAGGCGACGACATTTTCGCCATCGACTGCGCCAAGGCGGAAGAGGACGCAAAATTCGACGGTGTCTTCGTGTTGCGGACCAACGCCGATCTCACGCCGCTCGAAGCCATGCTCTGCTACAAGCGATTGTGGATGGTGGAGCGGGCGTTCCGCACATCGAAGAGTTTGTTCGCCACGCGGCCGATCTTTCACAAGCTCGACGAAACCATTCGCGGCCACGTGTCGTGCAGCTTCCCCGCCCTCGTCTTGAAAAAAGAGCTGGAGGATCGCATCGCCAATGTGGGCAGGCGGGGCGCCGCCAGCGACAACGCGGAAAGCGGTTCTTGGCCCGACGTTCTCGCCGATCTCAACTCGCTGACCGAGACCGAGGTCGAGCAAGACGGCAAACGTTTTCTCCTGCGCTCGGCGCCGCGTCCGGCGGCGAGCCTCGCCTTACGCGCCGCCGGCGTCGCTTTGCCGCCGACCGTGCGTCAACTCACCGACGCCTGACCCCGCTCCACCCCGGCGATCAACGAAAATGTAGTGCCAAGGCGCTTTTCCAGCGCGGGTTTATCCGTGCTATCAATGCATTACAAATTCCAACTGTTGAAGATCAGTCTAATTCATTCGCTCGCTTGGACGAAGTCTGGGCTGTGTTTGACAGGGACGAACACATTCACTTCGATTTAGCTGTTCAGAAATGTCGTGATAACACCGTTTTTGTGGCCAGATCGAACCCATGTTTTGAGGTTTGGCTGATCCTTCATTTCGAAGATTATCAACGTCCTGATGACCGACACCAAGTCCAGCAATATCTTGAAAATCTTTGTCCTGAATATGATTGTGGGAAGCGAAAAACAGTGGATTGCGAGAAAATAGTGTCGGCACTAGATACCGCGCAAGCCCGCGCAAAAAATCAGTTTTTAATGCGAGAAGAGGAAGGCGACCCGTTCGGACCTCCTTCAACTACGATGTTCAGGCTGATTGAAAACCTCAAAAAAGCGAACGACCGCAAGGTCTAGGCACCTTTCCTCTTTAACCCGGCGCCGGCCCCTAAATCAGCCCAGCCGCGATATTGATCGTCAGCGCCAGCACGGCGCTGTTGAAGAAAAACGACAAAATCGAGTGCACGAGCGAGACGCGGCGCATTTCCTCGGCGGTGATCGACACGTCGGCGGTTTGCGAGGCGACGCCAATGATGAAAGAAAAATACAGGAAGTCGAAGTAATTAGGGGTCTCCGTCCCGGGAAAGCGCAAGCCGCCGGCGTCTTTCGGGTCCTTGTGGGGACCCTGGTCCAGTTCGTCGAAGTATTCATGCGCGTAATGGAGCGCATAAGTCAGATGGATGAAGAACCAGGCGCTGACGATCGTCGCCGCCGCTAGCCCGACATGCAGGCCTTTGGTCAGCCCGGTCATATCCTTGGTGGCCGCGAGCTGCGCCACGATCGCGCCGATCGAGGCCAAAGCGGCGCAGCTGGTCAGCACGAGGATAAAGAACCGGCCCTCGTCGCTGTCGCGGGCGCGGCGGCGCATCGAATCGGTCGTCGCGGTAACGATCAAAATGGCAGACAGGATAAAATAGAGCCACGTACCGGCGTTCCAGGCGATCAGGAGACGCGTCGCGGGGCGAAAGGACGGCGGCAAAAGATAACCGACGACAAGCCCGGCCAGCACGGAGATGAAAAGGCGGGGATGGCCGCGGACAGTTTGATAAGGATAACTTATTAGCAACATATCGCACCCCTCAGGGGCATGCTCAATTGGCGCGCGACGCCACAAAGCGCGCGGCTTCCTTCAGCATCGACGCGTCGGCGCCAGGCGAAAACCAGTCGAGCGCGGCGATGGCTTCGGCGGCCAGCCGGTCTCGCCGCTCGCGAGCGGCCATGAGCCCAAGCGCGGCGACGAGGGTCGCCTTGTTTCGCCCGGCGTCCTTGCCCGCACGCTTGCCCAATACGGCCTCGTCGGCTTCGACGTCAAGGATGTCGTCGGCGACCTGGAACGCCGCCCCGAGCGCATGGCCATAGGCCGAAAGCGCAGCGCGCGCCTTGGCGTCGGCCTTGCCGAGAATGGCCCCGGCGATGACGGCGTAATGCAAAAGCGCGCCGGTCTTCATCGATTGCAGCTTGATTACAGCGTCAGCCGTATGCGCCTCAAGCGACTGCTCCGCTTCAAGATCCAGCACCTGGCCGCCGATCATGCCGCCAAAGCCCGCCGCGCGCGCGAGCGCCAAAACGAGCTCGGCCCGGATTACCGGATCTTCATGGGTCGCCGGGTCTGCCGTCACATCGAAAGCGTAAGTTAATAGGCTGTCGCCGACAAGGATCGCTGTGGCCTCGTCATACGCCTTATGCGTGGTCGCCCGGCCGCGGCGCAGATCGTCGTTGTCGAGAGCGGGAAGGTCGTCATGCACCAGTGAATAGCAATGGATCATTTCAGCCGCCGCCGCGGCGCGGAAGACGCCATCGCCGGAGGCACCGAGCAGCTGCGCCGTCTCGACGAGGAGAAAGGGCCGCAAGCGTTTGCCGCCACCAAGGGTGGAATAGCGGATCGCTTCGAGCAGGCGTGGCGGACGCGCGATTTCGCCGGGAAGCGGCGCCGCGTCAAGCAGGCGATCGAGGGTGGTCTCGATCGTCGCGGCGACCGTCTTCAACCTTTGCTCGAATTGCGCCGCCGCCCCTGCGTCATAGCTCTCTCATTCCTTGCTAGGCGAGGCAGAAACCGCGCCGAATGAATAAAGTTCAGGTCCGGCTTGCCCGATCACGTAAGATCGGTCAAGGCTCGGGCGCGGCGGCGCGGTTCGGCCAAATGCGATTTATTGGCAAATTTCTTAAGATCCTCCTTTATATCTTCGCGGCGATGGCGCTCTGCCTGATCGCGCTGGTTTTCGTCTATCGCAGCGTCGCGCCGACATCGACGCTGATGCTGGCGCGCTGGGCGAAGGGCAAGCCCTATGAACGCATTTATGTCCCGCTGAATCAGATTTCGCCCAATTTGCGCACAGCGGTGATTGCGTCCGAAGATGCGCTCTTTTGCCGCCATCACGGCGTCGATTGGGGCGCCTTGCGCGAAGTGATCGATACCGCCGACGAAGACGGCCCGTCGCGCGGCGCCTCCACGATCACCATGCAGACCGCCAAGAACCTTTTTCTCTGGTCTTCGCGATCGGTCATTCGCAAAGGGATCGAGATCCCACTCGCGCTCTTCATCGATTTCGTCTGGCCGAAGCGGCGCGTGCTGGAGGTTTATCTGAACATCGCCGAATGGGGCGACGGCGTCTTCGGCGCCGAGGCGGCGGCGGAGCGCTATTTCCGGAAGAGCGTGGATCGGCTCGACCTCCGGCAAGCCGCGCTGCTCGCCGCCGCCCTGCCCAATCCGCATCTGCGCAATCCCGGCCGCCCGTCGCGTCAACTCGACAGGCGCGCGGCGACGATCATCGCGCGAACGCGGAACACGGACGCGGCTTGCGTAAATTGAATGTTCTGTTTTCAGCGCGCCAAACGGCGGGGTCGGTGTCGCGTGCGAGCGCGCCGCAGGGCGGGCGGCTAGGTGATATGGAGTTCAAATACGCCATTTGGGCCTTTTCGGAATTCAACCAAATCCATGACTTTATTTTTGGCTGGCGAGCCAGAGCGTTCCAGATAATTGACGCGAATTGTATGTATATTTCTGTATGTAGATTTGTTTGCGACGGTTTTTGACACAATAGCGACAATTGATGTTGCTTCATTGTTAGTAAATTGATGAGGAGCGCCATTCATGTTGCTGTTAACACGCGATATGGTCAAAACGCTTCCATTTATTGAGACTTCAACATCTTTATCCTGAGATCCGAGATCTTTACAACGGCCGCCCTGTTTTGCACGGCCGATCTCCATTTTCTGTTAACTATATTTTGGAACGCCCTAACTATCATTGATCTCAATCAATGACACTTCGTTCGTTTGAGCGCGCCTCAAAATTCCCGGCGCGGCGGTCGGATATGGACAGAATTCCTCAAGGGGCGTTTTGCCATAGCCAGCGCCAGCTTTTCATTGTATGAGGCGCGTTCGCTTTTGAACGTCACTTGCGAGCCTATCGCTCGCCGACAGTTTTTATCGAGACTACACTCATGGCCGTTCCGAAACGCAAGACCTCCCCGATGAAGCGCGGATTCCGCCGCTCCGCGGATGCGCTCAAAGCTCCGACCTACGTGGAGGACAAGGATTCCGGCGAATTGCGCCGTCCGCACCACGTCGATCTCAAGACCGGCATGTATCGCGGCCGCCAGATTCTGACGCCGAAGAACAAGGAACAGGTCTGATCGGCGAAGCGGTTGGCTTGCCCGCAGCCCCTTCTGAGCGGGAATCGCCTTCCCCGGTGAGGGGCGAGGGACATCTCATTCAAAGGCGCTTTCGTGGAGGAAGTGAACATGACAATGCGAGATGTCGTACTCTGCGCTCCGGTTCGTACCGCGATCGGAACGTATAATGGTTCGCTGAAGGCGACGCCCGCGACCGAACTCGGGTCGACGGTCGTCCGCGAGACGCTCCGCCGTGCCGAGCTCGATCCGGCGAAGGTGGGTGCAGTCGTCATGGGCAACGTGATCCAGGCGGGCAACAAGATGAATCCGGCTCGCCAGACTGCCGTCCATGGCGGCGTGCCGGTCGAAGTGCCGGCCATGACGGTCAACCGTGTTTGTGGTTCCGGAGCTCAGGCCATCGCCTCCGCCGCCCAGGAGATTTGGCTAGGCTTCACTGACGCCGCCATCGCTGGCGGCATGGAGAACATGGATGCCGCCCCCTACCTCATGTCGGGTGGCCGCTGGGGCTACCGGATGGGCGATGCCGAGATTTACAATTCCATGCTGCGCGACGGGCTCAATGACGCCTTCTCCGGTGAGCACTCCGGCTGGCACACAGAGGATCTCGCCACAAAATACCAGATCACCCGCGAGGATCAGGACCGCTGGGCGGCGCGTTCGCAGCAGCGCTTCTCGACCGCGCAGGCGGCCGGCAAATTCGACGCAGAGATCGTGGCCGTAGAGGTGAAGGGCCGCAAGGGGCCGGAATTCTTCACCAGGGACGAGCATAATCGGCCCGACACGACGATCAACTCTCTCGCCAAGCTGAAGCCGGCGTTTCGCAAGGACGGCACCATCACGGCGGGGAGTGCGCCTGGGCTTAACACCGGCGCTGCCGCAATGATTGTCGCAGAGCGCGGGTTTGCCGATACCAACCATCTTGCACCCATGGCGCAACTCGTCGCATACGGACTCGGCGCGGTCGAGCCCGGCATGTTCGGCATCGGTCCGGTTCCAGCCGTCCGGCAAGCCATCGATCGGGCCGGGTGGACCGTAGGCGACTTAGATCGCATCGAGATCAACGAGGCGTTCGCCGCCATCTCTTTGGCCGTGACGCGCGAACTGGGGCTATCCGAAGACGTCGTCAACGTCGAGGGCGGCGCGATCGCCCATGGTCATCCGATAGGGGCTACCGGTGCAATCCTCACGACGCGGCTCCTCCATGCGATGAAGCGAGACGGCCTCAAGCGCGGCATCGTCACCCTGTGTATCGGGGGTGGCCAGGGCATAGCCTTAGCGCTCCAAGCAGTTGGTTAGCGCCGTGGGTCACTAAGTGGTGCTTCTGCCTGAGAGCGGCGAAGATGGCCGCAGACCTCGTTCGAGCCTTGACCCGCTGACCCCAGATCAGTCTATTTCACCCGGCTGCCGGCGGTTCGCGGCGGCGTGAACCCGGCAGGGATTCCACTTATTAGACCGGACAAACTTTTCAGACAAACCGTGCCAGCTCTGTTTGCGGCTAGATAGTCCACGAGCGGGCGGGTTCGAAATTTGTCTCCGCAGCGCCCACTTTCAGACGTTCAGCGCCGCTGCTGCGAAGGTCGTCTCACAACTCCTTACACGGAAGTTCGGGGACGATAGCCGAACCGGCCGCACTAGGGGTGTGGCAACCACTGTGCTGATGAATTGATATTGTCCATAGCCGTAAAGCGGGACAGTCTCAGTCAAACCGGCTCATGATGAGATGACGTAGCAACTCTCTATCGTCCTGATCACGCCGCCGCCAGCAGCCTTTCCGACACGAGTTCACGCAACGCGCGAAGATCGCGGGCGAACAGCCTTATTCCCTCGGCGAGTTTTTCAGTCGCCATCGCGTCTTCATTCAATAGGAACCGGAACGTCTTCTCGTCGAGATCGAGCTTCGCCGGCGCGCGACCGGCGGGCACGATGGGGTCGAGACGACGGGGCAGAGCGCCGTCGTCCTTGGCGAGGTCCTCAAGTAGCTGCGGCGAAATCGTCAGCCTGTCGCAGCCGGCGAGCGCTTCGATTTCGCCCTTGTTGCGGAACGAGGCGCCCATGATCACGGTCTTGGCGCCATGGGCTTTATAATAATTGTAGATCTGCCGGACGGACAGGACGCCTGGATCGGTCTCCGCCGTATAGGTTTTGCCTTCGGCTTTGACGTGCCAGTCGAGGATCCGGCCGACGAAGGGCGAGATCAAAAACGAGGCGGCGTCGGCGCAGGCGACCGCCTGAGCCAAGGAGAAGATCAAAGTCATGTTGCAGTCGATCCCCTCCGCCTGAAGGATCTTTGCGGCTTTGGCGCCTTCCCAGGTTGCGGCGATCTTGATCAGGATCCGGTCGCGTCCGACGCCGCGGCGCTCATACTCCGCGATGATTGCGCGCGCTTTGGCGACGGTGCCCTCGACGTCGAAGGAGAGATCCGCGTCGACTTCCGTCGAGACTCGGCCAGGAACGATCTTGGTCAGCTCCTCGCCGAAATTGATGGCGAGCCGGTCGGCCACTTCGCTGGTCAAATGATTGCGGCTGCGGCCCCAGACGACCGCTTCGGCGACGAGCGGCGCATAGGCTTCGAGCTGAGCCGCCTTGAGAATGAGCGTCGGATTGGTCGTTGCGTCCACCGGCGCGAAGGCGCGGATCGCCTCCATGTCGCCGGTGTCGGCGACGACCTTGGTCATGGCTTTCAGTTGATCGAGTTTTGAAGGCATAGGCGATCCGTTTAGCGCGTGCGACGGGGTTATAGCCCAAGGCGCCTGCGGATGCACCGTTTGTTTAAACGATCCGGCGGACGATCCTTGAGCCTGCGCGCTCAGTCGATCAGGCGCTTCAAGGCGCGCCCAGCCTTCGAGCGTAGCTCTTTAGCGTCCAGTGTGCCGTCATTGTCGACGTCCGCTTTCTCGAAAAGCTTCTCCACGATCGCAAGATATTCGTCCTTGGTCAGCGTGCCGTCATTGTCCAGATCGCCGGCCTTGAACTCTTTCTTGCCGAGGACGCCCTTCGCTTCCTTGGCGTCGAGCGTGTCGTCGGAATCCTTATTCAATTTGTCGAATTGCGCGCCAGCGGCGGCCTTGACCTCGGCGAGGTCGAGGGTCTTGTCGCTATCGTCGTCATATTTGGAAATGACGTCGGAAGCCGCCAGAGCAGCAGGCGCGGAATGCAACAACAGTCCCGCCGCCAAGAGTCCACAGAGAGAAAGTTGAGCCAACATTACATTCTTATGCGACATCGTACGCTCCATTTTGCGAACCCGCTTTAGAACGCCTCCAGCCCAGAACGCGGCAATTACTAATGAAAATTAATCGGCACCTTGAAATTGAAGCTGGCGCCGCCGATCCCGGGCGGCGGCGGTGGGAACCTTGTTCTACGCACCGCCGCAAGGGCTGCCTGATCCAGCGCTCCCGAACCCGAGCTGCTTGCGATACTGGCCGATACAAGCCTTCCGGACCGGTCGACCGTGAACGCGATCGTCGATCTTCCGGCTCCCTGCGCAGAGCTGGGCCGGTTGCGGATGATTGCCGCCAGAATGAGACTATGCCAATTGGTGGCGGACATCGACGAGCCGGCGGAGCCGCGAGAGGCTTCGCCAGACGCCCCGGCGCGCCGTTCAGCCTCCCGCCTCGCTTCCGCCCGCCTCGCTTCCGCCCGCCTTGCCTCCTCCTGCTTGGCCTCCTCGCGCCTCACTTCCTCGCGCTTGGCCTCCTCGCGTCTTTTTTCCTCGCGCTTGGCTTCCTCGCGCTTTAGCTCGGTTTCTCGCCGCTCCCGGATCGTTTTCATCTCCGGTTTTGACTCGACCCTGGGGATTGGTTTTTCAGGCGCGACCAGCACCAACTCAGGGTTCGGCGCCGGAGCGAGCTCTGGAACCGGCTCAGCCCGCGTCGGCGGCGCCTTTTCCGGCTCCGGCGGCGGCTCCGCCAGCGGCGGCTGCGGAGAAGCTTCGGAGGCGGGCGCGGGCGGCGCGGCCTCCATTGGCGGAAGCTCGATCATTATCGCAGAATCGGGCGCGCCGGCCGGATTGAGCGGCTCGACCCTGCGGCTCAGCCAATAAACGAGGCCGCCGTGGACGAGAACGACCAGGATCGCCGCGAAGACCCACCGCCGTCCGGAAGGTTCCTCATGTGGCGGCAGCACGAGATGGGCGTGCGCCGTCATGGATGGTCGTCCGCCGGCGCCGGCTGCTCGCTAGCCGGCGGGGTCGAGCCCGCATCGAGGCCGACGAGCCCGATTTTGAGATAGCCGGCGGCGCGCAGGACATTCATCGCCGCCATCACGTCGCCATAAGTGACGCTCTTGTCCGCCCGCACGAAGACGCGCTGATCCCTATCGTCCCCGGTCAGCGCGTCGAGCGCCGCGCCGAGGCCTTCCTGCGTCACCGGTTCTTCGCCGAGCGCGAGGGTCAGATCGGACTTGATGGTCAAAAACAGCGGCTTGTCGGGCCGCGGCGCAGGCTTCGCGGTGGAGGCCGGCAGATCGACATTGACGTCGACTGTCGACAAAGGCGCGGCGACCATGAAAATAATCAAAAGGACAAGAATGACGTCGATGAAAGGCGTGACGTTGATCTCATGATTGACGTCGAGTTCGTCGTCGCTGGGGCCCAGACGCACGGCCATCGGCTTACTCCGCCGGGCGGCGCATGACGATCACGCGCTCGTCGTGCGAGGGGGGAGCCGATGCGGCGCGGTCGAGATCGCGCGAAACATGACGAAGGACCTCCGCCGCGGCGTCGCCGAGCCGCGCCTTGTATCCGCTAATAGCGCGCGCGAAGGCGTTATAGATCATGACGGCGGGAATGGCGGCGACGAGGCCCATCGCGGTCGCAAGCAGCGCTTCGGCAATGCCGGGCGCAACGACGGCGAGATTGGTGGTGTGGCTTTTCGATATGCCGATGAAACTGTCCATAATGCCCCAAACCGTGCCGAACAGGCCGACAAATGGCGCGGTCGAGCCGATGGTCGCGATGATTGCGGTGCCGCACGCCATTTTGCGCCCGGCATGGGCTTCGAGCCGCGACAGCAGAGCGGCGATGCGCTCCTTGACGCCATCGGCCGGCAAACCCGAGGAGCGCTCCTCTTCGCTGGCGGCGGCGCGGACGAACAGGGCGACTGGCGAGGATGCGTCTTCGAATGCTTTTCGCGCGGCGGCAAGGTTCGCAGCGGCGCCGAGACTTGCGAAGTCGCGGCGCGCCGAACGCCGCGCGGCCCACAGTTCGATGCTCTTCGCCAGCCAGATCGTCCAAGTGACGACGGAAGCGAACGCCAACCCCGCCATAACGATTTTTACGACGACATCGGCGTGCAGGAACATGCCCCAGGGGGAAAGGTTGCTCGGCAGCGCCGAGGGAAGATCCCCTGGCGCGCTCGCCGAAAGCTTTGGCGCCGCCGCACCGGAGACATCGGGAGACGCGGCGGGCTGGCCTGCCCCGGCGCCTTCCCGGACGGCGGCCGGGGCGGCGTGATCCGGAACCGCAACGGGCTCCTGCGCCAGGGCGGGCGCTGACCAGACGACCACGCTCAAGCCAATGGCCGCCAACGTCCCGCGACAAAGGCCGCGTCGGCCGTTCCTGTCGTTATTTGCCTTATCTTCGGCCCGCGTCATAGAATAGTTCCTCCCTGCCATAGAATAATTCCCGACACGCAGCATCCCTCCAAGCGGACCACCATCCCGCAAAAGGCGCCTCAATTTCCAGCTACGGCCAATCAAATCATAGCCTTATCCCATAATGAGCGGCCTCAACGGGACAAAAATTCGCCGGCCGGCCCTTCTTTATGACAATTATATGCCTAAATGACTATCAGCATCCGAGAGCGCAAATCAAGGACAACATAGTCTATGATTAGAAATATATCTGAATTCGCCTGTCTAAGCGAAATCTTTCCGATGAATTCTTAAACTAAGCGTTGGAAGCATTGCTATGCGCCGCGCCGTTCCGCCGGAAATGACGCCAACAGTGCTAAGGCCCCGGGCTGCGTCGAGCGGGCGTTTTGGACTTCCGAAGGTCTACTGGAGGATTGCAGCGCCTCGCGGCCTCAATGCGCCATGAATACCGGCAAGTTGGCCTCCGCCAAAATCTCGCTGGTGACCTTGCCGAAAATGAGCTGACGCAGCCGGCTGCGCGTATAGCCGCCCTTGATCAAGAGATCCGCGCCGAGGGCCGCAGCCGTATCGAGAAGCGCCGCCGCGGGAGTCTTGTCGCCCTCGTTGACGAGGCCGACGCGCGCCGGGGCGCCGTGGCGGCGAAGGTTTTTCGCCAGCTGCTCGTCGCTCGGCCCGGGCAGCGACGGGCCCGGGACGGTCAAGATGACGACATCCTGGGCGCGGGTCAGCAACGGCATGGCGAAAGCAATGCTGCGCGCCGTGTCCGTGGTGCCGTTCCATGCGATCGCAATGCGCTCGCCGAGTGTTTGCGGCGGCTCCGGCGGCGCGATCAGCACCGGCCTGCCGCTCTCGAACAGGACAGCTTCCAGCGTCGATGTGCGCGGCCGCTGCGGTCCCGGCCCGGGCCGGCCGACAGCGATGACGTCGAAGACGCGTCCATATTCGCCGACTGCGTTGTCGGACAAAAGCGTGTCGCCGATCCAGCCGAAGGACGGACAATTCTCATCCCCTTTCGGACGCTCGATGCGGCGCGCCTGCATGAAGCTCTCCAGCCTTCTGCGGCTGTGGTCGACGAAATCGCGGCGCGTCCGATCATCTAGAATGACGCCGCTCAAAGCGAAATCGGCGGCGACGAACTCGGCGATGTCCGGGCCGACCGCGACCCCCTCCATGTAGCTGTTGAAGGCGCGCGCCAACAGCAAAGCGGTCTCCATGACCGCGTCCATCGACAAATGGTCCTCGACCGGTATCAGGATCGACTTCATCAATTCGTCCTTTGCGGCGTCTACCCGGCGCCGCAAGCGATCATGCGCCATTTTTCGGTTGAAAGCACCATCACGCGGCGATCCTCGCTTTGTAAGGCTCTGGATCGGCACGGTTTTACTAATAATGCGTTCATCATATAATTAATGATGTATGACGGATATATTTACTAATAAGTCATCATGACCTACTGCTACGCTTATAGAATATGGCTTTTCTAGGGCGATTCGGACAGCCCCAGAACCAGAGGCGGATCTATGGGAGCGGTTACTTCGATCACAGCGGCGCACAAGATTTGCAGGATCGACGCGAACGACGGCCATATCGAAAGGCTGCTCGCTGAAACACGCCTCAAACTCATCGAAACCGGAACACGCAACCGCCTTATCCACACACCGCGCGGGTCGAAGCGCACGCGTTGCTTGCCGATCGCCGCGGCAAAGCCAGACGCCATTTACGTTCATCTCGCACGCGAGGGAAAGCCGTTCCGCTTTCTCGCCGCAAATGGCGGCGACGACGCCGACCGGGACGCTGCGGCGACGCGGATAACCCGACTTGCCGACAAGGAACCCGTTTCGCGGCCAAACTACGCGAACCGCAACGGATTGCAGACCTTGCTGCCGGCCGACCTTCTGCAGAGGCGCCTCCACGCGATTTGCCGCGACGCGAAGACCGCCGAGGAAGAGCGGGGCGTAAATATCTTGTTTCTGGCTCTTGGCTTTTTGCGCTGGTACGAAGACGAGAAATCGGAGGCGCTGCGGGAGGCGCCGCTGATCCTGCTGCCGGTCAATCTGGCGCACGACGCCAAGAGATCGGCGTTCGACCTAACCTTCCGCGACGATGACGTCACCGCGAATCAAGCGCTGCAGGAGCGCTTGCGCGGCGATTTCGGCATCGCCCTGCCGGATCTGCCTGAAAGCGACGATTGGCTGCCAAGCGCCTATTTCGACGAGGTCGCCACCGCCGTCGAATCGAAGCGCCGGTGGTCGATCGACTCGGACGGCGTCGAACTTGGTTTCTTTTCGTCGTCGAAGCTCTCGATCGTGCGCGATCTCGAGCCAGCCAATTGGCCGAACAACGCGCTCGTCACGCATGTCCTGGTGCGCGGTCTGCTCCGCGACGGCCTCGCCAGCCAGCCAACGCTTTTCCCAGACGACGTCAAGCTCGACGCAATGCTCGAGCCCGCCGATCTCATTCATGTGGTCGACGCCGATTCCTCTCAGACCCGAGTCATCGAAACCGTGCGCGCGGGCCGCAATCTCATTGTGCAAGGGCCGCCGGGCACCGGCAAATCGCAAACAATCACGAACATCATCGCTGGCGCCGCCCACGCAGGGAAATCGGTGCTTTTCGTCGCCGAAAAAATGGCCGCGCTCAATGTCGTCCACGATCGCCTCAAGGAGGCGGGACTCGAAGAGCTATGTCTTGAGCTGCACAGCCGTACGACGAGCAAACGGCTGGTCGCCGAACAACTCGACAGGACGCTGCAGTCGACCGCAGACTTTGATTTGGAGGACCCCGGCGCCGCCGAGGAGCTGAAGATCGCGCGCGACGCGGTGAACCATACCGCTGGTCGACTTCACGCGCCGATCGGTCAAACCGGGATGACGCCTTATCAGGCGCTCTCGATCCAGATCGCGGCGACGGTTAGCCAAATCACGCCGGACATTTCCCTCGTCGAAGCCGCCGTGGGCTGGACACAAGCTGCTTACGAAGAAAAAATGCGCAGAGTCGAGCGGCTCGCCAGGCTCACCGAAAGCGCCGGGCCGCTTACCCGCCATGTCTATTTCGGCGTCGGCCAGACCGCTTTACAACCGGCTGATTTTCAGCGTCTGGTACCCCGACTCAAGAGTCTTAGCGACGCGTCCGCGGCGTTGGCCTCCACGGCGACCGGGATCGCGCGATTTCTCGGCCTTCAGCAAAGCCCGACGATTTCGGGTGTTAGAACTTTGGCGATTATCCCGAACTTGACATAAAGCGCAAACGACGTTATAGGTGGTGGCGACAGGCCTGCGCCTTCGTTTTAATGCTTATGTGTTTTATCATTCCTGATATAACAGAAGCATTAGTCAGTAACCGCTCCGATAGGGAAATGACTAAAATTGATACGTTTAATAGATATATTCCCTTCATTAACCGAGAGTGGCCAATTGATACCCTGATCATCAACAATTGTAACATCGATCATATAGGCAGTTTGAGAAATTGCAGAGTTATCCGATGGGCTGTATTGAACACATATAAATATGATCGGTTGTATGACGCCCCCATCAACTGGGATGGTAACGGATTTTGTATACGTAATTATTTCATTAGGGAAAAGCGGTTCTCCTACGTTAATAACGGGGGCTATTATATGCCCGGTTTTGAAGGCTATTCTATATCTTTCAAACTCGCGAGTAACAACTCTGCCAGAAGTATCTGGGCATATCCCAAAAGATTTAACTCTCAGAGCCGGGCTCTTACCTACATTACAAATAGTATATTTTATATCAATGCTTGCTGTTCCAGATGCATTAAATATAAAATCGCTGGCAGGCTTTACTTTTACGGAGAGCCAAGGCCTATTGTCAGCGATGAATTGCTTATTACTAAGTTCATTGGATGCGATAGCGCTATTCGCGGCTTTTTCTGCAGCTTCGGCCGCGATTCGGGCAGTTTTGTCCGAGAGGATCAAATAACGTATTTGGATAAAGGAAACAACAACGAGGATACCGCTAAAGATGGAAAGAATCGCGGTATAAAACGAGACAGCATCAGAGGTGGTCCACCTCCAAAAGGCTCCGAATACATTTTTTTGGCGTTGTTCATATTTGGTGGAAGTGTGTCCTATATAATTTGTCGCTGCATGGGGGCCAAGTGATGGCCTCAATATTTCTTTTACATAGAATAGCGCAATCCCTATTAAAAAAATGCCTGCAACAATTCCCTGACATCGTCTTAGCATCCTTTGATCGCCTCTCCGAAGATATCCGCGTTCAGTCGATGGTTATATCGGAACTGAAACTCCGCGACATAGAGGGGCAGGTACTTCTTGCTGACTTTGTGGAAAGTTCCAATGCAGCCGCGTTTGAAGATCGACCAGAAACCTTCAATCGTATTGGTATGGACTGCACCAATAACATATTGGCCCCGCGTATGGTCGACCGTGGCGTGCGGGTACTTCTTATCGAGGTGCTTGTAACCGACCCATTGGTCCGTGCAGATAAGGCTCACTTTGGTCGAAACGGCCTCGCGAACGAAAGCGGTCAATGTTGCGGCTTGGATGTTTGCGACAACGCGAGCAACGACATTGCCTTTGCGCTGGACCGCACCGACGACTGCAGCTTTGCCAGTTCCAATGCCGCCGCCGCGCCCGCCACGCTTGTCTTTGTGCTTGTTCTGATCTCTTCCCCCGACGAAGGTTTCATCGACTTCTACGATGCCGCCGAGCTTCTTGACATCTTCGATAAGCGCCGTTCTGACCTTGTGGCACATTTCCCAAGCGGTTTTATAGGAACCGAAGCCCATATAGCGATAGATTTGCATCGCGCTCATCCCCTTCTTGCTGGTCAGCATGAGGTGAATGACGCGATACCAGTCGCGAAGCGGCTTATTTGTATTTTCGAAGATCGTATCAACCAAAATCGAGAAGCGGTATCCGGTCGAGCCACCGGGAGCGCATTGAGGACATTGCCAATGCCATTTTTTCGATGGGAGATCGTAGACGGCAGGATTGCCACAACGCGGACAATAGACGCCATCCGGCCAGCGCCGCGCTTGCAGATAAGCCTTGCAAGCATCTTCGTCTGGGAAAAGTTGCTCGAACTCGGCGAGGGAGAGTTGATGGACTGGCTTGGGTCGAGACATGACGGCCTCCCTACGATGGAAGGACGCTATCATGTCTAAAAGTTTATGTCAAGTTCGGGATAATCGCCAGAACTTTGATCGCCTTGCTGCGAATCATCGCCGACGTTCCGCGAGAAGGACTTGGCATGGCTGCCGCGATCGCCGCCGCGCCATCGCCGCAGAAGATTATCGAGGCCGCCGAACAAGGTCTCGAATGGCGCCGCAGACGGACGTTTTATTCCACTTCATTCCATGACAAAGTTTGGCGAACCCCCTTGGCGCGTCTGCGCCCCGCCCTCGCAAAGGGCGCAGCATTCTGGCCCGCCCGATTCGGAGCCCACTATCACGAGGCCGACCGCGTGCTGCGCGCTGTCGCGACGGAGCCGTTGCCGAAGCGACCCGCCGATCGGGTCGTGCTGCTCGACAACCTCCTGACCAGTCAGGCGCTCTCGAGTTCAGTCGAGACGCAGTCGCATCTTCTCGAGGCCATCCTTGGCGACGTTTGGCGAGGGCCGGAGACGGATTTCGCCCTCGTGCTCAAGACCGCACGTACGATCGAAAGGCTCGCCGAATTCGAGGCCGATCTTGACTTCGACCGCGTGATCGATCTCGCGCGCAAAGGCGTCGCTACCGCCTTCGCCGATGATTTCGAGAGCGGCCTCAAAGCGCTCGCGCAGTCGCTCTCGGCGACTATTCAGGCCCTCGACCTCAATATCGCCGCGATCTTTCGGGCGAAGGCGATCGCCGCGATCGATCTCGAACGCCTCGCCGAGCGCGCGGTGCAGTGGGCCGCCCATCCCGCCCTTTTCGAAGAATGGATCCGTCTTGCGACCGCCGATCGCCTGATTGCGCGCCACCGGACCCGCTTCGATCGCCGAGGCGCTCGCCACCGGCGCGCTGCAGCCTGCAAAGGCGTGCGCCAAGCTGGAGGCCGCCTTCGCCGAAGCCTCGTGGAAACAAGCGATCGCGGCGAACCCAGACCTCGCCGCCTTCGATGGCGAGCGCCATAACGCGCTCATCGAGACCTTCAAATCGCTCGAAACAAGACGGCGTCGCGCGGCGGCCCTCAGCGTCCGCGCGCGTCACCAAGCCGAAATTCCGCGCGGCGCCCTTGGCGCAATGGGCGTCATCCGCGGCGAAATCGGCCGCAAGCGTAACCACATGCCCCTTCGCAAACTGATGAAGGCGGCGGGCGAGACCATTCAAAAGATCAAGCCAGTCTTTTTGATGAGCCCGCTTTCGGCCGCGCAATATTTACCGCCGGGCGCGCTCACTTTCGACCTCCTCGTCATCGACGAAGCGAGCCAGGTCCGGCCCGGCGACGCCCTCGGCCTGGTCGCGCGATGCCGCCAGATCGTCGTCGTCGGCGACAAGAAACAGATGCCGCCGACGCAGTTCTTCGATCGCATGATCGCCGACGAGGCGGAACCCATCGACGAAGAGGAGGCGAAACCCGGCTGCGGCCAAGGCGGCGCGCCGGTCAGCGATCTTGAAAGCATCCTGACCCTTTGCGAAGCGCGTGGCGTCGAAAGTCAGATGCTGCGCTGGCACTACCGCTCGCGCCACCCCTCCCTCATTCAGGTTTCTAACGCGGAGTTCTACAAGCGTCTCGTGATGCCGCCGGCGCCGTCGAGCCAGCAAAACGACAAGGGACTGCTGCTCCGCCGGATCGCCGGCGCCTATGATCGCGGTGGTATGCGCACCAATGTCATCGAGGCTGAAGCGATCTGCGCCGCCGCCGCCGAGCACGCCTGCAACTGGCCGAACCTCTCATTGGGGATCGTCACCTTTTCGACGGCGCAGCGAGACCTCATCGGCGATTGTCTCGAAACTAAGCGCAGAAGCGATCCGCTTCTCGACGCCTTCCTTCGCGAACGCGGACGGGAGGACGCTTTCGTCAAAAATCTGGAGAACGTTCAAGGCGACGAGCGGGACGTGATCATGATCTCGATCGGCTATGGTCCGCGCGAGCCCGGCAAGCCGCTTGAGAGCATGGTTTTTGGACCGATCTCGAGCGAGGGCGGCGAGCGGCGCCTCAACGTATTGTTCACCCGCGCCAGAGCGCGATGCGAGATCTTCGCTTCTTTTGGTTCCGGCGACATCAATCTCGAACGCGCCACAGGAGCGGGGCCGCGCGTGCTGAAGCGCTTTCTCCAGTTCGCGGAAACCGGCATTCTCGAGGAGGCCAAGCCGACCGGCGCTGATTTCGGCTCCCCCTTTGAGGCTAACGTCGCCGCCGCGATCGAAGGCCTTCGGCTATAAGGTCGAAACGCAGATCGGCTCGGCAGGCTTCAGGATCGATCTAGCCGTTCGCGATCCGGCGAACCCGGGACGCTTCATGCTGGCGATCGAATGCGACGGCGCGACCTATCACTCGGCTCTCTGGGCGAGGGAGCGCGACCGGCTGCGCCAGGAAGTCCTTGAAGGGCTCGGCTGGCGCATTCATCGCATCTGGAGCACGGACTGGTTTTACCGGCGCGACCAGCAAATGCGCAAGCTCAAGGCGGCTGTTATAGCCGCGGGCGGCGGCGTCGAGGAGCCTTCGCCCGCCGCGGCTCCGGGCGCGCGCGAAACAACGCCGAAGCCGCGGCTGGCGCGCAGTGCAACAGGACGCGGCCCAACGCTCGCAAATACGGTCCTCAAGCCCGATTCCGCCGAGCCGGAAAATCCATCGGAAATCGCCCCCAAACTGCGATCCTATGCGCTGGCGAAATGCAAGCTTCGACGCGGCGCAAAAATCGAAAGGGTCGGCGTGCAACGGCTCGCCGGGATCGCGCGGGAGGTGATCAAACAGGAAGGCCCCATTCGTCAAGACGAGATCATGCGCCGGGTCGGATCGTTCTTTGGGCGCGGCCGCCTGAGCTTTCGCGCCGCGACGATGATCGCCGCTGCTTTGGATCTTTTGCTGAAGGAAACGTCGGAGGTCCGCTGCGACGAAGGATTTTGGTTCACGCATCGCCAAAACAGCGCGCCGCAAGTTCGCGGCAGGGCCGGCGGGCCGGCCCGCTTGCGAAAGCCCGACATGATCGCCGCAATCGAAATAAAGGCGGCGATCGCTCTTGCGCAGACGCAGGCGCGGCCCGGCGTCGACCTCGCGGACGCAGTCGCTAAGCTGTTCGGCCTTCGCCGCGCGGCGTCGGATATGCGAACCCGGATCCTTGCCTGCGCGAAGCGGGAGCCTCGCTCGCCCCCGGCCTGTGGCACCGAGGACGCGCGTCGATCATGAGGCTTACGCCAAACCTTTTGGCTTATGATTAAATCTCCTTTCAGCTTTCCGGTGCGGGGGCGGCGCTTGCTTTGCGCACGGCGTTCCCTCCGCGCAGGCCTGCGACGGTCTTGAGAGCAAGGCGCGGCGCCGCGTTCATACTATGACGTTGCGCGGCGCCTGGCGCCTCGGCGGCCAGGCCGCGATCCAGTTCGAAATCCGCCGACCGAGTTGATGAGCTCCGAGACCTCGTTCCGCAGAGCATAGCTGACGGCGGTCGCCTGCTCGACCATCGCGGCGTTCTGCTGCGTGGATTGATCCATTTTGGGTCACTGCGTTGTTGACTTCCGCCAAACTGGCCGCCTCCCCTGGCGCCGCTGGGCATTTGCCGAGACCACCTTGTCGATTTTGGAGACCTTTGCGATGATCTCTTTTAGCGCCTTGCCGGTCTGCCCGACGAGGTCGACGCCTTGAGTGACCTCAGCCAAGGAAGACGAGATCAACTCCTTGATCTCTTTGGCGGCTTCGGCGGAGCGTTGCGTAGTTGCTTAAAGTCAAATCGACTAAAGCTAAATACTAAACCTTTATATAAGCTGCTTTTCGCTTCTCTCGAGATAGTCGCTGTCGTCTACGCCTCAAAATCCTTGGGATCGAAGGCGCGGAACGTCGAGCAGAATTCGCAGGTGACGCCGATCATGCCGTCGTCGCCGATCATTTCTTTACGGTCGCCCGCCGGGAAGCCGCGCAACATGGCCTTGATTCCCTCATCCGAGCAGCGGCAGGCGTCGCGCACCGGCTTCGGCCCGAAGACCTTGACGCCGGGCTCGTGAAACAGCCGGTAGAGCAGCCGTTCGCTGGATAAGGTTGGATCGACGAGTTCATGGTCTTCGATCGTCGCGGCGAGCGCTTTGGCCTCCATCCAGGCGTCGTCTTCGGCCGGCGCCTCCAACAAAATTCCGTCCGGGGCGTCGCCAGGATCAAGATCGATCGGGCGCCGCCGTTCGCGCGCGCTCGGCAGAAACTGCACCATGAGGCCGCCCGCGCGCCAGCTGCAGCCCCGCGCCGTCATGCTCTGCGCGACGGCGAGCCGAACCTGTGTCGGAATTTGCTCCGACTGGTGGAAATATTGATGCGCGGCCTGCTCCAGGCCCTGCCCCTCCAGCGCGACAATGCCCTGATAACGCGAGGCTTCATCGCCCTGATCGACCGTAAAGGCGAGATGGCCGGTGCCGAGCAGGTCCGCGCTCCCTCGCAGTCGCGCCGGCAAGCCGGGCGGCATCGAAACGCGCGAAGGCGCGCAAGCGGTCGGGCGCATCGAAATCGACGACCAGCATGTCGACGGCGCCGTCGCTGCGCGTCTGCAAGCTGAAACCGTCCGTCGATCTTCAGCGACGACCCGAGCAGGACGGTCAGCGCCAGAGCCTCGCCGACGAGACGCGCAACCGGCGCCGGATAGCCGTGCCGCGCCAAGAATATGGTCGACGCTGGCCCCTAGGCGCACGACGCGTCCGCGCACGTCGAGCGGCTCGACGGAAAAGGGCAGCACCGAATCGTCCTCGCCCCGATCGGACACCGGACGCGTCGCCTTGCTTGCTCGCTGCGGCCGGTCGCTCATGCCCGCGCGTCTCCCGCAACTTGCGTTTCTGCAAGGGGCTTCGTCGCGCCAAGGCACCAGGCCAGGATGCCTTTTTGCGCGTGCAGCCGGTTCTCTGCTTCGTCGAAGACGACCGATTGCGGACCATCGATGACTTCGTCGGTGACTTCCTCGCCGCGATGCGCGGGCAGGCAATGCATGAAGATCGCGTCCTTGGCCGCGGCCGCCATGAGCTTGGCGTTGACCTGATACGGCGCCAGCAGATTGTGCCGGGACGCCTCGTCCTTGTCGCCCATCGATACCCAGCAATCGGAGACCACCGCGTCCGCCGCGTCCACTGCCTCGAAAGGATCGGACGTGACACTGACGCTTGCGCCGGCGCGGCGCGCCCAATCGAAGAGTTCGCGCGGCAAGGCAAGTTCCTGGCGGGGTCGCGACATTGAGCGAGAAATCGAAGCGCTGCGCGGCGTGCACCCAGCTCGCGAGCACGTTGTTGGCGTCGCCCGACCAGGCGACTTTGCGGCCCTTGATCGGCCCCTTGCGCTCTTCGAAGGTCAAGACGTCGGCCATCACCTGGCAGGGATGCGAGCGCTTCGTCAGGCCATTAATCACCGGCACATCGGCGTGGCTGCGCCAGCTCGAGCAGGTCGTCATGTTCGAGAATGCGGATGACGATGGCGTCGACGAAACGCGACAGGACGCGCGCCGTATCGGCGATCGTCTCGCCGCGGCCAAGCTGCATTTCCTTGCCGGTCAGCATGACCGTCTCGCCGCCGAGCTCGCGCATGGCGAGGTCGAAAGAGACGCGCGTGCGGGTCGACGGCTTATCGAAAATCATCGCCAGGACCTTGCCCGCGAGCGGTTGCTCCACAGCGCGGCGGCCCTTGCGCCGGACGGACTTCATCGCCGCCGAATCGTCAAGGATATGGCGCAAGTTCGGCCGCTGGAATTTCCGAAAGATCGAGAAAATGCCGTGCTCCGGCCCTGTCGTCGGGGTTCGCGCGACTCATCCGTCCGCCTCGTTCAGCACAACGGAGTCACGGCCTTCGAAACGCCCGCACGCCGCGGCGAGGCGCTTCAAGCCCTCGGCGATCTCTTCCTCGTCGATAATCAGCGGCGGCAGCACGCGCGCGACATTGTCGCCGGCCGGAATGACGATGATCTTTTCCGCCCGCGCGGCCGCGACGAAATCGGCGACGGCGACCCGCAAGCGCGATCCCAACATCAGTCCCTCGCCACGAATTTCCGCGATTACGTCAGGATGCGCCTCGCGTAAGCCGATGAGGCCTTGCTTCAGTTTGGCGCCCTTGGCGGCGACATGAGTCGAGGAACCCCGGCGCCAGCATGACGTCGAGAACGGCGCTGCCAATGCTTGTCGCCAGCGGATTGCCGCCATAGGTCGTGCCATGGGTGCCCGACGACCATGCCCTTCGCCGGCCTCACGTGTGCATAGGAAGGCGCCGAGCGGAAAACCCGCCGCCGATGCCTTTGGCGATCGCCATGATGTCGGGCGTGACGCCATCCAGTTCATAGGCAAACAGCTTGCCGACCCGGCCGACGCCGCACTGCACCTCATCGAGGACCAGCAAAAGGCCGTGCTTGTCGCAAAGCGCGCGAAGACCGCGCAGGAATTCCGGCGAGCCGACGCGGATGCCGCCACTCGCCTTGGATCGGCTCGACCAAGATCGCGCCGGTCTGCGGCCCGATCGCGGCCTCGACCGCATCGAGGTCGCCGAAGGCGACGGTGATCAAAGCCCGCGAGCGGCGGACCAAACCCTTCGAGATATTTTGGATTTCCGCCCGCCGAGACGGTAGCGATAGTGCGGCCGTGGAAAGCCCCTTCGAAGGTGATGATATGGAATTTCTCCGGATGCCCGCTCGCCGATTGATATTTGCGCGCGGTTTTGATCGCGCCTTCGACGGCTTCGGCGCCGGAATTGGTGAAGAAGACATAAGTCCGCAAAGCTCGCCTCGTAAAGGCGCGCGGCGAGACGCTCGGCCTGCGGGATTTGAAACAGGTTCGACGTGTGCCAGAGCTTGCCGCCCTGCTCGATCAGCGTCGCGACGAGATGCGGATGCGAATAGCCGAGCGAGGCCACGGCGATGCCGCCGCCGAAATCGAGATATCGCTCGCCCGTCGTCGCGGTCAGCCAGGCGCCGTCGCCGTGATCGAAGGCGAGATCGGCGCGGGCATAGGTCGGAAGCAGCGACGATGTCACGAGTTCGCTCCAGATTCAATGCGCGGGTTCGCGATCAAAACTCCGCGAACCTTCAAAATCAAATGCCGCCCGAGGGGCGGCAAGGACTGCGATCTTAACAATCTAGGCATTCCCTCCGGCCTGGTCAAATCGAATGGCGAGACGGCGGGTTGCGGCGGCCTCGATCGATCCGCCGCCGCCCAGCGGCATGGCGAAAGAGAGAATAGACTTGCTCTCAACTTGCGCCCGTCAGCCCGGCGCAAGGCGCGTTCCCTATATTCGCCGCAATGCTCACAGCCTTATTCGACGAGCCATTTTGCGGCGATCAGTAACGGAGCGACAGAGCGACGCGGGAGACGCGAGCCGCTCAGCCGTCGAGGGCGAATTTTGGAAGGGCGGGGATTTCGGCGGCGACAGCAAGGCAGGAGCGTAACTTTTTGGCGCAAGCATCTGTTGAAAACGTTCGCGAAGCCTTCTGCGGGGCTTGCGTGCGATTCAACAGCTAGTGTAGCCTTTCGATCGTTAGCTACGAGATGTCGTGCCGCCAAGTAACCCGGTCGATTGTCTGTCGATTAGAAACCGGAAGTTGCCGACCGCCGGCATGGGTTCGCAGCCAATCGAGAATTCATTGGGACGCTCCCATGATCGGAATAATTTCGGTCGGCAAGGCTCGCGCGGCGAACACTTGTTAGTCAGACGTTCAATTTCGCTGACGCCTTTTTAACTAATAGTAGGAGACCGCTGATGTCCTGGACCGACGAACGCATCGATCTCTTGCAGAAGCTCTGGCTCCAGGGCATGAGCGCCAGCAGATAGCGAGCGAACTCGCCAACGGGCTGACCCGCAACGCCGTCATCGGCAAGGTCTACAGGCTTGGCCTCTCCGGCCGGGCGAAATCTGACGCGTCGCCGAGCCCCCGCCAAACGCCGCGGCCGTCGGCGCGCCCGCAGAGCGGCTGGTCAGCCGCGCACGGAGCCCCCAGCCGGCGGGACAAAGGCAGCCAGCGCCCCGCCAGCTCGCGCATGGTCAGGCCGGCCGCGGTGCAACCTTCATTCGCGGCAACACCGCTTTAGCCGTCCGGCCCGTCGCCTATGAGGCGCCCGCGCAACACAGTGACGTGCGCCACAGCGAAGTCGTCGTCCCGATCGTCGAACCCGTGACGATCCTGGAATTGCGCGAATTCGATGTGCCGATGGCCGATCGGCGATCCGACGCAAGCCGATTTCCGTTTTTGCGGCGCGCGAAAGACGCCTGGCGAGGGACCGTATTGCGGCTGCCATGCGGCGATCGCCTACCAGCCGCAGCAGGAGCGGCGGCGCGCCCGTCCTTACACTGCCGGCTGAGCCGATCGCGCATCGCGCCCTGAACCCAAACGAAGCGCAGCCGCGTCGACGCAAACGCATTCGACATTAGACGGGAATTTCGAAGGCGGATTGCGCAAAGCAATTAGGGTCATGCTTTGCCGAAAGTCTCATCGAACGAATAGCCTGCGCCGCGGACGGTGCGGATCGGGTCCTTTTCGCCGGGATTCGACAAAGCCTTGCGCAAACGTCCAACGTGAACGTCGACGGTTCGCTCGTCGATCTCCGCCGAAAGGCCCCAAACGCTGTCAAGCAGCTGCGCGCGCGAGAAGACCCGGCCGGGCTTCTCCATCAAATGCTCGAGCAGGCGGAATTCGGTCGGTCCGAGATGCACGTCGCGCGCGCCGCGATGAACCCGCCAGTTCTGCCGATCGAGTTCGAGATCGCCGGCGCAGAGCACGCTGGCAACACGGTCGGGCCGCGCCCGCCGCAGCAAAGCGCGAACCCGCGCCATCAGTTCCGGCACGGAAAAGGGCTTGACCACATAATCGTCGGCGCCAATTGAAAGGCCGCGCACGCGCTCGCTTTCTTCGCCACGCGCCGTGAGGATGATGACGGGCAGACTGCGCGTCGCCTCCCGCGCGCGCATCCGGCGGCAAATCTCGAGACCCGAGACGCCGGGGAGCATCCAATCAATGATGACGAGGTCGGGGAGACTTCGCTCAGCCTGACTTCGGCCTCGTCGCCGCGCTCGACGCGGTCAACGACGAAGCCCTCCGCCTCGAGGTTATAGGCGAGCAGCAAGCTAAGGGCGGCTTCATCCTCGACGACGAGAATGCGCGGAGCGGGAGTGGCGTTGACGCCGCGCACCATTGGCGGCAGACGATTTCAACGGAATTTTGAACATCGCTCATTGTTTTGAACCCGCTGCGGAAGATGGATCGGATAAGAAATTGCGGCCCTTGGGTCGATCGATCGGCATGACTTCGCCGGTGACGAGATAGACGACCGTCTCGGCGATATTGGTCGCGTGATCTCCGATCCTCTCGATATTTTTGGAGCAGAACAGCAGATGCGCGCAGAACGAAATATTGCGCGGATCCTCCATCATGAACGTCAGGAGGTCGCGAAAGACCGAATCCTCCAGGAGTCGAGCTCGGCGTCATAGGTCCAGACCGCGCGCGCGCGTTCGGCATCGCGCTCCGAATAAGCGTCGAGCACGTCCTTCAGCAAAATCGCCGCCTGGTCGTGCATCGATCTGAGGCCGACGATGGCGCGCGGAATGCGCACGTCCCCGGCAACCCGGATGGCGCGCTTGGCGATGTTTTTGGCGAGATCGCCGACGCGTTCGAGATCATTCGAAATGCGGATCGTCGCAATGATTTCGCGCAAGTCGACGGCGAGAGGCTGGCGTCTGGCGATCGTCAAAATCGCCTGTTCCTCGATCTCGCGTTGCATGGCGTCGAGGCGCGGATCGATGGCGATCGTCGCCTGGGCCAGCTTGGTGTCGAAGTCGGAAAGCGCGTCCATGGCGTCCGACAGCATTTTTTCGGCGATGCCGCCCATCTCGGCGATCATCTGACCGAGGCCTTCAAGTTCCGTGTCGAAAGCTCTAACAGTGTGGTCGGACATGGTCCTGTTCCTCGAGGCTGGGCGGAATCACCCGAACCGGCCAGTGATATAGTTCTGCGTCTGCTTTTTCTCCGGCGAGGTGAAGATATGCGAGGTCACCCCGAACTCGACGAGTTCGCCAAGATACATAAACGCCGTGTATTCGGAGACGCGGGCGGCCTGCTGCATGTTGTGGGTGACGATCGCGATCGTGTAATTTTCCTTCAACTCATCGATCAACTCTTCGATCTTCGCGGTCGAGATCGGATCAAGGGCGGAGCACGGCTCGTCCAGCAAAATGACGTCAGGATGTATCGCCACCGTGCGGGCGATGCAAAGGCGCTGCTGCTGTCCGCCGGACAGCGACAGGCCCGACGCCTTCAACTGATCCTTGACTTCCGTCCACAACGCGGCGCTTCTAAGCGCTTGCTCAACCCTGTCGTCGAGTTCGGACTTATTGACCTTTTCATAAAGTTTGATCCCGAAAGCGATGTTGTCGTAGATCGACATCGGAAACGGCGTCGGTTTCTGGAACACCATTCCGACGCGGGCGCGCAGAAGGTTCACGTCCTGGTCCGGCCGCAGGATGTTGTCGCCGTCGAGCAGCACTTCGCCAACGGCTCGTTGGTTCGGATAAAGGTCGTACATGCGGTTCAGCACGCGCAGCAGCGTCGACTTGCCGCACCCTGAAGGTCCAATGAACGCAGTCACCCGGTTAGCGTAGAGCGGGACGCTGACTTCCTTCAAAGCATGGATGTCGCCATAAAAAAAATTCAGCCGCCGAACGCTGAACTTTTGCGGCGGACTAAGGGGGGCGTTCGTCGCAATCATTTCGGTGTCCTCTGAGCTCCGAGCGCGCGCGCCGTGATGGAAAGCGACAGCACGGCGAAAGTGATGATAAGGGCGCCGACCCAGGCGAGCTGCTGCCATTCCTTGTAGGGGCTCAACGCAAACTGGAAGATGACCACCGGCAGCGTAGACATTGGCGCGTTCAAATCCGTGCTGAAGAATTGATTGTTGAGCGAAGTGAAGAGCAGCGGGGCGGTCTCGCCGCTGACGCGGGCGACCGCCAAAAGAGCGCCGGTGATGAGGCCGGCGCGCGCCGCGCGATACGCGATCTTGATGATCACTAGAGAACGCGGCAGGCCGAGCGCGCTGGCGGCCTCCCGCAAAGAATCAGGGACGAGGAGCAGCATGTCTTCCGTCGTGCGCACGACGACCGGAACGACGATCACCGCCAGCGCGAAGGCGCCGGCATAGCCGGAGAAATGGCCGACGCGCGCCACCATGACCTCGTAGATGAACAGGCCGATGATGATCGAGGGCGCGCTGAGCAGGATGTCATTGATGAAGCGGACGACGAAAGTCAGCTTCGAATAGCGCCCATATTCGGCCATGTAGGTGCCGGCCAGCATGCCGAGCGGAGCGCCGATGGCGACGCCGAGGAAAGTGATGACGAGGCTGCCGACGATCGCGTTGAGAAGGCCGCCCGACGAGCCGGGCGGCGGCGTCATCTGGGTAAACACCGCCGGCGCTAGACCGCCGAACCCCTGAATGACGAGCTCCAGCAGTATGATCACGAGCCAGCTGAGGCCGAAAACCGCCGAAGCGTAGCACAATCCAAGATAGATTGCGTTGCGGCGGCTACGTTTGGCGTAAATCGTCATGGCTTAAATTCTTGCCTGTCGGTCGAGCCGCATCAGAAAATAGCGGGCGATCGCGAGAATGATGAAGGTGATGACGAAAAGGATGAGGCCAAGCGCGATCAAGGCCGAGGTGTAAAGGTCTCCGACCGCCTCGGTGAACTCGTTGGCGATGCTCGCCGAGATGGTGGTGCCTGGAGCGAGCAGCGAGGCTGAAATGCGATGCGCGTTGCCGATGACGAAAGTCACGGCCATCGTTTCGCCAAGCGCGCGGCCAAGGCCCAGCATGACGCCGCCGATGACCCCGATGCGGGTATAGGGGATAACGATCGAACGAATGACCTCCCAGGTCGTGCAACCGCAGCCATAGGCCGCTTCCTTGAGGACCGCGGGCACGGTTTCGAATACGTCGCGCGAAATCGAGGTGATGAATGGAAGCACCATGATCGCCAGAATGAAGCCGGCGGTCAGAATGCCGATGCCATAGGGCGGTCCGGCGAAAAGAGAGGAGAGGACCGGTACGTTGGCGAACGCGCCTATCAACGCCGGCTGGACATATTTTTGCAAGAAGGGCGCGAAGACAAAAAGACCCCAGATGCCGTAGATGATCGAGGGAATGCCGGCCAAAAGCTCGATTGCGATGCCGATCGGGCGGCGCAGCGAATGTGGGCAGAGTTCGGTCAGGAAGATCGCAATGCCAAGCCCGATCGGAACGGCGAAAATCATGGCGATCGCGGACGTCACCACCGTGCCGTAGATCGGCGCGAGGGCGCCGAATTTCTCGGTGACCGGATTCCACATCTGCGTCGTCAGGAAGCTGAACCCGAAGGCCCTGATCGCCGGCAGCGATCCGACGATTAGGGAGCCGATGACGCCGCCAAGAATAAGCAGGACGGCGAAGGCGGCGAACAAGGTGAGGAGGCGGAAGCCGTCATCTTGCAGCCTCAGCCAGCGCAGAGTCCTCATCCGATTTCGTTTTCTCTCGGATGCGACGCGGTCAACCGCTACGTCCACCACTCGTCCCTTCTCCGTAATTTAAGGCGAAAGCGCACCTCGCGCGTTGAGGCGAAAGCGCGCCGCGCGCTTCAATCGCCGCTTCGAATGGCCGATCCGCGAAAAGGAGGGCGCGATGGTCCCTCCAGGCGGCGACCCTCAGTCGATCAGGGCCTTTCCGTCGGGGCCCTTTATCTCGCTGGTCCAGGTTTGCTTGATGAGCTTGACCACCGACGCCGGCAGCGGAACATAGTCGAGTTCCTCGGCGGCCTTGTCGCCGTTCTCATAGGCCCAGTTGAAGAACTTCAGAGCCGCGGCGGCGGCGGCGGGATCCTGCGGCGCCTTAGGCATCAAAATGAAAGTGGCGCCCGTGATCGGCCAGGATTGGGCGCCCGGCTGGTCCGTGAGGATCTGATAAAATCCCGGCGCATGAGCCCAGTCGGCGTTCGCCGCGGCAGCCTGGAAACTCTTGGCTTCTGGAGTGACGGTCTTGCCGTCCTTGTTGATCATATTGACGAAGTTCATCTTGTTCTGTTTGGCATAGGCGTATTCTACGTAGCCAATCGAACCTTTGGTCTGCAAAACGTTGTTGGCGACGCCTTCGTTGCCTTTGGCGCCGATGCCTACCGGCCATTCCACCGCGGTGCTGGCTCCGACCTTGGACTTCCAATCGGGGCTCACTTTCGAGAGATAATCGGTCCAGATGAATGTCGTTCCGGACCCGTCGGACCGGTGAACGACCACGATCGCCGAAGCGGGCAATTTGGCGTTGGGGTTTAACTTCTTGATGGCTGGGTCATCCCAGGTCTTGATGTCGCCGAGGAAAATCTGGGCGAGGGTCGGGCCATCGAGAAGCAATTCGCCCGGCTGGATTCCTTCGAGATTGACCACCGGCACGTCGCCGCCAGTCACAGTCGGAAACTGGACCAGACCCGCTTCCTGAAGTTCCTCCGCTTTGAGCGGCATGTCGGATGCGCCGAACGTTACGGTTTTGGCTTTGATCTGTTTGATGCCTCCGCCGGAGCCGATCGACTGGTAATTCAAGCTGTCGCCGGTTTCCTTCTTATACATATCCGCCCATTTCGCATAAATCGGATAGGGAAAGGTGGCCCCGGCGCCAGAGATATTCGTCGCGTGGGCGGGAACGCCAGCGACGCCTAGCGCGGCTGCGATGATCGCCGTTCGCAGGAAAGAAAAGTTCATGGATCGCCTCTTCGTTGGCTGAAGGTGTGAAGAGCTCGACGGCGGACGCGACATCGCGACCCGCGCGTCAAAACTCCGATGAGCAGACGACGGGAGCGTCTTCGGCCCAACGGCGCAACCTAGATCGGATTGGCGTGCTCTGTATGAATTTAGAATGACGTCTTGATGACGCTATACGCGCCAGCGGCGCTCGGTAATTTGACGGAGGTTCTCCGAACCGCGCGGCGCAGCCGAATTAGCCGACATGCAGGGGCAAGATGACGCTGAAGATCGCGCCGCGGCCCGGCTGTGACTCGATGACGAGACGACCGCGATGGCGTGCGACGATATGTTTCACAATAGCGAGACCAAGGCCCGTGCCGCCCTTGGCGCGGCTTTGGCCGGCGTCAACCCGATAGAAGCGCTCGGTCAGGCGCGGCAAATGTTCAGGCGCAATGCCGGGGCCATGGTCGCGCACGCTCAAAACGCATTGGCGCTCTTGCGTGGCGAGGGCGATCTCGACTGTTCGATCGACGCAATCTGGATCGCCCGCGCCATATTTGATCGCATTCTCAACGAGATTCTCAGCAACGCGCAACAGTTCATCGCGGTCGCCGGGAACGATGACCGAGGCCGGAGCCTCGACTTTCAGGACGACATTGTTGCTTTGAGCCACCGGCGTCAAAGTGTCGGCGATGTGGCGGGCGATCGCAACCATATCGACCGGCGATTGCGGCAAAACATGCAGATTTTGTTCGATCCGCGAGAGCGACAGAAGATCGTCGACAAGACGCGTCATGCGCCGCGCCTGCTCCCGCATGATTCCCAAAAATTTGATCCGCGCCTGGGCGTCGTCGCGCGCGGGACCTTGGAGCGTTTCCACAAATCCGAGCAGCGAGGCGAGCGGCGTGCGCAATTCATGGCTTGCGTTGGCGATGAAATCGACCCGCATCCGCTCGACGCGTCGCGCCTCGCTGAGGTCCCGCAAGGTCAGGATCATGGTCCCTGCGGCGGGCGGCCCTTCGATGGTGGCGACGTGCAACTCGAAAAATCGCTCGACGGGCACACGCTCGAGCCATGTGGCCCGCTCGGGATTGCCGGAGGCGCGCGCGCGCATAACGCAATCGAGAACGTCAGGCGCGCGCAATCCTCGCGCCAGGAGAAGATCCGGCCGGAGCGCCGGAAACTGCGCCAGGGCGGGAGCGTTGACGGCGATGACGCGATCGCTCGCGTCAATGACGATGACCGCCTCCGGCAAGGCGTCAATGAGTCGGGCGACGATCAGGCGGTCGCGGGCCGGAATAGCTTTGACTGCGGCAAGGCTTCTCATGAACGCGCTTTACGCAAAGCCGGCGAGGTCGACGCGCGGCGGTCGGTAATTGCTGGATCAAAAAATGATTTGGCCTTTTTATCGGCGGCGATTGTGAAAGACCAAGATTTAGCAAGTCTCGAAGTAACTATCCCCCGGCAGAGCCGGGGGCTTTATTTATGTGAGCCGCTCAAAGCGGCTGGGAGGGGACGCTGACGCGTCCCCGGTTCATTGGGCCACCTGATGGTGGCCGATCAGCGCCAGAGGTTCAGTTGCTCCAGCCTCTGATCTTCCTTTTCCTGGCTCTTGATGTATTCCCGGATCGCAGCTTCGTCTCTCCCCACGGTCGAGACGAAATATCCTCGCGCCCAGAAATGTTGCCCTACAAAATTGCGCCGCCGTTCCCCGTAAACGCGGGCCAGATGGATCGCACTCTTGCCCTTGACATATCCGATCACCTGAGAAACCGCGTATTTCGGCGGGATCGAAATCATCATGTGCACATGATCCGGCATCAAATGCCCTTCTTCGATCCGGCTTTCCTTTTGTGTTGCTAACTTACGAAGCAATTCTCCAAGATGATCCCGCAGTTGCCCGTATAGCGCCTTGCGGCGGAACTTCGGGATGAACACGACGTGATATTTGCACTCCCACTTTGTGTGACTTAAACTCTCAAACTCGTCCATCGTGACTTGACCTTTCGTGTGCTTGGCGGCTCACAAAAGCGATGGTCACGATGGACTTCAGGAAACGTCAAACTATTGCTGCCTCCCCGGCAGAGCCGGGGGATCTCCCGCACGGTTTAGAACAAATGATTAAAACTCTTTTTTGACAGCTCGCTCCCAAACGAAAGGAAAACTGTTTTTGCACGCGCCGCGTTCGTCCGTCTTAGCGAATGGTCCTTAAAAGTTGCAAGCTTAAAGCGTTAGTGGAGGCTTGGCGCCAAATTCGCTTCGGCGCCGGCACCACGCATTCTTGCAAAGGCGCAACTCCGCCCTCAACCGAGATCGTCAATCTCGGCTTCGCTGCGGTCCATAGCCTCGCGCAAACTTTTCCAACGCCGGAAGGCCTCGTGCGCGCCAAGAAGAGCGAGGGCCAATATAAATGGCGCGATATAATAAATGATGCGAAACAGCAGCAGCGAAGCGAGCAAAGACTCCTGCGCGACGCCGGGGACGACCTTCAGCATGGCCACCTCGAACACGCCGATGCCGCCCGGCGCGTTGCTCGCAACGCCGAGCATGCAGCCGAATACATAGGTTGCGGCGAAGGTCGGGAAATCGATGTGGCTTTGCGGCGGCAGCAGCGCGTAAATCACGCCGGCGGCCGCGCTTTGGTCGATGACGCCGAGCACGATCTGCCCGAGAGACAGCCAAAGTCCGGGAAGCTCCAGTCGAAATCCGTGGATCCGAACGGTGCGACGGCGAACCGACACCCAGACGAGGTAGGAGAGAATCGAGCCAAGCATTCCAAGGCCGATCAGCAGGTTAAGCGCTGGCGTGAGATGATTGATGGCGCTGATCGCCTCTGACCGGAAGGTCAGCCCCGCGGCGATAACCAAAATCATTCCGAACCAGAAGTTAATCCCCGCGATGAGGGTGAGGCTCGCGACCTTGCTCGCCCTGATCCCGACCTGCGAATAGATCCAATAGCGCACCGTGCCGGCGGTAATGAGCGGAAACCCGAGGACGAAAGAAATGGCGTAGCTCGTGAAAGAGGCGAGCGCGGTCGTCTTATAGGGCACGCGCAGGCGCAATTGACGCAGCGCCAGCGCGTCGTACCCGGTCAGCGCGAAGAAGGACACGCCGGCGAGCAAGACCGCGAGCGCGATCTGATCATCGCCGGTCGCCGCGATCGCTTTCCGCAAATCGGCGAGATTGACGGCGGAGACGGTGCGAATGAGAACATAAATAGAGAGCGCGGCAATGGCCAAGCTGAAGCCAGCGGCGAGTTTTCTGCCGATGGAATGCCGGCGCCGCGCGGTAGCGCTGATCCTTTCCTCGGCTTCGGCGCGCTCCTTGGACTGGACATGCAGAGGATCAAAAAAGAAAGTCATTTTCTGCGCCGACCCAGCCGAGCCCCCGCCGTCAGACTGAAGCTCAACATTGTTATGCATAAGTCCTTGATCCAACGCCTAAAGTCCTCATTCTGGCCTCGCTCTCGACAGCTCCCGATGATTTCCCGAGCAGACACATTAGCGCACCGGGCGCTTATTGCGGCGCGAAGGCGACAGCGGCCAGTCTGCGCCATGAAGACGTCATTTACGTCTCGAGCCAACACAATTGTTGATACAGTTTGTCACTTCTCTCGTGAACTATCCCTTGATTTAAATTCGATTCCTGCCGCGCCGGAGGTGTTATGAAATTCGATGCAATCGGGATGATGTCTCAATCTTCTTTTACGCGAAATTTCTTCGCGCGAAACCTGTTTCGAAGTCGCCCGGAATTCTCCAGATACTTTCCGCTCTGATTTGGGACTCGGCCGTGAGACGTGGTTAACCTTCATGCAAGCTTTTCGAGCTTAGCCTGAATGCGTCAAAATCTTGGCCTTGGCGAGAACGGCATTGGAAGGAAAGTTCGCCGCGTTTCAAAGCAGCTAACGTCGAAACCGGCCAGCAAATCCCAGAGCCGCTTCATTTGCTCACGACCCTGGAAATGCGCAATTGGCCACAAAATTAAGGCCTCTTGGGGGCGATGTGAGCGAATTCGCACAGCGCAGCCACTGATAGGCGGCTCTGATGATCGCGCGGCATCGGTTTTCCGTCGCCTCGACCGACCGAAGCGTTGGAGGGGCCGCTTGCCGCCTCTTCGAGATCTGGACGACGCGAAAAAACCGCTATCCACCTGAATCGGAGTAAGGCTTATGACATACAATCAGTCTGGACCAGCCTCGCCGCCGCAGAGCGGCGCGCGCGACCTCCTGTCCCGGCTTTATCGCGAAATTGGCATTTCAGCTGTCGCCGCGGCCCTCGAATCCAACAAGAGGGAAAAAACCAAGATTGCCGATCCGTCGGAAAACCCCGCTGTGCTGCGCGAGGAAAAGGCGGCGTAGCGCCTAACGAGCTAGGCGCCGGTTTTTTTCAAACGGCCCGCCTCGTTTTTGGGCGCAGCCGCGACGGCTTGCAGTTGATCGATTGCCAATGAGCGGATTTTCATGCGGAACGTGCGCTTCCTTTTATGCGACGTCAGCGGCGTTCGAGCCGTTGCGCCGGAGGAGAGGGGCAAGTCGCTTTCAATCCTCCAGGCCAACGTGAGCGAGCGCAGCGCTGCCACCTGATGTTTTTTCCTGGCTCGGCTCGTCGCATGGGCAGATCTCGTGCCTGCAACCATGAGCTGTCCCGGGCTCCACTCAGCTTTGGGGCTTAGAAAAGCCCAGAGAGCGACGCCGAAAATCTGCAGGCTTTTCGAATCATCTTGCCCGAGACACTATCGCCAAAACGCTCCACTGCCTGAAGGCGGAGCATTTATAGATGCGTCGGGCCTTTTTATAGCAAAGGCCACGCTAAAAACTTCAGGATTGAAATATAGGCTCGGCTCAGTTTGGATGGACAGCGCCCGATGAAGGCAATATGGGAGGATTTCGCGCTCGGCGACCTGCCCTCGCAACAGCAAATAGAACGAGACTTCTTCCGTGACGACGCTTTTTGTGAGCCACCCATCCAGTCTCGAGCACGACACAGGTTTCGGCTTTCCCGAACGCCCGGACCGCATCCGCGTCATTGAACGGACGTTCGAGGGCGAAATCTTCCAGATGCTGCCTCGAGAACCGGCGCCCGAACTCGATTATGACGCCCTGCTGCGCGTGCATAACCTCGATTATGTCGAGAGCATCCGGAACGCCACTCCGACGGAAGGAGTCATTGATTTCGCCGAGGACGTCATCATAAGCCCTGGCACGTGGGAGGCGCTGTCCCACGCCGTCGGCGGCGCGACGATCGCGGTCGACGAGGTCATGCGCGGCCTGTCAAAGAACGCCTTCGTCGCGATGCGCCCGCCTGGCCATCACGCGGGAACAGCCAGCGCAATGGGCTTTTGCTTCTTCAACCTCGCCGCGATCGCGGCGCGCCACGCGCAGGCCGTTTATGGAGCGGAGCGCGTGGCGATCGTCGATTTCGACGCCCATCACGGCAATGGGACGCAAGAAATTTTCTGGTCCGACCCGTCGGTCCTTTACGCCTCGACGCATCATATGCCCTATTATCCGGGCACTGGCGCGATTGACGAGCGCGGCGAATTTGACACGATCGTCAACGCGCCTTTGCCGGCGGCCGCAAGCAGCAAGGCGTTCCGGGAGGCGATGGAGACAATAATTCTACCGCGCCTCGACGCCTTCGCGCCCGATCTGATCGTTATTTCCGCCGGGTTTGACGCCCACCGCTTCGATCCGATCGGCGGACTCCATCTTGAGGTCGCCGATTTTTCCTGGATCACGAACAGGCTGATGGAAATCGCCCAGCGCCGGGCGAATGGCCGCATCGTCTCGATCCTCGAGGGCGGCTATGATCTCGAAGCGCTCGCCCGCTGCGTCTCAGCGCATGTGCAGACTTTGATGGGCGCATGACCCGCGCCGGATCGCCAAACCGCTTAACAACGGCTTAATCGACGCCCTCGCTTGAGACGATCTCGACGCCAAAGCCGGACAGGCCGACATAAGTCATCGGCCGCGACGTGCGCAGTCGAATCGATGTTATGCCGAGATCACGCAAGATCTGCGCGCCGAGGCCGACCTCACGCCAAGCCTTGGTCCGCTCCGCTTCGGAGTCGGCCGGTTGCTCGCCGGCGATGGTGACCGGCACGCCCGCCGTCCCGTCGCGCAAATAGACGAAGACCCCGCGCCCATTCTTCTTGAAGCAAGCGAAAGTCTTTCGAATGCTTTCGCCGCCGGTGATCACATCGGCGATGATGTCGGCGCGGTGAAGGCGCGTCGGCATATCCCTCCCATCGCCGATTTCGCCCTGCACGAAGGCAAAATGCTGCACCTGATCGAAAGGCGTCATATAGGCATAGCCGATGAGCGGACCGCTGAGCCCCTCGACTTGGAAGGTGCTGACCCGCTTGACGATTTTCTCGCGCGCCTGCCGGTAGGCGATCAAATCCGCGACCGAAATCCGCGTCAATTTCTGTTCTAGCGCGAAGGCCTCGATCTGCGCGCCGGCCATAACCGTGCCGTCGTCATTGGCAAGTTCGCAAATAACGCCGACAGGCGGCAGTCCGGCGAGCCGCACGAGATCGACGGCCGCTTCCGTGTGGCCGGAGCGCATCAGCACGCCGCCCTCCTTGGCGATCAGCGGAAAAACGTGGCCAGGCCGCACGAAATCGACCGCGCCCATATTGCCATTGGCAAGCGCCCGGACGGTATTGGCGCGCTGTTCGGCGGAAATGCCGGTCGTCAAACCATGTTTGACGTCAACCGAGACCGTGAAGGCGGTGCCGTGCGGGGCGTCGTTCATCGCCACCATCGGCTGGAGATTGAGGCGCTTGGCGTCGGAAAGCGTGATTGGCGCGCAGACGATGCCGCAACAATGCCGAATGATGAAGGCCATCTTCTCGGGCGTGCATAAGGAGGCGGCGCAGATGAGGTCGCCTTCGTTCTCGCGGTCGTCGTCATCGGTGACGATGACGATTTCGCCGCGCGCAATCGCCTCAAGGGCTTGCGAGACGGACTGGCCCATTGCCGCATTCTCCTTCATAACGTCGATTTCCAGAAAATCATTAGGCGTCACCGCGCCGCCGGTTTCGCGCAAAATCTGCTGCGCCGTCTCGCGCGACACCCAGGCGCCGCCCTGATTGCAGAATTGGGTGATCGCACCTTTCGACAGCCCGGTCCGGCGCGCGAACTCCGCCCGGCTGACGTTATTTCGCTTAAGCCAATCGCCGAGCTTCATGGGAACGTCGACGCCAGACCCGCATTTTTTCGTTTAGTTATGCTAAACAGCTCGCACGTCAAAGCTTGGCAAAAATAAATTCAGGCCGGAAGGGGCCAGACCGGGCTTTCGCCAACTTGGCCGCGATGGCGCAGAAAATGGTCGGCCAGGACGCAGGCGACCATCGCCTCGCCGACCGGGACCGCGCGAATGCCGACGCAAGGGTCGTGGCGCCCTTTAGTAATGATCTCGGTTTCCGTGCCGGCGCGATCGACGGTGCGGCGCGGCTGCAGAATCGAGGACGTCGGTTTGACCGCAAAGCGCGCGACGATCGGCTGGCCGGTGGAGATGCCGCCCAGTATGCCGCCCGCATGGTTCGACAAGAAAACCGGCGCTCCCTCATTGCCGGCGCGCATTTCGTCGGCGTTTTCTTCGCCCGTGAGTTCGGCGGCCGCGAAACCGTCGCCGATTTCGACCCCCTTGACCGCGTTGATGGACATCAGGGCGCCGGCGAGCTCCGCGTCAAGCTTGCCATGGACCGGCGCGCCCCAGCCGGCCGGCACGTTCTCAGCGACGATCTCGATGATCGCGCCGATCGAGGAGCCAGCCTTACGAACGCCATCGAGATAGGATTCGAAAAAGGCCGCCGCCTTGGCGTCAGGGCAGAAGAAAGGATTTTTGTCGCGCTCGTCCCAGTCCCAATTGGCGCGATCGATCTTGTGCGGACCCATCTGCACCAGCGCCCCGCGAATTTGCACGGACGCGATGATCTTGCGCGCGATCGCCCCGGCGGCGACGCGCGTCGCGGTCTCGCGCGCGGATGCGCGGCCGCCGCCGCGATAGTCGCGGACGCCATATTTGGCGTCATAGGCGTAGTCCGCGTGGCCGGGCCGGTAGACGTTTTTGATGGCGTCGTAGTCTTTCGAGCGCTGATCGGTATTCTCGATCAAAAGCGCGATCGGCGTTCCCGTCGTGACCTGCCGCCCTGTCCGCGCGTCCGCAAAGACGCCGGAAAGGATTTTGACCCGGTCCGCCTCCTGCCGCTGCGTGGTGAAGCGGCTCTGGCCGGGACGGCGCTGATCGAGAAAGAACTGAATATCCTCCTCGGCGAGTTCGATGCGCGGCGGGCAGCCATCGACGACGCAGCCGATCGCCGACCCGTGGCTCTCGCCAAAGGTCGTCACGCGAAAGAGATGGCCAAAGCTATTGTGGGACATGAGTTAGCGCACGGTCGAAAATTGGTTGGGTCTCGGTTTGAATTTGACCGATGATTACTTCGGCGGTTCGGTCGAGGGACGACGCGGAGTCGGCTTATCTTTGCGTGGTGGCAGAGCCGCTATTTCCGCCCCAAACGACGCCGCTATCGGTATAGTCATATTTCAATGGTTCCCGAAGCAGTTGTTTTCGTTCCTCGTCAGAGAACGTTACCCCGCCTGCATTGGCGTCGATGAGTCGGAGCGCCCATTCCCGCGCCGCACTAGTCTGTTTTTCCTTTTCCGGATCAACCCGCAAGACACTGACGCCAATCTGCACGAGATCGGCGTTGCGCTTGTCAAGCCATGACATGATAAAGAAAAAGGAACTGACTATTGCGACAATGAGTGCTGCAAACGCCAAGATAGTCGAGGCGTCAGGTATCCACATCGGCTTTGCCGATTTCAGTGCCTTGGCGGGCGGAGGCTCTGGCGCGGGAGGGGACGGTTCCATCATGGTCTCTCCAAAGAACAGCGCATTATAGGCGCCTGCTGTTTTCAAGGCCAAAAGCCTGTTTCAAAACCTTTCGCCGAACCCCAAGCCCTCACCCTGAGGAAGCCCGAAGGGCTGTCTCGAAGGGCGAGGGCGGCTCGACAGCCGCGCGTGGCCCATCGTCGAGTAGGCGTGGGGATTGCTCCGCCACGCCTCTCACAGAACCGGACATGCGGGCCCGCATCCGGCTCTTTGGATCGATATGTCAGAACTCCAGCGATAGCTGGGCCGATACCCGCGACAGGTTGAGATCGTTCCACAAGGCTTTGAGCGAGGCCATACGCCCGTCAAACCAAGACGGTGGATAGGCCTTCGTCATCGCCGGGCGGTTCGATTTCACCCATGCTCCTTTGCCGCAGAACGCACAGCCATTGGCAGCCTTGGAGCTGACGCCTTTGGCTTTCAGGTGCCGGTAGAGAAAGCGTTGCCGCTTCTTCTGCCGGACGATGATCGCCCTGATCCGGCGGCGGACGTGAGCGTCGATGACGCCCAATCCTTTTATCGCGTCCGGCGTGCAAAGCCGGAAGTACGATATCCAGCCTGTCAGGTAGCGGCTGATGTCTTCCATGCACGAGGAGATGGAGCGTCCCCAATTTGGGGGCGTCATTCCCCGCATCGTCGTCATCAGTCGTCGTTCCGTCTTGCGCGAAGGAAAGACGGCGACATTGTCGCCCTCACCCTCCTTCGCACAGCGGAAACGAAAGCCAAGAAAGTGGACATCCTCCGGTTTGCGAACGTCACTCTTCTCCTCGTTGACCTGGAGCCGCATGCGGTTTTCCAGGAATTTCTGGATTGATGTCATGACGCGCTGTCCGGCGCGTTCGCTTCGCACGAAGATATTACAGTCGTCGGCGTATCGAACGAACCGGAGGCCTCGCCTTGCCAGTTCGCCATCCAGTTCGTTGAGGACAACGTTGGAAAGCATTGGCGAAAGCGGCCCCCCTTGTGGAGTTCCTTCCTTGACGGCGACCCTCGTCCCGTCCGGCATCACCACCGACGCCGTCAGCATCAGGCGCACCAAAGTGATTATCCGTTGGTCCTTCGCGCGCTCGGCGATCCGGGCCAACAGGCGCTGATGCGGAACTCGGTCAAAGAACTTGGCCAAATCCAGATCAACCACCGTTTGATATCCCTCTTTCAGGTACCCCGTTGCTTCAGCAATGGCGGTGTGAGCCCCGCGTTTTGGCCGGAAACCGTGACTGCTGGGATGGAAGGCCGGTTCGAAGATCGGTTCCAATACTTGAAGAACCGCCTGCTGCACCGTCCGGTCCAAAATATTCGGAATGCCAAGCCCACGATGCCCGCCCCCGGGCTTCGGCAGCCAAACCCGGCGGACATCGCCGGGCCTGTAGCGTTCCGTCAGCAAGTCGCGGCGCAAACGGGCGATGATCGACGGCGCTTTCGCCTCCGCCGCCTCGACCGTCTGTCCGTCCAATCCCGGCGCTCCCTTATTGCGTACTACGTTCAGCAGCGCCTTGGCCAGATTGGCTTCCGACGCCACTTCTTCGAGCAGCCGACTATCGTCGGCCACGCTGGCGGCAGAACCTGTCGTCTTCTTGGTCCTCGCTTTGTGCAGCAGGAAGCTCCGCCGCTCGGATGCGTCCGAGGGCTCGGACGACCCGCCCCCCGAGGGGCTGTCGGCGAACACGAGGCTCAATTGCCGTGGTCCCGTCTTTTTCAATCCATCTCTCCCTTTGCTCCACCGGCTTTCGCCGGCTTCCCGGCTCATATGAAGAGATCCGACTTCTGCGTGGACATCGTCCCGTCGTCGTTGCCTCCTTCGGGTCTACCGCTCACGCGGACCCACGCAGACCTCCCTGGGTAAGAACACTGGATGTCCCGCCGCTCCCGCCCCTATTACCGTCCCGGCCTCGGTTGGATTTCGGGCGTCGCGTTCGAAGACACGCTGACCCGGCCGGTTCGGCTTGCTCGGGGGTTTACTTTCGTTCGGTGCTGCGGTTCGCCTCGGGCTTCTTCCCCACACGGCCTCGCGGCGCCAGGGTCATAGGCGTCTCTCGACGGCAGACCCTGCGTGCAGTTGCCTCCGGCTCGCGGTTGCTACCAACTCGCCCCGCAAAGGACTTCCACCTCCAATCCAGTGCCCATGCCAGGCACACCTTCGAAACGCCCACTTCGTGGGCTCCTCAGGATAAGGGCTGGGCCAACAGTCAGCCCTTCTCCCGCATGAGCCGGCCCTTTTCGCGGTTCCAATCGCGTTTCTTCTCGGTCTCGCGCTTGTCGTGCAGTTGCTTGCCGCGCGCGAGGGCGATCTCGATCTTCGCCCTGCCCTTGTCGTTGAAATAGATCTTTAGCGGCACGATCGTCATGCCTTCGCGCTCGGTTCCTTGCGCCAGTTTGGCGAGTTCGCGCGCGTGCAGCAGCAGCTTGCGCGGCCGCTTCGGCTCGTGGTTGAAGCGGTTGGCCTGCAGATATTCCGGAATATTCGCGTTGATCAGAAACAGCTCTCCCGAGCGCTCGACGGAGGCGTAGCTTTCGGCGATCGTCGCCTTGCCGGTCCGCAAGGATTTGACCTCCGTGCCGGTCAGCATCAGGCCAGCCTCAAAGACCTCGCCGATCTCGTAATTGTACCGCGCCCGCCGGTTTTCCGCAGCAATCTTGAAACGACCTTCCTTTTTCGGGGCCAACTCAGCTCGCCTCGCGCATCTTAGTCGGCTTACGCATCAAGGAGCAGGCCCGCGTGGACCAGCGCTACGCGGATCGGACCGCGCGCTTTCTCCGTCGCCTTCAACATCGGGGGGCGCACCTCTTCGGTGATCTTGCCGAGGGCGGCCAGCCCATATTTGGGGCCGGCGGGGTTCGGCTCGAGGAAGAGCGCCTGATGCAAGGGGCTCAAGCGGTCGTTCAGCTTCAGGGCGCGCGCGAAATCATTGTCGAGGCAGGCCTCCTGCATTTCGGCGCAGAGCTTTGGCGCAATGTTCGAGGTCACCGAAATGCAGCCATGCCCGCCGAGCGCCACGACCGCCACGGCGGTGAGATCCTCGCCGGAGAGCTGGATGAAATCGGGCCCCAGCGCCTCTCTTTGTTGCGCCGTGCGGGCGAGGTTGCCGGTCGCGTCCTTGACGCCGGCGATGTTCTTCAATTCGAACAGCCGCCGCATGGTGTCGACGGAGACATCGACGACCGAGCGCGGCGGAATGTTGTAGATGATGATCGGGACGCCGACGGCGTCGTTGATCGCCTTGTAGTGCCAGTAAAGGCCCTCCTGCGAGGGCTTGTTGTAATAGGGCGCGACGACGAGCAGGCCGTCGGCGCCGGCGCTTTCGGCGAAACGCGAAAGCTCGATCGCCTCATGCGTGTTGTTCGAGCCCGTCCCTGCGATCACCGGCACGCGGCCTCTCGTCTCCTTGACGCAGGCGGCGATGACCTCGCGATGCTCCGCGTGAGACAAGGTCGGCGCCTCCCCGGTCGTCCCGGCCGGAGACAGGCCATGCGTGCCGCTTTCGATCTGCCAGGCGATCAGCGCGCGGTACGTCGCCTCGTCGAACCGGCCGTCCTTGAAAGGCGTGACGAGCGCGGTGATCGACCCTCTGAAAGCCGCCTTTTTCGCCATTTGCCTTTACCTTGCCTTGACCTTCCACCAATCCGCCCGATCAACGCCGCATTTCTCCGGCCTAAGTCTCCTCGAACGCTTCGAACCGCGCGGAGCAAGACACATAGACGCCAAACCAGCTTTCGAAAAGGCCCGCGGAGTAACAATGCCCCTGCTCCGGCTGCGATAATTCGTCCTTTGTTAACAAGAAAGGATTCAGACTGAGCAACTGGAGCGTCGATGACAAGGATTGATCGAGGCATGCTCACGCGACCGATCTTCTTCAAGCCGGCGGGCGTCCGGCTCATCCGTCCGAGCGTTGCGGGCCCGGGACTAAATGGCGCGCGACTAGCCGTGGCGTTCGGCGCGCTTGCAATCGGCCTCAGCGGGGCGTGGGTCAAGCAAAGAGGTCTCGGCGTCGATTTTTCGGGCTGGCCGGACGCTATCCGCGTTCTAGTGGCGCCCGAGCCGCGCTTTTCCGTCCCCGCCGTGCCTTACTTGCGCGAAGAGAGTGAGGGCCCGCCTTACGCGCGCGAAGAGAATCAGGATGAACGTCCGCAAGTCGAGCAGCCCGTCAATCTCGCCGCCGCCGCGCAAGACCTCGGTCGCGACCTGACAGGCCTCAAAGAGGCCATCGCTCTCTACCAATCCGGCGGGCTCGCCGACGGCGACGCGGCCGCCAAGGCGGCGGCGGACAAAATCGTTCAAACCGCTATCGAATGGGTTGGGCTGCGGACATTCCCGCGCGAATCCGGCTTCGAGCGCATTCAGGCTTTCATAGCGGCGCATCCCACTTGGCCGGCGCGGGATTGGTTGCGCAACCTCAGCGAAGAAGCGTTGTTTGGCGACCATAAGAGCGCGGCGCTCGTCAAGACCTATTTTTCAACCTCGGAGCCGCGCACGCCGGCAGGCAAGCTCGCCCTCGCCCGCGTGTTCAAGGATGACGGCAAAACCGAAGAGGCGGCGGCGCTGGTGCGCAGCGTGTGGCGCGAAGCCGATCTCAACGCCACTCTCGAGGCCAAAATCAGAACGGAATTTGGCTCCTATCTTTTAAAGGCCGATCACAAATATCGCGCCGACCGTTTGCTCTATAAGGAGCAAGTCGCCAACGCCATGCGCGCCGCCGCTCTTGCGGGACGAGACGTAGTTGCGCTCGCCCGGGCGCGCGCGGCCGTCATCGACGGAGCGCCGGGCGACAGATTATTCGCCGCGGTGCCGGCGCCGCTGCGCGCCGACCCCGGCTATAAATTCGCGATGATTCAAAAGCTGCGGCGGGCGGACAAGATCAGTGAAGCCGTCGCCTTGATGCTGTCCGCGCCGCGCGATCCCGTCGTTCTCGTTAATGGCGACGAATGGTGGGTCGAACGCCGGCTCCTGGCACGCAAGCTTCTCGACCGCGGAGACGCCAAAACGGCGTATAAAACATGCGCCGAACATTCGGCGATGACGCGCGAAATGAAACTCGAAGCCGAGTTTCATGCCGGTTGGATCGCGCTGCGCTTCCTCAGCGATCCAGTTCGGGCGGCGGCGCATTTCGATACCCTCGCCAAGCTCGCTGCGACGCCGATGTCAAAGGCGCGGGCCGCCTATTGGCAAGGACGCGCGGCGGACGCCAAAACGGACGCGGCGGCGGCGAACGCCTTTTATCAGCAGGCGGCCGCACATCCCGCCACCTATTACGGCCAGCTCGCGCGCGAAAAACTCGGATTGACCGCGGCGCCGATCCGTATGCCGTCGAGCGAGGCGACCGGCGACGCGCGGGACGAATCCATCAAGGTTTTGGAGATTCTCTACGCCGCCGGCGAGAAAGGCCTCGCCAATCAGCTTGCTGTGGAGGCGGTCCGACATATTGATGATCCGGCGCAAATCGCAGCCTTGGCGCGCGTCGTCGCCAGGCAGCAGGATGCGCATATCTCGCTGACCATCGGCAAGATCGCCAACCAGCGCGGCACAGCGCTCGACGAACTGGCTTTTCCGACCTATGGCGTGCCTGCGTTTCAGCCCTTGTCGAATTCGGCGGACCCTGCGGTAATCTATTCCATCGCGCGGCAGGAAAGCGCGTTCGACGCCAGTGCGGTGTCCGGCGCCGGGGCCAAGGGCCTGATGCAGATGATCGAGGCCACCGCGAGAACCACGGCAACGCGCGCCGGCGTCGCCTTCGATCGGAGCCGGCTTATCGCCGACGCCGCCTTCAACACGCAACTCGCCGCCGCTCATCTCGGCCAGTTGCTCGCCGAGAGCCGCGGCTCCTACATTCTCGCTTTCGCGGCCTATAATGCAGGCGGCCGGCGCGTCAAACAGTGGCTTGACGCTTACGGCGATCCGCGCAAGTCGGGCGTTGATCCGATCGACTGGATCGAGCGCATTCCCATTACCGAGACGCGCAATTACGTGCAGCGGGTGCTTGAAAATCTCAACATCTATCGCATCCGTTTCGCCTCCACGGAGATCCAAAAAGCCGACGCCAATCCTTGATAGGACGCCCTGTCGCAGGGTTGCGCCAGCGGCCCCGCGCGCCGTAATCGCTGATGTCAAAATCCATTGTCTTTGACGACGGGAATGACAGACCCCGAATGGCCTGGGCCGATGAAACGACGCGGCGCGCAAAAAGAAGTTTAATTGCGCCGCAGGCTCGGCTATGGCTGCGCAGCCTCAATATTGAATTCAGCGAATTGACAGCCGGGTTCGGCTTCCGACTTTGTGGCGAGGCCAAAGATGCCGGGACGGCCCTGAGATCGCCGAAACGCCACTGTCTCGGGCGCCGAACTCCAACGCCTAAGGATTAGATTTTCCGATGCTTTTTCCGGAGCCATCCTATCAAAGCCGCTTTTTCTCGTCAGCCGACGGCTTAAGGCTTCATCTCCGCGAGTATGGCTCGCGCCTCGACCCAGGCCTGCCGGTGGTGTGCCTGCCGGGGCTGACGCGCAATGCGGCCGACTTCGGGCCTCTCGCCAGCGCGCTCGCCAACGGTCTCGCCGGCGGCAGGCGTCGCCGTGTTTTGGCGCTAGATTATCGCGGCAGGGGTCTGTCCGACTACGATCCCGACTGGCGAAACTACACACTCCCAGTCGAAAACGACGACATTCTGGCGGTGTTGACGGCGACGGGCGTCGAGCGCGCGATCTTTGTCGGGACGTCTCGCGGCGGCCTGCACGCCATGCTGCTTTCGGCGACGCGCCCATCCATCATCGCCGGGACCGTGCTCAACGACATCGGCCCGGTGCTCGAACCGCGCGGCCTCGCGCGCATTCGCAGCTATGTCGGCAAGATAGCCCCTCCGACGTCCGAGGCGGACGCCATAGACCTTCTCAAGCAACTCATGAGCCAACAGTTCAATGGCCTCAGCGAAGCGGATTGGGCGGCCTACGCCAAAATAAGTTTCGCCGACGAACAAGGACGCTACGGAGGGCGATACGATCAGAAGCTGATGAAGGCGATCGAGGTTTTCGATCTCGAACAGCCGCCGCCCGAACTGTGGGCGCAATTCGACGGCTTGCGCAACACGCCGCTGATGGTCATCCGGGGCCGCAATTCGGACCTGTTCTCAGCCGACACGCTGGCCGAAATGGCGCGGCGCCATTCCGGCTGCGAGACCTACATTGTCGAGGGCCAAGGGCACCCGGCGCTTCTCCTCGACGCGCCGTCGATCAACAGAATCGCTTCCTTCATCGCCCGGGCGGAGACGGGCGCCAGCTAAAATCCCGGAACGGCGACACGCTTTGAAAGCGCGTTCCCGACCGGATTCACCGCAATCGAATGGGGCGGAGCTGACGAGGGCCAACGCCAAGCAGAGCTTGGTGGGACGCCTGGCGGAGGAGCGAAGGAAGTCGGTTGATATCCTCTCGGATGATCTAGGACCGAATGAGCTGCGAATATAGGCAAGTTGGCTTATTCCAAGCCTGACTGTTGCGTCATTGACGCAGGTCGAAGCGATTCGCCTTAAAGCGCCAACAATCCGTCGCGAGCTATATCTTTTTGTTTATATCTGACCCGTGATGAGAGCGGGCCTGCGCGGAGGCGCCAGCTGTTCTCTTATGGGAGCAACAAAAATGCATGACGGAAGATTCTGGAGCCGTCAGGCGGGTCTGCGGGTCGTTTGCGTCGTGACGACGACGCTCGGTGTTGGTCTGATCAAGACGGCGGCCGCAGAAGACCTTCCGTCGCAGCAAGCCCCGCAGAACGCGCCACTCGACCCTATAACCCAGTATTTTGCGACGTGGCAGGATCGCGTCGCAGCGGCGCAGGCTAGCCAGCCGCATTGGATGACGCCGATCACGACCGTCACCCCCCGGCTTGAGCAAGAGTATAGGTTCGATCTATTTCAACAATATTTGCAAAATGGCGCGGAGATCGCCAATTACGGCGGCGGCAAGGGGTTGGAGCTGATTCCGACCACCACCAACGAAATTCTGATCAATGTGCCCGCCTACGAACATCGCGCAAACGTTAATCCCGCAACGGGTTTCGCCGATGGAAACTTCATCACCATCAAGCAGCGGCTGCTCAGCGCCAACGAAGAAAACGGAAACTATATTCTCAGCGCTTTTCTGGGATTTCAGACGCCAACCGGCATCACCGCTTTCACCAACAGGCCGGCTTGGATTGTCACCCCGACGATAGCAGGCGGCGTCGGCTGGGGCGATTTCGATATCCAAGGGACGGTTTCCTATACGCTCCCGACCGACAATCAGCACGTCGTCGGCACGTCAATCGTCACCAGCACAACCCTGCAATACCACGTCTGGGACTATTTCTGGCCGGAATTCGCTTTCAACGACACGCAGTGGACGAGCGGCGTGCGCGCCGGCAGAAACCAGCTCTTTGTCGGCCCCGGCATTATGTTCGGCCGCTTTCAGATCTATGACCGCGTCAAATTCAATTTCGGCATCGCCTACCAAGTCGCGGTCGCGCCCGATCACGCGATCACGGCGCCGCTGACGCCCTTGTATAATCATGCGCTGATCCTCAGCATGCGCATGACTTTCTGACGCTCCTCTTGAGATAGCAGGACGGCTTTGCCGAGCTCTGTCAGGGGCGGAATCGAACCACCGACACTGCGATTTTCAGTCATGTAACACGAATTATGGCGGATTATGACGAACAAATCTTGCTCATGGAACCTGTTGATAGTAGGCCCGTATTTGCCGTCCTTGTTCGCACTTGACCGCGAACAGTCGGTTTAGTTTGTGCCCCCAGCGTGCCCCAAAAAGTCAGGGGCACAACAGGGGACGCAAATGCCGACAAACTTGACAGATACGCTCATTCGATCGCTTCGAGCGCCAATTTCGGGACGAAATTCAAGATGCAAAATGCTCGGGTCTTGTGATTCGGGTCACGCCTCACGGAGCAAAGTCCTGGTCGTTCAGGTTTTGTGATCCGCGATCTGGAATTTTATCTCGTGCAACTATTGGTCCCTATCCGGAGATCGCACTCGCGACCGCTCGGGAGCGCGCGATCGATCTGCGTCGTGGTGTGGCCAGCGGTGTAAATCCCGTAGAAGCAAAGAGGCGGGAACGCGAGCTTTCACAATCCTGCACCTTTGGGGCGCTTGCCGAGCGCTATCTCAATGAGCACGCTCGCAGGTTCAAGAAATCAGCGGCGGCGGACGAACGGAACCTAAGGCTTCACGTCCTGCCAAATTGGGCAAAGCGGCGTTTCGACGAGATCACTCGAGCGGACGTCATAGAACTATGCGAAGGCATGGTTGCGGCCGGCACTCAGACCAACGCAAACCGCGTGCAAGCGCTTATCTCGAAAATCTTTGCGTTTGCAGTCGATGCAGGCCTCTTAATCGCCAACCCTTGCCATCGACTGGCCAAGCGCGGCGTCGAAAATCGCGGCCGCCGGATTTTGAGTGACGAAGAAATCACGCTCTTTTGGGCGCGATCTGGTCAAGCGCCGGTATCGCCCCGAGTTGGTCTAGCATTGAAAATCGCGTTTCCAACTGCTGCCCGTGCAGGCGAAGTCGCTGGCATGCGTGACGAGGAAATCGTTGATATAGGTTCTTCGCGAGCGCGGTGGGAGATTCCCGCGCATCGGTCCAAAAATGGGCACGCGCATGCGATTCCCCTCTCAGCATCTGCGGCGCAACTAATCAACGAGGCGATGACAATGGGTCCTCAAAGGTCGCCTTTCGTTTTCGCAAGTCCTACGGTGAAGGATGCTCCGATCACTGCTCACGCCCTCGCCGTCGCAATGCAGCGGATGAGCGGCCGCATCACCGCCGAGATGCCGGGTTCTGGCACATGGCTCGCCGAACCTCCGTCCCCTCATGATTTGCGTCGTACCGTTGCAACCCGCCTCGCTTCGCTCGGTTTCCCGTCAGAGGACGTGGCGGCGTGCCTAAACCATGTCCGCCGCGATGTTACGGGAAGACATTATGACATGTACGCGCGAATGAAGGAAAAGCGTCGCGCGCTGGATCAATGGGCCCAGACGATTGAGCGAATAGTCAGCGGCAATTGTAATGAAAACGTTCTGCTGATGGCGGCCAAACATCGAATTTAAACGCGGTTGTACGAGCAAGTTCATCTCAATCTCGCATATCGCTGGTTCTGCCGCTTGGGATTGGACGGCAAGGTCCCCGATCATGACGAGAGAATCACGCTGCGCCGAGCCGATCAACCGCTGACTTCATCAACAATATCGGCGCAATGGAGACCGAGCGTCCGGTCTGGTTCTGAAACAAAGCGGTCATTGACCTCTGCGGACCAGAAGGTCTCGTCGGGGTGAAAAGCAGCCACTCGCGTAAGAGGCGCTTGGTCGGAAAGCTAAGAATGATCGCCAATTTCTCTCGTCGTTCATAGGAGACTTGGCCAATCCGAGGACCGATTTTGTATCCTGACTTGGGCGAGCGATTGAGCGCGGCGTTGCTGTCCTGGGACAGCGCCTCCGAAGGGGCCGAAAAGCCACGGCAGAGCATGAGCTAGAGTTGCCGACACGGAGCGGCGGTTTCCAAGTCCCTAATGATGCCGAGGGGGGCCGCGATCGACAATTGCGCCTCCATTTCAGGCTCACTTTCGGAGAAAAGGTCGATCGGCCCCGCCTCGGATGGGGCCAGGTTTCGGCTATTGATAGGGGCACTAATGAGATCTAATTATAAAGCCATGTTTCGGGGAATGCCGCACTCGGATTTCTGAGACTTGTTGGACACGGGCTTAAACATTCAGGGGTTCCCATGCATTTGGGTAAGCTCGACAGCACTCAGCTACCGAACGTAAGCATTCGTCTCATGCTAGCGATGCTCGAAACAAATGGGTTCGCTGCCGACGATGCACTCAAAAGTGCGAAAATCTGTCGAGACCGACTTCGCCAACCCAATGGCCTCGTTACGGCTCGTGAGGAATTTGAGTTTCAACGGGCGTTTGTCGGGCTGACGCGTGCACACCCTCGAGCGCACCAGTTGTGGCTGGATTTGGGCCTTCAATATCAAAGCGTAACTTTCGGCTCTTTAGGCTCCGGACTCATAACCAGTAGCTGACGGTCGCGGCGAGGCAGACGGCTGCGAGGAAGTTGGTTGCGAGGCGGTCATAGCGGGTGGCGATGCGGCGATAGTCTTTCAGCCGGCAAAACATGCGCTCGATGGCGTTGCGGTTGCGGTAAAGGAATGGCGAGAAGCAGTTTTTCCAGCGCCTGTTGGCCTTGGGCGGGATGTTCGGCAGCGCGCCTTTGTCCTCGACTTGGCGGCGCACGGCGTTGCTGTCGTAGCCCTTGTCGCCATGCAGGATCGACGCCTGCGGCATCTTCTCCAAAAGCTGCGCGGCGGCCGTGCAATCGGCGATTTGCCCGCCGGTCAGAACAAACGCAATCGGGCGGCAATCTCCGTCTGTCAGAGCGTGGATCTTGGTGGTCCTTCCGCCGCGCGAGCGGCCGATCGCCTGAGCCCGCTCCCCCCTTTGCCGCCGGAGGCGCAACGGTGCGCCTTGACCGCAGAGCTGTCGATCAAGACTTCCGTAGGAGGGCCGCCCGCCGCGGCGAGCGCATGGAAGATCGCGCCCCACACGCCTTTCGCCGCCCACCGGACGAAGCGGTTGTAGAGCGTCTTGCGCGGGCCATAGGCGGCGGGCGCGTCAATCCAGCGCCCGCCGGATTTGAGCACATGAATGATGCCGCTGATCACCCGGCGGTCGTCGACCCGCGGCTTGCCGCGCGTGTCCGTCGGCAGAAGCGGCTGAAGCCGCGCAAATTGATCCTCCGTCAGCCAAAAGAAATCGCAAATCATGACCGTCCCCCTCGAGACGGTGAATCACAAATCCGCGCCGCGCGAAACCATTATGGGTCCGGACTCTAAGTTGCGGGTCGCTGCTTTCTGCATCGTCCCAGTTGCTGCCCGGCCTTTATTTTTGAACCTTATATGCACGTTCCTTCTCTCCCTTTGTGGCGGAGGGCTTCCGTGAAGCCCCCGTGGTCTATATTCGAGTTGTGTTACTCACAGATTTGTGCAGTCGCAAAGTTGCAATGCTGCTTAGCGGAACAACGCATCGCGAGGAATACTTATAAGGGAACGTCCGGGGCGATTAATATGCTCGGTTGCGTCAAAATCTTGATCGTTCGCGCCACGTCTCACTGACCGCGTTACAGGAAATATTGCTGGCACCGCGCGCTAGACTAGCGGAGACCTATGACGCCGAGATGCTATGGAAGGCGTGTGGCCGGGTCTTGGTGCGGGCCCGCGCAAAGGCCGGCGATCCTTGGGCGACTAGCGGCGCCTCTCAAAGTCGCCGTGCCTGTGCGTCCAGAGTCCGTAAACCTGTGAAATTTGTGATGTGTCGTTGCACTGCTGAATGGCCGCTTCGGGTCGACTGCGGCCAATGGGTCGCGATCTGGCGAAGGACTGCTTATGGTGCAACGAAGACCAAGCGTCCTGTCTGGAATTGACCCGATTGAGACATCGGCCGCTCCGGAAAAAGGGTGGCCAGCCTTGAGAGACCTGGTTCTCAGCCGTCGATCTGATTCTTTATGAGATCGCTACAGTGATTGCGGGCGAAATTTTCGCGTGCTGTGGAGCACGCTGGATAGGGACCACGCCAACTTTTAGCGGCCTTAGTGATTGGCGTTCACCCGGGCGGCGATTTTGGCCACGCCTTCTTGCGCGCAGGCCTCGTCCCTATCGCCGCCTGGTGCTCCGCCGACGCCGAGCCCAGCTACGATCTCATTGCCGCGCTTGATCGCGACCCCGCCAGGAAGGGCTATGATATCGGGAAGACTGAAAAGCGCCGCGCCGGCGCCTGCCGGATTTTTGCTGACGGCCTCGACAAAGGCGCTTGTCCGGTCGAAACCGAAGATCGGCCCCATCGTGACTACGGTATAGGCTTTACGGAATGCGGAGTCCTTTGTGTGGATGGTGCTGTGGTCGCCCTTGAGATGCACCTTGATGACGCCGGAGGCGTCCACCACAAACGCCGAGACCGGCCATCCCTTGGCCTCACAGGCATCGATCGCCGTGGTTGCCGCTTCCAGGGCGAGGTTAAGCGGCAGCGCATATCCGGATTGCGCGACTTGCGCGGCGGCGGAGGACTGAAGGGCGCACGCGCTCAAGGTAAGCGCTACTACTGCCAGTTTTATCATGCAAGTCTCCTTGGGTGATGGGCTCGATTGATGTTTCGCAGCGATGGAAGAAGGCGCATCAAGGGTGCGCGGCGCGAGCGCCGACGTCCCCAATGAATATCGCCCCATGGCCTTCCGTCGGAAGCATCCCGCTCAGAAAAAAATTAGCTTGGCCCCGCGGTCGATTGTGCGGATTTCCCTGTCTCAACGCCCCCTCGGCTTTCGCTGCTCCAATGCGCTCATTGAAATGATTGGATTTTTTCTCCGGCGTTTTCCCTCGGGCGCCAGCACTGGAAGTGCTTCTCGCCCCTCGCTGGTAAACGGTCGCAGAGGTCTGCTGATGGCGCAACGAAGACCAATATCGAGAACCGCCGGGCGCCCTACCCCGCGGGCGGCGCAAATCAGCGCCTCGATCCCGGCTTTCGCCGCGCGAGACCATCCTTCCCGCAAGCGGCGATAACGGCCAAAGTCACGCAGCCGGTTTTGCCGGCTGCGCGGTCGCGCGGATCGCGGGGAATTGCTCGGCGGTCACGGTCTCCTGCGCGAGCAGCAGGCGGGCGCCTTCGGCAAGATCGGCATGGCGCGAGCGCAGGATGTCGGTCGCCCGGCTTAACGCCTTCGCCACCAGGTCGCGCACCGCGACGTCGATCTCGCGCTCGGTCGCGTCCGAGGCGTCGACGCGGCTGGCGGTGGTACCGGTCAGGAACGGCTGCGGCGGCGGCGAGTATGTCCGTTGTCCGACCGTCTCGTTCATGCCATAGCGCGTGACCATTTCCATGGCGATCTCGGTCGCCCGCTGCAGGTCGTCGGACGCGCCGGTCGACACCTCGCCGTCGAAAATCAGCGCTTCCGCAGCGCGTCCGCCCATCAGCACCGCGATGCGGTTTTCGAGCTCCTGGCGCGCCAGCAGAAAGCGGTCCTCGGTCGGCCGCTGCATCGTATAGCCGAGCGCGCCGACGCCCCGCGGAATGATCGAGACCTTGTGGACCGGATCGACGCCCGGCAAGGTCGCGGCCACGAGCGCATGGCCCATCTCGTGATGGGCGACGCGGCTGCGTTCCGCCGGGCCGAGAACGCGGCTCTTTTTTCTAGCCCCGCGACGATACGCTCGATCGCCGCGGTGAAATCGTCGAGGGTCACCGCGTCGCCATTTCGCCGCGTCGCCACGATGGCCGCCTCGTTGACCAGATTGGCGAGATCGGCGCCGGTGAAGCCGGGCGTCAGCCCGGCGATCTGATCGAGATCGACGCGGTCCGCGACGCGCACCTTGGCGACATGAACCTTGAGGATTTCCAGCCGTCCCGAGCGGTCCGGCCGGTCCACCAGCACTTGGCGGTCGAAGCGCCCGGGCCGCAGCAGGGCCGGATCGAGCACCTCCGGGCGATTGGTGGCGCCGAGCAGGATCACGCCGGCGCTGGGATCGAAACCGTCGAGCTCGGCGAGCAGCTGGTTGAGCGTCTGCTCCTTCTCGTCGTAGCCGCCGAACGCGCCGGGCATGCGGCTTCGCCCCAGCGCGTCGAGCTCGTCGATGAAGATGATGCAGGGCGCCGCCTTGCGCGCCTGCTCGAACAGGTCGCGGACGCGCGCGGCGCCGACGCCGACGAACATCTCGACGAACTCGGCGCCCGAGATCGAGAAAAACGGCACGCCCGCCTCGCCGGCGACGGCGCGCGCCAGCAGCGTCTTTCCGGTGCCCGGCGGTCCGATCAGCAGCACGCCCTTGGGAATGCGGGCGCCCAGCCGGCCGAACGATTTTGGATCGCGCAGGAAGGCGACGACCTCCTGCAGCTCGTATTTCGCCTCGTCGACGCCGGCGACGTCCCGGAACGTCACCTTGGTGTCGGTCTCGACATAGACCTTGGCGCGAGATTTTCCGATCGCCATCAGGCCGCCGAGCCCCTGTTGTTCCGCCATGCGGCGGACGCCGTAAGTCCAGATCAGGTAGAAGAAGAAGATCGGCAGCACCCAGGACAAGATTGTCGAGAGAAAGGTGCTCGACGGCGCGCCCGTGATGGTGACGCCGTGCTCCTTCAGCTTGTCGGCGAGCCGAGGATCGACGCGGACCGTGTAGAACAGCTTCCGCCCGTCGGGAAGCGGCTCCTTCAGGGTGCCCTGGATGGTCTCGGCGCCGACCAGGACTTCGGAGATTTTATTCTCCGCCAGCAGCTGCTCGAACTGGCTGTACGGAATGGTCTCGATCTGGGTGAAGCGCAGCCACAGGGACTGGATCAGCATCACGCCGAGAAAGGCCACAAAGACATACCAGGTGGCGAACTGGTGCTTGCGCTCCTCGGGCTCCTTGGGCGGCTTTTTCCCTTTCGGCTCCGCCGCTTCGCCGCGGTCGTCGCCGAATCCGAGAAGACGCAGGAAGCGCCAACCGGGCGCCGATTCCATGTCCTTGGTCGGCTTGTCGAGCATGTCGGTCTCCCGTGCCGAGCGCAGCTGGGCAACTATTGAGGACGCGGGCCTATTTGCGCTTTGTCAAGCGATCATTGACCGGCCAGGTTTAGGTGAAGGCCAATTCCTAAAAACGCCGGGCCCCTATCCCGCCGCGGCGGCGATGAGCGGTTTCGGCGCGGTCCGACCTCATTGCGAGGCGCGGCGTCGCGATTGCCTTGTTGTCGCGAGGCTCCCGTTTCGTCGACGTTTGCGCTCCCATACCGAAACGCTCCAGCATTCATAGCATTTCCTTCACGCGAACCGGCGTCGGTTGGCAAATAAAAGGGCTGGATTTGAAACGAAGCGGTCATTGGGGTTCGCCCTCCTCTTTTCTGTGAAGGGTGGGAAGAAGACCTTGAGGTGAGCCCACTCGGCTTGGAGCTGTGGGAGCAGCAAAACCGAAAAGCGCTCTGCCACGCAACGCTAGGATGCGAAATCACAATTGGCTGATAACTGCTAGTTGTTCAGGTAGCGCGTCATCTGCCTCGCATGGTGCTATTCAAAGCGTACGAAAAGTTCTACGCTTGCGGCCATTCTTCGCGCATTCGTTCGGAAAGTAGGGAGGAGGAACTCTGCTATGTCACAAGCGAAGGGCTCTTCGAAGGGAAAGCGTCGGAGTAAAGCTGTATCCGTGCTGGGAATCGCTGGGATGTCCTTAGCGATGGCGGACGGCAGAGCATCCGCATCGATCACCGGATCGTTAGGCGATATTCCGTCACACAATATGGCGCCGTTCCAGGTCTTCAACCTTGGTGAGGAGGAAATCTCCGACGTCAGCCTGGCGACGTTCCGTCTTCTCGACAAGGAAAACTTCGGAACACTGCCGTCAGGGATACAACTTGCTGCTCGAGGAGGCTGCGGCTGCGGACATGGCTGCGGCTGCGGACATGGCGGCGGCTGCGGACATGGCGGCGGCTGCGGACACGGCTTCGGCGGCTGCGGACATGGCTGCGGCGGCTGCGCCGTTAGAGGCTGCGGACGCGGTTGTGGCAGAGGTTGCGGCAGAGGCTGCGGCTGCGGCTGGGGCGGCTGCGGCGGCTGTGGCTGGGGCTGGGGCTCGGGCGGCTGCTGCTTGTCATGGGGAGGTTGCTACTTGTGCTAGATTGGAAGCAATCTTCCGATTGCAGTGACGGACGCGGGCCGTCATGCTCGGCTTTGATCAGGTTCAACACGGCCAACGGCGTATTGATTTTACCGCCGCCCAGGCCATGCGCGTGTCAGGCGGGCGCAGGGCAGCCGAGTGGGACCAACATTATCGAGAAGGGCCAGCGCGCAAGCTAGACGGCGGCGCAACCCGGAGAATACCTACCTGCAATGGCGAGCCACACTGGTGCTTATAAGCATAAAGGCGCGCGTGCCGGCCGCAAAGCCGGCGATCACGCAAACAGCTTTACACAGCATAACGACAAAGACGTTCCGCAGTTCGCGCCGAATTTCACCGTCTATGTGCTTCCACCCGATGTCGTGTGCCTCTATTCTGAGGACCGGAAGTTCTTGCTTCACGGCGAGCTCTATTGTGCCCTAGCCTCCGCGATGGGAAAGGGTGAAAGGAGCTTTCGGGAGCTCGTTCGGGATCTGGAGCAGGATTTTCCATCCGACAAAATCCACGAAGCTTTGAAGCGGCTGGTCGACCGCCGCTATGTCCTTTCGGCATCGCGGTCTTCAAATGGCCCCGCAGCCGCCTTTTGGGCGAGCCTTGGCCTATCGCCGGAAACCGCGGAACAAAATCTCCAGAAATGTCGTGTGCGCATTCGATCAATTGATGTGCAAGGGGCGATGGAACTCGGCGCCGCCCTAGGCGGGCTTGGCGTCCGCGTCGTCAAGCGCTCCCCCGACCTGACGGTCACGTTGGTGAACGATTATCTCGAAGAACGATTGGACGAATTAAACCGGCGGCACTTGTCGGACCGCACCCCCTGGTTGCTCGTCCAACCCTCAGGTATTTTTCCCCTGGTAGGGCCGGTGTTCAGACCGGGGAAGAGCGCCTGCTGGGTGTGTCTTGCCGAGCGGATGAAAAGGAACCGAGAGGTCAAGGCGCTCCTCGATCGCAGACAGGCCCGCTGCGTCGCCGTTTCGCCTCTGGCCCGGCACACGTTCGGACAGAGTGCCATCCAACTTGCGGCCATCGAGGTCGCGAAGGCGATCGCCACCGACTTTCGCACGGAATTGAGCGATCACATCGTCAGCCTCGACCTGTTGGGCTCGACCATCGTGAAGCATTACGTGGCGGCCCGCCCGCAATGCCCGAGCTGCGGCCGCAAGAAGCTGCGCGATCCCCGCCGCGCGCCGGCGCCGGTCGAACTCGGCGCAGGCGGTAAGCTCGTTATGACGAGCGGAGGATACCGCAGCGTTTCGCCGTCGGCCACGGTTGCGCGTTTCCGCAGACACGTGAGCCCCTTGACCGGAGTGGTCTCGCGTCTCGAGCGGATTGAAGCCGATTTGCCCTTAAACACCAACTACCATGCCACGCACAATTTTTCAGGGCCGGCCGCGACGGTCAATGAGCTGAGGGCGGGGCTGAGCAGCGGCAGTTTCGGCAAGGGCAGCACCGCCGAACAGGGCGAAGCCAGCGCGCTCATGGAGGCGATCGAGCGCTATTCCGGGATTTTTCAGGGCGACGAGACCAGAGCAAAGCGGCGATTTACCGATTTTCCGTCAGGTGAGGCTATCCCTCCGAACAAAGTCCTGCTGTTCAGCGACGCGCAATTGCGGCAAGGTCGGACACCGATGCCCGGCTCGTACGATTGGGAGGCGATCCCGGCGCTATTCGATCGATCGGCCGAGATCGAATGGTCGCCGGTCTGGTCTCTGCGCGACGCGCGCTTCAAATATCTTCCGACCAGCCTGTTGTATTTTTTTTACCGGGGCCCTGCCGCCTTCGCGGCGGATTCAAACGGCTGCGCGGCCGGCAACACGCTCGAGGAGGCCATCGTCCAGGGATTCCTCGAGCTGGTTGAGAGGGATGCCTATGCGATCTGGTGGTATAATCGATTGCACCGGCCGGAAGTGGACCTCGGCCAGTTTGACGATTCCTATGTCCGCGATCTGCGACAGCAGCTGGCCGAAACCGGCCGCCGGCTTTGGGTGTTCGACGTCACCAGCGATCTCGGAATTCCGACGTTTGTGGCAGTAACCCACTGGATGCAAAACGGGCGCGAAAATATCGAGTTCGGTTCCGGCGCGCACTTCGATGCGCGAATCGCCTTGTTGCGGGCGCTGACGGAGCTAAATCAATTTCTATCCCTCGGTCTCATGGGCGGTGGGACCGGGGAGAAATCGAGCCTTGACGGCGCCACTCCGCTACTTCTGCAGGACCATCCCCATTTGATGCCGAGCGGAAATCCGCTGGCCCGATCGGACTCCGGCGCAAAGTTTGGCCATCTGGACACGCGCGAGCAGGTAATGGCCTGCGTCTCCCTCGCGAAGCAAGCGGGCCTCGATTTCCTCGTCCTAGATCAGACGCGTCCCGACATCGAGGTCCCGGTCGTTAGAGTGATCGTTCCGGAATTACGGCATTTCTATCGCCGCTTCGCACCCGGCCGGCTTTATGATGTGCCGGTAAAGCTCGGATTGCTTGACCGGCCGCTCAAGGAAAACGAGCTCAATCCGATTCACCCCCATACCTGAAGGTGATGTCAGCTTGCCCGCTCCCGAACCAAAGCGAGTGCGACGTGCTGCCCAGGCAACCATTTCGGCCAGGCTCCGCAATCAAGTCACGCTCAAAGCGGACGCCAACGGAGAAATCCTCGCCTGCTTCGATGGCTATTCGGTTGGCTTGGGGACATTCAGCACGGGCGCGGTGGATCGCGCGCAGGACCTGCGCATGGGTCTGTCACTCACTTCGTTCGCGTTCAACAACCGAAAAATCGACAAGGAGATTGATCTTCTGGTCCGGCGATTGGCCAGGCGCGGTTTATTGGAGTACCGCCTCGGGCGCCGGCGCAACCGCGAGGACCTGGTCTTCATCGAGCCGCAAGTTCCCGATTATTTTCCGCGAACGCCGCAACTCGGCAATGCAGATGTTCTCGTCCTGTCGCGGTTCGCGTACATGCGACGACGCGGTAACGAGATGGTCCTGAAATCGCCACGCGCTGGCGCGTTGTTCAGAATCTGCAATCCGAAGATTGCGGCCGCTCTGGCCATGCTGTCGACGCCGCAACAAATCAAACAGCTGCTTCGGCACGATGGTTTTGCGGGGGTTGAGCTTCTCGCCCTGCTCCTCGATTGCCAAATCCTCTTCAAGGTCGACGCTGCCAGCGGCAGCGGCTCGCGGCCGGCGGAGGGCGACCACGACCTCGTTCTTTGGGACTTTCACGATCTTCTTTTTCACACGCGCAGCACCGAAGGCCGGCACGCCAACCCGCTGGGCGGAGTTTATCCGTATGCAGGCGTCATTTCCCCGCTGCCAGCGGTGCGGCCCCGCTGGCCTGGAGAGATAATTGATCTGTGCAAGTTCTTGGCGGCGCATACGGAGGCAATGTCACCGTTCACAAAGCTCCTGCGGGAACGTCATTCGACGCGCAGCTTTGATGACCAACGGCCCATCACCCTCGCCGAGCTTTCGCAGTTTCTCGACAGCACCGCGCGCATCCAGTCGCGATCGAACACCAAGCTCGATCTCGACGACGGCGGTCACGCCGTCAGGCCGTATCCATCGGCTGGCGGCGGCTACGAGCTCGAGCTCTATGTGGCGGTCGATAAATGCGAAGGACTTGCCCGAGGCTTCTATCATTATGACGCCGGCGCTCACGCGCTGGCGCCGATCGGCGTTCCCGCACAGGAGCTCGGAGCGCTGCTAGCGGGATCGGAATATGCCATGGGTGCGTCCGCCGCGCCGCAAATCCTGATCACGATCGCGGCGCGCTTTGGCCGAATTTCATGGAAATACAGCTCGATTGCATATTCGCTTATTCTGAAGGACGTCGGAGTATTGACTCAAACGCTCTACCTGATGGCGACCGACATGGGGCTTGGCGGATGTGCGATCGGGATCACCAATATCGATTTGTTCGCAAAGATGACGGGGATTGAGCTCCACGTGGAGGGTCCGGTCGGTCAATTTGCGATCGGTCGCGGCACGAAATCGGGGGCTTCCGAATGACAATCGCACGGCCTAAACCGGCGGGGCAATAGCGATTAATCTGCAGTCTTCGAGTTTGCCAAGACCCTCGGCGCCCCCGCATATCGGGGAGATCGCGATGCAGTGCGCTCGAAAAAAAATATCCGATAGCTTTGCGGCTGCGCCTATCCAGCAGCGCGAATACGGCGCCCTGTCGGTCGGCGCAATGGATAATCCAGGCGCCACCCGGCACTTCAGTCGGGCCGTAGAGGATTTGGCCACCGCCGGCCTCCACGCGCTTCGCCGCCGCCTCGATGTCGCTGATGTTGAAATAGTAAAGCCAGAACGGAAACGGCAATGTCGCAGGCTTGGTGAACATGCCGCCGATCGTCTCCCCTCCGGCGGAGAACTGTTGATAGGTCCCCATCGCGCCGACGTGGGCATCCGCTTTTTGCCAGCCAAAAAGCTCGCCGTAGAAAGCGAACGCCTTCTCCCAGTCGGCGGCGAGTAACTCATGCCAGCCCACGCGGCCCTGAGTGCCTAGCTCGGCGGACCGCACTTGGGCGGGTTTCAGCCCCTTGACCAGTGCAAGTGTCGCCGTTTGCGGGTCGGCGACGACCGAAAAGCGGCTGATGTTGGGGACCTCCGTCGGTGGGACGTGCACCACTCCGCCAAGCTGCTTGATATGGTCAACGGTGGCGTCCACGTCGTCGACTCCGACATGCCCAATCCAATACGGCGTCGCTCCCATTCCTATGGCGTTCTCCGGCATTTTCATCAGCCCGGCAACGGGGTCATCTTTGGAGGTAAACAGGCTGTAGGCCAAACTTGGTATCGAGGCATCCCGCGCGCCCCAGCCCACGACATTGGCGTAAAAGACCTTGGCGGCTTCTACGTCTGTCGTCATCAGCTCGTACCAGAGGAAACGGCCATGCGAATTGACCATGTCTGTTTCTCCTTTCGAGCCTGCAAAGAAGTCGCGGACCCCCCATTGAGCCGACCTAGCTTACTTTCGAGCTCAACACTGAGAAGTGAGGTCCTCTGGCCTGAATAACGGCGGGGCGGAGAGAGAAGCGCGCTTTTCGTGGCGCCGTGGCGAGCGAGCGGTTTGCGGCGGCCATCGACGGTTCTCCGGTAAGGTCGGTTTGCGAATCGCAACGCAACCGAGGAGCCAACCGATGACCGGCGAGATGATGACGCTTCGCGCGCTTCTGGAAAAGGCCCCTGACGCCGATTTTCTGCGCGAGATGATCGGCTTCGCCGCCGAGCGCCTGATGGATCCCGATTCCGACGAAGCCGCCCGGGTATAACGGGATCGTGCCGCCCGGGATTCCTGAATGATGCCGCCCACCTTAACGGAATGATGCCGCCCGGGTCGCGAGCCTCGCTGGCCGATGATTTTTCTGTCGCCGGCGCTGACCTTTGGTCGAGCCTTTTTGGTTCTGCTTTCCTCGGGTCCGGCGCATGCTTTCGCCGGTCAGTTCGATGCGATGGGCGTTGTGAACGAGGCGGTCAAGAATCGCGTCGGCGTAGGTGGGATCGCCGATGATCTCGTGCCAGCGGTCTACGGGGAGCTGGGATGTGATCATCGTCGAGCGGCGGCCGTATCGCTCCTCGAGGATTTCGAGGAGATCGTGTCGGCCGGCGGCGTCGAGCGGCTCGAGGCCCCAGTCGTCCTATGTGGACGGCCTCTGATGGCAAGGACGATTCTGGCGCTTCGAACGATTTGGACGGCTGCGATCGTATGTCCGGCCTTTTGTCGCGGCGCCATGACGCCTCGCGGTCGAGCAGGAGTCCCAGCCATTCGGGATGACCGAGGCCGTCCGCATCCCCGGAAGCCCTTGTCTCGGCGAAGGCCTTGGCCATGCCGCAAAGGCCCAGGGCGTGCAGCTGGTCGAGCGTCGGATGATTGAGCAAGGTCGCTTCTCCTAATTGTAGTAGCGCGGGCCGCGGATGTTGGCGTGCAGGATCGGCGCTCCGTCCGCGGCGCGCTTTGGCGCGGGGCGACGATCGAGATTGTTGACGAGGATGGATTTCACCGAGCCATAGGTGCGCGCGCCGATCGCGACGGCGCGTTCCGCCGCCGCCTCGACGCGCTCGGCCCCATAGGATCCGGCGAGCCGGACAATGCCGAGACAGGCGCGAAAGCCCTGCTCGGGATGCGGCCTCTGCTCCAGGATCGGTTCGCAGAGCGCCGCCGTGGCCGTCCCATGAGACGCGCGTCGGCGCGAATGCGGTCGATCGTCCAGCTGGCGTAGCGGCGATGGCTGGACGGCATAGGCTCCGTCACGGTCGTGTGCTTGTAATTGCCGCTCATGCGCCTATGCGCGGCGATGCGCTCGCCCTTGAGGAAGACCTCGACGGTCCTGGCGGTCAGCCGCACGTCGACATCGGCGCGGGCGAAGCGGTGCGGGACGCTGTAATAATGGGCGTCGGCCTCGACGTGATAATCGATGCCGGCGCGGCAGGCGCGCCACTCGCAGAACTCGTACGGCTCGATCGGCAGGGGCTTCAGCGCCGGGCGATCAATCTCTTCGAGCAAGCGCCGGCGGGTTGCGCCGAGCCGGCGGATCGGACGCTCCTCATTGAGCAGCGTCAACAGTTCGCCGAGACCTCGGCAAGGCTGTAAAAAATCCGGTGACGCAGCGCCCGAGGAGCCATCTCTCGACGACGAGCACCGCCTGCTCGACTTTCGCCTTGTCCCTTGGACGCCGCGGCCGCGCCGCCACATATCTCGCAGCGTTGTCGAGCTGCGCTGACGAGGTCCTCGCCCGCCGGCAAAGGTCCGCTACACGACGAACAAGCTTGCGTTCGCGAGCGGCGTCGAACGATTTGCACGCGTCGACCCGATCTTCTCGGTCACGTCCGACACGTGGGACAGGGACCATATTTACTAGGCACGCCCAGCGGCGGCGTCGACCTCAAGACGGGCGTTTTGCGAAAGACTGATGCCGCCGATAGCATCACGAAGTCGACCGCCGTCGCCCCGGCTGATGCCGACGATTGCCTCCTGTGGCTTCGGTTCCTCGATGAGGGCCGCCAAAGGTGATAAAGAGCTCATTCGATTCATGCAGCAATTCACCGGATATTCGCTCACAGGTGACACGCGCGAGCACGCGCTGCTTTTTGTGCATGGCTGGCGGCGGCAACGGCAAAAGCGTCGCCCTCAATGCGATCGGCGGCATCCTTGGCGAGTATGCGGTGACGGCTCGATGGATGTTTTCACGGCGGCGAGCGGCGAGCGTCACCCGACTGATCTCGCCATGCTCCGCGGCGCGCGACTCGTCTCAGCGTCGGAAACCGAAGAGGGTCGCGCCTGGGCGGAGAGCCGCATCAAGGCGATTACCGGCGGAGACCCGATTTCGGCGCGGTTCATGCGACAGGATTTCCTCACGTTCACACCGACCTTTAAGCTTTTCGTGATCGGGAATCATCGCCCCGTTTTGCGTAACGTCGACGAGGCCGCGCGGCGACGCTTCAATCTAATCGGTTTCAACCATAAGCCGGGGAACCCGCATCGCGAGTTGGGGGAAAAGCTGAAAGCCGAGTGGCCGGCAATTTTGCGCTGGGCGATCGAAGGGCGCCTCGATTGGCAGCGCAATGGCCTTATTAGGCCGAACAGCGTGCTGGCCGCTACAGAAGACTATTTCCGTGAGTAAGACCTGCTAGCACTACTTTGGCAGAATCAATTCGAGCGATGTCGGATGCGCATTCGGCAGTGCGGACATCGTTCGTAGGTTTTCACGTGCGTGTGCGATAGGGCTTTGATGACGGCTCGGCGGACCGCCGGCAGGGTCGGCTGCGGCGGCCCCCGTAGATTCTTTTTTTCCCGCTGCGCCTCGCCAAGACGGCGGCCTACGTCGTCTCACGCCGCGAGCGGAAGAAGGTCGAGATGCTGTTTGCGCATCTGAAACGCATCCTCGGACTCGACCGATTGCGTCTGCGAGGCCCAAACGGGGCGAGAGACGAGCTCCTCTTGGCCGCCACCGCCCAAAATCTATGGAAATTGGCCAAACTGACCCCAGGTCCCCAGGCCAATCTTCGCCACATGAGGCGCCGCGGGCCGCCTTCGCCTCGTTGAAAACCGTCGTGGGCGCACATCGCCGCCCTCAGCACACGGGGTTCTTCAATACTATCGGTGGGAAGCGGACTTTGCCGCTCGATCGAACCAAAGTCGGGAATTCGCGCATTCCTTCCGTTCACGAGATCCGCTTGAAATACCGCAAAGGGTCGACCGCCGCCGAACGAACGGCGGACGCCGTCCCCGAGGCGAACGAGGACGAGGCCGCACGCGCGGAGTGCGACGGCCATCAGACAGGGCGGCAGACTTCGGGATAGGCAAGCGTCCCATGGATAGCGTGTCGCGCTGCCAGCCGAAGGTGATAAGATGCTTTCAAGTCTCCGGAGCGGAGGTATATTGGTCTTATGGCTGTCAGCTCGCCCGATCTGAAAGCATTCTTGGTCTCCACACCTTTCTTCGGTGGCCTCTCAGACGCAAGTCTCGATCTCCTGATCTCAATGCTGGTCGAGCGCCAGTTCGACGTCGGCGCCACTGTCCTGTCGGAAGGAGAGCCGGGGCGCTCAATGTATATTGTTCACGCCGGCGAGCTCGCGGTGACCAAGCTCGGGAATTCTGGGCGCGTGATTCGCATGGGGGGTCTCGGGCCGGGTGATTTTTTCGGCGAAATGACGCTCATCGAAATGCAGAACCGATCCGCCACTGTCGTCGCTGAAAGTCCAACTGTGCTGTACGAGCTCACGGCCCGAAACCTCTACGCGTATTACAAGGCCGACATCCACGCTTATGTGATGGTGGTGCTGAATATCAACCGTGAGCTCTGTCGGCGGCTCCGCCGCGCTGACAATCGCATTGCCGAGTTGACAGATGCTTCACGCGAGTAAATGGCGCGGATTCGCGTGGGTCACGTGGGTTGAGAGAAAATGGGAGGTCTCAATGCCCACATCGCCGGAGTGGCCGATTGACACTATACTTTGGCCGATTGCGCCTCTGTGCCGCGCGGCCGCAACGGGTCGTTAGCTTCCAAACCGCCCGCGGCCGTTGATGTCCGCATCATCGTTTCGCTCGCTCAAAACGGGACAGGCGGCTTTCGGCCCCTCACTGCTGTTTCGCGCCCACCGTCGCCGTTGCGCCTACAGCGTTGCCGCTCAAAAGCGGTCGTGGCGGCGAGGGCTGGGCAGGACTAGGGTCTGGACTCGAATAATTCAAATCCAGTAGGCGACGGTGGCGACCAGACAGAGGGCGGCGAAGTAGTTTCCAGCGCGCTTGTCGTAGCGCGTCGCGATGCGCCTAAAATCCTTCAGTCGTCCAGAGCATCGCTCGACGACATTGCGCTTTTTGCAGGCCATCTTGTTGTGTCGGATCCGCTTCTTGCGGTTGGCCTTGCCTGGAATGACGATCTTGATTTTTCGTTGTTTCAGGGAGGCGCGAAACGTGTTGGCGTCATAGGCCTTGTCTGCCATGAGTTGCTCGATCCAGGGGACGCGGCCGACGCAGTCCTGTGCTATGACGCAATCGGCGGTGTTGCCCGGGGTCAGGACGAAGGCCCAAGGCCTGAGATACTGGTCGACAATCGCGTGTATCTTGCTGTTTCTACCGCCCTTCGTGACCCCGATGGCCTGAAGCTCGGCCCCCCTTTTCCACCGCTGGCACAGCGGTGTGCCTTAACTGATCTTCTACAGTTGCGGCCGGGCGGCGCGTGGTAAGCCATTGATATTGTTTGGATTGAGAGGTGATTCCCGCGAAAGTGTAGTGCCACGTGTGCGCCGTTTCTTATTGACTTGGAATGTGCATGCGCCAATTATGTGCGCACCACGAATGAGTTGGCGAGACGGTTCTGCGACATGTATTTCCGCAAGAAGACCTCGAGCGGCCGCGCCTATCTCCAGATCGTCGAAAGCCGTCGCCAAGGCGCGCAAGTGCGCCAGCAGGTGATCGCGACGCTTGGCCGCGTCGAGGAGTTGCGCGAGAGCGGGCAATTGGAGCGGTTGCTGCGATCGGGCGCACGCTTCGCCGCGAAAGCCATTGTCGTCGACGCCGTCGCCGACGGCGCTGTAACGGCGAGCGCGGCGCGACGCATCGGGCCCGCTCTCGTCTTCGAACGATTGTGGGAGGAGACCGGTTGCCGGAGGGTCGTCGAGGATCTCGCCGGTTCGCGCAAGCATGGCTTCCCGCTCGAACGCGCGGTGTTTCTCACCGTTCTGCATCGTCTATTTTCTGGCGGCTCCGATCGAGCGGCGGACCGCTGGCGGGAGGATTACCGGATCGATGGGGTCGAGAACCTCGACCTGCATCACCTCTACCGGGCGATGGCCTGGCTTGGCGGGGAGCTAGCCGAAGATCAACAGCACGGCGCCACGCCCTTCGCGCCGCGTTGCCTGAAGGACGCCGTCGAGGAGGAACTGTTCGCGCGGCGGCGCGATCTGTTCAGCACGCTCGATCTCGTGTTCATGGACACGACCAGCCTCTATTTCGAGGGAGCGGGCGGACAGACCCTCGGACAACGCGGCTTTTCCAAGGACCATCGGCCGGATCTCAATCAGATGATCCTCGCGGTGCTGCTCGATGGCGGTTTGCACAGAGATGTGGCCCGGCAACACCGCCGATACGGGCAGCCTTATCCCCGTCGTCGACAGGCTGCGCAAGCGCTTTTCCATCGGCCGGGTCTGCGTCGTCGCGGATCGCGGCATGATCAGCGCGGAAACAATCGCCGAACTCGAGGCGCGCGGGCTTCTCTACATTCTCGGCGTTCGGGAGCGCACCGACAAACTCGTGCGCGAACTCGTGCTCGACGATCCCGCTCCCTTCATCCCGCTCACCATTGCAAAGCGGGGCGAGGATATCGATTACGAGGCCAAGGCCGTCACTCGCGCCGGACGGCGCTACATCGTCTGTCGCAATCACGAACAGATGAAGAAGGACGCCGCCGCCAGGGCCGCGATCTTGACCGCGCTCGAGCGGCAATTGAAGAAAGGCGACAAGAGTTCTCGTCGGCAACAAGGGCTATCGCCGGTCGAGTAGGCGTGGGGATTGCTCCGCCACGCCTCTCACAGAACCGGACATGCGGGCCCGCATCCGGCTCTTTGGATCGATATGTCAGAACTCCAGCGATAGCTGGGCCGATACCCGCGACAGGTTGAGATCGTTCCACAAGGCTTTGAGCGAGGCCATACGCCCGTCAAACCAAGACGGTGGATAGGCCTTCGTCATCGCCGGGCGGTTCGATTTCACCCATGCTCCTTTGCCGCAGAACGCACAGCCATTGGCAGCCTTGGAGCTGACGCCTTTGGCTTTCAGGTGCCGGTAGAGAAAGCGTTGCCGCTTCTTCTGCCGGACGATGATCGCCCTGATCCGGCGGCGGACGTGAGCGTCGATGACGCCCAATCCTTTTATCGCGTCCGGCGTGCAAAGCCGGAAGTACGATATCCAGCCTGTCAGGTAGCGGCTGATGTCTTCCATGCACGAGGAGATGGAGCGTCCCCAATTTGGGGGCGTCATTCCCCGCATCGTCGTCATCAGTCGTCGTTCCGTCTTGCGCGAAGGAAAGACGGCGACATTGTCGCCCTCACCCTCCTTCGCACAGCGGAAACGAAAGCCAAGAAAGTGGACATCCTCCGGTTTGCGAACGTCACTCTTCTCCTCGTTGACCTGGAGCCGCATGCGGTTTTCCAGGAATCTCTGGATTGATGTCATGACGCGCTGTCCGGCGCGTTCGCTTCGCACGAAGATATTACAGTCGTCGGCGTATCGAACGAACCGGAGGCCTCGCCTTGCCAGTTCGCCATCCAGTTCGTTGAGGACAACGTTGGAAAGCATTGGCGAAAGCGGCCCCCCTTGTGGAGTTCCTTCCTTGACGGCGACCCTCGTCCCGTCCGGCATCACCACCGACGCCGTCAGCATCAGGCGCACCAAAGTGATTATCCGTTGGTCCTTCGCGCGCTCGGCGATCCGGGCCAACAGGCGCTGATGCGGAACTCGGTCAAAGAACTTGGCCAAATCCAGATCAACCACCGTTTGATATCCCTCTTTCAGGTACCCCGTTGCTTCAGCAATGGCGGTGTGAGCCCCGCGTTTTGGCCGGAAACCGTGACTGCTGGGATGGAAGGCCGGTTCGAAGATCGGTTCCAATACTTGAAGAACCGCCTGCTGCACCGTCCGGTCCAAAATATTCGGAATGCCAAGCCCACGATGCCCGCCCCCGGGCTTCGGCAGCCAAACCCGGCGGACATCGCCGGGCCTGTAGCGTTCCGTCAGCAAGTCGCGGCGCAAACGGGCGATGATCGACGGCGCTTTCGCCTCCGCCGCCTCGACCGTCTGTCCGTCCAATCCCGGCGCTCCCTTATTGCGTACTACGTTCAGCAGCGCCTTGGCCAGATTGGCTTCCGACGCCACTTCTTCGAGCAGCCGACTATCGTCGGCCACGCTGGCGGCAGAACCTGTCGTCTTCTTGGTCCTCGCTTTGTGCAGCAGGAAGCTCCGCCGCTCGGATGCGTCCGAGGGCTCGGACGACCCGCCCCCCGAGGGGCTGTCGGCGAACACGAGGCTCAATTGCCGTGGTCCCGTCTTTTTCAATCCATCTCTCCCTTTGCTCCACCGGCTTTCGCCGGCTTCCCGGCTCATATGAAGAGATCCGACTTCTGCGTGGACATCGTCCCGTCGTCGTTGCCTCCTTCGGGTCTACCGCTCACGCGGACCCACGCAGACCTCCCTGGGTAAGAACACTGGATGTCCCGCCGCTCCCGCCCCTATTACCGTCCCGGCCTCGGTTGGATTTCGGGCGTCGCGTTCGAAGACACGCTGACCCGGCCGGTTCGGCTTGCTCGGGGGTTTACTTTCGTTCGGTGCTGCGGTTCGCCTCGGGCTTCTTCCCCACACGGCCTCGCGGCGCCAGGGTCATAGGCGTCTCTCGACGGCAGACCCTGCGTGCAGTTGCCTCCGGCTCGCGGTTGCTACCAACTCGCCCCGCAAAGGACTTCCACCTCCAATCCAGTGCCCATGCCAGGCACACCTTCCTCGCGACGCGAGGCGACGACATTTTCGCCATCGACTGCGCCAAGGCGGAAGAGGACGCAAAATTCGACGGTGTCTTCGTGTTGCGGACCAACGCCGATCTCACGCCGCTCGAAGCCATGCTCTGCTACAAGCGATTGTGGATGGTGGAGCGGGCGTTCCGCACATCGAAGAGTTTGTTCGCCACGCGGCCGATCTTTCACAAGCTCGACGAAACCATTCGCGGCCACGTGTCGTGCAGCTTCCTCGCCCTCGTCTTGAAAAAAGAGCTGGAGGATCGCATCGCCAATGTGGGCAGGCGGGCGCCGCCAGCGACAACGCGGAAAGCGGTTCTTGGCCCGACGTTCTCGCCGATCTCGACTCGCTGACCGAGACCGAGGTCGAGCAAGACGGCAAACGTTTTCTCCTGCGCTCGGCGCCGCGTCCGGCGGCGAGCCTCGCCTTACGCGCCGCCGGCGTCGCTTTGCCGCCGACCGTGCGTCAACTCACCGACGCCTGACCCCGCTCCACCCCGGCGATCAACGAAAATGTAGTGCCAAGGCGCTTTTCCAGCGCGGGTTTATCCGTGCTATCAATGCATTACAAATTCCAACTGTTGAAGATCAGCTTAACATGGGAGCTGTCCAAGGCCACCGCGTCCGGTGGCTCGGAGGGTGCTGCGACCGTCTCGAATATTTTCTGCCAGATGCCGCGATCGCTCCACCGGGCGAAGCGGTTGTAGATCGTCTTCGCAGGGCCGTATTCGCGCTGGCAATCAACCCAGCGGCAGCCGATCTTCAGAACGTGCATGATCCCGCTGAGAATGCGTCGTTGCGGTCCAGGTTGGTTCGTCGGCAGATGCGGCTCGATCTTCGCCCACTGCCCGTCCGTGAACCAGAACAAATGCGATTCCATCGGCTAGCCCCCCAATCCTTTGGCCAACCGTTTGAATCAGAATATGGTTAATCAGGTCTTACTCAGCAGTCGTTAATATAGGCGACAGTTGGCGCCTTGAAGAATGAACGGACGAGCTGTGGCATTCTCTTGATCGAGGCGAGCTGTTCCTCGACCTTGTCGCTCAATCGGTCCCCTTTGCGGAGTGGGGCTCGCGCCACGCCGGTCCGCTTCATGTGGCTCCAGACGAGTTCGTCCGGGTTCAGTTCCGGGGCATAACCTGGCAGGAAATGAAGGGTGAGAAGCCCTTTCGTCGAGGCCACATAGTCTTTCACGAGCGCCGTCTTGTGCGCGGGCAGACCATCGACCACGAGATGCACGGGCGTCACCCGCCGCCGCATCATTTTCTTCAGCAGGGCGACGAACAGCTCCGCGGTGAGGCCTCCTTCATAGGTGCAATACCAGAACGCCCCCTTGGAATTGACAGCCGACGCCGCGCTGATCGATTGCCTCTGACCCGGCCTTTCGACAACCGGCGTGCGCCCTTTCGCGCCCCAGGTCTTTCCGCGCGCCGCGTCGGCCCGAAATCCCGACTCGTCCCAGAAATAGACTTCACCTCCTTCTTCCTTCGCCTTCCGGGCGATGCTCGGAAAGGTCTCGCGTCGCCACCTCTCGATTGCTTCCGGGTCACGTTGATAGGCCCGCTGCAACGGCTTTTGCGGCGTCAGCCCCAGCTTTGCGAGCAGTTCGCCCACGGCGGTCAGCCCGAGCCGGATGCCGAACTTCCGATCGATCAGGTCCGCGACGACACGGCGCGTCCACAAGCCGAAATCCAAGCCGTATTGCCGCGGATCCTTGCCGTTCACCCAGTGGAATACCTGTTGCTCCTGACGTGGCGTCAAGCTCCGCGGTCGTCCAGCGGCTCGCCTTGCACGCAACGCCTCTACTCCGATCCCGTGGCGCGAAACGGCTTTGATCCACTTGTAGATTGTCGTGCGGTTGAAGCCGTAGGATGCGATAACCGCCGCCGCCGGTTCGCCGGCTAGCACCCGCTCCACCGCCATCAATCGAATGGCTTCCAACGTTCGATGATCGAAACTGCGTCCGTCCCTCTTCATGCCCACAGCCTACCAAACATCGTGGGACAGCGCCAGAATAATGTCGTCCAACTTATCGACCGCTGAGTAACCCTAGGGCAATGGCTTGAAGACGAATGTGATGCGGAGCCGGGCAATAAATGGAAGACGGTCCGAAGCGGTGAGCTTTTCGCGGCGTGGGCGGCCTACGCTAAAGCAGCGGGTGAGCCGGCCGGATCGCAGAAGACGTTCGCCGACAATTTGACGATGCGGCGAATCGAAAAGTACCGTGCAAATGGAGTGCGCCTATGGCGTGGGATCAGATTGAGGCCTCGCGCGGGCGCTGAAGATGATTTGCCGCAAGCCATGTAACGAACCGGGACGCAGACAGGGACGAAGCTCTGCTGTTTTCATCAAATTATCGTAATATCAATAAGTTACGAGATAAATTTGGCGGAGAGGGAGGGATTTGAACCCCCGATAGGCTTGCGCCTATGCCGCATTTCGAGTGCGGTGCATTCGACCACTCTGCCACCTCTCCGTGGGACCGCGGCGTTCTTATGCGCCATTCGGCCCGGCCGAACAAAACGCAAAAACCCGGCGCTTCTCGTTCCACGAGCAAGGACCTTCAGGCTTGGCCGCGGATGATTAGCGCGCAAATAGCATGGCGCCTCCAGCCTTACAAGCGCTTCGCTATGGCGCCCCGGATCGTCTCTTTAGGACGACGCGCTATCGCTCGGCGTCGCTCTTCATATCGTCCGGATGCGGCATTGAAATAATGTTGTAGCCCGAATCGACATAGTGGATCTCGCCCGTGACGCCGCTCGAAAGATCCGACAAGAGGTAGAGCGCGGCGCCGCCGACGTCCGTTATGGTGACGGTGCGGCGCAGCGGCGCGTGCGATTTCTGGAAGTTGAACATGAAGCGCGCATCCGAGATCCCTGCGCCCGCCAGGGTCCGCACCGGCCCCGCGGAAATTGCGTTGACGCGGATGTTCCGCGGCCCGAAATCGGCGGCGAGATAGCGAACGCTCGCCTCGAGCGCGGCTTTGGCGACGCCCATGACATTGTAGTTGGGCATCACACGCGTCGAGCCGGCGAAGGTCAAGGTCACCATCGCCCCGCCGTCTTTCATCAGCGCCGCCGCGCGCGCGGCGGTTTCAGTGAAGGAAAACGCCGAAATCAGCATGGTGCGTGAAAAATTGGCGCGCGTCGTGTCGGCGTAGCGGCCCTTCAATTCGGTCTTGTCGGAAAACGCTATGCAATGCGCGACGAAGTCGAGGCCGCCCCAGACCTCTTTGATCGCGGCGAAGACAGCGTCGACGGAGGCGAGATCTTCGACGTCGCATGGCAACACCAGTTCGGGGCCAAGCTCAGCCGCCAACGGCTTCACCCGCTTGCCGAGCGCCTCGCCCTGATAGGTGAAGGCGAGCTCGGCGCCCTGCTCGCTGAGCGCCCGGGCGATGCCGTAGGCGATCGAGTGATCATTGGCGACCCCCATGACGAGGCCGCGCTTGCCCGCCATCAGCGCGCCTTTGGCGGCCCCGATCGGCTCAGGCGTCGACATGCTTGAAGACAATGCTGGCGTTCGTCCCCCCAAAGCCGAAGGAATTCGACAAGACGGCGCGCAAAGTCACATTGTCGCGGCGCTCGCGCACGATATCCATGTCGGCGAAATCGGGGTCGAGCTCCTCAATGTTGGCGCTCTCGCAAATGAAGCCGCTCTGCATCATCAGAAGCGAATAGATCGCCTCCTGCACCCCGGTCGCGCCCAGGGAATGGCCGGTCAGCGATTTCGTCCCCGAGATCGGCGGCGATTTGTCGCCGGAGCCGAAAACGGCGCGGATCGCCTCGATCTCCTTGAGATCGCCGATGCCGGTCGAGGTCGCGTGCGGATTGATGTAGTCGATCGGCGTCTTGACGCTGTCCAGCGCCATCTTCATGCAGCGAACAGCGCCTTCGCCGGAAGGCGCGACCATGTCGAAGCCGTCCGAAGTCAGCCCATAGCCGGCGATTTCGGCGTATATTTTCGCGCCGCGGGCCTTGGCGCGCTCATATTCCTCAAGCACCAGGACGCCCGCGCCGCCGGCGATGACGAAGCCGTCCCGGTTCTTGTCGTAGGCGCGCGAGGCCGCCGCCGGACGATCGTTGTAGGCCGAGGACATGGCGCCCATGGCATCGAAGAAAACGGATAAGGTCCAGTCGAGCTCCTCGCAGCCGCCGGCGAACATGACGTCCTGCTTACCATATTGGATCATTTCATAGGCGTTGCCGATGCAATGATTGGAGGTCGCGCAGGCGGACGAGATCGAATAGTTGACGCCTTTGATTTTGAACCAGGTGGCGAGCGTCGCCGAGGCGGTCGAGGACATGGCCTTTGGCACCGCGAAAGGGCCGACTTTCTTCGGCCCCTTGGCGCGCGCGATGTCGGCGCCCTCGACGATGGTTTTGAGCGACGCGCCGCCCGAACCCATGATGATGCCAGTGCGCTCATGGGAAATCTCGTCCGCGCCGAGGCCGGAGTCGGTGATCGCCTGCTCCATGGCGATATGGTTCCAGGCGCCGCCCTTGGCCAGGAAGCGCATCGCCCGGCGGTCGATCATGCCTTCCGGTTCGAGCGTCGGCATACCGTGGATCTGGCTGCGAAAGCCGAGCTTGGCGTATTCATCCGCCCGGACGATGCCCGATTTCGCCTCCCGCAGCGACGCCAACACTTCCTGCGAATTATTGCCGATCGATGAGACGATCCCCATTCCCGTGACGACGACGCGTCTCATAATGCTAACTCCTGCTCAATTCGAGCCTGATTTATTTTGGCGCCAAGCGCCGATCCTGTCGCAAGCGGAAATTGCATGAGGCCCCAAAGCCGTTCGCGGACTACGCGGCCTAAAATCGGCAAACCCGATCAGGCTCACGATTTCCATCCGCCGCCGCGACGCCCCTCAATTTAATCTTAACCCCAGCGCTTTTACCCAAACCTTGCGTTGACGCCGGCGCAGCCGCGCGCCTTCTAACACAGGGATTGCAAGGCTGGAAGTCGCCAGCGTGGTGACGGAGTGGTGACGGCGTTCTCCCCAAGATCGTCGCCGTCGGGGTATTTTCAAGCGAAATGGCGCCGGTATCGCCGACAAGGCGCAAAAATGCATTCCGAACTCTTGGGGAATGGCGCGCCGCAGGATGTTCGCCTTGCAGCCGGCGAGAATCCTTTCCCTCAATTCTGAGAAGCGCATAAGACGCGCCTGAGGAAAGTCACAATCTTTCGAGAAGTATATGGCTTCGCGCCGGTTCGGGACAATTGACCGGCGACAGGAACGACTGACTTGATGAGAATAGGCCGCGAGGAATTCGGCTCTTTATGATCCTCACGCGCTGTTTGTTCAGCAATTTTACAGAATTCGCGCGGGGGCGAATGACGAAATTCAGATATGACATCAATGCGCTACGCGCTTTGGCGGTCACGGCGGTCGTCGGCTACCATTTCAAGATAGGATTCCTTCCTGGCGGCTTTGCCGGGGTTGATATTTTTTTCGTCATATCCGGCTATCTGATGACCGACATCATTGTCGGCCGATTGCGCCGGGGCGCTTTCAACATTTTGAACTTCTATTACGACCGCGCGAAGCGGATCGTTCCCGGCCTCGTCGGTCTATGTTTTGGCTTGTTGGCCATTGGATATTTCATTATTGACCCCGTTCATTACAACTTGTTGAGTTACATAAGCGTCTCCGCTCTTTTGTTCTATTCCAATGTTATATTATATAATTCGCAAGGTTATTTCAGTCCAGAAGTAAATACGCAATGGCTTCTGCATACCTGGAGCCTTTCCGTCGAATGGCAATTTTATATCATTTATCCTCTCGCGCTTTTGGCGCTGAATAAATTCGCCTTCGCCAAGCGCCATCTGGTTTCAATTCTTTCCGCCTTGGCGCTTGTCTCTTTGTTTTTGTGTATTTTGTATAGTAAAATCGATCAGCCATTCGCATTTTATTTGCTGCCGCAAAGAGCGTGGGAGATGGCCGCGGGCGGCATCGTCGCTTTGCGGTTCAAGTCCAGCAACCCGAAATATTCCGGGCTGCTTCTGACGGCCGGCTTTTTGTTGATTGGGGTCTCGCTATTTTATTTCGATAAAAACACCGATTGGCCGTCGTACCAGGCATTGGTCCCGGTCATCGGCGCCTGTTTGGTCATCGCGGCCAATCGCGGAACGACGTGGCCATTTCGACATCCCCTGACCCAAACCTTGGGAAAATGGTCCTATTCCATTTATCTGTGGCATTGGCCTGTTGCCGTGGCGTTTGTTTATTTCGGCTACAGACAGACGACGCCCGCCCTTATCGCTAGCGAACTCGCCATTCTGGCGGCAATTATTCTCGGGGGGGCGCTCGTGCTATGGGCAGCAAAAAGGGCGCAGAGCGTTTTCAATCCGGCAGCCGTCTCGCCGCGTCCAGCTTTCGCCGCCGCCGCGCTTGCCCTCGCCTTTTCGGTAACCTTGGGCTTCGCTCTGACCGTCGATACCTATCGGGGGTTCGCCAACCGTACGCCGGCGATTGCAAAGCAAGTCGAAGCCTACAAAATGGCGGTCGCCGATTGGGATTTCCCCTCTGCATGCGATGGCGTCGACGACGCCGGCGAGTTGCGGCCGTGCCGCCTCGGCCGGTCAAGCGGCTATGAGACGCTGATCCTCGGCGACTCTTTCGCCATGCAGATTTTCCATCGCCTCGAGGCGGAAGAGTCCAAATTGCAGGGTTCGTTCACTTTTTTAACGTCGGCGGGATGCACGCCCCTGCCAGGCATTCGATTTCTGAGGGACACGCTTCACTGCAACGGCTTCTTCGAAAAAGCGCTGCGATACGCCGCCGAACACAAATCAAACCGCATTGTGGTCGCATCCAACTGGATCAGCTATTTCGACCCCGCCAACGCCAAAATTTGCTTCGTGGAAGGCGAAACCTGCGCCCTGCAGCTCAACGATCCGGCCTGGTACGTCCCGCATGTCGACGCCGCATTCGCGGATTTGGGCGCGCGGCTGCGCGATTTGAAAGAACGTGGAGCCGAGATCGTCATTGTCGCGACGACGCCGTACGGGGCGTTGGACGTGCCTACTGAACTTCTGAAGCGGCAATTCCTTGGCTTAGACACGAGAGGGGTGGCCTTTTTCGACCGGGACAAATTCGAAGCAGATTTGTCCTTGACAAAACGAAACCTGCTCGCGCTTGCGTCAAAGATTGGCGCAAAATTCGTCGACCCGGTCGACTTTCTCTGCGACGAACATCGATGCCCGGCGATCGACCGCAACGGCGAAATCTTATTTCCGGGATAAAGGGCATTATCGCGCCGCCGCGGTCCGAACGGACCGGTTTCGCTTCTTCGACGAGGCGGTCGGCGTCAATACTCAATACAGCGCCATAGCTCAATAGGGCGCGCTCGCGGCCGGGGGGCCGCTTGGCCGGAAGCGGCGCCCGACGGTTCAGCTTGCGGCCTGAAACAGGCCCACTTTCAGGTCCCTAGCCTCATAGATGCGCGTTCCGTCGGCTTCGAGCCAGCCGTCGGCGATGCCGAGCACAAGCTTGGTCTTGAACACGCGTTTCAGGTCGACGCCATAAATGATTTGCTTGACCGTCGGCAGAACCTGGTCGCTGAATTTCACTTCGCCGACGCCGAGGGCGCGGCCGCGCCCCGGCAGATCGAGCCAGCCGAGATAGAAACCGAGCAATTGCCACAGAGCGTCGAGGCCGAGGCAGCCCGGCATGACCGGGTCGCCCTTGAAATGACAGCCGAAAAACCAAAGATCAGGATTGATGGAAAATTCCGCGCGAATGTGCCCTTTGCCATTGGCGCCGCCGGTCTCGGACAGCTCGGCGATCCGGTCGAACATCAGCAGAGGCGGCAGCGGCAGTTGCGGATTTCCCAGGCCGAACAGCTCTCCGCGTCCACAGGCGATCAGATCTTCGTACTCGAAGCTTGGGCGCCGCGCGCTCTTTTCCGTCACTCTCTGTCTCTCCGTAATCCGGCCAAGGGCCCAGTCGACGAAATCGCGCCGAGCCGGGGCATTTTTCCGATTCGAAGAAACAGAAGAATGCCCTATCGTTTTGTTTTCTCGCCTTTCCTGTACGCGAAGGTCGTTCGCTTGCGAATGCTCTAGCACAGGGGTTGACGCGCCGGAAGCTCCGCACGGATGATTTTACTGCGCTGTAACCGCAAACCGCGCCGCGAGCCCGCCGCTCTTTCCTTGGCCGCGATAGCTTCCTATATACCCGTTCGGGGCCTCGATGCGCCCGTTTACGCAGGATGCGATTTCCATGGCCATGCGCCGCAACACTTTGATTTTAACTCTCGCATTGATGCTGGCGGCGGGCTTTACAGCCAACGCTTTTGCGCGCGCTGGCGGCGGCGGCTCGTTCGGCAGCCGGGGCAGCCGCACGTTCAACATGCCTTCGTCGACCACGACAGCGCCAAGCGCCTCTCCCTTCAACCGCTCGATGACTTCGCCCAATCAGGGCATTTTCCGTCCGAATTTCAACGCGCCGGGCGGGCGCGGCGGCATGTTCAGCGGCTTCGGCGGCGGCTTGCTCGGCGGCCTCATCGGCGCAGGCCTGATCGGCATGCTGTTCGGCCATGGATTCGCCGGCGGTCTCGGCGGCGGCATGTCCTTCATCGGGCTCTTGCTGCAGCTCGCGCTTTTATATTTCCTGTTCAAATTCATTATGGGTCTTGTGCGCGGCCGGCGCCCCGCGGGGGCGTATGAGCGGTCCGCCGCCCCCGGCGGCGCGCCGTTCGAAGGGGGTCCGCAAGGCTTTGGCGGTCCGCAAGGCGGCGCGGGATATGGTGGGTTTCGCGGAGGCGGGCAAACCACCAAGCTTGACATCGGCCCGGCCGATTACAGCGCTTTTGAACAGCGGCTCGGCGCGATCCAGAAGGCCTATAGCGACGAGGACCTCAACGGTCTGCGGTCGATGGTGACGCCGGAGATGGCGTCCTATTTCGCCGAAGAACTCGCCGAAAACGCCAAAAAAGGGCTTGTCAACAAGCTGTCCGACGTGAAATTCCTGCGCGGCGATCTGTCGGAAGCTTGGCGCGAGGCCGGCGGCGATTATGCCAGCGTCGCCATGCGCTTTTCGCTAAATGACGCGATGCTCGACCGCGCGACCGGCCGCGTGGTTTCGGGCGATCTTTCGACTCCGCAGCAGGCGACCGAGATCTGGACCTTCACGCGCTTTCCCGGCGGCGGCCCTGGCGACTGGAAACTGTCGGGGATTTAACAGGCGGCCTAGAACGCCGCGCGGCCGCGGGGGTCATTTTGCAGCGAGAGAGGCGCGGAGTTCTGGTCGTCAAACCGTCGCCAAACTTGGCTAGATTTGTCGCATGAACCCTTCCGTCCCGACCATCATCTTCGACCTTGGCGGCGTCCTCATCCGCCATGACAACGATCTGCTCTACGACCGGCTCGCCGCCTGCTGCGCCGACCCGGCGCCGGCGCGGCCGCACGTCGCCAGCGCTCTTGGCGACGAGGCGATCGGGACCGGCCGGCTCAGCGTCGACGAGCTGCATGCGCAACTCGTCTCGGAGCACGGCTTCGCGCAAAGCTATTCGCATTTCCTCGACCTGTGGAGCAGCCATTTCAGCGAGGAGCCTGGAATGGAGCCGCTCCTACTCGCACTCGCGCAGCGCTATCGCGTCGTCATATTCTCCAACACCAATTCGGCCCATATCGACCATATCAGGGCGAATTACCGCGTGCTCGACCATGCGCACGCCGCCTATATGTCCTACGAGCTCGGCATGGTGAAGCCCTACGCCGAAGCCTTCAAGAAAGTGCTTGAGCTCGAAGGGCGCCGCCCTGAAGAATGCATTTTTATCGACGACCGCGCTGAAAACACAGCCGCCGCCGCCGCCCTCGGCGTCAAGACGGTGACCTTCACCGATCGCGCGGCGCTGGAAGCGGCGATCAGCGAATATGGCGTCGCCGTGGATGCGTAAGGCTCTCTGAACTTATTGCGTCGCCTGCGGCGGACCGGGAAACGAGGCGTCCGCGGCAAAACGTCTCCCTCAAACCGCAGCGGGCGTGATGGAAACCGATTCGCCGCAGCCGCAGGCCGCGGTCTGGTTGGGGTTTTTGAAGGTGAAGGTGGAGCCGAACTTGCTCGCTTCGAAATCCAGCTTGACGCCGAGCAGAAACATCAGATCCTTCGGCGCGATGAGAATATTAACGCCCTGGTCCTCAATGATTTGGTCGCCAGGCGAGACCGCGTCAGCTAGGTCCATAGTATAGGTCATGCCGGCGCAGCCGCCGTTTTTGATACCCACCTTGATCCCCGCGACCGGCTTGCCGGCGGCCTCGATGAGTTCGCGCGCGCGAGACGCCGCGGCTTCGGTCAAAGAGATGACTGCGAATTTCGGATTCGGCATAAAAAATCTCCGGAATCCCTGCTTAACATCCTATATAGGACGCTCCGCCGTCAATGTTTAGAATTCACACGCCTCTGGCTTCGGCGGCGTCTGTGTCATGTCACATTGCGAAACGCCTCGCCGACGTGAGCGTCAAACCGCAGAATTTCGACTTCCCTGATTAAAGCCGCCTTAGCCTTCTTGCCCCCCAGAAACAGCGCATCGTCGGTCCATCCCTTGATCAGAAGCTTGCCGCTTCTTTTTGTCGTGGAATAAATTTCCGTGATCTCCACGTTCCTGAGTACAAATCCTGACGATCCTGCCCGTAGTCCGGCTCGTTTTCGTCGAGCCATCCGGCGATGTCGGTGGTCGTCGCCATCTTACGCCGCCTTCTTCATGGCGATCGCGGCGATCGCGCGCAAGATCTTGCGCGTCCCCTCCAGCCGCTCCGCGACGCCCTCGAAATGCGCGGATGAAGACGATTTTCATGTCTGGACGAACCTTGGCGTCGTGGCCCTGCTCGGCGACATAGCGCACAAGGCCTTGCGGATTGGCGAAGGAATTGTCGCGGAACGAGACGATGACACCTTTCGGCCCCGCGTCGACTTTTTCGACATGGGCTTTGCGGCACAGCGCCTTGATCGAGACGATCTTCATCAATTGCCCGACTTCCGCCGGCAACGGCCCGAAACGATCGATCATCTCGGCGGCGAAGCTTTCGATTTCCTCGTCGGTCTCGAGACTCGCGAGGCGCCGGTAAAGGCCGAGGCGCAATTGCAGATCGGCGACATAATCTTCGGGGATCGTGACTGGCGTGCCGAGCGTGATCGTCGGCGACCAGGCCTCCTCCACCGGCTTCGACGATGCCCGCCTTCAACGCTTCGACCGCCTCCTCCAGCATCTGCTGATAGAGTTCGTAGCCGACTTCCTTGATATGGCCGGACTGATCGTCGCCGAGCAGATTGCCGGCGCCGCGAATGTCGAGGTCATGGGTGGCGAGCTGGAAGCCGGCCCCGAGCGTATCCAGCGAATGCAGCACCTTCAGCCGTTTCTCGGCCTGCGGCGTCATGGCGCGATCGGCCGGCACGGTGAACAGCGCATAGGCGCGCACTTTCGAGCGCCCGACGCGGCCGCGCAGCTGATAAAGCTGGGCGAGGCCGAACATGTCGGCGCGATGCACGATCAGCGTGTTGGCGGTCGGAATGTCGAGCCCCGATTCGACGATCGCGGTCGAAAGCAGGACGTCATACTGGCCGTCATAGAAGGCCGCCATGCGGTCTTCGAGTTCGGTCGCCGCCAGCTGGCCATGCGCGACGACGAATTTCACTTCCGGCACATGCTGGCGCAGGAACGCGCCCGCCTCCTCGATGTCCTCGATGCGCGGGCAGACATAAAAGCTCTGGCCGCCGCGATAGCGCTCGCGCAGCAGCGCCTCGCGCACGATCAGCTCGTCGAAAGGCGTGATGAAGGTCCTGACCGCCAGCCGGTCGACCGGCGGCGTCGCGATGATCGAGAGTTCGCGCACGCCGGTCAGGGCGAGCTGCAACGTGCGCGGGATCGGCGTCGCCGAGAGCGTCAGGACATGCACCTCGGCGCGCAATTCCTTCAGCCGCTCCTTGTGCTTGACGCCGAAATGCTGCTCCTCGTCGATCACGACGAGGCCAAGGTCCTTGTAGTCGACGCTCTTGCCCAGCGCCGCATGGGTGCCGACGATGATGTCGACGTCGCCCGAGGCCGCGCCGGCCTTGGCCGCCTTCAGATCGGCGGCGCTGACCATGCGCGACATCTGCGCGACCTTGACCGGCAGATGCGCGAAGCGGCCGGCGAAATTGCTTGTAGTGCTGGCGCGCGAGAAGCGTCGTCGGCACGATGACCGCGACCTGCTTGCCTTCGATCGCCGCGGCGAAGGCGGCGCGCAACGCGACCTCGGTCTTGCCGAAGCCGACATCGCCGCAGACGAGCCGATCCATCGGCCGGCCCGAGGCCATGTCGTCCAGAACCGCCTCGATCGTCGCCAGCTGATCCTCCGTCTCGTCATAGGGAAAGCCGGCGCAAAATTCGGCGTAAAGCCCTTCCGGCGGGACGAGCTTCGGCGCCGCCTTGGTCTGCCGCGCGGCGGCGATCTTGATGAGGCCCGCCGCCATTTCGAGGATGCGCTTGCGCATCTTCGCCTTGCGCTTTTGCCAGCCGCCGCCGCCCAAGCGGTCGAGCTGGACAGCGGTGTCCTCGGAGCCGTAGCGCGACAGAAGTTCGAGGTTTTCGACCGGCAGAAACAGTTTCGCGCCTTCCGCGTAATGCAGTTCAAGGCAATCATGCGGCGCGCCGCCGGCCTCGATCGACTGCAGGCCGACGAAGCGGCCGATGCCGTGGTCGACATGGACGACGATATCGCCCGCGCTTAGCGCGCTGACTTCGCTCAGGAAATCCTTCGCTTTGCGCGGATTTCTTGCGGCTGCGCAGCAGGCGGTCGCCGAGAATGTCCTGCTCGCTGATGACGACGAGATCGCCGGCCTCGAAGCCCGCCTCGAGCCCGATCACGGCCATGGCGACGCTCTGGCGGCGGCAGCGCCAGAGCCTGCGCCAGCGAGGAGACGGGAGTCGCGGCGGCGAGGCCGTGATCGGCGAGCACATGCGAGCAGGCGCTCGCGCGAGCCGTCCGACCAGGCGGCGACGATGACGCGCTTGCCCTCCGCCTTCAGCGCCTCGATATGGTCGACCGCCGCTGCGAACACATTGGCGCTTTCGTCGGCCCGCTCGGGGGCGAAGCTGCGTCCTGGCTTCGAGCCGCAATCGACGACGAGGCCGCGCGCGCCTTCCGGCTGCGCGAAGGGCGTCGTGCGGACGACGCGGCGCGCCGCCGAGGCGCTGCTGCCATTCCGCTTCCGAAAGATAAAGCTCGTCAGGCTTCAGCGGCTTATAGTTGGCGCACTGGCGGGGTCGGGTTCATAAGCGCTTTTGCGCGCCTCGTAATAGTCGTTGATCAGCGCGACGCGCTCATGCGCCGCCTCGTCCGCGAGCGCATCGAAGACGAGCGGCGCGCGCCCGACATAGTCGAACATCGTGTCGAGACGGTCGTAGAACAGCGGCAGCCAATGTTCGTGGCCGGGGCTGCGGCGGCCTTCGCTGATCGCCTCATAGAGCGCGTCGCCGCGCGTCTGCGCGCCGAAACGCGCGACATAGGCCTGGCGGAAGCGGCGCATCGAATCGCCGGTCAGCTGAACCTCGCTCATCGGCACGAGATCGAGGCCGCGCAACGGAAACAGCGTGCGCTGCGATTCGGGATCGAAAGCGCGGATCAATTCCAGCGCATCGCCGAAGAAGTCGAGCCGCACGGGCTGCGCCATGCCCGGCGCGAAAAGATCGAGGATGCCGCCGCGCACGGCGTATTCGCCGGCGTCGCGCACGGTCGAGGCGCGCGAAAATCCGTTGGTCTCGAGCCACGCGGTCAGCGCATCCGTATCGACGACATTGCCGGGCGCCGCGGAAAAAGTGTCGGCCGCCATCTGCTGAACCGGGGCGACGCGCTGGACCAGCGCCTTGACCGTGGTGCTGAGGATGCGCGGGCGCTCGACGCTGGAGCGGGAGCGCGCAAGGCGCGAGAGGACGATCATCCGCCTTGCGGAAATCGAGGCGTTGGGCGAGACGCGGTCATAGGGCTGGCAGTCCCAGCCGGGAAAATCGAGGATTTCGATGTCGGGCGCGGCGAAGGCGAGGGCCTCGGCGAAGGCCGCTGCGCGTTGGCTGTCGCGCGCGACATGGACCAGGACGACCGCGCGGTCCTCCGCCTCCCGGCCAAGCGCGCGGGTCAGATCCGCGGCGACAAAGGCGTCAAAACCGTCGGACAGCGACGAGAGCGTCAGCGAGCCGCCCTTGGCGAGTTCGGCGAGCGCGCGTTTGAGATCAGCCACGATGCAAAATCAATTCGACCGTTGGCGCCTTCTCGCGCGCAGGATCAGGAGCGGAAAAGGTTTATATCCCCGCGGGATCCAATCCGGCGTGGAAAGCGACGATCCTGCGGAACAAGGATGTATCATAAACTTGAGGGGTTTCCACCTCGCCCGTCGCCCAAGCGAACACGTCCCGATCGAGCGCCTCCAGCAGCGCCTCGAAATCGTCGAGCTCGCTTTCCGATAGATGTTCGAGCTCGGCGTCCGCGAAACGGCCAAGCAGCAAATCGGTTTCCAGCATGCCGCGATGCCACGCCCTGAATTTTATGCGCCGCCGCCTGACGTCGATGGTCACGCTCGCATCTTGCGGAAAGGACATTAAGGAAGCTCCGGATGGCGTGCTGGCGTCGGCCAACGCGCCGGCACACGGCCGCGATCTCGGCGATATAGTCGTTGCCGCCGCCGCTGTCAGCCCCGTCCTTCGCGCCGTAGCTCTTCTCCCTGGCACATAACGCAAATTGCAATGACCGGCGCGCGCAGACTATCGTTTTGACCGAATGCGCCCTTCCATCCTGAACCCCCTCTTCGTCTCAGCCGCGAGCCTGCCTGGCGTCGGCCCGAAAACCGGCAAGCTGCTCGAGCGGCTGCTCGCCGGAGCCGCGCCGGAGGCCCGGGTGATCGATGTTCTCTTCCATTTGCCCTCGGGCATGATCGACCGCCGCAACCGGCCAAAAATCGCCGAGGCGCCTTTGGATACCGTGGTGGTAATTGAGGCCAGCGTCGTCGAGCATCGGCCGCCTCGCGGAAAGGGCCCCTATCGCGTGCTGGTCGAGGACGAGACTGGCGACGTTCTTCTCGTGTTTTTCCTCGCCAATCAGCAATGGATCGAAAAAAGTCTCCCCATTGGCGCAAGGCGCTGGATCTCCGGCAAGCTCGAACTCTGGGACGGCCATCGCCAGATAGTGCATCCCGACAAAATCCTCGACGCGGAAGGGCTCGCCAAGTTGGCGCCTGTCGAGCCGCTCTATCCTTTGACCGAAGGCCTGTTCCAGCGGCAAGTCGCCAAAGCCGCCGACGGCGCATTGATGCGCCTGCCGCCGCTGCCGGAATGGCGAGCGACGTCCCGCTCGCCTACCTTCGCCGATGCGTTGCGCGCCGTCCATCACCCGCAAACGCCAGAGGATGTCGCGCCCGATTCGCCGGCGCGAAAACGCCTCGCCTTCGATGAAATGCTCGCGGGCCAGCTCGCGCTCGGCTTGATGCGCGCGCAGCTGCGGCGAGCTCCCGGCCGGGCGAGCCTCGGCGACGGCCGCATTGCGCAAAAAATCATCGCCGCCCTGCCCTTCACGCTGACCGACGCGCAGAAAAGCGCGCTTGAAGAAATCCGCACCGACCTCGCGAGCCAATCGCGCATGCTGCGGCTTCTCCAAGGCGATGTCGGCTCGGGCAAGACCCTCGTCGCGCTGCTCGCCATGGCCGCCTGCGTCGAGGCCGGACGGCAGGCTGCGCTGATGGCGCCGACCGACATCCTCGCCCGCCAGCATTTTTCCGCCTTGAGCGCGCCGGCCGCGGCGGCGGGCCTGAGACTCGCATTGCTCACCGGCCGCGACAAAGGCGCCGGGCGGGCGAAAACGCTCGCCGCCCTCGCTTCGGGCGAAATCGACGTCGTCATCGGCACGCATGCGCTGTTTCAGGAAGCTGTCGTCTTTCGCGATCTCGGCCTTGCCGTCGTCGACGAGCAGCATCGCTTTGGCGTGCATCAGCGTCTTGCGCTCGGCGATAAGGGTGAGCGCGCCGACGTTCTGGCGATGACGGCGACGCCGATCCCGCGCAGCCTCGTTTTGACCTATTTCGGCGACATGGACGTCTCGACAATCCGTGAGAAGCCGGCCGGGCGCCAGCCGATCGAGACGCGGGCGCTGCCGCTTGAGCGCATCGAGGAGCTGATCGAGCGATTGCAAAGTGCGATCAGAACCGGCGCTCAGGCCTTTTGGGTCTGCCCGCTCGTCGAGGAAAGCGAACTTATCGACGTCGCCGCCGCGCGCGAGCGTTTCGAGGATCTGCGCAAGATCTTTGGCGATCAGGTCGGCCTCGCGCATGGCCAGATGAAAGCCGCCGACAGGGACGCCGCCATGGCCGCCTTCGCGACGGGAGAAACGAAGATCCTCGTCGCGACCACGGTGATCGAGGTCGGCGTCGACGTGCCGCAAGCCAGCATCATGGTGATCGAACACGCCGAGCGCTTCGGCCTTGCGCAATTGCATCAGCTGCGCGGCCGGGTCGGGCGCGGCGCGGCCAAATCCGCATGCATCCTGCTCTATAAAGGCCCGCTCGGCGAGACCGCCAAGGCGCGCATCGCGATTTTGCGCGAGACGGAGGACGGCTTCCGCATCGCCGAGGAAGATCTTCGGCTGCGCGGCGAAGGCGAGGTGCTCGGCTCGAAACAGTCGGGGCTGCCGGGCTTTCGCCTCGCCGATCCCGCGGCGCATGGCGATCTTTTGGTCGAGGCGCGCAAGGAGGCGCAGAAGATCGTCGCGGACAATCCCCGTCTCGAAGGCGAGCGCGGCGAGGCGCTGCGGCTCTTGCTCAATATTTTCGAGCGCGGCGAGGCGATAAGATTACTGGGCGCCGGATGATTACGCCGCCGCCTTGACAAAACTCAACGCGAACATTGCGAGCGCGGAAAACAGCGCCAGCGCCGCCAGGATCATCGCCGTGCCGCCGTAGCCAACGGCGCCGATGAGCAGAGCTTGCGGATAGGGCATCAGAAAAATGCCGATGTTGAAGGCGGTGTTGAGCAGCGCCTGCGGCCCGGCGCGCTCGGCGGGCTCGACGCCCTCGCTCATCCAAGCGGACAGCACCGGATAGACGACGCTATAGCCCATGCCGAACAGAACGCCGGAAATCACGATCAGCCATGATTGCCCGGCGAGGGCGAGCAGCGCGAAGCCCGCGCCCTGCGATAAAAAACCGGCGGCGACGAGAGCGCGCCGGTCCAAAGTCTCAAAAACGCCCATGGCGAGAAAGCGGCTGGCGAACAACGTCGTCGTCGAGGCGAGGAAAAACGCCCCGATCGGCAGCGCCTTCGCCTCCAGCAATGCGGCGAGATAAGCAGCCGTAAAGCCGAACATCGTGCCATTGATGAAAACCGCCGCGAAGGCCGGAATGCGGCTGCGGTCGAGGGCGCCGAAGAGATTGAGTCCTCGCGCGTGACGCGGGCGCGGTATGTCCCGAAGGCCGAAGGTCAGCAAAAGGGCGAGGCAGCCGGGAATGGCGCCTTCGAGAAACATCGCTTTCGCGCCGAAGGCGTTGAGGATAGTGGCGCCGAAAGGCGGCGCAAAGGCCTGGGCCACAGCGAACATGCTCGTAAACAGGCCGATCAGATAAACGAAGCGGCGCGTGTTCAGCCGGCTTTGCCCATAGGTGACGAAAGCGCTGAGCAGGAGGCCTTGCCCGACGCCTTGCACGAGACGCGAGGCGAGCGCCGGCCAGAAATCGGCGGCGGTGAAGCGCAGGCTGAAAAAGCCGATGACCATCAGCGCGATGGCGAGCCGGCATGTGTTGAGTACGCCTGCGCGGGCCGCGACCGCTCCCGATAGGAAGGTGAAGACGATCACCGGAAAGGCGAAAAGAGACAACAACAGCCCGATGGCATGAAGATCGAAATTTTCGCGGGCGAAGACGACCGCCAGCAACGCCGCATGCGAATACATGAAAGAGATAAGAAATGCGGCAGCCGCCATTTGGAAATATTCGCGCCGCGCCCGCGCGTCGATAAAACCTGCGGCGATCGCCGCCTCATCGGCCGTCGTTGGTGGCGCGGCAGGCTCGATGCCGGAGGAGAGCGTCATGCGGCGCCGGCGCGGCGCAGCAGCGCGCGCCAATGGCGGCTTGCGACCTCGGCTGTGGCGGCGATATCCTCGACGGCGAGCGGGCGCAGGCCTTGACGTTCGCCCTCCGCGAAGATCGAGGGCGGCAGCGGCCAGGGCGGACCGTCGGCGCCGGCGCCCTCGTCTCGCGCCCGCGCGATCAGCAGAAGTTTTCCCCTCGGGGCGAGCAGGGAGGCGAGGGCGGCGAGCGCCTGCGGCAGGAGCGCCGGAGCCAGCGATTGCAGCGTATAGCATTCATGCACGAGATCGAATTTTCCACGCCACTCGATCGGCGGCGCGAAGAGATCGGCCGTGCTATAGGAGACCTTGCTTTGGGGAAAGCGCCGTTTGGCCCATCGCACGGCCTCATCGACGAGATCGAAGGCGGTGACGTTCGCGCCGTGGGCGGAAAAATATTCGGCGTTGTCGCCAAGGCCGCAGCCGACGTCGAGGACGCTGAGGCCTTCGACGCCGCGCGCCTGAAAATCAACCCAGGCTCTGGCGAGGGGGTGCGGCGCGAGATTGGCCCAAGGCACGCGGGCGGGATCGTCATCGGCCAGCGCATAGACCGCCTCGAACCAGGCGCGGCGCAGCGGATCGGCGCTTGGCGCGCCGCCTTTGGCCGGATCAATGGCGTCGAGTTCCGCGCGGGCCTTAGTGCGGCGCTCGGCGAAGGCCGGGTCCGAGATTGATTCAGTCACTTTTTTCCTCGATTGGAAAAGGTCCGCGTCGATAGATCACAGTTGGGCTGCGCTTACGTTTGCTTATCCCAGCGACCGGCCTCGTTCTGCCGCCAATATGTCAGCGCGAAGCCCTGGTCCTTCAGCTCCTTCCATTGCCGCCGCGCGGCGGCAAGCTCATCCTCATTCGCGCCGTCGAACATAACGATCGCGCGCTCATAGGGCCCCTCCCCGAGCGAAGCCGCGACCAGCGCGCCTTCGACGAAAAAGCGCACCGCGGCGCCGTTGGGATTTTCCGCGCCAGTCGACAAATAGACCGGCTGCAGCGCGCCGTCGCCGTCGGCGGCGCGGCCGTGGGCGAGAAAACTCGCATCGGAATAGGTCCAAAGCTGCTGATCCAGCGCCGTCAGTCGTTCTTCGCTCACGGCCTGGATGACGACGCGCCAGCCCCTATCCAGCGATTTTTCGATGAGGCTGGGCAGCGCCTGATCAAGGCTCTGGCGCTGCAGATGGTAGAACCAGATTTCCATCAAGCGGCAAAACGCTCACAACTCGTAATTATCGGCGACGAACCGGTCGAGCAGGCGGACGCCAAAACCCGAACCCCAGCTCTGATTGATGTCGTTCGCCGGCGAACTCATCCCGGTTCCGGCGATATCGAGATGCGCCCATGGCGCGTTATTGACGAAGCGCTGCAGGAACTGCGCGGCGGTGATCGAGCCGGCGTGGCGCCCGCCGGTGTTCTTCATGTCGGCGAACTTCGAGTCGATCAGCTTGTCGTAGGCCGGCCCAAGCGGCAGGCGCCACAGTTTTTCGCCGGTCGTCTTACCGGCCGCCAGCAGCTTGGCGGCGAGATCCTCGTCATTGCTAAAGAGTCCGGCATGCTCCTGGCCGAGGGCGATAAGCACCGCACCGGTCAAGGTCGCAAGATCGACGATGAATTGCGGCTTGAAACGGTCCTGCACATACCAGAGCACGTCGGCGAGGACGAGGCGGCCTTCGGCGTCGGTATTGATGATCTCGATCGTCTGACCGGACATGGATTTGACGATGTCGCCTGGCCGCTGGGCGTTGGCGCCCGGCATGTTTTCGACGAGACCGATGGCGCCGATGGCTTCGACCTTGGCCTTGCGCAGGGCCAGCGTCTTGAGCAGGCCGACGACGCAGGCGGCGCCAGCCATGTCGCCCTTCATATCCTCCATGCCGGCGGCGGGCTTGATCGATATGCCGCCAGTGTCGAAAGTGACGCCCTTGCCGACGAAGGCGATCGGCTGCGTCTTTCCCTTGTAGGAGCCCTTGCCGCCGCGCCAACGCATGACGACGACGCGGCTTTGCCGCGCCGAGCCCTGCCCGACGCCAAGCAGCGCCCACATGCCAAGCGCCTTCATGGCGGGCTCGTCGAGAATTTCGACCTCGACGCCGTGCTTTTCGAGCTCCTTGGCGCGATTGGCGAATTCTTCAGGATAGAGGATGTTGGCCGGCTCATTGACCAGCGAGCGCGCGGCAAGGACGCCCTCGGCCACCGCTTCGCGGCGCTTGGCCTCGCCGCGCGCCGCGACAGGGTCGGCGACCGCCAGCACGATCTCGCTCGGCCCGTTGTCGTCTGAATCCTCCTTTTTCCTGGTCTTGTAGCGATCGAAGCGATATTCCCGCAGCTGCGCGCCAAGCGCGAACTCCGCCGCCGCCACGGCCGGATTTTCAGGAGGGCGCGGCAGATCGAAGACAATGGCCGCAATCGATCCGCGTCCAAGCTTGCCAAGGACGAAGCCGCCGAGATTGGCGTAATCGGGCGGGCCTGGCGCGGCGTCCGCCTTGAGGTCCGCCTTGGCCTTCTCCCCCTCTTTTCCGGCGTCTTTCGGCTCCGCGGCCTCCGCTTGCGAGCTCGCGACTCCGACCACGAGGAGCCGATCGGCTTTGAACCCGGCCGGAGCGATGATGTCGAGCGCCGTCGAGGCCTTGCCCTTGAACTTGCCGGCCGCGGCGGCCCTTCGAACCAGAGCTTCGCCATCGGCGCCGATGAGCTTCGAGGTCGCTTGGCCGAATTTGATATCCGGGTCCGTGAAAATCACCAACGATTGCGGGCCTTTGTCGCGGACGTCGGGTTTCTTGGCCTCGGCCAGCAAATCCAGCGCGACGAACTCGATTTTCACGGACTGCGACATTTAACCCTCAAACAATCATGGCCGCCGCGCTCACGGCGCCGGGAACCGGAGACGCTTCGTTTTGCGCGTTGGCAAACAGTGGAGGACGCCGCCTTGCGACAGGCCTTGAGCGACCGGGCGGCGCATAATCTTCCAAAATGACGTGTGAATTCCATCAGATCATAAGCAGGCCCGCGTTGAAACTATCTTTTTTCACGCATATGTGCGCATCAAATCGCGCGGAGGCGACGCGCAGCCGACACCTGGCGCGCCGAAAAAATGCCGCGAGGATTGGGTTCAGTCGCGCGTCGGCACAGTGGCCAAAGCGAACGCCAGAGCGGCGCCCGGCGCCCGCACGAATCCATGTCCGGGCGCGGGCCGAGCGCTGTGATCGGAGCGCCACGCGGAGGACAATTTCGCGCTGCAACAATCCCGGCGCAGCAAGCGCGGGGCGTAAGGTTTTAGGTTTCATGATGTCGAGCATGACCGTTCACGCAGCCGGCCCAATCCCGATCGCAGCTGGCGCTCGCCGCCCTTGGCTTGCGGCGCGCCGCACGGGACACGCCCGGCGATGATCGGTTGGACGCTCGGCCGTTACTTTTCAGCCCGATTCCTCACGCTGATCGCGGCAGTGTTTGTGACGATCTGCGGCATGGTCTTTGTCGTCGATTTCGTCGAGACGCTGCGGCGCACCAACGATATTGCGAACGTGTCAACGCGATCGGTCGCGCTTCTGTCGCTCCTGCGCGCGCCTTCCGCCTCGGAACAGCTGATGCCGTTCTGCGTCTTATGCGGCGCCATGGCGGCGTTTCTCGATCTAACGCGCAAGCTGGAGCTTCTCGTCGCGCGCGCCGTCGGCGTGTCCGTATGGGGGTTTCTGACGCCCCCAGTGGCGATCGCGGTGCTCACCGGCATTGCGTCGGTGACGCTGTTAAACCCCGTCTCCGCGCTTATGAAACAGCGCGCCGACCGCATCGAGACGCAGATTTTCGGACATGCCGCCAAGCAGGACGTCGAGGGCAGCGCCTGGATCCGGCAGAAAAGCATCGACGGCGCATCGGTCATAAAGGCGAAGAAGGTATCCGGCGATGGCTCGCAGCTGACCGCTCCAGTCGCCTATGTCTATGATCAGCAAGGCAAATTTGAAGCAGAGGTCGAAGCGCAAAGCGGCTGGCTGCTGCCCGGAGTCTGGCGCCTGGATCACGCCCGCATCCTGACCCCTGGGGAAGCAGCCGAGGACGTCGGCGTCTACCTTCTCGCCACGAACCTTACCCCGCGGGAAGTTGCGAAGGGGCCTGCGTCGCCGGAATCCGTGCCATTCTGGGACTTGCAGGAAGCGCGCCGGCAGACCGACATTGCCGGCCTCGATTCGACGGGGTTCAACCTACAATTTCAGTCGCTTCTGGCGCGTCCCCTGCTTTTCGTCGCGATGGTTCTGATCGCCGCGGCATTTTCGTTAAGATTTTTCCGATTTGGTGGGATCAGCAGATTGGTTGGCGGTGGCGTGGCGGCGGGGTTCGTGCTTTATGTTGCGACGAAGCTGGTCGGCGATCTTGGAGGCGCCGGTCTGCTCAGCACGCCAGTGGCCGCGTGGTCGCCGGCCGTCGTCGCCAGCATGCTCGGCGCGCTGGCGTTGCTGAACCAGGAGGATGGTTGATGGGGCGGCGTTCTTGCCCCGCGGGCGCGATCGCGCGCCTGATTTGCGTTGGGCGGCGTGTTGGCCAAGCCCCGGTTTTCCGCGTTTTCCGCGACCGCGCGCTGGCGCGCGCGCTTTGCCCCGTCCGTCTCTCCGATTTCGCCGCTCTGATTGTCGCCGCTATGATCGGTGCAAATCCGGCCGCCGCCGCGCCGAAACCGCCAGCAGGTCAGCCTCCCGACAAAATGTTCGTGGAGGCTAACGAACTTCGCTACGACACGGTGAAAAATACGGTTTCCGCCGTCGGCGACGCACAGAGTCTATTATCAGGGCCGCGTTCTCGAGGCCGACCGCGTGACCTACGATCGCAACACCGGCCGCGTCATCGCCGTAGGCCATGCCAAGCTGACCGAAACGGACGGCACACAGCTCTACGGCGACCAATTCGATCTGACCGACGATTTCCGCAACGGATTCATCGAAAGCCTGCGCGCCGACACCAGCCAAAAGACCTTTTTCAGCTCGCCGCATACGGAGCGCATCGAAGGCGATACGACCGTCTTCGACAAAGGCACTTACACCGCTTGCGCCGCGTGCAAGGACAATCCCGACAAGCCGCCGCTGTGGCGCGTGCGCGCCAAGCGCATCATCCACAAAAACGACGAGCAGATGATCTACTATGAGGACGCGACGCTCGAGTTCCTTGGCGTCCCCCTCGCGTATGTGCCCTTTTTCTCCGCGCCGGATCCGAAGGTGACGCGCAAATCCGGCGTGTTGTCGCCGCATTTCGTGACGAATTCGAACCTCGGCTACGGGGTGGGCATTCCGATCTTCTGGGCGCTTGCGCCGGACTATGATCTGACCTTCACGCCGACCTTCCTGGCGAAGCAAGGCTTTCTCGCCCGCGGCGAATGGCGCCAACGTCTTGATGCAGGCGAATATTACATCAGGGCCAACGGGATCGACGAACTGAACAAGACCGTCTTCTCGCAGCCGCCATGGGGCGCCGGCGACATTTCGTTGCGCGGATCGCTTGAAAGCAAAGGCGAGTTTCGCATCGCTGATGATTGGAAGCTCGGCTGGCAATTCACGCTTCTGTCGGACAAGTTCTTTCTTAACGACTACAATATCCCCAGTCAGACCCTTTCAACCAATTATATTAGCGAGACGACGTCGACGGCCTATTTGACGGGCCAGGGCGATCGCGGCTTCTTCGATTTGCGCGGCTATTATTTCGAGGGTCTCTCGACGCATGATTTTCAGCCGCAGCAGCCATTCGCTCACCCTGTCTGGGACTACAACAAGACTTTCGACATCGACCCCGCCAAATCCTATGGGATCGGCGGCCAGATCGCGGCCGACTTCAATCTGACCAGCCTCTCGGCCACTGCCGCAAGCTTTCAGTCCGTCGGGACGCAAGTTCTCGACAATGCTTATGCGCTCTATAATGTCTGCGCCAATTATGTTCCGGGCACGGTCTCCGGCACATGCCTCCTGCGCGGCGTCGGCGGCACTTATACGCGGGCAACTCTCGATCTGTCCTGGCAGCGCAAGCTGATCGATCCGATCGGGGAAGTCTGGACGCCGCTGGCCTTCGCGCGCGCAAACGGGGAATGGCTCGACGCTAACACCAGCGGGTCATTCACTTTTTCGTCGTCGTCTGGCTCGTCGACTTTCCTTAATTCGTCGCAGCTCAATTTCCTCGGGAACACGGCCGACAGCGCATTTGGCGCCCTGATTCCTGGCGTCGGACTGGATTACCGGTATCCGTTTTTCGCCAAATTGGCCTTCGGTTCCTTAACGATAGAGCCAATCGGCCAAATTATCGCGCGCCCCAACAATCAGATTGGAAGCTTTTCCAGGGTGAACCTCAATTCGCAAAGCCTCGTCTTCGACAAATCGACCTTGTTCGAATGGACCAAATATTCCGGCTATGATCGCTTTGAGACCGGAACGCGAGCCAATTATGGCGGCCAGCTCACGTTGAACTTCCAGGGCGGCGGCTATCTCAACGTTGTCGGCGGCCAGTCCTATCAAGTCGCGGGCACAAATGCCTATGCGACGCCAGACGCCGCGAACGTCGGCCTCAGTTCAGGACTCGACACCCGCCTTTCCGATTACGTCGGCGCCGTTACGGTCGTGCCGAACGCGATCTTCTCGTTGACCGCCAAGGGCCGCTTCGACGTCGACACGTTCCAACCGCGGCGCATCGATGTGGTTGGAACGTATAATCTGGGAGCCTGGACTGGCGGAATCCAATACGCCAATTACAAATCGCAACCCGTAATCGGATATTACGTCCGCCGGGAAGGCCTTTCCCTGAATTCGCGCTATAAGCTCAGCGATAATTATTACGCTCAAGGAACCATCACTTTCGACATGAGCCGCCAATTCTATCCTGCATCGCTAATCGGAACGCCCAACCCTGGTCCGTTCGCCATCGCGGCGTTTGGCGTCGGCAGCGGCTATCAGGATGACTGCACCACCTTCTCGGTCAATTACTCTTCGGTTTATCAGGACAATGGCAACGGCGCGCTGGTTCACAACCAAACCGTGCTTGTCCAGCTGGAGCTGCGGACCCTCGGGGGCACCACGTTCAGCCAAACCTTCGGCAACGCCAACGCGCTCGACGGCATGAAATACTGAGGCATATTCGCCAAGTCGCCGCCGAACCACCGCGCCGCGGACGCAAATATGGGATCGAGAGTTAATGCGGAAAATGATCGTTATGCGAAGGCCCGGCGGATGCGCCGGCGCGCTGTTCCAAGCGTGTCTCCTAATAGCGGCGCTGTTCGCCGTCCCGCTTGTTGACGCGCGCCCCGTTTGCGCCCAGACCATCGTCGCCAGCATTAACGGCGATCCGATCACCAACATTGATGTCGAGCAGCGGATGAAGATGCTGCGCGTCCTGCACAAGCCGGCGACGCGTGAAGCGGCGATCGAGAGCCTGTTCACCGAACGACTGAAGATCCACGAGGCCGGAAAATATGGCGTCAACCCGAGGGACTCCGACATTTCCGAGGAAATCGTCAAGACTGCGCAAGAGATGAAAATGCAGCCGGACGCGCTCGTCGCCGAATTACAGCGCGCCGGCGTGTTCCAAGATCATTTCAAGGCCTATTTTCGCGCCGAACTCGCCTTCGATCTGCTCGTTCAAGCGCTGAACAAGGGGGTCGAAGCGAGCGAGACGCAAGTGCGCGAGGAGCTCGCGAAAGAGGGCGGCAAGGCGGCGGCCGGCACCGCTTACACTGTGCAACAGGTCATTTTCACCATCCCTAGCGGAGCCACGCCGACCGCTCTGAACGCCGTCGCGCACGATGCCGAGCAATTGCGCGCGCGCTTTTCCGATTGCGCGACCGGCCTGCCGATAGCGCGCGCGATGAACGACGTGACGGTGCGCGATCCGCTGACGAGAACCTCGCACGAACTCGGTGACGCGTTACGTGAATTGCTCGACAAGACGCCGGTCGGCCATTTGACGCCGCCGCAGCGCTCCTCGCAAGGGCTGGAAATGGTCGCTGTCTGCAGTCGAGGGCCGGCCAAGGACGATACCGCCGTGCGCCAGGCGATTGCGAAAAAGCTGCTCGCAGCCCATATCGCCGAAGACGGCGCGCGGCGCCTCAAGGAGCTGCGCGAGAGAGCCGTGGTGGTGAAAGGTCGGTAGGAACAAATCGCCGATGACCGGCGCGACGCCGCGCAAGGAGACCCTCATCGCGCTGACCCGCGGCGATCCCTCGGGCGTCGGTCCCGAGCTCGCCCTCAAAGCCTGGGCAGCCCTGCATAACGTTGAGGACTCGCCAGCATTCCTGATCGCCGCCGAGCCGGGTCATCTAGCGTCGCTGGCGCAGCGACTGCGGCTCGACGTTCCTGTCGAGCCGATCGGCACCGCGGCCGACGCGGCCGGTGTCTTCAGCCGGGCGCTGCCGGTGCTGGATTCGACGCTGACCGTCAAAGGCAAGCCAGGCGCTCCCGATCCGGACGACGCCGCGGGAACGATCCGCTCGATCGAAAGCTGCGTGCGTCTCGTCGAAGAAGGCGAGGCCTCGGCCATTGTCACCAATCCGATCGCCAAGGAGGTCCTCTATCGCGCCGGCTTCGCGCATCCCGGCCACACCGAATTCCTCGGCGCGCTCGCTGAGGCGCGCCATCGCGAAGACGTTTTTCCGGTGATGCTGTTGTGGTCGCGAGAACTCGCCGTCGTCCCCGCGACGATCCATATCGCACTGAAAGACGTTCCCGCGCGTTTGACCGCCGAGCTTCTCGTGCGGACAGGGCGCGTCGTCGCGCACGATTTTGAACGGCGCTTCGGACTCGCGCATCCGCGCATCGCGTTTGCCGGGCTCAATCCCCATGCCGGCGAGGGCGGCGCAATGGGACGGGAAGAAATCGACGTCATCGTCCCGGCGCTGGCCGAACTCAAAGCCGCCGGAATCCGCGTCAGCGGCCCGCATCCGGCCGATGCGCTTTTTCACGCCGCCGCCCGCAAAACCTATGACGTCGTCATCGCCATGTATCACGATCAGGCGTTGATCCCGATCAAGACCCTCGCTTTCGACCGCGGCGTCAACGTGACGCTCGGCCTGCCCTTCATCCGCACCTCGCCCGATCACGGAACGGCTTTCGACATTGCGGGACGAGGGATCGCCGATCCGACGAGCCTCGTCGAGGCTTTGCGATTGGCGGGGCGGCTCGCGCGCCAATGCCCAGCCAACTAGACGACCTTCCGCCACTTCGCGACGTCGTCGCCGCGTATGGCCTCGGCGCCAGGAAATCGCTCGGCCAGAATTTTCTCTTCGATCTCAACCTGACGGCCCGCATCGCCCGCGCCGCCGGGCCGCTCGCGGGCGTGACGATCGTCGAGATCGGCCCCGGTCCCGGCGGCTTGACGCGCGCGCTGCTCGCCGGGGGAGCCGAGAAAGTCATCGCGGTCGAACGCGACGAGCGTTGTCTGCCGGCTCTGAACCAGATTGCAAGCCATTACCCCGGGCGCCTTGAGATCTTCGGCGCCGACGCGCTCGCAGCGGATGTTGGCGGCCTCGTCGGCGCGCGACGGCCGGCGCGGATCTGCGCCAACTTGCCTTACAACATCGCGACGGCGTTGCTGACGCGCTGGCTCGAAAGCGAGGTCTGGCCGCCGTGGTTCGACCGGCTGACATTGATGTTTCAGCGCGAAGTCGCCGAGCGCATCGTCGCGGCGCCGGCGCAGCGCGCCGCCTACGGGCGCCTTGCGGTGCTGTGCAACTGGCGCTGCGAGACCCGCATTCTCTTTGACGTTTCGCCCCAGGCGTTCACGCCGCCGCCGAAAGTCGTCTCGAGCGTCGTGGAGCTGAAGCCCCGCCCGGCGCCTTCGCCCTGCGAGGCGAAGCTGTTGTCCGCGGTGACCCTCGCCGCCTTCGGGCAACGCCGGAAAATGCTGCGCCAATCACTGAGATCTCTGACCCCGGACGTGCTAGCGTTTCTCGCGGAGGCCGGGATCGAGCCGGCCGCGCGCGCGGAAGAAATCGGCGTCGAAGGCTTTGCGGCGCTTGCGCGCTCGCTGGGCAAAAGGCACGCGGCTACTGCGCCGCTGTTTAGCTGAGTTTGTTCTCCCCTTCGCCCGCCATCATGGCATCGCCCAGCTGCGGCGCCACCTGCCCGTAGTTCAAACCGGCGACGAGCGCGACGCCGCCGATCACATTGCCGAGCAAGGTCGGCGCGAAGAAGCGCAAGGCGTAGTCCGACATCGAAGCGTCGCCCGTCGCGACGGCGTAGGCCGCCTCGACCGATCCAACGATCAGATGCGAAAAGCCTCCGATCGCCACCACGTATGTTAAGATGATGATTAACAAAGGCCGCGCCGTGCCGACCGCCGGCAAAATCCAGACCATCAAGGCGATCAGCCAGCCCGCGAAAATCGACCTGACCACGGTTGGTCCAAAGGCGCCGCCAAGGGCCCGCGCGCCGAGTTCGCCAAAGGCTTTCTGCGCGTCCGCCGCAAAGATCGCGGAATGCGCGAGGACGAAGGCGAACGCCCAGGTCGCCGCGATGTTGGCGGCGAGCACAAAGTCCACAGCCGCAAGACTTTGATAAGCGTGCTTTGATCCCGATTATGAAGGAGGGGCAGGATCGGCGTCAGCGTGTTCTCGGTAAACAATTGCTGGCGGCCAAGCACGACGATCAAAAACCCGATCGTATATCCAAATGAGCTGATCAGAGGGCGCCATGGCGCATCCGGCAAACCCGCCTGCAACACGCCTTGAACCACGAGCGAAAATCCGATCGAAAGGCCGGCCGCGAATCCGGATAGGATGAGCGCCGTCTTCGCCCGTTTGAGCTCGGCTTCGCCTTCGGCGCGGATCGTCTCGTGAATCAGCGCGGCGTTGGCGTGGCTTTGCTCCTTGACCGTCGCTTTTTCCGCTCGCGAAAGCTCCTTCAGCTGCGCGGCGGGGCTTAGGCTGTTGCGTTCTTCCACGGCGCCGTCCTGCTCCGTCGGTGTGGCGCTTATTGACGCCCGAAGGCGCTAACGCCGCGTCCCGTCGCAGGTTCCGGCAGCGCCAAAGCGCGCCTCCCCGACGCTTACGCTTCAATTGGCGGCCGGCCGCACTTTTTTCTTGAACAGGCTGACGATCAGCGCATGCGCGACATGCTCGGCCATGCACTGGTAGCCGAGATCGTTCAGATGGAAATTGTCGCGCGACATCAGCTGCAGATTAGCGCGCGTCTGAGCGATGAAACGCATGGCGTCGTAACGGCTGAAATAGACGACATTCTCCTTCGCGGCGATGGCTTGCAGGGCCGCGCGGATCGCCGCGTAATTCTGGTCGCGAACGAGGCGCGGCGTATATTGTGGGCCGACGAGGACCACGTCGATCTGATTGTCTTTCAGCCACTGAATGACTGGTTCGACGGTCTCCTCAAAATCCCGCACGGAAACGCGGGCGAGCGCGTCATTCGTTCCGAGCTGCCAGAGGACCAGGTCCGGCCGCTTCAAGGCAACTTCATTTCTGATCCGCTCGGCCGTGCTTTCAGCCACCTCGCCGGGAAGCCCGCGATTGACCATGACGACGTCGACGCCTTTCAGCGCATGTTCGAGAATGGATTCGAGCTGCGACGGATAGGATTTAGTGGAATCCGACGATCCCGTTCCCGCCGTCGAGGAAGAGCCGATTGCGAGAATGTTGACAGTCTCGCGCTTTTGCAAGGCGGCGGCGAAATTCGGAAGCGCCGCTGGCGCGGCGAGATCCGCCGCCGGAACCTCGCAGGGCGGGCTGAGCGGCGGGACGCTTTGCGGAGGTGGCAGTTCCTCCGCCGCGCAGGCGAGGGCGGCGCAGACGCTGATTATTATGGCGAATGCGCTTCCTTGGGCGAACCCGAAGCTAGTCTTCCGCGCCATTCCGAAGCCCATGCGACCGCACCCATGACCACGACGCCAAAAATAACGATCAGGGCATCCGTTGCAACATGCCCGCCACAGACGAAACGAAAAATCTGGCAAATGAGGCTAAGCAAAGACCCGGCGCAGAAAACATTAAGCGAATTGCGCCCGAGCATGGACAAATATTTCGATGGGCCGGGCAACAACCGACTCAGAAATGAAAAGGCGCCGGCGAAAAAGGCCGTCAGCGCTAAGCTGTGGATCAATCGCGCCGGGGAAAGGAACGTCTTGTCGAACATGAAGACAAGCTTCGGCGGCGGAACCGATATCGGATTCGGTGAAAAACGCGTCAAGGCAGAGATGGCGCCGGCGAGGATGATTGGCAGCGCGAGCCACCAAAGAACGCGCCGGTGGCGCCGGGCAAACGCCCCAAAACTATCCTTCCCGGCGAGGACGAAGCCAAGACAAAAGATAAGCTGCCAGCTGAGCGGATTGAGGAACCAGTTTCCTTCGACCGGCCAGGTCGGCAGGTTCACCCCTGAGACGAGAACGAGAGCATAGAGCGCGAAAGAGGCCGGCAGCAGGACCCGCGGCGCAAAGCGGTTCGTAACGGCGATAAGCGGCGCGGCGAACATCAAGACGACATAGAGGGGCAAAATGTTGAAATAGCCGAGCTGATGGGTCAACAGGACTAGGCCGACATGGGCGCGCACCGGGTCGCTGAAAACCGCCGAGGCGTTATGCCAGTCGAGCAGAAACGGCGCGTCGAAAATAAGTGCGGCGGCGGCGAGGAGCGCGATGGCGATCTCGGTGATGACGGTCT
>CAWFIA010000004.1:0-382707 GCA_963815815.1 uncultured Alphaproteobacteria bacterium
GTCGTCGTCAATATGCCCTGGCCGATCGCGCCCACCAATATGGCTGGCAGGACGTGGTCGTGATCGACGATGATTTGGGGCGTTCCGGCTCGGGGGTCAGTCGACCCGGGTTCGAACGGCTCTTGGCGGCGATTTGCGAAGGACGCGTTGGGGCGGTCTTTGCAATGGAGGCACGCGACTGGCGCGCAACGGTCGTGACTGGCACACGCTGATCGAGTTCTGCGGCCTCGTCAACGCGATCATCCTGGACGAGGACGGCGTCTATGATCCCCGCCTTCCGAACGATCGCCTGCTGCTCGGCATGAAAGGCACGATGAGCGAACTGGAGCTTTCAATTCTTCGACAGCGCTCACTCGAGGCGCTGAAGCAAAAGGCGCGACGCGGCGAACTGTTCCTGACCGTCGCAATCGGTTACGTGAAGGTGCGGACCAATCGGATTGAGAAAGATCCGGACTTGCGAATACGTGAAGCCATCGATCTGGTGTTCCGGAAAGTCTCGGAGTTCCAGAGCATCCGGCAGGTGCATCTCTGGATGCGGCGGGAGCGGATCGAGCTGCCAGCGGTGGAATACACGACTGTGGACGGCCGCCGCATCGCCTGGAAGCTTCCGGTCTACAACACGGTCCATCATATTCTGACCAATCCGATCTATGGCGGGGCCTATGCCTTCGGGCGCACCGGCAGCCGCATAACGATCGAGGACGGCCGCAAGCGTATCGCGCGTGGGTTCAGGCGTGAGCGGACCGAATGGGAAGTCTTGTCACCGGCCATCACGAAGGATATCTCTCATGGGCGGAGTTCGAGAGGAATCAGCGCTTGATCGCCGATAACGCCAACGCCAAAGGTCTTCTGTCGCGCGGCGCCGTCCGGCGTGGCGAGACGCTTCTGGCTGGCCTCCTGCGCTGCGGTCATTGCGGCCGCAAGCTGCATGTCGCCTACAGCGGCGCGACAGGCGAGGTCGGCCGCTATCATTGCAAGGGGAGCTTCGTGAACCATGGAGGAGATCGCTGCATCTCCTTCGGCAGTTTGCGGGTCGACCAGGCGGTCGGAGCCGAAGTCGTCCGTTTGCTGAAGCCGCTCGGCGTCGAGGCGGCGCTTCAGGCGATCGAGCAACGTACTTTCGAGGCCGCCGGGAAGCGCAGGCAGGTCGAGCTGTCGCTGAAGCACGCCCGTTATGAAGCGGCGCACGCACGCCGGCAATATGATGCCGTTGATCCAGACAATCGCCTCGTCGCGAGTGAACTCGAACGCCGATGGAACGACAAGCTCATCGACGTGCGCCGGCTCGAGGACGAGATCAAGGAGCTTGATCAGCGCCGCTCACCAGTGCTCGACGAGCAAGAACGCGAGCGCCTCATGCGACTTGGCGCCGATATCGAGATCGCCTGGTCGCATCCGGCGGCGACCATGGCGACGCGCAAGAGGATCGTCCGCACTGTGTTGCGCGAGATCGTGGTGCGGGTCGAGGATGGTATTGTCGATATGGCGCTGCATTGGCAAGGCGGCGATCATACCGCGCTGAAAATCAAGAAGAACGCGTGCGGTAAACACCGCTGGACGGTGGAGGAAGACGTCGAGGTTCTTGTTCGGGAACTGGCGCGATTGATGCCAGACCGCGCCATAGCGCCGGTTTTGAACCGGGCTGGTAAGGTCACAGGCCGCCACAATGGCTGGACGCAGAGCGCGGTCTGCACATTACGCAATCGTATGGGCGTCCCGGTCTATCGGGAGGGAGAACGTGAGGAGCGTGGAGAAGTGACGCTCAACGAGGCGGCGGCTGTCCTGCAAGTGAGCGCGATGACGGTCTTGCGCATGATCCGAAGCGGCATATTGCCCGCCCGGCACCTTTGCAAAGGGGCCCCATGGGTCATCAAAGCGGATGATCTCGGGAATGCCGCGGTCCCGGCCGAAGCCCAAGATCGGCGCAGAAAGCCACTAACTCAAAATCCTGATCAACAAACTCTTATTTTCCAATGACATCGCGAGGTGAGCATTATGAATCGGGATCGGTTCCGCCGACCAGGACGCAGTTGCGTTGTTGAGCGAGAAAGTCGCCTTGGGCGAGATCGCGCAAGAGGCGCTCGTTGATCGGCGTGCCGGCGAACTGGAAGTCGTCGAGATCCTTGGCTAAGGGAAGCTTGGCGATCGCGATCTGATATCTGATCGAGCGCGCCTGTTTTTCGCTGACTTCGGCCTGCAAAAGATCGCCGACGATGCGCGGCGGCTCATGCTGTCGCTTGATGCCGGTCGCCATGATCTCATCATAGGCGGTCTTCATTCCATAGAGCTTGAGTTCGCTCATCAACTCGAAGATCTGGGTTCGCTCCATCGCCTGTTCTCTTCAATTGATCGTAACGAGCGCAGTCGGCGACTGGCGCATGCCGCAGCTTCAAGGCTTCGGGGGTATGGATTGGCGTCGCCGGCGGCGGCTCGCGGCGCCGCGCGAGAATGTCGATGATGACGTCGGCGGAATGGACGCCCTCGGCCAAGGCTTCGGCGCAGGCGGCCTCGACGGCGGCTAAACCGTCGCTGAGCACGGCGGCGAGGACTTTGACCATTTGCCGGTCGCCGGCGTCGGTGCCGGCGAGCTTGCGCCTTATGCGCTCCAGATTGGCGGGCAGCACCCAATCCTTGAACGGCGCTCCATTCCTCAGAGCGCCCGGCTTGCGCGCAAGAACCGGCACGTAATGCCAGGGATCGAAACGCGTCGCGCCGCGTCCGAAGCTGCGAGGATGATCGGCGACGACGCGTCCATTCTGACGAATGACGACGCGCCCGGCATAGGCGTGGATTTCGACAGGACGGCCAACAGCGCTGGCGTTGACCGAATATCTGTTGTTGTCGAAGCGCACGAGGCAAGTCTTCGAGACCGAAGCGTGCGCTTCGTGGAATCCGTCGAACCGGCCGCGATAAGGCAGCAGCGTTTGGCGCTCTTCCTCGAAGATCTCCCAAATCGTTTTATCAACGCTTTCTTGGCGCCGATGCGCTTTCGCATAGGCGACGCACTGGTCGAGCAGCCAGGCGTTCATCTCGTCGTAGGTCTTGAACCGCAAGCGAGGCGTGAAGAAGCGCTCGCGCACCAATCCGACCTGGTTCTCGACTTGCCCTTTCTCCCAGCCCGAGGCCGGCGTGCAGGCTGTCGGCTCGACAAGATAATGGCTGCACATCTGCGCGAAGCGGCGATTGAAGAGCCGGTTCTTGCCGACGAAAACCGTCTCCACCGCCGTTTTCATGTTATGGGATGGACGCCTCCCGCTTTTCTGCCAACATCGTTGATTAGCCGAAGGAGGGAAACATGTCGCTTGGATTACTTGCTATTGACCTTGGTAAACGCTCGTTTCACATCCATGGTATCGACAGCGATGGCGTGATCATCTCGCGCAAGTCCAGCCGCGCCAAACTGATCGAGACGATCGAAGAACTGGCTCCTGAGACGATCGCAATGGAGGCTTGCGCCAGCGCGCACTATTGGGGCCGGCGCTTTCTCGCGGCGGGCCGTCGGGTCCTGCTGATCAATCCGCGCTTCGTCAAGCCGTTCGTCAAAGGATCCAAGAACGACGCGGCGGACGCCGAAGGAATTACGAAGCCGCTGTGCGCCCAACAATGCGCTTTGTGCCGGTCAAATCGATTGAACAACAGGATCTTCAATCGCTTCATCGCACGCGCGATCGCATCGTCCGCGCTCGAACAGCCCTTATCAACCATGCGCGGGGACTGCTTGGCGAGTATGGAGTCGATTTTGCCGCAAGGCGCATGGCGCTTCCTGGCGCAAGCGCGCGACGCGATCGCGGGGGCCGACTTGTCCGATCTGGCGCGGGCGCTCTTCAGCGACATGCTTGACGAGCTCGACAGCCTCGACCTGCGGCTTCAGAAGCTTGATCAGCAGCTTGCCGCTATTTGCCGGACGGACGAAGCTTGCCGCCGGCTTTCGAAGCTTCCAGGCGTTGGGCCGGTGATCGCGACGGCGCTCGTCGCCGCGGTTGACGACGGCCGCCATTTCCGATCCGGGCGGGAGCTCGCGGCATGGATCGGCCTTGTCCCTCGTCAATATACGACCGGCGGCAAACCCCGGCTCGGCGGCATTGGCAGGCGCGCCAATCATTATCTCCGGCGGCAGATGATCCACGGCGCCCGCGCGGTGATGTTTCGATTGGCGAAGCATGACGATCGCCGTTCGCAGTGGCTGAAGGGGCTCGCGGCGAGGCGAGGGTTCAATCGAACGATTGTCGCGCTCGCCAATAAGACGGCAAGGGTCGCCTGGGCCTTGCTCACGCGAAAAGAGGATTATGCGGCCGCATGATCGCAGCGCACGGGCGCTGAGCTGAAGGCCGCATTGGATGCGAGGTGACAACTGATGGCTCGTCGGCAAGGACCGCAGCTTCCAAGCCTGATCTACGACAAGGCCTTCGAGGCCGATCATGTTATGAGGCGAGAAGCAGCGGACTCCCATCAAGGCCAGGGGCGCGAACAGTCCCGCAACAGGCCGGATAGATTCGTGCATTCCACGCCCGCCGAAGTCAACAGATCGCCTTGCGCGGGAGGCGTCCATAGATTGTCATAAATCCCGCGGGCGCAGACGCCCTGAAAAATGCGAAGGCGCGGTCATGCGCGTCGAAGACCATCTCCTGGGTCTCGCGTGGATAGGCGCGGACGAAGATCATCCGGCTGTGGCAGAGGCGGACATGAGCCACCTTGACGGTTGTCGTCGCGCCATTGAGCACGACGATCTCGTGGCTCCAGTCAAATTGGTACGCTTCCCCTGGGGCAAAGGACAAAGGAACATAGGCGTCGGCCGTTATCGCCAAATGCTCACGTTGCCATTTGCGGGCATAGCGGCGCACCGCGTCATAGCCGCCTTCGTAACCGAGCCGGCGCAACTCTTCGAAAATGCGGATCAACGTCAGCCGCTCGCGCGCCGACTTGGCCGCGTTCGTCGTCAGAAGCCGATCGAGTTCCGCGCTCCAATTTTCGAGCTTCGGCCGCGGCTGAACCTCGCGATCGTAGGAAAACGACGTCTCCTCCGAGCGAAGGATCTTGCGAACCGTGTTCCTGGAAATCTTCAGCTCCCGGACGATCTCCTTGATCGTCTTGCCCTTGACGAAATGCTCCCGACGGACCCGGCCGATCGTCTCCACAATAACCATCCCCACCACCCGCTCTCAACCAGAGCGGGCAGACTGTCAGAGCTGCGCCTGAGGGGGTCAATTTTGGACGCCGATCCCCTGCGTTAGGGGGTCAATTTTGCACGCCGGATAACAGCGATGCGCGCGCCGGAGACGATGGCGAAGGCAATCGCCGCTCGATCGCGTTTCTCCACGTGCGTATTGAACGGCATAGCCGCCAGCGTTGCGTTGATTTCCTCTAGCGTCGGCACCGGCCGTTCGCGTCGCGCGCCCGCAATGCGCCGGTCCTGCTCCGATGGCGTGAAATAATTCGCGTCATTGGAATTGAGAGCGGAGCGAAAGCCGGGTTCCCGCGACAGCCATAGAAAGAAATGCCGGAGATGCTTGAGCGTGGAGGTGATCGTCGCGGCGCTCAAGCCTTTGCCGCTTCGGCCGGTCTCTTCGATGAGCCGGGCACGAAAGGCGCGGGCTTGCTCAACGTGGAACTTACGGAACGGCTTCTGATTCGTTGATGCTTCGAAGCGTTCAATCGCCTTCAAAGCCGCATCGACAGTGGCGGGCTGTTTGCCGTCAGCCGTCTCCAGAAAGAAGGCTTTTGTCGGACGGGGCATGGCGGGTCATCGGCGAAGAGGCGACTGTTCGCGATAGGCTGGCGTCTGGCGCAGGACGGCGACGACGAAGGCGTCATGACCTTGGATCGCCTTCCGAGTCTCACTGATGGCGCTGAGGTTCGGGCGATTCTTGGGATACGGAAAAGCCAGCCCGCGCGTGAGGGGTTGCTCGCCAATCTGAGCGCGGCCGCTGAATAATTCGCCCGGCTGGCTGAACATTTCGGCGTCTTGGCTTGCGGGATGCCGTTTGCACGCGATGGCGCGGCGCTGTGAATCCTCTCAATACCGGCTGGTGTGCCGGTGGGTCCGGCGGTTTGCGAGGGGACTTTGGTTTTGAGCGCGGGGGCTTTTTCATAGCTTTCTCGCCCTCGATGACGTCACTTTCTCCCCTCCCAATCCTCTGCCATCGCTATCTCCGTGATCGTCCGCGAGCGCAAAGGCGGCCCTATTGGCCGGCGATAAAGATGTCCCCTTCGAATCTCTGCTCGATGCCCGGATGTTGGGATTGACCGGTCAGCGTCGGCACATGAGTTCGCAACATAGTGCGTCAGTTCGCTCATGGAGATGAGACCGTTCGTGGTCTTCATCCCCATCCGGGCCCAATGCGTCGAGCAAGGCTTTGGTGAATGCGCCATGGTTCCACTTTTCATCGCTTTCGCGGGAGAGTTCTTTGGCGGTCGAGGACGTCAGAACCGTCACGCGGCCCTCCGCCATGATTGAACGCAACAGCATCGGCATTTGATGTCGAACATCGAACCATCGGCCGGTAACAGCGCCCGAATGACAGGCGTCGAGCAGCACGAGCACCCGGCCGTATGTCGCCAGATTCGGTGTATTTCGGCATGAAACTCATTCGGCCGAAATGGCCGAAGCCTTGAGTTTCGCCGGCGTTCGCGCGTCGATGCCATAGGGCAGGAGATAAAAGCGATCGTCGATTGATTGCTCCATGCCCGGAGAATAATACGACCGCCAGATCCTGACCCCCGCTGTCTCTGGCCATATTTGTTTTCATCGCGTTCGAGCGCCGCAAAGATCCCGTCCCTATTGGCGTCCTCGTTATGCAGATATTGGGTTTGGACGATCGGCATAGAGACCGCCCTTTTTATTGAATTCGCTGCCTTGCGTGGCGACAAGCGCGCTGGCGACGTCATTGGCGTCCTTGGCGGCGAATTTCAATCGTAAGTCCGTCGCTTTGTCGCCATACTCGCTGATGCCGATCGTCAAGCACATGCAGTCGTGCGCCTGGAGCCGCCGCGGCTCCCGTGGCCTGCCTGCACAGTCGATAGCGGGGGGCCGCCACATCGGCGATGCCCAAGGCGCGCGCGGTTTCGAGCTCCTGAAGCACTAGCGGCAGCGACCTCCGGCCGTTTCAGACCCTGGGTATTTTCGGAAACCGGTATGGCCTCGCCCGCGGCGTCATTCGCCGCGGTTGACGTGCCATTTGAGCACTCCGAAGGCGCCGGGCGTGGCACCGTAAAATCCCTCCGGCGTCCACGCCACCCAGTTCTTTTTGTCGTTCAGCACATACAAGGCCAGGAGTTCGCTGCCCGTCATCCATGCGACGCCAACGGATGGTGCCGTCGCCATAGGCGGCGACCGCCAGCCGGCCGTCGCCGGTGATATTGACCGCCCAGACGGTGTCCGATGCAGCTGCTCGTGTCCATAATGGCTTGCCTTCAGCGTCAAAGGCGTAGAGATACCAGTCGGCTGCCGAGAACGAAACGGCTGGCCGTCGGGGGCGATCGCGAGGCTCGCTGAGTGCTCCGTGTCTGCGAACTTGAGCGGTTTGCCGTCGAGCCTCGGGAGACCCGATATTCAACCCCTTCAATTCGGAGCCCGTCCTGCTTCGGCGGATTGGTGCGGCCATCCGCCGGCCCCTTATCGGACAATTTGGGTTTCGAAAGGTCGAAGCGGAGCGGCGAATTCGCCGAATTTCTCGTAGCCGAAATCGATCACCGTTCCATCGGCCGAGACCCACAAGGCTTTGCCTTGGACGCGGAAATCGCCGCCCGGCGGTGGATGAGTCCAGAGGACGCCGCCATCGGGATTCAGCATAGCAAAGCAAGCATTGCCCTTGACCACAAACAGCCGGCCGTCCGGCAGAGGCGCGAGAGCCATCGTCTCGAAGTCCATCGCGCTACATTTTGCCGTGAGAGCGCGCCGCGGTCCGCGTCCGGCCTGATCCCAAGCCAAGACAGGGGCGTTCCCAATTGCGTCTATATAGCCGCCGCTCGCAAACAGCGTCTGCCCGTCGGTTGACCACGCGACAGCATCAACGCTGCCGTTATCCAAGCCTTTGGCGTCGGGTCCCGGCAGCCGCGCCAAACTGTGTCCATCTAGCAGATCGACCCATGGTCGGTCTTCGTACCCGATCGCAAGAGCGTCGCCACCGGGCGGCCTAAAGGCGATCAGGACGGGATCTCGACCGCTCAGCTTGTCTTGCTGGGCGATTAATTTGAAGGAGGAATCATAAAGCCGCACTGTTCCATCGTGTGACGACGTAGCGAGCCGTCCGTCATCGGCGAAGGCGGCGCCATAGCTTTGACCGCCATAAGCCGCGTCGCGGAACGCTTCCGACCAGTTTTTGTCCCGGTCGAAGACGCGCAGGCCGCCGGAACCGCATGTCGCAGCCAGGTAACGTCCATCCGCGGAAAAGGCGAGCCCGTCGACGACATCTGGCAAGCCTGCAATTCGGCTCGTCATTTTTCCGCTGCCCGGATCGAACAAATAGATCGAAATGCCCCCGGGGCGCTCCTCCCCCGTCCATCCCCCCGCCGCAACGACATCGCCGTTAGGGCTCATCGCGACCGTAAAGATCTCCCCGATATGGCCCGGTCCCGCGGGCATACGGATGGTCTGCAATAATTTTCCGTCGGCCGACCAGATCCGCACGGTCTTGTCACTGGAGCCCGTCGCCACGAAACGACCAGCGGCATCGACGGCGGCCACTCTGGGGATAGCTGTATGCATGTCGGGATCGACGATCAGAACCGGGCGCTCGTAAAGATTTTGCGCTTCGGCGCGAAGGCACGACAAAAGCGCCAGCAAAAATCCGAGCGCCAATTTTTGCAAAAGCGCTATTCGGAGGGTTTGATCTCGGCAAAGCTGGGCCATTTCGCGGCCTCCAACTGCGTTTTAATTGTATCGCGTTTGAGAGCGTCAGGCTCTACAAAATAATATTTGAAAAGAAAGGAGACGGCCTCCTTGAGCGCGCCGATAACAGGTTCGGTCGCGCCCTTGACGATGTCTTCGACGACGCCCTTTTGCCCGGCGCTATTCGGCAGCACATCACTCGTCATCTGGCAAAATTGGCCCAGCGCCGAAGCGCCGCGCTCCAGTTCGGCCCCGAGACCGGGAAGGCCTTTGGGCGTCTCGCCTTGGGCGAGCGCCGTCTCCAGCCCGGCGATGACCGCGTCGGAATCAGCCTTCGCCGCGCCGTAAGCCAACTGCCCCTTGGGCGTCTGTTGCGCGCTCGCATACTCTTTGAAAGATGCGGCGCAGGTTTCCGCCTTGGACCGTTCCCCCACGAGACGGTCCACTGCTTCCGGCCAGCGGATATCTGCCGCGCGGCTGATCCCCGGCGCAATTGAGATAAACAACGCAAGCGAAGTCCAAAGCTGCCCGAATGCCAATCTCATGATCCAACTCCGAAAAGGCGACCTTGGAGCCCGAGTTTGCGATGATATCCCATTCCTCCGGCGTCGTCAGCAGCACGGGCCTTGGCGTGGCATCATTCGAGTTCGTCGTCAAAGACGAAACAGCCGATTTAGGCCGTGGAAGATGGATGACGTAGCCAGCGCTGGCCGAAGGGGCGAAATCACGCCCGGCGACACGCGCGCTATGGAGAAGCCAGCATGCTGCAGTCATGCTGGCCGCTGCCATGAGGGGGCGAGATTGTTGCGTGCTAAAACAAGGCAACAGTGCGGCAGCTGAGCTGATCTGTCCACCACCCGCAGGCTGTATCGGGAAAGACAACTCGCCTTGCGGTCAGAAAAGACTGCCGGCCTGTCGCCCAAGGAGGCCGCCATCCGCCCCGACGTTAATCAATCGGCGGTCCTGAACGCGGCAATTCTGCGCGGTGCGTTGAGATTTTCTACCCGCGTGCGATCTGTGGGGCAGATTGAGGGCGCAATGGCGGCGGGTAATAGAACGTTTCGGCAAAAGGTTTCAGGCGGCGGGCATGATTGGCCTGTTGACCAGCGGCGGGCGTTCGTGAAGAGCGCCAATTGCGGGTTGACCACTCCTGAGGATCGCGTCGCGCAGCTACAGCGATTTGCAGCGAATCAGCCGCGGCAGACAATGCCGGCGGAAACAACGAAGGATGACATCTGATGGCAATCGAACTTCCGCTTGAGGTGTGGCAGGCGGCCGGCGTCAATCTGGTGCGCACTGGCGCGGCTCCTGCGCCTGCGCCGAGGCCAATGCTGCCCAAGCCTGCGGGATGGGATCGGGCGTCGGCGATAGTGAAGCGGACGTGGTTGCTCGAAGCCAAGCGGGAGATGGCGAAGGCCGATGGCCGCGCGGCCTACGCGAGCGCAGCGTCGACGCGCCCCGGCTACGAGAGCCTATCGCCAGTTGATAAGCTTACCGTGCAACGTGAGCAGAAAGGGAGGACGCCGTGACCTCGCCTTTTCTCAACCCCGTCTTTACGCTCCCCGAATACGCGAAGGGCCTGAACGATGGCGATCGACCATTGGTCGAGATGTTCGCGACGTCGAGCGACGTTATGCAGGCGCTGCCCTTCACGAAGGTAACGACGCCGACCTATCGCAGCTATCGCCAGTCGTCCATTCCAGCATCGATGAATTTCCGTGCGATCAACGCTCTGTCGACCTCGGGCGGCGGTACGCTCTCTGCGTTTCAGGAATTGACCTATCCCATCGATCACGACATTCCGGTCGACAAGGCGCTCGTCGAGCGCTATGGGCCTGGCCGGCGCAAGGCTGACGAAAAGCTCGCGATGGCGCGCCTTGGGGAGCTTTGGCTCAACACCTTCCTCAAGGGCGACAACACCGCGACGCCGACGGTGTTCAACGGCTTGCAGAAACGTTCGGCGCAATTCGGCCGGACGATCGACAACGCGCAAGGCGTGTTGAACGGCGCGCCGCTGTCGCTTTACATGCTCGATCAAGCGATTTGGAACACGCGCAAGCCGACGCACATCATTGCGCCCTGGGCGATGATGCCGCGCTTCACCCAAGCGATGCGCAACCCGTCGATTACGCACGGCTGGTCGCGTATTGAGTTCCTCATCGCGGCGGCTTACAGAGAAGGTCGCCCTTGCGCCCAAATCACCTCGAAATTGCGCTTGAACGCTTCGACGGCCTGAGGGCTCTCGATCACAATCAAATCATTGTCCTGCCTCTTTAGGCCCGAGGCAGAGAAATTGGCCGAGCCGGTACGCAGCAGGCGGCTGTCGATCTGATACGCCTTTAAGTGCATCAACGGCGCACGTTCCGGCTTTAAGCGAACTTCGACACCCGCCGGCGTACTTATAAGATCATCAAGCGCGTGCGGCCGCTGGCCTCCCTCCGGGAACTGGCCAGCAAATAGGTAGAGCCTGATCTTCACCCCCCGGTCGGCCGCGCGAGTCTAAGGCTTCGGTCACAGCGACGTCGGTCAATACGTATCCTGCCATGTCGATCGCCGTCCGCGCCTGGTCGATCAGCCCGACGTCGAGGCGCTCAAGATTTTCAGCCGGCGCGAAATGAATTGTGGTCGCACCCGCGCCAGCCGAGATAACCGTTCCTACGGGCAATTGCCGACCGACATAGACGCCTGCGGCAAAGACGGTGCCGACGACGCCTAACGCTACGCCGGCGGCCAAAGTCAGCCTCCTTGCCGAACGGCGAGGTTCATTTCGCGCCATTTTTTTGTCTTGATCATTTCGATTCATGATCTTGGCAGCAGCATCTCCGGTGGTACGCCACAAAAAGGCTGTTGAGCTTTTCTGGCTGACGCATTTGGCGGGCAGGCACGAGACCATATATCGCACCGCTCGTTTTTGATCGCAGGTGTTTCTCGCTCAAGTCGCGCGAAATTTAAGAAACATGACCTTACGAGACAAATCCGCATCGCTCCTCTTGTCTGAAGCTAAACAGGACGCTAATAATAGTCTTTCTTACTGCGCCGTGGACCTCGATCGACCTTCGCCGACAGGACCTCGTAGACGGGCAGAATGTCAGGGGTCGCTCAGACGCTCAAGATTTTTCGGTTTCAGTGAGGTCGCAGAGCGCGCCGGAGTCTCCTGTAAGTTGCTCGAGAAAACTGCGCTGGGTCCCCTGCAGCCGGAACACCGGCCAGTCGGTTCCGAAAAGAACCTTGTGATTTACGTCCTGCGACACCAATCGCCGGACGGCGGTGCAGCTGTCGTCCCAGGCCAGCGAAGGCTGGTAACCGCTCACGTCGAGATACACGTTAGGCCGGAAGCGGCACAATAAGGTGCATTCTTCGACGAAGCTTACCGACCCATGCGCGAGGATGAAATCCACCTTAGGAAAGCGCCGCGCCGCTTCGTCGATCAAGAACGGGTTGCAAGTCTCGAACGAAAGGACCGGCGACGTGGGGCCGATATGCAGCAGCACGGGCAGTCCGCGTTGGGCGCAAAGGTCGTAAAACGGAAGCAGCTCCGGCGCGCTGGGGCTGAAGCCGCACGGTGGATACACCTTGAACCCGCGGAACCCAAACTCCGTGATCGAGCGCTCGAACAGGCGCAGTCCGTCGTCGCCCCAGCGCGGGTCGACCCCGCCGAAGACTTCGAACCGGCCGGGATGCCGGGCAATGACCTCGCGATGTTTCAGGAACGATTCCTCTATCGTTAGCGGGCAATCCTTTAGGGCCCAAGTGAAGTCCGGCATTAGCAGAACGCTTTTTGAGATTCCGGCCTCGTCCATCTCCGTCACGAGTTCGTCGCACAGCGGGTCCTGAAGCCTTTGCAGGTACATGTCGAGCAGCTTCGCCGGCGGGATCTGGTGGCCCCTGGCCCGCAGCCCCAGGGTGACGTTGTCCACCACCCCCATGATGAAGGATCGTGGCAGATGGTCCGTTGAGGCAATATGGCAATGGGCATCGATGATCACGGACAAGATCTCCGGTAGGCCTCTAGCGAATTATCTGGCGATCTGGACGGTGCGACTCGCGGCTGACCGGGAGCAGACCGGCAATGTCCTTGCACACGATCCCGACGAAGCGCGGATCATGAATAAAGAAATGATCTCCGGTCACCATTCTGGCGGTGAAGCTCGCGCACGTGTGTTGACGCCAGGCCTCCAGGCACTCCTGCGTAACTTCCGGGTCTTGCAGGCCGCCGTAGGCAGTAATGGGACACGCAAGAGGCTCTCCTGGCTCGTAGCGGTACGTTTCGACCATCTCGAAGTCGCCCCGTACCGCAGGCAGCAACAACTCCAACGCTTCAGCATCGTCGAGCAACTCGTCAGGCGTGCCGTTGAGCTGGCGAAGTCCGGCAACGAACGCGTCGCGCGGCAGATCGTGGCTGTTATCCGGCGTGCAAAATTGACCCCCTAACGCAGGGGATCGGCGTCCAAAATTGACCCCCTCAGGCGCAGCTCTGACAGTCTGCCCGCTCTGGTTGAGAGCGGGTGGTGGGGATGGTTATTGTGGAGACGATCGGCCGGGTCCGTCGGGAGCATTTCGTCAAGGGCAAGACGATCAAGGAGATCGTCCGGGAGCTGAAGATTTCCAGGAACACGGTTCGCAAGATCCTTCGCTCGGAGGAGACGTCGTTTTCCTACGATCGCGAGGTTCAGCCGCGGCCGAAGCTCGAAAATTGGAGCGCGGAACTCGATCGGCTTCTGACGACGAACGCGGCCAAGTCGGCGCGCGAGCGGCTGACGTTGATCCGCATTTTCGAAGAGTTGCGCCGGCTCGGTTACGAAGGCGGCTATGACGCGGTGCGCCGCTATGCCCGCAAATGGCAACGTGAGCATTTGGCGATAACGGCCGACGCCTATGTTCCTTTGTCCTTTGCCCCAGGGGAAGCGTACCAATTTGACTGGAGCCACGAGATCGTCGTGCTCAATGGCGCGACGACAACCGTCAAGGTGGCTCATGTCCGCCTCTGCCACAGCCGGATGATCTTCGTCCGCGCCTATCCACGCGAGACCCAGGAGATGGTCTTCGACGCGCATGACCGCGCCTTCGCATTTTTCAAGGGCGTCTGCGCCCGCGGGATTTATGACAATCTATGGACGCCTCCCGCGCAAGGCGATCTGTTGACTTCGGCGGGCGTGGAATGCACGAATTTATCCGGCCTGTTGCGGGACTGTTCGCGCCCCTGGCCTTGATGGGAGTCCGCTGCTTCTCGCCTCATAACATGATCGGCCTCGAAGGCCTTGTCGTAGATCAGGCTTGGAAGCTGCGGTCCTTGCCGACGAGCCATCAGTTGTCACCTCGCATCCAATGCGGCCTTCAGCTCAGCGCCCGTGCGCTGCGATCATGCGGCCGCATAATCCTCTTTTCGCGTGAGCAAGGCCCAGGCGACCCTTGCCGTCTTATTGGCGAGCGCGACAATCGTTCGATTGAACCCTCGCCTCGCCGCGAGCCCCTTCAGCCACTGCGAACGGCGATCGTCATGCTTCGCCAATCGAAACATCACCGCGCGGGCGCCGTGGATCATCTGCCGCCGGAGATAATGATTGGCGCGCCTGCCAATGCCGCCGAGCCGGGGTTTGCCGCCGGTCGTATATTGACGAGGGACAAGGCCGATCCATGCCGCGAGCTCCCGCCCGGATCGGAAATGGCGGCCGTCGTCAACCGCGGCGACGAGCGCCGTCGCGATCACCGGCCCAACGCCTGGAAGCTTCGAAAGCCGGCGGCAAGCTTCGTCCGTCCGGCAAATAGCGGCAAGCTGCTGATCAAGCTTCTGAAGCCGCAGGTCGAGGCTGTCGAGCTCGTCAAGCATGTCGCTGAAGAGCGCCCGCGCCAGATCGGACAAGTCGGCCCCCGCGATCGCGTCGCGCGCTTGCGCCAGGAAGCGCCATGCGCCTTGCGGCAAAATGACTCCATACTCGCCAAGCAGTCCCCGCGCATGGTTGATAAGGGCTGTTCGAGCGCGGACGATGCGATCGCGCGTGCGATGAAGCGATTGAAGATCCTGTTGTTCAATCGATTTGACCGGCACAAAGCGCATTGTTGGGCGCACAGCGGCTTCGTAGATTCCTTCGGCGTCCGCCGCGTCGTTCTTGGATCCTTTGACGAACGGCTTGACGAAGCGCGGATTGATCAGCAGGACCCGACGGCCCGCCGCGAGAAAGCGCCGGCCCCAATAGTGCGCGCTGGCGCAAGCCTCCATTGCGATCGTCTCAGGAGCCAGTTCTTCGATCGTCTCGATCAGTTTGGCGCGGCTGGACTTGCGCGAGATGATCACGCCATCGCTGTCGATACCATGGATGTGAAACGAGCGTTTACCAAGGTCAATAGCAAGTAATCCAAGCGACATGTTTCCCTCCTTCGGCTAATCAACGATGTTGGCAGAAAAGCGGGAGGCGTCCATCCCATAACATGAAAACGGCGGTGGAGACGGTTTTCGTCGGCAAGAACCGGCTCTTCAATCGCCGCTTCGCGCAGATGTGCAGCCATTATCTTGTCGAGCCGACAGCCTGCACGCCGGCCTCGGGCTGGGAGAAAGGGCAAGTCGAGAACCAGGTCGGATTGGTGCGCGAGCGCTTCTTCACGCCTCGCTTGCGGTTCAAGACCTACGACGAGATGAACGCCTGGCTGCTCGACCAGTGCGTCGCCTATGCGAAAGCGCATCGGCGCCAAGAAAGCGTTGATAAAACGATTTGGGAGATCTTCGAGGAAGAGCGCCAAACGCTGCTGCCTTATCGCGGCCGGTTCGACGGATTCCACGAAGCGCACGCTTCGGTCTCGAAGACTTGCCTCGTGCGCTTCGACAACAACAGATATTCGGTCAACGCCAGCGCTGTTGGCCGTCCTGTCGAAATCCACGCCTATGCCGGGCGCGTCGTCATTCGTCAGAATGGACGCGTCGTCGCCGATCATCCTCGCAGCTTCGGACGCGGCGCGACGCGTTTCGATCCCTGGCATTACGTGCCGGTTCTTGCGCGCAAGCCGGGCGCTCTGAGGAATGGAGCGCCGTTCAAGGATTGGGTGCTGCCCGCCAATCTGGAGCGCATAAGGCGCAAGCTCGCCGGCACCGACGCCGGCGACCGGCAAATGGTCAAAGTCCTCGCCGCCGTGCTCAGCGACGGTTTAGCCGCCGTCGAGGCCGCCTGCGCCGAAGCCTTGGCCGAGGGCGTCCATTCCGCCGACGTCATCATCAACATTCTCGCGCGGCGCCGCGAGCCGCCGCCGGCGACGCCAATCCATACCCCCGAAGCCTTGAAGCTGCGGCATGCGCCAGTCGCCGACTGCGCTCGTTACGATCAATTGAAGAGAACAGGCGATGGAGCGAACCCAGATCTTCGAGTTGATGAGCGAACTCAAGCTCTATGGAATGAAGACCGCCTATGATGAGATCATGGCGACCGGCATCAAGCGACAGCATGAGCCGCCGCGCATCGTCGGCGATCTTTTGCAGGCCGAAGTCAGCGAAAAACAGGCGCGCTCGATCAGATATCAGATCGCGATCGCCAAGCTTCCCTTAGCCAAGGATCTCGACGACTTCCAGTTCGCCGGCACGCCGATCAACGAGCGCCTCTTGCGCGATCTCGCCCAAGGCGACTTTCTCGCTCAACAACGCAACTGCGTCCTGGTCGGCGGAACCGATCCCGATTTATAATGCTCACCTCGCGATGTCATTGGAAAATAAGAGTTTGTTGATCAGGATTTTGAGTTAGCGGCTTTCTGCGCCGATCTTGGGCTTCGGCCCGGACCGCGGCATTCCCGAGATCATCCGCTTTGATGACCCATGGGGCCCCTTTGCAAAGGTGCCGGGCGGGCAATATGCCGCTTCGGATCATGCGCAAGACCGTCATCGCGCTCACTTGCAGGACAGCCGCCGCCTCGTTGAGCGTCACTTCTCCACGCTCCTCACGTTCTCCCTCCCGATAGACCGGGACGCCCATACGATTGCGTAATGTGCAGACCGCGCTCTGCGTCCAGCCATTGTGGCGGCCTGTGACCTTACCAGCCCGGTTCAAAACCGGCGCTATGGCGCGGTCTGGCATCAATCGCGCCAGTTCCCGAACAAGAACCTCGACGTCTTCCTCCACCGTCCAGCGGTGTTTACCGCACGCGTTCTTCTTGATTTTCAGCGCGGTATGATCGCCGCCTTGCCAATGCAGCGCCATATCGACAATACCATCCTCGACCCGCACCACGATCTCGCGCAACACAGTGCGGACGATCCTCTTGCGCGTCGCCATGGTCGCCGCCGGATGCGACCAGGCGATCTCGATATCGGCGCCAAGTCGCATGAGGCGCTCGCGTTCTTGCTCGTCGAGCACTGGTGAGCGGCGCTGATCAAGCTCCTTGATCTCGTCCTCGAGCCGGCGCACGTCGATGAGCTTGTCGTTCCATCGGCGTTCGAGTTCACTCGCGACGAGGCGATTGTCTGGATCAACGGCATCATATTGCCGGCGTGCGTGCGCCGCTTCATAACGGGCGTGCTTCAGCGACAGCTCGACCTGCCTGCGCTTCCCGGCGGCCTCGAAAGTACGTTGCTCGATCGCCTGAAGCGCCGCCTCGACGCCGAGCGGCTTCAGCAAACGGACGACTTCGGCTCCGACCGCCTGGTCGACCCGCAAACTGCCGAAGGAGATGCAGCGATCTCCTCCATGGTTCACGAAGCTCCCCTTGCAATGATAGCGGCCGACCTCGCCTGTCGCGCCGCTGTAGGCGACATGCAGCTTGCGGCCGCAATGACCGCAGCGCAGGAGGCCAGCCAGAAGCGTCTCGCCACGCCGGACGGCGCCGCGCGACAGAAGACCTTTGGCGTTGGCGTTATCGGCGATCAAGCGCTGATTCCTCTCGAACTCCGCCCATGAGAGATATCCTTCGTGATGGCCGGTGAGCAAGACTTCCCATTCGGTCCGCTCACGCCTGAACCCACGCGCGATACGCTTGCGGCCGTCCTCGATCGTTATGCGGCTGCCGGTGCGCCCGAAGGCATAGGCCCCGCCATAGATCGGATTGGTCAGAATATGATGGACCGTGTTGTAGACCGGGAGCTTCCAGGCGATGCGGCGGCCGTCCACAGTCGTGTATTCCACCGCTGGCAGCTCGATCCGCTCCCGCCGCATCCAGAGATGCACCTGCCGGATGCTCTGGAACTCCGAGAACTTCCGGAACACCAGATCGATGGCTTCACGTATTCGCAAGTCCGGATCTTTCTCAATCCGATTGGTCCGCACCTTCACGTAACCGATTGCGACGGTCAGGAACAGTTCGCCGCGTCGCGCCTTTTGCTTCAGCGCCTCGAGTGAGCGCTGTCGAAGAATTGAAAGCTCCAGTTCGCTCATCGTGCCTTTCATGCCGAGCAGCAGGCGATCGTTCGGAAGGCGGGGATCATAGACGCCGTCCTCGTCCAGGATGATCGCGTTGACGAGGCCGCAGAACTCGATCAGCGTGTGCCAGTCACGACCGTTGCGCGCCAGTCGCGACGCCTCGATTGCAAAGACCGCCCCAACGCGTCCTTCGCAAATCGCCGCCAAGAGCCGTTCGAACCCGGGTCGACTGACCCCCGAGCCGGAACGCCCCAAATCATCGTCGATCACGACCACGTCCTGCCAGCCATATTGGTGGGCGCGATCGGCCAGGGCATATTGACGACGACGGCTCTCATGGTTGTGGAGCAGCTGATCCGCCGTTGACTGGCGAATATAGACAAAGGCGCTGCGCGCGAGATGATCAGGCGTGATCTTCGTCATCGTCGGCCTCCTCGACCTTCGATGTCGCCGCAATCTCGATCAGAAGCGCCCGGACGATCTCCACGAGGCTCTTGGTCTGATCGAGGGGCAAGGCGATCGGCGGTTCGTCGCTCTCGAATAAGTCCGGATGCCGTTCTTGCTGCGCGCGCTTCATCTGAGGCTTCTCCCGTCTTCGAATCCGACCGGAGCAAGTCTAAGAGCGTATCAATCTCGATCCGCAGGTCGCGGAATGTATCCAATGGAATCCGTGGGAGAGGCCGTAGTTCGAAGTGTTCCGAGTCCTCGCGCATCATCCAGGAAGGTATGTGCGCCAAAGTGCCATCGCTCTGCTGGATGACAAACACCTCGGCGCCCTGAAAGCGATGATGCCGCACAAGAAGGGCAATCTCACCAAAGCGCGGATGGAACCGATAGTGGATTCTTCCCTCGACGCTCTGATACCCGGCAGTATGTCGCTGCTTCGACCGGCACCGGCAAAACTCACTTAGCCATGGCCATCGCCCGCGATTGCATTCGCGCCGGCAAACGGGGCCGCTTTTACAACACTGTCGATCTCGTCAACCGGCTCGAGGCCGAAGCGCGCGCCGGACGGCAGGGACGGATCGCGGAATATCTCATCCGAAAAGACTTCGTCGTACTCGATGAACTCGGCTATCTCCCCTTCGCCCAGACCGGCGGCCAGTTGCTGTTCAATGTGATCAGCCAGCTCTACGAGCGCACCTCCATCATCGTGACGACCAATCTGGCCTTCGGCGAATGGCCGAGCATCTTTGTGGACGCCAAGATGACCAGCGCGCTGCTGGATCGTTTGACCCACCACTGCGACATCATCGAGACCGGAAACGACAGCTGGCGCCTCAAGAACCGCGCGTGACCCGGAACACAAAGTCAGCAACCCTCAATCAATCCGGCCCTTCACAGCTCCCGACATCATCAGCATCGCGGCATGCTCGCCACCGTCCAGGACGCTCCGCGCCGGCTCACGCCGGTGACGCTACGCGTCATCCTGGACCGCGCCTGCGCGCGCCGCGAAATAAATCCAGTCGGGACGAAGGAATTGTCGCGCCGTCGAACAAAGGAATAGACCCAGCTCTAGAAATTCCCTCAAAAGCATAGAACAAAACAGGTTCGTGGGGGGGTCAGTTTTGGACGCCGATCGGGGGTCAAAATTCGGAGCCGATTGACATCGTGGATCGAGGGGCCGGTGCGCGGCAGGTGCGGCGCGCGGCACCCGGACACGAATAGATGCACTGGCTCGATCGCGTGCGCGTGACGAAGTGTGCGGGCCAGCTCGAACGCGATGTTAGCTCCCAAGCTGTGGCCGAACAGAGCAAACGGCTGGCGAAGATCGGCAAGCACGGCATCGGCAATCGTTTCTACCAGCGGCAGCAGGCGGGTGGGCAATGGCTCGCTCATCCGTTTGCGGCGGCCGGGCAGGCTAGCCAGCCAGAACTCGCACCCCGGCGGCAACTGATTTTGCCAGGAGCGGAAGATCTGCACGCTGCCACCGGCGTATGGGAAGCATAATAGTTGCATCCTTTGCTTTTCCGTGACTCGCCGTTCGAACCAGGCCGTTAGGGGCGGTGCTGGAGCGATGCGCAAGACGACCGACCCTACGCCGAGGAAGGCCGTGCGGCCGCCGAAACTTGCGCAGCCAGGTTGAAGCGGATGCGCAGGAAGGAGCCGCTCATGGCTTGCCCCGGAGTCCTCCCGTCTATGTCTGTCTGATGCTCAAAGGACGTAAATCCTTCCACACCTCGTTTATGTAGGCGAGGCATTCCTGCTTGGTCCCGCTCCTCCCCGAATCCCTCCACCCCAAAGGGTTCTCGCGGTCCGCGGGCCAGAGCGAGTACTGCTCCTCGTGATTTACGACCACCTTATAAACGGTCTTGTCCTCGGTATCTTCAGCCATAGCATCTTTTCCAGTGGACATTCATGTTCCGGCTTATTGCAAAGGAGGCAGAAATCGGCGTCCGCCGGACTGCGTGAGACATCGATTTCCATCCTGCGTTCGAGCTCGAAGCTAAGATCGCCATCGGAATTGTTGCCGCCGGTGCTTTTAGTCTTTGACGACCAGCGCCGACCCGTATCCTTCTCCCGCCTTGATGTCGTACAAGCGACAGCGCGAGACCGCTTTGCCATGGGAGCGAGCGCGCCGCATGGCATCTGCGAGGCCGTCCCCGAACGCCACGCCAACCGCCTTCATAAGCGGCTCCTTGCGCGTCCAGCAGGAAAAGAACGCGTCCGCCCTTCGATTCGCTGGGAGCGTGCAAAAAGCCGCGAACTCGGCCACCAAAAAGCAGCGATGCGCGGGGTCCAAACTTACCGCGGCGAAGGCGACCCGTTCGAGGTCGATGCCGACGTGCGACTTCCGGGTCACCGCCAGCAGGGCAAGCTCGAACGAGTGCGATAGGTTGAACCGGATTCCCGATTGGCGCACGGCCCCGGCCAGCTCCGGCTTGCCTTTCGCCCCCGTAAAGGAAAGCAAGGTCCGGGGGCACAGAAGCCGCATAGCGGGCGAGGATCTGCCGCATGGCGGCGCGTGCCAACGTGAAGCCCCGCCGGTCCGCCTCGAAATGGAAGCGGTCGGCGCGCGCGACCTCGTCGGGGCCAAGCAGTCGGCGCAAGGATTCGATGGCATTCCTCCGCGCGGCGAGGTCGATATGGCAGACCTCAACCTCGCCGATGGTGAGGGCGGCGTGCCGGCTGGGCCGCGCCGGCGTTGCTCCGCCGGTCGGACCGGCGACCAAGGCGGCCTCTACCATTTTAGGCGAACTCCACCACTTCGCCGCGCCCGCCGGGCAGAAGCGCGGGGTCATCAAAGAACGTTGCCATGAAGCCGGCTACCGTTTCGGCCCGATCGTACAGACAATAGTGTGACGCGCCCCGGAGCTGAATGCAACGTGCATCGGGAAGCATTGCCGTCGCCAAGTGGGACATGCCCGGTGACGAGATCTTATCGTACTCCGAAGCGATTAGCAGGACGGGAATCCTCACCCGTGCGGCATCCGCCAGCGCATCGTAGGCGACGAACTCGATCAGTTGACGGGCGTAAGCGATCGTCGTCTCCTCGTCCTGAAACGGTGCGAGCACGTCCCGCTTCAGCTCGGCGTTAACCAGGCCAAGCACGGTCTGGGCGAAATCATCACTTGCGGACTTCCCCGGGTCGGGCTCGTTCTGGTGCAACAGGGATTGGAGCGAGCGGCTCACCGGGGGAGGCGGATCGACGCGTTTCTGCGAAAGTGACGCCCAAGGGCGCGGCTCTTCTTGCCCGTCTTTATGGAAAGGAGAAGCAGGAAGAATTACGCGAGCAGGAACAGAATTGTCCATGATCGCTGAAAAGAAACGGTTGCAATCGAATTCTTGACTTTCCGGCGCCGTCGGGAGCATAAAGCGGCGTCCTGACGAATGAACGGCCCACCCTCATCGCTGGCGATTTTGCGCCGCTGATCTTCCGGATCGCGCGGGCTTTTCGCGTTGGCTGTTCCCAATTGACGAAGGTGCGCCATGGGGTCATGGTGGAATTGTTCCAAATCCTACGCTAAGCGGCTTCGAGGAATTCGGCGCGCGGATTTCGTAGGGGCCGAAAGGCATTTCCGAGCGGCTTGTATGGGACTTTTCCTGTCAAGGGCTGGGCGTGGATGGCGTCGCCATGTCTGTTTCAACCCTTCGATATTGGCTACCGGCCCACGGGCCGGCGTCGATCGACCGCCACGAGTTCAGGCGGCGACGGCCCGTGGGCCGGCCGAGGCTGGGTAGTCGGCGGATCGACAACGAACCGAGGGGAGCCCGCCAATGGACACGATCCCTCGTGCCGCGACCTTGTATTCGATCCAGCGGAAGATCGTCGTATGGTCGACCTCGACGCCCCGATCGAGGAGCATGAGTTCGAGATCGCGGTAGCTCATGGGAAACATCAGATACCACCGCACCGCCCAGAGGATCACCTCCGCGGTGAAGTGCCGCCCCTTGAAGCAATTGCCCCCACCCATCCCGATATCCGCCCGCCCGGTCCGGAGTTGATCATACCGGAAATCCGCCGACATCGAAGCTTGCAACAGAACCCGCGGTGCTATGGTCACGTCGTATCAACTCGAGAATCCGCTTGGCCCTTCAGAGCGGCGGCCGTCACAAATGCTGAAGCCAAACGCGCCAATGCACAAAGCGGTCAGCGGAATCAGCTTCACGATCGCTGAAAATGCTAACAAGAACGAGAGGAGACCAAGACCATGCTAGTGACTCAGTATCTTGCGAAAGATCTCTTCAAGGGTAAGACCGTTTTTGTAACCGGTGGCGGCAGCGGCATCAATCTCGGCGTTGCGAAGAACTTCGCGGCCCTGGGCGCCCAGGTGGCGATTTGCGGCCGCACCCAGGAGAAACTGGACGCAGCGGCGTCCGAACTCGCCGCGCTTGGCGCCAAAGTTTGTCCTGTGGTCGCCGACGTGCGTGAATTCGCGGCGCTGGAGGCGGCCTTTGCCAGAAGCAAGGAAGAGTTGGGTCCCATGGACGTGCTGGTCTGCGGCGCAGCCGGCAACTTCCTGGCGCCCGCCGAGAGACTGTCGGCCAACGGCTTCAACAGCGTCGTCGGCATCGACCTGATCGGTTCCTTCAACGCCTCGCGGACGGCCTTCGATCAGCTCCAGGCGACCAAGGGCACCATCATATACATTTCGGCGGGCATGGCCTACATGCCGCACGCCTTCCAGGTGCATGTGGGCGCCGCCAAGGCGGGCATCGATATGATGATGAAGAATCTGGCGCTGGAGTGGGGTCGATACGGAATCCGCACGAACAGCATCGTCCCAGGACCGATCGAGGGCACGGAGGGTATGAAGCGACTGACCAGCAGTGACGAGGTCATCAAGACCATTCCGCTGCGGCGCGCAGGCACGGTGGACGATATCGGCCAGACAGCGGTATTCCTCGCTTCACCGCTGGCATCTTACATTTCCGGCTGCGTCGTGGTGGTGGATGGTGGCCAAAACCTGGCCGGCTCGGCACCATTCAACATCGCTGCAGAGCAGATCCTTCGCGCTCAGCAAGGGAAGGAACCATGAATTTCGACACCCTGCGTGGCCGCGGCGAGCCCCTCGGCTGGGAGCAGGTGAACATCACCGGCGACTACGTCCGGGAGGACCAGCCCAGGCTCGACCCTGACGGCTTCCGCCCACTCGGATCGTCATCGGCGGATCATCACGCGGGCGTAGACGAGCCCCGAAACTCCCGACCTGCTTCAGACGACCCGCTCATCCCGCCGGCCGCAACGCGATGCCTTCCGGCACATCGCCGGTGGTTGCCAGATGCCAGAGGGCGATGAGCAGCTTCCTCGCCAGAGCCACGATCAGGGTTTTGCGCGGGCCGCCGCGGGCGTCCGCGGTCCGGGTCCGGTACCATCGCGCCAACGCGCTGTCTGGCCTTCGTCCTGGCCTGGTCCTTCTGGCGAATGGCCCACCAAGCTATCGCCCAGACCTCCCACTGGGATCGAGGGCTCACGCTCGTGCAGCCGCAACTGGAGGATTACCTCCGCGGCTGTCGTGATCCGGTCAATGAACCACTCGCTTCGTAGAGTCCCCTTTTCATCCTGAAGTAAGTTCATGTATTTGTGGCATCGACGGCCGCCAAACGTAAGAGCTAGTTTGTCGTGGAGTGGGAACATGGAGGATCACTTTGAAGGCGGCCGCGAGGTCGAGATGCGCCGCCGGATGCGGCAAGCGCCCGATCCTCTCGCCATGCTGCGAACTGTCGCGGCGCGCGCGCCGACGCGCTCCGCTATCCTCCACCTGCGCACCGCGAGCGATGCGGAGCCTGAGGGCTACAATTATGCAGAGGCCGCCGAGGCGGCCGCGCGCCTCGCCGCCGCGCTGACTGCGGCGGGCGTCGGGCCGGACGACACGGTCGCGATCATCGCGCCATCCGTGCCCGAGACCTTGCTGGCGATCGCCGCCGCATCGAGCGTCGCGGTGGCGTTTCCGCTCAACCTGCTTCTTTCGGCCGAGGCCATGGCCAGCCAGCTCGCGCTCGCCAAGGCGCGCGCCGTCATCGCCTTTGGGTCGAACTCCGCGGTGCGGATCGACCGCACGGTGGCCGAGGCGATCCGTCTCGCCGGCGGCGTCGAGTTCGTCATCGAGATCGACGGCGGGCATGCTCCATCCGAGGCGCTTGCCGCGACCGCGCCCCGCTGCGTCAGCTGGTCGGCCTTTCTGGCGGGCGCCGACCCCCGGGCCGCGCGGGCAGTGACCGGCGGCCGGGCCGCGGCCCTCTTCCACACCGGCGGCACCACGGGCGCCCCGAAGCTTGCTGAGCTCAGCCTCGATGGCATGACGGCCTCGCTCCACGCCAGCGCCCTGGGGCTTGCGTTGCGCGAGGACGATCGCGTCCTGCAACTGCTGCCATTCTTCCACGTGGGCGGAGCGCTGGCCATCGGGCTCAGCCTTTTCTCGACCGGGGCGACCCTGATGAATTGCAGCCTGGCGGGTGCGCGCGATCCGGACGTGGTGGCCTCTATCTGGCTGATCGCCGCCAAGACGAGGGCGAGCGTCGTGGGGCTCGTGCCGCCCACCTGGTCCCATGTGGCAGCCCAGGGCGCGCCGGAGCGTTGGCCGGAGCTGCGCGGACTGGTGACCGGCGCCACCGCTATGGCGCCGGAGCTCGCGCGGCGCTTGAGCAAGCTGTCCGGAGTGCCCATGTCACAGTTACTGGGCATGACAGAGCTGTCGGGCTGTGGCGCTGGACAGCCGCTGGACGGAAGCGAGCGCGAGCCTGCGGTCGGCTATCCGGCGCCCCTGGTCGAGACGAAGCTCGAGCCGATCGCGCCCGGCGGCCCCGCCCAACTGCTTGTGCGCGGGCCGATGCTGTTCCGCGGCTACCGGACGCGGGAAGGCTTGACGGGCGCGCCCGCCGAAGACTGGTTCGCCACCGGCGACCTCGGCGAGATCCTGCCGGACGGACAGTTGCGCTTGATCGGGCGAGCAAAGGACGTGATTATCCGCAGCGGCCACAACATCGACCCCGTGGCCATCGAAGAGGTCGCAACGCGGCATCCCGAGATCGTAATCGCCGCCGCTGTCGGCATACCGGACGCCTTTGCCGGCGAGCTTCCGGTCGTCTACGCGGTCCGCAAGCCGGGCGCATCCTTGAGCGAAGAGGCGCTGGCGGCCTTCATTGCGGAGCGGATCGATGAGCCGCCGGCGCGGCCCAAGCGCATAATCTTCGTCGACAGCCTGCCGCTGACTGGGGTCGGCAAGGTCGCGCGCTACCGGCTGCGCCAGTCTGCAGCGGCGACACGCGTCGCCGAACTCCTGAGCGAGATCCCCGGCGTTGGCGAGGTCAGCTGCGACGACATGGGCGCGCGTCACGTCACGGTGGCCTGGACGGTCGAGCCCGACGACGAGACCAGGCGCTCGGCCGAGGCGGTGGCGGCGCCGCTCGGAATTGCGATCATCCACACTCAGTCACGCGTCTAAAGAGACGCCTGATGAGAAGGGGAAATAAAGGGAGAAGAGAAACCGAAGCTTTGTCACGTCGCCCCGCGTCGATCGCGAAGCCTCGGCCCCTCTCAAGATTGTTAGGCAGCTGCGACGGCGGTCCGCCACGTGTCCATCGCCTCAGCGCGTAGCAGGCGGTGCGCTTGGGCTGAGGTAAGATGGCGTTGGACGTTGAAAGTGTTGTAAACAGCGGCGTGGGTGGAAAGAAATTTCTGGGCTGAGCCGGCGCTCTTGAAGCGTTGCATCTTGCGCTCCCGCCGACGAGTTGGCTGATGCGAATTCTCGGCTCTATTGTTCTTCCATCGTCCGCGCGGCTTCGAGGAATTCGGCGCGCGGATTTCGTAGGGGCCGAAAGGCATTTCCGAGCGGCTCAGCCGGCCAGACATAATCGCCGTTGAAGGCGATATGCTCCCAGCCGAGCGGGGCGACGTGGGCGAGAAGCTCGTCGGGAATGATTTCGCCGCGCGAACGCAGTTCGTCGACGGCGCGGGTGAGATAGACGGTGTTCCAGAGAATGACGGCGGCGACGGCGAGATTGAGGCCGGAGGCGCGATAGCGCTGATTTTCGAAAGTCCGGTCGCGGATTTCGCCGAGGCGGTGAAAGAACACGGCGCGCGCGAGGGCATTGCGTGCTTCGCCCTTGTTGAGCCCGGCGTTGGACGCGATACGTTCGAGCGCCTCGCTCGCGATCGGCGCCGGGCCGGCGGCGGCGAGCTCGTAGAAGCGGCGGCGCACATGTGACCAGCAGAAGGCGAGCGCGACGCCGCCTTTCTCCGCCAGGGCGCGATAGCCGGCGTAGCCATCGACCTGCAGCACGCCGGCAAAGCCCGACAGATGCGCGAGTGGGCGTTCCGCCTTGCGGTCTGGCGCGTAGATATAGGCGACGCCCGGCGGATCGGCGCCGCTCCACGGTCGGTCGTCTCGCGCATAAGCCCATAATTGCCCGGTCTTGGTCCGCCCGCGTCCGGGATCGAGCACGGGCGCCGTGGTTTCGTCGGCGAACAGCTTGCCCGAACGCTTCAGCCAGAACAACAGACGTTCATGCACCGGCCGCAGCAGGAAGGCGGCGCGGCCGACCCAGTCGGCCAATGTCGAGCGATCGAGATGAATGCCTTGCCGCGCATAGATCTGCGCCTGGCGGTAGAGCGGCAAGTGATCGGCGTATTTCGCCACGAGGACCTGGGCGATCAAAGCCTCGGTCGGAACGCCGCCCTCGATCAACCGCGCCGGAGCGGGCGCCTGCATGACCGCGCTCTCGCAGGAGCGGCAGGCGTATTTCGGCCGGCGCACGACGAGCACGCGGAACTGCGCCGGGACGATGTCGAGCCGCTCGCCGACGTCCTCGCCGATCTTGTGAAGCGCGCCCTTGCAGCATGGGCATGTCTTGTCGTCGATGTCGACGATCGTCTCGATCCGCGGCAGATGCGACGGCAACGAGCCGCGGGTCATGCGCCGCTTCTGCGTCTGCGCCGCGCGCCCGCCCGAAACGTCTTCTTCGGCCTGCGCCGTCGCGTCGGCCTCGGCCTGCTCGACGTCTTCGAGCGCGAGCAGCAGCTGATCTTCCGGCAGGCTCTCGGCGCGCCGTCCGAAGCGATGGCGCTGAAGCTCCTTGATGATCTGACGCAGACGCTCGTTCTGGGCCCGCTCGGCGAGCAGCATCGCCTTCAAGGAAGCCGGGTCGTCGGGCAGCGATTCAGTCGGCGTCGCCATGCCCGAAGGGAATCATATTCGGCGCCGCCGCGCGAGAGAAAAGCACGGATTTGCGCGCGCAATCGCGCGTGGATTATCGCGCGTGGATTATAGCGCCTTTGGATCAGCCCGCCTCGAGCGGCGTCGCGGTCTCGCGCGTCTCATGCACGCGCCGCCAATCCAAACCCTCAAGCAGCGCTGACAGCTGCGCCGCCGAAAGCCGGATGACCCCGTCCTCGATCGCCGGCCAGCGGAATGCGCCGTCCTCCAATCTCTTGGCGAACAGGCATAGCCCCGTGCCGTCCCAGAAAACCAGCTTCACGCGATCGGCGCGCTTCGCCCGAAAAACATAGATCGCCCCTGAGAAAGGATCAGACCCCATCGCCTCCCGCACGAGAGCCGCCAGCCCTTCCGCGCCCTTGCGGAAATCCACGGGCTTCGTCGCGACCATGACCCGGACTGCTCCCGTCGGCCCGATCACCGGCTCGCCTTCAAAGCCTGGATCACCGCTGCGATGGTCGCCTCGTCCGCGCCGGAAGCGACGCGCACGACGACGCCGTCGATCTCCAGTTCGACCGCAGGCGTCCGCCTCGGCGCGCACGAAAGTCGCTTTGCGGCAGCCACTTTGCGCCCTTGCGCCTCGATCACCGCCGGAACGAACAGCGCGGCCGGCTCATCCGCAGACGATGCCCGCCGGCGCGCCTGTCGCCGCCAGGTGAACAGCTGCGTCGGCGTTAGCCCGTGCCGCCGCGCGGTCGCGCAGACGCTCCCTGCGCCAGAATAGCTCTCGGCGATGATCGCCGCCTTCTCGTCCGCGGTCCAAATCCGCCGATGGCCAGCGCCCGTGAACAGCTCGATCCGCCGCGCCGTCCCGCCGTCCGCCTTCGACATAGCCTTAGGGTCTGAAATCAACATAGGTCGAAGCTCCAAATCGCTCCGACTATCGCCCCTCAAACCACAATCATGAAGGTGGGGCCAAAACAGCGGTTACGGTTTAAACTAGCCGCTAAAAGCATAAGGTGCGAGGCGGTGGGAGGTTGCCTGTCTTGTCTCGCATCGCCCGCGCAAAGTCGCGGATGGCCTGCGGGCCTTTCCTAATGCTGTACAAATACACATGCTGGTCGATCACTCGGAATCGCGCCTGCGGCGGAGCCAACTCTGGCATACTGATCTTCTGTCGCCAGACCCTTTGTCGAGTTTGCGGTCATGTCGCGTGTTGTGAAGCGTTCCGCCTCGGAGACCATCAAGTCCAGTGGGCCGCGCAGGCGCAGGGATGCGGCTTCGCCGCTTCCGGATTGGATTCCACCCCAACTCTGCCAGCTTGTGGAGACCGCTCCGTCGGGGCCTCAGTGGGTTCATGAGATCAAACTCGACGGTTTTCGCATGGCCGCGCGCATCGAGGGCGGCCGGGTGCAATTGCTGACGCGGACCGGTCTCGATTGGAGCGACAAATATCCAAGCGTCATAGCCACCCTCGCCAACCTGCGGGCGAAGAACGCCTATCTCGACGGTGAATTGTGCGGGATTGGCGACAACGGCCTGCCGAGCTTTTCCCAAACCCAGGCCGCGAGCGATGGCGCGCGCGGCGTGCCGCTCGTCTACTACGTTTTCGATCTTCTGCATGTCGGCGGCCGGAACACTGTCGGTCTTCCGCTCATTGAACGCAAGGCGCTTCTGCAACCGCTCATCGGCGGCACCCCCGGCCTTCAGTTCAACGACCACGAGACAGGCGACGGCGAGCTTATCCGGAGACACGCCTGTCAGCTTGGGTTCGAAGGCGTCGTTTCAAAGACAATCGATGCGCCCTATGCGCCGGGAAATCGGGGCCTTTGGCGCAAAGCGAAATGTCTCAATCGCCAGGAGTTTGTTGTTGTCGGCTGGACCGATCCGGAAGGATCGCGGCCGCATCTCGGCGCGCTTTTGCTCGGTTACTACTCCGATGACGGCAGGCTTATCTATGCCGGACGTGTTGGCACCGGAATGTCGGATAAGGTGCTGGCCGATCTACGCCGCCGCCTGGACCCCTTGGCGCGAGCGAGTTCTCCGCTCAGCGCGCCGCCACCGCGCAAGACCCGCTTCGGCTCGCCGCTCGTTCTTTCCCGCGTGCATTGGGTTGAGCCGCAGCTCGTCGCCGAAATCACCTACTTGACGTGGACCGGCGACGGACTATTGCGTCACACAGTTTATGTCGGGCTGCGATCCGACAAGCCGGCGCGAGAGGTTCGTCGGGAAACGCCGGGCAAGAGATAGCGTCGAGCGGCCCCCTCATCCCTCATCGACGAAAGCGCGTAGCGCCGCCGGGGCGCGCTTGACGATGCCGCGATACCCTGTTCGAGATCCTGCTTCGTCGCCGACTCCGGTCTTTCAGCAAGCGCCAGGAAGCATCTTTCTCCGCCCGAAGCGGGAGTTTTGTCGCGACCAATTCAACGGTCATTGCCGCGGGCGCAACGAACACGTTGAAGCACGAGGCGCCGCGTGCGTCTGAGCCTGACCGTGCGTCTGAGCATCTCAGACGCGTCACGCCATGCGCGACGGTCGTGAGAACGAGGAGCGGCAGCCCCCAGGACCAATCCGGAACCCACGACAGGCCAGGCGCGTCCCCCTCGCTCGACGGTCGCCGCATCCTGCGCCAATCCGCCCGCGCCCTCAATCGGGTCGGTCGGAGCCGATATGGCGAACGGACTGGTTGAACTGGTCGACCTGGTCGCCGTAGTGATTGCGCGTCTCGGGATCGACCACGGAGAGGGGGCGCCGAGATCGCAAGCCCGGCGGCGCGGCCGACCGTGCCGGGCGGCGCCCGCCGTGACCTGCATGATCCTGGCGCCTAGCATGACGCGCCGGTCGGTCAGCACCTGTCCCGCCGCGAGCCTGCGGCCGATCAGCTCGACCAATCGAAGGTCCGCGCATAGGTGCGGCGCGGAAACAGCTGATCCCGACTTAATTCGCTCGAGGCATCCCACTCGGAGATCGCGCAAAGCGAGCGCAATCAGCCATGTCTTAGCCGCTAATGTTGTAGTATGATACCGTTACCATTGTAGAACACCCGCGCGTCGGGTTCGCTCATGCGACCACGGAAAGCAGACGGGATTTCTTTAGAAAAGCGGATTTCAGCGGTGGTCGATTGTGGAAAGGGGCCCTTTAAATGAGCGAGCCGCAGAAAGACGCGCCGAATGCGCGCAAAAGCACTGAGCCGGCGGCGTCGACCGCGGTCGCGAACACGGACGCGCCCTTGGCCCCATTGCCGTCCGAAGCGACGGCCATCGCAGACGCACAGGATCGCATGGCTGGGCGGAGGCCTCGGATAGAGGCTGCGGTAAAGAGCGCGGACGGCGCGATGACAATCGGCGCGCCGCATTCGGACACCCCAGGATTCGTCACCCAGTTGTACGATTGTTTTGGCACGGCTTCCGCGGCGTTCGCCGAGCAATCCGTCGCGCGGCTCGTCGCCGTCATATCGCGCAAAGGCTCCGCCTCTCCGACGCAAACCGAATTGAACGCGGCGCTCGCGGCCGTCGAGGGGATAGGGCCCACCGATGAAATCGAGGCGATGCTCGCGGTTCAAATGGTGGCCACGCACGAAACCGCGATGGCGATGCTGACGCGGGCGAAGCACGCCGACCTAACGCCGACGCTGCAGGAGTGCGGCTCGCTCGCCGTGAAGTTGCTGCGCACTTTCACCGCGCAAGTGGAAGCTCTCGCTAGGCTCCGGCGCGGCGGCGAGCAGCGCGTCATCGTCCAGCATGTGAACGTCAACGAAGGCGGCCAAGCCATCGTCGGCGCTGTGAACCATCCGGGGGGTAGCGAAAAATGAGAGACAACCCCACGCACGGCAAGTGTGGCGCTCGGACTCGATCCGGCGCGCCATGTCGCGCTCCCAAGGTCGCTGGAAGGAGCCGGTGCCGGATGCACGGCGGCGCGGCCGGAAGCGGCGCGCCGAAGGGCGAGCGAAACGGGAATTGGCGACACGGGCGGTTCACTTGCGAGGCCGTCGCCGAGCGCCAGGCGGCGCGGGGGTTGCTCCGATCGGCTCAGGATATGCTCGCCGCGCTTGGCGCTCGGCGACGGCCTCGCACGTGAAGTTCTCTCTGTGCCCCAGCACAAATCGCTCGGCGAGTTGTATGTCTTTCATCATGTTGTGTTCTCCGTTTTGTTCAATAGCCGCCAAAGCGGATCGGGTGTCGTGCGCCGAGCTGGGGCTGGGATCCGGGCCAAAACCGCCCTGCGGCCGCCACACCGCCCAGCTCACGTTAACCGGCTTAACCGGCTTTAACCGGCTTTTTGCCTTTCGCGCTCCCGCGCTAAAAAAATCCTGTTTAACTCTACCTCTACCGTAAGATTTTTTTTCCCCGCGTACGGGGGGAGGAGAAAAGCCGGTTAAAGCCGGTTAAGTCGGTTATCTTGACCTCAGCCATTGCCATGACCTCGGCCATTAAAAGAAATCACCCTGGCTGGGCTTTTGCGGCTCAGCGACGGTCTCGACGGACCATACGTCATGCACCAGATGCTTCCCGGACACGAACATCCGTCCACCGATGATGGTGCTCTCTTTTGTCCTCAGCCACTTCCCGAGAAAACTCTCAAGGCTCCTGGTTCCCTTCGGCGCGATGCTCCAGAGCGCGTCATAGAGCGCGTGGTCGGAGCGCTCGCGCGGATCGTTCGGGAACTTCCGCGTCTCGGCCGCCCTCACGGCCGCGCCCAGTCGCAGGGCTCGGTCGCCGAACGCATCGTGCCACAGGCGCATCAGCTCACCGTGCCCCCCGCGATTGACGTCGCCCTCGCGCACCTTCACCATCGTCTCGCACGGGTCCGCGCATCCGAGCCAGACGAGCGCCGAGCGCACGATGTCGCTCCACTTCTCGAATCCGCCCATTGGCGCGAGATTCTGGTCTGGGCGGCCCGCGACGACGTAGGCGCGCATGATCGTCAGGCATGCCCGCACGAGGGCGACCCTGTCGTGCACCGCGACGTCAACGGGGTCGAAGTCGAACCGCCGCACCCCCGGAACCTCGCACTTCGCGTCGAGGCGGCAGAGCAGCGTGCGCTCGGTCAGATCCTTCACGACGGCCAGGTTATTTCCGGTCACGCTGATGACTGCGATTGACGGATACGTTCGCTTGTTCTCGGCCTGCCCGAACGGCCGAACGGTCACCTCGGGTTGCGTCAGGATCTGGTTGAGGAGCGTGCTCGCGACGGGATTGTCGGGATCGATGTTGTCGAGGGCGATGTAGCTTGCTCCGCTCGACAGCAGTGCCTGGAGTTGCTTGTCCAACTCATCGGGATTGCTGGTCGCGGCGACGACGCTCGCGCGCTTTCCGTGAGCGATCACGGTCGCGATGTCGACCAACAAGCTCTTGCCGGTACGCGGCGCGGGCGCGGTCATGCCGAACAGTGGGGAGGAGGGCAGGCTCGGCCGCACGAGCCCGGTCAGCATCAGCGCCAGCGCGACGGAGCGCGACGGCTCGTCCACGAACGGAAACTCCGCTATTGGCTTGCGTAGCTTGTCTAGTGCCGCCCGCGCCTCGTCCTGCGCAGGCGCAGGCGGAATGATGCCGAAGTCCGCGCCCCTCGGATTGTAGTAGAGGCCGGTCGGCTCGTCGTGGCCTGCCGCGTCCAGGACTGAGCCGTCGTGGCGCAGCGTCGGAGTGTTGATGATGCCCCTCAGGATCGGAAACGGATGGGCCGTTCTCGACAGCACGACGCTCGCGAGGTCGGCCGAGGGATAGACGGCGGTCAGGCCATCCTCCGTCGGGCGCTGAAAGACGGCGCACCTCGACATCGCGTCTCGGATTGCGGCGACATCAAACTCCTGTATGCCGTCCGTCTCGACGACGCGGCCCTCGTGGTCCTTGCCCCGGGCTGATGATCGCCGAACGAGGCGTCCGGCGCGCTGGTATATCTCCGCGCTCCTCAGGGCACTCACGGCCCTGTCGGCGTCCCCGGAGAGGTCGCCGGTCAGCCTCAGTTGACATCGCCCGTTCGCCTCCCTGGCCTCGCTCCTTCGCCTTGCTGCGCGGCGCACGGCCTGGTCGAGGTTGGTGATTTTGACCCTCATCGCGCTGAGGTCGATCTTGAGCTTGTCGTAGGCGAGGCTGTCCGCCTGCCGGATCTGGGCGAGAAGCGCGATGTTCTCCTCAGTGTACAGGGACTTCGGATCGTCCTTCGCAGCCCTGAGCACCGCGTCAATCGCAGCAGGATCGGCGTTTTCGGCGCTCAGTGGTTCCGCCCATCCTGTCCTCTCGGAGAGCCAAGCATAGGCCTCTCGCCAGTCAGCAGCCTTGCCGCTGCAGATGGTCAAAGCAATCGGCGAATATCCACGAGAGCCATCCCCAAAATCCACAATGCCCTTCGCCTCGATCTTAAGATTGCGGTCCTTGATTTCGAGGCCCGCGCCCTTGTCCGGGAAACGCCAGCGCGCGACGGCCTCGTAGCCCTGCTTGTGTGGCCGACAACCGAGTAGGTCGAGCTGCGGAACCCAGGCAGAGAGATGCTTCATGCAGTGAGCGTTCAACCGCGCCCAGGGCGCGTTCTCATTAGCGTCTTCATTTGCGGGAGCGGCTTGCTCCGCCTTGTGAGCAACGCGACGGCGGTAGCCGAGAGCCTCGACGGCCGCGATGGCGCGGTCTACGTCAGCCTCGACGATGGTTGGGATGTCGTCAATCGCGACTTCCAGCAGAGTTTTCTCGCCGATCCACTCGTAAGGTTTGCGTGTTTCTGGATGGATGGTTGGCGGCAGAACTGTCTGTCGGCCCTCAGCTAAGACGTCGATCATACGGACGATCGCTCCGTCGGGAGCGCAGAAGTCCAGCGCGCGCGACCGCAGCCCACCGCTGCTGTAGAATAGCGTTGCGCCCTTCTTGCCCCTCTTGCGGAGGGGGGTCGAAGGCAGCGTCTTTATGATTGCCTGGACGATTTCCTCATCGTAGGCGTCGATGTCGATCGCGACCAGACCGCGCGAGGCCCTGCCTAGAACGACGCCGACGCCGGGACTTCCTGGCGCGCCTGCCCACAGTGCGGTTTCTCCATTTGGCAACGCGTCGCGGAACCGCTCGGTCCAGCCGGACATGCGAACCCATCGACCCCCTACGAAGTCGCCTGGCGCTTTGGTGTCCGGCGCAATTGGGATAGCGCAGTAGCCGCTCGCGATTAGTTTGGGACCGACGGCCCTGTAGGCGTTGTAGGGGGTTTCCGCTTCGTATGTCACGCCGTCCCCCCGGTTTTACGGGCGTGGGCGACCATTGAAAGGCGTTGCAATTTCCGGCGCACGCTACGTTCTGAAACGTTCCAGCTGTCAACCAAGAACACTTCGGACCCGGACGCCGCCCCATGGCGAGTTGGGTTCATCGCTTTGTAAGCCATGGCTGATCACGCGGCCTCGACGATTGAGGCGCGAAGTCGAGACATTTTCCAGGCCTCAATATCCGCCCGTCTAAAGTATAGACGCCGATTGATTTCGACTGGCTGCGGGAATTCGAGCGACGTATCGACGAACCAACGCCCGATCGTTCGACGAGCTACACCGAATTCCTTGGCGATGGTCGGCGCAGGAACCAACTCGGCAATTTCTGGCCCAGTGGAGACGCTATTTTGGATACTCATGACATTCCCTTGTCTTGTATTGTTAAGACAAGGCGAATGATCGCAGCCGCGAATTTGCGGTCAATTTCCGCGGAAATCTGCGGCCCGCAGATTTGCGGCTTTACTTTATGTGATATTTTTTACCCGTCCACAGAGCTTCCGAGGACCCTGCTTGCGCCATTCCTCTGGCGTAAGATCTTTGCGCACTATGCGAAACTCATCGCGGGTCAAACCGCTCTCAAAGTGCCGCCGCACCGCCTCCCAATCTTCCTGCTCCGATGGGGGAGTCTTGTTATCCGGCCAATTCGAAACGCGGTCTTCCATCCATTTCCGCACCGCCAAATTGGTCTGTTTTGGTTTCTGCGATGCTGTCAATTCAATTTTTGCTCGTGTGGGAATTTCCTTCGGTTCCATTCGAAAAGGCTTCATCCATTCGCTTCTCGGAGACGAATGGATCGGCCCCATTTGATCTATCCGCCATTGCCGGAATTTTTCACTCTCGATCCGCAGTTCGGCGACGGCTGCATCACAAGTGCCGGCTTCGATGTGGCGGTCAACAAAGCGCCGCATCTCGGGATACTCCCCAAAATACCACGCCAGCACGTCAGACCGCGAGAGGCCCTGAACCAAGTGCATCAGATTACGTTGATAAGCGGCGTCCACGGCAAGCAACCAAATTTCATCCGTGAGTTCTCGCTCATCACGAACACGCTCGAAGGATCCCGCGTCTTTGGATTTGGTCATGACCGCTGCCCCCCGTATTTGACGACATTCGCGGCCGGCTTGCCGCTCACGATCGCACCAACATGGCGCGCCCATGCTTCGAGCGCCGCGCGCTTTTCGTCCGCAAAGCTATGCCGCTGGTAAACGCCAACAATGCCACGGAAACTCCCTGAAACGTGGTTCAAAATCTTCTCGATGACGGGGAGGTTGATGCCAAGCTTGGCCGCTCCGCTTGCAAAGGTCCGGCGCAAATCATGGATGACCCAAGGCGGCATGTCGGGCGATAAGGTGCGAAGCGCCTCGTCAAGCCTTTGCTTAGCACGGGCGAAGCCGGAGACCGCAGTTTCGCCATTCGTCGTGAAGACATAGCCAGCCTTCGAAGAAACCCGAGGCAAGGCCTTCAAGGCCTCAAGCGCCGCATCCGAGAGCGGGACAACGTGCTCGACGCCGTTTTCCGCCCGCGCGCGCGGAATGGTCCACGTCTTGGTTTCGATCTCGACCTCGCTCCAGCGCATCTCGGCGACCTCATCGCGCCGCTGCCCTGTCAGGATCAGCAATTTGACCAGCGGCCCGAAAGGCCAGCCGATTGCATCCGCTCCTTGCCAAACCGCACGAAGCTCCTCGTCGGTCAGCACTCGATCGCGGCTTCGCGCGAGGGATGGAGCCTTCACGCCGTCGCAAGGCGAAACCTCGACGATATCGCGTTCGACCGCCCAAGAGCACATACGCCGCAAGGCCGCAAGGCTGCGATTGGCGGCGATGGGGGAGCCGCGATCAACGATCTTGTCGAGCAGTTCATGCACGTCAGCGCGGTTGACCTCAGAGAGATGACGCCCCTTCCAGGAGCCGACGACATCCTTTTTGAGAATCCGCTCGGTCTCCCGCCATGACCGGGTATTTGCCTTGGCGTAGCGCTCGATGAAGGTCTCGACGACTTTCTCGACAAGATCGCGATCAGCGGCAGGCCGCTCGCTCTTTTTGGCGGCCTGTTTTTCCGCGGCAGGATCATCGCCTGATGCGACCTTGACCAGAGCATGGCTGGCGAGTTCTCGGGCGGCTTTGAGATCGATCGCGGGATAAGTTCCAAGCGTGAGCTTCCGTGTCTGTCGGCCGGATCTGTAGCGGACCGCCCAGCTCGCTTTGCCTGTTGGCTGAAGGATAAAGAAGAGGCCTCGGATCAGCCCGTCGGGCACTTCCCGTCTGGCTTCGCCCGGTTTCAGATTTTCGAGCGCTTTGACCGTTAGAGCCTTTGCCATTTTCCGCGATCCGGCGACGCGGGAAATCGAACCTGCGCCCAATAAAGGAATTGAGTTACCGCCGAATGAGATCGTCATATCGGGGTGACGTGGGGTAACAAAAATAGCGTGTCTTAGCCTGTTACCCAATGTCCAAACATTAGCCAACAACTGGCCGATTCTCAAGCGAAATGGCAAGCGATTCGGGCCTCCGGCGTCCTCATATGTGCAGCCAAGTCTTGTATAATAATCTCATTTGTAATGAGAAGGTCGCGGGTTCGACTCCTGCAACCGGCACCAATAAAATCAATAAGTTAGTAGTCGGCGGAAAGGCTTGGGCTCTTCTCAGCGGACCCATAGCGGACCCGGCTCTCGGCAGAGATGATGCAGAACGGAGGCGCTGCTTGCTAGTGGATAAAAAAAACGAACTCTTACTGCCGACCTCTAGATTCGCTCAAGGACGCGTGTTCAAACGAAGCGGTCATTAGGAACATCCGCTCGCCGGGGGGCGGCGGCGGCTGCCTCACGGACGGCCCGCGGCTGACGTTCAGTTAGTCCGGTTCGCGACGTCTCCAGGATGGTACAGCCAAGCGCTCCAAACCGTGATAAATTGGCTACAACCGCGCAGTACGAATAACCGTGGCGCACCGGTGGAGACGGGCCTGTGGGGGAGGACCATAGCATGAACAGCGTTCACAAAAGGAGCGATGGCCTCCATCGCTCCCGATTCGGGTGGGTGGCGGGGGGCGAGCAGCACGGGCCGTTGCATCTGTTCGACGAGCCACTCACGGCGAACGCTCATGGCGTCACCGTACCTTCGCTCGGCAGCATTTTGCCTGGCTGGACCTTGGTGATTCCTCGGCGGCCTTCACCAAACTTTGCGGCGCTGGGGCACGTGCATCGGGAGGCACTCGCACCCCTGCGGCAGGACGCGTTGATTCGTCTTCGTGGTGCGTTCGAGGGCGTGGTCTACGAATTTGAGCACGGTCCTGCCAACATCGGCGGCGTATTAGGTTGCGGGGTCGAGCAGGCCCACTTGCACCTCGTCCCTCTTCCTTTCGATCTGGTCGAGGCCGGCCGATCAATTTCCGGTAGGCCGATCGAGTTTGACGGTGCCGTGTGTCAACGGCGGAATAAAAACCCGCCAGCGGGGCGGCGTAAAACCAGGCCAGTTTGCGGCGTCGTAGAGCTCGCACTGCCGCTTTAGCGCCGGCGGAGATGGTCAGGGTTTCGCAGCCGGCGCTAACAGCGGTCTTCAGGATGTGGCGGGGATTTCTGCTGTTTCTGGATTTGGAGCTGCCTCGGCTTTATCGGCTTGCTGGGCTTCGCGCCGCCGCCTTGCCTTCGAATGTTTCAGCCGGTAGCTTTCACCATTGAGTTCTAGGATATGAACATGGTGGGTGAGCCGGTCGAGCAGCGCGCCCGTCAGACGCGGGCTTTGAAAAACACTTGTCCATTCTTCAAATGGTAGATTTGAAGTCACGATTGTCGAGCCATGCTCATGACGCTGACTGAATATTTCGAAGAGCAGTTCCGCCCCGGTTTGCGAGAGGGGAACGTAGCCAAGCTCGTCGATGATGAGCAATTTGACGGCGGCGAGCTGAGCTTGAAGTTTCAACAGACGCCGCTCATCGCGCGCTTCCATAAGCTGATGAACCAGCTCCGCCGCGGTGTGGAAGGCAACCGAGAAACCACGCTGGCAGGCCGCGAGTCCCAGCGCGAGGCACGTGTGAGTCTTGCCGGCGCCGCTATTGCCGAGGGCGATGATGTTGTCGCGGGCGACGATATATTCGCAGCGCGCAAGCTCGAGAACGAGCGGTTTGTTGAGCGATGCGATGGCGGTGAAGTCGAACGTGTCGAAACTTTTCACCGCCGGGAAATGCGCCATGCGTATGCGCCGCTCGACCATGCGGCGCTCGCGATCGATGAGTTCGAGCTCCGCGAGCCGTAAAAGATAGCGGGTGTGATCGAGCCCTTCCTTTGCGGCCTCTGCGGCGACTTTCTCATATTCACGCAGAAAGGTTGGCAGCTTGAGCTGGCGCAGATGATGCGCAAGGAGAACCTGCGGTGGCGCTGGGTTGGCTGGAGGCGAAGCTGTTGTCATGCCGCCCACCCGGAAACCAGAACCATATAATCGGCGGCAGCGGTCGTTTTGACGCTTGCCGCGGGCAGATAAGGATAGTCAGCAAGATCAAGATTGGCAGCCCTGCATTCGAGCTTGGCGAGGATGAGCTGCTTCACCGCGTCGAAACTGATCGCTCCCAGACGGATGGCGTCGGTTGCCGCGGCTCCGACAAGCGTTTCGGGAAAGGCTTCGATCAGCCGGAGCACTTGGATGAATTCCCGCTTGCCGCGATTGCCCATCCGGGCTTCGAAAAGCCGCCGCAGATGCTGGAGCGGTTCTGGAAGCGTCCAGTTTTGCAACGGAGCGGCTTGATCAAGGGCGCCCGGCTTTTGCTCGAGCAGCGCCAAATAATGCTTGGGGTCGAAGACGAATTCGCCATGGCCATAGACACGAGGATGCTGGGCAATGACGTTGGCGCCGCAGATGATTACGACCTTGTCGACAAAGCCTTTCACCAACACGTCGCTGAAACCATAGGCGGTTGGCACCGAGTAATCATTCATCCGATAGCGCACGAGCGAGGTCGAGGAGACCTTTGCCGGGCGTTTGTCGCAGGGCTCAAAGGAGAGTCCGGGCAAAGCCCGCAACATCGCGTGATCCGCGGCAAGCCTTGCGCCAATCGTCAGCGGATTTTTGCCGGCGCGCTCGGTTTGCCGGGCGCGGCAGTGTTCTTCCAGAGTGGCGTTGAGCGCATCGAAAGAAGCTGCGTTTGGAACGGGCGTGAGGAAATTGGCGCGGGAATATTTGACCAGGGCCTCAACCTTGCCTTTGTCGTTCCCCTTTCCTGGCCGGCCGAAACGATCCTGAAACAGGTAATGGCTGACGAGCTCAGTGAAAGCACGGGTGCGCTGCCGCTTGCCATCCCCGAGGATACGCGCCACTGCGATTTTGAGATTGTCGTATAAAATTGAAATCGGCACGCCGCCGAAAAACGCGAATGCCGAGATATGGCCGTCAAGAAAGGCTTCCGTAGTTTCCGCTGGATAGGCTTTGATGAAGCAGGCATCCGATTGGGGCAAATCGAAACAAAACACGTGCAGTTTCATCCGGACGCCGCCGATGATCCCAACGCACTCACCAAAATCGACCTGGGCATGGCCAGGCGGATGGGACAACGGAACAAAAACCTCGCGTGATCCAGTGCGAGCGGTCCGGACATAATCTTTCACCACGGTATAACCGCCGGCATAGCCGTGTTCGAGCCGAAGACGCTCGAAAATCCGTTTCGCCGTATGCCTTTGCTTCGGCGGCGCGATCTTGTCAGCCTCAAGGATCGCGTCGATCACTGGAACGAGCGGCCCGAGTTTCGGCCGCTCCGGAGCCTTTGACCGCACATACCCAGGCGGCGCCGAATAGCGGCACATCTTGGAAATCGTATCCCGGCTCAACCCAAAAACCCGCGCCGCTTCCCGACGGCTTTTCCCTTCGACGAATACAAACCGCCGAACCGCTGCGTAAATCTCCACTGAAAACATCCCCGGCCGCCCCCCGAACCAATGTTCGGAAAGGGTCAACCCCAAAAGTGGCCGGGTTTTACTCCGCCACGCAGCCGCAAAATGCCGCCGCTCCGTCAGGGGAATCGGGTGAAAAAATTCAAGCTGCGACGAGGCTTGCGAGGAAGTCGTCGTCCCAAGCGGCGGTTTTGCGCTTGAGCCTGAGAGAATCCTTTCCGGGCGCTCGGCGAGTTAGATTATGCGCCATGTGTTTTACGGTGGTGAAGTTTGCCGGCGCGTTCTCGGTTCGGACACGGCATTCGTCGTCGCGAAAGACCGTGTCCATGACCCAATGCAGGCAGTTCTCCACCGCCCAATGTTCGCGGATCATTGGGCCGATCGCCTGCGCTGACAAGGGCAGCGAAGTGATGTAGAAGCGCGTTTCCCGCTCGACCCTGCCGCCGATCTCGCGTTTGCTTTCGACAATCAGGACGCCATTCAATCCCGGCCAGTCGTGTCGCTGTTGTAGCCAACCGACATCGTGGATCACCGTGTAGGTTCTGGTTTCGATACGACCGTGATCGGCGTCGATCGTTTCATGCCGGCTGACCGTCGTATCCTTGAATTGTCTTGCTTTTTGCTCGGTTGCGAGGAGTTCGACATCTTCGCGCAGCGTTCCCTGGTTGCCTTTCAGCGCGAGGATATAATCGGCCTTCTTGTCCATGATCTTCGCGGCGATTTCGCGCTGGCAGCCGATTGCATCGATGGTGACGACGGCGCCTTCGATCGCCATCATGTCGAGCAATGCGGGAATGGCTGTGATCTCGTTGGATTTCTCGTTCACCTTGACCTGCCCGAGAACCAATCGCTGGCGCGCGGCGAAAGCCGAGACCATGTGGATCGGTTCCTTCGATCCCTTCTTTTGGTAGGAGCGGCGCAAGGTTTTGCCATCAATCGCGATGATGTCGGCCGGCGTCTTGGTCAGCGCCGCAACCCAGGCGACGAAACAGCGCTGGAACGCCTGCGCGTCCAGCGTGGCGAAAATATCGCCGAGATGATCATGCGCCGGCGTGCCGTCGCGAAACGGCCGAAACCGGCGCAACAGATTGAGCTTCTTATCGCCAAAGCGGGCGATGTCGACGAAGGTCTCGGCCCCGGCCAGCACCGCGAGAAGACACAAAAGGAGGATTTCCTCCAGCGGATAAACCACCTTGCCCTTCTGCCGATGGTCCGGCATATCCTTGAAATACCGAAGAAAAATAGTTGCTTCGTCGATCGCGTCAAATTCCGTCGCCGCCCCGTCCATCGTACCGCTCCACCAATCGAATCAGTGGACCACGACAAATTCAGCACTTTAGCCATTTGTCACGAATTTCTTCACCCGATCGCCCTGGCCGCTCCGTGGCCTAATATTGCTCCGCCGCGTACAGTCGGACATGTTGGAGGTGATTCGTGGCCTCTCGGCATCTGCACAGGTTTCGTTCTCGGATGTGGCAAAAAAAGCAGACGACAAGGCGGTCAGGAGAGGAGGCTTCGAAAAAGAAGTCATCCTTCGGACGACTGAGGTTGGTCGTGGACGGCTCGTCGAACCTCAACTCTTTGAAGCTGATAATAGGGCCAGAAGGCGTATCCGGCTCGAGTCCCTTCAGGGCGGCCATGCGCGCGCGTCCGAGCAGAAAGTTCCATTGGCCGTCCTCATGGTCGAGGGCGCCCGTGATCTGGTCATGCAGGTCAACAGCAAATCGCGCGTGGTCATTCGCGTCTCCGTAAGCTCTGGGTTCCTGGTCGTAGAAACTTTAGGACTTGAGGAGCCTGAGGCAGATCAAGCCAAACTGCTTTAGAATGGGGTGGCGACGCCAAGCCCAAAAGGGGCTTTCTGCTCACCACCCCATCGAAGCCGTCAGGCCAGCGAATGCCAATCAAGATTAGTCATTTGTCGCGGCGCGAATGGGGGGTGTCTCATCTATGCCGAAGGATCGATGAGGCGCGGGTGTAGGATGCCCTGCATCAGCCTCAAACTTGTCGCCACTTCGACGAGCCCCCACCGGCCAACCACGCGGCGGGCGCCCGCGTTGGGTCCAGCCCTGCTGAGAAGCGGAGAACCCTTCCTCCCGCCCCCCGGGAAAATTGCGCTGGCCGACCACAGTGATTACATCATTTTAGCAAGCGAACATTGGCAGGCGGCGATCATCCGAGGCCTCGCCAACGCGCCAAACGCGCAACAGCCGGAATCACGCCTGATTTCATCCGACAATTGGCCGACCAAATGGAGCGGGGGAACAAGTCAAGCGGGTAGCGCTACGTTGCCCTGTCCTTTGCCCCTTGCCTCATCCTCACGTGTAGCCATTGCGATCTCCTCCGTGCAACATGCGCCCAGACGCGCCGGACAACAGGCCTCAGGATCGTCGCCGTTGCGCCGTTGCGGCGCCGCAAATCGCCCAGCGCGTCGGGTCCCTCGGCGTTGTAACGGGCGAGCAACTGTTCGATCCATCGCGCGCCGAACGCCGTCGTCGCCGACACCTGCGAAACCGTGTGGCCACGCGCCAACAGCCAAATCGCCTGGAAATGCCGCGATGCGGTGGCGTCGCCGCACGCCGCGTACCGCTCTTCCAGCTCCTCCACGCTCAAATGCGCGCTGACCGTCGCCATGCGTCCAAATCTCCCAACTCATGGCGCGCCAGCCTATCCGCTTCGCAAAGCCGCGTGAATCCTCCCTTCAACGTCGAGTCAATCAGCCGGAAACCGTATGATTCCATCGTTGCGTGTGCGCCAAACGAGAACCCCAACGCGGTTCCAGCAGCCGTGAATAATGCTCTAGTACTTAGCGACCACCGGCACAGGGGCGGCGGTCTCGAATTTGTAACTAAATCCGACCTGCACGCGGTTCTCAGTGAAGTGCCGATTGATGAAAGCGCCGGCATCGCCAAGGGCTGCGAAATTGACTGGGTAGACCGTGGCTTGACCGAAATTGGCGTAGCGATATTCGGCGCGGATCGACCAGTTGTTGGTAACGGCGTATTCGAGACCGCCGCCGACCGTCCAGCCGACGCGCGTATTCGAGGCGGAGTCATAAGAGCCGCCTAACCCTAACAAGGAGTTCGTCGAGAGGTTGGTGTTGACGCCGGCGAAGGCGACGCCGCCGGTGGCGTACAGCAGCACGCGGTCCAAGGCGTAACCGACGCGGCCGCGGATGGAGCCCTGGACATTAGCGTTCGAGTTGAAGGTCGTACTGACGGGACCAAGGACGCCGCCCAGCGGAAAGAAAACGCCGGACACGCTTTTGCTGATGCTCGAGCCATCGACGTCGCCTTCGAGGCCAATGACGAACTGGCTCAGCTGCAGGTTATAGCCGACATGGGCGCCGCCGATGACGCCATTGGCGCTATAGCTGAAGGTCGAGAAAAAGCCAAAACTGTCGCCAAGGCTGACGTTCTGGTTGCCCCAAGCGTAGCCGACCTGGCCGCCGACATAGACGCCGGTCCAGGTGAAGATCGGTACCGGCGGCACATAGACCGGCGGCGCAGCGGCCGGGGGAGGTTCGGCCGCTAAGGCCGTTCCGGCCAGCGCAATTGCGCCGACCGAAGCCATGAGAAGACGACGTAACATGATGTTTTGCCTTTTAGGGGTCGGACGCGGAGCCAAAGGTTGAACGCGGTTAAATTACTCTGTTCCAGCTGGTCGAAAACATGGAATCAACGAAGAGTGGCATTCGCTAAGTGCAATTTCGGCCGGTGTGACCTGAACGCAACAGAATTGAAGGACGAGCTTTGTTACAAAATTCGATTGGCACCTTGCTGTCGCCCGCATCATTGCATTGTCCAGATCGTCGACGGCCGACGCAGACTTCCAGTTTTTCTGGCAATTGATGAAGTGGACATGCCCCACGTGCTAAAGTGGAGGTGTTGAACATCACTGCACCGGTCAGCACCAAATTTCGGTCCTCGAAATGCCCGAGCGACCCGATCGCGCAAGATCACCGGTCGACCGACCTGGTTTAACGCCTGTGCTCGGATTGACGCGCTTTCAGAGTGCATCACACGGTTTCCGGGTGATCCACTCGCAGTGATTGGCTTTGGCCACCAGTGGAAACCGGTTCGCGTTTGGATTGGCTGGCGCTGGTCGGCGAGGGTGATGCATTGGTCGGCGATTTTCTTTTCGAGTTGCTCGATGGTTCGCGATGTGCTTGTTAACGATCGGCTCATCGACGAGCGCCCATAGGTTTTCGGCCGGCTGCAGCTCTGGACTCTAGGGCGGCTGACCGCGGCCAATGCCCCTTTGCAGCGTCGCTTTCGCAAAAAGATTGAACGAGGGGAAAGGAGGCCTCAGAACGCCACCCAGGCATAGAGGAAGAGGGTGTTGTTGCCGGCCGCATTGTGCCCAGCGCCGTCAAAATTGTTGTTTCCCCCGAACAGCTTCAAATAACTCGTGTACGAAATGCCGAGTTTGGCGTTGATCCAAGGATAGAAGGACGGGCCGCCTTTGCTGAACGGCAAAAAGGCGGCGTCGACGATGATCCCTTCGCCGTTGGGGAGATTGAGCAGCGAATTTGGGCCGTAAAGAATGGCGTCGGCCGATCCGGAGACGTTGAAATAGCCTGCTGTCAGCTCGTAGGTCTTGTCATAGACATATTCGACCGAAGTGCTGAAGCTGTTCAGGTAATTGTAAAGATTGGTCGAATTTCCCTGCAAGTAGCTCGAATTCAATTGCTGCGATTCATGTATGTTGTTGATTCTGACGGTTATATTGTGCGGGTCTCCGATAAACTGATATTGGGCGTCAACGGCGACGTCCATGATTTGGTCAAACCCGAAGCCGGGAATTCGGCCGGGGAGCGTGTTGGCGTACATGCCATATGTTCCGACCATGAACGACTGCTCCCCGGTGTCATATTCGTAGGCGGCGCGCCAATAGGGCGCAACGCCGTCGATTGATGTCGATCCGATGACGCCCGGCACCCCCAGCCCCTGCAGAACCTGCGTCGACAGATTCTGGTAGGCGGTGAAAGCGAGATAGAAACTATCGTTCCAGAAGGTGTAGATTCCTGTCCCGATGACTTGGTCGCCAAGGCCGCCCTCGAGCAAAGTCCCCGGCGGCGAGAACTGAGGGGCGAGCGTCGATGAGACGAAAGGAAAGCTGAAGGCGAATGTCGTGTTCCACGGATCCTCGACGGTCGGGGTGTTGTTGACCGTAACGCCATAGGTGACGTCAAAGCCGAGGAATTTCGTCTGGTCCGCATAGCGCACGTCGCTGGCGTCGAGAAATATATGCTGTGAGGCGCCGTCGTATGTTCCCTGGATGAAGGCCCCGACATTCCCGTAGATTTGCCCGCCATAGAAAAGGCTGAGCTGCTGCAGGAACACATTATTGTTGGTGTGGCTCCACGGAACGGGCGGCGTATCCTGATTGACTTGGGTGTGTGTGAAGCCTTGGATCACCATCGCAGAAAGAGGCGGCGCATGTTCCAAATCCAGGCCGCCGCCGGTCGTATAGCCCATGAGCTTGAAATCTTCGGCCAAATGGCGTCAGCTGCGGAAAGGCCGTATGGCAGGTGGCGCAAGGCTGACCGGTCTGCCGCGCGAAACTCGGCAGGGCAGACGCGTTCGGCGGCTTGATCAACACGCCAGCCGCGATGATCGCCAGAGCTGAAGTGGCGACGCCGCCAAAGCCGGCGACCCAGCGGAGGTCGCGCTTGCCCTTCGTTGCGCTCGCACCGCTTGCTTCTTGTTCCCCTGCGCACTGCGCGGCATGCGCGCCGCGGTCCGACGTGATTTCCGGCATGTAGCATCTCCTAGAGCCCGGCGTCGCGGCGAGTTAGTCTCTTATTGGCTGCAAGCGGCCGCGCTTACAGCAATATCAACGCCTATTTTGGTCAAAGCATGAATTCAAGGGTCGGGAAAAAATTGTCCACAAGTGTTGCAACACGGCAACTCAGTCAATTGCAACGTAATAGTGACGGACGTCTCATCATATAGCAATCGGAGAGATCAATAAGGAATAATGCTGGTATAGTGATGCACAGGCCGCAGCTAATTGGCATTCCGAGCCGGAGTCGTCGGCCAAAACCGGCTATCATCTAATTGACCCAAATCATTGAGCGTCCAGGGCAGTCGCGCTTATTCTGACGGCGCCGCAAGAGGCAGCCGCGCTGTCAACATACTTCGATGTGTCAGGAGCGCCATAAGATGTCGGGAGAGCAAACGTGACGCAGAAAATCGATAGATCATCTGGCGACCAATCGGCGAAAACGACGCGACGGACGCTTCTGCAAACAGGCGTCGGCGCTATTGGCGCCTTTGCATTTCTCGCGATGGGGTCGCGCGGCGCGCAGGCCGCGAAGGTCTCTCAAGCGGCGGTCGGCTATCAAGGGTCGCCGAAAGGCAACCAGAACTGCGCCAATTGCCGTCTGTTCATATCGCCAAATGCGTGCAAGCAGGTCGAGGGCGTCGTCAGCCCCCACGGCTGGTGCCGGATCTGGTCGAAGGCCTGAGCCGTCGGTTCGAGGGACCCCCAAAGCAAGATCCAATCAGGCTTGCGACCGCGATAGCATCGCCGCTTACCTCGACTGCCGGCCAAATTTCTGCGCATCATGGTTCGGGCGGTTGCAATAGGGAGGCCGCCTCCGAGGGGGATCAGCGTGCCAAAGTGAAGCATCATCGAATTCGCTTTCATCGAGTAGTTCCGGGCGGAACGCCTGAATGCGCGTTGGTTCATGAGCCTCGAAGAGGCGAGGCAGAAAATGGAGGCGTGGCGTAAGGACTACAATGAAGTCAGTCCGCATAGCGCGATCGGCAATAAGCCGCTGACATCGCTGAAAAATTGCTCACCGGCGCTCGTCGCGGCATGAACTCGAACAGGCGGAAATTCCAGTTTTCTATGGCCTAAATTTCGGGGGCGGGTCAGCCTCAACAGGGGTCGGGATGCTGCGACTTTTTGGGGTAACGGAATCGGAACCGATTCTGTTACCGGCGTTGGCCAGGAAATCCCAGACTGTCATCGCAGGGACGCTTACTCGACAAAGCTCAGATATGAGGCGAGGGCGTCAATTTGGTCCGGCGACAATTGGCTCGCAATTTGGGGCATTGGCGCTGCGGCCGCGTCAAAACCTTCGCCCCACTGCTCGAGTCTGCTTTTCAAGTAGGAGTACGCCAATCCTCCCAAACGGGGAATTTCTCTAACCCCTTCGGCATTCGGGCCATGACAAACGACGCAGGCTACAATATTGGATTCCGCAATCCCCACCTCATATATCGTTCGTCCTGCTTCGACCAGCGCCTGATCTCCGTCATTGGCGGCTTGGGGAGGCAGCGTCGAAAAATAAGCTGACAATTCATGCGCCATCTGGGGATCGAGGCGCCCGTGGCGGGCCACATAAATTGCCTCGAACGCGGATTATCCCGGATGTGCTCGCTAAACCTCTGAAGCTGATTCTCGATATATTGATCTCTCTGTCCGGCCAATCGCGGCGCAAACATAAATCCTTGCGCCGATGAACCATGGCACCAAGTGCAGTTCCGCACAGGGTCGTAACTGAGGGGGTTGCCGAGATTGAAGGGCTCATCTGCAAACAGCGGACCGGCGGAAGAAGCAACAATCGCCAGGATTGCTATTTTGAACCTTATGAATTTCATGATGCAACTCGCGCTATACGCATTTCATAGAAGCCCGCCCAGCAAAACAATCGGATCATCTCAGAGTGCTGACATAAGCCGCGATGGCGGCGACCTGTGATTGGTTCAGGTTGTGCGTGGTTGGCAGCATGATGGCCGATATGTCTTTCGCCGAACCTTGACCGCGCTCTTTGCTCCAATTCGTCAATGTTTTTACGGTGTACGAATAGAGCTGACCCGCTAACCGAGGAATCTCGCCCTGACCCTTGGCCTCCGGACCATGACAAGCGGAACACGCAGGAATGTTGGAGTCAGGTAATCCCTGCTCGAAGATTGTTCTTCCCAAGGCGAGGGATTCTTTCGGGCGCCGCCAATTGGCGGAGGATTTAGCTCATGGAAATGCTCGGCCAAGGCGGCGACCATCGACGGGGTCAAGACGTGGGCGACGTTTTGCATGACGGGGTTCGTCCGCCTGCGCTCGATAAAGGCTCGCAACTGGTTCTCGACGTACAAGGGCTGCTGCCCCGCGAGTCGCGGCATGGGAAAATAACCGCGATAACCCTGCGCCTGTAGCCCATGGCAGGTTTTGCAATATTCTAACTTGCCCTCGAGACCTCCCCTCGAAAAGCCCTCCGCGCCCCTAACGTCCGCGCCCCTGACGTCCGCGCCACCCGCAGCGGCGAAAACGATAGCAAGGACCGCTCCTTGCAGCGCCAATCGTAAACCGATGACTTTCATGACCCGGTCCCCCCGCCCTTCCATTGGTCTCATTGCCCAACTGACTTTCTCGCAATTCAGCGGACACCGGACTTGAGCGGCTTCTCGCTCGGCTTGCTCTGGCGTAACGTGGCAGAGCGCTAAGTTCAGCCGCCGACCTAACTTTTATAGTATCCTTCGATAGAGACAAACAATTCCCGTCTCGCTGCCTTCCGCGCGAAAAAACTGGTCTGGCGGACGCTTTGAACGTTCCAAAGCAGCTTTCGATGCGCGCAATTACCTTTTCGGGATTGGCTGTCTTGATGAGTTTGCGGTATTCGTTGAATGGAAAACGGTAATTGGCTCCGATCGCGCACGATTCCGATGCGGACTCCATCATGGTAAACAGTCATGGGGACTTGTGCTAATTCCAAGCTGACGGCCAATCAAATTTTCCCCAGCGTGATGCCTTTCGGCAACACACGACTGATTGTCCTGGGTGAGATCATTCGCATTGCCCATTCGATCGGACGCCGCGGCGGAGGTGAGCGCTATTCTCCTTCCCGTTTTATTCATGACGACGGGATTCGAACTTGCCAGACGTGCATGCGCCGTTAGGGTTGAGGGAAAGCGGCCGCCATGGACCTCAGGAATCCCCTCATTTTTAAAAGGGCCGGATTTTGACGCTTCTTGACCCTTCGACAGGGGAATTAGGTCGGCGAAAGGGCGACTTGGTATGGCACGCCCTCACCGACAATGGCTGCAAAACGAAAATCCCGCGCCGCAAGACTCGCATAGCGGGTATTTCTCAGTCGCAATTCGCGCCTGCGGTTGCAAACTGGCTGCGACGAGAAATGAGGGGATGGCTGAGGCCATGGACTACTGCGTTTATGATCATTGCATCGCTGATCTCGTCTGCGATTGGAGAATATGTCCGAGGCGAGAGGGGTTGAAAGGGCGGCCCTCTGTCAGCTCCCGGCGCTTGAAGCCGGCGACCGGTCTCGATCAGCGTGTCGGTCATGTCGTGGCGTGAGATAATATTGGAGGCCAGATCATGAAAATTATAAGCTTAAAGTCCCTGTCCCACGCCGCAATTCTCGCAATTGTTTTCTCCGCGGCCGGCCGCGCCGAAGAAAGCAGTACGGACGCCGTTCCGAAGCAAGTATTTCAGGCCAAGTTTGATTATTGCAGGACGTGCCATGGAGTGTCGGGGCAAGGCTTTCGGGGAGCTTATCCCATGCCACGGCTTGCAGGACAGCAGCCTGAGTATATTGAAAATCAATTGCGGGCCTTTATTGAGCGCAGGCGGACGAACCCCGTCATGTTCAACGTGGCGCACGTCCTGAGCCCGGCGATGGTCGCGGATTTGGCCGCGCATTTCCACGAACTAAATCCTAAACCATTAGGCGGGGCTCCAAAGGAACTCGTGGCGCAGGGGAAAACAATCTTCGAGGAGGGAGTTCCCAGCGCCGATGTTCCACCGTGCGCTTCCTGTCACGGTTCGGAGGCCAAAGGCAACGGGGCATTTCCGCGGTTAGCCGGTCAGCTCAATGACTACATCGTCAACAAGCTGACGAATTGGACCAAAGAGCGGGGTCAAAATCCGGCAAACCCAGACACGTCGGCTATTATGGCGCCGATTGCGCACAAGCTGACAGAGCAGCAGATCGCAGCCGTTGCCGCCTATCTCAGTTATCTGGAGTAATCGCTTCTTTGGTTAATTCGGACAGCTCGGGGCTTCGCAGTGGCCTCCTTCTGATGATCTTTGGATGTATCGCCCATGCCTCTGCGGCGGTGCCATTTGTGGTCGGCCTCCACATAACGGCGGCTTGCGGTTCACGGCGTCCGCGTTCGCCAATCCGACGGCGACAATCGCGCGAGCGCTCTCCGATACATCCGCGGGGTTTGAGCCGCCTGGCGTTGGGCATTCTTTCTTGCGCAACTCGTTGGGGTGCTGGCGGCAGTTGCTATCGCGCCGTGGCTTTGGCCCATCCAAAAATCGTGATTTTTCGCTTAAACGCTACGCTCGAGCTACAACGGGTGAAAATCAGCAATAACTACCCATCTTACAAGCATTTCTCGCGCCACCAGAGACCAGATTGCCTCAAACAACTCCAAAAGGCCACACGCCTTGCCCGAACCCATAAGCCGAACCCAAAGGCGCACGCGGCCGCAAATGCGAAAATAAACCAGTGGCAGCGTTGTTCCAATGCATGGCAAATCAGCATCGTTACTGTAATTATTATCGCGCCCAGCTCGCCCGCTTCGGGGCGCTGTCGCATTCTCACCGTCGAGACATTACATACATACTGAATTACGCTGAGGCTGCTGGCATGGTCTATTGTAACAATCCTCTTGTTCCGACGCCGCGCACTCGCGCATATAGTTCGACACCGATGCAGCGAGCCTGGGCGGCGCGGCGATCCTGGACGCCTTCGTCCGCTTCCAGCGGCACTTTGTATGAGGTGAAGGCCGGCGCGATCGGCTTTCAATTCGCCACGCTCAAAGAGACGGAAGGGGTATAGTACCGACCTTCCCGCCGCGCGCTGTGCCAGCAACCATGATTGAACGGGCGCGAAACTGTCCGCTTCGTTCTCGCGAAGGCCGCGCGCAATCGTCGAAAGATTATCCACGACAATCAGATCAGCATCGGCGATCACGCGCTCATAGAAGCGTTGCGCGTCAATGTCGCTCAAGTCGGGCAGGCCGTCGGGCTGAAAATCAGCCGCGACAAGTCCGAAGTTTTCAGGTGCAACGTCCGTTCTTGACGCAGTCACTACAGACGCATATCGGTCGCGAAGCATGGATGCTGGCATTTCGCTATCGAGATACAGGACACGGCGCGGGCGTGGCGCTTTCCAGCCTAGAAATTCGCTACCCGCCGCATCGGCGATGCTGAGCGCAACCCAAGTTTTGCCTACGCCGCGCGGCGCGAAAATCATCGCCAAGCCCTTTTCAGGAAGCCACGGCTCAAGGATCAGGCCGCGCTCGGAGAATTGCGCCGTCAATGGCTCTTGGGGCGTTCATAACCTTTAGCAGTCAGCTGAAAAACCGGAAAATTTGAGGTTTCGGCGTTTGGGTGTTGGGTTTTTGCCGGTGATTTCGATGTTCGGTTCGACATGGCAGGGGTTTTCCTTGGTGTCTCACGGAATTGGTCCTACGCGGTCACCAATTTCGGGATGCGGATCAGGTTGTAGGCGATGAGGTTCAGCAGAAATCCTCCGGCGACACGGGCGACGCCGCGGTGCTTGGCCTTGCGCATCGTGCCGTGCTGCTTGCCCCAACCAAAGATGCATTCGATCATCTTGCGGCGCTTCTGCGACAGACTGTAGCTTGCGTGCCTTGTCGTGCGGGCATCGATAGCGCTTCTCCGCCGCCGCCCTGTTTTGGTCGGGCCATTGTTTTGCGCGACATGCGGCGTGACGCCGACGGCGCGCAGATTTTTGACATGGTCCTTCGTGTCATAGGCTTTGTCAGCTGCGGCCGTGATGGATGATCGGCGGCTTTGCGTTTGGCTTTCAGCATGGCTTGCGCGGCGCGGCGTTCCGCCATGCCGTCGGCGTTTGTGACCGCGCCCGCAACGGCAAGCCCGCGCCGGTTCTCCATGGTGACATGGCCCATGAAGCACAGCCTCGCCTCCCGCCCCGCCGCCTTGCGGCAGAGACGGCTCTCGGGATCGGTCGCGCTCGCGTGCGTCTCGTTCGAGCGCGCCCGGCCGCGAAAATCCGCGCCATCCCCTTCGTTGTCACCGCCGTCCTTGGGCCGAAAACTCTTCTGTGAAGCCCAGGCTTCGATCAGCGTTCCGTCCACCGAAAAATGCTCGTCCGACAAGAGCGGCTTCACCCGCGGGTGGTTCAAAAGCGTGGTCATGAACTTCTGGAATACGTCGCCTTGCTGCAGACGATCCCGGTTCTTCGTGAAGGTCGTGGCGTCCCACACGGGATCGTCCGGGGCAAGCCCGACGAACCAGCGATACAGAAGATTATAGTTGAGCTGCTCCATCAGCTGCCGCTCCGAGCGGATGCCGTAGAACGCTTGCAGCAGCAAGGCGCTCAGCAATTGCTCCGGCGGGATCGAAGGGTGGCCGTCGCTCGAATAGAGCTTTCCGAAACTGTAGCTGAGGTCTTTCAAGAGCCGATGGCGGCGCGCCTTGCGCCCGACCGCTATGACCGGCTGCATCATTTCATCTCGGACGGCCTTTGGGACGAAGCGCCGCTCGAGGCCGAACTGGCGAAGCAGGCGGACAGGCTGATCGGCGGGCCCGACGCCTTCCTCGTGATCGACGACACGAGCCTGCCCAGGAAGGGTGAGCATTCGGTCGGCGTCGCGCCGCAATATGCGTCGATGCTGGGCAAACGGGCCAACGGCCAGACGCTGGTTTCGCTGACGCTGGCGCGCCATGAGGTCCCGGTCGCCGTGGGACTGCGGCTGTTCCTGCCGGAAAGCTGGACGAGCGAGGCCGCGCGCCTGGACAAGGCCGGCGTTCCGGAAGCGTTTCGCCAGCCGCGCAGCAAGCCCGAGATCGCGCTTGAGGAGATCGATCGCCTGATTGCGCAAGGCGTGCGTTTCGGCGTCGTGCTCGCCGACGCCGGCTATGGCCTCTCGGCGCCGTTTCGCCAGGGCTTGAGCGCGCGCGGGCTCATCTGGGCGGTCGGCGTTCCCAAGCATCAAAAGGTCTACCCCGCCGACGTCTCGCTGATCTTTCCCGTGACAGGGCGCGGCCGGCCGCGCAAGAACCAGATCCCCGATCAACTCTCCGCCGCCGCCGCGACGATGCTGGCGGCGGCAAAATGGCGGAAGGTGAGCTGGCGGCGCGGGGTCAAAGGCCCCTTGAGCGCCCACTTCGCCGCCCTGCGCGTTCGCGCCGCCGACGGGCCGCCGCAGCGCATTCTCGACAAAGGCCAGCAGCATCTGCCGGGCGAAGAGGCGTGGCTGATCGGCGAATGGCGATCGTCCGGCGAACGCAAATATTATCTTGCCAATCTGCCGGCGAGAGCAGGCCTTAAAAAGCTCGCCGCCGCGATCAAGGCGCGTTGGGTCTGCGAACAGGCCCATCAACAGATGAAGGAGGAACTCGGCCTCGATCACTTCGAGGGGCGATCATGGAAAGGGCTGCGCCGGCACGCGCTGATGACGATGATCGCCTACGCTTTTCTCCAACATCATCGCCTCAAAGAGGCGCAGCGGGAAAAAAAAATCTTACGGGGGCCGCCGCAGCCGACCCTGCCGGCGGTCCGCCGAGCCGTCATCAAAGCCCTATCGCACACGCACGTGAAAACCTACGAACGATGTCCGCACTGCCGAATGCGCATCCGACATCGCTCGAATTGATTCTGCCAAAGTAGTGCTAGGGTCTGGACTCGAATAATTCAAATCCAGTAGGCGACGGTGGCGACCAGACAGAGGGCGGCGAAGCAGTTTCCAGCGCGCTTGTCGTAGCGCGTCGCGATGCGCCTAAAATCCTTCAGTCGTCCAGAGCATCGCTCGACGACATTGCGCTTTTTGCAGGCCATCTTGTTGTGTCGGATCCGCTTCTTGCGGTTGGCCTTGCCTGGAATGACGATCTTGATTTTTCGTTGTTTCAGGGAGGCGCGAAACGTGTTGGCGTCATAGGCCTTGTCTGCCATGAGTTGCTCGATCCAGGGGACGCGGCCGACGCGGTCCTGTGCTATGACGCAATCGGCGGTGTTGCCCGGGGTCAGGACGAAGGCCCAAGGCCTGAGATACTGGTCGACAATCGCGTGTATCTTGCTGTTTCTACCGCCCTTCGTGACCCCGATGGCCTGAAGCCAGGCCCCCCTTTTCCACCGCTGGCACAGCGGTGTGCCTTAACATGGGAGCTGTCCAAGGCCACCGCGTCCGGTGGCTCGGAGGGTGCTGCGACCGTCTCGAATATTTTCTGCCAGATGCCGCGATCGCTCCACCGGGCGAAGCGGTTGTAGATCGTCTTCGCAGGGCCGTATTCGCGCGGGCAATCAACCCAGCGGCAGCCGATCTTCAGAACGTGCATGATCCCGCTGAGAATGCGTCGATCGTCGTGACGTTGCGGTCCAGGTTGGTTCGTCGGCAGATGCGGCTCGATCTTCGCCCACTGCTCGTCCGTGAACCAGAACAAATGCGATTCCATCGGCTAGCCCCCCAATCCTTTGGCCAACCGTTTGAATCAGAATATGGTTAATCAGGTCTTAACCCTAGCTTCGCCGCCTCGCTGTGATCAGTGGCCTGAATGTTCCGCGCGTCGATGTGGCTTCGCTCCACCTCGGTGAGCTGTAACCGCCGCCCGAGTTCGACCTTGCCGATAGGGGTTCGCCGCGAGGTCACCTCAGAGATGAGCCGCCCCATCTCCCGTTCGGTAAGGTGAATACCGACCATCGCCAGCTCTGTCCGCAGGGTGTCGGCATCGAGCCCTGGCCACGTCACCGTACCAACTCCAGGGAGCTTCACAGGTCCGCGTGAGGCCGTATTAAGGACGGCTGCAATGCAGTAGGCGAATGACCCGCAATCTGCGCCGTCGCTTTGCGCCAGCCGGTGAGCGTGCAGCATCCTGATCTGACTGCGCCAGAAGAGCCCAAGTCGCCGCGGGGTGAGCTGGGCTTGCATATCAACGCTGTCGAACCGCCCTCCGTCGGCTCCAGCCTCGTAGAGGGCTAGTCCGCCCAGGCGTTCGGCACTGCGGGAGGTGCGCTTGTTTGGCGCAACCAGCCCGGCCTTCCTAAGATCCCGCCCGATCTTATCGGGGTGGACATTCAGCTCTGCGGCGGCAAGGTAGGGCGATCCAAGCCGCCTAGTCGCCTCGACCGCTGCCGCTGCCATGCCGGGGGCGGACACGATCTGAGACCGACACGCTGAGAGCCCGTGCGCGGCCAACGCCCGGGTTTCATTCGCGGTGGGCATGGATCAGCACCCCGTGTCAGAGGTCGAGCGTTGTGGTGCGCCAATTTTCGCCAGCGCCCACGTATCGAGATCGTCGGGCGTATAAAGCACTGCCCGGCCAGCATTACGGTAGCGCGGACCGTCGCTGCTTACACAAGCAAGTTTCGCCAGCGTCGAACCGCCGCCAAAACCGTATTTTGCTTGGAGATATTCGCTAGCGGCCTTGCGGCGAAGATAATGTGTGAAAGGCATCTTGTATCCTCAGGTGAGCGCCGGACATTCCGGATCTACCCCCTAATTCTACTAAATCACAAAATCGAGGGAGATTCGCGTCGCGAGCAAATCTGGTAACTTGTTGATTCGTTGATCGATACCCGGTGTTTGATATGGATCTCTCGAGACCAACCAGCCAAGCGCGTTTTGCCGCCTATGTCGAGGCTCTTGTTGAAGTGATCGGGCATGCCGATCGGGCCAAGCCCTTGAACGATTATTGCGTCGGGCTGTTGATGCCCGGCGAGCGCAAGAGCGTCGAGCCTATGGCGGCGATTGTTGCGCCGACACGCGTCTCGGCCAAACATCAATCGCTTCTGCATCTGGTCGGCGAAGCGCCCTGGTCGGACGAGGCGGTCTTGGGTAAGGTTTTCGAGCTGGTTCTGCCTTCCCTCGAGAGACAAGGCCCGATCGAAGCCTGGATCGTGGACGACACGGGCATTGCGAAAAAGGGGACCCATTCGGTCGGCGTCGCGCGGCAATATTGCGGCAGGCTCGGCAAGCAGGACAATTGCCAGGTCGCGGTGACGCTGTCGATCGCCAATCATACGGCGAGCCTGCCGATCGCCTACCGGCTCTATATGCCGGAGGCATGGGCAAATGATCAGGCACGCCGAAAAAAGGCGCATATCCCCAAGGAGATCGAGTTCAAGACGAAGCCACAGATTGCGCTTGATCAGATCCGTGCGGCTCATGCCGCAGGCGTCGCGCCGGGCGTCGTGCTGGCTGATGCGGGCTATGGCGTGAACGGCGGCTTTCGCGCCGGAGTGACAGCTTTGGATCTGCCTTACGTCGTCGGCGTCCAATCGACGCTGACCGTTTGGCCGCCCGGTCAGGAGCCTCTACCGGCAAAGCCCTGGAGCGGCCATGGCCGCAAGCCGTCTCGTCTGAACCGTGATCTTGAACATCAACCCGTCACGGTCAAGGAGCTGGCGCTGAGCTTGAAGAAAAAAGCATGGCGCAGCCTCACCTGGCGCGAAGGTTCGAACACGCCGCTCGCCTCGCGCTTTGCCGCTGTGCGTCTGCGCCCAGCCTCGCGTGATTGCAATCGGACCAAACCGCATCCGCTGGAATGGCTCATTGTTGAGTGGCCGAATGAAGAAGCTGAGCCGACGAAATATTGGCTCTCGACCTTGCCCAAGGACACGCCTTTGCAGGATCTCGTCGACAAGGCCAAATTGCGCTGGCGCATCGAACGCGATTACGAGGAGCTGAAAGGCGAACTCGGATTGGCCCATTACGAAGGTCGAGGTTGGCGTGGCTTTCACCACCACGCGACACTCTGCATCGCAGCTTACGGCTTTCTGATCTGCGAACGGGAAGCAATTCCCCCCTCAGCCTCCTGGCGGCGCAAGATGCCTCCGTTACCCAAAGGTTTTCGACCCCGCGGCGCCGCCGATCCGACCAGAACGTCACGTCGAAAACTCGATCGCGACGATCCGAAAACGGCTCACCGTCGCGCTCGCAAAAACCCTTATGCGATGTCCATGCTGTCAAACAACACACCGCCAGACAGCTACCCATATCCGTTCATGACACAGTAGAACTAATACCAACGGCATTGGCGTCTGACTCAGGGGGTCTTCGCAAATTCGCACTGTCGTGATTCTCTTCGGATTGGAGATGATTTGGGGAGATTTTGATGCCGGAAGCCTTGGCGATCACGCGCGATGATTTCACTGCAGCGGAGCTTCGCGAAGCGGCGACGCACAGCAAGGACGCCAATGCGGCGCGGCGGATGTTGGCGCTGGCCTTAGTGCTTGAAGGATATAATCGGGGCGAAGCCGGCAAGCTCTGCGGCATGGATCGGCAGACCTTGCGCGATTGGGTTCTACGCTACAACGCCGAAGGCGTCGCCGGGCTCTGCAACCGCATCGCGGCCGGGCCGAAGCCGCGCCTCACGCCCGAACAAGAAGCTCTTGTGGCGGAGATGGTTCGCAAAGGACCTGACCTTGCCGTCGACGGCGTGGTGCGCTGGCGACGAGTGGATCTGGCCCGCGTGATCAAGACCCAGTTCCATGTGACCCTGGCCGAGCGCAGCGTCGGCGCGATGCTGCGCCGGCTGGAGTTCCGGCGCTTGTCGGTGCGGCCCCGCCATCCACAGCAAGATCCTGCGGCGCAGGAGGCGCACAAAAAAACTTCGCCGATCTGGTCAAGGCCGCAATCCCCGAGCATGCACGCGAAAAACCGATTGAACTCTGGTGGCAAGACGAAGCCCGCGTCGGCCAGCAGGGCACGCTCACTCGCGTTTGGGCCGAGCGCGGCAGCCGGCCGCCCGCGCCGCGCGATCAGCGACGCGAATGGGCCTACATATTCGGCGCCGTCTGTCCTTGCAGGGATATCGGCGCGGCTTTGGTCTTGCCTTACGCCAACGCCCGAGCGATGAGCCTGCATCTCGAGGAGATCAGCAGCCAAGTGACGCAAGGCAGCCACGCCGTGCTGCTCCTCGATGGAGCCGGATGGCATCAAACTGGCGGCAAGCTGCGGGTCCCCGGCAACATCAGTCTGCTCCACCTACCAGCCTATTCCCCCGAGTTGAACCCGGTCGAAAACATTTGGCAGTTCCTGCGCCAGAACCATTTGAGCAACCGCGTGTTCGAAAACTATGATGAGATCCTTGACGCATGTTGCGCCGCATGGAACGCCCTCACTGCTAAGTCAAAGCGCATCGCCTCAATCGCCACACGAGCTTGGGCGTCGGTTGTTGCCTAATGCCGTTGGTATAAGAATCGCACATGTCGGAATGTCCTCAAGTTTTTGCGCACTTTTTTGGTGCGCGCCGCACGGGCGTCAATCGCTGGCGTCCAATCCCAGCCGGGCGCATCGACGTCAGCCTGCAAAGGCGGGGGCGGGTCATCTCGAAATCCAACGTCGGCCAATCGGCTTCCGGCGGGGCGCGTCAAGATCGCACGGCTGTCGAACAGGTCCCACGCAGCCAATGGTGTTGGTAGTTCGTCAGCCGGGCAGAGAACGTCGCTGGCGGGCTTCGCGAGCGTTGTGTGAGGTTCCACAGTCCGCTCACCGTCTTGGCAGCGAGCAGCCGGCGCTCGTCCAGTGTCTTGCTGACCCCTGGGCTCCGGCGCATGGGCTTCACCAAAGACGAAATGACCGGCCACGGTTTTCGGGCCGTCGCCAGCACATTGTTGAACGAATGCGGCAGATGGAACGCGGACGCGATTGAAGCCCAATTGGCGCATGTCGAAAACGACGCCGTGCGCCGCGCCTGTCACCGCGCGGATTATTGGAGTGAGCGGGTTGCGATGATGGCCTGTTGGGCCGATTATCTGGATGAACTGCGAGCGGGCGGAAAGGTCATCGCATTTCGCGCATGATGGTTTGCTTGCTGTGATTCGCGACAAATGTGTTGTTGGAAACACGGCTAACGCGAATTATTTTTCTGAAGCCAAACCGTCTTTCGTACATTTTTGCCTGTGACTTTTGAGTATAAATGCGGCTTAAGGGATTGATCCATTTGGCCAATTGGCGATTTTGTTCCTGTGGATGATGGGGATAGCCGAATTTATCGCTATAGGCTCCATTCGAAATCCGCGAGACAAAGATGGTCGGATCAAGACGATTCGCAGCGCGCCTCCCGCACGGAGGCCGGCAAGACAAAAAGAGCCGCATAACCCCTGGCAGGGTAAATGCAACTCTGTGGGTTTGACCCCGCGCTCGGCTAGGAGCGGGACAATCCTACCCAGCGACTCACGAACAGTCAAAGACTGTTTGGGTCGCGGGCTCGTCGATTTTGACGAGAAAGGTTGACCATGGCTCCCGCGAGCGATGGCGTCGGCGCACGCCTGAACCCAGATAACTCTCATTTTCCCCAAACCGGCTTTCTCCGCCTAAATTCCATCTTGGCTCCAACGGGACCGATCCCCGTCGGCCGCTCGACATGGTGGGCGGGAGCCAAGACAGGTCGATTTCCAAAGCCTGTCAAGCTTGGTCCGCGTACGACGGCATGGCGGGTCGAGGACATCCGCGCGTTGATTGAGCGGGGGGCGTTTTGATATGGCCCCTCGCCATCCGAATTGGCGCGGGGTCAATCGCCACCGTAGCTATACCGTTGACGAAGTGGCGCGCGCACGAGGAGTCACAAAGGGGACCGCGCGCCGCGGGCTGAAAAGCGGATTGCCGGCCATTTTAGACCGCAAGCCGTTGCTGATCTTGGGCGCTGATTTGGCGCTATTTCTGGAAGACCGCCGAGCCACGAAGCAGACTTGTAAGCTGAACAAGTGTTTCTGCTTCACCTGTCGTACGCCCAGAGCGCCGGCGGCGGACATGGCGGACTTCATCCAGCTTTCTGCGACCAGCGGCAATCTTCGCGCCCTTTGCTGTGGTTGCACCGGCGTGATGCACAAGCGTGTTTCGCTGGCGAAGCTTCCAGAACTTCGCGCGATTTTGGACGTGACGATTATGCAGGCTCCCGAACGCATTAAGAGAGATGATCAAGCCCTCTACAAATGATCACTTGCCAAGGGAGTCAGAAGCCCATGCGTAAACATCATGCCCAGAACGAACGGATCAAGCGTCAATATTTCGCGTACCTCGAAGAGGCGAAGCGGATGAGCAAATCGAGTGTGGACAAAGCAGTGCGAAAGCGCCCGGCGCCAACACTTTCGACGCCATCGTGTTGGCGACTTTGCCGAGCGAAACCGACATCGAGAAACGCGATCGCGCGCTGGTGGCGTTCGCCCTTCTGAGCGGGGCGCGCAACGATGCAATGGCCTCCATGTCGCTCCGGCATGTTGATCTCGCCCAACGAACCATATTTCAGGATGCTCGGCATGTGCGCACAAAGAACCGCAAGACGTTCACATCGAACTTTTTTCCCGTCGGGATGGACATTGAGGCTATCGTCACGGACTGGATTTCGTACCTCACGCGGGAGAAACTGTTCGGGCCGGATGATCCGCTGTTTCCAGCGACGCGCGTTGCGGTCGGAGAAAGCGGGCATTTCGAGACTGCGGGGCTGAAGCGCGTGCACTGGAGCGGCGGCGACGCGATCCGCAGTATATTTCGCCGGTCATTCGAGGCTGCGGGGCTGCCCTACTCGAATCCTCATTTATGTCGGGACACCCTCACCCTCCTGGGAGAGAAACGATGCAAGACTCCAGAAGAACTCAAAGCCTGGAACCAGAATCTCGGCCATGACCATGTCCTGACAACTCTTGCCAGCTACGGGGCGGTATCGAGCGCGCGCCAATCGGAAATCCTGAACTCGATGCGAGGCGGCAAAGAAATTGGGACCGGCCACGAGCCAGATGCTGAAACCGTGCGCCAGGTGGTCGCCCATCTCATGAGAAAAGCGTCTTGAGCTGAATCATATTGCTCTGAAGCTATCCGTTTAATATCAAATGACTAATTCTACTGAATCACAAAATCGAGGGAGATTCGCGTCGCGAGCAAATCTGGTAACTTGTTAATTCGTTGATCGATACCCGGTGTTTGATATGGATCTCTCGAGACCAACCAGCCAAGCGCGTTTTGCCGCCTATGTCGAGGCTCTTGTTGAAGTGATCGGGCATGCCGATCGGGCCAAGCCCTTGAACGATTATTGCGTCGGGCTGTTGATGCCCGGCGAGCGCAAGAGCGTCGAGCCTATGGCGGCGATTGTTGCGCCGACACGCGTCTCGGCCAAACATCAATCGCTTCTGCATCTGGTCGGCGAAGCGCCCTGGTCGGACGAGGCGGTCTTGGGTAAGGTTTTCGAGCTGGTTCTGCCTTCCCTCGAGAGACAAGGCCCGATCGAAGCCTGGATCGTGGACGACACGGGCATTGCGAAAAAGGGGACCCATTCGGTCGGCGTCGCGCGGCAATATTGCGGCAGGCTCGGCAAGCAGGACAATTGCCAGGTCGCGGTGACGCTGTCGATCGCCAATCATACGGCGAGCCTGCCGATCGCCTACCGGCTCTATATGCCGGAGGCATGGGCAAATGATCAGGCACGCCGAAAAAAGGCGCATATCCCCAAGGAGATCGAGTTCAAGACGAAGCCACAGATTGCGCTTGATCAGATCCGTGCGGCTCATGCCGCAGGCGTCGCGCCGGGCGTCGTGCTGGCTGATGCGGGCTATGGCGTGAACGGCGGCTTTCGCGCCGGAGTGACAGCTTTGGATCTGCCTTACGTCGTCGGCGTCCAATCGACGCTGACCGTTTGGCCGCCCGGTCAGGAGCCTCTACCGGCAAAGCCCTGGAGCGGCCATGGCCGCAAGCCGTCTCGTCTGAACCGTGATCTTGAACATCAACCCGTCACGGTCAAGGAGCTGGCGCTGAGCTTGAAGAAAAAAGCATGGCGCAGCCTCACCTGGCGCGAAGGTTCGAACACGCCGCTCGCCTCGCGCTTTGCCGCTGTGCGTCTGCGCCCAGCCTCGCGTGATTGCAATCGGACCAAACCGCATCCGCTGGAATGGCTCATTGTTGAGTGGCCGAATGAAGAAGCTGAGCCGACGAAATATTGGCTCTCGACCTTGCCCAAGGACACGCCTTTGCAGGATCTCGTCGACAAGGCCAAATTGCGCTGGCGCATCGAACGCGATTACGAGGAGCTGAAAGGCGAACTCGGATTGGCCCATTACGAAGGTCGAGGTTGGCGTGGCTTTCACCACCACGCGACACTCTGCATCGCAGCTTACGGCTTTCTGATCTGCGAACGGGAAGCGATTCCCCCCTCAGCCTCCTGGCGGCGCAAGATGCCTCCGTTACCCAAAGGTTTTCGACCCCGCGGCGCCGCCGATCCGACCAGAACGTCACGTCGAAAACTCGATCGCGACGATCCGAAAACGGCTCACCGTCGCGCTCGCAAAAACCCTTATGCGATGTCCATGCTGTCAAACAACACACCGCCAGACAGCTACCCATATCCGTTCATGACACAGTAGAACTAGTGGTGCGCTTCAACTACTGTAATTTGAAAGGATTTAATGATTCGCTTTCGTGGCGACCCCAGCGACGGAGGCGATCATGGCTGCGAAGGAAATCATCGTAAAGAAATATATTGTGCGGCTGAACGACGACGAACGTCAACAGCTTGCAACGCTGATCCGGAAAGGGAGCAGCCCGGCGCAACGATTGATGAAGGCGCGGATCCTGCTCAAGGCGGACGTCTCGGAAGGCGGCGAAGGATGGAGCGACAACCAGATCATCGATGCCCTGGAGACCAGCTCATGCTGTTTCAGCCCGCGACCGCGCAATCGCCATCAGCTTCGTCATGTCTTCTTCCCCAATGGTCAACTCGACCATAAGCCGCAGCGCCGCCATCTTAAAAGCCTCGTTCAGAATCACCGAACAAAGCTACAATGCATCGCCGCAAGATAGAATCCCGCCCAACTCAGCGGTTTCATGGAATCGCTGCGCTAGATCGTTTCCGCCATCATCAACCCGATGGGCCGCCAGCCCACGGCGAAGACCTTTTTGAACGAAGTCTTCATGCCTAGCGCGGCAATCGCCGCAACCAGGCGCCATCTGAAGATAACCTCAGATTGCCCATCATTCGGTCGTTGAACACGCAGGGTTCGTATCGCACTCGAGCATCACGGTTCCGTCGACGACCCGAACGGTAAATCGCCGGATTGGCAAAGTCGGCGGACCGCTTTGCTGGTCACAATCGAGATTGAAACGTAGACCGTGCGCGCGGCAAGCCACCGTTTTTCCCTGCACTATGCCGCTGCTCAAGGATGCGCCCTGGTGCGGACAAGAATTCTTGAATTGCATAAATTGCGTTGCCGACCCTGAAGACCGCCAGATCCAGATCATTCTTCAAGACCCGACGGCCGCCGCAATTTGGAATAGCGGTCAAGGGGATCAGAGGAACGAGCGCGCCCATTTGTCTACTCCTGCGTCAATCGTTGCATGGCCTCGCACACGTGACGCGCGAGGATTGCTCTCGTCAGAACTTCATGCTCGTGGCAAGTGACATCACCGGCCGGTCGCGCACGGAATCGCAAGAACCGGTCCGGAGCTGCGAATCTTCTCCCTTCCCGTCCCAGGTTTTAGAAGCTGGTTGAAGTCGCCGCCTCGCAATCGTTGGCGCGCTGAACGACCTCCCCAATCATGTTCTTGATCGTGTGAGCGCAGCGCCCGCACTGCGCGGCGCAGCCGAGCGAGGAATAGACCCGGCTCACGCGCGGCCGCTCGACGCTGCCGGCAATCGCGGCCCGAACCTGGGCATCGCTGAAGACGTTGCAGGAGCAGACGATCATGTTTAATCTCCTCAAAGGGCGCTGGTTTGCGCCGATCACTGGAGACCACAATAGCAGCGGCCTTGACCTGACGTTTGACCGAATGGGACAGGCGATTTTACCTTTCGGGACAGCGGCTCGCGCGCGTTAGCCCGCCGCGGCGCGCGACTTCGCAGGCGCAAGCTTTGCCCGCGTCGCCGGCCGGCCGGCGCGCCACTCCGACACGCTGCAGCCGAACTGGCTTCTGAACCAGCGCGCGAATGCGCGGAGCGCCGAGAAGCCGAGTAGCTCCGCGACCGACGCCAATGGCCGATCGCGATTTTCGATGTACCGGGTGACGAGTTCGGCGCGCACCGAATCCATGATCGCGGAAAAGGTCTTGCCCTCGCGCGCCAGATGCCGGTGCACGGTGCGGCGGTCGACGCCAAGTCGCGACGCGACCGAATCAGCAGAACAGAGACCCGACGGCAACATCGTATAGATGCATTCGCGCACACTCGCGCTCATGGTTGCGTTGCGGCGCGCCGCCAGCGTATCGAGATATTGCTGCGCGTAACGCATCATCCTGGCGTCGGCGGCTGGCACGGCGGCGTCGATGTCCCGCGCGGCGCAGATGATGCCGTTGAAATCCTGATTGAACAGCACGTCGGCGCCGAAGAATTTGCGATAAGCGTCCTTTTTCGCCGGCGCTGCGTGAGTGAAGCAGATTGCTTCCGGCTTCCAGCGTTCGCGAAACAGTTGCTGAAAGCTGCGGTGCAGGAAGCCAACCCCAAGCGCGACGCTCTGCCGGATCGGCACTGGACGCTCGACCTCGATCGCGAGGCTGAGGATCACGTCACCATTCTGCTCACGCATGGTCAGCAACAGCAACTCGCTGTGCAGGAACATGTAGCCGACCAGCGCGTCGAGCGCCTTACGGATGGTCGGCTGTTCTCGCACCAGCAGCGCCAGCGCGCCGAGATTGGCGACCGTCCGCTGATCGGCGAGCCGCAAACCGAAGTCGAGCTGGCCCGACCGCGCCGCTGACTCCTCGAGCAGGCGGCCGACTGCGGCTGCCGAGACTTTCACCTCGGGGTCGGTGAGACTTGCCGGCGGAAGACGGAATTCGGCGGTCATGCGGTACGGGTCGAGGCCGACCGATCGGGCCACCTCGATGTAGTTGCTCAGCACCGCGCTGCGGATCAGACGTGGCATCTGCCGCCCCAGTTCCCCGCGGGCAAGCGCGAACGGTTGCAACTCGCCCGATGTCCCCGAATGTTAAACCGACTGTCCCAGTCGGTCAAACACGACCGAGCCTCCTCGGCTAGCTTCGGATCGTCGCAAGCCGAGAGCCGATTGCGCGGCCGCGACGCAGCAAAGCTCAAACAAATGGAGGATTTGGCCGATGGCCAAAGCGGCTCAACGTGTCGGCAATCCGGATGTCGCGACGCCGGCGATCTCTTCGGCAATTCTGAAGGGCGGCCCCCTGACCTGCGCGATCGGCGCCGAGATCACCAACGTCAATCTTGGCGTGACGGCTGATGACATCGCTTCTGGAGTCACTCAACCCGACGCGGTCGCGCAATCGTAGCCTCCGCTGCGCCGTACTTCATGCCGGTTCGGCGGTTTCCCGGGTCGGCGTCCTTTGAGGAGAGCACCATGTCAGTATCCGACGAGAACTTCCGCCACGCATTGTCTCGTCTAGCTGCGGGCGTCAGCGTAATCTCCACCGCGAAGGACGGCAATCGGCGTGGCGTGACGGCCACGGCGGTCTGCTCCGTGTCGGCCAGCCCACCGACGATTCTCGCTTGCGTCAATAGAAATACGGGGACCTGCAAGATGATCGAGGAAACCGAAAGTTTCGCCGTAAACCTTCTTGCCGAACATCACCAGCCAGTTGCTGAAGTATTCGCGGGGCGGAACAGCCTGCAGGGAGACGAACGGTTCGCGCACGGTGATTGGAGCGCGGGCGAAGGTCGCCAGATGCCTGTTCTCGACAGCGCGCTCGCCGCGTTGGAGTGTCGCGTCGCCCAGATCGTGAACGTCGGGACTTACATGGTGTTTTTCGAAATCGTCGAGGCGATACATTTCGGCGAAAATTCGCCGCTCGTCTACCACGGCGGTCAATTCCATGGGCTGCCGGTCCCGACCGCGTAGCGCCTGGCGGAAGAAGCGCTGGCAGCCGAACTCGTTCCCTTCGGTCTCCCGGCGGGAACGGGCGACCATGCTAAGCGCAAAAGTCACCTCGGCTAAGCGCTAAGCTCCACCTTGATCGAATGCCGGCGCACCGACGGCCGGATAATGGCCGGTGCCGCGGACGTGGCTTGTGGCGGCCTCGATGCCTATTATGAAGTGGACCGACGAAACGCTGGCCCTGACAGACAAGCTGCCGGACGCACATATTACTCGCCGCCGCACAAGCACAGATTGGAGACATCAATGACAGCAACCTCCGTAACCCACGACACTCCTTCACAAGCCGCGTCCGCGGCGCCGGCCATTATCCGGCCGTCGGTGCGCTGGCATTCGATCAAGGTGGAGCTTAGCACGCCCGCCATCGGTGCCGAACTCAGCAACATCAGCCTGGCTGACGCCGCCCTGGACCCTGACGCCATTGCCGAAATCCGGGCGCTGTGGCTGAAGCATAAGGTCCTGTTCTTTCGCGATCAGGATATCTCGCCGATGGAGCAACAGAACTTCGCCGCGCAATTCGCCGAACTGGAAGCAGGGGAATCGGGTGAAAAAATTCAAGCTGCGACGAGGCTTGCGAGGAAGTCGTCGTCCCAAGCGGCGGTTTTGCGCTTGAGCCTGAGAGAATCCTTTCCGGGCGCTCGGCGAGTTAGATTATGCGCCATGTGTTTTACGGTGGTGAAGTTTGCCGGCGCGTTCTCGGTTCGGACACGGCATTCGTCGTCGCGAAAGACCGTGTCCATGACCCAATGCAGGCAGTTCTCCACCGCCCAATGTTCGCGGATCATTGGGCCGATCACCTGCGCTGACAAGGGCAGCGAAGTGATGTAGAAGCGCGTTTCCCGCTCGACCTTGCCATCGATCTCGCGTCTGCTTTCGACAATCAGAACGCCATTCAATCCCGGCCAGTCGTGTCGCTGTTGTAGCCAACCGACATCGTGGATCACCGTGTAGGTTCTGGTTTCGATACGACCGTGATCGGCGTCGATCGTTTCATGCCGGCTGACCGTCGTATCCTTGAATTGTCTTGCTTTTTGCTCGGTTGCGAGGAGTTCGACATCTTCGCGCAGCGTTCCCTGGTTGCCTTTCAGCGCGAGGATATAATCGGCTTTCTTGTCCATGATCTTCGCGGCGATTTCGCGCTGGCAGCCGATTGCATCGATGGTGACGACGGCGCCTTCGAGCGCCATCATGTCGAGCAATGCGGGAATGGCTGTGATCTCGTTGGATTTCTCGTTCACCTTGACCTGCCCGAGAACCAATCGCTGGCGCGCGGCGAAAGCCGAGACCATGTGGATCGGTTGCTTCGATCCCTTCTTTTGGTAGGAGCGGCGCAAGGTTTTGCCATCAATCGCGATGATGTCGGCCGGCGTCTTGGTCAGCGCCGCAACCCAGGCGACGAAACAGCGCTGGAACGCCTGCGCGTCCAGCGTGGCGAAAATATCGCCGAGATGATCATGCGCCGGCGTGCCGTCGCGAAACGGCCGAAACCGGCGCAACAGATTGAGCTTCTTATCGCCAAAGCGGGCGATGTCGACGAAGGTCTCGGCCCCGGCCAGCACCGCGAGAAGACACAAAAGGAGGATTTCCTCCAGCGGATAAACCACCTTGCCCTTCTGCCGATGGTCCGGCATATCCTTGAAATACCGAAGAAAAATAGTTGCTTCGTCGATCGCGTCAAATTCCGTCGCCGCCCCGTCCATCGTACCGCTCCACCAATCGAATCAGTGGACCACGACAAATTCAGCACTTTAGCCATTTGTCACGAATTTCTTCACCCGATCGCCCTGGAACTGGAAGCCCATCCTCTTGCACCGAGCCATCCGGAGGCGGACAAGCTGCTGATGCTGTACCGCAATCTCGACCCGAGCAAGCCTAAGAGCTTCGTCGAAAAGGCCAGCCGCGAAAACCTCTGGCATGCCGATGTCACCTACAAGAAGACGCCGCCCCGCGGAGCGGTGTTGCGCTGCGAACTTTGTCCGGAAACCGGCGGAGACACCCTGTGGTCCAACATGGTGATGGCCTATGAAAACCTGCCGGACACCATCAAGCAACGGATCGATGGCTTGTACGCAAAGCACAGTGCCAGCACACCTTTGGCGCCCAGTTGCCGATCGAAGAACGTCACGCGATGGCCGCGAAGAACCCCGACGCTGAGCACGCGGTTGTGCTCACCCATCCTGAGACGGGCGAAAAGGTGTTGTTCGTCAACTCGGTGTTCACGACCCATTTCTCGAATTTCTTCAACTTCGAGGACATCCGGTACGGCCAGGACTTCATGCCGGAGGCTCATCATCTGATGAACTATCTGACCTCTCAGGCCGCGATTCCGGAATACCAGGTACGTCTGAAGTGGAGAACCAACACGGTTGCCATGTGGGACAACCTGCAGGTTCAGCACTACGCAGTGGCTGACTACGGCAGTGCGCCAAGAAAGATGCTTCGCGCCACCCTCGTGGGCGCTCCCCTGGCCTGAGCCGAACGGTTCCCTCGGGCGAATACGGGCGTCCGCCCATAAGAGACAGGGCGGGCAGCTCTGGCACGTTCACCAATTTTCAACCTGAACCACGCCAATGGATACAGATATGCTCTACGAACACGTCGACACCGCAGTCATCGATGGCGAATTGCTGCCGTGGGTACCGTTTACGCCCTATGCAGAAAACGTCCTGCTGAAGTACTTCAAGCTTGACCCGATCCGGGGTGAATGGATCGTACTGATGAAGGCGCCGCTCGACATGCAACTGCCCAGGCACCACCACACCGGTACGGTCATGGTCTACACGATCGAAGGCAAGTGGAAATACAAGGAGCACGATTGGGTCGCCGGGCCCGGCAGCATCGTGTACGAGACCGCCGCATCGACCCACACGCCTGAAGTCGTCACGCAAGGCGGAGGCGGATATGTGGTCACACTGGTTCAGGTGACCGGCGATCTCGCGTTCCTCGACGAGAACGGCAACATCGTCGCACTCGAAAACTGGAAGACCGGGCTGCAACGCTATCTTGCCTATTGCGAGCAGCATGGCATCAAGCCGAAAGACCTCACGGCATTCAACTGAAAGATGGAGTAGACAATGGAGCCGCGCGCCGGATTGGGGCAAATGGATGCCGACGACCCCGATGCATTCAACCACTGCTTTGCCGCGGTCAACGGCATTCGCATGCAGTACATCGACGAGGGGCAGGGCCCGCTCGTCATTTTGCTGCATGGCTTTCCATACCTGTGGTACATGTGGCGGCGCCAGATCGTGGCTTTGGCCGAGGCCGGCTTTCGGGTCGTCGTCCCCGATCAACGGGGATTTGGGCAAACCGATCGGCCAGAGTCCATTGAAGCCTACGACATAAGTCAGTCAGTCGGAGACATGGTTGGCTTGATGGCGGCCCTGGGTGAAACGTCCGCGGTGATCGTCGGACACGACTTGGGCGCATGGGTGGCTCAAGCGGCGGCCATGCTGAGGCCGGATCTGTTCCGCGGCCTGGTGATGCTCAATACCCCGGTGCCACCGCGCGGAAAGGTCAGACCGACCGTCGGCTTGCGGGAAATGGCGAAGGGCAGGGGTGTTCCACCACCTGTACTTCCAGCAGATCGGTAAGCCGGATCGCGAGTTGGCCAGCGATCCGCGCAAGACGTTGCGTAGCATCTTCTACTCCGTCTCCGGCAGCGCCGTCGGCACCGAACGCTGGCGCCTGTTCATCGAACCCGGTGAGCCCATTCTCAACGCCTTCACTGAGCCGAAGGAGTTCTCGTCATGGCTGAGCGCGCGGGCGATCGACTACTACGTCGATGAATACACGCGCACAGGATTTACCGGTGCCCTGAACCACTACCGCTGTCGCGACCGGAACTGGGAAATCACAGCGTTTCTAGACGGCGCGGTGGTCCGCCAGCCAAGCCTGTTCATCGGTGGCGCTGCCGACCCTTCCCTCGAACTGATCGAAGTCCGCGGTGTCTACGACCGGCTCGAGACCTATCTACCCGGACTGCAGAAGAAGGTGCTGCTACCCGGCGTAGGCCATAGCGCGGCGGAAGAACGCGTTGATCAAGTCAACGAATTGCTCATGGAATTTCTCGAGCAGCTAGAGCGCTAGCGAGCCGCGACAGGTGTTTTCCCTGGCGGAGGCGACGGAAGCGCATCGCGCGCTGGAATCGCGGAAGACGATCGGCCCCACCGTGCTGACGCCCTGACGTTCAGAAAGAACCACCAGTCTCCCCGAACGCGCATTAATTCTGTTCCATAATGCCGGTTACGCGACATTGCAGATTCCTGCCTGGTGGGGCGCTCTGATCCACGATGACGCAGTGGCGTACCGGCGCGCGGGTTCAAGACCCGTTGAAACCGCCTTGCGTCCTTCGGCAGTTTCTCCGTCACGGTCAGTCCATTGCTAAACGAGTTCGGGAACGCCTTTCGGCGCACGATGAGCGCCTCGATCCCCTCCATGGTCTTGAGGGCTTCAAGGGCCTCCTCGTTATCGCGGCCTTGGACGTCGGCCATGTTGAGGAAGGAACAGGTAAGTTTCAGGCTACTTTGCGCCACGCGCTTTTTGCAGGTGGCTGCAATGGGACATTATGTCCCTTATGTGCCCATCACGCCTGCGGAATTGGCGTCGAACAGAAAGCGCGGGACCGAGCGTCGGGAATCTGGCTGGAAACCAGATGCACCGCGACCGAGCCCGTCAGGCGGCACGACAAGGGCGAGCCGCCGCAATGTTTCTCACAGCGCGATTTCACGCCTTTGAGCGCGCTGGCGATCCGGGAGCAGGCGCTCGGCCCCGACCATCCCTCTACGGCGACCGTGCGAGACAATTTGGCGAACTTGCTTTCGCAGCCAGGGTAACTGGGACAAATCACATAGCGCCGGCGCGGTTCATGACCCGTTGAACCTGGACGGCGCTCCAAAAGCGGCCACGCGCCGTTGGTATGCCGCGATCGTTCAAGCCGGCGGCGATTCCATCGGAGAGACGCGATCGAAACAAGCAGCTCTTGGTCCACGCAGCCAAAATGTTCGATTTTGGCTGATGCCCTCCCTTGCGATGCCTTGCTGACGCTTGTAAGCCTCAGGTAAACGGCCTTGTTTTTCGGTGGAGCCCAGCTAGGCTCGGCCGGGGTTGGACGGTTGGCTTCCATCGGACTGCAATAACCTCGGACAATGGAGTCCGCTGTTGAAAGCCGCCCCACCAAACCCATCCCACCGCTCATCCGCTGACCAATGGTTCATGAGTTTGGCTCGTATCACGGCCATCTTATTGATGACGTTGTCGATGAAAATTGCCGCGGGCGCCAATGACGACGTGATGGGCGCAGCCTGTGTCGTGGCGACGGCCGGCAAGGAAAAGACCGGCTCCGCGCTGGACATGCATGATCTTCCCGGCGGCGGCGTGCTGATCGGCGCCGACGAGGGCTTGTTCCGCTACGATCCGGCGACGGGGCTTGTGGCGGCGGCCGGCAAGGAAAAGACCGGCGGCGTGCGGGAAGTGGATGATCTTTCCGGCGGCGGCGTGCTGATCGGCCCCGACGAGGGCTTGTTCCGCTACGATTCGGCGACGGGGCTTGTGGCGCCGGCGGGGAAAGAACTCACCGGCGGCTCCGTGCGGGGGATGCATGATCTTCCCGGCGGCGGGGTGCTGATCGGCGCCGAGGCGGGCTGGTTTGTAGCGCCATCTATGCCGCTTCCGAGGGCTGTCGTAAAACCCCTCACAAACCTGCAAGACCGTGCCGCGCCCTCAAAAAATAGAATTTCAGCTAAGCTTCACTGATCCTTGCGCATCGGCAAGTGCTGATCTGGGACTGACCCTCGCAGCTTCGCTCGATGGAAAGGAACACCCACCTGAGCCCGTACGACTTCTAAGTCTCAGCGACGAGTTGGCCACAACTTCGACGCTCGCTGCGTCCGTACTTTTCGACCGGCCTGGCAAATGGACCATCGAACTGCGGCAAGGTCCCGCGCGAATTGGCGAACCGGTGCGCTTCGATGTGTCACCGCCTACTCCGCCTACCATTTGGGAAAAGCTGGCGGGCATTGCGACAGGATGAACGAACAGGCGACCTTGAGCGCAACGAGAGCTTCAATCGCCGGCTTGGTTGCCCGAAGAGCGAACCGCGTTGGTCGCGCCGGAATCTGGCAAAGGCCCGCTGCCCGCATGCCCGCATTCGTGACGGTGCTGGCAGTGCCAGGGCAGTCCAAGATGGCGACCGTGAAGGAGTCGCTTCCGCTTCCCCCACGCTTCCCCAAAACGCAAACAGGACAAGCCGCCTGTCCGCCCTTGCTAAAACTTCTTTAAATTCAGTGAGATGTATGGTGGGCGCGACAGGGATCGAACCTGTGACCCCTACGATGTCAACGTAGTGCTCTCCCGCTGAGCTACGCGCCCGGACCCTCGATCGAAGGGAACAGCTTCGGCGACAGGGTATATCGACTGGAGCCAACGCGCGCAAGTCGCAAAGATTTCATATTTCTCACGCCTTTTCGCAGCCTAAGCCGCCCGCCGGAAGGAAAGACGAAACGGCGTCAAAGTCCGACGCCCAGAGCGGCGGGATGCGCGGCCTTGCTGGCCGACGATTGGGCCATGGCCGCCGGCTGACGCGGCGGCTGCTGCGCCGGCGCGGGCCGCTCCCTTGGCGGCTTCGGTTCGGCTCGGGCGCGGCTCCGCCCTCGGCGGCAGGCGGACGATATTTTCTTTCTGTTTCTTCGGCCGCCGCAACAGCTTGTCGACCGACGGCTCCGGCGCGGCGACGGTCGACGGCGCGCAGAGGTTGATTTTTTCGTCCTCGAGCCGGGCGAGAAGCTCATCCGCAATCCTGCCTTCGGTCGGCTTGGCCTCGCCCTCGGCTTCGCGCGCCACCGCCCGGCGTGCGCGCGCCGCAATTGCGTGGCCGCAAAATATCGACGCTACGATAGGTTCGGTTTAGGATTTAGACAATAATGGGTAAGGGCGCGTTGCACGGCGTGCGTCTGCGCACGGCGACATATCTGGTACAGGGGTTCTGTGGCGCGGATCCCTCATTTGGGTTATGCCAAACGAAAGAATTGCAATCTGCCCCGGCCATTTCATTTAAGCGCATTCATTAAAACGTCTGTTCGAGTTTTTGAGTGTGGAGGGACTGAAATGACGCTGACCCTGACGATCGAAAACGAGCAGAGCCTGCCGAACGGGGCTCCTGTGAGCGTCAGGCTGACCGACAAGCGCGGCATCGACATAGGCCGCTCGGCCACGATCGACTGGTCGTTGCCGGATCCGACGCGCTTCATCTCCGGCCGGCACTGCGAGGTGCGCTATCGCGACGACGGTTATTGGCTGAACGATCTCTCCACCAATGGCACTTTTCTGAACGACAGCACGCGGCGCATCCAGGCTCCGCACAAGTTGCGCCACGGCGACCGGCTGGCGATTGGCAGTTATGTCATCGCCGTTTCGATTGAAGCCGAGGAACCGCCTGAAACTGATCGCCCCGAGCCTAGCGGCGCTGAAATCGCGGGCGACCTGGCCCTCGCTCCGATCGAGCCGCTCAATATGGCCGCGCTCGGCGCGCCGATCGCCGAGGCGATCATGATCGAGACCGCGCCGACGCCCGAGCCGCCGCCTGAGCCGCTACCGGAGGCGATGGAGAGGCCAAGCGGCGCCATCGCCCCGGCGGGCGCCGTTCAAAGCGCGCCGCCGAGCCGAGACGTCAATGGCGGCGGCGGCCGCGAAAGGGCTACGCCGGAACGGCCGTTCACAATGGTGAGGGCGCGCGGATTTTTCGCCCCTATCCGCCCTGGCGCCGCGGACCCGCCGGCCGCCCCCGCTGCTGAACCTCTCTTCGCCCCTTCGACCAATCCGCCGAGAGACTTCGCGCCCCAGCGTCTTGTCCCTGCGCACAGCGAGGCGTGGGACGATCTTGCGCCGCCGCCTGATCGCGACGGCCCGGCCTTCGGCGCCGCGGGTTTCGACGCCCGCAGCACGGAGGCGCTCGCCTGGAGCGCTCCAGAGGGCGCGCCGCAACCGCCGGCGACGCCCGACTTTCAGCCCGAGGTTTTGCGGGAGAAGACTACAAGCGAGCGGCAAGACGCACGTGGCGTCGAGGCGCAAGCGGAAGGCGTCCCCACGCCGGCGCCCGCGCCCGAAAAAACGCCGGGCGTCGACGAATTTCTACGCAGCTTCGCCAAGGGCGCCCGCATTCCCGAGAATGTTTTCGCGCGCCAGGACGCTCTCAAGGTCGCCGAAGACCTCGGCGCGCTGATGCGCATGGCGGTCGAGGATCTGACCCAATTGCTGAGCGCCCGCTTCAGGGCGAAGCGATTTGCGCGCACGTCGAGCCAGACGATGATCCAGGCGCTCGACAATAATCCTCTGAAATTCGCGCCAACCGCGGACGACGCGCTCAAAATCATGTTCGGACCGCGCACCAGCGGCTATCTCGACGCCAAGCGCGCCTTCGAGGGCGCGTTCACCGATCTTAAAACGCATCAGGTCAATACTTTCGCGGCGATGCAGCAGGCTGTCCGCATGCTCGTCGAGGACTTCGATCCGAAGGCGATCGAAGAGGCGGCCGGCGAAGACAAGGGTCTGGCGGCGCTGTTTGGCGCCCACAAAGCGCGGCTTTGGGATCTTTTTCTCGCCCGCTGGCAAGCCAAATCGCTCCGCCACGAAGACGGACTCGTCGACGCTTTCATGCTCTACTTCGCGCAATGTTACGATCAAGCTAAAGAATCATAGCCAGCCTTGCGCGGCGCGAGCGGCTTGTCGCCTTGCGCCGCGAAGGGATGGGGCGAATCAAACTGGCTTTGCTTGCCGCGCGACGCAACGCGAAGCGAGCCTGGCGAACTGGAGCGAGGACACTTTTGGCCCGAACCCGAGAAGCGCGGTGATCCGAAAAGTTGTCGGTCGCTGCGCGCCAGATTGATTTGACGCATGATCTTGGAAAGCTCTGCAACTTCTCCAAGATCATGCTCTAGTGAGCGGCGAAAGGGCCTCCGGCGGCGAAGCGAACGCCGCGCGAAAAGTGGCTGGCGAAGGCGAGAAACAGGGTCAGAGACAGGGTGATGAACGATAAAGATCAGTCCCCGGACCCGGCGGAACGCGACGACCGGACGATTTTCCGGCCGATGCCGGTATCGCGCGCGGCTTCGCCAAAATCAATCGCCGGAGAGGCTGCGGCGGCCTCGCAAGGCCGTGGCGCAATCCAAAGGCCGCCCCAGGGACCGGTCGAAGAGCGCACCATTTTCCGGCCGAATCCCGCCTGGCGCCGCCCGCAAGCGCAAAGCACCGATCTGACGCCAAAATCCCCGGCGCCAAAGCCGGCCGCTCCGGGGCCGCGCAGAGCCGCCGTTCAGGGGCATGATCTCGCCGCGCCCAACGCCAACCCGATCATGCAGGCGGCGGGTCCGCTTTTGCTTCTGCTCGGCCGCTTGCGCGCCGCGCTGTTGCGCGCTCCGGGCGCTAACCTGAGGGCGCAAATCGCGACGGCGATCGAAAAATGCGACCGCGACATGATCAAGGCCGGCGTCTCGCCCGAGGAGGTCAAGACCGCCAAATATGTCTTGTGCGCGAGCGCCGACGAGGTGCTGGCCAATCTGCCTGCCGAGGAACGTGGCGGCTCGACGCAATCCGGCCTCACCACGCGCTTCTTCGGCGAGAACAGCGGCGGTCGACAATTCTTCGACGAACTCGACCGCGTCGAGAGCGATCCACGCGCGCACATCGACCTGCTCGAACTGTTTCACGCCTGCCTGTTGCTGGCGTTTCAGGGCGGCCGTCGCGGCGGGCAAAGCGGCGCCGCGGCGCTCGAGGCGATCAGCGACGACCTTAGCGCGCTTCTGCCTAAAAGCGGGCCGGCCGCGCCAGAGGCTTTGTCGCCGCGCTGGCAAGGGCAGCCGCTCGCCGGCCACGCTGTCCGGCTGCGCGCGCCATTGTGGGCCGTCGCCGGGATGGTCGGCCTCTTGCTGTTTTGCGCATTCATCGGATTTCGCATGTCGCTTAGCCGGCGCGCCGAGGCCGTGGCGCAGAGCATCGGCGCGCTGAACCCGCTGACGCCGGTGACGCTCGGGCGCAAAGTCGCCGTCGCGCCGCCGCCCGCGCCGCCGCCGACCCCGGCGCAGGCCTCGCAACTCGAACACATTCGCGATGTTCTCGCGCCGAATATCGCCGCCGGCACGTTGAGCGTCGAGCCGAGCGCCAATCAAATCGTCATCCGCATCGTCGATCGCGGTTTGTTTCAGCCCGGCAAGTCGGCGATCCTCGACGACGTAAAGCCGCTGATGATGTATGTCGCCATGGCGCTCGACGACGACAAAGGCGCCATCAAGGTGGTCGGACATTCCGACAACATTCCAATCGCCAACACGCGCTTCGCTTCGAATTTCGAGCTCTCGCTCGAACGCGCGAAAGTCGTCGCCGCTCTCCTGAAGCAATCCTTGTCGCATCCCGAGCGCGTGGAGACTGAAGGAAAAGGCGCCGACGCGCCGATCGCCCCCAACGATACGCCAGAAGGACGGGCCAAAAACCGGCGGGTCGAGATCGTCGTCCCGCGCAGCGACTGATTCGGGCTCGGGACCGCGCCCAGAGCCGATCAACTCGCGATGAATTCGTCAGCGATTTTAGCTGGCGCAACCTGAAATCCTCACCATCCCGCAGGCGCGTTTGATGAATAAAAAATTCTGGCTCCGCATCCTCATCAGCGTCATCGGCGCGGCCTCGGTGGCGTTGCTGATCTGGTTCGTAGCGCCGCTCGTCGTCTTCCGCGACTCCCATCCGCTCGATGAGGCGGCGCCCCGTATCGTTGCGATCGCGCTCGCCGTGGCGCTGATCGCCGGCGCCGGGGCCTATCGTCTGTACCGGCGGCGAAAGGGCGCCGAGCGCATCGCGCGAGGCATCGGCGCCGACGACAGCGACGCGCCGGTCCTGGCCGAGCGCATGAAGGAGGCGCTCGCCGTGCTGCGCCGCCGCGGCGGCCGCGCGAACTATCTTTACGATCTTCCCTGGTATGTGCTGATCGGGCCGCCGGGGTCCGGCAAGACCACGGCGCTCGTCAATTCCGGGCTGCAATTTCCGCTGACCACGGGTGCGGGGCCCGGCGCGATCAAGGGCGTCGGCGGCACGCGCTACTGCGACTGGTGGTTCACCGAGGACGCCGTCCTGATCGACACCGCCGGCCGCTACACGACGCAGGATTCAGACGCCAAGGCCGATCAAAAGAGCTGGCTTTCCTTCCTCGACCTCTTGAAACGCAACCGGCCGCGGCAGCCGATCAACGGCGTTCTCGTCGCGATCAGCCTTGAGGATTTGTTGACGCTTTCGCAAGACGAGATCGCGGCCCATGCAAAGGCGATAAGGGCGCGCCTCATTGAATTGCGCGAGCGGCTGAAAGTCGATTTTCCGGTCTATGCGCTGTTCACCAAGGCCGACCTCGTCATCGGCTTCATGGAATTCTTCGACAATCTCGACGAAGCCGGCCGGGCGCAGGTCTGGGGCGCGACTTTCCAGACCATGGACAAAGCCAAGGTCACGATCGATGAGGTCCCCGCCGAATTCGAAGCGCTGATCGAACCCCTGACGCGATTGGCGCAAACGCGGCTCGACCAGGAAAAGGACGCCGTCAATCGCGTTCTCCTTTTCGGTTTTCCGGCGCAGATGGCGGCGTTGCAAGCGCCCGTCACAAACTTTCTAAACGCGATTTTCGATCCGGCCCATTACAAGATCCAAGCGGCCTTGCGCGGTTTCTATTTCACCTCCGGGACGCAGCAAGGAACGCCGATCGACCAGCTGCTCGGCGCGCTGGCCAAGGGATTCGGCGCCGAAGCGGTGGGGACGCCAGCCTATTCCGGCCACGGCAAAAGTTTCTTTTTGGCCGACCTCCTCCGCAAGGTCGTCATCGGCGAGGCCGGTTGGGTCTCGACGGGTCGCGGCAATCGCCGCCTTAAGATGGCGGCGCTCGCGAGCCTCATCATCGCAACGCCGCTCGTCATCGGCGCGTTGTGGGCGAGCTACGCGAAGAACGGCGAGCGCATCGAGGAAAGCGCCGAGGCGGCGCGGAAATACGCCGCGCTTTCGCACGAGGTAGGCCAGGCAGACGTCGTCAGCGACCGCGACCTCAGCAAGGTGTTGCCGGCGCTGCACGCGCTGCGCTACTTGCCCGGCGGCTTCGGCGACAACGAGACCCAGGCCGCAGGCGGCGGCCTCGGACTCGACCAGTCGGCGCGCCTGCGTTCGGCGGCCGAGAGCGCCTATGGCGTCGGCCTCGAGCGCATGCTGCGCCCGCGCCTCGTTTATCGGCTGGAGGAGCAGCTGGGGGCGAGCGCCAACGATCCCGCCGCGCTGTTCGATGCGCTGAAGGTCTATTTGATGCTCGGCGGTCTCGAGACGGTCGACCGGCAATTATTGATCGACTGGATGGAGCGCGATTGGTCGGAAAATCTCTATCCGGGCCCAAAGAACGCCGAAGGCCGCAAAGAGCTCGAACAACATCTGGTCGCCATGCTCGATCTCGAAACTGGCCATGGCTCTTTCGTTCAGCTGAACGGACCGTTGGTCGAAAAGGCGCAGGCCGCTCTGGCGCACGAGAACGTCGCTGGCCGCGCGCTTAAGATTCTCGCCACGCAGGCAAAAGCGAGCTTGAGGCCGGACTGGTCGGCGAGCAAAGCCGGCGGCGCAGGCGCGCAGATCGTCTTCGAGCCTTCGATCGAGACCGTCACGGTTCCTTATTTTCTGACCAAAGCCGGCTATGAGGGATTTATCCAGGCGCTGCCGACAACGCTCGAGCAAATGGCGCGCGATCGCTGGGTATTGGGCGCAGCCGGCGACGCGCCGGCGATCTCGGCGCAATACGACCACTTGAGTGAAAATCTCTTCGACGCCTACGCCAAAGCCTTCATCGACGCTTGGCGCGACGCGATTGACAAACTGAAGCTGCGCCGCCTAACCGGCGATCGCCCCTCCTATCCGCTGCTGACCGCCGCGTCGTCCGTCACTTCACCGTTCACCCGCCTCCTCGAATCGATCCGGGAGGAGACCCTTCTCACCCCGGCGACGGCAGACGCCAGCGCCGTTCAGTCGGCCAGCGCCGAAGACGCCAGCGCTCCCGTCGCCGGAGCGGCCACGCAATCGGCGGCGGCGGTCAACGCTGCGCTTGCGCCCTACCACAAGCTGGTCGAAGGCGACCCCGGAACGCGGCCGATCGATCAGATCTTGTCGCAACTGAATGAGATCCGCATCAATTTGAGCCGACTTGCGGCCAATGGCGAGCCGGCCGACGAACTTGGCGAGCGCATCACAAAGGGCGTCGGCAAGCTGCGGGCGGACGCCGCCAGCCTGCCGCAGCCGTTCGGGCGCATGATGGACGACGCAGGCGCGGACATCCTCCGCGAAATCGGCGATTCCAGCGTGGCGCTCACCCTGTCGAAGCTGCGCGAGCAGATCACCTTCACCTGCCAGGAAAGAATCGCCAGCCGCTATCCCTTCGCCAAGGGCGCCGGGCGGGACGTCGATCTCGACGATTTCGCCCGCATGTTCGGACCCAAAGGGCTGCTCGATCAATTCGTCAGCACCTACGTCCTCGCTGCGGCCGACACCTCCGGTCCGCAATGGAAATGGCGCGATGACAGCCAGTTCGCCAAGCGGCTGACGCCGACGGCTCTCGCTGACTTCCAGCTCGCGGCCGACATCAAGATGGCGTTCTTTGGCGCGGACCCCGCGAGCCCCGGCTTCACCTACACGGTGACGCCGCCGCCCGTCAGCGCCGCGCGTCTCGAAATCGACCAGACGGTCATCAATGGCGGCGCCGGAGCGACGAATGTGCAATGGCCGGGACCGGCCGAAAATCATCGCACGCTGCTGACGTTGCGCTCAAATAGCGAGCGCCCGCCGCTTCTCGCCGAGCCCGGCGTCTGGTCGATCTACCGCACGCTTGACGCCGCCGCCCGCCTGAACGGCGATGCGAGCGTGGCGACTTTCGCGCTTGGAGGACGCGAGCTCACCTATCGCTTCAACGCCAACCCGGCGACGCAGGGGGCCAGCCTAAAGCCGCTCAACCTCGGCCAATTGCGCAATTTCCACTGTCCTGGCGGAGTCTGATCGCCATGCGCTGCGGCCTTTTTGGAAAGCTGCCGGCCAAACGCGACTTCATCGCCGTCGGCGCGCCGCGCGCTTTCCTGCGCCTGTGGGAGCCCTGGCTCGAGCAGGGCCTCGCCGCTGCGCGCGCGAATTGCTCCGAGGAGGAATTCGCGGCAGCCTACAACACCGCGCCGATCTGGCGTTTCTGGCTCGGGCCGGCGCTCTGCGGCAAGGCCTTCGCCGGCGCCTTCATGCCTTCCGTAGACGCGCTCGGACGCATGTTTCCGCTGACCTTGATCGGCGCGTCCGCCGACGCCGCGCCGCTTGAGCCGCCGGACGTCGATCCGCGGGAAGAATGGTTCGCGGCGGTGGAGACTTTGCTTCTCGACGCGCTCGATCCAGAAGCCTCTCTCCAAGCCCTCGTTGAGAGGCTCGAGGGACTGTGCCGCGATTTCGCCGCCCAGGGCCCGCGCCCGCTCGAGCGGTTTCAACCGGAGCCTCTGGCGCTGTCCGCCGGCGAAATCCGTGCGGGCGTCGAGATCGAGACATGCTCCGACGGGTCGCGACAAGGCGCTCTAACTTCGATGTTTAAGGCGATGCGGCTTGAGCGGCCCGATTGCCAGCCGCAGGCGGCGACGTTCTGGTGGACGGTCGGTGGCGGCGAATGTCCGGCGCTGGCGATGATGCGGCAATCCATGCCGACGTCGGCGACCTTCGCCGAGATGCTGCGCCCGCGCCAGGACGGCAATGAAAATGCCGAAAAAGAGAGTCGCCCGCAGGCGATCGCGCAAACGGGATGAAACCATGAAAGAAATGATGCGGAAGTTCGAGAGCGGGGCGGCCACCGACGTCGGCCGCGTACGGCAGGAGAACGAGGACGCCTATCTCGTCCTGCCGGAAAGCGGCATTTTCGCGGTCGCCGACGGCATGGGCGGCCACCAGGCCGGACAGCTCGCGAGCGCCGTCGTCATCGACGCGTTGCGCAGAATTGCGGAGCCTGCGTCCGTGGCCGAACTTCTGACGCGCTGCCGCGAGCGGCTGGCGCTAGCCAATGACCAGCTTCTGGAAATCGCAGCCGATCGCGGCGGCATCGTGATTGGCGCGACGGTCGCGGCTTTGCTTGCCTGGGAAGGCTATTACGCCTGCGTCTGGTCCGGCGACAGCCGCATTTATCTGCTGCGCGGGGGCAAGATCCAGCAGATCTCCCGCGATCACACCGAAGTCGCGGAATTGATCGCGGAAGGAATTCTGACCGCGGAAGAGGCGCAGACATGGCCGCGGCGCAACGTCATCACGCGCGCGATCGGCGTTTACCATGAGCTCGAGATCGAGGTCGCCCAAGGCGTTCTCGAGAAAGACGACGTCTTCGTCATCTGCAGCGACGGATTGACGACGCATGTCAGCGACGCCGAGATCTTGCAGTTCGCCCGCGTCAAGGGCGCGCAAGGCGCCTGCGACAAGCTGGTGGCGCTCACTATCGAACGAGGGGCTGTCGATAATGTGACCGTCGTCATCGTCCGCTATGCGCCGCGCGGATCGACCGTCGTGTTCGCCCAGGATCAAGCGCCGCTGGCCGTCCGGATGCACAGATGAATCAGGCGGCGTCCTCAGCGAGGCCGAAAGGGACGCGCTACGCTCGCCGCTGCGGTGGAAATCCTTCAAAGCCGACAAATGAGTCGCTGCGCGCTTTCCCGTCGCGGATCGGCCGGGCTGCGCCATGCAACCACGCTTTGCTGTATTTCGAATGATTTTAAACTGCGCTTTGATACCTTTAATTATATAGACCCAGTCTAATCTTTGATTGCGCATTGCAATTTCATTATAAATGAGGTAAAAACCAAACCATATCGATGACATAAAGCGCGGCTGGCTCGAAATTCGGCGTCCATATGATCGTATGCTCCTGTAATGTCTTGAGCGACTCAACAATTAGAGCCGCGCTCGACGCGTCGAACGGCCAGGTTTGCCCGCGTACGCCAAGCGCGGTCTACAAATGCCTTGGCTGCAGCCCGAATTGCGGGCGATGTTTTGTGACCGTGCGCCAGATTATCAAAGAGACGCTCGGCGCAGCGCACGCCCACCCGCACGAACATCCCCACGCACCTGTTTCGCCGCCGACTCTGGTTGCGTGCGCGGCGGCTCCCGTGCTCGTCCAAGCGTAAGCGTAAGCGTGACCGTGGACGCCGCCCTTGCACCCAATTCGAATTGGGCGTGACGTCGAAGACGGGCGCGCGCCGCGTGATGATGGTACCGACGCGCCAGCTCATGCCGAGCGGACGACGAGCAGCGCGAGAATTCCGAGACACCCCTTAGCCCTGTTCGACCCGCTAACGGCGCACTGCAGAGTCGGCAGTCCCACTCGCTAGTTTCTGACTAGTTTGGCGGCAGACATAGAGACGTGGTGGGCGCTGTACTGTGACCTCCTGGCTTTTAGAACCGGCAGATCAGAAGATTATGAACCCCCCCGCACCAATAGGCGAGACATACATATCGAAGTTTGAGACTGCGTCTGCGACTATTCCACCTGCGTAAGCGTGCTGCACGGCTCCACCCCAGACCTCGTACCACGAATTGGCATGTACGGGGATGTAAGATAGAGCCGAAATGACGTTGCCGTCGAACTGCGTGATGTCGAACCCGAAACCATCGGCCGACTTGTTATATATGTCAGTGGTGGTCACGTATACATCGCCGGTGGAGTTGTCCCGCACGAACAACTGCAGGCCAGCGTAGGCGGATGCGTATCCGAATGCCGAAGCTACATAACCCGCGCCCCAGACGTAGGCTTGAACCGATACGCTCCATGTGTCTTCCGACTGCGAGTAAAACCAGTCCCCGACATATGCTCCCGACCCGGCTCCACCGGCTGTTGACGTGAATAGATCAGCACCGATCTCTCCGCTGGCTGCGTCAGGTCCGTAAAGCTTACACGCATCGATTCCACCGCAATTGACTCCGGACCAACTGAAATCGTAGGGCGGATAGCGTATTGGATTGTGTCCTGAAGGGGGTGGCTTCGGAGAAAGCCGTATCCTCCGCACGTAATCACGGCTCGCTGCATACTGCTCTGCGACCGCGCTTTCGACTTGTTCACGACTGAAACCCAGAAGCTCGAACGACGCATTCAGCGCGGTTGCTTTGTGCTCTGAGTCACGCAGAAACTTTTCATGGGCTGCTGCGAACCGTCTCTCGTGCTCCTCGATCGAGCGCGCATGCCCAGATTCGAGGACCCTTCGGTCCGCTCCTTCGGGGTACTTTACGCCTTCATGTTCGGTCATGGAATCCACCTCGATGATGCCGTACAGTGTATGTAGTGTGAGCCGCTCGACAGGAAAATGCAAGGCTTCATTTGGGCGCCACTGCTTGCGGCAGCCCGCTCCAAGCGGCGGAAGCCAATATTATACCGGCGCCAAGCTTCATCGCCGACTCTGGTTGCTTGCGCGGCGGCTCCCGTGCTCGTCCAAGCATAAGACTCCGCCCATTCCTTAAGTCTGGCCGCCGCGCGGCCGGCAAACGGCGAACCCTTCTGACCGACGCCAATGCCGATGGCGCTGAAGCGCTTGCTCACGCTGAGAAAACGACCAGCAGCGCCAGAACAATCCCGATCGCATCCTCGATCAAGGCGGCCGGCAGATCCCTGCCGCTCGCCGCGGCCAGCCGAGAGCGCCCTTCGTAGCCGCCAAGGGTTCCGACGAGGCCGCCGGCCGCCCCCGCAATTAGACCGCCGATCAAAGATCCGGCGGAGGCGCCGACGGCCGCGCCGGACACGGCGCCGGAGATGATGCGGAAGGCGAACGGTCCCGGCGTTTTTCGGCTCATCATTTGCGGCAGCTTGTCGGCGACGAGCTCCGCCAAAGCCAAGGCCGTCAGAATAAAGCGCGCCGCCGGAGCGCCTAGAATCGCGAGCGGGCCGCCGGTCAAATGCAGCCAGCCGAGATGCGCAGCCCAGCTGACGGCGGCCAGCGGCAGGAACGATCGAAGCCCGGCGACGACGCCAATCAGAAAGGCCAGTAGCAAGGGAGTCATCGTTCGTTCCTTTGCAACGAGGCGGATTGTCTTGTCGATCTAATATAAACAGCCGTGCGAAGCCAGCGCTTCAGTTGGCGAACTGTCGCGACGCCGAGGACCGACCGCACTGCGCCCGTTGTCAGCTTTGGCCCTTTTTTGGCGGCGGCGCTCGCCGGACCGTCGCTCGCCATCGCCTATACTGCTATGGATCAGCGGACAGTGCGGCGACGAGGAGCAAAAGAATCTTGCGAAAAATACTCATCATTGGCATTGGCGCTGGCAATCCCGAATATATGACCGTGCAGGCGATCAACGCGCTGAACCGCGCCGACGTGTTCTTCATCCCCGACAAAGGAGCCGAAAAGGCGAGCCTGCGCGAGCAAAGGCTCGCCATCTGCGAGCGTTATTGCAAGACGGACTCGCACCGCTTCGTCACCTTTCGCACGCCGGAGCGCGCCAAGGATTTTATGGACTATAAATCGAGCGTCGCGGACTGGCACGCGGCGATCGAAGAGGTTTATGAACGCATGTTCGCCGAGGAGTTGGGCGAGGCGCAATGCGGCGCTTTCCTTGTCTGGGGCGACCCGACGCTCTACGACAGCACCTTGCGCATCATCGAGAAAATCCACGCCAAGGGCGCAATCGCCTTCGATCATGAGATCATTCCGGGCGTGTCCAGCATTCAGGCTCTCGCCGCGAAACACAAGATCGCCCTCAACCGGATCGGCGAATCCGTTCACGTCACGACCGGCCGCAAGCTCATCGAAAAATTTCCCGACGACGCCGACAGCCTCATTGTGATGCTCGACGGAGGCGAGACGCTGGCTTCCATCGAAGCAGACGATTTGGACATCTACTGGGGCGCCAACATCGGCGCGCCCGGCGAGGCGCTGGCGCGCGGCCGGCTCGCGGAAGTGCGCGACGATATCAAGGCGCTGCGCGAGCGCCTGAAGCGCGACAACGGCTGGGTGATGGACGTCTATCTGTTGCGCAAGCCGAAAGCATGATCGCCGGTCGCCAAAAGGCAGGGCGCAATGAAGAGCGTCCCGCGCCACGCGCCCGCCACCGTCCGCGCCGCGACGATCAGCCAGAACGTTGCGAGGAAAACGACCAGAACGGCGCCGATGACCGACAAGAAGGCGACATGCGCGGCGTTCGCCAGGGCTAGCGTCGCCAGCGCATAGACGGCAAGCGGAAGCGGAAACTGATTCAGCGCCAGCGCCGGCGCGCCGGTTCCCATGGTGGCCGCAAACCAATTGGGCGTGAATTGGCGCACCATCTCCCGCAGGCGGCGGCCGCCTCCTTGTTCCCGTTCCGACAGTATTGAAGGCGATCCGTCGATCTGCGTCATGCTCCGGCTCCGCTCAGTTGGCAAGCCATATCTAGGGTGGCGCAGCAAATCTGATAAATACATTATTCTAATTGAATTAATCTGAAAACATGATTGATTGGCCCTTTAAAGCGAGGCGGACATGACTCTGGAGCAGCTTCGCATTTTCGTCGCCGTCGCAGAGCGGCTGCATGTGACGCAGGCCGCGCGCGAGCTGAACCTTGCGCAATCGGCGGTCTCGAGTGCGATCGCCGCGCTCGAGGCGCGGCACGATACGAAATTATTCGACCGCGTCGGACGCCGGATCGAGCTGACCGAGGCCGGCCGCCTGTTCCTCGCCGAGGCGCGCTCCGTTCTGGCTGGCGCCGCGGCGGCGGAGCGCGCCTTGCGCGAAATCGCCGGCCTGCGGCGGGGCGCGCTCGCCGTTCAGGCGAGCCAAACCATCGCCAGCTATTGGCTGCCGCGCCATCTCGTCGCCTTCCGGCGCGCCTATTCTTTGATCGATGTCCGCCTTTCCATCGGCAATACGGCGCAGGTCGCCGAGGCGGTTCTGCAAGGAAAAGTCGAAATCGGCTTCATCGAGGGCTCGGTCCACGACGCGCGCCTCGATACGCTGCCGATCGCGCGCGATCAACTCGCGCTGGTGGTCGGGCCGCAGCATCCCTGGGCGGAGCGCGACGAACTCACCCGCGGGCGACCTGCTAGCCGGCGAATGGGTCCTGCGCGAAAAAGGCTCGGGCACGCGCTCGGCGTTCGAGGCGGCGCTGCGGGCGCTCGGCGTCGACCCGGCGGAACTGCGCCTGGTCATGGAGATGCCTTCGAACGAGGCGGCGCGCGCGGCGGTGGAGGCGGGCATGGGCGCGACCGCGCTCTCGGCCTCGGTCGCCGCGCCGAGCTTAGAGGCCGGCCTGCTGCGCGAGGCGCCGCTGCCTCTGCCCGATCGCGCCTTTTACGCCTTGAGCTGCCACAAGCGGCGACGCAGCCGAGCCGCCGAGGCGCTGCTCGCCATCATCGCGCAGTCCGCGCCGGGTGGTAAGACGAAGAAGGCGGCGCGCTGTTAGTTTGACCCCATTCGGCGATGGCCCGAGCGCCGCTTGCTTATCCGATTTTCATCGGCAGCAACACCATCTGGCGCCCGGCCAGATGCAGCCGTTGCTGCAGAATGAGAGGCGTCTGATTGTGCAGCCATTTGGTCAGCATGTTGACGCGGGGGAAGATGAGCTTGGTGGCGAAGCAGACGGCGTTGGGGTATTTTTCCAGCACGCGTTCGGCCAATCTGTCGAATTCCTCGACTGGGTCGGTGCAGAACCCGATCTCATATGTGGCTGCGAGGCCGTGCCGGTGGCAAAATGCGACGCAGACGCCAAGCGATTTCTCCATCGCGACGCGCAGCCGTTCGAGGTTCTCCTGACCCTCGAAGCTCTGCGCGTCCACCTCGCCGACCGCCAGGAAGATGAAGTTCTTGAAATAATTCGGGAACAGGCGCGACGCCCATAGCATCGTGTGCATGTTGCAGCCGAGGTGCTTGCCGACAAGCAGCACCGCAGTCGGTTTCGACGGGTCCAGCGGGGGCCCCGGCACGTCGGGCTGAACGGCCAGGGCGGCGAACTCCGCATCGGCACGGCCGATCTCGTTGCGGGTTTCGTCGTAATGCCGTTTCGTCAACATGCAGAGCGCGATGACAAGTCCAGTGACGACCACCGTCAGCCAGCCGCCCGCGGTGAATTTCTCGAAAGTCGTGATGACCAGGATGCTGGCCGTCAGCGAAAGCCCAAGCGCAGAGAAGCCGAAATGCCGCACCCACGTGTCATCCTCCTTGCGGAGCTTCCACCAGTAGACGCACATGCCGAGCAACGTCAGGCTGAAGGTCAGGAACACATTGATGCTGTACAACACCACCAGCAGATCGACCTGGCCGCCGGTCCATAACAAGATCGCCAACGAAGACAGCCCCATCATGACGATGCCGTTCTGCCGCACCAGGCGGCTCGAAAGGTCGCGGAAATGGCGCGGCACCCAGGAGTCGGCGGCCATATTGGACAGCACCGTCGGGCCGTCGAGAAAGCCGGTCTGCGCGCCGACCAGCAGCAAACCCGCCTCAAGCGCCAGCACGAGCGCAAGTAACGCCGCCGGCAGCCACGCACTGCGCCAGCCGAAGCTGCCGATAATCGATTGAAAAACCACGGCGTTCAGCGTCCGCCCTTCGACCGGCGTCGCTTTCCAAAGCATGTAGAGCAGGATGATGCCGCCTGCCGTGAAGGCGAGCGAGCTCGCCATGAGGAACATCGTCCACATCCCATTGCGCACGCGCGGCTCGGCCAGCATGCCGACATTGTTCGACACGGCCTCGAGGCCAGTGTACGTGCCGCCTCCCAGCGAGAAGGAGCGCAAGAACAACGCCAGCACGAACATCCAGCCCATGTTATGCGCGAGTTGGCTCGTTTGCCCAAGGGTGTCCGGCGCGAGTCCTGGCAGACTCTCCGTATGATAGGCGACGCCGTAGACGATCAGGAAGCCGTGGGTGACTACGAAGCCAAGGAAGATCGGCGCCAGAACGGCGATCAACTCCTTCATGCCGCGAAAATTCAGCGTCGTCATGGCGAGGACCAGCGCCACTTCGGCGCCGAGCTTGAAGGGCTGCGCCGCCACCGGCAGCAGGCTGAACAACGCGTCCGCGCCGCTGGCCAGCGAAGTGGTGATGGTAAGCACGTAATCAACCAGCAGCGCGGATCCCGAAACCAGCCCCGCGTAGGGGCCGAGCAGCGCCGTCGCCACCCGGTAGCCGCCGCCGCCGGTTGGGAAAAGCTGGATCACCTGGTTGTAGCCGAGCGCGATGACGAACACCGTGACCGCGGTGGCGAGCGCCAAAAACAGGCCGAGGTAGATATGCGGGCCGAGCGCCTTGAACGCCTCCTCCGGGCCGTAGCAGGAGGAGGAGAGCCCGTCGGCGCCGAGGCCGACCCAGGCCAGCAGGGGAATCAGCGCGATGCGGTGGCGGGTGCGCGGATCCAGCGGATCGAGGGGGCGCCCAGCACGAATCGGCGAAATCTCGCGACGCCGCTCTTTTTGCCTTCGGGCATGCTCTCCTCCTGGCAAGCGCGACCATTTTGATGGAAGACCGGCGTCAACAGGGACGAGCCAAACCGATCGCGGCGGGGTCAGGATCGCCGCTCCAACTAGCGTTGGCAAGACGAATTTGGCGGGCGGCGATCGGCCGCGGCGCTTTCTTGGATTTTGCTCAAGCGATCCGAAAGCGCACGCCTGTGCAACCAAGGTCTCCAATTTTCCCGCCCGGCGTTCGCGGCGGCGCCGCGGGCGACCGGCGTCGATCCGGCGGTGGGCGCGACCGCGCTCGCGGCCTCGCTCGCGGCGGCCAGCTCAGAGGGCGGCCTGCTGCGCCAGGCGGGCGCCGCTGCCTCTGCCCGTCCGCGCCTTTTGCCTTGAGCTGCCGTGAGCGCCGCCGCGGCCGCGCCGCCGACGCGCTGCGACCCCACGGCGCTCCTTCGGCACAGTGCAAAATACTTCCGCACGGCGAGAGCAGCTGGCTTCCGGCAGAAAGCCTAAAACCCCAGGCGCGCACCGAGCCGCTCCAAGATTGCGAGCGTGCTCGACGCAGCGACCCAACGATCGTACACTTTGCGCGCTTTTGTTACGCGATCATCGAAGTGTGCAAGGCTCGTGGTTTCAGTGCGGCCGTAGGCGGCGCTGCGACATCCATGCGCTTCATGCGCTCGCGTAAAATCTTCAGAGCTTTTTTGGCGCATGTCGCTTCCGAAACGGCGCGCTAGGCTTGGGGCAGTCTCGCCTTAATATCGAAAATCCCTATTCTTTTCTTTCTCAGCAGGGTATTTCTGCCGCAAGACCCACGGCGCAAGCAAGACTTTGCAGCCCTCGAGCCAAGGGATCGTCATGAGTGAAACTCAATTGGCGGATGATCCGGGCGGGCGCGCTACGCCCTCGCCAAGAACCAGCTTCTGGCTGCGGGAGCTTCCCTATCTCGTCGTACTCGGCCTGATGCTCCTCGGCGTCGGCTATACGAGCGTGTCGCGACGCAATCTCGTCGGCTATTGGGAGTTCATGGCTCTGGTCATCGGGGTCACCGTCGTCTCGACCGCCTGGGCGGAAATGCATGACCGGAAGGCGCGCTTTCGTCTGATTCTGACGCAAGCGCTGCATTGGGCGGCGTTCCTCGTCGCGATGAACCTGGCGCTTCTGCCCGGCGTTCAAAGATTGCTCAATCCGGAGGCGACGGGCCTCACGGTGCTCCTGCTCCTGGCGCTCGGCACGGTGACCGCGGGCATCAACATCCTGTCCTGGCAGATCTGCTTCATCGGCGTCGTCATGGCGCTCTCCGTCCCGGCCATCGCCTGGCTGCAGCAATCGGCCATCGTCATCGTCCTCGGGCTTGTCGTCGCCCTGGTCGGCCTCGGCGTCGTCTACTCCTGGCATAAGAGCGCGCAGCGCGGCGGATCTTCGTCCGCCAACGCCAAAGTGAGCGAGAAAGACTGAGTGTTCAAATCGAGCGCGTTAGCGGATTGCGCGCTTTTTCCATGGATGGGCGGCCATGAGCGAGACGAAAAAAGCAGACGATTGGGACGATGCGCCCGAGGGCCCAGGCTTCTGGATCCGCGAGCTGCCTTTTCTCATCATTCTCGTGCTGACGCTCGGCGGCGTCGGCTACATCAGCATGACGCAACAGCGCCTGGTCGGCTATTGGGAGTTTATGGCGCTCGTCATTGCGGTGGTCAGCATCGCTTCGGGCTGGCCGCACGCTCATGACGGCAAGGCGCGCTGGCGTCTGATCTGGACGCAGGCGTTGCATTGGGGGGCGTTTCTCGCCGCCATGAATCTCATGCTGCTGCCGAGCGTCCAGGCCATCGCCGACACCCTTACCGTCAGCCTCACGATTTTGCTTTTGCTGGCGCTTGGCACCTTCATCGCCGGCGTCCATATCGCGTCCTGGCGGATGTGCCTCAACGGCGCCGTGATGGCGCTCGGCGTTCCCGCCATCGCCTGGCTCGACCAGTCGGCGCTGTTCATGACGTTCATCGTGATCGTCATCGCTGCAATCGCCGCCGCCTTTTTCTGGTGGCGGCGCGAGGCACGCGAGGACGAGCGCTTCTCGGCGACCCTCAAAGAGTAGGCCGCCCTGCGGTGTGGCGCGCGGGGAAAGGCGCTTGCGCTAATCTCCGTAACGAAAGAGCGCGCCGCGCCGAACAGCCTACATAGCGCGGCGTGCGGCCGCCATGCTGCCGGCGGCAGTCGCTTGGCGCGTTGCGGCCGCATCAGAGCGGCGCAGGGGCAGGGGTTGCTGCGATGCGAGACGATCGTCCTTCGGGTGCTGTGGGCAATGCGGCGGGCGGCCCCGCAAAAGACCTGACTGACGGCCTGTCCGAGCTTGGCCAGATCGTCCTGGTGTTGCAAGGCGGCGGCGCCCTCGGCGCCTATCAGGCCGGCGTCTATGAGGCGTTGCATGAAGCTGGCGTCGAGCCGGACTGGGTCATTGGCACATCGATCGGCGCCATCAACGCCAGCCTTATCGCCGGCAACAAGCGGGAGCGGCGGCTCGCCAAACTGCGCGCTTTCTGGAGCCGGATCGAACAGGAGCCAGCTCTCGAATCCGTTGGCAGCATGCCCTTTTTCGGCGCGAGCCTCGCCAACTGGATGACCTTGACCTCTGGCGTCGCCAATTTTTTCAAACCCAACCCGATCGCCTTTTTCGGGCAAAACTTTCCGCTCGCGGCGGATTCCGCCGGCTATTATTCGACGCAGCCGCTTGAGGCGACCCTGAACGACCTGGTCGACTTCTCGCTCATTGAGAGCCTGGCGCCACGCCTGACCGTCGGCGCGGCCAATGTGCGAACCGCTGAAATGCGCTATTTCGACAGCCGCGACACGCAGATCGGCGTGCGGCATGTGATGGCGTCGGGCGCGCTGCCGCCGGCGTTCCCCGCCGTGCGAATCGAGGGCGAGCTCTATTGGGACGGCGGCATCCTGTCGAATACGCCGGTCGAGGCGGTGTTCGACGACCGGCCGCGCCGCAATTCGCTGATTTTCGCCGTCCATGTCTGGAACCCCGACGGACCGGAGCCGCAGACGATCAGGCAAGTGCTGAACCGGCAAAAAGACATTCAATATTGCAGCCGCACGGTGACGCATATCAGACGTCAGGAGCAAATTCACCGCCTGCGCCACATCGTCGCTGAGCTCGCGGCGCGTTTGCCGAAGGAGGAGCGCGAAACGGAGCTGGTGCACGAGATGGCGAGCTATGGCTGCCTCACCCGGATGCATGTGGTCCGGCTCCTCGCGCCGCAACTGGAAGGCGAGGACCATACCAAAGACATCGACTTCAGCCGCGCCGGGATCCGCGCCCGCTGGGAGGCGGGAGTTTCCGACGCGCGGCGGGTGCTCAGCGACGCGCCATGGCGCGGCGAGTTCAACCCGCTTGAAGGCTTTTACCTTCATGAATGCCGGCCGGCGACCGCGCCGATGAGATGAGGATCCGGGCGGAATCGCTTAGGCTCGAATTGGATTTGTTCGCCGCCGTTCTAATTTATTGACGCAAGAGCTTCTCCGGATAGTCTGTTGGTGTTCAGGATCATCGGTTGGAGCGGGACGAAAGAATCGCATCCCGCTCTTTAACCTATTGCTTCAACACATGATCTTATCGGAAAAGTCAGTTAACTATCATGCTTTAGCGGACCAAGCCGGCGCAATCGTCATCAGTGGCAGGGTGGCAGGCCAGGCTGGCCGCACCCGCGCTGCTGCTGAGGCGCCGGGCGCGCCTGTTGCGGCGGCGGAGCGCGGGACGGCTGAAACGCCGGCTGCGCCGGGCGCGCCTGTTGCGATTGCTGTGGCGCGTGGGGCGGCGGAGAAGCTGGTTGCGGCGGGCGCGCCTGTTGCGATTGCTGTGGCGCGTGGGGCGGCGGAGAAGCCGGTTGCGGCGGGCGCGCCTGTTGCGATTGCTGTGGCGCGTGGGGCGGCGGAGAAGCTGGTTGCGGCGGGCGCGCCTGTTGCGATTGCTGTGGCGCGTGGGGCGGCGGAGAAGCCGGTTGCGGCGGGCGCGCCTGTTGCGATTGCTGTGGCGCGTGGGGCGGCGGAGAAGCTGGTTGCGGCGGGCGCGCCTGTTGCGATTGCTGTGGCGCGTGGGGCGGCGGAGAAGCTGGTTGCGGCGGGCGCGCCTGTTGCGATTGCTGTGGCGCGTGGGGCGGCGGAGAAGCCGGTTGCGGCTGCGGCGCTGGGCGCGCCTGTTGCGGCGCGCGGGGCTGTTGCGGTCTCGGAGCAATGGTCGGAGCACGTCCCGTAACCGCGGGTTTGCTGTTCGGCCCCGAAGGTTGCCCTCCGCCCGGCCCCGGCGACGGCTTGCCGTTTGCGCCAGGCTTTGCTGCTCCCAGGACGGCGTGCCCGCGGGGCAACGGGGGAAGCTGCTGGCCGCTTGGCAAGGCGTGAGCAGCGGGCGGGTTGTTTGGCGTCGGTCCTCCTGAAGGAGTCTTAAGCGCGCCGGCCGGTTGAGTTTTTTGTTGCGAGGGCGCCGCCGGCTGACCGCTTGGCCCCGGCGACGGCTTGCCGTTCGCGCCAGGCAGGGCGCCTCCGTGCGGCAAACCAGTTGCCGGCAAAGCCCCGGGCTGGCCTGGGAGCGCCGTGGACCCGGGCTGTTTCGCGTTTCCCAAAGACCCTGCGTTGCCGCCTCCAATCATTGTCGCCTTTTTCGCCACGGATGGTGGCAGCGCCACTTTCGCGGCGATCACCGCCGCCGCCGCTCCAGCGCCAATGGCGGCCGCCGTCGGCAGACCTGGCGCTGGGGCAAGGTGCGGCGCTGCTGGATTGATGACGTTGGTATTATTGTTGATGATGGTCGTGTTGTGGATGTTGGCGAAGATGACGTTGTCAGGGGGCGGCGCCACATAGGGAGGCGGATTGATCCAAACGGGGACTGGTACAAAGACAGGGACCGGAAGCACGAATAGTTCAACCGGCGGCGGCGGCGGTAAATAGACAAGATAGGTCGGAGGAGGAGCAAGGAAGACGATTGGCGGCGGCGGCGCGAAGCCGAAGGCTGGATCGTCCAAGAAAAGCACCGGACGATCGACGTAAATGATTTCCGGCGGCGGCGGTGGCGGCACGTCGTAAATGATGGGCGCAAAAGAAGGGGGCGGCTCCTCCGGCGCCGCCAAAGTCGTCAGGCGCTGACGCGCGTCGGGAACATGCGGGCCGCGCGGATACCGGCTGAGATAGGACCAGTAAGCGTTCGGCGAGTTGACGTGGCAGGTTCGCTGCCAGGTCAAAGCCTCGCGCCGGGCGGCGAGCAGGGCGCGGACGCGATTCGCCAAGGGATCGGACGGATAAGCGGCGAGAAATTCCTCATAGCCTTGCAATGTATCGCGCTCGATCGCGGCGGCGTAGGCGTCCTGCGCGCCGAGCTCGCCGAGCGGCTGCGACCGCATCGCGCTGACCTGCTCCGCCGCGAGGGCGGGGGGCGGCGCGTCTTTCGCGCGCTCGAAGAAGACGAATGGCGCGGCGATCCTCGATGCGTCCCAAGGCGCCTGCGCCCCTTTGGTCTCTTCATTGACGCGCAGCCGCACCCCGTCGAAGACCTGCGATGGCGACAGGCCGCCTTCCCGGATCATTTCGGCGAGCGCCCGGGCGTAGCCGCCGTAGGGCCCGCTCTCGGAGGGCGCGACCGTGCCCGGCGCGGCGTTGAAAGCGATCAGCATGTTCGGCTCGGCGTCGGCGATCGCCAGTCCGCCGGCCAGCGGCTGACCAGACTTAGCGAAGGGGGAGGCCCTCGCCGCATCGAGGACGATAAAGCTCGCCTTCAAGGGAAGCCCGGCGAGGCGCTTCGTATAATCGGAAACGCGCAACGCTTCGACCGCCACATCCGGCGCGGCCGCTATCTTCGCGTCCACCGGCACGAAATAGTTCTCGCCGTCGAGCTGTGCGCCGTAACCGCTAAGGTAGACGAACGCGACGGTGTCGGGTCCCGATGCCTGAGCCTTCTCGAGAAAGTCGCGGAACGCAGAGCGCAACGCTTCGCCATCGAGGTCACGCGCGCCAGCGACATCGAAACCGGCGGCCTGCAAGGTCTGGGCGATGAGGCCGGCGTCATTGGCGGGAGTGGCGAGGGAACCCGCCGGATAGGCGGCGTCGCCGACCACGAAGGCGATGCGTTTTTCCGTTTCCGCCCGCAAGGGCGAGACGAGAGCCAGCGAAATGAGCGCGAAAAGGGTGAGGGGCAGTCTCGAAATTGTTTTCATGATCGCCAAGTGCGGACAGCCGATGAGGTCGACGATGCGAAAGGGAAGCTGAACGAGAGTTGAATGAAATCTGGGCTTTGGAAAGGCGAACACTCGGTGTCGCAGGCTGAGCTGCTCGCCGCGGACGGTCAACGCCTTACTGCAATGGTTTTGACAAGAGGGCGCGCGCGCTCGGGGAATGTTTTCGCCAGCGCCTCGCGGCTGGCGGCGATCACGCCGCGCTCCGTGATCAATCCTGTGACGAGACGCGCGGGCGTCACGTCGAAGGCGGGATTGAGCGCCGCGCCGCCTTCCGGAGTGAGGCGGACGTTGACGACCTCGCCGTTGGCGGCTAGCCCGGAGATATGGGTCACCTCCTGTTGTGGCCGGATCTCGATCGGGACCTCCAAAACGCCGTCGGAAATCGAGAAATCGATCGAGGGGGAGGGCGCCGCGACATAAAAGGGCACGCCATTGTCTTTCGCCGCCAGCGCCTTGAGATAGGTGCCGATCTTGTTGCAGACATCGCCCGACGCGGTCGTCCGGTCGGTGCCGACGATGACGAGATCAACCTCGCCGTGCTGCATCAGATGGCCGCCGGCATTGTCGACGATCACCGTATGCGGCACGCCGTGATGAGCGAGCTCCCAGGCCGTCAGAGACGCGCCCTGGTTGCGCGGACGCGTCTCATCGACGAAGACATGGACCTTGAGGCCGGCGTCATGCGCCTTGTAGATCGGAGCCGTCGCCGTGCCCCAGTCTATGGTGGCGAGCCAGCCCGCGTTGCAATGGGTGAGGACATTGACGGCGCCGCCGGCGGCCTTGCGCGCAGCGATCTTTTGGATGAGCGCGGCGCCATGCGCGCCGATCGCTTCGCAGAGGGCGACGTCGCCCTGCGCCATCGCCTCCGCCTGAGCGAAGGCGGCCTCGCAGCGCGCCGGCGGCGCCAGCGGGGCGAGGAGCCCTTCCATCTTGTTCAGCGCCCACCGCAGATTGATGGCGGTTGGCCGCGTCGCGCTGAGCAGGCCGCAGGCCCGGTGGAGATTGTCATTTGATGGATCGCAGCGCATCGCGAGAGCGACGCCGTAGGCGGCGGCGATCCCGATCAAGGGCGCGCCCCGCACCTGCATGTCTTTTATGGCGCGAGCGGCGGCGGCGACGTCGGCAATCGTGACGAGCGCGAAGCGGTGCGGCAGAAGCGTCTGGTCGATGATCGTGACGCTGCCGGCGTCGTCGCTCGCCCAGATCGTCCTATAGGCCTTGCCGTCGACGCGCACTTTCCTGCCCTCCGCAAAGCTTCGGCCTAAAGCATATCGAAAGCTTGCCGGCGTCAGCAATTGCTGCAGATGCCCTTTTCCACCTGGTTGTCGCGCTGCTGGATACCCCGGTCGAGAGGCGTGACGCCGGTGCCTTGCGGCGCGCCCGGATGCGGAACCGTAGCGCCGGTCGACGTCAAATAGTCCTTGTTCAAGAGGGTTGCGGCCCCTTGTTCGCGCCCCGGAGGCGTGGACGGGGATTGCGCCTGCGCCGCGGCCCCTAAAGCCGCGACGAAGATCTGCGCGATGAAATTGACGGCCGTCTGACGGGTCTTGACCATTGCGCTCCTCCATCTTTTCGTCGCTTCAAGCCAATCGTGTGCAGTTCAAATTGCGGTGAGCATTCCAGCGGAAAAGCTGTCTATCCCGGCGGTTCACGAGACAAAAAGCCAGAAATGGCTTAACCCGGCCGCCTGATCTCGTCGCTGCGCCGCCTAACTTTAACGCAGATTTAAGGGAACAAGATCAATTGTCATCGTGATTTGTTAACCTTCCAAGGACAAACTAATGGACCATTCCGACGACAAGGCCGCCCCGCCGCCCGACGAGCGCCGTGATGGGGACGGCGGCAAGCTTTACGCAATCAGGGCGACAGACGCCCTAACGTGCGACGGCGAAGCGGCGCAGGATCAGGCGAGCGCGGGCGAAACCGCCAGTAACGACGCGAGCCCGCAAAGCGATGGTCGCGAAATCGTCGGCGCGTCGCAGGGCGCGGCCAAGGCGCAAGGCGCAAAGCTCAGTCTGACGGATAGCGGATTTTCCGATTTCGCGCCATTCTTCGACCGGAAGGATGCGGGCGCCGGACGGGAGCCGCCGCCCGGACGGTTGGCGGCGGCGCTCAATTTTGGATCGAATGCGGCTTTCGTGCTTTGCGTGCTAGGCTTCGCCTTCGCTGCGGGAACCTATTTTTTTGGCCCTGCTGGCAACGGCGAAAAGGCGACGCCGGAGGCCGTCTCGGCGGACAGCGCCGCGCGCGCCGAAATTCTCCGCAAGACGGAAAAGATGGCCGACGACATAAGCGCGCTGAAAGCCAATGTGGACGCGCTGCGCGTCGCCATCGCCCAAGGCGGCCAGGCCGCCAAGGATCAGCATGCCCTCGAAAAAGGCGTCGATGCTTTGAAGAGCAAATTGGACGCCGTCAAGACCGAGACGAGCGGCGCTCTCGCGGAGATTTCGAACAAAGTCGATCGTCTTCAGCATGATCCGGCGCTGAAACAGATGGCCGAACGGCTGGACCGCATCGAGAAGCAGACGGCGCTGCCGACCGGCTCGGTAGGCCCGATGCTGAAAGCGGCGACGCAAAACCGCAACCCGTCGCTGGAAGCCAAAACGCAGCCGGCAGCTGAGCCGCGGAAACGGCTCGCACTGATTACCGACTGGGTCGTCCGCGACGTTTACGATGGCGTCGCGCTGGTCGAGAACGCGCGAGGCTCGATGGAGGTCGCCCTGGGCGATGAGATCCCCGGCGCCGGCACCGTGAAAGCGATTGAGCGGCGCGGCGGCGGCTGGATCGTCATCACCAGCCGCGGCCTCGTCGACTACGACCACAGCATCATGCTGCCCTGAAGCGCCGCCGCGGTTGCGTCCGCTTTTCGACCTCAAGACGCCCTCGCCTCGCGCGAGGGCTTTTTCTTAGGCGCATTGGCGCCTTCAAGACCGAGGCGCTATGAAGGCGGCGGCCTCAGCGAAACGCATGAATGCTCGCGACGTCGAGCCTCGCTGGCGCGTCCAGACATGAAGGGTATGGCATGCACGCTGGATGCCGCAAGAATGAGGTCGCGCCGTGAACCGCCGCCTCACGCTCGCGGTGGCGATCCTAGCGCTGGCTGGCGCGGGGTGGTGGCGGTGGCGCCAGACCGGCGCCGTGCGGCGGCCCGATTGGCAAGGCTATGCCGAGGCCGACTTTATCAAGGTCGGTCCGACCCTAGCAGGACTCCTTACAGCCCTCTTTGTCGAAAGAGGCTCGCAAGTCGCCTTGGGAGAGCCGCTGTTTGATCAAGACGACATCGCCGACCGGGCCGCGGTTGACCAGGCAAGGCGGCAGCTTACCCAAGCCGAGGGGCAACTCGTCAATCTCCAGTCCGGCGGCAAACCCACCGAGATAGAACAGGCGCAAGCAAACCTCGCCGACGCCGAGGCTGCCCGCGACAAGACCCGGGCAGACCTCCAGCGGACGGAAAAGCTTCTCCTGTCAGGCAACGCGACGGCGCAGCTCGCCGATCAGCGCCGCGCCGATCTGAAATCCGCCGACGCCAAGGTGCAGGCGCTCAGCGCGGCGCTGGCGCAATTGCGCGCCCCGCTCGGCCGGGAGTACGAAATCAAAGCGCAGGAATCGGCTGTCGAGGGCGCGCGCGCCGCGCTGGCCATGGCGCGATGGCGATTTGACCAGCGCCACGTCGCCGCGCCGGCCGCCGGCGTCGTCGCGGACGTGCTCGCCCGCCCCGGCGAAACAATCCCGGCGGGAGGCCCGGTGGTTTCACTGTTGCCGCCGGAGAACATTTTCGTACGATTCTTCGTGCCCGAGGAGATGCTCGCCACAGTGCATTATGGCGACCAAGTCAAGCTTATCTGCGACAATTGCCCCGGCGACCTCACCGCGACGATCTCTTTCATATCGCCGCAGGCGGAATACACGCCGCCGGTCATCTATAGCGAGTCAAGCCGGGCGAAGCTCGTTTACAGGGTCGAGGCCAGGCCGCCACTGAAAAAAGCCCCGTTGCTAAACCCGGGCGAGCCTGTGGCGGTGCGGCCGATTGCGAAGGATGGACAGCCATGACGGACTTCGTCATCGACGTCCATGAACTACGGAAGAGCTTTGGCCCCCGCAAAGTCGTCGACGGGCTCACGTTGCAGGTCAAAAGCGGCGAGATTTGCGGCTTCCTCGGCGCCAACGGCAGCGGCAAGACGACGACGATCCGCATGTTGTGCGGCCTTCTCGCGCCGGATGGTGGCAGCGGCGCGTGTCTCGGGCGCGACATCATTCGCGAAGGCTCGCTGATTCGGCGCGGGGTCGGCTACATGACGCAGAAGTTCAGCTTCTATGAGGACCTTACGGTTTTCGAAAATCTCGATTTGGTCGCAAGCGTCTATCTGATGGCCAATCCGCGCGAGGCTGTTGGCGCCATCATGGAAAAAATGGGGCTCGTCGAACGGCGTGACCAGTTGGCAGGACAGCTCTCGGGCGGCTGGAAGCAGCGGCTCGCGCTCGCCGCTTGTGTCTTGCACCGGCCAAAGCTCCTGCTGCTCGACGAGCCGACAGCGGGCGTCGACGCCAAGGCGCGTCGCGATTTCTGGGACCTGATCCACGAGATGGCCAGCGAGGGGTTGACCGTCCTCGTCTCGACACACTACATGGACGAAGCAGAACGGTGCGCATCCATCGTCTATCTCGCAACTGGGCGCATCGTCGTCCAGGGCGCCGCCGCGGATATCACCCGTCATTCGGGGCTGATAACATTCGAGGCGGCGGGCGAAGATGTAGACGACGCCGCGCGGCGCCTGCGCCGCACGCCGGGAGTCGAGGCCGCCGCCGTTTTCGGCCGCGCCCTGCGCATCGCGGGAACCGACCGTAACGCGCTCGAAAAAGCCATCGCATCTGACGGCGCCGGCTCTCTCGCCTGGAGCGAAGTCGAGCCGCGCCTGGAGGACGTGTTCATCCACATGCTGGCTGTGAAAGGAGAGGAACCTTGAGCAGCTTCTCCTTCAGGCGGTTCGTCGCGCTCCTGCGCAAGGAGTGGCTGCAAATCGTGCGCGACCCGATAACATTGCGATTTATTATCGCGTTGCCGATGATGCAGCTCTTTTTGTTCGGCTACGCGATCAACACCGACCCGAAGCACATGCCTACCGGTCTCCTCTCCGTCAATCATTCGAAATATGAGCGATCGCTTATCACGGCGCTCCAGAACACGGGCTACTTTGACATTTCAACGCTTTCGTCCGAAGCCGAGGCCGAACGCGCCCTGGCGCAGGGCGAGCTGCTATTCGTCATCGCCCTTCCGGCGAACTTCGACCGCTCCGTTGACCGCGACGAAACGCCGTCAGTGCTCGTCGACGCCGACGCGAGCGACCCGACCGCCGTCGCCAACGCTACCGCCGCGCTGCCAGCTCTTTCGGAGGCGCTCAGCCGGGACCTGCCACCTGTCCGCCAAGCGCAGTCGGCTCCGCCGCCATTCCAGATTGTGGTTCACGCCCGCTACAACCCGGAGCGGCTGACTGTGCTCAACGTCGTGCCGGGGTTGATTGTCATTGTTTTGATATTCTCGACGGTCTTCGTAACGGCGCTGTCGATCACGCGTGAGCGCGAGCGCGGCACGATGGAAAACCTCCTTGCCATGCCCGTGCGGCCTATCGAGGTTATGCTCGCTAAGGTTGTGCCTTATATCCTCGTCGGTTATGTCCAGGTCGTGCTTATTCTCATCGCCGCAACGCTGGTTTTTCAATTGCCGATTCGCGGCTCGGTGCCGTTGCTGCTCGGCGCTCTCGGCCTGTTCATCGCCGGCAATTTGGCGTTCGGCATCACCTTGTCGACGGTGTCAACAAACCAGATGCAGGCGATACAGTTCGCTCAGTTCACGCTTCTGCCGCAGATTTTCCTGTCGGGGTTCATCTTCCCATTCAAGGGCATGCCGGTGTGGGCGCAATGGATTGGCGAAGTGTTCCCGACGACTCATGCGATAAGAATCGTGCGCGGCCTGCTCCTCAAGGGCAATGGCCTTAGCGAAATCCTGCCGGAAATATGGCCCCTTGCGCTCTTTGCCCTCGCGGCCATGGCGCTCGCGACTTGGCTTTACCGTGAGACGCTCGATTGAATCCCTGTTTGAGCTTTTTCGGCTGTGCGCCGCGAGTCAGCGCGCCGGGCTGATTCGTCCCGAGACTTGCTGACCGGCGGATCGTGCGACACAATGCGTCCACGACATATGCGCGACGACGGCGGATCGCATTTTCCCCAGCCGGCGACAACGCCAAGCCCGAGGATCTGGTAAGCCAGAAGTTAGCAGAAGGAGCGACGCTTTGGATGCGACAATCGATGATGGCTGCATGTCGACTCTTAACGGTTTGCTCGAAGCTTTGCAGACCATGCGAAGCGGCGATTTTTCGGTGCGTCTGCCGCGCAACGAGACAGGAATCAAAGGCAAAATCGCCGACGCTTTCAATGACATCGTGACGGCCAATCAACGTATTGCCCGGCAACTTGAGCTTGTCGGCCAAGCTGTCGGGCGCGAAGGCAGAACCGAGACTCGCGTGCGCTTCGGCCTCATGGATGGCGTCTGGTCCGACATGGAGCGCTCCGTGAATGCGCTGATAGACGACCTCCTTTGGCCCACTACAGCCGTAACCGAGACCATCACGGCGATCGCCAAGGGCGACCTGCTCCAATCGATGCCTCTCGACGTAAAAGGCCGGCCGCTGCAAGGCGAATTCTTGCGCTCGGCCACCACCGTCAACGCGATGATCGCACAGCTTGGCGTCTTCACCTCCGAAGTTACGCGTGTGGCGAGAGAAGTCGGAACCGACGGCAAGCTCGGAGGCCAAGCTCAGGTCCGGGAGGTGACTGGGGTGTGGAAGGATTTAACGGAGAGCGTCAACTCCATGGCCTCGAATTTGACCGCTCAGGTGCGCAACATCGCCGAAGTGACCATCGCCGTCGCCAACGGCGACCTATCCAAAAAGATCACCGTCGATGTTCGCGGCGAGATACTGCAGTTGAAGGAGGCCATCAACACGATGGTCGACCAGTTGCGTTCTTTCGCGTCCGAGGTGACGCGCGTCGCCAAAGAAGTCGGCACGGAGGGCAAGCTTGGCGGCCAGGCCTTGGTGCCCGGAGTAGCTGGAACCTGGAAGGACCTTACCGATTCGGTCAACGCGATGTGCGGCCATCTGACGGCGCAAGTGCGTAACATCGCCGAGGTGACGACGGCGGTCGCGCGCGGCGATCTCTCGCGGAAAATCACTGTTGACGTCTCCGGTGAAATTCTCGCGCTGAAAGAAACCATCAACACGATGGTCGACCAGTTGAATGGATTCGCAGGCGAAGTGACGCGCGTCGCCCGTGAGGTCGGCACGGAAGGGCGGCTCGGCGGCCAGGCGCAGGTGCCGGGCGTCGCGGGAACGTGGAAAGACCTCACTGACAACGTGAATTCGATGGCGTCCAATCTGACGTCGCAAGTAAGGAACATCGCGGCTGTCTCGACCGCCATCGCCAGCGGCGACCTGTCCAAAAAAATCACTGTCAACGTCAGCGGCGAAATTTTGGAGCTGAAGGAGACGATCAACACGACGGTCGATCAATTGAACCGCTTCGCCTCCGAGGTCACGCGCGTTGCGCGCGAGGTTGGAACCGAGGGCAAGCTTGGCGGCCAGGCGCAGGTGCCGGGCGTCGCCGGCACCTGGAAAGATCTCACCGAAAACGTCAACTCAATGGCCTCGAATTTGACGGCCCAGGTGCGCAATATCGCCGAAGTGACGACGGCTGTCGCGCGCGGCGATCTTTCGCGCAAGATCACCGTCGACGTCAAGGGCGAAATTCTCGAGCTGAAGAACACCATCAACACCATGGTCGATCAGCTCAATGCCTTCGCTGGCGAGGTGACGCGGGTCGCCCGCGAGGTTGGAACCGAGGGCAAGCTTGGCGGCCAGGCGCAGGTGCCGGGCGTCGCCGGAACGTGGAAGGATCTCACCGACAACGTCAATTCGATGGCCGGCAATCTGACCGATCAGGTGCGCAATATCGCGGGCGTGGCGACGGCGATCGCCAATGGAGACCTCTCCAGCAAGATTACCGTCGACGTGCGCGGCGAAATATTGCTTCTGAAGGAGACGCTGAACACCATGGTCGATCAGCTTCGCTCCTTCGCCGGCGAAGTGACGCGGGTCGCCCGCGAGGTCGGCACCGATGGACGCCTTGGCGGTCAAGCCATTGTGCCTGGAGTTGCGGGAACCTGGAAGGATCTTACCGACAACGTCAATCTGCTGGCGGCGAATCTCACAACGCAGGTGCGCAACATAGCTGAAGTGACGACCGCGGTGGCGCGGGGAGATCTTTCGCGGAAAATCACCGTCGACGTCAAGGGCGAAATCCTGGAGCTGAAGAATACCATCAACACCATGGTCGATCAGCTCAACGCCTTCGCCGGCGAGGTGACGCGCGTCGCCCGCGAGGTCGGCACCGACGGGCGGCTTGGCGGCCAGGCGCAAGTGCAAGGCGTTGCGGGAACGTGGAAAGACCTGACAGACACTGTCAACGTCATGGCGGCGAATTTGACCGAGCAGGTGCGCGGCATTGTGAAGGTGGTGACGGCGGTCGCCAACGGCGATCTCAAGCAGAATCTTACAGTCGCCTCAAAGGGCGAGGTGGCCGCGCTCGCGGAGACGATCAACAATATGACGCATACGCTTGCGACATTCGCCGAACAGGTCACTAGCGTCGCGCGCGAGGTGGGAGTCGAGGGCCGGCTGGGAGGCCAGGCCAATGTGCCGGGGGCGGCGGGGACATGGAAGGATCTGACTGGAAACGTTAACCTGCTGGCGGCGAATTTGACGACGCAGGTTCGCGCGATCGCGGAAGTCGCCACGGCGGTCACCAAAGGAGATCTGACGCGCAGCATTCAGGTGGACGCGCGCGGCGAAGTGTCCGAACTAAAGGACAATATCAACACGATGATCCGCAATTTGCGGCTGACGACCGAGCGAAACATGGAGCAGGATTGGTTAAAGACAAACCTTGCTCGCTTCACCAATTTGCTGCAAGGCCAACGCGATCTCGTTACCGTCGGCCGCCTCCTCTTGACCGAACTCGCCTCTCTGGTCAACGCGCAACATGGCGTCATTTATCAGATCGCCGGCGAGAGCGCTCCGCGCCTGATGCTGCTGGCGTCATACGCCGACGATGGGAGCGGCGGTCCGCCGCCGCGGCTCCAGTTCGGCGAAGGTCTCGTCGGACAATGCGCCAGGGACGCGCGTCGGATGCTGCTCACCGACCTCCCCGATAACGTTATCCCGATCCGTTCGGGCCTGTTCCGGGCGGCGCCGAAGACAGCCATTGTGCTGCCAATCCTGTTCGAAGGGCAGGTCAAGGCGGTGTTGGAGCTCGCTTCGCTCAACGCGTTTACCGAACTGCAGGTCTCGTTCCTCGAACAATTGACGACCGGCATCGGCATTGTGCTCAACAGCATCGAGGCGACAATGCAGACGGAGGGGCTCCTGAAGCAGTCACAGCAACTCGCATCTGAATTGCTGTCGCAGCAGACTGAACTTCAGCAGACAAATGAACAGCTGGGTTTGAAAGCGCAGCAGCTTGAGGAGCGCAACGTCGAGGTTGAGGCGAAAAACCGGCAAATCGAACAGGCCCGGCGGGCGCTCGAGGAGAAAGCGAGCGAACTTGCGTTGACATCAAAATACAAGTCAGAGTTCTTGGCTAATATGAGTCATGAGTTGCGCACGCCGTTGAACAGCATTCTAATTCTCGGCCAGCAGCTTAGCGATAACGTCGACGGCAATTTGACGACGAAACAGGTTGAATGCGCCCGCACAATTCATGCGGCCGGAAGCGACCTCCTCAATCTCATCAGCGACATTCTTGACCTCTCGAAGATCGAATCGGGAACAGTGTCCATCGATGTGGAGGACGTTTCCTTTGATCACCTTCTCCAGACGATAGCGCGGCCGTTTCGGCACGAAGCCGAGAACCGAGGGCTGTCATTCGAGGTTCAGACGGCGCAGGGCCTCGGCCGCAACATCATCACGGATGTGAAGCGCCTGCAGCAGATTCTCAAAAATCTCCTCTCCAACGCGTTCAAGTTCACCGCTGAGGGCGGCGTCAAACTCAGCGTCTTCTCGGCCAAACACGGCTGGAGCGCGGACCATTCCTCGCTCAAGCAAGCCCCGAGCGTCGTCGCGTTCGAAGTGTCCGACACCGGGATCGGAATCCCGGCCGAAAAGCAAAGAATGATCTTTGAGGCGTTTCAGCAGGCCGATGCTGGGACGAGCCGCAAATTTGGCGGCACCGGGCTGGGACTCGCCATCAGCCGGGACTTGGCGCATCTTTTGGGTGGTGAGATCCAGCTGCGCAGCGCGCCTGACGCCGGCAGCGTTTTCACGCTTTACCTGCCGCAGACCTACGCCTCCGAACAATCCTATCTGCGGGCTGCGCCACTAGAGGCAAGCGTCGCCGGCTCTGCGCTGGTTCTGCCGGAAGGACGGGCGAATGCCGCCGCCGATCGCGTGGATGATCCCGACAGCGCTACGGCGGGCGGAGCGAGCTTGCTGGTCGTCGAGAATGACGAGCGCTATGCGAACGCCGTCACGAAGTTGGCGCGCGAGCGCGGCTTCAAGGTCATCGTTACGGCGCGCGGGTCCGATGGGCTAGCGCTGGCGCTGGAGCATAAGCCCGCCGCCATTTTCCTCGACGTCGTTCTGCCGGACATGCTCGGCTGGAGCGTGCTGAGACAATTGAAGCAATGCCTCGCAACGCGCCACATACCCGTCGAGATGATCACGACGGAAGAGGAATGGCGTCAAGGGGTTTCGCGCGGCGCGTTCGACTCTATCGCAAAAGTCGCCGGAACCGGAGGAGTCGAAGCCGCGCTCCTGCGGCTGAAGGATTTTGTGAATAGGCGGCGCAAAAGGCTGTTGGTCATCGAAGCCAATGTCGGCGAGGGGCGGACGGTCGCCGAATTGGTCGAGTTTGGCGATATCGAACTTCTGACGGCGACGACGGGAGCGGCTGCGTTGTCGCTGATGCGCGAGCGGACCATCGATTGTGTCGTCCTTGACCTTTCGCTGCCCGACATGTCCGGCTTTGACGTCCTCCACAGCATCCGCGTTGACGGCGCGCTTTCCAAAATTCCGGTGGCGGTCTTCGCCGAAAGGCAACTCGCGTTGGACGAAGAGGCGGCGCTTCACGCGATCGGGCGCAGCCTGATCGTCAAGCGCGTCGAGTCTCCCGATAGATTAGTCGATCAAACAGCATTGTTCCTTCATTGTGACGTCGCCGCTCTGCCGGCGGCGCAACGCGCGCTGATCGAGCGCCTGCATGGTTCGGATGACGACCTCATCGGAAGGACGGTTCTGCTGGTCGACGACGATATGCGCAATATCTTTGCTCTGAGCGGCTTGCTTGAGCGGAGAGGCATGAAGGTTCTGACCGCGGCTAATGGCGGCGAAGCGATTTCGATTATTCAATCGGACCCGCATATCTCCACCGTTCTCATGGACATCATGATGCCCGATATGGACGGCTATGAGACGATACGACGCGTCCGGTCGGACCCCGCCCATCAACGCCTTCCCATTATTGCGCTGACCGCGCGGGCGATGAAAGGCGATCGCGAAAAATGCCTCGCCGCAGGCGCATCGGACTATCTCGCCAAACCCGTCAACACCGAACAATTGCTCGCCGTTTTGCGCATGTGGCTTCATCGATAGCGGAGAAGCGCGATGGACGCGGACGAAAAAGTCAATATTCTTCTCGTCGACGACCAACCAGCCAAGCTGCTTAGCTATGAAGCAATCCTCGCCGAACTCGGGGAGCATTTGATCGAGGCGGGTTCGGCGCGGGAGGCGTTCGCGCATCTCCTCGCCACGGACGTCGCCGTGATCCTGATCGACGTGTGCATGCCTGAGCTCGACGGGTTTGAGCTCGCCGCTATGATCCGCGACCATCCCCGATTTGAAAGGATTGCGATCATCTTCGTCTCGGCGATTCAGATAACGGATCCTGACCGGCTGCGCGGCTATGAGGCTGGCGCCGTCGACTATGTTCCGGTTCCTGTGGTTCCCGAGGTCCTGCGCGCCAAGATCAAAGTGTTCGCGGAGCTCTATCGCAAGACGCGCGAGCTGAAGCGCTTGAATGAAGAACTCGAGGCGCGCGTCGCCGAGCGGACAGCGGCGCTCGAGCGATCGGCCGCCCAATTGCAGCGGCTCAATCAGGACCTCGAGCTGCGCATCGAAGAACGCACCCGCGAACGCGAGCAGGCTCTCGCGCAGCTGTTCGAAGCGCAAAAAACGGACGCCATCGGGCAGCTGACCGGCGGCGTCGCGCATGATTTCAACAATCTGTTGACGGTAGTGATCGGCAGCCTGGAACTTTTGAAGAAGAGGCTGCCTAGCGATCCGCGATTGGAGCGCCTCGTGGATACGGCCATGCAAGGGGCGCAGCGGGGAGCCGCTTTGACTCAACGTCTTCTCGCATTTTCGCGCCGCCAGGAACTGAAGCCGGAGGCTGTGGACGTGATGCGCCTCATCGATGGCATGGAGGACCTTCTGATTCGCGCATTAGGCCCAGAAAACCAAATCGCTAGGCGCCTGGCGGAGGATCTAGGTCGGGCAAAGGTCGACGGCAATCAGCTCGAACTCGCCTTGCTGAACCTTGCCGTCAACGCCCGCGACGCGATGCCGTCCGGCGGCGTTGTCACCATCGCGGCGGCGAATGACATCGTCTCCGAAAAAGATCCGCGAATACGCCTCAGCCCCGGCCCTTATATTCGAATCAGCGTCATTGATACGGGCGTCGGCATGGATCAGGCGACGCTCGCAAAGGCCACAGATCCCTTCTTCACGACGAAGGGGCCTAACAAGGGAACCGGACTCGGTCTCTCGATGGTGTATGGTCTTGCCGCCCAGTCCGGCGGAGCGATCGGGATAACTAGCAAAGTCGGGGCTGGCACGACGGTGGATCTTTGGTTGCCGCGGGCGGAGGACGATGACGCGGCGTCAAGAATTTCGCCTGAAGAGTCCCGCGAAGCCGCGCGGCTAATGCTCCCGCCATGCACAGTCCTCGTCGTCGACGATGACGTCCTGGTGGCGGCCGGGACGACCTCCCTCCTCGAAGATCTCGGCCATTCTGTCATCGAGGCGCATTCAGGTGCTGAGGCTCTTCGCCTGTTGGAGTTGGGGGGCCGCCCGGATCTCGTGATTACGGATTACGCGATGCCTGGCATGACTGGTTTTGAGCTCGCCCGAGCGATCGGAGAAAAATATCCGACCCTGCCTGTGGTGCTTGCAAGCGGATACGCGGAGTTTCGGTGTGGGGCTCTCGACGGCAGCGCGCTTCCACGACTGGCAAAACCCTTCCGGCAAGATGAACTGCTCGCGGCGATGGCGGAGGCGGCGTCATGGCATGAGCGCATTCGCCTGGCGGACTGCTGAACGAGGCTCAGCTATGGGCGGAAAGGGACGGTGGGATCGCCCCGCTGTCGCCTTTCGCCTCGCACTCGACGCCGACCGTCGATTGCGGTAAGGCCGACAGCGCCTCACACAACATCCGAACAGCTCAACCTCGCGCAGAGCGGCTCGACCCGCGCGTTGCAATCAAACCGGAGTCCAGCGCGACCCCGTCGCGCCCCTAAGCCGCCTTCTCGATTTCGGGCGCGGCGGCTTCGGAGGACGCCCGCGCGCCGCGAGAGCGCGCCTTCGGAGCAGTCCACTTGCCGTTCGCGCTCTTGGCGAGGCCGCGCTTTTTCAGCGCTTGCAGCGCAAAGGACACCGTTCGATTGTTGATCTCACGGCCTGTTGCCCTGATGCGCTCGGCGATTTCGGCGGCTGAAAGGGCGCCATGCTCAACCAGGACCTCGCCGATCGCCGCGCCGATGGTTTGGCGCGCTTCGGCCGGCTCGCTCGCCTTCGGCTTGCCTCCGAGCTTCGGTTGCATCGTCGCCTTTGGCCCTGGCTTCTGTTTCGCCTTGGGCTTCGACTCCGGCGCCGTTCGTGTCTGCCGTACCGAGCCCGCGTCGAGAGCCAGTAGCTCCCGCTCGGCGATGCGAAGATCGGCGATCCTGGTCTCCAGCTCAGCGATCTTCGCGTGGATGCGTTCGATTGATGTGTCCATGACGACTTCGTCCATGTTGATCGATTGACGGGAACAGCTTGCGGTCCAGATCGCCGATCCAGGAAACGTCTAAAATGGGGCGCGCCTGCGCCAATTCAATTTCATGGGTTCCGCGCCTAATGTGCAAACCAGTCCCAAGTGATTCGCACATTCGCACAGCTTTGTTGTGGAATCTACACCGCCCATAGAATCGCCGGCGCTTTTTTTTTACGGCGCGGCGCCGCTGCCGCTTGGCTTGGATTGCTGTAGAGGAGTTTACCGCCGAAGCGAAAAGGCGAGGCTCGGGCCGGACGACGGGCCACCGGAGCGCGGCGAACAAGTCGCTCGATCAAGCCAAACCACAACCGCTATCCGCCCGATGGCCGCCCATGAAGCATCGAGACGCCGGGCAAGCTGAGAATGAAATCTTTGCCCATGAGCCCGGCCGGCGTCCAACATCCGGGAGGGCGCCCCTCCGCGAGCAGGCGCTCGACAATCGCCAAAGAACTGGAAACCGTGAGGGAATAGCCGTTTGGAGCCACAATGCGAATTTCCTTGCTGCGTCCAGCCGCGTCCTTTGCTTCGCCCCACACCCATGTCCGGCTGGCCTCCCGCATCGCGGCGCCTGGGCCCTTGATGACTTTCCCGATCAATTCGGCGAGCCAGTTTTGCACGCGAGGAGAGCGCAAGATGAAGCCGCACGCATTCGTCAATCGCGCGATCGACAGGAACGGCGAAGGGATTGGCGTGAAGACGGTGATGTTCGAAATGCCCGTGGTATAAAAAGCCGAGGCGACGTCGCCCCACGGAATGGGCGTCGCGCGCTTTCGGCCGCATCCGAAATCAACCTCTCGACATCCACGGCCCACAGGAAGGTCGACGATGCGGCCGCCCCGACGAATTTTGCCGCTCTTTCCCAATCCCTCAACAAGCGTCTTGGCGGTGCCGGGCGACATATGATGATCGGACTCAAATCCCAGCGCCAGCTCATCGGCCTCAGGCAACGCCGTCTTAAGCATAAGAGCAATGCAGTCGGTCGGCGTCACGTCAAATCCGACCCCGGGGCACAAGACCACGCCAGCCGATTTCGCCTCCGCGTCCAACCGATGCGCGTCTTCGAGCACGTCGACTTCGCCGGTGATGTCTAGGTAGTGGGCCCTGGCCTTCAGGCACGCTCGCATCAGCGGATCGGCGGTCTTGGAAAAGGGGCCTGCGCAATTCAACACCAGGCCCACTCCACTAAGCGCCATCGCAATGTCGCGCGGGGCGTCGAGAGAGAAAGCCTTCGACGGCAGACTCAGGTCCTTGGCGATCTCGCGGATTTTCGCCGCATCTCTGCCGGCAAGAACCGGCGCAAGGCCGCGTCTCATCGCCTCACGCGCGATTAAGCCTCCTGTGTAGCCGTTCGCGCCGTAGATCATCCAATCCATAGGTCGCCTTCCTTGTCGCCGGACCGGCCAGGCCGCCGTCGCCACCTCCACGTGCGCCGCCCATGGCGCGTTGCGGTTACCCCGTCGACGGCGTCCGCCGGCTGTTGACCCTGCCAGCGGATCAGCCGCGCGTTGCCTTCCACTTGATCGAACAGCCGATTGATGGCGTTTGATCGGGCGGAGTTATGCCTGTCGCGGCGATCACCCCCATCGCCTCGACGAGCTCCCGGCGCGCTCCGGCCGGAGGCGGAGTCGTGCGCCCTTCGTCGAGGCGGCCGCGATATTTGAGCTTGCCGGCGCGATCGTAGCCGAAGAAATCGGGCGTGCAGACCGCGCCATAGGCCCGCGCCACGGACTGCGTCTCATCATGCAGATAGGGAAAGGGGAAGTCGTTAGCCTCGGCGAATTGCTTCATTTCGTCGAACGAGTCTTCTGGATAAGTCGCGGCGTCGTTGGAGCAGATCGCTGCGAAGCCGATTCCCTCCCGCATCAGAACCCGGGCGTCCGCGACAAGCCGGTCGATCACCGCTTTCACATAGGGACAATGATTGCAGATGAAGACGATCACCGTGCCGGTTTCGCCTGACACATCGCCCAATGTGTAGGTTCGGCCGTCCGTGGCCGGCAGGCGAAAATCCGCCGCCGGCGTATCGAGAGTGATTTGCGTCGCAGTGGTGGCCATCGTCGCGCCCTTTGTGTTCAGAAGTTGGACCGGTCCATCTCTGATTGTCCGGACCGATTTCGCGTCGCGTTTAGCGGCGCCTCCGCGCACAGCCTGTGGCCGAGCTGTCCGAAAAAGCGACGCCGTGCAGCTGCCCGAGGCGGCCGCCGTCATGCTCAAAATCAGTGATGATTTTCGTCGCGATTGCAAGAGCGGCCGGCCGCCGGCGCTCGCCACTGCGGATGCTGCGTCGGCGGCTCTATGTCATCCGGCGAACAAAAAAAGCCTTCGTTTCGACGCTTATGAGGCGGTGGCCGTCAATCGGTTGGGCCGGCCGAATCCGGAGCGGGCCGGCCGGGCGCGCGTCGCCGCCGCGATACGGGCGCCTCGACGCAAATCCGCCGGACCGTTCGGCCCGGCGGATTGACTTTGCTTCAATTCCGGCTTGAGGCCGCCTGTCAGCCTTATGGGTTGTAGGCGCGTTCGCCGTGCGAGGTGATGTCGAGGCCCTCCATCTCGGCGTCCTTCCTGACCCGCAGGCCGATGACGAGGTCGACCAGCTTGTAAAGAATGAAGGAGCCGAAACCGGACCAGAACAGAGTGAACCCGACCGTTTTCAGCTGCGTCAGCACCTGCGTGGCCATGTCATACGTGCCGGCCGACGCTTCGCCCGGCTTGATTGTGTAGTCGGTGATGCCGACGCCGCCGAGATAAGGCGCCACCAGGATGCCGGTGCCGAGCGCGCCGACGATGCCGCCGATGCAGTGCACGCCGAAGACGTCGAGCGCATCATCGTAGCCGAACCACTTCTTGACGTAATCGACAAAGAAGAAGCAGACGGCGCCGACGACGAGGCCGAGAACCACCGATCCCATCGGGCCGGCGAAGCCCGAAGCGGGCGTGACGGCGACGAGGCCCGCGACCGCGCCGGAGATCATGCCGAGGAGCGACGGCTTGCCCTTAAGCGCCCACTCGACAAACATCCACGACAGCGTCGCCGCCGAAGTGGCGACGAAAGTGTTGACGAAAGCCAATGCCGTCGTGCCGTTGGACTCAAGATTCGAGCCGGCGTTGAATCCGAACCAGCCGACCCACAGGAGGGAGGCGCCGATCATCGACATGGTGACCGAATGAGGCGGCCCGATCTCGCGGGGGAAGCCGATGCGCTTGCCGATCACCAGGCAACCAACGAAGCCGGCGATGCCCGCGTTGATATGCACGACCGTGCCGCCAGCGAAATCGAGCGCGCCCATCTGGTTGAAAAAGCCAGCATTGGCCATCACGGCGTCGAGCGCGGCCTGCGCCGTGGCCTTGGACGCTTCATCCTTGGCCGCCGCAAGAGCCCGGGCGGCGTCGCCGATCGCGTCCGGGCCGGCCCAATACCAGACCGCATGAGCGATCGGGAAGTAGACGAAGGTGACCCACAGCGCGATGAAGACGATGACCGCCGAAAATTTGATGCGCTCGGCGAAGGACCCGATGATCAACGCCGGCGTGATGCAGGCGAACGTCATCTGAAACGCCATATAGACATATTCGGGAATGACGACGCCGTTGGAGAAAGTCGCCACATTAGTGGATGGGTCCACTCCCTTCAGGAAGAACCTGTCGGACCCGCCAATGAAAGCGTTCCAATTCGTACCGAAGAGCGGAAAGGCGGCGTGCGATCCCTCAGTAAAGGCGAGCGAATAGCCGTAAACGACCCAGATAATGGAGACGAGGGCGACGATCATGAACACCTGGGAGAGCACCGAGGCCATGTTCTTCGTGCGCACCAAGCCGCCGTAGAACAAAGCCAGGCCGGGGATCGACATCATCAGGACGAGGGCGGTGGAGACGAGCATCCAAGCGGTGTCGCCCTTGTTTGGAACCGGCGCCGGCGGAGTGGCGGCGTCGGCGAAGGCGAAGCCTGCCGCAGCGCACGCGATAATAAGCCCTAACCCAATCGACCGGGCTCGTATCGGTGGTGGAAACGCAAATTTCATTATTTACTCCTGCGGATTTTGAAAAGAAGGTCAAAGGGCGTCGAGGTCGCGTTCGCCGGTGCGAATGCGGACGGCCTGATCGATCCCGCTGACGAAGATTTTGCCGTCTCCGATTTGCCCGGTTCGCGCTGCTGTGGCGATCGCATCGATCGTCGCGCCGACGAGATCTGGCGGCACGGCCACTTCAATTTTCAGCTTGGGCAGGAAACTGATCGCATATTCCGCCCCACGGTAGATTTCCGTGTGGCCTTTTTGACGTCCGTACCCCTTGACTTCGGTCACTGTCATCCCGTGCACGCCGATGTTGGTCAGCGCATCGCGGACTTCGTCCAGTTTGAACGGCTTTATGATCGCAACCACAATTTTCATGTTCATTGTCCCGTTTGCGTCCACCCAAGAGCCGGCGATTTTTGGTGAGCCGGCCCGCCGCTGAACAGCAGGACGCGCTCAGCGCGTCCCTGCTTGCGATGTCGCTTTGCAAGTGGCGGGCCTTTCGACCGCTGGCGCGGCATATTTTGCGCAAAAAGCGCGATTTGTCATGTTCTAGCTGAGCGCCCGGCCGCCGCGCCGACGCTGGCGCAAAGCGCTGGTTCGCGAACTTTCGAAGGGAAATTTAGATTTTTCGCCTTGTGCGCCGAAAAAATTGACGCTCATTAAGGTTTTGCGCGCGCTAAGAGCGAAATGCCGTAAAAATAGGCAAAAACTCTCAACAAATTTGATTTGAGACTGAAGGATTAATTCACTGGTTTAGGGAGAATCGATGTGTCGGCCGCGGCGTTCTGACGTCAGTCTTGCGACGGCAAGAGCCGCATCAGCCCTTCCTGCATCGCGGAAGCGATGAGCCGCCCATCGCGCGAAAACAACAGCCCGCGCGTCAGGCCGCGCCCGCCGCTGGTGTTGGGGCTGTCCTGGACATAGAGCAGCCATTCGTCGGCGCGGAAAGGCCGGTGGAACCATAAGGCGTGGTCGATGCTTGCGACCTGAAGCCTCTTATCGAATATGTACCGCCCATGCGCCATCAGCGCTGTGTCGAGCAGCGTCATGTCGGACAGATAGGCGAGAACCGCGCGATGAATCGCCGGATCGTCAGGCAGTGGGCTGGCGGCGCGAAGCCAGACATTCTGGAACGGCGCGCCCGGCTGCCGTCGCATATAGCGAGCGGGATCAACTGGCCGCGTCTCTATGGGACGAACGCTGGCGAACCAGCGCCTGATCGGCTCCGGCAAGCCCTCGCCAAATGTCTCGATAAGTTCGGCTTCGCTTGGAAGCGACTCCGGCGGCGGGGCGTCCGGCATCGCGGCGGCGTATTCGAGGCCTTCCTCCTCGATCTGAAAAGAGGCGGAAAGCGAGAAAATGGCGTGGCCATGCTGAATCGCGTTGCAGCGCCGCGTCGCGAAGCTCCTGCCGTCGCGAAGTCGATCGACCTCATAGATGATCGGCGCCAAAGGATCGCCGGGCAAAAGGAAATAGCCGTGCAGGGAATGCGGCGAACGGCCAAGAACCGAGCGCGAGGCGGCGACGAGAGCCTGCGCGACGACAAGCCCGCCGAAGACGCGCTGCCAGCCGACCTGGGGGGTGAGGCCGCGAAAAATGTTGTCTTCGATCTTTGTGAGATCAAGAAAACCAAGGAGCTCCGCGACGGCTGCGGCGGCCGCGCCCTCGGCGGGGGACATCGCTTCGGTCATGGCGAGCTACGTCCTTGGCGCGGAATTTTGGCGAGCGGGCGCATTGGCGGCGCTTGGCGGCGGAACAAGAAGCTCATAACTGCTCCGATCGAGGCGGTCCAGTCTAGAGCAAACGCCGGCGAAAGGGGAGCAGCTTCGCGTCGGCTGAGCGTTTCGTATCGACGGGGGGCCGCAGCTCAGCCTTGCAACGGACGCGCCTCCTCGGGCAGCATGATCGGAATGCCGTCGCGGATCGGATAAGCGAGTTTCGCGGCGCGGGAGATCAACTCCTGGTTCTGCGCGTCATATTCGAGCGTCGTCTTGGTGCGCGGGCAAACGAGAATTTCGAGCAGGCGCGGATCGATGCGCGAAGGCTCCGGCGCCGCCTTGGCTTTTGCGGTCTTGTCGGTCGTCAATCCCCTTCTCCTTGTGCAGTTATTGCAGCGTTCAGTTATTGCAGCGTGTTTTGGGCGTTTTTGCCGCGCGCGAGTTCGAATTCAGTGATCGCGACGAGCACCTCGGCGCGTCCCTTGAGATCCTGCGCCTCGAGCAGGGCTTGCTTTTCCTTCGGGCCGAACGGGCTCATCATCGACAAAGCGTTGACCAACGCCTCGTTGGGCGCCTCATGGATGCTGTCCCAATCGAGCTGGAGGTCATTCGATTCGGCGAAGCTGCGCAAGGCGCGCAGCAATCCGTCACGATCGACGAGATCCTCGCCCGCCCGGGGGCTGAAGTCGACGGCGAAGGGCGAAAAATCGACCAACGCTTGGCGATAGGGCGTGACGGCGTCGATTTCCTCGATCACTTTGAATCGCGCTATGCCGGTCAGGGTCAGCACATACCGCCCGTCGCCCGTTTCGGCGAGCTGCGTGATGCGCCCGGCGCAGCCGACCGAAAACAGCGAGGATGCCGACTCGTCCGGGTTCGGCTGAATCATGCCGATGATGCGATGGCTTTTCATCACGTCGTCGACCATCGCGAGATAGCGCGGCTCGAAAATATTCAGCGGCAATTGCCCGCGCGGCAGAAGCAAGGCCTTGGCGAGCGGAAAGATCGGAAACGAAGAGGGGAGCTCGCCGGGGGCGTCATAGGTTCGGTTCATGCCCATGCGCAGATCCTCCGCCGCTTCGCCGCGGAACCGCGTTTTTGCACATCGCGGCTCTTCAGCCCGCCTTTCGACCTTTGTTTATACATCGATTGCGCGGGAAAGACCACGTCCGGCGCGCCTCAACGACTTCGTTCTGCGGGGATTTGAACGAACCCCTGCGGAACGGCGAACGCCGTTGATGCGACGCCCGCCCCGAACAGGCGGCGCGCCGGCCCGTCGATCTAAGAGAACAGAACCGTCGAAAGCTTTTTGCGCGCGCCGATTGTCGCCGGGTCGGCAGGCCCCCAGGCTTCGAAAAACTGCAACAACTGCTTGCGCGCCGCATCGTCGTTCCAGGCGCGGTCGCGTTTGATGAGGTCGAGCAGAACCGCGGCCGCCTCGTCGCGGCGGTTCTGCGCATTGAGCCCGATGGCGTAGTCGAAGCGCGCCTGATGATTGTTCGGATCGGCCTCCACCTTGCGTTTCAGATCGGCAAGATCGCCGACCGCACCGGCCTGTTCGGCAAGCTCCAGGGCAGCCTTGGCTGCGATGATGCCGGCGTGTTTTTCAGCCCCGGCCGGCGCCGAGGCCAGAAATTGCCGCGCCTGTTCGAGATCGCCCGTCTCGATGTGAAGCTTCGCCAAGCCGGCGAGCGCATCAAGGTCGCCCGGGTTTTCGGCCAAAATCGCGGCGTAGATTTCCGCCGCCCCCGCCGGGTCGCCGGCCGCGAGCAGAGTCTCTGCTTCGGCCATGAGATCGCCTGTGCCGCCGATCGGGCCGACCATCCGCTCGATGAAGCCGACGAGCTCCGATTCTGACAGGGCGCCCATGAAGCCGTCGACCGGCTGCGATTTTTGAAAAGCGATGACCGCCGGAATCGAACGAACGCCGAGGCGGCCGGCGATCTCGGGGTGCTCGTCGATGTTCATCTTCGCTAGCTTGACCTTGCCGTCGGCCTTGCGCACGACTTTTTCGAGCACGGGCGTCAGCTGCTTACATGGGCCGCACCATGGCGCCCAAAAATCGACCAGCACGGGCTGGCGCGCCGATTCAGCGATGACGTCCGCGCCGAAGGTCGCCGTCGTCGTATCCTTGATCAGAGGCGATCCCGCGGCCTGCGGCTTAACTTGCGGCTTGGCTTGTTGCGCACCTAGGCCGTATAATCCCGCCATGTTTAATCTCCTTTGGCGACGCCTGCGCTCGCTCATGTCATTGCCTAAATGGAGCTTTGCCGAGGAAATCGCAACCCTCGCCTTCGCCGAGCTCCGCAATCGAAAACCGAGCCCATTCGCTGCGAGCCTCGGCGACCCCAGTACGCGCCATAGCCCGCGAAACGAGCGTGAAGAATGCATGAAAGAGCGACTGAGCAACCGCTAGACGGGGTCTCATTCGAGGCGGCCCTTCGCCTCGAGCGGCGGCTCGGTAAAATTCACGCGCGCCAGCGCATCGGCATCGAGGAGGAGCACGAGGCTCAGGCCTTCGGCCAGGGGCTGAATTTCTTCCATATCGAGAACTGGTATTCCGTCCACGCGATGATGCGGGTCGCCCTGAAGCTCTGCGGCCTCTATGGGCGCGGCAAGCGCAACGCCGCGCGCGTAAAGGTGCGCCGCAACGCCATTCGCTCGTCGCGCCTGCCGAGCGCCTTCGACGGCTTTACGATCCTCCATCTGAGCGACCTGCACGTCGAAATGAGCGGGCCGGCGATGCGAACCGTCGTCGACCTCGTTAGCGGGCTCGACTATGACCTCTGCGTCATAACGGGCGACTTTCGCGCCCGAACCTTCGGCTCCTTCGAGGATGCGCTGGACGGCGTCGCGCCGGTGTGCGCTGCGCTCAAAGGGCCCATTTATGGCGTTCTGGGCAATCATGATACGATCAAAATGACGCCCGGCCTTGAAGATATGGGCGTCTTGATGCTGCTGAACGAAGCGGTCCGCGTGGAGCGCGGCGGCGAGTCGATCCATCTCGCCGGCATTGACGACGCGCATTTTTTTCGCGTCGACAATATTGAGAAGGCCGCCGCCGACATTCCTTTCGATGAATTCTCGATTCTGCTGTCGCACACGCCGGAGGTCTTCCGTCAGGCGGCGCACGCCGGCTTCGACGCGATTTTATGCGGCCACACCCATGGCGGCCAAATCTGCCTGCCAGGCGGCATTCCAATCACTCTTGATTCCGCTTTGCCGCGCGCGTTCGGCGCGGGCGCCTGGAAATACTGCAACATGAGCGGCTACACGTCGGTCGGCGCCGGGTCGAGCGTGCTTCCGGTGCGGCTGAACTGCCCTCCCGAGATTACGCTTCACCATTTGCAGCGGCGTTGAGCTATCTTTGACGCGCCCTTTGTGTGGGGCGGCGGCTGCCCTCCAATCAATACGGCCGCTCGCGGATCCTGAGGCTGAACAGAGCGCGGGAAAGGACGAGTTCGCCGATCCAGAACAGGATCGTCGCGAAGAGAATGTCTGCGACGCCAAGACCCAAGGGACGCATGCAAACAATCAGCGGAAGCAGGCATTCCGGGGCCTGATCGAGGCCGGGGGCCATGCTCTGCGCGGGTAGCCTAAGCCGACGTTTGACGAAGCTCGATAAAAGGTCGCCCGCCATCGCCGCGGCCGCAGCGAGCGCGCCTACTCGCCAGCTGAGCCCAATCAACGACGCCGCCAACGCGGTCGCGATCAGGCTGAAACAGACGCCGCGAATTGTCTTCGACGGCCCAAATAATGGCGCGCCATCAAACAAACGCGCGCCGCCGTCGAGCGGAGCGGCGCCCCAGCCGCCAAGAAACTTCTGCGCGAGAACGGGCGCGCCATTCGCGACGAATACCAGGATGAGGCCTTGGACGATGGGCAAATAGGGCATGGCGGCTTCCGTCCCCAGAAGGCCCGAACCAAACGGTTTCCAGCCAAACCGCCGAACGGATCAGACAATTCGCATTTCCTATCTGTAATAACGCGCCGCCTACTGTCACAGTTCCCCCTTCTCATTTCGAGAGCATCAAAGCGAGATTCTGCAGCGCCGCGCCCGAGGCGCCCTTGCCGAGATTGTCGAGCCTCGCGACGAGGACCGCGTGACGGCGCGCCTCATTGGCGAAGACGCGGAGCTCCAATTGGTTGGTGCCGTTCAGCGACTCCGGCTCGATTTTGCCGTCATCGCCGGCCGCCGCGACAGTGACGAAAGGACTGCCGGCGTAATGGCGCGAAAGCGCGGCCTCGAGGTCGGCGCCCTTCGGGCCGCCCGGCAGATCATCGAGGAACAGCGGGATCGACACCAGCATCCCTTGGGCGAAATTGCCGACGGACGGGACGAAGATCGGCCGGCGCGAAAGCTTGGCGTATTGTTGGATTTCCGGCAGATGCTTATGTTCGAGGCCGAGCGCGTAGAGTTCGAACGCCGGCGCCGCCCCGCGCTGATAGTCCGCGATCATCGATTTGCCGCCGCCCGAATAGCCCGACACCGCATTGATCGTGACCGGCCAATCGAGCGGGATCAGGCCGGCGTCGACGAGAGGGCGCAACAGGGCGATGGCCCCGGTCGCGTAACAGCCGGGATTGGCGACGAATTTGGCGCTGGCGATCGCCTCGGCCTGGCCCGCCGCCAGTTCGGGAAAACCATAGGTCCAGCCCTCGGCGACGCGATGGGCCGTCGAGGCGTCGAGCACCCGCGGCGCTTTCTCGTCAAGCGCCGCGACGATGGCGACAGTTTCGCGTGCGGCGTCGTCCGGCAGGCATAAAATGACGACATCGACGCTGGAGAGCAGCTCTTTCTTGGCGCTCGCGTCCTTCCGCAGCTCCGGCGCGAGGCTGACGAGTTCGATGCCCGGCTCGGCGGCGAGCCGGGCCTTGATGCCAAGTCCGGTCGTTCCGGCTTCGCCGTCGATGAAGACTTTTCCGTGCATGATCGCCGCCTCAAAAGACATGGAAGCGAGCGCCGATTACCGCCACTCAAGCCGCGCTTTTGTGAAGGCGGCGCGAAGCATAAGAAAAAGGCGGGCAGTGGCCGCCTTGATCGGTGCAGCCGCAACCAGAAATGGTCAGCGCTTCGAGAACTGGAAGCTGCGGCGGGCTTTTTTCTTGCCGTATTTCTTGCGTTCGACGACGCGCGAATCGCGGGTGAGGAAGCCTTCCTTTTTCAAGGCGGGGCGCAGATCCGGCTCGAAAGCGACGAGCGCCTTGGCGAGGCCGTGACGCACCGCGCCGGCCTGGCCGGAAAGCCCGCCGCCGGCGACGCTGACGGTGAGATCATATTGATCGACGCGTTTGGCGACGCCGAGAGGCTGTTGCAGGATCATGCGCAGCACAGGGCGGGCGAAATAGATCTCGATCGGGCGGCCATTGACGGTGACCTTGCCGGAGCCGGGCTTGATCCAGACGCGGGCGACCGCATCCTTGCGCTTGCCGGTGGCGTAGGCGCGTCCCTGCGCGTCGAGCTTTTGCACATAGCGCGGCGCTTCCGGCTGCGGGGCGGCGGTCGCGCTCTTTAAATCCTGAAGCGAAGACAAAGTCTCGGCCATGGTCAGACGATCCTCGCATTCTTGCGGTTGAGACTGGCGACGTCGAGCGTGACCGGCTGCTGCGCGGCGTGCGGATGCTCCGCGCCTTTATAGACTCGCAAATTGCCGAGCTGTTTGCGGCCAAGCGGCCCGCGCGGCAACATGCGCTCGACGGCTTTCTCGACGACCCGCTCGGGAAAGCGCCCTTCGAGGATGAACTTCGCCGTCCGCTCCTTGACGCCGCCCGGGTAGCCGGTGTGGTGGTAATAGACCTTGTCCGCGCGCTTCTTGCCGGTCAAGACCACCTTCTCGGCGTTGATGACGATGATGTTGTCGCCATCGTCCATGTGCGGCGTGAAGGTCGCCTTGTGCTTGCCGCGCAGCCGCAATGCGATCAGCGACGCGAGCCTGCCGACGACGAGGCCGCTGGCGTCGATCAGCACCCATTTCTTCTCGATGTCCGCCGGCTTGGCGGAATAGGTCTTGCCAAACATGCCTAAATTTCCGTGCGCAAAGATCCGCACGGCGCGTTCTTGCTCGAGCGGTCGAAGAGCGGCCTTTTATGCCGCGGCCGCTCCTTCGTCAAGGCAATTGATGAGAGGAGAAAAGAAATCCACGCGAAACAATTACTTGGTTGATAAGGTATCATGTTACCGTATCAGACCACGTCTCCATTAGCGAGAATATTTCGCCGCCGCCTTGACGACCGGCGCCGATCCGGCGTTTTCCCTAGCGCCTGCCGCGCAAGGAGCTTTCCATATGCTGGAGCCCCACGAAGAGAATTACACCGACGGTTATCTGCGCAGTCTTCTGCGCAAGGTGAGGACCATCGCGGTCGTCGGCGCCTCGGACAAGCCGGCGCGGCCGTCCTACGAGGTTTCGACTTTTCTGCTGTCGCGCGGCTATCGCTTGACGGGCGTCAATCCCCGCCTCGCCGGCAAGACGATTTTAGGCGCGCCTTTCGTCGCCAGGCTCAAGGATCTGCCCGAGCCTAGCGACATGATTGACGTTTTCCGCAATTCGGCCGCCGCCGCAGGCGTCGTCGACGAAGTTCTGGCGCTGGACTGGCGCCCGATCGTCATCTGGATGCAGCTTGGCGTGCGCAGCGACGCCGCTGCGGCGCTGGTGCGGGCGCAGGGGATCGAGGTCGTGATGAACCGATGCCCAAAAATCGAATATGAAAGGCTAGGGCTCGACCGCGCCGGCAAAGAGAGCAACTAGGCCGGCGACCGCCCCGGGGCGCAAAGACCAGATCCTAACTGCGTATGAAGCTCAGCAGATCGGCGTTGAGCTCGTCCTGCCGGGTGATCGGGAGGCCGTGCGGGGCGCCGGATACACTTTGAGCGTTGCGCCCTTCACGATCTTGGCCGACATCAAACCAGCTGCTCCAATAGGCACGATCTGATCGTCGTCGCCATGGATGATGAGGGTTGGCATGTCGAACTTTTTGAGGTCCTCCGTATAGTCGACCTCGGAGAACTCTCTGATGCAGTCGTATTGGCCTTTTACGCCGCCCATCATTCCCTGCAGCCAGAATGAGTCGCGCACGCCTTCGGAGAGTTTGGCGCCCGGACGGTTGTAGCCAAAGAACGGCAGCGCCAGATCCTTGTAGAACTGCGTCCGGTTGTCGAACACGCCCTTGCGGATGGCGTCGAACGTCTCGATGGGAACGCCGCCCGGATTGGCCGCCGTCTTGAGCATCAAGGGGGGCACGGCGCTGACCAGCACAGCCTTGGCGACGCGTTGGCCGCCGTGGCAGCCAATATAGTGCGCGACTTCGCCGCCGCCCGTGGAGTGGCCGACGAGGACGGCGTCATGAAGGTCGAGAGTCTCGATCAGCGTCGCCAGATCGTCGGCATAGGTGTCCATATCGTTGCCGTCCCACGTCTGGTCGGACCGGCCATGGCTGCGGCGGTCGTGGGCGATGACGCGATAGCCCTCCCACCCCAGGAACATCATTTGCGCGTCCCAGGCGTCAGCGGAGAGCGGCCAGCCGTGGCAGAAGAGGACCGGCTGTCCCTTGCCCCAATCCTTGTAGAAAATGCGCGTTTCGTCCTTCGTGGCGATCGTCGGCATTGTTCATTCCTTTCACGCTGATAACGCAAGTCGCTCCTCAGGGAACGGCTTGATTTGACGCTTCGGCACTTGTTCGCCATTCGCGATCGAGCGCTCTTCTGACGCATTGCGCGCCTTCGCAGACAAGATGGAAGAAGCGCGCATGGGTTGGGGAATTGGTCACGGAAGCGGTCGACTGGATTCCGAACGGCGCGCGGCGGCGCCACATTGGCTGAAGGCCCCATCCCAAAATAGTCATCCGAAGCGGCGACGACAATGAGGGCCCGCTGCCCAATGGGCCTGACCCCCTTGGGTGACGCTTCTGCGTTACCCCGCGCGGGCTTCCGAGCACGTCGATCGCGAAGGGCTGGATTTGAGGACCTGTTCCGGCGTCGTAATGTCGGCGGTCTCGCCGGCCAGCAGATAGGCCGACCAAGTAATGTCGCGCAGGTTGAGCTTGCGGCCGAGCCCCGACGAACGCGCCCTTGGCGAGCTGGTCTCCTTGAAGAGCCGCCTGATCGCCTGCAGGTACCAGCGCCCCGGCAGGTCGATCGGGTTTTCGCACGAGCTCTCGAAGATTTCTTCCTTGGCGAGATAGGCGGGGCATTCTACCGCGCCGCATCCCGCAGGGGAATCGTCTCACGTCTCAGATTTCCTTCTCACACGGTCTGCTAGGTTCGAACGTCCGTTCTGTCCCCCGTCAAAAGCGTTTCACTTGAAACGAGCGGCTCAGCGTCCTTGCGCTAAGGCCTGCGCATGCGCGACCGCCATCCCGAGGACGATCATCGCGAAAGCTTGATGCAGCAGGCCGGCCCAAAGCGGCACAGCGAGGACAAGCGTCGTAATTCCGATGGCCGCCTGCGCCGCGATCAGGCCGGCGAGCGCGATCGCGCGGCGCCGCACGCTGCGAGCCGACCTCTTGGCGTAGACGTAAAAAAGCTGAGCGACGGCGAAGCCAAGCAAAGCGTAAGCGACCATGCGATGCTGGAATTGCGCCGTCAAAAGATTATCGACGAAATTGCGCCAGAGCGGCTGCAGAATTGTCAGCTGATCGAAGGGCGGAATGAAACGGCCTTCGATCAGCGGCCAGGTATTGTAGGCGCGCCCGGCGCGCAACCCGGCGACAAGGGCGCCGAGTCCGATCTGCGCCATCACTGCGAGGACGAGGAGGTTCGCCCACGCGCGAAGCGCCGGCGGCGGCGCCGGAGCGGCGGGCGACTTCTGGCGTTGCGAAGCGGCCAGCCAGACCAGCGCCGCGAATGTAGCCGAGGCCAGCAGCAGATGGATGGCGAGGCGCTCCTGCGCCACCTCCGCCCGACCGCTGAGGCCGGACTTCACCATCCACCAGCCGACGAAACCCTGCAGCGCGCCGAGGGCCAGAACCGCAATGAGTTTTGGCTTCAGCGAAGCCGGCAGCATTTTTCGCGCCCAAAAATAAATCAATGGCAGGATTGTCGCGACGCCGATCAAGCGGCCGAGCAGACGGTGGCTCCATTCAAAAAAGTAAATGAATTTGAATCCGCCAAGGTCCATGTTCGGAAAGATCTCTGAATACTGCGGAATCCTTTTGTAGTTTTCGAACTCCGCCTGCCAGTCGGCGGCGTTAAGCGGCGGAATGACGCCGGTCAGCGGCTTCCATTCGGTAATCGAGAGACCCGATTCGGTGAGCCGCGTCGCGCCGCCGACGATGACCATCAAAAACACCAGCGCTGCGAGGCTCCAAAGCCAGATGGCGACAGGCGATGAGACGCGCCCGGCCTTGACATCGAAGGCCGAAGGCGCCGGTAGCGGATCGTAAACCCAGGTCATGCGAATCCTTTCGCGCCCCGCCGCAAGGCGTTAGGACATTCCTGGCGGATCATCTAAGTCTTGTCGGCATAAAGCCTCGGGCGGGCGGAGTCCAGGCGACTTGGGAGAGCCATATGCGGATGCGAACCCGCAAATTCATCGGCACAATGCTAACGATCGGATTTGTGGCGGTCTACGCGCTAATTGCGATGGCGCTGGCGCAGGCGCGTCCGCTGCAGGACGCGCCCCCGCCGGTTCAAATCATCATCTATGCGGCGCTCGGGATGGCCTGGGTGCTGCCGTTGATGCCCTTGATCCGCTGGATGCAAAAGCCCGATGCGTAGGCCCGCGTGTCTATGCGGCGTCCATGCCGATGCTCTGGCGCAACGGCGCCCGCGCGCCGACGACGAGAATTTCCCGCGCGCCGCAGGCGCGAAGATCGGCCTCCGCTTTGACGATGGCGGCGTCGTGCGGCTCCGGCGGCGCCGTGAGCACGACGACGTCGGCGTTTGTCGCGAGCACGCGCGCCATCGCGTTCGCGTCCAGCGCGGGCGCCGTCAGGAAGATGAAATCATAGGTGCGCGCCAGCGCGTCGATGACACCGGCGAGTTCCGAATTGTCGATCGGGCCGCTCTCAGCGGCGGCCACGAAATGAAGCCGCGAACCGGGATCGCGGCGGATGACTTCGGCGAAGGAGGCGCGGCCGGAGATGAGGTCGCTCAAATTCCGTTTGCCGCGCGCCGCAATCGCGTCGGCGCCTGACGCGTCGGCATCGAGCCCAATCAAAATTGCGCGTCCTTCGCCGCTCAGCAGGCGCGCGAGCGCGAGGATGATATCGGGCGCCGCGTGGCCGAGCGAAAGCTTCGCGCCAATGATGCGAAGACCGCCCGACGTCCGCCGCGCGGATATGATGCGCATGGCGATGCCCTCCAAAGCCTGCGCATTTTCGGCTTCGGCGCGCCGCGAGGCGGCGCTGCGGCAGGCCGGCGCAAAGGGCTTCGGAACCTCCTTGAGACGAATGAAAAACGGCGGCTCTCCGACGGCGCGCGGTGGCGGCATCGGCTCCTCGCCCGAAGCGGGCCGCGGCGCCCGCCGAAATGCGCCAAGCGCGGAGGCCGCGGCGAGCGCTGCGCTGCCCCCGATCGCGCACAACAGGCCGTTGCTTGGGAATTCGGGACGATGCGGGGCGACGGCTGGCGAGACAATGCTGGCCGAGGCGGCGAGCGCATCGCCTGACCCAGACCCTATCGCCCCGGCGCTGGCGCGCATGTCGAGATAAAAGCCGGCGATCAGGTTGGCGGCGCGCGCGGCGAACGCGCCGTCGCGGGCGCAAAACGCAATCTTAACGCGCCGCTCCTCGTGCGACGTGCTGACGCTGATCCGATCCTCAAAAGAATCGAGGATGCGCTGATCCGTGCTGACCGCGACCGGATCCCGCTTCAGACGCAGCAAGATTAGGACGCGAGCGAGCGGATTAGCGCCCTCGGCCGCCGGATCGAGCTCCGACTTCGCGTGGGCGCCAAGCGCCTCGATGGCGCGCAGGCCAAGCTCGGGCGAGGCGATAAGGCTCGCCTGTCCCGCGAGCGAGGAAAAATCGGCGACGGCCTGCGGCGCAGAATGGCCCACGGCGCCCGCAATAAAAATCTGGACCTCGGCGCGATACTGCCGCGGCGCCAGCGCCACAACAAGCGCGACGGCGACCGGCGCTGCGCAAGCGGCTCCGACGAGCGCCTTTTTGCGCGCCGCGACGGCGTCGCGAAAACGGGCGAACCGCCGGGGACGTTCTATGTCGGGCTCTTCCAAGTCCAGCCAATGCATCGGTCCGCTCCAGAAACCGCAGCGCCCCAATATGAGACGCTCTTATGGTTTCGGAGTGGTTAACGACTGCACCTTTAGGGTGTGGATATCGCCGGTTGCAGCCACGCGGCCGACGGTTGTCGGCTTAGAGCAGGATGATTTCTCACGGAATTGTCCTGCTCTCTGGGTCGATGGATGAATCTTATCCAAAAAGTCTGCAGCTTTTTGGGATCATCCCTTAATGCGCGGCTGTCAATCCCGCCTTGCGCATCGCGGCCTTAAGGGTGTTGCTCATTAGCATGGCGATGGTCATCGGTCCGACGCCGCCGGGAACAGGCGTGATCGCGGCGGCGCGATCGAGCGCCTCCGCGAAAGCGACGTCGCCGACGAGCTTGGTCTTCGGCTTGGCTGATGGATCCTGCGCGGAGACCGAAATGCGGTTGATGCCGACGTCGATGACGATCGCGCCGGGCTTGATCCAATCGCCGCGGATCATCTCCGGCCGTCCGACCGCCGCGATCAGCACATCGGCGCGGCCGACCATCGCCGGCAAATCGTGCGTGCGCGAGTGGGCGATGGTGACCGTCGCGTGCTTGGCGAGCAGCAATTGCGCGATCGGCTTGCCGACAAGATTGGAACGTCCGACGACGACCGCCTTGGCGCCGGCGAGATTGACGCCGAGCGCGGCGGCGGCCTTTTCGAGCAGGATCATGCCGCCCGCCGGGGTGCAAGGGATGAGCGCGCTGTCGACGTCGCCGAGCGCGAGCAGACCGGAATTAGCAGGGTGCAGGCCGTCAACGTCCTTTTCGGGCGCGATCGCGCTGATGGCGCGCCTCGACTCCCGCCCGCCCGGCAACGGCAATTGCAGGAGAATGCCATGGATCGCCGGATCGGCGTTAAGCTGTCTGATCAGGGCGAGGACATCAGCTTCGTGCGCGTCGGCGGGAAGGTCGTGCTGGGTCGAATGAAAGCCGCAGGCTTTCGCCGCCGTGCCCTTGGCGCCGACATAGACCTGGCTCGCGGGGTCGGCTCCAACAAGGATCACGGCGAGGCCGGGCTTTAGCCCGTGCGCCGCGAGCGCGCGCGTTTTCGCGGTGATTTCAGCAAGGACCTCTTCCGAGCCGCGCTTGCCGTCAATCAAAAACGCCTTGCCGCTGGAGGGGCGCAGGACGCCGGTTGCGGCGATCCGGGGCGTCGTGGGGGCGAGAAACATGCTACTTCCTCCGCGGTGGGGGACTCAATGCGTTTACGCCTTGCCGGCGAATTTACGAGCCGATCTTGGTTCTGACGGTCAAATAAACGGGTTCGGTCGCCGCCGCCGCCTGCGCCAGCAGCGCATTGACTTCGGCGATCTGCTGCTCGGCGAAGTCGCGATCCTTGATCGCCTTGGCGTTGATGAACACGTTGAGCGCCGCGCTGCGCAGCCCGGCGTTAGCCGCAAGCGCGGCCACTCCAGCGTCGCTGATGACATTGAGATTGCCTTTTTCCGCCACGGCGGCGGATAGGCGGATTACCTCGAAACAGGCTCTGACGGCGCGCAAGGGCGCGAGAGTCGCATCCTTCAAGGCGGTTTGAATTGCCGCGGCGCGCGCGGCCTTCTCTTCCTCGGTGGCGCGCGGCAGTCCATAGGCGCCCATTACGGCGTTGAACGCGTCGACGTCCTCTTCTATGGCGCCGGTCAGCTCGGCGCGTAGCGACTCCGCCCTGGCTTTCACGGCCTCGAGGTCGGCCCACACCGCTTCGTAGTTCTTTTTGCCGAGGGTGAGATTGGCCACCATGGAGACGAGCGCCGCGCCAATGGCGCCGCACAGCGCCGCCGCGCCGCCGCCGCCGGGCGTCGGACGTTCGCTGGCGAGATCGTCGAGAAAGGTCGCGATCGAACTATTCGCGGTCATTGTCGGGGCGGTGATCAAAAGTCATGCCAGGACTTTGGCTTGGGCAAAAATATTCTCGGCGTCGAGCAGCTGATCGGAGCTTTCGAACAGCTGGCCGATGCAAGCGCGATGCAGTTTAAGCTTGAGGCCGCCGAGTTCCAGCGCGCCGATCACGATTTTGCCGTGCCGCTCGTTCGCTTTGTCGGTCGCCTCGACGCCGCCGACGCCGAGCGGCGGCTGCGCATTGCAGTCGGCGACCAGTTCGATCGTCGGGTCATTTCGCCAATCCTTTTCATCGAGCAACGGCACGCCTATGGTGCCTGCCGCGACCACGACCTGCGCGCCCTTGACGGCCGCCGCGCGGGCTTCATTGTCGAAGGCCTCGATGGCCGCCGGCGCAAAGCCGAAGCGCTCGTTGATGGCCCGGCTCGCCGCCTCAGCGCGCTGTTTCGAGCGCGAGGTGATCGCGACCTCGGCGCCTTCAATGTGCAGCATCGCCGCGGCGCGCATGCCGACCGGGCCCGTCCCAGCGAGCACGATCGCTTTCTTGCCGGCCAGCGGCTTGGCTTTGGCGAGCAGAGCGACGGCGGCCGCCGCCGTGGTGTTGGAGCCGTTGCTGTCCAACATGACGGACACACGGAAATTCGCAAAAAAGCGCTTCTTGACCACCTTGAACAGCGCCTCCCCAGCGGTCATGCTGCCGCCGCCGATGAAGATCGCGGTATATTGCTTCTCCTTCGGGCCACGCGTGTAGATCGTTCCGTCGACGAGCGCGCCGACGCTTTCCGGCGTCACGCCGCCATAGCCGATGATGTGATCGGCGCCGCCGTCATAGCCGACGACCGTGTCGAACACGCTCGGCGCCGGATCGGTGTCCAACAGGAACAAAAGCTTCTTTGTCATGACGCTCTCGCTGGGCTGACAAAGCTTCGCGTCGCGAAGTCAGGCGGGGACGGCGTTGCGCGGGCTGCGGGCGGCAAGGGCGCCGCTCTTGTCGCGGGGTCGATCGGCGAGGAAGCGATGCAAAACGCCCGGCCGCTCATGGTAGAGAAAATGCCGGAGACACTGGCGCGCGCGCGCCCTCCTGCCGGTTTCGGCGCGGAGCCTTTGGAGGCGGGCGTTGCGTCGATCAAAAAGGCCTTGCCGCTCGACGGGCGCAAAACGCCAGTTTCGGCGAACGACGGCGGAGCGACGACCATCGCGATTTCCTCCTGGATCGGGCTTTTTGCAAAAGGCGGCTTCTTTGGCCGATCAGCCGTTGTCTCAGAATTCGGCGGCTCTGCCAAGTTCGCCCCGGCTGCGGCTTTTTAGCGCGCCGAGGAGGCGGTCGAGACCGGCAAGACAAAGACCCCCGCCGAGAAGCGCCGCAAGAAGGCCTAGCGCGTTCAGGAACACCTGGCCATAGCCGAGTTTGAGGACGTCGATGAATGGATAGGGATAAAGGTGGAATGCCGCTCCGCGCGCGATGATATAAACGAAATATACGACAGGGAAAATCAGCCAGCGTAAAGGATCGGTCCAGCTGACCTTCCCTTTTTCGGCGAAGGCCAGCCAATAGAGCGGATAGGAAACCGGCATGGCGATGTGCAAAAGGCGATCGGCGAACAGCCGAAGGCCTTGCGGGTTCCACAAATGCTGGAGCAGCGCGGCGTAAATGACTCCGACGATAATAATGTAGAGGACGCCCGCCACTTTGACGCTGGGCCGCAGAAGAAAGGACCGCGCTTGCGGCCGCAAAGCTGCGGTGGTCAGGAGCAGGGCCAGCAGCAGGTTGGTCTCGATGGTGAAATAGCTGAAACAGCGAATGACCGCCGCCGCGACGGAACGCTTATCTGAGACGGCGCCATTTATGGTTATCGTGACTTCGATGCCGACGGCGATCCATCCAACGCAGGCCAGCAAGCCCGCGCAAAGGCGCGCCCCGTCAAAAAAGCGCCCGAATCCCGGAAAAGTTTTCGGTTCGCTAGCTCCCAGCATCGCCGTCTCCGCCATTGCAAGTTATGCGCTGGCGTTGATCCTGACAATGACGCCGCGGCATGCGGATAGGCGCCTCAAGCAGGCGTGAAAGAATAGCGCGCGACATGATGGGCGACGGCGCCTGGCGCCAGAACGCGTATCGAGGGCTTTTCAAACAGATCGCCGCAAAAATCCTCAGGATCGCCATGCCCGGTCCAGGATTCGATTGCGAGAAATTTGGCGCCGGGCTTTGACCAGAGCGCGAAATGGGAAAAATTCGAGGTCTCGATCAGGATGCTCGCGCCCGATTTATGCGCGAAGCGAAGGCTTTTGCTGCGGGCGTTGAGGAAACAGAGCGCCTCGTTGGCGAAAAGCTCAGGCGTCAGCGCCAGTTCCTGTCCCTCCAGCGGAACGGCGCGCCGCCGGTTCTCAAATAGGCCCTGCTTGGAAATCTTGGGGATGGCGCGATCTTCCTCTTTTGCAAAAAAGACGGAGTAGTCGCCTAGGTCGCCGCCCGCGAAGGGCCAGCTGAATCCCGGATGCAGGCCGCAAGCATAGGGCATTGGCCCTGCTCCGCGATTTTTGACGGTAAGAGTTGTCGTCAAGGCATCCTCGGACAGGCTATAGCTGGCGCACAGCCAGAACGCGAAGGGATAGACCGCCAAAGTTTGCGCACTGCTCGCAAGAGTGAGACGAACGCGATCCGGCGTCACGGTTTGCGGCGAAAACATCATGCTTCTGGCAAAACCGTGCAGCCGGAGGGGATAGGCCTCGCCGTTGACGCGAATTGCGCCGCCGCCCGTCCAGCCGACGATGGGAAACAGAATCGGGGCCGTCTCGTCCCACAAGGCCGGGTCTTTATCCCATAAAAGCGACGTTCCGCCGACGCTCCATCGCAACAACTCCGCGCCGCGGAGGGTGAGAGAGGCGCATGCTCCGCCGCGGGAAAGTTCGATTCTGTCCATCAGGCCTCGGCGTCGCGGAGCGGCGATACGCACGAGGAGACGAAGACGGCGAACGCGTCAAGTCGGTCTCGCACAAGATCTTCGCGCTGGCGCCGCCGATGTGCGGAGTTCTCACAAACGCACTGGCCCGGATGAGGGATGGTCGTTCGATAGCTTTCATACAGACGTCGTGGAGAGCGCCATGAAACACTTCGCCATCGCCGCCGCGATTCTCGCCAGCCTCAGCGCTGCAGCCTTCGCAAGTCCGGCAGGCGACTGGCGTATCGCCGACGGCACCGCCAATGTCGAGATTTGCGCCTGCGGGTCCAATTATTGTGGCTTCGTCTCTTGGGCGAAAGATTCCAAAATGGTCGGCAAGCCGGTTCTGATCAGCATGAAGCCGAACGGCAATTCCTGGTCGGGCTCGATCGTCAACGCGAGGGACGGTCAGAAATATGTCGGCCGGATATCGCTGCGGGGCGAACAGGTGCTGAAAATCGAAGGCTGCGTCCTCGGTGGCATGATCTGCGGCGGTCAGCAATGGTCGCGGCTGAAATAAGGCTTGCGCACGGGGGCCGCTTATCACTGCGGCAAGCGCCGGCGGTTTGGAGGGAAGCGCCGGAGCGCAAAATCCTATGGCCCGCCGCAAGAGAGCCGCGCCCCGGCTCCGCGCCGAGCCGAGGCGGCAAACGCTCAGGCTTTTCCGGCCGCGCGTTGTGTGAAAAAATCGGGACCGCCGGATTGATCGATTCCGCTTTCGAATCATCAGGCGCTGGCGCAAGGTCGGGCGCACGGTAGGCGCCCGCCGCCCGGCATCGGCAAGGCGGATCAGGCGAGGCCGGGGCTAGCCCCGCGCCAGAATATCTCAAGCGAATTGGCGGCCGCTCCGCCAAATGCAGGACGAAGACGATTTGAAGCCGGCCCTGGCAGCTTCTCCCGCCGACCTGTTGCGAAACCTGTTCCAACAACGGAGCCTCTTCGCCAAATACGTCGCCTATTTCGTCGGGCTGGTCGCCTTCGTCCTGACCATCAGCAGCGCCGTCGACGTCTGGATCACCTACCGCGACACCAAGAACATGTTGCTGCATGCGCAAAGCGAAAAAGCCGATGAGGCGGCCCAGCGGATCGAGCAGTTCCTTGCCGCGCTCGAACGTCAGATCAGCTGGGCGACGCGGGCGAGCGCCGCGACGGCGCAGCAGCGGATCGAGGATTATCGCCGCATCCTCGCCAATACGCCAGCGATCGCCGAAATCACGCAGATCGACGGCGCCGGCAAGGAAACCGTGACAATATCTCGCGACGGTGGGGTTGCGCATACCGGCGACGACTGGACTTTGACGCCGGCCTTCCGCGAGGCGCGCCAGGACGCCGCCTGGTTCGGGCCGGTCGAATTCGCCGCGAACGGGCCGCGCATGCAGATCGCGATGGCGCACGCCGGCAAGGGCGCCGGCTTCACCGTCGCGGAAATCGAACTCAAATACCTTTCCGACATTTTGAACGGCATTCAGGCGGCGCCCGGCGCCACCGCTTATCTGACGACGAGCGAAGGCCGTTTGATCGCGCATGTCGAATTCGAGCCTCGTCCCGCGCAATCTCGATTTATCGAAATTGCCCCAGGTCCATGCCTTGCGGCGCGGCGCGTCGCCGCTCGACATCGGCTTCGATCTCGATGGCCAAACGGTACTGAGCGCCGCGGCGACCGTGCCGCGCATGAACTGGCTGCTGTTCGTCGAGCAGCCGGTCGCGCAGGCGTTCGGGCCGGTCTTCGCGCTGCTTGGGCGGCTTGCCTGGCTGTTTGCCCTCGGTCTCGTCCTCTGCGTTGGAGCGGGCATGCTTCTGGCGCGGCGAATGACAGTGCCGATCCGCGCGGTGCAGGAGGGCGCCTCGCGCCTCGCCGCTGGCGATTTCGACCACGCGATCAAGGTCCATACCGGCGACGAGGTCGAAGTCCTCGCCGATGAGTTCAATCGCATGGCGGCGCAACTGCGCGAATCCTACGCAAGGCTCGAGGAGAAGGTCGACGATCGCACCCGCGATCTTGCCCGCTCCGTGCGCGAGCTCAAAGCGTTGGAGGAGATCGGCAGGGCGCTCGCCGCTTCGCTTGACCTCAACGAGGTGCTGCAGACGGCCTTGACTTGCGCGGTCGAACTCGCCGACGCGGACGGCGGCGCGATCTACAGCTTCGATCGCGAACGCTGCGCCTTTCATCTCGCCGAAGCGCACGGGCTCGATCCCTCCTTCGTCGCGGCCCTGCGCGAAGTCAAGCTGACCCGCCTCGACGGGTTGCTCGGCGAAGTCTCCGAACATGGCCGCACGGTGCAGGTTCCGGAAATCAGCGACTGCGCGGGTTTTCCGCTGCGCGCGGCGACGGTCGCGGCGGGCTTTCGCTCGGCGCTCGTCGTGCCGCTCGTCGCGCCCGACGGCGTCTTCGGCGCGCTGCTGGTCGAGAGCCGCAGGCCAGGCGCTTTCCTGGCCAGTAAAGCCAGTCTGATGCAGGCCTTTGCGCATCAGTCGGTGCTCGCCATGCGCAATGCGCGGCTGTTTCGCAAGGTCGAGGAGAACCGCCGCCAGCTCGCCATCGCGAGCGAGCATAAATCGCGCTTTTTCGCCAACATGAGCCATGAGCTGCGCACGCCGCTCAACGCGATCTTGGGCTACGCCGAGCTGTTGCGCGACGGCCTTTATGGCGAATTGCCGGAGCGCGCCATCGGCGTGCTGGAGCGCGTGCAAACTAATGGCTCGCATCTCCTCGGATTGATCAATGACGTGCTCGATCTATCGAAGCTCGAGGCCGGCGAGTTGTCGTTGACGCTCGATGAATACTCCATGCGTAATATCATCGAGCAGGTCGTCGGCACGACCTACGCTCTCGCCCATGCCAAAGGCCTGAAGTTGACCGAGCGCGTCGACGAGCCTCTGCCGCTCGGGCGCGGCGACGAACGCCGCCTCATGCAGGTGCTTTTGAATGTCGTAAGCAACGCGATCAAGTTCACCGACAAGGGCGGCGTGACGATCAACGCGCGCGCTGTGGACGATATGTTCGAGATCGTCGTCACGGATACAGGGCCAGGCATAGCGCCGGAGGATCAGGCGCGCATTTTCGAAGCCTTCCAGCAAGGCGACAACACCAGCACGCGGCAGAAAGGCGGCACCGGCCTCGGCCTTTCGATCAGCAAGCGCTTCGTCGAAATGCATGGCGGAACCATCAGCGTCGCCTCGAAGATCGGCGAGGGATCGACCTTCTCCATTCACATTCCGATCCGGGTCGAACGGCAGAGGGCGGCCGCATAAGATGAGCCGCGTCATGGCAAGGGGGGCGCCAAATGCATAATCCGCCGCGCATTCTCGCCGTCGACGACGTCGCCGAAAATCTCGAGATCGTCGTCGTCCGCCTCAAGGCGCATGGCTATGAGATCATCACCGCCGCCGATGGCGAGGAGGGCCTCGCCAAGGCGCGGGCGCATAAGCCGGACCTCATTTTGCTCGACATCATGATGCCGAAGCTCGACGGCGTCTCCGTTCTGAAGGAATTGAAGCGCGATGAAAGCCTTGGCTTCATTCCGGTGATCCTCCTCACCGCCAAGGCGGACCGCGCCGATGTCGTCGCCGGCCTCGACGCTGGCGCCGACGATTATCTGACGAAACCTTTTGATCAGAGCGCGCTCGTCGCCCGCGTGCGCTCGATGTTGCGCATCAAGACGCTGCATGACCTCGCGCAGGATCAGGCGCAAAAACTTGCCGAGCAAACCAAGGAGCTTGCCGCCTTCAATGCGACGCTGGAGGCGCGCGTCAAAGAGCAGGTCGGCGAGATCGAGCGGATGAGCCGCCTCAAGCGCTTTCTCTCGCCGCCGATCGCCGATGTGGTGGCGGCGTCTGGCAACGCGCGGAGCCTGCTCGAGAGCCACAGGCGCGAAGTCAGCGTGTTGTTCTGCGATCTGCGCGGCTTTACCGCCTTCACCGAGACCGCCGAGCCGGAAGAGGTGATGAGCGTCCTTAACGATTATCACGAAACCCTGGGCGCGTTGATCGATCGCTATGAGGCGACGCTCGAACGCTTCGCCGGCGACGGCATGCTGATCCTGTTCAACGATCCGCTGCCATGCCCTGGCCACGCCGAGCGCGTGGTGCGCATGGCGCTCGACATGATGGCGGCGATCAAGGCGCGCGCGGCGGTGTGGCGCAAACGCGGGCACGAGCTCGGCTTCGGCATCGGCATCGCGCTCGGCTATGCGACGCTTGGGCGGATCGGCTTTTCCCGCCGCTTCGACTATTCCGCCGTCGGCAGCGTCACCAACCTCGCCTCGCGCCTATGCGACGAGGCGAAGTCGGGCCAGATCATCATTCAGGCGCGCGCGCTGCACGCCGTCGAAGGGCTGTTTGACGCGCGGGAGCTTGAGCCGATGACGCTGAAAGGTTTTAGGCGGCCGGTCGAGGCGTTCGAGATTTTCTGGGGCTGCGGCGGAGAGGAAATAGGGACGGCGGCGAAAGCGTGCGTGCGCAATCTGTGTCCTAGCGCATCTTCGCCGCTTGTGGTGGGGGGGTAAGTTCTTTTTTTGAAAAACGCCTGGCTGGGGACGCGGCGTCAGGAAACTTGGACCGCTGCGCAACAGGAGACAATGATGTCGAATCCGAAGATGCTGATCTTGCGGGGCAATAGCGCGACGAAGCCGACATATCCGAACGAGCAGGGCGACCCAACTCCCTACCCGGACGGCGCGCTGCACGAGAAGGCCGCGAAGGACTATGCGACCTGCAGGGGCCGTGACGGGATCGTGCTGAACGTGTCCGGCGATCCGGGCAAGGGCGGCGATCGGGACAACAATCCACAGACTGTGAAGGCCTTGTTGGAGCTGAGACGCGACTGGGAGAAGCCGGGCGATGCTTCATATGACGCGATTTATGGATTTTCGGGCGGCGGCTACGACGTGCTGCACATTCTCAGGCAACTGAAGACGGATGAGCTCAAACGCATCAATCTGGTCGTCGTGCTGGGCGCGCCGCCGGTTAAGGATGGTTATCCTGCAAAGTCCGATTTTGAGTCGGCCCGCTTCGTGTCGCGCAAGAATCCTGACACGGATGGGATCAAGTGGGAGCTGGTCTACATGACCAATCCGCCCGCTGACGCCTCGGTCCTGCCGAAGAGAGGCGTCGATCCGCACATGTTCGGCCCGGAGTGGCTCCTCGCGCAGGAGTGCCGAAAAACGTCGCCGTGACGCCGCGACCCCGCCTTCGCCTCTGCGATGAGGCGAAGTCGGGCCAGATCATCATTCAGGCGCGGGCGCTGCACGCCGTCGAAGGGCTATTCGAGGCGCGGGAGCTGGAGCCGATGACGCTGAAAGGTTTTAGGCGGCCGGTCGAGGCGTTTGAGATTCTTGGGGTCGGCAGAGGAAAAGTAGGCCTGTGGACGAGAGACCTGCGGGTTCGTCGAATTGTAAAAATTGTCTCTCTGCCTTGTGCTCTTTGCATTTCCTCGACGCGACCAATGGCGGTAGCGCCGCAGATCGAATTTCCGCATCGCGCCAGCTGAGCCAATTCGATGGATGTCGATCGAATGGCTCAAATCGACCCAACTCGGCCCTTTGGCTGCGCGACGCAAATGTCCTCAGCTGGGCCCATAGCAGACTTTTGAATCGCGTTTTACGATATCACCAAAATCTTCCATAAATTCCCTCGAAGCAAAACCGTTTATATCATTTTGACGACGACCTTTCCTTTCGATCGTCCCATTTCGATGTAAGCCAAGGCCTCCTTGGTGGCTTCGAACGGAAAGACCCGATCCATGACTGGGCGGATAGTCCCCAATTCGATGAGGGATGTGATCTTGCTCAACTGCTCGCCGTTCGCTCTCATGAAAAGAAATGAATAGCTGACGCGATGGCGTTGGGCCTTTTTCCGGATGCCAAAACTAAGAAGGCGCATGACCTGCCTCAGAGCCCAGTTCAATCCAGCGTCCTTGGCAAAATCGGAATCGGGCGGGCCGGAGATCGAGATAAGCTTTCCGCCGGGCTTCAGCACCAGCAGGGATTTTTCGAGCGTATCCGTGCCCAGACTGTTCAAGACGACGTCGTAACCGTTCAGAACCTTCTCGAAGTCATCCTTCTTGTAATCGACGACGATATCGGCGCCCAGACTCTTGACCAGATCGACATTCGCGGAGCTCGTTGTCGTCGCCACCGCCGCGCCGACATGCTTTGCCAGCTGAATTGCAAAAGTTCCCACACCGCCGGAACCCGCGTGGATGAGAACTTTTTGCCCTTTCTTCAGGTCGGCTTTTTCGATTAGCGCTTGCCAGGCGGTCAGACCCACCAAAGGGATGGAAGCTGCTTCTTCCATGGTGACGTTTTTAGGCTTCATCGCCAAGTCCGCATCGTTCACGGCAATGAATTCAGCGAACGTCCCGATCCGGTCCTGATGGGGCCGCGCATAAACCTCGTCGCCCGGCTTGAACCGCCGCACTTTCGACCCCACCCGGACCACGACACCGGCCATTTCGTTGCCCAGAATGAGGGGCAGGCGATAAGGAAGAATGAGTTTGAATTCTCCGTTCCTGATTTTGGCGTCCAAAGGGTTTACACCAGCAGCGTGGACTTGGACCAAGACGTCGTCGGCCCGCATCTCCGGTTCTGGCATTTCGCCAAGTCGCACGGCATCCTTGCTTTTGTAACGATCGACGATGAATGCCTTCATGTAGTTTGATTTTCCGGTTTATGTTCGAGGCCCGCGTCCGGCGGGCATAGCCAAGCGCCGCATTCCGACCGTCAGACCGGCAGATCGTTGAACTTCCGCAGGGTCTTGTCGACCACGGTTTCAGGGAGGAAACGGCGCATAAACCTGACTTGGCCCGCCAGTTTTCCGGCGGTGTAGCGCCTTCTCGGCGCCGCGGCGGTCGCGGCTTTCAACACCGCATTCGCGACAACTTCGGGGGCGTCGCCTTTTCCAATCCTTTCCGGTTTGACGCTTCCGCGCGAAGGCGTAGCTCATCATAGGTGGCAAGCGACCGATCCGGCTTGGTGATATTTTCCTCGAACGACGTGCGGGTAAATCCGGGTTCGACCAGCACCACCCGAATTCCGAACGTGCGCAGTTCGTGGTCAAGCGATTCGGAATAGCCTTCGATCGCGTGCTTCGTCGATGCATACAGAGCACCATAGGGTGCAGGGACGAGGCCGAGGACAGAACTCATATTTATGATCCTGCCCTTCCCTTGGCGTCTCATTCTCGGCAGCACTGCATTCGTCACGCTGAGAACGCCGAAGACGTTCACGTCGAACAGCGCCCGAGCTTGTTCGGTGGAGGATTCTTCCGCGCCGGCCAGCAAACCGATGCAGCGTTGTTGACGACCAAGTCAATGCGGCCGGTCTTGCTCAGAACCTCGTCCACCATTTTCTGTACCGACGCTTCCTCGGTCACGTCGCAGGTCAGCATCTCGACGCCATCGGGGGTGCCGGCTACGGCTTTGCGGCTGGTTCCGAACACGCGATAGCCGGCGCGTTTCAGGGCCTTGGCCGTTGCGCGCCCGATGCCGGTGGATGCCCCCGTGACCAGGGCGACGCCAGGATCGTTCTTGCTCATGAAAATCAGCTCTCTTGTCCGTGGTGGATTCCAATCGAGAACTCTTGTTACTATCGAATCGAAAGTAAGTCACTATCGAAATGATATGAACTCAGAGAATTTTTCCGACACCCCATGCCCGATCGCGCGCAGCCTCGCCTGCGTCGGCGACGCGTGGAGCATGTTGATCCTTCGGGACGCAATTGCAGGCATCACCCGCTTCGACCAGTTCCGAAAAAGTCTCGGCATCGCGCCGACCATCCTGACCCGGCGGCTGGCGACGCTGACTGAGGAGGGGCTGCTAGAAAAGCGGCGCTATTCAGAGAAGCCTCCGCGTGACGAGTATGTGTTGACTGCTGCCGGACATGATTTTTTGCCGGTGCTCGTCATGATCAGCGCCTGGGGACATAAATATCGCGGGGAAGGCAAGCTGACGCGGCTCATAGACGCGGAAACAGAAGAGGAAATCGTGCCGATAGTCGTGGATGCCGTCACAGGAGCAAGGATCGGCACGCGCCCGATGCGCGTCGTCATACCCGAATGACGGCATCGCTCATCGGCGTTCGCCCACTCCGATGAAATCGCGAGTGACAGCCACTTATCAGCATCCGATGAGCCGGCTGATGATGCCGCTTCTGGCGCACTCCGGCCATTCGCTTGTTTCCGCTGAAAGGCCAGAATCCACCCTTCTGCGACGTTCAGGTCGACCGCAGGAAATGGCCGGATTTGGTCAAAAGCTGAATATCCTCACTCCGCCGCTCCCGCCGCGCCCTTCTTCGGCGCGAGCGCGTCGCCCGTCCGCGCGGCGAAAAACCGCCGCCACAAGCCGCCAATGCCCCGCCCCATGTCGTCCATCATGGCGAAAAAGGCCGGCACGAACAACAGCGACAACACGGTTGACACGATCAACCCGCCGATGACCGCGATCGCCATCGGCGAGCGGAATTCGCCGCCGGCGCCGATGGCGAAGGCGCTCGGCAACATGCCGGCGACCATCGCCATCGTCGTCATGACGATGGGGCGGGCGCGCTTCTTGCCCGCCTCGACGATCGCCTGCGTGCGCGCCATGCCGCGACGCATCGCCTCGATCGAAAAATCGACCAGCATGATGGCGTTCTTGGTGACGATGCCCATCAGCATCAATATGCCGATGATGACCGGCATGCTGATCGGCCGCCCGGTGAGCAGCAGGCCCAAGATCGCGCCGCCGATCGACAGCGGCAGCGAGAACAGGATGGTGATCGGCTGCAGGAAACTGGCGAACAGAATGACCAGCACAGCGTAGACCATCATCAGGCCGTCGCGCATCGCCTCGGTGAAGCCGGCGAACAATTCGTCCATCGCCTCGGCGTCGCCGGATTTCGCGACTTTGATTCCTTTCGGCGGATTCTTCATCAGCGGCAGATCGTAGATCGCCGCCTCCGCCGCGCTGAGCGTCGCGCCGGGCGCGAGGGCCGCCTGGATGGACGCCTCGCGCTCGCGGTCGAAACGGTTGATGCTGGTCACGCCCTGGTCGAGTTCGACCGTTGCGATCGACGAGAGCGGCACGACGGCGCCGGCGGCGGTCGGCACGCCGACATTCTCAAGAATCTGCTTGTCGCCGCGCGCCTCGCCGCCGAGCTGCGCGCGGATCGGAATCTGCCGGTCGCCGGCGTCGAATTTGGCGAGCGCCGGCCCGACGTCGCCGATCGTCGCGACGCGGATGGTCTCGGCGAGCGCTTCGGTCGAGACGCCGAGCCGCGCGGCGAGATCGCGGTCCGGCTGGATCAGCAGCTCCGGCCGCTCCAGCGAGGTCGAGGCGACTACATTGGCGAGCGCGGCAATGCGGCTCATTTGCCCGGCGAGTTCGGCGGCGAAATTCGCCACCGTCACCGGATCGGGGCCGGTCACCACGTATGAGACCGGCCGCTGGCCATAGTCGTCGACGAACCAGCTGCGAATGTCGGGGACATCGTTCAGCTCGCGGGAAATCTCCGTCTCGAGCTCACGCACGGCTTTCCTGCGCTCGGAGCGCGGCGTGTAGTTGATGACCAAGGAGGCCTTCCGCACGTCCGACGTGCTCGGCGGAATATGGCCGCCGTCGATGAACACATGGGTGATCTCCTTGTGGCCGCGCAGCATTCGCGCGACTCTGTCGGACATGGATTGCGTTTCGCCAAGCGTTGAGCCGGCCGGCAGCTCGATGGCGAGATGCGAGCGGCCGGCGTCCTGCGTCGGCAGAAAATCGGTGCCGATCAGCTTGGTGCTGAGGATCGACAGGACAAAGAGGACGAGGCCGATCGCCACCGTGCGGTAGCGCCGCTCGACCGACCAGGCGACCAGCCGTCCATAGCGTTGCGTGAACTCGCCTTCCGCCGCCTCCGCGTGCCCCTGCGCCTTGAGGAAATAGGCGGCGAGCATCGGCGTGATGAGCCGCGCGGCAAGCAGAGAAAACAGCACTTCGGCCGAGACGGTGATGCCGAACTGCTTGAAGTATTGGCCGGCGATGTTGCTCATGAAGCTGGCCGGCGCGAACATCGCGACGATGGTGAGGCTGATCGCGATGACGGCGAGGCCGATCTCGTCGGCGGCGTCGATGGCCGCCTGATAGGCCGATTTGCCCATCCTTATATGACGGACGATGTTCTCGATCTCGACGATGGCGTCGTCGACGAGAATGCCGGTCGAGAGCGTGATGGCGAGAAGGCTGACGAGATTGAGCGAGAAGCCGAGGATGTCCATGACGCAGAACGCCGGCAAGATCGACAGCGGCAGGGAGATCGCCGCGATGACTGTGGCGCGCAGGTCGCGCAGGAACAGAAACACCACGGCGACGGCGAGGATCGCGCCTTCGAACAGGGTGCTCAGCGCCGAATGATAATTGCCGATTGTGTAGGCGACGGAGGTGTCGATCAGCTTCAAGGCGACTTCGCGATTGGCGGCTCTTATTTGGGCGATGCGCTTTTCGACTTCCGCGGCGACAGTGACGTCGCTCGCGCCTTTCGCGCGCTGAATGCTGAAGGCGACGATCGGCTCGCCGTCGAGCCGCGCGAAAGTGCGCGGCTCGGCGATCGTGTCGGTGACGACGCCGAGTTCGTCGAGGCGCACGTCGCCGCCGCGCGGCAGGCTCATCATGGCGCCGGCAAGTTCGTCGAGCGTGCGCGCGCCGGCGAGCGTGCGGATCGATTGGAGCTGGCCGCCGAGTTCGGCCTGGCCGCCGGCGAGATCGATGTTCGTGCCGCGCAGGCGCCGGCTGACGTCCGCCGCCGTAAGGCCGAAGGCCTGCAGCCGCGCCGGATCGAGCGAGACAAGGATTTCGCGGTCGACGCCGCCGACGCGTTCGACATTGCCGACGCCGCGCACTTCCTGCAGCCGCCGCGTGACGACGTCGTCGACGAAAACCGACAATTGCTCGGGCGTCTTGCCGGGCGCGATCGCGGCGTAGGTGAGGATGCTTGCGCCGACGACGCCGACCTGCCGGATCAAGGGCTCGTTGATGCTGCGCGAGAGCTGGCCCCTGATGCGGGTGATGGCGTCCTTGACGTCGTTCAACGCGCGGTCGGTATTGGCGTCGAGCGCGAGCGTGATCGTCGTCGCCGAGACGCCGTCTGTGACCTGGCTGAGAATATGGCGCACGCCTTCGACGCCGGAGACGGCGTCCTCGACCGGCTTTGTCACCTGTGTTTCGAGTTCAGCCGGCGCCGCGCCGAATTGGGTAATGACGACGGTGATGATCGGCTGATCGACGTTGGGCAGCAGAGTGATCGGCAGCTTGGTGAAACTTGCCGCACCAAGGGCGAGAACGATGAGCGCGTAGACGATCGCCGGCAGCGGCCGCCTGATTGAATAGGCGGATACATTGATCGCCATCTCAAGGATGCTCCGTTGCATGGCCCGCGTCACCGGGAAGGATAGGCGAGACGACGTCGCCGTCGCGCAGCGACGCGCCTGCGTTGGCGACGACGAGATCGCCGGCGTGAAGCCCCGCTTCGATCTCCGCGTCGCCGCCGGATGTCAGGCCGACCCTTACACGCGCCGTCTCGATGACGCGCGCCCGAACGATCTGGACGCTGGCGCCTTCGGCTCCATAGGACAGCGCCGATTGCGGGATGGAGACGCCGCAACTGTGGCGCGCGTCGATCGTCGCGCGGATTAGGCGGCCGGCGCGCAGGAGGGGATCGCGCTCAAGGGCGACGCGGACCTGACCCATTTGCGTCGCGGGATCGATTTCCGATCCGATCCGGCGGACGCGGCCTGTCAGTTCGCGCCCTTCCTCCGTCTCGACCCGCACGCTTTGATCGGTTTTGATTTGAGCAAGATAGACGCTCGAAACTTCGGCGACGGCTTCGATCAACCCATCGACCGCCAGACGAAAGAGCGGGTCGCCGCGCGGCGACGCGGTCGCTCCAATTCGCGCCGTCGACTGGATAATCGACCCCGCGGCCGGGGCGCGCAGCACGATCGACGCGGGCAGGGCGGCTTGCCCCTGCGCCGCCGCCTGTTGCGCCGCCGCTTGGGGATAGGGGGACGGACTCTCGACGCGCGATAGGCGCGCAACGGGCTGACCTTCGGCGACGACATCGCCCTCATGGGCCAGCAGTTCGGCGACTGCGTAGCCCTCCTGCGTCAAGGCGACGATGGCGTCCGCGCGTTGAGCCAGAAAGCCGGTCGTATGGATCGCCTCCGAAAAGCAGGCGGATACGGCCTGCGCCACGGCGACGGGGATTCCGGGTGTTTCGCTATTCGCCTCGCCCGGCGTGGGCACAGCCAGCTGTTGCGCTGCGGCGGCTCCTGGCCGCAAGAGGCCGAAAGCTGCGACCAGCGCCAGGACCAAAACGGCTTTGCCTAACGCCGCCGATCTAAAACGGCTCGCGCGCCTTCGATCCGTCGCTACTTTCTGATGCGAGCCAGCGGAGTCGCTGCAATGGGATTTAATTTCTCGCTTCAAGGCCATGGCGCGCAAAAAGGTCATGAACGGCTTTTCTTGATCGTGCGGTCGTTCGGTGGACTGAGGAAGGCGTTTTGTTGCGGCCGCTTTTTGCTGGCTTTGCGGTGGAGATGGAAGGCGGAATTGGGTCAGTTTAAAGCAATTGATGAAGTCAGGCATACGCGAAAATGACGACTCCGCAGCTGCAAGTCACGGCAGGTCGCGCGCGACGCGAAAGCCATTGGTGTAATAGCGCAACTCCGCGTCATACAGGAAACGCGAGGCGGCGCGGACGTAGCGCGCCCCGGTGTCGAAGGAGCCGCCGCGCACCACCCGCTGCTTGCACGGGCCGTCCTGCGCGACGGCGCCGTCGCGCGGCGCCCCGAGGTAGGATTCGCTCCAGCAATCCTCGACCCATTCGGCAACATTGCCCGCGGTGTCGACGAGGCCGAAGCCATTCGCCGGGTAGGAGCCGACCGGGGTCGGGTGGCCGGGACCGCCGCATCCGCGGCAATTGGCGTGGCCCGTTCCGGCCTCGTCCCCCCACCAGAACCGTGTCGTCGCGCCGCCGCGAGCGGCATATTCCCATTCCGCCTCGCTTGGCAAACGATAGGCGCGTCCGCTCTTGCGGGATAGCCAGTCGAGAAAGCCATGCGCGTCGCTCCAACTGACATTGCTGACGGGCGCGTCCTTGCGGCCCTTACCGCGATCGTCCGGGCGCCAGCCGGCGCAGCCGCCATCGGCGACGCAGGCGTCCCATTGCGCGAAAGTAACTTCGCCGCGGCCGATCGCGAAGGGTTTAGCGATGACGACGGAGTGGGCGGGCCGCTCGGTCTCGAAATCATCCGAACCCATGACGAATGCGCCGGCGGGCGCGATGACGAGGTCGGGACAATCGGCGCAATCGCGGAACACCGCTCCCGGTTTCGCATTGGCGGGCATCCCAACGCTCTCGGCGACGGCCTGCGGCTCCGTGGGCGCGGACGTCCCGGCGCCGGCGTCCAGAAAAAAAGGCTTGGCGAGCGTCGAGAGAGCCAGGGGGGCCTGTTGATTGTTCGTCGCTCGCGAAACGCCGAGCCGCGTGCGATTGAAGATGTCTTGCGCGCTTTGATCGGGCGCGCGCAACTCTTTCAAAAGTTCGCTCAAGAAGACGTCTCTTTCATGCTCGGCGTCGCCGACGACTTTGCCGGGCTCCGCCGCTGAAAAAAGCAAGGTCTGCGGCGGGAGATCGATTGCGCCGAGGCCTGACGAGAGGCTACGAAAGCGCCGCTCGAAGGGATTTCGACGCGAGGCGTCGAGAATCATGATTTTGACCTTCGCCTCCGCCTTGTCCATTGCGCTAAGGACAGAATTGACGGCGATCCCCTGATCGCGGACGTCAGCCTCCGTCCAGATGTTGGCGTCGACCGGGATCAAATAGGTCGCGCCTTTTGCTTCCACACCGTAACCGGAGAAAAAGAATAACGCGGCCGAGCCGGGCTTGATCGCCGCGGCGAAGTTGTCGATGGCGCGGCGCAGGTCCTCCTTGCGCAGGTTCGATTCGAAACTGACGGTAAATCCGAACCGCGATAATTCGCGCGCGAAGTTCTGAGCGTTGGTGAGGGCCTGGCTTGACAGCGCGGTCCCGGCGGCGTAGGCGGCCTCGCCGACCACGAGCGCCGGTCCCGGAGACGAGGGGCTCGCGGGGGCGGTTTTCCCCGCGCCGAGTCCAGGCCGGGCCGCGATCGTAAAAGCGAGCGCTACGCTCACGAGAATTACAAAGACGAAGCGCATGGGCTGACCGCAGGCGGGCGACGGTGGGTCTCGTCGCGAGCCGCGTGGGGAGGGACGCAGGGCGGTTCTGTGCGCGACGTGTTTTCGAGGCTAGCACGCTCGGCGGGAAAGTCCATGCACGCTGTAGCGTGGAGAAGTCCGCCGCGCGCGCCTAAGCAGCTTTACTTGCCTTAGCGAGGCGCTACCCTTTGGCCGAATCTCAGTTTGCAGAGTCGGTGTTGTTGCGGGATCGAGGCGCGCGGGACGCCGGGCGTGCGTCGAACAAGCGGTGTCGAACCCGGAGTCAATTTCGCGGCCCACAGGGGGCTTGGTCGGCAAGCCTCCTTATCTTCGCCTCTTTGCGCTGGCTTGCTTGCCATCAAAATGAAATTGCCGGTTGCGATTGAAAGCGAGAGGTCGATCCCTTGAAAGAGAGCGCAATCTTGTCTTTCGCCGATGGCGGCGCAAAGCGCCGCATTCTTTGCGTCTTCCCCCGCTACGTCCCGTCGTTCGGCACCTTCGAATACGCCTACCCACTGACCCCAGGGGTCAAGGCTTTCATGCCGCCGCAGGGCCTCCTGGTGATCGCCGCGGCTCTGCCGAAACATTGGGAGGCGCGCTTCATTGACGAGAATATGAGCCCGGCTCGCGCTGCGGATTTCGCCTGGGCCGACGCTGTTTTCGTCAGCGGCATGCACATTCAGCGTCGGCAGATGGAGGATATCCGCGCGAGGGCGCAAGCTTTGGGCAAGCCGGTCGCGCTCGGCGGCCCCTCTGTTTCCGCCTGCCCGGAGCAATATCCGGGTTTTGACTATCTTCATGTCGGCGAACTCGGCGACGCCACCGACGCGCTGATCGCCATTCTGGCCCGCGACGTCGCCCGTCCGCCGCAACAGGTCGTCCTGACCACGAAGGAGCGCCGGGCGCTCAGCGACTTTCCGGCGCCGGCCTATGAACTCGCCAAAATCGACCGCTACTTTCTCGGCAGCATTCAGTTTTCGAGCGGCTGCCCCTATGCCTGCGAATTCTGCGACATTCCGGGCCTCTACGGACGCGCGCCGCGTCTCAAAACGCCGGCGCAAGTCACCGACGAACTCGACAAGCTCCTCGCTTGCGGGGTCAACGGCTCGGTCTATTTCGTCGACGACAACCTTGTCGGCAATCGGCCAGCGCTGCTTGACCTCCTGCCGCATCTCGTCGCCTGGCAAAAGCGCAATGGCTACGCCTTCAGCCTGTCCTGCGAGGCAACGCTAAATATCGCGCGCTCGCCGCAAATCCTCAAGTTGATGCGCGAGGCGGCGTTCGACACCATTTTCTGCGGCATCGAGACCCCCGAGGCGCATGCTCTGAAAGCCATTCAGAAATCGCACAATGTGACGGCGCCCATACTGGAATCCGTGCGCGCGATAAATGACCATGGCATGGAGGTGGTCACGGGAATCATTCTTGGGCTTGACACGGACACGCCGGACTCGGGGGAACGGATCGTCGAATTTCTTGCGCGCTCGCAGATCCCGCTGGCGACGATCAACCTGCTGCAAGCGCTGCCCCGGACGCCTCTATGGGACCGTCTGGAGCGCGAAGGGCGCCTCTGCGACGACGCCGAGCGGGAATCGAACGTCGATTTCAAGCTGCCCTATGCCGACGTTCTCGCCATGTGGAAGAACTGCATGGCGAACGCCTATGACCCCAAGGCTCTGTTCGCTCGTTTTGAATATCAGATGCGGGCGACGCGGCCGAACCGGCTGAAACGCCCGAAGAGCCGGCAGCGCTGGTCCCCGCGGAATGTGCGCATGGCGTTGATCATCCTCGCGAAGCTGGTCTGGAAAGTCGGCGTTCGCGGACAATATCGGCGGACGTTCTGGTCTTTCACGCTGCGCCGGCTCATGCGCGGCCAGATCGAACCCATTTTGAGCGTCGGCCTCGTCGCGCATCACCTCATCATGTTCGCGCGGGACGCATGTTCGGGACGAAGCAACGCCTCCAATTACTCGGCGAAGACGCGGGCGGTCGATGGCGCCGCGCCGCTGGCGCAGCAATTCCCCGCCGAATAGTCGGGACCTGTGGCTCTGGCACAACATCCTCTGAAATAGCGCTTGCCCTCACCCCGGTTTCGCAACGCCTCAAAATTCTGGCCTAGTGCCGCTAAGCGACACGCGGGTGGGGACTTTTGGCCAAGTCGGCCTCGGCGTATCGGGCCAGATCTTGAAGACGGGCTTGCTCGGCTTCATTCGCGGCGATTATCGCGTTGGCGACAACATCAGCGGCTACGCCTTCGTCGCCGGGCTGCGCTATCAATTCTGATCGCAAGCGCGGTTCAGGATTTTTGCTCCGACTCGCGCGTTTTGCGCATTTTCGCCCAATAGGCGAGGCGTTCGCGCAAATCCCGCTCGAAGCCGCGATTGGTCGGCGCATAGAGCTTTTGCCGCCCCAACGTCTCGGGCCAGTAATTCTGGCCGGAGAACGCGTCCGGCGCATCGTGATCATAGGCGTAGCCTGAGCCATAGCCTTCGCTTTTCATGAGCTTCGTCGGCGCGTTCAGGATTATTTTCGGCGGCATCAGCGAGCCGCGCTCCTTGGCGAGGCGCAGCGCCGCTTTGTAGGCGATATAGGCGGCGTTGGATTTCGGCGCCGTCGCGACATAGATCACCGCCTGCGCGATGGCGAGTTCGCCTTCGGGGGATCCCAAAAAATCATAGGCGTCTTTCGCCGCATTCGCGACGACGAGCGCTTGCGGATCGGCAAGGCCGATATCCTCGACAGCCATCCGCACCACGCGTCTTGCGATGAACAGCGGATCTTCGCCGGCGTCGAACATGCGCGCGAGATAATAGAGCGCTGCGTCCGGGTCCGAGCCGCGCACGCTTTTATGCAGCGCGCTGATGAGATTGTAATGTCCCTCCTGCGCCTTGTCGTAGATCGGCGCGCGCCGCTGGACGATCCCGGCGAGCGCGGCGGCGCCGAAAGCTTCGCCCGGCGCCGCCGCCCGCCAGACTTCCTCGGCGAGCGTCAGCGCCGCGCGGGCGTCGCCATCGGCCATGCGGATCAGGGTTTCTCGCGCCTGTTCGTCTAGGGGCAAAGCCCGTCCTTCCAGCGCCTCCGAACGCGCGATCACCTTGCCGATCGCCCCTTCGTCGAGGGCGCGGAAAATAAGGACGCTGGCGCGGGACAGAAGCGCGGCATTAAGCTCGAAACTTGGATTTTCGGTGGTCGCTCCGATTAAGGTGACGGAGCCGTCCTCCATAACGGGGAGAAAGCTGTCCTGCTGGGCGCGGTTGAAGCGGTGGACTTCATCTACGAACAGGAGGGTGCCTTGCCCAGCCGTGCGCCGCCCCCGCGCGTCCTCGAAGATTTTTTTCAGTTCATTGACGCCGGAAAAAATCGCCGAGATCTGGATGAAGGCGGAGTTTGTCTCATGCGCGAGCAGGCGAGCAACCGTCGTCTTGCCGGTGCCGGGCGGCCCCCAGAAAATCAGGCTGCCGAGCGAGCCCGACGCGATGCGCCGGGTCAGCGCGCCCTCCAGGCCAACGAGATGGTCTTGGCCGACCACCTCGGCGAGCGTTTTGGGGCGCAACCGGTCGGCGAGCGGGTGGGGCGCCAGCTTTTCGAGACCCGCCGCGGCGAAGAGGTCAGTCATTGATCGCGCCAAGCTGAACCATTAGCATTGTTGTAGCCGTTATTGGTATGTCGAAGCGGAAGGTGACTTCTGCTCAGCTAGTGCGTGCAAACCGCGCGCGCCAAGCGTAGCCGAGCGAGCTAAATTCAAAGATGGCCGATTTTTTCAATTCATTCATATCGAGATCGTTTCTGGTTTCCAATTGGGCGCTGGGATACGAAGCGTTCAAAGGATCGGCAGAAGAAGCTTCTCTGGTTCAACGCCTTTGTACGTGGGCCATTCGTAAGGATTTAAAAGAAACATCTGCCGAGTCGGCCTTCATTCAGCAATTCTTCCGGGATACCTGGGGTTACGGGCAAACCGGGCAGGCCTCTTCGCATGGGGGCGTCTTCACCCTATGGCCAAAATTTCCGATTGCCGGCGCGGGTGAAAGAGGCGGTACGGGTGCCGCCGATCTTGCGATTGGATTTTTTCGCAAAGAAGAAAGAAAACCTGTCGCGCAGGTGATCTGCGAATTTAAGGATATCCGTTCCGATCTCGACGCGCCACAAAAACGCAAAGGCAATAATCGCTCGCCTGTCCGCCAATGCCTCGATTATTTGAGTCGCGCGAGGCGTGGGCTTTTTCCGTCCGATGGTCGAAGCTTGGCACGAGGTCGACGGGCTTCGCCGCCAGCTAACCAAGGGACTTGGCAACAAGACTGACGACGCGGCCCTAATCAGCGGACATTCTCAAAACAAACATCTATGGCGTCGACATCAATGCCGCTTCCATCAAGATCGCCCGCCTAGCGCTATGGCTTCACACAGCGCGCGGCGACAAGCCGCTGTCATCGTTGGATAAGAACATCCGGGAAGGCAATAGTTTGATCGGTAAGGAGTTTTACTTCGGTCAAAGCGACGCATTCTATAATGAAGCCGAAAAAGAGCGAGTCAACGCGTTCGACTGGAAAAAGAGCTTTCCGCTCGTTTTTGAACAAGCAGATTTCGATGAGAGAGGTTTTGATGCAATTGTCGGAAATCCGCCATATGTGAAGCTTCAGAACTTTCGGACAGTTCATGCCGACATGGCGAGTTTTCTCCGTGAAGGGCGTCCGCAAAATGACTTCTACCCATTTAAGTCCACACTAACGGGCAATTTTGATCTGCATTTGCCATTCATCGAGAAGGGCATCAGCCTTCTAAACAAGAAGGGGCGGCTTGGCTATATCGCGCCGAGTCTTTGGATCACGAACGAATATGGCGAGGGACTTCGCAAGCTGATCGCGACGGGCCGCAATCTCGATCGCTGGATCGACTTCAAATCTTTCCAGGTTTTCAAGGAAGCGACAACCTACACCGCGCTGCAATTTTTCACCAAGATGCGCAATGATGCGATTCGAGTCGTGGAGGCGCCGACCGGGACCATTCCCGATGATCCGTGGGCCGATCCCAGCCGGGCTCTGGCCTACGGGCGCGAAGAGTTCGGCGAGCGATGGCTCTTGCTGACCGGGGAAGAGCGCACCTTGATCGATCGCCTCTACGAACGATGCAAGCGGCTCGACGACCCGGCTCATACTCGACAGATTTTCCAAGGCTTGATTACAAGCGCGGACGCAATCTACCATCTGAAGCGCGTCGGCCCGGGGCGATACCTGTGTCAGCACGATGGCGATCCCAAGCCCGCATCCTATGAAGTAGAGATCGAGGATGCTTTGATGAAGCCCTTGGTCTCTGGCGCCGAAGCGAAGCGATACATCGAACCGAAAACTGAAACCTTTCTGGTGTTTCCCTACAGGGTAGATAGGACAGGCGCATGCTTGATCGACGAAGCGACCATGCGATTGAGCTATCCGAAGGCATGGGCCTATCTTGTGTCCTATAAAGAAGAACTACGTTTGCGAGAGGCGAGACGCGACAAAAAGGGGCTCATCATCGAAGCCCCATTTGATAATGCGAATTGGTATCGGTTCGGCCGCCATCAAAACCTGGACAAACAGGAAATCGTGAAACTGGTTGTGCCCCGTCTCGTCGCTGATCTGGGTTGCAGCGTGGATCACGATGGGTCGATTTATCTCGACAACGTCGACGTCGGAGGCGTGACGATTGCCGATCAGGAAAATCCCTTTTTCATCGCGGGCATCCTGAATTCAAAAACCGCAAATTTCGTGTTTAAACGGATCTCAAAGCCGTTTCGGGGAAGCTACCTTTCCGCTAACAAGCAGTTCATCGCTCCGCTGCCAATCCCCCCGGCCAAATCTGAAGAAAGGGCTGCGATCGCGCGGCGAGCGCAGGAACTGCAAGCCGCTCATACGGCGCGCCGGGACACATTGGCGAATGTCGAACGCCGTCTGTCGACGGTTCGTACCAGGAATAAACCGGACACATGGCTCTTCCCAAGACTTAAGTCCAAGCGCGACCTGATCGCAGATGCGCCCGCGCGTCTCGACGATGAGAAGAAACGGGAGTGGGCCAGTAAACGTTACGAGTTGGACTTGGCCTCCGCTCATGGCGCTATTACGCCGAGACTTACGCCGGGCGTGTCGCTATCTGCTATTTTTAGGGGTGGGGAATTGTCCTTCTGGATCGACGGCGTTGCGGTGATTGAACGCATCTTCGTCGAACCTGCCGAAGGCGAGTTCATTGTCGCACAATGGAAGGTACTGTCGGCAACCTTCAGCATTACAGAGAAAACGGACGGCAAGAAGCTGTGCAATGCGCTGCGCAAGCTAGCTGTCGCCGATAATCCTGCAGTCGTGCAGCAGGTTATCACTCTCGAAGCTGAATTGGCTGCCCTTGAAGCTGATATCGCCAAAAAAGAAGCCGCGATGAACGCATTGGTTGAGCGCCTCTATGGGCTCACCGAGACGGAAATCTCTCTTGTCGCAAAGGGCTGACATTGGCTCGTCACTACCGCGCTCGGACTTCCTTAGCCGCCGAGCACCGTCGTGACGACCTCGCCGCCGCGCCCGATAGTCAGTTTCCAATAACTGTGCCTGCCACTGACGGCGCGTTGGAGATCATGCGTCGACTGCACCTTGACGCCATTGACGGCGAGGATGACGTCGCCCTTTTGAAAATTCACTGCCGCGGCGGTCGAACCATCCTCGATGTCGCTGATGACGACTCCCTCGCTGACGCCGCGCAGCGACATTTCCTCGACCACCGCGGGCGACACATTAATGATCGTCGCACCCGCGAGTGGGGAGGCGCCGTCGAGCTTGATCGGATCGCGGGCGGGAATTTCCGCCGCCGGCTCAAGCGTCAGCTTCGCGACGGCCTGCTTGCCTTCGCGCAAAAGCGCGAGTGAAGCCGTGCCGCCAAGCGGCTTCGTCGCGATCCGGTAGCCGAAACTCTCCGGATCGTCGACGCTTTGCCCATCGACGGCGGTAATGAGGTCGCCGCGCTTGACGCCCGCCCTGGCGGCGGGACCGTCGCTGACAACTTCGGCGACGAGCGCGCCGGACGGCCGGTCGAGGCCGAGCGAGTCGGCGATTTCGCTGGAGACGGTCTGCAGGCTGGCCCCGAGCCAGGGGCGGCGCACAGGCTTGCCGCTCTTCGCCGCGGCGACGACGATCTTCACCATATTGACGGGGATTGCGAATCCAATGCCGACCGAACTGCCCGTTTGGGTGAAGATGGCCGAATTGACGCCAATGAGCCGGCCCTTCATGTCGATCAGGCCGCCACCGGAATTGCCGGGATTGATCGCCGCATCGGTTTGAATGAAGAAGCCGGACTCGGAAATGCCCGCTTGCGTGCGCGCAAGCGCTGAGACGATCCCTTGCGTCACCGTCTGGCCGACGCCGAAGGGATCGCCGATCGCGAGCACAATGTCGCCGACCTCGATCGCATCGAAATCGCCAAGCTCGATGAAGGGGAAATCGCCGCCACCCTTGAGGCGCAAAACCGCAAGGTCGGTGCGCTGGTCGCGCAGAACGATGTCTGCGTCCAACTCGCGCTTGTCGGACAGCGCGACTTTGACGTCGGTCATGCCCTCGATGACATGGTAATTGGTGACGGCGAGGCCCGAGCGGTCTATGAGGACCCCCGAACCCAGCGAGCGCGTCGTTCCGCCGCCCGAGCGCCCGCCACCGAAGAAGCGCTCGAAAAAGGGATCGTCGAAAAGCGGATTCTTCGGCCGCTTCTCGGTGCGCGAGGCGTAAACATTGATGACGGCCGGTTGCGCCTTTTTGACCACCGGCGCAAAGGAGAGCAGAATGTCGCTGACCGCCGCCGGCGCCTGCCGCGTCGCGTCGGCGGCGGCGGCGAAGCCAGCGCTCGGAACTGTGGCGAGCACCAACGCGGTCGCCAACGCGCGCCGCGCAACGGCGCCAAAAATCGCGCCCAAGGCGAAGCGAAAGAACTGCTGCGTTTCCGCCTTGCGCCTCTGCCATGCCCGCGCCGGCGGGCGAGACATACTGTCATCGTCATGGATCGCTCCATTTGAAGATGTGGCGGTCCGGCGAGGGCCCTTTGGGCGGCCCCGTTTACGCGACGGATTCTTCGTCCTGACCAGCGAGCGCCGGGCCGGAATCCTGTCCTTTGGCGCTCACGTCGCGATCGACGAATTCGATCACCCCCATGGCCGCGTTGTCGCCATAACGGAAGCCGGCTTTGAGGACGCGCGTATAGCCGCCATGCCGATCCTTATAGCGGGGTCCGAGCACCGAAAATAATTTGCCGACCAGCGCGACATCCTTGATCTGCGCGATCGCTTGGCGGCGCGCATGCAGGTCGCCGCGCTTGCCGAGCGTCACGAGCTTCTCGACGATCGGGCGCAGATCCTTGGCTTTCGGCAAGGTGGTGACAATCTGCTCGTGCTTGATCAGCGCCTGGGCCATATTGGCGAACATCGCTTTGCGATGTTCATGCGTGCGTCCGAAGCGGCGATGCGCGTTGCCGTGATACATTGGCTTTCTCCATTATTGTTGCGGCCGCCGTGCCAAGGTACGGCCGCTCCTTGTTATCTCCCGCTTAAGCAAGGGGGGCGGGCATGGTGAACTAGTAATGCTCTTCAAAACTCTTGGCGAGTTCGTCGATATTGTCCGGCGGCCAACCAGTGACCTCCATTCCGAGGTGCAGGCCCATCTGCGCGAGGACCTCCTTGATTTCATTGAGCGATTTGCGGCCGAAATTCGGCGTGCGCAGCATTTCGCCTTCGCTCTTCTGAATGAGGTCGCCGATATAGACGATATTGTCGTTCTTCAGGCAGTTCGCCGAACGAACCGAGAGTTCGAGTTCGTCGACCTTCTTGAGCAGAGCCGGGTTGAAGGCGAGCTCGGGGATCGACGGCGTCAGTTCGACGCGGCGCGGCTCCTCGAAGTTGACGAACACGTTGAGCTGGTCCTGCAGGATGCGCGCGGCGAAAGCGACGGCGTCCTCCGGCGTCAGGGAGCCATTGGTCTCGACCTGCATGGTGAGCTTGTCGAGGTCGAGGTTTTGACCTTCGCGCGTATTCTCGACGCGATAGCTGACCTTTCTCACCGGCGAATAAAGGCTGTCGATCGGGATCAGGCCGATCGGCGCGTCCTCGGCGCGGTTGCGGTCGGCCGCGACATAGCCCTTGCCGGTATTGACGGTGAATTCCATGCGCATCTCGGCGCCTTCGTCGAGCGTGCAGATGACCAGGGCCGGGTTCAGGATCGAAATGTCGCCTGTGGTCTGGATGTCGCCGGCGGTGACCTTGCCCGGTCCCTGCTTCTTCAGGACGATGCGTTTTGGCCCATCGCCCGGCATCTTGATGGCGATATCCTTGACGTTGAGGACGATGTCGGTCACGTCCTCGCGAACGCCGGGGATCGAGGAGAATTCGTGCAGCACGCCATCGATATGGACGGAGGTGATCGCCGCGCCCTTGCAGCGACGACAGCAGGATGCGGCGCAGCGAATTGCCGAGGGTGAGGCCGAAGCCGAGTTCGAGGGGTCCGGCGATGACGGTCGCAAAGCGCTTTGGATCATCGCCCGAGATGATTTCGAGCTTGTTCGGTTTGGTGAGCTCTTGCCAGTTTTTCTGGATCACGAATGAGCCTTTCTGACGGTGCGGCGCCGGCCTGGCGCCCGGACAAATCGCCGGAAAAATGGACCGGGCCACCGGCCCATATCCCAGCTCGGAGCGAAATCGCGATGCTCAAGCAGGCGTGTTCGCTCTGAATCTCTTGCTCCGCGGCAAATCTGCGGCTCCAGCTGACGCGGCTTCGCGACGGGCTAGACGCGCCGCCGCTTGCGCGGGCGGCAGCCATTATGTGGGATCGGCGTGACGTCGCGGATAGAGGTGACGGTGAACCCCGCCGCCTGCAGCGCGCGCAACGCCGATTCGCGTCCGGAGCCGGGGCCCGACACCTCGACCTCGAGTGTTCGCATGCCGTGTTCGGCGGCTTTGCGGGCGCAATCCTCAGCCGCCATCTGCGCCGCATACGGCGTCGATTTGCGTGAGCCCTTAAATCCCATGGTCCCCGCTGAGGACCAGGAAATGGTGTTGCCCTGGGCGTCGGTGATCGTGATCATCGTGTTGTTGAACGTGGAATTCACATGGGCGACGCCCGAAACGATGTTCTTGCGTTCGCGACGGCGAATGCGGGTAGCTTCCTTGGCCATACCTTAGTTTCCTTCAGGCGCGCCCGTAGATCCAGGCGCTCGGGATTGTTCTTCTTGAGCATTTTCCGGGCATTGCAGTCGAATATGCTCGCTTTTCTGTTTCTGGCGCGTATCTTCTTGAGGATGCCGCTGATTTCGTCATACGACGCGTTGCATCAAAGCTCGGCGCCTTTTATTTCTTCTTGCCGGCGATCGGCTTAGCCTTGCCTTTGCGCGTGCGCGCGTTGGTATGGGTGCGCTGGCCGCGAACCGGCAACTGGCGGCGGTGGCGCAGGCCGCGATAGCAGCCAAGGTCCATCAGGCGCTTGATGTTAATGGCGACTTCCCGGCGCAAATCGCCTTCGACGAGATAGTCGCGGTCGATCGTTTCACGGATTTGCAGAACTTCGGCGTCGGTCAGTTCCGGCACGCGGCGCTCGGATGGAATATTGACCTTGGCGCAAATCTCCTTGGCCTTCTTAGGGCCGATGCCGTGAATATATTGAAGGGCGATGACGACCCGCTTGTTGGTTGGAATATTAACGCCTGCGATACGTGCCAAAACCTGCTCTCCATGTCGGCCGCGGCAAAAGAGAAACGCGCGGCGCAATGTTTATCCGCGTCCGGTGGAGGCCGGCCCCTGCGGGAAGGCTGAAAAACAAAAATTCCGGCGCATGCCAAAACACGCCCCGAAACTTTCGTTTCAAGCTGGAAGGGCTGTCCATAGCCGATGCGCGGCGTTACGTCAACCGTGAACTCTGTTCGCGAGGCGACCGCGTTTGCGTGCGGCGGCCGCAATAGCGCCCGGTTCAGCCCTACGCCAGGCGAAAACGGGCAGTTGCATTCGCCAATTGTTTGCGCCATATAGCGCAAACCGTCGGCGTCGCAGCCCGCGGCATGGATGCGGGTGTAGCTCAGGGGTAGAGCACAACCTTGCCAAGGTTGGGGTCGAGGGTTCGAAATCCCTTCGCCCGCTCCAATAAAATCAAGACGTTGCGTCAATTTTTTGGGAATGGTCGCCTCGGGCATGCATGGCTACGATGGCGTGCGTGGTCCGGCATTAGCGCCCTTTCAGCACTGGGGCGATGACCAAGTCCGACCGCGCCGATGGCGATAACGACCGCGGAAAGCTGACGTCGGCCGGGCGACACGTATTCATTCCGGATCGCCAAAACCGTTCAACATCCAGCGCCAATAGGCGGCCGACGACGCCATACTGTACGCGGCGATCTCGAACATCGAATTTGCGAGAAAATTAGCGGCGTGCGGCCGACGGCGCGCGCGCTCTTCAGCGAGATCGATAACGTTCGAGGGGTGTGAGGCGTCCGAACCACGATTGACATCCCGATTCGCAGCTCACACTGATGTTTGCCCGGCAAAAATCGCGTCAAGATTGCTCCGAAACACGGCTGCAGCGCACAAGGGCGCTCACATGCGAGGTCGGAAAGCCAATAACGAAGGTTCATGGGGCATCCCTCAGATCCTGGAACGCCAATGCGAGCCGAAAATCGAATTGCCAGCGAAATCGTTCGACTTCATATTCTCCGAGGCGCCGCTGAAGGAATGTCTGATGGATAAGTACGAATTGCTTTTGACCTTGAATGATCTGCTCCGGACGTCGAAAGATGGAGAGAATCGCTTCCGGACATGTGCGCAAAACGCCAAAAATAGCAAAGTCAAAAGGATGCTTGAGGCCGCCGCGGACCGATGCGCTGAAGGCGCTGAACAATTGAGAGCAAAGATTCGCGGCCTAGGCGGCGAACCGCATATGTCTGGTTCGGTCAATGGTCCCATTGGCATTGATGACCACGATATTCTCGCTGAATGCGAGCGCGACCAATATTTAGCGAAAGATCGGTACGAAGCCGCCCTCGACGTCGATTTGCCTCGCGAGGTAAGGGCGATGGTTGAGCGCCACTACCGGGTTGTGGCCGAAAACCACCACCGGATCCGCATCCTTCGAAACGAAGCGTGACGATTACTAAAGCGTGCCTTACCAGAAATCTGCGGCGCACAAAATGACCCCGCCGGGACCTTTTTCGATTCGTTCTTCATGATGAATGTTGGCGGCAGGCAAGCAAGCCAGGATCCCCCCGCTCCTCAATCGTCGAGGTAGCGCGCACGGATATGCTTGTTGAAGGCGTCGGCTTGCAGAGGCCGTCCTGTCGCGGCGACGAGAAGCTCATCCATCTCCAGCAAGCTCGCCTTCGCGTGGACCTGCGTCCGCAACCAGGTTCGCAGAGGGCCGAAATCGCCGTGACGGATCGCCGGCAAAACATCTGGTTCGGCGCGCTTGGCGGCGTCGAACAGCTGCGCCGCCGCCATAGCGCCCAGCGTGTAGGTTGGGAAATAGCCCCAGGCTCCGCTCGCCCAGTGGATATCTTGCAGGCAGCCCACCCCGTCATTCGGCGGCGTCAGTTCCAGCAGCGACTTCATGCCGTCATTAAAAGCCGCCGGCAGCTCCTCAAGGCGAAGATCCCCGGCAATCATCGCTTTCTCGAGATCGTACCGCAAAATGACGTGAGCTGGATAGGTGACCTCATCCGCATCGACGCGGATGAACCCCGGCTTTACCGCGGTTAGAATGCGATAAAGGTTGTCCGCGCTCCAGGCCGCGCCTTCGCCGCAAAAAGCCTCGCGCAGAAGCGGCGCCAAATATTCGATGAACGCCCGCGAGCGTCCGGCTTGCATTTCGACGAGCAGCGACTGGCTTTCATGGAGAACCATGTTGCGAGCGGCTCCGACCGGCTGGCGACGCCAAGCCTGCGGCCGTCCCTGCTCGTAAAGCGCATGTCCTGTCTCGTGCAATACGGCCATGAGACCGCCGATGAAGCGAGCTTCGTCGTAGCGGCTCGTGACGCGGACATCGTCGGCAGCGCCGCCGCAAAAGGGATGCCGACTGACGTCGAGACGGCCGCGCTCGAAATCGAAGCCGACCGCGGCCATAAGTTTGACGCCTAGGCTTTTTTGGATGTCGATCGGGAAAGGGCCTTGCAGTTCCTGGACGCGAGGCAAGCTCTGCTGGCGGGCTTGAGCCTCCGCAATCAGGCCGGGCAGTTCCTTTCGCAAATCGCCGAAGAGCTGGTCGATTCTGGCTTGTCGAACACCCGGCGCGAAGCCATCAAGAAGAGCGTCGTAAGGCGAGAGACCGAGCGCCGCGGCCTTGATCTGGCCGATGTTTCGTTGCAGATCGAGGACCTCCTTGAGATGGGGCAGCAGAGCCGCAAAGTCGTTGTCCTCGCGGGCCTGCCTCCAGGCCATGACCGCTCGCGCGACCGCCTTGGCGTTCGCCTCGACAAGATTTTGCGGAACCGTTGCGGCATGGAGGTAGATGCGCCGCATCTCGCGCACGTTCGCGCTTCGCCAATCATCAAGCTCATTCGCCGCCTCGGCCTGATCCAAGAGCGCGCCGGTCTCGGCGGCGACAAGAAGCCTGTGGGCGATGCCCTCAAGCGCGGCGAGCTGCTCCGAGCGGCCCTCGGCCGCGCCGTCCGGCATGAGCGTCTCAGCGTCCCAGTTAAGAAGTCCTATCGCGTCTCTAAGCGCGCTTATGCGGAAAAAGATCTGCTCGAGCGAGCGATAGGAATCCATGGATCGGGCTCGGGGCGCGGCAGCGAAAGGCTGGGTTTGGTTCAATGCGGTTCGAATATAATCGATATCAAGTGGTTTCTTCCCGGGGAAGTGCTTCGAAATATATGATAATGTCTTTTATCACATACGATGAACGTGATTCGCATGACCCGCCGCCCTACTTCGAATTCGAGAGCAGTTCCCGCAGAATTGTCTCAGGATCAAATGCGGGTCGGCGTCAAACGCCTCAGGCAGAGGATTGCAGATTTGGAGGCGTTCGCCGCGAGTTCAATCGTGCGGGCTGGCGATCCCCGCATAACAGCGCTTGAGAAATCAATCGAAGAAACATTGCAACGGGTGTTCGGGGCAGGGACAATCGAATTACACCGGTATGTGAACGCAACCAGTCTGCACCCACCAATTAGTGTTGCTGCCTTGTCAACTTTCAGCAAGGGGACGGGACAACCGCCGCGGGGTGAATTGCAGCGCGAATTTTCTGACCTCCGGTCCGGGTCGATTGCGCTGCTTGGCCAAGCTGTCAAAGGGCTTGAAGAAGAGATTGCTGATGCTTCCGAGCCTGCCACCAGCACGACTAGCCTAGCCGCTCTCCCCCCTGACCTCTCCAAGGTGTTCATAGTGCATGGTCACGATGCTAGTGCTCGTGAGGCGATAGCCCGATTTCTCGAGAAGATCGAGCTCGAAGCGATCATTCTGCACGAACAGCCAGACCAAGGCTTCACCATCATCGAAAAATTCGAGACCTACGCGAAACAAGTCGGCTTTGCCGTTGTCCTCCTTACCCCTGATGATCTGGGCGGACCGGCCTCAGCGCCGGCTCTCATCGCGCGCGCCCGTCAAAACGTGATTTTTGAGCTTGGTTATTTCGTCGGCAAACTGGGCAGGGGCCGGGCGTGCTTACTCCGCAAGAGAGAAGTAGAAATCCCCTCAGACCTTTATGGCGTCATCTACACGGAAATGGATGACGCGGACGGTTGGAAACTCAAGCTTGTTCGGGAGCTGCAGGCTGCAGGGCTGAAGTTCGACGCCGATAAGGTATTCGGATGAACCAGCTCGCCCCGAATCATCGTCGACCGCACCCCCGCCCTCGTCGCCGCCGCCGGCGAGCGCGCCTCCTACCGCTTCTTTGAATTCTTCACGGCGACGCATATGCGGCCAGTCAGCGCCCGCTTCATGCACGCCAACGAAGCGCAGAAATGCGAAGGAGGTTGACATGCGGGCCGATGAAAAAATCAGGAAAGTTCCGCCTTTGATGACGGATGAGGAGGCCGAAGCCTTTTTGCGGCGGGATCTTTCAGGGCTCGACTTTTCGCAATTCAAACCGCTGCATCTGGAGTTCGAAAAGAAGGCGGCGCAGCTGAATATGCGCGTGCCGCGGGCGTTGCTGGAGGCCGTGAGGGTCCGCGCCAAGGCCCGAGGCATTCCCTACACACGCTACATCCGTGAGCTGATGGAACGCGATATATCCAGGGCGCGCTCGAAATGACCTCTTGCACAGCGCTTGGCCTGATGAGCGGGACCTCGATGGACGGGGTCGACGTCGCCTTGATTGAGACTGACGGCGAAGGAGCCATCGCTTTTCGCGGGGCGGGGTTCTTTCCCTACCAGGACGGGGATCGCGCGCTGCTTCGCGCCGCGATCGCCGCCGCCGTTTCCCTTAAAGATCGCGATGCGCGTCCAGACGCCTTGGCGCAGGCCGAGGCGATGGTGACGGAGCGCCATCTCCAGGCCGTGCGCGGCTTTATGACGATGCAGGGGGGCGATTGCAAAAAAATCGACGTCGTCGGCTTTCACGGGCAGACGGTGCTGCACCGGCCGGAGCGCCGCCTCACGGTCCAGATCGGCGATGGCGCGGCGCTGTCGGAAAATCTGGGCATCGACGTTGTATATGATTTCCGCGCCGCCGATGTTTTCCGCGGCGGCCAGGGCGCGCCTCTCGTTCCGGTCTACCATGGCGCACTCGTCGCCGCGGCGGGCTTCACCGAACCCGTCGCGGTGATCAATATCGGCGGCGTCGCCAATATTACCTTTATCGTGCCGGGTTCCGAACCGATCGCCTGCGACGCTGGGCCCGGCAATGCGCTGATCGACGATCTCATGCTGTTGCGCGCTGGCGTCGCCATGGATCGCGACGGCGCGACGGCGGCGCGCGGCAAGGTCGACGCGAGACTTCTCAAAGAGCTGCTGAGACATCCCTTTTTTGCACTTGCGCCGCCAAAGTCGCTCGATCGCAATGATTTTTCGGCGGCCCTCGTCGCGCCGCTCGCCACCGCGGACGCGGCGCGAACGCTGACGGCCTTTACCGCGGCGGCGATCGCGCGCGCCATGGATCATATGCCGGCAACGCCAGCGCTCGCCATCATATGTGGCGGCGGCGCACGCAATCCCACTCTGATGGCAGAATTGGCGGCGCGTCTGCCGTGCCGCGTCGCCGCCGCCGACGCCTTCGGCTGGTCGGTCGACGCCATGGAGGCGCAGGCCTTCGCCTATATGGCGGTGCGGCGCCAGAAGAATCTCCCCATCACTTTCCCACTGACGACGGGGGTCGACGCGCCCTGCCCGGGCGGGATCCTCGCCAAAGCAGGTGCGAACGGGGCGCCATGGAAATGATATGATCGCGGCGCAGGGTGTTGCGGTGGACCCTTAATGCGAGGAAAAACCGATGCGCCTTTCGTTGATTCCTCCCGCTGACCTTACGCCTGAGCAGCGCGCCCTCTACAATGATATGAGCGAAGGCATCGCCAAGAATTTCAAAGGCTTCGTCGCCGTGCGCGAGGACGGCGCCCTGGTCGGGCCGTGGAACCCTTGGCTGCATTATCCCTCTTTCGGCAAAGCGAGCTGGGACCTTGTCAAGGCGCTCGCCGACAATCCCTCGCTGCCGAAGCCGGTGCGCGAAGTCGCCATTCTTGTCGCCGGCGCGCATTTCCATTCGGCCTACGAGATCTACGCCCACGTTCTCGTCGGCGAGCTGCGCGGGCTCTCCAACGAGAAGATCGCAACCATCATCGCCGGACAGCGCCCGAGCGATCTGACCCGCCAGGAAGCGATCGCTTATGATTTCGCCAGCGCGCTGGTCAATGGCGGCGTGCTGCCAGAGCTGGTCTATAAGACCGCGGCCGAGGCGTTCGGCGATCATGGCGCGGCCGAGCTATCTTATCTTGTCGGGCTTTATTGTCTGGTGTCGATCACGCTGAACACCTTCGACGTGCCGGTTCCCGAGCCGAAGGCATAGCGGCGTCTCGAAGGCGTCTTTGCTCCCAATAGAATCGGCGGCATTGCCGCCGTCGGGCGCCGTCAGCGCTTTTCCGCCGGATCGGCGCGGGTCGGCGTCGGCAGGCGCGGCGGATTGCCGAGGCGGCGGTCGAGGTAGATGCCGACTTCCTCGATCAGCGGCTCGACGCAATTTTCAAAGAAATGATTGGCGCCCGGGATCACCGCATGTTCGATCACTATGCCTTTTTGCGTCTTGAGCTTCTCGATAAGCGCGGTCACCTCCTTCAAAGGCGCGACGCGATCCTGATCGCCGTGCACGAAGAGGCCGGAGGAGGGGCAGGGCGCGAGGAAGGAAAAATCGAACCGGTTGGCGGGCGGCGCGATCGAGACGAAGCCTTCGATCTCGGGCCGCCGCATCAAAAGCTGCATTCCGATCCAGGAGCCGAAGGAGATGCCGGCGATCCAGCAGGCGCGCGCCTCCGGGTTGATCGCCTGCGCCCAGTCGAGCGCCGCCGCCGCGTCCGACAATTCCCCCTGGCCGTGATCGAAGCCGCCCTGGCTACGCCCGACGCCACGGAAATTGAAGCGCAAAACCGCAAAACCGCGCTCGGCGAAAGCATAATAAAGATTATAGACGATCTGATTATTCATCGTTCCGCCGAATTGCGGGTGCGGATGCAGAATAATGGCTATCGGCGCGCCGCGCACGGACGAGGGGTGAAAACGGCCCTCAAGACGGCCCGCCGGACCGTTGAACATAACCTCAGGCATCGTTGCTCCATGATGGGATCGCGAAAATCAGCTCTCGGCCTTTGTCTAGCTGCGGCGCTCGATGCTTAACGTTTCAAGCCGCGGTCTTCTTTCCTTCGAGATAAAAGCTCGACGGCCCCGCTATCCGCGCAAGCCGGACACGCCTTGTTCGACGTTCCCCGCTTTGCTTGCCTTAACTCGCAAGCCAAGCGCTCCAAAAATATAAAGAAGGCGTTTCCATCGTCGAGACGAAGTCGCGGCAGCTTATTTCAAGAATTCTGCTCAGGGTTTTGATCCCGGAACGAGCCGACGTCGACCCGCAACGGACCAATCAGGGCCTTAGGGTCTAACAGGGCCGCCTTTTTAGCACGTTCGCCCCAAAGGATTGCAAGTACTTTAGGTTGTCGGACGACAGTTTGTCTCTCTGAACAGGAATCCTCCGTGACGCGGCGCGTCTATCTCGATCATAATGCGACAACGCCTTTGCGCCCGGCGGCGCGCGACGCGATGCTTGGCGCATTCGCGCGGGCAGGCAACGCCTCTTCCATTCACGCGGAGGGGCGCGCGGCGCGCGCCCTGATCGAAAACGCCCGACTTGAGCTTGGTGATTTTCTCAATACGCCGGCGAAGGCGATCGTTTTCACCTCCGGTGGAACCGAGGCGCTCAATCTGGCGCTGACGCCCCATATCGGCGTCCCAGGCGCCGGGCCTTTCGATCTGCTCCTCATCGGCGCCGGCGAACATGCGGCGGCGATGTCCGGCCATCGCTTCCCGGCCGGCTGCGCCGAGACCGTCGCGCTGACCGCTGAAGGCGGGCTTGACCTCGCAGCGCTTGAGGCGGCGCTTGCCCGTCACGCTGGCCGCCGCGTCATGCTGGCACTGCAGGCAGCCAACAATGAGACCGGCGTCATCCAGCCGGTCGCGGAGGCGTCGCGCCTCGTCCACGCCGCAGGCGGGTTCGTCGTTTGCGACGCCGTACAGGCCGCCGGCAAGATCGATTGCGACGCCGCGCGTCTAGGCGCGGACGCGATCGCCGTCTCGGCGCATAAATTCGGCGGCCCGCAAGGCGTTGGGGCGCTTTGTTTCGCCTCTTCCGCCGCCTATATGAAGGATGCGATGATTCGCGGCGGCGGTCAGGAGCGCGGGTTTCGCGCCGGGACCGAGAGCGTCGCGGCGATCGCGGGAATGGCGGCCGCCGCCCGTGCGGCGCGGGAGACGCGGGAGCGGGAGCAGGGCAATCTGGCCTTGTGGCGTGACCGTCTCGAAAGGGAGATTTCGCGCACCGCCCGCGATGCGAGGTTTTTCGGAAGCGGCGGGGCGCGGCTGCCGAATACCTCGTGCTTCGCCATTTCCGGGATTGAGGCACAGGTTTTGCTGATGCGCCTTGATATCGAAGGCGTCGCGGTCTCGTCCGGGTCCGCCTGTTCGTCGGGTAAGGTGAAGCGGTCCCACGTGCTGATGGCGATGGGCGTCGCGCCAGACCTGGCGAGTGGAGCGATCCGGATCAGTCTGGGCTGGGATACGTCGGAAGACGATTGCGCATTGTTCGTCGAGGTGTTCGAGAAGGCGATCCACGCTCTCAAGGCGAGGTTGCGGCGAGGGCCAGGTCAAGCGGCGTAACGTTGATGACGGAGGGCGAAGCCCGGTCTATGGTTGCAGTCTGAACCGGCGGTCCTTGAAACCGACAGGGTGAGGAGAAAGTAGTATGGCAGCGGTCCAGGAGACCGTCGACCGGGTCAGATCGGTTGACGTCAGCGAGTACAAGTATGGTTTCTTTTCCGACATTGAGTCCGAAAAGGCCCCAAAAGGTCTGAATGAGGACATTGTCAAATTCATCTCGGCCAAAAAGAATGAGCCGGAATGGCTGACGGAATGGCGGCTCGGAGCCTACCGGCGCTGGCTCACCATGTCCGAGCCCCGTTGGGCGCGCGTCGATTACCCGACCATCGACTATCAGGATCTCTATTACTATTCGGCGCCGAAGACGGCGGCCGGTCCGAAGTCGCTGGATGAGGTCGACCCCGAGCTTTTGAAGGTCTACGCCAAGCTCGGCATTCCGCTCCGCGAGCAGGAGGCCTTGGCCGGCGTCGCACGAGAAAACCGCGTCGCCGTCGACGCCGTGTTCAACTCGGTGTCCGTCGTGACCACCTTCAAGGAAGAGCTGGCCAAGGCCGGGGTGATCTTCTGCCCGATCTCCGAAGCGGTGCAAAGCCACCCGGATCTCGTCAAAAAATATCTCGGCTCAGTGGTGCCGACGACTGACAATTATTACGCGACGCTGAACAGCGCCGTCTTCTCGGACGGGTCTTTCGTTTATATTCCGCCTGGCGTGCGCTGCCCGATGGAGCTCTCGACCTATTTCCGGATCAATGAACAGAACACCGGACAGTTCGAGCGCACCCTGATCATCGCCGACAAAGGCTCCTACGTTTCCTACCTCGAAGGCTGCACGGCGCCGAAGCGCGACGAGAATCAGCTGCACGCGGCCGTCGTCGAGCTCATCGCCCACGAGGACGCCGAGATCAAATATTCGACGGTGCAGAATTGGTATCCGGGCGACGCGGAGGGCAATGGCGGCATCTTCAATTTCGTCACCAAGCGCGGCGATTGCCGCGGCGACAGGTCGAAAATCTCCTGGACTCAGGTCGAGACCGGCTCGGCGATCACCTGGAAATATCCATCCTGCGTTCTGCGCGGCGACCAGTCGCGCGGCGAATTCTATTCGATCGCGATTTCAAACGGACGCCAGCAGGTCGAACTCAGGCACAAAAATGATCCATCTCGGCAAGAACACCACGAGCCGGGTCATCTCGAAGGGCATTGCGGCGGGCCATTCGCAGAATACCTATCGCGGCCAGATTTCGTCGCATCGCAAGGCCGTGGGGGCGCGCAACTTCACCAATTGCAACTCGCTGCTCGTCGGCAATTCCTGCGGCGCGCATACGGTGCCTTACATCAAGTCGCACAATACCAGCACGCAATTCGAGCACGAAGCCACGACCTCGAAAATCTCCGAAGATCAGCTGTTCTATTGCATGCAGCGCGGTCTTTCCGCCGAAGAGGCGACGGCTCTGATCGTCAACGGCTTTGTGCGCGATGTGTTGCAGCAGCTGCCGATGGAGTTCGCGGTCGAGGCGCAAAAGCTGATCGCAATCTCCCTCGAGGGCAGCGTCGGCTAGCCGGGACGCCGCGAGCCCGCAAAGGACCGCCCGGCGCCGGATCTTGGCCGCCGCGGCGGCAATCGTTCAACATCAAAGAGGGCGCGCCCCGCGCCCCAGTGGCAGGAGCGACATCGCGACGCTGGCCGCCAGACACTGAAGGCAAGGATTGAGAATATGCTCGAAGTCAAGAATCTCACTGTTTCGATCGATGGACGAACCATTCTCGACGATCTCAATCTGACCGTGCAGGACGGCGAGGTCGCCGCGATTATGGGGCCGAACGGCACCGGCAAATCGACCCTTGCCTACGTCATCGCTGGCCGCAAGGATTACACGATCGAATCCGGCGAGGTCCTCCTTAACGGCCTCAATCTCCTCGACCTCGAGCCTGACGTGCGGGCGGCGAACGGCGTTTTCCTCGCGTTCCAATATCCGATTGAAATTCCCGGCGTCGCCACCATGACCTTCCTTAAGGCCGCTTTGAACGCCCAGCGCAAGCGCCGCGGCGAGCCGGAGCTGACGACGCCAGACTTCATGAAGCGTGTCAAAGGCGCGGCGGCAAAGCTTGAGATTAGTCAAGACATGCTGAAGCGCCCCCTCAATGTCGGCTTCTCCGGCGGCGAGAAAAAACGCATGGACATTCTGCAGATGGCGCTGCTGGAGCCGACCTTCGCCATACTCGACGAAACCGATTCCGGCCTTGACATCGATGCGCTGCGGATCGTCGCGAGCGGCGTCAACGCATTGCGTTCGCCCAAGCGCAGCTTCCTTATCATCACGCATTATCAGCGCCTGCTCGACTACATCGTTCCCAACTCCGTCCATGTCATGGCGAAGGGCAAAATCGCCAAAAGCGGCGGCGCGGATCTGGCCCTGGAGCTGGAGAGAAGCGGCTATCGCGACTATGTCGTCGAAGAGGCGGCGGCCTGAGAAGGAAGATGTCGATGAACGCTCCCATCACCGCGCCGCGCACGCCCGCGGAAACCGCTTTGGCCGAGACCTTTGACGCCGCCCTGCCGGCGCTGCCGGGCGGCGACGCCGTGCGCAAATTGCGCGAGGCCGCGTTCAACTCATTTTATGCCGCTGGTCTGCCGAACCGCCGGGTCGAGGCCTGGCACTACACCGATTTGCGCGCGCTGATGCGCGCCGCCCTGCCGCTGGCCGCGCCGGCGGACGGCGCTGCGATCCTCACCCTGCGGGAGCAACTGACGGCGGCGGCGCCGTCCCAGCGCCTCGTCATCGTCGACGGCGCCTTCGTTCCGGAATTGTCGGACGCCTTGCCGGCCGGCGTTCGCGTCCAGTCGCTCGCCACCGCGCTGAACGGCCGGCGGCCCGAACTGACCGCTCTTCTCGCCGCGCAGGATTTCGGCGGAACCGATACCATCGTGTCGCTCAACGCCGCTCTGATGCAGGATGGCGTCGTGATTGAAGTCGAGCCCGGCGCGGTCGTCGCCGAGCCGATCCGGATTGTCTACGCGACCGCCGCCAACGCAGCCTCGGCCTGCTATACCCGCTCGGCGGTCATCGTCGGCGCCGGCGCGTCGGCGCTGATCGCGGAAGAAAGTTTCGGGGCCGGCGCGCGCATAGGCCAGACCAACGGCTGCCTGATCGTTGCGGTCGGCGACGACGCGAAGTTGGAGCATACCGCCGCCTTGACCGGGATGGCCTCCGGCAGCCTTCGCATCGAAAGCCTCATCGCGCGCGTTGGCGCCCGCGCCAAGTTCAACAGTTTCGCGCTGATCGCGGGCGGAGCCGGCGTCGTTCGCCGCCAGATCTTCATGCTCTTCGACGGCGCCGACTCGGAAGGCGCGCTGCGCGGCGTCTCCCTGCTGCGCGGCCGCGAACATGCCGACACGACCTTGCTGGTCGAACATGCGGCGCCAGGATGCATGGGCCGCGAGACTTTCAAATATGTTCTCGACGAGGAGGCGACCGGCGTCTTCCAGGGCAGGATCAACGTCGAAAAGCAAGCGCAAAAGACCGATGGGCGGATGCTGAGCAAGGCTCTGCTGTTGTCGGACAACGTAGCGATGAACAATAAGCCGGAGCTTGAGATCTTCGCCGACGACGTCGCCTGCGGCCATGGCGCGACCTGTGGCGGGCTCGACGACAATCAATTGTTCTATCTTCAGGCGCGCGGCTTGCCGTTCATGGAGGCCGAGGCGCTCCTGCTCGAAGCTTTCGCGGCGGAGCTCGTCGACGAAATCGGCGACGAGGGGCAGATCGCGGCCTTTCGCGCTGAAATCGGGCAGTGGCTGGCCGCAAGGGGGACCTCGGCATGAACAAGCACATCGTTGCGCCGACGCCGTACGACGTCGCCGCAATTCGCGAAGACTTTCCGATCCTCGCGACGACCGTCTACGGCAAGCCGCTCGTCTATCTCGACAATGGCGCCTCGGCGCAAAAGCCGAAAGCGGTGGTCGATCGCATGGTTGAGGCGACCTATCATGAATACGCCAATGTCCATCGCGGGCTGCATTATTTGGCCAACGCCGCGACCGACGCCTACGAGGCGGCGCGCGAGAGCGTTCGCGCCTTCCTCAACGCGGAAACGGCGAACGAGATCGTCTTCACCAAATCGGCGACCGAATCGATCAACCTCGTCGCCGCCTCGTTCGGGCAGGCGTTCATCGGGGCGGGCGACGAGATCGTATTGTCCATCATGGAGCATCACGCCAATATCGTGCCGTGGCATTTTCTGCGCGAGCGCAAGGGCGCCGTCCTGAAATGGGTCGACATCGACGACGAGGGCGAATTTTCCCTCCAGGGCTTCGAAGAGGCCCTGAGCCCGAAAACCAAGATCGTCGCCATCACCCATATGTCGAACGTGCTCGGCACGGTGACGCCGATCAAGGAAATCATCCGCATCGCGCATGACCGCGGCATCCCCGTGCTGGTCGACGGCTCGCAAGGCGCAGTGCATCTTCCCTGCGACGTGCGCGACCTCGACGTCGATTTTTATGCTTTGACGGGGCACAAGCTCTACGGGCCGACCGGGATCGGCGCGCTCTACGCCAAGGCGAAATGGCTGGAGCAACTACCGCCGTTTCTAGGCGGCGGCGAGATGATCAAGGATGTGACGCGCGAACTCGTCACCTACAACGACCCGCCGCAACGCTTCGAGGCCGGCACGCCGCCGATCATCCAGGCGGTGGGGCTAGGGGCCGCGCTCGATTATATGCGGCGGATTGGCCGCGACCGCATCCATGCGCATGAAATGGCGCTGAGCGATTATGCGCATGAACAATTGTCGCGCTTGAGCGCGCTGCGCATCTTCGGCCGCGCCAAAGGCAAAGGGGCGATCATTTCATTCGAACTGAAAAACGCTCATGCGCATGACGTCGCGACCGTTCTTGATCGCGCCGGGGTCGCAGTCCGGGCCGGCACGCATTGCGCCCAGCCGCTGATGAGCCGGTTCGGCGTCACCTCGACTTGCCGCGCCTCATTTGCGCTCTACAATACTTTCGAGGAGGTCGACAAGCTTGTCGAGGCCCTGGTAAAAGCAGAGCGTCTATTTGCTTGAGACATGATCCGGGAGCATGGGGAACGAGGAGTTAGCAATGCAGCGCGCATGATCGTCCGGTCAGCCATGCTCCAGGCGCGCTAAGGGTTTGACGTTTCCTGAATTGCGGACAGAATTGCGGTTAGGCGCGGCCGGCCTTGAACCGGACCCAGCGCAGGGATGAGGAGCCGATCCATGGCTGAAGCACAAATGACCGACGTCGCGGAAATCATGCCGAACGAGCCGCAATGGATGTTCGACAGTTCAATTCCGCGAACGGAACGGCTTCGTTTCATGGATGACGCGGTCGCCGCCTTCAAAACCGTGTTCGATCCGGAAATTCCTTGCGATATCTATGAATTGGGGTTGATTTATAGGGTCGAGATGGAAGCAGCCCGCACGGTCAATGTGGAGATGACCTTGACGGCGCCGGGCTGTCCGGTCGCGGGTGAGCTGGCTCGTCAGGTCGAAGCGGCGATCGGCTCGGTCAACGGCGCCTCGGGCGTCAAAGTCGACGTTGTTTTCGACCCGCCATGGGATCAGGCGCGCATGTCCGACGAGGCGCGCGTCGCGCTCGATATGTTCTGAAGCTTCGCCTTGTGAGCCGCCGCCTTGGAGGGCCTGAGGCGTCAACTTCGATGCAGCGGTTGAACTCCTCAACGCGCCCATGCTTCCAATCAGAAATCGATTGCACGGCATGAGGCCAAACGGAACGATCAAGAACATAGCGCTGTAGGTTAAGAAGGCGAAAGGTATGAAAGTCGCGATCATCGGCGCCGGTGCGGTAGGATCAGCGTGCGCGACAGCGCTTGTCATGCGAGGCTGTGCGCGCGAGATCGTCATCATCGATCGAACTCCGGCCAAAGCGATAGGTTTGGCCACGGACGTGCGGTATGGCGCCACGCTTTCGCCTGCGGTCGATGTGCGCTCGGGCGACTATTCCGATCTAAAAGGCGCCGCATTGGTGGTGATCACCGCCGGCGTGAATGAAAAAACCGGCGGCGCCACTGACCGCAACGACCCCGCGGGCCGGTTGCGATTGCTCGACACCAACGTCGGCGTCTACACGGATATTATTTCAAAGTTGCAAGCAATTGAACCTAACGCCTTGGCGCTCGTCATTACCGATCCGCCGGATCCGCTAGCCGACGCGACGCGCCTCATGGGTCACGACAAAGTTCTCAGCGCGGGAACTTACCTTGACACCCTACGCTTTCGGTTTCACCTGGCTCGCCGGTTCGGGGTCAGCGCAAGCTCGGTCGGTGCGCACGTATTGGGTGAGCATGGCACGTCCGAAGTGTTTACGTGGTCTTCGGCCAGTATTGCAGGCGTGCCGATTCCTGTATTGCTGTCGCGGCTGCCGGACCGAGACCTCGAAAAATTCCGTAGCGACGTCGAAGACGAGGTCCGCTACGCCAACATATCCATCATTGAGGGCATCGGCGCAAGCCAGCACGGAATCGGCATGGTGACCGCACGCATCGTAGAGATCATGGCGCGCGATGAGAGGATCGTAATTCCCATCGGCTGCTACAATCCCAAATATGCAGTTACGCTGTCCCTGCCGAGCGTCGTTGGTCGAGAGGGTGTGCTTGAGATAATAGAGCCGGAACTATCCACCGGCGAGCGAGAGAAGCTAGCGCGTAGCGCTGACAGATTGAAAGCGGCGCTCAACCGAATCAATCTCTCAGCGCGGCAGCCGCGCCCGGACTCGGCCGGCGTGAAAGCAAAATCGCTATAGATATTAAGGACTTATTATGGATCAATATTCACGACAACGTCTCAGCGCTTCGAACAAATGTCATTTCTGCATTCCTGTGCGTCTGTATTCCAGTGCGGCGCGTTTGAGCCGAACGGTCGTCCGTCGTTAATGGCGTCCACAAAGCCCATGCGCGAGCGCGCGAAAGAACCGCCGTCACCTTGGCGATAACCCGTTAACTACGATTTGCGAAGCTGCGGCCATCGGAATTCTGACGCCGTTTCGGGGTAGGCCGCGCTTTTTTTCAAACGCGAACCGCCGAGTTTCAATGTCGCGCTTCAGCCCTTGAGCAGAGGCTCCAACAATTTATCGAGCGCCTCAGGCGTCATTTCGCCGGTCTCCTTTTGACCGTCGATGAAAAAGGTTGGCGTTGCGGTAACGCCGAACTTTTCAGAGGCGCGGTCCCGCACCTTGTTTATCTTGTCGTAAAGTTCCTGGTTCTTGAGGCAGTCCGTGAAAGCCTCCTGTCCGATGCCCGCCTGCTTCACGAGATTGGCCAGCAATTCCACAGGCTTCTCCGTGAACGCCCAATTCTTCTGCTGGGCGAAGAGCAAATCGACGATAGCGTTGCGCTTATCGTCGCCGGCGCAACGGGCCAACATGAAGCCCGCCGTCGCCAAGGGGTCGAGCGGAAATTCGCGCAGGACGAAACGTACTTTGCCGGTGTCGATATATTTGCTTTTGAGAGTCGGAAAGGTCGTCGCGTAGAAAGCCGCGCAGTGCGAGCAGGTCATTGAGGCATATTCGACGATGGTGACGGGCGCATCGCTCTTGCCGATCGACAGATCAGGCAGCGCCTCGGGGGCCATCAGTTGCTCGACCGGCACGGTTGCGCCTTCCGCTGACGCGGCTTCGGCGAGGCCGGAAAATAAGAGAGCCGCCGCGGCGGCGACCCGGAAAAGGCGGCGGCGGCTTTGCACGGCCAGGCGAGTGTTCAGCGTCAACATGAGTTTCGATCCATTCGATAGGCGGAAAATATCTCTGCGGCATCTTTCGATTGAGTGAAATCGAAAAATGGCGTCCATGTTTGCGTCTTGCCCGATTTTCTGCACGCGAAGCGATGTCCGCCTCTCCGGCGAACCACTCCTTTGGGGTGCTACGGGCGTTTTCGGCGCGGTGTATCGCTTTCCTTGAAAACATTTCAGATTACGGAGGGCGACGACAGATCCGTCGCGGCGCGCGGCGACAAAGAAGCCTTATTCTTCTTTTGCAATCTAACTTTGACCGGCCTGCGCTGCGCGGGTCAAAATCTGCGCGCCGAGTCGCGTCAGCGCCGCGCGCAGACTTTCGTCGGCGACAGGCCCGACAAGCGCCGCCGCGGCTTCGACGAGCATCGGATCAGGCGGCGCGCGGGAGAGAGGCGCTCGCTCGCGCCGCTCCACGGGGCCCTGCTTCAGCAGCAGTCTGCCGACGCAGCGCCAGCCCAGATGCGCGTTGATCCGCTCGATGACGACGCCGGAAAGATGCTGAAGTTCGAGCGCGAACCCGGTCTCGACGCGGACGATGAGACTGGCCGGCGAGAATTCGCCTTCGCCGTGGCGGCGCGGCGGCCATTGCAGCTTGACCGGCTGAGACGCCGCGGCTAGCCGCTCGCCGACGATTTCGTCCCAGAACAGGATGACGTCGGATTGGCCGAACCCGCGCCGCGCCAGAACCGGGTCGATGATCGGTCCGACGAGGTCGGCGAGCGGTCGCGACCATGTGTTCTTGGGGCTCGGCTTTCGCATCAGCTCTTCTAGCGCCTTTTGCCCGCAGCGGCAAAAATCGCTGAAGGCAGCCTAGCCGCCTTGGTTCGGCGGCGCGCTGCTGTAGAGCGCCGCGGCGCGCCGGCGAATCTCATCAACTGGCACGTCCTCGATGTGGCTGGCGATCCACCAGCGATGACCGAAGGGATCTTCGAACTTGCCGCCGCGATCGCCGTAGAACTGGTCGGCGACCGGCCGCAGCACCTTGAGGCCCTCGGCCTGCGCGCGGCGCGTAAAGCCGTCGACGTCTTCCACATAAAGATGAAATCAGCACTGCGGTGCCGCCGATGGATTGCGGCGACAGGGCGTCGTAGTCGGGAAACTCGTCCGAAAGCATGATGCGGGCGTCGCCGATTTCGAGTTCGGCGTGGCCGATGCGGCCCTCATGCTCGATTCGCATCGTCTCCATCGCCCCAAAAGCGCGCTTGTAAAATTCGATGGCGCGGCTGGCGGCGCGCACGCTGAGATAGGGAATCGCGCCTTGACGTCCCTCTGGTATGGGTCTGATCCTTTCGCGCGATGGCTGGTTCATCGATTTGCTCCCCCCGAGCTGATGATGGCTTTGCTGCCGGCAGGAGAGAGGCTAAACGAGGCGCATGTATGACGCTTTGCCCAAGGCTCCAGCAGGTGCCCTGCTCGCCTGGTACGACCGGCATCGCCGCGCCTTGCCTTGGCGCGCCGCGCCCGGCGAGACCGCCGACCCTTATGCGGTCTGGCTGTCGGAGATCATGCTGCAGCAAACCACCGTGGCGGCGGTCAAACCCTATTTCACAGCCTTCCTGACGCGCTGGCCCGACGTCGCGGCGCTGGCCGAGGCGCCCGTCGAGGAGGTGATGCGGCAATGGGCGGGGCTTGGCTATTACTCCCGCGCCCGCAACCTGCACGCCTGCGCGAAGACGATAGTCGAACGGTTCGGCGGCCGCTTTCCCAACTCCGAGCCGGCGCTTCTCGCGCTGCCGGGCCTTGGACCCTATACAGCCGCGGCCGTCGCGGCGATCGCCTTCGGACGGCCCGCCGTCGTCGTCGACGGCAATGTCGAACGGGTCCTCGCAAGGCTCTTCGCCATAGAGACGCCGCTCCCGACGGCGAAGCCGCACATTCGCCAAAGGGCGGCGGCGATGACGCCAGACCAGCGTCCCGGCGATTATTCGCAGGCGTTGATGGATCTTGGCGCGACCATTTGCACGCCAAGACAGCCGGCTTGCGCGATTTGTCCGTTATCGGACCAGTGCGCCGCGCGAGCCCTTGGCGATCCCGCGCGTTTTCCGGTCAAGACGCCGAAAGCCGTCCGCCCGCAGCGGCGCGGCGCCGCCTTTTATGTCGCGCGCAAAGACGGCGCGGTTTTGGTGCGAACGCGGCCTTCAAAAGGGCTTCTCGGCGGCATGACGGAGATCCCGGGCACGTCCTGGAGCGCCGATTTCGATGAAAGTTCGGCGCTCAAGCTTGCGCCGCTCACAGCCAGGTACCGGAAACTCGACGGCTTCATCGAGCATGATTTCACGCATTTTGCATTGCGGCTTTTGATATATGTCGGAGAAGTCGAAGCGGCTTGCTCTGCGCCGCAAGGCTGCCGCTGGGCGGCGCCCGAAACACTCGCCAAAGAGGCGTTGCCGAGCCTGATGCGCAAAGTGATCGCAGCCGCCAACGGCTCGCTCGCAAGTTTATGAGGGATCGGTTGAGCATGGCCAAGCGACGCGGCCCGCAAATTACGCTGACCGAAGGTTCGATCCGCGTCGTTTGGGCGGACAAGGTCCTGACGATCCTGCCGGCCGCGCAACTCCCCGACGCCGAGGAGCCGGCCGATTTCGTCATCGACATGGACGAGATCCTGAGCTGGGATCCGCCGCACGATGCGATCGAAATCGGCGTCGAGGAGCTGCAGGCTATTACCCATACGATTGAAGCCGAGTTCGAAAAACTGGGGCTGGTCGTGGCTTTCGAATAGGACGGCCGCGCCCGGGGAGCGGGAGTTTGACGGTGGCGCTTGTCGCGGGCGGTTTTGAGGCGGCCTCATTCAACCAGTCGCCGCCTTTTGAGAACATCGATCTTTTTGCGAGCGACGTCGCGCTGAGCGAGGCGATTTTCCGCGCCGGCGTCGATCCTGAACGCTCGGGGCTTGCCGCCTTCGGCAAAGACTATGGCTCGGCCGCGACGATGGAGCTCGGCCGTCTCGCCAATGAAAATCCGCCGCGTCTGCGCGTCGTCGAGCCGACGGGCGATCGCGCCGACAGGGTCGAGTTCCATCCGGCCTATCATGCGCTGATGCGCAAAAGCATGGCCGCGGGGCTGCATGGGTCAGCCTGGGAGGCGGGCGCGGGCAGGATCGCCGAACGCGCCGCGCGGCTTTACATGGCGACGCAGGTCGAGGCCGGGCACATCTGCCCCCTGACGATGACCAACGCCGCCGTCGCGGCGTTGCGCGCCAACCCGGCGCTGCTTGCGGCGTGGCTGCCGCATATTGTTTCGCGCGACTATGACGGCGCCCTAAAACCGTGGTTCGAAAAAAAGGCCGTGACGCTCGGCATGGGCATGACCGAGCGTCAGTCCGGCACCGACGTGCGCGCGACGATCAGCGAAGCCAGAGCCGCGAACGGCCATTATGAGATTACCGGCCATAAATGGTTCATGTCGGCGCCGATGTCGGACGCCTTTCTCGTGCTGGCGCAGGCGCAAGGCGGCCTCACCTGCTTTCTTCTGCCGCGCTTCCGGCCCGACGGAGGCGTTAACGGGCTGCGCTTTCAGCGCCTCAAGGACAAGCTCGGCAATCGCTCCAACGCTTCGTCCGAGGTCGAGTTTTTGGCCGCCTATGCCGAGCGCGTCGGCGAGGAGGGCGAAGGCGTGCGCACCATCATCAATATGGTGCAATTGACGCGGTTCGACTGCGCGGTCGCCGCCGCCGGGCAGATGCGCTTCGGACTGGCGCTCGCCGCCAATCACGCACGCCATCGCACGGCGTTCCAGCGCCGCCTCATCGATCAGCCGGCGATGCGCGCGGTGTTTGCGGATCTCGCCCTCGAGAATGAGGCCAATGTGGCGCTCGTCTTCCGCCTCGCCCGCGCTTTCGAAAATGCGGATGCGAGCCCGGCGGAGGCGGCCTACGCCCGGCTGATGACGCCGGCGGCCAAATATCTCGTCACCAAGGCGGCGCCGTCGTTCATCTATGAGACGCTGGAATGCCTCGGCGGCAACGGCTATGTCGAGGATTTTCCGATGGCGCGGCTCTATCGCGAGGCGCCGCTCAACGCCATCTGGGAGGGCTCGGGCAATGTCATGGCGCTCGACATTTTGCGCGCCTTGCGCAAGGACCGGGAGGCGGCCGTCGGCGTGATCGACGCGCTAGCGGTCGCCTGCGGTCCGCACGCGGCGGCGGCGGAGGCCATCAAGAAGCTTGCGCGGGGCGAAAACGCCGAAAGCCGTGCGCGGTCGGTCGCCGAGAAGCTGGCGCGGCTCGGCACCCTCGCCGCCTTGCATGAAGCGAACGGCGCGCTCGCGGAAGCTTACGCCGCGACGCGCTTCGTGGGCGCGCCACGCGCGACGTGGGGCGCCTGCGATCTTGGGGCGGTGGAAAACCTCGCTTTGTCGCGCTTGTCGGCTCTTTAAGGCGATCGCCGAGCAAGGAATTTCCGGCAAGCGCCCACGCCCTTGCTCCCGCGCGCCATCGGCCGCAAAATAGGCTCCTCACCAGGGAGCTCCGCCGATGACGCGCACGCCGCAAGAAGTTTTTCAGCATCACGCCGAGACGCTCATCGCCGGCGATCTCGAGGGCGTCATCTCGGATTACAGCGAGGACGCCGTAATCCTCTCGCCGGACGGGATCAAACGGGGCTTGCAGGGCGTTCGCGAAACTTTCGTGAAACTGCTCGCCGATCTGCCGAAGGCCAAATGGGAAGTGCCGACGGCGCTTTTTGAAGGCGACGCGCTGTTTCTGGAATGGAAGGCCACGGCCGAAGCCACCTACGCCGACGATGGCGTCGACACTTTCGTGTTTCGCGACGGACTGATTCGCTTGCAGACGGTGCGCTACACCCTGAAAAAGGTCTAAAGCCGTCCAGCGGCTCCCCGAAGCGGCGTCACGCAAACAACGCCGCTGCGGAGGTGGCGCGCTTACTCCCCTGCCTCGCGCAGTTCTGCGCGCGCAAAATTGCGCAGGGCGTCTATCGGCTCCAGCTTTCCATCGCGGAAAAAATGCCAAAAGGTCCAGCCGTTGCAGGCGGGCAGGCCTTGCGCCAGGGCGCCGATCTTGTGGATCGAGCCGACCACGGCGCCGATTGCGATGGTTCCGTCGGCGCGCACGGTCGCCGAATGGCGCCGCTTGTCATCGACGAGGACCGCGCCCGGCGCGATCAACCCCGCCTCGACGATCGCCGAGAAGGCGACGCGCGGCTCCGAGCGCTTGCTTGGCGCCGCGGCGACCGCCGCATGCGGCAAGGGTTCGATCGCCGCGATGCGCGCCCGCGCCGCCGCGGCGTAAGTCGCGTCGCGCTCGACGCCGACGAAATTCCGGCGCAGTCTTTTGGCGACCGCGCCTGTCGTGCCCGAGCCGAAAAAGGGGTCGAGCACGACGTCGCCGGGGTCGCTGGCGGCGAGCAGAACGCGAGCGAGCAGGACCTCGGGCTTTTGGGTCGGATGCGTCTTGCGGCCAAAACCGTCTTTCAGGCGCTCGCGGCCGGTGCAGATCGGAAACAGCCAGTCCGAGCGCAGCTGGCAGTCCTCATTGCCGGCTTTCAGCAGCTCATAATTGAAGCGATAATTTTTCGCGCCTGCGTCCTTCGCCGCCCAGATCAGCGTCTCATGCGCGTTGGTGAAGCGGCGGCCGCGAAAATTCGGCATCGGATTGGTCTTGCGCCAGACGATGTCGTTCAGGATCCAAAAACCCTGGTCCTGCAGCAGCGCGCCGACGCGGAAAATATTGTGATAGGAGCCGATGACGAAAATCGTGGCGTTCGGCTTCATCACGCGGCGCACGGCTTCGAGCCAGGATTTCGTGAAGGCGTCGTAATGGGAGAAGCTGGCGAATTTATCCCAGTCGTCATCGACGCCGTCGACGAGGCTCTGGTCCGGCCGCGACAGCGCGGATTCCAATTGCAGGTTGTAGGGCGGATCGGCGAAGACGAGATCGACAGAGTTTTGCGGCAGCCGGGCCAGCTCCTCGACGCAGTCGCCGATCAGGATCTGGTTCAGCGGCAGGGGCTCGCGGGCGTCCACCGGAAAGGGCGTTCGCGAAGGCGGCGCTGCAATCCCAGGACGCAATACCTTGATCTGAGATGTGGCGCCGTCGGCGAGCGCAGCCGCTCCGGCGGATGCTGGACGCATGATTGAAAACCGATACGCTACTGACGCATATCGTTTACCCTGCCTGGGTGAAAGCCGCGTTACGCGGCGCCGCTACTGTCTGTGCCGTTTTCGGACGGGCTCATGCTTCAATCGATATTAGCAAGGAAGTTGCGGCGGGGTCTAAGAGGAAACAAAGGCGAGCGCGGCGCGGACCGGGGAAGCCCGTAGAGGTGAAGGCTCAAACGAATTTGGTGGTTCCGCCTGAAACGCTTCTGCCCCAATCGGGCTTTTATTGGAAAGTGAAGCGCTTAGACGGCTTGGGGATCATTGCGATCCTATTAGGCGTTGTTGGCTGGAACGTCGACGATATACTTTGGTTAACCGTATGTATATTTCTAGCTGCGGCAGCCGTTTGTGTTATTATTTTAACACATATTGAACTTAAACTTATTGTACGTCTTGTACTTTCTGTTGTGACTTTAATTGTATCATATTCAATATTAGACTACTTAAAAAATCGGATTGACCAGAGAGATCTGGCACGAAATGAAGGAATTTTGTATCCAGGAAATCTACCGATGCCACATTCGAGGTGTCAAATCGCCCAAAATGAGGTCGCATTGTTCGCCGGCAACAACGTACATAAAGGACAACATTTTAATAATACAATTTTGATGATAGGTGGTGAAGAAATTATTGGCGTAGAAGCGGCCGAGGGCCCGGCTCTAAAATTACGGGTTTTACGAATTTTCGATGACCACGATGACATAATAGCACGCGTGGATCAAAACAGGATCTGGTTACACCCAAACGCAAGAAAAAGTCGGCCGGATCGAAGCACGCTTATCGTTTATGATCACAAAGATGTTCAAGTTTTGAATTTGAAATTCCTAAATCCGCGCGCGATCGCTGTTACCGGAATATTCCGTGCGAGGGGGATGTCGACTGTGGTCATTACCGACCGCGGAATTGAAGCAAATGGATTTACTGCCGCAGGCGATTGTATCTGGAATGTAAGGGGTCCCGTTTTCGCGTTTTAATCACCACTCGCTTTCCAGTAGCCATCTCAAATCATCCGAAATGGGCTGAAGCTCAGCCGGTGATAGGGGCAGGGGCCATTGGCCGCGATCGCGGCGAGATGCGCCGGCGTCGCATAGCCGACGTGCTGGCTGAAGCCATAGACGGGGTAGACGGCGCAAAGGCGCCGCATCAGCCGATCGCGGACAACCTTGGCGACGATCGAGGCGGCGGCGACGGAGAGAATGGCGCCGTCGCCTTTGACGATTGTCTCGCCGTCGCAGCAAAGGCCGGGCGGCAGGTCGTCGCCGTCGATCAGGACGTAGCGCGGCGGGGCGGCGAGCGCGGCGAGCGCGCGGCGCATCGCCCGCAACGTTGCCTGACGGATATTGATGGAGTCGATTTCCGCCGCGCTCGAAAAGCCGACGGCGACGGCGACCGCGCGGGCCATGATCGATCCATAAAGCTTTTCGCGCTCCTCCGGCGTCAGCAGCTTCGAATCATTGAGGCCGCGCGGAATATTTTGCGGATCGAGAATGACGGCCGCGGCGGCGACCGGGCCGGCCAGCGGACCGCGTCCGGCCTCATCCATGCCCGCGACCGGCCAGACGCCGCGCCGCAAAAGTCGCCGCTCCATGCGGAAATCGGGTCTTTCCATCACGCGGCCTCTTGAAAATCCGGCCAGACGGGCGCGGCTCGGGCAGGGCGCAGGGCGGAAGCAGGCGACTTTTTGAGCGCGGGCGTATATAAATGCAAGACGCCAGTTCGGGTCAAGTTTGGCGCGCTAGCAAGGGGCGCCGCTTCGAAAGCGGACTTTCGGATTAGAAATTGCCCACGCCGCGCGATCGCAATCGGAAGCGGCCGTGCTATAGTTTAATCAAAGTCGTTCCGGGCCAAAGACCAACGATTTGCCTGCGGGGAAGCTAAGAATGACGAAAATCCTTCCGGTGATCATGTGCGGCGGTTCAGGCACGCGAGTTTGGCCAGAGTCGCGGGAGAGCCTGCCGAAGCAGTTTATTTCACTTGTCGGCGCGCGTTCGACGTTCCAGATGGCGATTGAAATCCTCGATGCGGCCGTGTTTGAGACGCCGATCGTCATCTCCAATCATGATTACAGGTTCCTCGTCGCCGAACAATTAGCCGAGATCAAGCGCGAGGCGCGCATCATTCTGGAGCCTGTCCGGCGCGATTCGGGTCCCGCCGTCGCGGTCGCCGCAGAGTTCGCGGCATTGGCGAATCCGGAGGCCATCGTCGCGGTCCTCGCCGCCGATCATGTGGTGCGGAACAAAGACGCCTTTATCGAGCTCTGCAAGCAGGCGGCCGAGGCGGCGGCGCTCGGCTATATCGTGACGCTTGGGATCAAGCCGACCGCGCCTGCGACCGGCTACGGCTATATCAAGACCGGCAAGGCGGTTTCGTTCGACGGCGCGGTGCTGAAGGTCGCGGGCTTCGTCGAAAAGCCCGACGCCGTGACGGCGGAGCAATACGTCCTCGAAAACTACCTTTGGAACTCGGGCAATTTCTTCTTCCGCGCCGACGTGATGCAGGCCGAACTGCGCAAATATGAGCCGACCATCGCGGAAGCGGCGGTCGAAGCGGTCGCCAAAGCGAAACAGGATCTAAGTTTCCTGGTTCTCGACAAGGAGGCCTTCAGCCGGGCCCCAAAAATATCGATTGACTATGCGGTGATGGAGCGCACCGACAAGGGAGCGGTCGTTCCGGCCGACATCGGCTGGTCGGACGTCGGCAATTGGGGAGCTGTGTGGGAATTGTCGGAGCGCGACGAGCATGGCAATTCGATGCGCGGCCATGGCGTCGTCATGAACGCCTCGAACGTGCATGTGCGCTCGGACGATTTTCTCACCACAGTGGTCGGCGTCGACAATGTCATCGTCGTCACCACGCAGGACGCCGTGCTGGTTTTGAACAAGGCCTATGGCGATCAAGTGAAGCAGCTGGTCGATCGGTTGAAGTCAGAGAACCGGCCCGAGGCGTTGGCGCACAAGCGCTCCTATCGGCCGTGGGGCTACTATCAATCCGTTGATCAGGGCGCGCGCTATCAGGTCAAGCGCATCGTCGTAAAGCCGGGTCAGCGGCTATCGCTGCAAAAGCATTTCCACCGCGCCGAGCATTGGATCGTCGTCAAGGGCACGGCGGAGGTCACGCGCAACAACGAGGTCGTTCTCGTACATGAGAACGAATCGATCTTTCTGCCGATCGGCTGCGTCCATCGCATGGCCAATCCGGGCCGCATCGACCTCGAATTGATCGAGGTGCAGACCGGCTCCTATCTCGGCGAGGACGACATCGTCAGGCTCGAGGACATTTATAACCGCGGGTGAGACGAATGGCTGGGCGAGGCGGCTCGGGCCTTCCATGGAGCGGCGCCGCCGGCGCGGCGCCTTCGCCGTCGAGTTAGAAGCCGAACTTTTCGAGCGTCCTGGAAATGCATTTTTGCGTGAGCGGGTCGCGGACCGGAAACGCGCGCAAAAACGCGGCTTCGGTGAGATCGGGGACGCGGGCGCGCGCCGACTGCGCCCATGTTTTCGCCCGCGCGTCATCGCCGTTCAGGCCGTACGCGAGGACGGCGATCATCTCGATAAGGGCGTGCGCGCCGGGAGATCTTGCCGCGCGCTCCGCCCACTCTGCGGCCTGGTCAGGCTCGCCGAGCACGATGTGCGAGAACGCGCGCACTCCCAACATGCCATAGAGAAGCGGGTCGAGAGGGCTCAATGCGAGCGCCTCGTCAACGTTTGATTGGCTGACCGTGGCGCTGCCGAGCAGCGCTTCAGCCCAAGCCCGAGAGTATTTGGCCTGGGCATAGTTCGGGTTGAGCGTGGCGGCGCGCTCCAGCCATGGGAGACTGCCGTCAAGTTCGCCACGAAGCCAGAAGGCGCGGCCCATGGTTAAATTTCCGAACGGATCGACGGGGTCGCGTTGCAAACATTGCTCGGCGTAGTATTGCGCGAGTTTCGCCGCTTCAAGAACGTTGCCGGCGTAGCGGAGAAACGCGTCTTGAAAATGGGTGAATGAAAGACCGGCGTAGGCGCGCGCAAAGGTCGGCTCCAAGGCGACGGCGCGCTCAAACAGCGAGGTCGCGATCAAATTATCGGCTTTGTTGAATCGATACATATGATGCAGCCCGAGGTGATAGGCTGACCAGGAATCGAGGTTTTCCGGTGATTTCAGCTGCGCGCGACGCGCCTCGTTGACTGGAATTTGGAGTTCGAGGGCATTGACGACAGCGCGGACAATCTCTTCGCGGATCTCGTGCACCGCGCCGAGCTGGGCGCGAAACCTTTCGCTCCAGACAACTCCTAAGCCGTGCGCGTCGCAGAGTTCGACCGAAACCGTCAATGCGCCATTAAGGATTTCGACGACGCCGGATAGGCAGTAGCGGACGTTCAGCTCTGCCCGCACACGGTCGATTTCCGCCTCCGCGCCGCGAAAGCGGAACGATGACCCCCTGGCGATGACGAACAACCAGCGCAATCTCGACAATTCGGTGATTAGATCATGCGGCAGCGCGTCGGCGATCGCCGATAGGGGCTCCGCCGCGCCGACGAAGCGAAAGGGAAGCACGGCTATGCTTGGCTGCGACGTTTGGGCCACTTGCGCTTGATCGCGGTCCCTTGCATCGCCCGCCCGCGCACGAGCCTCATGGCTTGACGCCGTCGCCAGCGCCGTGACGTCCGTGACGAAACGGAAGCCAACGCCGTGGACTGTGCGGATGAAGCGCTGCGAACAGCCATCGTCGCCGAGGGCGGCGCGCGCCGACTTTATGCGGCTAGCGACGGCGGAGTCCGAGATGATCCGCCCGAGCCAAACCCGCTCGATGATCTCATCTTTCGTGACCAGGCGGTCGCGATTTTCGACCAGGAGGCGCAGCAGTGCGAAGACTTGTGGCTCGATCGGGATCGCCACGCCTTTCGTCCGAAGTTCGACCTTGGCGGTATCCAGTTCAAAGTCTTCGAAAAGATAGATCATCGCGCACATTATAGCGCATCTTCAAGATTTCTCCGGAAAATCTCCAGAGGGTCGTCAAGCAATGAAGATGGCGATCCGCTAGTTTCGACGACGTCACAAGTTCGTGGCGAAACTGGAGGAGAAAGTCCATGCCGCTCGTTACAATCGACGTCATCAAGGACGTGTTCACGCCCCGCCAAAAGCGTGACCTGATCGAAAAGGTCACCGAAGCCATGATCTCCGTTGAAGGTCAGGCGATGCGCGGCGTGACCTGGGTCCGAGTTCAGGAATTCGAACAAGGCGACTGGGGCATCGGTGGAAAGACGCTCACAGCCGCAGACGTTCACGCGCTCGCATCTAGCAAAGCCGCATAAGACGACCCGCCGCCGCCTGCCGTCCGGCCGACAAAACGGCCGGACGCCTTTGGCGAGGCGACGCATGATCGAATGACCGGGCGCGCTCCAGCGCGATCTTATGGCGTCGATCGATCAGTTCAACGCTCGGGGGACGACTCCATGGTCGTGCCAGTGAGTATTTAGAGATCGTGATCACGCGGCTCTGAGCATGCATGCATCAGCTTGAGCCCTTCTTTCGTGAGGCAGGAACAGTGCATCAGCTTGAGCTTGAGCCTTTCTTTCGTGAGGCAGGAACCGGCCCCGGAGTTGTATGCATACATTCGAACGCGAGCACCTCAGGGCAATGGCGCGGGCTAATGGACCTTCTAGCGCCAAAGTTCCGCGTGCTCGCTCCCGATTCGTATGACTCCGGCAAGAGCCCGCAGTGGCCTTCGGACCGCGTCATTCACCTTCGGGACGAGGTCGCGCTCATCGAGCCGGTGCTCACGAGAGCCGGCTCGCCACTGGCGCTGGTCGGTCATTCATACGGTGCCGTGGTGGCGCTGATCGCGGCACTGGCAAACCCCGGCCGTGTACGTGCAATGGCCCTGTACGAACCAACGCTGTTCGCGCTGCTCGACGCGGAGACGGCCGCGCCGAACGAGGCCGAGGGAATCCGCAACGCAGTCGCTGACGCAAGCGTCGCTCTTGACGCAGGAAACCAAGACGCCGCCGCCGAGCGATTCATTGACTACTGGATGGGAACCGGAACCTGGAAGCAGACTCCCGAACAGCGCAGGCCATCAATTGTCGCGTCGGTGATGAATGTGCGGAGATGGGCGTATGCTTTGTTCATTGAACCCACACCTCTGAAGGCATTCCGTGGTCTTAATGTCCCCGTGCTCTACATGGTAGGCAAGCGCTCGACACCGTCGGCTCACGGGGTAGCACGGCTACTAGCGACCGCGCTGCCGCGAGTTGAGCTTGTGGAGTTTGAGAATCTTGGCCACATGGGCCCTGTTACCCATCCTGGCCCAGTAAACGAGGCTATTAAGCATTTTCTCGAACGGGCCTAACCCTCCGCCAAGGCGTTTGGACTCGAAGCCAGTCCGCTGCGATGATCGACAGCCGGCGGTCCGCGCGGCGAGGCGCGCGCATAATCGAACGACTGTAATCGGCGAAATCGAGTCGTCCGCCAGCACGTTTTCGACGACCACAGTCCAAACCGCGCCGCTAGCCTGTCGGACGGCCCCTTGACGGCTTGGCCTTTGCGACGCATGGTCTCGAAAATTTGGAAGATTGGGAATTGGCATGGCGGAGTTCGATTGATGGCGCATAGGATCTCGCGTTTCGCTGCAGCGATTGCGCTGCTTGCGGCGGGCGCCGGCGTGATCTCCCAAGCCTCGGCGCGTCCCCTCGTTCCGGCGGAGCGGCGCTACGAGCCTTTCGACAGCGTGCTGCCCGCTTGCGATGATTTGGCGCCACTTAACGAGATTCTGACGCGTTTTCATGAACGCGAAAGCGAGTTCTGGCGGACGGGACTCGAAATCGCTGCCTTCGAAAATATTAGGGAGATCGGCTTCCGCTCGAATGGTCTCGACTACATTCCCCGGCGCTATTGTCAGGCTCAGGTCATCTTGAACGACGCCAAAGTGCGCGCAGTGTCCTACGCCATTTCGAAGGATCTGGGCGGCATCGGCGACATCTTCGGCATTGAATGGTGCGTCGTCGGGCTCGACCGCAATGACGCCTATGCGCCAAATTGCAAGATGGCGCGGCCCTGAGAATAGATGGGGCGATGGCGCGCCGCTTTTTCGGCCAGCTGACCGGCCGTCGCCAAGGCGACCGCTTGGCGCTGCCTGCGGTCATGGCGTCTCTCACGCTCGGCTTGGTCCTGAATTTCGCGCCTTATTCCGGCGCTGCGCGCGCGGTCTCCCCGGGCGACCCAGATTGCGTTCTCGACCATTGTGCCGACAAGGCGCCGCCCGCCGATACGGATCCGGGCGACGCGGGTCCGGCTACGCAAAGCCGAGGCACCTGGTCCGCCCCGCCCGGCGCGTCCGGCGGGCGAGGGGCCGCGGGCGACTTCGACTTTTACGTTCTCGCCCTGTCGTGGTCGCCAGGCTTTTGCAAAACGCTGGCCGCCGCGCATGCGCATGGCCAATGCGATCCGGGCGCCGGGCTCGGCTTCGTCGTGCACGGGCTCTGGCCGCAGTATGAGCATGGCTATCCGGAAGATTGTCCGTTTGGCGCGCGCTCGCCTTCGCGGATCGCCCTTGCTGGCGCGGCGGGCCTTTATCCAAGCGAAGCGCTTGCCCGCTATGAATGGCGCAAGCACGGCGTTTGCTCGGGCAAGAGCCCAACGGATTATTTTGCCGACGTGCGTCGCGCGCGCCAAGCGATCGTGCTGCCGCCGCCGTTCCAGAACGTTAAGGCCGAACAGAGCTGGACGTCCATCGATATCGAGCGCGCCTTCATCGCCGCCAACCCGCGTCTGCGGCCAGGGATGATCAGCGTCGCCTGCAGGCAGGGCGCCCTGCAGGAAGTACGGATCTGTTTTTCGAAAGATCTGCGCGATTTTCACAACTGCCCGGAAGTCAGCCGGCGCGGCTGTCCGATCGGGCCGGTTTCCGTGCCGCCGGCGCTGTGAGATCTTGAACTACGTCCATGATTTTCACGCGGGCAATTTCGCCGATGTCTTCAAGCATATTTTCCTGACGCGGATCCTGCTTTACCTCGGGCGCAAGCCGGCCGCCTTTCGCTACATCGAGAACTCATGCCGGCGGCGGCCTTTACGATCTTGCCGGCGCCAGAGCGGAAAAAACCGCCGAATGGCGCGCCGGCGTCTTGCGCCTCCTGTCGAACCCGCTCCAGGGCGAAGCGCAAGCGCTGATAAGGCCCTATCTCGATTATGTCCGGCCGCTCGTCGGCGCCGACCCGCCGCGCTATCCAGGCTCGCCCTTGATCGCCGCGGCGCTGCTTCGACCGCAAGATAAAATGATCGCCTGCGAACGCCATCCTGAAGCCTTCCAGCGCCTCAGGACCGTTTTGTGGTCCGACCGGCGGGCCAAAGCAATCGAAATCGACGGCTATACCGCCCTCAAGGCCTTCGTTCCCCCGCCCGAGCGGCGTGGCCTCGTGCTGATCGATCCGCCCTTTGAGGACGCTGACGAATTCGTTCGGCTGTCGCAGGCGCTCCCGGCGGCGGCGCGGAAATGGCCGACCGGCGCCTTCATGCTCTGGCATCCGGTCAAGGATCGCGCCGCCGCCGCTGCCTTCGCAACTCGCCTCGCCTCCGGCCTCGCCGCGAGCGGCGTCAAATCGGCGTTATTGATGGAGCTGCAGATCGCCGTCGTGCGGCCGCAGAGCGCGCTGACGCGTTGCGGGCTGTTCGTCGCCAATCCGCCCTTTGCGTTGGCGGCGGAAGCTCAACTGATCTTGCCGAGTCTCAGCCAGTGCTTGAGCGTCGCGCGCGGCGACCACATGATCGAATGGCTAAGCCGAGCTTAGGAGCGGCCGCGGGCGTTCAGCCATTCGCGGTGCAAACCATTCGGGCGCGCCCAGAAACGCGCCGCAGAATTAGGGAGACGCAAAGATGCGGCGACCGGTGCTGCGGGCCGTCATAGCGGGAGCCGCTTTCGCCGCGGCCATGAATTTTGCGGACGCGAGCGAAACTTGCTTCCACCTATGCCTCAAAACGAAAATGACGGCGTCCGACATCGACGACCAGGGCATTCGGGATCTAATGGCGCAATGCCGCGACGATTGTGATGAAAAGGCGGAGGCGCGGTTGCAGGAGGAGGGGCTGAGCGACAAGATCGCCGCCTGCGCGCCGCAGCCGGTCGATGACGCCGATCTGAAAAAGGTGCGATCGGCCAGTCCATCGGTCGTCGCTTTCGCTAATGCGTTCACCTGGGACGTCAATAACGTCCTGTCCGATAAAATCATTCGGCGCGTCGAAATCGCGACGCAGAGCCTGTCGCTGCAGGACGTGACGCTAACAGCCGCAGGTTTCGTCGAGCCCGGCGAAAGCGGCACGTTTTTCATGAACAATGTCGCCGACGGCTATCCGAGTCTGCGCGTGACGTCACGGATCAAAGCGGTCTACGTTTGTCCGGCCGATTGAATCCTTAGGAACCTCCAGGAGGCAGGTTTGGCTAGCCATTGCTTTGGCCGCCCGCTATCTTACAAGGGTGCGGCGGCGGCCCGCTCATCTTTTGCGCCATGACGCCAGCCGTGTTGATCGGCCTATGCGCCGGGGCGGCTCGGCGTCGGCCTGAGCTTAAGCCGCATCATCGAATCGCGTGGTGAGAAGGCAATGACGAAAATCGTCTGGACATGCGTAGTCGGCGTCATTCTGATTTCCCTTGCGGGCGGCGCCGCGCGCGCAACCGATAATGCAACCGACAATGCAACCAAAGGCAATGACTATCCAACCGCGGCGCGTGCGGACTATGTCTATGTCTGCATGAAAATGAATGGCGAGACCCAGGATGTCTTGAAGCGCTGCTCATGCTCGATCGACGTGATCGCCTCGCTGTTGCCTTATAGTCGCTACGAAGAAGCTCAGACGGTCGCGAGCATGGATCAGGCGCGGGGCCAGATCGGCACAATGTTCCGCAACAGTCCGCAGGCGCAAGAGATATCGGTGGAGCTGCGCCGCGCCCAAGCCGAAGCGGAAGTGCGCTGCTTTTAAGCCGGCGCCGCGCCTTGGGCGTGGCTTTATCATCATCCGCATTGCTTCTGCGCCGTCGGCCTCAAGCAACTACCCTTGGTTGCAGGCTTATTTACTGCATTGCAGCAATTATTAATGCGGGAATTTTTCTTCATTCGAGATGAAAAGTTGCAGCTTTTTTAGGCGCATTTCGCACCCCGCGCGATTTCGCGAAGTCCGCGAAACGTTCTTTCATGACAGAAATTATCTCATTAAATCAACTTCTTATATGCATAGCCTGCGTCTCTCAACGTTGCGTTGATTGCGCATTATTCGGAGCTTGCGTGCGCGCGATATCTATTGTGTCCAGTCCCGCCGCAATATATACATGACGCGTACTTTTCCGGCTTCATGAGTCAAAGGCAGGGACCGGTGGCTCTATTCGAAGACGGGAGCGGACACCTGCGGCAAACGCAGTGTTCCGCTGAGGTGGTGACACGCTGCCGGAAAGACATGCGAAACAGCCCTGTCAGAGCAACATCAACTCTGCTGGGGCAAAGACAAACGGTCCGGAGGAAATACATGCGCAAAATTTTACTGATGTCCTGTGTCGCCTCAGCCGCGCTTCTGGCCAACGGCGCGTCCTTCGCCAACGAGAGCGTTATAGCCGCTCAAAAAAACGCCAAGAACTGGGCGTTGCCGACGGGCGATTATGCCAACCGCCAATTCTCGGAACTCAAGCAGATCACCAATAAAAACGTTAAGGATCTGGTCCCGGTATGGTCGTTCTCCACCGGTGTCCTGCGTGGCCATGAGGGCAACCCGCTCGTCATTGGCGACGTGATGTATTTCAGCACGCCGTTTCCGAACATCGTCTACGCGCTCGACCTGAACAATGACGGCAAGATCCTCTGGAAATATGAGCCCAAGCAGGATCCGAGCGTCATTCCTGTGATGTGCTGCGATACGGTCAATCGCGGCGTCGCCTATGGCGACGGCAAGATTTTCCTGCATCAGGCCGACACCACGCTGGTCGCCCTCGACGCCAAGACTGGGAAGCCGGCGTGGTCGGTGAAAGACGGCGATCCCTCCAAGGGCGCGACGGGAACCTCGGCGCCGCAAGTCATCAAGGACAAGGTCCTCATTGGCGTGTCTGGCGGCGAATTCGGCGTGCGCGGCTATGTCGCCGCTTATGACATCAAGGACGGCAAGCTCGCCTGGCGCGGCTATTCGATGGGTCCGGATTCGGACACGTTGATCAATCCGGAGAAAACTACAGCCCTCGGCAAGCCGGTCGGCAAGGATTCGAGCACCAGCACTTGGCAAGGCGATCAATGGAAGATCGGCGGCGGCGATACCTGGGGGTGGATTGCCTACGATCCCGAGCTGGACCTCGTTTATTACGGGTCCGGCAACCCGTCGACCTGGAACCCCGTGCAACGCCCCGGCGACAACAAATGGTCAATGTCGATCTGGGCGCGCAATGCCGATAACGGCGAAGTCAAATGGATCTACCAGATGACGCCGCACGATCAGTGGGACTACGACGGCATCAACGAAATGGTGCTGCAGAAATCAGGGCAATCGTAAAGTCCTGGTGCATTTCGACCGCAACGGCTTCGGCTATACGCTCGATCGCACGAACGGCGAACTGCTCGTCGCTGAAAAATACGATCCGGCCGTCAACTGGGCGACCAAGGTGGATATGGACAAGTCCTCGAAGGACTATGGCCGTCCGCTGGTGGTCGACAAGTATGCGCCCGGAGCTCAGGGCGAAGATGTAAACACCAAGGGCATTTGTCCCGCGGCGCTCGGGTCGAAGGATGAACAGCCTTCCTCCTATTCGCCCATCACCGAGCTGAACTACGTCCCCACCAATCACGTCTGCATGGACTATGAACCGTTCAGAGTGAGCTACACCGCCGGTCAGCCCTTCGTCGGCGCGACCTTGTCCATGTATCCGCCTCCAGGCCAAAGCAACATGGGCAACTTCATCGCCTGGGACGCCAAGAAGGGCAAGATCGTTTGGTCGGACAAAGAGCAGTTCTCGGTGTGGTCGGGCGCTCTATCGACCGCGGGCGACGTCGTGTTCTACGGCACGCTTGAAGGCTACCTTAAGGCCGTTGACGCCAAGACGGGCGAAGAACTCTGGAAATACAAGACTCCGTCTGGCATCATCGGCAATGTGATGACCTATGAGCATGGCGGCAGGCAGTATGTTGCGGTGCTGTCCGGCGTCGGCGGCTGGGCCGGCATCGGCCTCGCGGCTGGCTTGACCGATCCGAACGCGGGCCTCGGCGCGGTCGGCGGCTACGCAGCTCTGTCGAACTACACGGCGCTTGGCGGAACGCTCACTGTGTTTGGGCTCTTCAACAAGTAACCCTGTCTGACAACATCTTAACGGACATAGGACCTCGGCGCTTAGGCGCCGAGGTTTTATGCGCTGACGCTCTTTAACAAGGATATTCTCGTGCGCATCAGTTCTCTGGCGCGGGCCTTGTCTGCCGCCATTCTCGCAGCCTACGCAGGCGCGGCCTCAGCCGAACCTCCCGGAGATCCGACCGGCGTCAAACAGGACGATCTCGGCAAATGGTTCGATGCGAAGGGTGATCCGACCTACAAGATCGAGCCCGATGGAAAGCTCGACTGGTTCACCTATTCTGGATTTCGCCGCTATCACTCGGAGTGCCATGTCTGCCACGGGCCGGACGGCGAAGGCTCGAGCTACGCGCCTGCCCTGAAGAACTCACTGAAGACGATGAGTTTTGCGGAGTTCGTAGGAATCGTCGTCGGCGGGCGGCGCAACGTCACGAGCAGTCAAGAAAACGTGATGCCGGCTTTCGGCGATAATAAGAACGTTATGTGCTACCTCGACGACATATATGTTTACCTACGCGCGCGTTCCACCGATGCGGTTCCGCGTGGACGGCCCGCGGGGCACGTCGAAAAACTAGCAAAGGCGACGGAGACGGAAAAAGAATGTCTCGGACCCCAAAAGTGAAGCGGCTGTGGCCGCTGGCGTTGGCGTTGACGCTGCTCGCGCCTGTGGGCTCGAAGTTCGGGGCTTTGGCCGAGGGAGACGAGAGCGCGGCGATAGAGCTTGTCGATCCGGACGTCCTGCGCGTATGCGCCGATCCGCACGATCTGCCCTTCTCGAATAAGGACGGCCAAGGGTTCGAAAACAAGATCGCCGCCCTGTTCGCGCAAAAGCTCGGCAAGTCTTTGGCCTATGTCTACTACCCGAACTCCACGGGCTTTGTCCGCAACACGCTGAACGCGCATCGCTGCGACGTGGTCATGGGGATGCCTCAGGGCGACGAACTCGTTCAGGTCACCAATCCCTATTACCGCGCCTCCTATGCGCTCGTCACGAAGAAGGGCGACGATCTCGCGACTGTAGACACGCTCGAGGATCCGCGGTTGAAGGGCAAGCGTATCGGGATCGTTGCGGGAACGCCGCCGGCGACGAATCTCGCCGTCAACGGTTTGCTGCCGAACATCAAATCCTACCCCCTGGTCGTTGACACGCGTTTTGAGGCGCCGACGGCGGACATGATGAAAGACCTTGAAGACGGCGTCATCGACGTCGCCGTCCTGTGGGGTCCGATCGCGGGCAATTTCGCCAAGAACGCCAAATTTCCGATGCAGGTGACGCCGCTCGTAAACGAAAAGGTCGGGCCGCGCGAGATCTTTCGCATCGGCATGGGCGTTCGCCATTCTGATCAGGGATGGAAGCGGACCTTGAACAAGCTCATCGCCGAGAACCAAGGCGAAATCGACAAGATCCTGGCGGACTATGGCGTTCCAATGCTCGACGCAAACGACAAGCCTGTGACGCAGTAGGGGCGCGATCCCTAAACGCTCGCGCTTGTTCGGACGAGAGCGGCGCGCGTTCTTTCGCGAGCAATCTCTCGCTGGACGATCAATCCAGATCGTTCTGAATAATTCTTGCGAGCGCGAACAGCCTTTGCTCGACCGAAGTCGGCGCTTCGCAGGCATAGCTCAGCGAATGACGGCCTTCATCGAAAACGCGCAGGTCCCATTCCAGCTTTTGAGCCTGGGGGTCGCCTTCCGTCGCGGGGCCGGTTGGCGATGAGGCGTCCTGACTTCTTCTGGATTTCGGCATTCTCGGCTCGAATCTTTACGGCGAGCGCCTTTTGCTTTCGACCGAAACGCTTCAGCCCATTGATGATCTGGGTGCGCTCATCGTTCAGCGTTTCGAAAAGCCCCGCGAAGAGAGCCGTGAGCTTCGTATTTTTATCCGCTCCGGCCGATGCGGCGAAGCTTTCGATCGCCTTTTCGGCGGTCTCGAGCGGCGTTCTGCGCGCCGCGGCCAGCGCAACGAGATTGGCCGTCGCGCTATCGCGCCGCCAGTCGATCCCTTCGATCGGCGGGCCGGCCCAGACAGCAGGCAGGGAGATCTGCTCGACGAGGATCTGTGCGCAGGGCCAGTCCTTGTCCGGCCCCGGCGGATTGGCCTCGGCCGCGAAGACGCGCGCCGGCGCGGTGGCGGCGACGAGCCCAAGCGCGACGGCGAACGCACATCCGCGCCGACGCGCGGTCCCGCACGCGGCCATCCGCCAGGCTTCCGCTAGCGCGCCTTTTGCCCGGGCTAGACCTTTTCCGGCGCATCCTTGAGATTGCATAATGTCCTCCGCATTTATCTTTTGGCTGGCGCGCGTTTCGAGGCGACTGCGGCGACCTCTTCAATGGCACAACACGCAAAGGGCGCCAATCGTCGCACGGCGCAAGGTCATATACGCAATCGCGGAACTTGCGCCTGCGCCTTCGATTGTTCATTCTTTCCGCTCGCCGCTGGAGCGGAGGATCGCAATTGATTTGAAGGAATCACAGCTATGGGACTGATGGCGTTGATCTTGACCGTTTGCGCAGTCGCGCAGCCAAGCTCCTGCGAGGAGCAAAGTCTCACCTTCATCGATCAGGGCGAAAGCCTGATGGAATGCGCCATGTCGGCCCCGCCGACCATCGCCGAGTGGGTCAATCATCATCCGACGCGATTCGTTGTGAAATGGCGCTGCGGCTATCCCGACCGTGAAAGCAAGGACCTTTGAGTCAATCAGCCATCTTCCTCTCGGCGCACGAGAAACGCGACCGCTTTCTTAGCCGAATCGGCTCTTGCTCGTTGATCATGGGGATCGTCAATGCGACGCCGGATTCCTTCTCCGACGGCGGCCAATTCCAGACGGCCGATGCGGCGGTCGCACAGGCGCGCAAGCTGACCGCGGAGGGCGCCGACATCATCGATGTCGGCGCCGAATCGAACGCGGCCCGGCCATCAGCCGGCACCGGCGGAGGTCGAGCGCGCGCGGCTCGAGCCGCTGCTCCGCGAGGTCGTCGATTGCATCGAACAGCCGGTCTCGATTGACACGTCCAAGGCTTCGGTCGCGCGCTATGCGGCGGCGCAAGGCGTCGCCTTCGTCAATGACGTCTGGGGTTTGCAAAGGGATCCCGCCATGGCCGACGCCGTCGCCGAGACGCGGAGCGGCGTTGTCGTCATGCATAATCGCGCGGAGGTCGACCCCGATTGCGACATCATCGCCGACATGCGGCGATTTTTCGACGTCTCCCTCAAGCTGGCCGAAAAAGCCGGAATCCCAGCCAAACACATCATCCTTGATCCTGGCATCGGCTTCGCCAAGTCACGATTGCAAAATTTGCAGGCGCTCAACGGGCTGCGCGCCTTGCAGGATTATGGCTTGCCGATCCTCGTCGGCGTGTCGCGCAAATCTCTCCTCGGCTCGATCGTGGGGGAGGCGAAGGTTGAGCGGCGCGTCGTCGCCACCGTCGCCGCCAATCTCGCCGCCGCTGCGCGCGGAGCCTCGATCTTCCGGGTTCATGACGCCGCCGAACATCTCGCCGCCTTCAAGGTCTTTGATGCAATCAATCGGGCCTGAGCTTCAAAAGGACGAAACAGTCGAGATCGGCCTCGGCCTCGGCAGCAATATCGGCGACAAGCCGGCAAACATCGCGGCCGCGCTGGCGCATCTTGAGGCGCGCGGCGCGATCACCGTCTGCGCGATCTCGTCGATCTATCGCACCGCGCCCTGGGGCTATCTCGAGCAGGAAGACTTCGCCAACGCCTGCGCCTTGGCGATGACGAAGCTGGAGCCCGCCGCGCTGCTCGCCGAAGTCAAGGCGGTCGAGGCGGAGATGGGCCGCACCGACGCCATACGCTGGGGGCCGCGCCTCATCGACATCGATATTCTGTTTTACGACAATGAGGCTTTCGACCGGCCGGACCTTGTCCTGCCGCATAAGGATTTGTTCAATCGCGCTTTCGTGCTAGTGCCCCTCGCCGAGATCGCCCCCGGCTTGCGCCTTGGCGGCCGCAGTGTCAAAGAGGCCGCGGCTGAGGCGGCGAAGCGAGGGGTCGAGAAGTGGTTCAAGGGCTGAGCCGGCGGCGCTCACGCGTTTGCGATGACGACGCGCTCACTCAAATCAGGCGCGAAAAAACCAAACACGCGACCATAAAAATCGAGTTCGAGCTCTAGCACGCGGCGCAGCGTCTCGGCCTTGCGAAACCCATGGCCCTCTCCGGCGAACAGGTAATGGGCGACCGGCAGCGCCCGCGCTTTCATGGCCGCGACCATGGTTTCGGCCTGGTTCGGCGGCACGGTCTTATCATCCTCGCCCTGAAAGAAGATCACCGGGCAGGCGAGACGATCAAGGTGATTGATCGGCGAGCGCTCCACATAGAGCGGCTGCGCCTCAGGCAGCGGACCGATCAGTCCGTCGAGGTAGCGCGACTCGAATTTGTGCGTGTCCTTGGCGAGCAACATCAGATCGGCGACGCCGTAAAGGCTGGCGCCTGCCTTGAACAAATTTCCTGTGGTCAACGCCGCGAGCGTCGTAAAGCCGCCGGCGCTGCCGCCGCGAATGGCGAGGCGCGCGCCGTCGACAAGCCCGCGAGCGACGAGATTTTCGGCCGCGGCAAGGCAGTCGGCTACGTCGACGATCCCCCATCGTCCGTTCAACAGACGCCGGAAATCGCGGCCATATCCGATCGAGCCGCCATAATTGACGTCGACGACGCCGATTCCGCGGCTCGTCCACCATTGGATATTGAGGTTGAAATGATTGGTCGTCATGCTGGTTGGGCCGCCATGCGACAGCACGATGAGCGGCGGCGCGGAATCCGTCGGCCCGGCGAAGTCGCGGTTCTTCGGCGCATACCAGAAGGCGCGCCCCAAGCCGTGCGAGGTCGGAAAGTTGATCGGCTCGCCGACCGCGATTGTCTCTTGCGGCAGAACGGATGGCGCCGCCGCCCGGACGAGATTTGCTGTTTGATCCAGCGCCGGCTGCAGCATGATCGCCGGCGGCGCGGTCGGCGGCGTCGCGAAATACGCTAGGCCGCGGCCGATCGACTGCGGACATTCGGCGACTTGACCGATTTCGAGCGGCGTCAATTCGCGGTCCGCAATCAGCGCCGCCCGCCTGACCCCATCCTTGACGACCGCCGCGATGATGCGGCCATGCTCGAGGAAAGCGTAATAGCGCTGACGGAAAACCCAGTGCGGGCCGCCGATCTCCGCCGCGACCGGGCAGAGCGCGACGACGGCTCCATTTCGATGCGCGTAGAGATTCCACCAGCCGGTGCGGTCCGAGCAAAAGTGCAGGATATTTTGCGCGGACCAGCCCGGCTGCACGATCGCTTCGGGCTCTTCTCCTGCGATCAATTGCGCCGCCTGCAAGGCTCCGCCGCCGTCAAACCTCGCGCAAAAAAGCCGCGTTTGGTCCCAGGGCATGTCAGGATGATCCCAGGCGATCCAGGCGAGCGTTTCGCCATCGGGAGAAAGGCGTGGCGAACTCAAAAAATCCGGGCCCTTGACAAGCACGCTCTCGGCGCCGCCATCGAGCGGCAGGGCGACGATCGCCGCCTCCGGATCTGTCGGCGGCCGGTCGCGATGATCTTCGCGCACCGCAAGCACGCCCCGGCGCGGAGAATCGAACTCGAAATCGGCGTAGCGGCAACCCTCCGGGGTCGGGATTTGCCGCGGCCCCTTGTCGGGTTCGATGATCCACACGGAGCCGTCACGGCGCTCGCTGTAGATAATCACGCCCTTCTCGACGCCGAAGGCGCCGCCGCCATACTCATGAACCCGGCTGCCGACATTGATCGGCGCGGGGGTGAGATCGGCGATCGAACCGTCTGCTGCGCGCCGGCATAAGACCGTGCGGCCGCTTTCGGCGGGGCGCGCTTCGAGCCAATAAAGCGCGTCGCCGTCGACGGTGAGCCCGCTGAGGCCGATCGCGGCGGCGGTCATGAGCTCAGTGGTAACCGGCGAAGTCCAGGTTCCGTAGGGCGCGGTTTTTTTCATGCGCGGGCGCAAGCGGCGACGCGGCGGCTGTTACGGATTCGAAGGGGAAGGTGAAAGGCGACAGTCGGTTGCATGACGCCATATAGGCCGGCGTTAAGGCAAGCGCAAACCCGGAGACGCCCAGGGCGATCGGGTGAAGAAATTCGTGACAAATGGCTAAAGTGCTGAATTCTGTCGTGGTCCACTGATTCGATTGGTGGAGCGGTACGATGGACGGGGCGGCGACGGAATTTGACGCGATCGACGAAGCAACTATTTTTCTTCGGTATTTCAAGGATATGCCGGACCATCGGCAGAAGGGCAAGGTGGTTTATCCGCTGGAGGAAATCCTCCTTTTGTGTCTTCTCGCGGTGCTGGCCGGGGCCGAGACCTTCGTCGACATCGCCCGCTTTGGCGATAAGAAGCTCAATCTGTTGCGCCGGTTTCGGCCGTTTCGCGACGGCACGCCGGCGCATGATCATCTCGGCGATATTTTCGCCACGCTGGACGCGCAGGCGTTCCAGCGCTGTTTCGTCGCCTGGGTTGCGGCGCTGACCAAGACGCCGGCCGACATCATCGCGATTGATGGCAAAACCTTGCGCCGCTCCTACCAAAAGAAGGGATCGAAGCAACCGATCCACATGGTCTCGGCTTTCGCCGCGCGCCAGCGATTGGTTCTCGGGCAGGTCAAGGTGAACGAGAAATCCAACGAGATCACAGCCATTCCCGCATTGCTCGACATGATGGCGCTCGAAGGCGCCGTCGTCACCATCGATGCAATCGGCTGCCAGCGCGAAATCGCCGCGAAGATCATGGACAAGAAAGCCGATTATATCCTCGCGCTGAAAGGCAACCAGGGAACGCTGCGCGAAGATGTCGAACTCCTCGCAACCGAGCAAAAAGCAAGACAATTCAAGGATACGACGGTCAGCCGGCATGAAACGATCGACGCCGATCACGGTCGTATCGAAACCAGAACCTACACGGTGATCCACGATGTCGGTTGGCTACAACAGCGACACGACTGGCCGGGATTGAATGGCGTTCTGATTGTCGAAAGCAGACGCGAGATCGATGGCAAGGTCGAGCGGGAAACGCGCTTCTACATCACTTCGCTGCCCTTGTCAGCGCAGGTGATCGGCCCAATGATCCGCGAACATTGGGCGGTGGAGAACTGCCTGCATTGGGTCATGGACACGGTCTTTCGCGACGACGAATGCCGTGTCCGAACCGAGAACGCGCCGGCAAACTTCACCACCGTAAAACACATGGCGCATAATCTAACTCGCCGAGCGCCCGGAAAGGATTCTCTCAGGCTCAAGCGCAAAACCGCCGCTTGGGACGACGACTTCCTCGCAAGCCTCGTCGCAGCTTGAATTTTTTCACCCGATTCCCCTGCGGAGACGCCTGCCTCAACGCGCGAGGCGCCGCGAATAGCCGGCCCGGGCGTCCCACGGCGCATTGCGGATCAGGCGGGCACGACGGGCGCCTTTTCCTGGCGGAACGCAGCGGCCGCTTCAGGGCCGAGCCTCAGGTGCACCTGCACCAGCTCCGGTGGCGTCAGCGCCAGCCACTGGTTCAATGACACGTCGGCATAGTAGCTGCTCTTGAACATCTCGAGAAAGCGCAGCGGCGTCTCGCCGGTATTCTCGACGTAATGACCCATGGCGAATGGCACATAACCGACATCGCCGGCGCGGAAATCGAAGGTGCGCGCCTGGCCGGACGCTGCGAACACGCCCATCCGTGCTTGACCTTCAATATAATATTGCCACTCATCGGTATTGGGGTGCCAATGCAGCTCACGCATTCCGCCCGGATCGACTTCGACGAGGGCGGCGGCGATCGTCTTCGAAACCGGGAAATACGCTGCTATCTGTGATCCGCACAGTTCCGCTCTTCGTCTTGATCGGTTCCTGCGCAAGCATCCGGTGGCTGAAGCTCTGTGGCACCGGCGTCGCGCCCGCGATCTTGTCGGAGCTGAGAGGCCCGGGCACAGCGGCGGGGAAGATGTAAAGTTCGCTCGGGTCCGGCGTATGGCCGAAGGACGAGGCCGAGACGCCGAAATTCTTGCCCAGCACTTCGCTCGGGGTGTGCTTGAACCAGTCGCTGAGCAGGAAGGTGTTGTCTTCGTCGAACTCGCCGTCATCGAATACGAGCAGGAATTCGCAACCGTCCGGGTTGAGCCCCTGAATCGAGTGTGGAACGCCCGATGGGAAATACCAGAGATCGCCAACGCCCACGTCATCGACGAAGTTGTGGCCATGGGGATCAATGGCTGTAATGCGCGCGGCGCCATAGAGCATATAGGCCCATTCGGCCGCCTTGTGCCAGTGCAGCTCGCGCACGCCGCCGGCATTCAGGCGCATGTTCACGCCAGCGATGTTCTTGGAGACACCGAGTTCTCGCACTGTGACCTGACGTGTCCAGCCGCCGGTCTCCTGCCGCATATGCGCGTCCGAGAACGAGAAACGCAAATTGGGCAAAGTGCCATGGTCGGTCGAGGGCGGAACGAGCAGATCGGGGTTCTGACGATCCAGCATCAGGTTGCGCGGACCGGGATCGGTGCCGCCGTGTCCAGGGCGCTGGGGTTGCGGCGTCGGTTCGGCGGTTTGCGCGCCCGCCGCCGTCGCCATTGTCAACACGCTGCCGGCGGCAGTCGCCGCCAATATATTACGCCGGGAAATGCCGTCCATGACGTTCCCTCCTTGACGATTATTTTCGGTACTTCGGCGCTGATCATCATCCCCCCGGCTTTGCGAGGGCTGGCTGCCGCGATGGTGACGCCCGCTAGCCGGGCCGTACTATGCTCGATTCCGCAGGCGTGACCGACGGCGGGCTGGCCGGGCACCCTGCCAAGCTGATCTTCGAGCGTAGAGCGTGGTGTTCCTTCGCCCGATTGTTGTCAACTTTGCTGGCGGACCTCTCTACTCGCGCCAGAACAAACTGTTACAACCAAAGGAGGACCCTGCCGCGACGGATTTTGCCTTTAGCGATATAAAACCGTATATTGGGGCGCTCCGCCGCCGACGAGGGACGCGCAATGCCGAACAGCAAACGGCCGACGGCCGCCCTCTCCGTCGAGCTTCATTGGCCGAACGGCGGCTTTTTCGGGCCGCACGAGCTGGCTTTGATCGAGATGATTAGCAAGGAGCGCTCGATCATCGGCGCGAGCCGCGCCCTCGGACTTTCCTACCGGAAATGCTGGCTCAGCGTCGATATGCTGAACCGCTGCTTCGAATTGCCGGTTGTCGTCACTTTTCCGGGCCGGCGCAACGCCGGCGCCGAAATCACGCAATTCGGCGAACGCCTGGCGGCGCTCTACCGCTCCATTGGACGCCACGCCGCGGCCTCATCGAAAAAATCGCTGGAGGAGCTTACGGCTTCCCTGGATTGGCGTTTCGATCCAAGGGCCAGGGTCGCGGCTTCGGGGAGCGATCCGGGCTGAGGCCGCGTTCGGAAATGGCGACGGCCTTGATCATCACCCAGGCGCGAAGGCCGGGGACAAGGGCGAGCCGCTCGACGGATTTGCCGGTGACCAGCGCGTCGATGCGCGTCGCCCCGAGATTGAAGCCGAATCCTGGACATAGGGCGGATCGAGACGCACGATTTCCACGATTTCTCCTGGCAGGCGATTGGTGATCGACACATCCATCGGCCGCGAGAGGGCGATCGAGACGTCGCTCGCGTCGATCCGCAAGCTCACGCAGGAGCCGATGGGATCGTCGATCATCGGCGCACGCAGCTCACCGTCCTCGAAAAAGAGCGTCGTCATCGCGGCGGCCGGATCATGGCGTAACACGCGCGCCGTCAAGGCGGTCTCTAGTATGGGCCGCGCCGCGCGTTTTCTGGGACTTTCCACTCGCCGCCCGCTCGTCAGCCTATCAACTTTGGCTGCGTAGCTTAAAGCAGCCGGCAATAAAAATCGTCGCAAAAGCTGTGACAAAAAAGATATAAGATATCCTGCCGCGCCTTGGCCGGTACGAGCGCTAGCGACGTCAGCGCGATTAGAAAGAAAAGGCGATGAAATGAAAATTTCTGCTCGTAATTCCCTCGAAGGAACCGTCAAGGAAGTCATCAAGGGCGCAACCACAGCTCATGTCGAGGTGGAGCTCAAGGGCGGCGAGATCGTGACCGCCTCGATTACCAATGAAGCGGTCGACGACCTCGGGCTCGTCAAGGGCAAGAAGGCCTATGCGGTGATCAAATCCTCGGATGTGATGATCGCCGTCCATTAATTGTCTGCGTGAGCGACTGACGCGTTTTACGTCGGATGGCGCGCCGTCCGCCAAGGTCCGAAGGCCTGATCCCCAGCGTCAGCCCTTCGGCGGCGTGTAGCCGATCCGCAGCGATTCTTTTGCGTTGTTGGCGAGAACGCCCTGGATCTTATTGCCGAGAGTTGCCACAAGCCAGGGCAGTTGCACTTCAATGCGCAAACTTTCCGGCATCACGTCGATCTGCGCGGTCACGGACTGGCCAAGGGCGACGACGCGCACATCCGCCTTGTCACCGGTCCAATTGATTTCGGTATAGGCCAATTTGTCGAGATAGGCCGAGCGCAAAACCTCGATCCGCTCGCAGATGCGTTTTTTGGCGGCGTCTGCGCCAAGATTATGCGGCACGGTGATGACGATCGATTTTTGCATGGGCTCCTCCGATGTCTTCCATGTAGAGCGTCGCGGCGCGATCGGAAAGAACGCTCGAGAGGCCATTTTGACGAAACGCCGAGGCCGATCAGAGGGCGTTGATTGGCTTTGTAGAAATGCCGGTATCCGGGCCAAATCGGTCAAAACCGCTTCACGTGAAACACGCGAAGCCATTTGTGGCTGCATCGGATCGCAAAAATAAAGGTGCCGGAGTGGATCCGCAGCAAGAGCGGCCGCAGCCTTGATTTTGGCGCGCGCCGGATGATCTAGATAAGATAAAGCGTTCGACTGCTTTTTCTTGCCCAGAGAAAATTGGCCTCTCGCGCAAAGGATAGTTCGATGGCTATTCGTCTCACTCAGACCGGCTCCGCCCCGGTCAGCGTTGCGGTCAAAGGCATGCATTGCGCCTCTTGCGTCGGGCGAGTTGAGAAAGCGATCGGCGCCGTTCCTTCTGTCGCCTCGGTGGCGGTCAATCTTGCGACGGAGCAGGCGACCATCAGCTTTGCAGGACCCGCTGATCTCGAAGGCGTCATCGAGGCGATCAACAAGTCGGGCTACGCAGCGGTTCTGACGACCGCGCACTTCTCGATCGCGAAAATGACCTGCGACGCTTGCGTCAAGACCGTTGAGGAAGCTTTCCGGGGCGTCGAAGGCGTCGTCGAGACGAAAGTCAATCTCGCGAGGGGGATCGGCACGGTGCGCTTCATCAGCGGCGCCACCAACGCCGCCGCCATAGCTAGGGCGGCGACAGAGGCCGGCTATCCGACAAAAGAGCTCAAGCTGGGCGCGGCGGTTGAGTTGCGGGCCGACGAGCGCCGGGAAGGAGGCGCAGCCCTGGCCCGCGCGACACTGGTCGCTTTTGCGCTGACCCTGCCGGTTTTCGCGCTGGAGATGGGCTCGCATCTTTTTCCCGCCGTCCATCAATTCGTAATGGAGCGCGTCGGGATGCAGACGGCTCGGATCGCCGAATTCGTGCTGACCGCGCTCGTTCTGTTTGGGCCCGGCTGGCGTTTCTTCAAGAGCGGCGTTCCAGCGCTGCTGCGCGGCGCGCCTGAAATGAACTCGCTGGTCGCGCTCGGCGCCGGCGCCGCCTTCGCCTATTCGACGCTCGCGACCTTCGCGCCCTCCGTTTTCCCGGCCGGGACGGGAAACGTCTATTTCGAATCCGCCGCCGTGATCGTGACCTTGATTCTTCTCGGCCGCACCCTCGAGGCGCGCGCCAAGGGCAGGGCCGGGGCGGCGATCGAACGCCTGGTCGGTCTTAAGGCGCAATCCGCCGTCGTGCTCCGAGACGGCACGCCTGTTGAAAAGCCGCTCGATGAGGTTGCCGTCGGCGATATCGTCCTCGTCAAGCCCGGCGAAAAAATCCCCGTAGACGGCGATGTCGTGGAGGGCTTCTCTTTCGTCGACGAATTGATGCTGACGGGCGAGTCGCGTCCGGCGCCAAAGGGCGTCGGCGCCCATGTCGTCGGCGCTTCGATCAATACGACCGGAAGCTTTTCCTTCAAGGTCACCGAGACCGGCGCCGATACGGCTCTCGCGCGGATCATCCGCATGGTCGAGCAGGCCCAGGGCGCGAAGCTGCCGATTCAGGCGCTCGCCGACACGGTGACGGCGTGGTTCGTTCCCGCCGTCATCGCGATCGCCATCCTCGCCTTCGCCTTCTGGTTCTTCCTTGGCCCGCAGCCTTCGCTCAGCTATGCGCTGGTCGTCATGGTCACGGTCCTCATCATCGCCTGCCCCTGCGCCATGGGGCTTGCGACGCCAACCTCGATCATGGTCGGCACGGGACGGGGCGCTGAGCTCGGGGTCCTGTTCAGGAAGGGCGACGCTTTGCAGCGGCTGGCGGACGTCAAGGCAATCGCCCTCGACAAGACCGGGACGATCACCAAGGGCGCGCCCGAACTCACCGATCTTCTGCCTGCGCCGGGCTTTTCGCGGCAAGAGGCGCTGGGGTTCGTCGCCGCCGTCGAGGCGCGCTCCGAGCATCCGGTCGCGGCCGCGATCGCCGCCGCGGCGCACAAGGAAGGCGTCGTTGCTTTGCCTGCGGAGCAGTTCGCCGCCAAGCCCGGCCTCGGCGTCGAAGCGCGTGTTGGAGGCAGTCGCGTGGCGATCGGCGCAGATCGCTTCATGAGCGCGCTCGGCGTCGACGCAAGCGCCTTCGCGCAAGCGGCGGCGCGCCTTAGCGCGGAGGCGAAATCGCCGCTCTACGCCGCGATCGACGGCAAGCTCGCCGCTCTCATCATTGTCGCCGATCCGATCGCCGACGGCGCCAAGAGCGCCATCGCCGCATTGCGCGGGCAGGGCTTGGAGCTCGCCATGATCACCGGCGACAATCGGAAAACGGCGGAGGCCATCGCCAAAGAGGTGGGTGTCGACTGACGTCGTCGCCGAAGTTTTGCCGGATGGCAAGGTCGAGGCGGTGCGGCGGCTGAAGGAGAGGCGGGGTTCGGTCGCTTTCGTCGGCGACGGCGTCAATGACGCGCCGGCCCTCGCCAGCGCCGATGTCGGCCTCGCTATTGGCGGCGGGACGGACGTCGCCATCGAGGCGGCCGACGTCGTTCTTATCGGCGGCGATCTCGCCGCCGTGGCGAGCGCCGTTGCGTTGAGCCGGGCGACGATGCGCAACATCAAGCAAAATCTATTCTGGGCTTTCGCTTATAATATTGTGCTCATCCCAGTCGCAGCGGGCGTCCTCTATCCGGTGTTTGGCATTCTTCTGTCACCGATGCTGGCGGCGGCCGCTATGGCGTTCTCCTCGATCTTCGTTGTCCTCAACGCGTTACGGCTACGCAGTTTTGCGCCTGTCGCGCGGCGCGAGACGGATGGCGCGAGGAAGCCGGCTTCGGGGGCGCCGGAAGCGCAAGAGGGCCTTGCCCGCATATAGCCACGATCGAAGTATAATGCTCAGCTGTGGTCAGTATTTCTTGCCAAAGCTCGGTCTTTGCTAAAGAAATAGGCTGGTGAGGCGCGCTGACTGCAATACAATAATTTACAATAATTTTTTCTTGCGTCCCAGCGTAAATCGGTGTGGGCTATGTCTGCGGTTGGCAGGAACGGTGAAACGTTCAGCTACTGCCGAAATATATTTTGTCACACCAATTTTTAGGGAGGATGAACAATGGCAGATGTTCTGCTGCGCCAAGTCGCGCTGGTTTCGGAATTCGACAAAATCGATCCCGGCGATCTGGCCGTGGTCGGGGCGGCGCTGCAAAAGCAGGCGTCGCGTGATCCTATCCAGTTTTGGGACGTAAAAGCGGTTGTCGCGTCGTTCCCCAAATTGGAGGATGTTCCGATCGGCTTTTGGCCGATCATCTTGGAGGACGATATCAAAGAGCCCGGCGCTAAAGGCGTTCACAAAGATGAAAACGGGCAACCATTTGCGCTGGTGACGGCTAGCGATCGGCTTGAGGATTGGTCGCTGACGACGAGCCACGAGATGATCGAAATGCTTATCGACCCCTCTGGGAACCGGTTGGTGGCGGGAGATTCTCCGAAAGCCGATCAGGGTCGCGTCGAAATCCTGGTCGAAGCCTGCGATCCGAGCGAAGCGCCTGATTTCGCTTATACTGTCAACGGCATTCTGGTTTCCGACTTTTACTCTCCGCGCTATTTTGATCCCGTCGCGGTGCCGGGCGTCCGCTACTCCTTCACCGGCGCGGTCGAAAAGCCGCGCCAAGTGCTTCGAGGCGGGTATTTGAGCTGGCACGACGTTGCCTCCGACGAATGGTGGCAGGAGAGGTGGTTTGATGGCGACAGTCCGACTTTCCTAACCCTTGGGCGCCTTAGCGCGGCGGACGGGAGCCTTCGCAGTCAAGTAGATAGGCTTACGCCAGAGGCGATCACGCAATTGGCGGTGCCGGACATGCGAGTCGCCAGGGTGGCCGGTCTTTCGTTGGCCTCGATCGACGACGCAGGCAAGAAACGCGCGGCGCGGTTGCGCGAGCAAATCGATGGCATAATCCGCGGCGGGACGAGACCCCGGGAGGAAGCGCGGCGGGCGGAGACAGGTCAGCTTGCGCCCTTTCCGGCGCGGCAACAGATAGACGCCGCAAAAAAAAAGAGACGCGCCGACGTCCCAGGACTCCGGGAGGCACCGTCGCTGCGCGCCGGCTGATTGGTAATCGGAGAAGGCGTTCCCAAAAGACTGATGCGGGCGCTTCCCCAGCAAAAGCGCCCGAGATCAGCCACGGAGGAGTTAATGGCGAATGAAGACGATGCCGAGGCCCGTCAAAAGCGTGCTTCAAGACTTCGCGCCCAAATCGCGGGCCTGATCGGCAAAACCAAGGGTCAGCCTGTTGAAGGGGCCGCCGGCGGCGAGCCTCCCGTCGCCGGGCGCCCGCCATCGCCGCGCGCGTTCATCGAGCGTCGCATGCGAGAATTGGACGCCGGAAATCAGGAAGAGACGACCGCCCGAAAAAATAGGGCTTATCGAACGCGCTAAGGATAACGGCGGAGCGCGCTTGCCAAGGCGGCGGTCGCTGCCCTCCAAGCGTCCGAGCCGCCGACGTGGATGACCATGCTGCGCCTTTGCTTTCCCGCTTGATCCACCCGGCGAACCGTGCCGCAATGGCTTGACGGCAGGCCGCCATCACGGTCCGCTTTCGCCGCCTTGCCTGCTTGCATCACTTGGTGCCCGGCTTTACAGCATGCCTGCTTTGGGCGGGAAACCGCAAGCAAGGCCGCAAGTCAAGCAAAGGTTTCCATGCCGATCGAATTTCGCCGCGTCCACCGGGCGCTGCTTTCCGTGTCCGACAAGACCGGCCTCATTGATTTCGCCCGCGGCCTCGCCGCCTTGGGCGTCGAGCTGATTTCGACCGGGGGAACCCAAAGGGCGCTGGTCGAAGCCGGGCTCAGCGTCCTCGACGTCGAAGATCTTACCGGCTTTCCGGAGTTGATGGACGGCAGGGTCAAGACCCTGCACCCGAAAGTCCATGGCGGCCTTCTCGCGATTCGCGAGAACCCGGAGCATGAGGCGGCGATGCTCGCCCATGGCATCCATCCGATCGATCTTCTCGCTGTTAATCTCTATCCGTTCGAGGCGGCGATCGACGGCGGCGCGGATTTCGATCAATGCATCGAGAATATCGACATCGGCGGCCCCGCGATGATCCGCGCCGCCTCGAAGAATTTTAACGACGTCGCCGTCATAGTCGCCGTCGAGGATTACGCGTTGTTGCTCGCCGAACTTAAGGCCAACGGCGGCGCCACCACGCTCGGCCTGCGCCAGAGGCTGGCCCAAAAAGCCTTCGCCCGCACGGCGGCCTATGACGCCGCGATTTCGAACTGGCTCGCCGAACAGATCGGCGAAGACGCGCCGGCTTTCCGCGCCTTCGGCGGCAAGCTCGCCCAGACATTGCGCTATGGCGAGAACCCGCATCAGAAAGCGGCGCTGTATGTCACGCCCGAACGCCGCTACGGCGTCGCCGCGGCGCGCCAGTTGCAAGGCAAGGAGCTCTCTTACAACAACATCGGCGACACCGACGCGGCCTTCGAGCTTGTCGCCGAATTCGATCCCGAGCGCACCGCCGCGGTCGCCATCATCAAGCATTCAAATCCTTGCGGCGTCGCCGAGGCGGCCAGCATCGAGGCCGCCTACGCGCTGGCGCTGCGCTGCGACCCAGTCTCCGCCTTCGGCGGCATCGTCGCCCTCAATCGGCGCCTCGACGCCAGGGCGGCGACGGAAATTGTGAAGATATTCACCGAAGTCATCATCGCGCCCGACGCCGATGAGGAGGCGATCGCGCTCATAGGCGCCAAGAAGAACCTGCGTTTGTTATTAACCGGCGGCCTGCCCGACCCGCGCGCGAGCGGCCTTGTCTTGCGCCCCGTCGCCGGCGGTTTGCTCGTGCAGGGGCGCGACAACGCCGTCATCGACGATATGCCTTTGCGCGTCGTGACGAAACGGGAGCCGACCGACGCCGAATGGCGCGATCTCGAATTCGCCTTCCGCGTCGCCAAACATGTGAAGTCGAATGCGATCGTCTACGCCAAGGACGCCGCGACGGTTGGCATCGGCGCGGGCCAGATGAGCCGCATCGATTCGACGCGGATCGCGGCTATGAAGGCGGCGGAAGCCGCCAAGGCGGCCGGCGCGGCGCAGAGCCTCGCTGTCGGCTCGGTGGTCGCGTCCGATGCGTTTTTCCCCTTCCCCGATGGCGTGCTCGCCGCCGTCGAGGCGGGAGCGACGGCGCTCATTCAGCCGGGCGGCTCGCTGCGCGACGACGAGGTCATCGCCGCGGCCAACGCCGCCGGCGTCGCCATGGCGTTCACCGGCGTCCGGCATTTCCGCCACTGATTTTCAGCGCATCACGATGACGCGATCAAGCGCTGTTGCGTGAAACGCCAGCGCCGGCCGCTGCGTAGAGACGACAGCAAAGCCGGCTAGGAAACGGTCCGGCCCCGCTCGTCGCAGATCTTTATGATTCCCTTAGCGCCGAGCGGCGCCTTCCGGCTCGATTCTTTACGCCAATTTGCGTCTTTTTACCCAAATTTGCGTCAATCTTTTCGCCTAAGCCGCCCCGCTGAGCGAAGATCAGGGGAGTGAAGCCCGCAATTCATTGTGAATGCTGCGATGCAGCAAGGTGTGGTATGTCACCTACCGTTCAGTTTGAACGAGCGATAGTCGGTTTCAGACCGGGGTTATGAGGGTCCGATTAAGCTTCGGGAAAGGTCTGATTAAGTTTCCGGAAAGCCCTGGGGATTATAGCTAAAAACTACTGGAGATTAAGACAATGCGCATTAGCTCGACCAACTCGATTGATGGGGGCCGCGTCGCTTATTCCATCGGCAGGATCAGGGCTGCCTCCGCCTGGCACGCAGCTCAGCTGGATGCTCATCACAGCGATTGGCGCGAACTCGCCCTGCGCGAACTGATCCGCCGGGCGGAAGATGTGGACGCCGATGCGATCATCGAGGTCAATTACGAGATTGATGGGGTTGTTCCGGTCGAAGGATTTGTGAATCTCAGCCGCGTTCTCGCGACCGGGACCGCCGTGAAGCTGGCCGTGGCGGCCTGACCCGCCGCTAGGCCGCAACCGATCGCCAACGCGCTTTTTTGCCAGTCGCGAGCCGGTTTCGCTGGACCGCCTTCGAACTTCGCTTACGAAGCGCGCGCCGCCGACTCTATCTCCCGAAACGCCTAGTCTAAATTCGCTTTGGCTGTGCGGCCAGGATCGCCGGCCGCGCTGGATTTGTCACCCCGCGAGGCCTCTTGAGCCGTCTATTGCTCCGGCTGCTGCGGACCAATATGGTGAACCGACTGGCTGAGTTGATCGACCTGATCGCCGAAGTGTTCGCGCGTCTCTGGATCGACGACGGCGACCGGCGCCGAGATGGCGAGGCCGGCGGCGTGACCGACCGAGGTCGCGGCGCTCGCTGTGGTTTGCATGATTTTTTCGCCGAAGCCGACGCGTGACGTGGTCAAGGCCTGTCCGTTGGCGAGGCTGCGGCCGATAAGCTCGACAACTTTCGGATCCTCGGCGAATTTGCCGTGATTGAATTGATCGTGCGAAGGCAGGTTCGTGAGGTTGAGGACGGTAATATTTTCCCGTTCGAGCATGCTTTTGTAAGGCTCGATATCGGGATTGATGGCGCCCAAACGCGGCGCGCCCCAAACCTCCCTGGAAGCGGCCAGCGCGCGATCGTCCTCGGATACGAAGAGAGCGATATGCGGGCGGTCAGGTCCCATCGCGGCGATCTGTTCGCGGGAGACGTCGACATCGACGTCAGGCGAGGCTAGCAGCACCAGTTTGATCTTGTCGGCGACGCGGCCATCGCGGATGGCCATTTGCCGCAACGCTTCGAGCGTAACCCAATTGCCCATCGAATGGGCGAGGATCGTGATTTTCTTGACCTTCGGATCTTGGACCAGATAGCGCAAAAGCTTTTCAAGAGTGTCGCGCGAATAATTCGCGCTTTCGCGGTCGTAGCCATAGGCGAACACATTGCCTTTCGACGGCCAGGTGAATAGCACCGGGGCGACTTCGCCGAGGGCGCCCGAATCGTGCAGGATCTGCGCAAAGCCATAAACAGTGTCTTCGTAGCGCTCGTTGAAACCATGCACGAAGACCATCGCCTCGCTTTTATTGGACTCGCGCAGAAGCCGGGCAAATGTTGCGATCGCCTGATCTTTGTTGATGACGTCGGCCTTGAGGGTCACGAAATCAGTTTCGGGATTGCCCGGAAGCTGCTTTGGCCACTGAACCTGGCCGATCTTGCGATTGGCGTCCGGCGGAATTGAAACCACCATATCGGCGAAAGCAGGTTGAGGGGCTCTGCCTCCCGCAAACATAATCGCCGGGTCCCCAGCCGGCGTGCGCGTCGTCGCTACGACCATTTCGACGTGGGTCGTACCCGGCGCATCAAAGGCGGAGGGATCGGGCTGAAGATAGCCACTGACGCTTGCGCAGCCGCTAAGGCTGATGACGGCGATGCAGGCGAGCGCTGTGACGCGAAGGGCGGACAATGGATAGCGGCCCGGAAGCCAACGGGCCGATTCGCCTTTGCAAAAATCAGAACGCATCTCGCCAATGTCCAACGCCGCAGATCCGCCCAAAACTGGGCAGCGCGGCTGCGACCGTGGCGATATTGGCGGGGCCCGTCAAGGCGCGATGGGCAAGTGCGACGGCGTGCGCCTAAAATGCGCTGGACGTGCGGCGGGGCGCCACACTTCGTTCGCGGCCTCAAGCGCAGATGCGTTCGAGATCGCGCGCGACCGATTCGTCGATTTCTTCGGTCCAGACGCGGAATCCTTTGAGAATGTGCGGGCCGAACGAGGTCGCGAGCGGAATATCCGTGGCGTCGCGTCCGCGCGCCACCGTGATGCGCCCAATCCTGGGCATATTGTGCCGCGCGTCGAAGGTGATCCAGCGGCCGTCGAGATAGGCCTCGAACCAGGCGTTATAGTCCATCGGCGCTGGATCAGGCGGCACGCCGATGTCGCCGAGAAATCCGTTCGCATAGCGCGCGGGAATATTCATGCAGCGGCAGAAGGCCACCGCAAGATGAGCGAAATCGCGGCATACGCCGATGCGCTCATGATAGGCCTCGAACGCGGTGCGAGTCGCACGCGCATGTTGATAGCCGAAGGTCAGATGGTTGCAGACGAAGTCGCAGATCGCTTTGACCCTCGCCCAACCGCGCGGCGCTCCGCCGAATAATTGCCATGCGATGTCGCCGAGCTTGTCGGTTTCGCAATAGCGGCTGCCGAGCAGATAGACCAGCGTTTCGCTCGGCAGAAGCTCCAACGGAACTTCCTGCGCGTGCTGCTCATAGCCGTCGGGCAGGCCGTTATCCTCGATGACGAAATCACGGGAGATGGTGAGGTCGCCGGCGGGCGCGACGAAGCGCCGGACCGTGTTGCCGAAACTATCGACGTAGGTATGCGAGGCGATCGACGGGTTGGAGCTGAACGGGGTCTTATAGCGAATGCGATAGTCATATTCGGGATGCGAATCGAGAAGGCAAACCATCAGGGTCGGCTGAAAGCATTGAAAGGCAAGTTCATATCCGTAGCGAATCAGCATGGCGTCTTCCCGGTTGGTTTCTCGGCTTCCGACGAAAGGGCCCGAGCCCGGACCCTGGCAGTCAAACCTAAGTCGTAAAGCCGGGTGACGGGCTTCCGGTTCCACGCTGGGCGGCCCATAAGTTAGGCAGACCGTTCATAAACGCCGGTGACGCATCCTTTGGCCAGCGTATGGCCGCGCAAAATCTTGAGAATTTCCGCTTTTCCAGGCGGCGCTTCGAACTCAGGCTGCAAGTCGATCGCGAAGATCTGGAACACATAGCGATGCGGTCCATATCCCGGCGTCGGCGCCGGCGGCGTCCACGACGCCTGCTTACGCGAGTTGAGGCCAAGGAGCAGGCCTTCGGTCGCCGCGCTCTCCTGCCTCAGCGCGCCCGGGATGAGATCGTCATCGACGCCTGGCGTCTTGACGGCGAGGGCGTGAATGAAGGGCTCCGGGGTCGGGCTGTCGCCATCCTCCACAACCAGCACGATTGCGGCGGCGCCGTCCGGCACGCCGCGCCAGCGCAGCGGCGGCGATTTTCCCTTCTCCGTCTGCAGTGAATAGCGGCGGAATCGTCTCCTGCTCTTCGAAAGCGACGCTCTCCACTCTGATGATTTCAGGGACGTTTAATGCCGGGTCCGAATAGATCAGTCCGGCGAGCCAGGGGCTCATGGCGTGATGGATATGACTTCCGTGCGATTTTCCGAGCGCCACCGCCACTCTCCGTTCACGACAGAACTATAACGCGCCAATTGCGCAGATGGTTCAGCCATGGCCACGGCTAGTCTATGGCGCGTTCACCCCTTATAGGCGACGAGCAGCGCGCCGGCGCCAATCAGGCAAACGCCGAGCCAGTTTGGCGCGGATAGGCGTTCGCCGAGGAAGGCGACGCCAAAAATGGCGACAAGAACGGTTGAGAGCTTGTCGATCGGGGCGACCCGCGCGGCCTCGCCGAGCTGCAGGGCGCGGAAGTAGCAGACCCAGGACGCGCCGGTCGCGAGCCCCGATAAGCCAAGAAAAATGTAAGTGCGCTGAGCGATCGACTCCAGGGGCTGAAACTCGCCGGTCGCCGTAAGAATCGCGCTAAGGACGATTACGATGATCACGGTGCGGATCAGGGTCGCGAAATCGGAATTGATGTTAGCGACGCCGATTTTGGCGAAGATCGCCGTCAACGCCGCAAAGCCCGCCGACAGCAGGGCGAAGATCAGCCAGGATCCGCCCAAATTTTTCACAATCCCTGGCTCTCGCTGTCAGCGAGCAGCGCCGCCTGATGATGGGTGATGAGCGCGTCGATGATTTCGTCGAGGGCCTCGCCCGCGATGACCTTGTCGAGCTTGTAGAGCGTCAAATTGATGCGATGGTCGGTGACTTGCCCTTGCGGAAAATTATAGGTGCGGATGCGCTCCGAGCGATCGCCCGTGCCGACCTGGGAACGCCGGTCGGCGGCGCGCTCGGCGTCCAGCTTCTGTCTCTCGGTGTCGTAGATCCGCGAGCGCAAAAGGGCCATCGCCCGCGCGCGGTTCTTGTGCTGCGAGCGCTCGTCCTGCACGAAGATGATCGTGCCGGTTGGAATATGGGTGATGCGAATAGCTGATTCCGTCTTGTTGACGTGCTGCCCGCCGGCACCTTGCGCGCGCATCGTGTCGATCTTTAGATCGGCCTCATTGATCTCGACGTCAACGTCTTCGGCCTCGGGCAAGACAGCGACCGTCGCCGCGGAAGTGTGGATCCGTCCTTGCGTTTCGGTCTCCGGCACGCGCTGCACCCGATGCGCGCCCGACTCGAATTTAAGCCTCGCGAATACGCCGCGGCCGGCGATCCCGGCGATGATTTCCTTGAAGCCGCCGGCGGCGCCTTCGCTCGCCGAGATGATCTCGACGCTCCAACCCTTTGATTCGGCGTAGCGCTGATACATTCGAAACAGATCGCCGGCGAAAAGAGCCGCTTCGTCGCCGCCAGTTCCGGCGCGCACTTCCAAAATGGCGCTTTTCTCATCCGCTGCGTCCTTCGGCAGAAGGGCAATCTTCAATTGCTGTTCGAGCTCGCTGAGCTGGTCCTGCGCCGTCCTCAGCTCGTCTTCAGCGAGGCTTATCATCTCGGCTTCCGTCGCCGGATCGGCGAGCATGGCTTTAAGCCCTGAAACCTCGGTGATTTGGGTGCGATAATCCCTAATCGCCACCGCCACTTCACTTAGCGAGGCGAGCTCGCGCGACAGGGCGACATAGAGCGCCGGCTCGACCGTCTCATTGAGGCGATCGGAGATTTCCTCAAAGCGGCGCAGGATGAGATCGAGCTTTTCTTGCGGCAGCATTAGTCAAATTGAAATGGACGGCGACGCCGTCGTCTCGGAAAGGCGGTTTTGGAGTCTTAACGATCTTTTTAAGGCGCGTCTTCGGGCTCGCCTGCACGCGATTTATACGGGTATTCCCTCATCCTCCGCAAATTGGCGCAGCGCTTCGCGAAGGTTTTGGCGAGACGGCGTTTCGGTCAGGAGATTGGCGACGAAGGAGCGCGCGAGACGCAGATCGGTCGCGAGCGTCATCGCCTTCACCGGCCCGATGGAGGCGGCCGACATTGAGAGGCCGCGATAGCCGATCGCCAGCAAGGCCAGAGCTTCGAGCGGCTTGCCGCCCATTTCGCCGCAGAGCGTCATCTGCGTCGAAGTGGCGCGCGCTGTGTCGGCAATCTGCCTCAGCGCTCGCAGGAAAGGCCCGGCCAACGTATCGTAGCGCTTGGCCACGCGCGCATTGTCGCGGTCCGCGGCGTAGAAATACTGCATGAGATCATTCGATCCGACCGAGATGAAGTCGACGGCCCGGCAGATGTCTTCGAGCTCCCACAAAAGTGAGGGCACTTCGACCATCACGCCGACCTTGACTTCGGCTGGCGGCTCGCGCCCATGCGCGCACAGCTGCTCCGTTTCACGATCGAGGATGGCTCTCGCCGCGCGAAGTTCGTCAAGGCACGCGATCATTGGAAACATGATGCGCAGCTGCCGTCCGGCTCCGGCGCGCAGGAGGCCGCGCAGCTGCGCCCGCAAAAGGCCCGGCCGGTCGAGTCCGATGCGGATGGCGCGCCAGCCAAGCGCGGGATTTTCCTCCTGTAGCTGGGTCATATAGGGCAGCACTTTGTCGGAGCCGATATCGAGCGTCCGGAAAGTGATTTCCCTGTCCTGCACCAGTTCGAGCGCCGAACGGTAAAGCTTTTCCTGCTCGCTCATCTTCGGCAAGCGCGAGGCGAGCATGAACTGCAGCTCGGTGCGGAACAGGCCGACCGACATGGCGCCGGTCTCGGCGACGTGGCGAAGATCGACCAAAAGGCCGGCGTTCATGTGCAGGTCGATGGCGACGCCGTCGCGTGTGACGGCCGGGATATCGCGCAGCTTGCGATATTGCTCCTGCCGCCGCGCGCGCAGCCGCGCTTTCTCGGCGTAGGCGTGCTCGACGTCGGGTCTCGGCCGCACATGGACGTCGCCGACCGCGCCATCGACGATGATGGCGTCGCCCGGCTCGACGAAATCGAGAACGTTGGCGACGTCGCCGGCCGCGGGAAGGCCGAGCGCGCGGGCGACGATCGCGACATGGCTGCCGCTGCCGGCGTCCTCGAGCACGAGGCCGCGCAATCTGGAGCGGTCATATTCGAGCAGCGCGGCCGGCCCCATGGCGCGCGCGACGATGATCGCATTGTCCGGCAATTCGTTATGGGCGGAGACGAAGCTTTGTCCGGTCAGCTGATGCAGAAGGCGGTTCGCCAGATCGTCGAGATCATGCAGTCGCGCGCGCATCGAATGGTCGGTGTGGCGCTGCAGTTTCGCCCGCGTGTCGTTCTGGACGCGTTCGACCGCCGCCTCGGCGGTAAGGCCGGTCGTCACGGCTTCGCGCAGGCGGCGCAGCCAGCCGCGATCATGTGCGACCATGCGGAAAGTCTCGAGGACATCGCGGTGCTCGCCCGGGCCCATGTCGCCGCGTTCGATGAGGTCGTCGATCGAATCGCGCATTGCGGCGATGGCCGTTTCCAGCCGCTCGATCTCGTGCTTCACGTCCTCGGCGACGATGTGCTTGATAACGATTTGGGGTTCATGCAGAACAACGTGTCCAAGGCCGACGCCATCGGCGAGGGGGGAGCCTTTAAGCGTCAGCGGACGGCCGATCCCGATGTCGCCGCCCGGCGCGCCGATCGATTGCAGTTCGCCCGAGGCGATCATCTCGGCGAGCAGCATCGCGGTGGTCTGCAGCGCCTCGATTTCTTCTTCGGTGTAAACGCGCCTCGCCTTGTTCTGAATGTCGAGGACGCCGAGCGTATTGCCGCCACGCAAGATCGGGACGCCAAGGAAGGAGTTGTAGATCTCCTCGCCGGTTTCCGGCCGGTAGGAAAAGGCCGGGTGGCTCTGCGCGTCGGCGAGGGCGAGAGGTTCGGCGGTCTCAGCGATTAGCCCGACGAGGCCTTCGCTGGCGCGCATGGTCGTTTGATGGACGGCTTCCCGCTTCAGTCCTTCGGTCGCATAGAGCTCAAGGCGACCGTCTGCGCGGCGGACATAAACGGAACAAACCTCCGCAACCATGTTGGCGGCGATATGGACGACGATCTTGTCGAGCCTCGCCTGCGGACTGACCGGCTCCGCCATGACCTCGCGAAGCCGGCGCAGCAGCAGACGCGGTCCGCCGAGGGCGCCATACATGGCTGTTTCCTGTCCGGGCCCAAAGGCCTCAAAATCATGTGTCAACGGCTCGACCAGCGTGCTGCGCAACCCCTCGACGTTGCTTTCTCCCGCCTTAGTCCCGTTTAACCAGCGCAAATCACGGACCGCAAGAGATTGTAGGTCGTTTATCCAGGAATAGCGGGCGATTTCCGCTTCAGCCTTTGTCCAAGCCGTAAAGCGAGTGAAGCGTGCGAACCGCCAATTCTGTATAGGCAGCCTCAATCAGCACCGAAAATTTGATCTCGGACGTGGTGATCGCCCTGATATTGATCCCTTTTTCGGCCAAAGCCTTGAACGCCCGCGCGGCGACGCCGGCGTGGCTGCGCATACCGACGCCGATGGCCGAGATTTTGACGACATCGCTCGCTCCATGCAGGCTGGCGAACCCGATTTGCGGCTGCGCCTTGAGCAAAATGGCCTTGGTCCGTTCGAAATCGGCGGCGGGCACCGTGAAGGTCATGTCAGTCGTGACCAAGTCCTCGGAGGCGACCTGAATGATCATGTCGACATTGATGTTAGCGTCGGCGAGGGGCATGAATATGGCCGCGGCGACCCCGGGCGGTCGGCGACCTGCCGCAAGGTGACCTGCGCTTCGTCCTTCGAAAATGCGATGCCGGTGACGACCTGCTGCTCCACAATGTCCTCCTCGTCGCAAATCAAGGTGCCGGGTTGCGGATTTCCGGATCGTCAAAAGACGATCGGACAAACACCTGAACATTGCGCACCATGGCGAGTTCGACTGACCGAACCTGCAAAACCTTGGCTCCGAGCGAAGCCATCTCCAGCATTTCCTCGAAGGCGACGCGATCAAGGCGGCGCGCCTTATGAACGACGCGCGGATCGCTCGTGTAGACGCCGTCGACGTCCGTATAAATGTCGCAACGAGCGGCCTTAATCGCCGCGGCGATCGCGACGGCGCTGGTGTCTGACCCGCCGCGGCCAAGCGTCGATATGCGCCCGCTTGCCGCGCTGACGCCCTGAAAGCCGGCGATGACGGCGACCTCGCCGCGCTCGGCGAAGCCCTCAAGAATTTTTGATCCGTCGATGCCGAGGATGCGCGCCGCCGCATGCGAATCGGTGGTGAGGATCGGAACCTGCCAGCCCTGCCAGGAGCGCGCGGGGACGCCCGCGTCCTGCAAGATCATGGCGAGCAGACCCGCGGTCACCTGTTCGCCGGAGGAGACGACCGCGTCATACTCACGTCGGTCGTGCAGTTTCGCCGCTTCGCCGCACCAGCCGGCCAGCTCATTGGTCTTGCCGGCCATCGCCGAGACGACCACGGCGACGTCAAAGCCCGCTTTGCGCTCGCGCGCGACATGCTTTGCCACATTGCGGATGCGTTCTATGTTTGCGACCGACGTGCCGCCGAATTTCATGACGAGACGGGACATCGGGACGAAAAGCGCTCCTTTGGCTAATCTCTCGCGCACGTCCGCGAGAGGCGCATTCATGCAAAGGCCGGCGCGGCAAGTCAATGCAATATCGCCCAGCGGAACGCAAGCCATGGCTCAACGGGAAAAAATTCGACCCGAATTTACGATAGATCCGGATGACGTCGGCAAATTCGACAAGTTCGGCGAGGAATGGTGGCGGGCGGATGGCCCGATGGCGGCGCTGCATAAGCTCAACCCTGTACGGGTCGCCTTTATTCGGGACATCAGCAGCCGCCACTTCACGGTGGAAGGGCGTCCGCGCGATCGCCATGCGACGCAGCCGCTGCAGGGCCTCAGCGTGCTTGATGTCGGCTGCGGCGCCGGCATCCTCGCGGAGCCGCTGGCCCGGCTCGGCGCGCGCGTGACGGCGATCGACCCGGCGCCCCGCAATATCGAGGCGGCCAAGGATCACGCCAAGCTATCTGATCTTGCCATCGACTACCGCTGCGTCACGGCCGAGGCGCTGGCGGCCGAGGGCGCCGTCTTCGACGTCGTTCTCGCCATGGAGGTGCTCGAACACGTGCGCGGCGTCGCAGGTTCCTGCGCCAAACGGCGCGATGGCGCGGCCTGGCGGGCTTGTTTTTGCGGCGACCCTCAACCGCACTTTGAAAAGCTTCGCCTTCGCGATCATTGGTGCCGAATATGTGCTGCGCTGGACGCCGCGCGGGACGCACGATTGGCGCCAGTTCATTACGCCGGCCGAACTCAAGGAGGCGCTGGCGAGCGCCGGCTTGCGCGTTTTCGAGGAAACTGGCGTGGTCTTCGACCCACTGGCGGGCAAATGGCGCCTCGCGCACGACATGGATGTCAATTATATGGTGGCGGCGGTCGGGCGGGCCCCGGAACCGCACGCTGTAAGTGGCTGATAAATTTGAGGCGACTTGGCGGGGCGCAATTCTTGATTCTGAGCCAAAATTGTGAAAAAGTGATACGTTGAAATGCTTAGTAGGGTGGCTATACCTTTCTTTGATTGACAGCCAGAATGCAAGTTGAGAGCCATCTCCGAGCAAAGTCGGCGAGATGCGTGCCGAATAGGCATTAGCTGATTCCCGGACCGGCCGCGGACAGGAGTAAATTGCAGTGCTGCAATTCGATTTTTCCGACGAAGTTAAGAAGGTATTGGGGGTGAACAGAGGAGGGCTCGTCCAAATCGAAACCTCTGTGAAGAATTGGGATGCCTCGACTATCCTCTCCATGTGCGAAAGAATTTCTTCATTGCAAACGCCGCCCTGGCTGGAGGGCCGCAACCGTGCGCCGAAATGGGATGTCGCCTCAGTAAAGTTAGCTCGTTGGCACAATTCGCAGCACTTTATGCAGAAAGATTCCGAATTCCTGATCCGTTTGAAATCTTGTTAGAGAGAGCAAACGCGTTTAATATTGATATTGATAAACTCCGATATGAATTTTTGACCCACCTCGCTACTCTTTTTAAGCTAAGTAGCCTAGTAGATGCTGGGATAATCGGCTTTGCAGAAAAGAAACACTTTTGCGTCAGCTGTTATGCAAAGCACGTCGCACAAGACGAAACATTTGGAAACAAATTAAAAAAATTTAATATTTACATGCATGATAGTTACAAAAAACACTTAACGTTCACGTTGAAAAATGACAACAATTCGAGTGAAACTATTATCGCAGTACATGGCCCTGAGTTTTTGCTTGAACATGGCCAACTCATACAACTGATAGACGCGTCGCGGAAGATGCCATTACATACACTTAGAGAATTACAACAGCATGGAGAAGTAAGTCTTCGCGCAACTCACCCGTTCAGCAAGAGAATTATAGACGACCTATCATTTACTTGTATTGATAGCGTGATTCAGCAAAATTACTACTCAAATATATGCGGGTCATCAATATTGACCAATAGGTCAATTGACATTATGGCATTAGAGGCAATAAACGGGAATAGATCAGAGCGTTCCAGAAAAAAGCCGTTATTGAGCGATGTTTTTGCGCATTCGGTGTCAATTTTTGAAAATGCTCCGACAGGCGCGTTAATTGATTTACGAGAAAAGGAGGGTGAAGCCTTCCGCGTCTATAGAGACGCGTTATCCAAGGCGATCGACGAAGCCACTGCGTCAGAAGCTGATCACTATGTTTCAATATTCCAAGATTTGGTGGAACCAGAACTGAACAGGATGAATTTATCGGTTCGAAACTCAAAGTCTCTCGTGAAGCGCGGCGTCTCACGCGAAATTGTTTTCGGAATGGGAGTAATTACACTTGGTGTGTTCAGTGGACTTCTTCCTCCGAATATAGTTGAAATTATTGCCGCCGTGGGCGGCATCCACTTTGCAAAGGAAATTTACGGAAAGCTTGCCGATTTATTGCAAGCGCCATCCTCAATACGAGATAATAAATTCTTTTTCTTATGGAAAGCGCAACAAACAGATAACAGCTGGCGTGGTTTATGAAGAACTTCCGAAGCAAGACGTGTCTATCGACATAAGCCCCATTACGTCAGACCGTGCCTCGTTGCGAAAGTCTTGATTTCTTCACAATGCCAAAGAGCCGCTTCCGGTCGGACCGTGACATCAGCTCTTCTTCGTCGGGGGGCCTCGAAAATACCGGCGCGATGCGGATTTGCCGGCTACTCGAACTTGAAGACGCGCCAGACGGCCGCGTGGGCTGGTATCAATACTTCGTCCGCAACCATCATGCGGTTTACCTCGGCGACCTGTCATCGTGGGTGCGATCTGGCTTCGACGCGACCAGTTTCAACGAGGTCAGGCTTGGCCGCAAACCAGCGAGCACGCTTCCAAACGTTTTCACGTTTGGCCGTCAGTCCGCTTGGGATTTGTTCCGCTTATCTGAGTTTGAGCTCTTGGGCGACGCGCTCGATCGGCTCGCTCCAATCGCCGAGCCGGCTTTGCCGCATCAGCCGCATCGAGGGATACCAGGGGCAATCCTCGCGATCGCGCAGCCAGCGCCAGTCGGCGACGGCCTGTAACAGCACAAAGACGGGACGTCCGAGCGCGCCGGCAAGATGCGCGATCGACGTGTCGCAGGTGACGATCAGATCGAGGCTCGCCATTAGCGCCGCGGTATCTACGAAACCATCAGGCCCGGCGTCGAAATCGGCGGCCATTTGTTCGAGCCAGGGGACGCCAGCCGGATCCCCCGAGAATGAACCCTCAAGCTTTTGTAGGCTGATCAGGCGCACGCCGGGACGGGCGAGCGGCGCCAGTGCGTCGAGGGGCAGGGCGCGGCCCTGGTCGGCCTTGGGGTTCGCGCTGCCGCGCCAGCAGACGCCAATCTTGAAGCCATGGGGTCCAAGTCGCGCAGCCCATTTCTCGACGAGCGCCGGCTCGGCGCAAAGATAGGGCCGCGGCGCAGGGATCGACCCAAGCCGCGTTTTCAGCGCGCGGGGCAGGCTGCAAAGCGCGATTTGATAATCGAATCGTTCGCCGTTGAGATCAATGGATTGAAGCAGGTCAACCAGGCGAATGGGCAAGCCTTTAAAAAGTCGATGCAGGCGCGCCCGGCAGAAAAAGGTGACATTTGCGCCGCGCTCCGCCAGCTCAAGACAAAAGCGGACGAACTGAATGGCATCGCCAAAGCCCTGCTCGTCGAAGACGATGATATTTTTACCGGCAAGCGCTTGCCCGCCCCATTCCGGAATGGGGAGTTTTAAGGCGTGTTTCGGGGTGCGGCTGGCGATCCAGCGCGATTCGTAAAGATCCCAACCGTTTTCAAAATCGCCTTGCTGGAGCAGGATGACGGCTTTGTTGTTTTTGACGTGATCGGACTCTGGGCTGCAGCGCCAGCGCGGCGTCGAGACCGGCCAGGGCTTCGTCGAATCGGCCGAGCTGCTTTTTCGCCAAAGCGCGTCCGATCAGCGCTTCGACATAATCGGGGCGCAGGCTCAGGGCCTGATCAAAGGCAGACAGCGCCGCCTCGGGGCGCAATAGCGCCAGCTGCAGGTTGCCGCGATTGTTCCAGGCTTGCGGCGAACGCGGATCGGCCTTGAGCGCCGCATCCAAAGCCGCGCCCGCCTCCCCATAGCGGGCGAGCGTCAGTAACGCCGCGGCGCGATTGTTCCAGGCGGCGGCATTGTTTGGCGCGCATCTCAACACGCGGTCGTAAGCGGCGAGCAAATCTTCCGGGCGCTCGAGGCGTTGCAGAATTTCACCGCGATCGAGCAGGGCTTCGACGAAATCGAGGCGCAGCCGCGTCGCCTCGTCAAGGAATTCGAGCGCGTCCCGGTTTTGGCCAAGATCGCGTAGAACAAGAGCGCCGGCCCGCAACGCTTCCGGGTAGGCGGGATTAAGCCGCAAAGCGGCGTCGTAAGAAACGATCGCCTCGTCCAGGCGTCCGGCCGCGCGCAAAAGATTGCCGCGATTGTAGAGCAGCGTCGGTTCTTCGAGGCCGAGGCGCAGAGCCTCATCATAGCAGAAAAGGGCCTCGGCGCGGCCGAGCTGCTGCATTGCAACGCCCCAATTCGACCAGTATTGCGGATTGGCGGGATCGAGCCCAACCGGGCGGTCGAACCACGAAAGCGCCGCGCTATCGTCGCGCGCGCTCAGACAGATCAAGCCGACGAGGTTCGACCGTGTGGGGTTGTCGTCGTCCTGCGCCGCCAAAGGCCGGATGCATCGGAGAGCCTCCTCGGTTCGGCCATTTTGGAGATGGGCGATCGAACGTTCGAGCGCCGGGCCGATCTCGCAATCAAAGCGCGCCGCCCCCTGGCGGAATTCAGCGCTGGCAGGGCGGTCATGCTTCATTCGCGTCCTATCGGCGATTTTAAAGCGCCCGCTCCGGCTGGAGCGTCAGCGCCATTGCGCTCGGTCGTTTAGCCGGACAAGGCACAGCTGTTATAGAAAAGCAGCTTAGGCTTGCCTCATGCTGGATTTTGAGCGCCCTCGCGATCTCTTGCCGGACCGCTGAAATCGGCGCGTTTTCGGCGGCGTTGGGCGTCCCCGGACGTGGTTCGGCGGGCGCGTTCATCGTTGCGATCAGGCTAGGGTTGCTTTACAACGAATCAAAAGCAGAGGGCTCTGATGGCTGACGAAAAAGAAGAGCCGCCGCGGACGACGGCGGAAGCTGGGGAAACGTCGGAACCGAGCGCCTCCGAGGCTTCACAAGCCGAAGCCGCGCCGCACGAAGAGGCGCCTGCCGACGCCGGCGAGCCTTCGTCGAAGCCCGATGACGTCGCGCCGGCCCTTCCGCCCAACCCGCAACAGATCGTTTACGCCAAGCCGCCGTCGCACGCGGCAGCATTGATCGGCGCTCTGATTCTCGGCGCTGTCGCCGGCTTTGGCGGCGCTCTCGCGCTGCGCGCTTACGATGCCGCGCAAGGGGCCAATATCAATGAAGGCGTCGCCCAACTGGACGCGCGCGCCGTCGAGCTCGAGCATAAAAGCGAAGCTTCCGCCGCGGCGCTGGCGGCGCTGCAGACCCGCCTGGCGGCGGCCGAAAACAACGCCGGCAAGGCCGCCGCCTCCGCCGATGCGGCCCTGAGCGATGCGCAAAAGGCGCTCGCCGCGCGGCCCGCAGCGGCCGCCGGCGGTCCGCAAGCTGCGGCCCCTCAACTCGGGCCGATCGAAGAGAAAATCGGCGCGTTCGAGCAGAAAATCAAAGCTCTTGAGGCGGCGCTGGCGACGCCGAAGGTCGACGTTCGGGCGCAGCAGGAGCGCGAGAACGCCGATCAAAACGCGCGCGCCTTGGCCGCCGCTAATTCGAAGGGGGTCGTCGCCGCGAGCCTCGTCCAACTCGTCTCGCGCGGCGAGCCTTTCGCCAAAGAGGTCGCCGCCCTCGAACATTTTGGCGTAGACCCGGCGAAACTCGCCCCCCTGCAGGGGACGGCAAAGACGGGGGTCGCGAGCGTCGCCGAGCTTGCCGACCAATTCGCCGCAGTTGCGCCCTCGCTCGAGGCGCCGGAGCCGGCGAAACCGGACCTCGGTTTGTTGGACCGGCTAGCCCATGACGCGCAGAACCTTGTTCGCATTCGCCGTGCTGGCGATCCCAACGCCACGGATATTCCAGGGCGCGTCGCGGCGATCGAAAACGCGCTGGCGCGTTTAGACGTGGCCAAGGCCTATTCGCTATGGTCGCAACTGCCGAGCGAGGCCAAAGCCAAATCGGCGAAGTGGGGCGAGGCCGCCAAGGCGCGCCTCGACGCATTGGCGGCCGCGGGGGCGATTGAAGCTGACGCCGTGGCGGCGCTGAGCAAGCCCAAGTCGTGAAACGCAGATCTTAAGACCCGCAAGATCCGAAACGAACTTCTGACAGGAAACACATGATCCGCGTCCTCCTGTTCTTCGTTGTTCTGATCGCCCTGGCTTTCGGTGAGGCTTGGTTGGTGGACCGGCCGGGCCAACTGGTGCTCGACTGGCAGGGCTATCGGATTGAGACCTCCGTGCTCGTCGGGATCGGCGCCGTGTTCGTCGCCGCCGCGGCTCTGCTGGCGCTTTGGAGCCTGATACGCTTCATTTTCAAAATGCCCTCACTGATGTCGATCGCGACGCAAGGGCGCCGCCGCGAGAAAGGCTACGCCGCGCTCTCGCGGGGGATGGTCGCCGTCGGCGCCGGCGACGCGCAGGTTGCGCGCAAGGCGTCCGCCGAAGCGCAGAAGCTGCTTCGCAATGAACCTTTGGCGCTGCTTTTGAAAGCGCAAGCCGCGCAGCTCTCTGGCGAGACAGGCCATGCCGAGGCCGCCTTCAAGGAAATGACCAGGCGCAACGACATGCGCCTCCTCGGTCTCCGCGGGCTTCATGTCGAGGCGCAGCGGCAGGGCGACGCGGAGAAGGCGCAGCAATACGCGGACGCCGCGCAGCAGATCGCCGCGGTCCCTTGGGCGGCGAAGGCGAATTTCGACCACAAGGTCGCCGCCGGCGATTGGCGCGGCGCTTTGGCGCTGCTTGAGAGCGGCGCGGGGGCGAAACTCATCGATAAGACCATCCGCGAGCGTCAACGCGCGGTGCTCGAGACCGCGATTGCGCTCGAAAAGGCGGAAGCGCACCCCTCGGAGGCCCTCGCGCTCGCACGCTCGGCCCTCAAACACGCGCCGGCTTTTGTCCCCGCTATCGCTCTCGCCGCGCGGCTCCTTGGCGAAAGCGGCGACGCGCGAAAAGCGACGAAATTAATCGAATCCGCGTGGAGCGCCGCGCCGCATCCCGATCTTGCGAAAATCTACCTTGGCTTGCATCCCGGCGAAAGCAGCGCCGACCGTTTGGCGCGGGCGCTAACGCTTGCCCGGCTCGCGCCGCGTGAGGCCGAGAGCAAAATCATGGTCGCGCAAGCGGCGATCGCGGCCGGGGACTGTCGGGCCGCGCGCGAAGCCATGCAGCCGCTGATCGAGGGGCCGGAACGGCCGACGGCGCGCATGTGCCGGATCATGGCGGAGCTGGAGGAGAAGCAGCACGGTGCGGCGGGCTACATTCGCGAATGGTTGACGCGGGCTTCGCACGCGCCGCGCGATCCGACATGGGTGGCCGATGGCGTGACGTCCGACCAGTGGCGTGCGATCTCTCCCGTCACGGGCAAACTCGACGCTTTCGTATGGCAAAAACCGGTCGAGCGGCTGACGCCGGGCGACGAAACGGAAGAAGCCGTATTCGCTCAGATTCTGCCGCCCGTTCCACCGCTCTTGATTGAAGAGGCCGCCGCCAAAGCACCGCCGCTGCAGCCGCCGCTGAACAAGCCGGAAAAAGACGAGCTTAGGCTAGAGCCTCACGCGGATCCTGCCGTTGCGATTCCGATGGGCGCTCCATCCCTCGCGGCGTCGGCAATGGTCGGCGACGGATCCAGCCAGCTTGGCCCGCCGCCCGAGCCTTTGAACGAATTGGCGCAGGACAAGGGAAACGCTGAAGGTCTCGCCCGCCTTTTTGACGTTAAGCCCAAATGACTGATATGGCGGACCGAGCATAGTTGCGAAACACGGCGGGCGCCGCTAAGAGGTGACGGGCGACTGCGCGACGCGATCGAAACCTGGACTGGCCGCAATAGCTCAGCTGGTAGAGCACCTCATTCGTAATGAGGGGGTCGGGGGTTCGAATCCCTCTTGCGGCACCAGTAAAAGCAGACACTTAGCTCAAATTTGTCGGGCTCATAAGGCGGCCGGGTAACGTGGTGGGTAACGGGTGAAAGACGCCGAAATCCTCCGCCTTTGCGGCGAGCTCTCGCGAGACATAGAAGATGCGGCGGTCAAGACATCCTTGGTAGTCGCGAAGGGTCGCAGGATTGCCTTCCTCGCAAATCTAAGTGATTGGGAGGCATTCTTTGCTGGAGAAAGCATGAGCCATCCCTGCGTCCAAGAAAATATCAAATGGTTTCTAATTGTAACAAAGCGTTGGGACGGCTTGTCAGAACAGTTTATTGCTGCTTCTTGTTCTTTTCTTGAAGAGGAATCCAGGCTTTTGGAGATAAAGACGGAGGCGCTAAGAGCATACCAGCCAACTGGTACCTGGGCAGCACATGCTAACGACGCAAAAATGAAAGATATAGATAATATTCACAGCAAAATAATAGTAAATCATCGCATTTTAAGCGCGGTTCGTGCACTCACCTATCACTTTGTCACGCTAATTATCAATCAGAAGCAATTCTCATTGGCAAGCCGAGACATCTTTTTTGGATACCAGTCTACGATCGAGGCTCGCTTGGCAGAAACGGCTGCGGACGCCTTCGCGAAAATGCCGGAGTGCTTCGAAAAACTCCAGGCGGGGTCCACCGAGGCCATAAGCCACGCGCTTACGAGCTGCCGTAGGGACTCGATCTTTCCCGCGCAGAACGATCCCGTGCTCGTAGACGGGGAGGCTCTTGATTGCGGCGCGAACAGACCGAAGAACCGAATCATTGCCTATCTTGGCTCAACGAACGCCTCCAAAAGCAGGCGTGCGAGGTTGAAGCGAGCTCTATTTGACCTCTACGATCGTGTTTCGACCGGGGTGCACGCCGACGTCGAGATCGGCGAGGCTCGAGCGCTTGTGTTGCAGACGTACACCCTTCTTGGGGAAATCGCGCTGCTTTGACGGAAATTCGGCGAGGGATAGCGGCTTTCCAAAGATCCGATCGGCAATGCTCCCCAGCTTGCAAGCGATCCGGAGGCTGAACCGAAGCTTAAGCGGTAGCGGAGCGATCTCATGAACTTGACCAGGGCTCAAGCCGTCCCGGCGCGTGATGATTCCAGAGATCGGGATCACGAAGCAATTCCGGATGCTCCTCGGCGGCGAGCCGGTCCGAAGAGTGCGACCGCGATTTGAGGCGCCTTGAAATGCATCAGCGGCGCGCACCGCACCGCGAAGTCCTTCCCGAAAATCTCAGTCGTCGGTTTGGTTTTGGGCGGAGCGAAGACTATTGTCACCGACCCCGCAGATCCGCGTCCCGATCCTCGCGGCCGGCGTCACGCTCATAGGTGTCGGCGATCCGGTCAAGGCAGGCCGCCGTCCGCACCCAGTCAAATCTCAAGGCTTCTGCGTCGCGACGGTAGCGCCCAGCGAGGCTCCGCTCGTGGTCGCCGCCGTCGAAGGGGGAGCGCACGGTGACGCCGCGACCATTGTAAACGCCTCTTTCTAGACCTCGTTCTAGCGCACGACTGCGCGTGTGTTGATTTCCGCTGAGATGTGACCCTGGAAGGCCAGAAATTTTCACTGAGAACTGACCCATGTTTTGACCTCCCCCTGGCTGATTGGTCGGGGGATCCAGGAGTGATCGACATGGCGTTATTGAGCGTAATCCGGCGCTGGCATTTCCGGCAGCACGTCCCGATCCGGGAGATCGAGCGGCGGACGGGATTGTCACGGAACACGATCCGCAAATACCTGCGGGCGGACACGGTGGAGCCAAAGTTCAAGGTTCCTGATCGGCCAAGCAAACTGGACCCATTTGCCGAGAAGCTGGTGGGTTGGCTGCGGCAGGAAGCAGGCAAATCGCGCAAGCAGAAGCGGACCACGAAGCACCTGCACGCCGACCTTGTGGCGCTGGGCTATGACGGCTGCTATGGCCGCGTAGCCGCCTTTGTTCGTCGCTGGAAGGCCGACCGACAGCGCGAGCAGCAGACCAGCGGTCGAGGAACATTCGTGCCGCTGGTCTTCCAGCCTGGTGAAGCGTTTCAGTTCGATTGGAGCGAGGACTGGGCCATTGTCGCCGGCGAGCGAACCAAGCTGCAGGTTGCCCATACCAAACTGTCGCACAGCCGGGCGTTTATCGTACGGGCCTATTTGCTGCAGACCCACGAGATGCTGTTCGACGCGCTGGCCCAAGCATTCCGGGTGCTGGGCGGCGTTCCTCAGCGCGGGATATTCGATAATATGAAGACCGCGGTCGATCGCATCGGGTCGGGCAAAGCCCGGCAGGTCAATGCCCGGTTCGCCGCCATGGCCAGCCATTACCTGTTCGAGACGGATTTTTGCAATCCAGCCGCTGGCTGGGAGAAAGGGCAAGTCGAGAAGAACGTGCAGGATGCAAGGCGCCGGCTATGGCAGCCGATGCCCAGCTTCCCCAATATCGACGCCCTGAACGCCTGGCTCGAGGAGCGCTGCATTGAGCAATGGGGAGAGATCCAGCACGGTGTCCTGCCCGGCGCCATTGCCGATGTGCATGGCGAGGAAGTAGGGCGCATGATGCCGCTGGGGCGCCCCTTCGATGGCTTCGTGGAACATACCAAGCGCGTATCGCCGACATGCCTCGTGAACTTCGAACGCAATCGCTACAGTGTGCCGGCCTCCTTCGCCAATCGGCCCGTCAGTTTGCGCATCTACCCGGAACGGATCGTGGTGGCCGCTGAAGGGCAAATCCTGTGCGAACACCCGCGGATCATCGATCGATCCCATCATCAGCCGGGGCGGACGGCCTATGACTGGCGTCACTATCTGGCGGTGATCCAGCGCAAGCCCGGCGCCCTGCGTAATGGGGCCCCCTTTACCGAACTGCCGGAAGCCTTCAGGCAGTTGCAGAGCCAGCTCCTCAAGCGTCCCGGCGGGGACAGGGAAATGGCCGAGATCCTGGCCCTGGTTCTACACCATGATGAGCAGGCCGTGCTCTGCGCGGTCGAACTGGCGATCGAGGCTGGCGTCGCCACCAAGACCCATGTCCTCAATCTGCTGCACCGCCTGACCGACGGCAAGGCGCCTCCGGCATCCCCGATCGACGCGCCCCAGGCTCTGGGCCTGAAGCGGGAGCCGCTTGCCAATGTCGAGCGCTATGACGCCCTTCGTGACAGGGGGCTGCGCCATGCGTCATGATCCCGCCAGCGCCGCCGTCGCAGTCATGCTGCGCGGCCTCAAGATGTATGGCATGGCGCAGGCCGTGAGCGACCTGATCGAGCAAGGAGCCCCGGCCTTCGAGGCCGCCGTGCCGATGCTCGCCCAGTTGCTCAAGGCGGAAATGGCCGAGCGCGAGGTCAGGTCCATTGCCTATCAGATCAAGTCGGCCCGGTTCCCGGCCTACAAGGACCTGGCCGGCTTCGATTTCGCCGCCAGCGAGGTGAATGAAGCTCTGGTCCGGCAACTGCACCGCGGCGAGTTTATGGGCGGCGCCGACAATGTCGTGCTGATCGGTGGGCCCGGAACCGGCAAATCTCACATAGCCACCGCCCTTGGCGTCCAGGCCGCCGAACATCACCGCAAAAAGGTCCGCTTCTTCGCCACGGTCGACCTCGTCAATGCGCTCGAGCAGGAAAAAGCCATGAACAAGGCAGGCCAGTTGGCCGAACGCCTGCTGCGTCTCGACCTCATCATCCTCGACGAGCTCGGCTATCTGCCGTTCAGCCCGTCAGGCGGCGCCCTCCTGTTCCACCTGCTCAGCAAACTTTACGAGCGCACCAGCGTCATCATCACCACCAATCTCAGCTTCAGCGAGTGGGCCGGGGTGTTCGGCGACGCCAAGATGACCACCGCACTGCTGGACCGGCTTACCCACCATTGCCACATCCTTGAGACAGGCAACGACAGCTTCCGGTTCAAGGCAAGCGCCGCAGCTCCCAAAACACGAAAGGAAAAATCCGCCACTTGACCCACCGCCCGCAACGCGGGACACATCATCCACCCGGGTCAATTCTCGATGAAAATCCCGGGTCAGTTCGAAGCGGAAATCAACAGCGCGTGATTTCGATGACTTCGCGGACCGGTTCAGGCGGCCAAGGCTCGTCTGGCTGGCGGACCGAGGCCGCCAGGATTTCACCGATCTACTCATCGCCGATCTCACCGCGTCCGGAATCTGCGTTCTTGCTGTGAGGCGAGGTCGGCATATGCCTCTCGCAGTCTGCGATCTTCCGCCAAAAGCTCGGCGAGGCGATTAGCCGGCGCTTGGCCTTCGGCAACTATGGCTAGATGTGACACTCGACCCCTCCGTTCGGGCGCGAAAAAGCATCGCGCGTTACCCAAGCGATACCCAATGCCAAATCGTCGTCAACATGACAAAGCAAGACACGCTGATTTAGAACGATATTAAGGCGTCGCTCAGCGATGCAATCCACTGATATATGATGAGAGAAACGCGAAACTGAGCCGCTCGAATGCCGCTGGCCGATCGGAAGCCAGGCCCGCGCAATTTCGCGCGCTGTCCGCGCCGCCATGGCGCGCGCCGTCCTGGACTTTCGCCAGCCGCGTGCTCTTTAGAACGGCTCCAAGGCGTTTAAATCGATCAAATTTATAAACTACATGCCCCTTCCCCAGCGAATTTTTGGAATCGGCTTCGAAAATCTGAATTAGCACCAACGTTAATGCTACCTAGACCTTATGATTGCTGGGGCTGAGGGTGGCCCGTCATCCGATATGCAACGGTACGAGGGTTAAGCCGGCTGGCCGGCGCAGTGCCTCATGCATAGGAGACGGGCCTCGTGGAACATACCCGATTTATTGGCTTGGATATTCACAAAGAGCGGATTTCAGTCGCGGTGGCGCAGAGCGGGCGATTGGGGGCGGTGGAATACCTTGGCGAGATCATCAATGAACCTGGCGCGATCAGCAAGCTGTGCGACCGTCTGCGGCGTCCTGGCAAGCCGCTGGCGTTTTGTTATGAGGCCGGCCCGTGCGGCTACGGCGTTCATCGCCAAATCACAAGCCTCGGCCATCGGTGCGACGTGGTGGCGCCGTCGCTGATTCCGACGAAGGCGGGCGATCGGGTCAAGACAAATCGTCGCGACGCGACCATGCTCGCCCGTCTTCATCGGGCCGGAGAGTTGACGCCGGTCTGGGTGCCCGACGCCGATCATGAAGCGATGCGCGATCTGATCCGGCTGCGCGGCGTCGTCCGGCAAATCCTGACGCGCGCGCGGCAACATCTTCAAGGTTTTCTGCTGCGTCACGGCCGCAAGCGCGGGGGCGGGACGGCATGGCGAATGGCTTACCGGCGGTGGCTGTCGACTTTGGCCTTCGAACATCCCGCCCAGCAGATCGCATTCCAGGACTATGTCGACGCCGTCATGGATGCTGAAGGCCGCCTCAAGCGGGTGGAGGAACAGATCTTCAGCCTCCTTCCCGACTGGACTTTGCGCCCCGTTGTCGACGGCCTGCAGGCGATGCGGGGGATCGCGCTGATCAATGCCGTGGTGCTGGTCACGGAAGTCGGCGACTTCACGCGCTTCTCAAACCCGCGCCAGCTCATGGCCTATTTCGGCCTGGTCCCAGGCGAGCGATCGAGTGGCGAGACCGTCCGGCGCGGCGCCATCGCCAAGACCGGCAACGCCCATGCCCGGCGCGCGCTGGTCGAAGGCGCCTGGGCTTACAGAATGAAGGCGCGCATCGGCCGCCACAAGGTCGATCGGATTGAGGCGCTGCCAAAAGTCATTCGCGACATCGGCTGGAAAGCGCAAGTCCGGCTCTGCGCCCGATATCGTCGGCTGAGCGCGCGCGGCAAGACCGCCAACGTCGTGAATGTCGCCATCGCACGCGAGATGGTGGGCTTCATCTGGTCGATCGCCTGCACAATTCAATCCACGCCAATGGCGGCGTGACCAGGTTTAACGGACAGTCAGCAGAGGAGATCGCAAACATAAAATCAGTCTCGGCGTGGTATGCGGCGCCGGGGGCGGGACAATGCCGGGGACCCTCGTGTGTACTATGAGCCTTTGACGCTCGCCACCTAGACAGAGGCAGCCCCAAACGAAGCAAGGTCATGCGGTTCGACCCGCGGATGAGAGATTGTTGACCGACGTTTAAGTCCCGCCTCCTGCGCCGCATATCCGCCGTACAAATGCCTCCGCCGTCGATCGGAATCGGCGGGCCAATTGCTATGCAAAAGCCCCTTGTCAGCAATCATGAGAGAGTACCGCTGCACAGAGGATTTGACGGGTTGTTCTTGGGCGGGGCGTAGGACTGGCAACGCTTCAGGGTCGACCAATACCTCGATGCTCCGTGCGCCGCCGACAGTGCGTCTGAGCAGGCCGGCGCGCTCGAGCGTAAGCACCATTTGATGGACCGAAGGCGGGCTGACGCGGAAGTGGCGTTGAAGGTCGGCTTCGGCCGGCGGTCGGCCGAGCACCTGCGTGTAGGCGTAGATGAAAGCGAGATACTGCCCCTGCTTTGGCGTAAATGTGGGATCGGAAAGAGGAAGACAGATGCCGGCCATGTGATTCATCTCTCGCACCCTCAACCAGGGGGCGTCGATGAATGTACGTTACAGGGTCGAATTGAGCCAGGCCGAGCGCGACGAACTGACCGCGCTGCTGAGCGGCGGCCAGCACGCCGCACGTAAACTCAAGCGGGCGCAAATCTTGCTTGCCGCTGACGTCGGGGTCAGCGATGAAGACATCGCGATCAGCGTCGCCGTCGGTGGTTCAACCGTTTATAGGACCAAGCGTCGCTTCGTCGAAGGCGACCTAGCCGCCGCGTTGAGCGAGGAGCCACGTCCTGGCGCGACGCGCAAGCTCACAGGGAAGGAAGAAGCGCTCCTGGTGGCGACGGCCTGCTCCACGCCGCCAGAGGGCCGGGCGCGCTGGACCCTGGAGTTGCTGGCTGGCGCGATGGTCAAACTGACCGGGCGCGACGGCCTGTCGCGCGAGACGGTGCGCCGTCGCTTGGCCGAGAACGAGCTGAAGCCGTGGCGCAAGGACATGTGGTGCATTCCCCAAATCGATGGCAACTATGTCGCCCGCATGGAGGATGTCCTCGACCTCTATGCCGAACAGCCCGACCCGAAGCGGCCCGTAGTGTGCTTCGACGAGAGCCCAACCCAGCTCATCGGCGAGGTGCGCCAACCAATTCCAGCCGCACCCGGACGACTCGGACGCTATGACTGCGAGTATCGGCGCAACGGCACGGTCAACCTTTTCATATTTCTCGACGCTCATAGTTCCTGGCGCAAAGTGAAGGTCACCGAGCAACGCACGGCGCGTGACTTCGCCCAATGTATGCGAGACCTTGTCGAAGTCCATTACCCCCAGGCTGAGCAGATTCGGGTCGTGCTTGACAATCTATCGACCCATTCCGCCGGCGCGCTGTATGAGGCCTTCCCGGCCCCGGAAGCGCATAGAATATTGCGTCGCCTGGAGTTCCACTACACCCCCAAGCACGCCAGCTGGCTCAACATGGTCGAGATCGAAATCGGGGTGCTGCGCGGTCAGTGCCTGGATCGACGCATCGGCGAACGCGACAAATTGGTTTCAGAGATTGCAGCCTGGGAAAGACAGCGCAACAACGCTGGCGCCCGTATCAACTGGATGTTCTCCACCGAGAAAGCCAGACAAAAGCTGGCGCGCGCCTATCCCGACCCAGCCAAAGAGTCATAATCCCTGTGCAGCGGTACTAGTGAATGTCTGTAGAAAATTACCATAGCGTCCTAGCGTATTCAGGGCCCGCGGGATTCGCTCCCAGCCAGGTTTGCCAGAAGCAATGACACTTCGCGCCAAAGTTCGTGAAAATGCGCGCCAGCTGGGCGATGAGGGCCGCAGCTCGGTGCGCGGTCAACTCGAAACTGGTCTCTGATGGGCCAACTCCCGTCATCGAGAACTCTGAGTCGAACTTCCGCTAAGGGCCGAAAGCGGAACGGCAGCTTGCGGGCGATTGTGAAACAAAGTCGACATTCGACGCGCCGATGGCGGGTGGTCGGGAACTTCCCCTCCCAGGTTCGGATAATCAATATTGCTCGGAGCTAATCCTGATCGGAATGTGGCAGCCTCTCAAATTTTGGCTTTATCGATTGGTACGACCTTGCCAGCTTCAAGATTATCGACTTTTAACGTTGTTAGTTCTACTGAATCACAAAATCGAGGGAGATTCGCGTCGCGAGCAAATCTGGTAACTTGTTGATTCGTTGATCGATACCCGGTGTTTGATATGGATCTCTCGAGACCAACCAGCCAAGCGCGTTTTGCCGCCTATGTCGAGGCTCTTGTTGAAGTGATCGGGCATGCCGATCGGGCCAAGCCCTTGAACGATTATTGCGTCGGGCTGTTGATGCCCGGCGAGCGCAAGAGCGTCGAGCCTATGGCGGCGATTGTTGCGCCGACACGCGTCTCGGCCAAACATCAATCGCTTCTGCATCTGGTCGGCGAAGCGCCCTGGTCGGACGAGGCGGTCTTGAGTAAGGTTTTCGAGCTGGTTCTGCCTTCCCTCGAGAGACAAGGCCCCATCGAAGCCTGGATCGTGGACGACACGGGCATTGCGAAAAAGGGGACCCATTCGGTCGGCGTCGCGCGGCAATATTGCGGCAGGCTCGGCAAGCAGGACAATTGCCAGGTCGCGGTGACGCTGTCGATCGCCAATCATACGGCGAGCCTGCCGATCGCCTACCGGCTCTATATGCCGGAGGCATGGGCAAATGATCAGGCACGCCGAAAAAAGGCGCATATCCCCAAGGAGATCGAGTTCAAGACGAAGCCACAGATTGCGCTTGATCAGATCCGTGCGGCTCATGCCGCAGGCGTCGCGCCGGGCGTCGTGCTGGCTGATGCGGGCTATGGCGTGAACGGCGGCTTTCGCGCCGGAGTGACAGCTTTGGATCTGCCTTACGTCGTCGGCGTCCAATCGACGCTGACCGTTTGGCCGCCCGGTCAGGAGCCTCTACCGGCAAAGCCCTGGAGCGGCCATGGCCGCAAGCCGTCTCGTCTGAACCGTGATCTTGAACATCAACCCGTCACGGTCAAGGAGCTGGCGCTGAGCTTGAAGAAAAAAGCATGGCGCAGCCTCACCTGGCGCGAAGGTTCGAACACGCCGCTCGCCTCGCGCTTTGCCGCTGTGCGTCTGCGCCCAGCCTCGCGTGATTGCAATCGGACCAAACCGCATCCGCTGCAATGGCTCATTGTTGAGTGGCCGAATGAAGAAGCTGAGCCGACGAAATATTGGCTCTCGACCTTGCCCAAGGACACGCCTTTGCAGGATCTCGTCGACAAGGCCAAATTGCGCTGGCGCATCGAACGCGATTACGAGGAGCTGAAAGGCGAACTCGGATTGGCCCATTACGAAGGTCGAGGTTGGCGTGGCTTTCACCACCACGCGACACTCTGCATCGCAGCTTACGGCTTTCTGATCTGCGAACGGGAAGCGATTCCCCCCTCAGCCTCCTGGCGGCGCAAGATGCCTCCGTTACCCAAAGGTTTTCGACCCCGCGGCGCCGCCGATCCGACCAGAACGTCACGTCGAAAACTCGATCGCGACGATCCGAAAACGGCTCACCGTCGCGCTCGCAAAAACCCTTATGCGATGTCCATGCTGTCAAACAACACACCGCCAGACAGCTACCCATATCCGTTCATGACACAGTAGAATTAGGGGGTGTCCAAAATTACGATGTTGTCCCGGCTGGCCAGTGCGCAGGATGATTTGTGTCCCATGAAGCGTCCTCCAGGAGATCGAGGTCGTCTGCTTCGGTGTCATGCCACATGGTTGTCCAATCTGCTCGACTGTCCGCTCGCGACCATCTGCGCTCCCAGCCGCCGTCCATAGTCGGCGATCGATTTACCGGCGCTACGGCGCACATTGTCGTAGGTCGAAAGCCCCTCCTCCAATGAGTGGACCGAAATGGCCTCAGCAAGCGCCATCGCGTCGCCAGCCGCTTTGGCGACCCCCATGGCCGTATGCGGCCGGACAACGAAAGCGGCGTCTCCGACCAGAACCAGCCGGCCGGCGACCATTGTCGGGGAGTCCATATCGAAAATGGCCTGAACGAAGGGATTTGGCTCGGACTTGATGACATCGACAAATGGCGGCGGCAACAGCGCCTCGGCGTCTTCGACGAGCCGATTTCGGACCGCTTCTGGGACTTGGCCGGGCGCCAGGGAATAGTCATGTCGCCGCCCGTCCTTGTCGCGCAGCACCTGGTTCAAATCGGGCGCCCGCCGATACCACACACAGTTGTAGCGTCTTCGGCCGGGCAAGGTCGATCCGTCGGAGCCGGCCACCAGATAGCCCAAGGTCTGGCTGCCCTCGCCGAAATAAAAGGCGAAGCGCCCCGTCAGAATTCCCGCGGCGAGCGCCGTCAATCGGGACTCGGGGATCAGGAAACGCCATGCCACATAGCCGGCATAGCGTGGTGGCGATGCTCCTCCAAGCACAGCTTGCCGGACGATTGATCCAATGCCGTCCGCGCCGACGATCACGTCCGCTTCCGTGTCGCTCCCATCCTCGAAGCGCAGCCAGGCCCGTTTGCCGGTATCGCTCGCCCGATCGACCGCCTTGCCGACGTGGTAGGCGCCCTCCGGCATCAAAGAGCGAACGGCCAGATAAAGGGCGTCCCAGGAAATCTGAATTTGTGGCCGCGGATCGCGCCGAAGCACCGCGCCGCTGCGATCAAGGACGATGCGCGCCGACGCCTCGACGCCGGTCTCTGCCACGTCCTCGCGCCCGATGATCTGCAAGAGCCTGTAGACGTCCGATTGCGCTACCAGTCCAGCCCCTCGCCCTTCCAGGCCATGGTTGGACCGCTCGAAGACCTCCACATCATGTCCGGTCCGGCGCAGCAGGGCGGCGGCGAACAAACCGCCGACCGAGCCGCCGACAATCGCGATACGCATGACATATCTTTCGTTAATTGGGTTGGAAGCTGGGCCTCAGGCGACGGCGTCGCGGAGTTCGCGGTCCTTCGCGGGGAGCAATTGCAGCAGGGTCGCCAGGGCGCCGAACGCGGCCCCCAGGATCGAAAGGCCGCCCCAGCCGCCGTGCTCCCAGGCCAGGGTGGCCGCGGCCGAGCCGGCGGCGCCGCCCACGAACATCGCACCCATGAAGACGGTGTTGATGCGGGCCCGGGCTTCCGGCCGCAGCGCGAAGATCACGCTCTGATTGGAAACCAGCGCGCTCTGAACGGCGAAGTCGAGAACGGTGACCCCGACGACCAGACCCGCGAGCGAAGGCCACAGGCCGAAGATGATCCACGACACCAGGGTCAGGACGGCGCCCAGCTTGATCGCGCGGCGCGGCCCATACTTGTCTGCGATGCGGCCGGCCAGGGGCGCTGCCAGGATGCCGACCGCTCCAACGACGCCGAAAAGTCCGGCTACGTCGGCCCCCAGCGACAAAGGCGGCTGTTCGAGGCGCAGAGCGAGGATGGTCCAGAATGCGGTGAAGGCGGCGAACAGCAGGGCTTGGGTGGCCGAGGCGAGTCGCAGCGCGGGGAACTGCCGCCACAGCTGCCCCAGCGAAGACAGAAGCCGGCCATAAGTCAGGACGCTGTCGGGGCGGTGGCTCGGCAGGCGCAGAGCCATCCATCCGCCAGCCGCCAGCGCCATCGGAACGCCCAGCCAGAACATCTCACGCCAGCCGGCATGGCTGGCGACAAAGCCGGCGAGGGTCCGGCTGAGCAGGATGCCGGCCAGCAAGCCCGACATCACCACGCCAACCGTGGCGCCACGGCGTTCGGGCGGGGCAAGGTGGGCGGCGAAGGGAACGATCTGCTGCGCAACGGTCGCTGTCGCCCCGACGACAACCGAGGACAGCAGCAGCAAGCCGGCGCCCGGGGCCAGGGCGGCCGCCACCAGAGCGACAGCCAGCAGCAGGAACTGACCGACGATCAGCTTCTTGCGCTCGACGACATCGCCCAGCGGCAGCAGAAACAGGAGTCCGGCGGCATAACCCAGCTGGGTCGCAGTCGGAATCATCGGGGCCAGCGAACCGGACAGATCCCGTTCAATCAAACCCAGCATGGGCTGGTTGTAATAGATGTTGGCGACCGCCAAGCCGGCGGCCACGGCCATGGACAGAGTGAGCCCGCGCGAAGGAGTACGATGGTTGCTCATGATAGGGATTTCCTTTTGGTCACAATTCGACAAAAAACTTGTGTGAGCGGCGCAGAGGCGGGACGCTACGGGCTCTTGCCGGGAATATCGCCGCATGGATCTCTTCGCCGCCCTCCGGGCGTTCACGATGGTGGTGGATCGGGGCGCCTTCGCCCGCGCCGCCGATGTCATGGGTCTTTCGACCTCGTCGGTGACCCGGCAGGTGGACGCTCTGGAGGACCATCTCGGCGTCCTCCTGTTGAACCGCTCCACGCGCCGGCTGACTTTGACCGACGCAGGAGAACGCTATTTCGAACAGGTCCAGCGGATCCTCGGCGAACTCGACGATGCCAATCGAAGCATCGGAGACCGAGCCGGGCCGCCCCGGGGCATATTGCGGGTCAGTCTGCCGGTGGCCTTCGCCCAGATGCACGTGGCACCGATGTTGCCAGCGTTCCTGGCGGCGCATCCGGGGATCGAACTCGAGCTCGATCTGACCGACGCCCAAATCAATCTGGTGGAGGACAGGGTCGATGTCGCAATCCGGCTCGGATTGGTGGAGGCGCCGGGGCTGATTGTCCGCAAGCTGGCGGCCATGCGACGCATCATCTGCGCCAGCCCCGAATATCTCGCCCGCCGGGGCGTTCCGACGCTGCCGGGTGATTTGACCAATCATGACTGTTGCCTTTTCGCCTATGGCCGTGGCGACCAAAGCTGGCGTTTGAAGAAGGGGAGTGTCGAGCAGGTCGTGCGAGTCGCCGGACCGCTCCGGGCCAACAACTCGATCGTTCTGCGGGACGCTGCGGTCGCCGACCTCGGCCTGGTTCTGCTGCCGACCTGGCTGCTTGGCGAGGACATCAAGGGCGGCCGGCTGCAGCCCCTGCTCACTGACTGGGAAGCCAGCCCAACCGGGCCGGAGGCGGCGATTCACGCGGTTTTTCTGCCGAACCGCCGATCCTCCACCAAGGTGCGGGCCTTTATCGACTTCCTGATTTTGCATTTCGGTTCTCCGCCCTATTGGGATCGGAAGTAGCTCACGCCATCGCCGGATAGTCGGTGTAGCCGGCCGCGCCGCCGCCGAAGAAGGTGGCTGCATCCGGCTCATTCAGCGGCCGGTTGAGCTGGAAGCGCATCGGAAGATCGGGATTGGCGAGGAAGGCGCGCCCGAAGGCAATGATGTCCGCCCGACCGCCCGCCAGGGCCTGTTCGGCGTTGCCAAGGTCGTATCCGCCGGCAAGAATCAGCACTCCCCGATAGAGACGGCGCAGCAGGCGAATGATCTCGTCCCAGCGCGGATCCGGCCTTTCGTCCTTGACCGTGCCGACGATCTCGGGTTCGACCAGATGCAGATAGGCGAGGCCGCGCCGGTCGAGTTCGCGGACGATGTGGCCGAAGGTCGCTTCGGGCGTGCGGTCGCCCATTCCCATGAACCGCCCCATCGGGGTCAGGCGCACGCCGACGCGGTTGGCGCCCACGGCGGCGGCGACGGCGTCCACCACTTCGAGCAGCAGGCGCGCCCGGTTTCTGGAAGCGCCGCCATAGGCGTCACTCCGATGGTTGCTGGCGCTGTTGATGAACTGATCCAGCAGGTAGCCGTTGCCGGCGTGAATTTCGACGCCGTCCATCCCGGCGGCCATCGCGTTGCGAGCCGCCTGGGCGTAATCGGCGATGATGCCCTTGATCTCGCCTCTGGTCAGGGCGCGCGGGACCGGCACCTCGGCCCAGGCGCCCTCGCCGTTATCGTCGACAATGAAGGTCTTGCCGGGCGCGGCCAGGGCGCTCGGCGCGACCGGGGCTTCGCCATTGGGTTGGAAAACGGGATGGGACACCCTGCCGACATGCCATAGCTGCAGGAAGATGCGTCCGCCTTCCTGGTGGACCGCCTTGGCCACGGTCCGCCAGCCGGCGATCTGCTCGGGCGAGTGGATGCCGGGCGTCCAGGCATAGCCCTGGCCTTGCTGCGAGATTTGGGTGGCTTCAGTCACGATCAGCGCGGCGCTGGCGCGCTGCCGGTAATAATCCACCATCATTGCCGTGGGCACATTGCCCTTTCCGGCGCGGGAACGGGTGAGCGGGGCCATCGCGACGCGATGCGGAAGTTCGAAAGGTCCGACTTTGATCGGCGTAAAGAGACTGGTCACGGCGGCTACTCCTTGAATTGGTTCGCCGCGGATCCTGGATCATTCTTTCGCTGCAGATAATCAGGTATTTTCGCGTTTCATCATTGCGTTTCACGCAACGAATTGATGGCAGTTTTTTGGGCAAGGGGCTGGTATATTGTCGCCATGAAGCTCGCTGGCAAAACCTGCTTCTCCGTGCTGGCCGGCACGGTCGCCCTGGTGGCGGTCACGGCGTTGGCGCTCGTCTATCGGTCGCCCATCGCGCCCATTGGCCGGCCCGAACCCGGAACCTTCCCCGCCTCGCAAGCCGCCAAAGGAAGGGTGCTGGCCGCGATCGGCGATTGCGCGGTCTGTCATACCAAGGACGGGGGAACGCCTTTCGCCGGCGGCAGAGCCTTGGCTACCCCCTTCGGAACGCTTTACGCGACGAACATCACCCCGGATGAGGCGACCGGCGTCGGCAACTGGTCTTCAGCCGCTTTTCGGCGCGCCATGAAAGAAGGGGTATCGCGGACAGGAGTGCACCTCTACCCGGCCCTGCCTTACGAGCACTACACACATGTTTCCGACGAAGACCTCGATACCATCTACGCGTTCCTGATGACCCTGCGCCCGGTCCACTCGGTGGCGCCGGCCAATCGGCTGATGTTCCCGTTGGGGTTCCGCCCCCTCTTGGTGGGCTGGAAGATGCTGTTTCTGCACAAGGAACCCTTCCGCCCAGTGGAGGGCCGGTCCCAGGAGTGGAATCACGGCTTCTATCTGGTGGACGGGCTCGGCCATTGCGGCGGCTGCCATACGCCCCGCAATCTGGCGGGGGGAGAGGAACGCAGCCGCGCCTTCCAAGGCGGGGTAGCGGAGGGGTGGAATGCCCCGGCGCTCGACGGCAGCAATCCATCGGCCAAGGCCTGGACGGCCGACACGCTGTTCACCTATCTGCGGACCGGCCTGGATCCCGCCCACAGTGCGGCGGCCGGGCCTATGGGGCCGCTCGTCCATGATCTGGCCGAGGTGCCGGAGGCGGAGGTCAAGGCGATCGCCGTCTATATCTCGTCGCTTTCCCGCGGTCAGGACGGACCGATAACGGACCGCGCCGACGAGGCGGCCAGGGCTTCCCCTGCTGGTGCCGTGCTGTTCGCTGGCGCCTGCGGCTGCTGCCATGGGGCAGGGGCGGCAATGCTGCAGCAGGGGCGGCCTTCCCTCTCGCTGGTCGGCGCTATTCAGGAGGACGATCCCCGCAACGCCCTGCAAGCCATCCTTCAGGGCATCCCGCTTCCGGCCGGCACGCGCGGCGCCTACATGCCGGCCTTCGTCGACAGCCTGAGCGACGGAAAGGTGGCAGAGATCGCTGCCTATCTCCGGGCCCGCTTCAGCGTCCGCCCGGCCTGGACTGGACTCGACAGCGCCGTGGCGGCGGCGCGCAAGGAAAGCGCAGAACCATGACTGTTACCGTGACCGTGAATGGGGCTGACCACTCGCTCGAGATCGATCCCGCGACGCCGCTGCTTTATGTGCTGCGCGACGATCTGGAGCTGAACGCCGCGAAATATGGCTGCGGCTTCGGGCAATGCGGCGCCTGCACGGTGCTGCTCGACGACAAGGCGGTATTCTCCTGCGTGACGCCGGTCTCCGCCGTCCAAGGCCGCCGGGTCACCACCGTCGAGGGGTTGGGGACGCTCGACAGGCCGAGCATCCTTCAACGCGCTTTCGAGGAGGAACAGGCGGCCCAGTGCGGCTATTGCATCGCCGGAATGATGATGCGGGCCCAGGCCCTGCTCCACCGCCGCAATCCTTCGCCAACCGATGCCGAGATCCGGCGGCACATGCAGACAAATCTCTGCCGTTGCGGCACTCATATGCGCATTCTTCGCGCAGTGCGACGGGCGGCGGACAGCCTGCAGAAGGAGCAGCAGCCATGAGGTCCGGCGCGGTCCTTTCCCGGCGCGCCCTCCTGAAAAACGGGGGACTGGTCGTGTCTTTCGCTCTCGCGCCAAAAGCCTTGGCCCAATTGGCTGGCGGAGGCGAGGGCGGCGCCGGCCCGGCGGTGATTGCGCCAAACCTGCCCGGAAGCCTCAAAAGCACCCCCTGGCTCGAATTCCTGGATTCGGATTGACGCCGACGGGCGGATCACCGTCTTTACCGGGAAGGCCGAATTGGGCCAGGGCATAAAGACGGCGCTGCTGCAGGTGGCGGCCGAGGAGTTGGATGTGCCGCCGGCCCATATAGCGATGGTGACGGCCGATACCGCCCGCACGCCGGACGAGGGGCTGACCGCGGGCAGCCATTCGATGCAGGACAGCGGCACCGCCATCCGCAACGCCGCGGCCAATGTGCGCATGCTGCTGATCGGCGCCGCCGCCGCGCGCTGGAAGACCTTGCCCGAAAGCATCGCCACGGATGGAGAGGGCCGGCTGCTCAAGGGTGACGGCGCCATCCTGGGCTATCGCGAAATCGCCGCGTCGATGGCCCTGCATGTTGAGGCCGTTCCCAATGCCCCTTTGCGTCAGCCGGGGCAGTTCAAGACTATGGGAACGGCGCTACCCCGCCTCGACATCCCTGCCAAATTGACCGGGGGCGCCGCCTATGTGCATGACATGCGGCTGCCCGGCATGTTGCATGCCCGGGTCTTACGCGGGCCCAGCGAGAGAACGCTTTTCGACGCCTCGAACGCCGTCGCCGTCGACGGAGTGCGGATCGTGAAGGTCGGCAGATTTGTCGCCGTGGTCGCCGAGCGGGAATGGGCGGCGATCACTGCCTTGCGCAAATTGCAGGACTCGAGCTTCACCCGCGTCGCCCCGCCGATTCCGATAGGGGAGGTGGCCGACGTTCTGAAGAGCCTGACGTCCCGGGAGATCGTCGTTCTCGATACCCACGATCCGGTGAAGCCGGCGGCAAAGACGGTCAAGGCGCGCTACTCGCGTCCCTGGATCAGCCACGGCTCGATAGGACCGTCCTGCGCGGTCGCTCTGTACCAGGACGACCTGATGACGATCTGGTCGCACAGCCAGGGCGCCTTCGACGTGCGCCGCGTCGCGGCCGACCTGCTGGGCCTGCCCATCGAAAAAGTGCGCGCCGTCCATGTCGAAGGCGCGGGCTGCTACGGCCAGAACGGGGCGGACGATGTCGCCGCCGAGGCGGCGCTGATCGCCAAGTCGGTGCCAGGCCGCCCGATCCGGCTGCAATGGATGCGCGAACAAGAGTTCGGCTGGGAGCCGCTTGGCCCCGGCATGGCAACCGAAGTCGAGGCGTCGATCGATGCCGACGGAAGGATCGTCGCCTGGAACTACCAGGTGTGGAGCAATCCCCACAACAACCGACCGGTCAATGCCGGCGGCGTGCTTGCCGGCGCGGAAGTGGCGCCTCCTTTCCCAGCGCCCGAAGGCAAACCGATTCCAATGCCGGAAGGCGACGGCAGCCGAAATGCCAATCCCCTCTATGTCCTTCCCAACATGCATGTGATCTATCACTTCATCAAAGACATGCCCATTCGCGTATCCGCGCTGCGATCGCTGGGCGCCCACCTGAACGTCTTCTCAATCGAATCGATGCTGGACGAACTCGCCAAGGCCGGCGGTCTCGACCCCTTGGCGTTTCGCATTTCCCACATGCAGGACGAGAGAGCGCGCGCGGTGATGATCAAGGCCACCGACGAGTTCGGCTGGGCAGCCCGAGCCAGGGGCGACGGCAGGCGGGGCTGCGGCATGGGCTTCGCCCGCTACAAGAATATCGGCGCCTATTGCGCCCTGGCGATGGAGGTCGAGGTCGAGCGTGAAAGCGGCCGGATCGCCGTGCGGCGGGTGTCGGCGGCGGTGGATTGCGGCCAGCCGGTCAATCCGGACGGTATCCGCAATCAGGTGGAGGGCGGCATCATGCAGTCGCTGAGCTGGACGAGCCTGGAGTCCATGACCTTCGACACGGCGCGCCGCACCGGCTTCGACTGGAGCAGCTATCCCATCTTCCGCTTCTCCGACGTGCCGGAGGTGCTCGACGTGCATGTGATGGACAGTCCGGGGCTGCCCTTCCTCGGCACCGCCGAATGCGCCCAGGGGCCGACGGCCGCGGCCTTGGCTAATGCGGTGGCCGACGCGCTCGACGTGCGCCTGCGCGATATGCCCCTCAGCCCCGAGCGGGTCCGCCAAGCGATGGGCGGCTCCTGAGCGGCAAAGAGTTCTTGGGGAAGCTACGAATCCGCATCGCGGGTGGGTCGTTGGGCGGCCCTTTCGCCGCTGCGCTCCTTAATCGCGACGGCCATGACGTCAGGATCTATGAGCAAGGCGGCCGCTATCGGATTCTTACTTCATATCCTCGGTTTACTACACGCCGACTGAGTCTCCCTACATCAACGGCGCGGGACGGTCGGCCTGACCTTGGGGATCCATCTTAGCCCTCAGTGCTGAACCGACGGGAGCCTCCACCCTACACTCAGCCGATTATCGAAGATCGCCAACGAGTCTGAATAGGGTCGGATCGCGCCAGAAGCGGCGAACCTGATCAAACGCCTGTTTTTGAGCAACGGTGCTCCCTGCAACAACGGCCGATATGGGCGCACTCCCGCCGATGAAGCAGCACGGCGAAAGCCTGCTCTCGGGAATTGCTCAATGGCCGCCCAATGACAGACTTGGATCTGTTCCGGTCAACAGCAGAGCATCCGACAGAAGACATCTCCTAGCACGAGGATGACCAAATCCGAGCCGACCACGGGCTGAGCGGCGGTTGTCACCGATCGCTTGGCGCGCAATGTCCACGAACTTTGGCACGCAGTGTCATTTCTCCTGGCAAACCTGGCCCGCAGTGTCACGTCTTTTGGTAAAGCGTGCCGCGATATCTGGCGAACCAAAAAAAACTCGCGTAAGATCAATGAGAGGTCAGCGCAAGGTTTGTAATTTTTCGTACGCTACGTTGGACGGATCGTGAACATAGTGTTGTTCTTCTCGATAAGTCCTATTCTTTTGGTGTGAGCGCTTCGTAGAGCGCCGTTTTGGCGGCGCAAGGGCTAAAGATGCTTGGTGATGTCGCTCCCGCTAACGATGAAGGAGAAGTATCGATGAGCGTCGGACTGATCGCCCTTCTGGACGATCTTGCGGCGATCGTAAAGGTGGCGGCGGCTTCCCTCGACGACGTAGCCAGCCAGGCCGCGAAGGCAGGGGTAAAGGCGGCGGCCGTTGTCATCGACGATGTCGCGGTTACCCCGGTTTACGTGATCGGATTTGCTGCCAAGCGCGAACTCCCGATCGTGGGTAGGATCGCGGCGGGATCACTTCGCAACAAGCTCCTGATCCTGTTGCCCGTTGCCCTGGCCCTTAGCTACTTCCTTCCCTGGACAATCACGCCGCTTCTCATGATTGGCGGCGCCTATCTCTGCTACGAAGGCGTGGAAAAAGTGCTCGAAGCCGTCATGCCACATCGTGCACATCAGCATGCAGCGCAGCTCGGCACGGTCGCGTTGAATACGAAGACGGTCGAGGACGAGAAGGTCGCAAGCGCCATAAAGACCGACTTCATCCTTTCGGCAGAGATCATGGCGATCACCCTGGCGGCGCTTCCCACGGGAAGCTTCGTGACGCAGGCCTTTGTGCTGGCGCTCGTCGGGATCGGTATCACCGTCGCCGTTTATGGCGTCGTAGCGCTGATCGTGAAAGCCGACGATTTCGGTGTGGCCCTAGCCAACAACGACCGCGCGCCTCCGTCGTTGCCGGTATGGGCCGGGCGCTCGGACGCACCCTTGTTCGCGGGATGCCCGTGTTCCTGACAATTCTCAGCGCCGTCGGCACAGCCGCCATGATCTGGGTTGGCGGCAGCATCGTCCTGCATGGCCTAGAAGTATACGGCCCGCCTTCAATCGGCTCGACGGTCCACGCCGCCGCCGAAACCGCGGCTCGCGCACTGCCATCGGCCGCCGGGGCGCTCGAATGGGTCGTTGAGGTGGCCATCTCAGGTGTCCTTGGATTGTTGATTGGCGCGGCCACAATCCCGATCGTTGGATTTGCCGTTGCGCCTGCATGGAAAGGGTTGAAGCGTTTTCTGCCGGGCCGTCAGATATAAATACCTGGACCCTATGGACTCGCACCGTTTCCCGCGCAGCCAGCGCTGCTTTAGCCGGAAGGCGCTTTTCTAGGTTTCCCCCGACTGTTCGCCGGATAAAAAACTGTATGGGGCGAAGAATGACGGAAAAGCTTAACAGCCGGCATAAAGGTGGCTAGTGAACATTGACCAATGCAGGGCCTTAACCGATCAAGGCCGGATGTCCGTTAAATGGCGCGGTCTTACCGTTCCTGGGATTCAACTGAAGGGCAGGAATCCCCCCATCCTAGCCGTCTATGCCTCCGAGCCGGATGTCCGCTTCGGAGCAGCCGTGCCGTTGGACAGAAAGGCGGCGATGGGCGCAAAATAGAAGCAGCGGGCCGAATTCTGCCGCTCACCCCAGGATGTTTCGGGAGCCATTCCACCCAATATTTCGGTCGCCTTTCAGAAATATTCCTTTAGTTAAGACCAAGTTTGGTTCACTTGCGAAGTTTAAATTAATAGGTCCTTTCCCGGTGGCTAAACACATTGATCGAACTTCGTTCGGCTATCCTTCTGCGATACAGCAAACACGTCAAAATCCGGATAGCCCAAATTTTACGGGTTGCTCCACGCCGCCTGTGCGTCATCTAACTGTCACTCTTCTGTGGTCGTCTGGGAGCAACCATTTTTCTCCTGTTTCTTTGTCTCGTCTCGAAGAGCAACGCTTTAACGCGCGGCGCATTCAGCTTGAAGGGAGCCAAAATGACAGGTTCGGGCGAACGTTCGGCTTTAGCCAGCATCCAAACTTCATCGGAAAACGTTAATCAGGCCGATTGCCGGCTTGCCAGCGTTCCGCGCCGGTTTGTCAATCGCGAGCTCTCCTGGCTAGCGTTCAACCGCCGGGTTCTAGAAGAGGCCTTGAACGAGGCTCATCCCATCCTCGAACGTGTGCGTTTTCTAGCGATTTCCGCAAGCAACCTTGACGAATTCTTCATGGTTCGCGTCTCCGGCATTATCGAACAGCACGATGCCGGTCATGGCGAGGTGTCAATGGATGGCTTGACTCCGGCTGAACAACTTGCCGCGATCGCCAAATCCACCCAGCAATTGACCCATGACCAGGAACAGGCGTGGCGCCTGCTGCAGGAAAAGCTTAAGGCCGCTGGCGTGTTGATGATCGATCGCGCCGCGTGGACCAGTGCCGACTTGGTCCGCCTCGAAAAATATTTCAACGATCACATTTTCCTAACGGTTACGCCGATTGCGATTGATCCGACGCATCCTTTTCCGTTCATCCCAAATCTTGAGCTGTCTCTGGCAGTCGAGGTTGAGCCCATCGAAAATGGGCACGCCTTTACGGGGCTAATACGTCTTCCCGGCAAAATTGCCCGCTTCATCAGGCTTGACGATTTTGATGGCGTTGCCCGCTTCGTCCGCGTAGAAGACGTCGTTGCTCATTTCGCCGACCGACTATTCCCAGGTTGCACCTTTGGCGCGATTGGATTTTTTCGCGTCGTCCGTGATCTCGACATCGAATTCGCCGACGAGGAGGCCGAAGATCTCGTCCGAGTGTTCGAGGCGGCCCTTAAGGAGCGCCGGCGCGGCTCCGTCATTCGCCTCGAGGTCGATGAGGCCATGCCGGCCCCACTACGCGAATTTGTCGCGCGCCAGCTCTTCTTGGAGCCCAGCGAAGTGGTGGTGCAGGATGGGATGCTGGCGCTGAGCACGCTTTCGCAGCTTGTTGGCATCGACCGGCCAGAACTGAAATTCACGCCATTCGTGCCTCGTTTTCCCGAGCGCATCCGAGAGTTCGGCGGAGATTGTTTCGCGGCCATTCGCGAAAAGGACATCATCGTTCATCATCCTTATGAATCTTTTGATGTGGTGGTGCAGTTTCTGCAGCAAGCGGCGGCCGATCCTAATGTGGTTTCAATCAAGCAGACCCTTTATCGCACCTCATCGGACAGTCCGATCGTCAAGGCTCTTATCGCCGCTGCTGAGGCTGGCAAATCAGTTACCGCCCTTGTTGAACTCAAGGCACGGTTTGACGAGGAGGCTAATATTCGCTGGGCGCGCTCATTGGAGCGCGCCGGTGTGCAGGTTGTGTTTGGTTTTCAAGACCTCAAGACCCATGCAAAGCTCTCCATGGTCGTGCGCATGGAGTCGGGTCAGCTCCTAACCTATTGCCACATTGGCACGGGCAATTATCATCCGATTACGGCCCGCATTTATACCGATTTGTCGGCATTCACCATCAATCCGGCGATTGGCCATGATGTTGCGCGCGTGTTCAATTATATCACCAGTTCAACACCGCCATCGACTCTCGAAGCTCTCGCGATCACGCCCATCTTGGCTAAGCGCCGCCTTCTTGACCATATCGAGGCGGAGATTGAACATGCCCACGCCGGCCGGCCGGCCGCGATTTGGCTTAAATGCAATTCCTTGGCGGATCCTGAAATCATCGATGCTCTTTACGCAGCGAGCAGTGCGGGTGTGGCTATAGAAATTATTGTACGGGGCATCTGCTGCCTAAGGCCTGGCGTCGCTGGTCTTTCCGAGAATATCCGGGCAAAATCGATCGTCGGCCGTTTTCTCGAGCACTCCAAAATCTACGCTTTTGGTAATGGCCACGGACTGCCGCACGACAACGCGGCGGTCTATATTTCCTCGGCGGACTTGATGCCGCGTAATCTCGATCGCCGTGTTGAAACGTTGTTCCCGGTTACGAATCCAACTCTGCATAGCCAAGTGCTCGACCAGGTTCTTCTCGCCAATCTTCTTGACAATGAGCAGAGCTGGATGATTCTTGGTGATGGAACCAGCCGGCGCATCGTACCGAAGGAGGGGGAAGATCGCTTCAACGCGCAAACCTACTTTATGACCAATCCGAGCCTTTCCGGCCGCGGCAAGGCTCTGGCAATTTCGTCTCCAAGCAACCTTGAGGCCTTTGGCAGAATTACGAAGGCCGCGGAGTGATAGGGGAGAGGCGCCAAAAGGCAAGGTAGCTATTAATAATCATCTATTCCTTGCCCCCGAGGTAGCACAAAAATAAGATCGTCGGTGTTAGGACCCACAAATCCGAAAACCGGCGCGTTGGGCATCGACTTGCCGAGCGTCTGGTAATGGGGACCCACCTTTATCAAAAGCTCTGTAGCTCCGGAAATGGCAGCATGCTCGTTCCGGCTACCGGCTCAAAGGACAGCGTTCCACCCATCGCCGCCGGCAGGCTGGCGGGTCGGCATGTCCGCTTCGAAGAGGCCGGCGAGCTCGGCTGAAGGACCGGCATGGGCGCGAACAGGACCAACAGCGAGGTCCCCTGTAATTCCGCTCTTTGGGGATAAGCGGAAGTCACCTGAATAGTCGATTTTGGTAGCGATTGAACCGCTGGAGACAGTTGATTATCCACCATTCATCGCTGTCCGCGCGCGGAAGTTCAAGTTGGTCTAGCACGTCATGATAGAGGATTGGGGAGGGCGACACCCCTTCGCCCTCTCCGGCGCCATTGATCAGGCGAGAGGCATCAGGCCGCCGCCAGTCGGCCATTCAAAGCAGGCTCCCGCCGCAGCCGCCACAGGACGAGGCCATGGAGCATCAGGGCCAGCGGGACGGCGAAGGTGGGTATCATCACCAGCGGATAGGATGTGATGAGGAGGTTCGGCGCCTCGAAGGCCAACAGGTGCGGCCGCCCGGGAGAGGTCATTGCCCCCATCGTGATCGCGACGACCAGATCGGCGATTCCAAAAAAGCACCAGGCGTAGACCGCGCTGCGGGCGCCAGCCGCATTCTGCGCCAGCCGCGCAGCCACGACGACGGCGAGGACGCCGGTCATAACGTCTCCAATCCCGGCGGGCAGCGCGAATTGCCAGGGCAGGCGTCCGTCGGCCCAGAGCACGAGGAATATGCCGCCTCCGATGCGATAGACCTGAGCCGCCACCAGCCAGCGGAGCGGTATCGCGGATACGAGGCTTGCGATTGCTCCCGACAGCCACAGGCCAGCGGCGGCGATCATCAGCGGGATCGTCAGACCGAGCAGCAGGGTCGGCACCGCGGTGTCGGTGGTCGCGAAATACATATTCGCCGAGCCGAAGTACTGGGCGATGGCCAGCCAGCCGACAAGGGTCACCGAGAGCATGCCGGCCGTCATGTATCGTGACGGCGCGGGCCCCTCCATGCGGAAGGCGCCCATCCAGATGAGGCCCAGCGCTACCGCCGCCACAAAGGCCCGGGCGGCCAATTCGAACACTACGAGATATGCGGGGATTTGAGGTGTCATGGCTTGACTCCATGGTTGTAAGTATTAAATGAATAGTGACTATTATGTTCAAAGGCAATTGCCAAATTCGTGATCGGCGGATAGAATGGAGCCATGCAGAAACAAGACACTAAACAAGACACTGCGGACTGCCCGGTGGCCCGCACCCTGAGCGTCATCGGATCGAGCTGGACCTGCCTTATCCTGCGCGACCTCCTCCTCCATGGTGAAAGGCGCTTTCAGGACTTGCAGGAACTCGCTGGGCAGCATCGCACCGACGACGTTGTCGGAGCGTCTTAGGACACTTGAGCGGCATGGCGTCGTGGAGCGGCGTTTCTATTCGATGAGTCCGCCGCGCGCCGAGTACGTTCTGACCGCCAAGGGTCGGGACCTCGGCCCGATTGTCGCTGCCATGCGGGCTTGGGGACGCAAACACACGCGTTGAACACTTCCCAGTCCGAACAACTTGGTGGCTAGTTGCCGCCAGCCAATCTGACAACGCGAAACAATCAAGTACTCTCGGCTTTGCAGGGAATGCTCAAATAATTCCACGTCCGAGTCTGGCGCATCTCGGCTGCCGGCACGTTTGATCCGAAGGTCTGGAATCCACCCATCCTAGCCGTCTATGCCTCCGAGCCGGATGCCCGCTTCGGAGCAGCGGTGCCGTTGGACCGAACGGCTGGCATGGGCGCGATCCCGACTTGGTCAAATTGGCCGATTGCCGCCGTTGGGAATATCCGTTCTCTGGCGTCGGTGCGGACGTTCCAGGCCAAGGCCGTAACTTAAAGGACCATCATTTGGTGCGGAACAGACCCGGCGTGTATTTGAGGCCGCAGATGCCGCTCAGGACCGCAAATCTCACGAACTCAATCGAGATCGCCAAGATCCAACGGCTCGGCCGGTTCGGAGCGCGGAGCGGCCGGGTTGAGCGTCCCCGCCGCCCATCGCGCCATGTGAGGGCCAATGATCAGCAGCACGACCACCCTGACGGTTTGCAGGGCCATGACGAACGGCGTGTTGACATTGGTGGAGGCGGCGATGATCGCGGCGGCATCCACGCCGCCGGGGCTGGTGGCGAGGTAGGCGGTCAGCGGATCGATATGCAGGAGCGCCACCAGAATCCAGGCCAACAGGCCACAAAATGCCATCAGGAGAGCGGCGGCGCCCAGGCTTTGGGGGAGCGCTCGGGCTGCGGCGGCCAGAACCTCGCGAGTGAAGCGCAAGCCGATGTTCCAGCCTATGAGCGCGTAGCTGGCGATCAGCACGACGGGCGGCAGCTCGATCCTGACCCAGCCAAGCACGTTGAGCACCGCGCCCAAAGCCAATGGGCCGAGGAGCACGCCGGCCGGTACGCGCGAGACAAGACCGAGGCCGCCCCCTACCAGCGCCACGGTCGCGGTCGCCGCGAGGTCCGGTAGGTGGACCGGCGGAAAATACCCGCCGGCGAGGCGATTGCCGCCGCTATGCGCGAAGAGCAGCGCCACCACTGACGCGGCCACGGCCACCAGCACGACGCGCAGGTACTGCATGAAGGCGACGAGCCGGAAATCAGCGCCGTAAGCCTCGGCCATCACCATCATCACCGTGGCGGCTCCAGGAAGCATGCCCCACACAGCCGTCGCGCCGGGAACGATGCGGAAACGGCTCATGACCGAGCCGATCGCAACGCTCGCGGCCACCGAGAGCGCCACCACGCCTAGAAAGACAGGCCAGTGACTTGCGAAGCCGCCGACGATCGAGGGTGTGATCGAGCGGGCGACGAGGCAACCGATGACCGCCTGCGCCGCCGCCAGGAAGGCGCGGGGCGCCTTCACCAAGCCCCCCGCCGTCTGTACCAAGATGGCGGCGACCAGCGGCCCGAGCATCAGGGCGGCCGGCAGCCTGGCCCACTCGAGGACCGCCGCCGCCAGAGCGGAGGCTGCAAGCAGCACAGCCCAACGTCCCGCCGTGGGCAGGGGCTGCAGCGGAAGGGCCGCCGCCATTGGTGGAAGCGCGTCACTCACCCTGAAGCTCGATCTCGCCGGCCTTCGACACACGGCCGAGCATCGGGAAGATGTGTTCGAAGGCGAAGGCGTGCATCTCGGCCGAGCGGCCTGTGACAGCGTCCTCGGCCAGCACCACCCCATAGCCGCGCTCGTGCGCGGCTCGGGCGGTGGAACTCCACGCCGACGTTCGTGGCGATGCCGCCGATGACCACGGAGGTCACGCCCCGCCGGCGGAGCTGCAGGTCCAGGTCCGTGCCGTAGAACGCGCCCCACTGGCGCTTGGTGACCCGCAGGTCGGAGGGTTCGGCAAGGCCGTCCGCCAGTTCGGTCCAGCCTTCCGGAAAGCCGCCGGACGGCAGCTGCGGCGGCCGGTCGACGGGCATTTTCAACGCGTCGCCGAAGTCCGGGGAGAAGGCGACGTTGACGAGCACCACCGGCGCCTTGGCGGCCCGAAAGCGCCGGGCCAGTTCCTTTCCCTTGGCGAGCACGACCTCGCCGGAATAGGGCGCCAGCGGCGAGCCGACGATCCCCTTCTGCAGGTCGATCAGGATTAGCGCCGTGGCCGCGGTGGGCAGGGCGATCATGGGAGTGTCCTTCCGCGAAGTTCGAGGTCCGTCTCTGCCCTTGCTCAGGGCTGAGCGGACTGCTACATAGTTGAGGGTAAACTCAAGCAGGACCACTATTTGAGCATGTCCTCAACTATGTCAAGCGGGAATCGTCAGCCGCTGGAGCCGCAGCGCGACGTCGGCCGTCAACGCGTCGCCGAGCTGATGCAGGCGGCGGCGGCCGTGATCCAAGAGCGGGGCTTTGAGGCCGCGACAATGGCGGAGATCGCCGCTCGGGCCGATGCGAAGATCGGCTCGCTCTACCACTTCTTCCCGAACAAGGAGGCCGTGGCCGACGCGCTCATGCGGCACCACGCCGAGATCCTGCAGGCGGAATACGATTCGATCCACGCGCGCGCGGCCGACGCCGCGCCCGAGGAACTCGCCGACATCCTCATCGATCTCCTGGCGAAGCTGTACCCGCAGACACGGGCGTTCACGGCCTTGCTGGACTCCCGCACCGACTGGACGACCGTCCGTCAGCGGTTCCGCGGTCAGGCGCTTGCCGGGATCAAGATGGCGCTGACGGCGTGCGCGCCCAACCTCGATGACAAGGAGGCCGACGATATCGCAGCCGTGGTGCTCAACAACATGAAAACCATGGTGGGCATGACCATCAAGGATGCGCCGACCAGCCTCGGCGCGCCCGAGGAGCTGAGATTGATGAACCGGCTCTATCTCGCGGCGAAGCTCGCGCCCGGCAGGCTGCTCCCGAAACCGCAGACCGGCGACTGAATAAGGTTGGCCTTAGCTCCGATCGGATCCAGCCGACGCTAAGCAGCTCAAGGCGTCGCGCTATTCAGATGCCGAAGCGGATCGCGGCAGCCTCTTTGGCTTGGTGAGATTCGCCCGATCGAAGGGCTGGGCTGAAGGTCCGAAACCGGGAACGCGCAGAAGGGCGGCTATGGGCGCGCCCCGGCTTGGTCAAATTGGGCCGTCAGCGGTCGGTCCGCTTTCGGGTGGGTCGCCAGCGGAAGCAGACGTCCGTTTAGGAACATGAGACACCGCCGCGCCCCGTTTCCGACGTTTGCGTCATCTCAACCGCGCTGCAGACCTCGGCGGGAGAGCGCTGAGCTCGAGACAGTTACCGCTCCCGGATTGCGTAGGTCAGGTGGGTCACCCGCTGCGTTGGCTCCGCATGGACCGGCTCCAGGGCCAAGCGGCCTGCGTTCACGCCCTCGAACAGGCGGATTCCGGAGCCGAACAGCACAGGTGAGAGCGCGATCGAAAACTCATCGATCAGGCCGGCGTTCAAGTACTCCAGGATCGTTGCGCCGCCGCCCGCGATGCGGACGTCCCGGTCGCCGGCGGCCTCGCGGGCCTGGTCGAGCGCGGACTCGATGCCGTCGTTGACGAAGTGGAAGGTGGTCCCACCCGGCCGCTCCCAGGGGTCACGCGTCTTGTGCGTCACGACGAAGACCGGCGTATGGAACGGCGCCTCCTCCGGCCACATCCGCTCGCCGGCGTCGAACATGCGCCTGCCCATGACGCTCGCGCCGGTGCGCTCGAACGTCTCCCGTACGATGTCGTTGTCGCGCCCTTCCTCGCCGCCCTCGCCAAGCGTAAGGTTCTCCCGGAAGAACCGCGTCGGGAAGATCCACTGCTGCAGTTCCATCCACTGCTGCCCCATCAAGTCCTCGCTGGACTCTGGCGCGATGAACCCGTCCAGCGACATCGACACGCTGAAGAACACCTTTCCGGCCATCAGTCCTCAACTCCCTTCCGAACGATCTCGGTGACATAGGCAGCCAGCTTGCTCAGGGTCTGCTGGCCGCCCTCAATCGCGTGGTATTTCTCGACCGCGTCGTCGCGCAGTTCCTTGGTGGGAAACACCGTGCGCATCTCGATCCAAGTCGTCGCGCCGTCGGGCGCGAACGTGAGGACCGACTCGAAGGCGTTCGGGTCGCCGCGGGACTCACCGTGCAGCATCGCGATCCGCTCCGGCGGGGCGATCTCGGTCCAGGAGATCCACTCCTGGTAGTCCGCCCCGTCCGGTCCGTGCATCACGAAGTCCCACTCGCCGCCGACGCGGAACTCGAACGCCCGCGTGGTGGTGGTGAACCCTTCCGGTCCCCACCATCGCGACAGATGCCGGACTTCGGTGAACGCCTCGAACACCAGCTCCCGTGGGGCACTGATGACCCGGGAGATCACGATCTCGCGGTCGGCCGTCGCTGACTGCGCCGGCGCGTCCCATCCTGTCGCTGCCATCGGTCACTTCTCCTTCCTTGCCTTCTTGAGGTCCTGCAGATACGCGTCCAGCCGGTCGAATCTCTCGTTCCAGAACCCCTCGAACCCGCCGGTCCACTCGTGGACCGCTCGCAGCTCGCGGGCGTTAAGGCCGTACAGGCGCTGCTTGCCTGCCTTGCGGTCCTGCACGAGCCCGACCTCCCGGAGCACCCGCAGGTGTTTGGACGCCCCCGGCTGGGTCATCCCCAGCTCCTGGGCCAACTCGGTCACCGGCCGCTCACCCGCCCGCAGCATTACTAGGATCTCCCGGCGCTGCGGCTCGGCGATCGCGTTGAAGACGTCCGACGTCGTCGCTGCTCGTGCCATGGGCGCCATCATATTCCCATATCGGCATATGTCAAGGCGCAGAAATCAGGCGGGTCTCGAGTACCGAACTGCTCGCCTCGTTGGGCTCGGCCTAGTCGTGGACTACCTTGAGCAGTGGCGTACCTTCCCGACCGGCGCCCCAACGTCGGCACATGGTCAGACTTGCTAGGGCTATCGATCTTCCTCGGGAAGGTGCGCCTTTAACGTCACCCCGCCGACGACCATTCACAGGTTCTGATCATTGCTCCAATCTGCACGAACGGCAGGATTGAGGCAGATAAGAATCCGCCCGAAGAAGTCTTGGATGGGCGCGAAATAGAAGCAGCGGGCGAGACAGTTTGCTTTGACGATATTGCGCCGGAAACGGACATGCATTTCGCGTCGCTCGGCAGGGCCTTTCAAGCAGAAGGTCGTGGCTTCTCGCCAATCGAAGGCGGACTGGAGGGCGGCGGCTCAGTCTCGTGAAGCGCTGCGACCAAGTAGTCGACAAAGGCTCGCGCTGATGGCTTGGCGGCTCTGCCGCTCGCATAGACGGCGTTGAGCTCGACCGTTCCCGCGTCCCATTCCGGTAACAGCCGAACGAGCTCTCCTCTCTCTAATTCCCGACGGCACGCGCCGAGCGGAGTCATGACGATGCCCAATCCTTCGACGGCCGCTGCAATAGCGCCCAAGCTCGCCCTTATCGTCAACTTGCCTTCGACTTGGAACGAGGTCGCAGTATCGCCCTTGCGAAAGGACCAGTGGCCGCTAAGGCTTGCGGGCCCAAGAATGATCGCATGCTTGTTATCCGGCGTGCAAAATTGACCCCCTAACGCAGGGGATCGGCGTCCAAAATTGACCCCCTCAGGCGCAGCTCTGACAGTCTGCCCGCTCTGGTTGAGAGCGGGTGGTGGGGATGGTTATTGTGGAGACGATCGGCCGGGTCCGTCGGGAGCATTTCGTCAAGGGCAAGACGATCAAGGAGATCGTCCGGGAGCTGAAGATTTCCAGGAACACGGTTCGCAAGATCCTTCGCTCGGAGGAGACGTCGTTTTCCTACGATCGCGAGGTTCAGCCGCGGCCGAAGCTCGAAAATTGGAGCGCGGAACTCGATCGGCTTCTGACGACGAACGCGGCCAAGTCGGCGCGCGAGCGGCTGACGTTGATCCGCATTTTCGAAGAGTTGCGCCGGCTCGGTTACGAAGGCGGCTATGACGCGGTGCGCCGCTATGCTCGCAAATGGCAACGTGAGCATTTGGCGATAACGGCCGACGCCTATGTTCCTTTGTCCTTTGCCCCAGGGGAAGCGTACCAATTTGACTGGAGCCACGAGATCGTCGTGCTCAATGGCGCGACGACAACCGTCAAGGTGGCTCATGTCCGCCTCTGCCACAGCCGGATGATCTTCGTCCGCGCCTATCCACGCGAGACCCAGGAGATGGTCTTCGACGCGCATGACCGCGCCTTCGCATTTTTCAAGGGCGTCTGCGCCCGCGGGATTTATGACAATCTATGGACGCCTCCCGCGCAAGGCGATCTGTTGACTTCGGCGGGCGTGGAATGCACGAATTTATCCGGCCTGTTGCGGGACTGTTCGCGCCCCTGGCCTTGATGGGAGTCCGCTGCTTCTCGCCTCATAACATGATCGGCCTCGAAGGCCTTGTCGTAGATCAGGCTTGGAAGCTGCGGTCCTTGCCGACGAGCCATCAGTTGTCACCTCGCATCCAATGCGGCCTTCAGCTCAGCGCCCGTGCGCTGCGATCATGCGGCCGCATAATCCTCTTTTCGCGTGAGCAAGGCCCAGGCGACCCTTGCCGTCTTATTGGCGAGCGCGACAATCGTTCGATTGAACCCTCGCCTCGCCGCGAGCCCCTTCAGCCACTGCGAACGGCGATCGTCATGCTTCGCCAATCGAAACATCACCGCGCGGGCGCCGTGGATCATCTGCCGCCGGAGATAATGATTGGCGCGCCTGCCAATGCCGCCGAGCCGGGGTTTGCCGCCGGTCGTATATTGACGAGGGACAAGGCCGATCCATGCCGCGAGCTCCCGCCCGGATCGGAAATGGCGGCCGTCGTCAACCGCGGCGACGAGCGCCGTCGCGATCACCGGCCCAACGCCTGGAATTTATGGACGCCTCCCGCGCAAGGCGATCTGTTGACTTCGGCGGGCGTGGAATGCACGAATTTATCCGGCCTGTTGCGGGACTGTTCGCGCCCCTGGCCTTGATGGGAGTCCGCTGCTTCTCGCCTCATAACATGATCGGCCTCGAAGGCCTTGTCGTAGATCAGGCTTGGAAGCTGCGGTCCTTGCCGACGAGCCATCAGTTGTCACCTCGCATCCAATGCGGCCTTCAGCTCAGCGCCCGTGCGCTGCGATCATGCGGCCGCATAATCCTCTTTTCGCGTGAGCAAGGCCCAGGCGACCCTTGCCGTCTTATTGGCGAGCGCGACAATCGTTCGATTGAACCCTCGCCTCGCCGCGAGCCCCTTCAGCCACTGCGAACGGCGATCGTCATGCTTCGCCAATCGAAACATCACCGCGCGGGCGCCGTGGATCATCTGCCGCCGGAGATAATGATTGGCGCGCCTGCCAATGCCGCCGAGCCGGGGTTTGCCGCCGGTCGTATATTGACGAGGGACAAGGCCGATCCATGCCGCGAGCTCCCGCCCGGATCGGAAATGGCGGCCGTCGTCAACCGCGGCGACGAGCGCCGTCGCGATCACCGGCCCAACGCCTGGAAGCTTCGAAAGCCGGCGGCAAGCTTCGTCCGTCCGGCAAATAGCGGCAAGCTGCTGATCAAGCTTCTGAAGCCGCAGGTCGAGGCTGTCGAGCTCGTCAAGCATGTCGCTGAAGAGCGCCCGCGCCAGATCGGACAAGTCGGCCCCCGCGATCGCGTCGCGCGCTTGCGCCAGGAAGCGCCATGCGCCTTGCGGCAAAATGACTCCATACTCGCCAAGCAGTCCCCGCGCATGGTTGATAAGGGCTGTTCGAGCGCGGACGATGCGATCGCGCGTGCGATGAAGCGATTGAAGATCCTGTTGTTCAATCGATTTGACCGGCACAAAGCGCATTGTTGGGCGCACAGCGGCTTCGTAGATTCCTTCGGCGTCCGCCGCGTCGTTCTTGGATCCTTTGACGAACGGCTTGACGAAGCGCGGATTGATCAGCAGGACCCGACGGCCCGCCGCGAGAAAGCGCCGGCCCCAATAGTGCGCGCTGGCGCAAGCCTCCATTGCGATCGTCTCAGGAGCCAGTTCTTCGATCGTCTCGATCAGTTTGGCGCGGCTGGACTTGCGCGAGATGATCACGCCATCGCTGTCGATACCATGGATGTGAAACGAGCGTTTACCAAGGTCAATAGCAAGTAATCCAAGCGACATGTTTCCCTCCTTCGGCTAATCAACGATGTTGGCAGAAAAGCGGGAGGCGTCCATCCCATAACATGAAAACGGCGGTGGAGACGGTTTTCGTCGGCAAGAACCGGCTCTTCAATCGCCGCTTCGCGCAGATGTGCAGCCATTATCTTGTCGAGCCGACAGCCTGCACGCCGGCCTCGGGCTGGGAGAAAGGGCAAGTCGAGAACCAGGTCGGATTGGTGCGCGAGCGCTTCTTCACGCCTCGCTTGCGGTTCAAGACCTACGACGAGATGAACGCCTGGCTGCTCGACCAGTGCGTCGCCTATGCGAAAGCGCATCGGCGCCAGGGCGATCGGGTGAAGAAATTCGTGACAAATGGCTAAAGTGCTGAATCTGTCGTGGTCCACTGATTCGATTGGTGGAGCGGTACGATGGACGGGGCGGCGACGGAATTTGACGCGATCGACGAAGCAACTATTTTTCTTCGGTATTTCAAGGATATGCCGGACCATCGGCAGAAGGGCAAGGTGGTTTATCCGCTGGAGGAAATCCTCCTTTTGTGTCTTCTCGCGGTGCTGGCCGGGGCCGAGACCTTCGTCGACATCGCCCGCTTTGGCGATAAGAAGCTCAATCTGTTGCGCCGGTTTCGGCCGTTTCGCGACGGCACGCCGGCGCATGATCATCTCGGCGATATTTTCGCCACGCTGGACGCGCAGGCGTTCCAGCGCTGTTTCGTCGCCTGGGTTGCGGCGCTGACCAAGACGCCGGCCGACATCATCGCGATTGATGGCAAAACCTTGCGCCGCTCCTACCAAAAGAAGGGATCGAAGCAACCGATCCACATGGTCTCGGCTTTCGCCGCGCGCCAGCGATTGGTTCTCGGGCAGGTCAAGGTGAACGAGAAATCCAACGAGATCACAGCCATTCCCGCATTGCTCGACATGATGGCGCTCGAAGGCGCCGTCGTCACCATCGATGCAATCGGCTGCCAGCGCGAAATCGCCGCGAAGATCATGGACAAGAAAGCCGATTATATCCTCGCGCTGAAAGGCAACCAGGGAACGCTGCGCGAAGATGTCGAACTCCTCGCAACCGAGCAAAAAGCAAGACAATTCAAGGATACGACGGTCAGCCGGCATGAAACGATCGACGCCGATCACGGTCGTATCGAAACCAGAACCTACACGGTGATCCACGATGTCGGTTGGCTACAACAGCGACACGACTGGCCGGGATTGAATGGCGTTCTGATTGTCGAAAGCAGACGCGAGATCGATGGCAAGGTCGAGCGGGAAACGCGCTTCTACATCACTTCGCTGCCCTTGTCAGCGCAGGTGATCGGCCCAATGATCCGCGAACATTGGGCGGTGGAGAACTGCCTGCATTGGGTCATGGACACGGTCTTTCGCGACGACGAATGCCGTGTCCGAACCGAGAACGCGCCGGCAAACTTCACCACCGTAAAACACATGGCGCATAATCTAACTCGCCGAGCGCCCGGAAAGGATTCTCTCAGGCTCAAGCGCAAAACCGCCGCTTGGGACGACGACTTCCTCGCAAGCCTCGTCGCAGCTTGAATTTTTTCACCCGATTCCCCTGATAGTCTACAGGCAAAACTCGAGGTTATGACAAAATATAGATATGCAAAAATGCAGATGAATTATAAATCGCGGAGGCAAAGTGTACCACTGAAGCGGATTGGCGCTGCGAATTGATCGCGGCGCAAAAGTGTACTGGTCCTGCTAGTGGATTGAACCTTACATTTGAGCCACTTGCAAAATTCATTGCCCGCGTGATTTTCTCTTCGTTGGACGAGGTATCGCTGGCTCCGGTTAAGCTGGTTTGACGGCCTTGCGGCGGAAAATTTGATCGACGGCGAGAGCGAGAATGCCAAACATCCGATGGCATTTCACCTTGATGGCGCCGCGCACGCGCACGAACCTTCCGCCGAATTCATCTTTCAATCGTCCATTGACGCGTTCGACCATGGTGCGGAAATCATAGAGCCTGTCATCTGGGTCTGGCATGGCGATCAATTTCATTCGCGCGACTTCCTCGGCGCACTCGGCTTTGGCTTCGTGTTGTCCGCTAAAATTGCGGTCGATCAACGCAACATGTCCAAGCGCCTTGCTTTGGTTGGCGATGGCGCCGGCGTCATAGGCCGCGTCCATCAGCTCGTAGAGATAGGCAACGCGCGCGCTTGTCATGGTCATCAATGGGATGGCGACCTGACTATCATGCACAGAGGCTGACGTCAGTACGCACGAGACCGGGATTTGACCGTTGGCGACATCGATGTGCAGCTTGTATCCGATCCATGTCTCTTTAAAGCCTTTGCTGTTCTTTTTAGCGCCGACATCACATTGGGTGGGAAGCTCAGCGAGCATTTGGTTGACGGTCTGCGCCGTTTGCCGTTCGAGGCGGGTTGGTTCCGGCTTAGGCCGTTCCGCCTCTTTGCGCGGACGCCCGCGGGTCGTTTTGGGCTCACGCCCGGCCGGCGGCGGAGCGCCAGCGGGAGGCGGCGGCGGCGCATCGTCCTTCTTGGCCGGTTTCTCGCGCGCCTCTATCTCCGTGGCGTCGCGCGCGATCGTGCCGATGATGCGCCCGCCAAGTGTGCGTTCAATCAGCGCCGCATGCATTTTATCGGGCAGATCACCTTGCGCAAATTCAGCAAAGGCGCGGGAAAACGTGGCTTCCGAAGGAACCTGCGCCCGCCTCTCCCAACCACAGACACGGCGCAGTGGTTGGTCGACGCCAAGACGATCAATGAGAGCGCGGGTGGTGGGAGCGCCGAACACCGCCTTGGCGACAAAGGCGCGCGCCAGGCCACGCCTATCCTCCTGCGGACGCCCAGCGCCGCTGGACGGATCAGGGACGAAGGCTTCGAGGCCGATCACATCGAGAAGGGTGATGAGCCGACCGAGCGACTCGGTCATCGGCTCGATTTCTTCGCACAACCATGGCAACAAGGAGCGTTGAATGTGAGTCCAACGCGCCCACATGGCGTCAAGAGGATCAGTCATCATGTTACCACAATACGTCTGATTCAAATCGCAATGATAGCAAAATAATACCAGAATAACACACTAAAGTCATTCTACACGCTACTTGATAATACTGCGCTACTTACTACATACAACACCCGCATCAAACCGGCTTTGCTAATAATTTTGCAAGAGGCTCATTTGAGTCCGGGATGGGATTCCCAATGCGGGCTCGACGTGCGAGTTTGCGCGACGCGCGCAGGAAAATCGCTCTCCGTTTCGTCCGCCGATATTCGCCGGCTCAAAGCACTGGTTCAAGACCGCAACGCGCCGCAGAAGCACGTCTGGCGGGCTGAGATCGTGTTGTTGACCGCCGATGGCGTCGGCACGAACGAGATCATGCGGCGCACGGCAAGTCCAAGACCTGCGTTTGGCGCTGGCAGGAGCGCTTTATCGAGGAGGGGTTCGATGGACTGCTCCGCGACAAGACGCGCCCCCCCGCGCATCAAGCCGCTGGGGGCCGAGGCAGCGTAGACTATTGTCCGGCATTGCCTCTTATAATGAATTCGTGTAAAAGCTTAAAAAATGTTTCGACATTGCGAGGATGCTATCGGGCGGAGGTTTCAAATCTAAGGCGCCACTTGGAGATGAAGCTCATAGACCCGCCCACTCGGTCGATCGACCCGGCAGGAAAGATTGGGCGCGAAGCCGTGTGCTCCTTCGCGTGTTTGGAGTGTTTGGCGTGTGAGGCGCGATCTTCACCCGGACTGCGGTAGCATGGTCATAACAAAACTGCGCGGCCCAATTGATTACTGGAGCGACAAACATACTCTTGTCGTATGGTGAATTCAGCTGGTCTGAAGCGTAGCTTTCGTTCCTCGAACGTGCTGATCGAACATCATACGCGCCGCGCGGAAACGCGAACGCACGAGCATACGCCTTTCCGAAGCGTGGTTCTCGCATTGGCCTAGTGGCTCGATCCCAGTCAGATTGACGGGTATAGATGCTTGAGCATGATACATGCGTCAGCAGGGGTGAATTGGCAATCGACGTTGACGCGGGTGGCATTTCGATCATCCTCCCAAGCTGCGATTTCGTCGAGCCGGCGATCGAGGCGCTTGGACGAAAGGACGCCGAGTTCTGATTGCGCGACATCGAGCTCAATCCTTCGCCGGCTGCTGCGTCCGGCCTTTTCGGATCAATGTTGCAAGCCGTCGTCGCCCAACCGTGTGACGAATTTCTTTACGATATTTCCCAGGTAGCGCACGATCGTCTCCGGCGCTTGTGTAAAGCCTTCGACATCAGCTTTGCCTGCAATGGCCTCCTGCTACACCAAGCGCTTTGGGGCGATAAATGGCCGACAATGCATTGATCCGTTCATCTGCACAACTCCTTCGTAATCCGACGGCTGATTTATGTCGGACGTCCCGCGAGAAGCGAGTCATACCAACGGCATTGGCGTCTGAACTCAGGGGTCTTCGCAAATTCGCACTGTCGTGATTCTCTTCGGATTGGAGATGATTTGGGGAGATTTTGATGCCGGAAGCCTTGGCGATCACGCGCGATGATTTCACTGCAGCGGAGCTTCGCGAAGCGGCGACGCACAGCAAGGACGCCAATGCGGCGCGGCGGATGTTGGCGCTGGCCTTAGTGCTTGAAGGATATAATCGGGGCGAAGCCGGCAAGCTCTGCGGCATGGATCGGCAGACCTTGCGCGATTGGGTTCTACGCTACAACGCCGAAGGCGTCGCCGGGCTCTGCAACCGCATCGCGGCCGGGCCGAAGCCGCGCCTCACGCCCGAACAAGAAGCTCTTGTGGCGGAGGTGGTTCGCAAAGGACCTGACCTTGCCGTCGACGGCGTGGTGCGCTGGCGACGAGTGGATCTGGCCCGCGTGATCAAGACCCAGTTCCATGTGACCCTGGCCGAGCGTAGCGTCGGCGCGATGCTGCGCCGGCTGGGGTTCCGGCGCTTGTCGGTGCGGCCCCGCCATCCACAGCAAGATCCTGCGGCGCAGGAGGCGCACAAAAAAACTTCGCCGATCTGGTCAAGGCCGCAATCCCCGAGCATGCACGCGAAAAACCGATTGAACTCTGGTGGCAAGACGAAGCCCGCGTCGGCCAGCAGGGCACGCTCACTCGCGTTTGGGCCGAGCGCGGCAGCCGGCCGCCCGCGCCGCGCGATCAGCGACGCGAATGGGCCTACATATTCGGCGCCGTCTGTCCTTGCAGGGATATCGGCGCGGCTTTGGTCTTGCCTTACGCCAACGCCCGAGCGATGAGCCTGCATCTCGAGGAGATCAGCAGCCAAGTGACGCAAGGCAGCCACGCCGTGCTGCTCCTCGATGGAGCCGGATGGCATCAAACTGGCGGCAAGCTGCGGGTCCCCGGCAACATCAGTCTGCTCCACCTACCAGCCTATTCCCCCGAGTTGAACCCGGTCGAAAACATTTGGCAGTTCCTGCGCCAGAACCATTTGAGCAACCGCGTGTTCGAAAACTATGATGAGATCCTTGACGCATGTTGCGCCGCATGGAACGCCCTCACTGCTGAGTCAAAGCGCATCGCCTCAATCGCCACACGAGCTTGGGCGTCGGTTGTTGCCTAATGCCGTTGGTATCAGATATGGCATCTGCTTGAAATTTTTGGCGTTGATCTTCGGCAGCTGGATCGCGTGTACGAACCCCGCTGCTTCTGGCTGCGCGGGAAATGGATCGCCGCGCGATAAAGCGGGGCTGGACAACTTCCTTGCTAAGCCCAGGGACTTGGTCGATTTCGACGAACGACACGAACCCGAACGACATGAACCGCCTCCGCAACACAGTCGGAGACCTGGTGCCTGCCGACGCGCGACGCGCGATGCCTGAACTGGCGAAACTCTTGCGCGGAATTTCTGCGGAGCGGAAAAAGGCGATCGGTCTTGCATCCGAAAGGCGATGCTGCGCCGGCGCAATCGCACCGTCCGTGGCCATGGCTGAGGTGCCACACAGTTGGCGACTCAGCGAAATATGCCACCGGGTCGAAACCCTTGAACGCCAGATTCTCGACATTGCTTATCGCCTTGGCCTCAAACTGATCTTCAACAGTTGGAATTTGTAATGCATTGATAGCACGGATAAACCCGCGCTGGAAAAGCGCCTTGGCACTACATTTTCGTTGATCGCCGGGGTGGAGCGGGGTCAGGCGTCGGTGAGTTGACGCACGGTCGGCGGCAAAGCGACGCCGGCGGCGCGTAAGGCGAGGCTCGCCGCCGGACGCGGCGCCGAGCGCAGGAGAAAACGTTTGCCGTCTTGCTCGACCTCGGTCTCGGTCAGCGAGTTGAGATCGGCGAGAACGTCGGGCCAAGAACCGCTTTCCGCGTTGTCGCTGGCGGCGCCCCGCCTGCCCACATTGGCGATGCGATCCTCCAGCTCTTTTTTCAAGACGAGGGCGAGGAAGCTGCACGACACGTGGCCGCGAATGGTTTCGTCGAGCTTGTGAAAGATCGGCCGCGTGGCGAACAAACTCTTCGATGTGCGGAACGCCCGCTCCACCATCCACAATCGCTTGTAGCAGAGCATGGCTTCGAGCGGCGTGAGATCGGCGTTGGTCCGCAACACGAAGACACCGTCGAATTTTGCGTCCTCTTCCGCCTTGGCGCAGTCGATGGCGAAAATGTCGTCGCCTCGCGTCGCGAGGAAGCGGCGATAGCCCTTGTTGCCGACGAGACTCTTGTCGCCTTTCTTCAATTGCCGCTCGAGCGCGGTCAAGATCGCGGCCCTGGCGGCGGCGTCCTTCTTCATCTGTTCGTGATTGCGACAGACGATGTAGCGTCGTCCGGCGCGAGTGACGGCCTTGGCCTCGTAATCGATATCCTCGCCCCGCTTTGCAATGGTGAGCGGGATGAAGGGAGCGGGATCGTCGAGCACGAGTTCGCGCACGAGTTTGTCGGTGCGCTCCCGAACGCCGAGAATGTAGAGAAGCCCGCGCGCCTCGAGTTCGGCGATTGTTTCCGCGCTGATCATGCCGCGATCCGCGACGACGCAGACCCGGCCGATGGAAAAGCGCTTGCGCAGCCTGTCGACGACGGGGATAAGGCTGCCCGTATCGGCGGTGTTGCCGGGCCACATCTCTGTGCAAACCGGCCGGCCGTCGCCATCGAGCAGCACCGCGAGGATCATCTGATTGAGATCCGGCCGATGGTCCTTGGAAAAGCCGCGTTGTCCGAGGGTCTGTCCGCCCGCTCCCTCGAAATAGAGGCTGGTCGTGTCCATGAACACGAGATCGAGCGTGCTGAACAGATCGCGCCGCCGCGCGAACAGTTCCTCCTCGACGGCGTCCTTCAGGCAACGCGGCGCGAAGGGCGTGGCGCCGTGCTGTTGATCTTCGGCTAGCTCCCCGCCAAGCCAGGCCATCGCCCGGTAGAGGTGATGCAGGTCGAGGTTCTCGACCCCATCGATCCGGTAATCCTCCCGCCAGCGGTCCGCCGCTCGATCGGAGCCGCCAGAAAATAGACGATGCAGAACGGTGAGAAACACCGCGCGTTCGAGCGGGAAGCCATGCTTGCGCGAACCGGCGAGATCCTCGACGACCCTCCGGCAACCGGTCTCCTCCCACAATCGTTCGAAGACGAGAGCGGGCCCGATGCGTCGCGCCGCGCTCGCCGTTACAGCGCCGTCGGCGACGGCGTCGACGACAATGGCTTTCGCGGCGAAGCGTGCGCCCGATCGCAGCAACCGCTCCAATTGCCCGCTCTCGCGCAACTCCTCGACGCGGCCAAGCGTCGCGATCACCTGCTGGCGCACTTGCGCGCCTTGGCGACGGCTTTCGACGATCTGGAGATAGGCGCGGCCGCTCGAGGTCTTCTTGCGGAAATACATGTCGCGGAACCGTCTCGCCAACTCATTCGTGGTGCGCACATAATTGGCGCATGCACATTCCAAGTCAATAAGAAACGGCGCACACGTGGCACTACACTTTCGCGGGAATCACCTCTCAATCCAAACAATATCAATGGCTTACCACGCGCCGCCCGGCCGCAACTGTAGAAGATCAGTCAAAGGCCTGCTCGCGCGTATCAGTCTGCGAAAAGGTGCGTCGCGTGAGTAATTGAGCCGCCGGCGCGGATCGCCGCGGCAACCAAGGCGGCTTCAGACAACTGCGCATCGTCGGTCCCGGTTTCGCGAGCCGCCTTCGTATGCAGCTCAATGCAGTATGGGCATTGCGTGGTTAGTGCAACGGCAACCGCTATTACTAATATCACAAGTAAATAGATGACTTTTCAAGCAGCGTAGGGTGCTGTCGCAAACTTTGCTTCGCGGTGGCCTGGGGTATAATCGCTGGACAAGGATTCAGTGGAACAGCACGATGATCGAGTTCAAGGGCAGCCATTTTGAACGTGAGGTGATCCTCTGGGGCGTCCGCTGGTATGTGGCATATCCAATCAGCTATCGGCAGCTTGAGGAAATGCTGGAAGAGCGCGGCGTCGAGGTTGACCATTCCACGCTCAATCGTTGGGTCGTGAAATACGCCCCGTTGCTGGATCAGCAATTTCGCGCCCGCAAGCGCCGGGTTGGTTCCAGCTGGCGATTGGACGAGACCTATGTGAAGGTCAAAGGGTCCTGGAAATATTTGTATCGGGCGGTCGATAAAGCCGGCGCCACCGTGGACTTCCTGCTGACGGCCAAGCGGGATCATAAAGCCGCCTTGCGGTTCCTACGCAAGGCGATCGGTCAGCATGACGTGCCCGAGAAGATCACGATCGACAAGAGCGGTGCCAATACAGCGGCGATCGAGAGTTACAACGCGGAACATCAGGCGGACATCGAAATCCGTCGGATCAAGTATTTGAACAACATCGTCGAACAGGACCACCGAGCCGTCAAGCGAGTGGTGCGGCCGATGATGGGTTTCAAATCCTTTCGGTCAGCCGCGGCAACTCTTGCCGGAGTTCGAACTCATGCACATGATCCGCAAGGGCCAGTTGCGCGCGATGGGTAAATCGCGTCCATCGCAGCAGTTCTATGCGCTGGCTGGGTAAACCAGTTCGTCATCCCAGGCATTGATCGCCCAAAGAGAAAATTTGCGACAAAACCCTCAGCGCGCCACTCCGGCCTCTCCGCGAGACCGCCCGGCCAGCAGGACCGGTCTGCCAGACGCTCAACAACCAAATCCAGTCGAAGCCCCGTCGGGCGAAGCCTTCAATCGTAGCGTCGTCAATATCGGCCAGGGTGACCCGCTTGTCGCTTTCATATGACAGGCGTTGCAGCCAGACGCGGGTGTTAATCTGAAAAAACGACGGATAGTGCGGCGCTGCCGTCATGGACGCCTCCGATCAATGATTCGAGCCGGGGATCGGCGGCCCGGCGAGTTCCCCTTCCTTTACCTGGGCAAAGGCCGCGGCCTTGCCGCCTCCCAGGAGTGTGTGCGCATCAACCCGCCCATAGATTTCGATCAGCTTCGCCACCATACCGGTCCACCCGGTCTGATGGCTGGCGCCGATACCAGCGCCGTTATCGCCATGGAAATACTCGTAGAACTGTAGGCAATCTCGCCAGTTTGGATCCGTCTGAAACTTTTCAGCTCCGCCATACACCGGCCGCCGGCCAGTTTCGTCGCGGAGGAAAATGCGGATCAGCCGATTGGCGATCTCGCGGCTCACCTCAAAAAGGTTCATCCAGTTGCCAGAGCCGGTAGGGCATTCGATCTTGAACGTATCCCCGTAATACAGATAGTACTGCAGCAGGGCGCGAATCAGCAACGCGTTCACCGGCATCCAGATCGGGCCACGCCAGTTGGAATTGCCGCCGAACATGCCGCTGTCCGACTCGGCGGGAAGGTAATTCACACGGTATTCGTCGCCATGCACGGAAAACACAAAGGGATGCTCGGCGTGATAGCGGGACAGCGCGCGGATGCCGTACGGGCTGAGGAACTCGTTCTCGTCGAGCATTCGCATGAGGATTTGGCGCAGCCGGTCCTGGTTCACAAGACCCAAGATGCCGCGCTCGCCCACACCCTGATGGCCCGGCCCTGTCGGGTGTATGCTGTCGAGCAGTTCCGGCATCCGCCGCAGTCGCTCCGTGTAGGTTTGCAAGAGCCGCGGAACGCGGTCCCGCTGCCACGGCTCGATGACCGTGACGGCGCAGATAGGGAGTAGCCCCACCATGGAGCGTACCTTGAGCCGCGTCGCGCGACCGTCGGGAAGGCGAAGGACATCGTAGTAGAACCCATCCGTCTCATCCCACATACCGTCCGGACCGGCCCCATTCATTGCACGGGCGATCCAGAGGAACTGCTCGGCGAACTTCGTCGCCAGGTCCTCGTAGGCCGGATCGCGCGCAGCGAGCTCAACGCCGATCTCAAGCATGTTCTGACAGAACAGGGCCATCCAGGCGGTTCCGTCGGCCTGCTCCAGGTTTCCCCCGGTGGGCAACGGCGCGCTGCGGTCGAAGACCCCGATATTGTCCAGGCCCAGAAAGCCACCCTCGTAGAGATTCTTTCCGAACCGGTCCTTGCGGTTGGTCCACCAGGTGAAGTTTAGCGAGAGCTTGGTGAAGGCGCGTGCGAGGAACGCCAGATCAGGCTCGCGGCCCAACGCCTGCTCCGTCCGGTGCAGGAAGATCGCGGCCCAGGCGTGCACCGGCGGATTGACGTCGCTGAAGTTCCACTCATAGGCGGGGACCTGTCCTGTCGGATGCATGTAGAAGCCCTGCAGCATCAGATCGAGCTGCTGCTTGGCAAAATCGACATCCACCGCCGACAGGGCCATGGCATGGAATCCCAGGTCCCACGCGGCAAACCAGGGATATTCCCACTTGTCCGGCATCGAGATGATGTCGTGAGTGACCATGTGCGGCCATTCGCTGTTGCGCACCTGTCGGGCTCCAGGGTGCATCGGGTCGACGCCGTGCTCGTCGAGCCACTTGTCCACATCGAAGAAGTAGCACTGCTTGCTCCAGAGCATCCCGGCCAACGCCTGCCGCACCACATCGGCCGCATCGTCACTGACGCCGGGGGGCGTTACCGCGCGGTAGAACGCATCGGCCTCGGCTTGGCGCTGGGCCAGAGTCTGCGCAAAAGAACGGCCAAACGGATCGCCGATGGCATCGGGCGCGACATTGGTCAGCCGAAGCCGGACGATGGCGGTTTGCCCCGACGCGACATCCACCTTGTAATTCGCGGCCGCCTTGGTCCCCGTCTGCCGCGGATTGACGGCTTCCTGCCTACCCGCCACAACGAAATCGTTGATTCCGTCCTTCACATAGGGCCCGGCGTTGGACGAGCCGAAGCACCGCTGGTTGTTGGTATCGTTCTCTGTGAAGAGCAGCGGGGGCTTGCCCTCGCAATACAGGAAATAGTCGCCAAGCTGAGCATCGGAGGCGGCAATGCCGGCGACACCGTCGCTTGTCGTCACCGCACGCAAGGACGGCTTTGGTATTTCCGGCCACCATGTCCAGACATTGCGGAACCAGAGCGTGGGCAGCACGTGAACCGCGGCCGCGTCGGGCCCCCGATTGCAAACGCTGATCTGGATCAGGATGTCGGTTGGTGACTGCTTGGCGTATTCCACGAAGACATCGAAGTAGCGGTCTTCATTGAATACGCCGGTATCAAGCAGTTCGTACTCCATGTCGGTACGACCACGCCGCCGGTTCGTCTCGACAAGGTCGCCATAGGGGTATTCCCGTTGTGGATACTTGTAGAGCAACTTCATGTATGAGTGGGTCGGCGTGCTGTCGAGGTAGAAGTAGTACTCCTTGACGTCCTCGCCGTGGTTGCCCTCGCTGTTGGTCAGGCCGAACATGCGCTCCTTGAGGATCGGGTCGCGGCCGTTCCACAGCGCCAAAGCAAAGCACAGACGCTGCTGTTTATCGCTGATGCCGCCGATGCCGTCCTCGCCCCAGTGATAGGCGCGCGAGCGCGCTTGATCATGGTTGAAGTAGTTCCAGGCGTCGCCGCTCTCGCTATAGTCCTCCCTGACGGTGCCCCACTGCCGCTCGCTCAAATACGGCCCCCATAGCTTCCAGAGGCTCCCGCGGTCGCGATCCTCTGCGAGCCGCAAGCCTTCAGCCGTCCTCGCCGGTTCGATTGCCGGATTCTCCGACATGGCGCGATCCTCCAATCACGTTTTATCCGCAATTCCACAGGCCGACGGCGTGAAAAGCCGTCCCGCGAGCGGGGATTCCGCCGATAGCCATCGCATTCTTGATGAAGGGGCTTGGCTAGAGGCTAAAAGCTTCGCGACCAGCACTTTGAGTTCCCTAACGTCTTCTTGGGTTTCCTTTTGTCCCTCGGCAATTGGATGCAGGTTCTCCTTAAGCTTTTCCTGCATCTTTTTTTCATCGAGGCCGAAGTTCACGGGTCCTTCAATTTTTGTGTCCCGGCCCGAAGCAATCCCTTGTCCCGAGACGACTACAGCGGGCGCGCCTCGCTTCTTGTCACCGTCTTGGTGGTCAACAACAAATGCGATGACGGTCCATATCCCCCCGGCGACGACAACCGCTCCTCCGCTCAGCCCAAGAAAGGATTGCGCGTTTATCGGGATCTTTGAGGATTCCGAACATGTTCCGCTAGCCTTGAGAAGATGCTGGGAGATATTTCGCCCTCGACAATCGGCATAGATTTGCACCAAACTCACGGTGTGTCTATCTCGAACAAAATCACGGTTTGCAGCTAAAGGTCAGACCTCGCCGTTCCTCGCAATCCGCCGCCGAACCGACCGTGTCAAGGCCCCGCACCCTTGCGATAGCGCCTTCCCGAGGGTCATCCGCGAAATCCCCAACTTCCGAGCAACCTCCCTCTGACCGAGTTCCTCACCCTGAGCCGAATGCGGTCATCCAAGGAACCGTCGGCGAGCGCGGGCCCATACTCGATCTGACTGTCCATATCGAGGCCGAGATAGAACTGCTCCTTTGTTCGCCTCCTTGCCGATATGAACGATGGCGGTCGCCTGAATGTGTCGCCGTTCCGTTCGCCCGCGGTCGAGAAAATCCCCATTGTGGATTTTGATTCGGGGCTGAGGTGATATTGGGCGAGCGCCTCGCGGTATGTCTTTATCGCAGTCCCCGAAACCGCGGCTCCCGTTTCCCGATCGAAGGCGTTGGCGCTCGCCTTGCCGATGTCTTTGTCGAATGGCGCAACCGGCTTCGGCTGACGGGCCTTTGGCCGCGGACCTTTTTTCGGGATGGCGCAGGCCTCGGCGTCGGAGAGGGCCAGTTGAGGCCGGCTTTGAAAGCAGATCAGGAAATTAAACGGCTTCACCTGATCTCGGTAGGACCGGTTGCGATTGTACAGCTTAAACCAGCCCAAAAGCTCGGGGTGGTCGCGCCGTAGCGACTCGCAGCGGGTCTTTCAAGAGCTGGGTGATAGCTCAAATCGACTTGGTCGGGATGGCCTTGCAGCTCCGCCTGAATAATTTGAGCCACTTGCAAAATTCATTGCCCGCGTGATTTTCTCTTCGTTGGACGAGGTATCGCTGGCTCCGGTTAAGCTGGTTTGACGGCCTTGAGGCGGAAAATTCTAGTTACGGCCAGCGGGAACTCCGTCGGCAACTGCACTTTCGCTGACTGGAACCGATAAACAGCCGCCATCAAAGCCCAAACTGCCGAAAGAGCGCTTAGGATCAGCGCCAGACTGATTATTTATTCTCCGCCCAGCTGATTCTTTCTGACTTCGCTTGTTCCCAAGTTCAACAATTCAATCTTGATCTATCACGGGAACATTGTGCGCTCGGAACAAATCGTTGAGGGCCTTGGCAAGGAGCGCCTGAACGTCCTCGCCGTCTGCGCCTGCACAAGCCGCACAGTCCGGATGCAGATAACCCCCGACGTGTACTTTCCCTCGGAGCCTTGTACGTCGTCGCCGTCGGCATGTTCGGGGGAACTGAGGGCTTTGCCCCCATGCAAGTCCTGGCGGTCTGCGCCTGGCGTCTTGACAAGCCGGGGAGGCGCTCTTATTTCCTGGTGTTAGCACTCTATATAGATGAGTGCTAACACGCTTGTTATTTAGGTTATTCGTTTGCTGCGGCATCCGTCCTTTTCCGACGGTAACTAAGAACAAAGAGGCAACAACATGGCATTTCGTCCTTTGCACGACCGCGTGGTGGTCAAGCGCCTCGAGGGTGAAGCGAAGACCAAAGGGGGGATCATCATCCCCGACACCGCCAAGGAGAAACCTCAGGAAGGCGAGATCATCGCAGTAGGTACCGGGGGCCGCGATGAAAACGGCAAGCTCACGCCCCTCGACGTGAAAGCCGGCGATCGCATCCTCTTCGGCAAGTGGTCCGGAACAGAAGTCAAGATCGACGGCGAAGACCTGCTCATCATGAAGGAAAGCGACGTCCTAGGCGTCGTCGGTTAATCCCAAGCCCGTCGCACCCGGTTTCTCCCATTAGGAAGTGAATGAAAAATGGCTGCCAAAGACCTCCGTTTCTCCACCGACGCGCGCGATCGCATTCTGCGCGGCGTCGAAATTCTCAACAATGCGGTGAAGATCACCCTTGGCCCGAAGGGCCGCAACGTCGTCATCGAAAAATCCTATGGCGCGCCGCGCATCAGCAAGGACGGCGTGACGGTCGCCAAGGAAATCGAACTTTCCGACAGGTTCGAGAACCTCGGCGCTCAGTTGGTGCGCGAAGTCGCCTCGAAGCAGCATGATAACGCCGGCGACGGCACGACTACCGCGACTGTGCTCGCGGCCTCGATCGCCCGCGAAGGCGCCAAAGCGGTGGCGGCCGGGCTCAACCCGATGGACTTAAAGCGCGGCATCGATCTCGCCGTCGAAGCCGTTGTCGCCGATCTTAAGAAGAACTCAAAGAAGGTCTCCTCCAATGAAGAGATCGCTCAGATCGGCAAAATTTCCGCCAACGGCGATCGGTTCATCGGCGAAGAAATCGCCAAGGCGATGCAGAAAGTCGGCAACGAAGGCGTGATCACGGTCGAGGAGGCTAAGAGCCTTGAGAGCGAGACCGAGATCGTCGAAGGCATGCAGTTCGATCGCGGCTATCTCTCCCCCTATTTCATCACCAACGCCGAGAAGATGGTCGCCGAACTCGAAGACCCTTATATTCTGATCCACGAAAAAAAGCTGTCTTCCCTGCAGGCGTTGCTGCCCTTGCTCGAGGCTGTCGTCCAGTCCGGCAAGCCGCTCCTCATCGTTGCCGAAGACGTCGAGGGCGAGGCTCTGGCGACGCTCGTGGTCAACAAGCTGCGCGGCGGGTTGAAGGTCGCAGCGGTGAAGGCGCCAGGCTTCGGCGATCGCCGCAAGGCCATGCTCGAAGATATCGCCATCCTCACCGCCGGCCAACTGATTTCCGAGGAGCTCGGCATCAAGCTGGAGAATGTGACGCTCGAGATGCTCGGCCGCGCCAAACGGGTGCGCATCGACAAGGAATCGACGACGCTCATCGACGGTGCCGGCGACAAGAAGGACATCGAGGCGCGCATCGTCCAGATCAAGGCGCAGATCGAAGACACGACCTCCGACTATGACCGCGAGAAGCTGCAGGAGCGATTGGCCAAGCTCGCCGGCGGCGTCGCGGTGATCCGCATCGGCGGCGCGACCGAGGTCGAGGTCAAGGAGAAGAAAGATCGCGTGGATGACGCCCTCAACGCCACCCGGGCGGCCGTCGAGGAAGGCATTTCTCCCGGCGGCGGCGTTGCTCTGCTGCGCGCCATCCCGGCCCTCGAGGGCCTCGCCGTCGAGAACGCCGATCAGAAGACCGGCGTCGACATCGTGCGCAAGGCGATTCAGGCGCCGGCGCGTCAGATCGTCGAAAACGCCGGCGACGACGGCGCCGTGGTCGTCGGCAAGCTGCTCGAAGCCAAGGACTATAGCTACGGCTATGATGCGCAGACCGGCGAATATGGCGATCTCGTCGCGCTCGGCATCATCGACCCGACCAAGGTCGTCCGCACGGCTCTCCAGGACGCCGCGTCGATCGCCGGTCTGATCGTCACCACCGAGGCGACGATCACCGAACATCCGAAGAAGGAAGCTCCCGCCATGCCCGGAGGCGGCATGGGCGGCATGGGCGGCATGGATTACTGAAGAACCCGGTTCGCTTGAGGAGACAACGGCGAGGCCCTGGGGTTTTCCCCAGGGTCTTTCCTAATGGGCGGGGCAGCTTCGTCAAAGCCGCCGATGCGCTGGGCATTTGCGCCTCCGACGTCAGCCGCGCCATCGGGTTGGAAACGCGGATCGATGTTGATACGCACCGCGATACATTGTGCGCGATCGCGAGCGGGTCTACGGCGAACTTTTCACCCGGCGCCTTCGCGCTATGGGCATTCGCGGCGGCCCTACGGCGCCACCGCCAAAACTGGTCGTGTGTCAGTTTGAAATTTGAGCGGATTGGCATCCGGTCGCTCAGCCACGATCTCCCATGCGATGTTTAGCGCAAAGCGGGAAGTGTGCAATGGGACAGGCAAAGCGGGAACTGGAGCGAGCAGAGGATTTGCGGGCGGCTCTCCAAGCAATTGGCGTTGAAGGGAGCGCCGCAGCGCACGATGACCGAATTCACGCCGAGCGCGTTGAAGGAACGAATGATCACCTGCATAGAATTACATCGGCGCCACTAAATAATTGGGCGTTTCGTGCTTATGTAATGCGAGGGTAGGAGACACGAGGTACTGCAACTTGACTGCTAAAACCGAGCGTGCCACCATCTCTTTCGCAAACCCCTTCAGCCTCAAGGAGCTGGATGCTGCGCAGCCTGCCGGAGACTATATCGTAGAGACGGATCATGAATTGATCGAGGGGTTATCCTGGCTCGCTTACAGGCGCGTGGCGACTTTCCTGCACATTCCTCGCATTTCGCCGGCTCAAGGCTTTAGTCAGCGCGTATCTGTGAATAAGGCCGATCTCGACGCCGCGCTGATGAAGGATCGGCGGCAGACAGCCTGATTCCCGTCTTGGCCCTGCCGCGCTGCCTCCAGAGAAAGCCAATGGCACTCCATTTTCCCAACCCCAACCGGAGCCGGGCGCGATGAAGGACGCACTTCAGTTCGAAAGGCAAAGCTTCTCGCCCTAGACTAGGGCCAATCTTCGAAGGGATCAATCACAGTGGCCAATGCCGAACTCGGCGTAAAGCGCCGATGCGTGAACTGCAACGCGCCCTTTTTCGATCTCAATCGCGTGCCGATCGTCTGTCCCAAGTGTGACGCCGTTTTTCAAGTTGTGGAGATAGCGCGTTCGCCGCCAAGGCGGGGACCTATTCGCCCAGCCGATCCGGTCATAGCTGATCTGGTCTTGCCGGTGGGCGAGCAGGCCGGCGAGGAGAATACCATCCCACTGATTGAGGAAGATGACGAAACGGAAGAGGTTGAAGAGATCACATAATCGAGCAAGGAAGGCGACCGCGAGCGACGCATTTTCGGCCGCACGGCGCTCGGCAAGTCTCGCCTGAACGGCGTCTGACGGCTCCCGATCAATCAAACCCAGACTGTGGCGCATCGTCCAACTGCTCTGGCGGCGCCTCGACATGAGAGGCGTCGTCGGCGTCCTTGTCGGTCAGATCAAAAGCGACGATCGTTACTTCTCCAATACGTAACTGCCGGGGGCATCCTGCAGGAGCGGGTGCGCCTCGCTACCCATGGACGGCGGCGCGACCATCTCGCCGGAGTGCGCGGCGAGCCAGGCGAACCGGTCCGGCCAGCTCCCAGCGTGGCGCTGTGCAGCCGCGCGCCACTGCTCGGGCGTGGCATGGCGGGGCGGGTTGATGATGCCGGCGATGTGGCCGCTCGACGCGAGAACGAAGCGCACCCTGCCGCCCGCAAGTTGGGTGATGCGCAAGGCCGCGTCCCAGGGCACGATGTGGTCCTTCTCCGCCCCGACCGCGTAAATGTCCTGCCGGATGCGGCCGAGGTCCAGCGCCTCGCCCTTTAAATGGATCTTGCCGGACTGGACCAGGTTATTCCCGACGTAGGTATCGCGCGCAGGTAACTTAGAAGATTGTAGAAAGCGGCGCGTGGGACGCGGGCTACCAAGGGGGCTACCACGAGCGCCGCGTGCTGCCTTTTTTGGCGCGTTAGCGTGGCGGCGCCTCAGGCAGCACCGGCGCAGGATTTTCGCTCAGCCAATTTTCCGCCGGGTCGGCGCAATCGGCGTGTGCTCCACGATCATGTCAAGCGCGGTGATGCCATTTTGCGCCAGGAGCGGCGCTATCGTTGCAGTCCCGCCAGGGTTCGCGCCTCAGCCGAGATTATCCGGGAAGTCCGCGTCGCGTACGAAATAGCGGCGTGGCTCGAAGGTCGTGGCAAATTTGGATCGTTTGAAAACGCTGTCCCATTTTTACAATGCCCATTGCCCCGCGGGGGTGCCTTTATGAAGGCTTTTCTGCCCATATATGGGCGCGAGTGGCCGCCCAGAGTGTAATTTTCCCGCTCCGCGGCGCTCGCTGGGAGGGGGTCTCGACTTCGGGCTCAGGCGATTCTGGCGCAAGCGCGGGCGTCGGGCTTTCTTCGCGCCTTTCGTCGCATCCTGCACCGTCATGAGCGGCGGCGAGCAGCTTATCCGGCGCGCTGAGAGGTCCTGGCCCCCCGCCGTCGCAGCGGCGGGGATTGAGCCCGATCTGTCGACTCTCGCCACGATCCCATCGGTAAGGGTGAGCATCCGCCGGATTAGCCGGAGTTGCATAGGGGACGGGGAAGGATAGTTCACACGCTCGTCCGACCGGACAAATTTGCCACCGTCTCGAGGAATTGGATTTAGGCGGTAGTGACGAATTAGACGAATTATCTGAGCAATATCGCGATGGCGGCGAGGAGCACGAATCCGCGGTAGTTGGCGAGGAGTTTGTCATATCGCGTGGCGACGCGCCGGAACTGCTTCAATTTGTTGAAGAAACGCTCGACGAGATTGCGCTCTTTGTAGAGCGCCTTGTCGTAGGGGAGAGGCGCGCGGCGGTTGGATTTTGGCGGAATGACCGGCTCCGCGGTGCGTTCGAGGACAGCCTCGCGCAAGTGATCGGCGTCATAACCCTTGTCGGCGATGACGGCGTCGGCCTCAAAGCCTTCGATCAGGTCGTGCGCCCTGGTGATGTCGTTTCGCTGGCCTGGCCCGAACAGCAGGCGGACCGGGTTGCCGAGCGCGTCGGTCGCGGCGTGGATCTTGGCGCTCAGGCCGCCGTTGCCGAAGCGATTGGTCTTCCAGGCGGGCGCCAAGCGTCAAGGTCCGCTTGCGCACCGTTTGATGGCTCTCGGTCGGTTGAATAGGGCGTGGCCCGGTCCGGGCAAATTTCGCCGAGAACCGTGAAGGCCATGGAAAACTGGGGAAAGCAACGCTGGCAAACCATCCAGCGCGGCGGTGTCTTGATTGACGCCGAGCCTCGCAATATGTTCCATCGTCGTCCGGCGCGCGGACCTCACGATCGAACCGCCGGCGTTCGGACACTCCTTGCGAGGCTGTCATGCCCGAAACCCCTGCTCCCGCAGACTCGATGCCTCCGCCGCTCAGCCTTCCCCTTCCCCTCTTCTGGCCCGTCGCCATGGTGGCGGGAATGGAGAAAGCGAAGGCCGATCTCACGCTCAGGAACCTCGAATTCGTCCAGGAGGAGCTCAAGCTCCACGGCGGGCTCAAGGCAAAAGTGGCGTCGCCCAATGTGGTGCGCCTCGATCTGCGCACCATGGTTTTGCGCGATTATGGGCGCCCGGGCGGGATTCCAACTCTCGTCAATGCGCCCTTCGCGGGGCACAGGGCGATGATCGCCGACTATCACAAAGGCCAGAGCCTGATCGAGACGCTGCTCGAGGGCGGCGTCGGCCACGTCGCGCTGACCGACTGGAAGTCCGCGAGCGAAGACATGAAGGACTTCAACATCGACAACTACCTCGAGGAGCTGATCGTCGCCATCGACGACCTCGGCGGCCGAGTCAATCTCGTCGGGCTTTGCCAGGGCGGCTGGTCCTCGGCGATGGTCGCGGCGCGCTTTCCCGACAAGGTGAACGCGCTCGTTCTCGCCGGGTCGCCGATCGACACGGACGCGGGCGACGGTCCGATCAAGCGCATGGCTCAAGACACTCCGATGTCGGTTTACGAGGATCTCGTCAGGCTCGGCGGCGGACTGATGCGGGGCCAGATCATGCTGGCGGGATGGAAGAACATGCATCCCGAGAAGCACTATGTCGCCGAGGACCTCGACTTCTATCAGCACATGGACGACCCGGCGTATAAAGAGCGGGTCGAGGTGTTCGACAGCTGGTACGAAGATCCGCTCGACCTGCCTGGGCGCTGGTATCTGCAAGCGATCCGCGAGCTCTTCAAGGAGAACCGCCTCGCCAAGGGCGAGTTCGTGGGGCTCGGCCGTCGCCTGAACCTCGAGTCGATCGCATGTCCCCTTTATCTCCTCGCCGGCGAGAGCGACGACATCACGACCAGGGAGCAGGTTTTCGCGGCGGAGAACCTCGTCGGAACCCCTAAAGGTCGGATCGAGAAGAAGCTGGTCCCCGGCGGACACATCGGTCTCTTCATGGGCTCGCGCACGCTCAAGGAGACATGGCCGGCGATCGCGGGGTGGCTAACGCATTCGGGCTCCGCTTGACGCTCGGCAGGCGTGGTTTCGCTCTCGGAACTCAGACGCTCATTGTCTGGGGCTCGGAGGATGCATTCCAACCATTGAGTTACGGAGCGCGGCTGGCCGACGCGATGCCAAATGCCCAATTTGAGGTCATCGAGCAGGCCGGCCGCTTCCTTCCTGAGGATGCGCCAGAGGCTCTCACGCAGCTAATGGTCAACTTTATGAAACGTTCGCACAGGGAGGCAATATGAACAACCAGCCTCGGCCGATAGCCGGCCCAGCCTACGTCTTCGACGCTTACGGCACTTTGTTCGACGTACACTCTGCCGTGGCGCGCTACCGCGACGGCATGGTGATTCCGACGAAGCCGCCCGGGTATAACGGGATCGTGCCGCCCGGGATTCCTGAATGATGCCGCCCACCTTAACGGAATGATGCCGCCCGGGTCGCGAGCCTCGCTGGCCGATGATTTTTCTGTCGCCGGCGCTGACCTTTGGTCGAGCCTTTTGGTTCTGCTTTCCTCGGGTCCGGCGCATGCTTTCGCCGGTCAGTTCGATGGATGGGCGTTGTGAACGAGGCGGTCAAGAATCGCGTCGGCGTAGGTGGGATCGCCGATGATCTCGTGCCAGCGGTCTACGGGGAGCTGGGATGTGATCATCGTCGAGCGGCGGCCGTATCGCTCCTCGAGGATTTCGAGGAGATCGTGTCGGCCGGCGGCGTCGAGCGGCTCGAGGCCCCAGTCGTCCTATGTGGACGGCCTCTGATGGCAAGGACAATTCTGGCGCTTCGAACGATTTGGACGGCTGCGATCGTATGTCCGGCCTTTTGTCGCGGCGCCATGACGCCTCGCGGTCGAGCAGGAGTCCCAGCCATTCGGGATGACCGAGGGCCGTCCGCATCCCCGGAAGCCCTTGTCTCGGCGAAGGCCTTGGCCATGCCGCAAAGGCCCAGGGCGTGCAGCTGGTCGAGCGTCGGATGATTGAGCAAGGTCGCTTCTCCTAATTGTAGTAGCGCGGGCCGCGGATGTTGGCGTGCAGGATCGGCGCTCCGTCCGCGGCGCGCTTTGGCGCGGGGCGACGATCGAGATTGTTGGCGAGGATGGATTTCACCGAGCCATAGGTGCGCGCGCCGATCGCGACGGCGCGTTCCGCCGCCGCCTCGACGCGCTCGGCCCCATAGGGTCCGGCGAGCCGGACAATGCCGAGACAGGCGCGAAAGCCCTGCTCGGGATGCGGCCTCTGCTCCAGGATCGGTTCGCAGAGCGCCGCCGTGGCCGTCCCATGAGACGCGCGTCGGCGCGAATGCGGTCGATCGTCCAGCTGGCGTAGCGGCGATGGCTGGACGGCATAGGCTCCGTCACGGTCGTGTGCTTGTAATTGCCGCTCATGCGCCTATGCGCGGCGATGCGCTCGCCCTTGAGGAAGACCTCGACGGTCCTGGCGGTCAGCCGCACGTCGACATCGGCGCGGGCGAAGCGGTGCGGGACGCTGTAATAATGGGCGTCGGCCTCGACGTGATAATCGATGCCGGCGCGGCAGGCGCGCCACTCGCAGAACTCGTACGGCTCGATCGGCAGGGGCTTCAGCGCCGGGCGATCAATCTCTTCGAGCAAGCGCCGGCGGGTTGCGCCGAGCCGGCGGATCGGACGCTCTTCGTTGAGACGCGTCAGAAGCTCGCCAATGGCCGCGTTCACTTCCGTCAGGCTGTAGAATGTCCGATGACGCAGTCGCCCCAACAGCCATCGCCCGACAATGAGCGCCGCCTGCTCGACTTTCGCCTTGTCCCTTGGACGCTGGCATCGGCCGCTCCCTTGGATTGCCAAAGGCGCGACCCTAAACAGGCCAGCAAAGAGCTCGTCACCCTGGAAAACCCCGGGGCGGGATCATTCCGTTACGGTGGGCGGCATCATCTCGTTATGACGGGCGGCTTCGATCGGAATCAGCAGCCACGTCGTCGATCCGGCCTCGATCGCGACCTCACGTCGGCGCCGGCGGGCGAAGACTGACAGGATCGACGGCGAGGCACTGCTTCGCACGCTACTGGCGTATAAGCGCGGCGAGCCTCGGGCGTGCGCGATGGTCAAAGCGCCGACACCCGAGGAAGAGGACCGCCGCCGACTTTGTCGCGAGCGCAAGATCCTGATCGCCGAGCGGGTCAAGCACGTCAACCGCATCAGGGATTGCTGTTCTGTCAGGGTGTATCCGGCCTAATAAGTCAGGTTCCGCCTCTGTTTCTTTCGCGGTCTCGGCGAGAAGCTCCTTGAGACCAAGGCCCTCGACCTTGGCGAGTTCATCGGCGAGAATGGCGACGTGTTCTTCTAGGGTCAGCTCACGGGCTCGACTTGCGACTGATCCGCTTCACCCTTAGGAGGCAAGTTCTGGCTAGCAATGTTAGATGAATTATTTTCGGTGTTACCGGCATTTTCATTGCTACCGGCAGGACGCTCGTTGTATTGGTTTACAGACATAGGGAATTGTACTTTCTATTGTTAGAGTATAACATTTTGTCTTTCTTACATTATTGGGGAGGTGAACTTGATCGTCTCTTCGCGTGTGCCTTGAGGGTGTATTCAAAAGCCGGGTGGACGCTATGAATTCGAACAGGCGGAAATTCCAGTTTTCCTTAGAGCCTCTTGCAAAATTATTAGCAAAGCCGGTTTGATGCGGGTGTTGTATGTAGTAAGTAGCGCAGTATTATCAAGTAGCGTGTAGAATGACTTTAGTGTGTTATTCTGGTATTATTTTGCTATCATTGCGATTTGAATCAGACGTATTGTGGTAACATGATGACTGATCCTCTTGACGCCATGTGGGCGCGTTGGACTCACATTCAACGCTCCTTGTTGCCATGGTTGTGCGAAGAAATCGAGCTGATGACCGAGTCGCTCGGTCGGCTCATCACCCTTCTCGATGTGATCGGCCTCGAAGCCTTCGTCCCTGATCCGTCCAGCGGCGCTGGGCGTCCGCAGGAGGATAGGCGTGGCCTGGCGCGCGCCTTTGTCGCCAAGGCGGTGTTCGGCGCTCCCACCACCCGCGCTCTCATTGATCGTCTTGGCGTCGACCAACCACTGCGCCGTGTCTGTGGTTGGGAGAGGCGGGCGCAGGTTCCTTCGGAAGCCACGTTTTCCCGCGCCTTTGCTGAATTTGCGCAAGGTGATCTGCCCGATAAAATGCATGCGGCGCTGATTGAACGCACACTTGGCGGGCGCATCATCGGCACGATCGCGCGCGACGCCACGGAGATAGAGGCGCGCGAGAAACCGGCCAAGAAGGACGATGCGCCGCCGCCGCCTCCCGCTGGCGCTCCGCCGCCGGCCGGGCGTGAGCCCAAAACGACCCGCGGGCGTCCGCGCAAAGAGGCGGAACGGCCTAAGCCGGAACCAACCCGCCTCGAACGGCAAACGGCGCAGACCGTCAACCAAATGCTCGCTGAGCTTCCCACCCAATGTGATGTCGGCGCTAAAAAGAACAGCAAAGGCTTTAAAGAGACATGGATCGGATACAAGCTGCACATCGATGTCGCCAACGGTCAAATCCCGGTCTCGTGCGTACTGACGTCAGCCTCTGTGCATGATAGTCAGGTCGCCATCCCATTGATGACCATGACAAGCGCGCGCGTTGCCTATCTCTACGAGCTGATGGACGCGGCCTATGACGCCGGCGCCATCGCCAACCAAAGCAAGGCGCTTGGACATGTTGCGTTGATCGACCGCAATTTTAGCGGACAACACGAAGCCAAAGCCGAGTGCGCCGAGGAAGTCGCGCGAATGAAATTGATCGCCATGCCAGACCCAGATGACAGGCTCTATGATTTCCGCACCATGGTCGAACGCGTCAATGGACGATTGAAAGATGAATTCGGCGGAAGGTTCGTGCGCGTGCGCGGCGCCATCAAGGTGAAATGCCATCGGATGTTTGGCATTCTCGCTCTCGCCGTCGATCAAATTTTCCGCCGCAAGGCCGTCAAACCAGCTTAACCGGAGCCAGCGATACCTCGTCCAACGAAGAGAAAATCACGCGGGCAATGAATTTTGCAAGTGGCTCATAGGAAAGAAATTTTCGACGCTCTGCTTGGCTTTTTGCACAAACAAATGTCCGCAATGTTTCACTTGTGTGTCTTGGCGAGAGGCCATGATGGACACCACCTATTCCAGCGATGTCGCCTTCACGCCATCAGTCAAGGCTGTGCAAACTCGCAACGGCTCGCGCCACTCTTACTGGCGCATGGAAGAACGAGGCTCCTGGCTGACCCAAATCACGGCTGATCTGGCAAGCTTCAACAAACGAGCATTTTTCTCGCCTCGGCGAACGCGGAGGGCCAGCCCTATATTCAACACCGCGGCGGGCCGCCGCGCTTTCTGCGGGTGCTCGACAACAAGACCATTGGCTTTACCGATTTCGTCGGTAACCGGCAATATATAACTCAGGGCAATCTCGCGGATAATCCCAAAGCTCATCTCTTCCTCTTCGATTATGCGCATCGACAGAGGGTCAAGATCTGGGGCGAGGCGCGCGTCGTCGAAGGCGACGCCGAACTGACGGCAAAGCTGATGCCGGAAGGGTACAAGGCGCGGCCCGAACAGGTGATCCTCTTCACCCTCTCCGCCTGGGACACGAATTGCTCGCAGCACATTCCGCAGCGCTTCGAGGCTGCCGACGTCGCCGCCGCACTCGCCGAGCGCGACAAACGCATCGAAGAGCTCGAAACCGAGGTTAAGCGGCTACGCGAGGTCGCGACCGCGGGGTCGTCCTGAACTCACCGCCCGCGCCAGCGCACGGGGTCGCGATCGCCGATTTCTCGCTCGTTCAAAACTGCACGCCGGCAGAGCCGTCTCACACCCATCGACGGCCTGTGGCTGCCGGCGTCTCGGTTCGAAGCCTCTCGGTCTCTTCTCTCGTGGCGATGGATCTCTCAAACCCGACCTCGGCGCGAAGGCTCTCAAGATAAATTATTGCGACCGCCAACTTTTTGCCTCCACGCAGATAGGTAATCTTGCAACTTCGCGTAGGCTTGCCCGACATAAGCGATGGATGTTGCGACGGCTCGTCCCGTTCAAATCCCCGCGTACCACTCATAGCCGCGATCAGGCCAGAAGCCGCCTTTTCCGCGCCCGAGCTTGTCGAGCCGGTCGGTCAATTCAACGCGCATGACGTATTTTGCGTGCTTGTAGCCGAGCTGCCGTTCGACCCGCAGCCGGAGCGGCGCCCGTGGCCGACGGCAAGCGGCGCGTCGTTGAGAGCGTGCGCAAGAATTGTCTGCGGATGGAACGCGTCGATCATATCGATGCTTTCATAATATTGCCCCGTCCCGTCTAGCGCGTGTTCATACATGTCGGCGCAGTGGAACACCGCAAACCGCGCGGCCGGGAGAAGCCCGGCGCGCTGCAGCACGACGGCCAGCGGAACGCCCTGCCATTTGCCGATGGCGCTCCATCCTTCAACGCAGTCATGGCGCGTGATCTGAGTCCGCTGCGGCAGCTTCCGCAGGTCTTCAAGCGACAAATTCAAGGGATTGGCGACCAGCCCATCGACGCGCAAGCGCCAGTCGGCGAAATGGCCTTCGAGCAAGGCCGCGTATTCCTCGCCCTCGGGGTTATGGGTGCCATTCACCTTGAACACCGGCGACAGGTCGGCGGCGGTGAATTCGCGCGCCATCGAATGGCCGCCGCCGAGCAGCCTTTGGGCGCGATAGGTCAGCTCTTCGGCCGACGCAAGAAACCCCTGAAAGTCCGGCGCCTCAGAGAGCCGGTCGCAGCCGGCGAGTAGAGCGCCGCCAAGACTAGCCGCGCCAAGAGCCAGAAAACGACGCCGGGGAACCCGAATGCTACTCATGATCGCCCTCCCGAAAAATGACGAACCTGCCGGTGATCATCGAACGCAGCTCGTTCACCGGCCCGGCCAGAAACACCATCGCGACATGCACGATAACGAACAGCACAATCAGGTTGGCGGCGATGAAATGGATCGTCCGCGCGGATTGCCGCCCGCCGAATAGGTCGACGAGCCAGGGCAGGATCGCATCCATCCCCGGCGACATGGTGAGGCCGGTCAGGATCATCGTCGGCAATAGCACGCCAATCACGCTCAGATAGGCCAGTTTCTGGGACGGATTGTAATGACGCGCCTCCTCGCCGCGCGGAAATTTCAGCCGGAGATGATCGGCTATATCCCGCAGAAGAGATCGCGGCCGCAGCTGCTCGCGGCTCGGCAGCAGATCGCGGCGGAGATGGCCGCTGGCGATTCCGGTCGCGTAATAGACCAGGAGGTTCGCGACGAACAGAACAGCCAGGCGAAAAAGAAATGCCACCGGCGTCCCATCGAGAGATCGCGCCAGCTGGGAAGCGTCGCCCATGGCGGGAAGCCGCGTTCGACGACATCGCCGCTTGCATTGCGGGACACGCCAAGGATTCCGGTCGTCTCGAATGTTGACGATCCGATCTTGGTGAAACCGATCGGCGGTCGATTGCCCGAATCATCGGCTCCGATCTCGAATAGGGGCGGATCGGCGTCGGCGCCGAACTGTCCCCAATAAAGCGCAGGATGCGCGTTGAATATCTGCAGGCCGCTCATCAGCAGCACCAATACGCAAAGCAAATTGGTCCAGTGGGTCAACCGCGTGATCAGTGCGTGCCGATATACAACCAGCCGGCGCGGGCGCTGCAACGGCCCCGCCAGATCTGCTTGTTGAGTTTCAGTCATGCGCGTTGCCCGGTTCTCGCCGCCGCGTTCAGCGGCTGCGAACCCGCTCCGGCGCAAGGACCGGAGCGGATAAGCTGGAGTGCGATTTATTTTTGCGTGCCCATCGTGTCGGACTTCATGCCATCCGTCTTCATCGCGTCGCCCTTCATGGCGTCGCCTTTCATCGCATCGCCCTTCATGGCGTCGCCCTTCATGTGGTCCTTGGTCGTGCTTTCCGTTTTCATGTGGTCCTGGGTCGCGCCTTCCGATTTCATATTGTCTTCGGCGGATGCGGCGCCGGCGATCATCGAACCGGCGACGACAAAGGCCAAAGCGGCACAACAGGTCATGGCGTTTTTCATATTCATGGCGTTACTCTTCTTCTCTTCGTAATTGGCGCCGGGTTGGCGCACTCAGGTTCGCCGACCGCAGCTGAGTGCGGGGCGCCGTCTTGGGACCAAGCCCACCTTCGACCGAAGCCGGTGTGGTCCCGAAGCTCGTAAGGGAGGTCCGGACGCTTACGCATGTTGGCGCGTTTCATCCTGAACCTCCGGTCGCCGGCGGTTGGGTCGGCGCGGCCGTCTCGACCGCCACGCCCATCGCAAAACGGAAAGAGACGGCGACGGCGAGCGCGGTCGGAACGCTCCGCGCAGACGCTTGCTGCGCTGCGGCGATGTAGAGGGGCCGAATAGGTTTGCTTGGTCCGCGTGCTTTTTTCGGTTCTGTCGCAAACTTTGCTTCGCGGTGGCCTGGGGTATAATCGCTGGACAAGGATTCAGTGGAACAGCACGATGATCGAGTTCAAGGGCAGCCATTTTGAACGTGAGGTGATCCTCTGGGGCGTCCGCTGGTATGTGGCATATCCAATCAGCTATCGGCAGCTTGAGGAAATGCTGGAAGAGCGCGTCGAGGTTGACCATTCCACGCTCAATCGTTGGGTCGTGAAATACGCCCCGTTGCTGGATCAGCAATTTCGCGCCCGCAAGCGCCGGGTTGGTTCCAGCTGGCGATTGGACGAGACCTATGTGAAGGTCAAAGGGTCCTGGAAATATTTGTATCGGGCGGTCGATAAAGCCGGCGCCACCGTGGACTTCCTGCTGACGGCCAAGCGGGATCATAAAGCCGCCTTGCGGTTCCTACGCAAGGCGGTCGGTCAGCATGACGTGCCCGAGAAGATCACGATCGACAAGAGCGGTGCCAATACAGCGGCGATCGAGAGTTACAACGCGGAACATCAGGCGGACATCGAAATCCGTCGGATCAAGTATTTGAACAACATCGTCGAACAGGACCACCGAGCCGTCAAGCGAGTGGTGCGGCCGATGATGGGTTTCAAATCCTTTCGGTCAGCCGCGGCAACTCTTGCCGGAGTCGAACTCATGCACATGATCCGCAAGGGCCAGTTGCGCGCGATGGGTAAATCGCGTCCATCGCAGCAGTTCTATGCGCTGGCTGGGTAAACCAGTTCGTCATCCCAGGCATTGATCGCCCAAAGAGAAAATTTGCGACAAAACCGGCGGCCGTCATGATTTCGGCGACGCCAGCCCCGTCGAAGCCGCGCTCGCGAAAAAGCTTCGCGGCTTCCTTCAGGATTTTCTCGTGCCTCTCGGCCGTCTGGTTGGCGGGATAGCGCATTTTTCTGGCCTTCCCTGGTTGCTGTCCACGAATTGTCGACGGCTCTCTTGACATGAGATATGATGCTCATCATATATTGCAACTATGATATGGCCGAAGCAAACAGGAGCCGACAATGAAAGTTGCAGGATCAATCGCGTTGGTGACGGGCGCCAATCGGGGTCTCGGCCTCGCCTTTGCCCGCGCGCTCAAGGAGATGGGCACCGCCAAGGTCTATGCCGCCGCCCGCAATCCGGAGGCGGTCACTCTTGGCGGCGTTGTGCCGCTGAAACTCGACGTCACCAGCGACGAGGACGCCGCCGCGGCGGCGAGCGCGGCCACCGACGTCAATCTGCTCGTCAACAATGCCGGCATCGCCAGGCCCGGCGGCTTTCTCACCGACGGTGCGGTCGACGCGGCCCGCGAACAGTTCGAGGTCAACTTCGTCGGCCCGCTGCGCATGGTGCGCGCCTTCGCGCCCGTGCTGGCGAAGAACGGCGGCGGCGCAATCGTCAACGTCCTTTCCGTCGCAAGCTGGATGAACGGTCCGATGCTGGCGACCTATGGCGCGTCGAAATCGGCGGCGTGGGCGCTGACCAACGGCCTTCGCATCGAACTTGCGGAACAGGGTACCCAGGTCGTCGGGCTGCATGCCGGCTTTATCGACACGGACCTCGCCCGCAATGTCGACGCGCCGAAGAGTTCGCCCGAGGAAATCGCGCGGACGACGCTTGACGCACTCGAGCGAGGCGAAGGTCAGGTGCTGGCCGACGAGATCTCCCGACAGGTCCACCGGGGCCTATCCGCGGATCACCCGGCCTATTTCCAAAGCGTCGCCGCGCTTCGCTCGGGTGGCGGCCTGTCGGCTGGCTGAGCCGACGAACTGCTGCTCGCCCGAAGATCAAGGAGGCTTTCCATGCCCGGTTCCGCTGAGCACGACATTTTCATCTGCAGCCCGTCCGCACCGCCATCGGCGTGTTCAACGGCACGCTCAAGGACACGCCCGCCACCCAGCTCGTCGCCCTCGATCAGCACGTCGCCGAGATTGACGCCGATCCGGTAGAGGGTGCGCTAGTCTTCCGGAAGCGCGGCGTTGCGCTCCGCCATCATCTTCTGCATCAGGACCGCGCATTCGACCGCCGCCACGATGGACGGAAACTGGAGCAACACGCCGTCGCCTGTCGTCTTGACGAAACGTCCGCCGAAGGCGTGCGCGATCGATACCCCGGCCTCGCGCCGTTCGCGAACAGCCATAGTGGTCCCGGCCTCGTCCTCGCCCATGAGTCGGGAATACCCCGCGACATCGACTGCAAGGATCGCCGACATTATCGAACTCGCCAAAGCCTATGGCCGCTATGGCTACCGGCGGATCACGGCCTTGCTCCGCGATGGCGGCTGGGTCGTGAACGCCAAGCGGGTCCAGCGAATCTGGCGACGGGAGGGCTGAAAGTCCCACAGAAGCAGCCAAAGCGTCGCCGCCTTTGGCTGAACGACGGCTCTTGCGTGCGCTTGCGCGCCAATCGGCCGGATCACGTCTGGTCCTACGACTTCGTCGAGGACAGAACCTATGATGGACGAAAATTCCGGATGCTCTGCGTCATTGATGAGTTCACCCGCGAGGCCTTGACCATCCGGGTCAAACGTCGGCTCAACTCAACCGACGTGCTCGAGACCCTGGCGGACTTACTGATCTTGCGCCAACCACCCGATTACATTCGGTCAGACAATGGCCCGGAGTTCATCGCCAAGACCTTGCGTGAATGGATCGCGGCTGTCGGCTCAAAGACGGCCTATATCGAGCCCGGCAGTCCCTGGGACGGCTATTGCGAAAGCTTCAACAGCAAGCTACGCGATGAACTGCTCAACGGTGAAATCTTTTTCGGTTTGGCCGAAGCGCAGGCGTTGATCGAGGCCTGGCGGCGTCATTACAACCATCTGCGCCCGCACAGCCCCTCAACTACAGACCGCCGGCGCCAGAGACAATCATCCCTGGCGGTCGCGCCGTCGCGCCATGGGCGAGCGCGCCAGCTATTGGAGGCGCGCGCTCGCCCACTCGAACCGTAGCGCTAGAATCCGAAATGCACTAACATTGAAACTGGATCACCCGTCGGGGGCAGGTCAAGGCGCGAGCGATGGGATTCAGCCTAGCACTACTTTGGCGGATTAAGGGATTGTTTAGGTTGATTGGCGAGGCTTAGCGCTCGTGAGAGCGCGCGGGCGATGGCGGACTGGACTGCGGCGTTGACCGATTGGCTGAAGCCTTTCGTTGAGAGGCTGGGCCACAAGAAGCGGCGGCGGATGTGCCCCTTGTATGTGGCGGGGCTGATCGGTCCGGGCGATCGCAAGAGCATGGAGCCGATGGCGGCGCGCCTTGCGCCCGACCGCTATGACCGGCTGCATCATTTCATCTCGGACGGCCTTTGGGACGAAGCGCCGCTCGAGGCCGAACTGGCGAAGCAGGCGGACAGGCTGATCGGCGGGCCCGACGCCTTCCTCGTGATCGACGACACGAGCCTGCCCAGGAAGGGTGAGCATTCGGTCGGCGTCGCGCCGCAATATGCGTCGATGCTGGGCAAACGGGCCAACGGCCAGACGCTGGTTTCGCTGACGCTGGCGCGCCATGAGGTCCCGGTCGCCGTGGGACTGCGGCTGTTCCTGCCGGAAAGCTGGACGAGCGAGGCCGCGCGCCTGGACAAGGCCGGCGTTCCGGAAGCGTTTCGCCAGCCGCGCAGCAAGCCCGAGATCGCGCTTGAGGAGATCGATCGCCTGATTGCGCAAGGCGTGCGTTTCGGCGTCGTGCTCGCCGACGCCGGCTATGGCCTCTCGGCGCCGTTTCGCCAGGGCTTGAGCGCGCGCGGGCTCATCTGGGCGGTCGGCGTTCCCAAGCATCAAAAGGTCTACCCCGCCGACGTCTCGCTGATCTTTCCCGTGACAGGGCGCGGCCGGCCGCGCAAGAACCAGATCCCCGATCAACTCTCCGCCGCCGCCGCGACGATGCTGGCGGCGGCAAAATGGCGGAAGGTGAGCTGGCGGCGCGGGGTCAAAGGCCCCTTGAGCGCCCACTTCGCCGCCCTGCGCGTTCGCGCCGCCGACGGGCCGCCGCAGCGCATTCTCGACAAAGGCCAGCAGCATCTGCCGGGCGAAGAGGCGTGGCTGATCGGCGAATGGCGATCGTCCGGCGAACGCAAATATTATCTTGCCAATCTGCCGGCGAGAGCAGGCCTTAAAAAGCTCGCCGCCGCGATCAAGGCGCGTTGGGTCTGCGAACAGGCCCATCAACAGATGAAGGAGGAACTCGGCCTCGATCACTTCGAGGGGCGATCATGGAAAGGGCTGCGCCGGCACGCGCTGATGACGATGATCGCCTACGCTTTTCTCCAACATCATCGCCTCAAAGAGGCGCAGCGGGAAAAAAAGAATCTACGGGGGCCGCCGCAGCCGACCCTGCCGGCGGTCCGCCGAGCCGTCATCAAAGCCCTATCGCACACGCACGTGAAAACCTACGAACGATGTCCGCACTGCCGAATGCGCATCCGACATCGCTCGAATTGATTCTGCCAAAGTAGTGCTAGGGTCTGGACTCGAATAATTCAAATCCAGTAGGCGACGGTGGCGACCAGACAGAGGGCGGCGAAGCAGTTTCCAGCGCGCTTGTCGTAGCGCGTCGCGATGCGCCTAAAATCCTTCAGTCGTCCAGAGCATCGCTCGACGACATTGCGCTTTTTGCAGGCCATCTTGTTGTGTCGGATCCGCTTCTTGCGGTTGGCCTTGCCTGGAATGACGATCTTGATTTTTCGTTGTTTCAGGTAGGCGCGAAACGTGTTGGCGTCATAGGCCTTGTCTGCCATGAGTTGCTCGATCCCGGGACGCGGCCGACGCGGTCCTGTGCTATGACGCAATCGGCGGTGTTGCCCGGGGTCAGGACGAAGGCCCAAGGCCTGAGATACTGGTCGACAATCGCGTGTATCTTGCTGTTTCTACCGCCCTTCGTGACCCCGATGGCCTGAAGCCCGGCCCCCCTTTTCCACCGCTGGCACAGCGGTGTGCCTTAACATGGGAGCTGTCCAAGGCCACCGCGTCCGGTGGCTCGGAGGGTGCTGCGACCGTCTCGAATATTTTCTGCCAGATGCCGCGATCGCTCCACCGGGCGAAGCGGTTGTAGATCGTCTTCGCAGGGCCGTATTCGCGCGGGCAATCAACCCAGCGGCAGCCGATCTTCAGAACGTGCATGATCCCGCTGAGAATGCGTCGATCGTCGTGACGTTGCGGTCCAGGTTGGTTCGTCGGCAGATGCGGCTCGATCTTCGCCCACTGCCCGTCCGTGAACCAGAACAAATGCGATTCCATCGGCTAGCCCCCCAATCCTTTGGCCAACCGTTTGAATCAGAATATGGTTAATCAGGTCTTAACCCTAGATATTTGTGACTGAGGTGTTCGGTGTCATTAGGTTTAACAAGCATGCTATGCGTGGTCTTGGGCACGCGACGCCAATAGTGAAAATAGCGGGTTGCTGAAGCCTCAGAAACAAATAAAGGTAAAAATGGCCCCGCACCGCGGGTTTCGACAAGACACATTCCCATCAAGCCCGGTACACGGTGATTATCAAGTAGGGAAAGAAAATCGCGGTCAAGGCGTATGACCTCGGGGCCCCGCCCACTTCAGTGCCTTAGCCTGTCGAAACCGGAGTAGAAGTGAAAAGGGCGTCAAAATCGTTGCCCAAGTTGAGCCCCAACTTGGCGAGCCGCAGAGCACCAACCCGACTTGTTTATCGCGAAATTTTTCGGTGAACGACAAAAGCATCTGCCTCACGACGATGCCGCCTTGGCTATGACAAACGAAGGTTATTCGGGGTTTTCGGAGAGGAGCTTCCGGGCGGCCCGCATCGTGGAGGTAGGCCATCACTTGCTTTGCCGCATCGTAGACATCGATAATGCCTGAACCAAGATCGGCGGTATATCCGCTAACGAATACAGAAGGGGCGGACAGCCTCGGGTCTGAAGCCACCAGCTGAGGCCAACAAACATCTGCCTCGCGATTCAACCAACAAGTCTCACTAGACGACAAGATGCCATGTACAAAAACAAACACTGTGTGCGAAGTGTTTTTAACAATCCAAGAGTTGTTTCGGATCATCCTATCCCCTTTAGCACCTGGACCATTGCCGAAACTGCTGGGGGCAGGTTCTCGCAGGATGCCAAGCATTAGTTTTGTCGCTAAATCGTAATCCGCTCGACCTCATCGAGAGTTATCTGATCGCCGGTGCGATCGTAAAGCTTCGTTGTACGCGGGCTCTCGTGCGCCGCCATCGCCTGAGCGTTTTCGAGCGTGCCGCCGGCTTCCAGATAGGCGGTGATGCACGTGGCGCGAAAGGTATGGCAGCCGATCTTCCCCCGCATGCCGAGCTCGGCGGCGCGGCGCTGGGTCATGCGCCAGGCGTCGACGCGGTTCATCGGTTTGTCTGTCAGATCGCCGGTGCGGCCGGCGGCGGAGCGGAAGAGGGGAGCTTTGCCGCCCTCGCGGATGCCTGCCGCCTCGATATAGGCGTCGAGATAGGCTTCGAGATTGTGATGCGCCGGCATTTCATGCCGCTTGCCGCCTTTCTCATGCAGGCGCACGCACCAGCGCTTGCCCTTGGGGTAGTAGTCCTCGACGCGCATGCCGACGACGGCGCCGATCCGGGTGAAGGCGAATGTCATCACGGAAATCAGCGCCCGGTCGCGTAGACCGACGACCGTTGAAACGTCGATGCTGTCCAAAAGCTTCCGCGCCTGGTCGCCATCCAAGACCGTAGTCTTGCCGGTCTTGACGACGTGCTTCGGTCCGCGCACGGCATGGGCAGGGTTTGTCGCAACGACCTGACCGGTGACAAGCCAGTCGAACAGCATGCGGATGGCGGCCAGGTGCTGCTTGACTGTCGGCCTCTCGAAATCCTTCTGCAAGCCCTCGATATAGGCGGCGACGTGCAGCGGCTCGATATCGGCGATCTCGCCGAGTTTGTGATGATCGCACCAGGCGAAGAACCGCGTCACGGCCCGGTAATAGACCATGCGGGTATTCTTATTGCGGATGGTGGCGGCGAAAAATTCGAGGAAGCGGTGCGCGGCCTGGTTGCCGGCATCAGCGACGATCGCCGGCACGTGCATCGCCGAGGGGGGCCGATCCGACTGGTTTTGACTTTTTAATGACGCGTAGCTGATTTATGTCGGGGCTCGGTCAGTGCGGCATCCGATAAACAGCGCTGCCGCAGCTCGCCTTTATCACGGGGCTGCGCTCCCATGGCCGCAGCCATCCGTGGTGCCATGCGCCAGCCGCGCAATACATCCCGCGATGGACTGGGACCGACAAATCGCCCTCCAACTGATCCTGTATGGGATTGTTGTATGTGCCCAGTGGGTCGGACAGTCCGACCGATCTGCCCACACATTCTTCACCTTTGCAGTACCAAAGGGTATCAGCATGCGCCAAAGTCGCCGCGATAATCGCTGCGGCTGCGATTGATGTGATCTTCATCGCCGTATTTGTGCCGAGACATTTTCCGTCCGTGACGCCGCGCAGGAATTTGGACTAATTGCCCCGTGCATGTGGCAAAACCGACTGGACTTCCGCCGCATAGTACGCATTGGTGTGTGCGTCGGCCGGTGGACTTGGCTACCCGACGACACGATTAGGGCTCGCCTCGCGATTTGCGGGGCTTTGGGTGGTGCGAGCGTCATTCCGACGCCGCGACCCAACGGAGCCCACCGCCATGTCGACGCTTTCCGCCAAGAAGTCTTCAAACCCCAAGAGCGGCGTGCCGAAGAAGACGCGCGCCAAATCCAATCCTGCGCCTGGGCGCACAAGGCTGCGTCCATTGCGATCACCGCCGAGACGCCGGCACAAGCCCTCGAAACATCGCCAAAGGCTTTAGCGGCTCATGAGCCGCAGCTTGAGGGAGTCACAAAACAGGAGCGCATACTCACATTGCTGAGTTGACCCGAAGGGGCCAGCATCGAAGAGATGATGCAGGCGACAGACTGGCAGCAGCACAGCGTGCGTGGGTTTTTGGCGGGCACAGTCAAAAAGAAGCTTGGCTTCCCGCTGACCTCATCCAAGGCCGAGGCTGGCGCGAGGCGCTACCGTATCGAAACGCGGCGGGGTCGCTGAGATGGCCAAATCGGCGATCGACATTGCAGAGGCGCTCGAGCGGCTCTCGGCGGTGACGATCTTCGAGCTGCGCGGCGAATGGCGGCGGCTGCATCGGACGCCGCCGCCCATGCGGTTGTCGCGTGATCTCTTGATGCGCGGAATCAGCTACAAACTCCAGGAGAGGCCGCTCGGCGGCCTCTCCAAATCGATCCTGCGCAAGCTGCAGCACCTGAACCGCGACGCGGAGGCAAGCGACGCGCGCAAGCCCGCGCCGCCAATTTCTTTGAAGGCTGGCACGCGCCTTGTGCGGGAATGGCGGGGCGTTACCCATACCGTGCTTGTCCATGCCGACGGGTTCGAATGGCATGGCCGGCGCTATCGCTCCCTCACCATTGTCGCGCGTGAGATTACTGGGGCCCATTGGTCGGGTCCCCGTTTTTTCGGCCTGAGACGGCGCGCAGGCCATTCTGTCGAAACAGCAGAGGGCGAGCATGCGGAAGCCTGAACGTCCAAAATCCAGCATGACGCTCCGTTGCGCGATCTACACGCGGAAGTCGTCCGAGGACGGGCTCGAGCAGGAGTTCAATTCTCTCGACGCCCAGCGCGAAGCCTGCGAGGCCTTTATCCTGAGCCAGCGCCACGCCGGATGGAGCGCGCTTGCGGACATGTATGACGACGGAGGCCTCTCCGGCGGCACGATGGAGCGGCCGGCGCTGCAGCGGCTCCTCTCCGATAATCAAGGCCGGCAAAGTTCAGATCATCGTCGTCTACAAGGTCGACAGGCTGACGCGCTCGCTCGCTGACTTCGCGAAAATCGTCGATGTGCTGGACGCCCACGACGCCTCCTTCGTGTCGGTGACGCAGCAGTTCAATACGACGACCTCGATGGGACGTCTGACGCTCAACATGCTGCTCTCCTTTGCCCAATTCGAGCGCGAGATCGGCGGCGAGCGCATCCGCGACAAAATCGCCGCGTCGAAGGCCAAGGGCATGTGGATGGGCGGCAACGCGCCGCTCGGCTACGACGTCAGGGATCGCAAGCTGGTGGTCAACGCGGCGGAGGCGTCGGGCGTCCGGTCGATCTTCCGACGCTACGCCGAGCTCGGCTCGGTCGCGCTGTTGAAGGCGGAGCTCGAGCGGGCCGGCGTCGTGAGCAAGCGACGGGAGGGAGCGAGCGGACAGCTCGCCGGCGGCAGGCGCTTCTCGCGCGGCGCGCTCTACTTGATGCTGCAGAACCGGCTCTACCGCGGCGAGGTCGCGCACAAGGACAACATCTACCCTGGCCAGCACCAAGCGATCATCGAGCCGGAACTTTGGCAGGCTGTTCAGGACAGGCTCGCGGCCAATCGCCACGAGCGCTCATTAGCGGTTGGAGCGGAAGCGCCGAGTTTGTTGTCGGGCCTGATCGATAGCGACGGCAATCGTCTCACTCCGACGCATGCCGTCAAGAAGGGCAAGCGATATCGATATTATGTCTCGACGGCGCTTGTCTCAGGCGGTTGTTCCGCGCATGTCAAAGGCCGGCGAATTCCGGCGGGCGACATCGAAGGGCTGGTGCTCGACCGTCTCCGCGCGCTCTTCGCGTCTGGCGCGGAAATCGGCGACGCCGTCGCGCCGCTCGGCCTCGACGCCGCGACCCAGCGCGCGGCGCTCGACCGTTCGGCAAAGCTGGCGGAGCGTTGGACCAAGCTTGCATCACTTGAGTTACGGGAACGCGTCCAATCCTTAGTCCAGCAAATCCGGATCGGTGATACGCAAGTCTCGGTGTGGCTCGATCGAACCGCACTCGTGTCGAGCGTCATGTCCGACGCGACGCCCGAGCCTACAGATGGCATCCCGGCTGTCGAACCTTTTGTCCTGTCGATCGCCGCAAGCCTTCGCCGGGTGGGAAAGGGGGTGCGGCTGGTGATCGGCGCTGGCGCCGCGAAAGCGATCGACGACGGCCTCGCCGCCCTGATCGCCCGAGCGGTCGCAACGCGCAACATGCTGCTTGCGGGCCGAGACGACAGCATCGAGGCCATGGCGTCGCGGCTCGGCGTCAGGCGCGATTATGTGGCGGTGCTCGTGCGTCTCTCGTATCTCTCTCCCGAAATCGTTCGCGCGATCCTGGTCGGCCAACAGCCGATCGAGCTGACGCCGACGCGGCTCGTAGCGCTTTCCAGAAATCTGCCGCACGATTGGCGGAAGCAGCGGCGGCTCCTCGGATTTGCGCTTGCCTGACGCCGCGTCGATCCCCCCAAAAATGCTCGACATCTGACGGGTCGAAAAAGGGCCGCAGAGACACCACGCGCCTTGGCCCGCCTCAGGCCGCGGTTTTGCGTCTCTAAAAGAACGACCATCATGATGGGGGGCCAGTAACCGTCGGATATGTCGGACCGATTCCGGCGCAACCAAAAACTAACAAAACTAAATATTATCAATAATAGTTGGCTGACGACGCAGTCCACGTCGAACCGGTCTCGGGGGGCGAATTCCCTGCTAACGGGAAAAAACAGGGAATTTTTCGATTTTGGGCTATTTTTCCGCGAGAAAGCCCTAAAATCTCGATGTAATTCAGGAGGTTGCGAACGAATTCCCTACCCGGTGGAACAGGGAAAAATTCGTCGGATCAGAGAATTTTTTCGTGCGAACAGGGAATAATTGTCGCTAAAAGCCGCCTTAGCGAAAACGCGAAGGCCTCCCCGGCTCTGGCGCGGCCGTCGCGAGGCTTCTCAAGTGGTCGCTTCTCGATCTGCTTTGAAATCTTGATATTATGTCACGCGACTTGCCAGGGCGTGGCGCGCGCGCCGCCGCCGCCGCTTTATTGTCGGAATGCCGTGATTAATGACTGCTGACCCACGCGCCGAACCTGCCCCCCGGACAATCGATCGAACGCTGGCCGATTGCCTCGCTGATCGTCTGCAAGGATATCCAACGCGGCGGAACGTCGCCGAACTACTTGAGCATGTGCGGGCTGCTTTCGTCGAATTCTCGCCGATGTTTGGCGGAATGTTCCTGATGGCGTGGACGCTCGGTGATCGCGCTGCAGAATCCCACCCCTCGAAGGCTTACGAGCCCCTGTTGATCGAACACGGCGCCAAACCGGTATGGGCGCGGCCATTGGCGAGCCTGGCGATTAGCCGGGGATTTCGCGTTGCAAATGAGAGTAAAAGGGAGCCGGCCGTCGTCGGCGCCATCCGGTTTTTCGCGTCGCCCGGCCGTAGTCGAAAAGCGATCATTCGCCGGGCCAGAGTTCTGCTTGCCGCCTGGAATGAGACGTCGATCGTCGAAACGATCTTTGACGACGGGCACCTCTCCGAATTCATCGGGTTGCTCACGTCCGTCATCGAAGGACGCGAAGTTATGGAAATCGCCGCCGCGATCGCGCCCGGCCTTTCGATTCCGCGCGGGCGGAAGATCAGCGCCGCATCGGCCGCGCATGAGTTTTTGCTCGATGAAGCTCCTTCTGTGACGCATGTCCATGGCTACACTTGGGATCCTATCACGGACGATTTCTCCGACCCGCTGACGCAGGCGACCCGGCGGGAATTCGGCTGCGCCCATTTCGACCCTCGGCCAGCCCACGGCCGCTCGAAGCGGCGAAATGCCGCCCAGAGAAGCTCGCCGCGCAAAGCGTGACGCCGACAGCCGCGAAGCCCCTCCACTCCGTGAACATCGAAAGATAGGCGAATTAGTGCCTTGGTCAGGGGCGCCCGCCTCGCCGTAGCATGCCCAGTCTTTAGTCATGGAGGGGGGGCGTTGCGCGCTACGGATCATTTGAGCTCTTTGAAAAATTGCGCGGACCTTCGGGGCGACGCCCGCGTCGGATGGCTCTCGATTGACACGCTTCAGCCACACCCTCGAAACGCGCGAACGCATTCGGGGCGCGCACCCGTCCGATCCGCCGGGCGCCAAGTCCGTCAGCCGCTTCGGACGAAAGGGGATAAAATGGCTCCTTTCGATAGACTCACCGATCGATCGTCGGCTTTCCGAGCGGACCTGAAGGCTCAAAGCAAGCGCCGCCGCGAGCGTCTTTCCGCATTGGCGTCCGCTCCGCCGCTGCGGCGGCGCAACGATCTTCTGCCCACCTTGGCGGTCGAGGAGATATCCCCTGCCGATCTCGTCGGCCCGACGCGCAAGGTACGGCGTCAGGAAGCGGCTCATGTTCGCGAAGTCGCGGCCGCGATCGCCGAACTCGGCTTTTGCGATCCCGTGCTGATCGGCAGCGGCAACGCCATCCTGGATGGCGCAATTCGCGTCGAGGCCGCCAAGCAGTTGGGGCTTCCGCGCATTCCCTGCATTCGCGTCGGGCATCTGACCGGCGCCGAGCAACGCCTGTTGCGCATCGCCCTCAACCGGCTGGGCGAAAACGGCGCCTGGAGCCTTGCGGACCTCAAAATCGAGTTCGAGGAGCTCATCGTCGAACAGGCGCCGATCGAGATCTCGGGTTTCAGCGCGCCCGAGATCGATCAAATTCTGCTTGGCGACGATCCGCCGCCGCACGAACCAGGGCCGCTTGCGCCCGCGCCCGGAGCTGTCGCAATCGCGCGGCAAGGCGACGTCTTCCTTGTAGGCGATCATCGGATCGCCTGCGGCGACGCCACCGGCGGGGATGTCTTCGAAGCTCTCATGCGGGGCGATGATCCAGCCAGGCTGGTCCTGACCGACGAGCCCTATAATGTTCGCATTTCCGGCAACGTCACCGGCGGATCGCACCGCGAGTTCGCCATGGCGTCGGGCGAAATGACGGGGGCGGAATTCCTCACTTTCAACCTCGCCTGGATGAGGGCGGCTCTGGATCGCCTCGCCGATGGCGGCCTGTTGGGCACCTTTATCGATTGGCGGGGTCTGCCGACCATCCACGCGGCCGCGACGCAACTCGGCCTCGCCCCGATCAATCTGATCGTTTGGGCCAAGACCAACGCCGGCAAAAGGACGTTGGCGCTCCAACCTTTGGGTTTACCCGGGCGCCTCTTCGATCGGGTCGGACGCGCAGGGGCCTCAAAGACCGCCCCACCGTGAAGCCGACGGCCTTGCTGGCGGACGCGCTTCTCGACGTCACCGCGCGCGGCGACGTCGTGATCGATCCCTTCCTTGGGTCCGGATCGACGCTGATCGCCGCCGAGCGGACGGGAAGGCGCTGCCGCGGCGTCCAGATTGATCCGCTCCATGTCGACGTGACCATTCGGCGCTGTGAGGCCGAGACGGGACGCGCGGCGATCCTCAAAGCCACCGGCGAAAGTTTCGCCGCTTTGGCGGCGCGTCGGCGCGACGAGCGGACGGCGCCCGACGAGGATTGCAGCCAGGTCCGGAGAGTGGCCATTCCTGATCGGAAAAGCTCGGGGGCCGGCGGATTACGTCGTCGGCTATCGGCGCCCGCCGAAGGCATTGCAATTCAAGCCAGGCAAAAGCGGCAATCCGAAGGGGCGACCCAAAGGCAGCAGCTCCGTCGGGGCAATCCTGAAGAAGGTCATTGGACAGAAGGTCGCCGTCACGGAAAACGGCAAAAAGCGCTGGATCCCCGGGCTTGAATTGATGCTCCGTCGGCTCGCAAACGACGCCATGCGCAGCGATCGCAATGCCATCAAACTGTTGCTTCCGCTGATCGAACGCTATTTAGACTCGCCCGACGCCAACGCGAAGATCGGCAATCCAGACGAGACCAATCCCAACATGCGGACGGTGGTGATCCTGCCCAGCAACGGGCGGGAGGTCGAGCGAGAGCCGGAATAGACCGAGCCGTTCACGCGGCCGAGCCAGTCCGAGCTTGAGAACATCGACTTTGACCAAGCCTGTGTCCTCGCCGGCAAACGCAGAGAGTTCTTAGAGCGTGGCGCTCCGTCGTTGGGGAGGCGATAGCGGTCGAACGCCCCCCGACCTTCGGCGGGTTCCTCGGTGATAAATGACGTCGCGAACCGATTCCGCAGTCCTACTGAAATGCGACTTCGGCAAAGCTCCTAAGCTTACGGGAATGCAGCCGCTCCCGCTCCTGCGATTTCAGTTTATCGAGCGCGTTGAGGCCGATCTCGAGATGCTGGCCGACCCGCCGACGGTAGAATTCGCCAGCCATTCCGGCGAGCTTGATCTCTCCATGCAGCGGTTTGTCCGAGACGCAGAGCAGCGTGCCGTAGGGCACGCGAAAACGGAAACCATTCGCTGCGATGGCGGCCAACTCCATGTCAAGCGCGACGGCGCGCGACTGCGACAGGCGGCGAATGGTCGAGACGTGGTCGCCGAGCTCCCAATTTCGGTTGTCGACGCTGGCCACCGTGCCGGTGCGCATCACCCGTTTCAGCTCGAACCCGCTCAGCCCCGTCACCTCGCCGACGGCCTGCTCAAGCGCCACCTGCATTTCAGCAAGCGCCGGAATCGGCACCCAGAGCGGCAGCTCTTCATCCAGCACATGGTCGTCGCGCACATAACCATGCGCCAGCACGTAATCGCCGAGCTTTTGCGTGTTCCGAAGACCGGCGCAATGGCCAAGCATCAGCCAGGCATGGGGCCGCATCACAGCCACATGGTCGGTAATGTTGCGCGCGTTCGAAGGGCCAGTGCCAATGTTGATCATGGTGATGCCGACGCAGCCTGGCGCGATGAGATGCAAGGCCGGCATCTGAGGCGAGCGCTCCGGCGCGGCGGCAGACGGACGGAGCCACGATGGCGCGCATTGCGCGTGATGACGTTGCCGGGCTCGACGAAGGCTTCATAGCTGGGATCGCCTTTCGCCATGCGCTCGCGGCAAATCCGCGCGAAAGTTTCGGCGTAGAACTGGTAGTTGGTGAAGATCACGAAATTCTGAAAGTGCTCCGGATCTGTGCCGGTGTAGTGGTAGAGCCGATGCAACGAATAATCGATCCGAGCAGCGCGGAACAAGGCCAGCGGGGCCGGCGCGCCGGGCCGAAATTTCAGCGTCCCATTGACGATAGCGTCGTCCATCATCGCGAGATCGGGCGTGTCGAAGACGTCGCGGAGCGGGCGGTCCGACGGAGGCTGGTCGCGCACGGAGACGCTCGCCTCAATATTGATGTCGCGCCGATAGGCGAAGTGGATCGGGATCGGCCCATCGGATTCGCCGATCTCAACCGCTACGCCGTGGTTCTCGATCAGGAGGCCGATCTGCTCGGTCAAATAGGCGCGGAAAAGATCCGGCCGGGTCACCGTCGTCTCGTGCGCGCCCGGTCCGGCCACGAATCCGTAGGACAAGCGCGAGTCCAGCCGCGCGTAGGTGGTCGTTGTAATCCGCACGAAGGGATAGGTAGCGCGAACGCCCGCCTCGAAGGGCTCGCCCTTGACGTAGGCCTCGAAAAGATCGCGCAGAAATTTGGTGTTGCGTTCATAGATCTCTTCGATCTGCTCGACTGCGGCGACAGCATCGGTAAAAACCTTGGGGGCGATCGGCTTCGGGAAATGAATGCTCGGCGATGTCGGCATGAATGGGAGGTTCCACGAGGCGATGGCGGCGTCAAGCGAAAGGTCGTTTCAGAGGGTCGCATCCGGCTCGGGGCGGCTCTAGCGGCAGCTGCGCTGTCAGAGATGGGCGTCAGAGAACCGGCGTACCACGTCGTCCTCGATCTCAACGGCATTGTCACATCGGCCAAGAATAGGCGATTTTCGAACCGATTTGGAACAGCGAAAAGCTCCCTAAGGCATTGAAATTTTGACATGCGGGCTGTGAACGCTCCACGGTATTGACAAGTAAAACCGACAAACGTGCCAATGCCTTCGGCGACGTTATGGCTCGCCTGTTCGCCGTCCTCATCTGCAGAAATCGAGTCGAGAACGAATTGCGCGGCGGCGGGATACGTTTGGCGGCTCTTCCAGTACCAGTTAGCGGCCTCAACAAAGTCTTGCGGAACGCCAGCGCCATGAGCGTACAGGATGCACAAATAGGCTTGGGGCCCTGCATGTCCCCGTCCGCGCTCTTCCGGAACCATTTTGCCGCCTCGGCGTAATCTTGCGACACGCCGACGCCATAGGCGGATGACGCCAAGAGACGCGCCGCGAAATATCGTAGCTCTGCTTTCGTTTTACAATATCAAATTGTCATCCGTGATTTAATTAGGAGCGACAGTGGAACAAAGAAAAGGACGTGGCCGTTGTGTACTCGCCGTTATTGGCCTTCCCCGACCGAACTGGGCAGGGAACAAACGCAGAGAGACCATTATGACAATCTTGCGGCGCGGCGCGGCTTTGATCGTTTTTCTGTTGCTTGGTTCAGTCCATGCGGCCACAGCGGATGACGCGAAGTTCAAAGGTACTGTGTTGGACGAGGAATTTCTCGGAAGCTTGCCTGGCGAATACACTATGAAGATGACACTGCTCGAAATGGAGCCGGGCGCCGCAATTCCAGAACACACCCACAAAGGCCCGGGCATGCGCTACGTGCTTGAGGGTGCGATCGCCATAGCCTGGAAGAACGGCAAGACGGAAACCTTCAAAGCAGGGTCCACCTATTTCGAGGCTCCCGGCTCGAACCACCCGATCGGACAGATGTCCGCCCGAAACGCGTTCGATGGCAGAACGCGCGTCCTCATTTTCGAACTTTTGCCGAAACAACAATAAGCTCGAAAAGAGAGGTATGCGCCGCTCGCGCAAATAATCAGTCTTGCGGCCGAAGCAAGAGCGCGGCGGCGTGGCCTTGGCGCGCGAACAACCTTCAGTTGTCGTTGTCCACGGGCTCGCTCTTTAGAACTCCGTCCGCAGGATGCGTTTGTCATAAACCCGCCTGCGGCATCGGCATGGGAATTGAACGATGCGGCGCGGGAAGGTGACCGTCTTCGGGGGGACTGGCTTTCTCGGCCGCTGCGTCGTCCGGCATTTGCTCGAGTGCGATTGGTCGATACGAGTTGCATCGCGGCATCCAGAACGCGCTATAGCCCTTTTTCCAGAGGTTCGGCTCGGCATCGAGTCGATCCATGCCGACGTCAATGATGATCGCTCCGTGGCCGTTGCCGTAGCGGCTGTCGAGGGCGTCGTGAATGCGGTGAGTTTCTATGTGGAGATCGGACGACACACCTTCCGTTCGGTTCATGTAACAGCCGCCGCGCGGGTCGCGCGACTCGCCCGAGAAGCGGGCGTCGAGCAATTGATCCATGTTTCCGGTATTGGCTCAGACGCCGGGTCCGCGTCGCCATACATTCGCAGCCGCGGAGAAGGCGAAAGGGCTGTTCGCGAGGCGTTTCCCACTGCGACGCTCATCCGCCCTTCCGTGATGTTCGGGCGAGGCGACGCTTTTCTGACCCCGGTCGCAAGAATGTTACGCCGTCTGCCCATCTTTCCACTTTTCGGACGCGGTCAAACGCGGCTGCAGCCAGTGCATGTCGAGGACGTCGCCACGGCGATCGCTGGGGCGATGCAGTCCACACTGTCCGGGATGTGCTACGAGCTTGGCGGGCCGCGCATATACGCCTACAGATCGCTGCTCGAAATGATTGCGAGGCGTCTCGGCGCAAAGCCGCTTCTGATTCCCATGCCGTTCAGTCTCTGGCGCGCGCTCGCCTATGTCGCGGAGATGCTGCCCGAGCCGCCCATCACGCGAAATCAGGTCGCGCTCATGCAAAAAGATAATGTGGCGTCGCCGGATGCGGCCGGGTTCACCGAGCTGCAGGTGTCACCGACGTCTCTGGAGGAAATGCTTTCGACGATCGTGGGACCGAGCGCGCCATTTGTTTCATAGCGCCGGAACCTTTGCCACATGATGAGGCCAAGTGGTCATCGAATTTGGCGCTCTCGCACCGTTAACTTGACGGCGCGTATCGGCATCGCTTCAGTAGGAGCCCACCGGCCAAGCAAAACTGAGCTCGTGGCCATCCGGGTCGGTCAGGTGAAAGAATCGCTCGCCCCATTCGGCGTCTCGCGGGCGGCGTCCGGCTGGCGCCCCGCCGCGATTACGCGCCTATAAAGCGCATCAACGTTCGAACTGTAGACGATCACCCTTCCCCACCAGGACCAACGCCGCTCGGCCGGCTTAGCAGTTAGATTGAGATAGCTGGATGGATTATTCCGAGTGATGATCGTCACGCTGGCCGAAGCCCTGAGGCGGCCCAGAGCGGCGATCGATGTCAGGCGCGGCGCTTGGCGCGTTCATGGAAGATCGAACCGATGAAATCGAGGCTGGTCCGCGCGGCGAGCAGGGAGGTGATGCCCGAGGGATCATAGGGCGGCGATACCTCCACGAAATCCGCGCCCACCACGTCGAACCGCTTAGCGACCTCGCGCAGGATGTCCTTACCTTCGTAATAGGTGAAGCCGCCATGGCTGATGGTGGCGGTTCCTGGCGCGATGGCCGGATCGAAACTGTCGATGTCGATCGAGACATAGACGCGCTCGCCGTCCGGAATGTGCGCGAGCGAGGCGACGGCGCCTTCTGCCCGCACCTTGCGCAGCGGGACGACGTGAGTGCCGTAGGCCTTGGCCGCTACCCAGTCCTTGCGGCTGACGGAAGCCATGTTATGTGGCCCAAGCGTGGTAATGCCCTTCACATGCGCCATTTCGGAAGCGCGTCGCATTGGGCTCCCATGACCCCAGGAGATACCATTGCGTTCGTCGATGAAGTCGAAATGCGCGTCAAGATGGACGATGTGGATCGGCTTCTCGTTCGAGAATGCGGCGATAGTCGCCATAGTGATCGCGTGATCCCCGCCAAGGATATAGGGCATGGTCTTGGCGTCAAGCAGCGCGCGCACGGCCTGCTCGGCGTTGGCGAGGCTGCGCTTGGTATCGGCATAGATGACGTCGCTGTCGCCGGCGTCGACGATTTTCACTTCGTCGGCGGTCAGATAGGTGACCTCGTCTTCGAAATCGAACACGCCATCGGGGCCGAAACCGTGAAACATCGACGCCTCGCGGATTGCCCGAGGCCCGAACCGCGTTCCGACGCGGTAGCTCGATGCGGTGTCAATCGGGATACCGAGAATGGCTACGTCGGCGCCGTCGAGCTTGTCCCAGTCTGGGCATGCCGGCTGGCGAGCGAAGGTTGTAAGCCCGACGAAAGGTAGATCCATCCTGTCGGGCGTATTGCGGCTGATATATTATCATTAGTCATTGGGATGTCCTTTCCGAACGCCCGGGAGGCGCATCTCCCCTGGCCGGATTGTGTTGACGGATTCAGCAGATCTCGTCGGCGATGCCTTCGCGCTCGTAAGCGCGGCGTACCGACGGAAGGGCCGTTACCTTATCGAGCAGCTTCGCGATGTTGGGCCGCGAACGCGGAGGCTTGCCCATCGGGCGCGCCCAACGTGCGAGCATCACTAGATAGAAATCGACCGCGCTGAGCTTCTCGCCGAGGAACAAGGGGCCGTTGGCCTTGAAATGATCTTCAATGACATCGAGGAAAGCGCTGGCGCGGGCTTCCGCCCCGCGCTTCACGATCTCCGCCGCTGAGGCGTCGCGGCCGGCCAAGCGGTCGGGGTATTGCCAGATCATCAGCTCTTCCTGGAGCGAGTTCGTCAGGAAGGTGAGCCACTGATAGAACTTCGCGCGGTCGGGCGTGCCGACCTTAGGAGCAAGTCCGCGGTCTGGATGTTGATCGACGAGATGAAGAACTATCGCGGCAGCCTCGAACACGACTAGGCCCTTATCAACTAAGGCTGGGATGCGCCCATTCGGGTTTATCTTCAAGTATTCAGCGGACTTCTGAGCGTTCGTAGCCCGGTCTACAAGTCGTAGATCGTATTTTACACCAATCTCTTCAAGTAACATGTGGGGGGCGGCATTGGCGTTCGCAGGGAAATAGTGAAGCTGGTACATCGGCGCTTTCCTGTCTGTGTTTCCACTGGTCAGAAAATAGAATTCTGCCATCGTGGCCACAACGTTCTATAACCGTCGAATCTGGCCAAAGGCGCGGCATATCTGGCCGTGTCCAGCGCAGGTCCGAAGCGCTGCGGTGAGCGCTCATGGCGGACGAAGAGTGCGATTGATATGAGCGCAGCAGCGCAGGCCAGGTCGGTCGTTATCGTGGTGCCGCCGAACGCGCAGTCACTGGATGTCTCGGGACCGCTGGACGCCTTCCTCGAAGCGAATCGGCAGTCGGGCGGCAAGGCGTCCTATGAGGTGCGCTTGACATCCATTGGCGCGGACCGGACGGTCAGGGCCGGGGGCATGTCGCTCGTCGCAGACGCGTCGATCTACGACACGGATCAGGCTATCGACACGCTTCTTGTCGCTGGGACGCCCGACTATGTGCAGGCTTATTCTAGCGTGGATTTCCACGCTTGGCTCCGGCGCCGTGCCCCCCAGACCCGGAGATACGGCTCAGTCTGCACAGGCGCATTCTTCCTCGGCGGAGCAGGCTTGCTTGATGGACTGCGCGCCACCACCCACTGGCAGCACGCAGCGGAGCTTGCCGAGCGTTTCCCGGCCGCGAAGGTCGTCGCCGACCAGATCTATGTCGAGGATGGGTCGCTTTATACATCTGCCGGGGTTACTGCCGGTATCGACCTCGCGCTGAAGCTGATCGAGGACGATTATGGCCGCGAGCTCGCGCTACTGGTCGCGCGTCGGCTGGTGGTGTTTCTCAAGCGCCCCGGAGGACAATCACAGTTCAGCGTCCATCTTGCAGCACAGATCGCGACTGAGGACCGCATACAATCCGTGCAAAATTGGATTCTGGACCATCTTCCTCTTGATCTGACGTTAAACGCCTTGGCCGGGCGCGCCGCGATGAGTGTGCGTAATTTCACGCGCGTCTTTCAGAGTGAGACGGGCATCACACCTGCAGAATTTGTGGAGATGGCCCGCGTCGACGCGGCAAGGCGTCTGCTCGAGGATACCGATACTCCGCTGCAGCGGGTGGCGTCGCGCTGCGGCTTCGCAAGTCCGGATACGATGCGGCGTGCCTTCGTAAGGCAGATCGGAACTGGGCCCAGCGACTATCGAGAGCGGTTCCGGGGATAGAGCTTTTGCGCCCGCCTAGTTCTACTAAATCACAAAATCGAGGGAGATTCGCGTCGCGAGCAAATCTGGTAACTTGTTGATTCGTTGATCGATACCCGGTGTTTGATATGGATCTCTCGAGACCAACCAGCCAAGCGCGTTTTGCCGCCTATGTCGAGGCTCTTGTTGAAGTGATCGGGCATGCCGATCGGGCCAAGCCCTTGAACGATTATTGCGTCGGGCTGTTGATGCCCGGCGAGCGCAAGAGCGTCGAGCCTATGGCGGCGATTGTTGCGCCGACACGCGTCTCGGCCAAACATCAATCGCTTCTGCATCTGGTCGGCGAAGCGCCCTGGTCGGACGAGGCGGTCTTGGGTAAGGTTTTCGAGCTGGTTCTGCCTTCCCTCGAGAGACAAGGCCCCATCGAAGCCTGGATCGTGGACGACACGGGCATTGCGAAAAAGGGAACCCATTCGGTCGGCGTCGCGCGGCAATATTGCGGCAGGCTCGGCAAGCAGGACAATTGCCAGGTCGCGGTGACGCTGTCGATCGCCAATCATACGGCGAGCCTGCCGATCGCCTACCGGCTCTATATGCCGGAGGCATGGGCAAATGATCAGGCACGCCGAAAAAAGGCGCATATCCCCAAGGAGATCGAGTTCAAGACGAAGCCACAGATTGCGCTTGATCAGATCCGTGCGGCTCATGCCGCAGGCGTCGCGCCGGGCGTCGTGCTGGCTGATGCGGGCTATGGCGTGAACGGCGGCTTTCGCGCCGGAGTGACAGCTTTGGATCTGCCTTACGTCGTCGGCGTCCAATCGACGCTGACCGTTTGGCCGCCCGGTCAGGAGCCTCTACCGGCAAAGCCCTGGAGCGGCCATGGCCGCAAGCCGTCTCGTCTGAACCGTGATCTTGAACATCAACCCGTCACGGTCAAGGAGCTGGCGCTGAGCTTGAAGAAAAAAGCATGGCGCAGCCTCACCTGGCGCGAAGGTTCGAACACGCCGCTCGCCTCGCGCTTTGCCGCTGTGCGTCTGCGCCCAGCCTCGCGTGATTGCAATCGGACCAAACCGCATCCGCTGCAATGGCTCATTGTTGAGTGGCCGAATGAAGAAGCTGAGCCGACGAAATATTGGCTCTCGACCTTGCCCAAGGACACGCCTTTGCAGGATCTCGTCGACAAGGCCAAATTGCGCTGGCGCATCGAACGCGATTACGAGGAGCTGAAAGGCGAACTCGGATTGGCCCATTACGAAGGTCGAGGTTGGCGTGGCTTTCACCACCACGCGACACTCTGCATCGCAGCTTACGGCTTTCTGATCTGCGAACGGGAAGCGATTCCCCCCTCAGCCTCCTGGCGGCGCAAGATGCCTCCGTTACCCAAAGGTTTTCGACCCCGCGGCGCCGCCGATCCGACCAGAACGTCACGTCGAAAACTCGATCGCGACGATCCGAAAACGGCTCACCGTCGCGCTCGCAAAAACCCTTATGCGATGTCCATGCTGTCAAACAACACACCGCCAGACAGCTACCCATATCCGTTCATGACACAGTAGAACTAGCAGGGTGCTGAAAAACCGCTTCCGTTTACCGGGCGATCGTGATTCGGTCTGGCTTGAGAGAGGGGCGGCCGTTCCTGAACAATTATCGAACCATGTGCCTCGCGCCGCACGCTGATATCCAGCGTGTGCTTAAGCATGTCAGTGAACTTCGCTTGATAGCCTAGTACCGCTGCACAGGGATTATGACTCTTTGGCTGGGTCGGGATAGGCGCGCGCCAGCTTTTGTCTGGCTTTCTCGGTGGAGAACATCCAGTTGATACGGGCGCCAGCGTTGTTGCGCTGTCTTTCCCAGGCTGCAATCTCTGAAACCAATTTGTCGCGTTCGGCGATGCGTCGATCCAGGCACTGACCGCGCAGCACCCCGATTTCGATCTCGACCATGTTGAGCCAGCTGGCGTGCTTGGGGGTGTAGTGGAACTCCAGGCGACGCAATATTCTATGCGCTTCCGGGGCCGGGAAGGCCTCATACAGCGCGCCGGCGGAATGGGTCGATAGATTGTCAAGCACGACCCGAATCTGCTCAGCCTGGGGGTAATGGACTTCGACAAGGTCTCGCATACATTGGGCGAAGTCACGCGCCGTGCGTTGCTCGGTGACCTTCACTTTGCGCCAGGAACTATGAGCGTCGAGAAATATGAAAAGGTTGACCGTGCCGTTGCGCCGATACTCGCAGTCATAGCGTCCGAGTCGTCCGGGTGCGGCTGGAATTGGTTGGCGCACCTCGCCGATGAGCTGGGTTGGGCTCTCGTCGAAGCACACCACGGGCCGCTTCGGGTCGGGCTGTTCGGCATAGAGGTCGAGGACATCCTCCATGCGGGCGACATAGTTGCCATCGATTTGGGGAATGCACCACATGTCCTTGCGCCACGGCTTCAGCTCGTTCTCGGCCAAGCGACGGCGCACCGTCTCGCGCGACAGGCCGTCGCGCCCGGTCAGTTTGACCATCGCGCCAGCCAGCAACTCCAGGGTCCAGCGCGCCCGGCCCTCTGGCGGCGTGGAGCAGGCCGTCGCCACCAGGAGCGCTTCTTCCTTCCCTGTGAGCTTGCGCGTCGCGCCAGGACGTGGCTCCTCGCTCAACGCGGCGGCTAGGTCGCCTTCGACGAAGCGACGCTTGGTCCTATAAACGGTTGAACCACCGACGGCGACGCTGATCGCGATGTCTTCATCGCTGACCCCGACGTCAGCGGCAAGCAAGATTTGCGCCCGCTTGAGTTTACGTGCGGCGTGCTGGCCGCCGCTCAGCAGCGCGGTCAGTTCGTCGCGCTCGGCCTGGCTCAATTCGACCCTGTAACGTACATTCATCGACGCCCCCTGGTTGAGGGTGCGAGAGATGAATCACATGGCCGGCATCTGTCTTCCTCTTTCCGATCCCAGATTTACGCCAAAGCAGGGGCAGTATCTCGCTTTCATCTACGCCTACACGCAGGTGCTCGGCCGACCGCCGGCCGAAGCCGACCTTCAACGCCACTTCCGCGTCAGCCCGCCTTCGGTCCATCAAATGGTGCTTACGCTCGAGCGCGCCGGCCTGATCAGACGCACTGTCGGCGGCGCACGGAGCATCGAGGTATTGGTCGACCCTGAAGCGTTGCCAGTCCTACGCCCCGCCCAAGAACAACCCGTCAAATCCTCTGTGCAGCGGTACTAGCGTCCAGTCCGGCAGCTTGCGCCAATTCCGGAAAATCGAGCACTGGTTGGCGAGGGTTGAGTTCTTACAGACAGCCGAGCGCGAGTTGACGGATTGATGCTTGGCCGGAGCACTTTGGCCAGCCCTCCGGGCGGGGTGACCAAGAAGTGATGCGAAGAGAGCGGATTGATCCCAAAGCCTGTGGCTTTGTCTGCGCAGTCAAGCGCGACAACGTGATAGGGGCAACGGATCAGCGGACAACATCAGGGCCCGCGGGCGCCATGACCCGCATCCACAGGCCGAAGACATGACCGCACCCACGATCATCGCAGCACACCAAAATTACCCTTGATCAGCGGGCTCCAGACATGACAAAGCGGAAATGGCGGTTTAGTGGCGACCTGCGGTGCGCGCGCCGCCGGGCAAAGAAATAAATGTTTCGACATTGAACCGGCCGACGAAATTGCCGACGCCGAGGCCTGTCGCAGCCGTTACGATATTCAATACTGCAGGCAAACCCGAAGTGGGCGCGCTCAGCACTTAGATTGATAGGAAGTCAAATTCGGTGTTTGGCGGCAAACCATCAAGCGATAGCTTCGAAATTTTCGAAACCGTCGAAACCATGATCGACGACGCTGCCCTGGGTCGGGCTTAGGCAATGACTCGCGCCCGCCGACACCCTCAACGGGAATTGAATGGTCTCGCGCGCCGCCGCGTACGCTTGAATCGGCGCCAACGCGACAGACATTGTTGACGGCAGGCCGGCGAGCACATTGGGGGCCAACCAATCGAGGTTGCTGGAACGGAGACCTTATCGATGGAGATGCAGCAGGTTCGATATTTCGTCGCGTTGGCCGACACATTGAATTTCACCAGGGCGGCCGAGCAGTGCAACGTGACCCAACCTGTTCTGACGCGCGCGATCAAGGCGCTGGAGGACGAGCTGGGCGGCGAGCTGATTCGCCGCGAGGGCCGCCTGTCCCATCTCAGCGAGCTTGGCCAACGGATGCTCCCTCTGCTGCGGCAATGCCTGGACAGCGCGCTGTCGGCAAAGAGTCTGGCGCGCTCGGTCGCCGTCGGCGAAACGCCGTCTCTCGCCATTGGCATGTCGCGCACCGTCGACGCGGCGCTGCTGATCGGGTCTCTCATGGAGATTTATCGCGTGTTTCCGAGGATCCAGTTGAAGCTTCGGCGCGGCACTGGGAAAGAGATTGGACAGCTGCTGAAGAACGGCGACATAGAGATCGCGGTTGCTGGCCCGCTGGGAGACGGGTGGGAGCGCCTCGACGCCTGGCCGATGTTCACCGAATCGTTCGATGTGCTGGTCGGCGCTGGGCACGAGCTCGCGCGACGGAACGAAAAATGTGTGGAGATCGACGTGATCCGGAATCAGCAGTTGTTGATGCAGACCGGCAGTGAGATGGCGAACGAGGAGCTCGACAAGCTCGGCGCTAAGGGCATTAGGCTCGCGAACGCCCATCAGGTCGAGACCGAACTCCGACTTGGCGGCGATGCTGGACGCGAATCTCGGCATCGCCATCGTCCCTGCCAGCGCGCTCAAATCTCCGCGCTTCGCCCGCCTCAACCTGCCAGGAGTCGATCTGCGCCGGACGGTCACGATCTATACGGTGGCGGGGCGGCGCCGTTCGCCGGAAGCGGCCGCCTTGCTCAATCTGCTGCGCGCCGCCGACTGGGCGTCTACGCCGGGCAGCTAGCGCGCCGACTTGAGCGCGACCAAAAGATCTTCGATCTCCATACGCCGGCGATAATCCGGATCGACATAGCGCGCCACCACCTTGCCATCCGTACCGACAATGAAGGTCGCGGGGATGGGCAGGATCCAAGAATTGTTGCCCTGATAAATGGGGATGTTCCACCCAGCGGCGGCGATTAGCCTCGACATTGCTTCGTCAACCCAGATCGCGAGGTTCAGCGACAGGGCATAGCCATTGTCGACATCGGTCAGGATGGAAAACTCGGCGCCGGATTCCGTTTTTAGCGCCGCAGTGTATTTCCGTCCCTCAGGGGTGATGGCCACAAGCCGCTCAGGTCCAATCTGGTCCTGCACCTCTTTGAGCGCGATAGCGTTGAGGCGGCAATAAGGGCACCAATGGCCGCGATGGAAGGCGACGACCGCAGGGCCTTGCCGCAGGATCTGCTCCAGCGACACGAGACGCCCATTGTGGTCGGGCATTAGGAAGGAGGGCCGCGACCGCGAGGGCGAGCCCGACGCCGAGGACGCAGGCCGGCCAGCCCAGATGGTCGAACGCCTGGCCAAGCAGCGCGGCGCCAATCAGCCCGCCCGAGAAATAGGCGCCAAGATACAGCCCGCTGGCGATCCCCCGATTGCCGCCAGCCGCGCGGCTGACGAAGCCGGTCGCCGTCGCCTGCGCGAAGAAGGTTCCGACGCCGACAAGCACCATCCCCGACAGCACCAGGCCAAGCGTTGGCGACACCAGCAGCGGCAACCCGGCGGTGGCGACCGCCAAGCCCATCCATAGAGCCACGCGGGGTCCCCAGAGCGCCGCCGCGCGCGCCGCAAGCGGCGTGAGGAAGATCGACGGCAGGAACACGAAATACACCAAGCCAACCGACATCATACCGAGCGAGAGGGGCGAGCGCACCAGCACGAAATTCACATAGGTGAAGACGCCGATAAAGGCGAACAGGATGCAAAAGCCAACGCCGAAGCCTGAGAGAACCGGCGGCGTCGCCAAGGTCCGGAACCGGGCGCCGAGGGCCGTGGCTCCATTCTCATTCGCCATCCGCATCCTCATCGTTCCGTTGACGGTGTAGTAAACCAGCAGCGCGCCGAGAAGATTGAGGATTGCAAACAGATAGAAATTGCCCCTGAGGCCAACCATCTCGACCGCCGTCGTCGCGATCAGCCTGCCGATCAGGTTCGACGCCACATTGCCAGTGATATAGGCCGCAAAGGCGCCCGCCTGATGCTCTGCGCTGCAGGCCTCGCCCAGATAACCTAGAGTAAGAGTGAAGGCGGCCGCCATGCAAACTCCCTGCGTCACGCGCAGAAGCGCGAAGATCTCAAGGCTGGGCGCCGACGCGAGGAGCGCGGTCGGTACCGCTAAGATGATCAGGCTGACGATGATGCCGTTTTTCTGATCGATCTGGCGACTGAACAAGGCCACGGCGAGCGAGCTGACCGCCATGCCGAGCGTGCTCGCGTTGACCGCCACGCCCATTGCCGACGGCGATACGCCGTAGGCTTTGGCCAAGACCGGCAGTATGGCTTGCGTGGCGAACAGATCGACGACCGTGAAAAAGGCCGTAAGCGCGATCACAGCCGAACGGAGGGCGCTCCTATGAGACGCGGATGGCTCCGACGCCAGAAGATGAGAGCGCGTCATGGTTGCGAACTCCAGGCTGGTGGGGAGGATGACGCGCCGCCGCCCTCGCGGTTCTGCGGAGCGAGATCGATGCTGCGGGCGAAGTGCAGGTGGGTGATGTCGGTGGGGAACAACATGCCCCAGCTCCACTCCCCGAAGAGCCGCAATTTGCGGGCGAGAGTCGGCATTTGCGTCAGGTAGTAGACGCGCCACATCAGCCAAGCTATGAGGCCGGTCACCTGAATGCCGCTGATCTTCCCCACGCCGCTCAAATGGCCGATGGCCGCCATCGCGCCTCGGCTGACATACGCGAACGGAACCGGCGCCTCGCCGCGTAGCGCCGCGGCGATGTTGCGCGCGGCGGCCTCTGCCTGGCGGACGGCGAACTGCGCGGTCGGCGGACAGGGGGCGCCTGTCGCGGCGTTGACCGCCAGCGCGCAATCCCCGATCGCCCAGATTCCGGAAGCGCCTTCGACTTCGAGGGAGGGCCCGACCCGGATCCGCCCGCGCTCGGCGGCGAGCCCCATTGCTTCGGTCAGAGCGTTCGGGCGCGTGCCGATCGTGGCGATCACCGTGCCTGCTGGGAGCCGATCGCCATCGGTCAAAATGACAGCGTCCGGCTCGATCCTTGCTGCACGCGCTCCAAGGCGTATCTCGACGCCGCGCCGCGCCAGCGAACGGCGCGCTGCCTCGCCAAGACTGGGCGGCAGCTCCGGCAACAGCCGATCGTTATCCTGGAGGAGGGTGACCTTCAGCTCGGAGCGCGACACGCGCGGATAGTATCTGAGCAGGCCGCGCAGAGAGTCAGCGAGCGCGCCGCCGACTTCGACGCCGGAAAACCCTCCGCCGATGACTATGAAGCCACCCAACCGCCGCCGCGTCTCCGCATCGCTCTCCAGCTCCATGCGGGCGACGCGGCGCAAGACGATGTTGCGGATGTGTTGCGCGTCGCCAACCGTCTTCAGCGGCAAGGCGTTCTCCGCCATCCCCGGGACGAGATCCAGCCGCGCCCTGCAGCCCACGGCTAACACGAGGTGGTCGTAGGCGAAGGTTTGCTCGCCGAGCAGCGTCGTGCAGGCGATCGTTCGTTGAGCGAGATCAACGCAGTTCACCCGGCCCATCACAAAGCGTCCATGCGGCTTTAGGCCGATCACTTGGCGCAACGGCGCCACCACATGCTCCGGAAATATCGTGGCGCCGACCAATTCGGGCAGCAGCGGATGGAAGGTGGTGTAGCTGTCCTCGCTGATCAAAAAGACCTGACAATCGCGCGGCAAGCGGCGCATCAGGCACTTAGCGAGGGTCGCGCCGGCAAATCCGCCGCCGATAATGATAATCGTCTTCATGAGAATAGCCCACCTTTGGCCAAGCGACGGCCGTGATCGGATCGGTCCCGACCGCCGCAGCTGAGACTTTAGCCGGCCGGATGGCCAGCGAGGTTCCTTACATCGCGTGCTCGTCGGCGTGCGCCGGCAGAAGGTCTGCCGACAACAGGATGGCGGTCGCGCTCCCGGTGTTCTTCCACCAGTGTGAGGTGCTGTGCAGCTCGGGCGTGACGTCGCCTGCCTTGTGCACAATCGGCGCCGAGCAGTTCGACGCATACTCAGTCACTTCGCCGGACACGACATAGATGATGGCCGGACGGTCGGCGTGGCTGTGCCAAGGCACGACGCCGCCGGCTTTGATCTCCAGGCGGCGCAGACGAAATTGCCGGCCCTGAATGGCGGCAGGCTCCTTGGCGAGGTCGATCGTGGCCAGCACGGTATCGGTAACGTCTTTCCCGGGCGTCATGTCGGGCGCGCGGAAGTCCACTCCCATTTTGTCAGCCGGGCAGGAGCCGGCGAAAGCGACCACAGGCGTCAACGCGGCGCTGGCGGTCAGCGCGCCGATCAAGACAGCGCGAGTAATCGGGTGAGCATTCATGCGGTCGTCTCCTAGAGAAGCGCCACACCGGATCGGGTGGCGGCGACAACAACCATATGCCTTTGCTGGTGTCGCGGGAAATGCCGATTGGCTAGCGCTTCGATAGCCTTTCGGTATGGCGCGCGGCTGCGACGATGCCCAAATCACATCGAGCTATTAGCGAACCGGCATTTCCCTCGGAGCATCGGAGGTGACAATGTTTCCGCCGACTGCAGCGATGCGGCTTCTGTCGCTGGCGCGGCGATCTTGGTCGATGGCGACTGGACCGCGCACTGACCTTCTCAAGAAAAGGATGAGAATCGCCATGACATCCAACAAATCGAGTTCGGCGACGCAGGCGACCGACCTCGATCGATCCGCCTTGGGTCAGATCGTGCTGGTGTTTCAGGGGGGCGGCGCTCTTGGCGCCTATCAGGCAGGCGTGTATCAGGCCTTGCATGAGGCGGGGATCGAGCCCGATTGGGTGATCGGCACGTCGATCGGCGCGATCAATGCGAGCCTCATCGCCGGCAATCCGCCGCACAAGCGGCTGGCGCAGCTGCGCGAATTCTGGCTGCGCGTGAAGCGCGGCCCGCTGAGCCAGCTCGCCGGCGCCACGCCTCTGTTCGGGCCGTTCGCCGCGAATGCCATGACTGTGGCCGCCGGCGTGACCGGCTTCTTCGAACCCAACCCGTGGGCCTTCCTCGGCATGGGGATTACACTCGGTCCGGAAACCGCCGGCTACTACTCGACCCGCCCGCTCGAGCGCACACTCAGCGAACTGCTGGATCCGACTCTGCTCAACGCCGGAGCGCCGCGGCTGACCGTCGGCGCCGCCAATGTTCGAACCGGCGAGATGCGCTATTTCGACAGCCGCGAGACGTCATTATCCGTCAAGCACATAATGGCGTCCGGCGCGTTGCCGCCCGCCTTTCCGGCGATCCGTCTCGAAGGCGACCTCTATTGGGACGGAGGCATCCTCTCGAACACGCCCGTCGAGGCTATTTTCGACGACAACCCGCGGCGCAGCGGCCTCGTCTTCGCGGTCCATATCTGGAGCCCTAACGGGCTTGATCCCGACAGCATCTGGAAGGTCATCAGCCGCCAAAAGGACCTTCAATATTCGAGCCGCGCCGCAAGCCACATCGCGCGACAGAAGCAGATCCATCGGTTGCGCCACATCATCGCCGAACTGACCGCGCAGCTGCCCGCCGACGCCCGCGCCAAGCCCGAGGTGCGCGAGATGGCCTCCTTCGGCTGTCTCACCCGGATGCACGTCGTGCGATTGCTGGCGCCGCCCGTCGCCGGAGAGGATCACACCAAGGACATTGATTTCAGTCCTGACGGAATCCGCGCCCGATGGGACGCCGGCTACGCTGACACCAACCACGTCCTCGCCCAAGCGCCATGGACGCACCAATTTGATCCGCTGGAGGGCTTCATCCTGCACGAGGCCTGCGCCGGCGAGATGATCCGGGAGGGCTGACGCGTCGCCGCAGATCGCTCCGCCAACACCACGCTTCACCAAAGAAAGGAAAGATCATGGCTAGGATTTCGATCAAGACGTTGCGCTGGGCGCTGGGCTGTTGGCCGCCCCGACCGCCCACTTGCGGGCCGAGCCCGCGCCAGTCCCGGCCGCCAACAGTGGGGTCATCCGGGTCAAGAGCAACTACGGGATGGCGGAGACCATCGCCGGTTCTGTCGCAAACTTTGCTTCGCGGTGGCCTGGGGTATAATCGCTGGACAAGGATTCAGTGGAACAGCACGATGATCGAGTTCAAGGGCAGCCATTTTGAACGTGAGGTGATCCTCTGGGGCGTCCGCTGGTATGTGGCATATCCAATCAGCTATCGGCAGCTTGAGGAAATGCTGGAAGAGCGCGGCGTCGAGGTTGACCATTCCACGCTCAATCGTTGGGTCGTGAAATACGCCCCGTTGCTGGATCAGCAATTTCGCGCCCGCAAGCGCCGGGTTGGTTCCAGCTGGCGATTGGACGAGACCTATGTGAAGGTCAAAGGGTCCTGGAAATATTTGTATCGGGCGGTCGATAAAGCCGGCGCCACCGTGGACTTCCTGCTGACGGCCAAGCGGGATCATAAAGCCGCCTTGCGGTTCCTACGCAAGGCGGTCGGTCAGCATGACGTGCCCGAGAAGATCACGATCGACAAGAGCGGTGCCAATACAGCGGCGATCGAGAGTTACAACGCGGAACATCAGGCGGACATCGAAATCCGTCGGATCAAGTATTTGAACAACATCGTCGAACAGGACCACCGAGCCGTCAAGCGAGTGGTGCGGCCGATGATGGGTTTCAAATCCTTTCGGTCAGCCGCGGCAACTCTTGCCGGAGTCGAACTCATGCACATGATCCGCAAGGGCCAGTTGCGCGCGATGGGTAAATCGCGTCCATCGCAGCAGTTCTATGCGCTGGCTGGGTAAACCAGTTCGTCATCCCAGGCATTGATCGCCCAAAGAGAAAATTTGCGACAGAACCCTTCGGCAGACGCGCGTTGAAACGGCGGGCATATTGGTGCGGCGGTGCTGGCCGATCCGTGGTTCGGAGGAGAGGCTGTAAATCGATTCGCGCGGGAGTGTCAGCTATTTTGTGTAAGGGGCTTCCGTGATCGGTTGGTTTTCTTCCAGGGTCATCGCGCCGCCCCTGGAAAGCGATCGCCAAACTGGATAGCAAATTGCCCCATTGCGGCCGTCCATTCAATCCCTCGGCGCCAGCGAAGACCAGCATTTTTTATCGCGAGGTAGAGCAGCTTCAAGGCCGCCTCGTCGTTGGGAAAGCTGCCGCGGGTCTTGATGATTTTGCGCAGCGAGCGGTTCAGCGCTTCGACGCAATTCGTGGTGTAGATCATTTTTCGGATGCTCGGGGCGAAGCCGAAAAATGGAATGACGTGCTCCCAGGCTCGTCGCCAGATCTTGCCGATCGCCGGATAGCGCTTTCCCCATTCCGCTTCGAATTCCTCGAGCCGGGTCAGCGCGATGTCGGCGGCCTCGGCGCGGTAGATCGCTTTCAAAGACGGCATGACCGCTTTTCGGTCCTTCCAGCTGACGAAGGCCAGGCTGTTGCGGATCAGATGCACAACGCACGTTTGAACCAGGGTCTGCGGAAACACCGTGGTGATCGCCTCTGGAAAGCCTTTCAAGCCGTCGACGACGGCGATCAGAATGTCGTTCACGCCTCTGCTCTTGAGCTCGTTGACGACCTTCAGCCAGAATTTGGCCCCTCCGCGCGCCACCCCGTCCTGCGGCGCAGGCCGTGGGCCCTGGCTTGCTCCGCCCTCGGTCTGCTCGATCCACAGACCCAAGACCTCCTTTTCGCCATTGCCGTTGTACGCGAGGGCGACATAGACCGCCTTGTTCTTGACGAGCCCCTCGTCGCGGATTTTGACCCGCAGGGCGTCGAAGAACACGATCGGGTGGACGGGATCGAGCGGCCGGTTCTGCCATTCGCGCACCGCGTCGAGGACGGCGTCGGTCACCCTCGAAATCAGGTCCGGCGAGACGTCGATCCCGTAGAGTTCGACAAGATGGCCCTGGATCTCGCGCACCGTCATGCCGCGCGCGTAAAGGCTCAAAATCCGGTCGTCGAAGCCCTCGAAGCGCGTCTGGCCCTTGGGGATCAGCTGCGGCTCGAAGGTCCCGGCGCGGTCTCTTGGCACGGCGATCTCGATCTCGCCGTCATCCGTCAAAACCGTCTTCGAGCTGACGCCGTTGCGGTTATTGCCGCTGCCGCGGCCGGCCGGATCGCCTTTTTCATAGCCGAGATGCTCGGTCAGCTCCGCCCCGAGAGCCCGCTCGATCAAGGCCTTCTTCAATTGCTTGAAGAGGCCCTCCTCGCCGAGCAGATCATCCGGTTTCGAATAGCCAGAAAGCAGCCGATCAAGAAGCTCCGGCGCAATCGTCGTTTCGGTCGTCATGCGAGTTCTCCTTCAAAAGGTAAACTCACAGAAACCTGCTTATACCAACGGCATTAGGCAACAACCGACGCCCAAGCTCGTGTGGCGATTGAGGCGATGCGCTTTGACTCAGCAGTGAGGGCGTTCCATGCGGCGCAACATGCGTCAAGGATCTCATCATAGTTTTCGAACACGCGGTTGCTCAAATGGTTCTGGCGCAGGAACTGCCAAATGTTTTCGACCGGGTTCAACTCGGGGGAATAGGCTGGTAGGTGGAGCAGACTGATGTTGCCGGGGACCCGCAGCTTGCCGCCAGTTTGATGCCATCCGGCTCCATCGAGGAGCAGCACGGCGTGGCTGCCTTGCGTCACTTGGCTGCTGATCTCCTCGAGATGCAGGCTCATCGCTCGGGCGTTGGCGTAAGGCAAGACCAAAGCCGCGCCGATATCCCTGCAAGGACAGACGGCGCCGAATATGTAGGCCCATTCGCGTCGCTGATCGCGCGGCGCGGGCGGCCGGCTGCCGCGCTCGGCCCAAACGCGAGTGAGCGTGCCCTGCTGGCCGACGCGGGCTTCGTCTTGCCACCAGAGTTCAATCGGTTTTTCGCGTGCATGCTCGGGGATTGCGGCCTTGACCAGATCGGCGAAGTTTTTTTGTGCGCCTCCTGCGCCGCAGGATCTTGCTGTGGATGGCGGGGCCGCACCGACAAGCGCCGGAACCCCAGCCGGCGCAGCATCGCGCCGACGCTACGCTCGGCCAGGGTCACATGGAACTGGGTCTTGATCACGCGGGCCAGATCCACTCGTCGCCAGCGCACCACGCCGTCGACGGCAAGGTCAGGTCCTTTGCGAACCACCTCCGCCACAAGAGCTTCTTGTTCGGGCGTGAGGCGCGGCTTCGGCCCGGCCGCGATGCGGTTGCAGAGCCCGGCGACGCCTTCGGCGTTGTAGCGTAGAACCCAATCGCGCAAGGTCTGCCGATCCATGCCGCAGAGCTTGCCGGCTTCGCCCCGATTATATCCTTCAAGCACTAAGGCCAGCGCCAACATCCGCCGCGCCGCATTGGCGTCCTTGCTGTGCGTCGCCGCTTCGCGAAGCTCCGCTGCAGTGAAATCATCGCGCGTGATCGCCAAGGCTTCCGGCATCAAAATCTCCCCGAATCATCTCCAATCCGAAGAGAATCACGACAGTGCGAATTTGCGAAGACCCCCTGAGTCAGACGCCAATGCCGTTGGTATTACACATCGTTTAGGACACCCTCGGACGGTCAAGCCAACTCGTGCCCAGACGGCGTCGGTCGAGCGTAAAATCATCTCGGCGAGCATCGGATCGATTGTGAGCGCATCGAGGATCGCTGCCGCCACAGCCGCTATACCGGCGTTGTCGGCGCGCGAGCCTCGCTCGCACGCGAAACGGACAGCCTCCTCCCAGGCGGGCCAATTAAGGACTTCCGTGCGCAATCTCGCCTGAGCTTCTGGCTTGCGTGCCGCGGCGTCCCGCATGAGCTGCTCAACCTCGAAGGAGGCATACCATTCTTGAATTTGCTCATGCTGGAACGAAACGCCACCCAATTCCCCAATCCGTATCAGCGTGTGATGATTGATCAGCAAATCGAGAATCACGGCAGGCTGCGGCTTTTCGGTGATCTGCCCGGCAACCTTCAGCCGGTCTTCCACCTGCGCCACCACCGAGCGCGATCGCGCTTCCGAGATCGCCGTGTTGGCCGCAACAGTTCCTTCTACCGCCAACCCCTGCAGCACTTCTGCATGCAGATCATAGAACCCGTCCCTGAGGGCTGCCGCGTTCCTCGGAAATCTTTCGTTGGCCGCAATGAAAAGGCGAAGCACTTTCGGAGCCCCGCCTGTCGCCACGCCTGATCAAGCAATCTCTCACCCGCGGTACCGCCAATCGCGCGGGCGATTTCCATCTGCTGTTCGTCGGTCAGGGGTTCGATTTCGATTGCCGGTCCATTCAGCGGGACATCGACAGCCTGCCGCCGCGTGCTGACGACAAGACGAAGAACTGGCGACTCCCTTTGCAGTCGGCCGATCTCGGCGGCCGCTTTCCTGCGAGAGGCCACATCGAGTTCGTTCCACCCATCTAGGACCAAAGCCGGCCGGCCCTGCACTGCCAGCGCCTGAAGGTCCTGCTCGCGGATTCCGCGATAGGGCTTGCGGTGGGTCAGCGATTGGAGCAAACCATGCGGCTGGGCGGACCACTCGTTGAGCGGGATAAGCACCGCCACCACATTACTCCTGTCAAGCATCGCCTCGTCAAGGTGATCTCGCCGCTAGCCTCGATGGCGCTCGCGCATGCCGCGACGGTAAACGGGGGGGCATCACTGCCGCTCCTTCGCAAGTTCAGCGCGACCGCATGGACGGGCCAGCTTTGTAAGGCTTTGAACGCATTGATGTCGACACGCGCGGCAACCCTCAGGACCGGCGGCCTGCCATAGCCGACTTTATAGCCGGCGTCGTCGCCGGGCGGGTTATTGGCGCAATCGCTCATCTCAAACCTCCGCGGCGATCGCAGCGACCTCGGCCGCGCGGCGGCTCCCGACGTCCTCAAAAGTCTCGCCGGTCGCCGCGAGCGCCGCCTCGCGGCCTGCATAGGCCTGCCAGCGGCGGATCGCGACATCGACATAGGCGGGATCGATCTCGAGGGCGCGCGCCCTTCGCCCGGTCCGCTCGGCGGCTATGAGGATCGTGCCCGAGCCGCAGAATGGATCGAGGACGATGTCGCCGCGGTTTGAACAATCTTTGATCGCGTCGGCGATCAGCGCGGCGGGTTTGACGGTGGGATGAGCCGCCAGTTCCTCGAGCCTGCCCGCCTTGAAGGCGTTGACGCCGGGGTAGGTCCAGACGTTGGAGCGGTTCCGGCCGTGGCGTCCGAGTTCGACGTTATTGATGTGTGGGGCGCGCCCAGACTTCCAGACGAAAATCAGTTCATGCTGGGAGCGGTAAAGCGATCCCATCCCGCCATTCGTTTTGCACCAGACGACGAGGTTTTTGAGCTCGGCATAGGCCGAATGGCCGGCCGTCAGCATCTCGCCCATGTGCCGCCAGTCCATAAAGTGGAAGTGCAGCGAGCCGTCCGTCGAAGCGCGCGCGATTTCTTCGAAGACCTTGCGCAGAAACGCCGCGAACGCGGCCTCGGAGAGTTCGCCCGAGGCCATGGCGAAGTCGCGGTGGCGGATCCTGCCGGACCCGCCGACATGGCCGTCGATCTTCACATTATAGGGCGGGTCGGCGATGACCAGTTGGGCGCGGGCGCCCTCCATCAGCCGATCGTAGGCGGCGCCGTCGCGGCTGTCGCCGCAGAGAAGGCGGTGTGAACCGAGCAGCCAGAGGTCGCCCGGTTCCGATGCGGCGCGGCCCAAGGGGAGGGGAGGGATGGCGTCCTCGGGCGCTCTGGCTGGGTCCTTCGCGTCGTCCGCCTCGCCGAGGATGAGGTCGATCTCCCCCATTTCGAAGCCGGTCAGTTCGATCTCGAAGTCGAGGTCGACGAGCGCCTGCAGCTCGATGGCGAGAATGGCGCGATCTCAGCCGGCCTTCTCCGCGAGCCGGTTGTCGGCAATGACATAGGCCCGCTTCTCGGCCGCGGTCATCTCGGCGAGGCGGAGCGTCGGAATTTGCTCCATCCCGAGCAGCCGGGCCGCCGCGACCCGGCCATGACCGGCAATGATCCGGCCTTGGTCGTCGACGAGGACAGGGTTGGTGAAGCCGAATGTCTCGATGCTGGCGGCGATCTGCCTGATCTGCCGCTTCGAGTGAGTGCGGGCATTGCGCTCATAGGGTTTGAGCGCATCGGGGGCGGCGAAGGAAGGCGTCCGCCTTGAGCAAGATCCGCGCCTTCATCAAACGTTGCGCCGGGCTGCTCCCTTTCCGGATCAGCGTTGCAAGCTGTTGACGTTCGTCGTCGTTCAGCCGCACAATATATTTCTTTAGGATAATTTCCTTCGCAGCCATGATCGCCTCCGTCGCTGGGGTCTCCACGAAAGCGAATCATCAAATCCTTTCAAATTAGTTGAAGCGCTCCTTCTAGGAGGTTCGGCTCGGCTGGACACCAACCTCGTTACGCCGCATGCCTCACGTCGTCATCATCCACTTTCCGGCATAGCTCCAATCGCGGAAGCCATTGTCCGTCGTCAGAGTTTTTTCGACGGACGGCAGCTGAAACAAATTAGATTTCGCGCAGGCCGATCGATCCGGCTTCTAGCCGTAGCGTGAGGCCACAGCTTCAGGCGGCGGAGCCTTCGCCCACACTGCGCCCTTAAAATCAGGGATCGGGCGCAGCCGACTGACGACTCGCCGTCGCAGCGCTGTCGCTGAAGGAAGCGATGACCGCTTCGCTAATCTCGACGAACCTCGCTCCGGGTCCTTCGCAACCGACCGTTTGCCAGCTCACACGCGCGCCTTCGATCAAAAGCGACAAAGCGTCGGCGAGCAGCTCCGCCTGCCCGATCCCGGCAGCCCGGCAGAGGTCGGCCAGACGATTGCGGTGGGTCGTCTTGAATTCCTCAATGACCTTCCGCGCCGGATGATCGTGTTCGGTTAATTCCACGGCGGCATTTGCTATGTCGCATCCGCGGCTATCGACAGTCGCGCACTCGGCGGCGGCGCGAACCCAGTCGTGAAGCTGCGCCATCGCATCGCCCGGATGCGCGGCCTCGAACTCGTCCCACATCGACTCCATTTCGGCCGCGACTTCGCGGAGGCAGGCGACGATCAGGTCGTCTTTTGATCCGAAGTGACGATAAAGCGTCATCTTATTGGTGCTGGCCGCGTCAGCGATCGCATCAACGCCGACGCCCCTGAAGCCGTGCTTACGGAACAGATCACGGGCCTTCTCGATGATGCGATCCCGCGGCGGAGCCCGGGGAGCGTCGCATCCCTTAAACATTTTCGTGTGCCTCCAAAAATTTTCCTCGTCGCCCTTGACAGGGTGTGACCGGTCTGTAACACTCGGCGGTACTTACTGGTAACACCCGCTGCCCCCTGCGTCAAGGTCGACGCGGCCTTTGGGGCGGAAAATCGGACGGGCCAAGAGAGTGCTCGGCCAGGACACTCGCCCCTTTGAAGGGATGCGAAGGAAGGGGTCTGTCATGAACCGAATGATCTCCGAACTCCTCGCCGATCCTATGATTCAGTTGCTGATGCTCGCCGATCGGGTCGATCAGCGAGCTTTGGCGGCCGACCTCCGCAGACTTGCGTGGCGGCTCGCGAGCGCCGAACGCGTTGCAGCGGTGTCACAGCCGAAGGCCGGGCATGGCCAAGCGTTTGCGCCCTCGGCTGCTGACGTTGCGGCGACGACGCAGGTGGTCGCGCCCGTTTGCGGAGCACGCTGCTCGTGATCAGTTTCTTCATCCAGCGCCCGATCTTCGCCTCGGCGATCGCGATCATCATGGTGATGGCGGGGGCCATCAGCTATTTCCTGCTGCCGGTCTCGCAGTTCCCTGACATCACCCCGCCACAGGTGGTGGTGAGCGCGAGCTACCCGGGGGCCAGCGCCCAGGTGGTCGCCGATACGGTCACCACACCGCTCGAGCAGCAGATCAACGGCGTCGCCGGCATGACCTATATGTCGTCGACCAGCACGAACGACGGCTCCTCGACGATCACCATCACCTTCGACGTGGGATACCCGCTCAGCATCGCGGCTGTCGACGTCCAGAACCGCGTCGCGCAGGCGGCTTCCTCCCTGCCGCCGATCGTCAACCAGGGCGGCGTCACGATCAGCAAGCAAAACCCCAATTTTGTGCTGATCGTCAACCTCACCTCGCCGGACCATAGTGTCGACCCGGTTGCGCTCAGCAACTACGCCTACCTGCAGATCGTTGATCCGCTGAAGCGTCTGCCTGGCGTCGGCGATGTCCAGATCTTCGGCGAGCGCCGCTATTCGATGCGCGTCTGGCTCGATCCGGACCGGCTCGCCAATCTCGGCGTCACCGCGGTCGACGTGCAGAATGCGATCGCCGAGCAGAACATCCAGGTCGCGGCCGGCAAGATCGGCCAATCGCCAGCTCCTGCCGGCACCGCTTTCGAGATGCAGGTCAATGCGGTCGGCCGCCTGAGCGATCCCGAGCAGTTCGGCGATATCGTCTTGCGCGCCGACCCTTCGAGCGGCGCCGTCGTGCGGCTGCGCGACGTCGCGCGGATCGAACTCGGCGCCCTGCAATACACTTCGAGCGCCTTCTTCGGCGAGGAGCCGACAGTGGTGCTTGCCATCTATCAGATGCCTGGCTCGAACGCGCTCGATCTGCAGCAGCACGTCCACGATCTGATGCTCACCCTCTCAAAGCGCTTCCCGAAGGGCGTCGCATACGCCATGCATTACGACACGACGCGGTTTGTTTCGGCGTCGATGCATGACGTGTTGATCACTTTGGGCGAGGCGCTGCTGCTGGTCATCGCGGTGGTCTTCGTCTTCCTGCAAAGTTGGCGCACCACCATCATCCCGACGATCGCCATTCCAGTGTCGCTCGTGGCCACGCTGGCGGTGATGGAGGTGCTCGGTTTCTCGCTCAACATGCTGAGTCTTCTCGGCATGGTTCTCGCGATCGGCCTTGTCGTCGACGATGCGATCGTTGTCGTCGAGAACGTCGAACGCCAGCTCGAAGCCGGCCTCGCGCCGCTCGCGGCGACGCGCAAGGCGATGGCCGAGGTCACCGGCCCGATCATCGCGACGACCGCCGTGCTGATGGCGGTCTTCGTGCCAGTCGCCTTCATCCCCGGCGTCGCCGGCCATCTCTACAACCAATTCGCGCTGACCGTCGCCATATCGGTCGGGATATCGGCGTTCAATTCACTCACTCTCAGCCCGGCGCTGAGCGCCGCCTTTCTGCGCCATCGGCCGCAGGTCAGTTTCATTCTGTTTCGATGGTTCAATGCCGCCTTCGAGTGGCTCTCGCATAGCTATGGGCAAATGGTCCGCATGCTCATCGGCCTTCGCTGGGCCATGCTCGGCCTCTTCGCTTTGGGCCTCGCCACGACCTTCGTGGTCTGGGAGCGCATTCCTTCAACCTTCCTGCCGGTCGAGGACCAGGGCTATTTCTTCGTGGTGATCCAGCTTCCGGACGGGGCTTCGTTGGAGCGCACCGATGCGGCCGCCAAGAAGGTGCGCGACATATTGCAGGCGACGCCCGGCGTCGCGATCGTCGGCTCAATCAGCGGCTTGAACTTCCTCACCGGCGCCGCGCAATCGAACTCAGCGGTTGAATTCGCAATTCTGAAACCTTGGGACGAGCGCCCGCCCGAGCAGAACGCCTCACGCATCGTCGCAACGGTGCGTCCGAAGCTGCTCGCCATCCCTGACGCCGTTGCGCTGAGCTTCGATCCGCCATCGATTCCGGGGCTCGGCGCTACCGGAGGTTTCGAATTCGAGGTTGAAGACCTGAGCGGTCGCGGCAGCGTCGCGCTGAATGATGCGACCCAAGCGGTGATCGAGGAGGCGCGCAAGCAGCCGGAGCTCAATCCGCAGCAATTGTTCTCCTCCTTCGGCACCTCGACGCCGCAGTTCAACTATGACCTGGACCGCACCAAGGCGAAGCTGCTGGGGCTCAGCCTTCCAGACGTGTTCAAGACGCTGCAGATCTATTTAGGCTCGCTTTATGTCAATGACTTCAACTTGTTCGGCCGCACCTTCCGGGTCACGATCCAGGCCGACAAGGATGCGCGCGCGGCGCCGACCGACATCTCGCGCCTCTATGTGCGCAACGCTTCCGGCGGCATGGCACCGCTCAGCACGCTCGGCAAGTTGCGGCCGATCGTCGGGCCGGAGACCGTAACGCACTACAATAATTATGGGTCGGCGCTAATCAATGGCGTCGCCGCGCCGGGCTTCAGCTCCGCGCAGGCGGTCGCGGCGATGCAGCGCGCCGCAGCCACGGCGCTGCCGCGGGACTTCGGCTATGAATGGACAGGCATCACTTTCCAGGAGCTCAAGGCAGGCTCGGTCGCCTCGCTCATCTTCGCCCTCGCGATCGTCTTTGTCTTCCTGATCCTGGCGGCGCAATATGAGAGCTGGACGATGCCCTTCATGGTGCTGCTCGCGGTGCCGCTCGCCCTTTTCGGCGCGCTGCTCGCCCTCTGGGTCCGTGATATGCAGATCGACGTCTACTCGCAGATCGGCTTCGTGATGCTGATCGGGCTTGCCGCAAAGAACGCCATTTTGATCGTCGAGTTCGCCAAGCGCCGCCGCGAGGAGGGACTCGGCATCGTCGAGGCGGCGATGGAGGCAGGGCGCTTGCGCTTGCGTCCGATCCTGATGACCGCCTTCGCCTTCATCCTCGGCGTCGTGCCGCTGATGTTTGCGGCGGGCGCAGGCGCTGCTAGTCGCCAGTCAATCGGCACAACCGTGTTCGGCGGCATGCTCGCCGCGACGATACTGACGCTGATTTTCGTCCCGGTCTTTTACGTGGTCATTGAAAGGCTGCGCGAGCGGGGCGCTCACACTGAATCAACCCCGGCCGCGGTCGTCGAACATGGTCTCGACCCCGAGCCCCAGCCGGCGGAATAGACCTGGAGGTCGCATCATGCGGATTCGCCCACTCCTTCTTGGCGCGGCAGCCCTACTCGCAATGGAGGGCGCGCTGCTTCTGGTCGCCCGCGGCCTGCCGGACCTCGTCGGCGGCAAGGCCGGCGCGGCGACTCCGGCCGCGGTAATCCCCGCCATGCCGGCGCCGGTGTCGAAGGTCATCAAGAAGACGATTCCCATTTATCTCGACTATTCCGCGCGCACGGAGTCGCTGCAAAACGTCGCGCTCCAGGCCAAGATTTCCGGCTATCTCCTGGAGCAGGTCGCTCCCGACGGCGCCGATGTCAAGGCCGGCGATCTTCTCTACAAGATCGACTCGCGCGACTATCAGGCCGCGCTGGATCAGGCGAAGGCGCAGGCTCAGCGCGACGCCGCCGCGCTTGAGTACGCTCGCGCCAATCTGGATCGCGGGACCGAGCTTGCGCACAACGGCTGGCTCGCCAAGGACACATTCGATCAGCGCTCGAGCACCCTACACCAGGCCGAGGCTGTGCTCGCCATGGACAAGGCGGCGATCCGCACCGCCGAACTCAATCTCGGCTACACCGAGATCCGCGCGCCCTTCGCTGGCCGCATTGGCCGCCATCAGGCGCCGGTTGGGACCTTGGTCAATCCCGCCAGCACGATCCTGAACACCTTGGTTCAACTCGATCCGATCTACGTCACCTTCGATCCGAGTGAGACCGATCTCGTCGCAATCGAAAAGGCTCTCGCCGCCGGCAAGGTCAAGGCCGATATTCTGCTTCCAGGCGAGACCCAATCGCATCACGAGGGCGAACTCAGCTTCCTCAACAATGTCGTCGATAAAGCGACGGGGACCATCACCGCCCGCGTCACGATCAACAACGCCGGCTTCGCTCTGCTGCCCGGCCAATATGTTCGCGTCCGGCTGCACATAAAGGAAGAGCCGGACGCGCTGATGGTCCCGCAAGCGGCCCTCGGATCGAGCCAGCTCGGCAAATATGTCTATGTCGTCGGCAAGGACAACATCGTGGAGCAGCGCCTCGTCGCGCTCGGGGCGACCGACGGCGATCTCGTTAGCGTCGTGAAGGGTGTCGCCGAGGGCGACCAGGTGATTGACGGCAATCTGCAGAAGATCGGTCCCGGCGCGCCGGTCCGTCCCTTGTCGCAGTCAAATTAGAGAGCATGCAAGGTTTTGGATCCGTAGATGGCAAGGTCACACGATTTGTTCAAGATCGTACGCAGTCTTTATAAACAAAAGACAGCTAAACTTTGTCGAATCAAGAGTAACCTGCGATTCTGACGACCTGTCATCGGCTTGAGGAAATCGCGATGTCGGAACGAGTTCGCGCGGCGCTCTCCGGAATTCAGACGGTCGAAGACAAATCGCGGCATTCAGTAACGAGCAACAATGCCGGCGTCTATTCGAAGGGACGGTATGGCCGAATGGGCGGATCTGTCCGGCCTGCGGTTATAAAAGCTCGATACCCATTGCAGGCCGCGACATGGGAAGACGGAGGGCGACTGCCGGGATCATCGAATATGCCCGGATGATGTGCGAGCAGAATAAGCGTCCGTGCGGAAAATGATCAAACTTCGGGCACCGATCGGCAATCTCGAATGTGTACACCATAACCGGCCAGCACGTTTTAGTCCGCGACGGAATGGTGGAAGTCTCCGAACAAAATCATGGTCCGCCCATGTACGCCGGCTTCACACGCATCGCCGAAGACTGAGGGAGGAGGCGGACTCGCTCTGGCATTTTGCCAAATAGAGCACGCGACAAATTTCCTGGCGCCTCAGAGGGTGTCCTAAACGATGTGTAAGCAGGTTTCTGTGAGTTTACCTTTTGAAGGAGACTCGCATGACGACCAAAACGACGATTGCGCCGGAGCTTCTTGATCGGCTGCTTTCTGGCTATTCGAAACCGGATGATCGGTTCGTCCTTCAAGGAGCGTCCCAATCGCCTTTCACCTTGCGCCAGACGCGGCTGCGAGCGCCCGGCGCACCCCGCGGGTGTTGGTCCCGGCAAGACAGGCGCCGGCGATCAGCGCGTCGGCCTGTTTCGTGCGCCGCTGGTAGGCCGGAATGGTCGCGTTCTTCCACTCGACCGTCTGGCCGTCCGATCTATCCAGGCGAGCGCGCGGGACACGGACCGTCACTGGCCCGAAGGTTCCCATCAACTGCCGCTCGCGATGGCCGCGCCGGTGGCCAGCCTCCGCAACCGGCCGGTCGTCTCCGCTGGTCGCGACAAGCCGAGGCCGTTCATACCGGTCCCGCCCAAGCGCGGCGGCAAGTTCTGATTGCAGGAGTTCCTCGATGAAGCCGCGAATGCGGGTCCGCACCCGGTTTCCAACGGATCGAACCAATCGTCCCCAAGGAAAAGCGTTCCTTCGGCTGCATCCGCCGGCGGCTTTCTGGCATCCGTTTTCATGGCGTAATCTCCTTCGGTGCGCCAACGCCGATTCTCTTTCGTCCAAACAACGCGGAGATTACGCCGCCTCAAATTCCAACCACTCTTGCTACGGCGCCGAAGTGGGCGGAGATTTCGACTCCTTTGCTCTGGTCACGCCCGACCCGCGTCTATGCCAGGGAGAGTGCGCCGGCAATGCGCTGTGCAAGGCGCGGAGTTACCTCAGCTGGGCTCAATGTGCCATCTCAAAAGCACGAAGCCGCCGCTATACGCGAATCCTTGCTGCTCGAGCGGCTGGAAAGTTGAATTGACTCAGGGGCTACCTCGTTCGGCCGATGTCGCTTTCAGCGGGGCGCCAGCCCGCCAAGCTCCATTGGTTCGCGCGCCTTCAATGCTATGGCCTGGAGCGGCTCAGGCCATATTTTTGCGATTTTCTACGACTTCGGAGATGCTTTTGGCCTTTTGATAACGGCCTTACGCCGATGCACCGTGATTTGACGATCGGCGCCGATCCTCAGAAAATTCGTCGCGGAAAAACGCCTGTCGGCCTGGCTTTTCGAGGAACAGGCCGCGCGAAAGCTAGACGCTGGTTTGCTGGCGAGGCTTCTCAAGCACCGTCGCATGATCTCTCGCGATGCTTTTCGCCCATCGCCGCTAAGAGTCAGAGAAATCCTCTTTCAATGGGCATTCGACCGTACGCTGCGAATTCGCGTCGCTGAGTTTCATTCCGAAGACGCCCGGGCGAAAACGAGTGTGACTCTTCCGGTCATAGAGCTGTTCGAACGCGTAATGCCGGTGTCGCGCGCCTGCCAAGCGAATTCATCACAGGCTTGACGATAGAGCTCTCGGCGAATTCGTCTACGATTACTTGGAGGCTTGAACGCACGGAAATGCGATCTGCGTCCTCAGGCGGGCGGCGTCGCGGCCTCGCAAGACATGACCTGCGAGATGGCCACGCGCTCGAGCGCTCAGGTGACAGCCCACGATATTAGAGTTAGGTCGGCGGCGCCGTCGGTCATCCAGTCCCGCGCAAGGCGAGGGAACGACAAGATAAAAAAGGCTAAAGTTAAGCAATTCCGTTTAGTCCGCTCGGAGCTTTCAGCCAAAATGCGCGACTTGAAGCGCCAGTTCTGCGTAGGGTATTGGCATATAATCAGTTATTATATTTACATGTAGAAGCATTGTCGCATGGATATAAATGTATACAAATCTGTATATTGAAAATTAACAGTTGGTATTATATAGATTTGGCAAACAAAATATACATATTATTCCGAACTTTATGCGTTAGTTCAATTTTTTACGGCTATATTATGATCTAAGTTATTTTATTATTTAAGCAGGTCTTCACGAGTGGTTGATATCCTTCGCGCCATGGTGTGCCGATCGCATGGGCGCCGCAATGATATAAGCGAGGTTACGTCATGGTTAATGCTCTGAAGAGCGATGCAACGCAGGCGCGCGCTGAGCGATCAGTCGAGGTGCGGCCGGTCTATCTCGAATCGCTGACGCTGGTCGAACGCCTGCATCGTCGCCTTCTCGACGTGATCAAGGACGAATTTGATCGGCGGGGGCGTAGCGACGTCAATTCCGTTCAGGCTCTTTTGCTGTATAATATTGGGGACAAAGAGCTGACCGCCGGCGAATTGCGGACGCGCGGCTATTACCTCGGCTCGAATGTTTCTTATAACGTCAAAAAGCTGGTCGAAACCGGCTATCTTCATCACGCGCGCTCGCGCGTTGATCGCCGCGCCGTCCGTATCAGCCTCACCGACAAGGGACGCGAAGTTCACAAGGTCGTCGGCGCCCTCTACGACAAGCATGTGACAACGGTCGAGCAGATCGGCGGGATCAGCTCCGAGGAATTCAAACGCCTCAATCAATCGCTTGTCCGGCTCGAGCGGTTTTGGACGGATCAGATCAGATACCGGCTTTGAGACGTCCTTCCGCAAGAGCGATGCCGAACGCCCTCGGACGAAAGCGCGCGGAGGCAAATTCGTTGAGGTCTTGCTCTTTCGACGGTTGCGTCCCTCGCGAACCTTGTTTCGTCTAGCTGCGCCGACCAATACTTCTTTGCCGTTATGCTTAGCGCCGCCTCTCTTCTCTTTCGTCGATGCGGACGGCTTCCGATGTTGCGTCGCCGCATTCCGCCCCTTTGCCTTAGAATCGCCGCCCTATTTGTGTCTTGTTAACCATCCGATGCTAAAAGCGAGCGCATGGTGGCGGAGGCGGCTTTTCACGTCCCTTTGTTTTGCCTTCTCGCCTCAAAAATGGCGTGCGCTTAAAGTTGAGCTATTGGCGGCCTCTTTAATTTTGGAGGTTAGGGGCAGCGCATCGGCGGGCGCCCGGAATTGCAGAGAGGGGATCGGTTTGAAAATCGGAAGGGTGGAGTTCGAAGTGACGACAGATTTGCTTGGCGCGGCGCGTCCCGCAATGCGGGCGTCGGCCATCGCCGCTCTGCTGACTGGCTTTTGGCTATTTCCCTCTCTCCACGCCTTTGCCGGCTCGCCATTCGGCGAACAGGCCGAATGGGCGCAGCGTTACGACGCCGATCCGCGTTTGGCGGTCGGCCGTTCGAACACGCCGGTCCTCTCGCCACAGACCGTGGCCGCGACCGAACAAGCGATCGAGACTTACCGTCAGATCATCGCGGAAGGGGGCTGGCGGCCCGTTCCCGCGACGCAGTTGCTGCAGCTTGGCGTCAGCGGCCCCGCGGTCACCGCGCTGCGCAAACGGCTGGTGGCGTCCGGCGACCTCGACGCTTCGGTCGGCGGTTCGCCGATCTTCGACTCTTTTGTCGAGGCGGGGGTGAAGCACTTCCAGGCGCGTCATGGCTTGCTGCAGACCGGCGTCGTATCGAAGGAGACCTTCGCCGCGCTGAATGTTCCGGCCGATTTCCGGCTGCATCAGCTGGAAATCAATTTGGTCCGCTTGCGCTCCTATTCCGGCAATCTCGGCGAGCGCTTCGTGATGGCGAATATCCCTGCGATGGCGGTCGAGACGGTCGAGAACGGCGTCGTCGCCACGCATCATGAGGCCGGGGTCGGCAAGATCGACCGCCAGTCGCCGGTCATGATGACCAAAGCGATCGACATTAATTTCAACCCCTATTGGACCGTGCCCGCCTCGATCATCCGCAAGGATCTAATCCCGCGGATGCAGAAAAATCCGGATTATCTGAGCGAACACAAAATTCAAATCTTCAACAAGGACAATCAGGAGGTTCAGCCGAGCCAGATCGACTGGAACACGCTGGAGGCGACCAATTACCGGTATCGGCAGGATTCGGGTGGCGACATCAATTCGCTTGGCGTCGTGCGCATCAACATCAACAACCCGTATGGCGTCTACATGCACGACACGCCGGAAAAGGGCGTGTTTGGCGATGACGCCCGTTTCGTGTCGTCAGGCTGCATCCGCGTTCAAAACGTGCGTGACTATGTGACTTGGCTGCTCAAGGACACGCCCGGCTGGGATCGCGAGCATATCGACGAAGCTATTCGCTCCGGCCAACGCATCGACGCGAAGCTCGCTGCGCCGGTTCCGGTCTATTGGGTCTATATCACCGCCTGGGGGACGCCCGAGGGTCCAATTCAATTTCGCGAGGATATTTATCAGCGCGACGGCTTTGGTGCAGTCGCAGCGAACGCCGCGCCGCCGGCGCCGCTTGCTCAAGCGATCCAGCCTAGCGGCCAACGCCCTGAAGGAGTCGTCGGCGCCAACACCTCCGAGGCTTTGAGCGAGGACGACCAACAATAACGGGCGCGCCTTCAGTCGCCGCAACGCTTTTCGTGGACGATCCTTAAACGCGCGCCGGTCGCTTCAACAGGAAAGGCCATCGGGCTCAGCTCCCGATGGCCTCCGTTTTGAAAGGAGCGCGGCCGAACGGCTCAATGAGACACACTGAATTCGATGCGGCGGTCGGCGCTGCTGTTCGTATCGCTTGTCGACGTTGCGGCGCCATAACCCTTCGCGGTCAGGCTCGCTGGATCGACGCCCGCGCCGATGAGGATTTCGCGCACCGCATCCGCGCGATGTTGCGATAAAATGACGTTGGCGGCGGGATCTCCCGTCCTGTCCGTATAGCCGCTAATGTTCACGACTGTCCTTGACGGCAATTTCTTAATCCGCGCGGCGGCTTGCACGAGAATCGCTTTCCCCGTCGCGTCGATCACGGAGCTGCCCGTTTCGATTTTGAGAACCACGCGGTTCAGCAACGTGACGAGATCCTGTCCGCTGAAATTATCCTGCAATGACGAAAAATCGACGGGAGGCGCGCCGGCCGCGGCCTCACGGGGCAAATGCGCGAACAAGAACGCTTCCCCAAATAAAGGTTTGAACTGATTGAGCATCTTGTCGATCTCGGTGTCGGCGAGCGATCCGCCGACGCCCACTTCCGAGCCTTTCAGAGTGATTTTAGCGCCGGGCGTCTTCAATTGGTCGAGCGCGGCGGACAGATTGCCGAGCCAGAGCGCCGGGGCGACATTCTGAGCGACGGCGATCGTGCCGGAAGCGTGGTTGCCGAAGGCCCTCTTGATTGCATCGAGAATGGCGACGCGCGTCGCCTCGTCGCCGACGAGTCCGGAAAAGCTGACCGACCCATTGACGTTGGCGAGCGTCAGGCGGGACGGGCTCAAAGGCGCAGGCGCAGGCGCCATAGGCGCTGTGGCGACTGACGACTGCGGCGCTGGCGCGGCGCCGGTCGAAGCGGGCGGCGGCGCCGTAGGTTCGGTCCTGCTAAACCAGAAGTGCGCGATGAAGGCCAAGGCGAGCAGGGTTGCGATGATCGGAAAAATCCATCGGTTTACGCCAGCCGTATCCTCGCCGCGGCCCCCTGGCGCCTGGGGCGGCGCGGGCGTTTCGACGCGCCGGAACATGTCGCCCGCCTTTGGACTCGCCCGGAGAAAGGCCGCGACCGATGGCGGAACGGTAGCCGGAACGACGCCGCCGGGGGTTAGCAGGCCAATGATTTTTGGCGTCACATAGGCCAATGCGGCCGTGGCGACGCCTTTGTCTATTCCGGCCTTGGCGGCAAGACCTGCGATCGTCTCCTCGCCGAGGGCCTCCAACGCGCCCTGGGGCGCAAGCGGCGGCCCATCGGTCTTGCCGATCCAGCCGGCGGCCTGGCCGCCAAGCCCGGCTGCTGTGAATCGATCAAGCAAACCCTTCAATCCTTTGGCGTCGCCAAAGATCAGGCGCAAAAGGCCTTGAACAAAGGACTCGGCCTCCGGCCCTAGCGCCAGTCTCCCTTTTAAGTCCGCGACGAGCTGGTCAATCGGCGACATTATCTTACTCCCTGTCTCATCGAAGCATTCCACGGGCCTCTTGATTGAAAGCGCTTTCTCAGAGAGGCGTCCGTAAAATTCGCTCAAAGCCGATGGGGCCGAGCGGAGCGGTCGGCGTCGCGTCATTATGCATTGGATTTATGGATGCTTCTTGATATTTTCTGCGGGCGCTTGGTTGCCGCTCGTCCATTTCGCCGCCTTCACCGGTCATTTTTCGATGGCCCTTTTGATCGGCCAGCTTGCTATGACGGCGCGAATTCGCTGGTCAAAAAAGTTTAGCGCGGCGCAAAGAAAACCATTGGCGTCCCTTCTTCACTCGCGAAAAAGGGCGTGGTATTGCGAGTCCTACGTGCGCCAGTCGCCGGATCGTCAGGTGACGCTCGTGACTTTCCGTCTGCAAAAGGAACTTTCTAATGAGCCAGGCCAGTGCCGAAAAAGGAGGCCCCGCTTCCAGATCCTTCTTCTCCGCGACCCTTAAAGAGGCCGACCCCGAAATCGCCGAGGCGGTCCAGCTTGAGTTAGGCCGGCAGCGTCACGAAATCGAGTTGATCGCCTCGGAGAACATCGTCTCGAAGGCCGTCCTTGAGGCCCAAGGGTCTGTCCTGACCAACAAATATGCGGAAGGCTATCCGGGGCGCCGCTATTACGGCGGCTGCCAATTCGTCGACATCGCCGAAACCTTGGCGATCGAAAGAGTGACGCGGCTGTTCGATTGCAAGTTCGCCAATGTTCAGCCCAATTCTGGCAGCCAGGCCAATCAGGCTGTGTTTCTTGCTCTGATGCAGCCGGGCGACGCCTTCATGGGGTTGGATCTAGCCGCTGGCGGACATTTGACCCATGGCTCGCCGGTCAATTTGTCGGGCCGATGGTTCAAGCCAATTCCTTACGGCGTGCGCCGCGACGATCATCGCATTGACATGGAGGCCGTCGCTCGCCTCGCTGAGGAGCACCGCCCCAAGATTATCATCGCTGGCGGCTCAGGCTATCCAAGGCACTGGGATTTTGCCGGGTTCCGCTCCATCGCCGACTCCGTCGGAGCCTATTTCTTTGTCGATATGGCGCATTTTGCGGGACTGGTGGCGGGCGGCGCGCATCCCTCGCCGTTTCCGCATGCGCATGTGGTGACCTCGACAACTCACAAGACCTTACGCGGTCCGCGCGGCGGCCTTGTTCTGACCAATGACGCCGAGATCGCCAAGAAGATCAATTCGGCTGTGTTTCCAGGCCTCCAGGGCGGTCCTTTGATGCATGTCATCGCAGGGAAAGCCGTCGCGTTCGGGGAAGCCTTGCGGTCAGACTTCAAGGTCTATGCGCACCAGGTGGTCGACAACGCCCGGGCTCTCGCCGCGACCCTCATGGACGGCGGCTTCGAGATTACTTCCGGCGGCACCGATAATCATTTGATGCTGGTCGATTTGCGGCCAAAGCGCCTGACCGGCAAGGCAGCAGAGGCGTCGCTCGGGCGCGCCTCGATCACCTGCAACAAAAATGGCGTGCCTTTTGATACGGCGAGCCCGATGATAACCTCCGGCATCCGGCTCGGCGCCCCGCGGCGACATCGCGCGGCTTTGGCGTCGTCGAATTCAAGCAGATCGGCGAATTGATCGCCGAGACCCTCGACGGTCTCGCCGCCAACGGCGATTCCGCCAATGCGGCTATTGAAGTCAAGGTCAAGGCGGCCGTGAACGAACTGACGGAGCGATTTCCGATCTATTAGGGGATCGCAGCAATGCGGTGTCCTTACTGCGGCAGTCTTGAAACCCAGGTCAAAGACTCGCGTCCGACAGACGACGCCTCCGCGATTCGGCGGCGGCGCGTTTGTCCCGATTGCGGCGGCAGATTTACGACGTTCGAGCGCGTTCAACTCCGCGAATTGACCGTTCTCAAAAAATCCGGACGGCGCGCGCCGTTCGAACGCGACAAGCTAATGCGTTCGCTCGAAATTGCATTGCGCAAACGTCCGGTCGATCCGGAGAGAGTTGAGCGCATGGTCAATGGCATCGTGCGCCAGCTCGAAAACCAGGGCGAGAACGAAATTTCGAGCGAACAGATCGGCGAACTCGTGATGGAAGGTCTTCGCGCCCTCGACAGCGTCGCCTACGTCCGCTTCGCCTCGGTTTACCGGAATTTTCGTGAAGCGCGCGATTTCAACGCCTTGATCAGCGAACTCGACGGATCCGCTCCGGCCGAAATGGCGCAGCCTGAAGATCCATCCAATTCCTCGCCGCCGAAAACGCGCGTTCCAGGACGCGTATGACCGACGCCGAGCTCGACGCGCGTTTCATGGCCGCCGCGATCGCGCTCGCCCGCCGCGGGCTTGGCCTTTGCGCGCCAAATCCGGCGGTTGGGGCGCTCATCGTCAAGAATAACGCCGTAGTTGGGCGCGGCTGGACCAAGCCAGGCGGTCGACCCCATGCGGAGACGGAAGCGCTGCGCGAGGCCGGCGAGCGCAGCCGAGGCGCGACCCTTTACGTCACATTGGAGCCCTGCAGCCACCACGGACTCACGCCGCCCTGCGCCGAGGCGATCGCCAAGGCTGGCGTTGCCCGCGTCGTCTCGGCCATTGGCGACCCCGATCCGCGCGTCGCCGGACGCGGCTACCGGATTCTCACGGAGGCGGGCGTCGACGTGATCACCAATGTGTGCGCCGAAACTGCGCGGCGCGCTAACCTTGGTCATTTGCTTCGCGTAACGAAAAAGCGTCCGATGGTCGCCTTGAAGCTCGCCTTGACCGCGGACGGTTTCGCCGCAAATTTGCGTGGCGAACCTCGTCTCGCAGTCACGGGCGCGCTCGCCAACAATTATGTCCATCTCCTTCGCTCGATGCATGACGCGATTCTGGTCGGCTCTGGGACGGCTCTGACGGATGATCCGCGGCTCGATGTACGGCTGCCGGGGCTTGAGGCGCGCAAGTCCTGGCGCGTGACGCTCGACAGCGATCTGAAGCTTTCGCCGGATTCGCGTTTTGCGAAAATCGCTGAGCTCCATCCGACGCTCGTCATCGCGGGGGAGGGCGCGCCTGAGACCAATGAGAGCCGTCTTCGTGCGGCATGGGTCGAGACGGCTCGCGTGCGCCGCGATGCGACCGGTCAGGTCGATCTCAACGCAGCGCTGGAGCTCCTCGCGACGCGGGGCGTGACGCGGGTGTTCTGCGAAGGCGGCCCAATCTTGGCGGACGCGCTCATCGCGCAAGGCCTCGCCGACGAAGTCTTTCTGCTTACGAGCGCAATGCCTTTGGCGCGGGAGGCGCGCGCCGGGCTCAGCGCGGCAAGCCTAGATGCGCTCGCCGATCCAAACCGTTATAGAATTGTCGAACAGCGTATGGTTGGGGAGGATCGCCTTGCCCGCCGCGAAAGGATTTTGTGAAGAATGTTTACTGGTCTCGTCAGCGACGTCGGCGAAATTTCGAGCGTCGACGCACGCGGGGCCTTGCGGCGCGTGCGGCTGCTTTGCTCCTATCCTTCCGAAACGATCGCGCTCGGCGCTTCGATCGCCTGCGGCGGCCCTTGCCTGACGGCGGTCGGTGTGGGCGTTACGAACGATAGGACCTGGTTTGAAGTCGACGTCGCCGCCGAGACGCTCGCACGCACGACGGCCGTGGACTGGAAGCCGGGCTACCGCATCAATCTCGAGCGTTCGCTCAAAATCGGCGACGAACTCGGCGGCCATATCGTCACCGGCCATGTCGATGGTACCGCCGAAATAGTTTCGATCGAGGAATTTGATGGAATGAAGCGCTTCTTGATTCGCGCGCCGCATGATTTGTCGCGCTTTATCGCACAAAAGGGCTCAGTCTCCCTCGACGGCACGTCTTTGACTGTGAATGAGGTCGATGGCGACGATTTTTCTGTGCTGTTGATTCCCCATACTCTGCAGGTTACGAGCTGGGGCCCGAAGAAGCCAGGCGAGAAGATCAATCTGGAAGTCGATCTGATGGCGCGTTACGCGGCCCGCCTCAGCGAAATTGCGGTCGCCAATCGCTAAAGTCAAAGGCGGAGCCGAAGCGTCGTCGAAAGATCGTTTCTATCCCGCCCCGAAAGGCCAAGTTTTCGGCGGTCGCGGTCCAACGCGCTGCAATCGCGGCGTCAGGCCTCGGACAACGCAGCCGCGACGAGTTCCTTGCAGCGCAAAAGACGCGCATATTCCGCCGCGTCGACGAGAATTTGATCGCGATCTGTTTCATTAGGTTGCGCGAGCGTCGCCGCCTGCGCCTTGCGCAGGGCCGCCTCCAATTTCGCGATGCGCGCATTGGCGAGTTCGAGATGAATATGAGCGATGCCGAATGTCTTGGCGCGGCTTTGAAAGTCCGCGGACGTCGGCTTGATCGCGCGTTTGTCAACAGTGCGCGCCTTCTTGGCGAAATCATATTCGATAATCACAGCGTCCCCCTCTTATGGAAGCTTTTCTTCTTCGTTTGGCGCATGCCGTTCTTCCTAAGAATGGCTTGGTCCACGCCCGCGCGCAAGCCGCATTTGCGAAACGATTGGGGGGATGCTCTTGAACGTGGTGGTCCGCGCTCTACCTCTTCTGGGTCGGCCGTTCGGCATGCCTCGACCCGATCCGCCCGCATCGGCAGAGCGTTTCCTAGGACAGAACGGAGCGCACCTTTTTTGCGATGGGCACGATCGCCGTCGCGGCTTGATCTCGAATGTTCGACGCGCTGCCGCAGCCGGCGCTGCGCCAGTCAGAATTCGGGAGAAAAGTCATGAATATGCGTGATCTTATATCTTGGACGCGAGGCTCCTCTCAGGTCCCCGACCTGTTTCGGGAAGATCGGTTGAGCGGTTTCGCCTCGCTCCAGCGTGAGATGAACAGGCTGCTGGAGGAAGCATTTCGCGGCTTCGACGCGCCCGCGCTGTTTGGACGCGGCCAAAGCCTGACGGCGATGAATTGGCCGAAGATCGAAGTGGCCGAAACCGACAAGCAGATTTAAGTCTCGGCCGAGCTTCCCGGCCTCGAGGAAAAGGATATCGAACTCCTGTTCAATGACGGCGCCCTGATCATCCGCGGTGAAAAAAAGGCTGAAGTCGAAGACAAGAATTGCCAGTTCAGCGAGCGCTTCTATGGCCGATTCGAACGCCAGATCCCGCTCGGGGCTGAAATTGAGGAAGACAAGGTCGAAGCCTCGTTCAAGAACGGCGTGCTCGTGGTCACGCTGCCGAAAAGCGCCCGGGCGCAAATCAAAATGAAACACATCGCGATCAACGAGCCGACGAAACACTGATCCGGCGGCGCTGTAATTCGAACATTGGCGCGGCCTGACGCTTGGCGGTGGGCGTCAGGCCTGCGGGGGTGAGTTTGAGACCCGCGCGCTGTCTCCATCATCCCATTGGAAAAGGCCACGAGCCGCCGCCGTTGCGGCGAAGCGCTTTTTCTAGTTGTAGCAGGAGCCCAAAAAGGGCGGACGCGTCGCCTCGTTAAAATTTCTGCGACAGTCCGACGAAAACGCCTCGCCGCGGCCCGCATTGCGGCGCGAACACGCCGACGCCGGTTCAGCTTCTAATCTGATAGAGTTGAAGACGTTCATTACGTCGAAACGCAGCGTGACCGCAACCTTCGACAAAACGAAAGGAAGAAATTTGATGACGAAACAAGTCCATCTCACGCATGCCGAGCATCCTCATAAACATGGCCCCGCGTGCGGCCACATAGCAGTGAGGCACGGCGACCATGTCGACTATCTGCACGATGGCCATCTGCATCATCCAAATGGCGACAGCGTCGGCGAGCATGTCATCGAAGTAACCGATAAGAACCCGAACCGCTGCACGCTTGAGCATGGACACAAAGGGCACGAGGCCGGCCACGTCCATGGAGGCGGCTGCGGACATGAGGCGGTTCCGCACGGCGACCACATCGATTATCTCGTCGACGGCCGGCTACATCATCCGCATGGCGATCATTGCGACGACCATGGGCCGATTGAGGTCGTTTCCCGCGAAGCTTGAAGCGGCGATTGCGTCAGCGCCTCCTTCCGCCAGTCGGCGAATAGCCGTTATATGATCAACATTTCAGAGGCGCCTTCATCCATAGGTCGGTGCCGCGTCGTCTGGCGGCGGCAGGGCTTCGCAACGCTGCGCGCCGTCCGGTCGGATTTGATGAGGCGTGGACATGTGGCCTAAATGACACATGTCTTTGCAAACCGGGCCGCTACCTGGACGCGCCATTGGTAATATTATAACGTTTCGGAATAAGTGCAGCGTCTCCGCTTCGAGGAGCCTACATGTCAACGCGTCGAATGCTTCTCGCTCTGACCCTGGCGCTGGCGGCGAAGCCAGCTATCGCAGGCAGCCAGACGCCGGCTCTCGACGCATCCGCCGCCTCCGCAGAGGGCGCCGACGTGGTGGCTCTCGACGAGATCGAAGTCATCTCACAAAAGCTCGATGTGGCGCGCTTGCAAATTCAGCCGAGCCTCGGCGCCACCACCTATATTTTCAACCAGGAGGCGCTTCAGACAATTCCCCAAGGCGAAAATGCGCCCTTGAATCAGGTGCTGCTGCAGGCCCCAGGCGTCGCGCAGGACAGTTTTGGCCAGGTCCATGTGCGCGGCGACCACGCCAACGTGCAATTTCGGATCAACGGCGTGGAGCTGCCGGAAGGACTTTCCGTCTTCGGTCAGGCGTTGGAAATGCGCTTCGCCCGCAGCATCTCGCTGATTACGGGCGCTCTGCCGGCGCAATATGGATTTCAGACCGCCGGCGTGCTCGATATTCAGACTAAGACGGGCCTCACCAATCCCGGCCTTGGGCTAACGGCCTACGGCGGCACGTTCAGCTGGGCGCAGCCCAGCTTTGAATATGGCGGCCGCTATGACAAGGTCGACTGGTTCATCACCGGCGATTATCTGCAGAACGCGCGCGGCATCGAAAATCCCGCCCCGACTTTCAATGCGCTGCACGACGACACCGAACAATTTCATGGCTTCGCCATCATGAACGCCATCATCGATCCAGATACGCGGGTCAGCGTGTTCGGCGGCGCCTTCAACGGAACCTTCCAGATCCCGAACAATCCGGGTCAAACGCCGGATCTCGGCCTCACCGTGAGAGGCGTCAGTACGTTCGACAGTAGCATTCTCAATGAAAATCAGACGGAGAACACGCAGTTCGGGGTGATATCGCTGCAAAAACATCTCGGCGACGCCGACGTTCAAATTTCGGGTTTCGTGCGCAACAGCAATCTGGCCTTCACGCCAGACGTTTTGGGCGATCTTTTGTTCAACGGCATCGCACAGACGGCGGAGCGCTCCAACCTCGCTGGCGGTGCGCAGGCGGACTCGAGCTGGCGCATCACCGACAGCCACACCTTGCGCGCCGGCTTCCTCGCCCAGCTCGAGCACACGAGCTTCAATACATTTTCAGAGGTGCTCCCGGTTGACAGCACGGGAGCACAGACCTCCGATTTGCCGATCGGCGTTACGGATAACGGCGGCAAGACCGGTGGTCTTTATGGCGTCTACATACAGGACGAATGGCGGATCCTCCCCGCCCTGACGCTGAATTATGGCCTACGCTTTGATGGGGTGAACGAATACACTAACGAGAGGCAGCTCAGTCCCCGCGTCAATGCGGTCTGGAAGGCGACCGATACGACGACCATCCATGCCGGTTATTCGCGCTATTTCGTTCCGCCGCCGTTCGAGCTCGTCTCGCCGACCAGCATCGGCCTGTTCGCCAATACGACGGCCGCCCCTGCCGTCGCGCTGGACGATCCGGTCAGGGCAGAGCGTTCAAACTACTTCGATGTGGGCTTCACCCAGCTCGTCGTCCCCGGCTTCACGATCGGTCTCGATGGTTATTATAAGCGGGCGACGAATTTGATCGACGAAGGCCAGTTCGGCGCGCCGATCATTCTCTCGGCGTTCAATTACGCCAACGCGCGCGTCGGCGGTGTCGAATTCACGGCGAGCTATGACCTGGGGCCATGGTCGATCTACGGCAACGCCGCCTATTCCCGGGCGATGGGGACGAACATAGTTTCGGCGCAGTTTAACTTCGCGCCGGACGAGTTAGCCTATATTCAACAGAACTACATCCATCTCGATCACGATCAGACCTGGACGGCGTCGGCGGGAGCCGCCTACACTTTCAATCAAGGGACGAAATTCGCGACCCGCGTCTCTTTCGATCTCGCGGCGCAAAGCGGCCTTCGCGCTAGCACGACGACGGTTCCAAACGGCGCGTCCTTGCCTGAATATGCATTCGTCAACGGCAGTGTCGTGCAAAAGCTCGATCTCGGCTTTGGCGCCGGAACCGAGGTTCGCCTCGACGTCTTGAATATCTATGACGCCCGCTATCAAATTCGCAACGGCACGGGCGTCGGCGTTGGCGCGCCGCAATTTGGCCTGCGCCGCACCATCCTTGCGGGTATCACGCAACGCTTTTAGTATCAGTGGCCCTCATGAGCGGGCTCAGTCGCGCCCATCGCCTCGATGGAGAAGGTGACGTGGACTTTTCCCGCTTTCTCGAAGGTCAAGACTCCCGGGAAGCTCTCGTCCTCCTTCAGCGGAGATTTGAGCTCCTCGAACATCAAATGATAGCCGCCGGGCTTCAGGGTAACCGCGCCATAGGCCGGAATGGCCAGGCCCTCCTTGAGCGCGCGCATGGTCATGACGCCGTTCGCCATCGACATTTCATGGATCGTCGCGCGGCCGGCAATTTCGACGGAGATCGAAACGAGGCGGTCCGGCGTCGCTCCATTATTCTTGATGGTCAGATAGCCCCCGGCGACTTGAGCGCCGGCAGGCGTAGCGCGCGACCAAGGATCGATGATTTCGATGGCTCCGAGTTTGAAATCTCGCGCGAGGCCATCCGCGATCGAAAGCAGCAAAGCCGCCGTCGCGGCGAGGCCGGCGAAACACCGGCGGGTCAGGATAATCATGCGCTTGTCTCCGCGGAAACAATGTGCGCCGGTTGGGGCGCTAATGACGAAGTTCGAATGGGGAAATCGGCCGCAGATCATCTCGGGGGGCAAGAAAAAGACTTACGCGCCTGGCGCGCCGCCCACCGCCCGCAGCAGCCGGGCCGCAGCCTCCATTTCCGCCCAGCGCCGCGCCCGCCGCGCCAAGGCCTGCGCGTCGGCTCCCCAGACTTTCATCTGGAAATCCTCGTCGACATGCGCCGCAGCCCAAGCTTCTTCCGGCGTCAACGCCTGATGCGCCACCGCCAAAGCGAGCAAGGCCGATCCGGTCAGCGTCGTCATCACATGCAGCGCGGCGAGGGCGAAGGCGCCTCCTTCTTCGGCGATCACCTGCACCGCTTCGCGCAAAGCGCGCCGCGCCGGTTCAGGCTGTTCGACGAAATTGACGCCTTGCGCGCAAATCAACCGAATGCCGAGCTTATCGCGCGCGAAATCGAGAACCTTGTCCCAATAGGCCGTCTGCATCTGCGCCAAGGCCTCAGGCTCGCTGGCCCGGTAGCAGACGAGATCGGAGCCGCCATACCGAGCGATTTCTGCGATTGTCCCTTCGATCTCGCGCGCGACGCCGTCGATCGCCGAATTGACGATTCGGGTGAAAGGCATAGCGCCCGGATCGATCAACGCGCCTTGACGCTCCCATTCGGCCGCCAGTTCTTGCGCGGCGGCGGGAGTCGGCAACGCCAAAGCGTTGCGCGCCGGCGTCTTGGCGGGCCGGCCGTCGAGCAGCAGCGCGTAGGCGCCGGCGCGGGGCTCCGCCCTCGCTTCCTTGTAGAAGCGTTTTGGCAAGGCTTTCTTCAGCTCCCGCCGCGCCATCGCGGCGGCGTCAATAGCGATGGGCGCGCGCCCAGCTGGGGCGAGAACGTCGCCGATCGTGACGGGCGCCGCCGTTTCCTTGTCCTCATTCATGCTTCGACGAGATGCAGCAATTCGCCGAAATTCGCAATGATCCGTTCAACGGCCGCCGCACGAAGTTCGGTCCGCTCATGGCGCCGCCAGGAGACGCCGACCGGATGCCCGCCCGCCGCGCGTCATCGCCATGCGGCGTCGCCGATCATAGGTCTGCGATGATCGGGCCGGCCTGCTTGAGATAAGCCACAGGCGATAAGGCTTTGGAAAAGGCCGATTTACCCGCTGGAGCCATTGATGACCAAAACTCTGCGCAGCATTTTCGAATATATCGATATCAGGAAGGACTATAGCGATGTCGATTTTTCGGGTTTCAGTGTCGATCTTCAGGGTTGGGGAAGCGAACACCAGATTTTCAATGAAGCTATCGGCGCAAGCAACCCTTCTTTGATTATCGAGGTTGGCAGCTGGAAGGGGGCATCCGCGCACAATATGTTAAATATGTGCAAATCGAGAGGGATTAACACTGAAATTATCTGCGTCGATACATGGCTTGGCTCGAACGATACGCTATGGCTCGACCCAAGTTTCCGAGGCGCGCTACGCCTGAAAAATGGATATCCAGGTATATTTTGGCAGTTCATTTACAATATGATCAAGACTGAAATTATTGATTATGTATATCCTCTCCATATGACGTCAACCGCAGCCTATTATCTGCTTAAGCGATTCGAGATTCAGGCAGATTTAATATATATAGACGCCGGCCATGAGCACGACGAAGTATATATTGATCTGTCATTGTATTATAAGCTTCTCCGTCCGGGCGGTGTTATGGTCTGTGACGATTACCACTCTGGCTGGCCGGGCGTTGTTTCGGCAATCAATCAGTTTGTCGCGGAGAAAAAATTGCCCATGACGGCTTTCCAAGCGAAATCCGCCTTCGTGAAGCCTGCGCAAGGCAATTGCTAAGCGCCTGTTTCAACTATAGAAAGAAGCTGCTCTCCGGGGGGTCGACCGCAAACGCCACAATCGCTGCAAACCGTTAGCTGCTGGTTATGCATTGGCCATCTAATCTATTATATAATTAATTTATATATGATTGTATATAACCCATGCCAAAAACCCGCCAAGGCGCGTTCGAAAGTTTCATCTGAAATATGAGCGTCAGGCCGGCTTTGCGTAATTCTTGACGCCGGTAAAGTCGATCAATACGCAGCGCTCATCGCCGACGATCCAGGCATCGTGTCCGGGCGGCATATAGAATGCGTCGCCCGGGCCGTACTCCACCTCTGAGCCGTCATCCATCTTCACCAACATGTGCCCTTCCAGGATGCAGCCGGTGTGCGCGGATTGGCAAGATGGCGTTCCGGCGATCGGCTAACGTGTTGCGACCAACGCCAACCGGGTTCGAATACGCCACGGGCGAACGTGTGATCGCCGAGTGTGGCGACGCTCAGTGTTCCCTTGCCATCCTTGAACGTGCGCGTCTCGTCTGGCTTATCGAGGTGTTTGCGCTCCAGCTTTCCGGACATGATCTCTCCCCATGGCTCAAACCGCCAGCTTACGGCTCTTTTGCCCCTTTATTGCTTGATATCCCTCAGAAAAAACCCGGGAACGAGCCTTAATCTGCTTTCGTAGGCGGATTTGACAAGCCGGCGCCGTAGAGCCGCGCGCCTTCGTGCGGGCTCGCGGGGCTTTGCACGATGGGCGTCACGGATTGCGACGCGAGAAAGACACCGCATAGGCGCCGTCTCGCGTATCGACCAGCGGATCGTCGGACTGCTCGATTCCTTCGGTGAGCGAACCGGGGAGGAACAGCAATTTTTTTTGCGCATCGAGACTGTCGGGAACGGCTTTGTCGATGGTCAGGACGCCGAGATCCACGACTTTGCGGTCGTCGGGCCACGGCTTTGAGCCATCCTTTGTCTGATCGCCCGCCTCCGCGAGTTGCGCTTTGAGACGGAACGTCACCGGCCCATCTTTGAGGCGGTTCGGCAGTTCGTCGACGAGAAAATCTGGCGATTTTGCGGCTGCCTCCTTCGGATCGAGATGGACGACTTGCTCGGGAATGATCTGATACCGGACGGCCTGCTTGACGCCGGCCTTGTTGACGAAGACGAAGGCGTTGATGCCGTAGTATTGCTCGTGCGCAAAACTGTCCGGAGTATGCACCGTCGCGAAGGCGAGCGGCACGTTCGGATAGATTGTGACAAATTTTTCGAACGCTGTCGGATGCGGCGCATCTTTCGGGCTTTTCGAGACGGCCGTGAGGAGACCGAGGAAGTCTTCGCCGGTCCCAACAGGAAAGAAATGTAGCGCGTTCGTCACCATGTCCGTGTCGCTGCCGTCCGGCAGATGATATTTGATCGCAATGCCGTGCGGGTTTGCATTGGGGTCTCCATCGGGAATGGTCGGGACGCCGGTCGAGTCGGAAAACCGCACCGTCACCGGGATCTTGGCGCCGCCGAAGATGACGGCCTTGCTTAGTTCGGCGGCCTCCGGCGTTGCGGTAAAACTTCCCTCGGCGACGACGCCTTTTGCGTGATTGGCGCGAAAGCCGGGATGAACGCCGTAGATTTTGTTCATGACGTCGACGATCTGTGTCGCAACATCCGTGTCTTGCCCCCGGGCGGGGAGCGAGCCCGCGAACATCGTCGCCGCGGCTATGATGACTTTGCGTTTTGTCTTGGTCACGCGTTTCTCCCGGCAGGTTGGCGTTCGCATCTAAGCGCGCAAAGCGCAGGTATATTGCAATTATCCGAACCTTGTTTAGCTATCATGCCGGAGATTTTCCGGGCAAGCGCGGGCGGAGCGGGCGCCGCCTCGCCTCTTCCCCTATTCCTTTTTGTGGTCCAGCCGCGTTTGCCGTTTCGCCACCGCCATGCTAGGCGCGATCATGCTTGAAGGTTTGCCGCCCAATGACGCCGCCTATGTCATGCGCCTGTCCTGCGACGAAGGGACGGCGCGAGCGGTTTCGGAAATCATTTTCGAGACCTTCGATCCGGCCGACGCCGCCGTCGCCGCTTTCGAAGAAGCGCCGACGACCAAAGATTGGAAGGGCGGCCCCTGGCTGGTCGAAGCCTATTTCGGAACCGAGCCGGACGAGGACAGGCTGCGCGCGCTAATCGCGGCGGCCGCCGGCGAAGAGGTCTGCGCGCGGATCAGCTTTGGCCGCGTTAACGCGCGGGATTGGGTCGCCGCCTCGCTCGAAGGGCTAAAACCGGTGCGGGCGGGCCGCTTCGTCGTGCATGGAGCGCATAGCCGCGATGAGGTGCGCGACAACGAGATCTCGATTGAGATCGAGGCGGCGCTCGCTTTTGGCACCGGCCACCACGGGACCACGCGCGGCTGTCTCATGATGCTCGATCGCATCGCCCGGCGCCGACGCCCGCGCGCCATTCTCGACATCGGCACGGGGACAGGCGTCCTCGCCATCGCGGCGGCAAAGTTGTTCAAACGAGCGGTGCATTCGGGCGACATCGATCCGGTTGCGGTCGCGACCGCCAGTGAGAACGCCAAGCGCAATGGCGCTGGCTGCTTCGTCGATCCGGTGCAGGCGCGCGGCGGCGCTCACAACGATATGCGCAAGGGCACCCCTTATGATCTCGTCTTCGCCAATATTCTGGCGCGGCCGCTGCGGGCTATGGCGCCGCAGATCGCGCAGCTGACCGAGATGGGCGCCGACATTATTCTCTCCGGCCTTCTTGTTCGGGATGCGCCGGGCGTCATCGCGGCCTATCGAACGCAAGGCATCGTCCTCGCCCGCCGGATAGACGTCGACGGGTGGGCCACGCTCCTGATGCAAAGGCGCTAAGGCATGCCTTTCTAGTGAGATTTTTCGCGCGAGATCGTGCGTCAACGCGAAAAAGGCCGCGCTTAGGTCAGCGTCCTCGTTCGTGCGAAGGCGAGGCGCAGATGATTGAGCGTGATGGTGCGCAAACCTGCGATGTCGGCGCTCATCACGATCAACGCGTAGACGCCGACGCCGACGAGGATCTGCACGATGAGCGTCACGACGCCCGGATCGCGCTCACGCATCGGAAGCAGCGCCGCCGCCATCATCGCGTTGCCAAGGATGATCGCCCCAATGTCCCGCGCGCGCGGCCATTTTGGCTTCGCCGCGCCGGCGAAGGCGACGAGCGTTATGAGCGAGGCCAGCAGAGCGCCAGCCTGCGCGATTGCTAGGTTGGCGGCGCCGTCGTCGCGCGGTAATGTGACGATGAGGAGCGGATCGACCATGCAAGCGACGAGGGCGGCGGCGATCAGCGGCCCCGTCTTTTTCTCGAGCTGGAAGATCGGCGCGATCGCGTATTGAATGATCGCCGTGCAGAACAGCCCGGTCATCATCAAAGTGAGCAGAATGCCAAATTGGCCGCGAAACTGCTGCGGCACGATCAGGAGCTCAATCGACGGCAGCGTCAGCCAAATGCCGGTGCAGGCGGGCAGGACCATGGCGAAGACGACCGTCATATTGCGGCCGATCTGACGCCGCGCCTCCCTTGGGCCTCGCTCCTCATGGGTTGCGACCGCAATCTGGAACAAGACGATATCGAGCGCCGAGCCGATCGCTTGCACGGCTTTCGAGCCAAAATCATAAGCGAGCGAGAATTGGCCGGTTTCCGAAAATCCGTATACCGCCGCGACGATCGATCGATTGGCGAGCGGAATTACAAGATAAAGCAGGTTAGCGGCGACGATCGGCATGCCGTACCGCATCAGTTCTTCCGCGATCGGCAGTCGCGCCAATCTGACGTCTGACGTCGGGTCGATCAGCGCGGCGCGCGCGGTGACGACCGATCCGGCAAGGCTGATGATGCCGCCGATGAGGGTCATCTTGGCGGAGCCGAACCAGAACGCTCCACCGCCCATTAGCGCCAAGGTCAGGATGTTTTTGACGAAGACGAGGCGCGCGAACAGCCGGTCGTGAAATCTGGCCCGAACGAGGGCCGTGTAATAATCAAAGAGGCCATTCGCTATGGCGACGCCGAGCGCCAGAAGGATGAGGCCGTTCGACAGGGTGAAGGTGACGCCTGACAGCAGCAGCAGGCATGCGCCGGCGGTCAGGCCGATGGCGATGACGGCAAAGCCGAAGTCAAGCGTCGCGCGCAAGGCGGGGTCTTCGCAGCGTATGCGCTCCGAATAAAAGCGCGTCGCGCCGAGCCAGATCCAATCGAAAAACGCAGTCTGCACCGCGATCGCGGTCGCATGCGCGAGAGCAAAACGGCCATATTGCTCAGGACCAAGAAATTTCGCGACCAGAAGGCCGACAGCGAAATTGAACAAGATATTGCAAAAAAAGGCGAAAAAGACCGTCATTGAAGCGTCAAATCCAAGTCGAGCCGACCGCCGCAATCCTTAATCAAAACAGACCGAAGCAAACGCTGAGCCTAACTGTGGCTTTGCCTCATTTATTGTTTTAGAGCATTTTGCGCTTGCGTCAAATCTTTCCATCGCCGCTTCCGGTAGAAGTCGAATTGACCAACGCGCTGGAACATCTCACGGCAAGTTGACGCCTCTGTTCCGCGCGCGTGCTCAATCAGCGGCCTTCCCGCTTCCTCCGATTGCACGAACCGGCTAGGAATGCTTATGCCGCACGACGTCACCCTTCCTGCAGCTGCGCTCGCCGGACTGCTGTCTTTCCTCAGCCCCTGCGTGCTGCCGTTGGTGCCTCCCTACCTCACTTTCATCGCCGGCACGACGATCGAGGAGGTGGCGACGCGGCGCGAGAGCCGGGCGCGGCGCGATATTCTGATCGCCGCCGCTCTTTTCGTCTGCGGCTTCTCGACGGTCTTTGTCGGCCTCGGAGCAACCGCATCTGTCGTCGGGGAGGTTTTGCGCGCCCATCTGAGGCTGTTGTCGATGCTGGCTGGCGCCGCCATCATCCTGATGGGCCTTCACTTTCTGGGCGTTTTCCGCTTCGCGGTCCTTTGCCGGGAGGCGCGTCTAGACGTGCAAAAGCCGGTCGGAACCTGGGGCGCCTACTCATGGGGCTGGCGTTCGCGTTCGGCTGGACGCCCTGCATCGGCCCCATACTCGCAGCGATCCTCGCCGTCGCGGCTTCCGAAGAGACCGTCGGCAAAGGCGCCGCGCTGCTCGCGGCCTATTCCTTGGGCCTTGGGGCGCCGTTTTTCGCTGCGCTGGCGATCGAGCCTTTCATCGCCTGGATCAAGAGGTTCAAGCGCCATTTTGGCGTGCTGGAGCGAACCGTCGGCGCTCTTCTGGTCTTGACCGGCATCGCATTCCTGACTGGGTCTGTTCAGGATATTTCGTTCTGGCTGCTGCAGACTTTTCCGCAGCTCGCGGCTATTGGATAGCTCTCGCAAGAACGCCGCGCGCTTGACCATCATGGCGGACTGGTTTCCCAGGCTACTGCTTTGTTAATTGTCCGCAAATCTCGCCAGGCTTATGGGCGTCAGTGTGAATGTTGAAGTACCAGAGGCCGCCCTCTAGGTCGGCGGCCTGGGCGTCCGTTGTCAGAGCGCCAGTAATAGGGACAACCGGCGAAGCGACGGCGCTGGCAGAGGCCGGGCCGTGGAAATGAGCAGCGATGGCTGGGCCCGTCAGACCCGCGCAGAGACTCCTCCGAAATTGGCGATAACCTAAGGTCTCCGGTCGTTGCAGTCACTATTAACCTTCACCTGTATCGGGCTGCGATCCCCTCACGCCAGGACCGCCCCCTGACGGCGCACATTGGCGGGCGTCTGTTACCTAGCGAACAGCGCGTTCCGTAGACTGACGTATGCTGACGGTTCGGCGGCGGAACTTCCGTGAGCCTACTCGGTTCATGCGCGAGCGTCTGCATATTTGCGCGGCGTTCGAGCGAATGGGCGAGTTCTTCGGACAAATGCTAAGTTGAGGATCAGTTGCAATGGCAGGCCCAGGCGTCGATTATTGGATATATGGTCAATCCGCGTATGAGATTGAACTATTTCACCATACAAAAACCCGCGCGATATTTGGGATGGTGGATCGTCCCGCCGAAAAGAATATCGCGTGGTATATGTTTTCGGCGACGCTTGCGAAAAAATGGCAAAGCGAATTCGCCGCAGCCGACTGGATGGACCCCAAGAGCGAGACGCCCTTTGCGCATCACGACGTTCCCGCCGGCGCGCATCATCCTTTCAAGGTGGCGATTGGCCTTGACCAACTAGTCGACCCAAAAGTTGGCAATGATGCTACGCTTACTATAGACGCCAAGAGGGACAAACACTTCCTTTATTTTGATCTGCAGATTAAAAAAACAGCAAATGGTCTTGTCGAATTCACGTTTTGGATGCAAAAGGACGCCACGCCAAAAGCGGCGAATGTTGATATCAATGGCAGACTATACTTTTTGGAGATAGGATCGTTTGACCCCCAAAAATTCAAACTTGGTCCCCAGAGCAACGCCGCAATCTCCGCGATAATAGGACCAGTCAAATAATCAGTTAGCGGCGCCGCATCGTCCGGGCGGCCGCGGTCTCGTTTGCTACATCTGCTTGTCCAACTGATAATAGCTGACGCGTCCATCGGGGCCTTTCCTCCAGACGAACACGACGTAATCGGCGCGCGTGACATCGCCTTTTTTGTCGAAGCTGATGTCGCCGATGACGGTCTTGAACGGCATGCCGGAGTAAATCGCCTTGGCGACCTCGGCTGGATCAAGCGATTTCGCCGCTTCGGCCGCCTGTTTAAATACTTGGACCGAGGCGTAAGAATAAAGCGTATAGGTTTCCGGGTTGAAGTTCTTCGCCTTGAACTCGGCGACGACCTTCGCGGCCTCCGGTCGGTCGCGCGGGTCCGGCGGAAAGGTCATAAGCGTTCCTTCGACGCCGGGACCGGCGATAGCGGCGAATTCGTCGGAGGCGATGCCGTCGCCGGCCATCATCACCGCATTGACGCCCTGATCGCGCATCTGGCGCAGCAGCAATCCGCCCTCGGTATGGACGCCGCCCCAATAAAGGACGTCGGCGCCCAACTCTTTGATTTTCGAAACAACCGCCGAATAATCCTTTTCGCCTTTATTGACGCCCTCATAAAGGACTTCCGTTATGCCGAGCGCGTTGAGGCCTTTTTTGGTTTCATCAGCAAGTCCTTTGCCATAGGTCGTCTTGTCGTGCAGGATGGCGATCTTCTTGAACCCATTCTGACTAAGGAACTTCGCGGCGACGGCCCCCTGCTGATCATCGCGGCCGCAGGTCCGAAAAATTGTCTCGATGCCGCGGTCGGTGACCTTCGGATTGGTGGAGCCCGGCGTGATCTCCAGAATATTGTTTTCGGCATAGACTTCGGACGCCGGAATAGTGACGCCCGAATTGAAATGGCCGATCACGAAAGCGACCTGATCGCCGACGAATTTATTGGCGACCGACACGCCTTGCTTCGGATCGGCGGCGTCATCGCCGACTTCGATTGTGACTTTCTCGCCGAGAATGCCGCCAGCGGCGTTGATGTCCGCGACCGCCTGCTCGGCGCCCATCCGCAACTGCGCGCCGAAGGTCGCGTCGGGACCGGTGATCGGCGCGCCAACGCCGAGTTTTATATCGGCGAGAGCCGAGGCGCAAAGACCAATCGCGGCGAACGCGCCAACTGCGAGAACCGCGAGGCTTCTGGTAAATCGTTTCATTCAGGGTTTCCTTTGATCCCCGCCCTTTGCAAATCTTCCCGCGCGAATATAGCGCCATATTGCTGCTTCATCTGCCGCCGTCGCGTCAGTTCAAACCCGGCGACGACGAAGGCAAGCGCGGCGACGAAATCGAAGCCGAAGCGGGCCGGCGACAGGAGCGGCTCGGCGAACAAAGCGTAGTGCAGAAAGCGGACTGCTGCGGCGACGAGCAGCGCATAGATGACCCCGTGCCGGAGCGGGCGCCAGCGTTTCGGCCAGCGCCCGGCCGGCGCTGTATGAGGCTGCGCCGCCAAGGATCACGCTGAGGCCGAGATAGACCAGCAGGCTGCGGCCATCGAAAAGCTGCGCCATCAGCGGCCGCCTTCGAGATAGGCCGCGCGGATTTCAGGGCGCGCCAGCAATTCGCGCCCCTCGCCCGAGAGCGTGATCGCGCCATTGACCATGACATGGCCGCGGTCGGCGAGCATGAGCGCATGATAGGCGTTCTGCTCGACGAGAAAGACGGTAAGGCCCTCGGACTGGTTCAAGTCCTTGATGACCTCGAAAATCTGTTTGACGATGAGCGGAGCAAGGCCAAGCGATGGTTCGTCCAGCATCAAAAGCCGCGGCCGGCTCATCAAGGCGCGCGCGATCGCCAGCATCTGCTGTTCGCCTCCGGACAATGTGCCGCCGCGCTGGCTTGCGCGCTCCCTGAGGCGCGGAAAAATCGCAAAAACGCGCTCGAGATCCTGGGCGAAGCGGTTATCGCCGCCGAGCTTGGCGCCCATCTGCAGATTCTCCAAGACGCTCATGCGCGGAAAGATGCGCCGGCCCTCGGGCGATTGCGCGAGCCCAAGGCGGGCGATCTGATAAGTCGGCAGCCCGGTAATGTCGCGCCCGCAAAAGTGAATGGCGCCTTCTCGCGCGCGGGGATTGCCGAAGATGGTCATCATCAAAGTGGTCTTGCCCGCGCCATTGGCGCCGATCATCGTGACGATTTCGCCTTCATGAATGTCGAGATCAACTCCTTTGAGCGCGATGACGGCGCCATAATAGGCTTTGACGCCCCGCATGGACAAAAGCGGCGTCGATCGCGTCACATTCATGCGCCGATCGCGACGGCTGCAGCCTCGAACTCGACGCCGAGATAGGCTTTGACGACTTTTTGGTCGGTGCGGATCTCGGCGGGCGCGCCGTCGGCGATCTTCACGCCATAATCCAGAACAATGACGTGGTCCGAAATCTCCATGACCACCGACATGTCGTGTTCGATGAGGAGAATCGAGGTCTCGTGATCGTCGCGAAGCTTCAGGAGCAGCTTGTTGAGCTCGTGCAATTCATGCGGGTTCAGTCCGGCGGCTGGCTCGTCGAGGCAAAGCAACACGGGCGACGTCGCCATCGCTCTTGCGATCTCAAGTCGTCGCTGCGCGCCATAGGGCAGGGCGGCTGCGGGATCGTCGGCGCGCTCAAGAAGGCCAATCCTGTCGAGCCAGTAGCGCGCAGCATCGAGCGCCGCCCTTTCGCGCGCCCGAGAGGCGCCGAAGCCGAACAGCCCAGGAAAGCCGAAGCCCCTTGCGACGAGATGGTTGTGCTGCGCGACCATGAGATTCTCGAGCAGCGTCAAGCCCTGGAACAGACGGATGTTCTGGAAGGTCCGGGCGACCCCGGCGTATTTGGCGATCTCGAAATCGGCCATGCGCTCCAAGAGGAAAATCTCGCCCGAGGCCATTTTGGCGTGCCGCTTGCCCGTTTCCGTCAGGGCGCGCACGTCTGTTGGCGCGGCGCAGCCGGCGCAGGCGAGCGCCATGCGGCCGCCGCAGCTTCTGTAAAAGCCCGTGACGCAATTGAAGACGGTGGTCTTGCCCGCGCCGTTCGGTCCGATGAGCGCGGTGATGTCGCCGCGTCCGACCGTGAAATCCAGCGAATCCACGGCGCAAAGCCCGCCAAAGCGCATGGTCAGCTGTTCGACGGCGAGCAAGGGCGCGTCAAGCCACCGCATCAGCCGCGACCTTCTTGCGCCAGGACCCCAAGCGCGGGCTTGGTCTTGGCGAAAAGGATCGACGGTTTGCGCAAGGCGATGAGGCCGCGCGGTTTCCAGTTCATCATCGCCACCATGGCGGTTCCGACGATCAGCATGCGATATTGCGTCGGATCGAAGGCGTCGCCGAAAATCGCCCGCAAGCCGTCGAGTTCGCGCAAGAGCTCCGAGCCGCCGATGACGACGATGGCGGCGAGCGCGACGCCGAGCTGCGAGCCGCCGCCGCCGAGGACCACAAGCGCAAGAACAGTCGCCAACTCCATGAAGGTGAAGCTCGTCGGCGAGACGAAATTCTGCCGCGCGGCGAAAAGCGCGCCCGCCATGCCGGCAATGAAGGCGCCAAGCGCGAAGGCAGTCAGTTTCGTCGCGACGGTGTCGAGGCCCAGCGAGCGGCAGGCGATTTCGTCCTCGCGCAAAGCTTCAAAGGCGCGGCCAATCGGGGCCCGCCGCAGGCGCAAAGTGAGGAAATTTACGAGAAGCGCGAGCGCCAGAATGAGATAAAACAGGAATATCACGCGGTGGACCGGCGCGAATTTCAGGCCGAACAAAGCTGCGAATCCGTGCGGCCCGGCAGTGAAAGGCCAGCCGAAAAATGTGATGCGCGGAATCGAGCTGATGCCGGCGTCGCCATTGGTTAGCGCCGTCCAATTGGTGAGGACGACGCGGATAATTTCGCCGAAAGCCATAGTGACGATGGCGAGATAATCGCCGCGCAGACGGAGCACCGGCAGGCCAAGCGCGACGCCCCAAAGTCCGGCGAGGAGTCCGGCGACAGGCAGGCAGACCCAGAACGACCAGCCCCATGTCGTCGAGAGCAGGGCGTAGGCGTAGGCGCCGACGGCGTAGAACGCGACATAGCCAAGATCAAGCAGGCCGGCAAGGCCGACGACAATGTTGAGGCCCCAGCCGAGCAGGACATAAAGCAGGATCTGAATGCCGAAATTATCGATCCATTTCTGTGAAGCCGCAGGCCCGAGAAGAGCGAGCATCGCAATCGGAAAGGCGCTCAGGCCGGCGATGCCGGCATATGATGCGAAACGCGCCAGGATGGGGAGAGCGCCGCCCGACGCCTCTGTTTTGGTTTTTGGCGCGCGGTTTGTTTTGCGCGGCAGAGCGAGCGCAATGAACCGCAAAACGAAGGCCGCGCCCACGGCGATGAGGACGGCCGGCCAGCGACTTCGCAGATAGAGCTCGTTGGAAAAATTCAGATCAGTGCGGTAGGCGAGAATGGGAAAGGCGAGACCGAACATGATGGCCGCGGCCTTCGCCGCTCCGGCAAAGGCCGCGCCGAGGCGCTGGGGCTGGCCGCTGTGAGCGGGCGCGTCGGTCAGATGCATCTTTGCCCTATACCTTCTCGACGTCGGGCCGGCCGAACAAGCCGGACGGCATGAAGATCAGGGTGATGGCGAGGATCGAAAAGGCTGCGACGTCCTTGTAGTCGCTGGAGAAATAAGCAGCCCAGAAGGTCTCGATCAAGCCGATGAGGAGGCCGCCGAGAACTGCCCCTGGGAGGGAGCCGACGCCGCCAAGCACCGCGGCGGTGAAGGCTTTCACGCCCGGCACGAATCCGTCGCCGGAATTGATGACGCCATAATAGAGGATGTACAAAACGCCCGCGACGGCCGCGAGCGCCGCGCCGATCACGAAAGTCAGCGAAATCGTCTTGTCGACGTCGACGCCGAGCAATGCGGCCATGCGGCTGTCCTGCTCGCAGGCCCGTTGCGCCCGTCCAAACGACGTTCTCTGCACCAAAAACCAGAAGCCGGCGAGAAGCGCCGCGGTGACGCTGACGATGAGGACTTGCTTCAACGAAAGCGTGACGTCGTAGGCGCCCCCCTTGGTCACCTTTATAACGTCGGTGAACAACGGCGGCAGAGCCTTGTTGCGCGGCCCTTGCAAGACGTAGACGAGATTGGACAGGAAGATCGACATGCCGATCGCCGAGATCAGCGGCGCAAGGCGGAACGAGCCTCGCAGCCGTCGATAAGCGACGCGCTCGATCATAAAGCTCCATAACGACGTCAGCGCCATCCCGGCGAAGAGCATGACCACAAAGGCGATCGCCAAAGACGTCACGCCGAGAATTTGCGTCAGCGCCAGGAAAATGATGAGGGCGATGAAGGCCGACAGCATGAAGACGTCGCCGTGGGCAAAATTCACCATGCCGATGATGCCGAAGACCATCGTATAGCCGATGGCGATGAGGCCATAGATCGAGCCCAGCGTGACGCCGTTAATCAATTGCTGCAGAAAGATCTCCATCGGCGCTCGGGGCTCATTCTTGGCGGAAGCGTGCGAGGCTAAAGCATTATTCGGATTCGGCGCAATCGCAAAACTTCTCTTGCTCTTCGCTTCATCGGAGTTTGTTTACGCGAACCGGTCGCCGGCCGGCTGAAACGCCCTCGTTGCTGTCGCGACGGCGGACATCGCGTCCTCTCGCCAGGGCTTGCAAGGCGTCGATTGCAAATGCGGCGCCGTTCTCGCATTCGCAGGGCCTGCGGGTCTTTGATTATCACTGTCGATTTGCTATCAGAGACGGTCGCCCTTGACGGCTGGCCGGCGGGAACCGGCCAAGCAGGAGCTTCAGCACGAAAATGGTCGAATCTGCCCATGGCGGCGCCGATATCGCCGCCACTCTCGGCTTTGACCCTGATTCCTTGCATTTCCGCGAGGCGATGAGTCGTGTTGCAGCCTCGGTCCATATTGTCACGACGAACGGCCAGGCAGGTCTTGGCGGAATAACGGCGACGTCGGTGACATCGGTCACGCTTGAACCTGCGACCATGCTCTTCTGCATTAAAAAATCTTCCCCTTCTGCGGCGCGGATGATCAAGAACGGTGTTTTTTGCATCAACGCGCTCAGTCCCGCGCATCAACGCCTCGCCGATATATTCGCAGGCCGCAGCGACCTGCGTCTTGATGCGCGATTTTCGGTTGGCGAATGGATGAAACTCACGACCGGCTCGCCCGTGCTGCGAGGGGCAGCTGCCTCATTCGATTGCCAGCTCATCGAGGCGAAGGCGGTTAGCACGCATTTTATCGTGATCGGGCTTGTCCAAGCGGTCGCCTATGGCTCCGAAGGCGACAGTCTCGCCTATGTGCACCGGGGATACCGGACGCTTTGAATAAGCCGCTTTTTTGGCAGCCTAACGCTTGCCCTTGGGCGTGTCTTTTTCCGCCGCCTTGCGCCGGGCCCCTCTTGCAGAAGATTTGCTGATAGCGCCGGGTTTGGCCACCACCTTTTCGCGCGCTTTCTTGGCGACGGTTTTCTTCGTCACAGCCTTTTTCGGGGCGGTCTTTTTCGTCGCGGCTATCTTGACCGCGGCAGTTTTTTTCGCCGTTTTTTTAGGCGCGACGTCGTTCGGCGGCGTTTTTCTTCCGACGATTTTTTTCGCCGCGGCCTTTTTTTCCGCAGCCCTAGGCGCGAGCGCCTTTTTTGCTGGAGCCCTGGCGGCTAACGCCTGCCGCGCCTGCGTTCGTCGCGCTGGACTCTTGCGCGGAAGCGGCGCCTTTCGCGGCAAGCTTTCGACGGCTGTCAGAAAGTCGATCGCCTCCTGAGCAAAGGCTTCGCGATCCTCGATAGGCGAGATGTGCGAGGCCTCCAACGTCACCAGCTTAGCGCCCTCAATGGCGGCGGCGACGAAGCCGCCGAGGGAGGGCGGAGCGGAAGGATCGCGCCGCCCGACTATCACTAGCACCTTGTTTTCGATCGATCTGATCGCTTCGCGCTGATCCGCGTCGCGAAGGGCGGCGCAGCAGGCCGCATATCCCTCGGCCGGTGTTTGGCGAAAGATGTCGATGATGGTTTTCACAGCATCCGGCTCGGCGGCGCGAAACTCCGGCGTGAACCAGCGCTCCGCCGTGCTCTCGGTGAGGCTTGCCATGCCAGTGGCGCGAACGGCTTCAATGCGGGCGTTCCAAATATCAGGCGTTCCAATTTGCGCAGCAGTGCTGGCGAGGACGGCGCGGCCAATCCGCTCAGGGGCCAAAATCAGCGCCGCCTGACCGACGGTCGCGCCCATGGATAGGCCCAGCCAGTGGGCCCTTGGGACGCCGCAGGCGTCAAGAATGCCGATCGCGTCTCGCGCGAGCCCTTTTACCGAATAAGGTCCCTTGCTGGCGACGCTCAAGCCATGTCCGCGCAAATCATAGCGCACGATTTGAAAATGCTCGAGGAAAGCCGGCATCAGGAGGTCCCACAGGGCGAGGCTGCCGCCAAGCTGATGCGCCAGCACCAGGACCTCTTTGGTCGCATCGCCTTCGAGGCGAACGTTGAACGCCTCGCCCGCGACGATGATCTCGGACATGCCCTTTTTTCTCCCTTGCCGCGCGCCTCTCTCGAAAGACGCGGTTGATTCGCTAAATTGCGCTAGATTAGCAACCTCTTGTGACGGGCGACAGCCGTGGCTGGATCGGCGCGACCCGCAGAGCCGCCCAAGACTTAAGCGCGGCACAAGATTTGCTCGGCAAACTTTGGACGCGCACGTGACGTTAAGATGACAAGCGTTGAATGGAGGATTGGAAAAGGCGGCGCGAAGCGGCCGCCGATTGTCGAAACCGCGCAACGCAATCTGCTTTCTGGCGTTGCTGGCTCGGAGGTTCATTTCAATGATCAAAGCCAAGAGCGTCGAAAGGGTTGAAACCAGGGTTTCGGAAGACTTCATAAAGCAGTTGGCTGGCTATGGCTTGGCGACGGCGGAAATTCTCTATCGTCTGCCGGACCACCCCCGCCTGTTGCAAACCTATATCTGGCAAGACTACGACATAGCGCCGGATTTCCCGACCTTGATCAGATTCCTGCATTTCTGGACGCAAAAGCTCGAAGGTCCATTGCACAGCGTCCGCGTCGGACATTCGAAATTGATTAAACCGGCGGAGATCAGGGCGGTGTGCGGCGAGTTCAGGCTGAACTGAGCCGGCGCTTTAAATCAGCCGCATTCCCTTCAGGCTGGCGTGACCGTGCTTGCCGATGATCAGATGGTCATGCACCATCACCTTGAGGGGCTTGCCGACCGCGATGATCTGATGGGTGAGATGAATATCCTCGGTCGAGGGTTCCGGATCGCCCGAGGGGTGATTGTGCACGAGGATCAGCGCCGAGGCGCTGAGTTCGAGAGCCCGCCGCATGATCTCGCGCGGATAGACGGGGGCGTGATCGACGGTGCCGACGCCTTGCACCTCGTCGGCGATGAGGAAATTCTTCTTGTCGAGGAAGAGAATGCGAAACTCCTCGTGATCGAGGAAGGCCATAGCGGTGCGGCAATAATCGATGACGGCGGCAAAGCTCGACATCGACAGCCGCTTTTCGATCGTTGATTTAGCGAGGCGCCGCGCCGCCGCCTCGATGATCCGGATCTCGACGATAGCGGCTTCGCCAAGCCCGTCGATCTCGGCGAGACGCTCCGGCCGCGCCGAGATGACTTCCGAGAAGGAGCCAAAGCGCGCCAGCAGCGCCTTGGCCAGCGGCTTTACGTCACGTCTCGGCATGGCGCGGAACAGGATGAGTTCGATGAGTTCATAATCGGCCAGCGCCTCGCCGCCGGCCTTGCGGAAGCGGTCGCGCAGCCGCTCTCGGTGGCCGTGAAAATGCGGTTCTTCGCTGGCTGGCGGCCCGGCCTTCTGGGGACCGCCGTTCGAAGCCTCGTCAAGCTCCGTCTGCATTTTGATCACGCCGCATCCGGCGCAAGATGATCCGGCGCAAGATGATAAGGCGGCTGGGTCAACCCTTTCGGGGAAAGCGTAAACACCTCATACCCGGTTTCGGTGACGCCGATCGAGTGCTCGAATTGCGCCGACAGCGAACGGTCGCGTGTGACGGCGGTCCAACCGTCCGAGAGGATTTTCACCTGCGGGCGTCCGAGATTGATCATCGGCTCGATGGTGAAGAACATTCCGGGCCGCAGCGTCACCCCTTCGCCTCGGCGTCCATAGTGGAGGATGTTCGGCTCGTCGTGAAAAAGGCGGCCGAGGCCATGCCCGCAGAAATCGCGCACGACCGAACACCGCTCGTTCTCCGCATAATCCTGGATGGCGGCGCCGATGTCTCCAGTCGTCGCGCCAGGGCGCACCGCCGCCATTCCGCGCATCAGCGATTCATAGGTGACTTCGACCAGGCGCTGGGCGCGGCGCGGCGCCTCGCCGACCAAATACATGCGGCTCGAATCGCCGTGCCAGCCGTCGACAATTAAGGTGACGTCGATATTGACGATATCGCCTTCTTTCAGCGGCTTGCGATCGGGCATGCCATGGCACACCACATGGTTGATCGAGGTGCAGATCGACTTGCGGTAGCCGCGGTAGTCGAGGGGCGCGGGGTAGGCGCCGCACGACATCGCAAAATCGAAAACCAGCGCATCAAGAAATTCGGTCGTGACGCCAGGCCGCACATATTCGGTGAGCAGATCAAGCGCTTCGGCAGTGAGCCGACCCGCGCGCCTCATCCCGGCGAACGCCTCCTCGCCGTGAAGTTTGATATGGCCGGACTTGCGGCCGGCGGTTTCCACCGCGTCGACGAAGGTCATTATAACAACATCCCGAGGCGCCCGCCTGTCGCCGCGTCGCCCTTCTCTATCGTCATCCAACCGCTAATTTAAGCGAATGTCGCCGCGAAGCAAGCGCGCGGCGATAACGCGATTAACATGCGAATCTTGCTGCGCCAGCGCCGCAAAGGCAAGCTGAGCGCTGGCGAAAATCTTGGCTTCGAACTGAAAATAAAGCGAAATCTGCGCCGGGCGGCGACGGTGGATTCGAGCGCCCGTCGATTTAAGCCGGCGCGTCGGCCTCTTCAACCTATTTCAAGCGAAAACGACGCTGGTCGCCGCCAAGAAAATACGAAAAATCAAAAATCGAGCGGCCCTTTTCCGATTTCTTGGAATCGGAAAATGCTCTAGATGCCTGACAGGCGGCGGTTAGGCGCACCGGTTTCCGCGATCATTCAGGCTTTTTCTTCGATGCTGCCTCCCTTGCGTGTTGGAATTGCCGGCCTTGGCACCGTCGGGACCGCCGTTATTCGGCTGCTGGCTCGTCAGGCCGAGGTTTTGACGCAGCGCACGGCGCACCAGATCACAGTGACTGGAGTTTCGGCGCGAGACCCTTCAAAGGACCGCGGCCCCGATATTTCCGACCTCAAATGGTTCGATGATCCGGTCGAGCTCGCAAAATCCGGAGACATTGATCTCTTCGTCGAACTCATTGGCGGCGCCGATGGCGCGGCGCTCGCCTCGATCGAGGCGGCGTTGGCGGCAGGAAAATCCTGCGTCACCGCCAATAAGGCGTTGCTCGCCAAACACGGCATGCGGCTCGCCCGGATCGCCGAAGGTAAGAGCGTCGCTCTGTCCTTCGAGGCGTCAGTCGCCGGGGGAATTCCCATCGTCAAGACCTTGCGCGAAGGCCTTGCCGGGAACTCGATCGAGCGCGTCTATGGCATCCTCAACGGCACCTGCAATTACATCCTGAGCCGGATGGAGGCGGAGGGATCGAGCTTCGCGCAATGCCTCGGGGAGGCGCAAAAACTTGGCTATGCCGAGGCGGATCCGACCTTTGATATTGGCGGTTTCGATACTGCGCACAAACTTGCGATTTTGACGTCGCTCGCCTTTGGAACGTTGATTGACGCGGATTCGATCGCGATCGAAGGCATCGAGTTGATCAGCCTCGCTGATATCGAAGCAGCGGCGGAGCTCGGCTACCGCATCAAGCTTTTGGGCGTTGCGCGGCGGACGCCCGACGGGATTGAGCAGCGCGTGCATCCGACCATGGCGCCGAAAACCTCGGCGATCGCGCAGGTCATGGGCGTCACAAATGCGGTGACGATTGACGCCGACGCCGTCCATGAGCTCACGCTCGTCGGTCCGGGAGCGGGCGGCGAGGCGACGGCCTCCGCGATCGTCGCCGACATCGCCGACATCGCCCGCGGCGTCCGCTCAAAGCCTTTCGGCGTGCCAGTCGCGACCTTGACGGAGGCGAAAACCGCACCGATGCAACTGCATCTTGGTGGTTACTATGTGCGGCTATCGGTGTTCGATCGCCCGGGTGCCGCGGCGGCCATCGCGACGCGGTTCGCCGAACGCGACATCTCCCTCGAAAGCATCGTGCAGCGGCGCCGTCCAGGGGAAGGAGTTGAGACGCCGGGTGCCGTTCCGGTCATTCTCATCACCTATGCGACGCATGAAAAAACGATCCGCGAGGCGCTGGACGCGGTGGTCGCCGATGGATTTTTGGCGGCGAAGCCGCAATTCATCCGCATCGAACGGGAATAATTTTTGCCCTTGCAACTCAAAGCTCTTAAAGGCGTCAATGATTGGGTGTTCCGCCGGTGGGTAGCAGTGCTTTCCGGCCTCCTGGTCGCCATCGCCGCGGGATTGATCTTTTTGCCGGTCGCGACCGCGCTCGATCCCGCGGCTCGACGAGCGGCGGCGGCCTTCGTCCATTTTGCGTTTTTCGCCGTGGCCGAAGCGGGCGTGGACCGCTCTCCAGCTTTCGCAGCCGTGGAATTGGCGCGATTTGTCTGGACAGTCCTCGTCGCTGTCTGCGTCGCGCCTTTGGCGATCACGGTTTTCATTGGCGAAATCGCTCAGGTGCGCTCGTTTTTTTGGTACGTTGGCGCAACCGGTCTTTTTGCCGCGTCTGCGCCATGGGTCGCCCGCGCCGCCTTCAGCGCCACAAGAGTTGCCAGCGCGACGCCGGAGGAATTGCGTTTCGCTTTCGTGTTCTTCTTGACCGGAGCGGTTTCTGGTCTCGTCTATTGGACCGCTTGCGGGCGTGGGCCGCCGACGACGCCGAATTAATTCCCGGAGCCGGCCTCACTGCAAAATCCGGCGACCGAGGCGAATTCGAGATCTGGACTGGTTGCGGCGGGGTGAGCCTCGCACTATGGTCCAGCCGCCGCGGCGATCCGTCCGACGGCTCTTGGGGCGTAGCCAAGCGGTAAGGCAGCGGATTTTGATTCCGCCATACGGAGGTTCGAAATCCTCCCGCCCCAGCCAGCATTTAAGTAACTGATATTGCATGTGTTTTTGTTTTTGCGGTGCGCCTGAATTTGTCGCGAAATAGCGGGGTTGTGCGGTCTCGCGATGCGAGGGCGCACGGGGAGGCGCGCACGCACTGTGCTGGATTCATGCCGAACGTCTCGTCCATAAGCTGGTTCCAGCCAATGACAAGCAGCGCAACGCCGTTGAGATCGCCAAGCGGATGATCTGGTGGTTCTATCGCGCCCTGAAGGACTACAAGCTTGCTCCCAGCGTGAAACAAGCTCAGCTCTTGCGCGCCCGTTTCGACCGTATCTTCAAGCGCGCCAGCACGGGATACACCACGCTCGATAGGTTGCTCAGACGGCTGTTTCGCAACAAGGAGGGGCTCTTGCGCGTTCTCGAACGCCCGGAAATTCCGATCAACACCAACGCTTCCGAAAACGACATCCGCGCCTTCGTCACGAAAAGAAAAATCTCCGGCGGGACCGTCAGCGACAAGGGTCGCGACGCACGCGACATCATGCTGGGGCTGGCCAAAACCTGCATGAAGTTGAAATTGTCGTTCTACGAATTCATCGGCGCCCGCCTCGGCATCCCAGGGCCAAAAATCCCACCCCTCGCAAGCCTCATCCGGCCAGCCCCCGCATAAATCCAAACTCGCCCGCCCGGGAATTTGCCCCGGTTACATCAACAGTAAACTAACCCTCGGAAATGACGCGGCTATTCCGGCAACAGTCGGAAGCGCAAATACGAGGCGGTATTCTGGGAATTGGTGGCTGCCCTTCCTGAACACTTATCGAACCATGTGCCTCGCGCCGCAGGCTGATTTCCGGCGTGTGCTTGAGCATACCAGTGAACTTCCCTTGATAGCCTAGCTAGGGTCCAGTCCAGCACGGCAGCTTTGCGCCCACTTTCGGACATCTATCGCAAGGTCTGCACTTCGTTCGTTAGACAGATTACAGTAAGAGTTTAGCGGATCTGCGTGATACTTTGCCCCTGGGGTTGCTAGGTTGCATTTCAGGGCAGAACGATAATCGCCTGCGGCCTGTTCGCTGCGCAATCCGGCATAGCTCCGACGCCGTCAGCCAGCGCAACTCACGATGCAGGCCTTGCGCTTATCCAAGCGAGCTCTCACTTTGCCCCGATCAATCAATCATCAAGATCCGCTTTAACCGCGGCCGCGACGCTGTCGTCGTCGAAGGTCAGGGTCACGAGCACGGGATTTTTTGTTCCAGCCAGATCGGCGCCATGCGCCTCTGCATCCAAGGTGTAAGTCCTAAGGCCCATTGGTCTGATCCGAACCTCTAAATGGGCGCCGCCGATCACTCCCTCGAAGCGGAATGGTCCCCTCCCCTTAAAGGAGCCAGCAGGAATAGTTGCGCTGAAATCGCCGACTTGAATGGTCAATGGTTTGCCGACGGGATCGATGGGGGCGCTATAGCTCCGTAAAGTGAAGCTGGATTGAAGGTTGAAAGATCCCCGTTCGCGATGCTCACCGAAATCGCCTTCGAGCCGGACACTGAACGCGCTAAACGAAACGCCGCCCGGCGGGACGATCCCGACACCAAACGGGTTTGCTCCCACTGGAGTGGTCGCGATCACTGTGTTGGACGCAGTATCGATCTGCGAAAGATTGTTCGAGCCCCCGTTCGACACAAAGGCGTATTTCCCGTCCGGAGTTATTGCGATTCCTTGAGGGGCGGATCCGACGAGAATCGGATTGCCGGCTACCGTGTTGTTGGCCGTGTTGATGACAGAGACCGTTTTGTCGGTCTCATTGACAATATAAACTCGCGTTCCATCGGGCGTGAGGGCGAGGGCAAAAGGAAAGCGCCCCACAGGGACCGTGGCCACGACCGTGTTGGTCGCCGTGTTGATGACCGAGACTGAACCGGAAGTGGCATTGGTTATGAACGCCCGTCCTCCATCCCGCGAAATGGCGACAGCAACAGGTCCTTGGCCAACTTGGACCGTGGCTGTGACCTTATTGGTGGCTGTGTTGATTACGGAAACCGTGTTGGCTCCGGAATTTGCCGCATAAGCGTGCTGTCCATCCGGCGTGATGGCGAGACCGGCAGGATTTGCTCCGAAACCTGGGATCGTGGCCACGACGATGTTCGTAGCCGTATTGATGACCGACACCGTGTTGGAAATCAGATTTGTCACATAGACCCGAGTTCCGTCCGGAGTGACCGCGGCCGCGAAAGGCTGCGTCCCCACGCCGACCGTCGACGTCACCGTTCGCGCGACCGTATCGATCACCGAGACATTGTTGGAGCCCCTGTTCGCTACATAAGCATGTTTTCCATCCGCAGAAATGCCGACTCCTTCCGGCATAGTCCCTACCGGAATCGTAGCCAAAGAAACATTTCCGATCGTGTTAATCACCGAAACAGTGTTGCTATTGCGGTTGGTCACATAAGCGGGGACAGATGGCGGTATAATGCTAATGGCTATTGGGCGGATGAGGAGCGGTTCCGCTATCGTTGCGACCACCGTGTTACTGGCTGTATTGATGGCCGAAATAGTTGCGGAACTCATGGCGGCTACATAGACCTTCAGTCCATCCGGGGTTATTGCGATTCCCTCGGGGCCGGACCCAACGGGAATCGTGGCCAGCACCATATTATTGACGGTATTGATAACCGACACTTTGGCGGTTTCTTCATCGGTGACATAGACGCGTTGTCCATCCGGAGTGACCGCCAGTCCTGAAAGATTAAGGCCCACTTTGACTGTGGCGATGACCGAGTTTGTTGATGTCGCAATCACCGAGACGTTGTTATTAAAGCCAATGACATAGACGCGTTGGCCATCGGGCGTAACGGCAAGTTTAAAAGCGGCAGAAACAGAGACATTAATTGTAGCGATCACGGTGTTGCTGGCGGTGGCAATTACTGACACCGTCGCTGCGCTATGGTTTGCAACATAAGCGCGTGTCCCATCCGGGGTAATCGCTATCGCCGATGGATTCGGCCCCACAGACACCGTGGTCATAACCGTATTGCTGACCGTATTGATCACCGACACTGTGTTGGAGGCACCGTTGGCGACATAGGCGCGCTGTCCATCCGGAGTAAGGGCCACACCCACGGGACCTGGCCCCACGGGAACCGTAGTCATAACCGTATTGCTGACCGTATTGATAACCGACACTTTGCTGGTTTCTTCATCGGTGACATAGACGCGCTGTCCATCCGGAGTAACGGCCACGGCTGAAAGAGAAACTACTCCCGCAGGAATGGACTGAACGATGATATTGGTGGCGGTGTCGATCACCGACACAGTGGCATTTCCAAAGTTGCCGACATAGGCGAAGGGCGCCGCCGCCGCAGGTTGGGCGAGCAGGGCTAGTCCTAGCATCAGGAAGCCCATGAGGGCTGTACACCTTTGCGCTATCAAGGCGTTTGTGTTGAAGCCATGCATAATTGCCCCCCTTAACATAGGCTATTCCGAATAGTAATATATTATTAATATATAAGTATGTATGTTATTTAACACAACTTAGCTTTCTGAACAAAAATACCCCCTAAATTTCTAGCAGTTTCCACGCCAGCGCTCAAGGAGTCAATTGGGAAAATCGTGCGACGTTCGGGCATCGTACTTTGCGTATTTCGTCGCTACATCGGAAAAATTTGGATAGCTATTCCATTGATCCGCGGTTCTGGATGAGTTGAAACGCCATATATTCCGCGACCCGCGACGTCCATTTCCAGCATCGACGTCGAAGTGAAGTTTCGCCCTGGCGCGAAGAATGGAAACGATCTTGGCGATGCCAGTTGGTTCCTTGCCTATCCGGTTAACCCATACAGCCACTAGATGTAGGGTGCATCCAGTCGCCGGAATAAAGTTCGGCATAGGTCGGTGCCTTTGCATCACCAGCGATGCCGAGCAACGAGCGGAAGGCGTTGAACGGGTAGAAGCGCCGGTTGAAGCGAAACGTGAATTCGTTGAGGTAGGCTTGTAGATGCTGTGCGCTGACGCCGTGATGGGTACCGGTCAGCCAGATCTTGAGATTCGCGAAGGTGAGATGGATGATGGGCAGGAACTCTTCGGTCGCCTCGGGATCTCCGCATTCGGCAATGGCGTGGTGATCATAACCGCGCTTGCGCAGGCCGGCGTAACTAGGCTCCGGACATGGGGATTCGTCCCCCAGTGGAGGAGCCAACAATGCGCCTGAGCCGCCGCCGACAACCGGATCTGTTCGAAGAAGCGCCAAATCCGCCGCCGATCCCGAACGAACGTCGGCGAGCGACGGTGGAGATTCTGAAAGCGCTTCTGACGGAGGCGTTGTCGAGCGAGCTTTCGACGCAGATCCGCAAGGAGGCGCAAGATGAACCGGATCGGAACTGACCATCTCGCCCGCGAGGCGATCGTCTATGTCCGCCAATCGACGGTCGGTCAAGTGATCAACAACGTCGAAAGCCGCAGGCGGCAATATGCTCTCGTCGAGCGCGCCCGACAGCTCGGTTGGGCTAATGTCAGCGTCATCAACGACGATCTCGGTCGCTCTGGCTCGGGTGTCGCTCGTCCGGGATTCGAGAAGCTGCTGGCGGCGATCTGCGAGGGCCGCGTCGGCGCCGTGGCGTCCATCGAGGCTTCGCGTCTGGCCCGCAACGGGCGTGATTGGCATACGCTGCTCGAGTTCTGCGGTCTCGTGGGGACGCTGATCGCGGACGAGGACGGCGTCTACGATCCGCGCCTGGCCAACGACCGGCTTCTTCTCGGGATGAAGGGAACCATGAGCGAGATGGAGCTGTCGGTTCTACGCCAACGCGCCCATGAAGCGCTCAAACAGAAGGCCCGGCGCGGCGAGCTGTTCATGACGGTCGCCGTGGGCTACGTTCGTTGCGGGTCCGACAGGATCGAGAAAGATCCAGATTTACGCGTGCGCGAGGCGCTCGTCCTGGTCTTTCGCAAGTTCGCCGAGTTGCAGAGCGTGCGGCAAGTCCATGTCTGGTTTCGCCAGAAGAGAATCACGCTGCCGGCCGTCCTCCATGGACCGGGCGACCGGCGCGTGGAATGGAAGGCGCCCGTCTACAACACTGTCCATCACATCCTTACGAATGCCATCTACGCCGGCGCCTACGCATTCGGCCGCTCGGCCAGCAAAGTGACGATCGAGAACGGCCGTAAACGCATCGTGCGCGGCTTTCGCGTGGAGCGGCCCGACTGGCAGGTTTTGATCCGCAACCATCACGAGGGTTATATCGGCTGGGACGAGTTCGAGAGGAATCAGCGCCTGATCAGCGACAACGCCAATGGAAAGAGCTGGGCGAGCCGCGGCTCCGTGCGGCGCGGCGAAGCCTTGCTGGCCGGGTTGTTCCGTTGCGGCCATTGCGGCCGCAAGCTTCATGTCGCCTATGGTGGAGCCAAGGGCGATGTGGCCCGCTATCACTGCCGAGGAGCCTCCATCAATCACGGGACGGACCATTGTATCTCCTTCGGCAGTCTTCGCGTCGACGCCGCGGTCGGAGCCGAGGTGATCGAACGCGTTCAGCCGCTCGGCGTCGAGGCGGCGCACGCCCGACGGCAATATGACGCCGTCGATCCCGACAACCGATTGGTCGCAGGCGAACTCGAGCGGCGCTGGAACGAGCGCTTGAACGACGAGCAGCGGCTCCAAGAGCAACTTGACGCATTCGGCGCAGCGCAGTCGGACGGCGTGGGCCCAGCCGAACGAGAGGCCTTGCTGAGGCTCGGCGCCGATGTCGAGCGCGCCTGGCATGCCGAAGGAGCCACCATCGCCACGCGCAAACGGATCGTTCGCATGCTGATCGAAGAGATCGTGGTGCGGATAGAAAAGGACGGCCTCGATCTCGTCATCCGCTGGACGGGCGACGATCACACGGCTTTGCGCGTGCGCAAGAACCGGAAGGGACAGCATCGCTGGAGCGTCGATGCCGATATAGTGGAGCTGGTGCGGTCGCTGGCCCGTCAGACGTCGGACCCGACAATCGCCGCGATTCTCAACCGCGCCGGGACGACGACCGGCAAAGGCAACTCCTGGACGCGCTCCCGCGTCGCCACTCTGCGCAAACACAATAACATCGTCGTCTATCGCGAGGGCGAGCGCGCCGAGCGCGGCGAGGCGACGCTCAATGAGGCCGCCGAAGCGCTCAACGTCAGCCCTGCGACCATCCGTCGTTTGATCGCCGACGGCGTGCTTCCCGCAAGTCAGCACTGCAAGGGCGCGCCTTACGTGATCCTGGTAGCGGACTTGCGAAGCGCCGATGTCGTCAAAGAAGCCGATGCGCGAAGGAAACGTTCATCGCGACCTCCGCCGTCTGCAAATCAGTCAAATTTACCCCTCGACTTTCAATGAGATGGAGAGATGAGCATTATGACGCGGGCTCGGGGCCGCCGATGAAGATGAGATTGCGTTTGGCGTCGATGAAGTCGCCGGCCGCGAGTTCGCGGATGTGTCCTTCGTCGACCGCCGTCTTGTTGAAGACGAAGGCGTCGAGGTCCTTCAGCACCGGGAATCTGGCGCCGCTGATCCGATAATTGATCGAGCGGGACTGGCGATGGGTGATCTCGGCGCGGATCAGACTTGCGAGGAGTGGATAAAGTTCCTCGCGCCGGACCAGCCCCTTACCGGCGATCTCGTCAAAGCTGGCGCGCATGCCATAGAAGCTCGTCATGGCTTCGATGATCTGGCTTCGTTCCATCAGACGGCTCCTCCTTCTTGCGAAGCGTGTCGTAGCGGGCGCAGTCGGCGATCGGCTCCGACTTGAGCTTCAGCGCTTCCGGCGTCGTAATGCTGAGCGGTGTCGGCGGCTGCCGTTTGCGGGCGAGGATTGCGATCACGACGTCGCCATTGGCGACGCCGGCTTCCAGCGCCTCCGCGCAGGCTTGTGCGACGGCGGCGACGCCATCTTCCGGGACGCGGCTGAGGATTTTCACGAATTGCCTGTCGCCATCGACGTGATGCTGCAGTCTGGCGCGGATCGTTGACAGCGGCGCCGGAAGATCCCAGTCCTTGAAGGGCGCTCCGTTCCGAAGCGCGCCAGGCTTGCGCGCCAGCACCGGCAGATAATGCCAAGGGTCATAGATGACCTGTTCGCGCTTGAAGCTGCGCCGATGATCGGCGACGACCTCGTCGCCGAGCAGAGCGACGATGCGCTCGGCATAAACGCGGACCAGCACGGGCCGGCCGGCCGCCCTGGCGTCGATGCTGTATTTGTTCCGGTCGTGCGTGATTAGGCAGGTTGTCGTCGCGCGCATCGGCTTCTCCACGAAGCCGGCAAAGGCGCCGAGGAAAGGCGTCAGGCGCGCGCGCTCCTCCTCAAAAACCTCGAAAATCGTCCGATCGCGGAACTCGGGATGCTTCGTCCGCTTGGCGTAGGCGATGCATTGGTCGGCAAGCCATGCGTTCAACTCGTCGAGGGATTTGACTTTCGGACGCGGACGGAACAGCAAGTCGCGAATCGTGCCGACCTGGTTCTCGACTTGCCCTTTCTCCCAACCAGCCGCCGGCGTGCAGGCGACCGGGTCGACCAGATGATGCGAGCACAGCTGCAAAAAGCGGCGGTTGTACTCGCGGACGCGTCCGACGAAGACGGTCTCCACCGCCGTGCGCATGTTATGGGATGGACGCCTCCCGCTTTTCTGCCAACATCGTTGATTAGCCGAAGGAGGGAAACATGTCGCTTGGATTACTTGCTATTGACCTTGGTAAACGCTCGTTTCACATCCATGGTATCGACAGCGATGGCGTGATCATCTCGCGCAAGTCCAGCCGCGCCAAACTGATCGAGACGATCGAAGAACTGGCTCCTGAGACGATCGCAATGGAGGCTTGCGCCAGCGCGCACTATTGGGGCCGGCGCTTTCTCGCGGCGGGCCGTCGGGTCCTGCTGATCAATCCGCGCTTCGTCAAGCCGTTCGTCAAAGGATCCAAGAACGACGCGGCGGACGCCGAAGGAATCTACGAAGCCGCTGTGCGCCCAACAATGCGCTTTGTGCCGGTCAAATCGATTGAACAACAGGATCTTCAATCGCTTCATCGCACGCGCGATCGCATCGTCCGCGCTCGAACAGCCCTTATCAACCATGCGCGGGGACTGCTTGGCGAGTATGGAGTCATTTTGCCGCAAGGCGCATGGCGCTTCCTGGCGCAAGCGCGCGACGCGATCGCGGGGGCCGACTTGTCCGATCTGGCGCGGGCGCTCTTCAGCGACATGCTTGACGAGCTCGACAGCCTCGACCTGCGGCTTCAGAAGCTTGATCAGCAGCTTGCCGCTATTTGCCGGACGGACGAAGCTTGCCGCCGGCTTTCGAAGCTTCCAGGCGTTGGGCCGGTGATCGCGACGGCGCTCGTCGCCGCGGTTGACGACGGCCGCCATTTCCGATCCGGGCGGGAGCTCGCGGCATGGATCGGCCTTGTCCCTCGTCAATATACGACCGGCGGCAAACCCCGGCTCGGCGGCATTGGCAGGCGCGCCAATCATTATCTCCGGCGGCAGATGATCCACGGCGCCCGCGCGGTGATGTTTCGATTGGCGAAGCATGACGATCGCCGTTCGCAGTGGCTGAAGGGGCTCGCGGCGAGGCGAGGGTTCAATCGAACGATTGTCGCGCTCGCCAATAAGACGGCAAGGGTCGCCTGGGCCTTGCTCACGCGAAAAGAGGATTATGCGGCCGCATGATCGCAGCGCACGGGCGCTGAGCTGAAGGCCGCATTGGATGCGAGGTGACAACTGATGGCTCGTCGGCAAGGACCGCAGCTTCCAAGCCTGATCTACGACAAGGCCTTCGAGGCCGATCATGTTATGAGGCGAGAAGCAGCGGACTCCCATCAAGGCCAGGGGCGCGAACAGTCCCGCAACAGGCCGGATAGATTCGTGCATTCCACGCCCGCCGAAGTCAACAGATCGCCTTGCGCGGGAGGCGTCCATAGATTGTCATAGATCCCGCGGGCGCAGACGCCGCCGTAGAAGGCGAACGCTTGATCATGGGCGTCGAACACCATCTCCTGCGTCTCGCGGAAGTAGGCGCGGACGAACGGCATGCGGCTATGGGCCAGACGCATCTGGGCCAGCTTTACCGTAACCGGCAGCCCATTCAGTTCGATTCCCTCGTGGCTCCAGATCCCATGTGAGGTGGATAGCGGCCTGATCTCTGGCAGAGTTCGGTTGCTGAGACATCCCTCTGGAGCCGACCATGCAAACTGCAGCTGAATTACCCGAAGCAGCGACCGCTATCCGCACCGATCTTGGCGCAATTTTTGTTTCTTTGGAATTGAGCCGTTCGACCTGGCTGATCACGTCCTTATCGCCGGGCGGCCGGGACAAGATGTCGAAGCACTCGGTTCGCGGCGGCGATGTCCCCGAGCTTCTGAGTCGATTTAAGCTATTGCAGAAAAAGGCGCAGGCAAGGACCGGCAAGCTGTTCCCCATCGTGGTGATCCAGGAGGCTGGGTTGGATGGCTTCTGGATTCACCGGGCGCTGGAGGCAAATGGTGTCGAAAGCCATGTTGTTGATCCGGCATCGATTGCAACCTCGCGCCGACATCGGCGCGCGAAAACCGATAAGATCGACGGCGAAGCCCTCGTCCGAACACTGCTGGCCTACAAGAGAGGCGAGCCCCGCGTCTGCGCCATGGTGAGAGCGCCATCTCCGGAGGACGAAGATCGCCGCCGCATCTGCCGGGAGCGCAAGGTGTTGGTCGCCGAGCGGGTCGAGCACGTTAATCGCATCAAGGGATTGCTTTTCGCGCAGGGTGTTTGCGGCTACCAGCCACTACGCCGTGACCGGCGCAAGCGGCTCGAAGACTTGCGGACTGGCGATGGCCGTCCCTTGCCGGCTCTTCTCAAGGCGCAGATCAGCCGCGAACTGGATCGCCTCGAAATGCTGCTTGACCAGATCAAAACAGTGGAGGCAGAACGAGACGCTTTGATTGCTGGGGAAAAGGAAGCGACATTTCCTCCAACGCCAGCGGCGATGTTGCTCGACATCCGGGGTATTGGCGCTGAGTTTGCAGCTATCCTCTGGTCGGAAGGACTGTTCAGGCGCTTCAATAACAGGCGACAGATTGCAGCTTACGCGGGGTTAGCTCCTTCGCCCTGGCAAAGCGGATCCGTCGATCGGGAACAAGGGGTCTCGAAAGCCGGGAACCCAAGATTACGGACAACACTGATTCAGCTGGCTTGGTTATGGTTGCGTCATCAGCCGAAGTCGGCGCTCGCCCTGTGGTTCGAGGAACGCGTCAAGCAGCGCGGCCGCTTGCGGAAGACGACAATCGTCGCGTTGGCGCGAAAGTTGCTGATCGCGCTCTGGAAATATGTCACCCTCGGCGTCGTTATCGAGGGTGCTGTGATGAAGGCCGCCTGACAGCGCACACAAACCAGATTTTGTAATCTCCCAGGACAGATCAATCCTGGCGGATCCAGGTGGACGAACCGAAGTTCGATTTGGCTTTAAATGCCGAGCTCCAGAATGGTCTCGTTCTCCTGAGCCATCGCCGCAACGCACGCGGGATATTGGTGCAGCCGTTCAGTGCGGCGACCGTATGTGAGTTTGAACCGGCGCTGGAAACGGGCCGTGTCATGCAATTTGGCTCAGACCATGGATACCGAAACAACCGAGCGAAGGGATTTTGCCATGGGTCAGTAGGAAACGGGCCGTGTCATGTGTGAATGTTGGGATTTGAGATTGCGGGCGCCGTCGCGGGAAATCTCAACTCATTCATCTCTTGGCGGCGAGTGTGGCGAGCGGGTCGACTTTGTCAAGGACGCGAGCTTCGCTCGCGCCGGCGAAGCCGGTGCTTCGCATCCTTGACAGGATCGATCCCGTCTCGCCGATAATGCTCGCCGTGAGATGAATGGCGGAATCTGACACCGACCGATGGACCAAACCTAGACAACCGAGCGAAGGGATTTTGCCATGTGTAACTGGGTGTTGTTGATGTCGCGATGGCGGCCAGATGCGATCTTCGAGCTCTTGCTTCGAGCGACCGGATATGGCGCGCACGGAGCGCGCGAGCTTGGAGAAGAAGCCTTCGACCAGGTTGAGCCAAGAGCCGTGTTTCGGCGGGAAGACGAAGATGAAGCGTCCTTCGGGCTGCGTCGCGAGCCACGCCTTGGTCTCTTTGGAGATGTGGGCGGAATGATTGTCGAGGATCAACTTGATCGCGGTCGAAGCCGGATAGGCCGCATCGAGAAGCTTCAAGAACTCAATGAACTCGCGGGAGCGGTGGCGTCCCTTGACGCGGCCATGGACCTTCCCAGTCACGAGATCGATCCCGGCAAGCAGGCTCAGCGTTCCGTGGCGCTTATACTCATGATCTCGGGCAAAAGCCGCATGAACGCCGGGTTTCGGCGGCAGGTCCGGCGCGGTCGCGCCAATCGCCTGCACGCAGGGCTTCTCGTCGTAGAGACGATTGCTTGCCTCTCGCCTGGCTCGGCCGACGCGGCGCCGGCTGCCTTAAGGATTTCCACCTCTTTGTAAACACAGAGGATTTGCGCCATTTTGACTTCAAACTGGGGGTCGCGGCGCTCGAGATAGTAACGCACCTTGTGGGGCTTGATCGCCTGGGCGCCGAGGATCTTGCAAACCGTGCCCTGGGCCAGATTGGAAAGGCAATCATGCCCGGCAGCGGGCCCATGTTCGCGCGCATGGCGGGCCAAAAGGCGCGTCGTCCACAGCTCATGTGGATAGCCGAGATCCTTGGCTTTCCGGCAGGCCAGCGACACCAGCCATGTCTTGGCCTCGGGCGAGATCGTCGCCTCTTTGCCTGGCCGGGGGCTATCATCCAGCGCCGCCAATGGACCGAACGCCACGGCCCGCTCGACACAGCGCCGGACCGTCTGATTATGCACCCAAGGCGCGGCCAACGGCGAAAAAGGACGGGTTGTCCTGATAGGCCAAAAGCATGCGCGATCGCTCGACCCAGCTCGCTGTTCAGTCCGCGATCGCGCAATCGCCATCAGCTCGTCATGTCCCCAATGGTGAACCGACACAAGCCGCGCCGCCGCAAAAAGCGCAGCGAACACGAACAAAGCACAAGCAGCGAGACACGCAACAGTAAAAGCTCTTGACCCCAAGAAGCCCATGTGAGTTCGAACTGGTAGGCTTCCCCGGGCTCAAACCGCAGCGGGATGAAGGCCCGCGCCGGCGTTCGAGCATGTTCGGCGCGCCAGTTCTTCGCGAACCGATGGATGCTGTCATGCGCGCCATCGTATCCGCGGCCGCGAAGCTCCTCAAAAAGCCGGATCGTCGAGCGACGCTCGCGCCGCGGCAATCTGTCTTCGGCCTCAAGGATCGCGGTCAGAGCCTCGACCCACGGTCCCAATTTGCGCTGCGGCTGGACCTCGCGCTTGTAGACGAACTCCGTCGATCCGGAGCGAAGAACCTTACGAACCGTGTCGCGCGCGATCCCGAGCTCGCGCGCGATCCGCTTGATCCCCTTGCCGTTCTGAAAATGCTCGAAACGGATCCGCGCAATCGCATCCACGCCCATCATCCCCGGACCCTTCCGAAAAACCGGAAGGATCCCCGAAAACCGTCGATGGGGGGCTAGGATTTAAAGCGAAATGCGCCCCTCAAAGGGACAACATTCCACGCGATCTCACAGCCGGCAGGACGTGTCCGTCCTCTACTACCGCATGCCGAGGCTCTTCGCCGATCTGGCGCTGGCGCGTGGCGATGGGCGTTACAGCAAGCTCCTGCGCACGATCGCCCGCACCAAGCTGCTGATCCTCGACGACTGGGGACCGGAAACGCTCACTCCAGAGCAGGCGCGCGACCTTCTCGAAATTGTCGAGGATCGTTACGACGCCGGCTCTGTCATGATCACCAGTCAGATACCGGTCGACCGCTGGCACGATATGATCGGCGTGCCGACGCTTGCGGACGCGATCCTCGATCGGGTGATCCACAACGCCTACCGGATCGATCTTTCCGGCGACAGCCTGCGCAAACAGCGTTCTTCATCGTGAGACGAAGCGGGCGCCCTCTGTCCGCCCGCCATGCTTCCTGTGGACGGCATGGACGGCCCTGCGGCCCGCCCACTCCGCCCAGAGAACATCAGAAGCAGAAGGGGGGACATCTCCATATGTTCTAAAATTGAAAAACCTCGAGGCGCGCCACCATTCTGACGACAGGCACTTGACCAACGCTGCCGACCAAAACATCATTCGCTCCGACCTGCAGAGGCAATGCGCCGGTGGCCAGCTTCAAATCGGAACGCTGGCCGGCTTCAGATCGGAACAGGTGGCCGACTTCGTATTGGAATGCGTGGCCGACATCGTCGGAACTCGCACCCGAGATCGGAGAAAAATGGCACGCCCGCCTCGCCGGCGACCGCGCGCGCCAGCAGCGTCTTTCCGGTGCCCGGCGGTCCGATCAGCAAAACGCCCTTGGGAATGCGCGCGCCCAGCCTTTCACGCGGCCAAACCAGTCCGCGCTTCAGAACATCGACTTTAACCAGGCCTGCGTCGGATTATCTGCCGGGGCGTCAGTGCGGTATAATGATCGAGACCACCGATGCGAAAGGAGATGATGTAGGCGAGCGCTTCAATGGTTTGGGGCGCGAGGCGAATATGCATGGACAGACGTGCGCCTGGTAGCCGTGCTCAGCATCCGGCGCGTCGTCAAACGCGACTTTGCTGCGAATATGCCCCGCTTCAGCTGTTTGCGCCAGAACCTCGGAGACATCATCGTCTTTTCGCCGCGGCGTTGCGCCGCCGAACGCCGACGGCGCCAGACCGGGGGGCCGCCGCGCCACTCTTTTTTCGAGGCGTGAGAACCGGTTCAAGCACCGCAGCGCCGGCGCGCGTTTCTTGTGATTTTGCCGGTTTCGTCGATTGGGTCGGCTTCGCCGGCTTGGCGCCTCCCGTTTTCGAGGGCGAAAACTTGACCGGGGGCGAAGGCTTCGCTGGCGCCGACGTCGCGGCCGTGGTTTTGGCTTTTCGCGGCGGACGAACCGGCTGCGCCGCAGCAGTGCGGCTTTCTCGCGCTTTTGCCGGCTTTGTCGGTTCGGTTAGTTTCGCCGGCTTGGCGCCGCTGGCTTTCGAGGACGAAATCGTGGCCACAGGCGGAGGCTTCGCTGGCGCCGACGTCGCGGCCTTGGTTTTGGCTTTGGTTTTGGTTTTGGTTTTGGCCGACGGGGCTGACGCCGCTAGCTCAATGTCGAAGATATCCGAAAGGTCGCCGGCGTCGAGGCGCGTTGCAGAGCCGCTGCTTCGCGACGCTGGCAAGGCCGCGTCGAGATTGGCGAAGATCTCGCCGACGTCGACCGCGCGCAAGCGAAACAGCAATTCGGGCTCAGCGTCCAACCGCGCGCCGGCGCCGTAGAGCGCCGCCGCGACATGCTTGCACATCGCGGCACCGTCGGGACAGCTGCAGGAAAATTTGATGTCGGCCGCTTTCGGAAACAGGCCGTCGGCCGGCCGGCAGACGCGCGCCATGACCGATTTGGACAAGCGCCCCTGCAACAGCTCGACCAGGGAGTCGACGCGGCCGGCGCAGTCGGCGCAAATGGATGTCCAGGCCGCGGCGGGCAACGGTTTGATGGCGATCAGGATCGAATAGATCTGCGAGCCGATCACTTTCGCCCGGACTTCGCGCGGGCCGATCCGCAGATCGATGACCGAGCCATTGCGGACATAACTGCGTCCGCGCGGCAGGCGATTGGCGTAATCTTGGTAGCGCTCGAGATTGTCGCACCAAGCCTTGCCCCAGAAACTCGCCGCGATCTTGCGCCCTTCGATGACGACCGGCGCTGCCGGCTGGCCGGCCTTCTTCATCCGCGCGATTTCGAGCAAAGCCTTGCGCCGGCGCTCGGCGACCGGCACATAGGCCGGCCATCCGCCGTAATAGCCAAACGCCATGGGGCTCACTCCTTCATCGCGGCGTCGAGATCGAGGGCGACCAACCGCAAGATCTCTTCGTTTTTCAGTTCCGTCAGGTTGATTTCGGCCGATCCATCCAGCAATTCATTCGACAGGCCGCGCTTCAACTAATCAAGGCGTCGATCTTCTCCTCGACCGTGCCGCGACAGACGAATTTATGGACGAGGACGTTTCGCTTTTGACCGATACGGAAGGCCCGGTCGGTGGCCTGATTCTCGACCGCCGGGTTCCACCAGCGATCGAAATGGACGACATGTGACGCCGCCGTCAGAGTGAGGCCCGAACCGCCGGCCTTCAGCGACAGAACGAAAAACGGGATCCGCTCGTCCTCCTGGAAATCGCGGACGAGGGTCTTGCGCTTGCGCACCTCGGTCTCGCCATGCAGCGTCAGGCCAGGCCGCCCGAAAATGCCTGAAAGGAACGCGGCGAGCGGGTCGATCACCTCGCGGAACTGGGTGAAGACCAGCATCTTTTCCTGACGCGCCGCGATCACCTCGGCGATATCGCGCAGACGCGCCCATTTGCCGCTATCCTCTTCCCGCCATCCTTGGTCGCCGAGCCATTGCGAAGGATGGTTGCAGATCTGTTTCAGCCGCATCAACGAGGCTAGCACCAGCCCCTTGCGGGCGATGCCGCCCGCGCTGTCGAGATCGTCGGCGAGGCTGTCCACGGCCTGCGCATAAAGCGCCGCCTGCTTGCGGCTCAATTGGCAATGCGCCTTGACCTCGGTCTTGTCGGGTAGATCGGCGATGATCGACCGATCGGTCTTCATGCGCCGCAAGATATAGGGCGCGACCAGCTGGCGCAGCGGGCCATAGGGATTATGCTCGCGGGCGGCGAGGTTTTTGACGTAGCGCTTGAATTGCCTGGCCGCGCCGAGGAGGCCCGGATTGAGAAAGTCGAAGATCGACCACAAATCGCCGAGATGATTTTCGACCGGCGTGCCGGTGAGCGCGATCCTGGCGCGCGCCTTCAAAGCTTTCGCCGCGCGGGTCTGCTTGGCGCTGGCGTTCTTGATCGCCTGCGCCTCGTCGAGAATGACGAAACGCCAGGGGATGTCCTTTAATGATGCGATGCGCAGCAGCGATCCATAACTCGTGATGACGAGATCAAGGTTTTCCGCATGAGTTCCGGAAAATTGGTGCACGTCCTCGGGCGTCATCGCCGAGGGATGAACGATCGCCGCTTTGAGGCCTGGCGCGAATTTTTCGATTTCGGCGGACCAATTGGCGAGCAGCGAGGCGGGCGCGACGATGAGGCTCGGGCGCGCCGATGCTTCGGCGCGGTCGCGCTTGGCGAGGAGCAGCAGCGCCAGAACCTGGATAGTCTTGCCAAGACCCATGTCATCGGCGAGGCAGGCGCCGAGCTCGAGGCCGCAGAGGAGCCGCAGCCAGGCGACGCCGGCTTGTTGATAGGGCCGCAACGCGCCTTTTAGCGCCGCGCCCGGATTTCCCTCAGCGGCGCCGGGGGCCCGCAAGGCTCGCAACGTCTCGGCGAGCCAGGGCCCGGCGGCGATCTCCGCCCAGCCGGCGCTGGCGTCTTCCGTTTCTTCCTCGGTCACCGCCGCGCCGGCGAGCATCCGCATCGCCTCGGCGAAACTCACCCCCTTGCGCGCGGCCAGGGATTCGGCGTCACGGAACTGCGTCATCGCCTTTTGGAGTCGGGCGCGATCGACCTCGATCCATTGGCCGCGCAACAGCGCCAGCCCGTCCGTTCCGGAGAGCAGCGAGCTGACTTCTTCCTCCGTCAGCGGCTCGCCGTCGAGCGTCGCCTGAACCTTAAAATCAAGCAGCCCCTCAAGTCCCAGGACCGAGGGCTCGCGGCGGCCGATCGTCGCCGTCGCCTTGGGGCGCGGCGGCCGCCCGGCGCGCCAGGCCGGCGGCATCCGCAAAATCACTCCGGCGTCCTCGAGGTCGGGCGCGGCCCGGATGAGCGCGAGCGCCTCTTGCGGTCCCCACCGCAACGGGTGGAAGATCTCGCCTTCGTCGACCATCCGCTTCAGCCAATCGCATTTTTCCGCGGCGCGCTGAACCGGCTGGAGCAACGACAGAAGCTGGTTTTTGTTCTTCGCCCCGGCGTATTGGCGCAGCGCCTCGCCCAAAGGCAGATGCTGGGCCTTGGCGGCGGCCGAGAGGCCCATCGTATAGGTCGCCATGAAGGCGAAGGGGAAGTCAGGGTCGCGGCGGTTTTCCGCCAGATTGAAATGAACCCTGCCGACGAAAGTCCAGGCCGGATTGCATTGGGCGAGAAAGCTCTGCAAATCCGTTCCGGCCGCCGAAAAGGCGTGGGCGAAGGCGGCGTCCAACGCCCGCCACAGGGCGCGAAGAGTTTTCGGGCCGAGATATTCAGCGCCGGCCATCATGGGCGCCGTCAACGCGAGCGAGACGAGCTCCGCCGGCGTCGGCGGCTCGATCTCGGCCGTCGCGGCTGCGCCAACCGGCCCGTCCAATTCCCTGGGCCGGTGGCGGAGCGCCGTTACGAAGCGCGCGGCGAAATCGCGCCACCAAACGAAAACCGGCGGCAGAGCCTCGCCGGCCTCAAACGCGCCGAGGCGCCAGAGCCCCTCGCCGCTTCCCCGGGCAAAGGCCTCGCGCAGACGCAGGGCGATCCTGGCGTCGAGATCCGCCGCATCGGCGCCATCCTCGAAGACGAGCTTGCCATGCGGGGTCAATCGCAACGTCGCGCAAACACGGCGTGGATCTGACGCCAACACATCGGCTTGAACGCTGGCGGCGTCGACCCCAACCTCACGACCACGCGGGAAAAATGCCGTCATGCAGTTGATCCGAGCCCGTTTAATCCAAGACTTGCCGGCTCGCTTGATTGGCTCTTCGTTGATTGCGCGATCATCGGCGGTCGTCGGCCGCCACGCAAGATGGGTCAAGGGGCTTGTCAACACCAGCGCGCACATTCGACAGGCCGCGCTTTGATTCAATCACGGCGTCGATCTTCTCCTCGACCGCGCCGCGACAGACGAATTTATGAACGAGGACGTTTTGCTTTTGACCGATGCGGAAGGCCCGGTCGGTCGCCTGGTTCTCGACCGCCGGGTTCCACCAGCGGTCGAAATGCACGACATGTCACGCCGCCGTCAGGGTGAGGCCCGAACCGCCGGCCTTCAGCGACAGAACGAAAAACGGGATCCGCTCGTCCTCCTGGAAATCGCGGACGAGCGTCTTGCGCTTGCGCACCTCCGTCTCGCCATGCAGCGTCACGCCGGGCC
>CAWFIA010000005.1:0-96757 GCA_963815815.1 uncultured Alphaproteobacteria bacterium
TCGAGTAGGCGTGGGGATGCTCCGCCACGCCTCTCGCGAACCGGACATGCGGGCCCGCATCCGGCTCTTTGGATCGATATGTCAGAACTCCAGCGATAGCTGGGCCGATACCCGCGACAGGTTGAGATCGTTCCACAAGGCTTTGAGCGAGGCCATACGCCCGTCAAACCAAGACGGTGGATAGGCCTTCGTCATCGCCGGGCGGTTCGATTTCACCCATGCTCCTTTGCCGCAGAACGCACAGCCATTGGCAGCCTTGGAGCTGACGCCTTTGGCTTTCAGGTGCCGGTAGAGAAAGCGTTGCCGCTTCTTCTGCCGGACGATGATCGCCCTGATCCGGCGGCGGACGTGAGCGTCGATGACGCCCAATCCTTTTATCGCGTCCGGCGTGCAAAGCCGGAAGTACGATATCCAGCCTGTCAGGTAGCGGCTGATGTCTTCCATGCACGAGGAGATGGAGCGTCCCCAATTTGGGGGCGTCATTCCCCGCATCGTCGTCATCAGTCGTCGTTCCGTCTTGCGCGAAGGAAAGACGGCGACATTGTCGCCCTCACCCTCCTTCGCACAGCGGAAACGAAAGCCAAGAAAGTGGACATCCTCCGGTTTGCGAACGTCACTCTTCTCCTCGTTGACCTGGAGCCGCATGCGGTTTTCCAGGAATCTCTGGATTGATGTCATGACGCGCTGTCCGGCGCGTTCGCTTCGCACGAAGATATTAGAGTCGTCGGCGTATCGAACGAACCGGAGGCCTCGCCTTGCCAGTTCGCCATCCAGTTCGTTGAGGACAACGTTGGAAAGCATTGGCGAAAGCGGCCCCCCTTGTGGAGTTCCTTCCTTGACGGCGACCCTCGTCCCGTCCGGCATCACCACCGACGCCGTCAGCATCAGGCGCACCAAAGTGATTATCCGTTGGTCCTTCGCGCGCTCGGCGATCCGGGCCAACAGGCGCTGATGCGGAACTCGGTCAAAGAACTTGGCCAAATCCAGATCAACCACCGTTTGATATCCCTCTTTCAGGTACCCCGTTGCTTCAGCAATGGCGGTGTGAGCCCCGCGTTTTGGCCGGAAACCGTGACTGCTGGGATGGAAGGCCGGTTCGAAGATCGGTTCCAATACTTGAAGAACCGCCTGCTGCACCGTCCGGTCCAAAATATTCGGAATGCCAAGCCCACGATGCCCGCCCCCGGGCTTCGGCAGCCAAACCCGGCGGACATCGCCGGGCCTGTAGCGTTCCGTCAGCAAGTCGCGGCGCAAACGGGCGATGATCGACGGCGCTTTCGCCTCCGCCGCCTCGACCGTCTGTCCGTCCAATCCCGGCGCTCCCTTATTGCGTACTACGTTCAGCAGCGCCTTGGCCAGATTGGCTTCCGACGCCACTTCTTCGAGCAGCCGACTATCGTCGGCCACGCTGGCGGCAGAACCTGTCGTCTTCTTGGTCCTCGCTTTGTGCAGCAGGAAGCTCCGCCGCTCGGATGCGTCCAAGGGCTCGGACGACCCGCCCCCCGAGGGGCTGTCGGCGAACACGAGGCTCAATTGCCGTGGTCCCGTCTTTTTCAATCCATCTCTCCCTTTGCTCCACCGGCTTTCGCCGGCTTCCCGGCTCATATGAAGAGATCCGACTTCTGCGTGGACATCGTCCCGTCGTCGTTGCCTCCTTCGGGTCTACCGCTCACGCGGACCCACGCAGACCTCCCTGGGTAAGAACACTGGATGTCCCGCCGCTCCCGCCCCTATTACCGTCCCGGCCTCGGTTGGATTTCGGGCGTCGCGTTCGAAGACACGCTGACCCGGCCGGTTCGGCTTGCTCGGGGGTTTACTTTCGTTCGGTGCTGCGGTTCGCCTCGGGCTTCTTCCCCACACGGCCTCGCGGCGCCAGGGTCATAGGCGTCTCTCGACGGCAGACCCTGCGTGCAGTTGCCTCCGGCTCGCGGTTGCTACCAACTCGCCCCGCAAAGGACTTCCACCTCCAATCCAGTGCCCATGCCAGGCACACCTCCGCGCCGGCTCACGCCGGTGACGCTACGCGTCATCCTGGACCGCGCCTGCGCGCGCCGCGAAATAAATCCAGTCGGGACGAAGAAATCGTCGCGCCGTCGAACAAAGGAATAGACCCAGCTCTAGAAATTCCCTCAAAAGCATAGAACAAAACAGGTTCGTGGGGGGGTCAGTTTTGGACGCCGATCGGGGGTCAAAATTCGGAGCCGATTGACAGCGTGTCGCCCGGTTCGGCTTTTTCGACTATTTCGGTTACTTCAAATCGCCCGATCGCATCTGTGAGCAGGTCATGGAAGTCGCGGTCCGTATCAGTCCAGAACCTTTCACGCGGGCCATCGAGCAAAGTCGAATTTGGATCGGGTTTGGTTTCAGAGCCGAACAGGGCGATCCTGACCGCGACGCCGAGCGCGGAGGCGCCTGTCGAGGCTGCTCTCACTAGATGATCGACAAAATCCCGCAGTCTAGTTGCAACCTCTGGGTCGGCGACGGCATGCAGAGGCATTTCCGTCTCCGCGAAAGCTAGCGCTTTCATATTGTCCATTGCAAATCCGCCCGCTTTCAGAGTCGCGTTGCGCCTGCAAGAAGAGGCGAGATTGCGCAAACGTGTCTGGGCCTCGACAACAGCCGACGCGGGAAGCCGCGAGCCGTCAGCGCTCGCATAGACAAGCCCGAGCCATTGCCGGTAGCCGACGCGTCCTTCCGGCGCATGGACAGGCAGCGTATCTGTCTTTATCTTGTAGTATGGGGTCAGCGGATGCGGGAAGACGCCGTAGTTGACGCCCCATGGCGCGGCGACAAATCCGGTGACGATGACATCGTCCAGCTCTCCTGTCAGATCGCAAGACCGGCCCGCTTCGTTGGCCTCGAACACGAGGCGGATGCGGCGCGGCATGCCGAAGAAAGCCTGCAACGAGTTGGCGTCTGAAATGCTCAGGCTCTCTTTCTTCGCCGAGGTTTGAAGTCGGGGCGAGCCAAGGGAAGGTGAGCGGTAGGCGAGCTTTGTCGAGCGCTTGTGAAATGGGTACGTGAAGCCAAAGCCTTTGCCAAAGCGTTGCAGGACGACCATTTTCTGCGCCGGGAACGACGAGCGTCACCAAAGGTCCGCCTCCGCGCAGAGAAGTGCGATGGCCTGCGCCGCCTGAAGGCGCAAATTGCTGCAGGGCATAGAGAGCCATTGCGGCGCTTGCACGCGAGAGCACGCCGATGCGGTCCCGTTTGACCATAAGATCCTTGTTCAATTTCACCGTATTCGCGCCGGGCGCCTCGACGAACAACGCCTCGACTGGAGAGGCTTCTCCTTCGAGTGGCGAGAAATCTTGCAGAAAACGTGGGCCCTTGCCGTCCAATGAAAATGCGACCACGTAGGGCTCCAAGGCCTTTCGCAATTCCTCCGGTGCAGGCGGCCGAAGGTAGTGCTGAAGCCAATCGCGCGGGCCCTTCGGCGGGAATGCGGCCGCGAGGAGACCAATCAGAAATTCGTGCGATGCGAGATCAAAATCCGGCCGCGGCCACGCAAAGAACACGATCGGGTTCAATTCGTGGTCTGAAGTGACCTCATGAGGCGCGACGTGATCCCGTGACCCATCCGAGCGGCCTACGGGAATCCATTGGGACGCGAGCAATGAAAATGGAAGGTCCACGCCAGCCTATTTGATTGAAGATAAATAAAATACGAAGGTTGAATAATAGTTGGACCAGAGGGTTTTGCAACGCTATCCGACAAAACTCAGACCCTGAACATGTGAATAGATCACTATGGCCTCCTTCCCCTTTCCATCAATGACCGTCCCGCTCCATCGTCCGTCGGCGCCCGGCTGAAGCACCACGACAGGCATTTCCCGCTCGGACAGCGTCCAGCCTTCCCGCGCTTTCACAATCATCGCCGCCGTCTGGCGATCGGGCTCCGCCGTCCCTTTGCACCGCGCTCGCCGCATACTCACCTCTGACAGCGCCCAGGCGCGCCGGTCGGCAACTTCGCATCCACCCCGCAGGGTCCAGGGTGCGATGCGTCCATTTTCATTGACGGCGAGCCGTAGAGTGATGGTCTCGTCGCCGAGACGCGTCGGTACGCGGGTGTCGAAATCCCAGCGTCCGCCGTCGAAATCGTAACCAGCCTCGAGCCTCAACACGTTGAAGCCGCCTTGCGAGCGTTCGGCGCTAGTCTTGCCAGCCGCTTCGTTTTCAGCGCTTTCGAGACTGGCGGGAATAGCTATCCTATTCTCTCCATAGGCCGCCTCAATGAGTGCGCGCACCTCGCCGCTTTTGGGAGCAGCGCATTCCGGGCTTGTGCGACTGACTATTTTACCAGCATCGGCCATGACTTTCGCCGAGCGCCACAAAAGCGCTGCATCGCGATAAACGACAGTCGTCTTCGGAAGCACGGAATCTCAGCCAGCGAGGTCCTGCATCCGGCGCCGGCTCCGCTGAGAGAATGAGAGCCGTCGGCCCATGCGGCTGGGCCAAGCGCGGCCGTGTGGTGGCAGGCCTTTTGTCCATGTGACGCCACAACCGGCCGGCGCGCTGAACCAACAAATCGACCGGAGCGAGATCGGTGACGATCAGATCGAAATCGAGATCGAGCGATTGTTCGACCACTTGTGTCGCGACGAGAATCCCGCCGCGCGGGGTTTTCGGCGTAGGGCCAAATTTTTCCAATACCCGTTGCTCGATTGCTAGGCGATCGGCCAGAGCGAAACGTGCATGGAACAATACTGTCTCGCCGTTGAAAGCGGAATTAAGTTCGGCATGGCTGGCGATAGCCTCGTCCACCGTGTTGCGAATGAGCGCGACCGTCGCTCCCTTGCGTGCGGCGTCCAGCACTGCTGCATGCGCTTCGGCGAGATCGCCGATAAGACGGACGGCGACTTCGCGCGCAAGCAAGTCGCGCAAGCGGACCTTATATTCATCGACAGACTGCGTTCCCGCGATCGTGACCAGCGGATAGGCCGATGTGGCGGGGCTCCAAGCCTTGTCGCGGCCGAGGCCCTGACGGAAGGCGTCGACCAACGCGTGGCGTTTGAGGCTAGGCAAAGTCGCCGACAATATGATGGCCGATCCGCCGAGCGCTGCATGAAAACGCAGAAGCGTTTCAAGTTCTTTGTTCATATATGCGTCGTACGCGTGGGCTTCGTCGATCACCAAAAGCTTGTCTGCTAGTCCCCACAGACGTAATGCCTGATGGCGCGCCGGCAAAATCGCTAGCAGAGCCTGGTCGATCGTCCCGGCTCCCATCTGCGCAAGGAAGGCCTGCTTGTTGGACCTCGCTATCCAATCGGCGCAAAATGCGCTGGCGGTGATTTCCGACGGATCATCGGCATTTTCGACGCTCAGATCGTTACAGGCCATCTCTCGTGACAGACTTCGAAATCCTTCGCAGAGATCACGCCGGCCATGAACGAGAACGATGGAAGGATCGCTGCCAGTTGCAAACAGTCGGCGATAGGACGCCGAAAGCCGATCAAACATTGCGTTCGCCGTCGCCATGGTTGGCAGCGCGACATAGACGCCGCGCCCCCGGCCAACTGTCAGAAGACGATGGGCGAGCGCCACTGCGGCCTCGGTCTTTCCGGCGCCCGTCATATCCTCGATGATGAAGAGAATCGGCGTATCAGACAGCGGAGTCTCCTCGCAGAAGAGTTGCAGTGGCGTCGGCTTGTCGATGTGGGAAAACAAGGATCGCGTCCCCATGAAGGGAGCGGCGTCTACCTGAATGAGACCGGCTTGTCGGACCGCGCGTGCGGCTGTCGGTTGAGCGATATCTTGCCAATATCGCGCAAGTTCCTCGATCAAAGCCTTACCGCCTTTGGGCGTCCTGAAATCGAACCAATGACGGTTCGAACCGAGCCAATCAGACAGAATTGCAAGACCAGCCAGCGCGAATGACAAAGTCGGGATTGCTTCATCGGTCGGAGAGATTCCGAGCGGATGGAAGATGGCGCAGATCGCCTCACCGAGTTCGGCGGCGGCAAGTTGCGCCTGCCGGCCGATCTGGACTTCGCTGTTTGTTATAGCCACTACGTTGCCTCGGAAATCGAGTTCCAGAGGCTCGCCGTGATGGCCAACAACGCTTTGGAAAATCTTCTCGCGATCCGAGGCAAGCAATCCGGGCATCAATTGCTCGCCGACCGCGGTGAGACGCGGCTCGTTCATAAACAGCCACAAGCCGGCTGCATCGTGTCGAACCGGGATAAACTTTCCCTGTTCGGGCCTTGGCCCCAAAGCGGACGGCCATAATTCCGGCACCTTGCCTTGGAACCCGCGCGCGCATTTGCCGATATCATGCAGCGCGACCAGACAGACCAACAGGCGACGCAACTTCTCCGGCTCGATTTTACAGAGATTGGCCAGAAACCTGAGCCTGGCAGGGTTGGCGTCGAGGAGGGCGTCGGCGCAAGCGGCGACATCGAGGAGGTGAAAAGCAAGCGGATGGAAATCGTTCTTCGGGCGTGCGTCATGATCCGACCTGTCAGTCTTGCCCCAAAAGTGGAGCAGCGCATGGCAATCCAGTAGGGGCAAATCACATCACCAAAGTGAGTTTTTCAACCATTATGGTTTCATAAGGTTTAGTCGCATAGTAGCCTAGACCCAACAGTCGCGTCACCAGGGCCATTTGGCTCAACGGTGGCCGAGTCGTGCTCCCGCGCTCTTTCAGCACGTATGACATACTGATCATAAGCATTTTAATCATCATCGAGCGTCCATCGCCGAGCCACCCCATTTCCCGAAGAAGATCGTTCTCTTTATGTCCTGATTTTGCTTGGATGGGTTGTCGAGTTGCACGGCCTGTATATTCCGTCTTTGGCACCTATAGCGATTAAGCCGAGGCGCAAACGCCGTAAATTCACCCTTGTTCGGGATAGAGAACAATATAAAGAACAGATTCGGGGCCTATAGGGCATACGAAACGGAGTAGGATCAAACCATCGACCAAACTATTTACATATTATTTATGTGATTGTTATATACTGCGCGTTCGGTCTAGTGATAGGTTTGAATGATTTGAGAATCCGAGTCGCCTTCGTATTTTGGAGCGTCTGGGGAACTGCCGATCCGGTCAAACGTCTCGCTATTTACGTAGAAATTATGTGAATTTCCGATTTGGGAAGCTCCGGCCAAAAATTAGGTCGGAAGGCGCGGCGCGGATGTTGCTTCGATCAATTCAAACGCCTTGGGCCTATGGTATAGGGCTGCCGGTCCGGCCCGATTCGGGCGAGGTCCGGCATCAGCTCGCCTTCATCTCCGCCATTTTTATGCTTGTAAGGAATCAAAACGAGCATATAGTCTCCTTACGCATTAAGGGGACAGGCCATGAAGCCGCTCATTTCCTATGTTCGCGTTTCAACGACAGGCCAAAGGAAGTCTGGACTCGGCATTGAGGCGCAGCGCTCGGCCATCGCCCGTTTTGCCGAGGTCGAGGGTTTCCAGATCACCGCCGAGCATGTCGAGGTCGAAACAGGCAAGGGTTCCGACGCGATCAACCGCAGGCCTATTCTCGCGACGGCCCTCGCCGAGGCCCGCCGCCTCAAGTGCGCTGTCGTGGTTGCCAAGCTTGATCGCCTATCCCGCGATGTGGCGTTCATCGCCGGATTGATGGCGCAGCGTGTCCCCTTTGTCGTCGCCGAGCTGGGGGCCGACGTTGATAGTTTTGTCCTCCATCTCTATGCCGCGCTCGCCGAGAAAGAGCGCGCCATGATTTCCAGTCGGACGAAAGTCGCCCTCGCCGCCGCCAAGGCCAAGGGGATCCGCCTGGGCAACCCGAACATTGAGGCGGCGCAGGCCTTGGGTACGGCCCGCGTCATCGCCGAGGCCGATCTATTCGCCGCCAATATCCTGCCGATCATTGCGCCAATGCGCGCGGAAGGGGCGAGCCTTCGCAAGATCGCCGAAGCCCTCAATACTCGTGGGATAGCATCAGCTCGCGGCGGCCAATGGGCCGCGACCCAAGTCGCCGATATTCTGCGGCGGGCAGCGTAGGGACGACCCGTCAGACGGTGCCGGCAGTTGACACGCGAGCGATCAGGCGTCGTAGAGATTCTTGTGGTGCATAACGAGTGATCGGACGGGGCAGGGGGTTTGAACTTGGACACCGGATGGAAGCAGTGCCTCGACGTTCTACGGAGAATTTTTCGACCCACTTCACACGCATGGCTGGAAGGCCGCAATCGAGCGGGAGGTGCAAAGCGGGGAGTATCTGCTCATCTCGGCGGAGCGTAGCGGGCAGCGCCATGTCGTTGCGCTTATGTATATGTCGGCCACAGCCAATGCGGTCTATCAATTTCAGCATGGTCAAAAGGGTGTCGATCTCGTCGCGGTTCGCGGCCAGCAATTCGCGCTCATGGCACCTGATCCCCGATTGCCCGAATTCCCGCATGTCGGCGTCAATGCCGGGCAGGGTGAGGGTGTGCCGGATGCCGATGATGTAAAGCAGTGTGTGGCTGAAACTTGTTTCGCGCCCCCGGGCCATGCTGTGAATCGTAAGGGAAAGCGGAGTCGGCGTGAATCCCTCATCGCGTGTTGCGCCTGAAACAGCCCGGACCTCGTGCCGCGCAAAACGGAACCCTTTTAAGCGGTAAAAATGGCCCTTCGCAAGCCCTTGAAAACAAAAAGTGTTGACCGCGCAAAAGGGATACGCTTAAAATTTCCGCCATGAAAATCGGCTATGCCCGCGTCTCGACGGATGAACAGAACCTCGATCTGCAATTGCAGGCTCTCGCCACTGCGGGCTGCGGGGAAGTCTTTCAGGACCGGCTGTCCGGCGTCACCTCGGCGCGGCCCGGCCTGCTGGCGGCTCTGGAAAGGGTGCAGGAAGGCGACACGCTGACGGTCTGGCGGATTGATCGCCTCGGGCGGTCAACGCTGCATCTGCTGCAAATCCTCGATCAACTGAGAAGCCGGAATATCGGGTTTCAGTCGATCGAGGACGGAATTGACACTAACACGGCGGCGGGCCGCATGGTGTTCTCGATGGTCGGCGCAATCGCGGAATTCGAGCGCAACGTGATTTCGGAGAGGACCAAGGCGGGCATGGCGGCGGCGCGGCGGCGCGGGCGGCATGTGGGCCGTCCGGCGAAACTCGCGCCTGAACAGCTTGTGTATGCTCGCCGCATGATCGTGGACGGCGAAAGCAGGGCGCACGTTGCCCGGTCGCTCGGCGTCGACCCCTCGACGCTGCGGCGGTTGCTCATGAAGGGATGACAATGATTGATTCCACAATTGTAGCCGGGATTACAGCCGCAGTTATTAGCGCGACAGTATCTTTCTCGATATCAAGTCGATCTGCGTATATTACCGCTGTCACAGTAGAGAGATCGAAGTGGATCGATACACTGAGAACAAATATTGCTGACCTGCTCGCTACTTGTGGCACTATACACTTTACACTTTCTGACAAAGAAAGCGATCAGGCCCTTGCTCTTGCTCGGCGTGAAAAAGCGGCGCGACTTAGCGCCCTAAACCGTGCGGGAGATCCCCCGGCTCTGCCGGGGAGGCAGCAATAGTTTGACGTTTCCTGAAGTCCATCGTGACCATCGCTTTTGTGAGCCGCCAAGCACACGAAAGGTCAAGTCACGATGGACGAGTTTGAGAGCCTAAGTCACACAAAGTGGGAGTGCAAATATCACGTCGTGTTCATCCCGAAGTTCCGCCGCAAGGCGCTATACGGGCAACTGCGGGATCATCTTGGAGAATTGCTTCGTAAGTTAGCAACACAAAAGGAAAGCCGGATCGAAGAAGGGCATTTGATGCCGGATCATGTGCACATGATGATTTCGATCCCGCCGAAATACGCGGTTTCTCAGGTGATCGGATATGTCAAGGGCAAGAGTGCGATCCATCTGGCCCGCGTTTACGGGGAACGGCGGCGCAATTTTGTAGGGCAACATTTCTGGGCGCGAGGATATTTCGTCTCGACCGTAGGGAGAGACGAAGCTGCGATCCGGGAATACATCAAGAGCCAGGAAAAGGAAGATCAGAGGCTGGAGCAACTGAACCTCTGGCGCTGATCGGCCACCATCAGGTGGCCCAATGAACCGGGGACGCGTCAGCGTCCCCTCCCAGCCGCTTTGAGCGGCTCACATAAATAAAGCCCCCGGCTCTGCCGGGGGATAGTTACTTCTGCACCTGATTTATGCAACAAAAAAGACTTTTAAGATCAAGGCTGTTTTATGGTGCATAATTCAAGAATTTCGCACCAGGAAAAACCGCCGATACGGTTCGGTTGGCTGCCGAAAGAACCCTCATTTTGGGACGCGGCTATAGCTTTCGTATTGGGGTGCAGAGTCACGAGGGCTAGACGCCCGGCTCTGACGCAACTCTTCCGTCAGCTCCACGACCTTCCGCTCTAACCGATCGATCCGGTCTTGGGTGTAATCGAAGCTCGTATAATCGAGCGCTTGGAGCCAAGCGCCGACGGTAGCCACGAAGCGCCAAAGTTTTCCCTTATTGGGAACCAGATTGTTTGCTGGGTCGATCATAACGTCAGACTGATCTTCTACAGTTGCGGCCGGGCGGCGCGTGGTAAGCCATTGATATTGTTTGGATTGAGAGGTGATTCCCGCGAAAGTGTAGTGCCACGTGTGCGCCGTTTCTTATTGACTTGGAATGTGCATGCGCCAATTATGTGCGCACCACGAATGAGTTGGCGAGACGGTTCCGCGACATGTATTTCCGCAAGAAGACCTCGAGCGGCCGCGCCTATCTCCAGATCGTCGAAAGCCGTCGCCAAGGCGCGCAAGTGCGCCAGCAGGTGATCGCGACGCTTGGCCGCGTCGAGGAGTTGCGCGAGAGCGGGCAATTGGAGCGGTTGCTGCGATCGGGCGCACGCTTCGCCGCGAAAGCCATTGTCGTCGACGCCGTCGCCGACGGCGCTGTAACGGCGAGCGCGGCGCGACGCATCGGGCCCGCTCTCGTCTTCGAACGATTGTGGGAGGAGACCGGTTGCCGGAGGGTCGTCGAGGATCTCGCCGGTTCGCGCAAGCATGGCTTCCCGCTCGAACGCGCGGTGTTTCTCACCGTTCTGCATCGTCTATTTTCTGGCGGCTCCGATCGAGCGGCGGACCGCTGGCGGGAGGATTACCGGATCGATGGGGTCGAGAACCTCGACCTGCATCACCTCTACCGGGCGATGGCCTGGCTTGGCGGGGAGCTAGCCGAAGATCAACAGCACGGCGCCACGCCCTTCGCGCCGCGTTGCCTGAAGGACGCCGTCGAGGAGGAACTGTTCGCGCGGCGGCGCGATCTGTTCAGCACGCTCGATCTCGTGTTCATGGACACGACCAGCCTCTATTTCGAGGGAGCGGGCGGACAGACCCTCGGACAACGCGGCTTTTCCAAGGACCATCGGCCGGATCTCAATCAGATGATCCTCGTGGTGCTGCTCGATGGCGACGGCCGGCCGGTTTGCACAGAGATGTGGCCCGGCAACACCGCCGATACGGGCAGCCTTATCCCCGTCGTCGACAGGCTGCGCAAGCGCTTTTCCATCGGCCGGGTCTGCGTCGTCGCGGATCGCGGCATGATCAGCGCGGAAACAATCGCCGAACTCGAGGCGCGCGGGCTTCTCTACATTCTCGGCGTTCGGGAGCGCACCGACAAACTCGTGCGCGAACTCGTGCTCGACGATCCCGCTCCCTTCATCCCGCTCACCATTGCAAAGCGGGGCGAGGATATCGATTACGAGGCCAAGGCCGTCACTCGCGCCGGACGGCGCTACATCGTCTGTCGCAATCACGAACAGATGAAGAAGGACGCCGCCGCCAGGGCCGCGATCTTGACCGCGCTCGAGCGGCAATTGAAGAAAGGCGACAAGAGTCTCGTCGGCAACAAGGGCTATCGCCGCTTCCTCGCGACGCGAGGCGACGACATTTTCGCCATCGACTGCGCCAAGGCGGAAGAGGACGCAAAATTCGACGGTGTCTTCGTGTTGCGGACCAACGCCGATCTCACGCCGCTCGAAGCCATGCTCTGCTACAAGCGATTGTGGATGGTGGAGCGGGCGTTCCGCACATCGAAGAGTTTGTTCGCCACGCGGCCGATCTTTCACAAGCTCGACGAAACCATTCGCGGCCACGTGTCGTGCAGCTTCCTCGCCCTCGTCTTGAAAAAAGAGCTGGAGGATCGCATCGCCAATGTGGGCAGGCGGGGCGCCGCCAGCGACAACGCGGAAAGCGGTTCTTGGCCCGACGTTCTCGCCGATCTCGACTCGCTGACCGAGACCGAGGTCGAGCAAGACGGCAAACGTTTTCTCCTGCGCTCGGCGCCGCGTCCGGCGGCGAGCCTCGCCTTACGCGCCGCCGGCGTCGCTTTGCCGCCGACCGTGCGTCAACTCACCGACGCCTGACCCCGCTCCACCCCGGCGATCAACGAAAATGTAGTGCCAAGGCGCTTTTCCAGCGCGGGTTTATCCGTGCTATCAATGCATTACAAATTCCAACTGTTGAAGATCAGTCAGAGTTGCGACCAACCGCCGTCGACAGGAAGTTCCACGCCGGTCGTGAAGGTCGCGTCGAACGCGAGGAAGAGGACAGCCTTGGCGATCTCGTCCGACGTCCCGAAGCGCTTCATCGGGGTCATACCGATCATCTTCTCCCTAAGCTGGGCGGCCACGTCTTTATCGGGAAACGCTTTGCCGATGATCGGCGTGTCGATGGGACCGGGCGTCACCGCGTTGACGCGAATCTCCCGAGGAAGCAGCTCGGCGGCGAGCGTCCGAGCGAATGATCGCAGCGCAGCCTTGGCGGCTCCGTATGCGGCGTTGCCGGGCATTCCCTTGACGTTGGCGATCGAGGTCGTGAGGACGACAGAGCCTCCCCGGTTGATCAGCGGCGCGAGCTTCTGCACCGCGAAAAGCGGCCCTTTGGCGTTCAGGTTGAACATCTCGTCGTAGACGGCCTCGGTCATGCTTTCGAGAGGCGCTCGGATGCTGAACCCGGCGTTGACGAAGAGCAGGTCGAAGGTGTCGAACTCGGCCTTCACCCGAGAGGCGAGGGCGTCGATTTCCGTCAACGAACGCGCGTCGCTCGAAACCACGAGGGCGTCCTTTCCAAGCTCTTTCTGCGCCAATTCCAGGCCGGCTTGCGAGCGACCCGTCACCAGAACACGCGCACCCCCATCGAGGAGCATCTTCGCCGTCGCGAGCCCCATGCCGCTCGTGCCGCCGATGATCACAACCTTTTTACCTTGGTACCGTTCCATATGTATTCTCCTCGCGAGGTTAGGGTTGCTTTGCTGATTTTGAACTGTTTGGTATGATAATCAGGCGCGGAGGCTGCGGTCAAGGAATTTTTGAACTAGTTATTTCAAAATACCGTAGGACCCCGTGGACGAGCACGTAGCGCCGCAATCGCCTGCTGATTCTGGTCACCGCAACCGTTTCGGCGCGACCGGCGCTCCTTCAGGACACCGCGCTCAAGGATGCTGTGGAGAGAAATCGACGCCAGAGATCTTGACAACGGCCTGCCAGGCGGCTTCCTGGTTGGCGCGATCGTGGAGGTGTGGGTGGCGCATCGCCTCAATTGGGCCTGTGAGCTTCTTCGGCGCCGAGGCGAAGAATTGCCCCGAGACGTCGGTTCCGAACTCCGAGGCCTGGAGGTACCGACGGGCTGCGGTCTCAGGAGTCTGGGACATGCCGGGGATGAGCTTCACGAGTGGAATCATCAGCCACTTCAAGGCCGGGCCAGCGTTTCGTACCGCCTTGGTGTCCGGCGCGCTACCGGGCGAGACGGCGTACACGGCCATGCCGGAGGGTAGCCGCCGTGCCAGTGCAGCGGCCCACCAAGCAACGATGAGCTTCGCGTCGGCATACGCCCGGTTGGGCTCGTACTTCACGTTCGGCCTGTTGCGCACCAGGGCTTCAACAGCGGCGGTTCGGTCACCCTGGTGGTGTTTGGCCGCGAAGGCCGCCACGTCGGTGAAGCTGAACAGGGGCACGTCCCCTCGGGCAGGTTCCGCGCCGGCGATAACAATCCGCGCGTTGGGGCTCAGCAGGTTGGCGCGGAGCAATCCGACAGTCAGTTGATGATGGCCGATCAGCGGGGCCTGAGCCGCCTCGACGCCCGCCTCAGTGAGCACGCGCGCCTTGCCAGGGACCATCCCGGCATTGAGCAGTAGGAAATCGATCGGCCGACCTCGCTTGACGAGCTCGGCGAGGGCGGACTGAACGCTGGACGGCTTGTCCAGATCCAGCTCCAGCGGCGTGAAAACCTGTGTTTTGGTCTCAGCCGCGAGCTGAGCGGCCGTTTTATGAATTTGGGCCAGGCTGCGCCCGGTGACGATGACCTGGCGGTAGCCTTTGATGGCGAGCATGCTGGCTGCCGCATAACCGAGCCCGGAGGTGGTGCCGGTGACGAGGGCGATCGAATGTTCCATGGGCATCTCCATGGTCAAGGGTGAAGGTCGAGTCGTGAGGCCCCGCGAGGCCAAGGCCAGCTTGCTAATTTCGAACTATTTGGTTATATATTGGCGCAATCAAAGATGCATTGCAAGGAGTTTTTAACTGAATGGTTCAGAATGCCCCTAAGCCGCGTGGACGGCCGCGCAGCTTCGACGAGACGGAGGCGCTGGAAAGGGCGACCCAAGTGTACTGGTTGAAAGGCTACGACGGCGTCACGATCGACGATCTTGTCGCCGGAATGGGTGTGGGACGGCCGAGCCTGTATGCCGTCTTCGGAGACAAGCGGGCCTTGTTCTTGCGCGTCCTCAAGGCGTACGCGGAGAAGAAAGGCGCTCTCGCCGCGAAGGCGCTGCTCTCGCCGCGGACGCTTCGCGACTCGCTCGCCCGTTTCCTGAAGCACGCCGTCGAAAGTGCGACCGAGAAGGGATCCGCTCGGGGGTGTCTTCTCCTGTGCGTCGCGCCGCTTATGGACGACCCTGAGGTCCGGCAGTTCCTGCAAAACGCGGCCGCCGGCGCGGCAGCGCTGGTGGAAGGTCGGTTCCGGGACGCGATCAGCGCGGGCGAAATCCCGTCCGACTTTCCTGTGGCCGTCCGCGCAAGCCAGATCATTGATTTTGCTCGTGCCCTTACCATGCGTGCGCAGATAGGCACGCCGCGCAAGACGCTTCTCAGGGATGCCGAGGAAGCGGCCGACTTGGTGCTCTTGCCACGGCGTGGAAATGCGGCGCAGGATTTTTGAAGCTGCATGGCGTGATGGTTGGAGCAAGCTACTTGCGCTGGCGGCCGCCCACTCGGCCCCTAGCAGCCTGTCGGGCTTAACGGTAAGCGGGGCGTGCGATAGAATTACAGTCTTGATTCGCGCATGACGTGGACGGACCCGTTGAGCAACTTTCGGACGATTGACCGCGACACGGGATTTCTGCTGCCTCCGTCGGTGGACGAGTGGCTTCCGGAGAAGCATTTGGCGCGGTTTGTTGTGGAGGTGATCGACGGGTTGGATCTGTCTGCGATGAGTAAGAGCTACCGCGAATCTGGTTCTGCGTCCTACCACCCGGCGCTGCTGCTGGGCATTGTCGTTTATGGCTACGCTACGGGCGTGTTTTCGAGCCGCAAGCTGGAGCGGGCGACGTATGATTCGGTGGCGTTCCGCTTCATCGCCGCGAACGAACATCCCGACCACGACACCATTGCCGCATTTCGGCGGCGGTTTCTGAAGCAAATCGAGGCGCTGTTCGTTCAGGTGCTGCTGCTGGCGCGCGAGATGGGCATGCTCAAGATGGGCGCAGTGGGACTTGACGGCACGAAAATCCATGCCAACGCCAACCGGAACAGCGCGCTTTCCTATGAGCATGCGGGCAAGATCGAGGCGCAGCTGAAGGCCGAAGTCGCCGAGCTCATGGCCAAAGCCGAGGCGGCGGACAAGGCGGACATTCCGGACGGTATGTCGATCCCCGACGAATTGGCGCGGCGCGAGGAGCGATTGCGGAAACTCGCCGAGGCGCGGGCGAAGATTGAGGCGCGGGCCAAGGAACGCTTCGAGCGCGAGTGGGCCGAATATGAAGCCAAGATCGCGGCGCGGGCGGCCAAAACCGCGGCGTCGGGCAAGAAACCTGGCGGCAAGCCGCCCGCGCTGCCGGCCGAGGGTCCCCGGCCCACGGATCAGATCAATCTGACCGACGAAGACTCGCGTATCATGCCGATGGCGGGCGGCGGTTTTGAGCAGTGTTATAACGCGCAAGCCGCAGTGGAAGCGGGCAGCCTGTTGGTTGTGGTGGCCGATGTGGTTCAGGCCCCCAACGACAAGCAACAAGTTGAGCCGATGTTGGACAAGATAGGCGCCTTGCCCGACGAGCTGGGCGAGCCGGAAACATTGTTGGCCGACAATGGCTATTTCAGCGCGGCGAATGTGGCCGCCTGCGAGGCGGCCGGGATCGATCCACTGATCGCGATGGGCCGGCAGTCCCATCATCCATCGCTGGACGAACGCTTTGCCGCGCCGCCGCCTGCGCAGGAAACTCCAACGCCGGTCGAGGCCATGGCGCATCGCCTACAAGCGCCCGAAGGCAAGAAGCTCTACGCCCTGCGCAAACACACCCCGGAACCAGTATTCGGTATCATCAAATCGGTGCTGGGGTTCCGCCAATTTCTGCTGCGCGGGCTCGACAACGTCCGGGGTGAGTGGAGCATTGTGACCATGGCGTGGAACATGAAGCGGATGTTCGCCATGAACACCACCCAATGAGGGCAAGTTCAACACCACCGAAGCGCAAAAGGACCCCTCTGGAGAGCGATGTCACCGCTCTCAACGTCGATAGAGACGTGATAAGGCATCCATCAGCCGATATCGGCCGCATCCGCGCGCCGGTCACCCCTCCGAAAACCCAGTCCGACGGGCTGCTAGGCTAGGACACGCCTTCGCCCCGTGTTGCGAATATCAAGAATTATGCACCACGCAGACCGAAGGCTCGATGCCGCCCGTTGTCTAGTTCTGCCGATTAGCGAAGGGCAGCCGTCTCGCCCTTTTAATGAATTCTCTAAGCATGTCAGTCTCGACCGAGCGCGGGGGAGCTTGCGTTGGAGCCCAAAACAACCAAAGCAGCAGATGGGGTAATAGCAACTTCACGTCCTGCCCGCCGTTATGAGGTGAGGAATTGCCGTAGCGATGTCGGTAGAACTGCCCGGTGCGTGAGAAAACCGTGGCCTTCCCGCCCGGCCCACCGGCCTTACCGATGTAAAGGATGGGTTGTTTAGGTAGCCAACGATCACTTAGATCACACGGTAGTTCGACCGGCATCGGTATCCCGGCATCCCAAGCGGGATCAGAATTTAGTGTGACGACATAAACGCCCGGCAGGTCGCATGGGATCGTCTCGCCCCAAGCTTTCGGACCGTTCAGCTGTAGGCCGTGCTGCCCAAATAATTCGGCAACGGTTACAGCTCGGCTGTGATCGTGATCGACGCGGTTCAGTCCCAAAAGTATGCCTGCCTTCCTTGGAGGGGGTGCGCCGCCGTAAGCACCATTAATTCTACTGAATCACAAAATCGAGGGAGATTCGCGTCGCGAGCAAATCTGGTAACTTGTTGATTCGTCGATCGATACCCGGTGTTTGATATGGATCTCTCGAGACCAACCAGCCAAGCGCGTTTTGCCGCCTATGTCGAGGCTCTTGTTGAAGTGATCGGGCATGCCGATCGGGCCAAGCCCTTGAACGATTATTGCGTCGGGCTGTTGATGCCCGGCGAGCGCAAGAGCGTCGAGCCTATGGCGGCGATTGTTGCGCCGACACGCGTCTCGGCCAAACATCAATCGCTTCTGCATCTGGTCGGCGAAGCGCCCTGGTCGGACGAGGCGGTCTTGGGTAAGGTTTTCGAGCTGGTTCTGCCTTCCCTCGAGAGACAAGGCCCGATCGAAGCCTGGATCGTGGACGACACGGGCATTGCGAAAAAGGGGACCCATTCGGTCGGCGTCGCGCGGCAATATTGCGGCAGGCTCGGCAAGCAGGACAATTGCCAGGTCGCGGTGACGCTGTCGATCGCCAATCATACGGCGAGCCTGCCGATCGCCTACCGGCTCTATATGCCGGAGGCATGGGCAAATGATCAGGCACGCCGAAAAAAGGCGCATATCCCCAAGGAGATCGAGTTCAAGACGAAGCCACAGATTGCGCTTGATCAGATCCGTGCGGCTCATGCCGCAGGCGTCGCGCCGGGCGTCGTGCTGGCTGATGCGGGCTATGGCGTGAACGGCGGCTTTCGCGCCGGAGTGACAGCTTTGGATCTGCCTTACGTCGTCGGCGTCCAATCGACGCTGACCGTTTGGCCGCCCGGTCAGGAGCCTCTACCGGCAAAGCCCTGGAGCGGCCATGGCCGCAAGCCGTCTCGTCTGAACCGTGATCTTGAACATCAACCCGTCACGGTCAAGGAGCTGGCGCTGAGCTTGAAGAAAAAAGCATGGCGCAGCCTCACCTGGCGCGAAGGTTCGAACACGCCGCTCGCCTCGCGCTTTGCCGCTGTGCGTCTGCGCCCAGCCTCGCGTGATTGCAATCGGACCAAACCGCATCCGCTGGAATGGCTCATTGTTGAGTGGCCGAATGAAGAAGCTGAGCCGACGAAATATTGGCTCTCGACCTTGCCCAAGGACACGCCTTTGCAGGATCTCGTCGACAAGGCCAAATTGCGCTGGCGCATCGAACGCGATTACGAGGAGCTGAAAGGCGAACTCGGATTGGCCCATTACGAAGGTCGAGGTTGGCGTGGCTTTCACCACCACGCGACACTCTGCATCGCAGCTTACGGCTTTCTGATCTGCGAACGGGAAGCGATTCCCCCCTCAGCCTCCTGGCGGCGCAAGATGCCTCCGTTACCCAAAGGTTTTCGACCCCGCGGCGCCGCCGATCCGACCAGAACGTCACGTCGAAAACTCGATCGCGACGATCCGAAAACGGCTCACCGTCGCGCTCGCAAAAACCCTTATGCGATGTCCATGCTGTCAAACAACACACCGCCAGACAGCTACCCATATCCGTTCATGACACAGTAGAATTAATTAGTGTAACATAAAGATTCCATGGGGCACCGACCCCTCCAGCCTGGGTTTTGGCCGGTATGATGCGGGGTCGTTGACTGCATCGCAAGGAGGAATCCGATGCGCCCTACCGATAAAACCCGCAACCAGGATTTGGCGCGTAACCAGGGAGATCATTCAACTCTGTATGTGTCGCTGGAGTTAAGCCGATCGAGCTGGCTCGTGACCTCGCTGTCGCCGAACAGCGACAAGATGTCGAAATACTCGATTGCCGCGGGTGACGCCCCAAAATTACTTGCCTTGCTGGCACGCCTACGCGGAAGAGCCGAGCAGCTCGTCGGAGGGTCGCTTAATGTCGTGGTCATCCAAGAAGCTGGCCTCGACGGCTCCTGGGTACATCGATCGCTCGAGGCAAATGACATTGAAAGCCATGTCGTCGATCCCGCTTCGATCGCCGTGTCGAGGCGACGACGGCGCGCAAAGACGGACACGATCGACGGCGAAACACTGCTCAGGACATTGCTGGCCTGGAAGCGCGGGGAGCCGCGTGTCTGCGAAATGGTTGTGCCGCCTACACCGGAGCAAGAGGACCAGCGCCGTCTCTCGCGTGAACGCGCAAACTTGTTGCGAGAGCGAATTCAGCACGTCAATCGCATCAAAGGGCTGCTCGCTGGCCAAGGAATCACCGGTTATGATCCACTGCACAAAGATCGGCGAACCCGCCTCGACGGGCTGATGACAGGCGACGGGCGACCGCTGCCTGGTCGATTGAGGGTGGCGCTGCTGCGCGAACTCGCCCGCATCGAACTGCTGCTGCAGCAGATCGCCGATGTTGAGGCTGAACGCGATGTATCCATCGAGGCAGATATGGACGGGCGGCCATCGCCGGTCGCATTGCTCGCGCGGCTCAAGGCAATTGGTCCGCAGATTGGGGCGGTGCTTTATAATGAAGGCCTCTACCGAAACTTCGCCAACCGGCGTGACGTGGCCGCCTATGCTGGGCTGGTGCCGACGCCATGGCGAAGTGGGTCAATCGACCGGGAGTAAGGTATATCCAAAGCCGGCAATCCGCGTCTGCGCCACATCATGATTGAGCTGGCATGGTTATGGCTGAGGCATCAGCCAGGCAGCGCACTGAGCGGCTGGTTTCGTGCGCGTGTAGGAAATGAGCGCGGGCGGATCCGGCGGATCACGATCGTTGCGCTGGCCCGCAAGCTGCTAATCGCCCTTTGGCGCTACGTGACACTGGGAGAAGTGCCGGAGGGGGCTGTGTTGAAAGCGTCCTGATCCCAGCGCGCAACGTCAAAGGAGAACCCCGCCATCCGCGAGGGAAGCTGACCCTTGCCGGATCTCGGCGAGCGGACCGCATAACGTCCTGGCTGCAAGATGCCGTGATAAAGATTGGTTCCGCTCTTTCCGAGCCCGATGACCTCGAGTATGAGGAATTTTGGTGCCGCCGCGATAAGCGGCGACCGGATGTGAGGTTCTGCGGTGTCGAGGCCGCAGGTGAGGAAGGGCTCGGGCTGACGAGGGGATAGCAGCGAAGCGGATTGCACGGTGGTCTGACGACAAGCGCGTGATTGCACATTGATCTGATCGGCGCGGTGGGCGGTATCGGCTACCGCATGAGTTGTCGCGTGCCTTGAACTGCCGTCACTATCATGCAGACGGCTGAAACGTTCAGTCTGACCGGAATCCTGGAATTGCCATGGCGGGGGCTGCGCAACTCGATCAGCTTCGCCCCCGCCATGGCTTACAGCGAGCCTCGGCAAAAATCGGCTTGAAATGAGTTGAACGTCCACACAGCTGCAGAATATGACTTGACCCCGACAGCCCTCATGTGAGGACGTTATCATGCGTGAGATCGCCCCCCGAACGGGGGAGGGGTCACGCACGTCAGGAGGCCTATGCGCGACAATGCCGCGCTGAAGATCTTCTTAAAATGGTGATGCGAGAGGCCGTCGCGCATCTTCGATCAGCCTAGCGCGCACTGCGCCGGATGACGTTCGCCAAGCGACGGGCGCGGATGACGGCACCCTCCGACAGGAGATGAAGGCGATAGCGCACGAGCGGCACCGGTTCCGGTATCGCGGCCTTCATATCCTGCTGCGGCGAAAGGGCTATGTGATCAATCACGAGCGAGCAATTCAAAGAGGGAGGCGTTCCGGCCGCGAACGGGCGATCGGCGCGAGCGCCGATGCTGATCCTTCAGGCGCCAACGAGCGCTGCTCGCTCGATTTTGTCTCGGATTAGCTCATCGACGGACACCGACTCCGCATTCTCGAAAACCGCCAGTTTAGTTTTTTGTTCCACCAACCTATGCGGCCATTGTTGGAGAAGGGCAGGAGCGGGCGATGGCCGAGAAGCCCTTCCCACCCGAAATGAGCCCAGCCGACCGCGCGGCGGAGTGTGCCAAGGCGTCCGTCGACAAAGGTGCCCCAAAGGGGCGGAATGAAGAAACCCGCCTCGGACGGCAATCCGGCGGGTTTGATCGATTCTAGGCCCGGCGGCCGTGACGGGCAAATTCAGTCGGTCCACCGAGAAAACGGCGCCTCAACACGTGGAGGGAAAGTTCTAATGGAGCAATCGTTGACAGTTCGATTGACAATAATACTTTTGAAGTCCATAGGGGCGATATAATTATTTGATTTGATTGGTGGGCCGGGCAGGACTTCGAACCTGCAACCAGACCGTTATGAGCGGCCGGCTCTAACCATTGAGCTACCGGCCCTGGTCTTTGGCGAATTCGTCTCGGCAAGACGATCGGACGACCGGGGAAGCGGCATTACACCGTTTTCACGCCGCTTAGCAATGGGGCCTGTAACCCGGGACTCGCCGCGCCGTCATCTTCAACGCGGGGCGCGTTTGGCAAGAATGCGCTGCAAGGTCCGGCGATGCATATTGAGCCGGCGCGCCGTTTCCGAGACGTTCCGGCCGCAAAGCTCGTAAACGCGCTGAATGTGCTCCCAGCGCACGCGGTCGGCCGACATCGGATTTTCCGGCAGCTCGGCCTTGTCGTGATGCGTCGCCAGAAGCGCGTGATAGATTTCGTCGGCGTCGGCTGGCTTCGCCAAATAATCGAAAGCGCCGAACTTAACGGCCGTGACGGCGGTGACGATATTGCCGTAGCCGGTCAGGATGATGCCGCGCGCGTCCGGTCGCCGCGCTTTCAACTCGACGATCACATCGAGGCCGTTGCCGTCGCCGAGCCGCATATCGATCACCGCGAAGGCCGGCGCGCCTTGCGCAATCGCCGCTAGTCCCTCGGCTACTGATCCGGCGCATGTGACGACAAAGCCGCGGCTCTCCATGCTGCGGGCGAGGCGCGCAAGGAAAGGCTTGTCGTCATCGACAATGAGGAGGGAGCGATCTTGCCCCAAAGCGTCGAGGTCGGAGGCCTCCTCGTTCGAAACTCCGCTCACGAGCGTTTCCGACGATCCTTGCTTCGTTTGACTCATCTCGTTTCGCTTATCTCGATTGTCGCTCCTGCGGCGAATCGGTGATGCATCCAGATGGCGCGCCGCGACAAAGTGGCGCGAGACTAGCCCCATTCAAAGGCAATTTCCACTTTCGCAAAAGCTTTTCCCCTCGTCCGGATTGTTCGGGCCCAGCAAGGGGAGGATAGCCGCGCTGAGCCGTGTGCCTCAGTGTCTTCAGCCGTTCGTCATGGCGGCGGGCTTTTTGGCTCCGCGTTCGAACAAGGCTCTTTGCCAGACAACCGTGACTCGCGCCCCGCTTTTTGGCAGCGGCACGTTGGCGCATGAGCAGACCGCCCCCGAGCGCTGCAGCAAGGTCTTGGCGATGAACAAGCCAAGGCCGAGCCCGGCGCCGTCTTCCGTTTTGGCCCGACGATCCGTCTTGGTCGTCACATACGGCGCCCCTATGCGGCCGAGCACGTCGGGCGAAAATCCGGGACCGTCGTCTTCGATGACGAGTTTCACCATATTCTCGTCCCACTGGGCGATAACGCGCACTTCAGAGCGGGCGAAATCGATCGCGTTTTCGATCAGATTGCCAAGCCCATATAAGATCGCCGGATTGCGGCGGGTGACCGGCTGGCGTCCGACGCCGTCCTCGGCGACGGTGATATTGACCCCGAAGTCCCTTTGCGGAACGACAACCTCCTCAAGCAGGAGGCTGAGCGTCATCTCATCGAGAATGTTGCCGTCGTCGCTTCCAAGCGAAGTCAGCTTGCCGAGGATGTTGCGGCAGCGCGCGACCTCCTGCGCCAGGAGGGCGATGTCGTCCGCGACGGGGCTGCTGGATCCGAGCTGCTTTTCGAGATCCTTGACGACCAGCGTCACCGTCGCGAGAGGCGTGCCAAGCTCATGCGCGGCTGCCGCCGCGAGTCCATCAAGCTGGGTCAGATGTTGCTCGCGGGCGAGCACCAGCTCCGTCGCGGCCAAGGCGTCGGCCAGCTTGCGACTCTCGAGCGCGACGAGCGAAGCATAGATCGCGATAAAAGCGGCGCTCACCACATGCGCCGCCCAAACGCCGGCGGCGTAGAGGAAGGGCAGCTCGAAGGACTGCAGCGGGTACCAGGGCAGGGGATAATGCGCCACCGTGAGCAACGAAGCGGCGCCGATCGTCAACGCCGTCAGCAGCAGCGTCGTCCAGCCGGACAGCGACACCGCCGAGACCATGACCGGCGCGAGAAACAACATCGAAAAAGGATTCTCGATGCCGCCAGTCAAATAGAGAAGCGCGGTTAGCTGGAGAATGTCGTAAAGGAGGATCGCCGCGGCGGGTCGTTCGTCGAGAAGATCCACCTGCCCATAGCGAACCCTTAAGGCGACGTTCAGCAGGACCGAAACTGCGATGATGAGCAGACACGGTCCAAGCGGCAGCGAAAAGCCCAGCGCGAAATAAGTGAACAGAAGCGCCGCCGCCTGCCCGAAAAGGGCTAGCCAGCGCAATTTCACGAGAGTGTCGACATGCAGCCGCCGCGAGTGACGGCCAAAATCGATATCCTGTGAATTGACCATGACTGAGCCTTAGCCGCCGTCTGCGAATCGCATTATATTAAAAATGTTCCAGATGGGTCTTGTCCGTCGGAGACGCCCCCCGCAACAATGGAATTGCGTTCGCTACTAACTTTTTAGGCCCAAGCTTTCAGTAACGCTTAATTAATGGCTTACTATATCTATTAAGGGAGCGAGCGGACATGAAGGGTCAAGCGGAGTCTTTGCTTTTAGCAACGACCCGTCGCCAAGGAGCAGGCTTCCGTGTGATTTTGGCCACATAGAGGTAGAAAATTGCCAGTAAAAATTGAATACAACTTTTTGGTGGCTCGAAACGTTTGCGCTTTGTGTTATTTCGTCGGGTTACGGCGAAAAAGCGAGAGAATTGTATAGAGAGAGAATCGTTTAAAGCAAGAATTGGCGGATTTTACGCAATATCCGGCCTGCCGGGAGGAGAGGTGACAAATGCCTCCGTTCACTTACGAACTGCATGAGATTTCCCATTTCGCATTGGCGCCTGCGCGCGCGATGTCGGACATTGCGCAGGTCTGGCTGAAGAGCCCTGCCAATCTTCTTTCCTACACGCATGTCGGCAAGAACATCGTGGCCACCGTCGAGCTTTTCGAGCGGTTGACGCGACGCTATGGAAAGCCGGCGTTCGGGCTTTCGAGCACGCTCATTGCTGGCAAACGCGTGCCCGTGGTCGAGAAGGTGGTGTGGCAGCGCCCCTTCTGCAAGCTGCTGCGTTTCGAGCGCCAGTTCGAAGTCTATGAGGGCCAGCCGCAGCCAAAACTACTGATTATCGCCCCGATGTCCGGACATCACGCGACCTTGCTGCGTGGCACGGTCGAGGCTTTTCTACCTTTTTATGACGTTTATATCACAGATTGGGTCGACGCCCGAATCATGCCATTGTCGGCTGGCCGTTTCGACCTGGACGATTATATCGATTACTTGATCAATATTTGTGAGGTTTTGAGCAAGGATACCGACGGCATTCCTCTGCACACGCTTGGCGTGTGCCAGCCGTCCGTGCCGCTGTTTGCCGCCGTCGCCTTGATGGAAGGGGCAGACAGCCGGCACGCGCCAGCCTCGATGACGTTGATGGGCGGCCCCATCGACACGCGGCGCAGCCCGACGAAAGTCAATCTTCTCGCGCAGGAGCGCGGCAGCGCGTGGTTCCAGCGCCATTGCATCAGCGCTGTGCCGCTCGGCTACCACGGCGCCGGCCGGGAAGTTTATCCGGGCTTCTTCCAGCTTGCGGGCTTCATGGGCATGAATTTGGATCGCCATGTCAGCGCCCATATCGAGCTGTTCAATCACCTTGTCGAAGGCGACGGCGATTTTGCCGAGAAGCATCGCGATTTCTACGATGAATATCTGTCAGTCATGGACCTGACGGCCGAATTTTATCTGCAGACCGTGGACACGGTGTTCGTCAAGCATTCCTTGCCGAAGGGCGAGATGACCCATCGCGGGCTCAAGGTCGACGCATCCGCCATCCGCCGCGTCGCGCTGATGACGGTCGAAGGCGAGAATGACGATATTTCCGGAGCAGGCCAGACCTTGGCGGCGCATGATCTTTGCGTCAACCTGCCAGCGTTCATGCAGACGGATTATTTACAGGAGAAGGTCGGCCATTACGGCGTCTTCAACGGCTCCCGCTTCCGCAACCAGATCGTGCCCCGGATCCTCGATTTCCACGCGAGCGGGAAGGCGTCGGCGCGAAACCTGTCTTTGGTCAGCGCAGGTTGACGACAGCGAGCAAGCAAACTGTAGCGACTCTCGCAGCGTCTCGCTAGGCTTGCGCCATGCGGCGTCTGTTTTCACGGGATCCGCAGCCTGGCGGCGAGGCCAACGTGATTAATGTCTCGCACAGCGGCGAGACCTATCGGATTTGTCTGCGGCGCAGCGCGGCGGCGCGACGTTTCACGCTGCGGATTCGAACCGCGACGCGTGACGTCGTCCTCACCCTGCCGGCGCGAGCGAATCTTGGCCAGGCCAAGTCATTCGCCGAGCGTCACGCCCCGTGGATCGGCGCAAAATTACGCCGGTTACCTGAAAACGTTCCGTTCGAGCTGGGGGAGGTCGTGCCATTGCGCGGCGTCGCGCATAGGATCGCGCCAAGGCGTGGGGCGCGCGGAACCGGCGCCGTCGTGGCCGAACCGCGCGCCGAAAGCGGTGACCAAGCTGTACTCTGGGTCAGCGGAGACGCCTCGTTCGCGCCGCGCCGCGTGCGGGACTATCTAATTCGAGAAGCGCGGCGCGACTTAGAGGCGGCGGTCGCTCGCCATGCCGCCGCTCTTGGCGTGAAACCCCGCAAGATTACTTTACGCGATACCAGCAGCCGCTGGGGCTCCTGTTCGGCGTCAGGCGCGCTGAACTTTTCCTGGCGGCTCATTCTTGCGCCCCATTTCGTGCTCGACTATCTCGCCGCCCACGAAGTCGCGCATCTCGTCCACATGGACCATTCCGACGCCTTCTGGGCGGTCGTCGCACGCTTGTCGCCGGACGTCGACGCCGCCGAATTCTGGCTGAAGGCGCACGGCGCGGGTCTGTTGCGCTTCGGCGCCGGCAAAACCGGCGCCGGCTGAGACGGGGTCACGGTCTCAATATCTGCGATAGACGGTAGCGCCGTAGGGTCGGCGCACCACGACCGCACGGTGCGGCGCATAGTAAGGCGCCCGGCGCACGCCTACGGCGCCATGCGGTCCGGCGCAGCCCGCGCGATAGACGCCGCGCGCGCAGACAACGGCGTTGGCTTCGCTGATGGAGGCGACGGCCGCGCCCATGGTGATAAGCGCCGCTGCGGTTGCCGCGAGAGCCTTCTTCATGTGGGAATCTCCTGGTTGCAAAATGAACGACGAGGCGATGACGTGACGCTAGACTAGCTGCTTCCCCCAGTGCGAAATCGACGGGGAAGGCGCGCTCTTAGAGCACGACCGCTCCGATTTGCATAGGCGCGCGTCCGCATCGAAAGCGCAAACGGCCGCTTGGGATCCCGACGGAAACATCCGCCCGCGCACAAAAAGCCAGATGGGGTACCGGCTCCGGCTTTTGCATTGAAAAAGGCGTGAAAGCGCCGCCTCAGGCTGCGCCCACCTGCTTTTTAAGGATTTCCCGCTTGATGGCGCGGGCGCTCGTCGACAGCTCGGCGTCGTCGGCCTTGGCCAGAAATGCGTCAAGACCGCCGCGATGCTCCACCGAACGCAAGGTCGCCGCGGCGACGCGGAAGCGAAGCTTGCGCTGCAAAACATCCGAGATCAGCGTAACATTGCAGAGGTTCGGGAGGAATTGCGTCCGCGTCTTACGGTTAGAATGGCTGACCAGATTGCCGGTCTGTACGGCCTTGCCGGTCAATTCGCAGCGGCGGGACATCTCGCTTCCTTTTCAAATTCAACTCCCGGCGCGCTCGGCGGCGGGAGCGGGCGACCCTAAAAGAGGCGCAGCATTCGTCATCGCACCCTGGATCACGCGGCATATGAAGCGGCACGACATAGTTCACGCCGGCGCCGGCGTCAAGGCCGGCTCCCGGTCCACACCGCCCGGCGCATCGAGGCTGGCCGCCGCTTTAAGGTTAAAACAGCTTTAACCGCCTGCTGCTAATTTGCCGTGAGTTCGCAGCTTTCCGTAAACTGCCGCTCCGCCGGAGCGGGGCGAAGGGGCGGCGGCCCAAAGGCTCACGGCAGCGGTGAAACGGATGCGGACGACGACCAGCATGACGGCGCTCGAGCTGATCCCAGAACTCGGTGCGCGCTTTCGCAGTGCGGCGAGGCGCGGAGCTCACTGGCCTCTCGCTCTTGGCCGGAACGGTCGCGATCGTTCTTTCCCTCTTGTCGTGGTCAGTTGAAGACCCCAGCTTCAACCATGCGACATCCAGCCCGGTGCATAATCTCCTCGGCCCCACCGGGGCGGTAATGGCGGACCTGGTCATGCAAATGCTCGGCGTCGGCGTCATCCCGGCGCTGATTCCCCTCGGCCTTTGGGCTTGGCGGCTGATCACCGCGCGGCGCCTCGAACGCGTCGCCACAAGGCTTTCGCTGTGGAGCGCCGGATTTGTTCTCGCGGCGGGGCTCGCCTCGCTGCTGCCGGTGTCAGCGCATTGGCCGCTGCCGACCGGCCTTGGCGGCGTCATCGGCGACGCCGTTCTCGCCATCCCAAAAAGGTTGCTCGCGGGTTTTGCGCCGGGAATGCTTGGCGTCGGCGCTGCTTTGGCAGTCGGCTCCATCCTCACGCTTTCCGCATGCGTCGGCGTTCGCGACGAATTCGACAACGAAGGCGAGGGCGAGGAGGAGAGCGCCCGACCCGCGCGGCGTCGCCCTGAAGCCGAGGACGACGACGCTGGTGGCCCCGGGTTCGCGCTGATCGCCCTTGGCGCCGCCATTCACGCCGCTCTCGCGCTCAAAGCGGCGCTCGCGCGTCACTTGGCGCGCCGGCGCGCCGCCCGCGTCGTGGCCCCAAGCCCGGCTCCCTGGCAAACCGCGCCGCAGTTTTCGCCGCGCGATTTTGATTTTCCCACGAGCGCCTTCGACGCCCAACGAAGCGATTCCGGCCAGTCATTTGATTTCGGCGGTGCGCCTTTGTCCTGGCCGGAGCCGGGGATCACTGAGCCGAGCTTCGACGCGACCGCTTATGCGCCCCCAGCGACGCGGGCCGCCGCACGTCAAAAAACCGCATCCCCCGACGCCGTCGGCGTGGGGGTTCAGCGCCGCATTGTCGCTCCACCGCCGCCGCCGGTCCGGCCGGGACAGCGCGCCGAAAGGGAGGCTCATCCCTCGATGCGCGACAGGCTCGCCCGCCAGGACTATGTGCTGCCGCCGCTCAGCATGCTGGCCGAGGCGAAGAAACTCGGCAGCGCGCAAGTCTCCGAGGACGCGCTCAGCCAGAATGCCCGCTTGCTCGAAGGGGTGCTGGAGGATTTCGGCGTCAAAGGCGAGATCATCAACGTGCGCCCCGGCCCTGTGGTGACGCTTTACGAGCTCGAGCCGGCGCCGGGCATCAAATCCTCGCGGGTCATCGGCCTCGCCGACGACATCGCCCGCTCCATGTCGGCGGTCTCGGCCCGCGTCGCCGTGGTGCAGGGCCGCAACGCCATCGGCATCGAACTGCCGAACCCGCGCCGCGAGACCGTCTATCTGCGCGAATTGCTGGGCTCGCAGGATTTCGAGAAGACCAAACATCGGCTCGCCATCGCGCTCGGCAAGACGATCGGCGGCGAGCCGATCATCGTCGATCTCGCCCGAATGCCGCATCTTCTCGTCGCCGGCACGACGGGCTCGGGCAAGTCGGTCGCCATCAACACCATGATCCTGTCGCTGCTCTACCGGCTCAAGCCGCAGGAATGCCGCCTCATCATGGTCGATCCGAAGATGCTCGAACTGTCGGTCTATGACGGCATTCCGCATCTTCTGACCCCCGTCGTCACCGATCCGAAGAAGGCGGTCGTCGCGCTGAAATGGGCGGTGCGCGAAATGGAGGACCGCTACAAGAAGATGTCGAAACTCGGCGTCCGCAACATCGAAGGGTTCAACGCCCGCGTCGCGGAGGCCGCGGCGAAGGGCGAGACATTTGATGCGCACCGTGCAGACCGGCTATGACCGCGAGACCGGCGAGGCGATCTATGAGCAGGAGCCGATGGAGCTGTCGCCGCTGCCCTTCATCGTCGTCATCGTCGACGAAATGGCCGACCTGATGATGGTCGCGGGCAAGGATATCGAAGGCGCCATCCAGCGCCTCGCCCAGATGGCGCGCGCGGCGGGCATTCATCTCATCATGGCGACGCAGCGGCCGTCCGTCGACGTCATCACCGGCACGATCAAGGCGAATTTCCCGACCCGCATCTCCTTCCAGGTGACCTCCAAGATCGACAGCCGCACGATTTTGGGCGAGCAAGGCGCCGAGCAACTGCTGGGCCAAGGCGACATGCTCTATATGGCCGGAGGCGGCCGGATTTCGCGCGTGCACGGGCCGTTCGTGGCGGACGGCGAGGTCGAGAAGGTCGTCGCGCACCTCAAGAGCCAGGGCCAGCCCGAATATCTCGACGCAATCACCTCAGAAGACGAGCCGGGCGATGTGGATGACGACGAGGCCCCGGGGCCCGGCAGCATGGACGCCGAGGAATCCGGCGATCTCTACGACCGCGCGGTCGCCATCGTGCTGCGCGATAACAAATGCTCGACGAGCTATATCCAGCGCCGCCTTTCGGTCGGCTATAACAAGGCGGCCTCGCTGGTCGAGCGGATGGAGCAGGAGGGCGTCGTCGGCGCGCCCAATCATTCCGGCAAGCGCGCGATTCTGGTCGGCGGCAGGGGTCGATCGCGGCGCCTTCGATCTCGCCGCCGAGGGGTAGGGTTTCCTATTCGTATTTGAGGCGCTGCGAGGCGGCAGTCGCATCGGGTTCATTTAGCGACTGAATGAGTTCCTCTAGCACAATTAAATCGCAATGCTTGGCGCCAGACTCAAGGTCCGTCAAACTGATCTTCTACAGTTGCGGCCGGGCGGCGCGTGGTAAGCCATTGATATTGTTTGGATTGAGAGGTGATTCCCGCGAAAGTGTAGTGCCACGTGTGCGCCGTTTCTTATTGACTTGGAATGTGCATGCGCCAATTATGTGCGCACCACGAATGAGTTGGCGAGACGGTTCCGCGACATGTATTTCCGCAAGAAGACCTCGAGCGGCCGCGCCTATCTCCAGATCGTCGAAAGCCGTCGCCAAGGCGCGCAAGTGCGCCAGCAGGTGATCGCGACGCTTGGCCGCGTCGAGGAGTTGCGCGAGAGCGGGCAATTGGAGCGGTTGCTGCGATCGGGCGCACGCTTCGCCGCGAAAGCCATTGTCGTCGACGCCGTCGCCGACGGCGCTGTAACGGCGAGCGCGGCGCGACGCATCGGGCCCGCTCTCGTCTTCGAACGATTGTGGGAGGAGACCGGTTGCCGGAGGGTCGTCGAGGATCTCGCCGGTTCGCGCAAGCATGGCTTCCCGCTCGAACGCGCGGTGTTTCTCACCGTTCTGCATCGTCTATTTTCTGGCGGCTCCGATCGAGCGGCGGACCGCTGGCGGGAGGATTACCGGATCGATGGGGTCGAGAACCTCGACCTGCATCACCTCTACCGGGCGATGGCCTGGCTTGGCGGGGAGCTAGCCGAAGATCAACAGCACGGCGCCACGCCCTTCGCGCCGCGTTGCCTGAAGGACGCCGTCGAGGAGGAACTGTTCGCGCGGCGGCGCGATCTGTTCAGCACGCTCGATCTCGTGTTCATGGACACGACCAGCCTCTATTTCGAGGGAGCGGGCGGACAGACCCTCGGACAACGCGGCTTTTCCAAGGACCATCGGCCGGATCTCAATCAGATGATCCTCGCGGTGCTGCTCGATGGCGACGGCCGGCCGGTTTGCACAGAGATGTGGCCCGGCAACACCGCCGATACGGGCAGCCTTATCCCCGTCGTCGACAGGCTGCGCAAGCGCTTTTCCATCGGCCGGGTCTGCGTCGTCGCGGATCGCGGCATGATCAGCGCGGAAACAATCGCCGAACTCGAGGCGCGCGGGCTTCTCTACATTCTCGGCGTTCGGGAGCGCACCGACAAACTCGTGCGCGAACTCGTGCTCGACGATCCCGCTCCCTTCATCCCGCTCACCATTGCAAAGCGGGGCGAGGATATCGATTACGAGGCCAAGGCCGTCACTCGCGCCGGACGGCGCTACATCGTCTGTCGCAATCACGAACAGATGAAGAAGGACGCCGCCGCCAGGGCCGCGATCTTGACCGCGCTCGAGCGGCAATTGAAGAAAGGCGACAAGAGTTCCGTCGGCAACAAGGGCTATCGCCGCTTCCTCGCGACGCGAGGCGACGACATTTTCGCCATCGACTGCGCCAAGGCGGAAGAGGACGCAAAATTCGACGGTGTCTTCGTGTTGCGGACCAACGCCGATCTCACGCCGCTCGAAGCCATGCTCTGCTACAAGCGATTGTGGATGGTGGAGCGGGCGTTCCGCACATCGAAGAGTTTGTTCGCCACGCGGCCGATCTTTCACAAGCTCGACGAAACCATTCGCGGCCACGTGTCGTGCAGCTTCCTCGCCCTCGTCTTGAAAAAAGAGCTGGAGGATCGCATCGCCAATGTGGGCAGGCGGGGCGCCGCCAGCGACAACGCGGAAAGCGGTTCTTGGCCCGACGTTCTCGCCGATCTCGACTCGCTGACCGAGACCGAGGTCGAGCAAGACGGCAAACGTTTTCTCCTGCGCTCGGCGCCGCGTCCGGCGGCGAGCCTCGCCTTACGCGCCGCCGGCGTCGCTTTGCCGCCGACCGTGCGTCAACTCACCGACGCCTGACCCCGCTCCACCCCGGCGATCAACGAAAATGTAGTGCCAAGGCGCTTTTCCAGCGCGGGTTTATCCGTGCTATCAATGCATTACAAATTCCAACTGTTGAAGATCAGTCAAAACATGAGTGACGCCGTGATATTGTCTTTGATCGGCATTCTCTGGAATGAGAAGAGAGGTAATTCCATAGCGTTCAATATAAAAATTTCCCGTAGTCCAAACGATGCATAGGCTTACGTCATTAATGTTTTTTTCATGGCTGTCAAAATCTTCTATGAGACCATCAAGAGAATATTTGTATTCTAATACCTTGGGCTCAGTAATTTTGCCTTGGAGTGCATTCGCAACCTCGAAAGGAACCCCTAACGGATTTTCCTGTGCTGTATAGACGTAAATCTCGGTAGGGAGGCCAAAGGAAATCTTGAAAAGGCCGTCATACGTAAACCGTTCATTTGTAGACATCACGCTAATACCGCGAATTACTCCTCCCGCGACAAGTTGGTTAAAAAGGGCAATAACATCTTGTTCCCGCGTGGGCGCCGATGTAATGGAGACCCTTTCAACCGGCTTGAAAAAATGCTGGCTTTTGAGAGCAAGGGGTTGCCTTGCCTCATGCTCAAGCATCTCTCTTTTCCATTCCCCGATCTTCAACTCCCGCACAAGATCGGGAGCAACACCAGTGTTAGCCTTTAAAAGATGGCGAAGTTTAGAAAGATGAGATTCTGTAATCGTTCGTGCTGCCATCTTTGCGAAATCAACAAGGTCACGGTGGAACCCTTTGCGACCGAGGTCTGGACAGTAATTATCAAAATGAATCAAAAAATGTATCTGATTCTGGCGACCAATATTTCTAACTAAAGGAATCTGTATAGTTTCACCTTGGGGCATGTTATTTGCTGCAAGTTGAATGCCGCTGGTAAGTACACGATAATCCTTTCTTAAGTTCAACGATTCATTGAAGCGTCCCCATAGTTTCGCTGTGTAGCCATATTCGACACTCATTGAAGGACTATACTTCTTAAGAACGGCGCTGTCTTCTTCATCGAGCGAGCTTGCAATCAACGTTTCCAATTCTTCTGCAGTCCAAGAATTGAATACGAAGTCTAAATTACGATATTTGTCTGCCATTTGGCGGCCAACGCCGTATTTTTTGAATAGGCGGTCCGCTTCGGCCTCCAGGTCACGAACCCGAGCCGCCTTCGTCGCGTATGTGTGCAACCAAAAATAGGATGTACCGTGTGTCTTCTTAAGTGTTGTTTTCCCACCTGATACAACTCGAACATTCACCTCAACAATTTGATCAGCGACAATTGAACCAAGTCCCGTCTTAATCGAAAGTATTTGCGCCCACGTCTCAGCATTGTCTGCCTTGATCCAATCTAGACGACGAGGATGCGTTTCCTCATCAAACCTGACGGTGACAGAGATTCCGCGATCGTTGGCGTCGAAGCTGGAGTCTGGTTGCGGGGAGCTATCAGGCTCAACCTTCGGATTTGCCCCCGTCGCGTTCGTATTCAGCCAATTGCGCGCACCGATAATGCGGCCGGAGGCCTCAAAGCCGGGCACGCGTGTCGAAATTCTCATATAGTTAAATCCATAGGCTACGTAGGTCGCGCCGACTCCTTTATGACCTCGTGTCTTCCCGGACTTAAAGGAGAAGTTGGGGGCTAAAAACTGCTCGAACTTTTCTTTGTCCAGCCCGACTCCATTGTCGGTTACGGTAAGACTATTCTCGTCCAAATTTATGAGAATGTCGATCTTGGGGTTATATGAGGCGCTGGAGCCTGCAGCTTTTTCTTGGAAAGCCCGTGCTTCAACTGCGTCAAGTGCATTCTGTATTAGCTCACAAAACGGATCATACCAGCCGACATAGGAACTTAGGATGTTGCTAATCTCTCGCTTTAAAGCACCTAAACCGTGCGGGAGATCCCCCGGCTCTGCCGGGGAGGCAGCAATAGTTTGACGTTTCCTGAAGTCCATCGTGACCATCGCTTTTGTGAGCCGCCAAGCACACGAAAGGTCAAGTCACGATGGACGAGTTTGAGAGTTCTAAGTCACACAAAGTGGGAGTGCAAATATCACGTCGTGTTCATCCCGAAGTTCCGCCGCAAGGCGCTATACGGGCAACTGCGGGATCATCTTGGAGAATTGCTTCGTAAGTTAGCAACACAAAAGGAAAGCCGGATCGAAGAAGGGCATTTGATGCCGGATCATGTGCACATGATGATTTCGATCCCGCCGAAATACGCGGTTTCTCAGGTGATCGGATATGTCAAGGGCAAGAGTGCGATCCATCTGGCCCGCGTTTACGGGGAACGGCGGCGCAATTTTGTAGGGCAACATTTCTGGGCGCGAGGATATTTCGTCTCGACCGTGGGGAGAGACGAAGCTGCGATCCGGGAATACATCAAGAGCCAGGAAAAGGAAGATCAGAGGCTGGAGCAACTGAACCTCTGGCGCTGATCGGCCACCATCAGGTGGCCCAATGAACCGGGGACGCGTCAGCGTCCCCTCCCAGCCGCTTTGAGCGGCTCACATAAATAAAGCCCCCGGCTCTGCCGGGGGATAGTTACTGCGGCATCATTGATTTTCGTGTTTTTGAATTCGAGAGGATCAAACGGAGTGAAAGTCATGGGCAGGTCCAAAAAGTGAGGCTTCCTTATGCATCTGCGTCGCGGGCAATGCTACACGAAATCGCCGGGAGGCAGCTTCGGCGGCCAATGCGCTACAGGATTTACGGGAAGGAGGGAGGGGGAAGGCGTCGCCGGCGCGCCCAACCACCCCGGCAAGCGCGCGATTCTCGTCAGCGGGCGCATCGATCACGGTGCCTTCGATCTCGCCGCCGAGGGTTAGCCGGATCGCCAAGCGCTCGGCGCCGAACGCTGGACGCGCCTTCAACTCATGCCGCCGCCGCGGCGAGCGCCTGCGTCAGATCATCGATCAGGTCCGCCTCATCTTCGAGTTCCGACGGAGAGACGCAACAGATTATCCTTGATTCCGGCGGTCGCGCGCGCCTTAGGAGTCATGCTCGAATGAGTCACTGGTGGCGGGATGCGCAATCAGGCTCTCGACGCCGCCGAGCGATTCCGCCAGGGTAAAAACCTTCACGGCCTCGGCAAGGCGGCGCACGGCCGGAACGCCCCCGCTGACCTCGAAGCTCAGCATCGCGCCAAAACCGCTTTGCTGCGCTTTGGCGAGCAGGTGCGAAGGGTGCGCGGGAAGCCCCGGATAATGGACCGCCTCAACCGCCGGATGCTGCTGCAGGAACAAAGCGATCGCCCCCGCCGTCCTTTGCTGGCGCTCGATGCGGGGAAACAGAGTTCGCAGCCCGCGCAAAGTGAGATAGGCGTCAAAGGGCGAACCGGTGACGCCGGTGATGTTGGCCCAGTTCTTCATCGCCTCGGCGTCGCTCGCCTCGGCGCAGATCACGGCGCCGCCCACGACATCGGAATGGCCGTTGAGGAATTTCGTCATCGAATGAACGACATAATCGGCGCCGAGCGTAATCGGCCGTTGCAGGGCGGGCGATAGAAACGTGTTGTCGACGACGACTTTTGCGCCGGCGCCTTTGGCCCGCGCGCAGAGGGCGCCAATATCGACGACGCGCATCAGCGGATTGCTCGGCGACTCGATCATGAGGAGTTTTGGACGTCGGCCAATTGCGGCGGCGACGACGTCATCATCGCCGAGGTCGACGAATTCGGCTTTGAAATGTCCTTTTGCGGCATGCGCGTTGAGCAACCGCTGGACGCCGGAATAGCAATCATGCGGGGCGATCACCAGATCGCCCGCTTCGAGCGGGGCCAGCACGAGATTGATCGCCGCCATGCCGCTCGCGAGCGTCAGCGCGCCGGCGCCGCCCTCGAGCTTGGCCAGCGTGTCGGCCAGCACGTCGCGCGTCGGATTGGCGGTCCGCGTATATTCATAGGCCTCCGGCCGCTCGAACCCTTTGAAGGCGAAAGTGCTCGAAAGATAGATGGGCGGCGCCGCCGCGCCAAAGGCGCTGTCCTGCGCGACGCCATTAGCCGCCGCGATGGTCTCCAGCGCTTTTTTCTTCGTCATTGATCGATCTTTCACGCGAGCTGCGTCAGCTCATAGAACAGGCTGAGAGGCGCCCGCGCAAGGCTCAGATCGTCGCGACGCAAGGCAAACCGCGGCGCGGCCGCGGCCACGCTTGCTTCCCCGAGGCGGTCGGCTAACAGTGGCGTCGGCGTTGATTTGCCGCTGACCCGCGCCCTAGGCCGTCCCATTGCCGCCACATCGGCCGTTTATTCGTGAACGTGGTCGATCTTCCAAATCATTTGCAAAATGAAGTAATGCCGGCTCGGGTTAAGAAAATCTTTTGTAAATGAAATTGTTGGTGGAGTTTTCCATTCCGCCCAGGAAAGCGCCAGGCGCCAGCTTCGAACCGGAACATTCGAGGAAGTTTTTATGAAGCCGACGGCAAGATTTGTTTTCACTTTGATCGCTGGCGTGGCCGTTGCGGTTCTGCCGCTTCGCCTCGCGCGCGCCGAATTGACGCCGACGCAAAAGCCAGCGAAGTCCGCCGCCGTCGCGGCGGCAAAGCCCTTTGTTCCGATGGATCCCCTCGTCGCGATCCAGAAGGCCAATGATTATTTCAACGCGGCCACGACGATGATCGGCGATTTTGTCCAGATCGGACCCGACGGGCGGCGATCGGAAGGCAAAATATATGTTCAACGGCCGGGAAAATTGCGCTTCGAATATGCCCAGCCGGCGTCGCTGGAGATCGTCGCCGATGGTCTTTCCGTCGCCGTTCACGACCGCAAGACGGCGACCAAGGACGTCTATTTCATCAGCCAGACACCATTAAAGTTTCTTTTGAAGGATCACATCGATCTTAACCGCGATGTTAAAATTGTGAACGTCACAAGTGATCCCGCCGCGGTGACCATTCAAGTCGAAGATACCGCGACATTTGGTGGAACCACCGAGATCAAGCTTATCTTCGATCCCGCGAAGTTCACGCTAAAACAATGGCAGGTTACGGATCCGCAAGGTTACGAAACAGTAATCTCACTATTCAATATCGATCTGACCAAGAAACCAGATCCGAACATTTTCCAGCTGACGCAGGAAAGATTGCCGAACACAAATAATTGAGTTGCGAGTTTGTGACTTGAAACGCGACTGCGGCGCGTTATCTTTTGCCCATGTGAGCGATCAAACTGATAGGACGTGTCCCCCCGCTTCGTCCGGGTCAGGCTTGCCGGCCCCCCTCCTGGCAAAGCGTCGCTCCTAGGGCGCCCGGCCGAAAGCCGGACGCCCTTTCTCTTTTGGCGGCCCCAGCAATTCCTGTGGGCCGTTCGTCCAGCCTCCTTGCAGCGCGAGCGTCAGCGTGATCAATCGCAGGCGGAGGTCGATATGCGCCTGACGGTCGCCACCTGGAACATCAACTCGGTCCGCTTGCGAATTCGATCTCGTCGCGCGCTTCCTCGAGGACCACGCGCCCGACGTGCTGTGCCTTCAGGAGACGAAGTGCCGCGACGCCGAGTTCCCGCTCGGCGCCTTTCATAAACTCGGCTATTCCAATCTCGTGATCAATGGCCAGAAAGGCTATCATGGCGTCGCGATCGCCTCGAAGCTGCCGCTGACCGAGATCGACCGGCGCAGCTTCTGCGACAAAGGCGACGCGCGGCACGTCGCCGTGACCATGACGCCGCGAGACTCGCATCCCCCGCTGCGGCTGCATAATTTCTACGTCCCTGCGGGCGGCGATGAGCCAGATCCTCTGATCAACCCGAAATTCGCCCACAAACTGTCGTTTCTCGACGAAATGGCGGCTTGGATGAGCGCCGAGACCATCGCCGCGACGGACGCCATCATTGTCGGCGATCTCAACATCGCGCCGCTCGAAACCGATGTCTGGAGCCACAGGGCGCTGTTGCGCGTCGTCAGCCACACGCCAATTGAAGTGGAGAAGCTCGGCCTCGTTCTTGAAGCCGGACCCTGGGTCGACGCCATGCGCCGCTTCGTGCCAGCCGAGGAAAAGCTCTATACTTGGTGGAGTTATCGCGCCCGCGATTGGGCCTCTTCCAATCGCGGCCGCCGGCTCGACCACGTTTGGGTCAGCGAGAGCCTTGCGCCGCGCCTTGGCGGCATGAAGGTCTTGGCGGAAAGCCGTGGCTGGGAGCGCCCTTCAGACCACGTGCCCGTGCTGGTTCATTTCGATTTTTGATTGCATGGATTTTGAACAAGCTGAGGCCGCTCTCAGAGGGGCAATTCTTCGCGCCCCTACGGCGAGACGTCGGCGGATTTGAAGATTCTTGTTCAAAACCAAGTCGAGCTCGTCCGTAAAGCCTGTCAGACGCGCAGCCAGCGACTGCCGCAGCCGTTCGGCGCTCGTCGGATACTCGCTTAAGACGCGGCGGAACAGCAGTTGTGAGATGCGCAAAACGGTGGAAGGCTCGCGCGCGATCGCGGTCGCCGGGCGGGCCGTTGGCGTCAAGAGCGCGATTTCGCCAATCAGCGCGGGTGGCCTGACGATTCGCGCCGTCGAACTGTAATCCGACGCATCGAGCGCGATTGAGCCTGACAGAACGACGAAGCCGCCATTCGAGGTCTCATCGCGACGGAACAAAATGTCGCCCGCGCGCAAAACGCGCGTTTCGGCCGAGAAGGCGAGGAGGCGCAGCGCATCCGGTCCAAGGGCCGCCAAAATCGCGTTGCGCGCAAGTTTGGCGACATCATCCTCCAAAGACATGGCTGCGCTTTCCTTCGGGGCGGCGGACGATCAGGGGATCAGCTTGTATCCGCCCGCCTCGGTGATGAGGAGCTGCGCCTTCGCCGGATCGCGCTCGATCTTTTGCCGCAGCCGGTAAATATGCGTCTCCAGCGTATGCGTGGTGACGTTCGAATTATAGCCCCAGACCTCGCGCAAAAGGACTTCCCTGACGACGACGTTCTGCCCCGCCCGATAGAGAAAGCGCAAAATCGCCGTTTCTTTTTCGGTTAGGCGCAGTTTTTCGCCCTTTTCGCTGACGAGCAGCTTCGCGCCGGGCTGGAAGGTGTAGGGTCCGATCCGGAACAGCGCCTCTTCATTGGTCTCATGCTGGCGCAGATGCGCGCGCATGCGCGCCAGCAAGACGGCGAAACGGAACGGCTTCGTCACGTAATCGTTCGCGCCGGCGTCGAGGCCTTGCACGGTGTCCCAGTCGCTGTCCTGGCCGGTGAGCATGATGATCGGATTTTTGAAGCCTTCCTCGCGCATCCGCTTCACCGCCTCGCGTCCGTCCATGTCTGGAAGGCCGACGTCCATAATGATGAGGTCAGGAGTTTCCTGGCGCGAAGCGGAGAGCGCGCCCTCGGCCGAATTGGCGTGGACCGCCGAGAATTCTTCATGGAGGGACAGTTGTTCGGCCAAGGCGGCGCGCAGATCCGCGTCATCGTCCGCGATCAAGATTTTCATAACCTGTGTCATGGATCTGTCCTTGATTGATTTAGCGTCGTCATGACCAGCTTAACCGTTCGAATCAAGTTGACGCGTCGCGATTCGATGAGATCCTGACGCCATACTAGCAAGCCGCAGCGGAAAAACTCATGCGATTTCTACGCCTCGCACGGGCGAAAACGCTTTCTCGCGGGCCGGGCGCAGGGGAGAAGCATAAGCTTCTATGACATACGTTGCAAAAAACTTGAAAATTGCGTCGTCCGTCATGCAAGGCGCGGCGCCCGTCTCGCAAGACAAGCGAGAGCGTCAGCTTTACCTTGATCGCCTGATTGCGACTCGCGTTCCCGGACAGACGATCGGCCGGCTGCACGCGGGATCCCTCGTCCTGCCTTGCGCCATTGGCGCTGCCGGCGTCAAACGCGACAAGCGTGAGGGCGATCATGCCACTCCGGCCGGAAACTGGCGTCTCCTTTCGGTTTTTTATCGTTCGAACAAACCCATAACCAGGCCGCCGCGCCTGCCACTGCGGCCGATCCGCAAATGCCAAGGCTGGTGCGACGACCCCGACAGTGCACTCTATAATCGCCCGATTGCGGCGCCTTTCCGTCAATCTCACGAAAGTTTGTGGCGTGACGATCACCTCTACGACATCGTGATCGTGCTTGACTACAATATTGCGCCGCGACGAAAGAAGCGCGGCAGCGCGATTTTCCTGCATTGCGCGCGCGCCGGATTCGCGCCGACCGAGGGCTGCGTCGCGCTTCGCTATGAGGATTTGCGGCGGCTACTCCCGCGCCTTTCGAACCGGACGGTGCTGACGATCAGGTGAGGGCGGACCGAGGGCGAGTTCAGATTGCGCGGCGAAAACAGTTGAATTGGAATGCTTGGTTCGCTCTGGCGGGCGTCCGATGATCCTCGCTGCGGGACGCAACGAGCGCAAAATCGTCGCCAAGAACCGCGCCAATGGAAGCGGCGTCATGCCGAAGGACGGCGAGACCGCTGCAACGTTCCGGTCCGTTGGGCGCGAACGCGCCGAGAATGACATAGCCGCCCCGGCGCACCGCCTTGGCGACCGCTTGGCGTAAGCGGCGCTGTCGGAGGCCTCGGTGAGAAAGTGAAAGGTCGCCCGGTCATGCCACAAATCAAAAGTTGCCGAGGGCTCCCACTTGGTCACGTCGGCGACGATCGACGTTACCTTTGCCGCCCTCGGTCCAAGGCGAGCTTTCAAGGCCGCGATCGCGCTCGCCGAAATGTCGAGAACGGTGAACGCCTCGAAACCTTCGTCCAAGAGAGCGTCGGCGAGCCGTGACATCCCCGCGCCTATATCGATGATCGAGGCGCAAGGCATGAGATCCAATGATCGAATAAGATCGAGGGAGACGGCTGGGCGTTCTTGAAACCAGCTCAGCTCACTCTCGGCCTTGGTCGTATAAAGACGCTCCCAATGGGCCTGCCGGTCGAATATCATGACACATCTCCCCGTCTGCGAGTGAGAAACCATTCGCGGGAAACGTTAGAGGACATCCCCGATGCAATTGGTTTCGACCTTGACCTGTCCGGCCTGCGGCCATCGGGAGACGGAAACCATGGCGGCGGATTCCTGTCAGTACTTTTATCAATGCAAGGGCTGTGGTGTCGTCCTCAAGCCCAAGTCCGGCGACTGCTGCGTATTCTGCTCCTTCGCCGATACGCCCTGTCCGCCGATGCAGGCGCGGGGGCAGGGCGCAATCGCCTCGCCTTGCTCCGAAAAGCAATAGTCCCGCGCCGCTTCGCCACCCTCCGCTACCGCTCTCCGAAAATGGCGCTGCCGATACGAACATGGGTCGCGCCGAGCTGAATGGCGAGTGCGAAATCGGCGCTCATGCCCATCGAAAGCTCTTTGACGCCATTGCGGGCGGCGATCTGATTGAGCATAGCGAAATGCGGCGAAACCTGCTCGTCGAGGGGCGGAATGCACATCAAGCCAGCGATGGCGAGGCCGAAATGATCGCGGCAACGCGCGATGAAAGCGTCGGCGTCGCGCGGCGCGATCCCCGCCTTTTGCGGCTCCTCGCCGGTATTGACCTGAACGTAAAGTTTTGGATGGCGCCCCTGCTTTTGGATTTCTTGCGCAAGCGTCCTCGCAATCTTATCGCGGTCGACGGTCTCGATCACGTCGAACAGTTTGACCGCCTCATGCGCCTTGTTCGATTGCAGCGGGCCGATCAGGTGAAGCTCGAGCGAAGGATAGGCCTCGCGCAGCAAAGGCCATTTCTCCATCGCCTCCTGCACGCGGTTCTCGCCGAACACCCGTTGGCCAGCCTCAAGAACGGGCGCGATCGCGGCGGCGGCGAAGGTCTTCGACACGCAGACCAGCGTCACCTCGCGCGGGTCGCGCTCGGCGTCCCGCGCCGCGCGCGCAATCGCCTGACGAACCTCACGAAGGCGATCGAGAATGTCTGGCGAATTCTTCACGGGCTTTTGCAAAGCTATTGCCTTTCATTCACATAAAAGAGACGCATTTAAATAAATCTCTCTAAATGAGAGCGGTCTAAGCAGTGCAAGACGCAAGCTACGCAAGGTTGACCGGCCGCTGCAAATGATGCTGTGTGCCCGCAACCTCGCCCCGTCGTCAATTGAGCAATCGGCAACCGGACATCATGGACTTCGAGCGCTACAACGCCCGCGAAACGGAACCCAAATGGCGCAGAATTTGGGAAGAATCGGCGATATTCCGGACCGACAACGCCGATCCGCGCCCAAAATACTACGTGCTCGAGATGTTTCCCTATCCGTCGGGACGCATCCACATGGGTCATGTCCGCAATTACACCATGGGCGACGTCATCGCGCGCTACAAGCGCGCGCGCGGTTTCAGCGTTCTGCATCCGATGGGCTGGGACGCCTTCGGCATGCCGGCCGAGAACGCGGCGATACAGAACAAAAGCCATCCGGCGGCGTGGACCTATGAGAACATCGCCAGCATGCGGGCGCAGCTGCAGTCGATGGGCCTTTCGCTCGACTGGTCGCGTGAGATCGCAACCTGCGATCCAAGCTATTACAAACATCAGCAACAGATGTTTCTCGATTTTCTGGCGGCGGGGCTTGTCGACCGCAAGCGCTCGAAGGTCAATTGGGATCCGGTCGATCACACCGTGCTCGCCAATGAACAGGTGATCGACGGGCGCGGCTGGCGCTCCGGCGCGCTGGTCGAACAGCGCGAGCTGACGCAATGGTTTTTCAAGATCAGCGATTACGCTGAGGACCTGCTGCAATCGCTCGACGAACTGAAGCGCTGGCCGGAAAAAGTGCGCCTCATGCAGGCAAACTGGATCGGCCGCTCCGAAGGCCTCCTCGTGCGCTTCGAGATCGAGCCGACCTTGAGCCTCAGCGACAGCGAAGTCGAAGTCTACACGACGCGCCCGGACACTTTGTTCGGGGCGAAATTTCTCGCCCTCGCCCCCGATCATCCGCTCGCGACGCAATGCGCCGAAGCCGACCCGGCGCTGGCGGCCTTCATCGGCGAATGCCAACACATGGGCACTTCGCTCGCAGCGATCGAGACGGCGGAGAAAAAAGGCTTCGACACCGGCCTCAAGGCGCGCCATCCTTTTGACGACACATGGCTGCTGCCGGTCTATGTCGCCAATTTCGTGCTGATGGACTACGGGACCGGCGCCATCTTTGGCTGCCCCGCGCATGACCAGCGCGATCTTGAATTTTCCAACGCCTACGGCCTTGGCGTCACGCCGGTGATCTGTCCGCCTGGCGCCGATCCGCAAAGCTTCACCGTCACCGACAAAGCCTATGACGGCGACGGCGTGCTCATCAACTCGCGCTTTCTCGACGGCATGAGCGTCGAGGCGGCGAAGGAAGAGGTCGCGCGGCTTTTGGAGGCAAAGGCGATCGGCAATCAGCCGCAAGGCAAGCGCCAAATCAATTATCGCCTGCGCGACTGGGGCGTTTCGCGGCAGCGCTATTGGGGCTGTCCGATTCCGATCATCCATTGCCCGGACTGCGGCGCGGTCCCGGTTCCCGCCGCCGATCTGCCGGTCGAACTGCCCCCGGACGTTACGTTCGACGAGCCCGGCAATCCGCTCGACCGGCACCCCACCTGGAAACATGTGAAATGTCCGAACTGCGGCTCGGACGCGCTACGCGAGACGGATACGATGGACACTTTCGTCAATTCGTCCTGGTATTTTACGCGGTTCACCGACCCTTGGAACGAGGCCGCGCCCGCAAGCCTTACCGCCATCGCGAAATGGCTGCCGGTCGATCAATATATCGGCGGCATCGAACATGCGATTTTGCATCTGCTCTACGCCCGCTTTTTCACCCGCGCGATGCAGGCCACCGGCCATGTCGGCGATTTGCAGGAACCTTTCGCCGGGCTCTTTACGCAAGGGATGGTGGTGCATGAAACCTACCGGTCGAAAGAAGGCGAGTGGGTGTCTCCGGCGGACGTCGAAATAAAAATGGAGGCGGACGGCAAGCGCCGCGCCTTCGATCTCGGGAGCGGAGAGGAGATCCTGATCGGCGGCGTCGAAAAGATGTCGAAATCCAAGCGCAACACCGTCGACCCCGACGAGATCATCGCGACGTTTGGCGCCGACACGGCGCGCTGGTTCGTCTTGTCCAACTCGCCGCCCGAACGCGACGTGATCTGGACCGAGGAGGGCGTCCAGGGCGCCTTCAAATTCGTCCAACGTCTGTGGCGGCTCGTTGGCGAGTTGATTTTTCTTGGGCAAGGCGCGCCGGGAGCGCTTCCGGCAGAATTTTCTCCGGCCGCCACAGCGGTTCGGCGGTCGGTTCACGGGAGCCTTCTCAAAGTCGAGGACGATATCGAGCGGCTGCGCTTCAACCGCGCCATCGCGCAAGTGCATGACCTCGCCAACAAGCTCGGCGCGGCGGTCGGCGCTGTCGACAGCGCGGACGTTGCGACGGATCTGCGCTACGCCTTCCGCGAGGCGGCGGAAATCCTCGTCGCGCTATTCGCCCCGATGATGCCGCATATCGCCGAAGAATGCTGGTCGCGGCTCAGCCACGCGGGCCTTGTCTCCGAGGCGCCCTGGCCCGAAGCGGATAAGACTTTGGTGGTCGAGGAGACGATGGAGCTGCCGGTGCAGGTCAATGGCAAAAAACGCGGCGATCTCGTCATCGATCGCGCCGCCTCCAAGGAGGCGATCGAAGCGGGCGTCTTGGCTCTCGATGCGGTTCAGCGGGCGCTCGAGGGCCGGCCCGTGAAAAAAATTATTATCGTTCCGCAAAGGATCGTCAATGTCGTCGCTTGAATCAGCGCTTCGCGCGGGCGCGCTTGCAATGAGGTCACGAGGCATTTCGAGCCGCTTCGCGCTCGCCTTCGCCGCGCTGGCGAGCCTTGCCGTCGCCGGATGCATTCAGCCGCTTTACGGCTCGCTTCCGGCCGGAGGCGATCTCGCCGGCCAGTTGCAGGCAATCAAAATTGCGCCGATTCCGGATCGGCTCGGACATTATATCGAGAACAATCTGATCTTCGGATTGAATGGCACAGGCGCGCCGGTCGAGCCGAAATATATTCTCAAAATCACCGTGCGCGAAAACGTTCAGTCTCCACTGATCGACACCGTGACAGGCTACCCAAGCAGTGGAACTATCGTCGTCTCGGCCGACTATACGCTGACGCCGCTGCAAGGCGGCGATCCGATCGCCAAAGGAACGGCGACGGCGTTTGCGAGCTATGACCGCAACGCGCAGCGCTTCGCCAATATTCGCGCCTCACGCGACGCTGAGATTCGCAACGCGCGCCTGCTTGCCGACCAGATCCAGACCAACATAGCCGCCGCTTTCGCCGCAAGGGGCTAAATGCGTCGGCGGAGAGGACGCGGAAAAATTGGTCGCGATCAAAAGCTTCGAAGCTGACAAATTCATCGCCCGCCCGGCGCCGCATATCTATCTCTATCTCGTCTTTGGCCCGGACTTTGGCCTCGTCGCCGAGCGCGCGCGGAAAATCGTCAAAAATGCGGTCGACGATCCGAAAGACCCATTCCAGTTGCTGCGCATCGGCGGGGACGATCTCGCCGCCGATCCGCTCCGCCTCGCTGACGAGGCCAATACGATCGGCCTTTTCGGCGGCCGGCGCGCCATCTGGATCGAAGCGCAGAGCAAAGCCTTCCTCAGCGCATTGGAGCCGATCGTCGCCGCGCCGCCGCAGGACTGCACCATCATCATTGAGGCGGGCGCGTTGAAGAAAGACGCCGCTTTGCGCCGCCTTTGCGAAAGGGAGAAAAACGCGGCGGCGATCGAATGCTATCCGGACTCCGCCAAGGAGGTCGGAGAGCTTATCGAGACCGAGGTCAAAGCTGCGAAGCTCTCGATCTCGCGTGAGGCGAAAGCGCTGCTGGTCTCGCTCCTGGGTCAGGATAGGCTCGCGACCCGCGGCGAAATTGAAAAGCTTCTTCTTTACGCGCGCGGGGCAGACGAAATTGGCCTTGAGCACGTCGAAGCCATCGTCTCGGACGCCTCAGGCCTCATGCTGGATGACGCCGTCAATGGTGCCTTTGGGGGCGATATGAAGGCGCTGGAGGCCGGCGCGCGCCGCGCCTTCGCGCAAGGAACCGACGCTGGCCAGCTGCTCGGGTCAGCGTTGCGCCATGCTTTGAGCTTGCGTCGCGCCCGTCTTGATATCGACGCCGGAGCCGGAACAAAAGAGGGGCATGGCGGCGGAATTTTCCGCGCCCGCGCATTCGAGGCGCATCTTCGCGCCTGGTCCGCCGCAAGAACTCGCGCGCGCCATCGCGATTTTGGCGGAGGCGACGCAAAGGACGCGGCGCGAGCCAAAGCTCGGGCAAGCGATCGCCCTGCGCGCGCTGTGGAGCGTCGCCCGCGCCGCGCGCGGCGGGGCCGCCACCCGCTAAGATTCTTGGCCTGCGCCCCAAAGCATTCGTCGCCGTCAGGGTTGCGCCACAAAATATCCTATGTTAGCAACCCCTTCGCCATGGGGGGTGCGGCCGCGTTCCTTCGCCGCTCCTTAGATTTCAACTCAGTCTCCGGTATAGGCCTTTTCGCGGATTGTCGTGAAAGGCGAGCGCCCGTAAAAGCGCGAATCCGCGGGACATTTGAACATTTGGGGCATCGGTTGGCGAAGCAAGAAACCCTCGTTTCCGGAATGGCGGGCCGATACGCCGAAGCGTTGTTCGCCCTGGCTCAGGAGAGGAATGCGACCGACGCCGTCGCCGCAGACCTCGCAACTTTCGCCAACATGATCGCGGAGAGCGAGGATCTGCGCAGCTTCCTGAGGAGCCCCGTCTTCTCCGCAGAGCAGCAGATTCAGGCGCTAAGCGCGCTGCTCGACCGGGCGGGACTGAGCGGCACGACGACAGAAAAATTTCTGAAGCTGGTGGCGAGCAAGCGCCGGTTGTTCGCAGTCCCCGAAATGGTCCGCGACTACAATATTCTTTATGACCACGCGAGAGGCGTCAGCCGCGCCGCGGTCACGGTCGCCGAGCCATTGAGAGATGAGCATGTCGAGGCGCTGAGAAGCGCTCTCGCCGAAATCTCCGGCAGCGACCGCGTCGAGGTCGCCGTGAAGGTGGATCCTTCGATCATCGGCGGCCTCATCGTCCAATTGGGCTCTCGCATGGTTGACGGCTCGCTCAAGACAAAACTCAATTCGATCCGCGCACGTATGAAAGAGGTCGGCTGATGGATATCCGCGCCGCAGAAATTTCCGCAATCCTCAAGAACGAGATCGCCGCCTTTGGCAATGAAGCCTCGGTCACCGAAGTCGGCCAGGTGCTCTCGGTTGGCGACGGCATCGCCCGCGTCTATGGCCTCGACAAAGTCGAGGCGGGCGAAATGGTGGAGTTCGAGAATGGCGTGCGCGGCATGGCGCTGAACCTTGAGGTCGATAATGTCGGCGTCGTCATTTTCGGTTCCGACCAACACATCAAGGAAGGCCAGACGGTCAAGCGCACCGGCGCCATCGTCGAAGTTCCCATCGGCAAGGAACTGCTTGGACGCGTCGTCGACGCACTTGGCAATCCGATCGACGGCAAGGGACCGATCAACGCCACGCGGCGGGCGCGCGTCGATGTGAAGGCGCCTGGCATCATTCCGCGCAAATCCGTGCATGAGCCGATGGCGACCGGCCTCAAAGCGATCGACGCCTTGATCCCGATCGGACGCGGCCAACGCGAATTGATCATCGGCGACCGGCAGACCGGCAAGACGGCCGTCGCGCTCGACACCATCCTCAATCAGAAATCCCTGAACCAGGGCAATGACGAAAGCGTCAAGCTTTATTGCGTCTATGTCGCGGTCGGGCAGAAGCGCTCGACCGTCGCGCAATTCGTGAAGGTCCTCGAAGAGAACGGCGCGCTCGAATATTCGATCATCGTCGCGGCGACCGCTTCCGATCCGGCGCCGATGCAGTTTCTCGCGCCGTTCGCCGGTTGCGCAATGGGCGAATATTTCCGCGACAACGGGATGCATGCGCTCATCGTCTACGACGATCTCTCGAAGCAAGCGGTGGCCTATCGCCAAATGTCGCTGCTGCTGCGCCGGCCGCCGGGTCGCGAAGCCTATCCGGGTGACGTGTTCTACCTGCATTCGCGTCTGCTCGAGCGCGCCGCCAAGCTGCGCGACGCCAATGGCGCGGGATCGCTGACGGCGCTGCCGGTCATCGAGACGCAAGCCAATGACGTGTCGGCCTACATTCCGACCAACGTGATTTCGATCACCGACGGACAGATCTTCCTTGAGACCGATCTCTTCTACCAAGGCATCCGTCCGGCTGTGAACGTCGGCCTCTCCGTCTCGCGCGTCGGCTCCGCCGCGCAAACCAAGGCGATGAAGAAGGTCGCCGGCAAGATCAAGGGCGAACTCGCGCAATATCGCGAGATGGCCGCCTTCGCGCAGTTCGGCTCCGACCTCGACGCGACGACGCAGCGCCTCCTGGCGCGTGGTTCGCGATTGACTGAGCTATTGAAGCAGCCGCAATTCTCGCCGCTGAAGATGGAGGAGCAGGTCGTCGTGATCTACGCCGGCGTCAACGGCTATCTCGACGCTTTGCCGGTCAACCGGGTGCGCGCTTTCGAGGACGGGCTTCTCGCCTTGATGCGGACGAGCCACGCCGATCTGCTCGACACCGTGCGGACGTCGAGGGATCTCTCGGACGATTCAGCCAAGCAGCTGAAGTCGATCGTCGAGACCTACGCCAAGAACTTCGCTTGAAGAACGTCGCTTGAAGCCGGAAGCAACCTCAAGACATAGCGAAGCGGACATGCCATGCCCTCGTTAAAGGACCTGCGGAACCGGATCGCCTCGGTGAAGGCGACGCAGAAAATCACCAAGGCCATGCAGATGGTGGCGGCGGCGAAGCTGCGGCGCGCTCAGAACGCCGCGGAGGCCGCGCGGCCATACGCCGAGCGAATGGAGCAGGTGTTGGGAGCGCTCGCCGCCGCGGTCAATCCGGGCGCGCCGGCCCCGGCGCTGCTGACCGGCAATGGCATGGACGACGTCCATCTTCTTATCGTCTGCACCGCCGAGCGCGGTCTTTGCGGCGGCTTTAACGCTTCTATCGCGCGGCTCGCCCGCGATTCGGCTACCTCGCTGATAAATCAGGGAAAGACAGTCAAGATCATCTGCGTCGGGAAGAAGGGTTACGACATCCTTCGCCGCCAGTTCGAGCGCCAGATCATCGAACTTGTGGACTTGCGCAGCGTCAAGACGCTCGGCTTCGACAACGCCGACGCGATAGGACGCAAAGTCGTGTCCCTCTTCGAAGCTGGCGAGTTTGACGTTTGCACTTTGTTTTTCGCGCGGTTCAAGTCTGTAATCTCGCAAATTCCGACGGCGATCCAGCTGATTCCGCTGACGGTCGCAGCCGACGCCGCCCCCACCGCGCCGCAGGCGATCTACGATTATGAGCCGGACGAAGAGGAAATTCTTGAGACGCTTTTGCCGCGCAATGTCTCAATTCAAGTTCTGCGCGCGTTGCTCGAGAACGCGGCTTCCGAGCAGGGCGCCCGCATGAGCGCGATGGACAACGCCTCCCGCAACGCCGGCGAAATGATCAAGAAGCAAACGATGCAATATAACCGCTCGCGCCAAGCGATGATTACGAAAGAGCTTATCGAAATCATTTCCGGCGCCGAGGCGCTTTGAGCATCCAGTACAGATTCTATGAGGACGAACCATGGCTGACGCCGCAAGCAACACCCCCACAGGCTACGTCACGCAGGTCATCGGCGCCGTCGTCGATGTCAAGTTCGACGGCCATCTGCCTGAAATCCTCAACGCGCTGGAGACCGACAACGGCGGCAATCGCCTCGTGCTCGAAGTGGCGCAGCATCTTGGCGAAAGTTCAGTGCGCTGCCTCGCCATGGACGTCTCAGAGGGGCTCACCCGCGGACAGGCGGTGACAGACACCGGCGGGCCGATTACGGTGCCGGTCGGCGAGGGCACCCTTGGCCGCATCATGAATGTGATCGGCGAGGCGGTCGATGAAGCGGGGCCGATTCCAGCGACCGACTATCGGGCTATCCACCAGCCCGCTCCGACCTACGCCGAACAGGCGACGGAGGCGCAAATCCTCGTCACCGGCATCAAGGTCGTCGACCTGCTCGCGCCCTACGCCAAAGGCGGCAAGATCGGCCTTTTCGGCGGCGCGGGCGTCGGCAAGACGGTGCTGATCATGGAGCTCATCAACAATGTCGCCAAAGCGCACGGCGGCTATTCCGTCTTCGCCGGCGTCGGCGAGCGCACGCGCGAAGGCAACGATCTCTATTATGAAATGATCGAATCCAAAGTGAATATGAACCCGCGCGAACATAACGGCTCCGCCGCCGGGTCGAAATGCGCGCTGGTCTATGGCCAGATGAGCGAGCCGCCGGGCGCGCGGGCGCGCGTAGCGCTGACCGGCCTCACCGTCGCCGAGGATTTCCGCGACAAGGGGCAAGACGTGCTGTTCTTCGTCGATAACATCTTCCGCTTCACGCAGGCGGGCTCGGAGATGTCGGCGCTGCTCGGCCGCATTCCTTCCGCGGTGGGTTATCAGCCGACGCTGGCGACCGACATGGGCGCCTTGCAGGAGCGCATCACCACGACGACCAAAGGCTCGATCACTTCGGTTCAGGCCATTTACGTGCCCGCCGACGATTTGACCGACCCGGCCCCGGCGACGTCCTTCGCCCATCTTGACGCGACCACCGTGCTCTCGCGCTCGATCGCCGAGAAGGGCATATATCCCGCCGTCGATCCGCTCGATTCGACTTCGCGCATGCTGACGCCTCTGGTCGTCGGCGAAGAGCATTACAATGTGGCTCGCGCGGTCCAGCAGACGCTGCAGCGCTACAAGGGCTTGCAGGACATCATCGCCATTCTCGGCATGGACGAATTGTCGGAAGAAGACAAATTGACGGTCGCTCGCGCCCGCAAGATCGAGCGTTTCCTGTCGCAGCCCTTCCACGTCGCGGAGGTCTTCACTGGTTCGCCCGGAAAGCTAGTCTCGCTCGCTGACACGATCAAGGGATTCAAGGGGCTTGTCGAAGGCAATTACGATCATTTGCCGGAAGCCGCCTTCTACATGGTCGGATCGATCGAAGAAGCGGTCGAGAAGTCGCAGCGGCTGGCGGCCGAAGCGGCCTGATCGCCACACGCGCGCGAAAAAATTTTCAGCGCTCGACGCTCGGGGCGTCAGGCTCGCGCGCAAGGAATGTTTGGGCCTTTCAAGGGTCATGCTTAAGATCGATGTCGGGGACTCGCCATGGCGGACTTTCATTTCGAGCTTGTATCGCCTGAAAGGCTGGTTTTTGCACGCGAGGTGCAGTCTGTCGTCGTGCCTGGCACCGAAGGGCAGTTCACCGTCCTCAAGGATCATTCGCCTCTGATGTCGACGCTGAAGCCTGGCGTTATCGACATCGCCGAAGCTCCGTCGAAATCATTTCGCTATTTCGTGCGCGGCGGCTTCGCCGAAGTCTCGCCTGCGGGCCTTACCATCCTGGCCGAGCACGCGATCCCGATCGAAGAACTCGATGCGGCGAAAATCGCAGCCGACATCAAGGATGCGGAAGAAGACGTCGCTGACGCCAAATCAGATGAGACCCGTCGACTCGCCGCCGAGAAACGAGATCAGCTGCTTGAGCTGAAGGCCGCCCTCAACATTTGAAGGCGCCCCCGCGGGCTTAGCCAACCGCCTCCGATCTATGGGCCGTCGGCCACGCCATCCTGCGAGCCGTTTGGGGCTGTCTTAAATCTGCCAGGGCGTCCCGTCTGCCGGCGCCGCACGGATTGGCAGATCCAACGGCGCCCCGATTGCCGGATGGGCCGTAGGATCCTTCGCCGCGCCGGTCGCTGCGATCAGGCCGAGCGCCGTCAGGCCCAACGCGGCGACCGGAAGTATCAAAAGCCGAAATAAATTCTGAAAGAGCGCGCAGTGGTGGTGGTTTTCGCACTATTCGTTCGACGCCTTAAACTTTGAAGTCCGGTGCATTTTCGGGCTCGCCGATCATCGACATCAAGCGCGGCACGTCGGTCAGCGTGAGAGAACCGCGGGCGCGCCGCAAGAGGCCTTCGCGCTCCATGGCGTTCAGCTCCTTGGTGACGGTTTCGCGGCGTGTGGAGATAAACCCCGCGAGATCGGCGTGCACAGGGGGCGGCGATATCACCGCTGCTTTGGGATCCGCTTTACTTTCCCGGGAGAGCCGCAACAGCTCCATGATGAGGCGTTCGCGAATAGCGAGCGTGGTGAATTCATTAACTCTGTTGGAAAGCATGCGCACCTGTCCGGTGATGAGCCGCAGCAATTGCAGGCAGACGTCTGGATGGCTCGTCACCGTCTCGAGAAAGGTGGCCGCGGACATTTTTGCGATCGTCGCATCGGTTATCGCGAGAATGCTGGCCGTACGGGTCTGGCCGTCGATGGCGGCGAGTTCGCCAAAAAACGCCCCAGCCTCGATATCGCGCAAAATCGTTTCGCGGCCGGAAATCGACCGGATCATGACCCGCGCGACGCCGGTGATGAGAAAGAACACGTCGGTGTTCTCGTCCTGATAGTCGATGATCCATTCCTTGGCGCGGGCGCGCCGCCAGATGCAGCGCGTGTCGAGCCGCGCGATCTCGTCTTTATTCAAGGATCGAAAAAGTTCGATGCGCGCGAGCGTTTCCGATTGTCTGACGGGCGTCATGTCATCAACCCTCGTGCTATGAGATCATCGAATTCGTCTTTGGCGCGGAACGCGATGATCTCGATCTCCTGCGAGCTGCTTCTAACGCGGACGCGGCGACTCTCGGTCGCCGGCATTGGCAATCCGGAGCCTTCGATGACCTCGCGAGAAAGAATGATCGCGCATTTCAGCTCCTTCGTGAGACCCTCGAGACGCGAGGCGATATTGCCAACGTCGCCAAGAAATTGGGCCGTCCGGCGGCTTTCCAGTCCGCCGACGACGGCGAGGCCGAGGTGGCAGCCGGCCCCGAAGCGAAGCGGAAAGTCGAACTCCTTTTCGAACTCGTCGCTCAGCGCCAACAGCGCCGCCCAAAGGTCGCGTAGGGCTAAAATGGCTGCCTGCGCCGCCTCCCTGGCGCTGCGGTCGCCGCCAAAGAAACACATGACCCCGTCTCCGGCGATGCTGGAGACATGGCCGCCATTGCTCTCGATAGCGTGGCAGACGGCGCCGACATAGCGATCGATGACATAGAAAGCGTCGTAGGGCAGGCGGCCGTCGGCGAGCTTCGTCGAATCGCGAAGATCGACAAACAAAGCCGCGATCTCATGTTCGGTCGAGGCGCCGAGGCTTGTCGCCTGTGCGCGCGTATCCAATCGCCCAAGGGTGAGCAGCGGCGCGACCTGGACATCCTCGTGAGGCCTGACCTGGCAGGCGAGACGCGTCGCGCCGCCGGCTCCGATCACGGCGAGCGTGCTCGCCTCGGCCGCATTCGGGGGGGAAGATTTTCAAGCCCCGCCTTGACCAGAACGCGGCAGGTCGAGCAGCGTCCACGGCCGCCGCACATCGACATATGGCTGATGCCGGCGAAGCGGCTCGCCTCGAGGATCGAAAATCCGCGTGGTACGACGACCTGCTTGCCATCGGGGTAGGTGATGATCACGGCTCGATAGCGGCGCTGAATCCATTCCCGCGCGCCATGCGCTGCGAAGACCGCGCCGACAATGCCGAGATAGACGAGAATCAATGTATCGCCGATCTTGCCAAGCTCTTTCGCTTGCTGAGGAGTCTGCAGGTTGAAGGAGGCAAGAAAGCCCTGATCCTGCGCTGTTCGCGCGTCGAAATCGTGGCCCGCGTCGATGATGCCGCTGATGGCGAGGACCGGAATCAAGGTCGCCAGCGAGGCGAGAATCGGCATCCACTGCGGATACCATGGCTTGAATCGCATCACGCTGCGCAATCCGATGCAGCCGTGAATCCAGAGCACGAGAAGAAGAAGAAATTGCCGCGGTATGCCGACAAAAAGCGATAGATGCCAATAGCGGTAGAGCACCCAAGGATAAGTCAGAGGGAGGTCGAACAGCAGATAGCCCAGCCGAACGTTGACGGCATGGATAATGATGAGCGGCGGGATCGACAGCCCAAGCAGGATTTGGGCGAGTTCGCTTGGCGGAATCCGCAGATGACGGCGCCGGAAGATCGCGTAAAGGCCAAGACTGCCGTGAATGAGCAGAGATCCATAAAGCAGCGTCTGGCCGACTGGCGTTCGCCAAGGCCAAAGGAGGACCACCCTTATTGCGTCCATCGTCGGAAGGCGCAGGATGCCGCACGCGTGGTTCAGAAAGTGGCTCGTCGCGAAGCTGAAAAGAATGAGGCCCGTCGTCAGGCGCAGTCTGCGCTCGATCGGCGGCCGGCGCGGAGCCTTGCCGGCGACGCCGGCCGGCGCCCCCACCGCTTGCGTCATGCGCGGCTCCTCCATCGCCAAACACGGCCTCGCGCTCGATGCGGCATCGCGGTGCTCCGTCACGTCGGCGCATCTCGCCACGAAAGAGCGTGGCTTGCAATTCTTAAAGGCGCGCCAGTCAACTCGCCCTTCATTACATCTCGCTCGAGGCTTGGTCTCGGCCTGTCTCGCCTTTAGGGATCAATTTGAGGGCATCTGATTTTTGCGGTAGATCGACGGCTTGGGTTCCATCAACTCGCAGGATTTCCGGCTTAAATGGCGCCTCCCCTTCTGCTGCTGCAGGCGGTTTCGCTGACGCTTGGCGGGCGTCCTCTGCTCGAATGCGCGGATCTTTCCGTCTCGGCGGAGGAGCGTCTTTGTTTGGTGGGGCGAAACGGCTCCGGCAAATCGACGCTTTTGAAGATCGCCGCGGGCCTTCTTGAGGCGGATGGCGGAACGCGCTTCGCCCAGCCGGAGGCGAGCGTGCGCTATTTGCCGCAGGAGCCGGATCTTTCCGGCTTCGCCACCGCCTTCGCCTATGTAGAGGCGGGCCTCGGGCCAACTGACGATCCTTACCGGGCGCGCCGGCTTCTCAATGAGCTCGGCCTCAGCGGCGACGAGACTTCGGCCCAGCTCTCCGGCGGTGAGGCCCGGCGAGCGGCGCTCGCGCGGGTGATGGCGCCAGAGCCCGACATTCTGCTCCTTGACGAGCCGACCAATCATCTGGATCTTCCAGCCATCGAATGGCTGGAGGCCGAACTCAAGGCGCTGCGCGCCGCGCTCGTCATCATCAGTCACGACCGGCGCTTTCTGCAAAATCTGGCGCGCAGCACCGTCTGGCTCGATCGCGGCCGCACGCGAACGCTGGCGCGCGGTTTTACCGCGTTCGAAGCTTGGCGCGATCAGGAGCTCGAAGAGGAAGAACGCCAACAGCACAAGATCGATCGCAAGTTCGTCGCCGAAGAGCATTGGCTCCGCTATGGCGTCACCGCGCGGCGAAAACGCAACCAGAAGCGGCTCGCCGGGCTCACGGCGATGCGCGACGAGCGGCGCCAACGCCGGGCCGCCGCCGGCCAGGTCAAACTCGCCGTCAGCGAAGGCAAAATTTCAGGCAAGCTCGTCATCGAAGCCGAAGCGGTGGCGAAATCCTACGGCGAACGCGTTATCATCAAAAACTTCTCGACGCGCGTCTTGCGTGGCGACCGGCTCGGAGTCATTGGCCCCAACGGCGCAGGCAAGACCACGCTGATCAACATTCTGACCGGCGCCCTGGCGCCCAATTCCGGCTATGTGCGCCTTGGCGCCAACCTCGAATTGGCAAGCCTTGACCAGGGCAGAGCGAGCCTTGACCCGGAAATTACCCTAAAGGATGCGCTGACCGGCGGCGGCAGCGACTTCGTCGAGATCAATGGCGAACGCAAACATGTCATCGGCTATATGAAGGACTTTTTGTTTGGTCCAGAGCAGGCGGGAACGCCGATCGGCCGATTGTCAGGAGGCGAGCGCGGCCGGCTGATGCTCGCAAGAGCTCTGGCGCGGCCCTCCAACCTCCTCGTTCTCGACGAGCCGACGAACGACCTCGATCTCGAGACGCTGGACCTGTTGCAGGAAATGCTCGGCGACTACAAAGGCACGCTTCTGATCGTCAGCCACGATCGCGATTTTCTCGACCGCGTCGCGACCTCGGTGCTGCTTGCTGAGAGAGCCGGCCAGTGGATCGAATACGCCGGCGGCTACTCCGATATGGTGGCGCAACGGGGCGCCGGCGTCGGCGCGGCGCCAATAGCCGTGGCGGCCAAAAGACCCGCGGCGAAGCCCAAATCGCCCGCGCAGCCTCTTGCGGAAAAGCCGCCGGCCAAGCCCCGTCTGAGCTTCAAGGAAAGGCATGCGTTGGAAACGTTGCCGGGTCGAATGGCTGAGCTTCGCCAGCAGATGGCCAAGCTGCAAGCGCTGCTCCATGACCCGGAATTTTACGCTCGCGACGCCGCCAAATTCGGCGCCGTTTCAGCGGCTTTCGCTAACGCCGAGGCCGAGCTGTTGGCCACGGAGGAACATTGGCTCGCCCTCGAAATCCGCCGCGAGGAGGTCGAGGCGAAGTCCGATCGCAGGTAATTTGAAGGATTTTGTTGGGCTGCTCCAAACCACTCCTTGCTAGCGTCGCGCGCTGGCCGGTTTTCCTTCCGGCGAATGACTCGAACGAAAGTTAGTTTTTATGTCGATTTCGCCAATTAATTCGACGCCACAGTCAAGCTACACCGCGCCGACGCAGACTGTGCCTGCCAACGCCAAAGCGCCCGATGGAGATTACAAGACTGCCGGACCCGGCCGGGTCAAAGACGCCGGCGGGGATTACAAGCCCATCGCGGGCAGCTCGCCGCCGCCGGCTTCAGGCACTGTCTTGGCGGCGCTGAGCAACCTCAAAGACCGGAGGTTGACGACCGGATCGCCGGGAAGGCTTGCCCTGGGAGCCTTGCATTTGAGCGGCGTCCTGCCGCCCTGCCGCTCGTCCCATTCGGCATTTCATTGGAAATGAGCACCTGCGGAGAAAATACGCCGGAAGGGTGGCGACCGATCGTCAGGGACCAGCATCTTCTGGTCTCTTCCTTGCTAGGACATTCCTATCTCTATAAGCTTCAACCTGTTCCGTTTCGCTTGCGCCATCGGGATCGTGCGAGCGGGCATTTGTGAGTAGGAAGCATGTCTGAACCGATCCCGAAAGAGGCCGATGCAACGCCGGCGCGTCCGCTGCTGCCGGAACGGCTCGTGTCCGGCTATGAAGCGTTTCTTGGCGGCCGCTTCGCGCGCGAACATGATCGCTTCCAGCATCTCGCTCAGGCGGGGCAGAGTCCCCGCATCCTCCTGATCGGCTGCTGCGATTCGCGCGTATCGCCGGAGGTCATTTTCGACGCTGGGCCGGGCGAGATCTTCGTCGTGCGCAATGTCGCCAACCTCGTGCCTCCCTACGCGCCCAACGAAGATCTGCACGGCACGTCGGCGGCGCTCGAATATGCGGTGCTGGGCTTGCGCGTCGAGCATATTGTGCTGCTCGGCCATGCGAGCTGCGGCGGCGTCCGTAGTTATGCGGAAGGCGTTCTCGATCCCTACCAAAAGCCGTTGTCGGCGGGCGACTTCATTGGCAAATGGATGAACTTGATCGCGCCGGCGGCCGATAAGATCGGCCCAGCGCACGAGCCGATTGCCGAATATTGCGAACGTCTCGCGCTTGCTTCGATCGTTCAGGGCCTCGCCAATTTGCGCACGTTTCCGGCGATCACGACGCTGGAGAAGCGTGGCTTTTTGACGCTGCACGGGGCTTATTTCGGCATTCTCGAAGGCAAGCTGCTGGCCCTCGATGAAACGACCGGGCGTTTTGTGCCCGCCGCAGAGGAAGCGCACGCGGCGGCGCTGTCCGAACAGCGCTTTTGATCGTTGGCCCGGGCGGAAGCTTTTCGGCCTTCGTGGTCTGGCTATAGGCGCCCCGCGCCGCAATAAGAAAACGGATGTTGCGAAGCCTTACGAACATGTGCATGTTAGGCGCGGCTATTTGCCGCTCAAAAATGGCCGCAAAAACAAGAAAAATCGTTCTGGAAGGAGACCCAAAATGACAATCGCTCGCATTCTGGCGGAGAAAGGACGGAACGTGAGCACCATCCCGCCCCATCGGACCTTGTCGGAGGCGCTCGCACTACTGGCGGAAAAGAATATTGGCGCAGTCGTCGTATCGGACGGCGATGGCCGCCTTCTGGGCATTTTGTCCGAGCGAGACATCGTCCGGTCGATCGCGAGAAGCGGTGCCGGCATTCTCAATGACGCCGTCTCAAAGCACATGACCGCGCGCGTGATGACCACCACCGAACGCGAAACAATTTCCTCCGCGATGGAGCAAATGACTCAGCACCGCTTCCGTCACCTGCCCGTTGTCAAGGATGGCAAGCTCGAGGGCCTCGTCTCGATCGGCGATCTTGTGAAATACCGTCTCGCCGAGATGGAGCAGCAACATCAGGCGATGAAGGAATATATCGCCACGGCCTGACGCGCCGGCCAAGCGCGGCGCCCCGCGGGCAGTCCTGGCGGTTGCGCGCCGCGCCAGCCAATTTGACGCTCTGAGCGAGCGGGGCGGTTTCGCCCCCAGGCCGGACCTCAATGGGGCGGCTGCAAGGCGATAAAATCGGCGATTTCCGGAATCGCACGCCGCGCCGCCTCACGACCGATGTCGATCAGTTCATCGGCGCGATGAAAGTCGAACAGGCCGACTTTGCTCACCTTTGCATTGATGATGACGTCCGGTGGATCGCCGGCCAGCCGGGAGCGCGAAATGCGCCCTTGCGCGATGTTGAACGCGTCCATCATTGCGCTGCCGATGCCCGGCGCGCCATCCTCACGCTTGCCGAAATGACGATGCTGCGTACCGCGGAAGGCTCCGAAAAACCCCCCTTTTCGGGGGCTGTTTTCGATGGCGAGCTCTTCCAGCGTCGGTTCGATCGAAAGCCGGTCGTTGATCACGGTCGCGCGAAAACCGTTGTCGCCGATAAGGTTGACGGCGAGGACGATCTCGGCGCCGAGAGCGCGGCAGACCGTTACAGGCACAGGATTGACGAGCGCGCCGTCGAACAGCCAGCGTCCATTGATGCGAACCGGCTCAAAAATTCCCGGCAACGCATAGGAGGCGCAGATCGCCTCCACGGCGTCGCCTCTCGTCAGCCAGATTTCATGTCCGGTGCCGACCTCCGTCGCAACGGCGGCGAAGCCCTTTTGAAGCTCTTCAATCCGAAGGCCGTTCAAGGCTTGGTGAAGGCGCCGCCTCAAGCGCGCGCCGCCAAGGATGCCGACGCCGGAGAACGATACGTCCATCATGCCGAAAACGCTTTTCTTGGTGAGGCTGCGCGCGAACATCTCGACGTTCTCGAACTTTCCCGCGGCGTAGCAGCCGCCGACCACGGCGCCGATCGACGTTCCCACCACGACATCTGGATGAATGCCATGATCGCCAAGCTCCAGCATTACGCCGATATGCGACCAGCCGCGCGCGGCCCCCGCCCCGAGCGCTATGCCGATCTTGGGCGTTTGTGCGAAGGGCGAGGATTGAGCGCCGTCGTCCACGCTAAGCTGCTTCGCGTGGTGTCTTGGATGCGGCGCCATTTTGTTCATTCCTTGCTCCTCGACTTACAGGCGCCGGCCGCGCAAATGCGGCGGAAAAGATTTGGCGGTTTTGACGAATTTGCGCTGACGCCTAGTTTTTCGCTCCTGAAGTTGACAAACGCTGAAATAATCTAGGCATTCGGGGCCTGGCAGCTCAAATATGCGCCGCTATCGCTCGGCCGGGGCTTAGGCCGACCCGACATGGAATGCGCGACGCTCCTAGCACGCCGCGCGTCCGCGCGCGGCGGCAACTGAGCGCCACGGCTTCCTCGAAGCCTCAGGCCGGAAACGGTCTTGGGCGCGTCTAGACCGGCGCTCCTGTCCGCGATAGTTGCGCGTACAGAAGAAGGATGACCACCAGGGCGAGAAGCGCATAAGCGAGATAGACCTTCTTCAAGGGACATCCTCCCATAGACGACCGGCAATCGCCGCGGTTCGGAGACTATACCGTTGGTCGCCTCGCTTCGCCGCGCCATTTTCTCGCTCCGCTTGAGCATCATCTTCGAAAGTCGCCGAGTTTTCGAATTTGAGGATGATCTAATCGAAGACGAGCGTCTCTTCTCCATCCCCACTGACAATCCGGCGATAGAAGCATGAGCGCCGACCCGTGTGACACGCGCCGCCGTCGCCGCCAGCCTCTACCGTGAGGAGTAACGCGTCCTGGTCGCAATCAGTTCGGATCTCAGTGATTTTTTGCGTTTGTCCTGATGTGGCGCCTTTGCGCCAGATCGACCGCCGCGAGCGCGACCAGTAATGCGCCTCCCCGGTCGCAAGAGTGAGGCGCAATGCTTCAGCGTTCATATAGGCGACCATCAGGACTTCCCCGTCGCCGGCCGCTCTCGTGACGCAGACGACCAGACCGTCCGCGCCAAAGTTCGGTGTGAAGGCGATCCCTTCTTCTAGCTCATGGTTCTGGTCTTGCATGTGCGTTGTGCATCCTGCTTTCGAACGCGACGGGCGCGGGCGCGTCGCTACAACCTGTCGCCGATGCGTTTGACCTCCTTTCGGGGTGACCGCGCGCGCCTCGCAAACAAGAACAGAATGAGTTTTCGCCTGCTTTGCGCCAGTCGCAGCCGGTTCACTGAAAAGTGAAATTATAGGTTTATTTGCCGTGCCGCACCAAGGTGAGGAAGTGTGCCTGCTCGGCCGGGTCGTCGCGGAAGACGCCTGTAAACTGCGTCGTGATTGTCTGCGCGCCCTGTTTGCGGACTCCGCGCATCGACATACACATATGCTCGGCTTCGATCGTGACGGCGCAGCCGCGCGGGCGCAGATGCTGGTCGATCGCGCCGACGATCTGAGCCGTCAGCGCCTCCTGGGTCTGCAGGCGTCGTGCGAACACGTCGACGACGCGGGCGAGCTTCGAGAGCCCGACGACGCCTACGTCCGAGGGGTAATAGGCGATATGCGCCACGCCGACGAAAGGCACCATATGGTGCTCGCAATGCGAAGAGAACGGAATGTCGCGTACAAGGATGATGTCGTCATAGCCGTGCACCTCCTCAAAAACCCGGGACAGCACTTCCGTGGCGTCCTCGCGATAGCCTGAAAACAGCTCATCATAGGCCTTGACGACCCGCCTCGGCGTATCGACCAAGCCTTCGCGGCGGGGATCGTCGCCGGCCCAGCGCAACAGCACGCGGACGGCGGCTTCGGCTTCTTCCCTTGTGGGGCGTGGCTCCCGCGCTAAAATGTCGCGCTGCGGCTGAGGACGTTCGACTAAGGACTTAACCACGGCATCCATGTGGCGCCTCTCCAAAAAGTTCAATGAGCGTCCCTGGCCTCACCTCCAAGTTCGGAAGGAGCCTCACCTCCGGGCCGGAAGCAAATTTGCTGCCGAAGCCAGATGCGCCGAGCGGACGTTAGCCCGGGAGGACCGCTTTGAAATGCGCCAAATCTCGTCGCCAAGCCCTCTTGCATCTATATAGTATCGCAGTTCCGCCGTCACCCTGTACCGCGCAGACCATGCTGACCGAAATATACAACTCCCAAATCCTCGATCTGGCGGGAAATATTCCGCGCCAAGGCCGCCTGGCGGCGCCGGGAGCGACGGCCAAGGCGCAATCAAAACTTTGCGGCTCCACCGTGATCGTCGATCTTCTCATGGAGGAGGGAAAAATTGTCGATTTCGCTCATGAGGTTAAGGCTTGCGCTCTGGGTCAGGCGGCGGCCTCGATCATGGCGCGTCACGTCATCGGCTCGACCGCCGCCGAGATCAGGACGCTGCGGGATCAGGTTCGCGCCATGCTGAAGGAGAATGGTCCGCCTCCCAACGGGAAGTGGTCGGAAATCGCTGCGCTCGAGCCTGTCCGCGACTATAAGGCGCGGCATGCGTCGACCATGCTCACGTTCGAGGCGACCCTCGATTGCGTCAATCAGATCGAAGCGCGGGCGCGGGCAGCTGAAGCCTGATCTTTTGGCGATGCGGAGACGCCGCTCCCAATTTACGGTAGGAACGGCAGATTGAGATTGAACGAATGGGCGATGACGACGCCAGCCGTATATTCGTTGAGCGACCCGAGATTGTTGGGAATGGGACTCGCCGCGGCGCTGCTGACTAGGCGATCATAACCGCCGAAAAGCGTCGCGCTCCAGGTCGGCATGAAATCATATTTGACAGACGCCAGCACGCCGACCGAGGTGAGGCCGCCATAAGCCCGATAGGGGGTCACTTTTCCATTGATGAAAGCCTCGGACGGCGTGACCGAAAAATAGGCGTTCATGAATTGCGTGTCGCCGAGCTGCAGACGCGGGCCGATCGCGGCAGTGAAGGGACCAAACTTTTCGATCGCATCTAAAGCGATGTTGGAGTCGAATCCGTCATGGCCGTTGACGCCTTGGCGCGCTTCGGCGCGGAGCCGAAAGTGTTCCGTGTACCAGAGCTCGCCGTAAATACCGAGCTCCAGCGTCCAACCAACGTTGGGCAGTCCAAAAAAGGCGCCATTGCCGTTGCTCAATCCGCGCTCAGGCATGATGCGTCCGACGGGGCCCGCTTTGATCCAGCCATAATCGAGAAGGGCGATGCCGAAGCCGTCGTCCGGAGAGGCGAAGGGCTCAGGCTCGTTCGGCCGTCGCAAGGCGAGGGTGCCAGTCGGCCATACCGTGACGCTTCTTGCGCCCGGGAAGGATGTCTGCACCTGCGGGCCGAGACCCACGGTGACCGTCCAGCCCGGTTCCGGCGGAGCCGGCTGGGCCAGATCCGCGGCGAACGCAGTCGACGCGGCGAGGGATAGAAGGCCGGCGAGAGCGAGATTTTTTGAGATGGACAAGGGCGCACCGGAGGCTTTGAGTTGAGCGAACGCCGCAATACTATGAGGCGAGTTATCAAGTCCTGCCAGTGCATTTGCGCCACACTCGCGCAGGATCGAAGATTGGAGTCGGGCCAAGACATGCTAAGCGCATCCAAAATTGGACGGATGGCGGCGCGCGCCGCCATCCGGGTCTACCAACTCACGATTTCATCTCTGACAGGATCGCAATGTCGGCATCTGCCGACATGCTCGGCCTATATGGATGAAGCAATCGCGAGGCATGGGCTTTGGGCCGGCGGATTTATGGGCTTGGCGCGCCTGTGCCGCTGCCAACCGTTTGGCACCGCGGGATTCGATCCGGTCCCGCTCGATTTGCCAGCGCGCGCGTATTGGCTGCGGCCCTGGAGTTATGGGCGCTGGCGCGGTCGACTGCCAGAGTTCGAGCATGATTTTATTGCAGGGGCCGCTTTGCCGGAGCGGAGCGTGCAATCTGGGGGATTGGTTAAAGAATCGTCAGTCGGCGAAGCGAAATGTGACGATCGTCAAGGCGACGGCGCAGGCGTTGGAGACATTGAGGCTCTTAATCGGACCGACCATGTCGAGGCGAGCGACGACATCACAGTTCTCGCGCGTGAGACGGCGCAGCCCCTTGCCTTCGCCACCAAGCACGAGCGCGAGCGAGCGCGTTAGCGGCGCGGTGCTGAGAGCCGCATCGCCCTCTGAGTCAAGACCGACGCGCATGTAGCCCATCTTGCCCAAGCTTTTCAGGGCGCGGGCGAGGTTGACGACATGGACGATCGGCACATGCTCGAGGCCTCCCGAGGCGGCTTTCGCCAGAACGCCGGTCATCTCAGGCGCATGACGTTCGGGAATCACTAACCCGTCGACGCGAAAAGCGGCGGCAGTGCGAAGAATTGCGCCCACATTATGCGGGTCCGTGATCTGGTCGAGCACGAGAACGACGCCGCTTGATGAAGGTAGCTCGGACAGATCGAGAGCGTCGAAGGGCCTGGCTTCGAGCATCACGCCTTGATGGACGGCGCCCGCGCCAAGGTGGCGGGATAAATCCTCGGCTTCGACGATATGAGGCGAAAGGCCGGCGGCGTCGATTTCCGGGCCGAGCTTTTCCGCGGCGGCTTTGGTCGCATGGATAGCGACGAGCTTGCGTTTGCCGACGCGCAGAGCCTCGCGAACCGCGTGAAAGCCATAGAGCGCGATGAGGTCGGCGGAAGGGCGTCTGAACGGGCGGACGTCGCCCGCGCCATGGCTTTGCCGGGCGGCCGGCCGCGGAGGCGGCCTTTGCCGCGCCAAGGCTGCGCCTTTCCCGCCACGCGCCTTTGTCTTGTCGCGCGTCACTTCATTGGCTCTTTCGCTGGATGCGCGACGCCAGTCACAGACCTCGGCTTCGCGCATCGGAGCGTGACGGGAGGATCAACGCGGCGAGAGATTTTTGGTTGACAGCCGCGGGCTCGGTTCGCATAAGCGCCTTCTCACGCCCTGAAGACGGGGCCTTTGGGGGAGTGTCCCGAGCGGCAAAGGGGGCGGACTGTAAATCCGCTGGCTATGCCTTCGTAGGTTCGAGTCCTACCTCCCCCACCACCTTCGCCGCCGCGCAAGGTCTCTGATCTAGCTCCGCGAACGCCGCGCCGATTGGGGCGCGCAGGGCGCGGCTTTCGTTTTCGAATTATTTTCGGAGCGGGCCTTCTTTTGAGAGGAGCCGCCGCTCTTCCTTGCATTGTGTGCTTTGGCGCCGGTCCAAAGGGGCGCCGACACGCCGCCGCCCACGGCGGTCTCTTATTCCAGATAGCCGTACTTTGAATAATATTTCTTATAATAATGATTGCCGTGGTAGCGCTCGTAGCGGTTTTGCGCGGCCATATCGACCTTGTTCAGGACGACGCCGAGAAGGCGGTCGTAGACGCCCTGAGCCTCGGAAAGTCCACGCTCGACGACGTCGATTTTCGTCTTGCCCCATTCGATGATGAAAACATAGGTGTCGATGACATGCCCGGTGGTGCGGACGTCGACGATCGGAGCGATCGGAGATAGATCAACCACGATATAATCGTATTTCGTGCGAAGGCCGTCGATAAGGTTTTTCATCGCCGCCGACGCCAGGATTTCGTTGGTATGCGGCAGTTTCTCGGTCGCGCCAGCGGCCAGAAAGTGCAACCGGCTCGCAGGCAAGGTTATTATTGCCTGATCCATCGAAACGGACCCGATGACGACATCAATCAGGCCCGGCGCGTCTGGGGCGAGCCAGCGCGACAGCGACGGACTGCGCAAATCGGCGTCGACCAAGATCACATTACCGCCGGCATCGGCAATGAGATGAGCGAGATTGGAGGCGACGGTCGATTTGCCTTCGTTCGGCAAGGTGGATGTCAGCCCGATCACCTTGTGCGCTTTCAGCGCGCCGTTGAGGTCGGCGGCGATTTTCACTGATCGAATGGCCTCGGCGTAGCGCGAGAATGGCGCATCCACGACATTTCGGAGGAAGTTGGCTTTTGCCGCCCTTCGCGCTTCTGCGGACTCGCCGGGCTTGCTCTCCTCGACCACGTCCTCTGGGCGGGGCGGCGAAGCCGTCTTCAGGCAAGGCGCCAAGGCGAGGCAGTTGACACGCAAGGTGTCCTCAATCTGGCTGCTCGTGCGAAACACCCCGTCAGAAGCTTCGCGCAAATAAGCGAAGGCGAAGCTCAAGACGCCGCCGCCAGCCATTGCGAGAATCAGAAGTCAGGCTCGTTCTTGGCGAACTCTTGACGAGCGGGGGGAACGCCGGGCTGATCAGCCGCGTCTCGCTGATCGGAGCGGCGTCTTGCTGCTGCGTTGTCTCCATATAACGCTGTAGGAAATTGTCGTAGAGCGCGCGCGACGTATCGGCGCTGCTCACCAGTTCGCGCAGTTGCACCTCCGCTGGACCCGCGTCCTGCGACTGCGAGACCGCTTTCCCCATGCTGTCCTTGAGGTTTTGCTCGCGGGTGAGGGCGATTTCATAATCGCTTTTGTAGCTTCCCGCGATCTTGCGCATTTCATCGGAGATGCTGTGCTTGATTTCCTGCATCTGCGTGCGCAGATTGACGGTCGCGAGGTGGCCGGCGCCGTAACGCTGCGAGAAGATCGCTTCGCGCTGCGCCAGCTCGAGATATTGCGAACGCAGTTTGATGATCACTTCGCTGTGTAAGGCGTCGGTGACGGAGGCGTCGGGAACATCCTGCGACATCACCGATTGGATCCGTTCGAGCCGCGCTTTCGCCTCGGCGGTCGCCGCGCTGGCGAGAATAATCTGGGTGTTCAGTTCGGAGAGTTGCTGATCGTTGATCAGCCGCCGATTGTAGTTGGGGCCCGCATTCGGACCGCCGCCGCCGAGGCCGGCGGTGTCTACGATATTGTTCTTTCTCTTGAAGTCGACGACCGCCCGTTCGGCGATAGCGGCTTGCGTGCGCAGCTCCTTGATGCGCTCGGCAAGCCACACGCCGGCGCGCTGCGTCGCTTGGTATTTTGCGTCCAGCTGATCTTCGGTAAACGCCGCGACCAATGTGTTCACGATCAGAGCGGACTTCGCAGGCTCGAGCGAGGTGAAGGTTATGTCGATGACGTAAGTCAGACCCTCGCGGGTGATGTTTAGCTGCCTTCGAAAAGCTTCCGATGCGATCTGTTCGCGCTGCGCCTCGGTCAAGGGCTTTGCGGGCGGCGCTGGAAACATAAAGCTCAACAGTCCCCCCGATTTTTCATCAGGCGGCGGAACGAATTCCGGATCGTCAATCAAATGCAGCTTGCGGATCACCGCCAAAGCGACATTATCGGACTTCAACATTTCGACTTGCGTCTGCACCGTTGACGCGTCAATTTGCGCGTCGCCGATAATGGCTTGCTGCTGCTGCAGCAGCTGGACTTTGTGCGTATCGATGACCACCGAACCGGACGCTGTATATTTCGACGGCGTCAATACAAGATACAGGATCGCCAGAGCCACGCTACACGCCATAATCACGGCGACAATGGGCAACTGGCGTCGAATGATCCGGATGGCGTTCTGAAGCGCCTCAAGCAGCGGCGCGACGACTTTCGCCGAAGTCCTGGCCCGCATGGGAAGCACGCTTGTTTATTTGCAACATCTGGGTCAACTCGCTGTCGGCCTGATTGGATGATCGGATTTGGTTAACACAATTAGATGTTTTACGGCAAGCTCACTTAAGTCTTATCGTCAACGCTGCGAGCGAGCGCGCAGTAAACATTCCGTAAGCTCGTGACATACCAAATTTCATGCATGATCTCAATTGATGCAAATCCTCAGCCGAGGCCAATAGTTCTCGCCTCGACCCAAACGCCGACTAAGTCGCGATTTTCAATTCCTGCCCTGCGCGTCCGCGAACGCTTGTCCGGATTCGTGGCCGATCCGACGGCCTAGCCAAATTTATCAGGTCGGCGTGAGAATTGCAATCAAAATATAGGCATTAGATGATATAAACATAAAGATCGACATTTAGGCTTCAAATATTAAATATAGTATATTTCGACACATTAAATCCAAAATTGTGATGGCCGCGACATAGTCTTGAGTACAGCGCTGGCAACCTGTTGCGTTCGGGTCAGAAAGAAGCGCTTTAATAATAAACGTTCGTTGAAGCGTTTATATATGCTTTTTACGCATATGCGGCGGGCGTGGACCATCCCAAGCCGCAGCTTCTCCGGTTGCGGTACAAGCAAAAATCGAGCCGGCGTCGGCGCGCTTGCATAAAAGGCCTCAAGAGCTGGATGCGATATGGCTTGAGGCCCAGGATCCGGAGCACTGCAGCGTCGGCGACGACCAGTCAATGATAGACCTTATCGCACGTCCCTTCGCGTAGACGCAGTCATGCGCCGCCGACGCCAGTGGCGCCTTGCGTTGCGCGCTTGAGCCCGTCACGGCAAGACAAGCGGAGGCCGCCAAGGCGGCCGTCAGTTGACGTGCGCGGTCCATTCCCAGATATCCCCACGGCGTTCCAAGAGCGCCAGAATTTTTTTGCAAAGGCCCACGCGCGTTCGCAAGCGAAAATGCGTTGCGGCAGTGGGTTGCAGGTCGCGCCATTGTGCGCCCCCCGTTATCTTATTCGGTTGCCTGCGTCCGGGGGGGCAGGGGGGTCGGCCGCCGGTCCTTGCCGATCGCGACAAAGATGAAGGTGGCCTCGGTGACCTTGTTGACGGCCTCTTCCTCGCGATAGCGCCGCCAGGCCTCGATTTTGATGCGCATCGAGGTGCGCCCTTCGCTGAGGAGCTTGGCGTAAAGGCTGACTTCGTCGCCGACGTAAACGGGGCTGAGGAACGTCATTCCTTCAACCGCCACCGTGGCGCAGCGCCCACGCGCGCGGCGCGCCGCGACGCTGCCGGCCGCCATGTCCATCTGCGCCATCAGCCAGCCGCCGAAGATGTCGCCGGCCGGATTGGTGTCGGCCGGCATTGCGATGGCGCGGACGACTGGCGCGTCGAGGGGCGGCTTTTCGGTTCGAGCCTCGCCGTCGCTATGAATTGTCTTCGATTGTTCGTCTGTCGTCATTTGTAGGAGCGCCGCGCTCAAAGTTGAATGCTTGGTCGGTTTCCATAGTCTCATTTGGCGCGGCGCAACGAAAGAGCGTTTCGATGGCGCCGGCTCGGTGTTTCCGCAACCCTCAGTCGACGACTTCCAGAAAAGACCGGCCCTCGCGGTCCTCCGTCTCGACGATCCAAAGATCCGGATCGAACCTGATCTGCCTTGCGAGCTTGAGTTCGGCTTCCGCCGGGTCGATCCAGGGGTCGGCGTGGAGCCGCGCGAAAAGCCGATCGCCGCCTCCGCGCGTCTCGCTTTGCGGCGCAGGGCCAAAAAGGGCGGCGGCGCCATCGAGACGGTCGACCTTGACGAAAATGGCGCCGGCCTCCGCTGCCCCGCGCCGGCGCAGGACCGCGACGCCGCCTTCAAGCGCGCAACGCCGCAAATAGGCCGAAACCCAGAAATCGGCGCGCAGGCGCATCGCTTTTCCTCGCAGGGGGCAAAGGCGATCGCGGAAAAAAATCGCCTTTGCCGGATAATCTCCCGCCATGTATTTCATCGATACGGAAATCCACAAGCGTCGGCTCGCCGACCGGAGGAGACTTCATGGCCGCGCTCGAAACTGTTCTCAACAAGATCGACGCCAATCGCAACTCCGCTTTGGCGCGGCTGTTTCGGCTGGTCGCGATCAAGTCGGTCTCGACCGATCCAGCTTTCGCCGATGATTGCAAAAACGCGGCGGAATGGCTGTCGAAGGAGCTAGCCTCGCTTGGTTTCGAGGCTTCCGTGCGGCCGACCACGGGACATCCGATGGTCGTCGCGCATGGCGAGGCGGCGCGGCCTGACGTTCCGCACCTCCTGTTTTACGGCCATTATGACGTCCAGCCGCCGGACCCGCTGGAGCTATGGGAGACGCCGCCGTTCGAGCCGCGCCTCAAAGACGCCGAAACCGGCCGCCAGATCGTCGGACGCGGCGTCGCCGATGACAAAGGCCAGCTCATGACCTTCGTCGAGGCTGTCCGCGCCTTCAAGGAGACCGGCGATCTGCCTTGCAAGATCTCCATTCTCCTCGAAGGCGAGGAGGAGACGGGCTCGCCGTCGCTTCCCGCCTTCCTCGCCGCCAACAAGAAAGAGCTGGCCGCCGATCTCGCGCTCGTCTGCGATACCGGCATGTGGGATCGCGAAACGCCCGCGATCACCACCATGCTGCGCGGACTTGTTCTCGAGGAGGCGATCATTTGCGGCGCCGACCGCGATCTGCACTCGGGTGTGTTCGGCGGCGCCGCCGTCAATCCGATCCATGTGCTGTCGCGCATCATCGCTGGTCTCCATGACGACGCCGGCCGCGTGACGTTGCCGGGCTTTTATGACGGCGTCGCCGAATTGCCCGAGGAGGTTGTCGAGCAATGGGACGCCCTGGGGTTCGATGAATCCGCTTTTCTCAACGCGGTCGGCCTTTCTGTTCCGGTCGGCGAACAGGGCCGCAGCGTGCTGGAGATGGTCTGGTCGCGGCCGACCTGCGACGTCAATGGCGTCATCGGCGGCTACACCGGGAAAGGATCGAAGACGGTCCTGCCGGCCAAGGCAAGCGCCAAATTCTCGTTTCGGTTGGTCGGCAATCAAGATCCGGCGAAGATCGCTCAGAGCTTTCGCGCCTATGTTCGAAAAAGCCTGCCGGCGGACTGCAGGGCCGAGTTCATTTCGCACGGCGCCTCCCGCGCGCTGCAATTGCCTTTCAGTTCAGAGTCGCTCTCGCGAGCGAGCCGGGCGCTGTTGGCCGAATGGGGAAAGCAGCCGGTGCTGGCGGGCTGCGGCGGCTCGATTCCGATCGTCGGCAATTTCAAGAGCGACCTCAACATGGACACCTTGATGATTGGCTTTGGCCTTGAGGATGATCGCGTTCATTCGCCGAACGAGAAATACGACCTCGCCTCCTTCCACAAAGGCGCTCGCAGCTGGGCGCGGGTATTGATCGCACTCGCGGGCTGATGCGGGCGTCTTGCATCGTGTTCAGACGCCTTCGACGGGTTCGAAAATCTTGTCGCTCCCCGGAACTGGGCGACGCAGCTTGACGCCGGCGATGTGAAGGCCGGCGATCAGAATGACCCCATAAATCAGCGCGCCGCCGCCGCCGAGAAGAAGAAGCGCGATCTCATTCGGGAAGCGGCCGAGCCGTTCCGCGAGGCCTCGAACGGGATGCGCCGCCGTAAGCGCGAAAAAGGAGAGCGCGCAAGCGGCCGTGGAGACGCATGTCGCGGTTTTCCACAAGACGAGATCGGGCTTCATCGAGCCGCGCCGGATGGCGAGGAAAGCCAAGAGGATCAGATTGACCCATGCCCCGGCGGCGGTCGCAGTGGCAAGGCCGACGGCGCCCCAGGGCTTGAACAGGACAAGCTTCAAAGCGATGTTGATGCCGACGGCGGTGAGAGAAATGATCATCGGAGTTGTCGTGTCGCCTTCCGCTTGAAAACTCGCGACGGCGGAGCGCAAGAGAACGATCGCGATGATGCCAAATCCGTAGGCCGAGAGGACGGCGGCGGAGGCGTCGGCGGCTTCCATAGTGAAGGCCCCGCGCAAAAAAACGCCGCGCATGATGAAGTCGGGGATCATGATGAAGGCGATGAAGAACGGCGCCGTCAGCGCCAATGAGAGCGCCATCGTTCTATTCTGTGCGTGCAGCGCGGCCTCAGCCTCGCCCGCGGCGAGCAGGCGGCTCATTTGCGGCAACAGCACGGTGCCCGCGGCGATGCCGATCACGCCGAGCGGCAGCTGGTAGATGCGGTCGGCGTAATAGACCGAGGACGGCCCGCCGGTCGGCAGCATCGAGGCGATGATCGTGTCAGTGAAGAGCGCGATCTGAACGCCGGCCGAACCTATCACCGCAGGTCCCAGCGTCGCTAGAAAATGTTTGACGTTCGGCGTCATGGCCGGCCAGGCGAAGCGCTCCAATATGCCCGCGCGAAAGGCTGCGAAGGAGGTCAGCGCCAGCTGCAGGAACTCCTGAAATGGTGAGGCCCCAGCTCGCCGCGACGCCGGCGTTCGGAAACAGGAAGGCGACGCCGAGAAAGGCCATCATCGTCACGTTCATGATCACCGAGGTGAAGGCGGCGGCGGCGAAACGGCCATGGGCATTCAGCGCGCCGGATTGCAGCGTGACCAGCGTGACGAACAGGAGAAAGGGAAAAGTGATGCGGGTCAGCGTCACCGCCAGCTTGAATTTTTCAGGGTCCTCGCGAAAGCCAGGCGCGAGAACATCGATTAGTGCGGGCGTGAACGCCAAAGCGAGGATCAACAGCGCAATCTGAAGCACGAGCAGTCCAGCGAAGATCTGGCCGGAGAAGCGCCTCGCCCCGTCGAGGCCTTCGCTGTGCAGCACGCGCGAATAGGTCGGCACGAAAGCGGCGTTCCAGGCGCCTTCGCCGAAAATCGCGCGGAAATGGTTGGGCAGGCGCTGCGCGACGACGAAAGCGTCGGCGAGCAGGCCGGCGCCGACAATGGCGCCGAGCATGACGTCGCGCAAAAAGCCTGCGGCGCGCGAGAGCAGCGTGATGCCGGCGACCGAGAGCAGATTTTTGTACATCAGGGCTCAGGCCAATCGCGACGCGGCCGCAGCGACGGCTCGTCGTGAACAACCGGCGCGAGGCCGAGCCGCTCCTCGATTAGATAGAGCGGGCGCCGCTTCACCTCAGCGAAGATGCGGCCGATGTACTCGCCGAGAATGCCGAGGGAGAGCAGCTGGATGCCGGCGAAAAACGTGATCGAGACGATCAACGACGCATAGCCTGGCACGTCGACGCCGAAAATCAGCGTCCTTATGACGTAAAAGCTCGCCAGCGCCAAGGCGACGATAGATGTTGCGAGGCCGACATAGGTCCAGATCTTGAGCGGCATGGTCGTAAACGACATGAGGCCGTCGAGCGCGAAATGCGTCAATTTGCGATAGCTGAACTTGGATTGGCCGCGATGGCGCGGCGCGACGTCGAAGGGAACGCCGATCGATTTGAAGCCGATCCAGGCATAGAGCCCCTTCGAGAATCGCGCGTGCTCGCGCATCAAGCGCAAGGCGGCGACGGCTTTGGCGTCGAGCAGGCGAAAGTCGCCGGCGCCTTCCGGCAGGCGCATTTCGCCGAGCGAACCGAATAGCTTGTAGAAGCGCTGTGTCAGCAGCCGCCGCATCGGCAAGTCGGCCGTCCGATCGATGCGCTGGCCGTAGACGACCTTATAGCCCTCGCGCCACTTTGCGACAAAAGTCTTAATCATTTCCGGGGGGTGCTGCAGGTCGGCGTCGATAATGATCGCCGCCGCTCCGCTGACATGATCGAGTCCCGCCGCAATCGCGATCTCCTTGCCGAAATTGCGGCTGAACGATATCGCGCGAATGCGCGGATCTAAATCATGCGCACCGCGGAGAAACGCCAGCGTTTCGTCGGTCGAGCCGTCGTCGACGAAAATGATCTCGAAGGAACGCGCGCAAGATTCAAGCGCCGGCACCAGGCGATCAAGCAATGCGCGCAGATTTTGCGCTTCGTTGAAGATCGGCGCGACGATGGAAAGCTCCGCTTCCGTCATGACCGCATCGGCTCTGATCATCGGCTTGTCTCTTTCGTCGATCGCTTGGCGCACGCTCTCGACCTCATCCCCGCTTCGCTTTCGCAAAGCCGCTGCGCACATCTAAAGAAAACGCGCGGAAATCTCGACCCCCGGAAACGATCCGCCGGGCAAAATGTTGTCATTGATAGTCAAACGCCATCGCGGCTTCGATCCTCTATGCTTTGGCATTGAATTGCGCAAGACAGGGCCTAAAATCCAAAGCAGACGGGCCGCAGCGTTTTAGAAGGGGTCCGCCGCCCCCGGATTTAAAGGGGCATGGGAGTAACGGCCATGGGTGTGAAGGGCATGGACGGCCAGGCTTCCGTTTCGGTTAGCCTTTGCGCCGATGATTTCGCGTTATCCCAGGGCGTTAACCGGGGCATCTTGGAGGCTTTGGACGCCGGCCGCCTGAGCGCGACGAGCGTATTGGCGAACCGGCCATCCTGGCGTAAGGCCGCGGTGGAGCTGCGACGTTGTGCGGCGCGAGCCGATATCGGCCTGCACCTCAATCTGACGCTTGGCGGGCCGCTCAGCTTCATGCCGCATTTTGCGCCGTCCGGCCAGCTGCCGGAGATCTCCCGCGTCCTCAAGGGATCGCGCGCCCGGCAGTTGCCGGAACGGGAAATTCGGCATGAGATAGCCCGACAGCTCGATGTCTTCCTCGACCATTTCGATGCGCCGCCCGACTTTGTCGACGGGCATCAACACGTTCACATTCTGCCGCAGATCCGCGATTGGCTGTTCGACGAATTGGAGGATCGCGGCTTGCGCGGAAAAATCTGGCTGCGCGATAGCGCCGATCGGCCGTCCCGTATCCTGCGCCGCGGCGCCGAATTGAAAAAGGCCCTCGCCATCTCGTGGCTCGCCAAAGGCTTTTCGCGCCTGGCGGCGACGCGAGGTTTCGGCACGAATGAAGGCTTTTCCGGCTTTTCGGCATTTGACCCTTGTGGCGATTACGCGCGCGATTTTGCGACCTATTTGCGCGCGCCGGGTCGCCGGCACCTCATCATGTGTCATCCCGGCTACTGCGATGAGGAGCTTGTCCTCGCCGATCCTGTCACGCTCACGCGCGAAAGAGAGCTGAATTTCCTGATGTCGCCAGCTTTCGCCGAAATGCTGCGGCGCGCCTCGGCGAAGCTCTCGCGCATGTCGCCGCCGCAAGTCGAGATCGCCGCTTGAGCTTTCGCGCCGGTCCCAGGGACGGCGTCGCTTTCGTTACCGGCGCGAGTTCGGGCATCGGCCGCGCCGTCGCGCTTTTGCTGGCGCGGCGCGGCTTTATAGTCGCCGTCAGCGCGCGGCGGACGGCCGAACTCGAGGCGATGAGGCAAGAATCCCCCAACGTTTTCGCCTTTCCAGGCGATTTCACGGACCGGGAGAAAATGGCCGCGATCATCGCCGCAGTCGAGGCTTCGCACGGGCCAATAGCGCTCGCCTTCCTCAATGCGGGCGTCTATTTTCCCTCTGAGCGCGAAAAGTTCGACGCGAAGGTCGCCTGGCGGACGTTTGAGGTCAATGTCGGCGGCACCATCCATTGCCTCGGCCCGCTTCTCGCCGCAATGGAGGGACGCGGACGCGGACAGGTCGCTATCACGGCGTCGCTTGCGGGCTATGGCGGCGTGCCCGGCTCGCTCGCCTATGGCGCCAGCAAGGCGGCGCTGATCTATTTGGCGGAAGTCTTGCGGATCGCTCATGAGGCGGCGGGGCTTACGATCCAGATCGTCAATCCCGGCTTCGTCGAAACACCGATGACGGCGCCGAACGACTACGACATGCCCTTCATCATGGGGCCCGACGCGGCGGCGAAAATCATCTGCGACGGGTTCGAAAAAGGCGGCTTCGAGAGCGTGTTGATTTCCGCTTCGAACTGACCCGGGATTTTCATCGAGAATTGACCCGGGTGGATGATGTGTCCCGCGTTGCGGGCGGTGGGTCAAGTGGCGGATTTTTCCTTTCGTGTTTTGGGAGCTGCGGCGCTTGCCTTGAACCGGAAGCTGTCGTTGCCTGTCTCAAGGATGTGGCAATGGTGGGTAAGCCGGTCCAGCAGTGCGGTGGTCATCTTGGCGTCGCCGAACACCCCGGCCCACTCGCTGAAGCTGAGATTGGTGGTGATGATGACGCTGGTGCGCTCGTAAAGTTTGCTGAGCAGGTGGAACAGGAGGGCGCCGCCTGACGGGCTGAACGGCAGATAGCCGAGCTCGTCGAGGATGATGAGGTCGAGACGCAGCAGGCGTTCGGCCAACTGGCCTGCCTTGTTCATGGCTTTTTCCTGCTCGAGCGCATTGACGAGGTCGACCGTGGCGAAGAAGCGGACCTTTTTGCGGTGATGTTCGGCGGCCTGGACGCCAAGGGCGGTGGCTATGTGAGATTTGCCGGTTCCGGGCGAAGCAGCGACATACTGCCGGGTATCAGAACGTCGAGGGAAGAATCCACTATCGGTTCCATCCGCGCTTTGGTGAGATTGCCCTTCTTGTGCGGCATCATCGCTTTCAGGGCGCCGAGGTGTTTGTCATCCAGCAGAGCGATGGCACTTTGGCGCACATACCTTCCTGGATGATGCGCGAGGACTCTGGAACACTTCGAACTACGGCCTCTACCACGGATTCCATCGGATACATTCCGCGACCTGCGGATCGAGATCGATACGCTCTTAGACTTGCTCCGGTCGGATTCGAAGACGGGAGAAGCCTCAGATGAAGCGCGCGCAGCAAGAACGGCATCCGGACTTATTCGAGAGCGACGAACCGCCGATCGCCTTGCCACTCGATCAGACCAAGAGCCTCGTGGAGATCGTCCGGGCGCTTCTGATCGAGATTGCGGCGACATCGAAGGTCGAGGAGGCCGACGATGACGAAGATCACGCCTGATCATCTCGCGCGCAGCGCCTTTGTCTATATTCGCCAGTCAACGGCGGATCAGCTGCTCCACAACCATGAGAGCCGTCGTCGTCAATATGCCCTGGCCGATCGCGCCCACCAATATGGCTGGCAGGACGTGGTCGTGATCGACGATGATTTGGGGCGTTCCGGCTCGGGGGTCAGTCGACCCGGGTTCGAACGGCTCTTGGCGGCGATTTGCGAAGGACGCGTTGGGGCGGTCTTCGCAATCGAGGCGTCGCGACTGGCGCGCAACGGTCGTGACTGGCACACGCTGATCGAGTTCTGCGGCCTCGTCAACGCGATCATCCTGGACGAGGACGGCGTCTATGATCCCGCCTTCCGAACGATCGCCTGCTGCTCGGCATGAAAGGCACGATGAGCGAACTGGAGCTTTCGATTCTTCGACAGCGCTCACTCGAGGCGTTGAAGCAAAAGGCGCGACGCGGCGAACTGTTCCTGACCGTCGCAATCGGTTACGTGAAGGTGCGGCACAATCGGATTGAGAAAGATCCGGACTTGCGAATACGTGAAGCCATCGATCTGGTGTTCCGGAAGTTCTCGGAGTTCCAGAGCATCCGGCAGGTGCATCTCTGGATGCGGCGGGAGCGGATCGAGCTGCCAGCGGTGGAATACACGACTGTGGACGGCCGCCGCATCGCCTGGAAGCTCCCGGTATACAACACGGTCCACCATATTCTGACCAATCCGATCTATGGCGGGGCCTATGCCTTCGGGCGCACCGGCAGCCGCATAACGATCGAGGACGGCCGCAAGCGTATCGCGCGTGGGTTCAGGCGTGAGCGGACCGAATGGGAAGTCTTGCTCACCGGCCATCACGAAGGATATCTCTCATGGGCGGAGTTCGAGAGGAATCAGCGCTTGATCGCCGATAACGCCAACGCCAAAGGTCTTCTGTCGCGCGGCGCCGTCCGGCGTGGCGAGACGCTTCTGGCTGGCCTCCTGCGCTGCGGTCATTGCGGCCGCAAGCTGCATGTCGCCTACAGCGGCGCGACAGGCGAGGTCGGCCGCTATCATTGCAAGGGGAGCTTCGTGAACCATGGAGGAGATCGCTGCATCTCCTTCGGCAGTTTGCGGGTCGACCAGGCGGTCGGAGCCGAAGTCGTCCGTTTGCTGAAGCCGCTCGGCGTCGAGGCGGCGCTTCAGGCGATCGAGCAACGTACTTTCGAGGCCGCCGGGAAGCGCAGGCAGGTCGAGCTGTCGCTGAAGCACGCCCGTTATGAAGCGGCGCACGCACGCCGGCAATACGATGCCGTGGATCCAGACAATCGCCTCGTCGCGAGTGAACTCGAACGCCGATGGAACGACAAGCTCATCGACGTGCGCCGGCTCGAGGACGAGATCAAGGAGCTTGATCAGCGCCGCTCACCAGTGCTCGACGAGCAAGAACGCGAGCGCCTCATGCGACTTGGCGCCGATATCGAGATCGCCTGGTCGCATCCGGCGGCGACCATGGCGACGCGCAAGAGGATCGTCCGCACTGTGTTGCGCGAGATCGTGGTGCGGGTCGAGGATGGTATTGTCGATATGGCGCTGCATTGGCAAGGCGGCGATCATACCGCGCTGAAAATCAAGAAGAACGCGTGCGGTAAACACCGCTGGACGGTGGAGGAAGACGTCGAGGTTCTTGTTCGGGAACTGGCGCGATTGATGCCAGACCGCGCCATAGCGCCGGTTTTGAACCGGGCTGGTAAGGTCACAGGCCGCCACAATGGCTGGACGCAGAGCGCGGTCTGCACATTACGCAATCGTATGGGCGTCCCGGTCTATCGGGAGGGAGAACGTGAGGAGCGTGGAGAAGTGACGCTCAACGAGGCGGCGGCTGTCCTGCAAGTGAGCGCGATGACGGTCTTGCGCATGATCCGAAGCGGCATATTGCCCGCCCGGCACCTTTGCAAAGGGGCCCCATGGGTCATCAAAGCGGCGGATCTCGGGAAGCCGCGGTCCGGGCCGAAGCCCAAGATCGGCGCAGAAAGCCGCTAACTCAAAATCCTGATCAACAAACTCTTATTTTCCAATGACATCGCGAGGTGAGCATTATGAATGGGATCGGGCCCACCGATCAGCACGACATTGTCGGCGCCGCCCATAAACTCGCCGCGGTGCAGTTGCCGGACCAGAGCTTCATTCACCTCGCTGGCGGCGAAATCGAAGCCGGCCAGGTCCTTGTAGGCCGGGAACCGGGCCGACTTGATCTGATAGGCAATGGACCTGACCTCGCGCTCGGCCATTTCCGCCTTGAGCAACTGGGCGAGCATCGGCACGGCGGCCTCGAAGGCCGGGGCTCCTTGCTCGATCAGGTCGCTCACGGCCTGCGCCATGCCATACATCTTGAGGCCGCGCAGCATGACTGCGACGGCGGCGCTGGCGGGATCATGACGCATGGCGCAGCCCCCTGTCACGAAGGGCGTCATAGCGCTCGACATTGGCAAGCGGCTCCCGCTTCAGGCCCAGAGCCTGGGGCGCGTCGATCGGGGATGCCGGAGGCGCCTTGCCGTCGGTCAGGCGGTGCAGCAGATTGAGGACATGGGTCTTGGTGGCGACGCCAGCCTCGATCGCCAGTTCGACCGCGCAGAGCACGGCCTGCTCATCATGGTGTAGAACCAGGGCCAGGATCTCGGCCATTTCCCTGTCCCCGCCGGGACGCTTGAGGAGCTGGCTCTGCAACTGCCTGAAGGCTTCCGGCAGTTCGGTAAAGGGGGCCCCATTACGCAGGGCGCCGGGCTTGCGCTGGATCACCGCCAGATAGTGACGCCAGTCATAGGCCGTCCGCCCCGGCTGATGATGGGATCGATCGATGATCCGCGGGTGTTCGCACAGGATTTGCCCTTCAGCGGCCACCACGATCCGTTCCGGGTAGATGCGCAAACTGACGGGCCGATTGGCGAAGGAGGCCGGCACACTGTAGCGATTGCGTTCGAAGTTCACGAGGCATGTCGGCGATACGCGCTTGGTATGTTCCACGAAGCCATCGAAGGGGCGCCCCAGCGGCATCATGCGCCCTACTTCCTCGCCATGCACATCGGCAATGGCGCCGGGCAGGACACCGTGCTGGATCTCTCCCCATTGCTCAATGCAGCGCTCCTCGAGCCAGGCGTTCAGGGCGTCGATATTGGGGAAGCTGGGCATCGGCTGCCATAGCCGGCGCCTTGCATCCTGCACGTTCTTCTCGACTTGCCCTTTCTCCCAGCCAGCGGCTGGATTGCAAAAATCCGTCTCGAACAGGTAATGGCTGGCCATGGCGGCGAACCGGGCATTGACCTGCCGGGCTTTGCCCGACCCGATGCGATCGACCGCGGTCTTCATATTATCGAATATCCCGCGCTGAGGAACGCCGCCCAGCACCCGGAATGCTTGGGCCAGCGCGTCGAACAGCATCTCGTGGGTCTGCAGCAAATAGGCCCGTACGATAAACGCCCGGCTGTGCGACAGTTTGGTATGGGCAACCTGCAGCTTGGTTCGCTCGCCGGCGACAATGGCCCAGTCCTCGCTCCAATCGAACTGAAACGCTTCACCAGGCTGGAAGACCAGCGGCACGAATGTTCCTCGACCGCTGGTCTGCTGCTCGCGCTGTCGGTCGGCCTTCCAGCGACGAACAAAGGCGGCTACGCGGCCATAGCAGCCGTCATAGCCCAGCGCCACAAGGTCGGCGTGCAGGTGCTTCGTGGTCCGCTTCTGCTTGCGCGATTTGCCTGCTTCCTGCCGCAGCCAACCCACCAGCTTCTCGGCAAATGGGTCCAGTTTGCTTGGCCGATCAGGAACCTTGAACTTTGGCTCCACCGTGTCCGCCCGCAGGTATTTGCGGATCGTGTTCCGTGACAATCCCGTCCGCCGCTCGATCTCCCGGATCGGGACGTGCTGCCGGAAATGCCAGCGCCGGATTACGCTCAATAACGCCATGTCGATCACTCCTGGATCCCCCGACCAATCAGCCAGGGGGAGGTCAAAACATGGGTCAGTTCTCAGTGAAAATTTCTGGCCTTCCAGGGTCACATCTCAGCGGAAATCAACAGGTGTGAGGGTGTACGCGAGCTCGACCGAGCAAAGCGCGGTCGCTAATCTCGTATCGCTTCTGCGTCTCAAAAACGAAAACTGCCAGTTCAGAGGAATTTGCAGCCGCCAGAGGGTGTTCGAGCGGACCCGCATCCTCGCCGATGAACTCATTTTCCTCGATATTGTCGGCTTCCTTGCCAATCAATTGATGCGTCAGGGCGAACACGTGGCGGCGGCGAAGTGGTCCGCGCTGTTCATATTCCCCGCCCCGGAACTTTGTCTCCTGATGAAGGTGATATCTGACCAAGCTGCGGCCGTGGGATTTCAGCCAAGATGCGGGGATGGCCACGTCTCGTTCGCGATCAAAGGCGTGATCCTGGGCGTCGATTGCTCGCTTGAAATAAGGCGCGGCGGGACGCGGCTCCCGACGCCGCCAAAGCGCATCGGACAAAGCCTCGGGGGCGTCCTTGGCCAATTCGATTCGCGACTTGGCCTGAAGCGACAGCAGGAACCCGAACGGAAACACCCTTTCTCCCTCTGGGTGACGTTCGTTGTAGCCTTTGAACCAGGCGAGAAGCTCCGGCGTCGTCGCGGCATATTGGCTGGCCGCGGGAACGTCGAACTCTGGCATATCCATGAATCGGGTTTGGTCGGGCGTAGTGGTGTCGGCGGCGCGGATGATTTCTTTCCAAAGATCTTCTTGCCAAAGCGGCACGCCAATTCGCTCGATGCGCTTGCGACGATCGGGCGGCGGTTCGTCGTAGGGCGCTAACAAATGGCCAAGCCCATGGCCTGACGCCTTGCGGATGAGGGGAGAGGCGTCAGTCCGGTTGAATAAGACATAGCGTTTCGCGGAAACCGCGAGACATCGCGGCGGATCAAGAGCATTCAGATCGCCATTTTTCTCGGGCGGGAAGTTCACCTTTTCGAGCTGCAGAATTGAGTTCTCTTCGCCATAGGGGTTGAGATCCTTGAACCAGTCGCGGACCAGGAGCGCTCTGGCCTTGAACTCGTCAGGCGGAAGCTTGGCTCTATTGGCGATCGCGATGCTGTCAGTGTCGCAGAACGCCCAATCCAGGCCCTGTTCGATGACTTGATGTTCGGCGAGCGCCAGCATCAGCCGGGCCGCGCCGGTGATGAGGGTTCCGAGCAAGGGGTGGAAGTATCGGCCAGGCTTCTCGAATTTCTTTGATTTGAATTTGAACGCCTGTGGGCCGACGCCATAGCCAATCATGGGTTTGGCGGCGACATAATCTTCGACGTTCAATTCGACGAAAATCCCGTAGCTGGTGGCGTTGGCCAGAATCTTGACGCCTTGCTGGTCGCTATCGAGCGTAGGCTTCTCGGCCTCGCTGGCGGCCTTGAGCCGCGCCTTTATGCTGTTTCGATGAATGATCAGGCGTTGATAAAAATCATCCTCCGCAGGATCAATCGTCTGTCCCGCGACTTTGACCGGCCTGAGGCCATCTTGCTTTTCCTTCGGCACAAAGCGGATGGCCTGTAGCACTTTCGGCGTATCGCCGGTCAGAATTTTGGATGCAAGCACATCGGCCAGCGTGAACCACAGCGGCTGGTCGACGCTGAGAAAATTCAAGCCAATGGTGGCCGTGTCACTGTCTGGATATTGGGCGCGGACGGGGAAGAGGTTGCGATCCGGCAAAACTTGCACCAAGGCGGTCAGGTCTGCCCAGCCCTCCTTATACCGAAGGCTCTCGATCAAAACCTCGCGTGGAGTCGCCAGCAGATCCTGAATCGCCGGCGTGTCGTCGGTATGCCCAACGCCATTTGCTCGGACGAATTCCCACAATCCCATCAAAGTGCAGACCGTCGGGTACATCGACAGAAAGTCGCAATGGATCACGGGCGTGATTTCGCGGCGGATATGAACTTCGGATCTGCCGCCATAATAGGCGCTGAGGATGTGGCCGATGAGCTTTGGCGGGAAATCTGGCTGAACTTCCCGCCACGGCTTGATGTTCATCGTTTTGAGATAGGCCTTGCCGAGACTGGCTTCGCTGTAGAGATCGTATAGGCCGGTGTCCTGTAGTCCGAAGGTCTCGAACCGTCGCGCCAGGACGTCGAAGCACTCCCAGGTCGCCTGCACGTCGCGAAGCGCATAGCCAACATATTCGGGCTTTAATGCGTCGCCGTGATCGTCCGACGGTTCTTTCGGCGTCGGAACTTTCAAAAGCGCCGATAGGGATTCAAGCGAGTGCGATTGGCTGGTCAAGGCCGCGGCGAGCGTCTTGAGGTCGACGAAGTAGCCACGGTCAGGCTCGTCCTTCTCTTCGGTTTCATGAGGGCCGTCGGGATCGATGTCCTCGGCGGCGTCTTTTGTCTCAGGCCTCGCGCCGGAGAACCGAATCAGGGACGTGCGTTGCGAGAGATGTTTGACGGCGACCGCGGGACGAGTTCTCCGAAAGGGTAAGGCTGAAGCCGCCCCGCATGCTGCGGCGGGCGCTGCTATGGCGGATCGCGAGACGCGACAGGTCGAAAGGAAGGTTGAACCCGACAATTTGAGCGCCAACGGCGTAGCCGGAATTGTAAAAGACTTCCTCGACAAATTCGGCTCTCGTCAATATGCGAATGCGCTCGCCGTCCGACCCGGCGATTTCCTCGTCCATCGTCTGGCGGAGAAGTAGCTGTTCGGCTTGAGCTAGAACCTCCGGCTCGTAGAAAGCGCCACGCTCCCAGATCTGGCCCTTGTAGCGCAGCTGATAAGCGCCGAACCGCAGCCGCTGGTCCGGCGTCGTGCGGGTTTCGCAGTCGAACACCAGAACCGAATCGCTGGGTGGAATACGCGCAGCGAAGTGATCGCGCGGGTCAGCGTAGCGCTCCTTGGCGTTTTCATGCTTTTCGCCCTTTTTGGGTTTTTTCGGCGCTCGCGTGATGTAAGCGCGCAGTGAAATAATCAGCCGGTCGACCGGGTCCGACAATTCCTCGCCGAAATCCCGATCGACCGGCTGCATGAGATCACCCTTTCGGCAAGGAATTTAACAGTGACCTAGCGCGCTTGGCGGCCGTTGCGAGATCGTCGGCCAAGCGCTGCACCCAATCGAGGAGACCTTTGGGGATGTCAACCGCCTTAAGGTCGCGTTCACCGCGTCTGGCCGCCTCGAGCATACGCTCCCCAATTAACCGATGCCCATCGGCGACGCTTTCATGCATATCGGTCAAGCCTAAGTGAACCCGCCCCTGGCGCTCCAAAGGGTTGTCCGGATCAGGTCCCTCGGGAGGGTGCTCCTCCATTTGGCGGCGAGTCGAACTCGGGATGCATGCTCCGGGGAACATCGATAACGAGATCGCTGAACTTCTCCCGGCCGACGTGATGCCCCTGGGTTCCTTCCTGAAACCAATTTTCAAAACACCAGAGCGATGCGAACTTCTTTCTCTTCAGCTTGGCACGCCATTCCGCCCTCGCGCGGCTCATGAACCGTTCATATCTGTCCATGGCGGCGCCCTCACTGCGCCGTCTGGCGGTAAATATCGACGAAGGATAATTCGCCGACGCTATCGAGCTTCCGAAGGATGTTTGGCCGGGTCTCAAAGGGGTGGAACCGCCCCTCAGTGTCGCGAAGCCCCAGCCCGAGGAAGGCCTCAAGATGCGAAGGATCGTTGGTCTCCAGGAATTTGTTGATGGCGACCCAATGGCGGCCGATGTCGCTGCCCGCGTCGTGGGACACGGTCACGTCGCGCATTTTGCCCCGCGTCGCCATCACCATCGTCACGGGACGCATGTCGGCGATGATCCAGCGGCGTCCTTCGCGCCGCGAAGACGTGTTTTGCTTCTGGAAGCGGCGCAGCCGTTCGGCGGAGACGCCGGCCTCTTTGGCGGCCTGCCGCTGCGTCGCACCCTGCTTCATCATCTTCAGGGCTTTTTCGAGCGCATTTTCCTTTGCGGCGGGCAGCGGCGCTTCGCGCCTGGGCAGGTCGCTCGCCCTTGCGTGTCCCCGCGCTTGCGAGCGGCTTTTTCCGCTTGAAAGTCCGCGCGCGATTCTGGCTTGATATTCCTTGCGGTAGTCCCGTATCCGATTCGATTTCGTGGCCATGCTGGCGCTCCCGAAGTTTGAGGGAGCGCGACAATTCAGGCGCGGAATCTCGGGAATCGGCGTTTTGCGGGGAGCTCTTGGACGGCCAAACATGGACCAAGGCTGGGAGACGAAAGAGGAAATCCGAGCCGCATTCGAGGCCAAAGGCTTGGCGTTTTCCGAGCGGAAATTGGAACGCTGGCGTGAAGAGCGCTTACTTCCCGATGTCGACCAGCTGCCGTTGGCTTACAAAGGCAGCGAAGTGCGCTACCCTGTAGGCACAGCTGCGCAGGCAATCGCTGTTCAAGAGCTGCTGACGGAGAAGAGAAAATTCGATTACGTCGGCTGGGAACTGTGGTGGCGCGGCTTTTCCATTGATGAACGCCACTGGCGACCGCGGCTTATTCAAGCTGCGAGGTGGGGAGATAAGGCGCTTCGCATATTCAAACTACTGAGCCGTCGCGATGACGAGCGAGATTCAGCTGACACGATCGCTGATCGGACCGTCCAGGCGGGCTCGTCAAATTCCTTTTACCTTAAAATCAAACGGCGGGTTTCGCAGCAAGATCTTCCCGCGCTGTTGGGCATGCTGCTCGATGTAGCCGCCGGCGATTTCGAAGGCGCAATTCCAGAAGTGTTGGAGTTGCCGCTCAAGCGCGCCTTCGATATGGAAGATTTCAGGGAATTAAGCGATGCTAAAAAGCCCCCGCCTGACCTCATCGAACGAGAGTTCCCGCCTGACCTGATCCAACGCTGGGGAGCGAGGTTAACTGACGAACTGCCAAGCGTTCTTCGTGATATCGCCCGGGTGAGTCGTCGCTATTCACTCGCTGAAGTCACAGACTTTCCACAGGTCGAGTTGGAGGCTGCTCGTGATGATGTCCGTCGCACACTGCAGATGACTTGTGACTCTTACGACGCAATCTCGTGGCTCTATGGCAGAAAATCGTTCGGGCTCCGCTTGGCTGCTTGGGTAGCACAAACCTCACCCCCAAGCGCAAAGGCGTTCTTCACACTCGTGTTTGCCGCTCGCCGTCGCGATGGGCATCCGGTTCTGTCATCGGAAGACATTTGTCGACTTGCTAACGATGCGTCCCTGTTACGTGAGCGGTCGATAAAGCTCCGGGAGCTACAGAATGATCCTAGATTTTCTGAAGTCCTATCTCCAAAACGATTGCGGCATGGTTTGCAAGGCCAAGACGAACAATGGACTCTTCTCAAAGAAATTGAAGCTGCTAGAATCAGAAAATAACAGCGCATAGGCGTTGATTTGACTCCTTTGGGGCACCGAATGCCGTGGCAATCCGATTAGAGAAAACGTCAAACCGATCATCGGCGCTCAAATACGCCGAGCCAATTCCCGCTTGCGAACCGGACCTCGGCGACGACGACATAGCCTGGGCTGAACGCGGCAAGCATTGGCTGCATGAGAACCAAAAACTGACGCGGCGGCGCGCCCTACGCGAACAATCAAAGCAGCCGCTCGTCCTTTGTGGTCATGGCGTCTCCCTACGCATTGAAGGAGGCGCTTTGGCCATTCGCAATGGCTTCACGCATTATCCGCAAAGCCAAGAAACCTATCGCTTCTTCAGAGGCGAATTCGCGATTCCGCCGCGCATCGTCATGTTGGACGGGAGCGGCAGCGTTTCATTCGATGTGCTCGCATGGCTTAGCGAGCAAAACGTGCCGCTGATTCGCGTCGATTGGCAAGGCAATGTGCAATCCGTCCTCACAAGCAATGGTTATGCAGCAAACCAACATCGCGTGCAATGGCAACGTGACACCCGCGCCAATCCGAAGCAGCGAATGGCGTTCTCCATTGATTTGATCAAGCGCAAAATCGAGGACTGCATCAAAACGCTGGAAACCAGCATTGTACGTTCGCCCGCATGGGAACGCGCAATGAAGCGAGCTTATTCGGATCTCACGCGCATCGAATGCGATCCGCCTCAACATGTCGCAACATTGCGTGCATTGGAGGGATGTAGCGCTGCCGCCTATTTCAGAGCATGGCGAGAAATACCGCTGCATTGGAAGGGCCTAAATCAGCGCCCCATTCCCAACAGCTGGCAACGCATTGGGTCGCGAACGTCATTGTTCAAATTGGCGGGCAATGGAAATGCGGCGCACCCCATCAACGCTATGATTAACTACGCCTACGCCATTCTCGAAAGCCAAGTCCGAATACAATGCGTCGCCGACGGTTATGATCCGACGGTTGGCATTATGCATGAGAGTCGCGATGGGGCATCTGCATTTGTTTTCGACATGATGGAGCCGGAGCGCCCCAAAGTGGATCGCAGCATTCTGGAATTTATCAAGTCGCACACGTTTCATGCGGCGGATTTTGTCATCAGGTCGGAGGGCGTTTGTCGGCTCAATCCGGAGACGGCGAGGTGCGTGGCGCAGACTACTTGCGAGTGCTAACTTAAAATTCAACTGCCTACCGTGGAAGCGCTGACGAGCCTGAAAGAGAAGCGTCAAAGTCGGCGCGAAGGCCGTGAGCCACGGTCGCTAACTCGCTTTCCAGATTTCGCCTATGACTGTCCAAGCCGTCGTGAGGCCGCGCGCCGTAGTTTCCGAGTCTTGCGGCACCGCACGGACTTGAGCGATTAAAAGAGGAAACGCAAGAACCTCGTCAAATTGGAGCTTTTTTGATTCCATCTGGAGTTGGGAGATCGGAAATGAATTGATGTCAGGACAGGCTGGATTTTTCGATGTGGATGATCGGTTGAAGCGGTTGGGCGATCTCAGCGACCAGCTCGAAGGCGTTCAGGGCGGCGGTGGAGTTCGAGACGTTTCGTCCGGGCGGTGAATGCTGCGTTTTGCCTATTCTGATGTCGTCGGTTTTTCCCGGAACAACCAGATCGTGCGGGCGTCGGGCGTGCGATCCGACTAACGAATACAGAGGACAATTGTCGATCACGGATTGAGATGATTTTCATTGCCAATCGTGGAGCTGAACCGTTGTCCTTATATATCCAAGTTACTCAGCTCTTTGATCCACTTTTGTCTCCTTTGTGGGCTATCGCCGCAATCGTTGGCGCGTTAGCGATCGCTTATCTTATCATCCGAGGAAGCACTTTTTACCGAAAAGAAGTTGAAGGATTTCATGCCGCAAGGTTTGCCCAGATCGATGGATTGCGGGGTATTTGGCGTTCGCCGTTTTTTTGACACATGGGCTTTCGATCAAGGGATGGTATGAAACGGGTAAATGGGTTTGGCCGAATTCCACGGTCTATAAAATGTGCGGAACGGTCCCTGTATCTCTTTTCTTCATGATAACAGGATTTCTATTTTGCAATAAACTGATCAGGTCGCAGGGAAGAATTGATTGGATGGGGCTTTACGTTTCAAGATTGCGCAGGCTCGTGCCGCTCTACATCTCATTGATCCCGGTCTTTTTGTTCTTAGTAGCAATTATGTCAGAGTTTCAGCTGCGATCCTCGATTGGCAATTTGATGCTTGCGATTGCAAGATGGAGCTCGGTTGACCTCTTCGGTAGGCCGCCAATAAATGGTATTGAAGACGCATATACATTGAATCCTGCTATATGGACATTGAAATTCGAGTGGATGTTCTATATTATACTTCCTATTATTGCGCTTTTTGTCACACCAGTCCGTGCAATAGGGTTAGGTTCAATTATTATAGTAGCCTTCGCCTTCTACCCCGAGCACGCCTTCATCCTTAATTTTGTCTTTGGTGGCTTTGCCGCGCTTCTGCTGTTTCATGTCAAGGAAATGCCGTTAGCGAGGACACACTGGACAGCTATGGCTGCATGTGCTTCCGTCGTGGCTATCGGTTTATCGGGAGCAGAGCAATATAGTCTGAGGCACTCTATATTTTTATTTCCTCTATTTGTGATCGTGTGCTATGGTAATTCATTGCTTGCCTATCCGGTTAATGCAGACACCCGCTACATGTAGGGTGCGTCCACGCGCCGGAATAAAGTTCGGCATAGGTCGGCGCCTCAGCCCCGCCCGCGATGCCGAGCAGCGAGCGGAAGGCGTTGAACGGGTAGAACCGTCTGTTGAAGCGGAACGTGAACTCATTGAGGTAGGCTTGTAGATGCTTCGCGCTCACGCCGTGGTGGATGCCGTTGAGCCAGGTCTTCAAATTGGAGAAGACGAGGTGGACCATCGGCATGAACTGTTCGGCCACTTCGGGTTCGCCGCATTCGGCAATTGCATGGTGGTCGAAGCCCCGTTTGCGCAAGCTGGCATAGCCGCTCCAATCGTCGGCGACGATCAGCGAGCCCGGCATGACGGCATTCTCGACAAAGCCACACAAGGAATCAGCGCCGCGGTCAGCAGCGATGGCCAGTCGCACTCGACCGGCATAGCGGCCATCCTTCCGCTTGTCTTGTGCCGTACCCGGCTTCCGGTGGCGAACCTGAGCGGCGCAGGCAACCGGAACCTTGTGGTGAACCCCTCTGCCTTCCCCGCGTGTCCGACCGCCGACCCAGGTTTCGTCCACTTCGACATGCTCGTTCGCGCGGCCACCGATGCGATCCTGATCGGGGCGGACCATTCCGGCGCGCAGTTTGTGGAGGATCTGAAAGGCTGTCTCGTAACGCGAGAGCCCGAGTTGCCGCTGGAACTGGACGGCCGACATGCCGGGGGTCTGGCTGGCGACCGGGTAGGCGGCCCAGAACCAGATGAACAACGGCGTGTGGCTGCGCTCCATGACCGTGCCGACGGTCAGTCCTGTCTGACGCCGGCATTTGCGGCATGCCAGCACGCCCGGGCGGGTCGCATTGAGGAACGGTTCGCCAGTCACACTACAGTGCGGACAGACGAAGCCGTCTCCCCAGCGCGCCTTTTCGAGGTATTCAGCACAGGCGGCATCGTCCGGGAAAAGCCGCTGAAACTCCGGCAGCGACTGCGGAAACGGCAGCGCGGCGTCCTGGTCGATGTCCATCAGAATCGGCGTGGGCGTATTCATTACCCGCATCCATTTTTCAGGCAATCGCGTCCAGGGCAGCGGCGTCAAGGGCGAGCGGGCTCAGGCCCCGCTCATGAAAAATACTAGCCCTAGTGGGTGTATGCGTCAACCGGATAGGCAAAATTCATTGTTCGGCCTTCTATCTAACGGACCTGCTCGCGTACTTGGCACCATAAGCTATAGTATATACCTGACACATTGCTTGATTTTGCATTTGACAATGGTTTTGATTAACAAAATAACGCCAGTTGCTCGAATCGAGTCCATTTCTTACTGGCTTATCATTATTGGTATTGGAGCGTTGGTAATAATCCTGGCGGCAGCAACGTTCCGCTGGATTGAGTTTCCTTGGCTCGCGTCGTCGAAAGTAAGTGAGCAGACATCGCCACCTGCTATGTCCGCTCAGGACGGTCGCCTGGCACTTCAAGTCGGAATGTCGGCTAAGACCGAATCAAGCATTTTTCGCAGCGCGATCTCAATGAGGCGTCCCCCCGCACTCATTAATGCGACCGAAATCTTCTGGGACATCCACTTTTAGAGCGCCCGAAAGTTGATCGCACACTCAAGATCGCCTGTGCATTGCACCACCTGTTAGTATCCTTTTCGTATTCCGGAAAGGCGGCGGCTAAATTCTTACGTAACCCTTGATTTGCCGTTTGTTATCCACCCACGAGATATTGGTTGGGAGATAAGTCGGAAGAGGCCGCCGATGCTGACAAATTTCAACCCTACGGCACCTCTGCCTGTGAGCGATGTTTGCATCGTCGGCGCAGGGCCAGTCGGCATTGCGCTAGCTCTCGCTTGCGAAGCACGGAATCTTTCGGCGCTTGTGGTTGAATCGGGAAGCGAAGGACTAAGCCCATTCGCAACTTCTTTGGGAGCTGCAAACATCCTTGATCCGAGCCGCCACGCGCCCATGCACGTGGTTTCCTGCCGAGGCTTGGGTGGCACCTCGCGCTGGTGGGGCGGACGTTGCGTTCCTTTCGACCAGGTCGACTTTGCATACCGATCGAATTTTGTGGATCACAGATGGCCGATTGGCCTTGACGAAATTGCACCATGGTATTCAGCAGCGGTGGAATTCTTCAAATGCGGACCAGCCCAATTCTCTGACCTGATCGAGCCTTGGACCGATCTTGTCGGCGCAAGGCTCGAAGATCTTGAACGACAGACGCCGCAGATCAATATGGGTGAAATCCACCGGCGCAAACTCGAACAATCTCAAAAGATCGTCGTATTGCTTGGCGCGACGGTGGTCGGTTTCGATTGGCGCGACAACGGAACTGCGATCACCGCGCTTACGATCGCGAATGGCGACTGCACGCGAACAATTGCGAAGAGGATCTTTGTTCTGGCCTGCGGCGGTCTTGAGACGACGCGCCTTTGCTTAAATGCGCAGAGGTTTCGGCCGCGGGCATTTGGCGGCCCGCATGGTCCGCTCGGACGCAATTATATGGGTCATTTAACCGGAACGATCGCTGACATTATACTTGCTAATCCGGCCCAGATCGGGGCGCTTGCTTACTACCGAGACGGCGACGCTTACGTGCGCAGGCGGTTCAGTTTTCCAGTTGAGACGCAACTGAAGGAAGGCCTGGCTAACACGGTCTTTTGGGCTGATAATCCACCGATTCATAATGCGGCCCATAAAAGCGGAGTTCTTTCGCTTGTCTGGTTGGCGTTATTCATCCCGTTCATCGGAAAGCGTCTGGTATCCGAAGGCATTCGCGCTTTCCATTTAGGACCGAAGCCGTTTCGTATCAGCCCACATCTCCGTAATATTCTCAGCGAGCCGATCCACACCGTTGTGAATATGATGAAGATTCTCAACGAACAATTCTTGCGAAAACCGCAGGTCCCGGTGTTTATTGTCCATAATAAGAGTGGACGCTATGCCCTGCGCTATCATGCCGAGCAGTTTCCTAACAACAACTCGCGTGTCTGGCTGAGCAACGAAACGGACGCACTCGGTCTACGCCGACTTACGGTCGATCTTCGTTTCGACGAACGTGACGGTCAATCTGTTTTGCGTGCCCATGATCGCCTCGATAACGCGTTGCGGGCGGCGCGGCCTTGGAAGGCTTGAATATCGTCACAGCGAAGAGCACCGGTTGGCAAGCGTAATGGCGCAGGCAAGCGATGGCTATCATCAGATCGGTACGGCACGCATGGGTGATGGAGCGAAGAACAGCATCGTCGATGCGAATTGCCGGGTTCACCGAGTCGACAATCTTTACGTTGTCTCGAGCGCAGTGTTCTCAACCGGCGGCCAGGCTAATCCTACCCTGTTGGCGGTGGCGCTTGCTTTCCGTCTTGGCGAACATCTCAGCTTTCAAAACAGTCGCAGCCCGCTTCCGGAGAGCGCTAGCCGAGGGGACGTTTGGATGAGGTCAGTCTTTTGCTCAAGCCTTCAGCGCGAAGTCTCAGCCCTTGGCTTCGGTTGCGAACCACTAGGCTCTCGAGTTGCGGAGGCGTGTGGCCGACGTGCCTTCGACAAAGCTTATGATCTCGGTGTCACTTGGTATGATGTCGCCCCTTCATATGGCGATGGCTGCGCGGAAGCTATGCTCGGAAAATTTCTTGTAGCGCGCCGCGATCGCGTCGTGGTCTGCACCAAATATGGGATTCCGCGTTCCAATTTTCCTTCGTTGCTGCGACCTGCTGCACGAATAGCGGTAAGGGCTTTTTCGCCTTTTCGTAAGCGCGTCGCCGAGATCCGCGCGGCGCATTGGCGCAAGCAGTTCAAAGCCGAGATGATTGAAGCCTCGCTTACAGATAGTTTGCGCAATTTGCGAACCGATTATCTGGATGTGCTGGCGCTGCACGAGCCAAGTCCGTCAGACTGCACCAATGATGAGGTTTTAACAGTTCTGCACCGCGTTGTTAAAAAGGGATACGTACGCCTTGTTTCGATTGCGGGGCCATCGGAAAGCATTGTTGCCGGCGTCAGTCAAGTCGGCGCTCTATGGCGCCGCGCAATTGGCCGATAATCCATTCGAACAAGCACTACATACATTGCGTGATGACATTCTTCGTGAACGGCAATTATTTTTCATTATTCATAGTGTATTTGGACGAGGAGCTCTGGAGCGGGTTCGTGAGCTGCTTGCGACAGATAACGGTGAGCTAACAGCGTTGGTCTCGCAATTGGGTTACAAATCGGCTACCGTAGCAAGCGACCTGCTCCTGGATTACGCGCTAACCAAAAATCAACAAGGGGTCGTTCTCGCCTCGAATTTTGGCCCAGGGCACATAGAGGCAAATTGTGCCAGAGCGGCACAACCGCCGCACGACGAAATCGTTGACGTCGTTAATCAAGCGATCTCACAAACAGGCGATCGCCCGCAAAACAAGATCCGGGCTTGACTGACCTGTCGCCTAAGCTAAGCCGACGCTGTCTAATATTTCATTTCCAAGCCAAACACACCAATTTGGGGGGTGGTGCCCAAAACATGGCTCACCTCAACGATAGCTATATCCCAATTCCGGCAAAGGAGGAACACCAAATGTTGTATCATGCTGATTTCCACATCGAGTATCCGGCATCCATGTCGCAAAAGGATTTCTTCTCCATTTGGGCCCGCGAAGCCGAAGCAGCCTTGGGCGCAAAGAAGGCGGGCGTGGTCATCGACATCTGGAAATGTGTGGGCACGCGGCGTGTGATGGCTGTCGTCAATGTGGATAGTCTGGACATGCTCGACCAAATGCTGCTCGATCTGCCGATCATGAAAGAACAAGGCCAACACGTGCAGGTCGATGTAACTCCCCTGCGCCGGCTTGAAGACTTTGCTACCGATTTGAAAGCGCGGCTTGGGTAACGGCGACGTTACTATGTATGTAGCAGCCGCACTTTGGTGTGGCTGCTACATAAGTTGCCGCATGATAGCGCGACGACGTGCCGCGCGACGCTTGTCAACGGGATCGGAATTTCAAACTGAGACACTACCGGTTTTGTCGATGGCCGCCCGGCGTCGTCCAAGCTCAATCTGTTTGAGGGCTTCGTCAAGAAAAACATCGACGAAGTAAAGTCCCGGCCGAAGCTTTGGGCCGAAACGGCGATCTTCGTCACCTTCGACGAAGGCGGCGGATACTGGGACTCGGGCTATGTCCCAGCCGCTCGACTACTTCGGCGACGGCTGGGGCCTTGAGCCGCTGACCCGGAGGAGCCGGGACAATCTGCCGAATCCGCTTACGGACGAGAACCCTTATGTGCCGGTCAATTCGCCAGCCATCGGCGATTTGATGGATCTGTTCGACTTCGACAACTAAGCGCTTGGGAGACGGCCGAGAGCGTCACCGGATTGGGCGACGCTCTCGGATTGCGCGGCGGTGCCCGACCGCCTCTCCGTTCCGGCGACCCCTGACAATGGCGCACCGCGCGGATCTTTGATTCCATCCTTGAACGGCCTTGATCGCGGCCGGGAGAACGGTCATTTTGGCGGCGGATCGAGCCCTGCCGCTCGAGCTTCACCGCGCCGCCAACGAAATAGTCAGGATTGAGAGCCTCTTGCAAAATTATTAGCAAAGCCGGTTTGATGCGGGTGTTGTATGTAGTAAGTAGCGCAGTATTATCAAGTAGCGTGTAGAATGACTTTAGTGTGTTATTCTGGTATTATTTTGCTATCATTGCAATTCGAATCAGACGTATTGTGGTAACAAGATGACTGATCCTCTTGACGCCATGTGGGCGCGTTGGACTTACATTCAACGCTCCTTGTTGCCATGGTTGTGCGAAGAAATCGAGCCGATGACCGAGTCGCTCGGTCGGCTCATCACCCTTCTCGATGTGATCGGCCTCGAAGCCTTCGTCCCTGATCCGTCCAGCGGCGCTGGGCGTCCGCAGGAGGATAGGCGTGGCCTGGCGCGCGCCTTTGTCGCCAAGGCGGTGTTCGGCGCTCCCACCACCCGCGCTCTCATTGATCGTCTTGGCGTCGACCAACCACTGCGCCGTGTCTGTGGTTGGGAGAGGCGGGCGCAGGTTCCTTCGGAAGCCACGTTTTCCCGCGCCTTTGCTGAATTTGCGCAAGGTGATCTGCCCGATAAAATGCATGCGGCGCTGATTGAACGCACACTTGGCGGGCGCATCATCGGCACGATCGCGCGCGACGCCACGGAGATAGAGGCGCGCGAGAAACCGGCCAAGAAGGACGATGCGCCGCCGCCGCCTCCCGCTGGCGCTCCGCCGCCGGCCGGGCGTGAACCCAAAACGACCCGCGGGCGTCCGCGCAAAGAGGCGGAACGGCCTAAGCCGGAACCAACCCGCCTCGAACGGCAAACGGCGCAGACCGTCAACCAAATGCTCGCTGAGCTTCCCACCCAATGTGATGTCGGCGCTAAAAAGAACAGCAAAGGCTTTAAAGAGACATGGATCGGATACAAGCTGCACATCGATGTCGCCAACGGTCAAATCCCGGTCTCGTGCGTACTGACGTCAGCCTCTGTGCATGATAGTCAGGTCGCCATCCCATTGATGACCATGACAAGCGCGCGCGTTGCCTATCTCTACGAGCTGATGGACGCGGCCTATGACGCCGGCGCCATCGCCAACCAAAGCAAGGCGCTTGGACATGTTGCGTTGATCGACCGCAATTTTCGCGGACAACACGAAGCCAAAGCCGAGTGCGCCGAGGAAGTCGCGCGAATGAAATTGATCGCCATGCCAGACCCAGATGACAGGCTCTATGATTTCCGCACCATGGTCGAACGCGTCAATGGACGATTGAAAGATGAATTCGGCGGAAGGTTCGTGCGCGTGCGCGGCGCCATCAAGGTGAAATGCCATCGGATGTTTGGCATTCTCGCTCTCGCCGTCGATCAAATTTTCCGCCGCAAGGCCGTCAAACCAGCTTAACCGGAGCCAGCGATACCTCGTCCAACGAAGCCGCCAATACGACGCGCTCCAAAGTGCGCGCCCGCGTCGAGCATGTGTTCGGTGATCAAAAGAATAGCATGGGAGCCGAGCTCGTGCGCACCATTGGCATCGTTCGCGCGCGGTGCAAGATCGGAATGACGAACCTCGTCTACAATATGCGCCGCTTCGTCTGTCTCGAAGGAATGGCGACTGCGGCGGGGTGAACCGGCGCGTCATGTGCATCGGTAGCGTCAGTGCGTCGAGCAAATCCGCCGCCCGAAAAACCGAGCCGGCTTCAGATAGCCTCGATGAGAGGCCAAGCATTGAAAGATCTGCCGCGCCGCCACCACAACTGCCGGTCATCATACCATGGCCGGATATTTTTAGAGGTGCCCTAAAATAATTCCCCATGATAGTCTGGGGTCTGCCGTTGCAATTACAGCGGGGTCAGCCGGGGGAAGGGCCTGACCTGCCAGATTGAAGTTAAGCGAAAAAAAGTAAGGCTCGCCACTCTTGTCCAGCATTGCTCCAGGCGGGCATGGTAGCAAAAGCTGACGCGCTAAAGCGTTACACACAAGTTCATTGGCAATAGCGAAAGGGTCTTGAGGTGTCGCTTTTTTTGCGATGCCCGCGACAGCAACATTAAGCGCCCCGGTGACCCCTATGCCGACGCTGGGTCCCCATCCAAAAACTCTAGAATTTGTTACCGGCATGGCAATGATAAACCCACGTGCGCGAAAAGATTGGTAATCGGCGGCATATTAATCGTATCGCACCCGAGTCTCCAAATCCTTAGCATCCAAAAAACTGCCATCTCATATAATATATTTATAAAATGCTTGCTTCGGTTCTCGATTACGGCGCCGTCCGCACAAGGTCCCCTTCGCGCAAAAACGCTCCGGCGCGGACGACCACAATATCGCCCGGCGTCAAGCCTTCGCGAATTTCGGCGTCGGCGTCGCCGAACAGGCCGACGCGGACCTGCCGCGTCTCGATGCGATTGTTGCGCACCACTTGGATGATGGCGCCTTCCGGTCCATAGAGGATCGACGAAAGCGGCGCCGCCGGGCCGCAGCTTTGGCCGGCGTCGATTGTTGCGATCGCGAAGGCGCCCGGCCTTAGCCCGGCGCTGGCGCTCAACTGGATGCGCGCGTGCCCCTGCTGCGTCAATGGATCGATTTCGGGCTCGACGAGGCGCACCGTTCCGGCGAATTCGCTCGAATCCAAGGCTTCGATCTTGGCGATCTGACCCTGCTTGATTTTCGCCAGCGCCGCCAGTGGCAGAGTGACGAGAAGCTCCAATTCGCCGTCGCGGACGACGAAGACAGAAGTCAGGCCCGGATCCTGCGAGCCTCAGTCGAATTTCAGACCATCGCGCCAAACCATGACTTCGAGCTCGCCGCGCACGGCGTCTTCGACCGGAATTACCGGTCTCGCCTGGAATTCGAAAGCAGGGAGCATAGAACAGAACTTGTGCACGGTGAGCGGATCGTCGCAATCCGCAAGCATGTAGCCGCCCCAGTCACCTACTCTGATCATGAACAGCTCGATCTTGAAATTGGCGGGCGCTTTCCACTGGCGAAAGACATCGAGTATCCGCTTCTGCGCATTCTCGTACTCGATGGCCGAACCTTGTGGACGTTCGGACCAGCAAATCATGTACTTCATGGCGTCCTCCCCAGTGATCGGTCCCTAGCCACGGGACCAGCTTCAACGTTAGTGCATTGTGGGCCTTGGGACCACCGCGGGCGGCGAAGCTGGTTGGGGCTGCGCAGCCGCCCGCGCGGCGTGGTATCCACTATTCTGTCCGCAGCGGTAGCTGGCGTTGTCGCCGATCCCTTTCCGCTTGTGGCGCATTCCCGCCGTCGAGCGGTCGCCAAAAATCGTCCCAGCAGCGTCCGCTGTCAGGGGTATCGCCACCATTCGCGACCGCTTGACATTCGGAAACAGTCGCGCTCAAGGCTGAGGGGTCAAAAACAGCAAGAAACCCTTATGGCGCAAGGCCTTCTTGCGTGTCTCATTATTCTTGATTTTTGCTCCGTGGCGAGCGCCGGCGTGGATCGCAGGGCGATATTCAAACTTACCCACTACCCCGCGTTAGATCGAAAACGGCTACG
>CAWFIA010000006.1:0-939012 GCA_963815815.1 uncultured Alphaproteobacteria bacterium
ATCCCGGCGGCGGCGGCGTCAACGTCGCGCGCGCTGCGCGATTGCTCGGCGGCGATGCGATCGCCGTGTTTCCCCTCGGCGGTCCAACCGGAGCCCGAGTGGAGCAGCTGCTGAAAGAGGCAAAGATTGACTATCGTGCTATAGCGATCGCAGGTCTGACGCGCGAGAGCTTTACGGTCGACGTTCGGCAAACAGGCCAGCAGTATCGGTTCATAATGGCCGGTCCGACACTGACAGAGACTGAACAGCAATGCTGCCTCGATCAGATCTCGTCGCTTGAACCAAAACCAGCCTACATTGTGGGCAGCGGCAGCCTGCCTCCAGGGGTGCCCTTCGACTTCTATGCTCGCCTCGCTGAGCGGGCCAAGAGACTTGGGGCCCGTCTGATTGTCGATACATCTGGCGAGGCGCTGCGCCAAGCTGGCCGCGGCGCCACCTACCTCCTCAAACTAAGTCTCCGAGAACTAAAGGAGCTGGTGGGCCGAGAGATTGATGACGAGCGACAGCAGGAGGCCGCGGCGCGCGAACTCATTAAGGAAGCGCGCAGCGAGATCGTTGTCCTCTCTCTTGGAGCCGCCGGCGCGCTCCTCGCGACCACAGAAGGATTTCGGCGCTTTGGTCCAGTCAAGGTGCCAGTTCGGAGCACGGTCGGCGCCGGCGACAGCATGGTGGCGGGGATCGTGGTTAGCCTCGTGCGTGGACGGTCGATCGAGGAATCGGTTTGTTTCGGTGTGGCGGCAGGCGCGGCCGCGGTCATGAGGCCGGGGACGGGGTTGTGCGCCAGCGAGGATACAGAGCGCCTTTTCGCACAGCTCTGCCGGCCCTTTGACATTTGCGCGGGATAGCAGGCTAACAATCGGTGGGAGAGCGGCCGCAATGACGCCGAGAATAAGAGAGATCCTGAGTTGGTACCGCGCCGATAACGCCGGGACGCTGACCAACCTGGCCCGGCTGTTGAACCACGGTCGGTTGGCGGGTACGGGAAGCTCGTGATCCTGCCGGTCGACCAGGGCTTCGAGCTGGCCGCGCGCTCGTTTGCATCGAACCCGCTCGCCTACAATCCTCACTACCACTTCGAACTTGCGATCGAAGCGGGCTGCAATGCCTACGCCGCTCCTTTGGGCTTCCTCGAAGCAGGCGCTCGAGATTTTGCGGGTGAGATTCCGCTAATCCTGAAATGTAACGACAATAATGCGCTTCTGGACGAGAACGACCCCAATCAGGCGCTGACCGCCAGCGTGCAGGATGCGCGCCGTCTGGGCTGCTGCGCGATTGGCTTCACTATTTATCCTGGCTCGGCCCATCAGCTTGAAATGTTCGGGCAGATCCGCGCCTATGCCGAAGAGGCGAAGCGAAATGGGCTCGCCGTTGTCATATGGTCCTACCCGCGCGGATCGGATCTAGGCAAGGAGGGCGAAACCGCCATCGACGTGGTCGGATACGCCGCACACATCGCGGCTCAGCTCGGGGCGCACATCATCAAGGTGAAGTTGCCGACCGCATATGTCGCGCAAGAGCCCGCCCGCAATGTTTACGACCGGCTTCATATTCCAATTTCGACCCTTACCGAGCGGGTACGCCATGTTGTCGAATGCGCCTTCGCCGGCCGGCGCATTGTCATTTTTTCCGGTGGCCCTGCCGCCCCGGTGAGGATAAACTGCTCGATGAGGTCCGCGCAATCCAGGCCGGCGGTGGCTTTGGCTCCATCATTGGCCGCAACTCTTTTCAGCGGCCAAAGAAAGATGCGCTGCGGCTGCTCGGCGCGATCATGGATATATATTCAGGCGCCTGACCGGTTAGCCGCGTAGTCTTTCCAGGCATTTCGTTGGCTCGACCTCGAAGGTCTGCGACTCGCTCGCCGGGCGCGGCTATGCTTTTGGAGAAACAGCCCTGAAGATTGGCTCAAAATCCGCGGCCCTCAGGCTGGAGCGACCGACCAGCACGCCGCCAACTTCAGGTAGCATAAGGATCTCGCGCGCGTTGGACGGGTTGACGGATCCGCCGTAGAGGATGCGCACCGCCTTCCCTTCCGCCCCAAAACGCCCCACCAGGCAGCGGCGTATATGGGCAAGCATTTCCGTGATCTCCTCCGGGCTCGCCGCGCCTTCGGTTCCGATCGCCCATAGCGGCTCATAGGCGATCGCGTTGGCGGACGAAACCATGCCATCGGGAACGCTTCCTGCGATTTGATCGCTGCACACTGACAACGCCTTGCCCTCCCGCCGCTGTAGTTCCGTCTCGCCGATGCAGATGATCGCCAGAATGCCCGCGCGCCAGGCGGCTTTCGCCTTGGCCTCCACCATTGCATCGGTCTCGCAATGATGTTGACGGCGTTCCGAATGTCCAACAATGACCGCAGAGGCGCCCGCATCTTTCAGCATTTCCGCGCTGATGCCTCCCGTAAAGGCGCCCGCAACTTCCTTGCGGCAATCCTGCCCTCCGATGGCGATACGGCCGGCTGCTCTCTGCGCGGCGCGTGCGATCAGAGTCGCGGGCGGGCAGATCAGAACGTCGGCAAATGGCGGCGTAGCCTTCACTGAGGCCGCAATCGCCTCGATCTCGCCAAGCTGCGACGACAAACCGCTCATCTTCCAGTTTCCGGCGATCAAAGGCTGCATGTTCTACTCACGGTTCTGGTGCAACCGATTTCAGCGTTGGGGGATTCTCGCCGGCGGATTCGATATGCCCTGCTGCGAAACCCTTGATCTCCAGGAGCTCGGCCGCTTGGTCGAACATTGCCGCAATCTCGGCGTTCTGCACCGGCATCGATCGTGTTCCCTATCTTTCAGGAAGACGCGTAAGCGGCGAATCCGGCCACACAGCGAGAGATGCGCCTAAGCCGACACCGCAAATCAGACATGGCGCGAAAAAGGTATGAAACCCTCCAAAGCCGAGCCTACACGTTCAGCCTTAGGGGCACTTTTTTCGGGGAAAAGATCAGTAACGATGATGCAGGCGACCCACATCACCTCTGCCAGCGGATAAGCGGCAATTCGGTGGGAACGCGCACGCCGAGGTGTTGCGGAAGAATGCGCACGGTGAAATCCTCGGCGGCTCGCGAAGTCGAGACCCGTCCGGTATGAACATAGCCGTTCGCCGCCCCGGCGATCGGCTCTCCGCGAATGAGCGGCACCGTTTCGGCCGCGTGCCCGTCTATAGGATCGGCATAGAGCTCGACGCGGATATCCTCAACCGCCATCTCGCCGAGATAGACAGGAACGCTGAAAGCCCAGCAATTCCCATCCTGGACGACGTTCGGGGCGCCAAGATGCAGGCTCGCCCAGCACCGCCGAAGGCGCTGTTCCCAGGACGCCATGCCCTTCGCGGCCTCGGCTCCTTCGGCGAGACGCAGGCGCAATGCTTCGGCTCCGGGCAGATACGCCTTCGATAGGTATTCGCGAACGAGACGCGTGCCGGCATAGGCGGGCGTCAGCGACGCCATGCTCCGCCGCACGCGCTCGAGCCAGGCCCGCGGCATGCCCGAGGCGTCGCGGTGATAGAACTCGGGCAGGACCTCTTCTTCGAGCGTAGCATAGAGGCTTTCGGCGTCGAGCTTGTCCTGCTCCCTTTCATCCTGCGCTGCGCCGTCCCCGACCGCCCAGCCGAGCCCGGGCGCGTAGGCCTCCGCCCACCAGCCATCGAGCACCGAGAGATTGAGTCCGCCGTTGGCCAGCACTTTCATCCCGCTCGTGCCGCAGGCCTCCCACGGCCGGCGCGGCGTGTTGATCCATACGTCTACGCCTTGGACGAGCTCTTGTGCGAGCGAGATGTCATAGTCCTCGAGGAGGACGAGGCGACGCCGGAACTCGGACCGTCGCGCAAAGACGACCCATTCCTGGACCATTTTCTTGCCCTCATCGTCATCGGGATGCGCCTTGCCGGCGATCACGAGCTGTGTCGGACAATGTTCATGATTGAGGATACGCCCGAGGCGCGCAGGATCGCGCAGCAACAGGTTGGGACGCTTGTAGCCGGTGAAGCGCCGCGCAAAACCAAGCGTCAAGATGTTGGGATCAAGTACGTTCTCGGCTAGAGCGACGACATTCGCCGGATGGCCGCGCTCTGCGAGATGCCTCTTCAAGCGGCTCCGGACGCTGTGAACCAGCCGCTGCCGGCTTTCGCCGCGCATGGCCCATAGCGCCTCGTCGGCGACGCATTCGATCGATGCGGTAAGCCCCTCCGGCGGCGCGCGCCACCGTTCTTTCCCGCACGCGGCTGTCCAAACCTTGTAGGCCGCGGCCGAACCCCATGACGGAACATGCACGCCGTTGGTGACATACCCGATCGGCACCTCGACGGCAGGCCAGCGAGGAAACAACGGCTGGAAAATGCGGCGGCTCACCGCCCCGTGCAGACGGCTTACGCCGAAGGTGAGCGCCGAGCCGCGCAGGGCCAGATAGGCCATGTTGAAGGGCTCGTCCTCGCCGTTGGAGTCGGCCCGGCCAAGGGCCAATAGGTCGCGCACTGCGGCGCCGGTCTCCGCGGCGAAGCCCTCGGCATAAGCGAGGTACTTGTGGATGAGGGCCGGGTCGAAGCGATCGAACGCCGCCTCGACGGGGGTATGGGTCGTGAACACGTTGCCGGCGCGCGTCGCCCAGAAAGCTTCCCAGAAGCGCAGGCCTGACCGGCGCGCCAGCGAGCGCGCCCGCTCGAGCACCACGAAGGCGGCGGGCCCCTCGTTGAGGTGACACACTTCGGTCTGGGGGTGCAGCGCTTCAATGACGCGCCAGCCACCAACCCCGAGAATGATCTCCTGCATCAGGCGCATCTCGCTGCCGCCGCCATAAAGCTTGGCCGTGACGCCGCGATCCGCCGGTCTGTTGAGAGGGTCGTTGCTATCGAGCAGATAGAGCGCGGTGCGTCCCACCTGGGCCTTCCACACCCGCAAGAAAAGCGTGCGTCCGGGCAGGTTGAGAGGGATGCGAAGCCAACCGCCATCCTGGTCCCGCTCCGGCTGGATAGGAAGCGTCGCCGGTTCGTTGTACGGATAGGCCTCCTGTTGCCAGCCCGAGACGTCGATGGTCTGGCGGAAATAGCCTTCCTGGTACAAGAGCCCGACCCCGACGATCGGGACTCCGAGATCGCTCGCCGTCTTGAGCACGTCGCCGGCGAGGACGCCGAGGCCGCCGGCGTAGAGCGGCAACGCCTCTCCGACGCCGAACTCCATGCTGAAATAGGCAACGCCCCGGAGCTTGGATGCATCATCGGTCGTAGCGAACCAGCCGGGCCCTGCGACCTCGGCCCGGCGGCGGGTGACGAGCCCGCCGAGCTCGGCCACGAAACCCGGGTCGGCCGCCAGCTCGCTCAACCGCGTCGCCGAGACATTCTGCAGGATGATCCACGGATTACGCGTCCGCTGCCAAGTCTCGGCGTCGATCCGCCGCCACAGCGCATCGGCCCCATGGCTCCAGGTCCAGCGCAGATCGAGTGCGAGATCCGCTAGCCCGGCGAGATCGGCCGGCAGCTCGGGAATGGTCGACAGCGGCGATCGGCGGTGGGCCATGTCAGCTCGGCAGCCCATCAGTTTGACGCCAAGATCGTCCCGTGCCGGTCAGCCGCTTCCTGCTCGGCGGCATGGACCACCTTGAACGTTTGCAGCAGGCTGGACGGATTCACGCTAATGGAGTTGATCCCCCAGCCAACTAGCGCAGCGGCGATCTCGGGATAGTTTGCGGGCGCTTCGCCGCAGATGCCCACATGCCGGCCGTTGCGTCTCGCGCCTGTGACGGCTAGACGCAGCATCTCCAGCATGCCCGGGTCGCGCTCGTCGAAATCGAAGGCCACGATCTCGGAATCGCGGTCCACGCCCAAGGTGAGCTGGGTCAAGTCATTGGAGCCGATGGAAAAGCCGTCGAATAGCGCCGCGAAGGCGTCGATTCGGATCACATTGTTGGGGATCTCGCACATGACGAAGACCTCCAGCCCATTCTCGCCACGCTTCAGCCCGTTGCGCTCCAGCGCCGCGATGACCCGTCGGGCCTCCTCCTCGCGGCGCACGAAAGGGACCATGACCTTGAGATTGATCAGGCCCATAATTTCACGCACGCGGCGCAAGGCCGCGCATTCCAGTGCGAACCCTGCGGCATAGGCCGGATGGTCGTAACGTGAGGCCCCGCGGAAACCCAGCATGGGATTGTCTTCCTTGGGCTCAAAGCCGGCGCCTCCGATGAGGCCCGCGTATTCATTGGTTTTGAAGTCCGAGAGGCGGACAATCACCGGGCGGGGGTAGAACGCCGCCGCGATCGTCCCTACGCCCTCCGACAAGCGTTCGATGAAGAAGTCGGCCGGCTGCGGATAGCCACGCGCGGCTCGCGCGATCACCGCCTTGGCCTTGGCCGATACGACCTTGGCCGGCTCGACCAGAGCCATCGGGTGGATGCCGATGTGCTCCTCAATGATAAATTCCATGCGCGCTAAGCCGACGCCGGCTGAGGGCAGCTCGGCCGTGCGAAAGGCCAGATCAGGATCGCCCAGATTAACCATGACCTCGGTCTTCGGCGTGGGCAGGGTGTTGAGGTCGATGATCGAAGTCTCGAAGGGAATGGCGCCCTCATAGACTTGCCCGACGTCGCCTTCCGCGCACGATACGGTCACGGTCGCGCCGGTCTTGAGCTTGGAGGTCGCATCACCCGTGCCGACGATCGCCGGCACGCCGAGCTCGCGCGCCACAATCGCCGCGTGGCAGGTGCGCCCGCCCCGATTGGTGACGATCGCCCTGGCCGTCTTCATCACTGTCTGCCAATCGGGCCTCGTCGTTTCGGCCACCAAGATCTCGCCGGGACGGAAGGTGTCGAGATCCTTGACGGAGGAAATGACGCGAGCGATCCCCGTCGCGACCTTCTCGCCTACCGCGCGTCCGGTAACGAGAATCGGCCCCGATCCCTTGATCGCGTAGGCCTGCAGCGTATTCGCGGCGCGGCGCGACGCTACCGTCTCTGGCCGGGCTTGAACGATATAGAGCTCGCCATCCTCGCCGTCCTTGGCCCACTCGATATCCATGGGCATGGGACGGCCCGCTTTCAGCGAATAATGGTCTTCGATGGCGATCGCATAGCCGGTCAGGGCTAGGACGTCCTGATCCGAGACGCAGAACCGCTCACGCTCTGCCTTCGACGTGGCCTTGTTCCTGGTCGTCTCTCCCGCGCCTCCGCTTGTGGCGTATGTCATTCTAAGCTGCTTAGCGCCCAACCTGCGCGCCAGCACCGCCCGAAATCCCTTCTTGAACGTCGGCTTGTGCACATAGAACTCGTCTGGATCTACGCTGCCTTGGACGATATTCTCGCCGAGGCCGTAGCCGCCAGTGACGAACACCACATCCCGAAACCCAGTCTCGGTGTCGAGCGTGAAGATCACGCCGCTCGATCCGATATCCGAACGCACCATCTTGACCACGGCCACCGACAAGGCGACTTTGAAGTGGTCAAAGCCATTGTCGAGGCGGTAGCCTATGGCTCGGTCAGTGAAGATCGAGGCGAAGCACCGCCGGCAAGCTTCAACCGCGTTCGCCTCGCCGCTCACATTCAAATAGCTCTCGTGCTGACCTGCGAAGCTCGCGGTCGGCAGGTCCTCAGCCGTCGCCGAACTGCGCACGGCGACGGTGAGGCGCCTTCCGGATCTTTTCTTCAGGTCCCGATAGGCACCTACAATCTGACGGCGGAGCTCTTCGCCGCCGGTCGCCGCATAGACGATCTGGCGCGCGGCGGCTGCGCGTTCGGCTAAGCAGATCGACATCGCTCTCATCAAGCCCGTCAAGCAGCCGATGCAGCGGCGCCCAGGCGCTCGCCGCCGTCAGTGCGTCACGGTAGGCCTGCGCGGTAATCGCGAAGCCCGGCGGAACCTTCACGCCCTTCCCTGAAAGCGCGGAGTAGAGCTCGCCGAGCGAGGCCGTCTTGCCGCCTACCGTGGCGACATCGGCGGCGCTAAGCTCGCCAAACCAGCGGATATAGTTTGAGCTGGTCATTAGCTTCCTCTACCTGGTTGAGATTATAGCCTGCTCCAACCCGGGATCGAACTCTTTGATCACGATCAACCGTAGCGCGAAAATCGTGCTGGGACGCCTGCAATATTGCAGGCAGCTGCCCGGAAGGTTAGTCAATGCCGCCCTGGATGAATAATCGAGATCAAGGCGCGCTTGGCGCCAAGTAATTTTTCGCTAATCAGGGCAGTTTCGGAGGTAAGCAGGGGCGATAAACAATTTCCGGTGTTTGATCATCCGATCCAACAGACGAAAAAACGATGGCGGAGCATTACCTTGAAACCCGGCATGAGCCTATAACGCGCTCCGCGCGGTCCTGTATGCCTTGCGCGATCGATTAACGCTCGACGAGGCAGTCTATTTCGCCGCTCAGCTCCCAATCCTTGTTCGGGGGCGTCTACTACGAGGGCTGGCGCATCGCAAGAAACGGAGCAGGCAGGCGGACGAACTGTCCTGCGCGGCGCCGCCGAGCTTCCGCCGTAATTCCCGCGAGATGCGCTCGGACGACGCTGGCCGTATTTTACATCATCTGGGAGGAACTCGACCCCGGCGAACATCCAAGATCGACACACGCTGATGCCCGCCGCCTTAAATGCGCTGTGGCCCTGTGGCCGACGGGGATCGCCTCCATGAAAGCCGCTTCTCTTCATGTAGGCGCGCGGGAAGCGGCGCGGGATCTGTTGGAACGCCGATTTAATGAATTTGAAGAACCAATCCGCCAGCGAGATCAAAGTCATGGCTCCGGTCTGGGCGTGGCCGGCAAGGCCAGTCGGATTGCGCCAGATCAAGGACGCGCAGAAGGAACGGGTTTTCAATTATTCGCGCGCCAGACGGCGCGGTGGAGTGACGCCGGGACGGAGCAGTGTTCAGTGACTGGCGACAATGAGCAGCGCCCATGCGCCGGGCAGGCGGGCCGTGAGCCGCCGCGATGTCCGTATTTCGCCTCGCGACCTCCGAGGCGCAGTGCGGTTTCCGTCCCAACCGATTGGGGTCGTGGCGTTGGACGAGGGCTTGGGCGTTCTCATGCATCGTCGTGTCCGGCATGATTTTAACTTTTTTGGCCGCGCCAAAGCAGACGCCACATGTTTTGAGATAGGAAATTCCAATGAAGGTTCCCCTCGACATCTCTTTCCAAAACACCGAGCCCTCGCCGGCGATTCAATTCGAAGTCGAACGACAAGCCAAGCGGCTGGAGAAATTTTACGGCCGGATTACGAGCTGCAACGTGACGGTGATTGCGCCGTCGGCGCGGCGTCGGCAGGGCGATCTGTTCAAGATCGATATCCGCATCGCTATGCCCTCGCACACGGACGTCTTTGTGACGAAAACTCATGGCGACGCGGCCGAGCACGAACACTACGCGGTGGCGATCAAGGATGCTTTCGACGCGGCGCAACGTCAGATCGAGGACGCCGTTCGCAAAACGCGCGGTCAGGTCAAGCCGCATGAGGAGGGGGATCATGGCCATGTGGCGAAATTCCTCGCCGAGCAAGATTGCGGCTTCATCGAAACAGGAGATGGCCGCGAGGTCTATTTTCACCGCAACAGCGTTCTCGATGACGCCTTTGACCGGTTGACCGTCGGTTCCGAAGTTCGCTTTGTCGAGGAGATGGGAGAAAAGGGCCCGCAGGCCAGCACGGTTCGCATGGTCGGCAAACACCATCTTCTATAGCGAGAACGCCTTCGATAAATCGTTGGGCGCATTACGCTTCTTTGAAATCTGCGGCCTCTTTCGCAAACGATGTTCAGGTGGGATGAGCCATGGCCGACGTCCTCATTGCCGAAGCCCTTCGCGCCGAGGGAGCCGATGAAGCGGCCGCGGTCGTTCGCGCCTTTTGCGAGCCGCTGCCGTCACCCGAAGACGCAGAGGACTTCGGCGCGTGTTTCGACCGTTTCGCGGACGCGAAGGTCGTTCTTCTCGGGGAAGCAACTCACGGCACCTCGCAATTCTACAAAGCCCGCGCCGCGATCACGCGTCGCCTGATCGAAAGGCACGCGTTCAGCATCGTCGCTGTGGAAGGCGATTGGCCTGACGCTACGCGAATAGATCGGCACGTGCGCCACAAGGCGCATGAGCCTTCGTCGGATAAAGCTTTCACCCGCTTCCCAACCTGGATGTGGCGCAATATCGAAATGCATGATTTTATCGAATGGCTGCGCGCGCACAATGAGAGCTTACCCGTTGAGGCGCGGACCGGGTTCTACGGGCTCGACATATACAGTTTAGGAACTTCGATAGCGGCGGTTCTCGCCTATCTCGATCGGGTCGACCCCGACGAAGCAAAAACGGCGCGCAAACGTTATGGCTGCCTCACCCCGTGGCAGGACGAGCCCGCGCGCTATGGCCGCGCTGCATTCCGATTCGACAAATCGCCTTGCGAAAACGGTGTGGTCGCAGAACTGCGGGCGCTGCTCGACAAGCGGCTGGAATATGTTCACAGCGACGGCGAAGCCTTCCTCGACGCGGCGCAGAACGCGAGAGTGGTGCGGGCCGCGGAGCATTACTACCGGCTGATGTATCGCAGCTCCACCAAATCATGGAACCTGCGCGATCGCCATATGTTCGACACGCTCGTACGGCTGATCGCCGCGCGCGGCGACGATGCGAAGGCGGTTGTCTGGGCGCATAATTCGCACGTCGGCAACGCTGCGGCGACCGCCATGGGCTGGCAGGGCGAGTTCAACATTGGCGAATCCTGCCGTGCGGCGTTTGGAGGCTCGGCGGCGCTGATCGGCTTCGGCACGGACCGGGGGACGGTCGCCGCTGCGAGCGACTGGGACGGGCCCATGGAAATCATGACGGTCACGCCTGCGCGCCTCGACAGCTATGAGCGTGTCTTCCGGCTGACCTTTCTCGAACGTTCCTTGACCGAGTGGCGCTCTGGCGCAAAAAGCGCATTGCGCGAGGTCCTGTCGAAGCCGCGGCTGGAGCGCGCCATCGGCGTCGTCTACCGGCCGGAGACAGAATTCCTGAGCCATTATTTCGAAGCGATCCTTCCCGACCAGTTCGACCTCTATGTCTGGTTTGCGGAAACCAGCGCGGTGACCCCGCTGGCCGGCGGTCGTCCGGAGGGGGCTCCAGACACCTATCCGTTCGGCCTATGATGCCTTGACGAGATTGCCTCGCGCAGGGGGTGCCACACAGCGTATGGTCCGGGTTGGTGATCGTTACCTCGGATATTACCTCTCCGAAAATGGTGGCGTTCTGTCGTTTTTGGCAACGCCAAGACAGCCCGCGCTGTGCTCGATCGGCTCACCCACCATTACGAGATTATCGAGATCGGCAACGAAAGCTGACGCTTCAAGAAGCGCGCCTGATCGGCGAATCGGCGCCAATGTCCTCAACGCCAGAGCCGCCCGGCTCCACAACCGGGATCACCTACGGGGCTAGACTTCAACGCGCAAAAGGGGCGACATTCAATGCGATTTGACAGAAAAAGATGTCCGATTGCACAGGCGGAGAGGTTCCTGGTCGAGCTTCGTTCGCACTTGCGATTCGGGTGCAGCTACCGCGCATCCTCGCCTCTGCGATCTGCATCCTTTGCATGATGCCCTACATCACAAGCCCCTTCCTCGTCCGGTGGGAGGGCGTCGGCCGGAGGCCGCACCTCAAGGCTCGATCAATCTCGCCTTCATCGGGCAATTCTGCGAGATCGATGGCGATGTCGTTTTCACAATGGAATTTTCGGTGCGGTCGACGCGAACGGCGGTCTATAAGTTGTTGAAAATGCAGTTCCTGCTGCCTGATCCAAATCAGGCCGCGGAGCGTCCGGCTGAACCGATTCAGAAATTTTGCACCGGAACCCTGGAAGGCAAGCCAAGACCAAATCAAAACGGCGGTAGCAGCTTAAAATCGCTCGCCGGAACCGTCCTGCGTCATCCCCAGGGGGTCTTGGCCGAATGGATACAGTTCATGCCGCCTGAAAGTCGTTTAGGATCTTGTCGCATAAGCGAAGCGCGAGCGCGACGATGGTGATCGTCGGCGAATCGCTGCCCACAGTCGGAAACACCGAACTGCCGGCGACGAAGACATTCTCGACCCCATGCACCTTGCAGTTGGCGTCAACCACGCCCTTGGCCGGGTCATCAGACATCCGGGTCGTCCCCATATGATGCCAGCAACCAGCAATATTGTGGGGCCACAAATCGCTCGGGTCGCTGTGGACGTCGGTGGGCGACACGATGCCGAGTTTGGTCAGCTCCGCTACCACCATCTTGTTCAAACGGTCGTAGTGATCCCTGTCCTGTTGGGTCAATTGCCAGTTTAATCGAATTTTTCTCATTCCAAGCCGGTCGCATTCTGTCAGAAGAGTAATTCTGCTCTCTCTGTTCGGGACCGGCTCGATTATGAACTCAAGAAAAAAATTGCGCCTTGGAAGATAGGGCTCCAACAGAACCTCGCCCACCGTTAGCATCGTCTTCGGCGCGTGCGCGAGCAGGATGGGCAGCTGGCGCAGGAGGTCTCGCGAGATCTTGGAAAGTGGGTAGCCAAACTGCTTTCGCGCGAGCAGAGATCTTCGAAGCGCCTTCAAGACGAAGTAGGACTTCGTGACATCGTTGCCGCTACGCGCGACCAGATAGGTGCGGGAATTCAGAAGATTCATCCGGCGCTGAGCGAGCGCCGTCGGTGCGAGATGCATTGAAAGGGGGAAATTGTCCCCCCCGAGCCTCCTACAAATCTTGCGCAACGTCATGTCATAGAGAGGCCGATAGCGTCTGGCGGCCGCAATCGAGAACTCGCGTCGTATGGATCCGTGGATGATCCATATAGTAACGACCGACGAGGTCGCGCTCATTCCCAAGGCCTGCCGCGCGGACTTTGTTCGATACGAGAAGTAGCCTTGGGTTTTCTATGCCCCCTGCGGCTAGTACCGCTGCACAGGGATTATGACTCTTTGGCTGGGTCGGGATAGGCGCGCGCCAGCTTTTGTCTGGCTTTCTCGGTGGAGAACATCCAGTTGATACGGGCGCCAGCGTTGTTGCGCTGTCTTTCCCAGGCTGCAATCTCTGAAACCAATTTGTCGCGTTCGGCGATGCGTCGATCCAGGCACTGACCGCGCAGCACCCCGATTTCGATCTCGACCATGTTGAGCCAGCTGGCGTGCTTGGGGGTGTAGTGGAACTCCAGGCGACGCAATATTCTATGCGCTTCCGGGGCCGGGAAGGCCTCATACAGCGCGCCGGCGGAATGGGTCGATAGATTGTCTAGCACGACCCGAATCTGCTCAGCCTGGGGGTAATGGACTTCGACAAGGTCTCGCATACATTGGGCGAAGTCACGCGCCGTGCGTTGCTCGGTCACCTTCACTTTGCGCCAGGAACTATGAGCGTCGAGAAATATGAACAGGTTGACCGTGCCGTTGCGCCGATACTCGCAGTCATAGCGTCCAAGTCGTCCAGGCGCGGCTGGAATTGGTTGGCGCACCTCGCCGATGAGCTGGGTTGGGCTCTCGTCGAAGCACACCACGGGCCGCTTCGGGTCGGGCTGTTCGGCATAGAGGTCGAGGACATCCTCCATGCGGGCGACATAGTTGCCATCGATTTGGGGAATGCGCCACATGTCCTTGCGCCACGGCTTCAGCTCGTTCTCGGCCAAGCGACGGCGCACCGTCTCGCGCGACAGGCCGTCGCGCCCGGTCAGTTTGACCATCGCGCCAGCCAGCAACTCCAGGGTCCAGCGCGCCCGGCCCTCTGGCGGCGTGGAGCAGGCCGTCGCCACCAGGAGCGCCTCTTCCTTCCCTGTGAGCTTGCGCGTCGCGCCAGGACGTGGCTCCTCGCTCAACGCGGCGGCTAGGTCGCCTTCGACGAAGCGACGCTTGGTCCTATAAACGGTTGAACCACCGACGGCGACGCTGATCGCGATGTCTTCATCGCTGACCCCCACGTCAGCGGCGAGCAAGATTTGCGCCCGCTTGAGTTTACGTGCGGCGTGCTGGCCGCCGCTCAGCAGCGCGGTCAGTTCGTCGCGCTCGGCCTGGCTCAATTCGACCCTGTAACGTACATTCATCGACGCCCCCTGGTTGAGGGCACGAGAGATGAATCACATGGCCGGCATCTGTCTTCCTCTTTCCGATCCCAGATTTACGCCAAAGCAGGGGCAGTATCTCGCTTTCATCTACGCCTACACGCAGGTGCTCGGCCGACCGCCGGCCGAAGCCGACCTTCAACGCCACTTCCGCGTCAGCCCGCCTTCGGTCCATCAAATGGTGCTTACGCTCGAGCGCGCCGGCCTGCTCAGACGCACTGTCGGCGGCGCACGGAGCATCGAGGTATTGGTCGACCCTGAAGCGTTGCCAGTCCTACGCCCCGCCCAAGAACAACCCGTCAAATCCTCTGTGCAGCGGTACTAGGACCACGATCTTTGCCGAGATTGCAAACGTCTTGCCGTTGAGAGTCCCGACCGCAACGCCAGTCGCCTTCGTTGCACTCTCGTCCGTGAGGATTTCGAGCGCATTCGCAAATAGCAGAAGTTTTACGTTTTGCGCTTTGCTCAATCGAGCGCGATAGACCGAACCAAATCGGGTTGGCGGACTCATTTGGTTGACGACATTTTGCAGGTCGCTCCCTTGGATTGGGAAAAGCGCGGCCTTGTTCTTGACGATCTCCGAAGACCAATGATCGACGTCATATTCAAATTCAGGCAGCTCCAGCAATTGATGGCTGCGCAAATAATAAGGCAGAAGGTCGCTCCTGCTGATCGGCCACCCGCTTTCCGGAACCCACGGCCCCGCTTCAAAGTCGATCGGTTCCAATGGCCGACACCAGCCGCCCCAACAATTCGTGCTTCCTCCCAAATACCGGCTGCGAGATTGGTCCGGCGGCACATGCGACAGCCCGACGCTTTCCCCGGCGTAGAGGGACTGGGTCACTGGATCCGAATGCAAGCCTCCGCCTTCGAGGACCGCGACTTCGGTTCCTTTCTCCGCGAACTGAAGCGCCATGGTTATGCCGGCGGCTCCCGCGCCGATAATGCAAACGTCTGCGCTTATGTCTGCAAACGAGTTTATCAGTCTCGCGTCAATCAGCATCCTACCCCGTCCATATCTCTCGGAAGTGCAAGCATATCGATTCGCTAAAGCTTTTCGGCGCATTTATAGGGCTACGAAAATCAAATAACATTGGCGCTAATCTGAATAATTTGATGTAAAAGGGATGACTATTCAAATCGGCTCTGGTGCAAATTTGCTGACGCGCGCGACGCCCGCTTCGCAGGCCGGCGCCGCATGAGGTCGTCTGGCGGGAGGCCAGCAGCTCGCGGGTCACACAAATCCTCAAGAATCCGGCTTACGCTGGCGCGCCTATGTGTACGGAGACGGCGGCAGGATCCTTGCCGCCGCCGGCCCGGCGCCGCGCACGCATCCGCGGTGGCCGTGCCGATCGAGAGTTGGTCGATCTGTCTTCGAGACGCCTTCGCGGGCTATATCGGCTGGGAGGAGTTCATGGCCAACCAGGAGCGCCTCGGCGACAATCTCTCCCGCTACGAGGCGGACCGGCGCGGCGTCGCGCGCAAAGGCTCGGCGCTTCTATATCTACGAGCCCAGGGGCTGCGCCCGTCGCCGCTTAGAAACTGCCGACTACCGTTGCTTACGGCAGATCGAACGCGCGGCGGTCGCGGTGTTACGTTTTGACGTTTGGCGAACGATTTCTCCCAAATGAAAAAGGCCGCCCCTGAAGGACGGCCTTGATGTAGGACGATTCGGCGAGCCTTAGACCCGGGCGAGAATTCGCTTTACGGTCTCCGGATGCTTGCCAATCGTCTCGCCTGTCTCACGAAGGCTAGCGCCAGCTGCCTCCATCGCCCGCATGGTCTTAAGCGCTTCCTGCTCGCTTTCCTTGGGCACGAGCCTGCCGTCTGCCACATCGAAGCCAAACGGGCCTTTGCCGCCGCCGTAGACGCCTTGTGATGCTAGGCCGCGTTTGACGTCGCGGATGCGCTCGCGAATGCGATCACGCTCGTTTTCAGCGACAGCGCTGAGGATAATAAAGACCAGCTTCGAAATGCTATTGCCGCAGACGTCGCCGCCGAGCTCAATCATACACCTTCCGCCTTCAGAACCTCAAGCGTTCCAAGGGCATCCGAGGCGCTGCGGAGCATGCGATCCAGCTTTGCCGTGATGATGACATCGCCCTTGCGAGCCGCGCCTAGGAGACGCACCCCACTCCTGAGCCGCACAAGCCAGAGCGGGGCCGGCCAAGAAAAAATGAAGCGGGGCGTTTGTGTTTGCCACGGTTGGGCATATCCTCATTTCCGCAGCCTTGGGGAGCCGCATATGTGCACATCCTTAAATCAATTGATGAGAATCGCACTTTTGTTGACCACCATTGCCACGACATCGGTCCTCTTTCTGGCGACGGCTCATGCAGGCTCCGGCCACGCCCGCGTCAGTCGCTCTGCGGAAGCCGGAGCCGTCCTCGTCAACATCGATAAAACAAATCAAAAAATGACAGTTTTTTTGGATGGGGTAGAAGCATATGAATGGCCGGTATCAACTGGCCGAGAAGGATATTCAACTCCATCAGGAACCTATACTGCCACCTCTATGAACGAAATTTGGTATAGCAAACAATGGGACAACGCCCCCATGCCCCATTCCATTTTCTTTATGAGAGACGGTCATGCCATCCACGGCAGCTTAGACGTAAGGAATCTTGGCAAACCGGTCTCGCATGGCTGCGTGCGTATCTCGCCTAAGAATGCCGCCATACTTTATGCGCTGGTGAAGGAGAATGGCCTGGGGAATACGCAGGTAGTGGTGACCGGCGTTAGCCCGGGCGGCGAATATGGGGTCGCTAGGGGTCAGACAAGTCCGCGCTCGGGCTTTTTCGGGTTTCTCTTTACGCCGTAAGGAGCCGAGCGAGCTTAAGAAAGTCAGCGTTTATACTTTCCTCACCGGGACACCGGGACACCCCTATAGGTTTTGTCCCGGTGTCCCGATCCCCGTCCCGGTGGTTCTGGCGCAAGCGGCTGAAGCGGGGCATATTCACCGCGACGCCGCCTTTTGAGGACGCGCGCTTGGATGCTGAGCGTAGATGATCTTTTCAAAGGGCGCCATTCCGACCGGGAGGTCATCATCCTCGGCGTCCGCTGGTTATCTTTCGCTTCAGCTCACCTTTCGAGATCGCGTGGCGATGATGGGCGAGCGGGGCGTTTCACCGGCCCATACGACAATCATGCGCTGGATGGCGCGCTACGTTCCTGAATTTGAAAAGCGTTGGAGCCGCTTCGCCTGCCAGGCCGGCGGCTCCTGGCGCGTCGGCGAAACCAGTGTAATCAAAGGCAGGTGGACTTATCTTCACCGCGCTGTCGACAAGCAGGGAAAGACGGTGGATTTTCTGCTCCGCGCCAAGCGGGATGTCGCGGCGGCCAAAGCCTTTTTCCGTGCGGGCGTTGAAGCGTTAGGGCCGGCTGCCGCGCAAGATCGCGCGCGACGGCTATCAGGCCTCGCCTCGCGCGGCGCGGGCATTCCTTGAAGACCAGGGCGGCAAGCGGACCACAATCCGCTTCTCGAAATATCTCAACAACCTGATTGAGCAGGATCACGGATTGATCAAGCTTCGATTGACTCCGACGCTCGGATTGAAGCGCTTGAAGAGCGCGCGCATTACGATCACTAGCGTCGAACTGATACACAGGATCCGCAAAGGCCGTTCAAACTCGGAAGGCTTTGCATGCACGGCAAAACGGAGCCCGAGATATGGGACGCCGTCCTTGCCGGATCAGCGGCCCCGCGCGCGCTTCCAATCGCGCGCGTCAGCAAATTTGCACCAGAGCCGACGCGCCTAGTGGCGCGCTTCAACTAATTTGAAAGGATTTGATGATTCGCTTTCGGGGCGACCCCAGCGACGGAGGCGATCATGGCTGCGAAGGAAATTATCGTAAAGAAATATATTGTGCGGCTGAACGACGACGAACGTCAACAGCTTGCAACGCTGATCCGGAAAGGGAGCAGCCCGGCGCAACGATTGATGAAGGCGCGGATCTTGCTCAAGGCGGACGTCTCGGAAGGCGGCGAAGGATGGAGCGATAACCAGATCATCGATGCCCTGGAGACCAGCCCATCCATGGTCTACCGGGTGCGCAAACAGCTGGTGGAAGAGGGCTTCGAGGCGGTGTTGAGCCGAAAGCCGCGCGCCACGCCTGCCGTTGCCAGAATTTTCGACGGCGAGAAGGAAGCCAAGCTGATCGCCCTGGCTTGTTTTGAACCTCCCAAGGGCCGCGCCCGCTGGACATTGCGGTTGTTGGAGAACAAGGTCGTGGAGCTGAACATCGTAGATCGCGCCAGCGACAGCACGATCGGGCGGACTCTCAAAAAAACATCGTTAAGCCGCATCTGAAACAGCAGTGGGTCATTCCGCCGGAAGCCAACAGCGCATTCGTCGCCGCCATGGAGGAGGTGTTGGCCGTCTATACGCGGCCACGCGATCCCGATATTCCTCTGGTTTGCCTGGACGCGACCGCGAAGCAGTTGATTGCCGAAACACGCGCGCCGATCAAGATGAAAGAGGGACGGCCGGTCAGGTTCGATTATGAATACGAGCGCAACGGCACGGCCAATCTTATGATGTTTGCGCCGCTCGAAGGCTGGCGGCATGTCAAAGTCACGGATCGCCACACCGCTATGGATTATGCTCACGCGCTGAAGGATCTGTCAGATACTCACTTTCCGAATGCCCGGAAAATCATTCTCGTCCAGGACAATCTCAACACCCACAAGCCAGCCTCGCCCCACCAAGCTTTTCCCGCCGCCGAAGCAAGGCGGCTCGTCGAACGGTTCGAATTGCGTTACACTCCAAAGCATGGCAGTTGGCTCGATATGGCGGAATCCGAACGCGGCGTCCTTTCGTCGCAGTGCCTCGATCGCCGCATCCCAGACAAACAAACCCTCATCGACGAAATCGCAGCTTGGGAGGACGATCGAAACGCCAACCAGGCCAAGGCCGATTGGCAGTTCACCACAGCGGATGCCCGTATCAAACTCAAGCATCTATACCCGTCAATCTGACTGAATCGAGCCACTAGTTCGGCAAGCTCTCGTGGCCATGAGCGGCATTCATCTCGGCGATGGCGAGAATGGGCGCGCCCGGTTGCGTCGCGACCGTCCGGCCGACGGTTCCAGATCGCGGGCTCGTCGCCACAAGCCAAATTCCCAACGCCACGAGAACGGTTCCGCCGACCTTGTGGAGCGTCAGAGGCTCGCCGAGCAGCACGCAGCCAAGAGTCATGGTCAACAAAAATCCAAGCGCAACGAAAGCGTAAGCCACCGATACGTCAAGCTTGGCGAGCACGAAAAGCCAGAGCACCGCGCTAAATCCATACAGCGCCAGTCCGAGCAATATTGTTGAGGTCGCCGCCACGGCGATGGCGATGTGCGCCGCTCCGCCGGTCGCCAGAGACGCCTGTACAGCCGCTTGGCTCATCCCGTGCTTCAGGGAAATCTGCGCTAGCGCTGAGCAGCTGACGCTGGTCAATATCAATGTGATCGTTTGCCAGCTGAACATAAATTTACGCTCCGTATCTATCAACATTTCACACCCAAAAAAACACAGTAGGTTAAGGTTTAAACAGATAGCGTGTTGATGTCGCCTAAATTGATGATTGGCATGGAGTGCAGTGTTTAAATAAGGTTAAATCGCATTTATAAAAAGCGATTTAGACTGCATATATGCTCTCTGCGCCGTGTGGGAACCATGTTGGCGAGGCCGATCTTCGCCTTCGCCCGCGCGATGCCGATGGTGCGCGCGAACAGACCGAAGCGATGTTTCTCGGCGGCAAAGACGGTTTCGCCAGCCGACCGGACTTTTGAACGCGGCGTTGGCTTTTGCCTTCGACCCCGTCAGCGCGGCGCCGGCGCGCCGGCGGAAGTGAGCCTTCGAGACGAAGCCGTTTTTCTGCATCTGCGCCTCGTTCGCCTTCGAACAATATGCCGTATCCGCCCAGACTTGGCCGCCGTGTTGCTCTTGTCGAGAATCGTGTCAGCGGATAGCGAACCTCCGACAGTTCGCGATGCTGCTCATCCAGATCGAACAATCCCGGTTGCCGAACCATCACAATTCTCGACGCGCGCATCACCGGATTAAATCACGACGCCCGCAATCGCGCGATGTTTTTCGAGTTCCGCGCGGAAATTTCCAGATGTTGACTTACTTGGGGGATGCGGGCCTCTGTCAGATTCGCTAAGGATAGTTACTAGAATATTTAACAGCGTCGATACCATCGATATGGTAGTAGCTCAACGCGTGAACAATGATGTATTACAAAATAAACACATTATTACAAGTATATAGCGCAAATAGGTTAAATAAATAACAAAACGAACAAGTTATAAGTACAAACGCTCGATATAATATTTTTATAATCTGGCAAGACTGAGTCTTGTGTCAGCTTTTACGCGTCAACTGTTCCGCGTTTCTTACTGCGTTAGTTGAGGAGATCTGTCGTGCCGCATCAAGACGCTCAGAGCGTTTCTCTCGATTTGTCCGAAACAGACGCGGTGCATTTACCAGAAGAGGCGACCTCCCGCTCCAAGGTGAACAATGCTGCGGTCCCCCGTCCGCTGTCGATTTTAGTGTTGGGCGTGCCGGTAAGTCTTGTCACCTTAAAGACCGCAGTCGAAAAAATCATGCTGTGGGTGGCCGACCAACAGAGTGAATATGTATGCGTCAGGGATGTTCATGGCGTGAAGCTGGCCGTCAGCAATTCGCGGATGTTGGTGATCCACCGTAACGCTGGGATGGTTACGCCGGATGGCATGCCGCTGGTCTGGCTCGCGAAGATAAGGGCGCGAGAAGAGATCGGGCGCGTAAGCGGGGCTGACCTTGTAGATGCCATATGTCAGTCAGGTGAAGCGACGGGCCTTCGTCATTATTTCTATGGTGGCAAGCCGGGAGTCGCCGAAGCTATGATCAAGAGTCTCAAGGCCAAATATCCTGCGCTGACGGTCGTGGGCTCCTACTCACCGCCTTTCAGGCCTCTCACGGAGGAAGAGGACGCGGAGATCCTCCATCTCATCAATGCATCAGGCGCCCAAGTCGTGTGGGTTGGGCTGAGCACGCCGAAGCAGGAGCTCTGGATGAGCGAGCATGTTGGGCGGATTCGCGGCGCGACTTTGCTTGGAGTCGGAGCGGCGTTCGATTTTCACAGCGGGGCGGTGGCCCGGGCGCCAAAGTGGATGCGTTCGTCAGGCTTCGAATGGGTTCATCGCATTGTCAGCGAGCCACGGCGCCTTTTCCCGCGCTACGCCAAGATAGTGCCTTGGTTCCTGATCAACGCCGCTTGGGAGCAAATAGTACTCTCCGTAGGGAGCCGGACGCGCGCGCCGCCTCGCTGACCTGAGGCCGGGGCAAACTTTGGACCCTGCTTGTTTGCGCAGAGTTAGTTTTTCAACATGCTTATTTGCGGCCGGAGATTCCTACGTCGGTTTCAACGATCGACCCTGCGACCGTTGAGGCCCCGGCCACTGACGCCCTTCCGCTTGTCGTCGATCTCGACCGCACTTTGATTCGGCGTGCTTCTCGTCTATTTCGCCTTTGACCAACGCCTATAGTTGCTGGCTGAAGACCAAGATGCTTGCCCACGCCGCCGCGCTGGTGATGCTCTACCCCCTTGCGCGTCATTGGGCGCGCGGCGGCGCTCGGTGTCACCCTCACGCAGTAGCGTCTTACCGTCTCGCCGTTCTTTTTCGGCCCGCTGGCGCTCATCAAGGGCTATATCGAGCGCGCGACGCGCCTCGACAGCGAACTGCCCGATCCGACGACCGTAACTACAGATTGCGCGAAATCGATGTCGTCGGTGGACTGGCGACTGCGTCCGGCTACGGTCTTTTCTCTTTAATATTTCTTCAGCCTCGGTGCTTTCCCTCTACCGCCATCCCGAATATCTCTGGCTCGTATGCCCGATCCTTACGTACTGGATCAGTCGCATGCCGATGATGGCGCATCGTCGCCGCGTCGATGATAATCCCATCGTCTTCGCCTTGAAGGAACAGCCTGTTCGTCGGCGCGCTCATCGCCGCGGTCATGCTGCCCGCCATCTAGGGTTGTAGAGCCGGCGGACCTGAGGCTTATGCCGGCGGCGCCGATGACGACAACCAAATGAGCTATGTACATAGGATAGAGACGTCGGTATACCTTGAGGACTGGCGTTTCTATCGCTACATCGTTTCGGAGCCAACACGCTTCATGCCCCAAATCGCCTACACGCCAGAGATCGGCCAATATGACGCCATTGTCGTCGGATCCGGGGCCGCCGGCGGCTGGGCTGCAAAGGAGCTTACGGAAGGCGGTATGCGGGTGCTCTTGCTCGAGGCGGGGCGCGAGGTCGATCCGATCGCCGATTTTCCTCAACCTGGGAAAGCCGGGCATCATCTGGCGACGGGCCATCCGATCCTGACGCGGGCAAGGGCGACGATCCTCGACGGCCAGCCAATTCAGGCGCGCTGCGTCGCCTTCGCCAAGACCACGAGAAAATTCTTCGTTAACGACAGCGAGAACCCATATACGACGCCGCAGGGCAAGCCATTCAATTGGTTTCGCGGCCGTCAGCTCGGGGGCCGCCTTTACACTTGGGGCCGCATCGTCTTCCGCATGTCGGACGTCGACTTCAAGGCCGCGAGTTGGGACGGCTACGGCGCCGACTGGCCGATATCGTATGACGATCTTGCGCCGCTTTATGACCGCGTCGAAACCTTTCTCGGCGTCAATGGCACAAGCGAAAATTTGCCGGGGCTGCCTGACGGCAAATTTGCCAGGTCGACGACGCTCAACGCCGCGGAGCAGAAGTTTCGGGAGGCGGTGGAGCCGGCCGTGCCGGGCGCTCGCGTCATTCCGACGCGATATGTCGCCAATAATCCTTCGCGCATTCCCTTGACCATATTGGCGGCCCGAAAGACCGGCCGTCTGACGCTGCGCAGCGACGCAGTCGCGGAGAGCATAGAGATCGACCAGGCGACGGGCCGAGCGACGGGCGTGCGCTTCATCGACCGGCTGACGATGCGGCGGCTGACCGCGCACGCCAAGGTGATCATGCTCTGCGCGAGCACCATCGAATCCCTGCGCGTTCTGCTGAATTCTAAAAGCGCGCGCCATCCTGAGGGGTTGGGGAACTCCTCCGGCCTACTCGGCCGCAATCTGATGGATCATGTCCATTTCGTCCTTTCGGGCCCGCATGCGGATCTCGAAGCCGGCGGAGCGGGCGAGACGGACGCTTTCGATTTCGGCAAGATCGGCGGCTTCTACGTGCCTCAGTACAAGAATCCCATGCCGGCGCACGGGCCCTATCTGCGGGGCTTTGCGATTCAAGGCGGGATCGGGCGCGGCTATCCTTTTTGGTTTCTGACGGCAGAAGGCGAGATGCTGGCCCAGCCGCAGAACAGGGTGACGCTCGACCCGCGCAAGAAGGATGCCTGGGGCGTTCCGGCGGCCCACATCGACCTGTCGTTCTCCGAGAACGAAAACAATATGATCGCCGCCGCGCTCGCGACGATGAAGACAATGGTTGCGGCCGCGGGTCTTGAGATCAAGGAGACCCCGACCGGGCGACCTCTGCATAGTCTGGCGTTCAAGATCATGCGAAAGCGGCTCGTGCTTGACTCGGGAGCGGCTGTGCCGGGTACGGCGATTCACGAAGTCGGCGGCGCCCCGATGGGCGAGGATCCGGGCAAATCCGTTCTCAACCGTTTCAACCAGTGTTGGGACGCCGAGAATGTCTTCGTTACGGACGGCGCGAGCTTCGTCACCTGCGGCGCGCAAAATCCGACGCTGACCATCATGGCGCTCACAGCGCGCGCTTGCGAATATATCATAAAGGAGCAAAGCGTGGGACGTTGGGGGTGACAAGGCGGATCGCGCTTCGATCGCACTAAGGCAGAAATGTTGCGGGCGCGACGTCGGACGTCGAGCGTCAGGATCGGGGTCAGCGCATAATTATGGGTCAATCCGAATAATGGAAAACTCGCGCGCCGCCTGGAAGTAAAGATTGGAACGATACAAGTTTAGTAGCAGTTATAAACTTTCTTTATAGAAAGTTATATTGACAACGATGTGGGGAACATATATTGTGAAGTGGCATTAAACTAATATTATTATTTTAATTTTTGGCATCGGCATGATGATTTGTATTTATTATTTAGAGTTTCTTGCCCGGACCATTCGGACGCTCCTAACCCCCGGGACAAGGGCGGCGGCCAGCTCTCCGCGCTTCGAGGCATGATCTGGGTTTCACTGGTGGGCGCGCCGTCGCTGCCGGCCGAGAAAGCATCGGGCGGGGCCGCCGCGGCGTCGGCGGAACCCGCGCGGATTGCCCGATTTCGGCCACGCGACAAATCCGCGGCTCCCGCCGCCGGAATAAAGCCGACGCGAAAGGCCGCCTCGCGCGACGCAACAGAAACGGCTGACCCGAACGGCGGGCTTTCAAACAGCCGCCGCTCTCATCGTCTGATTTTGTATTTGGCGGCTTCATGAGCGCCGCCGCAACGCGGATCAATTTACATGCGCAAGAAGATTTTAATCACCGGCGGAAATGGATATGTCGGCCGCGAATTGACGAGAGTTCTCTATCCTCGGCATGAGGTCGCGCTGGTCGACTCGTTACGACACGGCCGGGTTCGGTTCCGCGACGACGAGCTCGATAAATTCCACCTCGAGTGCCTGGACATCAACGACGGGTCTGCGGTCGCAAAATTCGTCGCCACATTCTCGCCGGACGTCATTGTTCACCTCGCAGCGATTCATTTCATCCCCGAATGCGAGGACGACCCTTCCGGCGCCGTCGAGACGAATGTGGTCGGCACGCAGGGGAATCGGGTGAAAAAATTCAAGCTGCGACGAGGCTTGCGAGGAAGTCGTCGTCCCAAGCGGCGGTTTTGCGCTTGAGCCTGAGAGAATCCTTTCCGGGCGCTCGGCGAGTTAGATTATGCGCCATGTGTTTTACGGTGGTGAAGTTTGCCGGCGCGTTCTCGGTTCGGACACGGCATTCGTCGTCGCGAAAGACCGTGTCCATGACCCAATGCAGGCAGTTCTCCACCGCCCAATGTTCGCGGATCATTGGGCCGATCACCTGCGCTGACAAGGGCAGCGAAGTGATGTAGAAGCGCGTTTCCCGCTCGACCTTGCCATCGATCTCGCGTCTGCTTTCGACAATCAGAACGCCATTCAATCCCGGCCAGTCGTGTCGCTGTTGTAGCCAACCGACATCGTGGATCACCGTGTAGGTTCTGGTTTCGATACGACCGTGATCGGCGTCGATCGTTTCATGCCGGCTGACCGTCGTATCCTTGAATTGTCTTGCTTTTTGCTCGGTTGCGAGGAGTTCGACATCTTCGCGTAGCGTTCCCTGGTTGCCTTTCAGCGCGAGGATATAATCGGCTTTCTTGTCCATGATCTTCGCGGCGATTTCGCGCTGGCAGCCGATTGCATCGATGGTGACGACGGCGCCTTCGAGCGCCATCATGTCGAGCAATGCGGGAATGGCTGTGATCTCGTTGGATTTCTCGTTCACCTTGACCTGCCCGAGAACCAATCGCTGGCGCGCGGCGAAAGCCGAGACCATGTGGATCGGTTGCTTCGATCCCTTCTTTTGGTAGGAGCGGCGCAAGGTTTTGCCATCAATCGCGATGATGTCGGCCGGCGTCTTGGTCAGCGCCGCAACCCAGGCGACGAAACAGCGCTGGAACGCCTGCGCGTCCAGCGTGGCGAAAATATCGCCGAGATGATCATGCGCCGGCGTGCCGTCGCGAAACGGCCGAAACCGGCGCAACAGATTGAGCTTCTTATCGCCAAAGCGGGCGATGTCGACGAAGGTCTCGGCCCCGGCCAGCACCGCGAGAAGACACAAAAGGAGGATTTCCTCCAGCGGATAAACCACCTTGCCCTTCTGCCGATGGTCCGGCATATCCTTGAAATACCGAAGAAAAATAGTTGCTTCGTCGATCGCGTCAAATTCCGTCGCCGCCCCGTCCATCGTACCGCTCCACCAATCGAATCAGTGGACCACGACAGATTTCAGCACTTTAGCCATTTGTCACGAATTTCTTCACCCGATCGCCCTGGGTCGGCACGCTTAATCTATTGACGGCCTGCCCGCCGGACGCGCGTTTCATTTTGGCCAGCAGCGGCGCAGTCTATGCGCCCGACACGGAGCTGCATCGGGAAGCATCGTCGAAGCTCGAGCCGGCCGACGTCTACGGGGCGAGCAAGCTCTTCGCCGAGCACTTCACGAGGTATTTCGCGAAGCAGCGGAACTTCTCCGCCGTCATCGTCAGACTGTTCAATGTAATCGGGCCCGGCGAGACGAACCCTCATGTCATGCCCGAGATCATCGCGCAGCTGAAGGTCGGGCGAAACAGCATCCGGCTCGGCAATTTGTGGCCGAAACGCGACTACATCCATGTGCTCGATGCCGCCCGCGGCTTCGGGACGATCGCCGAAAGCGACCTTAAAAGTCCCGGTGAGGCCTTCACCGTCAATCTCGGCACGTCGAACCAATATTCGGTCGAGGAACTCCTTACGAAGCTCGAGCAGTAGAACTAAGAACGCTAGACAATTGAGTTTTCATCATTGACGAGAACGAATCAAATGATTGAGCATCCCCAACAGTCCAAACGCCAATTTCTCGCGACCGGCGTCCGCAACCTCGCCGCGATCGGAATCCTGACCGCGACGGCTACCATTTCGAAAGTGTCGCCCGCGACCGCGTCCGACCTCGACGGCCGCGGGGGCATCATAGGGATCATTGATTGGTTGCGAGGAGAGCGGGGCGGCAAGCAGTCGCACTCAGGCAATTGCTTTTTGAAGGGAACAAGAATCCTGACAGTCGCCGGCGAGCGCAAAGTCGAAGATCTGGCGATGGGGGATTTGCTGCCAACGGCCTCGGGGATGGCCCGGCCAATTCAGTGGGTCGGATATTCCAAGTTCCAAAGAAGCGATTGTGGCAAGCCATGGCCGGTCTGCGCGCGGCCTGTCCGCATCGCCCGTTCCGCACTTGGACACAACGTGCCAAGCGCCGATCTTTATGTGACACAGGGACACGCCCTTTTCATTGATGGAGTGCTGGTCAGCGCCGACCGGTTGATCAATGGCGTGACGGTCGAACTCTATGAAGCCGCCGAATGCGACGAGCTTGAGCTCTTTCACATCAAACTTAAATCGCACGATGTGATCTACGCGGAAGGCGCTCCGTGCGAAACCTTGCTCCATGTCAGCGAGAGCGCAAGCAATTTTGCCGAATATTTTCGCCTTTACGGACCTCCCGTGGCGCAGGAGCGTCCCTTCGCGCCGATTTCTTTCCGCGGCCGGCGCGGCGAACTGACCTCGAGGCTTCGGAACATATTTTCGCCATGGCGGGAGCCACAACAGCTCGACGCCATTCGGGAACGTGTGGAACTCCTCGCAAGCGTGCTCTAGCGGCTTGCTGATCAGGCCGGCGCGACGGCCTGAGCCCTACGATCGTTTAGGGTAAGACGGATTCGGAGCGCCGCCAGCAAAAGACTGAGCCAGGCCGGGAGCGGTCGGAATTTGTACGGCGAGGATCGGATTGGTCGCATTGCCTTCCAGCCCTTAGAGGTGATTGCGGCCCATCCCGTGATCGTCGTTTATACGACCGATCGCCGGCTCGACGGCGGAATCTTCGCCGTATCTCGCGCTGATCTGATCGGTCATACGTTTTCCCGCTGATTAATTCGCATTGATTGGCTTGGGCGGCCAATGAAAGCCGGTAGGCTTCTGGATTTTGCCGGGCTGCTCGGCGAGGGCGACACATTGGTTGGCGATTTTTCTCTTCAAGTTGCCCGATCGTCGGTGGCAGTCGCTACACGCCACATATCGCTCCTCCCGTTCCTCCATGCTCAAATGCGAGCTGACCCCCGCGATGTGTCCCGCTCCATGGCGCTCCAGCCTTATCTGCTTCGCAAAGCCGCGTGAATCCCCTGCAACGTCGAGTCAATCAGCCGGAAGCCGCATCAGCGCTGATGTCGCCCTGTTGTTATAGGGATGCAACGCTCCGGCAACGCGTTGTGAGGTGGAACGTATCTGATCTTTGGCCAAGAGCCCCGTCCGAAAAAGGTTGAGCGATGGGAGTCATTATGCGTCAAACGGGGGTGCGAGGCCCGATCTTGAATGGGCATGTGGCTCCGGCCACCCGATGGGATCATAGCCGCAAGCGGCTGTGTCTATGGACAACGGGCCATCGAATTAAGCTATCGGGTGGGCGATCGCATTTTTCGACGCAAGGTATCCTTAAAATTGTGGGATAAAATATTGCTAGCCTTAAAGCAGTGCATGCTAGGTATTATCGCGGGTGGCCAAGGCTGCCGCCGCCCGTCCTATCTCTACTTTTGAAATTGAAACGCCGTGAGCAGGCAGCCAGAGTCCAGCCGGAAGGACCGCGTCCATTTCGCAAGTAGCTTTCGACATGCTCATTTGAAGCCATTGTGTTCGTTTAAAACCACGCGGACCTATCAATGTTGAAGATCAATCCAACGGACGAGACGCGCCTGGCCGGCGCCGGCGATCACGGCCTTGCAAACGATCTGTCGCTTGTCGACGTCGCCAGCACGGTCGTCAGCATGGTCAAGCGGCAGACGTGGATTATCCTCGTTGTCACCGCATGCGCATTGTCTCTTGGAGCTCTTTATCTCTACGTAACGCCGCCGAGCTACACCGCCGTGGCGACGATGGTCATCGACCCGCGCAAGGCGCAACTCTTCAAGGACGAACAGGCGGCCGGCGCCACGCCGATCGACGCCGGCGGCGTTCAGACGGAGGTCGAAATCCTGAAGTCACCGAAGATAAGTCTCGCGGTGATCGAGTCCTTGCATCTTACCAAGGATCCTGAGTTCGTCGGCGTCCAGGGCGCTCCGAGCTGGCTGGGTTCGCTGCCCTTCCTTGATGGTATGCTGCAGCCGGACAATCCGCTGTCCGAGGCTGAATTGACCAACCGGGCGCTCGCCACGTTCGAGCGCCGGCGAAGCGTCGTTCGCGCGGGGTTGACCTATGTCATGGAAATCGGCTTCCGATCACACGATCCAGAGAAGGCGGCGCAGATCGCCAACGCCATCGCGAACGCATATCTGAGGGAACAGCTGGACGCGCGCTACGACGCCGCACGCCGGGGCGGCGCTTGGCTGCAGCAGCGCCTTGTCCAGTTGCGCGCCGACACCTCCGCGGCGGAGCGGGCAGTGGTCGATTTCAAACAGGCGAACAATATTGTCGACACCGGCAAGGGCCTGCTCGTGAACGAGCAGCAGGTCTCGGAGCTCAGCACCCAACTCGTCACCGCGCGGGCGGCCACGGCGGAGGCGAAGGCGCGCCTCGAGCGCATTAAGGAGGTGATGGCGGGGGGCGTGCCAGATGCCTCGGTCGCCGACGGCCTGAAGAGCGAGGTGATCGTCCGGCTGCGCAGCCAATATCTCGACTATGCCGCGCGCGAGCGAATCTTCGCCGATCGCTACGGTCCGGACCACCTGGCGACCGTCAATCTACGCACCCAGATGCAGGAGGTCCGGCGCAACATCGACGATCAGATGCGCAAGATCGCCGAAAGCTACAAGAGCGACTACCAGATCGCCGCCGCGCGCGAGCAGAGCCTCACCCAGAGCCTTGCGAGCGTCATATCGGTCTCGCAGAACGCCAACGCCGCTCAAATTAAGCTCCGCGAACTAGAAAGCGCAGTGCAGAGCTACCGCACGATCTATGACAGCTTTCTCCAGCGCTACATGGAATCGCTTCAGCAGCAGTCGTTCCCGATCACCGATTCGCGCCTTATCGGCCCCGCCATCGCCCCAACGAATCAGAGCCAGCCGAACATTCTGCTGGTCATTGCGATTGCGGCCGCGGCTGGGCTCGGCCTCAGTTTCGTCATAGGGCTCATCCGCGAGATGTCGGACGGGGTGTTCCGCACCGGCGCCCAGGTCGAGGAGCTCGTCAAGACCAATTGCATCACGCTGCTGCCGTCGATCAAGGCCGGCAAGGGCGGGGCCGGCCATGACAGCGCGGGCTCGCACTGCGATGGGCTGGCCGCCAGTTCGGGCGCCGGCATATTGCGTTACGTCGTCGATGCGCCCTTCTCGCAATATGCAGAGGGGCTGCGTATGTTGCAGGTCGCCGCTGACTTCAACGGACCGTTGAAGTCGAACAGAGTGATTGGCGTGACCTCAACTCTGCCGAACGAGGGGAAATCGACCATCGCATGCAATTTCGCGCAGCTCATGGCTCACGCCGGCGAGCGCACGATTCTTGTCGACTGCGACCTGCGCAACCCTTACCTGACGCAGAAAATGGCGCCGCAATCGTCCGCCGGCCTCGTCCATCTCGTCGCCGGACGCAGCGAGCTTGGCGATGCGGTCCTCACCGACCCGTCGACAGGGCTGAGTTTCCTCGCCGCGGGGGCGTCCGGCAAATTTCCGCATACGAATAAGATTCTCGGATCGCTGGCGGCGAAACGCCTGTTCGATCAGCTACGCGAGAATTTCGATTACGTCATTGTCGACCTACCGCCGCTCGTTCCGATCGTCGACACGAGGGCCGCGATCAATTTCATCGACTTTTTCATTTATGTCGTGGAGTGGGCGCGCACGAACAGACGCCTCGCTCAGGCTTCGCTCCAAAAGGCGCCGGAAATTCGCGAGCGTCTGCTTGGCGTCGCGATGAACAAGGTCGATCTGGCAAGAATGTCGCGCTACGAAGGAGACTTGAGCCATTTTTCCTACCGTGGGAGATATGGCCGCTATGGCTACGCTGAAAGCTGAAGCGGCGTATATGACGCCGAGCATCGCCTGCGCTTCAGCGACGTCGTGATTGGCGGCTTTCAAAATCCAGGCCCTCGCCTTGGCGTAGTTTCGCGGCGCGCCTGCGCCTTCGTTCCCTGTTGTAGACGGTCGTCGGCGGCCCATAGGCTGACGGTCTGATCGTCCACACGCGGCTTCCCGGCTTGCCGGGAGGCAGATGCGGCTCCAGCGCTTTCCATGCCGCATCCGACAACCAAAACAAGCTCTTCGCCTTATCCTCCGCCCCCAGCGACTCAATTCATGACGAAAATATACCATAGAATCAACGCGCTGTATGGGTTCTCAACCTGGCTGCATTCACGTAGACTATGAGAACTCTTTCATCGCGTTATCTGGTTGCCTTTGATATTGGTAGCCTTTGAATTTGGTTTATCTAGATATTCGCTTTGATATAGTACAAACTCCGCGCCACCTCTAGAGTATTAGGTATGCTTCACAAAAATACCGCGATCATTGCCCGCAATACTATATGTAGAAATATGGTAAATTAACCATTCGTTAAGACAACGCGCCGCAACTGTTACGAAAATGAATCGGCTTCTTCGGCTGATCTGACGCCAGCCTAGCCGCGCCGAAAATTCTTCGGGATCACGCTCACCAGCCATTGGTCGCGATGTGTGGTTTACACAGCCGCCTCGATTCAGATTACTCGTTCTTAAGCCCCCCGTTCCGCTCTTGCGGTTTGGGACCCTCGCAAATTGTCAATCAGGATGTAGACACTGACGAGAAGAACCCATGCCGGAAAGACGAATAGAACCCAGTCCAGATAGCCGCTCCCAACGAGAAGGAACGCAGCCGATGCATATCCCAGAAATGCGATCCAGCGCGCGGTGAGCTGAGTGTTTATGGCCAACGTGGACGTCGTGATCATAAAGACGGCGGCCATCTTGAATGTGTAAACATGCATGATGTTGAACGTGAATGCGCGAGCGAAGGCGAGGGTGGCGGAACCTAAGAGTGCGCCTGGCGCCGCGGAATGGGCGAGGATGAGGCCCCCCAAGGCCGACGCGGCGACGAATGTCATGCCTAGGAACATCAGGCCGCTCCCAAGGAAAACCGTTGCAAAAAAGCGATCTTCCTTCGGTCCGAGTTGATCGCGCAGAACGCCAAGGAACCACAGGAAGGCGACACCCGCGAATGGCAAAAGGTTCAAGGCGAGCGATACTCTTTCCGAGCTTGTTTCCAGCCAGAAACCGGCCGCCAGCGGGTCGGCGGGGATCGAACGCCATAGCAGCCAAAGGCTGCAAATCAGGAGGATCGAAAAAAGGATCCCGGCGATGGCCGCGGCTCGTGGCGTTTTCAGCCCGGGACGGACGAGGGATGCCTGAAGGTCGACCCCACCGGAGGATGGATCGTTCGAATGGTTTGCGCTCATATGCTACTCCCCGATGAGCGGTCTCGACGCACAACCGCTCTTAGACTCCGGACGTCTCGTCGAGGGCGCTGTAACCCGATGGATCACCGGCTCCTCCGATCCCGCCGCGTGACCGAATTTGGCGCCGCAGCATCTGGCATGTCCCTGCTGGCGGGTCTGTTAATCGATCCCGGGGGCGGGCATAGCGCTCATTCGAGCATTTTCTAACTGCTCCGTCGCAGACGCCAGAAACCAAAGAGGCCGACGCGACGGCCCATTGCCACGCGTCGGCTTCGCCTGAGACAGGCCGCAGGACCGTCATCATAATGCAATCTTTCTGTCGGCATAGTTCCACACGCTGCCGGGCATAGGCTTCGCCTCCCCCGCTCGATACAGGATCTGGGCGCATGTCGGATAAGGCCATCAACTTCAGCATGTTCCAGAACACAGGGCTGCCGCTGCACTCATTCAAGGCGGGAGAGACGATTTTCAAGGAAGGCGACCCGGCGACCGAGCTGTATTGCATTCAGAGCGGGCGCGTGGGAATTTTGATCGGCGACCGGTTGCTCCACACCATCGAAGCCAACGGCATTTTCGGCGAAATGTCGCTGATCGAGAACGCGCCGCGGAGCGCCACTGCTATCGCCGAAACGGATGTCACGCTGGCTGCGATTTCCGAGAGTGCTTTCCTGTTCTGCGTCAGCGAGACGCCCAACTTCGCGCTCAAGGTCATGCGCGCGCTGGCGCGCTGGTTGCGCGCTAAGTTGATCGCCTCCCGACGCGAGGCGGGATCTGCGCCGATATTGGATGACTCCGTCAAATTCGGCATGTTCCAGAACGCAGGGCTGCCGTCGCGGTCATTCAAGGCGGGAGAAACGATTTTCAAGGAAGGCGACCCGGCGACCGAATTATATTGCGTTCACAGCGGCCGTGTCGGACTGTATCTTGGCGATCGTTTGCTCCTCATCGTCGAGCCGAACGGCATTTTCGGCGTAATTTCGCTGATCGAAAATGAGCCGCGCGGCGCCACCGCCATCGCCGAGACGGACGTCACACTGGCTGCGGTTTCTGAGCAAGCGTTCCTGTTCTGCGTCAGCGAGACGCCCAACTTCGCGCTCAAGGTCATGCGCGCGCTGACGCGCCAGTTGCGCGCCGAGCTGCTCGGCGTGGGCTGACCGCTCGACCTCAAATGTTGGCGCGTTGACCACCTCAGCACCGGCGGCGACGGACCCTCGATAAAACGGACCACTTTCTCCAACGCGGCATGATCCGGATGAATGCGGCCGACCGCCTCGCAGCGATATAATTTCGCCGCCATCGCCAAACGGAATTCAGCTTTCTTGGTGGAAAGATCCGTCATTCTGCGCGGAATAATTCGCCGCAAGAGCAAGGACTTGGTCTTGCAAAAGAAACCCAGGGGGATAAAGTTAGCGGCGCTGGTGGCGCGTCCATCTGCAAAAGAAGCTAATGCGAGCGGAACCTAAGTTTCCGGTCGCTGCTCACGTAAGAGCACCGTTTTAGAGGGAGAAGATCTTATGAGCGAAGAAATCAACTCGGAAATGGTGTCCCGCCGAAGGACATTTTCCCTTTTAGGATTAGGACTAGCCGCATTAGGCCTCGCAGCTCTGCCTACGGTCCTAACGGTGTCAGATGCTGAGGCACAGACGTATGGGATGACGCGGCGTCATGCGCGACGCACGAGCCGCCAAGCGCACCGTCACCATCGGCGTACCGGTCACTACTAGTCCCGGCGGCGCGGTAGCAGGAGTGGTTGAAATTTGAAGGTCAATCTCGCGTCGCTTCAACCAAAGTGAAGCGGCGCGTGGTGAAGCTTAAGGAGTCGGGCCATCGTTCGGCTCGCCGGACATCCCGTCGTCAGGGCTACCGCAAAGCTAGGCTTGCAATTCGCCCTCCAGCACACTGTGCTGGGGGGACGACTTCGCGACTGGCGCCAGCATGAAACTTGACTGATCGTCAAATATCGTCATGGCGCACTGGTCAAGCATCGGACGGCTTTTGACGCTACCGTGAAGAAGTTTAAGTTTAGTGTTAGTTAATAGCAGGGCGGGTAGGGGTAATATCCGCATGCGGGCCTGCCGTAAACGCCACGGCGCACATAGCCTCCACGATAGACGCCTCCATAATAGGCGCCTCCGCGATAGACGTGGCCACGGTAGACGCCGCCACGGTAGACGCCGCCACGGTAGGCGCCTCCACGATAGACGGCTCCACGATGGACGCCGCCACGATAGCCGCCTCCACGGTATCCACCTCGATAGGCCAAGGCGTCAGAAACACACGCGATCCCAAGGATGACAGCTGCGGCAATCGAAATAAGGGTTCGATACGACATGGGGTTTGCTCTCCGGGTTACTGTTCTTGGGTACTGTCGAGATTAGAGATCGTCCATGATTTCGTATGAGAGCGCGGGTCGAGGATCGGTCCGCAGCGGGATCTGTAGGCGATGGCGATGTGGTGTCTATGACCTAACACCCACCACAGCGCGCTCATCTGCCACAATGTGCCGACGCCGCATCGCTCACGATAATCTCAACCATCCTGTTCTGTGACTCTGCCACTTCATCGGCTGTGGATATGAATGGTAGGCGCTCGCCGGTCCAGCACAACTCCACCCGGTTTTCTGGCACCTTGTTGGTATAAACAAGAGCCTCAAATACAGCTGCGGAGCGTCGTTGGGCTAGGTGCTTATTGAAATCCGCAGAGCCAACCAAATCGGTCTTGCCGATGATCGTGGCGAAGAAGGTTGCGTTGCCTTGCATCATTCCGGCCACGTCGCGTATATGGTCGTGGTCTTCGGACGTTAACGCATCGCTGCCAGTGGAAAAATAGACAAAATGGGCTGTAGACTTCGGCGTCTGTTGTGCTGTCGCAGCGTGAGCTGCAAAAAGGCCCATAACCGCCGCCGCTGCAAGGCTCTTCGTTACTCTGTTTCTCGACATTGACGTCCCCTTTTCTCTGATTTGATTCTGTTTTATCTTTTTCTGCTACAATGGCGTCGGCGTCCCTCCACGAGAGGGTTGACATAAATCAATAGCTTGCAGCCGGCATTCGCCAGATGGCGGCGCACATCACCGCGATTTCCGCGATCCAATTCAACCTCTCCTGTTATGCGATATCGGCTGCGGGGATTGGTCGCGCCGTCTTTGCGGCTCTAGGCGCCGATCGCATCGAAAACAGCCGCGTCTCAATCCTCGTCGTTCTCCTCCAGCATCCCGCGACTTTCAGCGGCTTCCCTGAGCTCATGAAGGACGTGCCTCGTGAGCAAGCGCATCCGCCGTTTCTGGTCCTCATCGAGGGTGGCATAGAGCGGTTGCCACGCATCGGCGAGCTTCCGCAGCGAGTCTGCTCTTTGAACTCAATGCGTCAGCGCGCGCACGCATAAGCTCGATAGGTTGAAGCTCGCCCTGTTCGCCGAGCCGCGCCTTCAAGGCTGCCACGCGTTGTTGCCTCACCGTCGCTCTGTTGCGGATGGCCTCCTCGACTGCCGGCCAATATTTTGCCTGGTCGGGCTTCAGCTGCAGCGCAGCCTTGACGACGGCAATTCGCGCATCGGTCAAGGCATTCCAATCAGCCGCACTGAACCTCTCTTTTGCCTGTGGTGCCGGTGCGGCAGCCTGCTGAGCATAGGCGAGCGAAGACCCAGAAATGAAAAGGGTCGCCAGCCCAATTGCAACGGTCTTCAACATTGGAACCTCCCAAATGAAGCTCTACCCACTGGCCCACAATTGGTCCCAGCTGGCAGATAACGGCAATATAGTGCAAGGATTTGACTATGTCAGCCTATGAAATGGTGATATTTAGATAGATGGGCCTGTGGTGGCGGCGGCGCAGTCGACGGCGGCGCCAACATCGTTGCGCTCAAGGTCGTGCGTGCGCTGGCGCTCGAGGAATGTGGCTTGAAAGGTTCGGGCGCCGCCCACAAAAGTGAACGTCAAAAAGGAGAGTGCTATGAAACGCTCTGGCATATTGTTGGCCACCGTGTTTGGTGCTGCCCTGGTGGCGAGCGGCCCGGCTCGAGCAGCTGAAGTAATGTGCTTCTATAATGACGGCTGGCATCCCTGCGTCTGGTATCCTGGTTACGCCGATGCGCATCCGGCGCTCGCCGAAACCGCGCCTCTGATGACCGGCCGAAGCGTGGCGGTCTCTGGCGCCGGCTGCAGTCGGGACACGCCGGAAGCGCGCAAATCCGTCAACATCGCTTGAAGAAATGGCGCGACCGGCGCTGACGTGATCTCAACGCTTTCGCCAATGAGGGGGACTTTTGATGTCGCAAACTTCAGCCGCAGGCAATTTTGTTTTCGATTATTGGCGTGACGCCTTCGAGCGATCCGTTCTGTTCCTCGACGTCATGCGCCAGCGTGGCAATGACTATCAAGAGCAGACCAAGCGCACTGCGCCGCACGTTCTTAACTTTGAGCCTGAGATCATCATCGACGGGCGTACGCTGCCGCGGCCGGTGAATTACGTTCTGGCGCGGATCATCCCGCCGGCGGGCGTCGAAATTGATCCGCGCAAGCGCCCCTTTATCGTTTTCGATCCGCGCGCAGGACATGGGCCGGGCATCGGCGGCATGAAGCACGACAGCGAGATCGGCGTCGCGCTGCGAGCAGGCCATCCCTGTTATTTCGTCGGATTCCTGCCGGAGCCGATGCCAGGTCAGACGATCGAAGATGTTTGCCGCGCGGAGGCGCATTTCGTCCGTGTCGTGAGTGAGCGACATGCCGAGGCGGACGGCAAGCCCGCATTTATCGGCAATTGCCAGGCAGGCTGGCAGGTCATGATGATGGCGGCCATGTTCCCGGACCTGCCCGGACCAATCGTACTCGCGGGGACGCCGCTCTCCTATTGGGCGGGCGTGCGCGGCAAAAATCCGATGCGCTATCTAGGCGGCATGCTCGGCGGCGCCTGGCTGACCTCGCTCGCTGGCGACATCGGCAATGGAATTTTTGACGGCGCGGCGCTGGTCGCAAATTTCGAGTCGAACAACCCCGCAAACACATTTTGGAAGAAGAATTACAACGTCTACGCCAAGGTCGATACCGAAGCCGAACGATTTCTTGAATTCGAGAAGTGGTGGGGCGTTCCCGTTCTCCTGAACGCCGACGAGATCCAGTTCATCGTCGAAGAATTGTTCGTCGGCAATAGGCTCTCGGCAGGCAAGGTCCGAACCAGCGATGGCGGACACATCGACCTTCGCAAAATTCGTTCCCCGATTATCGTCTTCTGCTCGTTCGGCGATGACATCACGCCGCCGCAACAGGCGCTCGACTGGATCCTCGACCTGTATGACAGCGTCGACGAAATCATCGCTAATGGTCAGACAATTATTTATTCGCTGCACCAAAGCATCGGGCATCTCGGCATTTTCGTCTCCGGAAAGGTCGCCAGCAAGGAGCACGAGGAATTTGCTCTCAACATGAGTTTGATCGACGCGATGCCGCCCGGCCTTTACGAAGTTCTTCTCACGGGCCTTGATGAGTCTGTTGCCAATCCCGAACTGGTCGCCGGCCATTACGTCGCCAAACTCGAGCCTCGCACGCTCGACGATATTCGCGCCCTTGGCCACAATGATGCGGCCGATCAGCGCCGGTTCGAAACCGTCGCGCGCGCCTCGGAAATCAATACCGGGCTGTACCGCACCATGCTTAGTCCCGTAGTCAAGGCGATGACGACCTCCGCCTCCGCGAAGTTCATACGGGAAATGCATCCGAACCGCGTCCAATTCCGCGCCTTCTCCAACCGGAACCCGCTCATGCAGCCAATCGCCCAGCTTGCGGAAAAGGTGCGGTCCGACCGCCATCCGGTCGGCGACGGCAATCCGCTTGTCGTTTTAGAGAAGATGACCTCGTCATGGATCGTCACGAATTTCGAGATCTTCGCCAAGATGCGCGAAATGATGACCGAAGCAATGTTCCTCGGCGCGTATGGATCGCCATTGCTTCAAGCGGCCGTTGGCCTCAAGTCCGATCACTTCGATGTGGACCGTCAGACGGAGCATGATCTCGCCCACACCGAAATGCGCGCCGACATCGAGGCGGGCATGGAGCGAGGCGGATTCCTGGAGGCTGGCCTTCGCGCGCTTCTCTATGTGATGCGGGGAGGAGGCGCCGACGAACGCCAGTTCAACGCGCTGGAGGTCATCCGCGACAACGCTCCCGAGAATGAGCGCGTATCACATTCGCAGCTAAAGTCGATCCTGCGTCGGCAGGCTACGCTGCTGCGGGCAGACGAGCCCCGCGCGATGGCGGCAATTCCAGCAATGCTGCCTGATGATCCGGGACGGCGCCAGAAGGTGATCGACGCGATCGCCGAAGTCGCCTCGGCCAGAGGAGAACTCAACTCCGAAGCGGCGCGGCGCCTCGATGAAGTGCGAAATCTGTTCGGCGCCACAAATACAGGGCCGCAGGAGCTGCCGCGTCCAGTCTTAGTCAAGAGCAAGTGAATGGGATGCAACCCGTTACAAGAGTCGAAGGCCCAGAGTATCAACGCCTGGTCGAAGCGGCCGACACAACAGGCGCCATTACGACCGGATGGCGCATCTATGCGACGAGGCGTCGCTTGAATGAGCGATAGAGGCGGCGCGGCTAAAGCTTATCGTGCGGATTCTCATCGGTCCTGCCGGCGACCGAAGAGACCCGCCGAAGGTGACGATCCCAGCGTCAACACGGCGGTCGCTCAATGAGGGCTAACATGAAGCCTGTGAAACATGCCGGTTTTGTCGTGGCGGCGCTTGTTGCGGCAAGCTGCTTTTTGGAGATCAGAGAGGCTAAAGCAGAAACTGGGCTTTCTGAGCGTGATGGCATCTATGTGGTCAATATCGTCACGCAGCACGGTTCTTGCGATAAGACTTTTACTGCGAACATTGCCATAAGGGGCGATCAGGTTCACGCAACCGGAGATGCTCTTATCAGCGGGTCTGGTCATATCGACGCAGAGGACAGAGTTCTGGTGACGCTCTGGTTTTTGCACCACTCCGTGCATGTCACGGGCAGGATGCGAGGTGATTCTGGCTTCGGTACATGGTCGTTGCAGGGTTTAAGCTGCGGCGGATCTTGGTCCGCCACGCGGTAGACCCGACGAAAGCGAAGATCCCAGCGTCGAGACGGCGGTCGCCCAATGGGGGATAAGATGAAGTCTGTGAAATATGCCGTTTTTGCCGCGGCGGCGCTTGCTGCGGCAAGCTGCTTCTTGGAGATCAGAGAGGCTCAAGCAAGAACTGAGCATGATGGCGTCTATTTGGTCCATATCGTCACGCGGAACGGTTCTTGCCATAAGACTTATACTGCGAAAGTTGCCGTAAGGGGCGATCAGGTTCACGCAACCGGACATGCTCTCATGCGGGGATCTGGTCATATCGCAGGGGACAGGGTGTTGGTGACGCTCCACCTTTTGCACCACTCCGTGCATGTCACGGGCAGTATGCGAGGTCATTCTGGCTCCGGTACATGGTCATCGCAGGGTTTGGGCTGCGGCGGATCTTGGCGCGCCACGCGGAAGACCTAATTAGAGCATTTTCGGCGCTGGTGGAATCGCGTTGGGATTCTGAGGTTCGTTTGTGATTCGCTTTCCTTGTTGATTCAGCGGGGAGTTGCGATGGGCAGAGCTTATTCTCAGGATCTGCGCGAGCGGGTCATGGCGGCGGTTGAATTGGGAGCGGACGCCTATGCGGCGGCCGCGATTTTCCAAGTCAGTGTGTCCTATATCTACAAAGCTCTGGGACGGCGGCGCAAGACCGGCGAGACAAGCGCGCGGCCTTGGGCGGGCGGCCCGAAGCCCAAACTCGCCGCGCTTTATGAGGCCCTCTGCGGCCGGGTCTTGCGCGAACCCGACGCGACGCTCGCCGAACTGCGGGCCTGGCTTCGCGTAGAGCGCGCCATGAAGGTCAGCATGGGGTGCCTGTGGAAAAGGCTGCGGCGTCGCGTGCTGACGCTCAAAAAAAGTCATTGCGCGCCGCCGAACAAGACCGCGCCGACATCGCCAAGGCGCGCGAGGACCGGCGCGCCGGCCAGCCTGATCGGAACCCGCGGCTCTTGTCTTCATTGATGAAACCGCGTCGAGGACGAATATGGTCCGGCTCCATGGACGGGCCCCGCGCGGGTGCCGCCTCAACGCCAGCGCGCCGTTTGGCCATTGGATGACGACGACCTTCGTCGGCGCCTTGCGCCATAATGTGTAGAAGTTTCTATTTGATCCGACGGACGGCATGAACTGGCCGGTTGCTGTTCATGCCCGCATTTGGGCCATGAACTGTGCGCCTATTTGTTTGTCCTGCGCGATGGCGCGGGCGTCAAGGAAAGTCTGCGTCGGCGTCTTGCCGAAGCAATAGCGGCCTTGATGGGGCCTCTCCTCATTGTATTCCGCCATCCAATGATCGAGATCCCGCTGGAGCTCGCCGATCGTCGCGTAGATCTTCTTGCGGAAGGCGATGCGATAGAACTCGTTGAGCATGGTCTTGTGGTAGCGTTCGACGATGCCGTTGGTTTGCGGGCTCTTGGCCTTGGCGCGGGTATGGTCGATATTCTCGACGGCGAGATAGAGCTCATATTCGTGATGCTCGGGATTGCCGCAATATTCCGTGCCCCGATCGGTGAGAATGCGCTGCAGCGCGACGCCGTTCTCCTCGTAGAAGGGCAAGACCCGATCGTTGCGGAGATCGCCGCCGTGATCGGCGTCTTGCGGTCGTAGAGCTTGGCGAATCCGACCTTGGCGCAGGTGTCGATGAAGGTTTGCTGATAGACCCTGCCGACGCCTTTCAGCGCGCCGACATAGAAAGTGTCCTGCGCGCCGCAGTAGCCCGGACATTCGGTTTCGAACTCGCCTTGCACTTCCTTTTCGGCCTTGGCCTTCTCGAGCGCGGCGAGCTGGCTCTCGGTGAGGATGAAGCGCTCCCGCGCCATCTTCGCTTCGAGGGCTTTCAAACGCAGCTTCATGGTGGTGAGATCGTGCCGGCTCCAGATCGAGCGGACGCCGAAGGGCGAGACGCTCATGCCTCGTTTCAAAAGCTCGTTGGAAACACGAACCTGGCCCCAGGCGGGCTGTTCGATGGCGAGCGCCACGACGGCGTTCTCGATTTCGGGCGCCACCCGGTTCTTCAGGATGGGCGAAGCTGGCTAAGGTTCCGCCAAGCGAAGCTTGGTGGAAAGCCAGCGAAGGGTTGCGCCGCGAAATCTCCTGCAGGGCGAGTTCGCCGCCTTTGTCGTAAAGCTCCTTGAAGCGGTAGAAGCTGTCGCGGCTGTAGCCCATCATCTTGCAGGCTTGGCTGACATTGCCGAGCTGTTTCGCCAATTCAAGCACGCCGACCTTGGCGCGAATGATTTTTTGGTCCTTTGTCATTCTGGCATCCTCCGGAGAAGCCATGGCGGGGCTGCGCAACCCCGGCCAGCTCCGCCCCGCCATGGCTCAAATCGAGCCTCGGAAGACACCGTCCGTCAGATTACTCAGCGGTCGATAAGTTAGACGACATTATTCTGGCGCTGTCCCACGATGTTTGGTAGGCTGTGGGCATGAAGAGGGACGGACGCAGTTTCGATCATCGAACGTTGGAAGCCATTCGATTGATGGCGGTGGAGCGGGTGCTAGCCGGTGAGCCGGCGGCGGCGGTTATCGCAGCCTACGGCTTCAACCGCACGACAATCTACAAGTGGATCAAAGCCGTTTCCCGCCACGGGATTGGAGTAGAGGCGTTGCGTGCAAGGCGAGCCACTGGACGACCGCGGAGCTTGACGCCACGTCAGGAGCAACAGGTGTTCCACTGGGTGAACGGCAAGGATCCGCGGCAATACGGCTTGGATTTCGGCTTGTGGACGCGCCGTGTCGTCGCGGACCTGATCGATCGGAAGTTCGGCATCCGGCTCGGGCTGACCGCCGTGGGCGAACTGCTCGCAAAGCTGGGGCTGACGCCGCAAAAGCCGTTGCAGCGGGCCTATCAACGTGACCCGGAAGCAATCGAGAGGTGGCGACGCGAGACCTTTCCGAGCATCGCCCGGAAGGCGAAGGAAGAAGGAGGTGAAGTCTATTTCTGGGACGAGTCGGGATTTCGGGCCGACGCGGCGCGCGGAAAGACCTGGGGCGCGAAAGGGCGCACGCCGGTTGTCGAAAGGCCGGGTCAGAGGCAATCGATCAGCGCGGCGTCGGCTGTCAATTCCAAGGGGGCGTTCTGGTATTGCACCTATGAAGGAGGCCTCACCGCGGAGCTGTTCGTCGCCCTGCTGAAGAAAATGATGCGGCGGCGGGTGACGCCCGTGCATCTCGTGGTCGATGGTCTGCCCGCGCACAAGACGGCGCTCGTGAAAGACTATGTGGCCTCGACGAAAGGGCTTCTCACCCTTCATTTCCTGCCAGGTTATGCCCCGGAACTGAACCCGGACGAACTCGTCTGGAGCCACATGAAGCGGACCGGCGTGGCGCGAGCCCCACTCCGCAAAGGGGACCGATTGAGCGACAAGGTCGAGGAACAGCTCGCCTCGATCAAGAGAATGCCTCCGCGCTTGGCCTGCTTGTCATCATCCTCGTCGCCGTCGCCACCTCCGGGCGGCTGCAAATCAAACTCTACAAGCCGATCGATGAAGCGGATCGCATCGACGATTGGCTCAATTTACCGGAGACGCTTTATGCCATTATGTTGATCATAGTCGTCTCGGCCGGCGCCGGGCCGTACAGCCTCGATGCCTGATCCTTGGTCTGATGAATAAGCACGTCGCGTGACACCGCGTCCTCACCGGTACCTTCTTCCGATGCCTTATCTTCTTCCGATGCCGCAGCAGGCCGGCAAACCGCCGCCATCATGAGTGGTCCACCGTGATTGTCACGACTTTTCCAAACGCTGTGCGTGTTAGGAAACTTGGCAAATTCCCAAAAGAATACATGGATGGTTTTGTCGACACGGCATACGGTCAACTCGACTTCACTCTGCCCCAATCGCCGCATATCGATCCGAGAGCGACCGTAATACGGCCGCTTATTCCCTGAGCGATCTTGGACCGCTGACGAACGGACTGTCCCGAAGATAAAATCGCAGGAGGCGGTTCGCATCCCGCGAAATGCCGATCCTGATGCTCTGCCCGATTTCGCCGGGCTCGTGGTCACCGCGTCCGAGCCATAGAGGGCCTTCGCGGCAAAGATCGACCCCATCGAGTCGCCGATCAACCCGCAACGCCGCAGTGAGCCTTCCTGGTCCTCGCGCCAAGTTGCGCAAGCGCTCGATGCCGCGATTTAGCTGCATGATCGGGACGCCTTCGAGCGGCTCGAGCGCCCTGATCAGGACGCCGGCTCCGATCCCGGGCATCTCGCTCGAGACATTCAGCATGTATGAGCTGCCGTAGGCGAGATAAATATAGGCGCGCCCACGCTCGAGAAACAGCGAACGATTTCGCCCAGTCATCCCCCGGTAGGCGTGCCCGGCGGCGTCGCCAACGACATACGCCTCGGTCTCAACAATACGACCGCTGGCGACGCCTTCAGGCAACTCCCGCACCAATACCTTGCCAATGAGATAGCGGGCGAGAGCGACCGTATCAATCGGCAGCTCCGAGCGACCGAGCGAGCGGCAGATGGCCACCCTTACGACAGCCTAGTGTCAGGGCATCCGCTCGACCCATTGCGCGCGCGAAGGCCCCGGCTCGAACAGATCGCCGAAATACTGGGTCTCGCGGGCCACCTTCCCATCGAGGAACTCCATGATGCTCACCGTGTAAGATGGCCGCCCATCATAGGTTAGGACATATTCAGTGACCCAGAGGTCGGCTGCGCCGATTATCCGCCGCACTGTGAAGCGTTTCCGGTTCGGCTGCGCGGCGCGAGACGACTGAATCTTCCGCCGCCCGCGGATGCGCTCGCCCGATTGAGGATATTCGAGCACCGCGTCCTCTCGGTAAATCTGGTGCTCCCCCTCGAAGTCGTTCGCATCGGAGGCGGCCCAGTGGCGATTCAGAGCCGCTCGAAATCTCTTGGTCTTGCATGACAAATCTCCTTGTGACCATCACCGTCGATGTTGAGCCGTCGTACCATACGCTGGGCTGGAACAGGCCTTCCAGATGGGGCAGGAGGGCCATTCCCAGCGCGAACGCCGAGTGGCCGAGAAGGGTCGGGGGCTGCCGAGAGGCCAAAATTGGGGAATGGCCGCTTTTCGCCTGGGCCCCCGAAAGCCGCCAGTCCGCTTCCGGCCCCCGCCGGTCGTCAGGGTGTTTGTTTGCCATGTCCGCTTTGGACCCGGCTTGAGCCATTCAGCCGGCGTCGCGCGGATGATCGCAATTGGCGCATCCTCGGCTATGGGTACACTTAATCCGAAGGTCCGCGTCCAGCCTGGGCGGCGATACAGTTCTAAGCGCTTTGTGACGTAAGTTGATCCAATCGCCGGGGTGGGCGGGAATCCCTCACCCCCCATAAAACCCCTTCCCCGCCGCAGCTCTCGCGGAAAATTTCTCGCTCGGCCGATAAATTTCGCCAAGGCTTTGCCATTTCGTGGCGCGTTCGACGATTGTTTGTAGCCCCAGCCAGTCGGCGTATTTCAGCGCGCCGCCGAGATAGCGCGGCAGGCCAAGCCCGAGAATGAGGCACATGTCGGCTTCGCCCGGCGAGCCGACGATGCCGTCCTCGACACAGCGCGCGGTCTCGAAGATCAAGGGCAGCATCATGCGCTCGATGATGTCGGCGTCAGCGATGCCGCCGTCCCGCGCGGCTGGCCGGCGGCGAGAAGCGCCGGAACGGCGGGGTCGGCATCCTTGCGCGGGCGGCCCTTCGGATCGCGCGTATAGACATAAAAGCCGCGCCCGTTCTTTTGGCCGAGGCGGCCGTCGGTTTGCAAAATGTCGATCGCCGAGGGATGCGGCGCCGCATGCGGTCCGGAAAGCCCGCCGACACGATCTCGACGACATGATGCGAAATATCGAGGCCGATGACGTCGATGAGATAGGCGGGTCCCATCGGCCAGCCGAAAGCTCTCCATGACCTTGTCGATCGGGTGGAAATCGACGCCGTCGCGAACGAGCTGCAGGAAGGCGATGAGATAAGGCGTCAGCACGCGGTTGACGACAAAGCCGGGGCAATCGCCGACGACGACCGGCGTCTTGCCCATGGCGTGGCGTAACCAACCGTGTCGGCGACCGTGCCTCCGAGGTTTCGGCCCCCGCACGACTTCGACCAGCGCCATGCTTGGAACCGGATTGAAGAAATGCATGCCGATGAAATTCTGCGGGGCGCGTCAGCCCGTCGGCCAGATCGGCGATGCGCAACGAGGAGGTGTTCGAGGCGAGGATCGTGTCGGAACGGGCAGCCCCTCGATCTGGCGGAACAGCTGCCGTCTTGATGGTGATGTTCTCGACGATCGCCTCGACGACCTGTCGACGGTGTTGAATTCGTCGAAGGTCAGATGCGGCGTGATCGCCGCGGCGACGGCGTCGGCCTGCTCGTTGCTCATCCTCCCTGTTCGACCTTTTGGCGAGCAGCTTCTTCGCCTCCGGCATGCCGGTTTCGAGCGCCTTTTCCGAAACGTCTTTCAAAATCGCCGGCACGCCGCGCAATGCGCTCTGATAAGCGATGCCGGCGCCCATGACCCCCGCGCCAAGAACCGCCGCCTTCCGCACCGGCCGCGCGGTCTTTGGCGTATTGCTTGCTGATTTTCTTCAGCGCCTGCTCGTTGATGAAAATATTGACCAGGGCGGCGGCGGCCTGCGAGCGCGCCGTCTTTCCGAACCGCTCCGCCTCCTTCGCCAGAGCGCGGTCGCGATCGAGGTTCGCGCAGGCGCCAAGCAGCTCGACGACGTCGTGGGCGGCAGGATAATGCGGCAAAGACTTTCGCCCCGGCGACCTTGGCGCCGCGAGAAGATCGATGACGCTTTCCAGGGGAAGGCCGAGGCTATCCCGCGCGTGCTGACGCCGCTCTTGCCATTCGGCGGGATTGGCGACGGCATGCTGCAGCAAGCTCAACGCCGCATCGCGGAGATCCTCTGGCTGCGCCACCGCATCGACGGCGCCCTGCGCGAGCGCCGTCTCGGCTGTCTTCTGGGAACCGGAAACGATCCATTGCGCGCTCTCGCCAAGGCCGATCAGGCGCGGCAGGCGAACAGCGCCGCCATAGCCCGGGAAAATGCCGAGCTTGACCTCGGGAAATCCGACCCTCGCGGTCGTCGACATCACCCGGTAATCGGCGGCAAGGGCCACCTCGAAGCCTCCGCCGAGCGCCAATCCATTGATGGCGGCGACCGTCGGGACGGGCAAATCGCTGAGCGCGGTAACGATCGCTGGAGTTGCCGGCGGAGAAATCGGCGATATCTTTTTCTTCGCGCGCAAAGACCTCGACGAACTCGAAGATATCCGCGCCGACGATAAAAGCGTCTTTGGCGCTGGTGATGAGCACGCCGTTGAGGCCGGGCGTTTTCGCAATGATTTCGAGGGCGCGGCTGAGCTCGCTGAAAGCCAGCCGGTCGAGCTTGTTCACCGCCTCCGCTTTTCGATCGAATCGCAAGTTCGACAAGTCCCTCGCCCAGCTCTTCAGCCTTGATTGTCTCGCCGTCAAAAAGCATGTCGCACCTTGCCGTCTGGTTTCAGTTGGCGGTTCAGATCCGGCGCTGACCGGTCGCCGCCGTCCGGATAGCACATTCGCGCCATTTGCGCCCATCCCGAGCCGCGCCGCCGCTAAATTTTCGACGTTAACCAGCGCTCAGCCTGTATGTGAGGAAGGGTAGCTTTATCAAGTATAATAGCGTAAATTTGATGCGCGTTGCTCAAAATCTCGCCGGCAGGCCCCCGTTCGATGATGCGCTTCGGCACGCCATCTTTTGCTCCAGCCCTTGGCCGAGACTCTGCAAGGCGGCGAGCGTCGCGCCCAGAAACAAAGCCGGGAAGATCAGCAAATGGATCGGCCCTTGAATGTTGCGCGCGCCGTCCGCGATCAAACGCCCCAGCTCGAAGCGGCTCCTGGACGCCGAGCCCCAGAAACGAGATGAAGCTTTCGAGCAGGATGACGCGTGGGACGAGCAGCGTGAGATAGGCGATGATCGGGCCGCTCGCGTTGGGCAGGATATGACGCCAGATGATCGCCGCGGCGCTCGCGCCGAGCGCCCGCGCCGAAAGGACATATTCGCGCTGTTTGAGGGAAAGGGTCTGGCCGCGCGCGATGCGCGCCATGTCGAGCCATTCGACCGCGCCGATCGCGATGAAGATCAGCACGAAATGACGGCCGAACACCATCACCAGCACAATGACGAAAAAAATGAAAGGCAGGGCGTAAACGATCTCGACGACTGCGCATCATCACGGCGTCGATAACGCCGCCCGCATAGCCGGCGATCGCGCCATAGCCGACGCCGATGACGAGCGCGACGAAGGAGGCGAGCAGGCCGACCGCGAGGGAGACGCGCCCTGCGATCAGCGTGCGCGTCAAGAGATCGCGCCCATTGGCGTCGGTCGCCGAACAGGAAGAGATTCTTGCGCAATGGAACATCGAGAGAAAGCCTGCGGCCGTCGTCCGCCGCCGCTTCGAGGCGGGGCGCGCCGAACACATCGGAGCGCGCGAAAATGCTGCAAAGTCTGTGGGTCGATCGGGCGCTCGCCCGCCAGCGTGATCGCGAGCCGCGCGCCGTCCGCCGCAACGATTCGATGCTCGCGTCCCAAACGATGCGCAATGTCGGCGGCCGCTCGGCGCGCCTCGTCAAAGCTTGGATGCAATGCGGGCGAGGGAGGCCGCGAGCACATAATCGGGATAGACGCGATCGAAAGGATGCGGGGCGGCCATGGGACCGAAGACGCAGGCGAGCGCGATGAGCGCGAGAAGGGCGAGGTTAGTGGGACGCGGCGGCCCGCAGCCTTGCTGGCGCTCAAAGCGGGCAGAGCGTCGCTCATTGCGGGTTTTCGTATCCGCAATTCTGGGGTCGAGCCAGGCGTAAGTCAGGTCGACCATGAGATTGAAGACGATGACGAGCGCGGCGACGACGACGACGGTTCCCATGACAAGCGTATAATCGCGGCCGAGCGCGCCATCGACGAAATAGCGCCCCATGCCGGGAATGCCGAAGATCGTTTCGACGATCGACCGAGCCCGTCAGAATATTGGCGGCGGCGAGGCCGAGATAGGAGACAACCGGCAGGATCGCGGCGCGCAGCGCATGGGCGTAGATGCGGCGCGGCGGCAGGCCGAAGGCGCGCAAGGTGCGGATGTGGGGCTCGGCGAGGGCGTCGCGCAGCGCCGCCTGCGTCAGCCGCGCGATGACGGCGATTTGCGGCAGGGCGAGCGTCACAACGGGCAGCGCCTGATTTTTCCACGCGCCATCGTTCCAGCCGCCGACCGGAAGCGCGCGCAGCGTCAAGCCAAAGAAAAGCTGAAGCAGCGGCGCGACAACAAAAGCGGGCAGGACGACGCCGATGAGCGCCGCGGCGTCGACCGCGCGGGCGCCAAGCTTTCCGCGCCAGCCGCCGCGCGCGGCCCCGGCAATCCCCAGCGCGCCGCCAATCAAAAGCGCGACGATCATGGCCTCGGCGCCAAGCCGCATCGAAATTGGCAGCGCATGAGCAAATAGCTCATTGACGGAAAAATCGCGCCAATGAAGGCTCGGCCCGAAATCGCCGTGCGCCAGGTTTTGCAGGTAAATGAAGAACTGCTGCGCGAGTGGCAGATCAAGCCGATAGACGTGGCGCAGGTTTTTGGCGATCGCAGGATCGAGCGGACGCTCGGCGTCGAAAGGTCCGCCCGGCGCAAGGCGCATCAGGAAAAACGCCAGCGCGACGACGATGAACAAAGTCGCCACGGCGGCAAGAATGCGGGAGAGCGCGCGCCAGAGCATGCTTCAGACGGTTCCCCAATCGGCGAGCCTTTTGTCGGCGTGATCAATCGAGTTCCGTGCGAAGGCACGCCTAGCCGGAATTCAGTGGGGGTAGGCGTTTTTTGAGTGGCCACGAGATCGCGAACGCCAAGTTTACGGGAAACGCAAAGAACTCAGCCTCACGGCTTGGGATAGTATTTGATCAGAGCACGCTCGGCTATTCTTTGCCGGCGGCAGCCTTGGCAAAAACTCCTCCTAACATTTGCCGAATCCAATCAGCGTTCTGAGGCGCGTCTAAAAACCATGCGCGCATCAAACCTTCGGGTGAGAACTTCTCAACCTGATCCTTCATCTTTGCTTCTAGTTCGGCAAGCAAAGCCTGCTGCATCGGCTGAACATCGGGAAATCCGAGGAACTGTCTCAATTCCAACGGCGTCGCGTCGACCTCCATTGTAACTTTCATGTCCGTCAAACTCCTTGTGCACGACGGTTATACGACTTTCATTCGCCTTCCGACACAGGCGAGCTGTAAGGGGAGTGATTATTTTGTCGGGAACGCTCCCAAGCTTGATTATTCCGGATCTTCAAAACTCGCCCCAACTCTCAATCATCTCGGCGCAACAAATTGCGGAGTTCGTTTGTCGAGATTGGCGCGCACGGCCTCGACCTGGTTCGCGCTCCCAATGAGGTCCCGCTGTTCGACCAATTCGGCGATGAGCCCGGCGAGAGGTTCGCTAACGCGCACGATGTTGAGGAGGCGTTTCGCCGCCCGGATCGCATCCGGGCTCTTCTGCGCAATCTCTCGCGCGACAGTCATCGCCTCGGCATGAGGATCCTCGACGATGCGTGTCGCGAAGCCGTAAGCCAGCGCTTCTTCGGCCGTGAAGACGCGACCGGTATAGGCCAGTTCACGCACGACGTCGTCGCGAGCGAGATGGCGCATCAACTGAGGGCCTGCCATATCTGGTATAAGGCCCCATTTCACCTCCATGATTGATAGACGGGTCCCCGGCGCAACATAGCGCATGTCGGCCCCGAGAGAGATCTGGAAGCCGCCGCCGAAGGCGACGCCATGTACGGCGGCGATCACCGGGACCGGAAGCTCACGCCACAGCCACGCCACATGCTGCGCCCAATTGGCGATCCCATATTCTCGCTCTGCAAGGTTCTTGATCCGCGGGTCGCCGCCCGTCGTAATGCTCATCATGCTCTCGAGGTCGAGCCCCGCGCAAAACGCCGGTCCTTCACCCGAAAGAACAACGGCTCGCAACGTCGCATCCGCCGCAAGCTTTGCTCCGGTTTCGGTCAGGGCGTCAAACATGCCCCGATCGAGCGCGTTCATCTTCGCCGCGCGGTTCAACCGAACGTCGGCGATCCCCTCCCCGATCGAGATTGTTATCCGATCATGCATGACGTTTCCTCCTGCCCGCTCTCAGCGGAAAACAACGTATGCGTGCAAATTTCGAGGCAGATTTAGCGGTCGCCAGGCGTCGGAACATTGAATGTAGCCAGCGTCCGTTGACGGCCGGAGCGTGTCCGCGCGCACGGCCTCCTCTTTGTTATTTGCCGCAACCTTCCAGCGCAAATAATAATCAAAAATGGTCTGCCCTCGGCCTTGCGAGCTGCATCGGCCAGTCAGACCGTCATTGGAGGCTCCAGCTGATGGGCGCGGCCGACGCTTCCCGCAACCAAGAGCCTTTCCCCGGTGCGAAAAATCCTCTATTTGGCCAGCGTTCGCGCCGCCGCGCCTTTCGATGAATGAGCCAAGACCGATGTCAAATTCTTCGCCGACGCGCATCGATCGCCGTTTCGTCGAACTCGCCGCAGAAGGCCGCGCCGCGCTCGTCGCTTTCGTGATGGCGGGCGATCCCGATCTTGCGACCAGCCTCGCCATTCTGAAAGCCCTGCCGAAGGCGGGCGCGGATGTGATCGAGGTCGGCATGCCATTCACCGACCCTATGGCCGACGGGCCGGCGATCCAGGCGGCGGGCCTGCGGGCGCTCAAGGCCAAGACGACGCTCGTCAAGACGCTTCGCCTCGCCGCCGATTTTCGCGCCGGCGACCCGACGACGCCGATCGTGCTGATGGGCTATTACAATCCGATCTATGTCCATGGCGTCGACGCTTTCCTCAATGAGGCGAAAGCGGCGGGGGTCGATGGCCTAATCGTCGTCGACCTGCCGCCTGAGGAGGACGCCGAGCTGTGCCTTCCCGCGCTGAAGGCCGGGCTGAACTTCATCCGCCTCGCGACGCCAACGACCGATGCGGCGCGGCTGCCGGCGGTGCTCGCAAACACCTCGGGCTTTGTCTATTACGTCTCGATCACCGGAACTACCGGCGCCGCGACGCCTGATTTTTCGGCGACGGCGGCCGCGGTGGCGCGGATCAAGCGCCACACGGATTTGCCGGTCGCTGTCGGCTTTGGCGTCAAGAACGCGGCCAATGCGGCGGCGATCGCCGCCCATGCCGACGGCGTGGTGGTCGGCTCCGCCCTCGTCGAGGCGCTGCGCGCCTCGCTCGATCCGCGCGGCGCGGCGACGCCGCGGACAGTTGCGGCGGTGACCGATCTCGTCGCCGACCTCGCCAAAGGCGTCCGCCAGGCGGCGCTGGCGCCCGGATAGACCAGCCCCGGCGAAAACGTTGATATTTTGCTACGATCGGCCCAGCATTATTTCTGTCGCAAACGCGTCCCGGACCCCCTAAATTGGCCGCAGCCTCGCCGAATCGCGCGGGGCGTCAGGATCATGCATGAACTGGATCTCAAACGTCGTCCCCCCCAAGGTCAGGTCGTTCCTGCGCCGGGAAACGCCTGAAAATCTCTGGATCAAATGTCCCGAGAGCGGCGAACTCGTCTTTCATAAGGACCTTGAAGCCAATCTTTTTGTCGTCCCGGGGTCCGGCTATCACATGCGCCTCGGGCCGAAGGCGCGCCTTGCCAATCTGTTCGACGGCGGCGTCTATGACGAACTGCCGACGCCCGAAGTGCCGCTCGATCCACTCAAATTCCGCGACGTCAAGCGCTACACCGACCGGCTCAAGGAGTATCGCGCCAAAACCGACACGCCAGACGCGGTCAAGCTCGCCAGCGGCCGCCTGGAGGGCATGGAAATCATCGTCGCCATTCAGGATTTCGATTTTCTGGCGGGCTCGCTCGGCATGGCGGCGGGCGAGGCCATCATCACCGGCATGATGACGGCCATCGAGCGCCGCGCGCCCTTCATCATGTTCACTGCGTCGGGCGGCGCGCGCATGCAGGAGGGCATTTTTTCGCTGATGCAGATGCCGCGCACGACCATCGCCGTGCAGCGCCTGCGCAAGGCCAATGTGCCCTATATCGTCGTGCTGACCAATCCGACGACCGGCGGCGTGACGGCGTCTTACGCCATGCTCGGCGACGTCCATATCGCGGAGCCAGGCGCTGTGATCGGCTTCGCTGGCCCGCGCGTTATCGAGCAGACCATTCGCGAGCGGCTTCCCGAGGGCTTCCAGCGCGCCGAATATCTCGAATCGCACGGCATGATCGACATTGTCGTGCATCGGCATGACATGCGCGCGACGCTCGCCCGCATCTGTTCGCTGCTGACGCGCACGCCGCGCGCGGAGAAAGCCGCCTGACGCAGGCAGAAACATGGGCGCCATGACTCCCCTCGACGGCCTCCTCGCGCGCCTGTTCCTGCTGCATCGCAAAGACATCGAGCTGACGCTCGGCCGCATGGAGCGGCTGCTCGCCGCGCTCGGCTCGCCGGAAAAAAAGCTTCCGCCGATTATTCACGTCGCCGGCACCAACGGCAAAGGCTCGACCATCGCCTTCATGCGCGCCATCCTCGAGGCGGCCGGCAAGCGCGTACACGTCTATACCTCGCCGCATCTCATCCGCTTTCACGAGCGCATCCGGATCGCGGCGGAGGGCGGCGGCCGGCTCATCGACGACGAAGCGTTATATGCGGCGCTGAGCCATTGCGAAGCCGTCAACGCGGGCGCGCCGATTACCTTTTTCGAATTCACCACGGCGGCGGCCTTCAAGATTTTCAGCGAAAATCCCGCCGATTATCTGCTGCTTGAAGTCGGTCTCGGCGGCAGAGGCGACGCCACCAATGTCGTTTCCGCCCCAAAAGCGACCGTTGTGACGTCGATTTCGATCGATCATGCCGAATTTCTTGGGTCGACCATCGAAAAGATCGCCCTCGAGAAGGCGGGAATTTTCAAGCCGCGCGTTCCCGCGATTCTGGCGTTCCAGCAGCCGGACGCGCTCAAGGTCTTGCGGCGCGAAGCGGCGCGGGCGGGCGCGCCGACGATCGACGCCGCCGGCGATTTCTCGGCTCGAATGGAGCAGGGCCGTTTTATTTTTGAGGATGCGCGCGGCCTGCTGGATCTGCCGCCGCCGCGGCTCCTCGGCCGCCACCAGCAGCAAAATGCGGCGGCCGCCATCGCGACCCTGCGCCGCGTCGAGCCGGACCTTAACACTGAGGCTTTCGAGCGCGGCATGACGCAAGTCGAATGGCCGGCGCGACTACAAAACCTCGTCAAAGGCCTTGTTTGCGAAATTGCGCCGCAAGGGGCCGAGATCTGGCTCGACGGCGGCCACAATGAAGAAGGCGGGCGCGCCTTGGCCGAAGCCATGGCCGATTTCGGCGACAAGACCGAGCGGCCGCTTATCATCATTTGCGGCACGCTGACGACCAAGGACACCGGCGCCTTCCTGCGCGCCTTCAAGGGCCTGGCGCAGGAGGTTCTGGCCGTTCCCGTGCAGGCCGAACAGTATGGCAAGCCGGCGCGGGAGGTCGCCGCCGCCGCCAACGACGCCGGGATCGCCGCGGCGGCCTGCGAAAGCGTCGAAAAGGCGCTCCGCTTTCTCGCCGCGCGCGAATGGCTGCCGCCGCCGCGCATCCTCATCGCCGGCAGCCTGTATCTCGCCGGCGAAGTGCTGGCGCTGAACCGGACGCCGCCGAAATAGGATTCATATTACAAGTTGGGGACGTGGGTCGAGCGTAAGCGCAAGGCGATGAGGCGGACACAGGCCGCGTTTGCGGCCGGGGCGTGAAACCGACGGAGATCGCCGGCCACCGGGTTTGTGAAAACCAAGACACACATGCCGGCGCGGCGAGGCGGACCGGTACAAGCTTGAAAGTCACAGGCGCCTGTCCGCTTCGCCAACTTATTCGGGCTGACCGATGAGCCCAGCGGTGACCCTAATAGTTTGGCACGCAACGTCCCCCGCTGTGATAAACCCAGTGCACGAAATGCCTATTCGGTGGGCACGCATCGTGGGGGTTGGGCGGCGGAGCGTCATACCCATAAGGACGACACTGGCCGTATTCGTCTTTAAAAAGTCAGCGCCACACCATTCGGCAACTTTCACAAGTGGATCGTCATTAGCTCCCTGCTTTAATATGAGGCTTTTGATTTGGGCGTCCTGTTCTCCGTTATATGGGGCCGCTCCTCCTGGGCCGGTCGCCGCCATGGTGTTGATGGCCAATCCCGCGAAGAGCGCGAAGGCCGAGGAAGGTACGATACGCACAAACGACTTCATGGTAGTTTCCTTGTCTGAGTTTGCATCTGAGGTTATCCGCGAGCGCCTTAGCCTTTGTTGCGGCATGGCCAATACGCTGTTGGCGGATTCGAAGATGAATCTCCGGCCCAATCACACAGGTGGGATTTCACACCTTCGAGAAATGCGCGGTAAGAAGCCGGTCACAAGCGGCAACTCCTTGGATTTTGGATGCAATGAGGATTCGAAATTCGCCGCAGCCGGCGCCGTGGCGCCAGGGCAAACGCCCCGCTTTGGTTGAAGGAGTCTGCATATGGAATACGGCATGACGAGAGGAGAAGGAGCCTTGACTGCGGGGGCAGGCCTCCTGATCGCCGCTCTGGCGCTTTCAGCCGCATTTGCGCAGGGCGCCGCCGCCTCGAGCCAACCCGACGCCTGCCCCGGCGGCGCCGGCGGCGTGACAGTGCCGCGCGGTTTCTGCGCGACGGTGTTCGCGGACAATATCGGCCACGCCAGGCAAATCGTTGTCGCGCTGAACGGCGTCGTTTACGTCAACACCTGGAGCGGCGTCTATTACAAGAACGATACGCCGCCTGCGGGCGGTTTTTTGGTGGCGCTCAAGGACACCAAAGGCGACGGCCACGCCGACGTGACTGTCCGCTTCGGCGAGACCGCGGCGAACGGAGGCCATGGCGGCACCGGCATCGCCCTCTACAAGGGCGCTCTCTACGCCGAAATCAACGACCGCATCGTCCGCTACGCCTTGACCGAGGGCGAAATCGCGCCTCAGGCAAAACCCGAAACGATCGTCTCCGGCCTGCCGCTGACAGGCGATCATCCGATGCATCCTTTCGCGATCGAGGGGGCGGGCGATCTTTTCGTCGATCTCGGATCGGCGACTAACGCCTGCCAACAGGAAAACCGCATGCCGCACTCGCATGGAATACAACCTTGCACGGAACTACAAACGCGCGGCGGCATTTGGCGGTATGACGCCAATAAGACAAACCAGCGCTTTTCGCCCGCCGAGCGTTTCGCCACGGGATTGCGAAACGGCGAGGGAATCTCCTTCGACGCGGCAGGCCGCATTTTTGCGACGCAGCATGGCCGCGACCAGCTTTATGAGAACTGGCCAGAACTCTACACGCCCGCGCAGGGGCAAAATCTCCCGGCTGAGGAATTGGTGCAGTTGGACCGCGGCGCCGATTTTGGCTGGCCCGAATGCTATTTCGATAACGCACAGAAAAAGCTCGTGCTTGCACCGGAATATGGCGGCGACGGCGGCAAGAAGATCGGGATTTGCGCCGAGAAGCGACCGCCGATCGCATTCTTCCCGGCTCATTGGGCGCCGAATGATATGAAGATCTACGACGGGACGCAGTTCCCTGCCGCCTATCGCGGCGGCGCCTTCATCGCCTTCCACGGCTCCTGGAATCGCGCGCCGGGTCCGCAGGGCGGCTACAACGTCGTATTTCAGCCGCTCGCCGACGGCCAAGCGTCCGGCCCCTATGTCGTCTTCGCCGATGGCTTCGCTGGCGCCGTGAAGGAGCCAGGACGCGCCGCGCATCGGCCGTCTGGCCTCGCCATCGGACCCGATGGCGCGCTTTACATCACCGATGACCAGCATGGGCGCGTCTGGCGCGTCACTTTCAAAGGCGCCGAAGGCGCCACAGGGATCGAGGCGGCGCCTGCTCCAGCCTTGATGAGCGCGAACGCTCCATCCTCGGTCAGCGCATCGCCTCCGGAAGGCATCCATCCGAATGCTGGCGATGAGACTGCCGATGTTGCCGACGCCGCCTGGCGCCACAAAGGATGAAGTCGCCTCGGGCCGGCGCATCTTCGTTGGCGAAGTTGACGGCGGAACATGCGGGGGATGTCACGGATCAGACGCCAAGGGCACGCCGATCGGCCCTGATCTCACTACAGGCAAATGGCTGTGGGGCGACGGCAGTTTGCAAGCCATCACGCAAACGATCATCAATGGAGTACCGAGACCCAAGGAGCATCCCGGTGCGATGCCGCCGATGGGCGGCGCACAGCTTTCGCAGCAGGATGTGGCAGCTGTCGCCGCCTATGTCTGGGCAATCAGCCGGGGCAAATCCGACTAGCGGCGAGCGACGGCGCCGTTGAGAATTTTTGAATCGAGGGTAGTGTCCGCGATCGGGCCTGCGCCCGGTAATCGAGGCCGCCGGTCGAGTAGGCGTGGGGATTGCTCCGCCACGCCTCTCACAGAACCGGACATGCGGGCCCGCATCCGGCTCTTTGGATCGATATGTCAGAACTCCAGCGATAGCTGGGCCGATACCCGCGACAGGTTGAGATCGTTCCACAAGGCTTTGAGCGAGGCCATACGCCCGTCAAACCAAGACGGTGGATAGGCCTTCGTCATCGCCGGGCGGTTCGATTTCACCCATGCTCCTTTGCCGCAGAACGCACAGCCATTGGCAGCCTTGGAGCTGACGCCTTTGGCTTTCAGGTGCCGGTAGAGAAAGCGTTGCCGCTTCTTCTGCCGGACGATGATCGCCCTGATCCGGCGGCGGACGTGAGCGTCGATGACGCCCAATCCTTTTATCGCGTCCGGCGTGCAAAGCCGGAAGTACGATATCCAGCCTGTCAGGTAGCGGCTGATGTCTTCCATGCACGAGGAGATGGAGCGTCCCCAATTTGGGGGCGTCATTCCCCGCATCGTCGTCATCAGTCGTCGTTCCGTCTTGCGCGAAGGAAAGACGGCGACATTGTCGCCCTCACCGTCGAGTAGGCGTGGGGATTGCTCCGCCACGCCTCTCACAGAACCGGACATGCGGGCCCGCATCCGGCTCTTTGGATCGATATGTCAGAACTCCAGCGATAGCTGGGCCGATACCCGCGACAGGTTGAGATCGTTCCACAAGGCTTTGAGCGAGGCCATACGCCCGTCAAACCAAGACGGTGGATAGGCCTTCGTCATCGCCGGGCGGTTCGATTTCACCCATGCTCCTTTGCCGCAGAACGCACAGCCATTGGCAGCCTTGGAGCTGACGCCTTTGGCTTTCAGGTGCCGGTAGAGAAAGCGTTGCCGCTTCTTCTGCCGGACGATGATCGCCCTGATCCGGCGGCGGACGTGAGCGTCGATGACGCCCAATCCTTTTATCGCGTCCGGCGTGCAAAGCCGGAAGTACGATATCCAGCCTGTCAGGTAGCGGCTGATGTCTTCCATGCACGAGGAGATGGAGCGTCCCCAATTTGGGGGCGTCATTCCCCGCATCGTCGTCATCAGTCGTCGTTCCGTCTTGCGCGAAGGAAAGACGGCGACATTGTCGCCCTCACCCTCCTTCGCACAGCGGAAACGAAAGCCAAGAAAGTGGACATCCTCCGGTTTGCGAACGTCACTCTTCTCCTCGTTGACCTGGAGCCGCATGCGGTTTTCCAGGAATCTCTGGATTGATTGTTGATTTCCGCTGAGATGTGACCCTGGAAGGCCAGAAATTTTCACTGAGAACTGACCCATGTTTTGACCTCCCCCTGGCTGATTGGTCGGGGGATCCAGGAGTGATCGACATGGCGTTATTGAGCGTAATCCGGCGCTGGCATTTCCGGCAGCACGTCCCGATCCGGGAGATCGAGCGGCGGACGGGATTGTCACGGAACACGATCCGCAAATACCTGCGGGCGGACACGGTGGAGCCAAAGTTCAAGGTTCCTGATCGGCCAAGCAAACTGGACCCATTTGCCGAGAAGCTGGTGGGTTGGCTGCGGCAGGAAGCAGGCAAATCGCGCAAGCAGAAGCGGACCACGAAGCACCTGCACGCCGACCTTGTGGCGCTGGGCTATGACGGCTGCTATGGCCGCGTAGCCGCCTTTGTTCGTCGCTGGAAGGCCGACCGACAGCGCGAGCAGCAGACCAGCGGTCGAGGAACATTCGTGCCGCTGGTCTTCCAGCCTGGTGAAGCGTTTCAGTTCGATTGGAGCGAGGACTGGGCCATTGTCGCCGGCGAGCGAACCAAGCTGCAGGTTGCCCATACCAAACTGTCGCACAGCCGGGCGTTTATCGTACGGGCCTATTTGCTGCAGACCCACGAGATGCTGTTCGACGCGCTGGCCCAAGCATTCCGGGTGCTGGGCGGCGTTCCTCAGCGCGGGATATTCGATAATATGAAGACCGCGGTCGATCGCATCGGGTCGGGCAAAGCCCGGCAGGTCAATGCCCGGTTCGCCGCCATGGCCAGCCATTACCTGTTCGAGACGGATTTTTGCAATCCAGCCGCTGGCTGGGAGAAAGGGCAAGTCGAGAAGAACGTGCAGGATGCAAGGCGCCGGCTATGGCAGCCGATGCCCAGCTTCCCCAATATCGACGCCCTGAACGCCTGGCTCGAGGAGCGCTGCATTGAGCAATGGGGAGAGATCCAGCACGGTGTCCTGCCCGGCGCCATTGCCGATGTGCATGGCGAGGAAGTAGGGCGCATGATGCCGCTGGGGCGCCCCTTCGATGGCTTCGTGGAACATACCAAGCGCGTATCGCCGACATGCCTCGTGAACTTCGAACGCAATCGCTACAGTGTGCCGGCCTCCTTCGCCAATCGGCCCGTCAGTTTGCGCATCTACCCGGAACGGATCGTGGTGGCCGCTGAAGGGCAAATCCTGTGCGAACACCCGCGGATCATCGATCGATCCCATCATCAGCCGGGGCGGACGGCCTATGACTGGCGTCACTATCTGGCGGTGATCCAGCGCAAGCCCGGCGCCCTGCGTAATGGGGCCCCCTTTACCGAACTGCCGGAAGCCTTCAGGCAGTTGCAGAGCCAGCTCCTCAAGCGTCCCGGCGGGGACAGGGAAATGGCCGAGATCCTGGCCCTGGTTCTACACCATGATGAGCAGGCCGTGCTCTGCGCGGTCGAACTGGCGATCGAGGCTGGCGTCGCCACCAAGACCCATGTCCTCAATCTGCTGCACCGCCTGACCGACGGCAAGGCGCCTCCGGCATCCCCGATCGACGCGCCCCAGGCTCTGGGCCTGAAGCGGGAGCCGCTTGCCAATGTCGAGCGCTATGACGCCCTTCGTGACAGGGGGCTGCGCCATGCGTCATGATCCCGCCAGCGCCGCCGTCGCAGTCATGCTGCGCGGCCTCAAGATGTATGGCATGGCGCAGGCCGTGAGCGACCTGATCGAGCAAGGAGCCCCGGCCTTCGAGGCCGCCGTGCCGATGCTCGCCCAGTTGCTCAAGGCGGAAATGGCCGAGCGCGAGGTCAGGTCCATTGCCTATCAGATCAAGTCGGCCCGGTTCCCGGCCTACAAGGACCTGGCCGGCTTCGATTTCGCCGCCAGCGAGGTGAATGAAGCTCTGGTCCGGCAACTGCACCGCGGCGAGTTTATGGGCGGCGCCGACAATGTCGTGCTGATCGGTGGGCCCGGAACCGGCAAATCTCACATAGCCACCGCCCTTGGCGTCCAGGCCGCCGAACATCACCGCAAAAAGGTCCGCTTCTTCGCCACGGTCGACCTCGTCAATGCGCTCGAGCAGGAAAAAGCCATGAACAAGGCAGGCCAGTTGGCCGAACGCCTGCTGCGTCTCGACCTCATCATCCTCGACGAGCTCGGCTATCTGCCGTTCAGCCCGTCAGGCGGCGCCCTCCTGTTCCACCTGCTCAGCAAACTTTACGAGCGCACCAGCGTCATCATCACCACCAATCTCAGCTTCAGCGAGTGGGCCGGGGTGTTCGGCGACGCCAAGATGACCACCGCACTGCTGGACCGGCTTACCCACCATTGCCACATCCTTGAGACAGGCAACGACAGCTTCCGGTTCAAGGCAAGCGCCGCAGCTCCCAAAACACGAAAGGAAAAATCCGCCACTTGACCCACCGCCCGCAACGCGGGACACATCATCCACCCGGGTCAATTCTCGATGAAAATCCCGGGTCAGTTCGAAGCGGAAATCAACACCCTCGCGGGCAAAAGACATCAGGCGCTTCGTTCAGCCTGAGAGCGGGCGCGCGCGAAAGGGGCTGCGCGCGGCCGAGAGGCGCTACGCTCCGTCATACTCCGCCCAGCAGTCCGGCGTCTCGAACACTTTGACGCTGGCAAGCTGCCGCAGCTTGGGCTTGACTGCGATCGAAAATCCAGATCGCGATCAATTCCGCCGTCGGATTTTCAAGCCCTTCAATGTCGTTGAGGTAATGATGGTCGAGCCGTTCGAGCAGCGGCCGGAAGGCGGCCTCAATGTCGAAGAAATCGACGACGAAGCCGCTTCCAGGATCGACCGCGCCATCAAGATTCACCTCGACGCGATAGGAATGGCCGTGCAGCCGACGGCAGCGGTGCATTTCGCCGACATGAGGCAGCACGTGCGCCGCCTCGAAATGAAACGCCTGGGTAATCTTCATGGCGGAGTTTTCATGGCGAAATCCTATGGAATCCCGATGAGCTTGTGAGTCTGGAGGCTAAGGCGCCAATGCGGATGCGCGAGACAATAGGCGACCGCCGCCGCCGTGTTGGCTGCGACGTCGGCGCCGTCCATCGGCTGCAGCCAGAAATGCGCGAAATCGAGGCCGCATAGCGTCTCCGGCGATGAGATTTTCCTGCGGAAACACCAGCTTCAGTTCCGATCCCCCCTCACCACGATCGGCGCCCCGGCTTTCGGGCTGACGCACAGCCAGTCGACGCCGCGCGGAGGCTCCAGCGTGCCATTCGTCTCGACCGCCACCTCAAACCCACGCGCATGGGCGGCGTCAATCAGCGCTTCGTCAAGTTGCAGCAGAGGCTCGCCGCCAGTGAAAACGACGAAACGATCGCTCTTGTCGCCGAGCCAAGCGGCCTCGATCGCGTCGGCGAGCGCGTCGGGGCTCGGGAAGGAGCCGCCGCCCTCCCCATCGATCCCGACGAAATCCGTGTCGCAAAAGCGGCAGGCCGCCTCGGCGCGGTCTTTCTCCCGGCCGGACCAGAGATTGCAGCCGGCGAAGCGGCAGAACACGGCGGCGCGACCCGCCTGAGCGCCCTCGCCTTGCAGCGTCGCGAAGATCTTCCTTTACCGCGTAGGCCATGCCTTTCTCCAAGCAAAAAGGACCTCTCGCGAGGTCCTTTTTTCAAAAGCGGCGCGAATGGCGAAGGTCAGATGGCCTCGGAAATCCATCTTTTCAGTTCGCCTTTCGGCGCGGCGCCGACCTTGGTCGAGGCCATCTTGCCATCCTTGAACAACATCAAGGTCGGAATGCTGCGAATGCCATAGGCGCCCGCGACGCCAGGATTTTCATCGACGTTGAGCTTGGCGATGGTGACCTTTCCCTTCAATTCGTCGGCGATCTCTTCCAGAGCCGGACCAATCATCTTGCAGGGTCCGCACCATTCGGCCCAGAAATCCACCACGACGGGGCCGCCAGCGCCGACTACATCGGTTTTGAAATTCGCATCGGTGACTTTGACGGTCGACATGGGCAGCTCTCGTGGTAATGGTCGACGAAGGGAAATTCCGCGCGATTTCGTAACGAAAGTAAGAATGCGCGCCGCTTGCGTCAAGACATCTCCTCGCCGAGGCGTTTTCCCGCCGCCCGTCGAAGGTTCGATCGCCGCCAGCGCCGCGTCGAGGCGCTCATGCTCAAGCGCGACCACGAAAGGCCCGTCCATCCAGATCAGCAGCATGCGCAGGCGTCTGTCGGGCCAGAGCGGCGCGAGGACGGCGCGATAGAGCGCCATCTGCGTCAGATAGCGCTGCCGGGATATCGGCCGGCGCTGCAGGGGGCGCCCGTCTTGAAGTCGGCGATAAGCGCTTCGCCCGGCGGCAGCCCCAAACGGTCGATCCGGCCGACGACTCGATCGATCCTCCACGCGGCAGAGCCGACTTGCCCCGCGACCGCAACCTCGGCCCTTGACTGCGGCCCGAACAAGGACGCAAGCTCTGGCGCTTCGATCACGCGCAGCGCCGCCATCGATCAGGCCCCCGCGGGTCGCCGGATCGAGGATCGGCCGCCCTGGCTTCGAGGAAAGCCTGCGCCGCGCGCAAGCGCGCCTTCCGCCGGCAAGTCCGGCAGATATTGCAGCAGAACATGGGTCAGCGACCCGATGCGCAAAGCCTCGCGCCGCGCCGGCGTCGAGCGCCGCATCGGTCCAGCGATCCGCGGCGGCGAGCGCGCTCGACGGCCGGATCGGCGCGGGCGGCTCGGCCGCAGGCTCGGCGCGGCGCCATCAGCCAGTCCGGCGCCGCGGCCGGCGCGGCTGCGAGAGACAATGCGGCTCGAGGCGCTGCGGGAGCGGCTGTGACTCGCGCCGCCGTAAACAAGCCGCAGCACGCTTTCGTCTGGGTTCCAGAACGCCGGGCGCTCGCTACGATCTCCGGGTCGCTCGCCAGAGTCGCGGCGATCATCTTCGCCCAGCAGTCCTTCGCCGGCGCTTGACGCCGTGAAATCCCGCGATGTAGAGACGCTCCTCGGCGCGCGTCAGGGCGACGTAGAGAAGACGCCGATATTCGTCCCTGCCGCCGCGGCGCATCGCCTCGCGCGCGTCGGCGACGGCCTTGCAGTCGAGTCGCCTTTTGCGGCGACCAGGCGATCGCGAAAGCGCCCGCCTCGCGTCATCGAGCGCGAAAATCCTCGGGGATCATGCCGCGGCGCCGGCGCGCCGCAGGTATCGGGCAGAAAGACGATCTTGGCTTCGAGCCCCTTCGCCGCATGCACGGTCATGACGCGCACGACATCGACGCCGCTTTCCATGTCGCGCCGGATCGAGCGCTCCGCCGCCTCGAAATCGGCGAGGAAACCCGGTAAGCGAAGGCGCCGCCTCCGCCTCATGCGCGAGGGCGAGACGCAGAAATTCGTCGATCGCATCGGCCGCTTCCGGACCAAGCCGCGCTTCAAGCGCGCGCCGTCCGCCATCCTCGCAAAGCAGGCTCGAATAAAAGGAGAAAGGGGCTCGTGCGCGGCGCGCGCGCGCCAAACGTCGAGTTTCTTTGCCGGCCGTCTCTGAAAATTCGCCTCGCGCGCGGCTTTCAGCGCCTCGAAGAGACTGCCCTGCGCGCTTCGGCGCGATCTTTAAAAGATCATCGTCATCCAATCCGATCAGCGGCGATTTCAGAACCGCCGCGAGGATCAGGTCATCCTCAGGGAGCAGCGCCGCGCGGCCCGCCGCGACAAGATCGAGCACGGCGATATGTTCGGCGAGTTCGAGCCGGTCGGCGCCGGCGACGGGAATCCTGTTCTGCTTCAGCGCGCGGATCACGGCTTCGAAGAAAGGCCCGCGCGTCCGCACGAGAATCATGATATCGCCCGCGCGAACGGGTTTTTCGGGGCCGCTGAGTCGCTTCATCGATAACGCGCTCGCCGGAATTGGCTGCGAGGAGCTGGCGCGATTTTTTGCGCGACGCGCTGCGCAACGATGACACGGCGGGTCCGTCTCGTCCAGAATATCGAGCGGCAATCGCCAGTCGCGCGCGTCGTCCCGCGCCTCGGCCCCGGCCGTCGGCCAGATTTCGACGAGGCCGGGAGCCGATTCTTCAGCGCCTCATGCGGCATCCAGACGTCGAGTTCCGCTACGAGGCCGCTTTGATGTTCCGAGCAGCGCGAAGACCTTATCGACCGCGGACAGCACGCCGGGCGCGGAGCGAAACGACTGCGTCAGCCGCACATGCGCGAACGGCCTGCCGCCCGCGGTAAATGTGCGCCCGAATTCGCGCCGCATCTCGTCAAACATATCCGGCGCCGCGCCCTGGAACGAAAAGATCGACTGCTTCTCATCGCCGACGGCGAAAAATGTGCGCGCCGACGCGGCGCGCCCCGCGCCAACGGCGAATTCGCCGGTCAGCCGCTCGAGAATCCGCCATTGCGCCGCGCTCGTGTCCTGCGCTTCGTCGACGAGAATATGGTCGATGCCTGGCGTCGAGCTTGTAAAGCACCCACGCCGCATCGGAGCGTTCGAGCAAGGCCAGCGTCTTTGCAACAGATCGTCGAAATCGAGGATGCCCCGCGCAGCCTTGATCGTATCATAACGTTTGAAAATTGCGTCGACAAGGCCCGCTAGCGCGACCGAACGTTCGAGGGTCGCGGCGGACTTTCAGCTCCTCGCGCAGACCCGTCAAGACGCGCCTGTTCGTCGTAGAGCTCAGCCTCGACATCGGGGCGGCGCTTCGCCAGGGCCCGTTCGAGCAGGCTTTTGTATCCGTCCTCGTCGTCTGGTTGAAAAAGATCGGACAGATAGGAACGTCAAGACATGAGCGGAGATCGCCTGCGCGCGGCAAGCAGCCGCCCGCCGCCACAGCTCCGCCTTCTTCTGGTCCTTGACGCCGCCGGTCGCGAGAAACGCCGCGATCTCGCCCCATCGCGCCGGCGCAATGCCCTGCTCGATCATTTGTCGCGAATGGCTGCGACGTCGCGGCCGGGCGCAAGCCCCAGAGCCTCCGAAGACTCAAGGCATGGTCGCGCGGCCAGCGCAGCCGCGGCGCGGGCGCGCTGGCCCATCGCCTCTTTGACGAGCTTTCAAACGCCTGCGCGGAACAGTCCTCCGTCACGCGATCCAGCATGTCGGCGAGGCTCCGATCCGCGCGCGCATAGCTCCAGAACATCGCGGCGCGCGCGCTCCAAAAGTTCGGCCTGCGCCATCTCGTCGGCGACTTCAAAGCGCGCCGGCGCATTGGCCTCGAAAGGAAACAGATGCAGCAGCCTTTCGCAAAAGGCGTGGATGGTCTGGATCTTGAGGCCGCCCGGCGTCTCGACGGTGCGCGCGAAGAGCTCGGCGCGCCGCGGATCCTCGCCGTCGCGCGGAAGGGTCCGGCGCGCCGGTCGCGACGATCGCCTTGCGCAGCGCAGCGTCGTCGAGCCGAGTCCACAGAGCGAGCTGTCGAAAACCCGCATCGCCATATTGGCGGCCGCCGCCTTCGTGAAGGTGAGGCAGAGGATTTTCGCGGGCGCGACGCCCTTGCAGCAACAGCCGGACGACGCGCTGGGCAAGCACATGCGTCTTGCCCGATCCCGCATTGGCGGAGACCCAGACGGAGGCGGCCGGGTCCGAGGCCTGGCGCTGCTTCTTGAGCGTCTGCGAAGGGATGTTCGGCAAACCATGACGCGCCGTCCTCCCCCTCGCCGCCAAGCGACCATTCCTTGACGCGCGCCAGATGGTCATAGGCGTTGTAAGCTTTTCGCGAATTTGGGAAAGGGGCGCGGCGGATAGGGCGTCTCCGGATCGCGAAACTGGTTGAGCAAGTCTGATCAGGTCGCGCAAAATGCTCCTCGCGCGACATCCATGAAGGTTTCGTCTTTTCGAACTCGACCGGCTTGAGCTTTCCGCCGCCAGCGCCGCCGAGTTTGACATAAAGAGCGTCGATTCGACGGCTGGAACGCCAAGGTCGAAGGCGCCGCGCCACGCCATCGCCGCCTCAAAGGTGAGCTGCGGCGAAAATCCGACAAAAATCTCCTTCAGTTCCCGGGGGCGGCCGGTCTTGTAATCGACGAACGTTATGGCCCCGTCGCGGCTCGATTTCGATGCGGTCGGCGCGCGCGCTCAGCGTGAGAGGGAGCCATCGGCAAGAGCGAATCGAGCTTGCCGAATGATTCGGTTTTGATCTCCTGCAAAGTTTCGCGGCGATCAGCCTCGAAGCGCAGGTAAAAGTCGACTGTCTTTTCAAGCTGCGGCCAAGCGAGCGCGCGAAAATCCGGATCGCCGAGATTGTCTTTGAGCCCCTCGCGCAGCAATTGCTTGAAAGATCCGCGCGCGCGGATTCGCGGGCAAGCCTCCGCTGTGGATGGTCTTTGACGAAAGCGCTCCAAGGCGCCATGGATCGCGCGCCGGTCTCGGCCGGCCCGGGCGCGCGCCCGATGGGTCGAGCGGCGCGAGGCGAAGAATTAGCTTCGGCGTAAAGCGCATAAGGATCGCGGCGCAAGCGTCTCGATCTTGGTGACGCTGAGGCTTTTGGGGCGAAGTTCGAGCGGCGGCCGCGGCGCCGGGCGTTTTATCGGCGGCGCGGACGCCGCCGGACGGTCGACGAGGCGCGCGAGATCGATGTGGGTTTTGCCGCGCCGGACGCATTCGGCAAAAGCCTCATCGCCGAGCGCCGCCATGCGCTGAATGAAGCGCGACGCGACCGTCGGCGCTCCGGCGCGCTTTTGCGCCCGGCTCAAAATGACTTTGCCGCGCCCAAAACATTGCGCAAAATCATGCGCCGTTTGCCCAAGTCTTGCGCTCCGGCGGCGTCAGCCCGATCGCCGCCCGCATCGGCCGGTTGAGGAAGGCGTCGGCGCGCGCCTGCGGCGGCCAGACCGTCTCGTCGAGACCGCCGAGCAACATCACGTCGGCGTCCATGAGACGCGCTTCGAGGAGGCCGAGAATCTTGAGCCGGGGATGCGCTTTGTCGGGTCCGCGCAGCTTCGTCTCGCGCGCGACGGCGGCGAAGAAGATATTGCATACGACTTCGCATCGAACCGAATACTTGAGGTCGCAGCGGCGGCCGCAAGCTCGTCGAAAAGCGCCTCCAGCGCCTCGCCGTCCTCGCCGGCGGGGCCGTGTCCTCGCCTACGGCCAACGCCGCTAGCGCGACTCGATGCGCATCGAAGCCAGTCGACGAGACCGTGTTCGCCTCGAAGATCGAGCATCGGCTTGAGCGCTGCGCCGAGCCGACGAAGAAGATCTTCGATGTCGCCGCCAATCGTTCTGACCGAATGCGCCGTCGCGCCGGATGGGCATGACGATCGCGGCTTCGCTTTTCGCAATCGAGATCGCGTCGGCGGGATCGCTCAGCATGCGGCCGGCGTGTGCGCCTCCCGCCGAAGAGCGCAGGACGCCAATTTCAAGGAGCGGCGCCAGACGCGCGATCTCCGCGCGCGAAAATCCGAGCCGCGTGGCGGGATGCGCCAACAGCGCGGCGAGGCTGGCGGCGCTGCGCGCCCTCGGCGGCGCAGGCGGTCGCCAGCCGCGCCAGCACTCCGGCTGGGGCGGCGCTTAAGAGGATCGCCGCCGGAATCGTCGACGGCGACGCGCCAGCGGCGCAGCTCCGCGCAGACTCGCCGCGCCAATTCGCGATCGGGCGTCACCAGCGCCGCCGTTTCGTCGGGCGCTCCAGCACTTCGCGCATGGCGATGGCGAGGCTTAAAGCCTCCTCGCGTTCGTCGGCCGCCTCGATCAGGCTGACGTTCGACAAAGCCGCCCGAGCGCGGCGCCGTCGATGCGGCCGCGATAAGCGAACCAATTATCGGTCGAATTCCGCCGGGCGCAGAGCCTCTGACACGAATTTTTCGCGCCCACGCTGGGCGTCCGTGATCTCGCCAAGCTCAGCCACATCGCCGCGCGAGACCTTGAGGGCGCGCAGCAAGCGGGCGAGCGCGGCCTGCGGATGGGTGAACGCGGCGTCATGCGCGCGCGCTTCGCCAATCAGCGCAAAAGAGCCATCGTCAAGCGCAAGATCGAGGCCCGGCAACACGACGGCGCCTTGCGGCGCGGCAGCGATGGCGGCGAGAAGGCGCGCGGTCGCGCGATTGGACCCCGTCGAGCCGATGGCGACGACTGGCCCCTCTTCCTGCCCTTGGCGCAATCTGGCGCCTGCTTTTTCGATCAGCGCGACCTGGCGCCGCGCCTTGTCGACAAGCCCCCGCTCGGCGAGAATTTTCGGCCAGCCCTTGATGGCGATATTGAGAAAATCGAGCGTAATGCGCCAATAGGAATCGAATTCCGGCAGGACCAGCGGATCGAGCCTTTCCCATTCGATATCCTCGATGATCAGCTCATCGATGAGCCGCGCCAATTCGCCGGACAAATGCCAGGCGTCGGCCGCGGTCGTCGCGACGAGGAAGCGATTCGCGCGCGTCGAACTCATAGGCGCCCGCGCCCGTCGACCCTAACGATCGCGTGGCGTAACGCCTGCGCCCAGGCGAGAATCAATTCGGCGAGCTGCATGCGCCGTTCGATCTCGCCCATGGCGAGCGGCGGAGCGAGTGGCTGGCCAAGATCGTCGTGCGCAGCCGCTTCGAAAATGAGGCTCGTCTCGGTCTCGTCGAGCGCGCCGAGCGGCAGGATGCGCGGCAGCAGCGTCGCCGCTCCGCCGAGCGCGCGGGAAAATTCATCAACGAGCGCGCGCGCAACGCGCCGCGTCGGCACATAGATCGTCGCCTCCGCAAGCGCGAGCGGACCGAGATCGCGCGAAAACCCTGCGACGACGCGGCCATTGAGGAAGGCGCTCGCAAAGGTTTTCAAGAACGGCGCGCCGGGCGCGATGGTGAAGATGCTTTTCCTTGTCACGCCGGCCTATTGATTGTGGCGGAGAATGAACCCATCATGGCGTTTATCGACGCCACATCCTACAAGATTGCAGCGCGTATCCACAGCTTGCCGGCGCGCCCCGCTCCAATCCGAGGCTTGACGCCGCTGCCGCGCGCGCATACTTACACGGATACCTAGGGGATCCCCGTCAGGGGGCTGAGAGGCTGGCGGCGCTGAAGAAGCGGCCCGGCGACCCTTCGAACCTGATCCAGCTCGCACTGGCGTAGGGATGGTGAATCAATGAAATTTTCCGCCGATCGCTTCTTTTGTCCCGCCCTCCCTTGCGGGAGGCCGGCGTGACAATGCGCGTCAAGATCATTGGCGCCGGCGTCGCTGGCCTGACCGTGGCTTATGAATTCGCCCGCGCCGGCTGCCGCGTCGAGGTCATCGAGAAACGTTCCGGGCCCGGCCTTGGCTGCTCCTTTTTGGCCGGCGGCATGATCGCGCCTTGGTGCGAGGCCGAGAGCGCCGAGCCTCTCGTCGTCGAGCTTGGCGCCGAGTCCTTGCGCTACTGGACCGAAACAGTGCCTGTTGCGGAAACGCGGGGCTCGCTGGTCGTCGCCCCGGCCCGCGACCGCCCGGAGCTGGCGCGCTTCGCCCGCCGCACCAGCGGTTACCAGCGCATTGACGGCGCGGTGATCGGGTCGCTCGAGCCGGACCTTGCCGGCCGTTTCGACGAAGCCCTGTATTTTCCGCACGAAGCGCATCTCGATCCGCGCGCGGCGATGACGGCCCTCGCGACAAAGCTCGCCGCCATGGAGAATGTTTCGCTGCGCTATGGCGCCGACGCCGCTGATGCGGATTCAAAGCGCGCGGATTGGGTCATCGACTGCCGCGGATTTGACGCGCGCGAAACGCTGCCGGAGCTGCGTGGCGTCAAAGGCGAGATGCTCGTCCTTTACACCAACGAGCTGCGCCTATCGCGGCCGATCCGGCTTATTCATCCGCGCAACCCCGTCTACATTGTGCCGCGCGGCGACGGCCGCTTCATGATCGGCGCGACAATGATCGAGAATGAGGAGGCGGGCCGCATCACCGCCCGCGCGATGCTCGAACTGTTGGGGGCGGCCTACGCCGTTCACCCGGCTTTCGCGGAGGCCGAGATCATCGAAACCGGCGCCGGCGTGCGTCCCGCTTTCCCCGATAATCTGCCGCGCATTAGCGTTGGCGATCGCGTCATCACCGTCAACGGCCTTTATCGGCACGGGTTCTTGCTGGCGCCAGCGTTGGCGCGCAGGGTCGTCGAGGCCGCTCTCCATGCCGCCAGCGTCGCGGAGGCGTTGCATGCAGATTGAGGTCAACGGCAAGAAGCTGGATGTGGCGGCGGAGACGCTCGCGGCGCTGCTGCGTGAGCTCGATTATGACGGCCGTCATGTCGCGACCGCGCTCAACCAGAATTTCGTCCGCAGGACAGAGCGTTCGCAGACCAGACTGAAAGACGGCGACCGGATCGAGATCGTCAGCCCAAGGCAGGGAGGCTGAGATGGCCGAGGATATGACGCCTGGCATGCAATGTGACGCGCTCAGCCTCTATGGCGTTCCGCTGGCGTCGCGCCTGATCGTCGGCACCGCGCAATATCCCTCGCCTGCGATCCTCACTCAAGCGATCGAGGCGGCGAAGGCCGAGGTCGTCACCGTCTCGCTGCGGCGCGAATCCGGGGCGAGCCGGGCTGGCGAGAATTTCTGGGCGCTGATCCGTCAGCTCGGCGCGCGCGTGCTGCCGAACACGGCCGGCTGCCGCACGGTGAAGGAGGCGGTGACAACGGCGGAGATGGCGCGCGAAGTGTTCAACACGCCCTGGATCAAATTGGAGGTCATCGGCGAGGACGATACGTTGCAGCCCGACGTCTTTGGCCTCGTCGAGGCGGCGAAAATTTTAAGCCGCGACGGCTTCCAGGTGTTTCCCTACACCACCGATGATCTTGTCGTCGCCGAAAAGCTGCTCTCCGCCGGCTGCGAGGTGCTGATGCCATGGGGCGCGCCGATCGGCACCGGCCGTGGCCTCAACAACCCCTATGGCCTGCGCGCCTTGCGGGCGCATTTTCCGCAAACGCCGCTGATCATCGACGCCGGAATCGGCGCGCCTTCCCATGCGGCGGCGGCGATGGAGCTGGGCTTCGACGCCGTCCTGCTCAACACCGCGATCGCCAAGGCGGGCGATCCTACCGCCATGGCGCGCGCCTTCAAATTCGCTGTCGAGGCCGGACGGCTCGGCTTCCGCGCCGATCCGATGCAGCCGCGCGACATGGCCGCCCCCTCGACGCCGGTGATGGGACGCGCCTTCTCGGACGCAAAGCGTGCTTGACCCCTTTTATATGATCGTCGACAGCTCCGACTGGATCGCACGGCTGCTGCCGTGCGGCGTGCGGCTCGTGCAATTGCGCGTCAAGGACGCGCCGGACGATTTTTTGCGCGTGGAAATCCTGAAAGCCAAAGCGTTGTGCGAAGCTGCTGGCGCGCAGCTTGTGATCAATGATTACTGGCGTCATGCGATTGATCTTGGCTGTGATTTCATCCACCTCGGGCAAGGCGATCTCGATGCGGCGGACCTGCCCGCGATCCGTCGTGCGGGCCTAAAATTCGGCGTTTCAACTCATGACGAGACCGAACTTTTGCGCGCGCTCGAAACCGAGCCGGATTACGTGGCGCTCGGGCCGATCTATCCGACAATCTTGAAGAAAATGCCTTTCGCGCCGCAGGGCCTCTCCCGCGTAGCCGAATGGCGAGCGCGCATCGGTGCCCTGCCCCTCGTCGCCATCGGCGGTATTACGCTGGAAGGCGCCCCTGGCGTGTTAGAGGCCGGTGCCGACAGCGCCGCAGTGATAACCGACATCACGCTCGCCGCCGATCCGGAGCAACGCGCGAAAGATTGGACGAAGGCGACGCGGGCTTTCACGAGCGCCGGTGCTAAATTTTGACGTCTCGCCTTCAAGATGAACTACCGCTTTGTAGGCAGACTTCCACGGATCGCGATCGAGCGGCCGGAGTCGATCCTTCGCAGACATTCAAAATTGATCCACGGCCGCCTGCGTGGTCGTGTCTCTCCGCGCGGTGGAGGAATAATCGGCCACAGAGCGGCAACATTTTGAGGCTGCGTGGCGGCGTAAGACACGGCCACTTTTCGGGCTGACTCTTTGCTTTGCCTGAGAAGCAGCGAGCCCGTCACACGGCGAAACGGGCCACCGCTCTCCCCGAGGTGCCCGTTTCGCGACGCGCTTTCCTACTTCCAGTAGCCGCAGCCGCAGCATTGATCGCCGACGCAGGTGATATACGTTTCCTTTGGCGTGGGGTCAGTGCCGCACGGCCTCGCGTAGTTATAATCGACCGTCGCGATCAATCCTTCTTTGGCCGCGTCGTAGAGTTTCTGACCCAATGGAGAGCCGTCCTTTTCCTTGAGCGCTCTGATGTCCGTACCCATGAGCCAAGGGTGGACAGGGGCGGAGGTGAATTTACCAGCGCCCTTTTCAAAACAGAACACGTACAGGTCGCGATCTCTGAACTGGCCATCGGCCTTGTTGAGTTCGGCGAGCGCGTCGGCCTCGTTGGCCTTCAGCGCGGCGACGGCCTTCTCGAGCATGGCCTTGGCCTCCGCAGCTGAGCCGTACTCGGCCTTCTGCCCGAACGCCGCCGTTGACGCTGTGACCGCGACCGCGGCGGCCGCGCCGATCAAAACTTCTCGAAGCATGGCTTCCTCCTTTAATTTATCCAACCAATCCAACTGGTTGTCCTTCTTGGCTCAGTTCCGTATCCCGGTCCGGACGTCCACAAAAGAATCCCGTCCAGCCAACTCTCTTTGGGCGATAATCGAACAGAAATCCAAAAACTGAGCAACCGGAATGTAGGAAGCATCTGGCACCAGCGTCAAGCGGTGACCATGTTCACAATTCGATATTCGGTGCGGTAATCGAACTTCACGGGAGGGCGGGAAATGAGAATAGACGCGGACGAAGGTTCGTCGCTGCACGAGGATCCAGAAACGGTGTCGGCTGGCGCCGCCAAGTCGGCGAGCAAAGATGCCTCAGACCCGAACTATATGAATTCCTTTGCCCGAGGATTGGCCGTGATCCTGGCCTTCACGCATGCCCGACGCAGCTTATCGATCTCGCAGATTAGCCAGCGTACCGGCATTCCACGGGCCGCCGTTCGGCGCTGTCTGTTCACCCTCGAGCAATTGGGGTACGTGGGGCCGGAGGATGCTCGACATTTCGTGCTCCGCCCACGTGTTCTCTCTCTGGGGCACACCTATCTCGCTTCCGCACCGCTCGGCCGGGCGGCGCAGCCGGTGCTGCAGGCGGTCCGTCACCAGATCAATAAGTTCGGCCTCGGTCGGTATCCTCGACAACGATCAGGTGCTCTATATAGCAAGGGCCCCGGCCGATCGGCTGATGGTCATCAATCTGGACATCGGCAGCCGTCTTCCTGCGAACTGCACCTCGATAGGGCGTGTCCTGCTGAGCTATCTCGCGCCGGCAGCGCTCGACGAGCACCTAGGACGGGTCCGGCTTGTCAAACACACGCCGAAGACCTTGGTAACCCCGGAGGCGCTCAAGGCCGAACTCGCTCGCGTGCGCGCTCAGGGCTACGCCTTGATCGACGAAGAACTGGAAATCGGCCTCCGTACCATCGCGGTGCCCATCCTAAACGGGGCGGGCCAGGCCACCGCCGGCCTCAGTGTCGGCGCCCACGTCGCCCGCCAGTCGATACCGGATCTAACAGAGCGCGTCCTCCCCGTGCTTAAGGACGCCGCCGCAGAATTAGGCCTTCTGGTCCGTTGATGGTCTCTGCCGCAAAGGAACGATCGTGGAACTCGATCCCCAACACCTTGACAGCGAAACGATCTATAAGATCCCCAAGGGCATTGTCGTTTCCCGCCCCAACGGCTGGGTATCGAACGTGTCTGCCACGGGCGTTGCCAATCTCGTCTGTGTTTCGGCGTGCAATGATCGCGAGGCGCCTCGGAGCCCCTCCTCGAACAAGCGCCAAATCAGCCCCGGCCCTACGCCCGCCGCTTCTTCTCCACGTGCCGAAAACTCCAGGCGATTTCGAGATCGTCCTCGGTTTCGCCTTCGATGACGATCTGGGCGCAGGCGCGGGGCCCATCGGGCGCGGCGAAGAAAACGCTCTCCTCGATTTCGGCGATCCAGGCGGTTTCAAACAGCCAGCGGCGGCCGTTGGGCAGCACGCAGAGGACGGCGTGGCCATCGCGCACCCGCTTCAGCCGCACATTGGGATGGATATGGAAGCGCAGGGCGAAGGGGCGCGGCTCCAGCGATCCCGCGGGGCCGGCGGCGCGCATGCGATCGGCGCCGTCGAGCCATTTGCCGTCCTTGTGCAAGGCGAGGCGGCGCTGATGGATCAGCCCGATGCGCGGCTCGTAGCCGTTGTGCGCGATGACCAGCGTCGCGCCCGAGGCCTCGTCGCGGCGCTCGACCTCGACTTGATCCGGCCCGGAGATGATCTCGTCGTCGAGCCATTTACGCAGCCCGACATGAAAAGCGAAGCGGCAGGAGGAAGTGTCGTCGACGACGAGGGTCGAATGCGCGGCGGTCATCCGCGCGGCCTCGTGCGCCGCGGCCCTGTTGGGGTCGGGCGAACCGCAATTCAGCACCAAACGCTGCGTGCCGACGGAGAATTCGAACGAGGCGCAGCCGGCGTGGGCGCGCGCGGAAAAGACGGGCGGCGGCGGCGGGCCGGCGTCCGCGATGACGATCGCATCCTGCATTTCGAGGCGCTGGTAGCCGGAGTTCGGCGCGTTGGTCAGCGCGCGGGCGCGGATGTCGTCATAGGCGAGCACGGTCGCAAGCTGTTCCGGCGCCGTTACGCCCATGCCGTTGAAGAGCGCCAGCGCGCCATCGCCAAGGCGAAACAGGCGCAGCATAGGCGTCATGCGATCGATTGCGTTGAGGAGCGACTGAGGCGGCTGCAGGCCGCGCGCGGCGTACACCTGGCGCAGCGGCAGCAGGTCGAGGAGGAGGTCGATCAGGATCTGCGGATTGCGGCTGATGTGGCCCCCGTCGGGAAGAATCTGGCGCTGCAGCTCGTCGGCGAGCAGCTTGCCGCTTCGCTGCAGCAGCTTGCCGGCGCCCTCCGCGCAAAGGCCGAGTTCGACGAGGGCTATGGCGACGATGAGACGTTGCTCGCCGGCGAGGCCCTCGCCCATTTTGCGCTCCAGAAATAGCTGGGTGCGGCCAATGGCTTTCATGAAGCGGCGATAGAAGGCGCGGTCGGCGCCGTGCAGAATGATCGGCGATTGCGACAGCCATGACAGGAGACGCCGCGCGGCAGTGCGCGGCTCCCACGCCGGACTGCGGCTTGGCTTGCCGAAGGCGGCGAGAAAATCCTCGACGAGCGCCCGCGCATTGGCCTTGGCGATCGCGGTGTCGGCAGCGCGCAAATGGCGCAACCAGCTAAAGCTGGCGAGCGCGCGCGCCCACGCCTCGGAGCGCGGCTCGAGCTCGAAAGGCGAGCGGCCATGTGCGTTGACGATCTTGCCGCCGAAGGCGAAATAGCCGGCATAGATATCAGCCGCGAGAGTCGGATCGCTGGTTCGGATATCCTGTGGCGCGATGAGGAGCCGTTCGGGCGTCCGCTGGCGCAGCCCAGCGAGGGCGCGCCAAGGCGCGGTCAGATGGCGCCGCAGAGCGGCCGCGCTCCGCGCGGCGATCAGGCCAATGACATGCAGCCGATCCTTCAAAATCGCGCCGGCCACAGGTCTTAACTCCTCGAATTGGGCGCGGACGGCGTCGCACGGCGATGTCGCGCTCCGGTCAGCGCGACCGCGGCGCGATCAGCGCTTGTAACTATAAATAATGCGTGAAAATCCTCTCGGCTTTATTAACCACGCCAAATCAATCGGGCGGCGAAGAAACCGTCGAGACCGGAAAGCCGCGGATCGGATGCGGGAAGTTGCGATGGCAATGTTCGAAGCTCGCCATGTTCGTTGATGACGCCCTCCACATCGCCAACCTCCGCCGGCGCGATCGGGGAGCGCAGCACGTCGGGATTGCGCCGCAACAACGCTGAAATCTGGATTTCGCCTTCCTCGGGCTCCAGCGAACAGCTGCAATACACGATGACGCCGCCGGGTTTGGTGAGCTCCACCGCCTTGTCGAGCATCCTTGACTGCACGGCGGCCAGCGCTGTGATGTCGGTCGCTTTCTTGGTCCAGGCGATATCGGGGTGACGGCGAATCGTGCCTGTGGCCGTACACGGCGCATCTAGCAGGATGGCGTCGAAAGGTTGGGCTTTGAGGCCGACGATATCGGCGACGATGACGTCGGCGTGAAGATCGAGCCGAGCGAAATTGGCGGCGAGCCGCTTCAATCGCTCCGCCGACCGGTCGATCGCCGTGACCTGCGCCCCGAAGCTTGCGAGCTGCGCCGCCTTGCCGCCAGGGGCGGCGCAAAAATCCGCGACCCTTACGCCAGGTCGCGCGCCGACGAACCGCGCCGGCAACGCCGCCGCCGCGTCTTGCACCCACCATTCGCCCTCTGCATAACCGGCAAGCCCAGTGATCGGCGCGTGCGTTGCGAGCCGCACGGAGCGGGTAGGCAAAACGATCCCGCCGAGCCTGTCGGCCCAAAGCGCGGGATCCGATTTGACGGTGAGATCGAGCGTCGGCTCGTCGCGATTGGCCAGGGCGATGGCGCGCGCGCGCGCCTCGCCATAAAACTTGCGCCAACGCGCCGCGAGCCAGGGCGGCGTATCATGGTCGAGCGGATCGCTGTCGGCCAGAATTTTCTCCCGCCCCCGCGTAAGATTGCGCAGCACGCCGTTGATGACGCCGGCGAAGGGCGCGTTTTTGGTCTCGAGCCGCGTCGCCCGAACCGCGAGGTCGACGGCGGCGTGGTCAGGCACGTCGAGAAACAGCACTTGCGCCGCGCCAGCGATCAGCGTCCATTCGAGGTGGGCAGCCTGGCGCGGCAGACCTTTGTCGAGAAGCTCGCCCAGGGCGGCCCTGATCGTGCCAAGGCGCCGCAACGCCACCGTGGCGATCGAGCGGGCGAGAGCGACGTCGCGTGCGTCGAGGCCGCCGAGGCGGGCCGGAATGACGCCCGGCGAAAAGCATTCTTCGAGGGAATGTGATTTGCCGACGATATCGCCGAGGATGGCGGCGGCGGCGAGCCGCGCTGGCAGCCCTGGATGCTGCTCGGCTTCGATTCGCGCCGCCTCCGCGGAGCCGTTCGGACCAACCCGATTGAGTGCGCCTTTGCGGTAGCGTTGGCGGACCGGCGGGCGCGGAGGTGCGTTCAAATTCATGCTCCGCTCGGGGCTTCCAATTGGCGAGTTCGAATTAGGCAAAGACGGCGTTGATGAATTGACGCTATTTATAGCATGTCCGGCTAAATTTAGCGCGGCGGTTTTGGCTCTATCCAAAACCTTCTAAGATTTTCCGGGCTATAGAGACGAGAATTAAGGGGAAAATGGATGAGCGCCGAAATTAGCCAACATGATTTAGACGTCCCGAGCGCAGGCGAAACGGAGTTTGCTAAGGACGGCGCGAAGGATTTGCCACCGGCGGCCCGGCGCGCGCTCGCCGAGGCCGAGGCGCGGCGTCGCGAGAAGGAGCTGCGCAACGAGGCGCGGCCAAAGGAGATTAGCGGCCGCGAGGGGCCGGACCCCGCGCGCTACGGCGACTGGGAAGTCAAAGGCATCGTAAGCGATTTTTGACGGCTGCGGCCGTCGGCGTCATGGTGGTGGGTTTCCGGCGCTGCTTTTAGGGGGCCAGACCGCCAATTTCCAGAGTATCGTACCAAGCCCTGTAGATCCGTATCGGACGGGCCTTTGCTGCATTAACAAAAGCCAACGTCTTGTCGGGGTCGTAGATGTGTTCGGCTCCTTTATTGAAGTCCTCCAACTCGCCATCGGTGACGAAACTGTCGGCCAGGTTGTTTGAGTTCAGCTTCTTTGTTGGAATATCTTTGTTAGCGGACCGATTTTCCTCCATGGGACAGGCGCGCAGATTGGCCAAGCTGAAAATCCATTGTTTTACCGCGTTTTGATTTGGAGGATTCTGGTAGTTGATCGACGCCTTCGCGAAAATATGATCAAAATCCCATGGACGATTATGCTGGTCCCACATATCCGCGCGAGAGGGATCATAATCTTTGAATTTCGGTTCTCTTTTAATATATCGCCGCTGAGCGTAGAGGAGAATTTCCCTATTGTCTTTGACACGCTGGAGAAAAGGCCATTTCATCCGTCTCGCGTTTTCGTCGTGAATTTGGCCATCCCACTTCCAGTCCTTCAAGGCGTTTGGTTCCTCGGGAACCACGATCATCTCGCCCAACTCTGCTGGAGATAGCGGACGGTAAAGCCCAATAATCCGATTGTTTTCCAACGTATACACTTTGGCAAGAATTCCTTTGAATAGCTCTGGTTCGATTCGCTTGCCATGGAGTTCCTTGGCAATTTCCTGAACCGCGCGTCCTTTGTCGTATCCAAACCAATGCGATGCCGTGGCCAAACCGAGCACGCGCATGCGCATTTCCGAGCCCGATATGCCGTCGTGGGACTCCTCCAGAGTCCGTTTCGCCAGCCACATCAGCAGCAGCCAAACCTCAGGCGAACCGCGCGCGATGCTGGTCTTGAGAACCGGCGGCAGACCGATGTCATCCTGGTCTTCTGTATTCTTTTTCCCAAGCCAATTCTCAATTCTAACAAGGACATTATCCAAGTTTTTTTCGCTAGCAAAAATAAAGTCGCGTATCTTTTTAGCGTTCTCTTTTCTTTCTTTATATGCTGAGTTTTTCTCTTTCCTTTCTTCATTTTCCTGGCCGGTTTCTTTCAAAATGGCCCCAAACTGGCGGATATCGCTCACCGGGACAGGTCCATGGAGTATCTGCCGGTACTTCCCTTCTTCTCCAATCTTCGTTGGCGAAAGAGCCGACCTGGCTGCTAATGTAAATAGCCGCGCTTCCGGCATCCGCCGGTCCGCAATATCTTTGATGTGGGCTTCGATCCCTGGCCAATAGGCCTTGATCATGGAATAGGCCAGCTCATCGCCTTCGAGGCGGGTGCCGCCCGCGTTCAAGCGCTGGAAAAGATGCTCGACATTGGCAATATTCTCCCCGCCATCTTCTTGCCCGTCCCGCACCTCCTGTGGGGACAGAGCATCCAAAACTTCCTTTTTCAGTTCGAGCCAAACTATATGGGCCTGTAGAGCACGCTCGATGGCTTCACGAATATGCTCAAGATTGGGTGGATTGGACGGCCTTAAAAAGTCCACGGCGCCCTTTGCCCAATCCAATTTCCCTGCCGAGCCTGGCCCGGCGTTACATTTCTCCAAAAGGGCCTCGCATTCCTTCTTGATTTTTTCCGAGAAATCGTCCGTTCCGCGGGTTTCTTCGTATGCTTTCACGAGCCATGCAATTGGAACCGGAACTTCGGCATCGTTGGGCCAGCATTCCCGAGGGGACGGACGTCGCAATGCATTATTGTGCTGTAAGTCCCAGCACCCGCATGCCTCCAATGACTTCCTGATTTTCGCGATCCCCAAAGGGCTGGCGGCATCGTCGGCGGCATACCCCCAGGGATGCGCCTGCGTGGTTAGGCGAACCAGGAAGGAGCGCGTGCCTTTCAGATCGGGCTTAAGATCAAGCCAAAGGATCGGCTCTTTTTGGCTTTCTTTGACAGAGAGATTTGGGGCTTGGCTTTCCTTAAAAGGATCTTGAAAGCCGAGAGCAATCGCGTGCGCCCGCTGCTGCCCGTCCAACAAATGATGGCTGACTCGTCTCTCGTCTTCGTCGCGTGTCTTTTGCCCCTTTAACTTCGGGCAGAGTACAAACGCGCCGATGGGGAACCCACGCAACAGAGAATCCCACAAGAGTTCCGTCTGCGCCGGTTTCCACACAAGGCCCCGCTGGAGCGATGGAACGCCGGCAATTCGATAACCCGGCTCTCGCAGCTCGGCAGAGTCCACGATGCGATCTGGCGCGCCGACAGCGTGGGAGGTGACGAAGATTCCTGCGTGTCCATCGAGCTGTTCCTCCCCCGCAAGGTTTATACGCCAAACAACGCCATCTACGCGCTCAACCCCGCCGCGAGGCTCGGCAGATCGAGCGGCCGGAAGCCATAATGCCGCAGCCAGCGGACGTCGGCCTCGAAGAAGGCGCGCAGGTCCGGCATGCCATATTTCAGCATGGCCAGGCGGTCGATGCCGACGCCCCAGGCAAAGCCCTGATAGACATCGGGATCAAGGCCGCAATTGCGCAAGACATTTGGATGGACCATGCCGCAGCCGAGGATTTCCATCCAGTCCTCGCCTTCGCCGAACCGCAGCTCGCCGCCCTTTCGCGAACACTGGATGTCGACCTCCATCGAGGGTTCGGTGAACGGGAAATAGCTCGGCCGGAAGCGCATCTTGACGGCGGGCGCCTCGAAGAAGGCCTTGAGGAACTCTTCCAGAATCCATTTCAGATGGCCAAGATTGGCCGACCGGTTAATGACGAGGCCTTCGACCTGGTGAAACATCGGCGTATGGGTTTGGTCCGAATCGCAGCGGTAGGTGCGTCCCGGACAAATGACGCGGATCGGCGGCTTTTGCGACAGCATCGTGCGCACCTGCACCGGACTCGTGTGCGTGCGCAAAACCTTCCGGCTGCCATCCTTGCCGGGATGGAAGAAAAACGTGTCGTGCATGTCGCGCGCGGGATGGTCCGGAGGAAAATTCAGCTTGGTGAAATTATAATCGTCAGTCTCGATGTCGGGTCCTTCGGCGATCGAAAATCCCATATCGGCGAAGATTTCCGCGAGCTCGTCGATGACCTGCGTCACCGGGTGGATGCGGCCCAACGCGACGCCCTGTTGGCGGACCGGCAAAGTGACGTCCACCGTCTCTGACTTGAGACGCGCTTCGAGCGCCGACTCCCGCAACATCGCGCGCCGCGCCGCCAGCGCCGAATTGACCCCGTCTTTCAAAACGTTGATCGCCGCTCCTTGCGTCTTGCGTTCCTCCGGCGTCATTTTGCCGAGCTGCGACAACAACGCGGAAACCAAGCCTTTCTTGCCGAGCGCCGCTACGCGCACCGTCTCGAGCGCCGCCTCGTCGGCGGCGGCGGCGATATCGGCGAGGATTGTCGTTTGCAGATCGTCGAGGTCGGCCATGCGGAAAAAGTCTCGTTTGAGGGTTGCGTCAGATGCGCCTTGTCGCGGCGGCGAGCCAGCGCCGCACTTCCGGCTCGATGAGAGGCGAAAGCGCCCGCCGGACGCGCGCATGATAGGCGTTGAGCCAAGCGATCTCTTCGGCGTCGAGCAGCTTTGGCTCGATCAGCGCAAGGTCGATCGGCGCCAGCGTCAGAGTTTCGAAACCGTACATCTCGCGTTCGGTGCCCTTGATGATTCGCGGCTCCACGACGACCAGATTTTCGATCCTGATCCCCCAATGCCCGGCCCAATAATAGCCGGGCTCGTCGGACAGAATCATGCCCGGCTCCAACGGCGCCGAACCCAGCTTCGAGATGCGCTGCGGCCCTTCGTGGACGGAGAGATAGGAGCCAACGCCATGTCCCGTGCCATGATCGAAATCAAGCCCCGCCCGCCACAGCGGGAGCCGCGCCAGCGCGTCGATCTGCGCGCCGGACGCGCCCTTGGGAAAGACCGCCCGCGCGATTGCGATGTGGCCTTTGAGGACGCGGGTGAAGCGGTCGCGCATCAATGCAGTCGGCTGGCCCACCGCAAGCGTGCGCGTGATGTCGGTGGTGCCGTCTTCATACTGGCCACCCGAATCGATGAGAAATATGCCTTTGCCGATCCGCGCGTTGGTTTTGTTCGTCACGCGATAGTGCGGGATGGCGGCGTTCGCTCCCGCCGCGGCGATCGAGGGAAACGAGACGTCCTTCAACTTGCCGGTCTCGCGGCGGAAGGTTTCGAGCGCTCTCGCCGTATCTATTTCGGTGAGTTTCCCGGTCGGCGCATTTTGCGCGAACCAGTGCAGGAAGCGCGCAACGGCGACCCCGTCGCGACTATGCGCAGCGCGCGCGCCGGCGAGTTCGGCGGCGTTTTTGCGCGCTTTCATCAAGCCGATCGGATCAGCCCCGATTTCGCAGGCGCCGCCCGCGTCTTTGACGATGGAGACGAGTTTGGCCGACGCCGTCGCGGAGTCGAACAGAACTTTCTTGGCCTTGCGCCCAAGATCTGCGAGATCGCGCTCAAGCTGCTGCGGCTCCTTGAGATCGGCCAGTTGCGCGAGTTTCTGGCGCGACGCGCCGTCGAGCTTGCGCGAATCAACGTAAAGGCGCGGCCGACCGGCCTTTATAATCAAAGCGTAGGCGAGCGGCAAAGGCGTATGCGACACATCCTGGCCGCGAATGTTGAACACCCAGGCAACGGAATGGGGATCGCTGACGACGAGCGCGTCAGCGCCTTCGAGCAGCATCGCGACGCGGCCGAATTTCCGCGCCGCGCTCTCGCCCGCGAGCTTACGTGGGTGGAGGCTTATCTTTCCGAGCGAGGGCGACGGCCGGTCGGTCCAGATGCCGTCGATCGGATTTGGCTCGACCGCGACCAGTTCGCCCCCGAGCGAATGCATCACTTTGATCCAGCGTTCGAGTTGGTCCGGGGTGCTGAGCCAGGGGTCATAACCGATGCGGGCGCCGCGGCGCAGATTGTCTTTCAGCCATTTCGCGGGACTCGCCTCCGCGAAATCCAGCGGCTCGAAGAGCGAGGTGTCGACCTGGTCTCTCACCGCGAGCGTATAGCGGCCATCGACAAAAATCGCGGCGCGATCGCGCAATACGATGGCGAGGCCGGCCGAGCCCGTAAAGCCGGACAGCCAGGCGAGGCGCTCCTCCGAAGGGGGGACATACTCATTCTGATGCCTGTCGGCGCGCGGAATGATGAACCCGTCAAGACCAAGACGCCGCAATTCGGCGCGTAACGCGGCGACGCGATCCGCGCTCAGGGAACCGTCGGCCTGATCCTCAAAGGATTGAAAAACGCTTTCGAACATGGCCGCCAGACTAGGGGCAAGTCTCCCGCGCCGCAACCTCAAGGCGGAGGCGGCGCCGGCGCGGCGCGCCCGGGCCTAGGCGCGTTTCAAGTGGTCGGGTTCGACTTGGCACGGGTGCCCAGGCGCGGCGCAAGCCTTCCAGCGCTCAGCGCCATCGCGCAGCCGGGCCTCGACGCATTCGACCTGAAGCCGCAAGGCGGCGCCTCCCGAAAAGGTAAGCTCGATCACCCCAGCGGGCGCTTCGGTCTCCTTAAATCCGATGCTGAGCAGGTTCAACATGCGCGCCTTGTCCTTCTGCGCAATGCCCATGCAGGATACTTTGACGACCCGGTCGAAATGCAGCGCGGCGCGGCAGCGTTCGAGACCGCCCTTTTCGGCCTTCAGCCAGTCGAACCGCGCCGCAATCAGCGCGAATTGGCGAGAGTTGGGCAAAAACGCCATCTCGCCCACCTGCACCAAAGCGTCCTGCAGGTTGGCCGAAATAATTTCGAGATCTTCGCCATCGAGGGCGATCAGGCGGAGCTGATCCGTCGCCGGCATCTCGCTCATTGACATATCCTTCGGAAACATCCTGTCCCAACGCCGCAACTTCTATCGCGCTGGTTGAAGCAGAGATGATCTTGATCCAATGAATTTGCAACATCGGAGGATCGTTGCTAGCGCGGACTGGGAATTCGCTCAATGAGCGCGCCGCAGCCGGCGAGTTTCTTCTCGAGATGCTCAAAGCCGCGATCAAGGTGATAAACGCGGTTCACCATTGTTTCGCCCTCGGCGGCGAGCGCGGCGATCACCAGCGACACGGAGGCGCGCAGGTCAGTCGCCATCACCGGCGCGCCCTCGAGACGCTCGACGCCCTCGACCAGGGCGACGTCGCCGTCGAGCTTGATATGGGCGCCGAGCCGCACCAATTCCTGCACATGCATGAAGCGATTTTCAAAGATCGTTTCGGTAATCCTGGACTTGCCCTTGGCTTTCGTCATCAGCGCCATGAACTGCGCTTGCAGATCGGTCGGAAAGCCGGGAAAGGGTGCAGTCGAGACGTCGACCGGCATGATCCCCGCTCCATTCCGGCGAACCCTGACGCCTTCGTTGGTGACCCCGACATCTGCGCCGGCCTGTTCGATCGCGTCGAGCGCGCATTGCAGGAGCCCCGCCTGCGCGCCTTTCAACATGACGTCGCCGCCAGCCATCGCGGCGGCGATGGCGTAGGTGCCGGCCTCGATGCGATCCGGCAGCACGCGATGGCTCGCGCCGCTCAGCCGCGCGACACCTTCGATCTCGATGACGGACTGTCCGGCGCCCTTGATTTTCGCGCCCATCTTGACCAGGCAGCCGGCAAGATCGACGATCTCCGGCTCCCGCGCGGCATTGAAGAGCACGCTGTAGCCATGGGCGAGAGAAGCCGCCATCAGCGCGGTATGGGTTCCGCCGACAGTCACCTTGGGAAACTGGATTTGGGCGCCGATAAGGCCTCTTGGAGCTTTGGCATGTACGTAGCCAGCCTCGATCTCGACGGTCGCGCCAAGCTTTTCGAGCACCATGATAAGCAGGTCAACCGGCCGCGTTCCGATGGCGCATCCGCCCGGCAGCGAGACCCTAGCCTCGCCCATCCTGGCGAGAAGCGGCGCGACGACCCAAAAGCTCGCACGCATTTTCGAGACGAGCTCATAGGGGGCCATCGTATCGACGATGTGGCGCGCCCTCAGATGAATTGGACGGCTCGCGTTTGGCGCGGCGCCGAAGCGGCGTCCGTCAATCGAATGGTCGGCCCCATGGTGTCCCAGAATGCGCAGCAGCATGCTCACGTCGGCGAGATCTGGAACATTGTCGAGGGTCAGCGTTTCCTCGGTGAGGAGCGAGGCGATCATCAGCGGCAGGGCCGCGTTCTTGGCGCCAGAAATCTGAATGACCCCATTCAATTCCTGGCCGCCGACGATGCGAATGCGATCCATCAATCCCCCGTTTGCAAATTCGCAGTGCGACTTTTTCGCGCCGACTCAGAGTTTCGCCGCCCGATCTTCGCCGTTTCCCCCGCCCGGCTGTTCGCCGCCCGCAGCGTCCAAAAGCCGGCGGTCCCGGTATTGCGCCTTTCGCCGGTTGAGATTCGCGCGCAATGCGGCGGCGAGCCGTTCGCGCTCCGCCTGCTTGCGAGCGGCGACGGCGTCCAGGCGTTCGCGTGAGAAAGGCTTATCGCCGCCAGAATTTCCCATGCTGCATCGTTCTCGTTAGGGCCGCTCCTCAGTTGAGGGCGCCGCCGTCAAAAAACGTTTAAAGCGGCGCGGCAGCCGAGACAAGGCTTGTGGGCCAAAGCGTTGAGCCGACACTTGGCTTGCCTATCCGGCGCTGCTATGGCACATACGCCTCCCGTCCTCCCGCCGCGGGCGTTGGCTGCCGTAGCTCAGTGGTAGAGCACTCCCTTGGTAAGGGAGAGGTCGAGAGTTCAATCCTCTCTGGCAGCACCATCGTATCACTTGAAATCTCTAAATCTCCTTGCAAATCAGTCACTTCCGTCCATTTTGATGTTACAAAGCATGTAACAAAGTTGGCGCGGAATGGCTAGCAAGACCAAACATCTAATCGAGCGGCAAGGCAACTTTTACGCCCGCATTGTCGTGCCGGCGGCGCTACGGCCATTGGTTGGCAAGACTGAGCTTCGCGAACCGCTCGGCTCAAATCGGCGCATCGCAGAGCAACACCTCCATTCGGCTCTGGTCGGGTTCCATGCGCAGCTTGACGAAGCAGGGCGTCAACTCCCTGCCGCTGTTCCGGCAAAGAAACAGCCGCGCTGGCGCGGCGCATCGATCCGCGAACTAGCTCGCGCGCATTAGGAAGCAGAACTGCGGATCGATGATATTAAGCGCTTCGGCGCCGCACCCGATATCGATCGCGGGATCAAAGCGAACGAGCATGTCCGCTTAGCGCCCGAGATGGTTCGCGAACTCGACCGAGATTTTCGCGACGCCTATGTGAAATCTCTCCGCTTCATCGAGTCGACAATTGCTTGGGCCATTGATCGCTTGATCGATGAAGGCAGGATCACGGTCGGCACGCCCGAATGGCTGAGGCTCGCCCAAACTCTCGCGGCAATTATAACTCAGCCGGCGACCGCCGGGTGAAGCAGATTTTCCAAGCCAATATTGCGGTACATCTCCCGCCGCATGCGGTCGGCGACGCCGTTGACGATTTCCGCGCCATCCTGCGACGGATCGACATGGACCCGGAACGGGCGCTTGCTAAAGGGAAGATCCACGACCCGCACGATCTGCCGCGCCACTTCCGAGGGATCGGCATCGGCGGGCTCGAGGCCGGCAAGGCCCTTCAGCGCCCTGTCGGCGATGCCGGCATAGGGACCGGCTTCGTATTAGGCGATCCGCGCTTCATCGGACGGCTTGCCCGAGTGGGCGAAGTGGTTGGTGCCTTTGGTGAAGGCGCCCGGGACCATGATCGTCGTCTCTATGCCCCACAACGCAAGCTCGGTGGAGTAGGACACGGCCAGCGCGTCCATCGCCGCCTTGGCCGCGAAATAGGGCGCCAGAAAAGGCGGGGCGCCACCGCGTGTCGAGGAGGAGCCGACCCAGACCAGCAGTCCCTTGCGCTGGCCGCGCAAGTGGGGCAGCGCGGCACGGTTGACCCGCTGCGCGCCGAGCACGTTGACGTCGTATTGCTGGATAAACTGGCTCGGCGTGAAGGCTTCGGCCGGACCGAAGACCATGTGTCCGGCATTGTGCACGATGACGTCGAGACGGTCGGCATCGGCGATGATCTTGGCGATGCCGGCATTGGCCGACGTGTCGGACTGCACGTCCAGTTCGAGGGTACGCAGATCGGCCTTATGCTCGGCGGCCCACCCGGCGACGGCGCTGACTTGCGGCGCATTGCGGCCCTGGGTTTCTCGCATCGAGGCGTAGACGGTATGTCCGGCCTGGGCTAGCAGCTGGGCGGTCATGAGGCCGAAGCCGGAAGAGGCGCCGGTGACGAGGATGACGGATTTTTCCTTGATTGGGTACGAGTGGATGGTTGGAAAATTCCGGATTTGTCGGGGCCGGTAGGGATCAGATGATCCCCCCATTGGCGCGCAGCGTTTGGCCGTTGATCCAGGCGCCGTCGGGACCGACGAGGAAGGCCACCGCGTCGGCGATGTCCCGCGGCTGACCGAGGCGCTCCAGCGGAGCCAGCTTCGACAGGTGGTCGATCACCTCCCGCGGCTTGCCGTCGAGAAAGAGCTTGGTCGCCGTCGGTCCTGGGGCGATGGCGTTGACGGTGATGTTCCGTCCGCGCAGCTCCTTGGCGAGAATGCTGGTCATCGCCTCAACCGCGGCCTTGGTGGCGGCATAGACGCCGTAGGTCGGCTGCAGCAGGCTGGTGACGCTGGAGGAGAAGTTGACGATCCGGCCGCCGTCCCGCAGGTGGCGCGCCGCTTCGCGCAATGTATTGAAGGTGCCCTTCAGGTTGACCGCGATGTGGCGATCGAACAGGGCATCGTCGCTATTGGCGATGGTCGCCAGATTCATGATGCCGGCATTGTTGATCACGACATCGACGCCACCGAAGGCGGTCTCCGCCAATTCGAACATACGGGCCACGGCGGCGACATCCGAGATGTCGGCCTGGGCTGCCGCGGCCCGGCCGCCTGCCGCTTCGATCCTGGCGACCAGCGCCTCGGCCGAGGCGGCGTTACCAGCGTAGTTCACCACGACGGTGAAGCCGTCCTTGGCGAGGCGCTCGGCGACCGCGGCGCCAATGCCGCCAGACGCGCCGGTGACGATGGCAACTTTATTGGTTTGGGTGGTCATGATGCGTCTCCTTGGGTTGGGGCACCGGTGATCGGCGCCTGATGAAAGGTGGTGGCATAGCGTGCGATCGAGCGGGCTCAGCGGCCCTCGGCGACCCATTTGAGTGTGGCCAGCCACAGTTCGTGGCCACGATGCATACGGCCTTCGTCGGCCTGGCGGAAAGCCGCCGCTCCCGGTCCGACGCCCGCCTCGTCCATGGCAACGCGACAACCGTCGCCGTTCGGAGTCAGCAGCCAGCTATGGTAGAAGGCCGGAGCCTCGCCGGGCGCGCCGCCGAACCAACCGAGCCGCCGACCCAGCACGAATTCATGCACGCGGCTCTCGATGGCGAGGCCGAACGTCGTCCAGCGCCAGCGCACGTTCGGTGCGAGCGCGCGCGCGCCATCCAGAAGCGCACGCCCCGCGCATTGGGATACCAGTCTGGCCACGCACGCGCGTCAACGACATGCTGCCAAACCGTCTCGCATGACGCGTCAACCCGCGTCTCATTATGCGCGAAGAGGTCAGCCCGCTCGGGCGCGAAACCGGTCGGCCAGTGAATGTCCTTCGCTCTGTTGGCAAGGTCGGAAGCCATTGGCGCTTGCGGCACTGGCTTTGCGGGCGTCGTGGCCAACGACAAGGCCAGGACCAGCCCGGTTACGATCGGGGTCTTCATTTCGTATCTCCTCGTCATCCTGGAGGGGGCGGACACTCAGGCGCGGCCCAATCGGCGCCTGTCGAAAGGTAGGATGCATCTTTCCTGGTGGCGGATAATCACGCATAATCCGGCAATATAATTCGATGAGTCGAATAATGGATCGTTTCGACGCCATGCGCGTCTTCACTCGCATCGTTGAGCGACGCAGTTTCACCAAAGCTGCAGAGGCTCTGGGCCTCCCGCGTTCCTCCGTCACCGACGCTGTCAGGGGGCTGGAGGCGCGATTAGGGGTAAGGCTGCTGCAGCGCACGACGCGCCAGGTCAGCCCGACTCTGGACGGCGAGGCCTATTACCGGCGCTGCGTGAGCCTCATCGCGGATATGGAGGACGCCGAAGGTGCATTCGTTGGCGCCAAGCCCTCGGGGCTCATCCGTGTCGATGTTCACGGCACCCAGGCCCGATACTTCCTGCTGCCGGGCCTGCCACGCTTTCGGCGGCAATATCCCGATATCCGGCTGCACTTAAGCGAAGCCCACCAACCGCTGGACATGATCCGGGAAGGCTTCGACTGCATCCTGCGGGCCGGCGACTTGAGCGACAGTCCGTTGATCAAGCGACGCCTGGCGACGCTCGACAGAGGAACCTTCGCCAGCCCGGACTATCTCAGCCGCTTCGGCACGCCGCGGACGCCCGACGATCTCGAAGGCCACGAAAGGGTTGGCCTGCTGTCGCCCGATACCGCTGAAGTCGTTCCGCTTGTCTTCTGTGCGGTCGGTAAGGTCCGCCAGCTGACGTTGCCCTCGACTGTGACGGTGACCGGCGCCGAGACCAATGTCGCCTCCGCATGCCTGGGCCTGGGGCTGATCCAGGCGCCGCGATACCGCGTCGTGTCAGAGCTGGCCAGCGGTGCGCTGGTCGAAGTGCTCGCCGACTTTCCGCCCTCGCCGTTGCCCGTCCACGTCCTCTATTCCGACACGCGCCAGCTGTCGCCGCGCCTGCGCGTGTTCATCGACTGGATGGCTGAGCAATTCCGCGAACGGCTGTCACCGGCGGGATAACGAGCGAGCGATCGAATGGGGCTGGACCGGGTACAGGTCGACATAGTCGAGGTCCAGCTTCCGCAGGCTGGTGTCGAACGCCCGATGGAGCGCGTTGGGCGCAAGCTGACCGTGCCAGACCTTCGTCGTGACGAGGAGCTCGTTTCGGGCGGCGACGCCCGAGGCCGCGATGGCGGCGCCGACCGCGGCCTCGTTCTCACACATCGGCGCAGTATCGATGTGCCGGTAGCCGAGCGCGAGCGCCTTCTCGACCGCGCCGGGCATGCGGAACGTGCCGATGCCACAAGCCGGGGCATCGCGACGCCCTGTATGGTGATGGTCTCCATGACAGGATCCTTTCCTCGCTGTTCTGCTGGCCTCAGACGGACGCCTTGGCCGCGTCGACAAGTTGGGCGATGATGATTTCGAGCGGCGTCGTGCCCTTCATCGCCGACCGGCCCCGATCCCGGAACTCGATCCAAGTTTCGTTGAAGCCGTCAAGCATCCGAATTCGGGGCAACGGGTTGCGCGCGCCCTGGGCGCGGAACAGCGGCTCCCAACTCTCGCGCGGAACGATTACGACCTTGACGCTGCGGCCGAGTGCGGCGGCAAAGGCCTGAGCGAGATCATTCGGCGAGACGTGGGCGGGGCCCTCCAGCTCGACGACGCGCGTGCCGCGCCAATCTTCCAGCAACAGGGCAGCGGCGGTGCTTCCCACATCCTGGGTCGCGACCATCGGCACAGGCTTGTCCGCCGGCTGCAGGAAGCTGCGCAACACGCCCTCGTCACGCGCGGCGGCGACATCGCAGCCCGCATTTTCCATGAACCAGCCGGTCGCAGGAACGTCACCGGCAGACCGATGTCGCCCAGGGCCCGCTCCATCAGGGTCCGCTGGGTCAGCAGATTCTCGTGCGGCGCATCGGCGCCGATGGTCGACAGGCACACGACCTTGCCGGGCTGCGCCTCGATCAGGGCGGCGCGCACGGCGTCGATGACGCGCCGGGCTTCGGGGAAGCCGGGCTCCGGATCGAATTCGGACGGCGGCAGGATGAAAACGCCGGTGGCGGCCTTGAAGGCGGCCGCGAGGGTCGCCGCGTCGTCCATCTCGGCCACGGCGATCTCGCAGCCGTGGGTCCGCCATTCGGTCGCTTTTGCCTCGCTGCGCAGCACGGCGCGAACATTCCGCTTGTCGGCGAGCAGGGTGCGCGCCAGCGCGCCGCCGACCTGGCCGGTGATTCCGGTGATGGCATACATCGTCAGTCTCCAATGGGTTGATGAGGATCGCGCCGGCTCAGGCGAGCCCGGCGTAAGGGCCTCGTTCGAACGCGCCGTAGAGGGCGACGATCCGGTCGTCGTAGAACGGCAGGGTCTGGGTGAAGAGGGCGCCGGTGACCTTACAGACCGGATCGAGCCAGAAGTAGCAATTGAGCAGGCCGGCGCAAGAAATGCTGCCGGCGACGCGCCCGTTCGGTCCCGGCTGGGTATTGATGTCGAAGGACAGCCCCCATTTGTGCGGCTGCCCGGGGAACTGGTCGAAGCTCCGGGAATAGGCCGCCTGGGCCGACCGCATCTCGTGAACGTTCAGCTCGCCGATCTGGTTCTGCATCTTGGTCGCGACCGTGTCTGCCCGCAGGATCCGGCGGCCTTCGACCGCGCCGCCGTTCAGCTGCGCCTCCAGGAATATGAGATAATCGCGCGGCGTGCTGAAGGCGCCGCCGCCCATGAGGAACTCGGGCCGCGGCGGCATCTCGAATGGCGCCGGGTCGAGCCCGCCGTCGGCGCGGCGGTTATACAGCGTCGCGACGCGCTTTTTCTGCGCGCTCCCGATCAGAAAGCCGGAGTCCTTCATGTCGAGCGGCGCGAAAATTTTCTCGCGAAAATAGATTTCGAGCGACTTATCCGCGACCGCTTCGACCAGCTTGTCGACCGAGTCCATGCTGATGCCATATTCCCACCGATCGCCCGGGTCGAATTCGAGCGGAGCGGTGAAGGCGGCGTTCCGGCAGGTCGCGATGTCGGGCATCCCCGTCGCCTGCTCGTAACGGGTCAGCGCCTCGCTCCAGATCGAATAGGTGTAGCCGGAGGTGTGGGTGAGCAGATGGCGCACCTTGATCGCCCGCTTCGCCGGGCGTAGCCGCGGCGTGCCATCCGGGGCGAACCCTTCCAGGACCTGCGGTGCCGCGAGTTCGGGCAGATACTTGGCCGCATCGTCGTCGAGCTGCGGGCGGCCTTGCCCGATCAATTGCATGCAGGCCGTCGCCGTGAAGGCCTTGGTCATCGACAAGAGCCAGAACACCGTGCCGGCCGTCATCGGCGCACCCGTTGCCGCGTTCGCCGTGCCGAAAGCGCCCTCGCAGACCAGCCCGCTCGGCGTGGCCGCGAGCGCGACGACCCCGGCGACGTCGTTCCTGGACACGCCGGCAGCGAGGGCGGCGTCGATCGCCTTGAAGCGCCGCGACGAAGCGGCCGGCGCCGCCCTGGCCGGCGCGGGCCAGACGGTGTCGAGCGCGACGACCGCCCCCCGCATGCCGCCGCGCTGAAGCGTCGTCCTGTGCGTCATCTCGTTCATGGGCTCGCTCTTTCTCAGATCCGCTCGGCCGTCCCGGCCTGCGGTGCCCCTGATGTAGACCGGACCATGGCATGATTTGAGTGCATTAAGATCAGTGCTATAGTGACTCAAAATCACTGCAAGGAGAGGAGGGCCCATGGTCTTCGATACGCGGTTGCTGACCGGCGTCGGCGTCATGGCGGCGGTGACGGAAGCGGGGAATTTCGCTCGTGCCGCAGAGATCCTTGGCCTTACGCCGTCCGGTGTGAGCCGAGCCGTCGCCCGGCTCGAGGCGCGGGTGGGCATCCGGCTGTTCGATCGCAATCCGCGCGACGTCTCCCTGACCGAGGAGGGACGACGCTTCCATGCGCGGGTGATGCCGCTGCTGGCCGGTTTGGACGAGGCTGCTGCCGAGGCCGCAGGTGCTGCGGCGGCGGTACGGGGCCGGCTGCGCGTGTCGGTCGACCCGTGGTTTGCCCGCACGGTGCTGGCACCCGAACTGCGGCGCTTCCTAGCTCGCCATCCGCTGCTGTCGGTGGATTTCTCGACCAGCAACTACCGCGACGAGATGATGGCCGGCATGGACGTGGCGGTCCGTTTCGGTCCGCCCGACACCTCGTCGCTCATCGCGCGCAAGCTGCTGGAAACCCGGGTCCTGACGGTCGCCGCACCGGCCTATCTGGCACGGCACGGGGAGCCGCGATCGCCCCATGACCTCGTGCATCACGAGGCACTTCTGTTCCGCGATCCCCAGACCGGCCTGCCGTTCCCGTGGGAGTTCAAGCGGGGCGGCGACGCGGTCGAGGTCAAGGTCACGAGCCGGCTGGTGATGGACGACCCATCCGTCGCGGTTTCCGCGTGCCTGGCGGGGCAAGGCTTCTTCCAGAGCCTCGCGATCGGCCTCGGACCTTTCCTGTCCCGCGGAGAGCTCATGCAGGTCCTGCCCGACTGGTCGGAAGAGCTTTATCCCCTCTATGCTTATCACCCATCACGTCACCTTCCCCCGGCGAAGGTCAGGGCGTTTCTGGATTTCATCCAGGAGATCGCCGTCGATCCGTGACGGCCCCGGAACGCCCTGACGCCCAGCTTGGCGGCTCGAAGGCGATCGCTTGGCGAGGCCCGCGCGCCGGTCCCCCGTGCAGTCGTAAAATGCGTGGCCGGTGGCGGCCCACTCCGGTAGCGAGCCCAACGTCCGTGATCGCCTTCCAATGCCCGAAATCGGACGGACCGAAATCCACCCACCTTGGTCAGTTAGCAACCCAAGAACTATGTCCGCTTTCGGGAATCGACAGCGGCGCCAGGATGGCCGGGATGGGCGCATTTCGTTGAAAAAGTCGTCGGATAGAAGCTTTAAGGTCAGACAGACGCATTTGTGAGCAAGCCGCCTTTTTCTCGCGGGCAGGGTCCGTCCGCATCCGGCTCAGGCCAGCGCGGGACGGAAGGAGACGACAGGAACGAGCTTTGCCAGCTTCCTCAGATTTTGGGCGGTCGCGGCGAGCATGAACTCGTCGCGAGCGCCGCTTGGTCCTCGCAGCCGCAATCGTCCGAGCCGTAGAATCCGTTTAAGATGCGCAGATAGTCTAGCAGTCTGCTGAAAAACCGGAAAATTTGAGGTTTCGGCGTTTGGGTGTTGGGTTTTTGCCGGTGATTTCGATGTTCGGTTCGACATGGCAGGGGTTTTCCTTGGTGTCTCACGGAATTGGTCCTACGCGGTCACCAATTTCGGGATGCGGATCAGGTTGTAGGCGATGAGGTTCAGCAGAAATCCTCCGGCGACACGGGCGACGCCGCGGTGCTTGGCCTTGCGCATCGTGCCGTGCTGCTTGCCCCAACCAAAGATGCATTCGATCATCTTGCGGCGCTTCTGCGACAGACTGTAGCTTGCGTGCCTTGTCGTGCGGGCATCGATAGCGCTTCTCCGCCGCCGCCCTGTTTTGGTCGGGCCATTGTTTTGCGCGACATGCGGCGTGACGCCGACGGCGCGCAGATTTTTGACATGGTCCTTCGTGTCATAGGCTTTGTCAGCTGCGGCCGTGATGGATGATCGGCGGCTTTGCGTTTGGCTTTCAGCATGGCTTGCGCGGCGCGGCGTTCCGCCATGCCGTCGGCGTTTGTGACCGCGCCCGCAACGGCAAGCCCGCGCCGGTTCTCCATGGTGACATGGCCCATGAAGCACAGCCTCGCCTCCCGCCCCGCCGCCTTGCGGCAGAGACGGCTCTCGGGATCGGTCGCGCTCGCGTGCGTCTCGTTCGAGCGCGCCCGGCCGCGAAAATCCGCGCCATCCCCTTCGTTGTCACCGCCGTCCTTGGGCCGAAAACTCTTCTGTGAAGCCCAGGCTTCGATCAGCGTTCCGTCCACCGAAAAATGCTCGTCCGACAAGAGCGGCTTCACCCGCGGGTGGTTCAAAAGCGTGGTCATGAACTTCTGGAATACGTCGCCTTGCTGCAGACGATCCCGGTTCTTCGTGAAGGTCGTGGCGTCCCACACGGGATCGTCCGGGGCAAGCCCGACGAACCAGCGATACAGAAGATTATAGTTGAGCTGCTCCATCAGCTGCCGCTCCGAGCGGATGCCGTAGAACGCTTGCAGCAGCAAGGCGCTCAGCAATTGCTCCGGCGGGATCGAAGGGTGGCCGTCGCTCGAATAGAGCTTTCCGAAACTGTAGCTGAGGTCTTTCAAAACCGCCCGCACCAGCTCCCTGATCTGCCGCAGAGGATGACTCGGCGGCACCCGCGTCTCAGGCGAAATGTAGGAAAACAATCCGCCTTGATCCCGAAATCGCCCGCGCATGGAAATCCCCCAATTCGTGATCAAAGTGAATCATCACAGACCCGACAAAGCTAGGTTTTTCAGCAGACTGCTAGGGCGTATTCGAGTGCTGGTCGTCGGCCTCGCCGTTCGCTGCGGCACGACCTTCAGTATTGAAGTAGCGGCTAACAAACTACGCGTCCGAAGCTTTCATCCAGGTCATGGCTCGCGGCTCATCGTCCTTCCATGAATTCTTTGGGATAGCTTCACTGCCGACATACAGGACGCCTCTGAGTGCAGCGACAATGGCGGCGAACGCGAAAATCCATTTGAAAAATTCTCGCCAAGAACTCCGGCGTTCCCAAAATGCCCGGCGCGTCCGGAGAGCAAGCGTTTCGGTGATGTTCATGCTTCCTCCGCTCTTCGAGGATCTGATCAGGAAATCAAATTATCGCCGAAGCATCCTCCTTGCGCTAAATTGAATAATTTCTGTCGTAGTCTTCCGAGAAACCGATGGTTTTGCCGCCATCGTCGATCTCACTCGCATCGCGGTCGGCGACGCTTTGCGCAAAACGGCTTGGCTTTCCGATCGCCCCCTCAAGGGGGCAAACCAAATCCCTCGAGAGCGTCAGCCAATCTGAGTGTTAGCTTGGCCTTCCGGCGCGACAAAAGACGCGATGTCGACATGTACGTTGCCTTTGGGCGCGTAGGCAGCAAAGCAGGCGCCGGACATCAGCATCGCGGAAGCGAAAAGCGCGAGTTTGAAAATGGTCATCCAAGATTTCCTTTTCTGGCCTGGCCGGCAAATGGCGGCCAGCGACACTAACCAGGAGAAGATGAAGGCGCCGCGCTACAGAAGGTTTTCAACAAATCGACATTGCGTTACGTTTGTAGCGCGTGGGGCGACAGCAGAAAGCGCGCCAGTGCCGCGAGCTCGCCGCCGCCGATGGGGAGATCCAAAACTCCCGCTCATAACGCGCGGTCGTCTGCGCGCGGAATGCCCCGCCGTTGTTCGGCGACAAAGGCTCGATCGCCGTCCACCCAAAATCCGTCAAATAAGAAGCAACGCGACGAGCGCACCGTTTCGCACGGCATTGATCGCGCGGCGCATTTCGCAGCCGAAAGTTGAATCGCCGGGGTTTCGTATGGCGCGCTGAACCGCAACGGAATGGCGTCACGGAGGACGTCATCGTGACCATGGCGGCTGGCTGTCATTTGGCATCGGATCGGACTCATTGTTGCGCGTTCAACGGCCCGCAAATCCGTCGGCCACCGTCTTGACTGAAAGGCAGTGGGATGGCCGAGCGGAAAAGGTTATCGGGATCGTAACGCCGCTTGGCTTTGATAAGCCTCCCGACATCGCTATAGCTTTTCGCCGCGCGGTTCTGGTCATTCCTAGGCAGCAGGTTCGGATACCCGCCAGGAAACGCCATCGCATCAAACGCCCCGAGAGCGGTATTGATCCACTCGCGGTGGCGTCGCTCCTCGATCTCATCCGATCGGTCGACGAAGGTGGCGATAAAGTCGACAAGCACATGATCCCGACGAAGACCGAAGGCCGTCGCCTCCGCTGGCACGCGCGATGCGGCGCCCTTGAAATCGTGGGTGAAGATGGCGCAACCGGGAGAGACGGCGCTCTCCATCCCGCTGATGAAGGCATCGATGCAGCCGCTGTCGAGCGCGGGAACCCGGCACGTTTCCATCAACGTGCGTTGCCCATTGACGATATAGGCGTCGAACCAAGCCAGCGAGGCCCCATATGGCATTGCGTCCACAGCGCTGGCGAGAAGAGTTCCAAGCCGAAAGAACAGCGCAAGGCGCGCCGCGCCGTCCTCCACCCGACCGCACCACGTCGGCACGAGGAAGACTAGGGGCGCGCCGTCCGGGCCGGGCAAGAATCCGACCTGGAACGTCAGGTCGTCGGGCGCGGAGGCCGCGATGTCGGCGCAGCGCCTCAGCACCTCTTTTGCTTCAGAGAACGGATAGATGAGCGTGCCCGAGCGAACACCCCGCAGACTGTGCAGACGGTGGCGCATGGCGGTAACGACGCCAAAGTTTCCCCCGCCGCCGCGCAACGCCCAGAATAGTTCCTCTTCCCTGTCAGGCCGGGCGTCGACGATGCGGCCATCAGCGAGAACAACCTGTGCGGCGAGCAAATTGTCGATAGCGAGGCCGAACCGGCCGATCAGCGGCCCATAGCCGCCGCCCAGCGTCAATCCGGTCATGCCGACAGCGCCGACTGAACCCGTCACGGCCGCGAGGCCGAGCGGATCGGTCGCTTTGAGAACATCCGAGGCGCGCGCGCCGCCGGAAATTAGCGCGGTGCGCCTATCGATGGCCACGCCATTCATGCCGCGCAGGTCGATCACGAGTCCCTCGCACAGGGCGCGCCCCGCCCAGTCATGGCCTCCGCCACGCACCGACAGCGGAAGCTGACAATCGCGCGCGGCTCGGATAGCCAGCTGAACGTCTTCCGGCGTCTGGCAGTGGACGACAGCGCGCGGCGCGCGGCCGACCGGCTTGGCCCAGATCGCTGTTGCGGCCGCGTAGCGGTCGTCGCCAGGCGTCGAGACACGGCCGCCCAGTGTGCCGAGCCAGCGGTTCAATGTTGTTTCGATTAGACCGGTCATTTCGATGCTCCTCCCGGACCAGCTGATCAGCCTCCAGCCCTCAGCGCGCCGCGCGCTGCTGTCTAACGAGAGGAGGTCGAGAAGATCATAAAGATTCCTGCGGTTTTGAATTCGGTCAGGCGGCCAGCCGCGCGAGCGAGACTCCGCGGATGCGCCGCGCCCAGCGGGCGGCAGTTGAAGGACATGGTTTAGCCTGTGTGGCTGGGCAAGCTCCGCCCTCCAAAGCGAATGGTCGCCGAGGTTAGTGACTTGCATTTCCGATGGCGGCACTAATCGGCGCGGTGCGCTACCGTTCCATGTCACGCGGCGGCAGATTGGTTACATTGGTAATGATTTACGGACGGAGAGCGTCGCGCACCGCTGATGATTGAGCCTGTGCTTCTCTGGCTGGCGGAGCCTGGAGGCAAAACTCATGGAGGTCGAGATCGCTCGATTCATCGGTTTTTTGAATTATTACGATGGGAAGATTCAATTTTGAAAAAGCGCGCCAGGAAGGTATCTCTCGCTAAAAGTTTTATGCTGTGCGGAAATATGTCTGCTTACCTGAGAGTTTAGCCGGCGATAGTGAAGGGGAGGTCGCCTTTGCGATCGCGGCGTCAGGCAGGGACGCGATCCGCCCTTCCGCCATAGACTTGACGAATGGAATTGCGACATGAACGACGAAAACAGCGCGCCGACGCGCATCCTCGTTGTCGACGACGACCGGGCGGTGGGCCACATGCTCGTGAGCTATCTTGAAGAGCACGGTATCTGCGCTCTTTCAGCCGCCGGACGACAGGAAACGGCTCGGTATTTGGCCGGGAATGAGCCTGGTCTGATAATCCTCGATCTTCGGCTCGGGCAAGACGACGGGCTCGAATTGTTGCGCGAGATCCGGTCGCGCTCCGATGTCCCGATCATCATCGTCACCGGGCATCGATGCGACGAGATCGACCGGGTGGTTGGGCTTGAACTCGGCGCCGACGACTACGTCACAAAGCCATTCGGCTTGCGAGAGCTGCTGGCGCGCATTCGGGCCGTGATGCGGCGGAGAGAAATCGGAAGCGCGGCGCCTCAGCAGGCCCAGGGCCGGGGCCGCAGTCGGTTCTGCGGCTGGCAGCTGGATCGGCGCGCGCGCCGACTGACCAATCCCGATGAAATTCCGGTCGCGTTGACCAAGAGCGAGTACGCCTTGCTGATCGCGTTCCTCGATGCTCCCCAACGACCGCTCACCCGGGAGCACCTTCTTCAGGCGACCCGGATGCATGAGGACGTTTTCGACCGCAGCATAGACGTGCAGGTGCTGCGGCTGCGGCGCAAGCTAGAGACCGATCCGAGCGCGCCGCGCTTCATCCAGACCGAGCGCGGCGTCGGCTACGTGTTTGCTGCAGCGGTGGAGCGGCTCTGAAAGTAACGCGTTGCTCACCAGAGAGGACGCAATCGAGTCAGACCATCCACGCTTGGCCAGGTGTTGTCAAAACGTGGATCAGCTGCGCGCCATGCGTTGACCCCGGGGGCCGTCGCTTGCGTCGCGTTTCCGGGCGCCATCATGCTCGGCTGGAGCGCACGCGACGTCGTTGACAATCCGGAGTATTTCGGATCGAGTGTTGATGTTTGCGAATTCCTTGGCGATATCCGCGGCCCGCGCACGATAATTCGGCTTGTCAAGCACGGCTCGGATCGCCTCGCGCAGCGCCTCCAGCGTCGGCTCGTTAGTGGCAAGATCAATGCCGACGCCGGACCACGCGACGCGAGCGTTGACGTCCGCTTTGTCTTCTCCCCTTCCGGCGGTGACCAGTGGAACGCCAAAGCTTAGGGCCTGATTGACGCTGCCGTAACCGCCGTTTGTTACAAGGGCGTCAATCCTCGGCAGAATCCATTCAAACGGCAGATAGCTCGCTACCCGCGCATTGCTTGGGATCGGGCCGGGAATCGCGTCGATCCCACGTCCGCCGGCGGTAGCGACGACCAACACATCCTTGTCACTTGCAAGCGCCTCGAGCGTCGGGGCGACCAAATGGCGGAAATCATGATTTGAGACCGTGCCCTGCGTGACAAGGACGACCCTTCGCGAACCATCGAGGTCACGCGCCCACCACGGAATCGGCGCCTGGTTCGGAATAATTGGGAGCGCTCCGATAAAGCGGACGTTGGCCGGCATCTCTCGACGCGAAAATTCGAAGCTCGGAACCGACAGCTGCAGAAAGCGATCTGCCAGCGTGACCATGGCGTCGATCATCGGCGTAGGCAATGGCCCAACCCCCAGCTTCGCCAAAACCTTATCCAAGGTCCGGCCCGCCGGGTCATAGACAGCCTCATCGTGCGCTCTCGCAATCGCTGCGTATTCCTGGCGCTCCGCCTCATTGCCGGCCGGCGGCAAGCCGGCGAAATGCGGCGCGCCATCGTCCCGATCACAGTGCAGGAATGATGTGCCGCACAATATGACGGGCGGACGGTCCGCGCGGGGGCCGAGCAACATCGGCAAAACGCCGAGAAACAAATTATCCCCAATGATGACGTCGGCCGGAAAATCTCGGAGAACCGCTTTCAGCCCTTCGTATTGCGCGGTCAGCGGCTCGATAAACCCGCGCTCAAGACCGAAGAGCAACTGTGCAGGTCCAACCGGTATGCTTTTGCGTTCCGGAAACACCGCATCCACGTCGCGAAGGTCGAGGTCGGCGCCCGGTGGAAAAGCGCGAAACTTAGCGCCGGCCGCTTCGATACGGTCGCGCATGGCGTTCGCCGATATGCCTACGACCTGATAGCCCGCGTTCACCATAATTCTTCCGAGCGAAAACATTGGATTGATGTGACCCGTCGCGGGCGTTGAGGCGATGAGAATTTTCATGCGATCCTGCCACTTTGTTTCTTGAGGAAGACCAGCCATCGCCGACCGGCTCGTTCAAAAGCGGTCAGACTAATTGGCTCAAGCAGAGAATAGGGTGGTGAGGCGCGGTTACGGCTCGATTTCGAATCGACGCCAAACGGTTACAATTGCAATGCGTGCAAGCTTTCACGAATCGCGAAAACGTCTGGAATTGTTTATCGCTCGCCGTCCGCTTTCGAGCGCAACTTGGGACCGATGCGCTCGACGACTGGCCTAGCCTCGGTGAGGTCATTTTCGCCGCCTATCTGGCGCCGCTCCGCAAAAGTGAGTGGGTCGATTAAATCAAGCGCCCCTTCGGAGGCCCCGAGGCGGTGGTGGCCTATCTGTCGCGTTATACCCACCGCGTCGCCATCTCCAACAGCCGCCTGATCGCGTTCAACGAGACGAGCGCGATCTTCAAATGGAAGCATTACCGCGTCGCGGGCGTCGAGCGCGCCAAAGTGATTCGCCATCGAGGAGTTCATCCGTCGCTTCCTCATCCACGTCCTGCCCGACGGATTCCACCGCATCCGCCACTACGGACTGTTCGCCAATGGGGGCCGGGCTCTGTGGCGCGCCAATACGCTGATCGAGCCGATCCATTCCCTGTTCCGCCATTCAGATTTCTTTGTTCAGGCCAAAACAATTCACTTACTGCCATAACCGCGTTGGTGACAAATGCATTCCTTGGGCAGCAGCCGCTCGAAATCTCCGAAAATGTGCGCTACCGCCGCAACCCATTTCGGCGGTTTTGTAATCATGACGTAACATGTCCGCTCGACAATCCTCCGCGACCTTGGCCGAGTTGGTCTCGGACGACATATCCCTCGACCGCGGCTGTCCCGCGGACGAAAGAGCTGGAGGATAAAGCGATGGCCGGAATTAGTATAATGGCGCCATTTGTTGCGACCGTCATGGCCGCTGCGTTGCCCAACCCGCAAGCAAATTCGACGGGCGTCCCATGTCGGCCGAGCAATCTGATTTCTGGAGCTCGATCAAATCAGGGTTATCTGGCCTCCGGAGGCGCGACGGCGCCTCGGCCCTATTGTGATTCACAGGCTCCGACGCTTGAGCGTAGCATTCACGATCGATCCGACCACCTGGAAAATAAGATCTGTAGCAACTGCTAAAGATTTCTTGACGGGAGCGGCTGTGGTCAACGGTCATCGCCAGCTTTCAAGCGACCAAACCAACACAAGTGAGTCTTCCAAAGCTTTCAGATTACAAGCGTAACGATTTGACTGACGAGCGACATAAAGCAGTAGCCTTAGCTTGCGATCGTCTGCGGTAGGAGATGCAGGCGGCGACGGCCGGACAATTGCTCGGAACGAACAGAAGCCGTGTTGTCGGTGGTCCTCGCAAACACGGCCTCAACCGAGCTCGCGAAGAAAGGCAAGTCGCGTTCATACCGCCGACGACCGCCCGTCGCCGCCAGATTATCAGTCTATCGCCGCATCCCTGGACATCAAAGGCGCTCCGTGACGCACAATTCGCGTCTGGCTGGGAGCGCGCGAGGAGAACACGAGTATGCCACATAATTTTCTGCTAGCCTGCTGGGGCGTTACCGGCAATCTCGGCCCGCTGCTGACCGCAGGATGCCAGTTGCGCCATCACGGTCACGGGGTTCGCATCATCGCTGATTCGGACCTACGCGAAGAGGTTGAGACGGCTGGATTCGATTTTATTGGGTGGCGCCGGCCGCCGCGCTATTCAGACCAAGCAAGCGTGTTAACCACGCACGACGTGTCGGATTTGAAAAGCTTTTGCGACCATGTCCTATTCGGCGCCGCTGCCGCCTGCGCCGCCGACACGCGAGAGGAGCTCGACGCCCAGCCAACGGACGCCCTGCTCGCTCACGACATGCTGCTCGGCTCAGCAATGGCCGCGGAAGCCGCAGGCATTCCATGCGCTATGCTTTCGCCTCATATTAGCGTGCGGCCGTTGCCGGGCGTTGGACATGTCGGCAGCGGCTTGATGCCGCCGCACACATTCGAAGAGCGCGCCGAGGTCGAGGCGGCAAATAAGCGCTTTGCCGCTTTTTTGAATGGGTGGCTCCCCGTTTTGAACGAGGCTCGCGCGAGCCAGGGGCTCTTCGCTTTGGATCATGCGCTCCACCAGTACGATCGTCCAGAACGCTTTCTGCTGGCGATCAGTTCGGCGTTCGATTTCCCGGCTGATTACCTTCCTAAAAATCTGCGATACGTCGGGCCGCCGCTGGACCCGCCTGGCTGGTCGAAGCCCTGGACGCCGCCTTGGCCTCAGTATTCAGACCGTCCCCGCGCATTGGTGTCCTTCAGCACAACTTTCCAGGACCAGGGCGACGTGCTTCAGCGCGTTGTGAACGCGCTGGGCGGAATCGAGATCGACGCCGTTGTGACTACCGGACCTGCGTTGGCCGGAAGGCGCCTTCAGGCGCCGAAGAACGTAACGTTGCTGGAAAGCGCTCCACACGACGCAGTCATGAACGACGTATCACTTGTCGTGACCCATGGCGGGCACGGCACGGTGAGCCGGGCGCTGCTCCACCGTCTGCCGCTGCTGGTCATGCCAATGGGCCGTGATCAGAACGACAACGCATTGCGGGCGGAAGCGCTGAGCGTCGGGTTGACTTTGCCGCCGACTTCTACCGAAGCGGAAATCGCCGGCGCACTTAATCGTCTGCTCACCGAGCCGCATTTCCGCATCGCTGCGCACCGGCTCGGCGCAGCAATCGCCGCCGACCTCAACTCGGCAGTCCTCGTCGGCGAGATGGAGACGATAGTCGCGTCCCGGTGGATGAACAGTCGCGCCACGCGCAAACGCCTGGCTCGAATTTAACTTTAGGCCAACCGATAAAGCGCCGCGCCGCGGCCATACGGAAAAGAGAGAGAAGACATGAACTATTCGTTGCGGCCCACGACGAAGATGCGGCCGATTGGAAGCGCTGAGCATATGTTTTGGCTCCTGAATCAAAATCGCCCTGTCCATTTCGCCGTTTGTGCGCAAGTCCGAGGGCCGACGACAGTCGAGGCCTGGCGCAAAGCCCTCGATATGGTGCAATCGCGTCATCCCGATTTTTCGGTAAAAATCGAAATGGGCGAAGACGCCATCCCTTGTTTTCGCCACTTCCCTGGCGCGCGCATCCCCCTGCGGATCGTCGTGGGGGACGAACTGCGATGGGAGCCAGAGATTGAAAAGGAATTAGCCGCTCCCTTCGACGCGCAGCAGGCTCCGCTCGTCCGAGCGGTGGTTGTGCATCACGCGAATTGAACGGTCCTTATCCTTGCGGCGCACCATTCGATAGCGGACGGGAAATCTCTCGTCTTTGCGATCAGGGATACGCTTCACGCGCTTTCCGGGAAAATGCTCATTCCGCTGCCAGCGATCGCTTCACTGGACGCCGTCCCCACTCCGAATCCGAGCCGTATGGATTACGATGAGCTTGATCAAAACTTCGCTCTGGAATCGGCCGGCAAGCCTTACGTCTACCGCGAACATGATGGCTTTGCTCCTCGCGTCCGGAGTCACACATTGCCGCCCGCGTTGACCCGCAAATTGCGGCGACGAAGCCGGGAGGAGGAAACGACGGTCCAATGCGCATTGATCACGGCCGCGGCCGAGGCTGCGAGGCGAATCTCCGGCGAGTTGGAAGGGGCTGCCATACGAGTCAGTTCGCCAATCGACTTCAGGACGGTCATTGGAGCGGCGGACGAGGTTGCGCCCCTCGCCGGCGGCGTCGTGGTTTCGATGGAGCCGGATTCCCACGCGACTTTCTGGGACACCGCCCGACATGTAAAACGCACCATCGATCCTGCGCGCACACCTGAGGGCCTCTCGAGGATGATGGCGCAGTTGGGATCCTTTATGTCCCATCGACCGACCGTAACAGAAGTAGCGGCGTTCTGGGCGCAGCGCATTGGATTTGAAATCAATGTCAGCAATCTCGGGGAAATCCCAATAGAGAGCCGCGTCGGGGCCTTAAAGCTCGAGGCAGTGAGGGGTCCATCTATTCTCACAGGATTTGAAGGCGAGCAGGGGATCGGAGTTGCGACGACAAATGGGGCGTTGAACCTACTCCATACCAGCTACGAGCCTCTTCCGCTGCTCTTGGAGTCAATAGAGCAAATTTTGTTGGCGGCGTGCCAGTGATCCGGCTTGTCGGCTTATCGCGGCCAAGAGAGGGCGGACACCGGTGCGGTGAGGCTCGCCTACACGGGCGACGTCCGCCGTCCGCGATGCGCTTGCGTCGAAATCGGAATGCTGCAGGCAGTCACGCGTCCGAACCAGCTTCAAGAACAATCTTCTTCGGCATGTCCACTGCGACTGCCGACAAGATTTGCGCCTTCGTTAGGCGACATCCACAAGGATCCCCCAATTATCGGATGTTTAGCGCATGCGCATTCAACCTGCCTCCACTGCTTTCACTGTCCTCCTTGGCCTTCTCGCTGCAGTCCCGTCGTTCGGCATTGACATGAACCTAGCCGCGTTGGCCGCCACCGGCGCGGCGCTCGACTGCTCCCCGTCTGAGGTGGGTTTGACAGTGAGCGCCTTCATGCTGAGCCTCGCCACGGCGCCGCTAGTCTACGGACCGACGTCTGATTGCTACGGTCGCAAGCCCGTCGTGATTTTTGGCTGCGCGCTCTTTATCACCGCCAGCATCGGCTGCGCGCTCGCCCACTCCCTAACGGCCCTCCTGACGTGGCGTCTCATTCAAGGCGCCGGCGCCGCAACTACGAGGATGGCCCTGACCATCGTCCGCGACTTGTTCGAGGGTCAGGCGGCGCGTGCGAAGATCTCCTATATCGTCATCATCATACATGTTGTTCCAATGATCGCGCCGACGGCGGGCGCGGCGCTGCTCGCGCTCGGAGGCTGGCGCTTGATCTACGCCGTTTTAGGCGGGATCGGCTTCGTCCTGCTGTCGGCGATGTCGCTAGGATTCGCCGAGAGCGCGAAGATCGACGCGGCCAGCAGCATGAAGCCTTATGTGATCGGCCGCAATTATCTTCGCGTTCTGACGCACAGGATCTGCCTTGGTTACGTCCTTTCTAGCGCGGCCGCCTTCGCGGCGGTCTTCGCCTACGCTGCCGGCTCATCGCTATTCCTCATCAACGTTATGGGACTAAGGCCCGACCAGTATGGCCTAATCTTCGGCGCAAGCGCAGTGGCGGTCATGGGCGGCGCCTTCCTCGATGGCCGACTCGGCGCGCAAGGGATCTCACCGAGCCAGTCGCTGACGGTTGGATTGACCCACTCGATAGTTTCGGCAATTTCCCTGTTGGCTATGACGCTGGCCGGCTGGACGCCGCTTCCCCTGATTATTTTTCTTACGATTGCCTTTACTTTCGCGTTCGGATTGATCGCTCCGAACTCGATGAATGGAGTAATGCAGCCGCTGCCGCAGATCGCCGGCGTCGCCAGCGCGGCGGCTGGCTGCGTCCAGACATTGGCGGGCGCAGGCTCCAGCGCGCTTGTGGCTATTCTTTTTGACGGGCATTCGGCGCTTTCGATGGCCGCCGTCATGGCGTTGTCCTCGCTCCTCGCGGCGGCTTTCTATCTTCGCGTCGCCCGCCCCGCACTATCGGCCAGAATCGAGGGGCGTCCAAAGCGTTTGTCCCTGTGAGCCTTTGCGAGGGGTCGCCTCCGGAAGCGACCGCCGCACTTTGTCCCCAGGCGTCGGTCTGCAGCCCCTCGCGACGCCGCGCCGCATCAGGGATTTGCCGCTCAGCGCGTTTTAACGCGAACTGTTACTCGTTCCGCGACGCGGGTAAAAAAAGAACGTCATCAACCGCGGTAATCCTGGACCATTGCGGCCTCCTCGCTCCCGCGCCGCACTACTACAACCGAAACATTTTTTCTCGAGTTGGCGATCCAACGGTAACACGCGATCGGCATGATCTTTTCCGGCGCACCCCGATGGAGAGACAGATGCAGTTTGACAAACGTAAATCTGATTACGTAATTGTGGCGGCCGCCCGCCCAAAGCGCCGGCATACAGGCGAACCCTTCCAATTACCCTGCCGACCGCGACTTAACAAAAATTGTGATTCGAGCCGGCTTGAAACCAGGTCAGCAAGCTTGCCGCTGGATGCGGCCCCAACGCGTCCATCGTTTATCGAGGGGCTGTCTTCGCTTGCAGTGACAATAGCGGTAGCCGTTCTCGAGGGATATGCGTTGTACGGCAGCGCTATGGGGCCGGGTTTATTTCAGCCGCCGGGAGCGGCCACAGACCTCGAAGACTCTGATAACCTTTAGCGTTGGCGGAGCGCCGTATGAGAACGACAACCCAGATCTTGATCGTATTGTTGACCCTTTCCATCCTGACAGCTTTGGGCATGGTTGCGACGATGACTGCTACAAACGGCTCACCTTCGTTTAGTGGAACCAGCGCTATTTTCGAGGGATACGGTTTGACCCTTTGAAAGAGCGCTTCCGAATCCGACCAAGATACAAACTCGTCGTCAGAAACGATGCCCCCAGTCTCATTCGCAGCCATGCGTATGGATTCGTTGTCGAGGCGCAACCGCGCTTGCCTAGTCCATTGTCATTGACGAATAAAACTCACATCCGTCAGCATCATTATAGGAGTGACCAGATCAGACGAAAACCTCATCGCCTCGACGCCCGCGACAGGGCACATCGCCCGCATTGCGGGGTCCGGGGCCGGTATTGAACCCCGCAACCAATCAGCCAACTCCGTCCGGTGCGCGCGGCGGTCCGCGCCGTACTGAACGAGCCGAACTATCGGTTGCGCGCCTCGCCAACTGCTGACGAGTTCTGTCGATCCGACATTCGTAAGATCCTAGAGCAGGTTTTCGGGTTTTGGTTTGTTGACGCCGCTCCGCTTGTGACCCGAATGTTGCGAGCAAGTCTTGTTCGACATAAGTTTGCCTGCTCATAGCTGCTCGACCGAAGCAGCAAACATGTAGCCGACGCCACGCTCGGTCAGGATGAGGCGCGGCGCACTGGGATCGCTCTCCAGCTTGCGCCGCAGCCTTAGCACCTGCACGTCAATGCTGCGGTCGAAGATGTCCTCGTGCAATCGGGTCGCCTGGAGAAGGTATTCGCGGGAAAGCGGCCGCCGGGGCGCATCGAGGAAGGCGACCAGCAGCGCATATTCGCTTTTCGCCAGTGTGATCCGAACGCCATTGGGGTCCGTTAGTCGGCGATCGCGGCGATCGAAATGCCAGCCATCAAACCGACAACGGCGCCCTTGCTGATCCGGCTGAGGCGGCGCGCCTTCAACCCCGCGTCGGCGCAATATGGCCCGGACGCGCGCCAGCAGCTCGTCAAGGCTGAACGGCTTGGTGACGTAGTCGTCGGCGCCGAGTTCCAACCCGACCACACGGTCAATTTCGTCGCATCGATTGCCGGAGACGGCGACGATGGGGACATCGGAGCGCGATCGAATGTCGCGCAACAAATTGAGTCCATCGTGGTTGCCGAGCAGCATGTCGAGGATCACCAGGTCGGGCTCGTGTTGGGCAAGATGATGAGCCGCTTGTTCTGGTCCGGCGGCCGACACGGCGTGCAGACTGTGCTGCTGGAAATAGTCGACCATCAACTGCCGCATGGCGGCCTCGTCGTCGACGACAAGGAGGCGCGCCGAATGGTTTGTTTCATCTTTCATATTTTGATCCCGCACACTCAACGTCGGGCGTCCGTCTTTACCGCAAATGCCAATGCGCGGCGGAAACGCCAATCAGGGTTTCGACTTGGCCTCTGGGATTGCACCGATCGACGGCGTGGCTGTGTAATCGATCACACCTGACGAAACGGCAGGCCGCCGTCGCGCTTGCGCAGGCGTGAGCGCAAAATCCGCCTGTTCCCGAAAAAGTGACCAAAGCTGAAGGAGCGCAAAATTCGTCGGCGTGGCTGCTTGCATCTCGCCCTGAACGGCCAAGCTGCCGGCGCGGCGGAAGGGCGGAATGTGCTTAGGCGATGCGCGAGGCCATCGCAGATGCGGCGCGCCGGCTATTCATTCACATCGCTGTTAGCTGCCAAACTCGACCACATCGCTGCCTTGGCGCGGGTCGCTGCGACGGTCAGGGCGATCGGGTGAAAAAATTCGTGACAAATGGCTAAAGTGCTGAATCTGTCGTGGTCCACTGATTCGATTGGTGGAGCGGTACGATGGACGGGGCGGCGACGGAATTTGACGCGATCGACGAAGCAACTATTTTTCTTCGGTATTTCAAGGATATGCCGGACCATCGGCAGAAGGGCAAGGTGGTTTATCCGCTGGAGGAAATCCTCCTTTTGTGTCTTCTCGCGGTGCTGGCCGGGGCCGAGACCTTCGTCGGCATCGCCCGCTTTGGCGATAAGAAGCTCAATCTGTTGCGCCGGTTTCGGCCGTTTCGCGACGGCACGCCGGCGCATGATCATCTCGGCGATATTTTCGCCACGCTGGACGCGCAGGCGTTCCAGCGCTGTTTCGTCGCCTGGGTTGCGGCGCTGACCAAGACGCCGGCCGACATCATCGCGATTGATGGCAAAACCTTGCGCCGCTCCTACCAAAAGAAGGGATCGAAGCAACCGATCCACATGGTCTCGGCTTTCGCCGCGCGCCAGCGATTGGTTCTCGGGCAGGTCAAGGTGAACGAGAAATCCAACGAGATCACAGCCATTCCCGCATTGCTCGACATGATGGCGCTCGAAGGCGCCGTCGTCACCATCGATGCAATCGGCTGCCAGCGCGAAATCGCCGCGAAGATCATGGACAAGAAAGCCGATTATATCCTCGCGCTGAAAGGCAACCAGGGAACGCTGCGCGAAGATGTCGAACTCCTCGCAACCGAGCAAAAAGCAAGACAATTCAAGGATACGACGGTCAGCCGGCATGAAACGATCGACGCCGATCACGGTCGTATCGAAACCAGAACCTACACGGTGATTCACGATGTCGGTTGGCTACAACAGCGACACGACTGGCCGGGATTGAATGGCGTTCTGATTGTCGAAAGCAGACGCGAGATCGATGGCAAGGTCGAGCGGGAAACGCGCTTCTACATCACTTCGCTGCCCTTGTCAGCGCAGGTGATCGGCCCAATGATCCGCGAACATTGGGCGGTGGAGAACTGCCTGCATTGGGTCATGGACACGGTCTTTCGCGACGACGAATGCCGTGTCCGAACCGAGAACGCGCCGGCAAACTTCACCACCGTAAAACACATGGCGCATAATCTAACTCGCCGAGCGCCCGGAAAGGATTCTCTCAGGCTCAAGCGCAAAACCGCCGCTTGGGACGACGACTTCCTCGCAAGCCTCGTCGCAGCTTGAATTTTTTCACCCGATTCCCCTGGGGCACGCCCCAAGGCGCGCGGCGTGAAACTGAGCCGCAAGCCGAAGCTCACAGATCGCCAGAGGCGCTGAAAAGGAGCTTATGCTGGGAATTAAGCCACTTACAAAATGGCAATGCGATAGCTGCGGTCAATATGTGTATAAACTCCGATCAGCGTCTGGCCCGCTTTCCACCGCTCGAACGAGCGGACCGCGAGAACCTCCTTGAGGTAGAGCGCGATCAGGCTGCCGAGGACGGTGACGACCGATCCAAGGACGGTCAGCTTCAAAATTTCCGAGAAATGGCAGTCCGAACATCGTCATGGTCCCCCTGGTCTTATTAGGCAGGTTGGCCGGCACATCGCAGCGTCGCAGCATCCAGCGCGCGCCGCAACCCGAGCCGCGCCCGTTGGCGATCTTCGATTTTGCGCTCGCGTCTTGCGGCTCAGCTTTGGGATTTCTTAAAATTTAGCCATCTGCGACGGTGCACGCCGCGCGTTGAACCGTCGTGATGATTCTGGAATTGTCCTGTGGCGGTCAGATGACCGCTGAGAAAAGTCGCCAGAGCACTCGATTTCTCCTGCGCGAACAAGGGAGACGCTATGACGGATGCCGCTAAGAGAACCGCAAAGCAGGATGGACCAACGAAGTGCGACATGGTGGACCATAATCCTAAGTCGGTTCTCGGGACGCCTGGATTGCCGATTATGTTCATGCGCGGCTTGGCCGGCATTTTAGCATGGTCTTGGACAAACCGCTGCATGGAGAGAGCAAGCTCGCCGGAATGGCTGGCGAATTCTACCGTCGACGGGTCGGCCAGCATCTCGAGATCGGCCTCACCGCCCTCGATAAACTGAAATCGCAGGAGCGGGAGCGGCTGCATTCCCGTAAGCTTAGGAGCTTTGCCACAGTCGCCGTCTGATCGACCGCATGCTGTGTTTAAAAATTGTTATCTCGCCGCCCTCGACCGTCCGAACGCTTGAGGCGCTCAAGCGCGGCATTTATCGTCGCGCCCGTGCAGAAAACCGTGCGCTCGCGCATGGCGCAGGGCGTGGCTCGCGGCTTGCGCGCCGCCCAGCATAGATCCGGTAAATCCGCCGGCTACTGTGAAGGCTGAAGCGAGCCAGAGACCATCGATCGCGGTCTGCGGCCCTTCCGTGATCGCTTGGCCAAGTGTTCCTTCCGGTGCAAGCCGTAGACCGCGCCGTCCGGCGTGTTGAGATAGTGCTGCATCGTTTCCGCTGTCGACATCTCGCGATGAACCACGGCGCCGCGGAAGCAGCGAACCGATGGCGGTGTTCGAAAAAAATTGCTTGAGATAAAGATCGCATCTAAGGCGGTCCGTTGCCCTCTCGCTTCGAGCTGAGCCGATTGGTCACGAAGGGAAGGAATGGAAAAATTTATTCGCTGGTTTGAGCTGGGGTCGAAAAGGCGAGTAACGCACGTACTTGGTCTCGCATTATTAACGCGCGTTGGGTTGATTTCATGATTTTTCAGAGACTGCGAATTTTCCGAAGATGATCTCGCTGCGCCTTAGCGAGCGTATGCGGCAACGCCTCGCCAGTCTCGATACGCGCGGCAACGGCCTTCTCGATGGCGGGCAGAGCGCGTCCGGCCCGATATTCCGCCTGAATGAGGTCGAGAATTTCACCATTCTCGGGAAAGCGGATGACGAGCCGAGACGCAACGCCGCGTAGCGCCGCAAGGTCTTGAGGTCTGGCGAAATCCTCGAGCGTTTGAATTTTCATGAGCGCGCTTCCTGCAAACGACGGATGGATCGACCGAAAACTCGGGTCGCGACGAGCGGCTCCAGGATCGGCTTTCATCGACGAGGCGTCGATCGCCAGCCAAGCCACCGTAAGCGCTTCCGCCTCGGCTTGCTTGGATTTACCTAGGCATGGCCCGCGAATTTAGTAGGCAGCAAAGACTTTCGGAGGTTCAGCGACAAGGTTAGCTTTGGGCAGTGGATGGGTTCGGGCGCAAACACGCGCTAACTGCCGACATTCTACGATCAAGAGAGAGGGTTACGTTGCATGACCATCGCTTGCGGGGCCAGCGGTTTGCCGCGCCCACGACGCGCCGCCGCATCCTCGACGTTCATGTTTTCGCCGATGAAATCCGCATCTTCGAGGCCGGCTCCCTCATCGCCAGCCACGCGCCGCTCGAGGGGCGCGACCAGAGGCGTCTCGACCCCGCAAGCCCTTGCCGCCGCCGCGCCGACGGCCGGCCGAAGGGGAGCCCACGTCATCCGCCGCGCCGGCGATCACGTCGCTCGCCGCTCCCTCGACTTCTATGAGGCCGTCGGCCGTCGCCTCGCCGGCCAGGGGAGGATGCGACGACCGCGCATGCCGAGATCATTCCCTCCGTCGTCGACCGCATCAAGCAGAGCCTGGTCGGCTTGAAAATGCCGCGCGCCTCGAAATCCTCGACGCCACCGTGCGCAGAATCGAGCGCGGCGAAATGAACGCCCTCGAAGCCATCGACGCGGTGCTCGCCGAGGAGCTTGCCTTGCGCGAGAGAACCGGCGCATCAAGATGGCGCTCGTCATGGCCAAGGTCGCCGCTGCGTTGGGGGCACAAGCACTTAGCCAACGGCCTGATCTCGATCCCGTCGTCCTGTCGATCGAGGCCAAGCTGCGGCGCGCCGGGAAGGGCAAGCGCCTCGTCATCGAGAATGGCGCTGAGGCTGAACTCAACGCAGGCCTCATCGCGATGATCGCCGAAGCTCTCGCGATCCGCAACCAGCTGTTGTCGGGACCGGACGACAGCATTGAGGCGATGATCGAGCGGCTGGGGATAGCTCGGGGCCGTCTCACTTCGCTGGTTCGGCTGTCCTATCTGGCGCCGGACATCATGCGCGCCATCCTTGAGGGTCGCCAGCCCATCGAGCTGACGCCGACGCGGCTGCTGCGACTGACGGCGCAGTCGATAGCGAACCAGTCTCGGGGCGAATTCCCTGCGAACAGGGAAATAAACAGGGAATTTCAGGAAAACTGGCGCGTTCTCGCCAAAACCACTTGAGAAACACACGATATTTCAGGTTCTTGCAGAAAAATTCCCTAGAAAACCGAACAGGGAATTCATTCGCGCCGATCAGGGAAGACAAATGGCGGATCAGGGAATGGCGAGCTGTTAATCGGCGGACACAGTCGCCGCGAATCGAACGACATTCGTTCGCCTCGCTTCGGCGCAGCCGCAAATGCGAGCGGACACGAGAACGGCAAATTCAAGACCCGATTTCCTCTAAGCCCTCCACGCGCGCACTGACGCTTCCTGCCGTCCGTCCATCCAAACGATCAGAGGGCGACGCAAGAAGAGGATTTGTCGCTGTTGGCGAGTTTTCGTTCCACCGTTTGAGAGAAAAGGCGCTGAAGGGCGACGCGCGTTCCCTCGACCGGCTTGTCGCGCTGGCGCAGATTTTCAACAATGATGCGGTGGCCGAGTCCCTTGGCGAACAAGCCGTGGCGGCCGAAGATCAGGCGATCCTCGATGCTTACGCCGCGGAGATCCGGTCCCGGCCGGCAAGCGCGGACGAAATTCCGCTTGGGTCCGCCGACGACAGCGACCCCAACGCCGATGGATAGAGTTTTACGAGCGGTATTGCGCACCGATCTGCGCTTTTTCATCCAGAAGGTCTTCGCCACGGTCTCGCCGGGCGAAACCTATCTTCACAATTGGCATGTCGATGCGATTGTCCATCAGCTATCGCGGGTCCAGGCCGGCGAGAGCCGGCGCCTCCTGATCAGTCAACCGCCGCGTTCGCTCAAATCGATCTGCGTCTCGGTCGCCTATGTCGCCTGGCTGCTCGGCCATGATCCCGCCCGCCGCGTCATCGTGGCGAGCTATTCGGGTGATTTCGCAGCTGAGCTGCATCGACAGTTTCGCATGGTGGTCGCGTCGCCTTGGTATGCGGCGCTGTTCCCCAACCTGCGCCTGGCGAAAGAAACCGGGCTGGAGCTCGTCACCTCCCAAGGGGGCAGCCGATACGCGACCTCGGTCGGCGGAACGCTGACCGGACGAGGCGCCGATCTGATCATCGTCGATGATCCGTTGAACGCCAATGAGGCCTATTCGGAGGCCGCCCGAAAGCGCGTGATCGACTGGTATGGCGGCGCGCTCGTCTCGCGGCTCAATGACAAACAAACGGGCTCGATCATCGCGGTGATGCAGCGCTTGCATGAAGATGACCTCGCCGGCCACCTGCTGCGACAAGGCGGCTGGAATCATCTGAACATGCCGGCGATCGCGTTCGAGGACGAGACCATTCAGCTCGGGCGGGGCGCGACGCATTTGCGCCGGAGCGGCGATATTCTCCATCCCGAGCGCGAGAGCCGAGCGGCGCTTGAGGCCATCAAAGCGGAGGTCGGAAGCCTGCTTTTCTCGGCCCAATATCAGCAGCAGCCGGTGCCGGTCGAAGGCAATCTCGTCCGCCGGTCATGGTTCCTCACCTATGACGAGCTGCCCGCCGGGCCTTCGCCAACGCGGACCGTTCAGAGCTGGGACGTCGCCATGATGACGAGCGATCGCAACGATTATTCGGCGCGCACGACCTGGCTCGTGCACAAAGGCGATGCATACCTCGTTGACGTTTGTCGCGGTCGCATCGAATATCCGGAACTGCGCCGCAAGGTCATTGGCCTCGCCGCCGAGCGTCGCGCCGCCACGGTTCTGATCGAGGACGCGGGTCCGGGCCTCAACCTTTTGCAGGATCTCCGCGCCGCCAGGCCTCACGGAATGAACCACCCGATCGGCGTCAAGCCGGAAGGCAGCAAAGTCGAGCGCATGGCGGCGCAGTCAGCCAAGATCGAGGCGGGACACGTCCTTCTGCCGAAGAGCGCGGCATGGCTTGGCGAATTTTTGACCGAGATGCTGTCGTTTCCAAACGGCCGTCGCGACGATCAGGTCGATAGCGTTTCGCAGTTCCTGCGCTGGTTGCAGACCGACGCCTATAATCAGATCAGCTTTCCTATGCCCATCGTGATCACAAGGCCGAGGGAGTTTCCGTTTTAGATCCGCGGCAGGTCAGGATCGTCAAGATACCGAGCCTCCGTCAGGTCATCATCGAGCGGATCGAAAAAGCCGCCGCGACGAGGCAGCAGATCGAACCAAAAGTGGCTATCGCCTAACCGCGTAGAAACATCCGAGGCAGCGGCCAGGGCGTCGGCGCCGGTCAAGGGATCCCCCGCCAAAATGAGGAGCGGCGCAACCGATCTCCGCGGGTCAACCGATCTCCGCGTGTCAGACCGAGGCAACCCTACGACGAATGCTCCGCATGCGGCATCAAATCCGCGAATGAGAAACTGCTCAACCGTCGAAATCACGCCAGCGTCCTGACCTCGGCCTCTCAGCAAGCATTTACTCTCGCCGCATCCTTGCGCCGAGGCCGATCACGCGCACCGAAATCACTTGCAAACGGTCATAAGAAATTTGGGCGCTGATTGACACGTTTGGCCAGGAACTATTCCTTAACCCGATTTGCCTAGCGTCACCCGGGACCGTTGCGTATGAGGTCCGAATTTTTAAACAGCCTCGTTCGGAGGCAAGCCCAGCCAGGATTTCGCACTGAGATGTTCGCTGGCCGACAGGAGTAAACCATGAGTGGACCAGATGGGGTTGCGGGCGATCGGCTTCGCTCTTTCGTCGAGCGCATCGAGCGTATCGACGAGGACCTCAAGGCGATGAACGACGAGAAAAAGGGCGTCTTTGCCGAGGCCAAGGGCGAGGGCTTCGACGTCAAGATCCTGAAAGAGGTCATCCGGCTCAGGAAGGAGGACCAGAATGAGCGCGACGAGCGCGATTCGCTGCTCGACCTCTACCTTCACGCAATTGAGTTGACCCCAGCGCCAAAGGCGCAGGCCGCCGAGTAAGCTAAACCCCTCCAGAACAGCAGGCTTTCCGGGCGGCTTTGTTATTTTCGGCAACGCGGCCCGATTCCGCAAAACAAAACCCGACATTCTGCGTCAACGACGGCCCTGGCGACGACTTACCGACGCGCCTAAAATGCCAGGCTCAATTGCGGCTTCGCTTTCGTCTGCTCTCCGTCCAGCGAGCACAATGACACGCCGAGAAGCCGGATGCTGTCAATCGGCTCCGAATTTTGACCCCCGATCGGCGTCCAAAACTGACCCCCCCACGAACCTGTTTTGTTCTATGCTTTTGAGGGAATTTCTAGAGCTGGGTCTATTCCTTTGTTCGACGGCGCGACGATTCCTTCGTCCCGACTGGATTTATTTCGCGGCGCGCGCAGGCGCGGTCCAGGATGGTGTGCCTGGCATGGGCACTGGATTGGAGGTGGAAGTCCTTTGCGGGGCGAGTTGGTAGCAACCGCGAGCCGGAGGCAACTGCACGCAGGGTCTGCCGTCGAGAGACGCCTATGACCCTGGCGCCGCGAGGCCGTGTGGGGAAGAAGCCCGAGGCGAACCGCAGCACCGAACGAAAGTAAACCCCCGAGCAAGCCGAACCGGCCGGGTCAGCGTGTCTTCGAACGCGACGCCCGAAATCCAACCGAGGCCGGGACGGTAATAGGGGCGGGAGCGGCGGGACATCCAGTGTTCTTACCCAGGGAGGTCTGCGTGGGTCCGCGTGAGCGGTAGACCCGAAGGAGGCAACGACGACGGGACGATGTCCACGCAGAAGTCGGATCTCTTCATATGAGCCGGGAAGCCGGCGAAAGCCGGTGGAGCAAAGGGAGAGATGGATTGAAAAAGACGGGACCACGGCAATTGAGCCTCGTGTTCGCCGACAGCCCCTCGGGGGGCGGGTCGTCCGAGCCCTCGGACGCATCCGAGCGGCGGAGCTTCCTGCTGCACAAAGCGAGGACCAAGAAGACGACAGGTTCTGCCGCCAGCGTGGCCGACGATAGTCGGCTGCTCGAAGAAGTGGCGTCGGAAGCCAATCTGGCCAAGGCGCTGCTGAACGTAGTACGCAATAAGGGAGCGCCGGGATTGGACGGACAGACGGTCGAGGCGGCGGAGGCGAAAGCGCCGTCGATCATCGCCCGTTTGCGCCGCGACTTGCTGACGGAACGCTACAGGCCCGGCGATGTCCGCCGGGTTTGGCTGCCGAAGCCCGGGGGCGGGCATCGTGGGCTTGGCATTCCGAATATTTTGGACCGGACGGTGCAGCAGGCGGTTCTTCAAGTATTGGAACCGATCTTCGAACCGGCCTTCCATCCCAGCAGTCACGGTTTCCGGCCAAAACGCGGGGCTCACACCGCCATTGCTGAAGCAACGGGGTACCTGAAAGAGGGATATCAAACGGTGGTTGATCTGGATTTGGCCAAGTTCTTTGACCGAGTTCCGCATCAGCGCCTGTTGGCCCGGATCGCCGAGCGCGCGAAGGACCAACGGATAATCACTTTGGTGCGCCTGATGCTGACGGCGTCGGTGGTGATGCCGGACGGGACGAGGATCGCCGTCAAGGAAGGAACTCCACAAGGGGGGCCGCTTTCGCCAATGCTTTCCAACGTTGTCCTCAACGAACTGGATGGCGAACTGGCAAGGCGAGGCCTCCGGTTCGTTCGATACGCCGACGACTGTAATATCTTCGTGCGAAGCGAACGCGCCGGACAGCGCGTCATGACATCAATCCAGAGATTCCTGGAAAACCGCATGCGGCTCCAGGTCAACGAGGAGAAGAGTGACGTTCGCAAACCGGAGGATGTCCACTTTCTTGGCTTTCGTTTCCGCTGTGCGAAGGAGGGTGAGGGCGACAATGTCGCCGTCTTTCCTTCGCGCAAGACGGAACGACGACTGATGACGACGATGCGGGGAATGACGCCCCCAAATTGGGGACGCTCCATCTCCTCGTGCATGGAAGACATCAGCCGCTACCTGACAGGCTGGATATCGTACTTCCGGCTTTGCACGCCGGACGCGATAAAAGGATTGGGCGTCATCGACGCTCACGTCCGCCGCCGGATCAGGGCGATCATCGTCCGGCAGAAGAAGCGGCAACGCTTTCTCTACCGGCACCTGAAAGCCAAAGGCGTCAGCTCCAAGGCTGCCAATGGCTGTGCGTTCTGCGGCAAAGGAGCATGGGTGAAATCGAACCGCCCGGCGATGACGAAGGCCTATCCACCGTCTTGGTTTGACGGGCGTATGGCCTCGCTCAAAGCCTTGTGGAACGATCTCAACCTGTCGCGGGTATCGGCCCAGCTATCGCTGGAGTTCTGACATATCGATCCAAAGAGCCGGATGCGGGCCCGCATGTCCGGTTCTGTGAGATGTTATCCGGCGTGCAAAATTGACCCCCTAACGCAGGGGATCGGCGTCCAAAATTGACCCCCTCAGGCGCAGCTCTGACAGTCTGCCCGCTCTGGTTGAGAGCGGGTGGTGGGGATGGTTATTGTGGAGACGATCGGCCGGGTCCGTCGGGAGCATTTCGTCAAGGGCAAGACGATCAAGGAGATCGTCCGGGAGCTGAAGATTTCCAGGAACACGGTTCGCAAGATCCTTCGCTCGGAGGAGACGTCGTTTTCCTACGATCGCGAGGTTCAGCCGCGGCCGAAGCTCGAAAATTGGAGCGCGGAACTCGATCGGCTTCTGACGACGAACGCGGCCAAGTCGGCGCGCGAGCGGCTGACGTTGATCCGCATTTTCGAAGAGTTGCGCCGGCTCGGTTACGAAGGCGGCTATGACGCGGTGCGCCGCTATGCCCGCAAATGGCAACGTGAGCATTTGGCGATAACGGCCGACGCCTATGTTCCTTTGTCCTTTGCCCCAGGGGAAGCGTACCAATTTGACTGGAGCCACGAGATCGTCGTGCTCAATGGCGCGACGACAACCGTCAAGGTGGCTCATGTCCGCCTCTGCCACAGCCGGATGATCTTCGTCCGCGCCTATCCACGCGAGACCCAGGAGATGGTCTTCGACGCGCATGACCGCGCCTTCGCATTTTTCAAGGGCGTCTGCGCCCGCGGGATTTATGACAATCTATGGACGCCTCCCGCGCAAGGCGATCTGTTGACTTCGGCGGGCGTGGAATGCACGAATCTATCCGGCCTGTTGCGGGACTGTTCGCGCCCCTGGCCTTGATGGGAGTCCGCTGCTTCTCGCCTCATAACATGATCGGCCTCGAAGGCCTTGTCGTAGATCAGGCTTGGAAGCTGCGGTCCTTGCCGACGAGCCATCAGTTGTCACCTCGCATCCAATGCGGCCTTCAGCTCAGCGCCCGTGCGCTGCGATCATGCGGCCGCATAATCCTCTTTTCGCGTGAGCAAGGCCCAGGCGACCCTTGCCGTCTTATTGGCGAGCGCGACAATCGTTCGATTGAACCCTCGCCTCGCCGCGAGCCCCTTCAGCCACTGCGAACGGCGATCGTCATGCTTCGCCAATCGAAACATCACCGCGCGGGCGCCGTGGATCATCTGCCGCCGGAGATAATGATTGGCGCGCCTGCCAATGCCGCCGAGCCGGGGTTTGCCGCCGGTCGTATATTGACGAGGGACAAGGCCGATCCATGCCGCGAGCTCCCGCCCGGATCGGAAATGGCGGCCGTCGTCAACCGCGGCGACGAGCGCCGTCGCGATCACCGGCCCAACGCCTGGAAGCTTCGAAAGCCGGCGGCAAGCTTCGTCCGTCCGGCAAATAGCGGCAAGCTGCTGATCAAGCTTCTGAAGCCGCAGGTCGAGGCTGTCGAGCTCGTCAAGCATGTCGCTGAAGAGCGCCCGCGCCAGATCGGACAAGTCGGCCCCCGCGATCGCGTCGCGCGCTTGCGCCAGGAAGCGCCATGCGCCTTGCGGCAAAATGACTCCATACTCGCCAAGCAGTCCCCGCGCATGGTTGATAAGGGCTGTTCGAGCGCGGACGATGCGATCGCGCGTGCGATGAAGCGATTGAAGATCCTGTTGTTCAATCGATTTGACCGGCACAAAGCGCATTGTTGGGCGCACAGCGGCTTCGTAGATTCCTTCGGCGTCCGCCGCGTCGTTCTTGGATCCTTTGACGAACGGCTTGACGAAGCGCGGATTGATCAGCAGGACCCGACGGCCCGCCGCGAGAAAGCGCCGGCCCCAATAGTGCGCGCTGGCGCAAGCCTCCATTGCGATCGTCTCAGGAGCCAGTTCTTCGATCGTCTCGATCAGTTTGGCGCGGCTGGACTTGCGCGAGATGATCACGCCATCGCTGTCGATACCATGGATGTGAAACGAGCGTTTACCAAGGTCAATAGCAAGTAATCCAAGCGACATGTTTCCCTCCTTCGGCTAATCAACGATGTTGGCAGAAAAGCGGGAGGCGTCCATCCCATAACATGAAAACGGCGGTGGAGACGGTTTTCGTCGGCAAGAACCGGCTCTTCAATCGCCGCTTCGCGCAGATGTGCAGCCATTATCTTGTCGAGCCGACAGCCTGCACGCCGGCCTCGGGCTGGGAGAAAGGGCAAGTCGAGAACCAGGTCGGATTGGTGCGCGAGCGCTTCTTCACGCCTCGCTTGCGGTTCAAGACCTACGACGAGATGAACGCCTGGCTGCTCGACCAGTGCGTCGCCTATGCGAAAGCGCATCGGCGCCAAGAAAGCGTTGATAAAACGATTTGGGAGATCTTCGAGGAAGAGCGCCAAACGCTGCTGCCTTATCGCGGCCGGTTCGACGGATTCCACGAAGCGCACGCTTCGGTCTCGAAGACTTGCCTCGTGCGCTTCGACAACAACAGATATTCGGTCAACGCCAGCGCTGTTGGCCGTCCTGTCGAAATCCACGCCTATGCCGGGCGCGTCGTCATTCGTCAGAATGGACGCGTCGTCGCCGATCATCCTCGCAGCTTCGGACGCGGCGCGACGCGTTTCGATCCCTGGCATTACGTGCCGGTTCTTGCGCGCAAGCCGGGCGCTCTGAGGAATGGAGCGCCGTTCAAGGATTGGGTGCTGCCCGCCAATCTGGAGCGCATAAGGCGCAAGCTCGCCGGCACCGACGCCGGCGACCGGCAAATGGTCAAAGTCCTCGCCGCCGTGCTCAGCGACGGTTTAGCCGCCGTCGAGGCCGCCTGCGCCGAAGCCCTGGCCGAGGGCGTCCATTCCGCCGACGTCATCATCAACATTCTCGCGCGGCGCCGCGAGCCGCCGCCGGCGACGCCAATCCATACCCCCGAAGCCTTGAAGCTGCGGCATGCGCCAGTCGCCGACTGCGCTCGTTACGATCAATTGAAGAGAACAGGCGATGGAGCGAACCCAGATCTTCGAGTTGATGAGCGAACTCAAGCTCTATGGAATGAAGACCGCCTATGATGAGATCATGGCGACCGGCATCAAGCGACAGCATGAGCCGCCGCGCATCGTCGGCGATCTTTTGCAGGCCGAAGTCAGCGAAAAACAGGCGCGCTCGATCAGATATCAGATCGCGATCGCCAAGCTTCCCTTAGCCAAGGATCTCGACGACTTCCAGTTCGCCGGCACGCCGATCAACGAGCGCCTCTTGCGCGATCTCGCCCAAGGCGACTTTCTCGCTCAACAACGCAACTGCGTCCTGGTCGGCGGAACCGATCCCGATTTATAATGCTCACCTCGCGATGTCATTGGAAAATAAGAGTTTGTTGATCAGGATTTTGAGTTAGCGGCTTTCTGCGCCGATCTTGGGCTTCGGCCCGGACCGCGGCATTCCCGAGATCATCCGCTTTGATGACCCATGGGGCCCCTTTGCAAAGGTGCCGGGCGGGCAATATGCCGCTTCGGATCATGCGCAAGACCGTCATCGCGCTCACTTGCAGGACAGCCGCCGCCTCGTTGAGCGTCACTTCTCCACGCTCCTCACGTTCTCCCTCCCGATAGACCGGGACGCCCATACGATTGCGTAATGTGCAGACCGCGCTCTGCGTCCAGCCATTGTGGCGGCCTGTGACCTTACCAGCCCGGTTCAAAACCGGCGCTATGGCGCGGTCTGGCATCAATCGCGCCAGTTCCCGAACAAGAACCTCGACGTCTTCCTCCACCGTCCAGCGGTGTTTACCGCACGCGTTCTTCTTGATTTTCAGCGCGGTATGATCGCCGCCTTGCCAATGCAGCGCCATATCGACAATACCATCCTCGACCCGCACCACGATCTCGCGCAACACAGTGCGGACGATCCTCTTGCGCGTCGCCATGGTCGCCGCCGGATGCGACCAGGCGATCTCGATATCGGCGCCAAGTCGCATGAGGCGCTCGCGTTCTTGCTCGTCGAGCACTGGTGAGCGGCGCTGATCAAGCTCCTTGATCTCGTCCTCGAGCCGGCGCACGTCGATGAGCTTGTCGTTCCATCGGCGTTCGAGTTCACTCGCGACGAGGCGATTGTCTGGATCAACGGCATCATATTGCCGGCGTGCGTGCGCCGCTTCATAACGGGCGTGCTTCAGCGACAGCTCGACCTGCCTGCGCTTCCCGGCGGCCTCGAAAGTACGTTGCTCGATCGCCTGAAGCGCCGCCTCGACGCCGAGCGGCTTCAGCAAACGGACGACTTCGGCTCCGACCGCCTGGTCGACCCGCAAACTGCCGAAGGAGATGCAGCGATCTCCTCCATGGTTCACGAAGCTCCCCTTGCAATGATAGCGGCCGACCTCGCCTGTCGCGCCGCTGTAGGCGACATGCAGCTTGCGGCCGCAATGACCGCAGCGCAGGAGGCCAGCCAGAAGCGTCTCGCCACGCCGGACGGCGCCGCGCGACAGAAGACCTTTGGCGTTGGCGTTATCGGCGATCAAGCGCTGATTCCTCTCGAACTCCGCCCATGAGAGATATCCTTCGTGATGGCCGGTGAGCAAGACTTCCCATTCGGTCCGCTCACGCCTGAACCCACGCGCGATACGCTTGCGGCCGTCCTCGATCGTTATGCGGCTGCCGGTGCGCCCGAAGGCATAGGCCCCGCCATAGATCGGATTGGTCAGAATATGATGGACCGTGTTGTAGACCGGGAGCTTCCAGGCGATGCGGCGGCCGTCCACAGTCGTGTATTCCACCGCTGGCAGCTCGATCCGCTCCCGCCGCATCCAGAGATGCACCTGCCGGATGCTCTGGAACTCCGAGAACTTCCGGAACACCAGATCGATGGCTTCACGTATTCGCAAGTCCGGATCTTTCTCAATCCGATTGGTCCGCACCTTCACGTAACCGATTGCGACGGTCAGGAACAGTTCGCCGCGTCGCGCCTTTTGCTTCAGCGCCTCGAGTGAGCGCTGTCGAAGAATTGAAAGCTCCAGTTCGCTCATCGTGCCTTTCATGCCGAGCAGCAGGCGATCGTTCGGAAGGCGGGGATCATAGACGCCGTCCTCGTCCAGGATGATCGCGTTGACGAGGCCGCAGAACTCGATCAGCGTGTGCCAGTCACGACCGTTGCGCGCCAGTCGCGACGCCTCGATTGCAAAGACCGCCCCAACGCGTCCTTCGCAAATCGCCGCCAAGAGCCGTTCGAACCCGGGTCGACTGACCCCCGAGCCGGAACGCCCCAAATCATCGTCGATCACGACCACGTCCTGCCAGCCATATTGGTGGGCGCGATCGGCCAGGGCATATTGACGACGACGGCTCTCATGGTTGTGGAGCAGCTGATCCGCCGTTGACTGGCGAATATAGACAAAGGCGCTGCGCGCGAGATGATCAGGCGTGATCTTCGTCATCGTCGGCCTCCTCGACCTTCGATGTCGCCGCAATCTCGATCAGAAGCGCCCGGACGATCTCCACGAGGCTCTTGGTCTGATCGAGGGGCAAGGCGATCGGCGGTTCGTCGCTCTCGAATAAGTCCGGATGCCGTTCTTGCTGCGCGCGCTTCATCTGAGGCTTCTCCCGTCTTCGAATCCGACCGGAGCAAGTCTAAGAGCGTATCAATCTCGATCCGCAGGTCGCGGAATGTATCCAATGGAATCCGTGGGAGAGGCCGTAGTTCGAAGTGTTCCGAGTCCTCGCGCATCATCCAGGAAGGTATGTGCGCCAAAGTGCCATCGCTCTGCTGGATGACAAACACCTCGGCGCCCTGAAAGCGATGATGCCGCACAAGAAGGGCAATCTCACCAAAGCGCGGATGGAACCGATAGTGGATTCTTCCCTCGACGCTCTGATACCCGGCAGTATGTCGCTGCTTCGACCGGCACCGGCAAAACTCACTTAGCCATGGCCATCGCCCGCGATTGCATTCGCGCCGGCAAACGGGGCCGCTTTTACAACACTGTCGATCTCGTCAACCGGCTCGAGGCCGAAGCGCGCGCCGGACGGCAGGGACGGATCGCGGAATATCTCATCCGAAAAGACTTCGTCGTACTCGATGAACTCGGCTATCTCCCCTTCGCCCAGACCGGCGGCCAGTTGCTGTTCAATGTGATCAGCCAGCTCTACGAGCGCACCTCCATCATCGTGACGACCAATCTGGCCTTCGGCGAATGGCCGAGCATCTTTGTGGACGCCAAGATGACCAGCGCGCTGCTGGATCGTTTGACCCACCACTGCGACATCATCGAGACCGGAAACGACAGCTGGCGCCTCAAGAACCGCGCGTGACCCGGAACACAAAGTCAGCAACCCTCAATCAATCCGGCCCTTCACAGCTCCCGACATCATCAGCATCGCGGCATGCTCGCCACCGTCCAGGACGGTCGAGTAGGCGTGGGGATTGCTCCGCCACGCCTCTCACAGAACCGGACATGCGGGCCCGCATCCGGCTCTTTGGATCGATATGTCAGAACTCCAGCGATAGCTGGGCCGATACCCGCGACAGGTTGAGATCGTTCCACAAGGCTTTGAGCGAGGCCATACGCCCGTCAAACCAAGACGGTGGATAGGCCTTCGTCATCGCCGGGCGGTTCGATTTCACCCATGCTCCTTTGCCGCAGAACGCACAGCCATTGGCAGCCTTGGAGCTGACGCCTTTGGCTTTCAGGTGCCGGTAGAGAAAGCGTTGCCGCTTCTTCTGCCGGACGATGATCGCCCTGATCCGGCGGCGGACGTGAGCGTCGATGACGCCCAATCCTTTTATCGCGTCCGGCGTGCAAAGCCGGAAGTACGATATCCAGCCTGTCAGGTAGCGGCTGATGTCTTCCATGCACGAGGAGATGGAGCGTCCCCAATTTGGGGGCGTCATTCCCCGCATCGTCGTCATCAGTCGTCGTTCCGTCTTGCGCGAAGGAAAGACGGCGACATTGTCGCCCTCACCCTCCTTCGCACAGCGGAAACGAAAGCCAAGAAAGTGGACATCCTCCGGTTTGCGAACGTCACTCTTCTCCTCGTTGACCTGGAGCCGCATGCGGTTTTCCAGGAATTCTCTGGATTGATGTCATGACGCGCTGTCCGGCGCGTTCGCTTCGCACGAAGATATTACAGTCGTCGGCGTATCGAACGAACCGGAGGCCTCGCCTTGCCAGTTCGCCATCCAGTTCGTTGAGGACAACGTTGGAAAGCATTGGCGAAAGCGGCCCCCCTTGTGGAGTTCCTTCCTTGACGGCGACCCTCGTCCCGTCCGGCATCACCACCGACGCCGTCAGCATCAGGCGCACCAAAGTGATTATCCGTTGGTCCTTCGCGCGCTCGGCGATCCGGGCCAACAGGCGCTGATGCGGAACTCGGTCAAAGAACTTGGCCAAATCCAGATCAACCACCGTTTGATATCCCTCTTTCAGGTACCCCGTTGCTTCAGCAATGGCGGTGTGAGCCCCGCGTTTTGGCCGGAAACCGTGACTGCTGGGATGGAAGGCCGGTTCGAAGATCGGTTCCAATACTTGAAGAACCGCCTGCTGCACCGTCCGGTCCAAAATATTCGGAATGCCAAGCCCACGATGCCCGCCCCCGGGCTTCGGCAGCCAAACCCGGCGGACATCGCCGGGCCTGTAGCGTTCCGTCAGCAAGTCGCGGCGCAAACGGGCGATGATCGACGGCGCTTTCGCCTCCGCCGCCTCGACCGTCTGTCCGTCCAATCCCGGCGCTCCCTTATTGCGTACTACGTTCAGCAGCGCCTTGGCCAGATTGGCTTCCGACGCCACTTCTTCGAGCAGCCGACTATCGTCGGCCACGCTGGCGGCAGAACCTGTCGTCTTCTTGGTCCTCGCTTTGTGCAGCAGGAAGCTCCGCCGCTCGGATGCGTCCGAGGGCTCGGACGACCCGCCCCCCGAGGGGCTGTCGGCGAACACGAGGCTCAATTGCCGTGGTCCCGTCTTTTTCAATCCATCTCTCCCTTTGCTCCACCGGCTTTCGCCGGCTTCCCGGCTCATATGAAGAGATCCGACTTCTGCGTGGACATCGTCCCGTCGTCGTTGCCTCCTTCGGGTCTACCGCTCACGCGGACCCACGCAGACCTCCCTGGGTAAGAACACTGGATGTCCCGCCGCTCCCGCCCCTATTACCGTCCCGGCCTCGGTTGGATTTCGGGCGTCGCGTTCGAAGACACGCTGACCCGGCCGGTTCGGCTTGCTCGGGGGTTTACTTTCGTTCGGTGCTGCGGTTCGCCTCGGGCTTCTTCCCCACACGGCCTCGCGGCGCCAGGGTCATAGGCGTCTCTCGACGGCAGACCCTGCGTGCAGTTGCCTCCGGCTCGCGGTTGCTACCAACTCGCCCCGCAAAGGACTTCCACCTCCAATCCAGTGCCCATGCCAGGCACACCTCCGCGCCGGCTCACGCCGGTGACGCTACGCGTCATCCTGGACCGCGCCTGCGCGCGCCGCGAAATAAATCCAGTCGGGACGAAGGAATTGTCGCGCCGTCGAACAAAGGAATAGACCCAGCTCTAGAAATTCCCTCAAAAGCATAGAACAAAACAGGTTCGTGGGGGGGTCAGTTTTGGACGCCGATCGGGGGTCAAAATTCGGAGCCGATTGACACATCGGGCAGCGTTCAGCCTTTGAAAGCGGCTCGAACGAGGCGCGTCCACGAGCCCTCTCGTCGAGGCGCTCTCCCGGGCGCCGCATTCACAAGGCCGTTGGCGGCGCGCCCGAATGTATGAATATTATTGATACGACGACCCGGGCCGAGCGGCGCGGTTTCGAGGAGAAGTCCCATGGACGAAGATAACTTCAACATGGCTGTTCGCAAATTCCTCAAAGAGGTTGGCGTCACTTCGCAAAGGGAGATCGAGCGCGTCGTGCGCGAAGGCAAGGTCGAAGGCTCCGAGCTAAAGCTGCGAATGACGCTTACAGCCGAGAACGCGCCGCTCGATCATATCATCGAAGAGACGATAGACCTCCGCTGAAGGTCTTCCAGCCGGCCTGGCCAATGACAGCTCGTATTTCGGTCGCCCGGTGGTCCCTTGGGTCCGGCGGCGTTCGCGGCTCTCGAGTCCCACGGGCGTTGACATTTTCCAGCGCAGGTGCGCTGCTACTCACCAGACTCGAGGGCTTTTGGATGATGCGCGCGAAGCTGTTCACGCCGCTGCGCTTGGGAGCGCTGGAACTCGCCAACCGAATCGTCATTGCTCCCATGTGCCAGTACTCGGCCGAGAGCGGCTGCATGACGGACTGGCATGTGATCCACCTCGGTCACTTGGCGCTCTCCGGAGCGGCGATTTTAATAATCGAGGCAACGGCAGTGACTCCCGAAGGGCGGATCACGGCCGGCGACGTCGGCCTTTATTCCGGTGATTGCGAGACGGCCATGCGCCGCGTTCTCGAGGCTGTCCGGCGCTGGTCGGACATGCCCATCGCGATCCAGTTGGCGCACGCCGGGCGTAAGGCTTCGACCAAGGTGCCTTGGAAGGGAGGGGCCCAAATCCCGCCTGAGCAAGAGGGCGGCTGGCAGACGGTGGCGCCCTCGGCGATCCCGTTCCAGGCCGGCGAGAACCCGCCCGCGGCGCTGGATCGTGATGGGCTCGCGTGTGTGCGCAGCGCCTTTGCCTAAGCGGCTAAGCGCGCCGCCCGCCTGGGCCTCGGCGCCGTCCAGCTCCACGGTGCGCACGGCTATTTGCTGCACGAGTTCCTGTCGCCCCTGTCGAACCGACGCGACGACGAATACGGCGGCTCGCTCGAGAACCGGATGCGCTTCCCGCTCGAAGTATTCGAGGCCGTGCGCGCCGTTTTTCCCGCCGAACGACCTGTCACGATGCGCGTCTCGGGCACCGACTGGGCCGAGGGCGGCTGGACCATCGATCAGACCGTCGCCTTTGCGCAGGCGCTCGAAGCGCGCGGATGCAGCGCGGTCCACGTCTCGAGCGGCGGTCTCACTCCGGCGCAGCAGATCCCGGTGGGGCCCAGCTACCAAGTTCCACTCGCCCGCGCCGTCAAGGCTGCCATCGGCGCGCCGGTCATCGCCGTGGGTCTGATCAGCGAATTCGAGCAGGCTGAGGCGATCGTGGGCACCGGCGACGCCGACCTCGTCGCGCTCGCCCGCGCGATCCTGTACGATCCCCGCTGGCCGTGGCACGCCGCCGCGCATTTCGGCGCGCAGGTGAAAGCTCCGAACCAGTATCTTCGCTCGCAGCCCTGGCAGTTCCGGGACCTCTTCGCCATCCGCGCTGACGACTGAGAACTCAGACAACGGACGCGGCTCTGCGGCAAGCGTTCCTGCGCGAAAGCTGGATCGCGACGCGGGGCTCGGCATTGCGATCAAGCTCGCCAAAGGCGCCACGCGCCGGGCGGGGATCAATCATCGCGACGTCAAACCCGAAAATGTGGTCCTTCAGCCCGATGGCGGATTGAAGCCGGTCGATTCTACTTGGCGTCCCGCGGCTGCCTCGCCTTAAAGACGCGCCAATGGCCGCCGCGCCCGGCACATGCGTGTGCCAATTCCTTCGCACACGCGGTTCGAACGTGACCAGCCCTCCCGTGACGCGGCCGGGATCGGGGGCCTGAAACAGCGGACCGACGCGGACCGCGCCGGTGAAATATTCCGCCGGTCCCTTGCCGGATGGCTGCGATCCATTTCGTGTGATCTCCATTGTTCCGTTCCTTCCTCTTGTTCGAGCAGTCGGCGTCTCTGCGGCACCGGGTTTGGCTGCTGCCATCGCGGCGAGGCCGCCGGAGGCGACGAGCATGCGTCGGCGCGTGATCATCACGTCTCCTGGACGATTGCTTCCATCTGCTTCGAGACGAGCGTCGACACGCCTGCGTGGCATTCCATGTGCCGCTCTTCGTCAGCAGGCTCGTCGCCAGCAGGCTCGTCGCCAGCGGGCTGGTCGCGCCGCATAACCAAGATTTGAAGCGTGGCTCCGCGAGGACTAGGCGCTATAATCTGCAAAGACCTAAAAATAGACCGATAAATGCAGCGGGAAACCTGAAGGACCTCGTCTCGCGCAGGGCCCTGAATCACGGGGGCACCAGAGGTATGCTCAGGGACGCGGCGAACAAGGAATACGTGCTCGCGGGGAGCCTTGAGGAGCTGAGGGCGAAGGGGCGGCTCGTTTTGCACGGTCGCCATCGTCCGATCCTCGTCATCTACGACCGCGGGCGTGTCTTCGCGCTCGACAATCGTTGCCCGCACATGGGCTTCCCGCTTGAGCGCGGCAGCGTCGAGGACGGCATCTTGACCTGTCATTGGCACCACGCTCGCTTCGATCTCGAAAGCGGCTGCACCTTCGACCTGTGGGCGGACGACGTACCGATCTGCCCGGCTCACGGCCTTGTCGGATCGATGGGCCGACGCGGCAATCCATACGACAACGCCAAGGCGGAAAGCTTCATGAAGACCCTGAAGGTTGAAGCCGTCTATCCGATGGCCTACGAAACCTTCGACGATGTCGCGGCCGATCTTCCGCGCTTCATCGACGAGGTCTACAATAAGCGCCGATTGCATTCCGCTCTAGGCTATCTGAGCCCACAGCAGTTCGAGGACCAACACGCCCGGCAAGCGGTCAAATCAGCGGCCTGATCCTGTCCGCCCCCGGGGGCCCACCCCAATCCGGGGTCAAAGTTCGGCTCTGACGCACTTTCGGTGCAGTTCGTTGCTCATGCCGCGCCCATCAAGCGTGCTTGAAGGAGATCGAGCTTCGCGCGGCCGTACATCTGCCGCTTGACGAGTTTGAGTTTGGTGCATGATGGCAAGTCCATTATCGCCTTCTTGCGGACCATGGCGTGAAAGTCGGCGATGATCTCCCGCGCTTCGACGACAGACGGCACGCCGCCTTCGATGGCGGCGATCATAACGCTCTCTGCCTTGGACAGATTGTCCCTGGCGGTAGTCATCAGCCGGGCGACGGTGCGCGAGGAAGGCACACGCGCCAGGCTCTGCGCATCGGCTTTCTCCGCCCGGCGACGGCGCGTCGCCCATTCCGCGACAACCCTCGCCGACCCGTGGAAGCCTTGGCTCCTGAGCCTACGCCATAGGGCGGCCGCATTGCGCGATCCGACGTCCCATTGCGCATCAAGCCATGGGAGATGCGCCTCGAGCGAGCTTTGCCGAGACCTGAAGACGTCCGATCGTTCGCCGCGGATGATCCGGCGCACCGTCTGGCGATGATGTCCGGTCCGTCGAACGATCTGCTTGATGGGCACGCCATCCTTCCACAACGCAGAGAATCGCGTCGTTCATCTCCTCTCGCCGCAAGTAGCCCGCATATTGGATGCGCTCGGCTGAGGTGAGCAGCGCGGGATTGACAGTCGTCGCGCCGATGACGCCGCGTATCTGGCGCATGGATTTTCGCACCGCGTCGAGAAACGCCCGCGAGGCGTTTTGCATGAGATGCCAGCGATCTGCGACCTGGATCGCGTGGGGAAGAGCCTTTGCGACCGCCTCGCCGTAGCCGCCGCCACGATCGCGCGCGACGACGGCGAGGTTCGGATGAAGGGCAAGCCAAGCTTCCGCCGTCGCTTGCTCGCGATCGGGCAGAAGCACGACCGGCTGGCGGCGCTCCAGATCGCACACGATCGTGCCGTAGCGATGATTGCGACGCCAAGCGAAGTCATCGATGCCGATCACAGCAAGGGGATTCGTCGGCAATCGAGCACGGCGGCGAACAACCCGTAGCAATGTGTCATTGCTGACGGGCGTCATAAGGCGCGCGGCGAAGGCGGCGGCGGGACGCCCGCCCAAAGCCAGTCCGAGATGATGAACAATATCGTCCAGGCGTCCCGTTCGTCGCGCCAGCGGCGCGAGGGCGCCGTCGCCGAAGCGCTCGGCGAACAGCTGGCGCCCACACAAAACAGCATCGCACCGAAAGCGCCGCACCTTCACTCGCAGCTCCACGCGCCGCCCTCCGAGTGGCAGGTCTGCGGCCCTGCGCCAATATCGGCTATGCACGCGCGTCGATCGAACGCCGCAGGCGGGGCAGACACTGTCACATGCGTTTGCTCCAACCCAGACCTCGATACGATCGTCCTCGACGGTTGTCCGCTCAACGACAAAACCGGCAGGAACAAGGCTCAATCGATGACCCATGGCGCTGATTCCCTTCTGGAAAACAGCGCCAGACAGCCACGAGCCCGCATCAGAATTGAGTCAGAGCCTTATCGAAACGCTGGTCGAAGAAGAGCTGGAGACGGCGCTGGCGCGGCCGCGCTATGGGCGCAGGCCTGGGCCGCCGGCGGAAGATCACGCGGACGAGCCGGTTGTCGGCCATCGGCATGGCCATCGGATGCGATCGCTGACCGGCACATTCGGCCCGACCCAGATCGCCGTCCCGCGCGCCCGGATCGTCGGGAATGACGGCAAGACGACGGAATGGAAGAGCAAAGCGCTTCGCGCCTATCAGCGCCGCACCCGCGCCGCCGATGCTTTGATCGCCTCGACCTATCTTTCCGGAACCAACACGCGCCGCGTGCGCCGGGCGCTGGCGGCGCTGTTTGGAGGCGCCGTCAGTAAGGATCCGGTCAGCCGCGTCTGGCGCAAGGTCAAGGGCGATTGGGACGCCTGGAACGTCCGGTCGCTAGCCGCCGAGCCGATCATCCGTTTGATCCTCGACGGGACAGTCGCGCGCGCGTCCGGCTCGACAAGAAATCGACCTCGATTTCCTTGCTCGTCGCCCTCGGCGTCAGGCAGGACGGCCAGAAAGTTCTTTTGGCGGTCAAGAACATGGGTGGAGAGAGCGAAGCCGCCTGGCGGACGCTTCTCGACGATCTCGCCAATCGCGGCCTGAAGACGCCGGAACTCGCCATTGTTGACGGCGCGCCGGGACTCGAAAAAGCTCTTGCCACGCTCTGGACCAACGTGCCGGTCCAACGCTGCACCGTTCATAAGCATCGCAACCTTCTCGCTCATGCCCCCGACCGGCTGCATGACGAACTTTCCGTCGATTACAAGGATATGATTTACGCCGACACGAAGCAGGAAATCGAGGCGAAACGGAAAGCCTTCATCCGCAAATGGCGGCTGAAATGTCCAGCGATCGCCGCCAGCCTGGAGGAAGCCGGCGACAAGTTGTTCACTTTCACGCGCTTCCCGAAAAGCCAATGGAAGTCGATTCGCAACCTCGAATTTAACAATAGAAAGTACAATTCCCTATGTCTGTAAACGAATACAACGAGCGTCCTGCCGGTAGCAATGAAAATGCCGGTAACACCGAAAATAATTCATCTAACATTGCTAGCCAGAACTTGCCTCCTAAGGGTGAAGCGGATCAGTCGCAAGTCGAGCCCGTGAGCTGACCCTAGAAGAACACGTCGCCATTCTCGCCGATGAACTCGCCAAGGTCGAGGGCCTTGGTCTCAAGGAGCTTCTCGCCGAGACCGCGAAAGAAACAGAGGCGGAACCTGACTTATTAGGCCGGATACACCCTGACAGAACAGCAATCCCTGATGCGGTTGACGTGCTTGACCCGCTCGGCGATCAGGATCTTGCGCTCGCGACAAAGTCGGCGGCGGTCCTCTTCCTCGGGTGTCGGCGCTTTGACCATCGCGCACGCCCGAGGCTCGCCGCGCTTATACGCCAGTAGCGTGCGAAGCAGTGCCTCGCCGTCGATCCTGTCAGTCTTCGCCCGCCGGCGCCGACGTGAGGTCGCGATCGAGGCCGGATCGACGACGTGGCTGCTGATTCCGATCGAAGCCGCCCGTCATAACGAGATGATGCCGCCCACCGTAACGGAATGATCCCGCCCCGGGGTTTTCCAGGGTGACGAGCTCTTTGCTGGCCTGTTTAGGGTCGCGCCTTTGGCAATCCAAGGGAGCGGCCGATGCCAGCGTCCAAGGGACAAGGCGAAAGTCGAGCAGGCGGTGCTCATTGTCGAGCGATGGCTGTTGGGGCGACTGCGTCATCGGACATTCTACAGCCTGACGGAAGTGAACGCGGCCATTGGCGAGCTTCTGACGCGTCTCAACGAAGAGCGTCCGATCCGCCGGCTCGGCGCAACCCGCCGGCGCTTGCTCGAAGAGATTGATCGCCCGGCGCTGAAGCCCCTGCCGATCGAGCCGTACGAGTTCTGCGAATGGCGCACGTGCCGCGTCGGCATTGATTATCACGTCGAAGCCGACGCCCATTATTACAGCGTCCCGCACCGCTTCGCGCGCACGGAAGTCGACGTGCGGCTGACGATCAGGACAGTCGAGGTCTTCCTCAAGGGCGAGCGGATCGCCGCGCATATGCGCATGAGCGGCAATCACAAGCACACGACCGTGACGGAGCCTATGCCGTCCAGCCATCGCCGCTACGCCAGCTGGACGATCGACCGCATTCGCGCCGACGCGCGTCTCATGGGACGGCCACGGCGGCGCTCTGCGAACTGATCCTGGAGCAGAGGCCGCATCCCGAGCAGGGCTTTCGCGCCTGTCTCGGCATTGTCCGGCTCGCCGGCCCCTACGGTGCCGAGCGCGTCGAGGCGGCGGCGGAACGCGCCATCGAGTCGGCGCGCGCACCTATGGTTCGGTCAAATCCATCCTCGCCAACAATCTCGATCGTCGCCCCGCGCCAAAGCGCGCCGCGGACGGAACGCCGATCCTGCACGCCAATATCCGCGGCCCGCGCTACTACAATTAGGAGAAGCCATCTTGCTCAATCATCCGACGCTCGACCAGCTGCGCGCCTTGGGCCTTTGCGGCATGGCCAAGGCCTTCGCCGAGACAAGGGCTTCCGGGGATGCGGACGGCCTCGGTCATCCCGAATGGCTGGGACTCCTGCTCGACCGCGAGGCGTCATGGCGCCGCGACAAAAGGCCGGACATACGATCGCAGCCGTCCAAATCGTTCGAAGCGCCAGAATTGTCCTTGCCATCAGAGGCCGTCCACATAGGACGACTGGGGCCTCGAGCCGCTCGACGCCGCCGCCCGACACGATCTCCTCGAAATCCTCGAGGAGCGATACGGCCGCCGCTCGACGATGATCACATCCCAGCTCCCCGTAGACCGCTGGCACGAGATCATCGGCGATCCCACCTACGCCGACGCGATTCTTGACCGCCTCGTTCACAACGCCCATCCATCGAACTGACCGGCGAAAGCATGCGCCGGACCCGAGGAAAGCAGAACCAAAAGGCTCGACCAAAGGTCAGCGCCGGCGACAGAAAAATCATCGGCCAGCGAGGCTCGCGACCCGGGCGGCATCATTCCGTTAAGGTGGGCGGCATCATTCAGGAATCCCGGGCGGCACGATCCCGTTATACCCGGGCGGCTTCGTCGGAATCACCATGCCGTCGCGAAACGGGCGAAACCGGCGCAACAGATTGAGCTTCTTATCGCCAAAGCGGGTGATGTCGACGAAGGTCTCGGCCCCGGCCAGCACCGCGAGAAGACACAAAAGGAGGATTTCCTCCAGCGGATAAACCACCTTGCCCTTCTGCCGATGGTCCGGCATATCCTTGAAATACCGAAGAAAAATAGTTGCTTCGTCGATCGCGTCAAATTCCGTCGCCGCCCCGTCCATCGTACCGCTCCACCAATCGAATCAGTGGACCACGACAGATTCAGCACTTTAGCCATTTGTCACGAATTTCTTCACCCGATCGCCCTGCTGCGACGGTGTAATGCTCTTGACGCGAGAGCGAGTATCTGTTTGCCTCGCATAATGATAGCGACGATGACCAGACAGGGGTCGCGATCTGAGCTGCCATTGCTCATATGAAGGGCAGCGAAGCTAACCGGGCTGGCGCTGACAGAATTCGGCGCGCCGTTCGCGCCCCCTGAGGCGGGGCCGGACGGCGAGGTCGATGGATCTACGCGAATCCTGTTCATCGATGATGATCCAACCATGCAGCAGATGGTCGGAAGCTATTTCGAAGCTCGGAACATGCCCGTCATATTGGCCTCGCGGCGGCAGGAGGTAGCGCGCCAGTTCGTCATCGCCTCGCCGAGCCTTGTCATCCTTGATCTCAGACTCGGGGAGGAGGAGGATGGCCCCGACCTATTGCGCCAGATCCGGTCGCACTCTGATGTTCCGGTGATTATCGCGACCGGCCACCGGCGGGATGAAATCGACCGCGTGGTCGGCCTTGAACTTGGCGCTGACGATTATGTGACGAAGCCATTGGGCCTTCGTGAACTTCTGGCGCGCGTTCGGGCCGTTCTACGCCGACAGCAACTGGCGCGCGCAGGGGCGTAGCGCAACGCAGAGGAAGGCCGTTGCCGGTTTGGGGGCTGGGAGCTTGATCGGCGCGCCCGGCGGCTGACCGACCCAAACGGCGCGCAGGTTCCTCTGAGCAAGGGCGAATATCGCCTGCTGATCGCCTTCCTCGATGCTCCCCAGCGACCGCTCACCCGGGAGCGCCTTCTTCAAGCGACACGCGTCCACGAAGATATCTTCGATCGTAACATCGACGTGCAGGTGCTGCGATTGCGGCGCAAGCTCGGACTGGATACGAGCGCGCCGCGTGTCATTGAGACAGTGCGTGGCGTCGGCTATGATCTACTATGTTACAACAGTAATGCCGCGGCCAAAAAGCGAAACGCCGCCGCAATATGCAGACCTTAGACTGGCCTCCAAGCAACAATCGACAGGAGGGCTCAAGGCAGTAAGCGGAGACCGGAGAGCTTCAAAAGGCTTATGGCGATTTTCCGCGTCAAGCGCGTTCAGCGCCAAATTTCGTACATTGATATCGGCAAATGGCCGAGGTCCGCATGAATATCCGCATTGTTGGGTCACTTTTGGCTTGTGCGTTGAGGCTGTGCTCCAGCGCCTTGGAGATAGTGACCTTGGCCGGAAAAACGGCATCGGGCCGCGCGACGTGGAGCTGGGCGGCGGTGCTCTTCGTCTGGACTGGCGTCTGCGCGCAGACAACCAGTGCGCCGGCTCCGGCCGCGGTTCCGATTGGCGGCGAAGAGCCCATCACGCCGATTCCTCTGCTGCCGCCGGCGGAGCCCCTGAAGCTGGCGCTTGGCGAACGCCTTTTTGGCGACCCGCGCCTGTCGCATGATGGGACGCGCGCTTGCTCGTCCTGTCACGATACGCGGAGCAACGGGGCCGACGCCAATCGGCGCGACGCGGCCGCCGACGGCTCGCTGCTTCCGTTCAATACCAATACCGTTTTCAACGCAGCGCTCAGCTTTCGCTTGAATTGGGAAGGGAAATTTCGAACCCTCGAGGCACAGGCCGAAGCGTCGTTGGAGAATCCTCAGATCATGGCGACGAACGTGGCCGAAGTTTTGGAGCGGCTAAACGGCGATCAACAAATGACGCGTCAATTCAAGGAAGCCTACGGGCGCGCGCCCGATCGCGCGAGCCTCTTGGACGCGATCGCAACCTTCGAACGGTCTCTGCTCACTCCCGGCAGTCGCTTCGACCGTTGGCTGAACGGCGACGCCTCGGCCCTCACGGCCGAAGAGCACGATGGATATCTCCTCTTTAAATCTCTGGGCTGCGTGTCTTGTCATCAAGGCGTAAACATCGGCGGCAATCTGTTCGAACGACATGGCATTTTTCATCCCTTGGCGTCGCCGAAGCCCGAGATCTTGCGCGTCCCGAGTTTGCGCAATGTCGCCACGACGCCACCCTATTTCCATGACGGCAGCGCGCCGACCCTCGGTGACGCCGTACGGAAGATGGCGGCAGCCCAGCTCGATCGAAACCTGTCGGAAAAGCAAATCGACGCTATCGTCGCCTTTTTGAAGACACTGACGGGGACGTACCGCGGCGCTCCCGTGGTCGCGTACGCGCCCGTGAAGACGCTCCAGGCGACAACCGCTGTCCTTCTTCTCGTCCTGTTCACCAGCTGGTTGTCGTACCGGGCCATCCAAACGGATGACGAACGGTTCGATCGTGTTCTCGGCGAATTGGACCGCCTTTCAACGGTGGGCAATGCGCTGCACCGGGATATCCTCGCCGCACGCGCCGGCATGTTACGCAATTATGATCCGCTGGTCCGGGAGGTAAATGGCCTCTACGATTTGCTTGAGCGATTACGCGCCGTGACGCCAGTCAACGCGCGGACGACGGCTGCGATCGATCAACTCGCGGGATCGGTCAGACAACAGGAGACACTGGTCGAGCGATTTAAGAGCGACAACGCTCTCTTGCAGAACTCCCTTGCCTATTTCGCGCTGTTCAGCAGCCGCTTTGGACAACCCGAGAGCAACGCGCCTCTCGCAAATCAAGTTAGCGCGCTCGCCGCCGCCATGCTGCGTCTCGCCCTCGATACTTCGGCGTCGACCGCGCGTGAGGTCGAGGTTCGGCTAGACGAGTTGGCGAAGCAGCAAATGCCATCCGCAGACGCCGAAGCCGCCAATGCCGTGCTGGCGTACGGGCGATTGCTTTATCAGTTATTGCCTGCAACCGACGGCCTGTTGAAATCTCTGTTGGTCGCCCCTGAGAAACAAGACCGGGACGCGTTTCGCGCCATCATCTTGACGGAGCAAGCGTCTTCGCGGGCCGCTGCGCGCATGTTCCGTCTTCTCCTCGCCATCACATCGCTGCTTCTTATCGGCGTCCTGATCTATCTCGCTTTGCGGTTGCGGGCAGGGGCCATGGCGGTGCGCCGTCGCGCCGCGCTGGAACATGTTCTTGCCGGGCTCTCACTGCGGTTCATCAACGGGCAGGCGCAAGATATCGACTTGCACATAAAGCAGGCGCTCGCCGATATGGCGGAGTGCGTAAGCGCCGATCGCGCTTACTTCGCGGTCCGCAGTCCTTCGTTCGAGCTACATGGCTGGCATAGACGGGACCTCGCTTTCCCACCGGGTTGGCCGAACGAGGCTTTCTCATTGGTTGCGCGTCTTCCGCCGACCGCGGAAAGGGTTATTCAGATCACACATGTCAAACGCTTGCCGCAGGGCGCGGACAAAGCCGCCTTAAAGGACTTCGGGGTGACGGGCTGGGCATGCGCCTCAGGCGCAACCGCCAACGGCTTCGATGCGATCCTTGGCTTCGACACGGAGAACCATCCTTGCCGCATCACATACCCGGGCGAACTTGCTTTGCTGCCCATGGCTCTTGATACGATCATTAGCGCCGCACAGCGTCAATCCATCGAGGTCGAGAGAGCGCGGCTTGAATCGGGCCTGCAGCGAGCCCGCCGCATGGAAACGGTTGGCGCCCTGGCTAGCGGCATCGCGCACAACTTCAACAATATCATCGGCGCGATCCTGGGCTACGCCGAGATGGCGGAAGCTCAATTCGCGAACGATAAAGGCGTGGCTAGCAACCTCGCAGAGATCCGCCGAGCCGGCGAACGGGCGCGCGATCTCGTGGACCATATCCTCGCGTTCGGACGCCGCAGCGAAACCCGTCGCAGATTCCTGAGCGTCAGCGCTTTGGTCGCCGAAGCAGCCTCGCAGTTAAAAGCGTCGGTCTCGCCTGGGATCGATCTCGTGATCAGCGAATCCGAGCAGCCGGCGGTCGTGTCGGCCGAGGCAGCGCAGCTACAGCAGGTGATCTTCAACCTGTGCGCTAATGCGGCACACGCCATGAACGGAAAAGGACGCATTGAAATCGAGATCCAAATCAATGAGATTACCTTTGCGCTTCCGCTCAGCCACGGAGAGCTGGCGCCAGGCCGATATGTCTGCATCAGCGTGACCGATTTCGGACGCGGCATGGACGACGCGATGATGGAGCGAATTTTCGAGCCGTTCTTCACGACGCGTGTGGACGGGACCGGACTAGGATTGGCGACGGCGCGCGAGGTCGTCCGCGAGTACGGCGGGGCAATAAATGTCCTGAGCGCGCCGGCTACAGGCAGCCGTTTCGAGATTTGGCTTCCTTGCATGGCGACGGCTGGGCCAATCGCGACCGACAACGTCTCCGCACTGCCGCTCGGCTGTGGCGAGACGGTGCTCGTCATTGACGATCATCGCGAGGAGCTACTGCGCGGCGAAGAGATATTGGCCGCAATCGGCTACGAGCCAGTCGGCTTCGTGCGGGCACAGGATGCCCTGGAGTCATGCCGCGCGGCGCCGGACCGATTCGATGCGTTCGTGATTGGGTGCCTCATGCCGGCGAAGGCGGCGATCGAGTTCGCGGCTCAGCTGCATAGGGTCGCGTCCAAACCGCCAATTCTGCTGGCGACAGCCAACGTCCAGGACGTCAGCGCTCGTAGCTTGGCGATGGCCGGTGTGTCCGAAGTCGTCAGCCGGCCGCTCGTCGCGCCCGAGCTCGCTACGGCGTTGACGCGTTGCTTCGCGACGCAGCCGCGTCGCGCGCAAGGGCAGTGAGGTCTCCGGTAATGTGGAAGGTTGCGCTCGTCGAGGAGCTGCTTGAGCGGAGAGCGGAAGACATTGATGTTGGGCGATCCGCGCCTCGATCTCTGAGGGTGCTGGAATGTTGATTATAAGGGCCTACAGCGATATTGTCCGGACAAATATCCATTCTATCCATGCCCATACCGTTGCGAAAACGGAGCGATACTGTTTCCGGCTAAAGGGCGGGCATGGCTAATGCGCGATGACGTTGTTGCGGGATTGGAGTGGGTAGAAACATTCGCATCTCACGATCAGAGTGCATTTTTCGCGTGGAACAGGCGTGGGAATATAGGTCCGCCGCCGATGCTGACGCGGCGTCTCCCTTTGAATTTGTTCGCGAGTTGTATGACCTGCGCCGCGATCTCAAGCTCAAAGAAATACAGGGCGAGGGTTATGACATTTTGGAGCTCGCCATCAAACTTTGCCTCAATTCGATTTACGGCAAATTCGCCCAACGCATCGGTGGCAGTGAGTTTGATGCGCCGAGCAGCGTTTGTCCGTACTACGCAGCCATCACGGCCGGTTGCCGCCGGCGCGTCCTCGAAGCGGCCTTACTGGACCCGGAAGCCGTCGTAATGTTTGCAACCGACGGCCTTGTCTCCACGCGGCCTCTCGAACAGAATGGCTAGGTTGCCGGGGTCGACGCGAACGGGGAGAAAATGGGCCCGATAGGGGATTGGGAAACCAAAAAGGTCACTGGCGGCATGTTTCTGCAATCAGGCTATTACACTTATCTCAATGACAAGGGAGCCACTTGCAAAATTCATTGCCCGCGTGATTTTCTCTTCGTTGGACGAGGTATCGCTGGCTCCGGTTAAGCTGGTTTGACGGCCTTGCGGCGGAAAATTTGATCGACGGCGAGAGCCAGAATGCCAAACATCAGATGGCATTTCACCTTGATGGCGCCGCGCACGCGCACGAACCTTCCGCCGAATTCATCTTTCAATCGTCCATTGACGCGTTCGACCATGGTGCGGAAATCATAGAGCCTGTCATCTGGGTCTGGCATGGCGATCAATTTCATTCGCGCGACTTCCTCGGCGCACTCGGCTTTGGCTTCGTGTTGTCCGCGAAAATTGCGGTCGATCAACGCAACATGTCCAAGCGCCTTGCTTTGGTTGGCGATGGCGCCGGCGTCATAGGCCGCGTCCATCAGCTCGTAGAGATAGGCAACGCGCGCGCTTGTCATGGTCATCAATGGGATGGCGACCTGACTATCATGCACAGAGGCTGACGTCAGTACGCACGAGACCGGGATTTGACCGTTGGCGACATCGATGTGCAGCTTGTATCCGATCCATGTCTCTTTAAAGCCTTTGCTGTTCTTTTTAGCGCCGACATCACATTGGGTGGGAAGCTCAGCGAGCATTTGGTTGACGGTCTGCGCCGTTTGCCGTTCGAGGCGGGTTGGTTCCGGCTTAGGCCGTTCCGCCTCTTTGCGCGGACGCCCGCGGGTCGTTTTGGGTTCACGCCCGGCCGGCGGCGGAGCGCCAGCGGGAGGCGGCGGCGGCGCATCGTCCTTCTTGGCCGGTTTCTCGCGCGCCTCTATCTCCGTGGCGTCGCGCGCGATCGTGCCGATGATGCGCCCGCCAAGTGTGCGTTCAATCAGCGCCGCATGCATTTTATCGGGCAGATCACCTTGCGCAAATTCAGCAAAGGCGCGGGAAAACGTGGCTTCCGAAGGAACCTGCGCCCGCCTCTCCCAACCACAGACACGGCGCAGTGGTTGGTCGACGCCAAGACGATCAATGAGAGCGCGGGTGGTGGGAGCGCCGAACACCGCCTTGGCGACAAAGGCGCGCGCCAGGCCACGCCTATCCTCCTGCGGACGCCCAGCGCCGCTGGACGGATCAGGGACGAAGGCTTCGAGGCCGATCACATCGAGAAGGGTGATGAGCCGACCGAGCGACTCGGTCATCGGCTCGATTTCTTCGCACAACCATGGCAACAAGGAGCGTTGAATGTGAGTCCAACGCGCCCACATGGCGTCAAGAGGATCAGTCTGTACGCGGCGGAGCAATATTAGGCCACGGAGCGGCGGCATTTTGCGGCTGCGTGGCGGAGTAAAACCCGGCCACTTTTGGGGTTGACCCTTTCCGAACATTGGTTCGGGGGGCGGCCGGGGATGTTTTCAGTGGAGATTTACGCAGCGGTTCGGCGGTTTGTATTCGTCGAAGGGAAAAGCCGTCGGGAAGCGGCGCGGGTTTTTGGGTTGAGCCGGGATACGATTTCCAAGATGTGCCGCTATTCGGCGCCGCCTGGGTATGTGCGGTCAAAGGCTCCGGAGCGGCCGAAACTCGGGCCGCTCGTTCCAGTGATCGACGCGATCCTTGAGGCTGACAAGATCGCGCCGCCGAGGCAAAGGCATACGGCGAAACGGATTTTCGAGCGTCTTCGGCTCGAACACGGCTATGCCGGCGGTTATACCGTGGTGAAAGATTATGTCCGGACCGCTCGCACTGGATCACGCGAGGTTTTTGTTCCGTTGTCCCATCCGCCTGGCCATGCCCAGGTCGATTTTGGTGAGTGCGTTGGGATCATCGGCGGCGTCCGGATGAAACTGCACGTGTTTTGTTTCGATTTGCCCCAATCGGATGCCTGCTTCATCAAAGCCTATCCAGCGGAAACTACGGAAGCCTTTCTTGACGGCCATATCTCGGCATTCGCGTTTTTCGGCGGCGTGCCGATTTCAATTTTATACGACAATCTCAAAATCGCAGTGGCGCGTATCCTCGGGGATGGCAAGCGGCAGCGCACCCGTGCTTTCACTGAGCTCGTCAGCCATTACCTGTTTCAGGATCGTTTCGGCCGGCCAGGAAAGGGGAACGACAAAGGCAAGGTTGAGGCCCTGGTCAAATATTCCCGGAGAGAGCCATGGGACACGGGGGAGGGCATCTTTTCCTAGCGCATAGCTTGAGGTTGTGCCTGACATCTACATATAGATGAACGGCAGAGGTATAGCCCGGTCTACATATAGCGCGGTGCGCCGCTAATATGAAATCCGTGAGGATTGGCCGAAGAACGCCGCCGCGGATCTCGGCCAGCGATCTCGCGCGCGTGGGGGCTCGGACGAAATCCCCGGTCGATCCGATCTATTGCGATACCGACAGCATTATCTTGCAAGCCTGGTTTCTTGTCGCAGCACATGTTGCCGGCCCCGAAATCATATAGGAATGTAGCACACTTCCCTACATTTGTCCAGCGTTATCATACACACAACACCACACACCGCCTACGCCATACACTACACACACTCTACACACTCTACACACTCTACACACAGCAGCTAACGTGTTGACATTGCTGGCATTTCTGCTTTACTGCGTTTCCCCGGATAGGCAATAGGTTTCGATCCCGCGCCGGAATGTGTCGCGCTTCCATCGGCTCATGCGGGAATAGTCGAACTCCTGCTTTTGGAAGGCCCTGAAGGTCGAGACCGAGGGGGCTACGTAGATTGCAAACCAAAGTGACCGCCCCTAGCCCTCCCCCTGGCCCTCGCCCTGGCCCTGTCCCTGCCCCTCGCGGAACCCCCATCGCTGGGGCGGCGCGAGGCCCTGGCTTGCGTCCGCGTCCGGTCCGGGATGATGGTAGCGGCTGGGGGCTCGGGGCGCGGGCGAAGCTGGTGTATCGGGCCGATGGCTCGAGGTAGCTTAATCTTAGTAGGATTGATCTATCGCGGGAATCTTATTTCAGTCGGCTGCGCGCTGTGCGAAAATCAAGAAATTCGCACCATGCGGAAGTCCCTGCAATATATGGTCGAATGACGAATTTTGCCTTGTTTGTAGGCTCGGGAGCGAACATCGTTGAAGGTTCTCAAAAAAGGAAGGCTATTTGGGAAGGTATTGGGATAGCGTAGGCCTTCGTGATATGAAAAATTATGGCGATACGTTGGGGGAAATAGGCCCATGGTTGATCCCGTCACGGTCGGTTCATTGGTTGCCGGCGCGCTCAGCATGGCGGCTGGGGCGGTGTTGAAAGGCACGGTCGGAGAAGCTGTAAAGGATGGGTACAAAGCCCTAAAGGAAAAGGTTTCTCATTGGGCTTCCGGCGAAGTCACAGCGCTTGAGGCGACGCCCAGCTCCATTGGCCGACAAACTGTCATCGCCGAAATCATAGACGCCCAATCTGAGGACGATCGAAACTCGCTCCGCGTCTTAGCTGAAGCACTGGTTGCTAAATTGAAAGAATGCGCTCCAGCCATTGGTCTCGATATCGGCCGCCTGACAGCTCTCGAAGTTCAGCTCGGCAATATCACCGTCACAAGCGGCATCGGCGCCCGCATAAAGGAAGCGAACGTCGAAACGCTCAAAACGGGCGACATTTTGGTGGGCGATCCCTCGGGAAAATAGGGACAACAGCGGAGAGCTCCCAAGCCGCTGCTCCGATCGGGATTCAATTTGCTGAAGACGCTCGTATAGAGACGTTCGTTCAGGGAAATGTAGGGACTCTGCTCACCGGCAACACCCGGATCGAGACGTTCGTTCAGGGGATCGACGCGGCTACGGCGGCGAAGTTATTTGAAAGACTTGATGGCGTTTCCAGGGCTCTCGAAGTTTTTCAAAAGGGCACTGAACCGGACCAGCGCCCAATCGATGAGCACCCTCTGTTTCAGGAGGCTCTACATAAAGCACAACAAATGTGCGAGGCCGGACAGACTGAGGATGCGTCACGTGCGTTCATGGAGGCCCTTGAGCACGAGGAGAGCGTCGAACGTGAACGGCAGGAACATAGTAGGCGCCTACGATTACGTCTTCTTGAAGAGGGGCTCGTTTATGACAAGAATGCGATTAAAGCCGAGGCTGCTCTCGCGAAGGCTGCGACTGATTGCGGAGGTTATCCACCCGGGTGACCGAAATGCGCAGGCGAGATATTTGGTAGGCCGTGCCTCGGAGTACCAAGGGCTTGGAACGGTCAAAGGTGACAACTCAGCGCTCCTCATTGCAGTTTCGGTCTTTAGCTGGCTAGCGAAGGACGCGATAGATGCCGAGCGCTGATAATCAAGTTGCAAAATCGCTCGATTGGGCGAAAGCGCAAACCAATCTTGGCAATGCGCTTAAGGCGCTCGGCGAGCGGGAGAGCGGGACGGCGCGTCTGGAGGAGGCGGTGGCGGCCTACCGCGCCGCGCTGGAGCAACTTACCCGCGACCGCTCGCCGCTCGACTGGGCGATGACGCAAAATAATCTGGGGAATGCCCTTTCGGCGCTCGGGGCGCGGGAGAGCGGTACGGCGCGCCTGGAGGAGGCGGTGGCGGCCTATTGCGCCGCGCTGGAGGAACTTACCCGCGACCGCGCGCCGCTCGACTGGGCGGCGACGCAGATAAATCTGGGTAATGCGCTCCGGGTCCTCGGGGAGCGGGAGAGCGGAACGGCGCGTCTGGAGGAAGCGATTGCGGCCTATCGCGCCGCGCTGGAGGAACGGACCCGCGAGCGCGCGCCGCTCGACTGGGCGACGACGCAGAATAATCTGGGGAATGCGCTTAAGGCGCTCGGGGAGCGGGAGAGCGGGACGGCGCGTCTGGAGGAGGCGGTGGCGGCCTACCGCGCCGCGCTGGAGCAACTTACCCGCGACCGCGCGCCGCTCGACTGGGCGGCGACGCAGAATAATCTTGGGACCGCTCTCGCAACTCTCGGGGCGCGGGAGAGCGGAACGGGGCGTCTGGAGGAGGCGGTGGCGGCCTACCGCGCCGCGCTGGAGGAATTGACCCGCGAGCGCGCGCCGCTCCAATGGGCGCAGACGCAGAATAATCTCGGCGCTGCGCTCCAAACGCTCGGGGAGCGGGAGAGCGGGACGGCGCGTCTGGAGGAGGCGGTGGCGGCTTATCGCGCCGCGCTGGAGGAACTGACCCGCGAGCGCGTTCCGCTCGACTGGGCGCAGACGCAGAACAATCTCGGCGCTGCGCTCCAAACGCTCGGGGAGCGGGAGAGGGGGACCGCGCGTCTGGAGGAAGCGATTGCGGTCTATCGCGCCGCGCTGGAGGAACGGACCCGCGAGCGCGTTCCGCTCGACTGGGCGACGACGCAGAACAATCTCGGCAATGCGCTCCAAACGCTCGGGGCGCGGGAGAGCGGGACGGCGCGTCTGGAGGAAGCGATTGCGGCCTATCGCGCCGCGCTGGAGGAAAGGACCCGCGAACGCGTTCCGCTCGACTGGGCGACGACGCAGAATAATCTCGGCGCTGCGCTCCAAACGCTCGGGGCGCGGGAGAGCGGGACGGCGCGTCTGGAGGAAGCGGTGGCGGCCTATCGCGCCGCGCTGGAGGAACGGACCCACGAGCGCGCGCCGCTCGACTGGGCGACGACGCAGAACAATCTCGGCGCTGCGCTCCAAATGCTCGGGGCGCGGGAGAGCGGGACGGCGCGTCTGGAGGAGGCGGTGGCGGCTTATCGCGCCGCGCTGGAGGAACGGACCCGCGAGCGCGTTCCGCTCCAATGGGCGTTGATGCAGAACAATCTCGGCAATGCTCTTTCGATCCTCGGGGAGCGGAAGAGCGGGACGGCGCGTCTGGAGGAAGCGATTTCGGTCTATCGCGCCGCGCTGGAGGAATGGACCCGCGAGCGCGTGCCGCTCCAATGGGCGTTGATGCAGAACAATCTCGGCAATGCTCTTTCGATCCTCGGGGAGCGGAAGAGCGGGACGGCGCGTCTGGAGGAAGCGATTTCGGTCTATCGCGCCGCGCTGGAGGAACGGACCCGCGAGCGCGTGCCGCTCGACTGGGCGATGACGCAGATAAATCTGGGTAATGCGCTCCGGGTCCTCGGGGAGCGGGAGAGTGGGACGGGGCGTCTGGAGGAGGCGGTGGTGGCCTATCGCGCCGCGCTGGAGGAACGCACCCGCGAGCGTGCGCCACTCCAATGGGCGGGGGCGCAGATAAATCTGGGCAACGCGCTCCAAACGCTCGGGGAGCGGGAGAGTGGGAGGGGGCGTCTGGAGGAGGCGGTTGCAGCCTATCGCGCCGCGCTGGAGGAATGGACCCGCGAAGCCGCACCGAATTGGCACGACGTCGCGCAACAGAATTTGGCCCGATGCCTTGCTTTATTAGAACAGCGCCGCGCGCCCTCGACGGCCGGCAACTCGCGTCGGTAGAGGTCAAGCCGCCGGCGCGAGGTTATTGCACCTCACGGATTCGACGTGGTAGCCTTTCGGCTGCAGCGGGACACATTCGTCTTCGTCTATAGTCGTGGTTGGCGGTTTATTTGGGACTGAAGAGCAAATAACTCGCATTTAAAGAGCGAATGGGCCAAATTGTTAGAGCGGCCCCTCGGTAATAAGCCACGATTAAATCAGTTTTCACCTTTCTCCATGCCAGGTGGGACGTGGCGAGTTCCATGACTATCCCCCAGCCGAAGGAGATCAGAGGCGGATGATCGCATCGTTAACCGGGGCGTCCCTGCCCCGCGGGTAAAGGAGGTATCGATGCCCGACGAGCCGAAGCCTACCGCGGAACGCAGCTATCAAATGGGCGATGTCGGTCCCGGCGCGCGCGTCGCACAGGGCGAGAACATTTCCTGGGTCGAAGGAGTCGCCGGACCGGGCGGCGAGTCGCTCGCCCAGCAATTCGCCGCATTATTGGAGCGGATCGCCAAAGATGCGTCGCTTGATGAAGACGCCCGCGCGCTTGCCCAGGACAAGACGAAGGCGGTCGCCGAAGGTCTTGCCAAGGCCCAGGAGTCACCCGGGATGCTCCGTCGCGCGCTGCTCGATGCGAAGTCGTGGTTCGGCGGCGCCGCGTCCTGGGTTGGCAACGCGCTCGGCGACATCCTCAAAAGCGAGGCGGCGCAGAAGACCATCGGCACGGTCACCGAGGCGACCACCAAGTCGGCGATCAACTCCTTTGTGAAGTAGCGCCATGCCCTCCGGTCCGTCGCAATACCAAGTCGGCAATGTCGGCCCCGGCGCGACGGTGCTGCAGGGCAAGGACATCTCTATTACCGGCTTCAGCGCGGCAGAGGTTCAACAGATCGTCCGGGCAGTCCTTGCTGGAGTTGACCTGCAAAACACACCCCAGTTCAAAGAATTGTCCAAGCAACTGGGCGCGACGCAAGAGGCGGTGCGGGCGATGCTGCACATCGCCGGCCACGGCGACGTCCCCGCCGAGCGCTGGTTGGACACGCTGATCGCCATCGCCACGCAGTATCGCACCATGCGCCAGGCGCTGACGCGCTCGGTCAACGACGACGGAGAGACCGCGGAACTCCGGCGGAGGGCAGTATCCGCTTTAGATGCAGGCGCATTCGATGAGGCGACGCGCCTGCTCATCGACATCCGTGCGCGGGAACATGCGGTCTCCGAACAGAGGCGTCGCAGGGCGGAAGAAGCGCGAGCGGACTGGATCGCCGCACTGCAGTCGGAGGCCGAGACCTGCGCCCTGCTTGGCCGGGCCGCCCTGGGGCGGCGCGACGTCGTGGGCGCTCGCGCGCAATTCGAGGAAGGCTTGCGCCTGCTTGCGCCGGTCGATCCCGAGCCGCGTTGGTCATATGCATTGAACGCGGCGGCAGCGCTCAACGACTTCGGCTATCGTGCGGGCCATAATGATGCACTTGCCGCTGCGATTGACATCCTTCGCCGAGCACTGGCCGGCGCTCCGCGCGAATGCGTTCCGCTCGACTGGGCGAGGACGCAGGTGAACCTCGGCGTTGCGCTTGGGAAGCTCGGAGAGAGGGAGAGCGGGACGGCGCGGCTCGAGGAAGCGGTCGCCGCCTTTCGCGCCGCCCTGGAGGAATACACGCGCGCGCGGGTTCCGCTTGAATGGGCGAGGACGCAGATAAATCTCGGCAATGCGCTCCAAACGCTCGGGGCGTGGGAGAGCGGGACGGCGCGTCTTGAGGAGGCGGTCGCGGCCTATCGCGCCGCGCTGGAGGAAATAACCCGCGAACGCGTTCCGCTCCTATGGGCGATGTTGCAGACAAATCTCGGCAATGCGCTCCAAACTCTTGGGGACCGCGCCTGCGCGCGCCGCGAAATAAATCCAGTCGGGACGAAGAAATCGTCGCGCCGTCGAACAAAGGAATAGACCCAGCTCTAGAAATTCCCTCAAAAGCATAGAACAAAACAGGTTCGTGGGGGGGTCAGTTTTGGACGCCGATCGGGGGTCAAAATTCGGAGCCGATTGACATCGTCGGGAACGAGCGCAGCGGCCTGCCCAAAGTAATCAGCCGCCTCGCGATTTTTCCTCTGAGTTAACGCAATTTCACCTTGTTGCTCCAAACTCGCCGCCGCTTGCTTTCTCTCGGCATTTTCAGCGTCTAAAGCGCGCTGGGCCAGCGCTTTGGCTCGTTCTGCTGCGGCAAGCTGAGCTGCTGTAGCTTGCTTGAGTGTTAGATTGGCAGCATCAAGCTTTCCGGCGTCGACTTCTGCTTGTGCCTTACTTAGCAATTCGTTTGACGCAGGATCATCAAGAGAGATCCTATCAAATAACTGCTTAAGCCTCTTATAGTTTGAAGCTATTTCACCGAGTTTCTCGGGTAACCGCTCTGGCGGGACGTTCTGCTCACCGAGGATGCGGAGAAACTGCTGCATTACGCCTTGCGTCACGTCCAACTTGGTTGCCAACTCTTGCGTCCTTCGGGTTAGCTCAGTGTCGGCGTGCTCGACGATGTTTTTTGTCAAAGCGGCCAAGTCCTCGGGGCTGATGCCGGTCACAGTCAGGTTCTTAGTTCTACTGTGTCATGAACGGATATGGGTAGCTGTCTGGCGGTGTGTTGTTTGACAGCATGGACATCGCATAAGGGTTTTTGCGAGCGCGACGGTGAGCCGTTTTCGGATCGTCGCGATCGAGTTTTCGACGTGACGTTCTGGTCGGATCGGCGGCGCCGCGGGGTCGAAAACCTTTGGGTAACGGAGGCATCTTGCGCCGCCAGGAGGCTGAGGGGGGAATCGCTTCCCGTTCGCAGATCAGAAAGCCGTAAGCTGCGATGCAGAGTGTCGCGTGGTGGTGAAAGCCACGCCAACCTCGACCTTCGTAATGGGCCAATCCGAGTTCGCCTTTCAGCTCCTCGTAATCGCGTTCGATGCGCCAGCGCAATTTGGCCTTGTCGACGAGATCCTGCAAAGGCGTGTCCTTGGGCAAGGTCGAGAGCCAATATTTCGTCGGCTCAGCTTCTTCATTCGGCCACTCAACAATGAGCCATTGCAGCGGATGCGGTTTGGTCCGATTGCAATCACGCGAGGCTGGGCGCAGACGCACAGCGGCAAAGCGCGAGGCGAGCGGCGTGTTCGAACCTTCGCGCCAGGTGAGGCTGCGCCATGCTTTTTTCTTCAAGCTCAGCGCCAGCTCCTTGACCGTGACGGGTTGATGTTCAAGATCACGGTTCAGACGAGACGGCTTGCGGCCATGGCCGCTCCAGGGCTTTGCCGGTAGAGGCTCCTGACCGGGCGGCCAAACGGTCAGCGTCGATTGGACGCCGACGACGTAAGGCAGATCCAAAGCTGTCACTCCGGCGCGAAAGCCGCCGTTCACGCCATAGCCCGCATCAGCCAGCACGACGCCCGGCGCGACGCCTGCGGCATGAGCCGCACGGATCTGATCAAGCGCAATCTGTGGCTTCGTCTTGAACTCGATCTCCTTGGGGATATGCGCCTTTTTTCGGCGTGCCTGATCATTTGCCCATGCCTCCGGCATATAGAGCCGGTAGGCGATCGGCAGGCTCGCCGTATGATTGGCGATCGACAGCGTCACCGCGACCTGGCAATTGTCCTGCTTGCCGAGCCTGCCGCAATATTGCCGCGCGACGCCGACCGAATGGGTCCCCTTTTTCGCAATGCCCGTGTCGTCCACGATCCAGGCTTCGATCGGGCCTTGTCTCTCGAGGGAAGGCAGAACCAGCTCGAAAACCTTACTCAAGACCGCCTCGTCCGACCAGGGCGCTTCGCCGACCAGATGCAGAAGCGATTGATGTTTGGCCGAGACGCGTGTCGGCGCAACAATCGCCGCCATAGGCTCGACGCTCTTGCGCTCGCCGGGCATCAACAGCCCGACGCAATAATCGTTCAAGGGCTTGGCCCGATCGGCATGCCCGATCACTTCAACAAGAGCCTCGACATAGGCGGCAAAACGCGCTTGGCTGGTTGGTCTCGAGAGATCCATATCAAACACCGGGTATCGATCAACAAATCAACAAGTTACCAGATTTGCTCGCGACGCAGAATCTCCCTCGATTTTGTGATTCAGTAGAATTAGTAGCGTCGAGCGTCTTTAGCGCCACGTCGCTCTGTCGAAATCGCAATTGTCTTTTGATTGAGCTGTTCCTCCAGAGCAGCAACCCTTTCATCTCCAGACTTTCTGAGGTCGGTAATCTGCTGGACCAGGACCGTCCGCTCTGCCTCATATACGTCCTTCTGCTCCTTTATGAGCGCCGCGGCCCTGTCGAACTGCGTTTCCTTCAGAACCGTGTTCTGGGCTTCTAGAGCATGTATTTGGGCCTCATTCGCTTTCACCTGCTGCTCAAGCGCCTTTGTCTGTAGGTCATACAAACGCATTCCCACAACTATAATCGTGGGAACTCCGATAATAACCCCGATGTCTCTCACGAGACCTGCGACGTCCTTGATACTATCGAGCGTGGGCCACGATACCAAGGTGACGGACTCCTTCTGCTCAGCTTGCTGCTGATAGTTCCCCAAGTGGACGGCCCGGGGGGTTGTTGTATTGGTTGGCGGCGGGCGCGAGATTGGTGACGCTTCGCCAATGCTCCATAAACAGCATCATAGCGCAAATTGCGGTCATGGGCGTCCTGATCCAGGCGCGCAGCTCTCTCTCAATCCCCGACTTGTCGCACGGGGTTTTTGAGAGACTGCCGGCGCGGCGGGCGGATCGCCACCAAGTCCCGTGAAATCGCCTCTTGAAACTCATTCTCAATTCCCACCTCTCAAAAGGTTGCGGACCGAGAGTTTCGAGTGGTGCAGAAGTCAAGAATTATGCTCAAAACCTAGCGCGTTGATCTAACGCATCTTTTTCTGTGCAAAAATGACGTGCAAAAGTCCGCCGCTTCGGGGCTAAAAAAGGGCTTGCAAAAATGTGCCAATTTTGGCACACTCATGCCTTGAATGATCGACCGCACCAAGAAACTACCCGCGCGGTTCTATCTGAACGCGGCGGGGCGCAATCCGGTGCGCGAATGGATTCTGGAATTACCCGCCGCCGACCGGCACACGGTCGGCAAGGATATTCAGAAGGTCGAATTCGGCTGGCCGCTCGGACGACCGCATTGCGCTCCGCTCGGCAAGGGCTTGTGCGAGGTGCGCTCCGCGCTCGACAGCAACCGGATCGCGCGGGTGATTTTCTGCATGGGCGACGGCTACATGATCTTGCTGCACGGCTTCATCAAGAAGACGCAGAAGACGCCGCAGGCGGACATAGACCTTGCCCTGAAACGCAAACGGGAGGTGACGTGATGACCAAGAAACGGAAAGGCAGCGTGAGCCAAGAGACCTTTGACGAGTTCCTTGCCAGTAAGGGCATATTGGAATCGTGCGAGGATCACGCCATCAAGGAACTGATCGCCGAGCAAATTGCCGCCGCGATGGAAAAGCAAGGCATCACCAAAGTCCAAATGGCGGCGCGGATGAAAACCAGCCGCCGCCAGCTTGACCGGCTTTTTGACCCCGCTATCCCCTCGGTCACGCTTGCCACCTTGCAACGCGCCGCCAGCGCGGTTGGCCGCACCTTGCGCGTCGAATTGACGTGATGAAATACGGCTATGCGCGGGTCTCGACCGACGGCCAGAGCCTTGACGCTCAGGTGAAGCAGCTTCGCGCCGCCGGAGCCGAGAAGGTTTTTCGGGAGACGGCAAGCGGCGCGAGAGCCGACCGCGCCCAATTGCGCCGCGTCCTCGACCAGCTCGACAAGGGCGACGTGTTGACCGTGACGCGCCTCGACCGGCTGGCGCGTTCGACCCGCGACCTGTTGAACACGCTGGCCGCGATCACCGGCAAGGGCGCGGGGTTCCGTTCCCTCAAGGACACATGGGCGGACACGACGACCGCGCACGGGCGCTTGATGTTGACGATCCTTGGCGGGCTGGCCGAGTTCGAACGCGAATTGATCCGCGCCCGCACCGGCGAAGGCCGCGAACGCGCCAAGGCGAAGGGCGTGAAGATGGGGCGCAAGCCGAAACTCACCGACCACCAGAAGCGCGAGGCGATCAAGCGCCGCGACAAGGCAGAGGAAACGCTTGCCGAGATTGGCCGCAGTTACAACGTGTCCGGCTGGACGATTGCGAGGCTTTGAGAAGCAAAATAAATGGTCGGCAACTCCTACAAAGAAAACCACTATGTTCCCTGCTGGTATCAGGAGCGCTTTCTCCCCACGTCAGGGCAGCGCGTATTTCGCTACCTAGACTTAGAACCTGAACAATTCCGCGACCCGAAGGGGGTTCTCCGCACGAAGAACGCAATTCGTCGGTGGGGCGCATCACTGTGCTTTAAAGAAACCGACCTTTACACCGTGCGATATGGCAACTTTAAGTCTACCGAGATCGAGCAATTTTTCTTTGGGAAGGTAGATCGGGGCGGCAAAAAGCTGTTGAATTTTTCGGTGCATATCGGGCTTTCGATAAATTTCCGACCGAGGACTCACCATCTGACATGTTTAACGCCCTTCTCAACTATATGAGCATCCAAAAATTTCGGACGCCGAAGGGGCTTAAATATCTGTCGGCCTTGACTACCACGCGCGACAAAAACCAGCTTCTGCTGGACATGCAACGCTTGCAAAATCTGCATTGCGCGATTTGGACTGAAAGCATCTGGGCGCTAGTGGATGCCAACCAAAGCGCCACCAAGTTCCTAATCTCCGATCATCCTGTTACCGTTTACAATCACGATGTTTTTCCCGATGGCGAGTATTGCCGCAAATTCACTGATCCTGATTTTACGATGAATGGTACCCACACGCTGTTTCCACTTAGCCCGACTAGAATTCTTATTCTCACAAATCTTTCATGGGTACGTAATCCATATGGAAACGCAAAGGCACGTCGCCCCAATCCTGCATTGTTCCGCACGGCAATGTTCAACTTCCTTTCGATCCAGACTGGCCGCGAGCTCGATGAAATCGAAGTCAACCAAATAAATTACATCATCAAGCGCCGCGCTCATCAATTCGTTGCAGCAGCTAAGGAAGAATGGCTCTTTCCAGAGAATGCGATTCCCTCGACGCATTGGCGCAATTTGGATGATCGGTATCTTCTGATGCCCGACCCACGGTGTATGACACTCGGAGGCGAAATCATTGTGGGCTACAAGGGCGGACGGAGCGCGGCTTTTGACGAATACGGACGCCGCCCTTGGCAAAAGGGCTATAGCCGCGATGGGGTTCCAGCCGAGTCACAGACCTTTTATGCGTTTCAAGGCGAGTACGCGCGACTTTTTGGACGCAAGCGCCGAGGAATATCAAGTGAGTTTGGCGGGCGGCAGAGGTCGGAGGATGATGAGGACTACCATCAATATCACCTCGACTTAGAGCGTAAGAACCGACCGGCAGGGCTACGCCCGCGACGGGATAAGCGGGCGCATTAGGCGGGACAATTGAGTGGTGGCACGAATGACAGGCAGACCCCGACTAAGACGCCACAGGCAAGCGCTCCGCGTTCCATATTGCCGCTTACGCGAATGCGCCCCGCGCAATCGGCAGGCGGTTAATATCCGCTTGGTTTCAGAATCAGAAGTGCTAGCACGCATCCTTTGGGTTCAAGTCTCCTGTCATATCAGCAGTTTCGCGGATTGATCGCTCTTTTCGCCCGCCGCGACTATCTTCAGCATGTCGTTTGGCAGCGGCCTTTGCAACGCTGTCGCCTCTTCGATCGAGCCGGCGAGCCACGTGTCCCATTCCTTGGTAGTCGTGAGCAGCACGGGCATGGCCTTGGCGTGGATCGGTCGAACCACGTCATTCGAGTCGGTCGTCAAAATCGAAAACACCGGATGCTTGCCAGTTTCACCTTTCCGCTCGCCCGTCCAAAAACGCCAAATTCCAGCGAATGCGAAAAGCGGCCGGCTTTCGTCAAGGGCGAACCAGTTCGTGACCTTCGGCCGACTGTGGTGTCGGCACTCCCTTGGCCAGCGCGTTGCGATACCCAGCGCATCATCGAGATCCCTGGCGAGTCCGTGCCGCCGGCCGAGACGCGCACTTATGCCGACGCAAATACGGCGATGCTCGCGGCGCGGTTTTGGTGCCGGCGGGTCGCGTGGGAGGTAGGCGACAAGTTCCCCGATCGGCGAGAGGAAGCGGAGCTCTTCGTTTTGCGTCGCCGCACGTCAGTCCTGTCGGCCTTTCACCGTCATCTTCGCCGCGCGGATGTTGTGGAATGGTTCGGAAACCACTTCAAAGACGCGCCCTAGGATATTCTGCAACGTCCTAGGATATGATAATTTCTCCTCTGTCGACGCAAGTTTCACCGAGACAAACATCATGCTATCCGAATTCCAGCGCACCCTTATCGAGGCCGTCAAAGACCGGCCCGGGACAGGCTCGGGGCCAGTAGCCGATCTTGTCGGGCGGGATAAAAGCCAAGTGCGCAGGGCTATGTTGGATCTGGCCAAACGCGGCTTTTTAACGGCGCGCGCCGAGGGCGACAAATACGCGTTTTTCGCGGCGGGCCGGAAGCCGAAAAAGGGCGGGGCGAGGCTTGCCAAAGTGCGGCCGCGCAGTCATCGCGTCGCGCGGAGAGAGGCTGCGGCCGAAGGCCGAGGCGTCGCGTCGCTGCCGATCGAAGGCGAAGGGAGCGCGCGTTTCGAGGCGCGCCGAGAGGCCGCGATCGAAGGAAGTTTCCGGGTCATTTCTGAGAGCTCGGCCCCACCTCGCCACCCGCCGTTGCTTGCCGGCCCAGTTATCCATCGCCTCCCAGATCTCCGGCCGGCACGCTCCAGGCCGCCCGATGTGCGTCAAGCAGGCATCATGCGGCTGATCGAAACGCTCTTTCAAATCGACCCTGACGGCGGCCTGACATTTGCCGCGCTCAACCGGCAAGCGGCCGAGACAGCGGCGGCGAAACAGCGTGAGATGTTGACCGCCGAGCAGGCGCGGCGCGACGCGGAGCAGACGGCGCGGCTCAATGACGTGATCCGGGCAGGCGTGCGCATGATGTTGGGGCTCGAAAGCTGTGGATAACTGTAGGCTGTGGACAGACTACGGGACGGGCGCTTGCCTTTTTATCTCACCTATATAACATCGGTTGAAAGGGGTTACTCATGACTGAAAAGTGCGACGTCCGCCGTCAGGTTTATTTGACCCGGGCCGAATGCGAGGCCTTGGAAAAGTCGGCGAATGGCAGACCCATCACGGCCTTGCTCCGCGAGGTTCTTGGTCTCCCGCCTGTATCGCCCGGCCGCAGATGGCCGTCAGACCCCGCAGAGCGGAGATATAGGCGCTCCGCCTAGGGAGATAGCGATCGGGCTCGCGACAATACCGCCCGTTTTTAAATAGAGGACTAGGAAGACGATCACCCAATTCCTAGCGCGGATAGGCCTCAGGCCCCGAGGGACTTGGACCAAACGAAGCGCGAGGACCGCCAAGTCGATGTGTTGAACCCAGACGATTGGGCAATTCCGCTAAGGCCTAGGCAAAGCCGACCCGCCGCGCACTTCAGGGGGCTCAATCCTCAGTGCGCGACAGGTCTGATGTCAGGTCTATTCGGATGTCTCTTCATAATACAGCATCACAAAAAATACAACCGGCTCCAAAATCACGCTGGCAAAAAATCTTGCCATTTTACAGGGTGCTACTCCCCTACCATCCAAAAGTGTTCCAATGGGGGGTCGCGAAAAGTCGAGGCGGGGGCTACACGCCAATTTTCGCCATCGGTCCCGGGCCGACGCCGTCACAGTTCATTCAACGGCCTATATATCCTACGACCAGCCGAGCATTGGCTGAGATCGTCGCCGTAGAACATCGCGTAGCGTTCGAACGTGGTGCCGGCAAATGACGGACTTGTGGAAGCAGGCCGTCCGGGACTTCCGCCCGCAGCAAATTAAAGCGTGCGAAGATCTCGACCGCGCAATCTTTGAGGGAGGCGGCGAGACGCGCCGCCCTCTTTTCGTCGCGCCAGTGTCTACCGGCAAAACCCGCATCAACTTAGGCGTCGCGCTGGCCGCCATCGAGCGCGGCGCCCGCGGCGTTCTCAAGGTGTCCAGATCGGGGCATATTGCCAGGCAGGGCCTAGAAACCCTGTCTCGGATCGCGCCGCATATTTCTGGCGGTCTTTACACAGGCCTGAAAAAACAGGCCGACCGTCAGATCTTGTTCGCGACCGCGCAAACACTGGCACGGCATCTCGACGTCGTCGAGGCCGCCGGTGTGGTCATCATTGACGAGGCCGACCAAGCCTATTTGCGCGACGAGAGCAAAGAATACGCGGCGATCTTGGGCGCGGCCCCGCGCTATGCCGGCGTCACGGGCACGCCGTTCGTTCTGGAAAAAGGCCGGACCGTGCCAATCTTCGGGCCCGGCAAGGCGTTCGACGAGCCGTGCGGGCTCATTACCAAAAAGGCGGCGCGCGACGCGGGGCATTTCCATTTCATCGAACCCGCTCCGATCACGCCTTCGCACCAACTGAAAATTGACTGCAAGACCAAGATCAATATTTCGGGCGACTTCGACACGCGGGTCCAGAGTTGCAGTCCGCCCATGTTATCCACGATCGCCGAGGATACGAAGGCGGCTGTCGCCTTGCTTGGGCCCGGTCAGCAATTTCTCTTTTTCGGCTCCACGACCAAACAATGCGACGCGTAGCGCGATGCCTACGAGGCGGCCGGGCTCAATGTCGAGTGCTACCACAACGGCATGCGACTGGCGGAGCAGGTAAAGATCATCCTTGGATTTCAGGCCGGCGAAATCCTCGGCCTGTGCACTGTCGCCAAAGTTAATCGCGGGTTCGATCTGCCGTCCATCTCGCTTGTCGTCATTGGATTCGGCACCGCGTCGCGATCGAAGTTCGAGCAAATGTGCGGCCGCGCCCAGCGCGTCTTTGCGGGGAAGGCCGCCGCGTGGCTGTTGGATTACGGCCGCCACGGCGAGCGCTTCGGCTCCGCAAATTGGGATTATCCAGAGGCCATCGAATTCGATAGGCGCGAGAAACTGCGCGCGCCTACCGTGGATATGGCGGCTTCCATCCGCGCGGGAAAGCGCGATCCCAAGTGTGAGTGCCGGCCGGATAATTACCAAGATTTAACCGAAGATTTGGTCGACCTTTTCGACGTAATCGCCAAGCCTGCGAGGAGTGGGGCGGGCGTAAATCTCTACTATGCGCATTCTCTCGGGTTCACCCACCAATATCTACACGCGTCTACATCATGGACGCGCAGGTTTCTGCTTTTCTACGACGGGCCAGAAAACAATGTCGGCGCAGACGCCAGCATCGACGGGCTAATCCGACATTTCGAGACGCACCAACTGCCTCGCGGTCTCATGTTGCGACGTGTTTTCGACAGTCATCGCGACGAGATCGTAATCGCGCCTGTCGGCTTTTATCATGGCGGCGACATTGTCTACCAGTTTGATGACAAACCGGTAGTCTCCCAAGAATGGCTGCGCCAGCGCGCGCGAGATCGCATGGCATATGCGCGCGAGGACGAAGACGCATGATCGCCGCGCGTCTTTCGCCCGACATTACAATACTGCGCAAACGCCTCGCCGCCGCCAAATGGCGCTGTGAACATGCGCCCGGCTATGCGCACGTCTCTTTCGACTTCGCCTCGCCCGCCATCGGCGCGCGGCAGCTGCTCGAAAAGCTCGGTCCGATACCGCCGGGCAAGTCTCTCGATCGCATCGATCCGCACGGCCCCTATTCCCTCGACAATCTTCGATATGCGTCGCCGCTGCTTCAAGTCCTGAACCGGCGCAAGAAATCCTCGATCTCATCCTTCCGTCGCGCGGCGCAGAACTGGCTCAAAGATCATGGCTAAAGCATCACTATTCTCAAAGATTAGGGCCCGCGTAACGGCCGCCGGCAAGACGGTGAAATTTGCGTCAGTCAAATTTGGCGCGGATCTGTCGAATTTTGTGCCGGCCCCAGAGGCGCTGTTGGCGAAACTGGGCATTAAAGGGGCTTATGTCGCGGCCGGCAAGCGGCCGAGCGTGCGGTCTATAATCGTCACGCCGCGCATGGTGAGCAAGGCAAGGCTGGAGCGAGAGGAAGGGCGCGAGCTCAAACCCGCCGAAGTCAAACAGGCCCGCGGAGCCAAACAACGGCTTGCCGAATATTTCAAGCAAAAACTGCGGATGGACCCCCGCCTTGACGACAGTTCGCTGCACCCGAATTTCGAGGAGAACTGGCTTCGCGACCATCGGCGCTTTCTGCGCCTCGTCACGGAGCGCACGGGCGCGCGCTATGATCTGACCAGAGTCGGCGAGTGGGTCGAGACGGTCGTTCCCGGCGCAGAGCGCAAGGTCATGAGCGAGGAAGATTGGCGGTTTTACGTCCGGCATTACCACGCGAATGAAGGTCTATACGAAGGCATCGGACCCCAACTTCTGGAGTTGCCGCCGGGCGCGATCAGCCCGCGCACAATACGTCGCGGGCGAAGCTCCGGCCATAATCAGACAGGCCGGAGCCGGGCGTCGTATCGCGCACAGAGGAGGGCGGCTTGAGCGGACAGCAAGGGTTACGTCAACCGCGGGTCGATGGAATGGCGAACAGAGAGGGCGGTGCGCTGGACGGCGCTCCGCCGGATGGCGGGGTAGCGCCGGACGAGGTCTGGCTGGACGACGCGCCTGCTTGGGATGACGCCGCGGTCTTGGGCGACGTGGTGTTGATCATGCGCGACGCTCCGCCGATTTCCGAGCTGAACATCCGCATGATTGCCGACAGTCTTCACGATCAGGGGCGCGGTCATGTCTTGCCCGATATGATTGAGGCGATGACGGGGGTCAGACCGCCCGACGAAGATTTCAGCCCGCGCAAATTGCCTATCCGCGATCCGCAATGGCGAGAGGCGCGCAAAAAAGTGGAGCGGCGTAAATATCGCGCTAAGCGACGCGAAAATATGACTGAGGAAGATCGGGCCGAGCGGATTAAAAAGCTCAAATCATGGAAGGCCGATAATCCCGAAAAGATGAAGGCGGTCGAGGTGCGCCGTCTTGAGAACAAAAAAGAGGCCCGCAAATCGCGCGAGTTCGTCGCGGTCGATCTCGAAGGGTTCAATACAGGCCGTTATTTTACTGACGATCGGCGCGATCATGTGCGCGATTACCACGAGGCTTTCGCGCGATGCGTGACGAGTGACGAGCTGGAGCGGGGTGAGCTGGACCATTTGCTGAAAAATCATTTCCATCTCAAAAATGAAGGCCAGCCGTTTGCGGGATGGATGCGCCATGATCATAAATGGTATCTCGACCAACATGATTTGACGGAAGATTTGACGCCATCGGCACGTAATAAAAAGCCCGGCACGCCGCCAATCTATATAGAACACCGCCCATTTTTATTTGGCGCTGGCAATGATCGCGAACAGTATTTTCTGACCGAAGACGGTGAAGAAAGCCACAACAGGAATGGCAATGCTAAAAAAGCCTTGTCGGCCGTCAAACTGATCTTCAACAGTTGGAATTTGTAATGCATTGATAGCACGGATAAACCCGCGCTGGAAAAGCGCCTTGGCACTACATTTTCGTTGATCGCCGGGGTGGAGCGGGGTCAGGCGTCGGTGAGTTGACGCACGGTCGGCGGCAAAGCGACGCCGGCGGCGCGTAAGGCGAGGCTCGCCGCCGGACGCGGCGCCGAGCGCAGGAGAAAACGTTTGCCGTCTTGCTCGACCTCGGTCTCGGTCAGCGAGTTGAGATCGGCGAGAACGTCGGGCCAAGAACCGCTTTCCGCGTTGTCGCTGGCGGCGCCCCGCCTGCCCACATTGGCGATGCGATCCTCCAGCTCTTTTTTCAAGACGAGGGCGAGGAAGCTGCACGACACGTGGCCGCGAATGGTTTCGTCGAGCTTGTGAAAGATCGGCCGCGTGGCGAACAAACTCTTCGATGTGCGGAACGCCCGCTCCACCATCCACAATCGCTTGTAGCAGAGCATGGCTTCGAGCGGCGTGAGATCGGCGTTGGTCCGCAACACGAAGACACCGTCGAATTTTGCGTCCTCTTCCGCCTTGGCGCAGTCGATGGCGAAAATGTCGTCGCCTCGCGTCGCGAGGAAGCGGCGATAGCCCTTGTTGCCGACGAGACTCTTGTCGCCTTTCTTCAATTGCCGCTCGAGCGCGGTCAAGATCGCGGCCCTGGCGGCGGCGTCCTTCTTCATCTGTTCGTGATTGCGACAGACGATGTAGCGCCGTCCGGCGCGAGTGACGGCCTTGGCCTCGTAATCGATATCCTCGCCCCGCTTTGCAATGGTGAGCGGGATGAAGGGAGCGGGATCGTCGAGCACGAGTTCGCGCACGAGTTTGTCGGTGCGCTCCCGAACGCCGAGAATGTAGAGAAGCCCGCGCGCCTCGAGTTCGGCGATTGTTTCCGCGCTGATCATGCCGCGATCCGCGACGACGCAGACCCGGCCGATGGAAAAGCGCTTGCGCAGCCTGTCGACGACGGGGATAAGGCTGCCCGTATCGGCGGTGTTGCCGGGCCACATCTCTGTGCAAACCGGCCGGCCGTCGCCATCGAGCAGCACCGCGAGGATCATCTGATTGAGATCCGGCCGATGGTCCTTGGAAAAGCCGCGTTGTCCGAGGGTCTGTCCGCCCGCTCCCTCGAAATAGAGGCTGGTCGTGTCCATGAACACGAGATCGAGCGTGCTGAACAGATCGCGCCGCCGCGCGAACAGTTCCTCCTCGACGGCGTCCTTCAGGCAACGCGGCGCGAAGGGCGTGGCGCCGTGCTGTTGATCTTCGGCTAGCTCCCCGCCAAGCCAGGCCATCGCCCGGTAGAGGTGATGCAGGTCGAGGTTCTCGACCCCATCGATCCGGTAATCCTCCCGCCAGCGGTCCGCCGCTCGATCGGAGCCGCCAGAAAATAGACGATGCAGAACGGTGAGAAACACCGCGCGTTCGAGCGGGAAGCCATGCTTGCGCGAACCGGCGAGATCCTCGACGACCCTCCGGCAACCGGTCTCCTCCCACAATCGTTCGAAGACGAGAGCGGGCCCGATGCGTCGCGCCGCGCTCGCCGTTACAGCGCCGTCGGCGACGGCGTCGACGACAATGGCTTTCGCGGCGAAGCGTGCGCCCGATCGCAGCAACCGCTCCAATTGCCCGCTCTCGCGCAACTCCTCGACGCGGCCAAGCGTCGCGATCACCTGCTGGCGCACTTGCGCGCCTTGGCGACGGCTTTCGACGATCTGGAGATAGGCGCGGCCGCTCGAGGTCTTCTTGCGGAAATACATGTCGCAGAACCGTCTCGCCGACTCATTCGTGGTGCGCACATAATTGGCGCATGCACATTCCAAGTCAATAAGAAACGGCGCACACGTGGCACTACACTTTCGCGGGAATCACCTCTCAATCAAAACAATATCAATGGCTTACCACGCGCCGCCCGGCCGCAACTGTAGAAGATCAGTCAAGATATTAAATGCGATCGTCGATTTAAGGAAACGTTTCAAGGACGCGATGTTCATCACATTCGCCTTTGGCTACGACGTTGCTCAAATTCTGCGCGCTCTCGACTTTCTCACCGCCGGACAACTGCAGGCGGGCGAAATTGTGACCAAATCCGCCGATGATGACGGCGCGCCATGCGAAGAAGTCGTCGAGCAGGCCGTATTTTTCTGGGACGAATTCGCAATTACATACCGGCGCGGTAAAATGTTCAGGGTTGGACGGCTCAAAGATCCCAAGGAGCCTTACATTTATCCCGAGATAACCGATCCCGAGCGCCGGCAAGCCTTCATTGATGCAGGACGCGACCCCGTAGAACGTAAAATCAATTACAAAGACAAACCGGTTACGCTGAACGACACTTTCGGCTTTTTCCAAATGTCGTTCATCAAGGCTTATAAGGGGAGTGGTATTTCGTTTACTCTGGAAGAGCTAAAAATCATCGCCGAAGGCAAGCGCCGCCGCAATATCATGGCGTCGCTGCCGATGGACGAGGTTATCCAATATCAAAAAATGGAACTAATAATTCTTTGCCGAATGATGGATAGACTGCGGCAGACTACAAACGACCTCGGCCTTAAACTGCCGCATTGGCAGGGGGCGGGCGCTATCTCAATGGCGATGGCCAATAAGCACAGGTCAAAGGACTTTTACCCTCATATTAAAACTGCCGATTACTCACCGGCTCAAGAATGGAGTCATTATTGTTTTGCGGGCGGCCTAATTCAGATGATTAAACAAGGCCGACATACTGGCGAAGACGGCAGCCTGATTTATGGTTACGATATTACGTCGGCCTATCCCAGCAAACAATATCTCCTGCCCGCCATGGCGCTGCCGATTGAGTGGAACTTAAATAAAAACGGCTCGCCTCGCGAGGTCATAAGGCGGGTCGAGGGCAAATGGATTTGGCGCGAAGGGGCGGAGCTCACAGAAGACATCGTCAAGATGATGTCGGAATATTCCATGATCGAAGTCGAATTTTCATTTCCAGAGAAATGCTTCGATCGAAATGCAAATAAATTAAGACCGGCTCCGCTCTACCCCCTCTTTTATCGATGCAAGGACGGGTCGATCGTCTTGCCCGCTCGAGGGATCGGCCGATATTACCGCGTCGAATTACTCGCCGCGTTCGAATGGGTCCGCCGCATGCGGACGGATATGACCGAAATTCAACATGCCCGCATGATAAAGCTTCGTGGGGCTTGGGAATTCATATGTCCGACTATTAACGATCTGACGCCGGCGCAGTTGGACGTGATCAAAACCAATTGTCCCAGTGCGCGGATTGGCGAAGATGGGCTGGTCTATCCATTTCAGTACATCAAAGATTATTACGACCAGCGGGCACTATACCCAAAGACGGATACCAGAAACGAAATTCTCAAAAAAGGTATTTGTGGAGCGTGGGGAAAAACAGCGCAGAGCGTTGGCGGTCGGGATGGCAAGCCGCCAGACAGCGCCAGCCCTTGGTATGCGGGCGTGGTCACAGCAGGTACGCGGGCGTCGTGCATCCTCGCCGCGCTGAACGCGCCGTGGAATATCATTCAGTTTGCGACGGACGGAATTCAGGCCGACGCTCCGCTCGGTATCGAGACCTATGACGCCAAGGGCAAACAGATCAAGAAATTGGGCGGATGGGAGATGGATAAATTAACGCGAGGGGTCTACATCAAGGCCGGCATATACGCCTTTGCCAACGATTTCGACAAGATGGAAAAAGACGAAGACGGGCTCGAAAGCCTCGTCAGTCATCACATTTTCAAAGGCAAGTCGCGCGGCGTAAGCTTGCGGTCTGTCTTGGGACAAGACCCCCCGCCCCCCGAGGACGATCCAGAATGGGAAAGGCCAATTGAAGGCGAATGGTTTGATTATCTCGATAATATGGCCCGCGACTGTTATAGCACTGGCCGTACTGTCGCCGTTATCCCCCATCAGAAATTAGTCACTTTTGGATTAGCCGCCAGCAACGCCGAGCTATGGCCGATGTGCGGAAATTGGATCGAAGATATCCGCATGATCAAAATGAATGACGCGGGCGTCAAACGCGATCCATGCACCGATCCCGATCGAGCTCATGCGCTCGTCATTACAGGCGTCAAGATTAATAAAACTCCAAAAGTCTTGTCAGCAAAACACATACCAGAATGGCTCGATACAGAGAGCGACGCCGCGCGCCTGGATATGGTCGAGAATGCAGACTTGGCGCTCGCTCATGATTGGGAAGGCATGTGGGATACTGGCGAAGATTGAAAATATACTGTTCGTCGAGGCCGCGGGGGCGACGATAGTTTCGAGAGGCGGTCGGTTGTACGTTCGCCACCATGGCGAGCTTGATGAAATAGACCCCGCCGTCCGCGTCATAATCGCCAGCGGGTTCGGGTTTGTCATCACGTCCGAAGCGATCGGAGCGTGCGCCCGGCGGCATATCGAACTCGTCATCACTGACGCCATGCAAAGCTTTACGGCCGTCTATGCGGGGCTTGCTGGAGGCGATGCCAGACGGTCCGCGTTGAAAGCGCGAGCGGGTCAATTCGCGGCGCTCGCCGACCCGCGGAAGAGGCTGGAGATTGCCGAGGCCGTTATTTGTCGGAAGATCGTGGCGGAGGCGCATGAACCGGTCTTGAAGCGTGCGTTCATCGCCGAACTGGCGGCATGCAAGACGGTCGCGGATGTTCGATATGTCGAGGCGAGATCGGGGCGCGAATGGTGGCGGCGATGGAAGGATTTCGAGTTGCAGTTCGTCAAAGGCTGCCGACCGCCCGCACAATGGAGATCGTTCTCGACCCGATATATCGGAAGGCGGCAGGGTAGGCTCGGCGAGTTGCCGCCACAATTCAATGCGCGGTTCGCGGAGACGCCGCTGCAGGCGATGCATAATTTCGCTGCCTCGATCATCGCGGCGAGACTTGTGCGCGTCATCGTCGCCAAGGGTCTCGACCCATGTTTCGGCTTTCTGCACGATGGGAGGAAGCCGGGTCGGTTTTCGCTGGCTTGGGATGCGATCGAGCCCTTGCGGCCGGCGCTGGCGGAGGCTGTGTTCGATTATGCGGGAGCCAAGATGTTCGGGCTCCTCGATTTCGCACAGCAGGACGGCGTCGTCCGGCTGTCGCGAGAAGTCGTCAAAGAATGCCAGACAGTCGTTCTCGAAGCGACGCCGGTCGGCGCGCTGGTGAAAGCTGTGAAGGTCATTGCCGATGAGTTGTAGCGCCGCCCAATGCCTCGCAATCACAGGATCGTGAATATAAGCCGCGTGCTATGCGACCGAGGGCGAGGCGGTCCCCGCCTTCGCCGTCGAGTAGGCGTGGGGATTGCTCCGCCACGCCTCTCACAGAACCGGACATGCGGGCCCGCATCCGGCTCTTTGGATCGATATGTCAGAACTCCAGCGATAGCTGGGCCGATACCCGCGACAGGTTGAGATCGTTCCACAAGGCTTTGAGCGAGGCCATACGCCCGTCAAACCAAGACGGTGGATAGGCCTTCGTCATCGCCGGGCGGTTCGATTTCACCCATGCTCCTTTGCCGCAGAACGCACAGCCATTGGCAGCCTTGGAGCTGACGCCTTTGGCTTTCAGGTGCCGGTAGAGAAAGCGTTGCCGCTTCTTCTGCCGGACGATGATCGCCCTGATCCGGCGGCGGACGTGAGCGTCGATGACGCCCAATCCTTTTATCGCGTCCGGCGTGCAAAGCCGGAAGTACGATATCCAGCCTGTCAGGTAGCGGCTGATGTCTTCCATGCACGAGGAGATGGAGCGTCCCCAATTTGGGGGCGTCATTCCCCGCATCGTCGTCATCAGTCGTCGTTCCGTCTTGCGCGAAGGAAAGACGGCGACATTGTCGCCCTCACCCTCCTTCGCACAGCGGAAACGAAAGCCAAGAAAGTGGACATCCTCCGGTTTGCGAACGTCACTCTTCTCCTCGTTGACCTGGAGCCGCATGCGGTTTTCCAGGAATCTCTGGATTGATGTCATGACGCGCTGTCCGGCGCGTTCGCTTCGCACGAAGATATTACAGTCGTCGGCGTATCGAACGAACCGGAGGCCTCGCCTTGCCAGTTCGCCATCCAGTTCGTTGAGGACAACGTTGGAAAGCATTGGCGAAAGCGGCCCCCCTTGTGGAGTTCCTTCCTTGACGGCGACCCTCGTCCCGTCCGGCATCACCACCGACGCCGTCAGCATCAGGCGCACCAAAGTGATTATCCGTTGGTCCTTCGCGCGCTCGGCGATCCGGGCCAACAGGCGCTGATGCGGAACTCGGTCAAAGAACTTGGCCAAATCCAGATCAACCACCGTTTGATATCCCTCTTTCAGGTACCCCGTTGCTTCAGCAATGGCGGTGTGAGCCCCGCGTTTTGGCCGGAAACCGTGACTGCTGGGATGGAAGGCCGGTTCGAAGATCGGTTCCAATACTTGAAGAACCGCCTGCTGCACCGTCCGGTCCAAAATATTCGGAATGCCAAGCCCACGATGCCCGCCCCCGGGCTTCGGCAGCCAAACCCGGCGGACATCGCCGGGCCTGTAGCGTTCCGTCAGCAAGTCGCGGCGCAAACGGGCGATGATCGACGGCGCTTTCGCCTCCGCCGCCTCGACCGTCTGTCCGTCCAATCCCGGCGCTCCCTTATTGCGTACTACGTTCAGCAGCGCCTTGGCCAGATTGGCTTCCGACGCCACTTCTTCGAGCAGCCGACTATCGTCGGCCACGCTGGCGGCAGAACCTGTCGTCTTCTTGGTCCTCGCTTTGTGCAGCAGGAAGCTCCGCCGCTCGGATGCGTCCGAGGGCTCGGACGACCCGCCCCCCGAGGGGCTGTCGGCGAACACGAGGCTCAATTGCCGTGGTCCCGTCTTTTTCAATCCATCTCTCCCTTTGCTCCACCGGCTTTCGCCGGCTTCCCGGCTCATATGAAGAGATCCGACTTCTGCGTGGACATCGTCCCGTCGTCGTTGCCTCCTTCGGGTCTACCGCTCACGCGGACCCACGCAGACCTCCCTGGGTAAGAACACTGGATGTCCCGCCGCTCCCGCCCCTATTACCGTCCCGGCCTCGGTTGGATTTCGGGCGTCGCGTTCGAAGACACGCTGACCCGGCCGGTTCGGCTTGCTCGGGGGTTTACTTTCGTTCGGTGCTGCGGTTCGCCTCGGGCTTCTTCCCCACACGGCCTCGCGGCGCCAGGGTCATAGGCGTCTCTCGACGGCAGACCCTGCGTGCAGTTGCCTCCGGCTCGCGGTTGCTACCAACTCGCCCCGCAAAGGACTTCCACCTCCAATCCAGTGCCCATGCCAGGCACACCTCCAATCGACTATGCTTTAGCTTCTGTGTGTATAATGTATGTAGTGTATGGCGTAGGCGGTGTGTGGTGTTGTGTGTATGATAACGCTGGACAAATGTAGGGAAGTGTGCTACATTCCTATATGATTTCGGGGCCGGCAACATGTGCTGCGACAAGAAACCAGGCTTGCAAGATAATGCTGTCGGTATCGCAATAGATCGGATCGACCGGGGATTTCGTCCGAGCCCCCACGCGCGCGAGATCGCTGGCCGAGATCCGCGGCGGCGTTCTTCGGCCAATCCTCACGGATTTCATATTAGCGGCGCACCGCGCTATATGTAGACCGGGCTATACCTCTGCCGTTCATCTATATGTAGATGTCAGGCACAACCTCAAGCTATGCGCTAGGAAAAGATGCCCTCCCCCGTGTCCCATGGCTCTCTCGTCAAATATTCCCGCGCCAATTTCCTCACGCCCGTTCCAAACGCAGCTTCTTTCGATGCGCTCAACGCCACTCTGGAAGAACACTGCCGCGCCCGGCAAACCGAGCGCGCCGGCAAAAATCCGCTGACGATTGGCGCAAGGCTTGCCGCGGATCACGCGATGTTGCGGGCTTTGCCCGGACTCTCCTTTGAGCCCTGCGACAAACGCCCGGCAAAGGTCTCCTCGACCTCGCTCGTGCGCTATCGGATGAATGATTACTCGGTGCCAACCGCCTATGGTTTCAGCGACGTGTTGGTGAAAGGCTTTGTCGACAAGGTCGTAATCATCTGCGGCGCCAACGTCATTGCCCAGCATCCTCGTGTCTATGGCCATGGCGAATTCGTCTTCGACCCCAAGCATTATTTGGCGCTGCTCGAGCAAAAGCCGGGCGCCCTTGATCAAGCCGCTCCGTTGCAAAACTGGACGCTTCCAGAACCGCTCCAGCATCTGCGGCGGCTTTTCGAAGCCCGGATGGGCAATCGCGGCAAGCGGGAATTCATCCAAGTGCTCCGGCTGATCGAAGCCTTTCCCGAAACGCTTGTCGGAGCCGCGGCAACCGACGCCATCCGTCTGGGAGCGATCAGTTTCGACGCGGTGAAGCAGCTCATCCTCGCCAAGCTCGAATGCAGGGCTGCCAATCTTGATCTTGCTGACTATCCTTATCTGCCCGCGGCAAGCGTCAAAACGACCGCTGCCGCCGATTATATGGTTCTGGTTTCCGGGTGGGCGGCATGACAACAGCTTCGCCTCCAGCCAACCCAGCGCCACCGCAGGTTCTCCTTGCGCATCATCTGCGCCAGCTCAAGCTGCCAACCTTTCTGCGTGAATATGAGAAAGTCGCCGCAGAGGCCGCAAAGGAAGGGCTCGATCACACCCGCTATCTTTTACGGCTCGCGGAGCTCGAACTCATCGATCGCGAGCGCCGCATGGTCGAGCGGCGCATACGCATGGCGCATTTCCCGGCGGTGAAAAGTTTCGACACGTTCGACTTCACCGCCATCGCATCGCTCAACAAACCGCTCGTTCTGGAGCTTGCGCGCTGCGAATATATCGTCGCCCGCGACAACATCATCGCCCTCGGCAATAGCGGCACCGGCAAGACTCACACGTGCCTCGCGCTGGGACTCGCGGCCTGCCAGCGTGGTTTCTCGGTTGCCTTCCACACCGCGGCGGGGCTGGTTCATCAGCTTATGGAAGCGCGCGATGAGCGGCGTCTCTTGAAACTTCAAGCTCAGCTCGCCGCCGTCAAATTGCTCATCATCGACGAGCTTGGCTACGTTCCCCTCTCGCAAACCGGGGCGGAACTGCTCTTCGAAATATTCAGTCAGCGTCATGAGCATGGCTCGACAATCGTGACTTCAAATCTACCATTTGAAGAATGGACAAGTGTTTTTCAAAGCCCGCGTCTGACGGGCGCGCTGCTCGACCGGCTCACCCACCATGTTCATATCCTAGAACTCAATGGTGAAAGCTACCGGCTGAAACATTCGAAGGCAAGGCGGCGGCGCGAAGCCCAGCAAGCCGATAAAGCCGAGGCAGCTCCAAATCCAGAAACAGCAGAAATCCCCGCCACATCCTGAAGACCGCTGTTAGCGCCGGCTGCGAAACCCTGACCATCTCCGCCGGCGCTAAAGCGGCAGTGCGAGCTCTACGACGCCGCAAACTGGCCTGGTTTTACGCCGCCCCGCTGGCGGGTTTTTATTCCGCCGTTGACATCAGTCATCATGTTACCACAATACGTCTGATTCAAATCGCAATGATAGCAAAATAATACCAGAATAACACACTAAAGTCATTCTACACGCTACGTGATAATACTGCGCTACTTACTACATACAACACCCGCATCAAACCGGCTTTGCTAATAATTTTGCAAGAGGCTCAAGAGGCAAAAAGAGACGAAGCTTCGCGGCACGCGCAAGGGCCAAGTGCTGGCTCCCGGTGAGGAAAGCGTTGTCGGCGACATACGCGAGTTTCTGATCAACGAGGTTTTGAAAGCTTGGTGTGAGCCTAAACTCCCGACGACATTCTCGATCAGGAAGCATGGCCGGCCATTGATATCGAGCGGAATGCTTATATCACCGCCGGCTCTGCCGTCGCGTCGCCGGCGCGTTGGCGGATTGCCGGGCGTTGGGTGAAGTCAAAACGTTGGTCGCGTGTCCATACCATTGGTGTGAAGCGGGACCTGGACCCGTTCGCGCCCAAGCTTTGTTGGACAACGCGCAACCCGGACGGAACTGCGCGCCTCGCCGAACGCTGCCATTCTTTGGTGCCCACCCTTCCAACCACAAATCCAACGCCGGAAACTCTGAGCCGGCGCAATAATCCAGACTGGCTCCGGATGGTGAGGGCGTCGATGATGGCGCTGAAGCGCGGCGTCAGGGTGCAGACGCCATTGAGGCGCTACGCGAGGATGTTGGGATCATGGCAGGACCTTGAGGCGGCCGAGTTGGGGAAAGTCTTCGAGGAGCGTGCGATGCGGATTTACAAAGAAATTCAAACCCTAGTGGATGAAATCCGGCGATTGGACGGCGAGGCCCCCGATCACTCGACCTTCTCACGCAGCCGCCACGGCCGGCTCCGGCAGAGCGAAATTCTTCGACGCCTTTTCGAGACTGTCGTGGAACGATGCCATAGCGAAGGACTGGTGGGCGGCGAAGGGTTCGCCGTGGACGCAAGCCTGATTGCGGCGGACGCCAACAAGCAGCGCGCCACGCCTGGCGAAGCGTGGAGCGTCGACAAGCTTGGACCGGACGCATGCCGGGCGGCTCGAGAGCATCGCGCGACGCTGGACGACGCCGCCTTTGGAGCGGCGGGCGCGGTGGCGCCGAAGTTCATCTCGCCGTCCGATCCAGCGGCGCAATGGACCGGCGCGCACAAGGGCCACGCGTTCTTCGCCTCCGCCGCCAACCATCTGATCGATACCCAGAACGCGGTCATTCTCGACGTGGAGGCCAACCGCGCTGTCCGGCAGGCTGAGGTCGGCGCGTCGCGCACCATGATAGATAGGACCGCCCAGCGCTTCGGGCTCAAGCCCAAGCAGCTTGCCACCGACAGCGCCTATGGATCGGCTGCGAACCTTGCCTGGCTGGTTAAGGAGCGGCGGAGCGAGCCGCATATCCCGGTGTTCGACAAGTCGAGCCGCACGGACGGCACGTTCTCGCGATCCGACGTCGTCTTCGATCCCGCGCGCAATCGCGCCACCTGCCCGCAAGGCAAGCTGTTGGCGCAGTTTCGGCGGAGCTTCAAGACGCCACGATCAGGCGTCGCCAAAGATGGAACGCGGCTCTACCGCGCCGGCAGGTCCGATTGTCAGGCTTGCGTTTCGAAGCCGCGCTGCCGCCCCAATGCGCCGCATCGCAAAGTTCCATGCGATCTCGCCGAGGACGCGCGCGACCTTGCGCGAAGCCTCGCCGGCACGCCCGCCTTTGAAAAGTCGCGACATTTGCGCAAGAAAATCGCGATGCTCTTCGCCCATCTCAACCGCATCCTTGGACTGGTCGTTTGCGTCTGCGTGGGCCGGGTGGCGCGCGAGACGAGTTTCTGCTCACCGCCACCGCTCAGAATTTGCGAAAGCTGGCGAAGCTTCGATCGACGCGTCGAGTAGGCGTGGGGATTGCTCCGCCACGCCTCTCACAGAACCGGACATGCGGGCCCGCATCCGGCTCTTTGGATCGATATGTCAGAACTCCAGCGATAGCTGGGCCGATACCCGCGACAGGTTGAGATCGTTCCACAAGGCTTTGAGCGAGGCCATACGCCCGTCAAACCAAGACGGTGGATAGGCCTTCGTCATCGCCGGGCGGTTCGATTTCACCCATGCTCCTTTGCCGCAGAACGCACAGCCATTGGCAGCCTTGGAGCTGACGCCTTTGGCTTTCAGGTGCCGGTAGAGAAAGCGTTGCCGCTTCTTCTGCCGGACGATGATCGCCCTGATCCGGCGGCGGACGTGAGCGTCGATGACGCCCAATCCTTTTATCGCGTCCGGCGTGCAAAGCCGGAAGTACGATATCCAGCCTGTCAGGTAGCGGCTGATGTCTTCCATGCACGAGGAGATGGAGCGTCCCCAATTTGGGGGCGTCATTCCCCGCATCGTCGTCATCAGTCGTCGTTCCGTCTTGCGCGAAGGAAAGACGGCGACATTGTCGCCCTCACCCTCCTTCGCACAGCGGAAACGAAAGCCAAGAAAGTGGACATCCTCCGGTTTGCGAACGTCACTCTTCTCCTCGTTGACCTGGAGCCGCATGCGGTTTTCCAGGAATCTCTGGATTGATGTCATGACGCGCTGTCCGGCGCGTTCGCTTCGCACGAAGATATTACAGTCGTCGGCGTATCGAACGAACCGGAGGCCTCGCCTTGCCAGTTCGCCATCCAGTTCGTTGAGGACAACGTTGGAAAGCATTGGCGAAAGCGGCCCCCCTTGTGGAGTTCCTTCCTTGACGGCGACCCTCGTCCCGTCCGGCATCACCACCGACGCCGTCAGCATCAGGCGCACCAAAGTGATTATCCGTTGGTCCTTCGCGCGCTCGGCGATCCGGGCCAACAGGCGCTGATGCGGAACTCGGTCAAAGAACTTGGCCAAATCCAGATCAACCACCGTTTGATATCCCTCTTTCAGGTACCCCGTTGCTTCAGCAATGGCGGTGTGAGCCCCGCGTTTTGGCCGGAAACCGTGACTGCTGGGATGGAAGGCCGGTTCGAAGATCGGTTCCAATACTTGAAGAACCGCCTGCTGCACCGTCCGGTCCAAAATATTCGGAATGCCAAGCCCACGATGCCCGCCCCCGGGCTTCGGCAGCCAAACCCGGCGGACATCGCCGGGCCTGTAGCGTTCCGTCAGCAAGTCGCGGCGCAAACGGGCGATGATCGACGGCGCTTTCGCCTCCGCCGCCTCGACCGTCTGTCCGTCCAATCCCGGCGCTCCCTTATTGCGTACTACGTTCAGCAGCGCCTTGGCCAGATTGGCTTCCGACGCCACTTCTTCGAGCAGCCGACTATCGTCGGCCACGCTGGCGGCAGAACCTGTCGTCTTCTTGGTCCTCGCTTTGTGCAGCAGGAAGCTCCGCCGCTCGGATGCGTCCGAGGGCTCGGACGACCCGCCCCCCGAGGGGCTGTCGGCGAACACGAGGCTCAATTGCCGTGGTCCCGTCTTTTTCAATCCATCTCTCCCTTTGCTCCACCGGCTTTCGCCGGCTTCCCGGCTCATATGAAGAGATCCGACTTCTGCGTGGACATCGTCCCGTCGTCGTTGCCTCCTTCGGGTCTACCGCTCACGCGGACCCACGCAGACCTCCCTGGGTAAGAACACTGGATGTCCCGCCGCTCCCGCCCCTATTACCGTCCCGGCCTCGGTTGGATTTCGGGCGTCGCGTTCGAAGACACGCTGACCCGGCCGGTTCGGCTTGCTCGGGGGTTTACTTTCGTTCGGTGCTGCGGTTCGCCTCGGGCTTCTTCCCCACACGGCCTCGCGGCGCCAGGGTCATAGGCGTCTCTCGACGGCAGACCCTGCGTGCAGTTGCCTCCGGCTCGCGGTTGCTACCAACTCGCCCCGCAAAGGACTTCCACCTCCAATCCAGTGCCCATGCCAGGCACACCTCCGGCGTTCGCCCAAAAAAAGCGGCGAGGGCGCGCGCTCGCCCGACCCAATCACGCGGGCAAAGAGCGATCGGTTCAGAAAATCAGCCCCTTTCAGCGCCACAGAACGCCGGCGACAGCCAAAACGCCTTCGTTCGGCGACTAAATCAACACTATTGAAACATTCCGACCATTGGCGAAGGCCCACTTTGTCGGAAGGAGGCGCCGGGAAGCATTCGCCGCTGTTCACCCATGCCGATAAAACAGTCAGGAAATCCTGCGCGGTCTTCCCGGAACTCCGATCTCACATTCGAGCGCGGCTCGATCCCAGGCGCCGCCGATAGCGGCCGCCTCGTAGGCGCTCTGCAAGAACTCAAGCAAAACCTCATCCGGCTCCGGCGCGGCGCGCACGGCGTCATAGGGCAGCAGGAATGTTGATTTCCGCTGAGATGTGACCCTGGAAGGCCAGAAATTTTCACTGAGAACTGACCCATGTTTTGACCTCCCCCTGGCTGATTGGTCGGGGGATCCAGGAGTGATCGACATGGCGTTATTGAGCGTAATCCGGCGCTGGCATTTCCGGCAGCACGTCCCGATCCGGGAGATCGAGCGGCGGACGGGATTGTCACGGAACACGATCCGCAAATACCTGCGGGCGGACACGGTGGAGCCAAAGTTCAAGGTTCCTGATCGGCCAAGCAAACTGGACCCATTTGCCGAGAAGCTGGTGGGTTGGCTGCGGCAGGAAGCAGGCAAATCGCGCAAGCAGAAGCGGACCACGAAGCACCTGCACGCCGACCTTGTGGCGCTGGGCTATGACGGCTGCTATGGCCGCGTAGCCGCCTTTGTTCGTCGCTGGAAGGCCGACCGACAGCGCGAGCAGCAGACCAGCGGTCGAGGAACATTCGTGCCGCTGGTCTTCCAGCCTGGTGAAGCGTTTCAGTTCGATTGGAGCGAGGACTGGGCCATTGTCGCCGGCGAGCGAACCAAGCTGCAGGTTGCCCATACCAAACTGTCGCACAGCCGGGCGTTTATCGTACGGGCCTATTTGCTGCAGACCCACGAGATGCTGTTCGACGCGCTGGCCCAAGCATTCCGGGTGCTGGGCGGCGTTCCTCAGCGCGGGATATTCGATAATATGAAGACCGCGGTCGATCGCATCGGGTCGGGCAAAGCCCGGCAGGTCAATGCCCGGTTCGCCGCCATGGCCAGCCATTACCTGTTCGAGACGGATTTTTGCAATCCAGCCGCTGGCTGGGAGAAAGGGCAAGTCGAGAAGAACGTGCAGGATGCAAGGCGCCGGCTATGGCAGCCGATGCCCAGCTTCCCCAATATCGACGCCCTGAACGCCTGGCTCGAGGAGCGCTGCATTGAGCAATGGGGAGAGATCCAGCACGGTGTCCTGCCCGGCGCCATTGCCGATGTGCATGGCGAGGAAGTAGGGCGCATGATGCCGCTGGGGCGCCCCTTCGATGGCTTCGTGGAACATACCAAGCGCGTATCGCCGACATGCCTCGTGAACTTCGAACGCAATCGCTACAGTGTGCCGGCCTCCTTCGCCAATCGGCCCGTCAGTTTGCGCATCTACCCGGAACGGATCGTGGTGGCCGCTGAAGGGCAAATCCTGTGCGAACACCCGCGGATCATCGATCGATCCCATCATCAGCCGGGGCGGACGGCCTATGACTGGCGTCACTATCTGGCGGTGATCCAGCGCAAGCCCGGCGCCCTGCGTAATGGGGCCCCCTTTACCGAACTGCCGGAAGCCTTCAGGCAGTTGCAGAGCCAGCTCCTCAAGCGTCCCGGCGGGGACAGGGAAATGGCCGAGATCCTGGCCCTGGTTCTACACCATGATGAGCAGGCCGTGCTCTGCGCGGTCGAACTGGCGATCGAGGCTGGCGTCGCCACCAAGACCCATGTCCTCAATCTGCTGCACCGCCTGACCGACGGCAAGGCGCCTCCGGCATCCCCGATCGACGCGCCCCAGGCTCTGGGCCTGAAGCGGGAGCCGCTTGCCAATGTCGAGCGCTATGACGCCCTTCGTGACAGGGGGCTGCGCCATGCGTCATGATCCCGCCAGCGCCGCCGTCGCAGTCATGCTGCGCGGCCTCAAGATGTATGGCATGGCGCAGGCCGTGAGCGACCTGATCGAGCAAGGAGCCCCGGCCTTCGAGGCCGCCGTGCCGATGCTCGCCCAGTTGCTCAAGGCGGAAATGGCCGAGCGCGAGGTCAGGTCCATTGCCTATCAGATCAAGTCGGCCCGGTTCCCGGCCTACAAGGACCTGGCCGGCTTCGATTTCGCCGCCAGCGAGGTGAATGAAGCTCTGGTCCGGCAACTGCACCGCGGCGAGTTTATGGGCGGCGCCGACAATGTCGTGCTGATCGGTGGGCCCGGAACCGGCAAATCTCACATAGCCACCGCCCTTGGCGTCCAGGCCGCCGAACATCACCGCAAAAAGGTCCGCTTCTTCGCCACGGTCGACCTCGTCAATGCGCTCGAGCAGGAAAAAGCCATGAACAAGGCAGGCCAGTTGGCCGAACGCCTGCTGCGTCTCGACCTCATCATCCTCGACGAGCTCGGCTATCTGCCGTTCAGCCCGTCAGGCGGCGCCCTCCTGTTCCACCTGCTCAGCAAACTTTACGAGCGCACCAGCGTCATCATCACCACCAATCTCAGCTTCAGCGAGTGGGCCGGGGTGTTCGGCGACGCCAAGATGACCACCGCACTGCTGGACCGGCTTACCCACCATTGCCACATCCTTGAGACAGGCAACGACAGCTTCCGGTTCAAGGCAAGCGCCGCAGCTCCCAAAACACGAAAGGAAAAATCCGCCACTTGACCCACCGCCCGCAACGCGGGACACATCATCCACCCGGGTCAATTCTCGATGAAAATCCCGGGTCAGTTCGAAGCGGAAATCAACAGGCCGTGACGACAATGACCGAAAAAGAGGAAAAAAGGCCGACAATTCCTGCTTCGATGCGGCTGCTTGTGGACAGTCACGACGGCGATCGACGAAACAGGGGAAACGATCAGACCATTTTATGACGGTCCTACGGTTAGTTCTACTGTGTCATGAACGGATATGGGTAGCTGTCTGGCGGTGTGTTGTTTGACAGCATGGACATCGCATAAGGGTTTTTGCGAGCGCGACGGTGAGCCGTTTTCGGATCGTCGCGATCGAGTTTTCGACGTGACGTTCTGGTCGGATCGGCGGCGCCGCGGGGTCGAAAACCTTTGGGTAACGGAGGCATCTTGCGCCGCCAGGAGGCTGAGGGGGGAATTGCTTCCCGTTCGCAGATCAGAAAGCCGTAAGCTGCGATGCAGAGTGTCGCGTGGTGGTGAAAGCCACGCCAACCTCGACCTTCGTAATGGGCCAATCCGAGTTCGCCTTTCAGCTCCTCGTAATCGCGTTCGATGCGCCAGCGCAATTTGGCCTTGTCGACGAGATCCTGCAAAGGCGTGTCCTTGGGCAAGGTCGAGAGCCAATATTTCGTCGGCTCAGCTTCTTCATTCGGCCACTCAACAATGAGCCATTCCAGCGGATGCGGTTTGGTCCGATTGCAATCACGCGAGGCTGGGCGCAGACGCACAGCGGCAAAGCGCGAGGCGAGCGGCGTGTTCGAACCTTCGCGCCAGGTGAGGCTGCGCCATGCTTTTTTCTTCAAGCTCAGCGCCAGCTCCTTGACCGTGACGGGTTGATGTTCAAGATCACGGTTCAGACGAGACGGCTTGCGGCCATGGCCGCTCCAGGGCTTTGCCGGTAGAGGCTCCTGACCGGGCGGCCAAACGGTCAGCGTCGATTGGACGCCGACGACGTAAGGCAGATCCAAAGCTGTCACTCCGGCGCGAAAGCCGCCGTTCACGCCATAGCCCGCATCAGCCAGCACGACGCCCGGCGCGACGCCTGCGGCATGAGCCGCACGGATCTGATCAAGCGCAATCTGTGGCTTCGTCTTGAACTCGATCTCCTTGGGGATATGCGCCTTTTTTCGGCGTGCCTGATCATTTGCCCATGCCTCCGGCATATAGAGCCGGTAGGCGATCGGCAGGCTCGCCGTATGATTGGCGATCGACAGCGTCACCGCGACCTGGCAATTGTCCTGCTTGCCGAGCCTGCCGCAATATTGCCGCGCGACGCCGACCGAATGGGTCCCCTTTTTCGCAATGCCCGTGTCGTCCACGATCCAGGCTTCGATCGGGCCTTGTCTCTCGAGGGAAGGCAGAACCAGCTCGAAAACCTTACCCAAGACCGCCTCGTCCGACCAGGGCGCTTCGCCGACCAGATGCAGAAGCGATTGATGTTTGGCCGAGACGCGTGTCGGCGCAACAATCGCCGCCATAGGCTCGACGCTCTTGCGCTCGCCGGGCATCAACAGCCCGACGCAATAATCGTTCAAGGGCTTGGCCCGATCGGCATGCCCGATCACTTCAACAAGAGCCTCGACATAGGCGGCAAAACGCGCTTGGCTGGTTGGTCTCGAGAGATCCATATCAAACACCGGGTATCGATCAACGAATCAACAAGTTACCAGATTTGCTCGCGACGCGAATCTCCCTCGATTTTGTGATTCAGTAGAATTAGAGCCGTGCCCGAAAAAGCCGTCCGCCCACGTTTTGACGCGCGCATGGCGGAAAAATCCGAGCCCGGCGAGGACCCCAAAAGGTTTGCCGATCGAAAACGGAATAATTTCAGGAACGCCATCAAAGCCGCCCTCGAACGAAAAGCGCTCATGGCAGGATCTTGGCTTTCCGAGAGGCACATATGGCCCCCCAATTAAGCGGCTCGACTTTCCACGCTTAGCGGAACGAAAAATGCGGAAACCCCTACAGGGTGTTTTTCCGCTTTTTCCATTTTCCGCTTCCCCTCCGCGCGAGTTTGCGCCTACGGAAAATAACAGAAAATTTTCCGTTTTTCCGAATTTTCCATTTTCCGTTTTCCGACTGAAGCTTTATAAATCTATCTACACGGCAAAGATTAATGTCGACCATGTGGACAAAATTAATTTGCGGGGACTTTGATGTTTATCTAATCCTAGAGCCGTGCATGTTTCGCGATTTCTTTTGGCTGACGGATGATAAATGAATGGTCGAGCTGAAGAAACTTACACTTGCTGCGGTCGCAGCAATCGCGCTTTGTCCTTCGGCCCACGCGCATAAGGATAATAATTCATCAGACGACAAGCTCGACGACGTAGACACCCCGCCGCCTTCGCCGACAAGCGTCAGGAAGAGTTTATTGACGCCGAATATGCCCGTGTGGCCGATTTGAGAATGCCCAACAAAAGCCCGATCAATCGACAGAAAACGATCTGCGCTGCCTATCGATGTTGGGTTTTGATGACACAAGGCTTGAGCGTTTGATGACACAAGGCCTAAAGAAAATGCTCAAAACAAGGGGAAAGCTTAGAAACCACGTGGCGTTTCCAGCGATCGAAAGAGGCATACGGAGGATGGAATGGGGCGGAAATTCATTGACTGTCGCGAATATCCTAGCGAAATGAACTGCACGGTTGCGCTCTCGGCGGACTTCGGACGAGGAACTGCTCGAAGCTGCGGTGCAGCACGCCGTGCAGGTTCACCATCACCAGGACACCCCGGAACTGCGTCAGCAAATCAAGACAATGTTCACGGAGGGCGCTCCGCCCGGAGAAGCGCCGCGCGGCATTGAGCCTGTGATCTTGTAAGCGAATCGCTCATCGCCTAACGGCGGAGTTTTTTTCGGTTAGCTACGGGGGGCCACGGGCCGCTGCACCGGAGCCAACAGAAATAGGGAAGCTAGAAGCGTTCAAGGCTCCGGACATCCCAGAGGCAGGGCGCTGGCGTGGCTCTCTGCGGCTTTGCGGCGGCGGCTTTGCGGCTTGCGACTTTCTACCGGCCGCGTAGCGGCGCTCGACTTGAAACTTGCGTCGCGGATTTGCGCCGGGAATTTTCTTGCGCGCCAGCCTGCGTGTTGCTTCGTTTTCGCGCCAGTGTCCGCCTGTTGCGAGTCCGCCTTTCCAGGATTAGTTATGAGTTCTGCGACAAAATGCTTGATCTGGCCTTCTAAGCAGGCCCGCCGATGCCCATTTTCAATCTTGACGAGCCTATCGTCGGGTGACGATACCGCGCCGCGAAACTCGTGGCGAGTAGTTGTCGCGAAATCGGAGCCGAAGATGCACGCCGAAACATTGCTGCGAAAACTCCGTATGCAGGAGGCTCTCTCCGAAGATGAACTCAATGCGTATCTCAAGAAAGTGAAGTCAGACGGCTCGCTTCCGATTAGCGAAATTCTGATTTTGCTCGAGTTGATGAAGCAAAGGATTGAGAACGTCTCCTTCGAAGACATCAGGGCGGTGTCGAGCCTTGCCGGTGGCAATCGTCCCTCAGCGGAAAAGGCGGGAAAAATTGACGAGGAACTTGCATTGCGAGCTATCGTTTCAAAACTTACAAAGTGACAGTTTCACTGGCGAGGGGGGCCCCCGTCGCACGGTTTCGATGACAGGATACACTGGATGCTCGCCTCCTCATTCCGGGCCTGGCGAACGGTCGCCCCGAGGGCGAGATTTTTTGGACGCGCCAGCGTGCGCGAGTTGCCCCGGAGGCGATCAAGGATTGGTCGCTGACCAGCCTGAGGGGGAAGCTGATCAAGATCGGCGCGAAGGTGGTCAGCTCTGGTCGCTACATTGCATTCCAGATGGCCGCGGTCGCCATTCCGAAAAACCTCTTCGCCGACATCCTGCGATTGATCGCGGAACTGCGACCGCCGCCCGCCACTTCGACCGCGTGAGGCGTTCGATTGTTATGGGTTCGGCACAAACTCACGGGGGACGTGCGTCCATATGACAGAAAGATCGCCATTTTTGCGCGCGGGATGGGGCCGATACCAGACGTGGTCTGTCTTTCGCCAATTACGACGGATCCAGCTTGCCAAGCGAGCCGATGGGAGCCAGAATTGGTCTCGGATCGGCCCCATCTGGGGAATGCCCGTTAATATCGAAAGTTAGCCGATGTCCCGTGGCGGCCGGTGAGCGCAAAAAGCCGAGAGATCGCCCTCTTTGCAATGAGACGAGCCATTTCCCGATCGGCATAATGGTGATCGCCTGCAGACGGTGGAGGACGGAGATGCCGACGCAAGCACGCCCTCTGGGGGTCTTCAACGAATGGGGCAAGCTAAGGGAGGTCTTGGTCGGCGATAGTTCCCGCTGCGTGTTTCCCGATGGTCCCCCGATTGGGGCCGGTATCACGGGTTTAAGACGATGCTGCAAGGATTGGAGGGCGTGCCCCTGCGGCAGGCGATGCCCGTGCGCGCCAAAGGCGTGATAGAACAGACCGAAGCACTGGTGAGCGTATTGGAGGACCACGGCGTGATCGTTCACCGCCCCCGCCCCTTGACAGATATGGAGATCGCGGCGAGCCCGCTCGGCCTGTTCAACCAATACGCCCGTGATCCCCAAATCGTCATCGGCAAGCACGTCATCGAGACTAATTTGCGCATGATGTTCCGCTGCAAAAAACATCTTGGCTACGAACAGTTTTTTCGCACGCGTCTGAGTGAGGACCCGGGCGCACGACACGTGCGCATGCCCGATACTACACCGATCCTATCGGGCGAGACGGAAGATGAGTTCCTCAATGATCCGCGGCCCTTCTTTGAGGGTGGTGATACGTTTGTGCTGGGCAAGGATATTCTGGTCGGGTTTCCGTCGCTAGGCTCCAGCCCAGCCGGTGCAGCCTGGCTGCAGCGGTATCTGGAACCGGAAGGTTACCGGGTACACCTCGTGCCGCTGACGCCGGAGTGGCTGCATTCTGGATTGCATGTTCGCCGTCATCCGAGAGGGACTGTGCATGTGCTTCATGCAAGGACTAAAGGAAGGCCAGCTGCCGGCGCCCATCAAACACTGGAAGGTCATCGAAGCAACTGCCGAGGAGGCTCATTCTCTCGGCTGTAACACGATTTGCCTCGAACCGGGTGTCGTCATTATCGGTGCGGAGCACAAACGACTTATCAGGGAAACAGAGAAGCGCGAGGTACTGGTCGTCGCCGTACCCTTCGACAAACCCTCGGAGCTTGGTGGTGGCATCCGCTGCTCAACGCACCCGTTGTTTAGGGACGCCTGAAGTCCTATCCACTGCGGAAATTGCGACACTCCTCTCAATAGCTTGGGTGCAAATTATCCCGCACCCCTGCCCCTCGGCGAGAGCGGGCGCAACCCTTGCGACCGTGCGACTACAGGCTCTCTCGCTGCGGAGATCGGCCTTGAACGCTCGAACTTTTCTCCTGGTACTTGTTACTACAGCAGAACCTAATATCGCGGGTGCGCAGAGTCCCCGATGCTCAACAAAAGGCAGCATTGGGCCTGATTACAAACACGGCGGATAGAATATGTAATGTCGTGTCGTTCAAAGGAGAGGCGACAAGCTCCCAAGTAATGGTAACGGTGGATACGGACTAAGATACCGCAAGACACCGATGGTGGTGTTTCTGCGGTCCACTTCAAGGAGGGTGTGGAAATGACAGCGGCTTCACGACAGCCAATTCGGCGCTACAAGCGAACGCGCGGTAAGGTCCTCATTATTTCGCTCTTAGCTTTTGGGTTCAGTTCAATCTTGCTGTTACTTGGGACGGTCGCCGGTCACGCGGCTCCGGATTCGTGCTTGGATAACCTACCCGTTCCTGCGCCAGCTTTACACAGAGTGGTGCAATTGGTCAATTGTTCCAACCAGACGGTGCTTGGCACTGCGAATGCGGCCCACGTGGCCGGGCAGCCGCCTACCCCGGTTTTCCCGCGTGAGAAAACCTGGGTCATGTTACCCGCCGGCTCGCCGAATAACACAAATGTCCTGACCATCGACGTACCGAGCGAATGGGAGGATACCTCGCCCAAAGGTTCTACAGGCCCGAATTTCTGGGTGCGAACAGGCTGCCGCTACGACACAGTCAATGGGATAGCCCAGTGCGAGACCGGCGGCTGCTCTGGGTTCTACGATTGCAGCAAGGCGCTGCTCGGCCCCCCGGTGGGCGCCACCATTGCCGAATGGACGTTTTATCAACCCACCGTTGTTGTTAAAGGGAAGGGAAAGGGGAAAGGGCAAGCGCAAGGCGCCACATACTACCTGGATCATCCGGATATCAGCGCCGTCAATGGCGTGAATTTGAGCATGGACATTCAGCAGGTCGGGGGCGGCACCACTGACCCCGCGCTCCCAAATGATGCGCAGTGGTTAGCCCAGAATTACCCCCTCACGGCACACGGAGCCGACCTGCGATCAGCGGGTACAAAGCTGGGTCAGTGCAGCCCGGAGTTCCAGCTCAAACGCTCGGACCTTACCGGCTATACGACGCCTCCGACAACTCCGGGCCAAGCGCTGTATGCTTTTGTCATCGTAGACGGCAACGGCATGCCGCAAAACCCTCCCGGCGACGGGATTGTCGGCTGTTTCTCGAATTGCGGGAGATATGAATTTCCGACAGTCCCAGATCCCAGTTGCAGCGATTCAGACGCCAATTGCCATTTGTGGAAATCATTTTGCCTAAACGCGCCAGCTGCGGCATACGGCGGTTCCTGTAGCACGGACAGTCATTGCTATTACCAAGGGATCAATTACGGGATTGCGTGTTGGAACAACGGGGCCAGCACTACGTGCCAAGGTCGAGCATTCATCAAAAATTCAAGCTGTGATCCAAAAGTCTGTACCTTTCCGTACGGCTATCTCGGAAGCAAGGCTTGGCAGCCTCCATATGCTCAATGCACTGACGTCACCAGTGACCCGACAGCCTGCATAGGCGACGATACTGTTCATGCGGTCATGAACAAAGCCTATACTTGGCCCAACGATCCTCAGGTCTACGGGGGTGACGCGCCGCTTTACCGAATCGTCTTCGCGCCAGGGGGCACAAGTGTCCCGATCACTCCTTCCTATGGTCAGGTCCCCGGGGGATCTACTGAAAGTGGAATCCCACTTTGCAGTTCCCTGCCGAATATATATGGCTATGCCTCCCAGTTTTCGGGTCTGGGTTCAACAACGTGCGACAAGCCCTGCGACGTCCCTGTAAACTCACTATGCCCGGCGTTCAAGCCGCCGGCCGCCAATTTCGCCGTAGCCTATCCGAGCGCTACAACAGCTCATGCATGGGCTTGTAATTTCGACCCCCAAGGCGGTGGTGGGAACAACGGTGTCATATGCCGGTGGAATTGAATGATCGGCCACAGCTTCACTTCGAGCGATTGCTGGGACATGATCGGCGCGCCGATCGTTTTCTGGGGGCGGGGCACGCGCCGACGCGACAATAAAAGTTTGCCGTCCGAACTACGCAAGCTTGAACCGATTCAGCGCGCGCCGAACTGGCGCAAATGGAGTTGCAACTGAAGCTGCCGAAGCGGCAAAAACATGTTCCTGATGGCTGATCAGGTGCGCTGTCCGAGAATGTCTCGTAATGTCAATATTGTATAAAATATTATTTCGGGCGTATTCTGCTGGGGTAACCTCAGGGTGCCGAATGGACCAAGATTTAGCGATCGCCGAGCGCTCGCCGACGACTCGCAGCGCCGTCTCAAACGGGTCGCAGCTGTTTGTCGAGAACGTCGATGGCCGATCGAAAGAAGCGCGCCGTTTTCGCGATGTCCTGGCTGAGATTATCTCCGACCTTGGCGGGGCGGAGCACATATCGGAAGGCCAACGGCAGGTTGCGCGCCGGTGCGCGCTGATGGCGGTCGAATGCGAGAAGCTCGAAGCGAAGTCCGTCGCGAAGTCCGTCGCCGGCGAAGAGATCGACCTTGGAACGGGGCACGTTAGGTTTTTCACCGACATTACCGACTGAAGCAGCCTAAAGAGTTTAGCCGCCGAAATTCCGACGACGAAAAGAGGAAAAACCAGATGACCGACCGAGGCCATCGTCAAAAACATCAATTTGTCGATGTTTCGGAATCGCACTGAAGCACGATCACGCGCACAGGCGCTCTGCGCGGGATATTGCTTTGCTCATCGGTCAAGCGAACCTCTTCGCGAACTCGCTCCATGAACTGTTCGACCGTTTCGTCGGAGCGGCGACGAAGTGAGATGCCTTCGTCGTCGAGCTTGACGAAGTCAGCTTTTGGGTTCCGTCGGGATTGACGAAACTGATAAAGAGCCGAACCTGCTCTTTTGGCGCTCGCATCGCTGTGCGCCTCAAGGCGAGACAGGCGTCGCTCATACCTCATCGGCTTCCTCGGTTATCTTCTCTCGCGCTTCGAGCGCGGAAATTCTTGCCTCGAACTCGGACGCCTCAAGGATCTTGACGTAGCCGCTGATCGTGGCGCTGAGCGCCGCGCCTTCCGACGCCAATATTTCGCCCGTCGCCATGCCTTCGAGAACACGCGCCATGCAGGCGGCGGCTTCGGCGGCCGTCGACATAGGCGGTAGTTTGAAAGAACAAGGCCGCTCGCGGACCGGGGGCAGAATCCTCTCAAGGCACATTTTCAACGCCGGGACGTCGCCTGTCAGGGCGAGGTCCACGGCTCGGCGAGTCAAGCGCTCGCATTCGCCGTCAAGCAGGCTCTCTGCGAGAAGAGACGCCCTGTGCTGGCTGCCGCGAACCATGCCGCGCGGATTGCCGGATTTGCCAGGCTTCCAGCGATGCGGCCCTGCTTTTGGTTTTGCGTTGACATCAACCGCTGTAGGTTCATCGTCAGTGTTTATCATGGTGGTGCTTGCGACAGACCGAACTTCAAACAATTATATACAGTATTGTAGAGCGGCTTACCAGCGATTTGCCAGTTTACTAATATCCCATTATTATACATGACATCGGATGGACGCCATGTTATAGAGGAGCATGGAACGGACGGATTTTCGCAGCATAGGCTGGAAAGCGCAAGAAGCTCTACGCGAGCGCGCGGTTTATCTCGTGTTGCATGAAGGAATGAGGCAAGGCGAGGCGGCGCGGGCGGTGGGGGTGCATCGGCAGGCGGTGAACCGATGGCTGCAACGCCACCAGGACGCCGGCGCGGAAGGCTTGCTGGACGGGCGGCGAGTTTCGCCCCGCAGAGGATGCGGAATTTTGACGGCTTCGCAAGCGCGGCGCGTGCAGGGCTGGATTGCGAACAAATGCCCCGATCAGATGCAATTGCCTTTCGCGCTGTGGACAGCCCAGGCGGTGCGGGAGCTGATCCACAAGAAATTCGGCAAGACGCTCGGCCTGTCGACGATGCAGCTCTATCTGAAGCGGTGCGGCTTTTCCGCGCAGAAGCCGTTGACGCGGGCGACACAGCGCGATCCGCAAAAAATCGCGGCCTGGCTGGAGCAGGACTATCCGTCGATCGCGGCGCGGGCGAAGCGCGAGAAGGCGGCGATCTACTGGAGCGACGAGACGGGCGTCTGCAACCAGGATCAGATCGGCCGCGGTTACGCGCCGAAAGGACAGACGCCGATCCTGACGCAGACCGGACAGAAGTTCTCGACGAGCATGATCGCCGCCGTGAGCAATCGCGGCCTGATGCGGTTCAGGCTCTACAAGGGCGCGCTGAACGTGACGATCTTCATCGATTTTTTGAAGCGTCTCGTCAAGGACGCGAAGCAAAAGGTCTTTCTCGTTGTCGACAATCTGCGCGTCCATCACGCCAAGGCCGTCCAGGATTGGCTGGCGCGCCACAAGAACGAAATCGAGATCTTTTATCTGCCGGCCTATGCGCCGGAACACAACCCGGATGAATATCTCAACAACGATCTGAAGCAGACGATCAAGAACAAGCCGCGCGCCAAGACCCGCGATGACCTCGTCGCCACCACCGCGTCGATCCTCAAATCCATCCAGCGACGTCCACAGCGGGTCAAATCATATTTTCATGCAAAGCATGTGCGCTACGCTGCTTGAGGTGTATTGTATATTGTTGGGATATTAGTAGCAGGCGCGGCTTCGACGTCCGAGGTCTATCGTGAACTCGGGACGTCGCGGCGATTGAGCATCGAATATGGGCCGGCGCTCGACGATGTTTCCTTATACCAACGGCATTGGCGTCTGACTCAGGGGGTCTTCGCAAATTCGCACTGTCGTGATTCTCTTCGGATTGGAGATGATTCGGGGAGATTTTGATGCCGGAAGCCTTGGCGATCACGCGCGATGATTTCACTGCAGCGGAGCTTCGCGAAGCGGCGACGCACAGCAAGGACGCCAATGCGGCGCGGCGGATGTTGGCGCTGGCCTTAGTGCTTGAAGGATATAATCGGGGCGAAGCCGGCAAGCTCTGCGGCATGGATCGGCAGACCTTGCGCGATTGGGTTCTACGCTACAACGCCGAAGGCGTCGCCGGGCTCTGCAACCGCATCGCGGCCGGGCCGAAGCCGCGCCTCACGCCCGAACAAGAAGCTCTTGTGGCGGAGATGGTTCGCAAAGGACCTGACCTTGCCGTCGACGGCGTGGTGCGCTGGCGACGAGTGGATCTGGCCCGCGTGATCAAGACCCAGTTCCATGTGACCCTGGCCGAGCGCAGCGTCGGCGCGATGCTGCGCCGGCTGGGGTTCCGGCGCTTGTCGGTGCGGCCCCGCCATCCACAGCAAGATCCTGCGGCGCAGGAGGCGCACAAAAAAACTTCGCCGATCTGGTCAAGGCCGCAATCCCCGAGCATGCACGCGAAAAACCGATTGAACTCTGGTGGCAAGACGAAGCCCGCGTCGGCCAGCAGGGCACGCTCACTCGCGTTTGGGCCGAGCGCGGCAGCCGGCCGCCCGCGCCGCGCGATCAGCGACGCGAATGGGCCTACATATTCGGCGCCGTCTGTCCTTGCAGGGATATCGGCGCGGCTTTGGTCTTGCCTTACGCCAACGCCCGAGCGATGAGCCTGCATCTCGAGGAGATCAGCAGCCAAGTGACGCAAGGCAGCCACGCCGTGCTGCTCCTCGATGGAGCCGGATGGCATCAAACTGGCGGCAAGCTGCGGGTCCCCGCCAACATCAGTCTGCTCCACCTACCAGCCTATTCCCCCGAGTTGAACCCGGTCGAAAACATTTGGCAGTTCCTGCGCCAGAACCATTTGAGCAACCGCGTGTTCGAAAACTATGATGAGATCCTTGACGCATGTTGCGCCGCATGGAACGCCCTCACTGCTGAAGTCAAAGCGCATCGCCTCAATCGCCACACGAGCTTGGGCGTCGGTTGTTGCCTAATGCCGTTGGTATTAGACGAGCGCATTCGATCTATGTGCAAGGAGCTTGGGCAGAGGGAGGCGGCTCGGAAGTTAGGCGTCTCGAGGATGACCCTCGCAAAGGCGCTATCGGACGGGCACGGGTCCTTGACGCGGTCGATTCAGCGGCGGCTAGCTCAAAACGGAAATTCATGAATATTCCGCCGATGCCGGTGCCGGAGTCGAGCGGCCAGAATGTCGGCTCTAGCAGCCCGTCGGACTTACTGTAACGCTGGGCGGGGCATGCGTTAGAATCACGGTATTGATTCGCGCACGACATGAACGGACCCGTTGAGCAACTTCCGCACGATTGACCGCGACACGGGGTTTTTGCTGCCTCCGTCGGTGGATGAGTGGCTGCCGCAAAAGCACTTGGCGCGGTTTGTGGTGGAGGTGATCGACGGATTGGATCTGTCTGCGATGAGCAAGAGCTATCGCGGGTCTGGTTCTGCGTCCTACCACCCGGCGCTGCTGCTGGGCATTGTCGTTTATGGCTACGCTACGGGGGTGTTTTCGAGCCGCAAGCTGGAGCGGGCAACTTACGACTCGGTGGCGTTCCGATTCATCGCAGCGAACGAACATCCGGACCGCGACACCATTGCCGCGTTCCGGCAGCGGTTTCTCAAGCAAACCGAGGGGCTGTTCGTTCAAGTGCTGCTGTTGGCGCGCGAGATGGGCATGCTCAAGATGGGCGCGATTGGGCTCGACGGCACGAAGATCCACGCCCAACGCCAATCGGCGCAGCGCGCTTTCCTATGAGCATGCGGGCAAGATCGCGGCGCAGCTGAAGGCCGAAGTCGCCGAGCTCATGGCCAAAGCCGAGGCGGCGGACAAGGCGGACATTCCGGACGGTATGTCGATCCCCGATGAATTGGCGCGGCGCAAGGAGCGATTGCGGAAACTCGCCGAGGCGCGGGCGAAGATCGAGGCACGGGCCAAGGAACGCTTCGAGCGCGAGCGGGCCGAATATGAAGCCAAGATCGCAGCGCGAGAGGCCAAAACGGCGGCGTCGGGCAAGAAACCTGGCGGCAAGCCGCCCGAGCTGCCCAGCCGAGGGTCCCCGGCCCACGGATGAGATCAATCTGACCGACCAAGACTCGCGTATCATGCCTGTGGGGGCGTCTCACGCCGCGCAGGAGGATAAAATCCCCAAGCTGATCTGTGATAAGCGGCCCGAGCAGTTGAAGATGGATTTCGCGCTGTGGACGCGCCCGGCGGTGATGCTGCCGATCGAACGCGAATGCGCCATCAAGCTGTCGGTGCGCGGCGTCGGCAACTATCTCAAGCGATGGGGCTTCACGCCGCAAAAGCCAATCCGTCGCGCCTATGAGCAGCGCTCGGAGGCGGTCAAGAAATGGCTCGACGAGGGAGCCTCTTGCAAAATTATTAGCAAAGCCGGTTTGATGCGGGTGTTGTATGTAGTAAGTAGCGCAGTATTATCAAGTAGCGTGTAGAATGACTTTAGTGTGTTATTCTGGTATTATTTTGCTATCATTGCGATTTGAATCAGACGTATTGTGGTAACATGATGACTGATCCTCTTGACGCCATGTGGGCGCGTTGGACTCACATTCAACGCTCCTTGTTGCCATGGTTGTGCGAAGAAATCGAGCCGATGACCGAGTTGCTCGGTCGGCTCATCACCCTTCTCGATGTGATCGGCCTCGAAGCCTTCGTCCCTGATCCGTCCAGCGGCGCTGGGCGTCCGCAGGAGGATAGGCGTGGCCTGGCGCGCGCCTTTGTCGCCAAGGCGGTGTTCGGCGCTCCCACCACCCGCGCTCTCATTGATCGTCTTGGCGTCGACCAACCACTGCGCCGTGTCTGTGGTTGGGAGAGGCGGGCGCAGGTTCCTTCGGAAGCCACGTTTTCCCGCGCCTTTGCTGAATTTGCGCAAGGTGATCTGCCCGATAAAATGCATGCGGCGCTGATTGAACGCACACTTGGCGGGCGCATCATCGGCACGATCGCGCGCGACGCCACGGAGATAGAGGCGCGCGAGAAACCGGCCAAGAAGGACGATGCGCCGCCGCCGCCCCCGCTGGCGCTCCGCCGCCGGCCGGGCGTGAACCCAAAACGACCCGCGGGCGTCCGCGCAAAGAGGCGGAACGGCCTAAGCCGGAACCAACCCGCCTCGAACGGCAAACGGCGCAGACCGTCAACCAAATGCTCGCTGAGCTTCCCACCCAATGTGATGTCGGCGCTAAAAAGAACAGCAAAGGCTTTAAAGAGACATGGATCGGATACAAGCTGCGCATCGATGTCGCCAACGGTCAAATCCCGGTCTCGTGCGTACTGACGTCAGCCTCTGTGCATGATAGTCAGGTCGCCATCCCATTGATGACCATGACAAGCGCGCGCGTTGCCTATCTCTACGAGCTGATGGACGCGGCCTATGACGCCGGCGCCATCGCCAACCAAAGCAAGGCGCTTGGACATGTTGCGTTGATCGACCGCAATTTTCGCGGACAACACGAAGCCAAAGCCGAGTGCGCCGAGGAAGTCGCGCGAATGAAATTGATCGCCATGCCAGACCCAGATGACAGGCTCTATGATTTCCGCACCATGGTCGAACGCGTCAATGGACGATTGAAAGATGAATTCGGCGGAAGGTTCGTGCGCGTGCGCGGCGCCATCAAGGTGAAATGCCATCTGATGTTTGGCATTCTGGCTCTCGCCGTCGATCAAATTTTCCGCCGCAAGGCCGTCAAACCAGCTTAACCGGAGCCAGCGATACCTCGTCCAACGAAGAGAAAATCACGCGGGCAATGAATTTTGCAAGTGGCTCGAGGAATATCCGGCGATCGCAAAACGCGCCAAATCCGAGGGCGGCGAGATCCACTGGGGCGACGAGACGGCGCTCGTCAACACCGATGTCCGAGGCAGGGGCTATGCTCCGAAGGGCCAAACCCCCGTGGCCTATGCGCCGGGGAGCCGACAGAAATTGTCGTTGATCTCGACCGTAACGAACCAGGGCAAGGCGCGCTGGATGATCATTGACGACGTTTTCAACGCCGACCGGCTCATCGAATTCCTCGAGGCGCTGATCAAGGACGCCGGCGACAAGATCTTCCTGATCCTGCACAACCTCCGCGTCCGCCATTCCAAGCCGGTCAAAGCTTGGCTCGCCGATCACAGCGGTCAGATCGAAATCTTCTATCTGCCAAGCTATTCACCCGAGTTGAATCCCGACGAGCGGCTCAACGCCGACCTCAAGCAGCCATCGGCGCAAAGGTTGCCGTCCGTACAAAGCCCAAGCTCAAATCCGCCGCCGCGGCGCACATGACCACAATCGAAAAATCAGACCAACGCATCAAAGCCTACTTCCAAGATTCCAATATTCGCTACGCCGCATGAAAACTTCACAGTGCCGGAGCAATAGGATCATAGAGATGCCAGCCTTGCCTTGTCGTTAGGCGGCCGCCTTGTCACACAACTGCCCGGCTGAGCGGCAACCACAGGTAGCTCTCGCCGTGCTGAGGGAGAAAATGCCGCTTGATTTGGACGCCCGAAAACTTCCTCGCAGGAGTGAAACTCCTCTCGATAAAAATTTGGATGCAATTTAATGAGGCGATGACCTCTTCCTATCGGAAAGCAAGACCGTCAAGGCAAGCTCAATGAGCATAAAGCACGGAACTGCACCCAGAGTTTACACCTGGTCACCCCGACCCTGATCGCGTCAAGACGCCCAGCGTTGCTATTCTCCTCTTTGTCATGTTGGCACGGGTACCGTGCGGCTAACGCGCGAGGCTTTATCGTGCGTAATTTCGGAGGGTCGCGTTTCTCATATAGTTCTCGTCGTCCAAGGCCGAGGCTCGAGCTGATCGCCCTAGCGAGCTTTTGGCGCAATCCCGGGAGCTCTAGCGACACAGTTTGCGGGTATTTCCTCCGGCTGCGTCTTCGCCTTCGGGACTTTGGGCCGGCAACTTTGCGGCGCGCATGCGACATGCTCAATCGCCTGGACTCGCTTAGAGGGCCAGGGTATCATCACAAGCGCATTTGAGATCATTGGGAATTGACCAAATGGCGTGCAGACCCGCTGAGACATTGTCTGCCGCCGTCAGCCAGTCGCCCAATCTCAAGGAGATCGGCATGGTCGAGGAGAACTCGGGCGATCTGCTTGACACGGCGTCGGTTGTTGACTGCCGCCGCTGGATTTGCGAGCGCCGCTCTCCTATTACCGCCGAGCGCGCCAGCGAGCGCTGATGCAGATGATGCAGTCGTGCTGATTAAGCAACTGACTGGAAAGACGCCCACGGAATCGGACCGCGTTCACCTCGCGATGCCGCGTGTCTTTCCGAACGGATATACCGTGCCCCTGACTCTCGCGATCGACAGCCCAATGACTGAAGCCGATCACGTAAGGTATGCGCGTGTGCTGGCGCCACGAAACCCGCTCGTCGATGTCGCTACCTTCCATTTCATCCCCCAGCGCAGCGAACCCCGCGTGTCGACGCGGATTCGCCTAGCCGAGCCGCAATATGTGCTGGCCGTGGCGGAGATGAACGATGGCGCGCTGCTGTTGGCCAAGACCTGGGTCGAAGTAACCATCAACGGTTGTAAATAATAAGCTGGAGACGGATCGACGATGGTTATCGCGCCACGCGTGCAAGTGCCGGCCACAGCGGCGAAGGGGGAGATTTTTCTGATCAAGGCCCTGATCACCCATGCGATGGAAACCGGCCTTCGCAAAGATGAACAGGGCAAAGTCATCCCGCGCAAGATCATCAACAAGTTTATCTGCCGCTTTAGCGGCGTCGTGGTGTTCAGCGTCGATCTTCACGAATCCATTGCGGGCAATCCCTACATCGAGTTCTACCTTCGGGCGACGGACAGCGGTTCACTGGAATTCATCTGGGAAGAGGACGGCGGCGGCGTCTTTGCATTAGAACACTCACTCGCGGTGAGTTAAGGATGATGCCGCCATTTGCACCTTGGTTTTCTGCAAGCCTGTTCATTGCCGTCGCGGGCCAAGTCGCAGCCGCAGAGCTTGATCGAGGTGCCCAACTCGCCGCGACCTGCGCGTCTTGCCATCGCCTCGACGGTCGCGACAGGGGCATTCCGTCGATCATCGGGTTGGACGCGGGGAAGCTCGCCGACATGATGCAGGCGTTCAAGTCGAACGAGAGTTCGAGCCATATTATGCACACCGTGAGCCTGTCGCTCTCCGACGACGAGATCCGGACGGTGGCGCGCTATCTTGCGGCGCGGGGGAAGGAAGCCAAGTCGCCATGAAATGCTGGACCCGTCGCGAATGCGTTGTAACAGCCGTGACGGGATTGGCGCTCGCCCCCCAAATCGCGGCAGGCCAAGCCAAGCCACGCGTGGTTGTGATAGGCGGCGGCGTGGGTGGCGCAACCGCGGCCAAATATTTGGCCGCGAGCGTCAAGAATATCGACGTCTCGCTGATCGAACCGAAGACGCGCTACAAGACCTGCTTTTTCAGCAATCTTTATCTTGCCGGGCTTCGGTCGTTGGAATCGCTCACCCATGGTTATGAGATGCTTTCAGAACGATACGGCGTCAAGGTGATTCATGATTCCGCTGTGGCGATTGATCCGGTGGCCAAGATCGTCAGGGTCGCGAGCGGCCCGAAATTGCCCTACGACCGTCTCATCGTTTCACCAGGCATCGCTTTCAAGTTCGACGCCATCGACGGCTACGACGAAGCGGCGAGCCAGACCATGCCGCACGCCTGGAGCGGCGGGCCACAGACGAAGGTGCTGCGGAAGCAACTCGAAAGCATGGAGGACGGCGGCGTTTTCGTAGTCGTCGCGCCCCCCGACCCTTTCCGCTGCCCGCCGGGCCCTTACGAGCGCGCTTGCCTGGTCGCTTACTATTTCAAACAATACAAGCCACGGTCCAAAATTCTGATCCTCGATGCGAAGGACACCTTCTTCGAACAGGACCTGTTCGAAGACGCCTGGAATCGACACTATCCGGGAATGATCGAATGGCTACCAGGCCAATTCACCGGCGGGATCACGGCAGTCGACGTGAAGGGTCGATCGGTCAAAACGGCGAGCGAAACGTTCACGGCCGCCGTAGTCAATGTCATACCGCCGCAAATAGCCGGTCAACTGGCGCAGCAGGCCCGCCTAACGGATCAGTCGGGTTGGTGCCCCGTCGATCCGGTGACCTTCGAATTGAGGCTTCAGCCAGGGATCCACGTGGTAGGGGATGCGGCCAGCGCCGGCGATATGCCGAAATCCGCCTTTTGCGCCAATTCCCAGGCCAAGGTCTGCGCCTTCGCAATCGCGGCGGCGCTCAGCGGATCGGAGCCCTTTGCGCCCCACCTGTTCAATACGTGCTTTACTTATCTCGCCGCCGACGATGCGGTGAGCGACGCCACTAGTTTCGAGCCCGTCGATGGCGCACTCAGGACCCGCGATGTCTTTATCTCCAAAGTGGGAGAAAACGCCGAGACCCGCCGTCAGACGGTCCGTGAGGCGGACGGCTGGTACGACGCATTCACTTATGATGTGTTCGGCTGAGACGCTGTCAGTTCGGGCTCGATCGCCTGTCCAAGCATCGCCGAAACGCTGACATCATGGCCTACGGCCTCGGACTTCGACGGCGATGGACCCGGCTCCGGCAGTCGCTCCAGCCGCAGCGAATTCGCCACCACGAGGACGCTCGATCCCGCCATGACCCCGGCCGCCAGAACCGGCTCGAGAATTCCGAGCGCAGCGAGCGTCAGGGCGACGAGGTTGTAGCCAAACGCCCACATGAGGTTGGTGAGAATGGTCTTGCGAACCGCCCGGGCGAGGTCGACGATCCAGGGCAGCATCCAAAATCCGTCTTTGGGCAACACAATTGCCGCGGTTTCGCGGGCGAGATCGGTGGCTGACCCGACGGCGATGCCAACGTCCGCGTCGGCGAGGACCTGACCGTCATTGAGGCCATCGCCGATCATCGCCACCACTCGGTAGCGTTGGCGCAGCCGATCCAGGGCGGCGCGCTTCGCTTCCGGCGATAGGCCCGCCTCGACATCCTCGATCCCGAGCACGGCCGCAATTCGTTGCGCGGCTTTGGCGAGATCCCCGCTCAGCAGCGCCACATTCAGTCCGCGGTTGCAAAGCGCCTCGATTGTCGAGCGCGCCTCGGGAAGCGGCGAATCGTCGAGCGACAGCACGGCGTGAATTTTGCCGCCCCAGCCAACGTAGATGACCGAATGGCCGCTCGCTTCCTGCGATCGTGCGCGCTCGCTCAAAGCGGGAGCCAACGACCAACCCAAATCGCTCATGAAGAAGCCATTCCCGGCCGCGACTACCTCGCCATCGGCGCTGCCCCGGATACCGCGGCCGGGCACAATTCGCACCTCGCGCGTCGCTATCGGCTTGATGCCGCGCGTCGCCGCCGCCAAGGTTACGGCGCGGGCCAAACCATGTTCGGAGTGGCGCTCGAGCCCGGCCGCACGAGCCAGCGCCTCAACGGTTTCGACCCCATCGGTGTCGATGCTGACGAGATGAGCTTTTCCGGACGTAAGCGTGCCGGTTTTATCAAACGCCAGCGCTTGCATCCGCGCGAGGGCCTCGAGCGCGCCGGGCTCCCGGACCAGGCAGCCACACCGCGCCAGTCGCCCGATGCCGATCGAGGTCGCTAGCGGCGCGGCGAGGCCGACCGCGCAGGGGCAGGCGACCACCAGCACCGCAAGCCCAGCCAGGAGCGCCCGATCGAAGGGGAGCCAGCGCCCCCAATAGAAAACCGTCAGCGCGCCGAGGGCCAGAACGACAGGCACGAAGACGGCGACGACGCGGTCCGCGATGCGCTGGGTCGGGCCGCGCCGCGACAACGCATCACGCACCGACCGGCAAATCTGGGCCCAACGAGTTGCGGCGCCGGCGCCGCTTGTTCGAATCAGCAGCGGACCATCGAGATTGATGCTGCCAGCAATCACCTTGGACCCCACGCTTTTCGCTACTTGCCGGCTTTCTCCGGTGATCACGGCTTCGTCGATGTGGGAGTCCCCCTCGGTCACCACGCCGTCGACCGGAATGCGCTCGCCCGCCTGCACCCGCACCAGCATGCCGGCACCGATCTCCCGCACCGGGCGGCGCGTCTCAGTGACGCCACTGACCACAGTGGCGTAGTCGCCTTCCGCGGCCAGGAGTGGCTCGAGGTCGCGCGCCGCCCTGGCGCGACCGACCGCTTCGAGATAGCGGCCTACCGTGAACAGCATTAGGACCATGGTGGCGGTATCGAAATAGACACGCGGGCTCTGCCCGATGACCGCAAAAGCGGAATAAATATAAGCTGCGCCGACGCCGACGACGATCAGCGCCGAAGATGTCAATCGTCCCCTGATTCCGTTGAGCCAAGTCTCGACCAGAAAGGGTCCGCCGAGAATCACCACCGCAGGCGTGGCTAGAATCCACAGCAAAAGCTCGATCCGGGGAAGCACATTCGCATCCGCCCCGGTGAAAGCGCCCGTATAGAGCAGGATGCTGAACAGCATGATATTCATCGAGAGGAAGCCGCCGACGCCGAGCCGGACCAGGACCCATGCGGCGTCCGACTCCTCACGCTTCCCGCTCTTCACCTGAAAGGCGATGCAACAGCCGTAGCAGCAAAACGCACAGCTCTTCCCGTTCACCATGCGCCGCATCGGGCGCGGGCCGACGGCTAAAAAGCAATGGTCGCACAAGCTTTCGCCGTTGGCGCTCACGCGGGATGGCCTCCAGTCCAGGCATGCGCGACGTGCGCGGCCATGGGTGCGATCCCTCGGCCGAGAGTGATCATCCCGAGCAGCAGAATGAAGCTGCCAGCCAACCACACGCCACGTTGTCGCCATGCCGGGGCAAGAAGGCGGCCAACACCGCCCATCATCAACATCGCGGGAAAGGTCCCCAATCCAAACGACGCCATGGTGAGAAAGCCGGAAAGCGCTCGAGAGGTGCTCGCCGCCTCGGCGACGAAGGCATAGACCAGGGGACATGGCAGGAAGCCATTGAAAACCCCAAGGGCGAGCAGCGCTGCGCGGCTGCGCGTCGCGAGCAGGGTGCGCAGGGCCCGGGCGAATGCACTCCCGGCGAAGCCGATCTGAAGGCGGCGAGAGAAATGCGGCAAGCCGAAGAATTGCATTGCCATGCCGATCATTAGTAGCCCCGCGATGATCGCGAGGACGCGCTGGGCGGCATCGATGGAACCGCCCAACAGCACAAGATTTGTTCCCTGCGCATTGCACAATACTTGGCCGAGCGCGCCGGCGAGCGCGCCAAGGAAACAATAAGTTGTCACTCGACCCGTGTTATAGAGAAAGTGGCGCAGCACGGTCGCGGCGTGTCCATGCGGGTCGCGGCCAAGCGCGCAAGCAAAGCCGCCGCACATGCCGACGCAATGAAAGCTGCCAGCAAATCCCGCGACGAAGAGAGTGAGGTAATAGACCATGCAGAGTTTCCGTGCCGCCTGCCTTCATCCGCCGCGATGGAGCTGTTTCTGCGCAAGTCAATCCACTTTGCCTAATCCAGCAAAAAGCAGGGGCCGCGCGGTTATCAATGCCTCATCCGCACGAGATAGGCGACCCAAATGAAGAAGCCGATCGTGAACATTCCGAAGACAATGAAAGCAATGGCCTGCTCCGCGCTCGCATGGGCAAATGAGAAAACCGTATCTTTCAACATGCGCTCGCCTCTTTAGCCAAGAAAGGCCCGGATCACGTTCAAGGTGAGTTCAGAGGCCAGGAGCAACAAGTTCAGGGCGGCGACCGCTAGAATAAATCTGGCTACCAACATTTTCTGCGCCCTTTTCGGACACCCGGAGCTATAACCCGCCGTTTTGGACACTCAGCTGAGCCGGCCCGGCCCGAATCCACCCCAATAATTGTAGAGATAGTAGAGCGCCCATATGAAGAGCACGGTGTAGACGACCAACAGCCACGCGGGGATACGTCCGACCCATGCCTTGATGTAGCCGCCTGCATATTCCTCTAACTCGTCGCGCGTGGCGTCACTCGCCGGCTCGCCCGAAGGTCTTATGGTTTCTGTCATTTTCCATCTCCGCGCGAAAGAATTTCAGAGCCGCCTCATCGGTGTTGTGGAAGGCGCCCGAAAAAACGCCCCAGATAAAAACGCAAACGGCCCCCATGCCCATCAGTAATGCGAGCAGGTAGGGTCCCATGATCTCGTAATCGGCCATTGGTTACTGTCTCTTTTGAATGACGATTCCGCCGCTAGCCGCGACGGGAGTTCCCTGGTTCCCGGCCAACGTCGCGTTCGGCGCTGCGGAACTCTGCTCCGTGCCTTCACGTGGAATAAAGGCGGCGTCCGGCGACGACGCCTCGAGCTTGGGATTGTCGAGCGCCGCACGGTCCGTCGCGGAGATCGCTAGGGCTGTTCCGGTGAGCGGGTCCTTGAAGGCAGAGAGCGAGAGAACGTAATAGGCGAGCGCCCACCGGTCCTGTTCAGGGAACGAATCCTTGAACGTCGGCATGGGCGTGCCGCTCAACCCGGTGCTGATGGTCCTGAACATGTCCTCCACCCCCGCGCCCGATTTGAACTGGCCGCTGGTGAGATCCGCGGGCCTGATCGGGAAGCCGAAATCATCCTTCAGTCCCGGCGCCTTTTGACCATCGCCCTTGCCAGAGTGGCCATGGCATTCCCAGCACTTGGCGCTTTCCCAAATTTCCTTGCCGTGAGCGATGATCTCTTGCGACGGAGCAGGCGGCCGCGGGATATACAAGGGCGGGCCGGGCGGCTCCTCGATGAACCAGGCATGCGGACCAGCCGGATCCGAGCGATCCACCGTCAGATCATATTTGATGTATTGAATGACCGCGAGGCGGTCCGTCAGGGGCAGCTCATACCAGGGCGGCATCGCCGTCCCGCGCACTCCGCGGGTAATCGTTCGCAGCAGGTCGCCATCGGTCGGCAGAGGTTCCTTGGTCAGGCGGAACTTGAACACGCCCTGGGTGAAATTTCGGGGGCGTTGATTGTAGAGGAAGGTGGCTGCCGGACCATTGCCGTCGCCCTTCGTCCCGTGGCAACCGACGCAGCGTTGCTCGTAGACCTCCTTGCCATAGGCAATCCATTCCGCCGAGCGCGGCAGAGTAGCGTCGGTAACTTCGATCTGCTGCGGTTCGAACAGATCGCGCCACTTGCCGCGGTTCATCCCGAGCTTCTGGACATAGGCGATGAGACCTTGGAGTTCATTCGTCTCCGCGGCGACCGTGACGCTGTCGCCCATGTATTCGTTATTCGGGGTCCAGACGAGCGGAAACTTGCCCCGCGCCTGCAGCGGCACGAAGAGCAGCCCGTCTTCATTCGGCGTGAGCTTGATCTGCTCCTTGCTGCCGAAATCAAATAGCTTTTCCGTGACAGGCGTCTTGTCGAGGGTGCGATTGCCGGAGCCGGCGTCCACAATCTTGACCGCCTCGGCCGGCGTCTCAAAGAGCCCTCGATAGGGCGCCATGATCGAATCCGGCGTGAGCAGGCGTGGGTTCCAGAAATGCGCGAAATGCCACTCGTCGCCATACTTGAGCCCGACCCGCGTCAGATCCGGCCCGATGCGCCTCGTGCCGAAGAGATGCGGCACATCATAGGCATATTCGCCGGCCTCGCTTACCGGTCCCCAGCGGCGTGTCTCGCCCGTCACCGGACGCACATATTCTGAATGGCAATACCAGCACCCTTCGCGCAGATACACCTTGCGCCCCAGCTGCTGCAGCGGCGTGTAATTGGTCGCTTCGGTCCGCATCCATTTGAGCTGGCCCAAATCGGTCCGGACAACTGCAGTCACTGCGTTGGTTCGCGCCGATGGCTCGAGGAAAGGAAGGATGCCCTGGGTGGCGACGGCGAGGAAGAAGAAGAGGACGCCGGCCACCAAGGCGACAAATCGCGCGCTCACTCTGCCGGTCCCCCGACCGGACGCGGGGCCGCTCCGCGCATCAAGACCGGCTGTCTCCCGTCTGCCGGCCGGGCCAGCGCCGTCATCATGAGATTGATCACAAGCAAGGACATGCCAATGTCCATGCTGATGCCGGACAAGGTGCGCACGAACCAATAGGGTTTCATGCTCACGACGGTGCTGATCCAGTCGGTGCCGGCCATCCACGCGAAGCCTTGCTGCAGTCCGGCGGCGGTCAGCACCAGACCCATGGTGGAGATGCCTGCGGTGATCAGCCAGAACGACCAATTACCGAGCTTCCATGACCAAAGCTCGCGTCCCCACACACGTGGCCAAAGATAGACCAGGCCGCCCATCGCCCACATCACGAACGTCCCGAACACGGTGAGGTGGGAATGCGAAATCACGAAGTCGGAGAAATGTGTCGGCTGCTGAATTGAGCGCAACGCCTCCACCGACCCCTGGAAACACCCGAACAGGTACATGATCGAGCCCACGATCAGGAACTTAGCAGGCAAATTCTGCCCGAATTCGCGCCATTTGCCGCTCATGGTGCCGAAAAAATTCACGAGCACGGTCCATACGGGAATTATCAGCAGCATCGAGGTGATGATCGCAAGCGTCTCGGCCCAGTCAGCGATCGGGCTGTAAAGATAATGGTGGATGCCGACGAACGGGTAGAACAGCGCAAGCGACCAGAAGCCAACCAGCGAGAGCTTGTGCGCATACAACGGATTGCGCACGCTGACAGGTAAGAAGTAGTAGATGAGGACGTAGCCGGCCGGCGTGATCCAGAGGCCGACGATGTAGTGAATGTAGAGGCCGTGGAAGGCGGCGCTGTTTATGCCTGAGATCGTGTAGGGCAGGATGAAGCTGCCGAGAATGAGATTGAAGGTCGTCCAGATGAAGGCTCCGATCAGATACCAGAGCGCGACATAAAGGGGCGCCTCGAGGCGTCGTCCTATGGTGACCAGGAACTGGCCAGTCGCCGCCGCGGTGACGAAGAAAATAGGGATTTCGGCGAAGAGCGGGAGTTCGCCCGCTTCGAGCCCGTGATTTTCGCCGAACGGCAACGAGATGAGGCCGGCCATCAGGGCGATGTTCCATACGAAGGCTAGCGGGACGCCCCACTCGCCCCGATAGGTCCGAACGCCGCACAGGCGGGGCACCAAGTAATAGCATTCGCCTATGAAAAGGTTGGAAAACGCGCCGAAAATGACGCCGTTGACGTGGACGGGGCGGAGCCGGCCGAAGGTCAGCTCCAGATTGTGGCCGAGATAATCGGGGAAAGTGAAGAGGCCTGAGATGATCACGCCCATCGTCGGCGTGACCATGAGCCAGAACATGCCCCAGTAAAGCCACGTCCGGACGACTTGCCAGTCAACCAGCTCATCCAGATCGACGCCAGCAAATCTGCCGTGCAAGGGTTCTGCTATGTCTGTCAAGGCGTGCCCCTCCCTCTCGACGCGACGTCAAGGGCCGTGCGCCTCCCCTGGAACCAGCGGAATCTCAATCGTCTTGCCGGTGATCCCGACGGCGAGCCCCGAACCAAGCCTTAGCGAAGATCGGTGACGGCGCTCGCCGTCAGGTTTCGAAGAAAAATCAATACTTGCCTGGGGTCAGGACCGAGCCAGAGTTCGACCAGTAGATGTACGCCTCCAGGGCCTTCATCGCCGCGGAGTCCGGATCGATCTTCTCACCCTGGTTGGGCTTCTCGATGCACCAGTTAATCATGTCGCGGAGCGTTGCGAACTTGTTCATGCTCGCCTGAAACTTCGGGAACGCCCCTGGATGCGTGTCGGAGGCGAAGGGATGGCACATCGCGCAGGCCATTCCGGTATTGGAGAGATTGACCCCCATTTGCTTCGCCGTCGCGGGGTCGCCATGGAACAACAGGTCGCCTTTCCGGACTTGCTCCATGAAGGCGTCCTGGTAAGCTTGCAACTGCTGGGGTGTTACCGGATCCTTATTCGCATTGGCAGGGCCGACGTAAACCGCGATCGCGGCCAGCAATCCAACGAGCCAAGCGCCGGAAAGAACGAACAGGAATGCCGTCCTGGCTGTCATGGCCATCCTCCTTATTTAGTAGGGCCCGATACGGTCGGCGATCCGCGGCCGCAGAATCTCAGGGTGGCTCAGCGAGGAGTTTGCCCCCGATTGTACGAAGACCTGCTTACGGCCCCACATGATATACTCGTTTTCGATCTTGTTCTCGGCGTTCATGGTCAGCTGGCTCCAACCGACGCCGTCGTAGAAATCGCCGGGGTCGGCGCGGATCATCGGCACGGTGAGCTTGGGCACGCCCTCGGGGGCATAGGGCCAAGGCCAGGACGTCGCCAGCATGCCAATCGAGCGCATCGTTCCGATTTCGTTGTAGAGCACCTGATGGGTGTGACCGTGGATATTGGTGACATTGGTATAGGGCTTTAGCGCCTCTTGGACTTCGCGCCAGTCGCGCACCCAGAAGTTCCACGGCGGGTAGTAGTGGTAGAGCGGATTGTGGCTGAAGATGATGACCGGCCTCGTCTTATCCCAATCGGCAAGCGTCTTTAGCATCCAGTCGAGCTGGTCGCGGCCGACGCCGGCCCACGGGCCGGCGACGCTGCCGTCGAGGTCCGCCATGTAATCCATGCGCTCTGTCGGAGTCAGCTTCCTGATCGTCCAGTAGTCCGGGGCGTGACTGACCGTATCGAGCCCGATGAAGCGCACGCCTTTGTGATCGAATGTCCAGTGCGACTCGCCGAACAGCTCACCCCATTTCTTGCCAAGGTCGAAATACCAGTCGTGCTCGCCAGGAATGAACACTTTCTTTGCTTGGACTTCCTTAAGGATCTCATTACCCAGCTCAAGCTCATCGGCCCGGCCGAGTTGTGCGATGTCGCCGCCGAAGATCAGGAAGTCGGCAGGCGGGCTCATCGCCTGAACTTCCTTCGCCGCACGCGTCGCCTTCTCGACAAAGCGTGTGTTGACGGACTTCGGATATAGATGAGTGTCCGAAATCCAAGCAAATTTGAATGGCTCCTCGGCGGCGTAGGCGACGTCCATGGTGTTCAGCAAAGGCCACCATGCGAAGGTTTCGGCGACCGTGGCTGCGCCAAGCAGACATGATTTATGAATGAAGGTGCGTCTGGTGAGCCGTAGGGAAGGATCCGGATGCGCTCCTGGCGCCTGCAATACTTCAACCCTCTCACGTCGAATCTTATCGAGCTCTGACATGCATCTCCCTCCCAGATAGGATGCTTCTACAGGGCGTTCGTCTCCTCCCAAAAACACGGCCTCGGCGCATCCTCACGTCGCCGAGCGACTTCCTTGTCGTTTACTTCTTCAACTCGATCGTCAGATTTGTCGGTTTGCCGGCCTCCACAGTAACTGTCTGCTGCACCGGTCCGGTGAATGATTGGATCGCCACCAATTTGTAGGTGCCGGGCGGAACGTCGGTGATGCTGAATTTTCCATCGGCGCCCGTCAACGCGTAGTAGGGATTATCGACGACGTAGATCCAGCCCAACATCCAGCCGTGCGCATCGCAATCCACGCGAACGACGCCGGGCCGAGGCAAATCGGTCTTGATGTCCTGGCCCTCGTTCGGCAAAGCCAAATTGAAGACGGTGCGCTTGCCGTAATAGCCATGGGTGTTGTGCAGCACCGGATCCTTGTTGACGACATCCAGCGGGCCTGGGCGAACGATCTGCACGTCAGGTACGAAGCGGCATTTGATGTTGTCGAGTTCGGGGGGCTTTTCCGGTTCTGGCCAGGGTTTTCCTTTGGCCACCCCGACGAGGTAGACGGCTGCGTCCTTGACGCCCTTGTCCGGCCCAACCTCGATCAGCGCCCTCTCGCGTGGGCCGCCGCACACATCGACATTCTTGTTCGGGATGATTGTCTCCGTCTCCACCGTGCCGTTGAACACGACCTTTCCTTCGATCGTTCCCCCGTCGACAACCTTCCCTTCATCATAAGCATAGCCGCGTTCGGCGACCGTCGTCGCAAGCGCGATGGCGAGTGCTACAGTGATCGGCGCGAGATTGCTCATGATCGCACCCCCGCCTTCTTTTTGCGCTTTTTTGGCATCTTGGCATCGCCTTTGCCCTAACCTAGCACTAACCTAAGAAAACGCAAGAATATGGGGATAAGAATAAGCAAAACATAAGCATCGGTTAAGTTATAGGTTTAAAGCAGGAAATCTCTTAAGTCGTCGTCCGCGAATAACTGAATCGTTTTTTTGAGCGCCCCGGCGGCAGGGATTCCATGATGGCTGGGAAGCCCATATCATATTGGCGTGATTGATGAATTGGCCATCCGCCAGCGGTTCGAAGCGCTCGCGCCCGTGTTGAACAAGCGCGGCCTACGGCGTTGGCGGCGGCCGAGGCAATAGCAGCGGGACGCGGCGGCGTCAGCGCCGTCATGCGCGCCACAGGCTTGGCGCGCAGCACGATCGGTCGCGGGCTGGGCGAATTGCGCGCTGGGCAGATAGCGGATGTGGACCGCGTGCAGGCCAGGCGGCGGACGCAAGCCGCTGAGCGAGACGGATGCGACCTGCTCGATGATCTGCGTTCTCTGGTCGAGCCGGCGACGCGCGGTGATCCGCACGCCGCTGCTTTGGACATGAAAGAGCCTGCGCAAACTCGCCGAGAGCCTACGCGGCATGGGCCATAAGATTGGCCGCACGCTGGTGGGTGAACTCCTGCACAAGCTCGATTACAGCTTGCAAGCCAATCGCAAGACGCGCGAAGGATCGAACCATGCCGATCGCGACGCGCAATTCCATGACATCAATGATCGGGTGAAAGAAGCGCTCGCTTCGAACGAGCCGACAATCTCCGTCGACACGAAGAAGAAGGAACTCGTCGGCGACTTCAAGAACGCCGGGCGCGAATGGCGGCCGAAAGGTTCGCCCGAAGCAGTTCGCGTGCACGACTTCAATGTTCCCGAACTCGGACGAGCCGTTCCTTATGGCGTCTACGACATCGCCGGCGACGTGGGATGGGTGAGCGTAGGCGTCGATCATGACACGGCCGCCTTCGCGGTCAACGCCATCCGAAGCTGCTGGAAGTTGATGGGGCCGCGAGCAGTATCCGAATGCCAACAGCCTGCTGATCACCGACGATGGCGGCGGCGGCAGCAACGGCTACGCGTGCGCTTGTGGAAAGTCGAGTTACGGAAACTCGCCGACGAACTCGGCGTTTCGATCACCGTGTGTCACTTGCCGCCGGGCACGAGCAAGTGGAATAAGATCGAACATCGCCTGCTCTCGTTCATCACCGGCAACTGGCGCGGCAAGCCGCTCATCAGCCATCAAGTGATCGTCCAACTCATCGCCGCGACGACGACGAAGACAGGCCTCGGGGTCCGTTGCGAACTCGATCCGACGACGTACCCCGATGCGGTCAAAATCTCCGACGACGAACTCGCCGCCGTCAACATCGTCCGCCATGACTTCCACGGCGAATGGAATTATACGATCAGCCCAAAAGCCAAGACTTTGCAGCAATAGTTAGCGGACAGCGCCTTACGTCTAGCAGTCTGCTGAAAAACCGGAAAATTTGAGGTTTCGGCGTTTGGGTGTTGGGTTTTTGCCGGTGATTTCGATGTTCGGTTCGACATGGCAGGGGTTTTCCTTGGTGTCTCACGGAATTGGTCCTACGCGGTCACCAATTTCGGGATGCGGATCAGGTTGTAGGCGATGAGGTTCAGCAGAAATCCTCCGGCGACACGGGCGACGCCGCGGTGCTTGGCCTTGCGCATCGTGCCGTGCTGCTTGCCCCAACCAAAGATGCATTCGATCATCTTGCGGCGCTTCTGCGACAGACTGTAGCTTGCGTGCCTTGTCGTGCGGGCATCGATAGCGCTTCTCCGCCGCCGCCCTGTTTTGGTCGGGCCATTGTTTTGCGCGACATGCGGCGTGACGCCGACGGCGCGCAGATTTTTGACATGGTCCTTCGTGTCATAGGCTTTGTCAGCTGCGGCCGTGATGCGATGACCGGCGGCTTTGCGTTTGGCTTTCAGCATGGCTTGCGCGGCGCGGCGTTCCGCCATGCCGTCGGCGTTTGTGACCGCGCCCGCAACGGCAAGCCCGCGCCGGTTCTCCATGGTGACATGGCCCATGAAGCACAGCCTCGCCTCCCGCCCCGCCGCCTTGCGGCAGAGACGGCTCTCGGGATCGGTCGCGCTCGCGTGCGTCTCGTTCGAGCGCGCCCGGCCGCGAAAATCCGCGCCATCCCCTTCGTTGTCACCGCCGTCCTTGGGCCGAAAACTCTTCTGTGAAGCCCAGGCTTCGATCAGCGTTCCGTCCACCGAAAAATGCTCGTCCGACAAGAGCGGCTTCACCCGCGGGTGGTTCAAAAGCGTGGTCATGAACTTCTGGAATACGTCGCCTTGCTGCAGACGATCCCGGTTCTTCGTGAAGGTCGTGGCGTCCCACACGGGATCGTCCGGGGCAAGCCCGACGAACCAGCGATACAGAAGATTATAGTTGAGCTGCTCCATCAGCTGCCGCTCCGAGCGGATGCCGTAGAACGCTTGCAGCAGCAAGGCGCTCAGCAATTGCTCCGGCGGGATCGAAGGGCGGCCGTCGCTCGAATAGAGCTTTCCGAAACTGTAGCTGAGGTCTTTCAAAACCGCCCGCACCAGCTCCCTGATCTGCCGCAGAGGACTCGGCGGCACCCGCGTCTCAGGCGAAATGTAGGAAAACAATCCACCTTGATCCCGAAATCGCCCGCGCATGGAAATCCCCCGATTTCGTGATCAAAGTGAATCATCACAGACCCGACAAAGCTAGGTTTTTCAGCAGACTGCTAGATTTCGTTGGCGTTAGGCGGCAGTGACGATTTCAGGGTTGGGGGATTCTCGCCGGCGCTTTTCCGTGATTTAAGGCTGTTTTTTGGGGATCAGCCTTGATGATTCGGAATGTGGATGCGCTGCGCGACGATCAATGGGAGCGGCTGAAGGATCTTGTGCCGGGCGGAAGAGCCGGCCAGCGCGGACCGCGCTGCGACAACCGGCGCTTCGTCGATGCGCTGTTGTGGATGGCCCGCTCGGGCGGGCGCTGGCGCGATCTGCCCGAACGCTTCGGCGACCACCAAGCGGTGAAGCGCCGCTACTATCGCTGGATCGAGCGCGGCGCGCTCGACGCCTTTTTGCAGGCGCTCACCACGGAAGCCGACCTCGAATGGCTGATGATCGACTCGACCATCGTCCGCGCCCACCAGCATGCCGCCGGCGCAAGGATCGCCAAAGGGGGGCGGATGCTCAGGGCCTTGGCCGCTGCCGCGGCGGCCTGAGCGCCAAGATCCACGCCGCGACCGACGCGCTCGGCAACCCGGTCCGCCTGCTGTTCGGGCCAGGCCAGCGAAACGACATCACCAGGGCGCACGACCTGATCGAAGGCTTTGAGGCCGACGCCGTCATCGCCGACAAGGGTTATGACGCCGATCACTTGCGCGAGGCTGTCCTCGAACGCACCGCCGAGCCGGTCATTCCGCCAAAATCCAACCGCCGCGCGCCTCTCCCCTACGACAAGGCGCTCTACAAAGAGCGCAATCTCGTCGAGCGTTTCTTCAACAAATTGAAGCAGTTCCGGCGCGTCGCCACGCGATATGACAAACTCCTCGCCAACTACCGCGGATTCGTGCTCCTCGCCGCCATCGCGATATTGCTCAGATAATTCGTCTAATTCGTCACTACCGCCTAGTTCTACTGTGTCATGAACGGATATGGGTAGCTGTCTGGCGGTGTGTTGTTTGACAGCATGGACATCGCATAAGGGTTTTTGCGAGCGCGACGGTGAGCCGTTTTCGGATCGTCGCGATCGAGTTTTCGACGTGACGTTCTGGTCGGATCGGCGGCGCCGCGGGGTCGAAAACCTTTGGGTAACGGAGGCATCTTGCGCCGCCAGGAGGCTGAGGGGGGAATCGCTTCCCGTTCGCAGATCAGAAAGCCGTAAGCTGCGATGCAGAGTGTCGCGTGGTGGTGAAAGCCACGCCAACCTCGACCTTCGTAATGGGCCAATCCGAGTTCGCCTTTCAGCTCCTCGTAATCGCGTTCGATGCGCCAGCGCAATTTGGCCTTGTCGACGAGATCCTGCAAAGGCGTGTCCTTGGGCAAGGTCGAGAGCCAATATTTCGTCGGCTCAGCTTCTTCATTCGGCCACTCAACAATGAGCCATTCCAGCGGATGCGGTTTGGTCCGATTGCAATCACGCGAGGCTGGGCGCAGACGCACAGCGGCAAAGCGCGAGGCGAGCGGCGTGTTCGAACCTTCGCGCCAGGTGAGGCTGCGCCATGCTTTTTTCTTCAAGCTCAGCGCCAGCTCCTTGACCGTGACGGGTTGATGTTCAAGATCACGGTTCAGACGAGACGGCTTGCGGCCATGGCCGCTCCAGGGCTTTGCCGGTAGAGGCTCCTGACCGGGCGGCCAAACGGTCAGCGTCGATTGGACGCCGACGACGTAAGGCAGATCCAAAGCTGTCACTCCGGCGCGAAAGCCGCCGTTCACGCCATAGCCCGCATCAGCCAGCACGACGCCCGGCGCGACGCCTGCGGCATGAGCCGCACGGATCTGATCAAGCGCAATCTGTGGCTTCGTCTTGAACTCGATCTCCTTGGGGATATGCGCCTTTTTTCGGCGTGCCTGATCATTTGCCCATGCCTCCGGCATATAGAGCCGGTAGGCGATCGGCAGGCTCGCCGTATGATTGGCGATCGACAGCGTCACCGCGACCTGGCAATTGTCCTGCTTGCCGAGCCTGCCGCAATATTGCCGCGCGACGCCGACCGAATGGGTCCCCTTTTTCGCAATGCCCGTGTCGTCCACGATCCAGGCTTCGATCGGGCCTTGTCTCTCGAGGGAAGGCAGAACCAGCTCGAAAACCTTACCCAAGACCGCCTCGTCCGACCAGGGCGCTTCGCCGACCAGATGCAGAAGCGATTGATGTTTGGCCGAGACGCGTGTCGGCGCAACAATCGCCGCCATAGGCTCGACGCTCTTGCGCTCGCCGGGCATCAACAGCCCGACGCAATAATCGTTCAAGGGCTTGGCCCGATCGGCATGCCCGATCACTTCAACAAGAGCCTCGACATAGGCGGCAAAACGCGCTTGGCTGGTTGGTCTCGAGAGATCCATATCAAACACCGGGTATCGATCAACGAATTAACAAGTTACCAGATTTGCTCGCGACGCGAATCTCCCTCGATTTTGTGATTTAGTAGAACTAGGCAGTCACGGGCGGTCTTTTTGCGCCCCTACCACCTTGCATGAAAAATCGCCCTCAATGTAAGCGCCTGTGACATATAGCGCCATGCATCCGACCAGGCCTTGGTATGACCCTGCAGATTTTTGCCCGGTGGGGCGCTCTGATCCATGATGACGAGAGAGGTGTTTTGGGTTTTCCACAGACCAAGGCACCTTTGCAGTGGCGCGCTCACATACCGGCGCGGTTCATGACGCGCTGGACCTGGACAGCGCTCCATTCGCCGCCGCGTGCGGTTGGGATGCCAATCGGCACGATCATTTGGCTTTACGAACGACTCTCGTTGCATCGTAACCAACGCCAGCGACTTCGCCATAAACGGTTTCGCCTGCCTCTGCGGCGATATAATCCGTTTCTGTGCCAACGTGGTCCTCATTGAAAAATGCCGCGCAGGTCACTTCGATCCTGTCATTGGAGCGATCCTCCGGAGTGTTGTTCGTAACTTTGAAGGTGACGAGCACGCCCGGAGGCATGTGATCGATCTTGCCGACCTTCACGACGATGTCGCGGGATTGAGCGGCGGCGGGAACGCTCAGGAGAGCGCCGATTATCAGCAAATAAAAGATCTTCATGGCGTTTCTCCAAAAAAACTTCCAAAACCTGAAAAGAATGGAGTGCGGAGGCAGCCTGACTGATCTTCAACAGTTGGAATTTGTAATGCATTGATAGCACGGATAAACCCGCGCTGGAAAAGCGCCTTGGCACTACATTTTCGTTGATCGCCGGGGTGGAGCGGGGTCAGGCGTCGGTGAGTTGACGCACGGTCGGCGGCAAAGCGACGCCGGCGGCGCGTAAGGCGAGGCTCGCCGCCGGACGCGGCGCCGAGCGCAGGAGAAAACGTTTGCCGTCTTGCTCGACCTCGGTCTCGGTCAGCGAGTTGAGATCGGCGAGAACGTCGGGCCAAGAACCGCTTTCCGCGTTGTCGCTGGCGGCGCCCCGCCTGCCCACATTGGCGATGCGATCCTCCAGCTCTTTTTTCAAGACGAGGGCGAGGAAGCTGCACGACACGTGGCCGCGAATGGTTTCGTCGAGCTTGTGAAAGATCGGCCGCGTGGCGAACAAACTCTTCGATGTGCGGAACGCCCGCTCCACCATCCACAATCGCTTGTAGCAGAGCATGGCTTCGAGCGGCGTGAGATCGGCGTTGGTCCGCAACACGAAGACACCGTCGAATTTTGCGTCCTCTTCCGCCTTGGCGCAGTCGATGGCGAAAATGTCGTCGCCTCGCGTCGCGAGGAAGCGGCGATAGCCCTTGTTGCCGACGAGACTCTTGTCGCCTTTCTTCAATTGCCGCTCGAGCGCGGTCAAGATCGCGGCCCTGGCGGCGGCGTCCTTCTTCATCTGTTCGTGATTGCGACAGACGATGTAGCGCCGTCCGGCGCGAGTGACGGCCTTGGCCTCGTAATCGATATCCTCGCCCCGCTTTGCAATGGTGAGCGGGATGAAGGGAGCGGGATCGTCGAGCACGAGTTCGCGCACGAGTTTGTCGGTGCGCTCCCGAACGCCGAGAATGTAGAGAAGCCCGCGCGCCTCGAGTTCGGCGATTGTTTCCGCGCTGATCATGCCGCGATCCGCGACGACGCAGACCCGGCCGATGGAAAAGCGCTTGCGCAGCCTGTCGACGACGGGGATAAGGCTGCCCGTATCGGCGGTGTTGCCGGGCCACATCTCTGTGCAAACCGGCCGGCCGTCGCCATCGAGCAGCACCGCGAGGATCATCTGATTGAGATCCGGCCGATGGTCCTTGGAAAAGCCGCGTTGTCCGAGGGTCTGTCCGCCCGCTCCCTCGAAATAGAGGCTGGTCGTGTCCATGAACACGAGATCGAGCGTGCTGAACAGATCGCGCCGCCGCGCGAACAGTTCCTCCTCGACGGCGTCCTTCAGGCAACGCGGCGCGAAGGGCGTGGCGCCGTGCTGTTGATCTTCGGCTAGCTCCCCGCCAAGCCAGGCCATCGCCCGGTAGAGGTGATGCAGGTCGAGGTTCTCGACCCCATCGATCCGGTAATCCTCCCGCCAGCGGTCCGCCGCTCGATCGGAGCCGCCAGAAAATAGACGATGCAGAACGGTGAGAAACACCGCGCGTTCGAGCGGGAAGCCATGCTTGCGCGAACCGGCGAGATCCTCGACGACCCTCCGGCAACCGGTCTCCTCCCACAATCGTTCGAAGACGAGAGCGGGCCCGATGCGTCGCGCCGCGCTCGCCGTTACAGCGCCGTCGGCGACGGCGTCGACGACAATGGCTTTCGCGGCGAAGCGTGCGCCCGATCGCAGCAACCGCTCCAATTGCCCGCTCTCGCGCAACTCCTCGACGCGGCCAAGCGTCGCGATCACCTGCTGGCGCACTTGCGCGCCTTGGCGACGGCTTTCGACGATCTGGAGATAGGCGCGGCCGCTCGAGGTCTTCTTGCGGAAATACATGTCGCGGAACCGTCTCGCCGACTCATTCGTGGTGCGCACATAATTGGCGCATGCACATTCCAAGTCAATAAGAAACGGCGCACACGTGGCACTACACTTTCGCGGGAATCACCTCTCAATCCAAACAATATCAATGGCTTACCACGCGCCGCCCGGCCGCAACTGTAGAAGATCAGCCTGACTAGACCAAGGGTGCAGGCGATTGAGGTTTATCAGGATCCCGTCGAGGCTAACCGCTGGGTCTCGTAAGTCTCGCGAAGATTGGCTTGCGGCGACGATAGCGCAATGGAGTGTCGCCGTCGTCCCCAGGCACTTGCTCCAGCGGCGCCTTTATCGACATCAGAGTTCCTGATGGGCACCTCTAAAAATATCCGGCCATGGTATGATGACCGGCAGTTGTGGTGGCGGCGCGGCAGATCTTTCAATGCTTGGCCTCTCATCGGGGCTATCTGAAGCCGGCTCGGTTTTTCGGGCGGCGGATTTGCTCGACGCACTGACGCTACCGGATGCACATGACGCGCCGGTTCACCCCGCCGCAGTCGCCATTCCTTCGAGACAGACGAAGCGGCGCATGTTGTAGACGAGGTTCGTCATTCCGATTTTGCACCGCGCGCGGCCGATGCCGATGGTGCGCACGAGCTCGGCTCCCATGCCGTTCTTTTGATCCCCAAATGCATGTTCGACGCGGGCGCGCACCTTCGAGCGCGCCGTATTGGCGGCCTTCTGCGCCTCACTGAGTTTGCGATTGTGATAGGCCCTGCTATGAATGCGGCTCTTCAGGCCGCGCTCAGCAAGCTTTTCCTCGATCTCATCGCTGCGATAGGCGCTGTCGGCCCACACGTCCGAAGCCGTGTTGTTCGCATCAAGAACACCTTCGAGCTTTTGACTATCGTGCACGCTCGCGTCGCTCACCACGTAACGGCGCACGAATTTGTGCCGCCGATCGACGCCGATATGGTTCTTGTAACCGAAATATGAGCGTTCATGCTTCTTGGTCCAGCGCGCGTCCTTGTCTTTCTGGCGGTTCTTGGCCGGCTTGGATTTCCAATCCTCCGGCGTCTCGCCTTCCTTGATCGTCTCGTTCTCCTGGCGCGAGTTGTGTTGCTTGGGCGCCGACACGATCGTCGCGTCGATGATCTGCCCACCCCTGGCGAGATAGCCCCTGTCCTTCAAGAACCCGTCAAACAGATCGAACAGCTCTTCTACCGCGTCCGCTCTCGCCAATGCTTCACGATAGAGCCACAAAGTCTTCGCGTCCGGGACCGCATCCTCGAGCCCCAAACCAAGAAAACGAATGAAGGAGAGACGATCTCGAAGCTGGTATTCCGCCTGATCGCCGGAAAGATTGTAGAGCGCTTGCAACACCAGCGCCTTGAAGATCACGACTTCATCCCAAGGATTGCGTCCCGCCGAAGTCTTGCGTTCCGCTTCGCTCCTGCGAAGCTCGCCTTTAATCAGCGCCGCCTGCAGCTTCGGCCGGAAGGACTTCGAACGGAGCCATCGCGGCGACCGCCACAAGTGGATCGTTCTTTTCGTTGAGACCATCGTAGCGTCGGTTCAAATCGAAAAAACCAAGCTGTCCCACGCCAACCTCCTGCACTCGGAGCTTGGCGATATTGAATTTGATTCGCGCTACGGAGGAAACTGCCTATTTTTCGAGGTGCCCTGATGTATATCCGTGAAATCCAATATTCTTAATCACTGATTCTCGTATAATAGGAAGAGTAAGCACAGTGGCGCTTGCATGGGAGCCACTATCCTTGAACGTAATACCGCTCATATTGAAATGGACAGGCTGCGCCCCGGGATGCCTCGCACCCCTGGCACCGGCAAAACACAGTTCATCGCCCATCAAACCTATAATCTCCTGATGAGCGGCGAAGACTGCTCAATCATCCTCATTGACAGTCAAAACCAGCTTATTCCCGCGCTCTCGCATATCAAATCATTTGCCCAAGGTCAGACACGTCAAGATAGCTTGGTACTCGTTGATTGCGAAGACGTTGAGTTTCCCGCCGCTTTCAATATCTTTGACCTCTGACTTCATCGCGGCAAACTCTCTCTATTAGAAAAAGAACGTCGACTTAACACTGCGCTTGAGACTATGATGTTTCTTATGGACAGCTTGCTCGGTTCCGATCTTACGGGAAAACAGCAAGTCGTCTTCCGCTTCATTATGCAAGCGATGTTTGAGATACCGGATGCGACTATTTACACTCTTATACCAAGTCTCGATGATCATGACCGATGAGCCCATTCTCTTGTTCCGATGGACATTATTTTCCACGGCATGTCGATGAGCTTGTTCCAGGCGAAGCAGCAGTGATCGACGATGTCGCCGTAGGATTTGAAGATCCGGTTTGAGAGCCAGTTGTCGCGCATGAACTGCCAGATATTTTCGACCGGGTTCAACTCGGGTGACTTTGACGGCAACGCGAGAAGCGTGATGTTGCCCGGAACCGGCAGCTTCTTCGAGACATGCCAGCCGGCCTGATCGAGGACGAGGATGGCATGCGCGCCAGGGGCGACCGCAGCTGAGATTTCCGCGAGATGCAGGGCCATGGCCTCGCTGTTGCAGGAGGGAAGAACGAGCCCGGCGCCTTTTCCTGCGGCCGGGCAGATGGCCCCGGAAATATAGGCCGACGCCGTCCTTTGGTCGCGCGGCGCCGAAGGCCGCGTTCCTCGTCTCGCCCATCGGCGCGCGATCTTGTTCTTCTGCCCGACCCGGGCTTCGTCTTGGAGCCAAATCTCTATCGATTTGCCGCAAGCCTGTTGTGCGGCGGCTTCGTCCACGATGGCGGGAAAGCTTTTTTAAAAGCCGCGGCGGCTTCCGCGTCTTGCGCATGATGGCGCGGCCGCGCCGCGAGCTTGCGAAAGCCCATGCGCCGCAGTTCGCGGCTGAGCGTCTGCTTGGAGATTGAGACCCGGAGCGCGTCGAAGAGCCACTGCGCGAGATCGATCAACCGCCAGCGTACGACGCCACGGACGGCCGGAATTGGGCCATCCTCCACGACCTGCCGCAGCGCTTGGCGCTGATGGTCGCTAAGGAGGCTGGGAGCGCCTGGCGCCTTGCCGCTGACAAGACCATCGGGACCCGCAGCGTTGAACCACAGCACCCAGTCGCGCACAATCTGCAACCCGACGCCGCCGCGCCGCGCCGCGTCCGAGCGCGAGCCGCCATCATAGATCTCCGCCAGCGCCAGAAAACGCCGGATCTGAGCGGGATCACGCGATCCCCGCGCCAGCTTGCGCATTTGAGCGGCGTCAAAATCAGAGCGAAGCGGGATCGGAGCAGCCATGGCAAACCTTCGGAAAGCTGTTTCCGCCGATTTGGGAATTGCCCACGTGAGTTAAATTGTCAAAGACGTGGTATTAAAGAGCTACTATCAAAAGGCGGATACGAGAAATATCAGACGCATCTCGATCATTCCACGGCGCTGTGGGCGATTTCTTCCGAACGCAATTTCAAGACAAACAATTTACCCAAACAAAGGATGAGATAGTACGAAGGCTCTACGGCATCCTTGGCATTGCTCAGTGGGAGCGGATGTTTAACAACCCAAAATCAAGTTTAATCTCTTTGCCGAAATGAACGCACGCAAGCTGATACTGATAAACACCTCAAAAGCGCTTTTTGCAACAAAAAGGATGCGAAGCGCTCGGCCGTTTCTTTCTTTGTTTGTTGGCTGTTGCGTCTCAACGACGTGCTACTCTTCAGCACAAAATACCTGTATATGTGTTCATCGACGAGGCACAGGACTACATCTCAAGCGATAGCAATTTTCTCGCGATTCTCGAACAGTGCAGAAAACAAAGAGTAGCCGTAACCGTTGCGCACCGGTACCTCTCTCAAATGAGCCAGCGCACACTCGACACCTTATATATTACAAGGCGTCGCCATCAAATGTGTCTCATCCCTTACCGACCGCGATGCACATACCATGGCGCGGGGAATGAGGACAAAACCGGAGTTTTTGGAACAGCAGCCGCGTGGATCGTTTGCCCTGTACGTCCGCAACACTACAGCCGAAGCGGTCTCTATCTCGGTTCCCTTCGGCTCTCTCGACACGCTCGCCAAGATGACTGAACACGAGCATTTGCAGATGAAAATGAAAATGCGGAGAAAATACGCTGCCGATCAGCCCATCGTACGCTTCACTGAACGGCCACCGGAGATGGAGCCGTGGCGGCTCAAGCGCAGCGATAACGACAACAAGCCTGATCAGCCACCGGAAGACAAAGACCTCATCAAACCCTCGAAAAAATGGTGATACGCTATACAAATACATACTGGACATAGCTAAACATAGCAAACCTTGCTGTCCGTTGATTTAATAATAAAAAGTTATATCCAATGCTGTATGGAGAAAAAGAAGTATCACAACTTTTTCACTCCCCGTGATCTCGATATATTTTATTCCCTTTTCATTCATGGTCACTTTAGCCTCGGATATGCTTCGTGCGCTCATTTCGCCGAGCGTTGTCCGCACCGTTTTCTCCACGCGCCTGATGGAACTGCACCGTGGCGGATTTCTTGATCGACCTCCGCAGCAAAAGCAAGTCTACAACGCCAACTACCGCGGTCCAAGGAGTTTGTTCGAGAACACTGCCGGGGCTTGCTTTCAAATCCCGCCTGCTCGACGTCTATCGCCGCGCCAAGCGATAATCTATGTCCTATCGTCTGCGCATCGATCTGATCGCTCTGCGACAGATGGAAAAATTCGCCTTCTACCTCTCGGCCTATAGCGAAGACTTTGCGATAGAGCAATTCGAACGTCTCGATCGCATTCTGCGCATCGACCTCGGCGACTCCCCTCTTACCTGGGGATATTTTGCCTTAACCGGCGCACCTTACCGAGCCTATTTGTTCCGCGTCGGCCGCCGCACCCAATACTGGATCGTCTATACGGTTGGCATTGTAAACGTTCTGCATTTTTGGAATGCCAGTCGAGACCCGGACGATTTCGAGGTTTAATTCCTGCCGCAGGCAATGACTCGGCACCTGGCGGGTCGGATATCGCAGCGACAGCGCGACAGCTCTTGGTCGAAGACGTTTTGGTCTGAATTAAAACCACGAGACCGAGTGCACAGTGCCAGAGCACAACGAAATCCAAGATCGGCTAACGCATTGATATTTATGGTGCGGTTGCAGGAACCGCAAACACGCCATAAACTCATGATATTTAGCGACAATATTACGCTATGAATTTGTAAAGGCCAACAAAAAGGCCAACTTTTTCGCCGGCTATGGCCCGATTGGTTCAGACTTGTGGATCAGGCCGCCCTCGCGAACCCGCCGCTCATGGCCTGTCGCCAGATGTGCGCGTAGAGAATGCCCGCGACCAGGTTCTTCTCCTCGGTCGTGAAGGGCGGCGACGGCAGGCTGTCGAACACCTTGTCCAAAATGAAGGCGACCGATGCCACGGCGCGGTTGACGCCGAGCACCCGATGGTTGCGCGCCACCATTTTGCGCGTTGTGCCCGCCTTGCTTTCGTCGAACAGGATAAAGTTTTGGACGATGTCGAGCAGCCGTTCATGCGCCAGCATGCCGTTTAACAACACTTCAGCTTCGACATTGCCCTTGTCGCCCTCGTCGAGCCGCTTCCATTCCGCGAAATGATCCCATTCGCTGGTGATCGAGCCATAGCGGGCGCGGTCGCCATTGCTGACGATCGAGGAAGGCATTGTGGTGGAAGGCATGGGCGATGACATTTTCGTCCATGTAGTCGCGCAGGTTGCCATCGAACCCAGCGCGGATGTTCCTGTAGACGGCTTTTAGCTCGATGAAGACCGGCGGCAGGCCGTTGACGAAGCAGACGAGGTCAGCGCGGCGGTTGTAGTTCGGCGTGCGCAGGCCCGTGAGTTTCAATTCGCGCACCGCGAGGAAGCGGTTGGAGCTGGGCTTGTTGTCGAAGTCGATGACACGGGCGCGGGCGTCGCGCCGGTGGCCGGCGGCGTCGCGACAGGAGACCGGAACGCCGTTGCGGATCAGGCGCGCGAAATCCTGATTGTGTTGCACCATTGAGCGGCTGAAATCATGAACGGTCAGCGCCCGCAGCGCCTCGTCGATGGCCGCAGGTGGCAGGCCGGGGTTCAGGCGCACCAGACCCGCGCGCAGATCGCGGGTGAGCACCGCCTCGCTTGTGCTGGCGCGGTCAGGTGTGCCGCCCGGCCCGAAGGTTTCGTCGTTCTAGGCGTAGACGGACTCCCAGCCGAGCTTGTCCTTCAGATGCGCGGCGACCGTCGCCTGCACCAGACGGTCCTCGCTGTCGATGCCCGTGACCGCCACTGTATCAGGTCCCCAACGGTGGTTTTGATGGATTACGAGGACAGTTTTTCTGCCAATTCTTTGTAGCCAACCGCTTGCGTCTAAATTCCGCTTGGGTCATGCCCGCTTTGAGAAGCGTGCTCTGCAGCTCGTGACTGCGGACCTCCTTGTCGTGGGGATTGGGGAACTTTATCTTCTCCCCATTATCGATCTTGTAAACGTGATCTGTTCATTCTCTCTTTCCCGCCTGATACCGCTCCAGGAAATGCTCAAACTCTTTCAACTTGGGACCTTGGAACGGTTGCACGCGCGCCGCATAGCCTGTCACGCGCACCTTATAGACGGGGCAACTTTGACGGTTTATAAATGGATGGGATCGCGGCGCGGGCCGAATACTCGAACTCGTAATGCCAGTGGCGCCTGTGACACCCAGAAAAAAAGTGCGGTGCAGGCCGCCGTAGGATCTAGGCCATTGAACACCGCCGCCGCGAGCCGTCCCTCTTTTCGCGCTCTGCTTTTTTCATCATAAGAGAAGCTCGAATATGGCTCGGGGCAGCCTTCAAAAAATGTGCGGACAAGATGCCCCGCCGTGGAGCCATCGCTCGATTCCGTCGATTTTAATTGACGATAGGCATAGTGATTAGCAAGGCTTTCTTCGTGATCAAATTGCGTCAGAAAACTATGTTGCTTTTCGAAAATGTAATACTCGTAGCGTTTGATCGGTGGAGTAGCCACGGGCACGATTTCCTGCCCTAAGGCCCAGGCGTCGATCCAGAAATGGTAGCGCTCATGCGCGAGCCGGGTTGCGACCGCCAATTGCTCCACTTTTTTAGATGGAAGCGATGGGTTGATTGCCGAATATTTGGCTGCGACAGAAGCGACGCCGACAACAAGCAAAAAGATTGCCCATTTCCCTTTGAATGGCGGATTGTCCAAAAACCGAAAAGACTTGTAGAATGCCAAGACGTCCAAACCCTCCTCGCGGTAAGCACCTCGACCTGCCTGAATGTCCTCGTCGGAGGCGGTAGGTCTTATACCAACGGCATTGGCGTCTGACTCAGGGGTCTTCGCAAATTCGCACTGTCGTGATTCTCTTCGGATTGGAGATGATTTGGGGAGATTTTGATGCCGGAAGCCTTGGCGATCACGCGCGATGATTTCACTGCAGCGGAGCTTCGCGAAGCGGCGACGCACAGCAAGGACGCCAATGCGGCGCGGCGGATGTTGGCGCTGGCCTTAGTGCTTGAAGGATATAATCGGGGCGAAGCCGGCAAGCTCTGCGGCATGGATCGGCAGACCTTGCGCGATTGGGTTCTACGCTACAACGCCGAAGGCGTCGCCGGGCTCTGCAACCGCATCGCGGCCGGGCCGAAGCCGCGCCTCACGCCCGAACAAGAAGCTCTTGTGGCGGAGATGGTTCGCAAAGGACCTGACCTTGCCGTCGACGGCGTGGTGCGCTGGCGACGAGTGGATCTGGCCCGCGTGATCAAGACCCAGTTCCATGTGACCCTGGCCGAGCGCAGCGTCGGCGCGATGCTGCGCCGGCTGGGGTTCCGGCGCTTGTCGGTGCGGCCCCGCCATCCACAGCAAGATCCTGCGGCGCAGGAGGCGCACAAAAAAACTTCGCCGATCTGGTCAAGGCCGCAATCCCCGAGCATGCACGCGAAAAACCGATTGAACTCTGGTGGCAAGACGAAGCCCGCGTCGGCCAGCAGGGCACGCTCACTCGCGTTTGGGCCGAGCGCGGCAGCCGGCCGCCCGCGCCGCGCGATCAGCGACGCGAATGGGCCTACATATTCGGCGCCGTCTGTCCTTGCAGGGATATCGGCGCGGCTTTGGTCTTGCCTTACGCCAACGCCCGAGCGATGAGCCTGCATCTCGAGGAGATCAGCAGCCAAGTGACGCAAGGCAGCCACGCCGTGCTGCTCCTCGATGGAGCCGGATGGCATCAAACTGGCGGCAAGCTGCGGGTCCCCGCCAACATCAGTCTGCTCCACCTACCAGCCTATTCCCCCGAGTTGAACCCGGTCGAAAACATTTGGCAGTTCCTGCGCCAGAACCATTTGAGCAACCGCGTGTTCGAAAACTATGATGAGATCCTTGACGCATGTTGCGCCGCATGGAACGCCCTCACTGCTGAGTCAAAGCGCATCGCCTCAATCGCCACACGAGCTTGGGCGTCGGTTGTTGCCTAATGCCGTTGGTATTAGACCAAGTCTCTGACAATGCGACTCACGCGGCCGATTCCCGAATTGGCGCAGTTGTGATTCAACATGGCGAACAACTTTCTGAAGGTTCGCCATGGCTGCTCCGATCCCGCTTCGCTGTGATTTTGACGCAGCTTTGTTGCGCAAGCTGGCGCGAGGATCGCGCGATCCCGATCAGACCCGGCGCCTTCTGGCGCTGGCCGAGATTTATGACGGCGGCTCGCGCTCGGATGCGGCGCGGATCGGCGGCGTCGGGTTGCAGATCGTGCGCGACTGGGTGCTGCGGTTCAACGCCGAGGGTCCAGATGGCCTTGTCAACGGCAAGGCCCCGAGCGCTCCGAGCCTTCTCGACGACCCTCAGCGCCAAGCGCTACGGCAGGCCGTCGAGGACGGTCCCGTCCCGGCCATCCATGGCGTTGTACGCTGGCGGTTGATCGATCCGGCGCAGTGGCTCTTCGACGCGTTCCGGGTCTCGATCTCCAAGCAGACGCTGAGCCGCGAACTGCGGCGCATGGGCTTTCGCAAGCTTTCGGCACGGCCGCGCCATCATGCCCAAGACGCGGAAGCGGCCGCCGCTTTTTTAAAAAGTTTTCCCGCCGGCGTGGAAGAAATCGCCGCAAAACAGGCTTGCGGCACACCGATAGAGATATGGTTTCAGGACGAAGCCCGGGTCGGACAGAAAAACAAGATCACGCGCCGGTGGGCAAAACGAGGGACGCGGCCTTCGGCGCCGCGCGACCAGAGGACGAGTTCAGCCTACATCTTCGGCGCCATTTGTCCGGCGGAAGGAAAGGGCGCGGGGCTCTCGTCCTGCCGTCCTGCAACAGCGAGGCCATGGCCTTGCATCTCAAGGAGATCTCAGCTGCTGTGGCGCCTGGAGCGCACGCCATCCTCGTCCTCGACCAGGCGGGATGGCATGTCTCGAAGAAGCTGCCGGCGCCCGGCAACATCACGCTCCTGCCTCTGCCCTCGAAATCCCCGAGTTGAACCCAGTCGAGAACATCTGGCAGTACATGCGCGACAACTGGCTTTCGAACCGCGTCTTCAAATCCTACGACGACATCCTCGACCACTGCTGCTTCGCATGGAACAAGCTCATCGATATGCCCTGGAAAATCATGTCCATCGGAACAAGAGAATGGGCATATCGGTCTTGATCACCGAGACCTGGTATTGCATCGAGCGTTGGATTGTCACCATCGCGATCGAGTTCCACGGGTTGGCCTTCGGGGTCGGCCCAACCGTGGGGGAAATTCGTCGTGTCGGAGATCTGAGGCGGGGGGCGTGAGCGAATCCTCCCTTAACCGCTCAAGAAGCGGTCCGGCAATTTCTAAGAAGTCTGTCATAATCATACGCTTCCAAATAGCTAAATATCTCCGCTAGACGGCGATCTCCCCGTTCATGAGGCGCGGCAGGAGCAAGTCGTGGGCTTGGGCAAGTTTCTGGCTTTGCTCGACGAGCGTGTCGATTTGACCGTGCATCGGCCTCACACCCTCTCCAAACAGTGTTTGAAGCAGCAAGGGGGGGACGGGTACGGTCGCATTGGCCAATACTTTTGCGCTTGCGTTAGGCTGTGCCGCGCCGCCTAAGTTTGCCTTCACAAACGCCTTGTAGGGCTCTGACTGCATGTAGGTGGTTGCTAATTGGGGATTGTACCGTTCGCTGAAACGAAAGCGGACGAGGTACGAAGCGAACACCGCAGGCTCCGCCTGCTTGCCAACCCTTCGTGCCCATCCCGTCGTCGCGCCAGTCGAGCGACAATAATATCGTTCTCCGCGAGCAAAAAGCGATCAAGCTTGGACTCTGAAATTTCGCATCTCGGTACTTTCGACCAAGTAATCGGACCATCGACGATGTCTGTGATCCGGAGAAATCGAGGTCCATTGACATCCGGGTCACCGCTTGCGGTGAAGCCATAACTGACGTCGTCTGCAAGGGTCGCGAGAGTCCGCCGCTCCCACCCCTCGGGGACGCCATCGATGATTTTGACGTGTTCGTGGCCGGGGAAGCGGAAGCGGACGAACCACTCGCGATAGAGCATCCGCGCCGCCTCTTTCAACAGCGCAATCCGCCGTCGGTTGTTCTTCATCAGGTCGTCGTAAGCGGAGAGGATTTCCGAAATCTCTTTTTGAAGGCCAACTGTAGGAAGACGTAATGGAAAGCGCGAAACGATCTCTGCGCTAAGGTTGAGCATCGTCGCGCCGACGGCATTCCGTTCCAGCCACTCAATCGAAATGGGCGTCCACAAATAGTAGTACAAAAACTTAGGCCATATCTTGCGGCCAGTCGTCTCGATCTTGAGGCAGCCGGTTCCGCAAAGCCAACCTGTCTGATCTTCGCCAATGAAAGCTCGCTTTGTAACTTCTCCACGTCGCGGCCGTACGATTCCGTACATAGCGATTCGATGTCGGTGCCAGCGATCTGCGGTCGCCTCAGGAACTCGCGCCACAGTTTCGACTGAAACTGCTCCATTGTGAATGTGCTTCGGCATAATTACCGGGACCCCCTCAATGCTGTATTCGGCCTGATGCAATTGCGAGCCAAATGGGCCAGTTTGGAGGAGGCCCTCGTCTTGTTTGATTGCTTCGCCGAGCTTGATCTCAGTCCAACTCACGCGCCCAACTCCTCGAAGTTCCGGGCAATCCGTGCGGCAGTGCCACGGCCTCCTCGTTCAGGCCCTTCAAATCAATGTGGATCGCGCGTAGCGCCTCCTCGAAGTCGAAATCCTCGTCCGGCTCTTCCGGCGCGACGCCGACATAGCGGCCCGGCGTTAGGCTCCAGTCATGGGCCTTGACCGCGGCGCGATCGACCAGCTTCACCAGCCCCTCGACGGCGTCCGGAAAGCGCTCCTGCAGCCAGTCAGCCTGCCTGACGAAGTACCGCGCCTGCCGCAACGCCTCGACGGCTAACGCCCGCGCCTCGTCCAGCGCCTTGCGCGCCCGGCCCACATCGGCGTTGGCCCATACGTCCGACTCCCGCGCACCAAGTTCCTTAACGCGATGTCGATCACCCGGCCCGCCAGCTTCGTCGTAAGATCAATCTGCTTCGTCAGGTCCCGGCAGCGATCCGCCAACGGGTGCAGCGCCGCCCGCGCCGCGTTGAGCCCACCATTGTCGCGGGCGGCGCCCGGCCAGCTTTTCGCCTGCGCTGCCGCTTCCAAGTGGAAGGCTTCGACATCCGCCGCCAAGGTCGCTTGGGCGCTGGTCAGTTCGCCCCATGGCTCGGCGAGCGGATCGTCCTTGCGCTTCAGTTTAGCGAAGGGCGCGATCAGATCGGCGAGCTTGCCCAGCGCCACCTCGTAGGCGTCGAGCGGCTTCTGAGCCGCCACGCCCAAGTCACGCCTGCGCGAGGTAGCTTTCGACCAGCTTCAGGAAGCGGTCCTGCTGTCGGCGATAGAGCCAGACAATGGCGGCTATATTCTTCTGCTGCCTCGGGGCTGAAATCGCAGACCGAGCGCGAGACTTTGCGGAAGATGTTGCGCGCATCGAGCATCAGCACGTTATCGCGGCGCGCTTCGTCTTTCTCCTTCGCCCGGTCGAAGAACCAGAGCTGGCAGGGAACGGTGCGCGTGTAAAAGAAGTTGCCGCGAATATCGATCATCACATCGACCGCGCCGGTCTCGACGAGCTTTTGCCGAACAATCGCCTCGTCGCGGCCCGCGCTCGACGCCTGCGAGGACATCACCACGCCAGCGCGGCCGGTCTCATTCAGGTAGCTGTAGAAATAGGACATCCAAAGATAATTGGCGTTCGAGACCTTCTTCCCCTTGTTAACGCCCGGCAGGCCGAAGGGCCGGCGCTTGTCGCCTTTTACCTTTCCGCATCGACCTCGTCCACGTTGAAGGGCGGATTGGCCATCACGAAGTCGCATTTGCCGACCAGTTCGTGCGGGTCCTTGTAGTAGGTGATCGCTTCGTTGCCGGCTCGTATCGTACCTTGCAAGCCATGGACGGCGAGGTTGATCTGCGCGAGCTTGGCGGTGGTCTCGTTCTTTTCGTGGCCATGGAAGGTGACGCGCTTCATCGTGTCGAGGCCTTCGTCCTCGATGAAATGGCTCGACTGCACGAACATGCCGCCCGAACCGCAGGCCGGATCGAAGACGATGCCATGGTCGGGCTCGATGACGTTTACAATGGTTTGCACGATCGAGGGCGGGGTAAAAAACTCGCCATTATCGTGCGCACCCTGCTTCGAAAACTCGGCGAGGAAATATTCGTAGATGCGGCCGAACACATCGCCCGTGCGCAGGCCCTCCGAATTGAACATGCGCATCATTTCTTCAAGGACGAACCGCCCTTAATCTTTTGGCAACTGGCCCGCCAGCGGCCGGAAAGCGGCCTCCATCGCCGAAGTCAGCGCAGCGCCTAGTTCTACTGAATCACAAAATCGAGGGAGATTCGCGTCGCGAGCAAATCTGGTAACTTGTTGATTTGTCGATCGATACCCGGTGTTTGATATGGATCTCTCGAGACCAACCAGCCAAGCGCGTTTTGCCGCCTATGTCGAGGCTCTTGTTGAAGTGATCGGGCATGCCGATCGGGCCAAGCCCTTGAACGATTATTGCGTCGGGCTGTTGATGCCCGGCGAGCGCAAGAGCGTCGAGCCTATGGCGGCGATTGTTGCGCCGACACGCGTCTCGGCCAAACATCAATCGCTTCTGCATCTGGTCGGCGAAGCGCCCTGGTCGGACGAGGCGGTCTTGAGTAAGGTTTTCGAGCTGGTTCTGCCTTCCCTCGAGAGACAAGGCCCCATCGAAGCCTGGATCGTGGACGACACGGGCATTGCGAAAAAGGGGACCCATTCGGTCGGCGTCGCGCGGCAATATTGCGGCAGGCTCGGCAAGCAGGACAATTGCCAGGTCGCGGTGACGCTGTCGATCGCCAATCATACGGCGAGCCTGCCGATCGCCTACCGGCTCTATATGCCGGAGGCATGGGCAAATGATCAGGCACGCCGAAAAAAGGCGCATATCCCCAAGGAGATCGAGTTCAAGACGAAGCCACAGATTGCGCTTGATCAGATCCGTGCGGCTCATGCCGCAGGCGTCGCGCCGGGCGTCGTGCTGGCTGATGCGGGCTATGGCGTGAACGGCGGCTTTCGCGCCGGAGTGACAGCTTTGGATCTGCCTTACGTCGTCGGCGTCCAATCGACGCTGACCGTTTGGCCGCCCGGTCAGGAGCCTCTACCGGCAAAGCCCTGGAGCGGCCATGGCCGCAAGCCGTCTCGTCTGAACCGTGATCTTGAACATCAACCCGTCACGGTCAAGGAGCTGGCGCTGAGCTTGAAGAAAAAAGCATGGCGCAGCCTCACCTGGCGCGAAGGTTCGAACACGCCGCTCGCCTCGCGCTTTGCCGCTGTGCGTCTGCGCCCAGCCTCGCGTGATTGCAATCGGACCAAACCGCATCCGCTGCAATGGCTCATTGTTGAGTGGCCGAATGAAGAAGCTGAGCCGACGAAATATTGGCTCTCGACCTTGCCCAAGGACACGCCTTTGCAGGATCTCGTCGACAAGGCCAAATTGCGCTGGCGCATCGAACGCGATTACGAGGAGCTGAAAGGCGAACTCGGATTGGCCCATTACGAAGGTCGAGGTTGGCGTGGCTTTCACCACCACGCGACACTCTGCATCGCAGCTTACGGCTTTCTGATCTGCGAACGGGAAGCGATTCCCCCCTCAGCCTCCTGGCGGCGCAAGATGCCTCCGTTACCCAAAGGTTTTCGACCCCGCGGCGCCGCCGATCCGACCAGAACGTCACGTCGAAAACTCGATCGCGACGATCCGAAAACGGCTCACCGTCGCGCTCGCAAAAACCCTTATGCGATGTCCATGCTGTCAAACAACACACCGCCAGACAGCTACCCATATCCGTTCATGACACAGTAGAACTAGATTGCCGTCCTTGGGGGTTTTGAGGATCACGTCAAAGCGCGCGCTTTCGGGCAGGTTCAACGCGCGGCGGCGCGTGAAGTCGGCCTCGACAAGCGGGCGATCCGGCATCTTGCCAGCGGCCTTGTCGGCTTCAATCGCGGCCTTCGCTTCATAGAACCGGTTGTGGCGTGGCGCAGAAAGATCAGCCCCAGGATGGGCATGAAATATTCGTTCGACGCCAGATTAGAGTTCGCCCGCAGATTATCGGCGATCTTCCAAAGGCCGGATTCGAACTTCTCAATTCCTAGTGGCTCGATTCAGTCAGATTGACGGGTATAGATGCTTGAGTTTGATACGGGCATCCGCTGTGGTGAACTGCCAATCGGCCTTGGCCTGGTTGGCGTTTCGATCGTCCTCCCAAGCTGCGATTTCGTCGATGAGGGTTTGTTTGTCTGGGATGCGGCGATCGAGGCACTGCGACGAAAGGACGCCGCGTTCGGATTCCGCCATATCGAGCCAACTGCCATGCTTTGGCGTGTAACGCAATTCGAACCGTTCGACGAGCCGCCTTGCTTCGGCGGCGGGAAAAGCTTGGTAGAGCGAGGCTGGCTTGTGGGTGTTGAGATTGTCCTGGACGAGAATGATTTTCCGGGCATTCGGAAAGTGAGTATCTGACAGATCCTTCAGCGCGTGAGCATAATCCATAGCGGTGTGGCGATCCGTGACTTTGACATGCCGCCAGCCTTCGAGCGGCGCAAACATCATAAACAGATTGGCCGTGCCGTTGCGTTCGTATTCATAATCGAACCTGACCGGCCGTCCCTCTTTCATCTTGATCGGAGCGCGTGTTTCGGCAATCAACTGCTTCGAGGTCGCGTCCAGGCAAACCAGAGGAATATCGGGATCGCGCGGCCGCGTATAGACGGCCAACACGTCCTCCATGGCGGCGACGAATGCGCTGTTGGCTTCCGGCGGAATGACCCACTGCTGTTTCAGATGCGGCTTAACGATGTTTTTTTGAGAGTCCGCCCGATCGTGCTGTCGCTGGCGCGATCTACGATGTTCAGCTCCACGACCTTGTTCTCCAACAACCGCAATGTCCAGCGGGCGCGGCCCTTGGGAGGTTCAAAACAAGCCAGGGCGATCAGCTTGGCTTCCTTCTCGCCGTCGAAAATTCTGGCAACGGCAGGCGTGGCGCGCGGCTTTCGGCTCAACACCGCCTCGAAGCCCTCTTCCACCAGCTGTTTGCGCACCCGGTAGACCATGGATGGGCTGGTCTCCAGGGCATCGATGATCTGGTTATCGCTCCATCCTTCGCCGCCTTCCGAGACGTCCGCCTTGAGCAAGATCCGCGCCTTCATCAATCGTTGCGCCGGGCTGCTCCCTTTCCGGATCAGCGTTGCAAGCTGGTGACGTTCGTCGTCGTTCAGCCGCACAATATATTTCTTTACGATAATTTCCTTCGCAGCCATGATCGCCTCCGTCGCTGGGGTCGCCCCGAAAGCGAATCATCAAATCCTTTCAAATTAGTTGAAGCGCGCCACTAGTAGAGGCCGGTCTCCCAGTTGTTCACCAGGTTCGCGGCATTGATCGTGCCGATGCCAGTCGCAAAGTCATATCCGATGGTCGCATAGTAGGTCGGCTGGTAGACGCTATTCGAGGTCGATTCGACGCCAACGGCGCCGGATGGCCGAAAACAATCCACCGCGTTCGCGCAATCCATATCATTGTCGCCGACAGTAACGTCATAAAAGACGCAATATGGCGAGATCATGTTACCCTTAGTCGAACCGCAAGCGGAAAAACCATTTGCGCCATATTCCCGTGCGGCCAATTTGTAATAAACGTAGTTCGGATTGCCCTGCGCCGCTCCATTCATCTTTTGGTTGATTAGGGCCTGTATGCCGGCAACAATCGGCGCAGAGAAAGAGGTGCCACCGTTGCCTGGGCCAGCCCATTTTCCTGGATTGCCTTTGCATGGGTTTCCATAGGTGCGCGGATCAGAATAGCAGAGCGCGTATGATTGATGCCAAACGGTTCCGTCTGATGCGAACATGGAAACATCCGGCACGTCACGGACGCCGTCGGCGGGTATCCCGACAACGCCGCGCTGCCACTTTGGTTTATGATAACCTTTGCACGTGCCTAGCGAGGGATCGCCGGTGGCGCAAGTGCTCGGCCCACCGTTGGTTCCTATTATGGGCTGCAAAATCTGCTGCTTAGTTAACTTTTGAGCTTTTTGGCTGTTACAGAATCCATCCAAACCGTAGGTCAACGGGAATCCATAATAGGCTGAAGTGAGCGTATTGGCGCATGTATCGTTCCACGGAATCTCCGGGATATAAGACTTGGCCGACGCCCAGGGCGCAACTGAACTGCTTGCCCAATATATCGAATTGCTATTCGCGTATGTATCGCCGAAATCGGTTCCGCCCACGGCAACGTCGTAAGGCGTTGAGACCCACCCGTCGACGCCATTTCCCGTCGCCTGAGAGGGATTGTAAGGATTAGGATAGCTATTGATGTCTTCAACGCAGCTCTCTGGCCCTGTATCGCCGGATGCGACGAAGACGGAGATGCCTTCCGCCACGGCCTGCTGGTAAAGAATCTTGAAGGCAATGCGGAGGGTCTCCGGCATCGAGGTTTCACATGCGCCATAACTGATGCTGATGATCGGCGGCGGATTATCGCCGTTCACGAGGTTTTCGATAGCGAGGTGCACGCCGTCGGTCGTTTGCGTGGCTTTGCAAGTCGCGACCAGAATCTCTGCATCGGGCGCGGCGGCGCTGGCCCATTCGGCGTCAATCGTCGCCTCATCATCGTCAAATAGCTGAGCGCCATCAGGAAGAGTGACGAAGGGATGTCCAGGATCCGCGCAAGCCGTCCCGCCTACCGGTGCCGGGTGCACAACGTTCATGGTGCCATACTTATACTGCGACAGGCCGAAAGCGTTGCGAAAATCAGCCCAGTCGTTATCGTCGTACAGGTTTGAATCCTCCACCACGGCGACAGTTTGCCCCTTGCCGGTAATCGGGGTTGCTCCCTGGAACAACGGATTGAAATTGTAGATTGTTGCGAGATCACCTGGGGTTACCAGGTAACATGGACCGTTGCATTGGTTGCTTCCGGTGTATTTGGCTCTTGCCTTATGCTTGGGATGAGCTCTAAAATCAGTCAGCGAAATAACGCCGGCCACCACCGGCTGTAGAGCAGCAGGGATGGACAGATCGCTAGCGTTGGCGATATGGGCTGCGCCATTGACGTCTAGCCGATGAATCTCGGTGTGGAACGCCGCCTTCACCAAGCCGGCGGTTCCCGCAAAATCGATAATCATTCCGCTCGGATAGACTGAATTCACCTGGAATCCGCGCCCGGCGAGCCAGCGCTGCACGGTGACGAGATCAGAAGCCGCTACGCCGAAACGAGCGCCAAATTCTGCGGCGGACAGCCATTTATGGAATTCGGGCGACCTCGGGTCGTGCAAGGCGTCGACAAATTGTTCGACCGCCTGCTCTTGCGCTGGCGAGCGCCGTAACTGAAGTTGCAGATGCTCCAGCGGGAAGTCATCTGCGACAACGCCACGATCATTTGCAGCGTTGAAGGCTTTGACGACGTTATTTGGGATCCGAACTAAATTCGCCTCGTCGATCGCGGCAATAATCCGCGGCTGACCGAAGAGCGCGTCCGCGGCCATCGCTTTAGATGATGGCCAAAGCAACTGCGCGAGCGACAGCAGATAGCCGACAACGATGAGGCTAGTCAAACGGAAGGCCATTTAAACCTCCAAAACCGACAACCCTCAAATGACGACAGCGTCCATTCCGAAACCGCTCGTTTTGAGGAATTTTGGCAATCGCGATTCCTTTAATCAGGGGCTGCCTGGTCTAAAGGCGATGACATCGTTCCAGCAACCGGCGGAAATGGGGAATTTGTCGCGATCGCGACGTGACTTTTCCCGCCAGAGCGGCAATTCTGTGCTCGATCGGAGAAAGATGATGTCCGCTACTGGCGAATTTTGGCTATCGATCCGTTTGAAATCCACCCTTTTCGCCCACAATCAAACTGACCCGCTACCTGTTTTCATGCATCCTTTATGACGGCCTTCTTGCCCGAGCCTTTGACCCGCTCACGCAGCGCCTGGAACATCACATACAGCGGCGGAATGGCGAAAATGCCGATGAAGGACGCGGCGATCATGCCGCCGAACACCGGCGTCGAGACGTTGCGCCGCGCCAACATGGCTGCGCCAACGCCGAACACCAACGGCATCAGGCCGAGAATGAAGGCGAAGGAGGTCATCATCACCGGCCTGAAGCGCAGCCGCGCGCCTTCCGTCGCCGCCTCGAGCAAGGGCACGCCCTGCTCGCGACGCTCCTTGGCGAATTCGACGATCAGAATGCCGTTCTTGGCGGCGAGGCCGATCAACACGATCATGCCGATCTGCCCGTAGAGATCGAGCGTCAGATGGGCCATGACGATTGCCGCGAAAGCGCCGAGAATGGCGATCGTGACGGAAAGCAGCACCGGCACCGGGATCGTCCAGCTTTCATAGAGCGCGACCAGGAACAGGAAGGCGAACAGCACCGCGAAGCCGAGTATGATCGGCGTCTTGCCTTCGGCGCGCTTCTCCTGGAACGAGATGTCGGTCCATTCGCCGCGATAGCCGGCCGGCAGCGCCTTGGCCGCGACGCCGTCCATGGCGGCGAGCGCCTGGCCCGAGGAAACGCCCGGCGCGGGCGAGCCCTGCACGGTGACGGCGAGCCGATTGTTGTAGCGGATCAGAGCCTGAGGGCCTATGACGACCTTTGCTTCGACGAGGCTGCGCAGCGCGATCATCTGGCCGTCCTTGCCGCGCACGTTGATGCGGTAGATGTCGTCGACCGACGAGCGGTCAGAGGCTTCGGCCTGCGCCTGCACCTGCCAGGTCCGGCCGAACAGATTGATGTCGTTGATGTAGATGCCGCCGAGCGAGGTTTGCAGCGCCTGGAAGATGCTGGCGATGTCGACGCCGAGGATCTGCGCCTTGTCGCGGTCGATATCGAGATAGATCGACGGATTGCTGGCCGAGAAGGTGCTGAACACCCGCGACAATTGCGGATCCTGATTGGCCGGGACGAGAAGGCCGCGCAACACTTGCGCGAGCGCCTTCGGATCATTGCTGGCGAGCGCCCTCAGTACAAAGCTGAAGCCGCCGCCGGTGCCGAGCCCGATGATCGGCGGGGGCGAGAGCGGAATGGCTCTCGCGCCTCTGACGGCTGCGAACTTTTGGCCCAAGCGCTGGATGATCGCGGGGGCGCCGCCGGCCTTGTCCTCGCGCTCGTCAAAGGGCTTAAGCGAAACGATGACGAAGGCGGCGTTGGGCTGCGAATAATTGTCGATGAAGTTCAGCCCGATGATCGACGAGTAATCGGCGATCGCATGCTCCCCTTGCAAAATCTCCTCGACCTGCTTGACGGCGTCCGTGGTGCGGCCGACGGAGGCGGCGTCCGGCAATTGAACGACGACGAAGAAAGCGCCCTGGTCCTCTTCCGGCAGGAAACCCGTCGGGGAGATCTTGGAAAGGCCGACGACGCCGACGATCGAGGCGACGACCATGACGAGGCCGATGATCGAAATGCGCACCAGCCGCGCGACCACGGCGCCATAAGCGTCGCGGACGTGATCGATGCCGCGCATGACGGCGCCGATCGGGCCGCGACGCGGCCCGTGATGCGGCTTGAGCAAAATGGCGCAAAGAGCCGGCGACAAAGTCAGGGCGTTGATCGCCGACAGGAACATCGAAACCGCGACCGCGACGGCGAACTGGCGGAACAATTCGCCGCTGATCCCGGGGATGAACGCCACCGGCACGAACACCGAAAGGAGCACGAGCGTAATGCCGATGATCGGCGCGGTGATCTCCGCCATCGCCGCCTTCGTCGCCTCGGCCGGCGTCAACTCCGGGTGCTGCTCCATTTTAGCTTCGACCGCCTCAACTACGACGATCGCGTCGTCGACGACGATGCCGATCGCCAGGACCAGGGCGAGCAGAGAGACGGTGTTGGCGGAATAGCCGATCGCGTTCAACACGACGAATGTGCCGATCAGGCTGACCGGCACGGCGATCGTCGGGATCAGCGTCGCGCGCAGACTGCCGAGGAACAAGAAGACGACGAGCACGACGAGGGCGAACGCTTCGATGAGCGTGTGCTCGACGACTTCGATGGTGGCGGTGACGAAAGTGGTCGGATCGTAAGTGACCTTCCAGGCGAGATCCTCCGGAAAATTCTTCTGAGCGTCGGTGAGCTTCTGCTTCACCGCCTTCAAAGTTTGCAAGGCGTTGGCGCCCGGCGACTGATAGAGGCCGATCAAGGTGGCGGGCACGCCGTTGAGCCGCGTCGAGCGATCAAGGTTCGCGGCGCCGAGCTCGATGCGCGCGACGTCGGAGAGCCGCAGCACGGAGCCGTCGGGGTTGGTGCGGATGATGATCTTTTTGAAATCATCGACCGACGCGAGCCGACCCTTGGTCTGGATGTTCAGCTGCAATTGTGTGTCGTCGGAGATCGGCCGCGCGCCGATGCGCCCGACGGCGGCCTGGACGTTCTGCGCCTTGACGGCGCCGATGATGTCGCCGGAGGTGAGCCCGAGGCCGGTCAGCCGGTCGGTCTGGACCCACATCCGCATGGCGTAGTCCTGCGGCCCGAACAGCTTGGCGTCGCCGACGCCTGGAGTGCTCCTGATGTCGTCGAGGAGATTGATGGTTGTGTAGTTCGAGATGAACAGCTCGTCGTGCGTCTGCCGCGGCGAAGAGACGGCGATCACGCCGAGCAGGGCGGACGATTGCTTCTTGACCCTGACGCCCTGCCGCTGGACGTCCTCCGGCAGCTTCGAGAGCGCGACCTGCACCCTGTTGTTGACGTTGACGGTGTTGATGTCGGGGTTGGTTCCGAGTTCGAAGGAAACGAGAAGCGAATAGCTGCCGTCGTTGCCGCTGACGCTCTTCATATAGATCATCTTGTCGACGCCGACGATCTCGCTTTCGAGCGGCTGGGCGATCGTCGCATCGACCACGGCGGCGGAGGCGCCGGGATAGGTGGTGGAGACGGAAACCTGCGGCGGGACGATGTCAGGATATTGCGAGATCGGGATCGCCAGCAAAGACACGAGACCGGCGATCGTCGTCACCAGCGCGATGACGATAGCGAGCCTTGGCCGGTCGACGAAGACGGACGAGAGCATCGATCAGCCCCGCCCGACCGTCTGCGCCGCCGGCGAGGCTATGACGGGCGCGCCGGGGCGCAAGGCTTCCATGCCTTCGACGATGACCTGCTCGCCCGCCGAGAGGCCGGAGGCGACGATAACGTTCTGGCCCACTTCGCCGCCGAGTTTCAAGCGCCGGACGACGGCCTTGCCGTCCTCCACGACGAAGACATAGACGCCTTGCTGATCGGCTATCAGCGCCGCCTGGGGAATGACAATTTTCTCTTCCGGCTGCTTGCCCTCGATCGAGACCTTGACCAGCTGGCCGTCGATCAGCCGCCCCTGCGGGTTCGGAACGCTGGCGCGCACCATGACGGCGTCGGTCGCCTTGTCGACCGAAACATCGACGAAGTTGACTTGGCCGGGATACTGATAGGCCGAGCCGTCGGAAAAGCGAATTTTGACGGCGATCGCCGCCTGCCCGGTTCGGCGCTTCTCGCCTTCAAATTGGAGAAATTCGCGCTGGCTGACGGGCACGGCGACATACATCGGATCCTGGCTGACGATGGTCGTCAACACGCCGCTGTCGGGTCCGACGACATTGCCCTTGGTGACACTGGTGCGGCCGATAAGTCCAGTGATCGGCGCGGTGATTTCGGTGTAGCTTAGATTGATCTTGGCGGTCCGCAGATTGGCTTCGGCGACGAGGACGTCGCCTTTCGCCGTCTCCGCCTCGGCGAGCCGCTGGTCGCGGACGGCGGCCGAGCCCGACTGAGTCTTGAGCAGCGTCTCGGCTCGATCGAGCTGAACCTTGGCGTTGGCCGCCTGTCCCTGCGCCTTGACGAGCGCGCCCTCGCTCTGCTGAACCGCCGCTTGAAATGGCTCCGGCTCGATGCCGTAGAGCGGAGCGCCTTCCTTGACGACGTCGCCCTCCTTGAACAAGACGTCCTGCAAATAGCCGGTGACGCGGGCGCGCACCGAGACGCGCTCGACCGCTTCGACGCGGCCGACGAATTCTTTGGCTGGATTGATCGGGGCCTTTTCGGCGAGAACCGTACCGACCCGCGCGGGGGCGGGCGATTGCGCCGACGCGGGGACAATCGCGAGGGAGATCATCAAGCCGAGGGTCGCGGCGCAGGTCGAGAGGCGCATCGCTTTAACTCCAGGGTCGGCAAGCCCCCGGCGTTGCTACTATGGCGCCGTGGCCTGCGCATGCGGGTGAGTTGAGCTCGCAAGCCGTGGGAATTCTGTCAATTGAAGACGCGAAGGTTATTGAAGATCACGCCATCCTTTTAAGCGCGCCGCAGCGTGCTCAATTCGCCTTCGAATGTCAATTGGACACGCGCAAAAGCTGCTCAAAGGCCGGCTTTCGCGCCATAGGCTAACGCGTCGGCATAGCTCCTCTCGAAGGAAGCGCGACCGCCACGATGCCGGCGGCTGCTAACGGAGGGCGGCGCGGCCTGCGCGGCGGCTATGACCCGCTTGGCGATGCGCGCAATAACGATGCGAAATTAGTCGGACGATAAGCCAGATTGAGTTACACAAAGTGACCAAACGGCAAGATATCGATTCCTTTTCAAACCAAGGGAGAAATAATATATTGAAGCCACAGCGTAATCTGCGGACGTTATGGATGTAGATAGGACTGATAAATTTCAAATTTCGTTTTATGAAATCTATCGGCGCCGCTGCTCGTATCGATCAAACAACTAGGAACATTGATTTATCGTGACTGGCAATCGCATGTTCAATGGTAAGCCAACCAGCAGCGACACGATAAATGAACGAAGCGGGGAGCCCCTTCGTTTCCTGAAGCGGCTTCTCGAACCATTCCTGCTTCGTAACTGCGCGCCGCGCGAGCCCGAAACGCCGCTTCAAGAAGCAATCGCAGCTTTTGGGGAAATTCAGGGCGTCCGCGCTGTCGCGTTGCGACTACCAACGACAGAAGACGCTCCAGGGAAACAAGGATTGGCCGTTATGCCGGAATTTGCTGAAACCGGGGAGGATGACGGACTGCGCCTTTCTTAATCGTCGCGAATCATGATCGCCCCTCAAAGCGGAGCAGCGTAGACCGGAAGAAATGCCCAGTCTTCACGCTTGGCGCCGCGAACTACGCGCCGAATTCGCTGAGCTTCCCGAAATGCTCGGCGAGCAGATAGTAGAAAGTAAGGCGGGATCTCAATCGCTCGTCCTTCATCGCCTCGCAAACGGTTTTGATCCCGCCGTCAAGGTCGCCGCCGGTAAGACCCAGTTTTTTCTTCAAGAAATTCTCGCGCACCGTTTCGACCTCCGCAGGGTCGGAACACGCGACATAACGGGAGTCGGGCTGGCTCAGCACGAGCCGGTAGGTTTTCTCCATGGCTGCGACGGCGGCCTCGTCTACCGGCTTCTTGGCGTATTTCTTGATATCGGAAAGATGATCGGTCATCGCAATGCGTCCTCGTTTTGGCCGCCGGCAACCTATTGATTCGAAGGAGCTGCTTGCCGGATCCAAAACCTCACAGAACAGCGGCGCCGTCAAGATCCCCGACCGGCTCGGCCGTCGAGGCTTAAGGCGCCGCCGCCAAAGGCCGCCGCCTGAAGGAAACCGCCCGCTATGGCGAGGTCCTTGAGGAAATGAAGCATCTGGTTTTGCTCGCCAAGATGATGATGGAAGAGGAGCGCGGTCGCCACCGAATAGACCGCGAGGCCCAAAGCGACGATCCTGGTTTGATAACCGATCAAGAACAAAGCGCCGCCGCCGAGCTCGACAAGGATCGAAATCCACAAGGCGAGATCGGGAAGCGGCAGCCCCATGGCGACGATATAGGCCTTGGTCGCCGCCGGCGCGGCCAGCTTGCCAATTCCGCTGATGAAAAATAGCGCGACCAACAGCAGCCGACCTAGCGCAGCCGCGTAGCTTTCGGGTTTAATCACGCGGCAGGCCTTTCGCAGAAAAGGGCGCGGGCGGCGCGCGGGCGCGCCTGGACAAATTTCATCAACCGAATAGCTTTTTGGCGACCTCGGCGATCCTGCGGCCCTGATAGCGGGCGCCGTCGAGTTCGCTCGCCGTCGGCTGCCGCGATCCATCGGTGCCGGCGATGGTGGTCGCGCCATAGGGGGCGCCGCCGGTGATCTCGTCAAGCCGCATCTGACCAGCATAGCCGTAATCGAGGCCGACGACGACAAAGCCGAAATGCAGCATGTTGGCGATGATGGAGAACAGAGTGATCTCCTGGCCGCCGTGCTGGGTGCCCGTCGAAGTGAAAGCGCCGCCGACCTTGCCGTTGAGAACGCCGCGCATCCAGAGGCCGCCGGCCTGATCGAGAAAATTGGCCATCTGCGAACTGACCCGCCCGAAGCGCGTCGGCGTTCCGATGATGATCGCGTCATAATGCTCGAGATCGTCGACGATTGCGACCGGAGCCGCCTGATCGAGCTTGAAATGGGATTTTTGGGCGATTTCGAGCGGCACGAGTTCGGGCACGCGCTTGATGTCGACGGCCGCCCCGGTTTCGCGGGCGCCTTCCGCGACGGCCTCGGCCATCTTCTCGATGTGGCCATAGGCGGAATAATAGAGAACAAGAACTTTTGCCATGTTTGATCCCCTGTGGATGAATATTTCTTAACCTACTCAACGGCGCCGGGCGACCAAGCCATTAATGCTTCGACTTCGCCGCCGCCGCCAACCTTTTATCCGCAAGTTTAGTCGCACGCGAACCACCTGCTCCGCTCAAGGATGATCAAGGTTTCGGACCCTAACTTCCCAGCGGCGAAAGCCGGTGCACGCGCTCGCCTTCGACGCGCGGCGGTTCGCGGCTGGTTGCCAGGACCTGCACGCTGTGCGAGCCTCTCAAGACCCCGGCGGCGAGGGCGGCAGCCGCCTCGATCAGATGCTCGCAGTTGTCGAGTACGAGCAACATCTGCTTGTCCCTCACAGCGGCGATCAAGCCGGGGACTGGGTCGTCAGAGCTGATCTCGAGCCTCAGCGCCGATGCCAGCGCGGTCGGCACGAGGCGAGGGTCGGCGATCGGCGCCAAATCGATCATCCAAACGCCGTCCTCACAAGCGCCGACGAGCCGCTTGGCCGCGTCGAGGGCGACGGCGGTCTTGCCGATGCCGCCGGGCCCGACGACCGTCAGCAGACGCTGCGTCGTCAGTTGTTGCGCGAGGTTAGCGACAACCTCGGCGCGGCCGATCAAACGCGTCAACTGGGCGGTCAAATCGTGTGGGCGGACAGCTGCCGCAAGCGGCGGCGTTGCAAATCTCTGCTGATCGGCGAACCTGACAGGAGCGACAAAACGATAACCGCGTCCGGGAATATTGACGATGTATCGGTTATCCGCCTGACCGTCGCCGAGCGCTCGGCGCAGCGCGGCGACGTGGACCGTCAGATTCGCCTCCACCACGATGGTGTCAGGCCACACTGTGGCCATGAGCTCGCGCTTGCTCACCAGCTCGCTCGGGCGCGCGGCCAGCGCGATCAGGATATCCAGCGCCCGGCTGCCGAGGCGCACAGATCTACCGCCCTCCAGAAGCAACCGCTGCGCCGCAAGCAGGCGGAACGGCCCAAACGAGATCACGCTGGCGGGAAAACCACCGATCCAATCTGCTTCCGTCGACAAATGCTGGTCAATCCGTCGGTTCACTGCGTGGCCCTCGGGTTTGAGACGAGGCCCATGGCGCTGAGTCTCGCCCGTGCGAATTTGGGGCGCGGTTCCTCACGACGCTCCCAACTTAGGCCGCGTCGACCAGAACAATCTCCGAATCTTCAAGAGCCGCGATTCTTAGGACCGCCTCGCGCTGGATCGCCGCCCCGTCGCGGGCGTCAACGCGCACACCATTGACCTCGACCGATCCCTTCGCCGGCACAAGATAGCCGTTGCGTTCGTCCCCGAGCGGATATTCGACGACCTCCCCGGTCTTGAGGGTCGCGCCCAAAACCCGGGCATCGGCGCGGATCGGCAGGGCGTCGGAGTCATCCGCGAAACCGCTCGCCAGGGCGACGAGACGTCCATCGCGGCCGGATTTCGGAAAAGGCTTCGCCCCCCAGGAGGGCGCGCCGCCGCGGGCTCTCGGCTCTATCCAGATCTGGAAAAGTTTGGTCGGCGCAGCCTCGAGGTTATATTCCGAATGCCGAATGCCGGTCCCCGCGCTCATCACCTGAACGTCGCCGGCTTTCGTGCGACCTTCGTTGCCCATGCTATCCTTATGCGTAATCGCGCCCTCGCGGACATAGGTGATGATCTCCATGTCGGAGTGGGGATGGGCGGGAAAGCCCGTCTTCGGCGCGATCTCGTCGTCGTTCCACACCCGCAGGGCGCCGACGCCCATGCGCTTCGGGTCGTAATATCCGGCGAACGAGAAATGATGTTTGGCTTTCAGCCACCCATGATCCGCGCCGCCTAGTCCGTTGAAGCTTCTGCGTTCGATCATCTGAATCTCCCGAGCGGCGCCGGGCGAGGCGGCAGTATGCCGCCCTCCGGCGCATCTCAAAAATGATTTTGGCTCTGCCGCGCGCCCCCGCCTTGAGGGAGCATGGCCTAGCCAGCCACGCAAATCTATGTCATGCGTCAGAGAAAGAAATAGAAAGCTTGGAAAGATACTGTTTCAAGAATTTAATGTCTGAGCTGCCCGATCTCGAAGCTATGGCGATCTTCGCAAAAGTGGTGGAGGCGCGCTCGATCGCCGCCGCGGCGGCGGATTTGCGGCTGTCCTCGCCAACGGTTTCAAAGGCCCTGAGCCGCCTCGAAAGACGGTTGGGCGCGCGGCTGTTCAATCGAACCTCGCGCCGCCTCGCCCTCACCGACGCGGGCCGCCAGCTCGCCGAGCGCGCCAGCCGCCTCGTCGCCGACGCCGAGGCCGCCGAGAGTGAAGTTCTCGCGCAATCCGCAGCCCCGCGCGGGCTCGTCCGGCTGGCGGCGCCGATGTCCTTCGGCCTCAGAGAGGTGGCGCCGATCCTGCCCGATTTTCTAGCGCGCTATTCCGAGGTCGCCATCGATCTGCATCTTAGCGACGCCGTCGTTGATCTCATCGGCGAAGGCTTCGACGCGGCGCTGCGCCTCGGCGTTCTGCCGGACTCCTCCCTAGTCGCGCGCCGGCTGTGCGCTTCGCCGCGCTATACCGTTGCCGCCCCTTCCTATCTGCGGCGGCGCGGGCGGCCGGCGCATCCAGCTGAACTCGCGGAGCATGTCTGCCTCGGCTATACTTATCTCCCAACGCCCGACATCTGGCGCTTTTCCAACTCGGCCGGAGAGGAAGCCGCCGTCAGGCCGAAGGGGCGTCTGCGCGCCAATAATGGCGACGCCCTGATGCCGGCTCTGATCGCTGGACTCGGCATCGGCGACCTGCCGGAGTTCATCGTCAAGGAAGCGCTCGCCGACGGCAGGCTCGAGCGGGTTTTGACCGACTGGCTGACGCCGCAGGGGAGCCTCTATCTGGTGACGCCGCCAGGCGGCCCGCGTCCCGCCCGCCTCGACGTTTTGGGCGATTTTCTGAGCGAGCGCCTGTCGCGGCGAGGCTGAGTTTTTTTCTTTCGACGGAAGCTGATCGCGCTGGAGCGACGACGCAAAGGCGGCGATAACCCACCTGCGACCGGAAGAGGGACTGGTATGAATGACGTCATCGCCGCGCGGGCGATCCATGTTCTCTCGATCGTCGTCTGGATCGGCGGCGTCGCGATGATCACGCTGTCGGTCCTGCCGGCGATCCGGCGCGGCGATCTTGGTCCGAACCGGATCGCGGCGTTCGAGGCGATCGAGCGCCGCTTCGCCGGACATGCCCGCATCGCCGTCATCCTCGCCGGACTCAGCGGCCTCTACATGCTTTACCGGCTCGACGCCTGGGCGCGGCTCCGCCTCGCCGAATTCTGGTGGATGCACGCGATGATTTTCGTCTGGCTGATTTTTGCGGCTTTGCTTTTCGTCCTGGAGCCGTTGCTCTTGCATAAGCGCATCCATCAATGGGGAATGCGCGACCCGGACGGCGCGCTCGCAGCGTTGCAACGCGGCCACTGGATTTTGCTCACGCTCAGCCTGATCACGATTTTTGGAGCCGTCGCCGGCGGCCAGGGCTGGTCTTTGTTCTGAACGACGGCGCTGCCCCGCTATATTTTGCGAGCGGCCATGGGCTATGAATTCAAAGTGAAACGCGTTTACGCTCCGCCTACGGCGGACGACGGCGAGCGCATTCTGGTCGACCGGATCTGGCCGAGGGGATTGAGCAAAACTGGAGCCGCGCTGACGCTTTGGCTCAAGGACGTCGCTCCAAGCGCCGCCCTGCGCAAATGGTTCGGCCACGATCCGGCTCGATGGCCGGAGTTCCAACGGCGGTATCGCGCTGAGCTCGATGCGAACCCCGCCCCGGTCGAGCGTCTGCGCGACCTTTTGCAGAAGGGTCCGGCGACTCTGCTCTATGGCGCTCACGATGAGGAGCATAATAATGCGATTGTCATCGCCGAGTACCTCAACCGAGGAAAAGATGGCGCGAACGCGCCGAGCTGAGGCTTGCGAGGCCGCGATGGCGGACGAATTAGACGAATTCGCTTCGCCCGCTTGTTTTATGCGCGAGGCGGACGACGCCTATATGGGTTATGCGACGCCGTGCGAGCTGATTGCGGCGTTGAATGAAATTCTCGAAGCGGAGCGCGGGCGGGCGCGGGCGGCGAAAAAAATGGCGCCCGAATTGACCGATGCCGGCCTCCGAACATTGGCCGCATCCATCCATCGCGAAAGCGCGCGTTGCAGCAAATTGCTCGTCAAAGCTGTTAGGGCGCGGGGCGGCGCTCCCTCAAAGGCGACGAACACCTTTTGCGCGCAGATCATGTCGATCGCTGAGCCTCTCCTCCGTCTCGCCTCGCTCGATCGCGACCTTTGCGTCGCCGTCGCCAGGCTGCGGGCATTGACGCCAATGATCCGCGACCAGGGGCTGGCGGCCGAACTTTCCGCCATGCGCGTTTCGCACGAGGTTGCGGCCGCAAGGATTGAAAGGCGGCTGCACGACCAATGAGCATCATATGACGTTGAACATTTTACCAGTCGCCGCGCCAGGCCTGTTGAATGCCGCCAAAGCCCACACAGCGGATCGACAAAATGATCGTCCATGCAGCTGGCGCGCGCTCTGCATGCGCATGCGCAAAGTGTGCGGCAGCATCGAACCGCTTCGTTCGTTTCACATTTCCGTGTAGAGGAAGCGCTGGATCATGCAGGCGACTACCCAAAATGTAAACGTGGCCACATTCGGCGTCCGCTCGGAACTCAGGCGTTCGAGATGCGGCCTTTATCGACTGTCAGCGAGCCGACCGGAACTAACGCCAAGCGCCTTTTTGGAATTGCCTATCGGAAGGGATTTGGGCAGGATCGTCCTTGCATCGAAAATCTTCGCCGTTCGAGGCTGAACGGCCCCTCAAAACGAGAAGTGACGCCAATGCCACTCGTTCGAATCGACCTTCTTCGCGGCAAGACGGAACATTATCGGCGCGCCATCGGCGACGTGGTCTATGACGCGATGATCGCGACTCTGAACGTGCCTTTAGATGATCGCTTTCAGATCATCGCCGAGCATGCGGAGAACGACTTCATCGTCAACCAGACCTATCTCGGGATCCAAAGGTCCGACGACGCCATCATCATTCAGGTGACCCTCAACGCCGGCCGCTCGGTCGAGATGAAGCGCGCCTTCTACAAGGCGGTGGCGGACGGATTGCATCAACGCCTCGAGCTGCGCCGGGAAGACGTTTTCATAAATCTCGTCGAGGTCGTCAAGGAAAACTGGTCGTTCGGCAACGGCGAGGCGCAATACGCATAGCAGGAAGTAAAAGCCGCGATCGGTCGGAGCGAATGCTCTGCAGCGGCCTCGCATGTTGGCGTGGCGGCGGCCGGCCGATCGGCGACTAAGGAGCCGCGTCATGGAATATAGACGTCTTGGAGGATCAGGGTTCAGCGTCCCGGTCCTGAGCTTCGGCACCGGAACGTTCGGCGGCAAGGGCGAATTGTTCGCCGCCTGGGGCGCGACCGACGTCGAGGAGGCGCGCCGCCTCGTTGACATTTGCCTCGACGCCGGCCTGACCATGTTCGACAGCGCCGACATCTATTCGGCGGGCGCGGCCGAAGAGATTCTCGGAGAGGCGCTCAAAGGGCGGCGCAACGCGGCGCTGATCTCGACCAAAGCGACGTTCCGATCGGGCGAGGGTCCAAATGACGTAGGCTCGTCGCGCTTCCATCTGACGGAAGCGGTCGAAGGCGCGTTGCGGCGCTTGCAGACGGATCACATCGATCTCTTTCAGCTGCATGGCTTCGACGCGCTGACGCCGGTCGACGAAACCCTATCGGTGCTGGACGATCTCGTTCGCGCCGGAAAGATCCGTTATGTCGGCTGCTCGAATTTTTCCGGCTGGCACCTTATGAAATCGCTTGCCGTCGCCGACCGTTACAATCTGGCGCGCTATGTCGCCCATCAGGTGTATTATTCCCTGATCGGCCGCGACTACGAATACGAATTGATGCCGCTTGGCCTCGACCAGAAAGTCGGAGCGGTGATTTGGAGTCCGCTGGGGTGGGGACGGCTCACCGGCAAGATCCGCCGGGGCCAGCCGGTCCCCGCGGTCAGCCGGCTCCACAAAACGCGGGACATGGGGCCGCCGGTCGACGACGAATATCTGTATGGAGTGGTCGACGCCCTCGACGACATCGTGAAGGAGACCGGCAAAACCTTGCCGCAGATCGCGCTGAACTGGTTGCTCCAAAGGCCGACCGTGTCGAGCGTCATCATCGGCGCGCGCGACGAGAAGCAACTCAAACAAAATCTCGGCGCCGTCGGCTGGTCCCTGGACCCGCAGCAGATCGCCATGCTGGACGCCGCCAGCCATCGTCCGGCGCCCTACCCCTATTGGCACCAGCACCAATTTTCCGAGCGCAATCCCCCGCCCGTCTGACGAATCGCGCGCTCGCAGACGCGCCGCAGCGCCACACAACAAGCGCCCGGCGCTGCGCCTTCAACATGATATTACGAAATATAATATAAGTGGGAGGACATGATGGACAGAAACGCCGACGGACCGCTCTACCTCGATGACTTGAAGATCGGCCAGCGCTTCGTCAGCGCCTCGCACGAGCTCGGCGAGGATGAGATAAAGGCGTTCGCTGCGAATTTCGATCCGCAGCCGTTCCATCTCGACAGCGAGGCGGCCAAGAACACGCTATTCGGCGGCCTCGCCGCCAGCGGCTGGCATACGGCGGCGATCACCATGAAGCTTCTCGTCACAAGCGGCGCTCCGCTGGCCGGCGGCGTCATCGGCGCCGGCGGCGAGATCGCATGGCCGCGGCCGACGCGGCCCGGCGACCGGCTCGAAGTCGAGAGCGAGATCGTCGAGATCACGCCGTCGCGCTCGCGGCCCGATCGGGGAATGGTCACGATGCGCAGCGAAACCCGCAATCAGCGCGGCGAAGTCGTGCAGACCTTGACGGCGAAGCTCGTCGTTCCGCGCCGCCCCGCGTCATCGGCCTGAGGCTGCTAGCGCTACAGGCGGGCGTCTTTTCGGGCGCCGGCTCCCTCAGCAGTGGCCGCGCCAACGCCGGAAACAGAATCATGGTAAGGATGCCGCCGCCGTACAGGCGGCGCCCTGACTGGTGGCATTGACACGCCTGCCAATTACGCGATTTCGATGCGGCTCAAGGAACACTATTCGAACGCGAAGATTTTCTTCCACGCATTCTTCATGCTGATGACGAACCAGCCGTTCTTCTTGGCCTCGTCGTAAAGCTCCTGCGTTAACGTCCCGACCTTGGTGTCCGGCAGGCCGAGCGCCGGTCCGTAGGCGTATTCGCGTTGCGCGTCGTCGTGCAGCACCAGCAGCGCGAGCCGCGCGCCATCGCCGGCCTTCGTGTACTCCAGCATCTGCCGGTCGCCGGTCGAGTTGCCGAAAGCGATGATCGGCCGCACGCCTATCTCTAGGTGAATGCCTTCCGGCTTGCCTGCGTTGTTGTCGTTCAGCAGCAGCTTCGGCTCCTTGGTCAGGATCGGCTTGCCGTCTTTGTCGTAACCATACTTCACGCCCCCCGCCGTGCCGACCACTTGCTCGGGCGGGATGCCGTAAACTCGCTCGGAGTAGACCCGCACGAAATCCTGGCCGCCGCCGGTGACGATGTAGGTTCTATAGCCGTTGTCGCGCAGATACCGCATGACTTCGAGCATCGGCTTATACGTGAGGTCAGTGTAGAGTCGGTCCCATCGGGGATGCTTGGCCGTCGCGATCCATTCCGACACCTGCGCCTTAAACTCGTCCACGTCCATCCCGGTCAAGGTGGCCGCGGCGATTTCCTCCAGGTCTTTCAGCGTGAGCTTACCGATCGCCGCGCGGTCGCCGAAAAGCGCTGTCTTGAACGGCTCAACCTCTTTGAGCTCCGGCTTCGTTTTGACTACAGCCGGAACCCGCTCCAGACAGTATATCACCTGCGTGTAGATCGGGTGTTCGACCCAGGTCGTGCCGTCCTGGTCGAAGGTCGCGATGCGCGCTTCAGGGGGCGCAAAGTTCGGGCTCGCCTTGTCGGTGGTCGTTTTGACCAGTTCGATGATGGCGCTCTTGGCCGGGCCGTCGTTCCATGACGGCAACGGATCGCCCAGCGCCGCCGTCTGCCCCGATGCGGAAACGGGCAGGAACGTTGCGGACAAAGCCGGAACAGCCGCTAAACCTAAGAGCAGCGCCCGACGGCTAACTCGAGAGAATTGAAGTTCGGATGACATGATCGGCGCCCTTCAGACACACGATGCTGCAATTAAGGCCCGGCGTGGCGCCGGCGCTCGAAAGGTCTTTGCAGTCGAATACGGGCACCCTTTTCGGGTGCCCGTATTGTTCTATGGCACGCAGTCGCCACAGCTAGACCTTATGATTGCTGGGTCTGGGGGTGGCCCGTCATCCGATATGCAACGGTACGAGGGTTAAGCCGGCTGGCCGGCGCAGAGCCTCATGCATAGGAGACGGGCCTCGTGGAACATACTCGATTTATTGGCTTGGATATTCACAAAGAGCGGATTTCGGTCGCGGTGGCGCAGAGCGGGCGAGCGGGGGCGGTGGAATACCTTGGCGAGATAATCAATGAACCTGGCGCGTTCAGCAAGCTGTGCGACCGTCTGCGGCGTCCTGGCAAGCCGCTGGCGTTTTGTTATGAGGCCGGACCGTGCGGCTACGGCGTTCATCGCCAAATCACAAGCCTCGGCCATCGGTGCGACGTGGTGGCGCCGTCGCTGATTCCGACGAAGGCGGGCGATCGGGTCAAGACAAATCGTCGCGACGCGACCATGCTCGCCCGTCTTCATCGAGCTGGAGAATTGACGCCCGTCTGGGTGCCCGACGCCGATCACGAAGCGATGCGCGATCTGATCCGGCTGCGCGGCGTCGTCCGGCAAATCCTGACGCGCGCGCGGCAACATCTTCAAGGTTTTCTGCTGCGTCACGGCCGCAAGCGCGGGGGCGGGACGGCATGGCGAATGGCTTACCGGCGGTGGCTGTCGACTTTGGCCTTCGAACATCCCGCCCAGCAGATCGCATTCCAGGACTATGTCGACGCCGTCATGGATGCTGAAGGCCGCCTCAAGCGGGTGGAGGAACAGATCTTCAGCCTCCTTCCCGACTGGACTTTGCGCCCCGTTGTCGACGGCCTGCAGGCGATGCGGGGGATCGCGCTGATCAATGCCGTGGTGCTGGTCACGGAAGTCGGCGACTTCACGCGCTTCTCAAACCCGCGCCAGCTCATGGCCTATTCGGCCTGGTCCCAGGCGAGCGATCGAGTGGCGAGACCGTCCGGCGCGGCGCCATCGCCAAGACCGGCAACGCCCATGCGCGACGCGCGCTGGTCGAAGGCGCCTGGGCTTACAGAATGAAGGCGCGCATCGGCCGCCACAAGGTCGATCGGATTGAGGCGCTGCCAAAAGTCATTCGCGACATCGGATGGAAAGCGCAAGTCCGGCTCTGCGCCCGATATCGTCGGCTGAGCGCGCGCGGCAAGACCGCCAACGTCGTGAATGTCGCCATCGCACGCGAAATGGTGGGCTTCATCTGGTCGATCGCCTGCACGATTCAATCCACGCCAATGGCGGCGTGACCAGGTTTAACGGACAGTCAGCAGAGGAGATCGCAAACATAAAATCAGCCTCGGCGTGGTATGCGGCGCCGGGGGCGGGACAATGCCGGGGACCCTCGTGTGTACTATGATGCTCGCCACCTAGACAGAGGCAGCCCCAAACGAAGCAAGGTCATGCGGTTCGACCCGCGGAAGAGAGATTGTTGACCGACGTTTAAGTCCCGCCTCCTGCGCCGCATATCCGCCGTACAAATGCCTCCGCCGTCGATCGGAATCGGCGGGCCAATTGCTATGCAAAAGCCCCTTGTCAGCAATCATGAGAGAGTACCGCTGCACAGAGGATTTGACGGGTTGTTCTTGGGCGGGGCGTAGGACTGGCAACGCTTCAGGGTCGACCAATACCTCGATGCTCCGTGCGCCGCCGACAGTGCGTCTGATCAGGCCGGCGCGCTCGAGCGTAAGCACCATTTGATGGACCGAAGGCGGGCTGACGCGGAAGTGGCGTTGAAGGTCGGCTTCGGCCGGCGGTCGGCCGAGCACCTGCGTGTAGGCGTAGATGAAAGCGAGATACTGCCCCTGCTTTGGCGTAAATCTGGGATCGGAAAGAGGAAGACAGATGCCGGCCATGTGATTCATCTCTCGCACCCTCAACCAGGGGGCGTCGATGAATGTACGTTACAGGGTCGAATTGAGCCAGGCCGAGCGCGACGAACTGACCGCGCTGCTGAGCGGCGGCCAGCACGCCGCACGTAAACTCAAGCGGGCGCAAATCTTGCTTGCCGCTGACGTCGGGGTCAGCGATGAAGACATCGCGATCAGCGTCGCCGTCGGTGGTTCAACCGTTTATAGGACCAAGCGTCGCTTCGTCGAAGGCGACCTAGCCGCCGCGTTGAGCGAGGAGCCACGTCCTGGCGCGACGCGCAAGCTCACAGGGAAGGAAGAAGCGCTCCTGGTGGCGACGGCCTGCTCCACGCCGCCAGAGGGCCGGGCGCGCTGGACCCTGGAGTTGCTGGCTGGCGCGATGGTCAAACTGACCGGGCGCGACGGCCTGTCGCGCGAGACGGTGCGCCGTCGCTTGGCCGAGAACGAGCTGAAGCCGTGGCGCAAGGACATGTGGTGCATTCCCCAAATCGATGGCAACTATGTCGCCCGCATGGAGGATGTCCTCGACCTCTATGCCGAACAGCCCGACCCGAAGCGGCCCGTAGTGTGCTTCGACGAGAGCCCAACCCAGCTCATCGGCGAGGTGCGCCAACCAATTCCAGCCGCACCCGGACAACTCGGACGCTATGACTGCGAGTATCGGCGCAACGGCACGGTCAACCTTTTCATATTTCTCGACGCTCATAGTTCCTGGCGCAAAGTGAAGGTCACCGAGCAACGCACGGCGCGTGACTTCGCCCAATGTATGCGAGACCTTGTCGAAGTCCATTACCCCCAGGCTGAGCAGATTCGGGTCGTGCTAGACAATCTATCGACCCATTCCGCCGGCGCGCTGTATGAGGCCTTCCCGGCCCCGGAAGCGCATAGAATATTGCGTCGCCTGGAGTTCCACTACACCCCCAAGCACGCCAGCTGGCTCAACATGGTCGAGATCGAAATCGGGGTGCTGCGCGGTCAGTGCCTGGATCGACGCATCGGCGAACGCGACAAATTGGTTTCAGAGATTGCAGCCTGGGAAAGACAGCGCAACAACGCTGGCGCCCGTATCAACTGGATGTTCTCCACCGAGAAAGCCAGACAAAAGCTGGCGCGCGCCTATCCCGACCCAGCCAAAAAGTCATAATCCCTGTGCAGCGGTACTAGTGGACAACAACGATCTAGTCATCGCCTTTGTGCGCTTTCATTTCCTGCAGAATGCCGCTCAGGTTGAAGGTCTCCGGCGGCTGCAGCGGCGGGAATTTTTCGTAGGACGCCAACTCCTGCTCCCAGAGCTGCTGGCCGATCGGCAGCATGTTCCAGTCGTACAAATAGGCTGTCGATGGCGAGCCAAGCGTGCCGCCCAGCTCCATGGCCGACTTTGCGTCCCCGAAGCTGACAGCCTGCTCGAAGGGATCGCGCTTGACGTTGGCGACCAAGGTCCAGTGGTAGTTGATAAGCGGCAGGAACCAGCCGGTCGCTCCCCCGGGCGCCATCGTGTAATACATCTTCCAATTCTTGTAGCGCACGGCCGATGGCGTCGCGCCCGAGTAGTAGAAGAAGACGTCCCGCGCGGATTTGTCCGACTTGCCTTCCAAATAGTCGCGCTGGTCGAAGCCGTCGAGCGTCGTCTTGACAATGCCTGGGTAAGAGCCTGCCTCGATCTGCTTCTTCAGGTCGTCGCCCTTCGCCCCGCCCGCAATGTCGACCAATGTCGGCAACCAGTCGAGGGCCGCGAACATCTGGTTCTTGACGGTTCCCGGCTTGATATGTCCCGGCCAGCGGACGACCTGCGGCGAGCGGTAGCCGCCTTCCCACGCCTCACCCTTCTGGCCCTTGAACGGCGTGATGCCGCCGTCGGGGAAAGAAACCGTTTCCGCGCCATTGTCGGTAGTGAAGACGACGATGGTGTTGTCGAGCTGGCCCATGTCCTCGAGCTTCTTCAGGACATACCCGATATTGTCGTCTAACTGCTTCATGCCGGCTTCGTTGAGGCCCCAGTCCTTGCCGCCCCTCTCGCCGATCATGTCGAGGTATTTGTCCGGCAGCACCGTGGTGACGTGCATGCGCGCCGGATTGTACCAGACAAAGAACGGCTTGTTGGTCTTCTTGGGGTCGTTGCGGTCGAGGAAGTCGATCACCTTGGCCGAGATTTCCTCGTCCACGGTCTTCGAGCGCTCGAGCGTCAGCGGGCCCTCGTCCTTGCAGGTTTGATTCTTCTCCGTTCCGTCGGAGGAGTGGCACCACAAAACGTTGCGCGGCGGCGTCAGGCACGTTGTCGTCTCGGGATCGACCGCGCCAGGAACGTCGGCGAGCCCTGGGACCGGCGTGTTCTTGCACGGCGGCGCGATGCCCTGGTCGGTCGTACTCTTGTTGATGTCGGGGAAGCTCACCTGTTGCATCGCGTCGAGGTGATAGAGATAGCCCCAATATTCCTCGAAGCCGTGCGCCGTCGGCAGCGCTGCCGTCTTGTCGCCGAGGTGGTTCTTGCCGAACTCGCCGGTGGTGTAGCCGAGATCGTGCAGGAATTTGGCGAGCGCCGGGGTGCCCGGCTGCAGAAAGGAGGGGCTCCCTGGCAATTGTGGCGGGATCATGCCGGTGCGCAACGGATACATGCCGGTGAAAAAGGCGTTTCGGCCGGAGGTGCAGCTCTGCATGGCAAGATAGTCCATGAAGATTGCGCCTTCTTGCCCGATGCGGTCGATATTGGGCGTCTCGCCGACCATCAGGCCGCGATGGTAGATGCTCGGCTGCATCCAGCCGATGTCGTCGCCCATGATGAACATGATGTTGGGCTTTTTGGCCCGCTCCTGTGCGTGCCCGGCGCCCGCAAGCATAGGCAGGATGGCCGCGACCGGCATCGCCGACAATAATAGTCCGCCTGCGGCTCGCCGCACCGCTTTGGAGATTTTCGAATGCGCCTTCATTGCTCCCTCCTTTGCGCGCCCCAATCTTGGGGCTGGCTAAATGGCGTCGCGTTCGCGCCGGACAGAGGTGGGGCAGTCATGACGCCAGGCCGAGCGCGATCGCGGCCTTTATATAGCGAGTTTATGTCAAACAGACATGATCTCGCTCAAAATGTCGCCGTTGCCCGCTGGTGGAGCGGCGCAATTGATCCGCCTCGATTCAAAAGCGCGCTCTAACCTTGCGCCAAGAGGCTCAAGCTCGGCCTTTCCGCCTTGGCCACGTCGCTCTCGCTCTGCGCCTCGCCCACCGCGACCGCCGTCATGTTGACGATGCCGCGCGAGGTCGTCGAGGGCGTCAGAATATGCGCGGGCTTGGCGCCGCCGATCAGGATCGGCCCGACCGGCAGGGCGTCGGCCATGACCATCGTCATCGTATAAGCGATGTTGGCGGCGTCGAGGTTCGGCATGACGAGGACATTGGCCTCGCCCTTCAAACGCGAGGACGGCAGGACGCTGGCGCGGATCGTCTGCGACAAGGCGGAGTCCGCCTGCATCTCGCCGTCGACTTCGAGTTCGGGGGCGCGCGCGCGCAAAATTTGCAGAGCGCGGCGCATCTTCAGGGCCGAGGGGTCGTCGTCCGTGCCGAAATTCGAATGCGAAACAAGGGCGATCTTTGGCTCCAGTCCGAAGCGGCGCACGTGGCAGGCGCACATTATCGCCGTCTCGGCGATTTCGAAATCGGCTGGATCGCGCCTGACATGGGTGTCAGTGATGAAGAAGGCGCCTTTGTTGGTGATCATCAGGCTCATCGCCGAGAAGTCGGTGGCGCCCGGGACAAGACCGATGACGTCGCGGATCACGGTGAGACGGGAGTTGAAGCGTCCGTCGAGGCCGCACAGCATCGCGTCGGCGTCGCCCCGCTTGACGGCGATCGCCGCGATCACCGTCGAATTGGTGCGCACCAGCGTGCGCGCGGCGTCGGGCGTCACGCCGCGGCGGCCCGCTGTTTCGAGATAGGTCGCAACATAATCGCGATAGCGCGGATCGTCCTGCGGGTTGACGAGCGTGAAGTCGCGTTCCGGCCGCACGGATAGGCCGAAGCGCTCGAGACGCGTCTCGATCACGTCCGGGCGCCCGATCAGGATCGGTTTGGCGATGCCTTCTTCCACGACGGTCTGCACCGCGCGCAGCACCCGTTCGTCCTCCCCTTCCGCATAGACGACGCGCTTGGGGTCGGCCTTGGCGGCCTGCATCAGCGGCTTCATGATGAAGCCGGAGCGGAACACGAAGCGCGTCAGCCGCTCCTCATAGGCGACGAAATCGACGATCGGCTTTTTCGCCACGCCCGTCGCAATCGCCGCCTTGGCGACGGCCGGCGCGATGCGCAGAATAAGGCGCGGATCGAACGGCGACGGGATCAGACTATCCGCGCCGAACTGACGCGATTCGCCGCCATAGGCCCTAGCGACGACGTCGGATGGCGGCTCATGCGCGAGTTGCGCGATGGCGCGGACGGCGGCGAGCTTCATCGCCTCATTGATGGTCGAGGCCGCAACATCGAGGGCGCCGCGGAAGATATAGGGAAAACAAAGGACGTTGTTGACTTGATTGGGATAATCCGAGCGGCCCGTGCAGATCATCGCGTCCGGGCGGGCCTGATGGGCGGCGTCGGGCTCGATCTCCGGCGTCGGATTGGCGAGCGCCATGATGAGCGGCTGCGGCCCCATTTTTTTCACCATCCCCGGGGTCAGGACGCCGCCGGCCGACAGCCCGACGAAAATATCGGCGCCGCCGACGACGTCGTCGAGGCGGCGCGCATTGGTTTCGCGGGCGTAGATCTCCATGCGCTCGTTCATCGACGGGCGGCCTTTGTAGACGACTCCCTCTACGTCGGTAATGAAAATATTCTCGCGCTTAGCGCCGAGCTCGACGAGAAAATCGATGCACGCCAGCGCCGCCGCGCCCGCCCCGGAGCTGACGATCTTCGCGTTTTCGAGGCTCTTGCCGGACAGCTCCATGGCATTGAGGACCGCGGCCCCGACGATGATCGCCGTGCCGTGCTGGTCATCGTGAAACACCGGGATCGACATGCGCTCGCGCAGCTTGCGCTCGACCTCGAAACATTGCGGCGCCTTGATGTCTTCGAGATTGATGCCGCCGAAGGTCGGCTCCATCGCGGCGACGATGTCGACCAATTTGTCGACGTCCTTCTCGTCGATTTCGATGTCGAAGACGTCGATGCCGGCGAATTTCTTGAAGAGGACCGCCTTGCCTTCCATCACGGGCTTGGCCGCAAGCGGGCCGATGTCGCCGAGGCCCAGCACCGCGGTTCCATTGGTCACGACCGCGACGAGATTTTGCCGCACCGTCAGTTCGGTCGCCTCGGCCGGATCGCCGGCGATGGCGAGGCAGGCGGCCGCGACGCCCGGCGAATAGGCGAGCGAAAGGTCATGCTGCGTGCCGAGCGGCTTGGTGGCTAGGACTTCGAGCTTTCCTGGGCGGGGAGAGCGATGGTAATACAGCGCGCTTGATGCGAGATCCGGCGTGACGGGTGGAGCCATGGCTTGGCCTTTCTCAATTGCGCGGTCGGCGAGCAGTTTCTTGAGATACGCGCTGCTTCGAGCTAAGTCCACTCGGCGTCGCCGGCTCCTTGCCGAGGAATTCAATCTTGCGACCGGTCATCGGTTGGCGGCCGCCGTAAGCATCTGAAGCTTCACAGCTGCGGATCTCGTCGATATCGTCCGAAGCTTCCAGGGCTGATCTGGATTGTTCGGAGGCGGCCGCGAACTCTCCCTCCCTTTTTGGGGCTCGTCTACCCGGGGCACTCAATCCTTAACCACGGAGCGGCGTTTCAATCTCGCGGATAGGCGTGACCGGGAGGATGAAACTGAGAATGCTATGTAATTGTAATCACTATTGATTTGTAAAAGCTGCCTCGCCGGGCCTGCGAAGGACAGCCGGCATCCGGGAAAGAAGCGCGTAAGCCAATAAACCGATGTAAAGTCTCGGCTGGCCCTATTCAGGCAGAGCAGAGCGCTCTGCCTAAAGTCTGTGGTTGCGAGGAGCTGCTTAGGTACTTTAGCGGGTGCTGCAGTTCTGCTGTCCACAAGCCGTTCGGTTGCGAGTGAAGCTGCCAAAAATGCTCGGCAACCGCATCAGCGTCTCTGGAGCCTGGGGAAACAAAGGTTGCAACAGTAACAGTGGCAATGTGGATACCTTTTTAACATGCCTGTTTAGGGTTCACCGGCTATGCGGCTTGGCCTGACTGGCCGCTGATGAAAGAGGGGAAGCGGAAGACCGTACGTCCAGGCGGTCCCCTCATTTCAGATAATTCGGAAGCTGTGCTTATCGCGGCTGTTGAAGGCGCGGGTGTCGCCCATATGCCTGACTGGCTAGCAGGCCCCGCGATGCGCGCGGGAAAGCTCGTTGAGGTTTTGCCGGGGTGGGGTGGGAAGGGAGATGGCGGGGTTTATGCCGTGCTGCCACCGGGTCGCCTGATACCGGTCAAGACAAGCCTGTTCGTTGACGAGGTTGCTAAATCCATCAAGGCCGGATGGGCCGGTAAGAAGCGAAGTTAGGCACAGCGCATTCACGCGGCGCCGATAGCTATCGGTTAAATGCGAACTCTGGCGCTCATCTTAATTGGAGTCGTCGAAATTTGGCGCCCGCGCGAAATTCAAACTGAGCGGCGCGCCGACGATTTGAAATTGACCACAATTCGCGCTTTAAATGTCGAGAGACCAGCTAATCGACGAAACGTGCTGATTTGGAGTCGTGGCGGGGGCCTCGAAGAAGCCGGATCATTTTTTGCCAAGCCGCAAAGCTTGCAAGGCTTAAACCCAAGGCGCCGCCGCTTGATGAATCAGTTCAACCTGTCTTTCGCGCCGCTCTTGCCCTGGCCGGTCCTCATCGTCTTCGCCGCGTTCGCTTTTCTCATCGTCGCGCTCGGCCTTTTCGCGCGGCGGCGCGGAACGTGGCTGCGCGCGCTGGGACTGGCTCTCCTGCTGATCGCCCTTACCGATCCGTCGCTGGTGCGGGAAGACCGCGCGGGGCTCAAGGACGTCGTCGCCATCGTCGTCGATCAGAGCGGCAGCCAGACCATCGGCGAACGGATGGAGCAGACACGAAAGGCGAGCGAGGCGCTGCAAAAACAGCTCGCAGCGCTCGGCAATGTCGAGGTTCGCGTCATCGCCAGCAGCCGCACAGACGCCGAGGACGACGGCACCCAACTGTTTTCCGCGCTCAACGCCGGGCTCGCCGACGTGCCCTTCGATCGCGTCGGCGGCGTTTTCATGATCACCGACGGCGTCGTCCATGACATTCCGGCCAATCCCGACGCGCTCGGCTTCAAGGCGCCGCTGCACGCATTGATCACCGGCCACGAAGGCGAGCGCGACCGCCGCATCGAACTTCTCGAGGCGCCGCGCTTTGGCATCGTCGGGAAGGACCAGACGATCGAACTGCGGGTGCTCGATAGCGCCGCCAAGACAGATCCGGTGGTCCTGAAAGTGAAGCGCGACGGCAATCCGATCGCCACCATGATCCTGACGCCGTCCGAGCGCGCCCGCGTGCCGGTGCGGATCGAGCACGGCGGCCCCAACGTCATCGAGCTCGAAGTTGCGGCTTTGCCCGACGAGCTGACCGCGATCAACAACAAGGCGGTGGTGACGATCGATGGCGTGCGCGACAAGCTCAAGGTCCTGCTCGTTTCAGGCGAGCCGCACAACGGCGAGCGGATGTGGCGCAATCTTCTGAAATCCGACGCCAATGTCGATCTCGTGCATTTCACGATTTTGCGTCCGCCGGAAAAGCAGGACGGCACGCCGATCAACGAGCTGTCGCTGATCGCTTTCCCGACGGCCGATTTGTTTGGGCGCAAGATCAAGGATTTCGATCTCATCGTCTTCGACCGCTATTCCAATCAGAGCGTTCTGCCGCTGGTCTATTTCGACAATATCGTCCGCTATGTGCGCGAGGGCGGGGCATTGATGCTTGCCGCCGGACCTGATTTTTCCGGGCCGGACGGGCTCTATTATTCGCCGCTCGGACGGATCGCGCCGGCGCGCCCCGACGGCGACGTGACCGAACGCGCCTTCCGCGCTGCGATCTCCAATGACGGAGCGAAACACCCGGTCACGCGCGGACTGCCCGGCGCGGACGAAACCCCGCCGGCCTGGAGCCAGTGGTTCCGCCAGGTCGACGCCAAGGTGACGCGCGGCTCAAGCGTCCTCGACGGCGCCGACCAGAAGCCGCTGCTTGTGCTCTCACGCGAGGGCAAGGGACGCGTCGCCTTGCTGCTCAGCGATCAAATGTGGCTCTGGGCGCGTGGCTTCGAAGGCGGTGGGCCATATCTCGATTTGTTGCGGCGCCTCGCCCATTGGCTGATGAAAGAGCCCGAACTCGAGGAGGAGGCGCTGCGCGCGACGGTGCGCGGCCACAAGATCGAGATCGAGCGTCAGAGCCTGCACCCTGAAATCCCGCCGGTGAAGATCACCACGCCCTCGGGCGAGGAAACCTCCGTGACGCTTAGCTCCGCCGAGCCGGGGCTCTGGCGCGCGAGCGCCGACGCCTCAGAGCTTGGGCTCTATCGCTTGAGCGATGGGACGCTGTCGGTTCTGGCCAATGTCGGACCAGAAAACCCGCGCGAATTCCAGGAGGTGGTCTCGACGACGGAGCGCTTGCGGCCGCTCGCCGACGCGACCGGCGGCACGGTGCGGCGGATCGCCAAGGGAACGAGCGGCGACGTCAGCTTGCCGCGGATCGTCGCCATGCGGGAGAGCCCGGTGTATGGCGGCTCGGATTACGCCGCGATCAAGCGCAATGACGCGAGTGAAGTCAAAGGCGTCGGCGTCATGCCGCTGGCGATTGGCCTCTTGGGCCTCCTCGCCCTGCTCGCGAGCGTCATTTCTGCGTGGCTTTATGAGGGGCGTGGCGGTAGGCGGACGTCGCCCGCTTGAATCTGGCGGCCGGGTTTTGAGCGCGCCGCTGGAGGTCGCGCCTGCAAATCACACGCGGTAGCGCGCAATGATCCTAGGCGCAATGAACCACGCCAGCGGAGCTCCTAAGACGATGCTGGCGACCACCGCGACCGGGATCAGCAAAGGCGCGTGAGCGGCGAGGCTCGGCAGCGTCAAAACTGGTATGATCCCGAGGCCAAAAAGAACCGCGGCCATCATCATGAAAATAACCGACGCGAGTTGGAAGCGTGTCGACATAGCTTGTCCTTTCCGGTTGCCGTCGAATGTCGGCCAATCCGCGCCGGACATGAAAGGTTCCGAAAGTGCCGGCGGCTTCGCTGAAACGCGAAGCGGACCTCGGCCAAGGCCGTCGCAGTCTTCACCTTGCCCGCACCCGTCGAACTCTGCCGCTGACGACGGCGAAAGCGCCTTCGACGAGTTCGCAATAGAGTAGGCGCTCCGGGTCGACGGGACCGATGAAGATGAGCTTTTCGGGCGGAACAGGCCGGAACCCCAAGCGCTCATAATAGGGCAGATCGCCGACAAGAAGCACTCGCGCGTGTCCGGCCTCGCGCGCCGCCTCAAGCGACTTCTGCACCAGCGCCTCGCCGATGCCCCCCGAGCGAAACGCGGGATCGACGGTGAGCGGGCCAAGCAGCAGCGCCGGCGCTTCGCCGCAGCGGATCGCCGTCATCCGATTTGCGCCGACGAGCAGCGTGCCGACGCGCGCGGCGAAGGACAGAGCGTAATCGGGCTCGACGCCTTCGCGCAGGCGATAGGCCGAGCGGGCGAAACGGCCGGGGCCGAAGGCGCGTTCCTCCAGCCGTTCGATGGCGACCGCGTCGCCTGGCGTCTGCGGCGTCAGCACGAGGGAAAGATCTGCCATAGGTGACTTGTGGCCTGCTTTGAGTGCGGATCAGGCGTTGAAAGGCCGTTCCCGAGGCAAGGTCAAGCGCCGCGGCCGAGAAATCCGCCGCGCTTTCCGCCCCCCGATCGCCGCGCGCTCATGCCGCAGCGCCGACTGCCGCCGGGAATGAGTTTAAGGAAAAAGCCGTCCTTCCGTCTGGCCATGCCGGAGCATCTACTTTAGATTTATTCCAACAAGAGGAAGCAGCATTGGGCGCGAAAAAATTCGCCGATCTTAGCGAGCGCGAAATCCTCGCCATGGCGATCGCCTCGGAAGAGGAAGACAATCGCGTCTATCTGATGTTCGCCGAAGACCTGCGCGAGCGCTACCCCGCTACAGCGCAATTGTTCGAAAAAATGGCCGACGTCGAGGCTGGCCATCGCGACAAGCTGACGGCGCTCTACAAGAGCCGCTTCGGTCCAAACGTCGTGCCGATCCGCAGGTCCGACGTGCAGTCTTTCGTGCGCCGTCCGCCGGTCTGGCTGACGCGCAATCTGTCCCTGCAGACGATCCGCAACGAAGTTGAGGCGCGCGAGATCGAATCGGCGAATTTTTACGATAGGGCTGCCGCAAAAGCCAAAGATCCTGGCGTCCGCGCCCTCCTCCTCGATCTTGCCCGTGACGAACATGTGCATGAGCAAGTAGCCGCCAACCTTGAGCGCAAGGTCGCGGAGGGGCCGGCGGGCGCCGCGGAGGTCGAGACGCGGCGGCGGATGTTCATCCTCGAATATGTCCAGCCTGGCCTTGTCGGCTTGATGGACGGTTCGGTGTCGACGTTGGCGCCGCTGTTCGCCGCGGCTTTTGCGACGCACAATAATTGGAAGACCTTTCTCGTCGGTCTCGCCGCTTCGCTCGGGGCTGGCATCAGTATGGGTTTCGCCGAGGCGCTCTCCGACGACGGACAGCTCAGCGGCCGCGGCTCACCGCTCGTGCGAGGCGCCATATGCGGCGTCATGACGACTTGCGGTGGACTCGGCCATTCGCTGCCTTACCTCGTGCCGGATCGGCTGCCGAACGCCTTTCTCATCGCCACCGCGATCGCCGGGGCGATCGTCTTCTGCGAACTGTGGATCATCGCCTTCGTTCGCGCCCGTTACATGCAGACGCCATTTTTCAAGGCCGCGCTCCAGATCGTTCTCGGCGGCGCCATTGTCCTGGCGACCGGCATTCTGATTGGCTCGTCTTAACGGATGCAAGTCTTGACGTCCAAGACCCGGCGCCGATAGTGGCGCCGTGAAATTTCGCCTCGCCCATTTGACCGACCCGCATATCGGGCCGCTGCCGCGCCCACGCCGGCGCGAACTGCTTGGCAAGCGCGTCACCGGCTATCTGAACTGGCGCAGAGGCCGGCATCTCGTCCACGACATGGCGACGCTTGGGCATATCGTCGCCGACGTCAAAGCGCAGCACCCGGACCATATCGCGATGACCGGGGACATCGCCAACATCGGCCTTCCGGCCGAATTTCAGCTCGCGCGCAAATGGCTAGAGATGCTCGGGCTCGCTGAAGACGTCAGTTTCGTGCCAGGCAACCATGACGCCTATGTGCGCGGCTCGATGCCTGACCTCGCCCGCGTCTTCGCGCCCTGGACGAGCGGAGAGTCGAATGCGCCCGGCCGCTTTCCATTTCTGCGGGTGCGCGGCAACGTCGCCTTGCTCGGCCTGTCCTCGGCCGTTCCGACGCCTCTTTTCATCGCTTCCGGCCGCCTTGGGCGGCGCCAGATCGAACGGGCCGAAGCGATCCTCGCCGAATGCGCGAAGCGCGATCTGATCCGCGTGGTCTTGTTGCATCATCCGCCTCGCATCGACGCCGCCGGGCTCGCCCGCGGCTTGACCGACGCGTGGGAATTCGAGAGCATGATTGGCCGCGCGGGCGCCGAACTGATCCTGCACGGCCACAATCACAGGCCGAGCGTCGCCTATATCGAGGGACCTCGCCGGCCTGCGCCGGTCGTCGGGGCGCCGTCGGCGTCGGTGGCGAAGGCGGCGTCGCGTTATCGCGCCGGCTATCATCTGTTCGAAATTTCTGGAAGCCTTCGCGATTACGAGATCAAAGCTTCCGCGCGCGGCCTTTTGCCGGGCTCGTCGGCTGTCGGCGACTTAGGCTCGATCACACTCTGAGCGTGTTGCCTCGCAGCCTTCGTCGCGCCCCAAGCTCAGGCGTCCCGAAACTCTCGCTTGATCCTCGCGCCTCGCCCGTCGTTTAATATGGCCCCCGCCGGACTTTCGCCCATCGAGGCAAACTTGCAGAAAGCTATCGCCGCGTCGACTGAACAAGACGGCGCCACAGCGCATTTTCGGCAAAAGACCGCGCCGGTTCGCCACAAAGAGGTTAGCGGGGCGGCGCCCGCGGCGTTGGGCGATCGGCTCGACGTTCAGGTCGGCCTGCGCACAGAGCGCGGCGGGCGCGAGCGCAACGAGGATTACGCGGGCGCCTATCTCGGCACGCCGGACGAGAGAGCGCGGCTTGGCGTCGTCGCCGCGCTCGCCGACGGCGTCGGGGGCGCGAAGGGAGGCCGGGTCGCCGCGGAGCTTGCGGTGCGCGGCTTCATCGACGGTTACGTCAGCCAGCCGGAGACGCGCGGCGCGCGCGTTGCGGGCGCCTGCGCTCTAGAGGCCATCAATCGGTGGGCCCATGCGATGGGACGCGCCGACGCCGCGCTGCGGGGCACGGGCTCGACCTTCACGGCGTTGATCCTGCGCGGGCGGCAGGCTCACATCCTGCATCTCGGCGATTCCCGCCTCTATCGCCTGCGCGATGATCGGCTCACTCTTTTGACGAACGATCACACCTTGCGCGGAGCGGGGCGAAATCACGTTTTGACGCGCGCCATCGGGGTCGCTGCATGTCTGCAGATCGACTATGTGGTCGATGACGCTCGTGTGCGTGATCGCTTTCTTTTGTGCAGCGACGGCGCGCATGGCGTTCTGACCGAGCGGCGGATCTTGGCCGAGCTTGCGCGCCGCTCGGCTCCGGACGAAACGGCGGCGGCGATCGTCGACGCCGCGATCGACGCCCGCAGCGGCGACAATATATCTGCGCTCGTCATCGACGTTTTGAGCCTTCCGGCCGCCAATCTGGCCGAGCTGGCGCATTCGTCCGCCGCCCTGCCGATCATCGCGCTTCCGGAGGCAGGCGGGCGCGTCGACGATTATTTTTTAGGCGCTGTCCTTGCCGATGGGCCATACGCGCGCGTGTTCCAGGCCTTCGACGAGATGACGCGGGAGACCGTGATCGTCAAATTTCCGAAGCGGTGGATCGCGGCGGACGCAGTGCTGCGGCAAGCTTTTTTGCGCGAAAGCTGGATCGCGACGCGCGTGCGAAGTCCTTTCGTCGCCGATTGTATCGAGGTTTCGCCGCAGCGGCGCAGCTGCCTTTATACGGTGACGCCATTCTATCAGGGCGAAACATTGGAGCGGCGATTGCGGCGCGCGCCGGCGATCCGCCTCGCCTCGGGGCTCGGCATCGCCATCAAGCTCGCCAAAGCCGTCGCCGCGCTACACCGCGCCGGAATCGTTCACCGCGACGTCAAACCCGAAAATGTCATCCTTCAACCCGATGGCGGATTGAAGCTGGTTGATCTTGGCGTCGCGCGGCTGCCTCACCTTGAAGACGCGCCGAACGACGCCGCGCCCGGCACCCCGAGTTTTATGGCGCCCGAACTGATCGCCGGCGCGCCAGGCGATGAAAAGTCTGACCAGTTCGCGCTGGGCGTGACGATCTTCCGGCTATTCACCGGACAATATCCGTATGGCGAAATCGAGCCTTTCTCCCATCCGCGCTTTGGCCGGCCTGCTGCCTTGACCAAGCTGCGCCCCGATCTTCCGGCCTGGCTCGACCGCGTCCTTTCGCGCGCCTATGCGGTCAAACCGGAGGACCGCTTCGGCGATGTGCTTGAGCTGATTTTTGAGCTCGAGCATGGGGCGGACCGCGCGCGTCCTGGCGACGAAGAGCGAATTCCCCTTTACGAGCGCAATCCGCTTGCATTTTGGAAAACCGTCTCGGCGATTCTCGCGGCGGCGCTGATCGCGGCGGTCGCAGCCCTCACCGGGCATTAAATCGCGTGGGGACCTGGCGCTGGCCCGCTCGCGTGACAAAAACTCACCGGTGCACCAGCACCGGGATTTTGCAGTGGGTCAGCACCTTCGCCGTCTCGCTGCCCAAGATCAGCGCGGAAATGCCTTTGCGACCGTGTGAAGACATGACGATCAGATCGGCCCCTTTCAATTCCGCCGTATCGATGATCGACTGGTAGGGGCTGTCATCCTCGACCTGCACCGTCTCGACGGGAACGCCGGCCGCCTTCGCTCTGGCCGCGGCGGAGGCCAAGGTCTTTTCCGCCATTTCTTTGACGCGGGCGGTATAGTCAGGCGGAGCCTCGATCATCGCCCCTTCCGGCGAAAAAAGGCGGAACGGCAAAGTGACCGTGAGGATCGTCACCTTAGCGCCGAGCTTCTTGGCCAGCTCGACGCCATGATTGACAGCCCTGCCGGCCAATTCGGAGCCGTCAGTTGGGATGAGGATATTGCTATACAAGGGGCTCCTCCTCGATGTGTTGAGTTAAGGGAGCTTTAACGATTTTTACCGTCGCATAATTCAGTGGCGGTGTGCAATTGGTAGGGCGTCGCTCGCGAAGGAGGGTGGCGCTACCGTGCCGGCTATTCTGTTCGAGATCCGACGAAGTCTGCGCGACTGCGGCCTCGGCGCGCGGCCTTTTGCCGGGCTCTTTGACGGTCAGCGATCTTGGCGTTGGTCAAGCTTTAGTCCGCGCGATCGCAAAATTCAGCGGTGGACCAAAACCGGGATTTTGCAGTGGGTGAGCACCTTCGCTGTTTCGCTGCCTAAGATCAGCGCCGAGATGCCTTTGCGCCCATGTGAGGACATGACGATCAGATCGGCCCCCTTCGAGCTCGCGGTGTCGATGATCGCTTGATAGGGGCGGTCGTCCTCGACCTGCACCGTCTCGACGGGAACGCCGGCCGCCTTCGCCACGGCGGCGGCGGCGATCAAGGTCTTTCGCGCCATCTCATCGATCCGGGCCGTGTAGCCGGGGGGCGTGTCCTCGATCATCGCCGCTTCCGCAGAGAAGACGCGAAAAGGCAGGGTGACCGTGAGGATCGTCACCTTAGCGCCGATCTTTTTGGCCAATTCGACGCCGTGATCGACGGCGCGACCCGCCAATTCCGAGCCGTCCGTGGGGATCAGGATATTGCTGTACATGGGGCTCCTCCTCGATCTTCATGATTTAAAGCTTTGATGATTAAATCGTCGAATGATTCCAGCATCGGCGTACAATTGATGGGCGTTCGACGCGTTGAGGCTGATCAATCGCTTGTTGATGACGCGCCAATCGGTCGCCTGTCCCGCCGGATTCGGATCGGTTGAAAGGAGCTGGATTTAGAATACGCCGTCTCCGGCCTCGTGCTATACCAAGGCGACGCTTGAGATTGGCCTAAGTCGTTATAGGAGGGGCGCAGCGCTGCGCTTGATCAGGCGGCCGTAGTTGAGACGAATTGGAAAAAAAGTTCAAACGACGACATCAAGGAGGCAAATCATGATTGATTCCCCCCCAATGAGCCCAATCCCACCGCTCGATCCTTCCGATCTCGGAACGGCGCTCCGCACATCGATCGCCGCGCACTGGAAGTTGTTTCTCGCCGAAGGAATTATTCTGGTCGTGCTGGGCGTTCTCGCGGTGGCCGCGCCCTTCGTCGCCGGCGTCGCCGCCACGCTGTTCATCGGCTGGCTGTTTCTCTTCGCCGGCGTCTCCGGACTGATTTTCACCTATCAGTCGCGCACGGCGCCCGGATTTTGGTGGGCGCTGCTTTCTTCCGCCGTGGCGGTGCTCGCCGGTCTCATGCTGCTGTTCAACCCGCTCGTCGGGCTTTTCAGCCTGACCTTCGTGCTGATCGCTTATTTCCTGGTCGATGGCGTCCTGACCATTATGCTCGGCCTTGATCACCGCCGCGACCTTTCCGACCGCTGGCAGTGGATCGTCGTCAGCGGCGTCATCGATCTCGTCCTTCGCCGCCATCTTGATTTCGGGCCTGCCGGGCTCAGCCCTCTGGGCGCTGGGGCTGCTTGTCGGGATCGATCTCGCCTTCGCCGGCGTCTCCATCATTAGCGTTGCCTTGGCGGCGCGAAAGGCGGCGACTTGACCGGGCGCCGCCTTCGGAAGGCGCCCCGGAATTCCTTCAGGCGCCTTTCAGCGCGGCGTGGACTTTGCGCGCCAGCTGCTCGATTGTGAATGGCTTCGCCAGGAAATTGCAGTCGCGATCCAGCACGCCATTGTGGATCACGGCGTTGCGGCTGAAGCCGGTCGTGTAAATGACTTTGAGGCCGGGGCGTCGCCGCAGCGCCTCTTCCGCCAGCGCCCGTCCGCTCATCCCCGGCATGACGACATCGGTGAACAGGAGATCGATGTCGGGCCGCTCGGCGATGATCCGCAACGCCAACGCCGGACTATCCGCTTGAAGCACGCTATAGCCGAGATCGAGGAAGGCTTCGGCGGCGAGGCGAAGCATACGGTCCTCGTCCTCGACGATGAGGACAGTAATATCCGGGCCGCCCACGGGAATCGGCTCAGCGCCGGGTAAGGCGCATTTCGCGGAACTCGTCGGCGTCGCCGAAAAAGCGCGGCAAATAGATCTTGACCGCCGTTCCCTGGCCGGGCTCGGAGTAGATTTTGATATGGCCGCCCGACTGTTTCACGAAGCCGAAGACTTGGCTGAGGCCAAGGCCGGTTCCCTTGCCAACTCCCTTGGTGGTGAAGAAAGGATCGAACGCCTTGGCGGCGACTGCGGGAGTCATGCCAGAGCCCGTGTCGGTGACCGCCACGAAAACATATTGGCCGGCGACGGCGCCGACGTTGTGCGCGACGTAGTTTTCATCGAGGCTGGCGTTTGCCGTTTCGATGGTCAGCTTGCCGCCCTCCGGCATGGCGTCGCGGCCGTTGACCGCCAAATTGAGGATGGCGCTTTCGAGTTGGCTCGGGTCGACGAAGGTGCGCCACAGGCCGCCCGCTAGGACTGTTTCGACCCTCACCGACTCGCCGAGCGTGCGCCGCAGCAAATCCGATATGCCGGCGACGAATTTATTGCAGTCGACCGGCTGCGGCGCCAGTGGCTGCTGGCGGGCGAAAGCCAGCAGCCGGTGAGTCAGCCCAGCGGCGCGCTCGGCGCCGTCGAGGGCGCTGTCGACGAATTTCGCGAAATCCTTCTCGCCGCGCTCGATGCGCCGCTTGAGCAGATTCAAGCTGCCAATGACGACGGCCATCATATTATTGAAATCATGTGCGATGCCGCCGGTCAGCTGGCCGATCGCCTCGAGCTTCTGCGATTGCCGCAACTGTTGCTCAAGACTCTCCTTCTGCCGCATCTCTTCCAAAGTTTTCATATTTGCGATCCGCAACGCTTCGTTGGCGTTGGCGGCGGCGGTAAAAAGCCGCTGCGAGTCCCAAATCGTCAGCGCGCCGAGCAGGATCGCCAAAAGCAAAGCCGCCAAAACTCCCGCGCGGGTCAAATTGGCCGCGCGGGACGAGTTGGCCTGTCTTTAACTCAGCAATTGCTGCTCAGTCTGGTTCATGAGCTGAACCAGAGCGCGGATGCGGCCCATAATGGCGCGCCCTTTGTTGGTCTGGACTTGCTCGATCGCGGCGTCTTGTTTGCCTTCACGCGCGAGATCAACCGTCTCAAGCAACTCGTCGAGCTTTTTTCGCGCTAATTCGCGCAGATGCGCAAGCGCCCGGCTTTGACGGTCGTTGTCTGCGACCAACAATTGAAGCGCCGCGATTTCGCCATCGATGTCGCGGGTGGCGGCGTTATAAGGCGTGAGATAATCTTCGTTGTGCATGAGGAGATAGCCGCGTTGGCCCGTTTCCGCATCCTGCAGCGTCGAGAATACGCGCCACAGACGGAGCTCGACGTCGAGCGAATGCTGAACCGCCGCCTGGTCCTGCCGTTGGCGTGCAATGAGGAAAAAGGTGGCGGCGATGACCAACAGCAGCAGGCCGAGAGCGATGATCAGGGCGACGATCGAGCGCTTTCGCAAGAAGATCGGCATTAAAAATCCTTCTTCGCCAAGCCAGCTGTATCGCAAACACGGAGCTTAGAGCAGCCTGACTCTCGACTTGGCCGTGAAGGTCAAGATTAGGCCCCCAGCGCGCCCGAAAAAGACACTAGAGCACTTTCACGACTGACGGAACGGGAGAACTCTATTAATACAAGGAGTTCCCGCCGCTTCAGGCTCCGGAAAAACCTACAATCTTTCCGGGATCTTGGACGCGACGAAAAGCTAGCCCCGAGCGACCAATCGCATGAGGGGCGTAAATGAGGGCAGACGCCAGCAATTGGCCATCCGACTCACACTCAGGCTTGCCGCCGGTCCCGCGTCAAAGACTGTCGTTGACGGATGCGGGCTGCATTGACGCAAGCGCATTTTCAAGGCAAGCCGTGGCGATCAGCGTCAAAAAGTAGGTTAATAAAGGCTGGATGAAGCTTTCCGATTCCTTCGGTTCGATCAAACCCGGCAAACGCTCAGCCGCGCGTCTGGCCAACGCGGCGCTTTTCTGGTATGGCTGAAGCTATGCCTCAACCGTGGATTTAAGCGTTCGAGTCCGCAATCGACGAAGGATATCTGCCGCTAATGACTGCAAAAAAAGTAGCTTTGATTACTGGCGTGACGGGCCAGGACGGCGCCATTCTGGCCGAACTCCTCCTTTCGAAGAATTATATCGTGCACGGGGTGAAGCGCCGGTCGTCGCTGATCAACACCGACCGCATCGATCATCTCTATCATGATCCGCATGAGGCGGACGTCGGTTTTTTTCTGCATTACGGCGACCTAACCGACGCGACCAACCTGATCCGCATCGTCCAGGAAGTCCAGCCCGACGAAATCTATAATCTCGCGGCGCAGAGCCACGTGCAGGTGAGCTTCGAAACGCCCGAATATACGGCGAATTCCGACGCCCTTGGAACCCTCCGACTTCTCGAAGCGATCCGGATTCTCGGCCTCTCCGCGAAAACGCGGTTCTATCAAGCCTCGACCTCGGAGCTTTATGGCAAGGTTCAGGCGGTCCCTCAGAATGAGGCGACGCCATTTTATCCGCGTTCGCCCTACGCCGCCGCCAAGCTCTACGCCTATTGGATCACGGTCAATTACCGCGAAGCCTATGGCATGCACGCCTCGAACGGGATTCTCTTCAATCATGAAGGTCCGACTCGCGCCGAGACCTTCGTCACCCGCAAGATCACCCGCGCCGTCGCGGCCATTCATCTTGGGCTGCAGGACAAACTATTCCTCGGCAATCTCGACTCAAAGCGCGACTGGGGCGACGCGCGCGATTACGTCGAAGGCATGTGGCGCATTCTGCAACAGCCGGAAGCCGATGATTACGTGCTGGCGACCGGCGAAACGCATACGGTGCGCGAGTTCGTCGAAAAGGCCTTCGCCGAAGTCGGCGTCGTCATCGGATGGAAGGGCGAAGGCGTCGACGAGCGCGGCCTCGACGTAAAGACCGGCCGGGTCCTGGTCGAGATCGACCCGCGTTATTTCCGCCCGACGGAAGTCGATCTGCTGCTCGGCGATCCGACCAAGGCGTTCAAAAAGCTTGGCTGGAAACACCAGACGACGTTCGAACAGCTTGTTTCGAATATGGTTGCGAGCGACCTCGTCGTGATGAAGGCGCGTGGCCGGATCTAGGTCCTCGCCGCAATTTGAGCGCAGGCGCCGGAGCCGGCGCGAAAACCATTCGAGGATATGTCATGGCCGATGCTTCGCCGGGTCTTTCCGGCAAACGGAGAATTTGGGTCGCCGGTCATCGCGGCATGGTCGGCTCCGCCATCGTGCGCCGCCTTGACAGCGAAAATGTCGAGGTCTTGACCGTCGGCCGCGGCGAACTCGATCTGCGCGATCAAGCCGCTGTCCGCCCCTGGGTCGCCAAAGAAAAGCCGGACGTCATCATTCTCGCCGCCGCCAAGGTCGGGGGCATTCTCGCCAACGACAGCTACCCGGCCGATTTCCTCGTCGACAACCTCATGATCGAGACGAATGTCATCGAGGCTGCGCACCGCGCCGACGTCGATCGGCTTGTCTTTCTCGGCTCGTCCTGCATCTATCCGAAATTCGCGCCGCAGCCGATCAAGGAAACGTCGCTCCTCACCGGACCGCTCGAGCCGACGAACGAGTGGTACGCCATCGCCAAGATCGCCGGCATTAAAATGTGCCAAGCCTATCGACGCCAGCACGGGCGCCGCTACATTTCAGTCATGCCCAGCAACCTTTACGGCAAGAATGACAATTTCGACCTCGCGACTAGCCATGTGCTGCCGGCTCTTATCCGCAAGTTTCACGAAGCCGAGCAAGGGGGCCGCCGCGAAGTCGTGATCTGGGGCACGGGAACGCCGCTCCGCGAATTCCTCTATGTCGACGATCTCGCCGACGCCGTCGTGTTCCTGATGGATCATTATGACAATGACGAACCGATAAATTGCGGCGCCGGCTACGACGTCACTATCCGCGAGCTCGCTGAAACGATCGGGCGAGTCGTCGGATTTTCAGGCGAACTCGTCTTCGACGCGACGAAGCCAGACGGCACGCCGCGTAAGCTGATGGATTCGAGCCGTTTAGCCGCTCTCGGCTGGCTGCCGAAAACGAGTCTTGAGGACGGAGTGGCCGAGGTCTATCGCTGGTTTCTCAATGAAAAAGCGCGCGAAATCGCCTGACCGTAACGGCCATGATTGCGCAAAGAATGCTTGCCTCACTCAGGCTGATCGAGGGAGGGTCTGGCCCCCGCTCAACAATGCGTCGGGCGCTCACTGCAGTCCCACGCGATCGACGATGCCACGCGGGCAGCCTGGATCCGTAGGTTCGGAAGCGGCGATCAGATCGGCGAGCGACGGCTCATCGCCAATCTCGCCCTTGAGACCAATCGTAAGCTCAACGATTAGATTGCGTCTCCCGTCACGCTTGCAAGCGATACGAATGCGTTCCCCAGCCCCATCGCCGAAGCTCTCGTCGAACGCATCACGGATCGCCTTTCCAGTAATTTCGCTGCCGGTGCTGGACGCGAAAAGCTCTTGCGCCTTCGAACTATTGAGCTGGTCAACCAGCGCGATCGCGTTCGAGAAATATTCGTCCGCAGAGTCTGCGTCGAAGCATGTTCCGTGCTTGATCCACTCGTGTCGCTCAAGATTGGACTGCGTGCCTGGCATGACCTGCCCCAACTTCTCCCGCGTGACTTGGCTGAGATTAGGGGCTGGAAGCTTGTCCCACTCGCCATTTTTATCGTCCGACTTCAGCTCGGGCGATACATCGCAATAAATGTTGCGCTTTGGCTGAGGCCACAAACCATGAAGTGTGAAATGGGTGGCGTCAAAGCGTTGCGGGGATTGCGTTGTGCATTCTGGCTTGTCGGGCTTGCCCTCACAAAAAGCAGCCTCCCAGCTGACGGCGAGTATATAAGCCGGTTGTTCCGAAGAGGCGTCGCTTTCTCCACCGGAACTGTCAGCGGAGACCACATGTTCGCCGCACTCGACAGCGACCCAACGCCGCAAAGGCTCCGCCCCCGCCATTTCGATCAGATAATGGGAGGCGGCGGGCTTGTTTTTTGCGACAATAGGATAGGACCTGGTTGGTTCGGTGCGGACCGCGCGAGGATTCGTCCCTTTGCGAATCGATTGCAGGGCGGGACATGCCTCGTGGGCGATGAAAAAGCCCTTGAGCGGCACGTCGGCCGCAGCCTCTTTTATGGAGAGCCCGCTAACGGTCAAGACAGCTAAGATGAGCATGCGGTACATCGATTTCTTCCGGTCCTTTTTCAAAAATCCTGCAGCCTATCTGCGATCGGAATCGCGGCGGCTCATTTGTTGCGCCATCGGCGCTTGCCTGCAGGTCCCGCTTCGGGATTGCCGCAAGACGCAAGTCGCGTCCTGCCTCAGCCCGGCTCGCGCAGTCACTGGTGCGCTGCGCCTCTCCGGGCTTGCGGCCGCTATCGAATCTTTGATCTTTGGGTCAGTTCCGACAGGCATCGTCGAGCTTCTACTCTACCGCCGCGCCCTCCTCGAAGCGACTAATGCATTGCTTTATCCAGGCGGTCGGCCATATTTTGCCAGCCAAATCCGCGCGGCGCCATCGCCAAGGCAGCTTGCGTCTTCTTTCCTCACTTTGAGAACACTTTGAAATGTTTGTCGCGCTCGGTTTTCTGCTTGGACTCATCGCCCTTTCCTCGATGACCTTGATCATCGCGGGGACGACCGTTCCAACATTTTTCCCTTTGCTCGTCGCCGGCGGCCTCGCGCTGGCGGCGATTAGACTGCCTCCTGTGGAGGCGCAGCGCTTTTACGAGCTGGTCAAGCCCGTCGTAATCTGCGCGGCGATCCCGGCGCTTTGGATATTGTTTCAGATGCTTCCGTTGCCTTTCAGCGGCTTGGCGCATCCCGTTTGGGGCAGCGCGAAGCCGGCCTTGCCAGCGGTCGCCGCGGGCAGTATCAGCGTCGACACCGGCGCGACCGCCATTGCCCTTGTGCGCTATCTCACCTTGGTCGGCGCGCTCCTTTTAGCGACCGCCGTGACGATCAATCGGGATCGCGCCGAAACCGTTCTCATTTGTCTGGCCGCGGCGACCTCGCTGATCACGGTCGGCCATCTCGTCGGCCAAGTTTTTAGCTTGGAAACTGCTCCCATGCGGGAGGAGACCCTCGCCTGCGCCTGTCTAGGCGCGGTTCTGACGGCGGCCTGCGCCGTCTTCGTCTACGAGCGCCACGAGACGCGCCGAGCCAAGCTTGGCTTCGGCGACGCCAAATTCCTCTATCCGCTCCTCGCCTCTCTCGGCGCTTTCCTGATTTGCGCGGCGGCGATCGGCGTCTCGGGTTCGGGATCGATAAGCTTCGCTGCTTGCTGTGGGGTCGGGATGTTCATCTCGGTCTTCCTCGTTCGACGGCTCAATCTTGGCCGCTGGGGCGCCGGCGCGATCGGCGCGACGGCAATTGTGATTGTCGTCGCTTTGGCGAGCGGAGCGGCTGGATCAAATAAAGATCCAAGGCTTGCCTTTGTAAGAAAAGAACCGGTTACAGTCGAACTCACGCAACGAATTCTCGCCGACGCGCCTTTTTTCGGCGACGGAGCCGGGACGTTTTCCTCCATGGTGCCGATCTATAAATCTCAAGGTTCTCTGGCGGCGGATGACCTCCGCGCAGCGACCTCCGCCGCTAAGCTTTCGATCGAAATGGGACGCTTGGCGCTTTGGGCCGCTGTGATCGCAGCCGGGGTCGCCGCCGCTCTGCTTCTGCGGGCTTCGACCAAGCGGGGGAGGGATTCGTTCTACCCGATCGCCGCCGCCTCCTGTCTCGTTTCGCTGATCGCGCTCGCCTTCGTCAATCTCAGCCTCTTCGGGCAGACGCTGCCGATACTGTCCGCCATCATCCTTGGATTAGGGCTCGCTCAGTCGCGCGGTAGGCCCGCCGTCTAAGAGAGTTCGCCGGCTCGCCCCTTGCGCATGTTTCGTCGTCGCGCCGGTTTTTGCGCCTCCAGCGGAGGCGTTTTGCGCGCGAAGACAGTTTTGAGACTTTGCGATGGCCGACAAGGATCAGCGGAGGCTGGCGCGCCGCCTCAACGGTTTTCAGACGAGGCTGCCAGAGGCGGCCGCGCGGACGCTCGCTTGGCTGCGTCGGCCCTCCGCCCGATTGATCCGCGTTCCGATTGGCATTCTCCTGATCGCTGGCGGCATTTTTGGCTTCCTGCCGGTGCTTGGATTTTGGATGCTGCCGCTCGGGCTTTTGCTGCTGGCGATAGATATCCCGTGGCTGACGCGGCCGACCGCGAGCGCCTTGGTTAGGGCGCAACGCTGGTGGCGGACACTGCGACGGCGCTGAAGGCGCGCGTCAGCGTGCGGCACCGTGTTTATCTTGTCGCGGCCGGCGTCGATGCGCGTCATTGGACAGCTCGCGGCGTTGATTGTGCGCGAAAAAATGCTCCCACAGCACTTCGCGTTGAGTTCGAGACGTTCAGTGCTTATTTCGAATTGCGGGGCGGCGAACGCGCCGTCCGGGCCGCCGGCTGCGGCGAAGCAGCCCGATTTACCGAGTAATATTAAGAGAAGGAGGTGGCATGTGTCGTCCCATCTGAATCGGCCGAAAGCTGATACGGTCGGGCGAGCGCTTGGCGTGGCGGCGCTGCTCTTGCTGACCGCGCCGCCTGGTTTCGCCCAGCGCGAGCCGGGGCCTTTCGCCGATCTTTCCGGCTATTGGAGCGGCGGCGGTACCATCACCATGTCGAATGGCGCGCGCGAACGCATTCGGTGTAAGGCTGTCTATGCGGTCAACGAGACCGGCAAGGCGCTGAATCAGAGCGTGCGCTGCGCAAGCGATAGTTACAAACTGGAAATCAGCGGCAACGTCATTTTCAATAGCGGCTCGCTTTCCGGCACATGGGGAGAGGCGACGCGGCACGCATCGGGCAATATCTCGGGCCGCGCCTCAAATGCGGAAATCATGGCGCGGGTCGATGGCGCAGGATTCTCCGCCGGGCTGCAAGTGCATTTCCATGGCGACAGACAATCGGTGTCGATCAGGCCGACCAGCGGAACCGACATCGCCAACGTCACCATTACTCTACGCAAGGGATAGCGGCGCAGGCAACGGGGCTCGCCTCGGCAGCCGACGCTATGAGCCTTCCATTATTGAGGATGCGCGGCGGGGCCGCGGTTTTGCCGCCGGACCGCAATGCGATCCGCCGTCCGGCGAAGGAACATTGCGGTCGGCCGCAAGATCAAGAGATCAGCGGTCAACGCCATCATCATGGCGAAGGCGCTAAGCCAACCGAACAGGCGCAGCGACGGCAAATTGGAAAAAACCGTCACGGCGAGCCCGCAGGCGAGCACAATCGAGGTCAGGATCAGGGCCGGACCGACAAGCACCGTGGCCCGCTCGACTGCGAGCGCAAAATCCTCGCCGGAATCATGCTCGATCCGCAGCCTGTTGAGGAAATGGATCGTGGCGCTAAGGCCGAGGCCGAACGACACCGTTAAGGCGACAACGCTGGCAAATTGCAGCCCCTGGCCCGTTATGGCGAGCAGGGCGCCCGAGGCGACGACGGGAAAAATTCCCGGCAGGACGCAGGCGATCCCCACGACCAATGAGCGGAAGGCGAGGCCGATGAAAGCGGCGATGAAGAAGAACTCGACGGTGAGGCCGCGCGCCAACTTGTCGATCATGCTGGCGCTGTTGCGCGCCGCGATCGCTGAGAGGCCGGTCACCGAGATCTTGTAGCCCGGATATTCCGCCCGCACGCCTTGCATCGAACGATCGAGCGCATCGACAATCGGCAGCAGTTTGCTCGCGTCCGCGTCCGGCACCCGACCTGCGACGACGACGGCGTCTTGCTTTGCGTCGATGAAGCGTCGGGTCAGATGCTCCGGCAGCAGATCGACATATTTCTTCAAGGTCGCGACGCTGGAGTTGCCGGCCTTTTCGCTGAGCCAGCGTCGCAGCGTTTCGAGCGACCAGACATTGCCGACGCCGGCTTGGCGTTCGAGAACGCCGTGAACCTTGGCAATCACGTCAAGCGTCGCGGGCGCGTAAAGCGAAGCCCCTTTGGGGAATTCGATCAGAACGTCGATCGGATTGGCGCCGGTCAGCTTGGCGTCGAGTTGTTGGCTGGCCGACACCGCCTGCTCCTTGTTAGGCACCTGGTCGGCCAGGCGGTAACGCGGCGGCAGACTGGCGAAGACGCCGCCGAGCGCCGCCACCGCGACAAGCCCGATGAGGCTGTAAACGCCTGGACGCCGGACCATCCGGGCGGCGATCCAGTAACAAAAGCTGCGCAAGGCTTCGACGCCGAGATCGCCGCCGCGGCCGCGCGACGCCAGCGCCGCCTCATTGCGCAGCAGCAGGATTTCGAGCAGAGGAAACAGAAACAGCACTGTGAACAGGGCGATGACCGTCGCGAGCAGGCCGGCCTCGCCGAACGTCCGGATCAGCTCCGAATTTGAGAACAGCAAAGCGGTGAACGAGAGCGCCGCCGTCGCATGGGTCAAGACGCAGGCCGGTCCAACGATCAAAAGAGCATTGCGCAAGGCCTCGGCTTTGCTTTGGCCGGCGAGGATGCGGTCGCGGGCGGCGAAGGTCAGCTGCATGCTGTCGGAGAAGCTGATCACCATGATCAGCGGCGTCATCACGTTGAGGAACATGTTGAGGCGAAAATCGAGCCAGCCGAGCGCGCCGAGCGCCAACAAAATGGCGATGAGCGGCGGTCCGGAGGCGATAATCATGAACGCGACGCGGCGGAAAAATAGGATGGCGATGACGCAGCCGGCGATGAAGCCGGTGGCATTATAGACCAGCCGGTCGCGCTCGACCGCGTTGCGGATTTCGAGCTGCATCACCGGAACGCCGGAGAGCTGCGCCATAAGGCCCGCGCCCTCGAGGTCGTCGGCCATCGTCTTGCGAATCTCTCCGACCGTCGCGTCGAGGCCTTTGCCGCCGACAATATTGGGATCGAGGGCGATAACCACCAAAGCGAGCTGGCCATCCTCAGACAAAAGCTTACCGCGGATGATCTCGTTCGACATCACCTTCTTGACCAGCGCGTCATAATCGGCGCCTTCCGGCAAAGGATCCGGAAACAGCGGCGCCGGCGTGTGTTCGTCCACGGGCGGCTGACGCGCCGAAAACAACGAAATGACGCCTTGCACGCCATCGCCCAGCTGAACGTCGGTGACGAAATTGCGCAGCTTCTCCAGCGAACTGCGATCGAGCAGGCTCTTGCCCTCGATGACCGCGAGGACGTCGTATTCGCTTGACGGAAATTTGCGCGTGACCTCTTCATACTGCCTGAATTCGGGCGTGTCCGAGCGAAACAATTGACTCAGCGAATCGTCGACTTTCAGCCGCATGACGCCAAAGCCGGCGGCGATCGCCAGCATCATCGCCGCCAGCACTACAGGCCCCGGAAAGCGCAGCGAAATGAGGCCGCAGCGCTCAATCCCAAGCGCCAGAGCGGGCCGCTTGCCGACGCTCGAGGAAGCTAGATTGGTGGTTGCGGATTGCTCCGCCCGCTTGGCCATTTCGATCGACACAAGGGTCTCCGAGGTCTTTTGCCGCGATCATAAATTGAGGTCGGCGCCAAATTGCCGCCACCCCAACGCAAACGCATCAACTCCTCGAAAGGCTGCATGCGTTCGGATACGCGTTTTGCGTAGAGCTTAGTCTCGTGTCCTTACATCCTGCGCCGCCTCCGCTCGCAGCGCGATGCGCCGGACGACGCAGCGCCGCCGCCAGCTTATAGGGCGACCAGCCCTTTGACGTAGCGCCGCCAATTGGCGACGTAACGCGCGGCGCTCTCTTTCAAGCGTTTGACGTCAATCTCGTCGAGCTCGCGGAAAAGCTTGGCCGGACTGCCGACGATCAGCGAATTGTCGGGAAACGACTTGCCCTCGGTGACGAGCGCGTTGGCGCCGACGAGGCAGTTGCGGCCGATCTTCACGCCGTTGAGAAGCGTCGCGCCCATGCCGATCAGGCTATTGTCGCCGATCGCGCAGCCATGCAGAATGGCGCGATGGCCGACAGTGCAGTTTTCGCCGATCGTCACCGCATAGCCCGGGTCAGTGTGCAGAACGCTGTTGTCCTGCACATTGGAGCCGGGCCCGACGTAAATTTCTTCATTGTCGCCGCGCAGAACACCGCCGAACCAGATCGATGCGCCGACGCCAAGCCGCACCTTGCCGATCACTTGGGCGTTTGGCGCGATCCAATAATCGCCTTCAGGCGGAAGGATGGGCTCAACTCCCTCAAGCGAATAGAGCGGCATGTCGTCAATCTCCCGCGCGTCGTCCTGTATTAGGCGTCATTTCCGAAGAAGACTTTCCCGCCAAAGCGGGTCCGAGCCAAAAATTCGCCGCAGATCGCATTGGCGCCCGCGCAAAACCCCCTGCGCGCTCCAGAGCGACGCAGATGCCTGTCTCGCAGGAAGACAGCGTCGTGAGACTGGAGGCAAAAGCTAATGCCCGCTTCGTCAGAAGGATTCGAGATCGAAATCAAGGATCGCCATCTGCAGCGTGAAGCTTTCGCCTTTTGGATCATCGGCCGAGATGATGCCGAGAAATTCGTCGCCGCGGTTGAGTTCGACGGAATTGGTTTTTTTGGCGCGCGCGACGATCTTCAGCTTGTCGGTTTCGAACAGCCGGCGCAGATAATCCTGCAGCACGGGCCGTTCGACCGGGATCGGCATCTCGAAGGCGAAGGACCTGTCGCCATCTTCATCGTCGACAGTAATCCTGCCAATTTGCCGCTCCCCGAAATGCACGTCGGCGGCGTCGGGATCCCGCTTGCCCTGGGTGACCTTTATGCCGTCGTTGCCGAACGCCTCCCGCAGAAACCCTTGCAATTTTTGCAATTCGCCCTTGTCCAAGGGATCCTCCTCAGTCGGTTGGAAGGTGGCTTTGCCAGAAAAAGCGGGCGACCGCAACTACGCGGAAATACGTCGCGGCTGGCCGTCACAGACCACTATGGCCTCTGCGCCAGAAACGTCAGCACCCCCTTTTTATAGATCGGATCGCCGACGGCGCGATTGTGATCGCGGCCCAGAATGTCAAGCGCCTCGCCCGCCGGAAAGATCGCAGCCAATCGGTGCGGATCGCCGGCGACGTCATCCTTTGTTCCGGTGGCGACCAGCACCGGAACATTGATGCGCCTTGCTTCCGCTTCGCTGAGAAGTTGCCGCGCCCCACGGATGCAGGCGGCCATCGCCTTGAGATCGCTTTTGGTCGCTTCGGCGAAGCTGCGAAACATGCGCTGGTTCGGGTCGGTGAGATCGGCGAGCGATGGCGCCTCCATGGCGTCGGCAATGCCCAACGGCAGCCCGGCGCCGTCGATGAGATGGTGGCCAAGACCGCCGAGAATGATCGAGCGCGTGCGCTCCGGATGGGCTTTGGCGAGAAAGGCCGCGATGCGCGCGCCCATCGAATAGCCCATGATGTCGGCTCGCTCGATCCCCAAATGATCGAGCAAGCCCTCGCAATCGCCAGCCATTTTCGTCACCGCGTAATCGGCTGGCGTGTAGAATTTCTGGCTGCGGCCGTGCCCTCGATTGTCAAACGCGACGACCCGCCGGCCGTCCTCGGTAAGCGTTTTGACCCATTGCGGAAAAAACCAGTTGACCGCATGATTGGATGCAAAGCCGTGAATCAGGACGATCGGTTCGCCGCGATCGAAGCCGACCGGAGCCTCGTCGACGAAAGCGAGGCGCGCGCCCCTTGCGGAAAATTCAAGCATGCCCTTATTCGTTGTGTTGCGGGGCGGCCGACGACTGTCGTCGCCTTGCAGCCGTGAGAGACGTGATGACGGGGCGCCGTCGTTGAAGCTGAACAGAAGATAGGCGTTCAGGCTTTGATTGGAAGCGCTATCTTGAGCATAGATTCTGCCTCTTCGGGTTGTAGTGGCCAATACGGCGCAACTGCGCTATGTTATGTGTAAATTTCTACTGAAAAGAGCGCGAAATTCATGAACCGCTACGAACGCCGTCCGATTGCCGCAGGTGAAGCCGAGGTCGAATACCTCGATGGCGAGTTTCGCATTTTGCGGCCGGGGGCCTTCGTGCGTTGCGCGGCGACCGGCGTTGCGATCCGCATCGAGGAGCTTCGCTATTGGAACGTCGATCAGCAGGAGCCCTACGCCAGCCCCGAGGCGAAGCTTTTGCGGCTTAAGACAAGCCCAGGGACTAAGCGTTAACGCCTTTGCAGCGGCTTGCCCAGGCGCGCGGCGATACACATCCGATCGCCCCATAGTAAAGCTTCGGCCGAAGCGCGTTCTCAAGACGTCAGATCTCGGTCTCATCTTCGATGCTGGAGCGCGTCGAAGTTTGCACGAGATAGGGCGCGACCATCTGCATGATCCGCGCCGAGGCGCCGCCGAACCGGTCCACGACGGCGGCGGCGACGCGGCCCATTTCGCGCGTTTCGGCGGAGTCGAACAAGAGCATCGAGACTTCGCTGGCGAGGGTCTTGGCGTCATAAACCGTGGCGCTGCCTCCCGCGACGTTCAAGGTTGTATAAGCGTCGTTGAAATCGCCCGTCTCGGGCCCGTGCAGAATTGCGCAGCCAAGCTTTGCCGGTTCGATGGGATTGAGCCCGCCAATCGATTGGCCGAAGGGCGGCTCCAGGGATTTGCCAAGAAAAATCACGCCCGCCGCGCGGTACAGCAAACCCGCTTCGACAGCTTTGGCGACGAGAATCGAGGGGAGAGCCGCATCGTCGCGTTCGTTTGGCGCCGCCACCCGCGCGTTCAAGCCGAGCCGGCCGGCTCGCAGCGCGAGGTCGAAGCCGCGCTTGGCGTTGCGGGGCGCGATGATCGTCAAGAGATCGTAGAAATTGCGGGCGATTTCGCGATGCGCTTCGATCACGACATCTTCCTCCGCGGCGTCGGCGGGGAATGCGGCCCAGACCGGGCGCGCGCCAATTCGCGCGGAAAGACGCGCGAGCGCCGTTCCATCGGGCGGCGGCGGCGCGAAGTCGTAGACGGTGCTTCCGACCACCTTCGCGCGTGAAAGGCCGAGCCATCGAAAACGTTCGTTATCCGCCGCGCTCACGGTCAGGCACTCGTCGATTTCGCCGAATAAGGCGCGTGCAGCGTCGGGAAACCAACGCCAGAGAAGGAAAGCCCGGGCCGAAAAACGCGCATTCACGACGGCGACGGCAATGCCGCGCCGGCGCGTTTCGGCAATAAGATTTGGCCACAGCTCCGCGCCGGCGAGGAGCACTATGGTGGGGCGCCAGAAGGCGAGAAAACGCGCCACGAATTGCGGTGCGTCGAGCGGCGCGAATTGATGCAGAGCGGCCGGCGGCAGGCGCCGCGGCGGCGAGCCGTCATCTCTGGTCGTCACCAGAACGATGAATCCGGCGGCGGCTAATCTGTCGATCAGTGGCAAAAGCGCGGCGAGGTCGGCCGCGCCGGCGCCATGCAGCCAAGCAAGACGTCCTGGCGGACGGGTAGCCGAGGGCCGCCCGAGCCGCTCGTTGATGCGCAGACGATCCTCAGGGCGAAGCCGCGCGCGCCGCAACTTTGCCCGGCAGAGCAAAAGCCATGGCGCGGCAGTGGCGAAACCGGCGCTGCACGCCCGGTAGAGGGAAAGCAGCATAGAGCGATTCAGATCGCTTGAAGCGGCATCTTTTCGCCGTCCAGCCTGTCGCATTTTATCGCGCGTCGCGCTGTTACGCCCTCTGTTTTCAGCCGGCGCCGACGGCAGACGCCAAGCCCGACCAGAGGTGGCCCGGCGCCGCCGCAAGCGTATCTTCCCTATTTTCGCGCCATCTACGGCGAACCGACGGACGCCTCGGGAACTGCAACCGCTAGTTATCGCGGTCGCCCTCCTCCTCATGCTCCTCGGGGTCGAGGAGGCGATGCAGATGCGCCACGAAATAGCGCATCTGGGCGTTATCGACGGATGCCTGCGCCTTGGCCCGCCAGGCGGCCACGGCCGAAGCGTGGTCGGGAAAGAGGCCGACGAAATCGATTTCATTGAGATTTTTGAACTCGATCCGGTCCAGATCCTTGAGTTCGCCGCCGAAAACGAAATGCAGAAGCTGTTTCTTTGGAGGAGCAGGGGCGTGGTTCATGACATCATCCGGAGGTTCTTGAACACAAGAGATTGCTTCTTCAGCTTGGCGCGCAGCCATAATATACGCTAGCGACGCAGACGCGATGGCGGAAGGTTCACTCCTCCGCGCGGCCTCGCGCCCGGCGCGCCGCCAAATTGACTTCTCGATGGATCTGGCGCGGCGCGGCGGTGAGCAGGCCGTGGCGCGTCTCCTTGCGATTGTAATAGAGCACGTCGCCATCGAGGCTCGCCAAGCGTCCGCCGGCTTCCTCGAGAATGAGATCGGCCGCCGCAATATCCCAATCATTGGCGTTTTCCGTTGCGAAACCGGCGTCGAGGACGCCGGATGCGACAAACATTATGCGCATAGCAAGCGAGGGCACGCGCGGCTGCAGACTAAACTCCAGCCCGGCGTGGCGCAATTCCTCCGCAAGAAACATAGGGGCGCCTACGCGGGAGCCGCGGGAGAGCGCTGCAGCCGTTGAGACCCTGATCGGGACCCCATTAAGGCGCGCGCCGCCGCCCTTCACTGCGACATAAGTCTGCGCCAAGGCCGGCGCGTGGACGACGCCGATCAGCGGGCGGCCTTCCTCGACCAGCGCCACGGCGATGGCCCAGGTCGAATCGCCGAGCGCGAAGGCGCGCGTGCCGTCGATCGGATCGACCACGAAGACCCGTCTTTTCGTCAAGCGCTCTGCCGAGTCTTCCGTCTCCTCGGAGAGCCAGCCAGCCTCCGGGAGGATCGCCTCCAAACGCTGCTTCAAGAATTGATCCACGAGATGGTCGGCTTCGGTGACCGGAGACCCGCCGGCCTTGTGCGAGACGACGGCGGTGGTCTTTGCGCCGCGCCGGAAATAGCCGAGAGCGAGTTCGCCCGCCTGCCTGATGGTTTCTTCAAAAGAACCGACAAGACCGTCCGTGTGGGAGAGTGAATTCAAGACTCTTTGTCTTTGGAAGAGAAGATTAGGATCTGGCTTATCCCGCCGCGTTGCGGGAGACAAGCTTTTCCCCGCCGCGCTTCCGGCGCAAGAGGCGGCCGGTGCGCCCGGCTCTAAGACCATCCAGCGCCGCTGAGCCGCGTAACGCATCCAAAGGCGGGAAGGTTAAACTTACGCCACAGAGCGCCCCCTGCCCGCAGCGAAACAGCCCGACGAAAAGGCTCCTAAACCAAGGGCGGGCTCGTGCGTCATAAAAACTTCTATTGGGCCACTTGTTATTGCGTCTGAATGTTCTTCCGCGGCGGTAAAATTGTGCGCCTCGCCGCAAACTTGGGCTAGTCTTGGTGGCGCGGAATGCGGGAGACCACCTTGAACATCGCCATCGATCCGCTAATCGCCGCGGGCGTCCTTGCATGCACTGCGGTGACCGATGCGGCCTATGTCCTTTTCACCGCGGCGGTCGCCGCAAGACGCCGCATATGGGCGGCGAATTGGAGCGGAATTTGGTATCTCCTGTCCGCCTTTGCGGTGATCAGCTATACGCAGAACCCGGCCTATGTCCTGTTCGCCGCCCTCGGCTCCTGGATCGGCGCTTTCACCACGGTCACTTGGCTGAAGCGAGGCTCACAATAGGCTTGGTCTTTGGCCGCCCAAACGCCAGTCCCGTTATTTGCCGCCATCCCTGATCTCGATCCTGACAATATTCGACACAAAGCGGCCGCCCTCCTTGTCGCTCGGCGCGATGACTTTGGCGAAACCCGCTTGCCCAAGCGGCTGCCCATCCTCGGCATAAGCGATCATTATTTGTGAGCCGCCAAAATTCGGCGCAACTTCGCCTACCCCAAAAACGGCCTCGTATCCGTCGCTGCCCGTCACAATCACGATCTTACGCAATATGTCGTTTTTGACGCTCGGATCCGCGATGACCCCGGCCGACTGCAGGACGTCCCAGAGCAGCGCGCCCGTAAAGGAATGACTCTGCACCGCGCCAGCGGCGAAAAACGTCACATTTTCTTGCGCGACAGGAAATTTTTCGAGCTTTGGCAAATCGACGCGACCTCGATTGGCGACTTCGCCGCCGATCCAGAAGGACGTCGTAACGTCGCCCGCCGCCGCCGGCGCCGAGCCATCGACGACGCCAAGAAGCGACAGCGCCGCAATCAGGAGACCGAGCTTCATATGAGATCTCATCGCTTTGACGGCGCTCCGTTCCGAGCGGCGCGGCGCGGGCGCGCTTTTATATACAGATTTAAGTCACTGCCGACTACTGCGCCACGTCCGAGATGAGAGCTGGAAAGGCGTTGATCAACTGGCGGAGGCTGTCAGGCAAGATCTTCCCGGAGCTGCCGGCAAAACGCTTCGAGCACGTCGCGCCGCAAGACATAGCTGGCGAACTTGCCATCGCGGACGACCTCTACCAGCCCCGCCATTTCGAGCTCCTTCATATGATGCGACAGGGTCGCCGGGTTGATGCCCATGCAATTGCGCACGACCCCGCAGGCGAGCGCCTCCGGGCGCTCGCCAAGCCGCCTCAGGATCTCATAGCGGCGCCGGTCACCCAACGCCTTGGCGATCAGAAGAACCTGGCCCGCTGTCAGCAAGCTGCCAGCCTGTTCCGACATCCCGTCACCTTCGAGCATGAAATTTGGTCATGCTCCCTGCGGCGGCGCGCCGACCCGGCGATCTGATCACCGCAAGCCGCCAGACACTAATAGGCTTTCGCCTGTCATCCAGCGCGAATCATCCGACGCCAGAAACACCGCGACCGGCGCGATATCTTCCGGCGTGCCTGTCCGACCGAGCGGCGTTTGCGCGAGAGCTTGCTTCTCGAAGTCGCCGCCAATGACCCCGGCCGCGTTCGTCCCCTCGGTGTCGATCACGCCCGGTTTGATTGAATTGACTCGGATCTTCCGCGGACCAAGCTCCTTTGCGAGCACGCGCGTCACCGAATCGACAGCGGCTTTTGTCGCCGTGTAAACCGCCGAGTTGACCAGGTCGAGCTCTGTAGCCGCGGAGCTGATGTTGATGACGCTGCCGCCGCCTTCGCCGAAGCGCGCCGCCGCCTCCTGCGTCGCAAGCAAGAGTCCCAGCACGTTGGTGTTGAATTCGCGATGGAATTCGGCTTCGGTAATCTCCTCCAGTGAGGAAAACTGGTAGACGCCGGCATTGTTGACGAGAATGTCCAGCCGGCCGAACGCCCGCTGCGCCTCCGCGAAAATCCTCTTTACGTCGGCCGCCTTGGCGACGTCGCCTTGCACGGCGATTGCTTTGCCGCCTTGGGCTTTGATCTCCGCCACGACTTTTTCAGCGCCCTCCTTGCTCGCGGCATAGTTGACGACGACCGCGGCGCCCTCCGCCGCGAGGCCTTTTGCGATCCCCGCGCCGATGCCTTTTGACGCGCCGGTCACGATAGCGGTTTTTCCAGACAATTTGCTCATGTTTTAGCCTTACTGTGAGCGACACAACAGTTCAATATTTACGCAACCATCGAATGATTGATGGGGCTGAGTTAGGTCGGCCCGAATTGTGTTTCAAGGGCGCTGGAACGCGTCCAAGAGAGCGATGCCGAAAAGTTGAGATGAGGACCTGCAACGGGGCCAAAACACCTGACCGTGGCAACGCGGCGCGTTCCCTGTTTGCCGTGAGGCGTCAGGCCTGAACCGCTTGGGCAATCGCTCGTTCGTCGATGGCCGTCGACTTGATCAGCGCAAACAGCCGCGCGCCGCGATTGAGATGCAACTCATCCACCGCTTTCCGGGTCGCGATGGCGGCGAGGCGGCCGCCACCGTCGAGGCCGATGTCGACCACGGCGAGGGGACCTTCGATCGCAATCGATTCGATCGCGCCAGACAAAACGCTGCGAACGCTCAAGTGATGCGGCGGCTCGGTCGCAAGCACGACGTCGGTGGCCTTGACAAAGATCCGGACGGTGCGCCCGGGGAGCCCGGCGGGACCCGTGATCCAGATCGTTCCAGCTGGGTGCTTCAACGGCGTCAATTGATACGCGGCGTCGCCTGCGCCGACGATCGCCGTCAGAACCGAAGATCGTTCGAAGCGGTCTTCGAGCGAAACGGCAGCCGCGCCGAAAACCTCGTTCGGGTCGCCGATCGCCTTGACCTTGCCGGCCTCGAGAATGACGACGCGCGAAGCGAGCCGCAAAACCTCCTCGACCGCATGCGAGACATAGACAATCGGAACCTTGAATTCGTCGCGGATGCGTTCGACCAACGGCATGATCTCGAGCTTGCGCGCCATGTCGAGCGCCGCCAACGGCTCATCGAACAGCAAAAGCCTGGGGCAGGACAACAACGCCCGGCCGATGGCGACGCGCTGGCGTTCGCCGCCGGACAGACGGGCGGGCCGGCGCGCCAACAACGACTCGATGCCTAAAGTCTTGATCACGGCGTCGAATTCAATCTCCCGCCGCCGCCGCGGTGCGAACCAGCGGCCAAACAGCAGATTCTGCCGCACGCTCAAATGCGGGAAGAGATTAGAAGTCCTGAAACACGAGGCCAATGCGGCGCCGGTGCGGCGGAACAAAAAGGCCGCGCGCGACATCGACGAGCGGCTCGCCATCGAGATTGATGAAGCCGCGGTCCGGCCGCATCAGGCCGGCGATAAGGCTGAGCGTCACGGATTTGCCGGACCCCGACTGGCCGAACAGCGCCGTGATTCCCTGCCCGTCGCCGAAAGCGACGTCGAGTTTGAACGCGCCAAGATCGCGCCCGACGTCGACCTCGATCATTCAAAGCTCCCGACACGCTTTTCGGCCCAATGCTGAATGATCTCGGAAGCGATCAGCGCGAACAACGCGATGGCGACGGCGACCGCCGTCAATCGCAATGCGCCGGCGTCGCCGTTCGGAACCTGGGTCAAGGTGTAGATCGCCGCCGAGATCGTCTGCGTCTCGCCGGGAATATTAGAGACGAAAGTGATCGTCGCGCCAAATTCGCCCAGCGCCCTCGCGAAGGCCAAAATCGCGCCGACAATGATGCCGGGAACCGCGAGCGGCAAGGTGATGAGAGCGAAGGTCCAAAGACGGTTGGCGCCGAGGCTGCCGGACGCCTTTTCAAGCCGCCGGTCGATCCCCTCGAAAGAAAGGCGCATGGCGCGCACCATCAAAGGAAATCCCATCACGGCGCAAGCCACTGCGGCGCCGGTCCAGCGAAACGATAATACGATGCCGATGCTGGCGAGAAAGGGCCCGAAAACGCCCCTGCGTCCGAGCAGAATGAGCAAGATGAATCCGGTGACCACGGGCGGCATCACCAAAGGCAGGTGCACCAATCCGTTGAACAGGGTCTTGCCCGGAAATTTCCAACGCGCGAGCGCATAGGCCGTGATGACGCCAAAAGGTAGGCTCGCCAGCGTGGCGACGCTTGCGATCCGCAGGGTCAGCCAGATCGCGGTCCATTCATCCGGCGATAAATGCAGCACGTCAGAGGCTCCTCAAATTCGAGGCGAAAGCCAGCGCCCGGGAAAGGCTATTTCGATAAAATCGTGAAGCCCTGCTCAAGCAGAATTTTGGTCGACGCCTGCGACAAGAAATAGGCGACGAAGGAGGCGGCGTCGGGATTTTTCGAACTCGTCAAGAACCGCCACCGGATACACGATCGCGCTATGCGAGGATTCCGGGAACGTCCCGACAACCTGCACCCTCGGCTCGGCTTTGGCGTCCGTCGCGTAGACGATGCCAAAATGCGCTTCGCCGCGCGCGACGAGGTTCAAGGCGCTGCGGATATTGTCCGCCTGCGCCAGCTTAGGTTCGACCTTGTCCCAAATCCCAAGGCTCGTCAGCGCCTGTTTGGCGTAGATTCCACCGGGACAGGACGCGATGGTGCAGACGGCGATCTTGCCGTCGCCGGCCGCCCCGGCGAGATCGAAGCCGGGCTCGATCTTGAGGGCGACCGTAGTGTCGGCCGGTGCGACGAGTACGAGCGCATTGCCGAGAAGATTGCGGCGGGTGCGCGGCCGAATCAGTTTCGCTTTATCGAGATAGTCCATCCAATTCGTGTCGGCGGAGATAAAAATATCCGCCGGCGCGCCCTGCTCGATCTGTCTGGCGAGGACGGCGGAGGATCCATAGACGATCGAAGGCGGCTTGCCGGTTTGGGATGTCCAGGAAGCGGCGATAGCGTCGAGCGCCGTCTTCATGCTGGCCGCGGCGAATACGACGGGGCCCGCAGTCCTCGCCCCGCTTACGGCTGGCGGCGCCGGCGCCGCCGTTTGCGCGGAGGCCCACAGCGGAAGACCAACCCACGCCAAAGTCAAAATGAAAGCGACTGCAATGAACCCGCGACGCGCGAACAGGGTCATAGAAATCTCCTCTAAGGCCCTGGCGCACATTAGCTGGCAGGAACGCCCAACTTATATTGCCGATTACATAGCATGATCAAGTCGGCCCAGGGGCCTCTTGCCGCACGTTTGGCGGACAACAATCATTTTGGGCGGGACCCCCTGGCGCGTCTTTTTCGCGCCGTTTCCGAAATCGCTTCTCGAACGTTTAACCAAAATCGCAGATAGACGGCCTCCCGTAATCTGATTGCGCTAGGATGAATGATGCCGCCTTCGACGCGGCCTTTACTGAGGCCCGCTATGGACGATCGATCGAAGGAAACGGCAGATCCGCGCGCGAGCTTCGTTACAGCCTTGAAGGTCGCCGATCTTAGCGAAGGGCGTGCGCTGGACGCCTTCGCCTATAGCGTAACCTTGACGAAAGGGGCCGACAGGCGATCCGGGCGGCGGCGCCGCACGCGCCTGAATTCGGGCAAACTGCTTGATCCCCGCAACGGTTTTTTGATCGAATGTCAAATTTACGACAGGTCGGAAAACGGCGCGCGGGTGCGGATTTTTGCTGATATTGCGCCGCCAAATGCAATCCGGCTCTATGAGGATTGCCCCGAGCGGCTTGTTGACGCGCGCGTTATCTGGCGCAATGGGCGCGAACTCGGTCTGCGCTTTGTCTGCTAGGCCGCCAGGCTCAGGATCGGTCGGACGGAGCTGACATGTTTGCGGGGCCGCTATTATGCGATCAGCACGTAGATCGCGCCGCGCGGCAAATGCGCTTTCGATCGGGAGATCCGAAGGCGCGAAGAGCGCTTCACCCGGGCATTTTCGCCGCGCGAACAGATGGCGGTTTTGGCTGCAAACGCGCTACAGGCCAGGCTCGCTAATCATTCCATGCTCGGTCGTGACAACCCAGCGTCCGTTCCGGTTCTGGATCGAAAGGATGCGTCCGGCATTGGGCAGAACCACCCCGGGGGCGGCCGCAAACGAACCTTTTGGGCCTTCCACGACGACATCGCCTCTATGGCCAAAACGAAGAATATATTCCGTCGGAGAGCCGGGCGACGCCTCTACGCGAGGCGGCTCGCCTGCCGCGACGTTTGAAAGGAGATGAGGCTCGATCGAGCCTGTCGCGCGATAATCGACCGGCGGTTTGTGGGACCTCTCCATTACCGGCGGCCGATGCCCGCCGATGGGTTGCGCAAAAATCATTAAATGTTCAATTCCGCCGAACATCGGGTGGCTGTTGTCCCGCGTGAGCATAAATCCGGCGAAACTTGCTGAAGCGACGGCGGCGGCGACACCCATAGCCACAAGGCCATGATCCAACGTCAACGCAAGGCTGTGCGTCGCCGAAGCCCTGACTTGAGCCGACACGGCGCTTTTCGACGCGCCTTTCGTTACGCTGACCTCTAAGAACGCACGCGTGGCCGGGCGCGCCGCGTTGGCCGCCGAAGACTGATGGGCCCTTCCCCGCTGCAGGTTGGGCCTTATGCGCGACTTGTGCGAACCTACCATGTTTAAGCCTCCTTACCCCAAAACCGCCTCGGTTCGACGGGCGCGGCGCCGGCCTCTTGGTGGGATCGTTCCGAGCTGGCGCCGGGGGTCAGGCGATGAATTCCTGCGCTTCCTGCAATGAAGGGAATTTGCGCCGCCCCAGCATCGTTTCGACCTCGACGCTTCCATCGCCGAACAACACATAGGCTCTGTCCTTCACCCAGCCGCGCTCGATGATCTTTCTCGGCTGCGCCGGCGCCGGCTTCGCGACGCCCCTGGCCGCCGGCTGCTGACGCGGCGCCGCCGCGCGGGCCACGGCCTGGGCTGGCGACGCAGATGGCGCCGCAGATGGCGTTCTCGGGTGCTGCGACCGGACGAGCACAGCCTCGAAGAATTTGTTCAAGGCGCCGAAGCCGCTCTGCAAAGCTCCAATAATTCCAACGCCAAACCCGCTGAGAATGACGCATTCGGCGATGGCGGGAATGTTAAGCGCCGCTGATTCAGCAGACCGGCCGTTGAGATGCGCAACACCAGCCAGCTGCGGGGCCGAAAACAACAAAGCCCATCCCGCGGCAACGATCATGAACCCAATCCAAGTGAGCCTTTCGAAGATCATCGCATCATCCTTTCTTGTTGAGGACAGGGTCGCGCGCAGAGCATCCTGCGGCAGCAACCGAGCCATCGGTCAGCGCCGCGCCCGGCGCGAAGGCCGCTATTTGGAGACATCGCGCTTTGAAACATAATTGAACTGCTCGATCAGAATGTCCTTCACGATGTCGGCGCCAAGACGCTGGTTGACTTTCTTGACCAGATCCTTCGTCAAGCCCGCGACGTCGTATTTCTCCAAGTGGTTGAAGTCGACCTTATCGACGTAGAGCTTCCGGAACGCCTCATCCGCAATGAAAGCGTCTGGAGGCGTCGAGATTTCCTTCAAGGCTTTCGGGTCGCTGAGGTACACGAATTGGGCGACCACATATCCGGCGACACTTCCGTCAGAGATCATCGGCACGCTAATCGGTTGCGTTGTCTTATGCTCCAGATGCGAAAACTGCCGCGGCGCCGATTGGGCTTCCTCCGCCCCGGGTTTCCAAGTCGCGACGACATATGTCGACGCCAGAGCCACGGCGCAAATCCATATGCAGCAGATGACAAGGCGAATCATCCCCTTTTGTCCCTGGCGCATCCGCTGGTGGAATAAGTTCCGTCGGACTCATGGTCCTGAATAGCGCGCGTTATGATCGCCGCAATTTCGCTGACTGCCTTCAGGTGCGTTTGGAGGCTGACGAGATTGCGCTCAAGCTTCTTCCGCAACCGGGCCAAGGGAGCTTTCGTCTCCGCCTCGAAAACTGAACGATCGAGCGAACGGCATGCGCTCATCGCGCGCCTGAGCTCAAGCAGTCCATGGCTTTTCCTATGATTAAGGAGCCACTTGCAAAATTCATTGCCCGCGTGATTTTCTCTTCGTTGGACGAGGTATCGCTGGCTCCGGTTAAGCTGGTTTGACGGCCTTGAGGCGGAAAATTTGATCGACGGCGAGAGCGAGAATGCCAAACATCAGATGGCATTTCACCTTGATGGCGCCGCGCACGCGCACGAACCTTCCGCCGAATTCATCTTTCAATCGTCCATTGACGCGTTCGACCATGGTGCGGAAATCATAGAGCCTGTCATCTGGGTCTGGCATGGCGATCAATTTCATTCGCGCGACTTCCTCGGCGCACTCGGCTTTGGCTTCGTGTTGTCCGCGAAAATTGCGGTCGATCAACGCAACATGTCCAAGCGCCTTGCTTTGGTTGGCGATGGCGCCGGCGTCATAGGCCGCGTCCATCAGCTCGTAGAGATAGGCAACGCGCGCGCTTGTCATGGTCATCAATGGGATGGCGACCTGACTATCATGCACAGAGGCTGACGTCAGTACGCACGAGACCGGGATTTGACCGTTGGCGACATCGATGTGCAGCTTGTATCCGATCCATGTCTCTTTAAAGCCTTTGCTGTTCTTTTTAGCGCCGACATCACATTGGGTGGGAAGCTCAGCGAGCATTTGGTTGACGGTCTGCGCCGTTTGCCGTTCGAGGCGGGTTGGTTCCGGCTTAGGCCGTTCCGCCTCTTTGCGCGGACGCCCGCGGGTCGTTTTGGGTTCACGCCCGGCCGGCGGCGGAGCGCCAGCGGGAGGCGGCGGCGGCGCATCGTCCTTCTTGGCCGGCTTCTCGCGCGCCTCTATCTCCGTGGCGTCGCGCGCGATCGTGCCGATGATGCGCCCGCCAAGTGTGCGTTCAATCAGCGCCGCATGCATTTTATCGGGCAGATCACCTTGCGCAAATTCAGCAAAGGCGCGGGAAAACGTGGCTTCCGAAGGAACCTGCGCCCGCCTCTCCCAACCACAGACACGGCGCAGTGGTTGGTCGACGCCAAGACGATCAATGAGAGCGCGGGTGGTGGGAGTGCCGAACACCGCCTTGGCGACAAAGGCGCGCGCCAGGCCACGCCTATCCTCCTGCGGACGCCCAGCGCCGCTGGACGGATCAGGGACGAAGGCTTCGAGGCCGATCACATCGAGAAGGGTGATGAGCCGACCGAGCGACTTGGTCATCGGCTCGATTTCTTCGCACAACCATGGCAACAAGGAGCGTTGAATGTGAGTCCAACGCGCCCACATGGCGTCAAGAGGATCAGTCATCATGTTACCACAATACGTCTGATTCGAATTGCAATGATAGCAAAATAATACCAGAATAACACACTAAAGTCATTCTACACGCTACTTGATAATAATGCGCTACTTACTACATACGACACCCGCATCAAACCGGCTTTGCTAATAATTTTGCAAGAGGCTCTAAGGTCATGCAATACAAGCGGCTTGTTTTCGTCAAGCATCTGGGTCTCAAGCTCAAGGATTTTCTCGATCCTTTCGACGGCATTGAGAAATCCCGCAATCATTGACGCCCTGGGCGCGCCCTCGGCCATTTCCGCACGCTCGCCCTCGCCGCCCCCGGGCGCAGGCGTGAGCCGCCGGGCGCCTTCGCTCACGTTCGTTGGCGCGCCAAAGCCTTTGATGAATTTGTTCTGAAGCAAGTCATTGGCCATGATCAGGATTGCCGCTCAGTCAAAATGTCGGGACGCGCGATCGGGTGGGCGTCGACCGGCGTGGCCGCGCGCCCCGCCTGGGTGGGTTTCACGAGACCGAGATCAACAGTCTTTCCGATTTGCTTCGCCAATTGCTCCGCCAGCATGGATCTCCAGATGTCGCCTGCAGTCCCGCTTCCAAACACGCCGCTATCCTCTTTTGGCAGCATCGTCTCCACAAGCTTCTGCAGCACAAGCTCCTCAACGCCCTTGTAGGCTTTCGATCGAGCATCCCGCGGGGCGGGAGCCGCAGTGGACGTTCCGCCGCTCATCTTCGCCGCGACGCTTCGCAATTCCGCGTCGCTTACATTCTTCGCCCGTATGACTCTGGAAAACGCGACGCCGGCCGCCTTCGCCACACTCAACTGCGAAAGCGCTTCCGTCACGGCCGCCGCTTTGCTAGGGTCCGCCGCCCTAGCGACGTCAAGCACAATATCCGAAACCGGATTGATCGACACTCGCCTCTCCCCGCGTGCAAAATTTGTGTCACACTGACCCAGAAAGCTTGCCGGTGGCTTGTGCTGACGGGTTGTGAGAGGCCTCGATCGTTTCGAGGAGCTGGATGCGCTCTTCTCTTCGCCGCTCATCTTTTGCAATCGCGTCAACGATCGCTTCGGCGGCGCGCAGGCGCGCGCGCTCCGCGAGTTGCTTCTCCGCTTGCGCATTCCTCTCCGCGCTTAGCGCCGCGCGCGACTTTTCAATTGACTCGAGTTCGACGCATCATCGCGGCGGCGAAAATTCCTCCGAGCGCGGATTCGGCTTCAAGGAAGCCGAGCATTTTCACACGCCGGTCGTCAACTTCAGCCCTCTGGTGTTCGAGATCGATCAGTGTCCATTCAGCAAGCCGATCAAGTTCGGCTTGCACCGCCGAGCAGCGACGCGCTTTGCGCAGCCTATCGTTCATCGTTCGCGCGCACAGGCAGGAATGATTTGAACGTCCTGTCCCAGAGCGCCGCACAGCGATCGGATGAGGCGAGATATTGAGACAAACCGGGGAGCGGGTAATTCTGAAATGCGCTCCGCCGGATATGATCGAGCGACGTGCAAAGATCGCCGGCACCGCGTCGTTTGAACAACATGCCAACGCCACGATTTAGTGGCTGCAATTCGTCATGCTGCCTCCAAGATGAGACGCCGCGGCTCACCCTGATCCAAGCCACTTCGCGAATCCTCCCACAAATAGATCGAGTAGATACCGGCATGACATGTAGAGCAGGAATAGCCCCCCTAAAGCGACCGCCGGAACGGTGACGAAATAGATCGGAACCTGAGGCGCGAATTTCGCGGCAAGACCAATCGCCAGATTAACAACGAGCGAATAGACAATGAAGGGGCTGCTGATCTGGAGAGCCAACGCAAATGATCGCGCAAGACAATCGCCGACCTGAATAAGCCCGAACTGCACATTGAAGAAGCCGGAGACCGGCCAGGCCGCGTAGGAGGCGACAAGGCCGCGTAGAACCTCCCAGTGCAAATCCGTTATAAAGAACAAGACAGTCGCGCCGAGCGAGATCAGCGACACGACCGAGGGCAGCGGCTCGTTCTCGTCAGGCGGGGGCGTTAGCGGGCTCGAAAGTCCGATCGCCATCGCGATCGCGTTCGAAAGCGTCTCGAGAGCCGCGAAAAAGACCCGCCCGAGAAAGCCGATCAGAAGGCCGATCAAGCCTTCGCCAATGATGGTCTGGAGCAAGGCGATAGGCGTCGCCCCGGCAACCTGCGGCTCAATTTCGCTCCACAAGAGAGGCGCAAGACCCAGTGTTATTGCGAATCCAAGGAACAATCTGACTTTGACCGGGACGTGCGGGCCCGACATGCCTGGCATAAGCATCAGACACGCGCCGATGCGGCAAAATAATATGAAAACATTCAGAACCGAGTTCGAACCGATTGTGATCACGAGAGCGCGCCGAGCGACTGGATCTCGACCCCTCGCGCAATTTCAAGATGCGACAGGACCGGCAACGTGGCAAAAAGGCGCTCGACGACCATGCGGACATAAGGGCGCGCTTCGGGAGCGGCGACAAGGACAAAATGATGGCCCTGATGCATGCGTTCGCGAATGACGGCGGAGGCGTTCTTTCCGAAATCCTCAACCATCGCAGGATCGAGATCAAATTCGACGACCTCGCCCTTCGAATCGCGCTTTAGGCTCTGATGAAAAGCGAGATCCCATCGATTGCCGAGACGCAGCACTTTGAGGACTCCCCCGTCGGCCAAATCGCCGCAAATCTGCTGCGCCATTCGCATGCGAACGTGCTCCGCCACCTGTTCCGCTCGGCGCGCATGCGGCGCGATTTCGGCGATCGCCTCCAAGATCAAGTGCAGGTTTCGGATCGACACTCTTTCCGCCAGTAGAAGCTTCAACACCGCCTGGAGCCCTGAATATGAGATCTGCGACGGACAGATATCGTCGATTAGACGCTTGTAGTCCGGTCCGAGGCGATCGAGCAACGCCCGCATGTCTTTGTATGACAACAACTGCGACAGATTGTTGCGAATGATTTCGCTGAGGTGCGTCAAAAGCACCGAAATGTTGTCAATCTGGCTAAAGCCTTCGCGTTTGAGCTCATTAGCGAAGGCCTGTGAAATCCAGACCGCCTTCATTCCAAACGCTGGTTCGCGAACGTCGTCGCCTGGCAGAGCCGGCCGACGTCCGTCGCCGGTGATCACCAGTAGATCGCCAATTCGCAATTCATGGCTTGCAACGACAGTTCCATGAATCTTGATCTGATAGCACTTGGTCGGGATCGCCAAACTATCCGATAATTTGATTTCTGGAACGACAAATCCATACTGTTTGGCGAATTTGCGCCGCATTTTGGCGACGCGCGCGGCAAGCTCATTGTGCGAGACAAGCAAGCGCGTCGCCAGCTGCTTGCCAAGACAGAGTTCGATCTCAGCCGCGCGGATCGATTCCTTCACCGAATCCTTCGCATCGTGCAGAGCCGCCGTTTCCGCGGCGGTCTTCCTGGCGCGTTCCTCCTCCCGCTCTTTAGCGATTTGCTCTGGGCGCCTCGTAGGCGACGTAGGCGAGAGTCGCGGCAAGAATGGCGAACGGAAAAAACGGCAGACCCGGCGCCGTCGCCATGCCGAACATGAGCAGCGCGGCGACCCAGAGGGCGCGGGGATATTTGATGAGCTGGCTGAGGACGGCGGCCTCTGTGGCTCCCCTCGTCCCGCCTTTCGAGACAAGCAGGGCGGCGGAAAGTGAAATGATCAGCGCCGGAATCTGAGACACCAGTCCGTCGCCGACCGATAGTTTGGCGTAAACGTCGGCTGCCTGCTGCAACGGCATGTTATGCCGCGTCGCGCCAATGATGATGCCGCCGAAAATATTGACAGCGAGAATGATCAGACCAGCGATGGCGTCGCCTCGAACAAATTTGGAGGCTCCGTCCATGGATCCGAAGAAAGAGCTTTCCTCCTCCAGTTCCCGGCGACGCCGCTGAGCCTCCTTGTCGTCGATCAAGCCGGCCGAGAGGTCCGCATCGATCGCCATTTGCTTGCCGGGAATCGCGTCGAGAGTGAACCTCGCCCCCACTTCCGCAATTCGCGTGGCGCCTTTCGTTATGACGACGAAGTTCACCGTCATCAGGATCGCGAACACAATCAGCCCGATAACGAAGTCCCCGCTCATCACAAGCTTGGAGAATCCGCCTATTATATATCCCGCGGCGGTCAATCCTTCAGCGCCATTCGAAAGGATGACGCGGGTTGTCGCGATGTTGAGCGCGAGACGCAGGAGCGTCGCCACCAAAAGTATGGTTGGAAATGCTGAAAAATCGAGCGGCCGCTCAATCCACAAAGCGACCATCAGAATAAGGACCGACAATGCGATCGAGAAGGCCAAACCAACGTCAATCAAGACCGCCGGAATGGGAAGGAAAAAGATCGAAAGAATTGCAATGATGCCGGTGGCGAAACCGATGTCGCGCGCGCTTTTGCGTTTCACGCTGGCGTTCGCCGCCATCGCAATATCAGCCATCTATGCCCCCCCGGGATCGCTGCGGTGTGAAGAACTTTGGCGGCTGAAACTTGCGCAGGCGTTACTTTTGTCGCGTTGACTTTACGACGCGCGCTAAAACCGGCGCCTGTGATAGTCGGCGGTTTCGACATAGCAATAACGTTCGCGCGCACGCCTAGCCATCCCGATCTCCCTCTCGGCCTATTCACGCGCCCTGTAGTTCTACTGAATCACAAAATCGAGGGAGATTCGCGTCGCGAGCAAATCTGGTAACTTGTTGATTCGTTGATCGATACCCGGTGTTTGATATGGATCTCTCGAGACCAACCAGCCAAGCGCGTTTTGCCGCCTATGTCGAGGCTCTTGTTGAAGTGATCGGGCATGCCGATCGGGCCAAGCCCTTGAACGATTATTGCGTCGGGCTGTTGATGCCCGGCGAGCGCAAGAGCGTCGAGCCTATGGCGGCGATTGTTGCGCCGACACGCGTCTCGGCCAAACATCAATCGCTTCTGCATCTGGTCGGCGAAGCGCCCTGGTCGGACGAGGCGGTCTTGGGTAAGGTTTTCGAGCTGGTTCTGCCTTCCCTCGAGAGACAAGGCCCGATCGAAGCCTGGATCGTGGACGACACGGGCATTGCGAAAAAGGGGACCCATTCGGTCGGCGTCGCGCGGCAATATTGCGGCAGGCTCGGCAAGCAGGACAATTGCCAGGTCGCGGTGACGCTGTCGATCGCCAATCATACGGCGAGCCTGCCGATCGCCTACCGGCTCTATATGCCGGAGGCATGGGCAAATGATCAGGCACGCCGAAAAAAGGCGCATATCCCCAAGGAGATCGAGTTCAAGACGAAGCCACAGATTGCGCTTGATCAGATCCGTGCGGCTCATGCCGCAGGCGTCGCGCCGGGCGTCGTGCTGGCTGATGCGGGCTATGGCGTGAACGGCGGCTTTCGCGCCGGAGTGACAGCTTTGGATCTGCCTTACGTCGTCGGCGTCCAATCGACGCTGACCGTTTGGCCGCCCGGTCAGGAGCCTCTACCGGCAAAGCCCTGGAGCGGCCATGGCCGCAAGCCGTCTCGTCTGAACCGTGATCTTGAACATCAACCCGTCACGGTCAAGGAGCTGGCGCTGAGCTTGAAGAAAAAAGCATGGCGCAGCCTCACCTGGCGCGAAGGTTCGAACACGCCGCTCGCCTCGCGCTTTGCCGCTGTGCGTCTGCGCCCAGCCTCGCGTGATTGCAATCGGACCAAACCGCATCCGCTGGAATGGCTCATTGTTGAGTGGCCGAATGAAGAAGCTGAGCCGACGAAATATTGGCTCTCGACCTTGCCCAAGGACACGCCTTTGCAGGATCTCGTCGACAAGGCCAAATTGCGCTGGCGCATCGAACGCGATTACGAGGAGCTGAAAGGCGAACTCGGATTGGCCCATTACGAAGGTCGAGGTTGGCGTGGCTTTCACCACCACGCGACACTCTGCATCGCAGCTTACGGCTTTCTGATCTGCGAACGGGAAGCGATTCCCCCCTCAGCCTCCTGGCGGCGCAAGATGCCTCCGTTACCCAAAGGTTTTCGACCCCGCGGCGCCGCCGATCCGACCAGAACGTCACGTCGAAAACTCGATCGCGACGATCCGAAAACGGCTCACCGTCGCGCTCGCAAAAACCCTTATGCGATGTCCATGCTGTCAAACAACACACCGCCAGACAGCTACCCATATCCGTTCATGACACAGTAGAAGTAGTACGGATCATTTTAATTCGTGCAGCGCCGAACTGTTGGCGTCTGTCGCATGCTTGCCGTCCACGGCAGCCATCAGAATCCGGTTTCGATCCGCGCGTATACGTGTTCTGCAAAAGCATAGAGTTGGCCGCCCATGAATGGCGCGCCCAAGGCCAAAACCAAGAGAATCACTATGATCTTCGGGACAAAAGTCAGGGTCATTTCCTGAACCTGCGTTAGAGCCTGCAGCAAAGAGACGATGAGGCCGACGATCATCGCTGCGCCGACCGCAGGCCCAGACCCAGCGATAATAGTCCAGATCGCCGAGCGCATCAGTTCGAGCGCGTCCGCCTCGTTCACGATGGACCAATTGTTACGCCGGCTCCGAGGGCGATCGTGCTTCCCTCCTGCAATGTCGCAACCGCGCCGCCCCCGGCGCTCGTTTGGATTGAAGCAACGACGCCGCTCGTGCTTCCATCGGCAGATGTCACCGTCTGGCCCACGAGGCCGCCGGCTTGCGAAACAAGCAATGCGTCGAGCGTTGCGTTTGTCTGAACCTGTTGTTCGACGGACGAGAAGGACGCTAGCTGGCTCATATATTGCGTCGGATCCGCCGGACTTGTCGGGTCTTGATTTTGTAGCTCCGCGACAAGCAGTTGCAGAAATTGATTATAATCAACCGTCGCAGCCGCCCCGGCGCTGTTGGATGACGAACTTGCAGGAGACGGGGCGGCCGTGTTGCTGACCGCGCTTACGCTATTTACAGACATCACTTCGCCTTTCGCATCAGAGTTCACGCAGCTTGCGTAGAAGACGTTGCCCTGCCACTCTCCAAGATATCGGCTTCGATTTCAAACAGCGCGCGGATCGCTTTGAGCCCTTCAAAAATCCGGCCACTGTCGACATGGCTTCTGACGCCGCGCAGGCCCACCTGCAGCGCCGTTTCCTTAGAAATATCTATGAGCGTGCAGATCGATTTTTCGAACATGTCCCGCGCTATCGCGGTGTCGGTCGGATTCATCAGCATAATCTGAACTATAAAATAGAGTTGACGCAACGGCGTGGTCGCATTCTCGACTTTCATAACATGCGCTTCAAGAAGAAAAGTCGCGTCGTTGAGGAGCTCAAGCGAGACTTTCCTGTCCGCGCAAAGGACAGCTCCGTTGATGTATATTTTTTCGCCGGCTCGAAGCGAAATGTGCATTGGACCGCCTCACTTCAATCCGTCGCGAATCATCGAACAGATCTCGATTAGATTACTAAAGCCGTCCGACCGACCCAGCCGAGTCGCGTCGGCTTCTCGAAGAATCCAAATGCCTATAGAAACAAGGTCGCCACGCAAAACGTCGGGAAGATCGTTTTCCGGGCTGAGCAAGTCTTCGATGAGGGCCCTCCACAACTTGCACACAAAATCGACCGCCTTTCTAGCCGCGGATGATCCTGGTCCGGCTTTGTCGGCCTGTTGCAGAAGACCGATGGCGTGGTCCAGCGCCCTTCGCTCGCGATCACGGCACTCGCCCGGGGATTCCTCAAGGCTTTCGGCATAACTGAATTTATACATAACTTCTTCTTGCTGCATAAAAATGTTACTTATGCTCGCCGCCGCAGCGCCATTTTTTCTGTAGATCAATTTATGCGGGAAGATAATCCACAAGAGCTAGATTATGGAGCTGAGACGTCAATGAGTAGGACGCCTCTATCTGCGTTTGGAGCTCGCTTACGCGTGTTGCGGCTTCATAAGGGTTTACACTTTCGAGATTGCTGACTTGCGTCGCCAATACGTTCATTTGCGCGGACATTTGGCTGTTGGCGTTGGAGACACTCGACTGAACGATCCCGACGCCGGACTGGAGATCGGTCAAATTGCCAATCGCCGATGTGAGAAGCTTCGTCGCGGCGCCGGTCACAGCCTGGTAGGCGCCCTGGCTGAGATTTTGGGTTCCCAGATCGGAAAGCATCGTATAGGCTTGCGCCAATTCCTGAAACGCCGGCTGATTGGCGCTCACTGAAGTGCTTTCCGTCTGGTTCGGACCGATTGTGCTGGTCAACGTCTGATCGGACGCGGACGACCAGTCCGCCGACCAGCTCGCTCCTTGAAACAAATCGGGAAATTGGGTATTCAAAAAGTCCTGCATGGCTCCGCCGCTGATGCTGGCAACGCTGGCGCTAGCCTGAGACACGCCAAAAACTGTGGAGAACGCTGCGTCCACGGCCTGCTTGTTCGGCGCCGAGGGGCCATTGTAATCGGTAATCGGCGCGGTCGCCGTATTCACCCCGGCGAAGATGTGATCGCCATTCAGCGTCGAATTCAGGGTCGAGATCAAGGAGCTTAGATTGCTGGCGGCGGACGACTGGATCGTCGCAGCGCCGGTGGTGGAGCCATTCCCCGAAAGCAGCGAATCGAGGAGCGATTGGGCGGAGGACTGCAGGTTGCCCAAGTCGTTTTGCGTCGCGCTGAGACGCATGGATACGTTCGAATTCGCATCGGAAACGCTTTGCAACAGCGAGGCCTCCGCTTGAAGCGAAACGCTTTGGCCCGTTTTCGCGCCGAGCGTCAGACCGATATCGGCATAATTGCCAGTCGACACTTCCAGCTGAGTGGCATTCAGCTCGCTTTGCAAATTCAAAACGGACTGTCGCAATAAGGTAGAAATTGATTGAGTGGAGATGTAAGAGCTCATAGCGAGGGGTCCTAAGGTGTGATATTGCCTATCGCCGTTACAAGGGCGTTGAACATGTCATTTACGGTAGTCAGCAATTTCGCCGACGCAGCATAAGAATTCTCTAGATCGAGCATTTGCGACATTTGCTGGTCGATATTAACACCAGTCGCATTGGAAAGTGCGGTGGTCGCGGTGCTTAGCAGGGCGCTCTGATAACTGCTCTGTGACGAAACGCTCGAACGTTGGGCCTCCAGCCAGCTCACTGACGCCGTTGTATAATCGCCAAGGCTTGCGCTCGTTGCTATGCCTCCGGCTGCGGTGAAGGTCTGCGGCGCGGACAGATTGCTGATTTAACCCGCGCTGGAAAAGCGCCTTGGCACTACATTTTCGTTGATCGCCGGGGTGGAGCGGGGTCAGGCGTCGGTGAGTTGACGCACGGTCGGCGGCAAAGCGACGCCGGCGGCGCGTAAGGCGAGGCTCGCCGCCGGACGCGGCGCCGAGCGCAGGAGAAAACGTTTGCCGTCTTGCTCGACCTCGGTCTCGGTCAGCGAGTTGAGATCGGCGAGAACGTCGGGCCAAGAACCGCTTTCCGCGTTGTCGCTGGCGGCGCCCCGCCTGCCCACATTGGCGATGCGATCCTCCAGCTCTTTTTTCAAGACGAGGGCGAGGAAGCTGCACGACACGTGGCCGCGAATGGTTTCGTCGAGCTTGTGAAAGATCGGCCGCGTGGCGAACAAACTCTTCGATGTGCGGAACGCCCGCTCCACCATCCACAATCGCTTGTAGCAGAGCATGGCTTCGAGCGGCGTGAGATCGGCGTTGGTCCGCAACACGAAGACACCGTCGAATTTTGCGTCCTCTTCCGCCTTGGCGCAGTCGATGGCGAAAATGTCGTCGCCTCGCGTCGCGAGGAAGCGGCGATAGCCCTTGTTGCCGACGAGACTCTTGTCGCCTTTCTTCAATTGCCGCTCGAGCGCGGTCAAGATCGCGGCCCTGGCGGCGGCGTCCTTCTTCATCTGTTCGTGATTGCGACAGACGATGTAGCGCCGTCCGGCGCGAGTGACGGCCTTGGCCTCGTAATCGATATCCTCGCCCCGCTTTGCAATGGTGAGCGGGATGAAGGGAGCGGGATCGTCGAGCACGAGTTCGCGCACGAGTTTGTCGGTGCGCTCCCGAACGCCGAGAATGTAGAGAAGCCCGCGCGCCTCGAGTTCGGCGATTGTTTCCGCGCTGATCATGCCGCGATCCGCGACGACGCAGACCCGGCCGATGGAAAAGCGCTTGCGCAGCCTGTCGACGACGGGGATAAGGCTGCCCGTATCGGCGGTGTTGCCGGGCCACATCTCTGTGCAAACCGCCATCGAGCAGCACCGCGAGGATCATCTGATTGAGATCCGGCCGATGGTCCTTGGAAAAGCCGCGTTGTCCGAGGGTCTGTCCGCCCGCTCCCTCGAAATAGAGGCTGGTCGTGTCCATGAACACGAGATCGAGCGTGCTGAACAGATCGCGCCGCCGCGCGAACAGTTCCTCCTCGACGGCGTCCTTCAGGCAACGCGGCGCGAAGGGCGTGGCGCCGTGCTGTTGATCTTCGGCTAGCTCCCCGCCAAGCCAGGCCATCGCCCGGTAGAGGTGATGCAGGTCGAGGTTCTCGACCCCATCGATCCGGTAATCCTCCCGCCAGCGGTCCGCCGCTCGATCGGAGCCGCCAGAAAATAGACGATGCAGAACGGTGAGAAACACCGCGCGTTCGAGCGGGAAGCCATGCTTGCGCGAACCGGCGAGATCCTCGACGACCCTCCGGCAACCGGTCTCCTCCCACAATCGTTCGAAGACGAGAGCGGGCCCGATGCGTCGCGCCGCGCTCGCCGTTACAGCGCCGTCGGCGACGGCGTCGACGACAATGGCTTTCGCGGCGAAGCGTGCGCCCGATCGCAGCAACCGCTCCAATTGCCCGCTCTCGCGCAACTCCTCGACGCGGCCAAGCGTCGCGATCACCTGCTGGCGCACTTGCGCGCCTTGGCGACGGCTTTCGACGATCTGGAGATAGGCGCGGCCGCTCGAGGTCTTCTTGCGGAAATACATGTCGCAGAACCGTCTCGCCAACTCATTCGTGGTGCGCACATAATTGGCGCATGCACATTCCAAGTCAATAAGAAACGGCGCACACGTGGCACTACACTTTCGCGGGAATCACCTCTCAATCCAAACAATATCAATGGCTTACCAGCGCCGCCCGGCCGCAACTGTAGAAGATCAGTTTGACAGCCTTACGTCGAATTTTGCGCGTCATTGCATTTATAATATGATTCGAATTACGCAAGTATACGAAAAATCTCCATCCAAATTGTTGTCAGACACTCTCTTGAGAAAGCAGAAGTTTCTTCTTTATGTTTTTTCCGATGCAACAAAAGACCGAATGCAGTTGATCGGAACAGAGATGGTATTCAACATTGAGGCTCTTCTTCTAAGATTAAGAAATTTCAACATAGAAGTTAATTTTGCCTTGAAAAGCGATATTTATGGCGATGATTTGAAAAAGGCGCTTGACTATTTTTTTCTTAGAAATTTGCAACTTGCTATTGCCTTACATGAGATCGCAGGAAAGTTAGATGAACTTATTAACAGTAGTAAAAAAACCAGATATTCAAAAAGAATGTACTATATTTGTTGCAACAAGGGCACTATATTCAATGAAAATGACTTTAAGGACGGCTCCAAGAAAACTTTCGCTGGACTGTCAACGCATCCCGACATCGGAGAAGTAAACAATATGCTTAGGATATACTTAGACGTAGATAATAAAAGAATTGAGACGAAGGAATACAGTGCTCTCAGTCAAATGTATGTAAGGATTGATTCCCAATATAAGGGCGACGAACGGGAGTGGTTTGGAGCGAAATGGCGTAAAAGATCCAAGCTATTTAAGGGCCGCACCAAACTATACGGCTCAAGCGGAATTTCAACTCGGCCCCACTTGATCCAGTAACCCTTACCACCAGCTCAGCCCGCCGCGACGGCGCAGCTGTGGTCGAGCAGATCCTCAAGGTGGGTTGCGCCATTCGGGGCCCGTGCCGCGAGGAGGATGAAACCCGGCTTGCCACCGGCGAAAGTCGCGCCGATGACCGCGAGGGAATCGTCGCGCAACGGGGCCGAGCCGGGATCCTCGGCGAGCAGCCGGAAAGGATCGGGATCCGGCTCCTCGCCGAGTATGCGGCGCGCGCGAAAATTTTGGCCGCGAAGGCGGAAATCCCGCCACTTCTCGCCGATTTCCGCCGCTCGGCTCGCAAGAATGCGGCGGACGTCGCGGCGGACGCAATCAATATGGATGTGCAACTGGCTCTGGCTGCGCGCGCCTGGGCCATTGATCGCCATTCCGATATCGGTGCGCGTCAGATGTCTTTGCGCATTTCGTGCGACGAGTTCGCGCGTCGCCCAGGCGGCGGCCCAATAATTGGGCAAGGCGTCGGTCCCGACGAGAGCGTCCTCGATGCCGGTGACGCGCCGCGTTGGGATGAGCAGGAATTGCGTGCGCCCGACGAGATCCTTCAAAACCGCCCACCCATCTTCCTCGCCGTGATCGATATCGACTGATGCGCAGGGCGCCGGCGTGTGAAGATGCGTCTCATCGAACACGCATAATCCATGAACGACTTTCCAGAGCGCGTCGTGATCGACGGCGGCGGCGACCCCGATCGCGGCGACCGACAGCGCGCAGACGATGGCTGCGGCGGCGGCCCTCAATCCGCGCCGCGTTTTTGCTTCGGCTGGAAGGGAGGGGGAAAGCGCTTCGATCGACATGAGGGGCAAGGGATCCTGTTGCCTTTCACTATCCTCAGCTAAGCCTCGCGTCCAGCTTACTCAACCCGGCCGCCCGGCGCAGCTGCACGCGACACGATCAGTTGGAATAACTTTAAATGCTTGCGTGCGGCTTACAGTGTGGATATCAAAGTGAAACGTTTCCAATTGTCGCATGTCCCGCCGCGCGCCAATCGTTGGCGCGACACCCTCCCCCCGCCCCTACGCCGAGATATGGCGCGTCCTTGAGCCTCGGGATTTGCAATGGGTCTCTCCTATGCGGCCATGGGCCGATTTTCCGGACCGCACCGAACCCGGGAGGCTTCCGCCTCCCGACACGGCGTGTATACCTCAACGGCCGATCTTATCGCGCTCCATTGCATAGCGCGCGATTTCAGTTTTTCCCCGCGTCAGCCGCTCCGCACCCTCTTTTCCGGCCGCCAGCCAATATATGAACCGCTTTCGGGCGGCGACATTGCGGCGGCCGATCGACGGCCGCGGGCGCGACGAGCCTTTGGGCGTGGCGGCCCCGACGAGCGGGACCGGCCGTCCCTGATCATTGTCGACCAGCGGCTCAGCATGTTCTTCGGCTCGCGCCGTTCGATGAAGTCCGTGGCGGCGGCGGAGGCGGCGGCGTTGCTTGTCTGGCGCGCGCTCGATCACGGTTGCGCAGTCGGCGGCGCCGTCTTCAACGACTCCGCGATCGCGCTTTTCGAGCCTCAGCGCGGCGGCGGCGCGGGGATGCGCCTCATCGAGGCGATCGCGGCGCAAAACGCCGAGCTGCGCGCGGATTCGACGCAGGCGAGAGCCCCGTCACAGCTCGACGCCGCGATCGCTGCGGCGGCCGGCCGCGCAACGAAAGGTCATCTCATCGTCGTGGCCAGCGATTTTTATGGCCATGGGCCGCGCACACGCGAGCATCTGACCCGGTTGTCCGAACGCAACGACGTCGTCGCCATTGTCGTCTACGACCCGTTCCTGCTGGATCTTCCACGAAACGGCGACATCATTTTCAATCGTGGCGAACTGCAAGTCGATACCGAGTTCGGCGACCGCCGCCTGCGCAGAAGCCTCTTCGACTTTGCCGACGCCAGAGCCCAGGAAATCCTCGCTTTCGAAAGAGAGATCGGCGTTCCGGTGCTGCCGCTTTCTGCGGCCGAGGGAGCCGCGCCGCAGATGCGGCAGCTGCTCGACCAAAGTTTTTGGCGGCAGGTTCGAAACTAAGGCGTACAGGGTATGCGGTTCGTACAACTGATCCCTCCGCTGGCTGAAAAGCGAGAACGCCATGGAATATTCAAGGGAGAAACTGTTGTCGCGACGCCATTTTTGCCTTTGCTGCGTCGGCGGCGCGGCTTACGCCGCCACAGCAGGATGTCTTACCCCTCGCGAGGCGTTCGCGGAGGCGCGCGGCCTCGTCAGTCTGATCAAGGATAGCGCCGCGGTATCACCCATTATTACGCACAAGCTGAGAAACAACATAAGCGTCCTTGAGGGCTCTGGCGGAAACATCGGAGTCCTGACGGGCCCTGACGGCAAAGTGCTTGTCGATGCCGGTATCGGCGTATCGCGCCCGCAAATCACTAAAGCTCTTGCCGGTCTCGGCGCCGATCCCATCAGGCACCTGATCAACACCCACTGGCACTTCGATCATACCGACGGCAATGCGTGGCTGAATTCGACCGGCGCGAAGATTATCGCTCAAGAAAACACTAGGGTTAAGACCTGATTAACCATATTCTGATTCAAACGGTTGGCCAAAGGATTGGGGGGCTAGCCGATGGAATCGCATTTGTTCTGGTTCACGGACGGGCAGTGGGCGAAGATCGAGCCGCATCTGCCGACGAACCAACCTGGACCGCAACGTCACGACGATCGACGCATTCTCAGCGGGATCATGCACGTTCCGAAGATCGGCTGCCGTTGGGTTGATTGCCCGCGCGAATACGGCCCTGCGAAGACGATCTACAACCGCTTCGCCCGGTGGAGCGATCGCGGCATCTGGCAGAAAATATTCGAGACGGCCGCAGCACCCTCCGAGCCACCGGACGCGGTGGCCTTGGACAGCTCCCATGTTAAGGCACACCGCTGTGCCAGCGGTGGAAAAGGGGGGCCGAGCTTCAGGCCATCGGGGTCACGAAGGGCGGTAGAAACAGCAAGATACACGCGATTGTCGACCAGTATCTCAGGCCTTGGGCCTTCGTCCTGACCCCGGGCAACACCGCCGATTGCGTCATAGCACAGGACCGCGTCGGCCGCGTCCCCTGGATCGAGCAACTCATGGCAGACAAGGCCTATGACGCCAACACGTTTCGCGCCTACCTGAAACAACGAAAAATCAAGATCGTCATTCCAGGCAAGGCCAACCGCAAGAAGCGGATCCGACACAACAAGATGGCCTGCAAAAAGCGCAATGTCGTCGAGCGATGCTCTGGACGACTGAAGGATTTTAGGCGCATCGCGACGCGCTACGACAAGCGCGCTGGAAACTGCTTCGCCGCCCTCTGTCTGGTCGCCACCGTCGCCTACTGGATTTGAATTATTCGAAGTTCAGACCCTAGTTCTACTGTGTCATGAACGGATATGGGTAGCTGTCTGGCGGTGTGTTGTTTGACAGCATGGACATCGCATAAGGGTTTTTGCGAGCGCGACGGTGAGCCGTTTTCGGATCGTCGCGATCGAGTTTTCGACGTGACGTTCTGGTCGGATCGGCGGCGCCGCGGGGTCGAAAACCTTTGGGTAACGGAGGCATCTTGCGCCGCCAGGAGGCTGAGGGGGGAATTGCTTCCCGTTCGCAGATCAGAAAGCCGTAAGCTGCGATGCAGAGTGTCGCGTGGTGGTGAAAGCCACGCCAACCTCGACCTTCGTAATGGGCCAATCCGAGTTCGCCTTTCAGCTCCTCGTAATCGCGTTCGATGCGCCAGCGCAATTTGGCCTTGTCGACGAGATCCTGCAAAGGCGTGTCCTTGGGCAAGGTCGAGAGCCAATATTTCGTCGGCTCAGCTTCTTCATTCGGCCACTCAACAATGAGCCATTCCAGCGGATGCGGTTTGGTCCGATTGCAATCACGCGAGGCTGGGCGCAGACGCACAGCGGCAAAGCGCGAGGCGAGCGGCGTGTTCGAACCTTCGCGCCAGGTGAGGCTGCGCCATGCTTTTTTCTTCAAGCTCAGCGCCAGCTCCTTGACCGTGACGGGTTGATGTTCAAGATCACGGTTCAGACGAGACGGCTTGCGGCCATGGCCGCTCCAGGGCTTTGCCGGTAGAGGCTCCTGACCGGGCGGCCAAACGGTCAGCGTCGATTGGACGCCGACGACGTAAGGCAGATCCAAAGCTGTCACTCCGGCGCGAAAGCCGCCGTTCACGCCATAGCCCGCATCAGCCAGCACGACGCCCGGCGCGACGCCTGCGGCATGAGCCGCACGGATCTGATCAAGCGCAATCTGTGGCTTCGTCTTGAACTCGATCTCCTTGGGGATATGCGCCTTTTTTCGGCGTGCCTGATCATTTGCCCATGCCTCCGGCATATAGAGCCGGTAGGCGATCGGCAGGCTCGCCGTATGATTGGCGATCGACAGCGTCACCGCGACCTGGCAATTGTCCTGCTTGCCGCGCCTGCCGCAATATTGCCGCGCGACGCCGACCGAATGGGTCCCCTTTTTCGCAATGCCCGTGTCGTCCACGATCCAGGCTTCGATCGGGCCTTGTCTCTCGAGGGAAGGCAGAACCAGCTCGAAAACCTTACCCAAGACCGCCTCGTCCGACCAGGGCGCTTCGCCGACCAGATGCAGAAGCGATTGATGTTTGGCCGAGACGCGTGTCGGCGCAACAATCGCCGCCATAGGCTCGACGCTCTTGCGCTCGCCGGGCATCAACAGCCCGACGCAATAATCGTTCAAGGGCTTGGCCCGATCGGCATGCCCGATCACTTCAACAAGAGCCTCGACATAGGCGGCAAAACGCGCTTGGCTGGTTGGTCTCGAGAGATCCATATCAAACACCGGGTATCGATCAACGAATTAACAAGTTACCAGATTTGCTCGCGACGCGAATCTCCCTCGATTTTGTGATTTAGTAGAACTAGCTAGCTAGTTCTACTGTGTCATGAACGGATATGGGTAGCTGTCTGGCGGTGTGTTGTTTGACAGCATGGACATCGCATAAGGGTTTTTGCGAGCGCGACGGTGAGCCGTTTTCGGATCGTCGCGATCGAGTTTTCGACGTGACGTTCTGGTCGGATCGGCGGCGCCGCGGGGTCGAAAACCTTTGGGTAACGGAGGCATCTTGCGCCGCCAGGAGGCTGAGGGGGGAATTGCTTCCCGTTCGCAGATCAGAAAGCCGTAAGCTGCGATGCAGAGTGTCGCGTGGTGGTGAAAGCCACGCCAACCTCGACCTTCGTAATGGGCCAATCCGAGTTCGCCTTTCAGCTCCTCGTAATCGCGTTCGATGCGCCAGCGCAATTTGGCCTTGTCGACGAGATCCTGCAAAGGCGTGTCCTTGGGCAAGGTCGAGAGCCAATATTTCGTCGGCTCAGCTTCTTCATTCGGCCACTCAACAATGAGCCATTCCAGCGGATGCGGTTTGGTCCGATTGCAATCACGCGAGGCTGGGCGCAGACGCACAGCGGCAAAGCGCGAGGCGAGCGGCGTGTTCGAACCTTCGCGCCAGGTGAGGCTGCGCCATGCTTTTTTCTTCAAGCTCAGCGCCAGCTCCTTGACCGTGACGGGTTGATGTTCAAGATCACGGTTCAGACGAGACGGCTTGCGGCCATGGCCGCTCCAGGGCTTTGCCGGTAGAGGCTCCTGACCGGGCGGCCAAACGGTCAGCGTCGATTGGACGCCGACGACGTAAGGCAGATCCAAAGCTGTCACTCCGGCGCGAAAGCCGCCGTTCACGCCATAGCCCGCATCAGCCAGCACGACGCCCGGCGCGACGCCTGCGGCATGAGCCGCACGGATCTGATCAAGCGCAATCTGTGGCTTCGTCTTGAACTCGATCTCCTTGGGGATATGCGCCTTTTTTCGGCGTGCCTGATCATTTGCCCATGCCTCCGGCATATAGAGCCGGTAGGCGATCGGCAGGCTCGCCGTATGATTGGCGATCGACAGCGTCACCGCGACCTGGCAATTGTCCTGCTTGCCGAGCCTGCCGCAATATTGCCGCGCGACGCCGACCGAATGGGTCCCCTTTTTCGCAATGCCCGTGTCGTCCACGATCCAGGCTTCGATCGGGCCTTGTCTCTCGAGGGAAGGCAGAACCAGCTCGAAAACCTTACCCAAGACCGCCTCGTCCGACCAGGGCGCTTCGCCGACCAGATGCAGAAGCGATTGATGTTTGGCCGAGACGCGTGTCGGCGCAACAATCGCCGCCATAGGCTCGACGCTCTTGCGCTCGCCGGGCATCAACAGCCCGACGCAATAATCGTTCAAGGGCTTGGCCCGATCGGCATGCCCGATCACTTCAACAAGAGCCTCGACATAGGCGGCAAAACGCGCTTGGCTGGTTGGTCTCGAGAGATCCATATCAAACACCGGGTATCGATCAACGAATCAACAAGTTACCAGATTTGCTCGCGACGCGAATCTCCCTCGATTTTGTGATTTAGTAGAACTAGCTAGCTAGTTCTACTGTGTCATGAACGGATATGGGTAGCTGTCTGGCGGTGTGTTGTTTGACAGCATGGACATCGCATAAGGGTTTTTGCGAGCGCGACGGTGAGCCGTTTTCGGATCGTCGCGATCGAGTTTTCGACGTGACGTTCTGGTCGGATCGGCGGCGCCGCGGGGTCGAAAACCTTTGGGTAACGGAGGCATCTTGCGCCGCCAGGAGGCTGAGGGGGGAATTGCTTCCCGTTCGCAGATCAGAAAGCCGTAAGCTGCGATGCAGAGTGTCGCGTGGTGGTGAAAGCCACGCCAACCTCGACCTTCGTAATGGGCCAATCCGAGTTCGCCTTTCAGCTCCTCGTAATCGCGTTCGATGCGCCAGCGCAATTTGGCCTTGTCGACGAGATCCTGCAAAGGCGTGTCCTTGGGCAAGGTCGAGAGCCAATATTTCGTCGGCTCAGCTTCTTCATTCGGCCACTCAACAATGAGCCATTCCAGCGGATGCGGTTTGGTCCGATTGCAATCACGCGAGGCTGGGCGCAGACGCACAGCGGCAAAGCGCGAGGCGAGCGGCGTGTTCGAACCTTCGCGCCAGGTGAGGCTGCGCCATGCTTTTTTCTTCAAGCTCAGCGCCAGCTCCTTGACCGTGACGGGTTGATGTTCAAGATCACGGTTCAGACGAGACGGCTTGCGGCCATGGCCGCTCCAGGGCTTTGCCGGTAGAGGCTCCTGACCGGGCGGCCAAACGGTCAGCGTCGATTGGACGCCGACGACGTAAGGCAGATCCAAAGCTGTCACTCCGGCGCGAAAGCCGCCGTTCACGCCATAGCCCGCATCAGCCAGCACGACGCCCGGCGCGACGCCTGCGGCATGAGCCGCACGGATCTGATCAAGCGCAATCTGTGGCTTCGTCTTGAACTCGATCTCCTTGGGGATATGCGCCTTTTTTCGGCGTGCCTGATCATTTGCCCATGCCTCCGGCATATAGAGCCGGTAGGCGATCGGCAGGCTCGCCGTATGATTGGCGATCGACAGCGTCACCGCGACCTGGCAATTGTCCTGCTTGCCGAGCCTGCCGCAATATTGCCGCGCGACGCCGACCGAATGGGTCCCCTTTTTCGCAATGCCCGTGTCGTCCACGATCCAGGCTTCGATGGGGCCTTGTCTCTCGAGGGAAGGCAGAACCAGCTCGAAAACCTTACTCAAGACCGCCTCGTCCGACCAGGGCGCTTCGCCGACCAGATGCAGAAGCGATTGATGTTTGGCCGAGACGCGTGTCGGCGCAACAATCGCCGCCATAGGCTCGACGCTCTTGCGCTCGCCGGGCATCAACAGCCCGACGCAATAATCGTTCAAGGGCTTGGGCCCGATCGGCATGCCCGATCACTTCAACAAGAGCCTCGACATAGGCGGCAAAACGCGCTTGGCTGGTTGGTCTCGAGAGATCCATATCAAACACCGGGTATCGATCAACGAATCAACAAGTTACCAGATTTGCTCGCGACGCGAATCTCCCTCGATTTTGTGATTCAGTAGAACTAGGCGGTAGTGACGAATTAGACGAATTATCTGAGCAATATCGCGATGGCGGCGAGGAGCACGAATCCGCGGTAGTTGGCGAGGAGTTTGTCATATCGCGTGGCGACGCGCCGGAACTGCTTCAATTTGTTGAAGAAACGCTCGACGAGATTGCGCTCTTTGTAGAGCGCCTTGTCGTAGGGGAGAGGCGCGCGGCGGTTGGATTTTGGCGGAATGACCGGCTCCGCGGTGCGTTCGAGGACAGCCTCGCGCAAGTGATCGGCGTCATAACCCTTGTCGGCGATGACGGCGTCGGCCTCAAAGCCTTCGATCAGGTCGTGCGCCCTGGTGATGTCGTTTCGCTGGCCTGGCCCGAACAGCAGGCGGACCGGGTTGCCGAGCGCGTCGGTCGCGGCATGGATCTTGGCGCTCAGGCCGCCGCGGCAGCGGCCAAGGCCCTGAGCATCCGCCCCCCTTTGGCGATCCTTGCGCCGGCGGCATGCTGGTGGGCGCGGACGATGGTCGAGTTGATCATCAGCCATTCGAGGTCGGCTTCCGTGGTGAGCGCCTGCAAAAAGGCGTCGAGCGCGCCGCGCTCGATCCAGCGATAGTAGCGGCGCTTCACCGCTTGGTGGTCGCCGAAGCGTTCGGGCAGATCGCGCCAGCGCCCGCCCGAGCGGGCCATCCACAACAGCGCATCGACGAAGCGCCGGTTGTCGCAGCGCGGTCCGCGCTGGCCGGCTCTTCCGCCCGGCACAAGATCCTTCAGCCGCTCCCATTGATCGTCGCGCAGCGCATCCACATTCCGAATCATCAAGGCTGATCCCCAAAAGACAGCCTTGAATCACGGAAAAGCGCCGGCGAGAATCCCCCAACCCTGAAATCGTCACTGCCGCCTAGCAGGCATCTTTCCGAGATCCAACGTGTCGAGGATTGGGACTATAATTTCCTTCCGCTGCCATTAGGCGGGATCCCCAGCGAAGTCTTTGCGACCGAGCACAGCCCGAAACTCGATGGCTCGCCCATCAGCCTGAAATATTACGGCCGCGCCCACACCGACAGCGATATTTCCGTCACATTTGACGAAACGGACATCCTGCATGCGGGTGACACATATTGGAACGGCATCTATCCATTCGTCGACTACTCCACCGGAGGCGGCATCGACGGCATGATCGCGGCGTCCGACGCCAATCTTGCGGCGACGACAGACGGCACCATCATCATTCCGGGACACGGGCATCCTGTCAGCAACCGGACCGAGCTCGGGGAATTCCGCGATATGCTCGTCGCAGTCCGCGAGAATGTTGCGGCGCTCAAAAAGCAGGGCAGATCGCGAGACGAGACGGTCGCCGCGAAGCCGACCGCCGCCTTTGACGCCAAATGGGGCAATTTCGTCATCGATCCCGGCTTCTTCACCCGCTTGGTTTATGAAGGCGCGTGATCGCCCGCACCTTCCTGAGGTTGAGTTTCGCCTCATAGAAACCGGCATTTCGGAGCATCGGAAACATCCCGCCCGTGGAAGCCGAGGGACGTTACTATGCCCAGCTTGAAGCAACGCCGATAGCCGCGTAGGACTCAAACCAAACAGCCTCCTCGAAAAAACTGGGGCGGTTCAATCCGACGATTGGCTAAACGATAGTAGCGGTCGTCAGGGGTCAAGACAAAAACCGTTCTTCCCTGCGCCTTGAGCAGCGGGAGCAGTCCTTGTAAAAAATGGAATTGAAAGTCTTGCTCCGATGGCGCGCCCTCGCGTTTCCGAAGAACAGGTTATGCGCACGTGAATTCGCGCGCGGCTTACGGGGCTAGTTGCTGCTTTGATTTGATCAGGGCGTCGCTTTGGACTAGCGTGGGACAAACGGTCGTAGTTATGATCAGCCGCCGGAAGGAAGCAACATGCGCAGTTCAACCCTTCTTGCGCTGTGTCTGGCGCTGTTGTTCTCGATTGGCCGGACGCAGGCGCAATCAAGCTTCACGGACTCCGATCTTGCAAGCGACGCGGTCCGGCTTGAGGACCGGCTGGTCAGGGAGGCAGGTGGCGCCGCGTAGCGGCCTCTCGCTCAGCTACGCAAGGACGCCCAGCAGGCGATAGCGCGATCGGACGCAAAAGCGGCACTGAGCAGTCTTGGCGCGGTCATCGCGGCCAATCCAAAGGACGCCGGCGGCTGGCTTGTCTATTCCCACGCAGCGCTAGCGCTCGCAAACAACAACCGTAATAACTACGAACTTCAACAGATAGGGACGACGGCGGCCTATATCGCGTATCTGCGCGCGACCTCAAAAGCGGACCAGGCGGGAGCGCTAGCTTGGCTTGGCGAAATCTACGCCGCGCGCGAAATGTGGCGGCCATCGCTCAACGCCTATCGCGCCAGCCTCAATCTTCTCGATGTCGCCACGGTTCGCAAGGTTTATGAGGACGAGCGCGAGAAGCACGGCTTTCGCATTCTCAATTACACGGTGGACAATGAATCCGCGGCGCCCCGCGTGTGTTTCCACTTTTCCGAGCCGTTGGCGCGGGGCAGCGTCGATTTCGCGCCTTTTGTCGCGGTGTCCGGCGCAGCCAACGGCGCGGTTTCGACTGAGGATCAGCAACTTTGCGTTGAAGGCCTGAAACACGGGGAAAGTTACGCGATCGTGCTGCGCCAGGGCCTGCCTTCCTCGGTCGGCGAGTCGCTGTTGAAATCCGGCGATTATGACATCTATGTGCGGGATCGTTCGCCCCAGGTCCATTTCACAGGCAAAAATTATGTCCTCCCCCGCGTCGGCCAGGCAGGCATTCCGGTCATTTCTGTTAACACGCGAAAAATCGCCATCGATATCTTAAGGATCGGCGACAGGAATTTTCTGCCGACAGTGCGTTCCGAGGATTTTCTGGCGCAACTCTCCGCCGATCGGATCAAGCAATACATCGACTTCGGACGGCGCCAAGATCTGGACCGGGACCCTCGATGTCAGCCCCGGGCTCAATCGCGACGTGACGACCGCCTTTCCGGTGACCGAAGCGGTCGGCCGGCTGGAGCCGGGCGTATATGTCATGGTTGCGAAACCGGCCGACGGCCAGCCTGTCGCGAGCAACGAAGAGGATGGCGGCGGCCCGAACGCCACTCAATGGTTTGTCGTGTCGGACCTTGGCCTTACCGCGGTGAGCGCCAATGACGGCGTCCATGTTTTCGTGCGCTCGCTGGCGAGCGCCATGCCGCTGAAAGCGGCCGAGGTTCGCCTCGTCGCGCGCAACAATGAAATCCTGGCCGCCAAAAGCACGGACGATGCCGGATATGCGCGCTTCGATCCGGGTCTCTCGCGTGGCGTCGGCGGTCTCGCTCCAGGCCTGGTCGTGGCGGAAGACGGCAAAGGCGACTACGGCTTTATCGATCTGGAGCAAAGCGCGTTCGACCTCACCGATCGAGGGATGAAGGGCCGCCCCGCCGCGAAGGCGCTCGACGCCCTTGTATTTACCGAACGCGGCGTCTACCGCTCCGGCGAGACGGTGTTCATCACGGCGCTGCTGCGCGATGGCGCCGGGAAGGCCCGCGCCGCGCTTCCCGTGACGCTCGTCGCGATACGTCCCGACGGCGTGGAATACAAGCGACTCCAGGTCGAAGATCAGGGCGACGGCGGCCGCTCCATCGCGATGCCATTGCTGTCCGGCGTCATGGCCGGAACCTGGCGCGTCAAGGCCTTCGCCGATCCCAAAGGCGAGCCTGTCGGCGAGACGAGTTTTCTGGTCGAGGATTATGTCCCGGATCGGCTCGATCTGAAATTGACGCCGGGCGCCGCGGCCGTCAGAGCGGGCGCTTCCGTCGAGATTTCAGCTTTCGCCCGCTATCTCTACGGCGCCGCTGGATCCAATCTCGAGATCACCGGCACGGTCGAAGTCCGCAGCTCCGAGGAATCGCTTCTGCCCGCCCTGAACGGTTTTGTCGCAGGACTACAGGACGAGGCGTTCGAGGCCGTCAGCAACGAGATCGAAGACAGCGCGACGACCGACAACAAAGGCGCGGCGAAGCTGCTCGCCCCCATTCCGCAAGTCGCCGCCTCGCGCCCTCTCGAGGCGAAGATCATTTTGCGCGCGGCGGAGCCCGGCGGCCGCGCCGTCGAGCGCGCCCTGACTTTGCCGATTCTGCCCAAGCGCGGCCTCATCGGCGTGAAGAAAAACTTTACCGGGCTCAGCGATGGCGCGGCGGCAAGCTTCGACGTCGTAGCGGTCGACGCCAATGGCGACCGCACAGCCCGCAAGGGTGTCTCCTGGTCGCTGTACCGGATCAGCAACGACTATCAGTGGTACAAGCAGGACGGCCGCTGGGGGTTCGAGCGCGTCAAATCGTCGAAACGGGTGGCGGAGGGCAAGATCGATTTGACCGTCGACGCGCCGGCCAAGATTTCAACATTGGTCGGATTGGGCCAATACCGCCTCGATCTTTCCAGCAATGAGGCGGCCGATCTGCCAACGAGCCTCAGCTTCGAAAGCGGCTGGTCGGGCGAGGCCAGCGCGGAAGCGCCCGACCTTCTCGACGTCAGCATCGACAAGCCCAATTATAAACCCGGCGAAGACCTTCATTTGCGCGTCGCCTCGCGTTTCAAGGGGGAGGCGACGCTCGCCATCATTGGCGAGAAATTGAACGTTCTGACGACGTTCGACGTGAACGAGGGCGACACAATCAAGTCTATCCCCGTCGCGGCCGGCTGGGGAGCCGGCGCCTACGCCGTGGCCTTCGTTCATCGCCCCCTCGACAAGGCGGCCAATCGCATGCCCGGGCGCGCCATGGGCCTCGCCTGGTTCGCGATCGACGCCGACGCCCACAAGATCGACGTCAAACTCGACGCCCCGCCCAGGAGTCGCCCGCGCGGACCTTTGACGATTCCGATCGAAATCAAGGGCCTCGACACAGGCGAGGAGGCTTTCGTCACGTTGGCCGCGGTTGATGTCGGCATTCTCAACCTCACGCGTTACGAAGCGCCCGACGCCTATGACTATTTCTTCGGCCAACGCCAGCTCAGCGCGGAGATCCGTGATCTCTATGGGCTCTTGATCGACGGAATGCAGGGATCGCGCGGCGCAATCCGATCGGGCGGAGACGTTGGCGCCGAGCTCAGCGCCGAAAAGCCGACGCAGGAGCCGCTGGCGCGCTTTTCGGGCGTCGTGAGAGTAGGCCCCGACGGCAAGGCCGAAGTGACATTCGACCTGCCCGCATTCAATGGCGCCATTCGCCTGATGGCGACCGCCTGGACGAAGACCAAGGTCGGCGGCGCTGGCGCCGAGGTGATCGTGCGCGACCCCGTCGTTGTCCTGGCGGCTGCGCCGCGTTTCCTTTCCCTAGGCGACCGCTCGCAATTATCCGCTGAGATCGACAATGTCGATGGCAAGGCGGGCGAATATGCGCTTGATTTGCAGGCGCAGGGCGGCCTCGCCGTCGCCGCAGAGGCGTCGCATCGCAAGTTCAATTTGCGCGCTGGGGCGCGACAGGCCGTGTCGATTCCGGCGACGGCCGCCGCCACAGGACTTGCCGCGCTCAAAATCACGCTGACCGGGCCGGGTATCGAGGCGCCGCAGACGCTGGCGCTCGACGTCACGCCTGGAACGTCCGAACTCTACCGCCGCTCGGTGCGAACGCTGGAGCCGGGGGCGAGCCTCACGCTCTCGAACGACATAATCGCCAATTTCGCCCCGGGCACTGGAGCGGTTTCGGTCGCGGTTTCATCGCTCGCGGGCATCGACGCGCCAGCTCTCCTCCAGGCGCTCGACCGTTATCCCTATGGCTGCACGGAACAGATCGTCAGCCGCGCGTTGCCATTGCTTTACGTGAACAAGCTCGCCAACGCGGAGGCGCTCGGCATCGATCCCGACGCCGACGCCCAGGTTCAGGACGCGATCGACCGCGTATTGACTCGGCAGGATTCAAGTGGAGCCTTCGGTCTATGGTCTGCGAGCGATGGCGAGGACATGTGGCTGCACGCCTTCGTCACCGACTTTCTGACGCGCGCCCGCGAAAATCATTTCGCCGTGCCGCAGAAGCAATTCGACGCCGCTCTCGAACGGCTGCGCAATTTGCTGGCCAACAGCAGCGAGATCGGCGCCGGCGAGGGGCCGTCGGTGGCTTACGCCGCCTATGTTCTGGCCAGGAATGGGCGCCCCGTGATGGGAGATCTGCGCTATCTTGCCGACACCAAGATCGATCGGCTGGACTCTCCCCTCGCCCGCGCGCAGCTTGCCGCCGCGCTCGCGCTACTCGGGGATCGCGGCCGAGCGATGACGGTCTTCGACAAAGCGACGGAGCGGCTGAGCACGATCGGCAACCCGCTCTACAGCAGCGCCGATTATGGGTCGCGGCTGCGCGACGGCGCGGGCCTCCTCGCTCTTGCCGCTGAAACCGGCATGCCCGCCGCGGACATCTTCCGGGCGTCCAAAGTTGTCGAGGACGCGCGGGCGAAAACGAGTCTTTCCAGCACGCAGGAGAACGCCTTCATGGTGCTGGCCGCCGAGGCGCTCGCCAAGCAGGGCGAGACGACGGGCCTTGCGATCAATGGCAAAGCGCATCGGGGATCCTTCTATCAATCGTGGCGAGGCTCGGCGCTCGACAAGCAAAGCGTCACCATCGCCAATGCCGGTCAGGCCCCGGTCAGAGTGGCGGTGACGGTTTCGGGCAATCCGCCGACGCCAGAGCCTGCCGCAAGTCAAGGGTATGAGATCGAACGCGCCTATTACACGCTGGATGGAAAGAAGATCGACCCAGCCGCAATCAAGCAGAACGACCGTCTTGTGGTCGCCCTGAAGGTCACCGAAAGCGAAGCCGCTTTCGCCCGGCTGCTTCTCGTCGATCGGTTGCCCGCCGGTCTGGAGATCGACAATCCCGATCTATTCGAAGGCGGCTCGACGGAGGCGCTGGCATGGCTCAAAAAAACCGTCGAGCCATTGCATACTGAGTATCGGGACGATCGTTTCGTGGCGGCGTTCGCTCGTGACGGACACGACAGGGCGACGTTCAGCGTCGCCTACATCGCGCGCGCCGTAACGCCCGGCCATTACGTTCTACCGCCAGCGACGATTGAAGATATGTACCGCCCCGAACGGTTCGGCCGCACCGCTTTTGGCGCAGTCGATATCGCCGGAGCGAAATGAGGCGACGCCGAGCGAGCGGATGAAGGTGAGCGCAACGCCCCGGTTTGCTCTTCTGGTTCTTGCGTTGGCCGCAGCCAGCCTCGCCATCCTTGCAGCTTTGATCAATTACGCGAATTCGCTCGGCCCGCTGGATCTTGCGGCGGCGCGTCAGGGTTCGACCATCGCCATCGACCGCAACGGGCGCCTCTTGCGCGCTTTCACGACAACGGACGGACGCTGGCGGCTACCGGTCGCCAAGAGCGAGGTCGATCCTCGCTTCGTCAGCATGTTGATCGCCTATGAAGACCATAAATTCGCGAAGCATGATGGCGTTGATGTGATCGCCTTCGGGCGCGCCGCGTTGCAATGGATCGAACACGGCCGCATTGTCTCCGGCGGCTCGACGTTGACCATGCAAGTCGCCCGGCTGATCGAGCCGCGCGCGGAGCGCTCGATCGGAGCCAAGATCGGTCAGATCCTGCGGGCGCTCGAAATCGAGCGGCGGGCCGGCAAGGCCGGGGTGATCGATCTTTACCTGTCGCTGGCGCCCTATGGCGGAAATCTCGAAGGGGTCAGGGCCGCCAGCCTCGCCTATTTCGGCAAGGAGCCGAAGCGCCTGTCGATCGCCGAGGCGGCGATGCTCGTCGCCCTGCCGCAATCGCCCGAAACCAGGCGCCCTGACCGGTTCCCGGCGGCCGCCCGCGCCGCCCGCGACATGGTTTTGCGCCGCGCCTTGTCGCGCGGCGTGATCACCCCGGCCGAGCGCGAATTGGCGTCGCGCGAAGCCGTCCCGACGCAACGCCGGGCTTTTGCCGTGCTTGCGCCGCATGCGAGCGAAGCCGCGCTCCGCAACGCGCCGGGTCAGCGCATTCACCGCCTGACGCTCGACGCCAGGTTGCAGGCCTCGCTGGAGACTTTGGTGAAGGAAAACGTCCAGCGGCTGGGCCCACGGTTATCCGCCGCCCTTCTCGTGATCGACAACGCCAGCGGCGAGGTGCGCGCCCATGTCGGCTCGGCGGATTATTTTTCGCAGGAGCGGGCCGGATCGATCGATATGACGCAGGCCTTCCGATCGCCTGGATCGACGCTGAAGCCATTCATCTATGCGCTTGCGTTTGAAAATGGGCTCGCCCATCCCGAAACGCTGCTCGACGACCGGCCGACGCGCTATGGCGCCTACGCGCCGCAAAACTTCGATCTTTCGTTTCAGGGCGCGGTCACGGCGCGGCGGGCTCTTCAACTGTCGCTCAATTTGCCGGCCATTGAACTCCTCGCCGAAATTGGACCCGCGCGGCTTTTGGCGCGGCTGCGCAACGCCGGGGCCGCAATCGCGCTCCGAAACGACGCGGCGCCTGGCCTGGCGGTCGCGCTTGGCGGTCTTGGCGTCAAACTCCGCGATATAGCGACGCTTTACGCCGGCCTCGCCCGCGGCGGCCGCGTGCCCGCCCTCATCGAATCCGAAGCCGCGGCGGCCACGCCGAAAGCCGAACCGCACCGGATCAGCGAACCAGTCGCGAGCTGGTATGTCGCCGATATCCTGCGCGGCGCTGCGCCGCCGGTCAACGCGCCCGCCGGGCTCATCGCATATAAGACCGGGACATCCTACGGCTATCGGGACGCATTCGCCTTCGGCTTCGACAAAGCCTACACGGTCGCCGTCTGGGTCGGCCGGCCCGACAATAGCGCCGTGCCGGGACTTGTCGGACGCGAGGTCGCGGCGCCTATCCTGTTCGACGCCTTTGCGCGTCTCGAAGGCGCGCACGCGTTTCCTTCGCCTCCCGCCAACATTCTGGTCGCCCGCACCTCTGCGCTGCCGCCGCCGTTGCGCCGCTTCAGCGCAAACGCAAGAGGCGCCGCGCCGGGATCGACTGCGGCGCCGCTGAAGATTGTATTTCCACCCGACGGGGCCCGCATCGATCTCGGCCTCGCCGGGCAAGCGCAAACAGACATTCGTTTGGCCCTTAAGGCCGAAGGCGGCGCTCCGCCTCTTACCTGGATCATCAATGGCGCGCCCTTGGGCGAACCGGATCTACGCCGACAGGCGAGCTGGGCTCCCGACGGCGTGGGTTTCGTCCGGGTGTCGATCATCGACGCCGGTGGCGCGACCGACAGCGTGTTGGTGCGTGTGGAATAGGGCGGCGAATAACCTCGCTTCAGCCCCTTGCGCCGGAACCGTCAAAACGAGCGGCTCCGACGAAAGGCCTCACGCTCTAGCCGGCGGAGCCATGAATTCGGGCCCGACGGGATCGGTGATCTCCTCGCGCAAAATGCGGTCGATCTCGGCTTTCGCCGCGCGGTCGAGCGACCAGCCCGAGATTTCATCGATGGGCTGCAGCTGGTCCGGGACGGCGCGCGCCCCACAGCGCCGAGGATACGCCCTGATCGAGCGCCCAGCGCACGGCCAGATCAATGACGCGCTTGCCGAAACGGTCCTGCGCGCAAATCGATCCAGCCGCGCAACGGCGGCAAGATAATGACGCAAAGCGCGGCGGCCTGAATTTCGGATCGTCGCGGCGCAGATCGTCGCCCTCGAAAACGGTGTCCGGCTTCATGCGGCCGGACAGCAGGCCGCGGCAGAGCGCGCCATAGCCGAAGGTCGCAATGCCATGCTTGAGGCAATAGGGAAGGACGTCGGCCTCGATCTCGCGCTCGAACAGATTATAGGGCGGCTGCAGCACATGGATCGGCGCGACCTTGCGGAACCGCTCCATCTGTGCGACCGAAAAATTGCTGACGCCGATGGCGCCGATGTTCCCTTGGTCGTAGCAGCGCCTTCATCGCCCCGGCCGTCTCCTCGACGGCGATCTTTGGGTCCGGCCAATGCACCTGATAGATGTCGATATGGTCGGTTTGCAGGCGGCGCAAGGAATCCTCGATCTCGCGATTGATCCGCTCGCGGCTGGCGTTGCGGAAAACCTTGCCGTCCTTCCATTCGAGCCCGACTTTCGTCGCGATGACGCGCGCCCGAACGCAGATCGCCTTCCGCCAGCGCCTTGCCAACGACTTCTTCCGAATGGCCGAAGCCATAAACCGGCGCGGTGTCGACGAGATTGATGCCATGCGCGAACGCCGCGCGGATGGTTTCGATCGACTGGGAGTCGTCGCTGCCGCCCCACATCCAGCCGCCAATCGCCCAAGTGCCCAGCCCCACGCGCGAAACGTTTAGCGAAGTCCCCGGGATGGCGGCGAACTCCATTTTGACGTTTGCATCGATCATTGCCGTTATCTCCTCTGTTGGAGGCGCGTGCAGGCCGCTTGATCGCCACGTCCCGCTAGATCTCAAGCCGTCGTGACTTTCATGCCGTCCGAGACATTGGCCGGCGGGCTGAGAATGATCTGATCGCCCGCCTTTAGCCCTGAGCGCACTTCGACATCGGCGCCATTGTCGACGTCGAGATCGATCTTGCGAAGTTCGAAACTTTTCCGTCGGAGACGACGGCGACCATGAGCCCATCGCGATTGAAGATCACCGCCTGCGAGGGAACGATGATAACCGGATTTGGCCGGCGCACCTGCAAGTGGATATGCTGTAAAGACCGGCGGCGAGCGCGCCGTCCTTGTTGTCGACATCGACCTCCATCAGCAGCGTGCGGGTCCTGGCCGACAACGCCTTGGCGTTGCGCGCGACCCGGCCGGTGAAGGTGCGCCCGGGCAACTCCGAAACCGTGATCGTCGCCGGATCGCCGTCGTTGATGCCGAAGGTCGCCGCCTGCGGCACGAAGACCTGCACCCGCAGGACGTCCGTCCGCGCCATCGAGAACAGCGGGGGTTCCGCTCGCCGCGTCGGCCGTGACGAGGCTGCCGACATCGATGAGGCGGCCGGTGACGACGCCGTCGAAGGGCGCCTTGATCTGCTCGAAATCAGTCAATTGCTGCAGCCGGTCGACCGCAGCCTGCTGGGCGACGACATTGGCCTTCGCGACGGCGACCGCGGCCTGGCGGGAGGCGAGCGTTAGCCGGTCGGTGTCGCCCTGTTGCGCGCTCGACCATCCCTGCGCGACGAGGCGGGCGGTGCGCTGGTCGGTGACGCGGCCGAGATCGGCGTTCGCCTCGGCCTGTTGGACGGCGGCCTGGAATTGGACAAGCTGTCCTTTCGCCTGGGCGAGTTGCTGGTCGAGATCCGGCGCGGCGATGATCGCAAGCACGTCGCCTTTCTTCAGCTTGGTTCCGATGTCGGCGTGGCGCACGCTGATGTAGCCCGTCGCGCGGGCATAAAGCGTCGCGCTGTCGAAGGCCGTCATGTTGCCGGTAAGTTCGATCATGCGCGGCGCGCTATCCTCTTTTGCGATAAAGGTCCGCACGCTGGGAATCGCATTGAGGCGCGCCTCCAGCACGGCGTCGGCCTCGGCCTCGCGGCTCGATTTGCTCCACACGCCAAACCCGACGAGCCCCGCAAGAACCGCCAAGGCGCAAAAGCCAATCGCGCGGGCGATGGTCCGCCGCTTGCCGTTTTTTTTCGCGTCTTGCTCGCGCCGCTCCGGCGCCTTCCCCGGGTCGCGGAGAGCGGTAGGATGAAACGCGCTGTCCAAAGGCGGCAAACTGTTCATGACGGCGATCCTTGGTGGGCCGGAATTTTAGAACTGCGTCTATTTGGAGCTTTGCTTTTCAGATGCTCGAAACGGCCGATGACCGAATAGAGGAACGGCACGAACAGCAGTGTGGTCATCGTGCCGACGACGACGCCGCCGAGGACGGCGCGCGCCAGCACGGCGTTTTGCTCTTCGCCAGGGCCGCCGATCGCCATGGGAATCATGCCGACGATCATCGCGGCCGCGGTCATCAGGACGGGACGCAACCGCGTCGTGCCCGCCGACAGAGCGGCGTCGAAGACGCTCATGCCGGCCTCATGCTGCTCCCGGGCGAAAGTCACAAGCAGGATCGAGTTCGCCGAGGCGACGCCAATGGCCATGATGGCGCCCATCAGCGACGGCACGCTCAAGGTCGTGCCGGTCACGAACAACATCAGCAAGATGCCGGCGCCCGCGCCAGGCAAGGCGAGAATGACGGCGAGCGGATCGACGAAGCTCTGATAGTTGACGACCATCAACATGTAGACGAAGACCGCAGCGAACAAGAGGCCCAGGCCGAGATTCCGGAAGGCGGATTCCATGCTTTCGATCTGGCCGCGAATGACAATGTGGTTGCCGGGCTTGAGCTCGGGCTGGAGTTCAGCCACGATTTTGTGGATCTGCGCCGCAATCGAGCCGAGGTCGCGATTCTGGGCGCTGGCGTAGACGTCGTAGACTGCCTGAATGTTCGATTGGTTGTAGACGGATTGCACGCCAGCGCGCTGCGAGGTCGCAAGATTGCCAAGAACCGTCGGAATCGGCGTTCCATTAGGATCGACGCCTGCCGCAAGCGGCGTATTGTCGAGCTGATTTTTGTTGGCGATGCGATATTCGGGCGTTTGCACAGGCATGAAATAGGGAATGCCGTTTTTTGGATCAGTCCAGAAATTGGGCGAGACCTGCTCCGAGGAGCTGAGGCTGATGTTGATATTATTGGCGACTTCCTGCATGTTCAGCCCAAGTTGCTGCGCGCGCGTGCGATCGACCGTGTAGAACATCTCGGGCGCGTTCAGCTCCTGCTGGATATGGGCGTCGACAAGGCCCGGAATCCGAGCCATCTTTTGCTGCAGAAGCGCCAGCACCCGCTTGTTGTTTTCCCGGTCGCGCCCTTGAATCTGCACGTCGATCTGGGTCGGAACGCCAAAATTCAAAACCTGGGTGACGAGATCGGCGGGTTGGAAATAGAACATAACGTCGGGAAAGGCGACGGCGAGCTCGTGGCGCAGCTTCTTGATGATCTCCGCGGTTGGCCGATGGCCCTCGTCCAGCTCGATTTGAATGACGCCGTCATTCACGCCGATCGCGCTGCCATCGGTGAAGGCGAGATTGTAGAGCCTTTGGGGCAAGCCGATATTGTCGAGCACCAGCTTCAGGTCTCTTGGCGGAATGACCGTGCGGATCTTGTCCTCGATCTCCTGGAAGATCTGTTCGGTGCGTTCGATGCGCGTTCGCGCCGGGGCCCTGACATGCAACTGAATGAGGCCCGCGTCGACGGCGGGGAAGAAGTCGGAGCCGACGTTCAGCGCCAGGACGCCGGCGCCGATGATGACGAGCAGCGCAACTGTCGGCGTCAGGATTTTCCGCCGCAGGATGCCGGCGAGGAGCCAGCCATAAAAATCGCGGAAGCGGTCGAACTTCGCGTTGAACGCGGCATGAAACCGGGTGAGCCAGCCGCGCGGTTCGCCCTGGCTTTCATGCTCTTTGCGGATCAAGAGCCCGATCATGATCGGCGTCAGGGTGCGGGAGATGCAATAGGAGGCGAGCATGGCGAAGACCACCGCCATCGCGAGCGGCGTGAAAAGATAGCGGGCCGCACCTTGCAGGAAGAAGACCGAAACGAACACGCAGCAGATGGCGAGAGTCGAAATCAGTGTCGGCACGGCGATGCCCGCCGCGCCTTCAAGGACCGCCCCGTCGAACTCCATGCCCTCTTCAAGAAGGCGGTGGGTGTTTTCGATCGTCACCGTGCTGTCGTCGACGAGAATGCCGACCGCCAGCGCTAAGCCGCCGAGAGTCATGGTGTTGATGGTCTGCCCGAGCGCCGCAAGCACCGCGATCGACGTTAAGATCGACAGCGGGATCGACACCATGACGACGATGGTCGAGCGCCACGAGCCAAGAAAGATCAGGATCATCAGAGCCGTGAGGGCGGCGGCGATGGCGCCTTCATGCAAGACGCTGTCAATTGCGCCCTGAACGAACACCGACTGATCGAACAGAAGCTTGATGTCCATGCCGGGGGGCGCGGCCTTCTGGATCTCAGGCAGCGCCGCCTTGACGCGGTTGACGACGTCGAGCGTCGAGGCGTCGCCGTTCTTGATGATGGTCAGAAGAACCGAGCGTTTGCCTTCGGCGCGGACGATGTTCTGCTGCACCGCCCAGCCGTCGCGAACATGCGCGACGTCGGAGAGGAACACCGTCGCGCCGCCGACCTTCTTAATGGGAATGCGGTTCAGCGCGTCGATCGACTGCGCCGTGGCGTTGACCTTGACGATGAACTGCTGATCGCCCAGCTTGGCGTCGCCAGACGGCAAGGTCAGGCTTTGCGCATTGACGGCGCTGAGGACGTCGCTTGGCGAGATTCCGCGCGCGCCGAGCGCTGCGGGATCGAGATCGACCATGATCTGCCGGTATTTGCCGCCGTACGGCGTGGGCAGCGTGATGCCGGGAATTGGCGCCAGGGCCTGGCGCATCTGGTAGATGCCATAATCGTACAGCTGCTGCTCGTTCAACCGGTCCGAGCTCAAACTCAGCTGAAGCACGGGGACCGAGGAGGCGTTGAATTGCACGACGATCGGCGGCTGTATGCCGGCCGGCATCAAGGCGCGGATGGAGTTCGAAGCAGAAACGATCTGAGCGATAGCGAGGTCGATATTCACATTGGGCTGGAAATAGATCTTCTCGACCGCAATGCCAGACAATGTCTGGCTCTCAATGTTGCGGACGTCGCTGACGTTGGAGCTGATCGAATATTCGCTATAGGTCGTGACGCGCTGCTCCATTTCTTCAGGCGTCAGGCCGGTGTATTGCCAAATGACGGTGACGACCGGGATGTCTGATATTAGGGAAAATGTCTTTTGGCGCCGTCATGATTGCGCTGCCGCCAAGGAACAGCATCATGAACGCCAACACGTAAAAGGTGTGACGGTACCGCAGCGCAAAGCCGACTATGCCCATAAGAATCTCCGGGGGGTCGCCATTGACGTATTGTATGGTACAGTACATATCAAGCACATTATGAAAGTTTCACCGGCTTGTGAATGGAAATGACGGCTTCGAACGTTGACTGCGCTGTAAGCGTCCCGAGCAAGCGACTCGCGGCGCGAAGGGCGGCCTTCCTGTCGGCGGCGCGCGAAGTTTTCCAGGCGAAGGGGTTCGCGGAAGCAACGCTCGACGACGTGATCGCGCGCTCTGGCGGATCGCGACAGACATTATATGCGCTGTTCGGCGGCAAGCAGGGGCTGTTCGAAGCTTTGGTGACGGAGAACGCCGAGACGATTTTTCGCGGCCTGACCCCGGATAAGCTGGCGTCGCAGGCGCCGGAGCTGGTCCTGACCGCGGTTGGCGTGCGTTACCTTGAAATCGTGACGTCGCCGGCGTGCCTGAGCCTGCACCGTCTCGTAATCGCCGAAGCGCCGCGCATTCCCGAAATCGCCGAGCGATTTTGGAAATTGGGTCCAGGCCGCAGCCGCGCGTTCCTCACGGATTTTTTCGAGCGCCAGGTCGAGCGCGGACTGTTGAAGATGGCGGACAGCGGCAAGGGCGCGGATCATTTCCTTGAGATGCTGTCGGGGACCGTCAGGTTTCAGTGCCTTATTGGCGTGCGCGAACCGCCCGAAAGGAGCGAGATCGAAGCGATCGTGCAAGCGGCGGTCGCTCAGTTTCTCAGTGGCTGCGCAATGAAAGAGGCTCCCGCGCAGGGCCGGATCGCTTCGGCCTGACGCGAGACCCTGACGCCGCACAAACATCACCGAGAACTGTCCTGCCTGTGGCCCCGCCGCACTCGAACCCGGCACGGATCAGCGCGGAAACCAAGGCGTTGGCGCGCTTGTAGAAATCAGCCGAACGAGACTAAAACCGAAGGCGGGCCAGCGCACGGACGCGCCGAAAACGAAGGAAGCGTAAATGTATGCGAAAAAGGGCCTGACCCTCGCCGACGCAAGGGCGATCGCTGCGGCCGCAGAGGCGGAAGCGGAGAAGAACAATTGGAGCGTCACGATATCGATCGTCGATGATGGCGGCAATCTTCTGTATCTCCAACGCCTCGATGACGCGCCGGTCGGCTCCGTCGCCGTATCGCAGGAAAAGGCGCGCACGGCGTTCTTGTTCAAGCGGACGACGAAAGGCATCGAGGATATAGTCGCCGGCGGCCGTTTGGTCATGCTCACTCTGCCCGCCGCGACGCCTATCCAAGGCGGGCTGCCCTTGCTAAATGACGGCCGAGTCGTCGGCGCCATCGGTGTTTCGGGGGTGCAATCCGCGCAGGATGAGCAGATCGCGCAGGCCGGCGTCGAGGTTGCGGCGAAACTTTGAAAGACGATCCTTGCTTATCCGGTGATCACCCCGCTCGCATCCGCCGCAGCTAGAGAACGAACGGCGAGGCGTAACGCCGGCCCGTTCAGGGAAATTAAAGACAAGTGCCGCCCTTGCCTCCACTAGTCGCCGACCATCCGCGGATCGCCGTCGCCGCCGCGGCGTTGATTCTCGCGGTTCTGTCCTTCGCCATATTGTTCTTTCGGCGCTCCCCCATCTGGCGTCTTTCCGGAAGGGTGGGGCTTTTTGTCGCGCTAACCGCGGCGCTCGCCAGCGTGGGGATCCAGCCCTACCAGCCCCGCGCTGCCGCGGCGACGGGGCCGGCCGCACAAATCGGCGTCGACTTCGTCGAAATTATATGGTGGATCGCGCTGGCGCGATGCCTTGTCGGCGTCGTCGACGCCTTCGTGATCTTCGAGCGTCGGCCGAACGAAAGCCGATTATTCCAGCAGCTGATCGCCGGCCTCATTTACCTCGGCGTCGTTCTGGCGATCGTCGGCGACGTCTTCAACGTGCCTGTCGGCGCGCTGTTTGCGACATCGGGCGCCGTCGCCATCATCGCCGGCCTTGCGCTGCAAAGCACGCTGGCGGATGTCTTTTCAGGGATCGCGATCAGTCTCGGACGTTCGTATCGCATTGGCGACTACATCATCATCGACGGCGGCGTCGAGGGCAAAATCGTCGAAGCGAACTGGCAGGCCATCCACCTTTTGACGCCGAGCAATGATCTCGCCATCATACCAAACAGCGTCGTGGCCAAAGGCAAGATCGTCAACGCCACCTACCCCCAGGAGGCGCACGACGAAACCGTCCTCGTCCGGCTGCAGCCCACGACCGCGCCCTCACATTTTGTCGACGTCGCGCTCGAGGCGCTAGCGAGCTGCAACCTGATCCTGCATGAGCCCGCGCCCGCCGCCACGGTTAAATCACTGAACGCATCGGCGATTGAGCTCGAGCTGAGTTATCGGGTTTATAAGGGGTCGATCGCGGATAAAGCCCGCAATGAAGTGTTCGACCACATGTTCCGGCACTTCGTCGCAGCCGGCTTGCGATTTGCGCCGATCGCCGGAATCGCCGATTTTCTCGCTCCGGCGGTCGAGGGCGAGGCGCTCGCGCCTCCGAGCGCGCGGGAGATGATCCTCAGGAACGTGCCGCTGTTCGCCACCCTCGACGGGGAGCAGAAAAAGCTCCTGGCCGCGAAGATGAGACAAAAAGAATATGCCGCGGGCGACCTCGTGCTCGAGCGCGGCACGCTGTCGCAGGCGCTCTCCATCATCCGGTCCGGCGCGCTCGCCGTCTTTAACCTGCGAGATGGGCGGGAGCATGAACTGTTGCGGCTTGCGCCCGGCGACTATTTCGGCGAAAGCGGATTTCTGCTCGGCGAGCCGCAGAGTATGACGACGAGGGCGCTGACGCGCGCCGTCGTATTTGAAATCCATGCCGACGATCTCGGCCCTATCCTGAAAGAGCGTCCAAGCCTCTCGAAGGAGTTGGGACAAGCGCTGGCCCAGCGCCGCGCAATCCTGGCGGCAAAGGATGCGGCTGGCTCGCGCCCTGCCGAGCAATCGGCGACGGGTTTCGCCGATCGCATCAGGCAATTGTTTCAGCTCGACCTGCCATCGCCGCTCTGAGCGAAGCGCGATCATGTTTCCGGCAAGGCGATCGGCTGCCTGAGCTTGATGATCTGCCGGTTGTCGTCGCCATCGATGATTTCGATGCTGGCAAGCAATCCTTCTCCCTCGTCGACATAAACGTCGCGCGGCTTGTTGATCAGATGATCGATTCCATCGAGCGCAACCTCGATAAGATCATCCTTGCGGTCGTACACGAGGCCGAACAGCGGCAGCCAGCTGGCCTGCACCTGATCGCCCAGCTTCAATGAGGCGATTTCGACTTCCGCCTGCGCGCCTTTCAGCTCTTTCGACAGGGTGTCAAAATAGGCGGCCCATTCTGCCTTTTCGAGTTTTCTTGCGGTCATGGAAGGCTCCCTGGTTTTTGTTCGCGGCGAGCGGCTTGTGCGCGCCGCGGCCGGCTGGCCCGATCGAAACCTTGATTTTCGTCGCCTGACGCAGCTTGGTGTATTTTGCGACAAAGCGAGGCGGGGCGAAAGCGGGGAAGCCGCGAAGCGTGAAGTTTTCAACCCGCGCCTGCGTCACGACCGGGCGACGCGGCGAAACGGATTTGAATTTTACGCGCATTGGCCGATAACGCTCTGCGTAAGAATTTCGTACGGCGCGCCGCCGTCAAGAATCGGATTTGACGCCGATGCAAGCCATGATTTTTGAAGGTCCGGGCAAGCCGCTCGTCCTCAAGGAGGTCGCCAAGCCGCGCCCGGACGATCATCAGGCGCTGATTGAGGTCCATGCCTGCGCCGTCTGCCGGACCGACCTTCACATCCTCGATGGCGAATTGACGCGGCCGAAACTGCCGCTAATCCCCGGCCATGAGATCGCCGGCGTCGTCGTGGGGCTCGGCCTAAAGGCGACTCGCCTTAAGATCGGCGATCGTGTCGGCGTGCCATGGCTTGGCTGGACCTGCGGGGTCTGCGCGTTCTGCCAGTCCGGCCGCGAAAATCTCTGCGACAAAGCGCGCTTCACCGGCTACGACATCGACGGCGGCTTTGCGCAATTTACCGTCGCCGACGAGCGGTTCTGCTTCGCCCTCCCCGATGCTTACAGCGAGGTCGAGGCCTCGCCCCTGCTCTGCGCGGGACTTATCGGTTATCGCTCGCTGCGCCTTGCCGGGCGAGGCCGCCGCCTTGGCGTTTACGGCTTTGGCGCCGCGGCGCATATCATCGCGCAAGTCGCACGGCACCAGGGCTGGGAAATTTACGCCTTCACCCGGCCGGGCGATGCGGCGGCCGAGGCTTTCGCGCGCCAATGCGGGGCGGTATGGACCGGAGGGTCGTTGACGCCGCCGCCCGAACCGCTCGACGCGGCGTTGATTTTCGCACCCGTCGGCGCCCTCGTCCCGGCCGCCCTGCGCGCCTTAGCGAAGGGGGGAACCGTGGTTTGCGGGGGCATCCATATGAGCGATATTCCAACTTTCCCCTACGACGAGCTTTGGGGGGAGCGGATGGTCCGCTCCGTCGCAAATCTGACGCGCCGGGATGGCGAAGAGTTCCTTGCGCTTGCGCCGAAGGTTCCGGTCAAGACGTCGACGACGCTTTATCCTCTAGAGCGCGCCAACGAGGCGCTGGACGATCTGCGCAATGGCCGCATCTCAGGCGCGGCTGTTCTCGTCCCGCCCGCCGCATCGGCTTGAGCCCCTCGCGAGGGACCATTGCGGTGTCGGTCAGAGCCCGACCGCGCCCTCCGCGGGGCGGTCGAAAATTTCGTCCCACGCGCCTTCGAGATGGGCCGTCTCGCCCCAACTGAGCAAAGCCCAATGGCCGTCGCGGCGCTCGATCCAGTTCAGCGCCGCATTGAGCAATGAAAAATTGCGCTTCTCCTGCAGGCCTTGGCCGGTCGCAAGACGGTGGGCGACGTCGAGCACGCCGCCATGCGTGATGATAAGGAGTGCGCCGCCCGGGCGGCTCTCGGCGAGGGCCGCTAAAGCCGCTGCGATGCGGGCGGCGAATGCGCGCAAGCTCTCGCCACCGCCGGGCAAGAGATGATCGGGGTCGCGGGCGCGAAAGCGCGCGTAATCGGCCGGATAGCGCATCTGCGCCTCCGCATGCGTCAGTCCCTGAAAGGTGCCTAAAAAGCGCTCGCGCAGCGCCGGCGCCGTCTCAACCTCGAGACCGAGACGCGCAGCCGCCGCGGCGGCTGTCTCGGCAGCGCGCGCAAGGTCGCTGCTGAAGAGGGCGACAAAGTTTTGGCCAGCGAGCCTTTCCGCCATGGCCCTCGCCTGCGCCCGCCCAAGCTGGTTCAGCGGAATGTCGCTATGGCCTTGCAAGCGACCCGACGCGTTCCAATCGGTTTCGCCATGTCGGACGAGGCACAGTCTGGTCGGCATCGAAACATCCGCCCCGTTTTTTCAGAATTGAAAGAGTTGCCACGTCAATTTGCGCGCGCTGAATGAACTTTGACCGGGACGGGCTCATTTGCGGTATATTATAGTACGCTAGTTCGAAGGCCAATGCTCTAGCTGGAGCTGTGACGATCATGCCAATATTCGATTTCATCTCGCTCAAGCCGGATTTCAGCGTCGATGACGAGGAGCCGCTCCGGCTGCGCGATTTGATCGTCGGCTTGCGGTCCGGCGCAATCCCCGCCTCGTTAATTCTTGATCGTCTCGACACGGACCTTTCCGACGAAATCCGCGCCGTCGTGGCGCATCGGGCTGTCTCCGCCGAAAGTTTCCTCGCCAAGGCGCTGGTCAATTTCGCGCTCGACGCCGCCGATGAAGCCTGGCGTCAATTGGCAAACCGGGCGGCGCCTGCGGCGGGCGACGCGGAAGCTGGGGCCTTCGCGAGTTTTTTGTCCAGCGCGCTACGCCGCGCCGTGCCGCGCAACCTCCGGATCGGGATGCAGGGTCCAGCGCGGACCGGAGGCGCGACGCTTGGCCGCCGAGTTGGCGCTGCGCAGTGACCTCGGCTGAGGTCGCCGGCCACACTCACTCCAAAGAAAGCGAGGCCTCGACAGGTTGCGGCGGTTCGTTCGGGAACGTCTGCTCCCAGCCACCGCCGAGCGCCTTATAGAGCTGGATGAAATCGGTCGAAACGTTGGTCGTGCTCTGCTCAAGCTGTTGCTGCGCTAGCAGGAGGGTACGCTCGGCGTCGAGAACGGTGATGAAATCCGCGACTCCGTTGTTGTAGCGCGTGCGGGAAAGCGATAAGGCCTCGCGCGCATGTTCGACCTGCGCCTTCAGGCTGTCGCGCCGTCGCTGTTCGAAGCCATAGGCATTGAGCGCGTTGACGACGTCATGCCAGGCTTGCAGCACCGTCTTGTGATAGGCGATGGCGGCTTCCTCTTCCTGATCGGTGCGCAGTTCGAGCGTCGATTTCAGGCGGCCGCCTTCGAAGATCGGCAACGAAACGCTCGGTCCGAACTGATATTGAAGCGAGCTGCCCCGCCAGAGATTCTCTGAGATCCAGCGCATTGAGCTCAATGTTGCCGTTCAATTTAACGCTCGGATAGAAGTCGGCGACGGCGACTTCGACATTGGCGGTTGCGGCATGCAGCTGCGCCTCCGCCGCCCGAATGTCGGGGCGCCGGCGCGCCAGCTCCGAGGGAAGCCCGAGCGGCGCGCGCGGCGGCGTCGGCGGCACAGGTTTTCCGCGCGCGAGGGCGCCCTTGAGGGCGCCCGGTTGTTCGTCGAGGATCAGGCTGATCGCGTTGACGTCGGCGTCGACCTGATTTTCGAGGCTCGGCAGCAGCGCGCGGATGTTCTCGACCAGCGCCGCCGAGTTTTCGACGTCGAGCCCGCTCGTCAGCCCCTTTGCGGCGCGGGTGCGGGTCAGCTCCAGAATTTCGGTGGCGCTCTTCAGATTGTCGTTGGCGATGCCGATTTGCGCCTGCGCGCCGCGCAGATCGACATAGTCGCGGGCGAGTTCGGCGAAGGCGGAGACGAGCAGATCGCGGCGCTGATATTCGGCGGTTTCGATCTGGGCGTCCGCGGCCTCGACTTGGCGCCTGACATGGCCCCAGATGTCGAGCTCCCAAGAGGCGTCAAAGCCGGTCTGCCAGACGCTGACCGGAGGAGCGTTCAAATTGGGGCCGGCGAGACTGAGGACGCCGTTTTTACTGAAGAGCTCGCGCTGGTAGGAGGCGTTGCCGTTGATCATCGGAAACGCGGCGGAGGCGGCGACTGCGCGCTGGTTGCGGCTCTCGCCGAGCCGCACCGTCGCCGTCATCACGTCGAGATTGGAATCGGCGACGCGGTTGATAAGCGAGGTCAGAGTCGGATCGCGGAGCTTTCTCCACCAGGCGGCGCCGGCCGACGCGCTCGACCCCTCCGCGCGCTCCAAAGCCGCGGCGGCCCTCTCTTCCGGACTTTCCGGCTGCGGCTTGCCGAAAAAGGACGCGCGCGGCAAGAGCGGGTCGGGCGGCGCAAAATCCGGTCCGACTGAATAGCAGCCGCCTGTCAAAAGAGAAGTCAGCGCCGCCGCCAATCCGATGCCCTGTCTATTCCTCATGGCGGTCCTGGCGCGCAGCGTAACGAGGGTCAAAGGTCATTTACCGCGCGATCATGTGAAAAACATGTCCCGGCCCGGGCTCGCGCGAGCGTCTAGTGGACCGCGCCGGGCGAGCCGCCGCCCGCTTTCTTGTTGGTCAGGAAGAAGCAGAACGGCACCACGCAGAAGGCGACGACGCGAGATACAAAAACACGTCCCAATAGCTGAGCATGGCCGCCTGGGTGCGGAACGCCTGATAAACTTGTCCGACCGCGACGTCATGCGCCGCGCCCGCCGCATGCCCCATGGCGACGATCGATCGCTGATAGCCGGCGATCAAATCGTTGAACGGCTGATGGAATGGGCTCGCCCATTGCGCAAGACTAGGCCTGATGGGTCTGCGTTCGCTGGGTGATCATGGCGGTCGACAAAGAAATGCCGATCGAGCCGAACACGTTGCGGAACATCGTGAAGAGCGCCGCGCGTCGCCGATTGAGTTCGCGCGGCAGGGTGACATAGGCGATGGTGCTGATCGGCACGAACAGGAAGGCGAGCGCCGCAGGTCTGCGACCGCGCGCATCACGACCAAGGTGCGCGAAATCGATGTCCGGCGACCAGGTGGCTCGAATAGAGAAACGCGGAGCCCATGATGAAGAAGCCGGCCGCGATGAGATAGCGCGTCTGGACGTAGCGCATCAGCAACTGCCGACGAGCGGGATCAGCACGATGATCACGAGGCCGCCCGGCGACAGGATCAGGCCGGCCCAGGTCGCCGTATAGCCGATGACCGTTGCTGCGCGAACTGCGGGATGACGCACGGCGCTGGCGTAAAGGATGACGCCCATGGCCGCAGATCATCAGGCAGCCGATCGCGAAATTGCGGTCCTTGAAGACGTCGAGATGGACGATCGGGCTGTTTCGCGATCAGCAGCCAGACGATGGCGCCGATGATGCCGAGGAACGGCCAGCACGCGCCAATGATCCGGATGAAGCGGCGAGCCGAACCAGTCGGCGTCCTCGCCGCGATCGAGCATGATCTGCAGGCAGCCGAGGCCGAGCGCGATCAGCGCCAAGGCCGATGAAGTCGACGCTGCGCGCCGCGCGCTTCTTGCACCCAGGGCGGATCCTCGACCAGAGCGCAAGACGAGGAAGACGCGACGATGCCGACCGGGATGTTGATGAAGAAGATCCAGCGCCAGGTATAGGTGTCGGTGATCACAGCCGCCCAGCGTCGGCCCGAGCACCGGCGCGACGATGGTCGCGATGGCGGTGACGCCGAAGGCCGCGCCGCGCTGTGCCGGCGGGAACGTGTCGAGGATGATCGATTGCTGGTTCGGCTGCAGGCCGCCGCCGAAAAAGCCCTGCAGCAGCCGGAAGATGATGAGCTGCGGCAGGCTGTCGGCGATGCCGCACAGGAACGAGCACACCGTGAACATGCGCGATGCAGATCATGAAATAGCGCTTGCGGCCGAGCAGCGCGCCGAGCCAGCCGGAGATCGGTCAGCACGATGCCGTTGGCGACCAGATAGGAGGTCAGCGCCCAGGTCGCGTCGTCGTAGCTGGCCGACAGGCTGCCGGCGATATGCGGCAGCGCGACATTGACGATGGTGGTGTCGAGGATCTCCATGAAGGCCGCGAGGGTCACGACGACGGCGATCAGCCAGGGATTGCGCCGGCGGCTTCCAGCCGCGCGTGCGGCGCTGCGTCGGCGGCTCGCTCATTTCAGCTGTCACCGTCGGCTCGACCGAGACGCCGAGCGGCAGCGGCAGGTTCGGATCGAGGCCGCTGTCGATGACGATCTTGACCGGCACGCGCTGCACGATCTTCACGAAATTGCCGGTCGCGTTCTCCGGCGGGAAGGCGGTGAATTTCGAGCCGGAGCCCAGCTGGATGCTGTCGACATGGCCGTTCGAGCTTCAGCTCCGGATAGGCGTCGACCTCGATCTCGACCTTCTGGCCCGGCCGCATGCGGTCGAGCTGGGTTTCCTTGAAATTGGCGGTGACCCAGACCTCCGGCGAGACGATCGCCAAGATCTGCTGTGCCCGGGCGTGCACGTAATCGCCGACCTCGACATTGCGCTTGGTGATCCAGCCATCCTGCGGCGCCCGCACGACGGTCCATGTCGAGGTTAGTTCGGCCTGATCGAGCTGCGCCTGCGCCTGCTTCGACCTGGCCCTTCAACTGGCCGACTGCGCGTCGGCCTGGCCGATGTGCTGCGGCACGGGCGTCGGCCTGCGCCACCTGCGCCTCGGCGAGCGCGACCTGCGCCTTGCGCCTGCCGCAGGGCGGCCTTGGCGGCGTCGATCTCCTGTTGGGTGGTCGCCTGCTTGCGGCAGGCTGCGCTGGCGGTGGTAATCGGCCTGCGCCTTGGCCAGCAGTCGCCTGCGCCGACGCGAGCTGGGCCTGCGCCTGCTGCGAGCTGGGCCGGGAAAGTTCTTCCGCGCGACTTCGGCGCCGAGTTGCTGGCCGGCGAGCTGCGCCTTGGCGCCGGTCGAGCGCGCCCTGGGCCGAGTCGCGTCGCTGACTGATATTGGCGCGGATCGATGTGGATCAGCGGATCGCCCTTGCTGGACGAACTGGTTGTCGTTGACGTCGAGCGCGACGACGTGCCCGAGACCTGCGGGGCGATCGTCACGGCGCGGCCGTCGGTATAGGCGTCGTCGGTGGATTGAATGTTCAGAGTCGAGAAATACAGGTAGGCGCGCACCGCCAACCACCGCCGCCACAACCAGGAAGCCAACGAGCAGCAATGAGCGCTTCTTCTTTTTGGGCGGCGCCTTCCCCTCCTGCGGGAGTTCATCCCGATCCGGCCTTAAATCCTCGTCCTCGCTGAACATCGGCCGGCGGCGTCTTCTCGGCGTTCTCCCGCAAAAGCTCAGTGTCTGAATGCTGATCGACCATGAAATCGCTCGACTTCCGGAATTCGCCGAGGGGCGCGGTGGGGGGCTTGCGCGACGAGCCTGTTCGGGTGCATAAGCCGTATAAACCGAACCGTATGGTACGGTTACAACTCGAAGACCTCCAAGTCAACGATGTCGATGCATTGTCAATCAAAAAAGATCCCACGTGGGGAGAAGCGGCGCGACGAAATCGCTGCTGTCGCCGAACGCGTCTTCCTCGAGCGCGGGTATGGCGAAACGACGATGCAGGTCATCGCAGCCGAGGCGGGCGCCTCGAAGGAAACGCTGTACCGCCATTTTGGCTGCAAGGAGGCGATGTTTTCCGAAGTCGTACATCGCCGCTCCCTGCGCATCACGGGCGGCGAGGAAGGCGAACTGTCCGGACCGCCTAGGGTGGTTTTGTTCGAGGTCGCGCGCAACCTTCTCCGCTTTCTGAGCGGTCCCGAATCCTCTCTGTCTTTACCGTCTCGTCGTGGCGGAGACGCCACGCGAGCCCGAGCTTGGCCGGATATTTTATAGTCAAGGTCCTGGCCGACTTCTCAATCAGCTCTCTGCCTATTTGAGCCGCGCGGCGCGGCATGGCGAACTCGATTGCCCCGATTGCGACCGCGCCGCCAAGCTCTTCATCGGCGCCGTCATCGCCTTTTACCAGATGACCAGCCTTGTCCTGGCGGCCTCTTATCCGGAGGAAGAGCTGCGCGCCTTTGCGCAAGAAGCCGTCGAGCTGTTTTTGGCGCGCTACGGCGCCTGAGGGGCCGCGCTCGCGCGCGCGTCGATAATGATGGCGTGCAGGAACGCGGGGCCGTGCGCGCCTCGAACGAGGCGGCCCTCGATGTCGGACGTGCCGCTTGCGCCAGTGATCAGGTTTACGTTGCGAGGCGGGCGGGCGGGCGCCTCTTTGAGCGCATAATCTTCGAGGTGCGGGAGAATGCGCTCGCGCTCGATGACGCAGATGTGGTGCAGAGGCAAATAGGACAGCAAGGTCGGCGAGGCCGGCCCCGAATGAAAGACAAAGGTTCCCGTCTCGGCGATGGCCCAACGCGCTCTGGCGAGCGCCAGCGTCTCGTCGGCGCTAATCGTCGATTTGATCGTAAAGCCGCGCCAGTCGAGCGCCTGCAAGCGCGCATCCGGCTGTAGCGCGAGCTTAAGATCGAGGCCATGCGCTTCACAATAGCGCCGCGCTGCGGCGGGAGTCTCGGCGAGCCGCGCTATGCGTTCGACGCTGGCGCCGACCACTTTGTCCGAAACGAGGCGGGCGGCGAAATTGTCGGCGAGATCGCCGTCGGGCAAGCGCGGCCGGCTGTCGTTCGACTCAAGCGCAAGCGCCTCAGCCTCAGCGGCGATTTTGCTCGGGTCATCGGCCGCGCGGCGCAGATTGCGCCGGATCGCGGCCAGGATGTCGTCCCTCGCGCTCAAGAGCGGCCCTTCCGGTTTTGCGCCTCATACTCTTCAAAGAAGGTTCGCGCGGCGGGCTTGGGAAAATCGCGATAACGTGTCCAGCCCGAAGCTAAAGGCAGTTTGCTGATCCAGCCGCCTTTGGCGAAGAGGCGGATCGCCTTTGTCGCGACCGCCGCGCCGAGCCGGTAAAGGAAGGGCCTTTTGGCGACAAAGGCCCAAGCCGATAAAAAGCTGCGCTGCGTCCGCGGCTCGAGGCCCTGCGACCAGCTCTTTTCGCGCCAGCCGCGCAACATAGCCGGCAGAGGGATGTCCACCGGGCAGACTTCCTGACAGCGGCCATTGAGCGTGCAGGCGCTGACGAGATCGCGGGATTCCGCCAACCCGTCAAGAACCGGCGTCAGCACGGAGCCCATCGGCCCGGGGTAAACGCCGCCATAGGCGTGGCCGCCGATTTCGTTGAAGACGACGCAATGATTCATGCAGGCCCCGCAGCGCAAGCAACGCAGCATTTCGGCAAGGCCCTGTTCGATCATGTGCGCACGGCCATTGTCGACCAGCACGATGTGAAATTCCTGCGGCCCGTCAGGATCGCCTTCTCGCTTGGGGCCGCAGTGAAAGGTCGTATATTGGGTGATGTCGGATCCGGTCGCCGAGCGCACCAAAAGGCGCAGCAGCGCGAATGCGTGCGGCAGGCTCGGCACGAGCTTTTCGATTCCCGCCGTCACAATATGGACGCGTGGAATCGTCGTCGTCAGCTCGGCGTTGCCTTCGTTGGTGACGACGCAGACGGACCCTGTATCGGCGACGAGGAAATTCGCGCCGCTGACGCCGACATCCGCGCCCAGAAAACGCGGACGCAATTGGCGCCGCGCGCTGGCGACCATGGCGGCGACGTCGTCGCTGTTCTGCGGTTCATGATGATATTCGCGAAACAGCGCCGCGATATCTTCGCGCTTGTGATGTAGCGCCGGCCAGATGATGTGCGACGGCCGGTCATGGGCGAGCTGCACGATGTGTTCGGCGAGATCAGTCTCGACGCGCGTGAAGCCGGCGTCATCCAGCGCATGCGGCAGGCCGATCTCTTCGCCAAGCATGGATTTGGAGCGGGTCACCGTTTTCGCCTTGGCGGCGCGGCAGAGGTCGACGACGATCTGACAGGCCTCGTCCGATGTCGCGGCGTAATGCACCATCGCTCCCGACGCGCGGGCGTTGCGCTCGAACGCGATGAGATAATGATCGAGATTTTCGATCACATGATCCTTGATGCGCCGGCCGAGATCGCGCGCTTTCGCGAAATCCGGCCAATCGGCGACGGCGGCCTCGCGCTTTTGGCGCGCCGTGCGCGTCGTGCGATCGATCGCGACCCTCAGATTGGGGTCGGCGAGCGCGGCTTTAGCGCGCGCCTTGAACGTATCGGCAGCGGGAGCCGCCATCACTAAGGCTCCTCGCCGATGGCGGGGCCCTCGCCCATCCCGGCTATGATCTCGGCGGCATGAAAAGCCCTCACCTTGGCGCCGCGCCGATGCAGTTTGCCGGCCATGTTCATGAGGCAGCCGAGGTCCCCGCCGAGCAAAAGATCGGCGTTCGTCGATTCGACGTTCCTGGCCTTCTCCTCGACGATCGCGTTGGAGATCGCCGGATATTTGACGCAGAACGTCCCGCCGAAGCCGCAACAGGATTTTACCTCGGGCAACGGCGTCAAGCGCAAACCCTTGATCGCGGCGAGTAGCGCGCGCGGCTGGCGCTCAACCTTCAGCTCGCGCAGGCCGGAGCAGCTGTCGTGATATGTGGCGCTCGCGTTGAGCTCGACGCCTTCCGGCCTGTATCCCCGGACATCCGTCAAGAAGCTCAGGAGCTCCCATCCCCGCGCCGCGAGATCTTTCGCGCGGGCCGCCCACGCCGCGTCGTCTGCGAGGAGCTCGGAATAGTGCTTGATCATGCCCATGCAGGAGCCTGACGGGGCGACGATATAATCAAAGCCCTGGAAAGCCGTGATGACCTTCTTGGCGATCGCGCGAGCGTCGGCCGAATCGCCAGAATTATAGGCGGGCTGGCCGCAGCAGGTCTGAAGCTTCGGCACGACAACCTCGCATCCTGCGCGCCGCAAGAGCGTGAGCGCAGCGAAGGCAGTTCGCGGACGAAAAAGGTCCGCGAGGCAAGTGACGAAAAGTCCGACGTTTGGCATTTCGGTTTCCGACCTTTGGCATCGGGTTAATGAGTTGCCATTCGCGTGAACGGATGGACATAGGCCTCCGGCATTACCAGGATGCCAATGAGGCAGGCGAGCGCGATCGAATGTTTGAAGACAAAGCACCTACAGCGAGCGCCATCAGGGCGGCGATATGGGCTTTGGTTTGGGTAAAGCCTATGAGGCCGAGCAATGTGATGATCGGCAGACATGCGACGAGCGTCGAAAGAACGGGGCTGCCAAAGGGATCGTAGACTTGGCGCCACACCACGTCCCCACTGGGCGATCGGGTCGCGTCCCCGCGCCCATTAATTAATGTTGCAAGCTGGTTGCGCCCAGCTTTGCATTACATGCGCCGCAAGCGTTTGACGGCGCAATTTTCGGCGCGGCGGACGCTGCGATGGCTGCGAAGCGTATCGAAGGCGGGCGCGCTTGACAAGCCGCCGGAGCGGCGCTGGTCAAGGCGTTTTTTCGCCGGGCGCCTTTGCGAATGACGGCAGGCTTCTAAGTCCGTTCCCCGATAATCCTCGATAATCGCCGATATTTGCCTTGCCCGCTCCATATGGCATCGGATAGAACTGACAGAATAAATCCGAGCATTATGATATATAACATAAGCTTCTCGTAAATTAGGATGCGGATTTGCAACGGGTTGATCCTTCGAAATTTCCCGGCCCCGGGCTGCTTAGCGAGCAGCAATGGGAGCTGATCGACGCCCTCGCGACGAGCCTCAGCCCGCGTCAGGCGCTATGGGTCAGCGGCTATTTCGCCGGGGTCGAGAGCGCGCGTGGCGCGGCTGAGGCGGCGCTCCTCGATGCTCCGAAGGTTTCCGTCGCGCCGCCGGGGGCGCAGGAGGCCGCCGCCCCGCCGCCAGCGCGCACGCTCACGATCCTGTTTGGAACCGAGACGGGCAACAGCGCCGCGCTCGCGCGCACGGCCGCCGTCGAAGCGAAAGCGCTGGGCGTTGAGGCGACCGTCGCCGACATGGCTGACTACAAGCCGCGCCGCCTGAAGGACGAACAGGATCTCGTGATCATCGCCAGCACTTATGGCGAGGGGGATCCGCCGCAGCCGGCGGTCGGCTTTTTCGAATTTCTCGAGGGCCGCAAGGCGCCCTCGCTTTCCGGCGTGCGCTTCGGCGTGCTGGGGCTCGGCGAACTCTACCTACGAGAAGTTCTGCGAGGCGGGCAAGCGGCTCGACCGGCGCTTTGAGGAGCTAGGCGCGACGCGCCTGCTTCCGCGCGTCGATTGCGATGTCGACTATGACGAGCCCGCCGCCGCCTGGATCGCCGACGCCCTCGCGCGAACTCGCGCTGGAGCGCAGCAAACCGGCGAATAAAGCCTCCGTCGATACGCTCCCCGCCACGCTGGCCGCCGTCGCGCCGGAGGCGGCTAGCTTCGACAAACGCAATCCATTTCATGCGCGCATTATCGACAACATCGTCCTCACCGGCCGCGGCTCCAGCAAGGAGACGCGCCATATCGAAATCTCCCTCGAGGGCTCCGGCCTAAACTTCAATCCCGGCGACTCGCTTGGCGTTTCGCCGCGCAACGATCCCGCGCTCGTTGACCGAATCCTCGAGACGCTCGACCTCGACGGCGCCGCGCCGCTGGCGTTGAAAGGCGAGCGAACGCCCCTCGCGCGAGCGCTTGAAGAAAAATTCGAGATCACCGCGGCGACGCCGCGATTTCTCGAGCATTGGGCCGAGCTCTCCGGCGCCGAGGCGCTCAAGGGCCTCATCGGCGAAGAGCGCGCCGAGAAACGCGCGGCCTATTTGCGGGAGCACCATATCATCGACTTTCTTCGGCTGTTTCCGGTTCCGGGCCTTTCCGCCGCGGCTTTTGTTGCGGGATTGCGGCCGCTGCAGCCGCGCCTTTACTCGATCGCTTCGAGCCTAGCGATTAATCCGGACGAAGCGCATCTTACCGTTTCGACAGTCCAGTATACGCTGCATGGAGAGGTTCGCGCGGGCGTCGCCTCCGGCCATTTCGCCGATCGCGGCGCGCCGGGCGGCGTGTTGCCGGTCTTCGTCCAGTCGAACCCGCATTTTCGCCTACCCGCCGACGATACGCCGATCATCATGATCGGCGCCGGCACCGGCGTCGCGCCCTACCGCGCCTTCATGCAGGAGCGCGAAGCGCGCGGCGCGCCCGGACGCTCCTGGCTGTTCTTTGGCGAGCGCAATTTCCGCACCGATTTTCTCTATCAGACCGAATGGCAGGCCTATCTCAAGGACAAGCTGTTGTCGCGCATGGACGTCGCCTTTTCGCGCGACCGCGCCAACAAAGCCTATGTTCAACACAGACTCATGGAGCGTGGCCGTGAGGTTTTCGCCTGGCTCCAGGAAGGGGCCCATATCTATGTCTGCGGCGACGCTGCACGGCTCGCCCCCGACGTCCATGCGGCGCTGAATTCTGTCGTCATGACGCATGGCGCGCGTTCGCATGAGGCGGCCGACGCATATGTGCGCGATTTGCAGAGCAGCCACCGCTATCAGCGCGACGTCTACTGAGGATTCTTGCCGACATGACGAAGAGCCTGCCCGAGCCGGACCGCAGCCGCGACCTCTCCCAGCCCCTTGACCGCCTTAGTCCCGACGAGCGGATGAAGGCCAGAAGCGACTATCTGCGCGGCGCGATCAATGAAGGCCTTCTCGACGCGATCACCGGCGCCGTCTCCGGCGATGACAGCGCCAAGCTGATGAAATTCCACGGCATGTATTTGCAGGACGATCGCGACCTGCGCGAGGAGAGGCGGCGCCAGAAACTGGAGCCGGCCTATTCCTTCCTGATCCGCCTGCGTCTGCCGGGCGGGGTCTGCACGCCGGCGCAATGGCGAAAGTTCGACGAGCTCGCCCGCGCCTACGGCAGCTCCTCGCTGCGCGTCACGACGCGCCAGACCTTCCAAATCCATTGGGTTCTAAAGACCGATCTGAAGGAGATCATCCGGGGACTGCATGAGGTTTTGATCGACACCATCGCCGCCTGCGGCGACGTCGTGCGCGGCGTCATGGCCTCGGTCAATCCGGGCCTCTCCGCTCTCCACGCGGAAGTCTACGACGCGGCGAAGCGGCTCAGCGACCACGCGCTGCCCAACATGCGCGCCTATCACGAAATCTGGTACGGCGAGGCGCGGGTGGCGACCTCCGAGCCCGAGGAGCCGTTCCTCGGCAAGCAATATTTGCCGCGAAAATTCAAGACCGGCTTCGTCATCCCGCCCAACAACGACATCGACGTCTACACGCAGGATCTCGGCTTCATCGCCATCGCTGAAAAGGGCGAGCTGAAAGGCTACAATGTTGTGATCGGCGGCGGCATGGGCCGCACCGATCAGGCGCCGGAGACCTATCCCCGGCTCGGCGACGTGATCGGCTTCATTCCCAAGGAGCGAATGTTAGCTGCGGCCGACGCGGTGATCGGCGTACAGCGCGATCATGGCGATCGCGTCAACCGCGCGCACGCCCGCTTCAAATACACGGTCGACGATCTCGGCGTCGACTGGGTGAAGTCGGAGATCGAGCGGCGCATGGGCGTTGCGCTGGAGCCAGCGCGGCCGTTCGCCTTCACGACCAATGGAGACGCGCTCGGCTGGGCCAAAGGCGAGGATGGCAGGCATCATTTCACGCTGTTCGTCGAGAACGGCCGCATCGTCAACCGCGAGGGGCTCCCCCTTCTCGACGGGCTGCGCGCCATCGCCGAGGTTCATGAGGGAAGCTTCCGGCTGACGCCGAACCAGAACGTCATCATCGCCGACGTTCCGGCCAAGGGCAAGGCGAAGATCGCCGCGCTGTTGAAGGAGTACGGGCTCGATGAGCGTAATAATCAGAGCGCGCTGCGCCTCAACTCGATGGCTTGCGTCGCGCTGCCGACCTGCGGCCTCGCCATGGCCGAAAGCGAGCGCTATCTGCCCTCGCTGGTGACCAAGGTCGAAAAGATCCTCGCCGCCAACGGGTTGGAGAAAGAGCCGATCACCATCCGCATGACCGGCTGCCCCAACGGCTGCGCCAGGCCCTATGTCGCCGAGATTGCGATGACCGGCCGCGCGCCGGGAAAATACAACCTCTATTTTGGCGGCGGCTTTTTTGGCCAGCGCCTCAACAAGATGTATCTCGAAAACGTCGGCGAAGAGGCGATCCTCTCCGCCATCGGCGAGGTCGGCGCGCATTATGCGAGAGACCGCAAGAAAGGCGAGCATTTCGGCGATTTCACCATCCGCGCCGGTTATGTCAAAGAGGTGCGCGCCGGGCGAGAGTTTAATGATTGAGATTCGGGCGCTGTCGCGTGAATGCGGAGCTTGCCATTCATCTCTTGGCGGCGAGTTTGGCAAGCGGCCCGATGCTGGCAAGGACGCGAAGCACTGGCGGCGCCGGCGCGAGCGAAGCTCGCGTCCCTTGACAGGATCGCGCCCCGCATCGCTGTTAATGCTCGCTGTGTGATGAACGGCGAGATCTGAGTTTGACCGATGCATAATTTGGCGATGACTCGCCCAGCTATCCGCCCCGGAGAAATCCTCGGACGAGCTGACCGACCTCGGCGTGACGCCAACCGAACTTTCGCGTCAGATCACGTCTCGCCGAGTCGTGACGCAGACCATCCATCGCCGCCGCGGCGTCACCGGCCACCCTCCCCTTCGTCTCGGGCGCTGGGGGCAGGAAATAGCGCAACTCCGACGCCTCGTTAGCGGAGGTTATATGGGCGGTGCTTCGGGCTGCATTTTCGGCACAACGATCTGCGAATAATTGATAGCCGCGTGAAGGGTCGCGCGCACCTTGGCGCAGTCTGCCTTGATAGAGTCCACGGTGACGAAAGATGACCGTGTCTGTCGCGTGGAATCGGTCCCAGCGTACGACACCAAGCGAGTCCGAGGCCGTGCCCTTGAAAGCTTCTTGCCACCGCTTTATCTCCCCGGCCTACAGCATCCTGCTTACAATCTCTGTCATGTCCGCCGCCGAAAAGGCCCGCAGGGTTTCTGTGCGAACGTTGCCCAGCGCGCTGAGACTCAAACCAAGCGCCGTGGCGGACGCTTCATCCGGCGCCTCCACGATGGTGATGATGTCATACCTTCCTTGCGTCCAGTAAAATGCCTTCAGCGTCGTTCCGAACGTCTTCGCCACTTGGCTGAAGGCTTCCGCCCGCTTCGGGGACTCCTTAACATTGCGGATTCCTTGGTCAGTGAAGTTCATAAGCACGATATAGGTCACCATTTTGATCCTCCCTTTGCGACGTGAATGACTTCGATCGCCTCGATGATGTCGGCCGGGAACGAGCGACGCGCGGCGTCGCCCCGCTACATGCGCCCCTCTGGCCGAAACGCTATGGGTTTCCCGCGAAACAAGGATTGCGGCGAGACCTAATTGGTTCGCCGCACGAAAAACAGCTCATACAATTTATCTTCGCCGATATGTCCGGCGATCTCCTTGAAGGCGAAGAACGGTATCAACACGACGAACATGATCGTCGCGACGATGACGATGCCGCCAAGACGCCCGCCGCCGATGCCCTCGATGCTGGCGGCGAATGTCTCGCCCCGCCACATTCCCTTGACTGCGTCCTCGAGCACGCTGAAACCAATCAACAGGAGGGCGAATATCGCCGACCGGTAGGCAATCGGATAGGCGAACTCCCTGCCTTTGAACCTGTTCCCCAGCCGCAGCGCCTCGGCGGTGAGCATGACCTTGGCTAACAGCAGTGCATTGACGAAGGCAAACCCCAAGTTAACCGCCAGGTCCGAGTCCTCCACAATGACATACTTATGAAGCGCGAAAAGGCTGAGCACCACCCAAAGATAGAGGAACATCACCGCGAATTTCCTCGCCTCGCTCAGGGCTCGCTCCTTGATGGTCCGCGTTCCTTCAACTGGCATCTTGCGGTCTCCTCCTCACACTGGCGTCAAATCCAACCCGCCCGGCGGAAGCGCACGAAAAGATAGGAGCAGGCGAGCGCGATCACGGCGATCACGGCGAAGTAGCCATACTGCCATTCGAGCTCCGGCATGTTCTTGAAGTTCATGCCGTAGATGCCGGCGATGGCGGTGGGCACAGCCAAAATCGCGGCCCAGCCGGCGAGCCGCCGGCCCACCGCGCCCTGGCGCGAGGACTCCATGAGGAGGCTCGCCTCGAAGGCGAAGCCAAGCATCTCGCGCAAAGCGTTGATCTGCTCAAGCGCGCGGTTCACATGGTCGCCGACATCGCGGAAATAGGGGCGAAAGTCGCTGTCAATGCCTGGCAGCTCCGTATGCTCCAGCCGGCGGCAGACTTCGACCGCGGGCGCCGCCACCAGATGCAGCTTCTGCAACTCGCGCCGCAGCTCGTAAATCCGCGCGGCGCGGGCCTCGGCGAGCGGCTCAAGAACGTGCTCCTCGAGCGCCTCGATCTCGGCGGCGAGCTTTTCGACGACGACGAGGTAATTATCAACGATGAAATCGACGATGGCGTAGACGACGTAGTCTTCGCCGTGGCTCAACTGCTTGGGCGTCGCCTCGGCGCACTGCCGCACGCGCGTATAGGAGGCCGAGGCGCCGTGGCGGACCGATATGACGTAGCCGCGACCGACAAAGATCTCGGTCTCGCCGAGCGCAATATGGCCGTCGATGAGGAAAGCCGTGCGCAGCACCAGAAAGGTGGTGTCGCCGTAAGTCTCGACCTTGGGCCTTTGATGCGCGTTGAGCGCATCCTCGAGCGCAAGCTCGTGCAGTCCAAACTGCTTCTGAAGCTGACGCAGCTCGGCTTCGCTCGGGGCTTCAATGCCGATCCAGACGAAGTGGCCGGGGCGGGCGGCCCACTGGCCGCTCTCGTCGACGGCAATGTCCGCGACTTTGCGGCCGGCGTTGTAGGCGCATGCGGCGATCACCTTGCCCATGGACTCTCCCCCGCTCGATCAACCGCGCTTCGCCCAAGCGCAGACTTGTGGCGGCGAGACGGATTGCGCGCGCGCGGCCTTCGCCGCCGCCGCAAGACGCGATTCCAGCGTCTCCGGGTCGCCGATTTTCGTGCAATCGAGGTCAAGGCGCATGATCACCGGCAAGAAGGCCCGATAGGTCATGGCCAGCAATGCAATGATAGGGGACGAGGGACCGCCGGCGATCGATTCCGAGATCAAATTCGGCTCGCCCAGCCCGGCGTCGTCGAAACAGGCGACCAACCGAAGGCCGACATCGTAGCTCGGCAGCGCCGCGCGGCAGGCGGCGGAGATTGCCCCGACGACCTGACTCAAGAGATCTCCGGGAGGCGGCGCGCCGCCAATGAACGGCACGAGCTCATGGAACGCGACGATCCCGCCGGGCCTGACCGCCGCCGCGGCGCGCCGCAATGTCGCTGCGGGATCTTGCTGGTGGATCAGAACATAGCGGCCGATCGCGGCGTCGAACGGCGGATACTCCAACAGGTCTTCGTCGGAGCCGACGGCGAAATCGATCTGCCGGTATCCGGCGCTGGCGGCGCGCGCCCGCGCCACCTCGATGGCGCGCGGCTCGCGATCGATGCCAACGACGATGCCGGAATCGCCGACGGCCTCGGCGAGCAGCAACGACACATCGCCGACGCCGCAGCCGATGTCGAGGACGCGCATCCCCGGCGCAACGCCACTTTCGCGGATAAACCGGCGGGTCACGCCTTCAACAATGCGCGCCTGAAATTGCAGCCGTTCGAGTTCCGGGTCGGCGTGGCCGAATATATATTCAGGACCGGCGGCCATCATTGGTGCCTCGCAGAGCGCCCGCGTCGAATGCTGGCATGGAGCGCGCGCGAGGTCAAAAGCGTTTTGAGGACACGCGATTGACCCTCCGATCGAAGCTCGCCCGTCGTCCTGCGTCTGGATTTGCGACGGCCGATCATCTAAGGCTGCCAACCGTGGAGGTCGCCCGATGCTGATCAGGCCCGCGAGGGCGAGTGATGAGAGCGCTATATGGTCGATCATCGGCCCGACGATCAAGGCCGGAGAAACCTATCCGCTTCCCCGCGACATGAGCGAGGCGGACGCGCTGGCCTATTGGATGGGAGCGGATGGTGAGACCTTCGTCGCGGAGGCCGATGGTGAGGTCCTCGGCACTTATTACATGCGCCCGAACCAGCGGGGCGGCGGCGATCATGTCTGCAACTGCGGCTACGTGACTGCTAAAGCGGCGACCGGACGAGGCGTGGCGCGAAGCATGTGCGCGCATTCGCTGGAGCGCGCCCGCTCCGGTGGCTATCGCGCGATGCAGTTCAATTTCGTCGTCAGCACAAACGTGCGCGCGGTGCGGCTCTGGCAGAGCCTGGGTTTCAAGATCGTGTCGCGCCTGCCGCTCGCCTTCCGGCATCCGACGCAAGGCTATGTCGATGCCCTGGTTATGTTTCAGGACCTCGCACCCGCACAAGGATCGGGAAGCCGCGTGGATGCCCCCGCAGGGTCGGCGGCGCATTAAATTCCGCCGCCGTCGCGAAAAACCTCGCTGCGCGCTTGCGGTTGCGTGACGCTACGCCCCGGCGGCACGCTGCGCGTCAGCCAGACATTACCGCCGATCGACGAGCCGCGGCCGATGGGGTCCTTCCGTTTGATTGGATTTTTGATTCCGCCCATTAAAAGCTAGCCGAGGATTTTAGATACAAGAAATAGATTGATCTATAAAAAAGAATTGGATCCAGCGATCACTGTGAACCTCGGCGAACTCCCCTATTTTGGGATGGTTGGACCTTGCCTATCCTGTTGACGCATACACCCACTAGGTCTAGTATTTTTCATGAGCGGGGCCTGAGCCCGCTCGCCCTTGACGCCGCTGCCCTTGACGCGATTGCCTGAAAAATGGATGCGGGTATGAATACGCCCACGCCGATTCTGATGGACATCGACCAGCACGCCGCGCTGCCGTTTCCGCAGTCGCTGCCGGAGTTTCAGCGGCTTTTCCCGGACGATGCCGCCTGCGCTGAATACCTCGAAAAGGCGCGCTGGGGAGACGGCTTCGTCTGTCCGCACTGTAGTGTGACTGGCGAACCGTTCCGCATTGCGACCCGCCCGGGCCTGCTGGCATGCCGCAAATGCAGACGTCAGACAGGACTGACCGTTGGCACGGTCATGGAGCGCAGCCACACGCCGTTGTTCATCTGGTTCTGGGCCGCCTACCTGGTCGCCAGCCAGACCCCCGGCATGTCGGCCGTCCAGTTCCAGCGGCAACTCGGGCTCTCGCGTTACGAGACAGCCTTTCAGATCCTCCACAAATTGCGCGCCGGAATGATCCGCCCCGATCAGGATCGCATCGGTGGCCACGCGAACGAGCATGTCGAGGTGGACGAAACCTGGGTCGGCGGTCGGACACGCGGGGAAGGCCGAGGGGTTCACCACAAGGTTCTGGTTGCCTGCGCCGTTGAGGTGCGCCATCGCAAGCCTGGAACCGCGCAGGACAAGCGAAAGGATGGGCGCTATGCGGGGCGCATTCGACTGGCAGTCGCCGCGGACCGAAGCGCCAAATCGCTTTGCGGATTTGTTGATGGCGCTGTCGCTCCGGGGACAATGATCGTCACGGACGATTGGAGCGGTTACGCCGGCCTGCGCAAGCGCGGTCATGATCACCACGCCATTGCCGAATGCGGAGATCCCGAGGCGACCGAAGAGTTCCTGCCCATCATCCATCTCGCCTTCGCGAATCTCAAGACCTGGCTGACCGGTACCCATCACGGGGTCAGCGCACAGCATCTACAAGCCTACCTCAACGAATTCACGTTTCGCTTCAACCGGCGCTTCTACCCGTTCAACGCCTTCCGCTCGTTGCTCGGCATCGCTGGTGATGCAAAGGCGCCGACCTATGCCGAACTTTATTCCGGCGACTGGTTGCACCCTACATCTAGTGGCTGTATGGGTTAACCGGATAGGCAAGGGTTGGACTTGGCGAGCTTCCGATCGCGCTCAACCTCGCTTCGCCCAGGCGCAGGCTTGCGGGGGCGAGACGATTTGCGCCCGCGCGGCCGTCGCCGCCGCCATCAAGCGAGTCTCCAGCGTCTCGATATCGCCGGCGTTCGCATACTCCAGACCCAATCGTTCGATGATCGGCAAGAGCGCGCGATAGGTCATGACGAGCCAGGGGATGATGGGCGAAGACGGACCGCCGGCGATCGACTCCCAAATCAGGTGCGGCTCGCCCAACCCAGCGTCCTCGTAACATGCGACAAGCCGGCGGGCGACGTCCCAACTCGGAAAGGCGGCGCGCGAGGCGGCGCCGAGGGCTTCGACGGTCCTGTTCAAGAGATCGAAGTCAGGCAAGACGGCGGGATCGATGTGGGGCAAAAGCTCCTGGAACGCGACGATTCCGCCGCGCCTGACCGCCGCCGCCGCGCGGCGCACCGTCGCCGCGGGATCTTGCTGGTGGATCAGGACATAACGCCCGATCGCGGCGTCGAACGGTGGATATTCCAACAAATCTTCGTCGGAGCCGACGACGAAATCGATCTGCCGGTATCCCGCCTTGGCCGCGCGCGCCCGCGCGGTCTCGATGGCGCGCTGCTCGCGATCGATGGCGACCACGAAGCCGAAAGCGCCGACCGCCTCGGCGAGCAGCATCGCCACGTCGCCGACGCCGCAGCCGATATCGAGCACGCGCATCCCCGGCTCGATGCCGCTTTCGCGTATCAATCGGCGGGTCACGCCTTCAAGAACGCGCGCCTGGAATTGAAGCCGTTCGATTTCCGCGTCGGAGTGGCCGAACACATAGTCGGAATCGGTAGTCGCATAGAGAGGACGCAAGGTCAAAGTCTCCGAATGTCTGGGAGCGGGTCGGTTTGAATGTCAGATGCTCACGAACCTACAAAAGGCTCCACGTCCACCGGGGCGGAATAAATCCGCTGGGGCAAAACAACGGGCTACGCTGATGGCGGCGAAGGCCAGCAGGCTGAAAAATCGAGATTTTGGCGGGAATGTCACCTTCAGATCTCCTTTTTCTGCCCTGGTCAGCAAAGGGCGGCCGGCGGATATGACCAGGAGAAAATGGCGGTGCCCCTACAGAAGAATTTCAACTATGGGAATCGCGTTGCATTCGTAATGTGCCGAGCGACCGCAGTCGAGCAGCAACAATATGGTCACGAGGCGACATTCAAACTCGCCTGCTACCTTAATCTTCGCGGCTTTGGCGCGCCTTCAAATCCCGCCGCCGTCGTGAAAAACCTCGCTGCGCGCTTGCGCTTGCGTGATGCTGCTACCCGGCGGCACGCTACGCGTCAGCCAGACATTGCCACCGATCGACGAGCCGCGGCCGATGGTGATGCGGCCGAGGATGGTCGCGCCCGCATAGATGACGACATCGTCCTCGACGATCGGATGGCGGGCGCCGCCCTTGATGAGGGCGCCATGCTCGTCGGTCTCGAAACGTTTGGCCCCGAGAGTCACGGCCTGGTAGAGGCGCACGTTCCTGCCGATGATCGTCGTTTCGCCGATGACGACGCCGGTGCCATGATCGATGAAAAACCGCTCGCCGATCTCGGCGCCAGGGTGAATGTCGATCCCTGTGATCGAATGCGCGATCTCGGCGATCATGCGGGCGATCAGCGGGGCGCCGAGCCGATAGAGAATATGCGCGATCCGGTGATGGATGACGGCGGTGACGCCCGGATAGCAAATCAGCACTTCGTCAATGCTGCGCGCGGCGGGATCGCCGTCGAAAGCGGCGTGAACGTCGGTGTCGAGCAGCGCGCGCACCTTCGGCAATTCCTTGGCGAGGGCTGAAACGACGCCGAGCGCAAGATCCGGCGAGGCGTCAAAAGGCGAGGCGAGATCCATTGTGAACTCGAACTCGAGCCGCACCTGGTTCAGCAATTCCGTCAGCGCGACGTCAAGGGTATGCCCGACGAAAAAATCAATGCTTTCTTCGCCGATTTCGGACGCGCCGAGGCGGTTTGGAAAGAGCGCGGCGCTGAGGCCTTCCATAATGCATGTCAGCGCCTTGCGCGAGGGCAGCTTGACCGGTCCGGTGCGACGCTCGTGATCCTTCATGCGCAAGTGACGCAGGTCGGAGACCACCGATTTGATGTTCCAGTGCGCCTCCCCGGCGCCTTGCTTTAGAAGTCTTGGCTTCATTGCGACCCTCTCTGACGCGGGGCCCGGCGACCGAGCCGCATCGCTCGCGGCGGCCTGGTGGATTGACGCTCAAACTCTGTTCCGGGGCCGAACCGGTCTAAAATGCCTCGCGTCAAGCATGTGGCGACCCGCCCGGCTGGCGTCAATCCAGCCGATCGAGGCGGCGCAATGGCGGAAACCGCCACGCCCAGATGGCGACGACGACGAGCGTCCCGACGGCGCCGAAGATCGCGCCGCCAACAGCGCCGAGAAAAGCGGCGGCGACGCTCGATTTGAAGTCGCCGAGCTGGTTTGAGGTGCCGTTGAACACGAAATTGATGGCGCTGACGCGCCCCCGCATGGAATCCGGCGTTTTCAGCTGAACCAGGGTCTGACGTACGACCATGCTCACCGTGTCAAAGCCGCCGAGCGCGATCATCGCCGCGACCGACAGCCACATCGCGGTCGAAAGCGCGAAGACCATCGTCGCCAGACCATAGGCGGCGACCGACCACAGCATGATCTGGCCAACCTTCCGGCGTAGCGGAAAACGGGCGAGGATAAAGCCGGCCGCCACCGCGCCCACGGCGGGGCCGTTGCGCAGCAGGCCGAGACCCGCCGGGCCAGCGTGAAGGATATCGCGCGCGAAAATGGGCAGCAGAGCGGTCACGCCGCCGAACAGGACCGCGAAAAAATCGAGCGAAATTGCACCGAGAATGAAGCGGTTGGCGTGAAGATAAGAGAATCCGGCGAGAAAGCGATCGAGGCTTGCCGCCTTTCCGGGCGCGCGGCGCACCGGCCTCGGCTGCGCCAATGCGATCGCCAGAGCGCCGAGCACGTTGAGCGCGGCCGCCAGGCAGAACAGGACGGCGCCGCTCCAGGCCAGCAGCAGGCCGCCTGCGGCTGGCCCAACGATCGTCGCGAGCTTCAGCGAGGAGGTCGCAATCGCGACGGCGCGGGGGAAATCATGGAGGGAGACGATCTCGGGCAGCAGCGCCGCGAGCGCGGGCTGTGAAAACGATCGCGCCGCGCCAAGCGCGCAGACGATCGCGTAGATTGGCCAGACTTGTGGCGAGGCGCCAAAGATGACGGCGAGCAGCGCGATTGCGCCAAGGGCCTGCGCCGTGAGGCTGACGACGACGATCGCGCGGCGGTCGAATTGGTCGGCGGCGTGGCCGGCCGCGAGAACGAGGAGGATCGCCGGAAGGAACTGCGCGAGGCCGATGAAGCCGAGGCTCAAAGGGTTGTCGGTCAACGCATAGACATACCAGCCGACGGCGACATTTTGCATTTGCCTGGCGAAGGCCGTCACCATGTGCGCAGCGACGAAGAGCTGAACGTTCGGCTGGCGTAGCATGGCAATTTTGGCCTGCGGGATTTCAGCCGAAGCTTGAGTCATATCGTAGCTATAGAGCCTGCTTTGCGCCCCATTATGGAGAGATCGCGCCGCTTGCTCAACGCCTGACCAAAAAAGAGAGGATGACCGCGCGGCAATCATCCTCTCTTTCATTTCTTCTGGCCCCTGGCGTCGATCGACGCCGCCCGATCAATTATGTGCGGCGGTCGCGGTGTGTCCCCAGTCCAGCAATTTGCTCGTCGCGCCGGTTATGGAGTTCACCGCCGTGTCGACGAAAGCAAGAGGCCCGTTGGCGGCCGCCGGCTTCGGCGCGGGCGCCGGAGCCGGCGCGACCGGCTGCGCATCGGCAGCGGCCAGCGGCGCTTGTCCGTCCTGCGCGCCAGCCGGTTCGGCGTTGGCGGCCGCCTTGGCCGCCCCGTCGCGCGGAGGCTTGCTCTCGGCGATTTTGGCGCTGGCCGCCGGACGCCGCGGCGGCAAGGCGACAGTCTTCACCGCAGCTTTGGCCGCCGCGGCTCGATGAGCGGAAGATTTGCCCGCCTCTGTTTTTTCAGCGGCAAGCTTGCCGGAAGCGGACTTGGCCTCCGCGGACTTGCCAGGCGAAGGCGCCGTCGGCGTCTCGCTGGCGCGCGCCTCATGCGGCGGCGTCGCCACAGGCGCCTCGGCGGCGGGCGCGTCCGCCTTGATCAGGCTGCCGTCCGGCCGAACGGCCGCCGTCTTGACTGTTTTAGGGTCAGCGATGGCGGCTGGCGCCGGCGGCGTGACGGGCGTTTGCGCGTCGGCCTCTACTGGAGCGCCGAGCGGAGCCGGCGCCAGAACGCTGGCTGCCGGAGTTGTGGCGGCAAGATTAGCCGGAGCATTGTCGGGAGCGGGACCGTCGAGCGAGATCACGCGCGGCGCGACACCATGTTGCGGACCGGCGGGAACTTGCGGGGCGGCGGCGGGACTTTGCGGCGCGGTCGTCGCAGGGTCGGCGCTGGAGGATTGCTCGGGCGGCGCGGCGTTCGCCGTCGCGCCCGGGTCCGTCTTGGCGGCGGCAGGTTCCGACGCGTCCGGCGCAAGCGCCGCGGTCTTGGCGGATTCTTGCGAAATTTCGACCGCGCCGTCGTGTTTATGGCTGGAGCTCGCGACTATGCCAGCGATCCCCGCTAAAACCACCGCGGCCATGATATAAAGCGGTCGCCGCGATCTCTTTGCCTCCTCGGCCACCGCCTCGCTGCCGGACACCGCCGCATCGTCGACAAACACGAATTGGTCGTGCGCCAAAGGCGCCGCCAAAAGCGAGTCGAGGGGCGCGTCATGCGACAAGGGTTCGTCCCGGCGCGCCGAAAGCGGCGGTGTGGGCGCCTCTAGATCGTCCGGCATCTCGCGCGCTTTCGCGGAGAAATCTCCACTGGCGTAATCCGCAGGCTCCTGTGCTTCCTCGGATGCGGCGCGCAACTCCAGCGGCTCGTGCTCTTCCGCCACGATGATTTCCAATGGCGGCGCGGCTTCCCCGGCGGCGCGCAGCAAAGCCGCCTCGATTTCAGCGAAGTCGCCGTCGAACAACGGAATTGACTGCTTGCCGATCGGGTCTGACCCATCGGCCGTCGCCTCCGCGGCGTCGCTCTCGGACGCCGTCTGGGTCGCGCCGCTGACGATACGGATAAGCTCTTCGACGGCATCGCCTCCGCTCTCCGGCGCGGCGTTAGTCTGGCGCATGCGGCGTTCAAACTCGTCCAGATCGATTAGTGGCTGCCGTTTTGTAATAGGCTCGCTCATCATGCAGACCCCTCTCAATTCGCCAATCTGGCGCTACGCGAAGTCCAATTTAGCTATAGCTGTGCCATAATTTATTAACGGACATTAAGAATAGGCAATTGTGGCTGATCTTTGCCGCTGGGCGTATAAGTTGAAAAATGGCGCAATGCGCCTGCGCAAAGAAGCGCGACGCCGCGCAAGACGGAAGGCTATGCCGAATCGTTAAATTATTGACGAAAATGTTCATTGTCGCTGCTTTTTCATTGGTCATGCTTAACAACGAGGCGGCAATAGAGAGCGGGCCGACATGTCGACAATCGAAACACGTCACGATCAGATGTTTCCGGCGCTCGAACGCGCAGAAATCGACCGGCTCCGCCGCTTCGGAGAAATCCGCCGTTTTTCCGCCGGCGAGCATCTCTTCACTGTCGGCGCGCCGACGCCTGGCATGTTCATTCTTATTGCAGGCCGCGTCGCCGTCTCCTCGCGCGACGGCTTGGGGCATGTGGCTCCGATCGCGGAGCTTGGACCCGGGCAATTTCTGGCCGAAATCGCCCAATTGTCCGGACGGCCGTCGCTTGTCGACGCAATTGCGAAAAGCGACGTCGAGGCGCTCCTCGTCACGAGCGATAATCTGCGCGCGCTCCTGATCGCCGAGGCGGAAGTCGGCGAGCGGATCATGCGGGCGCTGATCTTGCGCCGCGTCGCCTTGATCGAGAACGGCGCGGGCGGGCCCATCCTGATCGGCGCGGCGACTTCCGCCGAGGTCCTGCGTCTGCAGGGCTTTCTGTGGCGCAATGGATACCCGCATCAACTGTGTGACCCAGCGGACGATCAAGACGCGCGGGCGCTCGTCGAGCGCTATGCGCCAGAACCCATCCGACTTGCCGCTAGTGGTCTGCCCAAACGGAACCGTGCTCAAGAATCCGAGCGAGGTCGCTCTTGCGTGTTGCCTCGGCATGACGCGGTGCGATGACCCTGACCGCATCTTTGACGTCGCCGTTGTAGGCGCCGGGCCGGCCGGTCTCGCGACGGCGGTCTACGCCGCTTCGGAAGGGCTGTCCGTGATCGTCCTGGACGAGAGAGCTTTCGGCGGCCAGGCGGGGGCAAGCGCCCGAATCGAGAATTATCTTGGCTTCCCGACCGGGATTTCGGGTCAGGCTCTCGCCGGACGGGCCTATGTGCAGGCGCAAAAATTCGGCGCGGAGATCGCAATTCCCGTTCAGGCGGCGACGCTTGATTGCGGCGCAGACCCTCTCGTGCTTGGACTGTCGGGCGGCCGCGCCATCAAGTCGCGCGCGATTGTCGTTGCGACCGGCGCGCGCTACCGGCGGCCGGATATTTCCAATCTGCATCAATTCGAGGGCCGGGGGGTCTGGTACTGGGCCTCTCCGATCGAAGCGCGGATGTGCCGCGATGACGAGGTCGCGCTGGTCGGCGGCGGCAATTCGGCGGGGCAGGCCGCCGTCTTCCTGTCGGGCTTCGCGGCGAAGATCTGGATGCTCGTGCGTCGCGACGGGCTCGCCGCCACCATGTCGCGCTATCTCATCGACCGCATCGAAGCGACGCCGAACATAGAGCTGCTGCCGCAAACGGAAGTCGTTGCGCTTGAAGGCTCGACGGAGGGGCGGCTCGCCCGCGTCAAATGGCGTCATCTTCCATCCGGGCGGGAAACAGAAAAGCCCATTCGCAACCTCTTCTTGTTCATTGGCGCCGATCCCGCGACGGAATGGCTGCGCGATTGCGGCGTCAAGCTCGATGACAAGGGCTTCGTCGAGACCGGCGCCGAGTTTTCGCACGGCGATGCGAAGGGTGGCGAGGCTGGCCGCGCGCTGCCTTTGCAATCCAGCGTGCGCGGCGTCTTCGCCGTCGGCGATGTGCGCTCGGGGTCAGTCAAACGCGTCGGAGGCGCCATCGGCGAGGGCGCCAATGTCGTCGCGCAGTTGCATTCATTTCTCTCTGGCCTTCAGAGCGCCGCAGCGTGAATATGCCATTCGGTGCGACGGAAGCCGGTCCAAGGGAGAGGCCGCCATGGCAAAGCATAGCAAATTATGGATCGTGATCGCCGACGGCGAGCATGCGCGCGTCGTCTCTCCGCGCGAAGATTTCGTTCTTGAGACAAAAGAGCGCTTCGATTCTGAGACCGCCCGTCTGCGCGCGGCGGATCTTGTCAGCGACAAGCCCGGCCGCGTTCAGGAAAGCTCTTCGCCGTCACGACATGGCGTCGAGCCGCGCACCGATCCGCGCGAAGCCGCAAAGGAGCGCTTCGTCAAGGATCTTGGCCATTGGCTCTTGCAGGCCTCGCGCAATGGCGCGTTCGATGAGCTGGTGCTGGTCGCGCCGAACCACATTCTGGGCGAGCTGCGCGACGCCTTGGATAAGCCGGCGACCGACAAGCTGCGTGGCGCTCTCGGCAAGGATCTCATCAACGTCCCAGATCATGAGCTCCAGCCGCACCTGAGCGAATGGGTGCGGCCGCCGCATCGCGTCCGATAGTTTTCCAGCGAGTTTAGCATCGGCATTGCTGCGGATCGGCGCCGAGCCACGGCGCCGCCATTCATTATCACGTCGTCAAGCGGCGAGCGTAGCGCCTTGGAACTTGCAACGCCGGATGAAGTTAGCGGTGCGCCCGACGCCGCTTAAAGCGTCGCTATGAGAGAAACCGCATGACGGATTACGCCGAACCCGGCCACACGGAAGCGCGCCCCCCAGGCGTGTTGCGAAAAATAGCTGGCGCGCTTGGGCCCGGCCTTGTCACCGGCGCGGCTGACGACGATCCGAGCGGGATCGCGACCTACAGCCAAGTCGGCGCGCAATTCGGCTATCAAATGTCCTGGGTCTTGCTGTTCAGCTACCCGTTGATGGCGGTGACGCAGTCGATCGCCGCGCGCATCGGCTGCGTGACAGGACGCGGGATAGCGCAAAATCTACGCCGGCATTATCCGCGCTGGCTGTTGCAAATCGTCGTCCTGTTGTTGTTCGTCGCCAACGTCGCCAATCTCGGCGCCGACCTCGGCGCAATGGGCTCGGCCGTGCAACTTCTCGTTGGCGGCCCGACGCTCGTCTACACCGTTTTTCTCGCCGCCTTCTGCGTCATTCTGCAGATTTTCATGAGCTACGCCAGATACGCCTCCATACTAAAGTGGCTGACGCTGGCGCTGTTCGCCTACGCCGCCGTCGTGTTCGCCGTCGGCGTTCCTTGGGGCGAGGCGCTGAAGGCGACCTTCATTCCGGCAATCTCGCTCGATTCGCAGCACGCTATGGCCCTGGTGGCGGTGCTCGGCACGACCATCAGCCCCTATCTTTTCTTCTGGCAGGCGGCGCAGGAAGTAGAGGAGCAGGTGCGGCGCGCGACGCTTCCGCTCTACATCATGCGAGGCAAAGCGGGCGCCGAATTGGAGCGGGTGAGCATCGACACCTGGGTCGGAATGGGCTTTTCGAACCTCATTTCGCTATTCATCGTCCTCGCGACAGCGGCGACGCTTCATGCTCATGGCGTGACCGAGATCAAGAGCGCCGCACAGGCCGCCGAGGCTCTGCGTCCGATTGCCGGTCCTTTCGCCTTCGCTCTGTTTGCTGTCGGCATAATAGGCACGGGATTGTTGGCCGTGCCGGTGCTCGCCGGCTCCGCCGCCTATGCCGTATCCGAAACATTCAATTGGGTCGAGGGACTAGATCACACGCTCAAGGACGCCCGCGCCTTTTACGGCGTGATCGCGCTCGCGACGCTCATCGGGCTTGCCCTCAACTTCCTCGGCTTTGATCCAATCAAGGCGCTGTACTGGAGCGCGGTCCTCAACGGACTACTGGCGGCGCCGATGATGGCGGCGATGCTACTCATCGCGACCAACAAGAAGATCATGGGAGATTTCGTCTTGCCACGGTCGATGGCGGCCGGCGGCTCGCTCGCGGCGGTTGTCATGGCGGCTGCGAGCGTCGCTTTCATCGCGCTCTGATCGCCTCGCCGGAGGTTTCGTCTCGGCGAGCCAAATCAGCGTCCTCGCCATCCGCCGCGGCATTAGCGTCGAGCGGCTGTTTGGCGGCTAGCCGCAACGTCCGCGCCTTCAAGGAATCGTAAATTGGCGCGCCGCCAAGCATCCCTGCGACCGCCATCGCCGTAAAACAGGCGGCGAGCATCGGCAAAGCTCGACCGAGTTCCCGTCATCTCGGTAACGAGGATGATGCCGGTCAGCGGCGCCCGCACGATGGCGGTGAAAAAGGGCGGCCATGCCGACGACGGCGAAAAGAATGGCGTGGGTGGCCGGCTCCGCGATTCCCGGCGCGTCAGCGCGCCGAAGAAAAAGCCCATTTGCGCGCCGAGGAAGGGAGCGGCGCAAACAGGCCGCCCGGCGTGCCGGCGGCGTAGGAGGCAGATCAGGAACAGCCGGATGATGAAAAGAAGCGGCAGCAGCGCGAATGGAGTTGCGCCATTAAGAATGTTCTGCGTCAGATTGTCGCCGCCGCCTACGAGGGGAGGGGCCAACCAGGCGAGCGCCCCGGTGGCCACGCCGACCAATGCGGCGCGCAGTTCGACGGGTAGGCGCGGCAGCAAATCGGCGATGTCGAGCGCATCGAGAAGGACAAAATTATAGATCGTCCCAAGCACGCCAGCGAAAACACCAAGACCGAGACAGAGAATATTGTCCGTCGCGTCGGGATAGGGCAGCGCAGCGACGGCGAAGTCGGGGCGCCGGTGAACTGACGCGCGACGACAATCGCGCTCATCGATGCGCCAAGCGCGGCGACGGCGTTGCGCATGTCAAAGCGGCGCAGCAGCTCCTCAAGCACGAAGACGGCGCCGGCGAACGGCGCGTTGAAGGCGGCGGCGAGGCCGGCGCCCGCGCCTGCCGCGAGAAGCGCTTGCCGGTCCGGCCAGTCGCGACGGCGCCCGATCAAGTGGGCGAGCGTCGCGCCCATCTGGACGCAGGGGCCCTCGCGACCGAGGGCGAGCCCGGAGCCGATCGCCAGAAGCGCGCCGATGAACTTGACCGGCAGCAAGGCGATAGGCGCGGGCGGCAATTGGACCGCGATCACCGCTTCGACATGGGGAATGCCGCTGCCTATGGCGGCTGGCGACAACCGGCGCACCAGCAAGGCGGCTAAAGCCGCCGCCAAGGCGGCCAAGCCCATCATCGATGAGACAGCCCTTGAGCGGCTCGGCGCTCCACATCGCCGGCATCGCTAGGCGCAGCGCGTCGGCGGCGCCGAGGGCGACGCGGAATAAACCGCAGATGAGGCCTGCGCCTGCGCCGGCGATAACGGATAGCGCCGCCAGCGGGAGCAGGCCTTTATGGCTTGACGCGATTTTCGTCACATTCATCCGGGGTCGACGCCTGGTGCATGAGGCGTTCTGGTTGCTGGGTCACAGCAGGCCCGGACCGCATGTAAGGTGATGCAGCGCTCGCTGTTCAGCAAACGATCCCGACCTCCAAGTCGCCGCGACAGAGATCTCAGAACGCGTCCACGCTATTAATTGCCTCATGAGATAGGTTCGTGCGCGTCGCGGAAGTTCGATGCGTGATTAATCCCTTGGACTTGCGGGGAACTTCTCCAGGAGCCAATCGAAAACGGCTGCGTGATAAAGCGTTAAGGCGCCCATCTGGCAGTGCCCGGCGCCACCCGATGGCCGATCGAAAATCCGTGTGGTCACGCTGCGGGCGTTGACGAGTGCTTTCTCGAAGTCCGCGGTCTGGTGGAACGGAATGAAATGATCCTCCGCACCTGCCAGGATCAATACGTCTTGCCGGATGCGATCGGCGACAGGCGCGAGAGTGTAAGCAGCGCATGCCTTAATGGTTTCGTCGACGTCCTTGGTACCCATCGTCCACAGCGCATTGTTGTAGCCCCACGAAACGTCAATATTCTTCAGCACCTCAGGATTTTTCGCTGCGGTCAAGGGTCGACTCGCCACCTCACCGAAATCGTAGCAGGTGTCGTACGCCACTACGCCGTCGATGCGTTCTTCGAAGACGGCGGCGCGTGGCGCGAAATAGCCGCCCAAGCTCATGCCGATGAGCACAATCTTCGACGGCTTGGCATGAGTACGGAGAAATTGGTCGAGCACCGCTGTAACTGGCTTCTCCCATTCCGGTGTGTACGTAAGGCCGTACCTGCGCAGCGCCTCGCCCTGGCCAGGTCCCTCATACGTCAGCACCGAGTAGCCGCGCTTCAGCGCCGCCTCGGCGAAGTTTGGATAGTATTCCTCCAGAATCGAGTCGAAGCCGCCGCCAAACATGAGTAATGGCTTACTCTCAGCCCCTAGCGGCCCCGGGTAGTACAACGCCCGCAGGCTCGCCGCGCCGTACTGTACGGTGACGCGTTCGTAGCGGACGCCGAGCGTGTCCAGGCCCTTAAAGAAATAGCTGCCTGTCTTCTCGAACGATCCCGGACGCTTGGGATCGTCGGGCGGCAGCAGAAACTCAGCCGTGCGCTGGTACGTGGAAGCGCGCATGTAGGCCCCGCCTTTGCTGAGGGAATCCTGTGTGCGCTCGGCCAGCGCGAGTACGCGATCGGCCGTGGCCTCCCATGCGGTGTACCAGCTCTGTGCATCGCCTTCGGCGATGCCCTTCACCGTCTCCAGAACTTCGCCCAGCTCGGCAGAGCCGGACGCGATGTATCCCGCATTCCGCAACGTCTCATAGTGGAACTCCTGGGTGGTGAAGAAACGTCCTCTTGGGCTGACCGCTTGCGCGGGGTCTGCTTCTGGAACTGCACTTGCATTCGTCATGGGATTCTCAATTTTCACGATGGGGCGTGCCCAATGACAGCGCCGCAAGCTACACATTATTGCGCGAGGATCAAATTTTCATTTCGCGAGGATCAAATTTTCGGCTCGAATCGGGGTCACGACCGCAGTCTGTAGCCGGTCCTGAAGATCCACGACACTGTGGCGAGGCATAGGATCATGAACATTATGGTCATGCCGAGGCTGACGCCGACGCCGACGTCGGAGTTTTCGAAGAAGCTCCAGCGGAACCCGCTGACGAGATAGAGGACCGGGTTGCCGAGCGTGACGGTCCGCCAGAAGGGCGGCAGCATGTCGATCGAATAGAAGCTGCCGCCGAGGAAGGTCAGCGGTGTCACGATCAAAAGCGGTACGAGCTGCAGCTTTTCGAAGCCGTCGGCCCAGATGCCGATGATGAAGCCGAACAGGCTGAAGGTGATCGACGTCAGAATCAGAAAGCTCAGCATCCAGAGCGGGTGGGCGACGTCGTAGCTGACGAACAGGCGGGCGGTGATGAGGATGATGAGCCCGATCAGGATCGACTTGCTGGCGGCGGCGCCGACATAGCCGCAGACGATCTCGAGCGGCGAGGCCGGCGCCGAGAGGATCTCGTAGATCGTGCCGGCGAAGCGCGGGAAGTAGATGCCGAAGGAGGCGTTGGCGATGCTTTGCGTCAGCACCGAGAGCATGACCAATCCTGGCACGAGGAAGGCGCCATAGCTGACTCCGTTTATAGGCGCCATATGCGAGCCGATGGCGCTGCCGAAGACGATGAAATAGAGAGCGGTGGAGATCACCGGCGAAACGATGCTCTGCAGCAGCGTGCGCCAGGTGCGCGACATTTCGAACAGATAGATGGCGCGGATGGCGTAGTAATTCATGGCTTCGCCCTCACCAGGCTGACGAAAATGTCTTCGAGCGAGCTTTCTCGCGTATGGAGATCCTTGAACGCGACGCCCGCTGCGGCGAGGCGTTGCATCAAAACGGCGATGCCGCTTTCGTCGGCGGCCGAATCGAAGGTGTAGACGAGCTCGCATCCGTCGGCCGACAGATCGAGCTTGAAGCCGCGCAGTTCGTCCGGGATTTTCGCGAGCCTGTGCTGCAGGACGAAGGTCAGCTGCTTCTTGCCGAGCTTGCGCATGAGCGCCGCTTTGTCCTCGACAAGGATCAGTTCGCCCGCGCGGATGACGCCGATGCGGTCGGCCATCTCCTCCGCCTCCTCGATATAATGCGTCGTCAGGATGATGGTGACGCCGCTTTCGCGCAGCGACCGCACCATCGCCCACATGTCGCGTCGCAATTCAACATCGACGCCGGCGGTCGGCTCGTCGAGAAACAGGATGGCCGGTTCGTGCGAGAGCGCCTTGGCGATCATCAGGCGGCGCTTCATGCCGCCCGAAAGGGTCATGATCCGGTTATCCCTCTTGTCCCACAAGGAAAGATCGCGCAGCAATTTCTCGATGTAGGGCGGATTCTGCGCCTTGCCGAACAGGCCGCGGCTGAATCGCACGGTCGAGAGGACGGTCTCGAACGCGTCCGTCGACAGCTCTTGCGGCACAAGGCCGATCTTGGCGCGCGCGGCGCGATAGTCGCGGACGATATCATCGCCGTCGGCGCGAACGGCGCCCGTCGTCGCGTTGACGATGCCGCAGATGATGTTGATCAGTGTTGTTTTGCCTGCGCCATTCGGGCCAAGCAGCGCGAATATTTCGCCGCTTTTGATGTCGAGGTCGATGCTTTTTAGCGCGACAAAGCCCGACGCGTAAGTCTTGCTCAGGTTGGAAATGGATATGATGGGGGTCAACAGGAGCCTCGATTGGCGGAATCAAGCATCGCCGTTGCGCCGTGGCGGTTAGGCGAAAAACGAACTCGCCGCAACTTCGATGCGACGGGCCGAGAAACTTTCCCGCGCCGCCGCCATCGACCCGGCGACATCGATGCCGCGACATGCGTCTTCGATCACGATCGCCGTGAAGCCTTTGGCTTGCGCGTCCTCCGCCGAATAACGCACGCAAAAATCAAAGGCGAGGCCTGCGATAAAAATTCTTCGGAGCCCGCGCTCGCGCAGATAGCCGCCGAGCCCCGTCGGCGTCGTCTGGTCGTTCTCGAAGAAGGCCGAATAGGAATCGATGCTTGGCCGAAAGCCTTTGCGCAGAATGAGTTCGGCGTGCGGGACATACAAATTCTCGTTAAAGGCGGCGCCAGGCGTTCCCTGAACGCAATGATCCGGCCATAGGATCTGCGAGCCGTAGGCGGCCTCGATCGTTTCGAATGGCGCTCGGCCATGCGTCGAGGCGAATGAATGGTGGCCTGACGGATGCCAATCCTGCGTCAAGACGACATGCTCGAAGCGTTGCGCCAGGGCGTTGACGGGCGCGACGACCTCGTCGCCGCGCGGAACCGGCAGCCGCCCGCCGAGAAGAAAATCGTTCTGAACGTCGACGACGAGAAGAATATCGGCGGCGCCGATTTTCATGCTGCTTGTCATCGCTAACCTCGGGAGCCGTTCGCGGCGGTCTTCGCTTTATTCGCTCATCCGAAATTCAGCCAAACGCGTCGAAAAAGTTTATGCTGGATGGTCTATGGTCGCGTCAAACGGCGGAGGCGAAAGCAGAGCCGCGCTGGCGACTAAGCATGGAGAATTCCGCCATGACGGACGAAAAGAAGGAACGCACCTATTCGGATGAGGAAATCGAAGCGCGGCTGAAGGCCGAACTGCCGCATTGGCGCCTGGAGCATGGCTGGATCCGCCGCAAATTCAAGACCCATAGCTGGAAGGGCACCTTAATGGTGATCAATACGGTCGGCCATCTCGCCGAGGCGGCCTGGCACCATCCGGACATCACCGCTTCTTACGCCTGGGTCGAGGTGCGCCTCATGAATCACAATGCGAAAGGCGTCACCGACAAGGACTTTGAACTGGCGAAGAAAATCGAGGAAGTGGTGTCCTGGCAGCCCGGAAAAGCCGGCGGCGCGCTCGAAGGGACGCCGGAAAAAGACCTCCGCTTCGCCTATTTGAAGTATGACGACTGAATCTGCTTGGCGCAGGCGCTGGTGCGGCGTCAAGCGGGAACGAGAATCTCGCCTTTGCCAAGCGCCGCCGTGTCTCCGGCGAAGCGGCGAAGGCGCCCTGCGAGAAGGTCGGCCGCGCCCTTGCTGTCGGGCTCCAAAAAACGGGCGAACACAGCCGCGAAGGTCAGCTGGTTGACGCCGCAATCGACGAATGTCGGCGCAAGTTGCGGCGCTGACCCGAGAACGATCGTGCCGCGTCGCATCAGACAGCCGGGCAGCCGGCCGCCGCCGGCGAGCGCGATCAGCGTGCCGGCGATGATGCGGCTGCCGGGATAGTCGCCGGCGGAGCCCTCGATGACGATGGTTCCGCGCCGCAGGCGATCGCCGGCGCGATCGCCGGCTGATCCGCGCACGATCACGAGGCCGCCGGTCATCCCTTCCATTTCGCCGTCGAGGGGGGCGCTGAGAAAATCGCCGGCGTCGCCTTTGATTTCGAGCCGGCCGCCCGACAGCGCCGAGCCAGCGAAGGGGCCGGCGCTGCCGTTGACGGCGAGACGCCCGCCGCTCATCGCGCGCCCCGCGCCATGGCCGCAATCGCCGTCGACAACGATGTCGCCGCTTTGCAGCCCGTGGCCGAGATTGTCGAATCGATTCGAGCCGCCTTCGAACCGGATCGTCTCGACCGACCCGGCGGTCACGTTGAAGATATCGCCGACCGTTCGCTTTTCGCGGGTGGTCTGCAGCTCGATCGCGGCGATTTCGCCTGCCGATTTGCCGTCCAGCAAATGCGAAACGAGCGGCGAGAGATCGAGCCGCTGATCGGGCTCCTGTTTCAGCGCGAGGATGAGCGTCACGGCGACAGATCCTTCAGGTGAAAGTGGAAGGGGCCAAGCTTGCCGCCATAATTGCCGGCGCCGACGCGCACCGCGCCGTCTTTCGGCCCGAGCTTGACGATGGCCGCGAGTCCGGCGCGCATCGCTTCGGCGACGGCGCTCTCGGTCAATCCGTCGATGACGATTTCGAGGACGCAGCCGACGTCCTCGTCGAGGCTGCTCTTGGTGATGCCGCGCAGCGTCGGGCAATAGGCGTCGTTGGTGGACGCCGGCACGCCGCTATATTTCGACCCGACTTTCGAACCTGAGCGGACGATCCCGCCGGGGAAGGGCATGATGGCGCCGTCGACGCCGTTCATCGCCTCGATCGCATGTTCGGCGGCGTTCAGGGTCGTCTCGAAATTAGCGCCCATGACCAGCAGATTGCCGCCGCCGACGGCTTTCTTGGTGAAGCCCGTCGTCGCCTCGCAGAGAAATTCGCCGTCCATACAGGGGATGCGCCAGAAGTGGCGGTCGAGAAATTTTTTCGAAATCTGCCAGCCATCGCCGAAATAACGAAGCAAATCGCCCATCGGCGCCCGGTCCGGACTGTCGAGATCGGCGAAGCAGGCGGAGCCTGGCGAGGTCAAGACGCACTGCCCGACGCGGTTGACCAATTGCGTCTGTAGCATGTCGGTCGACATGGAAAACAACAGAACGCGAACGCCGGGACGTCCGTCCGGCGTTTGCTCCGCCGCCAGCTCGCGATCGACGCCAGCCTCGGCGCCGCAGCCGATGACGGATGTGGCGAAGCCGGTCATCGTCGCGGCCGCCTGCCGCGCCCATTTGAGATTGGGAGCGGTGATGACGATCGCCGCGCCGCGCATCGGAAACGCCTCGGCGAATGTGTCGTCGATGCGTACGCCATTGCTGATTATTGGGCGCATGCGACCTCCCTGAACGGATCGGCGCGCGGAAGGATATGGGCGGGAACCGCGAACATATTGTGGGAAACGCCGTAATGATGCTGGTAATAGGCGCTAAGTCGACGGTTGATCGCTCTGTCAAAGGCTGGGTTGACTTTCAGCGCCTTGCCCCAGCGGTAATGGCTGACGCGTCCGTCGCGCACGACGAGATCACCGTCCTTGAAGACGAGATGCGCGTGGCGGAACATTTTCGCGATGTCTGCGCCTGGCGAATAGACGGCGACGTCGGCGATTGCGCCCTCGCCGAGCTGGCCGCGATCCTTGAAGCCGAACAATTTCGCCGGCGCCGCCCGCGTCATCGCGGCGATTTCCTTGACGTCATATTCGCGCGCGAGGCCAGGCAAGGTCGTGTAGGCGAGAACGTCCTGCGGGATGCGCGACAGCGCCTCGGCGCGCCGCTCCCGGCTCATCAGCAGCGCGAATATATCCGGATAGGTGGTGAACGGCGCGCCATTGGGGTGGTCTGTGGTGAAAAAGATGCGATAGGGATCCTCGATAAGGAGAAATAGCTCGAGGCCGCAGGCCCACTGAACTGCATTGACGAAAGCGCTCTTCGCGATAGAGGTAGGGCACGACGCCAAAGCCGTTCGCATCGCCGTCCATGATCACGGATTTCTTCGGCTTGGCGGCGTGCCGAAGCCTCGAACTGGCGCAGCACGTCGCCGGAAATCGTGACCGTCTGCCCGAACATCACTTGGCCGATATCGACTGTGACGTTGGGCGTCCCGTTGACCGCGGTGGCGAGCGTCGACGCGGCGGAGGAGAAGCCATGTTCGCCCTCCGAGCCATAGCCGTAGAACTGCATATGCGCGAGATGCAAAGGCAAGCCGCGCGCGGCCTCGAGCGTTGCGAGAGCGGTCGTGACGTTGCCCGGAACGCCGAGATTGTTCATGTGCAGATGCAGCGGATGCGGAACCTTGAGGTCCGTCACGGCCTGCTGCAAGGCTTCGACAATTCTTCGCGAAGTCACGCCATAGAAGGGCACGACGTCGTCGAGCCCGAAAGTCCGCGCATTATATTTGAAGGCTTCGGCGCCGCCCGCGTTGATGCATTTGAGCCCCAAGCTGTTGGTCGCGGTCAGCGTCGCGCCGACATAATCGGCGACCGCCGCCGGGCTTTCGCCGTCGCGCAACAGGCTGAGCAGGAAATCGTCATTGCCGAGGATGGTCAGCGTTGCCTTGTCAATGATCGGGATGTCGGAAAGTTCGAGATGCGCCTGTAGCGCCTGATGCGGCGCGACGGCGGGCTCAACCACGGTGGTGAATCCCATTCCGGCGTAGATCGTCCCGGTTTCATAAGTCGACCATCTGGACGTGCCTAGCGGCAGCATCGGCGCCATGCGCGCGCGATGCAGCTCGGGCAGAAGCAGGCGCGCGGTGTTCACGTTGCCGCCGGCGATGTGGGAATGAATGTCGATCGCGCCGGCCATGACGATCTTGCCGGAGACATCATGCGTCGCATCGGCTTGGCGGCCGGCCGGAGCCCTGACGATGTGGCCGTCCTCGATCCAAACATCGGCGATCTCGTCGCACTGATGATAGGGGTCGATGACGCGGCCGCCCTTGAGACGAATTAGCATTTAGGCGCCTCCGGCAATCTGTTGCGCTATGCTCGCGATGAAGGCGGCGACGGAGATGGCGCCGCTCCGATGCGAGGCCTCCCGCGCGACGATCGCGCCGACTTCCCGCGCATATTCGGCGCAGTCATGATCGACGCCGGGGCATGCGATGTCGACGCGCACGCGCGGCTCCTTGGCGAACTGCGCCGCCGCCGGAACCAGGGCGACGATCGGAATATCCCGCTGCCATGGCGGCGTCGCGGTGCCGTAGGCGGAGATCCACAGCGCGGCGTCGGCTTCCCCGCTCTCGACCATCCGGTGGGCGTCGAAGCGCCATGTGTCGTGCTCGGGAAAGCCGCGCCCGAACGATGTCCGCACCGGAAAGCCCGTCGTCCAGCCCGATGTCTGCACGACGCCGGCGGCGTTATCGCCGGTTCCGAGCGGCAGGCTCGAGAAGCGCGTCGTCTTGTTGAGATCGATGACGAGGCCGGTCGCCATCTCGACCGCAAGCCGGTCGAGCTTGCGCGGCCCCCAAACCACGACGCCGAAGCGCGCGTTGTTTAAGACCGCCGCGACCTCGTCGAGTTCCTCGCTGACGCTCTTTGCGGCGGCGATCGGCCGGCCGGCGACGCGCGCGCGCAACGCGGCGAGAGTCGCGTGAAGGTCGGGCGCCTCCAGCCGCTTGATGGCGACGCCTTCGATGGCGGCGCCTTGCGGGGGCGCGATCCAAATGAGGTCGCGAGGGCTTTGCGCGAGATCTTGCGCCGGAATTTCGGCGGGGCGAAGACGCTCGATCAGCTGTGGCCAGATGGCGGTCAGATCATCGCCGATAAAAAGCAGGACGTCGGCCCGCGAGCGCGCGACGCTCGGCGTTGTCACCATCGCGCCGGTCTGGCGCACGACGTCGAGATCCGTGAAAATTTCGTTTGAGCGCAAATGGTCGTAGGCACCGTGCAGCCTTTCGGCAAGCAGGATCGCAGCGCCGGCGCCGGCGACGTCCGCGCCAAGTCCGGCGATAACGGGCATCCGCGCGCGCAAAAGGATCTCGGCCGAAACTTCGGCGGCCGCTTCGAGCGAAGCGGACTTCCCATCGATGCGGGCGTCAACCATCGACCCTCCTCCCAATATGCTCGCGCGGCGCTTTGCGCGCCATTTTCGAGCGTGCGTTTCCCCGAACATGACGATTGAAAATGCAATCGTCCTGTTCGCCAATCCTTATATTACCGCATGATCCTATCCGAAAAGTCCGTGGCCTTTCGGGATCATGTTTGAAGCGCGCAGCTTCCGGAACATGGCCGAGCCAGTTAACAGCGTTACGATTCGCGGCGCTCTTAACTCGTCATGCGCATGCGCCGCAGGCGAACAACTCGGGCGGGCCGAACCACTCGGGTGATAAAGCCGCCACGTTGTTGGCGCCGATGGGCGGTGTTTATAATCGAACTGGGCTTGGGCGCGTGTGACGATGCTACGTGAGGCGCCCCTCTCGCGCAAGATGACGCCGGCCATTTTTGGCCGACGGCTATTTGTCGCATCCCTCGCCGGAGTTGACGCGATCTAACATAATAGGCATATCGATATTTTGGACGTTCTCTCGGAAAGCGCGGCCTTTGCGATCGCCCCCGCGCTGAACCGAAGGGTGCGCCGGGAGGAAAAAGTCCATGCTTCGCCAAGCCGCGGCGGCAACCAATTTGAGCGCCACTGACTTCGCCTCGGCTGTTGGCGCGGGCATTCCGTTAGACGACCTCTTCGCCTACAAGGGTCGGCCGCGGCCGGCCGAGCCGCCAAAGGCGCCGGCTCCGGCGCCGAAGGAAGCGCCGCAACCGGCCGAGGGCGCGCCAAAGCCGCCGGAGCCGCCCAAAAGTGACAAATAAAGCGCTGCGGCGCCCGTTAAGGGGCGTCATGGCGGCGCATGCGCGCCGGCTTGTTGATTGGCGCCCGCGCAACGGCGCGGGCAAGCGTTTTTTGGCCTTTCACGCCTGCCATCCCGCGTAGCGGCGCCTTCTCGGTTGGTTCAAGGTTTCGTGAGCACGCTCATGCATGTCATCGAAATCGATTTTTGCGATCCAGTCGAGGCGGCCTTCGCGCTCAAGGATCTGCCCTTCCTGACCTTTCTCGACAGCGCCATGAGCGATGACGCGCTTGGGCGCTACAGTTTCATCGCCGCCGATCCCTTTGCGCGGATTCAAGGCAAGGAGGCCGACGCCGGCTGGGTCGGGCGGTTGAAAGCGACGCTGGCCGATTATCGGACGCCGCCGCTGCCGGGCCTGCCGCCGTTCCAGGGGGGCGCCGCGGGACTCTTTTCCTATGAGCTCGGCCGCAGCCTCGAGCGGCTGCCGCGGCCTTTGCGGGACGATCTCGCCTTTCTGGATCTCTCGCTTGGGCTTTACGATGTCGTCGTCGCCTTTGATCGTATGGTCCGGCGCGCCTGGATCATTTCGACCGGCCTGCCCGAAAAGGACGCGGCGGCGCGCCGCGATCGCGCGATCGCGCGCGGCGTCGAATTTCAGGTGGCGCTCTTGCGGACGCCTCGCGCGCCGTCGGGCGGCCCGCGCTCGATTTCAGGCTGGACCAGCAATTTCAACCGCGCGCAATACGAAAGCGCGGTCGCCGTCGTGATCGAGCGCATTCTTGCGGGCGATATTTTTCAGGCCAATCTATCGCAGCGATTCGCCGCTCCGGTCCCGCCTGATTTCGATCATTTCGGCTTCTATCGCCGCTTGCGCCGGATCAATCCGGCGCCTTTCGCCGCCTATCTCGACCATGCGAACTTCATCATCGCATCGGCTTCGCCCGAGCGGTTTTTGCGCGTTTCCGGCGACTTTGTCGAGACGCGCCCGATCAAGGGCACACGCCCGCGCTTCGCCGACGCGCTGGTCGACATGCTGCAGGCGAAGGCGCTCAGCGAAAGCCGCAAGGACCGCGCCGAAAACGTCATGATCGTCGACCTTCTGCGCAACGATCTGTCCAGGGTTTGCGCGCCGGGCTCGGTCAAGGCGCCGCAGCTCTGCGGCCTTGAATCCTTTGCGACAGTGCATCATCTCGTCTCGACGGTGACGGGGCGTCTCGCCGAAGGCCGCGGGCCGGTCGACCTGCTGGCCGCCGCTTTCCCGGGAGGGTCCATCACCGGCGCGCCGAAACTGCGCGCCATGGAGATCATCACCGAACTCGAGGGCCATGCGCGCGGTCCCTATTGCGGCGCCATCGGCTATCTTGGCTTCAACGGGACAATGGATTTGAATATCGTCATTCGCACCGCGAGTTTTCGCGCCGGCTGTTGCGTCGTCCAGGCCGGCGGCGGCATCGTCACCGCCTCTGATCCAGCCTTGGAATATGTCGAAACGCTAGACAAGGCGCGGCGGATTTTCGAGGCCTTCGGCACAGCGGAATTCGCGCAATGATCCTCGTCATCGACAATTATGATTCCTTCGTCCATACGCTGGCGAGCTACTTGCGCGAACTTGGCGAGAGCGTGGTCGTCGTCCGCAACGACGCGGTCTTGCCCGAGGCGGCGCCAGAGGCGATCGTCATTTCACCTGGGCCTTGCACGCCGAACGAAGCGGGAATGTCGATGCAGCTTGTCCGCGACTATTCCGGACGCTTGCCAATTCTTGGCGTTTGCCTTGGCCATCAGGCGATTGGACAGGTTTTTGGCGGGCGCGTCACAAGGGCGCGTCGGCCGATGCATGGAGAAGCGAGCGCGGTGCGACACAGCGGCGCAGGGATTCTGCAAGCGCTTGCCCAACCCACTCACCGTCGGACGCTACCATTCCTTGATCGTCGAGCTCGACGACGCCGAGGGGCCGCTGGAGGCGACGGCCTGGTCCCCGGAAGGCGAGATCATGGCGCTGCAGCATCGCCGGCACAACACGTTCGGCGTGCAGTTTCATCCCGAGTCGATCCTGACCGAACAGGGACATCAGCTGCTGCGCAATTTTCTCGCGCTGATCGAGGGTCGCGCGGCGTCGCCGCTGCGGCGTCGAAGCGCCGCAGCCGAGGCTCCGGCAATTGCCTTTCCGGCCCAGCGGCTTATTGTATGAAGGAGTGATCCAAAAAACGCGCGAACCGTTGCAATGACGGACGTGCGATGCAGCGGCAGAATAACGCCAACACCAACAGATCAAAGCGAGCATGATCGATTGAATTGAAATGATCATGCGGGCGCGTGCGCTACGCGAAAAATGGCGCCGGAGCAATCCTTGCGCTCGACAATCGCTGAGCCGCCGGGAGGAAATCGCACAATGACGTTGATGCTCGCAAGCGTGATCAACCGGGAAGAGGCTAACGCCGTCGTTGCGAGCGGCGTCGATATGGTTGATCTGAAGGACCCCGGCAAAGGCGCGCTCGGGGCGATGGCTCTTGACGAGGTCGCCTCTATCGTCGACGCGGTCGGCAAACGGAAGCCGGTCAGCGCCGCGGCCGGCGATGATTTCGATTCGCCTTCCGCCGCGACCGCCGCCGCGCTCGCCCTCGCGGCGAGAGGCGTTGATTATGTCAAGGTCGGCCTGTCGTCGGACGCGGTGGGCGCTGAACGCATCCGCGCGCTCGGGACGCTGGCGGACAGGACAAAACTCGTCGGCGTGCTTTTCGCCGATCGCGGGCCAAATCTCAATCTGTCTCAAGCTCATGGCTGAATGCGGGTTCAAGGGCGCGATGCTCGATACTTTCGTCAAGGGACGAGGCCGTCTCCTCAATTACATGGATGTGGCAGCGCTCTCCGCCTTCGTCGAGCTCTGCCGGGAGGCGGGTCTGCTGTCGGGATTGGCCGGCTCGCTGGAGGCGCCGGACGTCCCGCGCTTGTTGCCGCTGCGGCCGGATTATCTTGGCTTTCGCGGCGGTCTTTGCGGCGGCGATCGCGCAGCCGGAATCGATCTTGCCGCCGTCGCCATGATCCGCGATCTCATTCCGCATGTCGCCGATTCACAGTCCGCGGACGGGGAGGCCGGCGTCGACTGGCGTCTTCTCGGACGCGGCTATGTTCCGCTCAATGAGGACGCCGAGACCGATCGCGTCTTCGTTCACGACCTCATCATGCCGTGCTCGATTGGCGCTTATGAATTCGAGCGCGCCAAGAAGCAGGATGTTCGCTTCAACATCGACGTCGACGTCGCCCGCGCGCGCATGCGCTCCGACGACATGCGCGATATCTTTTCTTATGACCTCATCGTCGACGCGATCAGGATGATCACCGGCCGCGGCCATATTGAACTGATTGAAACTCTCACCGGCGAGATCGCCGACGCCGTGCTAACCCATCCGAGCGTCGTCAGCGTTCGCGCGCGCGTCGAAAAGCTTGACGTCATACGCGGCGCCGTCGGCGTCGAGATCCGGCGCGAACGTCCGAAAGAGGCGACCGCTCTCAAACGTCTCTATCCGTCGCTTCCCGACGCCGTTGCCGCCGTCAAGCTGAGAGGTTCGCGGAGCCATTGAATCTCTTCGTCATCAAGCTCGGCGGCAGCCTGGCCGATTCGCCGCAGCGCGAGGCCTGGCTCGCCGCGCTCGCCGCGTCGGCGCGGCCGCTGATCCTTGTGCCGGGAGGCGGCCCTTTCGCGCGCGCCGTTCGCGCCGCGCAGGCCGGCATGCGCTTCGACGATATTGCCGCGCATCGCCTGGCGCTGCTGGCGATGGAGCAATTCGGCGTCGTCCTCGCGGCCCATTCGGATCGCTACGCGCTCGCCTCCTCCCGCCGCGAGATCGCGGCGACGATCGAGGCCGGACGGATTCCCGTATGGCTCCCCTCGGCGATGACGCTGGCGGCGCCGGACATTCCGGCATGCTGGGACGCAACCTCCGATTCGCTCGCAGCTTGGCTTGCGGGCGCCTTCGCCGCGGCGCGCCTCGTGTTGATCAAATCCTGTGATCTCGGCTGGCCCGTTTCGCTCGCTGAGCTCGCGGCGAAGCGAATCGTCGATCCGTTGTTTCCGCTGTTCGCCGCGCGAAGCGGGGCTCAAATCGCCATCGCCGGACCCGCCTCACTGTCTTTCGCCAAAGAGATTTTGCAAAGCGGCGGGATGCTTGGGGCGCCGGTGACAAGCGAAACGGCCAGCGCCGCGTCCCCGGCGTCGGCGTGAGAAAATCCGGCCGATGGCGGAAGCTTCTTACAGGCTGATGCGGACATGGGCGAACGCCTTCTTCTCGTTACCGGCCACCTCGCTTATCCGCGTCTTGAGCGGCTGATGCGATCGTTAGGCGAGACGCCCTTCGCCTGGGAGATTTGCAACATCGGCGTCAAGGTTGCGGCCTTGATGACGGAAGCGATCCTGCTGCGGCGGCTGCCGCGTCCGCTCAACACCGATCGCATTATTCTGCCCGGCCGCTTCCGCGGCGATGTCGAAAGGCTGACGAGCGAATTCGGCGTCGCCGTCGCGCGCGGGCCGGACGAGATCTTTGACCTTCCCGCTTTTTTCGGACGCGACGGCAAGGCTCCGGATCTTTCGCGTTATGACATTCGCATCTTCGCCGAGATCGTCGACGCTTCCGCTTTGTCCATCGAGGCGATCCTTTCGCGCGCCGAGGGGCTGCGGCGCGCCGGGGCCGACATCATCGATCTTGGCTGCCTTCCCGACACACCGTTCCCGCACCTCGAAGAGTCCGTTCGCGCCCTCAAGGCGGCAGGTCTTTCGGTCAGCGTCAATTCTTTCGACGCCGACGAATTGCGGCGCGGCGCCGCGGCGGGGGCGGATTTCCTCTTGAGCCTCAACGAAGGCAATCTCGATCTCGCGCAAGAGGCGGGGGCGACGCCGATCCTCGTCGGGTCGCCCCCGCACGACCTTGATTCGCTGATCTGCGCGGCGCAGGAAGCGGAGCGGCGCGGATTGTCCTACATCATTGATCCCATTCTCGATCCGATCAACTTCGGATTCGCCGCTTCGCTCGCTCGTTATGTCGAGGCGCGACGACGTCTTCCGCAGGCGGAGATGATGATGGGGACGGGCAATCTGACCGAGTTGACCGAAGTCGATTCGGGCGGCCTCACAGGCGTCCTTGTCGGCCTTTGTTCGGAGCTCAAGATCCGCAACGTGCTGACCGTTCAGGTGAGCCCGCATACGCGGCGCACGATCGAGGAGCACGACGCCGCCCGCCGACTCATGTTCGCGGCCGCGGCGGACGGCGCGCTTCCCAAAGGCTATGACGCGGGTCTGTTGCAACTCCATGATAGAGCGCCCTATCCCTCGACGCCCGAAGAAATCGCCGAGATGGCCGCCGATGTGCGCGACGCCAATTTTCGCATCGCGACGGCGCAGGACGGAATCCACGTTTATAATTGTGACGGTCATCATATATCGCGCGACGCCTTCTCTTTGTTCCCACAGCTTGGGGTCGAGGCCGACGGCGCGCACGCTTTCTATCTTGGCGCCGAACTCGCCAAAGCCGAGATCGCTTTCGCGCTCGGCAAGCGCTATGCGCAGGATGAGGTGCTGGACTGGGGCGTGCGGCGCGGATCGCCCGGTCGAGGAAACGGACCGACTGCGCGAGGCCGGGCACACATTGCGCAGGAAAGGCCCGTCCGTCGCCACGAAGTCGACGAGCCAAAAAAATGCCGATGATCCGTGAAGTCGTCGTCACGACGATAGACGCGCTCGGGCAAGGCGCATCTCGCGCCGCTCGGCTTGATCGAGGAGCCGGCGGCTGGATCATTGCGCCGTTCCGGCCCTCGACGACGCTCGACAATCTTCTCGCGGTTCCTTTCGCCGTCGCCAACTACGTCGATGATGCGCGCATTTTCGCCGGGCTCGTCACCGGGCGGCGCGACTGGCCGATGGCCTCGGCGCCGCAGGGGCGTCCGCCGCGTCTTGCGGCGGCGCTGGCGCATGCAGAGCTGAAAGTCATGAATGTCGATGATCATAAAGAGCGGCCGCGATTCCACTGCAGGGTGCAGCGCGTCGAGAACCATGCGCCGTTCAACGGCTTCAATCGCGCCGCCAAGCCGCCGTGCTCGAATGCGCGATCCTGATCACGCGGCTGCGACATGCGCCGCGCGAAAAGATCGATCGGGAAATCGCCTATCTGCAGATTGCGATCGACAAGACGGCAGGGCCGGAAGAGCGCGAAGCCTGGCATGGTTGATGCAGGCGCGGGACAGATATTACGCTTCGAAGTAGCGCGCGGCGATGAGCGCAACTGCGGCGGCCGCCGCGCAATCGGAGGCTTTGCTCCGCGCCTTCGGAGCGGCCTCGATCAGATCGTCGAATGCGAGTAGAGGGCGCCCATCCGCGACGCCAGCTGCGCGGATACGGCGCGGCCGACGCCTGCGCCGACGACGGGCGCGTCGGTCCGCGATCAGCCCGCGCGACAGGACGAGAGCTCGCCGCATCGAACAATTCGCGCAACTGCGCCTCGGCGAAGAAGCGCGCGAGCCGTTTCCAGGCCGCGTCATCCGCCTCTTGCGCATCGCGCCCGATCATGCGCGCAAGCCGTGCGCAGGAGGCGGCGATCGTCTTCTCGCGGCCGTCGGGCGCGTCCATCATGTCGGCGCCTTCGCGGCAATTGATCGAGAATGCGATGGACGTCCGCCATATCCGCGAACCATTCGTTCATCAATGGCGTCCATCGCCCGCCGAAGGGAACAACTTTCGGCCCCGCCATCAGAAAGGTTCGCGATGAGGCCGGTGTAGACGAGTTCGCCATGCGCGAGCCTTTCGGCGTCGTAAAGCCGCGACTCGCCGGCGGGCCATCGGCGATGGGGATGATATCGGTCGTCGTCGAACCCATATCGACGAAGAGCGCCTTACTGCGCGCGCGCGCCGGCGAGCGTCGCGCTGGCGTGCCAATTGGCCGAGCCGATGTCCTGCGCGTGCATAGGCGCGTCGGCGCCATCGACGAAGCCGGCGCGGGCGGCGTAAAATACGGCGCTCAGGCGAGAGCAGGCGTTCGGCGATCGCGGCGACGCCGGCGACGCCCTCCGCGCGCGTCGCGAAGGCGTCGGACAATTCGCCGGTCATGGTGATGGCGTTGAGCGCGGCGCGGCCGATTTGCCGCGCTCGCCTCCGCGAAGGCGCGGTCAAGCTCGCCAAGGCCGAGCCACAGCGGGCAGGCGATCTGCGCCGCCGCCGATGATGACGCCGCTCTTCGGTGCGCGCGGCCTTGAGATGCGCGCCGCCAATATCCCAGCCGATGATGTCCTGCATGTCGATATGCTTCGAAGGCGCGACCATCGGTCCTCTCGCATGGTCGGGAGACCGGTTATCCGGCATGTCTTGCCTGATATCCGGGTCAAGCCCGGCCATGACGAGCAGGCGCTTGATGGGAGTCATTCCCGTGATCGACTTCAAGGGTGGCGCGGTCGTGCGCGCGCGGTCTCGGGCGTCGCGACACTTATCCGCCAATCGAGACGCCGCCTTTCCGCGACGAGCGCGCCGATTGACGTCGTCGGCAGGAGTGTTGGCGCTCCATCCTTTCCGCGCGATCTATGTCGCCGATCTCGACGCATTCTGATCGGCGCGGCGATCATGAGAAGACGTTGCGCGCCCTTGGCGAAGCCTTTCCGCAGGCGGCGTTCTGGGTCGATGCGGGCGTCGCCGACGCGGCCAAGGCGCGATCGTGGCTGTCGCGTCACCCGCGGAAGACTGCTCGTCCTTGGCAGCGAATCGTTGAAGAGCGCGACGAGGCTTGCGGAGCTCGCGGGCGGAGAGCGAGCTGATCCTATCGCTCGACTTTCGCGGCGATGACTTTCGCGGGATGCCGGCGCTGCTGGCGGCGCAACGACTATGGCCTTCCCGCGTCATCGTCATGACGCTTGACCGCGTCGGCGGCGATGCGGGGCCGGATCTCGAACGCCTGTCGCGATGATGCGCAGGACCGGCGCGAGCGTTTACGCCGCCGGCGGCGTTCGCGGGCCGGCGGATCTCGCCGCGCTGGCGCGGCGCGGGGATCGCATGGCGTCCTCGTCGCTTCGGCGCTGCACGACGGGCGTCTGAGCGGCTCAGATCTGCTGCCTGGCGCATGAGCGTAAAAAAAGGGGGCCGAGGCCCCCTTGACGACATTCTTCCGAAGAGCGTTTTTTGCGTGTTAATTCGGCGCGAAAGGATGTTTGGCGGTGTTGCGCTGGGCGACGACGGTTTCAGGCGAGGGTTCGCCGGTGATGGCGCGCTGCGATCGCTTCCTTGGTCGCCTGGTAGTTGTAGTCTTGAATCTTCTGATCATCCTTGGCTTCCCAATGGATGAAGACGCCGACGCAGATGAAGATATCGTCGGCTTCCGCGATCGGGATGACGCCATCGGCGACGCTGTCGGCGACGGCCTTGGCGATGCCGTGCTGCGCCGGCCCGAACATCTGCACGGCCTGGGTCGCGTTCTTGATCGTCACCTTGTTGAAGAGGACGGTCGCCGGCTTGACGAGGAGGTTCGGCGCGACGACGGCGAGCAGCGTAGTGAAGCCGTCCTTGTTATTGGTGAGCGCACTGGCGAAGGCCGTTTCCGCTGCGCTGCCGCGCGGTCCGATGAGGAGGTCGATATGAGCGACTTCGTTGCCTTCGCCGACGAGCGATTCGCCGACAAGCAGTTTGTTGATCTTGGCCACGTTGAAAGATCCTCCCATCGACTAAAATCGTTGCAGACACTATCGAAGAAGTTAGACGGATAGAAGGTTCGATCCTTGTTATCAGCGCCCATCTTTCGCCGGGCCGGTTTGCCGGATTGAAGCGGCGCTTGTCCGCTCGCGCGCACTCAACCATTATTGCCGCGCTGGATCAAGATACGAGTTAGACGATCGGCGAAAAGCGTCGCGACTGTGAGATCGGCGCTTGTTCCCGGGTTGAGGCCGTACATCTTTGAGGCGCCGGTCGAAAGCGAGCAGATCGTCAAGCGCGTCGGCCGGGTCGGCCTTTGACATAAAACTGTCGCGAACGAGCGATCGCGGCCTCGCTGGACGGCTTCCGCCGCGGCGAGGCCATTCTTGCGTGCGATGTGGCTGTCGAAAATTCCGAGCAAGGAAGCTAAGGTAGACCGCAACGGTCGGCCATGGCGGCGGCCAGTCTTTTTTGTGCGCCGCGTCAAGAGCGTTGATGCCAACCCGAAAATATCGGCGTAGCCGGTTGCGTATTGGTAGGCGATGCGGTCGCGGCCGGCGGCCTCTTTCATCGCTTCGAGCAGGGTGGTTTCGGCGCGCTTGCCGCACGTCATGGCGGGTAGACGGGCCAAGGCCGGCCGGCGAAGCGCGGACGATGGCTTTGAAGGCGGATTGCGCGTCGGCGCGCGTCAGTCCCGTGAGCGCGGCTTTCACGCAGGCGCGAAAATCGCCGCCGATCCCTGCTCGGAGATCGGCGGCGGCGGCGAGCGGCGCGCACAGAAGAATGATCCCGAGATTGGTGTTGACTGCCGACGCTGGCGAAAGTCGCCTCGACGGCGCCGAGAACGCGGGCGCCGACGGGAGCGCCGCATGCGCACAGAGGTTTGGCGGCGGCCTCTGCGCTGTGCCGGAAATGCTCGACCGTCATGCCGTGGCCTTCGGCGAAAATATGGACATTGCCGGGTTTCGGCGCCTCGATCTCGTCGCGGCAGGAGGCGATGAAGGCCCTTGCGGCAACATTGAAGGCGGTCTCGTTCATGCGGCGGGTTCGGTTTCGGGATGAACAATGTGTCGCTCAACCTTCGCGCCGATATGCGCCAAAAAATCGCTGGCGAGACGGTCGGCGATTGAAAAAGGCGCAACCTTCTGCAAGCCGCGCCAGCCAGGCATGCTGTTGACTTCGAGCACTTGCGGCTCGTCGTTGGCGTCGATGATCATGTCTACGCCGGCGAATTGCGCGCCGACCGCCGCCGCCGACCGCAGGGCGAGGCCGACGAGCCTCGCGTCGGGCTCAAGCCATTCCGGCCGCGCGCCGAGCTTGACGTTGGTTATCCATTGCGAGGCTTTGCGCGTCATCGCGGCGACGACCTCGCCGCGCGAGATGAAGAAACGCAAGTCGGCGAAACCATCACGCTCGACGCCGACGAAACGCTGGAGATAATAGACTCCTGCGACGGCCTCGATTGGCGGAAGATCCTCTTCCCGCGCGATCAGCTTCAAGCCGAAGCCTTGCGCGCCGAACAGCGGCTTCAGCACGAGCGGTCCGCGCGCCGCCTCGCGCCGGACGATTTTTCGCGCTGCTTCGTGCGACTGAACGGCGACGGTCGGCGGCGTCGGTATCCCTGCTCGCGCGAGGGCGAAGCTTGTCGCCGCCTTGTCGACGCAGACCTCGATCGCGCGCGCCGGATTGACCACGGGGACGCCGATGGCGGCGAGACCATGGAGAACGCTCGAGCCGCAAAGTGACGCTTTCGAACGTCGCCCGATCCGATGGCCCGGACGAAGACGGCGTCCGGCAGGTCTGAGGCCGAAGCCGGGGATGACGAGGCCGCTTTGGCGCTTCGTGTCGAACCCGCATTGCGCGAGCCGGATCGGTGTCGCGATCGCGCCCGGCGCGCGGCGAAGGCCGCCGTCAGATCGCGCGCATGCCAATCATAAAGATCGACCGCGATGGCGATTTTGGCGGCGTGGCGAAAGCGGCGCGCGCGGTCCGCTCAGGAGAAGCAGGCATCGAGCAGGGCGTTGTCGATCTTGCCGGCGCGGAACGTCTGCCCGGTATCGACAGCCGTGACGATCGCTTGAGCGGGGCTGAACAGCAGGCGGTCGATCGCATAGAAATCGCCCTTGTAGGCTTTGAAGATTTCCGCGAAGGGCCGGCCATGATCGCGCGACGACGTGCTCGGCAATTGCTCCGCCAGAGCCTTCGCCTCGTCCGCCGGACCGGTCACGAAAAGATGGGCCTGGCCCGCGTAGATGATGGCGTCGTTGGTGCGGCCCATGGCCTCAACGAAATCGGGATGGGGCGGCGATAGCGGCGCGCTGGCGAGGCCGTCGATAATGCGCTCCAGCGGAAATTTCAGCTCATGCGCCTTGTGCAGCACGACTTCCAGGACCCGCGAAACGATTTGCACGCCGCCTGCGAGGCTTTGCGTCGGCGCGAAAATGAAAGTCAGATTTTCCGGCGCGACTCCGCAAGCTTCGGCGACTTTGTCCACCACTTCGGGCGGCGGCGGGCGCTCGCTCTCCAGCACGAGAGTCGCCCGCGTCGCCTGATCACGATAGGCGAGATCGTCAAACAGCGGCTCCTTGCGCGCAAGGGCGCGCCCGGGACCGGAGCCGAGCGCGAAAAACGCGCCCTTGCCTTCGCCATGCGACAGGGCCCAGCCGGCGTATTGGCTGGCGAGACATGCAATCACCGGGTCGGTCGTGCGGACCGAAATTTCGAACGGCCATTTCGGATTGCGGCCGGTTGGCGCCAGCGCTACGGCTCCGAGACCGCCGAGGCAGATTTCGGCGATGCGCAAACCGGCCTCGATGCCGCCGCGGGCCGCCTTGCCGGCGTCGATGACGGTTTCGCCGCGGGCGCCCTTGGCGACGATCACGCGCAATTTGGCCGCGTCGGCGACCATCCGGTCGACAAGATGTCCGGCCAGCGTGTTGATGCTCAACGCCGTCTCGCTCAAGGCGCCATCTCCCTTTGTTGGTCCAATGCTTTCAGCAACAGAGAGGTCCGTTCTTCGACCAGCTTACGCGCGCTCGACGGATCCGCAGAACACGCTTTAATGGTGCACAGCGGATCATACAAGCCGACGGCGGTTTTCGGCCTTTGACGGTCGGCCGCCCAGTGCGGCCAAACGAGCGCCGGCATTGAGGCGATCGCTCTCGGCGCATAAGCGATCGCCGCCGCCGCGGCCCCGACGAACTGCAGTGCTGGGCGAGCCAAATGGCCGCCGCACGCGTCAATATGCGCCTTGAACAGCTGGCCTTGCCGATCCTCGAAAATATCGAGCGTCGCGCCAGGGCGGGGATTGATTTCGATCAGCGCCAAAGCCTCGCTGTCGACAAGAAAGTCGAAGCTGTTGAGGCCAACGAGGCTAAGCTCGCAGGCGAGCGCGCCGGCGGCGTCGGCCAACTGTTCTTCGATCCGCGGCGGCAGACCGGCCGGCCGCACGCAGCCGCCATAGCGGAACGGTTCGCCCGGCGCGGGGGCCGTCCATTGCCGGCTCGCGCCAAGCGCGATGGCGTTCGATCCGTCGCAAAGACACAGGATCGAGATTGGCTCGCCCGGCGCGAAGCGCTGGAAGTAAACGGGCTCGTCGCCGGCTTGCCACCCGGCGGCTGGAGCGACATGGCCGCCGCCGGCTCCGCCGACGCTTTTGAGAAGCCAGTTTTCGGGATTCTTCGGCGCCGAAAGACTGACCTCCGGATGCGGGATCCGCAGGCGCCGGCAAAGCTCGGCGAGGACTTCCGGATTTTTCGCACGACGCACGATCTCAGGCGGGTTGCCGTAAAGCGGCCATCGCCCCGCGATCAACGCGAGAAGCTCAATCCGATCCTCGAATCCTGCGCCACAGACGAGGCCGCAAGGGGCTTCGACCTCCGCCAGTCTATCAAGCGCGGCGGATTAACGCCTCTGCGGCGAAACCGGAGCGCGGCTCGCCGGCGCGACGGTTCGCAGCGCAAAGGCGGCGCGTATCCGCATCGTCGAAGAGATCAGCGACGAGCGGCCGGTAGCCAGAGCGCTGCGCGGCGGCGGCAAGAGCGCGTCCCGAATCCGCCGCGATGAGAACCGTAGCGCCAGCCGGGTACGATTTCAGATCAGGGAGCACGGACCACATGACCAAAGTCCGCGCCTTTTCCTTTAGGGCCGTGATCTCAGACGATCTCGCGGGCGAGCGCAAAAGCGTCGCGGAAGTCGAGCGCGAACGCCTTGCTCGACGTCGCCATCCTCTCGAACAGGCCGGATTCAGTCTTGTATTTGACGTCGCCGATCGCCAGCGGCCCGATGCCGAGCGCGCCGCCAGGCAGTTCGGCACCCTTCGCAAAAAGCTCCAGACCTTCAATGCCGGCCGGCGGCACGGCGTTGACGTCGGCGGCGACGAGCAGCGACTTCGATGCGGCGAGCGCCTCCTTCGAAAGAACCTGGACGCCGGCGGCGGCGGCGCAGAAGACGACTTCGATACCCTCCAGCGCCTCAATCTTTTTTTCATCCGTGCCGGCGTCGACCGCGCGCACTTCGACGCCAAAGCGCGTCTTGATGTCGTCCGCTTTCTGCTGCACGCGTTTCGGCCCGTCATAGCCGGCGAGCGTAACGTCGGCGCCTTCCAGCGCGGAAATGACGCCGGCGGCGTAACCGACGACGCCTGTCGCGCCGAAGATTAGAATTTTCGTCCCGGCGAGAACCTTGTCCTTTTTCTCCTTGAGCAATTTCTCGGCGCAGGCGACCATCGCCGCGGCGGTAGTGAAGGAGCCGGCGGGATCCGCGAAAGCGGAAATCTCAAAGGGTTTCAAAAGCGTCGCGCGAAAACGGTCGAGCATGTCGAGCGCGAGCCCTGCGTCCTTTCCGGCGATGAACACGGCGGTGCGCACGGCGTCTCTCGGCGAGCGCGAGAACATCGCGTCCTGCACCAGAGAGGTGACCTCGTTAAGAGTGACGCCCGTATAGGGCGTGACGGAATCATAGCCGGCATCGAGAGCCATGTTCACGTCGAAAGGACTCATATGCTTCAGCGGGCTGAGCATGTGCAATATATTCTTGGCCAAGACGTTTCCCCTATTTGTCGGTCGTTGAAGATTGCCCCTTCACGACCGCGCCGCGATTTAGTCCTTTGCAGATCGCTATGTCTACTCCTAAAGCATTAGCCTTGGCGCGCAAATCGTCGCAGAGGCGTTGCGCTTCATCCGGGCCCTCCGCGAAGGCGAAGCCGGCAGGGCCCCAGGACGATTGCCCGATCCCCTTCGCGCCATAACGCTGAAGCGCTTCGAGCGTTTCGGCCACGGCCGGGCTCGTAAAGGCGGCCCCGCCTTGCGTGGGAGCAAAATAAGCTCCGACGATCTGTTGGATCCGGGAGATCGCCGCGCCGAACGCGTCAATGTCGGCTTCGGCCAGCGCCGGAAGCGCCTTGATCAGCGCGAGGCGGCAGATTTCGCCGGCGGCGGCGGCTTCGAGAGGCGCCAACGCCGCGAAGGAAGCCGTTTCATCCGCCCCATGTAAGCCTTTCCTGCCTGAATCGAGCACGAGAAGGATCCGCCAGGCGGGCGGGAAGTCAAGCCGAGCAATCACCGGCGGCGTCACGGTGTTGTCGCCCCGGCCGCCGTCGATGACGACGCCGCCGCGCTCAAAAACGCCGGCGCCGACACCCGAGCGCATTGTGCGCCGCAACAAAAGCGCGTCCTGTGCGAGATCGGACGGCAGACTCTCGAGAAGGCGGAGGGCGCTCGCCAGGGCGAGGGCGAGCTGCGTGCCCGAGCCGAGGCCGACATGGTCGGGGATCGCCTCCTCGATCGTGACGCGATATCCCATTTGCAGGCCAAGGCTCTGCGTCAAAGCGGCAAGATAGGCGCTTGCGCGCCTCGCCTCGGGGCCCTCGACATGGAGGCCCGCGGCGCGCCGGATCGCCAATTTTGTTTGCGGGCGGTCGATAGCGAGCCCGATGCTGCCAAAGCGCCGGCCAAGTCCGCCATTGAGGTCGAGGAACCCAAGGTGAAGCCGGGCTGCGGCGATCGCCGTGACGCTTTCGAACATGAGGCTACTTTCGCCGGACTTTCGATAGGGCCCCCGCGTCAAGGCCATCCCGCGCCTTTCTAATCAATACTCAGCGAAGGCGAAGAGTTCAAGGATCGGCGTCAACTGACCACATTACCGATCGTCGGCTTGTCTTCATCGCATTTTCTATCCGCAGCCCCGGCGATTTTCCGTTATCCGTCGAGTTCGCTGTGGTGCCGGAATATGCCGTTTTCATTGAACGGAATGCGGCGATCGCTTGCAAGATAGGCGCGGATGCCCGGGCGCTCGGCCACGGCGTCGCGCAAGACGGCGACGTGCGGCGCTTTTTTGAGCGCCTCCTTCATGCTGCGCGGAAAGGCGTAGCAAAGGCCTTCGACAAGCTGGAACAAAGAGAGGTCCGCGTAGGTGACCTGCCGGCCGACGAGATGGCGGGCGCAGGCGCGCGCCAAAATGGCCTCGAACCAGGCCAGATATTTCGGGATGCGCGCGCGCCGGAACGACTTGGCGCGCCGCAGCGCCTCCGCCTTCTGGTCTTCGTAATACAGTTCGCCGCTGATCGGATGATGCGTGTCGTGCGCCTCGTTTACAGCGTCGGCGATGGTCAGTTGGATCTGATGGACCCACAGCCGCCCCACCTCCTCCTTTGGCGCGAGGCCGAGACGGGCTCCAAGATAGAACAAAATGGCGGCGGTCTGTCCTATCACCCGCTCGCCGTCTTTCAGAAAAGGAGGCGCGAACGGCGGGCGCGCGAGGCCTTCGTCCTCCAGCATCGCGATGAGCGCGTCCATCCCCCGCGGCCCTCTCGCGACGTCGACATAGTCGGCGCCGGCCTCCTCCAGCGCCAGACGGATGAATTCGCCGCGCCCCTGAATGCCGGGCCAGTAATAAAGCTCATAGGCCATGCAAAAGCTCCGCCGCGGCGCGTCAAGATCGAGGCCGAGGGAGCGCGCCCGACCTCAGACCTTGGCGCACGGGCGAGGCGAATTCAACACGATTTCCGTGGCCTCAGTGGCCTTTTTCCACCCCCGAGCTAACGCGGTCAGCGATGGCGAGGACGAGCATCGTCGCAGCGAAGGCGAGCAATATGCCGACAACCCAGGCGAGCTTCTGGGGATCGGCATGGTTTTCGATATCCATGAACCATTCGAGCACATGCACCGCCGTGATCGCCACCAGCGAGCCAAGAAGTTTCTGCTTGAGGCCCGCAAAACCGATGCGGGTCAGCCCTTCCGGCCAGTCCGGATGGTCGGCGGTGTTGATCGGGCGCACGAAATTCTCATAGCTGGAGCAGATCACGATGAGAATCAGATTGGCGACGAGCGTGATATCGATGAGGCCGAGGACTCCGACGATCACTTCGGAATAAGGCGCGGTCGCCAGCGTCCCGATAAATTCGGTCAGTTTCAGGCCGAACTTATAGAGCAGCCCCGCCAGGGCGCCCATCAGCCCGAGCAGAAAAGGCGCCATCAGCCACCGGCTGCCGAAGAACAGCCCTTCGATGCCGCGCCTACTCAATTTCATGGCCCCTCCAGCTCCGTGCATGCCATGGATCGCGCGCGCAGCGCAACCGCTGCTGCGCCGTGCGGCGACAGGCGGAATGGCGGCGCATCGCTTTGGTCAGGGAGCTTTTAGCGCGGCGACGCGCGCCGGAACCGGGGGGTGCGAATAATGGAACAGCGCATAGAGCCGGTCGGGCGTCAGCGTCGAGAGGTTATCGCGCGAAAGCCGCGTGAGCGCGCTGACCATGGCGTCCTTGCCGACCATGGTCTTGGCGAAATTGTCGGCCTGAAACTCGGCCCGGCGCGACAGAAAGTTGGTCAAGGGTGCGGCCAGCTGCAGTATCGGCCCCATCGCCGTCAGGACGATCATCAGAATGACGCCGGGATCTTCCGGCAGGCCGAATTGCTGGGCGAGGCCGCCGGCCGAGAACGCCCAGCCGAGGCTCGCAAAAATCGCCAACATAAAAATCGCCGATTGCGCGAGGCGCTGCCTGATGTGCCCCAGTTTGAAGTGCCCAAGCTCATGCGCGAGGATGGAGAGGATTTCCTCGTCCGTGTGCTTCTCGAAAAGCGTGTCGAAGAAGACGATTTGCTTTCCTCTGCCGAAGCCGGAGAAGTAAGCATTGCCGTGGCTTGAGCGTTTCGAGGCGTCCATCACGTAGAGGCCTTTCGATTCGAAGCCGCATTTCGCCAGCAGCGCCTCGATTTGCGCTTTCCTTGGCCCCTCGGGAAGGGGCTCGAATTTATTGAACATCGGCGCGATCCAGGTGGGGAAGACGATGCTCAAGGCGATGGCGATCGCGACCGAGGCGGCCCAGCCAAGGAGCCACCAGAGGCGGGGCATGGCGGACAGAAGGTAGAAAAGACCGTAAAGCAGCGGAACCGCGAAGAGGAATTGCAGCACCAGGCCTTTGAGGCGATCCAAGATATAAAGCGCCGGCGTCGTACGGTTGAAGCCGAATTTAGCCTCAAGCCAAAAGGTCCTGGCGGTGGCGAAAGGCGCGTTGAGGAGGACGCCGACCGCGCCGACCACGACGATCAGGGCGACGCTGCGCGAGAGCCCTTGCGGAATGAGTTCGGCTATGAGCGCATAGAGCGGCCTCAGAAAAATCGCCAGCCAGAGTACGGCGATGATCGTATCGACGATGGTCTGAACGGCGCGGATGCGGATATTGGCCAGCGTGTAGCCTGCCGCGCGCTGATGCTCTTCGAGCGTGACGACCTCGCGGAACGGCGCAGGGACGCCAGCCTGGTGGGCGGCGACGAAAGCCGCCTGACGGCGCTCCAGATAAAGCTCGAGCGCGCCGGAAAGGACGATCGCGGCGAGTATGGCGTAGGCGATGAGGCTCACCGGGGAGGCTCCGAACAGACGAGGCGGGCTTGGGCTGGCTTTGGCGGGCGCTTTACTTTGCTTCCTTGCCATCGGCGTCGAACCGCGCCGGCGCCGTCGAGGCCGGGCCCTTCGGCCTCAGCCGCACGACGATGTCGATCTTGGCGATCTCATATCCCTCGGGCGGGTCGATAGGGTCGCCGATTTTGATGCGGCCCGGCCCGATGTCGCAAACCGCGCCGGTATCCTCAAAATAAAAGTGGGAGTGATCGCTAGTGTTCGTGTCGAAGAAAGTTTTGCTGCCCTCAATCGCAAGGCTCCGGACGAGGCCCACTTCGGCGAAGAGATTAAGGACATTATAGACGGTGGCGAGGGAGGCCGGCATGCGGGCGTCGCGCGCCTCCGACGCCAAAGCGTCGGCGGTTAAATGGCGGTCGCCCTGTCCAAACAAAAGCCTCGCCAAGCCGAGGCGTTGCCGCGTCGCGCGCAATCCATAACGCTCCAGCAAGGAGCGGCCTTTGAAGCCAGGCGAGCTCGACGTTGGGGAGGGACCGCCCCCCGCAGGACCGTACATTACGCTTCCACGCTTTCCTCAATGTTCGCGCGGAATCATTGAATGCAAAATTTTCGCTTCGCACAATCGGAAAAATCGACTTTAGAGCAATTCTAGGTCAAATTGCAAGCTGACGTTATTTCGTTTCGCGTCGCTTCTGTTTGCAAATCGATCGGTCACACTCGATCTGACGCTGGACGTCTCCCCCTTGGCGTTGCGAGCAGATGGTTCGAAATACGCTTGCGGCGACGCCCGTCGCCCCTCAAGTGTTGCCGTCGGCGACGAGTTTCGGCTTGTCGCGATAGAGATTGGGGAAGAGACGCTTCAAATTCTGTACTTTCGGCTGGTCGTTGACCACGATGTAGAGATTGGTCGGATGCATCGCCAAGAAATCCTGGTGATAGGCTTCGGCCGGATAAAAGCCTCTCAGCGGTTCAATGCGCGTGGCGAGTGGCTTGCCAAACGTTCCGGCGTGGTCGAGCTGTTCGACATAGCTCTTCGCAAGCTGCATCTGGCTATCGTCGCTGGCGAAGATCGCGGATCGATATTGGGTTCCGGTGTCCGGACCTTGGCGATTGCGCTGGGTCGGATCGTGAACGACCGAGAAGAAGATGCGCAGCAATTGGCCGGCCGTCACGACATGCGGATCGAAAGTGATCTTCACCGATTCCGCATGGCCGGTGCGCCCGCTGCTGACGGTTTCATAATTAGCCGTGTCCGCCGCGCCGCCGGCGTAGCCCGAGACGGCGGATTGGACGCCCTTTACATGTTGAAAAACGCCCTGCACGCCCCAAAAGCAGCCGCCCGCGACGACGAGCGTTTGCGATCCTGAGGCGGAGGCCGTTGTCGGGTCCGAGGCCGCGGCTGGAACGGGTTTCGCCGCCTCGGCCGCCGCGCCTTGCGCAAACGTCGAAACGGGCACGAAAAGCAGAGCGGCGGCGATGTCGCGGCGGCTGAAGCTTAGAGCAGCCATATCAGAAGCTCCTTAGGGCTGGGCGAATATCAGCCCCGCGCGATGAAACGCAGGGCGGCGGAATTCATGCAGTAGCGGAGACCACTCGGCGGCGGGCCGTCGTCGAACACATGGCCGAGGTGGGCGTCGCAGCGGCGGCAGGAAACCGCCGTGCGCGTCATGCCGAAACTATGATCGACAATCTCGACGACGTTGGTCTTGGCGATGGGCTGCCAGAAACTCGGCCAGCCGGTCCCCGATTCGAATTTGGTTCGCGAATCGAAAAGCGCATTGCCGCAACAGACGCAGTCGTAGATGCCGTCTTCATGGTTCTTCCAATAGGCGCCCGTGAATGCCCGTTCGGTGCCGTCCCGCCGGGTCACCTCATAGGATTCGGGCGACAATTGCGCTTTCCATTGCGCCGCGCTTTTCACTACTTTTGGCGCGGCCGCGACGCCAAGACTTTGGCCGGCAGGGCTGAACGTTTCGATGAGAACTTTCTCTTCCGGCGCGGCCGCGGCGCGTGAAAACCCAAGCTTCGCCACCGCGGCGGCGAGAACAACTATTGGCGCGGACAGGACGAAAAAGCGCCGATCTGCGCTCGCGCCATCTGCATGCATCACGGGCCTTACCCTTTTCATCGCAGGCTCCTTTCGAACTCTTGGCATCGCCGGCAAAGCCGCTGCTTTTTGAGTCCGCAGACAGGCGCGCCTCTCGTGACGCCGCGTGACCTTCCGCACAATTTCGCGAACGCGCCCTAAGGCAATTACGCAGGGGGGAGGAAGGGTGTTACGCGCTCACGGATTGTTGAGAAGAAGCGCTTTCGCGTTGCGCGCGACATATCGGTTCGCGGCGCGATACGATCGGAATGGCCGCGCGCGGCGATTGCGAGAAGCTCCTCGGCGATATGCGCAAAAAAGAGCGCGGCCGAAACCGCGCTCCAAATTGCTGTCCGGATCCCAAACCGCAGTGTCGCCCGAACGAATATTGCGAGCTGCTTCGCCCGCGCACAAGCGCGGCGGCCGTGGCTTATGGCCGGCGCGTTGGGCCTTCAGCAGGCCAGAGCGCGAAACCCTTTGGTGGGGCTATCGCTCGCTCAGCTAAATCACTTCTTGGTCGCCGCGGTGAAGGCGGCCTGCGCCGACTCGCCGAACTCTTTCGCCTGCGACTGAATCGCCTGGAGCTGACTCTTGGCGTATTCCGTCTGGATCGTGAAAATCTCCTGAACATCCTTGGCGTGGAGCAGTTTCTGCGCCAGATCAAAAGCCGCGTTGACGTTGCTTTCAGCGAAGGTGATGGCTTTGGTCACAGCTTCCTTTGCGCCCGAAGGGAGCGCTTCGGCCGCGCCCGTCGCTTTCTGCGCGGCCCCGATAAAGCCCAGAAACGCTTCGCGGGCCTGTTCGAAGTTCTTCTCCGCAAGGTCGCGGATCTGCTCGGGGATTTGCTGTGGAATATCAATCATGGGTGTTCTCCTGCAGCTAGGCGTCTCGCTTATCCAGAAAGGATGCGCGAAACACCCTAGGGATGGAAAGATTGGGGATTTTTTGGGGCCCTTTCGGGCCAAAGCCGGCTGACTCTCGTTTCGAACGGATGTTCCGAACCGCATTCGAGCCTTACTGCTTTGAACCGAGCTCCAGGTGGAGCGGACGCATATTCACAGAATTCGGCGCTTAGCGCCACCCGTTTTTCGCGATTTACTGAGCAATTGCAGCAATTAATCGGATCGAGGCGTGATAATCGACGCGCGACGAAGACGCCCGCTCGTGCGCTGTCGCTTCGGAGACAGTCTTGGCCGGCGCTGGGGCAATTGTCCCGCGGCGGGAGGCTGAAGAATTCTCGCTTTCGTTTGCGCGGCGGAGTATCCATACGGCTGCGCTCAGTCGAAAAAGGATCTCGCCATGTTGTTCGTCGTCTCCGTGCTGAAAGGATTTTCCGTCGCGGCAAGCGACGGCAAGATCGGATCCGTCAATGATTTCCTGTTTGACGATCAAAGCTGGAAGATTCGATGGCTTGTCGTCGACACCGGCGCCTGGCTTCCGGGACGCCGGGTTTTGGTGCATGCGTCGGCGCTCGGACAGCCCGATCCGGTTCGTCGAGAGGTGCCTGTCGACCTGACGAAGGCGCAGATCGAGAGCGGACCGGATTTGCTCGAGCACGAGCCCGTATCGCGTCAAATGGAATCCCACCTCTATGACTATTATGGCTGGGATCCGTCATGGGGCGTCAGCTATTTCGGTGTCGGGGCGGTGGCTCAGCCTTTGTCGCTGCCGCCCTTGACCGACGAGCCAACGCCGGCGGAGGCGGCGGAGGTAGAGACGCATCTAACCGAGCAGGACCCGCATTTGCGCAGCGCCGACGAAGTGACCGGCTACCATATTCACGCCACCGACGGAGATATCGGCCATCTCGAAAGTTTCGTCGTCGATCATGTCAATTGGGACATTCGTTATCTGGGCATCACCACCAGCAACTGGTGGGGAGGACGACATGTCATTATCGCGCCCTTCGCGGTCCAGGAAATTGATTGGGCCGACCGGCATATTTTGATCAACATCACGCGCGAGCAGCTCAAAGCCAGTCCGGCATGTGATTCGGTCGACATGATCGACGAATCCTTCGAGCGGATGCTGCATGGCCATTATGGCTGGCCAGGCTATTGGTACTATCCGAAATAGATTGGCGCTCTTTGTTGACGCGCAGTGGACATCGCGGGCGGTGCGCCGGTCCTATCGCGCCGGAGTCGCTCGATGCCTGCCATTTCTTGCTAACTCTCTGTTTTTTCAAGCCTGCGATAGCGCCGGAAGCGCGCCCGCGGCAGGCCCCTGTGGGCGATTTCAGCGTGATAGTTTGGGCTGAAACGCTTTTCTTGGGGAAAGCGGTCGTTTTCCGGATTTAATATCTCAATCGTGGATCCATTTGTGCGCTGCGAAAGGAGTAGTTGCGCAAATGTCGCACTGGGCGGCTGCTTTAACTTGCAAGCGCGGGAGTGCGTTGACAGGGCCGCGTTCCAATTGTACCCATCATTAGAGCCTTTTACGTGAAGGCGCAGCCTTTATACGTCGAACAATATTAGGTCGAAGTTAGGTATAAGAATCGCCTGCCTGTCACGAAGCCCGACGATCAGCTTTCGAGCGGGCCAAGTTGCTTGCAAATCGACTCAAAACAAGATCAGGCGGTTCGCTGGAATAGATTAATACTATCCGCGTGTTGCAAATGCGTCACGGATGCGCCGGAAAAGTAGCGACTTTCAAAATACACATTGCCAAGGGTCGTCAGGCGATGCCAGTTCTTTACATAGATCCGTTGCGGAGACCCGGCGGGCAATCGATCAAGAAAAGCCACACTCGCTCATATCAAGGAGAGTAAGATGAAAATGAAGTCCCAGCTCGTCGGCGCGGGCCTTGCTGCATTCGGCGCGCTGTCGCTTTGCGCCGGCGGCGGCGCGGCGGTGGCGGGCTCCGTCACCTACCCCGGCGAAACTGCCGGCCTCGCGCTCGGCGCTCCGCTGCCGGAAGGCCTGTATTTTGTCGACACAGGCAGCTACACCAGCGACCGCGCCATCGCCTACAATTCCGATCTCTTCGTCAATATTCCGGTCATCGCCTGGTCGACCCCGTGGACGTTCCTCGGCGGCCGCATCGAGGCCTACGCGGCGGTTCCGTCGCTCTCCCTCACCGCTTCGAACTATTGCGGCCCAGGCTGCGATGTCTCTGTCAGCGGCATCTACAATCCGGCCCTCCTGGTCGGCGAGGCGTGGGACCTCGGCAATCATTGGGGCTTAAGCGTTTTCGTCGGCGGCTATGCGCCGATCAGCAACTCCATTGAGCAGAATTTCTGGACGTTCAACGTGCGCCCCGCCTTGAGCTACACCGGCGACGACTGGGATCTGACGGCTCACGCCATTATCGGCATAACCGGCAATAACCAGGGTTGGAATGCGGGCGCCACCTTCAATCCATTTACCGGCGTCCTCTTCACGCCCACCGGGCTCCATACCAATCCCGACTATATCAACGTCGACCTGACTGCGACGAAGAAGTTCGATAAATGGGAGATCGGCGCAGTCGCCTTCGGTTCGTCGGACCTCAGCGGCCTCAGCACCAACTTCGCCCCGGCCTATGGGCGGCAGAGCCAGATCGCGGTTGGCGGCCTCATTGGCTACAACTTCGGTCCGCTCGACCTTCAGGCCTATGTCACGCGCGATGTCTACACCCACAACTACGTCAACTTCTTCGGCCAAAGAGTTCTACGAAACGAATCTCTTCGTGCGCGGCGTCGTGCCGCTGTGGAGCCCGCCGGCCCCTGCGGTCGTCGCGAAATACTGATCAGTCTCCCCCTGCCGTTCAGCGCGCCGCTCTGGCGGAGCGCTGAAGCGGGTTTGGACACAAGCGACAAGAACGCCCGCCGCTTTATCATCGCCGCCCCGTCCTGAGACGCGGGCGGCTTTTTGTTTGAGGCGACTGGCGCTTTGACGGTCGCTCGCCGCTGCGCGTTGGGCGGCGCTGCGCTCGGAGCGGTCGGGTGAACGAGCATGGCGGCGACGCGCTGCGGACGCGATTTGCCGCCGCCGCGACCGCGGCCGGCGCAGCCGAAAGGCTAGCGCCCCATAAACTTGACAGCTTAAGGTCAGAATGTTGTTGAAGCCCAAAAAATCGGGGCCGGTTCGCCTTTCGACGTTACCGGCCCCGAATTTAATTCGTTTGATTTTTCGGATCGCCGCGCCAGGCTTTCGCTCTTTCCCGGCGCACCAAATCGCGCAACCGCCCGTTTGACGCCTCCTGATTAGAAGAAGCCAAGCGCTTATTGCTGTAGCTGACCAGCATGTTCTTGGTCTGCTGGTAATGTTCGAGCATCATCTTGTGGTTCTCGCGGCCGATGCCGGATTTCTTATAGCCGCCGAACGCCGCATGGGCCGGATAGAGATGGTAGCAGTTGGTCCACACGCGTCCCGCCTGAATGGCGCGGCCAAAGCGGTAGGCGCGCGTGCCGTTGCGCGTCCACACGCCCGAGCCGAGCCCATAGAGCGTGTCATTGGCGATCTCCAGCGCCTCTTCATCGGTCTTGAACGTCGTCACCGCCAGAACGGGGCCGAAGATCTCTTCCTGGAAGACGCGCATCTTGTTGTTGCCTTCGAGAACCGTCGGCTGCACATAGAAGCCGCCGGCGAGCTCGGTCGCGACATTGGCGCGGCCGCCGCCGGCCAGCACCTTGGCGTTTTCCTGACGGCCGATATCGATATAGGACAGGATTTTCTCGAGTTGGTCGTTCGAGGCCTGCGCGCCGACCATCGTCGTTGGATCGAGCGGATTGCCCTGCTTGATCGCCTTCACCCGCGCAATGGCGCGTTCGATGAAGCGGTCGTAGATTTTCTCGTGGATGAGCGCGCGCGAGGGGCAGGTGCAGACTTCGCCCTGGTTCAGCGCGAACATGGTGAAGCCTTCGAGCGCCTTGTCAAAGTAATCATCGTCTTCGTCAGCGACGTCCTGGAAGAAGATGTTCGGCGATTTGCCGCCGAGCTCCAGCGTCACCGGGATGATGTTCTCCGACGCATACTGCATGATGAGTCGGCCGGTCGTCGTCTCGCCGGTGAAGGCGACCTTGGCGATCCGCTTGCTCTGCGCCAGCGGCTTGCCGCATTCGACGCCAAAGCCGTTGACGACGTTGAGCACACCTGGCGGCAGCAGGTCGCCGATGACGTCCATCATGACCATGATGCTCATCGGGGTCTGTTCGGCCGGCTTCATGATGATGCAATTGCCCGCGGCGAGCGCCGGAGCGATCTTCCAGCACGCCATCAGAACCGGGAAGTTCCAGGGAATGATCTGGGCGACGACGCCGAGCGGCTCATGGAAATGATAGGCGACCGTATCGTGGTCGATCTCGCTGATGCCGCCTTCCTGGGCGCGCAGGACGCCGGCGAAATAACGGAAATGATCGACCGCCAGCGGCAGGTCAGCGTTCTTCGTCTCGCGGATCGGCTTGCCGTTGTCGACCGTCTCGACCATGGCGAGCAGGTCGAGCTTTTGTTCGATCCGGTCGGCGATGCGCAAAAGAACGAGCGAGCGTTCGGCGTAAGACGCGTTGGCCCAGGCTTCGCGGGCGGCGTGAGCGGCGTCGAGCGCGAGCTCCACGTCTTCGGCGGTCGAGCGCGCAATGGTGCAGATCACATTGCCGTCGATCGGCGAGATGTTCTGGAACGTCTGGCCCTTGACCGGGGGGACCCATTTCCCGCCGATGAAATTGTCGTAATGCGGGCGAATGGCGATCTCGTCCTTAAGCTCCGCCAGAAGCTTTTCTACCATAGGATTCCTCCCCTTTCTCAGGAACTCTAATCTTAGCTCAGTACTGCGCGATTTTGTTCAATTTGTTTGAACGCTGCGCAGAAAGGCAAGAATTCTTGCTGAAGTCTTCCTCGCTGAAAACGCCACTCCAGTTAGGCATTCCCTTGTCGGGGCGTCCATGTGTGACGGTGTAATGGAAGACTTCGTCCATCTTGTCGCCATAGCGCTGCTGGAGCAGGCGAAGGTCAATCTTGCGTTGGCCGACGACGGCGTCCGGGCCATGGCAATGGGAGCAAGTGCCGTCGAAGATCTCACGGCCCGCCGCAATCGTCGCCGGATCCGCAGCCGCTGGCGCCGCTGCCGCCGCCTCGCCCGACGCGGGTTTTTGCGCGTCGCTTGCCGGCTGCTCCGATGCGGCCAGAACGACCTTTGGCTCCACAGCGGAATGAGACGCCGCCGGAGGATCGGTCAAGGAGACCGGCGCCGCCTGCGGGAACCCATATTTCGCGACGAGCTCTCCAATCTTGTCGGCGCTCGCGTCGATAATATCGTCGATTTTATCTCGAAGATCGCCGTTGGAGCGCGCAAACCCGACAGAGACTGGCCACTGCATGCCTTTGCCGCTCACCGGCTGGACAGAATAGGCGTCCTGGTAGAGCGTCTTGTTGAGATAACCCGCCGAGGGCCCCCAGACGATCGCGGCGTCGGCCTCGCCCGCCGCCAGCGCCTTCATGGCGGCTTCCGGATCGAGGAGCGTCACGGCCCGGATTTCATCGTGATCAGCGAGCAGAAGCTGGGGCGACGTTCCGAGTTGCACCGCAACGCGCTTGCCTTTGAGATCCGCAAGCGAGGCGGCTGGGCGCGCCTTAGCCGACACGAGAGCGTAGCCAATGTTCAGGAACGGCTTGGAAAAGATCAGCTTCGGCCCCATAAAATCCTTGGAGTCGGGCAAGCCAATATAGGCGTCGCATTTTCCGGCGAGCAAGGTTTCCCTGATCGTGCGCTTGCCGAAATAACTCTGGTACCAGACCGCGCTAACTGGCCGGCCGAGAGCGCTCGCCATGTCCTGGCCGAGCTCGATATAGAGCCCAGGAGGATCATTTGACTGCGAACTGAACGGCAGATTGCTGGGGTCCGCGCAAATCCTAAAAGGATCACCCCCGACCGTCGCGTCGGCCGGAACCGCGAGCGCGGCGGCGGGAAGACTGGCCCCTAACAACGCCGCGGCCACGGCCGACAAAAGACGATCGCCCTTGCCGGCTTTGTTCGTTGCGACGGCGAATGAGGCTTCCCTCCGATCGTGCGTCACTTCTTTGTACTCCAATAAAGCATGTAGGTCTTATTCCGAGAAAACGTAGAGCGTGCCGCCTTCCGGTGTCGCATTTGTGATCTTCGTGCCGATATCGCCGAAGAACGCCGCCGTCGAAACGGTGCGGCCGGCGACGACGCCGACATACTGCTTGCCGTCGACCTCAAAGCTGATCGGGCCGCCGCCGATCCCGGAGCCGACTGGGATCTTCCAGAGTTGCGCCCCTGTCTTGGCGTCCACGGCTTTGAAGTCGCCAGTGATGGTGCCGTAGAAGACGAGCCCGCCAGCGGTCGCGAGCGTGCCGCCGTTGAAGGGCAGATCTTCCTTGATCTCCCAAACGGCTTTCTGCTTGACCGGATCCCAGCCGAGGATCTTGCCGAGGAAGCCGCCGGGACCGGGGACCGCGGCAAATTCCTTGCCGAGGTAGAATACGCCCTTGCGATAGGTGACTTCGCCTTCGCTCATGTCCTGGCAGACATTGTTGGAAGGAATATAAACGAGACCGGTGTCGGGGCTATAGGACATCGGCTGCCAGTTTTTCGCGCCGATGAGGTGTGGGCAGATGTCCTTCGCGGGATGACCCGGGCCCGGACGCTTGTCCGGATCTTCAACGGGGCGCGTCGTGGCGAGATCGAATCTTCGTCGCCCAGTTCACGGGCACGAATTTTTCGGCCGAGACCAGCTTGCCGGTGTCGCGATTGACGACATAGAAGAAGCCGTTGCGGTCGGCCTTCATATAGGCAGGGAGCGTGCCGTTCGGCGTCTTCAGATCCGCCAATACCAGTTCGTTGACGCCGTCATAATCCCAGGCGTCGGCCGGCGTGCCCTGAATATGCCATTTGATCTTGCCGGTCGTCGGATCGAGCGCGAGCGTGCTCGCGGTGTAGAGGTTGGTCAGATTGCCGTAGTCGCTGGTGCCAGTCGTGCGCACCTTGGTCGCCCATGGGCGCGGGGTTGCTGGTGCCCCAGAAAACCGTATCGGTCTTGGGATCATAGGAGCCGACGAGCCAGCCGACGCCGCCGCCGTGCTGCCAGCTGTCGCCCTTCCAGCTTGCGGTGCTCGCCTCGTCGCCGCCGACGGTCCAGGTTTGCCAGGCAAGCTTGCCGGTATTGACGTCATATGCCTGGAGCGCGCCGCGCGCGCCATATTCGCCGCCGCCAAAGCCGGTGATGACGAGATTGCGGACGACGAGCGGCGGCGAGGTGATCACCGACCCTTGCTTGTAATCGACAACGTCGGCGACCCAGAGCTCCTTGCCGGTCTTCGCGTCGAGCGCGACCAGCTTGCCGTTCAACGTGCCGGCGAAGATCTTCCCGTCGGCATAGGTAACGCCGCGGCTGTCGACGTCGCAACAAGCGTATTGCATCACGTCGTCGGGAATGTCAGGCTCATATTTCCACTTGATCTTGCCGCTCTTGGCGTCGAGCGCCCAGACGTATTTCGGCCCCCAGGAGCTCGACACATAGAGCGTGTCGCCGACGACGATCGGCGTCGCCTCGTTCGAGCGCAACGAACCTAGCGAGAACGCGTAGGCAAGCTTCAGCTTGCCGATATTCTGCGTATTGATTTCTTTGAGAGGACTGAAGCGCGTATTTTGCTGGTCGTGCCCGTATTGCGTCCAGCTGGCCGCATCTGCTACACGTGCCGCTTTAGCGTCCTTGGAAGAACCATTTTCCGCCAGGGCCACGCCGCCGACTGCGGCCCCGGTCAAACCAGCCGCCAAAGCGACCCCCACCCGTGCGTTACCGAGCAGCCAATCGCGCAAATTCTTCAATGTCGCCTCCCCGTTCACAGTTTTTCGGAGCGTGTTGTGCAGTTTGTAAGTGGCTTTTATAACCCGTCATTGCGGGCGATAATGTCCCGATTGCGGGATCAATGCGGGCGCACCATAATGAAGCGCCGGCAGGCGACGCTATACTCTAAAGGTCGCAAATCGCGCCTCGGCGCAGTCGGAGCGGCGTCCGGCGGTCTCTAAGAACCGCCGGATACTCAATAGAAACGTAAGAAGAATCGTAAGATCGTGTCAGGGAGGCGCAAAGCGCGATGTCAACAGTTTTGATTGCGGACGACCATCCGGTTTTCCGGCGCGCCCTCGGCGAACTTGTCTCTGCCCTTCTTCCTTGCCAACCCACTTGCCTTGAGGCGGCGAACCGCGAGCAATTGTTCGATCTCATTCAGCATCAGGACCTTGACCTGATCTTGCTCGACCTTTGCATGCCCGGCATGACCGGCTTGCCGGAACTCGTCGCGATCCGAAACATAGCGCCCGCGACCCCGGTGGTGATCATTTCATGCCTCGATGAGGCGGCCATCGTCAGGCAGGCGATCAACTGCGGGGCCTCCGGCTTCATTCCAAAATCCGCGACCATGGAGGCTTTGTCCGCCGCTTTGAAGAGGGTAATCGATGGCGGCGTCTATGTTCCGAACCCGGAGACGAAATGCGCGGCGAAACACGTTGGCGACGCCGATCCGCTGACGCCGCGCCAACTCGCAGTGCTCGGACTTTTGGCGGCGGGCAAGTCGAACAAGGAGATCGCCCGCGAGCTGTCGATCAGCGATTTAACCGTCAAGGTTCACATAACGACGATCTTCCGCAAGCTCGGCGTCGCAACGCGCACGCAGGCGATCGTCGCTTTCCAGCGCGAGCGCTCCCAGCCCTTGCATTATCCCAATTGAGCGCGCTGCCCCGCAAGCGACGTCAATATGGCGCGCAGCTTCATCGGCGCCGTTGGCTTGGCGAGAAAACTGAACCCCCGTCGTTTGAGGGACCGCTTCAGCTCATCGCGGGCGTCGCTCGAAATGATCAGCGCCGCAGGGTTCTCTGCGAACGCTTCACGCAGGGCGGCGACGGCGTCGGTTCCGAGCGCGTCGCAGTCGAGATGATAGTCGGCGATGATGATCTGCGGAATTTTTCCTGCGGCGCGCAACTCGCTGATCGCTTCATTCGCCGAACGCGCGGCGATTGGCGCGCAACCCCACAAGCGCAGCAAGGATTCCAGCGCGTCGCGCACTTTCGCGTCATTGTCGATCACGGCGACGCATAGCCCGGCGAGCGAGGACGGATCGTCCGCGCGCTCCTCCCCCGGCGCCGCGACCGCAGCGTCGCTCGCCCTGACGCGCACGGTGAAGGTCGAGCCGCGGCCAAGCGTCGAAGCCACGTCGATCTTGGCGTTGATAAGACGGGCGATGCGCTCTGTGATGGCGAGGCCCAATCCGAGGCCGCGCTCATGCTCGCGCGGCGATGCGCCGACCTGCTTGAACTCCTCGAAAATAAGCTGCAGATCGCCCTTGGCGATGCCGATGCCAGTGTCGCGCACCTCGATCGCGACCTCGGCGCCGCGTTTTCGGCAGCCGATCAGGACCGAGCCTTGCGCCGTATAGCGCAGCGCATTGCTGACGAGATTGCGCAGGACGCGCTCCAAAAGGGCGCGGTCGCTGCGAATCACGGCGCTGCTCGGCGCGACCCGCAACTGCAAGCCGACGGCTTCGGCCTGCGGCTGGTAATCCTGGCGTAGGCGGTCGAGCAAGGGCTGCAGCCGGAAATTTGTCATCTCCGTCGGCCAGACGCCGGCGTCGAGACGGGAAATGTCGAGCAGCGCCTGCAGCAATTCATAGACGGTATCGAGGGCCGCCTGAATGCCGTCGATGAGTTCGCGCCCGCGCGGAGCGTCGACATGATCCGCGAGCATCCCCAAGAACAGGCGCGCGATATTCAGCGGCTGATGCAGGTCATGACTGGCGGCGGCGAGAAACCGGGTCTTGCTCGTATTGGCTTTTTCGGCCTCGCTTTTGGCCTGCAAAAGCGCTTTTTCGGCGGCGCAGCGCTCGGAAATCTGCTGGAGAAGCTGATGCGTCAGATTGGTCAGCTCGGCGGTGCGCTCGGCGACCCTGTTTTCGAGCGTGATCGCCGTCTCGAATAGATTAAAGGCGTTGTGGCCCCTAGCGCTCAGATCGTTTTCGACTCGGTCCATGAGCACTCGGTTGATCTTGCGGAGCTTGTCGATTTCAGCCCGAAGGCGGACACACTCCTCGCCAGCAGACACAGCCGGCGCGTCCGCGCACCGGCCTAAGTAGGCGTCATTCGGCGTCATACGGCGCTCCAAAGGCGATCGCGGTGAAGGTCTGATTAAGGTGCATCCCGGCGAATTGTTCGCCATAGGTGCAAAAGCCGATGACGTTGTTGGCGGCGAGAACGTCGCTGGCGAGATGCTTCGTCTGCGCCTTCTCGAGCGCGATGCTGCGGTGGATGCAGTCAAAGCCGATGACCAGCTCCGGCGTCCCGAAGGTTTCGTTGACCGCGTCAAAGAAGGCGCTGAGATTGGGCAGGATCGCTTCGGTCTTGGCGAGCCGAAGAACGACGCCCTCGTCGATGGCGCAGAAGAAGGTTAGGCTGTGGTCCGGGTGCGCTTCCCGGATCGAGCGGACATGAAAATCGCCGCCGATCTTCACCATGAGTGGAAACGCCGAAAAAATCGTCTGGGACAACGCGCGTTCGGGCAAATCGAGGAGGCGCGCATATTCGCCGGCGGCGGGCTCGCCGTCCAGCTCGAAGACTTTGCGATTGAGCGGATCGGCCTTAGTCACGACCATGCGCAGGTCCGAACCAACGAAATGCTGGCATTTAACGATGCGAAATGGCGCTTTTATCCGGATCACTGTCAGCAGCGCGGCGTCGCGATGGAACGCGCCGTCGAAATAAACGTAGGCGCCGGTGAGGTTTAGATTATCGCCGGCCGAACCGCCGAGCAGGGGAAGCATGTCCATCAGAAGATGAAGCGAGGCCAGCACGACCTCCTCGTTGTCGGACATGCCGTCGATCAGGAGCATGGCGAAAGTGTCTTTGGGGTCGAGCGCGACGCCTTTCTCGCGCAGCGCCGAGACCAGCTTTTGCGTCGCCGCATGACCATCGGACATTTGGAATCGCGAGAGATTTTCCAGCACCGTGCTGGCGACGCAACAGTGCGAGGCGGCGATGCTGAAGCCGGTGATCGCGCCGTCGAGATAGCCGATCGGGGCGATCTCACCGGCCGTCGTGCAGCCCACGACGTGAACGCCCGGGAAGGCGCGCCGCAATTCCGGCTCCATAATGCCGAGGTCGTAATTAAACGAACAGAAAAACACGACGAGGCCGATATTTGGCTGCGCGACGGCCTCGCTGAATTGGAGCACTGCCTTCACGGGATTGGAGGCCGTCGAGAAACCGCGTCGTATTGGGCCGCGCCCAGCCATGTTCGCTCCTCTTTACTTTCATCTCCGCACTTGCACTTCTGCGGGACAGCGGTCGCCGACTTCGGCCGTTTCGCGCGCCCGCCGGTTAGGGCGCATCGCAAAGGGCGCAGGCTTATTGGAACAGATCGTGCCTTCGCAAGTGACAAGCTATGATTTCACGTCGACATTGATCGTCGCGCTGAGATCCGGGCCATACGAGACATGGCTCGCGTCGCTGAATTGTAGCGTGAGCTTGTGCTTGCCAGGCGGCAGCGTCAATTACGTTTCCGTTTGTCCTTTTCCGAAATGCGGCGACGTTTCGCTGCTCTCGATCACCTCGCCTTTCGGTGCGGGACCTCCATCGATGATCAGGTGATGCCGGTGTTCGGCGTGCCCGTCGCCCGCCGGCTTCAGCGCCATCCCCTCGAGTTCCGAACTTCACCGTGGTCGGGTTGACGATGGCGGCGCCGTCCTTGGGCTCGACGAAAAGACGCGTGGACTTTCCGCACAAACGACCTGCGCTCCAGCGCACACCAGAAGACCGGCGGCGAGCCTATAGACGAAAATGTTTCATGTCGATCCTTTCAGCACAAGAGGGCAAGGTCAGATCCGAGGGCGATCTCGCCGGGGGTCATCATCGGAAAGTGTTAACATTGAAGGCAAAGCGGCGATCGGCGAACACGCGATGCTGAGCTATGTCGGACGATGCCGGAAAGACAAAAAAGCTATAAGAAAATTAATCGGATGAACACTGCAATCTATGATTTCCGCAAGCTTGTTTCCGAACGCCGCATTCTCGAAGGAGACATGAAATGAAATCGCTTGGCGCAGTTAGTCTTGTCGCGGTTGCGCTGGCGGCGCCTTGCCCGTCTTTTGCGCAAAGATCTCACTGGCGGGCGCCGCCTCCCTACGATCAGGTTTATAACCCGTGTCAGCCGGGATATTCGCTGCAGTCGCAAGACCGGGCGGCCTATCGCTGCGCCGGAACGCGCGGGCGCATCGGTCTTGGCGCAAGTCCAATGCATCCGGAAGGGCCCGGCAATGTTTCGTCATTTGGGCGCTGAATTGTCGGCGCCGGCGAAGCCGCTCGCGGGATTGCGGGCATGCGCGATCAAAGTTGCGTGTCGGCGGATCGTCTAGACTAGCGAAAGGCCCGGCGACGACGCCCATCCGCTATTCCGCCGCCTCGGCTGTGGCGATGGCCTCGGCCGTGCGCGCGCGTTCCGCCGCCCTCCACTCCTCGACCCCGCTTCCGGCGATGCCGAGTTCGCCGAGCACCGCGCTCGAAAGCTCGAGGCCGGGCGGAACGCCGCGGTCGATGACGGGAACGAGGCCGATGGCTGCAAATGCGTCGCGCTCGTCCGCATCAGCGACAGGGACGAAGCGCTTTGTGCGGGGAAAGGCGCGCGCGGTGAGCGGCGTCAGCTCGCGCGACACTTCGATTGACGGCGTCGTGATGACGAGGATCTTGCGGTCGGGCAGGCCGAGCGGCTCCCAAATACGCGGATCAGCGCCGTCGCCGAAGACGACTTCATATCCGTCGGCGTTGGCGTCGGCGAAAATTTTCTGATTGCGCTCTATCGCGGAGTAGGCGACGCCGAACTCGCTCAAGGCGTCGGCGACGGTGCGCCCGACTGGCCCCATGCCAATGATCAACACGGGCGCGGCGAGCTCGCGGGCGAGCAATTCGCGCTCGTCTCGGGTCTTGCGGCGCGCGCGAATCCTGCCGGCGATCTTGCGTCCCGCCTTGGCGAGGGCTGGCGTCAGCGCGAGGCTGAGCGCGACGGCGGCGATGACGATCGAAGCGGCGCGGTCGCCGACCATCATGCGCATGGCCGGCAGGCTGAGAATCACGAATGCGAATTCCGAACCTTGCGCCAGAAGGAAGCTGAGCTGCAATGATCCTGGAACGGACCAGCGGAAAATCAGGCTCGACGCCGCGTTGGTCGCGATCTTGACGGCGATGAACAAAATGGTGACGGCGATGACCGCCCCCCAATGCTGGCCGAGCGAACCAAGATCCAGCGAAAGCCCGACCGAGATGAAAAAAAAGCTGAGGAGGAGGTTGCGGAACGGCTTGGTTTCGGACTGGATGATCGGCCGGTAAGGCGTCTCGGCGATGATCATGCCGCCGAGAAAGCCTCCCAACGTCAGCGATAGCCCGATGGAGGCCGTCGCCCAGCTTGCCGCGAGCACGACGAAGAGCGCGCTTGCAGTGAAAACTTCGGCATTATCGGTGCGCGCGATGAGGTCGGCTAGGGGTCGCACGACAAGCTGCGCCAGCAGATAAGCGACGCCGAAAGCCGCGGCCGCCTTGACGACGGCCATGGCGAGCTGCAGCCCCATCGGGCCGCCGTCGCCGCCGAGGGCGTTGACGACGATGAGAAGAAAGATGGCGGCGACGTCCTGAAAGATCAAAATGGCCGTGGCGGTGAAACCGACGGGGCAATTCTGTTGGCGGCGCTCCGCGAGCAGGCCGGCGACGACCGCCGTGGAGGACAAGGCGAGCGTGGCGCCAAGCAGGAGGGCGGGTGCCGGCGCGAGGCCGATTAACAGGCAGAGGATGCCGAGGCCCAAGGCGCCAAGGGCGACCTGCACCGGCCCGAAGCCGAAAATGTCGCGCGCCTGGTCATGTATATTCTTGAGCGAGAAATGCAGGCCGATCTCGAACAGCAGAAAGACGACGCCAAGCTCGGCGAGAAGCGCCACGGTCGGGCTCCCATGCGCGAATTCGACGCCGCTTCCCCGCAGCCCGATCCCGAGCGCCAGATAGCCGATAATTGGGCTGAGCCTCAAAGCCCGGCACGCAATGGCCGCGATGACGCCAAAGAGCAGCAGCAGGACCACAGGCGCCAGCGATTGCAGAATGGTGTTCATATGGTCCATGACTGAACGGCCTTTCTTGATCCCTGAGGACAGCTGCGAGGAAGCGGCGGCCGCCGACCCTCGTCAAGGCATTTTCTTGGCTGATTGCGCGCCGCAGAGGTGCCCCTGTCGCGGCCGAGCGCTTGGCGTCCGCAGTTCAAGCGGCGGCCGGGCTGGCCCGCGTTCGGTCGCGCCCCGATCAGGATGTGGTAGCCGCGAAAGTCGCCGCGCCATTGGGGGGCGCGCGCTCGAGAGCGCCGGCGTCGGCGTCGACGACCGGATACCGCGGCAATGTGATGATAAAGCGCGCTCCGGGCGGATCGCGGCCGGCGCCGCCGCCGCTCGCCTCAATCCGGGCGGAAGGGGCTAGCGTCAGCGAGCCGCCATGCGCGTGGACGAGATCGGCGGCGATAACCAGGCCAAGGCCCGTTCCGCCAGCGCGATCCGAGGTGAAAAACGCGTCGAAAAGTTTTGGCCGGACTGCGGGCGGAACGCCAGGTCCCGTGTCCGACACTTCGATTACGGTCTGCCGGCAATCGCGGCCTTTGCCGCTTGCGGCGCCGTTCGTCTTCGTCCCGCCTTCGCCGTCCAGCCCGCCACAAGGCTCGTCGCGCGCTACGACGCGAATTTGCGCCGGCCAACCCGGCGCGGGGCCGGCGCTTTGCAACGCTTCGGCGCCATTGCGGATAAGGTTGACGAGCACGCGGAACACCTGCTCGGCGTCGGCGTCGACTTCGAGCCCCTCCGGCGCGTCGTTGATGAGCTCGACATGGCCGCCTGTTTGAGGCGCGACGCTTTCCATCGCCTCCTCTACGAGGGGGCGCAACGCGAAACGGCGCAGTTTTGGCGGCTCATCGACGGCGCGGCCGTAAGTCAAGGTCGCCTGGCAGAAGCGGATTGCGCGGTCGAGCGTCGCCACAAGCTTTGGCGCGATTCGCTGGGCGAGTGGATCAGTGACGTTGACGAGCCGGTCCGACAGAAGCTGGGCGGAAGACAGCATGTTGCGCATATCGTGATTAATCTTGGCCACCGCGAGGCCAAGGGCGGCGAGATGTTTCTTGTGGTTTAGCTCGCGAACCAGCGATTCCTGCATGATCGCCAGCGCCGCTTCGGCTTGGCCGATCTCGTTGCGGCGGCCGGAGGGCGTTATGATGCGCGCCGCATTCTCAGGGTCCGCCCCGAATTCGGTGATATTCGAGGTGAGGCGCCGGACCGGCCGCAGCACCAAGATGTTGATCGCGATCGTGGCGAGGCTCGCGACGATCGCCGACATGACGAGAGTCATCGCCAGAAGCCGCTTCGAAGCGGCTGCCATGCCGCGCTTCAGAGGCGCTTCATCCATGGTGATGGCGATCGAATCGCCGCCCATCGGCGCTTCGCCGAGAATTGTGATGACGCGGCCCTTTGGCGCCAGCAGCGTCTCGATGGCTTCGCCCATCCCGCTCCCGAACGACGCCTGTTCGCGCAAATCATAGACAGCGTCGACCGCGGGAGGCAGTTCGGAGGAGGCGAGTATGCGCTTCGTTCCCCGCATGCTGAGGACAATCACCCGCGCGCCGACGCTGTCCAGCAATTGACGCGACAGTTCTGGCGGAATCATCTCGCTAGGCGCCGCCTCCAGCACCAGGGCGGCGGTATAGGCCGCGCTAAGGCGATTATGCAGCCAATTGGTGCGAAAGCCAGAGATCGCCGGAACATAGATCATCGTCGCGGCGATCATCACAAATGCCGTGTTGAGGAGCAGGACGCTCTTGCCAAGCCCAAAGCGGAAGCCGCGGCGCATTCTTTGCGCGACGCCGCGCAGCTCGGCGTCCTTGCTTTGGCCGAAAGGAGCCGTGCGCCCGGACGGTTGGGCTATTTTGGGGGGCGTGGCGAAATCGCTCATTGAATGGCCTGCATGATTGAACCCAAGAGGCGAAAAATACGCCAATCCGCCGGCGTCCGGCGCGCTTCCAACGCGGCGGCGGCTCTTATCGCCGCTTCGGCGAAGGAAGGATAAGACACCGGGATCGCGGCGAAATCGGAGGCATGCATCCCCTTCGATATGGAAAGCGAATAGAGGTTGATCAACTCCCCGGCCGCGGGTCCGACCATTGCGGCGCCAAGAATTTTGCCGGCGCGGGTGGCGACAAGCTTCACATGGCCTTCGGTCGCGCCATCGATCTGGGCCCGGTCGGCGCAGCAATAAGGAAAGCGCGAGACGAAAATCCGCCGGCGGCGGCCGCGAGCCGCGGCTTCGGTCAGTCCGGTGACAGCAATCTGAGGGCTGGTCCAAACGACGCGAACCCGCGGCGCCGCGCGCCGGCCGGCGAAAAATCCGAACGGAAAAGCGCGCATATGGCGAAGGACTTTATAGGCTTCGCTCTCAGCGCCGCCACCGTCCGCCGCGCCGATCGCATAGATGCGGCGGTTGCTGCTGCGTAAATTGGCGTCGACTTTGACGCCGCTCGCGTCAAAACGCACGCCCGCGGCCGCAAGACCAAGGCCCTCGACAGTCGGAGCGGCGCAAGACGCGAGCAAAAGATGAGATCCTGCGAAGGCTTCCGCCTCGCTCGCCTCGCTTGCCGTAGGCGGCGCGGTGCAGACGCGCAGCCCGGCGCCGTCCGGATCGACACGTAAAATCTTAACGCCTTCGCGCAAGACCACGCCCTCGCGTAAAAATTGCGCACGTAGCGGGGCGACGATTTCGTCGTCCTCGTCGGCGAAAATCCGCGTTTGCGCAAGCACGGCCACTTCGCCGCCGAGACGCCGCATCGCTTGGGCGATTTCGAGCCCGCGCGGATCGGCGCCAATGACGATGAGCCGCTCCGGCGGCCGTTCAAGGCGCTTAAGGTCTTCGGCGGTCAACGGCCGGACAAGATCAAGGCCCGGAATTGAAGGGTGCCTCATTTGCGGCGCCGGCGCGATGACGAAGCGGCGCGCCGTGATAATGCGGTCCGCGGTCTCGAGCGTGTCCGGGCGGATGAATCGTCCCGGCGGTTTGAGGATTGTCACATTCATCGCTTCGAGCCGCGCCCGCGCATATTTGGGCGCTAGCGCATGCGCGGCATGTACGATGTGCGCTTGCGCACGCACAAAATCGTCTAAATCGCAAGATGGCAGGGAGGCGCCAAAGAGCCCCTTGCGGCGCTTCTCCGCGGCCGCCTCTGCCGCCGCGCAAAAAGCCGCGCCGGGGATGGCCGAGGCGAGATGGTCCGCCGCCGCCTCCTTGGCGATGAGCGCGACGGAAAGGCCTTCGGCCGCCGCCGCCATGGCGAGGACCGCGCCAGCTGCACTGGCGCCAAGAATGCAAAGATCAGGGCGCAAGCTCTCGCGCGCGTTCAATGCCTGCGCCGTTTTTTCCATGCCTCGCGCCCTTCCTCCCTGAAGGAGCATCAAATCGTCATCCTGAAAGCATATGGAAGCATATGCTGGAAGTATCTGCGTAGTTTTTCAGCGGCCTTCACGATAAGGCCTATGATTTGATTATTTCAAGGGCACAACGCGCGCGCCGCAGATGGAGATCGACGCCTTGCGCAGAAATTGACGACGAACTGGCGGAAAAATGACACTTTCGCTACACTCTCCAGCCAACTAACGGTTGCTTCAAGAATTCTTCGAGGCGTGATATAGCGCAGGCTTGGATTTGAGATCGGGGGCAAAATATGCATATCGCAATGGTCGGGTCAGGATATGTCGGGCTGGTGTCCGGGGCATGCCTCGCGGACTTCGGGCATAATGTCATCTGCATCGACCGCGACGTCAGCAAAGATCGAGTCGCTGAAGGCCGGCAAGATGCCGATTTACGAGCCGGGCCTCGCCGATCTCGTCGCCAATAACGTGCGCCAGAAGCGGCTTTCCTTCTCGACCGATCTCGGCGAGGCCGTGCGCAAGGCGGAAGCGGTCTTCATCGCCGTCGGAACGCCGTCGCGGCGCGGCGACGGCCACGCGGATCTCACCTATGTGTACAGGTCGCGCGCGACATCGCCGCCGGCTCTCGACGGCTTTACGGTGGTCGTGACGAAATCGACCGTTCCGGTCGGCACCGGCGACGAGGTCGAGCGCATCATCCGCGAAGCTCGCCCCGACGCCGATTTCGCCGTCGTCTCCAACCCGGAGTTCCTGCGCGAAGGCGCGGCCATCGACGATTTCAAGCGGCCCGACCGCATCGTCATCGGCGTCGACGACGAGCGCGCCCAGCGGTCATGACCGAAGGTCTACCGCCCGCTTTATCTCAACCGCGCGCCGTTCCTCTTCACCAGCCGGCGCACGTCCGAACTGACCAAATACGCCGCCAATGCGTTCCTCGCGACGAAAATCACCTTCATCAACGAAATCGCCGATCTTTGCGAGCGCGTCGGCGCCAATGTGCAGGACGTCGCGCGCGGCATCGGCCTCGACAACCGCATCGGCTCGAAGTTCCTGCATGCCGGGCCGGGCTATGGCGGCTCCTGCTTTCCCAAGGACACCCAGGCGCTGATCAAGACCGGCGCAGGATCATGGCGCGCCGATCCGCATCGTCGAAACCGTCGCCGCCGTCAACGACCAGCGCAAACGCGCCATGGCGCGCAAGGTCGTTCGCCGCGCTCGGCGGCTCGGTGCGCGGCAAGACGATCGCCGTGCTCGGCCTCACCTTCAAGCCGAACACCGACGACATGCGCGATTCGCCCGCGATCTCGATCATCACCGCGCTGCAGGACGGCGGCGCGCGCATCAATGCCTTCGATCCGGAGGGCATGGATCAGGCGCGCATGGTCCTCGACGACCTCACCTTTTTTTATGATCCCTATTCCTGCTGCGAAAAGGCCGACGCCCTCGTCATCATCACCGAATGGGACGAATTCCGCGCCCTCGACCTCGAGCGCGTCAAGACGCTGCTGACCGCGCCGATCATGATCGATCTGCGCAATATTTACGACCCCGCCGAAATGGCGCGGAAGGCGTTTCAATATTCAGGCGTCGGGCGGGGGGCATAAACGCGCAGAGCAGCAGCGGCGCGTTAGCTTCCCCGCGGCTTCGCCCGCGTCGTTGGCGCCGCCGCGGCGGGATCGTCGGGCCAGAGATGGCGCGGATAGCGGCCCTTCATTTCGGCCTTCACCGACGCCCAGGAGCCGCGCCAGAAGCCCGGCAAATTCTTGCGTGATCTGGATCGGCCGCGAGGCGGGCGACAGCAGTTCGAGCGTCAGCGCGGCCTTGCCCCGCGCGAGCGCCGGATGGTTGGCGAGCCCGTAGAGCTCCTGCACCCGCACCGACAGCGTCGGACCGCCCTCGGCCGCATAATCCAGCGCGATGCGCGAGCCGGCCGGCGTCTCGAAATGCGTCGGCGCCTCCGCTTCGAGGCGTCGCTGCATGTCGAAAGGCAGCAGCGCTTTCAGCGCCTGCCTCGACATCCTCCGGCGCGATAGCGGAGAGACTGGTGCGGCCCTCGATAAATGGCGCGAGCCACTCCGCCGCGCTTTCGGCCAGCGCCTTGTCGGAGAGATCGGGCCAGCCGTCGTCGGGCTCGGCGCGGCGCAGGAAGGCGACGCGGTCGCGCCATTGCGCCAGCGCTTTCGTGAACGGCAGCCGGGCGATGCCGCCGCCGTCGGCGTCGAGCGGCGATGCCTTCCGCGAGCGCGCGCGCCGATTCCGGGGAGGTCGACCGGCAGGTTGGCTCGCTCAGGAGCAAGGCGCCGAGCCGCCGGCTGTTTCGCGCGCGCAGGGCGATCCGCTCGCGGTCGAAGACGACCTCCTCGACGCTCGCGATTTCATCGCCGGCGACGCTTTCGAGATCGTCTTCGCTCAGCGCCGCCGCGGCGATGATTCGGGCGGCGCCGGCGCGCCCGGCGATCTCGGCGATGGCGAGAAATGGTTCGCGCGCCAGCGCCTCATGCGGCTCCAGCATGGCGGCGCGCCCATTGGCCATGAGAAATTCGCCCGGCGCGCCGCGCGCCTTGGCGATGCGGTCGGGAAAGGCGAGCGCGACGAGGCTGCCGCAATCGACCGACGTGCCGGGCGCAGCATTCCCGCCGCCGGCCGTGCGCGCGAAGGTTTGGGCCAGCCGGCGAGCGTCGTCGGCGCGCGGCGAGCGCTCGCGCCGGAAGCGTTCGAGCCGGACGGCGAGGTCCGGGCTGTCGCCGCCAAGTCCGCGCTCGACGAGGAGCGTCGCAATCTCGCCGGCGGTAGAGCCCGCGCCTTCTGCGGCGGCGGCGACCATCATTTTGCCGAGCCGCGGCGGCAGGGCGAGGCGGGCGATGGCTTTGCCCTCCGGCGTCAGCGCGCCGTCTGCGTCGATCGCGCCGATCTCGCGCAGCAAGGCGCGCGCCTCTTTCAGCGCCGGCGCCGGCGGCGGATCGAGCCATTGCAGGCTCAAGGGGTCGCGCGCGCCCCAGGCGGCAAGATCGAGCACGAGGCCGGAAAGGTCCGCCGCCATGATCTCCGGCGGCGCAAAAGCCTCCAGCGCGCCCGACGCCGCCGCCTCCCATAGACGATAGCAGACGCCGGGCTCCGTGCGGCCCGCGCGCCCGCGCCGCTGATCGGCCGCGGCTTTTGAAACGCGCACGGTCTCCAGCGAGGTAAGGCCGCGGTCCGGCTCGAAGCGCGGGGCGCGGGTCAGCCCGCAGTCGACGACGATCGCTCACGCCCTCGATGGTCAGCGAGGTTTCGGCGATCGAGGTCGCCAGCACGATTTTTCGCGCCGGCTTTGGGACCGGAGCGATGGCGCGCTGCTGCGCGGCGCGGTCGATCGCCGAATAGAGCGGCGCGATCTCGATCTTCGGATCGCCGATCCGCTCGGCCAGCAGCGCGGCGCGTCCGGTTGATCTCGCCTTGGCCTGGCAGAAAGGCGAGGATCGAACCCTTTTCCTCGGCCAGCGCGCGCAGCACGGCGTCGGCCGCCGCGGCCTCGATGCGCTCCCCAGGCTTGCGGCCGAGATAGTGGGTCTCGACCGGAAAGGCGCGGCCCTCGCTGACGATCACCGGCGCGTCATCGAGCAGCTTCGCGACCCGCGCGCCGTCGAGCGTCGCCGACATGACGAGAAGGCGCAAGTCCTCGCGCAGCGCCGAGGCGGCGTCGAGGACCAGCGCAAGCGAGAGGTCGGCGTCGAGCGAACGCTCGTGAAATTCGTCGAAAATCACGAGCGGCGACGCCGGTCAAGGGCCGGATCGTCGAGGATCATGCGGGTAAAGACGCCCTCGGTCACGATTTCGAGGCGGGTTTTGCGCGGAGACCAGCGTTTGCGCGCGAACCCTGAGGCCGACAGTCTCGCCGACGCGCTCGCCAAGGCTCGCGGCCATGCGCTCGGCGGCGGCCCGGGCGGCGATGCGGCGCGGCTCGAGCATGATGATTTTCTGGCCATTTGCCCAGGTTTCGCTGAGCAAGGACGAGCGGAGCGCGGGTGGTTTTGCCAGCGCCCGGCGGCGCGACGAGGACGGCCTTCGTCCGCGCGGAAAGCGCCGCGCGCAGGTCGTCGAGAACCGCGTCGATAGGAAGCGGAGCAAGGGGATGCATCAGTGTCGTGATGACAGTTTGCCGCGCCATGGACAAGTGGCCCCGAATGCCACCCGCTGCGCTCGCGATGTGGCGGCGGAGACACGAGACCAGGAAATTGTCGGCGCCCGGCTATCAACTCGTTTTGATTAAGCCTATTTTAAGCGGGGTGGAATGCGGCGGCGGTTTGGCCGTGGATCCGGCGGGGCGGGTTGCGAAGCAGGTCAGGCGCCTCGCGAAGGACATCTCAATGGCGCAGCAACTCGCGCAGGGAACAAGCTCGCCGAAGGCAGGGGAGTCCGCCGCCGGCGACGCCCCCGCACCACAAAAAAGCGCCGTCGCCGCTCTGGCGCTCGGATCGCTCGGGGTCGTTTTCGGCGACATCGGCACCAGCCCTCTTTATGCGCTGCGTGAGTCGCTCCATCACATAAAGGCTGGCGGCGTCACCGACGGAGGCGTCCTTGGCACCGTCTCCCTGTTGCTGTGGGCGCTGTTCTTTACCGTTACCGCCAAATACGTCCTTTTCCTCATGCGGGCGGACAATAAGGGCGAGGGCGGCACGCTTTCGCTGATGGCGCTGGCCCAGTCGGCCGTCGGCCATGGCGTCGTCCCGGTGTTCTTTCTCGGCGTCGCCGGCGCAGCGCTGTTCTCCGGCGACGCCATCATCACGCCGGCGATCTCGGTTCTTTCAGCGCTCGAAGGCCTCGAACTCGTCACGCCGATCTTCGATCCCTATATACTGCCCGCGACGATCGTCATCTTGATCTCGCTGTTCTGGGCGCAGAGCCACGGCACCGCCCGCGTCGCATCGCTTTTCGGCCCGATCATGGCGGTCTTCTTCCTGACCATGGGCGTGCTCGGCGCCATGCACATCCACGATTCGCCGCGCATCCTTCTGGCCTTCGATCCGATTTATGGCCTGAGCTTTCTGGTCAGTCACGGCCTCCTTGGTTTCGTCGTGCTCGGATCGGTGTTTCTCGCCGTCACCGGCGCCGAGGCGCTTTACGCCGATATGGGCCATTTCGGCCGCCTGCCAATCCAGGGCGCCTGGCTGGCATTCGTGCTGCCCGGCGCTGACGCTTGAATTACCTCGGCCAGGGCGCGCTCGTGCTTTCCACGCCGAGCTGCGGTGGAAAATCCCTTTTTCCTGATGGCGCCGCCTTGGGCGCTATTGCCGCTCGTCATCATGGCGACGGTCGCGACGATCATCGCCAGCCAGGCGGTGATCACCGGCGCCTACTCGCTGGCCCGCCAGGCGATCCAGCTCGGCCTGCTGCCGCGCATGCTCATCCTGCACACCTCCGAGACGCAGGAAGGCCAGATCTATATTCCGAAAGTCAATCGGCTGCTTCTCATCGGCGTGCTTTTGCTGGTGTTGATGTTCAAAAGTTCGAGCGCGCTTGCCTCGGCCTATGGCATCGCGGTCACCGGCACCATGGTGGTGACGACAGCACTCGCTTTCGTCGTCGTCTGGAAGCTATGGCGTTGGCCGCTTTGGCTCGGCGTCCTGTTCGTATCGGGCTTTCTCGCCATCGACCTCGCCTTCCTCGCCGCGAATCTGCTCAAAATCGTCGATGGCGGCTGGGTGCCTCTGTTGCTCGCCGGATGCGCCATGGTCGTGATGTGGACCTGGGTCCGCGGCGCCGATCTTGCTCGCCCGCAAGACCCAGCGCGATTCGATCTCGATGCCGGACCTTATCCGCATGCTGGAGAAATCTAAGCCGATCCGCGTCGCGGGCACGGCGGTCTTCCTCACCAACTCGCCCGAGGTCGCGCCCTCCGCCTTCATGCATAATCTGAAACATAACAAAGTGATGCATGAGCGCGTCCTGCTCATGTCGGTGAAAACGGAGGATACGCCGCGCGTGCCGATGTCGCGAAGCGGTTCGAAGTCGCCAAGCTTTCCGATGATTTCACCAGCATCGTGCTGCATTTCGGCTATATGGAGAGCCCGCGCATTCCGGCTGCGCTCGCGGCCTTGCGCAAGAGCGGCCTAAAGTTCGACATCATGACGACGTCGTTTTTCGTCGGGCGTCGCAAGATCAAGCCGGCGCAGAATTCCGGCATGCCCAAGTGGCAGGACCAGCTTTTCATCACGCTCTACCGCCAATCGGCCAATCCGACCGACTATTTCTCGATCCCATCCGATCGCGTCGTCGAGCTCGGCGAGCAGATGACGATTTAGGCCCGGCCGGCCGCCAAAATCTTCGGGACAGACCCGCGCGGGCGATGCGCCCGGCGCCGCGGGGTCTGGTAGTGGATCACAGACGAATTCATAAACGCCCTGCCACCGTCGCCGCGGTGAGGTGCGCGCAAACGCACCTTGGAACGCAAACTCCTCGCGGGCTGTCACGAGACCATCTTCCACGACCCGTTGTTCCTCCGGATACTCGTGTTCGTAAGATCTCACGCTGCCGAGCGCGAGAAATCTCTCGCGCCTCGTCACGGCATCGGAAGGCCCTCGCCGCGATCGCGACGACCCCGACAGTGATGACGAACGGGAGCACAGGAGCGTAGATCGGCGCATGAATCTGGAGAAGCGCGCCGGCTGTGGCGCCAATGACCAGAGAGACAAGCACACGGCGCAATCGGCTGTGCTCTTCGCTGGTTAGGGGTCTATTATTGGCCCAATCGCCGACCAGGAAGATGAATGTAGCGGTGGCAGCGGTCGTAAAGATGCCCCCAATGTTAAGTTGGCGAACAGCGGCGCTCTGGTTCCCCATCGCCAGCGCCCAGACGGCAAGGAGAACGGGAATAAGGTTGTCACCGGGCCGACCGCTGGTCGCAAACCAGATAAGTAGGAAACAGAGATGCGGCAGTAGTGAGATGCCGAGAGCGAATGTCGTCTGTCGCGGCCACACGACGGCCGTCGCTTGCTCGCTCCAATGCGCCGCGGATTGGCTCGAACGCTTAATAATCTTCGTGGCGAGGTAGACGCCGCCCGCGAAACCAGCCATCGACGCCAGGACCGATACGATCCGTGGCGCGCCAGGGTGGCCCGCGATTCCCATCCCCAGAAAGGCGATGTTCCCGGTCATAAACGCCGTGAAAATCTTTCCCAAGGCAAGGAAACTGATCACGTCCGCGGCGCCCGATGAAACCGTGAGTGCGGCGAGTAGCCAGTTGCGGACTCTGACGTCGGTGACTTGGCGCTCAACTCTTTCCACAGGTGTTATCACAGATTCTGTAGTCATAAGATTAATTCCTTTCAGGTTCGCACGTAGCGGCAGTCGACCGCGGCGCCGAACAAGGCGTTCTCGAATGGGAAGCTCGACCCGCGACGCCCAGCCAATGTGCCGGGGCCCGATGATTTCAGGTGCTCATTGCTCGAGGCGCCGGCGCCGAGTAGCAAGTGAGGTCGCGGCGCCCGTCTCAACTCATTCGTCCTGAAAGTCTCCGAGCGACCTGCGAGTTCAATCGCAGCGACCGCAGCGCCGAACCTCGCGCCGAATTCGCCAACAGCCAAAGTTCGTTTGCTCTGCTCAGTAAAAAGAAGGAAGAAGGGCGAGCAACCTCGTATGGCGCCCGCCCTGGGACTCCTAAAATGCCGAGCGCAAAAAGTCAGCGCACGACCGGTCGGAATTCCCGCCGCAGGGCCTTCATCGCGGTATCGCCGAGGTTCAGCGTTCCGCGCACCAAATCGGGCGGCGTCAATGCCATCCACTGGTTCAATGAAAGATCGGAGTAACGCGGTGACTTGAACACGTTTATAACCTGCATCGGCTCCGTACCGGTATTCTCGATATAGTGTGCGAGCGTTTTCGGAACATAGCCGACATCGCCCGCGCGATAGTTGAACGTCCGGGCATTGGCGGTCGCGTCGAACACCGTCATCCGGGCTTCGCCTTTGATGTAATATTGCAGTTCATCGGCGTCCGGATGCCAATGGATTTCGCGCAGCGCTCCCGGCTCAAGATCGATGATCAATGCGGACAGCGACGTCTCCGGAAATTGCCGGTGGTCGATCACTTTCGTCGACCCGCCGTCGAACTTGTTCGGAGCGACCTTCGATGCGTGAAACACATAGGGCCATGGCGGAGGATCATTCGGCAACTGCTTGCGTATCGTGTCAAGCGCGGCAGGGACAGGCAGGCGGAAGATGTATTTCTCCTCCTTTGGAAGATTCTTGAATGCCGCTTCCGGAACGCCGAAGTTCTTGGCGACGACGCTCAGCGGCAGGTGCGCCATCACCTCGGTGATCAGCAGGGTCTGGTTCTCCGAGAAGTTCCCGTCGTCGAAGACGAGGACAAACTCCGTGCCCTCCTCGAGGCCCTGGATCGAATGCGGCACGCCCGAAGGGACGAGCCAGACGTCGCCCACATCGAGATCGTCGACGTACACATGCCGGTCCGCATCGACGACCGTCAGCCGCGCCTTACCGGCCGTGATGTAGGCCCACTCGGCCTCTTTATGCCAATGCAGCTCGCGCACGACGCCCGGACCGAGGCGCATGTTCACGATCGCCATCTCCTTCATCGCCGGCATTTCGCGCGCTGTCACTTCGCGGGCCCAGCCGCCGTCCTCCAGGCGGTTGTGGGCATACGCGAAGGGAAAATGCAGGTTCGGAAGTGAGCCTTGGTCGGTCAGTGGCGCCGCGAAAATGTCCGGCACCTGAGCCTCGAGGGGGATATTGCGCGGGCCGGCGACGGTGGCGCCTCGACCGCCGTTGATGGGTTGCGCTACGGTCATGTCGTTCATTTGATATTCCTTGCCTAGTGACATCGACTATCACCCTGGCCGGGCGGCGGGCCCTGGGCCTCGCAGGGCCAAGATGTGCGTGCCTTTCGAAAATCGGAACCGCCGACTTTTGGATATTGGCGATCTGAAAATCAGATAACTAAGGCCCAACGACGATCCGCTTCATCCGCGCGTTTCCTCGCGGTCACTGAAGTTGTGATCGAAAATTCAGATGACAAAGGCCCAACGATGCTCGATCCGCTTCATCCGCGCGCTTTCCTCGCGGTCACTGAAGTGAACAGCTCCTCGGAAGCGGGCGACAGCTCGGCCTTTCGCAATCGAGCGTCGGCGAACATCTCAAACGCCTCAAGCAATTCGCCGAGCAATAAGCTATTCTCGCCATCGCTGGCACCGCCAGCAAAGAGTGCCAAACGGCTCTAAATCCCTGCAAAGCAGGCAAGGTGGCATGGCGCTCCTAGGATCACTTGTTCTCACTGAACGTGCCTGAATATCGCCTCAGCGGCGCATCCTTGAGACCGAGTCCTTAAACCGATTTTATCAGCCCGAATTCCGCACTACCGTGCTTTGATGCAAAAGCGCATCCCTGACCCACCAACCGCCAATCGCGAATCCAGGAGCGGCGCCTTGGCCCGCGAGCGCATGACGGCCGAAACGGCGAAAGCCTCGCCGATGATGGCGCAGTATCTCGCGATCAAGGCGGCCCATCCGGGCTTGCTCCTATTCTACCGGATGGGCGATTTCTACGAATTGTTCTTCGAGGACGCCGAAGTCGCCGCCAAGGCGCTTGGCATCGTCCTGACGAAGCGCGGCCGGCACCAAGGCGACGACATTCAGATGTGCGGCGTGCCAGTCGAGCGCGCGCAGGAATATTTGCATCGGCTGATCGGGCAGGGCCATCGCGTCGCCGTGTGCGAGCAGGTCGAGGATCCGGCTGAGGCGAAGAAACGCGGCGCGAAATCGGTGGTGCGGCGGGAAGTGACGCGCCTTGTGACGCCGGGCACGATCACGGAAGATCCGCTGCTCGATCCGGCGCGCGCGAACCGGCTGCTGGCGATCGCGCGGGCGCCGCAATCGGGCGGCGAATTGAACTATGGTTTGGCGACTGTCGATATTTCGACGGGCGAATTCGTTGTCAGCGCGGCGTCCGAGGCCAATTTTGAGGCGGAAATCGCGCGCATCGATCCGGCCGAAATCGTCGCTTCCGACGCGCTCGCCGATTCGCCCGGCTTCAGGCGCCTATGCGGCGAGGCGAAACGGCCGCTGACGCCGATCGGACGCTCGTCCGGCGACGGTTTTTCCGCCGAGCGACGCATTCTCGATTTTTTCGGCCTTGCGACGCTCGACGGGCTCGGCGCGTTCTCCAGCGCGGAAATCGCCGCCGCCGCCACCGCGCTCTTCTATATTGAACGCACCCAATTCGCCGCGCGCCCCGCCTTGAACCTTCCCTCGCGCGTGGCGCGCGAGGCCCATATGGCGATCGACGCGGCGACGCGCGCCAACCTTGAAATGACGCGGACGCCGGCAGGCGCGCGCGAAGGCTCGCTGATCGGCGTCATCGACCGGACCGTAACCGCCCCTGGCGGGCGGCTTCTCGCCGAGCGGCTCGCCGCCCCGCTGACCGACGCCGCCGCAATTATGCGCCGCCAAGCATCGATCGCGTTTTTCCTCGACGAGCCGGATATGCGTCAGACCATACGCGGCCTATTAAAGACCGTTCCGGATTTGACCCGCGCGGTCGCGCGCCTCGCGCTCGATCGCGCCGGCCCGCGCGATCTCGCGGCGCTACGCGACGGGCTGTCCGCCGCGCTGGCGCTGGCGCAAACGCTAGCGGGCGGCGGCGCCGCGCTTCCGGAAGAGATGCAGGAGGCGAGCGCCGCCGCCGGCGCAATCGATCGCGCGCTCGCCGCCCGCCTCACGGACGCTCTGGCCGACAATCCGGCGCTGCAAAAGCGCGACGGCGGCTTCGTGCGGCCGGGCTTTGACGCCGCCCTCGACGAATTTCGGACGCTGCGTGACGAGACGCGCAAGGTGATCGCGGCGCTGCAGGCGCGTTACTGCGAGCTGGCCGACACGCGCCAGCTCAAGCTCAAGCACAACCATTTTCTCGGCCATTTCATCGAAGTGCCGCAAGCCCAGGGCGAAAAGCTGCTGCGCCCGCCTTTCGACGCGACCTTCGTCCACCGTCAGACGATGGCCGACGCGATGCGCTTTTCGACCAGGGATCTCGCCGATCTTGAGGTCAAGATTTCGTCCGCCGCTGACGAAGCGCTGAATCGCGAGCTCGCCATCTTCGCCGAGCTCGCCGCCCTGCTGCTCGCCGAGCAGAGCAAGATCAAGCGCGCCGCCGAGGGCCTCGCGGCGATCGACGTCGCCGCGGGCCTGGCCGAACTCGCCGCCGATGGCGACTGGTCCCGGCCGGAGGTCGACGACTCCTTAAGCTTTTCCATCGAAGCCGGCCGGCACCCGGTCGTCGAGGCGGCGTTGCGCCGCAGCGGTCAGGCGTTCGTCGCCAACGATTGCGCGCTTTCGGGGCTCCCCGGAAAAGGCGGCCGGATCGCCATCGTGACCGGGCCAAACATGGCGGGCAAATCTACATATCTGCGGCAGAACGCGCTGATCGCCGTCCTCGCCCAGATAGGCTCATTCGTTCCGGCGCGGCGCGCGCGTATCGGCGTCGTCGACCGGCTTTTTTCCCGCGTCGGCGCCGCCGACGATCTCGCGCGCGGGCGTTCGACCTTCATGGTCGAGATGGTCGAAACCGCAGCGATCCTTAATTGCGCAGGCGAACGCTCCCTCGTCATTCTCGACGAAATCGGCCGCGGCACGGCGACCTTCGACGGCCTCTCGATCGCCTGGGCGGTGATGGAGCATCTCCATGAGGGCAATCGGAGCCGCGCGCTTTTCGCCACGCATTTTCACGAATTGACGCAGCTGGCGAAGCGGCTCGGGCGCATCGACAATCTGACCGTGCGGGTGACCGACTGGAACGGCGAAGTCGTGTTTCTGCGCGAAATCATCGCCGGCGCCGCCGACCAGTCCTATGGCGTCCAGGTCGCCAAGCTCGCGGGGCTGCCGGCGACCGTCGTCGAACGCGCCAAGCAACTTCTCGCCGAATTCGAGGCGGCGGACCGGCTGCGGCAAAGCGACCGCCTTGTCGCCGATCTGCCCTTGTTCTCAGCTTTCAGCGCGCAGCAGAACGCTCCCCAAGCGCCGCCCTCGCGGCGCCCGCGCGAGCAAGCGGCCGACGCTTTGGCGGCGGCGATCGACGCGATCGACCCCGACATTATGTCTCCTCGCGCCGCCCTCGAAGAGCTTTACCGGCTCAAGCGGCTTCGCTCGGTCAAACCCTGATCGCGCGCGCGAACTTTTTTGAAGTTACGATGACAATTAGATTGCCTCAAAGAAGATAGCGCATAAAATACTTTGGTCCCAGCCTTTATCTTGACGCAGAGCGCTTTGCGACGGCGCATAAACGACGAACGGTTTGAAGACGCATCCCATGTCCGACGACGACGCTTTACCCAGAGTCGATCAGCTGGTCTGTTTCGCTCTTTATTCGACCTTGCATGCGGTCAACAAGATTTACACGCCGCTTTTGGCGGCGATCGGCCTCACCTATCCGCAATATCTCGTCATGCTGGTGCTTTGGGAGGCGGAGGACGTAACGGTCAAGGCGATCGGCGAGCGGCTCAACCTCGATTCCGGCACGCTCACCCCCCTTTTGAAACGGCTTGAGGGCGGCGGCCTGCTGGCGCGGGCGCGCGATCCGAAGGACGAACGTCAGGTCAAGATCAAGCTGACCGAGAAGGGCCGCGACCTGCGCAAACAGGCCAAGACGATTCCGGCGCAAATCGCGCGCGCGATGGGCCGGCCCGCCGGACGAGCTGAAAGCAGTGCGCAAGGAATTGCGGCGGATTCGCAACGCCCTGCTCGGCAAGCGCGACAAGCCCGAAAAATCGGAGAAGGCCGACCAGCGCCTCGGCTCTTTCTGACGCCCGTTAAGATGAGCCTTTGTTGACGGAAATGCTGATGCCCGATCCTGCGGCCTGATTAGAAATGTTGTTGTCGCCTGCGATGTTCGCCGTTTGAGCCGCCGACAAGGTTCCCGCCTCTTCAAGCAGCTTCGCGAGATCAGACAAAGCGTTGGGGTTAGCCTCGAGAAATTTTGACAACGCCGCCTCGGCGAGCATCCGATTGGTGGCCTTGCCAGACTGCTTTTCCAGATCGTCGACCGCCTCTTTGCCGGCGGGAGACGTCAGCTTGCTTCTGACCCATTCCCAAACCGCCTTGCCGGCGCCGCCGGCGACGGATTTCGCGGCCTCTTTGCCAAGATCGGTCAGATAAGGCAACGCCGTGGCGATTGCCGTCGTCGCAACAGTTGCAGGATCCATATTCGTCTCCTCTAGGTTTGCGAGTCCTCGATTTTAAGCAGGTTCCGGATCGTCCGAATCCGATTCTTTTCTCAGCCGCTGCAACGCTTCGGCGATCGGAGCCAATAACGCTGCGTCCGGCTCGCGCTTCGCCGCTTCGCATAAGCGCAAATAGGTCCTGCATAGCATGACCATCCTCGACGCAAAGGCACGCGGATGTTGGAGGAAAAGCGGCCTAAGAAGCCGCATCCCTTCCTGCGCCGCGGCGAGCGCCTCTTCGCGCCGGCCGAGGTCGCTCAGTCTATTGCCGAGGTTGTTCAGCGACATGGCGAGATTGGGCAGGAAGGCGTCGCGGCGAGCGCCTCTTCGCGCCGGCCGAGATCGCTCAGCCCATTGCCGAGGTTGTTCAGCGACATGGCGAGATTGGGCAGGAAGGCGTCGGGCCGCGCCGCCGCCAGCCGGCGATAGCTGTCGGCCGCCTCCTCGACAGCGGCGAGCGCCTCTTCGCGCCGGCCGAGTTTGCTCAACATGGCGCCGAGGTTGTTCAGCGACCCCGCGAGATCGGGCAGGAAGGCGTCGGGCCGCGCCGCCGCCAGCCGGCGGTGAATGTCGGCCGCCTCCTCGACGGCGGCGAGCGCCTCTTCGGGCCGGCCGAGATCGCGCAGCATGGCGCCGAGGTTGTTCAGCGATGCAGCGAGATTGGGCAGGAAGGCGTCGGGCCGCGCCGCCGCCAGCCGGCGAAGAATGTCGGCCGCCTCCTGCGCCGCGGCGAGCGCCTCTTCGTAGCGGCCGAGATCGCGCAGCATGGCGCCGAGGTTGTTCAGCGACCCTGCGAGATCGGGCAGGAAGGCGTCGGGCCGCGCCGCCGCCAGCCGGCGAAAGCTGTCGGCCGCCTCCCGCGCCGCGGCGAGCGCCTCTTCGCGCCGGCCGAGTTCGCTCAGCATGGCGCCGAGGTTGTTCAGCGACATGGCGAGATCGGGCAGGAAGGCGTCGGGCCGCGCCGCCGCCAGCCGGCGATAGCTGTCGGCCGCCTCCCGCGTCGCGGCGAGCGCCTCTTCGCGCCGGCCCAGGTTGCTCAGCCTATTGCCGAGGTTGTTCAGCGACATGGCGAGATCGGGCAGGAAGGCGTCGGGCCGCGCCGCCGCCAGCCGGCGATAGCTGTCGGCCGCCTCCCGCGTCGCGGCGAGCGCCTCTTCGCGCCGGCCGAGGTTGCTCAGCATGGCGCCGAGGTTGTTCAGCGACATGGCGAGATCGGGCAGGAAGGCGTCGGGCCGCGCCGCCGCCAGCCGGCGATAGCTGTCGGCCGCCTCCCGCGCCGCGGCGAGCGCCTCTTCGCGCCGGCCGAGGTCGCGCAGCCTAGGGCCGAGGTTGTTTAGCGATCCCGCGAGCAAAGCAAGCGCCGCCGCGCTGGCCTCCGTCTGCTCCTCGCCGGTTTGCACGTGCCGGCTTATAATTGATCTTAAACCGTCGACGATCCGCTGTGCGAGCCCGGCTCCGAGTTCGCGCAGCGCCAGCGTCTGAGCGGGCAGCCGACCAGCAATCTGCACCAGCGCGCCGAGATCGGCGCTGGAGGAAAGCGCGGCAAGCCAGCGCACTGGCTCCTCGCGGCCCGCCGCCGCGAAGTCCTGCGCCGTGCGCACCACAACCTCGCTCACCCGGTCGAGCGCGCTTTCGGCCATAAGGTCAATGCATGACTGGCCGTCGATCCCTAGCCTGTTCAAAATGCCGGGGTCGCCGAGCCAGATCAAAAGCGCCGCCTCGCCGATGACGTCCGGCAGAATCGGCGCAATCTCTCGCCCCGCGCTCCCCAGCGCCAGAGCGTCGCGCAACGCCCCCAGCGTCGCATTGACGTCCGCCGACGAGCCAAGCCGGCTCTTCTCCGCTTCCATCAGCCGGCGAGCCTCAGCCAGCGACAGTCCCTGGGCGAGCGCTGCGCCACCTTCGTCGCGAGATCGGCGCCGGAAAGCGACAGCGCGCCCTTGACCCCGAGCTCGCCTGCGACCAGTCCCGCCATCATCAGGTACAGCGGATCACCCGCCCATTTCTCCACCCCCAACAGCCGGTCGAACTCGCGATCGGCGCCAAGTTCCGGCGTCGCCGCGCCCGGCCGTTTCTGCGCGACAAGCGCGGCGAAGATTTGTCGCCGAAAGGCGAGATCGTCGATGGCCGGAAGCTCGATTGGCTCGGGCGGGTCGAGCAGCGCTATGGCCGCCCGCGAGCGGTCGTCCGCGCCAAGCCCAAACACCGTAGCCAGCCAGCCAATCTCGCGTTGCGCCTGGCGCTCCAACAGGAGCATGCGAAGCGGCGGCCTAGCCTCGATCGCCGCGTCGACCAATTCGCCGAGCCAGTCCCGCAACTGATCGGCCCGGCTTGCCGCATAATCGACGATCACAAGCGTCGGCTTGTCCCAGCGCCAATCCGCAACGTTGTGTTGGTGGCGAAACCGGTCGAGCTCTTTTTGTTCGACGACGCCGGCCAGCCATCCCTTCTCAGTCGCCTGGCGCGCCAGTTCGAACGCGAGCCGCGTCTTGCCGCGGCCGCCCGCCCCAGTGACGACGCGCAGCGCAATGGCTTGATCGCGGCTCAGCCAGTCCCAAAGGCCAGCGAGCGTGTCCTCGCGCCCGAGCAGGGGAACGACATCCGAGCGATAGGCGCTCAGCAGCGCCGCATCCGACTTGTCGAGCCCAGCCAGTTTGGTTCGCGCCTCAAACCGCGTCAGGCGGAGATGCGCGACGTTCGGATTGATCGCGACATTGATGCCGCTGCCGACGGCCTGAACAATGATGTTCCTGCTGCCTTCAATCCGAGCGCCGGCGGTCGGATCGGCCATTGGCCTCACCCCAAAAGGGCGACCTTTGCTTTAATTAGGTCACTGCAATATTCGAAATGTGAGCAATTTTCTTAGTTAAGACAAGCGGAATATTGGAGCCTCAGCTCTATCGCCGCTGCAGCATCCGGGAGACGACCTTCGAGGTGTAATCGACCATCGGCACGATGCGCGCGTAATTCAGCCGCGTCGGGCCGATCACGCCAAGCACGCCGACGATGTGCTGGCGCTCGTCGTGGAAGGGCGCGGCGATCATCGACGATCCGGAAAGTGAAAACAGCTTGTTCTCGGATCCGATGAAAATGCGGACGCCCTCGCCCCCTTCCGCGCGGTTCAGCAGGTCGATCACGTCTTTCTTGGTCTCGAGATCCGCGAACAACAGGCGGATGCGCTCCAGATCTTCGATCGCGGTCAGATCCTGCAACAGGTTGGCCTGGCCCCGCACGATCAACTGCGGGCCGTCGGATGAGCTCTCGGCCCAACTCGCGAGGCCGGCGTCGATCAACCGCGCCGTCAATTCGCCGAGCTCCTTTTCCGCCGCCTGATGCGAAGCCTCGATCTCGAGTCTGACTTCGAGCAGGGTGCGCCCGCGGATTCGGGCGTTGAGGAAATTAGCCGCCTCCGTCAAGGCGGAAGGCGGCAGCCAGGCGGGGATATGAAGGATGCGATTCTCGACCGACCCATCCTCCGAAACCAGCACCGCGAGAGCGCGCTCAGGTTCGATCCGCACGAACTCGACGTGCTTCAGCCGGGCGTTTTCCTTCGTCGTCACGACGACGCCCGCGCCGCGCGTCAGCCCCGAGAGCGCGCTCATTGCGTCGCCAAGGAGGGTTTCGAGAGGCTGTTCCTGCGCCGCGGCCTTGACCTGGGCGTCGATCTGCTCGCGTTCGCCTTCGCTGATGTCGCCCAATTCGAGCATGGCGTCGACGAAGAAACGCAGGCCGAGCTCCGTTGGCAGCCGTCCGGCGCTGGTATGCGGGGCATAGATCAGGCCGAGCTCTTCGAGATCCTGCATCACGTTGCGGACGGAGGCCGGAGACAGGGACATTGGCAGGAGGCGCGCGACATGGCGCGACCCGACCGCCTCGCCACTGGCGAGATAAGAATCGACGATCTGGCGGAAGATCTCCCGCGAGCGCTCGTTAAGGCTCGCCAAGCTGCCGGCCGGGCGCGTCGTATCGCGCGAAAATTCCAAAGGCGTCGCCATGTCGGAAGGATGGCCGCGACCCGTTGCGGATGCAAGTGCCGCACCCGCCGGGGGCTCCCCTTTGCCGCCCCCGTATTTGCCGAATGATGCGTCCACCGACTGTTCGCAGCGCCTCCGTCGCGTCGGATCAGTCGACCCTAAATCCCAAAGCGTCCTCTAGAACAGTCTCAAGCTCGCCTATCTGAAAGGGCTTTTCCAGCATTTTTGCGCCCTCATAGGCCGTTTCAAGGCCACGCGAGCCGTATCCGGAGAGAAAGACGAAGGGAATCTCGCGAGATTTGAGCACGTCGGCGACCGGGAAACTCTGCCTGCCGTTAAGATTGACGTCGAGCATCGCGAAGTTCGGTTCGGCCTTTGTCAGAGCCTGCATCGCGTCTTCGATCGACGCGGCGACGTCGACGCATTTACAGCCAATGTCGGCGAGCATGTCCTCGATCAACATGCTGATCAGAGCCTCGTCCTCAACAACCAGCACGCGAAATCCCTCGCGCATCTTTAAAGACATGGCGCTATCCTGCAAAGGAGTCTGCGCTTGTAAAATCCTTCAGCGGTGACGTTGGTTCCGTATTCCCCGCAAAATTGTCCAGCCGCGGCCTCGCGGGACGCGGGGCCCGCCAGCCTGCCGCCACCATCGCCCTTTCCGTCAGGTCCGCGAAAGCCTTCTTCGCTTCAATCCGGTTCGGCGATCCGATGGGTGATGATCGGCGCCTGGGCGAACTCCGCGTTTCGGCCTCATTTGTTGCGCCATGGCCGCGTCGGGCGGGACGCAGGCTGACGGTCAGGGGGCGAAGCACCGCCTTTTTTAAATTCGGCTCCGCTGGCGTAACTGGCGGGCGCTTTTTGCGAGCATATGAATGAGCGTGCAAAAATCCGGAGAGAGCGTTCCTGTTCAAGGCGATGGCGAGATTCGCAACAAGACGCTTCTCCAGGTGGCGATTACGGAGGCGTTCGGTTTCCTCAACGCCGGCGAGCCGGGCGAAGCGATCGCGCATCTTGCGCAATATGCGGATCTCGCCGCCCCAAGCGATCTCGCATGCTATGTTTTCGGCCTGATTTATTTCAACGCTGACGATCCGCGCAACGCCCTGCTTTGGTTCGAGCGCGCTCTCGCCCTGCGGCCGGCCTATCCCGAGGCGCTGGGAGCGCGCGCGATCGTCCTGCAACGGCTGGGCCAGCCTAATGACGCGCTCGAGGCTTTTGAGGAGCTCCTGACGCTTCGCCCGGATGACGCCGACACGCTGTTCAGCATCGGCGTAATCCTGCAAAGCCTCGGCCGGATGAACGAAGCGCTTGTCGCCTATGAGAACGCGCTTCGCAGCCGCCCTAATCATTGCGAGGCCTTGACCAATCGCGGCGCGCTGCTCGAGCGTTTCGGCCGCCTCGAAGAGGCGCTCGCTTGTTTCGAGGCGATCGTCGCGCTGCGGCCGGGCGACGGCGGGGCGCGATTCAATAAAGGCTCGGTCCTGCAAAAGCTCGGCCGCAATGAAGACGCGCTCAAAGCCTACGAGGCGGCGGCGGCTGCGGGGCCGGTCGACGCCGAAACTGAACTCAATCGCGGCAATGTCCTGCAAAAGCTGGGACGGCTCGAAGAAGCGCTGGTCTGCTACGACCGCTCATCGCGTTGCCGGGACGGGTATCCGCAGGCGCTCTACAACAAAGGCATCGCGTTGCAGGCGCTTGGCCGACCGATCGACGCGCTCGCCGCCTATGACGCCGCCTTGGCGCTCGACCCGCGCTATTGCGAAGCGATCTGCAACCGTGGCAATATTCTGCACGAACTTGGCCGGCTTGACGACGCCTTCGCAGCCTACGCCGACGCCCTCAAGATCCGGCCAGGATTCCTGCCGGCGCTCACCAATCGCGCCAACATTTGTCTGCAATGGGGGCGTGCCGAGCAGGCGCTGCGCTGCTGCGACGAAGCGCTGAGACATGACGCAAAGCATCCGCAAGCTTTCGGCATGCGCGGTGCCGCGCTGCACAAGCTCGGGCGGCTTGACGAGGCGCTGAACTCTCTGGATCGCGCCGTTGAGCTTAATCCGCGGGCGCCGGAAGTCTGGCTCAATCGCGGTAATGTGCTGCAGGAAATGGATCGCCTGTCGGACGCCATCGCCTCCTATGATGAGGCGCTGCGCCTTCGCCCGAACTATTCCGAGGCGCTCTCAGGTCTTGGCGTCGCTTTAAAGGAATCGGGTGAGATCGACGAGGCGCTTTCTTGCTTCAACGCCGCTCTCGAGCAGAAGCCGGACTATCCGGACGCGCGCAACAACAGGGCCGGCGCACTACTTCTCAAAGGCATGCTGCGGCAAGGATTTGAGGATTTCGAAAGTCGCTGGGATCGCTCCAACGCGCCACCGCCAACGATTATTGCGACGGCGCCGCAATGGACCGGCCAGAATCTCAAGGACCGCAGCATCCTCATTTGGGACGAGCAGGGCCTTGGCGACCTTATTCAGTTCTCGCGCTATCTCCCGCTGCTGCTTGAGCGCGGGGCCGAAGTGACGGTGCTATGCCGGAAAAACATGCAGCGTCTTTTGCGCAGCCTGCCAAAAGCGCCGCGCTTCGTCGAAACCTTCGACAGAACCATCGCCTATGATTTCCAGAGCGCCATGCTCAGCCTGCCGCGCGGCTTTGGGACGACCTTGGAGACGATACCCGCGCCGCGCGCCTATCTTCATGCGGAGCCAGAGGCCGTCGAAAAATGGGCCGCGCGGATTGGCGCGGAGGGATTTCGAATCGGCGTTTGCTGGCGCGGCAACGCTGCGATCAATCTGAAGAGGAGCGTACCGGTCAGCTGTTTCGGCGCCCTCGCGGCGATCGAAGGGGTGAGGCTCATCAATCTTGTCAAGGACGAGGGCGCGACTGCTATCGAGACACCGAGGGGCCAGCGCCAGATTGAGTGGCTCGGGAAAGATTTCGACGCTGGTCCTGATTCGTTCCTCGACTGCGCCGCCGCGATGAGCTGTCTCGATCTCATCGTCACTTCGGATACTGCGATCGCCCATCTCGCAGGCGCCCTCGGCCGGCCGGTATTCGTCGCGCTCAAGCAGACGGCGGACTGGCGCTGGCTGCTCGAGCGATCCGATTGTCCTTGGTATCCGACCATGCGTCTTTTCCGCCAGTCAGGGAGGGACCAATGGATCCCGGTCTTCAACGCCATCGCAGCTGAGGTTGAAATGCGCGCCCGCGAGCGGCTTGCTCGCGTCGCGCCTTTCGAAACCGCGCCGCCGCCTTCGGCGCCGCTGGCCGCCGTCGCGCCGGCTGAAATCGTCCAAGCGCCCGCCGCCGCAGCGCTCATCGCAATCCCAGGCGCCATCGGCGAACTCATCGATAAGATCACCATTCTAGAGATCAAGGAGAGCCGCGTCATGGACGCCTCGAAGCTCCATAATATCCGCTTCGAATTGGCGTTGTTGCGAAAGGTGAAGCTTGAAGCGGGCCTCTGCGGTCCAAAGATCGATCGCCTTGAGGCCGAATTGAAGCGCGCCAATGAGTTCCTCTGGAACGTCGAAGATTCATTGCGCCAATGCGAAATGCGCCGACAATTCGACGAGGAGTTTATTTCGCTCGCGAGGCTGGTTTACAAATCTAACGATCAACGCGCCGGGCTGAAGAAGCAGATCAATCATCTCTTCAATTCGGCGATCGTCGAGGAGAAATCATACGCCACCGCGTCGTGAGCCAAATTTTAGACGCCGGCCGAATGCTGTCCCGGCCCGGCTTTGCGAGCGGCGCAAAGGAGGGTCTCGCCGCAATTTTGAACGCCAGGTTGCGTTCGCCAGCGCGCCTTGGCGTGCAGCCGCCGTCCCAGCGCGGATCGCGCGGGGGCTGACTGATCGAAACGCCGCTCGCGGCCGCGTTGGCAGGTGAACTCAACTGGCGCAAAAAAAGCTAGCAGTTTGCGGAAAAACCCGGAAATTCCACGTCTTTGCGGTGGGGCGCACCGCTCGGCGGCATGACGCAGTCCGCCTATGCGGCGATCAATTTCGCGACGCAGATCAGGTTGTCGGCGATGGTTCAGCGAAAATCCACCGGCGACACGAGCGATGCCGCGGTGCTTGGCCGCGTCGCGCCATGCTGCTTGCCTCGGCCGAAGATGCATTCGATCCTCTGCGGCGCTTCTGCGACAGGCCATAGCTATCATGCCGCGTCGTGCGGGCATCGATCGCGCTTCGTCGCAGCTTGCCGGCCGTGGCAGGGGGTGTGTCCTGCGCCGCGTGCGGGTAACGCCGAGGTCCCGCAGGGCCGCGACATGCGTAGGCCTTGTCGGCGGCCGCCGTGATGCGATGACCAACTTCCTTGCGTGTCGCTTTCGGCATGGCTTGCGCGGCGTCGCGTTCGGCCGCGCCCCGGCCCTTGTGACCATGCCACCGTAAGGCCGCGCCGGTTCGCCGTGGCGACATGGCCCAGGAAGCAGAGCTTCGCTTCGCGGCGATCCGCCTTGCGGTAGAGACGGCTCACCGATCGGTCGTGCTGGCGTGTGTCTCATTCGAGCGCTTCTGCTGGCGCCAGTTGGCGCCATCGGCATCGCCCGAGCCGTCCTTCGACCTGAAGCTCTTCTGCGACGTCCGGGCCTCGATCAAGGTCCCGTCGCCTGAGAAATGTTCGTCCGACAAGAGCGGCTGCGCCTGGGGGCGGTTCAGGAGCTTGGTCACGAAATTCTGGAACTCGTCGCCGCGCTGCAAAAGCTCTCGGTTCTTGGTGAAGGTCGCCGCGTCCCGCACGGGATCGTCCGGGGCGAGGCCGACGAACCAGCGATACAGAAGATTGTAGTCGAGCTGCTCCATCAGCTGGCGTTCCGAGCGGATCGAGTAGAATACTTGCAACAGCAAAGCGCGCAGCAATTGCTCCGGCGGGATCGACGGGCCCCCTTCGCTCGCATAAAGCTTTCCGAAGCTGGGACTGAGATCCTTCAGGACCGCCCGCACCTGGTCCCGGATCCGCCGCAAGGGATGCCTCGCCGGCACCCGCGCCTCCGGCGACATGGAGGAAAACAATCCGCCTTGGTGCGCGCATGAAGCCCCCGCCGATTCTCACCAAAGTCAATCATCTCAGACCAGCCAAAGCCAGGTTTTTCACCAACTGCTAGCGGCGGAACGCCGCGGCGAAATGACTGTAGAGGCTTGTTGAGCTGACGAGCTCTCACGAGCCCGTCAGCGACTTGAGGAAATCGATGATCTTTTTGCGCTCGGCCGGATCGGCCACCGTTGGGTAGATCATGGTCGTTCCTGGAGCGACGGAGCGGGGGTCGGCGAGGAACCGATCAAGCGTCGCTTCATTCCAGTAGATGCCGCTCAGCGCTCCAGAATAGCCGCGAAAATCGCCGTTCTGTCCGGCCTTGGCGCCGACAATGCCGTACACTGACGGTCCGAGCCGATTGTCGCCTTTCTTGAACGAATGGCAATTTCGGCAATGCGTGTTGAAGGCGTTCAGCTCGGTGTTGTCGCCCGCCCGCGAAGCGCTGGCCAAAGCTAGCGGCATGGTCGCGACTACAACCAGCAAGAACTCGGCGATCGACCGAAGCATGTTCCCACCGTTTAAGGTTCTGCGCCATGGGGACGATCATGGCGCGTGAAATTTGCGTTCGGGCAGTTAATTCTACTGTGTCATGAACGGATATGGGTAGCTGTCTGGCGGTGTGTTGTTTGACAGCATGGACATCGCATAAGGGTTTTTGCGAGCGCGACGGTGAGCCGTTTTCGGATCGTCGCGATCGAGTTTTCGACGTGACGTTCTGGTCGGATCGGCGGCGCCGCGGGGTCGAAAACCTTTGGGTAACGGAGGCATCTTGCGCCGCCAGGAGGCTGAGGGGGGAATCGCTTCCCGTTCGCAGATCAGAAAGCCGTAAGCTGCGATGCAGAGTGTCGCGTGGTGGTGAAAGCCACGCCAACCTCGACCTTCGTAATGGGCCAATCCGAGTTCGCCTTTCAGCTCCTCGTAATCGCGTTCGATGCGCCAGCGCAATTTGGCCTTGTCGACGAGATCCTGCAAAGGCGTGTCCTTGGGCAAGGTCGAGAGCCAATATTTCGTCGGCTCAGCTTCTTCATTCGGCCACTCAACAATGAGCCATTCCAGCGGATGCGGTTTGGTCCGATTGCAATCACGCGAGGCTGGGCGCAGACGCACAGCGGCAAAGCGCGAGGCGAGCGGCGTGTTCGAACCTTCGCGCCAGGTGAGGCTGCGCCATGCTTTTTTCTTCAAGCTCAGCGCCAGCTCCTTGACCGTGACGGGTTGATGTTCAAGATCACGGTTCAGACGAGACGGCTTGCGGCCATGGCCGCTCCAGGGCTTTGCCGGTAGAGGCTCCTGACCGGGCGGCCAAACGGTCAGCGTCGATTGGACGCCGACGACGTAAGGCAGATCCAAAGCTGTCACTCCGGCGCGAAAGCCGCCGTTCACGCCATAGCCCGCATCAGCCAGCACGACGCCCGGCGCGACGCCTGCGGCATGAGCCGCACGGATCTGATCAAGCGCAATCTGTGGCTTCGTCTTGAACTCGATCTCCTTGGGGATATGCGCCTTTTTTCGGCGTGCCTGATCATTTGCCCATGCCTCCGGCATATAGAGCCGGTAGGCGATCGGCAGGCTCGCCGTATGATTGGCGATCGACAGCGTCACCGCGACCTGGCAATTGTCCTGCTTGCCGAGCCTGCCGCAATATTGCCGCGCGACGCCGACCGAATGGGTCCCCTTTTTCGCAATGCCCGTGTCGTCCACGATCCAGGCTTCGATCGGGCCTTGTCTCTCGAGGGAAGGCAGAACCAGCTCGAAAACCTTACTCAAGACCGCCTCGTCCGACCAGGGCGCTTCGCCGACCAGATGCAGAAGCGATTGATGTTTGGCCGAGACGCGTGTCGGCGCAACAATCGCCGCCATAGGCTCGACGCTCTTGCGCTCGCCGGGCATCAACAGCCCGACGCAATAATCGTTCAAGGGCTTGGCCCGATCGGCATGCCCGATCACTTCAACAAGAGCCTCGACATAGGCGGCAAAACGCGCTTGGCTGGTTGGTCTCGAGAGATCCATACAACACCGGGTATCGATCAACGAATCAACAAGTTACCAGATTTGCTCGCGACGCGAATCTCCCTCGATTTTGTGATTTAGTAGAATTAAGCGGTGAAAGCAATAACGAGGGAGCGCATCACCGCATAGAAGCGCCGACGACATCGTGCGCCTGCGTCACGCTCATGGCGGCGGCCTCCGCCAGACATGCAAACTCCAGCGAGTTGCCTTCGGCGGAATCGTACCGCGTCGACTTTCCGGCTGGAAGGGACGCTTCGAACCTGATCGACGTGAACTTTATAACCTCGTCCCAACTCGGCTCTTCGGCCAGCGTCAGCACGAGTTTACAGCTGCCCTCAACGCTAAGGAAATAGCTGACGCCGTGCAACCTGCCGACTTGCGAGCTCACTCCTCGGAGCGGTTTCATAGTCTGAACAGAGGACGTACCGGCGGCCTGCAGCGGCGCGACGCCGCCTACAAGGAAGATGGTGGTCAGCGCGGTTGCTGCGATCTTGATGCACTTGTTGATCATGATGGCGGTCTTTCCGTTTCATTGGCTGTGGATAGGGCTGTCGACCTCTCGCATCGGAGGCCCGATACGCCTGGGCGGCGGGGGGGCGACGTCAATACGATCGCTCATGACAGCCAGAGACGCAGTGGCATTAGCCACAGGTCTGAAAAAAATTCTGCCGACCCTGATCCGGCTTGCAGTCGCCTGCCGATAAGACTTGATGGTCGGCGCGGCAGGGCGCCGAAAACGCCGCTAGGCCGGCGTAAGCATGACGCTAAGTGGCCCCAGGGTCGCCCGGCCCTATTCCCGCGACGCCGGGACCGCCGGCGCCTCAGGTTCAGTCTCGCGGCAGCCGCCTGCAATCGGCACCGTCAACGGACCGCTCGACGCCCTTTTGTCGGCTTCGCGTAGGAAGGCCTCGACCTCCGGCGAAATCGAGGTGAAGCGGATAGAAAACAGCGGATTGCTCCCGGGCACGGCATACTCCACCTTGCAATAGAGCGCGCCAGGAATTCTCTCGCCCCTCTTCGTCGCTAAGTTGCACTTTCAGGTCGGTCAGAGGGGCAACCGGTTTCTCCAGGAGCACCTCGGCGCGCCTCTTGGAAAGTTTCGTCAGGCTTCCCTTCAACAAGTCATTACTGAGACGCCCTCCCTCGACGGACCAACAGGCCGCCTGAATTCGCGCTCTTCAGCGGCGCCAGCGTATCGCGCGCTTGATAGAGCGACAGCTTATGCGGGCCGCCAATGCCCAGCACTTCGGAAAGGACAATCGGCTGTTCGAAGCCCTTCGCCCTCACCTCCATCTGTTTGCCGAGCCGGAGAATGCCGCCGACCTCGCGCCGCGTCGTCTCGGAAATCAAGATCTGTCCACCCGATGTGCAGGACTGTATGCGCGAGGTGAGATTGACGTGGCTTCCGACCACGCCATATTTCGTCCGCTCTGGAGATCCTATGTTGCCGGCGACTACCTGGCCTGTGTGGAGACCAATTCCCATTTCTACTTCCGGTAGTGCGCCACGCGCGTTTTCTTCATTGATTGCGGCCATGGCCAATTCCATCTCGATCGCGCAGGCCGTGGCTCGCTGCGCGTCGTCCTCTTTCCACATGGGCGCGCCGAAGAGAACAAAAATCGCGTCGCCAATGTATTCGTCTATCGTGCCGCCATATTTTTTGATGATTTTGACCATGCTGGCGAAATAACGATTGAGGATGGCGACGACCTCGTTTGGATCCAACCGTTCAGATAATGAAGTAAAGCCGCGAAGATCGGCCATCAACATAGTCACTTTGCGCTTCTCGCCGCCGATCTTAAGCCCTGCAGGCGAGTTCGAGCAAAGCGTCGACGACCTCGTCGCTGAGGTAACGTCCGAAGGTCTCGCGAATGAAGCGATTGCGCAGCTCAATTTCGGCTGCAAGATGCTTCAGCTCGGCCTCGATCTTCTTGCGATCCGAAATGTCCGCCCAGGAACCAATCAACTCCCTGGGTTGTCCTTCCTTGTCGTATTTGACGGTGAAGGTGTCCTGAACCCAGATGTAGTGGCCTCTGCGGTGGCGGAAGCGATATTCGATCGCACCTCCTCCCCTGCCGATCAGCGTCGACATGCTCGAATAGATCGCCGAAGCGTCTTCGGGGTGTAGCCGCTTCGACCAGAATTTCGGATCATCGCGCATCTCCCACGGCGCGTAGCCCATCGTAGATAACAGGTTCTCACTGACGAAAGTGCACGCGAAATCGCCATAGGCTTTGGTCGTGTAGATCACGGCTGGACTCGCCGCGACAAGGTTCTGCAGGTCGTTCATGAGAGCCATGCGTTCTCCCAACGCATGCTCGACCTGCTTGCGATGCGTGATGTCCGCCCAGGAGCCGACGATCTCGTAAGGAAGACCCGCTTCGTCGCGCACCACCTTAAAGGTGTCCTGGATCCACACGTAGTGCCCGTCGCGATGGCGAAAACGGTATTCAATCGCGCCTCCCCCTTCGTTGATGAGCGGCGCCATCTTTTCAAATACTGTTTTGACGTCGTCTGGATGGAGCCGGTTCAGCCAGAACTCGGGGTCCTCGATCATCTCCCACTCGGAGAAGCCCATGATCGAGGAGACATTTTGGCTGACAAAGGTGCAGGCGAAATTCCCCGTGGCCTTGTTGGTGTACATTATACCCGGAGTTACCGTCAAAAGGTACTGCAGCCGTCCCCGCGCCTCTCTCAACTCCAGAGTTCGCTCCTCGACGCGCTTTTCCAGGTCATCATAGGCTTTCTGAAGCGCTTCCTCGGCCCTCTTGCGGTCACGCAGATCAGTGGCGAATTCGACAGTCCCGATCTGTTGGTCATCCTGATCGAAAAGCAGCGATGCGGAGATGAGGACCGGAATGGCGGCGCCGTCCTTGGCCCACAGCATGCTGTCGAGGCCCGAGACGGTGCCGCCGCGCTTTTGCATTTCGCGCAGCACCTCGTTGGCCCCGGCCTCGCCGCCGTAGAGTAAGGTCATGCTGCGGCCGACCACCTCTTCAGCGCGGTAGCCGAGCAAGGTCTCGGCGCCCTCGCTGAAGAGCGTGACATTGCCGTTCTTGTCCGTCGCTATGATGGCGTCGGGCGAGCTCTCGATCAGCCGGGTGAGGGAGCGCTTTGTCTCCTGCAGCTCGGCGTTGGCCTCAAGCGCCTGTTGCTCGGCGTGTCGGCGCTCGGAGATGTCGGCCCAGGCCCCGACCAGCTCCAGGGGGCGTCCGGCGTCGTCATAGACGACCTTGAACGTGTCCTGGATCCAGAGGTAGCTGCCGTCGCTGCGGCGAAACCTGTAGGTCACGGCGCCGCCGCCGCTTGTGATCAGTGGAGGAAGCTCCGCAAACACGCGCGGCGCATCCTCGGGGTGCAGCCGATCCGGCCAGCATTTGGGATCGGTGAGCATCTCCTCCGGGGCGAAGCCCATGATCGTCCGTATGTTTTCGCTGACGAAGGTGCAGGCGAAGTCGCCAGAGGCGTGCGTCGAGTAGATAATCGCGGGACTAACCGCGAGCAGATGCTGCAGGCGCTGCCGGGCTCCACTTAGCTCCTTAAGCGTGCGTTTGCGCTCACGCAGATCGGTAGCAAATCCCACGGTCCCGATCTGCTGGCTATCATCGTCGAAAAGCAGCGATGCGGAGATGAGGACCGGAATGGCGGCGCCGTCCTTGGCCCACAGCATGCTGTCGAGGCCCGAGACGGTGCCGCCGCGCTTTTGCATTTCGCGCAGCACCTCGTTGGCCCCGGCCTCGCCGCCGTAGAGTAAGGTCATGCTGCGGCCGACCACCTCTTCAGCGCGGTAGCCGAGCAAGGTCTCGGCGCCCTCGCTGAAGAGCGTGACATTGCCGTTCTTGTCCGTCGCTATGATGGCGTCGGGCGAGCTCTCGATCAGCCGGGTGAGGGAGCGCTTTGTCTCCTGCAGGTCGGCGTTGGCCTCAAGCGCCTGTTGCTCGGCGTGTCGGCGCTCGGAGATGTCGGCCCAGGCCCCGACCAGCTCCAGGGGGCGTCCGGCGTCGTCATAGACGACCTTGAACGTGTCCTGGATCCAGAGGTAGCTGCCATCGCTGCGGCGAAACCTGTAGGTCACGGCGCCGCCGCCGCTTGTGATCAGTGGAGGAAGCTCCGCAAACACGCGCGGCGCATCCTCGGGGTGCAGCCGATCCGGCCAGCATTTGGGATCGGTGAGCATCTCCTCCGGGGCGAAGCCCATGATCGTCCGTATGTTTTCGCTGACGAAGGTGCAGGCGAAGTCGCCAGAGGCGTGCGTCGAGTAGATAATCGCGGGACTAACCGCGAGCAGATGCTGCAGGCGCTGCCGGGCTCCGCTTAGCTCCGTCTCGGCCGGCTCATATCTGGTTTTGCGTGACCGCCGTCTGTCTTCCCCGCGGCGGAGACTGGCGACATTCGCCGTCAGAGCCGAATCTGCGGCCTGTTGCTGATTTCATATCCGGTCCCCGGTCGCTTCATTTACTATGTCGGCCAGCCGTTCGACGTCCTTGACGAGAAGGGCATGGCCGCGTCGCTCGATCAAGCCTAACCGCGCGAGTTGGTTGAGTTCGCGCGTGACGGCCTCGCGATGCGTGCTGGTGCGGTTGGCGATCTCGGCATGTGTCGGCATCGCCGCAATAGTAGCTGACTTGCCTTCTCGACGCGCGAGTTTCGCGAGGCGCAAGAGTTCGGCCTGAATGCGATTGCTCACAGCGAGCACACTGAACTCGTAGACGCGAGTTGTGAGTTCGCGAATCTTCCCAACAAGATTGCGCAGCAACGACTGCGTCACCGTTGGCTCGGATAACAGGAGCTCTTGGAAGGCGGCGGCCGACATAGACGCGACGATGCAATCGGTCAGGGCCTCGATGCTGGCGGAACGCGCCGCATTGTCGAGGGCGGCGACCTCGCCAAACATATCGCCGGTTCTCAGATCACAAAACGTAACAGCCTTGCCGAGCGCGGAGTAGAGGCTGACGCGGGCCTCACCCTCGCAGATGAAGTATACGTCGTTGGAGGGGTCGAGGTAGTCGACAATCAACTCTCGCGGCTGATAGTGACGCCACGCGCAACGCTGTTGAACCTGCGCGAGCGCCTCGGGCGGCAGGTTCTTGAACACGGCGATCACGTCGAGAGACCGCATTGCTTGTCGTGCCTGAGCATGCGTCATGGCTGATGATCAGGGCCCTGGCCGCTCCTACCCGGTCCAGGCCGCAAGCCTCCTCCTCAGCAGAGACGAAAATACATTGCTCCGTCTTTGCAGGCTTTTCAAAGCAAATCGTAAAAGACAGGCTTCCGCTTTGTCCAGAGAAATCGGCAGCGTTCAAGGCTCGGCCAAAACTCGCAGAGGTTATCCGGCCATGCCTGCGCTGTGCCGGGCCTCGGACGTAACCTTTACCCTGCATAAGGCTCGACCGTCTGCTCGATCGCGCCGAATATGGACTGGCCGCTTGCGCCCCGCATTTCGATGCGCACCGTGTCGCCGAAGCGCATAAACGGCGTTCTCGGCGCGCCTGTGAGAAGGGTCTCCACCATACGGATCTCGGCGATACAGGAATAGCCGAGCCCGCCATCGGCGACCGCTCGGCCTGGGCCGCCGGCCGCGCCGCGGTTCGAGACAGCGCCGGAGCCGATGATCGTTCCAGCCGACAAAGCTCTGGTCTTGGCCGCGTGGCCGATCAGGGTGGGAAAATCGAAGGTCATGTCGACGCCGGCGTTCGCCGATCCGAACGGCGCGCCATTGTGACTGACCCTCAGTGGAAGATGAAGCTTGCCTCCATCCCATGCCGAGCCGAGTTCTGCCGGCGTGACGGCGGCGGGCGAAAACGCCGAGGCGGGTTTTGACTGGAGAAAGCCGAAACCTTTTGCAAGCTCGGACGGGATCAGGTCACGCAGAGAGACGTCATTGACCAGCAGAACAAGCGCTATCGCTCCGCCAGCGGCTTCGCGGCTTACGCCCACCGGAACATCATCGACGATAACCGCGATTTCGGCTTCGAAATCGACGCCGAAGGTTTCCTCAACCACCCAAATCGGCTCGCGGGGGGCAAGGAACGCGTCCGATCCTCCCTGATACATCAATGGATCGGTAAAGAAGCTTGGCGGCATCTCGGCGCCGCGTGCTTTACGCACCAACTCGACGTGATTGACATAGGCTGAACCGTCGAGCCATTGGAACGCTCGCGGCAGCGGCGAGAGCGCGTCATGCTCGCGAAAGCGTTCCGTTGGAATTGCGCCGATTTCAAGCTGAGCCGCGAGCGCCTCCAGTTTCGGCGCTACGCGCGCCCAATCATCGAGCGCCCTCTGGAGAGTAGCGGCGATCGCGCCAGCGTCGGCTGCCCGCGTCAGATCGCGCGAGACGACCACGAGCCTTCCATCGCGCGAACCGTTTCTGAGCGTCGCGAGCTTCATGGCCCCTTCCATTCGCGCCGCTTCGGATCGAAATGCTTCTCCAAGCCGCGCCAGCAATCGATGTAGCCGGTTTGCAATGTCGGCAGCCTGGCGGCGTACTCCGTCACATGTTGCGGGTAGCGCGTTTCGAACATGAAGGCGAGCGTGTCGGCGAGCTTGTGGGGCCGCAGCTCGGCAAGGCTCGCCTGGTCGAAAGCGTGCTTGTCCGGCCCGTGCGGCAGCATGCAATTGTGAAGCGAGACACCGCCCGGTTCGAAGCCCTCCGCCTTGGCGTCATAGCGGCCGTAGATCAGGCCCATGAACTCGCTCATGATGTTGACGTGATACCAGGGCGGGCGAAACGAATGTTCGGCCACGAGCCACCGCTCAGGAAAAATCACGAAGTCGACGTTGGCCGTGCCTGGCTCGCCGGAAGGCGCGGTCAGCACCGTGAAAATCGAAGGGTCTGGGTGATCGAAGAGGATGGCGCCGACGGGCGCAAAACGACGCAGATCATATTTGTAGGGCGCATAGTTGCCGTGCCAAGCAACCACGTCGAGAGGGGAATGGCCGATCTCGGTCCGATGAAAACCGCCGCACCATTTGACAATGAGCCGGCATGGCGTCTCCTTTTCCTCGAACCACGCCGCCGGAGTCTCGAAGTCGCGTCTATTTGCGAGGCAATTGGCGCCGATCGGTCCGCGGTCCGGGAGCGTGAATTTGGCGCCGTAGTTCTCGCACACATACCCACGCGAGGGACCGTCGGCGAGCGCGACCTTGAACTTCATCCCGCGCGGAACGACGGCTATTTCGCCGGGCCCTATCGCCATCCGGCCAAGCTCGGTTGCGATATCGAGGCCGCCGGTCTGCGGCGCGATCAGCAATTCGCCGTCGGCGTTGTAGAAATAATCATCTATCATGTCCTCGGTGACATGATAGATGTGGGCGGCCATGCCGGTCTGCGTGTTGACGTCGCCCGCCGTCGTCATCGTGCGCATTCCCGTCACGAAGCTCAGCGCCTCATTTGGAATCGGCGGCGCGCCCCAGCGCAATTGGCCAAGCGGGAGGCTGCAATCAACGATATGCGGCGCCGTTTTCCAGTCGCTTATGTTGACGCGCTCGAACCGGCCGGTGTGTCTGACGGACGGACGCATGCGGTAGAGCCAGGATCGCTCATTTAAGCCGCGCGGCGCGGTGAACGGCGAACCCGACAATTGTTCGGCGTATAGGCCATAAGGACAGCGCTGCGGCGAGTTCTGCCCTCGCGGCAGAGCGCCCGGCAGCGCTTCGGTCTCGAACTCGTTGCCAAAGCCGGACATGAAATGACTGGGCATGGCGAGCCTCTCCTCGCGGCGCAGAATAGCGCCAAAACCGCTCGCCGGCCATTGGACTTAGACCGGCTGAAATCGCCGTCCGCCCGGTCAGTTCGACGTCAAGCGATGACGCCGCGCTCGATTTGATCCTGTTCGATCGATTCGAACAGAGCGCGAAAATTGCCTTCGCCAAAACCTTCGTCCCCCTTGCGTTCGATAAACTCGAAAAAGATCGGGCCGATCACCGTTTTCGAGAAGATCTGCAGCAGGAGCTTCGGCTTGCCCCCTTCAACCACTTCGCCGTCGATGAGTAGGCCGCTCGCGCGCAATTGGCTTAAAGGCTCGCCGTGCCCCGGCAAGCGTTTTTCAATCCCCGCGTAATAGGCGTCTGGCGGAGGCGGCATGAAGGGGAGGCCGCGCGCCTTGAGGCTGCTTACTGTTTCGTAGACGTTTCGGCAGCCGCACGCGATATGCTGGATGCCCTCGCCCCTATACTCACGCAGATATTCTTCGATTTGACTTTTGTCGTCGGCGGACTCGTTGACCGGAATGCGAATTTTTCCGCACGGGCTCGATAAGGCGCGCGAGAACAAGCCGGTCTTTTTTCCTTCGATATCGAAATAGCGGATCTGGCGGAAATTGAAGAGATCTTGATAAAAGCGATACCAGCGGTCCATATCGCCGCGGTAGACATTGTTGGTCAGATGATCGAGGTAATCTATCCCGCAGCCGAACCGCTGCGGATTTTCTTCCCCGAGCCAATCGAAAGCCGCCGCATAGGGCGAGTCTCTGTCGCGGTAGCGATCAATGAAATAGATGAGGCTGCCGCCTATGCCTTCAATCGCCGGGACGTCGAGCGTTTTTGCGCCGCGTTCGGCGACATAGGGTTTTGCTCCCCTCGCCACAGCGTGAGCGAAAGCATGGGCGGCGTCGATGACCCGCCACGCCATGGCGGGCGCGCACGGCCCGTGGAGATCAATAAAGCGACCGCCGAAGCTATCTGCGTCGGCGTTCAGAACATAGTTGACATCACCCTGACGATAGAGATCTATCCGCCGCGTTTTGTGGCGCGCTACGCACTCGAAGCCCATTTGCTGGAACAACGCCGCGAGCGCTTCCGGCTGCGGGTGCGCGAATTCGACGAATTCGAACCCATCGGTTCCAGCAGGATTGTCGGCGCTGATAATGGCGGGAGGCGCATCATGTGGAAAAGGGCCCATCCTTGGCCAACCTTCTGCGACAAGTCATTAAACGGAAATGCCCCGACTGATCTGATCAAGGCGAGTGACTGCGCCGCTCTTAAGCGCCTTGATCGACGAGGCCACGCGCGTAGTCCTGCCGGCCGCGTGTGAAAACTTTGTCTCCCGGCTCGATGGCCGCGATCGCTATGTCCGGCATTTTGGCGAGCCTCGCGTAGATCGGGCCGAAATCGGTCTTGGTCGTCGTATCGAGCAGCTCCTCGAGCGATGAAACGACGAAATAGATCTGCTGGAAATCATCGATTCGGTAAGGCGTGCGCATGACGCGCTCGAGATCGAAGCCAATGCGGTGCGGCGAGGCGGATTCGAGCGCGAAAATCGACTCGGTCCTGGAAGAGACGATCCCCGCGCCGTAAATCCTTAGCCCAGCTTCGGTTTGCATGAGACCGAACTCGACAGTGTACCAATAAAGCCGCGCTAGATTATGCAGCCGCCCGAGACCGAGGGCGCGAAGCCCGCCCTTGCCATAGGCTTGCATGTAATCGGCGAAAACCGGATCGGTCAGCAGCGGGACGTGGCCGAAAACATCGTGAAAGACGTCAGGCTCCTGGAGATAGTCAAGCTGATCCGGGCGGCGAATGAAATTCGTCGCCGGAAAGCGCCGATGCGCGAGATGATCGAAGAAAACCGCGTCAGGCACGAGACCCGGCACGGCCACCACGCGCCAACCGGTCAGCGCGCTGAGCCGCTCGTTTATGCGGCCGAAGTCCGGGATGCCGGCCCCATGGAGATCGAGCGCTTCGAGCCCCTTCAGGAAAGCGCTGCAGGCGCGTTCGGACAGGAGCCGGACTTGTCTGTCATAGAGCAAGACCCAAGTTCGATGCTCAGCGTCGCTATAGGCGTCGAATCCTTGCGGAATCGTCCACTCCGGATTTGCGCCGGCCTTTTCGATTCCGTCGAGAGTGTCCATAGCATCACTCCGGCTCGCGCGCGGCCGTTCTCATCCTACACCTCCGCGCCAAAGGTCTTTGGCTCGGCGAAACCTAGGGTCAGCAAACTTTATTTAGGCGCAAAATCGCTCTTCAAAAGCCTCCTGTAGCAAAAAATAGGCCGAAAACGATAAAGCGGCTTGGTTCAAATTGGCTTCGCCAATTAACGATCAAGCAACGTAGCAGTTCAACAAAATTCCGAACCAACGCCGCGGCGAATCCAACCACCAAAGGCTTTGTGATGCTAGCGGCCAAAACGCTCCGCATCAGTCTTGAATGCTTGGACCCCGTGGCCGGTAGACTTGGCAACCAGGTGGGCGATATTCGCGGCGAGCCCTGCGCGCCGCCAAGCTTCGGAACTCCAACTAACCGGGCTTCACCCAACAAGGCGCCGCATCGTCCACGCGGCGCCGAAATGCTAGCCCCGGTCAGAACGCGCGCGAGCGCCGCTATCGCTACTCGGTGACATAAAAATATTTCATCGCCACGCCGAGGTCGTCCTGCTTTTCGTTGGCTTCCGCCGTCGCGGCGTCAAACGCTTCCGACGCCTTGACGGGCTTTGCGAGCTTCAACGCGGCCAAAGGCTGAGCGCTCGAAACGAACATCAGGAGTTGCGGCTGCCCTGCCGCTTTTGGCCGCGCGACGGCTATCCTAAATGGGCGCCCCGCCGACAGCGCATCCGTTACATTCTGGACAAGACCGTCGTCGCTTACGAGAAGCGCCTCGGTCCTGCGATCCTTGCCGCTCGAGATCGTTCCCGTGAGAAATTGGCTGGCGCGCAAAAAGGGCGTGTCGAGCTGAACTTGCGGCGCCAGAGTCGCATGCGGCCGTGCGCCATTGTAAAAGTTAAGCGCGGCGCATTCGGTGGTCGGAGCAAGGATCGCCTGGATATCGGCCTCGAAGCCGAGGGCCTTGCGAAAAGCGTCATTAAGCTCATTGAAGGCGTCGCGCGAGGGTCCGATCCCCTCGATCCGCGCCGAGGACGGCGTCGCGGCGGCGGCGACAATTGAGAAGCAAGGATCGCTCGCATAGTTGTCGATGAACTGCAGGACGCTCTCTCTGGTCGGGATACTTGGGGTTGGCGACGGCGCCGGTGGCGGATTGGTTGCGGGCGCGGGCGCTTGCGCCTGCGGCTTCTCGAGGGCCGGTCGTAGCACGACCTCCGGCGGAGCAAGGACTTTCCGCGCGGACGTTGCAAGCCACATATAGAGGCCGCCGGCCAGCCCGATCAAAACCAGGGCCGCCGCGGCCGCCGCGATCCATAGGATCGGCCGCGCGCCCGGCGCTTTCGCCGGCGTTCGCATCGTCGAGCTTTGCCGCGTTTTTGGCGGCGTCTGTTGCGGGTGGGCGGGCGCCGGTTCGATCGGCAGCCGCGCAAACGCGTCGGCGACCTCCTGCATGGACGACGGCCGGTCGTCCGGATTGGGCTGCAACATTTTTTCAAGAATAGGCCGCACGCGCGGACCGACGCCGGCAAGGTTCGGTACAAGCTTGCGCTTTTCGATGACTTCGACCTGGGTGCCTCCCATGTCGGCTGGAGCGCCACGCAACGCCTCGAGCAAGACGAGGCCGAGGCTGTAAATATCCGACTTCGCGGTGACGTCGCCGCCATAAAGGCCAAGCTGCTCGGGCGAGACATAGTTCAATTTGCCCGCGAAGCCGACGTCGATCAGTGTGGTTCCGGCCTGCGTCGAGCGGGCGATGCCGAAATCGATGATCTTCGCTTCGTCGACGTCGCCGTTCTGAATGATGATATTGTCGGACGACACGTCGCGATGGATGATGTCGCGCTTGTGCGCGGCGCTGAGCCCGAGCGCGACGCGTTGGGCGAGGCGCCGCAACGCCTCGACGGGCAGCGGCCCGCGCTGCAGCATGTGCGTCAGCGGCTCGCCTTCGACGAACTCCATCGCGAGATAGGTCCGGGCGAGCAACGGATCGACCGAAAAGAGGAAATAGCGAATGATCGCCTCGTGATGCAGGCGATAGAGCTTTGAGGCCTCGTTGCGAAATAGCGCGATGGCGACTTCATTTTCGGCGAGGTCGGCGCGGATGACCTTGATCGCGACGGCGTCGCCGGTCTGGATTGAATGTCCCTTATAGACTTCGCCCATGCCGCCTCGGGCGAGCAGGGCGTCGATCTCATAGACCCCGTTGAGCTGCATGCCCGGCCGCAGCGATTCAACACCAGGAACATCGGCTCCCGGAGGCGCATTGAAGCCATAAGACACAGACGGCGCATGTACGCCGGAGGATCTGGTCGGTCCGATGTCTTCTTTCGAGGTCACGTCGGTCGATCCGGGCGTGGTTTAGGCTGCAAGCGCGTCGATAGACCTCCCATGGTCCAGCGGCCATTTGCAACCTTTTATGGGATGTCCTGATCCGGCGCGACCCTCTATTGGAGCCTAATCCGCCCGTATCATCGTTAGCGAAGCCGGCGTTGATCCGTCTCCCTAAAAAATGAGATTGTCGCAACCCATGTAATCCGCCAGGGCGCGCAAGGCGGCGATCAACGCCGCGGCGGACGCGCTGATACCCTTGATCAGGTTTTCTGGCGTTATGCCACCGCCGAGCGGCGTATCGAGTTTTTGCAGAAGCGACTGAATGGCTGTGCTCACAGCGGCGATTTTTTTCGCACACTCAACGCTCTTCAACGCAAACTGGTCGGGGGTAAATTTCTCAAAGCACTTTTCCCGCTCTTCTCGGGCGCGCTGCGCAATCTTTCTGCTTTGATCCTTGGCTTCCTGCAGCGCTTCCGCCGAAACAGCGGGCGCCTCCAATGGATCAGACCTTAGCCGTTCCCGCAGCCTGTTGATCTTCCTGTTCAGCTCGCGGCCCGCTTGCTGATCGGCAGGTCTGGTCGAATTGATGAGGAGCGCGGCGAAAAACATCAAAACGATGAAAACGGGAATTATCTCAATCGTTAAGACATTCGCCAGGAGCGTTGGGTCGGCGATCAATGGTTGCGCCGCGCCAATGAACGACGCCCGCTCCACAGGGTTGAGTTGAAGCGCCATCTGGCTGATCAGCTCGCCATAATCGATTTGAGGCGGGGCGACTCCAACGAGCTTGGCGTTGGTGAGGTCGCCAACGATACCGTCAGGTCTAAGCCCGTTGTCAGACTGAAATTCGACGACCCGCGCCTGCGTTTTCACACCGAATACGCCGTCGATCAGCGAGAGCGGCAACCGCGTCGGACGCGGGTTCAGAGTTTGTTGCAGCTGGCTGACTTGAGCGCCTCGATCACCGATTTTGATAAGAGCCATCGTTCCGCCCCCTATCGGAATGGGACATAGATCCTCGTAAAGGCGGACGCTTTAGCGAGCTTAAACGCTGCTCGAAGCGACGCCATCTGATCGAAACACCCTTTTCCTGACTAGCTTATGTCGCCCGGAAATTTCCCGGTTAGCATGGCGGCGAACAGCATCGGATCCGGCAGCAAATGGAAGGCCAGCGCCAAGGGTCGAAAATCGGCGCCCCCTGCCGTCCACCAGAAGCTGCGCCCGCCATAGACGCTCCCCCAATCGGCGCGCCGCAGCCAGGTAAAGATCTGCTCCGGCCGTTTGTCGTCGAGGGGCGCGGACACGCCGCCTCTGACTGCGGCAAGCGGGGCACGAGCCGCGACCGGCGGGGCGGTGGGGGTCGCCGGGAGGCGACCCAGCGCGGCGACAGTCTCCCCAAAGCAAGCGCCGGGCGAAAGCGTCGACAGGAGCAGTGCTTCAGCCCCCTTGAACCAAACGTCATGCGCCTCGAATTCGGGCGGCAGGATCGCCCGGCCGGAGTCCTCGGCCACGAACGTCAGAAGCGGAAAATAGCGCCCCTCCGAGTCGATTGAGGGCATCAGCGCGCCGAGAGTCGCCGCGCCGCAAATTTCGGCGCCAAGCCAGAAGCGCCAGATCGGCGCGGCGAGATAGGCCTCTCGCCACCGCGCGCCGAGTTGCTCGCAACTCGATGAGACGCAGGCGTGCAGCCAGGGCTCGACCGCCGCTAGCAGTCCCTGCGACGCTTCGATTGCGACGTAGTCTGGCTTTGCGGGGATTTTGCCGACGAGGCCGCAACGCATCGGCTCAGAGGTCGCTCGGGCAGTGGAACTCGCGCAAAGCCGGCAGCGTGAACGGGTTCAGCATCGTGCCCGCCCTGACCTGATATTGCAGCTCGCGCCCGCCGACGATGTAGCTAGCCGTGACGGAGTCGCCATGCACGACCGGCGCGCCGGCCTCGATCAGGCGGAACAACGACCAAGGTCCGCGCCGCTCGATCGTCGACGGCAGCGCGCCAGGGATGTCCGACGTCACGATGATCGCGGTCCGGTTGGCGCCGGCGCCCGGCCATTGCGCGACAACGGGGGCGCTGGCGCCGACGGGACTGATGATCGGCGTTCCGTTCAGGTCCATCTTGAAGCTGATCTGCGGGGCTGCGGGGGCCGCGGGAGCCGGGGGGGCGGCGGGCGCAGCGGAGGCGGCGCCTGGAGCCGGCGCAGGCGGGGCGGCGGGCGGGGGGATGGGGACTGGCGGCGGCGTAATCGTCAACGTCATCGAGGGTTGCAGGCCGCCAGTGGCGAAAAATGTGTCGCGGATTTGCGCCGCTCGCTGAAATTCTTTCAAGGTCGCGCTCGAGGAGCTGAGGGCGCGCGCGACGTTATTGTCCTGGCGCCAGCTCCAGTTCAGCTTCGACGTGTCGACATATTGCGCGAGCTGGCCGGCGAAATATCTGTCGATGATCCCTTGCGGCCCAAACAGGCGGCCGAAATCGACCAGAGAAACCTCGCGATCGGTGCGCGCGAAAGGATAGCGGTTGGACACGATCTGTTGGCAGACGCCGGTGACGGTGTCGCGCAGCGAGCGGTTCAGCTGCGAGCGAAAGCTGTTGGTCAGATCGCCGTCGATATCGACCGCCGCCGTTTGCAGCATGCCGGCGAAGGGCTGCGGCAGCCGGTTGGCGTTGGCGCGCAACGCCGCCACCTGCGTCTGCAGCTGTTGGGTCGCCTGCGCCGCCTGCGCCGGATTGCCCATCAGCAGAAGGCTTTGATAAATGTCGGCGAGATTGCTGATGATGAGATCGATCGGCTGGCGCGTCGGCTCGCCTTCGAGCAGGACATGATAGACCCTGAAATTCTCCTCGATGTCGGCGCCCGGCGCTGCGCGGTTCTGGAACAGCGCGGCGTTTGGATCTTTCTCGTCTTTTTTTGCAAAGCCCGGCCGTTCGCGGGTAAGCGCGGTTTCATCGCGTACGGACGCGATCAGCTGTTTGATCGGCGAGGTCGGCGCCGAGGCCGCAGCGAGCGTGACATATTTCGGCTTGTCCGCCAGAAGCCGCTTTAGCTTCAGCCGACCCAGGGCGGTCCGCCAAGCGGCGACGAAATCCTTGCCGTACTGCGACAGCAAATCGTCGCTAAGCGACTTATACTGGTCCTCGACCGCCGCCTGCTCGCCCGCCGGGCCGAGCGCCCAGCGGTCGGCCTTCAGCCGGTCGGCGATTCCTGACAGGCGATCAATGAAGAGACGGCGAAATCCAGCGTAGGTGTAGAACGCGGGAACTTTCACGGTATCGAGCGCGGCCCCTTGCGCCGCTTCGAAAACGATCGCCGTATCGGGGCCGCCGGCGCGCGCGGCGCTCCAATCGGCGATGTCCGAAGCCGCCGCCTGCGAGCGCAACAGCTCGTAGGCCCGTTGCGAGATGCTGAGGCGCGCGAGAAGGTCCTGCGCCTCGGTGACGAGCGGACCGTTCAGGCTGACCAGAATGTCGCCCGGCATGCTGAGCATCGCCTTGACATGCGCTTCGAGCAATTGCCGGCCGTCGGCGTTGGCGGCGCCCGGATAGAGATTGTCGGCCCAATCCCGGCGCAGATAATTCAAGATCAAGTTCTGATCTTGCGGATGCAGGCCGCCGAGCATCAGATAGACCTTCAACGCCTCATAAAGGAAGCTTGGGTCCGTCCGGTTCGCCTCCATCTGCTCCTCGAGCCGATAGATCAGCCTCGGCCGCAAAAGACGTTCGAGCGCGGCGTCATAGGCGCTGTCCGAGCTGGAGCGCAGTCGGTCGAACTGGCTAAGGCCGAATGTCGCGGCGAGCGTCGGCGCGGTTCCCTTGGTCTCGTAACCAGCCGGCAGATAGCGCAGTTTGTTGAGCAGCGGCAGGATTTTCGCGAGGTCGCGATCGGAGATTTCCGTCTCCGTCGCAAGCGGCCCGGCCGCGGCGCGGAAATCAGCGGCGGCGGCCTGCGTGCGCCCGATCAGATCCTTGTTGCGGACGTAGCTGCCCCACCACGCGAAAGAGGCGGCCGCGCAGACGAGCGCGAGGGCGGCAAGCGCCGCGCCCTTGATCAGCCGGGCGCGCAAGACGGCGCCGCGATCGGTCGAGACCCAGGCGGCTTCGCCGATAATCAGCTTGCCGATCAGGTCTTTGAGGAAATAGCTCTGACCGCGCCCCGAATAAACGCTGGCGGCGACCTCTCGCGCGCCAAAACTGCGCGACAGCGCGCCGATCAGCTGATCGATCGGGGTGCCTTCCTGCGTGCCAGACGTGAAATAAAAGCCGCGCAGCGTCGCATTGGCCTGATAGCGCGTCGGTTCGAAAATGTGATTGAGGAAATTGAAAATCGGTTTCTTGAGCGCCGCGACCTGCGCCGGAAAGCCAAACAGCGACGCGCGCGTCGAAGGAACCGGCTCCTCCTGCAGCCGGTCCGTCGTCATATCGTTGAGCTGCTCGACCAAGGCGTCGAATTCGGCCGGAACGTCGCCGACAAGATTGAGCTTCTTGTCGCTGGTTTGAAAGGTCGCGCCCCAGACCTGCGCACGCGCCTTCTCGCTGAAGCTGCCGAAGAACTCGCGAAAGCCGGCGATGAGATCGGCTTTGGTGAAAAGGACATAGACAGGGAAATCGACTTTGAGCTGCTTATGGATCTCCAGCAGCCGGGCGCGGATCGCCGCCGCATGGGCCTCGATCGTCGTCGCCGTTTCGGTCATGACGTCGTTCAAGGCGATAGCAACGATCACGCCATTGATCGGTTGACGCGGCCGATGTTTCTTCAAGAGGTCGAGAAAGGCGAGCCAGCTTTTCTGATCCGCCTTGGCGTCCGAATCCTGCGTCGTGTAGCGCCCAGCCGTATCGATCAGGACGGCGTCCTCGGCGAACCACCAGTCGCAATAGCGCGTGCCGCCGACGCCAGCGACGGCGGCGGGGTTGGAGCCCCGGGTCAACGGAAATTTGAGGCCGGAATTGACCAGGGCCGTCGTCTTGCCGGCGCCAGGCGGCCCGATCAGGACGTACCAGGGCAAATCGTAAAGGTAATCGCGCTTGCCCTTGCCGGCGCTCTTCAGCGTCGCCAGCGCATCCTTCATGCGCTCGCCGAGAACCTCGGCGTCGCCCTCTGAAGCGCCAGTCTCGGCCATGCCCTTTTCGATTTCGGCGACGTTCTTTTTGCGCCGCCAGAACGCGAGTCCCGCAACTCCCGCCGCGGCGGCGACCAGAAGAACGATGACGATCTCGCGGATGATCGGGTTTTCGAGCGGGCGCCAATCGCCGAAGGCGACGAAGGGCCCGGCCAGATAGACGAGCGCCGCCAATGACGAGAGGCCGACGCCGTAGGCGATGATGCGTATGATGTCTTTGCTCAGCATGAAGGCGGTTATCCTCAATCCGACCGCGCCAGCGTGATCTCGACGCGGCGGTTCTGCGCGCGCCCCTGAGGCGTCGCGTTCGATGAGATCGGCTCCTCATCCGCCTTGCCGTCGACCTCGATCCGCGACGGATCGCTGAGCCCCGGCCTCAACATTCCGGCGACGGCCTTGGCGCGCGCCATCGACAGGTTCCAGTTGGAGCTGAAGGGGGAGGACGGCTGCAGCTTGACGTTGTCCGTATGTCCGGTGATGCTGATCGCCCCCGGTTCTTTTTCAAGCGTCTCCGCGATCCGCTTGGCGATCGGCGCGAACTGCGGCTTGACGTTCGCTTGACCCGACGCGAACAACACAAGGTCGCCGACAATGATCTTGATCTTGGTCGCGGTCTGAGTCGCGTCGACCTTCTTGGCCGCGATTTCGGGCGCGAGAGCCAGCCGGATGCGCTGCAATTGCGTGAGCCTTCCTGGCGGCGGCTCCGGCGGCTTTGGCGGCGGCGCGAACATATGGCGGACGAGCTTTAATTCGCCGCGTCCAACAAGCCCGTTAAGGTCCGCGGAGGCGAGGTCCGCGCCGCCGGACAGCAACGCGCGCAGCGCAATGAACAGCGCAAAGAGACCGAGAGCGGCGGCGCCGAGAACGGTCCAGAACGGCACCCGCGGGCGCAGGATTTGGCGCGGAAGGTCCTGACCGCGCCAATGCGGCGACAGATCGCGATCGACGCGCGGGCGGACCTTGCGCAGAAGTTCGTAGACATTGCGCTGGATCTGCTGAAGCGTCGCGGCTCCCGCAGGCGAACTGCGGTGGACCCCCTGAAATCCGAGCGCGAGGCAGGTGTAGATCAGCTCCAGAATGGAATAATTGTTCAGCGGGTCCTTTTTGGCCTGATCAAGCTCCGCGAAAAAGCGCACGCCGCCAATGCGCTCGCCAAAGAAGCGACTCAGCATGCTGTATTGGGTCCAGACGTGCCGGTCTTCGGTCGGGATGTTCTGGACGATGTCGTCCGCCGTCGCGCATAGGATGTATTTCGCGGTATTGGCCTGTTCCGGGACGACGCCGGCGGCCCGGACCTGATCGTCGAAGAACGCCACCGCGTCGGCCACCTGCCCCATCAGGCGGGCGGGAGAAGCCTCAAGCTGGGCGACGCGCAGACGTCCAAGCAGCAGCAACAGAGGACCCGCCGCGCGCAGGATCGGGTTCTCGTTCGGAACCACGAGATCCTCGATGGGAATTTCGCGGCGCGGCTCGTATTGCGGCGGCGGCGCGGCGGCGCGGCTTCTTATCCACTCGTCGGTCGCCGCCGCCTCGGGCGCCGCCGCCGGATAGGGGCGCTGCGCCGTCGGCGCCGCGGCGGCTGGCGCGAGCGGCGGCGCCGGCTCAGGCCTGCGTCCGCCCGGATTGGGAATAATAACCGTCCGGCTGTCGCGGCGGCCTAAGCTGTCCGGGGGATCTTTCGCGCTCATTGCCGGTCTTCCAGCACCGCCCAAAGCTCAAGGCTGAGCTCGGGCCAATCGCCTGAAAAATGCATGCCGATCGAACTCGCCGTGCTGAATTCCGGCCACAGCGGTGAAGTGCGGTCGAGATAGAAGTAGACGTGATCGGTGATCGCGCGGATCTGCGGCGGCGGCGTCGGCAGATGAACCAGCGGCACGCCTGGCAGATGGGCATGCACGATCTCATTCATTTTCGAGCCGGGTCCGACCTTGAACAGCTGCGGAAAGGAATTTTGAATCTCGGTCAGCGAGCGCCGCGCCGAGACTTCCAGCACGAGGCTTGCGACGCGGAACAGGCTGCGGTCGCGGATCGGCGAGATGAAGGCGTTTTCAGCGCGGGCGATGATGTCGAGCCGGATCGCGCGCCGGCCGAGCCGCGCGCTGAGGAAATCCTGCAGATCGCGCAGCACCGGCGCGAAGGACCCATCGAGATTGTCGTGGTCATAGAGCGGATAGAGTCGGGCCCGCCGTTCAGGCGTCGCGAAGGTCGCGAGTTCGCCAACCAGCCGAACCAGCTCGACATAGAGCCGTTCGGGATGGACGTATCGCGAACCGCGCAAATGCTGCAGCACCGTGATGTGGCGGTTTAAAACTTGCAGAACGAGGTAATCGACGCTCTGAAGGCCGCCGCCAGCGGTGGGATCGGCGGCGTAGCGCGCCAGTTCGCCCAGCTTGGCGTCGATCCAGCCGATCACCCGGTCGATCCAGCCAAGCGTTGTAGGATGGGCGTTGCAGATGAGGACGGTCGGCGCGAATTTCTCGTCGAACACGATGGATTTGTCGCGCACCTCGACGACGCGGGCGATGGCGAGCCCCTGGAAGCCGGGTTTGGCGGTTTTGCGCAGATCGAACGCCAAGCGCGGATAAGCGACGTCGATTTCCTCTTCTATGCGCAGCGATGACGTCGAATTCGATAAAGGTCTCCGCGCCGATCACGAACCGGCTGGCGCTGTTCGCATCCGGCGCGTCGACCTCGCGACTGTTCGCCGCCGCCGTCGGCAGGGAGAGCCAAAGCAACTGGCCCGCCGCGCCCTCCGGCACCTCGATCGGGACTGGCGCGGGACTGTCGTTTGGAATGTCGAATGGCGTGCCATCGGGCATTACGCCGGCGGCGCGGCGCACGGCGAATTTACTCTGTTGCGCCAGATCGCGGTCGATCTCGATATGCGAGAAGCCCCATGGATAGGGAGAGGCGTGCCGCGTCCTGCCCTCAATCAGATGTTCAAGGTAGCGATCGCTCTGTTGCAGGTGATGCGGGCGAAGGAAAAGCCCTTCCGACCAAAGTACTTTACTGTACCAGGACATCGAAGACCCCGTTCCCTTCGGCAGCGCCGGTCGCCGGTTGAAAAGCGCGCGTCGATCGCATCACGATTCGCCGTTCCGATCATAACACTGCGGAAAGTAGAGCATGAACGCCCCGATCAGACCATCGTCGTGGCGATGCGCCTTAGCCCGCCAGCGCGCGACATAGGCGTCCCAGAGCCGCGCCTTGCGTGAAGCGATCAGTGCCGAGATGCCGCGATCTTGCCCGATTCCTTCCTCGATTTTGTCTGGATCGAGGTCCTCGACCAGCATCCTGACCGCTCCCTGCATCGCCGCGAGCGTAGCGACCTGATGCCGTTTGAGGTCATTGAAACTCTGCCGCAATGCGGGAGCGGCAGCGAGATAGCTCCGCGTCGGCGGCCCGAACATCAGGCGTAGCGCATCATGTGCCGTCGGCGAGAATTTCAGCGGATTATTGTCGGCCGCCTGGATGGTCGTTTGATTGGCGCTGCGCGCCAGCCGCTTGGCCTCAAGGCGGGCGTTTAGCAATTGCTTCACGTCCTCGGCGATGATCTTCATCAAGCCGCCAAGGAGCGTCGCGAGCTCCTCGGCGTTCTGTTTGGCGATCGCCTCGGGCGGCAGCCCGGCCGCTTCGGCGAAGCGGCGCACGAAGCGATCGCCAGGCAAATCGCTAGCGCCGACGCGCTCCATCGGCGGCGAAGCGAACGGGGCGCGCGGCGGGGACGCCGGAGCCGCCGCCGGCGCGGCAATATCTGGCCCGCTCTCCGTCCAGAGCGGGCGGCGCGGATTGGGCAGGGGGGGCGGCGGCTCCGGCTTTGGCTCGGGAGCGGCCGGCGGCAGCCAGCTCGCGTCCTCGGCCCGCACCGGACGCGCCGGTTTTTGCGAGGCGTCGCTCAGCGGATCGAAAACATCGATCGCCCAGTCGAGAAAATCGGGCGCCTTGGGACGATCTGGAACCGGCTTCAGCTCGCGCGGGTCGATGGGCGCCGGCGCCGGCTCGCCGCTCTCCCAGAGATCGGCGTCAATCGGCCGGCGCGGCGCGCTGGCGGGCTCCGCCGGCAGATTCGGCTCGGCGTCGAGCGAAACGCCAATAATATATTGGCCGATCAAGATCCGGTCGCCGTTGCGCAGCCGGTGCGGCGCGCGCATGCGGGTCGGCGCGTCATTGAGGAAGGTGCCGTTGGAGGATACGTCGGTGAGGATGTAAGCCCCCGCCTCATAGCGGATTTCGCAATGCTTGCCGGAAATGAAACGGTTCGGATCAGGCAGCGTCCAGTCAAGATGCTCATCGCGGCCGATGTCGATGCCGCGCTGGCCGGACACGACAATGCTGACCGGCCCGCCGTCCGGCAGATTTGTGACGTTCTCGATCGCAAGCTTCAACGCCATGATGGCTCCGCTTTCCTCAAATTCGATCCGCCCGCGCCTATCCTAGCCGCAAAATCCTCTGATTTTCGAGGGCTGGCTGTGTGTTTTTCCACCCGGCCGGCGGCGCGCCCGCTCACAGCCCTGTATCGGCCAAGGCGATGGCGTCGGCGACGATGGCGTTGATGCGCGCCGCGCGCGCCGCCGGCGGCTGAAGCATCCGCGCGCTGATGAGAACGGCGATGCGGCAGGCCCGCGGCGTCATGTACTGCGGCATCGCAACGGGGCTTTTGGGATGCGCGACGAGCATCCCCCCGGCATACCCGGCCGCCCGCGCCAGCCACGTCGCGGGATCGTTCCGGTCGGCGGCTTTGGCCATCCGCAGGGCAAACTCCCGATTGTCGTCGTCTGGCTTCCGCACCCACGCCTCGGCGGCGCGCAGGCAGAGGGCATCGTCCGGCGCCTGCCCGCCGCGTAGCGCCCGGACCGCGCGGCAGGCCCACCACACGGCCTCTCGGCGGGGCAGCAGATAGGCGCAAAACGTCAGCGCATCGTCGAATTTTTCCGCCGCCGCAAGATTGCGCAGGTGGGCGATTGACGGGACGTCCGCCGGCTCCGCGCTCTCGCCGACGGCGTCGGGAAATGTTTCGAACAGCGAGCGGGCGGTTGGAAAGCGGACGCGCGCCATGGAATACCTCGGGTGCCGCAAACGGGCTAGGCGGGAAGCAGCATCGGGATCATGCCGTCGACGGTCAGGACGCCGGTGATGTTGACCACGCCAGTTATGTTGATGACCGGAGCCGTTATATTGATCTCCGCCTCCGCAGTCAGATCAATGGTGGGCGCCAAGATCGAGACCGAGGCCGGCGTTAGCTGCACGCTGGTCAATCCATAGCAGACGTTCAGCGTTATCCCCTGGAGCGCCGTCGTGGTCTGGCTGCCAACTTGGATATTTATGGTCTGGTTGCCTGTATCGAGCGTGGTGGTCTGGTCCTGGAAAATCTCGACCGTCTGGCTGCCCAGCTTGATCGAGAGCTGGTCGCTGCCGTTCTTTAGCGTTGTTGTGCGCGATGCGTCCATGCCGGCGAAGATTTCGCCGATTTCGACGGTCTCGGAGTTGCGAATCACAACCTCGTGGTCGCGTTCGCCGTGCATCCTGATCTTCTCCGCGCCCTTCTTGTCCTCGAACATGAATTCGTTGTAGCCGCTATGGCCTTTCGACGAATCGGACTTTAGGCCAGACTGCGTCTTGTTGGCCGGCATTTCGTAGGGATATTTGTATTCGCCGTTATAAACCGCGCCGGTGACCAGCGGGCGGTCGGGGTCGCCTTCCAGAAACTCAACGATCACTTCCTGGCCGATGCGCGGAATCACCTGCCCGCCCCAGCCCTTGCCGGCCCAGACCTGGGCGACGCGCACGCGGCAGGATTGCTTGTTCTTGCGGTCCCAATAGAAGCGCACGAGAATGCGGCCGTGTTCGTCGACGTCGATTTCCTCGCCGTCCTTGCCGACAACCTTCGCTGTTTGCGGACCGTAGACAAGCGGTCGCGGCGTCGTCAACGGCGCGCGGAAGTTGACGTCGCTCGGCAAGAACTCGTAATGGCCGACGTAAGGCTGCGAGTCCTCGGGCGCGCCGGATCGATAGGATTGCATCGTATAGGAATGCATCGCGCGCAGGATCAGATATTCCTTGTTCTCGGAGCCTTCCGGATATTTTTCGAGCGTCACCAATGCGCCCGAAAAAAGACTGATCGCGTCGCCCTCGGCGAAGCGGCGCCGGTCCATCGCCTGCTCCGCCTGCAGCCTGATTTTCGCATAGGTCTCGCCATCGTTCTTTTTCTTGAACCGTCCCGGGTAATCGTAGATCTCCATCTTCGATTTCGTGTAGGAGGCGGAGCCTTCGGCGTCGCTTTTGAGGTCGGCGTTGGGCTGCAGATAATCATAATCGTTGAGCTCGAACTTGCCGCTGCGGAAGCGCCGCTCCGGCGTCCATTTGAAAAGATGCTCCTGGTCGCGCCTCGTCTGTCTTTCATCGCCTATGAAAGGAATGTTGGCATGGCCGGGCGCCGGCTTGTGCGAGGATTTGGCATCGGCCAGGACGAGCGTGTGCTTGTCTTTTTGATATTCGAAGAAATAATAGATTCCGTGTTGCTCCATCAGGCGGCTGACGAAGGCGAGATCTGTTTCGCGGTATTGGACGCAATATTCGAGTTCGGGAAAACTGCCCGTCGTCGCAACGCGATAGTCGGAAAAGCCGCGGTCGCTGAAAACCTTCTTGATAATGTCGATCGCCGTCTGGTTCTCGAAAATGCGGCAATCGCTGGTGCGCGACAGCAACCACAGCCAGGGCCGAAGCGTCAGTCGATAGAGGTAGAGACCGGCTTGCGCGCCGAGGCCCTGCGCTTCGACCAGCACGCCGTTGAAGACGCGATCAGGGTCCGCGTAGGATTTGAACGTTAAGGAGGAGTTGACGCCGATGGCCTTATCGAAATCGATGTTCGATTGTTCGCTCAAAGCCTCGATGCGGAACTCGAACAGCTCGCTGACGCCTTCTTCGCCTTCGAAACGAACGGCGACAAGAGCGTCCTTGCCAAGGGGCGTCTCCAAGGACGCAATGCGTTTGTCTTGGGTAAGCGCGGAAGCCATGTCAACCTCGGGATTGTCCCAGTTTTGCTTGACGATACTCAACTATGCAGGCACAGTCGAGCGATTAAAAAAGTCGATTTATTGCGTTACGGAGGTCACGCCAGCGGCGGCGCCAAGAATTAGACTGTATATCTCAAGCTCGGCGCATCCTGTTCGCCTTAGTCTCGCCCGTTTGCGCTGCGGCTTTACCCAACGCCCGGGGGGCTGATGCGCGGCATGCGCGAGTCTCGCGATCTCTTCGCCTTTTCGCTTTCCGGGTCTTGCACCCTGCGAGCGCGAGGGGACCAACCGCAAAACGTGCTCTGGATAGGATCTGAAGCTTTGGCCACAGCCCCGAACGACGCCGCGCTTTCCCTCGAGGCCATGACAGCGCCTTTGTCGGAAGCTGAGCCTTGCGGTCCCGATCTCGATCTTTCGTGCGACGCCGACTATATGAACTTCATGGCGGCGGGCGAAGGCCTTCTGCCGGCGACCTTCTACTCGGGGCGCGACGGCCGCCCCTTCGATCGAACGCAGGTCGATTTCGCCACTCAATTCGTCAGCATCGCCGCGCTCAACGCGCGCAGCCGAGACCTGCGCCTCATCGCATTGCTGGCGAAATTTCGCATTCTCGACAAGGACATCGCCGGCTTCGTCACGGCCCTCGAGGCTCTCGCAATTCTTTTGGAGCAACGCTGGGACAACGTTCATCCACATGGGGAGGACGGCGATTTCATCTCGCGGATGGTCGCGGTTCAATCGCTCGACGATATGACGCCGGTGATTTTGCCGCTGCATTACGCTCCCTTGTTTGAACACAAGCGCATGGGCGCCGTGACCTACAGAATGTATCTTCTGGCGCTCGGCGACGCGACCCCGCGCGAAGATGAAGACAAGCCGGAAATCGGCCTCGTCAAACGCGCGTTCGAGGAGGTCGACCTCAATCTTCTGATCGAAAGACGCAACCAGTTCCGGACGCTGAAGGACGCGCTCGGCCGGATAAAGGCGGCGTTTGTCGAACATGTCGGCATCGTCGAGGCGGTCGCTTTTCCAAAGCTCGCGCCGCTGGCCGAAGCAATCCGGGCGTTGCTGGATTCCTATGTCGTCTTGCGCGATCCTGCCGCCGCCGACGTCGCGCCGGACGCCGCGGCTGCACAGGCCGAAAACGAGGCGCCGGCGCCGGCGCAGGCTGGCGACGTCGCGTGTTTCGCCGACGCCGCCGCGGCGCTCGATGCGGTCGCCGCTTACTACATGCGATGCGAGCCTTCCAATCCGGCGCTGCTCCTGGTGCGCCAGGCCGAGCAGCTGATCGGCAAATCCTTCCTCGACGTCATGCGGGTGCTGATCCCCGGCCACGTCGAAGCCGCAGCTCTTCAGATTGGGCGCGCGCACGTATTTGACCTTCCGATCGAGCGGTTGTCCGAATTCGCGTCCATCGGAGACGGAGCCGCGTCCGGCGAAGACGCCGGCAAGACATTCGAAATAAAGACAAGAGACAATGCACAACAATTACTGTCAAAGGTGAGTGCGTTTTATCACCAGGCGGAGCCGTCGAGCCCGATCTCCTTTCTTGTGGAGCGGGCGCGTTCGCTAACCGGACGCGATTTTCTCGGCCTTCTCAAGGAGATGTTGCCGCCGGATACGCTAAAGACGCTAGACGGCGGAAAATAAGGGTCGGAGGCGCGCTTGATGGCGAGGACCGCGCGCGGCGTGGTCCGTCGCGGCGCTTCCGATTACATCGCAACAAAAACGCGCCGAAGACGCCCCTATGTTTCGCTTATTTTTCTCTTAAAACCTATCTGAGGTTTTTTCTGAGCTTACGCTTGGCGCACAGTGGAAACCGGACGTGGCCGACGCCCCCGCTACCGTCTTTGTGTCGTCGCAAAAGGCTCCTATGGCGCGCTTCATCCTATCCGAGGGGTGAGTAAACACACATCTGATGCGCTTTTTTTCCTTAATGTCCGCGCGGCGGTTGCGGCTGAGATCGAAGAGCTTGGACTCCACAAAATTTCGATCGCTTTACGCAATTGACCTGATCGGCTTTCAAGATCAACCTGAGGTCCGGAAGGAAGCAGCTTGAGCTTAAGCCTCGTCGTAGCGAACCAACAATCGAAGGTGGTAAGATGGCAGGAGACAGCGGGCAGAAATTCATCGGACGCAACCGTCCGCCTCGGGTGCAGATAGCTTACGAGGATCCTTATGACGCGGAACGCAAAATCGAGCTTCCTTTCGTCATGGGCGTCCTTTCCGATCTTTCGGGGCCAAATCCCGGCTTCGAGAAGCCAGATGTCGCCGATCGCGGCTTCGTCGATATCGATATGGACAATTTCGACAACCGCATGAGCGCGATCGAGCCTGGCACGTCCTTCACCGTCCCGGACAGGCTGGGCGAAGACCCCGACGCCAAGCTTTCGGTAAGCCTTCGATTCAGGAAAATGGAGGATTTCAGCCCGGCAGCGATCGCGCGGCAGGTGCCGGCCTTGTCTAAACTGCTCGAAGCGCGCGATCAGCTCGCCAATCTCTTGCGCTACATGGATGGCAAGGTTGACGCTGAAACGCGCCTCAAAAAACTGTTGAGCGATCCGGAGCTGATGGCGGCGCTGAGCCATCGCAGCGCCGCGTCGGGCGAAGCCGCGACAAGCACCGCGACTGACGCAGACGGCACGGCTTGATCTTGGGAGGGGAATATGGCTGTCGAAACCAAATCTGCGCCGCAAGCGCCGCAACCTGGCGCTGAGCTCGAAACACGCGATGTCGATGAATTCGCCACGCTTTTGAAGCAGAGCTTCAAACCGCGCACTGAGCGCGCCGAGGCCGAGGTCGAAAACGCCGTCACGACGCTCGTCCAGCAAGCGCTGGCCGATCAGAGCGTGATCAAGACCGACGTGCTGGATACGATTGAATTGATGATCGCGCGGCTCGATCAGAAGCTCACCGCGCAGATGAACGAAATTCTGCATGCGCCGGAGCTCCAAAAAATGGAGAGCACCTGGCGCGGCTTACACTACCTCGTCTTTAATTCGGAGACCGACGCGCAGCTGAAAATCCACGTGATGAACATTTCGAAGAATGAGCTCTACAGGAACCTGCGCAATTATCCGGGCGCGCGTTGGGATCAGAGCCCGTTGTTCAAGAAGGTGTATGAGGCCGAATACGGGCAGCTCGGCGGCCAGCCCTATGGCTGCCTGATCGGCGACTATGAGTTCAGCCATCAGCCCCCCGATATCCAGCTGATGCGGGATCTGAGTAAGGTCGCCGGCGCCGCGCACGCGCCTTTCTTCGCCGCCGCCGATCCGACCTTGATGGGCATGGACAGCTGGACCGAACTGATGAATCCGCGTGACCTCTCGAAGCTGTTCGACACGCCAGATTATGCGGCGTGGAAAGGACTGCGCGACTCCGAGGATTCGAAATATATCGGCCTTTGCATGCCCCGGGTCCTCTCCCGCGTGCCTTACGGAGCGAAGTCGGAGCCTGTCGAGGAATTCGCCTTCGAAGAAGACACAGACGGGCATAAGGGCGAGAAATACGCCTGGATGAACGCTGCCTATGCGATGGCCGTCAACATCAATCGCGCCTTCAAGGAATATGGCTGGTGCACGCGCATTCGTGGCGTGCAGTCGGGCGGCGAAGTGATCAATCTGCCAACCCACACCTTCCCAACGGATGATGGCGGCGTCGATCTCAAATGCCCGACGGAAATCGCGATCAGCGATCGGCGCGAGCATGAGCTCGCCAAGTCCGGCCTCATCCCGCTGATCCATCGCAAGAACACCGACAAGGCTGCCTTCATCGGCGCCCAGTCTGTCTACAAGCCAAAAAAATACGAAGGCAAGAACGGAGTCGAGGCGACCGCCTCCGACAATCTGAAAGCGCGGCTTCCCTATATGTTCGCTGTGTCGCGGTTCGCCCATTATCTGAAATGCATGGTGCGCGACAAGATCGGCGCGACAAAGGAAACCGAAGAGCTGCGGATCTGGCTGCAGGAGTGGATAACGCAGTATGTCGACGGCGATCCAATCGGTTCGTCGGAATTGGTGAAGGCGCGCAAGCCGCTCGCCGATGCGAGAGTCGATATCTTCCCTGACGAGGAAAACCCCGGCTATTACGCGGCGCGTTTCTATCTCCGGCCGCATTACCAGCTTGAGGCGATGGACATCGGCCTCAGCCTGGTGTCGCGGCTTCCGGCGGTTCAAAAGTAATAACCGCAGGTATTGTGTGATCGAGCACCGCGATCGGATGTAGCAAGAGGTAGATTTACTCAAGATGCAGTTCTCGGACGGCATCGAGAGTCACTCATTTACATCAAAGGGGTTAATTATGTCTGGTGATCTGTTTTTGAAGCTCGAAGGCATCGAGGGCGAAAGCGAAGATTCAAAGCACAAGAACGAGATGCAGGTCGAGACCGTCTCCTGGGGCGTGTCCAACGCCACCTCTTTCGCCCACGGCGGCGGCGGCGGCGTCGGCAAGGCCCATTTGCAGGACATCCACCTGACCAAAAAGGTGGACAAGGGCAGCCCGAAATTGTTTTTGGCCTGCGCCAACGGCGAGCATATCAAGTCGGCGATCCTCACCTTCCGTAAATCCGGCAAGGAACAACAGGAATATCTCAAGATCACGCTGACCGACGTGATGGTGTCGTCGATCTCGTTTCAAGATCACGCCGCCGGCGGCGATCTTGCGCATGAAAGCATTTCGCTCGCCTACGCCAAGATTGAGACCGAATACAAGCCGCAAAAGCCCGACGGAACCCTTGGCGGCGCCGTCACCACCGGCTGGAATATCAAGGAAAACAAGAAAGTATAAGACCGCCCTTCCGGCGCTCCAGCCTTGCCGTTGGAGCGCCGGAGCAACCCTTGCCCCGCCTAGAGCATTTTCGAGCCCTTGGGCCGGGCGACGCCTCAACTGAAAAAAGCGCCCGCCCCAATTCGCGCCGGGCGGATAATCGCGGCGTCGCATAGAATGATTGTACGATGTCCCTGACGACGCGAAAAAACCGGCTCAGCCCGCCTTTCATGCACGCCTTTCGCAGCGCGTTTGAAAAGAAGGACGCGCGCGAAAAATTGGATCTTCGCGACGAGGCCGGCCATCGCATCATCGCCCCGCGCCGGGCCGCGACTCGCCAGACGATCAGCGAACCGATTTTGCGACGCGAGGTCGCCCGCGATCTCGAAGCGCTCGTCAACGCGGTGGCGCTGGAGTCCACCCAGCCGCTCGGCGAATTCGAACGGGTCCGCACATCGATCCTGAACTATGGCCTGCCCGATCTCATTCACCGCACCATCGATGAGGCCGGCGTCGACGCCATCGAAAACGAGATCCGGGCCGCTCTGCGATATTATGAACCGCGCCTCGTCTCAGGCACCATCGAAGTCTTGCGCGACGCCACTTTAAGCAAGGACGAGCTCAAAGTCCGCTTTCTGGTGCGCGCGGATCTCCTGTGCGTTCCCGTCGACGTTCCGGTCGAGTTCATTGCCGACGTCGAGCTCGACGGCGGCGGCGTCACCATAAAGAAAGCGTAAGAACGCATGAACCGCGAATTCCTCGATCACTATGATCGTGAATTGAAACTGCTCCACGAGCAGGCGCGCGCCTTCGCCGAAGACTATCCCGGCGTCGCCGAGCGGCTCGGCGGCCTGCTCGACGAGCGCATGGACCCAATGATTGCCGGACTGCTCGAAGGCGCGGCCTTTCTCGCGGCGCGCGTGCAATTGAAGCTCAAACACGAGTTTCCGGAGTTTACCAACAACCTTCTTGAGCAGCTGGTCCCCGACTATCTGGCGCCGACGCCGTCCGTGCTTCTTCTGCGCGCGCAGCCGCCGTTCGAGGACGCGGCGTTGCGCGACGGACAGACTATTTCATGCGGCTCCTATCTCGAGGCGGTTTATCGCGAACAGGACCGTCAGGTCGCCTGCCGCTTTCGCCTCACCGCAAAAATCACGCTGCTTCCCTTTGAAATAACCAGCGCGCAATATTTCGGCTCGCCGGCGCCGCTGCAGGCGCTCGGCGTTCCGGTCGGCGCTGACGTGCTGGCGGGTTTGAAAATCTCGCTGACCCATCGCAGCGCCACGCGAATCGAGGATGAGCCGAGCGACGCAGAAGCCGCCGAGAGGCCGGATCTGTGGTTCGACGGCTGCCGCGTCAATGAGCTTCCCGTTCACTTCCTCGGCCCCGAGCAGGACGCCATCGCGCTCTATGAGCAGATTTTCGCCGGCGCGGTCGCAGTCCATTTTCGCTGTCTCGATCCGTTCGGCGATCCGATCGTCGTCACCGCCGGTCCTGAACTCATCGAGCAAATCGGCTTTCGCGACGACGAGGCGCTGTTTCCGCGCAACGAGCGCATCTTCTCCGGCTTTGAATGGCTGCGCGAGTATTTTATTTTTCCGCGCAAGTTCCTCGGCTTTCGCCTGGCCGGCCTGCGCAACATCCTCGCCCGGCTGACGTCACGCAACGTTGACGTGATTATCAGCTTCAAGGAGATCAACCCGCGCCTGCAGGTCGCGGTCACGCGCGAGATGTTCGCGCTCTACGCCGCGCCGGCGATCAATCTTTTTGAGAAATCGGTCGACCGCGTCCAAGTCAAATCCAATCAGCATGAATATCACGTCGTGCCGGATCGCAGCCGTTATCTCGACTATGAGCCGCATCGCCTCATCAGTGTGTTCGCCCACTATCGTGGCGGCGCCGACGCCGTCCCGGTGCGGCCGCTTTATTCCGCCGAAGCGGAGAGCGGCGGACGCGACGGGCTCTTTTACGCCATCCGTCGTATGCCGCGCCGGCGCACCGCGCGGGAAAACAAATATGGCGCGTCGTCGGATTATATTGGCACCGACATGTTCATCGCGTTGACCGGCGGCGCCGATGAGGAGTGGTCGGTCGCCGAACTCAGCATCGTCGCCCTGTGCTCCAATCGCCACCTGACGGAGCAGTTGCCCATCGGACAAGGCGGCGCGGATTTTCGCCTTATCGACAACACGGCGATCGACCTCCTTTGCGTCGCCGGTCCAACACGCCCGCGCGAGCCGATAGTCGCGCAATTGCGCAGCCGCAGCGAATCGGCCTACGCAGGCAAAGTCGCGTGGCGCCTCATCAATCTGTTAAGCCTCAATCATCTCGGCCTCGTCGAGCGGGGAGCCGGCCGCAACGCGTCCGCACTTCGCGAGACCGTTTCGATGTTCGCCGATCTCTCCGACAGCGCCACCGAGCGGCGCATTCGCGGATTGCGCAGCGTCGATAGCCGCCCAATCGTTCGTCGCATTCGCCAAGCCGCCGGCGTCGGCGTCGCTCGCGGCGTCGAAGTGACGGTGACGATTGACGAGAAGGCGTTCGAGGGCAGCGGCGCGTTCCTCATCGGCGCCATTCTCGACCGCTTCTATTGCGAATACGCCGGGTTCAATCATTTCACCCAGACAGTGATCAAAAGCGTCGATCGCGGCGAAATCATGCGTTGGCCGGTGCGCACCGGATTGCGGAGGCCGCTGTGACCTTGTCAGGTGTCGAACAGGAACCCTGGCGGTTCGACTTTTTTACGGTGTTGCGCACGCTCGAGCGCAGCCGCCCGGATCTGCCGCGCATCGGCGACGCCGCAGCGCTACGCGAAGAATACGTTCGGCTCGGCCAGGATCCGTACATGGAGTTTCCGGCCTCGACCCTCAGCAAATTCGAGCCGCTCGACAATCAAAGCGCGCGCATATTGACGCGGTTTCTTGGCTTTCTTGGGCCCCAGGGCGCGTTGCCTCTGGCCGCCACCGAGGAAGCCTACAGCTGGCTGTTGGGGCAGGACGATTCTTTCCCCCGTTTCCTCGACATCATCAACCATCGCTTCCAGCAACTGTTCTTCCGCGCCTGGGCGGACGCGCGGCCGGTCGCCCAACATGACAGGCCGAATGAGGACCGCTTCGAGACTTATGTCGGCGCGCCGATCGGTCTTGGCTCGCCGCTGTTTCGCAACCTCGACAGCGTCGACGACCGCGCCAAGCTGTGTTTTGCCGGCTTGCTTGGGGTGCAAGCGAAATCCGCATCGAGCCTAAGCGCCTTTATCCGCGGCCATTTCAACGTCGAAGCCGAGATCGTGGAATTCATCGGCTCGCGCCTGTTGCTCGACGAGGCCGATCGCTCAAAGCTTGGCTCCGCCTTGCTCGGGCGCGATACGCTCGTCGGCGCGAGCTTCTACAGCGTGCAAGACAAGATCCGCATCCGAGTCTATGTGCCGGACATGAAGGCCTATCGCCGCTTCCTGCCCGAAGGCGATTTTTGCGAGCCGCTCGCCGACATCGTATTTTTCTTCATCGGCGACGAACTCGATTTTGATCTCGAACTCGCCATTCCGGCGAAAAGCGTCGAACCCGTCAAGCTCGGCCGATCGGGCGATCTTGGCTGGACAAGCTGGCTCGCTCCCGATTGGGCGGCGGCGGACGCCTATCGGCGCGACGCGCGATTCCATCCAGCCGAAAGAATGCGGGAAAAGCGCGCCAAAGCCGCGCGCGGCGGCGCCGGCAAGGGGGCAAATCATGGCTGACATCAGTCTCGAGGCCGTAACGGGAAAGCTGAACAGGGTCGGTTACGAGACCTTCATACAGGCGTTGCGTCAAGCGAAAACCCAGGGCAACCGCAATGTTGAACTGGCGCATTGGCTGGCGCATATCCTGCAAAAGGAGCGCTCCGATCTCGCCCTCACCGCCGATCATTTCAAGCTCGATCGCGCAAAGCTCGCTAGCGACATCGCTCGCGCCATCGGCGAATTTCGCCGCAACGAAACTGAGATGCCGGGGATTTCGAACGTCGTGGTCGATCTCCTCGACCGCGGCTGGCATTATGCGACGCTGTTCTTCGGCGAGACGCAGATCCGCACCGGCCATATCCTCGCCGGCGCGCTGAAGTCGTTCGAACTACGGCGCGCCTTCACCTCTGTGTCGCAAGAGTTCGCAAAGATCCCGGCGGACGCGCTGACCAATGAGCATCGCTCGCTGTGGGCGGGGTCGGATGAGGAAAATCTGCAGCCGATGGACGGCTCCGGGCTGAGCGCGGCGGGAACGCCGGGCGCGGCGGAGGCGCAAGGCGCCAAAGGAACGACGGCGCTCGATCGCTTTTCACAAGACCTCACCGCCAAAGCCGCGACCGGCGAGATGGATCCGATTCTCGGCCGCGACGACGAAATCCGCCAAATCGTCGACGTCCTGATGCGCCGGCGCCAGAATAATCCGATCCTCACCGGAGAGGCGGGCGTCGGCAAGACGGCGATCGTCGAAGGGTTCGCGCAAAGAATTGCCGCCGGCGACGTCCCGCCCGCGTTGCGCGGCGTAAAGCTGCTGGCCCTCGACATCACCCTGATGCAGGCGGGCGCCTCGATGAAAGGCGAGTTCGAGCAGCGCCTGCGCTCGGTGATCGACGAGGTGCAGGCCTCGCCGACGCCGATCATTTTGTTCATCGACGAAGCGCACACCTTGATCGGCGCCGGCGGCGCGGCCGGCACCGGCGACGCCGCCAACATCCTGAAGCCGGCGCTGGCGCGCGGCACGCTGCGCACCATCGCGGCGACCACCTGGGCCGAATACCGGCAATATTTCGAGAAAGATCCGGCGCTGACGCGAAGGTTCCAGCCGGTGCAGATCGACGAGCCGGACGTCGCCCGATGCTGCATCATGTTGCGCGGCATTCTCGGGCCCATGGAGAAGCACCACAAGGTGCGCATTTCCGACGCTGCGATCGTCGCCGCCGTCAATCTGTCGCATCGCTACATTCCGGCGCGGCAACTGCCCGACAAGGCGGTGAGTCTGCTCGACACCACCTGCGCCAGAGTGGCGATCAGTCAGAACGCAACGCCCGCTACGGTCGAGGACGCGCGGGTCGCCGCGGACGCGCTCGAATCGGAAAGGGCGGCGTTGATCGCCGACGCCGATCTTGGCCTCGCCGATGACGAACGCATCGCCGAAATAGACGCCCAGCTTATCGAACTCAGGGACAAGATCGCGGCGCTCGAATCCGAATGGAGCGCGGAGCGCGGACTGATCGACGAGATCGTCAAACTGCGCGCCGGGCTTGCCGTCGCGGAGCCCGGCTCCGCGACCGGGGATGGCGCGGACAGACGCTCCTATCTCAAGCAGAAGATCGCGGCGCTCGAAGCGGTTGATCCCGAAAAGCGGATGATTTACGCGCATGTCGACGAACAATCGGTCGCGGCGGTCGTCTCCGACTGGACCGGCATTCCGGTCGGCCGCATGGTCAAGGACGAGATCGAAAACGTGCTGCGGCTGCCGGAGATCCTGAACAAGCGCGTCGTCGGTCAATCGCATGGATTGGCGATGATCGCCAAGCGCATCGAGACAAATCGGGCGCGGCTCGACAATCCTCAAAAGCCGATCGGCGTCTTCATGCTGTGCGGGCCCTCGGGCGTCGGCAAGACGGAGACGGCGCTGGCGCTCGCCGAAGCGCTCTACGGCGGCGAGCAGAATATGATTACGATCAACATGTCGGAATTCCAGGAGGCGCATACGGTGTCGTCGCTGAAGGGCGCGCCGCCCGGCTATGTCGGTTATGGCGAAGGCGGACGATTGACTGAAGCGGTGCGCCGCAAGCCCTACAGCGTCGTGCTCCTCGACGAGATCGAAAAGGCCCATCGCGACGTGCACGAGCTCTTTTTTCAGGTCTTCGACAAGGGGATAATGGAGGACGGAACCGGACGGCGCATCGACTTCAAGAATACGCTCATCATATTAACGTCGAATGTCGGAACGGACGTAATCATGGAGCTGTCGAAAGATCCGGCCTACGCCGACGACGCTGAAGCGCTGGCCGCGGCGCTCCGGCCCGAGCTTCTCCAGGTCTTCCCGGCGGCCCTGCTTGGGCGCCTCGTGACAATCCCCTATTTCCCGCTGTCGCCGCCGATGCTCGCAGGCATCGTACGGCTACAGCTTGGACGCATCGGCAAGCGCATTCGCGAAAGCCACAACGCGAGCTTCAACTACGACGACACGGTCGTCGATCATATCGTCTCGCTTTGCAATGACCCCGATTTCGGGCGGACGCATCATCGACAACATCATTACCAACACGCTGCTGCCAGCGCTCTCGCGCGAGTTCCTGAAGCGCTCGCTGGCGAAGGAGGAGCTGAAGGAGGCGCGTGTCATGATGCAGGACGGCGCTTTCGCCTACAAGTGGGGGTAGGATTCCGACGTGTCGGTTGTCACAGCCGCAACAAGCCGGATGATCGATTATGAGCGAGATCGTCGAATGAAGCCGCCTTCGGCGGCGCATTCCAAAAGAGATGAAATATGTCGAGGCTCATCGTGGGTCCCGTCGCTGGCGGCCATCCGCAGCGCAATTTTCCCGACTGGCCGGCGCGCGACCAGTTCGACAATCTGACGACGCACGCGCAAGGCCGCATGCAGTCGCTCGCCGGACAGGCCTTTTTTCTGCTGAAGCTGAAATCGAGCGGGATCATCGGGCCGGACGATTTCATTTCGTTCGGCGGCGCGGTCGTTCAGGATTTTCGCGGCGGCCCAGGCTATGTCGCGGCGCATCGCGCGATTGGCGGCCTTCGGCTGAACGGCTGCAGCATCGACGCTTGGCCGCGCATTACGGCAAATCCCCAGCTTCGCAGAATGCTGTGGTCGACCGACGCCGCGACGGATTTCGTGCAGCCGGGGGCGGTGAACTATGGCGATGGCGCTGTGGAGCGGCTGGCGAAGCAAACCGTCCAGCCGAGGCTCGGCGAGTTTGTCGCAATGCAAAAAGCCGGCAAGCCGTTGGAAATCAATTTGTGCGCCGATCTCGTCGGCATTCTCAAGGAAGATTTGGTCGCGATTCATGACGACATCGCCGACAATTATACTCCTCGCCTGGCGCGCAGAAGCAAGCCGCTCTATGATTTCGCGACCGTCAAGCGCGGCTACGAGTTGCTTTTAAACAATCAGCCGTTGGGAAAGCTGCCCGACGCGCCTTTCCGGTCGCGCCGGCGCGCGGCCTGGCTCACTGACTTCGCCAATAATTTGTCCAGCTTGGCAAGGGCCGTTGAATCGATTCACGAGGACAGTGGCGCCCCTGGCGACGGCGTAACCCGCCGCATGGTCGAAAACCCCAGCGAAGATCCCTACGCTTCGGAGCTGAGCATTGGCTTGCAGCGCGAAGAGATCGCGCGAATTGCTCCCGATCTTGCCCGCGCGAGCGCCATCGAGGAGAAAAGCGACGAGGTCGACCGGGCGCTGGCGCTCGCCAACAAAAAATAAGGAATAAAAAGATCTTCTGGCTCGATAGGGCGGAGAGGGTTCGCGTGCTCACGCCATCATCAGCCCCAGCCGCGTCATGTCGTCGACCGCCGCCAGCGTGCGCGCCGCCGCCGCCGCAGGCGCGATGCCTGTGCGCCCGCCCATCTGCCGCGCCAGATCGTCGCGCGTGCGCGCGCCATCCATCAGCGTGACGAAAGCGCGTGCTGTGGCGTCCTCCATCTGGACCGGCTTGTGGCGCAGCGAGGCGAGGAAGCTGTCGCCTTGCGCCGCCTGCGCGCGGGCGAGCGGACTAACCAGCGGCCGCTCGCCCGGCTTCGTCGTGAAGCGGAAAGGCTCCGTTTGCAGGCTCGCGATCTTCGCCACAAAGAGCCGCAACAAGGGCTCGGCGACGGTCGCGTCCGCCGCTGCGACGTCGAGCGGAACTGCCTGCGGAAAGGCCTCGCCGAGGCGCGACAGAAAGGCGGCAAAACGGGGATCTCGCGTGACGATTTCGGCGCCATTGTGGGCGCGGAAGGCGAAGCCCTCCGACTGATCGGCGTCGGCCTCGATTGCGGCGAGGTCGGCGCTCGCCCAGAGCGCGCGCAGACGTTCGGGCCGCAGCCGCCGGTCGATCGCGCCGGCGCGGCAAAAGATCGAGCGCCGGAAGCGCCGCATGGAGGAAAAATCCATGGACTGTTCGAAGCGCGTCCAATCCTCTTGCAACTCCGCCGCATAAGCCTCGGAGGGAAAGAGGGCTTCCGCGCTGAGACTCGGCTTGGCGTCGCACAAATAATCGAGACCTTGCCCGCGCCCCGCCGCCACGACGTCCTTGAGGAATTGCGGCGCATAGATGTCCCCGAGTTCGTCGTGATAGAGCACCGCCGGCGGACGCTTCAGAGCGTCGCGCGCCTCCTCGATCAAGGCGTTCTGAAAGGGATCGTCCGGCGACCAGATTTCGGCGAATCGCGCGAGAGCGTTTCGCGCCCCATCGACCCTTTGGGCGGGGTCTTCGACGCCCTGCGCGGCGTCGCGCATCAGATCGCGCAAGGCTTGCCTCAGCCGGCAGCCGGGATGGACATTATAGCTGACGAAGAACAGCCCGTCGGGACTAAGGCATTGCGCGGCGAGGCGCATCAACGCCTCCCGCGCGACGGCCGGAACCCACGCATAAACGCCGTGGGCGATAATATAATCGAATTGCCCGAGCGCTTCGCCACCCGCGGTGATGTCCCGCACCAAAAGGCTCACATTGTCGAGGGCGGCCGCGCGCGCCATCGCGCGCCCGAGCGCAATCGGCGCTTCGGCCAGATCGAGGCCGACGAACTCGGAACTAGGCGCGCCGATCGCCATGCTCATCAGATTGACGCCCTCGCCGCAGCCGATCTCCAACACGCGGCAAGCAGAGAAGGGCGCGGCGGGACGCCCGAACAAAACCGCCAGCGCGCCAAGCGTTGCCGGATGCGTCTCGGAGACCGGCCAATTCGGGTAGCGAACGCGATCATAAGGATTGGTCAAGGACGCACCTCCGGCCGGCGCGCGGCGCCGCGAAAGCTAGGGTGTTATGGCGTAGGGCCTGACCGCGAAGGACCATTGCGGATCGGCGAGCCCGCCCTCCCCGTCGCGTCCGGCGATGCGCAGCCGCCTGGCGGCGTCGAAAAGAAAATCGACCGCCGTCTTTTCGCCGAGCATGTTTGGCGGCACGTCCGGCAGATCGACGACTTGCACCGGCTTGGGGCTGAGCAGGGCGACGATTAGTCCCGGTCCGGTCGGCGCCTCGGCCACATATTCGAAATGCGCAAAGGGATTGGAAAGATCGGGAATGACCGCCGGCTTTCCCGGCTGGACGAGATTTGCGTTGTCGCTGGCGCCTGCCGGCAGCGTCATCGAATAGAGATTGGGATAACGTTGCGTGACCTTGCCCGACGCGTCGACGTCGACGAGAATCAAATAGCCGGGCTTTTTCGTCGTCACCCGAAAGGTCACTTTCGAGCCGATCGCAAGCTGGTCTGCGGGTAGAATGTCGATGGCGACGCCGGCAGGGTTGTCGGCGCCAGCATCCTGTAGCTTCAAAGGGGTGACAACAGTGACGTTGCGCGTCGCGCCCTGAGCGCACGCAGCCGCGCTGCAGAGGCTCAAGGCCGCCGCGAGCGCCGCTCCCATCTTTGTCGATCCCCGGCCCATTTCGCGTTCCCTGCTTTCTCGCGCCCAAAATAGGCGGCCTTGGCGTCACACATCAAATCAAGCGCTACGGCGCCGTGAAAACGCCCACCGACCCCAGTCTCATTCCGGCATCGGAACTGCGCGCAAGCAGGCTGACGAGTTGGCCGGCGGTGCGCCGGGCGTTCATCCGGCTCAAGGCCTGTTCGAGGTCAGCGGCGCGCGCCGACGTCGAAATTGCGACAATCTGATCGGCCCCGAAAGGTCCGCGAACCTTGATCGGAAGCCTGTACTCGGGCTTGCTCAACAATTCGTCTTCCGCGGCGTTTTGCGGATAGAGCAGTTGCACGGTGCCGTCGCCTGCGACGTTGAAAAGCAGCAGCGACCGATTGCTCAATTGATCTATTGCGACCTCGACCCGGCTGCCGAGATGATGCACCTTATTGTCCGGCAGCAGCACGATCGGCTGCACCGATCGTGCCGCCATCTCCTTCAGAACCCGGACGGCGGCGGCGCGATCGATGACATTTGGCAGATCGTCCCGGCCGATTTCATGAGCGATGACGTCGCCGCCTGAAATAACGTCGCCCGATTTCGGATCCCAAATCAGGTCGGGGTTCTGGTTCGGCGAAACCACATCGAACTTTGCTTCGAGAGGCTCAAGACCGGCCACCTTGGCGCTGGCGCCGTCAAGGACCGCGAACTCGTACCGGACGCTGCGCCGGCAGCGCAGGCGTCAAATTCGCCGGCTGCCCTGGCGCGCTCCTTCCGCTCTCGACAACGTTGGCGAGGGACGCGCTCGGCGGTGTGACAAAGGTGACCGAGCGCGACAATTCGACGACCGGATCGGTTGCGACATTGAGGCTCGGCGCGCTCGCCGAAACGATCGTTTGACGCTGATCGGAGAGCTGATAGGTGAGCTGTCGGACGTATGTGAACAGCTCTTCGATTGTGATCTTGCCGTCGCCGTTGGCGTCTGCGGCGCCCTCGAGCGCGCGCGCGAAAGCATAGCTGAGCGCGCCGCGATAGCCGTCCACTCCGGGAACTTTCACTTCCGGCGCCTTGCTATGCTTATCGACTGCCGCAAGGAAGATCGTCCTGGCGAAATCGAGCTCCGTCGCAAACGCGTCGGACGGCGTCGAGACCGGCTTCAGTTCGTCATCTGAAATCGCGTAGGTCGGAACCGAGCGATAGCTCATCTCGGGTCCGCGCGGATCGACCTCCCGCGCAAGGCCGCCGCCCGAACAAGTGTCGGCGACGAACACGACGCGGGCGCCGCGCGCTTCGAAAATCTTGATGATATGATTGAATTCCTGATCGAGAATGCGTTGGCGTGTCCCCGCCGCCGCCGTATCGAAACCGGCGAGCAGGAACACCGCATCCTTGCCATCGCTTTCCGAACCTTTGACGCGTTCGGGCTCCTGCGCGCCATGCCCCGCGATCGACAGGATGACGAGGTCGCCGCGATGAACACGGGCGCTGATGTCGTCGACGGCGTTCAGGATCGAATCGCGATCGGCCCTGGCATCGTAGAGCGCGATAATGTCGCTCACGCCCATCTCCCGCAGCGACGCCTCGATGTCGCGCCCGTCAGCCACCGCCCCCTTGAGGCGCGCGAGGTGCTGATACTGATCGATGCCGACGACGATAGCGTGGATCGCGTTGGGATTTTGGACGGCGACGGCGGCCGGCGCGGCGAGCGCCGCCGGCACGCCGAAAAAGACCGCGGCGAGACAGACGCGCGTGAAAACGCGGAGGCCGGATAGGGACAACATGTTCGCCATGGCCTTTGTGGTCCAGAGTCTAGTTGCGCCGCCATTCGACGCGGCGGTCGAGGGCGTAGATGTCCTCCTGCGTGAGGCCGCTCGCTTGCGAGAGCTGAAGCGGTTCGTCCGCTCCGACGCCTGAGGGCTCGACCGCTGTCGCAACGTCGTTCTCCTTCAAAAAGGCGGCGACGGTCTCGGCGCGCGCGATCGACAGCTTCTTGTTGTATTCGGGACCGCCGCGCGGATCCGTATGGCCGATCAGACGCACGCTCTGCGGCTGCTGCTCCTTGATGGCGCGGGCGAGCTCCAGTGCGGCCTGCCGCCCTTGCTCGGTCAGGCTCGCGGATCGGTATTCGAAGGTAATCGGCACCGGCACGGCGCGGGGGACGACGCCGCGCACGCGCGGCGAAAACATGCCGCCCAGGCGCCCGTCGCGCGTCGCCGTCTGGACGAAGCCGGTCTGGCCCGGCGCGGCGTTGGTGGCAAGAAGCCGCGCCGCGGCGGCGCGCTGGAGCAATCCTTCGATCGCGGCGCGACCCGGATCATGCGGCGTCAGCGTTTCATTGTTGACGACGTCGATCGCCCGATCGAAGCCGTGCGCGGCATCGACAAATCGGCGCTGACTGAAGCGAATCTCCGCCAGCGTCGCCGCGGCCTGCCAGAGGACGGCCGGCCGGTCCGCCTCGACGATCAGCGTCAAATAGGCGTCGAGCGGCGCGTCCTCGGCCATCAGCTTTTGCGCGGCGGCCAGACGCGCCGCCGCCAGCCGACGTTGCGCAGGAATGACGTAGCCGCCGCAATTTGGATCGTCGACAATCGCTTCAATCTGGCCCTCAGCGGCTTTATCAAACGCGGCGTCAACGGCGCGGTTGAAAGCGTCGATACGGGCTGCGCAGCCATCGGCGAAAGCCGGGAAGCCGACGAGAGTCAGCATGGCGCCAAAAAGAGCGCTTCGCCCCGCCGTCCGCGCGCGGATCGTCGGGGCGCGATGCATCCAAAGCTTAGTCATGTCGATAAATCCGTAAAATCCGACCAATTCATAAGACCGCGACGTATTGAACGGGCCAGGTCATCATACTCCAATGCCAATTCGCCATCCAGCACGGTGCGCGTTCACACAGGACAGCGGGCGGATAAAGGCGATTGAGGGAGGCGGCCGCGCTTGCGGAGCCAATCGAATTGCAACAGGATCGCGCGCCCAATTCGGAGATAAGACGGGTCGCCGCCGGCCTGACCGACATCCATACAGCCTGGCGCACCCGCGCTTGGAACGGCGATCGCCGAGGGATTGAACATGAACGGCACAAGATTGCCCCTTTTCTTTATCGGCGCCCTCGCGCTAACCGGAACGCCCGCGCGGGCCAACGACACCTCCGTCGAACTCGCGGTTGGCGGCGTCACCTTCACGCAAACGCCGGACGTGTCGATGGAGCAAGAAGTCCTGACGATCACGCCGGAGCAAGTGAAGGTGCTCTATCGTTTCCTCAATCAGACCGCTGCGCCCGTGACCTTGACGGTCGGCTTTCCGCTTCCGGACATCGACCTCGCAGATCAGGACGTCGCTTACGCCATCCCGGGCAGCGATCCTGTCAATTTCGTCGATTTCAAAACGACGATTGACGGCAAGCCAATCAAGTTCGATGTCGTCCAGCGGGGCAGGCTTGGCGGCAAGGACGTCAGCGCCGCCATTCGCGCCGCCGGTCTTCCGATCGCCCTGATTGGCCCCAACTCGCAGCAGCACATCGCCGCTCTTGCGCCAGAGGCTCGTGCAAGGCTGATTGAGGACGGCCTCCTTATTCCGATCGGCTCCGACGAAAAAGGCGACCCGCTGTACGGACCGTCCTGGCGGGTGACCACCGCCTTCACCCGCAAACAGATTTTTCCGCCGGGGCAAATCGTCAACGTCGAGCATCGCTACAAGACAAGCCTCGGCGCCAGCCAGGATACTGTCTTGCGCAAGGCCCTACGCAACGACGACGGCATGAGCGCAGCGGTCGAACGCTACCGCAAGGATTATTGTCTGCCGGAGGATTTTTTTCGCGGCCTCGACAAACTGGCCGGCTCCGATCCCGCCAATACCGCCAAATTGCAAGAGCGGCGCATCGCTTACGTGCTGAAAACAGGCGCGAACTGGTCGGGCCCGATCAAGAATTTCCGCCTCGTCGTCGACAAGGGCCGGCCAGACAGGCTGGTCAGCTTCTGCTTCGACAATGTGAAGAAAATCTCGCCGACCGCGTTCGAGGCCGATCTCGAAAATTTCACCCCGACGCAGGATTTGAAGATCCTGCTCGTCGGCAAATATTGAGGAGTGTCTGCGCGCACCGCGGCTTGCCGCGGTGCGGTCGAGTAGGCGTGGGGATTGCTCCGCCACGCCTCTCACAGAACCGGACATGCGGGCCCGCATCCGGCTCTTTGGATCGATATGTCAGAACTCCAGCGATAGCTGGGCCGATACCCGCGACAGGTTGAGATCGTTCCACAAGGCTTTGAGCGAGGCCATACGCCCGTCAAACCAAGACGGTGGATAGGCCTTCGTCATCGCCGGGCGGTTCGATTTCACCCATGCTCCTTTGCCGCAGAACGCACAGCCATTGGCAGCCTTGGAGCTGACGCCTTTGGCTTTCAGGTGCCGGTAGAGAAAGCGTTGCCGCTTCTTCTGCCGGACGATGATCGCCCTGATCCGGCGGCGGACGTGAGCGTCGATGACGCCCAATCCTTTTATCGCGTCCGGCGTGCAAAGCCGGAAGTACGATATCCAGCCTGTCAGGTAGCGGCTGATGTCTTCCATGCACGAGGAGATGGAGCGTCCCCAATTTGGGGGCGTCATTCCCCGCATCGTCGTCATCAGTCGTCGTTCCGTCTTGCGCGAAGGAAAGACGGCGACATTGTCGCCCTCACCCTCCTTCGCACAGCGGAAACGAAAGCCAAGAAAGTGGACATCCTCCGGTTTGCGAACGTCACTCTTCTCCTCGTTGACCTGGAGCCGCATGCGGTTTTCCAGGAATCTCTGGATTGATGTCATGACGCGCTGTCCGGCGCGTTCGCTTCGCACGAAGATATTACAGTCGTCGGCGTATCGAACGAACCGGAGGCCTCGCCTTGCCAGTTCGCCATCCAGTTCGTTGAGGACAACGTTGGAAAGCATTGGCGAAAGCGGCCCCCCTTGTGGAGTTCCTTCCTTGACGGCGACCCTCGTCCCGTCCGGCATCACCACCGACGCCGTCAGCATCAGGCGCACCAAAGTGATTATCCGTTGGTCCTTCGCGCGCTCGGCGATCCGGGCCAACAGGCGCTGATGCGGAACTCGGTCAAAGAACTTGGCCAAATCCAGATCAACCACCGTTTGATATCCCTCTTTCAGGTACCCCGTTGCTTCAGCAATGGCGGTGTGAGCCCCGCGTTTTGGCCGGAAACCGTGACTGCTGGGATGGAAGGCCGGTTCGAAGATCGGTTCCAATACTTGAAGAACCGCCTGCTGCACCGTCCGGTCCAAAATATTCGGAATGCCAAGCCCACGATGCCCGCCCCCGGGCTTCGGCAGCCAAACCCGGCGGACATCGCCGGGCCTGTAGCGTTCCGTCAGCAAGTCGCGGCGCAAACGGGCGATGATCGACGGCGCTTTCGCCTCCGCCGCCTCGACCGTCTGTCCGTCCAATCCCGGCGCTCCCTTATTGCGTACTACGTTCAGCAGCGCCTTGGCCGGATTGGCTTCCGACGCCACTTCTTCGAGCAGCCGACTATCGTCGGCCACGCTGGCGGCAGAACCTGTCGTCTTCTTGGTCCTCGCTTTGTGCAGCAGGAAGCTCCGCCGCTCGGATGCGTCCGAGGGCTCGGACGACCCGCCCCCCGAGGGGCTGTCGGCGAACACGAGGCTCAATTGCCGTGGTCCCGTCTTTTTCAATCCATCTCTCCCTTTGCTCCACCGGCTTTCGCCGGCTTCCCGGCTCATATGAAGAGATCCGACTTCTGCGTGGACATCGTCCCGTCGTCGTTGCCTCCTTCGGGTCTACCGCTCACGCGGACCCACGCAGACCTCCCTGGGTAAGAACACTGGATGTCCCGCCGCTCCCGCCCCTATTACCGTCCCGGCCTCGGTTGGATTTCGGGCGTCGCGTTCGAAGACACGCTGACCCGGCCGGTTCGGCTTGCTCGGGGGTTTACTTTCGTTCGGTGCTGCGGTTCGCCTCGGGCTTCTTCCCCACACGGCCTCGCGGCGCCAGGGTCATAGGCGTCTCTCGACGGCAGACCCTGCGTGCAGTTGCCTCCGGCTCGCGGTTGCTACCAACTCGCCCCGCAAAGGACTTCCACCTCCAATCCAGTGCCCATGCCAGGCACACCTTCAGGTTTGCGCAATCCGCAGCCGGGCGCTCGCCGCTTTTGCAGCGCGAATCTGTTCGCCGGGCGAAAGGAGGCGCATCATGAGCGAGATAAAGTATTGGTTCACCGGCCAGGCTGGCTATGAACTCGACTGCGGCAGCCACAAGAAGATTCGCGTCGTCTTCGCGATGATCGCCGAGGACAAGTCATCGATTGGCTGGTATCTCTTCAGCTCGACGGTGGACGCCAAAGCGCAAAAACAATGTACTACGAAGGACGCCGAACAATTCGCTCATCGCAGCGACATCGGACGGCTCATTCCTCATACGTTCAAGAAAAAAATCGCGATCGACGAATTGGCGGGCGCCAAGGGAACCTTCGCCACCCTCAACATTGACACGACCGACAAGGCGCGTCTGATGGGCTGCCGCATCGACAAGCTGAAGACCAAGGCCGGGGAAACCGTGAGCTTTCCCTTTGGCATGCAGCAGGATTCCATGCCGTCGCAGACGAACACGGACATCGAGGGCAAGGTGTTCTTCCTCGAATCGGGGACGTTTGAGGAAAAGAAGTTTCCGCAAGGCCCACAAGGCAAAGACTCACAGGTCAAGATATCAGGCGCGGTGTTGTAACGCCCGTCGCAACGGAGGATATCGTGACTAACGTGCTCTACCGTCTTTCCGGACAGGCCGGCTAGGTGGTCGATTGCGTCAGTCACCAAAAACTACTCGTCGTATTCGGAATGTTCGACGTGGACGAGACGCAGATCGCCTGGTACATGTTCGCGTCGAAGGCCAACTCCGCAACACAGGCGGCGTGCTCTGCAAAATACCCTGGCGCGGCTTTTGGCTTATGGGGGTTCCGCGACGACGTCGGCCGATTTATTCCTCATACCTTCGAAAAAGAAATTCCGTTGGATGGATTAGTCGACGACAAGGATCCGTACGCTCAGCTCGATTTGGAGGTTACTCCCGCCAAGCGGCTGATCGGCTGTACGATCAGCAATTTGAAGACCAAAAAGCGCGAAACTGTGCGGCTTTCGTTTGGCCTCCAGCAAAGCTCCGACCCGCCATGGACCAAGAAGATAAAGGGAAAGGTGGTGTTTCTGGAAATGGCAAAGTTTGACGCCAAGACCTTTGCGGACGGCCCCCAGACCAAAGCCTCCAAAAGCAAGATCGAGGGCGGCGTCCTGTGAGGCGCTCCCCTTTAGCGACGGGCCGCGCCGCAAAGAGGTCGCGGTCGTGAATCCGGAACCCGCTGATATGGTGATCGAACGCACGCGCGGTCAGCGCTTTCGCCTGTAGAGTTCAATGCTGCTGGAGACCATTGGTCTCGCTGGAAACCTCATGCTTGGCTGTGATGAGATACAGGAGCATACTCTCTCTGATTTTTGTAGGGCTGGCGTTTGCCGCGTCGGCGCCCTCTCTGCTTGCGCAAGACGGCGTCGTGAAGCAATTCTCCGCGGGCGGCGGCTTAGAACTCCGTCGGCGTCATCGACGCGAGCGAGGACACCGAGATCGCCGGGCCGCAAGCGATATATGCAGGCGACAATGGCGAAATCTATCTGCTCGATCAGGTGAACGGCCGCGTGCTCGGCTTTGACTCCAAGGAGCCTGCGGAACGCACGCGCTCGCTCAGCCTGCCAGAAGGCGTCGACCCAACCGACCTCATCGTCGCGAAGGGCAATATTTACGTCTGGGACGGCAAGCCGATCGCGCTCGAATCGCGTGAAGGCGGGCTTACGCGGTCGCTGGCGCCGGAGGCCGCGGCGGTCGACGAGACGACCCAGTCGATGTTCGCGCAGATGGGCTCAGAGGAGGCAAGCGAGAGCGGAGCGACCCGTTCGGTTTCGGCTTCCGGGCGCACCAGGCAGCTCGTCGCCTCGCGCGGCAAAGGCCCGGTCGCCGTTGAAGTCGCGGCGGACAAAAGTGGGGCGGCGGCGCGGATCGAAGTCAGCCAACAAGGCTCCTCGAAGACGTTCGCCAAGCTGGAACTGAAAGTCCGCGACAAGCTCGGATCGGTTGAATTTCTCGAAATTGATCGTTCCGGCCGCATGTTCGTCCTTGCCGAAAACATCCCTCCCTACGCGGGTCCCGGCGCTTCGACCTTTATCGCGCGCTTCGCCCCGGGCGGCGCGTTTGAGGGAATTTACGCATTGCCGCTGACGCCGAACGTCGCGCTGTCACGTCGCTTCGTGACCGTTTCCGCCGACGGCGACGTTTACTTTCTGCGCACGCGCAAAGGCGTCGTCGACGTCATCGGCGTCGGCTTCCAACCGATGCGGAACGGGCAAGTCATCGACTTGCGCGGACCTGAGCCGGACTATGCGGCTCTCGCCAAGCGCGGCAAAGGCGCAATCGCGGCGGTGCGGCCGCTTAACCGCGCCAGCATCGTCGCAACGGGCCGCGAGTTCGAAGGCTTCACATGGCGCCTGACCCCGAGTTCCTACGGCGCCGATCCCGATACGCGATGCAGCGGCTTCAATCGCATCCGGCGCCCCGGCTACCTCATCGGCCGCGAAGGCCAGGATGTGCGCGGCGTGCCCTATTGCTGGGGCTGCCAGGGCTCTTTGAGCCAGTTCGCCGCCCGCGTTTCGCGGGGAGCGCTCGCCGGCAACGTCTGCACGCGCAACAATCCCCGCTATGATGTCATCGGCGTCGATTGCTCATCTTTCGTGAGCGCCGCCTGGGGCCTGTCGACGCACTTCACTACAGCCGCAATTCCCTCGATCGCCGCGCTTGTTGCGAACCCCTGGGACTTGAAACCGGGCGATGCGCTGAATAAGCCGGGATCGCATGTCATGCTTTTTATGGGATTTACGCCGGACCGCAAAGCCGAAGTCTTGGAGGCCTCGCCCGGCGGCTGCAACGGTCGCGTCTGCCGCAACGTCTATCCGCTGGCCGCGCTGCTTGAACGCGGCTATGAGCCACGCCGCTTCAGAGCGCTCGCTGATTGAAGCATGATGCTCGAAAGTTGCAGCAGCGGTGGGCCAGCTCACGCCGCGCTACTCACTCGATTGCCTCCGCCTTGTACCCATCCTGCTCCAGCAGACGCAGCAAGCCGCCTTCACCCGGCAAATGAGCGACGCCGACCGCGATGAACGCGCCTCCTTTGGAGAGGAGCGGCAAGACGCGCTCCCGCATCCGCTGGTTGCGGCGCGTAATCAGCAGGCGCAGAAACTCCGGCGGAGTTCTCGCTTCAGGAACGCCCGGAATGAAATCCGGCAACTCCATCCAGGCGAGCAGGCCGCCGGCGTCCTCGCCAACATAGCGCGCGATTGTCGTTTCAACGACATCCTCGCCATAGGCCGCCTGCCGCAAGGTCGCGATCAGAAGCGCGCGTTGCGCGTCACGCGGCAACCCGTCCAGAATGTTCAGTTGTTCTATCAGCGTCTCAAGGCCAACGACAGCCAAGCCGCGCGCCCGCGCCATCTGGGCGATGCGTTGGTCGGCGTAGGGCGCGGCGGCGCCATTGCGGGCGCAGGGCGGCAGATCGAGCGCCAGGGCGAGGACCGTCGGCTTCCAATCGCTGGCGGCGGACTCCCGCAGCCCGACCGCCGCCGCGAGGGCCTCAAGGTCCGCGAAATCCGGCTTGTCCAAAAGGGCGCCGGCGCGCTGATCCTTTGGGGCGAGCAAGGCCGCGCGCATCGCCGCAGGGTTTTTGCGGACCTCGAGCATCAGACGCGCGCCAACATCGATTGATTCGAGGGCGAGGGTTTTGGAGCCTTCCAGCGCCGCGACGACGGCTGGTCGGAATGCCGTAACGCGCGGATCGCTGAGGTGAACGGTGCCGAAGACGTAAGAGTTTTTGCCGTCACGCGAGAGACGGAACAGCGTTCCCTGCGCGAAGGGCATCGCTGCCCCTTGCGCTTCAATCGCGGCGAAGGCCTGCGGCGCTTGCGCCCCGATCGAGGGAAAAAGGTCGTGGCCGGCGCAGGCCGCGTGGCTCTGACTCGAAGGCAGCGTGGCGGCGAGCGCTGCGGCCAAGGCGCAACGCCCAACTCCAAAACGGATGCCATTGAATGCCCGGCGCGGCGGCCGAGGCCAAATCACCACTGGTAGCGGATGCCCGCCTTGCCCCCGGCGCCGAACAGGCCTTGGCCGCCGTGCACGTCGGCCAAAACGAAAGACGTAAGACCCTGACCGAAATCGAAATTGAGGGCGAGGATGCCGCGCCCGCGCACCTGGCCGCGATCGGCGTTGGCTAGAATATTATTGCCCTGAAACGCCGCGCCCGGAATGAAGCCGCCGCTGACGAGAACGTCGTCATAGGCGAGTCCCGTCAAAGTCGCCGTCATCAGAATGTTATTGGTCAAGATCGATGTCGTTCCAACGCGCGCGCCGCCCTGCACCATCACCTGATTGCCGTTCTCAAGGCCAAGGTCGGTGGCGCCTCCGCCATAGCCAAGGCCGGTGAATTGGGCGCCAACTGTCGGCTCCACCCAGAAATTCGGATAAAGGTCGAAACGGTAATTCAGATTGGCCGCGACCGTCGAATTCAACACGCTGGTCGAGCCGCCGCTAGAGAAAGAGTTGCCGAATGGCCCCGCGGGCCCAGCGAAGGCGAGATTATCGGTGAAGCTCTGATCGAGGCTCAAAAGATCGAATTTGGCGAGAAGGTCAGCAGAGAACGGGCCTAAGAAATAGGTGGCGTAAGCGCCCAGAGTCGGCCCGGAAAGCTGGGCCGTGAGGTGCGTGTTACTATTGCCAACGATCGCGAAATTGCTCGACAGCGATTGGGTGTTGAGCGTCAGATTGGAGGACAAAAAGCCAACGAGCGCGCCAACGATCACGCCGTCGCCGGGAGCGAATAGGCCGCGCGCAGTATAGTCGAGGCCCGCCTGGAATCCGACCGTTCCCATATGGCTCTGCACGTCGGTGTTGACCAGCACGGGCGCGCCGCCGTTGAAATCAGGTCCGCTGATGTTCGCAAGGCCGTTCGCCTCGCGCTTTTCATATTCGCCGAAGACCTGACCCCAAACGCCATAGCGGAACGGAGCCTCGAGCGGCGGGGGCGGCGCCCCCTCCTTACTGACCAGGACCGGCGGGTGCGGGACGGGCGCCGGGGGAGGCGGCGGCGGAGGCGCTTTCGCGACCACGGCGGCCTTGCCTTTCTTCGCTTTCTTGACCGGAGCCGGTTTCGCCGTCGGCGCCGGAGGCGGGGGCGGAGGGGGCGGCGCGGCCGCGGCGACCGGGGCGGGGATCGGCTCGCAGGCGCCGTCGACCCGCCTGAAGCCTTCGGCGCAACGCTCCTTTTCCTCTTCGCGGCGGTTGGTGATCGAATTCTCGGCGCTGCGGGCGGTTTCCTGCGTCGTCGATTGCGACAGTTCGCTCAAGGCCTGGCTGGCGAGCGCCGCGCCGGAGAAGCCGGCCGGATCCGGATTGCCCACCCCATTATTGGTGCATTGGCCGTTTTGCAACGCTACGTTGGGAAAAGAAATCTCCAGTTGATAGGGCACCTGTGTGCATACAAGGCCGATGTCGCTAATAACCTGGCATTCCGTACGGAATGCCGTTACGGTCTGGGTCGCGTTCGCCGGACAGAGCGAGCCGGCTTTGGCGCCCGGCGCTCCGCCGAGCAAGAGCACGCCCGCCACCACCCCCAGAGTCGCTTCGTTCAAAGCAGTCGGACGAAGTTTCCGCATTGTCAGCCCCCTGATTTGGGACAGACAATAGCCTATAACGAACGTGTGATCTGTGTTGTTTTTGCCACAAGTACGTTCTAATCTGATTTCGGTGATCCCCCTCCGAGCGTCGGGTGCAAAGACGCACAGTTAAATTCGCGGCCAGCGCGTAATTTTTGCCCGGAGGCTGCGCCAGAGGGATCGGCCGAACAAAGCTGCTCGACGCCCGTTGCGCCGCGTCCTCCTTGGAGAGCATGGACATGGCCGTCAGCCGAAATATCGTTTTCGTGGCTTGCGTGGCGTTGGGGCTGCTGATCGCGCCGCTAGTCCTGGCATTGTGCCCGCCGGCCCGCGCCGCCGACAGCGATGTCGACCTCTGCAACCATTCCCTCAACGACCCGGACCAGGGGATTCCCGCCTGCACGCGCCTGATCGACAGCGAGAGGGACGCCGCGATCGCGCCAGGCCTTTACAATAACCGCGGCGTCGCAAAGGTCCGCAAGGGCGATCTGCAGGGCGCAATCCAGGATTTCACTGGCGCGCTCGACCGCAATCCGAATTTCGTCGATGCCTATAAAAACCGCGGCCTCGCTCGCCTGATCGCAGGCGATTTCGACGGCGCCATCGCCGACTACAACCAGGCGATCCGGCTCGACGGCAAATCGCCGGCGCTGTTCAACGCGCGCGGGACCGCGCTGATCAACAAAGAAGAATATGATCGCGCCATCGCCGATTACGACAAGGCGATCAAGCTCGACGCCAAATTCGCCAAAGCCTATTACAATCGCGGACAGGCTCTGTATCTCAAGCGGCAATTCGATCGCGCAATCGCCGATTTTGACGCCTTCATCCGCCTTTCCCCGAACGAGGCGAAGGGCTATGTCCAGCGCGCCGACGCCCGCATCGCCAAGGCGGATGTCGACGGCGCCATCGCCGATTATGACGCCGCAATCCGTGTCGACAGCGGCAACGGCGAGGCCTACAGCCACCGCGGCGAAGCGCGCCGGTTGCAAGGCGATCTGCAAAGGTCCCTCGCCGATCAAGACAAAGCGATCGAGCTCGACGACACGGCCGAGGCGCATGTCAACCGCGCCCTTGCCTTCTCAGATCAAGGCAAGCTCAATCTCGCCATCGCCGACTGCGACGAAGCCATTTTGCTGAAGCCGAAATACGACCTCGCCTACGCCCAACGCGGCAAATTCCGGCGGCTTAACGGGGATCTCGAGGGCGCGGTCAGCGACCTCAACAAGGCGCTTGCGCTCAATCCGCGCTCCGCTGTCGCGCTCGATTTTCGCGGCGACGTGTATCTCGCCCGCGAGGAAGCCGACCGCGCCATGGCCGACTTCACCGAGGCGCTCCGCATTCTGCCCGATTTCGTCCCCGCTTACGTTGGCCGCGGCCAAGCCTATGAGAAGAAAAGCGCCGTCGCGAAGGCGAAGGCGGATTATGAGAAGGCGCTGAGTCTCCCGACCGCCGGTGACGCGGCCTTGGCGCGGCCGGCGCAGGAGCTCGCGCGCGTCCGGCTGGCGGCGCTGGCGGCGGGCGAAGCGACCGCAGCCAAGATCGTGGCGGGCGCCGCCATGAAAGACGCGACCGATGCGCGCGCCAAGGCCGAGGCGGAGGCGCGCGCGAAAGCCGAGGCGGAGAAGGCCGCCGCCGCGCTGGAAGCGCGGATCAAGACCGAAGTCGAGGCGCGCACCAAAGTCGCCGCCGACGCCGAGCGCGCCCGTCTTGAAACGCAGGCCGCCGCCGAGGCGCGGGCGCGGGCCGAGGCCGAGGCAAGGGCGAAAGCTGACTTTGAAGCGCGCGCCCGAGCCGAATTTGAGGCCCGCGTGAATGCTGAGGTCGACGCCCGGGCGAAAGCGATCGCTGAAGCCGCGCAGGCGAAGGCGGGCGCATTGATCCCGCCCGCCGGAAACCGAGTGGCCCTCGTCATTGGCAATTCCAACTACCGGGAAGTCGCGACGCTGCCCAATCCGCAGCGCGACGCGGAAGCCGTGGCCGTCGCTTTCCGTAAACTCGGATTCCAGACCGTCTATGCGGAGAACGATCTAACGCGCGAAAAATTTCTCGCCGCCCTGCGCGCCTTTGAAGACAAGGCCGAGACCGCCGATTGGGCAGTGGTGTACTACGCCGGCCACGGGATCGAAATCGGCGGCGTCAATTATTTAATCCCGATCGACGCCAAGCTCAGGGCCGACCGCGACGTTCAGGACGAAGCCATACCGCTCGGACGAGTCCTCCAGGCGACCGAGCAGGCCAAAAAACTGCGTCTCGTCATTCTCGACGCCTGCCGTGACAATCCCTTTGCCACGCGCATGAAATTTACCGTTGCGTCGCGCTCGGTCAGCGCCACTCGCGGCTTCGCGCGCGTCGAGCCCGAGGGCGGCACGCTCGTCGTCTATTCGGCGCGCGACGGACAGGTGGCGCAAGATGGCGAGGGCGGCCACAGCCCGTTCACACAAGCGTTCCTGCGCAACGTCGTTAAGCCGCGGCTCGAAATCAACATGTTGTTCCGGCAGGTCCGCGACGAGGTGAGAGCCGCGACCAACCAGCGGCAAGAGCCGTTTACCTACGGTTCGTTGCCGGGCGAGGGATTTTATTTCGTCGCCAAATGATTTTTTGTTGATTGCCCCGCGCACAAAACATTGTTTTCGAGCCCAGACCCGAGCATGTTTCGGGCTCTGAGGGTGCAAAGGACCGCGTCCGTCATCGATCCGCTCGCCGGCTTCCGTCACTTCTCGTTTTGGCGGCCGAGCGCCCAAATATAGGCGGCGACAGCGTCGACGTCCGCCGCGCTCAGGGCGCCATCCATACCAGGCGCAATGGACATGTTGTGCGTGATCGTCCGCTTGATCGCATTTACGCTACCGTCGCCCCAGGCATACATGCCGGTCGTTAGATCGTTGCCGTTGGGCGTTCCCTTCGCGTCGAGGCCGTGACAGTTGTAGCACCGCCCACCTGCCGCCTCGCCATGGAAAACGCGATCGCCAAGCACGATTTGTTCTCTGGTAAACCCAAGCGGCACCGGCAGCGTCTTGGCAGACGGCCGGATTTGCTCTCTGAAAGCGCTGAGCGGCGGCGACAAGGGCTTGGCCAACGGCTGATCCGTTTCCGCCTTGGACGCTGTCGGCAACGCGGAAGACACGGCAAGCGCCGCCGCAGCCAAAGCGATCAAACGCGGTGTCATAATTACCTCCTCAAAACGCGCGCTGACTCAAAAGGTTCGCATGTGCGGGAAGCCTGAAACATTGGCCGCTTATCGTATAGCCATCTGACCTGTCGTTTGCATCCCCGCTGTGACGGGAACGCTTGGTCGCCCAAGTTTACGTCCCCCTGGTCCGGAGGCGTCTTTGGCGGCCCACCGCTCGATCATTGTCGATCGCGGATGCGATCAATTAGCGGACTCAGCCGTGTCGTCCGTGGGTTCAAGCATTCTGTCCTTGATCAGCCTGGATGCGCCACGGCTCCATGAGTAACTCGCGCCCATTCGAAGACCCGTGTCTTCAGCAGCGATGAGGGCGCCAGACCTGGCGTCCCGCAACTGAAAGCCAACGACATACTCAGTGCGGCTGATTCTCTTTACGACGCCGATGAGTGATTGCTCAGCGCCCCGCGCTGATGCAATTTCGGCGTCGCAACCATTGCAAGTTCCGAGCGAGCGATCGCGAACGGCCTTGGCGTCAGCGCCGCTGACATCGACGAGACGATAGCGCCCGGATTGCTCGATGACGTGACGCACTCCCGCGCTGACTGCGTTCATGTAGCCGGCATCGGCGGCGCGGTCGCCGGCAACGCCGGCGCCGGCGCTATCATCCTCGAGCTCAAAGTCGAACACGGCGATCTTTGTCGGAGCGCCCGGCTCTCTCCCTCCCTCTGACCCTGCGATCGAGTGAGGCGTCGCGGCAAAGAACGTTAGCGCCGTGAGCGCGATGGCCGACCCACATTTGCGTTTCAATGTCCGAAATGACTTCATCAAGCGAATCTTTTCTGTCTCGTTTCTGCTTCGCTATCTCGAGCGGCGGCGCGCAAACACGCCTTTTCATCCGACCGGCGGGTGACGGTCGCTTGCTCGAGATTTCGTTAGCTAAGCTGGACAATTGATCAATCTTGCGCCTGAGACAAGCTTGAAATCCGGCATGACTTGATGAGAAACTCTCAACAATCATGCAACAGCCTAATCTCTCTCATCTCGTCGTCTTTGCCGCGGTTGCGCGCCATAGCAGCTTTCAAAAGACGGCCGCGGAAGTCGGCATGTCGACGTCCGCGGTCAGTCACGCCATCCATGGGCTGGAGGAGCGGCTGGGCGTCAGCCTCTTCAATCGCACGACCCGCAGCGTCGCCCTGACGGATGCCGGGCAGCGCCTTCTGGAGCGATTGCAGCCGGCGCTGCGGAATATCGGCGACGCGCTTGAGGAAATGAACAATTTCCGCATCACGTCGACCGGGATGGTGCGGATCAATACGTCGCGCGCCGCCGCGCGTCTGCTGGTCTCGCCGCTTATCCCGCGCTTTGTCGCGGCATACCCCGGGATCCACCTTGAGATTATCGAGGATGATGGGTTGGTCGACATCGTCGCCGCCGGCTTCGACGCCGGGATACGTTTCGAAGAGAAGGTGCCGGAGGACATGGTCGGCGTGCGCATCGGGTCCTCGCACCGCTGGGCCGTGGTCGCGGCGCCGGGCTATTTTGAGCGCCGTCCCGTTCCGGAGAGGCCTTCTGACCTCCTCGAACATGAGTGCGTCCGCCATCGCTTCCCGAGCGGCCGGCTGCTCAGATGGAAGTTCGAAAAAGATGATGCAAAGGTCGATATCGACGTGAACGGGCGGATCACGCTCGGGGACCAAAGTCTCACGGCTCAAGCCGCGCTCGACGGGGTCGGCCTGGCTTTCGTGTTCGAGGACCTCGTGAGGAACGCGATCGCGGATGGCCGCCTTGTCCGCGTGCTCGGCGACTGGTGTCCGCGCTTTCCGGGTTTCATTCTGTATTATCCCCGGCAAAGGCGCATGTCCTCCGCCCTGCGCGCCTTCATCGACATGGCGCGAACTTGCCACAGGGAGTGAGCCCGGCCTGCGGACTTGAGAGGCTTTTGGAGCCGTCCATCCCGCGCATGACAGGCGCCGGAGAGCCGAGACTGTCAGGACTGTCCTTATCGTCCGGCGGGCGCGCTCATCTTCTCGGCGGCCGCCTTTTCCGCGACCGACGGGACGCGGACGGGGATGTCAGGATTTCAGCTTCCGGCGACACCGCGGCCGACCATCTTCCGCGGGTCAACGATTTCGTCGAAACGCTTCTCGTCGATGTCGCCGGAGGCGAGCGCGGCCTCTTTCAGGCTCAGGTCTTCGTCGTTCGCCTTGTGGGCAATTGCCGATGCTTTGTCGTAGCCAATCACTGGGCTGAGCGCTATCACCAGCATCAGCGAACGTCCGACCATCTCGTCGATGCGCTTACGGTTGAGTCGTGTCCCTTCGACCGAGAAATGCCGCAACTTCTCGCAGGCGTCGCCCAGGATACGGGCGGAATGAAGGAAATTGTTGATGATGATTGGACGCATCGCGTTGAGCTCGAAATTGCCCTGGCTGCCGGCGACCGCGACAGCGTTGTCTTCGCCGATCACCTGGATGCAGACCATCACCATCGCCTCTTCCTGGGTCGGGTTGACTTTGCCCGGCATGATCGATGAGCCGGGCTCGTTTTCCGGCAAGATGAGTTCGCTAAGGCCGCAGCGAGGTCCGGAGGCGAGCCAGCGCATGTCATTGGCGATCTTCATCAACGCGACAGCGAGGCTACGCACCGCCGCCATCGCGGCAACCATAGCGTCGAGTGAGCCCTGAGCCGCGAACTTGTTGGGCGCGGTCACGAACGGGTAGCCGGTCAATTCGGCAATCTTCTCTGCGATCTCTCGGCTGAAGTGCGGCGGCGCGTTGAGCCCGGTGCCGACCGCGGTGCCCCCGGCGGCCAGCTCGAACAGACCCGCCTCGGAGGCGCGGACGCGTCCTAGCGCGTCGCGAATCTGGCGCGCCCAGCCAGACCACTCCTGCCCAACCGTCAGCGGCACGGCATCCTGCAGATGCGTTCGCCCGATCTTGACGACGTCGCTCCATTCGTTCGCTTTCGCCTCGATCGCGGTCGCGAGGGCCTCCGCATGCGGAAGGAGGTGGTCCTCAACTTCGAATATAGCGGCGATATGCATCGCAGTGGGGAACGTGTCGTTCGACGACTGCCCATATTGACGTCGTCGTTCGGATGCACAGGAGACTTGCTGCCAATCTTGCCGCCGAGCAGTTGAATGGCCCGGTTCGACAGCACCTCATTGACGTTCATGTTCGATTGCGTGCCTGAGCCGGTCTGCCAGACGTAGAGCGGAAAATTCTCATCCAGCTTGCCCGCGATCGCCTCGTCGGCCGCGTGAATGACCGCGTCGGCCTTCCATTGCGCGAGCCGCCCGGCCGCGGCGTTCACCAACGCCGCGGCCTTCTTAACGTAGCCGTAGGCGTGGTAGACGCGCTTCGGCATTCGATCGTCTCCGATCGAAAAATGAATGAGGCTGCGCTGCGTCTGCGCTCCCCAGTAGCGATCGGCCGGCACGTCGATGCCGCCCATCGAATCGGTTTCGTGACGCTCGCCCGTGGCGTCGATGCCAATCGGCATATCGCGCAGGATCGGATGCGCTAGATCGTTCATGGCGATCTCCTCGATGGCGGTGGATCAGTATTGCGGCTTGTAGAGCTGGCCCTCGACCCAGGCGCGGAGGTCGCTAGGCCGCTCGACCTGGGCCAGACCTTTGTCCAACATGAACTCGGCTACCCGAGTCGCAGTTGTGATTTCCGTCTCGAGGATGTTGGTCTGGCTGGGGAACAGCATGCCTTTGGCGCGGAGTTCCGGGCCGACCTGATCAGCTGTCGCTTCGGCTGCGACGACGAAGCATTGGTCGGTAATCCGCCGCGGCCGCGCCGCGTAAGTTGCGAGCCCGATTGCCGGAAAGATATAGAAATTATTCGCCTGGCCGGGATGGAAAAGCGTGCCGCCCACAGTCACGTCCGGGAACTGCACGCCTCCTGCGTAGAGCGCTTTGCCGTTCGACCAGACATACGCCTGCTCGGCCGTGCATTCCGCCTTGTCCGTCGGATTGGACAGAGCGAAGATGATCGGTCGCTCGTTGAGCCGGCTCATCGTCTCGACCACGCGCTGGTTGAAAGCGCCGCCCTTGGTGCTGACGCCGATCAGTATGGTTGGTTTCAGCGTCTCGATTGTCTCCGCCAGATCCTGCGATGGCTTCGCCTTGTGCGCGTAAACCTTCTGCGCCTCCGACAGGTCCACTCGGGACGATTCCAGTAGCCCATCTATGTCGAACATCGAGACGCGGCCCCGCGCCTCGTTCTGTGAAAGCCCTTTGGCGTTCATCGCGGCGGCGATCAAGTTTGCGATGCCGATTCCGGCCGAACCCGCCCCGAGGAAAAGAATGCGCTGATCGGTCAGGGACGCGTCGATGATCTGCAGGGCGGTCGTCAGTCCCGCGAGCGCGACGCTGGCCGTCCCCTGTATGTCGTCATTATAGCATAGCACCTTGTCGGCATATCGGTTGAGCATACGGATCGCATCGGTGCCCTTCCAATCCTCGAAATGGATGCAGCAGCCCGGAAAGACCGTCTGCACCGCCTGAACGAATTCGTCGGTCAGTTCGTCGAGCTCCTCATCGGACGGCGGCCGTTGACGCAAACCGAGATAGAGCGGGTCGGCGCGCAGCGCGTCGTTGGTCGTGCCGATGTCGAGCAGCACCGGCAGCAGGCGCTCGGGGGGAACCGCAGCGCACGCCGTGTAGAGTTGCAGCTTGCCTATGGGGATGCCCATCCCGTTGGCGCCGATGTCGCCGAGACCGAGAATGCGGCCGCCCGTCGAGACGCAGATAAAGCGGACGTCTTGCTCCGGCCAGTTGCGCAGCACTTCGGCGATGCGGCCCTTCATGTCGCGCGTGATGTAGATGCCGCGCGCGCGGCGATAGATGTGGCCGAAAGCCAGGCAGGCATCGGCGACGGTAGGATCATAGAGGATGGGGATGAAGCGAGCCGGATCGGACATCACGGTGCGGTAGAACAACGTCTCGTTCCGGTCGCATAGACCGATCAGATAGACATAGCGCTCAAGGTCGCTGGGTTTAACGTCAAGATGCCCCATGACACGCTCGACTTGCCGGTCGAGACTTTCTATCGAATGGGGCAGCAATCCTTCCAGCCAACTCCTTCAGGGTTTCGGGTATGGAGTTGCCGGCCGCCAGCGCGACCGACAGTAGCGAGCGGACGCCCTCTCCCCGTCAATAAGCACGCCCGCGATATCTGCGCTAACAGGCTTGGCCAGCAACGGCGGAAACTGGGCCGGTCGGGGATCGTGTTTCAAGGCTGTCCTTATAGAGCGAAACCGCGCGGACCAACAAAAAACGCGCAAAAAAAACAAAAGAAGCCAAACGAAGCCACATCACAAGCAAAAGAGGGTTGCGCCCTTCAAAGCGGCGCCGGCACGGATCGACACGCAGGCAAACTAGGCTGTACCCCGGCCTCAGCTGCATGCCGCGACCGAAACATTACCCATCTTGAGAACCTCGCCTACAAGCCGGTCTATCTGGCGCTCTGACCATCGGCGCGCGCATCGAGCGCCTTGAGAAGGGTCACAAAGCCGAGGAAAGCGAGCGCGGCGGCCAGGCCCGCGAGATTCGCCATAAGGCCCGCGCCTCGCAGCGCGAAGGCGCCGCCCGCGGCGCCCGAGGCGAAGGCGAGCCAGGCGCCAAGAAAAATCAGCCATTCGCCGCGCGGAGCGGCGCCGGTGAGCGATCTCGCCAGCGACTGGCCTGCGCTATAGAGAGAACCGGTGACGAAGGTCTTGCCGACGTCGGCGCCGCCGACCATTTGACGCAACGCATTCTGCATGCCCATCGCGGCGGCGACGGGCAGCAGCGCGACAAGCCCCGGCGTAGTTTGCGTGAGCCGGATCGCCGCGCCAAAAAGCGCCAGCTCGCTCGCAAGCAGAGCCGGCAAGCGGAAACGGCCTGATGCGTCCGCGAGAAACGTTCCAGCGAAGGCGCCTGCGAAAAAAGACAGGATGATCGCGCCGCCGTGAAGAAAGGCCTGCCGCGCGCCCGCCGCCGCCGCCACTGCGATCTGCGTCGTGTTGCCGCTCATGAATGACAAATAGAACGATCCTAGCGAGAGGAAGCCGACGGCGTCGACCCATCCGGCGAGCGCCGCCAAGACCAGTCCGAAGAAAAGGCGCGCCGCGTCGGAGGTGTGGCAGTAGGAGAGCATGTTGCACCGGGTGGGAGCCAAAATTCCCCGTCCAAATGGCGCCGCTATAGCTTTTTGCTGCGCTGCGCCCGCTTTTCCCCCGTCCCGCCCTAGAGCCGGCTTTGCGATTTGCCGTTGTTGTATCGCGATGACGCGCCCGCCTCTTGCGCGCAACCGCGAACCAATCCAAGTAGCTTGATCAAAAGAGCGGAAGAACGTAGGAACGGTTGCGCTGGCCTCTCTTCGATGGCCATCGACGCGCCAACTCCGTCCTTCGTGACAGCCATATTCTAAAAAGTGCTTGTAAGGGTTGAGGCGCGCAATGAGAACGTCCCGGTTTAACAACAGATAGCCGACCGCATCAAAATCTGGCGGGATGTCGGGATGAATGATTTTGCGACGCCGAGCGGCGAGGGCGCGGGCCTCTTCGCAGTGCGCCGACTGCAATCTGTCAAGCGCCCATTCAGAAAGCCTCTCCGCAGGCGCGGTCGCCGCCGCCGATTTCGGCGAAGTTCGCGCCTGGCACACCGTCCGCAATCTGAAGCGTGTTGTCTCCAGCGAAATATGCTGTGTTGATCGCTAACACGTTATCTGCGTGTCGACCGGACAACAACGCAACGATCCCGGGGTGCAATGGCCTTTCCGTCGCGCGCTCCGGATCGCTTGCGATCAACAGGCTTGACAGCTCGCCCGGAAAGTGCGCCGTAGGAAAGCGGTTCGCAATGCGCATCAATCGCAGTTCGGACTCATCGAGTGAGCGGTTCACCCGCGCCGCATGGAACGCGAAATCCGGTTTGTTGGCGGCCGGGGCGATCAACTCTAAAAAATTCGCGCAAATGTGTTCCCTTTGCGATTCATAGTGAGCGACATGCAATTCGGCGGTCCCAATCAGCTCTTTGAGAAACGTGAGCCGCTCCAAACATGATTCGGTCGATCCGTGGTTTTTAACAAATTGATTGTAGGTCGACGCATAGAATGGATACACGTTCCTAACATAGTAAATGATCGACGGCGTAATGTTACGCGCTCGGCACGATTCTATGATTTCGCGCCATCCGGCGGCGGGAATAAAACAAAGCAGCTCGGAGGAGACAATGGCGCCGTTCTCCGTTCCGAAGTACCCGTCCAGCAGATCTTCGAGCTTTTCAGGGGGTGCCTGCGCGCGCTTGAAATAGCGAAAAACCGACGCGCCATTTCCTGTTATGGGAACACCTTCGCGCGGCGGCTCGCACTTCAGATAATCCAGGCCTATCGCGCGAAGATTCCCAACGTTTGAGGCCAAGAACATTTGGATGGCGCTCGTCCCCGTTTTTGGGGCGCCAATGTGGAAAATAATCCTCCGCGATTGGATCATAAAAAGTTTATCGGACAAAATTTTCCAGTTCGCGACGGCGTTTACATCACGACTGCGTGAGCCCGCGCGTCGTAAATTCCCGAATCGGCACGGCTAATCATCGCCCTCAGCCTGACGCCTCGCATCGGTCTCTATATTTTTGCGTGGACGCCATCAGGTCGTTCCATTTGAATAGGCGCGCAACTCCGTTTAAGCCGTTGCGGGATCCGGGTCAGGCCAGCAGCGCCCCAAAGCCAAGGCCTCGCCGGGGCGTTGGTCATATAGCGGACCGCCCGAGCCATGAAGAATCAAATGCGCATTATTTTCTCCTTTCACGCTACGCGGTCTCGCGCTTCAAAATCGGATCGTCATATCGCCGATGTGCCAATATTCGGCCAACAATGACGGATTGCCCAATGAATGGCACTTCATTCACATCGGCAGTCTCGCGCTGTCAGGCGCCGGGATGTTGTGCATCGAGGCGACCGCCGTCGAGCCCGCCGGGCGCATTGCGCCGGGTTGCCTCGGCCTCTGGGACGACGTGACTGAAGCCGCGTTCAAGCCCGTTCTCGCCCATTCAAAAATCGCCGTAGCGTTGCAGCTCGCGCATGCGGGACGTAAAGGATCGAGCCGCGTTCCATGGGAAGGTGGCGAGCTCATTCCGGTCTCGGAGGCGGGCTGGCTCACCCATGCGCCCTCGGCGGTAGAGCATAAGGCGGGCGAAACGAAGCCGCTGGCGCTCGATTCCACGGGGCTCGCCCGCGTGCGCACGGCCTTCACCGAGGCCGCCAAACGCGGACCGCCTGGGGTTCGGCGCCATCGAAGTCCATGCCGCGCATGGCTACCTTCTACATGAATTCCTCTCGCCGATCGCCAATCGGCGCAACGACGAATATGGCGGCTCTTTGGAAAAGCGTCTGCGTTTTCCGCTCGAAATATTCGACGCCATACGCGCCGCCTTTCCGGCGGAAAAGCCGATCGCAGTCAAGGTGTCGGCGACGGATTGGGTCGAAGGCGGCTGGGACCTTGCGCAAACCATCGCCTTTTCCGAAGAGTTGAAGAGGCGCGGCGACGATTGGATCACCGCCTCCTCGGGAGGCGTGTCTCCCTTGCAGAAGATCCCCGTCGCGTCCGACTACCAAGTCCCATTTGCAGACGCCATACGGACCGCCGTGGGCGTTCCTGTGATCGCCGTCGGCCTGATCACGCAGGCGCGGCAGGCTGAAGACATTATCGGCGGCGGCAAGGCGGATTTCGTCGCGCTCGCGCGCGCCATGCTCTACGATCCGCGCTGGCCATGGCATGCCGCGGCCGAGCTTGGCGGAACCGTCGCGGCGCCGCCGCAATATTGGCGCTCGCAGCCGCGCGAGCTGAAGGGGCTCTTCGGAGACGTCGCGATCGGCCAGCGCTAAGGCCGCAAAGGCGCGCCGCGCCGGATTGGCGCCTCGCCGTTGGCGTTCTACAGTCGCGCGCCCGCAAGCTTGCATCCTCGAAGGAACTCAGAATGCGCATTCTCGTGGTCGGCGCCGGCGCCATCGGCGGCTATTTCGGCGGCCGCTTGCTTGCGGCCGGCCGCGACGTCGTCTTCCTCGTGCGCCCGCGCAGGGCGGCGCGGCTGGCCAAGACCGGCCTCGTCGTCAAAAGCGCGCTCGGCGATATCGATCTGCCCAACCCGCCGACGATATTGGCGCAAGAACTCCATGAGCCTTTCGATCTCATCATATTGAGCTGCAAAGCTTATGATCTAGCGGACGCCATCGATTTTTCGCCCCCGCCGTCGGGCCCGACTCCCTTGTCCTGCCGCTCCTCAACGGCATGCGCCATCTCGACGAACTCGACGCGCGCTTCGGCGCGCCCCATGTGCTCGGCGGCCTCTGCGCGATCTCGACGTCGCTTGACGCCGACGGGCGCATCATTCATTTCGGCGCCTTTCACGATCTGGCTTTCGGCGCGCGCGACGACACGCAAGCGAAGCATCTCCCGCCGGTCGAAGCCGCGCTCCTTAACGCCGGTTTCGACGCCCGCCGCAGCAACGACATTCTGCAGGCGATGTGGGAGAAATGGGCGTTCATCGCCCCGGCCGCGGCCATCACCTGCCTGATGCGAGCGGCGGCCGGCGACATCGCCGCGGCGGGCGGCGCCGATCTCGCCGTCGCGCTCGTCGACGAATGCGCGGCGATTGCCGCCGAAAATGGCTTCGCGCCGAGCGAGGCCGCCATGGCGCGCGGCAAAACCATGCTGACGGCGCCGGGCTCGGAATTCGTCGCCTCGATGCTACGCGACGTCGAGCGCGGCGCGCCGACCGAAGCCGATCATATTGTCGGCGATTTTTTAAGCCGCCGCCGCGCCGCGCCGGATCCAAAATCCTTGCTGCGCATCGCCTACGCGCATCTCAAAGCCTATGAGGCCCGGCGCGCGCGGGAGGCCGCCGCGAACCAGAACTAGGCGGCGAACGTTGCATAGCGACGCCACAGACACAGGAGAAAACCATGAAGATCGCATTCCTCGGATTGGGCGGCATGGGCGCCGCGATGGCAAGCAATCTCATCAAGCACGGCCACACGGTCGCCGCCTGGAACCGCAGCGCCGGGCCCGCCGAGGCGATGCGCGCGCTCGGCGCCGCGATCGCAAAAACGCCGGCCGAAGCGGCGAAGGCGGGCGAAATCGCCATCACCATGCTCGCCGACGACGCGGCGGTCGAGGCCGTCGCGCTCGGCAAGGATGGAATCATTGAGGGGCTGGCGCCTGGGGCCGCGCATATCTCGATGAGCACCATCTCGGTCGCGCTGTCGGAGCGTCTCGCCGCCGCCCATGCCGAGCGCGGCCAGAAATACGCCGCCGCGCCGGTGTTCGGGCGCCCGGAGGCGGCGGAGGCTGGCAAGCTTTTCATTGTGCCGGCGGGCGAGGCGGATTTAATCGAAAAGATCCGTCCGGCGCTCGAGGCGATGGGCCAGCGCATTTTCGTGATGGGCGACCAGCCGGCGCAGGCTAATCTGGTCAAACTCAGCGGCAATTTTTTGATTACATGCGTCATAGAAGGCCTCGCCGAGGTCTTCGCGCTGACCGCCAAGGGCGGCGTCGAGACGGCGAAGGTGTTGGAGCTGTTGACCGAAACGTTGTTCGCCGCGCCGGCCTACAAGACCTATGGCGGGATCATCATGGAAAAAAGATTTTCGCCGGCGGGCTTCAAATTGCCGCTCGGCCTAAAAGACAATCGCCTGCTGCAGCAAGCGGCCGAAAAGCTGGAAGTCCCTCTGCCCTTCGCTGCGGTGGTGCGCGACCGGTTTTTGGCCGCGCTCGCCAATGGCGACGGCGAGCTCGACTGGTCGGCGATAGCGAAGCGCTCCGCCGCGGACTCGGGAGCGGCCTGGTGACGACATTTTAGGGATGGGCAAAAATTGAACCGAGCCGCCCTGATCGCCGTTCGCCAATCGTCTGGCCCACCGAAAGAGAGGAGCCTCAAATGCCCTATGTCGATGGTTTCGTCGTCGCCGTCCCGAAACAGAACATCGAGGCCTACAAAGCGCTCTCGCGTAAGCTTGGCGCGGTCTGGAAGGAATATGGCGCTCTGGCTTTCGTCGAATGCCTCGCCGACGACGTCCCCTATGGCGAGCTGACCTCGTTTCCGCGCGCGGTGCAGGCGAACGAGGATGAGACCGTCGCCTTTTCCTGGATCGTCTATGACAATCGCGCGCACCGCAACGCGATCAACGCCAAGGTGATGGAGGATCCGAGGATGAAAGAGGCGATGCAGAACATGCCCTTCGACGGCAAGCGCATGATTTTTGGCGGCTTCGAGCCCTTTCTGCAGCTGTAGCGGCGCGCGATTTCCCTCATTGTGAGGAGGGTCCGAAGGACCCGTCTCGAACCATGGGGGGCGGTTAGCGCGCGAGGATCACTTCGGGCAGCCCTCGGTCGCCGCGCAGGTTGAGCCACCCGCAGCGCTTTGCGCCTTCGCGGCGGGCTTTGCGATCGCCTTGAGTTTTGCGATCTCCTCGTCCTTCAACCCCTTCGCGCCGTCGCAGGTCGAGGCAAGGAAGGCTTGCGCGAGCTTCGCCTTTAGGGCGGCTCGGTCCTTGAACAGCGGTTTGTCCAGTCGGCCGAGCAGCGCCCGAACGACATAAGGCTCGCCTTCTCGGGCGCAGCCGATTTCCTGCCATGCTCCGAGGATCGCCGAAGGCGGCGCAGAGTTTTTTCCTTTCTCTCTCCAATCGCTGGCGATCGCCGCCTCGTCATCAAGCGTGTCGGGCTTCAGCCTTTTCGCGATTTTTTCGAGCGCGTCGTCCCGTTGTTTACCCGCTGGAATTCTGTCGATAAGGAATTGCTGCAATTGATCGAAGCTTTGGGTAGTTGGTTCGCAAATGCCCCCCGCTAATCTTGATACGAACTCCGTCAAACTTAATAAGCCCATCGAAATGCATCCGTAGGATTTCTCAACGTCGAAAACAATATGGGCTTTTTCAGCGTTCGCGGTGCGTGCGTCCCCGCGCCACACAGACGCTTTCTCCACCAACGCGCCCTGCAGCTGCGCCAGATCGAGCGACGCGCCCTGCAGCTGCGCCCCATCGAGCGACGCGCCCTGCAGCTGCGCCCCATCGAGCGACGCGCCCTGCAGCTGCGCCCCATCGAGCGACGCGCCCTGCAGCTGCGCCCCATTGAGCGATGCGCCCTGCAGCTGCGCCACAACGAGCGACGCGCCCTGCAGCTGCGCCCCAAAGAGCGACGCGCCCTGCAGCTGCGCGCCAAGGAGCGACGCGCCCTGCAGCTGCGCCACAACGAGCGATGCGCCCTGCAGCTGCGCCACAACGAGCGACGCGCCCTGCAGCTGCGCGCCATCGAGCGACGCGCCCTGCAGCTGCGCGCCAAGGAGCGACTTCGCGCAGTCGCTGCACTCAAAATGCGCTTTCACCGCCCATACAAGGTCTAGGCGGGCACGAGCGAGATTGGCGCCCGAAAACTCGGCGTGCTGAACGTCCGCGTTGGTCAGGTCAGCCTCAACGAAATCCCGGTCGCGCAGCCGCAGGTTGGCGATCCACTTAGTCTCGCTTCCCGCGGCCTCTCGTTTCTTGATCTGCTCCAGCTTCGCATCATCGACCAAATCCTGGTTGCGGAGGTCTAGGGTGTTGGGCGGCCATAGCCGCGCGTACCAGTGTTTGGGCTTCGCATTCTCGGAAGTTTCCGAAGTTTCCTTCTCGGCAGACTTCGCGATATCAAGCGTCTCGCGCACGCCCTTCGTCGCCACATAGATCCACTCGTCGGGAAAGTTCGCCACTGCACCTGCGTAGAATAACGCCACCGCGCTGAAGATTAACAAGAGGGCAATGGTCCACACGCGTCTCGGCCATAAGCGCACGCCCCAGCCGCTGCGGAAGCCGGGCCAAAGAGTCCACACCAGCAGCAGGTCGAGCGCCAGCAGGCCGCGATGCCCCCAGGTGATCCCCTCACTGTGATAAGGCAGGAACCGGATCTGAATAAACAGCAGCAGAGCGACCGGCGCGAGCGCCAGCGTGATCAGCGCCATGACGCTCAGTAGCCACGAATTAAACCCCTTACGCTCTTTCCTGCCGCCAACTAATTCTACTGTGTCATGAACGGATATGGGTAGCTGTCTGGCGGTGTGTTGTTTGACAGCATGGACATCGCATAAGGGTTTTTGCGAGCGCGACGGTGAGCCGTTTTCGGATCGTCGCGATCGAGTTTTCGACGTGACGTTCTGGTCGGATCGGCGGCGCCGCGGGGTCGAAAACCTTTGGGTAACGGAGGCATCTTGCGCCGCCAGGAGGCTGAGGGGGGAATCGCTTCCCGTTCGCAGATCAGAAAGCCGTAAGCTGCGATGCAGAGTGTCGCGTGGTGGTGAAAGCCACGCCAACCTCGACCTTCGTAATGGGCCAATCCGAGTTCGCCTTTCAGCTCCTCGTAATCGCGTTCGATGCGCCAGCGCAATTTGGCCTTGTCGACGAGATCCTGCAAAGGCGTGTCCTTGGGCAAGGTCGAGAGCCAATATTTCGTCGGCTCAGCTTCTTCATTCGGCCACTCAACAATGAGCCATTCCAGCGGATGCGGTTTGGTCCGATTGCAATCACGCGAGGCTGGGCGCAGACGCACAGCGGCAAAGCGCGAGGCGAGCGGCGTGTTCGAACCTTCGCGCCAGGTGAGGCTGCGCCATGCTTTTTTCTTCAAGCTCAGCGCCAGCTCCTTGACCGTGACGGGTTGATGTTCAAGATCACGGTTCAGACGAGACGGCTTGCGGCCATGGCCGCTCCAGGGCTTTGCCGGTAGAGGCTCCTGACCGGGCGGCCAAACGGTCAGCGTCGATTGGACGCCGACGACGTAAGGCAGATCCAAAGCTGTCACTCCGGCGCGAAAGCCGCCGTTCACGCCATAGCCCGCATCAGCCAGCACGACGCCCGGCGCGACGCCTGCGGCATGAGCCGCACGGATCTGATCAAGCGCAATCTGTGGCTTCGTCTTGAACTCGATCTCCTTGGGGATATGCGCCTTTTTTCGGCGTGCCTGATCATTTGCCCATGCCTCCGGCATATAGAGCCGGTAGGCGATCGGCAGGCTCGCCGTATGATTGGCGATCGACAGCGTCACCGCGACCTGGCAATTGTCCTGCTTGCCGAGCCTGCCGCAATATTGCCGCGCGACGCCGACCGAATGGGTCCCCTTTTTCGCAATGCCCGTGTCGTCCACGATCCAGGCTTCGATGGGGCCTTGTCTCTCGAGGGAAGGCAGAACCAGCTCGAAAACCTTACTCAAGACCGCCTCGTCCGACCAGGGCGCTTCGCCGACCAGATGCAGAAGCGATTGATGTTTGGCCGAGACGCGTGTCGGCGCAACAATCGCCGCCATAGGCTCGACGCTCTTGCGCTCGCCGGGCATCAACAGCCCGACGCAATAATCGTTCAAGGGCTTGGCCCGATCGGCATGCCCGATCACTTCAACAAGAGCCTCGACATAGGCGGCAAAACGCGCTTGGCTGGTTGGTCTCGAGAGATCCATATCAAACACCGGGTATCGATCAACGAATCAACAAGTTACCAGATTTGCTCGCGACGCGAATCTCCCTCGATTTTGTGATTTAGTAGAACTAAAAGCTGCACGAACATGGTATTCTCGATCCGCATGCGAAAATTTTCGCGCGCGTCGTCCGTTAGCGGCGCAAGCTTCAAAGCTTCGTCGAAGGCCTTCGCCGTGCGGGCGAGAAGCACAAGATTAAGCAGCATGTAGAAATGAAAAACGACAAAGATGAAAGGCGCCAGCACATAGAAGCCGATCAGCGGCAGATCGATGTTGAGAACCGGCAGCTTCAGCGGGTCCTCGCGAAACAGCATCGGATGGGTGGTCGTGCCCGCCGCGATCGCGAGATAGAGAGTGAAGGTCAGAAAACTCAGCCACAGCGTCTGCGCCCGCTCGGCCGAGTGGTTAAGCGAGTTGGCGAGCGCCTCGACGTCTTTGGTGTCGGGCGGCTCCTTCGGCGGCGTGCCGGGTTCATCGGACGGCGCGCTCTTGCGCTCGGACCAAGGCCACCAAAGAGTTTCCCGCAGCATCGAAATGAAACGCTTGATTGCGCCCGCCCCTCGCAGGTGAGAGCAAGCCTAGCCGAGACGCGCGCAACCGGCAACAGCCGCCGAGGCCGATGCGCGCGGCCAGCGCAGCCTGCGCAGGAAAACTCATGATCGTCAGGCGGAAGCAAGCCCGGCCTTGACTTCCAAAACCCGCTGCGCTCAGGTCAGCCGCGCGCCGAACCGACGGCGGTGACGGCGCCTCGCATGCCGATGAGGATTTTGTGATCGACGACATACAAATTAGCGACTTCGCCTTCCGCACGCCGGACAAGATCCGCTACGGCGACACCGATCGCCAGGGCCATGTCAACAACGCCGTCTTCGCGACTTTCTTCGAGCTCGGCCGCGTCGAGATGCTGTTTGAGCCGTCGGCGCCGCCGCTGGAGCCCGGCACGGCGGTCGTCATCGTGCGGCTCGCGATCGATTTCAAGGCCGAGATCAATTGGCCGGGCGAGGTGATGATCGGGACGCGCGTCGCCGGGGTCGGCCGCAGCTCGGTCCGCATCGAACAGGCGCTGTTCCAGAACGGAAAATGCGCCGCCACGGCCGAAAGCGTGATCGTATTGATGGATGAGGCGACGCGCCGGTCGCGCCCGCTCCCCGAGGCGGCCCGCGCCTGGCTGTCGAAGGCGTCGGGACAGGGCAAGGCGTAGCCTGCGCGCGAACCCTAATGCACCACCACCGGCCCGAAGCGCGGATCGGCGGCTTGGTTCGCCTTCAACATCGGCAGGATCTTGCTCGCCGGCACGGGCGGGCTGAAATAATAGCCCTGCATCTCGGTGCAGCCCTCCTCGCGCAGCCAGGCCAGCTGTTCGCTGGTCTCGACGCCTTCGGCCGTGGTTGAAATGCCAAGGCTTGAGCCGAGCCCAGCGACCGCGCGCACGATCGCCATCGAGCCGCCGCCGTCGGCAAGCTCGCTGACGAAAGAGCGGTCGATCTTGATCTTGTCGAACGGAAAGGCGCGCAGATAGCTCAGGCTGGAGTAGCCGGTGCCGAAATCATCCATCGACACGCTGACGCCAAGCCCGCGCAGCCGATGCAGGGTCGCGAGGTTGGCTTCGCTTTCGGCGAGAAGAATGCTCTCGGTGATCTCGATTTCGAGGCGCGAGGCGGCAAGGCCGGAGTTGGCGAGGGCGCTCAGCACCGCATGCGTCACATTGCCGGCCCTGAATTGCACCGACGACAAGTTGACCGCGACCTTCAAATTTCCAGGCCAGCAGGCGGCCTCGGCGCAGGCCTGACGCAGCACCCATTCGCCTAGCGGCACAATCAATCCGATCTCTTCCGAAAGCGGGATGAATTCAGCGGGCGGCACCATGCCGCGTGTCGGATGGTGCCAGCGCAGCAAGGCCTCAAAGCCGGTGATCGCGCCTGATCTAAGCGAGACCAGGGGCTGATAGTAGAGCTCGAACTCGCCGGCGCCGAGCGCCCGCCGTAAATCGGTTTCGAGCATTCGGCGCGCCCGCGCCCGCGCATCCATTTCCGGCTCGAAGAAGCGGAAGGCGCGCCGCCCTTCCTCCTTGGCGCGGTAGAGCGCTATGTCGGCGTTCTTCAACAACAGATCGGAGGAGAGGCCGTCGCCTGGCGCCATCGCGACGCCGATGCTGGTTGCGATCTCGAGCGCGTGGCCCTCGATGAGATAAGGGCGGCTGACCGCGTCGGAGAGATACGAGGCGAGCGCGCTCGCCTCGTTGGGGCCGTTCATGCCTGGACGGAACACGGCGAATTCGTCGCCGCCAAATCGCGCCACGACGTCGGTCGCGCGCAAACACCCGCGCAGCCGGTCGGCAACAGCCCGCAACAGCGCGTCGCCGATCGAATGGCCGAGCGTGTCGTTGATCGCTTTGAATTGATCGAGATCGAGGTACAGCACGGCAAGCTCGCCCTCGTTCGGATGCAGGCGCGACAAGGCCTCGTCGAGCCTTTCGCGAAACATCGAGCGGTTCGGCAGATCGGTCAAAGCGTCATGATGCGCCATATGCGCGAGACGCCGCTCGGCCCGTCTTTTCTCGGTCACGTCGACGAAAGTGACGAGCTGCGCCGGCCGGTCGCGGAAGGTGAACTGACGCCAATAGAAAATGACGTCGATCACGCTGCCGTCCGCGCGCATCTGGCGGCCCAAACGCTCGGTCACCGGGCTCACGGGAGGCTGGTTACGACACCGGCGCATCAAGGCGCGATCCGCCGGCACGGCGACGTCGTAGAGGCTCATGCCGAGCAAAGCCTCGCGGGAAAAACCCCACAGCGCCGCCGCCGCGTCATTGACGGCAAGAAAGCCGTAGGTTTCGGGATCGCAAAGCGCCGTCGCAATCGGGCTGCCCTCGAAGAGCAGACGAAACGACGCCTCGCGCGCCTTGATGTCGCTGATGTCGGTCAGGGTCATTCCGATGAGGTCGCCAATCGCCATCGCGTTGACGCTAAGTTGGACCTTCTCGTCGGATCTGGACGCGCCGTCGATCTCGAAGCGGGAGCTGCCGCCGTCGGCGGCGATCCGCAGCAGATTCGGCAGCGCGGCGCCGAGACCCGCGTCGCCGAAAACGTCCGACAGGCGCTGTCCTCGCAGATCGGCGGCGTCGCGCTGCAGCAGCTGCGCCGCGCCTTCATTCAAGGCTATGATCTCACAATCGCAAGCGATCCGCGTCGCGTCGCGAATGACGGCGAGGGCGACGACGCCGTCGTTCGTGAGGTTGCAAATGGCCTCGACAAGGCTGTATTTTTGATCGCGCTCCTTCATGTAGACCTGACACAGCGGCGGTCCCCAGCGGTTCGACAGCGGCAGGGCGACGAGGTCGTAGCTGCAGACGAGGCCGTTCGCGACGGCATGCGCGACCGCCTCGACAGGCGCGCCTTTTTTCAGGGCGCAAGCTACGGCGTCATGCAAGGCTCTGACGAGGCCGCTCGAACGCCGGTTGACCTGGAATTGTCGCGAAGGGTGATCGATCCACCGCTCAATCGTCTGTCCAGCCATGAGAATGTCGAATTGGTCTGGCTCCGCCGCGCGAATGAGCGCCGTGGCGTCCGCGAGCCGGCCGAGGCCGCCCAAAGCCAATTCCTCATATGGCGGCAAAGCGAGCGGCGGCCTGACGGCCGCGCGCCAAGCGAGACACAGAGTCTCGATTTCAGGCGGGCGAGGCGCGTCTTGCGGCGAGGCTCGATCGCCGCGGCGCTTTTGATTCAGCGCGGCGCCTCTCGTATGGGGGGAGAATATTTCGCGCGGCGCGGCGCCCTCCACAGATTGGTCCTGCGATCCGGGAGCGGCTTTTTCGATTGGCTCGCCACAAATCTCGCGTTTCGTCGTCCGCGCCGGCATATCCGAACTCCTCCACACGCCACGTCGTTCGACAGTGTCAGGTGAGGATTGCCGTTGGCTGTCATCAGCCGTTAGAATTCTTACGATCTTGATCTTTATCCCGCGGCTGTCGCGAGAAGCGGTCGTCGAGGCGGCGAGCAAAGACCGAACGCCGCGCCTCTGCGCGCCTCGACCTTGGCTTTGAAATCGCTTGCATTCCATCGGCCAGGGGCTATCTTGGATTTGTCTCATTTTGATGAAAATCGCCGGCGGGGTTTTCCCATCGCTGGCGTGTTGGCGCTGTCGCCAGGCGAAATCCCCACCAATACATCAAGGAGCTTTTTCGTTATGAAGGGTGACGACAGAGTCATCGATTATCTAAACCGCAGCCTGCGCAGCGAGTTGACCGCCATCAATCAATATTGGCTGCATTTTCGCATTCTCGACAATTGGGGCTTCAAGGATCTTGCCAAAAAATGGCGTGAGGAATCGATCGAAGAAATGCGCCACGCCGACAAGATAACGGCGCGCATTCTGTTCCTTGAAGGCTTTCCCAACATGCAGGTTCTCGATCCGTTGCGGATCGGCCAGGCGGTCGAAGAGATTCTCTCCTGTGACCTCGCCGCCGAACTTTCGGCCCGGGCGCTCTATATCGAGGCGGCCGAATATTGCATCACCGTGCACGACCGCGTCACCAAGGAACTATATGATGAGCTTTTGATCGATGAGGAGCGTCATATCGACTTCCTCGAAACACAACAGGAGTTGATCCGCCAGGTCGGCGTCCAACTCTACAGCCAAAAGCACATCAGCAAGCTTTCCGAGGAGTCCTGACATTCCCCGCGCGCCCTAATTACGTCGTGGCGACGGCGCTTGTGGCAGGCCGAGTCACCGGCCAGCCTTCGCGCGCGGCGCGCAGAGCGTCGGCATTGTCTCGGCGCAATGAGCGAGCCTTCGCAAAAATCCTGGCGGCGCCGGATTGAAGAAATCTGCAGAAGTATGATTTCATGATGATCATCATGCTCTAACGCGACGCCATAACCCGGCCCAGCGCCGCAACATCTCGCGCCGGCAACGAGCAGGTGCCGGCAGAGCAAACGAAGGCCGCCGCCTCGCCCGCCATTTGCGCCTGCGCATGCGCGGGATGTCCGTCCGGAACGCCGTCGAGGGTTTCGATATCCATCACTATCCGGTCAATGAAGGGCGCGGCGAGCGCCGCCTGATAGAGCGCCGCGCGCCTTGGCCCCATGGTGACGATTTCCTTGACGCGCAACCGCAAATCGAGCGCGTTCAGAACGCCGGCGTGACCGACGATATTCTCGCGCAATGAAGGCGCGATTGCCATGAAGAAAGCGTCGGCCCTGGCCAGCCAGTCGGCGTCGCCGGTCAGGCCCGCAAGCCGCACGAGCGCTGACAGATACACCGGATGCGCATTGGGAATGGCGTCGTCGGCTGTCGGGGTAAGCCGCAAAATCACGTCGCCAGCGTCTCTTGCGGCCATGCACAACAGCCCGGTCTCGGGGTCCACATGGTAGCGTTCAAGCGCGCCGGCGAAGGCGAGAGCGTCGGCGAGATAATCGTGGTTCACCGAAAGCCCATTCGTATGACGCGCCTCATATAAAGTGAGGGCGGCGCGCATCATGGCGGCGTAATCGAGCGCGAGGCCGGGCTTGACGAGAGCGCCGGCGCGCCAACTGTGGGCGAGGCGCGTCTCGCCCACGTCATCGGCGTATCGCATGGTCGATACGATGAAGTCATAGGCTTTCGCGGCGAGCGAAGTCCATGCGGGCTCGGCAAGCAGCGTCGCTGCGTTGACCAGCGCGGCGATCATCAAGCCATTCCAGTCGGCCATGATCTTGTCATCGAGGCCGGGATGGATGCGGGCCTCACGCGCCTCGAAGAGCTTGCGCCGCAGAGGCGCCAGCCGCGCCTCCTCCTCCCGCGTCGGACGCGCCGATTCGAGGCGATTAAGAATCGTGACGGTTTCCGGATAATGCGCGTCCGCCCAGTTGCCGATCGGGCTCGCATTATAGAATTTCCCGAAAAAGCGCGCCTCCTCAAGGCCTAAAACGGCGACGATCTCGCGCCACGTCCAGATATAGAATTTGCCTTCGACTCCCTCGCTGTCGGCATCAAGGCTGGCGCAAAAGGCGCCGCCCGAATGAGTCATTTCGCGTTCGATCCAGCCAACTGTCTCCTTCGCCCGCGCGGAAAACAGCTCATCGCCGAACTCCGCATGACAAAGTGCCAAAAATTCAAGGATTTGCGCATTGTCGTAGAGCATTTTCTCGAAATGCGGCACGAGCCATCGCTCATCGGTCGAATACCGGGCGTAGCCGCCGCCGAGATGATCATAGACCCCGCCTTCCGACATATGCTCGAGCGTCACAAGGACGGCCTCGCGATAAGGCGCCTCGCCCAGCCGGGCGCCGGCGCGCCAAAGCGTCTCAAGGATCGGCGTGTTTGGAAATTTCGGCGCACCCTTGAGGCCGCCGTCGACCATATCGATCGCCGTCAGCAGATGCGGGACGATGTCATCCAATTGCTTCAGCGTCAGCTCATAAGGGCCGGTTTCCGGCTTCTGCGCCTTGGCCAATCGACGTCTGACGGCGGCGACGTTGGTCGCGATTCTTTTCGGCTCGGCGTGAAAGACGTGCGCCACCGTTCGCAGCACGGTGACGAAAGCCGGCCTGCCAAATTGCTCGGTCTTGGGAAAATAGGTCCCGCCCCAAAACGGCTCGCCCTTGGGCGTTAAAAACATCGTCAAAGGCCAGCCGCCGCGTTCCCCGAAAGCATGCAGCGCCTCCATATAGATATGGTCAATGTCAGGCCGCTCCTCGCGATCAACCTTGATATTTACGAAAAGCTCGTTCATCACCGCGGCGGTCGCTTCATCCTCGAAGCTTTCATGCGCCATCACATGGCACCAGTGACAGGCGGCGTAGCCAACAGACAAAAGGATAGGCTTTCCCTCGGACTCGGCCTCCAGCAACGCGGCCTCGCTCCACATCCGCCAATGCACGGGATTATGCGCATGCTGCAGCAGATAGGGACTGGCGGCGCCGTGGAGTTCGTTAACTGACATTTGAGGACTTCTTTCGAATGATGCGCGTCGCGATTTTGCCGACAAAGCAAAATCGGCACAAATAAAAATGGTGAACGAAGCGAGGCGGGGACGCGAATGGGGACGACGAGCGAAATCCATGCCGGACGCGGCGCGGACACGATTTTCGCCATCAGTTCCGGCGCCGGGCGGGCGGCGATCGCAGTGCTCCGCCTGTCGGGCCCGACGACGGCGTCGATCGTCAAAGCCATAGCCGGGCGGCTGCCCGAGCCGCGCGCGGCGACGCTCGCAACCTTTAGAGATCCGGCATCCTGCGAGCCTGTCGATGCCGGTCTTGTTCTCTTCTTTCCCGCTCCACGCAGCTTTACCGGCGAGGACTGCGCGGAATTCCACGTCCATGGCGGCCGCGCCGTCGTCCTTGCTCTCTTCAACGCGATCGCCGCCGGTGGGGCCGCGCGGCCTGCCGAGCCCGGCGAATTCACCCGGCGCGCGCTCCTTAATGGCAAGATCGACCTCTCCCAGGTGGAAGCGATCGGCGACATCATCGAAGCGGAAACCGAATGGCAGCGTCGACAGGCGCTGCGGCAGATGCAAGGGGCGCTCGGCCGGCAGGCGGCGCGATGGCGTGCAGCTTTACTTGAAGCCGCCACCCGGATCGAAGCCGAGATTGACTTTCCGGAGGAGGCCAACGCGCCCGATACGGCAAGTTTGCGCGTCATCGACATCGTTCGGCCTGTGCTTTCATCTCTCCGAGGCGAGCTTGCGGCCGCTCGCTCGGCCGAGCGGATTCGGGAGGGGGTCACGATTGTCATAGCAGGTCCGCCCAACGCCGGAAAGTCGTCTCTGCTCAACGCTTTGGCCCGAAGGGACGTCGCCATCGTCTCAACCCAGGCCGGAACGACACGCGATGCGATAGAAGTTCATCTCGATCTTTTCGGCTGCGCGGCGACATTGATCGATACGGCAGGTTTGCGCGAAAGCAAGGACGCCATCGAGCAAATCGGCGTCGCAAGAGCAGTCGATCGGGCGCAAAACGCCGATCTAATCCTTTGGCTTAGCGAAGCGGATCACCCAATGGAGCCGGACGAAAGATTGGGGTCCGTTGAAATCTGGCGAGTTTTTACCAAATCGGACTTGTTGACGCCGTCGCCGCCCCTCTCGGACGGAGCGCTATTTGTTAGCGCCAAGACAGGGCGTCAGCTCGACGTTCTGCTGCAAAGGCTGGGTGATTGGGCGGGCGCGGCGAGCGGTGGCGGGCACGCCGGCCTGATCACGCGAGATCGCCACCGCGTCGCCATAGGCGGAGCGGCGGACGCCTTGCAACATATTGACGCCAATCCGGATTTGCCGGTCGAGATCCTGGCGGAGGATCTCCGGGCCGCGCTTTTCGCGCTTGAGAGACTGATCGGGCGCGTGGACGTCGAGGATATTCTTGGCGACATTTTTTCCCGCTTCTGTATCGGGAAATAGGTCGGCCGGGCTGTTACACGTGAAACAGGCTTCGGCGGATCGTTAGGGTGTTTCACGTGGAAAAGGCGCGCAGGTCAGCGCCCGCGCCCAATCTGCCGGGAAGACTTAGCGCCCGCTTTGGTGTAGAAAATTTTGGCGCGCCTCGCTTCCGACGGCGCCGCCCACAAAGTGTTTCACGTGAAACAGGTGCGGAGAGGGAGACTGATGCGCGACGCCTTTGACGTCATTGTGGTCGGCGGAGGGCACGCAGGCTGCGAGGCGGCGGCCGCCGCGGCGCGCCTGGGCGCGAACACCGCCCTTCTCACGCACGCCCGCAAAACCATCGGCGCGATGTCCTGCAATCCGGCGATCGGCGGCCTCGGTAAAGGCCATCTCGTGCGGGAAATTGACGCGCTGGACGGCTTGATGGGCAAGGTGGCCGACGCGGCGGGCATTCAATTCCGCGTTCTGAATCGCGGCAAAGGGCCCGCCGTGCGCGGGCCGCGCGCGCAGGCCGATCGCCGCCTTTATCGGCAAGCGATGCAGGCCGCGCTCGAAACCATCGCCAACCTCGCCGTGATCGAGGGCGAAGCGGCCGACCTTTTGATAAAGGCCGGCCGGGTGGCGGGGCTCATCGCCGCAGATGGGCGCGTCTTCGCCTGCCCCACCCTCATCATCACGGCGGGCACTTTTCTTCGGGGGCTGATCCACCGCGGCGCAACGACCATTCCCGCTGGACGTATTGGTGAAACGCCGGCCGTTCGCCTCGGAGAAACCCTAGAAGCGTTCGGCTTTCGCATGGGCCGTCTCAAAACGGGTACGCCGCCGCGTCTCGACGGCGATACGATCGATTGGGCGGCGCTGGAGCGTCAAAGCGCCGACCCCGAGCCTGAGCCGTTTTCTTATCTAACGGAGGCGATCCAAAACCCGCAAGTCGATTGCTTCATCACGCAAACGACCTGCGAAGGCCACGACGTCATTCGCGCCAATCTCGGGCAGTCGCCCGTCTATTCCGGCGCGATCAGCGGCCGCGGCCCGCGTTATTGCCCCTCCATCGAGGATAAGGTGGTGCGTTTCGGCGAGCGTCAGTCGCACCAGATCTTCCTTGAGCCCGAAGGCCTCGATGATCGCACTGTCTATCCCAACGGAATTTCGACAGCCCTCCCGGAAGCGGTCCAGGATCATTTTGTGCGCACGATCCCAGGGCTCGCGCACGTCAAAATCCTGCAGCCCGGTTACGCAATCGAATATGATTACGTCGATCCGCGCGAGCTCAAATCGAGCCTTGAGACCAAAAGGATTCCGGGCCTTTTTCTAGCGGGACAGATTAACGGGACAACCGGCTACGAGGAGGCGGCAGCGCAAGGCCTCATCGCCGGATTGAACGCGGCGGCGCTTGCGGGCGGCGCGACCCCGATCACCCTCGCAAGGTCGGAGGCCTATATCGGCGTGATGATTGACGATCTGATCAATCGCGGCGTCACGGAACCCTATCGGATGTTCACCTCCCGCGCGGAATATCGCCTTTCTTTGCGGGCCGACAACGCCGACCAAAGGCTGACCCGCAAAGGCGTCGACTATGGCTGCGTCGCTCTCGAAAGGCTTCGCGCGTTTGCGACGAAGGACGCGGCGCTCAAAAGCGCGTGTCATCTCTTGAGGGGATTGAGTTTTAGCCCCAGTGAGGCCAGCCGCTACGGTCTCAAAATCAATCAGGACGGCCGGGTTCGGACCGCTTTTGATCTCTTGGCGCTGCCGGACGTCCGTATCACTGAGCTGCGGAAGATCTGGCCAGAGCTTGCCGCGATCGACGCCAAAACCGCGCAGCAAATCGAAATAGACGCCAAATATGCGGTTTATCTTGACCGGCAGACCAAAGATATCGAGGCGACTCGGCGCGACGAAATGCTGATCATCCCGGACGATCTGGATTATGCGGCTTTTCGCGGTCTTTCCAATGAGATTTCGCGGCAGGCTCGCTATGATTCGTCCGCGCACGATGGCCCAGGCCAACCGGATCGAAGGCATGACTCCCGCGGCGATGACTTTTCTGGCCGCCAAAATTCGCCGCGCCGGCCCGAGCTAAATTGAGCGCAACGCCGAAATCATTTCATCCGCTGCTCATGCAAATCTCCGAGGAGACACGTAAGCGGCTCGGCGTGTACGAGTCCTTACTGAGAAAATGGCAGCGGACCGTCAATCTCGTAGGCCGCTCGACCCTTGAGGCTATCTGGATCCGGCATTTCGCTGATTCGCTGCAAACATCCATGGCGGCCCCCGAAGCGCGGCGCTGGCTCGATCTCGGTTCGGGTGCGGGATTTCCGGGCCTCGTCACGGCCATTCGCTACGCCGCCGAACCAGACGCGATCGTCCATCTGATCGAATTGGATCAACGCAAATGCGCGTTCCTGCGGGCTGTTTCACGTGAAACAGGGGCTCCGGTGATCGTCCACTGCGGTAGAATTGAAGCTGTCGCCCCGCAGCTTGAAGCTTCAATCGAAGCGGTCAGCGCACGCGCCCTCGCGCCACTGCCAATTCTTCTTCGCTATTCCGACAAGTTTCTCGAAAAAGGGGCCGTTGGCGTTTTTTCCAAGGGACAACGGGCGGAGGCGGAATTGACCGAACTCAGCGCTGCCGGCTAAATATCGCATCATGACCTTGGCAAGCCAGACTGACCCTTCCGGGCGTATCGTCGTCGTCAAGCGACGGCCGGAGTCCATCGTCATCGACTCCTGAAAGGCTCGCCTTTTTTGCAAGAAACATTCGCTAAAACAAAAAGTTAGAGACCATGATCGCGAAAAGCCGCAGAGTTTTCCGGCTCCGTGCCGCCTTCGCGAGACGCAAGGTCAAACCGGCCAATGGCCACCCGTGTCAGATCCGTCCAAGCGAATCGCAGAGGACGTTGCCGGCAGGCGGGAGCTGAAAGTGGCGCGATTGCCCGAGATGCGTGTGCTCGCCCTGGCTAATCAAAAAGGCGGCGTCGGCAAAACCACTACAGCGATCAACCTTGGCACCGCGCTCGCCGCCATCGGCGAAAAAGTTTTGATTATCGACATTGATCCGCAAGGCAACGCTTCGACCGGCCTTGGCGTCGATCGCCGCAACCGCGCGTTTTCGACCTACGATGTCATGATTGGCGAGGAGTTCGCTCCAGTCGATCCTGCTCCCGACTACTGTGCCCCGGCTATCGGTCGCGCCATCGACCCTCGACCTTCTTGGCGTCGAACTCGAAATCGCGGGGCGAAAAGATCGCGCGCTTTGCCTCAAACACGCGCTCAAGAAACTCGCCGAACATCAGCTCACGCGGCCCGAGGCCGAACGTTTCACCTATGTGCTGATCGATTGCCCGCCGTCGTTGAACCTTCTGACGATGAACGGCATGACCGCCGCTCATAGCGTCGTCGTCCCTTTGCAATGCGAATTCTTCGCCCTCGAAGGACTTCTCGCAGCTCCTCGCCACCGTCGATCAGGTGCGCGCCAACCTCAATCCGGAGCTGACCATCCACGGAATCGTCCTCACAATGTTCGATTCGCGCAATAGTCTCGCCTCACAAGTCGTCGCGGACGTCCGCAGCTTCATGGGCGACAAGGTCTATGACACGGTCATTCCCCGCAACGTCCGGGTGTCCGAGGCACCCTCGCACGGCAAGCCAGTGCTTCTTTATGATCTGAAATGCAGCGGCAGCCAAGCCTACTCTGAAACTCGCCTCCGAAGTCATCCAGCGTGAGCGCCGCTACCGCCCCGCCTGAGCCATGGGAAACGCAAAACCATGAATCCATCGAAACCTGCCGAAGATCCAAGGCCGCGTCTGGGGCGCGGTCTCGCCGCGCTGATCGGCGACAGCGAGGACCCGGCGGCGCAGCCCCGCGCGCGCGGCCAGAAGAAAGTGCCGATCGAATTTTTGCGCCCCAATCCGCGCAATCCGCGCAAGACTTTCGATGAAGCCGAGCTCGATGATCTCGCCGCGTCGATCAAGGAAAAGGGCATCATCCAACCGATCCTCGCGCGGCCCGCGCCGGGCCTTGCCGATGCCTATGAGATCATCGCCGGCGAACGCCGCTGGCGCGCCGCGCAGCGCGCCGGACTGCACGAAGCGCCGGTCATCGTCGTCGAGGCGGACGACCGTCAGGCGCTCGAAATCGCCATCATCGAGAACATCCAGCGCACCGACCTCAACGCCCTGGAAGAGGCGTCCGGCTACGACCGCCTCACCGCGGAATTCGACTATTCGCCGGCCGATCTCGCCAAAACGATCGGAAAGAGCCGCAGCCATGTCGCGAATACGATGCGGCTTCTCAAGCTTCCGGAGCTGAGCCGGCGCATGCTGGCCGAAGGTCATATTTCCGCCGGTCACGCGCGCGCCCTGTTGATGGCGACCGACCCAGATTCGCTCGCCGTTAAGATCGTGGCGCAGGGACTTTCGGTGCGGGATATCGAGCGCCTGATCCAACTCCAGGCCGACGCCCAGGGCGGCAACGCAAAAAGCGGCTCCGGCAGTTCAAAGGAAAAGGACGTCAACACGCGCTCGCTTGAGCTGGCGCTTTCGACCGAGCTCGGCCTCAAGGTGACGATTGTTTCCTCTGGAGAACGCGGCGAGCTGCGCGTCGCCTATCGCACTCTCGAGCAGTTGGACGGCCTCTGCCGGCGGCTGGGGCCGACGTGAATGAGCTAGACAATTGTGTATTATTAAATTGTGTAATAACTTATTGTACAAAACACGCAAATCCGAGCGCGCGCGCCTGAGCGTTGCTCCGATCCGATTTGCAAACGGCGAATATCGATTGCCTCAGCTTGTCCTGCCGTGTCCATTGGACAGACGCCATGGCGGAATTTGATCCGAAGGCGGCGACCTGCAATTCCGCCCCGATTATTTCCGGCTGACGCCGTACAGCAAAGACGAACGCAGCATATTCAACCGCATTGATGGAGCGGATGACGCCATCTTCCGCTGGCTGATGAGCACGCGGGAATCCATTCTTTATCTTTCCGGCGCGTAGGGCGTCGGCAAATCGTCGATTATGGCGGCCGGCGTCGAGCCGAGGCTTCTCGATCTTGGATGGACCATCGTCGAAACGCGGCTCGTTGGCGAGCCTATCGAGCGGCGTCCGCCGCACGCTGCTCGAAACGAAAGAAACTCTTCCCACGCAAGCCGGACGCCGAAACGCCGCTTCGCGATCTCCTTGCGCGCGCGGCGGAGTCCCGAGCGAAGAAAGGAGCAGCGCCCCTGCTGGTGATGATTGACCAGTTCGAGGAATTTCTGATCCTCAACACCGCCGACCAGCGAGCGCCTTTCACCGCATTGCTGCAAGACGCCCAGGGCCTCGTGCGAAAGCTGGGGGGAGACGAGCCAACCTGGGAAATCTCGCACGATTTCCTCGCGCGCGCCATCGGGCGGCTGATCGGGCGGCTCAAGCCAACGCTTTTCCGGCGTATCCAACCCGTTGTAGCGCCGGTGGCGCTTGCGCTATGGATCGCATTCCTCGGCTTGTTTCTTCCCGACTGGCTGCAACGCAATGACGAGCAGCGCGTCATGAAGTTTGTTTCGCTGAGTCACGATGATGGGACGTACGTCGCCACCGCAAACGATCATTGCAGCTGGTGCTAGCAGAGACAAAGGTTCACAATATCGACGCTCTGAAGGACCTCAAGAGCCTCACCAGCCTCAATCTGAGCGGCACGAAGGTCGCCAATATCGACGCCCTGAAGGACCTCAAGAGCCTCACCAGCTTCGATCTATACGGTACGAAGGTCCGTACGCTGGCGCCATTGCGAGGATTGCGCATCGCCATCCCTCTGATTTCCGACGAACTTAGGGCGACGATGAATTGAGCATAGCAGGGCTGAAGCTGCGCGCCAAGAAGAAGGCTGTGGGCCTTTCACGCGCTTTCTTTCAACGAAGTGGAAAGGCAAGCTTTGGCCGGAGCCTTGGGACAGCTCGCGCCAAAGCATCTTGCAACGACATTAGGCGCGTAGCGTCTAGTCCCGCTCGGGCGCGACGATCGCGCGGCAGGCGGGGCTGATATCGGCCTGATAGTACAGGAGACATTCGAGGATTTTCTCGTGATCCGGGATCTCAGGGCCGCAGAGCCGCATCGCGTCCGCCTGACAATCCTGTTCTTCCATTTGAAAGGTCGGTTCCTCACATAGGGCCGCGCCAGTCATGCCGCCGAACAAAACAATGGCCGCGGCGAGCGTCCGTTTCGTGTTCTTCCGCATTGATCCCCCTATGATCGACCGCCAAGCTGAGCCGGGGCCGACCTTGTTCAAGTTCGATTGGCTGGTCAAGCTGTTTAGGGTGTGGATTGCGCGGATTCTGTTGCGATTGTTTGGCGCTGGGACGCGGATCCGCGCGGTATAGCAGACCCCCGCTCCGCGCGCCGCCAAACCGCCAATCCTCGTCTACAAAAAGCTTTGCGGATCGATATCGACGGCGACGCGGACGCCGCCCCGCTCCTTCGGCCCCGCCGCGAGCATTGCGCGCAAGAATCCCTGGAGATCCGCCGAGCGCGGCGCCCGAACGAGCAGCCGGAAGCGATGGCGTCCGCGAATGACGGCGATCGGCGCCTCCGCCGGACCCAGCAGCGAAATCTCGTTTTCCGCAGGGACGCCGCCCGCTGGCGCGAGGCTCCATGTCGGCGCGCGCGGCAGCTCGAAGGCGACGCGCGCCAGAGCGCGGGCAAAAGCTTCCGTCGCGGCCGCATCATTGCCGGATATGATCACCGCCGCGAGCCGGCCGAAGGGCGGCAGGCCAGCGCGGCGGCGTTGCGCGATTTCTTCGGCGTAGAAACGCTCGGCGTCGCCGGATAAAATCGCGCGCATCACCGGATGCTGCGGCTCAAAGCTTTGCACCAGGGCGCGGCCCGCCTTGTCGAAGCGCCCGGCCCGGCCGGTCACCTGCTGGAGCAGCTGAAAGGTGCGCTCGGCGGCGCGCGGGTCGCCGGAGGTAAGGCCGATATCCGCGTCGATGACGCCGACGAGCGAGAGGAGGGGGAAATTATGGCCCTTCGCCACCATTTGCGTGCCGATGACGATGTCGCATTCGCCGCGCGCGACCGCTTCGAATTCGCGCCGCAGCCGCTCGGCGCCGCCCGGCAGGTCGGAGGACAGGACCATGACGCGCGCGTCGGGCAGAAGCGCGCCGACCTCCTCGGCCAGCCTCTCGATGCCGGGCCCGCAGGCCATAAGCGAGTTGACCGCCTCGCAGTTGGGGCAAAGGTCCGGGCGGCGCTCCATATGGCCGCAATGGTGGCAGGCCAGCGATTTGCGGAAACGGTGCTCGACGAGCCAGGCGCTGCAGTTCGGGCATTGGAAGCGGTGGCCGCAGCTGCGGCAGAGCGTCAGCGGCGCGTAGCCGCGCCGGTTCAGGAACAACAGCGCCTGCTCGCGCCGCGCCAGCGTCTCGGACAGCGCGGCGCCGAGCCGCGGCGAAATCCATTTGCCGCGCGGCGAGGCGGAAAGGCGCATGTCAACCGCCTCGATGACGGGCATCGGCCGGCCTTCGAAGCGCCCTTTCAGCGCCACATGAAGATAGCGGCCCTGATCGGCGTTGACGCGCGTCTCGATCGAAGGCGTCGCCGAGGCGAGAATGACGGCGGCCCCCTCCAGGCGGGCGCGCACGACGGCCATATCGCGGGCGTGATAGATGACGCCGTCCTCCTGCTTGTAAGCGGCGTCATGCTCTTCGTCGACGATGATGAGGCCCAGCGCCGCGAACGGCAGAAATAGCGCCGAACGCGCGCCGATGACGATCTGCGCTTCGCCCGAGGCGACGGCGGACCAGATGCGCGCCCGTTTTGCCGCTGCGACCCCGGAATGCCATTCGGCTGGCGGCGCGCCGAATTTTTGGCCAAGCGGTCGGAGAATTGCGTCGTAAGCGCTATTTCGGGCATCAGGATCAAGCTTTGGCGACCGCTTTCCAGAGCCGCGGCGACAGCCTCGAAATAGACTTCCGTCTTGCCCGATCCGGTGACGCCTTCGAGCAGGGCGACGCCAAAGGCGCCGGTGCGCACGCTTTCTTGCAATCTGTGCGCGGCCTCCGCCTGGCCGGGCGAAAGCTCCGGCTTCAAGAAATGCGGATCGCAGGTCCCGGCCGCGGGCTCGGGCGGAAGGGCGACGGTTTCAAGCGCGCCCTCCTCAATAAGGCCGTCAATGACGCCCACCGAGCAATGCGCCGCTCTCGCCAGCTCGCTTTTAGCGAAAGCCCCGCCGCGCTCGGCCGCCGCCAGCGCCCGCGCCCGCGCGGGAGTCATTCGACGCGGCGGCGGGCCCGCCAGCCGCACGCCGAGCCGCACCGCCTCCGGCCCCGCGACGAGAGCCGAGTGCATCGCCATGCGTAAAACCATGCCTCGCGCGCTCATGCTCCAACGCGCCACCCAATCGATGAACTGGCGCAAGGATTCGCCGAGCGGCGGCGCGGCGAGACGCAATGCGACGCTCTTGAGATTTCGCTGCGCCTGCGGCGCCAGCCGGACCTCCCAGACGACGCCGACGGCGCGGCGCGATCCGAGCGGCGCCTCGACGAATGCGCCGGGCGCAAGCTCCATTCCAGGGAGAACGCTGTAGGAAAAGGCGCCGTCGAGCGCGACCGGCATCAGGACGTCGGCGATGAAGCCTGCCGGGGCGGGATTTTGAGCCTTGTCCATCGCCATGACGACGCCGGGCTAGCTACGCCCCGCGCGCCTCTTTCGCGCGAGAATATTGAGCCCTTCGACAAAGCCGGAGAAGGCCATCGCCGTGTAGATGTAGCCCTTGGGGAAGTGAAAGCCAAAACCTTCGGCGATAAGGGTCGCGCCGATGAGCAGAAGAAAGCCGAGCGCGAGCATGACGATCGTCGGATTGCGGTGGATGAAATTGGCGAGCGGATCGGCGGCGACCAGCATGGCCACCACGGCCGCGAGAACCGAGATGATCATGATCGGCAGATGCTCGGTCATGCCGACCGCGGTGACGATGCTGTCGATCGAGAAAACCAGGTCCAGCAGCAGGATTTGGCCGATCGCAGAGAGGAAGCCGGCCGAGGGCTTGGCCTTGTCGCCGGCCTGCTCCTCTGGATCGACCGCATGATGGATCTCGCTGGTCGCCTTCCAAAGGAGGAAAATTCCGCCAGCCATCAGAATGAGGTCGCGCTTGGAAAAGCCGTGATCGAAGGCGATGAAGACCGGCGCCGTCAGCTTGATGATCGAGCTGATCGTGAACAATAGGCCGATGCGCAGGATGAGCGACAAGCCGATGCCGATCCGCCGCGCCCTGGAGCGCTGATGCTCGGGCAGTTTTTGCGAGACGATGGCGATGAAGACGAGATTGTCGATGCCAAGGACGACCTCCATGACGATCAGGGTCGCGAGCGCGAACCAGGCCGAAGGCTGCGCGGCGAGCGCCAAAAGTTCGTTCATCGTCCGTTTCCTCGAAGAGACTGGCGGCGAGTTTATTCAACCGGATGGCCCATGCCTAGGTGGGGCGGAAGGATGCGGCACGGAACACTTCAAGCGCATGGGGCGACATCGAGAGCGACGTTCGTCCTAATTTACGTTAAACTGCGCGCACTAGCTCGAATTTCGCTTTCCAACCCAAGCGCGGTGAAAAAGACCTCACCTCGCCAGATGCGTTCCCAGGGTGAAGGATGGCCGAACAAGAAAAGAATGCCCTCGACAAACTGACTGATGGGCTGTCGAGCTGGAAGGCAAGCTTCGACCGGCTGCGACAGCGCTTCGGCCTGCCGATTGCGTTATTGCTTGTTCTCACTGTCATTGGCGGTCTTGTTTGGTGGCAGTGGGACGACATTGCAAAGCGCCCTGGGATTGAGGCGTTTGTCGCGTGGTTCCATCAAAAAGCGCTTCCAACTGCACCGAGCGGACGGCTCACCGTAGCCGTTGCGCATCTCGCCAAAGATAAGGACCACGAGCACGAGACCTTGCTTCTTGATGAGCTCCGGCAGTTCGAGGGCGTTGAGGTTGAGCAAGTCGACCGCGCAATTGAATGGCCCAGCGCAGACTTCGAAAGCGTTGCGAAAACAAAAGCCGAAGAGGACGCGCGCGGCCTCCTTAAGCAAGCGCACGCAGACGTGCTGATCTGGGGCTATGTCGAGAGTTTCAACAACAAAAGTGCAATGCGCCTCTATTGGACATCTGCCCGGGACATTCCTGGCGCTAAACCGAGCGGAAAGTATCAACTTCAAACAGAAACAATAGCGCTGCCTTCAGAGTTTTGGAACGACTTCAAGCAGATTGTGGGCTTGCTGGTCCAGTCGCGGTTTGCCGAACTCACTTTCGATCAATCCGGGCATTATGTCGCCGACAAGCTCGAGCCTTTGATCGTCCAAATCCGGTTGTTGGTTGAGGACCGCGAAGGCGTTTGGAATGCAGAAACGCTAGCTGGGGTGCAGTCTAGCTTGGCCGATGCGCTCGAAACCGACGGCGAGCAGTCCGGGAAGAACGAACCATTGGTTGAGAGCATTGAACTTTATCGCAAGGTTTTGGATAAATACGATCGCGCGCGCGTCCCGCTCGATTGGGCCGGAACCCAGAACAATCTCGGCAATGCGCTCCAAGCGCTCGGGGAGCGCGAGAGCGGGACCGCGCGGCTCGAAGAGGCCGTCGACGCCTATCGCGCGGCGCTGAAGGAACAGACCCGCGCGCGCGTCCCGCTCCAATGGGCCGTGACCCAGAACAATCTCGGCGCTGCGCTCCAAGCGCTCGGGGAGCGCGAGAGCGGGACCGCGCGGCTCGAAGAGGCCGTCGACGCCTATCGCGACGCCTTGCAAGAACGGACCCGCGCGCGCGTCCCGCTCGATTGGGCGGCGACCCAGAACAATCTCGGATTCGCGCTCTTTCGTCTCGGCGAGCGCGAGAGCGGCACGGCGCGGCTCGAAGAGGCCGTCGACGCCTATCGCGCGGCGCTGCAGGAATATACCCGCGAGCGCGTCCCCCTCCATGGGCCGTGACCCAGAACAATCTGGGCGGTGCCCTCTTTCGTCTCGGGGAGCGCGAGAGCGGGACCGCGCGGCTCGAAGAGGCCGTCGACGCCTATCGCGACGCCTTGCAAGAACGGACCCGCGCGCGCGTCCCGCTCGATTGGGCGGCGACGAGCGCTCGGCGGGCGCGAGAGCGGCACGGCGCGGCTCAACGAGGCCGTCGCCGCCTATCGCGCCGCGCTGGAGGAATTTACCCGCGCGCGCGTCCCGCTCCAATGGGCCATGACCCAGAACAATCTCGGCAATGCGCTCTCTACGCTCGGCGAGCGCGAGAGCGGGACGGCGCGGCTGGAAGAGGCCGTCCCCGCCTTTCGCGCAACGCTGCAGGAATATACCCGCGAGCGCGTCCCCCTCCATGGGCCGTGACCCAGAACAATCTGGGCGGTGCCCTCTTTCGTCTCGGGGAGCGCGAGAGCGGGACCGCGCGGCTCGAAGAGGCCGTCGACGCCTATCGCGACGCCTTGCAAGAACGGACCCGCGCGCGCGTCCCGCTCGATTGGGCGGCGACGAGCGCTCGGCGGGCGCGAGAGCGGCACGGCGCGGCTCAACGAGGCCGTCGCCGCCTATCGCGCCGCGCTGGAGGAATTTACCCGCGCGCGCGTCCCGCTCCAATGGGCCATGACCCAGAACAATCTCGGCAATGCGCTCTCTACGCTCGGCGAGCGCGAGAGCGGGACGGCGCGGCTGGAAGAGGCCGTCCCCGCCTTTCGCGCAGCGCTGCAGGAATATACCCGCGAGCGCGTCCCGCTCGATTGGGCCGGGAGCTTCGGCGGTCAGGGCGTCGCGCTGATGCTGATCGCCGAGCGGACCGGCGACGGGGCCATGGCGAGGGCGGCGCTCGATCAGATCAGAGAGGCGGCGAAAACCGCGCGCGAAGGCGGCAACGCGCCGACGGCGGACTATTTCGAAGGCCAATTGCCGAAAGCGCAAAGCCTGGTCGAACATCTGACCAAGACCGCCCCGAAAAAGGCTTCGGCAAAACGTTGAGCCCTCATGCTGAGGAGCGCGCAAAGCGCGCGTCTGGAGTCATTGCCACGATCATCCTTCGAGACGGCCGCGTTCGCGGCCTCCTCAGGATGAGGGTTGTTGGGGGCTGGCGTGCGAGCGCGAATTAAATTCATTCAGCGCATGGCCGCAGAAAAGCGCATCTCAATTTTGAACTCAAGGATGTCGAGTAGGCGTGGGGATTGCTCCGCCACGCCTCTCACAGAACCGGACATGCGGGCCCGCATCCGGCTCTTTGGATCGATATGTCAGAACTCCAGCGATAGCTGGGCCGATACCCGCGACAGGTTGAGATCGTTCCACAAGGCTTTGAGCGAGGCCATACGCCCGTCAAACCAAGACGGTGGATAGGCCTTCGTCATCGCCGGGCGGTTCGATTTCACCCATGCTCCTTTGCCGCAGAACGCACAGCCATTGGCAGCCTTGGAGCTGACGCCTTTGGCTTTCAGGTGCCGGTAGAGAAAGCGTTGCCGCTTCTTCTGCCGGACGATGATCGCCCTGATCCGGCGGCGGACGTGAGCGTCGATGACGCCCAATCCTTTTATCGCGTCCGGCGTGCAAAGCCGGAAGTACGATATCCAGCCTGTCAGGTAGCGGCTGATGTCTTCCATGCACGAGGAGATGGAGCGTCCCCAATTTGGGGGCGTCATTCCCCGCATCGTCGTCATCAGTCGTCAGGGGAATCGGGTGAAAAAATTCAAGCTGCGACGAGGCTTGCGAGGAAGTCGTCGTCCCAAGCGGCGGTTTTGCGCTTGAGCCTGAGAGAATCCTTTCCGGGCGCTCGGCGAGTTAGATTATGCGCCATGTGTTTTACGGTGGTGAAGTTTGCCGGCGCGTTCTCGGTTCGGACACGGCATTCGTCGTCGCGAAAGACCGTGTCCATGACCCAATGCAGGCAGTTCTCCACCGCCCAATGTTCGCGGATCATTGGGCCGATCGCCTGCGCTGACAAGGGCAGCGAAGTGATGTAGAAGCGCGTTTCCCGCTCGACCCTGCCGCCGATCTCGCGTTTGCTTTCGACAATCAGGACGCCATTCAATCCCGGCCAGTCGTGTCGCTGTTGTAGCCAACCGACATCGTGGATCACCGTGTAGGTTCTGGTTTCGATACGACCGTGATCGGCGTCGATCGTTTCATGCCGGCTGACCGTCGTATCCTTGAATTGTCTTGCTTTTTGCTCGGTTGCGAGGAGTTCGACATCTTCGCGCAGCGTTCCCTGGTTGCCTTTCAGCGCGAGGATATAATCGGCCTTCTTGTCCATGATCTTCGCGGCGATTTCGCGCTGGCAGCCGATTGCATCGATGGTGACGACGGCGCCTTCGATCGCCATCATGTCGAGCAATGCGGGAATGGCTGTGATCTCGTTGGATTTCTCGTTCACCTTGACCTGCCCGAGAACCAATCGCTGGCGCGCGGCGAAAGCCGAGACCATGTGGATCGGTTCCTTCGATCCCTTCTTTTGGTAGGAGCGGCGCAAGGTTTTGCCATCAATCGCGATGATGTCGGCCGGCGTCTTGGTCAGCGCCGCAACCCAGGCGACGAAACAGCGCTGGAACGCCTGCGCGTCCAGCGTGGCGAAAATATCGCCGAGATGATCATGCGCCGGCGTGCCGTCGCGAAACGGCCGAAACCGGCGCAACAGATTGAGCTTCTTATCGCCAAAGCGGGCGATGTCGACGAAGGTCTCGGCCCCGGCCAGCACCGCGAGAAGACACAAAAGGAGGATTTCCTCCAGCGGATAAACCACCTTGCCCTTCTGCCGATGGTCCGGCATATCCTTGAAATACCGAAGAAAAATAGTTGCTTCGTCGATCGCGTCAAATTCCGTCGCCGCCCCGTCCATCGTACCGCTCCACCAATCGAATCAGTGGACCACGACAGATTCAGCACTTTAGCCATTTGTCACGAATTTCTTCACCCGATCGCCCTGCATCAGTCGTCGTTCCGTCTTGCGCGAAGGAAAGACGGCGACATTGTCGCCCTCACCCTCCTTCGCACAGCGGAAACGAAAGCCAAGAAAGTGGACATCCTCCGGTTTGCGAACGTCACTCTTCTCCTCGTTGACCTGGAGCCGCATGCGGTTTTCCAGGAATCTCTGGATTGATGTCATGACGCGCTGTCCGGCGCGTTCGCTTCGCACGAAGATATTACAGTCGTCGGCGTATCGAACGAACCGGAGGCCTCGCCTTGCCAGTTCGCCATCCAGTTCGTTGAGGACAACGTTGGAAAGCATTGGCGAAAGCGGCCCCCCTTGTGGAGTTCCTTCCTTGACGGCGACCCTCGTCCCGTCCGGCATCACCACCGACGCCGTCAGCATCAGGCGCACCAAAGTGATTATCCGTTGGTCCTTCGCGCGCTCGGCGATCCGGGCCAACAGGCGCTGATGCGGAACTCGGTCAAAGAACTTGGCCAAATCCAGATCAACCACCGTTTGATATCCCTCTTTCAGGTACCCCGTTGCTTCAGCAATGGCGGTGTGAGCCCCGCGTTTTGGCCGGAAACCGTGACTGCTGGGATGGAAGGCCGGTTCGAAGATCGGTTCCAATACTTGAAGAACCGCCTGCTGCACCGTCCGGTCCAAAATATTCGGAATGCCAAGCCCACGATGCCCGCCCCCGGGCTTCGGCAGCCAAACCCGGCGGACATCGCCGGGCCTGTAGCGTTCCGTCAGCAAGTCGCGGCGCAAACGGGCGATGATCGACGGCGCTTTCGCCTCCGCCGCCTCGACCGTCTGTCCGTCCAATCCCGGCGCTCCCTTATTGCGTACTACGTTCAGCAGCGCCTTGGCCAGATTGGCTTCCGACGCCACTTCTTCGAGCAGCCGACTATCGTCGGCCACGCTGGCGGCAGAACCTGTCGTCTTCTTGGTCCTCGCTTTGTGCAGCAGGAAGCTCCGCCGCTCGGATGCGTCCAAGGGCTCGGACGACCCGCCCCCCGAGGGGCTGTCGGCGAACACGAGGCTCAATTGCCGTGGTCCCGTCTTTTTCAATCCATCTCTCCCTTTGCTCCACCGGCTTTCGCCGGCTTCCCGGCTCATATGAAGAGATCCGACTTCTGCGTGGACATCGTCCCGTCGTCGTTGCCTCCTTCGGGTCTACCGCTCACGCGGACCCACGCAGACCTCCCTGGGTAAGAACACTGGATGTCCCGCCGCTCCCGCCCCTATTACCGTCCCGGCCTCGGTTGGATTTCGGGCGTCGCGTTCGAAGACACGCTGACCCGGCCGGTTCGGCTTGCTCGGGGGTTTACTTTCGTTCGGTGCTGCGGTTCGCCTCGGGCTTCTTCCCCACACGGCCTCGCGGCGCCAGGGTCATAGGCGTCTCTCGACGGCAGACCCTGCGTGCAGTTGCCTCCGGCTCGCGGTTGCTACCAACTCGCCCCGCAAAGGACTTCCACCTCCAATCCAGTGCCCATGCCAGGCACACGTCGAGTAGGCGTGGGGATTGCTCCGCCACGCCTCTCACAGAACCGGACATGCGGGCCCGCATCCGGCTCTTTGGATCGATATGTCAGAACTCCAGCGATAGCTGGGCCGATACCCGCGACAGGTTGAGATCGTTCCACAAGGCTTTGAGCGAGGCCATACGCCCGTCAAACCAAGACGGTGGATAGGCCTTCGTCATCGCCGGGCGGTTCGATTTCACCCATGCTCCTTTGCCGCAGAACGCACAGCCATTGGCAGCCTTGGAGCTGACGCCTTTGGCTTTCAGGTGCCGGTAGAGAAAGCGTTGCCGCTTCTTCTGCCGGACGATGATCGCCCTGATCCGGCGGCGGACGTGAGCGTCGATGACGCCCAATCCTTTTATCGCGTCCGGCGTGCAAAGCCGGAAGTACGATATCCAGCCTGTCAGGTAGCGGCTGATGTCTTCCATGCACGAGGAGATGGAGCGTCCCCAATTTGGGGGCGTCATTCCCCGCATCGTCGTCATCAGTCGTCGTTCCGTCTTGCGCGAAGGAAAGACGGCGACATTGTCGCCCTCACCCTCCTTCGCACAGCGGAAACGAAAGCCAAGAAAGTGGACATCCTCCGGTTTGCGAACGTCACTCTTCTCCTCGTTGACCTGGAGCCGCATGCGGTTTTCCAGGAATTTCTGGATTGATGTCATGACGCGCTGTCCGGCGCGTTCGCTTCGCACGAAGATATTACAGTCGTCGGCGTATCGAACGAACCGGAGGCCTCGCCTTGCCAGTTCGCCATCCAGTTCGTTGAGGACAACGTTGGAAAGCATTGGCGAAAGCGGCCCCCCTTGTGGAGTTCCTTCCTTGACGGCGACCCTCGTCCCGTCCGGCATCACCACCGACGCCGTCAGCATCAGGCGCACCAAAGTGATTATCCGTTGGTCCTTCGCGCGCTCGGCGATCCGGGCCAACAGGCGCTGATGCGGAACTCGGTCAAAGAACTTGGCCAAATCCAGATCAACCACCGTTTGATATCCCTCTTTCAGGTACCCCGTTGCTTCAGCAATGGCGGTGTGAGCCCCGCGTTTTGGCCGGAAACCGTGACTGCTGGGATGGAAGGCCGGTTCGAAGATCGGTTCCAATACTTGAAGAACCGCCTGCTGCACCGTCCGGTCCAAAATATTCGGAATGCCAAGCCCACGATGCCCGCCCCCGGGCTTCGGCAGCCAAACCCGGCGGACATCGCCGGGCCTGTAGCGTTCCGTCAGCAAGTCGCGGCGCAAACGGGCGATGATCGACGGCGCTTTCGCCTCCGCCGCCTCGACCGTCTGTCCATCCAATCCCGGCGCTCCCTTATTGCGTACTACGTTCAGCAGCGCCTTGGCCAGATTGGCTTCCGACGCCACTTCTTCGAGCAGCCGACTATCGTCGGCCACGCTGGCGGCAGAACCTGTCGTCTTCTTGGTCCTCGCTTTGTGCAACAGGAAGCTCCGCCGCTCGGATGCGTCCGAGGGCTCGGACGACCCGCCCCCCGAGGGGCTGTCGGCGAACACGAGGCTCAATTGCCGTGGTCCCGTCTTTTTCAATCCATCTCTCCCTTTGCTCCACCGGCTTTCGCCGGCTTCCCAGCTCATATGAAGAGATCCGACTTCTGCGTGGACATCGTCCCGTCGTCGTTGCCTCCTTCGGGTCTACCGCTCACGCGGACCCACGCAGACCTCCCTGGGTAAGAACACTGGATGTCCCGCCGCTCCCGCCCCTATTACCGTCCCGGCCTCGGTTGGATTTCGGGCGTCGCGTTCGAAGACACGCTGACCCGGCCGGTTCGGCTTGCTCGGGGGTTTACTTTCGTTCGGTGCTGCGGTTCGCCTCGGGCTTCTTCCCCACACGGCCTCGCGGCGCCAGGGTCATAGGCGTCTCTCGACGGCAGACCCTGCGTGCAGTTGCCTCCGGCTCGCGGTTGCTACCAACTCGCCCCGCAAAGGACTTCCACCTCCAATCCAGTGCCCATGCCAGGCACACCTTCGACCGCCAGAGGCGGCGGCGCTTTGCGCCGTCCTTGACTTCAAAATTGGGATGCGCTCGGGTCGGCCGTGCGATGAATGGTTTGCTTTGGCCTTAAGGCCCAGGCCACAAGGCGCGCGGGGCCAAGGAAAGGCATGCCAAGCGGCGAAACGTGATAGGCTTCGCTCTGGCCACGCAGGAAGCCGAGGACCCTACGGAATGACCGAACCCGCCGACAACCTGGTCCTTGAGCATCTGCGCCATTTGCGAAGCGCTCTCGACGGCCTCCGCGAAGACATGCGCGAGGTGAAAACGCGGATCGGCCGACTTGAGGTCAATTTGGCGCAGGTTCAGGTGGCGATCGCGGAGCAATCCGTTCGCCTCGATCGCCTCGACGGGCGCATCGAAAGGATCGAAAAGCGGCTCGATCTCGCCGAGGCGTAGCAGGTCCGGGCTCTCTCGCACCAGAACCTCAGGCTTCCTTTCGCTCATCCTTCGAGACGCAGGCGTCGCCTGCTCCTCAGGACGAGGGGAGTTGCGCCGGGCGTTAGGTGTTCATCGCCTCGAAGAACATGGCGTTGCCCTTCGGCGTCTCGCGCAGCTTGCCGAGCAGGAACTCGATGGCGTCGATAGTGCCCATCGGGTTGAGGATGCGGCGCAGCACGTACATTTTCTTGAGGATGTCGGGCGGCACCAGCAATTCCTCCTTGCGGGTGCCGGAGCGGGTGATGTCGATCGCCGGGAAGGTGCGCTTATCAGCGACCTTGCGGTCGAGAATGATTTCCGAATTGCCGGTGCCTTTGAACTCCTCGAAGATCACCTCGTCCATGCGCGAGCCGGTATCGATCAGCGCGGTCGCGATAATGGTGAGCGAGCCGCCCTCCTCGATATTGCGCGCCGCGCCGAAAAAGCGCTTCGGCCGCTGTAAGGCGTTGGCGTCGACGCCGCCGGTCAGGACCTTGCCGGACGAGGGCACGACGGTGTTATACGCGCGGCCAAGTCTCGTAATCGAGTCCAGAAGGATCACCACGTCGCGGCCGTGCTCGACTAGGCGCTTGGCCTTTTCGATGACCATTTCGGCGACCTGCACATGGCGCACCGCCGGCTCGTCGAAGGTCGAGGAGACGACCTCGCCATGCACTGAGCGCTGCATGTCGGTGACTTCCTCGGGCCGCTCGTCGATCAGAAGGACGATCAGATAGCATTCGGGGTGATTCGCCGTCACCGACTGGGCGATGTTCTGCAAAAGCACGGTCTTGCCAGTGCGGGGCGGCGCGACGATCAAGGCGCGCTGACCCTTGCCGATCGGCGCGACGATGTCGATGACGCGGGCGGACATATCCTTTTTTGTAGGGTCCTCGACCTCGAGCTTCAGCCGCTCGTCGGGATAGAGCGGCGTCAGATTGTCGAAATGAACTTTATGCCGGATTTTTTCGGGGTCCTCGAAATTGATCGAATTGACCTTGAGCAGCGCGAAATAGCGCTCGCCCTCCTTCGGGCTGCGAATCAGGCCCTCGACCGTGTCGCCGGTGCGCAGTCCGAACCGGCGGATCTGCGAGGGAGAGACGTAAATATCGTCCGGCCCGGCGAGATAGTTGGCGTCCGGCGAGCGCAGAAAGCCAAAGCCGTCCTGCAGCACCTCGATGACGCCCTCGCCGATGATTTCGATGTCGCGGCTGGCCAATTGTTTCAGTATCGCAAACATCAATTCCTGTTTGCGCATGATCGAAGCGTTTTCAACTTCGTGTTCTTCGGCGAAGCCAAGCAATTCAGTGGGCGACTTGAGCTTCAAGTCCTGCAGTTTTATTTCCCGCATGGGGATGACGTCCTTGGAAGTTGCGCGATCAATTTCACGCGAAGGCAGGAAAGCTATGACGCGGCCGAACCCTGAAAAAACAGGTGGAAGAACCCCAAAAATCAGCAGGGAACCATCCGACGCCGCGCAGTGAGCCGCTACTTACAGCCATTGACCTGCAGGAGGGAGATAAAGGGATAGATCAGTTTGGCAGTTTTGACAAGCAAGCGCTCACTTAAGGAATTTTAATCCTACCTCAAAAAGGTTTGAGAACGACCAGTAGGACAATGCCAATCATAAGCAGCGTCGGAATTTCATTGACCATTCGGAAGAAACGAGCCTCTTGCTGATTTGTTCCGGCAAGGAGTTTTTTGCGCGCTGCGCTGAAATAACCATGCAGCGCGCTCATCAGGATAACCAACGCAAGCTTTCCATGCAACCAGCCGGAACGTAAGAACCCCCCTTCATATGCAAGCGTCAGGCCTGTGATCCAGGTGACGATCATCGCCGGCGCCATGATGACGCGCATCAGCCGGCGCTCCATTATCTCGAAGGTTGCAGCGAGCTGCGACCCTTCCGCAGCGTCAGCGTGATAGACGAAAAGCCGCGGCAGATAGAGCATCCCGGCCATCCACGAAATGACCGCCAGTATGTGAACAGCCTTGATCCAGAGATAGAATGTCACACCGCTCTGTCCCGCACTTGCTGGATCAACGCCGCGACATGCTCGACCGGGGTCTGCTGTAAAATCCCATGGCCAAGATTGAAGATATGCGGCCGTCCCTTGAACGCCGTAAGAATGCGGCTGACGCTCGCCTCGAGCGCAGCGCCCCCCGCCAAGAGAGCCAGCGGATCGAGATTGCCTTGCAGCGCGCTGCCTAGCGGGATTTCGCGCGCAGCCCACAGGGGATCGATGGCGCTGTCAAGCCCAAGAGCGTCGACGCCCGTTTGCCCGGCGAAGGCGCAAAGCCGCTGGCCGATACCTTTCGGAAAGGCGATCACCTTGGCGCTTTCTCGGCGGCTCTTCACCCCTGCGGCGATAGCCTTGATCGGGGTGAGGCACCACCGCTCATATTCGCCGGTGGGCAGGACTCCCGCCCAGCTGTCAAAAATCTGCAGCGCTTCTGCACCGGCGTCGATCTGGCGCGCAAGATAGGAGATCGAGGCCTCGACGAGCCGATCGATAAGGCGTTGAAATAGCTCCGGCTCGCGATAAGCGAAGAGCCGCGCCGGCGCTTGGTCCGCCGTGCCTTTGCCGGCAACCATATAGCTCGCGACTGTCCAGGGAGCGCCGCAAAATCCGATTAGGGCGGTTTCTGACGGCAGCGCAGCCTTGGTCCGTTCGATGGTCTCGAATACGGGCTGAAGGCGCCCTAGATCGATCTCCTCATGCAGTCTGGCGAAATCCTTGAGCGTCGTGATCGGATCGAGCCGTGGCCCTTCGTTGCCCTCGAAGGTCACTTTCTGCCCCAGCGCGTCCGGCACGACGAGAATGTCGCTAAATAAAATCGCCGCATTGAATCCAAACCGGCGAACGGGCTGTAACGTGGCTTCAGCGGCTAATTTGGGCGCATAGCAAAAATCAAGGAAGCTCAGCGCTTTTGCGCGAATCTCGCGATATTCCGGCAAATATCGGCCAGCTTGGCGCATCAGCCAGATTGGCGGAGGGGAGACAGCTTCGCCATAGAGGGTGCGCAGAAACGGCTTGTTGGAAAGCGAAGCGGTCAAAATTGCAATTTCCTTAAGACTCAAAGATTCTCTGAATTAAGCTTTTTATTCAGTTTAGGACGCCGATTAAAGCTAGCGCAGTGATTTCCACAACGGGAATATCGCACCCAACGTTGTTCCCCGGAAGTCACTGGCGATCAACGCGTTAATATTTTGTTAATGATTCAGTCACGTTAACGATCTTTTTACGCAGAACCGGAAGCAGGCTGCGACGTTCTGGAACAGGATTCACAAGCTTGGGATTTGCCTTGTCCAAAGCCTGGCGCCTGTTGACGCTTTTCCGCGAAGAATCAGATTTCGATTGCTTTTCATGCTTCACCGTCTTTTATCCACCGATATCCTCAGCAATTAGCTCCATCGAAGGACGAAGCCGAGGGAGAGGGGGCGATGGCGCGGCATTATTTCAACCTGCATCTCGTCTCCGACGCGACGGGAGAGACCTTGATCGCCGCGAGCCGCGCCGTATCGGCGCAATATCGAGGCGTTTGTTCTCTCGAACACGTTTATCCGATGGTGCGCACCGAGGCGTTGCTCGACAAAGCCATCGCGGAGATTGAAGCCGCGCCTGGCATGGTTCTGTTTACGCTCGTCGATCCAAAACTGGCGCAGCGTCTAAGCGAGGCTTGCGCGCGGTTTGGCGCTCCCTGTCTCTCCATCCTCGCGCCGATCGTGAATCTCTTTGAATCCTATATCGGAACAGCGGTCACGCCCCGGCCGGGCGCGCAGCATATGCTCAATGCGGATTACTTCCGGCGCATCGACGCCTTGAATTTTACGCTGATGCATGACGATGGCCAGCATTTGGAAAGCTATGAATCCGCTGACGTCGTCCTGATGGGGGTCAGCCGCACATCGAAGACGCCGACAAGTATTTATCTCGCCAATCGCGGCGTCAAGACGGCCAATTTACCATTGGTGCTCAATGCTTCGTTGCCGAAGTCGATCGAAAATCTGCGCAATCCTCTTGTCGTCGGGCTTCTCGCCTCACCGGAACGCATCGTCCAAATCAGGGCGAACCGGCTTCTCTCCCTCAACGCCAATCCGGAATCGCCATATGTCGATCGCCGTCTCGTCGCCGAGGAGGTCGCTCAGTCGCGCAAGCTTTTCGAGAAACACGGTTGGCCCATGATCGACGTGACCCGGCGCTCGATCGAAGAGACCGCCGCGGCGGTCATTGATCTCCATAAGCTCCACAAGATGAAATTCATTTCGGCCTCATGAACAACCTTTGGCGTGGCCCCGCGCCGCTGCTCCTTGCCTCGAAAAGCGCCGCGCGCCACGCGATTTTGGCGGCGGCGCGCGTTCCCTTCGAAGTTTGCGACCCGATGGTCGACGAGCGGGCCCTGGAGGTCCCGCTGCGCGCCGCCGGCGCGGGAGCCGGGGCGGTCGCGGCCGCGCTGGCGAGAAAGAAGGCGCTCGCAGTCGCAACGCTCGCGCCTGGCCGAATTGTGGTCGGCGCCGACCAGACGCTCGCATGCGGCGAGCGGATCTTCGCGAAGCCGCGCGACCGCGCCGCCGCCGCCGCCCAGCTTGCGGCGCTTTCTGGCGCGACACATGAGTTGCATTCGGCGCTTTGCGTCGCGCGCGGGGACGAAGTGCTATTCGAGGCGGCGCCCGTAGCAAGACTGACGATGCGGCGACTTTCGCCCGCCTTCATCGACGCCTATCTTGCGGCGACGGGCGAGAGCGTTCTTGATAGCGTGGGCGCTTATCAGATCGAATGCCTCGGCATTCATCTGTTCGAGGAGATCGAGGGGGGCCATTCGGTCATTTTGGGGCTTCCACTTCTTCCCCTTCTGGATTTTCTCCGCGCGGAAGGCAGCCTCATCTGATGCTTTCGAACCCGCCGCAACCAAAGGCGTTTGTCGCAGGCTGGCCGATCGCCCATTCGCGTTCGCCGATCATCCATGGCTATTGGCTGAAGCAGCTCGGGCTCGCCGGTTCCTATGAAGCCATCGCTGTCTCGCCGCCGGATTTTCCGGATTTTGTTCGCCAGCTTGCTGAATATGGATTTTCCGGCGGAAACGTGACCCTGCCGCATAAGCAAAAGGCCTGTGAGCTTTGTGACCAATTGACGGCCACCGCGGCGAAGCTTGGGGCGGTCAATACGCTGTGGCTAGAGGATGGCGCTCTATTTGGCGATAACACTGACGTCGCAGGGTTTTTGTCGGCCCTCGACGAGGATGCTCCGGGCTGGGACGCCGTCGGTGGTCACGCAGTTGTGCTGGGGGCCGGGGGCGCGGCCCGGGCCATTGTCTTTGCTCTCTTGCAGCGCGGCAGGCGCGTCGTCATCGCCAACCGCACCAGGGAGCATGCAGAGACGATCGCAGAACTTTTGTCCGCAAGCGTCGAAGTCATCGACTGGCGGCGCTTGCCGCAAGCTCTTGAACGCGCGGCTATTCTCGTCAATGCGACCTCGCTTGGGATGAAGGGGCATCCTCCTCTCGCTATCGACGTCGCGCGCCTGCCGGAGGACGCCATCGTCAACGACATCGTCTATTTTCCCCTCGAGACGGCGCTTTTGCGCGCGGCGAGATCGCGCAAACTGCGCACGGCGTCGGGCGTCAGCATGGTCTTGCACCAAGCGGCGCCGGGATTTCGGCGCTGGTTCGGGGGCGAGCCCCAGATTAGCGATGATCTTCGGCGCCTCGTCGAGGCCGATGTGTTGAAGAGTCTTTGATGTTCATTCTCGGCCTTACCGGCTCGATTGGCATGGGGAAAACGACGACCGCCGCGATCTTTCGGAAGGAGGGCGTCCCCGTTCATGATTCCGACGCCACGGTTCATGCGCTTTACGAAGGAAAGGCTGTCCCGATTATCGAGCGGGCTTTTCCAGGCGTCATCCATGACGGAGTCGTCGACCGCGCGCTCCTTGGGGCGCAGGTGCGCGAGGATCCCGAAGCAATGCGCAGGCTGGAGAGGCTTGTCCATCCGATGGTGCGCGAGGAGCGCGCCGCATTCATCCGGGCCGCCGCGCGGGCCGGCCATAAAATCGTCGTCCTCGACATTCCCTTGCTGTTCGAGACCGGAGCCGAAAAGGACGTCGACGCCACCGTCGTTGTCTCGGCGCCGGAAGCTGTGCAAAAGCAGCGCGTCTGCCAGCGCGCCGGCATGACGCCGGAATGGCTTGCGGTTATCATGTCGCGGCAGATGCCGGATGCGGAAAAGCGGCATCGGGCCCAGTTCATCATCGATACGTCGAAAGGCGTCGCTGACGCCGAACGGCAGGTGCGCGATATTCTTCGCGCCTTGGCGGGAGCCACTGGGGCGTATCACCTTTAGGGAAGCCCCTTGCGCGAGATCGTTCTTGATACGGAGACGACGGGCCTCGATCCTGCGCAGGGTCATAGAGTCGTCGAGATCGGCGCCGTCGAGCTTCTGAACGCCATTCCGACCGGCCAGACCTTTCATGTCTACGTCCATCCCGAACGCGACATGCCGGAGGAGGCTTTTCGCGTGCATGGGATTTCGTTGGATTTTCTGACCGGCAAACCTCTGTTCGGCGAGATCAGCGGTCCTTTCCTCGAATTTTTCGGCGGCGCCAAAATCGTCGCGCATAACGCCGAATTCGACATCCGTTTCATCAACGCCGAACTTGCCCGCGTTCGATGCTGTGCCGATCGGCGCCGATCGGGTGATCGACACTTTGGCGCTGGCGCGGCGCAAGTTTCCAGGCGCATCGAACAGCCTCGACGCGCTTTGCGCGCGCTTCGGCGTCGACGCGTCACGCCGGACCAAGCACGGCGCCTTGCTCGACGCCGAAATTCTCGCCGAAGTCTATGCCGAGCTTTGCGGCGGACGGCAGGCGACGCTGATTTTCGGCGCAAACCTCACGGCGTCAGCGCAGGCGGGGGAGGCATTGCTGACAAAACGCCCCGAACCTTTCGCTCCGCGCTTGCAGCCTTCCGAATTGCGCGCGCATCAGGCGTTCGTCAATAGCCTCGGCGAGAGAGCGTTCTGGCTCGTCTATGCGGCGGCGCCAGCCGCTGCGGCGGAATAGCGCGCATCCGTACGCCGAAGGCCTTGCGTCGCGATAGCCCTATGGGAGTCCGGCGGGCTTGGGGCCGCCATAGGCATAGTCCAGCAGCTCCACCGTATGGAGCACCGGACAGTCGAGACCGCGCGCGATCTGCGCGATGCAGCCGATATTGCCGGTCGCGACGGCGTCGGGCTCCGTTTTCAGAATGTTGGCGATTTTTCGTTCGCGCAGCTCGGCTGCGATTTCGGGCTGCAGAATGTTGTAGGTTCCGGCCGAGCCGCAGCACAAATGGCCTTCCGGCACGTCGCGGACCGTAAAGCCCGCCTTGGCGAGCAGCTCCTTGGGTAGGCTCGTGATCTTCTGGCCATGCTGCATCGAGCAGGCCGAATGATAGGCGAGCGTCAGCTTTGGCTTGTCGACCGGCTCGGCGGTCCGAGCGTTGCGAGAAATTCGGTGACGTCCTTGGCACGTGCGGAGACCCGCGCCGCTTTCGCCGCATAGGCCGGGTCGGCGCGCAGCAGGAAGCCATAATCCTTGATCACCGTGCCGCAGCCGGAAGCCGTGACGACGATGGCGTCGAGGCCTTCGCGCTCGATTTCGGCGGTCCAGACGTCGATATTATGCCGCGCCTGATCGAGGGCATCGACGCTCCTGGCCGAGATGATGGACGAGCGCGCCGCAGCAGCCTTCCCCTCTCGGCAGCACGATTTCAACGCCAACACGGGTGAGCAGCCGGATCGTCGCGTCATTGATCGCGGGGCGCAGCACTTTCTGGGCGCATCCGCCAAGCAGGGCGACGCGCACCCTCGGGCTCTGCGCCGCGTCGGGGCCGGCTTGATTTCGCCCGTCTTGGATAGACTGAAGCCGGCGGCAGCCGGAGCGGCGCCAGCCGCAGCATGGCCGCGAGCCTCTCGCCCGTCGATCCAGAGCGGGCGAGGAAAGGCGTCAAAGGAGTCGCCAGCGCGGCGGCGCGCAAGGCGAGGCGAAAACGCCCGGGAAAAGGCAGAACGAGTGCCAGCAAGGGCGCGCAGCGCGCGGTCGGCAATGGGTCGGCTATAAGTTTGCTCGATGTGGACACGCGCCTCGTCGACGAGATGCATGTAATTGACGCCGGACGGGCAAGTCGTCATGCAGGAAAGGCAGGAGAGGCAGCGATCGATATGCTTCACCGTCTCGGCGTCGGCGGCCCGGCCGTTTTCGAGCATCTCCTTAATGAGATAGATGCGTCCGCGCGGGCTGTCGAGCTCATCGCCAAGGAGGACGAATGTCGGGCAGGTCGCGGTGCAAAATCCGCAATGCACGCATTTGCGTAGAATGCTCTCCGCTTCTTGGAGGCCGGGGTCAGCAAGCTGGGCCAGAGAAAAATGCGTCTGCATGTCAAGTCCCCGAACTGCATTCGCCCCGGCTCCAGAATGCCGAACGGATCGAACTGCGCCTTCAATCTCTGCGACAAGGCTTTGAGGGCCGGCGGCAAGGGCTGGAATACGCGGGTCGCCGTCCTTAATTCGTCTGGCGCGCGCACCAGAGTCGCATGACCGCCGCCATGCACGGCGATAGCGCCGCGGATCAGCTCCGCCCCGGCATCCGGGCTGCAATCTGGCTCCATGGCGAGCCAGACGAGTCCGCCCGACCAGTCGAAGAAGGCTTCGCTTGGATAGATCTTGCCGATAGCGGCTGCCACCGGCGCTCCAGCCGTGGGCGCGACCGAGATTCTCCAGATAATTTTTTCGCGGGGGGCGGCGACCGGCGCGACGTCGCGGATCGCCCGCCATAGCAGCGTGGAGGCGGCTTCGTCGATCCGCTCCGCGCCGCCAAAGGGTTTGAGGCTCTCAGCCAGTCGCTCGAATCGCTCGTCGACAGAAGGCGCGAAGCCTTCAAGCCGCACCAAAGTGACCGCATCGGCGAAGCCGAGAGCATTAGCCGCGAAAGGAGGCAGATGCGCCGCGCCGGAAACGTCGACCGGCGCGGCCATGGCGGCGCAAAGGGCCTCGATCGCCGCTTTTGGCATAAGGCCCGGGAGCGCCAGCGTCGCGGCGGTTTCGGCGCGCGGAAGCACTTTGAAGGTGAGTTCGGTGACGACCGCGAGGGTCCCGAATGAGCCCGCGAGGCCGCGCGACAGATCATAGCCCGTCACATTCTTGACGACCGTTCCGCCCGCCTTGAATGCCTCGCCCTTGCCGTTGACGCCCTTGACTCCCAGAATATGGTCGCGCGCCGCCCCGGCCTTGATCCGGCGCGGGCCGGACAGGTTCGCCATCAGGCAGCCGCCCAAAGAGCCCGGTCCCGTGCCGTAAAGCGCGCCGAACGACATTGGCTCGAAGGCGAGTTCCTGGCCCTTTTTGGCGAGCGTCGCCGCGATGATCTCGATCGGCGTGCCCGCGAGCGCTGTGATGAAAAGCTCCTCCGGCTCGTAAGCGGTAACGCCGCTCAGGGCTGAAAGATCAAGCCGCCGCATCGCGCTCCATGGCGCCCCGAGCGCCGATTTGGAGCCAAGACCGGTAATCGACAAAGGCGCGCGCAGCTTGGCGGCTTCCGCGACGCTCGCCGCCGCCTCGTCGGGAGTGGCGGGAACCTCGAGACTCATTCAACCGCCGATCCCGGGCAGGATGATTGAAAGGGAGTTGATCACGCTCTTTATCGCATTATTTCGATGAACTAATTCGCCTAAACTTCGGTGCCTGTTTTCGCGATCGCTCAGCCCAAAAAGCCTTGGGGACTTTCTCACATAGCGCGCGGCGGCGGACCGTGAATGTTGGAAGTCAAGCGGCGCTCTTTTTAGGACGTTTCGACCCGCGAGCCAATGCAGCCGGTCCGTCGAACGCCAACACATAAAGTAGAGTGGCCCCGAAAATTTCAGCGCCCATTTCGGAAAGGAACGCCCGCAGTTTCGCCGCGGGCGGCTATCATTGGGGCTACTTAAGCTTGGCGGCGATTCCCTTCAAGCCCGCATCAAAAATGCCGCCTATCGTCTCCTCGACTTTGGCTGGTTCCGCGCCCTTGGCCTCGAACGTGCTCCACCACGTCACTTTGGAGCCGGAGCCCGAGCGCGCGACTTCCATCGTCGCTTCATAGTCGGCCACCGGCAATGGGCCTTCCAGGATCTTGTAGCTGTAGCTCATCTTGTCATCATTGTGGAACAATTGTTCTTCGAGGATCGTTCCACCGCCCTTCAAGCTCAATGTCCGCAGCTGCTTATCGCCCTCTTTCGAGAGCACGCATTTCTCGATGACGGGGTGCCAATCGCTGATGGCGCAGAAACCGCCGATCAGCGCCCAGACCTTGGCGGGAGACGCCGCCATATCGGCTGACTTCGATACTTTGAGCGCTATCGCAGGGGTCGCGACGAAGGTGGCGAAGGTTGCGGCGAAGATGAGCTTTTTCAACATTTTTGCGTCTCCTCCGGTTCAGGGCCTCGTTCGTCGGGCCGTTCGAACCAGAGCGGACTGTGACTGGAGTTTTGTGGAGGTCAAGACCCGGTCAGTGGCTTCTTGAGCTTTCTCAGTTCCGTCATAGATTATTCCCCGATGCGTCAGCGTCGCCTGCTGCTTGCTTGTCGACGGCGTCTTCGCCGCGACGAGAGTGTGGACTCCCAAACGTGTCGCTCCGGCCAAAACCATGCCAACGACGGCGCGCCTGGCGCGCACCTGACGGGTGAACAGGAGTTGAGCGCGCCTACAGCTTGCGCAGCTCGACCTCCTCGATCCGGTGATCCGAACCCTTGGTCAAAACGAGGCTCGCCCGGGCGCGGGTCGGAAGCAGATTTTCCCGCAAATTCGCGAGGTTGATCGTGACCCAGATGTTGCGCGCCACAGCTTCTGCTTCGGCGTTGCTGAGCTCTGCGTATTTCTTGAAGTAGGACTGCGGATCGCGAAAGGAAGTCTCCCGCAACCGCATGAAGCGCTCAACGAACCAATGTTCGAGATCCCGCTCTTCGGCGTGCAGATAGATCGAGAAATCGAAGAAATCCGATACGAATGGAAGTCCCCGGCCGTCCTTGGCCGGGCGATTGGGCAACAGCACGTTGAGGCCTTCGACTATCAGTATGTCCGGGCGATCGACGATGATGTATTCGCCGGGGATGACATCATAGGTCAAATGCGAATAAACGGGAGCCCGGGCATGGCGCTGACCCGCCTTTACGTCCGAGAGAAACCGCAACAGCGCCGTGCCGTCATAGCTTTCGGGAAAGCCCTTTTTGGCCATCAGGCCTTCGGCTTCGAGTACGGCGTTCGGATGCAGGAATCCGTCGGTCGTGACGAGATCGACCTTCGGCGTATTTGGCCAGCGCGACAGCATCGCCTGCATGATGCGCGATAGCGTCGATTTGCCGACCGACACCGAACCGGCGACGCCGATGATATAGGGCGTCTTGCCGCCTTCGGCGTCGAGAAAGCGCTGCGTCGCCTTATAAAGGCCCTGGGTCGCGGCGACATAAAGGGCTAAAAGACGCGACAGCGGCAGGTAAATCGCGACGACTTCTTCGAGCGAGATCGGATCGTTGAGCGATTTAAGCCGCGAAAGGTCGTGCAGCGTCAGAGTCAGCGGAGTGTCCGCGCGCAGGGCGGCCCATTCCGCGCGGCTGAAGCGATGGTAAGGCGATAGAACGTCGACCTCCGCCGCGCGCTGGTCCATCGGCATTCCCCCCGGCGGCTCCGCCAGCCGCGCATTATTTCCACGGCGCGCAAACTCCAGCGCGTTGAGGTCGGACGCCGCCGTCACTGCGAAGCGCTCCGGCGGGAGGCTTTTTCCTCGTGTCCAGATTGGCTCGTACGCCGCTCCAATTCTTCGAGCACCTCGGCAAGCGACGCGCCGCCGAGACGCAACAGGACAAGCAGATGATACAGCACGTCGGCGCTTTCGGCGATGACCGCCTGCTTTTCGCCTTCGAGCGCGGCGATGACGAGTTCGACCGCCTCCTCACCGAATTTTTTGGCGGCGCGGGCGGGTCCGGCCGCCAGCAGGGATTTGGTGTAGGACGCGGCCGACGTCGCTTCCCCGCGCGCGGCGATGATGGCGGCAAGATCATCGAGGCTGAACGGCTGCATCCTTCTCTCCCGCTGGCGGAAGAATATCACCCTAGCCCATCCAGCCGCATCGGCAATCCGGCTTTCGCCATATAGCGCTTGGCTTCGGCGACGGTGAATTCGCCGAAATGGAAGATCGAGGCGGCGAGCACGGCCGTCGCGCCGCCGTCTCTGACGCCTTCGACGAGATGGTCGCAGCTCGCCGACGCCGCCCGAGGCGATGACCGGCACTTTGACGGCGCTCGTCACCGCTCTCGTCAAAGCAAGATCAAAGCCGCTTCGAGACCCGTCGCGGTCCATCGAGGTCAAGAGAATCTCGCCGGCCCCGAAGGAGACGACCTCTTTTGCGTATTCGATCGCGTCGATGCCGGTCGGATTGCGTCCGCCATGGGTGAAAATCTCCCATCGGCCGGGCGCGGTCTGCTTCGCGTCGATCGCCACCACCACGCATTGGCTGCCGAATTTTTCCGCCGCCTCGCGCACGAAGCCGCGATTATGCACCGCGGCAGTCATGATCGAGGCCTTGTCCGCCCCCGCGAGCAGCAGCGCGCGGATGTCGTCGAGGGTCCTGACGCCGCCGCCGACGGTCAGCGGCATGAAGCAGGCCTCGGCCGTGCGCCGGACGACGTCGAGCAGGATCGGCCGATCCTCATGGCTCGCGGTGATGTCGAGAAAGCAAAGCTCGTCGGCGCCGGCGGCGTCATAGGCGATGGCGCATTCGACCGGGTCGCCGGCGTCGCGCAGATCGACGAAATTGACGCCTTTGACGACGCGTCCGTCCTTGACGTCGAGGCAAGGGATGATGCGGGCTTTAAGCATCGGCGCTCGCCCGCGCGATTAGCGCCAGCGCCGCGGCCGGATCGAGCCTGCCGTCATAGAGCGCGCGGCCGGTGATGGCGCCTGCGAGTTTGGCGCAATCCGGCTGCAGCAAGCGCTCGACGTCGGCGATCGAGGCGAGGCCTCCCGAGGCGATGACGGGAATGTCGAGCGCCTCGGCCAGCGCCAGCGTCGCCTCGATGTTCAGCCCTTGCAATACGCCGTCGCGGGCGATGTCGGTATAGATGATGGCGCAAACGCCCGCGTCTTCAAAACGCCGGCCGAGGTCGCGCGCGCTGAGGTCGGAGGTCTTGGCCCAGCCTTCGACCGCCACATGCCCGTCCCGCGCGTCGATGCCCACCGCGATTCGGTCCGGATAGAGCTTCGCCGCCGCGCGCACCAGCTCCGGATCGCGCACCGCCGCTGTGCCGATGATGACGCGCGCGACGCCCTTCGCCAGCCAGGCCTCGATCGTCGCGAGCGTGCGAATGCCGCCGCCGAGCTGGACCGGCATTTTGACGCTGTCCAATATTCCGTCGACGGCCGCGGCGTTCTTCGGCGCTCCGGCGAACGCGCCGTCGAGATCGACGACATGGAGATAAGAAAAGCCCTGACGCGCAAAACTTTGCGCCTGCGCCGCCGGGTCGGCGCTGAAGATGGTGGCCTTCGCCATGTCTCCCTGTTCGAGGCGCACGCAACGCCCGTCCTTGAGATCGATGGCGGGAAACAGGATCATGGCCGCCACCGCAAGAAATTGCCGATCAGGGAAAGGCCAAGGGTCTGGCTTTTCTCCGGATGGAACTGCGAGCCGACGATCGTGTCGCGCCCAACCAAGGCGGTGATCGCGCCGCCGTAATCGGTGCTGGCGATGACGCTGTCCTGGCGCGCCGGCTTGAAGGCATAGGAATGGACGAAATAGGCGTGCAGGCCTTTCTCGCCGGTCGGAATTTTGCGCAGGAGGGGGTGCTCGCGGGCGAGATCGAGCGTGTTCCAGCCCATGTGCGGGATGCGCAGAGCGGGGTCCGCCGGCGTTATCGGGTCGACTTCGCCATCGATCCAGCCGAGGCCCGGCGTATCGCCATGCTCCAGCCCGCGCGTCGCCAGCAGCTGCATCCCGACGCAAATGCCAAGAAACGGGCGTCCCTTGGCGCGCACAGCCTCGGTCATCGCTTCGACCATGCCGGATAACGCTTCGAGCCCGCGCTTGCAGTCGGCGAAGGCGCCGACGCCCGGCAAGACGATCGCGTCCGCGGCGAAGACCGCGTCAGGATCTGGAGTCACCTTGATGACCGCGTCGAGGTCTGCTTCGCGCGCGGCCCGCTCGAAGGCTTTGCGGGCCGAGTGCAGGTTGCCGGATCCATAATCGACGATAGCGACTTTCACCGTTAGGCCTCAGGCTCCGGAAGGCTGCCAAGAACAGTCGGCGCGCCGGACGCCGGAACGGGCCGGAAATGAACAGCCGCCGGGACCGGCGCATTGGGCGCGGCGCTCGCCCCTTCCCGGCCGTAACGGTGAAAAAAAGTCAGTTCGGCTTCATCGAGGGCGGCGGCGGCGATGATCTCGATCAGATTATAGCCCTTGCGCCAGAGCCGCCCTTCCAGGAGCCGATTAGCTTCTAGGCCAAGCAAGAGCTGAGCCAGAAAAACCAGCGCCAGCCTGGCGCTGGCCGAAAGAACGCCAGCTCCCGTCAGGCCCAAAAGAACAAAGAATCCGACGATCCATAGGATGGCCCATAGCCACAGCCCGCGCCAAAAAAGCCACAACGGCCCCAGGAAAAAGGCGCCTAGGCTAAAGCCCTCGCGCACGAAGGCGGCCTCGCCGACGTTGGCGGCTTTCCCGTTTGGCAGATGGACCGAATAGACCGCCATGGGTCTGCTCCTCATCGAAGGCGGGGTCAGCCGCCGAGCGATCCTTTTGTCGAGGGAATGGTCCCTTTCTGGCGCGGATCGAGCGCGATGGCGGCGCGCATGGCGCGGGCGAGGCCCTTGAAGCATGATTCCGAAATATGATGCGCGTTCTCGCCATATAAAGTCTCGATGTGGAGGGTCACCCCAGCGTTCATGACGAAAGCCTGAAAGAACTCGCGCACCAGCTCGGTATCGAACTCCCCGATTTTTGCCCGCGCAAACGCGGTCTTGAACACGAGAAAAGGCCGCCCCGACACGTCGATGGCGACACGCGTCAGCGTTTCGTCCATCGGCAGCAGCGCATCGGCGTAGCGGGCGATGCCGGCGCGATCGCCGAGCGCCTGACGGATCGCCTGGCCAAGCGCGATGCCTGTATCCTCGACGGTGTGATGCTGGTCGATATGAAGATCGCCCTTGGCGGAAATCGCGATGTCGATCAGCGAATGACGCGCCAGCTGCTCCAGCATATGGTCGAAAAAGCCGATTCCCGTCGAAATTTTCGCCGCGCCGGTCCCGTCAAGATCGACAGAGGCGTCGATCTCGGTTTCCTTGGTTTTGCGGGAGATTTTTGCGGCGCGCATTTTTTTGCTCTAAGAGGCAAGCCGCTGCTCTAGCAAGTCGAAGGGCGGTTGGCTAGCCGCCGGCCTCAGTAGAGCCCGGGAATAAGGCGCCAGGTGCGGGCGCGGTAGGCGTCGTATTCGGCGCCGAAATGGGCGCTGAGCAGCCGCTCTTCGGAGCTGATGCGCGCAAGCAGCGGCGGAATGAGCAGCGCCGTGAGGAGAACGCCGACTCCCGAGCGGAAAGCCAGCGCCCAGCCGAGCGCAGTGACGAGCAAGCCGAGGTAGCTCGGGTGACGGATGACGGTGTAGACGCCGCTGGTGACCAGCTCATGCCCCGGCTGGATGGCGACGAGCCCGCTGAAACGGCGGCCGAGCACGAAGACCGGCCCGATTCGCAGCGCGCCGCCGAGTGCGGTGAGCACGACGCCGAGCCGGCGGATGGCTTCCCCGTCGATGGTCCAAAAATCTTTGCGGTCGGTCAAGGCCGGCAGATAGGCGGAGAGAAGCCCGATCAGCGCGAAAGCTGCGAGGACCCAGCGATTGGAGCGATCCTCGCGCTCGCCGGAGCTGATGTTGCCTTGGGTGAAAAGCGCCGCGCCGGTCAGCACGAAAAAGATGATTGTCAGGGCGATCAGCGGCGGATGCGAAAAGAACGCGGCGAACCCGCCAGAGCCAAGGATGGCGAGGCCGAGATAGGCGGCCGTTCCCGCCACGGCGGCGAACGCTACTTTCGGCGTCGTCATGGCGCCTCCTCGAAGATAATCCCTGTTTATAGCAGACGCCGGGAGCGAGTGGCGGCTCATGAACAGCGCGGCGACGGCGGCCGTACGAAATGAGTTAGGTCGTCGGCGCTTGCGCCAGAACGGAGAGCCGCCAACTCCCAGAGCGCTCTCGCGCCTCCCTCCCTTGCGCAGGCTGCGATGAAGCCATAGATGGAGATCAGTCTTTTCTCGCTCGGGGGTCGGCGGGCACAAACATCAAGTCCTCATGCTGAGGAGGACGAGTAGCGCCTGTCTCGAAGCGCGAGGGCGTCCTTAGGGACCAACCGCGAATGCTTCTCATCCTTCGAGACGGCCCTTTGGCCTCCTCAGGATGAGGGGACGTTTCCCAAACCGAGATCCCCAGATCCTCCAAGTACAGAAAGCCTCGATGCAAACTTTACCGCCCGCGCCCGAATCCTGGCATGGCACCACCATTATCCTCGTCAAGAAAGACGGCCGCACGGTCATCGGCGGCGACGGGCAGGTCTCGATCGGCCAGACCATCGTCAAGGGCAACGCCAAGAAGGTGCGCCGCCTCGCCAAGGGCGAGGTCATCGGCGGCTTCGCCGGCGCGACCGCTGACGCCTTCACCCTGTTCGAGCGGCTGGAGGGCAAGCTCGAGCAGTACCCCGGCCAGCTTTTGCGGGCGTGCGTCGAGCTGGCGAAGGATTGGCGCACCGACCGCTATCTGCGCCGGCTCGAGGCGATGATGCTCGTCGCCGACAAGCAGGCGGCGCTCGTCCTTACCGGCACGGGCGACGTGCTAGAGCCGGAGGCGACCGACAAGGGGTCAGTGATGGGCATCGGCTCGGGCGGCAATTACGCGCTGGCGGCGGCGCGCGCCCTGCTGCCGACAGACCTTGACGCCGAGACCATCGCGCGACGCTCGCTGGAAATCGCCTCGGAGATTTGCGTCTACACCAATCGCAATCTCGTTATCGAATCGATCGCGTCGAACTGAATTTTGCGCCGCCTCCGGTTTTGTCGCATGGTCTTGGCGCGAAACGGCCGGCGCTTCGCTTGAAAACGCTTTTGCAAAATCCCTTGCCGACGACTGGGCTGTCATGACCGATTTTTCCCCTCGCGAGATCGTCTCCGAACTCGACCGCTTCATCGTCGGCCAGCACGACGCGAAGCGCGCCGTCGCCATCGCGTTGCGCAACCGCTGGCGCCGCCTGCGCCTCGAAGGATCGATGCGCGAGGAGGTTTTGCCGAAAAACATTCTGATGATCGGCCCGACCGGCTGCGGCAAGACCGAGATCTCGCGCCGTCTGGCGAAACTCGCCGGAGCCCCCTTCCTCAAGGTCGAAGCGACGAAATTCACCGAAATCGGCTATGTCGGACGCGACGTCGAGCAGATCGTCCGCGATCTCGTCGAGACGGCGATCGCGATGATCCGCGACGAGAAACGCAAGCTCGTGCATGCGCGCGCCGAGCTCGCCGCCGAGGACCGCATTCTCGACTCCCTCGTCGGCCCCGCCGCATCGCCCGCGACGCGCGACAGCTTTCGCAAGAAGCTGCGCGCCGGCGAGCTCGACGAGAAGGAAATCGAGATCGAGCTCGCGCAGGCCGGCCCTGCTTTTCCGATGTTTGACTTGCCAAATATGCCGGGCTCGCAGATCGGCGCCATTTCAATCGGCGATATTTTCGGCAAGGCGCTCGGCAAGGGCCCCAAGCCGCGCCGCATCCTTGTGAAAGACGCCGTCGCCCCGCTGATCACCGAGGAAAGCGACAAGCTGGTCGATCAGGACGCGATCGTGCGCGAAGCCATCCATGAGGTCGAAAACAACGGCATCGTCTTTCTCGACGAGATCGACAAGATCTGCGTGCGCGAGGGGCGCGGCGGCGCCGACGTCTCCCGCGAGGGCGTGCAGCGCGATCTCCTGCCCCTGATCGAGGGCGCCAGCGTGCCGACCAAGCACGGCGTGGTGAAGACCGACCACATATTGTTCATCGCCTCCGGCGCCTTCCATGTGTCGAAACCGTCCGACCTTCTGCCGGAATTGCAGGGGCGGCTGCCGATCCGGGTCGAGCTCGCGCCGCTGACCGAGGATGATTTCCGCCGCATCCTCACCGAGACGGAGGTGAGCCTGATCAAGCAATATGAGGCGCTGTTGCGCACGGAAGGGGTGGAGCTCTCCTTTTCGCCCGACGCCGTCAATGCGCTGGCGCGGATCGCCGCCGAGGTCAATTCGAGCGTCGAGAATATCGGCGCGCGGCGGCTGCAAACTGTGATGGAGCGCGTGCTCGACGAAGTGAGTTTTACCGCGACCGATCGTTCCGGCGAGAAGATCGTCATCGACGCCGCTTTCGTCGAGAACAATATCGGCGATCTCGCGAGAAACGCCGATTTGAGCCGTTTTATTTTGTGAGCGCGAGGGCGCTCCGTTTTTCTCCATCCGGAGAGGAGCCGGTGAAGTCTGGCTGCTGGGTCAGTACTGACGGCGGCCTACGCCCCTGCTTCTCCAGGTCCGCCGCCAGCGCCGCGCTCGACGACGAAACCGTGGCGCTTTCGTCGATGAACTCGATGCGGACCATATTGGCCGCGCCCCGGCATACGCACGCACCGACGCGAACTAGACAGATATTAAGCGGCAAGAGTTCGCCGACGCACACAAAAATTTTCGCGCCGTCAATCACTTAGCCAATAATTTTCCGCCGGTTGCCGAGGGCCGGTCACCGTCAAAGACAGTCCCCGCGCCGGTCACCGCCAACCCGCCCCGTTACAAGCCCCGTGTAACGCCAGCCGAGTATTGCCCCCCCGTCGGCTTGGGTCAGGATGTTAGGTCGCTTTGAGGCTGCCTCCGTGCTGCTCAAGGAGGGTGGAAATTCGCGTGGCATGGGCCTCGCCTTCACGAACTGCAGGCCTGGGAAGGCGTCTTGCCTCACTTTGAGCGGCGATGCCCGCTCTGGGCATCGCCGCTCACATTGAACGCATTCGATGCGAATACACAAACCGGCGTGACGCTGATGCGCTTTGACGGCGTACTGGCTTTTATTGAGGGTTAGTCTCCTGTAGCGTCGCCGTCGTCGCCAGCATGTGTAAGATCAATCCCCCCCGCGCCTCCTTCTCCGCCTTTCTCCGCGCCTCCATCTCCTATCCCCCCCGTCGCAGGCCCCACCCCCGCATCGGGGCCGGGGTCCGGCTTGACCTGCGTCGCCGGGGTCCCGCTTGAGGGGGGCGTGAAATGGGGCAGCGCGACAGGTAGGGGCAGGGGGGGTGGGACCTGCGTTCGGGGCGTGAGCGCCGGGGTCCCGCTTGAGCTAGGGGGCGGGATGTAGGGGGCGCTGGGCGCGATGTAGGGGGCGCTCTCTAACCCCACACCCCACCCCCCCTGATCTGCTCGAACGCCTGGGCGATGTCGGGCGCTCCGACGCTAAGTCCCAGAAGCAGCGCAGCGGAAGCACCTTTCCGGTAGAATAGTTTAAGCGAAGTCATGTCAATCTCCTGTTTGAGTTGAAGAGTGTCTTCAACACCTGGATATCTGGCACAGGCGGTGCGAACCGTGTGTTCCAAATCACACCAAAATCACACGCTTATACCCGCCATCTTATCCATTTGCGCTTTCGGCCGCGTTTGGTGCGCGCCGATGGCAGGGTCCAAACCTTGGCAGCGAAGTCGATTTCATCCCATCGCATTTCGGCGGCCTCAGAGCGCCGTGCGCCGGTCAAAATCAAAATCCGGACCATCGGCGCCAAAGGGGGTTTGCAAGGCCGCCGCTGAGCGCCACACCGCCGCCAGCTCGCTATCTGACAAGACCCTCTCACGCGATTTCTCGACGCTGGCCTTTTTGAGCCCGACCATCGGATTCACCGCCAGAATTTCTTGAGCTAAGCAGAAATCGAACAAGGCCGATAGCACCGCGAAACAGCGGTTGCTGGCGATTGGCGCGCGTTCGGCAACGGCCTCAATCAACTCGCGGCAATCGCGCTTAGTGATGCCAACGACGGGGCGCTTGCCCAAAACCGGCAAGATTTCCTTATCGAGGTAATGGCGGATTTCAGCGCCGGACTTTGGGCGCGTTTTGCGCGCTACATGGCGCTCAACCCACAACGCCGCCACATCGGCGACGGTTTCGCGCGGTTTTTCGGCTGGATCAACGCCGCTCGCCACCTGGGTTGCGGCCTCGGGCGCCAAATTGCGCGCCTTGGCGAGGTCAACGGCCGGATATTGCCCGAGACCAAGCTTTCGCGACTTTCGGTGAATTCGGAATCTGAACGCCCAAGATTTAGCTCCGCTCGGTTGAAGCTCCAGATACAAACCTTGAGCGCCGCCATCCGGAATCTCGCGCCGGACTAATGTTGGGCTTTGGTCGGCCTCGGCGGCGTGCAGGTCGCGCAGGGCGATCTCGCCGGCGCGCTCAAAGCCTATCAGGATGCCCTGGCAATAGCGGACCGGCTGGCCCGATCCGACCCGGGCAACGCCGGCTGGCAGCGCGATCTCTCGGTGTCCTACAACAAGGTCGGCGACGTGCGCCGCGCGCAGGGCGATCTCGCCGGCGCGCTCAACGCCTATCGGGACAGCCTCGCGATCGCGGACCGGCTGGCCAAATCCAATCCCGGCAACGCCGAGTGGCAGCGCGATCTCTCGGTATCCTATGAGAAGGTCGGCGATGTGCGGATCGCGCAGGGCGATCTCGCCGACGCGCTGAAATCCTATTCCGACGGCCTCGCGATCAGGGACCGGCTGGCCAAATCCGATCCCAGCAATGCCGAGTGGCAGCGCGATCTCTCGGTGTCGAATGAGAGACTCGGTGACATTATTCTTTGCGCAGGGCAATCTTCCCGCGGCGCTCGAACAGTATCGCGCCAGCCTTGCGAGGATGGTTCCCATCCGTGACCGCGATCCGTCGAATGCGGATTTGCAGCGCTTCACCTCTGTGACGCTTGCCAAAATCGCGTCCGTGTTTCGGCAATCCGGCGACACGGCCAAAGCGCTCGACTCGCTGCGCGAAGGGCGAGCGATCATGTCGCGCCTGACCACGCTGTCCCCAGACAATGCGGTTTGGAGAAAAGACCTCGCCTGGTTTGACGGGCGGATCAACGGAATGTCACCAGTCCAAGATCGTCCCTGAGACCGACGCGCGCGCCGCCTCCCCTTGCGTTCAGCCGAAATCCTTGCGATAGCGCGCCAATAGAAAAAGCGTCAGTCGTCAGGAGGCCCCTCGTTATGGCGAAATTCCCCGAACGGGTGTTCTCCGGCGTGCAGCCGACGGGCAATCTGCACCTTGGCAATTATCTCGGCGCGATCGTCAAATTCGTCGAATTGCAGCGCACGCATGACTGCATCTATTGCGTCGTCGATCTGCACGCCATCACCATGCCGCAGAACCCGGCGGAGCTGAAGGCAAGCATAAGGGAAGTCACGGCGGCGTTCATCGCCTCCGGCATCGACGCGAAACAGCATATCATCTTCAACCAGAGCCAGGTCGCCGAACACGCCGAGCTCGCCTGGGTGTTCAACTGCGTCGCGCGCCTGGGTTGGCTGAACCGCATGACGCAGTTCAAGGAAAAGGCGGGCAAGGACCGCGAGAACGCCTCGGTCGGGCTCTACGCCTATCCGTGCCTGATGGCGGCCGATATTCTGCTTTATCGCGCGACCCATGTGCCCGTCGGCGAGGATCAGAAGCAGCATCTTGAGCTGGCGCGCGACATCGCGCAGAAATTCAACCTCGATTTTGCCGCCTCGATCGCGACGCAAGGTTTTGGCGAGGCGTTCTTTCCGCTGCCGGAGCCTTTGATCCAAGGGGCCGCCACCCGCGTGATGAGCCTGCGCGACGGGGCGAAGAAGATGTCGAAATCGGACCTCTCCGATTATTCGCGCATCAATCTGTCGGACGACGCCGATACGATCGCGCAGAAAGTGCGCAAGGCGAAGACCGACCCCGAGCCTTTGCCGTTCGAAATTGAGGGGTTGGCCAAACGCCCGGAGGCGGAGAATCTCGTCGGCATTTTCGCGGCGCTGAACGGCGAATTGAAGCAGGCGGTGTTGAAGACCTTTGGCGGCGGCACCTTCTCCGCCTTCAAAGCGGCGCTGGTCGATCTCGCCGTGGCGAAGATCGGCCCCATCGGGGCCGAGATGAAGCGCCTCAAGGACGACGCCGCCTATATCGACGGCGTTCTCGCCGACGGTTCTACGCGCGCGAAAGCGATTGCGAGAGAAAATATGGCGGCGGTGAAGGATATTTTGGGGTTCGTGCGCTGACATCCCCCGCGCCGGGACGTCGGCGCAACGCGTTCAGATCTGCAGGATCGAATCGAAGTCCCATTTGACGCCGGGCGGGTTTTCGCCGATCCGAAGGGTCTTGCCGTTCAAAAAATGATAGGGCGGAACCGGGAGATTATAGGGCGCGGGAACGCCGCGGTAGACCCGGCCCGCGAGATCGTATTTCGAGCCGTGACAGGGGCAGAAATAGCCGCCCGGCCAATTAGCGACCGGCTGCGTCGCGCTGGGCTGGGGCTCGAACAGCGGCACGCAGCCGAGATGGGTGCAGATTCCGACGACGCCGTATTCGGGCTTCGCCGAGCGGGCCCAATTGTCGGCGTAGGGCGGCTGTTGGAGCGCCTGCGACTTCGGGTCAGCGAGCAGCGCCAGCAACTTTGGATCTTTGAGGGTTTGCAGCATCGCAGGCGTGCGATTGACGACGAAGATCGGCTTGCCGCGCCAGCGCGCCGAGATCTGCTGGCCAGGCTCGACGTTGCTCAGATCGACGTCGACCGGACCGCCCGCGGCGAGCGTTCGCGCGTCGGGCTGCATCTGATCGAGCAAGGGGAAGATCGCCCCCGCCGTCGCGACGCCCCCCACCGCGGCCGTGGCTATGTAAAGAAAATCGCGGCGCATCGGTTCGGTGCCGGGAAGAGCAACCGTTGCGGACGATTGGCTGTTCATGCGGAGCTCCTATCTCGCTGGCGTTGAAGCGGATCGCGCGGCGTCGACCGGTCCGGATAGGCGGCGCCCCGGCGATCCCCGCCGGCTTCGACGGTTTTGGGGTCGAAGCGACAGCTTTAGAATGTCGGGCTATCGCCGCGCGGAGTGACGCCGGCCCCCGGCCGCGCCGGTGCAACGAAATTGATGACCGGGGTGTTCCGAAAAAACGCAACTGTGAACGAAAATTAAACTCGTCGCCGGCGGTAGGGCTGCCAAGCATTCACGACAGGGGCCGCTCCTTTATTCTACGTCTCGCCTTGGCGGAAAGCTTCAGTTTCTCGCGCAATACAAGGTGTAGAGCGTATCGATCAGGGACCAAATCTTCGGATCGGCGACGACGTAATAGACCCGCTTGCCTTCGCGCCGCGTGGCGACGAGCCCTTCCGTCCGCAGCACCCCAATTGCTGCGAGAGCGTCGGCTGACGGATGTCGAGCAGCGCCTCGAGCTCGCCGACGGATTTCTCGCCATGCGCCAGCTGGCACAGCAGCAAAAGGCGCTCCGTGTTGGCGAGCGCGCGCAGCAAAGCGGTCGTCGTCTCGGCGGCGGCGCGCATTGCGGCCATGTCGGGCGCGGGGGGCATGTCACCCATGGCCCTCCGCCATCGGCAAAAAGGATTCGCCATGAATGCCAATGTTGGGACCATCGACCGGGCCGCCCGGATTTTGATCGGAGCGGCGCTGATAGCCGCGAGCCTCGGCCATTTAACCGGTCCGTGGCGATGGATCGGCGTCGTGCCGCTTGCGACCGGCGTGGTGCGTTTCTGCCCCTTGTACCGCCTACTCGGCTTCAGTGACCCGGAGTCTTCCTCATGAGCCTCTCCGCCAAGAATTACCGCGAGCTGACCCAGAGGGTTTCAAAAAACCTCGCGACGCTGCGCGCCGACCTGCCCGATGTGATGAAAGGCTTTAGCGACCTTGCCCGCGCCGCGACCCACGACGGCGCGCTCGACAAAAAAACCAAGGAGCTGATCGCGCTCGCCTTGGGCGTAGCCGCCCGCTGCGACGCCCGCATCGGCTTTCACGCCCAGACACTGGTCAAGCTTGGCGCGACCAAACCCGAAGTGGAGGAGACGCTCGGCATGGCGGTCTATATGGGCGGCGGCCCCTCGCTGATGTACGCGGCCAATGCTCTGGCTGCGTTTGAGGAGTTTTCCGCCGCGGCGTGAGCCAGGCGCGTCTAAGAACTCTCCCAACGACTGCTGGGGACCACCCTCATCATGCCGTTCATCACCGTCACCACTTTGCCGTTCTTAAGCTTGACGGTTTTTTCGCGCTTATACTCCATACCTTCGGCCTTTGGCGAAGGCCGTCGCAGCGAACCCGATCGCTACGGCGATTGCGCGGCAACGGAAAGGCTTCAGTGTGATGTCTAAGCCCCCTCCAGCGCCTCCAACTCGGCGATCAAGCCCTCGATCATGCCGAGCCCGATCTGCCAGAAGGCGGGATCGCGGGCGTCAAGGCCAAAGGGCGCGAGCAGCTCGCTATAGGGCTTGGCGCCGCCCGCCGACAGCAGGGCGAAGTAGCGCTCCGCGAAGCCTTCGCGCGCATTCTGATAGACGCCGTAGAGCGAATTGACGAGGCAATCGCCGAAGGCGTAGGCGTAGACGTAGAACGGCGAATGAACGAAATGCGGAATATAGGCCCAATAGGACCTGTAGTCGTCGGTGAGCTCGATCGCCGGCCCGAGGCTTTCAGCCTGTTCGCTCATCCAGAAATCGCAGATTTGCTCCGCCGTGAGTTCGCCCTTGCGGCGCTCGATGTGCACCTTGCGCTCGAAGGAATAGAAGGCGATCTGCCGCGCCACCGTATTCAGCATGTCCTCGACCTTCGAGGCCAGCATGGCGCGGCGCTCCGCCGCCGTTTCGGTCTTGGCGAGCAGGGCGCGGAACGTCAGCATCTCGCCGAACACCGAAGCGGTCTCGGCTAGCGTCAAGGGCGTCGGCGCCATCAGCGCGCCATTGTGCGCGGCAAGCGACTGATGCACGCCGTGGCCGAGCTCATGCGCGAGCGTCATCACGTCGCGCGGCTTGCCTTGGAAATTGAGCAGCACATAAGGGTGCGCCGACGGCACCGTCGGATGCGCGAAGGCGCCGGGGCTTTTGCCCGGGCGCACCTTGGCGTCGATCCAGTTTTTGTCGAAAAAGCGTCGGGCGATGTCGGCCATCTTCGGCGAGAAGGCGCCATAGGCGCCGAGGACGGCCGCGCGCGCCTCCGCCCAGGGGTAGATTTTCGCGGCGACATTCGGCAGCGGCGCGTTGCGGTCCCAGAATTTTAGCGCCGGCTTGCCGAACCATTTGGCCTTGAGCCGGTAATAGCGGTGAGTCAGGCGCGGATAGGCGGCGCGAACGGCGCTGACCAGCGCCTCGACCACCTCGCCTTCGACGCGGTTGGAGAGATGGCGCGAATCGGCGACGTCCCGAAAACCGCGCCAGCGGTCGGAAATCTCCTTGTCCTTGGCGAGTGTGTTGGTGATCAGCGCGAACTCGCGCAAATGGTCCTTGAGGACCGAGCCGATGGCTTTCGCGGCCTTCTCCCGCGTGTCCTCCTTCGGGTCCTGCAGCAGATTGAGCGCCGGCTCGATGGCGAGCATTTGCCCGTCGACGTCGAAGCGCAGCGCCGTGATCGTCTCGTCGAACAGGCGGTTCCAGGCGGAATAGCTGGTGGTCGATTTCTCGTGGAACAATTGCTCCAGCTTTTCGTCGAGCTGATAGGGCTTGCCTTTGCGAATGTCCTCGATCCACGGCCGGTAATGCGCCAGCGGGCCATTTTCGAGCGCGTCCGCAAGGGCGCCGTCGTCGAGCTTGTTCAGTTCGAGCTCGAAGAACAGCAGGTTCGACGAGGCGTTGGTGATCTTTTCCTGCGCGTCGCCATAGAATTTTCCGCGCGCCGGGTCGGAGGTATCCTCGGCGTAGCGCAGCCCGGCGTAGGACATGACGCGCCCGAGCAATTCCTCCAGCGCCTCATAGCGCTTGACCGCCTCCGCCAATTTTTCCCCCGTCGCGTCTTTGGCGAGTTCTTCGATCTTGCCGCGATAGGCGTCGCTAAAAACTTTGCACTCGGCCTCGGCCCTGGCGAGATCATAGGCGAAGGCGGGATCGTCGGGTGAGGCGTAAAGGTCATCGAGGCGCCATTCCGGCAGGTCGCCGAGCTCGATTTTTTCCGCGGCGTTTTGCTGCGCGGCCTCGGCGGCGGGCGTGGTGTGGAAGCCGGGGGAGCGCATGGGGAGCATGGGTTGACCTTTATGTGGCGGGAGGGGCGCGGCGCGCAAGAACAAGCCAGGCTTCATATCGGAGCGCGCGCGGCAAGATCAACCTTGGGCTGCTGCGCTTCGTCGGCAGCCAACCGCAAAAACGATGGACGGAGGTGGGCGCGCCGCCTACCTTGGGGTTTGTTTGAAATCCTCAATTTTCAAGAATCGACATCGGACTGATATGGCCGAGCTTCTGACGGTTGCCCAAGCCAAAGGAGAGAAGCGCGCAAACGTCGTGTTCATTCATGGCCTCGACGGAGATATTCGTAAAACATGGAGGGCCGAGCCAAGGGAAATCGCTTTTTGGCCCGCATGGCTGGCCGAGGATGTCGAAGGTCTGTCCATTTACTCGGTCGGCTATGAGGCCCCGAAATCAGACTGGGATGGCTCGGCGATGCATCTGGTCGATCGGGCGACGAACGTTCTTGAACGCTTGCTAGTCGAACCTGGCCTTCAGGCAGGCCCGCTGATCTTCGTTGGGCACAGCTTGGGCGGGCTCGTAATCAAACAGCTGCTGGATAGCGCGCAAAGTAAAGGACGCAATCGAGCAGACGCCAGAAATTTGCTAGACCGAGTTGATAAAGTTGCCTTCCTCGCAACGCCTCACACCGGGGCGGGATTAGCTAATCTGGCTGACAAGCTACGGATAGTGGCCAGACCGTCGCAAGCAACAGTTTCCTTGGAGCGCAATGATCCGCATTTGCGCGACTTGAACCATTCGTATCGAGACTGGGCGAACGGAGGACGCATTCCTCACCTCGTTCTCACTGAAACCAAACCTTGGCACGGTCTTGATCTGATCGTTAAGCCGGATAGCGCCGATCCGGGGCTTGCGGTGCAGAAGATCGTCCCGGTTGATTGTGATCACGAAAATATCTGCAAGCCCAAAGACAGGGACAGCGATGTTTATCTCCATGCACTCGATTTTATCCTCCGTCAGGTCGGGCGTCCCCGAGAGGTTCAAGACTGGATTGACCAATTGCCTCCCGAAATAGCCGCGCAAATTGTGAACCGGATGGACCAGGGCGGCGAAATAGCGAAAGCCGCCGATCAAGGCATTCAACGCGAAGCAATCATAAAGTTTGCCGAGCGGTTGAAGCCCAATGAAGTTCTCAAATCCGATCAAGCCGTTAAGGGCCTGGAGAACTCCGTCGAAGTCGCGCTTGAAGTCATCGCCGAAGGCGCGCGCAGCTCCAATCAAGACCCGTTCATAAGTGATGTCCTACAAACAGTCGCCGAGACGACGAAGACCGGCCGCCTCGCTGCAGGAGCCGCAGCCATTGATCAGGCGCTGGCCGAACTCGACCGGCAGGAGGAGGAGCAGCGCGCCGCCCTCCGTAGATCGCGGGAAACGCTGCTCAAAGCGGGCGTGAAGCAGGACATTCTGCGCCGCGACGCCGTGGCCGTGGCGCGCCGGATCGAGGCTATCGCAGCCTTGGACGCGACGGGCGGGCATCCGGCATGGTCGCCGAAATACGAAGAGCGGCTACGGGCGTTCTCTGCCGAGGGCGAGGAAAAAGGCGTCAATTTTTCCCTGGAGGTCGCGATCGAACTGGCGCGCCGCATGCTGGCCGCCGCGCGCGACGCCGACCAGCGCGGAGCGGCGCTCAATTGGTTGGGCAATTCGCTCTCGACGCTCGGCGCGCGCGAGAGCGGCACGGCGCGGCTCGAAGAGGCCGTCGCCGCCTTTCGCGCGGCGCTGCAGGAATTTACCCGCGCGCGCGTTCCGCTCCAATGGGCCATGACCCAGAACAATCTCGGCACGGCGCTCCGAACGCTCGGCGAACGCGAGAGCGGCACGGCGCGGCTCGAAGAGGCCGTCGCCGCCTTTCGCGCGGCTTTAGAGGAAAGAACCCGCGACCGCGTCCCGCTCCAATGGGCCATGACCCAGAACAATCTCGGCGTTGCGCTTGCAACGCTCGGGGAGCGCGAGAGCGGCACGGCGCGGCTCGAAGAGGCCGTCGCCGCCTTTCGCGCGGCTTTAGAGGAAAGAACCCGCGACCGCGTCCCGCTCCAATGGGCCATGACCCAGATAAATCTCGGCAATGCGCTCTCTAGTGCTCGGCGCGCGCGAGAGCGGCACGGCGCGGCTCGAAGAGGCCGCCGCCTATCGCGCGGCGCTGCAGGAATATACCCGCGCGCGCGTCCCGCTCCAATGGGCCATGACCCAGATGAATCTCGGCACTGCGCTCTCTGTGCTCGGCGCGCGCGAGAGCGGCACGGCGCGGCTCGAAGGTGTGCCTGGCATGGGCACTGGATTGGAGGTGGAAGTCCTTTGCGGGGCGAGTTGGTAGCAACCGCGAGCCGGAGGCAACTGCACGCAGGGTCTGCCGTCGAGAGACGCCTATGACCCTGGCGCCGCGAGGCCGTGTGGGGAAGAAGCCCGAGGCGAACCGCAGCACCGAACGAAAGTAAACCCCCGAGCAAGCCGAACCGGCCGGGTCAGCGTGTCTTCGAACGCGACGCCCGAAATCCAACCGAGGCCGGGACGGTAATAGGGGCGGGAGCGGCGGGACATCCAGTGTTCTTACCCAGGGAGGTCTGCGTGGGTCCGCGTGAGCGGTAGACCCGAAGGAGGCAACGACGACGGGACGATGTCCACGCAGAAGTCGGATCTCTTCATATGAGCCGGGAAGCCGGCGAAAGCCGGTGGAGCAAAGGGAGAGATGGATTGAAAAAGACGGGACCACGGCAATTGAGCCTCGTGTTCGCCGACAGCCCCTCGGGGGCGGGTCGTCCGAGCCCTTGGACGCATCCGAGCGGCGGAGCTTCCTGCTGCACAAAGCGAGGACCAAGAAGACGACAGGTTCTGCCGCCAGCGTGGCCGACGATAGTCGGCTGCTCGAAGAAGTGGCGTCGGAAGCCAATCTGGCCAAGGCGCTGCTGAACGTAGTACGCAATAAGGGAGCGCCGGGATTGGACGGACAGACGGTCGAGGCGGCGGAGGCGAAAGCGCCGTCGATCATCGCCCGTTTGCGCCGCGACTTGCTGACGGAACGCTACAGGCCCGGCGATGTCCGCCGGGTTTGGCTGCCGAAGCCCGGGGGCGGGCATCGTGGGCTTGGCATTCCGAATATTTTGGACCGGACGGTGCAGCAGGCGGTTCTTCAAGTATTGGAACCGATCTTCGAACCGGCCTTCCATCCCAGCAGTCACGGTTTCCGGCCAAAACGCGGGGCTCACACCGCCATTGCTGAAGCAACGGGGTACCTGAAAGAGGGATATCAAACGGTGGTTGATCTGGATTTGGCCAAGTTCTTTGACCGAGTTCCGCATCAGCGCCTGTTGGCCCGGATCGCCGAGCGCGCGAAGGACCAACGGATAATCACTTTGGTGCGCCTGATGCTGACGGCGTCGGTGGTGATGCCGGACGGGACGAGGGTCGCCGTCAAGGAAGGAACTCCACAAGGGGGGCCGCTTTCGCCAATGCTTTCCAACGTTGTCCTCAACGAACTGGATGGCGAACTGGCAAGGCGAGGCCTCCGGTTCGTTCGATACGCCGACGACTGTAATATCTTCGTGCGAAGCGAACGCGCCGGACAGCGCGTCATGACATCAATCCAGAGATTCCTGGAAAACCGCATGCGGCTCCAGGTCAACGAGGAGAAGAGTGACGTTCGCAAACCGGAGGATGTCCACTTTCTTGGCTTTCGTTTCCGCTGTGCGAAGGAGGGTGAGGGCGACAATGTCGCCGTCTTTCCTTCGCGCAAGACGGAACGACGACTGATGACGACGATGCGGGGAATGACGCCCCCAAATTGGGGACGCTCCATCTCCTCGTGCATGGAAGACATCAGCCGCTACCTGACAGGCTGGATATCGTACTTCCGGCTTTGCACGCCGGACGCGATAAAAGGATTGGGCGTCATCGACGCTCACGTCCGCCGCCGGATCAGGGCGATCATCGTCCGGCAGAAGAAGCGGCAACGCTTTCTCTACCGGCACCTGAAAGCCAAAGGCGTCAGCTCCAAGGCTGCCAATGGCTGTGCGTTCTGCGGCAAAGGAGCATGGGTGAAATCGAACCGCCCGGCGATGACGAAGGCCTATCCACCGTCTTGGTTTGACGGGCGTATGGCCTCGCTCAAAGCCTTGTGGAACGATCTCAACCTGTCGCGGGTATCGGCCCAGCTATCGCTGGAGTTCTGACATATCGATCCAAAGAGCCGGATGCGGGCCCGCATGTCCGGTTCTGTGAGAGGCGTGGCGGAGCAATCCCCACGCCTACTCGACAGGCCGTCGCCGCCTATCGCGCGGCGCTGCAGGAAAGAACCCGCGCGCGCGTCCCGCTCGATTGGGCCATGACCCAGAACAATCTCGGCGCTACGCTCCGAACGCTCGGCGAGCGCGAGAGCGGCACGGCGCGGCTCGAAGAGGCCGTCGCCGCCTATCGCGCGGCGCTGCAGGAATATACCCGCGAGCGCGTCCCGCGCCAATGGGCCATGACCCAGGGCAATCTCGTGTTTGTGTATCATGCGCTCTTCGAGAAGACCGGCGGGCCGCATCATCTCGACGCGGCGCTCGCGGCCGTTGACGGCGCCTTGGAGGAGTTTCGCAAAGGCAACGCGGCCTTTGACATCGGAAAGGCCGAGCGCCTGCGCGAAAAAATCCTCGCGGCGAAGGGCGGCTTGTGGGCGAACTGAGCGCCTCTGCGCTACCCCTATTCCGTCAACTCTTTTCCGTCCGCGTTAACACCGCATTTACCCTAATCGGCCAGCATGGCCTGCGACGGGGCGACTCCGCCCCTAGATCTGTGGACCGGCATAGCAGCGCTTGCTTCAAGCCTGGGCCGGACCTGCGCGAGGCCGCATGTCCCCCAAAATTCTAATTGTCGACGACGACCCCGTCCAACGCCAGCTGCTCGAAGGCCTCGTCCATCGCTTCGGCTATGCGGCGGAGACGGCGGCGGGCGGCGAGGCGGCGCTCGCCCGAATCAATGCGCCGCATGCCGAAAAAATCGATCTGATGATCCTTGATCTGGTCATGCCCGATCTCGACGGCATGGGCGTGCTTGGCGCCTTGCGCGACAAGGTTTTTGGGCCGCAGGTCATCGTTCAGACGACAAAAGCGTCGATCGAGGCGGTGATGTCGGCGATGCGCGCGGGGGCGGTCGATTTCGTCGTCAAGCCGGCCGGACCCGAGCGGCTCTTAGCAGTGATCAAGAACGCCTTGCGCCTCAACGCGCTCGAGGCCGAAATCCGCCGCCTCGACCGGCAGGCGGGCGGCGTCCTGTCATTCAAGGACATTGGCGGGGCGAGCGCCGAGATGGAGCGCGTCGCGCGGCTCGGCGAGCGGGCGGCGAAATCGGCGCAGCCGGCGCTGCTCGAAGGCGAGACGGGCGTCGGCAAGAGCTTGATCGCCCACGCCGTCCTCGCCGCGTCCGACCGGCGCGGGCGCCCTGTCGTGACGGTGAATTGCGCCGGCCTGCCCCCCGAGGCGATCGAAGCGGCCCTGTTCGGGCAGGAAAAAGGCGCCGTCGCCGGCGTTGCCGAGAAACGGCCCGGGAAATTCGTCGAGGCGCATGGCGGCGCGCTGCTGATCGACGAGATCGGCGCCTTGCCGCTTGCCGCGCAAGGCAGGCTCCTGCGCGCCCTTCGCGACGGCGAGGTCGATCCCATCGGCGGGCGGCGCCCCGTGAGGGTCGATGTCCGCGTGATCGCGGCGACAAAGCAGAATTTGATCGAACTGGTCAAAGCGGGCCGGTTCCGCGAAGACCTCTATTACCGATTGAACGTGCATCCGATCAGCGTGCCGCCATTGCGCCAGCGCCGCGACGAGATCGCCGGTCTCGCGCGCGGCTTCTGCGCCCGCTTCTCGGCGCAGGAAGGCAAGAAGCTGCGTGGCGTCGCAGCCGAGGCGCTGAGTTTGCTCGGCGCTTATGATTGGCCGGGCAATGTCCGGCAATTGGAGAACGCAGTGTTTCGCGCCGTCGCGCTCGCCGAGGGCGACGAGCTGACGGTGACGGAGTTTCCGCAGATCGCGGCGCAAGTCCAAGGGTTCGACGTGCGCATCCCGGCGGCCCCGGCCCCGTGTTTCGCGCAGCGCGAGCCGGAGCCTGCGCTGGCGCCGTTGCGCGATCCCAATGTTATGGCGCTGCTCGATGATAACGGCGATGTTCGCCGCCTCGATGCGCTGGAGGCGGAGGTCATCCGCTTCGCGCTCGCCCATTATCGCGGCCGCATGTCGGCGATGGCGCGTAAGCTCGGCGTCGGGCGCTCGACGCTCTACCGCAAGATGAAGCAATATGGCTTCGCTTTCACGGCGGAAGAGCCGGGCCCCGCGGGCGAGGCCGGCCAGGAGGCGGCCGCGTGAGCGCGGCTGCCCTGTTGCGCCTTTGCCACGCCGCGCGCGTTTGAGTTTGCCGCGGCGGCGCGCCGCAGGCGAGGCCTCAACTTATTTTGTAGAGAAGTGTGGCGGCGGTTGAGGTGAAATAAGTTAAGATTTGCCAATATTTGGAAAAGCGTCACGAGCTCCGCCGGATCCTTTGGGTCGCGCGCGGCGTTATTTTTAAGGGAACGTTCCAGACCATGCGGCTGCAGCGCGGAAAAGCGAAATTGGCGAACGCGCCGGCTTTGGCGGCGATCCTAGTTCTCGCCTTTTTTTCCGCCGGCGAATCGGGCGCCATCGCGCTTGAGGCGCACGTCGGCGGCACGCCCGCCGCGACGCAGCCTTTGAGTTCTGCATCCCGCGCCCCAAAGGATGCGTTCGGCCAAGTCTTTGGCGCGCTCCACGGCGAAGAAGCCGGACGCCGCCTTCGCGGCGCTGGCGCAGGTCAAGAAGCTTCCAACGCTTCCGGAGAATGCGGAGCCGCCGCTTGCCTTGCCGCAACAGGACAGCGCGGAGGCGCCCGAAATTCCAACGTCGCCCGACGATCAAGGGCCGGCGGCGTCGGCCCCCGCTCCTGCCCCTGCTCTAACCCAAGCGCCGGATGCCGCCGCGCCGCCGCTGGCGCCGCTCAACGCGGCGGTGAAGGCGGCGCTGGAGGCGCGCGCCCGGGGGGATCAAGATCACCCGGTCGCCGCCGAGCGCCGCAGGGAGCACGAGGCCGTCGCGGCTTTTTACGCCGCCCGTGATTTCGCGCCGCTTTGGTCGCATGACGGCGCCGCCAACCCGGAAGTTGAATCGACGCTGCAGAGGCTGCAGCGGGCGAGCGAGGATGCGCTGACCCTTAAGGGGCTGCCGATCCGCTTCGTCGCGAGCGGCTCCGACGAAGAAATCGCCGCCTCCGATATCGCCTTGAGCGACGCCGTCGTCGCTTACGCCCGCCAAGCCACCGGCTCGCGCGTCGATCCCCACGCGATTTCTCCGCTGATCGGGGCGCGGCCGGAGGTCGCCGACCCCTCCGTCATTCTGGCCAACGTCGCGACCGCCGGTCCAGACGCGGGCGCCGTCCTGAAAAATTTCAACCCGCCGCAAAAGGGCTATGCGGCGCTGCGCCAAAAGCTCGCCGAGATAAAGAACGCGCGCGGGCCGCTCGCGCGGGGCGTCGCCATTCCGAGCGGGCCGACGCTGAAAGTCGGCATGCGCGATCCGCGCGTGCCGCTGATTCGGGCCAAGCTCAGCCTCGACGGGGAATTGAGTTTTGATGACGACAATGACTCGCCGGACAAGGATCTTGTCTACGACACGCGGGTGGCGAGCGCGATCGCCGATTTTCAGAGAGCCAACGGCCTGCCGGGCTCCGGCCGGTTGACGGCGCGCACTGTCGCGCTTCTGTCGGGCGGCGAGCCCGCGCGGCTCGAGGCCGAAATCATCGCCAATATGGAGCGCTGGCGCTGGATGCCGCGCGACATGGGCGCCAGCCGCATCGAGGTGAACATTCCCGACTTCGAGGTCGCCGTCATCGAGAATGACGAGGTGGTGCAGCGCAATCGCGTCGTCGTCGGCAAGGAGGAGACGCCGACGCCGGTCTTCTCCAACAAGATGCAGTTTCTGATCGTCAATCCCTATTGGAACGTGCCGCGATCCATCATTAAGAAAGAGATGCTGCCGAAACTCGCCGCCGACCCGCACTACCTGCATCGTCTCGGCTATGAGACGATCTGGCGCGGCGGCCAGCTGACGGTGCGCCAGCCGCCCGGAGAGCGAAATGCGCTGGGGCGGATCAAATTTATGTTCCCGAATGATTTCGCGGTCTATCTGCACGACACGCCGTCCCGCGCGCTCTTTTCCAACGAAAAACGCGCCTTCAGCCATGGCTGTGTGCGCGTCGACGATCCATTCCAGTTTGCGCAGGTGGTGCTTGGCAAAGGCTGGAGCGAGCAGCGCATCAAAAAACTCATCGGCGGCAAGGAGCGCTACGTCAATCTGGCGAAGCCGTTGCCGATTCACCTCGAATATTTCACGGCCGAGGTCGACGCCTTCGGGCGCCTGCAACTGCGCGACGACATTTACGGCTATTCGCACAAGGTGAAGGCCGCGTTGGGGCTTGAGGGGTAGGCGCCGAACCTCGAGGCTGCGGCGCGAAAGGCGGGTTTCGCGTTTCAGGCATTCTGCTGTAGGTTTTGTCTCTCTGAGCTCGGATGAGGGCCAGCATTCCCTGGGAGGAATGCCATGCCGGATATTCATCGCCGCGCAATGTTTGCCGTTCTGCTGGGCGCCGCCGCGGCCGCCGCCATAGGATCAGCTTTGGCGCCGAACAGCGCTGAAGCGGCGCTCATGACCATCGACGACGCTCTCGCCTCCAAGACGGCGAGTCCCGAGGCGGAGAGCCTCGTCGAGAAAGCGGTCGTCGTCGTGCACACGCGGCGCCCGGTGCATCGGCGTCGCCGCAGAGTGTGCTGGTGGCGCAGGGGGCGCCGCGTCTGCGGCTGGCGCTGAACCGCATAGCTGGCGACGTTCTGGCTTCAAATACGAGTAGATAGCCGAGGGGCCAACGGCCGGGCGCCGGGGCGACGAGCTACGTAGAGATTCGCGCCGAGCGAAGGCCGTGGCGGACCTCGAACGCTGTTGCTTGGTCCGGTGATCGGCTTTAAACTGGACCATGGTCCGCCTCCATAGAGGTACAGTCGTCTCGCGATCGAAGGCGGCGCGCGTAGCCGCCGCGAAGGTGTGCCTGGCATGGGCACTGGATTGGAGGTGGAAGTCCTTTGCGGGGCGAGTTGGTAGCAACCGCGAGCCGGAGGCAACTGCACGCAGGGTCTGCCGTCGAGAGACGCCTATGACCCTGGCGCCGCGAGGCCGTGTGGGGAAGAAGCCCGAGGCGAACCGCAGCACCGAACGAAAGTAAACCCCCGAGCAAGCCGAACCGGCCGGGTCAGCGTGTCTTCGAACGCGACGCCCGAAATCCAACCGAGGCCGGGACGGTAATAGGGGCGGGAGCGGCGGGACATCCAGTGTTCTTACCCAGGGAGGTCTGCGTGGGTCCGCGTGAGCGGTAGACCCGAAGGAGGCAACGACGACGGGACGATGTCCACGCAGAAGTCGGATCTCTTCATATGAGCCGGGAAGCCGGCGAAAGCCGGTGGAGCAAAGGGAGAGATGGATTGAAAAAGACGGGACCACGGCAATTGAGCCTCGTGTTCGCCGACAGCCCCTCGGGGGGCGGGTCGTCCGAGCCCTTGGACGCATCCGAGCGGCGGAGCTTCCTGCTGCACAAAGCGAGGACCAAGAAGACGACAGGTTCTGCCGCCAGCGTGGCCGACGATAGTCGGCTGCTCGAAGAAGTGGCGTCGGAAGCCAATCTGGCCAAGGCGCTGCTGAACGTAGTACGCAATAAGGGAGCGCCGGGATTGGACGGACAGACGGTCGAGGCGGCGGAGGCGAAAGCGCCGTCGATCATCGCCCGTTTGCGCCGCGACTTGCTGACGGAACGCTACAGGCCCGGCGATGTCCGCCGGGTTTGGCTGCCGAAGCCCGGGGGCGGGCATCGTGGGCTTGGCATTCCGAATATTTTGGACCGGACGGTGCAGCAGGCGGTTCTTCAAGTATTGGAACCGATCTTCGAACCGGCCTTCCATCCCAGCAGTCACGGTTTCCGGCCAAAACGCGGGGCTCACACCGCCATTGCTGAAGCAACGGGGTACCTGAAAGAGGGATATCAAACGGTGGTTGATCTGGATTTGGCCAAGTTCTTTGACCGAGTTCCGCATCAGCGCCTGTTGGCCCGGATCGCCGAGCGCGCGAAGGACCAACGGATAATCACTTTGGTGCGCCTGATGCTGACGGCGTCGGTGGTGATGCCGGACGGGACGAGGGTCGCCGTCAAGGAAGGAACTCCACAAGGGGGGCCGCTTTCGCCAATGCTTTCCAACGTTGTCCTCAACGAACTGGATGGCGAACTGGCAAGGCGAGGCCTCCGGTTCGTTCGATACGCCGACGACTGTAATATCTTCGTGCGAAGCGAACGCGCCGGACAGCGCGTCATGACATCAATCCAGAGAATTCCTGGAAAACCGCATGCGGCTCCAGGTCAACGAGGAGAAGAGTGACGTTCGCAAACCGGAGGATGTCCACTTTCTTGGCTTTCGTTTCCGCTGTGCGAAGGAGGGTGAGGGCGACAATGTCGCCGTCTTTCCTTCGCGCAAGACGGAACGACGACTGATGACGACGATGCGGGGAATGACGCCCCCAAATTGGGGACGCTCCATCTCCTCGTGCATGGAAGACATCAGCCGCTACCTGACAGGCTGGATATCGTACTTCCGGCTTTGCACGCCGGACGCGATAAAAGGATTGGGCGTCATCGACGCTCACGTCCGCCGCCGGATCAGGGCGATCATCGTCCGGCAGAAGAAGCGGCAACGCTTTCTCTACCGGCACCTGAAAGCCAAAGGCGTCAGCTCCAAGGCTGCCAATGGCTGTGCGTTCTGCGGCAAAGGAGCATGGGTGAAATCGAACCGCCCGGCGATGACGAAGGCCTATCCACCGTCTTGGTTTGACGGGCGTATGGCCTCGCTCAAAGCCTTGTGGAACGATCTCAACCTGTCGCGGGTATCGGCCCAGCTATCGCTGGAGTTCTGACATATCGATCCAAAGAGCCGGATGCGGGCCCGCATGTCCGGTTCTGTGAGAGGCGTGGCGGAGCAATCCCCACGCCTACTCGACGCTCGCGCCCTTGGCAAGCTCCCTCGACAAAATCTTAGCATCTGGGAGCACTGCGAGCTTTATTGGAAACGCTTGACCACGATCGCGTTGAACGTTGTAGGGATTGTGGTTTCGATCGTCGTCAGCGTCCTTTTGTGGCAAGCTATCACCCAAGACGTCATCCTCGTCGCACCCATCTCCGTGCCCAAATCGCTCGAGACGAGCGGCTACACCGCTGACGTTGCCGCGGCACGCCTGCAAAACGCGCTCAACAAAATAATCGCGAATTCTCATTCTCAAAAGCCTTCGCTGAACGTCAGAGCCGAGCCAAACACCAAAGCCGAGCCAAATATCATCATGCAAGCAGATCTGCCCAAAGCCGCTCCGACGATCGGCGGATTGTCGCTTGAGGCTCTCGCAGACTCTCTTCGCACCGCCTTTGGTCACAACAATCGACGCAACGTGGCCGGCGACATCACTATTGCGGATAACAAGCTCTGGCTCCGTCTTCGAATTGACGGTCACGGGACATATGTGAGCGCCAATGGAGTCGATCTGGATCATCCCGATAGTCTAGATGTGGAGGCTGCGCAGAAAATTTTGGAAGAAACCCGTCCATATATTCTCGCCGCGTCACTATACGAAAGCAACCCGAGCAAGAGCCTTGAGATCGCGCGGCGGGTCGTTCTTGATTTCCCCAAAAAGGATCCGGTTGTGCCCGGGGCTTATAATTTGATCGGCAACATCCTAAGTCGTCAGGGCGAGCTCAATGAAGCGATCACAGAGTACAACAAGGCGATCGCCCTTGATCCTCGCAACGGTGACATTCACAACAATCTCGGACTCGTCCTTTACCAAATTGGAAGGAGGGCCGAGGCGATCGCCGAGTTTCGCGAGGCTATCGCGCTTGATCCTCGCGCAACTTGGCCTCACAACAATCTCGGCTCCGCACTGCAAGATCAGGGTAAGCTCGATGCAGCGATCGCGGAGTACCGCAAGGCGATTGAGATTGATCCTAGCGCTGAGCTTTACCAAAATCTCGGCGTCGCGCTGAAGGAGCAGGGCAAGACGGACGAGGCGATCGCGGAGTATAGGAGGGCGATCGACCTCGATCCGTACTACGCGCACACGCACTATAATTTGGGCGCCGCGCTACAGGAGCAGGGCAAGACGGACGAGGCGATGGCGGAGTATAAGAGGGCGATCAACCTCGATCCGCGCGACGCGCGCCCGTTCTATAATTTGGGCGCCGCGCTACAGGAGCAGGGCAAGACGGAAGAGGCGATCGCGGAGTATAAGAGGGCGATCGACCTCGATCCGCGCTTGGCGGTCCCGCACAATAATATGGGCGACGCGCTAAAGAAGCAGGGCAAGACGGACGAGGCTCTCGCGGAGTATAAGAGGGCGATCGACCTCGATCCGCACGAGGCGGTCCCACACCTTAGTTTGGGCGACGCGCTCAAGGAGCAGGGCAAGACGGACGAGGCGATGGCGGAGTATAAGAGGGCGATCGACCTCGATCCGCGCTTGGCGGCCCCGCACGTTGGTTTGGGCGACGCGCTACAGGGGCAGGGCAAGACGGACGAGGCGATGGCGGAGTATAAGAGGGCGATCGACCTCGATCCGCGCGATGCGGGGCCGCACGTTGGTTTGGGCGACGCGCTACAGGGGCAGGGCAAGACGGACGAGGCGATGGCGGAGTATAACAGGGCGGCGGAGCTCGGCGACAACGACGCGCGCAATCGGTTGGAGATGGTCAAGCGAGCGCCTTGATTTTTGACTCTACGGCGCCACCGCCGCAGGGACGCTTTGTCGTCGGCGCGAAACCTCACCCCTGCCCAAACCTTTCGATCCGCTGGTCCGGGATCAACCACATCGCTGCGATCGCGACATAAATCGCGATCGCGACCCAGGGCGAAACGAAAGCCAGCGGAATGGCGAGAAGATAAAGGGCGAGCGACAATTTGCCTTTGCGGTCCTCGCCGATCGCCTCGGCGAGAAACGAATCCGGGCCATTGCAGGCGATGAACTCCGCCTGCAGCCAGAAATAGCTGATCGCCGCCATCGCGAAGACGACGCCATAGGCGGCGGCCGGCAAGGCGGCGAAGGTGTGCCTGGCATGGGCACTGGATTGGAGGTGGAAGTCCTTTGCGGGGCGAGTTGGTAGCAACCGCGAGCCGGAGGCAACTGCACGCAGGGTCTGCCGTCGAGAGACGCCTATGACCCTGGCGCCGCGAGGCCGTGTGGGGAAGAAGCCCGAGGCGAACCGCAGCACCGAACGAAAGTAAACCCCCGAGCAAGCCGAACCGGCCGGGTCAGCGTGTCTTCGAACGCGACGCCCGAAATCCAACCGAGGCCGGGACGGTAATAGGGGCGGGAGCGGCGGGACATCCAGTGTTCTTACCCAGGGAGGTCTGCGTGGGTCCGCGTGAGCGGTAGACCCGAAGGAGGCAACGACGACGGGACGATGTCCACGCAGAAGTCGGATCTCTTCATATGAGCCGGGAAGCCGGCGAAAGCCGGTGGAGCAAAGGGAGAGATGGATTGAAAAAGACGGGACCACGGCAATTGAGCCTCGTGTTCGCCGACAGCCCCTCGGGGGGCGGGTCGTCCGAGCCCTCGGACGCATCCGAGCGGCGGAGCTTCCTGCTGCACAAAGCGAGGACCAAGAAGACGACAGGTTCTGCCGCCAGCGTGGCCGACGATAGTCGGCTGCTCGAAGAAGTGGCGTCGGAAGCCAATCTGGCCAAGGCGCTGCTGAACGTAGTACGCAATAAGGGAGCGCCGGGATTGGACGGACAGACGGTCGAGGCGGCGGAGGCGAAAGCGCCGTCGATCATCGCCCGTTTGCGCCGCGACTTGCTGACGGAACGCTACAGGCCCGGCGATGTCCGCCGGGTTTGGCTGCCGAAGCCCGGGGGCGGGCATCGTGGGCTTGGCATTCCGAATATTTTGGACCGGACGGTGCAGCAGGCGGTTCTTCAAGTATTGGAACCGATCTTCGAACCGGCCTTCCATCCCAGCAGTCACGGTTTCCGGCCAAAACGCGGGGCTCACACCGCCATTGCTGAAGCAACGGGGTACCTGAAAGAGGGATATCAAACGGTGGTTGATCTGGATTTGGCCAAGTTCTTTGACCGAGTTCCGCATCAGCGCCTGTTGGCCCGGATCGCCGAGCGCGCGAAGGACCAACGGATAATCACTTTGGTGCGCCTGATGCTGACGGCGTCGGTGGTGATGCCGGACGGGACGAGGGTCGCCGTCAAGGAAGGAACTCCACAAGGGGGGCCGCTTTCGCCAATGCTTTCCAACGTTGTCCTCAACGAACTGGATGGCGAACTGGCAAGGCGAGGCCTCCGGTTCGTTCGATACGCCGACGACTGTAATATCTTCGTGCGAAGCGAACGCGCCGGACAGCGCGTCATGACATCAATCCAGAGATTCCTGGAAAACCGCATGCGGCTCCAGGTCAACGAGGAGAAGAGTGACGTTCGCAAACCGGAGGATGTCCACTTTCTTGGCTTTCGTTTCCGCTGTGCGAAGGAGGGTGAGGGCGACAATGTCGCCGTCTTTCCTTCGCGCAAGACGGAACGACGACTGATGACGACGATGCGGGGAATGACGCCCCCAAATTGGGGACGCTCCATCTCCTCGTGCATGGAAGACATCAGCCGCTACCTGACAGGCTGGATATCGTACTTCCGGCTTTGCACGCCGGACGCGATAAAAGGATTGGGCGTCATCGACGCTCACGTCCGCCGCCGGATCAGGGCGATCATCGTCCGGCAGAAGAAGCGGCAACGCTTTCTCTACCGGCACCTGAAAGCCAAAGGCGTCAGCTCCAAGGCTGCCAATGGCTGTGCGTTCTGCGGCAAAGGAGCATGGGTGAAATCGAACCGCCCGGCGATGACGAAGGCCTATCCACCGTCTTGGTTTGACGGGCGTATGGCCTCGCTCAAAGCCTTGTGGAACGATCTCAACCTGTCGCGGGTATCGGCCCAGCTATCGCTGGAGTTCTGACATATCGATCCAAAGAGCCGGATGCGGGCCCGCATGTCCGGTTCTGTGAGAGGCGTGGCGGAGCAATCCCCACGCCTACTCGACGCGCTCTCGTCCACCCAGCGGATGACGAAAGGCGCCAGCGACAGCCAGAACAGCAGAAACAGATTGGCCCACAGCGCGCGGCCATTCACGCGCTGGGCGGCTTGCATAATGGTGATGGTTGTTCCAGTAGAGGCCAATATTGATGTAGCTGAGGACATAGGCGAGAGACACCGGCAGGCTGGCGGCGAGCGCGGCGAAATCATGGCCCGCCGGGACCTTCCGCTCCAGCACCATGATGGTGATGATGATGGCGACGACGCCATCGGCGAAGGCCTCCATGCGCCCCTGGGCATGCCCCGTCCGCGTTTCGGCCTCAGCGGCGTCGCCGCGCCTCCCTCATCCTTACTCATTCGGTCGAACTCGAAGAGCAGCTCCTTGCTGGCGGCCTCGTTCTCGTCAGGATCATATCCCTCGCTCTCGGCGGATCGGCGGCGGGCTGCCTCCTGGGCCGTCGCGTTCGCGTGCGTTCAAGCGGCCTTTTGCTTCGGCCGCACTTCGGCGGAATAGTCATCGATCAGCGCGCGGGAAATCGCCGAGGGGGTGAAACGATAGGGGCCGATTTCGGAGACCGGCGTCACTTCGGCGCCCGTGCCGCAAATGAAGCATTCCTGAAAGCCGGTCAGCTCCTCCGGCATGATGCGCCGCTCGATCACTTCGACGCCGCGCCGGCGCGCAAGCTCGATGACGGTGCGGCGGGTGATGCCGTCGAGGAAGCAATCGGCGATCGGCGTGTGCAGAACGCCTTTCGCGACAAAGAAGATATTGGCGCCGGTGCATTCGGCGACGCGGCCCTGCCAGTCGAGCATCATGGCGTCCGCGTAGCCGCGCCGCTCCGCGCGATGCTTGGAGATTGTGCAGATCATGTAAAGACCGGCCGCCTTGGCGCGGCACGGGGCGGTCAGAGGATCGGGGCGCCTATATTCGGCGACGTCGAGCCGGATGCCCTTCATCTTCTGCTCGATGTCGAACATGCTCGGCCAGTCCCAGACGGCCACGGCGACATGGATGGTGGAGTTCTGCGCGGCGACCGCCATCATTTCGCTGCCGCGCCAAGCGACAGGACGAACGTAGCAGTCCTGCAAATTGTTCTTGGCGACGACAAGCTGTTTGATGGCGTCGAGTTCAGCGACCGAATAGGGAATTTGAAAATCGAGAGTTTCCGCCGAGGCTCTGAACCGTTCGGAATGCTCTGTCGACTTGAAGATGCGTCCGCCATAGGCGCGCTCGCCTTCGAAGACGGCGGAGGCGTAGTGCAGGCCATGCGAGAGTACATGTAGCTTGGCGTCCGCCCAGGCGACGAGGTTGCCGTCCAGCCAAATAAAGCCGTCGCGCTGATCGAAAGGCAAAACCGACATTTGAATCCTGTTCCTCTGCTGCGCTTGTGTCGCTCAAGGCGGAGGCCGCAAGCCGCGCGCTGGCGCCTCCCACCCCAAGCTTTCGCCATGGCGGGACGATATGTAAAGAGCACATTAACGAAAAATGCAATTTGCTGAAATTGATCGTGATCATGGCGCGCGCCTACATGCGGCGCGGAACGGTGGCCATTCGCCGCGCTTGATCTTGCTTGACCGACGGAAGATTACTGAGATATGTCGCTGGTACGCAAAAGGTATTAAAATTGGATTCCGCGCTGCAAAACACGTCAGATCGAAATTCCGCGCTGGGGGCTTCCTCGCCGGTGGTGGCGCCGTCTGCGCGCCAACCGGATTTCTCGCTGATCGATCTCATGTTTTTCGCATATCGCGATTATATAGGCGACGGCGATCGTCTGCTGGAGCACCTCGGCCTTGGAAGAGCGCATTACCGGGTCTTGTATTTCGTCAACCGCAGGCCCGGCCTCACAATCGCCGAATTGCTTGAGATATTGAAGATCACCAAGCAGAGCCTCAATCGTGTTTTGAAGGATTTGCTCGACCGGAATTATGTCGTCGCCAATCCGGGAGAGAAGGATCGCCGTCAGCGCCGATTGTCTCTAACTCCGCATGGAAAGGCCCTCGCCCTCGATGTCGCGCGTCTGCACACGGAACGCTTCGACCGCGTCTTCGCCCAGTTGCCTGACGGCGCGCGCGCCAGAGCCCGTGAGTTCTTCCTCGCCATGCTCGACCCGCGCGAGCGGGCGAGGGTCTCGGCCTTTACCGGTTCGGGCGCTTAGCGGCGCGGCGGCGAAGAGCCGCCGGCAAAGGCAACGCGAGATAGAACAGTGACTTCAGATCAAAACGCCGCTCCGGCCGGCGGCGCGCCCGCCGATGACGCAGCCCATCTTCTCGTGGTCGACGACGACCGCCGGATTCGCGCGCTGCTCTCCCGCTTTCTGACCGATCAGGGCTATCGCGTCACCACCGCCGGAGACGCAGCCGAGGCGATGGCCTGCCTTAAGAGCCTCGCTTTCGACCTCATCGTCCTCGACGTCATGATGCCCGGCGAGAACGGCTTCGACTTTGCGACGCGTCTTCGCCAGGACGCAGGCGATCTCGCTGTCGTTCCAATTCTGATGTTGACCGCCCGGACGGAGGCGCAGGACCGCGTGCACGGCTTTGAGACCGGCGTCGACGATTATCTCGGCAAGCCCTATGAGCCGCGTGAGCTGGCCTTGCGGATCGCCTCGATCCTTCGACGCGCGAAGCCGCGCGCCGTTTCCGGGCCGGTGACGCAAGTGCGCTTCAGCGATTTCTGCTTTGACCTTGATCGCGGCGAATTACGCCAGCGCGACGAAGTCGTTCGCCTCACCGACCGGGAGCGCGAAATGCTGCGGCTGCTCGCCGAGCACGCCGGCGAGACCGTCCCGCGCGAGGCGCTGGCGGGATCGGGCGCCGCCGGCAACGAGCGCACCGTCGACGTGCAAGTCAACCGGCTGCGCCGCAAGATCGAGCGCGATCCGGCGAACCCGCTGCATCTGCAGACCGCGCGCGGGGCGGGCTACCGGCTTCTCGTCGACCGCTGAGCCGTTCGGCGCTAAAAGGGGCGAAGGCGCTGCGATAGCTGCCCCGGAAAAGCGATGCCTAGCGATCGTTTCGCGGGCGATCGGGGCCGCCGCATATTTTGGGGGTCGAGCCTTGACCATTTCGATCGCCGATTCCTTTGAGCGGCCGCGTTCCTGGTGGCGCGGCTTTTGGCGTAAGCTCACTTCGATCCTGCCGCAAGGTCTCTACGCGCGCGCGGCGCTGATCGTCATCGCGCCGATGGTGATCCTGCAATGCGTGCTGACCTATGTGTTCATGGAGCGCCATTGGCAGCTCGTCACGAACCGGCTGTCGACGGCGCTGACGCAGGACATAGCGGCTCTGATCGACTTGCATGAGACCTTTCGGGGGAACGACGACAGCGTGGTGCGCATCGCCCAGGAGCGGCTGCGCGTCGACGCGGAGTTTTTGCCAAAAGGGCCTTTGCCGGCGGCGCTGCCGAAGCCTTTTTTCTCGATCGTCGATGCCGCGCTCTCGAACGAGATTCGCCGCCAGATCCACCGGCCGTTCTGGCTCGACACCGTCGGGCGCTCGAACCTCATCGAGATCCGCATTCTGCTCGATGACGCCATTTTGCGCGTCGTCGCCTATCGAAGCGCGGCATACGCCTCGAACTCCTATATATTTTTACTCTGGATGGTCGGGACCTCTTTTGTCCTCATCGTCGTCGCCACCATTTTCCTGCGCAGCCAGATCAAGCCCATTCTCGCCCTCGCCGGCGCCGCCGAAGATTTCGGCAAAGGGCGCGAGGTCGAGTTCCGGCCGCGCGGCGCGCGCGAGGTGCGGCGGGCAGGTTTCGCCTTCATCGAGATGAAGCGCCGCATTGAGCGCGCCATCGACCAGCGCACCGCCATGCTGAACGGCGTCAGCCATGACCTGCGTACCGTCCTAACCCGGTTCAAGCTCTCGCTCGCTCTCATGGGCGACGGCGAGGAAGCGCAGGAGCTGCAAAAGGACGTCGCCGAAATGCAGCGCATGCTCGAGGCCTATCTCGCCTTCGCGCGGGGGGCGGCGGGCGAAAGCGCCGTCAAGATCGACATGATCGAATTCCTGGAGGAGCTGCGCTTCGACGCCGAACGCGACGGCCATGACGTGCGCATCGCTTATAGCGGCGATCCCATGGTGGCGCTGCGCCCGGACGCCTTCAAGCGCTGCCTCGCCAATCTCATCGGCAATGCGGAAGCCCACGCGAAACATGTCGCGGTCGAGGCAGTGCGGGATAAGCGTTTTCTGACGATTCATGTCGACGACGACGGACCGGGCATCCCCGCAGAATATCGGGACGATGTTTTCCGGCCGTTTTTCCGCATCGACGCCGCGCGCAATCAGGACATCGGCGGCACCGGCCTGGGGCTCGCCATCGCGCTCGACATCGCGCGCTCGCACGGCGGCGACATTAGCCTCAGCGACAGTTTTATGGGGGGACTGAGGGCGACGGTGCGGGTGCCGGTGTGACGACGCCGGGACGGCTTTCCGGGCCTCTTTTCAAACGTCCAATTTCGAGCGGGGCCTTCGCCCCCACGAAAAAGGCTGCAACAGCCGTTCAATCTGAGCCGGGTAAAAAGGCTTTGGAATGAACGGGGCGCTACGCTGGTCACCGGGCAAATCTTCTGGCGGCGAGGCCGAAACAAAAGCAAAAGGCACATCGTGGCGGCGTTTAAGAATGTGCGCAATCTCAAACGTCTTGCCGTTCGTGACGTCGACATCCAAAAAAGCAAAGTCGAGGGCTTCGTGTAGGACCTTCTCGGTCGCCACGACCGAGGGTTCGACCACGACGGTAGCCGCGACAATTTCGGTGACCATTATTTCCAGGTCCATCGCCACCAAGGGTTCGTCTTCGACAATGAGGATGCGCAAGATTTTCATGGTGTTGTCGCCTCGGCCGGGGGAACGCATTGCCCGCCCCACCAGGGAAGACGAAAAAATTCTTCCCTGACGTCGAAGATCGGGAAAACGCCGCCTCCTGGGCGGACAAAAAATAGGTTCCCGCAGCGCTTTGGCGGCGGGCCGGCTTTAACGTCTTTGAACAGACATCTTCAATCTAAACGAGGCATGTGGCGATAATCGGCCGCATCAGCTTCTCAACAATTGAGGCGCGCCAGCCTCGCCGACATGCTTACGGTCAAGCCTTCGCGGCTCCAGTCGCGGGTCAGCTTGCCAGCCAGCTGGCCTGTCACCGTGAGCCGCGTGAGCAAAGCGCCAAACCCCTCACGCTCCGGCTCTCCGTCAAGCAAGGGGCCGCCCTGTTCCCGCCATGTCAGCAGAAGTTCGCCGTTCCATACCAACCAGTTGACGTCGACGCGGCCGTTTGGCGTGGACAACGCTCCATACTTCACGGCATTTGTCGCAATTTCGTGTAGCAGAAGGGCCATGCTCATGACAGCATTGCCGCTAATCGACACCTCAGGCCCGCTAATGGCGACGCGGGCTTCTTCTTCGGCGACATAGGGTGAAACGATTGTTCGAATTAGCGAGGATAGAGTTGTCGTCCTATTATATTTTTCGCCTTCTGCGGTAATGTCGGGGAGTGTAAGTTCATGCGCGCGCGCAAGAGCCGCCAGCCTCTGCCGTACGGCCTCAGCCAGATCTTTTGACGCGCCGGCGGAGCGCGCGCTGAGCGTCACCACGCCGCCGGCGACGGTGAAGAGGTTTTTCACACGGTGATTCATCTCTCTGACGAGGAGATTCTGTTGCTCCTGGGCGCGCCTGCGCTCGGTAATGTCGCGAGCGATTTTCGACGCGCCCATGATCCTGCCTTGGGCGTCCTTGATCGGCGACACCGTCAGCGAGATTTCAACGAGGCTGCCGTCTTTGCGCTGGCGAACCGTTTCATAATGCTCAACGCGCTCGCCGCGGCGGATTCGCTCAAGGATTTCGGTCTCCTCGTTGCGACGATCTGGTGGAATGAGGATAGTGATTGGCTTGCCAATAAGTTCTTCGGCGGCATAGCCGAAGAGACGCTGGGCGCCTGAATTCGCAGTCATTATGACGCCATTTAGATCTTTGCTCAGAATGGCGTCGTCGGAGGACTCGACGATCGCCACGAGCCGCTGCCCATTATACTCGACCTCCTTACGGTCGGTGATCTCCACTAACGTATTCACTGCGCCCGTCAGCCTGCCGGCGTCATCCCATAGCGGCGTTGGGTAGGCAAGGAAGGGGATGCGCGTTCCGTCGGGCCGCTCGGCCAAGGCCTCCGCGCCGCGGATCGGTCGCTTTTGTTTCAGCGCTATAGCCATCGGGCATTCGTCGTGAGGCATGGGCCGACCGTCAGGCCAATACAGCCGCCAGGAGCCGCACCACGAGCTGTTGCCGATTTCCGGGCGGCAACCCCAGAGCGCGGCCGCCGCTTCGTTGTAGAATGTGATTCGTCCTTCCGGGTCAGTCGTATAAACAGCGGCGGGCAAAGCCTGAAGCAAATCGCCGCATTTGATATCGCTCTTATTCACCCGCAAAGGAAGAATGTTGTTGTCCTTTACGACGGCGCTCATCGGGAATGCCTTCATCGGGGGAATGCTTTCATCGGGAACTTGACAGTTTAAGGCTTGCCTATCGATGTGCTGATAAACGTCCTTGAAAGGCCGGGGTTCCGCAGAAACTGCTTCAGTACCGGTTCGCCATTGACGGCAACGCTGAAAGTAACAAAATTATAGCGCCAGAAATGTAGTATCATATTTTTAACAGTTGCTGGCCTTAGGTGCTCTCTATTTTCTACTGGCCAGCACGAAAGCTTCGCTATATAGCATAATAAGCACCCGCCAAGCGTTAAATCCGCGAGGAACCAAGTGCGAGCGCTAACGTTTCGCTCATTGACAAGGAGGCCGTTCGGCAATGTCGCCTGAGCCCAAACCACGGCCGACGCCAGAGCAGGTGCTTCTTGTCGAGGACGATGTTCTGATTCGGGTTCTTCTCGCGGAAGAGTTGCGTAACGCTGGTCTGCGCGTCATTGAAGCGGCGAACGCCGACGAGGCTTTATCTTATGTTCATAGTGGAACCAAGATCGATTTATTATTCTCGGACGTGCAAATGCCCGGTTCGATGAATGGAACAGAGCTCGCCCGGCGCATAAATAGCGGCTATCCCTCCGTTCGTATAATCCTGACCTCAGCGCACGCCGGGACAGCCGATCATCTCGGTTTGTTTCTTCCCAAGCCCTATGATTTCGATCGCGCGGTAGCGGTCATATTCGAAGCTTTGGGCCTTAGACGCGCCAGCCCGTCATGAGCGACAGAGCTTGCGTGATGGTCGTTGAAGTGGACATTTTGGTCCGTCATCCGCTCGCCAAATATCTGCGCGAATGCGGATATCGGGTCATCGGAGCTTGCAATGCCGATGAAGCGCGTCGACTGCTAAACGCGGACTTTGCGTCGATCGACATTGTATTGGCCGACGCCGACGCTTCAGGAAGTGGTTTTGAATTAGCTGCTTGGATACGCGGCAATCATCCAAAAATCGAGGTGATCCTCGCGGGATCAGTCACCAAGGCGGCGGAAAAGGCCGGCGACATTTGCCAGGACGGCCCCGCATTGTCGAAGCCCTACGACCATAAGCTGGTGCGCGAGCACATTCGGCGTCTCATCGCCGCGCGAGACCGTCGCAAGCGCGGCGGCTAAATTTGAGGGTCCCAGTCGTCGACAAGGGAGGGTAAATCATGAAGATCGTCGTCATCGGCGGCACCGGCCTGATCGGCTCGAAGACCGTCGCCATTCTGCGCCAGGGCGGCCACGAGGTCGTCGCCGCCTCGCCCAAAAGCGGTATCAACAGCATCACCGGCGAGGGGCTCAAAGAGGCCATGGCCGGCGCGCAGGTGGTGATCGACCTCGCCAATTCGCCCTCATTTGAAGACAAGGCGGTGCTGGAATTCTTCGAGACCTCCGGCCGCAACCTTCTCGCGGCGGAGGCCGCAGCGGGCGTCCGGCACCATGTCGCGCTATCGATCGTCGGAACCGACCGGACGCCCGACAACGGCTACTTCCGCGCCAAGGTCGCCCAAGAGAAACTGATCGAGGCCTCCGGCATCCCCTACACCATCATCCGCGCGACCCAGTTTCTGGAATTCCTCGGTACCATCGCCGCTACAAGTGCGGATGGAGACATGATCAGGCTCTCGCCCGGCCTGTTCCAACCCATCGCGGCGGACGACGTTGCTGCCATCATTGCCGATGTGGCGCTCGCGGCACCGCGAAGCGGCATCGTCGAGATCGCCGGCCCGGAACGAGCGCCGTTCAACGAAATCATCGCCCGCTATCTGAAAGCGGTCGGCGACCCGCGTGAGGTCGTGAGCGACCCTGAGGCCCGATACTGGGGCGGCCGGGTCGAGGAGCGCTCGCTCGTACCGTTGGGCGAAGCGCGCCTCGGCCGCATCGGTTTCGACGAATGGCTCCGCCGCTCACAGGCCGGAGCCTGATTCCGCATCCGCCAACCGAAGGATAGGGGGCTAAACACTTTGTTTGGTGATTTTACCGATGTCTTCGAGCCAGCAATTCCCCTTTCGCGCACTTGCAACTCGAATTTCGTGTCTTGCCTTCAGCTCAAATCCCGCAGGTGGCGGAACAGATAATCCCCGACACAAGGCCAGTGACGATGGCGATCCCCACGGTGATCGATAACATCGCGACATAGACGTTTTTTCCGAGCGAAAGGCCGCCGGACATCGCCTCGAGCTGATCGCCGCCCGGCGTCGCGCGCCGCCTTGGCCGCGACGATAAGTTAGCCGTCAAGCCCCGTGTTTGGTGCCAGCGCGCACATTTTTAGGGAGTCAACGCGACTTTCATATATCCGTCGAGAAGGCATTTGACGAAGTGGAGAATGCGCTCGGCAATATATCGCAAAAATGGATAAAGGACCAAGTCATGGCGCACATTGATTACAAGGACGGACAGTACACAATCGCTGCAAATTCGAGCGAACAATTCACATTCTGGTGGGGACGCAATTCTAATGGCCCGCATGAGTATTTTGACGTGTCGATATCTCCCCAGGTTAACCGTGAAAACGAGAGAATGACGCCGTTGGTAGACGTAAAAAGAGAAGTCTATTTGGACGCCAGTGAAGGCCCTGCTCGCAATGTCTTGTTGCTGACGCTGCAGAATAACAACAACTTCCCCGTAATGTTCCTGGCGAATCACGTCCGTATCTACTCCTGACCAAAGGGCGGGCCACGCTTCGCCGGAAAGACCGGTCCGCAGTCAGGCCCTGAGCTTGCGCCTACCGTTTCTGGGCGGCGCCGGCATCTCGAGTCCACCGAACGCCGGGTCGATCAGATTCGATCGGCCCGGCGCGGCCCCACATTGCCGGCGCCAATTCGTGGCGATCAAAACGATCGAATAGCGAATCTGCGCTCAGCTCAAATCCCGCAGGTGGCGAAAGACGATGATCCGCGACACGAGGCCAGTGACGATGGCGATCCCCCCGGTGATCAATAAAATCGCGACGTAGACGTTTTTTCCGAGCGAAAAGCCGCCGAACATCGCCTCGAGCTGATCGCCGCCGGGCGTCAACCGCTGCCACGTTGCGAAGGTCGCGGCGACGCAAAAGGCGATCAGCGCCGCGCCGCCGCCAATGGCGCCGCCGCGCAGGCCAAGCTGAAAAAAATGGCGCTGGAACTGGCGCGAAATATAATCATCCGCCGCGCCGAGGAAGTGCAGCACCTCGATGATCTCGCGATTGCCGGCCATGGCGCCGCGCGTCGCGAAAGCCACCGCCAGAATCATTGCAACGAGCACGAGGGCGAAAATAAGGGCGGCGATGATGACAACGGTCTTCGCCATCACCGCGAGGCGTTTTAGCCAATGCTGGTGATCGTCGAGATTGGCGCCGGGAACGGCCTCGGCGAGAGAGCGCCTCAGCGCCGCCCCGTCAAGGCTCGCGCCCCTCGCGAGTTTGATCACGATCAGGCGCGGCACCGGCAATTCGGAAAGATCGAGATTGGCGCCGAGCCAAGGTTTCAGCAGCTCCTCCGATTGCGCTTTCGTGTAGGGCCGCGCGGAGGCGACGCCCGGCGCCTTGCGGGCAAGCTCGGCGGCTTTTTGCACATCCGCCTCGACGTCACGTCCGATCGCTGGGACAATCTGAATGGTCATTTCGCGCGCGACCTCGCTTTGCCAGGACGCCGAGGCGTCGGCGATGAGGATCGCGGCGCCGGCGGTCAGCGCGGCGAGAAAGGTCATGATAGCGATGACGGTGACGAGGGCGCGGCCGGCGATCGAGGCGGCCGGCACCAGGGCCTTCTCCCGCCGCCAGTCTCGCGCGCTAGCGCTTTGCCGATTGAACGCCGCAAGCGCCGATTGCGTGCGGCGTGCGGCTGCCGACAACATGCTCATCACTGGACTTTTTTCTCCACGCGGCGAGACATTACTCGAAAATATGCAGCCGTCCGTCTCCGAGGACGAGACGGCGCGCCCCGTCGAACTGATCCATCAGCGCGAGATCATGGGTTGCGATGATGACGGAGGTGCCGGATTTGTGCAGCTCCATGAATAGCCGGAGCAAGCGGCGGGCGAGGCTTGGATCGACATTGCCGGTCGGCTCGTCGGCGAGCAGGAGCTGCGGCCGCACGATCAAAGCGCGCGCGATGACGGCGCGCTGCTTCTCGCCGCCGGACAGCACCGGAGGCAATATGTTCATGCGCTCGCCGAGGCCGACCCAATGCAGAAGCTCGGTGACTTCGGCGCGGTAGCTCGCCTCGTCCATGCCGCGCACCCGCAGCGGCAAGGCGACGTTTTCGTAAGTCGTCAGATGGTCGAGCAGGCGGAAATCCTGAAACACGACGCCGATGCGGCGGCGCAAGTCGGTGATGGCGTTCTTGTCGAGGCTCAAGGCGTCGCGGCCGAACAGCCGGATCAAACCGCGCGTCGGGCGCAAGGAGAGCAGAATGAGGCGCAAAAGTGTGGTCTTGCCGGCGCCGGAAGGGCCGGTCAGAAATTGAAAAGACTGCGGCTCGATCGAAAAGCTGATGTCTTTCAGGATTTCGGCGCCCATGCCATAGCGCAGGCCGACATTCTCAAAACGGACCAAGCAAAACCCTCTGGGAACGCGTTTTTCATTTGGATATTAACAACGGCGGCAGTCGATGCAAAATAAACCGGCTTCATATTGCCGGGGGATAGCGAACGACCCGCGAGGCGACGATGACAAGCGCAGGCTTCTTGGCGGGATTCAAGAGCGCCGAAGCCGAAACCGCCGGCGCTGAGCAGGCGCGCGCTCCTTTCTTTTCGTCGTCGACGCCGCGACCATGCAGGAGCGCGCGCGGGCCTATGCGCCGCATGTCATTCCCTTCGGGTTTCACGGCAATTATTTCCCGCAGACGGCGTGAGCGCGGCTGAGCCTCGCGCTCACTCCAAAAGCTCGATCAGCGGCGGAATCAGCGGCGCGTCGGCGGGCGGCATCGGAAATTCGCGTAGATTTTTCGGAAGAACCCATTTCAACGCCCCGTGCTCATGTGCGGTGGCGAAGCCGGTCCAGCGCCGGCAGACATAGAGCGGCATCAGCAGATGAAAATCGGCATAAGCGTAGCTCGCGAAGGTGAGCGGCGCGAGGCAGGGCTCTTTTACCTCGATCGCGAGCTCCTCGCGCAGCTCGCGGATCAAAGCCTCTTCGGGGCGCTCGCCGGGCTCGATTTTGCCGCCGGGAAATTCCCACAGGCCGGCGAGCGTCTTGCCGTCCGGGCGCTGCGCGATGAGGACGCGCCCGTCGGCGTCGATCAGCGCGCAGGCGACAACGACCAACAGCTTCACGAGCGATAATCGCCGTTGATTTCGACGTATTCCTTGGTGAGGTCGCAGGTCCAAACGGTGGCCTGCCCGCGTCCGATACCGAGCTCGACATAGATGTCGATTTTCGGCTTCTTCATAAGCTTCGAGACCTCCGCTTCGTCATAGGCCGGATCGCGGAGGCCCTTGTTCGCCACGCGAATGTCGCCGAACCAGATGGCCAGTCTGTCGCGTTCGGCCCTTTCGCCGGCCTTGCCGACCGCGGCGACGATGCGGCCCCAATTGGCGTCCTCGCCCGCGATCGCCGTCTTGACCAGCGGCGAATTGGCGATCGAGAAAGCGATGCGCTTCGCCGCGCCGTTCGAGGCCGCCCCGACGACGGTAATCTCAACGAATTTGCGCGCGCCTTCGCCGTCTTTCACCACCTGATGCGCGAGATCGAGCAAAATCACGTCGAGCGCCGCCCGGAACGGGGCGAGGCGGCGGTCATTGGCGGCGACGATCCTTGGCGCGCCGCGCGTCGCCGCAGCCCCGGTGGCGAAAAGCAGCAACGTGTCGGAAGTCGAAGTGTCGCCGTCGACGGTGATTGCGTTGAAGGAGCTTTGCACGCCTTTAAACAGCAAGCCCTGCAGGACGTTCGCCGCGATCGGCGCGTCGGTGAAGACGAAGGAGAGCATGGTCGCCATGTCGGGGGCGATCATGCCAGCGCCTTTCGCCATGCCGGATAGCGTCACCGCTACGCCGCCGATTTCGACGCCGACTGTCGCGACCTTGGGATAGGTGTCCGTCGTCATGATCGCCTTGGCGGCTTCGAACATCTCGCCGGGCTTCGCCTTGGCGGCGAGCTTGCCTAGAACGCCGTCAAATTTCAAGGCGTCGAGCGGTTCGCCAATGACCCCGGTCGAGGCGAGGAAGATCTCGCTTTGCGGCGCGCCCATCGCCTTGGCTGCGATCGCCGCTGTCAGCTTAGCCGCCTGCGCGCCAGCCTTGCCGGTAAAAGCGTTGGCGTTGCCGGAATTGACCACCAAAGCTCTCACCTTGCCGGCTGGCAGGCGCGCCCGGCACCAATCGACTGGCGCCGACGGGCATTTCGACTTGGTGAAGACGCCTGCGACCTCCGTGCCTTTATCGAACAAGGCGAGCATCACGTCGGTGCGCCCTTTGTAGCGTATGCCTGCCGCTCCGGCGGCGAAGCGGACGCCCTCGATCTCGGGAAGGTCCGGATAGGATTTTGGCGCGAGTGGCGAGAGGGGAGCCATGAGTGCAAATCCTTTGATGCGCAAAACGTCGTGACCGCGCCGGACGCAGGATCGTTGAACAAGTTGGGGGTTTGCCAGGGCCGGCGCGATGACGCCAGGGTCTTGCCGAGCGACCGAGCGCCGCCCCATCATACGCGGCTCCGGCGCGGCTTATGCCGGGCCGGACGCCCGATTAGAAATCGTCCGATTAACGCTATTTATTGGGTGCCGCCGGTGCCGGCTCTGCGGGCGCGGCGTCGGGTTTGGCCCCGGCCTCCGGCGGCGGCTCGGCGCGTTCGATCTTCGCGCCTTTGCGCAGCTCCGTGACCAATTCGCCCTGCGCTTTCTGCACGACATAGCGGCTGACCTGATCCTTCACCTCATCGAAGGTGGGGAACGGCTTCTCGCGCTTGCCTTCGAGCTCGATGACGTGCCAGCCAAACGGGCTTTTCACCGGCGACGACAACTGGCCAGGCTCAAGCTTGAAGGCGGCTTCGGCGAATTCCGCCACCATCTTATCCTTGGTGAACCAGCCGAGATCGCCGCCATCGGAGCCAGTGTCCTTCGAGACCTCCTTGGCCACCTTGGCGAAGTCCTCGCCGGCTTTCAGCCGCTTGATTACCGCCTCGGCGTCGGCGTCAGTCGCGACCAGAATGTGCCGCGCATGAATTTCCGTCTCGGGCTTTTGCGCGGCCTTGGCGTCGTCATAGGTCTTCTTCAGCGCCGCGTCGGTCAAAGCGGCCTTGGCGACCTGACCGAGCAGCGCCTCCATCAAAAGCTTCTCGTGGTAATAGGCGACCCTGTCGGCGAAGTCTTTGGTCTTGTCGAGGTGGTCCGCCTGCGCCTTCTGGGCGACGAGAGCGCCGTCGATCAGGAAATCGAGCAGATAGGTCTCGCGCGCCTTGCCTTGCAGCTGAGCCGGCAGGCTGGGGCCGAGATCTTCGGTTGCGATCTTCAAATCCTCGTCGGTGATTGGTCGTCCATTGACGGTCGCGAGTACTTTCGCGCTCGCGGGGGAGGCGACGAGATGGGACGCCCCGCCAATCGCCAGGGCGCATGCGAGGCCGGCGGCCAGGGCGCGCGATGAAGTCTTCATAAGCATGCAGTTGAGCTCCGGGCTAGGTAACAAAGGTCGCCAATGGCGACCGCGCTGGGATATTGGTGTTGCGCACGGTCGGGGAGAGATGCATGGAAGGGCCGGTTTGACAAGGCCCGAGCGCAATCTTATGTCTCGAAAGCGCAGGGCGCGCTCTTTGGCGGCGTGACATGGCGCTTTTGAAACTCCGGCGTCTTAGCGTGACGCACGCGTGCTCGCGTGGCAAGGTTTTGGCCGGCGGGCCGTCAAGTTTTACCGCGGCGGCGTTCCCAAGCCCCTCAAAACCGGCTATCGGAAGCATTTCCGGAAAGCTTCATCGAGCAAGTGTTTACGGTCGCCAGGGCGGAGCGTCGCGATATTCGCGGCGCTTCAGGCAAGAAAAAAGGCGGAAACCCGCCTGTAAGCGAGCTGGCGCAAGCTCCGTATATTAGGCGCGGGCTCTGGGCCGCTGGAACGGCCCGGAACGGCCCGGAACGGCAAGAAAATGAGATCAAGCGAGCGTGGCCCTAGGGCCGATTAGGTGCTTGATCTAGGTCGAAGAGAGGTTTTTTGAGAATGCTGGGCACCCTCGCGAAGAAGATTTTCGGATCGGCGAACGACCGCCGGCTGAAGAGCTACCGGCCGAAGGTCGCGGCGATCAATGCGCTCGAGCCCGATTGGCTGAAGCTCTCGGACGCCGAGCTCGCCGCCAAGACCATCGCTTTCCGGCAGGAGCTCGCCGCCGGCAAGACCCTCGACGATCTTCTCGTTCCGGCCTTCGCCACCGTGCGCGAGGCGGCGCGGCGCGTTCTCGGACAGCGCCATTTCGACGTTCAGCTGATCGGCGGCATGGTGCTGCATGAAGGCGGCATTTCAGAAATGCGCACCGGGGAGGGCAAAACCCTCGTCGCGACGCTCGCGACCTATCTCAACGCGCTGGCCGGCAAAGGCGTCCACGTCGTCACCGTCAATGATTATCTCGCCCGTCGCGACGCCGAATGGATGGGAGCGATCTATAAATTTCTCGGGCTTTCCACCGGCATCATCGTGCATGGCGTCGATGACGATGAGCGCCGCCGCTCTTACGCCGCCGACATTACGTACGGCACCAACAATGAGTTCGGATTCGACTATCTGCGCGACAATATGAAATATGAGCTCGGGCAAATGGTCCAGCGCGGCCATGCCTTCGCCATCGTCGACGAGGTCGATTCGATCCTCGTCGACGAAGCGCGGACGCCTTTGATCATCTCCGGGCCCTCCGACGATAAATCGGACCTTTACAACGTGATCGACAAGGTGCTGCCGCGCCTTGAGCCGGAAGATTATGAGGTGGACGAAAAGCAGCGCTCAACCAACCTCACCGAGCGCGGCAACGAGCATATGGAGGATTTGCTGCGCGAAGCCGGCATTTTGGTCGAAGGCTCGCTTTATGAAGCCGCTAATGTCACCATCGTCCACCACGTCAATCAGGCCCTGCGCGCGCACAAGCTGTTCCATCGCGACAAGGACTATATCGTCCGCAACGGCGAAGTGATCATTGTTGACGAATTTACCGGGCGTATGATGCCGGGGAGGCGCTATTCGGAGGGGCTTCACCAGGCGCTTGAGGCGAAGGAGCATGTCCAGGTTCAGCCCGAGAATGTGACGCTCGCCTCGATCACCTTCCAGAATTATTTCCGGCTCTACGCCAAGCTCGCGGGCATGACCGGCACGGCGGTGACCGAGGCGGATGAGTTCGCCGAGATTTACAAGCTCGAAGTCGTCGCGATTCCAACCAATATGCCCGTCGTCCGCGTCGACGAGGACGACGAGGTTTACCGCTCCGCCGAGGAAAAGCTGCGAGCCATCACCCGCGAGATCGCGGTCGCCAACGCCAAGTTCCAGCCGATGCTGGTCGGCACCACGTCGATCGAGAAATCCGAACAGCTCGCCGAAGAGATGAAAAAGCAGGGCTACCGGCAGATCGATTTTACGGAGCCGCGAGCTCTGCAAAGGCTTTATGCAGCGGCTCGGTCGAGCAAACCGTCAAAGCTATTCGCGGTGCTGAACGCGCGCTTCCACGAGCAGGAAGCTTATATCGTCGCGGAAGCCGGCGTTCCCGGCGCGATCACCATCGCGACCAATATGGCTGGGCGCGGCACCGACATCAAACTTGGCGGCAATGTCGAAATGCGCGTCGTCCAGGAATGCGCTGACCTGCAGCCGGGACCTGAGCGCGACGCCAAGGAAGCCGAGATCCGCGCCGAGGTCGAAGATTTCAAAGGCAAGGCGATCGCCGCCGGCGGCCTTTACATCATCGGCACCGAGCGGCATGAGAGCCGCCGCATCGACAATCAGCTGCGCGGCCGCTCGGGACGCCAAGGCGACCCGGGACGCTCCAAGTTCTTCCTGTCGCTCAAAGACGATCTGATGCGCATTTTCGGCTCGGACCGCATGGAGTCGATGCTGGTGAAGCTCGGCCTCAAGGAGGACGAGGCGATCGTCCATCCGTGGATCAACAAGGCGTTGGAAAAGGCGCAGCAGAAAGTCGAGGCGCGCAACTTCGACATTCGCAAGAACATTTTGAAATACGACAATGTCATGAACGACCAGCGCAAGGTCGTTTTCGAGCAGCGCCGCGAAATGATGGCGAAAGATTCGCTCGAGGAGATGGTTCGCGACATGCGCCATGGCGTCGTCGACGATCTGCTCGCAAAGCACGTTCCGCCTGACGCCTATCCGGAAGCCTGGGACATCGAAGGGCTTCACCAGTCGGTTAAAGGCGCGCTCAATGTCGAATTGCCTCTCGCCGACTGGGCCAAAGAAGAGGGCATTACCGAGGAAGACATGCATGAGCGGCTGCTGAAAGCCGCGGATGACGCCTATGCCGCGCGAGTCGAGCGCAATGGCGTCGAGGTTTCGCGCTATATCGAAAAGCAGATCGTCCTGCAGGCGCTCGACCACCTCTGGCGCGAGCATCTTGTGACGCTCGATCATTTGCGCCAGGTTGTCGGCTGGCGCGGCATGGCGCAGCGCGACCCTCTCAACGAATATAAATCAGAGGCCTTTCAGCTGTTCGACGAATTGATCGCGCAACTGCGCCAGGCGACGACGTCACAGCTTAATCGCGTCGAGGTCGCCTTCGAGCCGGCGCCGCCGCTGGAAATTCCGCCGGGCGCTTTTCTGCAGGCTGGAAGCGCAAGCGGCGCATTCGAGGGCGCCGCAGCTGCTCCATCCTCGGTCGCGCCGACATTCGCCGCCGAGGAGGCGGGCGCGACGGCGACGCTGCTTCGTCCGGCGCGCGACAGCGCCGCGCCACAGACTGGCGCCGTTTACGCAAAGGTCGGCCGTAACCAACCGTGCCCCTGCGGCTCAGGCAAAAAATACAAACATTGCCATGGCGCGTTAGCCTGAGGCGCGGCGCTGTCGCCGCTGTCTTGCGGGGCTTGCGCAAGATCATCTTCGACGCTCGGCCGATCCCCCGGTGAAGTCAGCCACCGACCGAGCGCCGCCGCCGTCGACAGAAGCTGTCGCCCAAGAGCGCGCGCCCTGTTGCAACTCCTCCGACCTTGCTGGACCGTCGCCTGCAGCGAGCAAGCGGGCCTGTTCGCGCGATTCGCCGCCGATTTCTTGCAGCCGGGTCAGTCGCCACCCCTCGCCTTCATCCCCCATTCGAGCCTATGGCCGTCCTGATTTATAGGCTCACTACTTTGGATGCTTTACCTTTGTCTTAGTTCACGAGACAAAAAATGAGCATATGATCGGTCTCATTGCGGAGAAACCCTCTCGGCGACCGGACCTCCCGTCAGACGGCCCTCCATACCGAAAAAAGGAGCTGATATGGCCTATGCAACCATATATCCCTACACTGGCGAAACCTTGAAGACGTTTCCTGATGCGTCCGACGCTGAAGTCGCGAAAGCCATAGAAAACGCCCACGCCGCGTTTTTGTCATGGAGGGAAACGCCCTTCGCCTACCGCGCCCAGATCATGCAAAGCGCGGCTAATCATCTGCGCAAGGACTGCGAAGCCTACGCCCGCTTCCTCACGCTCGAGATGGGCAAGCTGCTCACCGAGGCGAAGCTCGAAGTCGAGCTTTCGGCGAAGATTTTCGAATATTACGCATCGAACGCCGAAAAGCTGCTCGAGCCGGAAAAGCTTTCCGTGGCCGATCCGGCCGAGGGCGAGGCGATCATCGTGCATGAGCCGCTCGGCGTGCTGCTTGCGATCGAGCCCTGGAACTTCCCCTATTACCAGATCGCCCGCATCATCGCGCCGCAGCTGTCCGCCGGCAATACGATGCTGCTGAAGCACGCCTCCAACGTGCCGCAAAGCGCCGCGGCGTTCGAAAAACTGATGCGCGACGCCGGCCTGCCCGAGGGCTGCTTCAAGAACCTCTACGCCACGCGATCACAAGTGGAGATGATTCTCAACGATCCGCGCGTCCATGGCGTCGCTCTCACCGGCTCCGAGGGGGCCGGCGCGATCGTCGCCGCGCAGGCGGCCAAGGCGCTGAAGAAATCGACGATGGAGCTCGGCGGCGCTGACGCCTTCGTGGTGCTGGCCGACGCCGATCTAGAGAAGACCAGCAATTGGGCGGTCTTCGGCCGCCACTGGAACTGCGGTCAGGTCTGCTGCTCCTCCAAGCGGGTGATCGTCGTCGACCAGATCTATGACCAGTTCCTTGAGCGCTACACCGCCGGCGTCGCCGGCCTCCGCGCCGGCGATCCCTTCGACGCCAATACGACATTGGCTCCGCTGTCGTCGCAGGGAGCCGCCGACGAGGTCAAGGACATGATCCGCGAGGCGGTCGCCCTCGGCGCCAAGGCGATGACGGTCGGCCCCAGCGTGCCCAATCAGGGCGCCTTCGTGCAGCCGACCATCCTGACCGACCTCAAGGACGACAATCCTGCCCGCTACTGGGAGTTCTTCGGACCGGTCTCCATGCTGTTCCGGGCGAAGGACGAAGAAGACGCCGTGCGCATCGCCAACGACTCGCCGTTCGGCCTCGGCGGCTCCGTGTTTACCTCCGATCCCAAAAAAGGCGCGGAAGTAGCCCGCAAGATTTCGACCGGCATGGTGTTCGTCAATCATCCGACGATGGTCAAGGCCGACCTGCCCTTCGGCGGCGTGCGCCGTTCCGGCTATGGCCGCGAACTGGTCGGCCTCGGGATCAAGGAGTTCGTCAACCACAAGCTGATTGACGTGGTCGACATCGACGCGCCGTTCTGACCGCTCGGCGAAGGACGTCTTTCCGGATTGCCAGAAAGAGCCACCTGAACCGTCGACATGGTAAAAGCGGGTTAAGCAAGGTCGTGGAAGAGCCAAAAGCGCTTCCACAGCTCAGAGCCGGCGCAGCCGTGGGCCCAGAAGGTCGCTAGAGGATTTTTGCGCGGCGATCGAAATTTACGGCTCGAATTGGGGGTCTCGAACGCAAGCTGCGCGATCGGGGCTGAGCCGTGGGACGACGAGACGACCTCCTAAGCGGAAAAACCATTCGGAGAGTTCCGACCGGCGTCTCCCCGGAGGGCGCCGCTCGAGCCTCGGGTGCCTCCGCGCACAGCTGGCCGGATGACGCGAACGTAGTCTCCAAGCATCGCCGGAACGAACCAAACGGCGCCTGAAAAGGAGACAGCATTATGAGCACCATTCGTAAAACCATCGCCGCCGGCCTTGCCGTCACCGCCTTGAGCCTTAGCATTGCCGCTACGTCCACCCCTGCCGCCGCGTGGGGCGGGGGCTGGAAGGGAGGCGGAGGCGGAGGCGGAGGCTGGGGCGGAGGCTGGAAGGGAGGCGGAGGCTGGGGCTGGGGCGCTGGCGGCGTCGCCGCTGGCCTCGCGCTCGGCGCCGCGGCTGCCGCCGCGACCCCCTACTATGCCCCGGCCTGCTATTTCACCAGCCAGCCCGTCGTCGACGTCTACGGCAATGTCGTTGGCTATCGCCGCGTCCGGGTCTGCAACTAAAGATCTTGCGTGCAAAGAGAAGGCCCGATCCGGCTCTCCCGCAACGCCGCCCTGAGCCTTGTAGCGCCGCTCCAAGGGCTTTTGGGCGTTTCAGGGCGGCGTAACCCTAGGCAAGGTCGGCCTGACGCCGATTGCTTCTTGGCCCCGTTTCGGCGGCCCGGTGATCCGTCTCGTGATGGAGGACCTCCTCCAGTTTACTGCGCTCGAACAGGACGACGATGACGAGTGACACGCACAGCGGGATGATGAGATAGAGCAGGCGCCATACGAGGAGCGCCGTCAAAACCTCGGCTTGCGGCGCCGCCGGCAGGGCTTTCAGAAACAAAAGTTCGAAAACCCCGAGGCCGCCGGGGGCGTTGGAGGCGAGCGCCGCCGAAAAAGATGCGAGGAAGACCGCCAGCACCACGAAGAAGCCGGGGTTTCCGACCGCCGGCAAGGCGAAATAAATGATGCCTGCGGCGCCGAGGAGCTCCAGAGTCGCGGCCAAAAATTGCCGGATGGCGATGGCGGGTTTTGGATACTCCAGCCGGAAGCCGCGGATGATCAGCGGCTTGAACCCGAAAATGGAGCCGATGAGGTAGATCGCCACCAGCGCCAGCAGGATGACGCCAATCGCGAAGGCGGTTTTCGGATTGGTCAAGGCGTGCGGCAGCATATCGCCAAAGCGCGACAGCTGGTCCGGCTCCAGCACCAGAACGAGGCCGCCAACCAGCATCGTGCCGAGCCCGAAGGTGAGCGAGCAAAGGGCGACGAGCACCGCGACCTGCGCCGCTGTGAGGCCTTTCGAATGATAGGCGCGGTAACGCACCATGCCGCCGGAGACGACGGACGCGCCGATGTTATGCGCCAGGGCGTAAGTGGTGAACGAACACAGCGAGATGAAAGTCCAGGAAATATGGGTGACGCCGAGATGGCGCAGCGCGATTCGGTCGTACCAGGCGAGCGCGCCGTAAGCCACCAGCGTCGAGGCGATGGCGAGCAGGTAGCGGGTCGGCGGGATCGCCGTGAGCTGGCGCCAGACTTCCGGACCGATATGCTGGCCGCGAAATTCCTGATAGAGCAGCCACAACGAGATGCCGACCGCGAACAGGCCGATCGCGGGCCAGACGAAATCCAGAACTCGTTTCATGACGCTCCCGACCGATTGGCCCGCTTCGACTACTCTTAGCGCATGTCGCGCAAAAGGCGCAGCGTTTTAAACGCGCGGAGCGGGAGACGGCGGGTCGGCGGGAGAGCGATGGGACTGCAAGAATTCGATAGGCCAGCCCAAAGGGCTGGCCTAAAAGGGTCCGTGGCTTAAGCCTGGGCGGCGCGCAGACGAAGCGGGGATTTTTCCTGCGGCGCAAGAGCCAGTTCGCCAACCGCGTCGCCGGCCTTTTCGCGGGCGTCGAACGCTTGCGCCTTGTCGAGGTCGGCGATCGCCTCCTCAAGCCGGTTGCGCGCATCCTCGAGCTGTCCCAACAATTCCTCAGCCGACCGGTTAAGGTTATCGCGGCGGGCGCGGGCGGCGCGCGCATAGGTTGGATAGGCGAAATGCGCGGTGTCGAAAATACCGGCGCGTTGCTCCTCGACGGCGACTTCCTGTTCGAGTTCGCGCGCAATTCTTGAGAAATCGGCGACCATCGATTCGATTTGCGCGACCCGGCGGCGCTTTTCATCGACCTGAAACCGCTTGAGGCGCACCAGTGTATCCTGCAGCTTCATTTCCCTGAACTCCAATACGCTTCGCTCCCGGCCGCCGCTCCGAGCGCGGCGTAAACCGCCGCCGCTCCAAGGCGCAAAGAAGCCTTTGAAGCGGCAGGGCGAGCCTGGCGCGGAGAGGAGCGAAATTTTCTTCGACTGGCGAAGTTTGGAGAAGCAAAGTTGCCTATTCGTTACCTTATCCGGGCAAGCGCGATGGTTTACGGCGATTTGCGCCATTTTTTATCGCGCCGCCCTCCGCTCATCACAGTCTTGCTATCGCAAAGCTTGCGGCGCGCTGATCAAAGCGCGCGGGCGAGGAAAAAACTTTGCAGGGGAAACGCGCCATTCCTTCGTCGCGCAAGCTTGCTTCGGCAGGATGCCCGGAGGTGAGATGAACGATCAGCTTTTCGCCACATGAAATGATTGATTCGGACCGCGCCATAGCGAGTCGATATCGAAGGAATGCATTTATTAACCAATGCCCGTTAAGGTTACAAAACTCTTGGCGAAGAGTCAACGCAAGGGGCGAAAGCCGCCGCCCGGCGGAAACCTCTTGACGATGTCGCGCGCCGGCAGTCGACCGACGGGGCAAGGTGGGGACCTCAGATGCGCGTTTTATTGATTGAAGACGACAGCGCCACCGCGCAAAGCATAGAGCTGATGTTGAAATCGGAGAATTTCAACGTCTACACCACCGATCTCGGCGAGGAGGGCGTCGATCTCGGCAAGCTCTATGATTACGACATCATCCTGTTGGATCTGAATCTGCCCGATATGTCCGGCTACGAGGTTCTGCGGAACCTCCGCGTCGCCAAGGTCAAAACGCCGATCCTCATTCTGTCCGGGTTCGCCGCGATCGAGGACAAGGTCAAGGGGCTCGGCTTCGGCGCCGACGATTATCTGACCAAGCCGTTTCACAAGGACGAGCTGGTCGCCCGCATTCACGCCATCGTGCGGCGCTCCAAGGGCCATGCGCAATCGGTCATCGCCACCGGCGACCTCATCGTCAATCTCGATCAGAAGACGGTCGAGGTCACCGGCTCGCGCGTGCATCTGACCGGCAAGGAATATCAGATGCTGGAGCTGCTTTCGCTGCGCAAGGGCACGACCCTCACAAAGGAGATGTTCCTCAATCATCTCTATGGCGGCATGGACGAGCCGGAACTCAAGATCATCGACGTCTTCATCTGCAAGCTCCGCAAGAAACTCGCGAACGCGAGCCAGGGCCGCAATTACATCGAAACGGTGTGGGGACGCGGCTATGTGCTGCGCGAGCCGCTGGATGATGAGGAGCGGATTACGGCGTGAGGCTTGCGTGCGCTGCTTCTATTGATGCGGTGTAGATGTCAGCGACGGCTTCGTGGGTCCAGCGATCTTTTGTAGCGCCGCCCTATCTGAATCCGTAAGCTTAGCCGAGACAGGACAGTCGGTCGCGAGTATGCTTTCGGCGAGCTTTGGCGCCAAGGGCCCAGCATCGTTGATGCGATCTTTCTGATTGAGACCATGTACGATAAAGGCGGTGGATTTGTCCCAGGAACAGGCGACGGCTTTGAGCTGGTCCACAAGGGTCTTCTGGTAATTTTTAAGATCCTGGGGCTTGTGCTGGATCTCATGTACAGTATTCATTTCAGGGCCAATTTTGAGCGGAAATAGAATAAACAGTCGAAAGAACGCTGTGTTTTTGTGTATCTCATCTTGCAGCTTATCGATTTCACTACTAAGAGCGTCGTAATCATCGTAGGATATGGGGCTTTCTTTCATATCCATGAAGGCGGCGGCGTTTAGAGAGGCAGGTTCGATGTTCGTTCGCCAAAGCGCGGATTCGCGAAGGCTTGCTCCGTCGAAATTTGCGCCGTCAAAATGAGCACCCTGAAGCTTCGCCTTTTCGAGCTTTGCACCCTGAAGCTGCGCCTCTCTGAGTGACGCGGCCTGAAGCCGAGCCTCTACGGGTGACGCGCCTTGAAGCTGTGCGCCGTCGAGCTACGCGCCCTGAAGCTCCGCTTTGGTGAATGATGCTCCCTGAAGCTCCGCGGACAATAGCCAAGCGCCCTGCAGCTGCGCGCCATCGAGCGACGCGCCCTGCAACTGCGCATATTGTAGGAACGCCCCCTGCAACTGGGCACCATCTAGCGAACCGCCCTGCAGGTGCGCGCCATCGAACCACGCTTCCCGAAGAAATGCCCCAGATAGATCGGCTTTGCGCAAATCTGCGCCACCAAAAACGGCGCCTTCAAGATGACGCCCCCGCAAGGAGAAGGTGTGCTTGGCCCATTCCAGCTTCTTCTCATCGTCGATTTTTGCGGCCTTGAGCAGATCGAAGCCGGGCAGCACGAGCGTGTTCGAAAACAGGCTTTTGCGCCTCCGCGTCAAATTGTCGACGCTGCCACTGAACAACAGATCGTGGAAGGAGGTCGGTATGCGTCTACCTGTCCAATCCGTTGCGCCGAGCCAGGCGGTTACCGCGTTTGCGGGTATCCATCGATCGTCGCCCACGATATCTTCGCTTGGAAACCTCGCCATCACAAAGGAGAACACCAACGCGAATGGACCTCCGACAAGAGGGAGGCGAAGCTCAAACTTCGATAGCTCAATAGGAAAAATTAGGTTAATAGGAATTCGGCCCTTCAGCACGGCGGGCCATAGCGCCCATAATAGAACGATGTCGGCGAACACTGCGAATCGCTGGACCCATGTCACCCATCCGAGGTGATAGGGCAGAAACAGTAGCAGAAGTAGCACCGGGCCGACGACGAGAGAAACCCACGCGATGGCCTTGAGAAGCCCGCTGAGGCCGCCTTCGCGGATCTCGTGCGGGCCGGGCCAGAAACTGCACGAAAAGATTGCTCGGCAGCTGCCGCCGTTCGGCGTTCCTTCTGTCGTCCGCATCGCCAAGCTCGTCGCGCAACGCTTGATCGTAAGCGCCGACCTTCGCCGCCAGCATGACGAAATGGACGAGCGTATAGGCGTGCACGATGACGAACAGGATCGGCGCGAGAAAGAAGAAAGCGACGAGCGGCAGTTCGACATTGAGAAAGGGCAGCTTGACTGGATTTTCGAGCAGAAGATCGCGATGGGTGACACCGCCCGCCGCGATGCCGATATAAAACAGCGCGAAAAGATAGCTGAGCCAGAGGCCGCCGCTGATCGCCGCCGCGTCCTCGACGCTCTTGCGGGCGGCTTCGAGAGCAGGGGAATTTTGCGCCGGGGCGTCTGCCTCGGGCGCAGCGTCACTCGCGGCCTCGCTTGGCGTTGGCGCGGCGCCAGAGAAATCATCTTCGCGGCCGGATTTCGTCACGCGCCATCTCCCCGGCGCCTACTCTCGCGCCAAGGGGAGCGTCAGGCAAGCGTAATACGCTTGAAAAAGGCTCTACGCCGCCGCCTCGGCGGGCTACGCCGTCGGCAGCGCCTCGATGGCGACGAAATCCGGTTCCGCGATGACGCTGAGGCGCATATGCGCGGCTTTGGCGACGAGGCCGGTATAGAATGGCTGGATGGCGTGCGCGTCGAGCCCGTCGTGGCCGGGCGTCCCCGCAAGAAGAGCCGGCGTTTGGCTGGCGAGCTTGGCGTTCACGCCTTTCGCGGCGACGCTGATGCGAAAGCTGTCTGGCGCGCCGGTCTCGCTGGTCGTCACCGTGATGACGCCGCCGCGTGGGATGGCGCCGGCGGCGAGCAGGCAGAGATTGAGAATTAGCTTGACCTTGTTTTTTGGCATCAGAGCGCGGGCGGCGCGCCAATTGATCTGCGTTTTCTGGTCTGCGAAAAGGCCGCGCACGACTCTTTCGGCGTCGCCCGTATCGATCGAGGCGCCGGCCGAGCCGGCGGCGCCGAAAGCCAGCCGGCAGAACTGCAACCGCGCCGAAGCAGTCTCGGCGCTTTTCTTGATGAGGTCGAAGGCGATGGCGCGCATGTCGGCGTCCTCCTCGTCCTCTAGAACCTCCAGACCATTGACGATGGCGCCGACCGGGCTGATCACGTCATGGCAAACCCTGGAGCAGAGGAGCGCTGCGAGATCAAGAGCGTCGAGAGCGAAATCGGTCATGAGCATCCGTTTGTTGCTGGCGAACCCTCATTGAGACCGGCCCGCGCTGGCTGCCCTATCGCGCGATTTTGCGCGGAATGCTTGAAACTTTTCAAGACGCGGTCCCGTATCGGCGATATACAACGGCGGCAAATCGCAGATAGCCAATTCTGCGTCAAACAAATTAACAAAATGATCAAGAACCGCCATCGATTTGATGGCGCCGGAGTAAAAGCGAACAATGGCGCACGCGTACGCTAAACGGCAGGGCGGCCTGGAGCATCACGCTCCAGGCCGCCCTTTCTGCTGTCTCGATGAGAGCGCCGTTCGGTCAGCCGAACTGGTTCATCGTATTGTGGGAGCCGCCCGCCTTCAGCGCCGCTTCGCCGGCGAAATATTCCTTGTGATCGTCGCCGAGGTCGGAACCCGCCATGTTCTGGTGCTTGACGCAGGCGATGCCCTGGCGAATTTCCTGACGCTGGACGTTGCGGACATAGCCGAGCATGCCCTCGGCGCCGAAATATTCCTTCGCCAGATTGTCGGTCGAGAGCGCCGCCGTGTGATAGGTCGGAAGCGTGATGAGGTGGTGGAAAATGCCCGCCCGCTTCGAGGCGTCCGCCTGGAAGGTGCGGATGCGCTCGTCGGCTTCGGCGGCCAATTCCGTCGCATCGTAGTCGACGCTCATCAGGGCGGCGCGGTCATAGGCGGAGACGTCCTTGCCGGCCGCCTTCCAGGCGTCGAACACCTGCTGGCGGAAATTCAGCGTCCAGTTGAAGGACGGCGAATTGTTGTACGCCAGCTTGGCGTTGGGGACGACTTCGCGGATGCGGTCGACCATGCTGGCGATCTGCTCGATATGCGGCTTTTCGGTCTCGATCCACAAAAGATCGGCGCCGTTCTGCAGCGAGGTGATGCAGTCGAGGACGCAACGGTCGGGACCGCTGCCGGGACGGAACTGATAGAGGTTGCTGGCGAGGCGCTTCGGCCGCAGCAGCTTGCCGTTGCGGTTGATGATGACGTCGCCGTTGCGGGTGCCGTCGGGGGCGACTTCCTCGCAATCGAGGAAGCTGTTGTACTTGTCGCCGAGGTCGCCCGGCTCATGACTCACGGCGATCTGCTGGGTGAGGCCGGCGCCGAGCGAATCGGTGCGGGTGACGATGACGCCATCTTCGACGCCGAGCTCGAGGAAAGCGTAGCGGCAGGCGCGCACCTTGGCGAGGAAGACTTCATGCGGCACGGTGACCTTGCCGTCCTGATGCCCGCACTGCTTTTCGTCCGACACCTGGTTTTCGATCTGCAGCGCGCAAGCGCCCGCCTCGATCATCTTCTTGGCGAGGAGATAGGTCGCTTCCGCATTGCCGAAGCCGGCGTCGATGTCCGCGATGATCGGCACGACATGGGTCTGAAAGCTGTCCACGGCCGCCAGCAGCTCTTTTTCCTTGGCGCCGTCGCCAGCCGCGCGCGCGGCGTCGATGGCGCGGAACAGGCCGCCGAGCTCGCGGGCGTCCGCCTGGCGCAGAAAGGCGTACAGCTCTTCGATGAGCGCCGGCACCGCCGTCTTCTCATGCATCGACTGATCGGGCAGCGGGCCGAAATCGGAGCGAAGGGCGGCGATCATCCAGCCGGAGAGATAAAGGTAGCGCCGATCGGTCGCGCCGAAATGCTTCTTGATGGAGATCATCTTCTGCTGGGCGATAAACCCATGCCAGCAGCCCAGCGACTGGGTGTAAAGGGCGGGGTCGGCGTCATAGGCCGCCATGTCCTTGCGCATGATGGCGGCAGTATATCGGGCGATGTCGAGACCCGTCTTGAAGCGGTTCTGCAGGCGCATACGGGCGACCGACTCGGGATTGACGCCGCTCCATGCGCCGTTCTGGCGCTCGATAAGCTGCTTCGCCTCGGCGATGTGGCCCTGATATTCGTTGGGTTGCCCCGGCTGGGGAATCTGGCTTTGATAGGTCATCGCGCCCCCCTCGTCTGGTCTTCAAAACTGACCGCTCTGGTCATTTCATTCTCCACAAATCATGGCGTTCACAGCAATTGACAATCTCCGTCTGCCCGGCGGAGGATGTGCGGCATATAGGCGATAAATTCCTTCCCCAAGCAAGTTATTCGGCGCAGAATGAAGTGATAGTGTAATTATTTTACATTGTAAGTTTGTTATGGTGTGATGAGATTTACAAATGGGCGCTGAAGGACCACCTCGGAAAATTTTCGCTGGCCCACGCCTCAAACGGCTGCGCCGCGAACGTCGCCTCACGCAGGCCCGCATGGCTGACGAACTCGACGTCTCGCCAAGCTATTTGAACCTGATGGAGAGCAATCAGCGGCCGATCACCGTGCAGGTGCTGATCCGGCTCACTGACGTTTATGGCATCGATCCGCGCGATTTCATGGAGATCGAAGGCGAGCAGTCGGTCGGCGACATCGAGCAAATCCTCGCCGACCCGCTCTTCCGCGACTCCGCCGTGCCGCGTTCGGAAGTGCGCGACGCAGCCGAACATTCGCCGGCTCTGCTCACCGCCATGCTTCGGCTTTATCGCGCTTACGCCACGGCGCGGGAGGCGAGCGAAGCTGGAGTCTTGGCCGGCGCTGACCGCGACCGGGCCGAAGCGCTTCTCGGGGAAAGCCCGATCGAAAAGGTGCGCGGCATCCTTCAGGACGCGCGCAACCATTTCTCCGATCTCGATCAGGCCGCCGAGTCCTTCGCCGCCTCCTTGCCGTCCGAGGCCTATGGCCTGTACTCCGCTCTCGCGGAATATTTACGCAGCCGCCATGGCATTCGCCTGCGCGCGCTTCCACTCGAGGTCATGGGCGACCGCCTGCGCTGGTACGATCACCATCGCAAGCAATTGATGATCTCCGAGATCATGGATCAGCCCGGCCGGACGTTTCAGGCGGCGTATCAATTGGCTTTGACCGAATTCAGCGCCCTCCTGAACGAAACCGTCTCCCGGCTGGAGCGGACCGACGAAATCGCCCGCAAATTGTTGCGCGTCACCCTCGCCAATTATTTCGCCGGCGCCGTTATGATGCCTTACGACCGCTTCTATGAGGCGGCCGAGCTTGTCGGTTACGATGTCGAGGTTTTGGCGGCGCGCTTCGGGGCAAGCTTCGAGCAGGTGGCGCATCGCCTGACCACGCTGTCGCGGCAGAACGCCCGCGGCGTCCCGTTCTTCCTTCTGCGAGTGGATATCGCCGGCAATGTCTCGAAGCGCTTCTCGTCAAGCCGCTTCCCTTTCGCCAGTTCCGGCGGCACCTGTGGTTTGTGGAACATTCATGCGACCTTTGCGACGCCGGGCCGCATTCTGACGCAGGTCATCGAATTGCCCGATGGCTCGCAATGGTTCTCGATCGCCAGCACCGTGCGGCGCTCGATTACGCCATGGGCTGGGATCGAGCCCCATTTCGCCATCGGGCTTGGCTGCGAGCTCAAATTCGCGCGCCGGCTTGTCTACGCCAAGCGCGTCGATTTCGATGCGCCGGAGGCGATGCCGATCGGCGTCACCTGCCGCCTCTGCGACCGGCCGAGCTGTCCGCAACGCGCCGCCCCGCCAGCGCTTCGCCCGCTGCTCGTCGATGAATCGACGCGCAACGTTTCGCCCTTCCCGTTCAAGGATCTTTGAACGGATCAGTCCTCACTTCGCCATACCTTGTTTTCACGGATCAGCGCAACACTTTAGCGGCTTCGCGGCGGGCCATCCCCTCGGGATCGGCCAACCACTCGGGATCATGTATCCAGCTCGGTGACTTGAATGCCGATGCGGCTGATGGCGGTGATAGCTACGACGTCGACGCCAGTCTCCTCATGCGGTGCAGCGTTTGGATCGAGGTACTCATTCATCGCGATTCCGAGTCGCTGCATCAGCAGGCTGACGAGATGTTTCTCTCTAAGGAATTTGTCGGGCACGAAATCCCCCGCGTATATCTAAAGCGGCGCGCCCCTCACAGTATGCCGCCCCTCACAAATGAATCTGGCGCTTCTCCACCGCCAGCGCGGCTTCGCGCATGGCTTCCGATAGCGTCGGATGCGCGTGGCAGGTGCGCGCCAGATCTTCCGAAGAGCCGCCGAACTCCATCAAAACACAAGCCTCGGCGATGAGCTCGCCGGCGCCGACGCCAATGATGTGGACGCCGAGAACGCGGTCGGTCGCGGCGTCCGCCAGAAATTTGACGAAACCGTCGGTCTGCCGCATCGCCCGCGCGCGCCCGTTGGCGGTGAAGGGGAATTTGCCGATTTTATAGGCAATTCCCTTGGCAGCCAGCTCATCTTCCGTTGCGCCGACCGAGGCGACTTCCGGGCTCGTATAGATGACGGAGGGAATGACCTCGTAATTCACATGGCCATGCTGGCCGGCGAGAATCTCGGCGACGGCGAGGCCCTCATCCTCGGCTTTGTGCGCCAGCATCGGGCCGCGCACGACGTCGCCGATGGCGTAAACCCCAGGCACATTGGTAGCGAAATGAGCGTCGATGATGATCTGGCCGCGCTCCGTCGCGATCTTGAGCTTGTCGAGGCCAAGGCCTTCGGTGACCGGGCGCCGGCCGATCGCGACCAGCACGACGTCGGCCTCGAGCCTCGAGGACGCGCCTCCCGCCGCCGGCTCGATCGTCACGCGCAGGCGCTCGCCCTTGTCGATCTTCGTGACCTTGTGCCCAAGATGAAACGTCATTCCCTGCTTTTGCAGGATTCGCTGAAATTGTTTGCCGACTTCGGCGTCGACGCCGGTCAGAATCCGGTCGAGGAATTCGACCACGATCACATTGCTGCCGAGCCGGCCCCACACCGAGCCGAGCTCCAGGCCGATCACGCCGGCGCCGACGATGAGCAGATCCTTCGGCGGCGTGGCGAGGCTGAGCGCGCCGGTCGAGGACACAATTCTCTCTTCGTCGATCTCGACGCCGGGAAGCGGCGTCACGTCGGAGCCCGTCGCGATGACGATGTTCTTGGCCGACACCGTCTGCTTTGCGCCATCGTCGGCGGTGACCTCGACTTCGCCGGGCGCTTTGATTTCGCCGGCGCCGAAGAAGGAATCGATCTTGTGCTTCTTGAACAAGAAAGCGACGCCGTTGACGTTGGCGGAGACGGTGTCGTCCTTGTGCTTTAGCATCGCCGCCAGATCGAGCTTCGGCTTGCCGACGAGGACGCCGAAGGACGCGAGATCATGGTCCGCCTCCGCGAACTTCTCCGAGGCGAAGAGGAGGGCCTTGGAGGGGATGCAGCCGATGTTGAGGCAGGTGCCGCCATGCGTCTTGGTTTTGCGCCTCTCGACGACGGCCACCTTCATGCCGAGCTGCGCGGCGCGGATGGCGCAGACATAGCCGCCGGGCCCCGTACCAATGACGATAAGATCGTAAGTAGACATGACGCCTCACTGAGTCGGCCTCATCCAGGGGAGCTGCGGCGGCGTCTCGAAGGATGATCGGCGGAAAAGACAGGGCTTTGGGGCCCCGCCGGAAGGTGGGGCGTCCTCGGTCGCCGCGGATTTTTTCGTTTCAAATATCGAGAACGAGACGGGCCGGCTCCTCCAGCGCCTCCTTGACGCGGACGAGGAACGTCACCGCCTCCTTGCCGTCAACAATGCGATGGTCGTAGGAGAGCGCGAGATACATCATCGGACGGATTTCGATCTTGCCGCCGACAACGACCGGACGATCCTGAATCTTGTGCATGCCCAAAATGCCCGATTGCGGCGCGTTGAGGATTGGCGTCGACATCAGCGAGCCATAGATGCCGCCGTTGGTGATGGTGAACGTGCCGCCCTGCATCTCCTCGATCTTGAGCTGCCCGTCCCGCGCGCGCTTGCCATAGGCCGCGATCGCCTTTTCGATCCCGGCAATGCCAAGCTGATCGGCGTCGCGCACAACCGGCACGACAAGCCCCTTGTCCGAGCCGACGGCGATGCCGATGTGATAGTAATTCTTGAAGATCAGATCCTCGCCATCGATCTCGGCGTTGACCGAGGGAATCTCCTTCAGCGCGCCGACAACGGATTTGACGAAAAAGCCCATGAAGCCGAGCTTCGAGCCGTGCTTCTTCTCGAACACGTCCTTGTATTTGGAGCGGAGCGCCATGACCTCGCTCATGTCGACCTCGTTGAAGGTGGTCAGCATGGCGGCGGTGTTTTGCGCCTCCTTGAGACGGCGCGCGATGGTCTGGCGCAGCCGCGTCATGCGCACACGCTCCTCGCGCTCGGCGTCGCTGGCGGCCGAAGGCGCCCGCGCCTGGACCGGCGCGGCGGGAGCCGGAGCCGGAGCGGGGCTTGCGATCTTGGCGAGAACGTCGCCTTTCAGCACCTGACCGCGGACGCCCGAGCCAGCGAGGGAGGCTGCGTCGACTCCATGGTCGGCCGCGATCTTAGCCGCGGCGGGGGACGGCTGCATCGTGGGCCCTGCGGCGGGAGCGGGAACCGCGGGGCCAGGCGCTGACGCCGGCGCAACCGCGGGCCGCACCTCCGATTTCGCCGGGGCAGCTCCGGAATCGCTGATCTGTCCCAGCAGGGCGCCGACCTCCACCGTCTCGCCATCCTTGACGGTGATTTCGGCGAGCACCCCTGACGAGGGCGCGTTGACTTCGAGGGTCACCTTGTCGGTTTCGAGCTCAACCAGCGGCTCGTCCGCTTTGACGGCGTCGCCCGTCTTTTTGAACCAACGTCCGATCGTTGCTTCGCTGACCGATTCGCCTAAAGTCGGAACGCGGATTTCAATCGTCATCTCGCTTCGCCCATATCATGCTGCCGCGCGATCCGGGAACAGATCACGCGCTAAAAGAAAGAGATCAAATAGCGCGATCCTTGGGGCGGATCGCGCTGTGCGGAATAATGCGCCAACGCCGTCTCTACGGGTTCAAGGCTCATAGACTTCGTCCATGAATGCCTTGAGCTGAGCCAGATGCTTCGGCATGAGGCCGGTGGCGGTCGCCGCGGCGGCGGGACGCCCAATATAGCGCGGCCGCCGGGATTTGCCGCCGACTTGGCCGAGCACCCACTCGAGATACGGGTCGACGAAATTCCAAGCGCCCATGTTTTTCGGCTCCTCCTGGCACCAGACCACGTCGGCCGGCTTCCATCGCGCCAAGAGATTGACCAGCGCCTTCAGCGGGAAGGGATAGAGCTGCTCGACGCGCAGCAAATAGATGTCTTCGACGCCGCGCTTCTCGCGCTCCTCAAGAAGATCATAATAGACCTTGCCTGTGCACAGGACCACTCGCCGGATCTCGGCGTCCGCCTTGATCTTATATTCGGCGGGGAATTTTTCGCCATGATCGCGCAGCACGCGATGGAACGAGGAGCCGATGATGAATTCGTCAAATCGCGAGACGCAACGCTTATGACGCAGCAGCGATTTTGGCGTCATCAGGATCAGCGGCTTGCGGAATTCGCGTTTCATCTGGCGGCGCAGGATATGGAAATAATTGGCCGGCGACGTGCAATTGGCGACCTGCATATTGTCTTCCGCGCACATTTGCAGATAGCGCTCGAGGCGGGCAGAGGAATGCTCCGGCCCCTGGCCTTCATAGCCGTGCGGCAGGAGACAGACGAGAGCCGACATGCGCAGCCATTTTCGCTCGCCAGCCGACAAGAACTGATCGAACAGCACCTGCGCGCCATTGGCGAAATCGCCGAATTGCGCCTCCCACAACACGAGCGCGTTGGGTTCGGCCAGCGAATAGCCGTATTCGAATCCGAGCACGGCCTCTTCCGAGAGCATCGAATTGATGACTTCGAAGTGGGCTTGCTCGTCGCGAATATGGTTCAAGGGCACGTAGCGCGCTTCGGTCTCCTGATCGTTGAGCACGCGAATGCCGCTGCGAAAAGGTGCCGCGCTCGCAGTCCTGACCGGACAGGCGCACCGGATAGCCTTCGTCGACGAGCGTTCCGAAAGCCAGCGCCTCGGCCATGGCCCAATCGATTCCCTGGCCGGTCTCGATCATCTTGCGGCGGTTGTCGAGCAGCCGGAGGATGGTCTTGTGAACGTTGAACCCGGCCGGAACTGCCGTAAGGCGCTCGCCGATTTCCTTCAGCCGCACGGGGTCGACGCCGGTGCGGCCGCGCCGGTCGTCTTCGGGGCTCGCCGCGACCTTTAGGCCGGACCAGCGGCCATCAAGCCAGTCGGCCTTGTTCGGCTGATAGGATTGGCCGGCTTCGAATTCGGCTTCGAGACGGGCGCGCCAATTGGCCTGCAGCTTTTCGACTTCGCCGGGCGCGACGACGCCCTCTTTGAGCAGCTTCTCGGCATAAATCTCGAGGGTAGTGCGATGCGCGCGGATCCTCTTGTACATGATCGGCTGAGTGAAGCTCGGCTCGTCGCCCTCGTTGTGGCCAAAGCGGCGATAGCAGAACATGTCGATCACGACCGGCTTGTGGAATTTCTGCCGGAACTCGATGGCGATCTTGGCGGCGTAGACCACCGCTTCGGGATCGTCGCCATTGACATGGATGATCGGCGCCTCGATCATTTTCGCGGTGTCGGACGGATAGGGCGACGAACGCGAGTAGCGCGGCGAGGTTGTGAAGCCGATCTGGTTGTTGATGATGAAATGGATCGAGCCGCCGGTCCGATAGCCTTTGAGGCCCGAGAGGCCAAAACATTCGGCGATGACGCCCTGACCCGCAAAAGCCGCGTCGCCATGCAGCAACAGCCCCAGGACCTGCGTCCGGTCGACGACGTCATGCAATTGATCCTGCTTAGCGCGCACCTTGCCGAGCACGACTGGGTCGACGATTTCGAGATGCGACGGATTGGCGGTCAGCGACAAATGCACCTGGTTCTGGTCGAAGTCGCGATCCGACGAGGCGCCGAGATGATATTTGACGTCGCCTGACCCTTCGACGTCGTCCGGCGTTTGCGAGCCGCCCTTGAATTCGTGAAAAATAACGTGATGCGGCTTGCCCATCACCTGCGACAGGACGTTCAGCCGGCCGCGATGGGCCATGCCGAGGACGATCTCGCGAACGCCGAGGGCGCCGCCGCGCTTGATGATCTGCTCCAGCGCCGGAACCAGCGCCTCGCCGCCATCGAGCCCGAACCGCTTGGTCCCGGTATATTTGACGTCCAGAAACTTCTCAAACCCTTCGGCTTCGATCAATTTGTTCAATATCGCCCGCTTGCCTTCACGGGTGAAGGAGATCTCTTTGCCCGGACCCTCGATGCGCTCCTGCATCCAGGCTTTTTCCGCCGGATCCTCGATATGCATGAATTCGAAGCCGATGGTGTCGCAATAGGTGCGGCGCAGGATCGGCAGCATCTCGCGGATGGTCGCGTATTCGAGCCCCAGGACATGATCGAGGAAGATTTTGCGATCATAATCGGCTTCCGTGAAGCCATAGGTCGCCGGGTGCAGCTCTTCATTGTCCTTGGGCTGCTCGATGCCGAGCGGATCGAGCCGCGCGTGCAAGTGGCCGCGCATGCGATAGGCTCGAATCATCATCAAGGCGCGCACGGAATCGCGCGTCGCTCGCAGGACGTCCGGAGCGGCCGACGCCGCTGGCGTCGTTTCCGGTTTGGCTTCGGCCTTAGCTGCGGGTTTTGCGGCAAGACCCGGCTTCGCCTCCATCTGGCTCCAGTCGCCGTCGAGGGCGGAGATCAGTTCGCCGTTGGGCGCGAGCGGCCAGTTCGGTTTTTGCCAACGCGGGCCGTTGGCGTTGATTTCGACCGCCCGGCGGTCATCCTTGAGCTCCCCGAAAAAAGCCCGCCATTCCGGCTCGACGGAATTAGGGTCGCGCTCGAAGGCGGCCTGAAGCTGCTCGACATAGGCGGCGTTGCCGCCGTACAGAAAAGAGGTTTGCGCAAATTTGGCGTTCCGCTCCGAGCGGCCCGCGCTGGCCCCTCCCGAACCATTCGCCGTTTCATTGCCATTCTGGCGCGCCATTTGTCTCGTCCCTGAATTGTTGGCTCGGCCTTGGCGCCTCCGTAACTAAGACGGGAGGCCGACCGGCGGAGCGCTTTGTTTAATCGACTAGCCTATATCTTACCTATTCTTTATTCTTTCGCGCCCGCGAACACTTCAAAAAGCTGCTCTTTCGCCTGGCGCGCCCGCTAACTTAATTAGGCGCACGTCCTGGCAACGTCGACCACCTTTTACTTATCCTTAGCAAAGCGTTCCTCGCCGCGCCACCTCGCCCGTCAAGATTCTGCCTTATTCATCCTCCAGCGCATCCACAAGCAAAGGGGGCGGCTTCAGTTGAAGGCGCTCGGTAAGCCGCGTGCACTTCGCCTCGCCGTAACGCCAATCCATTTTCTCACGACAAGGACGGCGAACCGGCTCCCATGACCCTTATCGACGCTCTAGCCGCGCAGCATCTCGGCCAAAGTGTGGCCGAGTCGCGCCGGCGACGGCGAGACGCGAATGCCTGCCGCCTCCATCGCCTCGATCTTGTCTTCTGCTCCGCCCTTGCCGCCTGCGATAATGGCCCCGGCGTGGCCCATGCGGCGCCCGGGCGGCGCAGTGCGGCCAGCGATGAACCCAACCATCGGCTTTTTCCGGCCGCGTTTGGCCTCATCCTTGATGAATTGCGCGGCGTCCTCCTCCGCGGCGCCGCCGATCTCCCCGATCATGATAATCGAGTGGGTGTCGGGGTCCTGCAGGAACAGTTCGAGAATTTCGATGAACTCGGCGCCCTTGACCGGGTCGCCGCCGATACCGACCGCGGTGGTTTGTCCGAGATTTTCGCGGGTCGTCTGGAACACCGCCTCATAGGTCAGGGTTCCGGAGCGCGACACAATGCCGACTGAGCCTTTCTTGAAGATATTGCCGGGCATGATGCCGATCTTGCTTTCGCCGGCGGTCATGACGCCAGGGCAATTCGGTCCGATCAGACGCGACTTCGATCCCGAGAGCGCGCGCTTGACCTTGATCATATCCTGCACCGGAATTCCTTCCGTGATGCAGACGATCAAAGGGATCTCGGCGTCGATCGCCTCGCAAATCGCGTCGGCCGCGCCCGGCGGGGGAACATAGATGACGCTGGCGTCGGCGCCGGTGGCGTCCTTCGCCTCATCGACGGTGTCGAACACCGGCAGGCCGAGATGGGTCGTCCCACCTTTGCCGGGCGAGGTGCCGCCGACCATCAAGGCGCCATAGGCGATCGCCTGCTCAGAGTGGAACGTGCCGTTCTTGCCCGTAAAGCCCTGGCAGATGATCTTGGTGTCTTTGTTGATCAAAATCGACATGGCTCAAGCCTTCTTGACGGCGGCGACGATTTTCTGGGCGGCGTCGTCGAGATCATCGGCTGGGATGACGTTGAGGCCGGATTCGGAGATGATCTTCTTGCCGAGCGCGACATTGGTGCCCTCAAGCCGCACAACCAGAGGCACGGTGAGTCCAACGTCCCGCACCGCGGCGATGACGCCTTCGGCGATCACGTCGCATTTCATGATGCCGCCGAAGATATTGACCAGAATGCCTTTAACCTGCGGGTCGGCGGTAATGATCTTGAAGGCCGCCGTCACCTTCTCTTTGGTCGCGCCGCCGCCGACGTCGAGGAAATTGGCGGGCTCCGAGCCATAGAGCTTGATGATGTCCATCGTCGCCATGGCGAGGCCGGCGCCATTGACCATGCAGCCGATCTCGCCGGAGAGCGAAATATAGTTTAGGTCGTGCTTCGACGCCTCGATCTCCTTGGGATCCTCCTCGGTTTCATCGCGCAACGAGTAAACTTCCGGGTGCCGGAAGAGCGCGTTGGAATCAAATGAGACTTTGGCGTCGAGACAGACGATCCTTTGGTCCGCCGAAACGATCAGCGGATTGATCTCGAGCATCGCCATGTCCGCGGCGACAAAGGCGTTGTAGAGCTGCGCCGTCAGTTTCTCCGCTCGTTTGGCGAGGTCGCCGTCGAGCCCAAGCGCCTTGGCGAGCCGGCGGCCGTGATGCGGCATTACGCCCGTCGCCGGATCGACCGAAAAGCTGACGATCTTTTCCGGCGTCTTATGCGCGACCTCCTCGATGTCCATGCCGCCTTCGGTCGAAACGACGAAAGACACACGGCTCGTCGACCGATCGACCAGCAGGGAGACGTAGAACTCCTTGGCGATATCGGAGCCTTCCTCGAGGTAAAGCCGATTGACTTGCTTGCCGGCCGGCCCGGTCTGGACGGTGACCAGCGTGCGCCCCAGCATCTGGTCAACGAAGGTTTCGACCTCGGCGGCCGATTTCGCCAGCCGCACCCCGCCTTGCGGGCCGGCCTCCGGCTCTTTGAAGCGGCCCTTGCCGCGGCCGCCGGCATGAATCTGCGATTTCACTACGAATAAGGGGCCGCCAAGTTCGGCCGCGGCGGCCGCGGCCGCGCCCTTTTCCAGAATGGCGACGCCGCGCGAAACCGGAACGCCAAATTCCTTCAGGACTGCCTTGGCCTGATATTCGTGGATGTTCATGGATCGGTTCTCATCTTGGGCGGTTTTTGCGGAACTTACGCTTCAGCATCGCGGAAGGAAATAGGTGGTTTCGCGGCGGTGCCGAAGAGGCGACCGCGGGCCGGTCGCCTCTGCGAGTTAGCCGGCGAGGGCGGGATTGATGGTCTTGCACGCTTCGACAAGGCCGCGGACGGAGGCGACCGACTTGGCGAACATCGCCTTTTCGGCGTCATCGAGCTCGACTTCGACGATCTTCTCGACGCCATTGGCGCCGATCACCACCGGCACGCCAACATAGAGCTTGTCGACGCCATATTCGCCGTTGAGCTGGGCGGCGCAAGGCAGCACGCGGCGCTTGTCCTTGAGATAGGATTCGGCCATCGCGATCGCCGAGGCGGCCGGCGCGTAGAAGGCCGAGCCGGTCTTTAAGAAATTGACGATTTCGCCGCCGCCTTTGCGGGTGCGCTCGACGATGGCGTCGAGCCTCTCCTGCGTGGTCCAGCCCGTCTTCACGAGGTCGGGCAGTGGAATGCCGGCGATCGCCGAATAGCGCAGCGACGGCACCATGTCGTCGCCATGGCCGCCGAGCACGAAGGCGGTGACGTCCTCGACCGACACCTTGAATTCCTCGGAGAGGAAGTAGCGGAACCGCGCCGAATCGAGCACGCCCCCCATGCCGACGATTTTGGCGGGGGCGAGCCCGGAGGCCTTTTGCAGCGCCCACACCATCGCGTCGAGCGGATTGGTGATGCAGATCACGAAAGCGTCCGGCGCGTATTGCTTGATGCCGACGCCAACGGCGTCCATCACCTTTAGGTTGATGCTGAGAAGGTCGTCGCGGCTCATGCCGGGCTTGCGGGGCACGCCGGCGGTGACGATGATCACATCGGCGCCGGCGATGTCCGCATAGGAATTCGTGCCCTTCAATGAAGCGTTGAAGCCTTCGACCGGACCCGAATTCGGCGAGATCGAGCGCTTTGCCCTGCGGCGTGCCTTCCGCAATGTCGAAAAGGACGGTGTCCCCGAGCTCCTTGAGCGCGGCGAGATGAGCCAAAGTGCCGCCGATTTGTCCGGCTCCGATTAAAGCGATGTTGCTACGCGCCATGTTTGTATGTCTCCCTCGGTCGGCGGTTGGCGACGGCGTAAGGTCAGAATTTAAAGGAAGGGCTGTTTGGTTCTTCGCCTACAAGCCGCCGGGCGGCGGCAGGCTGAACGCGGCGAGCCAACGAAATCAAGCTATTGCTCTCTTGACGAACGGTCTTCGACAGCGACGACCCTTGGCTGATGACGCCGGACCCTCGATGCCAAAATTGTGGCGGAGCGTCGCAGGCTGGCGGGCACCATAACGGAATTCAAATCGCGCCGCCAGCGCCGCCAGCGGCGAAATTTTGGCTAATTTTTGCGCAACCGGGCGTGAGGAGGAACGCTAGGCCTGATGAAAATGAAATTCCGCCTAAATTTTGGATCGCAAGTCCACGCGAGACTGGCAGGCGCTCGCGCAGATCACGATCAGGTGGAGAGTCTGATATAATGGTCCGCACGCGATCGGCCCGGCTCTTGTTTCTTGCTTTCGCTCAAGTCGCGCGCGCAAAAATGCGCCGTTCGTCCGGATGCTTTGCGGGACCTCAGGTCTCGACAAGTCCGCTCGTGTCGCCAGTGCCCATAGATGCGATCGAGCCGTGCGGCAGCGCGATATAGGCCTCGGAGCGCATTTCGATGAGGCGCGAAACGGTCCGCTCGAATTCGAAAGCCTCGCGTCCGTCGGAGCCTTTATAGAGGCCGGCGGGCTCCGCCCGGGCGGAGGCGATCAGCTTGACGTGCTGGTCATAGAGCGTGTCGATCAGCGAGATGAACCGCTTGACGACATCGCGCCGGCTTGCGGGGATCACCGGGATGTCGTCGATGACGAGCGTGTGGAAATAGCGCGCGATGCAAAGATAATCCGAGGAGCCGAGCGGCGCGTCGCAAAGGTCGGCGAATGAAAATCGCCCGACATGAGCGTGCGCCTCCGGCACGGCGAGCGCCCGGCCGAGCACGTGCAGCGCCATCGGCGCGCCGCGCTCGACCCCCGTCAAGGCCTCAAAAGCGCCGGTGAGCGCGGCGGCCGCTTGCTCGTTCGGCGGCACGTAAAACGTTTTGCGGCCTTGCAGTTTCTCGCGCCGGAAATCGGTGCGGGCGGCAAGTTCGACGACCTCCATCTTCGTCTTGATCAGGCCGATGAATGGAACGAAGAGCGCGCGATTGAGGCCGTCCTTGTACAGGTCGTCGGGCTCGACGTTCGATGTCGCGACGATGACGACGCCGCGTTCGAACAAAGCGTTGAACAGACGCCCTAGGATCATGGCGTCGGTGATGTCGGTGACGTGAAATTCATCGAAACACAAAAGAAAGTCGCGCTCTGCGATCGCGTCCGCGACCGTTGCGATCGGATTTTCGCCTTTCGCCTTCTTTTGCAGGTCGGCCTGGCGCCAATCGAAAATGGCGGCGTGCACATCCGCCATGAAAGCGAAAAAATGGCTTCGCCGCTTGCGCTGCGTCGGGGCCGCCTCAAAGAAGAGATCCATCAGCATCGTCTTGCCGCGACCGACCGATCCCCAGACATAAAGGCCAGGCGGGGCCGGGCCAAGGCGGCGCGCGCCAAACAGCCGCGACAGGCCGCTTGGCTTCGGCGCCGGCTCGTAGTCGACGAGATCGAGGCGTAATTTCTCGAGCTTGCGCAAGACGAGTTGTTGCGCCTCGTCGCTTTCAATCAGACCTTGGTGGACCTTTTCCTCGTAACTCGCGATAAGAGAGTCAGACACGGATGTTCCTGTATGAAACGCCACAACTTTCCGGCGTCATGCCGCTGCCGCGCGCCCGGCTTTTCGCGCGCGTCACCGTTGTCGCGTCACCGTCGGCGCGCAACGCCACCGCCGCGCGCGCAGCGAGAAGTCATGCGTTAACACTACCATCGCGTCCGAGTTCCGCGCCATCGCCGCGCAAGCCTGTTGTGGCATATTCCTTGCGTTGAATGCCGGGAGCGCGCAACGCATTGATCTTGCGTGAGATTTTGAAGCTGGACAAAGAGCGCATCCTTCATCGAGCGTTAAACAGTTCCCATGTATATAAATCAAAATGTCATCCTGCCTTTTTCTGTTCGCAATCGGAACATACACATTTTGCATCGCGGCTTTGAGAGGAGAGCAAAGGGATGATTGATAAAGGCGGAAAGCGCGTCGCTGCAGTGTGCGCGTTCGTTTTTGGCGCCTCCTTTTGCGCTTCGGCCGCCCCTTTCATTCCTCATTCGATCGAGGGCGAGCAGCCCACGTTCGTCGACGCCCATGTCGACAAAGTCGTTGTTTTCGGCCGCAACAGCCGGCGGACGGTCGAGCAATTCGCCAGCGAGGAAAACCTCGATCCCGCCGTGCTGCGCCATAAATTTGCGGCCTCTGGCCTGATCGAATGCGGCGCTGCGCATGGCGCCGGCCAATTGACGTTGACCGACGATCTCGTGACCACCGCGGCGCACGTATTCTTCGACGAGGACGGCGCGCCGCGCGCCAAGACCTGCACTTTTGTCAACGAAGTCGACGGCCACGAGGTTCGAACCAAGATCGATTTGTCGTCAATCGTCGCCGGCAGCAAAAATCCCTATGCCGTGGCGGCGGTTCACGACTGGGCGGTGGCCCGCCTGACCCGGCCGGTCATTGGCGCTACGCCCTATGGGCTCGCGAGGGCCGAGAGCCCGAACACCCCTGTCGAGTTCGTCGCGCGCGGCCATATCGATTGGGGCGGCGGCCGCGAACTTTCAATGGAAAAATGCGCGCTGCATGATCAGTTGACGGTCGGCGAGGAAGGCACCCGCGAATTTTCTTTCGATTGCGAGACTGGCGACGGCGCATCCGGCGGAGCCGTCATCGTCGGCGATAAGGGCAATCCCCTCGTCAGCGCGGTTCTCGTCGGTTGGCGCAGCAACAAGCCATTCCATTCGGCGCCCTTCTCGCGGACCCATTACAATTTCGCGGTGACGGTCGAAGGCGCCTTCAAGAACGCGGTCGTCGCCTCCGCCGCGAAGGCGTATGTCGCGCGCGAGAGCGCGGCGACGACGACCCGCTAGCCGGAGAGTCTTTAACAACGGGCAGCTGCGGGTCGCGCGAGCTGGGCCCCCTACGCCGTTGCGCCATATCGCCGCGCGACTGGCGCGTCGCGGGTAATAAGGGCGTGTTGCATTTTTGCCGCGAACTCACGCCGAGCGCGAGGAGCGATCGCGCAAATTTCGGGCGTCGCCTTTCCCGCCTTGCGACAGGAGCGGCGCACTCCGGTAGATGAATGAGCGCCATACCGCCGCTGACGTTCTCGGTGTTGGTCGCGGCGGCCCGCGCCGCCGGATTTATCGACGCAATCGCCGGCGGCGGCGGCCTCATCACGGTGCCGGCGTTGTCGCTCGCAGGGCTCGATCCCGTCAGCGTGATAGCGACCAACAAATTACAAGGCTCGTTCGGGCGGGCTCCGCCATGGGGACCTATGCGCGAGCCGGTAATGTGGAGTGGCGCGAAACGCGGCTCCTCGCCTTGCTCGCCGCGCTTGGCGCGACGCTCGTCGCGCGTCTTCCTTTAGACTGGCTCACCGCCGCCACGCGTCCACGCATGGGCGCGACGGCGTTCAACCTGACGATCTTCCCGCTTGTCGGTTGCTACGACGGCATGTTCGGCCCGGGCGCCGGCTCGTTTTATATGCTCGGCTTCGTCGCGCTTCTGGGCTATGGCGTGGTCAGGGCGACGGCGCAAACCAAGATCGCCAATTTCGCTTCGAATCTCGCCGCATTGGCGGCGCTCAGCCTAATTCTACTAAATCACAAAATCGAGGGAGATTCGCGTCGCGAGCAAATCTGGTAACTTGTTGATTCGTTGATCGATACCCGGTGTTTGATATGGATCTCTCGAGACCAACCAGCCAAGCGCGTTTTGCCGCCTATGTCGAGGCTCTTGTTGAAGTGATCGGGCATGCCGATCGGGCCAAGCCCTTGAACGATTATTGCGTCGGGCTGTTGATGCCCGGCGAGCGCAAGAGCGTCGAGCCTATGGCGGCGATTGTTGCGCCGACACGCGTCTCGGCCAAACATCAATCGCTTCTGCATCTGGTCGGCGAAGCGCCCTGGTCGGACGAGGCGGTCTTGAGTAAGGTTTTCGAGCTGGTTCTGCCTTCCCTCGAGAGACAAGGCCCCATCGAAGCCTGGATCGTGGACGACACGGGCATTGCGAAAAAGGGGACCCATTCGGTCGGCGTCGCGCGGCAATATTGCGGCAGGCTCGGCAAGCAGGACAATTGCCAGGTCGCGGTGACGCTGTCGATCGCCAATCATACGGCGAGCCTGCCGATCGCCTACCGGCTCTATATGCCGGAGGCATGGGCAAATGATCAGGCACGCCGAAAAAAGGCGCATATCCCCAAGGAGATCGAGTTCAAGACGAAGCCACAGATTGCGCTTGATCAGATCCGTGCGGCTCATGCCGCAGGCGTCGCGCCGGGCGTCGTGCTGGCTGATGCGGGCTATGGCGTGAACGGCGGCTTTCGCGCCGGAGTGACAGCTTTGGATCTGCCTTACGTCGTCGGCGTCCAATCGACGCTGACCGTTTGGCCGCCCGGTCAGGAGCCTCTACCGGCAAAGCCCTGGAGCGGCCATGGCCGCAAGCCGTCTCGTCTGAACCGTGATCTTGAACATCAACCCGTCACGGTCAAGGAGCTGGCGCTGAGCTTGAAGAAAAAAGCATGGCGCAGCCTCACCTGGCGCGAAGGTTCGAACACGCCGCTCGCCTCGCGCTTTGCCGCTGTGCGTCTGCGCCCAGCCTCGCGTGATTGCAATCGGACCAAACCGCATCCGCTGGAATGGCTCATTGTTGAGTGGCCGAATGAAGAAGCTGAGCCGACGAAATATTGGCTCTCGACCTTGCCCAAGGACACGCCTTTGCAGGATCTCGTCGACAAGGCCAAATTGCGCTGGCGCATCGAACGCGATTACGAGGAGCTGAAAGGCGAACTCGGATTGGCCCATTACGAAGGTCGAGGTTGGCGTGGCTTTCACCACCACGCGACACTCTGCATCGCAGCTTACGGCTTTCTGATCTGCGAACGGGAAGCAATTCCCCCCTCAGCCTCCTGGCGGCGCAAGATGCCTCCGTTACCCAAAGGTTTTCGACCCCGCGGCGCCGCCGATCCGACCAGAACGTCACGTCGAAAACTCGATCGCGACGATCCGAAAACGGCTCACCGTCGCGCTCGCAAAAACCCTTATGCGATGTCCATGCTGTCAAACAACACACCGCCAGACAGCTACCCATATCCGTTCATGACACAGTAGAACTAACTGGCCACATGTATTGCACCTCGGCTTGGCGATGGGCGAGGCGCAATTTTTCGGCGCGCGGCTCGGCGCGCATGCGGCGATCAAGAATGGCGCGCGGCTGACTCGACCGATGCTGGTGACGATCTGTCTCCTCATCGCCGCGCGGCTGGCTTGGAATCAATGGTAGATGTTTAGCTCGCCGTCTGCGCGGAAGCCGCGGCGGGGCACAGGGCCGCGAAGAAACCTGCCCCAACTCTATTTTTTGGTCGGCGATTGTGGTAGAGAAACATATAACTCCCTGCCCTTCATTCATGACAGCATGCAGAGGCAAATGGGGAGGCGCACGGGACGGGGGCATGAACCCGATGTGGTTCTGTAGCAGCGATCCCACCGGTTTACAGATGGGTGATGCGATAGGCAAAAGCCTAAAGTAATCAGGGAGGGAAATGATGAAACAAGCACAAATCCCGTCTGCAATTCTTTGGTCGAGCTTTTTGCTTGGAACGGGCGCTGGACCCGCTTTGTCCGCTTCGAATGTTATTATTTTGAGCGCTACAGAAAGCGATATACCCCCGCCGGCGGCAACACCGACGAATTCTCAGCCGACCATTACGGGTCAGGGATTCAGCTCGGCGAACAGAATCTTTCTAGCCCAAGCCGCCAGAACCAGACCTGTGGCAAGTTTGGTGCGGTAAACGGTCTTACCAGCAGCGGCAACATCGTATGCCTGTGCCTCCCCGCGACGTTTACGGCAACTGTGACGGCAGCTGTCGACGCCTCTAATTTCGTGCAAACGTGGCAGGGACAACTGCAATCCTTCGGCGATAGCCTCTGTTCAGTGAACATACAAACTCCGTTGGGACGGATCGATTCTAATTCTGGTTCGGGGTGGGCGAGCGTAATTACCGCGGGCACCTGGGTCGCTTGTAGCATCAGCATTAACCTTCCCGTTTGCAATGGCGGCGGGACCGCTGGTATAAGCGAAAACTTCCCGACCTGCTCGAACTATACAGGGCGAAATCTGTCAACGGACGCAGCTGTTATCACCTGCAGCCCTTGGTAAGGGATGAAGCTCTTTTAAGCCCAGCTCAAAAAGGGCCGTCACTCCCGCCGGCCCTTTCCCATTATGGCAGCCTCCTTTCGAGCGAGGCCCGCCCTTCATCAATAAGGCAGGTTTTCTAGATTAGGTGTGATAGCCTGGATTTGATTCGTGGGTCAGTCTCAGATTCCCCGATTCATCTCACGGCGAGCATTATCGGCGAGAGGCGACCCGCTTGCCATATTCGCCGCCAAGAGACGAATGGCAAGTTGCGACTTCCCTCGACGACGGCGCGCGAAATCCTAAATCCCAACATTTACAGCTAAGAAAAGCGCCCGCGGCTACCAGCGCATTAAGGCGCTGCCCCAGGCCATACCGGCGCCGATAGCCATCATCGCGATGAGATCGCCTTCTTTCAGGCGTCCGGCGCGGTTGGCCTCATCGAGTGAAATCGGCAGCGAGGCGCTCGACGTGTTGCCGTAACGGTCGAGATTGAGCCAGCATTTCTCAAGCGGAACGCCGAGCCGCTCCAGCACCGATTCGACGATGCGCGCATTGGCCTGATGCGGCACAATATGGTCGATGTCGGACACGTCGAGCCCGTTGGCCTCCAGCGCCTCCAAAATGGCCAGCGGCAGAACCCGCACCGCAAATTTATAGATTTCGCGCCCGTTCATGTGCACCTTGTGCATGTTCTTGGCGAGAACCTCCTCCGATTGCGGGTGCCGGCTGCCGCCGCCGGGGATGTTGAGAATGTCGGCTGCGCCGCCGTCGGTATGCAGATGCGCCGAGAGTAGGCCGCGGTTAGGGTCGGAGGCGGGACCGACGACCATCGCTCCCGCGGCGTCGCCGAACAGCACGCAGGTATTGCGGTCCGTCCAATCGACGAGCCGGCTCAAAAGCTCGGCGCCGACGACGAGCACCCGCTTCGCCCGGCCGGTCGCGATGAACTGGTCGGCGATGTTCAGCGCGTACAGCGAGCCAGCGCAGGCGGCCGAGACATCAAACGCGAAAGCGTTCGAGGCGCCGATTTTGGCTTGCACGAGAACCGCGCAGGACGGCAAAGGCATATCGGCGGAAATCGTGCCGACGATGATCATGTCGAGATCTTCAGCGCGGCAATTCGCCATGGCGAGGGCGTGACGCGCGGCGACGACCGCCATATCCGAGGTGTCCTCCCCTTCGGCAGCTATGCGGCGCTCTTTGATCCCCGTGCGCGAACTGATCCATTCGTCGCTCGTCGCGACAATTTCTTCGAGCTCTTTATTGGTCAGAATGCGCTTTGGAGCATAGGCGCCAGTCCCGAGAATCTGGGAGTACGTCAACCTTTCCCCTTCCAACGTGCGGACGCGAACTTGGGCCGCATTCTGCGGCCTGTGCTGGAAAGGGATAAGCCCAAATGTCGGGCTTGCACAGCGGACTCGCTCCGGTCGGTCTGAAGAAGCGGCTTCAATCCATCAATTATGATTCATAATTTGAAATATTGCGCAACGGCGCAGCCGCCGCCAGGCCGGGCGAAGGTAAAAGCCCGCGACTGCGCAAACCCTTGTCGGGGGCGAACAGGCGCCCGCGGCGCCTGGCTTTTTTTGAAGGCCCGCGCCGCGCAAAATTTCGTCATTTTCGCTGTGGATTTTGTCCGAAGATGAGGACGGCGTTTGCCACTAACGCCGTCGACGCGCGGATTCCGCCTTGGCCTCCGCCGCATCGAGCTGGTAGGTTTTTTGCAGGAAATCGATCGCTCCTCGCGCGGCGCGCAACGAATTATTGTCGACCCGTGGCCGCACCGCGGCCAAGGTCCAGTTCGCGGCGCCTTCGGTGCACTCGCGCGGCTGGACCAATACTTCATTTACCATTTCAAACCCCTGGCACTGCTTGAGCGTACGCAAGCAGACCAATTGAAGCTGCGCGAAAGAGCAGGTTTCGCGGTTCACGGCGTTCTCCGGCCTTCTCCGGATCATCGCTTCTTCATCTGGCGACAAATTTCTGCGCGCTTGCTCAAGAGGTCGCGTAGTCTTCGCCAAATCATTCAGCATGGTGGGGGCGTGTCCTGTCCCTTCTCTATATGTTGATCGGCACGCTTTTCCATTACGCGAAGTCGCCTCCAAGTCATCAAAGCCATTTTCAAGTCGAAAAAAGGCCATAATGCCGCTCCTGGTCGTGACGATACGATTTGAGGTCAGGATGCACGAAAGGCAAAGCTTGCGAAACCTGTCGTTTCTCAGCAGCAGCCGTACAACGCTCGAATACGAAATCTGTTCCCTAACAGCAATTCAGTCTCTGGACTTTGCAAGACTGAGTGCGACGTTCACGTTTGGCGGCGGCGTGACCACGCATATTATATTGTCGGCAGCCTGTCGCGGGGCCGCGTTCTGGCGCTCGAAATTGCTCTAGGGTGCGGCGTACGCGCGAGCGGCTAGGCTGGGGGGAGGGAACCCATATGCGCTTTTTGTTCGGAATAATCGTTGGTGTCGCGCTGACCCTCGGCACTGCCTATGTCTTCGACGCGACCCGAAGGGGCGAAGGGCCCGGCGGCGTAGCCGAGCGGCCGATGGTGAATTGGGACGTAGTCGAGGCCGAACTCAAGACCTTATCGACCGCCATCCACGATGGATGGGACCGTTTGACCGGCCATAAGGGCGGCTGAAGATTCGAACAGCGCAGTCAAAGCGTGCTCCGGCGTCTCAGTCAATTTTTTCGTTGGGGTAGACGCCCCAGAGATTGAATTGCTGAATATAGCCTTTGAACCCGTCTCCCCAGACGCGGCACCAGGTCCCGTCGCAGCTGCGTACGTTGGCGATCACATTCGGCTGCAAGAGCGCCGCCGCGGCCGATTGCGCGCTCGGCTTTTCATAAAGAGTCGTATCGACCCCTTTTTTCCAGGGCGTGACGAGAGCGGTTCGCCGCCCGGACAGCAACGAATGCAGCACCCAGCCTTCCGTTCCTTCCGAATCCCGGACCTTGCGCCAGATTTCGAATTCCGCCGTTATTTCGACGGGAAGCCCCGCGCGCAGAAAGACCCAGACCGTCCGATGATCCTTGGACGGGCCCTCGTGAAGATTGACGCGGTCCGATTTGAGACTGACGTATCGCGGAATTGGCAAACCGCTCGCCGAACCGACCTGCTCGGCGGCCAGCCCCGTCGCCGGACTGGCGCCGAGCGTGACGGTCGTGGCGGCGAGCATCGTCAGCGTAAAAAGCGCGCGCCCGCCCATCACAGCAGCCTGTCTTTCATACTGTCGCGATCCTTCATCGAATATCTCTTGGAATATCCTTGCGCCGGGGCCCTCTGTCACTGGCGCGAACGGCGTCCGGCGCCGCTTAGCCGCGTTCTTGTCTTTGACAAGCCATCTGCTACGAAGACCCCGGTAAGGCGACAGGCGGCTGCAAGCAACCTCGTTTTTGTGCCCGACACGGTTAAGGCCGGGTGAACGGCGCGGCTTTTTTGGTCGCGCCGCGGGTTCTCGCGGCGCCGGTTCGCCAAATCCGCGATGTTGCGCATTTTTCGTTTTTCGGGAATTGGAAAATGTCGCCAATATTTTGTTCTATTGTGATTTCTTAACAGGAAGCGATATCTGCTTCGCCTGCATACGCTTTGGCGCGACGTCGGGAGGACTCGAAGATGGCGCGGAAAAGACCGCTGGTGATCGTCACGCGCAAATTGCCCGACGTCGTCGAAACGCGGATGCGCGAGCTTTTTGACGCAAGGCTCAACATCGACGACAAGCCGATGTCGCGCAGCGAACTTGCCAACGCATTGGCGATTGCCGACGCGCTCGTTCCAACCGTCACGGACCGGATCGACGCGGAGCTCATCGGGCTTGCCGGCCCGCAGATGAAATTGATCGCCAATTTTGGCAACGGCGTCGACAATATCGACGTTACCGCAGCCACGAACCGGGGCGTGTCGGTCACCAATACGCCCGGCGTCTTGACCGAGGACACCGCCGACATGACGATGGCGCTGATTCTCGCCGTCGCCCGCCGCCTCGTCGAAGGCGCGAAGACAATTCCCGCCGGAGAATGGATCGGCTGGGCGCCGACCTGGATGTTAGGGCGCCGGATCACCGGCAAGCGGCTCGGCGTCGTCGGCATGGGCCGCATCGGCCAGGCGGTGGCGCGCCGCGCGAAAGCGTTCGGCCTGCAGATCCATTATCATAATCGGCGGCGCGTCCCCGCAGCGATCGAGGAGGCGTTGGAGGCAACTTACTGGGAATTGCTCGACCAGATGCTCGCCCGCATGGACATCGTCTCGGTCAACTGCCCGCATACGCCGGCGACCTACCATCTGCTTTCGGCGCGGCGGCTGAAATATCTTCGCCCGCACGCCATTATCGTCAATACGGCGCGCGGCGAAATTATCGACGAGGGCGCGCTGACCCGCATGCTCGAAATCGGCGAACTCGCCGGCGCCGGACTCGACGTGTTCGAACACGAGCCGGCCGTATCGCCAAAACTCGTCCGTCTCGCCGCCGCCGGCAAAGTGACGCTGCTGCCGCATATGGGCTCGGCGACAACCGAAGGGCGCATCGACATGGGCGAGAAAGTCATCATCAACGTAAAGGCGTTCATGGACGGCCACCGCCCCCCCGACCGCGTTCTGCCGTCAATGCTATAGAGCAGGGCTTGCCGACAAGGGCGCCGAGCCGCTATCCGTCGTGGCCGAGCAAGGCCGCGGGTGAGCGCGACTGGCCCCAACCACTTCGTAAAAGCCATGCCGTACGACGTAAACGCCGATCTTCCGCCATCCGTGCGCCATCATCTGCCCGAGCACGCGCAGGATATCTACCGCGCCGCCTTTAATCACGCTTTCGCCGCCCACGCCGGCGATCCGCGCCAGGAGGAAGCCGCGCATCGGATCGCCTGGGCCGCAGTGAAACGGTCGTACGTCAAGGTAGGCGATTGCTGGGAGCCAATCGGCGGCTGATCGAATGCCGCCCGCGGCTTGCGGTCGGCCCTGCCGGCTCATGCGGCGGGGCTCGGCCGCGCGGGGGGAAAACGATCGAGAATGGCGATCACTTCCTGGTCGCTGACCTGCCGGAAGTCGTCGTAGAAAAAGCCGATGGCGCCAAACGGCTCCGGCGTTTCGAGACAAATCAAGGCGTCCACCTCCGGCCGCAGCTCGACGACGGCGTCGGGCGGGGCGACGGGAACGGCGAGCGCTAGCTCCTTTGGTTTGCGCCGGCGCAGGGCGCGCAAGGCGGCTTTCATCGTAGCGCCGGTGGCTATCCCGTCATCGACGACGATCGCCGTCTTTCCGGCGATCTCCGCGCGGGGACGGTCGCCAATGTAAAGCTGCCGCCGCCGTTCGATCTCGGCAAGCTGTCGCTTGTAAAGGCAGTCGAATTCAGCCTCGGTGACGCCCGTGAGCATGATCACATCCTCATTGCGGACGACGATCGGCGCGGCACCGTCGACCACCGCTCCCATTGCAAGCTCCGGTTGCGCGGGCGCGCCGATCTTGCGCACGAGGACAAGATCGAGAGGCGCGTCGAGCGCGGCTGCGATCTCCGCCGCGATAGGCGCGCCGCCGCGCGGCAAGGCAAGAACGACAGGATTGCGGTCTTTGTAGCTCGACAGCGCCCGCGCCAGCCGGCGGCCCGCTTCCGCCCTGTTTCGAAAGCAGCTCATGATCCCCTCGCCTTCATTATCCGGGCGAACGCGGCCTCTGCAGTCGCCCCCGTCGCGCCTCAAGTTGGGTTCGGAAAACACATGGCTGCGCCCGCTGCGTTATCAAGGGCCCTCCGCAACACCGGTGTTTTCGTCCGGCCGAAAAAGCTTTCATTGGTCGGCGGCGCCACAAAACCCTTGCGCGAAGTCAATGCGGGCGGCGCTACGCCATGTCACCAGAGCCGTCATGGCAACCATGACAGATGCAGAACTCGTCGCCCGATACGACGGACGCGTGCCGCGTTATACAAGCTACCCGACGGCGCTGCACTTCAGCGCCGCAGTGGGGGCGGACGATTATGCCGCATGGCTCGGCGAATTGCCGGCGCACGCGCCGCTTTCGCTTTATTTGCATGTGCCGTTCTGTGACCGCCTCTGCCTCTACTGCGGCTGCAATACGACCGTCTCGCGCAAAGAAAGTCCGCGACGCGCCTACGCCGCGATGCTTGAGCGCGAGCTTCGCATGGTGGCCGCTTGCATTGGGCGGCGCGCTAAGGTCGGAGCCGTGCATTGGGGCGGCGGCACGCCGACCGCCTTGCCGGCCGATTGCCTCGAAAGCGTCATGGCGCTGATGCGCGAAAAGTTCCGGCTGCTTCCCGATGTGGAGGTCGCGATCGAGATCGATCCGACGGCGCTCAAGCTCGACCGCCTCGAGGCGCTCGCCAAGATGGGGATCACGCGCGCGAGCCTCGGCGTGCAGGATCTCGATCCGGCGGTTCAGACGGCGATCGGCCGGATTCAATCTTATGAGACGACCGAGGCTTGCGCGCTGGTGCTGCGCTCGATCGGCGCCGCTTCGCTCAATCTCGACCTGATCTACGGTCTCCCGCACCAAAGCGAGGAGAGCGTCGCGCGGACGGCGCGGCGGACGCTCGACCTTGACGCGGACCGCGTCGCCGTATTCGGCTACGCCCATGTTCCCTGGATGAAGCGCCATCAGGCGCTGATCCCGGAGGCGACGCTCCCGGGCCCGGTGGCGCGCTTCGCGCAGCAGCGCGCGATCGGCCGCATTCTCGAGGCCGAAGGCGGCTACAAGCATGTCGGGCTCGATCATTACGCAAGGGCCGGCGACGCCCTCGCCGAGGCCAGCGGCGCGCGCCGGCTGCGCCGCAGTTTTCAAGGCTACACGGCGGACGCCGCCCCGGCGCTGATCGGTCTCGGCGCCAGCGCCATCAGCTGCCTGCCCCAGGGCTACGCGCAAAACGCCGCCCGGGCGCGTGACTATGGAGCCTTGGTCGGCGAGGACAGGCTCGCGACGGCGCGCGGCGTGGCGCTGACCGCGGACGACCGGCTGCGCCGCGCCGTGATCGAGCGCATAATGTGCGACCTCGCGGTCGACCTCTCAGATATGGCGGAGCTTTATTCCGCCGACCCGGCCCCGCTCTTTGCTTGCGCCGCCGGACTTGGCCGGTTCCAGGCGGACGGGCTGGCGCGCTGGGATGGACGGCGCGTCGAGGTGACGGAAGCCGGGCGGCCCTTCGTGCGTAGCGTCGCCGCTTTGTTCGACGCCTATCTCGCCCGGAGCGCGACCGCGAACCGGCATTCGCAGGCGGTCTGAGGTCCAGCGCAAACCGGCAAAATCCGAAAACGGCGCCTCCGGTCGAAAGCCCCGAAAAGCGCGATGAGGCGTTTCACCGGACCGTTGGAAGCGGCGATCCTGTAAACCGCCGCTGATCGCTGCCGCGCTGGCGCGTCGGTGTGGCCAGCGTAGTGACGCTAAATACATCAATAACTATGATTGAGACCGCAGTATTTATGTGATAACTATTACAATGCATGGTTCAGCTCGGCTAGCCACGGACAAATCATGATCACAGCGGCGCAATTGCGAGCCGCCCGCGCCCTTCTGGCGATCGACCAGCGGCGCCTGGCCGAATTGGCGGACCTGTCGGTTCCGACCATCCAGCGCATGGAGGCGAGCGAAGGCGTGATCCGGGGCAATGTGGATTCCTTGATGAAGTTGGTTGGAGCCTTGGAGGCGGCGGGAATCGAACTGATCGGCGCGGGCGCCGCCAGCCCTGGCGGCGGACGCGGCGTGCGCCTCAAAGAATTCTGTCGCCTCACGCGAGGCGGAAAGGTAGCGCCGTGCCGCCCTTGGCCGCATCGCCGCCGGCGATCGGGCTGCTGTGCGCCGCCGCCCTGTTCGCCCTCTCCCTCCTCGCGATCGCTGCGGGGCGCTGGAAAGAGGCGAGCGCGACAATCTATGGCGCATGCCTCGCGGCGTCCTTGGTTGCGCTGATCAGCGTCCTCGGTAGCCTTCTTTCGGGCGCGCCCGCCGCCGCCATCGTGTTGCCGCTCGGCGTGCCTTGGATCGGCGCGCATTTCCGCGTCGACGCGCTTGCCGCCTTCTTCCTCGCCGTCGTCAATCTCGGCGGCGCGGCCGCCTCGCTTTACGCCATCGGCTACGGCCGCCATGAGAGCGAACCTCAGCGCGTGCTGCCATTTTTTCCGGCGTTTCTCGCCGCCATGAACCTTGTCGTTCTCGCCGCTGACGCCTTCAGTTTTCTTCTCGCCTGGGAATTGATGTCGCTCGCCTCCTGGGCGCTCGTCATGTCTCGCGCGCGCAACCCGGACAATATCCGCGCGGGCTATGTCTATATCGTCATGGCGAGCTTTGGCACGCTGGCGCTGTTTCTCGCCTTTGGCCTGCTCGCCGGTCCCGACGGCGGCTACGCCTTCGCCGCGATCCGGGCGCGCGAGCCGTCCGACCTGCGCGCGGCGCTGGTGCTTGGCCTCGCGCTCGTCGGCGCCGGATCGAAAGCCGGGCTGATGCCGCTGCACGTCTGGCTGCCGCTCGCGCATCCGGCGGCGCCGAGCCATGTCTCCGCGCTAATGAGCGGCGTCATGACGAAAGTCGCCGTTTATGGCTTCGTTCGCATTGTCTTCGATCTGCTTGGCGCGCCTGCATGGTGGTGGGGTCTGCCGGTTCTCGCCGCCGGCGGCGGCGCGGCCGCGCTCGGCGTGCTTTATGCGCTGATGCAAAATGACCTGAAGCGGGTACTCGCCTACAGCACGATCGAGAATATTGGGCTGATCTTCGTCGGCCTCGGCCTGACCCTTGCTTTCAAAGCGAACGGCTTTCACGCCGCCGCCGCCCTCGCGCTGACCGCCGCCTTGTTCCACGTCCTCAATCATTCCCTGTTCAAGAGCGTCTTGTTTTTCGGCGCCGGCGCGGCGCTGACCGCGACTGGCGAGCGTGAGATGGATCGCCTTGGCGGCCTCATCCATAAAATGCCGCAGACGAGCTTCCTCTTTCTCGTCGCCTGCGCCGCCATTGCGGCGCTGCCGCCGCTCAATGGTTTCGCTTCCGAATGGCTCGCGTTTCAGGCGATTCTGCTCAGTCCGCAGCTGCCGCAATGGGGCCCGAAGCTGCTCGTCCCGGCCGTCGGCGCCTTGCTCGCTTGGGCGGCGGCGCTCGCGGCGGCGTGCTTCGTTCGCGTTTTCGGGATCGTCTTCCTTGGGCGGCCGCGTTCGAGCGCCGCCGCCAACGCCTCGGAGGTCGATTCCTGGTCGATCGGCGCGATGGCCGCGCTCGCGGCCCTCTGCGTCCTCGCCGGGATCCTGCCGGGATTCGTCATCGATGGCGTCGGATCCGTCGCCGCCGCCCTTACCGGCGCGCGGATGCCGGCGCAGGCGAGCCGGCCATGGCTGTCGATCGTGCCCATCGCCGAAAGCCGCAGCTCCTACAACGGCCTTCTCGTCTTCGTCTTCATTGCGGCGTCAGCTTCGCTCGCGGCCTATGCCATCCATCGCCTGGCCTCGAAGGCGCTGCGCCGTGCGCCCGCCTGGGACTGCGGCTATCCGGACGCCAGCCCGATGACTCAATATTCGGCGGGCAGCTTCGCCCAGCCGATCCGGCGCGTCTTCGGCGCCTTCGTCTTCCGGGCGAGCGAGCGTATCGACATGCCGCCGCCAGGCGACCTGCGCCCGGCGCGCATTCAAGTCGAGCTGCATGACCTTGCCTGGGAGCTCATCTACACGCCGATCGCGCGCGCCGTTTCCTTCATAGCGGACCGGCTGAATCGGCTGCAATTCCTCACCATCCGGGTTTATCTCAGCCTGGTCTTTTTCGCTCTTGTATTTCTCCTGCTGGCGCTCGCCGTATGGCCGTGATTCTCGACCTCGCCGTCCAAAACGCGCAGATGTTGCTGGTGCTTGCGCTGGCGCCGCTGCTCACTGGCTTCGTGCGTAAGGTGAAGGCGCGTCTTCTGCGCCGCCGAGGACCGGCGCTGCTGCAGCCCTACCGCGACCTGCTGCGGCTTTCGCGCAAGGAGGTCGTCCTCGCCGAAAACGCCTCCTGGCTGTTCCGCCCGATCCCCTATCTCATCTTCGCGACGACCTGGGTAGCGGCCTCGCTCGTTCCGACCTTCGCGGCGGGCCTGATGTTTAATTGGTCTGCCGACCTGATCGTGATCACTGCGCTGCTCGGCAGCGCCCGCTTCTTTCTCGCGCTCGCCGGGATGGACGCGGGGACAAGCTTCGGCGGCATCGGCTCGAGCCGCGAAATGATGATCGCGACCCTCGCCGAGCCTGCGACCATCATGATCGTCTTCACCTTGGCGCTGCTGGCGGGATCGACCCAGCTCTCCATCGTCGCCGCCTTCATGTTGTCGCCCGTCGTCGGCCTTCGCGTTTCGCTCGGGCTCGCGCTCGTCGCGCTGGTGATGGTGGCGATCGCCGAAAACGGGCGCATTCCGATTGACAACCCGGCGACGCATCTCGAGCTCACCATGGTGCACGAAGCGATGCTGCTCGAATATTCCGGACGCCACCTCGCCGTCATCGAGCTCGCGGCGTCGCTGAAGCTCGTCCTTTATATGTCGCTGATCATCTGCATATTCGTCCCTTGGGGCCAGGCGCCGGCCCGCGCCGGCACGGGCGCTCAGGTGATCGGCGCCGTCGTCTACGTCGGCAAGCTTGCCGCGGGCGGCGCCGTGCTCGCCCTGTTGGAGACGACGGTCGCGAAAATGCGCGTGTTCCGGGTATCGAACTTTCTCGGCGCGGCCCTGATGCTCGGCCTGCTTGGAACGCTGCTCCTGTTCGTCTCGCGGAGTTTTTGAGAATGGGCCATCTCGAATTCGACCTTGCCCATCTCCTCGCCGGCGGTCTCGTGCTGATGAGCTTCATGCTGCTCTATCAGGATCGTCTCTTCGCGCTGCTCAACGTGTTCACGCTGCAAGCCGTCGTTCTCGCGCTTTCCGTATCGTGGCAGGCCTACGTCCAGGACGCGCCGCATCTTTACGTCACCGCCGCGATCGCGCTCGTCTTCAAGGCGCTCGTCATCCCCGTGGCGCTGCACCGGATCATCATCCGTCTCGGCATTCACCGCGAGGTCGAGAACGTCGTCACGGTCGGCCCGACGATGCTTGCCGGAATGGGGCTCGTCGCATTGTCCATGGTCGTCATGTTGAGGGTGACGCCTAGCGCCTTCCCGCTGGCGCGCGAAGATCTCGCCTTCGCCCTGTCCGTGGTCCTGCTCGGTCTTCTGATGATGGTGACGCGCAACAACGCGGTCAGCCAGATCGTCGGCTTCATGTCGCTTGAAAACGGCCTGATTCTCGCCGCGACCGGCGCCAAGGGCATGCCGCTAGTAGTAGAGATCAGCGTCGCCTTCTCGGTCCTGATCGCCTTCATCGTCATCGGCACGCTGTTGTTTCGCATCCGCGAACGTTTCGACACCGTAGACGCCGACGCGCTCGATCGCCTACGCGAGGGACGGCGATGATCGACATTCCGCTGAATGGGGTGACCCTCGTCCTGGCGATCCCGGCGTTCAGCGCCTTGCTGCTCGGCTTCCTCCCGGGCTACCGGCTGTCGGCTCGCATCAACATGCTCGCCGCGTTCCTGACCTTTCTCGCGGCGCTGTCGCTTTTTGTCGGCAAGCCGGCGCCAAGCCGCTATATCCTGGTCGACGATCTCAATATCGTCTTCATTGTCCTCAACACTTTCGTCGGCTTCACCACCAGCATCTTCAGCGCCAGCTACATCGGCCACGAACTCGAGACCGGCCGCCTCAGCGCCCGGCACTTGCGTTTCTATCACGCGATGTATCAAGCGCTGCTGTTCTCGATGAATCTCGCGCTGGTCGCCAACAACATCGGCTTGATGTGGGTGGCGATCGAGATGGCGACCTTGACCACCGTCCTCATGGTCGGCATCTACCGCACGCCCGAAGCGATCGAGGCCGCCTGGAAATATTTTATCCTCGGCAGCGTCGGCATCGCGCTGGCGCTGTTCGGCACTATCCTAATCTATATGGCCGCCCGTCCGGCCGTCGGCGAAGGCATGGACGGCATGATCTGGACCGTGCTGATCGCGCGCGTCGCCGCTTTTGACCCGGCGTTGCTTAACGTCGCTTTCATCTTCTTGATGCTCGGCTATGGCACTAAGGTCGGCCTTGTCCCGCTGCACGCCTGGCTGCCGGACGCGCACGCGGAGGGGCCGACGCCGATCTCGGCCGTGCTTTCCGGCTTGCTGCTCAACGTCGCCCTATACGCGGTGCTGCGCTTCAAGCTGCTGCTTGCCGCCAACCGAGGCGCCATCGCGCCTGGGCCGCTGATGGCGACGCTCGGCCTGGTCTCGCTCGCTTTCGCCGGATTCATGCTGTACCGGCGGCGCGATGTGAAGCGCATGTTCGCCTATTCGTCGATCGAGCATATGGGCGTCATCGTGTTCGCTTTCGGCATGGGCGGGCCGCTCGCCAATTTCGCCGGCCTGCTCCACATGACCATGCATAGCCTGACCAAATCGGCGATCTTCTTCGCCGTCGGCCATATCGCTCAGGTCACCGGCACGCAACGGATCGCCGATATTCGCGGCCTCACCGCCTCGCATCCAGAACTCGGCTGGAGCCTTGTCGTCTTCGTCGCGGCCATCGCCGGCCTGCCGCCGTTCGGCGTTTTCATGAGCGAATTCCTGCTCATCACCTCGACCTTCGCGCGCGAGCCCGTGCTCGCCGTCGCGCTCGTCGGCGGCCTGCTCGTCGCATTCGGCGCCCTGTTCCTGCATCTCCAAGAAATGGCGTTCGGCGAACCGCGCGGCCCCATTGTTGCTGAACAAGCGTCTTATCTGCCGATGATCGCGCATTTCGCGCTCATCTTGATGGCGGGCATTTACTTGCCGGCGCCGCTGGTTGGGTGGTTCCAGCATGTCGCCGGCATGCTCGGATAGGAGAAGCAACAGATGCTGTCTCTCGCGTACATGATCGCCAGGGGTCATCGCGTTGCGCTGCATCGGCCTTGGCTCCGGGTCGTCGTCGATGACGGTTTCTGGCGCTCGCTCGCCTCGGAACTGGCGGCAGGCCAAGCCACGCTGCTCGGCCTCTGGGGCGACGCCAGCGCGGTCCACATGGGCCTTCTCCTCGATGCGGAAAAGGCGATCTGCGTCGTCACGCGCGAATGCCCGGCGGGTCATTTTCCCTCCGTCGGCCGCGTTCATCCGCCGGCCATTCGATTCGAGCGGACGATCCGCGATCTCTACGGCCACGAGCCGGAGGGGCTGCCCGATCCGCGCCCCTGGCTCGATCACGGGCGCTGGGGCGTGCGCCATCCGCTGGCGGCGACCCCAGAGCCCGCGCAGCCGGCGCGCCCATATGCGTTTCTGGCGTCCGAGGGTGAAAGCCTCCATCAAATTCCGGTTGGTCCCGTGCATGCGGGCATCATCGAGCCAGGCCATTTCCGCTTCACCGCCAATGGCGAAGCGATCGTGCGGCTGGAGGAACGCCTCGGCTACACGCATAAGGGCGTCGAGGGGCTGATGACCGGAGCGTCGATCGAACGCGCCGCGCAGCTTGCTGGGCGGACATCCGGCGACAGCACGGTCGCCTATGCCTTCGCCTTCGCCCGCGCGGTCGAGGCGGCGCTCGACATCGACGTCCCACCCCGCGCGATCTGGCTGCGCGCGCTGATGGCCGAGCTCGAACGTCTCGCCAACCACTTCGGCGATATTGGCGCAATCTGCAATGACGTCGCCTTCGCGCTGATGCACGCCCATTGCGGCGTCCTGCGCGAACGCGTTCTGCGCACGGCGGCGGCGTGCTTCGGCCATCGGCTGATGATGGACTGCGTCCTTCCCGGCGGCGTCGGCGTCGACCTTTCCGCAAGCGGCGCGGCGCGGATCCGAGAATTGCTCAGCGCCGTCCGGCGCTCGTTTCCGGCGCTGGTCGAGCTGTACGACGACACCGCTTCACTGCAGGACCGGACCGTCGGCGCCGGCGCGCTTGATCCGGCGCTCGCCCGCCAATACGCCTGCGGCGGCTTCATCGGCCGCGCCGCGGGCCGCAATTTCGACGCGCGGCGCGATCTCGCCTATCCGCCTTATGACGAACTGCGCTTTGAGGTCCCGGTGCGGGACGATGGCGACGTCGATGCAAGAATTTGGATCCGCATTCGCGAAGTCGAACAAAGTCTGGCGCTGATCGAACAGATCCTCGCCCGCCTGCCGGCGGAGGGGCCGCTACGCGCGCCGCTGAGCGCCGGCCGGGCGGGCGAGGGGTTGGCGCTCGTCGAAGGTTTCCGCGGCGACATCCTCGCCGCCGTCCGGCTCGACGTCGAGGGGCGCGTCGAGCGTTGCCATTTGCGCGATCCGTCGTGGCTCCAGTGGCCGCTGCTGGAGGCGGCCATCGCGGGCGACATCGTCGCCGACTTTCCTCTCTGCAACAAATCCTTCAACTGCTCCTATTCGGGGCAAGACCTTTAGGCCGCACGCCGATGCGCAGGATTCTTTTCAAGAGCGTCGTCCAGGGGCCGTTGACCGAACCCGCGCCAAGCGCCGATGACGCCGAGCTCGAAGCCTTCGCGGCGCAGGTCGCTCACGCCGCCCGCGCCAGACTGGGCCGCAGCCTCTCAATCCGCGAGGTCGACGCCGGATCGTGCAATGGCTGCGAGCTCGAGATCAACGCCCTCTCCAACGCCTTTTACGACCTCGAGCGCTTCGGTCTGCGTTTCGTCGCCTCGCCGCGCCATGCCGACGTTCTCCTTGTCACGGGACCAGTGACGAAAAACATGGGCGAGGCCTTGCTGCGGACATATCAGGCGACGCCGGCGCCAAAATGGGTCGTCGCAGCCGGCGCATGCGCCTTTGATGGCGGCCTATTTTCCAAAAGCTACGCCTGTCTTGGCGGCGTTGCGGCGCTTATCCCCGTTGATCTTTACATTCCTGGCTGCCCCCCAACGCCGATTGCATTGCTTAAAGGGCTTCTCGCGCTGATGCGCTAGGGTCCGGTGAAAGCCGCCGGCGATCATCGCCGCGGCCTCCTGAAAAATGCCGCCCCTCCATCGAAAGGCGCGGAACCGCCCGCGGCCCACCAATTGATCAATAAGCCCCGCCGAAAGCGGCGTCGCATTGCAATCGGGCGGTCAAAGCTTCGCCTGTTTATGACGATTGATAAAAAAAATAATAGTTACATAAGTTCGACAAAATCTCATTTTACATAACGAGATAGCACCGAGATCAAGGGCGGCCTTCAGCCGTCCAGTCAGGAATGGTCTATGGCTCGCCTCGATCGCGAAGAGCGTTCCCGATGCTTTGCCGTCAAGAATGACGGTCTTCGAATTTCGGGAAGTTTCGTATTTCGTGCAAAAGCACCAAATCACACATGTGTGGTTGAGAAGTACTTTCGTATTAACGTAGAAGTACGTCACGTTAAATCGTAAAAATCGGCGTATCAGCCCGTATTGTCCGGGTGTTGACCAAATAAAAATCGCGATCTATGCTAGAATAGCAAATAGATAGAATTATATCTATCTGGTGCTAGGCTATTATATCCAATATTATATAAATGGAGATCGATTGTGGTCAACATATTACGTATTTTTTCTTACGGTTTGAGGAAAAAGCTTGGCGATCGAGGGTGTAAATCAATCCGTCCTGTCGCCTTCGCCTGCTTTTCGACGATTGGCGCCGCGACGGCTTCGGCCGCGCCGGTGATCATTAATCAGCCGTTTTCGGCGAACCCGGGCGACGTCATCAGCCTTGCGGGCAGCGGATTCGGGACCGCGCCAGGGGTTTATATCAGACCCTCGCATCAGACGGCTCCGACCTGGCTCGTGCCAAAGTCGGCCGATGACGGGGCCGTCGTCATCGAGGTGCCGAAAACCGTCGCTTTCGACCTTTATGAGGCGTGGGTCGTGAACGCCGGCGCGTCGAGCCAGCATATTTTGCTCAATGCGCCCAATCCGATGCATTTCGACAATGCCGAGATCGCCAGCGGCGCGCATTTGCGCATTTTCGGGCGCAATCTCTACGTCAACAATGTCACGCCAGCTGTCACACTCATTGACGTTCAGACAAAAGCGCAGGTGAAAACGACCATTACGCTGTCAACGAGCAGCGCCTACTGTCTCGATGTGGTGCCGGGATCCGGCGTCATCGCCGGCCACAGCTATCAGGCCTATGTGTCGAATGGCTATAAATCGGTTTTGAGCAGCGCGTCGATCTTAGGAGACGCCCACGAATAACTGCGTCATATGCGTCGCTTTGGCGATCGCGGCGAGATTGTGTAATTCCATTCTGGATGGAATGCGTCGCCTTTGATGTTGAGATTGGCCATTTCGGCGTCGCTTACCTTGATGCCCTTGGAGTAAGCATTGGTGTCGAGTTCGCAGCGGACCGTCAGACCGGTCTTTGTTGTGGTCGCGGCGATCAGCTCGACAATAGCCAAGCGGCTAGTCAGCGGCCTACCGCGCCAGTTCTGTGTGATGTGGCAGAACATGCGGTGCTCTATCTTGTTCCATTTCGATGTACCGGGCGGATAGTGGCACACCACAAGGGTCAGGCCTGTGGTATCGGCAAGTTCTTGCAGCTTGACCTTCCAGAGCCGGACGCGACTGCCATTGGAGCCGCCACCATCGGCCGTGATCATCAGCCGGTCGGTCGCCGGGTATCGCTCCTGTCCCATCATCTCACGCCAGCGATGAATGCTGTTGACGGCGAACTCCGCTGTGTCGTGATCGATGCCGACGCTCACGTAGCCGGCATTGGCGCTAATGTCGTAGACGCCATAGGGAATGGCTTTGCCGAGTTCTTTATCGACGAAGTCATGCACGTTGACCTTGTCCGGGCAGCCTTCTGGCCGATAGTCACTGCCCGAGTTCTTGTAGTCGCCGACGAGCTCTTTCTTCTTGGTATCGACCGAAATCACCGGCTGGCCAGCCGCTTGGAAGGCCATGACTTGCTTGTTGATATGTTCGAACTGAGCATCACGGTCGGGGTGATGGCTTCCTTCCTTGGTCTTGCGATTGACCTGGCGGCGGTAGTTGAGGCGTTCGAGCAGTTGGGGGATACGGCTCGCCGAAACTTGATGCCCCATGCCGCGCAGCGCTGCTGCGAGTTTCGCATGGCTCTTGGATACCCACACGAGCAGCCGCATGGGGTCGCCGAGTGTCGCCGGTTCAAGCAGCCGCTGAAAATCCTCCAGAAGCGTCGGATCGGTCTGCGTGAGCGAAGGGCGTCCACCGCCCGCACGACGAACCTTTTGCTGCGCAAGATCAAACGCTATCAGGTCCTTCAAGCCGCGATTGATCGTGCTCCGCGCTATTCCCGTGGCCCGCGCCACGGCGCTCACGCCGCCGTATCCCGCCGTCCCAGCCTCGGCCGCCGCAAACAAGCGCCGTTCACGCTCATCAAGACCTGAACGCATCGCTTCATAGCGCAAACGAATCGAATTCTCGTCGACCATTCCCCTGCAATACGCGCCGCGACGCCGCATGGGAATCCCTAGCCACCACCGCCGGCCTATCGAGTCGACAAATCGATTCGGTTATTGTCCGGCGTCTCCTTAGGCCATGCCGTCGGAACCGATTACTTCCAGATCGGGCAGCCCTGGGCCTATGACTTCGTTTATCAGGACGGCCCTGGTTACAAGCCCGGCGTCGTCGGGAGCAATCAGGCCGATCATCACGTCTTCAACGTCAAGACGGACCCGAGCCTTTCCGTCCACGCCATAGGCGACGGCGTGGCGGACGATGCGTGGGCGATCCAGGCAGCGATCAACGCCGCGGCCCTCAACGGCGGAATCGTCTACCTGCCGGCGGGAACATACAATACCTCCACAAGACAGATACAGATGCCATCCAAGGTGGTGCTGCAGGGCGCGGGCGCAGCAGCCACGAAAATCGTCTACGGGCAGGGCACGATCGGCGGATTTTGTTTCGCGCAGGACGCGCAGATGGCTGGACTGGCTGATTTGACGATCCAGAACGTCGATCTGACAAGCAAGCCGATCGCCAGCCTTTACAACTGGGGGGCCGCCCAGGCCCAGGGCAGCATGCTCTTTCTGCAACGCATCAATTGGGACCTTGGCTCCGGCAGAGGAATTGAAATGCACGGAAACCAAGTCGCGATCCTCAATTCAACCTTCACCCAGGCGATCAATTACCAAAATGGCGATCCCATCGCAAAGACCGGCGGCATGGGGCCGCTGTTCTTGGGGGGCAGCACTAATTTGCAGTTCAAGAACAACATCGTAAAGTGGAAAACCTCTCAGAATTCGATGAATGACCTCGTCAACGCGGTCATCGAAAACAATCACTTCACGCGCAGCGCTTCTGACACGATTGATGCTCCCGCCAACCCCTCATGGGGAGGCTATGCGATACCGATGCCCGCCAGCGCCAAATTGATGCGCGTTTCAGGACGCCAGCTCAGCATCAATTTCGGCAAGAACGTCGTCATTCAGAACAATATCTTCGACACATCGGACGGGACCCTCAGTTACAATTGGGACGACGGCGAAACCATTCTAAACGAAGCCGGTGGAGCGAGCCCCCGGTCGGATTTTGGGACTGTGACGGGCGCTACCAGCACGAGCTTGACAGATAATTCGAAATGCGTGGGGACATGCGCATGGCGTATCTATCCCAACTCGATGGTGACCATCGTCAGCGGCGTCGGCGCGGGTCAATGGCGCCATATTATCCAGCAGACCGGCAATACGTTTACGGTCGACGCTCCTTTCGACGTCGTCCCATCGGCCGGCGATAATTTCGCGATTGAGGTGGCGGCCTATGAAAACGCAATCATCTGTAACAATACAATGAGCGGCAATCCCATCGGCGTCGGCATGTACCACGGCGCCTTTCTTAATGTGTCCATCATCGGCAATCAACTGACCAACAATGGCGGCATCTATCTTTTTCCGGCGCAGGACAACGTGGCGGCAAAATCATTCGCCGTGTCGCGGAACATCGAAATAAACAGCAACACTCTTACCAACATGAATGGCCTGTATCCCTCCTACATCGCAATCCAGTTCATCATACAAGCCTACAATCAAGTGTGGGGAAAAAGCGCGTTTTCCTCGGAAATACGCAACAATAAAATCACCGCCAAACCCGGCACGCCGTTCTTTGTCCAAAACGAGGGCTACATGAACTTCGGGAGCTACCAACCCGCGGCTCCGTTTGTCGAAGCGGGCAAAGGCTCACTGATCGGAACCGTGTTCCAGGGCGACAGCTGTACGAACTGCGCTACAAACTACCTTGTGGGCGCAGCAGCCATGGACACGACGATCTGGAATGCGGCCACGGCTAACGCCCCCGGCATCGCCTCGACCTTCGTGGTCGACAGGAAGATGGTCCCGACCGGGAAGGAAGCCTCGATCAGAACCGTAGTAGGTCACGATTGACCTTTCGCGTCTCAATTGTGCAAGGGGCATGATCGCAACCAGCGATCATGCTTCGATTTCCGCCTCCTACCCGCCAAAATAGAGTTGCGCCGAAATGAGTCCATGTGTGCTCTCATTCTTCGTTGCCAAGACCAACTTGGTCTCCGAGACCGCAGCAGCCCGCTTTCAATGCCAAGAGGGAAGCGTCACGTCGGAAAGAGCGTCATACTTGCGTAATTCGATCATGTATCGTGGAAAGGGTTCCTTGCCGACCCAAGATTTCATTCGTGCATTGCGGTCCTCGCTTAATTGTTTGACGTCCGTCTGATTCAGCTCGGGCGCGTCCATCGCTTGGTAGAACGAGGCAATCACACTCGCGCGGAGGTTGCCGTGGTAGGTTTTGGCAAAAACCGCACAGTCGCCTGGACTGAGCGCCACATCCGGATCGAGCGAAAGTGTGTACGGCGACAATTCGTCAATAGATTGAATTTTCAATAGGTAGGCGAGGGGAGCGTCATGGTTAAATACGACCAAACGACCTTTGCATTGGCGTCTCCATTCTATGATAGCGCCAAGGGCTGACTTGTAGTCCATGTCGAACGAGCCCTTGAGAGTATCCCGATGTTCGATCACGTTGGCGGAGCCAATCAGCTGGAACACTGCAACCAGGACGAGGACGGCTCGTCCCCACACAGACGGCAGACTTGCTATGGTCGAAGCGATTATCAAAAAAAGCAACGGCAACAAAAACACCGAATTGCGCGGTTTGATCGCAATACCGGACGCAGTCATCGCCACTGTTCCGACGATCAACGCTGCGAAGACGATCCAATCGACTTTCGATTTGGCCTTTATGAAAATGAAGTAGACGCCAAGCCCGACAACGACGGCGGCGTAAAGGCCGGGCGCGATAGCAAGAGGGAAAACGGCGTTGCCGACAAAAAGAGTAATGGCGATCTGGGAAAGCGCGCTCACAAAGCCGCCAGTCTGATGGTCCGCATTTGCTCGAGCGTTTTCGAAGAAGACGCGCAGTTCCGGAGCGCAAATTGCCAAGGCGATCAAACCAACGACGAGAAGCGTTATGATGTCCGATTGTTTAAGGTTTTCTTTTTCTCTTAAAAGATGAACGATCAGTAAGACGGGAACGGCGCAAAAGGCCGCGTAGCTCAGATAAAAGAGTATGACGCTCATAATCCCTAGCAGCGCGGTCCGCTTGGTAAGGCTGATATTCGAAAATAAGAGAACGCCTAGCGCTATAGCAAAAATCGGATTGAAATAGGCGTACCAGCGGAGCGAGGCGCCCCACATGACGGTGGTCCCACTTAACATGAGCAATACCGCAAGTGGTAGCCTGGCACCCACGCTAATCCGATCAAATGCGAGAAAACCGAAAATCGCTAATCCAAGAGCACTGAGAATGCCGTTGCAAAGCTTGACGCCTTCCCAGGATCCAACAATCCCAAAAACGAATTTGTTAAGCAGGTAAGATCCAGGCGGATGAACGTCTTCTTTATTTATAAGAGCCCAAAGCGAACTGTAGTCATGAGAACTCTATTGACTTTATATTGTATATTTCGTCATCATAAAAAATCCATTTCGCAGGGAAAGCAACGAAATTAAGCATAACGACAAGATTATAATGAGCGCAAAACCAAATTTATTCGTAAAATTCTTTCCACTCAGGGAAAAAATCCCTGACGAGTCGGCGTATTCGCTTGCATAAGCGTCTCGAACAGTGGGTTTCATAAGCAGCTCGCTGTTAGTCGGGCAGATTGCAACGCATTATAGGCAAAGCGCCTGCCGGGCTCAAGTTTCTCTCAAGGCGCTTCTGACACGATTGACGTCGGTTCCGCCGACCTGATCGCCGCCGCCAAAGTTAGCAAATGGTCCTAAGCTTCTTTCATGCGAAGGACCTCGCTGCGGGCGTTGTAGGCGACGCCATAGACTATCGGAAGCAGCGCGGGGAACAGCAGTCGGAACTCGCTGATGTTGCCGCCCAACATTCGATAGAAGATGATCCACAGTGGCAGCGACAGACAGTTCAGGAGAAAAAATGAGTCGCGCCACGACTGTGTTCTTCGCCCGTCGCGTGTAACCAGATAATAGGCGCAGAAGAGAACATGAAGAGCGAGCGTCGCCACTGTCGTCAGCGACCAAAGGCCTTTTTCAAAGAAGATCCTCGTGACTGACGTTTCGATGCCATACTGACCGGCCACGACCGAAATCGGCCCAGGATAGAAAACGCGGACGAGTTTATACTCGACAACGAAAAGAGCTGCGAAGCCGAGCACGATCGCCGCCCGGTTCGCCAGGGACGGCCGCCGGTCGCAAACCGACCAAATCAGCACGAAATAGACGACATGGAAGGCGCTTTCCCGGAAAAGACCGGTAACGGCCATTAGCATAGCCGCCAGAATGAAGTTTGTCTGCAGGACAAAGTAAAGGCTGAGACTCAAGAACGCGGAACTCGTCATGTCTCCCGGGTAATATACATATTGCCCGATTAGGCTCATAAAAGCGAACAGGCAAAAGAACGTTCGCCAGTCCACCAAAGTCCTGCTCAGGACTGGCGTTAACGTGGCGACATAGAAGGAAATACAGGCGACGACGGTCGCCGACAATCTTAACGGGTTCAGTCGCGGGTCGGTTGACTTGAAGATCGCGCCTATGAAATTGGAAAGCTTATATACGATAATATTTCCTAAAAAACGCGGATAGTTGACGGAATCCGGGGTAAGATAGTGGCGCTTAAATTCATCCAGACTTACAAGGTCAGAATCTTTAGGTCCATTGCCCATATTGTAGAAGTACACAAAACTGGCGTCTGGCGAGAATTTAAAAAAAATCAGGAAGATGGCTACGGTCGCCATTGCATATAGAATAATCATCTCAAGAGCTTGACGCGAGCCAATTGAATGGGGCGGTCCGCGCCTGTTGTTCGTACCCGAAGTGAGTCCGTCCACGTTCGCCCCTGCGGATATGACTATGCTATCGCTATCAATCATTAGGTTGCTCCAAGCATGGCACGAACCTTTCGTGGCAGGAAAATATCGTAACCGCACGCAACGGCGCACGCAAGATCACGGCCAGCCAGAGCCACTCTGCGCGGCCCTCTACCGTAGGCCAACGCAGGATTTAAACGCCGTCCTCTGTCCGCCTCGTTTGCCCCTGACTGAATCGCCTTAGCCTCTCAGGCTAATCGCCGCTGTGGTTGATCGCCACATTTCCGCCCCCGGTGAGAAAGATCGGGGAGGTAGTTAGTTTCAGCGTCACATTTCCTCCGGGGGCTTTTTCGACGCGGCTGTTTCCCATGACGTCCGTGACCGTAAGCGCGCCCGAGGACGCGGCGACAGCAAGATCGCGCTCGCCGGCCTTCGCCCATGCGACGAGCAGATCTCCGTCGGGACGTTGCCATTTGAACAAAGATATGTCGCTGGTCGAGAGATTTTCGGGATCCGAGGCGCCCTCAAGCGCGTGCGCCATCACCGCGTGAGCGACATATTGCGGCCTTGGCTGAAGACTGGGCGTGACCATCATTATGTCCTCCTCGGAACTATTCACAAATCCCCACATCGTGACAGCCTTGAGGTGGGGCGAGAGCTCGCCCCACATGGTCGCCCACGTCTTGACCATTTCTTCAGCGCCGGCGATCTCGCCATAGCGTCGCGCCGGGCCCTCGAAGGGGGAGCGTTGGTTAGCCTGCTCCTCCCACCAAATCGTTTTCCCTTTATCGCCATGCGCGTCAAATTCCGCAAAAGCGTTATTCGCGACTTCCAACTGAGCGCCATAGGCGTTCATGATGCAGCCGTCGAATTTTCCGGAGGCGGGAGGGCCATAAAGGCGGCGGATGGTCTTCGCCTCCAGATCGGTCGCGATGTTTCCGATCAGCACGGGGAGATCCGGCGCCGCCGATTTGAGGCCGTCATATTGGGCGGCGAGAATGGCGTCATATTCATCATCCGTCCAGCGGTCCTTTCCTCCGCTGCGGTAAGGCGACCATGAATTCGCCTGTTCGATGCCCCAGTCGCCGACAGCCGCTGCTAAATCTTTCAACTGCGAGCCGATGAGACGTCCCGCCGCCTCATATAATTGCGGCGAGACCGGGCGAACGACATTCGGCATCAGCTGCACGACCGTGCGCAGGCCGAGACCGTGGTAGTAGGCGAGCTGCCGCTTCAGCGATCCTATTTTCTCGAGGATTTTCGCCGGCGTCGGGTCGTAATAGAGGCGGACCCAGGCGATGCCGAAACCTGCCGTCTTGAGAAGTTCGCCAAGCTCGCGCTCATAGGGGCTCCCGTTCCCGGAAACAGGAGCGAGGATCGTCACGCCAAAAGGATTCTCCCAAACTGGCGCGGCGCCTTTGCCTGCGGGCCGCGCCACGCCGCGGTCCGCGGATGAAAGTGAAGGCGGCATCACCGCGTAGCGTCCATTCGCCTTGCCGACGAGGGCATCGCCGTCCAAAATGTCCCCGTCCAAGTAATACGCCCCGAATTTTCCAGTGGGAGGAAGCGGGACTCTCACTTGCGTCGCGGACGAGCCTTTTAAAGAAATCGCTCCCGCCGTCGTTGCGAAATCGGCGTTGCCCCAAGCGTCATATCTCGTCACCCGCAAGGAGACGGACCGATCCTCGCCGAGCAAGTTGAAGATGGAGAAAGTGGCGACGGCGCCAGAGTTCGGATCCCAGTAGAGATTGCCGGGAACCGAATTGTTCAGATTGCCCCAGACGTTTTCGTAGGCAGGCGCCTCCGTGGGGGAGGCGAGGTAAGGCGGCTTGATCTCGCTGGTCGCTTGTTCGAACCACGCGCGGAACGCAAAATCGTCGCCCGCCATCGATCGGTCCGGCTCTCGCACGTTCGGCGGCAGCTCCCATACCGCGAAATTGTCGCCATATGTCCGCCCCCACCCCCCCGCGTTCGCCGCCAATTCTTGACCGAAGCGCAAACGCAAGGTAACGGCGTTTCTCGGCGCGACATAAGGCCATGTGGCGAAATAACTCCACTTCCCCGCCGGAAGCTGGCTTGTTCCGGACCGCATTGGAGTCGCCGGATCGAGTTGGCGCCCCATAGCGTCGTAAAAGCGCACCTCTAAAGGGCCGAGCCACATCCCTGACAGGCGCCTGCCAGGTTTCAACCAGGCGCCCGCGACATAACGGGCCCCTGGCCGGCACGGGGCGGGCGCAGAAAGCCAGAAGCCGTCGACAGGATTGCGGCCATGCCATTGAAGACCCGAGGATAGAGGCGGATCGATCGAGACATTGAGGAGCGCGCTCTTGCCCGCGTAGACGGTGTCGTGACTCCATTCCCCTTGCCCGCGTCCGATGGAGAAATCCGGCCGGCCCTGACTTTGGAACCTCTTGACCTCGTCGTCGGTCCAATCGGGCGCCGACCTGCCGACATAAGTCCACCCCAGCGGCGCGCCATTGTCTCCCGTTTCGACGTCGCCATTGACCAACAAATTGGCGGCGTAGCGGACGCCTTCCGAGGGTTTGACTTCCCTTGGCCGCATCCGGGCGACGGCTCCAACCTCCGCCACGTCGACGGACAGCGAGAGATCATCGAACCAGGCCGTCCCATTGACGAAACTCATCCCCGCGGTCAGTCGGGCGAGCGCCGCCCCGGCGGGAGGCCGCGCCTTCGGTGTGGCGACGAGCGTCCAATCGGTGTTGGGACCGACCGCCTGAGATATCTGCGGCTCTCCCAAGGGCTGACCGTCTTTGTCCAGGAATTGCAGTGCGAGCGCGCCTCCCCTAACAAATCCATTGGGATTCATTGCGCCGCCCTTGACATAACCTTGGAAAGCGTAGGCGCGCGCGGACCGCACCGGGACGATCGCGCTCCATCCCGAGAGCTCGCCGCCCGGCGCGTCGGAGACCGAAACCGAGTGTCGCCCGGCGTGGGCGTTTTCTTCACCCCAGGACGTGCGCGCTCCGCCGAATGGACGCCATCCTTGCGGCAGGCCGTCGTCGCCAGCCGCCTCGAGGCCGCCGTTGGGTAGTATGGGATCGATAGGCTCGACGCTGACATCGTCCACCCATACAGTGACCGGCGCATTGCGAATTTTGTCAGTCAATTGAACGCGAACGACGCCCCAATTCGCGCCGGGCAAAACCTTGAATTGCGTCGTAAAGTTGGCGAGCAGGCCGAGGGAGACCCATGTCTTGCTGTTCGTCGAGGTCTGGATGCGCGCGCCGCCGATCCGGCCGCCCGCCCCCTCCATGCTCAGATCCAACGTAAGCGCGGAAATCCCGGCGCGCGCCAAGGCATTTGGGGTCAACCCCTCTGCCCGATATCGGATCGACATCTCGTAATCATAGCCGGGAACCAGGGGAAATCGCGGCGAAAGCACCACACCATAATCATCGCCTGTCGAACCCTCACTCCGCATCTTCAAAGAATGCGAACCGGGGCCTCTCGATCCGTCATCCAGGCTCATCGCGACGCCCCTTGGCGTCGTCGCGATGCTGTTTTGGGAAATAGGAGCGGGCGGGTTAAGTTCACCAACTTTCCAGTCGGTCAAGGCGCCTGCGTTCATGTCCGCAAAATCGCCATTCGGAACGAACGCTAAAGCGGCCGAGCTGAACAACAGGCACGCTGCGCCAATCAACCCGGCGAGACCTAACCATTCCCGAAAGGGTTTTCGCGGTCCATAAGGCAATCTCAAAGTCTGCTCCGCAGTGCCTGCAAGGATTACACAGATGATTGACGCTGGTAGCGAACGAATCGACGCCTCGGTCGTCAAATCAAAAGATTGAAAACTCCGTCGAGCTCAATCTGACCTATCTTCCATAGGTGACGTTTTAATGGAGCTTTGCGAAAGTCGCCTGGAGTTCTTGATCAGTCCGCGGCGGATTATCGCTTAACCCGCCGGGTTGCCCCCCAAATTCGGTCCTCCAGCGCCTTGCTGCGACCCGAGGAACGGGCGCGGTTAGCTCGACCAGCTCCATAGCCGCATAAAAAAATGCGACAATGATTAATAGTAATATGAAATTTCGGGACGTGACCATAAACGATGAAATGGCATTCTCACCTTGCATGAACTCAAACAGGAAATCAAATACGCAAAGATATATAAGTGTCTTATTACGCGTCAGCGAAAACATCGAGCGGGTAAACAGAAATAGCAAGCACGCCAGAGTGACGGATATTAAAAATCCCAAATAAGAAAAATCAGCATATCCGTCCAGTGTCAGAGAATTGGCGTAGTCGCTGAAAGGAACGCCCAGGTCACGATTCCATACCTGCTCAGGCATTCCATTCTCTTGGATGAACTGGTCCTTTCCATGGTAGAAAACCGACGGAATTAGGCCAATTATGTCGTCAAAAATCTCCTTTCCATAAAGATGCCCCTTTGAATATTTTTGGAATATTGCGACAGACTCAATGATAAATGGCCTGGACGCTTGATTGGTCTGCAACTCGGCGGAAACCGCTTCGGGCGGAACTCTGTTCATCGCCTCAATAAGATCCGAAACAGAGACTTTGCCGCCATTCGCGCCGAGGGTGTAGCTCGCCATGCGCATGGTATAAAACACCTTCCCCGCCTCGGCGAGGCCGAGGCCGAGAAGAGCCGTCAAAACGAATGTAACGACAATCTGTTTGAAGGAGAACTTGTCCTTGATATAGCCTAGGGAGAAAGCCATCGCCGAGATTGCGGTGAGCACCATTAGCGTCCGTCGCGACTCAACAAACCAAAAAGGAAATTGGATAGCCAGCGTCGCAACCAGAACGAGCCACTGACGACGAGTCCTCTGCGAGCTGGTCAATAATCCAAAATTGTACGAGACGAGAGGGGCTAATGCGATAGCAATGTTGCTTATAAACAACGCCACCGGACCGATTTTTTCATCTGCCGAAGCTCCCATAGTCGCATGAGTGGTCTGATAAGACCAAGCTCCAGTCGCCATCAGCGCGAGCTGAAAGAGACATATTGGAAATATCAGGATCAGCAGGTCCTGCGGCCTTATAAAGGCGGTCTCGTCGCGAGGGAAAGTCACCTTGAATTTCAATAAAAATGAAAAAACCCATCCAATACTTACCGAAGCCACGACTAATATTACGGCGTCCGCTAAATCAGTGTCGCTAACGTCCAGGAAACCGGGCGCATTCACCAACGGATAATACGCCAGCGGAAAGAAATACCAAATCACCGTCTGATATGCCGAAAGCCGAATTAAATTAATCTCTCTTCGTCTAAATAGGAGGATTGTAAACCACAGACAACAGGCCGAGGCGACGCCGCTAACTATTGAAACGAAAATAAAGCGCCCCGTTTCAAAAAATAAAAAGCAGCTCACCCCCATAAGCAGCATCAGCAAGGGGAACGAAGCTTCTGGCCAGAATGTAGGCTTGGCAATTTTCATAGTGCTCGTCACAACATTTGGCCTTCGAAGTTCGAGTAGCAATTCTTGCAACATGAAAGCGCCGCAACATAGACTTTAAAGATGGCTCTCGGGCCGATCGGATTTTGCTCTATCGGTCTAGCAAGGCCCGTGCCTATGGTGCGATGCGATGCATGGAGCTCAGAAAAACAGGTTTCGATAGCGAATTTGTGGCGACAACGCCCAGCTTCCATGGAAATCAAAGCTAGTACGACAGGATAAAAACCAAATTTGTCACGTTCAACCCGAGACAAATGGTTATTCTAAGTTGATCCGTCGAATTTTAGCAAAGACGGAAATGCGCAGTCAACGTTTGGTTGTCACTTTACCATTGTCGCGTTTGACGCACAAACGGGGGGACCTGGGCCGGATAGCAAGCCGCAAAGATCGTTTATCGATGGCGTCGTCGCCGTCATTGCGCAGGCGACGACGGGTTTCGCTCGGGGCGCGGGCAGGGCCGGCGCGCGCCGCGCCGCTACCTGTCGTCGCAAGATTTGCAGCGTTACTCAACCAGTACGCTTTTTCTGTTGACGAACTCGCGGATCCCGAACTCGCCGCATTCACGGCCATAGCCCGAATCCTTGACGCCGCCGAACGGCATGCGCGGATCGGACCTTACATTGGCGTTGACGAAGCTCATGCCGGCCTCGAGTTCTTGCGCCGCGATGCGCTCGCTGCGCGCAGAGTCACCCGTCAGCACAGCGGAGCCGAGCCCAAAGCGCGACGCGTTGGCGATCGCGATCGCCTCCGCTTCGTCTCTCGGCCTCGATGACGGCGGCCACCGGTCCGAAGATTTCATCGTCATAGGCCGGCATGCCGGGACGAACATTGGTCAGAACGGTCGGCGGGTACCAAGCGCCGGGGCGTCAGGGATTTGCCCGCCAGCCAGGAGGCGGGCGCCTTTCGCGACGCTTTCCGCGACCTGCGCGTGCACTTCGTCGCGCGCCCTGACGCTCTGCAGTGGCCCGACCTTCGTCGCCTCGTCGCGGGGATCGCCGATCGCGTAGGATTGCATCGCCGCGACGAATGCCCGCTCGAAGGGTCCGCGGATCGCCGCGATGACGATGAACCGCTTGCCCGCGACGCAGCTCTGGCCGGCGTTGACCATCCGCGCCGCGGCGCAAATTTGCGCGGCTTTTTGGATGTCAGCGTCCTCCAGAATAAGATAAGCGTCGGCGCCGCCGAGTTCGAGAACGGTCTTTTTGAGCGCCGCGCCGGCGGCGGCGGCGACCTGCCGGCCAGCCGCCACGCTGCCGGTGAGGGTCACAGCGGCGATTGCTGGATCTTCGATCAGAGCGCGAACGTCGCGGCTCGGACGAGCGCGGTGCGGAAAAGATTTTCCGGAAAGCCAGCCTCGCGGAAGACGCTTTCGACGGCGAGGGCGCAGCCGGGAACATTGCTGGCATGTTTCAGCACCGCGGCGTTGCCGGCCATCAGGGCGGGCGCCGCGAAGCGAAAAACCTGCCAGAACGGAAAATTCCATGGCATGACGGCGAGCACGACGCCGAGCGGATTGAAGGCGACGAAGGTTTTCGGACCGCCAAGCTCGATCGGCTGGCTGGCGAGATATTGCTCGGCGTGCGCGGCGAAATAGTCGCAAGCGAAGGCGCATTTTTCGATTTCGGCGCGGCCCTCCTTGAGGGTCTTGCCCATTTCGGCCGTCATCAGCTCGGCGAAAGCATCCTGGCGACGCAGCAGGACGCCAGCCGCAGCTTTCATCAACTGCGCCTCGTCCAGTGTATGACCCTCATAGATACGGCCCGGCTGTCCGGTGGAAGGATCAACGGTCGGCACCACGGGCTTTTGATTGCGAGAATTCGCCGGCTCGCGGCGCTCGGAACGGACTATGGTGGTTGCTTCGGCCATGGCGGATCCTTAGCTGTTTGGGGCGAACGGGCGCGGCGTCGGTTCGGCGGAGCGGCGCTTTGCCTCGCGCCGGGGAGTGGGTTGCTCAACCCCCTAACGTCGGAGCGCACCGGGCGGTTTCCTCGCCGTACGCTGGTTGGATCAGCGCCGCTCAGGACGACACGGTTCGAACGTGTTTCGAGACCTTTAGGGCGTGAGCCACAAAAGGGGACTTCTTGGATAGCCGACGTAATTTGCCCGCGACGCCATTTGGACAAAATGATTTGAGCAAAATGATTTGAGAAAGTAGTAGCTGCGGATGGTGGAGAAGCAAAGCAAGAGCGCATGGAGCAGGCCGAACTGAACGCAGAAGGAGCCGAGGCCGCCGGGATCAAGTCGGGCGCGCTAGCCAAAGCGCATGCGGCCGCACTGGAAAAGGCCGCGAGCGCGGCGGAGGAATGGCGGCGCGCGGCGCGATCCTTGCGCCTCGCCAAAGGAAAACAGATTGCGCGGCGAAACTGGGCCGTCGGCGCGCGGATCGGCTATCAAACCTTCAGCCAAGCGCGGCGCTCGCGGAGCGCGTTTGCCGGATTTCTCATCTTGTTCGTCATTCCGGCGCTCTCTTCGGTCATCTATTTCTCGCTGATCGCCACAAGCGAATTTACGTCCGAGGCGCGTTTCGCCGTGAGGGGCGGAGAGCACGTGTCGACCGACGCGATCTCGGCGCTCACCGGGCTCGCCTCTTTCACGCAGGTCCAAGATTCGCTTATCGTCGCGAATTACGTGAAGAGCCAGGCCATCGTCGAGGCGCTTGAAAAGGAAATCGATCTTCGCGCGATCTATTCCAAACACTCGATCGATTGGTTTTCGCGGTTTAAAGCTGATAAGCCAATCGAGGCTTTCGTGAAGTATTGGCTCTGGCGCGTGAAGACCTCGATTGAATCGCCGTCTGGAATTATAACGGTCAAGATCGGCGCCTACTCGCCGGAGGACGCCCTCAAGGTCGCCAATGCCACCGTCGATTTGAGCGAGCGTTTGGTCAACGGCCTCTCGACGCGGGCCCTTAACGACGCGGTCGCGCAGGCCGAGTCCGAACTCGCCCGCGCGGAATCCCGCCTCAGCGCGGCGCGTGTAGCGTTGCGCGATCTCCGCAATTCGCAAGCCACCCTCGACCCACGGCGGACGGCGGAAGGTATCGGCAAGCTGGTCGCCGAACTGCGCCTTGAAAAAATTCATTTGGAGCAGGACATCGAGGCGTCCGAACGCGGCAATATCGAGGCCAATGCGCCGCAGGTGCAAATAATGCGCGCGCGCCTTGAGGTCATCGGCGAACAAATTGTCAATCTGGAGGAGAAGGTGACGTCTCAGGACGGAGCGTCAACAGAGGCTCTTTCAGGCAAGATCACGCGCTTTGACGAACTCGAACTCGAACGGCAGATAGCGGAAAAGCAATATACGCAGGCTGCGGCGGCGCTTGAGCGCGCGCGCGTCAACGCTGAAGGAAAGAGGATCTATTTGGCGACATTCGTCCACCCGGTGCTTGCCTATGAGCCGAGTTATCCGCATCGATTTGCGTTCAGCCTCCTCGGTGTCGGCGCTTCGGCTCTTCTTTACGTCGGCGGAATGGCTGCCTGGCGAGCGGCGCAGCGCAAACTCGCTGGATGATGCGTCAATGATCCGGTTGTCCGGCGTCACCAAGATTTATAAGACGGAGAGCCACCGCAAGGTCGTTCTCGACAATGTCACCTATACGTTCGACACGCACTATTCCTATGGCATTTTCGGTTCGAATGGCACTGGCAAATCGACCTTGCTGCGCCTGATCGCGGGGACGGAGCTGCCGAATTCTGGCCATATCAAGCGCGATGTCCGGGTCTCCTGGCCGCTTGGCTTTGGCGGCGGATTTCACCCGCAGATGACCGGCCGCGAGAACGTCAAATTCGTCAGCCGGATTTATGGCGCGAACACCAGGCGCGTGATCGAATTCGTCGATTATTTCGCCGAACTCGGCAATTATTTCGACATGCCTCTTAGCACCTATTCCTCCGGTATGGGCGCGCGCCTCGCATTCGGCTTGTCCATGGCGATTGATTTTGAGTGCTATCTCGTCGATGAAATCACCGCGGTCGGGGATTCCCGCTTCGCGCTGCGGGCAAGGCAGGCGTTCGAGGAAAAGCGCGGCCGCAGCAATATCATTATAGTGTCGCACGACATCGGCACGGTCAAAGCCTATTGTGATCGCGGCCTAGTGCTCCACCGCGGCAAGCTGCTCGCGTTCGGGCACATTGACGATGCGATCGAGTTCTACAGAAAAACGCATTAAGGAGCGGCCGGCGATCAACCCCGCGGCTTGCGCGCCACGAGCAGAAGACCGCTGCCTTCGTCTTTTGTATGTTTTGGCGGCCCAAAGAGCTTGTCCATCATATAGCCGAGAGCGAGGCCTGTCAGGGCCGAGGCGTGCCAGGACCAAGCGGCCTTGAAATAGATGTCGCGGCAGCGCAGCGGCGAGCAGCGTTCGATCCAGTAGACCAAGCTGTCGACATTCGACCATGGGACATGCTGGATGGTCTCGACCGCCAGGCCTTGGCGCTCCGCCAGCGCGCTCAGAGCGGCCTCGCTCCACCATGTCAGATGATGCGGCGGCGCATTGAGGAGGAAGTTCGGGATCCGCACTATTGCCGAGGGCGTATGCGGAACGCCAATGATCACGAGCCCGCCCGGCTTGGCCGCCGCCGCCATCTCGGCGAAGAGTTCGGCCGGTCTTTCAACATGCTCGATGACCTGGAAGGCGCAGACGGCGTCATAGGCGGCGGCGTTGTCGGGGAGATGTTCGGCAAGACTTCTCGGGGCGCGACGAATTCCGCGCCGCGCCAGAAAAATGCGGGTCGAGGCCGACGTAGTCCGCATATGCGACAAAAGGGCGAAATCCGCCAAAACCGCAGCCGACGTCGAGAACGCGCGCCCCTTCCTTTACGTAGCTGGCCGCGATGCGAAATTCCGCGCGCGGACGATCCTCCCTCGGCATGAGTTTTGGCCCGAGCGTTTTGTAGAATCCCTTGTAGAACTCCGCGTCGCCGATGGGGGCCGGGGAAAAAAACAAGAGGCCCGTCGGCGAGCGCCATAGCGACAGATGGCGGGCGCCGCCAAAGCTCGGGCGCGCGTCGACCTTGAACTCGATCTTCCAAAGCCGGGCGAGGAACGCGCAACTGACGGTCTGGACGAGCGCTTCGGCCGGCTCTCCGGTGACGGGACAAAGAGGATAGGGATCGGAAATGGTCAATAGAACCTGCGGCACCCCATGGCTTGGCCGAGCCGGCGAGCCTCGAGCATTTTCCGCTTTGAAAGGGCTTGCGGCGAGACTCCTTGCCGGAAATGGACCTTTGCGGGTTTATTGTCTATGGAAATCTGCTCTGGACTCACCTTCCCGACGAGCTAGGCGCGCGCGCTTCCGACGTTGCGCCTTCGAACCGCTAGGATATTGATATGCAGCCACGCAAACGGCCCGGCTTGGACGATGCGGATAGGCAAAGGCTCGATAAGCTCGTGTTCAATCGTCTCGGGGCCGCGCCAGCTGCGACAAAGCCAGCGCCAGAGCCCGAGCCGAGCCTGGGCGGCGGAATGACGGACTTTCAAACGCTGCCGGGCTATCAGGAGCTGCGGCTTCAGCGCTCGATGGCGGCGGTCGTCGGCCTCGACAATCCCTTTTTCAGACTGCACGAAACCGGCGCGGGCGCGACGACGGTGATCGGCGGCCGGCGTTTCATCAATTTTTCGTCCTATGACTACCTCGGGCTCAATCAGCATGCGGAGGTTCGCGCCGCCGCCCACGCGGCGATTGACGTTTACGGAACGTCGGCGTCGGCGAGCCGCGTCGTCGCCGGCGAGCGGCCGGGACATCGCGCGCTCGAGCAGGCCCTCGCTGCGCATTACGCGCAGGAAGATTGCGTCGTTTTCGTCAGCGGCCACGGCGCGAACGTTTCAACGATCGGCACCATATTGGGGCCGAAAGATCTCATCGTGCACGATAGTCTCGCGCATAACAGCATCGTCCTGGGCGCCGCTTTGTCGCGCGCCGAGCGCCGCAGTTTCCCGCATAATGACGTCGACGCGCTGGATGCTCTCCTTGCTTCGCTGCGCGGCCAGTTCGAGCGCGCGCTGATCGTCGTCGAGGGCCTCTACAGTATGGACGGCGACAGTCCCGACCTGCGCCGGCTCAGCGAAATCAAACGGCGCCATGACGCATGGCTGATGGTCGATGAGGCGCACGGTCTCGGCGTCCTCGGCGAGAATGGCTATGGCCTTTTCGAACAGGCTGGCGTCGACCCGCGCGACGTCGACATTTGGATGGGCACGCTGTCGAAGACCCTTGCGGGCTGCGGCGGCTTCATCGCCGGATCGACCGCGCTCGTCGAATATCTGAAATGCATGTCCGGCGGCTTTGTCTATTCGGTTGGCCTATCGCCGCCGCTCGCCGCCGCTGCCGCCGCCGCTTTATCGATTTTGCGGCGCGAACCCGAACGGGTCGAACGCCTGCGCCGCGCGAGCCGTCTCTTTCTTGAGGTCGCCAAGGCGCGCGGACTGAACACCGGTTCGAGCGCCGGTTTAGCGATCATTCCCATTCTCGTCGGCAATTCCGTCGCCGCTGTCGCCCTCAGCCAGAAGTTGTTCGAGCGCGGCGTCAATGTCCAGCCGATCATCCACCCCGCCGTGCCCGAACGCGGCGCCCGGCTGCGCTTCTTTCTGACCTCCGAGCACTCCGCCGAGCAGATCCAGCTCACCGTTGATTCTGTCGCCGCGGCGATCGACGAAATCAATCGAAGCGACTTTTTCCGCGATGTGATGGGCCTTTCGGCGGGCGGCGAAGCTTGAGCGGCCTTGAAATTCGCGAAGTAGAGAGCGCCGCTGACCTCGACGCATTCATCGCGGCGGCGCGACGCGGGCAGGCTGGCAATCCGCGCTGGGTCGAGCCTTTATCCGATGAAATGCGCTGGGCCTTCGACAGCAAGGCCTCGCCGCTCATGCTGGAAAACGATATTCGGGCTTTCGTCGCTTTTCGCGACGGCGAACCAGTCGGACGCATCGCCGCCATCGTCAACCACGCCCATCTCGATAAATACCGCGACGGCTGCGGGCAGTTCGGCCTGATCGAGGCGATCGACGACAGCGCGGTTTTCTCTGCTCTGCTCGAACGCGCCGAGGCGTTTTTGCGAAAGCGCGGATTGGCGTGCATCCGCGGCCCCTTCAGCCTGTCAATCAATCACGAGACCGGGCTTCTCGTTAGGGGGTTCGACGAGCCCCATGTGGTGCGCACCAATCACGCGCCGCCCTTTTACGCCGCGCGCCTTGAGGCGCTCGGACTGCGCAAGGCGATGGATCTCTTCGCCTATGTCTGCGTGATTTCGGAATCGGATTTTCCCGAGCGCGTCGAACAACTGCGCCGCCGGTTCGCGCGCGCGCAAGAAATCGAGACATACGGCCTGTCGCTGCTGCGCTGGTCGACGCAGTTTCCCCGCGTCCTCGACCTTTATAATGACGCGTGGAAAGACAATTGGAGCTCCATTCCGGTCAGTCCGCAGGAGGCGAAGATGATCGCCCACCTCATGCTGCCGGTTTCGAAACCGGCATGGATCAGGATGGCGCGTTGGCAGGGCGAAGACATCGCCGTCGTCTCGCAAATTCCGGACGTCAATGAGGCTTTGCAAGGGCTGCATGGCAAACTGCTTCCGTTCGGCTGGGCGCAGCTGATGGGACGCGTCCATGGCCGCGGAACCCGCATGACGCGGCTGCCGATGATCGGCGTCGCTAGCCGCTGGCGCGGCACGCGCGTCGGCTCGATGGCGGTTTCGCTGCTTCTGGCGGAAGCCATCAGGCAGGCGCGGCGCGCCAAGGTCGAGGAGATGGAGATCAGTTGGATGCTGGAGACGAACAACGCGGTGCTCAATCTCGTCGCCAGCCTACCGGCGCGCCATACGCGCACCTTCCGCGTCTACGAAAAGGATCTTTGACAAGCTATTTTGACGGCGGTTTTCGGCGCAGAACAACGACGTCTTGCGGAGCCCGGACCAGATAGTCGATCCCGGCCCAGCGAATGCGGCGCGAGCCGAGAGCCGCGAGAACGCAGATGAGATGAAAACACTGCCATAGGGGACGCATGAAGCGCTCCACGCGCCAATAGGCGGCAAGATCCGCGCATTCGGTTTCCGGCCACAGCGAGCGGACGATGCGCCGGCGGCTCCGATAACGCATTTCGCCGAATCCGATCGAAATGGCGAGCGCGAAAAATCCCGCCATTCGCCCCTCCGCCGCAAGGACCGCCGCGAGGCAGGCGGCGATGACCGGCAGGGCCGTGGCCAACGCGGCGAACAGCCACAACAGCGGCGCATGCGTCAGCACCAGGCGATATTGCCGCTGGCCAAAAGCGAAAGCCTCCTTCCAGTCCATTGCGACCGGCGACAGCAGAAGGCTTTGGCGCGGCGAGAAAATCGCGCAGCCAGCGGCGTTGAGGGCGCGCGTCATTTGCAGATCGTCGCTAATCGCGCCGCGCCAGTAGGCCGCAATGTCGATGCGCTCTAGCGTTTGCCGGCGGACGGCGGTGGCGCCGCCCCAGCACAAATTGATGACGTCCGGGACGCGCGGCAGAGTGACGATCGAAGCGTTCGCCGCCGCGACGACCGCCGAACTGACGCGGCCATCGGTCGGGATCATCCAGCGATAGCCGGTCACCGAATCATAGCCGGCGTCGATCAGCGCCGAAACGAGCCGCGCCAGCCATTCAGGCGTGGGCAGCGTGTCGGCGTCCGTAAATACGACGATCTCGTCTTCGTTTTTGATTGCGTTCAGGGCGGCGAGAAGATTCCACACCTTTTGACCGCCGCGCTCGGCTCGCCCGGCAACGATCGTTGCGATATCGGCGCCTGGCGTGGCCGCCGCCTCGGCCAAAAGGCCGAAAGCTGGATCGTCCGTCGATTCCACCGCCGCGATGATGCGATAGCCGGGATAGGCCTGGACGCGCAGGCGGCGCAGAAAGTCCTCGGTCGTCGCCGAACGGTTCTTGATCGGGACCACGACCGCGACGGACGGCGTTCGCCCTGGAATTTCCGCGCGCGGCAGGCCCCAGGTGTAGCGCCACGCCGACAGCGTGCTGATCACCCCGATCACGATCCAAACGATGAGAATAATGGCGATGGCTGAAGACATGGCGCTTTTTTGACACAGTGCCGAACTATTTTATCCAACTTCGAAATACATGCTTGGTCGCGGGGGAAGGTGCTGCGATTGTGGCAAGGAGCGCGGCGTTACGTCGGGGGGCGATCTTTGACGCATTCCATCAGTCTCGGGCAGGAGACCGTATCACGGGGCAAGACGCAACCGGCAATTCGCATCCAGACTAACATCCTTGCCCGGCGCGAACGCGCTGTTCTCAACTGGCTCTGTTTACACATGCCGCACTCTGTGACGCCCGATCGGTTGACGGCGTTCGGAGCCGGCGGCGCCGCCATCGTACTCGCGGGTTATGTCGGCAGCCGGCTCCATCCGGCCTTTTTTTGGCTGGCGACGTTCGGTTTTGTCATTCACTGGTTTGGCGATTCCCTTGACGGAAGCCTCGCCCGCCACCGCCGAATCGAGAGGCCCCGATACGGCTATTTTCTCGACCACACTGTCGACGCTCTGTGCAATCTGGCGATTTTGGGCGGCTTGGGGCTTTCCGCCTATGTGCGCCTCGATGTCGCGCTCTTCGTTCTCGTCGGCTATTTTCTGTTGTGCATGTATGTATTTTTGTACAACCACATATCCGGAAAATTCCAATTATCCTTCCTCGCCCTGGGGCCGACCGAGCTTCGCGTCGGGCTGGTTCTGATCAATTTCTGGATGTATATGTCGGGCCCTTCTCAGGTTGTAATTTCCGGCCAGATGTTTTCGGCTTATGACTTGGTGTTTTGCCTCGTCGGCGCCATCTTCGTGTCTTTGTTCGCCCTCAACACATTCAAGGCGGCGCGTCGTTTGCGCCGCGAAGATTTTCTCGCGGCCCAGGGCGATGCGCGATATGGGCCGTCGCGGGCGCGATAGGTTTTCTCAAATCGCATTTTCTTCAGGCGACGTTATTCTACAGGCTCTCGAGGAATGCTTCTATCTTGGCGAAATAGCCGTCCCATCTCGGCGCGGCATAGCGCGCGATTTGCGATACCGACGCGCTGCGCTCAGGCGAATGCGGGGCGGCGAAAGCGCGAATGGCCGCAAGCCATTTTTCCCCGTCGATTGGGCTGATGGCGGTGACGCAGCCGGCGCTGCTTTCCCGGAACGTTGGAATATCAGAGGCGATGACCGGCGTTCCTGCGGCGAGCGCTTCGACGACCGGCAAGCCGAACCCTTCCGCAAACGATGGCATCAGCAGTGCGCGCGCGCCGTCAAGCAGCGCCTTGAGGGCCGGGGTCGAAAGACCTGACGCCTCGATGACATGGTCGCCGATCGCGCGACAACGTTCGAGCAGATCGACGACATTCTCGTTTTCCCATCCCCGCGCCCCGATGAGGACGAGTTTAGGCGCGGCGGCGCCGTCGCTGCGCGCGAGTTCGCGCCAGACATGCAGCAACAACAGGTGGTTCTTACGCGGTTCGATGGTGCCGCAGACGACGAAATAAGGAGTTGCCGCCAGCTCGCTAGGCGAAGCTGTGCGTTCAAGGAAAACCGGCGACGCTGGAATCGGCGCTACAAGGATCGGCATGTCCGCGCGCCCGAGCGGGGCCAGATGGCGCGTCAACGCCTCTTTTACGACCTCTGTCGTCACGATCGCCGCGGCGCCGAATTCGGCGAGATTGGCGAGGCGGCGCAAATGACGCTCATATTCGGCCTTGCGGAAATATTCCGGGCTTTCGAGCGGCAAGAGATCGTGAATGAAGAAGACGCCCTTCACATCCGGACGCCGCTTCAGCCAGCGAAAATAGCTCGGAATCCACAAAGGGAACTGACTGACGTTAAGATAGCGCGCGCCTTGCGGCAGAGCGGCGACAGGCGATTGGCCAATGGGAAAGCCATGGCGTCCAATCCATTGAATGACGCCCGAGGCTTGTCCCGTTCGGCCGCGCGCGACGCGATGCGCGCCGTCGAATTCCCGTGATCCGCCGGAAATCCATGCAACAATTCGGCGGTAGCTTTCGTCGGCGTCCGGCGCTTCCTCCTCGCCCCAATGGACAAGGATGCCGTTGACCACATCGGCGGCGGCGGCGGGCGCGATGACGCGAGGCCCCCGCAACGCCATCATCATCGCAGATCGACCCGCCGAAGGATTCCCGAGCAAATGGCGCGCGAAGGCGGAATCGACGCGGTCGATGCCGTTCGGCGTGTGGTTCAGCACGCGCGTCGCCAACCGCGTAATGTCGTAGGCGACGGGGCTGTTCATGATTGGCCTCAAATCAAAAAAGGCGAAGGGTGGCCTTTCAACTTTGTCGCGATCGCGTCGGCGCCCTAGCGCAGGATCTGCGTCAGGTCGCGGCTCTTTTCTTCGACAAGCGCCGTGATCGGCGCGAGGTTGGCGGCGACGTCTTTGCCAAGATGCTTTTCGGCGAGATTCTGTGCGATGGTGGCGTCCTCGCTCGTAGCATTGACGCAAAGTCCGAAAATATGGTCCGCGAGTTCTCCAACGTTGAAGCCGCTCGCCGACGTCGACAACGGCGCCTCGAGCGACAAGCGCTCTTCGAGGCTGACGCCGAGCTCAACCGCCATCAACGAATCGAGCCCGATCTCGGATAGCGGCTTGCCGCGATTCAAGCTCTCCGCGGGCAGCCGTAAGATGCGCGCGATTTCCTCGACGATCACCTCGACGATCGTCTTCCGCGCTTCTTCCGGCGCGCGGGTCGCAACGAGCGCCGCAATATCAATCTTCTCGCGCTTGTCGGCTTCCGCGGCGGCGTCTTCGCGAATGAGCTCGGCATAGGTCGGCGAAGATAAAAGCGGCAGATGGGTGCGAGCTGTGGCCCAGTTCATTTCGGCGATAACGAGGACCGCGCCGTCAACGTCATTGTTCGGACGCGACAAAGCCTCTCCCATCAGATTGAGCGCGTGGCGCGCGTTCATCCCTTTGACCCCGACGCGGCTCGCGAGCGTATCCTTCAGCGAACGATTGCGCGCCAGAAGGCCGACGTCGTCGATGCCGCCCCAAGCGATGGCCAGCGCCGGCTTGCCCGCGGCCCGTCTTTTCCGGGCGAGCCCCTCAAGGAATCCATTGGCCGCGACATAGGCGGCCTGACCTGGATTGCCGATCATCGTCGTCGCCGACGAGAACAGGACGAAATAATCGAGCTGCAGATGGCGGGTGAGGCGATCGAGATGTTCGGCCCCCGCTACTTTCGGCGTCAACACGCTCTTCAAGCGCTCGGCGTCGATATTGGCGATTACGGCGTCGTCGAGGACCATCGCCGCGTGAATCACGCCGCCGAGTGGCGCCATTTCTTTGGCGATGGTCTGGAACAGGATCTTTACCGCCCGAGCGTCGGCGATATCGAGCGCGGCGACGTGAACCTTAACGCCCGCCGCCTTGAAATCGGCGAGCGCTTCGCGCGCCTCGGGACTGCTTGCGCCGCTGCGGCCGACGACGGCGAGGTGACGCGCGCCACGCTCGACCAGCCAACGCGCCGTCGCGAGGCCAAAGCCGCCGAAGCCGCCGGTGATGAGATGCGTCTTATCCGACGCGACCTCGAACCTGCCTTGCGCCGCCGCGCGGATTTCACCCGCCTTCGGCGGGTTGATGACGATCTTGCCGATGTGCCCGGACTGCTGCATCAGCCGCATGGCGTCGAGGAATTCGCGCGCGGGAAATGTGCGATAGGGCAGAGGCGAGAATTCGCCTTCTGCAAACAACCGCATGACTTCTTCGAAAAGCTGGTGGCCCTTCTCAGCCTGGGCGAGGATGAGATGATCGAGGTCGACGCCGAAATAGGCAAGGTTCCTGCGGAAGGGGCGAAGGCCGATGTGTGTATTGGCGAGATAGTCGCGCTTGCCGAGTTCGATGAAGCGGCCGAATGGTTCGAGGAGGCCGATGCTGCGCTCCATCGCTTCGCCGGAGAGGCTGTTCAAAACGACGGCGACGCCGCCGCCCGCGACGCGCCGCACGTCGTCGACGAATTTTCCGGAGCGGCCGTCGAACACATGTTCCGCGCCGAGCGCCCTGACGAGATCGCGTTTTTCAACCGAGCCGGCGGTGGCGATCACGCGCGCGCCGCGCCAGCGGGCGATCTGTAAAGCCGCTAGGCCAACGCCACCGGCGGCGCCATGGATCAGCACCCACTCGTCTGGCGCAAGACGAGCGCAGGTAACGAGCGCGTAATAGGCGGTCAGAAAGGCGACGGGAATCGTGGTCGCGGATTCGAGCGGCAAGCCGGCCGGGACCATCGCCGCCATATTGGCGTTGACTGTGACGTGGCTCGCGAAAGCGCCGCCGGCGAAGGCGATGACCGCATCGCCTGTCTTGAAGCCGCGCACGCCGGACCCGACGGCGACGACGTGGCCGGCGCATTCGAAGTCCGAGCGTCGGACCCGCGAAGCCCTCTTCCAGCATCTCGTCGGGCAGGATCGAAAGGCCCCACATGACGTCGCGGAAGTTGAGTCCGCTCGCGGCGACGGCGATCTCGATTTCGCCCGGCCCCGGCGGCTGACGCACGGCGGGCGTCCAGCGAATCCGATCGAGACCGCCGCCATCGCCTTTTTCAAGCCGGCAGGCGGGCGCGGGCGATAAATTCGCCGGCGCCTGACCGCCATCTTGCGCGTGCATTCGGACGACGCGGGTCGAGCGCGCGTCGAGCGCAATGTCGGTTTCTCCTGTTGCCGAAACGATCACGTCGATCAGGCGCTCGGCCTCGACGGCGGGAGGAAGACCCGCCGCGATGTCGACGCGGCGCACGGAAAGGCCCTGGAACTCGTTCGCAAAGCTGCGCGCGAAGGCCCATAATCCCGCCTCTGCTGGAGAAAACTCGTCATCGGTGAGGAGCGCGCCATGCGTGACGACAAAGAGGCGCGCTTTCTGCTTGCCGAGACGCTCAGCCAAAGTTTTCAGCGCCAGACAGCGCGCGGTGAGATGATCGACCGAGCCGCCGCACTTCCGCGCCGCGCTGGAGAGGAATACGACCGCTTCGAAGGATGCGCCGCTGTTCAGCGCGACGCTGCTTTCGATGGCGCAGGCGACGCCGGCGGCGCCAAGACCATTCGAAAGCGCATCCGCCAGATCAATCGTGTGCGGGTCGTCGTCATGGATTATCAGCGCGGCCGCCGGCAAGCTACTCCGCGCCGCGACGTTCGCCTTTTGACCGGCGACAAGCAGCGCCGGTCCGGCTTTCGTCATGGCCGGCTGCCCGAGAGGCGCGCGAAGGCCGGCCGAGCGCAGCAGCCGCGTCCATTCGCCCGCCGTAAGGATGGCGCGGCTATGGCGGGTGCCGACGGGCCAGTCGGCGTCGAGGCCAAAAACCAGATCGCGGAATAGCGAGGACTCGGGCTCGACCGCCGCGATCAAGCCCTCTGGCGCGAGAATCGCGCCGATGCGCGCCACCATGGCCTTTTGCGGCGCGAAGCGATGCAGACAGTCAGCAGCGATGACAAGATCGATGCCGCTATTCGGTACGGCGTCGAGATCGTCGATGAAACCTATTCCAGCGTCGCGCGCAAAAGCAAGACGCGCCCGCTCCAGTCGACCTTGGTCGCCCTCGCAGATGGTCAGCCGCGCGCCATGACGCAACGCCAGCGCGACCGCGTGCGAGGATAAAGGCCCATGCCCGATTTGAAGGATCCGCAGGGCCCGGTCGCGCGGCCAGTGCTCCGCAATTCTGTGCAAGAGAGCGGCGAGCAGTTCGGCGCAGGCGATGACGGCAGGCGAGCCAATTTCGAAGGATTCCGCCGCGGATTCGCTCAAAGGGCCAATGGAATGCTCGCCGCGGGCGAGCGCATCTATCACGGCGCCAGCGCGCGCGGCGAGCAAAAGCTCGGCCGAGCGCCGTGGATGATCCGCCGCGAGACTCTGCAGAATTTCGTTGGGATCGGGAAGATCGAGGTCCGCCGCAAGGAGATAGGCTTCCCCGTCGGCTTCGGCGAGACCGCTATCGACAAGCGCTTCCAGGAGATTGGCCAGCCAGCCGCCGCGCGACGCGGGAAAGCGTCCCGAGGCGACCAATCCTTGAGGCGCGACTCGATTGCCCGTCGCAAGGCTGGCGGCGAGGCGATAGGCGGCGGCCGTCGCCCAGCCTTCGATCAGGACAAGGTCATCCGGCAGCGATCGCGCTGCGGCGCTTGCAATCTCCGGCGCCGCCGCGCGCGACAACAGTTCCGGCGTCAGCACAGGATCGCGGCGCGTCGCGGTCGGCTCTTCCGCAAGGGCGAGGGATTGGATCACGGAATGGCTGGAGAGGTCGCCCGGGAGAGGGGCGCGCGCGGCCTGATAGCGGGCGTCCCGAAGCGTCGCGACGATTTCGTCGTCGACGCCGACCAGCGCGAAGTCGGCGATGATCGTCCGTTGGTCACAGCGCTTGACGAAGATATGCGCCTGCGAAACCGAGACGCCCGGCCTCTCCAGCCGGATTTCGCCAAACCTGACCGGGAGATAGGCTTGCGTTCGGGTAGTTCGCGCCAAATCGGCGAACAGAAGGATGAGCCCGTGAAAGCAGGAATCGAGCCGGGCCGGGTCAAGACCATAGCGAGGGTCTGCCCGCGTCGGCTTGAGATTGACGACGATTGCAGTCTTGTCGTCGCGGGTGGCGGAGGCCGCCTGTCGGAACGCGGGACCGAACTCAAGGCCGGATCGCAGCGCGAGAGCGTAAATCTCGGCGCCAGACACGGCTCTGTCGCGCGACTTGCAGATCGCCGGCGCGCTAGGCGCCGGCCCCGGCTTATGCACGATTTTCGCCCGCGCATGAAGGACGAACGGCGTATTGCTGAGGCGCGGTCGGCTGAGGATTTCGATCGAGCCGGTGATCGGCGTCGCCCGACATAGAATCTCCCGAGAGGCGTTGGCCGGGAAAATCATCGCCTGCAGGATTTCGAGATCCTCGATCGTCGCGGTGGACGCGCCAAGCCAATCCATGGCGACGGCGAGTGCCATTTCGGCGAAGGCCGCGCCCGGCAGCAGAATCTGGCCGTGGATGCGGTGGTCGGCGAGGGCTGGGACGAGCAGCGGATCAACCTGGGCACGCCATTCGAGGGCGTCCTCGGCCAGCCGGGCGCCGACCAGCGGATGCCAGGGGCGCACGCTTAGCAATCCGGACGCCTCCGGCGTCTCGCCGATCCGGCAGGTCCGGCGCTGCCAGGGATAGGCCGGCAGGCCGTCGACAGGCCCCGGATCATCGCCGAAGGCGATGACTTCATCGATGTCGGCGCCGCGCGCCAAGGCCTCTGCGACGGCGCGGCGGAACGGGTCTTTCACGGCCGCCTTTTGCTGGTGGACGGCAAAGGCGGCGACGCTAGCGCCGACGCTCTCCGCAGTTTCCTTGATGTCGGCGATGAGGGTTCCGCCAGGTCCGATCTTGACGAAAACGCGCGCGCCCGATCGGGTTGCCAGTGTGATGGCTTCCTGGAACAAGACGGGCTCGCGAACATTACGCCACCAATAGGTCGCGTCGAGTTTAGGACCCGCAAGAACGCTCGCCTCGACCGTGGAGATGAAGGTGACGCGGCTCGGCCTTGGCTCCAGCGCGGCCAGATCGCCGCAGAGCGGCGCCTTGACCGGGGTCATAAGCGCGCTGTGGAAAGGGTAGGCGAGATCGAGACGCCGCACGCGCGCCTTATGCGCGCGGCTCGCATTGGCCAATTTGTCCAAGGCGGCGAATGGCCCCGAAACCGTGAAATTTCGCGGCGAATTATGCGCCGCGATGACGAGTTCAGGAATTTCCGCCACCAGGGCTTCGGCCGCCTCCCTCGGGCCGAACACGATGGCGAGGCCGCCGGCGTCGCGCACGAGCTCCTGACGCAGGCTGCGGTAGTAGATTGTCCGGACCGCGCTGTCGAGATCGAGGACGCCAGCCGTCTCCGCGGCCGCCACTTCGCCCATGCTATGCCCGAGCGCCATCGCCGGACGCAGCCCGAGCTCTGTCAGACAATGCGACGTCGCGACCTGGATCGCAAACACCAGAGGCTGGGCGACGCTGGTTCTGTGCAGATGCCGCGCGATATCGGGGTCGAACATCATCGCCGCGAGCGACCAGCCCGCCAGCGGTGCGAAGAGCGCATCGATGGCGTTGAAGCGATCGTGGAAGGCGCGGCTTGCTCCGTAGGCCTGCTGGCCCATGCCGGGCCACTGGCTGCCGTTGCCAGAAAATACGAAAGCGACGGGCGCTTTGGCTTCGATCGCCGAACCAACGACGAGATGCGGCGAGGGTTCTTTTTCCGCCGCGCTTTCGAGCGCTTGGATTACGGTTTTTGACGCGCCAAACGGCACCACCAGACGCTCGCCATGCCGCTCCCGCCGACGCCCCGTCGCGGCGGCGATCCGCTGGAACAATTCGATCCCGACCCCCTGAAGATGAGTGGCATAGCTCCTTGCGAGATCCGCCAGCGCGTTCTCGCTCTCCGCCGAAAGCAACAGAAACCGCGGCGCGCGGGTTAATTGCGTGGCGCGCGCCGGACGCGCGGGCGGATCGGCGAGAACCGCATGCGCGTTGGCGCCGCCGAAACCGAAGGAGCTGACGCCGGCGTATCGAACCCCGCCATCGCGCGCCAAAGGAACGGATTCGACACTCACCGACAGGTTGAGATCCGCGAAGGGAATGTCCGGATTGAGCTCTTCGCAATGGAGCGACGACGGCAGCTCGTCATGCTCGAGCGCCAGCATCGCCTTCATCGCGCCGGCCAGACCGGATGCTGGCTCGATGTGGCCGATATTGGTCTTGATCGAACCGATCGGCAGCGGACGGCGCCTGCGGCGGCCCAAAACCTCGCCGATCGCGCCAGCCTCGACGGGGTCGCCGACGCGGGTCCCAGTGCCATGCGCCTCGATGAAGGCGATCTCGTTCGGATCAATGCCGGCTCTGGCGTAAATCCGCTCCAGCAATGCGCTTTGGTGCGCTTTTGAGGGTAACGAGATGCCGCTGGTCCGGCCGTCGGAATTCACCCCGGAGGCGATGATCCGGGCGTGCGCGCGATCGTCGTTGGCGCGCGCCGATTTCAGGGCGCGCAAGACCAGGACGACGCCGCCCTCGGCGCGGACATACCCGTCGGCCTTCGCCGAAAACGCCCGGCAGAGGCCAGTTGGCGACAGCATTGTCGCCTGCGAAAAGCTAATGAAGCCAAAAGGGCTGACCAGCGCGTTGGCGCCGCCGACGATCGCCGTGTCGATCGTCCCGCTTCGGATCGCCGCGACCGCGGCGTCAAGGGCGAATAGCGAGGACGAGCAGGCGGTATCGATGGTGAAGCTCGGACCGTGCAGGTCGAAGACGTAGGAAATCCGGTTGGACAGGACAGCGAGCGTGTTGCCGGTCGCGAAATAAGCGTCGGCGGCGGCCGGATCATGCAACCTGAGATTGCCGTAATCGAGCGACGACCCGCCGATGAAAACGCCGGTCTGCGAGCCCGCCAGCGACGAAGGAGCGATGCCGGCGTCCTCGATCGCCTCATAGGTGAGTTCGAGCAGAAATTCTCTGCTGCGGGTCCATCTGTTCGGCTTCGCGCGGCGAAATGCCGAAAACAGCAGGATCGAAGCCCCAGGGATCATCGAGAACGCCAGCCGCCCACGTGTAGCTGCGGCCGCGCTCCTTGGGTCTCGGATGCCCGAGCCGTTCCAACGACCAGCGATCCGGCGGCACCTGCGAGACCGCGCATCGGCCTGCCGAAAGCAAATCCCAAAGTTCGTCGGGAGACTTGGCGCCGGGCAGTCTGCAGGATCGACCGATGATTGCGATTTCCGCATCCTGCTCCGATGTCGGCGTCAGTCGGTCCCCCTCGCCATTTTTCATAAATATCGCCAGACCTCAAAAATGAACGTTCCGGACCGCGCAAAGCCTCCTAGCGGAGCATACTTTGATTTGATGGTGCGATTACCCGCAATATTACCTCTCTTTTGCCCCAGCGGTTCAGCGAGCGTCAAGGGCTAAGAAACGACAAATTCTTGCGCCACCAATGCGATTCATTGTCTCTTTAACTCCTGCTTGGGGCAGCTATAGTCAGATAATCATGCGCGATTGATTGGACTCGTCGGGTGAGCGCAGAGATCCTTTATGAGCGTCATGCAAGGTTCATGCATCTAGCGCCGGGCGTAAGTGGCAAGCTGCAAATTTTGCTGCTAGGGTTGAATGCAACCAAGGAGATGGATCCTGGCGAATTTTGGGCGGCGGCGCGAATAGCAAGTCTCGGCCACGCGAAACAAGGCCCTTTTGATCACGCTTTATTAACGGAAGATCTACGAATTGTGTTCAATCGGAAAAGTTGCGCTTCGCCGCCGACGCCGGGAGCTCTTTCCGCTAGAATGTCTCATCGCGCGTGTTGTGATGGACCATCGGCTGTGAGGCGATAGCTCCGCATGACTCCTGAGATCAGGCAAGAGGTTGCTTCGGAGAGATTGCCGGGCCTGCGCTTTTCGGTAAGCGCCGTTGGGGTCGCCGGCGTCCGCCTGTCGATCCGGCAATTCGCGGCCGTCGCCGGCAAAGCCGCTGGCCTAAGGGCGCGATTTGGCCGCCGCGCCCTCGAAGCGGACGGCGTTGACGATGAAGAGGCCAACTGGTTCCGGCGAAGCTTTTTTGTCCTCGTCGTCTTGCCTGTCGCCGCGAGCTTCGTCTACTTTCAGTTTCTCGCCTCCGATCAATTCATCTCCGAGACGCAATTCGCCGTGCGCGGCGCAACTAAGTCGCTGATCGGCGCCGACGCTCTGGCGGCGTCGGGCCTTGGCGTCTTGGCGGGCCTCAGCGCCAATCAGGACGTTTTTATCGTCGCCGAGTACATCCGCAGCCAAAGGATCATCGACGATCTCTCGAATGAGATCGACCTGCGCGCAATCTTCAGCGCGCCGCGCGCCGATTTTCTTTCTCGGTTCGATCCTTCCAAATCGCGGGATGACTTTTTGCGTTATTGGCGGAAGGCGGTCGAGGCCCAGGTCGAAGTTGTGTCCGGACTGCTGACCGTCCGGGTCAAGACCTTCTCCAGCGCTGATTCCGTCCGCCTCGCGACCGCAATTCGGGCGCGCTGCGACGCTATCGTCAATGAGCTGCTCGACGGGATGCGGCGCGACATGACCAAACGCGGCGAGGCTGAGGTCAGAGCCGCGATGGACCGGCTCGCCGAAAAACGGGCCCGCCTCGAGCAATTCAGAAACGCGCGAATGGCGATCGACCCGCTCGATTCGGCTCACTCCATGAGCGAAACCATCACCGAGCTGCGGCGCGAGCTCATTGAAGTCGAAGTGAAGCTGGCGAGCGCAAGGAGCGCACTCGACCCGGACGGTCTTCAGATCAAAATTCTGCGATCCGACCACAGCATCCTGGCGGCCCAGATCGCCTCGCTCGAAGGCAAGATTACCAGCGTCGCCCCCAATCCGGCAACCGCGGCGGCGGCCTTGGCTGAATATGACCGGCTGGAGGTTGAAAAGACGCTCTCTGAAAAGAGAGCGGCTCTCGCCGAGCAGCTCCTCGACAAAGCTCGCGAAGACGCAAACCGCCGGCACATTTATCTCGCCTCCATAGAGGATCCGACTACGCCGCAAAGTTCCCTGTTCCCCCGCCGCGGCTTCGCCACTTTGACCGTCTTCTTCGGCGCTTTGGCCGTCTGGTGCGTCGTCTCGCTAGCGGTCGCTGGCGTGCGCGATCACGCAAAATGAGAGCTGCGGCGGAGAAAATGCCCCAGTCGACGCCTTCATGAGCGACGCGCATGTCGAAACTAGGCCGGAAAATCGGCCCTCCGTCAGCACGACGAGCGAGTCCGCCGTCGAGCATTTCGTGCTGCGGGAGGATATGCGCCGCGTCTCCGTCCCGATCGATCAATTCGGCTCGTGGCGGTGGCACAAGCGGTCCTTCGCACTCTGCGTCCTCCTGCCTCTTCTGCTCGCCGGCTGTTATTACGGATTGATCGCAGCCGACAAATACGCCGTGGAATTTCGATTTAGCGTTCGTTCGGCGAGCGATCTTGTCGCCGAACAGGATCTTGTCTCGAAGCTGCTTGGCCGCGGCGGCACAAGCGAGATTGGCCGCCTGCCCTATATGACGGCGGATTACCTGCGCAGCCGGAATATAGTCCGCGAACTCGACGCCGACGGCTCTCTCCGCGCCATGTTTTCGCGCCCCGAAGCGGATTGGCTGTCGCGATTCGATGCGTCGAAGGACGACGACGCGCTCTGGAGTTATTGGCAATCGATGATCTCCATCACGGTGGATCGCGTCTCCGGACTGGTGCTCGTGCGCGTCCTCGCCTTCACCCCTAAAGACGCGCTGGCGATTGCGCAGGCGTTGGTGAAATCGACCGAGCGGATGGTCGACGCCGTCGCCGCCCGGGCGCGCAAGGACGCTCTCGCCGAAACCGAGGAAGAGATGGAGCGGGCGGGCGCCCGTTACGCCGCCGCTCTCACCGGCCTTCGGGACGTACGGAACCAGGAAGGAACCGTCGACCCCGAGCAGACGATCCGTCTTGCCGCCGAAACGCTTCTTGGGGTCACCAAAGAGAAGCTCGAGCTGGAGAGGCAGCGCGACGCCAATCTGAAGGTCCTGTCGCCGAACGCGCCCCAGCAGAAAGTCCTTTCCGATCATATCAAGGCTTTCGACGCGCAAATCCTGGCGCAAACGGAAGCCTTGGCAGGCACGAAAAGCAAGGTCAGGACCGCGGCGCAAACCATCGCGCGATTTGAGCGGCGCGAGTTGGAGCGCCGCTTCTCGGAGCGCCTTCTCGAGGTCGCGCAGGCCGCGTATGAGAAAGCGCGCGAGGAATCGGAGCGGCAACACATCTATCTGGCGCTTTTCGTCCCGCCAGATATGCCGGACGCCGCAGCCTATCCGCGCCGGGCGCGGGAAGTGGTCTTTGTCGGCATATGCGCATTGGCGCTTTGGGGCCTTATGATGCTAACCATCGCCGGCGTGCGCGATCGCTTGCACATTGATTAGCCCTGCCCGCGAGGGGCCCGTTTTCAGCCAGCCGGGAAGCCAATGTTATTCAGCATCGACGAGGATACGGGCGAGAGGGTCATCGGCTGGCTGATGCCGGATAATCCAGCGATGATCCCACGCGTCATCGTCCATCTCGACGCCGATCATCACGTCGCCGTCGAAGCGTTCGTCTATCGCCCCTTGCTGAAGGAGCAAGGCCTGCATAATACGGGCATCTGCGGCTTCGTGGCGGATGAATCGAATTGTCCTGGAATCGGGGCCGCGGCCAATCTGGAGATTATCGACGGCGAGAACAACGTCCTTGTCTATCGCCGCCACAGCGGCGGCGATCGTCTCGAGAAGAAATTTTTGCGTCTCGAAACGCAATTATTCCGTTGCTTCAGCCTCGACGAGGAGCTGATCGGCCGCTTTCAGATGCGGTACCGGGCGCTGGAGCTCCTGCCCGAGGAGACCACGCGGTCGATCTTCGCCATTCCGTTTACGAACTCGATCTTTGCTTCGGGCCGCATTTTCTGGCGCGCATGGGAGCCTTTGCTGCGCGATCGCGGCTTCAAGGTCGCAATGTTGCTGCGCGACCCGTTCGAGGAATTGTCTGAGCGGCTCTTGATTTTGAAATGGGCGTCGACGCCGGACGCCGCCGGCAGCGCCAACGCTTTAATGCCCATTTTGCAGACCTGCGCTGGCGATGTCCGCAACGTCGAACTCGCCGACGGGGCGGCGTTGACGGCGTTGCTTTCGAGCCCCTCCGACGAATTGCGGGCGCTGCTTTACAATCCATTAGTCTATCAGCTCGCAGCTCCGAATGCTTTCGATCCGCCGCCGAGCCCGGCCGTAGCCGCGGCGCTCGACTCCTTGGCGGAGCTCGACGCCGTCGGCTTGCGCGAGGGCGTCGACTCCTTCCTCGCCCTCGCCGGCGCCGTGTTGGACCTGCCGCGGCCGCTTCCTCCGGTTTCGCTTGCTTCGAGCAAGACGGTTGTCAGCTTCGCCGATGTCTTGCGCGAGATGCCGCCAGCACGCGCCTTGATCGAGCAGGACCTCGAAGTCTATGCGGAAGCAAAACGCGTCCTTACCCCGGCGCAAGCCGAGTCCGCGTAACGATTCCGATGCTTCGCCCGGCGCTATTTTCCTTCGGCGAGAAAACCCAGGCGCCTGGGCTCATCGCCGCGTCCGACGTCAAAGGCGAGGGGCCGCATTTCGAGGCGCTGAGCGGGCGTCCGTGGCTTGCCATCGAGCCGGCCTCGCTGTTCCGACGCCGCAGCTGGCTCAAAATCAGCTACCGGCTGGGCCTCTATGATTGTCCCTCGCGGCCGCTGCTGAGCTTTCGGCGCGGGACGCAAGAGATTGGCTGCGCCGTTCTCCCCGGGCCGGTGCTGGGACGCGCCGAGGGATTGGCCATAGCGCCGCCCGGGACGACCGCCGTCTGGATCTCGCCGGCGGCGCAAAAGGGGCGCTTCAGCTTCGTTCTGGAGGCGATCGAGGCGGCCCCCATGGTCGACCTTCTTCGCCGCGGATGGAATGGCGACAGAGACCGCTTTTTCAGCGCGCTGGCGACTTTCGCGCTCGGCTGGCTGCCGGAAGCCGAACTGAATTTTCGCTGGGCGAGCCAACATGCGCCATTGGCCGACTGGCCGGCTTATCGAAGCCGGCTCGCTGTCGCGGCGGACCTTTGCGGATTGGAGCGCCCTCGGTGCGATTGGGCGCGCGCGCCGATGGTGCGGCTTTTCGCACGGATCGGCCGGGACACCCGCCCCGAGCAGATCGAACGCACGATCGCGGCGCTTCAGGCGCAGAGTTTTCAACGCTGGTCGCTGAGCGTCGCGGGGGCGGCAAGTAAGCTAATGGCGGCGGTCGCGGATTCGCGCATGGGCCGCCTCGACGCTGCCGACTTGGAGGGGCCGGACGACGATTTGGCCGGGTTCATCGCCTTCGGCGACCGCCCGGCGCCGCATGCGCTCGCCTGCTTCATCGAGGCGATGGCGCGCGAACCCCGCGCCGTCGCCGCCTATTGCGACGAGGAGATGAGCGCCGAGCCGGTTTTCAAGCCGGATTGGAGTCCGCGACTGAGATTCAGCGAGACCTTACGTCGGGCGATTGCTGCTGGCCCGGCAATTTTTGGCGCGCGGCCGGTTTCCCTGCGGTCTCGATACCGTCGCGGAAGCGGACTTCGCGCGGAATGTCCTGCGCGATCTGCGGCGCCAGGAAGTTTTGCACATCAAACGTCCCTTGATCGAGACCGGGCCGGACATTCACGCCGCCTCGCCTCCCGCGCCACCCGCGCCGAGCGCGAAAACCGGCCCGTCGCCGCACGTCACCATCATCATGCCGACCCGCGACGCTGCACACCTACTGCGCCGGAGCGTCGCGAGCCTTCTGGAGAAAACCGATTACCCGGCGTTCGATCTCATTCTGGTCGATAATGACAGCGCGGCCCCGGCGGCGCTCGCCGCGCTCACTGAGGCCGAGCGCGATCCGCGCGTCACCCGGATCGATGCTCCGGGCGCCTTCAATTTCTCCCATCTTTGCAATCTCGGGGCCGGCGTCGCCAAAGGCGCGATTCTAGTCTTCCTGAACAATGACGTCGAGATTACCGACGCCGGCTGGCTCGAAGAACTCGCCGCCCGCGCCTGCGAGTCGCGCGCCGGCGCCGTCGGCTGCCTTCTGCTCTACCCTGACGGGCGCATCCAACACGCCGGGCTCGTCGTCGGCATGGGCGAGGATGTCGGCCACTGCGACGCGGGTCTCGCGGCGGCAGCCCCAGGATGGCTTGGCCGCAACGGCGCCGTTCATGAAATATCGGCCGTGACGGGCGCCTGCCTCGCCGTCGCGCGCGAAAAATTCTTCGCGGCGGGCGGCTTCGACGAAATTCATCTGCCGATCGAGTTCAATGACGTCGACCTTTGTCTGCGGCTCGAAGAGCTCGGCTTCGAGACGCTATGGACGCCGTTCGCGCACCTCACGCATTTCGAATCGGGCAGTCGCGGCAGGGCGACTTTTCGGCGGCGCGACGCCCATGCCGCCGAGCGCACCTATTTCCTCAACCGCTGGGCGGATCGCCTGCGCGACGACCCCTTTTATCATCCCGGCCTGTCTTTGTTCAGTCTCAGCCCGGCTCTTGCCTGAGGCCGCGCCAGTTTGCTCTCGCAGCGCAAAGGCGCTATTTGACCTCGGCGTCGGCGGGCTCGACGAAAAAATCGCTTGGGCCGATTGTTTTCGCCGGCGCGGCTGCGCGGAACAATGCTGAGCCCCGTTTTGTCACAATTTCTTTGGACGAAGCATTTTCGGCTTCGGTCGAAAATATTTTTGGGCGTCGCCGGATCAATTGATCCTGTGGCGGCAGGGAGGATCGCTTGGCCGAATTCGCCGTGAGCGCGCGCGCCAAGACGACGTCGGCGCCGGCGCCCAAGGACGGGGCCGTCAATGATGGCGCGCGCCGCCCAGCCGATGAGACCGCTCGCGAAACCTTGGCGCTCAAGCGCGAACTCATCGTCGTTCAGGATCATCTCGCCGATCTCGAGACGCGCCTTTCGAAACTCAAGCCTTTGCTGCAAGGGATCTCTGCGCTCGGCTGGGCTCGGCGGGCGGCCGCGGCCATCTTTCTGCTCGTCTGGCGAGCGGTCGCGCTGTCGTGGCGCTGGCCGATTGCTGTCAGGCAGATCAAGGACGCGCGTTTGCGCGCCGAGCGCCTGACTTTCGACCCGCAGCGCGGCGAATGGAGCAAGCGCATCGACCGCGCGGCGTTGCGGGGAAGCTTGCGTCGTTCCTTCGGCTTGTCGCATCCGCCGCTCTATGTCGTTCGTCTGCGCCAGAGGATCGGTCTCGCCCGCCGCCCGCGCGTGCTGCACGCGATCGCCAACGTCTGGGTTGGCGGGTCGACCCAACTCGTCGTCGACCTCCATGACTATCTCGGCCATCGCATCGAAATGGAGGTCATCACCTCGTCATTGCCGCCGCATGGCGCGCATGAGGGCATGACTATCCGGCTGGCGCCGCAGCCGGCGTCGCCGCATCAGGTGCGTAGCGTCTTCAGCCGCTTCCGGCCGGATATCGTCCATGTTCACTATTGGGGCGACGTCGACGCCGCCTGGTATCGCGTGATCTTTGAAATCGCCGCCGAATTCGAATGCCCCGCCCTGCAAAACGTCAACACGCCGATCGCCCCCTTTTCCGCTGCGTCCATCGCCTGCAATGTGTTCGTCTCGCAAAGCGTGCTCGACCGGTTCGGCTCGACCGTTCGCGCGAAAGTCATCCATCCCGGGATCGACCTCGAACGCTTCGCTCCGCCCGCCGCCGAAGAGCCAGGCGCCTTTGACGCGATCGGCATGGTTTACCGGCTGGAGAACGACAAGCTCAGCGCCGACGCAATCGAGCTGTTCATCGCCGTCGTAAAGAGGCGGCCGGCGACCCGCGCGATCATCATCGGCGACGGCTCCCTGTTTTCGCATTTTCGCAGGCGCGTTGAGCAAGAGGGTCTGTCGTCGCATTTTGAATTGGCCGGTTATGTTCCCTATGATGAATTGCCGACGCATCTCGCGCGTTTCAAAACCTTTGTCGCGCCGGTGCGGCAGGAGAGCTTTGGCCAGGTCATTCCTTTCGCCATGAGCGCCGGGCTGGCCGTTGCAGGCTACCGCGTCGGCGCCGTGCCGGAAATTCTTGAAAGCGACGAAACGCTCGGCGCGACGCTTGAAGAGACGGCGGCGCTCATCGTTGCGCTTCTCAATGATCGCGAGCGCATCAAAGCGCTGGGGCGACGCAACCACGCCATCGCGCAGAGGCGCTTTTCGGTCGAGACGATGGCGATTGCCTACGCCGAGGTCTACGGGCAGGTCGCGCCGGACGATTTCGACGTCGCGCCGGGACTTCCGGCCGCCGTTCTTTTTCCCCTGTAGGCGGCCGCGCGATCATGACGGGCAGAGCCCTCGTCACCGGCGCCAGCGGTTATCTCGGGCGGGCCTTGGTCAGAGCTCTCCTCGCCGCGGGGGAGACGGTGATCGCGGTCGGCCGCGAAGCGTCGCCCTTCGCGCCGCATCCGCGGCTGAGCTGGCGCGCGATCGACCTTACTGATCCGGCGGCGCCATTGCCGAAGATCACGGCCGGCGTCGATTGGATCTTCCACCTCAGCTGGTCGACGGTTCCGGCCGAGGCCAGCATTTCGCCATCGCAAGACGCGCAAAACATCATCGGCTCGTTGCGCCTGCTCGAAAGCATCAAAACCGAGGCGTCGCCGCGCTTCGTTTTCGCCTCGACGGGCGGGGCGATCTACGGCCGGCTGCGGCATGCGCCGGCGGCCGAGGATCATCCGCTGAACCCGATTTCCGCCTATGGCGTGTCCAAGCGAGCTGTCGAGGCCTATCTCGATCTATTTGCGGCCGCGAATGGCGTTCGTCCCGTATCGCTAAGGATGGGCAATCTCTTCGGTCCGGGGCAAAATCCGGCTCGCCTGTTCGGCGCGGTTACGCAATTCAGCAAGGCGGCGTTGACCGGCGCGCCGATCGTTCTGTTCGGAGACGGCTCGACGGTGCGCGATTATGTCTATATCGACGACGCCGTCGACGCGCTGATGCGCGCCGCGCGCGCGCAGCATTCGTCCCGCGCCCTGAATATCGGCAGCGGAGAAGGACGGTCTTTGAACGACATCATCGCAGTTCTCGAGTCGCATCTTCAAAGGCCGCTTCAAGTGAAGCGCCAGCCGCCTCGCGCTTTCGATGCGCCTGTCTCGATCCTCAATTCCTCGCGCGCGCGGCGCGAGCTCGGCTGGGCGACGCAGGTCTCGTTCGAGGACGGCGTTGTGAGTACGCTGAAAAGCCTCGCAAAGAGCGCGGCGTGAAGGACGGCGGATGAAGATCGCCCTTTACGTTCACTGCTTTTTCCCGACTCACTTCTATGGGACGGAGGCCTACACGCTGACGCTGGCCAAGGAGCTGCTCGCCCTGGGCGAGGAGCCTGTCGTCGTCACTGCGACGCTGGCCGGCGAACTGGCGCAGAAAAGCCTCATCGAGGAGACCGCCTATGAGGGCGTTCGCGTCGTCTCGATCGACAAGAACCAGTTCCCCAACCGCAGCGTCCGTGACACCTACGAACAGCCGGCCCTACGCCATCTGCATGAGCGTCTGCTGCGAAAGATCAAGCCGGACGTCATCCACGTCTGCCATCTGATCAGCCACACGACGGCGCTGCTCGACGTTGTCCGCGCGATGCGGATTCCCGCTTTCGCGACGCTCACGGATTTTTTCGGCTTTTGCTACAACAACCGGCTCGAAGACGCGCGAGGCGAGCTTTGCGCGGGTCCCGATGAAGCGCGGGCCAATTGCATCGCCTGCTTCCTGAAGCTCGTCGGCGCGCGCCCTGACGCCAAGCCTTTGACACGGCTCGGGGCCGATCCGCGCCTGCGCCCCTTCGTGTCAGAGCGGCTCGCAAGGCTTGGACGACGCGAGGAGAAGCCGTTCAGCATCGCCAATTTCGAGCCGAACGACATTGTCGCGCGGCCAAACATTCTACGCCGCGCGTTGGGCGTTTATTCCGAAGCGATCGCGCCGACGCTCTTCTTGAAACAAGCTTACGAAGCCAACGAATTCCCCGCGCCGATGCGCATCAGCCATTTCGGCGTCGATATTGATCGCGCTGCGAAGCCCCCCCGGCCTGAGGGAAGCGCTAGCGTGAGGCTTGGCTTCATCGGCCAACTCTTTCCTCACAAGGGCGCGCATCTTCTGCTCGACGCTTTGCGGGCGAGCGCGAAGGCAAATCTCTCGTTGAAGATTTGGGGCCCCGAAGATCAGGACCCCGCTTACTACGCCGCCTTGCGCACAAAGGCGGAAGGCCTTCCTGTCAGCTTTCTTGGCACATTGCCGCGCGCCGAATTGGCCAATGCGCTGGCGAGCCTGGACTACCTCGTCATTCCTTCGACCTGGTACGAGAACAGCCCGCTCATTCTGCTTCAGGCGCTCGCGACCCACACGCCGGTCATCATCTCGGACGTGTTGGGGATGACCGAATTCGCCGAGGACGGCCGCAACGGGTTTCATTTTTCGCGCGGCGACGTCGCAAGCCTGACGGCGGTTCTGCGCGAGGTCGCCGATGATCCCACGCGAGGGGCGCGCCTTAGCGCTTCGACGTCCTATGACCGCACGCCGGCGGATATGGCGCGCGATGTCGTCGCCCTCTATCGCGCGCACGGGCTAGGCTCATATGACTGATACCAACGGCATTGGCGTCTGACTCAGGGGGTCTTCGCAAATTCGCACTGTCGTGATTCTCTTCGGATTGGAGATGATTGGGGAGATTTTGATGCCGGAAGCCTTGGCGATCACGCGCGATGATTTCACTGCAGCGGAGCTTCGCGAAGCGGCGACGCACAGCAAGGACGCCAATGCGGCGCGGCGGATGTTGGCGCTGGCCTTAGTGCTTGAAGGATATAATCGGGGCGAAGCCGGCAAGCTCTGCGGCATGGATCGGCAGACCTTGCGCGATTGGGTTCTACGCTACAACGCCGAAGGCGTCGCCGGGCTCTGCAACCGCATCGCGGCCGGGCCGAAGCCGCGCCTCACGCCCGAACAAGAAGCTCTTGTGGCGGAGATGGTTCGCAAAGGACCTGACCTTGCCGTCGACGGCGTGGTGCGCTGGCGACGAGTGGATCTGGCCCGCGTGATCAAGACCCAGTTCCATGTGACCCTGGCCGAGCGCAGCGTCGGCGCGATGCTGCGCCGGCTGGGGTTCCGGCGCTTGTCGGTGCGGCCCCGCCATCCACAGCAAGATCCTGCGGCGCAGGAGGCGCACAAAAAAACTTCGCCGATCTGGTCAAGGCCGCAATCCCCGAGCATGCACGCGAAAAACCGATTGAACTCTGGTGGCAAGACGAAGCCCGCGTCGGCCAGCAGGGCACGCTCACTCGCGTTTGGGCCGAGCGCGGCAGCCGGCCGCCCGCGCCGCGCGATCAGCGACGCGAATGGGCCTACATATTCGGCGCCGTCTGTCCTTGCAGGGATATCGGCGCGGCTTTGGTCTTGCCTTACGCCAACGCCCGAGCGATGAGCCTGCATCTCGAGGAGATCAGCAGCCAAGTGACGCAAGGCAGCCACGCCGTGCTGCTCCTCGATGGAGCCGGATGGCATCAAACTGGCGGCAAGCTGCGGGTCCCCGGCAACATCAGTCTGCTCCACCTACCAGCCTATTCCCCCGAGTTGAACCCGGTCGAAAACATTTGGCAGTTCCTGCGCCAGAACCATTTGAGCAACCGCGTGTTCGAAAACTATGATGAGATCCTTGACGCATGTTGCGCCGCATGGAACGCCCTCACTGCTGAGTCAAAGCGCATCGCCTCAATCGCCACACGAGCTTGGGCGTCGGTTGTTGCCTAATGCCGTTGGTATGAGATCATACGTCTGCTGCGCCCGCCACGCCGAAGGGCCGCTCGAGTCGTGGCTCGCCTATAATGAAATGGCCAGTGCTATCAGCCATGAAGCGCAGGCGAACATCGCGCCGTTACCCCCGCTCGCCCTGATGCAGGACACTTCGGGGCTCAGCGGAACGGAGGAATTCTCGCAGCATGGCGCGCATATCATGCGCGCGCTGGCGGCGGCCAGTCCGGCGCCGCTCAACGGCTATCGCGCCTAGCTCGATTTCGGCGTCGGAGCCGGCCGCGTCGCGCGCCTCTTTAAGGGCTATAGCGGCGTCTGGCGCGGGCGCCATTCAGGATTTTCAGGATATCATCGTCGCGCGGCGAAAATGACCGCGCGCTAGCAGTACGACACTGAGAGCGTAGAGCGTTTTTGGCTTGGGGCGCCCCCTAGACTAGGAGGCCGAAAAGCGCTCCAGCGCGGCGATCGCGCGCGCGACAATTGTCTCCCGCGCAGCTTTATCGAGCGACGGCTGTTGTTCGGCCAGCCGGTGCAGATAGTCCGCCGCCTCACCTCGCCTCGTTGCGCAGAGCGCGCCGCGCTGTGCGATGACGTCCGACATATTATTGATCAACTCGGCGAGATCCGCATTGTCGGCGAAGGCGGGCCGTCCGCCCGCGAACGCGCCCGATCGTAGCTCATATTCGAATATTGTCTGCGCCAGGCTGAGCCAGACGGTCCGGTCCGCGAGGTCGAAATCGCTGAAGATGACGCGCTTAATGGCGAGCGCCTCGCGGACCGCCAAGGTTGCGCGCTCTCCCTCCCGCGTCACGCCGCGTAGAGTCCTGACGATGCCTGTTGAGAGACTGCGCGCAAAATGCGATCTTGCCCTGGCGCAGGCATTCGACATAAGCGCGCCAGTCGCCGCAATATCGAAAATCCTGAATCTCTTCGACGACGCCTTGCAAAACAGCGCGGCGGAATACTACCGCGCTCACATTGGGAATCGTGTTCTTGACGGCGAGCGCGTTTGCGATCTCCAGCGCGCCGCTCTCGACATATCCACACCGCCATTTCGCTTCGTCGAGTGAATCCGTGTAGAAGCGGTAGCTTTGCGAAAGGGTTTCCCCATCGGCGCCGATCGCTTCCAATTCGCTGTAGGCGAGGACGACATCTGGGCCGATAAAGCTCGCCGCCATGCGTTCAAGAAAGCGCGGGTCGGACGAATCATCGCTTTCGGCGATCCACACGAGTTCGCAATTGGCGGCGAAAACGCCTTTCGCCCACTGCTTGAAAGGCGAGCCGCTGTTGCTCGTCGCGCAGAGGATTTGGAACGGAACCGCCGATTTCGCCTTCCAGGCCTGCGCGATTTCGAGGCTATCGTCACTCGATCCGTCGTCGAGAAAAATGATTTCATTCGGTTGCACACGTTGCGCTAAGATTGAGCCGAGCCTTTCCTCGAGATAGCGCGCGTGATTGTAGTTCGGCACGATCGCCGAGATCGTCGGCGGCGCGGCGGCGCGGTAGTCTATCCGCTCGCGCAGCAGCGCGCCCCAATCGGCCGCCGTCAGCGTTGGTCCCGCCACGATGCGTTGATAGGGCAGCGCAAGCGCATCGCACATCGGTTTGAGCGGGGCGATGGCGCATTCCGCTTCAATGACGAGCGCGTTGGGAGCGCAAAATTTCAAGGCGCGCAACAACCGGTCGAGGACGACGCGGCCATCAAGCGAGGCAAGGTCGGAACGCGAAAGATCAAGCGTCGCGATGCCTTCTTGTGCGATGAAGCCGGGCGCGCGCCCGAGCAAATGAATGGCGAGGCGCGGCGTCTCTTTCAGCGGCGCCCAAGGCGCAGCGCTGCTACAAGGTTTGTTCGCCCCGATGCGCGGGAGATCGACGATCAGGACGAGGAAGGGTGCGTCGACAGGCGCTCCCGGGGACGGGAGGCTCCAGGGGAAATCCTCGAAGGCGGCGACAGGCGATCCAGGCGGCGGTAGAAATTTGTGCGTGCTGCGCCACTTCGCGCGTCCCTGCTCGGCGTAGTCGGTCAGCGCGTTCTCCGGCTTAACGCCGTCGTCTGGCGCTTGCCCAGCATAAAAAGCGGGGTCGAAACACTCGTGCGGCTTGCGGCCTTCAGCGGCTCCAACGGCAAGATAATGCGACAGGGGCTCCCATCCGGCGTCGCGCATGTCGGCGTTCTTCAGGCGATACCAGGCGGCGTCGAATAATGGCCCGGGGGAGCGGCCATCGCGCGCGCCGGATGCGACGAAATGCAGGAGCGGGTCAAAGCCGGCGCGCCGCACGTCCGGATTTGCGGCAAGGTACCAGTCGCGGTCGAACAGGGGCGTCGGCGAGGCTTGGCGGGTGAGGCCATAGGCGATGAAATGGCCGAGCGGCGTCAATCCGCGAAGGGAGCCGGCGTTTTTGCAATAATATTGAGAGGAAAAATAGGGCGACGGGTCGCATCCCTGCGCGGCGCCAAATCTGATGTAATCGACAAGAGGGTTGGGATCTTTCTGCTTCGCCCCGCGGCGCTCTCCGTACCAGGCCGGATCGAAGAGAAGATGCGGCCGAACGCCCTGCCCGGCGCCTTCGAGCACATAATGAACGAGCGGATTCAAGCCCAGCGCGGCGCATGCCGGATATTCCAGCCGGTACCAGTTGGCGTCGAAAATGCGGCTTCGCGCGATCAGCCAAACGCTGGCGAGGTGCGGCAGGATCCTGAGATATTCGAGTTTTCGCGACATAGCCCCAAGGGTTGCGAGCAATTCATTTGGGCGACTTTATGAAAGCGCGGCGGAAGACCTGTTGAATTTTACGTCATTGTCTCATTTTGGGCTCAAGCGCAGCCGGGCGGACATTGTTCGAACAAGAATTTGTTGTGACCTATTCGCTACAGTTTGCCCGATAAGACTTCTCCGGCGAGGTTTCAGGATGGCTCCAAGCTGACGGGAATGATAACCCTCGTGCTGTTTTGGATGGGCCGTGCATGCGGAATTATTTTGTGAGTGTCGCGCGCATTCTGCTTTCCGGCGCGGCCATGCTCGCCCTGACCGGCTGCTCGACGTTTATGTCTGGAGATGGTCCGAGCGCCGAGGATGTGGTCGAGCAGTCCACGAATCCTGGCGTGCAGCGGTACGAGCTTCTCGATATAGACGCTTCCGTGATCGACGTCCTGCGCCATCGCGGGGCGGATAGCTTTCTCGCGCATTTTGGCGATTATAGACCCTCGGTAGAACCGAAAATAGGCGTCGGCGACACGGTCTCCGTGACCATTTGGGAGGCGGGCGCCGGCGGTTTGTTCTCCGCGCCGCTCGTCAGCGACCGGTTCAGCACCGGCTCGAAGAGTTCGACCATTCCCGACCAGGTCGTCGGACGCGACGGCTCGATCAGCGTGCCTTACGCCGGCCGCATCAAAGTGGTGGGCCGCACCCCGCAGGAAGTGCAAGGCGTCGTCGAACGCGCATTGGCGGGCAAAGCCATCGAGCCGCAAGTTCTGATCAACGTGCCGCGCTCGGTCAGCAATAGCGTCACCGTCACCGGCGAAGTGGTCAATGGCGCGCGCGTGCCCTTGAGTGTGAGGGGCGACCGCGTCATGGACGTCATCGCCATGGCTGGAGGCGTCCGCGCCCCGGTCAGTGAAACTTATATTCAGCTCTCGCGCGGACAGGAAACCGTACGCGTCGCAATGACGCGCGTCTCCTCGGATCCGAGAGAGAATATCTTCATGCGCCCGAACGACGTCTTGACGTTGATCCGGGATCCGCAAACCTTCATCGCCTACGGCGCGACGGGACGCAATGAGGAGATCCCGTTCGACGCCGAAGGCATCAATTTATCGCAGGCCATCGCCAAGGCCGGCGGCCTTTTGGATCTTCGCTCGGATCCCGGCGGCGTCTTCGTGTTTCGCTTCGAGCCGGATAGCGTCGTTCGCGCGTTGGATCCAAACACCACCATCGCCGCGCCTCATCAGCTGACGCCGGTGGTCTACCGGTTAAATCTGCGCGACGCGGCGAGCCTTTTCATCGCCCAGAGCTTCCGCATCCAGAACAGAGATATCCTCTATGTCTCCAATGCGCCGATCTCGGACGCGCAGAAGGCCATGCAAGTGGTTAGCATGATATCCGGTCCTGCGCTCACCGGCCTCACCGCCTGCGCCTATGTCAGATGCTAGTCTAGAAGACTGCCGCGCCCTCCGGTCGCGCGGCTCACCCGCCGAAGATCACGGCGTCCGGGATTTCGAACCCTTCCGTTGCGCCGACAAAGACCCGATTGAGGTCGCCCGTTTTTTCCATACGGATTCCCGCTTGGGAATCCGAAGCCTTTGCCGCGCCGTTCTTGAAATAGATGTTGCGCTCGCCGCCGCCGGGCCAGAATATTCTCACGGTCGCATTGCCGGCGCCCAGGCGGATGACGCCGAAACGGCGGCGGGTTGGCCGCAAAAACACCCGAGGCCAGAAATGGTGTCGGGTCGAGCGGCCGGAAAATTATTCGGCGCGCGGTTGGGTGAACGGGCGCTATTTGCGCGAGGCGAGTGAGCCGGGAGCGCCGGTCGGGTGAGCGGGAAAGTCTCCCGGCCGCGAGCCGGCTAGCGCGGTCAAACGATTGGCTACTCTACCAGCCTAGCCCTCAGGCGCGCGTATTCTTGCTCTGAAATTGACCCCTCCGCTTTAAGGCGATTAAGCTTCGCAATCTCGTCGGCAGCGCTGAAGCCCACGATCCGGCGCAACTCGCTCTGCGCCTCTTTGGCTCGCGCTTCGCTCCGCTCGGCCATGCCCTGGCTCTGTGTCAAGAGATAAGCGAAAATCCCTATATAGGGCAGCACGATGAGCAGGATCACCCACAGTACTTTGGCCCACCCGGAAATGTCATAGCGGCGAAACAGGTCGCCGGCCACGATGATGAGTAGCCAAAACCACAGGACGAACATGAAGATGGCAAAGGCGTCGGCGAGGAAATTGGTGAATGTGAAGCCACCCTGAAAAAGCAATGTCCCCTCCCGTTTTTTTCTTTGAGTTGATATGGAGGATTCGCAGCGCGAGAAACCCTATTTCATTTTATCGAGATTGAGGGAGAATGTCCCGCCCGGAACCCGACATTGATCGTGACTGCGGGCCCTTCTGCTCTCCGCCCAGGCCGTGACGGGCGCGCCAATTCAGAGCGCGGCCGTGATTAGCGACGATGGTTTCATCGTCAGCGCCGCATATCATAGCCACAAAAACAAGAAGAAGGTGCATAAGGTTCAAGGAATGATGAAGAAATAATCCAACTGACTCGCGAGGAATAACTCGGGCCTCGCAAGTGTCCCAGCGGTCGGTGGGAGGCGCGGCTTGTCTAGAACGCTAGAACGGGTGTCGTCTCCAGTGCGCCACAAGCGGGTGTGAGGCGCAACATGAGGTTAGCCTTCCGCCGGAAGCGGACCTGCGGTTCGGCCAAAGACGTACCGGATTTGGAAGACTTCTTCGCAGCGCTATGCCAATGGAAACGGGACAACGTTGACGTCGGCATGACTAATGGGGGTGAATTGCAGCAGGTCAGATAATTATCTAACTGATTGATTTACTTTATTGGTAGCGGAGGAGGGACTCGAACCCCCGACACAAGGATTATGATTCCTCTGCTCTAGCCGGCTGAGCTACTCCGCCCCGCTGACGCTACGCGACGGGCGACGAGGCGTTGGCATAGGCAAGCGGCGCAACGGAGTCAAGCAAACCATCGCGCGTCCGCGCCAAACGTTTCGAGCCGGCCGCGTGCGAACTGGCCGCGCAAAGGTCCAGCGCCGCGCGGCTGCGCTCTAATGGCGTCCGGCCACCTCGTCGATGCGCCTTAGCATGTCGGCGGGATCTTCATAGACGCGATAGGCGCCGGCGCGCTCCAGCTCCTCCTGCCCATAGCCGCCGGAGAGGAGGCCGATCCCGAGCGCGCGGGCGCGGCGGCTCGCCAGCATGTCCCAGACGCTGTCGCCGACCACCGTCGCCGTGAGAATCTCGACGCCAAGACGCAGGGCGGCGGTGAGAAAAAGATCGGGATCGGGCTTGGCGTATTTGACCTGATCGCGCGTCACGACCACGACGCGGCCGAGATCGACGCCGAGCGTCCCGAGCGCCGGACCCGCGGTCTCCATGCGGCCGCTAGTCGCCACCGCCCATGGAATGGCGGCCTCGGTCAGATGGGCGAGCAATTCGCGCGCGCCAGGCAGCGGCCGGACGGCGCCCGCCCGGGCGCGAAAAGCCTCGGCGTGGCGCTTTTGCAGGCGCTCGATGCGATCGGGACTGATTTCGAGTCCGGTTTCGCGTAGCAGCATGTGCGTGAGGAGCCCGCCGCTCATGCCGATCTTGCGGTGGATGCGCCAGATCGACAGCTCGATCCCCTCCGCACGCAAAGCCTCGTCCCAGGCGAGCACGTGCTGATAGACGCTGTCGACCAGCGTGCCGTCAAGATCGAACAGAAAAGAGCCCTGACTCTGCATGCGCGATCGTCTCAATTAGCGCGAGCCGGAAAGCGGCCGAGAGCGCGCCGTCCGGATCGCAGCGATAGGGAATTGCGCCCTGCCAGGGGCGCAACTTGCGCGCAGAGTCAGGCCGGGGCGACGATCTGCGCGACGCGGCGGGTGTGCCGGTCAACCAATACGATCTCGCCATTGAAGACGGCGACGAGATAGCGCCTGTCGACGCCCGCTTCGGGAGGCACGACGTAGACAGCGTAGCCTCTCGGCACGCTCGCCCCGACCGTCAACCGATAGGGAAAGTTCTGCGAAGGCAGACGTGCGGCGCGCACGTAGTTTTGGATGGTAGGCCCATGAGCGAGCCCGGCGACGCTCCCAAAGAGGCCGCCCGTGACGCCGACGACGGTGCCGCCGACGCCGCCGAGAACCGCGCCGACGGGTCCGCCCGAACGGCTGCCCTCGGCGGCCCCGGCTTGAATGCTGTCGGAGAGCGTCTGCGCCTTGGCGACCGGCGACAAAAGCAGGGCGAGCAGCGCCGTGGAGAGGAAAAATTTGGTTTTCATGATCATTTGGTTCCTTTGGAAATGGGCGGGCTTGCTTCTTTCCGCGTCTCGCGCAGCCGCCTTGGCCGCCGCCGCGATATGCGCGTTTCGTCAAGCACGTTTCGCTTCGGTCTTCAAGTGATTGCAAGCGTCAGCGTCGTTTCAGGCGAGGCGGGACGCGCTCGCCCCGGACGATCAGCTCGGCGATGCTGTCTACGTCGGAAGCGGAGTGAGGAAAGCGAATCGCTCCTCGGGGTTCCATCAGTTGAATAGATTGATTCAATCTTTTTATTCTGTTTGATTTCTCAGTCGTACGAGACGATATTCATTATCAGTCGAGTTGATACGTTGTACTTTCATCTTGACGGTATTCATACGCACAATGATCGGATGAACCTGAATTGACTTCATAAAAGGAGACTGAGATGATCATGTCAAAAGTAATATCGGCGATTGCTGTCGGCGCTTTTCTGTGCACTGCTATTCCCGCATTTGCGAAGACTGAATCATTGTTTTCGGCACGCCCCGCGCCGGAGGCTGTGTGCATCGCATCAAGCCCGCAATCGGGGACCGTCTGGGGCTATCTGCCCCATAAAATCGCGCCGGCTCCGGCGACGGACTCGCAGACAAGCTCTGTGTGGGGCTTCCAGCCGGAGGAATTCATTAACAGAGGTCTTTGCTGACGAAACGTGAGAAACGTTGATCGCCGCATTTGCGCCCAGGAAGTCGCGCGCGGCTTGCCCGCTTGACTTCCTGGGCGCCTGCGTTTGCTGCGCGGCGCCGTTCTAACCGGCCTTCGGCCGTGGCGTCGGGCGGGAAAATCACCGTTTTGGCGCACGGATGTTATTGGCGACGATCTTGGCGAAGTCGGCGAGTGATTCGATGCAGCCACGAGAGTGGCGCGAGATCAGAGCGCCCGCCATGATTTGGCGCCGCTTGGCGCCGACCTCATGCTTTGCCAAATCAGGCCTTTCTGTCGGGGCCGCAGTGAAAGTCACGTCTCTCGCCATTCACATTTGATTGAAGTATTGACCGAACGGTTCGGTCAGCATTGACATAGCCCGGCCGATGATGTAACTCAATCCATGACCGAACCGTTCGGTCAACTCACAAGGAGATTGAGATGATCACGTCCAAAGCAATGTCGGCGTTGGCGGTTGGCGCTTTCCTATGCACTACTGTTCCCACATTTGCGAAGACAGAAGCATTAGCTTCCGTACGGCCCGCGCCGGAGGCTGTCTGCCGAGCATCAAGCCCGCGATCGGGGACCGTCTGGGGCTACCTGCCCCATAAAATCGCGCCAGCTTCGGCGACGGACTCGCAGACAGGCTCTGTATGGGGCTACCAGCCGGAGGAATCCAATAACCGGGGTCTTTGCTGACGAAACGTGAGAAACGCTGATCGGCGTATTTGCGCGGGGGAAGCCTGATTGTGGCTTGCCCGCGCGGCTTCTTGGGCGCCTGCGTTTGGTGGCGTCGGTCGGGAAGTCGCCGCCTTCGGCCCCGAAGCGGGCCGATAATTCGATACGGCCACGGTCGGCGGCCGCCTGCGGCACATCGTTCCCAATTATTGTCTTGCTGATTTCTCTGCAATTCCGTCAAAAATGATGCTGTAAGCAGAGACGGCCCGGCGTCAGGCGCCGCGTCGAAGCAAGAGCGTCGAGGAGAGGCCGTGAGCAGAGATCCCTATGAGGTGCTTGGCGTTCAACGCGCCGATTCGGCGGCGGACATTCAAAAGGCCTACCGCAAGCTGGCGAAAAAGCTGCACCCTGACCTTAATCCGGGCAACGCCAAGGCTGAAGAGCAGTTCAAGGAGATCGCCTCAGCCTATGATCTGCTCAGCGATCCGGAGAAGCGAAAGCGCTACGACAACGGCGAGATCGACGCCTCCGGCGCGGAGCGGCCGCCGCAGCATTTTTATCGCAATTACGCCGGCGCTGGCGCGCAGGGCGCGTACCCGGGGGGAGTCCATACGCGGATGAATCGGCCTATGCCGATTTCTTGGACGACGACCTATTGGCCAGCCTGCTGCGCGGCGCCCGCCGGCGCGGACCGGCGAGGGGCCGCGACATCCACTATCATCTGCCGATCGATTTCCTGACCGCCGTCAACGGCGGGACCGCCCGCGTCGGCCTCCCCGACGGATCGACGCTCGACGTCGCCATTCCAGCCGGCGCGGGGGATGGCCAAAGTCTCCGCCTGCGAGGCAAGGGCGAGCCTGGAGCCGAGGGGGGAGAGGCTGGAGACGGCATCGTCGAACTGGAGGTGCGACCTCACCCCTTCTTCACCCGCGACGGCGATGACATTCATCTCACTCTGCCAATCAGCCTGAGCGAAGCCGTTCTCGGCGGCGAGGTCAGGGCGCCGACGCCGACCGGCGCCGTCAATATGCGCGTTCCCAAGGGCGCGAATTCCGGCGCGAAGCTTCGCCTCAAGGGCAAAGGGGTGGCGCGTCCGGATGGAAGCCGCGGCGATCAATATGTCACCCTCAAAGTCGTGCTGCCGGATAAAATCGATCCGGAGCTTGAATCATTCGTGAGCAATTGGGCCGCGGGAAAGTCCCAGAACCCGCGCGCCGGCATGGAGGCGTGAATGATCGATCGCCAGCAGTTCCTGATGCGCGCCCGGCTCGAAGCGCGAACGCTCGAAGCCTATATCGAAGAGGAATGGGTGGTTCCACGCCGCGAAGGCGGCGCTGAGGAATTTTCCGACGCCGACATCGCGCGCGCTCATCTCATCCACGACCTTCAAGCCGATATTGGGGTAAACGCCGAAGGCGTCGGCGTTATCCTGCATTTAATTGATCAACTTCATGGCTTGCGGCGGACGCTTCAGGATATTCTACAAGAAAGGCGCGCCAGCGGGTAAGGCCTAGCTCCAGGTCGCGGAGCGGCGGACCGCTTCAGTCGCGTGGCAGGGGTTCCCGTGGGTGAAAATTGGCATATGGCTTACAAGGTTCTCGTCGCCGACGACAGCAGGCCGGGCCGGATGGAATTGACGCAGTCGTTGACGCGCCTGCGCCCGCGCTGGCGCTTGATCGACGCCGCCAACGCCGATGAGGCGCTGAGCGCAATCGTCTCGACGCGGATCGATTTGGCTCTCATCGATTTCACGCGGCCGGGAACGGATGGTCTCGAGCTTGCCGCGCTGATGCGCCGGACGCGGCCGCAAATGCCAATCGCCGTGGTTTCCGCCTTTCTTCAGGACGCCAATATGGCGCGCTCTCGCGAGCTCAGGGTCACCGTCGTTCCGCGGCCGGCGACGGAGGAGGCGCTGGCCGCGTTCCTCGCCGGAGCTGAGCTGAGGCTCCAGGCGGCCGGATAACGAAAAGCGTTCAGACGATTATCCGCCTGGTGCAGGCTGCAATTTTTCCCTTTATTTTGCTTTATCTCATTGACCTCCGGCTTTGCAACCAACAGAGCCAAGGGCGCGCTTTCGTTTCGGGGCGCATCGCCAAAGTCTCTCTATCTGGATCAAGCCGTGTCTCGTCCTGCGCAAGCGATCATTATTGGGGCTGGGCCCGCCGGCCTGATGGCGGCCGAGGTGATCGCCGAGGCGGGCGTCGGCGTCACCGTATTTGACCGGATGGCGACGCCGGGCCGCAAATTCTTGCTTGCCGGCCGCGGCGGCCTCAACCTCACCCATAGCGAGGATTTCGAGATTTTGCTCTCGCGATACGGCGACGCGCGCCCGCGCCTGCGCGAGGCGCTCGAGCGTTTTGCGCCGACGGCGTTGCGCGCCTGGTGCGAGGGCCTCGGCGAGCCGACTTTCGTCGGCTCGAGCGGGCGCGTCTTTCCCGCCCGCTTCAAGTCCTCGCCGCTGCTGCGCGCTTGGCTGAAGCGCCTGGACTTCCTCGGCGTCGTCTTAAAACCCGGTCACGATTGGCGCGGCTGGAGCGACGACGGCGCCGTGAATCTGCTCGGTCCGGACGGTCCTTTCGAAATCGCCCCCGACGCCGTGGTTCTGGCGCTTGGCGGCGCGAGCTGGCCGCATCTTGGCGCGGACGGCAGCTGGGTCGCGGCGATGGAGCGCGCCGCCATCGCGACGTCGCCGCTGCGGCCGGCCAATTGCGGATTTCTCGTGAACTGGTCCGATCATTTCCGCGAGCTGTTCGAGGGCGAGCCGTTGAAAGGGATCGCCTTGTCGTTCGGCGACCAAACCGTGCGCGGCGAGGCGGTCATCACCCATTCGGGGCTCGAGGGCGGCCCGCTCTATGCGTTGACCGCGCCCTTGCGCGAGACGATCGCGGCCGCGGGCGAAGCCATTCTGCGGGTGGCGTTGCGCCCGGACGTTGCGCCAGAAGAGCTGGCGCGGCGCATCGGCGGCCGCGACCCCAAGCAGTCTTTCGCGACCTTCGCCCGCAAGTCGCTGAAGCTTTTGCCTGCCGCCATCGGGCTGTTGCAAGAGAGCGCGGCGCGAACAGCGCGGCCTTTGTCGGCGATGACTTCGGAGGAACTGGCCGAATTCATCAACGCCGCGCCGGTTCGGCTCAACGGCGTCGCGCCGCTGGCGCGGGCGATCTCGACGGCAGGCGGCGTTGTTTTCGATGAGGTCGACGCCAATTTCATGCTGGTTCGCCGTCCCGGCGCTTTCGTCGCCGGCGAGATGCTGGATTGGGAGGCGCCGACCGGCGGCTATCTTTTGCAGGCGTGTTTCGCCACGGGCGCGGCGGCGGGGAGAGGCGCGCTGGAGTGGATCGCGCGCCGAGAGGAAACATCCAGGTCTTACGTTTCAAAACGTTGATGAGGCGCTCGGCAAACCCGTCATGCGGCGATTCCAGCAGGCACCACATTCGCCGCTGACTTCACTACTTGTAATAGCCGACGCCGCAGCCTTGATCGCCCACGCGGGTGAGATACGCCTCTTTCGGCAATGGCTCTGTGCCGTCCAGCCTCGGGAAGTGGTAATCAACTGTCGTGATCGTTCCTTCTTTGGCCGCGTCGTGGAGCTTCTGCCCCAATGCAGAGCCGTCCTTTGGGTCCTTGAGCGCCCTGAAGTCCGTACCCTTCCGAGGACCGGCGGAAAATATGCCAGTGGTCATGTCAAGACAATAAACGTAAAGGTCACGATCTCTGAATTCGCCATCGGGTTTGCTGAACTCGGCCAGGGCGTCAGCCTCGTTGGCCTTCAGCGCGGCGACAGCTTTTTCGAGCAGGGCCCTGGCGTCTGCAGCAGAGCCGAACTCGGCCCTCTGCGCGAACGCCGCCGTTGCCGCCATAATCGCGGCCGCGGCGGCCGCGCCGATCAAAGCTCCTCGAAGCATGGTTTCCCCCTTAATTGTTGGGTTATGCATTAGCTAAGTGTCAGCCCTTTGTACGCCGTGAGGGGCGTAGCCGAACCATCAATAGCACATTTGGACGCCGTATGGCGCCTAATCGCAGCAGGGTCCTACAATAGCGTTGAGCCGCAAGCGTGGCTTGCCTAAGGGCGGATTGTCACGGTAGTGAAATCTGCCTGTCAGACTTGCAGCAGCAGCTTCACGATTTCGTCCGGCTGCGTGATCATGGAATCGTGCGGACCGGGAAAGTCTATCCAATTCCAGCCAGACCAGGATTTCACCAGAGCCCGCGACCCTTCAATCACAGGGTTATCGGGCTTGTTGCAATGGATGTAGGTTTTCGGCAGCTCGTTGCCGACGGGCGCACGCAAGTCCAACGCGGTCATGTAGGCGCGAAGCGGCGTCGGCGTGATCCGGCGCGTCACCCAGGCGTAGTCGCACGTTCCCTCGGTGAAGCCCCACGACGGCGGCAGCGTCTTCGGGTTCGGCACGGCCAAACCGCCGTTGGCCCTGTTCGACGCCGCTATGCGCTCCTCGACATCCTTCGGCGGATAGTTTGAAAACGCCGTTTTCCCGCTTTCGAGCACCACCGCGTCGAGATAGACGAGATGCCGAATTTTTTCAGGCATGCGATCGGCTACGCCCGAAATGGACACGCCCCCGAAACTGTGGCCGACCAGGATCACCTCGGACAGCTCCTCAGTCACCAAAACCTCGGCGACATCCTGCACGAATGTCTCGATCGTGATGTCCCTGCTCAGGAGATGCGCGCGGTCTCCCATGCCGGTGTAGCTCGGCGTGAACGCGCGATGCCCCTGCGCGCGCAGCCGGTCGGCGACGCGCCGCCAGCACCAACCGCCATGCCATGATCCATGTGCGAACACGAAGGTTTTGCCAGGCGCCTGTTGCTCGCACTGCGCCGCCCGCGCCGAAGTTGGACCGAGGCCTGAAGCGAACCCAAGAACGCCGGCGGCAGCGATAAGCAACCGGCGCGAGGTGAATACGCGACGTTGGTCCATAGCTTCTCCTCCCGCAACGCTTTTGGCGTAGTCTTGAATGGCGCATGTGTCCAGTGAACATTTCGCCGTGACGTCGAGGGGCGACACCAACTCCCGTCCAAAGTCTGCATATGCGGCGGCATTTGTAGCGCCTGCTTGAAGCTCGCGAAGATGAGGGCAAATGCCGCCGGTCTTCCCCTACGAACCCCGCTCAAAAGCCCGGCTCTCGATCCGGTAGGGATGCGCCGGATAGACGCCGAAGATGTTAAACTCCTTGCAAAAGAACGCTAGCTCCTCCAGCGCGCGCGCCAGCGCCGGCTCGTCCGGGTGGCCTTCGACGTCGGCCAGAAACTGCGTCGCGGTGAACTCGCCCTCGACCATATAGCTTTCGAGCTTGGTCATGTTGACGCCATTGGTGGCGAATCCGCCGAGCGCCTTATAGAGCGCCGCCGGCACGTTGCGCACCCGGAAGACAAAGCTCGTCACGATCGGCCCGTCCAGCGGCGCGGCCCAGGCGGGCGTCTTCGAAAGAATCGACGAAACGAGTCGTATTGTGCGGCTCGTCCTCGATATCGCGCGCCAGCACGTCGAGGCCATAGATCTCGGCGGCGAGCGCCGTCGCGATCGAGGCCCGCGCCTGATCGCCCCATTCGGCGACCTCCCGCGCTGACCCCGCGGTATCGGCGGCGACATGCGGCGGCAAGCGTCAGCGTGCGGATGATTTTGCGGCATTGGCCGAGCGCATGGACATGGCTGTGGACCGATTCGTATGTCGCCGAGTTTCGCGCCCTTGAGGCCGAGCAGCTGGAAATGAATCGGCAGAAAATATTCACCGACGATGTGCAGATTGGCCGAAGGCAGGAGGTGATGGATGTCGGCGACACGGCCGGCGATCGAGTTTTCGATCGGAATCATGCCGAGGCCCGCCGCGCCCTCGGCGATGGCGCTGAGCGCATCCTCGAAAGTGTCGCAGGCCAGCGGCTGCCAATCCGGATAGACGATTTTGCAGGCGATATGGGAATTGGCGCCGGGTTCGCCCTGGTAGGCGATTTTTTGAACGGTCATATGTGCGCAAGCCTTGTCGATGCCAGAAGATCGAGCCCCCACCAGGAAAATCGAAGCCTATGACATGTTCCGGGCTCCAACGGAAAGCGCTTGTTCCCGCTAAGGCCGGAAAGCGCGGCTAAAACGGGCCAGCGCGGCCTTTGCTCTTGCGCTCGCGGTCGCGCCGGGACAAAAAGAGGCGGCGGGCGGGGCTCGGACCGTCGTTTAATGCATGCCGCAATGCCAACAAGCTGCGCAACGGTTAAGCTGGGCGTCTTGACCTGGTTGATTTGAGTGCGCGATGTGGAAGGCGCCTTGGCTCGACGCCTGTTTGGTTTCGAGGCCCTGGCTTGGAAACGGCAAAAGGTGGAGGGCGGAATTGTTTTCCTTTGAATTCAACAAGTTCGCTGGCGCTATTCTGGGCTCGCTGCTCCTCGCCATGGGGCTCGGGATTATTGGACAGTTGATTTTTACGCACGCTCCGCTGAAGATGCCCGGCTATAATTTGCCGGCGCCAGCGGAAGCGGCGGAAAGCGCGGCCCCCACGGCCGCCGCGGTTGCGCCGCTGCCCGAGCGGCTGGCGAAGGCTGATGCGGCGAAGGGCGAAGCCGCCACCAAGGCTTGCCAAGCTTGCCATAATTTTGAAAAGGGCGCCGGCCCCAAGATCGGTCCGCCGCTTTATGGGGTGGTCGGCCGCCCCAAAGGGTCTATTCCTGCCTTCGCCTATTCCGACGCCATGAAGGCCAAAGGCGGCGATTGGACCTTTGACGATCTCGATCATTTCCTAACCGATCCGAAAGCCTATGTGAGCGGCACCAAGATGGCTTTCGCGGGAGAGCCGGACCCGCAAAAACGCGCCGACATCATTGCTTTTCTCGACACTCTGTCGGATCACCCGGTCCCGCTGCCGAAGCCCGAGGCCAAAAAATAAGCTTACGGTAATTTAACGAGCGCCGGGTTTTCGCCCGGCGTTTTCGCATTTATTATCAATTATTCTGTTTGGCCGTGGCCATCATAAAACCCAGATGCGATGCAGGGTGGCAAGGCCGAAAATCTCCGCCGTTCTTGGCAGTCGCCTGTCAATCGGTCTAAGCTCGCTGCGCCGGACGCGGTTGACGGCCCCATATGAAGCCTAGCTGCGCGTTTTGACCGGAACGTTTTCTTTGCCCAATCGCCTGTTCTGCTCCCGCCGCGCCTTTCTGAAGCTCTCCGCTGGCGGCCTTGTCCTGCCGGCGTTCTTGGCGCGCCGGGTTCGCGCCGCCGACGGAGCGGCGGGACGGTTCATGGCCTGTCCGTTTTCGGCGATCTGGCGCTGCCGCCGGATTTCTCGCATTTCGCCTATGTCAATCCGGACGCGCCGAAAGCTGGCGAGATCGTGCTGCAGGTCAGCTCGACCTCGGGCAACCAGAACTTTACCACCTTCAATACGCTAAACGCGTATATTTTGAAGGGCGACGGCGCCGCCGGCATGGGCCTGATTTTCGACGCGCTGATGACCGGCAACGCCGACGAGCCGGATTCGCTCTATGGCCTCGTCGCGCGCGCCGTCGAAGTGTCCGCCGATAAGAACGCCTATCGCTTTCTTTTGCGCAAGGAGGCCCGTTTTCACGACGGCTCGCCTCTACGCGGCGAGGACGTCGCCTTTTCCCTGAACATCTTGCGAACAAAAGGCCATCCCTCGATCAGGCAGTCTCTGCGCGACGTCGACGCTGTCGAGGCCGAGGCGGACGACGTGGTCGTCTTGCGCTTGAAGAAGGGCCACAGCCGCGAAACGGCTCTGATCGCGGCCGGACAGCCGATCTTCAGCGCCGCCTACTACAAGACCCGCGAATTCGACGAAACAACCCTCGAGCCGCCGCTGGGCTCCGGAGCCTATCGGGTCGGGCGGTTCGACCAGGGTCATTTCATCAGTTTCGATCGCGTCCCCGACTATTGGGGCAAGGATCTGCCCGTCAATGTCGGCCAGGCCAATTTCGATCGCGTCCGCTTCGAGTATTTTGCGGACCGCAAGGTGGCGTTCGAGGCCTTCAAGGCGGGGATTTTCACCTTCCGCGAAGAGTTCACCTCAGCGGTCTGGGCGACCGGCTATGATTTCGCCGCGGTCAAGGAAGGCCGTGTCAAGCGCGCCATGCTGCCCGAGAGAATCGCCGATCGGGAACGCAAGGCTGGTTCCTTAACATGCGGCGCGACAAATTCAAGGACGCGCGGATCAGGGAGGCTGTTGGCCTCGCATTCGATTTCGAATGGACCAACGCCAACATCATGTATGGCGTCTATTCGCGCACCACATCGTTCTTTCAGAATTCGCCGATGGCGGCGCAGGGCCGAGCCCTCTCCGCAAGAAGTGGCGTTGCTTGAGCCTTACCGGAGCGAGCTGCCCGCCGCCGTGTTTGGGCCGGCCTATGTCCCGCCCGTGTCGGACGGCTCGGGCCAGGATCGCCAGCTGTTGCGCCGCGCCAATTCGCTGCTCATCGACGCGGGCTGCAAGCGGCAGGGATCGGTCACTCAACCTGCCGGACGGCAAACCGTTCGAGATCGAGTTTCTGGATTTCGACGGCGCGCTCGAGCCGCATACCGCGCCTTTCATAAAGAACCTGAAGCTGCTCGGCATCGAGGCCCGCTATCGGGTCGTCGACGCCGCTCAATACAAGCGCCGCACCGACGAATTCGATTATGACGTCGTGACCTCGCGCTTTGGCCTCGGTCTAACGCCGGGCGAGGGCATGCGCGCTACTTTCGGATCGCAAGCCGCCGACATCCCCGGCTCGCGCAATGTCTCGGGCGTCAAGATCAAGGCGGTCGACGCCTTGATCGAGCAGGCGCTCGTCGTTGACACCCGCGAGCAACTGACTTTCATCTGCCGGGCCATCGACCGCATCTTGCGCGCCAGCCATCCCTGGGTGCCGATGTGGAACAAGCCCAACCATCTCGTCGCCTACTGGGATGTGTTCGGCCGTCCGGAGCGCGGCGGCAAATACGACATCGGCGTCGTCAATACGTGGTGGTACGATGATGAAAAAGCCAAGCGCATCAATTTCGTCAGCCGTTGACGAGGCCTGATGTTCGCCTATATCGCCCGCCGCATCATGTTGATGATCCCGACGATCTTCGGAATTCTCCTGATTTCTTTCGTCATCGTGCAATTCGCCCCTGGCGGGCCGGTCGAGCGCATTCTGGCGCAATTGCAGGGATTGGACGCCGGGCGCGACGTCCCATTTCGGCGGCGGCGGCGGCGAAATCGGCACGGGGAGCGGCGGCGATTTCGGTTCGAAATATCGCGGCGCGCAGGGACTCGATCCGAAATTCATCGCCGAACTCGAAAAGCAGTTCGGCTTCGACAAGCCGGCGTATGAGCGCTTTTTTCTGATGCTCAAGAATTACGCCACCTTCCAGTTCGGGCGCTCCTATTTCCGCGACGTTCCGGTGTTGCAGCTGATCAAGGAGAAGCTGCCGGTCTCGATCTCGCTCGGGCTGTGGATGACGCTTATGTCCTACGCGATTTCGATTCCTCTCGGCATCAAGAAAGCGGTCAACGATGGTTCGCGCTTTGACGTGTGGACCTCCGCGGTGGTGATCACCGGCTACGCCATTCCCAGCTTTCTATTTGCGATCTTGCTGATCGTTTTGTTTTGCGGCGGCTCTTTCTGGCAGATCTTTCCGCTGCGCGGCCTCACCTCCGAGAATTTCGATCAGCTGTCGCTGCCTGGCAAGGTCGCGGACTATCTCTGGCATATCACTTTGCCTGTGACCGCGATGACGCTCGGCGCCTTCGCGACCTCGACCTTCCTCACCAAAAATTCGTTCCTCGACGAAATCCGCAAGCAATATGTGCTGACCGCGCGGATGAAGGGCCTCAGCGAAAACCGCGTGCTCTACGGCCATGTCTTCCGCAACGCCATGATGATCGTGGTCGCCGGATTTCCGGGCGCGTTCGTCGCCGCCTTTCTCGGCGGCTCGCTTCTGATCGAGACGATTTTTTCGCTCGACGGGCTTGGCCTTTTGTCCTTCGAATCGATCGTCAATCGCGATTATCCCGTCGTTTTCGCCAATCTCTATATTTTTGCGCTGCTGGGCTTGGTCGTTAATCTTTTGTCGGACCTGACCTATATGTGGATTGATCCGCGCATTGATTTTTCGACGCGGGAGGTCTGAGGGACGCTGGACGCGCCCGCCCTCGAAAACGCGTTGATTGCCAAGGCGCGCCGCCCAAACGCCGCTTGCGGCTCAGCCCGATTAATCAACGCAGGCTCGCCAACTTCAAGGCGCACCGGCGCGGCTATTGGTCATTCTGGATCTTTATCGTTCTCTTCTTCGTCTCGCTGTTCGCCGAGTTTATCGCCAATGACCGGCCGCTCCTCGTCGTCTACAAGGGCGAGGCGCTGTTTCCGATCTTCCACGATTACCCGGAAGAAAAATTTGGCGGCTTTCTCGCTGAGACGGATTACCGCGACGAAGTCATTGCGAAGGAAATCGACGCGCATGGCTTTATGGTCTGGCCGCCGATCCGTTTTTCCTACCGCACCATCAACCGGCGATTGCCGACGCCGGCGCCCTCGCCGCCGACATGGGTGCTGAGCAAAGCCCAATGCGCCGCCGCCGCCGAACGATTCAGTAAATCCGATCCCGGCGGCGGATGCCGCGCCATCGAATGGGATTGGCTCGGCACGGACGATCAGGGGCGGGACGTCCTGGCGCGGCTGATCTACGGCTTTCGCCTGTCACTTCTGTTTGGCCTCACACTGGCCGGCATTTCATCCGTGATCGGAATCGCGGCCGGCGCCGTGCAGGGCTATTTCGGCGGCTGGACCGATCTTGCGTTTCAGCGCTTCATCGAAGTCTGGTCGTCGCTGCCGCATCTTTATCTTCTGATCATCATCTCATCGATCATCACCCCGAGTTTCTTTGTCCTGCTCGGCATATTGCTGCTGTTCTCCTGGGTCTCGCTCGTCCACGTCGTGCGCGCCGAATGCCTGCGCACGCGCAATTTCGAATATGTCAACGCGGCGCGGGCGCTGGGGCTCGGCAATGCGGCGATCATCCTGAAGCACGTGCTTCCCAACGCCACCATCGCGACCCTGACCTTCCTGCCCTTCGTCCTCAACGGTTCGATCACGACCCTCACCGCGCTGGATTTTCTCGGTTTCGGCCTGCCGCCGGGCTCGCCCTCGCTCGGCGAGCTTCTGCTGCAAGGCAAGTCGAACCTGCAGGCGCCCTGGCTCGGCCTCACCGGCTTCATTGTGATCGCTCTAATGCTCTCGCTTCTGGTGTTCATCGGCGAGGCTGTGCGCGACGCCTTCGATCCTAGGAAAACGTTGCAGTAAGCCCTTTAGGCGGGACTGCATTTGTGACACACTGCATCTTGATCGGAGGGATCGCCATGCCATTGCGCTCGCAATTGTTCCGGAACGACGCCCGGCTGCAAGGCTGCCTCGTCGAGGACCGTTGGCACGTGACTGAGGGTTGCGCCGGCGATTACGTGCACAGAATTCAGGTGGCGCTGATGCAGATCGACGGGCTGCGGATCGACGCGGGCGAACTCGCGGCGAAGCGGTATGGAATGTCGACGGCGGCGGCGGTGCTGCAGTTCAAGCAGGACCGCGATATCGTCAATCGTTCCTACCAGACGCAGGCAGACGACATCGTCGGGAAAATGACGATCGCCGCGCTCGATCAGGAAATGCTGGAGGTCGAACGGTCGCAAACGATCACGTCGGAAGCTTATATTTGTTCATTCGATCAGAAGTCAGACTTCGAGGTCTGAGTAATTGAAGGCCAGCGAGGCTGCAACCCCATGCCTACACCTTGGTCCGCGCCGATCAGAGCGGCGAGACAGCTGTCGATCTTCCCGACCTCCAAGGTCACCGGCGGGCCATGGAAGACAGTCTTCACCAAGGCGCTGGCCGAGTTCAATGCGCTTTCCACCAAGCACTCGCTTGGAGTCACCTTTAGCCTGGCTGCGACCGCGCCCGATCCGAGCGGCGTCGGCGGCGCAGACGTTCAATTCGACACCATCAACGGAACCGTGAATTTTACCTGCTTCAACCAGGCTTTTTCCGACAATCTCAGCGGAACCGCTATGGAGGGGCACACCAGGAGCGTAATGCAGGTGTTCGGAGCGAACAGGACGATCGCCAAGGCTTTTATCTTCGTGCCTGCAACCCCTCAATCCGGCAAACGGGTCGTCGGCAATCCCATGAAACTGCTAATGGCGGTCCACGAGATGATTCACGCCTGCGGATTGGACAACGCCGATCACAGCAGCCTCACCAACAACGCGGACGTTTTCGTGAGCGGCCTCCAATTTCAGGCGGGCGCCAACCCGGACGCCGATCGCGGCACCCCATTCGGAATGTCGACTCCAGTCATGCCTCCGATCGTGCTCGCGCAACCCACCATCACGCTGATACAAAACAATTGGTAGATTTGGCAGACGCTCCCCTCCTCGACGTCCGCGGCCTTTCCGTCTGTTCCGGCCAGGCGCCGCGGAAGCGCCGGCGGTCGCGGGCGTTTCCTTCGCGCTTGAGCGCCGGCGCACGACGCCTTCGACCCCAGGAAGACGCTGCGATAGCCTCTCCTGGCGGACCTGCATTTATGACAGAGTGAGTCTTGATCTAAGGGATTGCCATGCCATTACGCTCGCAATTATTCAGGAACGACGCCCGGCTGCAGGGCTGCCTCGTCGAGGGTCAGTGGCATGTGACGCAGGGGTGCGCCGGCGATTACGTGCACAGGATTCAGGTCGCGCTGATGCAGATCGGCGGGGCGTCGATCGACGCCGGCGAACTCGCGGCGAAGCGCTATGGCTTATCGACCGCGGCGGCGGTGCTGCAATTCAAGCAGGACCGCGACATCGTCAATCGCTCTTACCAGACGCAGGCGGACGACATCGTCGGCAAAATGACCATCGCCGCGCTCGACGACGAAATGCTGGAGGTGGAGCGCTCGCGGACGATAAGCGCGCACGCCTGTATTTGCTCGTTCGATTCCGATAGCGACATTGTCGTCTGATCGATCGAAGGCAAGAGAAGGTCGAAGCGGCATGCCGACACAGTGGTCCGCGCCGATCAAGGCGGCGAAACAGCTATCCATATTCCCGACGTCTCGGGTCACCGGCGGCCCATGGGCGAAGGTGTTCACCAAGGCGCTGGCCGAATTCAACGCGCTTTCCGCCAAGCACTCGCTCGGGGTTACTTTCGCCGTCGCTTCAAGCGCGTCGGATCCAAGCGGCGTCGGCGGCGCCGACGTGCAGTTCGACACCATCAACGGAACCGCCAATTTCATATCCTTCAATCAGACCTTTTCCGACAAGCTGAGTGGCGACGTTATGGAGGGCCATACCAATCTCGTTAAGATGACCTTCGGATCGTCGACGACCGTCGCCAAGGCCTTCATCTTCGTGCCGGCGACGCCGAAAATCGGCGGCAAGACCGGCCGCGTCATCGGCGATCCCGGCAAGCTGGTGATCGCAGCGCATGAGCTGATCCACGCCTGCGGGCTGGATAATTCTGACCACAGCAGCTTCTCCAACGCTGACCTGTTCATTAGCCCCATGGAGGCGAACCAAGGGAAGACCCCGGCCGGCGACACGATGCACCCCTTCGGACTAACAGCTCCGGTCATGCCGCCGGTCGTGCTCGCCGGCCCGACCATCACGCTGATCCAGAACAATTGGTGATTGGAACCCGATTTGTCTGAACCGCGCCCGCCTGACGCCCCTCTCCTCGACGTCCGCGACCTTTCCGTATCGTTCCGGCCCGGCGTCGAGGAGGCGCCGGCGGTCGCGGGCGTGTCCTTTTCCCTCACGCGCGGGCGCACGCTGGCGCTCGTCGGCGAATCCGGCTCCGGCAAATCGGTCACCGCGCTCTCGATCCTGCGTCTATTGCCGCAAGGAATCGCGCCGCGCGGACAGGCGGTTTTCGAAGGCGAAGACCTTTTGACCGTCAGCGAGGAGCGTCTCCGCGCGATCCGCGGCGCCAAAATCACCATGGTTTTTCAGGAGCCGATGACCTCGCTCAATCCGCTCCACACCATCGAAAATCAGATCGGCGAAATTCTGGAGCTGCACGGCGCGCGCGGCGCCGATAAAATCCGCGCGCGCGTGGTTGAGCTTCTGGAGGAGGTCGGCATTCCAGACCCCGCTGCGCGGCTTGGCGCCTATCCGCATCAATTGTCCGGCGGCCAGCGCCAGCGCGTCATGATCGCCATGGCGCTCGCCAACCGCCCGGACCTTTTTATCGCCGACGAGCCGACCACCGCGCTCGACGTCACGGTTCAGGCTCAGATCCTCGATCTACTGAAGCGCTTGCAGGCGCGCCACGGCATGGCGATGCTGTTCATCACGCACGACCTCAATATCGTGCGGAAAATCGCCGACGACGTCGCCGTCATGCAGAAGGGCAGGATCGTCGAGGCTGGTCCCGTCGCGGACATCTTCGGCGCGCCGACCCATCCATACACAAAGGCCCTGCTGGCGGCGGAGCCAAAGGGTATGCCGCCGCCGTTCGACGCGGCGGCGCAGCCGGTCGTGACGGGCGACAACATTCGCGTCTGGTTCCCGATCCGGCGTGGCTTTTTTCGCCGGACGGTTGGTTTCGTCAAGGCCGTAGACGACGTCAGCGTGGCGGTTCGCGAAGGCGAGACGGTCGGCGTCGTCGGCGAATCCGGATCAGGGAAGACGACTCTCGGCCTCGCGCTGCTGCGGCTCATTCGCTCGGAAGGGGCGATCGTATTTCTCGGCCAGCGCATCGATGGGTTGCGCTTCAAAGCGCTGCGGCCGTTGCGACGCAACATGCAGATCGTGTTTCAGGACCCTTACGGTTCGCTCTCGCCGCGGATGTCGGTCGGCGACATCGTGGCGGAAGGCCTTGGCGTGCAGCGCAAGGCGCTCTCCGCCGCGCAAAAGCGCGAGATCGTCGCGCGCGCTCTCCATGATACCGGGCTTGACCCGGCGGCGATGGATCGTTATCCGCACGAGTTTTCCGGCGGCCAACGCCAGCGAATCGCCATCGCGCGGGCGATCGTCCTCGAGCCCAAATTTATCGTGCTGGACGAGCCCACCTCCGCCCTCGACATGTCGGTCCAGGCGCAGATTGTCGATCTCCTGCGCGATCTCCAGAAGCGGCGCACGCTGGCGTATCTCTTCATCAGCCACGACCTGCGCGTCGTTCGAGCGCTGGCCAGCGAAATCATCGTTATGCGCCATGGCAAGGTTGTCGAGGGCGGCCCGGCGTCCGAACTTTTGAAAAATCCGAAAAGCGATTATACCCGCGCGCTTTTCGCTGCCGCCTTCGACATAAAGGTCGAAACCGGCGCGGTTTAGCTAGACAAGAGATCACGCGATCCCCCAATCGGCCGAATCGGAAATCTGGACCTTATTGGCACTGGCCGACGCGGGCTTTAGAGCGAGGAAGCAGCCAGCGTTTAACGCGGCGGCACGTCGTAAGCAGCCATTGCCCCGCCGAAGGAGAGGCGACGCTTATCAATTCGATCACGTAACCCGCCAAGGAGCGCGGGCTTAGAGCCAGTATAAGCACTGGCGGCAATGTTTTCGCGGGCGAGACAATTAGCCGATGACGAATTGCAATTTCAAACAAATGTGCAAAGAAAGGAATTGAGCTGACGGAGCGCTTACTTGAGGTGCTGGCGTCCTGCCAAAGCCGCTTTTCCTTCTCGCCGAGGATCGCTTCTGATCTGCCATCATGGTCGCGATTGTAGAAAATGATATGCGGAACATGCACAAATCGTCCGAGCAGCGCCATTTCCCTGAGGAGGTTTAGGTCCGACCCATAATAAGGACGGTGCAGAGTGGTCTTGCTCAGCGCATCGCTGCGGAAAAGACCGAACGCTTCCTGGTCCATTTCCCAGGTCGTCGTCACAGCCTTATAAAATCGGCGAGCGGGTTGGGCGTCCGCCATTTCGGGCATCTTTTTAGCCAGCGCAAGAATAGGGCTGCCTTCCTGATTAATGGGCTGCGTCGCACCGTAGGCGAGGACAGCATCAGGATTGGCGTCGAGCGCCCTAACGCATGCGCCGACATAATCCGAGCTTATGTAATCATCGCAAGCGCACCATTTGAAAAATTCTCCGGAGCTTAGCTCAAAGCCCTTGTTGAAATTTGGACCGGCGCCAAGGTTGCGCGCATTGCGGACGTACTTTATCCGCGCGTCGGCGGCTGCGAACTTACGGCAAATCGTCTCGGTGCTGTCAGTTGAGGCGTTGTCCGTGATGATCAGCTCGAAATCTGCGTAATCTTGCCGTAGGATCGACTTGATAGCTTCGACAATAAACTTCTCGCCATTGTAGACAGGAATGGCCAACGTTACGCGTGGGCGCATAGATAGCTCCGTGTTGTCGGAAAGCCCGATACGCGCGCGCCTCTGAAACAGCGTGCGCTCGCCGTTTCCGACAACAATAATAAATTCCCTTGTTTATCTCTTTCTGGCGGCGGCCCACATACAAATCAATTATCGGAAAATACGAATTGTTACGTATAACGCATCTTTTTCGCGCCCAACTCGCCTCACGCTTTGCTTTTTATGTCTGACGGCAATGATGATGGAACAAGTCCGGGAGACATTCGCCGCGCGCTCCATGAAGGCCTGATCTTTCGAACCGGCTTATGAAGATGTGATTCAGCTCCGAATGGAGCGCTCGGGAGCTTACGGATTGGCCAATGGCGCCAGTCTGACGCTGCGCGCCCGGCGCAGAATCCAGCGGGACAAGGCGTGCAGCCATCGCGCCGCGGAAGGCGACGCGAAGCTTGCGAGTTCGATGGAGTAATACGCCAGGAAGCGCGGGCTCATCGCCAAAATTAGGACGCATGGCAGTGTTCTGGCTGGCGAAACGAGGCGGCGATGTCGAATCGTCATTTTGATTAAATGGGCGATATAGCGGAAAGTATACAGTCCCCCGTTATTTGCTGTATCCCACCAAAGCTGTCTTTCTCGGCCGTCGGCGATGTAAGCCGATCTACCCGCATGGTCTCGATTGTAGAAAGCGATGTGCGGAACAAGCGCAAATCGTCCAAGCAGCGCCATTTCCCTAAGAAGGTTATGATCGGACGCAGGATATGACTTGTGCAGGCTTGTCCGCCTCAGCGCGTCGCTGCGAAAAAGGCCGAACATTTCCTGGTCTACTTGCCAAACACTTGTCACAGCCGTGCGAAACCGGCGCGCTGGTTGGGCCTCCATCATTTCCGGCATTGTTTTGCCGGATGTCGCCAAGCGATGCCCGTTCTCATCGACATTCAAGGTCGCGCCAAAAGCAATGACCACGCCCGGATCTTTCTCCAGGGCTCGCACGCATTGGCCAAGATATTCCGGACTGATCAGATCATCACAAGCGCACCATTTGAAAAATTCTCCAGAACTGAGCTCGAACCCCTTGTTGTGATTAGGGCCGGCGCCAAGATTTCGTTCATTACGAACATATTTAATCCTGGCGTCAGCGGCAGCAAATTCTCGGCAAATCATCTCCGTACTGTCAGTCGACGCGTTATCAGTGATAATAAGCTCGAAATCTGAATAATCTTGAGCAAGTATAGATCTGATCGCTTCAGAAATAAACTTTTCGCCATTGTAGACAGGAATGGCCAACGTCACGCGTGGACGCATAAGCGCCTCCTTAAGTTATGGGAGAACCAAATAGCCGCTCGCTTTGAAAACAGGAGCGCGCCGGTCGTTTCCGACAACCCTAATGTTTTTCCTTGATTGTCTCTTTCTGAGGTCTGGCAATATACAAATCAATCATCGGAAAATACGAATCTTGGCATAAAAGCCTGCTGCGGTCTCCGTTTCGCCCTACTCGGCGTAAGCAAGCCAAAAGTTTGCTTTTATTTCTGATGATAATGATGATCCAAGTCCGGAACCCGCGTCGGAGCTTTTGAGAGAAAAGCGACTGCGCCGGCGCGCTTTTCGCCGCCGCTTTTCACATCAACGCGGAAGCCGGCGCGGCCTAAGGCCTCTTGGCCAGCTAACCGCCCTGCAGAAGCTAAAGGTCAAACTTTAGCTTCTTGAGCCGTAACTTTGCCATAGTCGTCCAGCAATATTGGCAAAAGTCAATAAGAGATATGGCCAGGGCGATGCAACGATATCGTGATTGAGGCGTTGCAGAGGCGAAGAATGGCTTGGTTGAGGAGACGCTCCCGCCCATGGTTAACCTTGACCTCCTTTATAAACCGACTTCCGTCAATTGCGCCGCAACAAATGGCCGGTTGATCATTGTCTCGAATCGCGTGCCTGCTCCTTCAGGTTCGGGGACGGCGGCGGCAGGCGGTCTTGCCGTCGCGCTGCAAGCCGCACTGAAGAGCCGAGGCGGCGTTTGGTTCGGTTGGTCGGGAAAGACGTCTGACGCGCATCGCGAGCTGCAATGGCGTACGCTCGGCCCGATCGCGTTCGCCACGTCGGACCTGACGCGCCGCGATATAGAGGAATATTATCACGGCTTCGCCAACCGGGCGCTCTGGCCCGTTTGCCACTATCGCGTCGATCTCGCCCATTTTTCCGAGCGCGACGCGGCGGGCTATTTTCGCGTCAACGAATTTTTCGCCCGTCGCCTGGCGAGGATGCTGCGCTCCGACGACATCATCTGGATTCACGATTATCACTTCATCCCGATGGCGAGTTTCCTGCGTCAGCTTGGCGTTCCGAACCGCGTCGGCTACTTTCATCATATCCCCTGGCCCTCGCCCGGTACGGCGGCGGCGCTGCTGCATTATGAGCGGATTTTGCGCGCGTTCAGCGCCTATGACGTCGTCGGATTCCAGACGGCGTCGGACGCCGACAATTTCCGCGATTGTCTCGTTCAATCGGGCGTCGGCCGGGTCATTGACGATCATTGGTGCGAGGCCGGCGGCCGCAAATTCCAGGTCGACGCGTTTCCGATCAGCATCGACGCGGAGGCCTTCGCTCACGAGGCGCGCGCCGCCGAACGCAATCAGGTCGTCAGGCGCGTGCGCTCGAGCCTTGAAGGCCGCGCCATGATCATCGGCGTCGATCGGCTGGATTATTCGAAAGGGATCAAGCACCGTATCGAGGCTTTCGGCGCCTTCCTGGAGAACGATCCGGAAGCCGTCAAGACGCGCGTCACCATGCTTCAGGTCACGCCGAAGTCGCGCTCCGAAGTCCCCGAATACGCCAGGATGCAGAAAGAAATCGCCGAGGAGGTCGGTCATCTCAACGGCAAGTTCGGCGACGTGGATTGGACGCCGCTGCGCTACATCAACAAGACGATGAGTCAGGCGGCGCTGGCGGGGCTTTATCGGTTGGCCCGTGTCGGGCTCGTCACGCCCTTGCGTGACGGCATGAATCTCGTTGCCAAGGAATATGTCGCGGCGCAATCGCTGGATGATCCCGGCGTACTGGTTCTCTCTCAATTCGCCGGGGCGGCGCATGAGCTGAAGGCCGCCTTAATTATCAACCCTTACGATATCGGCGAGACCGCGGCGGCGATCGCGCGAGCCGTCGAGATGCCGCTGGAAGAGCGGCGGGAGCGCTGGCGCGACATGATGGCGACGCTGCGCATGAATGACATCGATCACTGGACCGGCAAATGCCTGCAGGCGATCAGCGGCGAGAGCGAGGCGGAGGCCGAGTGCGCGTTGCATCCCGCTGGCGCGATCGTCCGCTCCGGCGTCATCGCGAAATCCGAGCCTCGGCTCGCCGTTTCGCCGAGGCGGTTAAGCCTCGGTCACTAAGTTTGCGTCGGCCAGAACGCGAGGCCTCCGGTCGGCGCCGGCCGCGGCCAAGAACGGCGTTGGCGGAACGCAAGGGCGGCGCGTGGGCCCGCCTTTTCGCCCGGCGGACAATCTTCGGCCACTGCGATTTTCCAATCTAAAATCCCTCATCGCGATTTGATTTGCGCTGTTGATTGGGATCATACTCAAATTTAACGTCCCGTGCGGCGCTTTCGCCCTTCGGGCGAGCGGCGAGCCGACGCCGGCGAAACAGCCGCTTTGCCTGTCGCCCTTTCCCTGACGAGAGCCACTTCATGATCGATCGCAGCGATGTGCATTGGTATCGCGACGCCATCATCTACCAGCTGCATGTCAAGTCCTTTTTCGATAGCGATAACGACGGGGTCGGCGATTTCGTTGGGCTCACGCAAAAGCTCGACTATGTGCGCGATCTTGGCGCCACCGCGATCTGGCTGATGCCGTTCTATCCCTCGCCGCTGCGCGATGACGGCTACGATATTTCGAATTACCGCGACGTCAATCCGGCCTATGGCTCGCTGCGCGATTTCAAGACATTCGTCCGCGCGGCGCATGAGCGCGGCCTTCGCGTCATCACGGAACTGGTCGTCAACCATACGTCGGATCAGCATCCCTGGTTTCAGCGCGCCCGCGCCGCGAAGCCAAACTCCGCTGCGCGAAATTTCTACGTCTGGGCCGACGACGATAAAGGCTACAAGGACGCCCCAATCATCTTCCTCGACGTGGAAAAATCGAACTGGGCCTACGACGAGTTGGCCAAGGCCTATTACTGGCACCGCTTCTACGCGCATCAGCCGGACCTCAATTATGATAATCCGCGCGTCAGTCGAGGCGGTGCTCGACGTCATGCGCTTCTGGCTCGACATGGGCGTCGACGGATTGCGGCTCGACGCCATTCCCTATCTCGTCGAGCGCGAAGGCACTGCGTGCGAAAACCTTCCCGAAACGCATGCGATCATCAAGCGGATAAGAGCGGCGGTCGACGCCGACTACCCGGATCGCATGCTGCTGGCCGAGGCCAATGTCTGGCCCGAGGAGGCGGCCCGCTATTTCGGCGAGGGCGACGAATGCCATATGGCGTTCCATTTTCCTTTGATGCCGCGCATCTATATGGCGCTGGCGCAGGAGGATCGGCACCCGATCACCGACATCTTGCGCCAGACGCCGGAGCTGCCCGACGGCGCGCAATGGGCGATCTTTTTGCGCAACCATGACGAGATGACGCTCGCCATGGTGACCGACAAGGAGCGCGACTATCTTTGGGCGCTCTACGCCGCCGATCGGCGCGCGCGGATCAATCTCGGGATCCGCCGGCGCCTTGCGTCTCTGCTCGAAAATGACCGGCGCAAGATTGAGCTTTTGAATTCCCTCTTGCTGTCGATGCCGGGCACGCCCGTCATTTATTACGGCGATGAGATCGGCATGGGCGACAACATCTATCTCGGCGATCGCGATGGCGATGCGCACGCCGATGCAATGGTCCGTCGACCGCAATGGCGGCTTCAGCCGCGCCGATCCGGCAAGGCTTTTTCTGCCGGCGATTCAGGATCCCATCTATGGGTTTAACGCGATCAACGTCGAGGCTCAGCTCGCTAGCCCGTCGAGCCTTTTGACCTGGATGCGGCGGATGATCGCCGTGCGGCGCGCCAACGTCGCCTTTGGGCGCGGCGCCTTGAGCTTCCTTTATCCGGCTAACCGGAAAGTTCTCGCCTATCTGCGCGAGACCGAGAGCGAGCGCATCCTCTGCGTCGTCAATGTCTCCCGCGCGCCGCAAGCGGTCGAACTCGATCTCGCCGAGTTCAAGGGCGCCGCGCCTTTTGAATTGACTGCCGGCAGTCTGTTTCCGCCGATCGGCGCGACGCCTTATGTTCTAACCCTGCCGGCCTATGGCTTCTTCTGGTTCCGTTTGGAGCCGGCGCTGGAAGTCAGGCACGCGCAAACGCCGCTTCCCGAGCTCTTTACGCTGGTCGCCATCGGCAAGATCGAGTCGATCTTTACGGGTCGCGAGCTGATCGCCTTCGAGCGCAATGTGGCCCCGCAATTTCTGAGCGCGCGGCGCTGGTTTCATGCGCAGGCCGGCCTGCTGCCGAGCGTTTCGGTCAGAGATTTTGCGGTTCTGCGCACCGGCGACGACGAGCGCCGATTCGTCTTGCCGTTGCTTGACGTCAGAGCGGCGGGATCGGTCACTGAGACCTATTTCACTCCCTTGGTAGCGGAGCGGGAAAGCGAAAAGACGCCCCAGCCGCCAGCGTCGTCAGCCGTCGCTAAATTGCGCCGGGTGGCGGAGATGGGCGTTCTTTATGACGCAGACGCCTGTCCGCCATTTGGCGCGGCAATGCTTGAAGCCTTCCGCAGCTGCGCCGAGCTCAAAACCGCAAAAGGCGGCAAAGTTGTCTTCTCTCCGCTTCGCCCATCGAATTCCGCTCTCGAAATCGATGCGGCGGAGATCCAGCCTCTTAACGCCGCGCGGCGTCATTCAACGCTGGTTCTGGACAAGCGTCTGGCGTTGAAAATCTATCATCGGCTGGAAGCGGGCGAGCACCCCGAAGTCGAGATCGAGCGCTTTCTCAACGAAGTCGCCAAATTCCCGAATACGCCGCCGTTGCTGGGCGTCGTCGACTATTGCGACGCAACGGGCGCGCGCAGGACTCTTGCGGCATTGCGGCGCTTTGTGCGCTGCCAGGGCGACGCGTGGACCTGGACGCTCGAGGCCTTAAAGCGCATTCTCGAAGCTCTGGCGATGGCGCCGGCGCAGTCCAATCATGGCGACGAGCCCGCCCCGGCCAGTTTTTCGACCTATGCGCCGCATATGAAGCGGCTTGGGATGCGGACGGCGGAAATGCATCTGGCGCTGGCGACGCCGACCGAAGACCCTGCCTTCAAGACCGAACCATTGACCCATTCCGACGTGCGCGCGAGCGTTGCTCGGCTAAGGGAGGCGGGAGCGCGCGGCTTCCAGCTCCTCAAGGGGCTGGCTTTGGGCGGCGCGAGCCCTGCGGTCGAACGGCTGCTCGGCCGTTGCGACGAGTGCTTCGGCCTCATCAACGCGCTGGAAAAGGAGCCCCTCGGCGCGATCAAGATTCGCATTCATGGCGATTATCGCCTCGGCCGCGCGCTCGTCGTCAAGGATGACGTCATCATTGTCGGTTTCGATGGCGGCGCAGGGCATGGCGACGGGGATCCGCGCGCCAAAACCTCGCCGCTACGCGATGTCGCCACCATGCTGCGCTCTTTCGCCCATGTCGTCGCGGCCGCGGAGCGCAGCATCGCGGAGCTGGTCCCCGATCCAGCGGCGGCGGCGAGCCGGCTAAGCCAAGAGCTCGTCGAGTTTTCAGAGATTTTTGTAAAATCCTATATGGGCGCGACACAGGGCGGCCCGATCTGGATCGAGGATCTCGGCACGCGCCGGCGTCTCCTCATCCTTTACCTTCTCGACGCCGCTTTCGAGGAATTGGTTGTCGGAACCGACTCGGCAAGCGCGATCGAAACGACGGCGAAAGTCGTCAATGGCGTGCTGGATCGTGCGGCGCGGCCCGGTTACGCTGGGTTCGGCGCAACTCCGTCATACCTTTGACTTTTCATCTGAACGGAAGAATTTTTCCGCGCGCTTCTGAAACCCGAAGGCGGGCGAGAACGGCTCGCCACGGAGCCTTTTCAGCGTTGACGCAGCCTAGCGTTCGTGATTATAAGCACGCCTCCCGGCCGCGCGCTCGTCGTCCATAGCGAGGCTGCGCTCTTAGGGCCATGTGCAGGACCGTTGTAAGAAATGGCGAATACACCCTCGGCCAAGAAGGCCGTTCGTAAAATTGAGCGTCGCACGGCGGTCAACAAGTCACGTCGCAGCCAAATGCGAACTTACATTCGTAAAGTCGAAGAGGCGATCGCGTCCGGCGACGGCGCGGCTGCGGCCAGAGCTTTGCGTGCGGCCGAACCATTGGTGATGCGCGCCGCGCAAAAAGGCATCATCCACAAAAACACCGCTTCGCGAAAGGTTTCTCGACTTTGCGCGCGCGTAAGCGCGCTAGGGAGATAACATAACAGAATTTCCGCCTACTGATTATTATTCCTAATCATTGATAAGCCCGGCGAGACCGGGCTTTTTCTTTGTGACAATTTGCCAAGCCTCTAACCCAGCGCACCTTGCTGGTCTTCACCGTATTTTCCGGTGCACATCTATTTTCCATGCATTCCAAAGGCTTGCGGCCAAAGGGCGTAGTCTCCGCCGGATTCGGCCGCGCTAGGGGATATTTTCCCCATCTTTCAAGACAGTTTTTTGACTTTTTTCTTTATAGCAGCGACCGCTTGGACGGCTGTTTTGGAACGCGCAGAATCAGGCGTTTAGTCGAGTGCATGGCGCGCGAGCGCCCCGTAAGCGAAGTCTTTGCGCCGCGCAATTTTCGATGGCTACGCCTTGCGGAGGCCTTCGCCTATGTTAAAGTCTTGTCGTGGTCGGGACGGCGAAGCGCAAGAGCTAAAGGGGTCGTCGCGCCGCAACCTCCGGTTAGTTTTCCCTTAGTGCGTGTAAAAACGCTGGCTAGGCGTGTAAAAATTTCACGCAATGGATTTATAGTGAAAATCATCGTGAAAGATTGCTTGTGACAATTTCGAACATGGCGCCGTCGCCACTAAAATGGAGTTTCTTTGCTCGACAATGTGACGCTATATTGTAAATCAGGGTGAAGTCAGATCCGTCCTTGAACGGGTTGGGGGGAGTTCCGTGGTCGTAAATCTATTAATCCTTAATCTGCCTCCGCGCGCGTCGAATTCACTGCCTTATTACGCCGCGATGATCCTCAAGGCCCAAGGGTCTTTCAGCAGGCATCGCCGGCGCCCCGGCGCATAAACTCCGCCTTTTCCCACTTTCAATCGACTATGCTTGCGGCGCTACGCTTTCAGCGAGCCGACAAGTTTGTCTAGATTTCAAGAAGAACAGCCATGCTGAACTTGCGCAATCATTTCAACAAGCCCCAAGAGCGCGGCGATTCGGAAGCTTGGGTGCGGATTCGCCGTCGCCTCCGCGCCGACGTCGGCGACGATGTTTTCTCGTCGTGGTTTGGGCGCCTCGAACTCGATAGCCTGGCGGAGGGGACGGCATGTCTTTCCGTTCCGACCAAATTCTTGAAAAGCTGGATCCAATCGCATTATTCGGAGAGGCTGCTTTTGGCGCTGACCGCGGAATTTCCCCCCGTGAGGCGGCTGGCGATCGCCGTCCGCTCGTCGGATCGGCCGATGTCCGGGCTCGCGCTCGCGCCCATCGATGCAGGAGAAGAAAGTGCGAAGATTGTCGGCCAAGGCGACGCCCGACGCGCCCCGGCCTGCGAGGCGCCCGCCCTCAACGCCAAATTTGTCGCCACCCAAAAGTCACGCGACGCTTTAGCCGCCAAGCCGTCGGAGAGCGCCGAAACCGACGTCATCTCAGGTTCGCCCTTGGACGCGCGGTTGACCTTTGCGAATTTCTCGGTCGGACACTCGAATCAGCTGGCCTACTCCGCGGCGCAGAGGATTGCGACCGCCGCGCCGGAGGAACAGGCGCCGTATAATCCACTCTATCTGCACGCCTGCGTCGGATTGGGGAAGACGCATCTCTTGCAAGCGGTTGCCCACGCCGCCGCGGAGACGAAGCGCCGCGTCATTTATTTGACGGCCGAGCGCTTCATGTATGGCTTCGTGTCGGCGCTCAAGGCGCAGACCGCGATCGCCTTCAAGGAAAAATTGCGCGGCATCGACATACTGATCATCGACGACATCCAGTTCCTGCAAGGAAAGTCGATCCAGCAGGAATTCTGCCACACGCTGAACGCCCTGATTGATGGCCACCGGCAGATCGTCATCGCCGCCGATCGGCCGCCGGCGGATCTCGACAGTCTCGACGAACGCGTGCGCTCGCGGCTGGCCGGCGGTCTTTGCGTCGAAATCGGCAGCCTCGACGAACAATTGCGCGTGAAAATTCTCGAGGGACGGATCGCCGCGGCGAAGCTAACCTATCCGAATTTTTCGGTGCCGTCCGCCGTCACCGCTTTTGTCGCGAGCGCGATCAAGACCAACGGCCGCGACCTCGACGGCGCCGTCAATCGCCTTTTGGCGCACGCCTCGCTGAACGGCGCGCCGCTCGGGGTCGACACCGCCGAACTCGCAATTCGCGATCTGATGCGAACGCAAGAGCCAAAGCGGATCAAGATCGAGGATATTCAGAAGCTGGTCGCGACCCATTTCAACGTCAGCCGCGCCGACATCCTCTCCTCGCGCCGCACGGCCAATGTGGTGCGCCCGCGCCAGATCGCGATGTATCTTTCAAAGACGCTCACCTTGCGCTCCTTGCCGGAAATCGGGCGGCGCTTTGGCGGGCGCGACCACACCACCGTGCTGCATGCGGTGCGCAAGATCGACGCGCTCGCCGAAAAGGACGCGGCTTTGTCGGAGGAGATCGAACTTTTGAAACGCATGCTCATGGAGTGAGACAGGCGCTGAAAATCAGGATCCATGCGCGGGGCAAGCGCGTCGCCCGGATGTTCCGGCGCGTCATCCAAAATTCTGCAGTTTCTCGGGATCATGCTTTAAGCTTCGCGCATGAACTGGGCGGCAATTCGCATCATTGGCATCGACCCTGGGCTGCGCAACATGGGATGGGGCGTCATCGAGGTTTTAGGCTCGCGGCTTGTTTTCGTCGCCTGCGGCAGCATCCATTCGGGAGCGGGAGCGAGCCTCGCCGCGCGGCTTTGCGCGCTGCAGCAGGGCCTGCTGGGCGTCATTGCGGACCTTGCCCCGGCGGAGGCGGCGGTCGAGGAGACTTTCGTCAATTGCGATCCGCAGTCGGCGCTAAAGCTCGGCCAAGCGCGCGGCGTCGCTCTGGTCGCTCCGGCGCTCGCGGGGCTGCCGGTCGCCGAATACGCAGCCAATCTCATCAAGAAAACCGTGGTCGGCAACGGACATGCCGAAAAGGCGCAGATCGCCATGATGGTCAAATTCCTGCTGCCTCAGAGCGAAGCCAAAAGCGCGGACGCGGCCGACGCGCTCGCCGTCGCCATCACCCACGCGCAACTCCGGGCCAGCCGCGCCTTGGCGAAATCGCAAGCCAATCCCACAGTGTCCTCCGCGCCATGATTGGCAAGCTGAAGGGGATCGTCAATTCGCAGGGCGAGGATTTCGTCATTCTCGACGTGCATGGGGTTGGTTACGTCGTGCACTGTTCGGCGCGCACCCTGCAGGGGCTGCCGCCGGCGGGACAGGCGGCCGCCCTCGCTATCGAAACGCAGGTGCGGGAAGATTCGATCAAATTGTTCGGCTTCGCCTCGGAGGCCGAGCGCGATTGGTTTCGTCTGCTGCAATCAGTGCAGGGGGTCGGCGCCAAGGTGGCGCTCGCCGTGCAGAGCATTCTACGCCCGTCCGAGCTGGCGACCGCGATCGCCTGCGCGGACAAGGCCGCGTTTGCGCGCGCGCCCGGGGTCGGGCCGAAACTCGCCGCCCGCATCGTCGCGGAACTGAAAGACAAGGCGCCGGTTTTTGGCGCCATCGATATGGCGGTCGGAGCGCCCCGCGGATTGGATCAAGGGCTCGCCGATTTAAGCGCGCAGGGCGCGATCCCGGACGCGATTTCGGCGCTCGTTAATCTCGGCTATGGCCGCTCGCAGGCGGCGGTCGCGATCGCCGCCTCGATCAAGGCGCTCGGCGCGGACGCGCCGGCCGGCGAGCTGATCAAGCGCGGCCTCAAGGAGCTGGCGGCGTAGCGCCGCGTCCGGGGCAGGGTGCATTCAAGGCTGAAAAGCAGGCGTTGCGAAAATGGCACGTAGGCACCCAATTCGATCTCGCGCCAGTTAGACGCCAAGACGTTGAAAGCAATAGGCGATATGACATTGTTAGCCGCGCGATCGTGCCGCGCGACCGATGCCGTTTTGACGAAAGCTAAGTTACAAGGCGCCTCGCCATGGTGCGTCCCGCACCTTCCCTCGCCCGCCTCCGGCGCCGGCCTTCCAAAACGGCGCGGCCGCTTGTTGCGGCAAGCTCGGCGCTCGCCTTCCTTGCGGCGCCTGCTTTCGCTGCCGATCTGTCCCCGCCCGAGGCGCCGCCGGTTTTCACCTCAGGGGAATCGGGTGAAAAAATTCAAGCTGCGACGAGGCTTGCGAGGAAGTCGTCGTCCCAAGCGGCGGTTTTGCGCTTGAGCCTGAGAGAATCCTTTCCGGGCGCTCGGCGAGTTAGATTATGCGCCATGTGTTTTACGGTGGTGAAGTTTGCCGGCGCGTTCTCGGTTCGGACACGGCATTCGTCGTCGCGAAAGACCGTGTCCATGACCCAATGCAGGCAGTTCTCCACCGCCCAATGTTCGCGGATCATTGGGCCGATCGCCTGCGCTGACAAGGGCAGCGAAGTGATGTAGAAGCGCGTTTCCCGCTCGACCCTGCCGCCGATCTCGCGTTTGCTTTCGACAATCAGGACGCCATTCAATCCCGGCCAGTCGTGTCGCTGTTGTAGCCAACCGACATCGTGGATCACCGTGTAGGTTCTGGTTTCGATACGACCGTGATCGGCGTCGATCGTTTCATGCCGGCTGACCGTCGTATCCTTGAATTGTCTTGCTTTTTGCTCGGTTGCGAGGAGTTCGACATCTTCGCGCAGCGTTCCCTGGTTGCCTTTCAGCGCGAGGATATAATCGGCCTTCTTGTCCATGATCTTCGCGGCGATTTCGCGCTGGCAGCCGATTGCATCGATGGTGACGACGGCGCCTTCGATCGCCATCATGTCGAGCAATGCGGGAATGGCTGTGATCTCGTTGGATTTCTCGTTCACCTTGACCTGCCCGAGAACCAATCGCTGGCGCGCGGCGAAAGCCGAGACCATGTGGATCGGTTCCTTCGATCCCTTCTTTTGGTAGGAGCGGCGCAAGGTTTTGCCATCAATCGCGATGATGTCGGCCGGCGTCTTGGTCAGCGCCGCAACCCAGGCGACGAAACAGCGCTGGAACGCCTGCGCGTCCAGCGTGGCGAAAATATCGCCGAGATGATCATGCGCCGGCGTGCCGTCGCGAAACGGCCGAAACCGGCGCAACAGATTGAGCTTCTTATCGCCAAAGCGGGCGATGTCGACGAAGGTCTCGGCCCCGGCCAGCACCGCGAGAAGACACAAAAGGAGGATTTCCTCCAGCGGATAAACCACCTTGCCCTTCTGCCGATGGTCCGGCATATCCTTGAAATACCGAAGAAAAATAGTTGCTTCGTCGATCGCGTCAAATTCCGTCGCCGCCCCGTCCATCGTACCGCTCCACCAATCGAATCAGTGGACCACGACAGATTTAGCACTTTAGCCATTTGTCACGAATTTCTTCACCCGATCGCCCTGGTTTTCACCTGGAGCGGGCTTTACGCCGGGTTCAATTTCGGTTATGCTTGGCCGGCCAACCTCGCGTTCAGCACGTCGGCCGTCAATGTGGCCGACTCGCCCGCGCTCCCCGGCCTGCCGGGGCTGCCGGCGGTCATTCCCCATCTATGGGGGGCGGCGTCGGCGCTGCGGCGCCACAAGCTCGACCGGCACGCGGCTCAACGGTTTCTTTTCGGGCGGCCAGCTGGGCTACAACTGGCAGTTCGCCGACCGCTGGGTCGCAGGCCTTGAGGCCGATCTCGAGGGCGGCGGCATTCGCGGCGGCGGCGGCGGCTTTACCGGTTTTACGCCGGCGGCGGTTTATCCGCCTTTCGCCGTCGCGACTACCGTCAGCTTCAACCGCACCCTCGAATATCTCGGCACGGTGCGCGGCCGCCTCGGCTACGCCATCACCCCGACGATGCTGTTCTATGCGACCGGCGGTCTCGCCTATGGCGGGATCTCCACCAGCACGACGGTCAGGCAGTCGTTGACGCCCTCTACGTTTACGTCTGCGGCCGCGACGAGCGATTTCTTCAGCAATCGGTTCGGCTGGACGGTCGGCGGCGGCGTCAAATCGGCGCTGACCGGCGAGCTCTCGGCGAAACTGGAGTTCCTCTATTACAATCTCGGCGTCGCCAATGTCGCCTTTCCCCACAGCGGCGCGTTGATCAACAACGCGATCGTCGGCGCCGGCCAGGTCGCCGATGCGATCTCCAGTTCGACGCGATTCGAGGGCTTCGTGTTTCGCGCCGGCCTCAACTACCGCTTCGCCGGAAGCGCGCCGTCCGCAACCGGCTCCGCCGCGCCGCCGCTGTTCGCCGCGCCGCAATTCGTCGCCGCTGAGAAGCCGGCCTTCGGCGATTGGCGGGTGACCATCATGCCCTACATGTGGGCGCTTGGCCTCAATGGCACGACCACCTCGCGCGGCGAGGAGATTGGCACAAACATCAGCTTCGTCGATCTTTTGACCAAAACCAGTTCGCCGCCGCTGGAGGCCGCGGTCAGGGTCGAGGCGCGCAACGGCCCCTTCGCCGTCTATCTGGACTACCTCTGGGCGCAGTTGCGCGCGTCGGGTTCGATCCTCGCCAACCGCACGCCGGTCACCGGCGTCTTGCTGAACGCCGACGCGACAGGGCATCTGACATTCACCACAAAAGCCATCCTCGAAGCTGCCGCCGCATACGAGCTGTTGCGCTGGACCAACGGCGGCTCGTCCTACACCGCCATCGATGCGATCGCCGGCCTTCGCTACTGGAACGTCAGCGCCGATGTGTCGCTCGACATCGTCGGATCGGTCAATGTCCCGGCGCTGGGGCTGACCCAGGTGGGTCAACGGGCGCTCGCCGATTCCGGCGATATGCACTGGGTTGACCCGCTGGTTGGCCTTCGCGTCCGGCAGGAGCTGGCGTCGGGCGACGAATTCCGGCTCCAGGGCGACATCGGCGGCTTCGGCGTCGGCAGCAAGATCAGCTGGCAGGCGGTCGGCGGCTATGTCCATAATTTCCAGATCTACGGCCTCAACTGGTCGAGCATGATCGGATACCGGGCTCTCGAGGTCGATTATTCGCAGGGCAGCGGCACGGGCGAGAGCGGCCTCAACCTGGTCATGCACGGCCCGATCGCCGGCATCGGCTTGCGATTCTAATACTCCGCCTCCGCCCGCTCGTGGCGGCGCTAGCGCGCCGCCGCGTCCCCCGCCTAGTAGACATGCCGAGGCGGGGGCGCCGTGTCAGTCTCGGTCCGGCTACTCCGTCGCGCCTTTCATTTTCGCGATCCGCGCCGCGATCTCGGCCTTGACCGCTTCGAGATTGAAGCTCGCGCCGCGCTGCATCGGCGGGAAGTCGAGGAAGGTCTGAGCGTATTCGCCGACTTTCTGCTGCAGGAAGACGAAGCGCCAGAATTCATGAATGTAGAAGTCCCCCATGTATTGGTAGGAGCCGGTGTTGCCTTTCGCGAACATCATCCGCTCGAACGGATCGAGCCGCAGGTTGGTGAGAAGCGGCATGTCGAGATGCACCGTCCCGCCGATCCAGCCGTCCGGCTGGTCGATCATGCGGAATTTCCAGTCGTCGATGCGCACTGCGCCGAGCGTGCCTTCGGCGAAGTAGAAGATCTCGTGCCGGTTGGACGGGCCCTTGCCGGTCAGGAGGCTGGTCTGGTCATAACCGTCAAGATGCACCTTGTAGGTTCTGTCGCCGAGCTGCTTGCCCTTCAGCAACGCGTCCGCGATGTTCGGCTCGCCGGCGATGTTGAGGAAGGTCGGGAAGAAGTCGAGGCCGGACATGATGCCGTTCTGCACCTTTCCGGCGGGCACGTGGCCCGGCCAGCGCACGATCATCGGCACGCGCATGCCGCCTTCCATGATGGTTCCCTTGCCGGCGTAAAACGGCGTGTTGCCGCCGTCGGGCCAGGTGAAGTTCTCGGTGCCATTGTCGGTCGTGAACACGACGATGGTGTTGTCCTCAAGCCCATCGGCCTTCAATTTGGCCAGCACGCCGCCGACGACGTCGTCGAGCTGGGACATCACGCCTTCTTCCAGATACCACTGGTTCTCCGGCGTCAGCCGGGCCTGATATTTCGGCGACAGATGCGAGATGACATGGACGCGGGTGGGATTTATCCAGACGAAGAACGGCTTTCCATCCTTCTCGGCCTTGTCGATGAACTTCACGGTGTGATCGAGGATGTCCTCGTCAACCGTCTCCATGTTGTATTTGACGCCAGGCATCGGATGCGGCGGCAGCGGCCCCTCGTCGATGATCTTCTGCTTGCCGACCTTGCCCCAGCGCGGCTCGACGGTCGGATCGTCGGTGTCGGTGGCGAAAGTGTGCAGCATGTTGCGCGGCCCCACCTTGTCTTTCAGCGCCGGCGGATAGGAGTGCCAGAACGGATCCTCCATGGCGTCGAGATGATAGAGGTAGCCGAAAAACTCGTCGAAGCCGTGCACTGTCGGCAAGTACTGGTTGAGGTCGCCGAGATGATTCTTGCCGAACTGGCCGGTTTCATAGCCAAGGGCCTTCAGCGCCGTGGCGATCGTCGGCGCCTCGTCGGGGATGCCGATTTTCGCGCCGGCCTGGCCGACGGTGGTGAGGCCGGTGCGGATCGGCAGTTCGCCGGTGATGAAATTGGCGCGCCCGGCGGTGCAGCTCGGCTCGGCATAATAGTCGGTGAAGCGCATGCCTTCGCCGGCCAGCTTGTCGAGGTTCGGCGTCGTATTGTACATCAGCCCCTGATGGTAGGCGCCGATGTTCTCCCAGCCGACATCATCGCCCATAATCACGAGAATATTCGGCTTTTTGGCGGTCTCTTGCGCCTGCGCCGCGCCGTCGGTCAACAGCGGCGTCGCCGACAGCAACAGCCCCGCCGCGAGCCTGCGCGCGAGCATTGGAAATCGACAATGCATGGTCATCCAGTCCCTCCTCAAGCGCCCCTTTTCGGGGCTTCTGCTTGAAGACGCGTCAGCCTCCATTGCCTGTTATCGGCGGCGCGCCTTCAATGCGCGCGAGCTTAGCGGCTCTTCGCCAAAGAACAATGACGCGACGCAAAGTTGATTGCGCGTATTGCCGAATTCGAGCCGCGATCCGTCTGCGCCAGCATCAATCTGATTTGCGTTTTCGCGATCTTACGCGCCTCGCCCGGCGCGGGCCGCGAAATTTCAGGCAAACGCGTCAAGTTGGCGCGCGGTCTTCGCGAGGCCTCTCGGCTGCTTCACGTGAAACGCCCTCGCGCCTTGCCGTGATGCGCGGCCTCGGCGTTGGCGTTGAGCGATAAGCGCTCGATCCCCGCCCAGGCGATCATCGCGCCATCGTCGGTGCAGAGCTGCGGCGGCGGCAGAACAAGGCGCAGGCCCATAGGAGCAAGCCCATAGGAGTGTCGCGCAGGGCCAGCATCATCAAGCGCGGGCGGGCCGACGGCGGCGCGGCCCCCCCTTCCGCCGGGTTGAAGCTGTCAAGGGACGCCAGCGCTCCCGCGCAGCGTCAATGTTCCGTCTGGATGCAGCGCAAAACGCCCGCCAAGCGCGTTGCTTTCGCGATCGAACATCCGGCGCATCCATTCAACCTCCGCTTTCGATGCGGGATCCAGTCGAAAGCGGCGCATCCTGAGCGGCTTGAGCTCCAGACCAACAAGATCCCCGCTCGCGGAGTCGAACGCCGGAAAATACATAACGGCGAGATCCCCGCGAAATTCTTCGTGGCCTTCGATGCCTTCATAATCGTTTATGAAATCGCCGCACCCATAAAGGATCAATCGGCCTTTGTATATCTCGAGGCCTTTAGCATGATGCGAGGAATGGCCATGGACGAGGGCGACATCGCCGCGATCGACAAGGGCGCGCGCCAGCCGCCGCTGGTCATCGGCAATGTCATATCCCCAATTCGACCCCCAATGAATGGACGCGATGACGAGATCCCCCCGCCGTCGGAAGCCGGCGATCCGCTTAATGATTCGCTCAATGCTGTCGTCGGTGAAATCGGGAACGAGGTTGACGCCCGCGACGTGGGGAGTCGCCGCCCAGTCAGATAGGACGCCGCTGGTCGGGGAAGCGATGGAAAAGACGATTATTCGTCCTTTGCCGGCGGCCTCCAGGACGGCGGGGGACGCTGCCTGTTCAAGGTTGCGGCCGGCTCCCGCGGTCTTGATCCGCAAATTTTCGAGAGCCGCCAGAGTTTCCATCAGTCCAGCGCGCTCCCAGTCGAGTACATGATTGTTGCCGAGAACGCAGCAGTCGACGCCCGCGGCGACGAGGCATTCGGCGTTCTCCGGGCTCATCCGGTAATTTATGCCCTTATCGACATAGGCTTCGTTTCTGGTGACGCTGGTTTCGAGATTGATGATGCGGCGGTCCGGCTGGACGCGGTTGAGTTCGTCCAACGCGGCGCCCCACACATAGGATGGCCCGATCGGCCTTGGAATGCGTCCGTTCCTGCGTTCGGCCAATCGCACATAATGGAGCGCCGAGCGCGCGTAATCCTCATAAATGCGCGGGTCGCACGGATGCGGCAAAATCTGATCGACGCCGCGCCCCGTCATGACGTCGCCGCAGACAAAGAGGCGGATGATTTGACGCGAGGAGAGTGACCGGAAGGCCGCCGATTGACGAGAGACACACATGGCTTGGCCGCTGCGCCGCGCTTAATCCCGACGAAGCTCGCTCGGATCGCAACGAATTATACGTCAATCGATAAAATATTTGAGGCCGATGAGGCGCTGGCGATTCGACGGTCCTGCGCCGGCGGGAAGAGGGCTTCGCAGAGCGCTTCCGCGGCCGCGCCGTCGCACCGCAGTCACGCCTTGCCGTGATGCGCGGCCTCGGCGTTGGCGTCGAGCGGCCAGCGCGGCCTTGCGGCGAACGTCATGTCGTCGACGAGGCCGAGCGAGAGGCGCTCAATCCCCGCCCAGGCGATCATCGCGCCATTGTCGGTGCAGAGCTGCGGCGGCGGCAGAACGAGGCGCAGCCCGGCCTCGCCGCAAAATCGCGCCAGGGCCCGCCGGATCGCGCCATTGGCGCCGACGCCGCCGGCGACGACCATCGCGTTCGCTTGGCCGACCTGCTCCCCGAACAGGCGCAGACCGGCGCGGCAGCGGTCGATGATGCGTATCGACGACGGCGGCCTGGAACGAGGCGCAAAGATCCGCGATGTCGTTTTGGTTCAAAGGCAGAATGCGCTGCGCCTGCAGGCGAACGGCCGTCTTCAGCCCGGAAAGCGAGAAATCCGGCTTGGCGCGGCCCTGCATGGGGCGGGGAAAGTCAAAGCGCGTCGGATCGCCTTTGGCGGCGAAGATTTCCACCTGCGGCCCGCCAGGATAGGGCAGGCCGAGCATTTTGGCGACCTTGTCGAAGGCCTCGCCGACGGCGTCGTCGACGGTCGAGCCCAGGCGAAGATAGTCGCCGACGCCCTTGACGGCGACGAGCTGCGTATGGCCGCCGGAGACGAGAAGCAGCAAATAAGGGAATTCCAATTCGTCGGTGAGGCGCGCCGTCAACGCATGGGCTTCGAGATGATTGACGGCGATGAACGGCTTGCGGCTCGCCAAGGCCAAGGCTTTCGCCATGGTCAGGCCGACGATGACCCCCCGATCAAGCCGGGCCCTGCCGCCGCCGCGATGCCGTCGAGGTCTCTAAGCGCGACGCCGGCGCGATCGAGCGCGCGCACGACCAGCCGGTCGAGCACCTCGATATGGGCGCGCGCGGCGATCTCCGGCACCACGCCCCCATAGGCGGCGTGTTCGACGATCTGGCTCATCACCTCGTTCGACAGGATTTCGCCGGCGCTGCCTCGTTGCAGGCGGACGACCGCGGCGGCGGTTTCATCGCAGGTGGTTTCGATGCCGAGAACGCGCATGTGCGACTTTAAAGCTGGCCAGTTGGGGAATTTTTCCGGATTACCGGCGTGGCGAAATAGGTTAGAGGTTTGCCGCGAGTCCGCGGCGGACGTCGCGCTAATTCTCCTTCTATACGGGAACCGGGAAAAAACAAAAACATAGCGCAACTTTTCGGTTCTGGTCGAAAATGACGCCGATAACCCTCAGGAAACGACAAGGAAATTCGCAATTCTTCGTTCGCGCCAACCATCCGCCGAAAATCTCAGCCTCAGGATCGGAACGAGAGGCAGTCCACTGGCGCTGGCCCAGGCGCGTGAGCTTAAGGAGCGCCTCGCCTCGGCGCACGGAGTAGCGGAAGACGCCTTCGAGATCGTCGTCATCAAGACGAGCGGCGACGCCATTGTGGACCGCCCCCTGAGCGAGGCCGGCGGCAAGGGGCTGTTCACCAAGGAGCTCGACCTCGCCCTCATGCGCGGCGAAGTGGATATCGCCGCGCATTCGGCGAAGGATCTACCGACGCAGCTGCCCGACGAGATCGCCATTCTCGGATATTTGCCGCGCGAGGACGTACGCGACGCCTGGATTTCGCCGCACGCGCCGCATCCGCGCGGGCTCGCCGCGGGCAGCGTCGTCGGCACGGCTTCGCTACGTCGCGGCGCGATGATCAAGCGCCTGCGTCCCGATCTCGCGGTCCGCTTGTTGCGCGGCAACGTCGAGACGCGGCTCGCCAAGGTCGCGGCGGGCGAAGTCGACGCAACCTTGTTGGCGCTGGCGGGATTGCGGCGTCTCGGTCTCGAGGCGAAGGCGACGGCGATTCTCGACGCCGAGCGAGTTCGTTCCCGCGCCGGGGCAGGGCGCGATCGCCATTACAGCGAGGGCGGCCGACGCGAGCGCAGCCTCCGCCCTCGCGCCGGTTCTCGACGCCGCGACGGGGCTCGCGCTCGCCGCCGAGCGCGCGTTCCTGCATGTCCTCGACGGGTCCTGCAAGACGCCGATCGGCGCCTTCGCGCATCTCGACGGCGCAAGGCTGCTTTTCCACGCCATCGTGTTGAAGCCGGACGGCTCCGCTTTCTTCGAAGCGCGGACCAGCGGATCCGCTGAACAGGCGGCGGCGCTGGGCGAGGCCGCCGGCCGCGATCTCTTGCGCCGCATCCCATCGGATCTTTTCAAGGATTGACCTTTATGCTGGTCCTCGTCACTCGCCCCCTGGATGAAGCGACGCGCACGGCGGCCAAGCTGACCGCCGGCGGTCATCAAGCCGTTCTTTCGCCCGTGCTGGAAATGACGCCGACGGGAGCGCAATGGCCTTCTGGCGTTGTCGATGGCGTCCTTGCGACCAGCACGCAGGCCTTCGAATTGTTTTCCGGCACGCCGGATTGGCCTTTGCCCGAGGCTTGCCGGCTGACGCCCTTATATGTCGTCGGAGAACGCACGCGCGCGTCGGCGCGCGAGCGCGGCTTTGAAGGCAGGGCTTTTGTCGCCGCCGACGCCAAAGATCTCGCCAAGGCGGTTGTCGCCGCCCTCGCGGACGCGCCGCCATCCCGTCTCGTGTATCTTGCCGGACGCGATCGCAAGCCGGACCTTGAGGCGGCGCTGCAAACGGCGGGGCATGCGGTCGACGCGATCGAAGTCTACGCCGCGCAGCCCGCGGAGGCGCTAAGCGACGAGGCGGTGAGTTTCCTCGAGGCCGGCGAGATCGACGCCGTCTTGCATTTTTCTCGGCGCAGCGCGGAAATCTTCCTTGAGCTTGCGCACGAGGCCGGCCTCGACGCGACGCAGCTCTCCCACGTTGTAATTTCCGCGGACGCCGCTCATCCTCTCAAAGCCGCGGGCGTTTCCTCTTTGCAAATCGCGGAACAGCCGAACGAGCAGGGCATGCTCGCCGCCGTCAGCATGATCGCGGCGCAAGACATTGTTGACCGCGAACAGGGCGCGAAGGCTTGATTAGGGCGCGGCGCCGGACCATCTTGCCGGGATGATGGTCAAAGCCGGCATACGCGCGGGGCTGTTTGCCCTGGTCTTCGCAGGGGCGCACGCGGCCTTCGCAGCCAATGCCCCGCTTGATGTGAAGATCGGCTTCATCCGGGTCTCGCATTCCCGCGACACGATCTCGATCCTCGATATTCCGGCGCCGGACGATGGCCTCGCCGGGCGCCGAGCTGGCCGCCGAAGACAATAACACCACGGGGAAATTTCTCGGTCAGACTTACGAGATCGAAGACGTGAAACTGAAGGATGGCGACAACCCGGTCAAGGCGCTTCAGGGTCTCGTCGAAAAAGGCGTCGGCTTGATCCTCGCCGATCTGCCGGCGGCGGAACTTCTCGCCGTCGCGGACGCCGCCAAGGGCAAGAACATCCTGTTGTTCAACACCAGCGCGCCTGAAGATTCTCTACGCGAGGAGAACTGCCGCGCCGACGTCATCCATGTCGCGCCAACCTATTCGATGCTGTCCGACGGGCTTGCGCAATATCTCGTCTGGAAGCGATGGCCGCGCTGGTTCATGATCAAGGGCTCGCATCCCGAGGACGAGCTTTTCGCCGAGGCGCTGCGCCGTTCGGCGAAGAAATTCGGCGCCAAGATCGTCGAGGAGCGCACCTATGAGGATACCGGCGGCGGACGGCCGCTCCGACTCCGGCAGCGTGCAGACGCAAAGGCTGATTCCGATGGCGACGCAGGGCGCGCCGGCCTATGACGTTCTCGTCGCGGCGGACGAATCCGAGGTCTTCGCCAATTATCTGCCCTATCGCACTTTCGATCCTCGCCCGGTTGCGGGCTCCGCCGGGCTCGAGCCGACGAGCTGGGATCCGAGCCATGAGCAATGGGGCGCCTATCAGTTGCAGAGCCGGTTTTTCAAGCTCGCCTCGCGGCGCATGAACGCGCGCGACAACCAGGCCTGGGTCGCGATGCGCATGATCGGCGAGGCGGCGAACCGCACCAGGCTCCAACGATCCGAAGGTTCTGCGCGACTACATCGATCGGCCCGGACTTTTCGATCGCCGCCTTCAAGGGCGAGAGGCAGACCTTGCGGCCGTGGAACCAGCAGCTGCGCCAGCCGATCCTGCTCGGCGACGGGCGCATGATCGTGTCGGTCTCGCCGCAGGAGGGCTTTCTGCATCAGACTTCGGAACTCGACACGCTCGGGTTCGACCAACCGGAAACGAAATGCAAACTGCAATGAACGTTCAGACGCGTTTTCGCAGTGCGGCCGCTGTCGCGGCGGCCTGCGTCTCGTTGGACGCTGGCGCCTCTGCGCCAGGCCGACGGCTGCGACCGCCTATGTCTCCAACGAAAAGGGCAATTCGATCTCGGTCATCGACACCGACAAGCTCGCTGTCGTCAACACGGTGAAGGTCGGCCGGCGTCCGCGCGGCATCGCCCTCAGCAAGGATGACGGCCGAGCTTGTTCATCTGCGCCGGCGACGACGACACCATCCAAATCCTCGACACCAAGACCTTGACGGATCGTCGGCGACCTGCCGTCCGGCGCCGATCCCGAGCTTTTGATTTTAAGTCCGGATGGAAAGCTGCTCTACACGTCGAACGAGAACGACAATCTCGTCACCGTGATCGACGTCGCGACCCGCAAGGTCATCGACGAGATTCCGGTCGGCGTCGAGCCGGAGGGAATGGCGCTCAGCCCGGACGGGAAGGTGCTCGTCAACACCTCCGAAACGACGAACATGGCGCATCTCATCGATACGCAGACGCGAAAGATCTTCGCCAATGTGCTCGTCGACGCGCGTCCGCGCTCGGCGCAGTTCACGCCGGACGGCAAGGAGCTTTGGGTGTCGGCCGAAGTCGGCGGCACGGTGAGCGTGATCGACGCCGCCAACCCGAAAGTGCTGCAGAAGATTTCGTTCGACGGTCCCGGGCCTTGCGAAAGAGGCGATTCAGCCGGTCGGCATCCGGTTTACGCCTGACGGGAGCAAGGCCTTCGTTGCGCTCGGGCCCGCCAACCGCGTCGCCGTCATCGACGTCACGTCGAGAAAAGTCGACAAATATCTGCTCGTCGGCCAACGCGTGTGGCAACTGGCGTTCACGCCTGACTTCAAATATCCTTTACACGACCAATGGCGTCTCGAACGATGTCTCGGTGATCGACGTCGCAAGCCTCAAGGTCGTCAAATCGATCCCCGTCGGCTCTTTTCCGTGGGGCGTCGCGATCGCTCCATGATGAAAACCGCTGGCGATTGCCGCAACCGACGCGAGGGCAACGCGGCCGCCGCGCTGGACATTGCCGGCGTCAGCCATTCCTACGGCAAGCGCAAGGCGCTGGACGACGTGTCCTTCGCCGTGCGGCCGGCGAGCTTCGCCGTCTTGCTCGGCCTCAATGGCGCGGGCAAAAGCACGCTGTTTTCGTTGATCACCCGCCTTTTCGCCGTCCGCGCCGGCGCGATCTCGGTCTTCGGCTGGGATGTCAGCCGCACGCCCGGCGAGGCGCTGCGGCGGCTCGGCGTCGTGTTCCAGGCGCGAACCCTCGACCTCGACCTCTCTGTCGAGCAGAATCTGCGCTATCACGCCGCGCTGCACGGCATGGCGGCGGCTGAGACCAAAGCGCGCGTCGGCCGAAGTCCTCGCCAAGGTCGACATGCTGGATCGCCGCAACGACAAGGTGCGCGCGCTGTCCGGCGGCCAGATGCGCCGCGTCGAGATCGCGCGCGCTCTGCTGCACCGCCCGCGCATGCTGCTGCTCGACGAGCCGACCGTCGGCCTCGACGTCAAGGCGCGGGCGGAATCCTCGCGCCATGTGCGCGGCCTGATTGCGTCCGAGGGCATCGGCGTGCTGTGGGCGACGCATTTGATCGACGAGGTGACGGACGGCGACGATGTGGTCGTGCTGCATCGTGGCAAGCTGCTCGACCAGGGCGAGGTCGCCGCGCGTTTGCGCGCGGGCCGGCGTCGCTGGTATGAGCGCCGCCTTCAATCGCCTTGTCGGCGTCGACGCGATAGAGGGGCGTTGAATGAGCAGCCAGAACTCTCGCCGCCGGCGCGCGGCTTCAGCCTCAGTCAATATGCGATCTGTCTCAAAGGCGTCGTCTGGCGCGAGGCGCTGCGCTTTCTGCATCAGCGCGAGCGCTTCGTCTCGGCGCTGGTGCGTCCGCTCGTCTGGCTGTTCATTTTCGCCTCCGGATTTCGCTCGGTTCTCGGCGTTTCGATCATACCGCCCTACGACACCTACGTGCTCTACGACGTCTACATCACGCCCGGGCTCGTCGCGATGATCCAGCTTTTCAACGGCATGCAATCGTCGCTGTCGATGGTCTACGACCGCGAGATGGGCAATATGCGCACGCTTCTGGTGAGCCCGCTGCCGCGCTGGTTCCTGTTGACCTCGAAACTCGTCGCCGGCGCGTCTGTCTCGATCCTGCAGGTCTATGCGTTTCTGCTGATCGCCTATTTCTGGGAAATCCAACCGCCCTCTCCTTGGGGCTATCTGACCGTCCTGCCGGCGCTCGTCTTGTCGGGCTTGATGTTCGGCGCGCTTGGCATGCTGCTGTCGTCGCTGATCCGGCAATTGGAGAATTTCGCTGGGGTGATGAACTTCGTCATCTTCCCGATGTTTTTCGCCTCGAGCGCGCTCTATCCGTTCTGGCGCGTCAGGAAGGGAGCCCGTGGCTGGCCTTCATCTGCGAGATAAACCCTTCACCCACGCCGTCGAACTGATCCGTTTCGCTTTCTATGGCCAGATCAATCCGCTTTCGCTCGCCGTCGTGCTTGGCTGCACCATCGTCTTTCTCGGCGCCGCGATCGTCGCCTACGATCCCTCGCGCGGCATGCTGATGCGGCGCGAGGGGTGAGCGCATCGCGCGCTCTAAATTACTTCGAGCCGTCGGCTTTGAACTGGCTGATATAGGCGATGACGTTGTCGCGATCGGGTTCTTTCGGCAGGCCCGGGAAAATCATTTTCGTGCCGGGATCATCGGCCTTCGGATTGGTGAGCCATTTGTTGAGCTTCGCCGCGTCCCAGGTCGAAGCCGGCGTTCTTGACGCCTTCGGAGTAGCTGTATCCCGGGGCGGCGCCGGCCTTGCGGCCGATGATGCCGTTCAGCTCCGGCCCGACGAAGTTTTTCGCGCCCTCGCCGATCTTGTGGCAGACGGCGCATTTCTGCTTGAAAAGCGTTTCGCCCGCGGCGGGGTCGCCGGCGGCCAGCGCGCCAGTGGCGGGAACGGTCGAGAGCAAGCGTTGCGACCATGAGGGCGTATCTGAGGTTCATTTTTCGGTTTCCTTCCCTTGAGCGATGCACTGCCGCTCGGGTCCCATGGGGCGGCCATCAGACTTGGCCGGGCGCACGACGCTCGAAGATTGTGGCGCGCCCGGAAAACCATGTATCCTGACAGCGGCCTAAAAGACAACCCGAAGCCAGCTAGAAGCGAGCCGAACTTGAGCGTCGAACAAAAAAACAATGGAGCGAACGCAGTGTCGTCGCGGGCGCTCTTCCTGCGGCGATGGCGCGCTTGGCTCCTGGCGCTATTTTGCCTGACCCTTCAGCTCGGTGTCGTCGGCGAATGCCAGGCCGCGGACAGGCTCCGCCTTGGCGTTCAAAAGACCGGCACCTTCGCCTGGGAGCTTGCCGTCATCAAGGCGGAAGGGCTCGATGCAAAGGCCGATCTCGACCTCGTCGTAACCGAGCTCGCCTCGACGGAGGCGGCGAAGATCGCGCTGATGGGCGGCTCCGTCGACATCATCCTCAGCGACTGGCTCTGGGTCGCGCGCGAGCGCGGGCTCGGTTCCAATCTCGTCTTCGCGCCCTATTCGACCGCGCTCGGCGCGATGATGGTTGCCGCCGATTCGCCGGTCAAGACGCTGGACGGTTTGCGCGGCAAGACGATCGGGGTGGCGGGCGGCCCGCTCGATAAGAGTTGGCTGCTGCTGCGCGCTTTGGCGCAGCGCGACGGACTCGATCTCAAGGCCGAGCGCCAATCCCGTCTTCGGCGCGCCCGCGCTTCTTTATCAAAAGGCGCTGAATCGGGAGCTCGATGCAAATCTCACCTTCTGGAACTACGCTGTCGCGCTCGAGGCGCGCGGCTTTCGCCGGCTGATCGGCATGGACGAGGTCGAGAAGCGGCTCGGCGCCAAGGGTCCGCTTGCCATCGTCGGCTATGTCTTCGACGAAAGCCTCGCCAAAACCCATGGCGCGGCGCTTGCGCGGTTCCTCGAAATCGGCCGCAAGGCCAAGAGAGGAGCTCGCGCGCTCGGACGCGGATTGGGCGCGGATCGGCAAAGAGATTCGGCGTCACGGACCCAAAAGAGCTGGCTCTCTATCGCAAGAGCTATATAGACGGCATTCCCCGGCGTCCGGTGAAGGAGGAGGCTGCGGACGCCGCCGCGCTCTATCATATCGTTCGCGACATAGGCGGACCCGAGCTCGTCGGCGCCGCGACCGAGCTGGATCCGGGTACATTCTATACGGGCTATACGGGCGGGGCAGACCAATCTCAGGCGGAACACTGAAGTCGTGTCATTGCGTATTGCGTCGCTGCTGCTGCTTTTGCTGGCTTGGGAGATCGGGTCGAGCCATCGCCGGATCGCGCCTTTTACCCTCGCCGCAAGCCGTCCTGACGGTGATCTGGGCGGAGGCGCGGTCGGGCGCGCTCTTCTTCAACCTCGGGGCGACGCTGGCAAGGGTCGTCGCCGCCTTTGTATTCGCCATGGCGCTCGGCTCGGCGTTCGGCGTGGCGATGGGCCGCAACAAGGCGGTCGACCGGTTTTGCGATCCCTGGCTGATCGTCCTCCTCAATCTGCCGGCGCTCGTCGTCATCGTCCTCGCCTATATCTGGATCGGCCTCAACGAGGTCGCGGCCATCGGCGCCGTCGCGCTGAACAAATTGCCGAACACGGCGGCGACCGTGCGCGAAGGGGCTCGGGCGCTCGACCGCGGCCTCGACGAGATGGCGGAGATCTTCGCCATGCCGCGCAGCGTCCGCGTCCGCCACGTGATCTTGCCGCAGCTTGCGCCCTATTTCGCGGCGGCGACGCGCTCCGGCCTTTCGCTCGTCTGGAAGATCGTTCTCGTCGTCGAATTGCTCGGCCGCTCGAACGGCGTCGGCTTCGAGATCGGCGCCGCGTTTCAGCTCTTCGACGTTACGCGGCTCCTCGCCTATTCGCTCCCTTTCGTAGCCCTGATGCTGGCGATCGAGACTTTCGTCGTCCAGCCGATCGAGCGGCATGTGTCGCGCTGGCGGCCGAAACATGCTTGAGGTTGCCGTCGCGGAAAAAGCTCTCAAGAGCGCGGCCGGGGAAAGCCGGGTTGTTCTGCGCGATGTCGCCTTCAGCCTGAAAGCCGGCGAAGTCGGCGCTGTGCTCGGTCCCTCGGGCTGCGGCAAGACGACGTTGCTGCGCATTATCTCCGGACTTGAAAAAGACTTTTCCGGCGAGGTGCGTCTGCCCTCGCCGCACAAGATCGGCATGGTTTTTCAGGAGCCCCGGCTGTTGCCATGGCGCACCGTCCAGCAAAATCTGGAGCTTGCCGGAGCCTTGCCGGGGCCGGCCCTTGACGACATCGTCGCCGCCCTTGGCCTCGCCCGGCACCTCGATCATTTTCCGGGCGAACTGTCGCTTGGGCTCGCCAGACGCGCGGCTATCGCCCGCGCGTTCGCGATTGCGCCCGACCTGCTCCTTCTCGACGAGCCTTTCGTTTCGCTCGACACCGCTCTCGCCCTGCGCCTTCGCGCCGAACTATTGGCCCTGGTCGAGGCGCGCAAGGTGACGACGCTGCTGGTCACGCATGACGTCGAGGAAGCCATCGCGCTCGCCGACCGCATCATCGTCCTGTCGCCGCATCCTGGCCGCGTGGTCGCCGACAAAGCGATTGACACGCCGCGTCTCGCGATGACGCCTGCGCGGGCCGCCAAGGCGAAAGGCGAGATCGAAACGCTCATTGCCGCCGCGGCGAGGTAGGGCGCCCAGCGGTTCGTGAATTTGGTCTGCGTCGCGATCGTGGCGTGAGCCTGACGCGCCAGGGGCTTTGGCAATGTGACAGATGCTTACGGAGGGCTTTCCTAACCAAACGGTCTAGCTAGAACGGAGCGCCCCGCTGGTTAAGTGTCTCGGTCAAGTAAGCCTTCGGCTGCGTCAGCCCTGCCGGATCGTGACAGCAAGCGCGGCGATCCGGGGCCGAGATGCACCTTAACAGCACCATGGAGCTGCCCAAGGTTCAGGTGCTGCAACTCGGCTGGAATTTCGAGGAGCTCCACGCGATAGCCAGGCGCAGGACGAAACCGCAAGGCCGGTGCGCCAGGCTGCGCTGAAGACCGGTACAGCGCATGGATTTTGCCACTAGCGTCGAATAGGGTGCTCACTTTCATTGTTCACTCCTCTCCGCTCTGATCATCGTGTTCTAAAAGGTATCGTCCTGAGAGGCCATGACCTGGGTGTTGGCCACCACCGGCGCGTCGCTGTCGCCGTCGCCGCGCAACGTTACGGCCATGGGCGTCAAGGTCGGGGTTCCCAGGTCCCATTCCGAGCCTTCAGAAACAATAATGACGCTTTGGTGGGCGGCAGCGTCGCCTGCGCTTTGGATCGCGGGCCAGATGCGGCTCCAGCGAAAAGGACTGATATTTTGGCCCACGATAGTGGTGCCCCAAATCACGGTGAACGAAATCTCGCTACCGGGTGAAATGGACACCTCACCGGCAGAAGCCACTACGATCGATTTACTGAATTGAGCCATACGGGTATTTCCTCCACGGAGATAAATTGGCGAAAGCAGAGATTACGATAGGTGGCGGGTAGGCATTGTCAACTAAGCGCTTTCGATTGACGGTGCCGGTTGGCCAAGGCGAAAGGCGAGATCGAAACGCTTATTGCCGCCGCGGCGAGGTAGGGCGCCCAGCGGTTCGCGGAATTGGTCGCCGTTGCGCGGTTCATTCATTGTTCACAAACCTTATGACATTTTGAGAGTGTTGAGGCTGTCAACGACGCTTTTAAGCGTTCTGTTGCTGAGATGGGCTGCCGCTAGATCAAGGGAACCTCGCCCTCGGACAATGAATTGTGCGGCGGAGAACATCGGCCGATCGGGACTTCGGCCGCTGGGCCCTTGGTAACAATGCCAAGTCGGCGTTTTCGTCGATGGGGTATGTCAGGAGGAAAATATGGATAGGAGAATCGTGGGCTTGGTCGGCGCGCTCTCTACGCTCGCGGCTCCAGAGACCGTTCAGGCGACGCCGGCCGCGGCGCCGAACATCAACGATGTTTTGCGCGTTCAGTCTTATGCGGAGCTGCTTGACCCTATCCCCAACGCCGTTGCGCTTTTACGCGCAGCCGACGCTGCGCCGCCCCCCGAAACCAGTTCCGTGCAACTGGTCCAATACTACTATCACCATCATCACCACCACCACCATCATCACCACGGATACTGGCGGCCCCATTACTACCCTTATTACAATCCCTATTACCATCATCGTCACCACCACCATCATCATCATCATCACTATTATCCCTATGGCGGTTATCCCTACTAGAGCGGCGGTGGTTGGCGCGTAGTCGCGGACGAGCGTAGCGGATCATCCTTCGGCATCGGATGCGCTGCTCAGTTTCAAGATAGAGGGAAATTTGCATCTTCAATGGAGGCTGACCGTCTCCAGTGGGGATGCTCTATCCCGGTAGCGGCTCCGCCGGGACGCGCCTTTATCTTGCGTTCTTTTTGGCGCGCGCTTTCGCGGCGCTCAGGATATGGCGATAGCTCCCGTCGAACACGGTGTTCGTCGACGAGATCCATTGCGTGTCCGCACTGAGCGTGGTGCGGCTTTGATGAATTCGGCGCGACTGAAGCTCACGCTCGGCCGCCTCTTCCTCACTCATCTCGATCAGATCGAAGTTGACTTCGGCGGGGATGACGATGATCTCCGCGAAAGGTTCGCGCGGCCTGAAAATATGCGTTCGGCCTTCAGCCGGCGATTTGAAGACGATGAAGGACATCATCGGCCACCAATGCCGCAACAAAGCTGGCACCGCTATCGGCACGGTATCGGTGGTGTCTGTGTAGAATCGTGGATGTGGCTCGGTTCGGATCGCCCAGCCCTCTTCCACCTTTAAGTCAAGAAGAATCTGATAGGTGTAATAGGTCTCGCCGAACGTTCGAAACGGCGGCCATTGCAATCCCGTTTCCGGGTCAGGCCCAAAATCGCCGTCGAGGATGAGCTTGCCGTTGCGCATGGTCACATGCAATTCGTTCTCGAAAGGGTAGAACACCTCGATCCCATAGCGCGCGCCTTCGGCGAAGGGAATGCAATGCCAGGGCTGTTCATGCGAGCCGCTGGCGCGCGGCTCAGAGGCGCCCGCCCATCCGGGAACTTCGAGTTTGGTTCGGCGCGGTCTTAGGCCGGGATGGCAGAGTTCTATATTTGACCGCTTGCACAGATGCTCCCGTCATAAGTGAGACAACTCCTGAGCACTTTAGAGCGTTCCGCCACGAAGTTGAAGACTTTGGAGCGACGTACAGCGGATCTCGAGGCAGCCAGGAGGGAAACGTGTTATGAGGCTTACAGCGAAGTCCCGGGCGAGAATCCCCCATTATCTCGGTTTGCTCCAGCGCCGCCGTTGGCGCGTGGCGAGATGGGAGCAACGGCGGCATTGCTTTTCAAGCAAAAAATGGGCCGACGGCTGAACCCCGCCCAATATGGCCGCGTGGTCGCCGACAAACCGATCCGAGACGCTGCGTCTCGCGATGACGCCGGCGCGGGCCGCCAAGGCGAAAGGCGAGATTGAAACGCTCATCGCCGCCGCCGCGGGGTAGCGGGCCCTGCGTTTCTCGAATTTTGGCCCGGGTTGCGTCGATCGCCAGTGATCCCGGTGAGTTGCGGTCCGCGAACACGCGGCTAATGCAGCGATACTTGTTCTTGGCGTCTCGCTCGTTTCGCAATGTGGGAAAACCCACATGCGCATCGGCAGTCGGCGTTTACTCCTTACGCCCGAAGACCACGCTCTTTTCGATTGCTCCGATGAGCTTGAAAATATGCGTCCTTCTCAACGCCAATGATACCCATCTTTGACAAGGAGATTCGACAATGAGGATCATCAAGCTTACTGTCGTTGCGCTGGCTTTCCTGTCGCCCGTTCCCGTCCTCACGGCGGCGCACGCGGCGGCCATCCCGACCGCAGGTTTGAGCAGCATCGCCACCCACGACGACAACACTGACTGGATGACCACCCTCGTTCAGGAGAGCGAGGGAATCCCGAACCCGGACAGCTACGGCCATTGCAGGCTGATGAGCCGTCCGGTAACTGACGTTCACGGCCGGTTCATTGGCCATCAGACATTTTCCGTCTGCAAATAGAACATTTTGCCTCAGCGACCGTCCGGCCCGCGAGATCTGCGATGCCTCAAGGGCCGGGCCCGCCGAGCAGGGCCATGATCGACAAAGTGCAGCTCCGCGCCCCCTTCCAATCCAAACGTTGGAGCCGCCGCGTCAAAAACCTAAGATGACGTCGCCGCCGAACATGAACGCGCCCTGATCGCGCCCGGCGTTGAAGGCGTAGGTTCCGTTCAGGGAGCGATCGTAGCGAATTTCCGGCCGGAACTCAAAAGTTCTAATAGGCAGGTCGATCTGCGCCCAGTCGACTTTCGGCCTGAAGCTCACATTGAAAGTGATTTCGCCATAGGTCGTCGGCGCCGGCGCGGCGATAAATCGAAACGGCAATCCGCGAATGCTGTTGGTGTAAGAATCAGCGCCAATGTAATTGCCGACGAGCCTGCCGGAGTTGTCGCGCATGACCTCCGCCCGGGCGTTGACGCTCACCCGGTCAGAGTAGGCGTAAGTGAGGTAGACAGCGGCGCCATAGGCGGTATTGTTTAATCCGCCGTCATAGTAAAAATTGGCTTCGCCCACGATGGTCAGTTTGTCGTCGCGGATGTAGGTCGCGGTGACATCGTTCCATGAGGTCATCAGAGAATTGGCGTTCGGGTAGACGAGCAAGGAATTCTCCGGACCGAGGCGGCTCATCGCGAGCACGTTCAGCTTGCCGTCGAACAGCCTGTTGAGACCAAAACCGAAATAACCCGCCGGCAGGCTGTTGTTGTCGTTGGAGCCGAAGGAGGTCTGGGAGCCGCAATCAATGCCGGCATAGAGATCAAAGGAGTTATCGACGTGCAAGGTCGCGATGCCGCCGACATGCAGGAACGGAACGAGGTAATTCGAGATGTAGCCAAAGGTGTAAAAAGGCCGCGCGCTTGGATCAATGGCGTCAAATCCCATCGCGCCGCCGGTAAGGCCGAATTTAACGTCGACGCCGCGGATCGTGAGCCAAGGCAAATGCGCCAGAATGTAAATTCCCATAGGGACGAGCTGATTGCGGCCGTTGAGCAAATAATCGTCGAAGCCGAGGACGTGATTATAGCGCGCGTCGGAGCCGTAGAGTCCCTGAAACAGGAAGCCGAAATCGTAGCCGACGGCCGTCGCATCGAGCGGTCTCTGAAAGGTCATCAGGATCTGATTGAGCATCACCGAATTGGCGTGATCGGAGTAGAGTTGGCCGAAGTTCTGACCGTCAGCCGGATTGGCCGGATTAGCGAGAATGCCGGCTTCGATCTGGATCCCGGCCGCGATGGTATCGGTCCAGGCCGCCGGTCCATTGGGGGCGACGATGGTCGGCGGCCCGAAGTCGGCCGCTGAGGCAACACCGGCGACCAACACGCCCATAGCGACGATCCCGATCGTCCTCATAAAGCGAATAAAATCTCGCGATGCGCGAATGACGCGCAGACGTGCGGCAAGGCGCGGCGTTTTCATCCCGCCCCGGAGGCTGGCGCGTAATCGAGGGGAAGTTCGCGTTCAAGCGCCGCAACCCTGGCGCGGAGAGATTCGACTTCGACATGCCCATAGGCGACGGCGGCGGTGGTAGCGAGATTGCCAATCAGACCGCGCTCGCCGCGGTCGAGGTCGGCGCCGAGATTCATGCGAACCGTAAAGCGCTACGGCGAAGCAGCGCAGCTGATCGGAGACCGGCGCGGCGACCACAGGCTGCTGTGGACCGGATGGAAAGGCGCCTTCGTCCAGCAAGTCAGGGTCGATTTCGAACGGGGGTCCATTCGATTTGCCTGCCAACAGGGGGGATTTGGCGTCGATCGAAGCCGTCATCGAAGGCGTCCACCCGACGCCATCCGCCTCGCGCCGGAACGCAGCGCCGTCCTGACGAAACACCGCAGATGACGCGAGCTTCATTGCGCGCAGCGGCCCGTCAATGAGGAGCTTGTCGATCTCGACGGCGCTCCTTGCGGCCAAAATGGCCCGCTTGATTTCGGCGAGGCGCTCCTCGGTGCGGCGGAGGCCGCTGTCAAACCAGCTTTCGAGGAGGGCGACCGCGCGCTCGTGCAGGCGTGAGATGAGAAACACCGCAATCCATGCAACGATAAACCAACCCCAGGTCGGCAGCTCGATAATCTCAAAAATTCCATTGGCCTGCTCATGCAGCAGCAGAGCCGGCGCGCTCACAATCAGGCCGAGAACGGTGGCGCGGCGCAGCGGGATCGACACATTGATCACCCGCGGCCGGCGGATCGCCTCGATCACAAAGAGGCAAAGAACGCCGTTGACGAGGTAGAGCAACCCGATCGTATCCTCCGGCAGACTGAGCAGCGAGGTCCCTTGAGCGATCGTAGCGATCATGCAAGCCGGCAAGCCGATTAAGCAGCCCCAGATGACCCAGCGCATCCGCTGGTAATCCTGCCGCGACAGGTTCTTGCGTCGCGCGAGAAGGATATAAAGCACGAATGCGCTTACGACGAAGCCGGCGAGGAAGCTCGCTCGCGTCAGGGTCTCGGTTGGATAGCCGAAAGCGCTGGCGAGGCTGATCAGCGTGAGAGCGCAAAAGCCCATCGCAAGCGCGGGCAAGGCGCGCTCGACGGGCCGCCACGGCGCCTCGACGCGGTCGTTCGGGACGCGGAGCGCGAAAAGGATGAAGCCCGCGTATCCCACCGCCTGCAAAAGGCAGTCGGCGATTTGCTGGGCGAGCAGCGCCGCCGGCCATTGCTGCAACCGGGCGTAGAATTCAAAGTCTTGGCCGGGGTTGAATTGCATTGCATAGACGAAGAAGCCCCACGTCATTGCGCCCGGACGGGTCCACACCAGCCATGCAGAGCCAAGAACAACGAGAACGCCCGCGATCTGGTCGAGGAACGTGATGAGGTCGAACAACCAGTTTGTCGGGCGTTGCCTCGCGGCAAGCGTGACGGTCCTGGCGGGGCGACTGGAACTCGCCGCCAGCACGAGCTCGGCGACGCGGCGCGGCAAGACCATTTGCTGGCCGCCTCTAACGGCGAGAATGGTTGCGCAAATGTTCGTATCGATCGGGACGCAGCGCATGCGCTGTAAATCGATGCGATCGCCCGCGCGCAGTCCGGCCTCCCACGCGGGCGAATCGGCCAAATTGTGGAATGGGCCCTGGACATCGAAAATCAGGCCGGCGTTATCGGCGGTCAGTCCGAACGATCCGAGCGGACGAACGAGGCGATAAAAATCCGGGATGACCATCGCCAGCCCGTAAAACGTCAGTACGGTGAGCAGGAAACGCTGGAGGCGCCGCCTGCGCTTTGCGGTTGCAATGTTCTGCCCGGGCTGCGAACTCGGAACGTCCACGATCGCTCGTCTCGCCTATGTCTGCCGAGCCATGATCGTCTAAAGGTTGCAGAATTTCCAGATAAAATCTCGCGCGGGCGCGGTCAAGCTGACGGAGCCCGAGCGTGGCCGGAAGAGCTGACCAAAGGCGCAGAAAAGAGACGGATGGTCGGCGTTCTGTCCTGCTGAACCATTCAGCTTTCGGCGCGGGCAAACCTGGCCCATCGAGACGCGCCGAGCCGGACTAAAGTCTCTAAGATCGCTGATTGGAAACGGGACGATTGCGAGCATTCTTTGCCTCTTGCCAAACAAACCGAGGTGAACCACGATGTTGCGATAAGCCAACGGTGTTGAGCTGAACCTTTACGTTGGTATGGATATACTAGCAGCAGGAAAATGCAAATCGTCTATTGGGCACACAGTTATCGAGATGAGGACGCGGCTATCAACCGCCATTTTGGCATCTTAATTGAGCAGGCGGAGCGGATGATTGTGAATTTCGATCCTCCGTCGAAGAGCGTAAACCAGTCAAAGCTTGATCAGAATCTCCGAAGCTGCGACGGAATGGTCGCGATCCTGAGCTGGCGTTCTTCGGGTCCCTCCCAATATATACTGTATGAAATTGGGCTTTGCTTGCGTGCGCGGAAGCCGTTACTCGCCTTCGTTGACGATCGTCTCCCGGATGGCATTCTGCCGCCACGCCTTCTGCAGCGCAGATTTTCATACCGTACCTATTTCCGCCAGTTTCGCGAACACACGCACGCCCTACGGGCGCTAAAATCGTATATAGGCGATCCGCCGCCAACACGTTACCAGCCAAATTTCGGCCAACGCGTCTGCGGGCTAGTCGGGTTCACAGCTCTAAAAGCAGAAACGCAGAAGGTCGTGTATCAATTCATCGAAGAACGTGGCTATCGGTATGTAAACCTGGAAAAACTGGATGTCGAGAACCCGCTCTCGTTCGAGAAATTTGAGTATCTGGCGAACCTCGATTTGGCGCTCTTATGTGTGGACTCGCGATCACATCGTGCCGTACACTGGGCAAGTGCCGCAAACGCAGCCGCCATCCCGTCAATCACGATAACGACCGACCCTGACTATCAATTCAGCTGTCTTTACCCGCACGAGTTTCAACCACGTCTAACCAATGTCGACACCGCAGAATCGGTCAAAGAAGTGCTTGATGTAGAATTTGAACTTTACGAGCAGAATTTTCTTAGCGTCGAGGATACGAATGCTATCGAGCGATATACAAAAATGCAGGTAGACGCTGGTGACTTAGCTGGACATTACGAGGCAGATACGCGCAGTCGGTTCATGGAGGTGATTATGGGCGACAAATACAATGTTTCCGGTCAAACGGGCGCTGTCGGGCCGTATGCTCACGCGCATGACCTTACTTTCAATCAGGTTTGGAGTCAGCTTGACAACAAACTCGACTTCACCCAGCTCGCTGAACAACTGCAACAGCTACACGAAGTGTTGGAACGTGAGGCAACTGAGCCAGCACAAAAGCTCGCTGTTGGTGCGGTTGCCGCAGCAGAGCAAAGTGCTCAGCAAAAAGACGGACCTAAAGTCATGGAATATTTGAGGACAGCCGGTACATGGGCTCTTAACGTGGCCGAAAAGATTGGTGTTGATGTGGCAAAAGATGCTCTCAAAGGTGCGCTGGGTATTTAGTGGTTGCAAACTTCTAAATTGGGGTCTCGGCGAGAACGTACCGCGATCGACACAGGTGCGCGTGAAGAAAATGGTGAATGCTTGAGCGTTTAGGTATCTGAGCAGCGCAAACGTTTTGACGAAGCGAGGGCGCATGAACGACGATCTAACCGAAGCCCGCGCGGCGCTGCAAAAATTCTTCGGCTTCGCCGATTTCCGGCCGGGGCAGGCCGAGGTCCTGCGGGATCCTGTCGCCGCGCCTTGGCCGCATGGTCGCCGACAAACGCATCGCGATGGCGCGCCTGGCGATGACGCCGCACGCCGTGGCGAAAGCGAAAGCCGGGATTGAGTCGCTGATTTCCGATCCGGCGAGGCAGGGCGTCTCCGCCCGCCACGTTCACAGTGATCCCGCCGTCGGATGTTTGCGGGTCGCCACGTAGACTGCCGTCGGCGGCCGGAACTGTTAACCTGACATTGTCCTAGCCGCATAATCATCGTCCATTAGCTACGCGGTCCCGCGGGCCCGGCGTCGAGCCGTTCTTGCTGTTGCCAGGCCCGCACGCCATCCGTCACACGGTCGTAGAAACGGGTCGACCCGACGGCGGCCTCTATGCCCGCAACCCGCATCCTCTCCCGAACCTCGTCGCGCACCCGAGCGAAGGCGAAGGCGATGCCTTGGCTTTGCAACTTCTTGATCAAGTTCAGCAACGCGTCGCAGGCGCTGGTGTCGATGAAGTCCACGGAATCAGCGTCGAGGAGCACCTCTCTCGCTGGCGGACGGTTGGCGGCCAACGCCGCCTTCAACGCCTCGTCGACGTGACCGATACTCGCAAAGAACAGGTCGCCTCCGGCGCGCCAAATCAGCAACCCGGGGAAGGTAAGCGCCTCGGGGTGGCGCAGGACGTCACGATAGGCTTCGGCGCCCGGCAGCCGGCCGAGCACCGCGCCTCGCGGGTGGCTGGTCTGATAAATCAACATCAGCAGGGACAGCGCCACGCCGAGCGCGATGCCCTGCAGGACGCCCAGCGTCAGCTCTCCGGCGACGACGATCGCGGCGAGGGCGAACTCCCAAGGGGCGCGGGCGAGCAGGTCCCGCAAATAGCCAAGCTTGGAGAGGTGAAGCATTGCTGCGATCACGATGGCGCTAAGCGCTGGGCGCGGCATGCTCTGAAACAACGGCGTCAAAAACACCAGCGTGAGCAAGCAAAAGAACGCTGCGACGACGTTTGCGACTTGCGTGCGGGCGCCGGCAGCCAGAGCCACTGAGGTCTTGGACAGGCTGCCGACGACGAGGAAGCCGCCGAAAAGACCGCTCAAAACATTGGCGGCCCCATGGGCGATGAGCTCCTGGTTCGGATCAATGTCGCCGCCTTCTTGCATTGCGGCCTTTGCCCCGCCAAGCGCTTCGGCATAGCCGACCAGCACGATGGCGAGCGCGCCCGGCGCGAGGTCCCGCAATTTTGTGGGGTCTAGGTCGGGCGGCGCGAGGTGCGGCAGACCGGAGGGGAGGTCGCCGACCACCTGCACGCCGGCAGCTTCGCCGTCGAACAGCGCGACGAGGATCGTGGCCACGACTGCGACCACCAGGGCGGCGGGTAGGCGGGGCGCCAAGTGGCGCAGCAGCAACATCATCGCGAGGCTCAGCAAGCCAGTCAGCACCGGAGCGAACGAGGCGTCTGGTAGTTGATGCGCCGCGAACCAAAGTTTGGTGAAGAAGTTGCCAGACGCGCCGTTTGTGCCCAGCAAATGCGGCGCCTGGCCAATGATAGTGACACATACAAGGCCTTCGATGAAGCCTCGCATCACCGGCGTGGGGATGAATGACGCCACCCAGCCCATGCGCAGCGCGCCGAACAGCAGGAAGAAGGCGCCGATCAAGACCGCGAGGGTGGAGGTGAGCGCGTTGAAGTCTGTGGTTCCCTGTATCGCGATTGCGCCAACGGTCAGGGCGGAGATCAAGCCTGTTGCGGTGTCAGGGCCAACGACCAGCACACGCGAGGTGCCTAGCAGCGCGTAGGCAATCAACGGCGGGACAATTGAGTAGAGTCCCATGATCGCCGGCACGCCGACGATGCCGGCGTAAGCCATGCTCTCCGGAACAATGACCGCCCAGATCGCGAGGCCGGCCAGAACATCCGGCGACAACCAGTCGCGCCGGTAGCTGGGAAGCCAGCTAAGGATTGGCAACAGCCGCTGTGCATTGTAGGTAGGGCGAGCCGATATTGGCATGGCCGGTTACTCCTTGATCAGCGCGATAGGGGCGTTCAAGAATCCCTTTCACGGCGAAAGCCGGGAATACTGAACCAATGCCTTGCCACTGGCCAGTCGATTGTTCCGCATGGCCGAGGTCGCGGCGCCGTGTGAAATGTTGCGCCGCATCTTTAAGATGATCGGAGAACCCGCAGCCAAGGAAGGTGGCCGACGCTTACGGCCGGGACCCTCATCCCCATGCTTGGGCGACGTTTGTCCCGCCGCGGTCCCAAACGGCCAGAGATCAAGGCTGGCGGATCGTTCAAACTGCTCAATGACCGAGCTGAGCCGATTTGCGATGGCGGGCGCTTGACTGCCGGTCTGAGTTGCGCGCGTCGCGGCGCGGGGGCGTCCTTCAAGGTGTCGATATCAACTGCGTCCTCCGATGCCCAACCCCGCTGAATAATTCGCAATTGGAATCGCGTCATTGCTCACAAGTGGCGCTAACGCATCGCAAAATCCCGCGTGTCGGGTTCGTGGAGGCGCAAGGGCTAAATCTCCGCCCTCGCGGAGTTGAGTGGGAGAAGGTGGGCGATGGCGGCAAATCCATCGGTTTCTCGGATGACTACGATCGAAACATCCAATTTCGCGCAAGAAAGCTTCTTCAGCGATAATTCGATCGCCTGACCGAAATAGGTTTGCACAGAATCCGCGAAGAACGGAGGAAGCATGAACATCACCGAAACGCTTGTCCTCCGCGTGCGCCGGGCATTTTGGGAACGCCAGAGGTCTTGGCGAGAATTGTTCAAATGGATTTTCGCGTTCGCCGCCATTGTCACTGTACTCAGCGGCATCCTGTATGCCGGCAGTGGAGCTATCCCCAAGAATTCATGGAAGGACGCTAAGCCGCGAGCCATGAAAGCTTCGGACGCGTTGTTCGCCAGTTGGAACTTCCATACTGGAGGCCAAGCCGCAGCGAAGGGCGATATCGACGATCAGGACCCAGATGCGCTCTAACACTCTGCTGAAACACTCTCCCGAAAAACCGGGAAATTTGAGGTTTTCGGCTTTTGGTTGTTGAGTTTTTTGCGGGTGATTTGGAGTTTCGGCTCGACATTGGAGAGGCTTCGTCACAGTCTTCCCGGAGTTGGCCCTACGCGGCGACCAATTTGGGAATGCGGATCAGTTTGGTGCGCGTGAAGGAAATGCTATGAACGATGGAGCTTTGCGGCATCGCAACATCTCCTAAGATGCGGGTTTCTCTTGAACGACGACATGACCGAAGCCCGTGCGGCGCTGCAGAAATTCTTCGGCTTTGCCAATTTCCGGCCGGGGCAGGCCGAGGTCCTTGAGGCCATTTTCGCCGGCGAGAATATTCTCGCCGTCATGCCGACGGGCTCCGGCAAGTCCCTCTGCTACCAATTACCGGCGATCGTGCGCCCGGGCCTCACTGTGGTCGTCTCGCCGCTGATCGCATTGATGCGCGACCAGGTGCAGCAATTGCGCGAACGGGGCATCGCGGCGGCGGCGCTGAATTCGGTCAATAGCGCCGGCGACAATGCGTTTATCGAGGCCGGGCTGCGGCAAAAACGCTACCGCCTCGTCTATGTCGCGCCAGAGCGGCTGGTCCGGGCCGACACGCAGGCGCTGCTGCGCGAGGCCGGGGCTAATGTGCTGGCTATCGACGAAGCCCATTGCGTCTCGCAATGGGGCCATGATTTCAGACCCGAATATGCCGATCTCGCTGAGGTGGCCAAATCAATCGCCGGCAAGTCGATCGAATCCCTCCAACTCATCGCCGTCACCGCGACGGCGGACGCGCCGACCCGCGCCGACATCGTGCGCAAATTGTTCCGATCCGAACCGCGCCAGTTCATTCGTTCATTCGATCGCCCGAACATTCATCTTTCCATGCAACGCAAAGGCGATGTCGCGCATCAGATCGAAGCGATGATCGCGCGTCACAAGGGTCGAAGCGGCATCGTCTATTGCGCCTCCCGCAAAGGCGCCGAAAAACTTGCCGCCCGGCTCAGCGCTAATGGCGTCGCGGCGCTGCCCTATCACGCCGGGTTGGCGCCGGAGATCCGCTCGGCGCATCAGGACGAATTTCTTCACTGCGACGGCGTCGTGATCGTCGCGACCATCGCGTTCGGCATGGGAATCGACAAGCAGGACGTGCGCTTCGTCTGCCACGCCGACCTGCCTCAGAGCATCGAGAGCTATTATCAGGAGATCGGCCGCGCCGGCCGCGACGGATTGCCGGCCGAGGCGCTGACCCTCTATGGCGACGCCGACATCCGGTTGCGCGAACGCCAGATCGCCGAAGGCGACGCGCCGCTGGAGCGAAAGCGCATGGAGCGGCGCAAGCTCAACGCGCTGCTCGCCCTGTGCGAGACGCCCCGCTGCCGCCGCCAGACCTTGCTCGCCGCCTTTGGCGAAGCCTCGAAGCCTTGCGGCAATTGCGATATTTGCGACGGCAAATGGCCGTTCTTCAATGGCGCCGTCGCCGCCCAGAAAGTGATGTCGGCGATCCACCGCACCTCAGGGCGCTTCTTTTCCGGCCATCTGGCCAATCTGCTGATCGGCAACGCCACGGCGGCGATCACCCGGCACGGCCATCACTTATTGCCCACCTTCGGCGTCGGCAAGGAATTCAAGCCGTCGGAATGGCGCAGCGTCTTCCGTCAGTTGCACGCCGCTGACCTGATCATGCAGGATGCCGGAGATCGCGATCGCTGGGTCGTCACGCCGGCCGGGCGCGACGTGCTCACCGGGGGGGCTTCGCTCGACCTGCGCGCGGATATCGATCTACCAAGTGGACGCTCTGTCGCGGTCACGCGGGCCCTGCGCCAGATCGAAGCGCAGGCCGAGGATTTGGCGGACGAAAATCAAAGCGAATTTTCGCGTGAGGCTGTCCAAAAAGCCAACGGCGCCGATCTGACCGCGACCCAACATCGTCTGCTGGCGACTCTGAAGGCCAAGCGCCTGGAAATCGCCAGGACGCAGAGACAGGCGCCGTTCGTCATTTTTCACGACAGCGTGCTGATCGCCATCGCCAGGCGCGCCCGCGCTCGCTGGAGGAAATGCGGCTCGTCCAGGGGTTGGCCCGGTCAAGCTCGAACGCTATGGCGCGATCTTTCTCGATGTCATCGCCGGCCATGACGCGCCCTGGCCTCTCCGCATGCATCATTCCGATGTGGAAAAGATCGAGCGGCGTCCGCGCGCGCCTTGCCGCCGCGGCGCTCGCCCTCCTAGCGTCGTTTCCCTCGCTCGCCGACTCGACGTCGACCTTCTCTCCCACAACGGCGCCCACGCCGATCATGTAGCAGGGCGCGCGCTTTCTCCCCGTTCTCGCCGAGCATGGCATGGTGGCGGCGCAGGAAGGAAAGGCGGCGCGTATTGGCGTCGACATTCTGCGCCGCGGCGGCAATGCCGTGGACGCGGCGGTCGCCGTCGGGTTCGCGCTCGCCGTCACCTTGCCCCGCGCAGGAAACCTTGGCGGCGGCGGCTTCATGCTGGTGCATCTTGCCAAATTAAAACGGACGGCGGCGATCGACTATCGCGAGGCCGCGCCGATCGCGACAACGACCGAGAGGTGTTTCTCGACTCCGTCCGGCGCTGCGGATCCTCAAAAATCGCGCGATACGGGCCTTGCCGTCGGCGTGCCGGGGACAGTCGCCGGGCTTATCTTCGCTCTGCGCAACTATGGCTCCGGCAAATTATCGCTCGCCGAATTCGCGGCGCCCGCCGTGCGCCTTGCCCGCGAAGGGATCGAACGTCGAGGATGATCTCGCCGATTCGCTGGGTCAGACGCGGCGGCTCGCCCGCTGGCCGTCGAGCGCAAAGATATTCTTGCATGCCGGAGGGGACGCCCTTGAGACGTGGCGAAAGGCTGACGCAGCCCGACCTCGCCGATGTCATCGAGGCGATCGGACGCGATGGCGAAAGCGCCTTTTACGAGGGCGACATCGCGGCCAGGATCGTCGCCAGCGTTCGCGCCGCCGGCGGCGAGATGACGCTTGCCGATCTCAAATCCTACCGCGCGATCGAGCGCGCGCCCGTTCGCGGCGCTCTATCGCGGCCATGAAATCGTCTCCATGCCGCCGCCGTCGTCCGGCGGCGTCCACGTGATCGAACTCCTCAATATTCTCGAAGGCTTTCCGTTGGCTGACCTTGGCGCGGGTTCCGGCGAAAACCATCCACATCCTCGCCGAAGCGATGAAGCTCGCTTACGCCGACAGGGCGCAAATATCTCGGCGATCCGGATCAGGTGGCCATTCCGTTGCGCGGGTTGACCTCCAAGGCCTATGCGGCGCGGCTAGCCTCTGAGATCTCGTTGGATCGGGCGCGCCCGGAGAGCGAGATAATTCCCGCTCGATCCGGCTCCCTACGAGAGCGATCAGACAACGCATTTCTCGATCGTCGATGCGGAAGGCAATGCGGTCGCCAACACCTACACTTTGAATTTTTCTTATGGCCTTGGCCTGGTAGCGGCGGGAACGGGGGTCCTGCTCAATAATGAACTCGACGATTTCGCCGCCAAGCCCGGCGCGCCGAACGCTTTTGGCCTGCTCGGCGGCGAGGCGAACGCGCCAGCGCCGCGAAAGCGGCCGCTGTCGTCCATGGCGCCGACAATGATGTTCAGCGACGGCGAACTCGAACTCGTGACCGGATCGCCGGGCGGCTCGCGGATCATCACCATCGTCACGCAAATCATCAGCCGACATCGTCGACTTCAAGATGAATGTCGCCGCGGCGACCGCCGCCCGCGCATCCACACCAGGGCTACCCGGATGCGCTGGACGTTGAACAAGGCCTCTCGCCTGACACGATCCGGATCCTCAAGTCCTTGGGACAGAAGGTCGTCGAGCGCGGCGCATGGGGTTCGGCGCAAAGCATTTTTCGCGCGAACGGCCTTCTCAGGGGGGCGGCGGACAGTCGCCAGCGCGGAACGCTGGCTGTCGGATATTAGCGCGAGGCGCTAATCGCCCTCCCCGCACATCCGGCCATAGGTCAAGCCGAGGTTTCTTGAGATCGTCACGGTCAACTCGCCGATGCGGCTGTCGTAGGCTTGCCGAAGGCAGGCGACGTCGGCCTCGCAGGCATCGCGAACCGCTGCTCACCCAATGCGCCTGCCGGTCCCGCTCGTTATCGCGAAATTCGCGGTAGGCCATGCCGCTCCAGGCCGGCTTGACCGAAATCAGCACCTGATACAACGCCGCCACTTGAATGTCTTTAGCTCCGAGGGCCGCAACCGCACAGATCGCGATCTCGGCGGCGAGTTGCGTTTTCGCGCAATCGAAACTTGCGACCTGGGCGGACGGAAGTCGCCAGAGCGGGCGCGCCGACCAGCCGCCAAGAGCGCAAAGTAGCTTCGCCGCGGCCATCCGATAATCCTCCTCAAGGCGAACAAATTATTATAAGAGCGGCGGCTTGAAGGCGCGTCTATCAGGATGCCTGCCGAGACGCGCGGGGTTGGAACGTCGATCGAATTGTCGCTCGCCAAATTCAGTTTGAAGCAAGGCCCGCCGTTTAATGATTTCCGTAGGGTTACGGCGGCAATGAGGTGAGGCCTTGGCGTTTCTAATCGGTCACGTTCGTGGCGCTCGGCTGCATGCTCGGCGGCTTTGCTGGAATGGGCGGCCATCTCGCAGTCATTTTTCAGCCCTGGGAATTCGTCATCATCCTTGGCGTCTCGTTCGGCACATTCATCGTCGCCAACTCGCTGTCGACGATCAAGGATACCGGCGCCGCGCTCGTCGAGGCGATTCTCGAACACGGGCCGACGCAGCGCGACTACCTCGACGTGCTCGGCATTCTCTACACGTTGATGCGGGAGCTGCGCGGCAAGGCGCGAAGCGAAGTCGAGCAACACGTGGACAGTCCGAGCGAATCGGCGATCTTCAAGAGTTTTCCCGAAAGTTCTCGCCGACGCCAATCTGACGAGCTTCATCTGCGATTACTGCCGCCTGATCATTATCGGGAACGCGCGCACGCATGAGATCGAGGCGCTGATGGACGAGGAAATTGAGACCGTCACGCATGACCGGTTGAAGCCATATCATGCGCTGACGTCGGTCGCCGATGGCCTGCCGGCAATCGGCATCGTCGCGGCGGTGCTCGGCGTCGTCCACGCGATGGGGGCGCTGGATCAGTCTCCCGAAATTCTGGGCGGCCTGATAGGCGCCGCGCTGGTCGGCACTTTCACCGGGATTTTCGTGTCCTATGGCGTCGTCGCTCCCCTCGCGAACAAGGTCAAAGCGACGCGCTCGGTTCGCTGCCGCCTCTATATCATCGTCAAGCAGACTCTTCTCGCGTTCATGAATGGGGCGATGCCGCAGATCGCCCTGGAGCATGGGCGCAAGACCATCGCCTCGCAGAGCCGCCCCTCGATCGACATAGTTGAAAACGAGACCGTTTCGGGCGGGTCGAAATCCACTCAACAACAGGCGGCGTGATAAGCCATGACGGAGATCCACGCTCATGGCGCAGTGCTGAGCGGCTCGGAGCGTCTGCTCGACGCTCCTGGCATCTCGATCGACCGCATGCCGATGCTGCACGTCGTTCTCGATCGGATGGCGGCGCAGTGTTCCGAAAATGTGCGTCAACTTTCCGCCGCGCCAGCGTTCTTTTCGGTTGACGCCATCGCCGCCAGACGCCTTGGAGACGTCCTCGACGCTTTCGAGAACAACGTCGCCATCGGAATATTCCACGCGCAAGCGTGGGATTCGCGCATCCTTGTGGGGCTCGGTCATAATTTCGTTTTCACGCTAGCCGAGGCGTTGTTCGGCGGCGATGGCGGCGAGGCGCCCTTCACGGGAGCGCGCAAACTATCCAGCCTCGAATTGCGCCTCGCGCAAAAGGCTTTCGAATTGTTCGGTCGCGCGCTGCAGAGCTCATTCGCGACCGTGAGCGACACTGTCTTCAATCTCGAGCGCGTCGAGACGCGGCTCGATTTCGCTGTCATCGCGCCGCGCAACTCTTTTGGCGTGCACGCCAAAATCAAGCTCCGCATTCTGGGACGCCACGCCGAGATGTTCATCTTGATCCCGCAAGCGGCGTTGAATTCTGTCCGCCAGCAATTGGGCCGCGATCTCTCCAACGACGCGGCGGTGCGCGACCCGGCCTGGACCAAACAGATCGAGAGCGAGATCGGACGCACCGAAGTGGCCGTCAGAGGCGTAATCGAAGAGCGTCATTTCGTGCTCGCCGATATCGCCGCCTTAAAGGTCGGAGGCATCCTTCAGCTGCAGGCGACGACCAAGACGCGCATCAGATTGGAGTGCAATGCGGAGCCGCTTTTTTGGTGCGATCTTGGCCAAGGCGATGGCTTCTACACGCTCCGCATCGATGACCCAGTGAACCAGCAACAGGAATTCATCGATGACGCTATCGCGTTGAGCCAAGATCCCGCGGCCGTCCCTACTATTGCGCCCGCCTGCCGCTATTAAATTCGAATCCCCCTATCGTGAGGAGCGCTCAAGGTCATGACAGATTTGCAAGAGGCGCGGGCTGAACCTGGGCGAAAGCCTAAACGAAGACTCGCCGTTGAGATCAAGCGGCCATCGTAATCTTGATACGATACTTCGCATACCGGTCGTCGTTCAAGTGGTGCTCGGATCCGCGGTTATGCCAGTCTCCAATTTGCTCAAACTTGGGCGCGGGGCGGTCATTCCGCTTGATCATCGGGTTGGCGAACCGGTCGATGTCGTCGTCAATGGCAGGGTGATCGCGCGTGGCGAGATCGTCGTGGTCGAGGATGACAACTCGCGCTTTGGCGTTTCGCTGACCGAAATCGTTGGCCCGGCTGGATCTGCTGAGTAAGGATGGCCGCGTCCACTCTCCAAGCTACCGGGCCAAACCCGCAGGCTCCTGCGGGGACCGGAAAAGGTTGCGGCGTTGCTCCTTGCTATGGGAAAGCCGCTCGCAAGCCGGCTGTTGAAGCATTTTGACGTGGACGAGTTAAAGCAGATCACCCGGTCTGTCGCCGACCTCGGCATTGTGCCGTCGCCGACCCTTGAGCTGTTGGTGGAGGATTTCGCTGGTCAGTTCGCGAACGGGGTGGATCTGCTTGGCTCGCCGAATGAAGTCGAGCAAATGCTTGATGGCGTGCTGTCGGCCGAGCAAATCGCCGATGTGATGTCGGACGTGACCGGCAATTCGAACGAGGCGATGTGGGAGCGGCTATCGAACGTATCGGAGACGATCTTCGGGGGCTACCTCGCCAAGGAGCATCCGCAGACAGCTGCGTTGATTTTGTCGAAAGTGACGCCGGCTTGCGCGGCCAAGGTCATGGGGCAGTTTCCCCGTGATCTGCGCAACGAAATGATGCGCCGCATGCTCGGCATTGCGCCCGTTACGGAGGCCGCCGTTCGAATCATTCAAGCGCAATTGCAGGAAGATCTCCTGTCGAATCTGTCGCGTCAGAGCGGCAGCGAGCACAATGTGAGGATCGCTAACATCATCAACAAAATGGAGCGTGACCAGATGGAGGATGTCATGCAGAGTCTCGCGGCTGCCCGGCCGAAGGCGGCGGAGGTTCTGCGCGGTTTGATGTTCACATTCGACGATATCGTCAAGCTGCAGCCGAAAGCGCGAAGCGTCCTATTCGACAAGATCCCGACGGAGCTTGTGGTGCTCGCCCTGAAAGGCACCGACGCCGGCTTTCGCGACGCTATTCTCTCTTCTCTGGCCGCGAGGGCGCGCAGAATTGTCGAGAGCGAACTGGCGAGCGGCGGTCCGGCGCTGCAGCGCGACGTCCTCAAGGCGCGCCGCATGATCGCCGACACCGCGCTTGAATTATCGAACAATGGCGAGATCGACTTGAATTCATCGGAGGACGAAGACGAGCTTTTTGAATAGCTAGGAACGAATCACCATGTCGGACGAGGATAGGGAGAGCCGAACTGAAGCGCCGACAGAGAAGAAAATCAACGACGCGATCGAGCGCGGCAATGTGCCGTTTTCGCGGGAGGCGTCGATCTTTGCTTCGGTGTCGGCGATGCTGCTTGCCGGGACGTTTCTCGCGCAGGATTTCATCGGCTCGATGACGAAGTTGCTGCGGCAATTGCTCGACAGCGCAGGCACGATATCGCTGCGCAATGGCGGCGACGCCGCGGCGCTCTTGCAGCTCATCGGCTGGGACGTAGGCAAGCTGGCGCTGGCGCTGCTCTCGGTATTTGCGGCGGCGGGGGTGCTGTCGTCGGCCCTGCAGAACGCGCCGCGTCTCGCGTTTGATCGAATCCGACCAAATTTCCAGCGCATATCTTTAGGCGATGGCTGGCATCGTCTTTTCGGCGCTCGCGGGCAGGTCGAGTTTCTAAAGGGCGTATTCAAATTGGGCGCCATAAGCGCAGTTACGTTCGCTGTCATGCAATGGCAGCAGAACAGTCTGGTCGATGCGATGGCGGTCGATCCGGAAGCGATTCCGGAATTGATTCTGTCAGTTGCGACGCGGCTCTTATCCGTGATTTGCGTCGTCACTGTTCTCCTTCTCGCCGCAGATCTCGTGTGGTCGCGAACCCATTGGCGCCGGGATTTGCGCATGAGCCGGCAGGAGCTAAAAGACGAATTGAAGCAAAGCGAAGGCGACCCGCTGAAAAAAGCGAAGTTTCGTTCGCTTGCTAAGGATCGCTTGCGCAAGAACATGATCGCCGCCGTTCCGAGGGCGACGCTGGTGATCGCGAATCCTACCCACTACGCAATTGCGCTTCGCTACGTCAAGGAGGAAGGCGGCGCCCCGTTGGTGCTGTCCAAGGGGCAGGATCTCATCGCTTTGAAGATCCGCGAGATTGCGGAACAGCATTCAATTCCGATCATCGAAGACAAGGCGCTCGCCAGGTCTATGTACGATAGCGTCGAGGTCGATCGCACGATTCCGCCGGAGTTCTACAAGGCCGTGGCCGAGCTTATTCATTTTCTTTATGCTAAGAACGGGAATAAGGCCGCGATCAAATGAGGGGTCTCTTCGATGTCGTCCCGCCAATGTGATTCGGCCGAACGGAAAGAACGAATTCTTAGCGAGGCCATGGAGCCGGTCGCTGCCGAGCTGCGGCTTGTGGACGTCGCCGATTTCATTACCTACATCCGCTCTGAACGATTCGCAAATATTCAGGATATTGTGAATTCGTCGATTGAGCTCTTCTTCAGATCCGGCACGCTCAGTTATGCTTGGGCGGCGGAGTTCGAACTGGATTGGAGCACGCCTCCCCAAATTTCTCTCGACATGGAATTCCAGCATCGCGGGGTCGTTATCGTTTTTAAGCTTGTGCTGCATGCTTATCAAACAAGCGTAGCGATCCGGCATTTCTCGGTCGAAGAATTGGCCGGCGACCTCGAGATGGAGATCCGCCGTATGATTGAAGCGCTCGCGGATGCGCGGCTGGAGTCGCCAATCGGCTAAGCTCCGCGCGCTTCGCCGCCGCGCGCAAGCGAAATTGCGTTCGACGCGGGTTATCGAAGCGCCGCCGTCGGCGCGCTCGGCGGCCTGATGCGTCAGTCATCAGATATGATGTCGCTTTCGGTTGGTTCGCGCCGCGCGTCGGCCAGTCTGGCGCAAGTCCGCTTCGCTAGATGACTGAGCCAACGCTTTCTCAGGATGTAGTCATGGATCCGATTCGCCTCTTCGATCTTGCCTCTCAACAAGCTCGTTGGCTGACGGTGCGCCAGGAAGCTATCGCCACGAATGTTTCGAACGCGAATACGCCAGGCTTTGCGGCGGGCGACGTGGTTCCATTCGAGGAGGTATTCAACGACTCCTCGCTGCGCATGGCGGCGACGAATCCAGCGCATATAGGGCTCGATCCCTTGGCCCTGGATCAGGTGGTCGTCAAGGGCGCCGCCGCTTGGGAGACGACGCATTCCGGCAACTCGATCACCCTCGAGAACGAGATGATGAAAGCTGGCGAAGTCAATCGCGCCTTCTCGTTGAATACGAGCATCGTCAAAGCGTTCAATCAGATGTTGTTGGCGAGCGTCAAGGGATAGGAAATGATCGACCCACTCGAAGCGTCTCTCAAAATCGCCGGATCAGGCCTCGAAGCGCAATCCGCGCGTTTGCGAATCGTTGCGGAGAATCTGGCCAACGCCCAATCGACCGGATCGACGCCTGGCGCCAATCCTTACGCGCGCAAGACAATCACCTTCGCGAGCGAGATGGATCGCGTCTCCGGCGTCGAGTTGGTTCGCGTCGATAGCATCGGCGTCGACAAATCGCCCTTCAGGGTCGAGCAGGATCCTGGTAACCCGGCGGCGGACTCAAAAGGCTTTGTAAAGCTGCCGAACGTCAACATGATTATGGAAATGGCCGACATGCGGGAGGCCAATCGCTCCTACGAAGCCAATCTGCAAATTGTCAAGCAGACTAGAGACCTATCTTCACTGACAATCGATCTCTTGAGGAATTCTTCATGATAGCCGCTCTTTCCTTTCTTGGTTCGGCGCTTGGCGCCGCCGCTCCGACTACAGCCCCGCAGAGTCCGGTGACCCAACCAACTGGATCGGCGGGCCCCAGCTTCGGTCAAGTCCTCGCCGACGTGTCTGCGCAAGCCGTCAACGACCTTAAAAGCGCGGAGGCGACCGCGATCTCGGGTCTTCAAGGCAAAGCGTCTGTTCAGCAGGTTGTACAATCAGTGATGAGCGCGCAACAGTCGCTCGATACGGCGATAGCGATCCGTGACAAAGCCGTATCCGCCTATCAGGCATTATCGCAAATGGCGATCTAAGGAGACCACATGAAAGCGCTTTCCATCGCCGCTACAGGTATGGCCGCTCAGGATCTCAATGTGGCTGTTATCGCGAACAACATCGCCAATATCAACACTACGGCGTTCAAACGCGCCCGCGCCGAGTTTACCGATCTCCTCTATCAGACAGAGCGCTTGCAAGGCGTCTCGAATCGCGGCCAGAATAGCACCATACCCGAAGGCGCGCAGCTTGGTCTGGGGGTCCGGACCGCCTCGATTCGCAATCTGCACATACAGGGGACCTTGACGAACACCGGCAACAATCTCGATCTGGCGTTGAGCGGACGCGGCTGGTTTCAGGTCACTGACGCAAACGGCAATACCGTTTATACGAGAGACGGCGCCTTCAATACCAATGGAACCGGACAGATTGTCACCACGGACGGATACGTCGTCAGTCCCGCGATGGTCATTCCGAACAATGCGATCAGCGTGACCGTTAGCCAGTCCGGCATGGTTTCTGCGACGACAGCGGGGCAGACGGCGCCGCAGCAGCTCGGCCAGATTACGCTCGCAAATTTCGCAAATGACGCCGGCCTGACGCCGTCGGGGAATAATCTCTATGGTCAGACTGAAGCATCGGGCGCCCCGTCGTCGGCATTCCCGGGGATCCCGGCTTTGCGACGGTGAGCCAAGGCTACCTTGAAAAATCCAATGTCGATCCCGTCATGGAAATCACCGATCTAATTGCGGCGCAGCGCGCCTATGAGATGAACTCCAAGGTCGTCCAGGCCGCCTCCGACATGATGAGCACGGTCTCGAAGAACATGGGGTAGGAAATGGGGTTTAATCTGAGGGCCTTCCTCTCCAACGTCAGAGTGGAATTGGTCTCAATAGTAGTTCTGACGGGGTTGTATGCGGGTTGTCCAAGCGGCGCGCTACATGCTTCCGAGGCTAATGCTTTGCCCGTCCCCGCGATAACCATCTATCCTGGCGACGCGATCAAGGACAGCTGGCTGGTCGATCGCGATTTTGCGGCGACCTCGCCAGCCAGAGGAGGCGTCCTCACCGGCCGCGATGCGATCGTCGGCAAGATCGCGCGGCGAACCTTGCTGCCGGGAGCGCCAATACCCTTGAACGCAGTCTCGGATCCGAAGATCGTCTCAAACGGGATGAAAGTCAGGATCGTGTTCGAAGAGCGAGGCCTGACGATCGTGACTTATGGCGCGGCGCTGCAGGACGGCAGCGCGGGCGAACTCATTTCGCTGCGCAATCTCGAAACAGGGATAACGATTTCAGGAATCGTGCAGTCTGACGGCAGCGTTCGCCTGAGCGGTGGCTGATGCTGCGCGGATTTTTGCTCCTCATTTCCTGCATGATTTTTTGCGGCGCGGCGGCGGCGTCCGTGCGCATCAAGGACATCGCCACATTGCAGGGCGTGCGCGACAATCAGCTTGTCGGCTATGGCCTCGTCGTGGGCCTTCAGGGCACCGGCGACACCTTGACCAATTCGAGCTTCACGCAACAAGCCCTGCAATCCATGCTCGACCGGATGGGCATTAACGTTCGCGCCCTCGCTCTGCGCACGCGCAACGTCGCCGCCGTGCTTGTCACCGCTGACTTGCCGCCTTTCATTGAGATTGGCTCGCGCATGGACGTCTCGGTGTCCTCGCTCGGAGACGCAACGTCCTTATATGGCGGGACATTGGTGTTGACCTCGCTTTCCGGGGTCGATGGGCAGACCTACGCGATCGCGCAAGGACAAGTCTCGGTCGCCGGCTTCTCTGTTCAAGGGCAGGCTGAGACGGTCACGCAGAATGTGGCGACGGCCGGCCATATCGCCAATGGCGCGCTGATCGAGCGGGAAGTCCCCGGCAAATTGAGAGATCTCGGGGAGCTGGAGCTCGTATTGAAAAATCCGGATTTTAATACGTCGACTGAGATCGCCGACTCGATCAATCAATTCGGAATGCGCCGCTACGGCGCCCGTCTCGCACGTGAAAAGGACTTGAACTCGGTCGTCCTGATGAAGCCTGCGCATGTTGGAACGACGCGGTTCATGGCTGAAATCGGCGATCTTCTGGTGGAGCCTGACGCTCCGGCGCGCGTCGTGATTGATTCGCGAAGCGGGACGATCGTCATTGGCCAGGACGTGCAGGTGTCGACCGTCGCTGTGACGCATGGCAACCTCAATGTCCGCGTCGTCGAAACGCCGGAAGTCTCGCAACCTGCGCCTTTTTCCAACGGCAGGACCAAAGTCGTGCCGCGCACCGACATCGACACCAATCAAGGCGGCGGACACATCGGCATTGTCAGGGAAGCGAGCTTGCGGGAACTGGTTTCGGGCCTCAATCGAATGGGTTTGAAGCCGATGGGCATCATCGCAATCCTTCAGGCGATCAAGGCCGCTGGCGCGCTTCACGCCGATCTCATCGTCCAATGAGGGGGCTTAATGAGGACGGCCAGCCCGAGGCAAGGCGGTTCCATCAAGCTTTACGGGCGCGCTGGAGATGACCATTGAAATGACCCTAAAAGTTTCGCGCTCGCTGATGGCTGGCCTGGCGATCGTCGTCGCGACGGCGGCCCCCGTCCTTTGCCTCGAGCAGAAGAAGACGAACCCGCCGAAGGTCGCCGAGTTCGAAGGCGGCGTTCGACGTTCAGCAGTTTTGCAGCAACAACGCCGCAGTCATTGGCGATGCCCGTATAGCCTGGCAGACCGCCCGCCTGACAGAGCTTGAAGCGCAAATCCGCCAAAGCCTCGCCGAACTCGAAAGCAAAAAGGCCGAATATGCGGCCTGGTCGCGCAAGCGCGACGAAATGATGAGACAGGCGGCCGAGACCGTCGTGACGATCTACGCCAAGATGCGGCCGGACTCGGCCGCCCTGCAACTCGCCGCGATGGAGGATCCTGTCGCAGCGGCGATCCTCGTCAAGCTTCCTCCACGCGCCTCAAGCGCGATCCTCAACGAAATGGAAGCCGGCCGCGCCGCCCGCCTCGCTCGTTCGATGGCGGGCTCGGATGTTGAGCCGGATGGAAAGAAATCCTAAATGAAATATGCGGCTCCTCCCCTCCTGGCGCTTTGCCTTTGCGGTTGCGCCGGCGACATCAGGGAGATTGGAAGGGAGCCTGCCATGAGCCCTGTCGGCACAGGCCTCATGACCGATGTTCAACCGACGGCGAGCGCTCTTTTCCTGCCCTCGCCGAAAGGCAATTCACAATCAATCTGGAGCGGCGCGCGCGCCGATATCTTCAGCGACCCGAGAGCCGCCAAGATCGGCGACGTCGTGACCGTCACCATCGCCATCAATGACAGCGCGCGATTCGGCAACGCGACGGATCGGTCGCTCGATTCGAAGGTCGACGCAACTTTCGACTGGAAGCTTAAAGTCAATAATACGACCAGCGAATTGAACCCGCAACTCACGTCCGAGTCGCAGTCCTCGACGCAGGGGCAAGGCACCACCGATCGGTCGGAGAAGATCCAACTGTCCGTCGCCGCCGTCGTCACCGACGTCTTGCCGAATGGAAATCTGATCATCAGCGGATCGCAAGAGGTGCGCGTCAATTTCGAGCTGCGCTTGCTCAATGTCGCTGGGATCGTGCGGCCGCGGGACATATCAAGAAGCAATACGATCTCCTACGAGAAGATCGCGGAAGCGCGCATCTCCTATGGCGGCCGCGGCCGAATTATGGAGGTGCAACAGCCTGGGTGGGGTCAACAGCTCTACGATTGGTTCAAACCGATGTAGAAATGGCGCGGACGCAGCAAACCAGATCGCGCGTCTCGCCGCAGGCCGCGAAGCATAGTGCGAGCTTACATGTATGGATGCGTGGCGGATGACTTTTCGAGGAAGCGCGATCGGATTTGCGTGAACGGCCGGCTTTCCGCTCGCGGCGGTCCGAAGCGTGCGGCGCGTTTTCTCGCGACGGGACGCGGTTGGTTGGCGCGTAAAGCCCAGGTAGCACGACGATGACTATGAATGAAGACGTGGCCCGATTGACGGCTCCGGAGCCTGCTCCGCGACCGTCGATTGCGGTCGTCGCCGGCGTAATGACGGGACTGACCCTTGTGGCTGTGGCGGCAGGCGGTTTGCTCGGACTGCGTGTTGCGACGTTCGCAAAGACGCAGGAGGCGAACGCAGCTGAAGCGGCGGCGTCGAAACCGATCGGCGCTTACGCGGCCGACGCGAACCTTCGCGACCTTCCGCCGATCATCGCCAATCTCGCCGATCCACCCGACGCCTGGGTGCGTATTCAGGCGTCGCTTGTCTTTGACGGCGCCGCGCCGCAAAAGCCGGACGTCGTCGCCGCGGAAATTGCGCAGGACATTTTAGCCTTCATGCGCACCGTCACCTTGGCCGAGATCGCCGGGGCGAGCGGTCTGCAGCATTTGCGCGAAGATCTGAACGAGCGAGCGGCGATTCGCTCGAACGGCGCCGTGCGGGAGCTCATCCTTCAAACCTTGGTGGTGCAGTGAACAGGTCATTCCTACTTGTGCTCGCGGCTGCTTCGGCCGTCCTGCTTTCCGCCGGCGCCGCCTGCGCGCAAACGCCGGATTTGAGCGCGCTTGTGCCCTCGGGCGGCGGCGCCGCCGCCGGCCGCATCATTCAGCTCGTTGCGCTGCTGACCGTATTGTCAGTCGCTCCCGGCCTACTCGTGATGACGACCAGCTTCACCCGATTCGTCGTGGCCCTCTCCTTCCTTCGCTCTGGAATCGGCCTGCAAAGCACCCCGGCCAATCTCGTTTTGATTAGTCTTTCTCTGTTCATGACCTTTTACGTCATGGCTCCGACGTTTGAACGTGCTTGGGATGCGGGAGTGAAGCCTCTCCTCGACAATAAGCTTAACGAAGAGGAGGCTTTCGGCAAAATTGTCGAGCCTTTCCGCGACTTCATGATGTCGCAAGTGCGCGACAAGGATCTGAAGCTTTTTGAGGATCTGGCGCAAGACAACTTTAAGACCAAAGAGCAGTCATTGGGCGAACTTCGCGCCTTGATTCCCGCCTTCATGATTTCCGAGTTGCGGCGCGGCTTCGAGATCGGCTTCTTGATCGCGCTGCCGTTTCTCGTGATCGACATGATCGTCTCAACTCTGACCATGTCCATGGGCATGATGATGCTGCCGCCATCGGTGATCGCGCTTCCAATCAAGATCCTATTTTTCATTCTGATCGACGGCTGGAATCTTTTGATCGGAAGCCTTGTCAGATCCTATGTGTAACGAAGAGCGGCGAAACGCGAGATCGCAACAATCGGGTTAAGCTTTGCGCAAGATTGCTCTGCTATCACGAAATCACGTCAGGTTGGATCCTCCAGATATCTAAAGGCATCATGCCGCCCTGTCGTACCGGCGCAAATCCGGTATGTCCCCAACTGAAACCAAATTAAGGGACATCCCATGTCAAGCCTTTTGACCAACACCTCCGCTATGACCGCGCTTGCCGCCCTGACGCAAACGCAGCAGAACCTTAAGACCGCCGAGAACCAGGTCTCGACCGGCATGCGCATTTCGAGCGCCGCCGATAACGCCGCCCTATTGGTCGATCGCGACGAAGATGAAATCCAATATCGGCGCGCTCGGCGCCGTCAATGACGCGCTGAGCGAAAGTTCTTCGGTCGTCTCCACAATGACGCAGGCGTTGCAGCAAGCGATCTCGGTGGTCGGAAACATCAAGAACGATCTGGTCACCGCCTCGGCGCCGGGCACCGATCTGACCAAAGTCCAAACGGACATCTCTTCTCAGCAGGCGTCTCTGGTCAGCATTGGCTCTTCGGCCAATTTTAACGGTCTGAATTTCCTTGAAACGACCGGCGGCACGATCAATCTGGTCGCCTCTTACAATTCGACCAACGGCGTTAGCTTCCTCTCCGTCGACACCAGCCAGACGGCTCTCTTCGACGCGACGACCGGCGCGACGACCGGCATCCTCGGAGCGAGCGGCGCAAACTATATGGCGGCGTCAATCCTGTCCTTGAACATTACCGCGGCGACGGCTGGCGACCTCGCCAATATGCTGAAAGACGTCGAGACGGCGATCAGTTCGATGACGACCGCAGCGAGCGAGCTCGGCGCGACGAGCACAAATATCACCACCCAGCAAACCTATATCTCCAACCTTAGTGATTCGCTAACCACAGGCGTCGGCTCTCTCGTGGACGCTGACATGAACGCCGCTGCGACCAAGCTCGCGGCGTTGCAGGTTCAGCAACAGTTGGGCATTCAAGCGCTGAGCATCGCCAACACCAATTCGCAACTCATTCTGAAGCTCTTCGGCTGACGTCGGCGCGCTCTAAACATTGGTCTTGGCTGAGTAGGGCCGCGCTCTGAGGGCGCGGCCTCTTCTTTTGCAATCTCCGAGCAAGCTTATCGGCCTAGATTTGACGCCGTTAATGGCGCAGCTGATCGAGGCGGCGGATGGTCGGACAAAAGCAAGTCGAACAGATCTGGGCCAATCTTTTGAAGCTCGGCTCGCGCCGGCTCATAGCGTTGGCCATGATCGGCGTTTCGATTTTCGCGATGACGGGGCTCGCCGGCTATTTTCTGAGCCGGCCGGCGCTCGAAGTCCTTTACGCCGGACTTGACAGACAGGACGTCAGCAGGATCGCCGCGGCGCTGAAAGAGGCCGACATTTCATTTGACGTAAATTCCGACGGCAATACGATTCTCGTCCGTTATGGCGAGACGGCGAGGGCGCGGATGCTGCTCGCCGAAAAGGGTCTGCCGAACAGCCCAAACGCCGGCAACGAACTGTTCGATAAACTCGGCTCGCTCGGCCTCACCTCATTCATGCAAGAGGTGACGCGGGTCAGAGCGCTTGAGGGCGAGCTCGCACGCACCATTCAGCTGATGCGCGGCGTCAAAGCCGCCCGCGTCCACGTCGTGATGCCGGATCAAGGTTCGTTCCGACGCACGCGGGAGCCGCCGTCGGCCTCGGTCGTGATTCGGACGGAGACCGCGGATGACGTGTCCGAAGCGAGAGCCATACGCCATCTCGTCGCTTCGGCGGTGCCGGGGATGACCATGGAAGAGGTTACTGTGCTGAACACCGACGGCGTCCTCCTCGCATCCGGAAATGACCTCGCGGATACGGCGCCGGGCGGCATGCTGTCGCTGGAGCGCACGGTTTCTCAGGAGATCGTCGACAATATTCGTAAGACGTTGACGCCTTATCTGGGCGTGCGGAATTTTCAAGTAAGCGTCGCCGCGCGATTGAACACCGACAAAAAGGAGACCAACGAAACAATTTACAATCCTGATTCGCGGGTCGAGCGTTCCGTCAAGATAACCAAGCAGAATCAGGTTTCGCAAAACAGCTCCAATCAGTCGCCTGCGACTGTGGAGCGCAACCTGCCGCAGGAGACCGTCAAGGCTGATGACGGTAAGCAATCGAGCGAAGAGAACAAGAAAAGCGAAGAGCTCACCAATTACGAAGTCTCATCGAAAACAATCAACACAACCAGCGGCGGATACGGGATCAACAATATTTCCGTCGCGGTGCTGATCAACAAGGCGACCCTGCTCGCGGCTCTCGGCGGCAACGCGGCGCCTGGGGCGGTCGACAAGCAGCTGAACGAGCTCGAGCAGTTGGTCGCCTCCGCCGCCGGCGTCCATAACGAGCGTGGCGATAACATAAAAATCTCCGCAGTGGATTTCATCGACGCCGGCCGCGACCTCGCACCGCAGCCGCCGCCGCCGGTCGCCGAAATGCTGCTTCGGCAATCCGGAAATGTCCTCAACGCCGTGACGATTCTGGTTGTCTCGCTCCTACTCATTTGGTTCGGCTTGCGGCCCGCCGCGTGTGCGATTCTTGCGGCTCCGGCCTCTGTCTCCGGGCCGGCCGAAGCCGCGGCGCTGGAGAGTTTCGCAAGCTCCGAGAGCAGCGATGATCCCGGCCTGAAACTTGGGTGGGGTCCGCAGGCGGACGTCAATCTCATTGAAGATCTCACCAACAATCCGCGCCGTTCGCCGCAAAAGCGTCTCGAGCAAATCGTCGAATTCGACGAAGAGCAGGCCGCCGCCATACTGAAGCAGTGGATGCACCAGGGAGACTATGCATGACGCCGCGACCGGTCTCGCAATATCTCGCATGCTTTAGCGGCGAGGATTGTGGGGAGTTGACGACGGACCGCTCTTGCGAGCCGGCTGTGGGCGCAACGGACGCGGATGCGGCTGTCGATGAAATGACGCTAGCGGCGGCGGGGCTTGCGCGCCAGGAAGGTTGGAGCGAAGGATATTCTGCGGGATTAGCCGCGGTGGGCCGGCAGCAAGAAGAGGCCCGTCGATCAGAGAGCGTCGCATTCGAGACGCGTCTATTGAGCGAGCGGGCGAGGTGGGTGGAGGAGGAAAGCGCCGGCCTGAGCACCAAGCTCACCGCCGCCCTCGCCGCAATCGAGACGAGCATCCGCGCGAGTGTGGCGCGGATCCTGCGCCCCGTTTTGATAAAATCATTGCGTGATAGGGCCGTTGACGAATTCGCCGAGAACGTCAGCCTCATTCTCTGCGGCCGCGATCAGCGCATCATCGAGATCAGCGGCCCGGAGGATCTCCTCGACTCGATTCGGAACAAGCTGGCGAGTTCGGCGGGTTCGGTCGTATGGACGCCTTCTTCCTCAATCGACGTCAAAGTCGTTGCTGATCAAGCCATCATCGAATTCGAGAATCGAAGCGTGGGTCCAGCGGATCGACGCATCGGCGAAATTGAGCTAGCCCGTGGCCGAAAAAGAGCATCAGGACATCGTCATCATCAAGAGGCACGCCTCGAACGACGACCGACATCACGGCGGCGCGTGGAAAATCGCCTTCGCCGATTTTATGACGGCTATGATGGCGCTGTTCCTCGTTTTATGGCTGATCAGCTCGACCAGCGACAAGACGAAGCACGCGGTTGCGCAATACTTTAATCCAGTCAAGCTGGTCGATGTGACGACCTTAAAGAAGGGGTTTCGCGATCCGAAGAACACGGAGATGGGCGCGGGACCGAAAACCAGCGAGTTGAAGGTCGAGGCCGATACGAATCAGTCTTTGGCCGAGACCAAAGAAGTCACTCGATATCCGGGCGCCAAATTGCCGACGCATTCCGAGTCCGCCCTCTTCCGCAATCCTTATGCGGTGCTGGCCGAGATTGCCGCGAACGCGCAGATCGACGAGCTGCCAAAACCGACGTCCGGGTCCGCGGAGACGGTCACGGCCGAGCCTTCGCCTGACACGCTTGAGCCCTTCAACGATCCGTTCACGACCATTCCGCGGGTTGCCGAGCCACTGGGCCAGTCCGAAGCCGCCCCCGCGACGCCGAGCGATCAGCAGACCGCATCCGCCGGCCAGAGAGACCACGGCGCTCCGCCAGCGCGCGCTCCGCCCCAGCCGTCCCCTCAGCCGAAGCCGGACGCTGAGACGAGGGCGCGCCCGCCAAACGCGACGGCAGCCACGGACGGGATCGCCGAGGCGACGCCAATCAAGGACGCGGACGCGGCGAAGCTGAAGGCCGAGGTCGCGGCGCTGGCGAAGCAGGAGGGCCGGGCGGCGAATGGCCCGCACATCGATGTCCAGAGCACGAACGAAGGCGTGCTGATCAGTCTTACCGACGATCGCAATTTCGCCATGTTCGCGATCGGATCGGCGGAGCCTCAGCCAAAAACGGTGGAGGTCCTGGCGAAGATTGGCGGCATACTCAAGGCGCGGCCAGGCGTGATCGTCGTCCGCGGCCACACCGATGCGCGTCCCTACAAATCAGCGACCTACGACAACTGGCGGCTGTCGACCGCGCGGGCGCACATGGCCCATTACATGCTCGCGCGCGGCGGCCTTGATGAAAAGCGCGTTGAAAAAATCGAGGGCTACGCCGATCGGCGATTGAAGGTCGCCGCCGACCCTCTGGCGGCCGCGAACCGGCGGATCGAAATCTTGCTGCGAAAGGAAAAACCGTGAGGAAACCGGCGAAATTGTTGCTTTGCCTGGCGCTCGCCTGCCTTGGCGGCAGCGTGGCTTTTGGGCAGCAGGCGGCGCGCTCGCAGCCGGAGCAGCGCGGCGCTCGACCCGTCGATATGATGCGTTCGCTGGAAGCCATCCAGGACGAAGTGGCGGCGGGAAGCGCTGAGGCGCAGGGCAAGTTGCCGAAATTGATCGGGCAGATCGCCGAGCGCTTCTTGGCCGCCGACGCTTCGGTTTGGCGCGAGGCGCGCAACGACCGCGCCGCCATAATTTATACGCTGAGCGGCGGTCAGCCGCGCGCGATCCGAAAAATCATCCAAATGGGCGCCGCGCCGGAGCCTGAGGCCGCTTTGATGGTCGGGACACTCGCCTATGTCGAAGGCCAGGACGCCAAGGCGAGACAAATTCTGATGGCGATCGACGCAAGGACCTTGGCGGCTTCTCTCGGCGGCTATATCGCGCTGGCTCAATCGGCGCTGACCGCCAGGGAAGATCCCGGTCGGGCCATGCGATTGCTCGACGAGGCCCGAATTCTGGCTCCCGGCACGTTGATTGAGGAGGCGGCGCTTCGCCGTTTGGCGTTTCTCGCCGATGAGACATCGGATCTCGCACGGTTCGTCACATCGTCCAGCCAATATCTGCGGCGCTATCGAAAATCGATATATGCGGACAATTTTCGCCGTCGCTTCAACGATTCGATGATGCGCTTCGGCTTGACCAGCGATCCTGCTCAGCGCGAGAAATTGACAAATTTGCTGAGCGATCTCGATAGTTCGGAACAGCTGGAACTCTATCTGAGCATCGCGCAACACGGCATCGTCAAAGGCAAGATCGAGCCGGCTCGTTTCGCCGCGGAACAAGCGGTGCGGCTGTCGCAGGAAACCGGCGCCGAGCAAGCCCGCTCCAAACTCTATGAAGCGACGACGACGATCCTCGCGCAATCTCCCGAAAGAGGTTTGCGCGAGCTCACGGAGATCGATCCGTCGCATTTGCAGAAACGCGACCAGGAACTCAAGGAAGTGGTCGCGAAGATGGCGGGGCAAATTCAGAAGGAGAGTGAAGCCGGAGAGGGGACCGCCAATTTCGAAGCGCCAGAGGCGCAGCCGCTGCCGCACAGCGGTGATGGAGACGACGCGTCGCCATTGGTTCTCATCGAGTTTGCGCGCATGGCGATAAGCCAGACCGCGGCGCTTTTGAAGAAGGCGTCGCCATGAATCTCATCGATAGCTTCGTCGGCGGGCGCTCGATCATTCCCGATTCGTCGAGCGCCTGCAAATGGAGCGGCGCCGCTGGCGCGTCGTCGCCCGTCGGGCAAGACGCGTCGTTCGGCGACGTCCTGTCCCAAGTGTCAAAGCGCGACGCTACAATCGCTGGCCCGTCATGCGGCCACCTAGGCGCCGACAGGCCAGCGTCCTTTCGCGAGCCGGCCTCAGCCAGAACGGGCCCAGCTGCAATCGCCGAATGCGGCGCAGGCTTATCCGACGTGTGTGGGGCGGACGCGAACGGCCAGAATGCAGAGCCGCCGGCCGCCGCGTCGAGGGGCGGCGCCGATCGCGCCTATGTGACGCCGCCGTCTCAAGAATCTACGCCGTTCAAAGACGGCGGCGCCGGCCTTCCGGCGCGATTGCAGGCCTTGCAGCAGGGCGAGGCGGAGTTCTCGCCGCATGGCGCGAAAGCAGCGCATTCAAGCACGGCAGATGCGGCTTTGGCGGGCATAAAGGCCGCGGCGAATGATGCGCTGTCGCAGTGGCGCGCCGACACATTCGGAGCCGATGCGCCGCCACATGAAGGCGTTGCTGAGGCGACGCCGGCGTCGCCTCCGACGCATCCGGAAAAAACGAAACCGACCTCGCGCGCCGATCCGCTGTCCTCGAAATCCTTGCCCGGGAGCGGCTTCGACCCCATCTCCACGCTCGCCAGCTTCGCCAATGCAGCCTCGATTTCGGCGATGCATGGCGAATGCCTAGGGTCTTCCTCGACGCTCGCCGCTTCCGCCGTCGCCGTGGCGTTAGCGCCGCAATCGCCTTTTCAGACCTTGGCGCAGGCTCCGGAGCGCTGGGCCATTTCTCCGCTAGGCGCGGCGACGGCGAGCATGGATTTACCGAAGCTACAGGAAACGGGCGCGTCCGCCAGCCAGGGCGTGGCCGGCCATGACCTCGCCGTCGAGGCTCTGACGACTCGCCCCATCCCAACGAGCGCGGCGTTCGAACGAGGTCCAGTCAAGGTCGCGGTCCTTGATCAAAAAACGCATCTTCCGCCGGTCGTCGAGATCGCGCCAATTCATCAGATTGCCGATCGCATTGTAGGCGAAGCTAGCTCCGTATTTGCGTCTTCGAGCGAAGGCGCCGAGCCAGCCGGGTCCTCTGAGGCCGCGGTTCCGGGCGGCGAGGCTGGCCTCCCGTCTCAGGCTTCGCCGTCCGTCGTGAAAACTCTCAATCTGCAACTCAAACCGGAGAGTTTGGGTGCTGTAACCATCACGATGCGGCTTTCCGGCGCTCGTCTTGACGTGCAGGTTGAGGCCGCCAACGCTGATGCAGTGAGACTGATCGGCGCCGACAAGGATCGTCTCGCCGAGCGGCTGCGATCCTCCGGCTATGCGATGGACAATCTCGTCGTCAAGATTAGCCAGTCGCAGGTCACGCAAATGCAGCATGGACGCGAAACCACGCAGACACATGCAACAGACAATCAGGGTGGCGCCCAATCGGCGTTGGCGAGCGGATCGCAAGAGGGGGGCTCAAGCGCCGATGGTCGATTTGAAGCGCAAAAGGATCGTCGATTGTCGCCAATTCAGCGCGCCGAAATCGGCGAGGATCGGTTTCCTGGCGGCGGTCGCGGCGACGCTATCTATCTTTGAGTCCGTGGCCTTCGCCGCGCCGCCGGCCACGTCGAACCTCAATCAGAGCAAACTGTGCGAACGCGAGATGATCCGCGCCGCGGTGAAATACAATGTTCCGCTGGCGGTGCTCTATGCCGTGGGGATGACGGAAACAGGGCGGGGCGGCGCGCTTAACCCTTATGCCCTTAATCTCGAGGGTCCGGCGGTCTTTCCAGCCAATCTCGACGAAGCGCTACGCCGCTTCGAGGAGGCGTGGAGGGATGGCGCGCGGCTGATCGATATTGGCTGCATGCAGATCAACCACCATTTCCACGGCCGCCAATTTCCATCTCTCGTGGCGATGTTCGACCCGCGCGAGAACGTCGAATATGCCGCGCAATTTCTCAAGACTTTGCGCGAGAAGGAAGGCAGTTGGACGCTCGCGGCGGCGCGCTACCACGCCGGACCGGGCAACGACCCGGCGCAAAAGAAATACGTCTGCCTGGTGATCTCCAACATGGTGGCGAGCGGCCTTGGCGCGTGGACCGCCAACGCCCGGGCGTTCTGTCCATGAACTGCCGGACCCTTTAATCCCGATCCATCGGCGATTAAGTTTTTGCCCGGCGTGGATCGTAGTGCCGCAACCGCAAAAGGGATCGAGGACGAGATCGCCTTCGTTGGAAGAGGCGGCAATGATGCGTTCGAGAAGGGCGAGGGGTTTTTGAGTGGGGTAGCCGAGGCGCTCCTGGGCCTGGGAGGAAATGGCGGAAATATCGGATATTACGTCCTGGATTGAACCTGCATATCTCAAGGTTTCGGCTGCATGCCCTGCAAAAAGCGAAGCGGGTTGAGCGGGCCAATGGGGATCAGTTCGAAGCTCATCATATGTGCTTTACCCAAAGGCAGCTTTTCGAGCATTTCGTGAGCGACGGCCGGATCGGTGACGTTGATGATGAACGCCACGCCCGGCTTTCCCTGTAGCGAGTACCACTGCTCGATCTTGCCATCGAGGTAGAGGTCGACAGTTTCCCGAACTTCCTCCGGTAGGACAGCAAACATCTGCGATTGTTCAAAACCGGGATTGATGGTCCCGATGGCGAGAATTTTGGTCGTCGGCGTCGTTTTCATAGCGGCTCCTTGTGCGTTTGCGGAATTGAAGCCGACAAGGCAGCCAATAATTGCCAATGCGGCGGCAGAAACGAATTTCATGTTATCTCCCCTCTGTGTGTCGCTCAGGCGACCGGGTGCCGGATCGCATACTTGATGCGCTCGGCTTCGAGAAACTCATAGACCTCTAGATTGGCGAAGCCTGCGTCGGCGCGGAAATAGATGCGCGAGAGCTTGCCGTGATAGCGCGCCACGACTGGCTTTAGAACGCCGCCCCACCCGTCGGCGCTGTGAACGTTGCCAGGGCGCAGAGCGCAGCGTTCCAGATCGCCGAATTGATTGAAAACGAACAGCGGATGATAGCAGATGCACTCGTAATGCCCGTTCCAGACGCTCATCTCCTGCTCGCCATGCGTCGGGCTGACGCTCGAATCCATGTCGAACACGATGCCTCTGGGCGGACGGCGAGCACGAACTTTGTCGATCCAGTGGCCGGACAGATCGGCAAGCGCCGAAAGGTTCTTTTCGGCTGTGAGCCAGCGCGTCTCGAAGCGGCCCATCTGGCTCGCCGACGCCGCGCATCCCCAGGCCGCCTTGCGGCCGACAATCCAGCGCATCGCCGGATCGTGACGAAGACGGTCGGCGTCGTTGACATCCTCGTAGCCGGCAAGCCGTCCAAACACGGCCTGCCGCAACATTCCAACCAGCGCATGGCGGCCGTTCTTGCCGGTGCGTGCGTCTGCGAGCATCTCGCCGGCCATGGCAGTGAGGCCGAGCGCGCCATCGAATTCCTTATAGGCGAGCAATCCTGCGTCGGAGGTCACCATTGATCCGCGAAACTGGAGCATCAGCCGCCGGTCAAAATCGAGCTTGAGAACGCCCTCGCTCGATTCACCCGCCGGGTTCGCCATGATAGCCGCTTCCAAATCAGCATAACATGCTGATTATGATAGCTGAATTGCGGCTATCGCGCCAGACAGCAGCGCATCATCTGGCGAATGCGGGTTTAAAGGATGTCTGAGGGGGCGACCGTGATTACGACCTAAGGTTGCGTCATGAAAAAAATTGGCGAAAAATACACGCTAAACGATAATTTCGTTTGACGCGATGCTAAACCGTGCGGGAGATCCCCCGGCTCTGCCGGGGAGGCAGCAATAGTTTGACGTTTCCTGAAGTCCATCGTGACCATCGCTTTTGTGAGCCGCCAAGCACACGAAAGGTCAAGTCACGATGGACGAGTTTGAGAGTCTAAGTCACACAAAGTGGGAGTGCAAATATCACGTCGTGTTCATCCCGAAGTTCCGCCGCAAGGCGCTATACGGGCAACTGCGGGATCATCTTGGAGAATTGCTTCGTAAGTTAGCAACACAAAAGGAAAGCCGGATCGAAGAAGGGCATTTGATGCCGGATCATGTGCACATGATGATTTCGATCCCGCCGAAATACGCGGTTTCTCAGGTGATCGGATATGTCAAGGGCAAGAGTGCGATCCATCTGGGCCGCGTTTACGGGGAACGGCGGCGCAATTTTGTAGGGCAACATTTCTGGGCGCGAGGATATTTCGTCTCGACCGTGGGGAGAGACGAAGCTGCGATCCGGGAATACATCAAGAGCCAGGAAAAGGAAGATCAGAGGCTGGAGCAACTGAACCTCTGGCGCTGATCGGCCACCATCAGGTGGCCCAATGAACCGGGGACGCGTCAGCGTCCCCTCCCAGCCGCTTTGAGCGGCTCACATAAATAAAGCCCCCGGCTCTGCCGGGGGATAGTTACTAGTTGTTAATATTCAGTTAACGAGGAGATTTGATTCAGGGGGATCCAAATGCTTGTAATCGTTGATGAACGTGAAATTGTGACCTCTGGCTACACCTGCCGATTCAGCAGTGAGGGCGTTTCTTCAGCAGGCTTTTGTCCTGAGGAATTTCGCGAATGGGTAATGACAGTCGCTGAAACCGACCTTGGCGCCGTCGAAGCTTTTTTGCTTGGCGATTGCAGGGACCGGCAAGCCTATCCGAAGATGATTAGGGAACGTTCGCGCGCGCCCGTTATTGCGTTGAATGAAACGCCGTGTCTTGAGCAGACGCTCGATCTTTTCGCCGCGGGCGTCGATGACGTGGTGCGCAAACCCATCCATGTTCGCGAAATCCTCGCGCGCGTCGGCGCGATCAAGCGGCGCAATGAATACGAGGCGGATTCCGTCGCTATCGGCGACCTCAGAGTGTTTTTTGATGGACGCGATCCCGAATTGAAGGGGCATGTTTTGGCGCTTCCGCGGCGTGAGCGCCGAATATTGGAATATCTCGTAAATAACCGCGGCCGCCGCGTCAGCAAGGCGCAAATCTTCAATTCAATCTATGGAATCTTCGATGAAAATGTTGAAGAGAACGTTGTCGAAAGCCACATCAGCAAATTGCGCAAGAAATTGCGTCGCCAACTTGGATACGATCCCATCAATTCAGTTCGTTATCTCGGCTACCGTTTAGTTCTACTGTGTCATGAACGGATATGGGTAGCTGTCTGGCGGTGTGTTGTTTGACAGCATGGACATCGCATAAGGGTTTTTGCGAGCGCGACGGTGAGCCGTTTTCGGATCGTCGCGATCGAGTTTTCGACGTGACGTTCTGGTCGGATCGGCGGCGCCGCGGGGTCGAAAACCTTTGGGTAACGGAGGCATCTTGCGCCGCCAGGAGGCTGAGGGGGGAATCGCTTCCCGTTCGCAGATCAGAAAGCCGTAAGCTGCGATGCAGAGTGTCGCGTGGTGGTGAAAGCCACGCCAACCTCGACCTTCGTAATGGGCCAATCCGAGTTCGCCTTTCAGCTCCTCGTAATCGCGTTCGATGCGCCAGCGCAATTTGGCCTTGTCGACGAGATCCTGCAAAGGCGTGTCCTTGGGCAAGGTCGAGAGCCAATATTTCGTCGGCTCAGCTTCTTCATTCGGCCACTCAACAATGAGCCATTCCAGCGGATGCGGTTTGGTCCGATTGCAATCACGCGAGGCTGGGCGCAGACGCACAGCGGCAAAGCGCGAGGCGAGCGGCGTGTTCGAACCTTCGCGCCAGGTGAGGCTGCGCCATGCTTTTTTCTTCAAGCTCAGCGCCAGCTCCTTGACCGTGACGGGTTGATGTTCAAGATCACGGTTCAGACGAGACGGCTTGCGGCCATGGCCGCTCCAGGGCTTTGCCGGTAGAGGCTCCTGACCGGGCGGCCAAACGGTCAGCGTCGATTGGACGCCGACGACGTAAGGCAGATCCAAAGCTGTCACTCCGGCGCGAAAGCCGCCGTTCACGCCATAGCCCGCATCAGCCAGCACGACGCCCGGCGCGACGCCTGCGGCATGAGCCGCACGGATCTGATCAAGCGCAATCTGTGGCTTCGTCTTGAACTCGATCTCCTTGGGGATATGCGCCTTTTTTCGGCGTGCCTGATCATTTGCCCATGCCTCCGGCATATAGAGCCGGTAGGCGATCGGCAGGCTCGCCGTATGATTGGCGATCGACAGCGTCACCGCGACCTGGCAATTGTCCTGCTTGCCGAGCCTGCCGCAATATTGCCGCGCGACGCCGACCGAATGGGTCCCCTTTTTCGCAATGCCCGTGTCGTCCACGATCCAGGCTTCGATGGGGCCTTGTCTCTCGAGGGAAGGCAGAACCAGCTCGAAAACCTTACTCAAGACCGCCTCGTCCGACCAGGGCGCTTCGCCGACCAGATGCAGAAGCGATTGATGTTTGGCCGAGACGCGTGTCGGCGCAACAATCGCCGCCATAGGCTCGACGCTCTTGCGCTCGCCCGGCATCAACAGCCCGACGCAATAATCGTTCAAGGGCTTGGCCCGATCGGCATGCCCGATCACTTCAACAAGAGCCTCGACATAGGCGGCAAAACGCGCTTGGCTGGTTGGTCTCGAGAGATCCATATCAAACACCGGGTATCGATCAACGAATCAACAAGTTACCAGATTTGCTCGCGACGCGAATCTCCCTCGATTTTGTGATTCAGTAGAATTAGACGGCTCGATGTGAAGCGAACGCGCCTGGCTTTGGTTTCTTCACGGCTGATCCGACGGATGGCTAAAGGCTGGCGAGACGTCTTTTGTAGAACCTGTAGAACCGTTCGCCGCCGCGTTCGCGTCGATGCGACATCGCGCAAAGAGCGTGGCCGCGGAGCCCCGCTGACGACATATTCTGTCCTCGTAAGGGCGCTCGCGCGTCGCGGTGGCGCCGCTCGCGCAAAATGCAGGCCGCGCATTTATTGTTAGGCTTGCCAGCCTCCAGATTTTTCTTTCGGGCGGCTCCATTATTTAATTTGAGCGCTGGTCTTCGAGGCCAGGGGCGGGCGGCTGGCGCGGCGACAGTCGGTGGAACGCGCGACGCTCTGTTCGATTATGCGTGAGCTCCATTACGCGACGCGGCGAACGCTTTCAGTGCGTTTTGCGGCGCAGGCAATCCCACGCGATCGACATTTGCGGTGTCGGTCGCGGGGTCAGGTTTACGCAAGCTCTGTCCGATTAGGTTAGCGCGTCCAATGCGGAGAATCTTAGATGAGCCTAGTTAGCGCCTTGAATGCAAGCGTGTCTGGAATGGCGGCGCAGGCCAGCATGCTCTCGACGATATCGGATAACATCGCCAACGCCAATACAGCTGGATACAAGGACGCCGCCGTCCAGTTTCAGGATTTGGTGGATGAAACTAGCACCAACAGTTACAACGTGGCTGGCGTCAGCACATTTGTCAATTACAACATTTCTGCACAAGGCCAATTGACGAGCGCCTCGTCCCCGACTTCTCTCGGCGTCCAGGGCAATGGATTCTTTTTGGTCGCCGACCCGAGCGGGGTGACTTATCTAACGCGCGCGGGCAACTTCACCCAGGACGCATCGGGTAATCTCGTCAATGCCGCGGGCTTCACGCTCCTCGGTTATAGCAGCGCTTCCGGCGGCTCACCAGCCGACGGCGTTAACGGATTACAGCCCGTGAGCGTCACCGGCGATGGCCTCAAGGCTGTTCCGTCGACGACCGGTGCCTATGTCGCAAATCTGAATTCGAATGCGACGGTCGTGACGGGGGCGCTGCCGAGCGCTAACCTAGCTACCTCGACTTACACGTCGAAATCGACCCTTGTCGCCTATGATAATCTGGGGAATCCGGTGACCCTTGACATTTATTCAGCCAAAACTGGAACCAACACCTGGGAGCAGACAATTTACAATAACGCCGATGCGGCGGCGAATGGCGGCTTTCCATATTCAGCTCCGGCGTTGAGCACACAGACTTTGACATTTAGCGCAACCGACGGGAGTTTGACCGCTCCGACAACGGCTTCAGTCGCTATCCCAAACGGACAGAACTCTCACTCTCAACCTTGCCGGCTCAACCCAACTGGCCTCACCTTTCACTGTGTCGTCTGCGACGACCAACGGGAACGCGCCAAGCCCGGTGAGCACTGTGAGCGTTGGCGCCGATGGCGTCCTATCTGAGGTCTTCGCTAACGCCGCGACAAAGGCGATTGCCACGATCCCTCTCGGAACCGTGGCAAGCGTTAACAATATGACATCATTGCCAGGCGATGTTTATCAGGCAAATGCTCAATCCGGATCGATTTTGGTCGGCAACGCCGGCCAAGGCGGATTCGGCGCGATCAAATCATCGGAGCTCGAATCATCAACGGTCGATCTCGCAACTCAATTGACAAACATGATCGTTGCGCAAAACAGCTATGTCTCGAACTCAAAAGCCTTCCAGACTGGGTCCGATCTTCTGGCGGCGCTCAACAATATGATTAAATGACCCAGTCTCTGATATCAGGAAGGTGACGCGCTATGGGTCTTTCGAGCGCCACGAACATAATGCAATCTGGGCTCGCCACGGTCGCCGCCGAGACCGCGGTGCTCACGCGCAATATTTCCGATAGCAATAATACGTCGTTTTATTCGCGAAAAATCGCGAATGTGACGACGACGGCGTCTGGTTCGCAGGTCGTCTCCGTCACGCGGGCCTCCAACCAGGCTGTGTTTCAAAATGTGCTGTCGGCGACCGCCGCCAACGCCACGCAGCAAGCGATGTCGGCCGGCCTCGATACGCTCAATCAAACCGTAGGCGACGTCTCCAGTAGCAGCTCCAGTTCGCCGTCGACGTCCACCTCGCCGGCTGCATTGCTGAGTTCATTGACCAATGCTCTTCAAGCCTATTCGTCGTCGCCCAGTGATCCGACCGCGGCGGCAGCCGTCGTGACCGCGGCGAAAACATTGACGCAAGGCCTCAATAGCGCGACGGCAACGGTTCAGCAAGTGCGGGAAACCGCCGATTCGGGAATGGCGACATCGGTCGCGGCGATGAATTCCCTTCTTACGCAATTCCAGGCTGCGAACCAGCAGGTTGTTTCGGGTTTGGCGGCGGGGTCCGATGTTACCGACGCGCAGGATCAGCGTGACTCGATCCTGCAGCAGCTCTCGCAGCAAATCGGTATCTCAACGACCGTTGGAGCAAATGGCGACATGTCGGTTTATACCGACAGCGGCGCGACGTTATTCCAGGGAGGCGTCGCCAGCAATGTGACATTCACGCCTACCAATACTTACACGGCTGGGACCGTCGGCAATTCCGTCTACGTCGACGGAGTCGCGATCACGGGGCCGTCTGCTGTAATGCCGATCTCTTCGGGAACGCTCGCTGGCCTCGCTTCGCTGCGCGATTCAACGTCGGTGACGTACCGGGCTCAATTGGATAATATGGCCGGAGCGCTAATCAGCGCGTTCGCGGAGAGCGATCAGACAGGCGCCGGCCCTAACCTGCCGGGTCTCTTTACGACGCCGGGCGCGACGGCCATGCCGACGTCCGTCACTGGGCTGGCGGGAGAAATCAGCGTCAATGCGACAGTGGACCCAAGTCAGGGTGGTAGTGTGAACCTGCTGCGCGACGGCGGCATTTCTGACCCATCGAATATGAATTATAGGTACAACACGAGCGGCGCCGCGAGCTATACGGGGCGGATTTTTCAACTATCCGTGCTATCAATGCATTACAAATTCCAACTGTTGAAGATCAGTCAAAGCTCTGGATGCTAGTTCAGCATTGTGCCAGCTTTCGTACCATTTAAAAATCGTAGCACCAAGTGCTGCCGCAAATACAGTAATTACGCCTAATATTATATTCGGTAAGGCTGCGACAGTTATGGAAGAAAACAGTGAGGGTGCTGCTGAAACGTCAGGCATGCGGTGCCTCGCAAAAAAATGATATTTTTCGAGGATCTCGAACTATAGACAAATAAACAAGTTCCGATCGCGTTGCTCTAGCAGGTCTGGACTTACCGCTCGACTTGGCTCACGTCGCGGACTGCGCCGCGCGCGGCGCTCGTCGCCATCGCCGCGTAGGCCTTGAGCGCCATCGAGATTTTTCGCGCGCGGTTGGCCGGCTTCCAGGCCGCTTTGCCTTTCTCCTGCATCAAAGCCCGGCGGTCGGCGAGCGTCTGATCGGACACGGCGAGATGGATGCGCCGGTTGGGGATGTCGATCTCGATCAGGTCGCCTTCCTCGACGAGGCCGATGGCGCCGCCTTCGGCCGCTTCCGGCGAGACATGGCCGATCGAGAGGCCGGAGGTGCCGCCGGAAAAGCGGCCGTCGGTAATCAGCGCGCAGGCCTTGCCGAGCCCCTTCGACTTCAAATAGCTCGTCGGATAGAGCATCTCCTGCATGCCGGGACCGCCGCGCGGTCCCTCATAGCGGATGACGACGACGTCGCCCGCTTTGACCCTATCGCCGAGGATGCCCTCGACCGCGGCGTCCTGGCTCTCGAACACCCGCGCCGGGCCGGCGAAGACGAGGATCGAGGCGTCGACTCCGGCCGTCTTCACAATCGCGCCGTCCTCGGCGAGATTGCCATAGAGAACCGCGAGGCCGCCATCCTTGGAAAAGGCGTGCTCGACGTCGCGTATGACGCCCGTCATACGATCGAGGTCGGTCGCCTGCCAGCGCGCCTGCTGGCTGAAGGCGACCTGGGTCGGGACGCCGCCCGGCGCCGCGCGGTAAAATTCGCCGACGGCTTCGCTCGGCGTGCGCCGCACGTCCCAGCGCTCCAGCGCGTCCTTAAGGCTCGCCGCATGGACGACGGGCGCTTCGGCGTGGATGAGGCCGGCGCGCTCCAACTCGCCGAGGATCGCCATGATGCCGCCCGCCCTGTGCACGTCCTCCATGTGGACGTCGGGAACGGACGGCGCGACCTTGCACAGCACCGGCACGCGGCGGGACAGCCGGTCGATGTCGCGCATGGTGAAATCGACCTCGCCCTCATGCGCCGCGGCGAGCAGATGCAGCACCGTATTGGTCGAGCCGCCCATTGATATGTCGAGCGTCATGGCGTTCTCGAAGGCCTCGAAGCTGGCGATCGAGCGGGGCAGCACGGAGGCGTCGTCCTGCTCGTAATAGCGCCGCGCCAGATCGACGATGAGATGGCCGGCCTCGACGAACAGGCGCCTGCGGTCGGCGTGCGTCGCCAGCACCGAGCCGTTGCCTGGCAGCGCGAGGCCGAGCGCCTCGGTCAGGCAGTTCATCGAATTGGCGGTGAACATGCCGGAGCAGGAGCCGCAGGTCGGGCAGGCCGAGCGCTCGATGACCGCGACCTCCTCCAGCGAGACCCTGTCGTCGGCGGCGGCGACCATGGCGTCGATGAGGTCGAGGGCCTTCATCTTGCCGCCGAGCAAAACCTTGCCGGCCTCCATCGGTCCGCCCGAGACGAAAACGGCGGGGATGTTGAGCCGCAGCGCGGCCATCAGCATGCCGGGGGTGATCTTGTCGCAATTCGAGATGCAGACCATCGCGTCGGCGCAATGGGCGTTGACCATATATTCGACGAAATCGGCGATGATCTCGCGCGACGGCAGGCTGTAGAGCATGCCGTCATGGCCCATGGCGATGCCGTCGTCGACGGCGATCGTATTGAATTCCTTGGCGACGCCGCCCGCCGCCTCGATCTCTCTCCCGACCAGCTGGCCGAGGTCCTTGAGATGGACGTGGCCCGGCACGAACTGGGTGAAGGAATTGACGACGGCGATGATCGGCTTGCCGAAATCGGCGTCCTTCATGCCGGTGGCGCGCCAGAGGCCCCGTGCGCCGGCCATGTTGCGGCCATGCGTCGTCGTGCGCGAGCGATAGGGAGGCATCGGTTCAGTCCACGCTTTTGAAATGCTAGGAACGGAGAGTTTATAGGCGCGCGCGGGCCGCGTCATCTTTTTTGGACGATTGTGTCGATGGTTAGTTTAATATCTGCGGTGGTTTGATTCGGACCTTGGGAAGGGTCCCGTCTTATGGTCATCAAGGATAACCAAATCATCTCGCCGCGGGGAGGGACCTCTGACACGGCAAAATCAGCTGCATTCTTTGGCGCGTTTCTCCATTCTTACCACGTTGCGCCGCACGGCCGGGTACCTAGACCTAGATTAAGGCAAGCGGGCGAAGAGCTATCCATGAAAATTGATATCGCAGCCATTTCCCTCGATGTGAAAAACTTTCGTCATGATCAGGCGACGACTGAAAGGGAAGCCATCCGATTTCTGCTTTCCGACGAGAAAACCCATAAAGTAACCGAGCTGGCACAAGATATCGTCGAACAGCGAGGAATGGACCCCTCATCCTTGCTTATTGTTACTGAAGACCCAAGCCACGTAGGTCAATACATCTCGCTCGAAGGCAATAGGCGCGTTGCTGCTCTTAAGACCTTGATGACGCCTCACCTCGCCGTCGGTACCCCTGGATACGCCAAATTCCAAGCTCTGCACCAAAGTTTTTGCGACCTGAAAATCGCATCTCGAATGCGTTGTCTTGGACAGGGCACAGGCTGCTGTCTGGATCAAGCGGAAGCACTACAAGGGTATGGGCGGAGCGGGAGTTGTCGCATGGAACGCGGTGGCGACCGCCCGCAGTGACGCCACTGAGGGCAAGTTCACAAGGTGGATGACCGCACTTGCTTACCTCGAAAAGCACGGCATAGATGGGGAGGAAATCCGGGACAGCATTGCGTCGAAAACCACAACAGTGGAGCGTGTGCTGACCTCGACGCATGTTTCGACTGTTCTCGGCCTGAGTTTTGCTAAAGATGGAACGCTTACAGCTGAGAATGGCGACGAAGCGGCGGCCGCAAAACTTATCCAGGCGCTCCTCGAGGCGATGTCTGAACGGTCGTTTGTCGAAACCAATGTCAGCAGTGCTGAACAGCAGCTTACGTTCATCGAAAACTTTGCCTCAATGAACGTAAAGAAGCTTGCCGCGACGACCCCGGCTGCGGCGGGAGCAGCTTCTCCTGGCTCACCGACAGGATATTCAGGCGGTGGAGCTTCCGGAACCGGAACCGCCACTGGCGCAAGTGGCGGTGGCAGATCAACCGCCGCATCATCGGGAACCGGTGCTGCAACAGCGCGCTCCAAGGCAGTAAAGACGAGAAAGACGTTGGCTGCCCCCGGTCTTAGGATTTCCAACCAGTCCTTGAATAGATTTTACTTGGAATTGCGCGGACTTAATGTAGAAAAGAATCGGTATATCTCTGCTGCGATAATCCGTGTTTTCCTTGAGAAGTCTTCGACGGTGTTTCTCGAAACCATGAAGATACCACCACTCAGTTCCAAGCCCGGCGCGACATGGCACGACTTTGACGTGAAATTAAGGACTAAAGTCGATGCTGTCCTAAAGCAGGTCGATCCTTCCGGAAGCAATCCCAAGCTCGTGTATGCACGCGATGTTGCAAACGGTAACAGAGACAAAACTCACACTGCCGATCATTTGAACCACGCAATTCACAGCCATCACGCTTTGCCAGCGCACACTGAGATTATAACGATATGGGATCGCTTTCATCCCTACTTCTTGACGCTTTTCGAAACAATTGAAAAGCAAGGCAAGCCGTGAGTAGGTTTTCGCCGCTTCGCTATCCGGGCGGAAAAGGAAAGCTTGCCCCTTATCTGTCGGAAATCATCGCTCTCAATGACCTTGAAGGCGGGCATTACGCCGAACCCTTTGCAGGCGGTGCGGCAGTGGCGCTTCGGTTGCTTTTCTCCGAAAGAGTGCGCCACATCCACATCAATGATCTCGACCTTTGCGTATATGCTTTCTGGCATTCAGCGGTGCACGAAACCGACGCAATGATCGCGCGCATCCTAGAAACAGAAATATCGGTCGATTCGTGGTTGGCGGCGAGGGAAGTGAAGCGAAATGCATCCTCCCACAGCTTGCTTGACCTCGGGTTCTCGACTTTTTTTCTAAGCCGAACTAACCGCTCGGGAATTCTCAACGGAGGCGTAATCGGGGGCCTAAGCCAAGAAGGCGCTTGGAAGATCGATTGCCGCTTCAATAAAGGAGATTTGATCTCTCGCATCAGACGTATTGGATTTTTCAGATCACGGATATCTGTCTCTAATATTGATGCGTCATTGTTCTTGTCGCAGTACGTCAACGCAATTTCGAGAAAATGTTTGCTATATATCGATCCACCCTACTATGCGAAAGGTGCCTATCTTTATCAAAATCATTATAGGCATGAAGATCATGTTGGTCTTGCCGAGATCGTCTCGTGCATCAAACCTTGCCTATCCTGTTGACGCATACACCCACTAGGTCTAGTATTTTTCATGAGCGGGGCCTGAGCCCGCTCGCCCTTGACGCCGCTGCCCTTGACGCGATTGCCTGAAAAATGGATGCGGGTATGAATACGCCCACGCCGATTCTGATGGACATCGACCAGCACGCCGCGCTGCCGTTTCCGCAGTCGCTGCCGGAGTTTCAGCGGCTTTTCCCGGACGATGCCGCCTGCGCTGAATACCTCGAAAAGGCGCGCTGGGGAGACGGCTTCGTCTGTCCGCACTGTAGTGTGACTGGCGAACCGTTCCGCATTGCGACCCGCCCGGGCCTGCTGGCATGCCGCAAATGCAGACGTCAGACAGGACTGACCGTTGGCACGGTCATGGAGCGCAGCCACACGCCGTTGTTCATCTGGTTCTGGGCCGCCTACCTGGTCGCCAGCCAGACCCCCGGCATGTCGGCCGTCCAGTTCCAGCGGCAACTCGGGCTCTCGCGTTACGAGACAGCCTTTCAGATCCTCCACAAATTGCGCGCCGGAATGATCCGCCCCGATCAGGATCGCATCGGTGGCCACGCGAACGAGCATGTCGAGGTGGACGAAACCTGGGTCGGCGGTCGGACACGCGGGGAAGGCCGAGGGGTTCACCACAAGGTTCTGGTTGCCTGCGCCGTTGAGGTGCGCCATCGCAAGCCTGGAACCGCGCAGGACAAGCGAAAGGATGGGCGCTATGCGGGGCGCATTCGACTGGCAGTCGCCGCGGACCGAAGCGCCAAATCGCTTTGCGGATTTGTTGATGGCGCTGTCGCTCCGGGGACAATGATCGTCACGGACGATTGGAGCGGTTACGCCGGCCTGCGCAAGCGCGGTCATGATCACCACGCCATTGCCGAATGCGGAGATCCCGAGGCGACCGAAGAGTTCCTGCCCATCATCCATCTCGCCTTCGCGAATCTCAAGACCTGGCTGACCGGTACCCATCACGGGGTCAGCGCACAGCATCTACAAGCCTACCTCAACGAATTCACGTTTCGCTTCAACCGGCGCTTCTACCCGTTCAACGCCTTCCGCTCGTTGCTCGGCATCGCTGGTGATGCAAAGGCGCCGACCTATGCCGAACTTTATTCCGGCGACTGGTTGCACCCTACATCTAGTGGCTGTATGGGTTAACCGGATAGGCAAGCATCAAACGACAGAAATGGGTTATGTCTTATGACAGGGTCGGCCAGATATGCGAAATATATCACGGCTTTGATCAAGAAATATTCGACATCGACTATACCGCGCGCAGCTACGCTAGGGGTACCGAAGTGATGATATTCTGTAAGGACTTGGTGCGACCAACGCGAGTATATTGCAGCGAAATTGAGAGGCGGCTGATCACCGCATCCTAATTTCCTATCGGCGCGCGGCCTTCCTCGCCTTTCCGCCCGGGGTACCTTGACGCCGAGCAGCGCCTCGGCGGCGCGGCTGCTGCGGCGCTCACGATGGCTCGCGACGTAAAACGCCCGCTCGGGCGGATCGAGCGGGGCCTGGCAGAGCAGGCAGGGATTGAGAGCGCAGCTGCCGAAGAAAATTGGAGGCCCGGATCGCGACTGGCGCGGGCTCGCGCCTTCGGATCGCCGAAGCAAAATCCTCGGGTGATCGCCGGAAGAGAAGAATACGCCGCCCCAATGACAGTCGACGCCCGCGAATTTGATCTTGGCCAACGGCAATTGCAGCGGCGATCCTGACTGTGCCGCGATCGGTTCGGCTCATCCCTGATTGGCCCCGGACTTTCATCAAAATGGTCACGCTTGCCAGGAGGATAGGCATGTCGGCGCGGGGCGCGTCACCTTTTTTGGACGATTGTGTCGCGAGTCCGATCATCTGCGAAGTTGGGAAGCAGACGCTTGCACCCGATCCCGTCACGGTCGCCAATTTGCTGAAGTACTGTCCACATGCATAAGTGTACGACATGACTGAGTAAATCGACATCACATAATTGCAACAAAAAGTTTGTATAACCATTGCATGGGACACTACTTTTATTGATCTCCATAATTGACATCAGTTCCTATAGATTTTAAGTTTTTATTGCTTATAAATACCGGGAGTGAAGCACATGCAATATATCAAAACGATAATGGCGCTCGGGTCCCTTCTATGCTGGGGCTTGAGCGCTGGCTTAGCCTTGGCAGGTTCTCCCGACGGACACTCATACATCGTAAATGTATTCTCGAGTTTCGGTTCGCAGTTCGATGAGTGTTTCGCATTCGACAATTCGGGGAATCTATGGGTTGGGGGGTATGGGCAAGTCATTTATCGCCATGATGAGCTTAATACCCAACCAGAGGCATGGCAGGCCACTCCTGTGAGCCCACCTTATGGGTTTATTTTGTCGTTTCATGGCGCCGTCGGTGGCTCCGCTGGGCAGACCATCATTGCAAACGGAATATCCTCACAAGGAGACACTTTCATTCTCCAGGGCGTACTGGATCCCGGCTGTGGCCCGTCAACGGCGGCAAAGACAGCACCTTCAGGCGCTAATCATTGGAAACATTGACGAGATAAAGGGGCGTTGCCAAGGAGCAGACCTAAAGCCTGTCCTGACGCGGTGTAAAGGTGAGGTCTCGTGGCATCTATGGCCGAGCCGACGCCGGCTTCAAGACTCGGCGCAGCGACGGACGCCGATAGCGCTGTCGCACTCACGCCCGCCGCGAACGCGGGGCGGGTATCGGAGCCTTGGGCATCGGGCAATCCTCGAAAATTAGCTGCCCCCCTCGGGTAGCGACTCGCGCGAGCCCGCGCTTTCGGATCGCTCGAAGCAAAAGCCTTGCGCGATATCCAGAAAGAGAAGAAAGCGCCGCGGCCGATCGCCGCCCGCCAAATTCGTCTTGCCAACGCTAATTGGAGCGGCGATCCTGACCCCGCCGCGATCGGTTTGGCTCGTCCCTGTTGACGCCGGTCTTCCATCAAAATGGTCGCGCTTGCCAGGAGGAGAGCATGCCCGAAGGCAAAAAGAGCGGCGTCGCGAGATTTCGCCGAATTCGTGCTGGGCGCCCCCCTTGATCCGCTGGATCCGCGCACCCGCCACCGCATCGCGCTGATTCCCCTGCTGGCCTGGGTCGGCCTCGGCGCCGACGGGCTCTCCTCCTCCTGCTACGGCCCGGAGGAGGCGTTCAAGGCGCTCGGCCCGCATATCTACCTCGGCCTGTTTTTGGCGCTCGCCACCGCGGTCACGGTGTTCGTCATCGCGCTCGGCTACAACCAGGTGATCCAGCTTTTCCCAACCGGCGGCGGCTACCGGGTGGCGACGGCGCTGCTCGGCCCCTACGCCCTGCGCCGACGCTAGGGAAAGGGTCGAAGATGCGCCGCTCGCCTCGCTCGCTTTTGTTCGCCGCCGCGTTTGTGCTCACCGCGCATGACGCTTCTGCATTCAGCGCAAGCTTCTCATGGTCGGGAATCAATCCGTGCGAGAAGGTCTCGCCGGCCTTCACCATCGTCGATGCGCCGAAGGACACGCAAAGCCTACGGTTCATGATGCGCGACAGGGACGCGCCGAATTTTCGGCACGGCGGCGGCGTCGTTCGCTATAGCGGCGGCGGCGTCCCCGAGGGCGCGATCAGCTACATCGGGCCGTGCCCGCCGCCGGGCACGGTTCATCGCTACATCTGGACGATCGAGGCCTTGGACGAAAGCGGCAAGATCATCGCGCGCACAACCGCCGAAGGCCGCTTCCCGATGCGTTGAGCGCCGCCGCGGCGCGCAAATTCACTGGGCGCGCCAAATGGCGCGCTCCGCATTGTCAGGAGCGCGGAAAGCAAGCAGGATACGCCCGCCGCCGCCGACCGGCGCGTTCCAACATCGCGACCCAGCGTCAATTTTCCCGTTCAATCGTCTCTCCGGCGAATTTCCGACAAGGAGCCTCCATGCAACGCCAATTTGATATCTTCGTCGCCCAGGCGCCAATCGGCCTTGCGGCCCATTGGGGCTGGATCGTCGCGCTTGGCCTCGGTCTCGCCATTCTGGGCGCTCTGGCGATTTGGCGCGCAAGGACCGCGACGCTGGTCTATGTCGTTTTCCTCGGAGTGTTGCTGCTCGCCGCGGCGCTCGCAATATTCGTCGTCGCATTCTCCCTCACCGGCTACTGGACAGCATTTTTCTTTCACATCCTCTGGGCCATCCTGCTCGCAATCATCGGCTTCATCCTGGTCAGCCGGCCGGCCATCAGCGCCGAAGCGATCACGCTCGTCATCGCCTTCTATTTGCTTGTCTCAGGCATTGTCGGCATCGGCTTCGCCCTTTTTTCCCATGCGCAAGGCGAATGGCTTTCCGTTTTCGAAGGCTTGATCAGCGCGGCGCTCGGCGCGCTGCTCATCGCCGGCTGGCCCGTCACAGGCTTTTGGGCGATCGGTCTTTTCGTCGGAATCGATTTCATCTTGAGGGGCGCGGCGATCGTCGCCCTGGGCCTGACCCTTCGGACACTCGCGCAATGAAATTTTTGCTTTCCCAGAGGCCTCGCTCCGCCAAAGGCGCCGCGCCGTGGGCGGCGCGGTGAGCCCGACGGCGGGCGCGACACGCCTTATCGACATTGTCTTTCCCGGCGACACCAACCATCACGGCACGCTATTCGGCGGCGTCGGCCTCGCCCATATGGACAAGGTCGCCTATATCGCCGCCGCGCGCCACGCCCGCGTGGATTTCGTCACCGCCTCTTGCGAACGCATCAATTTCGACGCTGCGGCCCAACTCGGCGACATCATCGAGCTGACCGCGAAGGTGACGCGGGTCGGCCGGCGCTCGCTGAGCGCCGAGGTGGATTTCACAGCCGAGGCGCCGCTCTCCGGCGAAAAGCGCCGTTGCGGCCACGCCGTCTTCAATCTGGTCGCCGTCGGCGACGGGCTTGAGACAGGCGGCGGGCGCCTGCCGCCGCTCCCCGCCGAATCCGATGCGACGCCGGAGGCGGGGCTGCGCATGGTCGAGCTGGTGTTGCCGCAACAGACGAGCCATTACGGCAGCCTCTATGGCGGGCACGCCCTTGCCGCCATGGGAAAGGCCGCCTTCGTCGCGGCAACACGGCATTGCCGCAAGACCGTCGTGATGGCCTCCTCGCTCCGGGTCGATTTCGAAAGCCGGATCCACAAGGGCGAAGTGATGGAGCTGGCGCCGCGCCTGATCGCCGTCGGCAACAGCTCGATGACGGTCGAAGTCGAACTCCTCGCCGAAAACCTCCTCTCAGGTGAACGGCGCCGGTGTGGCCTCGGCGCCTTCGTCATGGTCGCCGTCGACGCCAAGCATCGGCCGGTCAGCGCGTCGCCCGCGACGCCCTAGACTGGATCACGCTGATTTTGGACGGAAACGGTCCAAAATCACGAAGGTGATCGATTGAAGAAGCTGGAGCTGCATCGACGCGAAAAACCCGTCTCCACTTTGGACATCCCGCTCTAGCCCGTTGCTCCCCTCGCGTGAAGCCGTCGAACGCGTCAAGGCCTGACCTTCGCGCCCCGCCGGCCATTACGGAAACCCGTAATTCCCGCGCCTTGCGCTATCGGGATAGCGCGTAGAATCATTCAGGTGGATAGCGGCGGCGGCGCGCCGCCGCAGGTGACACCGCAGGAGGCGACGAAGTCCATATCAATCGCGTTGTCGCAAGCCTTCGCTTCAATCGTCAGCGACGTCCATTTTATGCCACGGTGAGCCTTGCTTCTCGGACTCCGTCGGAAAACGCGTAGAGGCGCGACATGGGCGCGGGGATAGACGCCCGCAGCCATACCGCTAGGCCGCCCTCCGCCCGGAGCAGTTTCGGCCCGTAAACGATGTGAGCCGATGAAAGACGATGCAGCGCCCGCGCCACTTGCGCGAAAACGAGCGGCGGCCGCGGTTATATCGCGGTCGCAAAAGTTCATAACGGCCACATCCCCTCGTGGCCGCATTTCGTCGAAACGTCCGCAACCAAAAAGGCTACGGAGACACACGATGAAGATAGCGATGGTCAATCAGCCCTTCGACCATATCCTACCGCCATATCAATCGTCCGTCGGAGCGTGCACCTACGGCGCCGCTCGTTGCCTCGCAGAGTCCAGTGACGTGATTGTCTACGGACTCAAGGACATGCATGAAAGCGCTCCCGCGGATTTTGTCGAGCAGCGAGTGCGATTCCGCTTCCTCCCTTCGAGCGCCAAGGATCGCGCGATCTATAAGATCCGGACCAAGCTTGCGAAGTATGGCATGCGGATGGCGCCCGCATCCTCGGCCGCTTGGACATATCCGAAATTCGGCCGCCGGGTCGCCGCCGACCTGCGGACTGAGCGTTGCGACGTCATTCACATCCAGCACTGCTCGCAATATGTCCCCGTCATCCGGGCATTAAATCCTGAAGCCAAGATCGTCTTGCACCTGCACGCGGTGTGGCTTTCGCAAAATGATCCGCGCGAGCTTGCGCGGCGCCTCAAAGATGTCGATCTGATCACAACGGTCAGCGATTACGTTACTGGGAAAACCCGAAAAAATTTCCCACTGATCGCCGATCGCGTCGAGACGACCTATAACGGCATCGACGCGCGGGAATTCAATCGTGAAAAAGAGTATCGAGGCGGCCTCGATGGCGGGAAAAAGCGGATCCTCTATGCCGGTGCAGTTTCCCCTCACAAGGGGGTCCACGTCCTGATTGACGCTTTCAAGACCGTCGTTGAACGCTTCCCGCGCGTCCATCTGGACGTCGTCGGCCCTCATCATTCCTATCCGCCATTGGAGGTCTTCGACGCCGCCGACAATGCTGAAATTTCGGACCTCGCCCCGTGGTATGCGAACGACGACGTGTCCCGGTTGATGGCTCGGCTCTCGCTAGCGCCGGCGGACGCCGGCAAATATGCATCCCGCTTGCAGTCACTGTTGCCGCCGGAAGTCGCTGCCAAAGTTACATTCCACGGCATGATCCCGCGCGCGGAGCTGGTGGACCGCTACTTCGGCGCGGATATTTTCGCGTTCCCGCCCGTTTGGGATGAAGGTTTCGGCATACCTCCCGTGGAGGCGATGGCGGCCGGCGCCGCCGTCGCCGCAAGCCGGTCGGGAGCCATTGTTGAAACCGTCATAGACGGCGAAACCGGAATATTGGTGGCGAAGAACGACGCGGCGGCGCTGGCGCAAGCCCTGATTGAGCTGCTCGAAAATGATGCTACAAGACTATCAATGGGATCTGCCGGACGCAAACGCGCGCTCGGCTGTTTCACGTGGGAGCAGGTCGCCGCAAGCATGTTGCGACGCTACAAGGCTCTTCTCAATCAGGATGGCATCCCAATCGGCGCGCTAAATTGCGGAGCCGGATGTGGTTAGGTGTTGCGATCTTCGAGCGCGACCTTCGTATTCTCTCTTCGTGTTTGCCGCCATTGCAGCGCTCATTTTCTCATCGCCCGCGTGCTTCGCCCAACGGGACCTCGCCGTCGCATTCGTTGCGGCGGGGTTGTCGGTCCGGGTCGAATATGGCTTCAGAGCACCTGCTCTCAGGGTTTCTCCTGTGGACGCTTCCGATAATCGCCCCCAAATCACGGCCTCGGACTCCACAAATGTCGCCTTTTCGGTCTTGACGTCGGTTTCGCAGCCGGCGTGTTGGCAGGCAAGTGTGTAGCCTTTTGTTTAGAGGAGAAGAATGATGGAAATGTCGGCCGTGCGGACTTTTATCAAGGCGTCCTTATTGCAACACCAACTGGTGCTGTCTCGAGCAACTGATTTTGCGCTGTTGGCGCGATTTTTCAACTGTGTCAGGCCGATTTCAACCAACCACGACCTGATCAGGATTGGCGGCGAGTCGGACGGCGGATATTTGGTTCCGGACGACTTAGAGAATATTGAAATCTGCTTTTCTCCGGGCGTGTCGAAAATCTCCGATTTCGAATCTGACTTGGCGAGCAGAGGAATAAAATGCTTTATGGCCGATTATTCCGTTGATGCTCCGCCCGTTCAAAACAAACTATTCCATTTTGAAAAGAAATTTCTAGGCCCTTCTGAAAATTCTATCTACATGACTCTCGACAGCTGGATAAAAAACAATGCGCCCCATAACGGCGACTTTATCCTTCAAATGGATATCGAAGGCGATGAATTTGGCGTAATTTTCGATAGCGCATCCGAAACGCTCCGCAAATTCAGAATCATGGTGATCGAGTTTCATAATTTCGACGGTCTCTGCAACAAATTTGGATTCGACCTGATTAATCTCACATTTGTAAAATTGCTGAAAGATTTCGATGTTGTACATATTCATCCTAACAACTTCGGTCAAACGGTAATCTATGGAAAGTATGAAATTCCGACCGTTCTGGAATTTACGTTTTTGCGAAAAGACAGAGTAATTGAACGAAATCCAAGTCTATCTTTTCCTCACCCTTTGGATCGGAGGAATGATCCAGGTCACGATGACTTGCTTTTGCCGGATTGCTGGTACAGATAAGCTCGACGCGGCGTTGATAGAATGGAGCGCCGGGCGAGTACGCGCTTGGGTCTCTTAAACCGGAGTTTGGGCCGACCTCGCCCGACGGCTCGGCGGCAGAATTGGCTGCTCCAGCGGCTAAATTCCGCTCGAATGCGAATGCCGCGAACTCGGGGTTTTGCGACCTGCCGCTGACCCTTCAGCAAGCGACGATCGGCGGAAAACTCCGCCAGCGTTCGTTAACATCAAAAAAATCGATGCGTGCGCTTCCCTTACGCGCACTCCGATCGCGGCATGACCAAGTGAATCAAGCCGACCCCGGTTTTCGTCCACGCTTTCCGAGGCGTCCAGATTGGGCGGACCAGGCCGGATGCTCCGCTCCCGCGTCTGGAGCGGCGCAGCAGGTCGATCTCGGCCGCCGTGGTTGGTTCAGCGATCCTTAAGCAGGCGAAGTCCCGCCGGCCGTTCGCTTTCGACCCCCGTCTCGAATTACATGCGGCAATTTGGTCGAAGAAACGTCCTGAAGACAAACCCGCCCAAGTGGTCTATCGTCCGACGTCACTGTCTTCCTCAGTGGTGCAAATTGCGAACGTCGGCCGACAGAGTGGGACATCCGACGGATCGAGGTTCATTATCCCCCACAGCCAAAGCGTCACCGGACGCGCAACTAAGTTTATTTTCCCATGAAAGTCACAGTCGAACTCGATCCTCAGGATTTGTCCGCTATCACCGAACAGGTCATGAAGGCGGCGGGCCCTGAAGCCGTCAGCAAGATCTGGATGATGATCGGCCAGCAGGTTGCGACGCAGATGCAGGCCCAGATGCTATCGCAAATGCCGGACGCATTTCGTCCGTTCTTTACACTTTACGACAAGTCCCCGACTTCCGTGACGAGCGAGAAGCGGTGACCAAAGCGCGCCGCCTCAGGCGATGGCGTTTCAAACGGCGGTCCACATCGGCTCCAGATGATCGGCCCTTGCGTGCGCCTGGAGAGGACAAAAACGACCGATCGGTGCGCCGAACGGAAGCACGGCATGACCAAACAGCGCGACGGCGAGATCGGGTTGGCGATCAGATTTGAGCTGGCGGACCTGTTCATCGGCGACGACGCTCTCGGCGTCACCGTCTATTCGGCCGTAGTCCGCATCGTTTATACGAAGGGGTTGGAAGTCCGGCCCTTCGGCTGAAACGAGCGAAGGCGCATAAGTAGCCCTCCTGGATGACGCCCCATCGGCGGCAATCGAGCCAAGACAGCGGAAAGGCCTCCAGTTCCTGAACACGCGCAAGGGATCTGCCATTTCGATCGCAGCCATTCATCGCGACGACGATCCTCACGCAACGTTGGTTTCATTAAAAAGCCATGGCTAGCTGTTTACTAAGGCGTCGGCGTCACACCCTTGAGATAGGGATAGGTGACGCCAGGAACGATCCCCCAGATGGCGGGATCGAAGCCCGACGGCAGGCCAGCTTTGAGCTGAGCGGTGGTGAGTCCGGTCGCGCTAAACGTTCCCGTATTGGTCCCGGCGCCTTCGGCCTGGCCGGTGGTGATCGTATCCCAATAGGAGGTCGTCACGGTCCCGCCGTTGCTTCCGACCAGCCCGCCGACGTTAAAGAAGCCGAAGACTGCCCCCGTCGCGTAGGATTGCTTGATCGAGCCGGAATTGAACCCCACCAGACCGCCAACGTCGTTGCTGCTGACGCTCGTTGCGTTTCCGGTTGCGTAGCTTTGCGCAATCGTCCCGGAATTATATCCAACAAGACCGCCTTCGTCGCCTAGGTCGCTTGTTACATTTCCCGTTGCATAGCTTTGCGCAATCGTCCCGGAGTTCGATCCCACGAGGCCGCCCTCGGCGCCGTCAGCGTAGACGGAGCCTGTCGCATAGGATTGCGCGATCTGGCCGCTGTTACGGCCAACGAGGCCGCCCACGTCGGCGCCGTGACCGCCTGATCCTCCGGTCGCATAGGAATGCGTGATCGTGCCGCCGTTGTTCCATCCGACGAGGCCGCCTGCGGCGTAATCGAATGTGCCAACGCTGTCGGTCGCAAAGGATTGCGTGATGGCGCCGGCGTTTATCCCGACGAGGCCGCCCGCTGTCCCTTCGTTGGCGCGGCCCGTTGCGTGGGATTGTGTAATGGCGCCGGAGTTATATCCAACAAGACCGCCGACGCCTCCGTCGGCGCCAATAACGGAGTCCGCCGATCCGGTCGCATAGGATTGTGTGATCGCGCCGCTATTATAACCCGCGAGGCCGCCGGCGAGGTTGTAGCTGAAGACCGCCCCTGTCGCATAGTCGTCGATCAATCGCGCCGAACCAAAGCCGCTCTGGCCGCTCGCCCCAACGAGGCCGCCGACATTATCGCCGCCGCTGACCGCCCCGTTGGCGTGGCTCCGCGTGATGGTTCCAAGGCTCCAGCCGACCAAGCCGCCTACATAATCGTCTCCCCTGATAATTCCGGAAGCGGAGCTGTTCTTGACGAGGCCGTGGTTCTTGCCGACGAGGTCGCCGACCCTCTGGTAGCCGGTGACGCTGCCGCCGACGAGATTAACGTTTTCAATCACGCCGCCAGCGCCGACATAGCCAAAGAGGGCGACATTATAGTTGTTCGGCCGGTCGATGATGAGATTGGAGATGGTGTGGTTCTGGCCGTCGAAGGTTCCCGTGAACTGCGGCCTCCAGCCGCCGATCGGGACGAAGCCCGAGCCATAGGAGGGCGCGTTCGAAGCCGTGTACCAAACCTCGGACGGGTTTGTTAGCGCCGGGCCCAGATCAATGTCGTCGCCGAGCTTGTAGCTCGCCGTCGGATCGAGCACGATCAGCTGCAGCTGATGGCCGTTGACGATGGTGGTCGAATATTCGGACAGCAGCATCGGCCGTGTCGCGCCGGCGTGGCCGTTGGCGTTGTTCAAGGTGCCGGCGGCGCCGACGATGACCCAGCCCGAGCCGCCGGGCGTCGTGCCAAATGTCCACCCGACAAAGTTCTTGATGTTGGAGAACTGCGTGGTGGTGAGGCCGGTCGCGCTAAATGCGCCAGTGTTGGTGCCAACGCCATGGGTTTGGCCGGTCGTCACCTTATCCCAATAGGAGGTGATGACGGATGCACCCGCCGCGTTCACACCGAGGAGGCCGCCGACCGCGGTCGTGCCGCTGACCGCCCCCGTCGCGTACGTTTGCGCGGTCGCACCGCCATTGTAGCCGACAAGGCCGCCCACATTGTTTTCTCCCCTGACGGCTCCCGTAGCATAGGACTGCATGATTGTCGCGTACGCATAATTCGTGCCGACAAAGCCGCCCACGTTGTCCCCCCCGTTGACGGCGCCTGTTGAATAGGACAGCGTGATAGCGCCCAGGTTGCCGCCAACAAGGCCGCCGACGCCAAACCACCCCGTGGCGCCGCTCACGGCTCCCGTGGCATAGGATTGCGTGATGGCGCCCTCGTCGTTTAACCCGACGAGGCTCCCTACATTGCCGAGCCCTGTGACGGCTCCCGTTGCGTAGGATTGCGTAATGGCGCCTTCATTGCCGCCGACGAGGCCGCCGACGGCGGGGGCGCCGACGGTGCCGGATACTGCTCCGGTCGCATATGCCTTCGTAATTGTGCCGGAATTGTTCCCAACAAGTCCGCCGAACTCTTCGTTGCTCCCGCTTACCGCCCCTGTCGCGTAGGATTGCGTGATGGCGTTTTGGTTGAAACCGACGAGGCCGCCCACGGAATTGGCGCCCCTGACCGTTCCCGTCGCATAGGTTTGCGTGATCGTGCCGCCATTGATGCCGACGAGGCCGCCGACGGACGAGCCCGTGACCGCGGCGGTGCCGGTCACCATCCCCGTCGCGTAGGATTGGGTGATCATGCCGTCATTCTCCCCGGCCAGACCGCCGACAAAGTTGTTTCCGGTCACGCCGCCACCGATCAGACCGAGACGGGCGATCGTTCCCGCCGCGCCGACATCGCCGAATAAACCAACATAATCCGCCGTGGGCGCATTTATTGTGAGATTGGAAATGGCATTGCCGAGGCCTTCGAACGCCCCGGCGAAACGAGAATTTGAAGTCCCGATCAGCGCCTTCGTGTAGGTGGTCCCGGCCGCGTCGAGCGGCTTGGCCAGCGCGTAGTCGCCGGCGAGATTGTTGTTCACCTTCAGCACGTCGCTCATCGAATAGAGCAGCGTGTAGGCCTGGCCATTGATGGTCAGCGCCTGGCCGATGTTGGGCGTTCCCGTGAACTGAATGCTGGCGCCTGAGCCAAACGACAAAAGCGGCAGCTGCGGGATCGTCGGGTCGGCGGCGGCGGAAAGGTTGAGCTTACCGGCGCCCGAAATCGTGATCGGCGCATCGATGGCGATGCCGTGGTAGGCGTCGAGGGTGAGGCTCTGCGGGCTCGCCCAGGCGAGCGCCGCGGCGATGGTGATGTCGCCGGCGCCGGGGGTCTGGAGGCCCGGTCCGGAGGCGCCGCTCGCCGTTGTTTGCAACGTGACATTGGACGTCGCCAGATTGGCGTCGATGGTTTGCGCCGCCGCCGCGTTGACGGTGAGGTTGGTCGGATCGACGAGCCACATCCCCACCGCGCCATGGGCGGCCGTTGCATCGACCTTGATCCCACTGAAATCGACCGTCGCGCCCGAGGTTTCGACATTGCCGCCGTCGCCGCCCGCCGCGCCGCCGCGCGCGTCAAAGCCGCCATTGACGGTCGCCGCGCCGAGCGCGGCGACCTTGATCGCGCCGCCGTCGCCATTTTTGGTTGCGTCCGCCGTGACCGTCGTCGCCGCATCAAGGCTGACCGATTTCGTCGCGCCAATATTGACCGCGCCACCGCCCTTCGCGCCCGAAACATTGACGAACGCGCCTGCGAACTCGAGCGCATTGCCAGTGATCGTCACGAGGCCGCCGGTTTGAGCAAAACCTTTCGCGAAAAGCTTGCCGGTGACTTTTGCGCCGCCGCTGGCCGCAAGCGCGATCGCGCCGCCGCGCGCGCCGGAGGCGTAAAGCTTGCCGGAGATGGCGATCGTGCGCCCGCTCACCGCGATGCTGCCGCCGGCATATCCCTTGCCCGAAACATTCAGCTTGCCGGAGACGTTGACGTCGCCGCCGGCGCCGCCGCCAAGGATAATCGCGCCGGAATGGCCCGAAATGTTGCGCGCCTGCACGATGCCGCTGATGTTGATGGCGTTGCGCGCCGCCTCGCGCGCGGTCGCCGCCGTCATGACGACGCGCCCGCCATTGGCCTTGATCGTCCCGGCATTCTGGATCAAAGCCGTTTTGCCGCCGGCTTTTGTCGGCGCAGCGACCTGCAAAAACCCGTCGCCGGACAGATCGATGGTCGCCACTTCGCCGGAGCCGAGGCCGACCTTGCCGAGCGGCGCGCTGATCAGGCCGGCGTTCGACACCGTACCGCCGATCAGAGCGGCATAGCCGCCGCGGCCAATCGTGATCGTTCCGGCGTTGCTCACTCCGGCCGAGGCGCCATTGCCGTTGAAAGTGCGCTTGCCGTTGCGAAAGTCATCATCGCCTATGCCAAGGGTCGAGGCGACGAAGCCGGCGGCGCTAACGACGCCTGTCTTGGTGATCGCGATGCCATTCGGATTGACGAGATAAACCTGGCCATTGGCGTTGAGTTGGCCCGCGATCGTCGAGGGCGTGGAGCTCGTGACGCGGTTGAGGATCGCCGCGGAAGAAGAGGGTTGTTGAATATTGACCGCATCGCCCTGGCCGATCGAAAAGCCTTGCCAATTGACGATGGCGTTTTGGGTCGATTGTTGAATTGCGAGGGTTCGCGCGTTGGGGTTCGAGATGGCGACGCGACCGGAAACGACGCTGCCGCCGGTGGGCAAGGTCTCAAAGGCGAGGGCGGGAGGAATGCCGGCAAGCGCCGTCGAAGCCAAAAGAGCCGCGCCCAATCGGGCTTGAATACGCCGCATGGCGAGGGTCTCCGTCACCAAATATTCATTTGCCCTAATCGCCGATTGGCAAGGCTATAGTTGCTTGATTTCCGTTCGGAGGCAACCGGTTTACTGAGCGTTAGGCGCGATGAAGTCCATGTGTCTCACGAGTCTTCACAATTTCAGGGCTGCGGAGAGTATGAAACGGTCGCCTCTCTGGGCGTTGACGCTCGCGACGGCGCCGCTCTCCGCCTGCCGGCCCCACTCGAAGGCGAGCGAGGCGTTGGCGAAGCCGCCCTTCTCGGCGCCGTTCAATCTGAGGCCGAAGCCGTAGCAGGCAGCGCGCAGGCGCGACGGCTCGACGGCAGTTGGATGCTGCAAGTAGACTTCGCCGACCGCGCCGAAGACGTAAGGAGAGGCGACGGCGGCGAAGTGATCGGCGAATAGCGGGAGGATCCAGGGCGAGGTGATTTCACCGCGCAGAGCCACGCCGGAATCACCCTGCAGCGTGCCGGCGTTAAAGGAGGACAGGCCGGTCGGCGTCGCAATGCCGATCTCTTCGCTCTGCACCAGCGCCTGGCCAAAAGACGTTTGACCGCGCGCGTAAAGATTGATCGCCAGATGATCGACAAGAGCCTGCGCATAGGCGAGCGAGGCTTCGATCTTGTCGAAGCTGGCGTCGGCGTATTGCCGCGACAGCGGCAAAATCGCGCTCGCCCCTGCCGCGGAGCGCGCCCCCAATCCATCGAGGCCGAACGACGCCGTCGTTCCGCCGGAGAGGAAACCGCCCCAGGGCGTCTCCCAATTGCCGTCGCCGGAAAGACGCACGACGCGCACGCGGTCGAGGGCGAGCGGAACTGGCGCCGCGCTGAGAGCAAGAGTTTGTTGCTCCTGCGCTGCGTCGAACGCGATCTCGGTGTTGAAATTGAGGCTGCGCGATCGCGCCCACGGGTAGCGCAGCCGGGCCGAGAGCCGCTCGAAGACATCCGCCCGCTCGACGCCTGAAGTCGGAATGGGGTTGGTGCGCGCTTCAGTCCCCTCCAGATTGAAGCTCAGCCCATCGAAGCCGAGGGGCAGCACGAAGCCGGCGGCAAGCGCCCGGTTGCGAGCGTCCGGATCGAGGAAGCCATTGGCGCCCCAGTTGGGATCGCCGTTGGCGCGCAGATAGATGAGTTCGCCAAGGCTCGATACGCTGTTGAGATCGAGTCCGAGCCCCAAAGTCCAGCGCCCGAGCGTCGTCGCTAGGCTGTTGTCGAGCGTCGCAAGCCCGCTCACGGGCTCCTGCTTGCCGTCGACGATGAGGATGGTCGCGCCGGGTTTTTCGCCGGCCGCCAGGGTCGAATGCAGGATGACGCCGGGCGTGTCGCCTGCCAGCAGCACGCGGCGTTCGATCTCGGCGAGCGTGAGGCCGCGCCGTCCTTCCAGCGGCGCCAGAATCGCCGCGATGCGGGCGCGGACGCGCTCCGGCGCGTCCTGCGTTTCGATCTTCTCGATGAAGCCGTCGATTACGATGAGCTTTAAGCGCGCGCCGGTGACGAGCGTCTGCGGCGGCAGGATGACGCGCACCAATGCATAGCCCGCGGCGGCGTAGGCGGCTTCGAGATCGCGCGCGGCGACAAAAATATCCGCCCCGGAAATGCGACTTCCGACGAGACGCGCCTCCAGCGATTTCGTGGCGGCTTCGAGCGAGTCGAAGCCGCCCTCGACCGTCACGCCGCCGAGCGTCACGAACAGCGATTTCGGCCCCGGCCGGCGTCGCCAGCCCTTGCGACGGCTGGATGCTCAAGCCTCCGACGGCGCTCTCGAGCGCCGGCCGAAACGACTGCGGCGTGATCTGGCTTGCGGTCTGCGCCATCGCGCCGCTGGCGCAAAACGCCGCGCAAACACTGGCTCTCCGCCATTCTCCGCGGCAGCTCGACGCCGGTTGCGCAGCTCTGCGAACTCATAGCATCTCGAAAATGCTGTAAATCGGTCCATCGGCGAGACGATGACCAATACCGATCGCGACAACGCGATTGAGCCAATGGTATTTGGCGGCAGCGGTCTCAAATAAAGGGTTGATGCGGAAATAATAGCTTGTCGGGTCGACCTCCTCCCCTTTCTCAATTCTCTCGATAATTTCGGGCGGACCATGGCGGACGCCGCGATACGTCATGCAGATCAGCGCATCATCAGTTGTCCTTAGGACGAGCCCCGCATCTAAGGTCGTCGCGCCGTCGTTTCGTACCGTCTGCCAATCGCTGCCGCCGTCGAGAACCTCGCCCGATAGGCGTTCCCCTTCGAACGAGCCTCCCGGAACCACGCCGATACGGCGGCACCCATCCGGCACCGCGCCGACAACCAGCAGCTTGCGGACCGCAACTCTCATCACGAACAACGGTCGGATTTCGGATGCTTTTGAGTGCATCGGGCAGATTATCGCTCAGGCTCGTCGACATGATCGTCACCTCGTTCGCTGCTCAAGCCGGCCTGAAATCGAGATGGCTCGCTCATGGCTGGCCGCCGCCACTTGGCGTTTTGATTTGTTCAGGTCCCCGACTGTAAGAGAGCGTTCAGAAGATCACGCCGGCCAGCTCAAGAACGCTTGTCAAAGAACGCTTCTCAAAGCGTCATCGGCGTCCACGTTCCCGCCGGACGATATCCGGCGATACTTTTGCGCGTTTTGCAAGCTCTCCGCCGTCCACCGTTGCGCTATCTATGCGCTGCGATCGAAGAGGCGAAGGCCGACTATCTGATGGCCGCGAGAAACTGGGAATCCGGCACGCTGCAGTCGTGCCGGCAGGCTCCCAGGGAAGCCTCAAATTGCTGCGTTCTTGAATGTGGCACTTTTGGGGCGACATCAGCGCTACGTCAAATCACGAACGCCAACAAAAAGGTCAGGAGACTGTCATTTGCCGTGATGGTTGCAAATTTGTCCGTTTGGACGAACTAGCCTTCCCATCTAAGGGCCCAGCTACAACTCGGGCTAATCCGGCGGACGCTCACCCTTACCGATGGGATCGCGGCGAGGGCACTGGTAGCGCCGATTTGAAAAAGTCGATCGCCGCCTTATTCGATGCAGCGGGGCTGACGGATGCAAGGTCGCACGACTTACGGCGCACGTTCGGCACCGTAGCGGCGGACGAAGGTTACGGAGACGCCACCATCGCGGAATTGCTCGGACACTCTCGACGAGGGGTGACGGCGCGGCATTACATCCGTCGTCCCGATGCTGCGCTGGTCGCCGCTGCTGACCGCGTGGCCGAAAGGATCGTCATCTCGCTCGACATGCGGAACGAGGACGGCAGCGTGATCAATCGTAATGAAGTGAAGCCACCGCGCTGATCTGTTTTCGTGCCGCTTGCCAGATAATTCCGCTCTGCCAGACAAACCGGCGCTTGTCGGAGTCCATTTTGCCGCAAAATATGTCAGCGGACCCTTCCGCTGACATCAAGGACCGTTCGGGCGACCTTGAGCCGCGCCTGCCAATCTTGAGGACCGCATTTGAAAGATACTGTTCTCTAATAGGTCAAGGGCGACTGCACAGGTTTTGGGTGGTAGTGCTGCCTTCGGGTGACTGCGTTCTCTGCGCGCTCGATGGCGCTTGATGGGGTCAGCTAGGCGCGACGCAGTACCTTGAGCTTCGTTGCAAGGAAAGGGCGTGAACAATGAGCAATAAATCGACGGTGGAAAAAGAACAGCGGGGAGAGCCGACAGACGCCGCGATCGAGGTCGTTATCGCCGCCGAGCGGCAGCGCTGTATCGACCGCGTGCTAACCTATGCCGCGCTCCGGGATCAGGCTGCCGTCGAATTGGATAAGGCCGCGAGCGGTGCCGGCTCCGAGAAGCCGAGCGAAGGAGCGGCGGAGCGTGCGCGAATGCAAGCGGACGTGGCGCGCGACGTAGCGCGCTTTTTGGGCGAGGAGACAAAAGCCTGAGCGGCCAAATCCGGGGAACTCGACGAGAGCACGACTCCCGTTCTAGACAAGGCGCGAACATCATCAGTGGGGGAATGATGTCGAGGCGACCAAGGCGACCGGAGTTGCCGAGCGATCCTGCCGCCGCCGTGCGGTATCGCTGCGAACATGTCGCGATGCAATGAATTCGGCTTTCAATTGAGGGCAAAATCGGAAGCCTTGTCTATCAGCGCCTTGGCGATTATCGCGGCAATCGACGCGGTAGCCGCCGAGTTGACAGGCGATCGCGACTATTTTCATGGCCTTGGCTCCGGCGCGACCAAGGGGCAGCTGCGAGCGGCTGAGGAAAAGGCCGCTCGCGAACGGGGCGGCATCCCATGGCGACGGCAACGCATTTTGCGGCGTTACCTTTTGTTCGGATTAAAGATGGCGATCTCATATCTGGCCGCAGGACCGGCCGAAAGGCGACGAGAATAATCCCACCCTGAAAGCCCATCAAAGCCTAGTGGCTCACCGGCTGCGATGCAGGACGCCGAGCATCGCGCGACGTGAGCGTCGAAACCCTGGAGAACAGCTCCGCCGGTCCTCTCAGCGCCAAGTCCGACAGCGATACCATGCCGGCCAGCCGTTTCTCCCGGTCGAGCACTGGGATGTGGTGAATTTGCTTCCGCTCCATGCGCTCCACGACGTCGTCGAGAATCTCGTCATCGAAGCACCAGGTGATGCCTTGCGTCATGACGTCCCTGGCTGTGGCGGTCTTCGGGTCCAGGCCCTGGGCTACCGCGCGGCAGACAATATCCCGATCGGTGATCATGCCGATCAAGCGATCATTTTCGCCAACGGGCAGGCATCCGATGTTGTTGTCGCGCATGCGCAGAGCCGTGTCGATCAACGGCAAGTCTGGGGCGATCCACTCCGCGTGCGCGGCCATAGCCTCTCGGGTCAGCATTATCTACCTCCTCTTTTATGCGGCTCAGGATTGCGTAATTTCGGCAAAACCAGCGCGTGCGGCAAAAGTTCCACGCCTGAGCCTGCATAATATTTTCGAGTTGGCGCGGGAACGGGGAGACTTGCCCTGGGAAATCAGCGGAGATTGAGCTTCGAGGCCATGGTCGAGTGGATCAAGCGCCTCGGGGAATTGTCTCGTCGAATTGGCCGCCGGCGATCTAATCAACGCATTTGGCGATTAGGCTCATTTTGAAGCGCGCGACCGTGCCAAAGAGACGCGGTCATGGTCGACGGGAACCGGCCCCAACGCATTGGCGTCGCGTCAAACCGAAGATTTCGCGGAACAGGGAATAGGAATTGGCCCTAACCCGCCAGAGCCTCCCGCTCCTTCAGAAGCTCGGCCAATAGGGGCTTCTTGTGCTCGGCTATCCGGTCGGCGGTCCGAGCCTCGTCCGTCGCGCCTGAATAGGCTGCGGCTTGCTCTGTGAGCTCGCGGATGTTCTCTCGGATGGCGGCGATTCGTTCGTCGCGTTCGACGAAGGGCGCGGCGTGTCAGGCATGGTTTTTGCCCCGCGTGATTGGGTCGGGCGAGCGCGCGCCCTCGCCGGCTTTTTTGGGCGAACGCCGGAGGCGTCGATCGAAGCTTCGCCAGCTTTCGCAAATTCTGAGCGGTGGCGGCGAGCAGAAACTCGTCTCGCGCGCCACCCGGCCCACGCAGACGCAAACGACCGCGTCCAAGGATGCGGTTGAGATGGGCGAAGAGCATCTCGATTTTCTTGCGCAAATGTCGCGACTTTTCAAAGGCGGGCGTGCCGGCGAGGCTTCGCGCAAGGTCGCGCGCGTCCTCGGCGAGATCGCATGGAACTTTGCGATGCGGCGCATTGGGGCGGCAGCGCGGCTTCGAAACGCAAGCCTGACAATCGGACCTGCCGGCGCGGTAGAGCCGCGTTCCATCTTTGGCGACGCCTGATCGTGGCGTCTTGAAGCTCCGCCGAAACTGCGCCAACAGCTTGCCTTGCGGGCAGGTGGCGCGATTGCGCGCGGGATCGAAGACGACGTCGGATCGCGAGAACGTGCCGTCCGTGCGGCTCGACTTGTCGAACACCGGGATATGCGGCTCGCTCCGCCGCTCCTTAACCAGCCAGGCAAGGTTCGCAGCCGATCCATAGGCGCTGTCGGTGGCAAGCTGCTTGGGCTTGAGCCCGAAGCGCTGGGCGGTCCTATCTATCATGGTGCGCGACGCGCCGACCTCAGCCTGCCGGACAGCGCGGTTGGCCTCCACGTCGAGAATGACCGCGTTCTGGGTATCGATCAGATGGTTGGCGGCGGAGGCGAAGAACGCGTGGCCCTTGTGCGCGCCGGTCCATTGCGCCGCTGGATCGGACGGCGAGATGAACTTCGGCGCCACCGCGCCCGCCGCTCCAAAGGCGGCGTCGTCCAGCGTCGCGCGATGCTGCCGCCTTGCTTCGGCGGCGGGAAAAGCTTGGTGGAGCGAGGCTGGCTTGTGGGTGTTGAGATTGTCCTGGACGAGAATGATTTTCCGCGCATTCGGAAAGCGAGTATCTGACAGATCCTTCAGCGCGTGAGCATAATCCATAGCGGTGTGGCGATCCGTGACTTTGACATGCCGCCAGCCTTCGAGCGGCGCAAACATCATAAACAGATTGGCCGTGCCGTTGCGTTCGTATTCATAATCGAACCTGACCGGCCGTCCCTCTTTCATCTTGATCGGAGCGCGTGTTTCGGCAATCAACTGCTTCGAGGTCGCGTCCAGGCAAACCAGAGGAATATCGGGATCGCGCGGCCGCGTATAGACGGCCAACACGTCCTCCATGGCGGCGACGAATGCGCTGTTGGCTTCCGGCGGAATGACCCACTGCTGTTTCAGATGCGGCTTAACGATGTTTTTTTGAGAGTCCGGCCGATCGTGCTGTCGCTGGCGCGATCTACGATGTTCAGCTCCACGACCTTGTTCTCCAACAACCGCAATGTCCAGCGGGCGCGGCCCTTGGGAGGTTCAAAACAAGCCAGGGCGATCAGCTTGGCTTCCTTCTCGCCGTCGAAAATTCTGGCAACGGCAGGCGTGGCGCGCGGCTTTCGGCTCAACACCGCCTCGAAGCCCTCTTCCACCAGCTGTTTGCGCACCCGGTAGACCATGGATGGGCTGGTCTCCAGGGCATCGATGATCTGGTTATCGCTCCATCCTTCGCCGCCTTCCGAGACGTCCGCCTTGAGCAAGATCCGCGCCTTCATCAATCGTTGCGCCGGGCTGCTCCCTTTCCGGATCAGCGTTGCAAGCTGTTGACGTTCGTCGTCGTTCAGCCGCACAATATATTTCTTTACGATGATTTCCTTCGCAGCCATGATCGCCTCCGTCGCTGGGGTCGCCGCGAAAGCGAATCATCAAATCCTTTCAAATTAGTTGAAGCGCGCCATTCGATCTTGCGGCGATTTGTTGAACGAGGCCTTTAAGATGGCGGCGCCGCGGCTTGTGGTCGAGTTGACCATTAGAAGAGAAGACATGGCGAAGCTGATGGCGATTGCGCGGTCGCGGACTGAAACAGCGAGTCGGCGGACATTGATCTATAACGCAAGCGAGCATGACCGCCGCGCGACAAAACCGGTGCGGGGCCGACGCGGCGATGGTCATGTCCCGGCGCGCAAAACAATGAAAGGCAACGACATGAACGCCTTTGACTATTCGTTCAGATCGATCGACGGCGACCCCTTGCCGCTAGTAACCTTCAAGGGCAGGGCCATGCTCATCGTCAATACCGCCTCCGCCTGCGGCCTTACCCCCAATATCAAGCGCTCGAGGCGCTCTACCGGAGATATCGCGACAAAGGTCTCGTCGTGCTTGGCGTTCCAGCCAATGACTTCGGCAAGCAGGAGCCCGGAACGGAAGCCGAGATCAAGGAATTTTGCGAAACGCGATTTAATGTCGACTTTCCGCTGACGGCAAAAGAGGTCGTCGTCGGCCCTGACGCGCATCCGCTTTATCGCGAGATCGTCGCGGAGCTCGGCGAGGCCGCCGCGCCGAAATGGAACTTCCACAAATATCTGATCGGCAAGGATGGAGCGATCGCCGGCACGTTCGGATCGCGTGTCGTTCCCGGCGCGCCCGAACTCGTGGCGGCGATCGAAACCGCCCTGGCCGCACCGGCCCCGCTTCTCCGATGACGTCGGCTGGTTGACTTAGTCTTCGGCGAGGGTGAAGCCCACTTTCAACGTCACTTGATAGTGGCTGACTTTGCCGTCCTCGATGCACCCGCGCGCTTCTTTCACCACAAACCAGCGGAGGTTTCTGAGCGTTTGGGTGGCGCGCCCTACGGCCGTCTGAATCGCATCTTCAATCGAGGTAGGCGAAGAGCCGACCAGTTCGACAACCTTGTACACATGATCTGACATGGCAACCTCGCTTTATTTCCTTTGCCGAGCGCTCTTTGCATTCAGCCGCAAACCGCGGCCTTAATTGCTATCTATGGCGCGACAGCGCGCGCCGCGTCAATCGCCGCAAGGGCCGGATTGTCCGCTTCCTCCAATCGACTCAATTTGCGCTTCGCCCAATTGTAGGACGCTTCGAACGCTTCTTCGTAATGCGACCAGTCCATCACGCTCGATCCGGGGAGGGGAGGCGGAAATAAAATGACGTCATGCGGTCCCGCGGCCGGCGATCCTTGCCGCACATTGGCGAAGACGGATTTATGGATGACGCTGATCGGACCAGGGCAAGGCGGAAAATCGCGGCGGAGCGGAGTAAGATATTTCAGGGCAAGCTCGACGCGCCCTGGAATGCGGTCATAGTCGACCTCGAAGAACTGCCCTTGCGGCAGGCCCAGCGAAACGACGATATTGGGGCCGCTCTTGAGACTCGCCATCGGCTCGAGCGGCACATTGTCGGCTATGCCGCCGTCGACCAGCATGGCGCCGTCCTCGCCGAAAACAGGGGGCAGAACCCCTGGAATGGAGCTCGACGCGCGCACCGCTTTCCACACAGGTCCAGTGCGAAGCAAGCGCAGCCTGTGTAACGACAGATCGGTGGAGACGGCGAAAAACGGCGTCCAGACATCCTCGATTTCGGCATCGCCGTAGCGGCGCTTGAGCGCTACGTCGAAGGGGCGATGATCTAGCAGAGAATAGCGCGGAAGCGTCATTTTTCGCAGCGCACGGCTTTCGATGAAAATATGACGCACGCCGTCGAGCACGTCTTGCGGGCTCCGCAGCATCGCGAAAGCAGCCGCCATGGCCGAGCCGACGCTGGACCCTCCGAAGATATCGAATGTGGCCCCACGCTCCCGCAAGGCTTTATAGACGCCGATATGCGCTGTCCCGAAAGCCCCGCCGCCGCCAGCGACAAAACCGATGGCGCGGCCAGCCAGGAATCGCGTGAGACGCGCGAAGTCGCCGTCATCCTCCAAGGCCAGGTGATGAATGAATTCGATATCGCGGCCCTGAAGCCATTTTCGCGTGCCCGTCACGGCGCCGCCGCGCCGCGCATGGAGGCGCGCAAGCCGCCGCCGCGCCGGCGCAATGAATTCAAAGGCGCAGGTCTCGATCTCGTTGACCGGCTGCGGCCCTTCGCCCTCGACGACGATGACAAGTTCGTCCGCCTCACGAAGGCAGTCGCGCGTCCAGCCGTTCAATTGCGCGTCGGCGATGGCGAGCGTCAGTCCGGTCGCCCCGCGGAGCTCCCCGCCGTCCGCGCCGCAGAGGATGGCGGCGTCGTTTTCGTTGGCGAAAATCGCGCGCATGCGCTCCAGGAAGAGCGGCGACAGCGCGTCGCGTCCGCCGGCGATGACGGCGACAACGGAAGCGCGCGCAAGATGCGGCATATGTAAGAAGTTGCGCGTCGTCGCATCGAGCCTGCGGGCGAGCTGCGCGATCAGATTGCGCTCGATTCCCGGCGCGATGGATTTAATACCTTCGAATGCGGCGCGATCGATCTCGGCGACGACGGACGGGCGCAGCGCAATGACGTTGGCCGTGCGCCGACCGCCGGCGAAAAAGGCGATCTCCCCGATCGGCTCGCCGACGCCGATCTCGCCGACCGCGTGATCCCTCTCGACGACGCGCGCCTCGAACCGACCGGACAAGACGATATAAAAGGCGTCCGCCTCGTCGCCCTCTGTAATGAGGATCTCGCCGCGCGCCAATTCGCGCAGGCGCAACCGGCTCGCGATGACGCCAAGGTTCGCGTCAGGCTGATCGCGGAAAAGCTCCAGGCCGCGCAATACCGCGATTTTGTCTGACGCGGGGTTCGACTGGCGGTCGAGCATCGCAGATCCCAATTCGCGGCGCCGGTGAGCCCGGTCTCTCCAATTCCTTTCAATCTACGTCGATCGCGGGCGCGGTTCCATTATTTTTGGTGCGGTGGCGCGAACGCGATCGGCTAAGGTGGCGGCGCCCGCTCGCCATCAGGCGAGCCAAAAGCGCGAAAACAAAATGACAGGCTCGAAAGCCCGCAACTGGACGACGCCGCGCGACGACAGCCTCGGCCTCAGCAGAATCGAGAACGGCGCCGGCCTTGCGATAAGCGCGCTGCCCAACGGCTGCATCTTTTCAATCGAGCATCGCGTGGCGGGCGGCGCGATCCTCGTCAATCAGCTGCTCGGCTCGCCGATCGACGGCTCGGTCCAGCGCATTTATCTGCGCATCGAAGGCGAGGCGCCAGTCGAGATCGTGGGGCCGCGCGCCAACATCCGTTTCGGCGGCGCGGACTGATTGCTTCATCTGTGAAGGCGAGACGCAGGGCGTCCGCCATCGCGTCGCGCTTCGCCTTGAGCCGGACCGACCCGCCTGGATCTGGCGCGTCGACATCGAAAATCGCGCCGGCGCGCCTGCGCGCGATGGACGCCGTCCTGATCCAGGACATCGGCCTCGGCGGCGCGCGGCTTTCTGATGAACAACGAGGCTTACGTCTCGCAATATATCGATCATTTCATCGCGCCGCACGAGCCTGCGGGCCGGTGGTCATGAGCCGGCAAAATCTGGCGCAGGACGGCCGCCATCCCTTCGGCGATGCATGGCTGCCTCGACGGCGCCGGCGGCTTCGCCACCGACGGCAAGCAGCTGTTCGGGCCGGCATTTCGCGAGCAAGGACGCCTTCCGCTTTCGCTTTCGGCGCGGACTTGCCGAGCGCGCGGCTGCAGCATGAGATGGCCTGGTCGCGATCCAGTCCGCGCCCATGCGGCTGGCGCCGGGCGAAAGCGCGGCGCTGGCGCTTCTTCGGCCTTTATGATGCCGGATCAGCCGAAGCCGCTTCGAGCGCCGCCGATCTCGCCCGCATCGACGCCGCGGCGTGGCGCGATGCGCCGCGCGCCCGCGATCGCGCTCACCGCGCCGCGTGCGGAGCCTCGTGCAGATGCGCGCCTGTCCGCCGAAGCGGCGCGACTTCTGGCCGAGGAGGAGATCGCCAAGCGCTACCCGCGAGCGGCGCTTGAGGAGCGGGCGGGCGGCGCTGTTCTGTCCTTCTTCACGCCCGATGCGCCGCATAACCGCCACGTCGTCCTGCGCGACAAGGAGCGCATCGCGACGCGCCGCCATGGCGCGATCCTGCGCTCTGGGCACGCGATGCTGCCGGATGAGGCGACGCTCTGCGCGACAGCCTGGATGCATGGCGTTTTCGCCGCCCAGCTCACCATCGGCAACACATCGTTCCACAAGCTCTTCTCTGTCTCGCGCGATCCCTACAACATCACGCGCGCGAGCGGCCTTCGCATGCTGGTCGACATTGGCGAAGGCTGGCGGCTTGCTCGCCATTCCCTCCGCCTTCGAAATGGGCCTCTCCGATTGCCGCTGGATCTATTCGCTCGGCGCGCGCCTCATCACGATCTCGGCGATCGCATCGGGCGACGACGCCGCGATGCAATGGCGCATCGCCGTCGAAGGCGAGCCCTGCCGCTTTCTGATCTTCGGCCATCTGACGCTTGGCGAGCGCGAATTCGATCACGCAAGCCGCGATCGAGGTCGACGCGGGCGCGAAGCGCTTCTTCGTTCCGTCCGGATCCCGGATTGGCTCTGGGGCCAGCGTTATCCGCAGGCGGTCTATCATCTCGTCAGCAGCGCGCCCGACGCGATCGAGGCGATCGGCGGCGACGAACTGCTTTACGCCGACGGCGTTTTTCGCGGCGGCGCCTATGCGGCGATCTGCGCACGGCGCCGACGCGCGACTTCCGCTTCGCCGTCGTCGGCTCGATGACCGAGCGCCGCCGAGGCGGACGCGCTGGCGGCGAAATATTCGCGCGCGGCGTCGCGCGATGAAGAGTTGCTTGAGCCGGCGCGGCGCTTCTGGCGCAAGGTCACGCGCGGCCTGCGCATCGACGGCGACGCGCGCGCTCGACGCGCTTTTCCCCTGGCTCGCGCAGAATGCGATGATCCACCTCACCGTACCGCATGGGCTGGAGCAATATACCGGCGCGGCCTGGGGAACGCGCGACGTCTGCCAGGGACCCGTCGAGTTCCTGCTGGCGCTGCGCCATGACGAACCTGTCAAGGAGATCCTGCGCCTCGTCTTCGCGCAGCAATATGAGATCGAGCGGCGACTGGCCGCAGTGGTTCATGCTCGACCCTTACGCGATCATCCAGGACCGCGTCAGCCATGGCGACGTCATCGTCTGGCCGTTGAAGGCGCTGAACGACTACATCGAGGCGACGGGCGATTTCGCGTTCCTCGACGAGCCGGTCGCCTGGCGACGGCGATGATCTTGAGCGGACCGCGCGCACAGGGATAGCGTCGCCGCGCATGTCGCAAAACTCGCTGGCGACGGTGCGGGCGCGCTTCATAGCCGGCACGCATCTCATCCGCTATGGCGAGGGCGACTGGAACGATTCGCTGCAGCCGGTCGATCCCGCGATGCGCGACACTGATGGTGAGCAGCTGGACGGTCGCCCTGTTGTTCCAGCAATTGCGCCGCTCCGCCGAGATTCTACGCGGGCGCGGCGGCGCGCGCGAGGCGCGAGGAATTCGACGCGCTCGCCGACGCCATGCGGGCTCGACTTCAACGCGCTATCTGATGCGCGACGGGACCGTCGCGGGCTATGCGATCTTCGCGCCGGGCGTCGCAGCGCCCGAACTGCTGCTGCATCCGAGCGACGTCGCGCACCGGCCTCAAATATTCGCTCCTGCCGATGACGCGCGCCATCATCGGCGGCCTGTTCACGCCGGCAGCAGACGCGCCATCATCTGCGACCTCATCCGCGACCATCTCCTGTTTCCGGACGGCGCGCGCCTGATGGACCGGCCCGTCGCCTATCGCGGCGGCCCGCAGACGATCTTCCGTCGCGCCGAATCGGCGTCCTTCTTCGGCCGCGAAATCGGCCTCATGTACATGCACGCCCATCTGCGCTACGCCGAGGCCATGGCCGTCCTCGGCGATCACGGCGCCCTCTTCGAGGCGCTCGATATCGTCAACCCGGTCTCCGTCGGAGACAATTCTGGCGCAGGCGCTGCCGCGCCAGCGCAACGCCTTTTTCAGCAGCTCCGACGCCGCCTTTCCCGATCGCGCCTGCGCCAGCGCCGAATGGGAGCGGGTCAAGGCCGGCGAGGTTGGGTTCGAAGGTGGCTGGCGGATCTATTCGAGCGGCCCGGGTCTTTTCACCAATCTTCTCGTCCGCCACGGTTTGGGTAAACGCAGGCTGTGGGGCGAGCGGATGCCGGCGCCTCAAGCGGCGGCCGTGTCGATGCGTTGGGATCTCTACGATGAGCCTTCGTCTTATACCAACGGCATTGGCGTCTGACTCAGGGGGTCTTCGCAAATTCGCACTGTCGTGATTCTCTTCGGATTGGAGATGATTTGGGGAGATTTTGATGCCGGAAGCCTTGGCGATCACGCGCGATGATTTCACTGCAGCGGAGCTTCGCGAAGCGGCGACGCACAGCAAGGACGCCAATGCGGCGCGGCGGATGTTGGCGCTGGCCTTAGTGCTTGAAGGATATAATCGGGGCGAAGCCGGCAAGCTCTGCGGCATGGATCGGCAGACCTTGCGCGATTGGGTTCTACGCTACAACGCCGAAGGCGTCGCCGGGCTCTGCAACCGCATCGCGGCCGGGCCGAAGCCGCGCCTCACGCCCGAACAAGAAGCTCTTGTGGCGGAGATGGTTCGCAAAGGACCTGACCTTGCCGTCGACGGCGTGGTGCGCTGGCGACGAGTGGATCTGGCCCGCGTGATCAAGACCCAGTTCCATGTGACCCTGGCCGAGCGCAGCGTCGGCGCGATGCTGCGCCGGCTGGGGTTCCGGCGCTTGTCGGTGCGGCCCCGCCATCCACAGCAAGATCCTGCGGCGCAGGAGGCGCACAAAAAAACTTCGCCGATCTGGTCAAGGCCGCAATCCCCGAGCATGCACGCGAAAAACCGATTGAACTCTGGTGGCAAGACGAAGCCCGCGTCGGCCAGCAGGGCACGCTCACTCGCGTTTGGGCCGAGCGCGGCAGCCGGCCGCCCGCGCCGCGCGATCAGCGACGCGAATGGGCCTACATATTCGGCGCCGTCTGTCCTTGCAGGGATATCGGCGCGGCTTTGGTCTTGCCTTACGCCAACGCCCGAGCGATGAGCCTGCATCTCGAGGAGATCAGCAGCCAAGTGACGCAAGGCAGCCACGCCGTGCTGCTCCTCGATGGAGCCGGATGGCATCAAACTGGCGGCAAGCTGCGGGTCCCCGGCAACATCAGTCTGCTCCACCTACCAGCCTATTCCCCCGAGTTGAACCCGGTCGAAAACATTTGGCAGTTCCTGCGCCAGAACCATTTGAGCAACCGCGTGTTCGAAAACTATGATGAGATCCTTGACGCATGTTGCGCCGCATGGAACGCCCTCACTGCTGAGTCAAAGCGCATCGCCTCAATCGCCACACGAGCTTGGGCGTCGGTTGTTGCCTAATGCCGTTGGTATTAAAGGCCTGCAACCATTCGGGATCGCTAGTTCACCGCTGCCGGCTGAAGTTTGGCGTCGCGCTGACGCAGCGTCGGCGTCGCCGCCGGACCCGGCGTCAGGGCATACCGCGAGCCGACCAGCGGCTCGCCGGTGACGCGATCGACGACGATCGGATCGATGGCGCGGCCTGTCTCCCGATCGACGATCTGAACCGTTTCGCCCTCCGGCGCGAACTGGCGATTACCGAAGGCGACGAGGGCGAAGAGAACCGGCAAGAAATCGCGCCCGCACGACGTCAACACATATTCGTAGCGTTTCGGGCGTTCATGATAGAGCCGCCGCTCCATGAGGCCGTCTGAAACGAGCGCGTTGAGCCGCCGCGTCAGCATGTTCGGAGCGATTTTAAGATTCGCCTCGAACGCATCGAAGCGGGTGACGCCTCGGAAGGCGTCGCGGAGAATGAGAATGCTCCACCATTCGCCGACGCGTTCAAGGGCCCGAGCGATCGGACACTCCATAGTTTCAAAGCTCTTCCGGCGCATGACTCTCACTTATGAGCGGCGTTTTTCCTTTCGCCAGTCGGCGCCACTCGCTCCGGGCGCTCAAGCCCTAGCTTGCTCCGGGTCGCCACTTGAAAACGAAGAGCTCAAGAGCAGGGCCGCCTCAATTTCAAAACCGCCTGCTCTTCAGGCTCTCGCTCCAGTTAGGCCGATTTAAGCACATTCGCGTCGATCGGGAGCTTCCGCAATCGCTTCCCGGTCGCGGCGAAAATCGCGTTGACCACAGCGGGAGCTATTCCGGCCGTCCCCGGCTCGCCCGCGCCTCCCGGCGCCTCCTGGCTTTGGACAAGATAGACTTCCATTTTGGGAGCTTCATTGATCCGGAGCAATTGATAGGTGTCGAAATTGGCCTGCTCGACACGACCGTCCTTCAACGTGATCTCGCCGTAGAGCGCGGCCGTGATCCCGAAGATGGCGCCGCCTTCAAGCTGCGCCCGCAAAGTGTCGGGGTTGACCTGGCGGCCGCAATCGAAAGCCGCGACCACACGTTCGACTCGCACCGTTCCGTCCTTGGCGACCGCGACTTCGGCGATCTGCGCGAGATAGCTGCCAAAGCCGAAGATGAGCGAGACTCCCCGCCCCTTACCGGCTGGCATAGGCGAGCCCCAGCCTGCCTTTTCCGCGGCGAGATCCAGCACGGCTTTGGCGCGCGGCGATCCGCCGAGCAGCGCGCGGCGAAATTCGACCGGATCTTTTTTCGCCGCGACGGCGAGTTCGTCGACGAAGCCTTCGACCATGAAGGCGTTGTGCGTCATGCCGACGCCGCGCCACCAGCCGGTCGTCATGCCGGCCAGCGGCTCATTGCGCACATAATCGACGAAAAGATTGGGAAAGCTGTATGGACCAAAGGCGCCGTCGACGGCGTCGAAATCGAAGCCCCCCTTGAACTGCGACGGCAGCCAACGCGCGACGATCGACGAGCCGACGACGCGATGGCTGAAAGCGACGGGATCGCCGTTCGCGTCGAGGCCCGCTGCGAGCACGTCATAATAATAAGGCCGGTAGACATCGTGCTGCGTGTCTTCTTCGCGCGACCATATGACCTTCACCGGACCGTCGACCTCTTTGGCGATCCTCGCCGCCAGGAAGACGCCGTCTTCATCGAGCCGGCGTCCGAAACCGCCGCCGATGAGATGATTGCGCACCGTCACCCTGTCGAGCGGCAGGCCGGTCACTTTGGCGACCGCGGCTTGCGCGCGCGTGATGACCTGGGTGCCGACCCAGACGTCGCAGTTGTCCTTGCGAACCTCAAGCGTGCAATTCATCGGCTCCAGGGCGGCGTGGGCGAGGAAGGGCTGCTGATAGACCGCCTCGATTTTTGTGGCGGCGGCGGCGATTGCTTTGGCGACGTCACCCTCCTTCTTGGCGATGACGCCATCGGACTTCGCCGCCTGCTTCAGCTGTTCAATCAGGTCGGCCTGGGAGAAATGCGCGTTGGGGCCATCGTCCCAGGCGATCTCAAGAGCCGCGAGGCCCTTCCGCGCGGCGCCCGTATGGTCGTCGGCGACCACGGCGACGGCATCATCGAGCTTGACGATCTGGCGGACGCCTTTCACCGCCTTCGCCTTGCTGTCGTCGACGCTCTTGAGCTTGCCGCCGAAAGTCGGGCAAATCGCGACGGCCGCGAACTTCATGCCCGGCAGCAAGGCGTCGATGCCGTACTTCGCCGAGCCGTTCACCTTCGCGGGCGTATCGACGCGTTTGGCTGGAGTGCCGATGAGCCGAAAGTCCTTCGGATCCTTCAGCGCGACCTTGTCCGGAACCGGCAAGGCCGCGGCTTTCTCCGCCAGCGCGCCATAGAGGAGCTTGCGGCCTGAGGCCTTGTCGACGACTTGGCCTTTTTCGGCGTGCAGGGACTGCGGATCGACATTCCAAGTGTCGGCGGCGGCATTGATCAGCAGCGTGCGGGCGACCGCGCCGGCCTCGCGCAGCGGCGTCCAGAGCGCGCGTACGGAGGTCGAGCCACCGGTCGCTTGAAAGCCAATCAGGGGGTTGGCGTAGAGCTTGTCGTCAGGCGGCGCCTGTTCGAGGCTCACCTGGGCGAGATCGACCTCGAGCTCTTCGGCGATCAGCATCGGCATCGAGGTGAAGGTGCCCTGCCCCATCTCGACCTGCGCGACGATGAGCGTGATGTTGCCGTCGCGATCGACGCGCACAAAGGCGTTTGGCGCGAAGACGCTCGAACTCGTCGCGTCAGCCGCCGCGTCGAAGCCGGGAAGATTGAAGCCGAGGAGGAGGCCGCCGCCGGCCGCGGCGCTGACCTTCAGGAAATGTCTGCGCGAATGCCCGCGGGAGAAAGCGCTAGCGGCGTCTTGGCCGTTCAATGCGATATGATCGAGCAACATGATCAGCCTCCCTGCTTGATGGATTCACCGGCCGCGATTTTTATCGCCTCGCGGATCCGGGAGTAGGTGCCGCAGCGGCAGATATTGCCGGACATGGCGTCGTCAATGTCGCTATCGCTTGGATGCGCGTTGCCGGCGAGAAGCGCCGCCGCCGACATGATCTGGCCGGACTGGCAATAGCCGCATTGCGGGACCTCGAGATCGATCCATGCTTTCTGAATCTTTGCGCCCGCCGGCGTTTCGCCGATCGCCTCGATCGTCGTGATCGCGGAGCTGCCGACGCTGTCGATCGACGTTATGCAGGAGCGAATGGGGTTGCCGTCCTGATGCACCGTGCACGCGCCGCAAAGCGAAACACCGCAGCCGAATTTTGTTCCCGTCATGCCAAAAACGTCGCGGAGAACCCAAAGAAGAGGGGTGTCTCCATCGACGTCGGCGGTGCGCTCTACTCCGTTGACTTTGATTGTGTAGGCCATGGACATGTTCCTCGCCTTTTGTGTTCCTGGGTTTTCGGCGGACGCCGCGCCCATAACGCGTTTTCGCCTGGTATCCGAGATGCGAGCGTCAGCTTTGGTGTCGCTTCGAAGCGGCCGCCGACGGTCTAGACATTCTCCGAAACTTAAGTAGGCGAATTTGCTGCGGGCCCTAAAGGAATCGAGCTAAACGACTTTCACAATGATAGCTTATTTCACGGGCGCTGGGAAACCGAACGAGCGCTCTTCGCCGCAGCGGCGCCTCCGTGCGCTCCCCGGGGCTGCCTGGGGTTCTGTATCAAAACAAAGACGTGCGAGCCATGATCCGCGCCCGGCTGACCGCCGCTCAAAATAATTTGCATGCAGCGGTCTTATCTACCAAGGTCAAGCCCGTCGCAACGGCCATCCCCGGTCTTGAAGTAGATTGGATCGTAAGGGCTGAAATCTTTGGCGCGCATTTTCTTGCAAACCTGCTGCGGCGCCGGCGGCTGCTCCCATTCCTGCGGACAACCGGGCGGCGGCGGGACGGCGTCGGGCGCGCGGGGCTCGCTCCAGAACTGAGTCTTCAAGGCCTGCGCGGCACCTTGAAGCGGCTGCGCAGTGTTGGCTGCGACGAGTAAAGCTACAATAATTCCGTGATTCCTCCCCCATGCCCTCGCTGCCGCCCAAACCGGGACGCCAAGAGATCGCTACGCCGCAAAGGCCGAGCCCGTCAAACGAAATGGCGCGGCTTTCGAGTCCGGTTTTGCGGCCGACTCTGTTTGACGAAGCCGCGTCATAGATCGCGGCAATGAAAATGATCGACATAACCGGTTCGACGATCAAGCGCGTCATCTGTAGTCTCGTTTCTGGCAAACAGAGGAGATAAGTCTGTGAGCGATAAGATCCTGACAACAACCGGCGGCGCGCCCGTTTCCGACAATCAGAACTCCATCGCCGCGGCCCGCTGCTCATGGAGGACCATCAACTCCTTGAAAAGCTTGCGCATCAAAACCGCGAACGCATTCCCGGACGCACCTTTCACGCCAAAGGCGTCGGCGCCTTTGGAACGCTGACGGTCACGCATGACATCACGCGCTATACGAAGGCCAAGCTGTTCTCCGAGATCGGCAAAAAAACCGAGATGCTGGCGCGCTTCTCGACGGTCGCCGGCGAGCGCGGCGCGACAGACGCCGAGCCCGACGTGCGCGGCTTCGCGCTGAAATTTTGCACGACGGAGGGCAGTTGGGACCTGACGTGTGGACTCATTAACGCGCAGCCACAGCCGTATTGACGCAGCTGAATGAAGGCCTGGGAGTTGGCAGCCATAGCGAGTTGCGACACGCGGGGCTGCTTGATCCCGTTGATATCAACCACCGCATGAATTTTGCTGGTCGATCCGCCATTTGACCGCCTATAGTGTATTGCGAGCGAAGGACGCGGCGTGCTGATGAACGCGCACGATCGAGGTGTCGATCATCCAGACAGCTGCATCATGCGCGGCGGCAGTGCGTCCATGATCCGGCTCCAAACACCGGCCCGACGCCGGGCGAACAAAGCGGTTGTAGCAAGTGGTGTAAGGGCCGAATGTATTCGGCAGATCACGCGACGGCGTCCAGATCGCACTACCCAGAAAATGCCATTCAGGACACGACGGTCATTCACCCGTGGTACGCCGTCGGCCTTGTCCGGCAGCATCGGCTTGACGGCAGCCCACTCATGGGACGAATTGTGGGGCGATTGCGCGATGCCTCGCTGACCGTGAAGCTGGATCCCTTTTCAAGGATTGATGAATTCTATATACGGAACGAAAAAGCGGAACACGATCGGAGCGAACATGACAAGTGAAGGCAAGTGCCCGTTCACGGGCGGGACCCGCGCGCACACGAACCGTGACTGGTGGCCGAACCAGCTGGACCTTGGGGTTCTCCACCAGCATTCCGCCCTGTCCGATCCGATGGGCGAGGCGTTCGATTACGCCAAGGAATTCAAGAGTCTCGACCTGAATGCCGTGATTGAGGACCTTCACGCCCTCATGACGGACTTCGCAGGATTGGTGGCCTGCTGATTTCGGCCATTACGGGGGGCTGTTCATTCGCATGGCGTGGCACGGCGCAGGCACCTACCGCATCGGTGACGGCCGCGGCGGCGCTGGAGGCGGCCAACAACGCTTCGCGCCCCTCAACAGCTGGCCGGACAATGCCAATCTCGACAAGGCGCGACGGCTGCTGTGGCCGATCAAGCAGAAATATGGTCGGAAAATCTCCTGGGCGGACCTCATGATACTCGCGGGCAACGTCGCCCTCGAGTCGATGGGCTTCAAGACATTCGGTTTCGGCGGCGGGCGCGTGGACACGTGGGAGCCCGACGAGGGCATCTATTGGGGCCCCGAAGGCAAATGGCTGGCGGACGAGCGCTACACCGGCGACCGCGACCTTGCAAATCCGCTCGGTGCGGTGCAGATGGGCCTGATTTACGTGAATCCGGAAGGGCCGAACGGCAACCCGGATCCGGTCGCCGCGGCGCGGGATATCCGTGAGACGTTCGCGCGCATGGCGATGAACGACGAGGAAACGGTGGCGCTCATTGCCGGTGGCCACAGTTTCGGCAAAACCCACGGCGCGGGCGACGCGGCGCTGGTCGGCGCGGAGCCCGAAGCCGCTCCCATCGAGGAACAGGGCCTCGGCTGGAAGAGCCAGTTCGGAACCGGCAAAGGCGCAGACGCCATTACCGGCGGGCCGGAAGTCACCTGGTCGCAAACGCCGACAAAGTGGAGCAACGCCTTTTTCGAGAACCTGTTCGGCTACGAATGGGAACTAACGAAGAGCCCGGCGGGCGCATATCAGTGGACGGCGAAAGGCGAAGCCGCCACGATTCCGGACGCTTTCGACCCGGCGAAGCGGCATGCGCCGACCATGCTGACCACCGACCTCTCCTTGCGGTTCGACCCTGTTTACGAAAAGATTTCAAGGCGCTTCTACGAGAATCCGGATCAGTTGGCAGACGCGTTCGCCCGGGCGTGGTTCAAGCTGACGCATCGCGACATGGGCCCGATCGCTCGTTATCTCGGCCCTCTCGTTCCGAAGGAGCAGCTGATCTGGCAAGACCCGATCTCCGCCGTGGATCATCCGCTCATCGACGAGCAGGACATTGCTGCTCTGAAGGCGAAAATCCTTGCGTCCGGCCTATCCGTTTCCGAGCTCGTCTCGACGGCTTGGGCGTCGGCTTCGACGTTCCGCGGCTCAGATAAGCGTGGTGGAGCGAACGGCGCGCGCATTCGCCTCGCGCCGCAAAAGGACTGGGAGGTCAATGAGCCCGCTCAGCTGGCGAAGGTTCTGCAGACGCTTGAAGCGATCCAAAAGGAGTTCAACGCCTCGCAGTCCGGCGGGAAAAAGTCTCGCTCGCCGACCTGATCGTTCTCGGCGGCGGCGCGGCGGTCGAGAAGGCCGCCGGGCAGGATGTGAAGGTCCCCTTCAGGCCGGGGCGCATGGACGCGTCGCAGGAGCAAACCGACGCCCACTCCTTCGCACCGCTCGAACCGGTCGCCGACGGGTTCCGCAATTATGTCCGGGGCAAGCAGCGCCTGTCTCCTGAGGAGCTGTTGGTGGATAAGGCGCAATTGCTGAAGCTGACGGCGCCTGAGATGACTGTTCTTGTTGGCGGCCTGCGCGTCCTGGGCGCAAACGCCGGGAAGTCCCCGCACGGCGTCTTCACCAAGCGGCCAGAGACGCTGACGAACGACTTTTTCGTCAACCTGCTCGACATGAGCACGCAATGGCAGCCGTCCACTGGCTCCCAAGGCGTGTACGAGGGACGCGACCGGAAGACGGACGAGGTCAAGTGGACCGGCACCCGCGTCGACCTGGTCTTCGGGTCACACTGTCAGCTGCGAGCCCTCGCGGAAGTCTATGCATCTGAAGACTCGAAGGAGAAGTTTGTGAACGACTTCGTGGCGGCGTGGAACAAGGTGATGAACGCAGATCGCTTCGACCTCGTCTGATCTCCGCGAGAGGTCTTCGAGGGCTTCTAGAGCGCAGCCGCGATCCACCATCGGGTGATTAGTGAAAGCCTGGACGCTGACGGAGGCCAGGGACAAGAAATCAGGGCGGCGTTTCAACTTAAAACGCCGCCCTGCGGAGATTTTGAGATCGGATTAATTGCGGCGGAGAGAGGCGGCGGAATCTTTCGCCGCTTTCCTTATTTGCGAAATCACGCGGCGCTGAGATTGCCGAAAGGCAACACACGGACGCGCTTGCCGGTCGCCGCGAAAACGGCGTTGGCGACGGCGGGGCCGATCGGCGCGACGCCAGGCTCGCCAACGCCTGTCGGCGGCTCCGCCGACGCCATGATATGCACCTCGACTTTCGGCATGGCGTCGATGCGCAGCACCTCGTAGCCGTCGAAATTGCTTTGTTCGACCTCGCCGTCCTTAAGGGTGATCGCGCCGTAGAGGACAGCGCCAAGGCCAAAGCCGATGCCCCCTTCCATCTGCGCCGCGATGACGTCGGGATTGACCGGCACGCCGCAATCGACCGCGCAGACGACGCGATCGACTTTGATCTTGCCGTCCGCGACGGTCACTTCCGCGACCTGCGCGACATAGGTGCCGAACGCCACCGCGACCGCGACGCCGCGGCCTTTGCCTTTCGCCAGCGGCTCGCCCCAGCCGGCGGCCTTCGCCGCCAGCTCAAGCACGGCCTTGTGGCGAGGGCTATGGCCCAACAGCGCCTGCCGGAACGCAAAAGGATCTTGGCTCGCGGCGCCGGCGATCTCGTCGATGAAGGATTCGACGGCATAGGCGGTGTGCGAACTGCCGACGACACGCCACCACAGAACTGGGACCCCGGCCTCGGCGGTGGTCAGCTCAACTGACAGATTGGGAACCGCGTAAGGCAGATTGGCGGCGCCTTCAACCGAGGTGCCGTCAACGCCGTCCTTGACCACGACGGCCGCAAACGGCGTTCCCGCCGCGATCGACTGGCCGACGATGCGCTGGCGCCACCCCGTCAACTCGCCCTTATCGTTAAGCGCCGCCTCCAGCTTATGGACGTAGGCGGGACGGTAGCGGCCGCCCTGGATATCGTCCTCGCGCGTCCATTGCAGCTTGATCGGAACGCCATTGGCGCCAAGCGCCTTGGCGATCGACACCGCTTCGACGATGTAGTCGGAGACGGCGTTGGCGCGACGCCCAAAGCTACCGCCGGCGAACAGCGTGTTGATCTTGACTTGCTCCGGCTTCAGTCCGGCGACGCGCGCCGCATTATTCTGATCGACCGTCTGGAACTGGTCGCCCGCCCAGATCTCGCAGCCGTTCGCGTCGAGTTTCACCACCGCGTCGAGCGGCTCCATCGGCGCGTGGGCGAGATAAGGGAACTCATAGGTCGCGGCGATCGTCTTGGCCGCGCTTTTGAGGGCGCCCGCAATGTCGCCTTCGGCGCGTGCGGGCAAACCCGGCTGATCGGCGAGACGTCTGTATGCGGCGAGAATCTCCCCAGAGCCGCGCTTCTCGGCCTGCGAGTCATCCCACGCAACCTTCAGCGCGTCGCGGCCCTGCTTCGCCGCCCAGAAGCTCTTGCCGACGACGGCGACGCCGGCCGGAATCGCGACGACCTCGACAACCCCTGGAACGGCTTTGGCCGCCGCAGCGTCGAAGGATGCGACGGTCGCGCCAAATCGCGGCGGGCGCCGCACCAGCGCGACGAGCATTCCCGGCAAAACGACGTCGATCGTAAACAGCGCCGTGCCGTCGGTCTTCGGCGGTACGTCGACGCGCGGCAGCTTGGCGTCGCCGATCAGCTTGAAATCCTTGGGATCCTTTAAAACCACCTTGGCAGGCGGCGGAACGCTCGCCGCCTGCATAGCGAGGGCGCCGAAGGTCGCTTGACGGCCGCTCGCCCCGTGGCGCACGACGCCGCGATCGACGGTGATCTCATTCGCCGATGCGCCCCATTGCGCAGCCGCCGCCGCGATCAGCATGGCGCGTCCCATGGCGCCCGCTTCGCGCAATTGCATCCAGGAATTGGCAATGGCTGTGCTGCCGCCCGTGCCTTGCAGCTTAAAGGCGAGATTGGCGTAGCGCGCGACGTCGGCGGGCGCGCTCTCAACCCTGATCTGGCTCCAGTCGGCGTCGAGTTCGTCGGCCAAAATGGTGGCGAGCCCGGTATAAGCGCCCTGTCCCAATTCCACATGTTTCGACATGACGGTGACGCTGTTGTCGGGCCGTATGACCAGGAAGGCGTTCGGCGCGAACGCCGCTGCCGTGTCGCCGGCCGCCAAAACGCGGCGCTGCGGCAGCGCGAGGTGAAAGGCGATGGTTAGGCCGGTCAAGGCCGCGCCCCGCAGTACGCCGCGCCGGCTTGTCGCGGGCGCATAATCCGTGATCGCGCTCATGTCCTCAGCCCTCCAGTGTGTTGGCGGCCGCATGGATCGCGGCGCGGATGCGGACATAGGTCGCGCAGCGGCAAATGTTTCCCCGCATCGCTTCGTTGATGTCGGCGTCGGTCGGCTTGGCGTTCTGCTCCAGCAGCGCCGTCGCGGACATGATCTGGCCCGACTGGCAATAGCCGCATTGCGGAACCTGCAAATCGATCCAGGCGGCCTTGACCGCCTTCGCCTCCTTGCTTTTTAGCCCTTCAATGGTTCGCACATGCTGGCCCTTGACGGAGCCGAGCGGCGTGACGCAGGAGCGCGTCGCCTGGCCCTCGATATGGACAGTGCAGGCGCCGCATTGCGCAATGCCGCAGCCGTATTTTGTCCCAGGCAAGCCGGCGACTTCGCGGATCGCCCACAAGAGCGGCATGTTGGGATCGGCGTCGAGCGCGACCTCTTTGTCATTGAGAATGAATGACTCGGTCATAAACCTTGTCTCCAATGTTCAGGGGTTCGATAAATCGTCGGATCTGTCGGGGCTCGCAATGAGCCTCGACGGTTCGGCGCGCCCATCGACCTCTTTGCGATCGCGCCGGACAATGCCTTTTTCTGCGCAAGCGCCCTTCGCGGCATGATCCGCTTCGAGGCTCGCTTGCCGAAATCAGATTAAACAGTCTACATCGTGCGCGCCAGCCGCGCGCGTTCACGCTCCGTTGATCCCCCGGACGCGCATGATGTGCAAATGGAGCGGAGCGTTTCGGCTCAGCGCTCGCCCGCGCGCGTGCAAGTGAAATCAACTATCCAGCGCGCCAGCTCGCCCAGGTCCTGGCGCAGCTGATCCAAGGCGAAGCCAAGGCCGAACAGCCGCTCGACGGCCTCGACGGAGAGGTTGCGGGTCAGCCCCTCCTGGCGAAGCGCGGCGATCTCGGTCGCATAGGCCTTAAGGGCCGCGTCGAGTTCAACGAGCGACAGCGGCGCGCCCGACAGCAGCGCCGCGCCGCTCTCTTCGAGGAATTTAGCCGCGCGGTCGGCGGCCGCCTTGATGAATGGCGACAATCTCGCCCGGAACGCTTCGGGAAGCGGGGTCGCGGCGGCGCGGCCGATAATGACCAGGTCGTGACGCAGCCGCAGCAGCAAGGGAAGCAGAGGCCGCAGGTCCGGCTCCGACGAAAGAAAGACCGCGCGCTCGCGCCGCGCTTCTTCGACGATTATTTCGAGCCGCGTCAGGGTCGGTCCGAGGGCGGACTGGATCTCGGCGAGCCGCGTGGCGTCTAGCGGAGTCGCGCAGCCAGCGAGCAACCGGCGCAGGGCGCCCGCCATCAGCCGAAGCATATTGGCCGCCGCCTCGAGCCCCAAATTATGCGCGCGCGAGGGCAGTACGAAAAACGAAACGACGAGCGCGGTGACGCCGCCGAGCGCCACTTCGATCACGCGGAAAAAGGCGGATTCGAGCGGCGGAGCATGTGTGATGGTCGGCGCCAGCAGCACCATGATGGCGGTGAAGGGCGCCGCGCTGAAGCGCGGCCGGATGGCGCCGAGAAACGCCAGCGGCGCGATCGAAAGCGCGAGAATCGCCATGAAAGACAATTCGCCGTCATGCGGCACGATGGCAGCGATCAGGCCGCTATAGACGGCGCCGCCGAGCGTTCCGACCAAATAGTCAATTGTTGTCTTCAGCGACTTGCCAAGGCTAAGTTGCGACATAATGACGGCGGTCAACACCGTCCACAACACCTGCGGGACATGCAGCAGCAGAGACAGAGCATAGGTCGCGAGAGCCGCGACGGTCACCCGGACGGCGAGGCGGAGCTCGACCCGGCGGGATCTGACGGCGGCCACCAGCCAGCGCGCGTGTTTTGCGAATGAGGGTAAGATGGCGTTCATTGAAAGGGCTCGCCGGCGAAACGCGGAATGGGATGCGCCGCGACCACGCCGAAACGGAATAAGGTCTCTCGCTTGATCGCTTGCTTCCTCTCGCGCTTGCCGCCGCTTCGCTTGAGAGACGACGCATGATCGTCGACCGGCGCGCTAAAAGCCCGACAAAGAAGCGCACTGTCAATCGTTGATTTCAACCAGCAGGGAACGGGACCGCGACGCAGTTAGGCGAGCGCGCGCTCGTAGACAGATTGGAGCAAACGCCTCAAAAGGACTCGGACATGACTGCAACGTCGGCCCAGGCGCGGGCGCGGCGCGGCCACGCAAAATCGCGGTTCCAGGGGAGGTGACCGAACAGAACCGCGGGAACGCCAGCGTCGGCCGCGCGCCTGATTTGGCGCGCGTTGTCGTCGATAAGCAGACGAGCGCCGATAGCGCGCAACGTCCTCACCTTATCCGGCTGATGGCCGACAGAGTGGACCTCAGCGAAAATATTGGGAAAAAGGCGGTCGACCAGGGCGTTGGTCACCGGCGCCGCCTCCGGTTTGCGGGCCGTTACGACCACAAGTTTGAACCCTGCGTCCTTCAGGACGCCGCACGCCTCGAAGGCGCCCATTGCAGCGCTGATTTTTTGATGCGCCTGCGCCTCATAAAACGCGTTGACGATCTCAATCGTCTCTTTCTCGTCCGCACCAAGTTGATACACTGCGAGCCGAGCCTCGTCGACGCGATAGCCTCTGCACTCCTCGATCCAATCGAGCAGAGTTTTGATGGTGTCGACAAGCGTATCATCGAGATCGAGGGCGATGGTTTTCACGGGCGTTTGGTTTTATGCACGTTGCGCCTTTATATCTTCGAACCGCCCGATGTATGGCTGCGAATGACGCAAGCCGATGGCGTCCTGATGCGCTTCCCGGACGGAGGCTCCGAAGGCGGGCGATGAACTTTAAATTTTAATGTTATTGTTCTGCGAATGCTTGCTTTGCGGCGCTATCTCTCGACAAAACGGGCGCCGTCTCGCGGCGCGCTTTGATCAGAGTTCGCCATGCTTCTCTTCAAGAAAATTTCGCCTTCGAAGGCGCCGGCCGGGATCGATTCTCCCGCCTGGTTCGCTCCGGACGAGAGCGCCGCGTGGAAGGGACAGTCCAGCGCCAAACCCAAAGCACCACTCCTGCCGATGGCCAAGATCGGCCTCGCCCTCTCTCTCGTCGGCCTCGGCGCCTTCTCGATCGCGTCCGAACAGGGGTTCGTCGCCAGCGACAACGCCGTCGTCTCGACACGGATCATTTCGCTGCGCGCGCCGATCCAAGGCGTCGCTGCTGACGTCGACGGCGGCGTCGGCTCCTTTGTGACCAAGGGCCAGCCGCTCGTTCATATCAGCAATCCGCTGTTCAACGATCAGCGCGTCGTCGAGCTGCGGGAGACGCTGAGCCGGCTGCGGGCCGAACAAAAAAGCGCCGAAGCCGACCGGACCTCGCAGCTGACGCTCGCCGCCGAACTCAAGGAGCGCGCCGCAATCCACGCCAAGGCGAACGCCGAGCGCCTCGCCGGCCTGAAGGCCGAAGGGCAAAAGACGCTCGAGGCGCTCGTCGCCAAACAGAGACAAGCGCAATTCGACGTCGATCGCAGTCTTCCTCTCGCGGCGCGCGGGATTTTCAGCAAGGCCGCGGCCGAGCGTCTTCAAACCGCTCTGCAGGCCGCACGCGATGACGTTGAGGCGCAAAAGGGCCGGCTCAATTCGCTGCGCGCCGAAGCCGAGGCCGCCGATAGCGGCGTGTTGTCGAGCCCCGGCGGCATCGACGTCTCCTATTCGGCCCAGCGGGCCGACCAGGTCGCGATCGAAATCGCGCATCTGACCCGCATCATCGCCGATCTCGGCGCGGAGGCCAGGGCGATCGAGGCGCGCCTCGACAACGAGGAGCGCCTTGCCGCTCTCGCCCGTTCGGCCGATCTTAAGGCGCCGATCGACGGGATGATCTGGCGGCTTGGGGCGAGCGACGCGGAACGGCTCGGCACCGGCGACATGGCGGCCGAACTCGTCGATTGCAACGCGCCGACGCTCCTCGCCGCCGTTCCGCAGGACCGCTTTTCAGACATCAAGATCGGCGGTCTCGCGCGCTATCGTTTGTCCGGCGAGCTCAACGACCGCACGGGCGCAGTTTTGTCGGTCGTCGGTCAGGGCGATCTTTCCCATTCCGAACACTACGCAGCCCTGCCAGTCGCCGAGACCGGCTCGACGATCATCGCGCAATTAGGGGTAAAGCCGCCTGCAGGCCGTAATGAGCCCTGCCTCATCGGACGCACCGCGCGGGTGCTCTTGCCGACAACGGGCGGCGGTTTCTTAGACCGTATTTTCCGCCGCCTTTTCTGATTGCCGGACATCGCCGCCTCATGGCGACTCAATTTCGATCCAGGATGTATGCGGGGCCCGGCCGATGGCGTGACAAATCCTACCGAACTTCATGAGGAGAGCAATAAATTGGGCCATGGGGGCAAGAATCCGAATGGCGGTCGCAAGGCGTCCGTCCTCCTCACCCTGGACGGCGCGATGGCCATAAGTTCGTTGGCGACGCGGTTTCTTTTTTTGAGCCTTCGGAGTGGTTGGCGTCCAACCAGGCTTGCGCTGGCGCTGCGCGAAGTTCTCGAACAGGCCGCCACGTCGTTCTTTCTTTGTTTTGACCGGGGTATAGTGATGTCCGGAAAATAGACCACTTTCCTGGCTCATCCCCCAAAAAAAGATCCTATGCAACTTATGGTTGAACTGGATCGAGGCTATGTTCGCGAGCCATAGCGTCGCCGCGCCAATCTGAAGAGACCCAGACCCGCCTGCTTAGTTAGAAATCCAAGCTTAGCATTTTCCCTAGCGAGGCGTGCTTGCCTTTCGGGCCATGAGCGCAATCGACTTTGGCCCGCGATGAACGGCTCTTCGATTTAAGATCTTTACATAAGTCATCGCGAGCGGCGACAGGACAATGACCGAGCCGTCGCTCCGTCGCCCGCCTTTTCAAGGCCAACGGGCTTTCAAAAAACGCCCTGGGGCCGAAGAGATCTGAGCTAAAGTCGCGGATCGTCCGAGAATAGAATCTGTAGCTGAGGCATTTCGTCCAGCAATGGTTTCTCACCGATTTTGAAGAAGACTAAGGCGGCGTGAAAATGTTAAATATCTGATTTGCCTGTATCTCTCACGCCTATGCGATATAGCTTTCGGGCCGCTACCGCTAACAGATTAAAAAGCGCGGCTTCCAGTGGGGGCTCTGACGCTGTTGGAGGAAAGGTCAACCAATGATCGATACGAAGCAACCCGACGCTCCTTAGCAGTTCCTACAATTCGGCTCAAAAATTTTGCTGGTACGAAGTAACGGCAAAGCCTGGCTAGCATTCCTCCATTGTAACTAACCTATTCCCCGAAAGCAGTCGTAACCAATTAAAAAAGCCTTGTTCATCCTTTCAGGCCGGTCAATGGTCCATGCGCTGCACTTACAAAATGTTCGAGGCCTTAGCTAGAGTCCTTATTGCATGCGTGCTCCCCGGGGTCGGATCCATCGTATGTGCAACCTATCCGAGCCGGGCCTTATCCGAGCCGATCGTTTTGGCTTCCTTCACTCCCGAAAACAGCGGACTGCCTAATGCTAAAGTAAACGCACTTTCACTCGGCTTCGATGGCACACTTTGGATTGGAACCGACGGCGGCCTGGCAAGCCTCGACAACGACGGGCGCTGGCGGACCTATAACAAGTTGCCGCTTGGCGGTTTGCCCGATGACCGTGTCCGAGCGGTAGCGTCCGGTACAGACGGCGTTGTGTGGGTCGGAACTTTCAACCGAGGCGTCGCACGACTAGACAGGGACGGGAGCTGGCGGACCTATAGCGAGGCAACTCACCGCGCCGGCATGCCGAATAGCCCAGTTAAGGCGCTGGTGCTTGGCACTGATGGCGCCCTTTGGGTCGGAAGTGCTGGAGACGGTCTGGCCCGGTTCGGCATGGATGGTCATTGGCAGATCTACACCAAAGTAACCACTCATGGCGGACTGCCGGACGATGAGGTGCAGGCCCTCGCGATTGGCGTGGATGGCGCTCTTTGGGTTGGAACTCACGGCGGTCTGGCTCGGCTGGGAAAGGACGGGGGCTGGCAAACGTTCACCAAAGTCATCACCGACAGCGGGATGCCGCTTGATGCAATCCAGGCACTGACGACTGCTGCGGACGGCGCCGTGTGGGTCGGCACTGTCGGGGGCGACCTGGTAAAACTCGACAACGAAGGTCACTGGAAAACCTATGGCAAGGCCGATCGCGTCCAGGTCTTGGCTCCCGCCGCGGATGGGGCAGTCTGGGTCGGAACTTCTCGCGGCGAATTGATTCTTTTGAATAAGGAGGGTAGCAGGCAGACTTACATCAACGGCACAACTCTTGGGAGCATACTGGACAATAGCATCCAGGCTGTAGCGACCGGTTCCAGTGGAGTTCTTTGGGTCGGAACTTCAGGCCACGGCATGAAGAGGTTAGAGAAGGATGGGCGTTGGCAGACCTTCGCCAATGCATCAACCCATGGCGGTCTCCCGGTCGAAAGCATCACGGCGCTGGCGTCTGGCAGCGACGGTGAACTCTGGGTCGGAACTTCAGGTGGCGGCCTGGCGCGGTTGGGCAAGGACGAGCATTGGCAGAAGTTCACCAAACTCACTACCAATGGTGGCTTGCCGGACAATCAGGTCCGAGCGTTGGCATTCGATCGTGACCGTTCGCTCTGGATCGGAACGTCCAGCGGCCTCGTACGGCGAGATAAGAATGGTGGATGGCAAACCTACACTAAGGCTACCACTCATGACAGTCTGCCCAACGATACAATTTTGGCGCTCGCGGTTGGTCCTGACGGCACCCTCTGGGTCGGGACTGGCGGCGGAGTGGCAACGCGAAGGGAGGACGGTAACTGGCAGACCTACAGCACGGCTACGAGCATTGGAATGGGAGGGAGCGGCCTTGTCATGGCTCTGGCGCCCGGTCCAGACGGCGTGCCTTGGGTCGGAACTGGCGGCGGGGTGGCAAGGCGACGCCAGGACGGAAGGTGGCAAACCTACAGCAACGCCACAACCCTGGGTGGCTTGCTAAACGATGTCGTCCTGGCCTTGGCGCTCAGCGCTGAAGGCACCCTCTGGGTCGGAACTTTAGGCGGCGACGCCATGTTTTCAACCTTAAGTGGAGGCTTATCTCGACGAGATAAGGACGGGAGCTGGCAGGCCTACAGCCGGGCCAGTACCGCCGGCGGCCTGCCGAACGATAGCGTTCGTGCGCTCGCCCTTGGCGTGGATGACACCCTCTGGGTTGGAACCGAAGGCGGCTTGGCGCGTCTGGACAAGGATGGGCGCTGGCAAACCTATACTGATGCTACCACTAATGGCGGTCTGCCGTATAACAGTATCTCGGCTTTGATCCCAAACCCGGATGGTTCAGTTTGGGTGGGTACACTGCAAGGCCTTGCTCATTTCTTGCCGTCTTTAAAACCCACTCATCGGATCGTCGAAGTTATCGGAAACGTCGGGGAAGTGCATGAGGAAGAGCAAACAGTATCTGTCACGGCGTTTGATGCCAACTATCGCACCGAACCATGGATGTTCCGCTACGTTTGGCAGATCACGGAGCTTCACCTGCTAGGTAATCGGCTGGACGCTGAGACGAGGACGAGGTCGCCTGTTTATAGGGCGAGATTTAATCATGACGGCGACTACGACCTTCGGGTTTATGCTATTGATATAAACGGCGTTTGGAGCGAACCTCGTGATATCAAATTCAAGGTGACGCTTCCCAAATCAGACCCCACTCGAGCCCTTGTTGTGCAGACGGTAAAATGGCTTGCCACTTCGGGAGTGCTGTATTTTTTACTGATCTTTCCCTTGATCCGACTTTACCCACGCTTTTCCTGGGCACGCACCGCCATCAATAGCGGCGTATTCACGAAATTCCCCTTTGCCCACAAGGCTATCCTCAACCTGCGCTGGTCGCGGCGATACTTGTTTCGGCAACTCGCGGCTAAAGCGAGCGCCACTCGTATGCCCGAGCCTTACATTTCACAATCCGTCTTCGCGGCCGCGGATAAAGATCCACAACTGCTATCCCTCAATGGCAGCCAAGCGAGCCTTGGCCAGCTATTTGCAACCCAGCGCCGCGTGCTTTTGGTTGCTCGCAGCGGAACAGGCAAAAGCGTGTTCCTTCGCTATTTGCAGCGAGAGGTGGCGGGAGGCTTCGAGCGCGGCGAGTGTGTCCCGGCGCCTGTGCTCATTGATCTCCGCACACATGTCTTGAGCGGGCGAAAGGTGCAGGACCTCGTTCGCGACGCGTTGCACGGTGCGGGTATCGAACTGGCCGATGGCGATCTCGACTTCCTCATCGGCAAGGGCGGCTTTCTGATCCTGGTAGATTCGTTAAATGAGCTACCTGACCCGGCCGATGCGCGACTGTTTCACACCTTTTTTAATCAAGACGCGGGCAATTTGGTATTGGTCGCAAGCCAAGTGGACCTGATCCGACGCCAGGACACGCCGCTTTTCAACCTCGCCGAGGTAACACCCGAACAGGCTGCGAGCTTTCTGGCGAAAGCCGCAGGCCGCGAGATTTATTCAGAGCTGCCCGAAGAAGCCCAGGCGCTCGCCCGCAACCCGCAGGATTTGGCGCTATTAGCTGAGGTTGCCAAGGCGCTTGGCACAGCGCACGTGCCGACGCATCGCGCCGAACTTTATCGCGAGATACTGAACCAAGATGGTGCTCTAAGGCCATGGGTTGAATCCGGCGATCCACTTTTGGCTATCATCTACGGCTTGGCCTTTCGAATGGTGGCGGAGCGCCGTGTTTTGCAGGATGGTCAGCTTCGCGAATGGATTGCGGCCGACCCGGCCGTAAGCGGCGATGCTGTCGCTAAGGTTATGCAGGCGATGCAAGCGAGCCGGTTATTTCGCAGAGAAGTGGAGCGGGACGTCCTGGGCAAGGAGCAGCCTGTGACTGGATTTCGCCATGAGTTAATTGGAAAGTTTTTAGCAGCACGCCATGCTCGCCTTATCATTAGGCAAAATGCGGGCAGCGCAACTGTAGATTACATCAGCCTGAGCGGCGATGAGCTGTGGCTGGATATGTTTTATTTTGTGATCGATGAGATCGATTCTTCGCCGGTCCTAAACCGGTTTCTGCAAGAGATCCTTGCCGCGGGAGGTCCCTCTCGCATGCGCATCACCGCATACGCCATCGGAACCAGGCGAGCGGAACTCGGAAGCGAGGTGCTCGCATCTTACGAGAAGGCGAAGCTCGATGAGGATTTGGCTCTCACCCCAGCCGGCTGAACAGTCGGATTATAGCAGTTTGCCACGCGAACACGTGCTCGGTCTCGAATGCAGAGTTTTTGTTGAAGGTCATCTCCATTCCTCTCCGCAGCTTGATTCACTTCGTTTCACCCGCGTTTTCGAACAACTCGCTCACGAATCGACCGCGTCAAGGACTCGCACCCGTTCTCCAACGCCTTTCTCAGCGTCATCCGCGAAATTCCCAACTTTCTCGCCGCCTGCCTCTGCCCGAGCTCAGCACACATCGATCGAATGCGCTCATCCGATGATGCAGCGTCAGCAGCCGTCCCGTACTCGATCTGGCTTTCCATATCGAGGCCGAGATAGAACTGCTCCTCCCATTTGTTCGCCTCCTTGCCGATGTGAACGATGGCGCATGCCTGGACATGTCGCCGTTCGGTTCGCCCGCGGTCAAGAAAGTCCCCATTGTGGAATTTTGATTCGAGGCTGAGATGATATTGAGCGAGCGCCGCGCGGTAGGTTTTTATTTCCGCGCTCGAAACCGCCGCCCCCGTTTCCCGATCGAAAGCGTTGCGGCTCGCTCTCTCGATGTCCTTGTCGAATGGCGCAACCGGCTTCGGCTGACGGGCCTTTGGCCGCGGACCTTTTTTCGGGATGGCGCAGGCCTCGGCGTCGGAGAGGGCCAGTTGAGGCCGGCTTTGAAAGCAGATCAGGAAATTAAACGGCTTCACCTGATCTCGGTAGGACCGGTTGCGATTGTACAGCTTAAACCAGCCCAAAAGCTCCGGGGTGGTCGCGCCGTATCGGCTGGCGGCGGGTCTTTCCAGCCCTGGGTGATAGGATAGATCGACTCGGTCGGGATGGGCTTGCAGCTCGGCCTGGATGATTTGATACCAGAGATCATATTGCCACCTATCGACGCCGATTTCCGACAAAGGGATTTGAGGCGCGGGAATTGAGGGCGGCGCGCCCTCTGGCCCGTAAGGGGGCAACAAGTGCCCGAGCCCATGCGCCGACGCCTTGCGAATGATGGGTTCGCCGCCTTCAGACAGGTTGAACAGCGCGTAGCGTTTCGAAGAAATGCATAGAGCATACAATGGGGCGAGCTTCTTTTCATGCGAGCCTGTTCCAAGTGAAAAATTTGCATCCTCGATTTTGAACAGCGAGCCCTTCTTCTCATAAGGATTGAGTGGCTCGAACCAAGCGCAGACGGACTTCGCTCTTGAATAAAACATTGCGTCCTCCATATCCTCGGGCTTGGCGATCGCCATGCTGTCGGTGTCGCAAAAGGCCCAATCGAGGTCAGATCGCAGCACCAACATCTCCGATATGGCGAGCATCAACCGCGCCGCTCCCGTGATCAGCGTGGCGAGCAAGGGATGGAAGAATTTGCCCGGCTCCTCGCTCTTGTCCGTCTCGACGACAAAGCCGACGCCTTCGGGTCCGAAGCAATTCCGCTTCTCATGAGCGTCGAGGTCGTTGACGATCACCTCAACGAAAATTCCGTAGCTCGTCGCATTGGCGACAATCTTGAGGGTAAGCCGATCGGCCTTCAGAGCTACGCCCTCCGGACCCAAAGCTGTGTCGTCCAGATCCTCCCAACCGGGACCAAAAGCCGCGTCCATTCTCGCCTTGACCGTCACCCTCAAGTCGATCAGTCGCTTGAAGAAATCGATGGTCAGCGGATCGACCCGATATTCTTCCTTGCCCTGGATCGATATTGCCGCAAGGCCCGATTGCGGCGCGCCGGCCGAGAAGCGGATCGCCTCCATAATCTCTGGCGTCTTGCCGGTGAGGAGCTTTGACACAATGACGTCGGCGAGCGTGCACCAGAGCGGCGCTTCGCTGCTGAGAATATTGAGCCCGATCGTTTGCGACTGGCCGGAATATTTCGCTCGGACGGGAAAAATATCCTTGTCTGGTCTGATCTTCACCAAGGTGGTCAAAGACTTCCACGCGTCAGGCTTTTGAAGGTCTTTGAGGCTCACCTCATCGACAAACGCCCGCGTCTCGTCAGTCGCATCCTGCCACGTCATGCCGTTCGCGATGACAAACCGCCAAAGGCCCATCAGCGTGCACACCGTCGGATACATCGAAAGAAAGTCGCAGTAGAGAACTTGCGTGCGAACGCGGCGGAGCCTGACCTCGGAGCGGCCGCCATAATAGGCGCTCATGATGATTCCCATGAGCCAATTGGGAAAGTCGGGCTGAACCTCACGGAAGGGACGAACGCCCATTTCTTTCAAAAGCGCCTTGCCGATGCTGGCCTCGGACAAAATCGCGCTCGGCCGGGTTTTTGTGAGGGTGTGACCGCGCAGCTTCTCCAGCAAAACCTGGTAGCACTCCCAGGTGACTTGAACGTCGTCGACGGCATAGGCTACATAGGCCGACGTCAGCGGACCGCCGTGTTCGTCGGTTGAACGCTTTCGGTGTCGAAGTGGCCAGAAAATCGGCGAGAGATTCAAGCGAGAAGGATTGGCTCAAGAGCGCGGCAGCGAGCGTCTTGACGTCAATGAAGGAGCCGCGTCGCGGCGCTCTGTGGATCTGCTTTTTCCTGCCGCCTCGGGTATCGTCTCGAGGGCGAGGCTTGGCGAATTGAATGAGGGCGTTGCGAGCCGAGAGATGTTTAACCTGAACCCTTGGCCGCCATGGATTTTGTGACAGCTGGAGGGTGAACCCGCCGCGCATCGTCCTCCCCCGCGCCGAACCATGGCGGATCGCCAGTCGGGAGAGGTCGAAGGGCAGATTGAAGCCGACGATGGTGGCGCGCCAATTGTAGGCGACGCCATAGAAGACATCGTCGACGAAAGCGTCCCGCGTCATGATCTTCAATCCGCGGCTCTCGGCGTACTCTTTGAGAAGCTCTTGCTCGGCGGCGCTCAGCTCATCGGGATCGAAGAATATCCCGGCTTCTTCGAGCGTCGCCGATTGCCAGAGCTGATAGACGCCGAACCGAAGGGTCTGGCGGGAATCGACGGTCGTCTCCGTGTCAAACACCAGCGTCCATTCGGATGGGCCGCGGCCAGGCCGCCCTTTCTTCGCGGGTGGCCCGGGATCAACGGGAGGGCATGGCACGTAGCCTCGCACCGAAATCGGCAACGGCTCGCTCGACGGAACAAGCCCTGAGGTTTCGAGTGAACGGCGCGGTCATGAGCGCGCCTCCTCGTCGTTAGAGGCGTCAAGAGCTGACGCGATCAACTCGCCGCCGAATTTCCGAAGCTGCTCGACGAGCAGCAGGAAGAAATCGGCAAGCCCGAGCAGAAAATGACCGACTTGTTCCGGAAGAGAGGGAGGCTCGCCGATTTTTGGTGGATGATCCTTCTGCGGATCACTGAGCTTGCGATGGCAGTTGCGGCATTCGATCGACGTAAAATCGTCGTAGGCGCGTCCGGCGACATGATGCGCTTCGAGGCATCGCCAATCCGTTTCGCCGCAATGGATGCAGCGAGGATCGTTCGTTCCCAGCCGGTCGAGGGCATTTTGTCGCCGCGTTTCGAGTTTCCGTTCTTGGTCATTCATTTCCGTAATCCTTTGTGTTAGATGACAACTCTGTAGACTTGTTCGAAGGTCTGCTCGCCGGCGGACGCCAGCCGGTAGAGGACGTTTGGGCGCGTCTCCAAGCGGATGGTCTTTGCCCGACATGTCGCGGACCGATTGGCCGACGAACGGGGCGAGCGCAGACAGATCGTTGGTTTCGAGAAATCGGCCGACGGCCGACATGTACTTGCCGGCGAGCGATGCCGCGGAGAGATCGCCGACGGTGATCGCGAGCGACTTGCCTTTGCTGAAGATCAAGATTCGCCGCGGCAGGTCGGAACGGCTCCGCCACCGTCGCCCAGTCTTCTCGATCAGCCCACGCTCGGTTGCGTGTTTCCGCAATCGCTCCGGGGAGACCCTCGCCGCCCGAGCCGCCTCGCTGAGGCTTTTCTGCCGGCGAAGCGTACGAAGGGCGATCTGCAGGCGATCGTCCTCGATTGGGCGCGGCGGCCCTCGCGGTGGAGCTTCCGTCGCCTTCGCGTGACCGCGAGCTTGGCTGCGGGAAAGACCCCGCGCCATCGCATTCGCGATGCGGCGCGCGTATTCAGCCTTAAAGTTGCGAGGTCGGTGGGGCATTTATTCTGATCTCGTGTTGGGAGACGGTTGGTCTCAACACGGGTCAGAAACTCATGACTCGGCCCCAAGAGTTCGAAAAGTCTATTCGTCCAAACAGTTTTGACTTTTTGATCTGATTAGGCTCGGGGCCCAAACCGTCTAACAAGCACCTTCTAAATCACGGGGTCGCTGAAGCCAATATTGACGTTTGCTCCTTGTGTCTTGGCTTTGCTCCGTATAAACGAAATGGCTTCCTTTCGACGAGCCTTCGATAGGTCAAGCCCTTCCTTTTCGAGCGCATCGATGGCCTTCTCAATGACCGCGTTCTTGGACGGCCTACCTGTTGACCTCGGTAGCGACTGTTTGGCGGCCGCCTTTCGAATGTCGGGCTTTAGAATTTTGACAGCCTCAAATTTGCGCCCGAAATTTTCAATTGTTGCAGCTCCAAAATTGGTTTCTGGTCTGTCGAATAAATATGCGGGAATGGGTTCTCGGCCTGAACCGAGGGTGGGTTTGGTTTGGACGCCGACCGCGACGAGCTTTTCAGCTTGGAGGAGCGTAAAAATATGGTCCAGCATTCTGGACATTAACTCCCGCCGGCTAGAGAAATTCGCCAGCATTTCGCTGACGACGGAAGGAAGTTGTTTCATCGCCTCTTCGGGATCGATATTTTTTTCCGGCTTTAGCACCGGAAATTTTGAGCGCGCCACCAGCATTTCCCGTTGCATGGTCCGGGGCGCGAACTTCCACACGGCTTCTTCAAGGGAATATTGTTTTTCGCGTTTTGAGGGCATTAATTGATATTTCGGCGTACGCGCAGGGGTTGCCGACATTGATTTATTTTTCCCGAAAGAGTCAAATTCGGTTGGGAATTGGTGATTTTAAGGGGGGGGCTGGACCCTTTTCCCGAAAAGCTTTTTTGTTATGCTTATGGAATGAGTGGAAATGTGCGTCCAACGGGAGAAACAGAGGAGGTCGACGAAGACGATAGCGCGTGGAAATTGCGTTCGGAAATGTGGCAACGCCGCGCTGCGAAGCAGAGTAGCGGCCGTGCGAAGCGCGAGCGCCAGCGGCAACCTTTAATTCTTTCCGGTCATGGGGTTTCGTTGCGCATAGAAGGCGGCTCGCTCGCCATTCGAAACGGCTTTACCCATTACCAGCAGAAGCAAGAAGTTTATCGTTTTTTCAAAGGCGATTTAAGTCTGGCCGATCGGATTATTTTATTGGACAGCACCGGCAGCCTCTCATTCGACGTTCTATCCTGGCTCAATGAACAAGATGTCTCGCTTATCCGCATAGATTGGCGCGGCGACGTCGTATGCATAGCATCGCGAAGCGGCTATGCGGCAAATCCGTATCGGGTGCAGTGGCAGAGGGAGACAAGGGCCGATGAATTAAAACGGATGGAATTTTCTATTTCAAAAATTACTGCGAAAATCGAAAATTCAATTTCAACCCTCGAAAAATCAATTCCGCGATCTGTCGCCTGGGAAAAGGCGATGAAAAGCGCGTATTCAACCCTGTCGCAGCTGGATGAAAAACGCCCAAAAACAATTTCGCAATTGAGGGTCATAGAGGCAAACGCCGCTGCCGCTTATTTCCGGGCCTGGAGAGGCATGCCAATTAAATGGCGAAATACAAGCCGGCGGCCAATTCCTGATGAGTGGAAACAAATTGGTCAGCGCGGCTCGTTATTTCATATTGCCGGCAATCGCAATGCATCGCACCCGGTAAATGCAATTCTGAATTATGCCTACACGGTGCTCCAGAGCCAATTGCAAATCAATGCCATTGCCGATGGATATGATCCCACAATTGGAATTATGCATGAGGGGCGCGACGGATCGGCGGCATTTATATTCGATTTAATTGAGCCGGAGAGGCCAGCGACCGACCGAAAGGTGCTGGAATTTATTAAGGGGCACGTCTTCGATCCGGCCGATTTTATTATTCGATCGGACGGAGTGTGCAGGCTCAATCCGGAAATGGCGAGGGGTGTGGTGGGCATTGCCAGCGGTCTATGATTGCGCGGCGGCTCTTAAAGATCCCGATAAGCGCGCAATCGGGTCGTGGTTGGGCGGCGGCGGCGATGTACTCACCAGCGGGATTTGGGCTATCGTTACTTTTGTCGCTGACCATTACTGTAAGGACCAAGCGGCCCGGATGTCACCGCCCGTTGCCGGATAGAGAAAATTCTTCGGCACGTTTACCCAAAGTTGGTAGCACCGATCAGGAGCAACAGAATACCAAGGGATAATCATCTTCGCTAAATGAACCGGGGGAGCGGCTGCATAGATCGAGAATTCAGCGCTCTGACCCCCCAAATTCACTCGACCCTCAGCTCTTGACGATAATTTACTCTGGATGCATCCTTCGCTCGATAAGAAATTTATTTCTTTACCCTTGCCAAAAAACTTTTCCATGAAGAGGCGCGATTTTCTGCAGAAATGGGGCCTCTCTAGCCTCAAGATTAAGGTAGGTTTTCTCGAAGGCGAGTTCGCCCCGCAAGACCCGGACCGTGCCGCCGCGTGGGAACTCTATGTGGAGTTGCTTACCCGGGCGACGACGCAATTCCTCGCCCCTGAAGACGGTGACGAACAAGCCTCGCTCGAGAGCGTACATGCCATCTTCCCGTTGACCCGTGAAATTCTGCGGCGTCACGGTTCGGGCTGTGGCGAATTCGCCAAGCTGGCCATTCCAGTGCTCAATCAGATCATCCGGCCTTTTACGGCGAAATGGCACCGGCTCTCCCTGGCCAACGCGTTTGCGGATTCTGAGCGCTGCCGCGAGTTCCGCACCGAATTATCCGCACTTCAACCCAGGCTACGCGATTATACCCGTGCCCTCGCGGCAATGGCAGCGGTTGAAGATTTGACAGAGTTAGAGCAAACCTGACAGCGGCTGGACAAAAGAGCAGGCCCATGAGTGAACCCATGCCCCCCCGCAACAAACCCGATAAGTTTAAAATCGCGTTTTCCTTCGCTGGCGAACAACGCGATCTGGTGCGAAGGATCGCGGAAGCCGTTGAAGCACGCCTCGGGCGTTCCGCCGTTTTCTTCGACGAATGGTACGAGGCCTACATCGCCGGGGACTCCGCCGATATCGTGTTACAGGACATCTATGGCAAGGGCTGCGAAGTCGCGATTGTCTGTGTTTCCGAACGATATGGCGGTAAGCCATGGACTCTTGCCGAGCATGCGGCTATCCGTGATCGTGTGAACCGATCCCGGGCCTCGGACAGCGACAAGGACCGGCTCGGTGTGCTGCCGATCCGCGTTGGGGATGGTGACGTCAAAGGCATCCCCCAGTTCACTTCGATCATTCCCGACGTGCGCAACAAGACATTGGATGAGACAGTCGCACTAATCCTTGGCCGGCTTCACTACGCGGCTCCCGGTGGCTATCAGCCAATGGAACTGCCTGCCCACCGGCGCTGGCCCGGCGAACCAACGCCCTATGAACCCGGTCTTGCAGATCGTACCGAGCAATGGCCCGATATCCAGAGGCTCATGACTGCGGGTGCGGCCAAACGCGTTCTCATATTCAAGGGACCGAGCGGCTACAGCAAGAGTGTCCTGCTCAACGCGGCTGCTCGCTATGCAAAAATCTTCCGCGTGCCAACCGGATATGTCGATTTCAAAGACGCCTCGCTCCTCAACCAAACCAATGTTCTGCGAAGACTGCGGCTCGATCTTGGCGCTGTATTGCCGGCTTTCGCGGCCAAAGAGCCAGACCCGTGGACGCTGCTAGAAGCACTGCGCAAGTTAGATAGTCCCGCGCTGATCCTGCTCGATACTTACGAAAAGATTACTGAGTCCAGAGAACTCGTTGATTGGATCGAAACCCAACTCCTCTCCGAGATTGAGCATTGCGAACAACTTCGGTTTCTGATCGGCGGGCAAAAAGTCCCTGAGCGCCCAGCCGGTTGGCGAGACCTTGCCGAAGAAATCGAGCTAAACAAGATCGACGACAAATACGTGTGGACAGAGTGGATTCGACAACAAAACCCGCATGTAGACGACAAACACGTCGAAGGCATCGTGAAAGGCCTGCGGGGCGCGCCTATGAACATCAGCACCGCTCTGAAGGCTCTGGCTGAATGCTAACCCACGATTGACATAATGGCCGATATTATCAGAGATTTCTTGGAACGCGTGAAAAGCGCCAAGGACGACCCGCAGATCCAGGCCGCGCTGACGGCCGAGTTTGCAATCGCAGCCAGGAGCGGGGAAGAACAACCGGCTCTGCGGGAAGCTTTGGATGTGGCAGCACTGCTGCATTGGTTCAATGCTAGGCTGCTCAAGCAAATGCTGGAGCTTTCCGCCGAGGAAGCGCTAAAGCGGTTCGAGGCCCTAAAATCTCTATCCTTCGTCGAGCGCTATCGGCAGGGAGAGAGCGATCTTTTTGATGTCCATGAAGCGACACGGCTCGGCTGGCGGAGGCAAATGGCTGGTCAGAACGCGGATGGTTTTCGCCGCTTATCGACCCACTCGGCGGAATGCTTTGCGAAAAATTCGACGCCCGCTGGGCGAATTGAATATGTCTACCACCTCCTTTGCGCCGATCCAGATCGGGGTGCCGGGGAATTGCTGGAGCTGAGCCGCGACTGGATTAGCTACGCCAACGCCCGTTCTGAGGACTGCTACGCCTTAGCGGCCGTGCTGCGGGAACTAGAAGACACTGGGGTCGTGCAAGGCCGCGCCCGCGCCTCAACTCTGCTCGTCATCGGCTTTGTTCGTGAGTTGCGGGGTGAAATCGCGCAATTGGAAGGCCTAGCCGCTGAAGTGCTGCGGCTGGCACAGGGCATCCGGGACGAATACTTAGAATTTGAGGCCCAACGCCTGTTGGGCAGCGTGCTTGAGGCGCAAGGCCAGCTCAAGGCGGCGGAGGCGGCCTTCGCCGAGGTTCTCGCGATAAGCCGGAAGCTGGCCGAGCAGGATCCCAGCAATGCCGGCTGGCGGCGCAATCTGGCGGTGGCCCACAGCCGGATGGGCGGCGTGCTTGAGGCGCAAGGCCAGCTTCGGGCGGCGGAGGCGGCCTTCGCCGAGGCTCTCGCGATCAGCCGGCGGCTGGCCGAGCAGGATCCCAGCAATGCCGGCTGGCAGCGCAGTCTGGCGGTGGCCCACAGCCGGATGGGCGGCGTGCTTGAGGCGCAAGGCCAGCTCAAGGCGGCGGAGGCGGCCTTCGCCGAGGATCTCGCGATCAGCCGGCGGCTGGCCGAGCAGGATCCCAGCAATGCCGGCTGGCGGCGCGATCTGGCGGCGGCCCACAGCCGGATGGGCAGCGTGCTTGAGGCGCAAGGCCAGCTTCAGGCGGCGGAGGCGGCCTTCGACGAGGATCTCGCGATCAGCCGGCGGCTGGCCGAGCAGGATCCCAGCAATGCCGGCTGGCGGCGCGATCTAGCGGTGGCTCATGGCTGGATGGGCGGCGTGCTTGAGGCGCAAGGCCAGCTCAAGGCGGCGGAGGCGGCCTTCGCCGAGGCTCTCGCGATCAGCCGGCGGCTGGCCGAGCAGGATCCCAGCAATGCCGGCTGGCGGCGCGATCTGGCGGCGGCTCATGGCTGGATGGGCAGCGTGCTTGAGGCGCAAGGCCAGCTCCAGGCGGCGGAGGCGGCCTTCGCCGAGGCACTCGCGATCAGCCGGCGGCTGGCCGAGCAGGATCCCAGCAATGCCGGCTGGCGGCGCGATCTGGCGGCGGCCCATGGCTGTATGGGCAGCGTGCTTGAGGCGCAAGGCCAGCTCCAGGCGGCGGAGGCGGCCTTCGCCGAGGCTCTCGCGATCAGCCGGCGGCTGGCCGAGCAGGATCCCAGCAATGCCGGCTGGCAGCGCGGTCTGGCGGTGGCCCACAGACGGATGGGCGGCGTGCTTGAGGCGCAAGGCCAGCTCACGGCTGCGGAGGCGGCCTTCGCCGAGGCACTCGCGATCAGCCGGCGGCTGGCCGAGCAGGATCCCAGCAATGCCGGCTGGCAGCGCGGTCTGGCGGTGGCCCACAGACGGATGGGCGGCGTGCTTGAGGCGCAAGGCCAGCTTCAGGCCGCGGGGGCGGCCTTCGCCGAGGCTCTCGCGATCAGCCGGCGGCTGGCCGAGCAGGATCCCAGCAATGCCGGCTGGCGGCGCGATCTGGCGGCGGCCCATGGCCGGATGGGCAGCGTGCTTGCGGCGCAAGGCCAGCTCACGGCTGCGGAGGCGGCCTTCGCCGAGGATCTTGCGATCAGCCGGCGGCTGGCAGAGGAGGACCCCAGCAATGCCAGGGAATTTGTTAACCCTCAAAAAGTTTGCGACATCGTTATGAAGGGAGGAATCACGAGTGGCATTGTGTACCCCCTGGCGCTCGTCTCTTTAGCCAAAGAATACCGCTTTTCGAGTATCGGCGGGACGTCGGCTGGGGCTATGGCTGCTGCTGCGGCGGCCGCCGCGGAATATGGTCGGCGAACTGCCAATGGGGGGTTCGTCCGGTTAGGCCGGGTTCCCAATGAGGTCGGTCCCGATCTGCTGGCATTATTTCAGCCGACGCCGACCTTAAATCCGCTATTCAACATCCTCGTGGCGGCTCTGAAACCGAAGCCTGTCATTGGACAGGGGCTGAGCATCTTTTCGGCTGCAGTTTTGGGGTATTGGAAAAGTGCGCTGCTTGGCGCTGGCGTAGGCTTTTTGGTAGCGGGTCTGATCGCCTTCGTATTGAACGGCGGTTCTGGCGTAATTGCCTTCGGCCCCTTTTTGGCGCTGGTCGGCTTAGCTGTCGCAGTCACTTTGCGCATAGTCAAAGCACTGCAGTCGGAATTGCCAAAAAATAATTTCGGTCTTTGTCCAGGGATCCAACAGCCGGCTGCCGGCACAGCTGCATTTACCGATTGGTTAGCTGATCTGATCGACGAGACAGCTGGAACTCGGGACCAACCCAAACCGTCCCTTGACCTTCGGCGACCTTTTAGCGCCGCCTAATGGCCGCCCTCCCATCTATCTGGCCATGATGACGACCAATCTCATGGAAAAACGGCCCTACACATTGCCGATGGAGAACAAGATCTTCATCTTTGAGAAATCTGAATGGGCTCGGATTTTTCCTAAACGGATAATGAATTTCTTGATCGGGACATGCGAGCCGTACCAGCCTTCGAGTGGCGACGAGAAGGGAGATTTCTTTTATTTTCCCGATGAAACTCAATTACCGATTGTCGTTGCGGCTCGCATGAGCCTGAGTTTTCCTGGACTAATTTCTGCCGTGCCTTTATGGCGCCGCGATCATACTTACGCAAACGAGGATGATCGAAACAAGCTTCGACAATGCTTATTTAGCGACGGGGGCTTGTCGAGTAATTTTCCAATTCATTTTTTTGATCATCTCTTGCCTAACAGCCCAACGTTCGCGATCTCACTCGATAATTTTGATGAAAAAAGAAGTCGCGGCGGAAATGTATGGTTGCCGTCGGGGGCACAAGGGGGGATCAACCTGCCTGTTCAGCCATTCGGTGGGTTGAGTGGCTTCCTTATGCGTCTGATCGATTCGGCAAAGGACTGGCAGGATAATCTTCAAAGTATTCTTCCCGGATATCGCGAGCGGATTGTGCATATCGGTCTCAAACCGGATGAGGGCGGATTGAATCTGACCATGGGCGAGATGAAAATACGTAAGATTGCCGGTTACGGCGAAGAAGCCGGAGACATTCTCCGAACTGAGTTCGACCTCAATTCTCACCGCTGGCGGCGTTTTCTGGTTGCGATGGCCCGTATGGAGCAGACTTTCGATGAGACCGCAAAGGCGTATCAGGAAGCGCCAGCCGATGGAGACAACTTTGGCGACTTCCTTACCCGTTATGCCAAGGATCCAGAACAGTACAAACAAGCTCCAATGCGATTGCCCGAAATGTTGAAACGCGGTGCCGAATTGGCGGCAATGGGGACAAGTTGGCGAGAAGAGCCGACCATTCGCGGCGGCAACATACCGAAACCAGAAACAAAGCTTCGGATTTCGCCTAAGCCGTGAGTTTCATTGTTGACGAGGCTTCGTACCCGGTCGAATGCTTAGCTTGAAGCTATCCGCGGCTGAATGCAGCCTGCTTCTTCAGAGGCCGCGGCGCGAGCCCTTACCCCACACCTGATTTCGACCAATAGTTAAGCCCTTTTTGCTGAAAAGGGTCAAAGTGGTCTATTTTCCCGACATCACTATACCCCTCTTTGTTTTGACCAGACGCATTTTGTCGCCGAGCGGCAGCCGGTTCGCGTCAAGACGATGCGCCACAGCGAGAAATGGCGGAGGCCCGCGGCGTGAACGATCTCGCCGCCTGCGCGCCGACGCTTCTCTCGGTAGGCGTCTTGCTTGGCCTCGCGGCCATTCTTGGGCGCGAGTCGAAGTCCGCGCGCGCGCTCTCGGCCATGCTCTGCATTTTCTTGAGTTTGCGCTACGTATGGTGGCACGGAACTTCGGGCATGCCGGTTGGACAAATTGCGCTGCAGCAGACCTGGGTGTGGATCTTCTATTTTTTCGAATCGATGGCGATCTTCAGCTCGCTCACTGTCTATTTTTTCATGTCGCGCAACCTGAACCGCTCGGCCGAGGCGGACGCGCATAAGAACTCGCCGCTCCACGCCGCGCCGGTCGACGTTTTCGTCGCGACATATAATGAATTCCGCCGACATTCTTGAGCGCACGATCGTCGGCGCCAGAGGCATCGATCACCAGGATCTGCGCGTCTGGGTGCTGGACGATGGCGCGCGGCCCTGGGTCGAGGAGCTCGCGACCGAATTGGGCGCGCTCTATGTGCGGCGAATCAAGGGCAAGCACGCCAAGGCGGGCAACGTCAACAACGGCCTCAAACATGCCCTGGCGACGGGGCGCCGGCCGGAATTCATTCTTCTGCTCGACGCCGACTTCATCGCCAGCCGCTCCATCTTGAAGCGCACCCTCGGCCTTTTCGACGCGCCCGACGTCGGTATCGTGCAAACACCGCAGCATTTCTTCAATCCGGACCCGATCCAATCGAACCTTCTGTGCGCGACAGTGTGGCCGGACGAGCAGCGATTCTTTTTCGAAGTCCTGCTGCCAAGCAAGGACGCGTGGGGCGCCGCCTTCTGTTGCGGCACGTCCGCGGTGTTCAGAGTTGCGGCCCTCGAGGCGGCCGGCGGCCTTGCGACCGAAACGGTCACCGAGGACATGCTGACCAGCTTCAAGTTCGATGAATACGGCTACCGCACGATTTTGCTCAACGAGCCGCTCAGCATCGGGCTCGCCCCGGAAGGGCTGCAGGACTACATTTCGCAACGCGCCCGCTGGTGCCTTGGCGCCATTCAGCAGATCTATACGCGCTGGTCGTTTTGCGGACGGGCGCGGATGCGGTTCATCAACCGTCTGTCGTCCTTCGACGGCGTGATGTATTGGATCTTCAGCTACCCGTTCAAGCTGATGATGATCAGCGCGCCCATGGTGTATTGGTGGACCGGAACGGCCGTCATCGACAGCGCCCATCTTCTCGCCTATCTCGGGCCCTCGGCCCTCGGCGGCATCGTGTTCATGAGTATCTACAGCCGCAACCGCGTGATGCCGATCATGACCGACGTCACGCAATTGCTATGCGCCTCGACGATGATCATGACCGTCATTTCGGGACTGGCGCGTCCGTGGGGGCGGCCGTTCAAGGTCACGGCCAAAGGCGCCTCGACGCAAAGCGTCACTGTGCAGTGGGCCCATTTGCTCCCCTTCGCCATCATGATCGCCGGGACCTTCATGGGGATCCTGATCAACATATCGCAATTCGCGGCGCTAAGGGGCACGCAGGGCTACGCCGTCAACGTGTTCTGGAGCCTCTACAATATTCTGTTTCTTTCGATCGCCGTCACGGTCTGCGTCGAGCTGCCGCGCAGGCGCAGCCATGAACGCTTCCCCATGGATGAGCGCGTCGTGATCGAATGGGCTGACGGCGGCCAGACGCCCTGCCGCTTGCACGACGCCTCTCTCGGCGGCGCGCAAATCAAGGATATCCATTTCGCGCCGAAGGGAGCGCCGGAGGCGGGCGTATTGCTGCTGGACGGCGGCGCGATCGAGGCGCCATTTACGCCCGTCCGAGCGATCGGACGCAACGGTTTGGCGGTGCGATTCGACCTCGACGCCGGCGCGCGGCGCGCTCTGATCTTAAAATTGTTCTCCGGCGCGCATCGTAACAAGGTCGACGAGATCAACGCGCCGCGCGTGCTTTTCGCGATCGGCAAAAAATTGCTCGGTTGAAACGTCGGCCCGCCCTAGCTAGAAGCCCGCGATCGGATGCGGGACGTATGGCGTCTCAAGGCTCGCAATTTCCTCCGCGGTCAAATCGAGCGATAACGCCGCCGCCGCATCGACGAGGTGCTGCGGCTTCGCGGCTCCGACAATTGGCGCGCTGACGCCGGGCTTTTGCAACAGCCACGCGAGGGCTACCTGGGCGCGGGAGACGCCGCGCCGCGCCGCGATCTCGCCCACCCGCGCAATCACGGCGCGGTCGGCCTCCTCCATTTTGTCGTACACCGCGCCGCCGAAAACGTCGGTCTTGCTGCGCTCTGTTTCGACCTTAAAGTCGCGCGCCAAGCGCCCCCGCGCGAGCGGACTCCACGGCAGCACGCCGACGCCCTCGTCGGCGCAGAGGGGCATCATCTCGCGCTCCTCTTCGCGGTAGAGCAGGTTGAGGTGGTTTTGCATCGTGACGAACCGGGTCCAGCAGTGGCGCTCGGCCGCGCGCTGCATTTTGGCGAATTGCCACGCATACATTGACGACGCGCCGATATACAGAGCTTTGCCCGCCTTGACCACGTCATGCAGCGCCTCCATCGTCTCCTCGATCGGCGTCGCAGGATCAAATCGATGGATCTGATAGAGATCCACATGGTCGGCGCCAAGCCGCCTCAGGCTATTGTCGATTTCCATCATGATCGCCTTTCGGGACAGACCCGCGCCATTCGGTCCGGGACGCATCCGTCCGTGCACTTTGGTGGCGAGGACGATTTCGTCGCGGCGGGCGAAGTCCTTCAGGGCGCGGCCGACGATTTCCTCGGATGTTCCGTCGGAATAGACGTTCGCCGTATCGAAAAAGTTGACGCCGAGTTCGATCGCCTGCCGGATCAGCGGACGGCTTTGCTGTTCGGGCAGGGTCCAACTGTGCGTTCCCCGCTGCGGGTCGCCATAGGTCATGCAACCAAGGCAGAGTCTTGAAATCTCGATACCCGCGCCGCCCAATCGGCCATATTTCATAACGCTGCTCCTGTCGCGCGCGAGAGACGCCGACCAGGACGTCCAAAGGCGCCCCGGCGGATGACTAAGTATTGAACCCGCGACTTTAGGCCACAAGCCGGATTTTCAGCGCTGCCGCCGATACAGCGGCGCCGATTTCGTTTATATAGCGATGGGCGAAAGCGCGCGGCGCGATCAACGCCCGCGCCGCCGCCGGCGGGTCGCCACGAACGAAAGAGGTCCGCAATGCTTGGCTTGAGCGCCCTTGATCTCGCTCGCATCCAGTTCGGCTTTACGGTCTCCTTGCATATCATCTTTCCCGCGCTCACCATTGGCCTCGCCAGCTACCTTGTCGTCCTGGAGGGGCTGTGGCTCTGGAAGAAAGATAGGGTCTACCGCGACCTCTATCATTTCTGGTCGAAAATCTTCGCCGTGAACTTCGCCATGGGCGTCGTCTCGGGCGTCGTCATGGCCTATCAGTTTGGCACGAACTGGAGCTATTTCTCGGCTTTCGCCGGCCCTATCTCCGGCGTCCTTCTGTCCTACGAGGTTTTGACCGCCTTCTTCCTCGAGGCGGGCTTTCTCGGCGTCGCCCTGTTCGGCTGGAACAAGGTCGGCCCCGGCCTGCATTTCTTCGCGACCCTGATGGTGGCGCTCGGAACGCTTGTCTCGGCGACCTGGATCCTCGCTTCGAACAGCTGGATGCAGACCCCACAAGGCTTCGCGGTCGAGAACGGCCACGTCGTGCCCGTCGATTGGCTCGCCGTCATCCTCAATCCCTCCTTTCCCTATCGTCTCGTCCATATGACGATTGCCGCCTATCTTTCGACCGCCCTATTGGTCGGCGCCGCAGCGGCCTGGCATCTCCTCAAGGGCAACGACACCGTCAGAGTGCGGACGATGCTGTCGATGGCGATGTGGATGGTCCTCATCGTCGCGCCGATCCAGATCGAAGCCGGCGACCAGCACGGCCTCAACACGCTGAAATACCAGCCGGCGAAGATCGCCGCGATCGAAGGGCACTGGCGCAACACGCCGGGCGGAGGCGAGCCGCTGATCCTGTTCGGCTGGCCCGACATGGCCAAGGAGAAGACCGACTACGCGGTCGAAATTCCGCGTCTCGGCAGCCTGATCCTCACCCATAGCTGGGACGGTCACTTTCCCGGGCTCACCGAGTTTCCGCCTGGCGACCGGCCGGATTCGACGGTGGTGTTCTGGACCTTCCGCGTCATGGTCGGACTCGCCTTCCTGATGCTGGCGCTCGGCCTCTGGAGCCTTTGGCTGCGCATTAGAGGCGACCTTTACGATGCGAAGTCGTTCTTGCGCTTTGCGGTGCTGATGGGCCCAAGCGGCACGCTCGCCATCCTCGCCGGCTGGCTGACGACCGAGATCGGCCGGCAGCCCTGGGTCGTCTATGGCGTCATGCGCACCGCGGACGCCGTCTCAAATCATTCAGCGCTCGCGCTGACGCTAACGCTCGGCGTGTTTATCGTCATGTATTTCATCGTGTTCGGGACCGGCCTTTTCTATATTTTGAAGCTGATCGCAGCCGGGCCGCAGGATCTCGGGCCTGAGACGCCGCAACCGACGATCGACCTCAGCGGCGGCGCGCCGCTCAACGCTCGTCCCTCGCGACCGCTTTCGGCCGCGCCTGACGCTTCCATCTAGGCGGGAGATTTGGCAGCCATGGGCATTGATCTTCCGGTCCTCTGGGCGGTCATCATCGCTTTCGGTCTCATGATGTACGTCGTCATGGACGGTTTCGATCTCGGCATCGGCATCCTGTTTCCTTTCGTCAAGGACAGAAGCGAGCGCGATTGCATGGTCAACACCGTGGCGCCAGTGTGGGACGGCAACGAAACCTGGCTCGTCCTCGGCGGAGCGGGACTATTCGCCGCCTTCCCGCTCGCCTACTCCTTTTTACTCAGCGCTCTCTATCTCCCGCTGGTCCTGATGCTCGCCGGGCTCATCTGGCGCGGCGTCGCCTTCGAATTTCGCTTCAAGGCCGCCGAAGAGCACCAATGGTTCTGGGACCAGGCCTTCGCCTGGGGCTCTTACATCGCCGCCTTCTTTCAAGGCGTCGCCCTTGGAGCGGTCATCACCGGATTTAAAGTCGACGGGCCGTCCTACACCGGCGGCGCTTTCGATTGGATCACGCCGTTTAGCCTGTTTACCGGCCTTGGCCTCCTCGTCGCCTACGCGCTGCTCGGCAGCACTTGGCTCATCATGAAGACTGAGGGAGCCCTGCAGCGGCGCATGATCGAACTCGCCCGGCCGATCGCGCTGGCCCTTCTCGGGGTCATCGCCATCGTCAGCATCTGGACACCGCTGGTCCATCGCGACGTCGCCGCGCGCTGGTTCACGCTGCCGAACCTGATATTTTTCGCGCCGGTGCCGATCCTTGTTGTCGCGTCGACTCTGGGCATCCTCCATTTTTTGAAGCGCGAGCCGCATGCGGCGCCCTTCATCCTGGCGCTGGCGCTGCTTTTTCTCGGCTATAGCGGGCTTGGCATCAGCCTTTGGCCGAATATCATTCCCCCGGACGTCTCGATCCGCGCCGCCGCCGGACCGCCGCAGAGCCTCGGATTCGCTCTCGTCGGGGCCCTGTTCATCGTGCCGATCATTCTGACCTATACGGCCTGGTCCTACTATGTGTTCCGCGGCAAGGTGAGGGTCGGAGAGGGCTATCATTGAGCAAGGCGCAGTGCGCTCTGAAACTGTGGCTCTCCCGCATTGGCTGGCTGGTCCTGATTTGGGCTTTGAGCGTCGGCGCCCTCGCGCTCGTGGCTCTCATTCTGCGAGCGTTCATGTCCGCGGCGGGCCTTAAAGCCTGACGCGGATCCTCGCCTATTGCTAGGCGCCGCCAGAGCGGGGGCGGATCCTATTAGAAAGGCTTTTCTTCGCCGCCGCCCACCTTGACCCCGTGCGCTTCTATCTCTTCGCGAACCGCGGCGAGAGCCATCTGGAGATGGGCAATCTTCTCAAGCGCGTCGGGGGCAAGCTCTCCGCCGCGCGTGGCTAAATCTTCGATCGCTTTAAGACGGGCGGCCTCAAGGTGGGCGCGAAGTTCAAGTATGGTCGAGGGATCAATCATCGAACGCCTTTCTCGGCTTGAGGATTCCATCGGACCGCCGGACGCTCCCCGATGGCTCGGCCCCGAAACGGGACGCTTTCGCCGGCCGCGCTTGTGCAAAACGCTGGCGACCCCCGCGCGGCTCCATTGATCATAAAAATAAACTTTGCTTCTTGCGACCGACCGATCGACTGCAAGAAGTCGTCATTAGAGAGACGCGAAGACAGGGTCGCGCGCGAAAACTCACCACGGCAAGGTGCGGCCGCGATAATCGAGAAAGCTGAGGCCTCCCTTGCCGGACTTAGCGCCGATCACCTCGACCAGGCGGGAAACGCTCTCCTCGACGGCAAGCGTGGCGTCCGGGCCGCCCATATCGGTCCGCACCCAGCCGGGGTCCATGATCAGGAAGGTGCGCGGATCGTCGCCATGCCTCGCCGCGAACGACCGCATCAATGTGTTGAGCGCCGCTTTGCTGGCGCGATAGACCTCATATCCGCCGGTCGTGTTGTTGGCGACGCTGCCGAGGCCCGACGACATGACGCCGATCGTTCCGGTCGGCGGAACCAACCCCTGCAGCGACTTTATGACGCGTAGCGGACTGAGAGCGTTAGTCACCATCAGGCGGACGAATTCTTCGGTGGAGGCTTCCTTGATCGTTGCGACCGGTTGATCGAGAACGCCGGAATTGACGAACAGAAGATCGAGCCTTCGTCCGTCGAGTTTGGCGCGTAGCGCAGCGAGCTGATCCGGCGCGGTGATGTCGAGCGTCTCTATTTCCAGTCGTCCCTTGGCCCGATCGGCGAGATCATGCAAGGCAGTTCGCGCTTTTCCTCGCGCGGTCGCGATCACCCGCCACCTTTTGTTCAGATAAGCCTCGGCCATTGCGAGGCCAAGGCCCCGCGACGCGCCGACAATCAGGGCGGTGGACTCGGAATTCTGCATCGGAATCGCCCGCCTCAAGGATTTATAGCCGGAATGATGTACGGATGAATACGGACAGCTCCAAAACGCCGGCGAGCCCGAGAAGGTTCATGCGGCGTTATTGCACCATGGGGGCAGCCGCCACGATGCAGGAAGCGCGAACCTGCCCGAGCCTCGCCGTTGGCTTGACGGCGGAGTCGCGCCAACTTATAGACAGCTTCAATCATCCCATAGAGCGTATCGATAATGCGCCCCATAACTGCTTCGGCGTGTCCGCGAGCTTGAGGGCGGCTATCGCGCCGCGGCGCCCTTTTGCGCCGCCGCGACGAGTGATAAAGCAACATCACGCCGGAGGAAGCGCAGCCATTTTTGGCAGCGCCGCGGCGCGATCGAGAGGACTTGGGCCCCGGGCGGCGATGGCGCAGCGACAGCGCGGCGCGCTTCGGGAACGAAACTTGGAAGGTAAACATGACAGCGGTAATTCCGGCGACGCGGCCAGCCTGCCCAAATTTTTCTTCTGGTCCTTGCGCCAAGCGCCCTGGTTGGAAGGCCGAGCCTCTCGCCAGTGGACCGCTCGGACGCTCCCACCGTGGCAAAGAGGGCAAGGCAAGATTGAAGCTGGCAATTGACCTTACGCGCGAGCTTTTGCAGGTTCCCGCGGATTATCGCATCGGCATCGTCCCGGGTTCGGATACAGGCGCGGTCGAAATGGCCCTGTGGTCGCTGCTCGGCCAGCGCGGCGTCGACGTGCTAGCCTGGGAGTCCTTCGGCGAAGGCTGGGTGACCGACATTGTCAAGCAACTGAAACTCGCGGACGCGCGTGTCTTGAAGGCGGGTTACGGCGAGATTGTCGATCTCGCTAGCGTCAATTTCGACAATGACGTCGTCTTCACCTGGAACGGCACGACCTCGGGCGTTCGCGTGCCCAACGCCGATTGGATCAAAGCCGATCGCGCCGGCCTCACGATTTGCGACGCGACGTCCGCCGCTTTCGCGCAAGACCTCGATTGGCCGAAGCTCGACGTCGCCACCCTGTCCTGGCAAAAAGCGCTTGGCGGCGAGGCGGGTCACGGCATGTTGATCCTGTCGCCGCGCGCGGTCGAAAGGCTTGAGACCTATACGCCCGCCTGGCCGCTGCCCAAAGTCTTTCGTTTGACGAAAGGGGGCAAGCTGATCGAAGGGATCTTCCAGGGTGAGACCATCAACACGCCGTCGATGCTCTGCGTCGAAGATTATATCGACGCCCTCGAATGGGGAAAATCGCTTGGCGGCCTCAAAGCGCTGATCGCCCGCGCCGACGCCAATGCAAAAGCCATCGCCGACTGGGTCGAAAGGACACTGTGGGTCGATTTTCTCGCCAAGCACGAAAGCATCCGGTCCAACACCAGCGTCTGCCTCAAGATCATCGATCCTGCGATCACGGGACTCGACCAGGACGCTCAATCGAAATTCGTTAAATCGCTCGCGAGCCTGCTCGAAAAAGAAAAGGTCGCCTATGACGTCGCCGGCTATCGCGACGCTCCGCCGGGCCTGCGCATCTGGTGCGGCGCGACCGTCGAAACCAGCGATGTCGAGGCGCTGACGCTTTGGCTCAATTACGCTTTCGCAAAAACCAAGGGCGACCTCGCCAGGGGTGCGTGAACGCCTCTTTCAAGCTAGCTGCGCCTCTAGCACGGAAAAGATTGATCGCCTCGAAGCGTCTGCCTCAGAGGCGGTTCGGAGCGAACCCGTCGCCGCTCCTTACGCAACTGACTTTAGTTTTCGGAGAATTCCATGCCTGGGCGCGTCCTCATTTCAGATGCTCTTTCGCCCGCCGCCATCGCCATCTTCAAGGATCGCGGCGTCGAGGTCGATTTTCAGCCGGCTCTCGGCAAGGACAAGGAGAAACTCGCCGCGATCATCGGCGATTACGACGGCCTCGCCATTCGCTCCGCGACGAAGGTCACCGCCGACATTCTCGCCAATGCGAAAAAGCTGAAAGTGATCGGCCGCGCCGGCATCGGCGTCGACAATGTCGATATCCCCGCTGCGACAGCCAACGGCGTGATCGTGATGAACACGCCGTTCGGCAACTCGATCACCACCGCCGAACATGCGATCGCCTTGATGTTCGCGCTCGCCCGGCAGATCCCATCGGCCGACGCCTCGACCCAGGCCGGCAAGTGGGAGAAAAACCGCTTCATGGGCGTCGAGATCACCGGCAAGGTTTTGGGCGTCATCGGCTGCGGCACGATCGGCTCGATCGTCGCCGCGCGCGCGCTCGGCCTTCATATGCATGTCATCGCCTATGATCCTTTCCTTTCTCCGGAACGGGCGCAGGACCTCGGCGTCGAAACGGTCGAACTCGACGATCTTCTCGCTCGGGCCGACGTCATCACCCTGCACACGCCGATGACGCCGCAGACGAAAAACATCCTTTCGGCCGAAAACCTCGCCAAGACCAAGAAGGGCGTGCGCATCATCAACTGCGCGCGCGGCGGCCTCGTCGACGAAGAGGCGCTGCGCGCCCTGCTCGAACTCCGGCCACGTCGCGGGGGCCGCCTTCGACGTGTTCGTCAAGGAGCCGGCGACGGAAAATCCGTTGTTTGGCCACCCCAACGTCGTCTGCACGCCGCATCTTGGCGCCTCGACCAATGAGGCGCAGGAGAACGTCGCGCTGCAGATCGCCGAACAAATGTCGGATTATCTGACCCGGGCGCCATTTCGAACGCGGTCAATTTCCCCTCCATCACGGCGGAGGAGGCTCCAAAGCTCACGCCCTTCATCGCGCTCGCCGAATATCTTGGCGCGTTCTCGGGCCAGGTCGTCACCAGCGGCATCAAGAAGGTGACGATCGTTTACGAAGGCGCCGTCGCGGAGCTGAAGACGAAGGCGCTGACCGCCTCAGTCATCGCCGGGCTATTGCGCCCGTTGTTGTCCGACATCAGCGTCGTCGCCGCCCCGACGGTCGCCAAGGAGCGCGGCATCGTCATCGACGAAGTCACCCGCGCCAGCGAGGGCGACTATGAATCGCTCGTGACATTGTTGGTCGAAACCGAAACGCAGGAGCGTTGCGTTGCCGGAACGGTATTCCACGGCGGCAAGCAACGGATCATTTCGATCAACAATATCGAAGTCGACGCGGTCGTCGCGCCGACGATGATCTATGTCAGCAACGAGGACAAGCCGGGCTTCATCGGCCGCTTCACGGGCCTTCTCGGCGCCGCCGGCATCAATATCGCGACCTTCGCGCTCGGCCGCGACCGCCAGGGCGGCTCGGCCGTCGCTCTCGTCGCGGTCGATGGCGAGGTGCCCGAAAAAGTGCTCGGCGACATCAAGACGCTGCCGGGGGTGAAGGAGGCCAAGGCGCTGAATTTTTGACCGCGTCGGCAGGCCAAAGGCGGTCATCCCGCGCAGAGCCAGGCGGGGTCGAGATAGCGGTCGGCTTCCCCGTCATAGGGAAGCCGCGTGACGTCCCAATGATTAACGAAAGGCGCATAGGCCGCCCATACGGGCGGGCCGCCGCCTATAAAGACGACCCGGTCAGGGTAGCGGCCAAGAACCGTTTTCGGATCGTCGCTCGAGCGCACGACGACCAGCGTGCGCTCCGGCCGCGCCCAGTCAGGAAAGGACGCAATCGTGCGCGGCCCGGCAATCAGAACGTGGCCATTGGTGAGGGCGAAGAATCGCGCGACGTCCGCACGATATTCGCGGCCCTGCGCGCCTTCCCAAGGGAGCGCTCCTTTGAGGCCAAGCTGGCCTCGCTTTCCGATTGCGCAGATGACGCGAACGTCGCCCATCGCGGCCTCCCGTGGATCGTCTGATCCGCTTTTGTCTATTGGCGTGACGAGGATCAGGCAACCAGCGCGCGCGCAGTCGCGTTAACCCGCACTGAAACAAATTTCATTGGCGCAAAATGAAATATGCTGCGCGAATGTAAGGCGTAACAAACAAATGACGCCCTTGATCGATGTTCCGTGTGTCGGCGGCCTTGAAAAAAGCGCCAGCCTTCAAACTACATGGAACGCGGGGCGTCGAAAGGAGATGCAGCTTTGCTGCGCGATTGGATCGACAAGGACACAAAGGTTTGCATGTCGCTGTCCGGCCGGCCAGGCAATTTCGGGACGCGGTTCCACAATTACCTATATTCCGAGCTCGGCCTGAATTTCATCTACAAGGCTTTCTCGACCACTGATCTTGAAGGGGCGATAATCGGCATACGCGCGCTCGGCATACGCGGCTGCGGCGTCTCCATGCCGTTCAAGGAAGCGTGCATCGAATTCGTCGACGAACTCGACCCTTCGGCCGAGGCGATCCAGTCGGTCAACACCGTCGTCAACGACGACGGCCACCTTAAAGCCTATAACACCGACTATATCGCGGTCCGCAAGCTTATTGAAAAGAACCGGCTCTCGCCTAAAAGCGACCTCGCCCTTCGCGGCAGCGGCGGCATGGCGAAAGCTGTCGCCAGCGCCTTTTTCGACGCAGGATTTCGGTCGGGAACCATCCTCGCCCGCAACGAAGCCGCGGGCAAGGCGCTGGCGGCGCGCTGTTCCTATGACTGGCGGGCCGACCTCGGCGAACTCCGTCCGCAGATTTTGGTCAACGTCACGCCCGTCGGCATGGCTGGCGCCCCTGAGGCCGAGGACCTCGCCTTTTCGCTCACGGCCATCGAGGCGGCGCAAACCGTGTTCGACGTGGTGGCCCTGCCTGCGGAGACGCCGCTGATTCGCAAAGCCCGCGATCTCGGCAAAAACGCCATAACCGGCGCTGAGGTGATAGCGCTGCAGGCCCTTGAGCAATTCGAGCTCTACACGGGCGTGCGCCCCGACGACGCGCTGATGCGCCGCGCCGCGGCCTTCGCGAGGGGGTAGCGGCGCGGGCGATTTCGGCGAACGACCTTCGAGCCGACCTGTCGCCCAAAGAAATCGCCTCGGCGACCGACGCGCCGCAAAAAACCGTCACCATTCATGCTCCGCGCCCACCCCGACCGAGACGGCGCCGGTCGCGTCGATCACGCCTTTCGCTTTCAGCTGCTTGTAGATCGTCACGCTCATCCCTACGCCGGTCTGTTGCGGCGTCGCGCCGGTGTGGACGCCGAGGCTGACGCGGTCGCCAAGGAATTTGCTCAAGGGATTGTTGGCGTCGCCGGCGGCCCCGAGCCCGAGGGAGCGGCGCAAGCCTTCAAGGGCGTCGTTCCCTCCCGAATAAATCGCCACAGCCTGCGCCAGCGCCAAAGCCTGCGTCGGCGACAGCTGGCCGGACGGCGCGCCAAACAGCAGCCGCGAGAGGATCTCGTCCTGCGGCAGATCGGGGCTCGATGAAAAGGAAAATTGCGGATCGGCGGGATCGCCCGTGATCGCGACGCTGACCGTCGCGCCGCCGGCCTGCGTCGTCGCCAGAAAGTCGAGTTGCGGCAGGAGATCGCCGGCAAAAGTGAGATTGGCGCGCGTGAAATCGAGGTCCGAGGTCAACACCTTGAGATGGCCCCGCACTAGGTTGAAGGCGCCGACCGGCTTGGGCGCGGCGAGAGTCCCGGTTAGCCGCAGATTGCCGCCGAGCACAGCGTCGAGGCCGCGTCCGCGCACGCGAATATGGCCTGGCGCGGCGATCGCAAGGTCGAGCGCCGCATCGAATGCCGGCCCGCCTCTGCCTTTGCGCGCCTTGGCGGCGATCGCCAGTCTTGCGGTGGCGGTCGGCGTCGGATCGACATGGCGCGTTCCCGGCAGCGGCTGCAGCGACCCCGGCAGGCGGTCGGGGATCAAAATGTCGAGGGAGACGATGTCGACGCGGCCGCCAAGGCGCGGATTGTGCAGGAGCGGCCCCGACATGTCGAGATCGAGGTTGGCGATTCCCGTCGCCACGGCGCTGTGTATAAGCTCGGCGTTCTGGCCCTTAACGCGGATGTCGCCCGGAAAGCCTCCGGCCGGATCGAGCCGGAACGCGCCGCTCGCCGAAATGGCGCCGCCATTGCGCGTCGAGGCTGCAGCGCTTTCGATGGTCACGCGATCGCCTTGCGCGACGAGGCGCGCACGCATGTCCTTGAGCGAGACGCCAAGGTTCGCGTCCTCGAATGCGCCGTTCGCCAGCGTGATCGAACCTGAGGCCTGCGGACGCTCGAGCGTCCCGGTGACGCGCCCGTCGACCGCGATTGACCCCGCGAGCCGGCGCCCGGCCGCCGCCATCGCACGGTTGGCGAGGCCCGCGGCGACATTGCCGGAAATTTTGAGATCGAGCTGACCCGCGGCGGTGAGCGGCGCCGTCCCTGAGATTTTCACGCTGTTCGGCTGGCCGGCTGTGAGCGCCGCCTCAAGACTTAGACGGTCACCTGCGAGGCGCCCGCTGCCTTCAGCGTTAATCGCCGGCAATCCGGTGCCGCGCGTTTGCGGCGCGGTCAGATTGGTGATTTTGAAGCGATAAGCGCCGGAAGTCGCGGCGGTCGTTCCGCTGATCATCGCCTCGCCGTCGAGCGCGCCGGAAAAACCAAGCCCTGGCGCCGCTATGTCGGCCACGGACAAAGGAATGGCGCGGAAAGTTGCTTTGAGATCGAGCTTTGGGCCGGCGCGGCCGTCGATGGCCAGCCGGCCGCCGTCCAGGTTCAGCATAAGATTGCGCAGATCGGCGCCGCCCGCCCTGATGACGATAGTCGCCGGCGCCGCGAGGCCAATTTTGTCGCGCCCGCGCGTCGCCTCGAATTTGGAGATTTCGAAGCGGATCGGATCGCTTGCGACGAGTTTTGCGCGCGCATCCAGATTGAAGCCGTTCGCCACGGCCGACAGCGTTATGTCGCTGGCTTCGGCGGCGCCCTTCGCATTGAGCCGGACGCGGGAAATCGTCTGTCCGCCGAAGCGCGCTTCGTCCGCCGCGAGCGAGCCCGCGACCACGGGGCGCCGGTAGACATCGCTCAAGGCGAGGTCGGCATTGAGTGCGTCGAGTTTGAGGCCGAAGGCGCCGATCCGCTGCGCTTTGGCCTTGGCCCCGACGTCCTGCCGCGCGTCGTCGTGCGTAAGATTTACCTCGGCGTCGAGCGAGCCTTCCAGCTTTTGCAGCGCCAAGGCCGAAAGATCATCGAGATTTTTGGCGTGGACGGCGAACTGGCCGGAGGCGAAATTGTCGGGCCCGAACGTAACCCCGCCCTGCGCCGTCGCCGATGCTATGGCGACGTCGACGGCGTCGACGACGGTAATGCCGGTCTTTGGCCGTGATATGTGCAGCGAGCCGCGCGCTGGCTTGCGATCGATTTCGCCGTCGAGGGCAATTTTTGCATCCGGCGCGTCCCGCAAATTCGTCGCAACCACTTTGAGTTCGAGACGGGGAACCGGCCGCCCGAGCAAAGTCGCGTCTTGGATCGAAATGCTCGCCGTAGCGTCTGGCCGTGCGAGCGAGCCCGTGACGTGCGCCAATGCTTCGCCGCGCCCGGACGCGCGCCTATCGGCTTTCGCCAGCTCGGGAATTGTGAGCGTGGCGGTCAGGTCCGCAAGGCTTGGCGTGATTGAGCCATTAACGCGCGCGCTCGCGTTCGCTCCGATCAGGCGCAGGTCCGTGAAGCCGAAGCCGCCGTCGGCGTCCAGCCTTGCGCCGCCAGTCAGGGTCAGCCTTTCGCCAACAAGTCCATCGAGTTGCGAAATGCCGGTGGCGAACCGATTGGCGATCGCGTCGATCTGCGCGGTATAGCGACTCGAGCGCGGCGCGCCTTCGAGATCGGCTTTGAGAGTCGCTGCGCCTTTGAGCTTAAGACCTGCCACCGCGCCGAAGCGCGACAGATCAGGGGCGGCGACGTCGAGCTTTCCTTTCAGCGCAACAGCGTCCGCGCGCCCTTTGAACCCGGCTGATAAGGTCTGCGACTTTATTTCGAGCGTATCAAAATCGATGCGGCCCCTGACCGTGCTGGAGCCCCGCGCGACAAAACTCGCCTCGCTGCCGATCGCCTGCGCCAAGGCCGGATTTTTCAGCGTGAGGCCCTTGACCCGCGCGTCGGCGGTAAGCTGCAACAGGGTCAATTCATTGAGGATCGACCCATTGGGCGCGGCCTTGAAGCTCGCCTCAAGATGGCTGAGCGAGGCCTGCGGCAGCCTGGCGTCGTCGACGGCGAGCGCGGCGTCGACCGCCGGAGAATCAAGGGGCCCCGCGACATGAGCGTCGAAAGCGAGGCGCCCGAGGCTCACGTCCTTCAACGTCGTTCCATGCGCGCCGTTCGGCCGGTTTACCGCTGTGATCTTGACATTCGCGCCCTGCGCGGCGGAGATCGCACCGATAATGTCGAGCCGCGCCGCGGACGCGGCGAGTTCGACGCCGGGAATCGCGATGGCGCCGTCGTCGCCGAAGAAAATATTGCCGGAAAGCCTCGTCGTTCCGGCAAAGACCGGGGCGGCGAATTCTGGGAGCATACCCGAAACCTGCGCGGAAAGATCAAGGCCGAGCCGGCGGCCGGCGCCCGCGCGATTGAGTGAGGCGTCGCCCCTTGCGCCGATTCCCTCGCCCGCGTCGAAAGAGAGCTTGGCGTTGAAGGCGTCGAGGACACCCGAACCGTTGACATTGAGCTTGACGGGAGGGCGGCCCGGCAAATTGGCGAGTTCTGAGAGGATGCCGCCGGCGGGCTCGTCGAGATTGACCTTCAGGTCGAGGCGCTGCGTCTCCGGCACGAGATTGAGGCGGATGTTCAGCGTCGCCGGGCGGTCGAGTCGTTGGGCGTCGAGAAAAAGCTGCAACCCCTCGGATGGCGGCCCGAGTTTGGCGTTTCCGCCGGTCGAAAAACTCGCCGCGACGCTGAGAACCGGCTGGCCAAAGTCGGCGCGCGCAAGCGCGAATTGCTTGATATCGACCCGCACCGGCAATTCCGGCAGCAGCGGCTGCTCCTCGCCCCCAACGGGCGCCTCGGCCGGAATCGGCTTGCGGGCAACGTTCATCTGGTCGATATCGAGCTGATCGATTTCAAGCCGTCGCTGCAGTAGCGCCAGCCGGCGCCACACGATGCGGATGCGGTTGACGCTCAGCCAGACGCCGTCGCGGTCGGCGATCTTGAGGTCGCGCACTGTAGCGTCGTACGAAAGGACGCCGTCTATGGCCCCGATCGACACGCGGCTCGCCGGCGTCGACAGCGCGCGCGAGATCACATCCGCGAGTATGCCTTTTTGCTCATCGGCCGCGAAGCTTTTCGCCGCGAAAAACGCGAGCGCGAATAGCGCGAGGAGGCTCGCGGCGATCGCCGTCGCCCGGAGCGGGAAAGAGTGGAGGCGCGCCATCAGAACGGCTGTCCAATGCTGACGTAGAAGACGACCGGATAATCGCCCGGGCGCGGATCGAGCGGGCGCGCGACATCGACCCGGATCGGCCCGATCGGCGTATAATAGATCAGTCCCAGCCCCGCCGACATCCGCGTGTCGCCGCAGCTTCCGAAGGGCAGGGAATCGCAAAGGGCGCCGCCGACGTCGAAAAAAGGCGCGACGCCGATATTGTCTATTACCCTTATGCGTGCCTCGAGCGTCGCGTTGAAGGCGCTAAGGCCGCCGATGGTGTAGCCCTGAAAATTCGACGGGCCGATGGACTGATAACGATAGCCGCGAACCGTTGCGAGACCGCCTTCATAGAAGCGGTAGTTGGCTGGAATCGACGACAAGCCGCCGCTGTCGCCGAAGATCGAGCCGAAGCCGACTCTAGCCGCCGCAATGTAATTCGCATCCTCGTCGATGGCGTAATACGCCGAGGCTGCAACGCTCGCCTTGGCAAATCCCGCCGCGCCGAAGACGGCCGGGTAAGGCGTCGCCGACGCTGTGACCCGAAAGCCGCGGCTGGGATCGAGGAGCTTGTCGGTTCCGTCGTAACGCAGCGTCAGCGGAATCCCGATGAGCGTGTAATCGACGCGGCCAAGGGAATCCGTCGCTTGACCCGTCTCGAATTTGAGCCCGGCTTGGAGGGAGAGCGAGTCATCTACGCGATAGCGCAAAGCCGCCGTGCCGCCGGCGAGCTGGTAGGCGTAGCCGCCAAAACTGCCGCCGCCGGCGCGGTTATCCTCGGCTATGCCGTCGAGGAGAAAATCGAAGCGCGAGCCGTCAAGGGCAGGCTTGACGAAAGAAAGCGTCGTGCGCCCGCCAAGACCGGCGTTGGCGAAATTCTGGGCGCCGATGAAACTATTGAAGCTGTTGACGGAAAGGCCATAGACCGGCGGCGCGTAAAAGAGGTCGCCCTCGAGGCGCAGGCTTTCGGCGCCGCCGAACAGATTGCGGTTCTCGTAATAAATGCTGCCTGTCGGCCCATCGACGTTCGAATAGGCGGCGGTCGCGCCGATGAGATTGTTTAGGCGGTCGCCGACGTCGATGAAAATCGGCAGGTTTCCGTTCGCGTCGAGCTTGTCGCCCTCGCGGATGCGAACCGCGCCGACCGCTGCGATCGAGCCGATCGATTTGCGCGTATCCGCCAGCGCCTTCGGGCTATAGGGCTGGCCTTCCTGAAGATAGACGAATGAGCGGACGATCGACTGATCGAAATTTTTGGGGCCATTGATCGTAACCTCGCCAAAACCGGCTTTAGGGCCGGGATCGACGCTAAAGGTCACGTCCATCGTCAGAAGTGCGTGGTTGACGATCGGTTGCGGCAGCGGCGCCTTGACGAGGGGATGCCCGGCGGCGCGAAAATAGTCGATCAGCCGCGCATTGGCGGCGCGCAGATCGGCGGCGATCGCCGGATCGCCGGGCCGCAGTTTCAGCACGTTCAGCGGCAGGACCTCCGGGGAAAAGGGTTCGCCCGTGGCGGAGATCGATGACGACTATGGCGCGCAGATGGAACAGCGGCCCGGTCTCGACGGTGATCGTCACCGGAACGACGGCGCGGTTGCGATAGACATTCGCCGCCTGCGCGAAAGCCTCGGGATCGGCGTCACGGAGATTCAGCTGCGTTTGCCCGACGGTCGCGAAAATCCGCGCATTGTAATAGCCGGAGCCCCAAAGCGCGTCGATCATCGGCGCGAAATCCGCCGCGAGCCGTTGCGCCAAAGCCTCTCCATCCGGCGGCGGATCCAGCCGCAATTTGTAAAGGCTCGAACTGTCTTGGAGAGCGTCCTTGACGCCGCCGTCGCGCAAAACCACGAATTCAACTTTATAAGGAAGCGTCGTCGGCGAGGGAGCCGGGGCCTCCTGCGACCCGAAAAGCCCGAAAAAATCGAAGGCTGAGGCGGCGATCGGGGCAAGCGTCGCGCCGATCCCGGCGGCGCCCATCAAAACGAGGCCGAAAATCAAACGCCTTTCGGACCATCTGCTTACGCAACGCATTCAACCCCGCCGCCACAAGACTTTGCGGCCCTGCCCTTCCACCCGAAACCGCCGGCCGCACCACAACGTTTGGCGCCGCCCAAGGCCCCCTTGTCAGGCTCTCGTTCGAGACGGCCATAAGCGGCCGCGGGCCGTGATGCTGGCAAATTATGAAATCAAAGCGTCGGGATTGAGTTAATGTTTTTAACGGGTCAGTTTGCTTTGTGCCTATCGACGACCCCATAAGCAGTCTTTCGAGTAACCGCACGCCAATCTCCCATCGCGTCGCAAGCGATATGGCGATGGGCGGTAACCTTGGGCTTGGTCACGCCCTGGACCAAGGATAGGCCTCAACCGCCCGACGAAGATTGGAAATTGTTTTCTTCTCCGTCCGAGGTCTCTTCGCTGTCGTTCGGACGACAGGGCGGGAGAGATTCTGCGTTGGACCGCTTTCTTTCTATGGTTTCGAGATCCGCAATCAGCCGTGTCTTCGTTTGATGGCCAAGATAGTCTGGAAGCGCGATTGGCCCGACCGCTTCGCCTAGTGCTGGTATGGTCAGCCATACGCGTCCGTCACGTGCTTCCTTCGGCAAGGTCGCGATGAGGGCAGCGTCGTCGCAGACTAGACCTTATGATTGCTGGGGCTGAGGGTGGCCCGTCATCCGATATGCAACGGTACGAGGGTTAAGCCGGCTGGCCGGCGCAGTGCCTCATGCATAGGAGACGGGCCTCGTGGAACATACCCGATTTATTGGCTTGGATATTCACAAAGAGCGGATTTCAGTCGCGGTGGCGCAGAGCGGGCGATTGGGGGCGGTGGAATACCTTGGCGAGATCATCAATGAACCTGGCGCGATCAGCAAGCTGTGCGACCGTCTGCGGCGTCCTGGCAAGCCGCTGGCGTTTTGTTATGAGGCCGGCCCGTGCGGCTACGGCGTTCATCGCCAAATCACAAGCCTCGGCCATCGGTGCGACGTGGTGGCGCCGTCGCTGATTCCGACGAAGGCGGGCGATCGGGTCAAGACAAATCGTCGCGACGCGACCATGCTCGCCCGTCTTCATCGGGCCGGAGAGTTGACGCCGGTCTGGGTGCCCGACGCCGATCATGAAGCGATGCGCGATCTGATCCGGCTGCGCGGCGTCGTCCGGCAAATCCTGACGCGCGCGCGGCAACATCTTCAAGGTTTTCTGCTGCGTCACGGCCGCAAGCGCGGGGGCGGGACGGCATGGCGAATGGCTTACCGGCGGTGGCTGTCGACTTTGGCCTTCGAACATCCCGCCCAGCAGATCGCATTCCAGGACTATGTCGACGCCGTCATGGATGCTGAAGGCCGCCTCAAGCGGGTGGAGGAACAGATCTTCAGCCTCCTTCCCGACTGGACTTTGCGCCCCGTTGTCGACGGCCTGCAGGCGATGCGGGGGATCGCGCTGATCAATGCCGTGGTGCTGGTCACGGAAGTCGGCGACTTCACGCGCTTCTCAAACCCGCGCCAGCTCATGGCCTATTTCGGCCTGGTCCCAGGCGAGCGATCGAGTGGCGAGACCGTCCGGCGCGGCGCCATCGCCAAGACCGGCAACGCCCATGCCCGGCGCGCGCTGGTCGAAGGCGCCTGGGCTTACAGAATGAAGGCGCGCATCGGCCGCCACAAGGTCGATCGGATTGAGGCGCTGCCAAAAGTCATTCGCGACATCGGCTGGAAAGCGCAAGTCCGGCTCTGCGCCCGATATCGTCGGCTGAGCGCGCGCGGCAAGACCGCCAACGTCGTGAATGTCGCCATCGCACGCGAGATGGTGGGCTTCATCTGGTCGATCGCCTGCACAATTCAATCCACGCCAATGGCGGCGTGACCAGGTTTAACGGACAGTCAGCAGAGGAGATCGCAAACATAAAATCAGCCTCGGCGTGGTATGCGGCGCCGGGGGCGGGACAATGCCGGGGACCCTCGTGTGTACTATGAGCCTTTGACGCTCGCCACCTAGACAGAGGCAGCCCCAAACGAAGCAAGGTCATGCGGTTCGACCCGCGGATGAGAGATTGTTGACCGACGTTTAAGTCCCGCCTCCTGCGCCGCATATCCGCCGTACAAATGCCTCCGCCGTCGATCGGAATCGGCGGGCCAATTGCTATGCAAAAGCCCCTTGTCAGCAATCATGAGAGTACAGTCATCGCCTTGCCTGCAGGAGTCACAACCGTAAGCATCAGCTTTGCGGCAGCGAGCAGCAGAATGAGCACCCACGCGCCTGGCCATTTTAAGATCTTTTCGGCGTCGGCCAACCCGACTCCAAAATAGCCACTCCCTAGGACAGGAATGTGCCGGCGTTTGTCTGATTTCACCTCTCTAAAGCCTTGCCGAAGTGTTTGTGCATATGGGATCGATAGAAAGTCGGGACCAAACGTTTTGTATTGCGAGTCCAAGCTTCGCAAGGAAGCGGCCGCCAAGGTCTAACGGTAGGACGAGCGAAGTCCTAATGTTTTCCTGTTTTCGCGCGGCCTCTCGAATCGTCTCGACTACAGCGAGGTCGGCGACCTGAATTGGATCAGACGAGTTAGGCTTTTCGAACCCGGTCCATTCGGGCGGTAGTTCAGCATTGACTATGTAACGCTTACCTTGAAAATGAGCTTTGAACGAGGCAACCGTAACTAGGATCCAGAAGGGTTCCATAGACGTAAAACTGAGATATGCTCGCCCTGCCCATGCCTTCTTTGATTCCCTTCTCGGATCACCTCCCGTGTAGGAGGCCCAGAGATCTTCCTTGTCCTCTGGCCGAAAATGGACAATATGATCGCCGCAAGCGCCCAGCCAAAACTCAGCCAATTCGCCCTGCTGCGTCTTCATATCCGTTAAGGCACCCATATAATGAAGCGGAATCGCGCCCCTACCAGGATTGTCCACTGACAAATACTCGCGTGCTCCTATGGCACGCTCTGCTGAACCCATCCAACTCTTAATGAACGCGCCGTCCACGAAGACCCCGGACATCCCGTTGCACTTTTGGCAGACATCATCTGTTTTCCACGTGTCATCCAGAAAGTCGCCCCCGAGAGCGTCAGGCCAGATGTGTTCATGCGAGAATTCGGCCTCATCTTTCTCCAGGCCGCAGTAAACGCATTTTTTTAGCTTCATCGCGAGCTTCTTTCTCTCCGAAATAGAGCGTCGTACCTTGCCGAGATGCTTGTAAGCTCAGTGCCGAGCGAGAAAGTATTATTCGGGTTCGCGATGCCAGTCCTCGTCAGGTTCTGTCTTCGCCTGCCCATTGCTCGCCCTGCGTGATCAGCCGCGCGCTGCGGTGGCCAAGAAGATAGATCCAAAGCCAGCTCAAAGCGACGCCCAGCCGGTTGCGCAAGCCGATCAGGAAGTAAATGTGGACGATGCCCCACAGCCACCAGGCGAGCGCGCCGCGCACCTTGATTCGGCCGAAATCGGCGATCGCCGCGCGCTTGCCGATGGTCGCCAGACTCCCGGCGTGCTTGTACTTGAACGGCGCGGGCGCGGGCTTGCCTTGCAGGCGCGCCTTGATGACGGCGGCGACATAGGCGCCTTCCTGCTTCGCCGCGGGCGCGATGCCGGGGACGGGATTGCCGTCCGGTCCGTTGATCGTGATGGTGTCGCCAATTGCGAAAATATCGGGATGGCCCGGGACAGTGAGATCGGGCCCGACGATGAGGCGCCCGACGCGATCGGCCGGGGCCCCCAGCCATTCCGCGGCGGGCGAAGCCTGCACGCCCGCGGCCCAGAGGATCGTCATCGCCGCGAGTTTCTGGCCGTCGAAAACAACCCCCTGCGCGGTGCAGGCCGACACGGGACGCCCAAGTTCGACCTCGACGCCGAGCCGCTCGAGCGCGCGCTTGGCATAGGCCGAGAGCTCTTCCGTGAAGCCGGGCAAAATGCGCGGCCCTGCCTCGATCAATATGATCCGCGCCTTGCGCGTATCGATATGGCGGAAGTCTTCGGGCAGGTTTTCATGCGCCAGCTCCGCGATGGTTCCGGCGAGTTCGACCCCTGTCGGACCCGCGCCGACGATGACGAAGGTGAGCAGCGCCTTCTGCCGGGCCGGATCGGTCTCGCGTTCGGCGCGCTCGAAGGCGAGCAGCATGCGCCGGCGGATGGTCGTCGCATCCTCAAGCGTTTTCAGGCCGGGCGCGAAGGGCTCCCATTCGTCGTGGCCGAAATAGGCGTGGCGGGCGCCCGTCGCCAGCACCAGCGTGTCGTAAGGAATTGCGCCGCCGTCCTCCAGCAAAATTTTGCGCGCGCTGGCGTCGACGCCAGCGACGGAGCCGAGCAGGGTTTCCGCCTCTTTGCGTTTGTGCAAAAGATGGCGCACCGGCCAGGCAATCTCGGAGGTCGACAGCGACGACGTCGCCACCTGATAGAGCAGGGGCTGAAAAAGATGATGGTTGCGCCGGTCGACGACCGTTATCGTGACGGGCGCGCCGGCGAGATTATGGACCACCTGAAGTCCGCCAAATCCGGCTCCGACGACGACGACATGATGAGACGCGGGACGATCCGTCAAACTGTGTTCCTCTTCTTGTAATTGGCCAGATGAGACGCGAGGCTTGCGTCTCGGGCTTTGCGCGGCCGTTCGAGCCTTTTCCGATGGCTTATCGCCCCTGCGGCGATGCAAGGCTTAATCCGCCGTTGCGCGGTTGACAAAAGCGATGCTCGCTAGGCGATTTGCGTGGACGCGTGCTAATGCCACAAAGAATTCGAAAAAAATATGGCATGAGCAAGCTTGGTCACGGTCACGCGCCCGTGTGACATTGACTTCCGTGGCGGCGGCCCGGAGCCGTCATGTAAAGAGCCGCCGCCGGGTAAATGGAGGGCCGCAATGAAACTCGCCGAAGTCCGCGAAAAAGCCTTCGCCATGCCGCTCAACGATCCCGCCTATCCGCGCGGGCCGTACAAATTCTACAATCGCGAATTCATCATCATCAGCTATCGCACCGATCCGGACGTCCTGCGTGCCGTCGTGCCGGAGCCGCTCGAAGTCATTGGCGATACGGTCAATTACGAATTCATCCGCATGCCGGATTCGACCGGTTTCGGTGATTACACCGAGACGGGGCAGGTCATTCCTGTGCGCTTTACCGGCCCTGACGGCGTCGCGCAGGAAGGCGGCTATGTGCACGCCATGTATCTTGACGACAATTCGCCCATCGCCGGCGGCCGCGAGATCTGGGGATTTCCAAAAAAGCTCGCGAGCCCCAAAATCTCGCATGAAGGCGAGACATTGGTTTGCACCCTTCGTTACGGCTCGGTGCTCTGCGTCTCGGCGACGATGGGCTACAAGCATCGCGAGATCGACCAGGCGACGGTTCTCAGAAATCTCGCCAAGCCGAATTTCATGATCAAGATCATTCCTCATGTCGACTGCGCGCCCCGGGTCTGCGAGCTCGTCCGCTATTATTGCGAGGATGTGACGGTCAAGAGCGCCTGGAGCGGCCCTGCCGCGATCGAGCTTTTCCAGCACGCCATGTGCGACGTCGCCCGCCTGCCGGCGCGCGAGGTGGTGTCCGCGAGTCATTTTGTCACCGATCTGACCCTCGGGCTCGGCGAAGTGGTGTTTGACTATCTGAAGGAAGCTTGACCGGCTGGCAGGTTTTTGAAAAGCGGCCGGGGAGGTCGCTGGAGGACGCCCCGAGGGAGACCATTCGGCCTTCACGAAAGACGGAAACATCGAAATCGAGCCGGTTTTCTATTGACGATTATTGTAATTAATCATATATCAGAACCGTTGCCTTCTACATTTCCACGTCCGCTCCTTGGTGTTCAGGGGCGGACGTTTTTTTGTTCTTGTCCTGGTTTTGCAAGCAATGCGCCAATCTTTGGTTGGCGCCAGCGCTGCGCGCCGCAGTGCTGGCGATCTGCGCGACGCCCCAGATCCCAAATGATCTACGCAGGATCGCTTCCGGCTCTACCGTTGCGGCGCGATGATTTGATCGAATGGCCGAAACTCTCCGCTCATTGGCCGAAGCAAATCTTTCGCGGTCGCGCAAAAACGGCGAGCGTGCATCCGCGCGCAACTCGCGCAATCGTCTCGTTAGGCCGGACATGTGATAAGCTTGGCGACCAAGACAACAAAGAAGCCGGGCGACGGGATGACCGACAAATGACGAATGCGGGCGGAAATACTGACGATCTAGCCAAATTGCCGGTTGAGGGGGAAGTCAAGGCCTCGCGGAACCCTCAACCGCTTGATCCTGACAGAGACGGCGGCCGCTCCGCTCGCGCCGTCACTCGGACCCCCGCCACCATTGTCACTCTGATTGTAGCGACGATCGTCGGCCTCTCGCTTTGGTATCTGGTCCAGCCGCAGCCTCTTATTATCCAAGGCGAAGCCGACGCCACCCGCATTGATATCGCGGCGCGCGTCGACGGCAGGGTGGGCAAGCGCCCGGTTTCGCGCGGCGACAATGTCGCAGCGGGGCAGCTGCTCTACGAGATCGACAATCCAGAACTGGTGACGAAACTGGCCGAAGCCGAGGCCGCGCTCGGCGTCGCCAACGCCGACCTTGCGAATATCCTGGCGGGAACCCGCGCGGAAGTGATCGCGCAAAAGAAAGCCGCGCTCGACAGCGCCAACGCCGACCTGACTCTCGCGCAGCAGACTTATAACCGTATCAAGGAGCTGGCCGGAACCGGCAACGCACCGCTGCAGCGCCTCGATGAAGTCACGGACCAGCTGCAGGTCGCGCAGCGCGGCGCGGATCAGGCGAAGCTCGCCTATGAGGAGGCGGTCAACGGCTATACCAAGGAGCAGCGCGGCATCGCCCGCGCCGATGTCGTCAAGGCGCAGGCCTCGATCGACGCCGTCAAGGCCGACGTCAACGAGCTGACGGTGAAGGCGCCGATCGCGGCCCAAGTCTATCAGATCGGCGCGGAGCTCGGCGAATATGTCTCGCCCGGGGTGCCGCTTCTCACGCTGGTCGATCTTGGCGATGTCTGGCTGCGCTTCGACCTTCGCGAGGATCTGGTCAAGGGACTCAAGGTCGGCGACCACCTGTCGATGCGCGTCCCGGCGCTCGGAAATCGAACGATCGAGGCGGAGGTCCGGTTCGTCGCGCCAAAAGGCGAGTACGCGGGCTGGCGCGCGACCCGGGCGACCGGCGATTTCGACTTGAGAACCTTCGCTGTGCGGGCCTATCCGGTGAAGCCCATCCCGGAGCTGCGGCCGGGCATGAGCGTCTACGCCGACGCGGCGGTCTGGCGCCGATGAAGCGGCCGCCGCGTCCTGGATTCCTGCTTGTCGCCACGCGCGAGCTGCGCTGGATGCGCCGCGACCGCGTCGCGCTTTTTCTCGCCATCGGCCTGCCGCTGCTCGCCTTCGCGCTGCTGGCGCTGACCTTCAGCCATGCGGTGATCCGCGATCTGAGGGTGAGCGTGGTCGACGCCGACGATACGCCGACCTCGCGCATCTATGTGCAGGCGGTGACGTCCGCCCCGGCGGTCACCGTGGCGCAGCGTTCGGACGACCTCACCGGCGCAATGCACGCGATCCGCTCGGGCGAGGCCATCGCCGCGGTCTACATCCCGCCGGACTTCGAGCACGATCTCATCGCGCGCAAGGTGCCGCAGATCGTGGTCTTCTACAACCGGCAATTCTTCACGCCCGGCAACAATGCGGCGAGCGCTCTCTCCAGCGCTATTGCGGCGGCGACCGCGTCGCTGCCGCCGACCTCGCCGGTCCGAAGCGCCGCCTTCGCGCCGGGGTCTCTCGTCGTCGAGCAATATGTGCTGACCAATCCGGCGCTGAACTTCGCCCAGTTCCTGATGCGCGCCGTGATGCCGACCGTGCTGCACGTCGTCACGGCGATCGCCGGCGGCTACGCCGTCGGCTCGGAATTCTCGACGCGCAGCCTCGGCGCCTGGATGCGGGCGGCGGGCGGAAGCCCGCTCACGGCCCTCGTCGGAAAGCTCGCCCCGCTGTTCGGCATCTTCATCCTGATGATGGTCGTCGTCGCCGTGATCATCCATGGCGTCTTCGCGATTCCGTTTCGCGGGGATTCCGTGCTCATGGGCGCGGCGGCGTGCATGCTGCTGATCGCCTATCTCTCCATCGGGGCGCTTTTCCAGCTGCTGGTCCGCAATCTCGCGCTGGGCCTCAGCCTCACCGCCATCCTCTGCTCGCCGGCCTTTGGTTTCGCCGGCGTCGGCTTTCCCTTGTTCGGCATGGGCGGCTTTGCGCGCGCCTGGGGATCGGCGCTGCCGCTGCGCTGGTACATGCAAATCCTCTTCGACCAGGCGGCGCGCGGATTGCCGGCAGCGGATTCGGCGCGTCCCTTCGCCGTTTTGGGGGGCCTCGCCATTCTGTACTTCGCGCTGGCGTGGCTGCGGCTGCGCGCCATCGCGGGTGAGGCGCGCGCGCCCGAGCCGGAACCCGCCATCATCGCCCCGTCAGGCCGCGGGATCGGCGCGGCGATGTCCGCCGAATGGCGCCGCGTCCTCGCCGACCGTGGCGCCCTCGGCCTGATCGTGCTGGGCCCGCTCCTCTATGGCGTACTCTATCCGCAGCCCTATCTCGGCCAGGTGCTGCGCGGCATACCGATCGCGGTGGTCGATCAGGACCACACGAAACTCAGCCGCGAACTGGTGCAGACCCTCAACGCCGATGAGGCGATCAGCGTCGCCGTGCGGGCGAATACGCTGGCAGAGGCCCAGGCCGCGCTGGCCCGCCGCGAGGTGTTCGCCATCCTCGGCATTCCCAAGGATACCGAGCAGTACGTGCTGAAAGGCGAGAGGGCGCGGATCGCGGCCTATGTCGATTCGGCCTATTTCCTGCTCTACAACCGCACCTGGCAGGGCATCACCGAAGCGAGCGCCGCCGTTTCCGGAGACATCGCCGCGCGCGGCGCGCGATTGGATGGCGGCCTCGCCCACGCCGCCCTGATCCGCAGTTCGCCGGTGGAGCTGTTGACCGAGCCGCTGTTCAACCCTGTGGGCGGCTACGCGAGCTATGTCGTTCCCGCCGCCTTCGTGCTGATCCTGCAGCAAACCCTGCTCATGGGCTCGGCGACGCTCGGCGGCGTCGCCTTCGCGCAGGGCGGCGTCGCGGCGCAGCGGCGCCGGGGCGGCGCGCGCGCGGTAATCGGCCAGTCGCTCGCGCATCTTTGCCTCGCCATGCCGGGGGTCGCGCTCTATCTCGTCATCCTGCCGCGCGTCTATGGCTTTTCGACTCTCGGGCGTCCGCTCGATCTGCTCCTGATGGCGATCCCTTTCGTCCTGTCGGTCAGCTTTCTCGCCCAGTTCGTCGGCGAATGGTTCCACCGCCGCGAGAGTGCGGTGCTGCTGTTCATCGCAACCAGCCTGCCGCTGTTTTTCCTCGTCGGCGTCTCGTGGCCTCAGGAGGCCATTCCAGACGAGCTTCGCGCCGCGAGCCGCGCCTTTCCGAGCACATCGGCGATCGACGGTCTCGTGCGCATCAACCAAATGGGCGCGAGCCTGCATGACGTATGGCGCGACTGGACCACGCTGTGGGCGCTCGCCGGCGTGTACGCCATTCTCGCCGTGCTGGCGGCGCGTTTCATGAGGGACAAAAGGACCGAACATGCGGCTTAGATCGCTGCGCCGCCCGGCCTTTATCCTCGCCGTCGTCATACTGGCTGCGAGCGCGGGATTTTGGGCCTATCGCCGGCAGCTCGCCGCGAGGCCCAAGGCGGAGGCGCCAATCGGCGTCGTCCGCGAGACCGAGATTCGCATCGCCCCAGAGGTCCAGGGGCGCCTCGCCTCAGTGCTGGTCGCCGCCGGCCAGCGCGTGCGCAAGGGCGACGTACTTGCGATCCTGAGCAATCCCGAACTCGCCGCCTCGCTCGGCGAGGCCGAGGCCTCGGCGGCCGACGCGCACGCGAACCGCGCCAACACCTATGCCGGGGTGCGTAAGGAGGAGGTCGACATCGCCGCGCGGGACGTCGACATCGCCCAATCGAATTTGACGCTCGCGCAGCAGCAATATGACCGGGCGGCGGCGCTCGCCGCCAAGAATTTCCAGACCCAACAGAAACTCGACGAAGCCGGCGACGCCCTGCGCCGGGCGCAGGCGAGCCTCACCCTCCAGCGCGCCAACTACGACCGCGACCGGGCGGGACCCACCATTGAGGAACGCGCCATCGCCGACGCGAAAGTGCGGCTGGCCGAAGCCGCCGCCGCCGATCTGGCGGCGCAGCTCGCCAAGACCACGCTCATCGCGCCCGTCGACGGCCGCGTCAGCCTGCTGGTGGCCGAGTTGGGCGAGGTGATTTCGCCGGGTCAGTCCATCATGACGTTGGAGGCCGGGCGGGAGCGGTGGTTCACCTTCACGATACGGGAGGATCGCCTCGGCGATATCGTGATCGGCGCTCCCTTGCGATTGCGGACCGCAAAAGGAGACCGCATCGATGCGCGCGTCACCGAACTGAGGCCGCTCGGCGAATTCGCAACCTGGCGAGCGGCGCGCGCGGTCGGCGACCACGATCTCAACAGCTTCCTCCTCCGCGCCGACCCAGTCGCAGGGACCCCTGGGCTGGAGCCCGGAATGACGGTCTGGCTGGACCAGCCAATCAACGCGGCGGCTACGCGCCAGCCGCCGCCTGGCCGTCCCCATTGAGGAAGAAGGCGCATTTTCGCCCGGCCTATAGGAAATCGGGGCGGGCGTGTCGACCTCGGACGTTCGAGGTCTGGGACGCGATCGCAATTTCGGCGCGGCGCGCTGGGCCGCTGCGGCGAATGGACACGATCTGCCTCGATCGCATCCGGGGGCCATCATCGATCGCAATATCCTGCGAGCGCACGAAGAACTGGCCTTCGCCGCTGCCGTTGGCGCGGTTCGCACGCCCATTGGGGGAAGCGTCAGCTGATGAATGCCAATGAAAATCCGCCCCTGGCGCAGATGTGCGTGGAGCGCGCTCGCCTCGCCGATGAAGAATGCGCAAAAGCGGTCGCCGGATATCATAAATCTCATTCGGCGTGCCGACTTGCTCGATTCGGCCGCCATTGAGGACCGCTACGCGATCGGCGAGTTCGAGCGCCTCGTCCTGATCATGCGTCACGAAAAAATGGTCGTATGCCCTGTCTGCGCATGCAGCTCGCGCAGCCAGCTGCGCAGTTCACGCCTCACTTTGGCGTCGAGAGCGCCGAACGGCTCGTCGAGCAAAAGGACGCGCGGCTCGACCGCGAGCGCGACGCGCTGGCGTTGGCCGCCGGACAAATTGCGCGGGGGGCGGCCAGGTTTTTCAGCAAACTGCTAGCGGCGGACGCCGCAAGCTTCGTCATGTGAGGGAAGATCCACTTGGCGTTCACATCGCGCCGAAACCGCCCCTCACGGCCCGGTTGCGCCAAATCAATACTTGGCGACGACCGCTGGAGCCGCGCCGCCGAAGCGGTAGGTGATGCCGCCGCCAATCAACCAGGGGCTAAGGTTCGCCTGCCCGCTGATGGAAATCAAGCCGGGCGCGACGGTTCCGTACACATGCGGATTCATAACGATCTTCTTGACGTCGAAATTGAAGCCCCAATGCTCGTCGATCATGTAATCGAAGCCGACTTGGCCGGCGACGCCCCAGGAATTCTGAACCGCCACCGTGTTGAGCAGCGGCTCGGTCGCATGCTGGGAGAAAAACACAGTATAATTGACGCCGACGCCGATATAGGGCTGGAACTGGCCGAAGTTCGTCCAGTGATATTGCAGGAGAACGGTCGGGGGGAACAGCCAAGTGCTCGCAGCCTGCTGGTTCGGCGCGACCGATCCTCCCGCCAGATACAGCTTGTGATAGGAGACGCAGCAAATGGCTTCGACGGCGATATTTTTGGTGAAGAAATAGCTGAGATCGAGTTCGGGAATGACGGCGTCGGAGGCTCTGAAGCCGCCGCTTATGAGAGCCCCGCTCGGAACGGCTTGAAGAATTCCGCCGCTGGTCGGAATGATGCCGACGGCGCGCAAGCGCACCTGGAAGGGCTGGTAAATGTCGGGCGGCGGCGGCGCCGGCGGCGGGGGAGTCAAATCAGCCGCCAACGCGACATCGGCTATCGAGCCAAGCATAAGAGCTGCCAATGCGCAGCGAACGATTTTCATCATTGAAACCCCCGGAAACCCCTCTCGGGGTTTTGCATGTTGGCGGCGCTACGTCGCCAGTTGATTGTGCGATGCACGTTGCGTCGCCTCTGAGATTTTTGATTTGATCTGAATCAATAGCAAGGCTTGCCGATACATTAAGCGACCGGTGTGGCAAAGCTGCAACTAGGCTCTGGCTCTCACGCGATTTCAGAGGCGAACGTCGGCAGAGTAAACTGCCGCTTAAATCTGACTAGGGCGCGTGCTAAAGTTTTACGATGAGCAGCAGTTCTGAATCCGCGAACGACACACACAGGGGCGTGCGAGACCGCCGAATCGCGTCGCTGACCCAAGCGCTTGGAAACCGCTCTATTGTCCTTGTCGGCTTCATGGGATCGGGCAAGACTTCGACCGGGCGCCGCCTGGCGCAGCGGCTCGACCTCCCCTTCGTCGACGCCGACGCGGAGATTGAAGCTGCGGCGGGAATGAGCATCGCCGAAATTTTCGCCAAACACGGCGAGGCGTCTTTCCGTGATGGCGAACGCCGCGTCATGGCCCGTCTTCTCGAAGATGGGCCGCGCGTGATCGCCACCGGCGGCGGCGCTTTTCTGAACGAAGAGACGCGGGCAAAAATCGCCAAGCGCGGCCTGTCGGTCTGGCTGAAGGCCGATCCCGACGTGCTCTGGCGGCGCGTGCGCAAACGCTCGCATCGCCCACTGCTGCAAAGCCCCGATCCCGAAAAGACTCTGCGCGCGCTGTTGGAGGAACGCTATCCCTATTACGCTCGCGCCGACGTCACGGTCATATCGCGCGACGGACCGCATGAAGTGGCGGTCGACGAGATGATCTCGGCGATCGAATTCTTCCTGCGCTTTTCGCCCGAACCGGCGGCCCTGCCTTCCATGGAGCGCTTGAACCCGCTCCCGACCGCCGTTGCGGTCCCGGCGCGTTCCGCGGCCAAGGGTTTCCTGTTCGATGCGACGCAAGGGACCTATTTCGACGCGCGTGAGACCGAACGGGTTGAAGTCCGGCTCGGCGCGCGATCCTACGATATCCTGATTGGCCCGCATCTCCTCGCCGAAGCGGGCGCACATGTTCGGCGCCTTGCTCCGGGAGCCGCCTGCGCCATCGTCACCGACGCTAACGTCGCCAAGCTGCACCTGCCAGAGCTCGAGGCGTCACTCGATGCAACGGCCATCCGCTATTCCGCCGTCACCGTTGCGGCGGGCGAATCGTCCAAATCTTTCGGCGTCTTCGCCGAAGTCTGCGACGCCGTCATCGCTGCGAAATTGGAGCGGGGCGATCTCGTCATCGCGCTTGGCGGCGGCGTGATCGGCGATCTCGCGGGCTTCGCGGCCGCCTCGATCCGACGCGGCATGCGCTTTATCCAAATTCCGACAAGCCTTCTCGCCCAGGTCGATTCCTCCGTCGGCGGCAAGACAGGCGTCAACTCGGACCATGGCAAGAATTTGATTGGCGCCTTTCATCAACCGTCCTTGGTTCTCGCCGACGTCGAGGTCCTCGCGACGCTGCCGCCGCGCGAATTTCGCGCCGGCTACGCCGAGGTCGTGAAATATGGGCTCATTGGCGACGCCGGCTTTTTCGCCTGGCTGGAGGCGAACTGGCGTGGCGTCTTCGCGGGCGGCTCGGACCGTATCCATGCGATCGCGACGAGCTGCCGAGCAAAAGCGGCGATCGTCGCGCGCGACGAACACGAGCGGGGCGACCGCGCGCTGCTCAATCTCGGCCACACCTTCGGCCACGCCCTTGAGCGCCTCAATCACTATGACGGCGCGCGGCTTGTGCATGGCGAAGGCGTCGCCATCGGCATGGCGCTGGCGTTCCGCTTTTCCGTGCGATCCGGGCTCTGCGCGCGCGACGACCAGCATCGGGTCGAGGCGCATTTGCGCGATGTCGGCCTGCCGGCGCGTCTAGGCGACATAGAAGGCCTCGCCCTCGACGCCGACCAGATCATCAAGGCCATGTATCAGGACAAGAAAGTCGAGCGCGGCGCGCTGACCTTCATTCTCGCGCGGGGAATTGGCGATTGTTTCGTCGCGAAGTCGATCGACGCCGCAGCGGTGCGCCGCTTCCTTCAAGACGAACTGAGCACAGGAAACTAACACCATGCACGGCGTCGGCGCCGGGGTTATGCCGGTCTCTCTGTGGGTCGCCATAGCGATCATCCTTTTTTGCGTCCTTTTGTCGGCTTTTTTCTCTGGCTCGGAAACCGCGCTGACCGCGGCGTCCCGCGCGCGGATGCACGCCCTCGAAAAAAACGGCGATCTCCGCGCGGCCCTCGTCAACAAGCTGCTCGCGCGGCGCAACCGGCTCATCGGCGCCTGCCTGCTCGCCAACACGCTGGTCAATATCGGCTCCTCCGCCTTCGCGACGAGCGTTCTCGTCTCGCTCGCCGGCGACAGGGGCGCGCTTTACGCGACCATCCTGATGACCGTTCTCCTGCTCGTGTTCGCGGAAATTTTGCCGAAGACCGTAGCGATCAACTACCCCGACCGCATGTCGCTGATCGCCGCGCGGGCGCTTTCCGTTGCGGTCGCCATCCTCGGGCCGCTGCTCGTCGCCGTCGAAGCCTTCGCGCGGGGCATTCTGAAAATCATCGGCCTTAGCACCAGTATGCAGCGCTCGATCCTGTCGGGCCATGAGGAGTTGAAAAGCGCCGTCGATCTTTTGCACGAGGAGGGTGGCGTGGAGCGGTCCGATCGCGACATGTTCGGCGGCCTGCTCGACCTGCGCGAACTCGAAGTCTCCGACGTCATGGTGCATCGGACCAAAATGTTGACGCTGAACGCCGATCTGCCGACTGACGAGTTGATCAGCGAAATCGTCGCCGCGCCCTATTCGCGCCTGCCGATCTGGCGCGAAGACCCTGAAAACATCATCGGCGTTCTGCACGCCAAGGACCTTTTACGCGCCCTCAAGGCGACGGACGGCGCGGTCGACCATCTCGATGTCGAAAGCATCGCGCTAAAGCCGTGGTTCGTTCCGAACACGACGCCGGTGCGGGACCAGTTGCAGGCGTTCTTGAAACGCAAGATGCATTTTGCGATTGTCGTCGACGAATATGGCGTGGTGATGGGCCTTGTCACGCTGGAGGACATTTTGGAGGAGATCGTCGGCGAAATTTCCGACGAGCATGATCTCGTCGCGCAAGGCGTGCGCCCGCAGGCCGACGGCTCGGTGACCGTCGAAGGGTCGGTGCCGATCCGTGACCTCAACCGCGTGATGGGCTGGCAACTGCCCGATGAAGAGGCGACGACGATCGCCGGCCTCGTCATTCATGAGGCGCGCGCGATTCCAGAATCCGGCCAGGTCTTCACCTTCCACGGTTTTCGCTTCGAAGTGCTGCGCAAGACCAAAAACCGCATCACACTGCTGCGCATTCTTCCTTCCGCCGCGGAAAGAGCCCAGCAGCCGGCGCCGCGCTGATCGCGTCCCGCTCAAGAGGCTGAGCCTTGATGGGGCACCGGCCGTTTCACGTGAAATGGTTTTGACCGGTTTCGCCTTTCGACCGGATACCTTGAAACAAGATCCGACAGGTTCAATGGCCGGCGAGCCGGAGTTTTCCGCCAAAATCATTTCGGGAGAAAGTCTGGCGAAGCAATTCCATTGATGGCGGCGGCCGGCAGGCCTATGGTTCGACGGCAAAAAAGAAGCCGCCTGAAAGGGCTGACCGCTCCTGCCGCGGACGCCGGCGAGGCAGGCGCAGATTCCCCGCCCCGGCTTCGAGCGTCGACATGACCGCGCCCGTCGAAGCGGTTCTCCTCCGAATTTTCGTCAGCGAGGCCGACCGGTTTCATGGCCGCCCGCTCTATGAATCGATCGTCATGAAAGCGTTGGAAAAGAAGATGGCCGGGGCCACCGTCCTTCCCGGACCGAAGGGCTTTGGCCATGCCCGGCGCATTCGCTCGGACGTCAATGTGGACGCGAGCCCCCGGTCGCCGATGGTCGTCGAGATCGTCGACTCCAAGGAGAAATCGACCAATTCCTTCCGGTCGTCGATGAAATGGTTGAAACTGGCCTCGTAACCCTGGAGCTCGTCCGCGCGATCGCTTATCGCTCGGATCGCAGGCGACCGGGAGGCGTCAATGCGCCGGCGGCTCCCTGACCCGGCGACGGCCGGGCGAAGCCAACGGCCGGCAAAATGGGGAAGGAGGACCGCCTATGGAGCTGCCGCATGAAGCTGTTTTGCTGCGCATCTTCACCAGCGTCTCCGACCGCTACGAACTCGTCCCCCTGCACGACGCCATCGTGGCGAAGGCGCGCGACATGCATCTGGCCGGCGCCACGGTATTGCGGGGCGCTCTCGGCTTCGGCCATTCGACGCGGCTGCACCAACCGCATCTATTTCCGCTGACGCAGGACCTGCCGGTCGTCATCGAGATCGTCGACGCCGAGGATAAGATCAACGCGTTCCTTCCCGTTCTCGACGAAATGATGGAGAGCGGCTTGGTCACGCTCGAGAAGGCCAAGGTCCTGCAGTATGGACGCCACCGCGCGGGCCTGACGCAACGGATCAAAGAATATTTGATGGGTCGCCCCCAGTGAAGCGAGAGCGATCGAAGATTGCGACTCCCGTCAATCTGCAGGCCGGAGCCGTTTGAACAAAAACGCCCGCGCGAACCCGGGCAGAAAGTCGTCGATCTGGCCAAAACGCGCAAAGCCGCGCCGCGCGTAGAATTTCGCCGCTTCGGGATCGAAGGCGTCGAGATAAAGGCCGACGCAATTTCGCGCGAGCGCTTGCGCCTCGGCGTGCGCCAGCAGCGCGCCTCCGACGCCGCGGCCGCGCCAGCTCGCTTCGACCCAAAAATGACGGATATAGCACCAGCGCCAATGGGTGACGCCGTCGAGGCCTCCGACGACCGTTTCGCCGTCATATGCGAGAATTGAAAGCGGCGTCTCGTCCCGCGGTCCGAAGCGCGCCGCGATCTCCGCGCCCAAAGCGGCGGCGACGAAGGCTGATCCGCCATCATCCACGCCGTCGTCACTTACTACGATCAAAGGCTTGTTGCGCCGGGGCTTTGTGGTCATGATACCGCGCATGGTGACAATCGCCGCGACGGCGCGGGCATCATGTGTGATCGCGTCGCTCTTCGCAACTGGAGACAGCGGGGCGCGGGCGCAAGGTTCCGTCTGCCAGGCGCCCGCGGCGATCGACGCAACAGCCGCGCGCGCGGGGCCCGCCACCCGTGCGCGGGTGCAAAATTATCGCGTCGTCTTCGAGCAATGCCGAGATGGCCAGAACCAGACGCGGCTCGCCATCCGCCGCATGAGCGTCGACGGCGAAAGCTTGCTGCTCACCGTCGATCCCGCGACGCTGGCGACGGGCCTGGAGCGCGCGCAATGCTGGGCCTGCGCCGAGACCGACGAGCAGGCGCAAAAAGAGACGCGGTTCATCCGCGCGGTAGAAAATGCCGCGGCGCCCGGCGCCGGAGCCGCGCCGCGGCAAGCCGTTTTCGACGCGGGCCTGCGGCATGGCAGGGCCAACGGCTCCTTCGTCACCGGCGATCTCTGCCCAAGCCGCAAGCCGCTCGACCGCGGCTTTCTGCAGACGCTGGAAAGGATGGGGCCGGGGACGCCCGTGGCGCTGGCGCCGTCTGGCCTTTGGCTGACGCGACACCACGCCGATTTTGCGTGGCTGCGGGAGCAGGAGCGGTCCGGCGCCCTCGCCATCACCTGGGTCAATCACTCCTACCATCACCCTTATGTCCCGGGCCGGCGTCCCTCGAACAATTTTCTCCTGACGCCGGGCGTCGACATGCAGGCCGAAGTACTCGACACTGAACGGCTGTTGATCGCCAATGGCGAGACGCCCTCGGTGTTTTTCCGCTTTCCCGGCCTCATCTCCGACGCGGCGCTGAGCGAGACCGTGCGCCGCGATCACCTCGTCACCCTCGGCGCCGACGGCTGGCTGGTCTTCGCGCCGCCGCTGCGGCCGGGAGTGATTCTGCTTGTTCACCCAAACGGCAATGAAGAAGAGGGGCTTCGGCTCTTCGCGAGGCAGCTGAACAAAGGAAAGGTGCCGCGCCCGTTCCGGCCGATCAACGATGCTCCGTGAGGTCTTGGCGCAAAAATCGCTTGCAAAAGGCGCCGTCGCCGGACAAAGACAGCGCGCGACGCGAGACGCCAGCCGAGGGTTTGATGCCGCTGTTTGCCTATAGCTGCCAGAACTGCAATGCCGAGTTCGAGCTTTTGGTGCGGGCTTCGGATGTCGCGGGCTGTCCCTCCTGCGGCAGCGAAAAATTGCAGCGACAGATCACCAGGATCAGCGGGGAGATCAAGCACCCGGCTATAGCGAAAGCGGGGCGCGCCGCCGCGGCGCGGGAGGGGCATCTCGGCAATTTCAGCAAGAAATAGGCGCGGCGAGAAAAGACGCAGGCAACAAAGAGACGCAGTTAATCACTTGGTCAGGCGGGAAGGAGACCATCTTCGATCCGCAGGATGTCAACCACGACCCAGTTCACGGGCTGTCCGAGTCCTGAGAACCGGCCGTGCAGCATGACATGGTCGCCGTCAGCGACGATCAGCGCGTTCTCGTAACGTAACTCTCTCGGCGCGGCCTTAACGAGTTCGAATAGCCCCTCTCGCCCCGGCGCGATATGGGCGCTGTGTTGGATATAGGCGGGCGACCAGAAGCGCTCGGCCGTCTCGTAGTCCCGCCTGTTGAAGAGCGTGTCGAACGCCTCCAGGACGAAAGCTTTGCTCCGTGCCTCGGTCGCGGTCATGGCTTCACGTCTCCTTCTTTGGGCAGTGGCGTGCGTCGGGTCAGGCCGTAACGCGACCGACGGCGCGAGCGCATCGCGCGCGCTCTCGAAGACATCCTCAGTCCGCCTTGTCAGGATTATAGATCAGTGCATGGCGTTCTTCTATCTGAGCGCGGCGCATCATCTCGCGCAGGGACCGGCTTTCGCTCGCTTTGGCGACCTTGCGTGGGCGCTCCGCCGTCGCCATGAACTGCGCGGGGGGCCAGCACGGTGAACAGCCCGTTCCGGGGGGACCCCCCTTTGATTCAAGCCGCGTTGCTCAACGATCGCGCCCTTAGACAGTTTGCGAGTTATTTTTCGCGGCCGAATTTGCCAAACGACGCTGAGGCTGGCGCTGTCCTTGCCCAGCCGCGAACGGAGAGATGAAGTGGCGGCGCAGACCGATTTCAATGATGAGCCCGCTCCTGACGCCGCTTCTGGCGTGGTCTACGCTTTTAGGGTTGCGCCGGAATGCTCCGGCGATCGGCTCGACCGCTTCCTCGTGGCCGCGATTTCGGGCGCCGGGGCGGCGCTTTCCCGCACGCGGCTCAAGTCGCTGATTGAAGCCGGCGCGGTCACGGTCGACGGCGCTTTGATGAACGACGCTAGTTTTTCCTTGCGCGCCGGGCAGATTATCGGCCTCAAAGTTCCAGCCGCGGCTGAGGCAGCCCCCATCGGAGAGAATATTGCGCTCAATGTGGTGTTCGAGGATGCGCATCTGCTCGTCCTCGACAAGCCGGCGGGGCTCGTCGTGCATCCGGCGGCGGGCCACCCCGGCGGCACGCTGGTCAATGCCCTGATCGCCCACTGCGGCGACAGCCTGTCCGGCGTCGGAGGCGTCAAGCGGCCGGGCATCGTCCAGAGGCTCGACAAGGATACCTCCGGCCTGATGGTCGTCGCCAAGACCGATCGGGCGCATCAGCAGCTCGCGCGCGTTTTCGCTGATCATGGCAAGACCATCCCCCTTATCCGCGAATATCGCGCGTTTGTCTGGGGCGTGCCGGAGCGCGCCAGCGGCGTCATCGACGCGCCGCTTGGGCGCCACGCCGTCGATCGCGAAAAAATCGGGGTCGTTCCGGCGGCGCGGGGGCGCCATGCGGTGACGCATTGGCGGATCGTCGAGCGCTATGGGTCGGAGGCGTGCCTCATCGCATGCCGGTTGGAGACGGGCCGCACCCACCAGATCCGCGTTCATCTGGCGAGCATCGGACATCCGCTGCTCGGCGATCCCGTCTACGGGCAGGGTTTCAAAAGCAAGGCGGCGCGGCTCCCGCCGCCGGCGCAAGCGGCGCTAAAAGCTTTGGCGCGGCAGGCTTTGCACGCCGCCATTCTCGGGTTTCCGCACCCGACGACCGGCGCGCCGCTGCATTTTGAAAGCGCGCCGCCCCCCGACTTGCAGAATCTGCGCGCCGCGCTGGCGACTTGCGGCAAAACCGCTTGAGCGACCGCTAGGCGAACGATTTAGCCTCGTGCAAGCTCTCCAAGCGATGGGGGTAGAAGGATCAAATCTTCCGTGATCTCCAAGCCGTCCCGGTAGCGTTTGGATTTTTTAATTTCGTTTTGTTGAAACCGACAGGGGGCGCCGCGCGTATTAACCCGGAACGCTCTGACAAAAGCAATGTCGTCATGCGCTGTCGAACTTCAGCGGCGTGGAGCTTGCGCGCTGAAAAGCTTGGTAATGTTGCGAAAATGTAATGCGCTGCAACATCGCCCGCCCCTTTTAGCTGTGTTTCAGGCGCCTTATATTCGTAAGTTGGGTGATTGACTGTCCGGGTGATCACGCCACGACTGCCCACGACGGGGGTCGCGCTGGAGGTAGGAAAAAATATGAGTGCTGCGCTGCCGATGATTTCAGGCGAAAGTGGGCTCGCTCGCTATTTGACCGAAATTAGACGGTTCCCGATGCTGGAGCCGCAAGAAGAATATATGCTGGCCAAGTGCTGGCGCGAACATGCTGATCCCGACGCGGCTCACAAGCTCGTGACCTCGCATCTGCGCCTTGTGGCGAAGATCGCCATGGGTTACCGCGGTTACGGCCTACCGATCAGCGAAGTTGTGTCCGAAGGCAACGTCGGCCTGATGCAGGCCGTCAAGCGCTTCGAGCCGGATAAAGGCTTTCGTCTCGCCACTTACGCTATGTGGTGGATCCGGGCGTCGATTTAAGAGTATATTTTGCGCTCCTGGTCGCTCGTGAAAATGGGCACGACTGCGAGCCAGAAGAAACTGTTCTTCAACCTGCGCAAGGTCAAGAGCCAGATTTCCGCCTTGGAGGAGGGCGACCTCCAGCCTGACCACGTGAAGAAGATCGCGCACCGCCTTGGCGTCTCTGAACAGGAAGTCGTCGACATGAACCGGCGCATGTCGGGCGACGCCTCGCTGAACGCGCCTCTGCGCGACGAGGGCGAAGGGGGAGAGTGGCAGGACTGGCTTGTCGACGACAGCGCCAGTCAGGAGAAATTGCTGGTCGATCAGGAGGAGAACGCCAATCGTCTCGGCGCATTGCATAATGCCCTTGGCGTGCTCAACGATCGTGAGCGCCGCATTTTTGAAGCGCGACGGCTGGCAGACGATCCGATGACGCTGGAGGCGCTGTCGGATGAATTCGACATCTCCCGCGAGCGCGTGCGGCAGATCGAGGTGCGCGCTTTCGAAAAGGTCCAGTCCGCGGTGAAGGCTGGCGTCGCCCGCCTCGAAATGCAGGCGCGCCCGCCTCAGATCGCTGGTCCCGTCGCTTAGCCTATTCTCTGGAGTTGCCTTCGAGACACGAGCGCGACCGCAGCTGCCTCCGCTACGGTCTGCTCGCGATCTCACGGCTCCCAGGAACAGCGATCATTTCTTCACCCACGATCCCTCGCCCGGGTCGCTCAGCACGACCCGAAAAAATTCGGTGTATCGTTTGCGTATGGAATAGATTGCCGAGAGCCAGGGTCTTCCGTCTTCGATCGTGAAATTGCTCCCAGCACCCATGATATTTCCGAAAATTGCTATATCTTGATCGGCCCCATAGCACCAAGCGGAATTTCTACCGTCTCGGGATGAGTCCATCATATACACGCACATTGGTAACTCTAGCATTGTCCCGATGTGATCAAGACCCAGGGCATGACCGATCTCGTGGGCAATCGCGTAATTCATTGTTTGCTGATTCCTCCAGGAGTGGGCGGGCGATGGAATGCCATCCCGCGAACTCCACAGGAATTCGTTCGATCTCAACGTATCGCCATTGTTGAGATTGACGACGTCAACTGTTTTATGCGGATCGCCTTCTGGGTTGAAATCCACAACCAATTCACAGCGAATATTCGGCCGATAAGCTTGATTTGGGAAAGTGTCAAAAACCGCGTCAAACTCGTTAAACTGGGAAGCCGTTGTTGGCGGCTGCAACCAGAATTTATTGTTCCACATATTTGCCTGTTTTTCAGCCGCACGAATGAAATCCTGCCAATCCCTGCTGTTCCATGGCAGGGTCCAAGACGCCTTGCCACTGGCATTCAATATCGGTCTCGGCGGCGCCTGCCGTAATTTAATCTGCAAGAAGATTGTGAGCTTGAGCTGGCCCCGATCGATCGGCTTGAAAAGAGCGGCGTCAAAAGACGCGGGCCTGCTGCCAGCGTCATACGAGTCCGAAGTAAATGTCGCGGCAGCGATGGGAATCGGGTAATAGATCGTCATAATGATAGGGCTCAATGGCAGGCCTCAAACGCCGATCGTTTGACTCTTGTCCTCGTCGGCGAGGGAATCCGTGCCAAAGGGCACACCGAGCGGCGATCAAGTAAGTTCACTCCGATGATCGATCTCTACTACTGGACGACTCCGAACGGCCACAAGATCACCCTCTTCCTCGAGGACGCTGGGCTCCCCTACGTCATGCACGCCGTTAACATCAGCAAAGGGGAGCAATTCGCGCCGGAATTTCTGGCGATTTCGCCGAACAACCGCATTCCGGCGATCGTCGATCGCAATCCGGCCGACGGAGGCGCGCCGCTCTCCGTGTTCGAGTCGGGCGCCATTTTGCTTTATCTCGCCGAAAAGACCGGCAAATTCCTGAGCCGGGACCTTCGCGTCCGCGCGATGACCTTGGAATGGCTGTTTTGGCAGGTAGGCGGTCTTGGGCCGATGGCGGGGCAGAACCACCATTTTGGCCAATATGCGGCTGAAAAAATCCCTTATGCGATCGACCGTTATCGCAGGGAGACCAACCGGCTCTATGGCGTCTTGAACAAGCGTCTCGCAGACCGGCCTTTCGTCGCCGGCGATTATTCGATCGCCGACATGGCGATCTACCCCTGGATCGTCCCTTACGAAAATCAGGGCCAAAACCTCAACGATTTCCCGCATCTCAAGGTCTGGTTCGAGACGATCGCAGCGCGGCCGGCGACGGTTCGCGCTTACGAGATCGCGGCCTCGATCAATGTGGCTCCAACCGTCGGCGACGCCGAATCCCGCAAGATCCTATTCGAGCAGGGGCGGAGCTGACGCTTCGCCCGCGGCGCCGTGGATTTGCGTTTATCCTGTTGTTTCAGCGCGTGATGCGGGCCGGAAGCCTCTCCGCTTTTCGGCGCCCACCGTCTGGCTCGGGCCTTTATTTCCGGAAAATCCCAGCTTATATGCTGGCCCTCCGCTTTTCTGAGCGGTCGGGGCTAGATGGCGGGATTTTGAAGGCATGGCGGGACATAGCCAGTTTAAGAACATCATGCATAAGAAGGGCAAGCAGGACGCGATCCGTTCCAAGCTCTTCTCCAAGCTCGCCCGCGAAATCACCGTCGCCGCAAAGCTCGGTCTGCCCGATCCGGCCATGAACGCGCGCCTGCGCGCCGCCGTCATCGCAGCGCGCGTCGAAAATATGCCGAAGGACAATATCGAACGCGCCATCAAGAAAGCCTCGGGCGCCGACGCCGAAAATTACGAAGAGGTCCGCTATGAGGGCTACGCTTTGGGCGGCGTCGCCGTCATCGTCGAGGCTCTGACCGACAACCGTAACCGCACCGCGGGCGAGATCCGGTCGTATTTCACCAAGGTCGGCGGCACGCTGGCCGAGACCGGCGCGGTCTCATTCATGTTTGATCATGTCGGCCTCATCGAATTTCCCGCCAAGGCGGCGTCTGAGGAAGCCATGATGGAGGCGGCGATCGAGGCCGGCGCCGATGATGTCCAATTAGGCGAGGACGGCCATCAGATCACGACGTCGTTGGAAAATCTGCGCGAGGTCGCGCAGGCGCTCGAGAGCAAATTCGGCGAACCGACAAAGGCGAGCCTGGTATGGAGGCCGCAAAATACGATCAGCGTCGATGATGAGGCGGGCGAAAAGATTTTGCGCCTTATCGGCCTTCTCGAAGAGAATGACGATGTTCAGAACGTCTACGCCAATTATGAGATTTCCGACGCGCTCGTGGCCAAGCTCGGCGGCTGAGCTTGGCGCGTTTTTGATCACGTCAGCCGACATCGCCAGAAAGAAACGCGACGCCGACGCGGCTCATTTCGAGGTGGCGACGACGTTCGAAAGGGCGCGCTGGACGGCTGCGTCCTCGCCGTCGCCGAAGCGCTGGTCTGGCGGGGCGGCGTCAAAGAAGAGCCCGGCCATGCGTATGATCGCCGCGCCGATCTCATTGATGTTCTGACGCAGGATGGCGTTTTCCTCTTCCGCCGCAAGCGTCGGCGCTGCGTCGCGCACGGCGTTGAGCCGCCGCACGCCGCCAAGCTCCTGCGCAAGACGGTCGGCGCGCATGTGCGCGGCGTCGAGCTCCTCTCGCAAGGCGGCGACCTCGGCGCTGATCGCTGCGATTTTTTCGAGCAACTGACGCTTGATCGAGCGCGAAGTTTCAATGTTGCGCTTTCGCCGCCGCTGAAGTTCGCGTTCGCGATTTTCGGCGATTTTGAGCGCCTCCTCGCGATCGGCCAGCTGCGCGGCGACGACCTTGAGGGTCGCCGCATCGGCGTCGCGCTCGAGGCCGAGTGTCGCGAGCTCATCATGGAGCCGGGCGATGTCATCGCGCGCGGCGGCGAGATGCGCCTGTCGCATCGCCACTTCCGCCGCGAAATTGGTCAAGGCTTTCTCTTGCTTCGCCGCTTTCGCTCGAACGCTCGCCAGTTCGTCGCGTAGCGCGATCAGGTCGTCGTCCTTGCGCTCGACGAGGCTGGTTGCGCCATAAAGCGCCGAGCTCATGGCGGCGAACTCGGTCTGCGTCCGGGTCAAAAGCTCGCAAACGGAAGTAAGTTCGGCGGTCTGTTCAACGTGGCGCCCGGCAAGCGCGACGTATTGAGCGTCTTTATCAACGAGCTGCCCGGTCCGGCGGCCGAGTTCGGTCATGTCGGCCGCGTGGATTTCATTAAGAGCCGCCGCCTTTTGTTCAAGTTTGCGCCGCTCGACGGCGAGTTCCGCGCGCAAAAGATCCCGTTCGGCGATGACTTCCCGCGGCGAGAGAGGAACGAGCATCTCCAGCCGTCGCGTCGACAGCCGGATCGCACGTTGCCAAAACGCTGGAGCGATCACGAGAGCAAGCAGCCCCGCGACCAGAAATCCAAGCGCGAACACCATCGTTTGTTCGATCAAACCACTATGCCCCGGCCGGCATCAATAACGAGACGATCTCACATTTTGCAAATTAATATCAAAACAAACCCTATGCGAAGAATACATTTAGCCGTGAAAACCAGCTTTAATAAGACCTAGAGCGCAGCTCATCGGCAAATCTTTGCAAAGTCGTCGTAATGGTTTCGAAAAGTACCGCCAATGGTTAATAATAAGGCGACAAACGTCACCTATTCAAAGCGAGGGCGATTAGAAGCCTTGAGGGGCCGCGCTGGCGTCATCGCAACCGGCGCGTTGGACGCTGAAGCAGGCTAGTTGCTCAGCTTTTCGGCAAAAGCACAGCGTCGATGACGTGGATAACGCCGTTTTTTTGAGTGACATCGGAAATCGTCACAATCGCCTTGCCGCCATTGGCGTCGAAGACCTCGAGCCTGCGGCCGTCTTGCTTCAGGATTAACTCGCCGCCTTCGAGCGTTTTGAACGTCGCCTTTCCCGCGCCAGCACTGATCGCGGCGATAATGTCCGCCGCGCAGTATTTTCCGGCCAAGACATGGTAGAAAAGCACCTGCTTTAGGAGCGAAATGTTTTCGGGCTTCGAGAGCTGGTCGCCTAGATCCTTCGGCAGATTTTGGAAAGCTTTGTTTACCGGCGCGAAAACAGTGAAAGGGCCGGCGCCGGCGAGCGTCTGCGCGAGCCCGACAGACTCGGCGTCGGCGACGAAACGCGAGTGCTCCTTGGAGGCGCTGGCGTTTTCGATAATGCTCCTGGACGGGATCATAGGCGCGCCGCCGACCTCGACCGAGAGTTCGAATTCCGCGTTCGCCTGTCCTGGCGCGAGTGGCGCGCCCTCCTTCGGCGGCTCCGCCTTTGGCGCGCCGTCTTGGGCCATCGCCGGCGCCAACGTCGCCGAAAGGGCGAGAACGACGGCGCGCGCAATCGCCGGCAGGCTGATATCCGCGCCTGTTGCGCGTTGATAAAAGGCGCCCCCGTCGATATCAAGGAATCGACGCGGCGTCGGCTTTTCAGCGCTTTGCGGGAGCATGAACGCCATCTGAAGGGACCGGCGCGTGGCCAGTCCTCGGCGCAGCAGCGAAGCCGACGCACGCCCCGACAATCATGAAGAGGGCGGCGAGTCGGAGAATTTGCTGCAGCGATGCGCCTTCAACTTCTGCGCCAATCCCGCCGCCCAGAATTGGCAACCGGTCCTTGGCGAGGGCGGCAAAGGCGAGGATGGACATTGCAGAGCTCCTTTGACGCGGTCCGGTCGGCGACGAGCGAATAAGAGCCACGGCCTCACGGCGCGGACAGAATTTAATTGATGACAATTAGCCAGAAAACGTTTCCAAATCATTAACCATCAGTGTTCCAACTTGAGTCATTCACCGTTTTTTTTGTTTCTGCTCACGGCGCCTCTCAAGCTCTCTTTCGCCAAGAGATAAAGTCTCTCGCCAGGAGAAAAGGGATTGGATAATTTGACGGCAAATCGCGCGGTTCGAGCTCTATCCTGGTATGCAAAATGCTTGAGAGTAGCCAGTGCGGCCGGACGTCGGATGGTTCTCAGCTAGGAGCTCAAGCTGGTGGGAGACGGACGTTGCTTCGACGAAATGACATTGCGGGACGGCGCCGTGCGCGCTGTCTACGGGAAGATCGCGCGATGGCTGGAGACCACGCCCGCCGAACACCTTTCCTCGCGCCGCGCCCAGGCTGAGCTGCTCTTTCGACGGATGGGGATCACTTTCGCCGTCTATGGCGAAAAAGACGCAGGCGAACGCCTTATTCCTTTCGATATCATTCCGCGAATTATGCTGCGTTCCGAATGGGCCCGATTGGAGGCGGGCCTTCTTCAGCGCGTCAAAGCGCTCAATTGCTTCCTTAGCGACGTTTATGGCCCGCAGGAAATCATCAAGGCCGGCAAGATCCCTGCTGATCTCGTCCTGAAAAACCCCGAGTTCCGGCCGGAGATGGTGGGGCGGCCCGTCCCGCACAATATTTATGTTCACATCGCCGGCATAGATGTCGTCCGCACGGGCGAAAAGGACTTTTATGTCCTCGAGGACAATGTTCGCACGCCATCCGGCGTCTCCTATATGCTGGAGAACCGGGAAGTCATGATGCGGCTGATGCCGGATTTGTTCGCCGAGCACCGCGTCGCCCCAGTCGAGAATTATCCGGACGTCCTGCTCGCGGCCCTGCGCTCGGTGGCCCCGGCCGGGAGCGACGGGCAATCGACGATTGCGCTGTTGACGCCCGGCCGCTTCAATTCGGCCTACTATGAGCATTCCTTCCTCGCCGACAAGCTTGGCGTCGAGCTCGTCGAGGGCCGCGATCTGTTTGTCGAGAATGACAGGCTTTACATGCGCACAACGCAGGGGCCGAAGCAGGTAGATGTGCTCTATCGGCGGATCGACGATAATTTCCTCGATCCGGAGGCGTTCAACCCCGAATCCGTGCTCGGCGTTAAAGGTCTTATGCGCGCCTATCACGCGGGCAACGTCACCCTCGCCAATGCCGTCGGCACCGGCGTCGCCGACGACAAGGCGATCTACACCTACATGCCCGAAATCGTCGATTTTTATCTTGGCGAGAAAACGCTATTGAACAATGTGCCGACGTGGCGCTGCCGCGAGCCCGCGGCGTTGCGCCATGTGTTGGCCCATCTGCCGGAGCTTGTCGTCAAGGAGGTCAATGGATCGGGTGGCTACGGAATGCTGGTAGGCCCACGCGCCACCAAAACGCAGATCGAGGCGTTCTCCGTCAAGCTCGCCAAAACGCCAGATAATTTCATCGCGCAGCCAACGCTCGCCTTATCGACCACCCCGACCTTCTTCGACACGGGGATCGCGCCGCGCCATGTCGATCTGAGGCCCTTCGTCCTCACCGGAACCAACGGCGTTCGCGTCGTGCCCGGCGGCCTCACGCGAGTCGCGCTGATCGAGAATTCGCTCGTCGTCAACTCCAGCCAGGGTGGCGGCACCAAGGACACCTGGATCGTCGATGATTGGATCTTTGACCAAAGCCCCCCGCTCCAAAGCCAAACCCAGAGTCAGTAGAATCGACAGCGCAGCAGGCGCGCGGCGGCTTTACCCTCGCCGCCGCGCCGACGTCTTCCCGCATCGCCCCGATTTCCGCGCAATGTTCCGTAGAATTGCCTCGAAAAAAATCGGTCGCTCATAGGATTAACGAGAGGCTTAGAAGCAGGCGATGCTCTCCCGCACAGCTGATCATCTGTACTGGCTCGCCCGCTATGTCGAGCGCGCCGATTTTCTCGCGCGGATCGTCGAGGCGACGCAGCGTCTCGCCGCTCTGCCGGCGAATTACTCCGGCACCGGGACCGAATGGGACAGCGCCCTCGAATCGTCCGGCGCCGCCGCCGGCTTTCGCGAGACGCACGGCGCGCCTGAGGAGCAAAGCGTCGTTGAATATCTTACTTTCGCGGCGGATAATCCATCGTCGATCCGCAATTGCATCGAACTGGCGCGCTCCAATGCGCGCGCTGTGCGCACGGCGCTTACCGTCGAAATGTGGGACGCGATCAACGGCGCCTGGATCGAACTGAAGCGCTTCGAGGCCAATAATGGCTCGCGTAGCGTCTACGACCGGCGGGAACTATCGCGTTTCCTCGATTTTGTGAAAAAAACTTCTCTCGACTACGACGGCTCAGCCTACCGGACCATGCTGCGCAATGACGCCTACTGGTTTTCGCGGCTCGGCCTCTTCATCGAGCGCGCCGACAATACGGCGCGCATCCTCGACGTTAAATATCACGTGCTCCTGCCCGAAAATGAAACGGTCGGCGGCTCTCTGGATTATTTCCAATGGACGGCGATTTTGCGCGCCGTTTCGGCGCTGACCGCCTATCACTGGGTTTACCGCGAGAACGTCAAACCGTGGCTGATCGCCGATCTGCTGATTCTGAAACTGGAAATGCCCCGCTCGTTGATAGCCTGCTACGACAATATCGTGAATTTCCTCGACGCCATCGGCAAAGCCTATGGCCGTCTGGGGCCGGCGCAAAAGCAGGCGCACGCCGTCATGCAGCGCCTCGAAAACGCCACGACCGCCGAAATCTTCAAGATCGGGCTGCACGAATTCATCACCGCGTTCGTGCAGGACAACGATCGTCTTGGAAATACGATAACGGAGCAATATCTGCAGTATTAGAGTCCGGACCCATTTATGGCCCGAAGAATGCTCTGTGCAACCGCTTCGTCCGCTGGGCGGCGAAGGGCGTGCGGGTCGACATGTTTCATGCGCTCGCCGCGGCGGGCGGCCCTGCCGCAGAGGCGCTCAGGATATCGGCACGATCAAGGACATCGCCTTCAGCGTGACCGGCTTGAAAGCCTACATCGTCGGCGTCGGGGGCTTTCTTGGCATTGGCGACCACGACGTCGCCGTGCGTCCCTCGGCCCTTAAATTGACTTGGGACGCGAACGCCAAGAAATGGCGCGCCACGATGAACGCTATAGCGGAACAGCTGAAAGCCGCGCCGGAATTCAAATACTCCCGCGCTTCCTAATCTCTTTCGGGCTTTCTGCGAGCACCCCAGGCGGACCCGCTTTTCGAAACAAAAGACTACAGCTTAAGGGCCGGCATGCGTATCGCCGGGCCGTATGTTAGTTCTGATGGCGGCGGTCAGGCCTGTGGGAGATCAATGGGAGATCAAAGGAGATCAATGGGAGATCAAACAAGAATTAAGAGTATCATAAGCGCGCCATAAAGACTCGCGCAGCCTTGGCGTCTCATGATTTGCATTTGGCGCCGAGGCGCACAGGACCGTTCGGTCCGATTGCGATAGCGCAAGAATTTGGCGGCTGAAAGTGTGAGATGCGCAGGCCCCGTAGGGTACGCAACGCAGATCCTTCTTTGTGGTGTGCGACTCGCCACATATGCCGCATCGAGTTTGTTCTAGAGTTGCCGAAGGTAGGGATGCGGTACGACCTCTGGTGGAGGACACGCTATGACACATGCGCACATTTACGAGCTTGGGATGAAGGCTTACCTCGCTGGCGACACGCTGACGGACTGCCCATTCGACGCCGCGGTTCGTTCAGGAGCGTGCAATGCTTGGAAAGACGGTTGGCTTGATGCGAGTCGCGCGCATCGGCGCAGGCATTTTCTTGCGATCGCCACATATCAGCACGTCAGGCCGCGGCCGCTCGTAGCGCATCGACGAAGCCTAGGTCTCTGACCCCATCAAGACGCGGCTGGACGTGGCGAGCTGACCGTAGGAACGATCAATTTCACACATGAGAAGCGACGAGACTTGGCTAACTTTGTTTAAGAGCGATTACAGCCTCAAGCAATTGCGAAGAGCTCAGTTTTCTTATCGTGCATCTTCTTTCTTATTGTGCATCTTCTTAAGCGCGAGCCGGTTTCGCGGGCTGCTCAAAATCCTCCGCCAGGCCGTTGAATGACCTGTAGCGTTGGCGCTGGCGGGGCAATCGAATCAAGGGCGTGGCTGTCCGAGGAACGCGTCCCCTATAGTCATGTTTAGCCACGGCGCGAACAAAGGCGCCGCCGATCAGAAGTAATCGAGCAGCTCCGGCGCTCTTTGTACGCTCATGCCTCCCGGGCGTTCCAACGCTCGGCGCAAGGACGCCGAGATCCGCAAGCAATCCGGCGGCGATCGGCTGACAGATGGCGAGCGAATGGCCGAACCGTCCCCGATAATTTGGAAAGATTGACGCATCGGCGTTGAATAACCGAAAAAGGCGCGCGAAAAGGGTCGGTGAGACACGCGCGCCCGTCATCGTCGGATGGGCCGGGAAGGCGGAATCAGGATTGCTGCGCCGCAGGCCGACCGTGCCCAAACCGACGTCTCGCGCGCGGCAGTGGCTGGCGCAGCGCCTGAGAAACCAAGAAATTGAGTGCCGCCGCAGCGCATCTCTCGTCGCCAGCTTGATATAATGCTATATTCAGCTAACCTGACCAACTATTAGCCGCACTTACGCACCGATTTGCATTCGAGATCCGCGTTACCCGCATCGTCTTTGCTCGAAAGAGCGATGGCTTTTTGCTAAGCTGCAAAGAAGGGCCTCTCCATGTCCATGTCTTTTGCTAAAGACCAGGGTGTCGTAGCGCCGCGATGCGGGAAGATTATCGAGCGCGACGACGCCGCCATCTGGCAGGACGTGAACCGGGCGCCCTTCCTTTTTAAGCATCACCTGGCGCTCCATCCCCTTTACGACCTCCCTCACTTAGCCAGAATGGCGAAACTGGCGGTCCAGCGCGGAGATCCCTTTAAATTCGGCTTCAGAGTGAAAGAATTGAATCCGAAATTCGAAAACGCGAGCTATAGCGAGCGGCTGTTGCTGGCGACGGCTATGGTGGCGGATGGCGCCGCCGCGCATTTCAAGATCTCCAATCTCGAGGAATTAGATCCAGCCTATCGCGAACTTCTCGATAAGATGATCGAAGAGGTTGAAGAGTTAAGCGGTATGTCGTTGCGGGACGACATCCTTTTGTCTGGCTCCACCGCTTTCGTGGCTTCGGGGAGCATGGTCACGCCGTATCACTTCGATAATGACACCAATTTTCTCGTTCAAATTCGCGGAGAAAAGCAAGTCCGTCTTTTCGACGGGAACAATCGGCAAGTGGTGCCGGAGGCGGAAATCGAAGATTATTATAGCGGGCAGCCAATGGCGGGAGTTTACCGCGACGAACTACTACAATGGAGCACTGTCTACGAGCTCACGCCGGGACTGGCTGTCCACCACCCGCCGCTTGCGCCGCATCTCATATCGACAGGGGAGTCCGTTTCGGTCAGCGCCAGCCTTTGGTTCACGCTCGGCGCGCAAGTTGACCGGGCGCGGATCTATCAGGCGAATTATTGTCTGCGCCGTCTTGGCTTGCGGCCGCTTCCTCCCGGCCAATCCCATTTCAGAGACCGCCTCAAAATAATGGCGTTTAATGCCCTCGCGAAGAAGAATCCTAAGTCTTTCGACGACCTCGTCTTTTCCAGCATGAGAAGACTGAAGGCGCCGTTTCGTCGCGCCAACAGCGTCGTTCAGAATAAGAGGGCCAGGGCGCCATACGCCAAAGGCCCATGAACGCCATTGGAATGTTCCGGTGCGGGCTATGCCCCGACGTTGATGCAACCCGCCCGCTCGCGCCGCAAGAACGCTATCGCAAACCCATCCAGGCGAGAATGGGCACTCTTTGTTTGCCGTCGGACCAGTGTGGCCTGCCCTTCAGCGCATCGACGCCGCGATAAGGCGACGGCGTTTGCGTCAGCAATGTTTTCGGGCCATCGCGAAGATAAGCTGCGAAAAAAGCCACGAGATAATCATCTTTGATGGCCCTGATGCGCGCCGGATCGGCGAAAAGCCAGCTCTTGAACGCCTTGCGCGAGAACCCCCAGTCGGTGAAATTGCCGTGGGAGACATTGCGAAACTGAAACCCGTATCGATGCGGCAATTCAAGCAGGCGCGCATGTTCGGCCAAAAAGCGTTGGGTGAGAATCGCGTAGTAACGTGTGCCGGGCTCGGGCGAATTGAGCGTATGCGGGCCTGGCACAGGCTCGTCCTCGATAAGCAGCAGATACGGTTTTTCGATCGCGCCCGTCAGGGCGGGGCCGAACACCCAGCCGTCAAGATTGGCGGCGGCGGCGACGCGCGGGTCGAGAATGGCGCCCATGGCGGCGACGGCCGCGCCGTAGGAGAAGCCGAAGAACCCAACTCTGTCGAACTGCACATATTCGCGCCAGTTCCCGCCGACGCCGCCTTGGAGGCGATCGAGCGCGTGGAGCGCACGCTCAGCCTCCCGCGCGGCCTTGTCGGTGGCGCGGATCAAAGTCGCTTTAAAAGCCGCCTCCGACGAAAAATCAAAAAAGGGTTGCGCCGGATCGAGCGGCTTGTCGCAATCGATATCGTCGATTGCGACGACGACAAATCCATGGCTCGCGAGCGCAGTTGAGGTCGAGGCGTTGTCGTCGCGAGGGCCATTTGCGCCGGGCGCGTATAGCAGGATTGGATAGCGCATCGCAGGCGACGGCTCCGCTAAAGCCCGCCCAGTCAGCGCGGCGCAGTCGATCGGCGGTTCGCCGCATTCGTCCGGCAACTCCGCTGTCGGCGCAGGGTGCCAGATCTGAACGATGATCGCTGCGCCCAGCCCGCTCGCCGCCGGCAGTGAAACGATGGCCGTCCGGACAGGAAATGGACCCGAGGGGCGGGGCGGCGGGGGTAAAGTCGCGAACCGCCAGAAAGCGCTCGCGATGCGCGGGGCCGCCGGGCCGAAAAGTAGGCCTCCAATGATCATCGCGGCGGTTAGCGCGATTTGGACCGCGCGGGGCGGCTGGCCTGAACTGAACGCTAAAGCGAAGCCAAGGCCGGCCGCAAGGAGCAGGATCGCGCCGACAATAAATCCGAAGCGACCCATGATTTGATCGAAACGGAGGTCGAGAATCTTCACCATGCGGCGCAATATTCGCTGGATTGCCGGACAAGGTCGGTCGGATGCGAGACTGCGGCCCTTACCCGGTCTTTAACCCTTCGCCGCTATAGGGGAACGATCGCGCTCGGCGTCAACATCTTCGAGAAGCGGTTGCAGATAGTTGGCGATCACGCCCGCGCCCTCATCCTGAAACATATCTTCGTGCCAGCCCGGAATGCGGTGGACGAAGAGCCTGCCCTTCACGAGATCTGTCCAGCCCATATTCGGGTCGGCGAAGGTTGTGACGATTTCATCGCTCTGAAGCAGAACGACGTCGCTCTTTATTGCAGCGATCTTATACTCGCCGCGCGCAGCTTCCAGGGAACGAAGGAAAAGCCAATAGTTCCTGTCGATGACCCTTTTTGAGAGCTGGTCACCGTCGATGAGGCCGATCGCAGACGCGAATTCAAGAAGGCGCATCTTGCGCACGATCGTGAAGGTTGACAGAACGTCGGCGACCGGAACCTTGCCGCTGAAGATCAGAGCCAACCGGTGGCCCACCGTACGAAGCCGGTAGTGGAGATGGTAGATGAATCGTCTGCCAAAAGGATACGACGCCAGATAGCGCGGCACCCAAATGTCCGAGAGAATCAGCAGAGGGACGGATTCGCCGGCCGCCATCAGCTGTTGCGCGCATTCATAAGCGAGAGCCCCGGCGACGCATAGCCCGCATAAAATATATGGCCCATGCGGCTGCGCTTCGCGAATGAGTTCGAACATAATCGACGGCGATCTCGTTGAGGCTTCGGCGCGGCACCGGACCGTCGCCTTCCGGTTGCAGCAACGGGACGCCGAGAAACGGCCGCTCATTTCCGATCCGCCTCGCCAAATTGTAATAAAGCACCGAATTGTTAATAGCGATGATCGGCGTCTTGTCGCCTTCGGGCTGGATTTGGATGAGGCGGCTAGAGGTCCGCGAATCTTGCGGTTGCGGTAGGCGATCCGCGAACTCCCGCAGGGTGGGCGACTGAAAAAGCGTGACGGGTTCGAGCTTGACGCCAAATTCGGCCGCGACGCGAGCCATCAGCCGAATGGTCAACAGCGAATGACCGCCGAGTTCGAAGAAATTTGATGTCGGCCCAACCTCGCGGACCCTCAAGAGCTCGCGCCAGATGACCGCCAGCCTCAGTTCGACATTGCTCGGCTTGCCACGGCTCGGCTCCAAGGCTGGCGCCGGAGGAAGAAGCGATGAATCCGCCGGCGGCGGGGGCAATGCCCGCTGATCGACCTCGGCCCGCGCGTTTCGCGGCAATCCGACCAGCACACTGACGCCGCCCAGCTGCCGCGCGCCGTCAGGCAAAACCTCTTCGAGATAGACCTTCAGCTTTGCAGGCAGAGTTTCAAGCGCAATGCGGACGTCTGGCTTCGGCGTGACGTAGGCATAAGGGTGTCGTCGCTCGCCATGATCAGGCGCCGGCGCGACAAAAGCCTCTTTAACGTCTTTGTGGCGCGCCAAGGCCGCCTCGATAGCGTCGAGATCCTCGCGCGGCTTCGGCGCATCGATGAGATCCCTGACAGGAGGCGTCAGCGAAGACAGTTTCGCTTCCGGACGCAAAATCGCGAACTCGAACGTCGACAAAAGAAATTCGAGCAGTCGCTCGGCTGTCCGGCGCTCGAAGAGATCGGGATTATATTCCATCGCCATGCGCCAGCCGCTCGGCCAATGGACCATGAAAAAAATAAGATCGTAAAGCGAGCCGGCTGACAGCGAAGGCTGCCCGTGCAAAACAAAATCGCCGTAGCGCTTATGATCCATGACGTCGCGCAGGACGGTGAAATTCACCGAAATGAGGGGCGTGCGTTTTGGGTCGCGTGGCGGATTGAGGATTTCGACCAGCTTTTCGAATGGCATCCGTTGATGGATCAGCGCGTCCTGAACAGTCCCGTTTACACGCGAGAGGAAGGTTTCGAAGGACGGGTCGCCCGAGGCGTCGAAGCGCATCACGAGATTATTGATGAACATGCCGATCATATTCTCGAGGTCAGGATCGTCGCGCCCGGCGATCTGGGTCCCGAAAATGACGTCAGTTTCTTCCGTATAGCGATGCAGCATGGCGCCGGTCACGGCGCAGCCAAAGCTGAAAAGCGTTAAATTGTGCTTGCGGGCGGCCTCCTCCAATTTGTCGCCAAGCTCCTGCGGCAAGATCGAGGCGATAATTTCTCCTCTATAGGTCGGCAGCGCGGGCCTTTCATGATCGGGAACGACCTCGAAATAAGGCGCGCCGTCAAGCTGATCCTTCCAATAGGCAGTCTCGGCCTCGAATACGCCGCTCGCAAAATATTCCTTTTGCCAAAGGCAGTAATCGCCATATTGCAGCGGCGGCAGCGGCCGCTCGGAGGGACGTCTCGCGTTGAGCGCCTCGGCGATGACGCCGAATTCATTGGCGAGCACACGTATAGACCAGCCGTCGAAGGCGATCTGATGCACGGTGACGAGCAGGAAAGCGTGCTCTTGGGACAGGCGCACAAAGGTCACGCGGATCGGCGGCGCCTGCGATAGATCGAAGGACAGATGCGCCTCGCGCTCCCCCAGCTTAAGCGCTTCTTTGAGCTGCTCCGCTTCAGGCAGCATCGCAAGGTCGATCATGGACAGCTTGAAATCGAGGCTGGGCAGCGCCTGCTGCATCGCTTCGCCGTCTCTTTCGAAGAAGCGTGACCGCAAGATCTCATGACGATCGATGATCGTCTGAAAAGCACGTTCGACCGTGCCGGAGTTGAGCCGGCCGCTTATCTCCCAGCGCAGCGCAACGTTCAGAGCCGCATTGCCGGGGCTGAGGGAATTGACAAACCAGCAGCGATTTTGCGACGCCGAGCAGGGAAATACGAGATCCTCGCTCAACGGCGGTGGGATCTGCGACAGATCATGCGGCCCGGCGCTCGAGCCATCGAGCTGATCCCCAATCCGGTGCGCCGTCATGCAGACGATTCCTTGACTTGCGCCGTCCGCCTGAAACTTTTCAGCGACGGCGCCGACAAATTCGGCGCTTTCGCCGCGGCGGGAAGCTGATCATTGGCGGCTTGCGCGAGCTCCGCGATCGTTGGAAAACGCATCAAATGCCTCGCCTCAAGACCGATATTTTGGGCCATCATCCGCGCTGCTATGCGAAAAAGATGAATGGAATCGGCTCCGAGAGCGAAAATATTGTCATGAACGCCGATTTCGTCGATCTGCAGCACCTCTCGCCAGATCGCTGCGAGCTTGACTTCCAGCGGCGTCCGCGGCGGCGTGACGAGACGCGTTTCCTCGGTCTGCGCAAAATCTGGCCGAGGCAAGGATTTGCGATCGAGTTTCCCGTTAGGCGTTAGCGGTAGAGCGTCGAGTCGAACCCAGATGGCGGGAACCATATAATCGGGCAAATGAAGCGCCGCGTGGGCCGAGAGCTCGGGCGGCGAAAGCGTCCGCCCCGGCGCAGCGACGTAATAGCCAACGAGGCGCGGCGTTCCCCCGCTGGGCGCATCGATCGAGGCGACGCAGGCGACAACGCCCGGGCAGGTCCGCACGATCAATTCGATCTCCTCGAGTTCGATGCGGAACCCGCGAAGCTTGACCTGGGTGTCGACCCGGCCGAGCACCTCAATCGAGCCATCCGGCAGCCGTCGGGCGAGGTCGCCGGTGCGGTAGAAGTCTTTGAGGGGCGCTCTCGTCGAGAGAGACATTCAAGAATGCCGCGGCGTCGAGGTCGGGGCGGCGGAAATAACCGAGCGCCAGCCCGGCGCCGCCGATGAACAATTCGCCGACGACGCCGACCGCCGCCAGTTGCTGCGTCCTGTCCAGAACGTAGAGTTGCGTGTTCGCCACAGGGGTGCCGATGGTGATCGGCGCCGGCGCGGCGGGAACCCGGCCGATGCTCGACCAGATGGTCGTCTCCGTCGGACCATAGACGTTCCACAAGTCGCCGCCGCCTTGGAGCGTGTTGGCGAGATCGCGGGGCAGCGCTTCGCCGCCGCAGAGCATTCTGAGGCCGGCGCGCGGCCTGAACCCCGCCTCCGTGAGGATGCGCCAAAGAGACGGCGTCGCCTGGACGATGGTCGCCCGCGCTTCCTCGATCAGGCGCGCGAGGCCGAAGCCGCCGCGCACGTCATCGCGGCTGGCGATCACGACGGAGCCGCCGGTGATCAGCGGCAAATAGAGTTCGAGCGCCGCGATGTCGAAGGAAATCGTCGTCGCCGCCACAAGCACGTCACGCGGTCCGGCGCCAAGCGTGCGCGCAATTGACCATAAAAGGTTGGCGACCGAACGATGGGCGATCTCAACTCCTTTTGGAGTGCCGGTCGAGCCCGACGTGAAGATCACATAACAGGCGCGGTTGGCTTCGGCGTGGAGAGGCGGCGGAGCGGATGCATTGCCTGCGATGGCCGCGGCGTCGGAGTCGATCCGCACGATCGGAACGCCGGGCGCCATCGCCGCCGCAAAAGCGTTGTCGCAGACCACAGCCGAGACCGCGGCGTTGTCGAGCACAAGACGCAGCCGCGCCGCCGGATGGCTCGGATCGAGCGGCACATAGGCGCAGCCGGTCTTCATGATTGCCAAAAGCGCGACGAGCATATCGAGCGAACGCTCCGTCGCGAGTCCGATGCGGGCGGCGGGATCGCTGACGACGCGGCGCAAATGATTGGCCAGTCGGTTGGCGCGCTCGTCGAGCTCGCGGTAGCTCAACGCCGCTTCAGCGAACCGCGCAGCGATCGCGTCTGGCGTTCGCGCCGCCTGCGCGGCGATGAGCTCGTGCACGGGACGAAGATCGAGGTCGTGCGCCGCCGTGGCATTGAGCCCCGTCGTCAGCCAGGCGCGCTCCGCCGGCGAAAGCAGCGGCGTCGCCGAGACGCGCCGCCCCGGGCTAGCCGCGATTTCGCCGAGCAGCGTCCGGTACTGGCCGATCCAGCGCTCTATTGTCGCCGCGTCGAACAAATCGGTGTTGTAGTCGCAATCGATGCGCAGGCCGCCGTCCTGCTCGGTGATGTTGAAGAACAGGTCGAAAATCACCGCCGCCTTCGGATTGGACTGCGCTTCGACCTCCAACCCCGGCAGATGAATCCTGTCGCCGAGACGTTCGAGATTGAACTGCGCCTCGACCAGGGGCCGCCGGCCGGCCGCGCGCGGCAACGCCATTTTGCGAACGAGCGTGCCAAGGGTGAAGCTTTGGTTCTCATAGGCGGCGAGGACGATCTGGCGGGTCGCCGCCAGATGCTCGGCCATGGTCGTCTCCTCGCTCCAGCGTCCGCGCAAGGGAAGAAAATTGACGCAGTGGCCGATAAGGCTGTCGCCCTCGACAAGCGATTGCCCCGCCGCCGGAATGCCGACGACGACCTCATTCAGGCCGGCGAGACGGGCGAGGAGCGCCTCGAACGCTGCTAGCAGCGCGACGAACAGTGTGCAGCCCTGCCGCGCCGTCGCCTTGCGGAAGAGCTGCGTCAAGTCGGGCTCGATCCTGCGGGTCAGGGTCGCCCCCGCAAAGGTCTTCTGCGGACGCCGCGGCCGGTCCGTCGGCAGGTCGAGCGGTGGCGGCGGCGGCGTGAACTGCGGTAGCCAAAAGGCGTCGACAGCCGCGCCTTCTCGCTTCTGCCGCGCGCGTTCCTCGACGCCATAACGTGTGAACGACATCGGCGCCGGCAGATCGGCGGCAAGCCCTTCCATCGCCGCCTGGTAAAGTTTGGTCAGTTCGCCGATCATGACATTGAACGACCAGCCGTCGCAGATGATGTGGTGGGCGGTCAGAACGAGGGCGTGATCGTTCACGCTAAAGCGAACCAGCTGCGCCCGAAGCAGCGGTCCGTTGACGAGGTCGAAGGGCGTCCTTGCCTCATGGGCGAGGAGTTCGCGCCAAGCATCCTCCGCGGCCGATTGCGGCGTCATTTCCAGATCGCGCGCGCTCATCTTCAGATCGAGCGAGGGCAGAATGCGCATCCGCTCTCCGTCAGCCTGAAAAACGGCGCGCAGCGCGTCATGGCGGGCGATCAGCTGGTCAAGCGCCTTCTGCAGCGCCGCGCGGTTCAACGCGCCGCGCAGGCGCACCGTCATGGATTCGTTGAAGGCGCAAGAAGCCTCCTCCGAGAGTTGCGCGGAGAGCCAGATTTCGGTCTGCGCTTCAGTCAGCGGCACGTCGGTTTCGGGCTCGGGGCCGAGGCCGGGAGGCGCCGGAAAAAAGTCGGCCTTCTGCATCGCGATGACGGCGTCCTCAAACGCTTCGGCGATCGCCGCTATGTCGGCGTCGCTATGGGCCGTCGTAAGGAAGCAAGGGTAATGCTCTTGAACATAAACGCCGCGCTCCAGCATATGCGGGTAGAACAGGCTGGCGTAGCGCGACGCTTTGGCGAGATCAAAGAAGAACAGGCTGCCGAAGGTCTCCAAATGGAAATCGAGTCCGCGCTGACGCACGAAATCGTTGAGGCGCTTGACTAGCGCCGCCGTTCGGGCGCTGACCCCCTCCTGCAAGGCCGGTCCTTGCTGCTTGAGATGGTTCAGCACCGCCCACACTGCCGCCATCACGAGCGGATGGCGCACGAAAGTGCCGGCGAAGAAGGTCATGCCGGTCTCTGGATAGGAGTCGTCGCCATAATTCCAATGGCCGCCGTCAAGAGCGTCCATGAACGCCGCCTTGCCGGCGAGAATGCCGACGGGAAGGCCGCCGCCGACGACTTTTCCATAGGTCGCAAGATCAGCCTTGACGCCAAACAGATGCTGCATGCCGGCCGGATGCATCCGGAAGCCGGTCACCACTTCATCGAAAATGAGAGCCGAACCCGAGGCTTCGGTAATCGCGCGGATCTCCCTCAAAAATTCAACCGGACGCAGTTCCGGATGGCGGCTTTGCACCGGTTCGACCAGAACGGCGGCGAGCTGGTCCGCGTGGGCGCGGATCCATTCGAGCGATTCCGGCGCGCCATAGGGCAAAACGACCATGTTCTCCACGGATTTGCCCGGAATGCCCGCGGCTGCGGGCATCGCCCGCGCGACGCCAAAGCGCAAAGCCCCCTTGACGAGGACTTCGTCGAACTGGCCGTGATAGTCGCCGGCGAAGGTCGCGATGACGCTGCGGCCTGTCACGGTGCGGGCGACGCGCATCGCCGCCATCACCGCCTCGGACCCGGTATTGCAGAAGGTCACGCGCTCATTGCCGGTAATCTCGGAAAAGAGCTCCGCGACGCGCCCGGCCAGGGCCGCTTGCGGCCCAATAGCGAAACCCTGACGCAATTGCTCCGCGACCGCCTCGACGACGAAAGGCGCGGCATGCCCGAAGAAGGTCTGGCCGTAACCGTTGACGAGGTCGATATAGGCGTTGCCGTCAATGTCATAGATGCGCGAGCCGCTCGCGCGGTCGCTGACGACGGGATAGACAAGATCCTTCCATTCTGTGCGGAAACCGGCGGCGGCGCGCGGATCGGCGAGAACCGGCCGGTATTGCCCCGTCATGCGCTTCGATCCGGCGGTGCGCGTGTTGAAGCGCGAAATGAGTTCGGCGAGGGCGCGCTGCTGCGTCTCATTCATCTCGGCGGGCGGCGCGGAGCGGGCCGCCGCGATCATCTCAAACCGTGACTTCGGCTCATCCGATGCCGGCGTGGCGGCAGGCCCGGAGGCCGGCGCAGGCGCGGAGGCTGCGGGCGGCGGGGCCGCCAACGCGAACGGCGGCGTCAGGGGTTCCGCGATCGTCGGCGGCGCAGGGGGGATCACATGCGGGACGGTTGCCGAAGCGGCGCCGCGCAACACCTCGAGCTGCTGCGCCATAAGGCGGCTCATGACGTCGAGTTGGTCGCGAATGATTTGCTCGACCGCGCCCGATCCGGCGGCTGCGGACAATGGGAGAGGAGCGGCGACGGCCGGCGCCGGAGCTGGGCCCAAAGGCGGCGGCGCTGCGCCTTGCGCGGGAGCCGGAGGGAGTACGCTTGCCGCCTCCGGGGCGGGTGTCGGCGGAGCGGCGGCGGTTGGCGCGGCCCGGACTTCCGGCGGCAGATGCGCTTCAAGATGGGCGACCAGCGCCGGAATGGTCGACAGATCGCCAAGCAGCTGGCGGAAGGTCAGCTTGGTTTTGAAATCGCGCTGCAGCTGCTGCGTCACCTGGCTGAAGAACAGCGAATCGAAGCCCATTTCGAGAAAGCTCGTCTCTGGGGCGAGATCGGCGATCAACTCGCCGGACAAATTCTCAAAGATCTCGACGACGTGTTCGCGCAGCTTCCCGCTCGCCCGATCGGGGACTGTCGCTGCTTCGGTTTGTGGAGTCGGCATTGGAGCTGCAGCCATTGGCGAATTTGTCTCCGAGGAGATCGCCGGCGGCGCGGATACGCCGGCAGTCAAAGAGGAAAGTGGGGAAGCGAGCTGGCGCGAGGCAGGAGCGGCGTCCGCCGGCCGCGCCGTCGACGGCGCGTCAATCCAATGCCGCACGCGTTCGAACGGATAGGTCGGCAGCGAAACGCGCCGCCGCCTGGCGTCGGAATGAACGCCGCGCCAGTCGATCGGCGCTCCGGCGCACCAGAGCTGAGCCGTCGAGCGGGCGAACACGTCGGCGTCGGAGGTTTCGCGCGCGGCGTCCGGCAATGAGGCGAGGACGGCGTCGGCGTCGGCGCCGGCCCCCCCCTGCCGGGCGAGCGTCGACAGCGTGACCCCTGGGCCCGCCTCGATGAGGATCGGTTCCGCCCCAGCGTCGCGCAAAAGCGTCGCGAGCCCGGCGGCGAAGCGCACGGGGGCGCGGCAATGCGCGGCCCAATAGTCGGGCGACGTTGCTTCCGCCGCGGTCAGCCAATCGCCGGTCATCGAGGAAATCAGCCGCGCTTGCGGAGGCGACAGCCTGACGCCGTCGAATTTTCCGCGCAAAGCCTCCGCCGCCGGATCCATCATCGGCGAGTGAAAGGCGTGCGAGGTGTGCAGCCGCCGGACCATTACGCCGCGCGCGGAAAGTTCGGCGTCGAGTTCGGCGATGGCGTCATCAGGGCCCGCCGCGACGCAGAGCTTTGGTCCGTTGATTGCGGCGAGCGCCAGAGGCCCTTGCAAAAATGGCGTCAATTCCGCTTCCGGCAAGCGGACCGCCATCATCGAGCCGCGCGGCATTTCCTGCATCAGACGGCCCCTCGCCGCGATGACGCCGAGCGCATCCTCGTGCGAAAACACGCCGGCGAGACAGGCGCCGACAAATTCGCCGACGCTATGGCCGATCATCATCTGCGGCGCGACGCCAACGCTGCGCCACAGCGCCGCCAGCGCATAGGCGACGGCGAAGAGAGCCGGCTGCGCGATCTCAGTCGCCTGCAAGGCTTCCGCGGAAAGGCGCGCGCCTGCGCCGCCGTAGAGCAGCGCGCAAAGATCGGCGCCAAGCGCGGGGCGCAAAATCTCGGCGCTGAGGCGCATGCTGTCGCGGAACACGCGCTCGGTCTCAAAGAGCTCGAGGCCCATCGCCGGATATTGCGCGCCCTGTCCCGGAAACATGAAGGCGAGGGTGCGTGGCGGGCCGGGGCGCCGTTGACGAGGCCCTGCCCTGACTCCAGGGCCGCCGCCGCCGAACTCGAGGTCTCTTGCCGCAACCGCCGCCCGACGGCCGAAAGCCCGCCGTCCGATCTCGGTCGTGTAGGCGACGTCGGCAAGCGGCAGCCCGGGGTGAGCCTTGAGATGCGCCGCCAAATTGCGCCTCGCCGCCGCGAGGGCGGAAGGCGTGCGCGCCGAGACGCAAATGATTTGCGCCGGGCGCAACGTTGGCGCCGGAATGGCGGCGGGCGCCTCCTCCAGAACGACATGCGCGTTGGTGCCGCCGACGCCGAAGGCGCTCACGCCGGCGCGCCGGGGCTGGTCCCCAGCCGGCCAATCGCGCCATTCGCGATTAACGAAGAAAGGGCCGCCCTCGAACGCGATATGCGGATTGGGTGATTCGAAAAACAATGTCGCCGGCAATTGCCGGTTTTGCAGCGCCAGAGCGGTTTTGATGAGGCCGGCGACGCCAGCGGCGGCGTCAAGATGGCCGATATTCGGCTTGACCGAGCCCAAGGCGCAAAAGCCGGCGTCATTGGTGCTGGCGCGAAAGGCCCGGGTCAGCCCCGCGACCTCGATCGGATCGCCGAGCGGCGTCGCCGTGCCATGACATTCGACATAGCCGATCGATCGCGCGTCGACCTCGGCGTTGGCCAGCGCCGCCGCGATCACCTCCCACTGTCCGTTGACGCTCGGCGCGGTGAAGCCGGCGCGCGCCGCGCCGTCATTGTTCAGCGCCGATCCGCGAATCACCGCGTAGATATGATCGCCGTCGGCGATCGCGTCTTCGACGCGTTTCAGGAGCACGACGCCGGCGCCGCTGCCGAAAACGGTCCCGTCCGCTTTCGCGTCGAAAGTGCGCACATGCCCGGTCGGCGACACCATGGCGCCTTCGAGCGCGAGATAGCCGCGGCGCTGCGGGAAGGTGATCGAGGCGCCGCCCGCAAGGACCATGTCCGATTCGAACAGCAGGAGACTCTGGCACGCCTGCGCGACGGCGACGAGGGAGGTGGAGCAGGCGGTCTGCACCGTCATCGCCGGCCCGCGCAGGCCGAGCTTATAGGAGAGGCGCGTCGCGAAAACGTCCGGCAACGCGCCGATCAGCTCGCCATAGCCGCCGACCTGATAATTGCTTGTAAAAAGCTCCACGGCCGCACGATCCTGCAGAACGTTGCGCAGGAAATAGGTGCTCATGCTGCAGCCGGCGAAGACGCCGATCGCGTCCTTGTAGGTCGCCGGATCATAGCCGGCGTCCTCCAGCGCCTGCCAGGCGCATTCGAGAAAGACGCGATGCTGCGGATCGGTGAGCTCCGCCTCCCGCGCATGCATCGCGAAGAAAGCCGCGTCGAAGTCTTCAACTCCGTCGAGCACCGAGCGCGCCCGGACAAAATTCGGATCGTCACGGACGCTTCGATCGAACGCGTCCTCGAGCTCCGCGTCGGTGAAATGGCTGATCGAACTCGACGCCGTCGCGCAAATTGCGCCAGAACGCCGCGACGTCGGCGGCGCCTGGAAAGCGGGCCGCCATGCCGATAATGGCGACGCCCGGCGGAGCGGGCAGGGCCGGGATGGAAGTGTCCTCTTTCATGATCCTGCTTTATGTCGCCGAAGCCAAGCGACGCCGCGAGGCGCGCTTCAGCGCCTCCGCCTGGCGGCGCTTGCGGCTATTGAGGTCATCGACGGCCAGTTTGTCGTCGGCGATGGCGTTTTGGGCGCGCTCGCCGGAGCCCGCCTCGCCCATGAGACATTCGAGATGCGCGGCAAGCGACCGAATGGTCGTGAATTGGAAGAGAACCGTCATCGGCGCCTCTAGCTGAAACTGCGTTTTTATCTCCTCCTGCAAGGCCATCACATCGAGAGAGGCGCCCCCGAGATCGAAAAAATTGGCGTCGAGACCGACCGAGCCGATCTTCAATAACCGGCTCCAGATCGACGCGAGCGCCGCCTCGACGCTGCTCGCCGTCGGCGCGGGATCGGCGGAAGCGCTCGCGACGAAATCTGGAAGCGCCGCGCGGTCGATCTTGCCATTGGGCGTCCGCGGCAACTCAGGCAAAATAACGAAATGCGCCGGGACCATATAGTCTGGCGCAAGATCGGCCATTTGCGATCGCAAAGAAACCGGATCCAGCGACGTTTGCGACGAAATAAACGCCACGATCTGCTTGTCCCCATCGGTGTGCGATCGCACAATGGCCGCCGCGTCAGCGACCTGCGGCAGGCGTCGAAGCAAAGCTTCGACCTCGTCGATTTCGATTCGCTTGCCGCGAATCTTCACCTGTCGGTCCACCCGGCCGACGAACTCGACGACGCCATCCTGGCGTTGCCGGACGAGATCGCCGGTCCGGTACATGAGCCGGCCGGGCTCGCCGCCGAAAGCGTCCGGCAGGAATTTCTCGGCGGTGAGATCGGGCCGATTGAGATAGCCGAGGGCGACCCCTTCGCCGGCGGCGAACAACTCACCCTCCTCGCCCGTGTCGACCTGGCGAAGCTCCTGATCGAGAACGTAGACGGCGGTATGGTCGATCGGCCGGCCGACCGGGATCGGAGCGTCGGCGCTGGCGTCGCGCGGAACCGTGTAGCAGCAGGTGAAAGTGGTGTTTTCGGTCGGGCCATAGCCGTTGACGAGGCGGCAATCCGGCAGCGTGTCGAGCACGCGCCGCACGTGACGCGGAGAAAGCACGTCGCCGCCGGCGATCAGCTGGCGCAACGGCCGCAGAATCTCGATTTGACGATCGACGATGGCGTGGAAAAGGCTGGCGGTGAACCAAGCCGTGGTCACGCCATGTCTTTCGATCGCGGCGCCGATCTCGCTGAAGCTTGGATGCGCGGCGGCAAGGATCCCGACCGCGGCGCCGTTCAGCAAAGGACTCCAGATCTCGAAGGTCGATGCGTCAAACGCCAGCGGCGCAAACTGCAGGACGACATCGTCGGGGCGAAGATCGATAAAACTGTTGCAGGCGAGGCGCGTAACGCCACGATGCGGCACCATGACGCCTTTCGGCCGCCCAGTCGTCCCGGAGGTATACATGACATAGGCAAGATCGCCGCCCGCGGCATTTTCCGCGAGTGGAGCGTCGCTCTGCTCCGCGATGGCCCGGGTCTCCTGGTCGATGAGCAGGGTCGCCGCGGCCCATGGGCGCGTCTTGCCCGAAATCATATCCGAGGCCGAAACGACGACCGCTGGAGCCGCGTCCGCGGCGATGAAGGCGAGATGATCCGCCGGATAAGCCGGATCGAGCGGCGCGAAGGCCGCGCCGGCCTTAAGGGCGCCTAGCATGGCGATAATCGCCTCGGGCGAGCGCGGCAGAAACAAACACACGATGGAGCCTGGGCGAACGCCATTTGCCGCGAGGAGCCGGGCGAATTGGTTGGATCGCCGATCGAGGTCGCCATAGGAGATGACGGATGTGTCGGAAAAGATCGCGGGATGATCCGCCTTGTCGCGCGCGATTGAGGCGAAATAGGAATGGATCGTTCGCCCCCGGTCGAACGCCATCATGCGAGAACCTTCTCCGATGCGGCCAGAATGCTGCAGCATAACGATGACACCTCTTTCAGGACGCATCCCCGCGCGTCGAGATTGGCGCGAGCCCGCCTGCGCTCGATCCAATGAGCGCTTTTGCAATCCCAGTTTTGGCGATCTGAGCGTATAGCGGAGCGCCGGGTCAAAAGTTTCGCCTCCCACTTGCCCCCAAGCAAGAGAGGACTGAACGCTTTGATAAATAAAACGAGTAGCCCATCGGCAATGAGAATATATCTATAATGGCGCAATAAAAATATATAATGCATAACGCCAAGAGGCAAAAATGCCCATCGACGAAAAGAGCCTGAACGCCTAATATCTCGGTGCAAGCCCCGACTTAGTGTGTCCGCGCGCAGTAAACGGGGAGACGCTTGAACCGCCGGCGCAGAAGAAAGCAGATATAGCGCGCCGAGTTGAGACGAATTCATTGGCTATCCGTAGCATAAAATTTGATGACGCTTTATCAAAGAAAAATGTGCGATTGTAATCGTCCTGGCTGTTCGCCGCCGCTTTTTTGCGCAGCTCTCCTATGTGTTAGGTTTGCACACATGCAACCTTTGCCCGAACCAACCTAGCTGCTCGACCTTTTGGCTCCTTCGATACTGGCGACTTGATTTTAGATATTGACGACTCGACGGATATTGGCCAAAAGCCCCGACGGCGGCTACTCTATTTTAAAAACTAACACAAACTGAATTCCACCACAATCTGAGCCGTTGCCATCGCTGTTTCACCGTTATTCCCCCTTCCGCCGGTCCGCAGAGAATTTGCCCGGCCCGTGGGTATTAGCCAAAGGCCGCCTTGCTTGTGATAGAAGTTATCGGGGGTCATGGAGGCCGCGGGCGTTTCCAGGCCGTTTTTGATGCGCTCGATAAATCAGGAGCATGCACCCGCTTCGCTTACGCTCCGAAGTTAATCTCCAGTGGAGGCGCGATGATTCAGCAAGAGCGGCATGTACAGCCGACAGCTATTGCCGCGGGGTTGAAAGGGCGATGCCCGCGCTGCGGACGCGGCTCGCTCTTCAAGGGCTTTCTGACAATTGCTCCGAAGTGCGATTTTTGCGGTCTCGACTACAGCTTCGCCAATTCGGCTGACGGCCCGGCGGTTTTCGTCTGCCTGATCGGCGGCTTCATCGTGCTCGGCGCGGCGTTATGGACTGAGCTCGCCTATGAGCCGCCAATGTGGGTGCATTTGGCCGTGTTTCTGCCCTTGACCCTGATCGTCTGCGTCGGCTTGCTGCGCCCGGCGAAGGGCGTGCTTGTCGCCCAGCAATATCGCACCAGGGCGGAGGAAGGACGGCTCGAGAAGTGACTCCGCAGGCGGTGAAACGGCAGTCCCGCGCCGCCGGCGTGCGCCTCAGATGGGCCGCCTTAGCGACTGGTCTTGGCTACGCCATCTTGGTCTCGCTCGGCGTATGGCAACTGCAGCGGCTCGCCTGGAAGGAAAGCCTGATCGCCCGCGTCGAGGCGCGCGCCAAGGCTCCGCCTTCCGCCTTGCCGTCCGTGAGCCACTGGGCTGATCTGCGTCCCGGCGACTATGAATATCGGCATGTCGCTTTCGACGGGGTCTTCGACAACGACAAGGAGGCCCTTGTGTTTCGGCCTTCCAGCGGCGCCACGAAGGGGCCCGGCTTTTTGGTGCTCACCCCCTTGAGGCTCGCCTCCGGCGCTTATGTCATCGTCAATCGCGGCTTCGTGCCGCTCGACCGCAAGGATCCGGCGAGCCGCCCCGAAGGCAAGGTCGGCGGAAGGGTCCATGTCGACGGGCTGATGCGCCCGCCCGAAGCGCGCAACGCGTTCACTCCGGCGGATCATCCCGAAGCCGGCCAGTATTTCACCCGCGATCCCGCCTTGATCGCGGCGCATTTTGGCCTCAGCCCAGCTGCGCCGTTCAGCGTCGATGCGGACAAGGTCCCGGCCCTTGGCTTCGGGCCGCGAGGCGGCGCGAGCGAACTCGCCTTTCCAAACAATCATCTGTCCTACGCCCTGACTTGGTTCGGCCTCGCCCTCGGGTTGCTCGGCATGTTCGCGGCATTTGCTTGGCAGAACCGCTAAATGCGTCATATTCTCCTGATGTTTCGTTGATGCGCGCGGCCTTCTGCCGCTGCCCGTCGCTGCGAGTCGTGTTACGTTGATCAATTCATCGCTCCGGCGAAACCTGGATTCTTGGTCTTGAAATATATCTCCACCCGAGGCGACGCCCCGCCGCTTACATTCGTGCAGACGCTGCTCGCAGGGCTTGCGCCGGACGGCGGTCTGTACTTGCCGCAGGACTACCCGCAATTCAGCGCTGACGAGATCGAAAGGCTGTCTGGCAAGTCCTATGTGGACGTGGCCGAAACGGTCATCGCGCCCTACGTTTCGGGAGAGATCGCCGCGCCGGCCCTGCGCGGCATGATCGAGACGGCCTACGCCCGCTTTCGCCGCCCCGCCGTCGCCCCTCTCGCGCAGCTTGACGACAATCTGTTCATGCTGGAGCTGTTCCACGGTCCGACGCTCGCCTTCAAGGACCTCGCGATGCAGCTGCTCGCGCGCCTCGTCGACCACGCCCTGAAAGCGCGCGGCCAGCGCGCGACGGTCGTCGGCGCGACCTCTGGCGATACGGGCGCCGCCGCGATCGAAGCTTTCTCCGGCCTGCGGCAAGTCGATGTCTTCATTCTCTACCCGCACGGGCGCGTGTCCGACGTGCAGCGGCGGCAAATGACGACGGCCGGCGCGGCCAACGTTCACGCCATCGCCATCGAGGGCTCTTTCGACAACGCGCAGGGCGCGGTCAAAGCCTTGTTCAACAACCATCCCTTGCGGGAGGAGCTCAATCTTTGCGGCGTTAACTCGATCAATTGGGCGCGCATCCTCGCCCAGACGGTCTATTATTTCACCAGCGCCGTCTCCCTCGGTGCGCCGCGCCGAAAGATCTCCTTCGTCACGCCTACAGGCAATTTCGGCGACGTCTTCGCTGGCTGGATCGCAAAGCGCATGGGCCTCCCGATCGACCGTTTGGTGATCGCGACCAACGCCAACGATATCTTGCCACGCGCGCTCGCGAGCGGGACCTACGCCATCAGCGAGGTGTGCGCGACGCAATCGCCCGCGATGGACATTCAGGTTTCATCCAATTTCGAGCGGCTTCTTTTTGAAGCTTATGGGCGCGACGCCGCCGCGATCCGGGCCAAGATGGCGCAGCTTTCGCGTTCGCGCTCATTTTCCATCGACGCCGATGCGCTTTCGGCCATCCGCGCCGATTTCGACGCGTTCAGCGTCAGCGAAGATGAAACAAGCGCGGAAATCGCGCGGCTCTGGCGGGAGGCGCTCTATTTATGCGACCCGCACACGGCGGTCGGCGTCTGCGCCGCGCGCCGAGAGGCCGCCGTGCGCGGCGCACGAACCCCGCTTATTGTCCTCGGCACCGCCCATGCCGCTAAATTTCCCGACGCGATCGAGGCGGCGACGGGCGTGCGTCCGCCTTTGCCGGCGCATCTTTCCCGGCTCCTTGCGGGGCAGGAGCATTTCACGATTCTGCCCAACGATCAGGGCGAGATCGAAAACTTCATCAGGCGGGCCGTTTCGCGCAAGGCGGCGAAGGTCGCCTCATGAACGCGAAGGTCACCACCTTGGCGTCGGGACTACGCGTGGTCACTGACGCCATGCCGCATCTTGAAACCGCCTCTCTCGGCGTCTGGATCGGGGCGGGTTCGCGCCACGAGCGCTCGAGCGAGCACGGCCTGTCGCATTTGCTCGAACATATGGCTTTCAAGGGCACGCGGCGGCGTTCCGCGCGCGCGATCGCCGAAGAAATCGAGGCGGCGGGCGGCGACCTCAACGCCGCGACGAGCACCGAGCACACGGCCTATTACGCCCATGTGCTCGCCGAGGACGCGCCGCTCGCCCTCGACATACTCGCAGATATCTTGACCGACAGCATTTTCGACGAAGGCGAGCTCGAACGCGAAAAAGGCGTGATTCTGCAGGAGATTGGCGCCGTCGAGGACACGCCCGACGATCTGGTCTTCGATCTCTTCAACGCCTGCGCCTTTCCTGACCAGCCGATTGGCCGGCCAATTCTCGGCACGCCGGATCAGATCGCCGGCTTCAGTCGGGACGCCATAGGCGCCTATCTGGAAGACCATTACAGCAGCCACGCGACCGTGATCGGCGCCGCGGGCGCGGTCGACCATGAACGGATTTGCGAGGAGGCGGAAAAGCGCTTTTCACGGCTCTCGCCTCGCCCCGACCCGAGCGCCGCCCTTCCGGCCATCTATCAAGGCGGCGAAGTCCGCCTTAAGCGCCGGCTTGAACAGGCGCATATCATCATTGGCTTCGAGGGGCTTTCCTACGCCGCCGAGAATTTCTACGCCCTGCAGGTCTTCGCCAATGCGGTCGGCGGCGGCATGTCCTCGCGCTTGTTCCAGGAGGTGCGCGAGACGCGCGGCCTCGCCTATGCGATCCACGCTTTTCACTGGGGTTATTCCGATACCGGGCTCTTTGGCTTTTACGCCGCGACCGGCGCAAAGGATGTTGCGGAATTGATGCCGGTCGCCCTCGATTGCCTCGGCGAGGCGGCCGAGCGGCTCAGCGAGACCGAAGCGCGCCGCGCCAAAGCGCAGATGAAGGTATCGCTTCTGACGGCGCTGAAATCACCGTCCCCGCGCTGCGAACAGATCGCGAGACAGGTTATGGCGTTCGGCCGAGTGCTTTCGCGCGAGGAGATCATCGGCGCTATCGACCGTCTCGACATCGCCCATATCCGCGCCGCCGGCGCACGCGCCCTCGCCTCGAAGCCGACAGTCGCCGCAATCGGACCCGTCGGCAAGGTGATCGGCCCCGACCGCGTCGCGCAGCGACTGCACGCCTGCTAGGGGGGACGGCGTCATGGCTCTTTTCCGAATCGGATCGACCTGCGAGCATTCGCTTTTCCTGCGTGGCGAGGGCGTCTATCTCAGGCCGCCGGAAATGCGCGACTTCGAAGCTTGGTCCGCGCTGCGCGAACGCAGCCGTGATTTTCTGACGCCCTGGGAGCCAACGTGGCCGGGAGACGATTTGACGCGCGCGGCGTTTCGTCGGCGCGTTCGTCGCCATCAGCAGGAAATCGAGAGCCATGAATCGTTTGCGTTCCTCGTCTTTCGGGACGACGACCTGCTGCTTGGCGGCATGACCCTTGGTCAGATCAAGCGTGGCGTCGTGCAGGCGACGACGCTCGGCTACTGGATCGGCGAGCCCTACGCGAATAAGGGTTTCATGACGAAGGCTGTGCGCGCCGGAATCGGCTTTGCGTTCAATGCGCTGCGGCTGCACCGGGCCGAGGCCTCCTGCCTGCCCCATAACACAGCCTCGCTCAAGCTTCTGGAGCGCGTGGGGTTCACGCGCGAGGGCTACGCGCGCGCTTATCTGCGCATTAATGGCGTATGGGAAGATCATCTGCTATATGGCCTGCTCGAGACCGATCTCGCGCCACCGCGTCAGCGCCGTCCACAAGCCGGCTATTAGGCGCGGCCGGGCGGCGCGTCTCAAAATCGACGCTAACGCCCCCTAATCCGTCTCAGTGTCGCGCGCCGGCGCATATTCACGATTTCGCCTCGGCCGTTTGCGGCGCCGGGGTCAACCTTCATTAGGCAAAACACTCGTGTCGGGCATCGCGCACCCTTTTCGCCATCTCCTCTATGTCGCGGCGCTTACTCTCCTCGCGGCGCTTGTCTTCGGGCCTAGCCCGGCCGAAGCGATTGAATCGGTCCGCGTTCCGCTCGACGCGCAAGTGATCGACCTCACCAAGGCCGTCGAAAGCTATAATTCCGCGGGCGACCGCCTGCTCGTCTCGACCGCCCCCGGCTCCGACGGCATCGTCCGGCGCATCGAGGTGCGCGCTCGCGAAGCGGGCACGCGACCAAACTGGATCGTCTTCGCGCTGACCAACGACACCGACGAACAGCTCGACAGGCTGATCGTCGCGCCGCATTTTCGGCTTGTCGGCTCCGGCGTGATCTGGCCGGATCTCGGATCGACGCGCATTTCCGCCATCACCGCCAGCCAGGGATTTCCCCCGGAGCGCGAGGACAGCGAGGACGCCGACGTATTCCGGTTGACCCTCGATCCGGGGACGACCGTCACCTATGTCGCCGAATTGCGCACGCCCAATCTGCCGCAGCTCCACCTTTGGGAGCCAGGCGCCTATAAGGACAGGATGACGAGCCTCTCGCTATATAGGGGCATCGTCATAGGCGTCGCCGGGCTTCTCGCGCTGTTTCTTACCATCGTTTTTGTCGTAAGGGGCGCGGTGATCTTCCCCGCGGCGGCGGCGCTCGCCTGGACCGTGCTCGCCTATGTCTGCATCGACTTCGGATTCTGGGGCAAGATTTTCGGCACCGAAGGGCAATCGGACCGCATCTGGCGCGCCGGGACCGAAACCATCCTCGCCGCGACGCTGCTGGTCTTTCTGTTTGCTTATCTAAACCTCAACCGCTGGCACGTCCGCGCGTCGCATATCGCCGCCATCTGGTTGATTTTCCTCGCCGCGCTTGTCGGCCTCGCGGTTTATGACGCCCCCGTCGCCGCCGGCGTCGCCCGCATTTCTCTTGCAACCATCGGCGCCGTCGGCTTTGTTCTCGTCCTGTACCTTGCGATGCACGGTTATGACCGCGCGGTGATGCTGATCCCAACATGGTTCCTGCTGCTCGCATGGATCATCGGCGCGGCCTTCACGGTGACCGGGACCTTGACCAACGATCTCGTCTCCCCAGCTCTTATCGGCGGCCTTGTGCTAATCGTCATGCTGATCGGCTTTACGATCATGCAGAACGCTTTCATCGGGTCGGGCCTCGCCCACGGCGCCGTGTCCGACCTCGAACGCAAGGCGCTGGCCCTGACCGGCAGCGGCGAGATCATCTTCGATTGGGACGTTGTCGCCGACAACGTCTATGTCAGTCCGGAAGCGGAAGCGCAATTGGGCCTGCCGCGCGGCGCGCTCGAAGGGCCGGCTTCGAACTGGTTCGACGTGCTGCATCCGCTCGAGCGGGACCGCTACCGCGCCTGTCTCGACGCGATGCTGGAACAGCGGCGCGGCCGCATCAATCAGGAATTTCGCCTGCGCGCCTCCGATGGCCAGAATTTTTGGTTTCGCATGAAGGCGCGTCCCGTCATCGGTCAGGACGGCGAGGTGCTCCGCATCGTCGGCGCACTGAGCGACATCACCGACATCAAGACAGCGGAAGAGCGTCTTCTGCACGACGCGGTGCATGACAATCTGACCGGCCTGCCCAATCGCGAGTTGTTTTTCGACAGGCTCGACGCGGCGCTGACTCTGGTCCAAAACGACCCGAAATTCCGCCCGGCGATGATCAGCATTGATATCGACCGCTTCAAGCAGATCAATGAGGCGGTTGGGATCTCCGCCGGCAATTCGATCCTTCTTACCCTCGCGCGACGCCTAAGCCGCATCCTGAAGCCGCAGGACACGCTGGCGCGCCTTTCGGGCGACCAATTCGCCGCCCTCATCGTTTCGGAGGCGGAGACCGAACAAATCACGGCGCTCGCCAATGTCGCGCGCCGCGTCACCTCAACGCCGGTGACCTTCGGCGACAAGGAAATTCCGCTCACCGCCTCAATCGGGCTCGTGCTCTTCGACCCACAGCTGCACGCCAAACGCGAAGACATGCTGAAGGACGCCGAAATCGCCATGCGGCATGGCAAGCGGCTCGGCGGCAACCGCATCGAAGTGTTCCGCGCGACAATGCGGACCTTGCGCTCCGACCGCTTCGGTCTCGCCGCGGATCTGCGCCGCGCGCTCGACCGTAGCGAAATGAAGGTCTATTTTCAGCCGATTGTCCGGCTTGAGGATCGAACGGTGGCAGGCTTCGAGGCTTTGCTGCGGTGGGATCATCCGCGCCTCGGCCGGCTCAATCCCGGCGAATTCATTCAGGTCGCCGAAGAGACCGGAATAATCATCGATCTCGGCATTTTCGCGCTGGAGCGCGCGGCGCGCGAACTCGCGGCCTGGCAACGCGCTCTTGACGTCGAACCGCCGATCTTCGTCAGCGTTAATGTGTCGTCGCGCCAATTGCTGCGACACGATTTGCTGCATGACGTCAAAGGCGTGCTGTCGCGGGTCGAGGTTAGCCCCGGCTCCTTGAAGCTCGAACTGACGGAAAGCCTGGTCATGGAGAATCCGGAATACGCAGCGCAAATTCTGACGCGCATCCGCGACCTCGGCGCCGGTCTTTCGCTCGACGATTTCGGCACCGGCTATTCATCGCTGGCCTATTTGCAGCGCTTCCCTTTCGACACCATCAAGATCGATCGATCCTTCGTGCGGCAGAACGGCTCCGGCGCGCGGCCGGTCATCTTGCGCTCGATCGTGGCGCTCGCGCATGATCTCGGCATGGAAGTCGTCGCCGAAGGGGCCGAGGCGGAATCGGACGCGATCGAGCTTTACCAGCTCGGGTGCGAATATGCGCAAGGCTTCGCCTTCGGCCATCCGATCAGCGCCGCGGACGCCCGCAAGCTCGTCGGCGCCGCCACGGTCGCGGCGTGACTCCGCGTCGCTTGGAGTTCTCCGCGCCGGGAGACTTAGGCGTGACCGAGGTCTGACGATAGCCGCTTCAGATCAATGCCGATTTTGTGCAGCGCGCGCTCATATTTCGAATTAAGCGCGTCGTCGAAGATCAGCGCAGGGTCCGCCGGGATGTTAAGCCAGCCATTGTCCTGCATCTCGGCCTCGAGCTGCCCGGGCGACCAGCCGGCATAGCCAAGCGCGAGAATCGCCCTGTCTGGGCCCGCGCCGCGCGCGATGGCGCGCAGGATGTCGATCGTCGCGGTCAGCGAAACGCCATTGTCGATCGGCAGCGTCGAATTATCGATGAAGAAATCATTGGAATGAAGGACGAAGCCCCTGCCTGTCTCCACTGGGCCCCCTTTCAGGACTTGGACCGACTCGGCTTGCGAGGGCAGGCGAATGGCCTCGTCGGCCTTGATCACGTCAAGCTGAACAAGGAGCTCCGAGAACGTCACCTTGCGCGCCGGGCGATTGACTATGATGCCCATCGCTCCCTCTTCCGAATGCGCACAGACGTAAATGACAGAACGGGCGAAACGGTTGTCCGGCATCCCCGGCATGGCGACAAGCAGTTGCCCGTCGAGAAAACCGCCGTGGCCGCGCCGCTCACCTTCCAGAGGCATTCTTGATCCCATGTTCTCCGCGCCTCACCCTGCTGAAGTTGCTTCAATCCTCATATATTACTGCACCCTTGTCTCTGTCCTTCGCGCCTGCGCCGCCCGTATCGCCCCGGTCAATGCCGGTTGATCACTTCAATGTAGGTTGCGGCTTGGCCGTATACAAAATAGGTTGGCGTCGTGAATTGGTCCCGCGATCGCGCAATTGTCATGCAAATGTCCTTCCAGCTTCTGAAGAGTGTAACGCGACAAAGCCGCGCATACTGCGTCGCTGGCCTATTTGCGCTTGGATTCATGGCCGAATTGCGCGCGGACCCTTTCGCGACCGAGTGGATCACGGCAAAAAAATCGGCGGCGCGGCTGATCGCCGCGCCGAGCCAGATACATGGAACGTATCGCGTCGGGGTTCAAATTCGCCTCGATCGCGGTGCCATCACTTATTGGCGGTTCCCTGGCGAAGCCGGTTCGCCCCCTCAGTTCGACTTCGCAGGCTCAGAAAACCTCAAGGACGTGATCGTCCATTATCCGGCGCCGGCGCGCATCGACGAGGCCGGCCTCGACGCTTTCGGCTATCGCGAACTCGGTGACGTTTCCGATCGACGTGAAGCTTGCCGACGACAGCCGTCCGGGCGTTCTCGCGCTTTCGCTGAAATATGCCGTGTGCGGGGGGATCTGCTTGCCGGTTTCAGCGGCTGCGAGGCTCACCCTGCCGCCGAGATCAGAGGGCCCTGCGGCGTCGCCCGAGGCGTTCGCCGCGGAAGCCCTTATCGCCGCGGCGGAGGCGAGAGTTCCGCAGCGCCTCAGCGCCGCCGAACGAGACGCCAAGGTTGCGATTTCTTGGAGCAAAAGCGCCGCTCAGCCGACTTGGCGCGTGAATGTTCGGGATAACCCGCGGGCCGCAGCCGAGGCTTATCCCGACGCCGAAAGCATAGCGCAGGATATTTTCATCGAGTTCCCGGAGGGATGGTACTTCGAATTGAAAAAAGGCGACAAGCCGAACGAGTTTTTGATCATTGAAGTGGAGGCGCCCGACGACGGCTCGGCGGCGAGCAAATCAGCGGCGGACGTCAGCAAAATTCCGGTGACGATAACTCTCGTTGAACTGCGCCAAAGTTACGAGTTTAGCGCAGACCTCGAGACGGGTCCGGGTTATAAGGACATTGCGATCGGATCGACCGAAGCGCAAGGGATACAGGAAAAGTGACAATGACGATCAAGCCCGGCGACTCCATTCCGAAGGCCAATTTCGCGGTGATGACCGAAGCCGGCCCGAAGGAGCTGTCCACGGACGAGATATTCAAAGGACGGCGCGTCGTCCTTATCGGCGTTCCCGGCGCCTTCACCCCGACCTGCAGCAATGCGCATCTGCCGGGTTTCGCCGGGAAGGCTGCGGCGTTCGAGGCGAAAGGGATTGACGAGATCGCCGTCACCAGCGTCAACGACGTCTTCGTCATGAACGCATGGGCTAAAGCCAGCGGCGCGGCGGACAAGATCAGCTTTCTCGCCGACGGCAGCGGCGACTTTGCGAAGGCGCTCGGCCTGACTCTCGATCTGTCGGAGCGCGGCCTCGGCGTTCGCTCACAGCGTTATTCGATGCTCGTCGAGGACGGAATCGTAAAGAAGCTCAATATTGAAGAGTCGCCCGGCAAGGCGGAAGCCTCCAGCGCCGAAGCGCTGCTGGAGCAAATCTAACGAGCGATCTCGGGACGTACCTTGCGAGGAATTGTGCGGCGTCCGACGGGCGCCGACCTCGCCCCGCGACTGCGCCGGCCGAAAACGAGGAACGCCGCGGCCTTCCGGCGCCATTTGCATTAGATACCTAACTGACTTTTGGACTTCCGCCCGGCGAGAAACGGCGCCATTCCCTGACGCGCCAATTCATCAGCGCGCTCGTTCAATTCATCGCCGGCGTGGCCTTTGACCCAGCGCCAATCAATCTCGTGCGGATCGGCCGCCGCCGCGAGCCTTTGCCAGAGTTCGACATTCTTGACTGGTTTCTTGTCCGCGGTGCGCCAGCCGTTGCGCTTCCAGCCGTCGATCCAGTCGGTGATGCCGCCCTTGAGATAGTTCGAATCGGTATAAAGGTGGACCGTGCAGGCTCGAGTCAGAGCCTCAAGCGCCATGATCGCGGCCATCAACTCCATGCGGTTGTTGGTCGTCTCGGCCTCGCCGCCGTAGAGTTCCTTCCTGTGGCCGCCAAAGGTCAGCACCGCGCCCCAGCCGCCCGGGCCCGGATTGCCCGAGCAGGCGCCGTCAGTGAAGATCGTGACTTCCCGGCTCATCGGCGAACTCATCGCGGGGTCACGGCGCGAGGCCGAGTTGACGCACGTCGCCAACGGCCTGATGGAAACGCAATTTTTCCATGTATTCGAGCGGATCCTTCGGCGACACCAAAGCGCCGGCGGGCACATGCAGCCAGTCGATGAGGCGCGTCAAGGCGAAGCGCAAAGCCGCGCCTCGCGCGAGCGCCGGAACGGCCTCGACCTCCACCTTGGTTAACGGGCGAACGCTCCGATAAGCCGAAAACAACGCGATCGCCTTCTCCATATTGAAGGCTCCATGCGGCTCGAAGCACCAAGCGTTGAGACAGATGGCGAGATCATAGGCGAGAGCGTCCGTGCAAGCGAAATAGAAATCGATCAGCCCCGATATTTCCGGGCCGAGAAAGAGGACATTATCGGGAAAGAGATCGGCGTGAATGACGCCGCGTGGCAGATCTCGCGGCCAGTTCGCCTTGAGAAAGCCAAGCTCGGCGGCGACCGCATCGGCAAGCCCCGGCGCGACGTCGTCGGCGCGAGAGCTGACCGGCGCGAAGAGGCGCGGCCAAGCTTCGAGGCTCAAGCTGTTGGCCCTGAAGCCTTTGAAATCGGCGGCCGCCTGATGCAGCTCAGCGAGCGCCTCGCCGAGCCTCGCGCAGTCGGCGGCGTCTGGCCGGTTACGGCAGACGCCCTGGAGAAAAGTGACGATCGCCGCCGGACGCCCGGAAAGCCGGCCAAGCGTGGCGCCCGATCTCGCCTTGACCGGGTGCGGACAATTGAGGCCCTTCGCCGAGAGATGCTCCATAAGGCCGAGAAAAAACGGCAGGTTCTCCTCCTCCACCCGCTTCTCGTAAAGGGTAAGAATGAAGGCGCCGGCTTCGGTTTGCAGCAGATAATTGGAGTTTTCGACGCCTTCGGCAATGCCTTTGAGCGACCGGACGCGGCCAAGATCGTAGGTCTCCAGAAAGGCGGAGAGATCGGCGTCGGAGACTTCAGTGTAGACGGCCATGCGGCCCCGCTGCAGGCAAAAGACTGGCGGCCTGCCGTCCGCTCAAAGCGCCGCCCAGGGCCTGCCAAAGGTTCGTGTTAGCCACCAGGGGGTCGCAGGTCAATTTGGAGGGCCGCAACCGCTGTGGACTTCAGGCGGTCTCGGCGACGCGATTTTGCGCCAGCGCCGCAACAGCCGCCGACGCGTCCGGTTGAATGACGCCGCAGGACATGATGAGCTTGGCGGCGGCTTCCGGCGTGATCGCGACCTCAATTACCTCGCGCGCCGGCAGAAAGAAATAAAATCCTGTCGTCGGGTTAGGCGTGCAAGGCAAGAACACCGAGATATAGTCCTCGTCGCTGGAGAGGTGGCTGCTAATGGTCTCCCCGGGCGGCGCCGAGATGAAAACGAGAGACCACGCGCCCTTGTCAGGAAATTCGATCAGCCCGACCCTGCGGAACGTCGTGCCGGACTGCGAGAACACCGTTTCGAAGATCTGTTTGACGCTTTTATAAATCGACCGCACGATCGGCATGCGCGCAAGGATGGCTTCGCCGAGCTTGATTAATGTGCGGCCAGCAAGGTTATGGGCGAGAAAGCCAAGAAAAGTCAGTCCAAAAAAAGCAACCACGACACCGAGCCCGGGCACGCGAAACGGCAAATAGGCGTCCGGCAAAGCGTTCCCCGGCACGAGTTCGCGAACCCAGCGATCTATCGTATCAATGAACCACCAAACGATATAGGTGGTCACGGCAAGCGGGCCGGCGACGATGACGCCGGTGAGGAACCAATTGCGGATTCGGCCGCCAAGGCCCGGACCTCTGGCCGGCGGTTCAGACGCATCCTCCTGCGGTTCGGAAAATGTCTGCGGCTGAAGTTGCGTCATCGTTCGCACCACGGCCTCAGCCGTCCCTTGCGCCGAGCCCTATTGGGCCCATCCATCCGGCAGCAAAAAACGGGCCCCGTCAGTCTGCCCGCCGCCTGCTTGGTTTCATCCTTATAGCATATCGATAGCATATCGGCGCCCGCACGAGCGAGGAAGGCCGGCCAAGACGCCCCAGCCTCGTCAATTCTTTATATTTCATTAATTTTTGGGTAAGGCTCCGCTGATTTCCGCGTGACAATCCGTCGCGTCTGATCTACACGAGCAGCAAGCTGTGAACGTCGTCACCGGCGTGAAATCGGCGCTGCTGTCCAGGTCTTGGGAGGATTGGCCGGTTGCACGCTCGCGCCATACTGTGGCGCGCCTTTGCTTTGAGGAAAGCGGCGAAGCGGCTTGGGTCGAAGCCGGATTTGGGCGGGGGCGCTTGGCGCTCTCGCCCTTTTCTGTTGGGCTTTCGTTCGCTCGTCGCGCCGCGCGCATTGCAGCCAGTTTAGGCTCGCGAAAATCAAACACCAGCTGGCTATTTGACTCCGTCTGAGTTTGTCTCAGGCGCCGGCGTCGCGTAGGACGGCGCTGCGGAGGCTGGCGCGGTCGCGGGAGCCGCTCCGTCCGGCGGCCGCATCGACGCACCAGGCCTGGTAAAGCTGCTCGCGCCGTCAAACATTTCGATGCAAGTTAAAATCTCCACATAGCTGGGCATCGGCGAGACGCCTTGCGCAACGCACTTTGAGCGATTCTCCGGTCTGTAGTGCGGCCAGTTTTTTTGCAGCTGCGCATAAGCTTCGTTCTCGTCCTGCATGCAGCCCTTATAGGCAAGCTTATTGTCTTCGCCGCTATAAGCTTGGGCTTCGCGGCAAGACCGCGCAACATCAAGCTTCGGCACGCTATCCGCCGAAGCCTGCGAGACGAGCGCGGACAGCAAGGCCAGAGCGAGCGCCGCAGTCAGGCGTTTCATGCAAATCTCCCAAACCAGCATCATGCGTTGCGCTCATAGGCGCTTCTTGCCAGAAGATCCACGGGACAGGCGGCCCCAATCCATTTAAACGCACTTTTTTTGTGCCAGTGTGACTCCCGCCGGCGGGTCGCGCAAGGCGGCCGCGGCTGACTGGAGGCGGCGCGCGATCTCGCGGCGGCGCATTGCAAGGTCGGCCGATATCCGCAAGACTGCGCGCCAAGCAGGGAGTCATGGCTGAAGAGCGGCGCCAACCCGAGTTTCATGTCGGCTTGGCGCAATATCCGCCGGCGCTTACACGGCCGGCGTGTTCGACTTCCTCATTCAGGCGCTCGACGAGTGGGAAAAAGCGCGGCGCGGCGAAATCGCTGGCGTCGACCCGGCCTCGGTCCCCAACCATCGCGTCGGCATCAAAGTGATATCCGGGGCGCCATTACGGCGGCGATCGGTGCCGTCGCTCTCGCCGACGCTGATCAGAAGCCCATTTTCTTCGATCCCGTCGGCAAGGGGCGCATTAAATGGCATTTGCCAAAGCTCTATGAAGCCTGGGTCGTCAAGCCGGCGTTGATCGCAGACTGCGCTCGCCCGACGACTTCTTGAGCGCGACCGACCTGCCCGGGCCGGCGAAAGCCGCGCTACGCCGGCAAATTTTCTCGTTCTTTTCGCGGAGCGATCCGTCAGCTTCGGCGACGCCCCTCCTCTTGAGCGCCTGCGGTCCGCGACTTTTCGCCGCGATCACCGTTGACAAATTATCTTCTCAGCCATTTTGTGTGCGCAAGGCGCCTCAAGCCAGAGCGTCATCCCGGCCTCGAAGTCGCGAAGGCTCCAAAGCAGGACCAAATCGAAACGCTGCGACGCAGCCAACAGCCAAGGCTCACACATGGCGGTAGCATTGATCTCGGCAGAGGACGAAGAACAGTTTAGGCCGATGACCGCGGACGAAAAGAGGGTAATCTTCGCCTCTTCGCTCGGCACAGTATTTGAGTGGTACGATTTCTACCTTTACGGCTCGCTGGCCACCATTATCGGCGCCCAATTTTTCAGTCAATTCCCCAAACAAACGGCGGATATCTTCGCGCTCCTCGCTTTTGCGGCGGGCTTCGTCGTTCGGCCGTTTGGGGCGCTTCTCTTTGGGCGTCTTGGCGACCTCGTCGGCCGCAAATACACCTTCCTCGTGACAATTTTGATCATGGGCCTGACGACGTTCCTCGTCGGTTTCTTGCCGAACTACCATATGATCGGCGCGGCGGCCCCGACCATTCTGATCGCGCTACGGCTGTTGCAGGGCCTCGCTCTCGGCGGCGAATATGGCGGGGCGGCGACCTACGTGGCCGAGCACGCTCCGGCCGGACGTCGCGGCTTTTACACCTCGTGGATCCAGACCACGGCGACGCTCGGCCTTTTTCTGTCTTTGCTCATCATTCTCTTGACGCGGACCCTCTTTGGCGAAGCCGCTTTTGCGAGCTACGCTTGGCGCGTCCCGTTCCTCGTCTCTGTTCTACTCCTTGGCGTATCCTTGTGGATTCGCGTGCGACTCAATGAGTTGCCCGCCTTCATCCGAATAAAGGAGAACGGCACTGGCTCGAAGGCGCCTCTCAGCGAGGCATTTGGCAGATGGTCGAACGCCAAGATCGTCCTCCTCGCCCTGCTGGGACTGACCATGGGACAGGGCGTCGTCTGGTATACGGGACAGTTCTACGCGCTGTTTTTCATGCAATCGATTCTGAAAGTCGACGGCTACACGGCGAATCTTCTGATCGCCTGGGCCATCCTGCTCGGCACCGGCTTTTTTGTCGCTTTCGGCTGGCTATCTGATCAAATCGGCCGCAAGACGGTCATTATGTTTGGATGTCTCGCCGCCGCCGCGACTTATTTTCCGATTTTTCAGCACATCACCGCCTACGCCAACCCCGCGCTCGAAGCGGCTTTGGAAAACGTCAACGTTGCGGTCTTCGCCAATCCCGCCGATTGCGGCAGCCTGTTCAATCCGGTTGGAACGCGGTCATTCACTTCCCCATGCGACGTCGCGCGCGATTTCCTCGCCAGAAACGCGATCAAATATACGCGCGTCGACACGGCGGCGGGCGAGCCGGTTTCGGTTATCGTAGGATCAAAGGAAATAGCCGCCTTTGACGCGGCCAAAGTCACAGACATATCAGCTGCGAAAGCCGAATTCGAAAATCGAGTCATCGCCGCGCTCGAAGCCGCTGGATATCCGGGCAGCGATGATCCCGGAATTGTTAAAATGTCCGGGCCGTTCGACGTGTTCCGGCCTCAAGTCGCCGCCATAATTGGTCTTCTGTTCGTGCTCGTTTTGTATGTGACGATGGTTTACGGGCCGATCGCCGCGGCGCTCGTCGAGCTCTTCCCAACCCGTATTCGCTATACGTCGATGTCGCTTCCTTATCACATCGGCAACGGCTGGTTCGGCGGCCTTTTGCCGGCGACAGCCTTCGCCATGGTGGCGCAGACCGGCGACATCTATTTCGGCCTTTGGTATCCCATCGTTATCGCCATGGCTTGTTTTATCATCGGAGTGCTTTTCCTCCCTGAGACGAAGGACTGGGATATCTACAAGGGAGACTGACGGCCGCAGTTTCTCCGATGGGCCGCGTCAGGAGCGGCCCTTCTTTTCGCCGGGGGAGACGACCGGCGTCGCGACGGCCTTTGGATCACGGGATTTTGGATGGAAACGGTCCAAAATCAGGAACGTAACCGATTCCAAGAAATTGGAGCAGGATTGATGCGAAAAACCGGATTCCGCTTTTTCGCGTCCCGCTCTCGCCAAGCTCACTGGCAGACGCGCACCTGCTGGATGACATAAGCGTAGCCGTTCCAGACTTCCTGCGGTTGGAGCCAACAGCGCGGCGGCGGCGGCGCATAGGCGGGGGCGTAGTAATAATAGCCGTAAGGCGGCGGCGCCGCGGCCCCGGCGATGGCGCTGCCTGCGATGGCGCCGACGGCGAGACCGCCAAGAAGGCCTGCCGCGACGGCGCCCGAATCCTGGGCTTGCGCGGGAACGCAGACCGCAGCGATAGACCCGGCAAGGACGCTCAACGTTACGCCAATGCTGGTCGCCCTGCCTAAATTCTTATGCATTCATTCCTCCGCAGTTGGCGCTGAAACGGCGCATTCACCCTTATCCTGGAATTTGCTATGGGTTCGCGGCAACATTAGGTCGAGCAAGCTAATAAATCGTAGCTTCGCCGTGGTGGGCCGAGCTGAAAAGCGCATTGCCAGATTTCGAGGCAGGCGGGCGTCGCGCATGACCCTGATTGCGGATAAGAGGGGGATAAGTTGACGCGATTCGCCGTAGTTGCCAAATTTTGGTCGCGCTGCTAGCAGAGCGGAGCCTCAGAAGTCGCGGGTCTTTTGACAAAGGATCTTATCAGAGGCCGGGCAAGTATTTTTAGGCCGTCCGGCCGCTTCGAACGCTGATCGCCATTCGTTCGGCGCCGGTTTAGCTCAGTTGGTAGAGCAACTCATTTGTAATGAGAAGGTCGCGGGTTCGAACTCCTGCAACCGGCACCAATGAAATCAATAAGTTAGGCGAAATTTAGGCTTTATAATATTTTTAAATTGGGGCTAGGGTAACATTTAGGGTAACGACCGAGTCCTTTTGCTCCGTGCGTCCCAACCTCGCCAGCGCGAAGCTTCGCAATCGGACTCGACAACAATCCTTTTCAGCTTTAGAACAAACAAGGAACACTTATTGTCGGGAAGATAATGGCGAGACGACCGAAGCGACCGGAAATGCCGCCCGATCCAGCGGCCGCGATCCGGGCGCTACGGGCCTGCCGCGATGCGATGATTGAGATTTGGATGCGAGTCGCCATTGGCGGCGCGGTCTATCAGCATGCCATGGCGATCGTGGTGGCGATCGACGGTCTAGCCGCCGAACTGACAAGCGATTCGGCCTATTTCCATCCGCTAGGCTCTGGCGCGACCGAAGGCCAAAGGCGGGCGCATGAAGCCAAGCTAGCGCGAGAGCGGGGCGACTCGCCTTGGAAGTGACAAACAGCTGCGCCCCAGCTGGGACCCGCGGCCTTGTGTCCCTGGCTCGGCGGTGTGCCGGAATTTTCGGGCGTCTTCGGCGGCAGATCGAGCTTGGCGCGCAGTGCGGCGTTGTCGGCGCGCAGCGCTTCGATCTCCCTAGCGTTCGATCGCTGCCGCCTGCGAAAGAATGAGGCGGATAAGCGCTTCCTTATCGAGCGAATCAAGCGTCTCGCGATCCATTCACAGCTTAAATCAACTCGAGATTCCGCTGTCAAACTTTCTCAGCCTCCATAGGAACTTTCCGTGTCGCCTCAATTTCAAAATTCTGCGCGATTTGCTCTTTTCGGGCCCGAGATGTCGCCGCACTACCCCCGGGCGAGACGCCGAGACGGAAACGCCCGCGACCAAAAAAATGAGGGGTGGATCAATTCGAATTTGGTCTCCGTTGCGCCACAAGGGGCCCTACGCGGCCCACGGGAGGTCCATTAGACTAGTTGGTGGCGCAGGCCGCGCGGGTAGGCAGGCGCGCCCTTATCATCAGTGTTTGCAAAGTCCTCTGGTCACCGTCATCGCTGATGATCGGTTTCATCATCAAAGGCTTCGCGGGGCCGATCGAGATCAGCCTTGACCGAGGTCAACCCAGCATCGTCGCCGATTCTTAGCGACACCTGGACGGGATTATTGGTTCCGCTGAGGTTCGCGCCCTTCGCCTCGGCCTGGAACGCGTAGCGTAAGGTACCGGTCGGCTTGATCTGCGCCTCTAGCCGCACCCCATCGATGACGCCCTCGAATCTGTAAGATCGGCGCGAGTAATCCCCGTGCTCCCTGAACGATCCTGCCGGAATCGTCGCGATGAACGGGCCGACCTGAAGTTTGACCGGCTCGGACTCCGGATGAATTCCATTGCTGACTGTGCTGCTCAGAGTGAACTCTGACTCGAGGTCAAAGCCATCCCCGCGTGGCTTGTGACCAAAATTGATGTCGAGCCTGGCTTTGAAGGCGAGAAACTCAATGCCCTGCGGCGGTGGAATGATGGCAATCGCGGTTCCACTGGGGACCGCGATCGTGGCTATGATCGAGTTCGTGCGTGTCTCAATCACTACGACAGAGTTTGGCTCGGTGTTGAAATTCCCCGCGGTCACATAGGCGCGTCTTCCATCCGGGGTAATTGCCACAGCGATCGGGCTTTGCGCGAATGGAACGGTGGCATCTATCGTGTTGGTTGCTGTCTTGATCGCGAAGATGGCCGGGAATTCTCCTAGAGGAACATAGATGTACTTTCCGTTCGGCGTAATCGCCAGCTGATAGGCGCAGTATCCGGTGATCGTGAGGCGCGTCCCGAACGTGTTAGTCTTGGTGACTGTATCGATTACCGAGGTAAAGCAACCTGCGTGTGCAGCGCCAGAATTCGTCGTATAAGCGTGTTTCCCATCCGGCGCAATCGCTATGTCATCACTACCGGCGTCGCAACACACGTTTGGGATTGTGGCCACCACCATGTCGCTGGTCGCGTCGATCACCGAGATCGCGTAAGAGCCCGTGACGTAGACGCGCTTTCCATCCGGTGTTACGGCGACGTCATTGGCTCCGCCAGCGACCGCGACCGTGTTCACCACCTTATCGCTGGTCGTGTCGATCACTGTGACAAAGGCGCGGCCCGCACCGGAATCGCCCGTGACGTAGACGCGCTTTCCATCCGGTGTTACGGCAACGCGATTGGCTCCGCCAGCGACCGAGACCGTTTTCACCACCTTATCGCTGGTCGTGTCGATCACCGCTAGGTCATTATCAGTGGAAATTGCGACATAGACGTGCTTCCCATCCGGCGCCACGGCTAACCCTTCGGGGCCATTCCCGACCAGGACCGTGTCCACCACGGTATCGTCCCCGGTATCGATCACCGAAACGCTGTTTGAGGCAGAATTGGTGACATAGGCCAAGGGTTGCCCGTCAAGGCTAGCGCCTCCGCCGGCCAAGTCAGCGCCCCGAGTCCCACCACCAACAAGGCCCATACGGCCGCAGAACCGTTCCCTTCAAGGCGCGGCTCCCCAAGCGATTTATGCTTTGCATGATTCCACCCACGAAAATCTTTTGGTTATCTTAGTTAAAATTTTTTATGCGTTTATGCGGCGAGATTGATTGATCTGACGCAAGCCCCGAGCCGTTTTTTTTTTCGGACAGGAAAGAACACAGCACTCGAACCTGACCGTCATGACCAAGCGCTCTGGTGCCCAGTTTCAAGCTAAGCCAGCGCTGAGCCTTTGGCGCGGCTCCGATCGGGCGTCATGAGCGGCGCAAGCCTATCCGGCGCAATCGCCCGGCTGGCGACTGGCGTTGATCAGTGCGGGCAGGCGGTACTGTTCGGGCGTGCAGGGATCAATTCGAACTCGAACTCGGCAAGCCCGCCTAAAATGGTCAGCATCAAACGCCCCAGCGGCGTCGTTGTGGCTAGCGTCTCTGAAATTTTCTCAGAAATTCTGATGGCCACCAATTTTTCAAGCTGGAGGCACTACCGGGTCGTACTAGTTCGTGGAATTTCTCGCCTAATAGGTGATATAGTCCTTCGACTTCGTTGCGAGGCGATCATGCGCAAAGATGCAGTTTTTATCGGGGTCGCGGTTTTTATAGGTTCTACGCTAGCGGCGTCGACGGGCCATGCCGGTACGGCCCGATGGTCAAACTGACCGGGCACGACGGCCTGTCGCGCGAGACGGTGCGCCGTCGCTTGGCCGAGAACGAGCTGAAGCCGTGGCGCGAGGACATGTGGTGCATTCCCCAAATCGATGGCAACTATGTCGCCCGCATGGAGGATGTCCTCGACCTCTATGCCGAAGAGCCCGACCCGAAGCGGCCCGTGGTGTGCTTCGACGAGAGCCCAACCCAGCTCATCGGCGAGGTGCGCCAACCAATTCCAGCCGCGCCCGGACGACTCGGACGCTATGACTGCGAGTATCGGCGCAACGGCACGGTCAACCTGTTCATATTTCTCGACGCTCACAGTTCCTGGCGCAAAGTGAAGGTGACCGCGCAACGCACGGCGCGTGACTTCGCCCAATGTATGCGAGACCTTGTCGAAGTCCATTACCCCCAGGCTGAGCAGATTCGGGTCGTGCTTGACAATCTATCGACCCATTCCGCCGGCGCGCTGTATGAGGCCTTCCCGGCCCCGGAAGCGCATAGAATATTGCGTCGCCTGGAGTTCCACTACACCCCCAAGCACGCCAGCTGGCTCAACATGGTCGAGATCGAAATCGGGGTGCTGCGCGGTCAGTGCCTGGATCGACGCATCGGCGAACGCGACAAATTGGTTTCAGAGATTGCAGCCTGGGAAAGACAGCGCAACAACGCTGGCGCCCGCATCAACTGGATGTTCTCCACCGAGAAAGCCAGACAAAAGCTGGCGCGCGCCTATCCCGACCCAGCCAAAGAGTCATAATCCCTGTGCAGCGGTACTAGCAAGCCACCACGACAGCGTCATCGGCTAACTTCGCGAGATCGTCCGGATTGATCGCCGCCATGTTCCGTCCTCTGGTCGCCGCCCGCGGCATTGTAGGATTGTAGCATTTCGGCGCTTCCTTCGCCTACCGCCTACACGAACACCATACCACACTTCCCACACATCGCCTACACTATTCTCTACACGCCATCTACACCATGCCAATAATGCGTTGATATCGTTGAGGCTTTTGTCTCAGCCATCGCTTCAACCATGCGCCTCACGATTATGTGAACTCTCCCCCTGGTCGAGGCCCGCGCTGGGCGCTTGGTCGAGGCGCGACGCCGGCCCCGCTCGAAGGTCTTGCCCTAGACCCTGCTCGGGGCGCTGGCTCTGCTCCTGCTCCTTCCCTTCGCCTCAGCGCCGCGCGTCCGCCGTTCGCTGGCTGGCGTCCGGACCCGCGCCGCGGCGATGGTAGCGATGGTAGCGGCCGGCATCGAGGCCGTCCTGGAGCCGCGCTAAGGCCCGCGCTGGGGCGCTGGCCAGGGTCCGGACGATGGCCGCGAGCGACGCGGGGCGTGGGGCGGTCATTATGGCGTGGCCAGCATTGCGAGGGTAGCGGCTGGGGTTTGAGGCGTGTCTGCGACCTCTGCTGGGGCGCCGTTCATCGCCCTCCTTGCATCTTATCGGGCCGCCTGGCACCGGCAAAAGCCACCTGAGCCTCGCGCTCGGCGTCGAAGCTGTGAAGGCCGGACGCAGCGTCTACTTCGGCAGCCTCGCCAATATCATCGGCGCTCTCGCCAAGGCCGAACGCGAAGGAGCTCTGCACGAGAAAATCAGGTTCTTCCGCCGCTTCGCTTTGCTCATCGTCGATGAGATCGGCTACCTCCCGGTCATTGCGGGCGGCGGCAATCTCTTTTTCCAGCTCGTCAACGCCCGTTACGAAAAGGGCGCCATGATCCTCACTTCAAATCGCGGATTTTCCGAATGGGGGCATGTTTTTGGCGATCCCGTCGTCGCAACCGCCCTGCTTGACCGCCTTCTGCACCATCCGACCGTCATCCAGATCGAGGGGGCGAGCTATCGCCTTCGCGAGCACGCTGATCTCGTGCCGGAAAACATTCGATCGAAAAGCCTCATCCAACCAACGCCGATCCCCCCAACTCTCAAACGTCGCGGACGGCCGAAAAGCGGAGGCCTCGATCATAACGACGGCTGATCATCCCACCCGCCAAACTGGGGAATTTTACTTCGCCAAAAATGGGAGATTCAGCGCGCCATTGCCTGCCGCCGTTGAGACGTCGTCTATGGCAGCAACTCATTTACGGTATGCGCTCGGTAAGCAGAAATCGGAAATTCGGGGAAAACATCTTGCGGAGATTCGCGCCGATAGGCAACCGCAACCTTCCCGCCCCAATTCAGTCTTAGATCGCGGAACTCAAGCATCCCAGTCTTCGTGAGAAAGGGGCTCTGCGTTCAGTTCCTCCCGCACCAGCCGCCGCTGCGGAAGCAGCCGGTCCATCAATGCAACGAATCGGCCTGCAGAAGGCTGGCGTCCGCTTTGTCGCAGCCGATATGCCTGAGGCCAACGAAATGGTTGTGGGCATCATGGCCGTCGTCGCGCGGGCCGAGCGCAAGATGATCTCGGCGCGCACCAAAGCCGCCTTACAGCTGCCAAGGCGCGCGGCGTGACGCTCGACGGCTTTCGTCATCGGCCGGACGGATCAATCGTGAAGCTCGATCTCTCCAGCGTGCATCGCGCACTATCGGCCAAAGCTCGGAAGGCCGCCTAGTCAGCGCCTAATAGCGAAGGCTTAGCGTACGATTTGGGGAAGATTCTGCGATGACCTCATTGAGGAAAAGTGGTCCTATGCTCGGCAGGAGGGCAGCCGCATGACTGAAATCCAAATACCGCACGTCAACGCATGGAAAATCGAGAGGCATCCGCCTTTGGAGTGGCTAGTTCTACTGAATCACAAAATCGAGGGAGATTCGCGTCGCGAGCAAATCTGGTAACTTGTTAATTCGTTGATCGATACCCGGTGTTTGATATGGATCTCTCGAGACCAACCAGCCAAGCGCGTTTTGCCGCCTATGTCGAGGCTCTTGTTGAAGTGATCGGGCATGCCGATCGGGCCAAGCCCTTGAACGATTATTGCGTCGGGCTGTTGATGCCCGGCGAGCGCAAGAGCGTCGAGCCTATGGCGGCGATTGTTGCGCCGACACGCGTCTCGGCCAAACATCAATCGCTTCTGCATCTGGTCGGCGAAGCGCCCTGGTCGGACGAGGCGGTCTTGAGTAAGGTTTTCGAGCTGGTTCTGCCTTCCCTCGAGAGACAAGGCCCCATCGAAGCCTGGATCGTGGACGACACGGGCATTGCGAAAAAGGGGACCCATTCGGTCGGCGTCGCGCGGCAATATTGCGGCAGGCTCGGCAAGCAGGACAATTGCCAGGTCGCGGTGACGCTGTCGATCGCCAATCATACGGCGAGCCTGCCGATCGCCTACCGGCTCTATATGCCGGAGGCATGGGCAAATGATCAGGCACGCCGAAAAAAGGCGCATATCCCCAAGGAGATCGAGTTCAAGACGAAGCCACAGATTGCGCTTGATCAGATCCGTGCGGCTCATGCCGCAGGCGTCGCGCCGGGCGTCGTGCTGGCTGATGCGGGCTATGGCGTGAACGGCGGCTTTCGCGCCGGAGTGACAGCTTTGGATCTGCCTTACGTCGTCGGCGTCCAATCGACGCTGACCGTTTGGCCGCCCGGTCAGGAGCCTCTACCGGCAAAGCCCTGGAGCGGCCATGGCCGCAAGCCGTCTCGTCTGAACCGTGATCTTGAACATCAACCCGTCACGGTCAAGGAGCTGGCGCTGAGCTTGAAGAAAAAAGCATGGCGCAGCCTCACCTGGCGCGAAGGTTCGAACACGCCGCTCGCCTCGCGCTTTGCCGCTGTGCGTCTGCGCCCAGCCTCGCGTGATTGCAATCGGACCAAACCGCATCCGCTGCAATGGCTCATTGTTGAGTGGCCGAATGAAGAAGCTGAGCCGACGAAATATTGGCTCTCGACCTTGCCCAAGGACACGCCTTTGCAGGATCTCGTCGACAAGGCCAAATTGCGCTGGCGCATCGAACGCGATTACGAGGAGCTGAAAGGCGAACTCGGATTGGCCCATTACGAAGGTCGAGGTTGGCGTGGCTTTCACCACCACGCGACACTCTGCATCGCAGCTTACGGCTTTCTGATCTGCGAACGGGAAGCAATTCCCCCCTCAGCCTCCTGGCGGCGCAAGATGCCTCCGTTACCCAAAGGTTTTCGACCCCGCGGCGCCGCCGATCCGACCAGAACGTCACGTCGAAAACTCGATCGCGACGATCCGAAAACGGCTCACCGTCGCGCTCGCAAAAACCCTTATGCGATGTCCATGCTGTCAAACAACACACCGCCAGACAGCTACCCATATCCGTTCATGACACAGTAGAACTAGTTATCTGCACGGATTTGCCGATGAAGCCATCTACTCACAGGGCGATCTAAGCAATATTAGGCATTCGAACGGGTGAAAGATAGGTCTTCCTATGTCAGATAAATGTTCGAAGTGCGGGGCGGACGTTCCACCACACGTGCGGACATGCAATGTCTGCAATGCGGATGCCGGCTTTCCAAATGTCCGCGCGGCAAACCGGAAAGTCGAGGTCGATGCTTTGACCGCCCGCTACAAAGATGCTGTAATCTCCGCAAACGCTCGGGGCGTACAGGCCGAACTCGCGGCCTTCGAAAGCGCCGTAGCCTCGTCGAAAGCTGTCATGAACCGATCCTTGGGCGCACTTAGCGACTGGCTGAACGGGCAAAGCGAGCTTTTCTTGTCCTTTCATCACCAGGTCAGCGATCTCGGTCGTGTTCCCAAAGAAACAGAGTGGGACCAGCAACGCGAAGCAGCTGAGTCGGCAATAAACCCTTTCTGCTTTCGCGAACTCAATTTCGCGGCTCTTACACTCGATGAACGAGGTCTAGTATATTATGGGCCTTATTCCGTCTCTTTGAAACCAGTTACTATCGAAGATCGTGCCTCTGTATTTGAACAAAACCCGTTTTACTTCAATAAAGTTCACCACGTTGTCGCCGGCCAGTCCCCACCGCATGGTTTCCGCTCATCATGGGCTGCGCGAGGGAGATTGGCGGTCGCGAAGCTCCAAGCTAGCATTCTGAAGGGGAGCGGCCCCGCCCAATTTCCAGATGTTTTAATGGAATCTCGAAGAAGCGAATCCGACTGCGACTTCGTCGAGGTGCATATTTTTGGCCCTATCAATCGCCTGGGTATTGAAAGTATAGTAGGTCCGGAGCCGACCAAGCGTGCCGATCGTTTGATTTGGCAGCAGGCTGCACGCAAGGCGAAAAAGAACGGCGCAGTTGTGCGAGTGACAGAGTGAGAGCCTTTTTTTCCGGGCAGGCCGCGACTTCGGTTGTTATTGGCCTCAAACCGCAGATCCGGCATTTGGACGGCGCCGTTTCGGTTCCCTGGAATGCCTCGGATGCTCTTCGCGTTTTCGACGGCTGTATTGATGTACAAACGGTGAACATCGGAACAGTCGAGGAACTCGATCAGCGGACTGAGCTGGCGTGGGCTGAGGACCGGGCGTTGCGCCTGCTTCTGTTCCTACTTGATACGACCGAAACGCAGGAGGACCTCGTTGACTACGCCGAATGTCTTTCCGAGCTGCTCGACAGCTATCCGGTTTTATTGCCGCTGAAGCGTCGTTTAGCCGCAGCCCCGTTACCGAGTGTGGTCGACCCGATCAGGGTTGGAGATGCCTGCGCGGCCGTAAGGCCCGTGCGCCAGCTCTTCGAGTGGATTCTCAGCATCCAAGGTAACGCCGTCCGCGTACGCGAAGCTTATGATGCCGTTTCTGTCGCTAGCTTTGGAAGCGAGAAGGACAAAGCCTTCTTAAATGATCGACTAATCGCGCAAGGCGCGTTTCTTGATACGGTGATGGCTCTGGAAGATGGTAGGGACCTCGCTTTTTTGCGGCTGGATATAGTCAGCAAACATCGGGCTTTCGCGTTACCAATTGCGAAGTGGTTCGAACGTATCCAGGGAAACCTCAAGCCTCTGCCAAGAATCGCTCATCGTCACGAAACGACAGAGGCCCTCGAAGAGCGCGACGACTTCGAAGCAGATGTGAGACAACCGAGCTACGCTTCGTTTAGCAGCGTTCAAGCCCAGCAGCGTTCGATCATCAATAAACTTAAAGATCGCGATCTCGAAGGCGCACGTTGGCTGATGTCAGAGATGATCGCTTCGCAACGCGGCAACTCCACCTCGGAGCAAATCGGTAAATCTTTCTGCAACATGGCCAAACAAGCGAAACTGCATGATATTCCTGAAATAGAATTGGAATGGTCTCGCGAGGCGACTTTGGCTAACCCGCTTGATCCGATGACGTTTGGCCATCTAGCGAACGCCCTGATCGACGTAGGTCAGTACGAAGAAGCCGAGAAAGCTCTCGACGAAGTCGAGCTGCACGGTGATGCTCTCTTTGCAGCGACCGGGCGCGCGAGAATTTTGCGGGCTATTGGCCGTGTCGGGGAGGCTCGCGACGCCTTCGTAGCTGCGGCACAAAGCTATGAGGGTTTTCCATTGGTTTTGCATGCCAAGCTAGGCGCAGCCGAGGCGCTGAGAGAGCTTGGGGACCGAGAGAGTGCGCTTCTCGAGTACCGTCGCCTCTCGGAGGAGTGGCCCCTAGAAGCCGTTGTGTGGAATGGCCTCGCCTCCACACAGATGGAATTGGGCATGATTAATGAGGCCATGCAAAATTATTCGAAGGCGACGACGCATAGAGGCGGTACGATCTTCCGAGTAGCTGGGGCGAACGCTTTTCGGCTGATTGGCGACTTCGATGCCGCTCTTGCTCTGTATGACGAGGTCTTGGCCGACTACCCAAACAATACTTTCGCTCTGTGCGGCCGCGCTGACGTACTTCAAAATCAAGGAAGGTTCGTAGAGGCACTTTCCACCTACGAGTTGGCAATTGAGCGCTCTCCCTACAGGCTCGAGCCGTTGCTCGGGAAGGCTAAAGCGCTTCGCAACATGGGCCGTCTCGATGAGGCGTTCGCTGTGTATTTAGAGGCGCAGTCGCGTTTCCGCTTTGAGCGCAGGATTGCTGCTGGACTCATTGCGGTTTACCGCGCGCAAGGGCGCTTCGGAGATGCTCTGGTTGCAGTAGACAAGCTAATCAGGGATTTTCCTTTTGACTTGCGTTCCAACCTAACGCGAGCTGCCATTTTAGTTCGCCTAGGTGAGGTCGATGCCGCACTCGCAATCTACGATGCTATTCTCGCGGATCATCCAAGATTGGCGCAAGCTGCGCAAGGAAAAACGGCGCTTTTGATTAGACTCGGGCGAACCACAGAGGCCGCTGAATTTGTGCCACTGGCTCGACCAAAAACGCGCAGAGATTGGAACTGGTTATTGCTGCAAGCATTTTTGGTCGATCGGCAGCGGGGCCGGCCGGCCGCGTCTCGGTTGTTAACACAAAATATACCACGTTGCCCGTTCGCGTCGGAGCGGCGAAAAATGCGCGACCTTCTGGCGGCGATTGAACTTCGTCAAAATCATTGGGATATGGCTCGGCGAGTCGTGGAGACGAATCCTGAGGAGGTCAGCAACGTGATTGCCCTCCATGTTCTCGCCGCAACGCACCGAAGCGGGCAGGCTCGCGTGCGACTTCAGCGTATCCTCGACAGCGATGGGCCGGCGGACGTGGTGGATCTGGCGGAAGAAATCGCCAGACGGTATGAGCTCATTCCGCAGGAACCGCGTCGCACAGTCGACTGGATTCGCGCGGCAGAGCAGGATCTTCTGCTGGCAGAAGCCGCTTAGGTTAGTTCATTTATCTGACGGGTTCTGCCGCTGCCCCCCGCCGTTCTCCGCGATGAGCTCGACGCCTGCTGGCACCAATAGTTACATTATTGGTTCCGCTCGCCCGAAATCATCAGTGCTAATTATACCAAGTCTCGATGATCATGACCGATGAGCCCATTCTTTTGTTCCGATGGACATTATTTTCCAGGGCATGTCGATGAGCTTGTTCCAGGCGAAGCAGCAGCGATCGACGATGTCGTCGTAGGATTTGAAGATCCGGTTTGAGAGCCAGTTGTCGCGCATGAACTGCCAGATATTTTCGACCGGGTTCAACTCGGGTGACTTTGACGGCAACGGGAGAAGCGTGATGTTGCCCGGAACCGGCAGCTTCTTCGAGACATGCCAGCCGGCCTGATCGAGGTGTTCAGGAACGGCATCCTCTCCATAAGGGTTGGCCCATTCAGTTATGCGTGCGCCCGCCTAACGTGACAACATGTTCGCCTCCAGCAACAGATCGTCGCCGTCGATTCCGACGCGGATGCCGGCGGCGCGACGCTCATGACCGCGCCTCCCAATCTGATACGACCGTATTTTCAGGCGCGGATCGAGGCGGGTGATTTGTGTCCACAACGTCCGCATCGTTCTCGCCGTTGCTTTTCAAAGGGTTGCCGCGGACGGTTGAACCGTTGCCGCCCGTCGAACCGTCCGCAGGATCGGCGACCGTCCGCGCGCCGGGCACCGCGAAGCCGTTGGCCGAATTGGATTTCGGTGGATATGCGGACGGCGCGGACGATGCGGACGGTCGCACCCCTCCGGTTTCAGGCGCGGATCGAGGCGGGTGATTTGTGTCCACAACGTCCGCATCGTTCTCGCCGTTGCTTTTCAAAGGGTTGCCGCGGACGGTTGAACCGTTGCCGCCCGTCGAACCGTCCGCAGGATCGGCGACCGTCCGCGCGCCGGGCACCGCGAAGCCGTTGGCCGAATTGGATTTCGGTGGATATGCGGACGGCGCGGACGATGCGGACGGTCGCACCCCTCCGGTTTCAGGCGCGGGCGGTGTCCCGTTCGTGATGATGTGGATCATCCGCGTCCGAGCCCGCCCTTCGCGCCCGAAGGCGATCTCGATGCCGATCTTGCGCAGGAAAGTCGCCGCCCGTCGCAACCGGCCCGCCAGCGCCCGAGGGCTATCGGGCCACGTCTTCGATTTGGCGACGCGCTCGCCCGCCATTTCGACAAGGGCGCCCAGAAGCTCCGAGGCGGTTCCCGTCCACTCCGTCCGCGCCGCCATCACCGCGCGCACGGCGGCGGCGACCGGGTCGGCGTCGATGACGCCCTCGACCGTTTCGTCGCGGTTACCGAAATAGGCCGACCAGAAGGTGCCCGCCGGCCAGAGCGTGGTTTCGCAGGCCGTCGCCCACAGCGCGAAATCCGCCATGCGCGGCAGCTTTTCGAGTTTCGTTTGCGGCAGCATCGCCAAGCCCTTCGCCACTGCGTCCAGCAACACGCCGAGGATGCGCGGGCGTTCGGCTTCGAACGCCGCCCAGAGTTCCGCTTCCGGCCGGCGCCGCTCCTCGGGGATCGGCTCCAGCGTCAGGAACACCGCGCGGTCGGCCAGATCAGGCCGGGTGACGATGTCCTCGATGCCGTTCAGAATCACCGGCCGGGCAGCGTCGAACAGCACCTCGTCCTGATCGGAATAGAGTTGGCGCACCGCGAAACCGCCGCCGGTGGCGAGCCGGCAGAGCGTGTCGGAAATCCAGGCGGGCAAGCCCGACACGTTGTCGAAGGCGAGCACATGGCCGTTGGTCGCGGCAATGAACAGGTCACGGTTCTCGCGGGGCAGCGCCCGCAATGGCGCTATGTTGGGATCGAGCAGCGCCCTAAGGATCGCCGAGAAGGTCGACTTTGCCGAACCCTGTTCGCCTGACAGCACGAGCACCGGATAGGGACCGCGATTGCGAAGGCACGCCAAGGCCCAGGCGACAACGAGCACGAAGTCGGCTTCCGACCGTACGTTGAGGAAAGACCGCAGCGCCTCGACCGATCCGCCCGGCACCGGCATCGCCAAAGGCTGCATCCCCGACGCGCGGCGGAAACGCACCGGGGGATGGTCGATGACGCGCCAGCCGGTGGCGTCGATCTCGACGGCGCGCCACCTTTCGTCGCCGAGGTCGAGATAAAGCCAGCCGTCCAGACCACCGACGCGGACATGGACAACACGCTCCTGCGCATCGAAATGGGCCTTGGCCTCGATCACGTTCAGCGCCGATTGCAGCGCCTCCGAACTTGGCGCGCCGCCCGTCTCCTCGAAGAAGCGGCGGGTAAGCCAGCGCCGGAAGTCATTTCCGCGGATCAGCCATGTCTCTCTATGGCCGTTGCTGTTGAGGTCAGCAAATCCCGCACCCCCTGGGGTGTGGAACAGCTCGGCCGTCTGCGCGAAATCGATCAGGATGTCAGCCTGCGTTGGGCCGCGTCTGCCACAGTCGCCGCTTAACTCTGCGATGGCGTCGTCGAGCGCCGTCACCCGGCACCCGGCCTTGGCAGTCGCAGGCCGAGGGTCACCACCTGACGCTACCTTTTAAGTCGCTTCCATCCCTCATAAAGCAGCGCCAGAACACCGAAAATCAGGCTGCCCGCGAGCCATACAATTGCGCCCGCGTATACGAGCAATTCCACCAGAGGCAGGCAGTAGATGATGGCAACGAAGAACAGCGCCACGAAGATGCAAGGCGCTCATTTTTTCGCTCCACTCACCACTCGAAGCCGCCGCTGCGCCTTCGCCGGCAGATCCGGCGGCGGCGAGGGCCAGTCAAGATCGACGAAGTACGCGCCGCACTTCTCCATCGCCGGGTTCCTCGGAGCCCACAGTTTGCGGCCACCCGCCAGATGCCCGGAGCAAGTCCACCATGCGTATCTCAGCCCCGTATTTGTCCGCCAGCCGCGTGAGCCTATAGCTGCCCCTTCGGCCGCACCGCCAGGCAAGCCAGCTGAACCTTTACGCAAGGATCCGTATCCGGCAGTAAAATGACCTTCCTGGCGCTACTGGTCTTTGGTATGGTTCATGGCAATCAGAGGGCAGATAAATGGCCGACGACAACAAACAGGTTCCAGCGGGGGTGCCTAAGGTCAACACGCCGACGACAGTGCCATTGGTTCAGGGCGGATCGTTGGACCTCAGTTGGATGCCGGAAGAGCAGCGGAATGCTCTCGTCGCGGACTATGCCAAGAGCATTCTGGACACCTCACGGAAAGCGAACGAACTCGGACTGGAGGTGTCGACCTTGCGCAGCGCCTTAGGCGGGATCGCTGAAAACGCGAAACAGATGTCGCAAGACGGCTTGTCTGTAACGGCCACGCACACGCATAATTCCCAGTTCGGACGGACCGAGGTCATCGTCGGGAACACGGAGACGGCCGGCAAGGGCAAGCTCTCTAAGAGTCAAACCGGCGAGCGGGACTGGACACCGTATTATGTCTTCGCCGGCCTCGTTGCCCTCGTCCTGATTGCCATCGTTCTCGCGGGACACCGCTGACGTGTTCAAGACCACAATCCGGGCCAACGAACGGACGGACGTTGCAGAGCTTGTTACGGGGCTAAGGCTGAGTGCCGAGCGGAGGGGCGTCTCGACGATAGACGTGGCGCTGATTGCTGCAAGTATCGAAACCACCCTGGATAATCTCATTGCGCGGGGGCGCGACATGGCCGCTTCGGGCAGCACGGTCGCAGCCGAGAGGACGCTGAAGGGGCCGACGTACGAGGTCCGCCTCGTATTCGGCGCAGGCGAAAGGCGTTCGCCCTCCGTGCCAATGATGATGAGACAAAGACCTGCCGGGAGTTTACCCTTGGGGGCATAGGATAAACACCCAGTGGTTATGCCCCAAATCAAAGACAGCAAGACCCTTGCGGCCGCCGGCGCTGATAAGGAGGTGTGCCTGGCATGGGCACTGGATTGGAGGTGGAAGTCCTTTGCGGGGCGAGTTGGTAGCAACCGCGAGCCGGAGGCAACTGCACGCAGGGTCTGCCGTCGAGAGACGCCTATGACCCTGGCGCCGCGAGGCCGTGTGGGGAAGAAGCCCGAGGCGAACCGCAGCACCGAACGAAAGTAAACCCCCGAGCAAGCCGAACCGGCCGGGTCAGCGTGTCTTCGAACGCGACGCCCGAAATCCAACCGAGGCCGGGACGGTAATAGGGGCGGGAGCGGCGGGACATCCAGTGTTCTTACCCAGGGAGGTCTGCGTGGGTCCGCGTGAGCGGTAGACCCGAAGGAGGCAACGACGACGGGACGATGTCCACGCAGAAGTCGGATCTCTTCATATGAGCCGGGAAGCCGGCGAAAGCCGGTGGAGCAAAGGGAGAGATGGATTGAAAAAGACGGGACCACGGCAATTGAGCCTCGTGTTCGCCGACAGCCCCTCGGGGGGCGGGTCGTCCGAGCCCTCGGACGCATCCGAGCGGCGGAGCTTCCTGCTGCACAAAGCGAGGACCAAGAAGACGACAGGTTCTGCCGCCAGCGTGGCCGACGATAGTCGGCTGCTCGAAGAAGTGGCGTCGGAAGCCAATCTGGCCAAGGCGCTGCTGAACGTAGTACGCAATAAGGGAGCGCCGGGATTGGACGGACAGACGGTCGAGGCGGCGGAGGCGAAAGCGCCGTCGATCATCGCCCGTTTGCGCCGCGACTTGCTGACGGAACGCTACAGGCCCGGCGATGTCCGCCGGGTTTGGCTGCCGAAGCCCGGGGGCGGGCATCGTGGGCTTGGCATTCCGAATATTTTGGACCGGACGGTGCAGCAGGCGGTTCTTCAAGTATTGGAACCGATCTTCGAACCGGCCTTCCATCCCAGCAGTCACGGTTTCCGGCCAAAACGCGGGGCTCACACCGCCATTGCTGAAGCAACGGGGTACCTGAAAGAGGGATATCAAACGGTGGTTGATCTGGATTTGGCCAAGTTCTTTGACCGAGTTCCGCATCAGCGCCTGTTGGCCCGGATCGCCGAGCGCGCGAAGGACCAACGGATAATCACTTTGGTGCGCCTGATGCTGACGGCGTCGGTGGTGATGCCGGACGGGACGAGGGTCGCCGTCAAGGAAGGAACTCCACAAGGGGGGCCGCTTTCGCCAATGCTTTCCAACGTTGTCCTCAACGAACTGGATGGCGAACTGGCAAGGCGAGGCCTCCGGTTCGTTCGATACGCCGACGACTGTAATATCTTCGTGCGAAGCGAACGCGCCGGACAGCGCGTCATGACATCAATCCAGAGATTCCTGGAAAACCGCATGCGGCTCCAGGTCAACGAGGAGAAGAGTGACGTTCGCAAACCGGAGGATGTCCACTTTCTTGGCTTTCGTTTCCGCTGTGCGAAGGAGGGTGAGGGCGACAATGTCGCCGTCTTTCCTTCGCGCAAGACGGAACGACGACTGATGACGACGATGCGGGGAATGACGCCCCCAAATTGGGGACGCTCCATCTCCTCGTGCATGGAAGACATCAGCCGCTACCTGACAGGCTGGATATCGTACTTCCGGCTTTGCACGCCGGACGCGATAAAAGGATTGGGCGTCATCGACGCTCACGTCCGCCGCCGGATCAGGGCGATCATCGTCCGGCAGAAGAAGCGGCAACGCTTTCTCTACCGGCACCTGAAAGCCAAAGGCGTCAGCTCCAAGGCTGCCAATGGCTGTGCGTTCTGCGGCAAAGGAGCATGGGTGAAATCGAACCGCCCGGCGATGACGAAGGCCTATCCACCGTCTTGGTTTGACGGGCGTATGGCCTCGCTCAAAGCCTTGTGGAACGATCTCAACCTGTCGCGGGTATCGGCCCAGCTATCGCTGGAGTTCTGACATATCGATCCAAAGAGCCGGATGCGGGCCCGCATGTCCGGTTCTGTGAGAGGCGTGGCGGAGCAATCCCCACGCCTACTCGACGAAGGCCGCAGGCCGACGATCGTTTCAGCGCCGGCGGCCGCCTCGCCTGAACTGTCGGGTCGTCCGCGGCGCCGCACATTCACGGCGCAGGACAAATTGCGCATCCTTGCTGAGGCTGACCGCGCGGCGGGCGTTCCGGGAGGGATCGGCGCGATCGTGCGCCGCGAGGGGCTTTACTCGTCGGCCCTGACGGACTGGCGGCGGCAGCGCGCCGCCGGCGCCTTGGAAGCGCTGAGCCCCGCCAAGCGCGGCCCAAAAACCGCCGCGCCAAACCCCTTGGCGGCGGAACTTGCCCTTTCACAGCGGGACAATCTCCGCCTGAAGAAGCGCTTGGAGCGCGCCGAAGCGATCATCGAACTCCAAAAAAACCGTCGCGGAACACAGCCGCCTGCGGGATAGAAACTGTTGTGCTCTATCCTGGCTGCGGAAGGGAGCGGCCGTCCACTTTTTGGTGGCGAGTGACCCCGTAAAAAAACATGGTCCATGGGTTGTTGCGAACTTGAGAGTGGTGACGTCTTTGGGCGATCCCGTTTAGGAAATTGATCAACTGCGCAACCCAGCCCTTCCGCTTTTGTAAGCAGGAGGATCGAAATGAAGCGCAAGGCAAAATCGCAGGCAACGCACTCCGGGCTTGCGGTGGTCAATCCAAACGCGGCAGCCATCGATATCGGTGCAACCATACACGTGGCGGCGGTGGGCGCTGACCGCGCATCCGACCCGGTTCGCAGTTTTGGGACTTTCACTGCTGATCTGCACCGGCTGGCTGATTGGTTTGCGGAATGCGGGGTCAAGACGGTCGTCATGGAATCGACCAGCGTCTACTGGATCCCGATTTTTGAATTGCTCGACGAGCGCGGCTTTGAGGTAATTCTGGTCAACGCACGTGACGCCAAGCATGTCCCCGGTCGCAAGACGGACGTGAGCGATGCGCAATGGCTGCAGCGCCTTCACTCGTATGGCCTGCTGCGCGCCAGCTTTCGTCCGAAGGGCGAGATTGTGGAGTTGCGGGCCTATCTGCGCCAGCGCGAACGCCTGCTGGACACCGCGGCCTCGCATATCCAGCATATGCAGAAGGCTATGACGGAGATGAATCTTCAGCTTCATCACGTCGTTTCCGACATCACCGGGGCGACCGGCATGCGCATCATCCGCGCGATCATCGCCGGTGAGCGCGACCCGGCCGTGCTGGCGTCAATGCGCGACACGCGTTGCCATTCGAGCGCGGAGGTGATCGAGAAGGCTTTAACCGGCCATTATCGGGGAGAGCATCTGTTTGTCCTGGAGCAAGCGCTGGCGCTCTACGATGTATATCAGCAGAAGGTCGCCGCCTGTGACATCCGGATCGAGTCTGTTCTCAAGGAACTCAGTTCTATTCGAGGGCGCAAGGAGGATGCCAGGGCAGATGGTTCGGGATCACCGCGGCGCAGGAGCCGGCAATCGAATGGACCTGACTTCGACGTCGGCAAAGCGCTCCATTCCTTGCTTGGAAAGGATCTGACCCGGATCCATGGCATGGGACCCTATCTCGCGCTCAAGCTCGTGTCCGAATGCGGCGATGATCTCTCCGCATGGCCGACCGCGAAGCACTTCACCTCCTGGCTTTGTTTGGCGCCAAGCAACAAGATATCGGGGGGCAAGGTTTTGTCGTCGAGAACAAGACGGTCCGGAAGCCGCGCTGCGTCGCTTCTGCGATTGGCCGCCGTGACCATTGGGCGGACCGATACCGCGCTGGGAGCATTCTACCGGCGACTATCCGCCCGTGCCGGAAAATCGAAAGCCGTCACCGCGACAGCCCGCAAGATTGCCACGCTGTTCTACAATGCGCTGCGTCACGGTATGGATTACGTCGATCCGGGGGCATCATATTACGAGACCCGCTATCGGGAGCGGGTTGTCAAAAATCTACATCGGCGTGCCAAGGCCTTCGGATTCATTCTGCAAGCAGCAGAGATGCCGGCCGCCGAGCAGGCCGTTTCTTAGGAACCGTCGCGGAACACAGCCGCCTGCGGGATAGAAACTGTTGTGCTCTATCCTGGCTGCGGAAGGGAGCGGCCGTCCACTTTTTGGTGGCGAGTGACCCCGTAAAAAAACATGGTCCATGGGTTGTTGCGAACTTGAGAGTGGTGACGTCTTTGGGCGATCCCGTTTAGGAAATTGATCAACTGCGCAACCCAGCCCTTCCGCTTTTGTAAGCAGGAGGATCGAAATGAAGCGCAAGGCAAAATCGCAGGCAACGCACTCCGGGCTTGCGGTGGTCAATCCAAACGCAGCAGCCATCGATATCGGTGCAACCATACACGTGGCGGCGGTGGGCGCTGACCGCGCATCCGACCCGGTTCGCAGTTTTGGGACTTTCACTGCTGATCTGCACCGGCTGGCTGATTGGTTTGCGGAATGCGGGGTCAAGACGGTCGTCATGGAATCGACCAGCGTCTACTGGATCCCGATTTTTGAATTGCTCGACGAGCGCGGCTTTGAGGTAATTCTGGTCAACGCACGTGACGCCAAGCATGTCCCCGGTCGCAAGACGGACGTGAGCGATGCGCAATGGCTGCAGCGCCTTCACTCGTATGGCCTGCTGCGCGCCAGCTTTCGTCCGAAGGGCGAGATTGTGGAGTTGCGGGCCTATCTGCGCCAGCGCGAACGCCTGCTGGACACCGCGGCCTCGCATATCCAGCATATGCAGAAGGCTATGACGGAGATGAATCTTCAGCTTCATCACGTCGTTTCCGACATCACCGGGGCGACCGGCATGCGCATCATCCGCGCGATCATCGCCGGTGAGCGCGACCCGGCCGTGCTGGCGTCAATGCGCGACACGCGTTGCCATTCGAGCGCGGAGGTGATCGAGAAGGCTTTAACCGGCCATTATCGGGGAGAGCATCTGTTTGTCCTGGAGCAAGCGCTGGCGCTCTACGATGTATATCAGCAGAAGGTCGCCGCCTGTGACATCCGGATCGAGTCTGTTCTCAAGGAACTCAGTTCTATTCGAGGGCGCAAGGAGGATGCCAGGGCAGATGGTTCGGGATCACCGCGGCGCAGGAGCCGGCAATCGAATGGACCTGACTTCGACGTCGGCAAAGCGCTCCATTCCTTGCTTGGAAAGGATCTGACCCGGATCCATGGCATGGGACCCTATCTCGCGCTCAAGCTCGTGTCCGAATGCGGCGATGATCTCTCCGCATGGCCGACCGCGAAGCACTTCACCTCCTGGCTTTGTTTGGCGCCAAGCAACAAGATATCGGGGGGCAAGGTTTTGTCGTCGAGAACAAGACGGTCCGGAAGCCGCGCTGCGTCGCTTCTGCGATTGGCCGCCGTGACCATTGGGCGGACCGATACCGCGCTGGGAGCATTCTACCGGCGACTATCCGCCCGTGCCGGAAAATCGAAAGCCGTCACCGCGACAGCCCGCAAGATTGCCACGCTGTTCTACAATGCGCTGCGTCACGGTATGGATTACGTCGATCCGGGGGCATCATATTACGAGACCCGCTATCGGGAGCGGGTTGTCAAAAATCTACATCGGCGTGCCAAGGCCTTCGGATTCATTCTGCAAGCAGCAGAGATGCCGGCCGCCGAGCAGGCCGTTTCTTAGGAAAGTTGCGGCGCTGCTGGGCCTTCCAACCGAGGGCGACGAGGGATCTTGATGGACGCCGTGGCGGCCCTGGGGCCAGGCCGCGGCTTGATCGCCGCCGCCTGCGCGGCGCTCGGGCTGTCGCGCGCCAGCCTTCATCGTCGCCAGGCCTTGCGGAGGCGGCCGGCCGCGGCTGTGCGGCCACGGCCAACGCCGATGCGGGCGCTCGCCGGACAAGAGCGCCAAACCGTTCTCGACCTGTTGAGGGAGCCGCGGTTCGTCGATTTGGCGCCCGCCGAAGTCTACGCCAGCCTGCTCGACCAGGGCGTCTATCTGTGCTCGATCCGCACCATGTATCGCATTCTCGCCGAGCATGACGAAGTCCGCGAACGGCGCCGGCAATTGCGCCGCCCGATCTATCAGAAGCCCGAACTTCTCGCCGAAAGCCCAAATCAGGTTTGGTCCTGGGACATCACCAAGTTGATGGGGCCGGCGAAATGGAGCTACTTCTATCTCTATGTCATCATCGATATTTTCAGCCGCAGGATCGTCGCCTGGCAAATCGCCGACGCGGAAAGCGCCGCGCTATTCAAACCTTTGTTCGACGACGCCGTCGTCAAGCACGATGTCGCGCCCGGCCAACTCACCCTGCATGCCGATCGCGGCGGCCCGATGAAGGCCAAAGCCACGGCCTTGTTGCTCGCCGATCTCGGCGTCACCAAATCGCATAGCCGGCCCTATACTGCGAACGACAATCCGTTCTCGGAAAGCCACTTTAAGACCCTAAAATATCAACCCCAGTTTCCTCGCCGGTTCGGCTGCATCGAGGACGCAAAGACCTTCTGCCGCAGTCTTCTTCGATTGGTATAATCAGGATCATCATCATGCTGGCATCGGCCTGATGACGCCAAACCAGGTCCATTACGGTCAGGCCGACGAGGTCTACGCAGCCCGCCAGAAAACACTCGACGGCGCCTTCCAATCGAATCCCGAACGCTTCGTCAAAAAGCCGCCAGAACCGCCGCTCAAACCAACCGCCGCCTGGATCAATCCGCCAACCCAAAGGCTAAAAATCCAAGCCTAAATTCAAACGCCGGCTGTCTCAAAGTCGTTGACACGTTCCGTCGATCCTGCAGCATGTGACTGCCGCCTTTCGGGGTCGCTAATGGCGCGGTACCGAAGGCAATATCGCAGCTACGAAAGCGAACGTGCGCGCGCGCACGTTCGCGCGGCCCAGCACCTCACCAACGAGCTTGGGGGAGCGGACGAGAAGGTCAAGCAGTGGTTGTTCTCGATTCGAGGGCGCGTCCTCGATCGGATCCTCGATGCCTACGAACACCAGTACGGGCAGTCAGCCCGAGCCTATGCGGCCGGCGTGATTCCGAAATGGGAAAGCGGTCGGGTCAAGATGAGCGGCATGGTCGCCGAGCGCCTGTTTGCGCTCCTGCCGCCCTATATGCCGTTCCCCCTCAAGTATGAGATCGTGGAAGGTCTCTGGCGACATTACGGCCCGTCCTCAAACACGACGATCTGGGCCTCGCCAGAGGTCTCATTGGATGAACTCATGGCGAATGTGCAGGAGCGCATCGACAAACTCATCACCTCATACTCGATCCCGCCTCGCCTTGAGGCACGGTTTTCGTGGCTGGCTTCCGACGACGTCGGAATTAAGCAGCAGCTCCTCAATCACATTCGCACCAGCGACAAAGAGATGGCGCTCGCGTCGGCTCGGGCGAAGATCCCTGTGCTGATCGAGCACGTTAAAGCAGATGAGGCGGGCCTAACTCGGCATCTCTCGCAGAGTCTCATGGTCGGGAAGCACACCTTGGAGATAGTGATCGACCGGCACGCGGTAGGCATCCAGGAAAGGCGGCCCATTCCACCGCGGAAGCCGGTACCGCCCTCGACGGTGATATTTCGCATCCTACTCGCGCTCGCCGTGGTTGCGCTCCTCATCTACGCCTCCAGATGATCGACCTAGGGGCGGAGGCAACCGCACAACGCAGTAACTATAACCCGCGGGCCGAGCAGGCGCGTGCGCTTGCGAAATTTCGACAGGTGAACGCGCGGCTTTTTTTACGGTCGGAGTTGCCGGAACCGGCATCGGGCGGCGAAAGAATCTGAAAAATGGTTCCGATTTTTGCGCATTCGTCGTATTTATACATACCATAATTTTCTCGCTTTGACGGGGCTAGGGCCAAGGTTTTCGTTACAGTGAAGGCGAGCTTATGGATTTCGCGCTTTTTACGAAGGCTTCGAGCGCGGCTATGTCGAGACCTTCCGGCAGGGTCATGGACCGTAGGTTGGCCAGCGTCTTCATTATCTCCGCCTGTCGGTACGTCGGAACACGACCGTAGCCGACAAAGGTCGTCGTTTCGCTTTCGTGGCCGAGATTTTGGCTCCACGCCTTCCACTCCTCGGGGGTCCGGCAAAGCCGTTCGCCAAGGCGCGTCAATGTCGTCCGAAACGAATGTGGATTGGCGTAAGGTAAGCCAACTGCCGCGAAGGCCGTGCGAAAGATGCGCCGAATAGGCTCGCCGCCGCTCCAGGGTTCGCGCGACAGACCTTGCACCTCAAAGCTCCGGTCCACGTCGTGACCGATGCGGGTAGATGGAAAAAGTGGGTCATCCGGTCCGAAGCCGAGTTCCTCCCTCAGCATACGCACATAGTCTTCGACGATCTCGACCGCCGCTCCGACCGGAAAGAAAGTGGAGGTGAACGTCTTCCGGCCTTTCGTCTCTACGTCGCGCCCATCGTGAAAAATGGTCCGCGCTTCGAGGTTCACATGTTTCAGCCGGAAACTCGCGATGGCAGCGATGCGTGTCAATCGGCTCCGAATTTTGACCCCCGATCGGCGTCCAAAACTCTTATGACCGTTTGCAAGTGGTTTTGGCGCGCTTGATCAGCCCGTCGCGCGATGCGGCGAGGGTAAGTGTTTGCAGAGAGGCAGAGGTCAGGACGCCGGCGTGATATCGACGGTTGAGCAGTTTCTCATGCGCGGATTGGATACCGCATGCGGAGCCTTCGTCGTAGGGTTGCCTCGGTCTGACCCGCGGAGATCGGTTGCGCCGCTCCTCATTTTGGCGGAGGATCCCTTGACCGGCGCCGACGCCCTGGCCGCTGCCTCGAATGTTTTTGCGCCGCGGTTAGGCGATGGCCACTTTCGGTTCGATCTGCTGCCCGATCGCCCAAATGAAGCCGACAAGTTCGCGCGCGACGGCGGTGATGACGACCGGCGCTTTTTTGCCGCGTGCGAGCATGCGGCGATAGCGGGCGCATAATCTGACTTGCGCCTTCCAGGCAATGTCGCGGATCGATGTGGCGATCGACTGCTGCCGCAGCATCATCGCCTGGCCGATTTTCGCTGGCATGCGATAGGCCCAGGCGGCCTCGACGATCAGCCTGCGCGCGACGGTGCTGCCCGCTTTGGTGATGCCGGTCAGTTTGCGTTTGCTGCCGCTCGAGTGTTCGCCTGGGACGAGGCCAAGAAAGGCCATCAACTGGCGGGGATTATCGAAGCGCCGCATGTCGCCGATTTCTGCAACTACACCCGCGGCGACTACGAGGGCGACACCGCGCAATGCTTGAAGCGCTTCGACGACGGGGCCAAGTGACCATTCCGGCACGAGAGCCGCGATTTGCGTCTCGATGAGTTCCTTGCGTTCGATCGCCTGATCCATGGCGTTGAGGTAAGTCTGAAAGGCGATCTGCTGTGCGGGATGGACGAAGCTCTGATTGGCAAGCCAGGACACGATGCTGTTTTTTCCAGACGGCGCCGGCATAGCGCCGGCCGTGACGCAGAAGAAAGCCCTGGATGCGCTGACGGATCTGGCGCACGTCTTTCGTGGCGGCCTCGCGGGCGCGAATAAGATCGCGCATCGCCTCATGCGCTTCGTCCGGGACCCAGACCGAGGTGAGTTCGCCCGCGCGTGACAGGCGGGCCAGCGTCAGCGCGTCACGCCGATCGGTCTTGACGCGATCGCCTGCACGCCTTGGTGTGTGAGCGGGAGAGACGACCTCGCAGACATGGCCCGCGGCGTTGATCTGGCGATAGAGGCCATAACCGCAGGGACCCGCCTCATAGACGAAGTGCAGCTTGCCATGCCGGCCGCCGAGCTTCTTCAAGAGATTGGCGACCGCGTCAGGCGTGTTGGCGATCTCGCCGTAAAAACGGACTTCGCCTGTTCGTCCGGTCCCCGCGATGGCGACAGCAATGGTTTCCTTGTGGACATCGAGCCCGATATAGGCGTTAAACTCCATGATGGTCCGTCTCCCTGTGCATGAGGATAGGCGCTCGACGCGCAACCCTCGTCAGTTTGCACATTGTGGAGACGGGCCACCCCGTCCGCCACCAAACGGTCATATCGTCTGACCCCCCCCCACGAACCTGTTTTGTTCTATGCTTTTGAGGGAATTTCTAGAGCTGGGTCTATTCCTTTGTTCGACGGCGCGACGATTTCTTCGTCCCGACTGGATTTATTTCGCGGCGCGCGCAGGCGCGGTCCAGGATGACGCGTAGCGTCACCGGCGTGAGCCGGCGCGGAGGTGTGCCTGGCATGGGCACTGGATTGGAGGTGGAAGTCCTTTGCGGGGCGAGTTGGTAGCAACCGCGAGCCGGAGGCAACTGCACGCAGGGTCTGCCGTCGAGAGACGCCTATGACCCTGGCGCCGCGAGGCCGTGTGGGGAAGAAGCCCGAGGCGAACCGCAGCACCGAACGAAAGTAAACCCCCGAGCAAGCCGAACCGGCCGGGTCAGCGTGTCTTCGAACGCGACGCCCGAAATCCAACCGAGGCCGGGACGGTAATAGGGGCGGGAGCGGCGGGACATCCAGTGTTCTTACCCAGGGAGGTCTGCGTGGGTCCGCGTGAGCGGTAGACCCGAAGGAGGCAACGACGACGGGACGATGTCCACGCAGAAGTCGGATCTCTTCATATGAGCCGGGAAGCCGGCGAAAGCCGGTGGAGCAAAGGGAGAGATGGATTGAAAAAGACGGGACCACGGCAATTGAGCCTCGTGTTCGCCGACAGCCCCTCGGGGGGCGGGTCGTCCGAGCCCTCGGACGCATCCGAGCGGCGGAGCTTCCTGCTGCACAAAGCGAGGACCAAGAAGACGACAGGTTCTGCCGCCAGCGTGGCCGACGATAGTCGGCTGCTCGAAGAAGTGGCGTCGGAAGCCAATCTGGCCAAGGCGCTGCTGAACGTAGTACGCAATAAGGGAGCGCCGGGATTGGACGGACAGACGGTCGAGGCGGCGGAGGCGAAAGCGCCGTCGATCATCGCCCGTTTGCGCCGCGACTTGCTGACGGAACGCTACAGGCCCGGCGATGTCCGCCGGGTTTGGCTGCCGAAGCCCGGGGGCGGGCATCGTGGGCTTGGCATTCCGAATATTTTGGACCGGACGGTGCAGCAGGCGGTTCTTCAAGTATTGGAACCGATCTTCGAACCGGCCTTCCATCCCAGCAGTCACGGTTTCCGGCCAAAACGCGGGGCTCACACCGCCATTGCTGAAGCAACGGGGTACCTGAAAGAGGGATATCAAACGGTGGTTGATCTGGATTTGGCCAAGTTCTTTGACCGAGTTCCGCATCAGCGCCTGTTGGCCCGGATCGCCGAGCGCGCGAAGGACCAACGGATAATCACTTTGGTGCGCCTGATGCTGACGGCGTCGGTGGTGATGCCGGACGGGACGAGGGTCGCCGTCAAGGAAGGAACTCCACAAGGGGGGCCGCTTTCGCCAATGCTTTCCAACGTTGTCCTCAACGAACTGGATGGCGAACTGGCAAGGCGAGGCCTCCGGTTCGTTCGATACGCCGACGACTGTAATATCTTCGTGCGAAGCGAACGCGCCGGACAGCGCGTCATGACATCAATCCAGAAATTCCTGGAAAACCGCATGCGGCTCCAGGTCAACGAGGAGAAGAGTGACGTTCGCAAACCGGAGGATGTCCACTTTCTTGGCTTTCGTTTCCGCTGTGCGAAGGAGGGTGAGGGCGACAATGTCGCCGTCTTTCCTTCGCGCAAGACGGAACGACGACTGATGACGACGATGCGGGGAATGACGCCCCCAAATTGGGGACGCTCCATCTCCTCGTGCATGGAAGACATCAGCCGCTACCTGACAGGCTGGATATCGTACTTCCGGCTTTGCACGCCGGACGCGATAAAAGGATTGGGCGTCATCGACGCTCACGTCCGCCGCCGGATCAGGGCGATCATCGTCCGGCAGAAGAAGCGGCAACGCTTTCTCTACCGGCACCTGAAAGCCAAAGGCGTCAGCTCCAAGGCTGCCAATGGCTGTGCGTTCTGCGGCAAAGGAGCATGGGTGAAATCGAACCGCCCGGCGATGACGAAGGCCTATCCACCGTCTTGGTTTGACGGGCGTATGGCCTCGCTCAAAGCCTTGTGGAACGATCTCAACCTGTCGCGGGTATCGGCCCAGCTATCGCTGGAGTTCTGACATATCGATCCAAAGAGCCGGATGCGGGCCCGCATGTCCGGTTCTGTGAGAGGCGTGGCGGAGCAATCCCCACGCCTACTCGACCGTCCTGGACGGTGGCGAGCATGCCGCGATGCTGATGATGTCGGGAGCTGTGAAGGGCCGGATTGATTGAGGGTTGCTGACTTTGTGTTCCGGGTCACGCGCGGTTCTTGAGGCGCCAGCTGTCGTTTCCGGTCTCGATGATGTCGCAGTGGTGGGTCAAACGATCCAGCAGCGCGCTGGTCATCTTGGCGTCCACAAAGATGCTCGGCCATTCGCCGAAGGCCAGATTGGTCGTCACGATGATGGAGGTGCGCTCGTAGAGCTGGCTGATCACATTGAACAGCAACTGGCCGCCGGTCTGGGCGAAGGGGAGATAGCCGAGTTCATCGAGTACGACGAAGTCTTTTCGGATGAGATATTCCGCGATCCGTCCCTGCCGTCCGGCGCGCGCTTCGGCCTCGAGCCGGTTGACAAGATCGACAGTGTTGTAAAAGCGGCCCCGTTTGCCGGCGCGAATGCAATCGCGGGCGATGGCCATGGCTAAGTGAGTTTTGCCGGTGCCGGTCGAAGCAGCGACATACTGCCGGGTATCAGAGCGTCGAGGGAAAAATCCACTATCGGTTCCATCCGCGCTTTGGTGAGATTGCCCTTCTTGTGCGGCATCATCGCTTTCAGGGCGCCGAGGTGTTTGTCATCCAGCAGAGCGATGGCACTTTGGCGCACATACCTTCCTGGATGATGCGCGAGGTTTGGAACACTTCGAACTACGGCCTCTCCCACGGATTCCATTGGATACATTCCGCGACCTGCGGATCGAGATTGATACGCTCTTAGACCTGCTCCGGTCGGATTCGAAGACGGGAGAAGCCTCAGATGAAGCGCGCGCAGCAAGAACGGCATCCGGACTTATTCGAGAGCGACGAACCGCCGATCGCCTTGCCCCTCGATCAGACCAAGAGCCTCGTGGAGATCGTCCGGGCGCTTCTGATCGAGATTGCGGCGACATCGAAGGTCGAGGAGGCCGACGATGACGAAGATCACGCCTGATCATCTCGCGCGCAGCGCCTTTGTCTATATTCGCCAGTCAACGGCGGATCAGCTGCTCCACAACCATGAGAGCCGTCGTCGTCAATATGCCCTGGCCGATCGCGCCCACCAATATGGCTGGCAGGACGTGGTCGTGATCGACGATGATTTGGGGCGTTCCGGCTCGGGGGGTCAGTCGACCCGGGTTCGAACGGCTCTTCGGCGGCGATTTGCGAAGGACGCGTTGGGGCGGTCTTTGCAATCGAGGCGTCGCGACTGGCGCGCAACGGTCGTGACTGGCACACGCTGATCGAGTTCTGCGGCCTCGTCAACGCGATCATCCTGGACGAGGACGGCGTCTATGATCCCCGCCTTCCGAACGATCGCCTGCTGCTCGGCATGAAAGGCACGATGAGCGAACTGGAGCTTTCGATTTTCGACAGCGCTCACTCGAGGCGCTGAAGCAAAAGGCGCGACGCGGCGAACTGTTCCTGACCGTCGCAATCGGTTACGTGAAGGTGCGGACCAATCGGATTGAGAAAGATCCGGACTTGCGAATACGTGAAGCCATCGATCTGGTGTTCCGGAAGTTCTCGGAGTTCCAGAGCATCCGGCAGGTGCATCTCTGGATGCGGCGGGAGCGGATCGAGCTGCCAGCGGTGGAATACACGACTGTGGACGGCCGCCGCATCGCCTGGAAGCTCCCGGTCTACAACACGGTCCATCATATTCTGACCAATCCGATCTATGGCGGGGCCTATGCCTTCGGGCGCACCGGCAGCCGCATAACGATCGAGGACGGCCGCAAGCGTATCGCGCGTGGGTTCAGGCGTGAGCGGACCGAATGGGAAGTCTTGCTCACCGGCCATCACGAAGGATATCTCTCATGGGCGGAGTTCGAGAGGAATCAGCGCTTGATCGCCGATAACGCCAACGCCAAAGGTCTTCTGTCGCGCGGCGCCGTCCGGCGTGGCGAGACGCTTCTGGCTGGCCTCCTGCGCTGCGGTCATTGCGGCCGCAAGCTGCATGTCGCCTACAGCGGCGCGACAGGCGAGGTCGGCCGCTATCATTGCAAGGGGAGCTTCGTGAACCATGGAGGAGATCGCTGCATCTCCTTCGGCAGTTTGCGGGTCGACCAGGCGGTCGGAGCCGAAGTCGTCCGTTTGCTGAAGCCGCTCGGCGTCGAGGCGGCGCTTCAGGCGATCGAGCAACGTACTTTCGAGGCCGCCGGGAAGCGCAGGCAGGTCGAGCTGTCGCTGAAGCACGCCCGTTATGAAGCGGCGCACGCACGCCGGCAATATGATGCCGTTGATCCAGACAATCGCCTCGTCGCGAGTGAACTCGAACGCCGATGGAACGACAAGCTCATCGACGTGCGCCGGCTCGAGGACGAGATCAAGGAGCTTGATCAGCGCCGCTCACCAGTGCTCGACGAGCAAGAACGCGAGCGCCTCATGCGACTTGTACGCCGATATCGAGATCGCCTGGTCGCATCCGGCGGCGACCATGGCGACGCGCAAGAGGATCGTCCGCACTGTGTTGCGCGAGATCGTGGTGCGGGTCGAGGATGGTATTGTCGATATGGCGCTGCATTGGCAAGGCGGCGATCATACCGCGCTGAAAATCAAGAAGAACGCGTGCGGTAAACACCGCTGGACGGTGGAGGAAGACGTCGAGGCTTGTCGGGGAACTGGCGCGATTGATGCCAGACCGCGCCATAGCGCCGGTTTTGAACCGGGCTGGTAAGGTCACAGGCCGCCACAATGGCTGGACGCAGAGCGCGGTCTGCACATTACGCAATCGTATGGGCGTCCCGGTCTATCG
>CAWFIA010000007.1:0-422478 GCA_963815815.1 uncultured Alphaproteobacteria bacterium
AGGTCGGCCATGCCGGCGGGTGGTTCCGTCATCCGCGGGTCGATGCCGAGTACCCGCATTCCGAAGGCTGAGCATTGTTTGCTGGCCTCGCTGCCGGCGCCACCGACGCCGACAATCAGCACCGTCTGCGTTGGCAGATCGATCATCCCCGGACCTCTCTGCCAGCGCTTCTGCGGCAGGTAGTGGTCGAAGCGGCGGGCAAAGGCGAGCAGGAACGCCACCGCGTGAGTGGAGAGATGCTCGTTGTAGCTGCCGTGCATGCCGGTCACGACGACATCGCTCTTTACCAGCGCATCGTAGAAATACGCGCCGCCGAGGCCGGCGCGCGACGCACATATCCAGGCGCAATTTGTTCGCCCCGGCCAACAATTCGGGTGGCACGGTCCCGTACGCAGCATCAGCGGTCTCGATGTCGGCGAGGGCGTCTTTAGGATCGGCGAATGCCTTCGCGACAGCACCCGGAACCGCCTGCTTGATTTTCTCCGGCCATGACGGATCGGCATCCGGGGACAGCAGCAGGATGGTGAAGCTCATAGGGCAGCTCCTGCGGGGTAGAGGGGAAGAACGGCTTTGGTACCTCACCGGTGAATGGCGTTTTGGAGGGCTCGCAATCCATCGGTAAGGGCAGCGGGTCCCGGTTGCAAAATCAGCGACGACTGATTTCCCAAACAGCGCCGTTCCGGATAGCTGGGACCTGAGCAAACCCCCGTCGCGCCGCCACCTTCTCGGGCCGAAATTTCTTGCCGCACCACGAGCCGATGATCACCTCGGGGTCGCGCGCAACGATTTCGTCGACAGTGACGATGCGGTCTTTTGCGGACTTCCCGCTCGCGCGATCGCCAAAGATGTCGACCCCGCCCGCCGCCTCGATCAGCTCCGAGACCCAGGCGATGCCGGAGATCATCGGGTCGTCCCACTCCTCGAAATACACCCTGGGCCGCCGCGTTAATTGCGCGGCCTGCTGACGTGCGGCGCCAAGTTCGGCGGCCAGCTCCTCAGCGAGCTGATCGGCGCGGTCTGCCGCATCAACCATCGCCCCCAACATGCGGATCATGTCGAAAATCTCGTCGAGGCTGCGCTGATTGAAGGCGTGGACATTGATGCCCTGCCGGACGAGCGCAGCGACGATATCGGCCTGCAGGTCGGAGAAGCTGAGGACCAAATCGGGTCTAGATCAAGGATCTTCGGGATATCGGCCGAGGTGAAGGCCGAAACCCGCGGCTTTTCTCGCCGGGCCTGGGGAGGGCGCACGCGATAGCCAGAGATGCCGACAATGCGATCCTGCTCTCCAAGGAGATAGAGCGTCTCGACGGTTTCCTCGGTCAGACAAACGATGCGCTCAGGTGGGAACATCCCGCCCGCCTTTCCTGTGCCGGAACAGACCCCCGCGACCGCCGCAATAGCTGCAATTGCGGGAGGCCCAGCGTAATCAAAAATTGGCCTATGTGGGTACCACCGGCTGGATGAGCTCCGACACTTGTGACACCTACGCCGCGTTTTCTCAGGCTCTCATGAGCCGGAATAACTCGGCTTGGATTTCAGCGTCGGCGGTTGGAGCCCGGCATTTCGACTGTGCGGCCCAGCTGGATGGTTATGTCAGCGGCGGATAAGCGCTGGCATCCAATTTGCCACGCGCCGCGAGGACCTGGTTTCGATCGTTTCGCCTTCAAAGTCGTGAACCACCGGCACCGACCTGAAGCGGCCCGATTGTTCAGGCAGTTCACATTGACCACCGCGCGTGTTCCTGACGACATTTCCGACACCGCAGCGATGAACACACCGCAGCGCCGACAGATCAAGAAATCGCAGGTGCGGGCGCGGCCACAATGGCAGCGCGCTTTCGGACAAGCCGATGAGCCCGCCCGGCGCCAGGCGAATATCCGCCGGCGCCCGCTGCCGCCAGCATCGCGGCGCCGATCGGCTGCCACACTTTCCGCGCCATCGGAATCACTGCCTACCTCGCCAATGGCGGAGCCCTGAGCACGCCCAAGAAATGGCGGCGCATGAAAGCCCGCGCACGACTAAGCTTTACGACCGCACCAAGGAGGGCCACCAGGACGAGGTGGAAAGGATCAGATTGTGACATGCTGCCCGGTTCGATTCCCGGATACACCTGCGACGGTTGGCATCCGATGAAATCCACTGACTTCGTCGTCACCGAGCGTCCTCGGCTCGCCGCGATCAAGCGCTTCCCGGCGGTGGAGTTCGCCGACTACGAGCGCCGCCTGGCCGAGATGCAGGAAACCTTGCAGCGCGTGCAACAGGCGTACCTTGGCACGTCACACCGCGCCATCATCGTGCTGGAAGGCTGGGATACTGCGGGCAAGGGCGGCGTGGTGCGCCGGCTGGGTTGGGCGCTCGACCCGCGCAGCTTCAAGGTGCACGCGATTGCCGCGCCTACCAGCCGCGAGAAGTCGCTCCACTATCTGCAACGCTTCTGGGAATGCCTGCCGGAGCATGGTCAGATCGTCGTATTCGACCGTTCCTGGTACGGTCGCGTATTGGTCGAGCGGGTCGAGGCCTACGCAACGGCGACAGAATGGCGCCGCGCCTATAACAAGATCAACGACTTCGAACGGATGCTGCTGGAGGACGATACGCGGCTAGTGAAAATTTTCCTGCACATCACGCCAGAGGAACAAATGCATCGGTTCCGCGCCCGACTGACCGATCCACTAAAGCGCTGGAAATTGTCCTACGAGGATTTTCGTAACCGGGGTCACTGGAAGGACTACGAGGCGGCGATCGAGGACATGGTGGAGGCGACATCCACCAAACGCGCGCCCTGGCATATGGTGCCGGCCAACAACAAGCCGTTCGGTCGGCTGGCCGCGTTCCGCATTATTGCCGATCGGCTATCGAAGGGCGTCGATTTGGAGCCGCGCGCGCTCGATCCCAAGGTGGCGGAGGCCGCCGAACAACTACTCGGCATCAGGCTCCCACCCAATCACCATCGCGGTCACTGATCCGACATTGCGGTTCTTCGGGCTGCACGATCATGGGCCTGGAACGCCCGCTGAGCGGCCCGAGATCGTGTAACAGAGAACACGTGTAACAGAAAACACCACTATCATATTGATATTAATCAATAATATGCCTACCACATAGCCAATGTTATGTAAAATTCTGCGGTGGAGTGGGCCATCCTATAGGTGCTTTACCTTCAGAGCGCCGCCCCACTTGCCATTCAGATATTCGCACACCAACCGCCTGTGGCAGTGGTGTGGAGTGGCTTCGGAGCATAGCAGGCAAGCATCATCAAAATAGACGGAGTGAATTGATCTTCAATCTTCCGCTCGGCCATTAGATTAAAAATTTTGGTTGGTATTGGCTCCAGTCCCCCTTGTCGCGCTTGAAGGCTTTCAGCATTGTGTCAGTGGGTGCGAGTAGAGGCTGGTGCTGATATTTTATATATTCCCGATTTTATCAAGGAAGAAGGCGAGATCGTCGGCTTTCTTAGCGAAGCCAGATAGCTGCGACGTATTATGCAAGCGAACATCGTAGAGGACTCTAAACGCCAGCAGAAACAAGACGATCAAAGAAGCCCTTCGCGTTCGTTTTAGTGAAGCCGATAGTTGTAACATTATGGGGCATGATCGTGCCGGTCGGAGGCTGTAGGTTGCCTGCTCATCTCTGGCCGGGGCTCCCGATATGCTACGTTCTTAGCTCGTATTCTATAAGCCTTGGCCAACCTATCCTCGCCGGTCGCAAACATATCGTCGGTAGCGCCGCCAAAGAGGCTTAGGAGTTTCTCCTCAATCTCCAAAGAATTGCATACCGGAATCACCTCGCAAAAGGGAGGATTTTCGAGAGAGCGGCCGGCCGAGCTTGCCCCGGCCATATCGCTGCGGGGCTTTCCAGAATGGCGTACCCTGGCGGCGCTGCGCTGGCCCCGGCTTGGCTTCCTCAGGTGTGGCGGGCAAAAGCGTCTTCCCAGTTGCGCCCGTCTAAAAATCGGCGGGGACGCATCTGGACCGGATCGAAATCGTCGAGGCAGCGGGCGTTGACGCTGAAATTCTCCGGATCGGAGCGGGGAACGTAGAAGGCGTGGATGCCGCAATGACGGCAGAAGGTATGCTGCGCGATGCCGGTATTGAAGCGATAGGTGGCAAGATCGTCACGGCCACTCAGCAATTCGAACTGCCCGGGCGTGACGCCAATGTGAAGGATGCCCTTCTTGGTGCAGATTGAGCAGTTGCATTCGCCCATGGTCGATTGCTCCAGATCGACGCGGATACGAAACCGCACCCGGCCGCAATGGCAGCCGCCCTCGTATGTCTGCAGCATATTTCCCTACTCCCGTGCCCCGCGATGCTGTTCCGGGCAGGCTATCATTTTGAGGTGCCCGGCCCACCTGCGATTTTCTAATGGCATGACTGGTTTTCGCCAAACCCGGGCGCATGGCAAACGATGTGGCAGGAAGAATTATGCACAGGCTCCATGTCACTCTCTGCGACGGAAGTTTCCTTCCCTGGTCGTGTTTTTTTCGTTCGACCGATCTACTCCCGCGCGTCCTTGCGCGGAGAGATGCGCGACCGGCAAATGCCAACCGTATCTGATCGCCATAAAGCGAAGACCGAAGCACAAAGCCCCTCCGGCGACCGCAGAGACGCCATAAGAAAGACCTAGCACATTGCCGATTACAACGATCAACGCGCCCGCCAGCGCCGCAACGGCGTAGAGATCGGAACGCAGCACCTGCGGGATTTCGGAAAGGAGCACGTCGCGCATCATGCCGCCGCCGATGCCGGTTAACATGCCCAAAAGAGCCGACGCGACCGGGCTTAATCCGAACTCGACGGCCTTTTGTGTGCCGGCGACGGCGAAGAACGACAGTCCCGCTGCATCGAACAGCAGCACAGGGGTGCGCAGTCTATCGACGCCCGCATACCAGAAGAATGTGATGAGTCCCGCCAGGACGGAAACCAGCAGATATCGGCCATCGGTGAGGGCGGCTGGGGGCACCGCGCCGATCAGCACGTCACGTGTAATCCCGCCGAGATTTCCCGTCACGAAGGACAGGACGAGGATGCCGAAAATGTCGAGTCTGCGATTAACCGCGGCGACTGCCCCGCTGATCGCGAAGACGAATGTCCCGCCCAAGTCCAGGATAGGCACGAAGCTTTCAATTGTGGCCATTACGGCTCCCGCGACACCCGTCGATGCATATGAACATCAGCTTGCACCGAGCCAGGCCAGCGCGCCGACGACCAGCGCCTCTACGCCGGTCTCCAAGGTGGGGTGTAGGACCGGTGCGAATTGCGGGCTGTGATTGACCGGCAGCTCATTGAGCTTCCCCGCTGCCTTGGCCTCGGCATAGGTCTTGGGATCATTTCCGCCCACGAACCAGAAACACCGATGGAACCTGCCACGCAGTGCCGAAGCAGCCAAAATCCTCACTGGCCGGCGCGGGTCCGGTATGCTTCACCCGGTCAGCTAAAAAATAGCCGCAAAACGCCACGGCGATGCGGTTGCTCGCGGTTTCGTCGTTCACGTTGAGAGGGTAGCGGTCGAGCGGTGTAATCTCCGGTTTGCGCGGCGCCCTGGAGGCTTCGGCCTCGGCATTGACGATCCGCTCGATCGCAGCAAGCACATGCTTGCGCACGCCGGCATCGAAGGTCCGCACATTCAGCTTGAGGACCTGAGCGGGGCCAATGGTCTGACCCAGGGCCAATTGGATGGCGCGTGTGGTGACGAACGCACGCAGCTCGATCCCCCGCTGACGATCAAGCCATGCCCGAAGCAATGACAGTCGAGCGGGCCATGCAAATGACCTTGTGGCAACCGCGCATCCGCCGCGAGCCCGACCCGCGCCAGGGCGAGCTATTTAACGACGCTGACCATCAGCCCCTCGTGGCTTCAGGTCGGGGCTACAACGGTTCAGGCCAAGCTAATTTCCCAATTGCGGGGTGCGTCAGTTTGAGATCCAGTTTGCGCCCGCGTCGATCCGCGGCAAGACCGCTAGTTCGCCGGCCGCAGCAGGTCGAGCAACGGGCTGACGCCGGCGGCCCGGCGGAAATCGTGGATGATGTCGAGGGTCCTGCTGATGGCGTCGCCGCCGAGCCCGCCGAGCGGGGCGAGGGCGCGAAACTTGGCGTCGATGTCGTTCCAGGCGATGCCGAGCTGGCCCGAACCCTTGGGGGCGTAGACCGTGCTGGTGAAGCTATTGCGCCGCCAGGCGAGCTTGACGAATTCATTGTCGGTCGAGCCACCGAGGACGACGGCGTCGCGATCGGCGAATTCGTCATTGAGCCGGGCGAATTCGGCGATCTCGGTCGGGCAAACGAAGGTGAAGTCTTTCGGATAGAAGAAGATCACCTTCCATTTCCCAGGAAAACTCTCTTCCGTGAGGGTCTCAAATGCGCTTTCGCCGTTCTCTTCGTGCTTTTCAAAGCCTGGCTTGACGCCGGTAACAGAGAAGCTCGGGATTTTTTCGCCAATTCTGGCCATTTAATATTCTCCTGCGTGAGAGCTACTACCAATGGCCCCGACATATTAGACGAGCTTGCGCTCGTCTAATCGATTATATAAATCGGAAACATAGCTATCGCCTATGATCAAGCTTGGCTCTCGTTCATGTCCGCGGCGGAAGAGACAGGCATTGAATAGGGCTTTAGTCACCGGCGATTTTTTCGCCGGATTTGCGGCTTTGTGACCGACAATGCCGTCGGCTCGGATACTTTCATGAAAACTAAGCGGTTTTCGCGAATTTCCTCATATTACACCGTATTCTCCGACCCTTGCCGCTCCGCCGCTCCGTACGGCATCGCGCCGCCCGAACCGGGAAGAATCGTGTGCGTCTTAAGCTACACCGTACTTTCCGACCCTTGCCGCTCCGCCGCTCCGACGCGACAGTTTCGCGGAGGTGAGAGCGTCAACACAGCCGCAAGGTGGGTCGGAGCAAATTTGGCGCGGGAGGCATCGGCGCGGCCTGTCGAGAGGCGCTCGCCGTCAGGCAAAATGGACGCCGCTCTGAAGGGATTAAGGCCGAGGGAGTCGACATCGATTCGAATAGCCGTCTGAATTCCCCTTCGCCCTCATCGGTAAGACAGGGAGAAGAGCCACATGGGGCTTATAGATCCGGTTCGAAATCTGCTCAGCGGCAATCAGGCGATCAAGCGTATGGTCGTCAGCGCGCTGAACAGGCAAGGCTATTACAATATCGCCGGGATCGAGGGGATCCGCACGATCGAAGACTTCAAGGCCAACGCGGGCGCCGTCGTCGAGCGCTCGCGGACGCAGACCGCGGCAGACGTCGCCGAATTGCAGAAGAAGTACGCGCAGCCGATTTTTGGGGAGATGCCGGTCTACCGTCTGCTGGAGTTACAGGCGCAGATCATCGACCCGACGAACCTCTACCTTTACTGCGGCAGTCAGCTTACGCATACGCTGCAGATCCTGGAAAGTCTGGAGGAGGCCGGCGTCACTGATCGCGAACTGCTTGCGACGACGCTCATTCACGACCTCGGCAAGCTTGCGGTTTTCAAGGGCGAGAAATGGGAGAATATCGAGGGCGGCGGCAAGTTCCCGATTGGCGACAACAAACCCGGCAGCGGCTTGGCGAACGGCGTCTTCAAATGGGATCACGGCGACATCGTGCATGCGCGTTTCGCGCCCTACGTGTCGAGAGAGATGCAGTGGCTGCTCAAATGGCACTCGATGCAGCCTCCGTGCGAACCATTCATGGACGCACAAGACAGAACCTTGTATGAAAAATACTACAAGACCTTTGTGCGCCACGACAGGACATATCTCTTTTACCATTTGCCCAAGAAACGCCTCGACGATTACATGGCTCTCATCGAGGAGTTTTTCCCCGCGACGGTTCTATTCTGATCACGGCGCGCGGCGCGTTTCGGCGGGGCGCAGGCCGCGCCTGCTTTAAAGCAATTCCAAACAGAACAGTGCGAAACATGCTGATAGTCAGAAGGAAAAGCGATCTTGTGTCGCTCAGTCTGACGGGTTGCGCTCTGACTCCTTTTCAATTTGCGCGAGAGGCTACCTTTGTCTTCACTTGGCGACAAACTTATAGGCGGCGCGATCTGGACCGCCGGCGCGGCGTGGGTCTCCAACCTCATTGCGCTCGGCGTATTCGTCGCTCTGACCCGCTTCTTGACGCCGCAGGAATTCGGCCTCGCGACTCTCGCGATGCTTCCTGTGTTCTTTCTCTCTGTCCTCGTGACGACGGGGATTCCCGACGCGCTCGTCCAGCGTCGCGAGATAGATCGCGCGCATCTTAACTCAGCGTTCTGGCTGCTCGCTGCAATAGGGTTCGTCTTGAGCGGCTTGATCTGGATTTGCGCCGGTCTGATCGCGCGGTTCTTCCGGCAGCCCGAACTCGAACCGCTTCTTGGCTGGAGCTGCGTCGTGGTGGCGATCGAGTCTCTTGCCGTAGTTCCAGGCGCCGTCCTGAAGCGCGAGCTCGGTTTTCGCAAGCTTGCCTTGCGCACCCTGTTGGCCACCGCCACGAGCGCCGCTTTGGCTGTCGCCATGGCGGCTTTTGGATGCGGCGCCTGGAGCGTGATCGGCTATCAGGTCACAAAAACCTGCGTCGGAACGACGCTTGTATTTCTCGGCTCCGGATGGAGGCCCCTCCTGAGCTATTCGCACGCCCGCTGCCGGGATCTGTTGCCCTTCGCCAGCCCGATCGTGGCGCAGTCCGTTTTGGCTTTCGCGAATAACGAGCTGCCGGCGTTTGTTTTGGGCGTTTTCCTCGGACCTGCGGCCGTCGGGGTCTATTCCTTCGCGCGCCGGCCATTTCAGGTTCTATGGGACGTTTTCCTCACTCCGCTCATGGGCCTCATCGTTCCGACGGTAGCAAGAATCCAAGACGATCCCGAGAAGATCGACCGCTTTTTCAATACCGCTTTGCGCATGACCGCGCTCTGCGCATTTCCGATCTTCATCGGCTTCGCAGCTGTCGCGCCGGTGGCAGTTCCTTTTATCTTCGGAGCGCAGTGGAGCGGCGCGGTGGCCGTTGTCGCGATTCTTACGCCCTTGGCTATTTTAAAGACGATAGACGCGCTCTGCGCCTCCACAATCCTCGCGCTCGGCTATTCTGCCCTTGTTCTTAAGCTGAGGCTGGTTTTCATAATCCTTGCCGCCGCGCCGGTCATAGCGGCGGCTCGCCTCAGCGCAGAGGCGCTGGCCACGGCGGTCTTGCTCTGCAACCTGGCAGTCTTGCCATTGATGCTGTTTTTCGCTCGCTGGACGGCCAGGGTCGATGTTCGAAAATCGATGGGTATCTTTCTCAAGCTTGCCGTCGTGTCGCTGCTGATGTTCGTCGCGGCGCGGGCGGCGCAACTCAACGCGCCGGCGCATGCGCCGCAACTCGTCGTTCTCGCTTTTGCGATCCTTGCTGGCGGCGCGGTCTACATCGCCGGCGCGGTCGGATTGGTGCGAGCAGACCTTGAGCAATTTCGGATGCTGATGTTCAAAACGCGCCGCTGGAAAACGGCATGAAGGCGGCGCGCACTACGAACACCTGGATGCCTCGAAAAACCGCTGGGCGAATTGGCGTTTGATTGATTTGCTCGGTCATGTCGCAAGCGGAGCGCGGTCGATTGGGCGCCGCGGTTCTTTGATTTTGACGACCGTCTGGCGGGGCCGTCCGAAACTCCCCCGAGCGAAGCGAGGGCATTACGTGCAACGCTAAGCAGCGGGGCTGCGCCCCGCTGGGGAGAGATAAAGCTTTCAGGAACCCCGGCTACGCCCCACGAAAGAAGGGAATCCGTCTAAATTCTTTCATATATTTCCGGTCGCAAATCCTCAGCTCGATTTCTATCTCCGGCTTGGGTTCGGTGCTTCGCGGCTCACTTGGTCGCGAAATCCTGAATCTCTGAGGTTCATTCCCGACACAAACCCGACTTGTCGCGAATTTGGTCAACGATGAGCCATTCAGCTCGCGCTCGGCGAATTTGGGAGGATTTTCCGACAACGATCCAGTTGGGCGGCGAGCTAACATCGGCTCTCATTTTATATCGACGCGGAAGAAGAACCCGAAATGCTCGTACTTGGAATAGGATGCGGAGAGACGCGCGAATCAAATCAGCGTTTCCGAAATGCTACAAACGCATATCCGCACAATGCTACAAAATAGAGCACAAGTGACCTAAGCTATTGATAATAATCTTAAATGGTGCGGACGACGGGAATCGAACCCGTATGACCGAAGTCGAGGGATTTTAAGTCCCTTGCGTCTACCAATTTCGCCACGTCCGCCGAAGACCTAAAGCCTTTAAGCGCAGCCGAGGGCGCAGACAAGCCGGCGGAATGCGTTGAGGACCGCCTTCAGGTCCGCCCGGCATCCGATATCGGCGCCTGAAAGCTGAGGCCAAGATCCCACGGAAAATAGATCCAGGTGTCTTGCGAAACTTCGGTAACGTAGGTGTCTACGAGCGGGCCGCCAAGCGGTTTGGCGTAGACGGTGGCGATATGGGCCTTCGGCAGCAAAGCCCGCACGACTTTCACCGTCGCGCCGGTGTCGGCGAGATCGTCTACTACGAGAAGCCCTGAGCCTTCGTCGCGCCCGAGTTCCGGCGAAACGCTCTTCAGCACCTTGATTTCACCCTGCGTGCTCTCGCGCATATAGCTTTCGACGCAAAAGGTCTCGATGAGGCGCATATTGAGCTCGCGGGCGACGATCGCCGCCGGCACGAGGCCGCCCCTCGTGACCGCCACCATACCGGAAAATGGCCCGCTCGCGCTAAGGCGCCAGGCGAGCGCGCGCGCGTCGCGGTGAAATTGGTCCCAGGAAACGTGAAAGGCTTTCTGCGGATTGGGCTGCGGCGGAACCGACATTAGCGCCTTAAACCCGCTCATTGACGAGGCGCACCAACAAGGCCTCGATCTCCGCAGCGGCGGCGGCGACCCGCGCCGCCTCCTTGCCGCGAACAACGATCTCATTGCGGAAGACGCCGTCATGGAAGGAAGGATAGGAGCCGATCGAGAGCTCGGGGTTGGCGGCGGCGACGTCGCCCAAGCCGGCGGCGTAAGCGCCCTCGAAAAGGCTGCCCGCGTCGATCGTTTGCGCCAGCATCCGCTCGCCCGTCGCGAGTTTCGGCGCAACCCGATCGAGCATCGCTTGCATGATCGCCGGCACGCCGGCCATGACGATGACATTGCCGATCCAGAAGCCGGGCGCTTTCGAGATGTTATTTTCGATGAGTTCGGCCCCATGCGGAATGCGGGCCATGCGCCGCCGCGCCTCGTTGAGATGTTCCGGCTTAATCCGCTCAAGCAACAATTTGATCGCGCGAGGGTCCTCGGAGATGCCGACGCCGAACGCCGCCGCGACCGCATCGGCGGTGATGTCGTCATGCGTCGGGCCGATGCCGCCGGTGGTGAAGACGTAGTCGTAGCGCTCCCGCAACGCGTTGACCGCGGCGACAATATCGCCTGGGGAATCTGCGATGACGCGTATTTCGCGCAGATCGACGCCGATCTTGGCGAGGGAATCGGCGATGTATCCGCTGTTGGCGTCCTTGGTGCGCCCCGACAGCACCTCGTCGCCGATGACGAGGACGGCCGCCGTCACGGAAGCTCTTTGCATCATGGCCGCCTTCCCTCACGCGCCCCAAGGCGCGCCGCCAGCGCGCGTAGAAATAGAACAATGAGCCAGGGAAATCTTCCGATTTTCGCGCAATTGAATGGCGCGGCGGGATTTTGCGGGGCTGCCGAATGCTGCGCCTTCACTCGCCCAAAAGATGCAGAACGATTTGCCTTTGATGCGCCCTTCTGCGGTGTTCAAACACATAAATCCCCTGCCAGGTCCCAAGCGTCATTGCACCAGCCGCGACGGGAATTGAAAGCTGAACCTGCGTCAGCGCGGCGCGGATATGCGCCGGCATGTCGTCTGACCCTTCGGATTCGTGCACATAACGCGCCGGATCCTCCGGCGCTATTCGCTCGAAAAAGGTGGCAAGATCCTTTTGCACGTCAGGATCGGCGTTTTCCTGAATAAGCAGCGAAGCCGACGTGTGCCGGCAGAAAAGCGTCGGCAGCCCCGTCGCCATTCCCTCTCTGCTCACGAAGGCTGCGACGTCGCGGGTGATTTCGACGAGGCCCTTGCCTCGCGTCTCGACACCCAGCTGATGCAGCGCCTGGCGCATTCCGATTTGATTCCCAAACCGTTACGGGCTTTTTGAATAGAAGCACGCGTCACAGCGACGGGAAAGAGCGCTTGATCGATTTGAATCGAACCTCAACTCCTACGCACCTCAAAATCATGCGGCTCGACGCCATTAAGGCCTTCGAGCGTGAAATGCCACCATTCCTTATCGAAATTGACGAATCCATGCCGTTGCATCAGAGCGAAAAGCTCCGCGCGGTTTCGCTTCGCGTCTTCTGAAATGGCGAGGCTGCGTGCGCCCGAGGCTTCGTCGAAAAGATCGAACGACGTGCCGAAGTCGAGCCCGACCAGCGCAAGGTCGACGGCGACGCCGGTCGAATGCGCCGAGGCCTTGGCGATGTAGCCGAGCTCAAACAGAGCCGCCTTTTCAAGATGCGGATAATAGGCCGCCTTCATAGCCTGATCGGAAGGGTCTGCCGCCCATGCGATGAAGGCCTGCGTCGCCCGCTGCGGCCGGTAGCAATCATAGACGACGAGCCTGCGGCCCGCGCTTTCCGCATCCTTTTGAACCGCGGCGAGCGCTTCCGCCACTTCCCGGCGCAGCCAGCATTGCGCGGCGCAATAGCCGGGGAACCGGACGGCCCATGAAATTCTCCGGGCCGGCGTAACGCATGTCCTGTGTGATCCGCGGGGCGACGTCAGCCAGTCGGATAAAATTATGCGGCGGCTTTTCCACTGACACAGCTTTGACGGAGCGGGCTGAGCCGCAATTCGCGGTGCAGATCAAAAGAGTTGCTGTCGCCAAGTCTGTTCTCGTCATGCTTGAATTCCTATCCGGCCCGGCGCTGTGATGCGCGGCCGCGAACAGAAAATCGCGAAATCAGGCGACAAGCAGCGGCTCTATGGCGACGCGCGGAAAAAAAGCCGTCTATCGGCCGCTCAATCGCAATTCTTGATGGTATCATTTTGTGGCATGAACCGGGCCAAAACTGCGTCAGCCAAAACCGGGCGAAGAGCGGCGCATGATTTCGCATCCCGCCAGGCCAAAAGAGCCGTCTTAGCCTGATTGCGGCAGCGGATCTTGCTAAGGCATGTCGCGCAGTGAGCGCGCGCGGGACGTTTTTCGGGCGCTCGCGAATAGGAATGTTATGCGAATAGGAATGTTAAATGAGCAACCCGAGCGGTTTTGACAGATGGCCGGTCCAAACGCCGACGTACGTCCCCGCCAATCTGCCGCCCGCGGCGTTCTCCGGCGTGCTGGTCCGGCGCATCGCCGCCTTCTTTCTCGACTTTATTATCGTTTCGATTCTTTCCTTTGCGATATGGTTGGCGCTCGCTTTCATTTCGCTCGGACTTTCGGTGCTGATCCTGCCGCCGATATTTCCTCTTGTCGCGTTTTTCTACAACGGCCTCACCGTGTCCGGCCCGCAGATGGCGACTCCGGGAATGCGCGCCATGGACCTTGAGCTGCGCCTGACCGACGGTCAGCGCGTCCCGTTCCTGATTGCGGCGGCGCATGCGGTGCTATTTTACCTTAGCACCATGTTTATGCCGATTTTTCTCGTCGCTTTGGTGACCGATGGAAAAAGATGTTTGCACGATATCCTCGCTGGCGTGATCATGACTCGCCGTCCGTATTGAACGAAGCATTTTTTTGAGTTGCAGCGGATTAAGAAAGCGCTAGCCTTGAATCAACAAAGATGAAATCGGGATCAAAGGGGCCGACCAGCTTGACGCGAGAACCGCGCGACGCGCCGCAGTTTTACCTGACGGCGCCGTCTCCGTGCCCCTACCTTCCTGATCGGCAGGAACGCAAGGTCTTCACCCACCTCATCGGCGGGCGCGCGGTCAGCCTGAACGATCAGCTTACTCTGTCCGGCTTTCGCCGTTCGCAGACGATAGCCTATCGGCCTGCTTGCGAGCGCTGCCGCGCTTGCGTCTCGGTCCGCGTCAAGGTGGAGGATTTCCGTCCCTCCCGCAACTTCCGCAGGGTGAAGGATCAAAATAGCGACCTCGTCGGCATCGTCTGCCGGACGCGGGCGACCTCCGAGCAATATTCCCTGTTTCGGCGCTATCTCGACGCCCGTCACGGCGAAGGCGGCATGGCCGACATGACCGTTCTCGACTACTCCATGATGATCGAGGATAGCCATGTCGAGACGCGCGTCGTCGAATATCGTGAGCCCGATCCCAACGCGCCGGGCGAGACCCAGCTGGTCGCGGCCTGCCTCACCGATCTTCTCGCCGACGGGCTTTCAATGGTCTACTCCTTTTATGCGCCGGACCAGCAGCGGCGCTCGCTCGGCACCTATATGATCCTCGACCATATTGAGCGCGCAAGGCGGCTCGGCCTGCCGCACGTCTATCTTGGCTATTGGGTCGAGGGCTCGCAGAAAATGGCCTATAAGGAACGCTTCCTGCCGCAGGAGCGCCTCAGCATGAACGGCTGGGAGCGCGTGGGGTAAGTATTTACAGGGTCGGAGCGCTAGCGCGTAATTATTCTCACAAGCACGCTTAGTATGTTACTTGACACCACGATCCTAAAGGAACAATACGATCAACTAGAAAATTTCAATCATCATTAATTAAATTGTCTTCGTAAGAGCCGCTTTACACCGTATTTTCATATTATTTCCAACCTGACCTTGTCGGAGAAAGCGATGACTAAACTAAATGTGCAGCTCGTATTTCAAGGCGGCGGTGCCAAACTAGTTGCTTTAATGGCCGCAGCTCAGGCTGTTTACGACGCGAGCGAAAAGATCAAGGTTACTCGAATTTCAGGGACCTCTGCCGGCGCTTTGGCAGGCTGCATGTTAGCGACCGGAAAAGACCCCGAATTATTCAGGCAATCTATGCTTCGACTTGCAGAAAAGGATTGGCCACAGATAAAAAGAAAAGCGGGAACATTACGATTGGCCGTCGACCTAGTGCGCGGTATTCCATTGTATAATAGTGAGCAATATAAAGCATTTTTGTATAAACTATTCAACGAAACCGCTAGAGTTTCCCATATGCGAGAACTTGAAATCTCTTGTTTATTTCACGCAAGTGACATTCAAAACGGGATGCCAAAAATATTTGACGGAACGCAAGCTGATCATACGATAAAGGAGGCTTTGTTCTGTTCGTCTGCTTTGCCTTTTATATTTGAAACTTATTCCGGTTCACCGTATGTAGATGGGGGATTGATCAATAACTTTCCCTCAGATCAGCTAAATAATGGGGAAGACGATATTCTTGGCTTCGGGTTCAAACGTTTTGGAACGTATGACTTTAAAAAGGGCGCATTTGAATATAGTAAAGCTCTGATATTTACAGCCATGGATGTTGCCGTCGAGAGATCACTGGAAAAACTACCAAAGGACAGGGTCAAATATATTGAAACAGATATCGAGACACTTGAGTTCGATAAAGCAATAGAGCAATTGAAAAATATTGTAACATACAATAATTATGTTCGACAGGTCCGGGAATTTTTGAATGCATATATCGAAAAGCAAAAAGAGTCAAGCTAAAAACATAGCGGAAAAACTTGCTATTGCGCTCGAGGATAATGAAAAACTAGTGTTTAAAAATAAAGAAAAAGATCGAATGATCTACAGAAATTTGGAATTCGTTAGGAAATATCATTCTCAAGTTCTTGAATTTAGCAAATGCAGAGTTGTGAAGAAAACATTGATCTACACATGTAATGCATTGCTTAATAGAGACGCTGGGGTCCGCGATGAAGTCATCGCTCGCGATCTGATCGAGCCGATTGAAAACAGCGTTTCAGCATATGGTGCAAGGCTCATTTTCAATGACAGGGCAGATGATTTGGGGGAATTGCGTCCGGAGGTAACACGATTTATAAACGATGTTCCACAAAGGGATGATCCGCCCATCCAAGTGACACACCTGCGTTTTCCTGTTGAGGATGAAACCTATTCCTTAGGACCAAACGAACCACAATTGGAGCCACTTAAGCACAATCTGATGTTTTTTTTTCATCCACCCCTTATTCCAAAAGACAGCGTTAAATATGAGTTACGGTACTCGTTTAAGTTTTATGGTTTATTTACAGACGTGCTAGAGAAGCAAGAGGATGTGTTCTTCTTTTCGTCAAAGAATAATCACACCGACCTATTGCAATTAATATTTGAGGTTCCTAAAGACATGAATTTGTCTTTCGAGGACATGCCCGAGAGATGGCGACGAACGGTTACGACTAAACGCCGGCTTTCCATCAGCAACTGGATTAAAGCAGAGCAAATGACAAAACATGAGCTTGATCGGTACGATTGTTCTCCTGATTTCAGGCTCGAAGGTTGGAAAGCGTCGAATTTAGAGATAGGCTGCGCTATGGGCATCATGGCTCATGGTTGACGGAACCGGGTTTACTTCCCATTTGAATATGCGATTATGTGATCGACACCAGGAGGAGCAGATCATGATCAATAAGCCGACAATCGTAATCGGATGTAAGCCGACAATCGTAATTGGCCATCAAGCGGCTTCTCTTGATTCGAGCGGCTAAATGCCCTGAATCACCTAAGTTTTTGCCCATCTGCACAGCCACAAGCCTAGTGAATTGACGCATTCGGAGGATTCCCGAATGCGTATTTTCGAAGTTACGTCCGAGGATCGAAGACGTTTTGGTCGCATTCTCTGCGATCGCAACAGTTTGCAAAAACGCACCGCCCCAGCCCGGATCATTTTCGCCCCCCGGGCTGGCTGCGGCAAGCTTTACCTTTTAATGATAATGATGCCCAGGCCGCCGATGCTTCTTCTTGGCGTGCGGCGACACCACCGTCACTTCGATTTTTTGCGACGCCAACATCGGGACGAACGGCCTGTGCTTGGCGTCGCCCAGGACGAGCTGGAGCGTATGCCGGCCCGGCGGCAGATCGAGGGTGGTCTCGGTCTGGCCGCGGCCGAAATGAAGATGAGACTTGTCCGACGGTATGACCTCAGTGGGCGAAACCGGCTCCTTCACATCGACCAGGAGATGGTGGTGGCCGGCGTTCGGCGCGGAGCTTTCAGCTTGCGTGACCCCCATCCCCTTCAACCCGAATTGAACGAGGAAGGGTGAGTGAACGCGCGCTCCATTGGCCGGACCGATGATGTAGACCTTTGCGCCTTCCGGGGCGGCCGTTTGCTTGTAGGGAGCGGGCGCCTCTGCCGGTGGCGTGGCGGTCTCAGGCGTCGTGGCCGGGGCCTGAGCGATGGCCTGCCACGACCACGCCGTCGCGAACACAACTAATGCCGGTTTGATCCAGTGGGTCATCGTCCCTCCGCCAATCGTCTTCCTGTACGCCGCCCTTGGAGCCGGCGCCGGTTCCCGGTCAATCCGCCATGTCGCGCGCAACGCGAAGTCCGTGTCCGGGGTAGCGGACCGCCGCGTCATAGAATTCCCGATTGGTGATCCGCAGGTCCTCCGGCGTGCTTGTCCAGGAGCCGCCTCGCAGAACCCGTGTAGCGCACCGCGGCGCCTCCCAAGCGCCCCCATTGGTCGGTGCGCCTCTAAAATTCTTGTGCCAACAATCGGCGACCCATTGCGACACCGAACCTGTCACGTCGCGAACACCGAAGGCGTTCGCCGGAAAGACGCCCGCCTTAGGTGGGTTGGCTGAGACTTCTGCGCTGCAAGAGTGGCACGACGACATGTCCGGCCTGAACTGATCGCCCCACCAGTACCGCGTCTTGGTATTTGCCCGCGCCGCATATTCCCACTCAGCTTCGCTGGGCATGCGGTACCGGTGGCCGGTGAGCCGTGAGAGCCAGGCAAGATATTGCTCGGCGTCGTCCCAACTGATGTTGTGGACCGGCGTGTCCGGATCGCCGCCCGGATCGAAGCTGCACCCTTTGGCCGCAACGCAGAGCCGCCATTCAGCCACCGTCACCGGAAGGCGGCCAACCGCAAAACGCGCGACCGTCACTTTATGAATCGGCCGTTCGCTCGGATCGGCATTGCTGCCCATTGCTAAGGCGCCCGCCTCTAGCGTGATCATTTCAGGGCAGGCGCTGCAATCGCGGAACGCTCCGGGCGTCGTCGGCGGGAGCGACGCAGCTTCCGCCGCTGGCCGCGCAACAAGACCGGCCACGGTGGCGGCGTCATCCGGGCCGGAGGCCCGCTTGGACGGAGACGCGGAGGGATAGCGCCGAAGGCGCGAGATCTGCGGCCAGTTCCGCCGCCGCGCGGTCGGCCGGCGCACTCGGGTTGTGGGGCGTCGACGGCGCAGCAGCCGGCGCATCGGAGGGCGCCGGCGCCAAAGCGACAGGCGCGCCGGGCGTTGGCGCGCTCGGGCCGGGCTCCGACGGCTGAGGCGGCGTTTCGACTGGCTGCACCACCGCGCCGTCCAGAGCTTCGGCTGCCGGGCGGGCTGGGCCAGGCGGCGCCAGGTCGGGAGCCTCCGATTTGCGAACATGCGAGCCGCCGCCGACGCCCAGCATTCCGATGCCGACGCCGACGAGCACCACTGCCGCCGCCACGCCCGCCGCAATCCAGCGGCGGTCCCTTCCTGGAGCCGGTTGCGCCAACGCGGGCATGGCGTCGGTCGGCCAGGCGGCCACATCGGCCATGCTGCCGGGTCGATCCTCTGGCGGCGGCTGCAGCATGCTGCGCAGCAGCGGACGCATCTCGGCAGGGATCTCGCTCAAATCCGGCACGCTGGTCCGCTTTTGCACCATGTTCGCGGGCAGGCCTCCCATGTCGAGCGGGGCGCCGAGCAAAGCAGCGGCGAGCGTGAGGCCAAGGCTGTAGATGTCGGACTTGGCCGTAACTACGCCGCCGAACAAGCCGACCTGTTCGGGCGAGACGTAGCTCGACTTGCCGGCAAAGTCGCCGCCGATCACCGTCGCATCCCCCAGAGCGTCGCGGGCAATTCCGAAATCGATGATTTTCGCCCGTGTCGGGTCGTTGCCGGGAAGGATGATATTGTCGGGTGACACATCGCGGTGGATCACACCGGCCCGGTGCGCCACGTCGAGGCCGGTCGCGAGGCGTCGCTGAAGGATGCGCACCGCATCGAGATCCAGGGGCTGGCGGCTCAATATTGTAGCAAGCGATTCTCCTTCGACGAATTCCATCGCGAGATAGGGGCAGCGGAGATCGGGATCGCTGGTGAAGAGATAGTAGCGAACGATGGCGTCGTGCAGTGTCCGATGAAGCGCCGCCGCTTCCTTCCTGAACAAGGCGAGGTAAGTGTCGTTCCGGGCCAGCTCCGGGCGAAGCATCTTGATCGCCACCTTATCGGCGGTCTCGATCGAGTGGCCGGCATAAACCTGCCCCATGCCGCCTGTGCCGATCAGGCGGTCGATCACATAGATGCCGTTGAGCCGCGTGCCGGGTCCCACCTGCGGATATGAAGCGCTGAGCGGAGGGTCGGTGGGCTCTTTCAACGAAGCAGCATCCTTTCCATTTCGCGAAACAGGCATCCGGCTAGCTCGCAGTTGGCAGCCCGCATAGCGTAATGCGGGACGGGCCGTAGAGCCATGATAAAATTGCTCGAGTCGGCGCCGGTCACCCAAACCTGTTGTTCTTCGGAAAGCCGCGCGGCGGCAGGCGGCCAGCTTCGGCCCGGTTGCCGATCCATTCCTTAAGGTCTTCAGCCGCAACCGTAAAAACGCGTCCGGCGGAATCCTTCCACGTGAGACCCTCTTCGAGACGAAACACCTTTGCATCGGCGATGCCGCCGTCGCGGTATTTCTGCAGCCGCACGCCTTTGCCGCGCGCCATTTCCGGGACCTGATCCAGCGGAAAGACAAGAAGCTTGCGGTTCTCGCCGATGATCGCCACATGGTCGCCGTCCGCCGGCGTAATGACGCGCGCGGTCGCCGGCTTGTCTACGTTGAGCAGCGCTTTGCCCTTGCGCGTGCCGCCGATCATCTCGTGCTGCGCCGCGACGAAGCCGCGCCCGTCGCTGGCGGCGATCAGCATTTTCGCGTCGGGCGAATAAGGGAAAACCGCCGCTATCGTCTCGCCCTCGCCGATGTCCGCCATCAGCCGCAACGGCTCGCCCTGGCTGCGCCCGCCCGGCAGTCTTCCAGCCTCCAGCGTGAAAACCTTGCCGTCGCCGGAAAGAACCAGGATCTTCGATGTCGATTCGGCGAAAAAGGCGACATTCAAGGCGTCGTCGCCCTTGAACTGCAAGCCCGTCAGGTTCGCCACATGACCTTTCAGCGCGCGGATCCAGCCCTTTTGCGAGACGACCACGGTGACAGGCTCGCGCTCGGCGAAAGCGTTCGCAAGATCGGCGTCGGCAAGGTCCGGCGCCGCGGCGAAGGTCGTACGGCGCCGCCCCAGCTTGGTTTCCGGCCCATATCTTTTCTTCAAGTCGCGAATCTGCGCGGTGATCTTCTTCCACTGCTTGGCCTCGTCGCCAAGCAGCGCCTCGATCTCGCCCTGCTCCTTGACGAGTTCGTCGTGCTCGCGCGCGATCTGCATTTCTTCGAGCCGGCGCAGGCTGCGCAGCCGCGTATCGAGCACGTAATTGACCTGCGTCTCCGACAGGCCGAAAGAGGCCTGCAGCCTCGGCTTCGGCTCGTCCTCCTCGCGGATGATGCGGATCACCGCGTCGAGGTTGAGGAAGACGATCAGCATGCCGGCCAGGACCTCCAGCCGCCGCACGATCTCGGCGTGCCGGTGCCTCGAACGGCGCAGCAGCACCTCGCGGCGATGATCGAGCCATTGCTGCAGCGCTTCCTTGAAGGAGACGACGCGCGGCACGACGCCGCCCTCGAGCACGTTCATGTTCATTGGGAAGCGCGTCTCAAGCTCGGTCAGCTTGAATAAGTGCTCCATCAGCATGGCAGGATCGACGGCGCGGCTCTTCGGCTCGATGACGATGCGCACGTCTTCCGCCGATTCGTCACGGATGTCGGCAACGAGGGGCAGTTTCTTCTCGTTCAAGAGCTCGGCGATCTTTTCGATCAGCCGGGATTTTTGCACCATATAGGGGATTTCGGTTATGACGATCGCCCACGTCCCGCGGGAAGAATCTTCCTTGGTCCAGCGCGCCCGCAGGCGTAGCGAGCCGCGCCCTGTGCGGTAGGTCTCGGCGATCAATTCTTTGGGCTCGACCAAAACGCCGCCGGTCGGAAAATCCGGCCCCGGGGCGAAGGCGAGCAGCTGCTCAACGGTCGCATTCGAATGAGCGATCAAATAAAGCGCCGCGTCGCAAAGCTCGGCAAGATTATGCGGCGGAATTGAAGTCGCCATGCCGACGGCGATGCCTTGCGCGCCATTGGCGAGGAGATTCGGCAAGGCGGAAGGCAGGACGGCCGGCTCCTGCTGGTCGCCCGAGTAATTGTCGCGAAAATCGACCGCGTCCTCGCCGATGCCCTCGAGGAGGAGCCGCGCGACGTCGGTCATGCGCGCTTCGGTGTAGCGGTAGGCGGCGGCGCCGTCGCCGTCGATATTGCCGAAATTGCCCTGGCCGTCGATCAGCGGATAGCGCGAGGAAAAATCCTGCGCGAGCCGGACGAGCGCGTCATAGATCGCCTGGTCGCCATGCGGGTGAAAGGAGCCCATCACGTCGCCGACGATCTTCGCGCATTTCTTGAAGGCGGTGCCGGGATCGAGCCGCAGGATCTGCATGCCATAGAGGATGCGCCGATGCACCGGCTTCAGGCCGTCGCGCGCGTCCGGCAGCGCCCGCCCCATGATGGTCGAGAGCGCATAGGCGAGATAGCGCTCTTCCAGCGCGTCGCGCAGATTGACGGGCTCAAACCCGCCGCTGGCCGGCGGCGAAGGCGGGGTAACGGCTTTTCCCATGCTTCGTGCCTAGCCGAGGCGGGCGCAGAGCGCAAGTTCTGTTTCTGTTCCAAAAGATACAGCTATAGCCGTCGACGGCCACACTTTTGAACGCCTAAGTTCATGCTGCGCAAGAGTTAACGAGACGCCGAATCCTTGCGTTGCCCGGAATTGAAATTATGCTAGCTTAGCATCTTTCTGTGTTGTCCAAGCCTCCTTGAAAAATTTCAAATTTTCGACGGTCAATATGTCTATACATTGGCTGCACGTTTCAGATTTTCATTTCAAGGGCGGTGATCCTTATGACCGGGACGTTGTTCTTCGCGCGCTGGTCCGTTCGGTAAGGGAATTCCGGGAACGACGCGGTCGTCAACCAGATTTGATCTTTGCCACAGGCGACGTCGCGTACAGCGGTCAAGAAAGCGAATATGAACCCGCGACAAAGTTCTTTGACGCTCTGTGTGCGGCCGCCGGGGTTGAGAAGCGACGCCTCTTTGTAATTCCCGGAAACCACGACGCCAATCGAACCTTCGGGGTCGGATTGGCAAGAACGCTTGCATTGCGTGAGGAGGCCGACACCTATTTCCGTGTGGCGGCTCCCAAGCCTCATATCAGCCAGAAGCAACGCGCCTTCGTTGAGTGGCACAACCGTTACTTTGATGGCATCCGGTTATTTCCGGAAGATTCCACCTGCGGCTCCTTTGAAGTCGTCGAAGTCCGCGGCTGCAAGATCGGCGTTCTACCGCTGAATAGCGCCTTGTTTTGCCAGGACGACGATGATCATGCGAAGCTCTGGGTCGGCCGCCGCTGTGTCGATGCTGCAATAGAGGAGATAGGGCAAGCAGCTGCCGATCTGAAAATTGCGCTTATTCACCATCCTCTTGAATGGCTGCATGACGTCGAGCGTACGAATATCAGGGCCGCGCTGCAATCAGGCGTTGATCTTGTCTTGCGTGGCCATTTGCATGAGACGGACGTCGAAAACGTCGTCGGCGTAACGGGCAAAGCCCTACATATGGCGGCGGGCGCTGCCTACCAGACGCGCCAATGGCCAAATAGAGCGCTCTACTGCAAGTTTGACAACGGTAACATCGACGTCTTCCCAATCCGTTACGAAGATAACCCTCGCCCTCTCTGGACCATCGATCCGAGCCTCTTTCCCGACGAGCTGGAGTACACAAGAAGTTTTCCGATCCCGCGGCTCGGCAAGCATGCATCGGACCTTGACGTTGCGCTCATTGTGCAGGCGCCGGAGCGTCCGGTGGTTCAGCCGTTTCTCAGCAACATCCCCTCGCGGCGCAATCTGCCTTTCGTCGGCCGCGACGACCTGCTGGAATTGATCAGCGGCAAGCTGGGCGATCCGTCGCGCGAGGCGGTTCTCGTCCTCCATGGTCCGCCAGGCGTCGGAAAAAGTGAACTGGCGCGGGAATTCGCGCGCCGTAATCGCGATGCTTACCCTGGGGGGACATTTATCGTCGCCGCCGCCAAGGAGACAATCGTCGTCGACTTGGCAAGGCTGGGTCAGACGGTGCTGTGCCTGGATGTGTCACAAGGAATGCCGCTGGAGGACCAGTGTTCGCGAACATTTACGGCGCTCGGAGCTACGCCGTCTCTTCTGATCTATGACAATGTCCAGTCGGTGGACGCTGTCATGCCGTGGCTGCCGCGCGCCGGCATGCCATGCCACGTGTTGATGACCACAACGCTCGACCGTTGGGACGCACAATGGTCGGCAATCGAGGTTCCGCCGCTTTCCCGCGAGAAGTCAATCGAACTGATTACAGAGCTTGCCGGGAAAGAGCTGTCAGATCGATATGGCGATGAACTCGCCACGCTCGCAGAAGGACTTCCGGTTCAAATCGTGCCGGCGTCCGCAACGCTGGCCTACGAAGCGCGTCGAGGCCGGCTCCAGAGTGTGGCGCTGACCTTGACCGAGGAAGCCAAGAAAAGCTTCAGCGGCGTTTACCACCAGCTTGAACTTCCTGCGCAACTGCTTTGTTGCGCGGCGGCGCGTTTCGACCCGCAGCGCATCCCACGAGACGAATTGCAAATCTGTCTCACGACGGCGGCGGGCTGGAGCAGCGGCGAATTCCAACGCCGTCTCGATGCATGTCTCGACCTTCACCTGCTTCAAGATGGGGCCGAATTGCGGATGCATCAGCTGTTCGCCTCATTCGTTCTTGCCTTGCCTATGTTGAGTGAGCAGGCCGCGCTCCTGGAGAAGATCGTCGCCGCACAAGTTTCGCAAATGGTGTCAATAGCGCGCGAGGTGGCGAACCACCCCAATAACGCCGAAGCGTCGGCAAAGTTGATGGCCTTTGTACCTGATCTGCCGCGCTTGGACGGACAAGGAGCCGAAATTTCGATCGAAGATGGGGAAGCGATCGGTCGAGCGCTCCTTGAAACAGGCCAATTCGCGGAGGCGCGGCCCTTCTTCGAACGCGCCGTCGCGGCCAAGGAGAAGGGCGACGTCCACGGCCGCGTCGATCATGCAAGTCTTGGGATGAGCGTGCATTTAGTGGGCGATTGCTATTCCAGCCTGGGCCAATTCGCGGCGGCGCGGCGCTTCTTCGAACGCGCCGTCGCGGAGGCGGAGAAGGGCGACGTCCACGGCCGCGTCGATCATGAGAGTCTTGGGGCGAGCCTGCATCAGGTGGGCTATTGCTATTCGCGCCTGGGCCAATTCGCGGAGGCGCGGCCCTTCTTCGAACGCGCCGTCGCGGAGGCGGAGAAGGGCGACGTCCACGGCCGCGTCGATCATGCAAGTCTTGGGACGAGCCTGCATCAGGTGGGCTATTGCTATTCGCGCCTGGGCCAATTCGCGGAGGCGCGGCCCTTCTTCGAACGCGCCGTCGCGGAGGCGGAGAAGGGCGACGTCCACGGCCGCGTCGATCATGCAAGTCTTGGGACGAGCCTGCATCAGGTGGGCTATTGCTATTCGCGCCTGGGCCAATTCGCGGAGGCGCGGCCCTTCTTCGAACGCGCCGTCGCGGAGGCGGAGAAGGGCGACGTCCACGGCCGCGTCGATTATGCAAGTCTTGGGACGAGCCTGCTTGCCGGCGCGCGATGCTTGAAACAGCTTCACGCCGAGAGTGAGGCAACCGCGTGGGAAAAACGGGCCTCCGAAATCAAGACCCGAGGCTAGCGAAACTCGTCGTCATAGTCGTATATCCCTTATAAACGCGTCACTTGGAAATGGGCGTTGCGAGCGCGTCCCCCATCCGATGCGCGCTGTCGCCCAAAAGCTCGACCTCGCCATAAGGGGACGGCTCCCGCCGCAGCAGCGGCCGGCGCTCATTCCGCAAATACGCGTCGAAGAAAGCGAGGAGATACCCGTCGCAAATTTCTTTCATGCGCAGAGGATCCACAGCCAGCCAGTTGGCCGCGTACTGGCGATCGAAAATCTGATCGGCAAAGCCTTCATGCCGCGAGCCTTTAATCAAGATCCAGTAGCCGTCGGGCCGGCTGGCGAGCCGCACCTGCTCGCGGAGGTCGGCAAGGTTCAACGCTGCGATATTTCGTTCGCGAGGGTCCGCGGATTGGAGCTGACGCGCGGCCGGCGGGGATTCGTCGTCGTTCATGACCATGTAGGGCTTGTCCAGCGCGCCCGAAGCCGCTTGGCCAAACAGCCAACCGTCAAGATTAGCGACGGCGACGATTCGGTCGTCCATCGCGCCGGCCTCGGCGGCGACGGCGCCGCCAAACGAAAAACCAAAAAAGCCGACGCGATCAAAATCGAGCCGGGTCCGCCAGTCCGCGCCAGCGCAAGCTTTGAGCCGATCCAGCGCCGCGAGCGCCTTTTCGGCCTCAAGGCGTGTTTTTCTGGCGGCGGCCTTCAACGTCTTGGCGGACGCTTCATCTGAGGAGAAATCGAAAGCGAGAGGTTCAACGGGCTGCCTCGCCCCTCCGGCGCCTCGCTGCGGCGGATCGCGCTCGAGGTCGTCGATCGTCATTACGACATAGCCGTGGCCGGCCAGCGTAGCTGCGGTGGAGGCGTTGTCATCGCGGCGACTGCCCCCGCCCGGCGCGTAAAGGAGGATCGGCAAGCGCGCCGCGGCTTGCGACAGCCGGCGCTCTTTCGTCGCCTGCTGGCAATCGCGCGGGGCGCCGCCCGCGGGAGGCGGCGCCTCGCCGGACGGGTACCAGACGTCGGCGATGATCGGCGGGCCGCCGGCGTCGGACGCCAGCGCGGCGCTGAAAACCGCGGCTGGAATCGGCCCCGGGCGAGGACTCGGCGGCGCGGCGAAGGCAAGCTGCTGAAGGGCCTTCCTGATGCGGGGCGTCGCGGACGAGACGAGAAGAGCGCCAACGCCGACGGCAAGTCCAAGGGACAAGAAAATGACAAGGCCCGATGGCCGCCGCAAAGCGCCTCGTGCGAACAATCCGGCCAATGCCGCGACCAACAGCGCCGCGGCGATGACCAGCCCCAAACTGACGCGCACCGGCCCAAGGCGAAAATCAAATGGGCTCATGGGCTGCCTTCAAAAACCTCGAATGCGCTCGCGCTTTGCCGGAAACGCCGGAGTGTGGCTCTTATGCACTAGCTCGGCGTGCAGGCCTCGTCTAGGAAGCCGCAGGGTCAACGCTCGCTTCCCCGCAAGGTGCGTCGCGGCACTTGCGGAACCCTTTGGACAGCTTAGCGGTTGACAACGCGAAGCGGCACGCGAATCGGATACGTCATGATCAGACTGGGTTCAATTTTCGGTTTTGTGTTCAGTCTGGCGCTTATTTTCGCAGTCTATATGGGAACGCCCCAAGCGCCCGGCGCCGATGCGCAGGCGACGGCGGCCCCGGGCGAGGGCTGCGTCGTCGAAAAGGTTGCGCTCGATGAAGGCTATGGCGTGACCCGTATGGAAACGCGCGTCGTCTGCCCGAAAGGGCCCGAGGACAAAGACAAGGGCCCCGCGAACTAGGGCTTTATATCGGCTTATCGCGGCTCGCGCGTCCAAGCTCGCAGCACCGCCACGACGGCGTCTGTCAGACGTTTAAGATCCTCCTCCCCGATCGCGAAGGCCGGCGTTAGATAGACGATCTTGCGGAACGGGCGAACGAACGCGCCAGCCTCGACAAACCGGCGCTTCAGCGTCTCGACGTCGCCGATCGAAGCGAGCTCGACGACGCCGATCGCGCCCTGAACGCGTACGTCTTTTACCCCCGGAAAATCGCGGCAAGGTTCGAGATTGCGCCGCAATGCGGCGGCGATGCCCGCCACTTGTTCGAGCCGCGGCTCCGAGGCGAAAAGATCGAGCGAAGCGTTGGCGGCGGCGCAGGCGAGCGGATTGGCCATGAACGTCGGGCCATGCATCAAGGCGCGCGCCGGATCATCTGACAAGAAGCTCTCGAACACGGCGCTGCTTGCTATTGTCGCGGCGAGCCCCATCGTCCCGCCGGTGAGCGCCTTCGACAATGCGACGATGTCTGGAACGACGCCCGCCGCTTCAAGGGCGAACAGCGTCCCGGTGCGGCCGAAGCCGGTGAAGACCTCGTCGAAAATCAGAAGAATTTTGCGCTCGTCCGCCGCCCGTCTTAGCTTTCGCAGAACTTCGGGCGCATGGAAGATCATGCCGCCAGCGCCTTGCGCCAAGGGCTCGACGATGATTGCCGCGAGCTGATCGGCATCAGCGTCGAGCGCGGCGTTGAACGCCGCCTCGCTCACGTCGTCGACGGGCAGATCGGTGATGACGTGCTTCGCCAGCACGCCGGAAAAAAGGGCGTGCATGCCCTCTTCCGGATCGCAAACGGCCATCGCCGCGAAGGTGTCGCCGTGATAGCCGCCTTTGAAGGCGAGAAATTTCGTCCGGCCGCAAACGCCCTGGTTGAGCCAGAACTGCACCGCCATTTTCATCGCGACTTCGACGGCGACGGAGCCGCTGTCGCAAAAAAAGACGCGGTTCAGCGGCTGCGGCAGCAGCGCGACAAGCCGGCTCGCGAGGGTCAGCGCCGGCTCATGGGCGAGGCCGCCGAACATTATATGCGGCATGGCGCCGAGCTGCCGGGTCACCGCCTCGGCGATGTGGGGATGGTTGTAGCCGTGGCAGGCCGTCCACCAGCTGGCGACGCCGTCTATGAGTTCGCGCCCGTCGGCGAGAATGATCCGCGAACCCGACGTACGAACGACGGGCAGCGGCGGCGGCGCCGTCCGCATCTGCGTATAAGGCAGCCAGACATGCGGCAGCCCTTTTTTGAGCCAGTCGGGCTGTTCGGCCGCCACTCCCTTTCGCCTCTTGCATTTGCGCGCGCGGACAATTTGCGCAAAACCTCGCCTAGCCTTCGATCCCCCTTGCGTCAATGAGTCGTAGATCCCTGAAGATGAAGTCACTCGACGATTTCGCTGCCGGAAAACTCGCCGAGCTCGAATCGAAGCATCTGCGCCGTACGCTGGTCGACAGCGAACGCGAGGATGGCCTCTGGATTGTTCGCGACGGCCGGCGGCTTCTCTCCTTCTCCTGCAACGACTATCTCAATCTGACCCATCATCCCGCCGTCAAAGCCGCGGCCACCGCAGCGATTGAACGCTATGGCGCGGGCAGCGGTGCCTCGCGCCTCGTCACCGGCAATCATCCTTTGCTCGGCGAGCTTGAGAGCCGGCTCGCCCGGCTCAAGGGAACCGCCGCGGCCTGCGTATTCGGCTCCGGCTATCTCGCCAATACCGGCATCGTCCCGACGCTTGCAGGATCAAAAGACCTGATTCTGATCGACGAATTGGCGCACGCCTGTCTCTTTGCCGGAACGCAGCTGTCGCCGGCCAAGACGCTTGTTTTCCGGCATAACGACGTCGCCCATGCGGAGGAGCTGCTCGCCGCCCATCGCGCGCATCATGCCCGCGCCCTCCTCCTCACCGACGGCGTGTTCTCGATGGACGGCGATCGCGCGCCCCTCGCCGAACTCGCTAGGCTTTGCGCCGCTTTCGACGTCTGGCTGATGAGCGACGACGCGCATGGGCTCGGAGTCATTGGCGGCGGCCGCGGCGCGGTCGCAGCCGCCGGCGGTCCCGAGGTTCCCCTGCAGATGGGAACGCTGTCGAAAGCGGTCGGCGGCTACGGCGGCTACCTCTGCGCCTCAAAGCCGGTCATCGACCTTATCAAGACACGGGCGCGGACGCTGGTCTACTCGACGGGCTTGCCGCCCGCCATGGCCGGCGCCGCGATCGCCGCTCTGGACATCATCGAGACGGAGCCGGAGCTTGTCGCAAAGCCGCTCGCCAAGGCGCGCGCCTTTACAACGGCGCTCGGCCTGGCTGAGGCGCAAAGCGCGATCGTTCCAGTCATCATCGGCGCGCCGGAGGCGGCGCTCGCCGCCTCGCAGAGATTGACCGCGGCCGGTTTTCTCGTCGCCGCCATCCGGCCGCCGACGGTGCCGGCCGGCACCGCGCGCCTGCGCTTCGCCTTCACCGCCGGGCATGCCGACGCCGACATCGCGCGGCTGGTGGAAGTCGTGCGCCCCATTTTGGTGGGCTGACGTGGCCGTCTTTTTGTCACGGGATCGGGAACCGACGTCGGCAAGACCTTTGTCGCCGCGGGGCTGGCGCGCGCCCTGAAGACGAGCGGCCGGGCTGTCGACCTTTTGAAGCCGATCGTCAGCGGCTTCAATGAGGCCCATCCCGAGGGGAGCGACCCGGCCGTGCTGCTCGAAGCGCTGGGGCGCCTGCCGACGCTCGAGAACTTGGGGCGGATTTCCCCCTGGCGCTTCAGCGCGCCTTTATCGCCGGACATGGCGGCGGCGGTCGAAGGGCGCGTCCTCGATATGGCGGCGACGCAGGCGTTTTGCGAAACGGCTGCGCTGGCGGCCAAAGACATATTGCTGATCGAAGGCGCCGGCGGCGTCATGACGCCGCTCAACGCGCGAAAAACGCAGCTCGATCTGATCGCAGCGCTCGGGCTGCCGCTGATTTTTGTCGGCGGCAGCTATCTCGGCGCGATCAGCCACGCCCTTACGGCGCTCGACGCGCTGCAAAGCCGCGGCCTTGAGGTTCGCGCGACCGTCATTAGCGAGACGGCGGGATCGACAGTCGATCTCGGGGCGACGTGCTCGAGCCTTGAACATTTCACGGCGGCGCCTGTGCTGGCGCTGCGCAGGGGCGCCGTCAATGAGAACGCCTTCGCGCGGCTCGCAGCGCTGCTTTAGGCCCGCTTCGGCCTCGGCCCGGACCGAGAGAAAGCGACGGGTTCAAATCTTGCCGCGCCGCTTTGTCATTTGACACGCCCGCCCCGCCGAAGCCTAATGCCCCAATATCGACTTGGGGGCGTTCATGCGAAACCGGACCTTGACTGCGCTGTCTTTTCTGCTCCCGGCGGGCGTGCTCGGAGCGTCGATGACCCTGGCGGGCGGTCCCGCCGACGCGCTGCCGTTTTCGCCCGGGGCCGCCGCCGCGGCGTCCGGCCAGAGCCCCGGGGTGGCCGCGCGGCTGAAATCCATTCGCGACGGCGTCTCCGAACTGATCGGCCAGCCCGACAACTACGCGAAAATCGGCGAAGGTTTCCCGAACGTCCTCAAAGCCTGGTGGCGGAACTTCCGCAACGGCGGCGGCTGGCATCGGGGCTTTCGCAATGGCGGCTGGGGCTGGCGCAACGGCGGCTTCCGTCCGGGCTGGCGCAACGGCGGCTGGAGAAACTTCCGCAACTGGTAGCGATCGAGAGAGGCGGAGCGCGCCATGGCGACGACGCCGACGGCGGAAATCCCGCCAAGCGGACGCAGCGCTCCCTTCATCCAGACCGTGGTCGTGCAGCCGACCCCGTTCTGCAACATCAATTGCCGCTATTGCTATCTGCCGCAACGCGACTCCAAAGCGACGATGGAGCTGAGCACCATCGAGGCGCTGTTCTCACTGGTGTTCGCCTCCGGCTGGACCGGCGACGAGCTGACCGTCATCTGGCACGCCGGAGAGCCGCTCGTGCTGTCGGTCTCCTATTATGAGACCGCCTTCAGGACGATCGAGGCGATGCGGCCGCCATCCCTAGCGCTGCGTCACGCCTTTCAGACCAACGGCATGCTGATCACGCCAGAATGGTGCGCGCTCTTCAAGGAGTGGGACGTCGGCGTCGGCGTCAGCATCGACGGCCCAAAGGCGCTGCATGACGCCAATCGCGTGACGCGTGCGGGACGCGGAACCTTCGAGCGGACGGTCGCCGGGATGCGGCTGCTGCGACGGGAAAACGTGCCATTCCACGTCATCTCGGTGCTCTCTCCCGAGAGCCTGCGCTCGCCTGAAGAGATGCTCGAGTTCTATCTCGCCGAGGGCGTCGAGGACATCTGCTTCAATGTCGAGGAGTCGGAGGGCGATCACGTTTCCGAACTGTTCGCCGCTTCCGATTTCGTGGCCCGCTTCCGCGCCTTCCTCGACCGCTTCTGGACGCTGGCGCGCCAGAGCGGGCGCGTGCGCTCCATCCGCGAGATTGACGATATGCTGCCGCGCATCTTCCGGCCCGAAACCGGCGACGCGAACGACGACGCCGACCTGGCCAATGTGCAGGCGCAGCCGTTCGGCATGCTCAACGTCGCCTGCGACGGCCGGCGTCGAGCTTCTCGCCGGAACTGCTCGGCCTCAAGAACGCCGCCTATTACGATTTCATCATCGGCAATGTCCGCACCGACTCGCTTGAGGCCATGCTCGGCGGCGCTGCGATGACGGCGATGGCGCGCGACATCGCCGCGGGCGTCGAGATCTGCCGCAAAAGCTGCGAATATTTTTCCGTGTGCGGCGGCGGCACGCCGATCAACAAGCTGTCCGAAAACGGCCGCTTCGACAGCGGCGAGACCTCGTTTTGCCGGCTTACGGAAATGATCCCGGCCGATCTTGTCCTCGCCGCCTTCGACCGGCTGGAGAATGCGATCGAAAGCGGCGTGCCCCCGGCCATTGACCTCGCCTAGTCGAGGGCGCGGTGACGATTGCATCGCCTGCGCCGGCGCAAATCACAGCCCGAGGTCGGAGAGCCCAGGATGGTCCTTCGGACGATCGCCTTGCGGCCAGAAAAATTTGCGTTCCGAATCCTTGATCGGGAGGTCATTGATGCTGGCCAAACGACGCTTCATCAGCCCGTCTTCCCCGAACTCCCAATTCTCATTGCCATAGGCGCGGAACCAATTGCCTGAGTCATCGCGGAATTCATAAGAGAATCTGACCGCGATGCGGTTCTCCGTAAAGGCCCAAAGCTCCTTGATCAGACGGTATTCGAGCTCGCGCGCCCATTTACGCGATAAAAACGCGACGATTTGCGCGCGGCCATCGATGAATTCGGCGCGATTGCGCCATGTGCTGTCGACGCTATAGCCAAGCGACACCCGCACAGGGTCCCGGCTATTCCAGGCGTTCTCGGCGAGGCGGACTTTTTGGATCGCGGTTTCTCGCGTGAACGGCGGAAGCGGCGGGCGCGGTTCATCCGACATCTTTTGGCTCTCTGATGAAAAGAATCGTACCCGATAGTCAATTCGGCAGCAATCAGCGTTCTCATGCGGAGAGGGCAAAAGCGCCGAATGCGAAACCGCCATTCGCCTAAGCGCGCCCTTCAGTTCGTTGATTTGCCCGGCGCAGCCGCAGCCGGCGGCTCTTGCGCACGCTTCAGCTGGGCCGCACGCGCGTCATTAAGTCGGGCCGCACTTTCCAGTTCGCTCTTTAGCGCGTCGAGCTCGGCCTTGGTTCTCGGCTTTGGCCGCGCCGGCTCGGTCCCTGTGGTCGGCTGGTAATCGAGTGAATCTTGCGGCGGACGGGCCTGCCGCACAAAATCCTTCGCCTCGGGCACATCTGCCCATAGCCGCGTCTGCATCAGTGTATCGAGCGGAGATCCGGTCGGATTCCTTTTTCTTGATCAGGGATGTCGAAGCAGGCGCAGTCGCGTTTTGCGTGGGAGCGGTCTGAGCGCTGAGGCGCGCCGGCGCGAGAACCAAGGCGCCACAGGCGATATAGGCTAAAAAGCCCGCAAAGGTCGCGTTCGCCTTGGCGAACGCAAGCCATCCGGCGGCGGCTTTCCGCCGTTCACTCCGATTTTGACGCATTGGCGGCAATCGCGATTTGCTCGCTCTCCAAGACAATCTCTTACTCTTTGCAGCGGAGCCACAGATCCTCCGCGGCGCTAATCATTGCAGCGTATTGCTATACCGTCTTTTGTCGGCGCAACATGGTTTTCTAGGGGCGGAGATCGATTACGATGAGCCAGGCGAAGAGCGATGCGAGGCCGCCTTAAAAAAGCCGCGGCGACGCTTCTCTGCAATCTGCTTTCCTCCCTCCCTTAAAATCTGGTTTTGTCCCCGCGCTTAACCATAATATAGCGAATAGAAAATAACCCGGAGGGGAAAACGCCATGAGCCCGACAGGAACCCGGCGCGTCGAAGCAGGGCATCTCAATAAGACTAAAGCCTCCGTAAAAAGACGCGCGAAAGCGCAAGCTTCGGCGGATCAAAAACTGCGCGCCGCAGAAGCCGCGCGCGTGTCCGAGCAAACACCGCCAAACGGCGCCGAAGCGCCTTCGTCCGCCCATGCTGCTGCGGCGCCGGCCGCCGCCGCGCCCGCCCCGCTTGCGCCATTTGGCGCTGACGCGGCGACTGCTTTCGCCAACGCCTTCACGCCGACGCTTCCCGTTATGATTCCGCCGGCGATGACCGCGATCGCGCCAAGCTTCGCCCAACTCGCCGTCAAACCCGGCGTCGGACCCGACGGCGCGCCGAAGCCCGACATCGAGCGACTCGCCTATAATATGGCCCGGCTCGTCGAAGAGGGCGGCAAGGCGCTCGCCGCCACCTTGAAGCCGCCAGAGCCGGGCGAATCGAAGAGCGATCTTTCCAATGAAATCTCCAACGCGGTCCGCTCCATCGGCAAGGTCGCCGAACTTTGGCTGAGCGATCCGGCCAAAACCGTCGAGGCGCAGTCGGCCCTCCTGGTGAGCTTTCTCGCTTTGCTGTCGAATACGCTGCGGCGGCTCTCGGACGAATCCGAAAAACCCGTCGTGCCACACGACCCGGCGGACAAACGATTTGCCGCGCCGGAATGGCGCCAAAGCCTCGTCTTCGATTTTCTGCGTCAGGCACATGCAATCAGCGTCAGCTGGGCGAACGGGCTGATCGACCGCTCGGACGAACTTGACCCCCATGTCCGCAGGAAGGCCAAATTCTACTTCCGCCAGCTTTCGAGCGCTTTCTCGCCGTCGAACTTCTTCGCCACCAATCCGGAAGTGCTGAAGGAGACCTGGGAGTCGAGCGGCGAGAACCTCGTGCGCGGCGCCTCGATGCTGGCGAAGGATCTCAAGGCCGGCAAAGGACGCCTCAAGATCACCCGCTATGACGACTCGAAATTTGAGGTCGGCAAGAACCTCGCCACGGCGCCAGGCAAGGTCATTTTCCGCAACGACCTCATCGAGCTGATCCAATATGCGCCGACGACCGAGACCGTCTACAAGCGGCCGCTGCTGATCATCCCGCCGTGGATCAACAAATTCTACATTCTCGACCTCACCGCCGAGAAGAGCTTCGTGCGCTACGCCGCGTCGCAAGGGCTGACGGTGTTCATCGTCTCCTGGGTCAACCCGGATTCGCGCCATCGCGACAAGGGCTTCGAGGACTATATGCGCGAGGGCATCATGGCCGCTCTCGACGCCGTCGAAAAGGCGACCGGCGAGCGCAATATAACGGCGATCGGCTATTGCATCGGCGGCACCCTGCTCGCCATGACCCTCGCCTATATGGCCGAGACCGGCGACAAGCGGATCGAGAGCGCGTCCTTCTTCACCACCCAGACCGATTTCAGCCAGGCGGGCGACCTCAAGGTGTTCGTCGACGAGGAGCATCTGCGCGACCTCGAGCAAAAAATGGCGGCGACCGGCTATCTCGAATCCGCGTCGATGGCGAACTCTTTCAACATGCTGCGCCCGGAGGATCTGATCTGGTCCTTCGTCGTCAACAATTACATGAAAGGCAAGCCGCCGCTGGCGTTCGATCTTCTGGCCTGGAACTCCGACGCGACGCGAATGACGGCCGCGAACCACATCGCCTATCTGCGCGACTGCTATTTCGAAAACAAGCTGGCGCGGGGCCTCGCGCAATTCGGCGGCAAGAAGCTGGATCTCGGGAAAGTCACCATTCCGATCTATCACCTCGCCACCCGCGAAGACCATATCGCGCCGGCGCGATCGGTGTTCATCGGCGCCAAGCTGTTCGGCGGCGACGTCCGCTATGTGCTTGGGGGCTCCGGCCACATCGCCGGCGTCATCAATTCGGTCGCCAAGCCGAAATATCAATATTGGCTCGGCGAGCGCCCGGCGGGCGAATTCGACGATTGGCTGGCCAAGGCGAAGGAGCATCCCGGCAGCTGGTGGCCGGACTGGTTCGCCTGGGTCGCCGCGCAATCTCCGGAGCGCGTGGCGCCGCGCATTCCGGGCGAGGGCCAGCTGCCCGCCCTCTGCGACGCGCCCGGCGAATATGTCAAGGCGCGCTATTGAAGGATGCATGCGCCAACAAAAATCAAAATGATTGAAATTTGGGTCGCAAAAACCAAAGCCTAAAGAGCGGCCGCGCGGTCCTGCTGTTGAGTTTTTTTCTACTGAGCGCAGGGCGCACGCGACTCGCGCCTTCACAACTTACTATATCCGTAAAACAGCCTTCGTCAGATGGACGATGGCGCGATATGTTTGTTTTTGTGGCAATTGTTGTCGAGGCGCGACTGCTGCGGCATTGTCAAGCGACGCAATGGCGCCAAGCGTAAAGAGACGAAACTCCGCGGAAAGAAGAGATCCACAATGAATTCGAAGTCAGCGACATTTTTCCGAATTGATAAAGTCGGAAAATGCCGCACCGCTTGATAGACCTAGCAAGGCGTGGCGCGACGGCGCGCGGCGAATCCGTTTCTCCCGTGCAGGACCGCGAAGCATGACGCGGGGATTTTCCGGCCGCACGTTCCGTTTTGCGCCATCGTCGAATGGCTATCTGCACCTCGGCCACGCCTATTCGGCGCTGCTCAATTTCGACATGGCGCAGGCTAGCGGCGGTCGTATGCTGCTGCGGACTGAAGACATCGACGTGGATCGCTGTCGCCGCGAATTCGAACAAGCGATCTATGAGGACCTTGATTGGCTGGGGCTCAGCTGGGAGCTTCCAGTCAGACGTCAATCCGAGCATTTTTCCGATTACGCCGCTGTCCTCGACAGCTTGCGTTCGCGCGGTCTGACCTATCCGTGCTTTTGTTCACGCGGGGAGATCATGGCTGCGGTCGCCGGAAGACCCGACTGGCCGCGCGACCCGGACGGATCGCCACTCTATCCTGGCCTCTGCAAACATCTCTCGCAGGCGGAAAGGGCGCGCCGGCTTGCGAGCGGGCGCCATGCGGCGCAACGGCTCGACATGGCCACCGCCCTCGCCAAAGTCAGCCCCGGACTCGGCTGGCGAGAGTGGCGGGCGTCCGGCGCCCGTGGAAATCGCCGTGAAGTCCTCGCTGAGCCCGCGCTATGGGGCGACGCCGTCGTGGCGCGCAAGGACATTCAGACCAGCTATCACATTGCCGTTGTAATGGACGACGCCCTCCAAGGAGTCACGGATGTCGTTCGCGGCGAAGATTTGTTCATGGCGACGCATCTCCACCGATTGCTGCAAGCCTTGCTCGATCTGCCGGAGCCGAGCTACCATCATCACAAGCTTCTTCGCGATGCGTCAGGGCAAAAACTGTCGAAAAGCCTGCGCGCCAAATCCTTGCGCGCGCTTCGGCAGGAAGGACTCGCTCCTGCCGCGGCGCGCAGACTCCTTGAAGCCGAACTGATCGCGGTCTTCTGAGTTCGCCGACTATTTCCGAATCGGAAAGCAATATTTAATATTTCTCCTCAAGCGAAGTCTCGGACGCCGACCGTTCGCCGCTTAGCTTAAGAATGCGTAAATTCGAAGAGAAAACAAGAGCGTGATCGACGTTCGCCGCGGTCGAACACTGCAAATGCGCGAACTGCAGCGAAATAAAGAATGGGGTGAGGCGGATTTGACCCAAAACCGGCGCTTTTGCTGCTTAGAAATTTCTAAATACCAATTTATGGGTGCTCATATGAGAAGACTTGGCTTTGCCTTTGCTTTATTAACAGCAGCGGCCCCCTTCGCGATCGTCCTGGCGCGCGCCGAGCCGGCGCCGCACGGCGCGGCGGCCGCACATGCGGAGGGCGGCTCCGCGCACGCCGCCGCGCCGGCCAGGATTCATCAGACGTTCGACATCATTCGAAAGGGCGACAAGATCGGCGCCAATACGGTCGATATCGATCGCAAAGGCGATACGACGACCGTCAAAAACAAAACGGATATTTCCGTGAAGGTGCTATATATAGAGGCATATCGTTATGAGCACGCTTGCAGCGAGACTTGGAAGAATGGTCAGCTGACGGCCTTCAAATCGCAGACCGACGACAATGGCACAAAGCATAGTGTCGAAATCGTCCCGGCGGCGACGCCCGACAAGATTACTCTGATCGTCGACGGCAAGAAGAGCGAGGAGCCAAAGTCCCTCACCCCGGCGAGCCTCTGGAGCAGGGAGTTGGTTACCCGCACAGAGCTGTTCGATCCGGCCGACGGAAAACGCGTGACGGTCAAGGTCACGGACCTTGGCCCGGAGACGCTGACGATCGAGGGAGTCCAACATCAAACCCACCACTATCAGATCTCCGCGAAACCGCCGGCCGATTTCGACCGCGATCTCTGGTTTGAGGGCGACCTGCTTGTCCGCATGAAGATGCTAGGGTCGGACAAATCGACGATCGTCTCCGACCTCGCTAAATGATTTCTTCGGCGCGTCCCACCGACGCCCTAATCGATGCGGCGGCGGTCGTAAGCACGGGTCGTTCGACCTTCGGTGTTTATGATCCTATTGCGGCCCGATTTTTTCGAGGTTCAAGCCGGTCGTTTCGATCCGGAAAGCCCAGGTCACGAAAGCGCCAAGCAGCGACGTGCCGACGAGGATAAGGAGTAGAGCCTGGGTTCCAATGTCGGCGAGCAGGATCGGGAACAAGAAAGCCGTAGAGACGGCGCCGATTTTTGCGAAGGCCGCGGCAAAGCCTGCGCCCATGCCGCGAATATGGGTTGGAAACTCCGAGTAACTATCCCCCGGCAGAGCCGGGGGCTTTATTTATGTGAGCCGCTCAAAGCGGCTGGGAGGGGACGCTGACGCGTCCCCGGTTCATTGGGCCACCTGATGGTGGCCGATCAGCGCCAGAGGTTCAGTTGCTCCAGCCTCTGATCTTCCTTTTCCTGGCTCTTGATGTATTCCCGGATCGCAGCTTCGTCTCTCCCCACGGTCGAGACGAAATATCCTCGCGCCCAGAAATGTTGCCCTACAAAATTGCGCCGCCGTTCCCCGTAAACGCGGGCCAGATGGATCGCACTCTTGCCCTTGACATATCCGATCACCTGAGAAACCGCGTATTTCGGCGGGATCGAAATCATCATGTGCACATGATCCGGCATCAAATGCCCTTCTTCGATCCGGCTTTCCTTTTGTGTTGCTAACTTACGAAGCAATTCTCCAAGATGATCCCGCAGTTGCCCGTATAGCGCCTTGCGGCGGAACTTCGGGATGAACACGACGTGATATTTGCACTCCCACTTTGTGTGACTTAGACTCTCAAACTCGTCCATCGTGACTTGACCTTTCGTGTGCTTGGCGGCTCACAAAAGCGATGGTCACGATGGACTTCAGGAAACGTCAAACTATTGCTGCCTCCCCGGCAGAGCCGGGGGATCTCCCGCACGGTTTAGGATTCCGAAGAGGCTCGCCGCTCCGACTACGCCATGCTGCCTTTTGGTGAGACTAAACTCCTCGGCAATCAAGGGCATGGCGACGCCGGTCATAAAGACGATGAGACCCTCAAAGAATTTGCCAGCGGCGGGGCGAGAGTCCAGATGCGCCACTGCATGCCAGTCATCGGCCGGCGTCGCTTTGAGCGGCGTTCCGTCCGCCCAGAGGGGCGCCTCCTCAATGTAGGACTGAACGGATTGCGCAATGGCGGATCGGGTTGGCTGGATCTACTCAGAAGTGCCAGAAGCCATTGTTGTCTCCCACCAGGCGGGCGCTTAACGTCAAGCGGCGTTTTGGCCGCCCTTTGCTGGAGCGGCCAGAGGACTGCAGCACAAAAAGGTTTCAAGGTGACGACATTGGAGCTGCGCGTGAGGGTCCGCGGGCGGCCTAACTTGTCACCTCGCCGCAGGGAACGCGCTACATTGCACGAAAGGCAGCGAACAAGAGGACCGCCAAGTTAGCAGGGGTAAGTAACTATCCCCCGGCAGAGCCGGGGGCTTTATTTATGTGAGCCGCTCAAAGCGGCTGGGAGGGGACGCTGACGCGTCCCCGGTTCATTGGGCCACCTGATGGTGGCCGATCAGCGCCAGAGGTTCAGTTGCTCCAGCCTCTGATCTTCCTTTTCCTGGCTCTTGATGTATTCCCGGATCGCAGCTTCGTCTCTCCCCACGGTCGAGACGAAATATCCTCGCGCCCAGAAATGTTGCCCTACAAAATTGCGCCGCCGTTCCCCGTAAACGCGGGCCAGATGGATCGCACTCTTGCCCTTGACATATCCGATCACCTGAGAAACCGCGTATTTCGGCGGGATCGAAATCATCATGTGCACATGATCCGGCATCAAATGCCCTTCTTCGATCCGGCTTTCCTTTTGTGTTGCTAACTTACGAAGCAATTCTCCAAGATGATCCCGCAGTTGCCCGTATAGCGCCTTGCGGCGGAACTTCGGGATGAACACGACGTGATATTTGCACTCCCACTTTGTGTGACTTAGACTCTCAAACTCGTCCATCGTGACTTGACCTTTCGTGTGCTTGGCGGCTCACAAAAGCGATGGTCACGATGGACTTCAGGAAACGTCAAACTATTGCTGCCTCCCCGGCAGAGCCGGGGGATCTCCCGCACGGTTTAGGATCTTCTGAGATCATGCCATTGAGAATGCTCTGATCGCACGGCTCTTCCCGCGAATCTGCGGCTGCTTCGCTGGAACCCTCATTTGGCGCGCTGTTCGGCGACGACCTGCTCGGCCGCGGGCGCCTCGGCGGCCAAGGCGTCGATGCGGTCGCGCTCTCGCTTGAATAGCGCCAGCATTCGCCCATCGAACTCGCGCGTGCGCGGCAGTTTAACCTTCATCGGATCGACGAAATGGCCATTGACCAATACTTCGTAATGAAGATGAGGGCCGGTCGCGAGCCCCGTCTGGCCAAGATAGCCGATCACCTGCCCCTGGCGAACCCGGGCGCCCTCGGCCGCGCCGCGGGCGAAACCAGACATGTGATTATAGGTCGTGACATAGCCGTTGGCGTGCTCGATCTCAATGCGCCGGCCATAGCCGGCATCCCATCCGGCTTTTGTGATCACGCCATTGCCGGCGGCGAAGATTGGCGCGCCGATCGGCGCCGCCCAGTCAACGCCGGTGTGCGGGCGCGTATAGCCAAGGATCGGATGGAACCGTAAGCCGAACCCGGATGTGAATTTGGCGTTGAGGATCGGCGTCCGCACCAGGAATTTGCGGGTCGAACGGCCATCTTGATCGTAATAGTCGATGACGCCGTCGTCTGGCGTTTGGAAGCGGTAATAGCGGTAGGTCTCGCCCCGCGTCGTGATCGTCGCGTAGAGCAGCTGATTGTGGGCGTCGCCCTCCTCACCTTCGCCGTAAAAGGCCTCGAAAGAGTCGCCGGCCCCAACGGAGCGCTGAAAGTCAACGTCATTGGCGAAGATGCGTACAAGATCATCGATGATCGGGCGCGGTATCTCCTGCTTAAGCGCCGTTTCGTAGAGCGAATCGTAAAGCCGCATGCCCTCTTCGTCGTCGTCATCGACCTGGCGCTTGGCGGGATGCGCCGGCGCGGTCACGCGCACATAGTTCCCACGGTCGTTGATGGCGACGCTGCCCTCCAGCGTCTCGTCCGAATAGACGGACAGACGCGCGAGGGACGCCGATTCGCCGGAGCCGTCGAGATCGGCGAAGAGAAGCTTGACGCGGCGCCCTTCCGGGGCGGCCGATTCGCCAGGCTTCAGCTTGAAAGCCTCGATCACGGCGGCGATCACGGCCTTGCCAAGCCCCGCCGCGCGCAAAACGTCGTCCAGCGTTTCGCCATGACGAACGACGACGAGACGCTCCCCCGGCTGTTTGCCTTGCGTATGGGCGCTTTGCGGCGCTTGCGGCGAACGCGGGACATTGGTTACGTTTTCCGCGACCATGCGCACTTCGATCGCGGAAAAAGGCGTCGTCTTGATCTGGTCCGCCGGATTGGCGTAGGCGAGCATCCCAGGAAGATTGGTGCGGCTGGTGCGCATCAAGAGAAGTTGCGGCGGCAAAGCGATCTGCCGAGAGCCCGCGGTGGACGTGTTCTTGACATGCTCTGCGACTTGCGCGCGCACCTCATCCTCGCTCAGTCCGATCGGCGACAGATCTTGCGGGACGATGTCATGCGTCGTCCAGGAGACTTCGGCGTCGTCTTGAAGAGGCTCCGGCGCCGCGTCTATCGGATTGCGCGCGTTGGCGAGAATCTTGAGCGGATCGAAGGGCGGAACATCCTCGGCAAATCCAGCGTCGCTTGTCAGCAAGGTCGTCTCGACGCGGGTGAAGGTTTCTACTTTCATCACCTCCTTATCGCCGGCCTTGATCGTGGTCGGCGCGCGGAAAGTCTGCTTCGCGGCGATGATGTCGACCGATTTGACCAGTCTGTCGGCCTTGTGCTGGTTGACGCCAAAATCGACATTGACCTCCTTGCGCGGCGCAAGCGAAGGGGGCTCTGCGATAAAGGCGTGATTGCCAAGCGAGGCGCTGATCGCCGCGGCGATCAGCGCGCCACCGGCGAGGCCCGTCAGTATCGTCCCGGAAAACCATTGCAAGGAGATGCGTCGCCGGTCGAAAGAAGAGTGTCGCCCGCCATCGGCCTCAATCGCCGGTTCGTGGCCCAAGTCTACGCCGCCATAGAAACGGCCCGGCCAAAGACCCGGAACAAATTGATGGCTGCCCAGCGGCGCGTCCATTGTCATTGCGATTGTCTGATCCTGATCAATGCCTTGCTCATGTTCGACGACGCGCAGGCGAGCCGCTGCGACGAACGATAGACGGGGGCGCAAAACCCGTCCGAATGTACTGACGACGGATCCAGGTGAAGGCAGCAGGGGCCGCCCTGTTAAATGCCGCTTGGAATAAATCTAACCGGCCAATGCCGCGCGCTTGATCGACCTATTTGACTATTATTTATCGGGATTAGGCGGTCGCTCCAATAGGGATGAAGGCGATTCCGTACGTAACGAGGGATCCTTTCTCGAATTTGTCGTAACCGCGCCAGATCTTGACGCAAGGGCGCAAGCGAAAGTGGAAAGACGCAAAGACAAAGCCTTCCGAAGATGGCTCAAATACGGCGCGTTCGGTCCGCGCGAAAAAGCGCGCCTATTGAATTTGTTGACAAGCGATTGCGCCTTTTGTAATGGATGCGTCATCTCAGCGCGGCGGTTCGGCCGCGTTTTTTTCGTTTGCGCGATCGACTGATCGACGCGCGAAAGACGAGCCCTGATCGGCTTTGTGACAACTGCCAAGAAGCCGGCCGCCGGGGTTAGCTCCCGGAAAGAGCCGGGTCGAACAAGGAAAAAAAATGTTCGCAGTCATCAAAACCGGCGGCAAGCAATATAGTGTGTCCGCCGACGATGTGATCACGGTTATGAGCCTTCCCGGCGAACCGGGCGACGTCGTGAATTTCGACAATGTCCTGATGCTTGGCGGCGACGGTCCTTCGACAGTTGGCGCTCCCTTCATCGAAGGCGCCAGCGTCTCTGGCGAAATCGTCGAGCAGAAGCGGGGACCGAAAGTCATCGCCTTTAAAAAGCGGCGGCGTCAGAATTCGAAACGCAAGCGCGGGCATCGTCAAGATCTGACACTAGTGCGAATCACGCAGCTGGGGTCCGGGGGGCAAATCGCGAGAGGCGGGCCGACGCTGGCGTCGGCCGATCCTGCCGCCGAAGAGGGCGCCCGGCGTCGCAGGCGTGAGCGTGCAGGGGCACAGAACTTGCTTATGGTTCTGAGCCGCGCGGCGCGCCCATAGCTATAAGAACTCAAAATCGGTAGTCAGCAAGCGAGCGATGCGCCTCTTCGCACATCGCTGAGGAAAATCTGGAGCCAGATATGGCGCACAAAAAAGCAGGCGGCTCATCCCGTAACGGCCGCGATTCGAAGGGCCGGCGTCTCGGCGTGAAGAAATTCGGCGGCGAATCCGTGGTGAGCGGGAACATCATCGTGCGACAACGGGGCACCACTTGGCATCCCGGCGCCAATGTGGGGATCGGCACGGACCACACTTTATTCGCCCTCGCAGACGGCAAGATCAAATTTTCGACGAAAAACAATGGTCGTGCTTACGTCTCGGTCATTGTCGAGCCGCAAACAGAAGCTACGAAATAAGGCGGAGCCGTTGGAAACCTCCGCCTGATGCCAAAATTACCCGGCGGAACTGGTTTTTCGGAAAACCGCTCCTTGAACTTTTAGGAAAGTCCGCAAAGCTCAAAAGGGGAATTTGGACGTCGCCGCTATTTGTTGCTGAACCCATCGGATTCTCCAACATGTTCCTCGATTTGACACGCGACGATGTCTTTCGCCTCGAGACCAAAAGACTCTGGTTGCGCTGGCCGCGGGCCAGCGACGCTCCCGCGATCAGAAGCTTCGCCAGCCTCGCCGAAACCGCGCGCATGACGGCTTCGATCCCGCATCCCTATCCGGCTGGGGAGGCCGAGCGCTTCATCTTCAAAGCGCGCGCCGACAACGCCAACGGCAAGGCGCTGGTTCTCGTCATCACCCAAAAGGGCGATACGAGACCGACGATCGGCGTCGTCAGCGCAACCTTGTCGGATAGAGCAGAGATCGAACTCGGTTTCATGCTTGCGCCGGCGCATTCGGGCAAAGGGTTCGCCACCGAGGCGGTGCAGGCGCTTGTCGAGGCGCTGTTCGCCTTGACCAAGACCGACCGCGTCCTCGCCAATTCGCGCGCCATCAATCCCGCGTCGCGCCGCGTTCTGGAAAAATGCGGTTTCTCCTATTTGAATTCCGGGCTTGACTTCCTCCCTGCGCGCGGCGGTCTTTATCCATGCGACCGGTTCCAGTTGACGCGCAAAAACTGGGCCGAGACCCGTTTGCGGTCGAGCCTGCCGCCGATGGCGCATCAAATGCCGGATACGATGGAGGCGATTTTGGACCTCGCCTCTGCCAGCGTGGCTTAACGCCAAGCGGCAGCGTCCGAGATGGCGTCGGCGCCGCGCCGCCGCCATTCCGTCGAAGCGTTCGATCGAAAGAATTCTTCTTCGTCTTCGCCCAATAAGGTCGTTTCCGGCACCTTGAAATAATCGGCTCCGGCAACTACTCATCTGCCTCTAGGGCGACGGCGCGCGATGAAGTTTCTCGATTCCGCCAAGGTTTACATACGTTCGGGCGACGGCGGCGCCGGCTGCCTGTCGTTCCGCCGCGAGAAATTCATCGAGTTCGGCGGTCCGGACGGCGGCGACGGCGGACGCGGCGGCGACGTCATCGCCGAATGCATCGGCGGGCTGAATACGCTGATCGACTATCGCTACCAGCAACATTTCAAGGCGAAGACCGGAACCCATGGCATGGGCGCCAATCGATCCGGCGCCAAAGGCGCCGACGCCATACTCAAGGTCCCAGCCGGCACGCAAATCTTCGACGCGGACGGCGAACATCTCATCGCCGACCTGACTGAGGTCGGTCAAAAAGTCACGCTCGCGCGTGGCGGCAACGGCGGCTTCGGCAACGCCCATTTCAAGACGGCGACGAATCAGCGCGCCGCGCCGAGTCAATCCCGGCCAGGAGGGCGTGGAGCGTGTCGTATGGCTGCGGTTGAAGCTGATTGCGGACGCTGGAATCGTCGGATTGCCGAACGCCGGCAAATCGACCTTCCTAGCGACGGTCAGCGCGGCGCGCCCGAAGATCGCCGACTATCCATTCACGACGCTCCACCCGCAGCTCGGCGTCGTCGCCTGCGACGGCAGAGAGTTCGTGCTCGCCGACATTCCCGGCCTCATCGAAGGCGCGCATGAGGGCGTCGGGCTCGGCGACCGGTTTCTTGGACATGTCGAGCGCTGCCGGGTGCTGCTGCATCTCGTCGACGCCAATACGGAACACGCCGGCAAGGCCTATAAGACGGTGCGCCGTGAGATCGAGGCTTATGGCGGGGGGCTCGCCGACAAGCCCGAAATCGTCGCTTTGTCGAAGATCGACAGCGTCGACGCCGAAACGCTGAAGCAGCAGGCGTTGCGGCTGAAACGCGCCGCCAAGCGCGCGCCGCTCAAAATCTCGGCGGCGGCGAACGTCAATCTGCGCGAGGCGCTGCGCGCCATTCTTGCTGAGATCGACGCGGCCGCCGCGCAAAAACAGGCGCCGGCCCCCGCGGCCGCCGCATGGACGCCGTGACCGCCTCGGCCGCGGCTCCTGCGAGCGCCCTGCCCCGCCTCGATCAGTTCCGCCGAGTCGTGATCAAGGTCGGATCAAGCCTGCTCGTCGATCGGGCCCAAGGCCGCGTCAAAAGAGAATGGCTCGGCTCTCTGGCGCAAGACATCGCGGCGCTGCATGGCGCGGGCGCCGACCTTCTCGTCGTCTCCTCAGGGTCGGTCGCGCTGGGGCGCACCGTGCTCGGCCTGCCAGACGGCGTCTTGAAGCTCGAAGACAGCCAGGCCGCCGCCGCCGTCGGGCAGATCGCCCTGGCGCGCATCTGGGCCGAGACGCTCGCCGATCTCTCGATCACCGCCGGCCAAATTCTCGTCACCTTCGGCGACACCGAACAGCGGCGCCGCTATCTCAACGCACGGGCGACGATCGGCCGGCTCCTTGACCTCCGCGCGGTGCCGGTCATCAACGAGAACGATACGGTGGCGACCTCGGAAATCCGCTACGGCGACAACGACCGCCTTGCCGCGCGCGTCGCGACCATGGCCAGCGCCGATCTGCTCATTCTACTCTCCGACGTCCCCGGCCTCTATACAGCGCCGCCGAATGAGAATCCGGGCGCCGCGCTGATCCCCATCGTGCCGCTCGTCACCGCCGAGATCGAGGCCATGGCCGGCGGCGCCGCCTCAGTCCTCTCCCGCGGCGGCATGCGCACCAAAATCGAGGCGGCCAAGATCGCGACGACCGGCGGCGCGCATATGCTGATCGCCGACGGGCGGGTCGAGCATCCTGTCGCGCGAATCAGCAAAGGCGCGCCCTGCACCTGGTTCCTTGCCGGCGCGAGCCCGGTGACGGCGCGCAAAAAATGGATCGCCGGCTCGCTCGAACCGCGCGGCGCTCTGCATCTCGACGCCGGCGCCGAACGCGCCATCCTGTCGGGCGCGAGCCTGCTGCCCGCCGGCGTCACCCGCGTCGAAGGCAATTTCGCGCGAGGGGACTGCGTATTGATGCGCAATGTGCGCGGCGGCGAGATTGGGCGCGGGCTCGTCGCCTACGACGCCAGCGAGGCGGTGCTGATCGCCGGCCGCAATTCGCAGGATATCGAGAAGCTGCTTGGCGAGCCTGGCCGCGCGGCGCTGATCCACCGCGACGACATGGCGCTCGCGGGCGAGCGAATGGGCTAAATGCTGCGCATTATCGATGTCTCTGCCACGCGCTCCCTTAAAGGGCGTTCGATGGACCCTGGATCGAAAAAGGATACCTCTGTTGGAAAATTGGGCTTGGGGCCTATCGCTCAGCGCGCTGACCATAGTTATTCACGCGGCGGGCATAGCGCCCATGGGTTTCATGGCGGAGGGCGTCCGCCGCCGAGTAACTATCCCCCGGCAGAGCCGGGGGCTTTATTTATGTGAGCCGCTCAAAGCGGCTGGGAGGGGACGCTGACGCGTCCCCGGTTCATTGGGCCACCTGATGGTGGCCGATCAGCGCCAGAGGTTCAGTTGCTCCAGCCTCTGATCTTCCTTTTCCTGGCTCTTGATGTATTCCCGGATCGCAGCTTCGTCTCTCCCCACGGTCGAGACGAAATATCCTCGCGCCCAGAAATGTTGCCCTACAAAATTGCGCCGCCGTTCCCCGTAAACGCGGGCCAGATGGATCGCACTCTTGCCCTTGACATATCCGATCACCTGAGAAACCGCGTATTTCGGCGGGATCGAAATCATCATGTGCACATGATCCGGCATCAAATGCCCTTCTTCGATCCGGCTTTCCTTTTGTGTTGCTAACTTACGAAGCAATTCTCCAAGATGATCCCGCAGTTGCCCGTATAGCGCCTTGCGGCGGAACTTCGGGATGAACACGACGTGATATTTGCACTCCCACTTTGTGTGACTTAAACTCTCAAACTCGTCCATCGTGACTTGACCTTTCGTGTGCTTGGCGGCTCACAAAAGCGATGGTCACGATGGACTTCAGGAAACGTCAAACTATTGCTGCCTCCCCGGCAGAGCCGGGGGATCTCCCGCACGGTTTAGAAAACCGTCGCCTCGAGTTGTGGCATATGTTCTTGATCTTCATTAGCCTTATTGGCGTGGTTGGATTCCTTCTTGCTCTGCTCCATGCGATTGAGGCCGGGCTCTGGGCGGCGGCGTATTGTCAGCTCGGAGCAATCGGCTCGCCAGAAGATGCGATCCTCTACTCTGTCGATTCGATCACCACGCGAGGCGCATCGGGGCTGACGCTGCAACCGCCTCGGCGATTGATGGGCGCGATAGAGGCGGCCGACGGCATGCTGCTGTTCGGCGTCAGCACGGCCTTCGTCTTCGCCGTGATGCAAGCCTATTGGCCGATACTAACGGCCCGCTATCACCCGCGCTGACTCAACATGATCTGGCTCCCCGTCGCGGCCGCCAAAGCGCATAGGTCCCGATATGAAGTGCGACTACCGGTCTGTGAACCTTTGGGAACCGGCCGCGCGGCCGCTGATTTGACCGCTTTTATTCGCATCGCTTACCATCGTTTATGCTTTCCGACCCGGCGCGCTGATGACGGCCCCGCGGCGTCAATTGATTTTGCGATGGCGCCACGGCCCCGCGCCGGGCCCTGATATTGGTTTCAGCAGCTTGGCAGCTTCATGTTGTCTCTGATCCAGGAGGCAAAGCTTTCTTCCTTCATCGTCCCATCGGCAAGGGCGCGCATGACCGCGACGCAAGCGGCATCGTCCGTTGTCAATTCGAGTCCGTTCAGATTGAGGAAAACTTCGGTTACGACCAGAGCTGTCCGCTTGTTGCCGTCGATGAAAGGGTGGTTTTTGGCGATCCCATAGCCGTAAGCGGCGGCCAGTCGAGCGAGATCGCGGGCGCCGTCAGAACTCGTAGGCCGCGATGTTTTTGGGCCGGTCGAGGGCGGAGCTCAACGAGCCGTGATCGCGCACGCCCGCAACGCCGCCATGTTCGGCGATTTGCTCTTCATGGATGGCGAGAACGGTCGTCAAACCGATCCAGATCATTTCGCCAATTCGCGAAGAGCGTTGCGCCGCTTCTTCATGACCTGTTTCGCCGCCTTCACCTGGGCTTCGAATTCCGGGTCATAGGGGGTGAGCCGAAAGCCGTCCGGCGTCTCGGTAAAAAAGACAGCGTCGCCGCCGGTAACTTTGAGTTTGACGAGCGCCTCTTTCGGCAGAATGACGCCGAAGGAATTGCCGATAGCGGTGATCTTGAGCTTCATGGCTCGCCTCGGGTATTAAAACAAAAATTATAACGTCGGACGGTGCTTTTGTCACGAATTTCGCCACGCCGACGCCATCCGAAATGGCCCGGCGACGCTGGCGGCATCTCGCGCCCGCTTACATAGATGCGAAGCCTCGCATTGCGTCCCTCAAAAATATTGCATAAGTCTCGCAGCAATGAGACCGCGTCTGAAAAACCAGCGGAAGCAACAACGATGGACAATTTGAAACGCGTCGGGAACAGCGAAGAGGACGTCGGCGCGCTGATGCTTGGACTGGGCCGCGCCGCGCGCGAAGCCGCCCACACGCTGTCTCTCGCTTCAACGGAAGCGAAAAACCACGCGCTGCGATCGGCGGCGGCCGCGATCAGAGAAAATGCGGAAAAAATCGAAGCCGCCAATGCGCAGGATTTTTCCGCCGCCAAGGCTAAAGACGCCGCTGGCTCATTCCTCGACAGGCTGCGTCTCGACCCAGGGCGCATTGAGGCGATGGCGCGCGGCCTTGATGAAATCGCCGCCCTGCCCGATCCGGTCGGACGCGTGCTGGCGCGCTTCGAGCGCCCCAACGGCCTGTTGATCGAGCGCGTCGCGACCCCTCTCGGCGTCATCGGCGTCATTTATGAGAGCCGCCCGGCGGTGACGGCGGATGCCGGCGCGCTGTGCCTCAAGGCCGGCAATGCGGCGATCTTGCGCGGCGGCTCGGAGAGCGTCCGTTCGGCCAAGGCGATCCATGACTGTCTCGTCGCCGGGCTCGACGCCGCCGGGCTGCCTCCAGCGGCGATCGCGCTTGTGCCGATCGTCGATCGCGCGGCGGTCGGACTCGATGCTGACGGGGCTCGGCGGCAATATCGACGTCATCGTGCCGCGCGGCGGCAAAAATCTTGTCGCCCGCGTCCAGGATGAGGCGCGCGTGCCGGTGTTCGCGCATCTCGAAGGAATCGTGCATATTTTCGTCGACCGCGACGCCGATCTCGCCAAGGCCGCGAAGATCATCCTCAACGCCAAGCTGCGCCGCACCGGCGTTTGCGGCGCGACTGAGACGCTGCTCGCCGATCGCGCCTGCGCGGCGACGCATCTGACGCCGCTCGTCAAGATGTTGCTCGACGCGGGCTGCGCCGTGCGCGGCGACGCGGAAAGCTGCGCCGCCGACCCTCGCGTAACGCCTGCCATCCCCGCCGACTGGAGCGCCGAATATCTCGACGCGATCATCGCCGTGCGGGTAGTCGACGGATTGGATCAGGCGATCGAACATATCGAAACCTATGGCTCGCATCACACCGACTGCATCGTGACCGAGAATGCGGCCGCGGCGGATCGCTTCCTCAAAGAAGTCGATTCGGCGATCGTCATGCACAACGCCTCGACGCAATTCGCCGACGGCGGCGAATTCGGCTTTGGGGCGGAGATCGGCATCGCCACCGGGCGGATGCACGCGCGCGGTCCAGTCGGCCTCGAACAGCTGACCTCTTTCAAATACCGGGTGCATGGCGATGGGCAAATTCGCCCGTGAAGGCAACGCCGCCCCGCCCGCAGGGCATTTCATGTGAAACGCCCGACCTCCCGCTCGAAGAAAATGCGGCAAGCGTCAAAGAAAGGGAGATCTTCCACGCCGATCGCTGGATATCCCATGTAAAATTGCCGGCTCACCCGCCAGGGCTGCGCGTCGGACTATTCGGCGGCAGCTTCAATCCAGCGCATCAAGGACATCGCGTGGCGAGCCTTCTCGCTTTGCGGCGGCTGCGGCTCGATTGCATCTGGTGGCTCGTCAGCCCCGGCAATCCGCTGAAGGACAAACGCGAGCTCGCTCCTCTTTCCGCGCGCATAGAGGCCGCGCGGAAAATAGCCTCGCACCCGCGCATAAAAATTAGCGGGATCGAGACGGCGATCGGCGCAACCTATAGTTTCGAGACAGTCTCTTATCTTAAGCGACGCTGCCCCGGCGTTCATTTCGTCTGGATCATGGGCGCCGACAATCTCGCCGGCCTGCACCGCTGGAAACGCTGGCGCGACCTCATCACCCTTGCGCCCATCGCGATCATCGACCGGCCAGGCTCGACGCTGAAGTCAATGTCTACGCGCGCCGGACAAATCCTTGCGCCGTACCGGCTGAGCGAAAACGCCGCCTCGCGTCTCGCAACCGCGACGCCGCCAGCCTTTGTCTTCCTGCACGGGCCGCGTTCCGCGCTTTCCTCGTCGGCGCTACGCAAGACCCGTCTATAGCCGACAGCCGCCCGAAGCATCATGGACCGATTCCCTGCGCAGCGTCGAGGAGCGGCTGCACGGGCACTTTGATAAGCCCCTGAAGCGGCTCGTCGAGATCGGCGACCAGCGTGATCAACACAGCGATCGTGAACGACATGATAAGGTCCGGCAAACGCCGCTTGGCCCCGGCGACGCCAGAATCGTAGCCGGTGAACCCCATCGCCACCATTGCGACGAAGACCAGCATGCCCATCACCGCCCCGGGGACGGAATAATGCAAAGCGGTGAGCCGGCTTTCGTGGATATTGTTCATCTCGTTTAACGACGCGACGAAGCGATTGACCGGGAGCGACTGCGGCGCCGCCGCGCTCGCGGTCACGGCCTGCCGCCACAGCTTGGCCTGGATATCCAATGATTGAGCGACGTCTCTTTCCATCCTCGACGGGTCGGGGGACACCCCGAGCGTCGCCCTGAGGGCGGCGTAATCGCGCAGAAGGTCGAGAACAGGCTCTTGCGCCGTTTCGGGCAGCATGCGGGCAAAGTTTGCCGTGCTTCCGATAGCGTTGGCCTCATCGAGGACCAGTTGCCTCCGAACGTCGAAATGCGACAGCGCAATGGAGAAACTGAAAGCGATCAGCAGAGCGAGCAGGCCGAGCGCTGCGGCGGTCAGCGTGCCAATGTCGCCGCTATGGGATTCAGGTCCGCGATACCGCCGACCGATCCAATTGCCAAACTCCGCGGCGCCGGCGATCAAGATGATGGTCGCCGCATAAAAAATCGTCGGGTCTATCTCGTAAACTGGTTGGAAACGCACAACGATCCCCCCAAACGGCCGCTCGCGAAGCCGAGGCGCCGCGAATCGTCCGCATCGTGAAGCACAAACACCGGCTGAAGATCAATGCGCTGCTGACGGGGGAAAACGCGAGGCGCGGCGCGCTGGCTGGCGCGGCGTGCGCGGCCGCGAGCGTCACCAGATCCAGAACAAAAGCGCCCAGCTCAGCACGCCGATCGAAGCGGCTAGGCCGACGCTGAAAGTCGCCGCACAGCGGCGCAGACGGTCGCCGGTCCAGCGGCCGGCGATCTTCCAGGCGAGAACGACCGACCACAGCGCCGCGCCAGCGAGCAGGCTCGCGCGAAGCGCGCCGAGGAAGCCGAAGGACACGCCCTCGGCCCGCAGCAAAGATACCGTCGTCATGCTCAGTCCGAGGAATACCCCGCACGCCGCGATCGGGATGAGGCTTTGCGCCAGATGATGATAGCGCTTCGACGCATAGGGGCCGAGCCAGCGAGTCGCCGCATAAAGGCAGGCCGACACGAGGGCGCCGATGGCGAGCGCGGTGGCGGCGATATAGAAAAGGAGAACGGCGCCGTCGAGAAGGGTCAGCTGGTCGTTGACGTCAGGGTAATTGGTGAAGATCCACCATGGCGCCGAGGCCTGCAAAGGCCACATCACGCCATGGTCGACGAGCCATGTCGCAAGGTCCTGCTTGATCTCGACGTACCATGGACTTGCGCCCCAATGGAAGGCGCCCGCAGCGACGCCCATCAGGCCGAAGACGATCAATATGGTCTCGACAGGCTTTGGCGAGGCGCCGGCGACGTCGACGATCTCTTTGTTGGGCGAGCGCGGCGCGAGTTCGATGGCGCCGCGAAATCCGCTGCAGCGGCCGCACATATGGCAATCATGATTGCCTTTCATCAAGCGAAGCGGCACGAGCGGCGCGCAATTGACGCGCGACACGCCGGCGTTGTGTGCTTGGCGCGAGCGCGACCAGGCCGCCTCGTCGACATTGAAATGGACCGGCGCCAGTTTCGCGAGCAGCCCGAAGACGCCGCTGACAGGGCAAAGATAGCGGCACCATACGCGTTTGTTGCGGCCGTAAAGATAACCAATGACGATCGCGCCAGCGGTGGAGCCGCCGAGGATCAGCAATGCCGGCTTTGGATATTGATAAACGCTGACCATCTGGCCGTAGACCGTGGTGCAGACGAAGGCGACGAAAGGCCAGAATTTCCAGGTGACCCAGCGCGGCGTCGCAAGGCCGCGGCCGCGGCGGCTCACCATCTCTGTCAGAGCGCCTTCCGGACAGAAGATCCCGCACCAGGAGCGCCCGACCAGAACCATGCTGAGCAGGACGAAAGGCCACCAGACGCCCCAAAAGGCGAACTCGGCGAAGAGCGTGATGTTGGTCCAGATGTGCGCGGTCCGGTCCGGCAGCGGCAAAAAGGCCGGAACCGCGACGAGGCCAAGATAGGCGAGGACGACGATCCACTGCAGACGCTGGATGAGTTTCTGGTTGCCCCGCAGCCAATCGCCGTAACGGCCAATAACAGTAGCCCGCGGGCGCGGCAGAGGCTCCGCGGGCCACGATCTATCCTCGCGATGATCTGTCTGCGCCGTCGCGGCGGTATCCAGAAAGTCCATCATTACAAATCAGGTCCTAACTTCCGCGCATTGACGCACCGAGGAAACAACGTTCGAGCAAGACCCAATTGCAACGTCCGCCTCATTTCGCAACGATCACGGCTTTTGGCGCGTCGGGGTGAAAATCGTCGAAGAATTGATATTCGCCGGGATCAAGCGTCCGAAAGACGAGGATCGAGGTCGAATTCGGCGCAAGAACTTTTTCCTTGTGCAATTCATTGCTCTCGAACTCGGCCGGCGTTTCGCCGGTATTGCGCAATTCAAGCTTGAAACGCGTGTTGGCCGGCACCTCAACGCGTAGAGGGGAGACTGCGCCATCATGGAATTCGAGCGTAAACGTCGGCCCCTCGTCGGCGGCGAGCAGCGCGCCGGCGAAAAAAGATGAAAAAAACAGTGAGAACAATACGGCCTTCTTCAAACTTACGCCTTTCGCTTGTCGCCGACGCCTGCCTGGACTTTCCGCACAGCTCAAAGCTGAAGCGACTGTCAATACGCGCCTTTCTTTCCAATTCCGGCGTAGGTGAATTCATATTCGACGATGAAGGTCTTGAACCATGGCCCGACGCCGGTTTCCTTGTCGACATGGCGGCCGAAATGAGCATGGGGGTTTTCGTTCGGCGGGATAATGGTCAGCGCCAGCTTGTATTTGCCGGGACCAAACAGTTTGACGTTGTCGCCATAATGGGGGCCGTCGTCGGCCACCATGGGCATGAAGCTGCCCTTCAGGGTCTGTTTGTCGTCGAGCTTGGTCAGCACGTAATCCACGCCGAGATAGGGAATCCAATCTCCTTGCGCGAAGCCGTTGGGGTTGCCCTTCGCGGCATGAATGTCGGCTTCAAGGTGAACATCAGAATCCTTGGCCGGGCGCATAATGTCGGGCGGGTCCATTTCGATCGGCTGGAGATAGACGGCGCCGATCTCCATGCCGCCCTGTTCCTGCGCCTTGCCGATCGGATATTCCTTGGCCATGCCTGGGGCCGCGACGAACATCGCCAGCGCGACGGCGAGCGAGACCAAGCCGATTACGTGCCGCTTCATGCTTTGCTCCTTCCAAAGTCCCCGGCGCGCAGAACGTCAACGCGTCAGTAACGAGACGCGATGACTGCGTCTCCGTGCGTGACTTCTCTTAAACTCAAATGGCGACGACTTGGAATAGCAAACTAAAAATTTATAATCACTCTAATAATGGAAGTTTAGAAGGAGTTTAAACTGGAGTTGCTCATCGGACTCCCAGACTCCGAGAGCCGCCCTAAAGCGGGCGCGTTCGGCTTCGCCTTTCGGGATGGCGAAGCGAAGCCAATTCGGGCGAGCGTCGAATCGCCGCACCCAGACACCGGCTTCAGCCAAGGTTTGAAAACATTGTTGCGCGTTTGGCGCCGCCGCCAGCCTAAACAAAGGGGCGGCGCCGCAAAGCGCAAATCCTGCGGCTGCAAGAATGGCGTCGAGCGCCGAAGCGTCGGCGTCGAGCTTTTTGCGCGTCGCCAGCAACCAGGTTTCGTCACGCAGAGCCTCGAGGCCAATCGCAATCCCCGCCCCCGAAACCGGCCAGCAGCCGAGCGCGGCCCGGAGCCTCTCGGCCAAACCGGCCGGTGCGAGGGCGAAGCCGAGCCGAAGGCCTGGCAGGCCAAAAACCTTGCCGAACGAGCGCAAAATCACTGCCCCTGTTGGCGGAAAATAAGGCGCGAGGCTAATGCCAGGATTGCAAAAATCGGCGAAGGCTTCGTCAATAACCAAAAGCCTGCCGCGCTTTTGAAAGACTTCCGCCAAAGCGCGAAGCTTTTCGAGAGGGACGGTGCGGCCATCCGGATTGTTTGGATTGACGATAACGCCGACGTCTTTGTCTTCGAGTTCGGCGAGATCGTCGACGACGCAGGTCGTCGCCCCCGAGGCCCGCCAAGAGCGGAAGTGTTCAGAATAGGTGAAGCCGAAGATCCCGACGTGCTGCGCCGGAAAGAGATGTGGCAGCCAGTTGATGATCGCTTGCGATCCTGGCGCCGCGACGATGCGCGCCTCAGGACCGGCGCGATAAGCGGCGGCGGCGGCGGCTTCCAGGCTCGCCAGCGCCGCGCGATCCGGCAAACGGGTCCAGCTCTCGGTCGGGACAGGGCTGAACGGGTAGGGATAGGGATTGACGCCGGTCGAAAGATCGAGCCAAGCCTCCGGCGCGCGCGGAAATTTTTGCCGCGCCACCGAGAGGTCGCCGCCGTGCGGTTCGGCGGCGAGAACGGAGCCGCGCCTTCTAAGCCCATATTTCTCCGGCAATGACGTGAGCCATTCGCAGATTTCGAGACCCTTTAGAGCGAATCCGCCGCTGGTTTCCGAGTCAGTCGAGGATGTTTTGCGGCAGTGGCGACGCGACTGCGTAAAACAGGGCGTTGTAAGGATGGGAATACGACTGGTCGATCGATGTCAGCAAATCTCCGACAGGAATCTCGACGTCTTTGTCGCCCCATGGGTTATTGAAGTACGCACGATTGTCAACGATCCCACTAATAACGACGGCATGAATGCCACCCGCGTTGGCTGGCTGCTTCCCTCCACGTCTGAGGCCGAAGTTGAAATTTGCTACAAAGAAATTAAGCAACAACGGTCCACGTAGTCGAAGCTTTTCGTCGACTTCTAGATTGTCGAACAATCGAGCTGGTTTAGGAATCAGATCAAAGCCTGCTCTTTGCAGCCGCTCGGTGTATAGCCCCTGAACGGATGCCGCCGCAATGCACGAGTTAACCGGATCGAAACCGCCGGTAAGATCTGAAGTATTGAATCTATTGCCAGCAGTTTGTTGCCAATACTTCTGAATCATGGCAGCGCACACGACATAGCAAATTGGGCTCACCGTTTGTTCCAGCAACGGAACGTCGTATCTCATGGCAATCTTCCTCGACACGAAGGGGAAGCTCAGAATACACGGCGTGGCCTAACACGTCGACGCGGCCGAAAGCGACATCCCCCAGATCGGCGTCGCTCTAAAAATAATCTTTCCTCCATACGGCAGGCGCCGCAGGTGCGCTGGCACACTACCGAGCAGTCTTCCCTAAGATCCAGCGCTGTTTCGTCGTGCAACCGCATTTTCCGTTCAATCTTCGGCCGCGGCTGTCAAGCGCCGCGTCTTGTGTTTGCAATCGCGATTATGCTTTAGCCGGACCATGAACCTCACCGCCAGTTTCGAGCTCGCCGCGCTTGCGGTCGCGATCGAGGGGGGGCTTGGCTATCCGCCCCGCCTATTTTCCATGATCGGCCATCCAGCGAGCTGGATCGGCGCCTTGCTCGCAGTTTTGGACCGGCGCTGCAATCGCGAGGACCGGCCGTTCGCCGAAAGGCGCGCGTTTGGCGCCCTGGCGCTCGGCCTTCTTCTTGGCGTCTGCGCCGGCGCGGCCTTTCTCGTCGAATTCATTTTCGCTCGCGCCAACCTTCCGTCGCCGCTCGGGCTCTGCCTGCTGGCGCTGATCGCTTCAAGCCTGATCGCGCAACAGAGCCTTCACAGCCACGTTCGCGCCGTCGCGCTCGCGCTGGAGGCTCAAGGTTTGGCCGCTGGCCGCGCCGCCGTCGGCACCATCGTCGGCCGCAATGTCGGCGTTCTTGATGAGGCGGGAGTTTGTCGCGCGGCGATCGAGAGCCTCGCCGAGAATTTTTCCGACGGCGTCGTCGCCCCGGCTTTCTGGCTCGCGCTCGCAGGTTTGGCGGGCGGCCTTTGCTACAAGGCGATCAATACGGCCGATAGCATGATCGGCCACAGGACGCCCCGATATGCGGCCTTCGGCTTCGCCGCCGCCAAGGTCGACGACCTCGTCAATTTCGTCCCGGCTCGGCTATCGACTATCTGGATTTTGCTTGCCGCCGCTTTTTTTAAAGCCGGCGATCCCGCGGCGGCATGGCGCACGATTTGGCGCGACGCGCGCGGACATCCTTCGCCCAACGCAGGTTGGCCGGAGGCGGCTTTCGCCGGAGCGCTCGGATTGCGCCTTGGCGGGCCACGCTTTTATGGGGAGCAAGCGGTCGCCGACGGCTGGATCGGCTCTGGCGTGAGCACGGCGGCGCCGCGCGACATTTTCCGCGCGCTCGCCCTCTATCGCCGCGCCTGCCTCGTCCATTGGGGCGTCATCGCGCTTCTTGCTTTCGCGCTCATGTTGCGAGTGTAAGCAGTCGATCGAGATCGATATGCGTCTCAAGGTGAGCCGCAACCGCATCGAGCGCGCTCTCGACGGACGCTTCATAGGAAAGACCCGAGCCCTGCCCGCCTAGCCGCGCCAGGAGGGCGGCGCGTTGCGCAGGCTCGCTGAAAAGCCCATGCGCGTAACAGCCGCGGACGCGTCCGTCGTCCGAGACGGCGCCATCGCGGCGGCCGTCGTCCAAGACGAGCATCGGCTGGTCGCAGCCAGGCCCGAAAGTGCGGCCAAGATGCATCTCATAACCCTTGAACCGCGCTCCGTCCTCGGCAGTCACGCCTTGGGCAGGCGAAAGCAGCTTTTCGCCGTTGAGTTCGGTATCGACGTCGAGCAGGCCAAGACCCAAAGCTTCGCCGGGCGGCCCTTCCAATCCTTGTGGATCGCGCACGCTCCGGCCGAGCATCTGATAGCCGCCGCAAAGGCCGATCACCTGGCCGCCGCGGCGCACATGCGCGGCGAGGTCGAGGTCCCAACCCTCGGCGCGGAAGCGGGCAAGATCCGCAATCGTCGTTTTCGAGCCGAGCAGCAGGACCAGCTTCGCTTCGGCTGGAAAGGGCTCGCCTGAGCGGACCATGATGAGCGCGACCTCGCTTTCGAGTTTCAGCGGGTCGAGATCGTCAAAATTTGCGATCCCCGGCAAAACCGGCGCAGCGATGATGATCTTTCCGTTTGGGGGCTTTCTCGCGGCCAGACCGAACGAGTCTTCGGCAGGCAGACGGACCGCATCGGGGCAGAATGGGACGAGGCCCAGCGCTGGCCAGCCCGTCCTCTCCTCGATCAAGGCCATGCCCGCTGCAAAGAGAGTTCGGATCGCCGCGGAACTTGTTGATGAGAAAGCCTTTCACCATCCGCGCATCGGCCGGATCGAGCACCGATTTCGTGCCGACAATCTGGGCGATGACGCCGCCGCGGTCGATGTCGCCAATAAGGATCACCGGCACATCGGCGGCGCGGGAAAAACCCATATTGGCGATATCGTTCTCGCGGAGGTTTATTTCGGAAGCGCTTCCAGCGCCTTCGACGATCAAGACATCAGCTCGCTCCGCAAGGCGCGCGAAGCTCTCCAGAACCGCCCCTAACAATTTAGGCTTCCAGTCCTGATAGGCGCGCGCTGCGGCGGAGCCGACGACTCGCCCGCGCAGCACCACTTGCGCGCCGAGGCCGCTCTGCGGCTTCAGCAGCACCGGGTTCATGTCGACGCTCGGCGCCGCGCCGCAGGCGATCGCTTGCAGCGCCTGGGCGCGTCCGATCTCGCCGCCGTCCGCAGTCACGGCGGCGTTGTTCGACATGTTCTGCGGCTTGAATGGCAGGACGACAAGGCCGCGATTACGATAGGCGCGGCAGAGCCCGGCGACGATTAGCGATTTGCCGACGTCGGAGCCTGTCCCTTGCAGCATCAAGGTTCGGGCCCGCCGCGTCAAAATTCGACGCCTTGTTGCGCTCTCACGCCGGCCGAGAAGTGATGCTTGACCAAAGTCATCTCAGTCACAAGATCGGCCGCCTCGACCAGCTCCATCTTGGCGTTGCGGCCGGTGACGACGATGTGGAGATCCGGCCTGCGGCCGCGCAAGGCGCCAACGACCTCCGCGAGCGGCAGGTAATCATAGCGCAGGGCGATGTTCAGCTCATCGAGCACGAGCAGCCTAACCGACGGGTCGGCCATCAGCTCTTGCGACTTGGCCCACGCTGCCCGCGCCGCCGCGATGTCGCGCGCGCGATCCTGCGTCTCCCAGGTAAATCCCTCTCCCATTGAGCGCCAGGTGAGGAGATCAGAAAACCTAAGCAACGCGGCGCGCTCGCCGGTCTCCCACGCCCCTTTGATGAATTGCACGACACCGCAGCGCCAGCCATGGCCGAGCGCCCGCAGCAACAGCCCGAACGCCGCGGTGGACTTGCCCTTGCCGGATCCAGTGTGGACCATGAGCAGGCCTTTCTCGGCGATGATTTTGCTCGCGACCTCGGCGTCCTGCGCCGCCTTGCGCTTCTCCATTTTTTGGCGATGGCGCACCGCCGCCGCCGTATTCAAAGGTTCGCTCATGGCCGATCGCCTCTTCAAAACTGTGCTAGCTGGCGTCGCGCCTAAAATCTGTTCATCGCAAATTGATGCCGCGGGGGTTGCGACTTTATAGCGCTCTGCAAGTTTCGCATCGTTCAGTCTATAGCCTCGGCCGGCAGAAAAAAGAAAAGTTCGTTAGCGACCCCAAGGGAGGATGAGAATGACGTTCAGGGCTTTGCTTGCCTGCTTGCTGTCCGGCGGCCTCATCGCCGCCGCCAGCGCGGCTCACTGCGACGGAGCCGGAAATCCAACGCCCGTAACCTCCACGGACGGCCAATATTTCGACAAGGATGGCAATCCGACCTTTAAAATCGACAAGAACGGCAAGGTCGATTGGTACACTGACATCGGCTACCGCATGTATGGCGCCAATTGCCTGGTCTGCCATGGCCCGGACGCGCTCGGCTCCTCCTATGCGCCATCCCTCGTCGATTCCTTGAAGTCGCTTAACACCCAGCAGGTGCTGGGAACCATCATAGGCGGCAAACAGGCCGTCACCTCATCGCAGGATCTCGTGATGCCGTCGTTCGGCGAAAACAAGAACGTTATGTGCTACTTGGATCCCATCTATATCTACTTGCGGGCGCGCTCCGACGGCGCGCTAGGCCGCGAACGGCCGACCGAGCACGAGCCGAAGCCGGCCGATTGGGACAAAAGCCTCGATGAGTGCTTCAAGTGAGTGGCGCGGGTAGTGTCTCAGTTTGAAATTCGGCGCTCTTGACGCGCGCTCGCGCCGCGCCGATGTCCCGTGCTATGCTTGGCGGAAAGCATCGGAGAAAGCGGGCATGGCGGGCAAAGTAGGGGCCGATTTGCAAATCCACGTCTGGTACGACGAAAAGCAGGACGTGATAAAAATGCGCATAGCCGGGGAGTTGACCAGCGTAAATAACGATCCCGCTAGCAAACGCGGCAACCCAAGCCTGTATAAGAAACTAGCAGCCGTGCTGCGCGATAACGGCAAAGCATTTCCTGCGGGAGTTTTGTAACGTGCCCAAAGGTCCTAAAGGCGAGCGCCGCCCCGCGGAGCGCATCGAAGCGCCTTCGCAGAGCATGGAGAGGATTTGGGCGCGCTTGGCGACAGGCAGCTTGTTCCTGTTTCGAAGCTGCTAGACGATGCGGGCCGCTTTTGCGCTGGCTTTCATGATGCGAAGGTCCGCAACGTGAAGGCCACGCGCGTTCAGGTCGATGAAATTTGGTCGTTCACGACGGCGAAACAAAAGAATGGCGCCGCGATGAAAAATCCGGTTGATGGCGCCGGCGACACTTGGACATGGACCGCGATCGAAGCCGATACAGAGCTGATCATTTCTCACTTCGTCGGTGGCCGGGACGGCGAATGCGCAAAATGGTTTGTCGATGATCTGGCGGCACGCCTCGCCAATCGCGTGCAGCTTACCTCCGATGGTCACAAGGCGTATTTGCAGGCTGTCGAGGACGCTTTTGGCGCGGATATCGACTACGCGATGCTGAACAAGATTTACGGGGCCTCGCCAGAGAGCGCCAAGGGCCGCTACAGCCCTGCGGAGTGCGTCGGCTGCCGGGAGGACAGGACTGAAGCCGAACCCGACATGAAGCACGTTTCCACGTCCTACGCTGAGCGGGCGAACCTCACGATGAGGATGCATAATCGGCGCTTCACGCGCCTCAGGAACGCCTTTTTAAAGAAGTTCGGAAACCACGCGCACATGGTTGCCGTCTATGCCGTCTGGTACAATTGGATAAGGGTTCATAAGAGCTTGCGCGTGACGCCAGCTATGGCGGCGGGATTGAGCGCAACGGTTATGGATTGGGCGGCAATCGTCGAGGCCATGGATGCCGACGCTCCAGCGGCCAAACGCGGGCCTTACAAAAAGTCTGACGCACAAATTTCAAACTGAGACACCACCGTGGCGCGCTTGCGATTGACATAGCGCCCGTTCTGTCTAGTCTCAAGCTCGTAACGGTCCCTCGCGCCGAGGGTCAAAAGGGAATGTGGGCGCCGCTCGAGAGTGCGGCCAACCGCAGCTGCCCCCGCAACTGTAAGCGGGTAGTCGCGCGCCGAATCGCCACTGGGAGCCGAAAGGCCTTGGGAAGGCGGCGCGCGACGCCGATCCGCGAGCCAGGAAACCTGCCGTTCGATCGAGGATAGGCCGGCGGGGCGCTCCGGCCTTAATCGATGCCGGCCGGTTTTGGTGCGGCGAAGGAGCCGCGCCGGCTCCAAAACATAAAGCTCCCGCGTAGGTTCAGGACCGGGGCTTTATGAACGATCTCGCCCGCACCCACCGGCTGTCGCGGATTCCAGCGACCATCATCACCGGCTTCCTCGGCGCCGGAAAGACGACGCTGATCCGGCATATCCTTTCCAGCGCCACGCGGCGGCGCCTCGCCCTCATCATCAACGAATTCGGCGACATCGGCGTCGATAGCGAGATCCTCAAGGGCTGCGGCGACCTCAGCTGCGCGGACGACAGCATTATCGAGCTCGCCAACGGCTGCATCTGCTGCACTGTCGCCGATGATTTCCTGCCGGCGATCGAGCGGCTTCTCGCGCTCGAGCCGCCCCCGGACCATATCGTGATCGAGACCTCGGGCCTTGCTCTGCCAAAACCCTTGGTCAAGGCTTTCGACTGGCCGCAGGTTCGGGCGAGGCTGACCGTCGATGGCGTCGTCGCCGTCGTCGACGGAGCGGCGGTGGCGGATGGCCGTTTCGCCGACGATCCCTTGAAGCTGGCGCGCCAGCGCCAAGCCGATCCCTCGATCGCGCACGATAATCCTCTTGAAGAAGTGTTCGAGGATCAACTGCTCTGCGCCGATCTCGTCATCCTCAACAAGACCGATCTCATCGACGCCGCCGAGCTGGCGCGCGTCAGCGCAGACATCAAGGCGCTACTTCCGCGCGCGGTCAAGATTGTCGCTTTGCAGCACGGCAGGATCGACGCCACAGTGTTGCTCGGCCTTGCGGCCGCCGCCGAAGACGATGTCGCGAACCGCCGCTCGCATCATGACGCGGAGATCGACCACGATCATGATGATTTCGAAAGCATCGTGATCGAGGCGCCGCCGGTGATGGACGCCGCCGCCTTCACGAGCCGTTTGGCCAAGATTGCGGAGACGCATGCGGTGCTGCGGATGAAAGGCTTCGTCGAAGTGCGGGGCAAGCCGATGCGGTTGCTTATTCAAGGCGTCGGCACAAGGCTGCAGCACAGCTTCGATCGTCCCTGGGGGCCTGAGGAGATGCGACGCGGACGCCTCGTGATTATCGGCGAAAAGGGTCTCGACCGCGGCGCGATCAAGCAGATGCTGGAGCGCTGAATGCATCTCCTGCGGACGGCAAGCCGATCGCTGGATGAAGCCGAGGCCGCCGTCGATCTCGCGCAGACGCCAGCCGATCTGGTATTTCTCTCCTTTTCCGACAGCGATCTCTGCGCGCTCGCCGCCGCCGCGCAATCACGCGCGGGCGCCATCACCATCCGCCTTGCGAACCTCGCTGACCTTAAGCACCCCTATTCGATTGATCTCTATGTCGAAAAGGTCGTCGCCAAATCCCGCTTCGTCCTCGTGCGCCTGCTCGGCGGCCTCGACTATTGGCGCTACGGCGTCGAGGAATTTTCGCGCGCCGCGCGTGAGCATCGCGTGAAGCTCGCTATCGTCCCCGGCGACGCGCGGGAGGATGAGCGCCTTTTCGAAACCTCAACCGCGCCAGCCGCGGATCTGCGCGAAATCTTCACGCGGCTTCAAAACGGCGGCGAGGCCAACGTCAGAGTGCTCCTCGACTGGATCGAACGAGATCTTGATGCGCCGGCGACATGGGCTGCGCAAGAGTTTGTCCCCTCCGCCGGAATTTTTGAAGCCGCGCGCCGCGCCGCCTCCGGCGCCATCGGGCGGGCGCTCATTATATTTTACAGATCATATATGCTAGTCGGCGATACGGCGCCGGTCGTCGCCCTCGCCGACGCGCTCGCTGCGAAAAAGCTCAGCGTCGAAGCCGTTTTCGTGACAAGCCTCAAGGATGAAGGCGCGATCCGTTTCGTTCGCGAAAGAATCGCCTGCGCCAAGCCCGACATAATTTTGAACGCGACGGCATTTTCGGCGCGCCTTGACGATGGGGGAAGCGTTCTCGACGACGCCGACGCGCCGGTGCTGCAGGTGATTTTCGCCGGCGCGTCGCAAGCGCAATGGGAGAGCGATCCGCGCGGCCTCGGCGCCGCCGACCTCGCCATGAATGTCGTCCTGCCGGAAATGGACGGGCGCCTGATCTCGCGCGCGATCGCCTTTAAAGCGCAGGCGTCGCCCCGCCCGGATCTGGAGTTCACGCCGCTCCTTCACGCGGCCGCCGCATCGCGCGTAAACTTCGTCGCGGCGCTTGCGGAGCGTTGGGTCAATCTGCGCGCGATGCCGGCGAGCAAGCGCAAGATCGCTTGTATCCTGTCGGACTATCCCGGCAAGGCGGGCCGCGCCGGTTACGCCGTCGGATTGGATACGGCCAAGAGCGTCGCGTCCATCGCGGAGATTTTGCGCGGCGCTGGCTATGGCGTTGGATCTTTGCCTGATAGCGATCATCTTATGCAAAGCCTCGAATCGGGCGCGGCGATCGAGCGATTGAGCCTTTCCGATTACGAAGCGGCGCTGCAAGCGATGCCGCGCGCATTTGTCGATGCGCTCACCGACACGTGGGGCGCGCCCGCCGCCGACGTCGACGCCAGCGATGGTTTCTTCTCCTTCGCGATTTTGCGCTCGAACAATTTCTATGTCGCGCTGCAGCCGGATCGCGGTTCGAGCGCCGAACGCAAGGCGCAATATCACGACTCTAGTCTTGCGCCGCGTCACGCCTATGTCGCTTTCTACGTCTGGCTGCGCCATGTCGCCAGGATCGACGCCATGATCCATTGCGGCGCGCATGGGACTCTCGAATGGCTGCCGGGCAAGGCGGCGGCGCTGAGCGAGGGCTGCGCGCCGGAAGCGATTCTTGGCCCGACCCCGATGATCTATCCTTTCATCGTCAACAATCCCGGCGAGGCGGCGCAGGCGAAGCGGCGTTTGGGCGCGCTGGTCATCGGCCATCTGACGCCGCCTTTGATGGAAGCGCAAAGCGACGGCGCGGCATCGGAGATCGAGGCGCTCCTCGACGAATACGCTAACGCCCATTTGCTCGATCATAAGCGCGCGAAGCTGCTCGCCAAAGCCATTCTTGCCCGCGCGAAAGACACAGGCCTCGCGCATGATTGCGGCGTCAATGACGACGCCGATCCCATCGACGCCTTGCAACGCCTTGACGCTTTTCTCTGCGACCTCAAGGACATGCGCATTGGCGATGGTCTGCATGTTTTTGGGCGGCCACAGAGCGGTTTGCTGCGGGACGCGAACGTGGCGAGCCTCGTCAAGGCGGGCGGCGGCGCCGACGCCGCCGCGCGCATCTCCGCGCTGATCGATCAGTGCGCCGAAGCCGAGCGCGAGGGCCTTCTCGCAGCTTTGAGCGGGCGCTTCGTCCCGCCAGGTCCAGGCGGGGCGCCGTCGCGCGGTCGCATCGACGTGCTGCCGACGGGACGCAATCTCTACGGCGTCGATCCGCGCGCGGTTCCAACCCGCACCGCGTGGGAGATCGGCCGGCGCGCCGCGCGCGAGGTGCTGGACCGCCATGCGCAGGAGCATGGCGAATGGCCGAAGCGCATCGTCATGGATCTTTGGGCGAGCGCAACCATGCGCACCGGAGGGGATGATCTGGCGCAGGCGCTCGCCCTGCTCGGAGTGATGCCCCGTTGGGACGCCGCGTCCTCACGCGTAATCGGATTCGACATCATTGCTCCGGCAAAACTCGATCGTCCGCGCGTCGACGTCACCCTGCGCATTTCAGGCCTCTTCCGCGACGTCTTTCCCGCGCAGATTTGTCTCTTTGACCAGGCGGTGCGCGCGATCAGCGAATGCGATGAAGATGACGACTGCAATCCAATCGCGGCGGCGCGGCGCGCGGCCGGCGGCCTTCCCTTGCGAATCTTCGGCGCCGCGCCATCGGCGTACGGGCTCGGCCTCTCGCGCGCGATGGACAACAACCCGGGCATGTCGCGCCGGGAACTTGGCCAACTCTATCTTGACGCGACATCGCACGCCTATGGCGGCGCGCGCGGCGAAGGATTCGAATCCTCCGCCTTCGCAGAACGCGTCGCGAGCGCCGACGCGATGATCCACGTCCAGGATCAGGAGGAACAGGACCTGCTCGAGTCGGACGCAATTGTCGATCACGAAGGCGGTTTTGCCGCCGCCGCGCAGTTGCTCGGCAATGACGCACCGGTCTACCATGTGGCGACCAGTCGACCAGGAGCGATCAAGGTCCGAACCCTCGAGCAAGAAATCGCCCGCATCGTTCGCGGAAGGGCCGCTAATCCGCGTTGGATAAAAGGCCAGATGCGCCATGGCCATCGCGGCGGTGCTGAAATCGCAGAGACGGTCGATCATCTCTTCGCGCTCGCCGCCTTGACGGACGCCGTCGCTAGCCACCACTTCGATCTGCTCTTCGAAGCGACCTGCGGCGATCCCGATGTTCGCGCGTTTCTCATCGAGGCCAGTCCAAAAGCGGCGCTCGCCTTAATCACCCGGTTTGAAGACGCGGTGGAGCGAGGCTTTTGGCGCAGCCGAAGAAACTCCGCTTTCGATTGTCTCGCCATGATGCGGGAAAGCCTTACATGTTGACGCGCACGGACCTGCGAAAGGGGCGATGCCCTGGCGTGCTTTCACCGATGCGGGCGAGAGACGGACTTCTCGTGCGTCTGCGCATCAGCGGGGGGAGACTCCGCGCCGAGACCTTGCGCCGCATCGCCGGGGCGGCGCGCGATTGCGGCAATGGCCTTATCGATCTCACCTCGCGCGCAAATCTGCAGCTGCGTGGCGTCTCGGCGGCGAGTCTGCCCCGCCTCATCGAGATGCTCGAAGACCTTGTCGACGAAGACGCAGGCGCCGAGGCCGTGCGCAACGTTCTGGTCAGCCCGCTTGCCGGCGTCGGCGCGGCGATCGACGTAGCGCCCATCGGCAGGGCTCTTGAAGCGGCGCTCGCCGAGGCGAGGGACCTGCATCGCCTGCCGGGAAAATTCGGCTTTCTGATCGATGACGGCGACGCATTTTCTCTTGCGGACGAGCCTGCCGACGTCCGCTTCACGTATCGCAAGGCGCAAGGCGATTTCGCAATCTCGATCGGCCGAGCAGACACCCAAGCGATCGGTCTTGGCGTTTGCGCGGCGAGCGAAATCGTCGATATTTCTACGCGACTCGCCCGGGCTTTTCTCGCGATTGGCGCTTCAATGCCGCAGCGGCCAAGACGCATGGCCGAACTTATCTCCGCCTTTGGTCCGGCGGCGGTCGCGCGCGCGGCGGGGCTCTCTGTTGTGCCAGAGCCGAAGACGGCCGACACCGCGGAGCCCTTGCCGATCGGGCTCATGGCTGTTCGCGCGACCATGTGCTTTGGCGCAGGCGCGCCGTTTGGCCGCCTTACCGCCGACATGCTTGACGCGGCCGCCGGCGCCGCGCAGTCATTCGCGGCGGGCGATGTCCGGCTGACGCCGTGGCGCGCGCTGCTGCTTCCTCACGTCGATGCGGCGCGGGAAGGCGACTTCCGCCGGCATTTCACCGCCGCAAATTTCATCGTCGCGCGCGAAGATCCGCGCCTCGCCATCGCGGCTTGCGGCGGCGCCAGCGCCTGCGAGCGCGCCACCACCTCCACCCGGGACGACGCTTTGCGCCTCGCGCCAATCGCCAAGCGTCTTTCGGGCGCGGGGGTCGCGCTGCATGTTTCCGGTTGCGCCAAAGGATGCGCCCGTTCGCGCGCGAGCCCCTTCACGCTGGTCGGCGACGCCGGGCTCTATGATCTCGTGATCGATGGAGCCCCCTTTGATACAAGCGTTGCCCAAAGACTGACATTGACCGCGGCGCAAGAGATGTTGCAAGCCATGGCGGATTCCATGGATGCGCTTGTGGCTGAGCCGAAAAAAGCGCGCATATGAATGCTGAGCCGAATGCAAGCCGCTTCGACTATATTCGCGACGGCGCGGAGATCTACCGCCGCTCTTTCGCGTTGATACGCGCCGAGGCCGATCTCGCGCGCTTCACAAAGGACGAAGAGACGGTCGCCGTGCGCGTCATCCATGCTTGCGGCATGGTCGAAATCGCCCCGGACCTTTGCTTTTCGCCGGGCGCGGTGAGCAACGCGCGGCGCGCTTTGCACATCGGGGCGCCGATCCTGTGTGATTCCAACATGGTCGCCGCGGGCGTGACGCGCCGGCGTCTGCCAATGCGCAACGAAGTGATCTGCATGCTCGATCATCCTTCGGTCGCTGAACGCGCCAAGGCGATCGGCAACACGCGCAGCGCGGCCGCTCTGGAGTTTTGGCGCGAGCGCATCGACGGCGCCATCGTCGCCATCGGCAACGCGCCGACGGCGCTGTTCCACCTCATCGACATGCTGGAGCGGTCGCCCGGCCGCCCCGCCTGCATCGTCGGCATGCCCGTCGGCTTCGTCGGCGCGGCGGAATTCGAAAGAGGCGTTGATCGCTGCCGCGCCGGCGCCCTTCATCACCCTGCGCGGACGCAAAGGCGGCAGCGCCGTGACGGCCGCCGCCCTCAACGCGTTGGCAGGCGAAGCGGAATGAGCCAGTCATCGCCGATCGGCCGGCTTTATGGCGTTGGGCTTGGGCCGGGCGATCCCGACCTCCTGACCATCAAAGCGACCAAAATTCTGGGCGCCGCGTCGGTCGTCGCCTTCTTCGCCAAGAAAGGCAGGCGCGGAAACGCGCGCGCGATCGTCGACCGCTGGCTTCGCCCGACATGTCTGGAATTGCCCCTGCTCTACCCGATAACGACCGAAAGGCATTTCTCCGACCCGATCTACGTCAAAACATTGCGCGCCTTTTATGAGGAAGCGACCGCGACGATCGCGAACCATCTCTTCGAGGGCCGCGACGTCGCCCTCATCTGCGAAGGCGATCCTTTGTTCTACGGCTCCTTCATGCATCTTTACGTCCGGCTGAAGGACCGCTTCGCCATTGAAGTGGTGCCGGGCGTCACCGGCATGTCGGGCTGCTGGAGCGCCGCCAAAATTCCGATGACCTGGGGCGACGACGTCCTAAGTGTCCTTCCTGGCACGCTGAGCGGAGCTGATCTCGCGCTTCGGTTGGAGGCTTGCGACGCCGCCATCATCATGAAGCTCGGCGCCAATCTTGGCAAAGTGCGCGCGGCGATCCGGCAGGCCGGGCGGGAAGGCGCGGCGATCTATGTCGAACACGCAACGCAGGAGGCCGAAAGGATCATCAGACTGAAAGACAAAGCCGACGATCTGGCGCCCTATTTTTCGATGATCCTTATTCCTGGGGAAGGCAGGCGGCCATGAATGATGCGCGACATGCAATTTCCTTCGCGGGCTCGTTGCGGGTCGTCGGCATCGGTCCGGGCTTTTCGGGCTGGATTACGCCCGAAGCCTCGGACATCCTCGCGAGTGCGACCGATCTCGTCGGCTATGCGCCCTATCTCGCGCGCTGCCCGCAGCAATCCGGCCAGACGCGCCATGGCAGCGACAACAGAGTCGAACTTGATCGTGCGCGCAAGGCGCTGACGCTTGCGCAGAACGGCAAGCATGTCGCCGTGGTTTCTGGCGGCGACCCCGGCGTTTTCGCCATGGCCGCGGCGGTTTTCGAGGCCATCGATTACGGCGATCCCGCGTGGCGCAACATCGATGTCGCGGTGCTGCCCGGCGTCTCTGCGATGCAGGCGGCGGCGGCGCGATTGGGGCGCCCCTCGGCCACGACTTTTGCGCGATCTCTTTATCGGACAATCTGAAACCCTGGGCGCTCGTCGAGAAACGGCTGTTAGCGGCGGCGAACGGCGATTTCGTCATAGCGCTCTATAATCCCGCCTCGAAAACCCGGCGCGAGCAGATCCGCGCCGCATTCGCCTTGCTGCGCCAACATAAGGCGGGCGCGACGCCAGTAATGTTCGCCAAATCCGTCGGCCGCGCCGATGAGCGAATATTTGTGGCGACGCTCGACGACGCCGACCCCGAACTCGCCGATATGGCGACGCTCGTCATCATCGGCTCGAGCGAAACCAAAATGATTTTTCGCGGCGCCGGCCCGCCTTATGTTTATACGCCGCGGAACGCCGGGCGCGCGCCATGACGAAGGATCACGTCAAGCGCCTCGGCCGGGTCATGTATGGCGTTCGCCGCGTTCGGCGGCCGTTCGATCATAACCACAGGAACGCCAAGCCGGCGGGCGGCGACGATCTTGCCGAAGACCGCGGCGGAGCCGCTGTTCTTGGTTACGATGACGTCGATCATTTCATCATGCAACAGGCGTTCCTCGGCGTCGGCGTCGAAGGGGCCGCGCGCTTCGATGACGCGGTAGCACGGAAGACTCGGCGCGACCGGCTCTATGCTGCGAATGAGATAGAAATGCTGCGGCGCGGCCTCGAAAATCGCAATCTGCAACCGCCCTATGGCGAGAAAGACGCGGCGGCTTTCGCATCCGAGCGCGGCGGCGGCGCGCGCTATGTCGGGGACGTCGATCCAGCGATCGCCCGCTTCGCGCGTCCAGGCCGGCCGGGACAATATGATGAGCGGAAGACCATATTTTTGCGCCGCCGCTTCAGCGTTGCGCGAGATCTGTTCGGCGAAGGGATGGGTGGCGTCGACGAGGACGTCGATGCGCTTGGCTTCGAGGTAGAGCGCGAGCCCTTGCGCGCCGCCGAAGCCGCCGCTGCGCCATGGGATCGGCGGCGTGGCCGGCGCCTTCGTGCGGCCGGCGAAGGACATCAAAGCTTCTATGTCTTGGCGCTTAGCGATGAGCGTCGCGAGCGCGCTCGCCTCAGAGGTTCCGCCGAGCACGAGAACGCGCATCGATTGCTCCTAAACGCTCATTCGCCCGCGCCATGACCGCCTGCCCCGCGCCGCCCGAACCGTGGCTCTATCTCATCGGCATCGGCGAAGACGGCCTTGGCGGCCTCATCCCTGCCGCGCGCAAGCGTTTGGCGCAAGCCCGTTTCGTCGTCGGCGGCGCGCGTCATCTCAGGCTCGCGGGTCCGCTCGAGGCGGACGCCATGATCTGGCCCTCCCCGCTCTCCGACGCCATGCCGCAAATTCTGGCGCGCCGGGGCGAGCCGGTCTGCGTATTGGCTTCCGGCGACCCTTTTTTCTACGGCGTCGGCGCCCTCCTCGCCGGTCATGTCGAGCCCGGCGAAATGATCTGCATTCCCGCGCCCTCGGCCTTCAGCCTCGCCGCCGCGCGATTGCATTGGAGCCTGCAGGATTGCGCGCTGATTTCGCTGCATGGACGCGACTTCGAACGAATCATCCCGGCGCTGCAGCCAGGCGCCAAAATCCTCTGCCTGTCGTGGGACGAGACGACGCCGCCGCGCATCGTCAAGCTCTTGCGCGAGAAAGGGCTCGGCCAGTCGACGATCACCGTCATGGAGGCGATGGGCGGCGAAAGGGAACGCGTTTACAGCTGTTCTGCCGACGCTTTCGAGCGGACGGACATCGACCCGCTCAATCTCGTCGCAATCGATGTCACGCTCGAACCGCGATCGAGCTTCATTCCGATCGGCGCCGGCCTCGACGACATGCTGTTCGAACACAACGGCCAGCTGACCAAGCGGAATGTTCGCGCCATCACCCTGTCGGCGCTGGCGCCGAGGCGCGGCGACCTGCTTTGGGATGTCGGCGCGGGCTCCGGCTCGATTGCGATCGAATGGCTGCGGCTCGATCCGGTCAATCGCGCGATTGCGATCGAGGCGCGGCCGGACCGCGCGGAGCGGATTAGGCGCAACGCCAGAAACCTTGGCGTCCTACAAATCGACATCCGATGCGCCGCGGCGCCCGGCGCTTTTTTGGGCTTGCCGCAACCGCGAGCCATCTTCATCGGCGGCGGCGCCAGCAATGAGGCCATTCTCGACGCCGCCTTCGCGGCGCTGGCGCCGGGCGGACGTCTTGTCGTCAATGCGGTGACCCTGGAGGCCGAGGCGGAACTCATTGGCCGCTTCAAACGGCATGGCGGCGAATTGACGAAAATCGAAATCGCGCGCGCCGATCCGCTTGGCGGCTTTCACGGCTGGCGGCCCGCCATGCCGATCACGCAATGGGCTGTGACAAAATGACAATCGCCATTGGCGTTGGATGCAGAAAGGGCTGCGCAAGCGAGGCCATCATGGACTTGGTCGAGCGCGCATTAGCGCGTTCGGGAGCGCGGACTGCGCCAGCCGCCCTCTTCACGCATGAAGCCAAAAGATTGGAGCCGGGGCTGATTGAGGCGGCCGAAAGGCTGGGGCTGCCGCTGGTCTTTCTCGATCAAGCGAGACTTCGCGAAGCCTCGCCCCGCGCCGTGACGACATCAGCAAAAGTCATGGCGCTTTTCACGCTTCCCTCGATCGCCGAGACTGCCGCGCTGGCGGGCGCCGGTCCCGGGGCCGACCTGCTCGTTCCCCGCATCAGCGCGGCAGGCGCGAGTTGCGCCGTCGCGGGAGTCTGTCCGGGCGAGGCGAACGCCGCTGCGAAAGGACGCGACCTATGACCGTTCATTTCGTCGGCGCCGGGCCTGGCGCGCCGGATCTCATCACTTTGCGGGGCCGCGATCTCATTGCGCGATGCCCGGTCTGCCTCTTCGCCGGCTCGCTCGTGCCGCGCGCGCTGCTGGAGCATTGTCCCGCCGGCGCGCGCATCATCGACACCTCCGCAATGGACCTCGACCAGATCGCCGCCGAATTCTTCCGCGCGCATCACTCAGGGGAGGATGTCGCGCGTCTGCATTCCGGCGACGTCTCGATCTGGAGCGCCATGGGCGAGCAGTTACGCCGTCTCGATCAGCTTGGAATTCCCTATACGATCACGCCCGGGGTTCCGTCTTTCGCCGCCGGCGCCGCCGCTCTCGGCCTCGAACTCACCCTGCCGGAGGTGGCGCAATCGCTGGTGCTGACGCGCACGCAAGGGCGCGCCTCATCCATGTCGCCGCGCGAGACGCTGGCGGCCTTCGCGGCGACCGGCGCGACGCTCGCAATCCATCTCTCGATCCACGCCCTTGACCGTGTCGTCGCCGAGCTCGCGCCGCATTACGGCGCGACCTGCCCCGTCGCGGTCGTCTTCCGCGCTTCCTGGCCGGACGAGACGATCTTCCGCGCAACGCTCGCAACCATCTCGGAAAGGCTTACAGCGACGCCAATCGAACGCACGGCGCTGATCTTCGTCGGCAAAGTTCTGGCGGCGAGCGGCTTTCGCGACAGCGCGCTCTACGACAGGGATTATCGGCGCCGGTTTCGCGGGGAGCCCCAGTGAATTCCGTCCCTGGACTCCTTGTCGCCGCTCCGCGCTCGGGCAGCGGCAAGACGGTTCTGACGCTTGGCTTGATGCGAGCCTTTCGGAATGAGGGCCTGTGCGTCGGCGCCGCCAAATGCGGCCCGGATTACATCGATCCTGCCTTCCACGCCGTCGCGACCGGGCGAACTAGCGTCAATCTCGACAGCTGGGCGATGGCGCCCGGCCTTTTGCGCGCGCTCGCCGACGCGGCTGGACGCACGCCGGACGGCGTTTCGTGCGATTTGCTCCTCTGCGAAGGCTCTATGGGATTGTTCGACGGCGTTCCCGGCGCGCCGGGGCGGACCGGCGCTTCGGCGGACGTCGCCGCCGCGCTCGGCTGGCCGATCCTGCTCTGTCTCGACGTCAGCGGCCAAGCGCAATCGGCGGCCGCGATCGTCAAGGGTTGCGCAACTTATGAATCCCGCATCAAAATTGCCGGCGTAATTCTTAACCGCGTCGCCAGCGAGCGCCACCGCAGGCTCACCGCGCAAGCGATCGAAGCGCTTGACGTTCCCGTCCTCGGCGCGCTGCCGCGGACCGAAAAAATCGATCTACCCGAACGCCACTTGGGTCTCGTGCAGGCGGAGGAAATCACAGGCCTCGACGCACTGCTCGATCGAATCGCCGGCTTTGTCTCGGAACATTGCGACTTGGCGGCCATTCGCGCCGCGGCGCGCGGCCGGTCCTTCGCCGCCGAGGCGCATCCGCCCGCCCTGCGTCCGCCAGCGCAGCGGATCGCGATCGCGCGCGATTTCGCTTTCTCTTTCTTCTATCCGCATATTTTGGAGAGCTGGCGCAGGCAGGGGGCGGAATTGCGCTTCTTTTCGCCGCTCGCCGACGAGACGCCGCCAGGCGACAGCGAGCTCTGCTGGCTGCCCGGCGGCTATCCGGAGCTTCATGCCGGCAAACTCGCCGCCGCGACCCGATTTCTCGATGGCCTGCGCCAGTTCGCCGAGACCAAACCCGTGCATGGCGAGTGCGGCGGCTACATGGTTTTGGGCGAGCGACTCATCGACGCGTCTGGCGTAGCGCATGGCATGGCCGGACTGCTGGGCGCATCGTTCAGTTTCGCCGAACGCAAGCTTAACCTTGGCTATCGTCAGGCCCGGCTCGCGGCCGCTCATTTCTTGGGCGCTGAAGGAATGAGCATTCGCGGCCACGAATTTCACTATGCAACGAGCACGCAAGGGCCCGCCGCAGCCGATTCGCCTTTCGCCTTCGTTTCGGACGCGCACGGGGGCGCGGAACGGACGGAAGGCGCCCGCCGCGGGCCCGTCAGCGGCAGCTTTTTTCATATCGTCGCTGTCGAATAACGTGATCTGCGTTCATATTTCTAGTTTTTAGCAAGATTTAATGGGCTTAACTTGATATTAACTATTATCCCTTTCTTGGCGCTCGAAGGTCTTCAATTGACGTGACAAGGCAATTTTGCCCGCGATTGCGCCGCTATTGTCCTGCGACTTGGCGTCGCTGTGAAATTGCTGCACTTGCGAAATAACTCAAACAAGGGCATATTCGCGATGTGAGAGTAAGCCGTTTGAGACGAACTCGATAGAGGTCGAAAGAGAGCAGGAGTAAGCAAAGACCCGTTTGGCCAAGCTGATCCAGCTCGGCGACAGGTCGTTCCGTTAAGCTCACGGTATCTTTCTTTATTGATATATCGATCATCAAGCCAAGGCGCGGAAGACGCAGCTTGATTCGCGCCAGATGGGTGACCCCCGTGCCGGCGCGGATATGCCAACGCAAGGTCACTACGAGGCCCAACTTATGAACAAGCCGATCAGACGGACAGACCGTCAACACACGATCAAGCTCCCCGACGGCGAGCTTTTTCAGTTGCGCTACGTGCGTCCCGATGACAGGGAGCGTCTCGAAGACATGTTTTCGCGCGCATCGCCAGAAGACATTCGTTTCCGGCTGCTTGGCGCAGTGCGCGGTTTCGCGGCCCTCATGGCTGAAAAATTCACTCATCTTGATCCTGCGAAGGACGTCGCCATCGTCGCGACGACCCTCCCCGACGCAGGCCCGGAAGAGATCTTCGGCATTGTCCATATCGCCCAGGAAACGCTCAATTCAGAGACGGCGGAATACGACATTATGGTCCGTTCCGACTTCAAGGCGCATGGCCTTGGATATCGCCTGATGACGGAAATCTTGATGTGCGCCCGACGGCGCGGCCTAAAAGTGGTGATAGGAACCATTTCCGCCGACAATTACAAGATGCTGCAAATGGTGGGCGAACTTGGCTTCCGCTCAAAGCGGATGGAATTCAATGAGGTCGAGGTCCGGCTCGATTTCGCCGAATATGACGCCAGAGTCGAGGCTGGGCTTTCTGCAAAGTGAGGCGCCGCGGCGGCCCCTATTGCCACGGAGATCCGAGTCGCCCTCGCGGATGGCATGTCGGTTCGCGCATTGACAGACGCCTGCGCGATCAACTTTAGTCGCCATGCCGCCGGCGCATGTCGGCTCGGAGTGAGCCCCATCGCCGCGCCTTTGTCTCACGCGCGATTTTCCGGGGAAAGCTGACCTCTCCCGCAGGACCGCGCCCCAAGGCGTAGATGAAAAAGGATGAAATTAATCGCTTTTCCGCGCGCGCGACCCGCTACGCCCGCGTCGGAGCGAACGTTGGAGGCGTCGCGGCACGCATCGCTGCGGCGCGGCTGATCGGACTGCGGAGCGGCGACGCAGCCAATGCCGCCGCGCTGGCGCAGGCCCTCGGCGGCCTCAAAGGCCCTATGATGAAAGTCGCCCAGATGATGGCGACGATTCCTGACATCCTGCCGCCGGAATACGCCGAGGAATTGCAAAAACTTCAGGCCGACGCGCCGCCGATGGGCGCAGCCTTCGTCAATCGGCGGATGCAGGCCGAACTAGGGGCGGATTGGCGTTCGCGTTTCAAAAGCTTCGACCTCCATCCTGCGGCGGCCGCCTCGCTCGGACAGGTGCATCGGGCGCTCGCGTGGGATGACGCTCCGCTCGCCTGCAAATTGCAATATCCGGACATGAAATCAGCCGTCGAAGCCGATTTGAACCAGCTCGAGGTGCTGTTCGCCCTGCACCGGCGCCTCAATCCGGTGATCGACACGAGCGAGATGACGCTGGAGATCGGCGAGCGGGTGCGTGAGGAGCTCGATTACGCCCGCGAGGCCAAGCACGCGGCGCTCTACCGCGGCATTCTGGCTAATTTCGATGACATTCGCATTCCGAAGGTGAGGTCCGACCTGTCGACCGCGCGGCTACTGACGATGGAGTGGCTCGAGGGCGGCAAACTGCTCGCCTTCACGGGCACCAGCGAGGCCGCGCGCGGGCGCATCGCCGCCGCCATGTTCAAGGCCTGGTGGATTCCATTCAGTCAATTCGGCGTCATCCATGGCGATCCCCATCTCGGTAACTACGCGGTTTTCGGAAAAGCGGGCGACGTGGCGGGCATAAATCTGCTGGACTACGGCTGCATCCGCATCTTCACGTCGACGTTCGTCGGCGGCGTGGTCGATCTTTACGAGGGCCTCCTTCACAAAGATTTCGCGCGCACCTTCCACGCATATGAGAGCTGGGGTTTTCGCGGTCTCACCAAGGAGCTCGCCGAAATCTTGAATATCTGGGCCCGTTTTATTTATGGGCCCTTGCTTGAAGATCGCGTGCGCACCGTCGCCGACGGCGTATCCCCCGGCCAATATGGCCGTAAGCAGGCCTTTCAGGTGCATCAGGCCCTGAAGCAGAAGGGGCCCGTCCGCGTGCCGCGCGAATTCGTGTTCATGGATCGCGCCGCGATCGGCCTCGGCGGCGCTTTTCTCCATCTCGACGCGCGCCTCAACTTCCATCGCATGTTTAATGAGGCGATGGGGGTTTTCTCCGCGGACGCGCTACGCGACCGGCAAGCGGCCGCCCTTTCGGCCGTCGGCCTAACGCCGCCTGCCTGACCCTTACTGCCAGGGGACGATGACCGGAGCCCAGTACCTGCGCGCGCATCCGGCAAAATTCTCGCGCTTTGGCCTCTTGCCTACTTGCACCGCCGCGGATTCATTGCCAAAGGTTCCTGCGTGGCAAATCGGGAGGAGACCCTTTCATGGCGAATGATCACATGGAGCCCGCCGGCCATTCCGCGCTCGATTATGACGAACACGAAAGAACCTTTCGGCTGTTCGTGCGTCTGATCGCCTTTAGCGTCGCAGGCGTCGCCGCCATTCTGATTTTCCTGGCCATTATTGCGGGCTGATTCCCGTTAGAATCCGACTGCTGGCGCGCCGCGGGCCGCACCGAGCCGCCGTCCGCCTCAGCTCATGATCGAATCGGAGAATACCATGCGCATAGCGGTCCAAGCCGAAACCGACGCCAATGAGAGCCGCGTCGCGGCGACCCCAGAGACGGTGAAAGCGCTCGCCGCGCTTGGCGCGGATGTCACGGTCGAGGCCGGGGCCGGACGAAAATCCGCAATTTTTGATGAAGCTTACGCGGCGGCCGGCGCGTCTATCGCGCCAGACGCCGCCGCCGCCGCGGCGGACGCCGACGTCGTCTTGCGGGTGCGCCGACCGAACGCCGCGGAGCTCGCCGGCGTCAAGCCCGGCGCGGTGGTCCTCGCCATCCTTGACCCTTATGAACACGTCGACGCGCTGCAATCGCTCGCCCGCGCCGGCGTCAGCGCTTTCGCAATGGAGCTGATCCCGCGCATCACCCGGGCGCAAGCGATGGATGTCCTATCGAGCCAGGCAAATCTCGCCGGCTATCGCGCCATCATCGACGCCGCCGCCGCCTATGATCGCGCCATTCCCATGATGACGACCGCGGCGGGCTCCGTTCCGCCCGCGCGCATTTTCATCATGGGCGTCGGCGTGGCTGGCTTGCAGGCGATCGCGACGGCGAGGCGCATCGGCGGCGTCGTGACCGCGACTGACGTCAGGCCGGCGACAAAAGAGCAGGTTCTCTCGCTCGGCGCGAAGTTCATCGCCGTCGAGGACGAAGAATTCGCGGCGGCCGAGACCGCAGCCGGCTACGCCAAACCGATGTCGGCGGAATATCAGGCGAAACAGGCCGCCCTCACCGCCTCCCACATCGCCAAGCAGGATATCGTGATCACCACCGCTCTCATTCCCGGCCGCGCCGCGCCGGTCCTCATCACTGCGGACATGGTGCGTTCGATGCAGCCGGGCTCGATCATCGTTGATCTCGCCGTCGAGCGCGGCGGCAATTGCGAATTGTCCAGGGCGGGCGAAACTGTCGTCAGCGACAATGGCGTCAAGATCATCGGCAATTTGAACGTCGCCGGACGCGTGCCGGCTACGGCTTCGGCCCTCTACTCGCGCAACCTTCTCGCCTTTCTGAAGCCTCTGATCAATCCGGAGACAAAGGATCTCGCGATCAATTGGGATGATGAGATCGTCAAGGCGACGGTGTTGACCCGCGATGGCGCGCTCACCCATCCGGATTTCCAGGCCGCCGCGGGAGCAGCCGCCGCGTCGCAAAAGGCTCACGCGCAAGAGACAGCAACCCAGGAGCCCGGTCCAAGCGACGAGAGCGCCACGGGGGCCTCTGGCGGGATCGTCGAGCCAACGCCGACGCAGCCGTTGGAAGAGCCGGAGGCGGCGGCTTCAAAAAGCGGCGAGCCGCCACGCGCGGGCCCGGCCGCCAAACCACGGCAGAGGGCGAAACCCGGCAAAGGCTCCAATCCGCCAGCTGACGGCTAAGGCCAGGCCAGCCAATGGCTGTTAGAGGCATTAATTTCTGAGGAGAATAACGGATGGCAACCGAACTCGATCAAGAATCGCTGCAAAAGCTGCATGACGCGGTGACGGCGGCGCGCCATGCCGCGGAAAGCGCGGAAACTTATGCTAATCAACTGGCTGGAGGCGCCCATGCGGTGAGCGGCGGCGTCATCGATCCGTTCGTGTTCCGCTTGGCGATTTTCGCGCTCGCCGTCGTTGTCGGCTATTACGTCGTCTGGTCAGTCAGGCCGGCGCTGCACACGCCGCTGATGTCGGTCACCAATGCGATCTCCTCAGTCATCGTCGTCGGCGCCCTGCTTTCAGTCACGGTCCACACTGGCGCTCACGCTGTGCCAGGCGCTCTTGCGGCCAAGATCTTCGGCTTCATCGCCCTCATTCTCGCCTCGGTCAATATATTCGGCGGCTTTCTGGTCACCGCTCGCATGCTCGCCATGTTCAAGAAAAAGGGCTGATCGATGAACGCCAATCTTGCAGCTCTTCTTTATCTCATTTCTGGCCTTCTGTTTATCTTCGCCTTACGCGGCTTGTCTTCGCAGGACACGTCGCAGCGGGGCAATCGCGCCGGCATGATCGGCATGGCGATCGCCGTCCTCACCACGCTGTTCTATCAGCCGCCGGTGGACCTCGGCTCCTTCGCGCTCGTGGTGGCGGGGATCGCTATCGGCGGCGCCATCGGCGCATGGCGGGCGCGGACAATTCAAATGACGGCGATGCCTCAGCTCGTCGCTTTTTTCCATGCCCTCGTCGGCCTCGCCGCGGTGCTCGTCGCAGCGAGCGCCCTCAACGCGCCGGAAGCCTTCGCGCTGGGCTCGCCGATTCACGTTGGCAGCCTCATCGAGATGTCGCTCGGCTGCGCCATCGGCGCTCTGACTTTTACGGGTTCCGTGATCGCCTTCCTAAAGCTCGACGGCCGGATGTCGGGCAGGCCAATCATGCTGCCGCACCGCCACCTGATCAACATCGGACTGGGCGTCCTGCTCTTTCTGTTCATTATCGCTTTTGCGTCGAGCGCCGACCATGTCGTCTTCTGGGCGATCACGCTCGTGTCCTTCGCGCTCGGCGTCCTCTTGATCATCCCGATTGGCGGCGCGGACATGCCGGTCGTCATTTCGATGCTGAACTCCTATTCGGGATGGGCGGCCGTCGGCATCGGCTTCACACTCAGCAATCTCGCGCTGATCATCACTGGCGCGCTCGTCGGCTCGTCGGGCGCTATTCTGTCCTACATCATGTGCAAGGGGATAAATCGCTCCTTCATCTCGGTGATCTCAGGCGGCTTTGGCGGCGAAACGCAAGCGCCCGCCCCGGCTGCGGGCGGCGCCGTTGCGGAGGCGCGTCCCGTCAAGCAAGGCACGCCGGAAATGGCGGCGAAGTTGCTGAAGACGGCGAAATTGGTCATCGTTGTGCCGGGTTATGGCATGGCCGTGGCGCAGGCCCAGCACGCGCTGCGCGAGATGGCCGACGCCATCAAGAAGAATGGCGGCGAGGTCAAATATGCGATCCATCCCGTCGCCGGCCGCATGCCCGGACACATGAACGTTCTGCTCGCCGAAGCGAATGTGCCTTACGATGAAGTGTTTGAACTCGATGAGATCAATGAGGAGTTCGCCCACGCCGACGTCGCATTCGTGATCGGCGCAAACGACGTCACCAATCCGGCCGCCAAGACCGATACCAAATCGCCGATCTACGGCATGCCGGTTCTCGATGTGGAAAACGCCAAGAACGTGCTTTTCGTCAAACGCGGGATGGGATCCGGCTACGCCGGCGTCGAGAATGAACTGTTTTTCCGCCCAAACACCACGATGCTTTTTGGCGACGCCAAGAAAGTGGTCGAAATCCGTTCTTCGCGCCATGGAATAGGCGAGCGCCTTCAGCAACCGCCGCGTCCGGGGCGGCATGACCGCGTCCGCCAGGGGCATGCGCTTTGCGCGGCCGGATCTCGCCGCTTAGCCCTGTAGCAGCTTTAAAGCGGCGTCGTGCAGGTCGCGACAGCCGCTGGCGAGGACATCGCCGCCATCCGTCGGACTGCCTCCATCCCAGTTCGTGACGACCCCGCCGGCGCCTTCGATAATCGGCATGAGCGGCGCAATATCGTAGATTTTGAGGCCCAATTCGATCACGCTGTCGACATGGCCCGCAGCCAGCATGGCGAATGCGTAGCAATCGCCGCCGTAGCGCGACAAACGGACCTTGCGCTCCACCCGCCGAAAGGCTTCAAGCTTCGGCTCCGGATAAAGCTGCGGCGAAGTGGTGAGCAAAGTCGCCTTGGCGATGTCCTCGCACACGCGGGTTTTAAGTCGGCGTTCGATCCTCTCTTGACCGTGCCCAGGGCCGCGCCACACGGCGCCTTGCCCATCGCCGATGAAGCGCTCCCGGGTGAAAGGTTGAACCATCATCCCATAGGTTGGGACGCCCTTGTGCAAAAGGCCGATGAGGGTCCCCCACGTCGGCAGCCCGGCAATGAAGCTTTTCGTGCCATCGATCGGATCAAGCACCCAGACGTAATCCGCATCGGTCCGAAATCGACCCCAGCTCCTCGCCAATGACGCCGTGATGGGGGAAGGTCGCGATAATCAAGCGGCGCATGGCCGCCTCGGCGGCGTGATCCGCCTCCGTTACAGGATCGAAGGCTCCGCCTGCGCTTTTATCCTCGGTCCCGAGCGCGGTTCGAAAAAAGGGAAGAATCGTTTCGGCTGCGATATCGGCAAGTTTCCCGACGAAGGCGGCGAAATCGACAGCAGTCATGAGCGCGTCTTCCTTGGGAGAATCGAGCGGCTTCTGGGCCAATTCATTTAACTGCACGCTCGTTGGCATGTAACTGCACGCTCGTTGGCATGCCCAATAAAAGCCCGCAAGCAAAACTCGAGGTCGTCTTGGTGAATGCCGCCAATTGGTCCCCTCAAACGCCAAAAAAACTCCCCCGTCCTCCGCCACGGCAGGAAAAACCTGATAGAACAGCGACATAGTCAAGATTGACGCAGGCGTCAGAAAATAGGTCAGCAGGACTTGCTTTTTGTGCGACGCACGTGCATATTATTGCGGTGCGGCAACGATGTTGTCGCCGATGCCCTCCTTGGGCGTTTCCTCCCTAGACTTGGGCCGCTTGTGGCAACGCAAGCGGCCTCTTTATTTTTTGTTCTTGTCGGCCTGAGCAAAACGCCCAGAAAATATCGCACAGGCGTCATCCACAGGCAAGTCGCTGTCCCGGCCTTGTCTTTTGTGCGGCGCACGTACATATTACTGCGGTGCGGCAACAGCGTTGCCGCCGATGCCCTCTTGGGCGTTTCCTCCCTAGACTTGGGCCGCTTGTGGCGACGCAGGCGGCCTCTTTAAATTTTTTATTTGAGCGTCCCCTCGATCCGTGTTTTTCAGGCGAGACGAAACTGCAAGGCCTCAATCAAGAAACGGACCTCGCTTTATTTGAAAGCGACGAGACCGCGTCTAGCGCGGCCCCGTCGATAAGCTCTCCGACAAATCGGGCACGGCACGGTAGAAACCCACATCAGCAAGAGCAAGATGCGGCCGCAACCGAGGCCATCTTTTTTGGAGTCCTTCGGATCTCTGCGAAATTGCCTCCAGCGCCTTGCAGCTCCAAGCCTTATTTTTATGCGCCTTACTTAACGGCGAACCCCGCGCCAACGATATTGTGGCAGATGCTCCCCTTTACCCCCTAGACTTGGACCGCTTTTGGCGACGCCATCGGCTTCTTCGTTCTTGGCCGACGCTTCCAGTTCTGTCGCTGGCTTAAAATCGGCTTTTGCGAAAGGCTTAGCGCCAACAAACGATTTGCCAAGCGGCACGCCCTTAACATTTCTTACGCTAAAGTATTTTTTCGTGATTGAAAAGACGTCCTGCGGCAAATCGAGCACCTTAACCGCGCCGATGCTCAACTCCGCGGCCGCCACGAGAGACACTTGACAGGAAAGCGCTTCGGAGTCCCTGCGCGGCGGCGCCGTCAATTCAAAAACAGCGAGGCGCTTTCGCGCCATAAATCCGGGCAATGGCTACCAATAGCGTAATAATCCTTCAAGCCATCAATATGTTGCAGTGAACAAACCCTGATTCTGGCGCGGGCGCCGATTCGGGCGCGATTCGTTCTTCTCCCGTTCGAAGCGTTAAAGAGTGCTGCGCATACGAGCGCCGCTATGATACAGAGTGTTATCGTTCGCCTTTGCGGCGACCGAGACACACGGCTAAGGGGAGAACGCGACCGCGAGACAAGAAAGCGAAGCCCCGGCGGCGCAGGGACCTGCGCCGACGTGACCATTCGGTTTTTGCCCCCTTATTCCTTTGGCCTTTCGTTCTTAGCGGCGCGCACCCATTAATTAACCATGAACGTCAGCTATCTCTCCGCCAAACCCTCTCAGCTTGATCGGGTCAAGGGCGTCGCCGCCGTGCTCGGCCCGACAAATACGGGCAAGACGCATTACGCCATCGAGCGCATGCTCGCGCATAGGAGCGGGATGATCGGGCTGCCGCTTCGTCTGCTCGCGCGTGAGATATTTAATCGCGTCGTCGCGAAAACTGACCCGCAATCCGTCGCCTTGATTACCGGGGAGGAGAAAATCAAGCCAAAAGGCGCGCGCTACTACGTCTCTACGGTGGAGGCGATGCCGCGCGACCTCGATCTTGATTTCGTGGCGGTCGATGAAATTCAGCTCGCCGCCGACCTTGATCGCGGTCATATTTTCACTGACCGGCTGCTCAGTCAGCGCGGTCGCGCGGAGACGCTTCTGATCGGCGCCGCCACCATGCAGCGGTCCGTGCACGAGTTGCTGCCCGGCGTGCGCATCCTTTCGCGTCCGCGCCTATCCAAACTAAGCTTCGCCGGCGAAAAGAAAATATCGCGCCTTCCCCGCCGCAGCGCCATCGTCGCCTTTTCCGCCGAGGAAGTCTACGCGATCGCCGAGTGGATCCGCCGACAGCGGGGCGGCGCTGCGGTCGTGCTCGGCGCGCTGTCTCCGCGCACCCGCAACGCCCAGGTCGAAATGTTCCAAAACGGCGACGTCGACTATATCGTCGCGACCGACGCGATCGGCATGGGCCTGAACCTTGACGTCGAGCATATCGCCTTCGCGGCCGACCGCAAGTTCGACGGTTGGCAGCATCGCCGCCTGACGCCGGCCGAATTTGGCCAGATTGCGGGGCGGGCCGGCCGTCATTTGCAAGACGGCGCTTTCGGCACCACCGGCCGCTGCCCGCCTTTCGATGAAGATCTTGTCGAGGCGTTGGAGACTCATCGGTTTGATAGCGTTAGAATGTTGCAATGGCGCAACGCTTCTCTAGATTTTTCGTCGATCCCCGATCTTGCCGCATCGCTCGACGTCCTGCCGAAACAGCCTGGCCTCACACGCGCGCCGCTGGCCGAAGACCAGATGGTGCTCGATCTCGCCGCCCGCGACGAAAAGGTGGTCCGAGTAGCCAAGACGAGAGCCGATATCGCCCGGCTTTGGGACTGTTGCCAAATTCCCGATTATCGTAAATTGTCTCCTGCAGCTCACGCCGAACTCGTCCTGTCGATTTACGGTTTCGTCGTGCGCGCCGGGCATATTCCAGATGATTGGTTCGCGCGCCACATCGGCGCCCTCGATCGGGTCGACGGCGACCTTGACGCCCTGTCGGCGCGGATCGCGCAGGTGCGGACCTGGACTTTCATCGCCAATCGATCCGACTGGTTGCTTGATCCTGAGCATTGGCAGGGGATCGCGCGTCAGGTAGAGGACACATTGTCGGACGCGTTACATGCGCGTCTCGCCCAAAGGTTCGTCGACCGCAGGGCGAGCGTGTTAATGCGTCGCTTGAGAGAGAACGCCATGTTGGAAGCGGAAGTCACCGCAAGCGGCGACGTAATGGTCGAGGGTCAGCACGTCGGCCAACTCAATGGATTTCGCTTCACGGCCGATCCGCATGCCGTCGGCGAAGCCGCAAAAGCCCTCAACGCCGCCGCGCAAAAGGCCCTCGCAAGCGAGATCGAAGGCCGCGCAGCGCGCCTGCATGAGGCTGTCGACGAGGCCTTTGTTCTCGCCAATGACGGAATCATCCGCTGGCTCGGCGAGCCGGTCGGCAAAATCGCGGCTGGCGCGCATATGTTGGAGCCGACGGTGCGAATTCTCGCAGACGATCAGCTGACCGGGCCTGCGCTCGAAATCGTTCAGCGCCGTCTCGATCTCTGGTTGGCGCAGCACGTCAAGAAAACGCTCGGAGCGCTGACCGATCTCGAAAAATCCGAAGCGCTCGATGGCCTCGCCCGAGGCGTCGCCTTCCAGATCGCCGAATCGCTCGGCGTGCTGGACCGCGCGAAAGTCGCCGACGATGTCAAAGCGTTGCCGCAGGAGGCGCGCGCGGCGTTACGGAAATTGGGCGTTCGCTTTGGCGCTTACCATCTTTACTTGCCTAATTTGGTGAAACCCTCGCCGCGCGCGCTGGCAGCGCAGCTCTGGGCGTTGAAGAACGGCGGCGTGGAAGAGGTCAAGGGACTTGACGACGTTCCCCATCTTGCCGCCTCCGGCCGCACCTCTTTCATCGCCGACAAGGATGTCCAAAAGGGATTCTATCGCGCCGCCGGCTTCCGAGTCTGCGGCGAACGCGCCGTTCGCGTCGATATTCTTGAGCGCCTCGCTGACCTGATCCGGCCCGCGGTCGCCTATCGGCCAGGCGTGACGCCAGGCGATCCGCCGCCGGGAGCCGCTGACGGCGACGGATTCGTCGTGACGGTGGCGATGACGTCGCTAGCCGGCTGCTCCGGCGAAAGCTTCGCCTCTATTCTGCGGTCTCTTGGCTATGTGCTCGAACGCAGGGCGGGGCCGCCAATCACCCAGCCATTGCTCGCCAAAGCCTCTACCGAGCCGCTTGCGTCGCTTGCCCCTTCAGCGTCAAACGCGCCGGCGACGCCTGCCTCGGAAGCAGACGTTGCGGCGCAGCTGACCGAGCTTGTGATGACAGCGTTCGATCCGAGCGAGGCCGCGCTTGCTGCGAGCCAGGATTTGGGGGAGGGCTCCGATCCGGAGCTGCGCGACGAAGCCGTTGAGGCGAAATGCGACGCGGTTGCCCAAGGCGGCCAAGCCGAAACCATGAGCGAACTCGTATTTGCGGCTGAGCCCGCGGCGGGGGACCTCGCTCGCGGCCCGGAGCCGCAAGCGAGCCTAGCGATTGGCGCTGATGTCGCCGAACTAGCGGCTGAGGGGCAAGCCCTCGCTGATGTCGCCGAACCCGCGACGCCCATTGTGATCGAAGTGTGGCGCCCGCATCGGCAGCACTATCATCCGCGCCGAATGGAAGCGCGGGGAGGAAAAAAGGCCGAGCGACGCCATCGAGTCACTGCAGGGTCGCCCGAAGGGGAGCCGGCTCCCCCGCGGGGCGGCGGGCGGCGCGCCGACCAAATTCACGCGACCGCGACGTCGGGCCTTGAGACGCGCGCTGAAGGATCCGCGCCGGAGAGCGCAACGCCTGCCTCGTCCCGTGACGGCCAATTTTCGCAGCCTGGCGAAAAAAGCCCGCGGGAAGACAAGAGTGGGCGCGCGCATGAACCGCTCGCCCAACAGGCGCGTGGTAAAGCGCGGCCGCGATTCGAGGACCAGCGCGACCGGCGGGACGGAGGCGGTCCTAGCGGCGCTCCTGGCCGATCGAACGAATCTGAGCGCCGGCAAGGACGGAGCGGCTCGTTCGCGCGTGAGAAGAAGTCTTTTGACCGGCCGCCAGACCCGAATTCGCCCTTCGCTAAACTGCTTGTGCTAAAAGCCCGCATGGAAGAAAAGAACAAGCAGGGTAGCTGAGCCGCTCTTTGAAAGGAAGCTTCAGACTGTGGTAAGACTTATCAATGTGAAATCGCGTGGCGGGCGAACAGGCTCGATTCAGTCGAACGATGAGTTCGTCGCCGAACCTAAGGATTTAGCGATGCGCAGATCAGCCCTGTTTCTCGCGGCTTCCCTTGCTGGCCTACCTGTCGGCGCTTTGGCGCAGGAGCATGTTCTTTTGCGCAACGGCGGCATCGCCGGCACCGCGTTCGGCGGAGCAAACGCCGGCGCAGGCGCCGTCACCTCAAGCACAACGACCGTCACGACCAGCTCCACCACCACCAGCACGACGACCAACACAACCTCTAGGGCCACGTCGACGTCGGCAGTGACGTCCACGGCGACGCCGCTCAATTCGGCGCGTTCGGCGGCCATGCTTTCCGGCACCGCTCACATCGGCGCGGGCACGGGGGGTGTGGGGCTTGGAATGGGCAACGCCGTTGGCGGCGTCAGCGACGCCGCAGTCGGCGCAGGGTCTGGCGGAAGGAATGACCTGCTGACCCGCGGCGCCGATACCGGCGGCGTGACCGGTTTTGGCCTTGGCATCAATGTCCCCGCTGGCGGCCTCGACGGCCTGACCAGTAGAAACACGGGGGGCATTCAGGGTAGCGCCATCGGAGCCGGAAGCGGCGGCCTGGCCGATTTGAATAGTCTTGGCGCGCAGACCGGCGGCACCAAAGAGGGCGGCAACGCCCCAAGATACTACGTCATCCAATAACGGCTCCGAGGATCCTCGAAGCGTTCAAGCGTCCTCGCCGGTCGCGGCGATCTTCCGCGGCGGCCCCATCAGCGCCGGCTGGAACAGGATCGCCGCCGCGAGGGTGCAGACCAGCGACAAAGCCAAAAGCTTCCCCATGCTGGACGTTCCCGGATGCTTCGAAAGCCAAAGGCTGCCGAAGGCGGTGGCCGTCGTCATGGCGCTGAAAAAGACGGCCCGCGTCAAGCTTGACTGCAACAGCTTGGTCGTCCCCGCCCGCCACGCCATGACGAAATAGATTTTGAAGGCGACGCCTAGCCCTAGCAGCAGAGGCAGGGCGATAATGTTGGCGAAGTTGAGCGGCAGGCCGATTAGAACGGTAATTTCAAGCGTGACGGCGCCGGCGAGGAGCAGCGGGACGAGAGTCAGCAGCACGTCCGACAAGCGGCGCAGAACGACCCACAGCAGAATGCTGATCGACAGCAGCGCCCAGAACCCGGCCTCGATGAAAGCGCGCACGATGGTGTTCCCCGATTCCTGAACGGCGATCGGCTCGCCGGTGGCTTTGGGGTCGATCTGCTGGACAGCCTTGGTAAAGCGGGCGAGGGTCGCGTTATCGTTCGAATTGCCATTTGGGGAGACGGCGATGCGGGCTCGTCCGTCGGGCGTGACCCAGTCGCGCGCGAGGTCGTGCGGAATCGAGGCGATCGTCACCTCTTGCGCGGAAAGCGAGTTGCGCAAAAGGTCAAGCATTGTCTTTAGGCCCGGCAGCAGAGCTTGGCGCGCGGCCTCACGCATGGCCGGCGGCGCCTCAGCCATTTTGCGCAGGAGGCCTGCAAGGCGTCTCGCGTCGTCGGCGCCCTTCCCCTTCAGATCGTCGGCCGTAGTCGCGAAGGCGTCGGCGGCCTTGTTCAGCGCCGCGATGTCGTCTTCGTCCGTCGGCGGCTCAATCGCACGGCTCGGATCAAGAATCGGGCCCAACGCTGCGGCGGCGCGTTGAATGATCGGCAGTTTTTGGTCCTGATCAGCAGGCACGAAGCTCTCAATCGTCACAACCTGGGCGACTTCCGGCAGGGCGGCGAGCTTGGCGGCGAGCGGGCGGGACGCCTCGATCGACGGCGCCAACACGTCAACCGTGTTGGTGTCCGTCGCCGGATCCTTCATGAGATCGAGCAGGGTCGCGACCGATTCGACCTTCGGGCTGCGCAAATCAATGGGATTGAAATCGAAGCGCAGATGGGCGAGCAGAGGCGTTCCGGCAAGGGCGACCCCCAAGGTGCCGATTATAATAGCGTATCTGTGGCGGGCCATAAATTCATCGACCGGAGCGAGGAACTGATAGCCGACAGGCTCCGCCTCGGCCGGCGGCCTGAAAATCGCGAGCAAGGCCGGCAGCACCGTGATCGCGGCGAAAAAGGCGATGAACATTCCCGTGCCCGCTATAAGGCCGAGTTCGGAGACGCCGCGATAGTCGGTCGGGAGAAACGAGTAGAAGCCGGCCGCCGTCGCCGCCGCGGCAAGCGCGAGAGGGCGCCCGACGTGCGCCGACGCCAGCGACAGAGCCCTGTCGAAATCTGGCACTTTGTAGCGCTCGGCCCGGTAACGCACGCTGAACTGAATGCCGAAATCAACGCCGATGCCGACAAAAAGAACTGCGAAGGCGACGGAGATCAGATTGAGCGCGCCGACCATCCATAGCCCAACCGCGGCGGTTACGCTAAGCCCGGCGACAACGCTCAGCGCCACGGCGAGAACGATGCTGGGCGATTTCAAGGCGCGCCAGATGATGAACAGCACCACCAGCGCTGTGATGGCCCCGTTGAGGCCAGCGCCATCTGCGAGGGTCGCGAATTCTTCGTCGGCGAGCGGCACGGGTCCGGTCAAGCGCAGCCGCACGCCCGGCGTCGACGCGTAGCCGAGTTCGCGCCAGCTCGACCGAATGAAATTGCTCGGAGCCTCCCCGGGTTGCAGCGCCGCATAATCGAGCACGGGCTTGACCTGGATGAAACGTCTCAACTCGCGCGGATCCGGCGGCTCCCCAGCCAGAAGGCCGCGCCACGAAAAGAACGTCGGGCGCCCGGCAAGCAAACTGTCGAAAGCGTCGCCCAGCGCGACAAGAGGCCGATCAAAATCGTCATAAGTTCCGGCCTTGGCGCGAACGCCTTTGTTGATGAAGGAAAACGCGTCGACGACGCCGCGGAGGCTCTGATCCGAGGCCAGGACAGACAAGAAAGGCTGCGCCTTGAACAGGCCGTCGATCGTGCTTTGAACGTCCGCGACAGGCAGGTATAAGAGGCCGTTCCGATTGAAAAAAGGTCCGCCGTCAGGGCGCAGAACCGAGGAAAAGAGGTCGGGACGCGTTTTCAACCGCTCGGTCAAGAGTTCCGTCGCCGCCTCAGCAAGCTCCGGCGTCTTGGCGTCGATGACGACGACGATTTGATCGGCGCGCTGCGGAAAAGCCTTATCCATGGCGATCAGATTTTGCCGCCAGGGCAAATTCGGCGAAATGAATTCGTTGGTGTCGGTCGTGATGTTGAAATGCATCGCGGCATATTGGCCGGAGGCGGCGGTGACGAGGATCGCCAGCGCGATCACGCTCCACTTGAATCGTCTGCAAAAATTGACGATCGCCGTGATCGTTCTGGCGATCGGCTCCGCGGCTTTCGGGTCGGCGTTTGGCGTATCAGAGCTGTCGGAGAGAGTGATCATGCGGTCCTGTCGCCAATCGGAGGAGCCTCGCCGCAGCCTTGGTGACAAGCGAACGGCTTCAAAAGCGCGCCGCTTCAATATCCGGAAGGTCAGCTAATCCCTTCATCTTCGATAGCGTTCCCCCGAAACGAAGGCGTGCGACGCCAGATTTTTCATTATTGCAAGCTGAGCCGAAAGATCAAAAGCGAGCTTCATCCGCTTGTAAGGCTACATTCCGTTCGACGCTAGGCAAATTTGCGAAGGTTACCCTTATCTCGACCCCACGTGGCGCCGCGTCGGTCCTAATTAGCCCATTTGCTCCGTGACGGACGCTGGAAAGACTTGGCGCCACGCGCGACACCCGCTCCTCACATGAACATAGCCCTCGCGGCGCGCCACAGGGCCGAAAGACGACCGCTTTCAACGTGATAGTGTTCGGTATAAAAGGGCGTGAAGCTGATCGGCCGTTTCTTGTTTTAAATGCTTCAGCTTGCGCTTCATCAAACCTTGGTGAATCCAGCTTAGACGTTTATGGGATAGGCTCAACGAATTGGTCCGTGGATTGCAGATCGTGGCCGGGCGAGCGCAATCGGCGGAAAACACAGGCAAGGAGCAGGCATTGGGAATATCACTTCTCCAGATGGCGCAGATCGGCGGCTATGTGCTCCGCCAGCGTCTTTCCGGCCGCAAACGGTTTCCGCTCGTGCTCATGCTCGAGCCCTTGTTTCGGTGCAATCTCGCTTGCGCCGGCTGCGGCAAGATCGATTATCCGGACGAGATTCTCAATCAGCGCCTGCCCCTTGCCGATTGCCTCGCGGCGATCGACGAATGCGGGGCGCCGGTCGTCGTCATCGCCGGCGGCGAGCCTTTGCTGCACAAGGAGCTGCCCCAGATCGTCGAAGGCGCGATCGCGCGGCGCAAATATGTCACCGTCTGCACCAATGCGCTGCTGCTCGAAAAGAACATTCATCGCTATAAGCCCAATCGCTATTTCAACTGGTCGATCCATCTCGATGGCGACGAGGAGATGCATGATCATTCGGTCTGCCAGCCCGGCGTCTACGATCGCGCGGTGAAGGCGCTGAAGCTCGCCAAGGACAAAGGCTTCCGAGTCACGATCAATTGCACGCTGTTCAATACCGCCGAGCCGGCCCGCGTCGCGGCTTTTTTCGACATGGTGGCGGCGCTCGGCATCGAGGGCATTACCGTATCGCCCGGCTACGCCTATGAGCGCGCGCCAGACCAGAAGCATTTCCTCAATCGCGAAAAAACCAAGACCTTGTTCCGCGAGATTTTCGCTCGCGGAAGAGGCGGCAAAGCTTGGCCGTTCTTCCAGTCAACGCTTTTCCTTGATTTTCTCGCCGGCAATCGCAGCTACCATTGCACGCCCTGGGGCAATCCGGCGCGGACGGTGTTCGGCTGGCAGCGGCCCTGCTACCTCCTCGGCGAAGGCTACGTCAAAACCTTTAAGGAGTTGATGGAAAACACGGACTGGGACCGCTACGGGACCGGCAATTATGAAAAATGCGCCGATTGCATGGTGCATTGCGGCTTCGAGCCTACCGCCGTCGACGAAGCCTTCAATAAGCCGCTGGCGGCGCTGAAAGTAGCCTTGCGCGGCATTCGCACCACGGGGCCGATGGCGCCGGATATTTCTCTAGACCGGCAAAGACCGGCCGAGTTCGTCTTCAGCCGGCATGTCGAGCACAAGATTGCCGAAATTCGGCAAGCCAAAGCCGACGGCGAGCATGTTTCGGCTGCGGAGTAGAATTTTGAACGCTGTTCGCGCATCCTGGGCGGTGCGGAACAGCTGCGGAATCTGACCCGGATCGGCAATTAGCGAACGAAGCAGCGCGCCGAACGCGATTGCGCCGTCCGGGCTCATCGCGACCAATGCGGCATGCGGCAACTGCCGCTCCGCAGGATCGGCAATGACCCGCAGCGCCGCGAATGGAAGATTGCGCTCCGCCGCGACCTTTGCCGCGATATGCAATTCCATGTCAACGGCGTGGGCGCCGGTGCGCCTATGCAGCATCTGCTTGCCGGCGCGGCCCGCGACTGGCTCATCAACTCCCGCAAAATCGACCCGAGCGGCGCCAAGCGCCTTCTCCAGCGCAACAGACCAAGAGGGATCGGCGTCGAACCGTTCACCGTTTGCGATGATCGAACGCGCGACGAGCACGGCGCCCAGGGCGAGGCCTGGCGCAAGCCCTCCGGCGACGCCAAAGCTGATGACGGCGCAATCTCGCGAAACCGTCGCCTCCTCCAGCTCGCGCTTCAGGCGCGCGCCATCTCCTCCCCCGGATATGACGTGAATCTGGGGTCCGGCTGCGAGCTTTGCCTCCGCCTTGAGGCCGGTAACGGCGATGACGCGCGTCAGCCTCGGCTGCGGCGCTACATCCCGAACTGCGTCGTAAGGTGCTTGCCGCTCTTCAGGTTGCGATAGCGGGCCATCGCCCAGAGCGGGAAGAATTTGGAGTAGCCGTGATAACGCAGGTAAAAAACCCGGGGAAATCCGGTCGCCGTGAAGCGCTCTTCTGTCCAAAATCCATCCCCCGCTTGCGTCTGGGTCAGATAGCGCAAGCCCAAAGCCACTTCCGGCGCATCGACCTCCCCTGAGGCCATGAGGCCGAGCAAGGCCCATGCCGTTTGCGACGACGTGCTCGGCGCCGGTTCATAGCCTTTATAGTCGAGCGCATAGCTTTCGCCACCCTCCCCCCAGCCACCATCCGCATTCTGGATGCGTTTTAGCCAGGCGACGGCTCTTTGCACCGGCTCTCTGCGCCGGTCATAGCCGATCGCGTTGAGAGCGCTGAGCGCCGACCATGTGCCGTAGACGTAGTTCATGCCCCAGCGGCCAAACCAGCTGCCGTCCTGCTCCTGTTCGCGGATTAGATAGTCGACCGCCCGCGCAAGGGCCTTGCTCGTCTCCATCGTCTCGCCAAGCTGACCCAGCATCGAGACGCAGCGCGCCGTGACGTCGGCCGTCGGTGGATCGAGCAGCGCGCCATGGTCGGCAAAGGGAATCGAGTTGAGATATTCCCGGTCATTGTCGGCGTCGAAAGCGCCGAAACCGCCATTGGCGCTTTGCAGGCCGAGAATCCATTCTTTCGCGCGGGCGATCGCCCCGACATAGGCGGCGTCCGTCGCGACGGCCTGCGACGGCAGGGTTTTTGCGGCGCGGTCCATCGCTAAGACGACGACAGCAGTGTCGTCGAGATCGGGGTAATACGGATTATTGTATTGGAACGCCCATCCGCCTGGACGCACATGCGGCTTCAGCGTCGCCCAATCGCCCGCGACATCGAGGACCTGCAGGGGCGCGAGCCAAGTCAATGCACCGCGCACGGCGGCGCAGCTTGGCGCGTTCATGACCTCGGCGGTCCCGGCGCTCTCCATCAATGCATGGGCGGCGAGACCCGTATCCCAAACAGGAGAGACGCAAGGCTGGCAATAAGCCTCATCAGCCCTGAGGACGAGCAGCCGGTCGATCGCCTTTCTCGCCGCGACAAACCTCGGATCGTTTTTATCGATGCCGAGCGCGTGGAACATCGTGGCGGAATAGGCCATGGCGGGATAGATCGCGCCAAGCCCATCCTCGCCGTTCAGCCGCTCTGTCACAAAGGCGACCGCCTTGTCGATGGCGCTATCGCGCGAGCGTTCGGGAAAATACGGCTCGGTCCAGCGCAACAGATGATCGATTGCGCCGAAGATCGCCGTCCACGGAAACTTCTGATGCGGCGCGCCCGGCCAGCGGCGCACGGTTTCGGGCGGCGCGACGAAAAGCTCCTCAATTCGGATGTTGCGCGGATTGACGGCCTTCGGCTTCAGGGCGTGAACGACGAGCAGAGGCGTGAGCACGGTGCGGCCCCAGTAGGAGATTTTGCTCAGATGGAACGGAAACCAGCGCGGCAGATGCATGATCTCGACCGGCATCACGGGCACGCCGCGCCAAGGCGCCTCGCCATAGAGCGCGAGAAGCGAGCGCGTGAAGACATTGGTGTTGACGGCCCCGCCATGCCGCAAGATCGCCGCGCGGGCGCGCCGCATATGCGGCGCGTCGGGGGAATCGCCGATCATTTTCAGCGCGAAATAGGCTTTGACCGAAGTGCTGTTATTGAATGCGCCTTGCGCAAAGATCGGCCACCCGTCGCTCGCAGTCTGATGGCGGCGCAGATAGGCGGCAATCTTCGCTTCGAGCTCGGCGTCGGCCGGATCGCCAAGGAAGTGCCGAAACAGAATATATTCAGCCGGAATCGACACATCCGCTTCGAGTTCGAAAACGAAATGCCCATCCGCGCGCTGTGCGCCGAGGAGCGCCTTCTCGGCGCGCCCGATGGCGGTCTCGATCTCGGCGAGCCCAGGGGTCGCGCCGCCGTCCAACGCCTCAACCAAACTTGAATCATACTCCACGGGAGGCTCCTTGCTTCGCCCGGCACGGGCTTCGCTCCGCGACCAAATCCGCCGCGCGACGGCCCGATCGGATGGCGCCTTCGATCGTCGCCGGCAGGCCGGTCGCCGTCCAATCCCCGGCCAGCGTCAGATTGGCGAACGCCGTTCCTGGTTGCGGCCGGCGCGCGTTTTCCTGCGGCGTCGCGGCGAAAGTCGCCCGCTTCTCCTTGATGATCTGCCATAGCGGCAACGGCCAATCAATATGCGACGCTTCGGCAACTTCCGCCCAGATTCGCTGCGCTAGCTCTTCGCGTCCGACGTCGAGCAGGCGATCGGCGCCGCTGATCGTGACGGACAGCCGGTTCTCGAACGCGAACAGCCATTCGATCGTCCCGTTCACGACGCCAAGAATGGGCGGCAGCCCGTGGGGCGGCGCGATCTTGAAATGGGCGTTGACGATTGCGCGAAAGCTTTGCGGCGCGACGAGATCTTCGACAAGATCCTGCGCGACGAGCGGCGGAACGGCGAGGATCACTTCGTCCTGTGCGCCGAGTTCGACTTGCGCATCGCCGAAATCAAGCGCCGTGACGCGTTCCTTGGAGAAGGTCAGCTTCCGCAACCTATGGTCGAGCCTTATATCGGCGCCGCGCTTGACGAGATAAGCGACAGCCGGCTCGATGAAGGCTGCGGAAAGGCCATGCGCGACGATCGGCCGGCATGCTCCACCGCCGCGCGCGAGCGTCTCCCGCACGACCGCGCCGGCGAGCCGCGCCGAGCCTTCGGGGGGATCGGTATTGAGCGCCGCGAGCAGGAATGGCCGCCACAGCCGGTCATAGACCGCGCCTTTGCACGCTATGACTTCGTCGATCCGCTTGTCCTGGCCGGGCTTGAGGAGACCAGCCAGGGTGAGATAGTCGCGCCAGCCCGTACTGGGAACGCGGCGGTCTTTGGAGAAAATCCACCACGGCAGCGGGCCGGCATTGGGGCGCACGCGCCAGCGTTGTTTCGTCGCCAGATCAATGAAGGCGAAGTCCGCCTTGCGGGCCTGCGACAGCGCTTTCAGTCCGCCGATGATTTTTAGAAAGTCCAGCGCTTCGGCGTTGCCCGACAGCAGCAGGTGATTGCCGTTGTCGATCACCATGCCAAGCGAGGAGTCGAAATAGGAACGGCAACGTCCGCCCGCCTGGCGCGCCGCCTCATAAACGATAACGTCTCTGGCGCCGCCAGAAAGGCGCACAGCCGCGGCGAGACCGGCAAGGCCCGCGCCGATAATATGAACGGCCGGCTTTGTCATGAGTCCCGGCTCATCAAAAAAACCCGTAACGCAAGATCGCCCGCAGGATTCGCCATTTCGACGTCCTGATCCGCGCGCGTGGGGCGGCGAAGCCGCGTTCGGTCAAGCGGGTGAGAATAGGCTGATAGGCCTGCGCCATGATCATGGGCGCGCGCACTGTTTGCCGCGGACACCGCGCCATTATGGCGCGCGCCTCGCGAAAATGGCCTTGCGCTTCGGCGATGACGGGAGCGCAGGCGGCCTCGAGCGCGGGATGGGCAAGGACGGCCTCTGGCGCTCTTGCGTCGACGCCGGCGGCGGCCAACGCCTCGCGCGGCAGGTACAGCCGGCCGATGCCGGCGTCCTCGTCGAGGTCGCGCAGAATATTGGTCAGTTGCAGGGCGCGGCCAAGATGGTGCGCGAGCGCGGCGCCCTCCTGCATAGGAACGCCGAATATCCGCACGCTGAGGCGCCCGACGGCGCTTGCGACGCGGTCGCAATAAAGATCGAGCGTCGCAAAGTCAGGCGCCCTGATGTCGGCGTCGACATCCATTTCCATGCCGTCGATGACGGCCTGAAAATCCGCGCGTTGCAGATCGAACTTTTTGACGGCCGCAACGAGTCCGCGCGGCAGCGTGTCCGGCGGCGATCCTGCGTACAGGAGGTCGATGTCGCGCCGCCACTTATTGAGCGCGCTGCGCCGCGGCGGGATCGGACCACCGTCGTCGGCGATATCGTCGACGGCGCGGCAGAACGAATAGACCTCAAACATCGCCTCGCGCTGCGGACGCGGCAGAATGCGCATCGCCGCATAAAAGGAGCTGCCGCGCGAATGCGCCGCGGCGTCGCCGCGCGCGCCCTTTGCCGGATCGACTGCGCCGCCCGCATCAGGCTCGACATCGCTTGTCATGCCGCCGCCTTTGGCGGGAGCGGCAGCGAACGTCTCGCTATGTCGAAGAGGGCCAGGCCGACCCCGGCGCAGGCGGCGCGCAAGGCGGCAAGCTTGTCGAGATGAACCTCATCGCCCAGGGGATCGCGCTCGCGCAGGATCTGATTGAGCCGCCCCGCCAGTTTGACAATGACCGCGGTCTCGAGGCTAAGGCGAAAATCGCGCACCTGCGCCGGCAGCGCGGCGCCGGCGTCGACGAGCGTCGCGGTCTTCGCGATGAGCTGGTCAAGACACGCCCGCAAGCCGGGGCAAGCCTTAGCCGCGGCGAGGGCCTCGACGCCGGCGCCGTTCGAAGCGAGCGCATCCTGCGGAATATAGACGCGATCAAGATTTCGATAGTCGGCGGCGCAATCCTGCAGATGATTGATAATTTGGAGCGCGCTGCAGAGCGCGTCGGAGGCCGGCCAGGTCGCCTCGCTCTCGCCATGGACATTGAGCACGAAACGCCCGACCGGCGCGGCCGAATAGCCGCAATAGCCCATCAATTCGTCCCAGTCGGCATAACGGTTCTTGACCGCGTCCATGCGAAAGGCGCGCAGAAGATCAAGCGCATGGCGCGCAGATAACCGGCTGTCCGTCGCAAGGGCCGCGCGCAAAGGCTTCGCGGCCTCGACCACCTCGCTTTTTCCCAGCAGCGTCGCCTCGAAGGCGTCGAGTTCATCGAGCTTTTCTTGGCGCGTCAGGAGGTTATTGTCGACGACGTCGTCGGCGCCCCGCGCAAAGCGATAATAGGCGAGGATCACGCCGCGATGGCGTGGCGCGATGAGGAGCGAGGCGACCGGAAAATTCTCGCCTTTATGCGTTTTCGAGGGTTGGATCGCGACAACGCTCATTTCAGATAGCCGTTCTGGGTGAACCAAGCCAGCGCATCGCACAGCGCCTCGCGATGGGGCCGAGCCGAATAGCCAAGGCAGCGCTCAGCTTTGGCCGAACTGAAGAACATCCGGTGCTTCGACATCCGCAATCCGTCGAGCGTCACGAAAGGATCCTTGTACGTAAAGTAGGCCGCCGCCTCCGCCGCGAGGGCCAATGGATAGAGCAATGGACGCGGAAAGCACAGCCGCGGGGGCCTGCGACCGCAGAGTTCTGCGATTTCCTTCAGCATACCAGCCAGCGAAACGTCCTGGCCGCCCAGGATGTAATGCTCGCCGACGACTCCTCGGCGCAACGCCGCGATATGACCGAAAGCGACGTCGTCGACATGGACCAGATTGAGCCCGGTGTCGACATAGCCGGGCATCCGTCCCATCGCCGCCTCGACGATGATGCGTCCGGTCGGCGTTGGCTTGACGTCGCGCGGTCCGATTGGCGTTGAAGGGTGCACGATCACGGCCGGAAGAAGATCGTGCACAATCATATCTTTCACTATTTTCTCGGCAACAATTTTACTGCGCTTGTAGGCTCCGACAGCGCGGACTTCGGGCAGGCTCGCCGTCTCGTCGGCTGGAACGTCGTTCGTCGGACAGGCGATGGTGGCGACACTGCTGGTATAAACGATTCGCTCCACGCCCGCGGTCAGCGCGGCCTGCATCAAAATGCGCGTGCCTTCGCAATTGGTGCGCAAAATTTCGCGCGGACGGCGCGCCCAAAGCCGATAGTCAGCGGCGACATGGAACAAGAACCGCACGCCCTCCATCGCCTTGGCGACGGACCGCCGGTCGCACATATCTCCTTCGACGATCGCCGCGTTGAGATTGACAAGGTTCAGCTGGCTAGCGGTCGGCCGCAAAAGCGCCCTGACGCAAAAGCCCGACTCCGTCAAAGCATGGGCGACAGCGGATCCGACGAAGCCTGACGCCCCCGTGATCAGAACTTTGTCGCCCGCCACCCCGTCTCGCTCCTGCCGCTAGCGCAAGCAAAACTCTCGTTTCTACCGCATCGCGGCAATATCACTTATGGAGTCGGTTCAGCAACAGGCGTCACGCGCCGCCTTACAACTGCGGCGGTGACGCTGGCGCTAAAGCGCATCGAGCGCTATGACAGCGTCGAATTTATCGAACGGCACGAAATAAAGAAGAACGTCCATGAGCCTGATCGCCAACCTTCCCAAGCCTGAGCTTGCAGCGCTGCGTGACCGGGTTCAAACGGCCTATGACGCTTTTCGCGCCCGGGGCGTCAAGCTCGACATGACGCGCGGCAAACCGGCGGCCGACCAGCTCGACCTCGCCAGCGCGATGCTCTCTTTGCCCGGCAATAGCGACTATTTTAGCGCAGCCGGCGAAGACGCGCGCAATTACGGCAATTTGCAAGGGCTCGCCGAAGCGCGCGCTTTATTTTCTCCTATTTTGGGGGCGCCGCCCGAGCAAATCGTCGTAGGCGACAATTCAAGCCTCGCCATGATGCATGATTGTCTCGTTTATGCGCTGTTGAAGGGCGCGCCCGGTTCCGCGCAAGCCTGGGCGAAGGAGACCAGCCCCGTCTTTATCTGTCCCGCGCCGGGATATGACCGACATTTTGCCATCCTCGAGGAATTGGGCGCGCGCATGCTGCCCGTGGCGATGACCGGTCGCGGACCCGACATGGACGCCGTCGAAAAACTCGCCGCCGACCCTTCCGTGAAGGGCATGTGGTGCGTGCCGAAATATTCCAATCCGACCGGCGAGATCTATTCGAACGAGACCATCGCCAGGCTGGCGACGATGGAGACCGGCGCGCCCGACTTCAGGCTCTTCTGGGATAACGCCTATTGCGTCCATCACCTCACCGAGCGCCGCCACGAGATCCCCAACATCCTCGAAGAATGCGCGCGCGCCGGCCATCCGGATCGCGCTTTCATCTTCGCCTCGACGTCGAAAATCACCTTCGCCGGCGCCGGCGTCGCGTATTTCGCCTCGTCCGCCGCCAATGTGCGCTGGTATCTCGCCAGCATGGCGAAGCGCACGATCAGGGTCCGACAAGCTCAATCAGCTGCGTCATGTGCGCTTCCTGCGCGATGTCGCCGGCGTTCACCGCCACATGGACCTCCATCGCGCGCTGATCGCGCCGAAATTTGCCGCCGTTCACGAGGCGCTGGAGCGTCATCTCGCGGGGACCGGCGCCGCCCGCTGGACAGCCCCCGAGGGCGGCTATTTCGTCAGCGTCGAGGCGAGCGCCGGCACGGCGAAGCGCGTCGTCGAACTCGCCAAGGCGGCCGGCGTCGCGCTGACGCCAGCCGGCGCTACCTGGCCATACGGCGCCGATCCGCATGACAGCAATTTGCGCCTTGCGCCGACCTTCCCGACCCTCGCGGAGGTGCGCTCGGCGTCGGAAGGCATCGCGCTCTGCATCCTCCTGGCCGCAGTCGAGGCGCAATCCCTCCGGCGCGCCGAAACGGCGGCCTAAGGCATAACCGAGAGGGCGGCGCAATTTTTAACGCTGGCTTGATTTGAGGCAATTCGCGAAGTTCGACAGTCTCGTAATGAAATCACCGTCGTGCCGGAACCGTGAGATACTGATATGACCGACATCGCAGCACCCGCCGCTCTTCTCGAGCCCGCAGACCGGCCGCAAAAGAAGCCGTCGCCGCGAACGCTGCTGCCTCTTTTGCCTTACGTGCTGCGCTACAGAGGGCGCGTCGCCGGCACGTTGACCGCTGTTACGGCCGCCGCGGCGGCGACCTTGGCCGTGCCGATGGCGCTCCGGCGTGTGATAGACTACGGATTCACACAGCAGCGCGCGGGGCTGATCAACCAATATTTCTTTGGGCTCCTTGGCATCGCCGCCCTTCTTGCGATCGCCTCTGGAGCGCGTTTCTATTTCGTGACGACCCTCGGCGAGCGGGTCGTCGCCGATTTGCGCGCGAAGGTCTTCCAACATCTTTGCCGTCTCGACGCCGCCTTCTTCGATACGGCCCGCATCGGCGAATTGATGTCGCGGCTGACGGCGGACGCGACACAGCTGAAGTCGGCGTTCGGCGCCACAGCGGCGCTTGCCTTGCGCAATTTCTTCCTGTTCGTCGGCGCGATCGGGCTGATGGTCTATACCAGCCCGAAGCTGTCGGCCTTTGTCCTCATCGCCATTCCGATCATCGTGTTGCCCCTCGTCGCCTCCGGCCGGCTGGTGCGCAAACGCTCGCGCGCCGCGCAAGACACACTGGCCGACGCCACGGCCTACGCTTCCGAAAATCTCGGCGCCGTCAGGGTCATGCAGGCCTATGGCGCCGAGCAGGCGACGACTCAGCGCTTCGACGGCGCCGTGGAAAACGCTTATCATGCCGCGCAAAAGGCGGCCGCGGCGCGGGCGCGCCTGACCATCGTCGTGATTTTTCTTGTCACAGCCAGCATCGTCGCGGTTCTCTGGTTCGGCGCCCACGAGGTCTTGGCAGGCCGCATCACCGGCGGCCTTTTGTCGCAATTTTTGATTTACGCCGTTCTCGCCGCGAGCGCCCTGAGCGAGCTCAGCCAGGTGTGGGGCGAAGTCGCCGCCGCCGCGGGAGCCGCGGGACGCCTTGGCGAGATACTTTCTCTGAAGCCGAGCATTGTCGCTCCCGCAGCCCCGGTTGCCCTGCCCTCGCCGGCGCGTGGCGAAGTCCGCTTCGAAGACGTCGTTTTCGCCTACCCGACGCGGCCCGACGATGACGCCCTGACCAATCTTTCGCTCCGCATCGAGCCGGGGGAAACCGTCGCCATCGTTGGCCCCTCGGGCGCCGGCAAGAGTACGCTGTTCCAGCTGCTGCAACGTTTCTACGATCCCTGCGGCGGGCGGATTTTGCTCGACGGCGTCGACATCAAAAAGGCCGATCCGGCCGAGCTGCGCAAACGCATCAAAAACGTGCCGCAGGATCCGGTGATCTTTGGCATTTCGATCGCCGACAATATTCGCTATGGCAAGCCAGCGGCGAGCCTCGACGAGGTGATTGATGCCGCAAGGCGGGCCGCGGCGGATGATTTCATCCGCGCCCTGCCGGGCGGCTATGAGATTTCGCGCCGGCGAACGCGGCGTCACTCTTTCAGGCGGTCAGCGCCAGCGGATCGCGATCGCGCGGGCGATTTTGCAGGACGCGCCCGTACTGCTGCTTGACGAGGCGACCTCGGCGCTCGATTCGGAAAATGAAGTGCTGGTGCAGACGGCGCTCGAAAAAGTGATGTCGGAACGCACGACGCTGGTCATCGCGCATCGCCTCGCGACGGTGCTCAACGCCAGCCGTATCCTGGTTCTGGACAAGGGCCGCGTCGTCGAGGAGGGCTCGCACGCGAGCCTCGTCGCCAAAGGCGGCCTCTACGCGCGCCTTGCCAAGCTACAATTCGAAACCGGGGCGACGGCCCTCAAGGCCGATCAGGCCGCGGCCGAATAAAAGGGGGCCCTCTCTATCGAGAGGGCCCCCTGAACTGAGAGTATTTGAAACATGTGCCGGCGGCCGCCCACCGCGGCTAATCGCCGCGCCGGCCACCATCCTCATCATGGTCGAGAGGCTGGAACTGTCCGAGCTTGGCCCAGGTCGTGGCGCAGGTCTGCTTTTCCGCTTGCCATTGCGCCACCAGATCGTCGAAGATCGGTTCGTCGAAATTGAAAACTAGCTCGGGGTCCACCGCGGTCGGCGCGCTGATGCCGAATTTGATGGCGTGCAGCATACCGGGATCGGCGACATGGACGCCCTGCTCGGAGGTCGTCATCAGAACGCGTTTGAGCGGCTTACCGCCAAAATCTTGTACTGTGACAAACTGTTGAAGCATTCGTGAAGTCTCCATGCGCGAATGCGCGCGCAGCGATCCTTCAACCACCGCGAGCTATGCGCGGTCTACATGACGCGACTGGGAAATTTTCTCAAGGCCCTCCTAAAAATTTTTTTTCGTCGGGCGCGTCTTTTTTGGGCCGCACGCTTCGGTATTGCCTATTAAATCGGCAAGACTGTGAAGACGCCAATTCTTTAGCGGTCAGGTACGGAGCGTAACCGCCAGGTCTTCAGTCCGGATAGGGGATTAATCCCCGCCCCGACCCGCTCGAACCCCTCTCGCGCGTAGAAGCGGAGCGCGCGCTGATTGTCCTGATTGACGTCGAGAAATACCGGGCGAGACGAGATCCGCCGCGCCTCGCCGAGCAGCGCGGCCGCCGCGCCCAAGCCCTTCGCATGATTGCCAACGGCGATCTGATCGAGATAGCCCGTGGCCGGATCGACGGTAACGAACCCGGCGAGCCGTCCGCCGGCGTCAAAGCCGCAGATGGTCACGGCGCCAGCCGCCTCGAGCGCAGGCAAACGGGCGCAAAGCCAGGGTTTTCGAGCCGAAAAATCGATGTCCGGCATCGCCTCCCGCCAGCTCTCCGCCCAAAGATCTGTCAGCGCCTCCATATCGGGGTCGATCCGCCGGCGCAGGCGCAGGGGAGCAATCCCGCTTTGCGACGAAGAGGTTCCGGGCGCCATGCTGAAGGGAGTTCACAAGTTTTCGTTTTGAGGCGGAGCCGGCAGGCTATAGCAAGATGGTTTCAAAATGGAATTCAATCGTGTCGGACTGGCGCGTCGAATTGCGCGGATTTTGTGAAAATTGACGCACACTGCAGCCTCGCAAACGCATCCACGGACCAATTTGCGCGAAACGCCGGCTGAGCGTGGGGTCAGGCGACTTGCCCTCGCCGATTTTCGCTCCTACGCCAGCCTCGACCTTGACGTTTGCGCTCAAACCGTCGTGCTGACCGGCGACAATGGCGCCGGAAAGACCAATGCGCTCGAGGCCCTGTCTCTGCTCACTCCGGGCCGCGGCCTGCGCCGTGCCGAGCTCAGCGATTGCGCGCGCGACAGGGGCGCCGGCGGCTTCGCCATCTCGGCCGAAATCGAAACGCCCGGCGGCGAAGTCCAACTCGGCACAGGGATCGAGCCGAAAGGCGCCGCGGCGCCCTTGCGGAAATATCGCATCGACCGCGAACCGGCTCCCTCGATCCGCGCCTTTTGCGATCATATCCGGGTCGTTTGGTTGACGCCTGCGATGGAGGGGCTTTTTTCCGGTCCACCCGCGGACCGCAGGCGTTTTCTTGACCGCCTAGTGCTCGGAATCGATGCCGATCATGGCGCGCGAGTCAATGCGTTGGAGCGCGCGCTGCGCGGGCGCAATCGCCTTCTCGAAAGCCGCCTTGGCTCCAGCGAGCGCATCTGGCTCGACGCGATCGAACGTGAAGTCGCCGAGCTCGCCATCGCCGTCGCGGCGGCCCGATTCGAGACGGTGGCGAAACTTTCCATCCTCATCGCCGAGGCGCGCGGCGCTGGGGATACGCCGTTTCCCTTTGCCGAGCTCCGGCTTCAAGGCGAAATCGACGCCCTGATCGAGAGCCGGCCGGCGCTGGAGGCTGAAGACCTCTACCGAAAAATCCTGCGCGACAACCGTGCGCGCGATGGCGCCGCCGGGCGTACGCTGGTTGGGCCGCAGTCGAGCGATCTCAGGGTTTGGCACAGCGCCAAACAGGTGGAGGCGGCGCAAATCTCGACCGGCGAGCAGAAAGCCCTGCTTGTCGGCCTCGTCCTCGCGCAGGCGCGCCTCGTCAAAATGATAAGCGGCATCGCGCCGCTGGTCCTGCTCGATGAGATCGCCGCCCATTTCGACCCGACGCGCCGCGCAGCGCTCTATGATCTACTCGCGGCGCTCGGCGCACAGGTCTGGCTCACAGGGGCCGACCCTGCCACTTTCTCCAGTCTTGAAGGATGCGCGCAAATGCTGAAGGTGACGCCCGGCGCGATCCGCGCCTTCAATTGAGCGCAGATGGCCTATATAGGGCTTGGCGCAATCGGTGGCGGCGCCGGGTCGGACCTCATCGACCGCGGCTTTTGAGGCCTCGCCTAGTGACGCAATTTTGGATGCGGAAATCTGAATGCCCAAAGACGAAGATGTCGCCAATATAACCGCGAAGAAGAAGCCTGGCCTCTTCGGGCGCGTCTTCGGCCACAGGCAAGGGCCAGCCGGCGAGCCTGAACCGCTAGAGCCCCAGCCGGATCGCCGCGTTGCGACGGAGCCCCCCGCCTCGCCTCCGGCGGACGCCGCTCCAAAGGGCTGGTGGTCGCGGCTGCGTCAGGGTCTCGCCCGCTCGTCCGATTCGATCGCCTCGGGCCTCAAAGCTGTCTTCACAAAGCGCAAGCTTGACAGCGCAATGATCGAAGATCTCGAAGACGTGCTGATCCGCGCGGATCTCGGCGTTGCAACCGCCGCGCGCATCGCCGAGATGGTCGGCAAGGGCCGCTACGACAAGACAATCGAAGTCGAGGAGGTCAAGGAAATCCTGGCGGACGAGGTCGAGCGCGTTCTTTCTCCCTTCGCCCGCCCGCTGGAGATCGACGCAACCGCCAAGCCCTTCGTCATTCTCGTCGTCGGCGTCAATGGGTCGGGCAAGACCACCACCATCGGCAAGCTGGCGGCGCAATTGACGGGCGAAGGCCGCCGCGTCGCGCTCGCCGCCGGCGACACGTTTCGCGCCGCCGCCATCGAGCAGCTGCGCATTTGGGGCGCGCGCGTCGGCTGCGAGGTCATCGCTCGCGAGCAAGGGTCAGACGCCTCCGCCCTGGCTTACGACGCCATCCGGACGGCGCGGGAGAGCGGCGCCGACGTGCTCTTCATGGACACTGCCGGGCGCCTGCAAAACCGTACCGAGCTGATGGCCGAGCTCGAAAAAATCATCCGCGTCATGAAGAAGCTCGACCCGGCCGCGCCGCACGCCGTCCTTCTCGTTCTCGACGCGACCGTCGGCCAGAACGCCATGCGTCAGGTTGAGATATTCGGCAAGATCGCCGGCGTCACGGGCCTTGTCATGACAAAACTCGACGGCACCGCGCGCGGCGGCATCCTCGTTGCGATCGCCGAAAAATTCCAGCTGCCGATCCACTATATTGGCGTCGGCGAAGGGCCGGCCGATCTTGCGGCTTTCGAGGCGCGCGACTTCGCCCGAGCCATCGCCGGCATCGACGAAGAGACCGTCGCCGCCTCGAAGTAGTGCGATCGCTCTTTTGCTGCGCGATCGCGCGCCTCATCAACAATTAACAACAACCTCGGGAAGTGAAGGCGACGCGCCTCGCATAACCTCCGCGTCAACCTTCAAAAAAGATCAATTTCCCTGCCGCGCTGCGGTGCCTATGTTCCACCAAGCGCCGGTTCCGTCCGTGAACAGAAAAGCGTTGCGGGCGACGTCATAATAGGAATCGCCGCTCGCCAATGTTACGGCGGGCGCGCCGGGGGCGACACGGTTCCAATAGACGCCGCGAAAGGTTCCACCGAGAACCCATTGCTGGTTGTTCAATCCTTTCGCCGGATTAACGGCCGCGCTGGCTTGCGACGGGGTGACGGATGTCGCCGGCCCCGGATACCCTGGCGCCGGCGCCAAAGCGATCATCCCAGGCGTAATTGCCATGATTTCAATCCTTTCTGTTCAGGGTGCGAGAGTTTTGATTTCGCGTTTGCATTCATAAGTTGTCGTCCGTCATTGCTCGGCGTGGCGACGCGCTCGAAGATTTGTTCCTCCGATTGACGTTATTTTCCGCTTTTTTTCCTTGTTAGGCGAGAGGCGGACCGGCCAGCTACGCCACATGTTCGCCTCGGCGACATGTGCGTTCGGAGTTCGACGGCCGCGACTAAGCGCCGAGCGCCGCAAGCGCCGAGGCTTCCGCCTCCGCCGCGTCCGCCCACTGAAAACCCGGCAATTGATGCCGCGCGAAAGTGTATTGGCGCCGCGCATAGGTGCGCGTGTCGCGTTTTGCAAGTTCGCTGGCCTTGACGAGGGAGATTTCGCCATCGAGATAGGCGATGAGATGGCGGAGCCCATGCGCTCGCATCGCCGGCAGCGCCGGATCCAGCGCGCGGGCGCGAAGCGCCTGCGCCTCCTGCAAGGCCCCCGCCTCCAGCATGGCGTCGAAACGCGCGTCGATGCGCCGCTTCAGCGTCTCGCGGTCGGGATTGAGAAAAAGCGCGCGCGCTCCAGAAAGGTCGAGCAAGGGCGCGGCGCGCCCTCCCTGGAAGGACGCCAGGCTCCGCCCGGTCGCCTCGAGAACTTCGAGCGCGCGCAGCAGGCGTTGCGGATCGCTCGGCCGCAGCCGCGCGGCCATGGCAGGATCGCGCTCTGCAAGTTCGGCGTGCAATTCAGCCGCGGTCATCGTCGCCCCGCGCGCGCGAACCTGCACCCGCACCTCCCCGGGCACGGGCGGAATGGCGGAGAGTCCCTGCGTCAGCGCCTTGAAATAAAGTCCCGTGCCGCCGACGAAAATGCGCAGACGGCCGGCGCGACGCGCCGCATCGAGCGCGGCGCGCGCCGCCTCTAGCCAGCATCCGACCGAATAATTCTCCGCCGCGTCGACATGCCCGAACAGGCGATGCGGCGCTTTCGCCTCCTCTTCGGCGCTGGGGCGCGCAGTCAGCACGCGCAGGTCGCGATAGACCTGCATCGAGTCAGCGTTGATCACCACGCCGCCCGAAGCGACGGCGAGACGCAGCGCCAGGGCCGATTTGCCGCTCGCGGTCGGCCCGGCGATAAGCAGCGCTGACGGAGCTTCGCGTGTCTTCTTCAAACCTGTGGGCGATCGTTGCTCAACATTTTCAGGCGACGCGGAAGCGCGCTCGCCTGGACAACATGCTGCTCCGGCCATCAACCGGAGCGGCTTTTCGAGCGGCGCATGAAAGAGCGCGCGTCAACGCGTCGTCGCGCGCCAAGGCGTCTGCAGCGTGACGTCGGCGCCATAGGCTTCCTTCTCGAACGCCTTGCCGACCTCGATGGCCGCCCCGTTGTCGTCCGTCGGATCGGCGAGCCTCTGCTTCCAGCGGGCCCAATGGACGAGTTCATGCAAGACGGTCGACTCCCAGATGATCCAGCCATTGCCCTGCTCGTAGGCGTTCGCCACCTTGCCGTGGATGAAGCACATGACGTGCTCCACGTCGTCGCCGGTGGTGCGCCCCATAGCGTGACCCACCCTTGCGCTGTTGATCTGGACCATCGGTCCCCTGCCCCACGTGCAGGCCTCGGTCGCCCAGACCTCGTTGCCGCACCATTTGACGAAGATCCTCCAGACATCGGGAATCTTGGTCTTCATCGTCTGCGGGTTCAACCAATTCTTGAGGTAATTGCCGCAACACGGAAATTTGCTCGCGTGATCCGCCGACGAGGCGGTCGGACCCGCATCGCCGCTATCAAATTGCTCGAACCGCATTCCATCCATCCTGAACAGTATCGCGGCTGTATCGCCGGTTCGCGCGATAATATTCAGGGCAGCTCGGATTTATGTGCCTAGTCGCACCGTGCGGCGTGGATCAAACCGGCGCGCCAAACCTGTCTTGTTAGATCAGGCCGTCGCGCGGCGCAATTCGCGCGGCAGCGGAAAAGAGACGCCCTCGTTCGCCGTCGAGATTTCCTCGACATGCAGTTGGAAACGCTCGGCGAAAGCGGCCATGATTTCTTCAACGAGAATTTCCGGGGCCGAGGCCCCGGCGGTAATTCCGAGCGACGAAATGTTCGAGAACAGCTCCCACTCGACATCTTCCGCGCGCAGCACGAGCCGCGCCAGCTTGCAGCCGGATCGCTCGGCGACTTCCTTGAGCCGCTGCGAATTGGATGAGTTCGACGAGCCGACGACGATCAGCGCGTCGACGATCGGCGCGATGCGCTTCACCGCCTCCTGCCGATTGGTGGTCGCATAACAAATATCCTCGCGGTGCGGCCCAACGATGTTCGCAAACCGCTGCGTCAAGGCGTCGACCATGGAGCGGGTGTCGTCGACCGACAGCGTCGTTTGCGTCACATAGGCGAGATTATTCTCGTCCTTGACCTGCAAATTTGCGATGTCCTCGACGGTCTGTACCAGAATGATCGACCCGGAGGGTAATTGTCCAAGGGTGCCAACCACTTCCGGGTGTCCGGCATGGCCGACAAGAAGAACCTGCCGGCCATGCCTGTGGTGCAGCTCCGCCTCGCGATGCACTTTGGTCACGAGCGGGCAAGTGGCGTCAATCGCAAAAATATTTCGCGACGCCGCCTCCGCAGGAATAGATTTCGGCACGCCATGCGCGGAAAAAATCACCGGCTGCGCGGTGTCCGGCACTTCGTCCAATTCTTCGACAAAGACGGCGCCCTTCGCCTTGAGGGTCTCGACCACATATTTATTGTGGACGATTTCATGACGCACGTAGACAGGCGCGCCATAGATGCGCAGCGCCTCTTCGACAGCGTCGATCGCGCGGACGACGCCAGCGCAAAAACCGCGCGGCGCGCAGAGGAGGACGTTCAATTTTGGCTTGACGGACATAAAGCGCTCGGCCTGAGATGGTTGACGTTTAGAAGTCTGGCGGCTCGACTGTCAAGTGTGGCGGGGCAAGGGACGCCGCGGCAATCGAATGGAGTTCCTCGATGTCGGACCTCGCCGATCTCTTTCCAGGCTTCGCCGCGCACTGGATCGATACGGAAGTCGGCCGCTTCTTTCTGCGCACGCACGGCGAAGGGCCGCCGCTTTTGCTCCTGCATGGCTATCCGCAAACTCATGTCGAATGGCACAAGATCGCGCCAAAGCTTGCCGAGCGTTTTTCGGTCGTCCTGATGGATCTGCGCGGCTATGGCTGGTCGAGCGCGCCGCACAGCGAAAAAGGCGCCCTTTACACAAAACGCCTGATGGCCGAGGACGCCATCGCCTTGATGGAGAAGCTGGGTCACGTCCGTTTCAGCCTCATAGGCCATGATCGCGGCGCGCGCGTCGGATACCGGCTGGCCCTCGACCATCCCGAACGGCTCGACAAGCTCGCGCTCATCGACATCATGCCGACCGCCGCGCGCTGGCGAGCCCTCACCGCGGCGGAGGCGCTCAAAGCCTATCACTGGATGTTTCTTGCGCAGCCAGAACTCTTGCCGGAAACGCTGATAGGCGGCGCCGCGCCGTTTTTCGTCGATCACACGCTGGCGAGCTGGACCGCCGCGAAAAACCTGTCGGCGTTCGATCCCCGCGCCATAGCCCATTATCGCGCCGCCCTCAATGAGCCGTCGCGCATTCATGCGACCTGCGAGGATTATCGCGCCGGGGCGACGATCGACCGGGCCGACGACGAAGCCGACCAAGCCGCCGGCAAGAAAATCACCACGCCTCTCTTGGTCCTTTGGGGCGGACGCGGCATCGGCGGGGGCGACGCCGCCACCCTCGACATCTGGCGCCAATGGGCCAGAAACGTGCAAGGCCAACCAATCGAGGGGGGACATTTCTTGCCGGAAGAAAATCCCGACGCGACGCTTGCGGCGTTGCTCGCGTTTCTCTGAGCGGATCCGAAACTTTGCGGCGCGTCCTAAAGTGGATTGCGACGCCGTCGCCGCGAGGCATCGTCGCCTCATCTTCCGCGAGGAGGCGCCGGTCAGGCGGCGTCCGCCGAAACTTAATGTGAATGTTTTGATTTTTCGCTTTTTTTGCTGATTTAGCACATTTGGGTCAAGCAACGCGGCAATGAAGACGCTACATGCGAGATGCGAGGTTTCGATGCCTTCGCGATTTCGGACGGTTCCGCGTTCTCCTTTTAATTCAGGCGCTGGCGGACGCCATGTCTGGCCGGCCGTCCCACGCGCGTTGGGGCGGCCGACTTTGCCTTTGCTGTTCTCTAAACGAAGCGGCGCGCCGCCCAACGCCTCAGGAATAGCGCGGGCCGCGCCGCGCCTCGGCAAGCGCCAGGGAGAGGGCGCGGGCGAAACTGGCCTTTTCATTCGGCCCCAGGAAAGCCGCGAGTTCGAGACTTTTGCCGCGCGAGACGAGGGCCAGCCGCAAGGTGCCGAATTCCTCATGCTCGTCCCGCTCGAGGCGCACGAAGGCTGGATTGAACCGCCATTCGGCGCGCCGTCCCTCGACGCTGACCTTGGCGACGCAAAGTTCGAAAGGCGTCAGCAAGACGTCTTCGTAGGCTCGCGCAGCGCGATAATTGGCCTTGAACGCAATATAAAAAAGCGCGACATCCAGCCCGAAAAACCCGGCGACCGGCCATGCGCCGAGGAAGATGAAGGGCAGGCTCGTGACGATATTGGCGCCGAGAAACACCATCAGAAGGAGGCGGAAGCTCCGGCGGCCTAGCGAGCGATGAGGCGTCAGCCGCGCGGCGAATAGCGCGGAATCGTGATTTTCGTCGCTGGCGATCGCAGTAGCCGACATGTGAGAGGCCCTTCTCTCTCGTCCTATGGAAATCTATAACGCGCGCATGGTCAAAAGAATTATTGCCGACTTGCCCGCATCCTCGCGCCAAGGCGCCGCCGGCGCCAAACCGGCGCGCGGCGGTGCAAGCAAGTCAGCGGCGAAACCGGCGCGCCCGCCGCCGGCGTCGCCAGAATTAGCGCGCATAGAAGAAATTTTCCGGCGTTTTGCCACCGCCATGCCCCATCCCGAGGGCGAACTCCATTATATCAACCCTTTCACCCTACTCGTCGCCGTCGTGTTGTCGGCGCAGGCGACCGACAGCGGCGTCAACAAGGCGACGCCGGCGCTGTTCGCGATCGCGGACACGCCACAAAAAATGCTGGCGCTTGGCGAAGACCGGCTTCGCGAGATGGTCAAGACGATCGGCCTTTACCGCACCAAAGCGAAGCATCTCATCGCTTTGTCCCAGCAGCTTAACGAAAAATTCGGCGGCGTGGTTCCGGACAATCGAGAGGATCTCGAGACGCTTCCAGGCGTTGGCCGCAAGACAGCCAATGTGGTGATGAACGTCGCCTTCGGCGCGCCGACGATCGCGGTCGACACCCATATCTTCCGCGTTTCAAACCGCATTCCGCTTGCTACCGGCAAGACGCCGCTGGAAGTCGAGCGAGGCCTCGAAAAAATCATCCCCGAAGCCTATAAGCGCCACGCCCATCACTGGCTCATCCTGCACGGCCGCTATGTCTGCAAGGCTCGGCGGCCGGAATGCGAGCGCTGCCTGATCGCCGACCTTTGCGAATTTCCCGGCAAGATCGTCTCAGCCTAGAGGGCGCAGCGCCGTCTCCAGCGCCGAAAAAATGCGATCGGCGACGACTGCGAGCAATGCGACGATGAGGGCGCCCTGCAGCACGTAGGCCGCGTTTGACGCCGCCAGCCCCTCGAGGATCGGCGACCCGAGCGAGAGAGCGCCGACGCTCGAGCTTATCGTCGCGGTTCCGATATTGATGATGACAGCGTTGCGTAGCCCCGCGAGAATGAAAGGCAGGGCGAGCGGCAGATCGATGCGCCAGAGCAGGCCCGCCGGCGCAAAGCCCATGCCGCTGGCGGCATCGCGCACGGCGGCAGGCACTGCGTGGAGGCCCGTCAAGGCTCCGTCGAGAATCGGCAGGACGGCGTAGAGCGTCAGAGCGGCAAGGGCGGGAGCGGCGCCATAGCCGAGCAGCGGAACGGCGAGCGCGAGGACGGCGACCGGAGGGAATGTCTGGCCGACGGCGGCGATCGCGCTGACGACGCCTGAAAATTCCCGCCCGGCGTCGCGCGTCACGAAAATGGCGAGGCCAATTCCGATCACAGCGGCGACAAAGCTCGATAGCGCGACGAGCTGGCAGTGCGCCAGCGTCAGTTCGAAGAAGGTGGCGCGCGTGTAGACCGGATGCGGATTATCGGCAAACAGCGCGCGGAACAAAGGCGCGCTGCAACCCATCGCTCCGATCACCGCAATGAGGAACAGCGTCAGCCACAGCGCGGGTTGCCGGAGAGCAAAAACGGCGGCCCTTCCGCTAATCGGCGCCATCGCCGCCCCCGACAATGTCGGCGACGCCAATCGCGCCGATCACCTCGCCGGCATCATTTTCGACCCGAAGCTGCGCGCAACGATACTCAAGCATGAGGCTTAGCGCTTGCCTCAGTGTGGCCGCGGCGTTGATGGCGATGGCGGCCCCCGCGCCGCAGCCGGGCCGCGCCCTTTCGCCGACGCTGGCGAGGTCGAGCAGCCGCAAAGACAATTGCTCACGCCCGAGAAAACCGCTGACGAAATCATCCTTCGGCCGCAGCAGAATGTCGTTTGGCGCGCCGGCCGCGATAACGCGGCCTTTCTCCATGACGATCATCATGCTTGCAAGGCGCAAGGCCTCGTTCATGTCATGCGTGACGAAGACGAATGTTTTCTTGGCTTCTTTATGGAGACGGCGCACCTCGTCTTGCAGATCGCCCCGGCTGACGGGATCGAGAGCTGCGAAGGGCTCGTCCATTAAGATGATGTCAGGATCGGCGGCGAGCGCTCGCGCCACTCCGATGCGCTGTTGCTGTCCGCCAGACAATTGGCTGGGATAGCGTTGCAACAAGCTGCGGTCGATGCGCATCGCGGCGGCGACGCTCCCTACGCGCTTGGCTGTCTTTTCTGTCCCCCAGCCAAGGAGCCGCGGCACAGTCGCGATGTTCGCTTCGACTGTCCAATGCGGAAAAAGGCCGACCGATTGTATGACGTAGCCGACACCGCGCCGCAGCGCGATCGGGTCGACGTCCTTGATGTTTTTCCCGCGCACTTCGATGACGCCCGCATCCGGCGCAATCATGCCGTTGATCATGCGCAGCAATGTTGATTTACCGCATCCGGACGGCCCGACCAGAACGCAAAAGGCGCCCTCATCGATCCGCAAGGACACGCAATCAACGGCCAGCGTCGCGCCAAAGGACTTCGAGACAGCCTGCAATTCGATCATGCATGCCTCCGGGCGCCGGCCAGAAGCAGTTGGAAGAACAGATCGGCGGCGAGCGCAAGCAAAATGATCGGGATCGCGCCGAGCAGCACGAGATCGAGGGCATATTGCCCAATGCCGCGAAATACGAATACGCCAAGGCCGCCCGCGCCGATCAGGGCGGCGACGGCGGCAAGACCGATCGCCTGGATGGCGACAACTCGCAAGCCGGAGACCAGAGCCGGCAGCGCCAGCGGCAATTCGACCGTAAACAACAGCCGACCGCGATCGAAGCCAAGTCCTACGGCTGCGTCCTTCACCTCGGACGGGACTTCGTTCAGTCCGGTGAAAAAGCTGCGAACCAGCGGCGCCAATGAATAAAGCGTCAGCGCGATGATCGCGGGCGTCGGCCCAGTGCCTGCGACGCCGAGGTCGCGCAAGGCTGGAAAGCGCGCGCTCAAGGCCGAAAGCGGCGCGATCAACGCGCCAAAGAGCGCGATGGAGGGAATCGTCTGCACAACGCCAAGACTCGTAAAGAGCGCGCCGCGCACGTTAGCGTTGCGTAACGCCAGCGCCGTCAAAGGAATGCTGAAGATCAGCGCAAGAATCACAGCCGCGCCAACGAGGCTGAGATGACGCGCTAGTTGCTGCCCGAATTCGGCGCGATAAATCATAAACGCTTCGGCGAGCGCCAGACTGGAAAAGACGCCTTGGCGCGCCAACAATGCGAAACCAGCCGCGAGGGCAACGCCGACGAAAAAGCGCAGGCCCATGGAGAGCTCGGCGCGCTGGCATGCGTTGACGATGGCAAAGAGCGCTACGGCGATGAGAACCCAAAAGGCGGGCCCGAGCGATATGCGCGCCACTGGCCGCGCGCCCGCCGCGAGCAAATCGGCGAAATCGCCGGCCCCCACGAGGCAGGCGAAGAACAACGCGGCCCCGGCGGCAAGCGCCGCAAATGCCTGGATTCTTTTGCGCGGAAGAAACGACAGGAGGAAAAGGCCGCCGAGGCTCAAGACGATTGCGGCGCCGTCCCCCCACGGCGATCGCCACAGGCCAAGGGCGATGCCATTAGCGAGGCGGTTCTGGGCGTAATTCAAAAAGCCGCACCAGATGACGGCGACGGCCCCAAGACAGCACAGCGTCAGAAGCACGCGGTCGTGAATTTTTGGCGCGAGGATGCGACTCACAACAAGCCCCGCGCCATCATATAAGCGCGCGCCATTGCTTCCGCGCTCTCGCCTTCGACGGCGACCTTTTCGTTGAAGCCTCGCAGCGTCCTGAGGTCGAGGCCGGCGAAGACCGGCGCCAAAGCCGGCCGGATTTGCGGATAGGCTTTTAACGTCTCGGCGCGTATGATAGGCGCTGGCGCATAAACGGGTTCCGCGTGGCGCGGATCTTCGAACGCAACGAGACCCAGCGCATCGAGCGCTCCGTCAGATCCGTAGGCCATCGCCGCGTTGACGCCCGAAATTCCATCCGCGGCGGCTTTCATCGTCGCCGTCGTCTCGCCGCCGGAGAGGATCAGTAGCTGGTTCGCCCGCAGCTTAAATCCATAGGCCGCCTCGAAAGCCGGCAGGCCCGCCGCGCTTTCGACGAATTCCGCAGACGCCGCCAGTTTGATCCTGTTCCCCGCCCGCACAAACGCGGCGAAATCATCGAGCGTCGCGAGCGCGCTCCGCCGCGCCAGCGCGTTCGGTATGGCGATGACCCAACTGTTGTCAGCAGGCGCCGGCTCGAGCCAGACGAGGCGATTCTGCGCATAGTCCAACGCCGCCGCGCGCAAAAAACCTTCCCGAGCGCCCCGCCACACGGGATCAGATTCCTGGTGAAAGAAAAAAGCCGCGTTGCCGGTGTATTCGACGCAAAGATCGACCGCGCCGGAAAGCAGAGCCTGCCGCAGAATCGCGGTCGGGCCGATCTGCAGCTGACTGATCGTCGGAACGCCGGCCCGGCTCAGCGCCAGCAGCATCATCTGGCCAAGCAGCGCGCCTTCGAGGTCAAGTTTTGAGCTCACGACGACCGGCTGGGCGGCAAGCATCGTCGACGCGCTCGCCACGAGCGCCAGCAAGATGACGCCGCGCCTCGAAGGCCTAATCCCGCGCGTCATATGACGACCGTCAGTTTCTCGGCGGCGCGCGTTACGCCGGTATAGAGCCAGCGGTTGCGGTGCTCGCGGAAGGCGCCGCTTTCATCGAACAGCACGACAGAGCTCCATTGCGAGCCCTGCGCCTTGTGCACGGTGAGCGCATAGCCATAATCGAATTCGTCCGATTCGCGCCGCGCCTGCGGCGAAAGGCTGGCCTCGCCGCCATTGAAGAATTCCGGCAGGACGCCGATGCGCAAAGGCTTGCGCAGCGGTTCGTCCTCCGGCACGACGTGCAGCGCAAGCTTCTTCTTGCGCGTTGCGCCAGTGGTCTTGACGAGCCAGATGCCGCCGTTCAGCAACCCTTTCGTATTGTCGTTCCTGAGACAAACCAGCTTGTCGCCCGGCTCCGGGAACTCCGACTGATAGCCGAATAATTCGCGCATCCGGCGATTATAGGACCGCCGCGTGCGGTTCATGCCGACGAGCAGCTGGTCGCTCGCGGTCACCGCCGCGGCGTCGATGTCGCGCCGCAGAATGACCCGGCTCTCGCCGTAGGCGCCGCGATCGAGCCGGCCGCCTTGGCGCACCAGCATGGACATTTTGATGATCGGATTGTCCGCCGCCTGGCGATGCACTTCGGTCAGCATGACGTCCGGCTCGCCTTCCGTGAAAAAGCCGCCCCCGCGCAGCGGCGGCAATTGCGCCGGATCGCCGAGCACCAGGACCGGCTTGCCGAAGGACAAAAGATCTCTGCCGAGGTCGGCGTCGACCATCGAACATTCGTCGATGATGACGAAGCTCGCCTTGGCGAGGGCGCTGTCTTCGTTGAGGACGAAGGTCGGCTCCTCTGTTTCGGTCTCGCGCGGGCGGTAGATCAGGCTGTGGATGGTGCGCGCGCCCTTGCAGCCTTTCGAGCGCAGCGCCAGGGCCGCCTTGCCGGTGAAGGCGGCGAAAAGGACCTCGCCTTCGGCGTCCTCGGCGAGTTGCCGCGCCAGCGTCGTCTTGCCGGCCCCGGCGTAGCCGAACAGGCGGAAAACCTGCGGCTCGCCCCGCTTCAACCAGGCCGAGACGGCCGCAAGCGCCGCCTCCTGTTGCGGCGACCAGCTCATGCGAACGCGGTCCCGTTCGCGAGCGCGGGGGAAGCTAGGCTCAAGGCGGTTTGTTCGGACAAACTCATGGACCCGATCCGCGGCTGGCGCCGATGAAGCGCCCGAGGTAGGTTTGGCGGCAACTCACCCGCCGATGGAAAACTAGCATGAAGACGAATACCCTCGCCGCCGCCTTTTGCGGCCTCGCCTTCGCCAGTCTGGCGCTTGAGGCCGCGGCGCAGGATGCGCTAGCCCCTCCGCCCGGGTCAAATCTGTTGCTCGAAGCGTACGGCGCGGGCGTGCAGATCTATGTCTGCGCCGAGACGGACAAAGGCTTTGCCTGGGTCTTCGACGCGCCGGCCGCCTCGCTCTTCAACGCTAGAGGCCGCGAGATCGGAACGCATGGCAAAGGGCCGATGTGGACCTACGCCGACGGCTCGGCGGTGACCGGCGAGGTCATCGCCAAAAAAGAAGCGCCCGAGGCCGGCTCAATTCCCTGGCTCGCCCTGAAGGTCAAGACGCATCTTGGCGCTGCCGGGACGCTTTCCAACGTCGATTTTATGCGCCGCACCGACACGAAGGGCGGCCTCGCGCCGGCGGAGGGCTGCGATCGCGCGCGTCAGGGCGACATCGCCCGCATGCGTTATACTGCGCTCTATCAGTTTTTTGGGCAATGAGCGGCGCGACTCAGGCATAGGCCGCGCCTCAGTTGGGCTTCGCTATTGGAACATTGCGGACATAACAGATGTCCACGGAAATCGTTAGATACCGTCACGCCGAAGGCTGCACAATGGCCAGTGTCTCAGATTGAAATATTCGCAGGAGATTTTTTTCGTCTCGGTATTGTGCCCTTCCCCATGAACACGATCCGAATAAGCTTCTCTCCTGCCCGTCGGTTTATTTCATGCTCTATATGACGAACTCGGCTCATAAGTTCTACACTAACTAAATCGATCAAAAGCAAAAGAACGACCACAACTATGGCAACTAGGCCTGCTGCGATGTATGCAATTACACTGAAATGAGAAACAGCAAAGGTAATAAATCCGACGAACACGGAAGCTCCGATACCAATAATTTGGACAACGAATTTTTTGTATTTGCTCACGTCCTCATTCGGGGGCGCAGTTGGAATTTGCCGGATTTGGCGTCGCTGAGAAAGTTTGACAGCGGAATCTCAGTTGATTCAAGCTGTGAATGGATCGCGAGACGCTTGATTCGCTCGATAAGGAAGCGCTTATCCGCCTCATTCTTTCGCAGGCGGAAGCGATCGAACGCTTGACGAGGGAGATCGAAGCGCTGCGCGCCGACAACGCCGCACTGCGCGCCAAGCTCGATCTGCCGCCGAAGACGCCCGAAAATTCCAGCACACCGCCGAGCCAGGGACACAAGGCCGCGGGCGAGGAGTGCAAGACGCACAAGGGAAGGCGGCGCAAGCCGCACGCTGGGGCGCGCCGCCCGCTTCATCCCAATCCGACGGCGAAGCGGGATGTGTTCGCCAGCTCCTGCCAGCATTGCGGCGCCCTCTTTCTGGATACGCCGCAGTTCGTCTGCGAGGCCTATGACCATATCGAAATCCCGTCGATCATTCCCCATGTGACGCGGGTTTCGCTTTTGGGCGGAGCCTGCCTGTGCTGCGCCAGGAAATTCAAGGCGGAGCCGCCGCAAGACATGCCGAAAGGCTCGCCCTTTGGTCCCAACTTGCGCGCTCTCGTCATCTATCTGCGCTTCACCCAAGGCATCGCCTTCGAGCGCCTTTCTACTCTCCTGTCCGATCTCCTCGGTCTCGACATCAGCGAGGGCGCGCTCGTCAACATGCTCGACGCGGCGCGGGCCTGTTTTGCGGCGGCGACCGCCGCGATCCGCGCCAGGCTTCTCGACGGAACGATCCTGCAATCCGACGAGACCGGCCTGCGGGTCGGCAAGCAGAACTGGTGGCTGTGGGTGTTCCATCATGACGACAGCGCCCTTTTTGTCGCCGCCCCCTCGCGCGCCAAGAAAGTGGTGGAGGACTTCCTTGGCGACTTCCGGCCCGATTTCTGGGTCTCCGACCGTTACGGCGGGCAAATGGGCTGGGCGAACGTGAACAATCAGGTCTGCCTCGCCCATCTCATCCGCGACGTGCAATACGCGATCGACGCCGGCGACGACATCTTTGCGCCCGAGCTTCGGCATCTGCTCGGCCGCGCCTGCCGGATCGGGCGACGCCGAGAAAGGCTCGCCGACGCCACCCTGAAAACCTACGCCGCGCGGCTCAACGCCGGCCTCGACGAACTCATCCGCCTTACGCCGACCCACGAGGCCGGCGTCAAACTCAAACGCATGATCATGAGGACGCGGCAATATCTCTTCGTCTTCGTAACCAACCGCGACATTCCATCCACGAACAATGGCTCCGAACGCGCATTGCGCCCCTGCGCCGTGTTCCGCAAGATCACCAATGGATTCCGCACCGAGTGGGGGGCCAAGCTCTATGCCGACATCCGCTCCGTCATCGAAACCGCACGCCGCCGTTCCATCGGAGCCCTCGAAGCAATCCGTCTTACCCTCGCCGGAGCGCCCCTGGCGCCGTCAACATAGCCGACGGAAGGTGAGCAATTACAATTTTTTTGTATAATTTCTGAATTTAGCCGGTTATATTCAGCAATAAATATTGATATCTTGTCTTTTTGACCGATCAAATTATCGTCTTGATTATTTATATCCTCGGTGGCTTTCGCATTCATATTGCATCTCTCCGTGCTGTAACAATCGCACTTGCGTTTCTTAAGTTCTATTTTTAAAGCGCCCGCCGCGCTTTTTGGCCTCGCGTCGCACATCTTTTCCCCCTGAATTCGGATTAGACAAGGCTTCGTAGAGCCCAATCGAAGGCAATTCGGGAGAGCTATACACAGGTTTCACCGCCGCCCTTCGGCTCTGGGTCCGCGAATGGCGCGCAGCGGAAAAATCAGCCTGAGACATCCGCTACGAGTGCAGCCCCTTGCGCCTTCCGCCGCGCCAGCGCTACAACTGCGCCCCTCAAAAGGCGGCGAAGATGGCCAAGGCGATCATCGGAATCATCGGCGGCTCGGGGGTTTACGACCTCCCCGGGCTTCAGGACATGCGCGAGGAGCGCGTCGCGACGCCCTGGGGCGAGCCGTCCGATGCGCTGCGTTTCGGCCGCATCGGCGCCGCCGAGGCGGTGTTCCTGCCCCGCCACGGACGCGGGCATGTGCTGTCGCCCTCGGGCATCAACTACCGCGCCAATATCGACGCGATGAAACGCGCGGGCGTTACCGACATCGTCTCCGTATCGGCCTGCGGCTCCTTCCGGCAAGAGCTCTATCCCGGCCTTTTCGTCCTTGTCGACCAGTTCGTCGACCGCACCTTTTCGCGGCAAAGCTCATTTTTCGGCAACGGCTGCGTCGCCCATGTGTCGATGGCCCACCCCGTCGCGCCTGCGCTGCAGGCGCGCGTAGCGCTCGCCGCGCAGGCCGAAGCCATTCCCTGCCTCACCGGCGGAACCTATGTCTGCATCGAAGGCCCGCAATTCTCCTCGCTCGCCGAATCGAAAACCTTCAAGGCGGCTGGCTATGACGTCATCGGCATGACGGCGATGCCGGAGGCGAAGCTCGCGCGCGAGGCCGAAATATCCTACGCGACAGTCGCCATGGTCACCGATTACGATTGCTGGCATCCGGACCATGACGACGTCGACGTCGCCTCGGTGATCAAAGTGGTCGACGCCAACGCCGGCAACGCGGCGCGGCTGCTGGCCCGGCTCTTGCGTGATTTCCCCGCGGAGCACGAGCCCTGCCCGGTCGACTCGGACTGCGCCCTCGACAATGCGATTTTGACGGCGCCGGCGGCGCGCGACCCGGCGCTTTTGAAAAAACTGGAGGCGATCATGCGGCGGATCAATCATCAATGACCATGGACCTTACTTCGGATCTAAAGGCCGCGATCCGCACCATTCCCGATTATCCGAAACCCGGCATTCTGTTTCGCGACATTACGACGCTGCTCGGCGACGCGCGGGCTTTTCGCCGCGCCATCGACGAATTGGTGCAGCCCTGGTCGGGCTCGAAGATCGACAAGATTGCCGGAATTGAGGCGCGCGGCTTCATTCTCGGCGGCGCGGTCGCGCATCAGCTTTCCGCCGGTTTCGTGCCGATCCGCAAGAAAGGCAAGCTGCCGCACACCAAGGTCTCGATCGCCTATTCGCTGGAATATGGCCTCGACGAGATGGAGATCCACCAGGACGCCGTCGTCGCCGGGGAAAGAGTCATTCTGGTCGACGATCTCATCGCCACCGGCGGCACGGCGATGGGGGCGGTCGGCCTGTTGAAGAAAATCGGCGCCGATGTCGTCGCCGCCTGTTTCGTGATCGATCTGCCGGACCTTGGCGGCGCCGACAAGATCAGGGCGCTCGGCGTGCCGGTGCGCACGCTCATGAGCTTTGAGGGGCATTGAGCGGCCTATCGCTCTTTTTTAGCTCGCGTCAGCCCAGCTAATTATTGCGAGCAATCGACAAGATCCTTGTCCTCGATCGAAAACACCTGGCCCGCCTCGATCGACAGGTTTTTCGCGGCGCAGACGCGGCCGCCTTCGAATCCGATCTTGGCGTCATACTGGCCGGTCTCGACGCCCGTCACCTTCAGCCGCTCGTCGTGATCGACCTCCTGGTCCTTGTCGTTCAGACATTGGTTCTCGCCGAACGCGTCCGTGCCCGCCGGCGCGAGGCGAAGCTCGGTCACCGTCGCCGAAGTCAGGTTCCAAAATCGCGTCGGTTTGGCGGCGGCGAGCGCGGGGTGCGCTGCCGCCGTCGCAATCGCCAGCGCAAGCGCGGCTGCAAATCTGAGTTGTCGCATTTTTGTCCTCCGCATCGCCCGCCCTTGGCCCGCTCATACCGCCGCGCCGGTAAATTGACCAGGAGAGAGCGAGGCTCTAGACGTTGGCCTTGGTTCAGAGAAGGATTTTTGATGCGTCCCTCCCAGCGCGCCGCCGACGAGTTGCGGCCAGTCACGATCGAACGCAACGTCGCGCGCTACGCCGAAGGCTCGTGCCTGATCAAATTCGGCGCGACGCATGTGCTGTGCACGGCCTCCCTCGAAGAGAAGCCGCCGGCCTGGCTGCGCGGTCAGGGGCGCGGCTGGATCACCGCCGAATACGCCATGCTGCCGCGTGCGACCCATATCCGCACGCGGCGGGAGTCGACGACCGGCAAGCAGTCCGGCCGCACGCAGGAGATCCAGCGCCTGATCGGCCGCAGCCTGCGCGCCGTCACCAATCTCCCGGCGCTCGGCGAACGCCAGATCACGCTCGACTGCGACGTGCTGCAGGCCGACGGGGGGACGCGGACGGCCGCGATCACGGGCGCCTGGGTCGCTCTGCATGATTGCCTGAAATGGATGTATGGGCGTTCGATCATCAAGGATTATCCTTTGCGCGACCATGTCGCGGCGATTTCCTGCGGCGTCGCCAATGGCGAGGCCGTGCTCGATCTCGACTACGCCGAAGACTCCGTCGCCGAAACCGACGCGAATTTCGTCATTACTGGAGCGGGCTCACTCGTCGAAGTGCAGGCGACCGCCGAGGCCGCCGTGTTCACGGAGGTGCATCTTCAGTCCATGCTGACGCTGGCGCGGACCGGCATTTCAAAGCTCATTGAACTGCAGAAGGGCGCGATCGCGTAAATGACGCTCCTGCTCGGCGGAAGATTGGTCATCGCGACCCACAATGCGGGTAAGCTCGCGGAGATGCGCGAGCTGCTCGACCAGTTTGGCGTCAAGGCCGTCTCCGCGGGCGAACTCGGCCTGCCCGAGCCCGAGGAAACCGGATCGACCTTCCGCGCCAATTCGCAACTCAAGGCGATCGCCGCCGCCAGGGGCGCAAATTGCGCCGCGCTCGCCGACGATTCGGGTCTTTGCGTCGACGCGCTCGGCGGCGAGCCCGGCATCTATTCAGCGCGATGGGCGGGGCCGACGCGCGACTTCGCCATCGCGCGGGCGAAGGTCGAGGAAGAGCTGCGCGCGGTTGCAGCGAGGCCGCCCTTCAAGGCGCATTTCATCTGCGTCCTGACGCTCGCCTTCCCGGATGGCGCGACCGAGAGCTTCGAGGGCCGGGTCGACGGCGAACTCGTCTTCCCTGCGCGCGGCTCGCTGGCCTTCGGCTACGATCCGATCTTCCTGCCGGAAAATCTCACCAAAACCTTCGGCGAGATGACTCTCGAAGAGAAACAGGCCATTCCCAAGGATGGATCGCCGGCCCTGTCGCATCGCGCGCGGGCCTTTCAGGCCTTCGCCCGGGCCTGCTTTCGCGTCCCTTCCTTAACGCAATACGCCTTCCATGGGACTTGATTTAAATTGCTTCGCACCATATTATGTTGCAGTGCAATAAATTGATCGCATCTGCAAGGAAATCGGGGCGATGTCTGTCGTTTGGAACACCAAATATGGAACCCGCCGGGTTCGCCATGATCCGCCAACGCTGAAGGAGGCCATCCTCGCCGCCCAGGGATTGACCGACCAACTGTTGGAGCAGGTCGAGATCGCCGCCGCGCTGATGGATCTTCCGGTCGCCGAAGTCCGCGCCGAAATGCTGAAAAACGCGCCGCCGCGCAAAACTGAACAAATTGTGACGTCGAGCGGCCGCATCCCCCGCACGGTGGTCGTCGAGCGCAAGACCAGCCGCCGCATTCCCGCGCGAGCGCTCCGCTAAGATTTTTTTCGATGAAATGCCTCTCCTTCATCACGACGCTTTGAATATCCTCGCGAACTGAAGCAGAGCGACGCGGCTGCGCCCCGATTTCACGTCCGTCGGGCCGGGGAGCGTTCTCTACCCTGCGCAAATCCGGCCTGGCGCCGCCGCCTTTGCGATCCGCTCGGTCGGTTGACAGGATCTAGGCGGCTCCGCCAAAGCGGACTATTGTTCGCCCGCTCCGTCGTGAACCTCTACCCAAGATGCAATCCCGCGCGCCGACTTGAAAGCGTGACGGGCGAAGCACGAGCCGGCTTTCCGCTCGGGACGACCGGCGGCCAGAAAATCACAAAGCGGACGAGCGTTTTCCATGGCGTCTGAGAGCCGCGTTCCCTGGCACACGCTCGAGGTGAGCGAAGTCGCGACGCGTCTCGACACAGATCCGAAGCGCGGGCTGCCGGCGGCTGAAGCGGCGCGGCGCCTGAGATTTTACGGGCCGAATGCGCTTCGCCAGGGCAAGCGCCGCAGCTATATGCTTATGCTCGCGGCGCAGTTCGGCGACTTCATGACTCTGCTCCTCGCCGCCGCCGCCGTTGTTTCGGGGTTCATTGGCGAGTTTCAGGACGCCGTAGTCATCTTAGCCATCGTGGTCCTGAACGCAGCTGTTGGGTTCATCCAGGAGTTCCGCGCCGAACGGGCGATGACGGCTCTTCGCCAGTTGGCGCCGGCGCGCGCAGTCGCGGTCCGCGACGGATTCGCGCAGTCGGTTTGCGCAGAAGCTTTGACACCGGGCGATGTGCTGCTGCTGGAGGCCGGCAATGTGCTGCCCGCCGATCTCCGCCTCGTCGACGCCATCGATCTTAAGCTCGGCGAGGCGGCGCTTACCGGCGAGTCGCTGCCGGTCGACAAGACCGCCGCCACTTTGGCCGACGCCAGCCTCCCTTTGGGCGACCGCGCCAATATGGCGTTCCAGGGCACGATGGTCCTCTATGGCCGTGGCCGCGGCGTTGTTGTCGCGACCGGAGCGACGACCGAACTCGGCCGGATCGCCGAAATGCTTCAGGAAGGCGGCCCGACGCGAACGCCGCTGCAGAAGCAACTTGCCGCCTTCGGGCGTCTGCTGGCGGGCGCAGCCATTGCGATTTGCATCGTGATCTTCGCCTTTGGGATTCTGCGCGGCGAACCGCCGCTCGCGATGTTGCTGACCGCGCTGAGCCTCGCCGTCGCGGCGATCCCTGAGGCGCTGCCTGCGGTGGTGACCGTGTTGTTGGCGCTTGGAGCGGCGCGGATGGCGCGCGAGCGCGCCCTCATCCGGCGGCTGCCCGCGGTCGAGACTCTGGGGTCGGTCACCACCATATGCTCCGACAAGACCGGCACGCTCACTTGCAACGAAATGCGGGCGACCGAGGCCTTCTTCGCCGGCAGGCGCGCGCATCTTGCCGAGCTCGATCCGGCCGGCAGCGCCGCCGCGCTCTTCCGTGCCATGGCGCTCTGCAACAACGTCGCCGTTTCCGAAGACGGCCGCGTGCTCGGCGATCCGACCGAGATCGCCCTGTGGCGCGCCGCCGCTGACGTGGGGTTCGAGAAGACGAAGCTGGAGCGCGCCTCGTTGCGGCTGTTCGACGCGCCCTTCGATTCGGAGCGCAAGCGCATGACGACGCTTCACGCCGATGACGGCGGGTTCATCGCCTACGTGAAGGGCGCGCCGGAATCGCTTTTGCCGCTGTGCCGGGCGTCGACCACCGAGGACGGCGAGGCGCCGCTCGATCAGAGGGCGGCAGCTGTGGCCGCCGCGCAAATGGCGGCGGACGGAATTCGCGTCCTCGCCCTCGCCTGCCGCCGATCAAATGAGCTGCCGGAGGACCGAAGCGCCGAGGCGCTCGAACGCGACCTTACCTTGCTCGGCCTCGTCGGGCTGCTCGATCCGCCGCGCCCCGAGGCCGAGGCGGCGGTGACGGCATGCCGCCGGGCGGGGATCCGTCCCATCATGATAACCGGCGATCATCCGGCGACCGCCCGCGCAATCGCCGTCGCGCTGGGGATTCTCGACGACGCCGGCGCGGTGCTGACCGGACGCGAGCTGCAGTCATTATCGGACGACGCATTGCGGCGGCGGGTCGGCTCGATTCAGGTCTACGCCCGGGTGGAGCCGGCGCAGAAGATCCGCATCGTGGCGGCGCTACAGGACGCCGGCGAGATCGTCGCCATGACCGGCGACGGGGTCAACGACGCGCCGGCTCTGGCGCGCGCCGATATCGGCGTCGCCATGGGCAAGGCCGGCACCGACGTCGCCCGCGAATCCGCGAGCCTCGTGCTTCTCGACGATAACTTTGCGACAATTGTCGGGGCCGTGCGCGAAGGACGCCGCGCCTACGACAACATCCGCAAGTTCATCCGCTACATATTGTCATGCAACGTCGCCGAGATCCTGACGATTTTCGCCGCGCCCTTTCTCGGACTGCCGATGCCCCTGCTGCCTATCCAAATCCTGTGGATTAACCTGGTCACCGATGGCGCGCCGGGACTGGCCTTTGCCGCCGAAGCGGCGGAACGGGACGTCATGCGCCGTCCGCCGCGGCCGCCAAGCGAGGGATTTTTCGCGCAAGGGACGGGCGTCCATATTATCTGGGTGGCACTGCTGATGACCGCCATCACCCTATCGGTTCAGGCGCTTGCGATCAGAGCCGGTTCGGAGCACTGGCGGACAATGACGTTTACGGTGCTGACATTCGTGCAGATGTGGCAGGCGATGGCCTGCCGGTCCGATCGCGATTCATTGTTCCGGCAAGGCGTCGCGTCAAACTTGCCGATGCTCGGGGCGGTGACGCTGACCTTTGCGTTGCAGCTCGTCGTCATCTATGCGCCGCCGCTTAATGAGGCGTTCCACACCCAGCCTTTGACGGCGGCGGAGCTTGCCGCGTGCGTCGCGGCGTCAAGCTTGGTGCTGGTCGCCGTCGAACTCGGTAAGTGGATCGCGCGCGCGCAAAGCCGGGCTGGGTTGCGGCTCGCCGCGTCGTAATCCCGCCCCTTTCCGCATTAATTTTGTGGTGTTGGGTAACTTTGCCAAGCCGCTCGCGAACACTCGGCGGATAGGAATTGGATAGCTGCTGCGACGCCGCATAATTGCTCTGATGATTGCGCGGATCGTAAGCAAGATGAAATCTCAACGTGCTATCCGGGCGGACGCAAACATTCGGAAGACCAAGCGCCAATGTGCACGCCGAGCGGCATTCATGTAGCCTGAACTCGGGAGCCGGCCTGAACGGAGGTTCGAGGTAACTCAATATTCACCGTTTGCGGAAATTTCGAAGCGGCCTCCCGGCAAGCGTACTGAGAGCGCTCTCAGGCGAGCGACGCGGACCTAAAATGCGCAGCCAAATGCAAAAGGCCTGCGCCGAGCTTGCAGGTTCGGCCGCCGCAACCGATCGGCGAGAGTAGCGACAAATATGGCGTGGCCTTGACGAGCGGCGTCGCCGTAGCGCGCGCTTGCGCAGCGTGACATAAGACGACCATGGATCATCCCTTCCCCGAACGCGCCGATCCGGGTTTCGGCATTTATGCGCACTGGCCGTTTTGCCTGTCGAAATGTCCGTATTGCGATTTCAACAGCCATGTCCGCCATCAGGAGGTCGACGAAGCCCGGTTCGCCGCCGCCTTCGAGCGGGAGCTCGCTCATCGCGCGGCGTTAACCCCCGGCCGCACCGTCTCCTCGGTCTTCTTCGGCGGCGGCACGCCTTCGTTGATGAGCCCCTCGTCCGTCGCCCGCGTTCTCGATGCAGTCGCAAGGCTATGGCCAATCGCCGCGAACGCGGAAATCACGCTCGAAGCCAATCCGACCAGCGTCGAAGCGGAGCGGTTTCGCAGCTTTTGCGCCGCCGGCGTCAACCGTGTTTCGCTCGGAGTCCAGGCGCTTAATGACGCCGATCTGCAGGCGCTCGGCCGCACCCATACGAGCGCCGAAGCGCTACGCGCGGTCGAGCTCGCGGCCACAACCTTTGAGCGCTATTCATTCGATCTCATTTACGCGCGGCCCCGGCAGACCGTTGCGCAGTGGCGCGATGAGCTTGCCGCCGCCCTCGCCTTCGCCCGCGATCATCTGTCGCTCTACCAGCTCACGATCGAACCCGGAACAATATTCGCGCGTCTGCATGAGGCGGGCAAGCTCGCTGTTCCAAATGCGGATCTCGGGCGCGATTTCTGGGACGCGACGCAAGAGATCATGAACAAGGTTGGCCTGCCAGCCTACGAAATATCGAACCACGCGCGACCCGGCGCGGAGAGTCGGCACAATCTGATCTACTGGCGCTACGGCGAATATGCCGGCGTCGGCCCTGGCGCGCATGGGCGCATTCTGACCGCAACCGGGCGCCGCGCGCAGGCCTGCACGCGCGATCCTGAACAATGGCTGGCCGCGGTCGAGGCCAACGGCCACGGACTGGTCGAGGACACGCATTTGTCGCTCGAGGAGCAAACCGACGAATTTCTTCTGATGGGCCTTCGCCTCGCCGAGGGCATCGAGCTGCGGCGGTTCGAGGCCATGTCCGGCCGCGGCCTCGATCCGCGCCGCCTCGCCTCGCTGCTCGCCGACGGCATGGTGGAATACACTCCGCAAGGCCACCTGAGGGTAAGCGCCGAAGGTTTCCCTCTGCTCGACGCGGTTGTCGCCGATCTCGCCGCCTGAGTTCTCGTTTCGCGCAAGGAAAGGCGAGGACCCTCGCCGCGCAATTTACGCTTAGAAATGATTCCCCAGAGGCGACACATGCTCGCCACAATCGGAGGCTTAACCTTACCCGGCCGTTGAGTTGTGCTGTGAAGGTCTTCGGGTAACGTCCATCACGAGATGTTACGCGACATTAACGGTTCAAGTTTAATGGAAGCGTTAATCCTCTCAAAGCGGCGTTGGCCGCTGACCCTACTTCGCGAGATCTCATTTGCGCTCAGGCTGCTCCCGCATCCGTCCCGGAAAACAGGCCAGACGCATCGCCGCGGCTTATGTCGCCACCATCCTATCCAGCCTGTATGCGTCGTCCTCTACAGAGACGGCCGAGGCCAACGGCGACGCCCGCACGCTCTACCTCTATCATTCCCACACCGGCGAATCGATCCAAGCGACCTTCCGCGTCAACGGATCCTATGATCAGGCGGTCCTCGCGCAGCTCAATCATTTCTTGCGCGACTGGCGCAACGACGACGAGACCCACATGGACCCGCGTCTGTTCGACGTGATCTGGGAGGTCTATCGCACCGCCGGCGCGACGCAGCCGATCGTCGTCTATTCCGCCTATCGCTCGCCGGCGACCAATGCGATGCTGCGCGCGCGGTCGCATGCGGTGGCGGAATATTCGCAGCACATTCTGGGCAAGGCGATGGATACGACCATGCCCGGAATGTCGATGGAGCAAATCCGCGAAATCGGAATGCGCCTACAAAGGGGCGGCGTCGGCTATTATCCGAGAGAAAATTTCGTTCACCTCGACGTCGGCAGCGTGCGCTATTGGCCGCGCATGAGCTATGATCTGCTGGCCCGCGTATTCCCCGACGGCAAGAGCGTCGATCTCGCCGCCGATGGCCGCGCGCTGCCCCGCTACGAAGAGGCGCGCGCGGAGATCGTCGCGCGCGGCGGCGTCGCGAGCGACGTTCCGCAGACCTCGGGCGGCGGACTTTTCGGCTGGCTCTTCGGCAATCACGCTAACGAGGAAGAGGCCGTCGCCGCGCGCGACGCAACGCCAAGCCGCAGCCGCACGCAGGTCGCCTCGTTTGAGCGCGCGCATATGACCGCCGCCGAGCGCCGCGCCGCGCGCGCCGCGGCAAAGGCGGCTCCCGCTTCAGCCGCCATCGCCGCCAGCAATCCGCCCGATCCGCCCCCTGTCGCGAGCCGGATGCAGGTCGCCTCCCTCGCGCCGACGCCGGCGCCGGCTGTCGCTCCACTTGCGGCGGCCCCCGTTCCTGCGCCGGTTCCGCGCGACAAGGCCGCGACGAATCAAGGCTCCGACCCAACGTCATCGTCGCCGGAGGAGGACGTCAAGAAGGATCGTGCAAAGGAGAAGCGCGGAAAGGCGGAGGAAAGCGTCATCGCAGCGGCGCCGACGCCGCCATCCCGCCCCGCGGATCTCGTCGCTTACGCGGACGTTCCGACGCCGCCGAGCCGCCCGGCGGCGCTCGTTCAGACGGCCTCTTTGACGTCGGACGCCGATGCGGCTGGCGCAAAGACGATAAAGGCTGCGGCGATTTCGTCCCTCGCGCGCGCCGCAAGCTTGCCTGTCGTGATCACGCGAGGCCCAAAAGACCAGCCAACGCTGCCTTCGACCGTCCTCGGCTACGCCGACAGCCCGGCGTCGGCTCTGAGCCGGCATAAGGACGCCGTCGGCCGCGACGCGCCTGAAATCATATCGGCTCGGCTGGACAGGTCGAATTACGCGGAGCTCACCAGCAACACGCCGACTGCGGAAGAGCCTCCGGCGTCGGCTCTTGGGCAGGCGATCACAGGGTTGCGGCAAGCCGCGCGCATTGTCCCCGACGCCCTCTCGGCGGCTCCCTCCGCTGGCTACACGATGGCGTTTAACGCCGCCTCCGGCTTGCTCGACTACGCCCACTTCACCAAAGCGTGGTCAACGGCCGCGCCGGCGCAGTCGGCGAATCAAGTCAGCATTGTCGACGCTTCGCCGACGTCTCCGGCGAACTGAGAATAAGCCGAGAAGACGAGAGCTTTTGGGTCAGCCGTACGCCGCCGATTGAGAGAGCGGTCAGTTCGGCGCATCTTTGGCGTCCTAAAGAATCGCGCAAGGAGACATTGGCGGATTTTTCGTCCAACGTCGGCGCGGAGCTGATGCGCGACATGCCACGATTGATCCAGCCTTTCGCGCCGCAGGACGGCCGCCAGTCGGAAACTGCGCTCTTCGTCGCGCGCGGGACGCGGCGGCTGTTGCGCCGCCTCAACTTTTCAACTCTCACCGAGCTTCCATTGCTTTCCGGGCGGCGCGCAGACATCGTCGCTCTCGCCGATGATGGGCGCATACATATCGTCGAAATTAAATCCTCAATTGCCGATTTTCGCGCCGACCTGAAATGGCGCGACTACCGCGCCCATTGCGACCGGCTCTATTTTGCGATCCCCGAAAGCGTGCCGGTCGCGATCATGCCGCCCGACGCCGGCCTGATCGTCGCCGACGCTTATGGCGCCGAAATTTTGCGCGAAGCGCCGGAGCATCGGCTGGCGGCCGCGACCCGTCGCGCTATCCTGCTGCGCTTCGCTCACGCCGCAGCGCACCGGCTGCATGGCTTATGGGATCCGGAAGCGTTGGCGGCGGGACCGATCGATTGAGCGTAATCCAGAAAGTCGCAGACACGTTTGGATTTGCCGCCGCGCTATACGAATTGCCTTGTAGCCGCCCGCGACGACTTGCCAGGCGTTGGCGCGTTGGGCCAATGAGTTGTGAGTGAGGACTTATAAATCTTTAGCCAAATATCGTCCCAACAGTAAATATCGGAGGATTTCAGAACTCCGGCATCTGCGACTAATTAAGACCTTCAATCCCGTTAACGCCCAACATGGCGTTGCTCGCTGTTGACCGCGATTGATCAAATGCGACGCGTCCAAAATCAAGTTTCTTGGCTGGCATGGCGCTAGAATCGGTTTTCCAAGCGGCGGTCAGTTCCGCGCAAGGCCTTGCGGAAAGACTGCGTCGAGCGTTGCGGGAACGAAAGAGCATGCTTAACTCCACTCTCTATTACACTATGATCGCTAACAAGGACTATTCAAAATCCTTGGCGAACGCCGCCGCGAGCCCAACCGCGCAACGGGAGACCGCATATTTTCAGGCGAACATCGGCAATGTGAAATCAGTCGACGACCTCATGAAAAACAGCAAGCTCTACAATTACGTGATGACCGCCTTTGGCCTTGGCGACATGGCCTATGCGAAAGGGCTCGTTCGCCAGGTTCTCGCCGGCGGCGTATCAAGCAGCAAAAGCCTCGCCAACACGTTGAGCGATCCCCGCTACAGGGCGCTCGCCAGCGCTTTCAACTTCGTGGCGAACGGCGCCGCGACGACCAGCTCAACCTCGCTGCAGCAGACGACGATGGCCAATTTCGATGAGCAGACGCTGGAGGCCAATGTCGGCAAGACAAGCCCGGGCGCGCAGATGGCGCTCTATTTCCAGCACATGGCGCCAAGCATCGCCAGCGCCTACAGCATTTTAGGCGACAAGACCCTGCTCAAAGTCGTGCAGACCGCGTTTGGCCTTTCGCCTTCCATGTCGCAGCAGAACATCGATCAGCAAGCCAAGACGATCGGAAGCCTTGTAAACATCAAAGATTTGCAAAAGCCCGCCTATCTTCAAAAATTGCTTGAGCGCTTCACCGCGAACTACGACGTCAACAATCCTTCGGCCGGGACGACGACGCCGACAAACGCGCTGCAAGTCACGTCGCCGGGCATCAGCCAAAGCCTGCTTCTCAGCATCGCCAACCTGCAACAGGGAGGGTTCTGATCCGTGCAGGCAGGGCTCTATGTCACGCTTTCCGCTCAAGTCGCTCTTGAAAGACGGTTGACGACAATCGCCGCCAATATCGCCAACCAAAGCACGCCGGGATACAGGGCGGAGGAAATTGATTTCAAATCGCTCGTGTCAAAAGCGGGCGCCGATCGCGTCGCCTTCGTCTCCGAAGGCGAGTCCTACATCTCGCGCAGAGCGGGCGTGCCGATAAAGACCGACAACCCGCTTGACGTCGCTATTCAGGGCCAGGGATGGCTGGCGCTGCAGACCCCGGACGGAACCATCTACACGAAGGATGGCCGCATGCGCATGGATGGAAGCGGCGCGCTGGCGAGCGTCGACGGCTATCCAGTGCTGGACGCGGGCAATTCCGCCATTCTTCTCGACCCCGAGGCCGGCTCTCCGATCATTGCGCAAGACGGCATGATCACGCAGAACGGCCATCAGATCGGCGCCATAGGCATTTTCAGTCTTGCTCAGGACGCCAAACTCACACGCTATAACAATTCCGGCGTCATCAGCGACAAACCTGCGACAGCCGAACTCGACTTCGGCAATAATGGTATGGCTCAGGGATTCATCGAGGGCGCCAATGTCAATCCGGTGCTTGAACTGGCCAAGCTCATCCAAGTGTCGCGCGCCTTCGAGAGCATCGCGTCAGCGATCGAGGGATCGGAAAGCTCTTTAAAGGACGCGATCAAGACGCTCGGAACGAACGCGCCATCCTAAGGCCTTTCCCAATCTCGTGGTCCATTTGGACGCTGATGTCTCGTTGTTTTGATTGAAGTTCGCAGCCACCAGAAGCGCGCGGTCCGGGCGAAATTAATTTAGAATTGTGCAGGTAGTGCGGACTGGATTGCGGCACGGAAAAATGGGATCGGACACAGACATCGAGACGCTTTCTCCGTCGTTACAGGCTGAGCATCGTGTTGACCTCGCAACCCCCGCGGCTTGCGACTCGTTAGATCTGCTCGCGCGATCGGTGGCGGAGGCGGCCTCCGAGCCGCTGATCAGAGTCAGCGGCGCCGTCACGGAGGTCTCTCCCTCGCACGCGCGCGTCCGCGGTCTCTCTCCCTTTCTGAAACTCGGCGAATGCGTCAGCTTCAGCGCCAACGGATCGACGCACCTTGCCGAAGTCGTGCGCATCAATGCGGAGGGCGCGAGCATCAAGGCCTTCGAGTCCAATACGCTCACGAGCCTTGGCGATCGCGTCTATCGCGCCGGCCCATTGCGTCTCTTTCCGCACCAGAGCTGGAAAGGACGCGTGATCAATGCTTTTGGCGCTCCAATCGACGCGGCCGGGCCGCTGCGCCCGGGCGACGAAAGTTTTGCCGTCGACGCCACTCCGCCCCCGGCTATGCGGCGCGCCCGCATCAGCAAAGCCTTGCGGACTGGCATTCGTGTGGTCGATCTCTTCGCGCCCATTTGCGCCGGGCAGCGCATCGGCGTTTTCGCAGGCTCTGGCGTCGGCAAATCGACGCTGCTCGCCATGCTGGCGAGGTCACGAGACTTCGACGCCGTGGTCGTCGCCCTCGTCGGCGAGCGCGGACGGGAAGTGCGCGAATTTCTAGACGACGCGCTGGCCGATAATCGCGCGCTCGCGGTTGCCGTCGTCGCCACGGGAGACGAGAACTCCGACGATGCGACGGCTCGCGCCGCGGACCGCCATGACCATCGCCGAATTTTTCCGCGACAGGGGCGATTCGGTCTTGCTCATCCTCAATTCGGTGACGCGCTTCGCCCACGCCGCGCGCGACGTCGCTTTGGCCGCGGGCGAGCCGGCCGTCGCGCGCGGCTACGCGCCGAGCGTCTTCACCGATCTGCCGAAGCTGCTCGAGCGCGCAGGACCCGGCGAAGGCCCGGGCTCGATCACCGGCGTCTTCTCGGTGCTCGTCGACGGCGATGACCACAATGATCCCGTGGCCGATGCGGTCCGCGGCACGCTCGACGGCCATATCGTTCTCGATCGCGCGATCGCCGATCAGGGACGTTATCCTGCCGTCAACGTGTTGAGCTCGATCTCGCGTCTCGCGCAGATCGCTTGGACCAGCGAACAGCGCGACCTCATCGTCAAATTGCGCGGCCTCATCGCGCGTTATGAGGACACCAGCGATCTTCGCCTTATGGGCGGCTACCGCGCCGGCAACGACCCAGAGCTCGATCAGGCCGTCGCGCTCGTCCCGAAGATTTACAAAGCGGTGGAGCAATCGCCGAAATCGGCGCCGAGCAAGGACGCCTTTCGCGAGCTCGCCGAGATTCTCACGGAGGAGAATAACAAAACCGCGCCGGTCACTGCGCCGCGTCGATGAGGTTCACATTGCCGCCGACCGCTGCGGTGTTGATCGTCACCGTCTGTTCGATCGAGAAGCGTTCGAGGTAGTGCGGTCCGCCGGCCTTTGGGCCGGTGCCCGAAAGATTGAAGCCGCCGAACGGCTGCGTGCCGACGACCGCGCCGATCATATTGCGATTGACGTAGCAATTGCCGGCGAGGCGCCGATCGAGAATTTTCCCAATTGTCGCCTCGATGCGCGAATGCACGCCCAAGGTCAGCCCGAAGCCGCCCGCTTCGATCGCGTCGAGCAATGAATCGAGCTCCTGCGCCTTATAACGGACGACGTGCAGGATCGGCCCGAAAATCTCGCCTTTAAGATCAGTCGCCGACTCGAGCTCAAAGATATGAGGCGCGACATACAATCCGCCGGCCTGCGCGCCCTTCGGAGCCTCGCCGGCAAAATGCGTGATCGCGCCGGACGTTCGCCCGCGCATGTTCCCTATATAAGCAAGTAACGCATCTTGCGCAGCGGCGTCGATCACCGGCCCGACATGAACGCCGATATCGCGCGGATCGCCGACCTTGAGTTCGCGCGCGGCGCCGGAAATCATAGCGATCATTCTGTCGGCGACGTCTTCCTGGAGGCAGAGAAGCCGCAGCGCCGAACAGCGCTGTCCCGCGGAGCGAAACGCCGAGGCGAGGACGTCGTCCGCAACCTGCTCCGGCAAAGCGGTCGCGTCGACGATCATCGCATTGACGCCGCCGGTTTCGGCTATAAGAACTGCGATCGGCCCATCTTTGGCGGCGAGCGCGCGGTTGATTTTCGCCGCGGTCTCCATCGATCCCGTGAACGCGACCCCGGCGACGCCGGCAGAAGCGACAAGCGCGGCGCCGACGCCGCCATCGCCCGGAATGAAATGCAGGACCTTCTCGGGGACGCCTGAGCGATGCAGCAGCGCTACCGCCTCAGCCGCGATCAGAGGCGTCTGCTCGGCCGGTTTAGCGAGGACGGCGTTGCCGGAAACAAGCGCGGCGCCGACCTGACCAAGAAAGATCGCCAAGGGGAAGTTCCACGGGCTTATGCAGACAAAAACGCCGCGTCCATGGGAAAGCAGTTTGTTGTCCTCGCCGGTTGGGCCCGGCAGCGCTTGCGCGACGCCCCAGAGCGCGCGCGCCGAAGCGGCGTAATAGCGCAGAAAGTCGATCGCCTCGCGCCATTCGGAAACCGCGTCCTCCAGCGTCTTGCCCGCCTCTGTTTGGAGCATACGCAGCCAACGCGGCGCTTCCGTCTCGAGTCGGCGCGCCGCGCGCTCCAGACAGGCGGCGCGCTCCTCGACAGGCAGGCGCGACCAGCTGCGAAAGCCAGCGCGCGCCTCATCCATCGCCTTTAAGACGTCGCTTGGCCGGGCGTCGGGCAGGACGCCGATCGCCGATCCGTCAATCGGCGAGACGATCTTGCGCGCAGGCAGGTCGGAACGGTCCCTCGCCCGGTTGTTTGCGCCGGAGACGATCGCCGCCGCCCGCCGCGCGGCTTGCGTCAATTGCACGTTCGTCAACAGCTCGTCGAGCGCTTGGGAATCGCCGAGTTCGAGGCCCTTCGCAAGCTTGCGCGAAGGCATATGGATATCCAGCGGCAGCGGCAACCGTTCCGCTCGCGCGTGCGCCGGATCCGCAATGATCGCCTGCGGCCGCTTGAGCAGCTCCGAAACCTCGACCGTGCGATCGCCGAGCCGCGCGACGAATGAGGAATTGGCGCCGTTTTCGAGCAGGCGCCGCACCAGATAGGCGAGCAAATTCTCATGTGCGCCAACCGGCGCGTAGATCCGGCAGGCGGCGGCGGGATAGGCTTCGCGAAGCGCGGCGTATAGGTCCTCGCCCATGCCGTGCAGGCGCTGGAATTCATAGCCTTCAGCGCCGCCGGCGATCTCGACAATGGTCGCAACTGTCAGGGCGTTGTGGGTGGCGAATTGCGGGGTGACGGCGCCACGCAACGCCAACGCCTTGCGCGCGCAATCGATGTAGTTGAGGTCGGTCATCGCCTTGCGCGTAAAGACCGGATAGTCGGCGAGGCCGCGCTCTTGCGCGCGCTTGATCTCGCTATCCCAATAGGCGCCTTTGACGAGCCGCAGCGTCAAATGGCCCTGATGCTGACGCGCCAAGGCCGCGACATGATCGATCACCGCCGCCGCGCGCTTCTGATAGGCCTGCACGGCGAGGCCGAAACCGCGCCAGTCCTTCAGCAAACCATCCGCCAGCGCATGATCGGTCACGTCGAGCGAAAGCTCGAGGCGATCGGCCTCCTCGGCGTCGATGCAAAATTGCAAGCCGTGGCGTTTCGCCATGCGCGCGAGGTCGACGACCCGCGGCGTCAGCTCCGTCAGAACGCGCGCCCGCGACATTGGCTCATAGCGCGGATGCAGCGCCGAGAGTTTGACCGAAATGCCGAGCCGCTCCGGCGCAGCGGCGCCGCGCGCCGCTCCGATCGCCTCGATCGCATGAGCGTAGGCCTTGAAATAGCGCGCGGCGTCGGCGGCGGTTCGCGCGCCCTCGCCCAACATGTCGAAGGAATAGCGGTTCGCCCCATCCTCATGCGGGGCGGCGCGGCGCAGGCTGTCCTCGATGGTCTCGCCGAAGACGAAGTGTCGGCCCATCAGCGCCATCGCCTGCCGCGCAGCGGCGCGTAGCGCGCCCATGCCGATCCGCCGCGCCGCCGCGGCGACGACGCCTTCCGCCGTTTTGCCCTTGTCGATCATGCGGGCCGTCGCGCCGAGCGCCCAAGCGGCGGCCGCAACGAGCAAAGGCTCGGAGCCGTCGGCGTGCGCGCTCCAATGCGCCTGCCCGATCTTCTCCTCGATCAATCGATCGGCGGTCCAGGAATCGGGCACGCGCAGCAGCGCCTCGGCCAGGACCATCAGGGCGATGCCTTCCTCCGACGAAAGCGAATATTCGCGAAGCAGATCCTCAAGGCCGCCAATGCGGGCGGTCTTCCTTCCGCGCGCGGCGCCAATCAGGCGTTCGCCGAGCCGATCGAATTCGCGCCTCGGCGTCGGCGCCGAGCGCGGCCTGGCGAAGCAAATCGGCGGCGATCGGCTCGTCCGGCGGGGCATAGGGGGCGGCGAACCGCGGGAAGGGGATGTCGAACGTCATCGCGGACTAGAGCTCACAGGATTCCCGCGGCGTCGACGCGGCGTTTTCTTAGGTCATCTTCAATATAATCGCCGCCGCGCGGAAATCACGCCGAGCGCCTTATCCGACATGCCGCGCGGCGCGGACGGCGTCGACCTCATGCAGCGCATCACCAAACACCGCGACGGCCTGAAGGAGATCCTCCTTTGAAATGACGAGCGGCGGCGCGAGCCGCAACACGCTCTCATGCGTTTCCTTGGCGAGGACGCCGCGTCGCATCATGGCGAGACAAACGTCCTTCGCCGTAACTTCATGGGAATCGAGTTCGACCCCGGCCCATAGGCCTTTGCCGCGCACCGCTATGATCGCCGGATGGTCGATGGCGCGCAGGGCCTCAAACAGACTTTCGCCGAGCAGGCGGCTGCGTTCGGCCAGATTTTCCTCCCGCAGCAGAGCGATCGCTTCGCGGCCGACGGCGGCGGCGAGCGGATTGCCGCCAAACGTCGAGCCATGGCTGCCGGGACTGAAAACGTCGATGAGCGCGCGACGGGCGATGAAGGCGGATACCGGAAGCAGGCCGCCGCCGAGCGCCTTGCCGACGACCAAGCCGTCCGGCGTCGCATCTTCATGCTGGAAGCAGAAATTGCGTCCGGTGCGGCCGAAGCCAGATTGCACTTCGTCAAAGACGAGGAGGATGCCGTGCCTGTCGCAGATGCGCCGCAGGTCGGCGAGATAGCCGGGCGGCGGCACAATGACGCCGGCTTCGCCCTGAAATCGGCTCGATGAGCACACCCGCGGTGTTGGCGCTGATTGCCGCCTCGATCGCTTCCGCGTCGCCGAAGGGCGCAACGAAGAAACCCGGAGCGAAGGGACCGAAGCCGCGCCGCGAGTTCAGATCATCGGAAAAACCGACGATCGTCGTCGTGCGGCCGTGAAAATTTCCGGCCGCGACGATGATCTCCGCCTGGCCGTCTGGAATCGCCAGCTCGTCATAGCCATAGCGGCGGATCGCCTTGATCGCCGTCTCCACAGCCTCCGCGCCGGTGTTCATCACCAGGCAGGCGTCGAGCCCGGCAAGCTCAGCCAACTCCTGACAGAAGGAGCCAAGATTGTCGGAATGAAAGGCGCGCGAGATGATATCGAGACGCTGCAGCTGATCCTGCATGGCTTTGACTAGGCGCGGATGCAGATGACCGAAGCTCGCCGCCGAATAGGCGCTCATCATGTCGATGTAGCGGCGGCCCTCGACGTCGAAGAGATAGGCGCCGCGCCCATACGACAGCACGACGGGAAGGGGCGCGTAATTTCTTGCGCCGAAACGCTTTTCCCGTTCGATGGCGTTATACGCGGACATAAAAGAGGGCCCTGCATCCCAGCTTCTTCAACTGCCGAATTTAGGCCGCGTTTGGGGGCAGATCATGGCGCGACGCGCGGCTTAGGCGAAAACATTACAAAAAATGCATATTGCGCCGGCGTCCTTGCGAGCGTTCTCAAGGTCCCGCCCAAGCAATCAACACATCGGTCGAACCGAGGCGGTCGATGGAACCTGGTCCCGCCCAAGCGCAACGACCTCGTCTCAAGATATTGCTGGCTTACGAGATGCGGTCGTCGCGAGCAACAACCAAAACTCTACCACGACACTTCGCCACAACGTCCAAACAACCTAAAGCTATAAATCCCTCTTTGCTTTTCCATTTCAAGGGAATTCATCGCGCGCGAGCATAGCAACGATCTTGGCGCTATCCGCGCGCCGCCGCAGCCGAAGCAGGATTGCGCATGACTTACTTAGGGGATGCGGGGCCTAAGTCAATTTCGCTAGAATATTTTTGAAAACACCGTCGGATGCGCCCGACCTGCTACGCTGCTGGTTCGCATATCTGCGAACGGCTTCCAAATATTTCAAATTGCAAGCAAAGTTGTCGCTCCGATGCCGCGCTGTTCAGTCGTGATTCCAGCTTATAATAGTGTCGATACCATTGACGCGAGCGTTATCTCCGCGCGAGAACAAGCTGAGCGCGACATCGAGATAATAATTATCGACGATTTATCAACAGATGGAACTCTCTTAAATATTGAAAAACATGCGTCATCAGATGATAGGATAAAGGTAATCAAAAATAATAGAAACATGGGAAAATCAATCTGCATGAACCTTGCGCATAAAATAGCGTCCGGCGATTGGATAGCAGTCATGGACGCGGACGATGCATTCCTTCCGGGGCGTGTGTCAAAGCTTATTAACGCCGGCGAGAAGTACAATGTTGACCTCGTCGCGGACAATCAGATCATTTACGACAGCTTTGAGGATAAATATTGTGGCACGCTATTCGAAATAGACGAACCACATTTGCAGCTTGATTTGCCATGTTACTTACGTAGTATTGAGAAAAAAGTGGATTTTGGCTCTCTTAAGCCCGTCATCAGACGTTATTCTATTCAAGATATCGGCGTCAAGTATAATGAAAACGCCAGGTTCTCACAAGACTTCTATTTCCTGCTCGAATTGCTCTTAACAGGCGCGCGCGCCATTGTAGTCGCCGAGCCGCTCTATAAATATACTTTGCCGTTTAGCAAAAAAAAGAAAAAATGGACGCTGACCGGCGCCGGCGCATGGCGCCACGATTTCGCCGGCGCTTTCAGAACGAACGAAAGCTACCTCGCCGACGCGCGCGTCCTAGGCAATCCGCAGGCCTTTGAAATGCTGACAAAAAAATCCGTCATCATTGAAAAGAATTTGAAATGGAATGTTTTGAAGCGGAAGACATTGGACGCCGGCATGTTGGACGCGATGTCCTACGCGCTGACAAATCCAGGCATTCTAAAAATCATGTTCGAAAGAATGCTGCGCGGCCGCTTCAGCGCATAAGATCGCCAAAATGCAAAAAAGCCCTAAGCGCGGCGCTTGGCCTTGTTCGCCGGCGCCATTACGGAGCCGGGGCTCTGCCCAGGCCACGCGACGATATGATCGATATATTCGTCGAGGCCGACTGCGGTCTCGAGGGCGCCCACCTTGCCCCTGACAGATACGCCCGCTTCGTGAACCGTCTCGGCGGAGCCAGACACCAAAGGGTGCCACCAGGGAAGCTCGCGCCCTTCGGCGACCAGACGATAGCCGCAGCTCGGCGGCAGCCATTTGAGGTCGCGCGCCGTTTCGGGCGTCAGCTTGATGCAATCGCGCACTTTGCGAGTGCGATTGGCGTAGTCGCGACAGCGACAGGCGGCCGCGTTGAAAAGTTTGCAGCCGACATCGGTGAAGTGAATTTTGCCTGTGTCCTCGTCCTCGAGCTTGACTAGGCAACAACGCCCGCAACCGTCGCATAGACTTTCCCATTCCTGCCGGTTCATCTCTTCAAGGGATTTTCGCCGCCAGAACGGCTTTACGACATTGCCGGAGGGCGGCCGCGCTTCCCGCTTGATCTTCGTCGTGGTCCGATTTTCCGCAGCGCTGGCGAAGGCGGCTTTGTCGAAAGGCGGCGACATGGAGGGCTCGAGGTCTCTTCAAGTTGAGCGGCGGACTTGCGCTTACCTATGACAATCGTCAAGCGGCTTGCTAAACTCCCGCCGATACCGATATGCGGAGCGGGGTCTCTTTCTTGAGCGTCAATAGCCTATTCGAGCGTTTGCTCCAATCACGCCTTTGGCGGAGAATCGCGCGGGCCCTGCTCGCTTTCGACGCTTTTATCAACTCGTCGCTCTTTAAAAGCCGCGAAGAGGCCAAGGAGCGCTACGCCGCGTTCTCGGCCTTCATGGACAGGTTTCACGCCGCCGGCTGGCGCCGCGTCCTCGTCGAATTGTCATGCGAGGCGCTAACCCTTGGCATCGCCGGCGGCATTGTCGCCCTCGTCCTCGCGATTCCGGCGTTTCAGGAGACTTCCGACGATTGGCTGAAGAAGCAGGACCTCGCGGTGACCTTCCTCGACCGCTACGGACAGGAAGTCGGCCGGCGCGGCATCAAGCATGACAATTCGGTGTCGTTCGACGAGCTGCCGAAAAATCTCATCAACGCGGTGCTGGCGACGGAAGACCGGCGCTTCTTCGATCATTTCGGCATCGACGTGATCGGAACCTTGCGCGCGCTGACGGTCAATGCGCGCGCCGACAGCGTCGTGCAAGGCGGCTCGTCGATCACCCAGCAACTCGCGAAGAATATTTTCCTCTCCAACAAGCGCACGCTGGAGCGCAAGATCAAAGAGGCCTATCTCGCCGTCTGGCTGGAATTCCGTCTGACGAAACGACAGATCCTGCAACTCTATTTCGACCGCGCCTATCTGGGCGGCGGCGCCTTTGGCGTGCAGGCCGCCTCGGAATTTTATTTCGGCAAATCGGTGCGCGATCTGACTTTGGCGGAAGCCGCGATGATCGCCGGCCTGTTCAAGGCGCCGACCAAATATGCGCCGCACGTCAATCTGCCGGCCGCGCGCGCGCGCGCAAACGACGTGCTGAACAATATGGTCGACGCTGGCTATCTGACGGAGGGGCAGATCTACGCCGCGCTACGCAATCCGGCGACGCCGGTCGATCGCAACAAGGCGACGAGTCCCGACTGGTATCTTGACTACGCCTATGACGAGGTGAAGAAGCTCAGCGAGGCCGGCAAGCTCGGGGGCGAGCGCGTGCTGACGGTACGCACCGGCCTCGATTCCAATCTGCAGCAGCACACTGATGCGACGATCGAGGATCAGCTTCGCCAATATGGGAAGGGCTATCACGCCAAGCAAAGCGCGATGGCGATCTTTGAGCCGAACGGCCTCTTACGGGCGATGGTCGGCGGACGCGACTATGGCGAGAGCCAGTTCAACCGCGCGACCGACGCCCTGCGCCAGCCCGGTTCTTCATTCAAGCCTTTCGTTTATCTGACCGCGCTGATGACCGGCAAGTTCAAGCCAACGACGATTGTCGTCGACGGGCCGATCTGCATCGGCAATTGGTGCCCGCACAACTATAAAAACAAATATGCCGGCTCCTTGCCGCTGGTGACGGCGTTGGCGCACTCGCTGAATACGGTCGCTGTGCGGTTATCGATCGCCATTGGCGAGGCCAATTCGGTGCCGGGGCACAACAATGTCTTCGAGGCCGCCAAACGTGGCCGCGCCAAAATCATCGCGACCGCGCGGATGATGGGGTTGACCACGCCGCTCGCGGACACGGTCTCGCTGCCGATCGGCGCGGCGGAAGTCACGGTGGTCGATATGGCCTCAGCCTATTGCGCCTTCGCCAATGGCGGCTTGCGCGCGCCGCCCTACGCCGCCGTCGAGATCGCTAACAGCCGCGGCGAGGTGATCTACCGGCATGACCGGGACGCGCCGCCGCCGCGCCGGATCATTCCGGCGGAAACGATCGAAACGATGGATTCGATGCTGTTGCAGGTGGTTCAGGCGGGCACCGGGAGGCGGGCGCAACTCGACAATATCGAGGTGGCCGGCAAGACCGGGACGACGAACGGCTATAAGGACGCCTGGTTCATCGGCTTCACCGGGAATTATGTCGGCGCCATCTGGTTTGGCAATGACGATGATACGCCGATGAAGGAAATGACCGGCGGCTCCCTGCCCGCCGGGACATGGCATGAGGTCATGGCCTATGCGCATCAGGGCATAGAGCTGAAGCCGCTGCCGGGTCGTCCGGCGCCGGCCGGTCCCCCTCAGCCGACCGAGGCCGAAGCGGCGGCGGCGGGTTCACAACGCCCGGCGAGCCTGTCGTCGCGTTCTGCCGAAGTTTTTCGCGCCATAGCGGCGCAGATGTCGGCGGCAGAGAAGACGAGAGATGCTGCGACGATCGGCGATGGCGCGCCCGCCCCAGCTGCGCCGGGCGGCGGGTGAGCCGCATCGATAACGTTCACTCCATGACATAATGGAACGCCTTTCGGACAGATTGCGAGAGCGTGTGGCCCTCATCGGCAAATTCCTGCTCGCCGGCGCCGCCGGCCTTATTATCGGCCTAGGCCTCACTTTCGCGGCGCTCGAGAACGGCTTCGGCTTTGGCTTCGACGCGGTCAAGGCCGGCCCCTGGACCGCCTGGCCGAAGACGGGGACCGGCGATCCCGATCCTTATACCCGGGCGAAGCTCGCGCATTCCGGCGAAATCCCGCTCGGCGCCTCGGAAGGGATCAGCTTTGTCGCTGAGGGCGACAGCGCGGGGCGTCGCTTCGACGCCGGCTGCGACTACAAGGTGAGCGGGCAGACGCCGCAGGCGCGCTATTGGACGCTGACCGTCATGACCCCCGAGGGGCAACTCGAGACAAATCCGGCCGGACGCAACGGCTTCACCTCGAGAGAGATTTTGCGCGTGGCGGACGGCGGTTTCGTCATCGCCCTGTCGCGCCACGCGAGGCCCGGCAACTGGCTGCCTCTTGGCGCGGGCGAAACCTTCATTCTTGTCCTGCGCCTGTATGAGACCGAATTCAGCGCCTTGACGCTCGCCTTCGACGCGGCGAGCCTGCCGGCGATCGAAAGAGGCGCATGCCGATGAACCGGATCGATCGCTTCCTCGCCGGCATCCTGTGGTGTCTCGGCATCCTGTTCGTGGCGGCGCTGGCTCATATTCTCGCCGTGTTCAATCTGCCAAAGCTCCAAGGAAAGGATCCTTATAGCCGGCTTGCGGCGCTGGCCAAAGCCGGCGAGATGACGTTGCTGCCGCAACCAGGGCCCGGCAGCGGATGGGCGCCGTTCGCCGATCCGGCCGTGGCGCAGGCCGCATGCCTTTATGACCTCTCGCGCAACCCGGCGCGGCTGACCGCCGAAATCGATGGCGACCGTATGCTCACCTTGTCGTTCCGCACGCCGGCGGGAGATGTTTTTTATTCGATGACCGACCGCGCGGCGCAGCGTGGCAAGATCGACGTGTTGATTTTGACCGCGGACCAACTTGAAGACCTGGAGGCGGCGACGAAGGACGATGAGGAGGCTCCGCAGGAGCTGCGGCTCGTCGCGCCGACGATAAAAGGATTTGTCCTCGTTAACGCCCTCGCCGTTTTTCCGAGCGAGAAACTCGAGGCGGAGGAGCGCGTGAAGGCCGTCCGCTGCGCGCCGGAAGCCGCCTCCGAATAATATAAGAACCTCTCGCCAAGCGCGCCGGCCGCCCGCAACCAGGCGCCGGTTTCACGCGAAACGCTTTTAACCGGTCAAGTCCCGAAAGCGGACATAATGAAGCGCAAATCCGTCTAATTCCTAGCGGAACGGGCGTTAGGCCCCGGCCTCGCTTTTGTCGCGGTTTATTCTGACTGCTTTGCCGGCTTCCTTGGGCAGGACGGGCAAGCAACTCGACGGCGCGGCATCAGACATGATCTCCCGTCTGACGCCCGTGAAAAAAAGAATCTTCGCTGAGCCCATTGGCGCGCGAACGCGCCGAGCCGCGCTTTTCGGCAATTTGAAAGCTATGAGCTCACCCATTGGCGTCGCCTCCGAACAGGTCGGCTGGACACGTCGCCCCTGGGCGAGGGCCGAGCCGATCTCAAATTCATGGTACCGCGCCGGCCTTGCTAAAGTTTCACGCGTCGATCCAAAATGGGACGAATTTGGTTAAAGACTTTGCTGCAGCTCGACGACCCTATCCTGCCTGACTTGCGCCAACGCAATTGTGCGCGATCGCACCTTCCGCATCCGCAAACCTCAAAGGAACTGGCCAAGACCAGGAATCGCCGACGAGACTTGCTTGAGGCGTTCGTCGCTTGTTTTCTCCCCGATATAGGCGAAGACCTCATGGCCGATCGCCTGCATCTGGCTCATGCTGAGGCCAAGGCCCGAAAGGCGCGACGCGAGACCCATGAGTCCGCCGCCCATCCTGCCCATCAGGCCGCTCAACGCCCCGCCCCCATTCTGCGCCGCGGCCACCGCCTCTGCGGCGCCTGGAAGCGCCGCGAACAGATCGTCGATCTCCGCCTTTGGCCCCTCTTTGCGCAGGAACGCCAAAATCGCGCCGACCGCCTGCTCGGCAATGTCGGGCTCTATCCCGACCGAAGCGGAAATGCGCGCGATCAACTCTTCCATAAAGGCCTCGCTCCGGCTGTGAACAGACTGGAGCTAGCGCCGCGGCGCCGGGAAAATCAAGCGCGGCGCTGCGCCTGCTTATCCCCGCGCCTTACGGCAAGGGCAGTGGATTCTCGACCGCAAAGCGCAATAAATCGACATTCGGCCACGCAAAACCGCGCGCTCCGCTGGCTTCGATCACAATACAGCCCCATTCAGCGCGATTTGGGCTTTTTTGCTTTGCGGTCCGCGGTCTGGTTCGAACTTCTTCTCGTCAAATGGATCGGGTGGCTCCAAAAGGAAAAGAGTTCCGCTGATTTGTATATTCGCCATCGTAGGTTCATATTCTTTATGAAGACTGAAAACGAGATGAACGCGTCCGTTTGAACGCGTAACAAGATCATCAATGCTACAATATATTCGATGCTTGTCTGTCTTTGTGTCCAAGGTCATCTTGGCGGCGGGACTTTTCGCATCGGCCACCAACCCGTCAACGCCAATCTTGTCAAATTCTTTTCCCTTTCCTTCGCCTGTCTGCGTCGCAAACGGATCGTCGATGACCCAAACGTCGGTCGTAGCGCAATCATCCCGCGACTTGAGTTTTGAGTTTTTGGCCTGAGGAACGGATGAAAACATATACCAGCCGATCGACTTCTTACCTTCGTCGAAGATTCCGAACACCAAACGGGTCTTGGTGTGTGCGCCGCAATCGATTTCGAAGCCGCGTTGGCCCCTCACTCTGAAGTCCGCCATTTGCCTCTCCTATTATCCAGGTGCGCGCCAAGATGCGCGACAAGAGGAAAATATGCTGTTCCCCAGGTAACAATTTTCGCACATGCGCCCATTCGCGCTCGGCCTCAGACTTAAGATTGCGTCATGAAACTGTCGCCGCCCGGAGATAGGTGAAACTATCCGCGACCTTCAACAGGCGCGGCGACGAGGAGGCGCCCATGACATCCCTTTCCTCGCCCGACGTTCTGGCGACGCCGAGCGTGAGTTCAAAGCCCGATCTCAACAAGCCGATGTCGGTGCAGGCGATCCTGATCTTTCTCGCGATCCTCGCTCTCGGCCTGTTTTTCACCGCCTTCAGCATCTATCGAGACATCTCGACATCGGGGACGGGCGTCACCACTATCCTTCCTTTTGTGCTGCTCGCCGTCGCGCTGCTGATTGCGCTGGGGTTCGAGTTCGTCAACGGCTTCCACGACACAGCCAATGCAGTCGCGACCGTCATCTACACTCATTCGCTGCCGCCGCCCGTCGCCGTCGTCTGGTCGGGCTGCTTCAATTTTCTCGGCGTTCTCTTTTCGACCGGAGCGGTCGCCTTCGGCATCGTGTCGCTGTTGCCCGTCGAACTGATCTTGCAGGTCGGCTCGGAGGCCGGCTTCGCGATGGTCTTCGCCATGTTGATCGCGGCGATCATCTGGAATCTCGGGACCTGGTGGCTTGGACTGCCGGCGTCGAGTTCGCACACGTTGATCGGCTCGATCATCGGCGTTGGCGTCGCCAACGCCTTGATGCGCGGCCGCGACGGCACATCCGGCGTCGATTGGAGCAAGGCGACCGAGATCGGCTACGCGCTCCTATTTTCGCCGCTGGTCGGTTTCATCTGCGCCGCTGGCCTGCTCCTCATCATGAAGCTCCTTATCAAGGCCCCCGCGCTCTACGCCGAGCCCAAGGCCAATGCGGTGCCCCCGGCCTGGATCCGCGCCTTGCTGATTTTCACTTCGGCGGGCGTTTCCTTCGCGCATGGCTCGAACGACGGGCAAAAAGGCATGGGTCTCATCATGCTGATCCTGATCGGCACCGTTCCGACGGCCTACGCCTTGAACCGGTCGATGCCGCAAAGCCAAGTGGCGACCTTCGTCGAACATTCGCTCGCCGCGTCGAAAGTCGTCGAGGCCAAAGCCGCCGGCTACGAAGTGCTGGGCGACCCGCGTCCGGCTGTTACAAATTACATCACGACGCATGAGATCAACGAAGGCACCTACCCTTCGCTCGCGGCCCTGATCCGCGACATCGCCAAACAGATTCAGCAGTTCGGATCGATCGCGAAAATACCCGCGGCGGGCGCCGGCAACACCCGCAATGACATGTATCTCGCATCCGAGGCCATTCGCGTCCTACAAAAGGATAAAGCGAGCGAGCTGACGAAAGAGGACGTCGCGATCCTCGCCGCATATAAAAAGAACCTCGACAGCGCGACGAAGTTTATTCCCGACTGGGTGAAGGTCTCCGTCGCCATTGCGCTCGGCCTCGGCACGATGATTGGCTGGAAGCGCATCGTCGTCACGGTCGGCGAGAAAATCGGCAAGACCCATTTGACCTATGGTCAGGGCGCCGCCGCCGAACTCGTCGCCATGGGGACAATCGCCGCGGCCGACAATTTCGGCCTGCCGGTTTCGACGACGCACGTGCTCTCCTCCGGCGTCGCTGGCACGATGGCGGCAAATGGCTCCGGCGTGCAGATGTCGACGATCCGGGCTCTTGCGATGGCCTGGGTGCTGACGCTGCCATGCGCCATCGCGCTGGCGGCTTTCCTGTTCGTCGTCTTCCGCAAGCTGGAGTTTCTTTTCTAAAGCATTTTCTTCGGCGCGCCGGGTTCGAAGCGTCGTCGGTCGAGGCGGGCATGCTCGTGTCGCCTCTTTTTTTGGCCGGCGACAGAAGCGTAGCTCAGATCGGCGCCTCGACTGGCGACAGCCCGGAAAATGCTTCGTTCGTCTTCAAAGACCGGGTCACCTCGCCAGCGCCAAGGCTACGGTCGGCGCTCGACGCAAGGCGCTCGTCCGAAGTGGGAAAGCCCACACAGCCTCCTCGCCCAATCGCCTACCCTGATCACATGGAAAGCGCCTATCGCAGAGCGTCCTGACCGGACGCCGCGGCGGCGCCTCGACCAACGCGTATCAGGGGGTAGAAAAGTGGCAGAGCCTAATCTCTACGTCGTCCGCCGTTGCGACGCCTTTTATCGTTTCTGGAGCGACGTCACCGAGCCCGCCCCAATGGCGCAGGCGAAGGCGGCCTATGATCGATGGACCAGCGGGGGCGAACACAGCGTCTCGCCCGAGGACCCGGAATATTTCGACATTTTCCCCGCCTCGCCGCCGCCGAGATGGGACGGCGCCGCTCCCTTGATCCGACGTCTGCGCCGCCACGACGAAGCTCTGATCGAAGCGCATTTTCTCGCCCTTGGGCGGGATGACCGGCGCCTGCGCTTTTGCCGCGAAATGGGCGACGCGCAGATCCGCGCTTATGTCAAAGGGATCAATTGGGGCCAATCCTTGATTTTCGGCGCGCTCCAGGAAGATCGCCTGATCGGCGTGTCCGAGGCTCTGTTCGATCGCGCGTCTGCGCCGCGTCACGCCGAGATCGCCGTCACAGTCAGCGCGCCGCTGCGCGGCCGCGGCCTCGGCCGCCATCTTGTCGATCTTACCGTCGATCACGTCTCGGCGCGCGGCGTCGTTCAGACAAGCCTGTTTTTCCTGCGCGAGAACCGCTTCATTCAACGCATCGTCCGCAGCCTCGGCGGCATTTTTGACGCCGAAGAGCCCATGGGCGCGATTCCGCCGCGCTCTTTCGCCCCTCTCGGAGCCACGGCCTAGGCGTCGCTTTCGCGTCAGGAGATCTCCCTCAAGCAAGACTTTGGATGGAAAACATCATGCCGCTCTCGCCCTCTTCATCCCGCCAGCCGATCCACGCCCGTACGGTTCTTTGCGCCGGCTATCGCCGCGACGACGGGCTATGGGATATTGAAGCGAAAATGACGGACGCCAAAAGCTACGCGATCCGCAATGATTTCCGCAGCATCCCGGCTGGCGGTTATTTTCATGACATGGAGATGCGGCTTCGCGTCGACGACGCGCTGCTCATCCACGCCGTCGAGGCGTCAATCGACGCCGCCCCGCATCGCGTCTGCTCCGCGGTCACGCCGAACTTTCAGCGCCTCGTCGGCTTGCGGATCGAAGCCGGCTTTCTTGCCGAGGCGCGCCGGCGTGTTGGCGGCGTTTCAGGCTGCACGCACCTCGTCGAATTGCTTGGGCCATTGGCGACGACGGCGATTCAGACCATCCTTCCCATGCGCCTCGCCGCGAGCGGAAAGAGCGCCGCGGCGCGTCCGTCGCCCATAGGGACCTGTCACGCTTTGGCGCCGTCCAGCGAGGTCGTGGCGAAATACTGGCCGACCCTCAGCGCCAATGTGAACCCCGTCCAGCATTAGTTGATCGGCACGCCCGATTCCGCGCTGAGGCGCCGCAAGACGGCCGGAGTCAACTCGCCATTGTTGGCGCGATGATGATCGCGCTCATAGCGCTCAATAGCCTGGCGGGTCGTCGCCCCTATGACCCCGTCGGGTTTCAGCACGAAACCCAGTTTGACCAAAGCCCTTTGCGCCGCCAGCACCGTTTTGTTCGGGACGAGGGCCGCCGCCGCTTCCGGCCCATTGCCGAGCAGCAGCTGCGCGATCGCATCGTGCGGCCTTGTCTCATCGGCGGGCGCAGGCGGCGCGGGAGGCGGCGCAGGAGCGACGGCCTTGTCCTGCGCAGCGGCGACGGGGCCGTCAGTTTCTTGAGCCGTCGCGATGCGCTGAGGCCGTGGCGCCGGAGCGGGCGCCACGGCCAAATCCATCGCCGGCGCTTTTTGAGCGCGCGCTGGCGCAGGACGGCCGAATAAGGGAGCCGGATGGCGCATTTTCTGCAAAGTGAGCGCGTTGATCGCAATCCCGCCGAGCGCCGCGACGCAAAGCGCGCTGACGATAAAACCGGCAATGCGCCGCGTCTTCTGCGACGAACGGCGTGAGCCGCGTCGCTTGGAGGAAACAGCCCGCTCGCGCGGCGCCCTCGTTCTTGGTTTCGAAGGCTCGATCAGAACGTAATCATGATCGGCCGCGGCAAGAGCTTCACGCAATTTTCTTCACCGTCATTTGTTGGAACAGATCAGTTTGTTCGTCGCCCCGGCGATAGCCGGCGATGGTTTCGATATTGGCGCAGCGACCGCGCTCTGCGGCCACGCGGCAATCCATGGGCAGGCGCACTAATACGCAAGTGCCTTGGTCCGGTTCGCTCGCAACCGCGATCGAGCCCCCATGCAGTCCGACGAGGCCCCTTACGATCGAAAGACCAAGGCCGGTTCCCTCAAAGGGACGGTCGAGCGCCCCCTTCGCCTGAAAGAACGGATTGCCGAGCCGAAGCAGGTCTTGCGGGTCGATGCCGACGCCGGAGTCAGCCACGAGGATCAGCAGCGAATCTCCTTCGACCCGCACGTCGATTGAGACCTTGCCATTGTCTGGCGTGAACTTCACTGCATTCGAGAGGAGATTGAGCAGAATCTGCTTGCAGGCGCGCTTGTCGCCCATGATCTCTGCGAGCCAATCCGGACAGGAGCGGCGAATCTCTATGTTTCTTTCTTCGGCCTTCAACTTGATCATGTCGCAGCACATGTCGACCAAGGGGGGGATCGCGAAATGCGAAAGCGCAAGGTCGAAGGAGCCGGATTGAATTTTCGACAGGTCAAGCATCGAATTCACGACGGACAGCAGATGCTGGCCGGAATGGTGGATAATCGCGGCGTATTCGCGCTGCTTGGCGGGGTCGCGCGGGGTCTGGTCGGCGTCGCCGAGTATTTCCGAAAAGCCGATGATCGCATTGAGCGGCGTTCTGAGTTCATGGCTCATATTGGCGAGGAAATGGTCTTTGGAGACGCTGGACTCCTCCGCCCGCGCTCGGGCGGCCTCCAACTCGTCTTGCCGCCATTTCAATTTGGTGATGTCGCGGAAGATAGCGACGGCGCCTTCGCCTTTCGGCGCGTTCGGGCCCGCCGGAGAATCTTCGCCGCGACGCCGCGCCCGCATGTCGAGCCATAAAAACACCGGCTCGGCATAGGAGCCGCGACCGACGAGGCTCGAGGTTCGCAGGCGCAAGGTGGCGTCCAAGGTCCCGCCGCCATCGCTCGCCGCCGCGATCGCCCGCAGAAAGGCTGGCCGATCGGCGACATGCACGCGCTCGAAAAAGCCGCGGCCAATCAATTCGCTTGGCGGCAAGCCGAAAAGAGCTTCGCAATTGCTGCTGACCGACGTGGCGGCGCCCGATCTGTCGTGGGTGACGACGACATCGCCGACCGTTTCGGTCAAAATGCCGAACCGTTCGGCGCGTAGCCGCCCGGCGCGCGAGCGGCCGGTTCGCCGCCGGACGAAGGCGATTGCGATCACCGCGGCGTATAGGATGACGGCGATGATCAAAGGGGTCTGGCCCGCAAGTCCCGGCGCGGCGCGTGAAATCTGGACGGCGCCGGTGGCGGCGAGTCCGACGGCGGCGAGCGCGGCGAGCGCGCCGCTGGCGGCGATCAGCGCGATGTCGAGAGAAAAAAGGCTATCGATGGGCGCGAGGATCAGCCAAGCTAGAGCGCCTTCGCCAAAGCCGATCGCCGCCGTCACGCCCGCGGCGATGAGGCAGGACGTCGAAAGAATTTCCGCCCAGACCAGTCCGCTGGTCACGCCAAGCAAGACGATGGCCGCGAGTGGCGTGATCAGCCAAAAGAAAACGAGCCAATCGACGAGAGCAGACCCGCCGCGGGAGGCGATATAAAACGGCGTGACGGCGAGGACCGCGAAACAAAGCGACAGCCTTCGCCAAATAAAATTCGCGCGCCGGGCGCGCCCTTCCGGTGATGTAAATGCGCCAGGATCGAGCAAACTGACGATCCGGCCTGCAATATTGGGGGGATAACCCAAGGTTAGCTCCGCGCAACCTACGATCCGCGCCGCGGCGATCCGAGGCAGAACCTGCCATCGGCGTCTTAAGTTCGCCCTAAATCGTTGCGGCGTGTCTGCATCAAAGGCGGAAAAAAGCGCGGCTTTCGGCGCGAACACCGTTCAAACTGTGCCTATGGTGTAGAAATCCTTGCCGGTTCAAAGCTTCCGCACAATCGTGTACTGCGAGAGATCATTGTGGGGAATTTAACAAGCTTGGCGCAACATCCAGATCTAATCCCGGATGAGGTCGGACCTTTGTGGTTTCTGATCCGCGTCGTTTTCTGGCTGGCGATCGTGTTCAGCCTGATGCCTTGGCCGCAGGACCCCGAGCGTGGTTCGGCGTCGCGTCCAGCCTCGTCGGCGATCTGGACCAGAGCGCGCGAAGCGATCGGCGCGGCTATCGACAAAGCGCAAGCGAGGGGCGAAAGAATTCTGCTCCAAGTCGCCGGTGGCCTGTCTTGAGGCGGCGACCAAGCTGAGCGGCCTCGAAGAGGCGAAGCCAAAAGTCAAGCAAGGCAAAAGAGCGGCCGCGTCGCCCCCCGGCTCTTCCGCGAAGCAATAACGTGAAGCACTGAGAAGAAGGGCGCTCCAGCGTGATGCAGAAGGACCGCGCAGAGCGCGCGCATTTTTTTATGGCCCCCCACGGAAGCCCCCCATATAAAAAGGATGGGTTATTCACTTCAGCATCGGATCGCCATGAGCCTCGACGAAATCATTGAGAACTTCACCTATCTCGAGGATTGGGACGATCGCTATCGCTATCTCATCGAGCTCGGGCGCACGCTGGAGCCGCTGGATAAAGCTGCATACAATGATGTGAACAAGGTTCGCGGCTGCGCCAGCCAAGTCTGGCTCGAGACGACCGTCTCGCGCAATGCTTCGGGTGCGCCAGTGTTGACGTTCAAAGGCGACAGCGATGCGCATATCGTGCGCGGTCTCGTCGCCCTGGCGCTGGCGATCTATTCGGGTCGGACGGCGGACGATGTTCTGGCCACCGACGCGCAGAAGCTATTCAATAAGCTTGGCCTTTCGGCGCATTTGACGCCGCAGCGCAGCAATGGGGTGCGTTCAATGGTCGAGCGCATTAAGAGCGAAGCGCGGACGGCGGCCGCCAAGGTAGCCTGAACGCAAGCTTGTCCTCGCGCAGCCGCAGGCGGCGCTGGTCGTCACTTGTGAAAAAGAGCAACGCGGCGCGACGGTCAGCGCTGGCGTCATTTAAACGGCTGCAATAGCCGCTCTCCCGCGCGCAACTCGGACCGTCAACCACTTTATTGGGATTACCCTTAGGCGCGGCGACGCTGTTGTCCAAGACCCATTTGTTTGGCCAAATTCGAGCGCGCCTTCGCATAGTTCGGAGCGACCATCGGATAATCGGGCGCAAGGCCCCATTTCTCGCGGTATTCATCCGGAGACATATTGTATTGCGTGCGCAGGTGCCGCTTCAACGACTTGAACTTGCGGCCATCCTCCAGACAAACGAGGAAATCGTTGGTGACTGATTTCTTGGCTGGAACCGCAGGCTTTGGTGTCTCGATCGTGGGCGCGACAGTCCCGGACGTGACGCGCAACAATGCCGAATGCACCTCGTTGATGAGCGAAGGAAGATCGCTCGCAGGCACCGAATTGTTGCTGACGTAGGCCGACACAATGTCAGCAGCCAATTCGATATAACTGTTAGAACCCGACGTATCGCTCATGGCGCTGAATATCCCGAGTAGAAGGCGTCTCCGCCGAAACATGGCTCAAATAGGCCGCCACAATTTCCGCAAGTGGCGACGTGACCGTTGCACAGCAAAGCTCTTTAATCGAACGTCCCGAATCGACTTCAGGAACATTGTTCCTTTTTTAAGACTGAAACATCGTATCCGCAAGTAGCCAATAGCAGACTTTATTGCCGACAAGCAAAAAAAGCGCAAGATCCCGCTTCTTCGATCAAATCGAGGTAGAGGTGAACACGGCCGCTCTCAAGATTGAAGCGCGGCGGCTTTCTCCATTGGCGCGCGAATAATCAGAGCCAAAACGCCAGCGCCTTGACCGTTTCGCAGCTTGCTGAGACAGGACCGATTGAATATTTTGCGCGAACAGATGCGGCGATCGCAGGGCCGCATCTCATAAATCGCCGGAATCGGATTTGGCCACATAATTTCGATGCCGCCGCGCAACGACGCGCCCGATTGCCTCGATGACGGTTCCTGCGCGTGGCAGCCAGTCAAGCCAATGAAGGGCTAACAGTGACGAAAAGCCTTCCGGAGCCGCCGCCCTTGATCGAAAGGCGGATCGAAACGAAACGCGTGCATAGCGTTGAGATCGAGGACGCGTACGCCTGGCTGAGGGCGCGAAACTGGCGGGATGTTCTGCGCGACCCCGCCGCTCTGCCGGCGCCGATTCGGGCCGTGATCGAAGCCGAAAACGACTTTGCGGCCAAGACGCTGGAGCCTTTCGAGCCGTTGCGCAAAATATTGGTCAAAGAAATGCGGGGCCGCATCAAGGAGGACGACGCGGAGGTTCCGCTGCCCGACGGGGGCTTTCTTTATTACGCCCGCTACGACGCGGGCGGCCAGCATCCGATCTTCTGCCGCGCGGAGACGGACGGCGGCGGTGGGCAGACGCTTCTCGATGGCGACGTCGAGGGGGCCACCAAGCCGTTTTTTGAAATCGCCGAAGCGCGCCATTCGCCCAATCACGCCAGTTTCGCATGGAGCGCCGACGATAACGGCTCGGAACTTCACGCGATTCGCGTCCGCGATCTTGCCAAGGGCGAAGACGGCGGCGACGTCGTTCGCGACACCGACGGCAGCTTCGTCTGGGGCGCGGATTCGACGCATTTCTACTATGTGCGCGTCGATGCGAACCACCGTCCGGCGGCGGTTCTCCGGCATCGGGTCGGCGCCGATCCCGCGACCGACGCCCTGATCTTCGAGGAGAGCGATCCGCGCTGGTTCATCCATCTAAGGCGCAGCCAGTCAGGCGCCTTGGCGATCGTCAGCGTCAGCGATCACGACTCCTCCGAGTGCTGGCTCATCGATCTTAATGATCCCGCCGCGACGCCCCGCCTCGTGGAGGGGCGTTACCCAGGCCTTCGCTATGAGGTCGAACATCGCGGCGATGAGCTTCATATCCGCACAAACGCGGACGGAGCCGAGGATTTCAAGATCGTACGGCGCTCCGCTGGCGACGCCAGGCAAGGCTTTTTGGGTCGATGAAGTCGGCCATAAGTTCGGCCGCATGATCATCGATTTCTCGATTTTTCCCGACTATCTCGCGCGCCTGGAGCGGGAGAACGGATTGCCGCGCATAGCAATCAGGCATTTTGCCAGCGGCGAGGAACATCCCATCGCGTTTGCTGAAGAGGCCTATTCCCTCTCGATCGAAAAGCGTCTCGAATTTTCGACGCAGACATTGCGGTTCACCTATTCGTCGATGACGACGCCGCGTGAGACCTATGATTACGATCTTGCGACACGGGCGCGGATCCTGCGCAAGCGTCAGACCATCCCGTCGGGCCATAATCCTGCCGATTACGTCACGCGGCGGCTTTTCGCGCCGGGGGACGACGGCGAATTGGTTCCGGTCTCGCTGCTTTACCGGCGCGATCTCGTGCACCAGGGCAATGCGCCGGTCCTGCTTTATGGCTACGGCGCCTATGGCTCCTCGACTCCGGCCTCGTTCAGCACTACGCGCCTGTCGCTCGTCGACCGCGGCTTTATCTACGCCATGGCGCATATCCGCGGCGGAACGGAAAAAGGCTGGCGCTGGTACACCGGCGGGAAGCTCGCAAACAAGCCCAACAGCTTCGCAGACTTCATCGCCGCGGCGCGCCATTTGATCGACAAGGGCTTCACCAAGCCTGGCCGCATCGTCATCCAGGGCGGCAGCGCCGGCGGCATGCTGATGGGCGCCGCGGCGAATCTCGCTCCCGATCTCTTTGCGGGAGTCATCGCCGACGTCCCGTTCGTCGACGTGCTGAACACCATGCTCGACGCGGAACTGCCGTTGACGCCGCCGGAATGGCTCGAATGGGGCGATCCGATCACCGATGCGGCCGCCTTCGCGGCGATTCGATCCTATTCGCCCTATGACAATATAACGGCCAAGCGCTATCCGCCGATCCTCGCGCTCGGCGGCCTGACCGATCCGCGCGTCACCTACTGGGAGCCGTTGAAATGGATCGCACGCCTTCGCGCAACCGCCGCCGGCGGCCCATTCCTGTGCAAGACCAATATGGGCGCGGGACACGGCGGCGCGCCGGGGCGTTTCGAGCGGCTTGAGGAGGCGGCCCTGCAATACGTCTTCGCGCTCGCCTGCGTCGAGGGCGGCTTCGCTTGCGCTGGCTTGAGGCCTGGTTCTACGCGTCGCCCCGCGCCTGCGCGTCCATGAATGCTTTGAGTTCGGCCATCGAGGCGAAGCGAAACGCGCCGCGTTCCGTTTGCACGTCGATGGAGCCGTCGGCAAACATGACGTAGGACGTTCCATCCAACTCATAGCGGCCAATGACCGTAAGTTTGTCCTCGCCGCGACGCGGCGATTTGGTGCGTTTCTCCGGCAACGCCCGCGCAGCCTCCGGCTGAGGCGTCTGCGCCAGCGCGGCGCGCGCAGCCGGGCGATCCCGCAGGGAAGAGGCGAAATCCTTCGCCGTCCCGGTCCCGCGCCGCGCCTCTTCGGTTTCGACCGCTGCGTCGCCGCGCTCCATTTCCGTTACAACCGAACCAGTCGACACCGCCGGATCCGCGGTCGAAGAAAAATGCTGCGGCGCAATATCCTTAAGGCCGACCGCCCGGGGCAGGCCGAAAGACGCGCGCCGTGACGGCCCCTGAGCGTTCAAATCCGCGGTTAGCGCAAAGTCCTGCGCCGGCTCCTTATCTTGAACGGGGGGCGCGAACATGTCGACATGACGCCCTGGCGTCTTGTGTTTGATTGAATCCGCCACGACCCTGCGAATATCTTCGATGGAGGCATGCGCGATGGACGGCGCGGCGGAATGGCCGGAGATGTCCGCCGAGAGGGCCTTGGCTGCGGCGCCGGCACCGGCCTCGCTTCTGATCGCCGCAGCCTGCTCGGCGGACGGCGCCATCGCGGCGGCGACCGGCGTTTCGGCGACCGCCGGCAGCGGCGAGACGGCCGCCTTCGCCCGCGCGTCGCGCTGAGCCGCTAGGACTGCGCGCAGCCGCGAAAGGCTATGCAGGATCATCGCCAGCGCCATCGTCACCACGCCGCCCGACAACGCCGTCGCGCCGCCGATGAAGGTCGCCCAACCGCGCTCAACATTGATGATGCCATAGCCGAACGACATCGAGGCGGCGCCGCAGATCGCCAGCAAAAGGCCGAGAACGAAAACCAGGTAGCTCATTTTTGTGATCCACGCGCGGCCGTTCCGGAACGGAGGCGACTGGGGAAAGCTCTCGCGGCGAAGGCGCCGCCCATACGAGTTTGAAGACGCCTCTGGCTGTTTAAACCTTTATCCCATTTTCGTTAACTACAACCGGCCCTTGGTCCGGCCGCCGGCGTCCCAAAATCGGACACGCGGCGAACCTAACGGCAAAACGCCGCCGCGCAAAGCCTCGAGAATCCGAGAACGGACGATGAGGCCGCGGCGACAAAACGCAATCTCGCGCGAACGATTTGCGCGCCGCTTGCATTGAATGAGCAAAAACCTAACTGCGCAAAACTTCCAGACTGAACCTAAGCGCGCCGGAGCGTGATAAGGGTCGCTGTAAGGTGGTTGCTGCGCAGCTTCCGGCCCTCTACTTAATATGCGTGCGGCCGGGCACCGGCTGCAGTGAGCCACCCAGGAGCTTTCAATGTCGTTCACCCTGCCTGACCTTCCCTACGCCTATGAGGCGCTTCAACCTTATATGTCAAAAGAGACGCTGGAATATCACCACGATAAGCATCACCTCGCTTATGTGAACAACGCCAACAATCTCATTAAGGGCACCGGCCTAGAAGGCAAGTCGCTCGAGGATGTCGTCAAGGACTCGTTCGGCAAGAATGCTCCGTTATTCAATAATGCCGCGCAGCACTACAATCACGTGTATTTCTGGAAATGGATGAAGCCGAATGGCGGCGGCGCAGTCCCTGGAAAAGTCGAAAAGGCCATCGTCGACAGCCTCGGCTCGCTCGCGAAAGCCAAGGAAGATTTCATCCAGGCCGGCGTTTCGCAGTTTGGCTCCGGCTGGGCGTGGCTCGCCGTCAAAGACGGCAAGATCATCGTCAGCAAGACCCCGAACGGCGAAAATCCGCTGGTCCACGGCGCGACGCCTATCCTTGGCGTCGATGTCTGGGAACATTCCTATTATATCGATTACCGCAACCGCCGCCCGGATTATCTCAAGGCGTTTGTCGACAACCTCATCAACTGGGAATACGTCGAGGAGCTCTTCGAAAAAGCGACGGCCTGAGCGGCGGCGGCCCGCCACCCTTAGAGTGCGATGATTTCGGAGCGTGCTCCAATACCAAAGTGGGATCGTATTGTCGCGACCAGCTTAATTGCAGCGATCAAGGCCTCGCCAAAAGATCGGCGCGAGCTTCAGGCTCCCGCCGGCTGAAGGGCGCCGTCGTCGCCGGCCGCCTCGCCGCTCGCCTCGTCGGCCTTGGCCCGCGTCGCCGCGCGCTGATCGACGACATAAACCGAACTCGCCTGAGGTCCCATCGGTCCGTCGGCGCTGGCGCGGATAAGCTGCACCATGACGCCGATTTGCAAGGCGTCGAAGCTGCCGCGCATCACGCAACTCCGCGTGAAATAGAGATCTGGACTGCCTCGGACCTCCACGAAGCCATGATCTTGTTCGGGAAAGAGCCGCGCGATGACTCCCGTCTCCAGGGCGTTCTCATGCCGCCGCACATTGTCTTTGGCGATCTCGGCGAGCTGCTCCAGGCGGCGCTGAACAGAGTCGAAGACGCGATTGACGAGGGCGGCCTGCGCGCCTTTCCGCTTGGCCTCGGATTTCGCGACGATCAACGGCCGGCCGGGCGCCTCGACTTCGACGGATAGAGCGAGCGGCGCTATCGTATTCTTCGGTCCGCGATGGGACACCCCCGCGACGACCCGGCACCCTATGATGTGGGTGTAGACGTGCTCCAGCCGGCGCACTCTCTCTTCGATCAGCTTTGCGAGGGCGTCGGAGTGCTGGATGTCGCGGAATACGATCTGCAGCGGTCGATCCATGCGTGTCTCCTTTCATTGATGGCCGGCAACGCTCGGCGCAAGGAGCACGCGCCGTACGCCGGCCGCATCACTCATAACTAACGGCAAAGCTGAATGTTCCGTCAATAGTTTTGGTTAAGCTTGCCCCCGCTGGAAGCGGCGAAGGTGAAGAAAGCGCTTGAGGTCGAGATTGCGCCTTGCGGAACGCAGCGCGAACAGATATGATCTGTTCACTCTTTGTGCGAGATCGCCGCCCTAGCGGCTGCGCCATGCAGAGCAGCACGGGGCCGGCGCATCGAACGGAAACATGACGCAGAAAATGGTGACGCGCCGTCTTGACCGCAGCGACGCGTTGGCTTTGGACGGCACGCTGATCGCAAAGAGAGCGCGGGGTCTTCGAAAGTAAAGTCAGAGCCGATGTTGACGAAAAAGCAGAGCGAGCTGTTGCGTTTCATCCATGAGAGGCTCATGGAGGCGGGCGTGCCGCCCAGCTTCGACGAGATGAAGGACGCGCTCGATTTGCGCTCCAAATCGGGCATCCACCGGCTGATTATCGCCCTAGAGGAGCGCGGCTTCATCCGTCGCCTGCCCAATAGGGCCCGCGCGCTCGAGGTTTTGCGCATGCCGGGCTCATCGACGCCGCAGGAGGCCAAATTCAACAAGAAGTTCGAGCCAAGCGTCATCGAGGGCAATCTCGGGCGGGTGCGGTCGTTGCCGCCAAATCGCGACGATGAGGACGCGGCGCGCTCGACCGTCGCCATCCCCGTGATGGGGCGGATCGCCGCCGGCACGCCGATCGCCGCGCTGCAAAATCGCAGCCACACCATCTGCCTGCCGCCGGAGATGCTGCCGCAAGGCGAGCATTACGCCCTCGAAGTGCGCGGCGATTCGATGATCGAGGCCGGCATATTCGACGCCGACACGGTGGTGATCCGCAAACAGGACACGGCGGAGACCGGCGATATCGTGGTCGCGCTGATCGACGACGAGGAGGCGACCTTGAAGCGGCTCCGCCGGCGCGGCGCCTCGATCGCTCTTGAAGCCGCCAATCCCGCCTACGAGACGCGAATCTTCGGGCCGGACCGCGTCCGCATTCAAGGCAAGCTCGTCAGCCTCATTCGCCGCTATTAGACTTCATGCCAAAAAGTTGAAGACTTTGTCGGATTAAGATCATTCGTTGAAACGACGCGCGCGCTAAACCGCGTCCTCGATCGCAAGTACGAGCGCCGCGCATTTGAGACCTTAAGCGCAGATTGGAGATTTCCCCTTCCCGCTTCCGCGCAAAAGCAGATTAGCGGCTTTGCGCTCGGCGAAGACGCCTCGCCGTCAAGGCGTGATCTATTCCAGCGGCGGCGACCCATCCGAGGCGTCGTCGGCGTCGTCGCTGCGCAAAACCTCTCCTAGCGTGGCCGCTGACTGATCGAGCTCCGGCGCGGGCATAGACGCAGCCGGCGGCGGCGTCCACGCAATCGCCGCGGCGCGGCCCCATTGTCGTTTGGGCGCGCGGGACCAGGGCCGGTCCTCGTCCGGCGCCCGCGCCGTAAGCGGTCTCGCCATCCCCGTCGGCGCGAAGGCGATGGTCAAAGCGCCCGTTTGCTTCAATGCGCCGCGATCGATCACGACGCTCGCGGCGCAGCCGGTCGGCGCGAACAGCGGCGTCACGATGATGTCCGCGCGCGCGCAGTCCTCGGCGAAGGCGAATTTGTCGAACACGAGGGAGACGGAGCGGCCGCCGGCGAGATGTCCGACGCAGGCGATCTTGTCGCACGTGCTTTTCGCCGTGGCCGCCCCGGCCGCGCGGCCGTCGGCGTCGGCGCGCAGCCATTGCTCGGCGGCGAAGAGGCTTGGCCGCGCTTGCAGGATAACAAGCTTGCCGTCGTTGGCCCGGAACGCCGCCGCCTCGCCATCGGGCGTAACCGCGAGGTCGAAAGATGGTCCAGACAGCGCTCGCCACAAACCAAGCGCGGCCAGCGGCAGGGCCAACGCCCGGAAAAGGAGCGTGCGCCACAACACCAAACAGAGGATCGCCAATGTCAGGAAAATAATTGACCAGGAGGCGAAAGCGTGAAGATGGAGGGTCGCGCCGGGCAGCTTGCCGATCTCGCCCGCCGCCCACATGACGCCTTGAATGCCAAGACCGAGATAGCGCCAAATCCAGGCGTCGAGGCCAAAGGGATAGAGAAGCGCGCCGATCAGCGCGCCCGGCACGGCGAAAATCTCGATCACGGTCAAGGTCAGCGGATTGCCGATCAGCACATAGGGGCTGAGTTCATGGAAATTATAGGCCATGAAGGAGGCCGTCGCGGCGGTGGCGCAGAAGGTGGCGAACAACAGCCCGGCCGGACCGCGCCCCAGCTGCCGCTGGCAGGCCCGCCAAAAAAGCCGGACACACTCGCCCTTAACCGGCCGGGCCCGCAAAATCAGCTGGTCGTCCCTGTCGGCGCCGGCCGCCGCCATGCGCGCCTCATAGACGGCGACGAGCGCGGCGACCGCCGCAAAGGACAGTTGAAAGCTCGCGCCCATGATCGCTTCCGGCTCGATCAGAAGCACGATCACCGCCGCGAAGGCGAGGTTTCGCATGGTCAGCGCCTGCCGGTCGAGGAGAACGGCGCCGAGCATGATAAGCGTCATAAACAAGGCCCGCTCGGTGCCGACCCGCGAGCCGGTCGCGATGTCGTAGAAAATCGCGCCGGCCATGGCGAGGGCCGCCGACCACTTCTTGATTGGATAGCGCAAGGCGAGCGTTGGGCTCAAAGCCAAAAGCCGGCGAAAGCCGACGAAGAAGATCGCGGCGACGAGCGTCATCTGGACGCCGGAGATCGTAATGATGTGAAATATCCCGGCCTCGCGAATCACGTCTTTCGCAGCTTCGGACAGGAGATCCCTCTTGCCGGTCACCATGGCCGCCGCGATGGCGCCGGCGTCGCCGCCGACGATTGAATCGATGCGGCGGGCGAGCGCGTTGCGGCCGCAATCCAGGGCCATCATCGCCTGAAGCCGCAGGCCAGGCGGCGCCGGCGGCGCGGCGGTCTCGATGCGTCCGAGCGCATTGCCGACCGCGCCAAGGCTGGCGAACCAGGCGTCTTTGGCGAAATCATAGCCGCCTGGAAGACTGGCGTGCGAGGGCGGCAGCAGGCGCGCCTTTAGTTTGACGTAGGTTCCGGCCTCGAAAGGTGGCGCGCGGCGTGTTGAAAGGCGCACGCGATAGGGCATCGCCGCCGGCGCCATTCCCTCGATCGTATGAACTCGCAGGATGAAGCGCGCGCCGGCGCGGCGGAAATCCATCTGCTCGATGAAGCCTTCGACAACTGCGATCGTCGTCCTGTCGATGATCGGGGCGGCGACCCGCGCCGAGCGCCAGGCGGCCGACAGTTCGCCCGCAAAAACGGCGCAGGCCCCGCAAAGCAGCATGAAAGGGATGCGCCGCTCCCGCGCCAAAAAGGCGAGGACGGCGAAAACCGCCGTGAGCGGCGCCAGCAGCCAAAGCGAGGGTTCGCGATCGGCGGCCATGTAACAAATGACGCCCGCTCCCGCCGCCACGGGCGTCCAGAGAAATAGGCGGCGCTGCGCGACCTCTATCTCGAATGCGTCGACGAAACTTTGCCGCAGTTGCGACAGGGCGTCGCCGAGCCAGGCGGCGATTTGGCCAGCGTCGTGGGAGCCGTCCTCGACTATCGCCGTCTCAGCAGGTCTCGCCAATGGCGCCGCCAATCGCTCATTCGCGTCGCGCCCCTCTCGGGAGCTTAAAACGGCCGCCCGCGGATCGAAGCGTTTCGCGCAACACCCACACCCTGCCCCTCGCCGATTTATTTCGCCAGGCGCAAAGGCCGAACCCTCTATTTTTTCGGCGGTGCTATGTTACACGAGCCGCGACGGCGCGTAAGGCCCAAGGTTCCGGCCAGCGCGCAATTTATCGCTCGCGACGGGCATGAAATTGAAAATCTTTCGAATCGGATCATGCGTTAAGACATCACGCTGAAAAAGCGCCGCGAAGAAGCGCGGCGCGTCCGCCCAATCGACCTTTAGAGAACTATTGGAACTTCGCCTATGTCCGACGCGGTCGTCACTCGTTTTGCGCCCTCCCCGACCGGGTTTCTGCACATTGGCGGGGCGCGCACGGCGCTGTTCAACTGGCTCTTCGCGCGCCATGCCGGCGGCAAGATGCTGCTGCGCATCGAGGACACCGATCGCGAGCGCTCGACCGAGGCGGCGATCGCGGCGATCATCGACGGAATGAAATGGCTCGGCCTCGATTGGGACGGCGAGGTTGTCTATCAGTTCCAGCGCGCCCAGCGCCATCGCGAGGTGGCGGAGAGCCTGCTGGCGTCGGGAGACGCCTATTACTGTTATGCGAGCGCGAAAGAGCTCGACGAGATGCGCGAGACGGCGCGCGCCGAGGGACGCCCGCCGCGTTATGATGGGCGCTGGCGCGACCGGCCGGCGTCCCAGGCGCCGACCGGCGTCAAGCCGGTCGTCCGGCTAAGAGCGCCGCAGGATGGCGAAACCATCATCGAAGACAAGGTCCAAGGCCGCGTCAGCTGGGCCAATAAGGATCTCGACGACCTCGTGCTGCTGCGCTCCGACGGCACGCCGACCTATATGCTGGCGGTCGTCGTCGACGATCACGATATGGGCGTGACGCAGATCATTCGCGGCGACGATCATCTCACAAACGCGGCAAGACAGATGCAGATCTATGCCGCGCTCGGTTGGGACGCGCCCAGCATGGCGCATATTCCGCTGATCCATGGCGCGGACGGCGCCAAACTGTCGAAGCGGCATGGCGCGCTCGGCGTCGACGCCTATCGCGCGCTGGGCTATCTACCGGCCGCTCTGCGCAATTATCTCGTACGGCTCGGATGGAGCCACGGCGACAAGGAATTCTTTTCAACGCAAGAGATGATCGAAGCCTTCGATCTCGCCCACGCCGGCCGCTCGCCAGCACGCTTTGATTTCGCCAAGGTCGAAAACATGAACGGCCATTATATTCGGGCGACGCCGGACGCGGATCTCGTTGCGGCGCTCGTCGCGACTTTGCCTTTTCTTCCCGGCGGCCAAGAGCGCCTGAGCCAGCTCGACGCGCCGACGCAAGCGAAATTGCTCACCGCCATGCCAGGGTTGAAGGAACGCGCCAAGACCATGATCGAACTCCTCGACGGCGCCTCTTTCTTATTCGCCAGCCGCCCCTTGCAGCTTGACGCCAAAGCGGCGGCGATTCTCGATGGCGGCGGCCGCGCCCACATCGCCAAGCTGACGACGCTGTTCGCGGCGCTGCCGGAGTGGTCCGCGGCCAGGCTTGAAGCCGTCGTGCGCGATTACGTCGAGACGGCGGGCATCAAACTCGGCCAGGTGGCGCAGCCATTGCGCGCGGCGCTGACCGGCCGCTCCACGTCGCCCGGCATATTCGATGTTCTAGAGGTGCTCGGCCGCGACGAGAGCCTTGCGCGTCTGCAAGATCAGGCCATTTGAAGGTTTGTCGGATTGTTTCTTGCTTCGGCTTGCGACCTGGGAACGGGCAAGCTGGCCCGAAAGCAACGGCGCATCGTTATGCAAGTCGCCCGTAAAAGCGGCCGGCGTTTGCTTTGCGCTTGGCGGCGTAGCAAGTATCGATCAGTCAGCAATCAGATTTCTTGCGTATGGACTTAGATTTGGGCTCCCATAAGCTTTATTCAGAACGCGAGCAATAGTGAATCACGAGGCGGCCAATGATGCGCCGGAGCGCCGGCGATCAACCTCGACGCTGGCGCTCGCCCGAGCGACCGCCGCTTGAACCGGGGCCTAGCATGGGATAAGACCATCGCATCGCATTAATTCGGCGTACGCTCGAATACCTGCCACTCGTGAACGGCCGGATGACATTCGGCGGACTTCCTGCCACCCCTGTAGAAGGCAACGCTCATGACCGCGACGACTGGGTCCTTTCATATTGACGAAACTACAGTCGAAATGCCGGTTAAGACCGGTTCGATCGGCCCTGCCGTCGTAGACATTGGCAAACTCTACGCCAAGACCGGGATGTTTACTTATGATCCTGGCTTTACGTCGACGGCAAGTTGCGAATCCGAAATCACCTATATTGACGGCGACGAGGGCGTTCTTCTCTATCGCGGCTATCCAATCGCGCAGATCGCCGAAGGCGGTGACTATCTCGAAACCTGCTATCTGCTGCTCTACGGCGAACTGCCGAACCCGGCGCAAAAGAAGGATTTCGACTACCGCATCACCCGCCACACGATGGTCCATGAGCAGATGGCGAGGTTCTTCCAAGGCTTTCGGCGCGACGCCCATCCGATGGCGGTGATGGTCGCGAGCGTCGGCGCGCTGTCCGCCTTCTACCATGATTCGACCGACATCTCGGATCCGCGCCAGCGCATGATCGCCTCGATGCGGCTGATCGCGAAGATGCCGACGATAGCGGCGATGGCCTACAAATATTCGATCGGCCAGCCCTTCGTTTATCCGAAGAACGACCTCGACTATACGTCGAACTTCCTGCGCATGTGCTTTGCCGTCCCGACGGAGGAATACAAGGTCAAGCCAATTCTCGCTAAGGCGCTCGATCGCATCTTTATTCTCCACGCGGATCACGAGCAGAACGCGTCGACTTCGACGGTGCGCCTTGCCGGATCGTCTGGCGCCAATCCGTTCGCTTGCATCGCAGCTGGCGTTGCCTGCCTCTGGGGTCCCGCGCATGGGGCGCCAACGAAGCCGCTCTGAAAATGTTGATGGAAATCGGGACCGTCGACAACATTCAAAAATATATCGCGCGCGCCAAGGACAAGAACGACCCGTTCCGGCTGATGGGCTTCGGCCACCGCGTTTACAAGAATTACGATCCGCGCGCCAAAATCATGCAGCAGACCTGCCATGAGGTGCTGAATGAACTCGGCCACAAGGACGATCCCCTGCTCGCCGTCGCCATCGAGCTTGAGCGCATCGCCCTCCACGACGAATATTTCATCGAGAAGAAGCTCTATCCGAATATCGACTTCTATTCCGGCATCACGCTGAAGGCGATGGGTTTCCCAATCGCGATGTTCACCGTCCTGTTCGCCGTCGCGCGCACCTCCGGCTGGATCGCGCAATGGAAGGAAATGATCGAGGATCCGGGCCAGAAAATCGGCCGTCCGCGCCAGCTCTACACCGGCTCGCCGCAGCGCGATTACGTCCCGCTCGACAAACGCTGAGAACAAGCCGCCGACCGTCCGCAACCAGCCTCGCCGTCGCTCTTTGGCGGGGATGAAGCGCGCTCCAGTTTGACTGATCTTCTACAGTTGCGGCCGGGCGGCGCGTGGTAAGCCATTGATATTGTTTGGATTGAGAGGTGATTCCCGCGAAAGTGTAGTGCCACGTGTGCGCCGTTTCTTATTGACTTGGAATGTGCATGCGCCAATTATGTGCGCACCACGAATGAGTCGGCGAGACGGTTCCGCGACATGTATTTCCGCAAGAAGACCTCGAGCGGCCGCGCCTATCTCCAGATCGTCGAAAGCCGTCGCCAAGGCGCGCAAGTGCGCCAGCAGGTGATCGCGACGCTTGGCCGCGTCGAAGAGTTGCGCGAGAGCGGGCAATTGGAGCGGTTGCTGCGATCGGGCGCACGCTTCGCCGCGAAAGCCATTGTCGTCGACGCCGTCGCCGACGGCGCTGTAACGGCGAGCGCGGCGCGACGCATCGGGCCCGCTCTCGTCTTCGAACGATTGTGGGAGGAGACCGGTTGCCGGAGGGTCGTCGAGGATCTCGCCGGTTCGCGCAAGCATGGCTTCCCGCTCGAACGCGCGGTGTTTCTCACCGTTCTGCATCGTCTATTTTCTGGCGGCTCCGATCGAGCGGCGGACCGCTGGCGGGAGGATTACCGGATCGATGGGGTCGAGAACCTCGACCTGCATCACCTCTACCGGGCGATGGCCTGGCTTGGCGGGGAGCTAGCCGAAGATCAACAGCACGGCGCCACGCCCTTCGCGCCGCGTTGCCTGAAGGACGCCGTCGAGGAGGAACTGTTCGCGCGGCGGCGCGATCTGTTCAGCACGCTCGATCTCGTGTTCATGGACACGACCAGCCTCTATTTCGAGGGAGCGGGCGGACAGACCCTCGGACAACGCGGCTTTTCCAAGGACCATCGGCCGGATCTCAATCAGATGATCCTCGCGGTGCTGCTCGATGGCGACGGCCGGCCGGTTTGCACAGAGATGTGGCCCGGCAACACCGCCGATACGGGCAGCCTTATCCCCGTCGTCGACAGGCTGCGCAAGCGCTTTTCCATCGGCCGGGTCTGCGTCGTCGCGGATCGCGGCATGATCAGCGCGGAAACAATCGCCGAACTCGAGGCGCGCGGGCTTCTCTACATTCTCGGCGTTCGGGAGCGCACCGACAAACTCGTGCGCGAACTCGTGCTCGACGATCCCGCTCCCTTCATCCCGCTCACCATTGCAAAGCGGGGCGAGGATATCGATTACGAGGCCAAGGCCGTCACTCGCGCCGGACGGCGCTACATCGTCTGTCGCAATCACGAACAGATGAAGAAGGACGCCGCCGCCAGGGCCGCGATCTTGACCGCGCTCGAGCGGCAATTGAAGAAAGGCGACAAGAAGTTCTCGTCGGCAACAAGGGCTATCGCCGCTTCCTCGCGACGCGAGGCGACGACATTTTCGCCATCGACTGCGCCAAGGCGGAAGAGGACGCAAAATTCGACGGTGTCTTCGTGTTGCGGACCAACGCCGATCTCACGCCGCTCGAAGCCATGCTCTGCTACAAGCGATTGTGGATGGTGGAGCGGGCGTTCCGCACATCGAAGAGTTTGTTCGCCACGCGGCCGATCTTTCACAAGCTCGACGAAACCATTCGCGGCCACGTGTCGTGCAGCTTCCTCGCCCTCGTCTTGAAAAAAGAGCTGGAGGATCGCATCGCCAATGTGGGCAGGCGGGGCGCCGCCAGCGACAACGCGGAAAGCGGTTCTTGGCCCGACGTTCTCGCCGATCTCGACTTGCTGACCGAGACCGAGGTCGAGCAAGACGGCAAACGTTTTCTCCTGCGCTCGGCGCCGCGTCCGGCGGCGAGCCTCGCCTTACGCGCCGCCGGCGTCGCTTTGCCGCCGACCGTGCGTCAACTCACCGACGCCTGACCCCGCTCCACCCCGGCGATCAACGAAAATGTAGTGCCAAGGCGCTTTTCCAGCGCGGGTTTATCCGTGCTATCAATGCATTACAAATTCCAACTGTTGAAGATCAGTTTGATGCAATCGGAGACGAGCGACTCCTCCGGCGTTCGCTCCGCCGCAAATGCGCTAGACGATGACTAAGAGGGAGCGCGCCATGACGGATACGGCTGCCGATTTTGACGTCGACATTCTGGTCGTTGGCGCCGGCGCCGCCGGACTGTCGTGCGCCATCGCGCTCAGCCAAGCTGGATTCACCGTCGCCTGCGTCGGGCGGATTGATCTGCGCGCCAACGGTCGGACCGTGGCGCTGTTCGAAGGCTCGCTGCGTTTTTATAAGTCGCTCGGGTTGTGGCCGCGCTTTCGCGAAAAGGCCGGCGCGCTCGAAAAAATCGTGATGACGGACGCGACGAACGCGCGCTTTAAGGCGCCGTCGGTCGCCTTCGTGGCAAGCGAGATCGGCCTTTCGGCGTTCGGCGCGAATATCGAAAATGACGTTCTCGTCGAAGGCCTTGCCGAGCGCGCGCGAAGCTGCTCGGGCCTAGCCCTTTACGAAGGTCTGATCGCCGATATCGTCTTCGAAGAGCGGATGGTCCACGCCACGCTCGCCGGTACTCCTCAGATTAAGGCTAGGCTCGTCGTCGCCGCCGACGGACGCGCCTCACTGGCGCGAAGCAAGGCCGGGATCGAGGCGCGCGGCTGGACCTATCCGCAGGTCGCGCTTGACCGCCCTGCTCTCGCACGCCAAGCCGCACCGGAACATATCGACCGAGTTCCATACGCGCGTCCGGGCCGTGCACGCTGGTGCCGCTGCGCCCGCTGGGCGATAAGCCACATCGATCGAGCCTCGTCTGGCTGATGTCCACCGCCGAGGCCGGACGCCGCGGCGCGCTTGCGCCGCAAGAACTGGCGCGCGAAGTCGAACAGCAGGTCGGCCGTCTTCTGGGCGCCATGGAGCTCGACGGGCCTTGCGGCTTTTTTCCCATGGCCGGCATGCGCGCCGCCAAGCTGTTTGGGCATCGCATCGCGCTCGTCGGCGAGGCCGCGCACGTCTTTCCGCCGCTCGCGGCGCAGGGCCTCAACCTCAGTCCCTGCGCGACATCGCCGCCCTCGTCGAAGCCTTGAGGACGCGCGGGCCAACGGGAGGGACATCGGCGGACGGCGGCGCTCAAGACCTATGGCGCGAGCGCGGCGCGGCGACATCTCCTTGCGCACAACGCGGTCGACATCCTGAACCGCTCGCTGCTCTCGGAGTTGTTGCCCGTGGATTTATTGCGCGGCGCGGGCTTGTTCGCCTTTTCGATGATCGGGCCGTTGCGCCGCGCTCTGATGCGCGAGGGCGTTTTGCCGCACGGCCCCTTGCCGCCTCTCATGCAGCCGCAACCCAGACGCGCGCATTTGCGCCCGGCGGCGCGGGTCACAGCGCGCGAAGCGGCAGCGGGACTCATGCAAATCGCCACCTGGAACGTCAATTCGGTGCGCCAGCGGACCGAGCATCTCGCTGCGCTATCTGCGCGACGTCGGGCCCGAAGTTCTCTGCCTTCAAGAGCTGAAATGCTTGAAGACGCCTTCCCTCGGCGAAGAGGTCGAGGCGCTAGGCTATAACGCGCGCGATTCATGGCCAGAAGGGCTTTAATGGCGTCGCCATTCTGTCGAAGACGCCGATCGAAGTGACCCGCGGGCTGCCCGGCGATCCGGACGACGAACACGCCCGCTACATCGAGGCCGTGCTGCCCGCACGCGGGCGGCGTCGTCCGCGTCGCGTCGATCTATCTGCCCAACGGCAACCCGCCGGATACGGAGAAATACGCCTATAAGCTTGCCTTGATGGACCGCCTCATCGCCCATGCGCGGACGCTTCTGGCAGCTGGAGGAGCCGCTGGTTCTGGCCGGCGATTACAATGTGATCCCGACGGCGCGCGATTGCGCCGACCCGCCGCCTGGATCGGCGACGCGCTGTTCCTGCCGCAGACGCGGGCGCGTTTCCGCACGCTCCTGAACCTCGGCCTCTCCGACGCCTTGCGCGCGACCACGGACGAAGCCGGGCCTCTATACGTTCTGGGATTATCAGGCGGGCGCCTGGCAGCGCAACAAAGGGCATTTGCATCGACCATCTGCTGCTGTCGCCGCACGCCGCCGACCGCCTCGTCGAAAGTCGACGATCGACAAGGCCGTGCGCGGCGAGGACAAGCCGTCGGACCACGTTCCCGTGCGCATCGAACTGGCGTGAAAACAGGGCTCATTACGCCAATCGCTCGATCAGGGCGCAGGCGGCGGCGGGATTTTTCTCTTTCGCGCCGGCGATGAAAAAGATGAACACGTCGCGCGCGCGCGCGTTCTTCCGGCGCATGTCCCGCTGACATAGGGCAAATCGGCCGGCTGCTCGCCCCTCGCCCAGTTCAGCGCCCGATCGCGCCATTGATCGAGTCGCGCCGGACGCATAGCCTGCGGCGAGCGACGCCGCGCTCTTTTGCAGCCGCGCATAGATGAAATCTGCGGCTGACGTCGGGGATCATGGGATAGGCGTCCGACTCGGCGAGACAGATGGCGCATTCATGGCGCCGCGCCAAAGCGTTATGAAATCCTCGACGCAAAAGCTGTCGTGCCGGACCTCCAGGACATGCCTCAGCTTGCGTTCTCCCCTTTCTTCTGGCAGCAGCGCAGGAAACGCCTCGAAATCCTCGGCCTCAAATTGTCTTCGTCGGCGCGAACTGCCAGACGATCGGCCCGAGTTTTTCGCCCAGCTCCAACAGCCCGCTCGTCAGAAAATGGTCGATCGCCGGCCGGTTTTCGGCAAGGACCTTGCGATGCGTCGTCAGCCGGTGCGCCTTGACCGAAAAGACGAAATCCGCCGGGCGTCTCCTCGGCCCAGCGACGAAAACTCTCCGGCCGTTTGCGTGCGGTAAAAGGTGGCGTTGATCTCGATGACGCTGAGTTTGCGGCTGGCGAAGCTAAGCTCCTGCGGCTGCGGCAGCCGCGCGGATAGAAATTGTCCCGCCAGGGCGCGAAAGCTCCAGCCGCCGACGCCGACCCTGATCCGTCCGGATTTCATTTCGCATTCAGCGATCGAAGCCCACAGGAACGCCAGCGTCGAAAGGCCGCCAAGGACGCTGCGGACAGCATGCAGGCCGCCCCATTTCACGACGAGCGCCCGGCTTTCGGCGTCCGCATCTTGCGGCGCGATCGCCTCGAGGCGGCGGTTGGTCGGCATGATGGCGACCAAGGTGAAAGGCCAGTTGCAAAGCAGCACGACGGCGCCGAACGCCCAACGCCAATCACGCAGATGCATAGGCCGCGAGCAATCCCAGCAGACCGCCGGCCAGCGGCCAGCGGGGCCTGCATCATTAAGCCCCGGGCATAAGCCGGCTTCCATTCCTTGAAGAGCGATCGGTCGTTGAGCCCAAGGCGCGACGGCTGCTCGACGAGATTAACGTAAATCGCGGCGCCCGTAAAAAGCGCGGCGCGCGATCAGCGCCAACTGGCCCGCAAGCACGCCCGCTCTCCTACACGCCGACGCTTTCTTCCGCCCGCTGAGCGCCGCGTTCAAATTCGCGCTGGAGCTGCCGTCGCCGAATCAGTTGCGCCGCTTCAGATGATCTTCAAGAAGCCAAGCGCGGTCTGGCGCTCGTCGTCGCGTCGCGGCGGCCATCGACTTGTCGTAAAGGTCCATGATCCACTGATCTTTCTTCGAGTTGTTTGCGGCCTCGCGGGCGAGCGTCATCCACATCAGGCCGCGGGCATGCTGCGGCGCGACGCCGTCCGCCCATCGAACATCATCTGGCCGAGCAGCCCTGCGCCTGGACATTGCCTTTGTCCGCGGCAAGATAAAGCCAGCGCAAACCTTGCCGGCTGTCCTTGTCGCCGCCGACGCCGTCGAGATAGCAGCCGCGCGAGATTATATTGGGCGGTGGCGTCGCCAAAATGTCGTCGCCGCGTAATTGAACATCGCCCGCGCGCGCTGCGGGATCCGGCCGCACTTTGGTGTCTGCTATGCCATTCAGGCTATAGGTCCCGACCGCGACCAGAGCATTCGAGACGACCGATTTGTCGCGCCAATCCGGGATCGTCGTCATCATAGCCGTTGATGAACTGTCGAAAAATATTCATAAGCCTTGACGTCGTCGCGAGGCGCGCCGTCGCCGGTGGCGTAGATCGTCGCAAGCTTCCACTGCGCCAAGTCTCGCCGCCCGCCGCGGCGTATTTCAGAGCGGCGATCGCGGAGTCGGCAGCGCCGGCCGGAAATGTCCTCAAGGCCGGCGCAGCAGAGCCGCGCGAGGCGTCTTATAAAGCTGTCGAGACCGACGCCTTGTCGCCGGCGGCTGCGCTATCCGCGCCCTCCAAGGGCGTGGATATTCGCCGCCGGCAAGCTCACCGCCAGTCCGAAACAGAGCCAAGGGCTCCAAAGCGCATCAACCGCGGCAATGACATGGGGCATTACTTCCGAACACCGGCTTCTTCAGAGCGCAGACGGCGCCTCCGGGCGCGTCCGAGACACGCCATAACGCGCAACAGACCCGAATTGGCTGCCGCGCCGGACGAAAATAATTTCGCTTTCGGCCAGGCGCTCGCATCACCCAGATCGGACGGCCAACGTACTGGTCCCGCATCCATCGCGCGCCGGCGCATGACCCCGTCGCCGCCAATCGCTCAGGCGCCCGCCCGCCAGCCAAAGAAATAGCGCCGCCCAGCGCGCGCGCGAGGTGCGATCCGTCACCTGACGGAGCGCCAAAACTTCGATCTTTCGTCCCATGCGCGCGCTCAACGACACCGCCCGGGAAGTCGCAGTGAATGTGGACAAACGGCCGTGGAAAGGAATGCCGCGCCAGGAGCGGGCGAAGAAAACCTGCCGCGCCGAGGCCCAGCGGCGTCGATGAAATTTGCTTCGTCTTGACCACAATTACCCAGCTAAAGGGCCTGAAAAGGGCTGTTGTTCTTGGCTCGCCAAGACGGGGTCACGTTATCTGCTCCCTGTGACCGAAAAAGCACAAATCGACCATGTCAACAGAAAAACCCTGTAGGACTCCCCTTAAGATTGCATGGTGCACGAAATACGTGAGCCTTCCTTGGATTAATGCGATCGACAGAAAGTCCAGTGAATGGCAATCGCGTTCGCTTTGTGGCGAATGCCGGCTGCGCGAACTCAAATATTGCGTTATCGCTTAAGAAAACGTGAGAAGGCCGCCAGGGCGACGTCCGAGACATGGTGCTCGATTCCTTCGGCGTCGAGCTCGGCGCAATGCGGCGGCACGCCGACGGCGATCAACAAATCGACAACCAGGCGATGCCGCGCGCGGACGCGGGCGGCGAGCTCCTGCCCCTTCGGGGTTAGGAAAACGCCGCGATAGAGTTTCGACGTCGCGAGACCCTCGCGCTTCAGCCGCGCGATGCTCTTGATCGCCGTCGCGTGCGAAACGCCCAGCCTTCGGGCGATATCGGTCGGCCGCGCCTCGCCGCCGCTGGTCAAGAAGATCGTCGATCAGTTCGACGTAATCCTCGAGCACCGCGCCGGCCTGCGCGGAACGCGCCTTCTCAAAGCGCAGCGCCTGCTCCGCCTCGGCCGGCAGTTCGGCAGTGGGGAGCGTCGAGCTTCGCCGGTTTCTTCGTCATCTTTTCCTTTTCCGCGGCGCTGACGGGGCGCGCGCTTGTCGCCGCGCCCGCCATCTGGTTTCGGTTTTAACGCAAGGATCGGCAAATGTCCCGCATCCGCCCCGAGGTCCTCTTCGTCCCAGGACCAACTGCGTCCGCTCGGTTTCGCGGTTGACGTTTTGTAGCCATTGGCTACATAAGGAAGCCAATAGATCAAATTGATGAGGGAGCCGCCAAATTCAGCCGCGCGCGTCGAGCGCGAGGCTTTGCGTTATCTAAAACGCGGCGGCCTTGCCGGACCGAGTTCGGCGGTGGAGATCTGAGGATGACGGATATCGCACAGGGCCGCGTCGCTCGCCGGCCAAGCGAAGCGGATGCAATACGCCATTCGCGAGGTGCTCGACGGGCGCCGGCGCGGGCTGCGCGCGTTCATTCCGATGGCCGGGCCGGCTGTGATCGCCTCGATCGCCTATATGGATCCTGGCAATTTCGCGACGAATATCCAGGCCGGCGCCAAATATGGCTACACCCTGCTCTGGGTCGTCCTCCTCGCCAATGTCATCGCGATGCTGTTTCAGGCCTTGTCGGCGAAGCTCGGGATCGTAACCGGCCGCAACCTTGCCGAAATATGCCGCGAGCAATTGCCGCGCCCGCTCGTCTGGATCATGTGGATCGTCAGCGAGATCGCCGCGATGGCGACGGACCTCGCCGAATTTCTTGGCGGCGCGATCGGTCTTTCGCTTCTTTTCAACCTGCCGCTGGTCTGGGGCATGGTCGTCACCGCGATCATCACCTATGGAATTCTCACTTTCGAGCGGCGCGGTTTCCGATCGATCGAATTGATCATCGGCGCGCTCGTCGCGACAATCGGCCTCTGTTACGTCATCGAACTCTTCATCGCTCCGGTCGACTGGGCGTCGGCCGCATTCCATACGGTCATGCCCCAGCTTCAGGACGCGGCGGCGGTCACGATCGCCGTCGGCATCATCGGCGCCACCGTCATGCCGCATGCGATCTATCTGCATTCCGGGTCTGACCCAGGCGCGCACAATCGCGCGCGACGACGCCGACCGGCGCAGCTGCTGCGCTACTCCAACAAAGAGGTCGTCATCGCGCTGGATGTTCGCCGGCGCCGTCAATATGGCCATGCTGATCATGGCGTCGGCCGCGTTTCACGCCGGGCACAGCGACGTCGCCGAGATCGAGACCGCCTACCACACGCTGACGCCGATCCTCGGCGCCGGCGCCGCCAGCGTCTTCCTGATCTCCTTGCTGGCGTCCGGCGTCTCGAGTTCGGCGGTCGGCACCATGGCCGGCCAGATGATCATGCAAGGGTTCGTCGGCTTCAGGATTCCCGTCCTGGTCAGACGGCTGGTCACCATGGTCCCCGCTTTCGTCGTCGTCGCGCTCGGCGTCAACGCGACCAACGCGCTGGTTCTCAGTCAGGTCGTGCTCAGCATCGCGCTGCCGATTCCCATGATCGCGCTTTTGATTTTCACGCAGCGCGCCGACATTATGGGCTCTTTCGTCAACGGCCGGCTGACGCGCATCGGCGCGATCGTCGCAGCCGTGGCCGTGCTGTGCCTCAACACCGATCCTGCTGCTGCAGACATTTGGCGTCGCTATTCCCTTCCTCGAAGGATAGGCGCTCAGCCAAGCCGCTTGAGCGCCGCCGCGAGTTTTTGCGCTCGGGCTTTGGCCTCCTCCAGCCTCTCGCGATTCTCCTCGACGACTTCCTCCGGCGCCCGCGCCACGAAATCGGCGTTGCCGAGCTTGGCTTCGATCTTTTTAATCTCCGCTTCGAGCTTGCCAATCTCTTTCGCGAGCCGAGATTTCTCGGCGTCGAAGTCGATGATCCCCTGCAACGGCAAGGCGGCCATCGTCCCCCTGACGGGAATCTGAACGGATTTTTCCGGCGCCTCGGCGGCGAGAGAGATGCCGGACAGCCGGGCGAGGCGCCGCAAAGTCTCGTCCCAATTTTTCGCGCAGTAAGCCGCCGCCTCGTCGGCGTGGACGAGAACGAGAGGAATCATCGCCCCCGCTGGGACGTTCATCTCGGAGCGCACCGAGCGAACCTCGGAGATCAGTTCGATGACCCAGCCGATCTCGGCTTCAGCGGCGGCGTTTTCGAGCCCTTCAAGTTGCGGCCACGGCGCCAACGCGAGCAAAGTTTCGCGCGGCGGCCCCGCGGCGCCTTTGATCGCCCAAAGCTCCTCGGTCAGGAACGGCATGAAGGGATGCAGCAGCTTGACGATCGCGTCGAGAACGAAAGCCGTCGTCGCGCGCGTCTCATCCTTGGCGGGGCCGTCCTCGCCTTGCAGCAGCGGCTTCGCCAGTTCGAGATGCCAGTCACAGAAGATGTTCCAGACGAAGCGATAGGCGGCGTTGGCGGCGTCGTTGAAGCGATAGGTTTTTATCGTGCTTGTGACCTCCGCGACAGCCTTGGCGGCCTCACTGATGATCCAGGCGTTGAGGGTGATTTTGACCGACTTTGGGGTCGAAGCCTTCGACGCGGACGCATTCGTTGAGTTCGGCGAAACGCGCGGCGTTCCAGATTTTTGTCGCGAAATTCCGATAGCCCTCGACCCTCTGCGGCGAGAGTTTTATATCGCGCCCTTGCGCCGCCATGGCGGCTAGAGTGAAGCGCAAGGAATCCGCGCCATATTGCTCAATGAGACCCAAGGGGTCGATGACGTTGCCCTTCGACTTCGACATCTTGGCGCCCTTCTCGTCGCGGACCAGCGCGTGGATGTAGATGTCGCGGAACGGAACTTCGCCCATGAAATGCAGGCCCATCATCATCATCCGGGCGACCCAGAAGAAGATGATGTCAAAGCCGGTGACGAGCACGTTGGTCGGATAGATAGCGCTTGAGTTCGGCGGTCTCGTCCGGCCAGCCGAGCGTCGAGAACGGCCAGAGGGCGGAGGAGAACCAGGTGTCGAGGACGTCGGGGTCGCGCCAAATGGGAATGGCTTTAATCGGATTGGCCAGACCAGCCGATTCGTATAGATCGGATGCGCCCAATGCATCTTTGACGATGACGACTGGCTTGCCGTAAAAATCAGTGGCTTGGTCCAGTGCATCGTCTTCCGTTGTAGCGACGAATAGACCTGGGCGCCCTTGGATCGAGATCGCCCGTCCGCCTGAAATCAGAGAGACTCGTTTTCCCGTCGTCCAGCTTGTCGGGTCCGTACCAAGCCGGGATCTGATGGCCCCACCAAAGCTGGCGTGAGATGCACCAAGGCTGAATATTCTCCAGCCAGTCGAAATAGGTCTTCTCCCAATTCTTCGGGACGAAATTTGCCTTGCCTGACCGCACCGCCTCCAAGGCGGGCTGTGCCAAAGTCTTGGCGTCGACATACCATTGGTCCGTCAGCCACGGCTCGATGACGGCGCCAGAACGGTCGCCGTGCGGGACCATGTGCGAATGCGTTTCGATCTGCGCCAAAAATCCGAGACCATCCATCAGTTCGATTATCTTCTGGCGCGCCAAGAAGCGATCGATCCCGTGGAGCTGTCGAACCTCGGCGAACGCCTGTCGTTGAGTTTCATCGATTTCGCTGGGGTGTGGCAGATCGCGCATGAACTCAGCATTTCCCTGAAGGGCGACACGAGCCTCGGCGTCGAAAATATTGATCAACGGCAGCCCATGCCGCTTACCCACCTCGAAATCGTTGAAGTCATGCGCCGGCGTGATCTTCACCGCGCCCGTCCCCTTCTCTGGGTCGGAATAGTCGTCCATGACGATCGGGATCAGGCGCCCGACCAGCGGCAGGCGCGCGCGCTTGCCATGCAGGTGAAAATAGCGTTCGTCTTTCGGATTAACCGCGACGCCCGTATCGCCCAGCATGGTTTCGGGCCGCGTGGTCGCCACAATGACGAACTCGCCGGTCTCCGCGCCGTCATCGTCGACGACCGGATATTTGAAATGCCACAAATGACCCTTGGTCTCGACCTGGACCACCTCAAGGTCGGAGATCGCGGTTTGCAGCACCGGGTCCCAATTGACCAGCCGCTTATCCTTGTAGATCAGCCCTTCCTTGTAGAGTTGGACGAACACTTTGACCACGGCGCGGGAGAGTCCTTCGTCCATCGTAAAGCGTTCGCGCGACCAGTCGCAGGAGGCGCCGAGGCGCTGCAGCTGGTTGATGATGGCGCCGCCGGACTCGGCCTTCCACGCCCACACGCGCTCTAGAAACTCTTCGCGGCCGAGGTCGCGCCGGCCGGGCTGCTGGCGCTCCATCAATTGCCGCTCGACCACCATCTGGGTGGCGATGCCGGCGTGGTCCGTGCCCGGCTGCCAAAGCACGTCCTTGCCGCGCATCCGCTCGAAGCGGGCGAGAATGTCCTGCAGGGTCGTGTTGAGGGCGTGGCCCATATGCAGCGCGCCGGTGACGTTCGGCGGCGGAATGACGATTGCAAAGGGCTCGGCGCCCGCCCGCTCTGGCTGGCCAGCCTTGAATGCTTCGGCCGCTCGCCAAGCGGCCGAGACGCGGTCCTCGACCACCTTCGGATCGAAAGTCTTTTCCATCATCAAATCAGCTTCTGTCCCTTCAGACCTCGCGCGCGGCGCCACGGGCGGGTCCGCGCGCTGCGCGTCAAAGTCATGCGATGGCAAAGGCCGGGGAAAAAGGCAAGCTGCGAGGCGGTCGTTTCGCCTCGACGCGCGGCTCATTCAAAAAGGTCCGCGCCTTGCGGGGACGGACGTTAGCCCTTGCTCATGCGCTCGATCTCGGCGCGGATGAGGCGCTCGACCAGGGCTGGCAAATGCGCGTCGAGCCAGGCCTCCAACAGCGGCCGCAAGGCGTTTCTCGTCATCGCCAGAATGGCTTCGGAATTCTGCGCGAAACGGGCGGCGACGAGCGTCTCGAAGGCTTTCGCGACAGTCGCATCCGTGCTTGCCGAAACAAGCCGCTCCTTGGGGCCGTCGCTCGCGTCGGCGTCGGGCGCGCGCTCGTCACCGCGCTGGCGGGCGGTCTCCGCAACTTGTTCGCAGGCCTCTGCCTCGACATCGAGCCTGCCTCCGGGAACAGGAGCCTCGACGGCATCGACCGCATCGGAGCCGCCAGTCTGGGGAGCGCCGAAATTTGCGCGCGAAGCGTCATTGGCCGCGAACAATGCCTGATCCTCGGCGATGATGCGCCGTATCGAGGCCAAAATCTCCTCCATGGAAGGCTCCCGCGGGTTCGCGTCCGACAGCTCTGTTTGAATGAAATTGGCTGCGCTCATGGCCTCTAGTGCTTTCCCCATAAAAAATGCGCCGATGATGCGCGTCGAGGCGATTGCGCGGCGGGCAAACTCCGAGACCTCTTCCACGAGCGGCGAGCGTCAATGACTTAAGTTAGTCTCAGCTCTTCGGCGTTGGCAAGACCAACTAACGGCGGTCCACAAGAGCGCGAGATCAGCTCGCAGACGGACGGCGACCCGGCGCCCGCTGGAATTTGGAGGATCAACCTTGACTGAGGCGTTCGTCGCTATCTTCGGGATCAGCGGCCATCCGGGGTGCGCAAGCCGATCCATTTGTCCTTGACCTGGTCGAAATGAATTGTCGGATCATAGGTCGCGACATCGAGGCCGAGGTTGGCTGCCGAAAGCCGGCCGATCGCCCCCATCACGGCGTAGGAAGCGACAACCCGGTCGCGCTCGGCAGTGACGAGGGTGACGCGCGCATTAAGCAGGATCTGCTGTTGTTGGAGAATGTCGAAGGTCGTGCGCTGGCCGACTTTGGCCTCTTCCCTTACGCCGTCGAGCGCTATTTCCGCCGCCTTCACCGCCGCCGACGCCGACTGTATGACTGCCTTCGCTGAATCGAGCGAGCCCCAGGCCGACACCACCGCGGCGCGCACCGAATCCCGTTGCAAGTCCGCCTGCAGGCGCGACTGCGCCAGCGTTTCCTTGGCCTGGCGGGCTCTGGCGTAGACCTCGCCGCCCTCATAGATCGGGACTGTTACCACACCCGACACCGAACCGTTCAGGAGAGTGGCGTTGTGAACGCCAAGATAATCGGTTTGATGCTGTACATTGCCAACAATGTTGATTGTCGGATAAAGCTCGCCCTCGACCAGCTTGACCTGCAGGGCCGCGGCGTCGACTGCGTGGAGCGCCGCTTAAATCGCCGGATGCTCTTCCAGCGCCAGCGCCACCGCGGCGTTCATATATTTCGGCAGCAACGCCTCGATGGTGCGCGCCGGCTCCAACCGGGTCGGTTGGACGCCGATGATCTGACGATAATTGGCGATGCTGGTCTGCAGATTGGCTTGCGCCGCGAAATAATCCGAACGGGCGCTCGCAAGGCTCAACTCGGCCTGCGCGACGTCCGTGCGCGTCACTTCGCCGACATTGAAGCGGTCGCGCGTCTGACGCAGCTGTTCTTCGAGAACAGTGATGTTGTTGCGGCGCAGCTCCAGGACCGCCGTATCGCGCAGCACGTTCATATAAGCGGTGGCGCCGTTCTGGAGAACGTCCTGCTCGGTGCTGCGGAGATTTTCGCGCGAGCCGAAAATGTTTGATTCGGCCTGCCGCACGCCATTTAGCGTGCGGCCGCCGTTGAAGAGATTCTGCGTGACGGTCAAGCCGACGGTCGTCGGCGGCGTGCTTCCGCGGGTTCGGGCGCCACCCTGGATCGTATCAAGGTAATTATAGCCGAACTGCCCGTTGGCGGACAAAATCGGGCGGCCAGCCCGAAGTGGCCCGCGGCAAATTCTCGTCCTGGGCGCGAACGCCGGCGCGCTCCTGGTTGAGATCGGGATTGCCGCCATAAGCGCGTATCAATGCGCTCGACATAGTTTCCGCCGCGACCGGCGAAGTCGCGACTGGCCACGCAAGAACAGCGGCGAGCGCCGCCGCGCCGGCGACCCGGCGTTTACGCTTCAGCCGAGACAAAGCCACGCGATGCCACCCATAAAACAAAATTTCTTGCCCTCATCCTGCCGTTTTCGATCGGCTTCTTCGTCGGCCGCGCCCAGCGACGCCCCGCCCCTGACGCCGTTCGAAGTCGCCGGCCCGATCTATCCAGCGCGGCGTTCGTGTTAGTACCGGATCTTGTCGCGAAACAGGCATCTCCTGGTCTCACGAAAACGTGAATTCTTCCTTTAGCGCAAACGCGTCAAGCACCGGCGCCGGAGCGTCGAAAAGGATGCGAAAACCGGTCGCCCCGTCCGCCTTGTCATAACGAACCGCCTTACATGTTCCGTCCGCCAGGCGCTGAACCGTGACAAGCCTCCCACCATTTTTCAGCTGGGCAAGCAGCGAATCGAGATTGGCCGCGACGCCGCCATCAATGAGAATGACGTCAAACGGGGCTTCGTTCGGCGCTCCCGCCGCGAGGGGGCCGCGAATGGTCCGCACATCTTTGAGGCCGAACCCGTCGAGATTGGTCCGCAGTTCATCGCAAAGCGCCGAATCGGCTTCGAGCGCGACGACATCGCGGGCGAGACCGGCAATGAGAGCTGTCGAGTAGCCACATCCCGCCGCGACGACGAGCGCTTTATCGCTCGCGACGATCCGCGCGCTCTGAATCGAGTCGCGCCAGAATCAACGGCGGCAACAGACGCCGCGGCGTCTCGCCGGAAACGCCCGATTTCACCTGCAAGCTCGAATCGGAGTAAGCGAGCTGCCTAAGATCCGCCGGCAAAAACCGCTCGCGCGGCACCTCGAGCATGCGCGCCAGCAACGCGGCGTCGGTAACGTCGAAGGTCCTGATCTGGCAATCGACCATCGTCCGGCGCGCAAACGCCGAAGGATCAGCAATGCTCGGATCGATGTTCCGGTTCACCATGGTCGTCGAGATCCTCGTTATGCCGCCGCAACGGCGCAGTTTATATGGCGGGCGGCCCCTCCTGTCTATTCGAACGGAGGAAGAGCCGCGCTTTATCAAATTGTGTGGCTTTTTAGCCAGGGACGCGCCGCCTTGGCGCGTCGCCTCGCTCGTCCTTAAGCGAGCTTCGCGCCATTCGCGACACGATGATGATGCAAACTTGGCGGACCAGTGGAAAAGGAAACCGGGCGCCGCATCCCTCGCTTGGGTATAGTCGCCAAATCAGAACCATTAAGCTTCCGCAGGATTGTTGCGCCATGGATGAGTCACCAACCGAGCATTTCGAGCACGCGGAACATGCAGAGCATGTCGCGCATCTCGGCGACGCGTTCCTCACCAAAGTGTCGATTACAATCGCCATTTTGGCGGTGATCGCGGCAACGATCGGCAGCCTCGAGTCGATCGAGACGGCGGCGACGATCGGCGACAAGAACGCGGCGGTTCTCATCCAGAACAAGGCGACCGACAATTGGAATTTCTACCAAGCCAAAAGCATCAAGAAAAACATGTATGAGATTGCGGCCGCAGGAGGCGGGCCGTCGGCCGCCGATTTCAAGGCGCAAGCGCAGCGCTATGGAGCTGATCAGGAAGCGCTCTTCGCTAAAGGCGAGACGCTGGAGCGTCAGACCGAAGCCAAGCTCAAAGAAAGCGAAAGGCATGAGCGGCGCCATCATCTTCTCACCATGGCGGTGACGTTTCTCCACGTTGCTATCGCGGTGGCGACGATCTCGATCATCATGCGCGGCCAGCGCTGGCCGTGGCGGGCTTCCATCGGCCTTGGCGCTATCGGCTCCCTGCTCGCCGCCTATGCCTATCTCTAGCGCAGCCAGGCGCGGGCAACACCTGGAAGGTTGGCGACAAGAAAGAGAGCGTCATCCGCTGCGAGCTGGAGCCGGACGGTCCAGACGCGACGCCCCTGGTGTTCATCCATGGCGAAAAGGCGTTTCCCTGGCTCGGCCTGGTGCTGCCTGGCTGGCACGCGCATTTCGAGCGACTGGCGAAAGCGCTTGACGGCGAGGCCGCGCCCGCCTGTACGGAGCGCTGGCGCGAACTCCAGGCCCTCTATCTCGACTATCACAAATTGCGGGCGTAATGCTCGATCCGCCGCTGGGCCATTGCGGCGAAGATTGAGCGCGACTGTCGCGGCGCTTCGTTCACGGGCCGCCCGGCGAGCGTGAGGGCTAGCATTGGGTCGGGAGCCGCGAGATACCGACGCCCTCTCGGAGAGGCGGCTGAAGACGCAGCCTTCCGGCGCAGCAGTACGTCCGGCTTCGGCACCTTGGCGCGTCAGCCCTTAAGGCGGGCGTTGCACTGGCTGTAGTAGCCGCCGCCCTTTTGGATCCACTTCAGGCCGCCATTGCCGCCCGTCGCTTTGTTGGCGTTATATTGGTCGAGGCAAGTCTTCATGCGCGCCTTGCCGGGCTTTTCATTGGCGTGGGTCGGCGACACCGCCGTGGGAAACACTGCGGCGCCGGCGGCCGCGGGCGCGGCGGGCGCGGGCTTGGGGGCTGCCGGCGCAGGCGTGGCGGCTGTCGGCGCGGGCTTCAGCGGATTTGCCGGGGCGGGGGGCGGCGCTGCGGCCGGAGCGGCCTCCGGAGCTCCCGCCTTCGCTTCGGCGGCGCACTGGCTATAAAATTGCGGCCACGCTTGTCCGTTCAGCGTGCCGGCGGCCTTGGCGGCCTGATATTTTTCGCTGCATTGCTTGCGGACCGATTCCGCCGAGCCAGGGGCGACGAGCGCTAGACCAAATGCGGTCGAAAGGATCGTTAAGGCAATTAACCGCCCCATAAGGCGAAATGGACGAGCAGAATCAGAAAACATGGCCGTTCTCCAACGCGAGAAACGCGAATCAAAGCGGCGCCGACGCGCTGATTTAACCTTCCTGCGAAATCGAACGACGGTCAATTTCGAATCGCTGACCCGTTCCCCAAGCCGAAAATCCACCCGGGCGGCGGCGCGATCAGCCCCAGAAATCACGTCTTTCGCGGCGACGAGCGCCTTCAAACCTGCCCGCTGGCGGCCGCGGCGACTTCGGCGGCGAAGTCGCTCTCCTGCTTCTCAATGCCCTCGCCGAGGGCGTAGCGCGCGAAAGCCGTCAGCTTTACCGGCGCGCCCGCGGCCTTTTCGGCTTCCTTGACCACCTGAGCGATGGTCTTGTTCGCATGCTCGGCGTGGATCGAGGGCTGATCGAGCAGGCAGACCTCCTTATAATAGGTCTTGAGGCCCAACTCGACGATTTTTTCAAGCACATGGGGCGGCTTGCCGGCGTTCTTGTCCCCCAGCACCGCTTTTTCCCGCTCGATAACGGAAGGTTCGAGCTGCGAGGAATCGAGCGCGAGGGGGTTTGCCGCGGCTACATGCAGCGCGATGAGCCGCGCCACCGGGGCGAGCGCGACAGCGTCTCCCGTCAATTCGAGCGCGACGATGACGCCGATCTTGCCAAGCCCGTCGGCCACCGCATTATGGGCATACTGGCCGATGACGCCCTGCTCGACATGAACCTTGGCGGCGCGGCGCAGGGTCATGTTTTCGCCAATCGTCGCGATGGCGTTGGCGATGGCGTCGCCGACCGTGCCGCCGCCCGGATAATGGGCGCCCTTGATCGCCTCGACGTCGGTCAGGCCCTTTTCCGCGGCGACGGCCGCGATCGTGCGGACGAGCGCCTGGAACTCCTCATTGCGGGCGACGAAATCGGTCTCTGAATTGACTTCCACGACGACGCCGTCAACCCCATGCACGGCGACCGCGACGAGGCCCTCCGCCGCGACGCGGCCGGATTTCTTGGCGGCCTTGGAGAGGCCTTTCTTGCGCAGCCAGTCGATCGCCGCCTCGATGTCGCCTTCCGTCTCGTTGAGCGCGTTCTTGCAATCCATCATGCCAGCGCCGGTCTTCTCGCGAAGATCCTTCACCATTGCGGCCGTGACGCTCGCCATTGTCGATCCCTTCAAGTTCCGTCTGTTAAATGCCGACCCCAGATGGGGGCCCGCCGAAGCGGCTTCAAGCGACGACGAGGCTGCGCGCCAGATTGATCCAGCCGTCGCGCTCGATGCGCCCGCCAAGCCTCAGATCGTGGTCGGTTTTCGCCGCATCTTGCGGGGTCATCGCGGCGATCTGCCAGAAATGGAAAATGCCCGCGTCATTCAGCTTCTTGACGATCTGCGGGCCAATGCCGGGCAGCTTGCCGAGGTCGTCCGGCGCTCCGCGCGGCGCTGTCAGCAATTCGAACGCCTCCGCAGGCGCCTCAAGAGCCTCATGGGGCGCGGTCTCAGCTGTCGCGGCGGGCAAAACCTCTTCCGGCGGCTGCGCGGCTTCGCCAAAGTCGACGCCGCTCGAGCCCTGGCCGCGCGCAATGCCGTCGAGGGCGGCCCTCGCGACGAGGTCGCAATAAAGCGTAATGGCTCTGCCCGCGTCGTCATTGCCGGGGATCGGATAGGTGATGCCGTCGGGATCGCTGTTGGTGTCGAGGATCGCCGCGACCGGGATATGCAGCCGCTCGGCTTCCTTGATGGCGAGCTGCTCCTTGTTGGTGTCGATCACGAAGATCAGGTCTGGGATGCCGCCCATCTCCTTGATGCCGCCAAGCGCCTTCTCCAGCTTGTCGCGCTCGCGCGACATCATCAGGCGCTCCTTCTTGGTGAGGCCGGCGGCGCCGCTGGCGAGGACGTCCTCGACCTTGCGCAGGCGTTGGATCGAGGCGGAAATGGTCTTCCAATTGGTCAGCATGCCGCCAAGCCAACGCGAATTGATGTAATATTGCGCCGAGCGGCGCGCCGCCTCGGCGATGGCGTCCTGGGCCTGCCGTTTGGTGCCGACGAACAGCACGCGCCCGCCGCGCGCGACCGTATCCGAAACCGCCTTCAGCGCCTGATGCAGCAACGGCACGGTCTGGGCGAGGTCGATGATATGGATATTGTTGCGCGCGCCGAAAATATAGGGCTCCATCTTCGGGTTCCAGCGATGCGACTGGTGGCCAAAATGGGCGCCGGCGTCGAGCAGGCTGCGCATGGTGAAATCAGGCAAGGACATGGCGTCGCTTTCTCCGGTTGAGGCCGCCGCGGAGCGTTATGGACTTTTCGCCTCTGGGCCATCCGCCGGCTCCATAGGAAAAAGCCACCGGGAGCGGCCCTTCAACCAGGGCCGCGCGATCCGCGTGTGGAATGGGCGTGCTTATAGGGGGCGACGCTTCCGAACGCAAGGCGAAGGTTCGCCAACCCCACGCGCAAAGCCTTTGCGCGCGCCGGCGCCGGCGCATATTTATTGGATAAATCCTGAAGCGGCGGGCTGCGCTCATGAAACCGATGGACGTCGACCAATCCATTCTGGCGCGGCGCGCCGAGATCGTCGCCGCCTTGCGGACCTTTGTGCGAGGCGAGGGCGTCATCGACAGCGAGATCGGCCGGCGTCCTTACGAGAGCGACGGCTTTACCGCCTACGCCAATCTGCCGCTCGTGGTCGTGCTGCCCTCGACCGTCGAGGAGCTTCAGGCGATTCTCGCCTATTGCCACGCGCATGACGTCAAAGTGGCGCCGCGCGGCGCTGGCACCTCGCTCTCGGGCGGCGCCCTGCCGCTCGAGGACGGCGTCCTCATTTCGATGATGAAGTTCAACAAGATCAAGGAAATCGACTTCGACAACCGTTACGCCGTCGTCGAGCCCGGCGTCACCAATGCGGCGATCACCGCCGCGGTCGAGCATCGCGGCTTTTACTACGCGCCGGACCCTTCCTCGCAGATCGCCTGCTCTATCGGCGGCAATGTGGCGGAAAATTCCGGCGGCGTGCATTGCCTCAAATACGGGCTCACCACCAACAACGTGCTCGGCGTCGAAATGGTCCTGATGACCGGCGAGATCATCAGGGTCGGCGGCGGCTTCCTCGATTCCGAGGGCTATGATCTTTTGGGCCTCATCGTCGGCTCCGAGGGGATGCTTGGCGTCGTCACCGAAGTGACCGTCCGCATCCTGCAAAAGCCGGAATGCGCGAGAGCCTTGATGATCGCCTTCGATTCGAGCGAGGCGGCGGGCGCCTGCGTCGCCGACGTCATCGCCGCGGGGATCATTCCAGGCGGCATGGAGATGATGGACAAGCCCGCCATCCAGGCCGCCGAGGACTTTGTGCATGTCGGCTATCCGTGCGAGGCCGCGGCCATGCTGCTCGTCGAGCTCGACGGCCCGCCGGTCGAAGTCGATTATCTCGTCGGCCGCGTCGAGGCGATAGCGCTGCGGCGCGGGGCGACGCAATGCCGGATCTCCAACTCCGAGGCCGAGCGCCTCGCCTTCTGGGCCGGGCGCAAGGCGGCGTTTCCGGCCGTCGGGCGCCTTACGCCAGACTATCTTTGCATGGACGGCACGATCCCGCGCAAGGCTTTGCCGCAGGTTCTGAAAGGCATCAGCGATCTTTCCGAGAAGCATTCGTTACGGGTCGCCAATGTGTTTCACGCCGGCGACGGCAATTTGCATCCGCTGATCATGTTCGACGCCAACAACCCCGGCGAACTTTTGCGCGCGGAAGAATTCGGGGCCGACATTCTGCGCCTTTGCGTAAAGGTCGGCGGCGTCTTGACCGGCGAACATGGCGTCGGCGTCGAGAAGCGCGATCTGATGCCGGAGATGTTCAACGAAATCGACCTCGACCAGCAGATCAAGGTCAAATGCGCCTTTGACGAAAAGATGCTGCTCAACCCCGGCAAAGTCTTTCCGGTGTTACACCGCTGCGCCGAGATGGGGCGGATGCATGTGCACGCCGGGCGGCAGCCGTTCCCGGAGCTGCCGCGGTTTTAGCATGGCAAATTAAATTTGGTTCCCGTTGCGCGCTAGCTAAGGTCTTAGAACGCCTGAAATAGGCCAATTAGTTCTACTGAATCACAAAATCGAGGGAGATTCGCGTCGCGAGCAAATCTGGTAACTTGTTGATTTGTTGATCGATACCCGGTGTTTGATATGGATCTCTCGAGACCAACCAGCCAAGCGCGTTTTGCCGCCTATGTCGAGGCTCTTGTTGAAGTGATCGGGCATGCCGATCGGGCCAAGCCCTTGAACGATTATTGCGTCGGGCTGTTGATGCCCGGCGAGCGCAAGAGCGTCGAGCCTATGGCGGCGATTGTTGCGCCGACACGCGTCTCGGCCAAACATCAATCGCTTCTGCATCTGGTCGGCGAAGCGCCCTGGTCGGACGAGGCGGTCTTGGGTAAGGTTTTCGAGCTGGTTCTGCCTTCCCTCGAGAGACAAGGCCCGATCGAAGCCTGGATCGTGGACGACACGGGCATTGCGAAAAAGGGGACCCATTCGGTCGGCGTCGCGCGGCAATATTGCGGCAGGCTCGGCAAGCAGGACAATTGCCAGGTCGCGGTGACGCTGTCGATCGCCAATCATACGGCGAGCCTGCCGATCGCCTACCGGCTCTATATGCCGGAGGCATGGGCAAATGATCAGGCACGCCGAAAAAAGGCGCATATCCCCAAGGAGATCGAGTTCAAGACGAAGCCACAGATTGCGCTTGATCAGATCCGTGCGGCTCATGCCGCAGGCGTCGCGCCGGGCGTCGTGCTGGCTGATGCGGGCTATGGCGTGAACGGCGGCTTTCGCGCCGGAGTGACAGCTTTGGATCTGCCTTACGTCGTCGGCGTCCAATCGACGCTGACCGTTTGGCCGCCCGGTCAGGAGCCTCTACCGGCAAAGCCCTGGAGCGGCCATGGCCGCAAGCCGTCTCGTCTGAACCGTGATCTTGAACATCAACCCGTCACGGTCAAGGAGCTGGCGCTGAGCTTGAAGAAAAAAGCATGGCGCAGCCTCACCTGGCGCGAAGGTTCGAACACGCCGCTCGCCTCGCGCTTTGCCGCTGTGCGTCTGCGCCCAGCCTCGCGTGATTGCAATCGGACCAAACCGCATCCGCTGGAATGGCTCATTGTTGAGTGGCCGAATGAAGAAGCTGAGCCGACGAAATATTGGCTCTCGACCTTGCCCAAGGACACGCCTTTGCAGGATCTCGTCGACAAGGCCAAATTGCGCTGGCGCATCGAACGCGATTACGAGGAGCTGAAAGGCGAACTCGGATTGGCCCATTACGAAGGTCGAGGTTGGCGTGGCTTTCACCACCACGCGACACTCTGCATCGCAGCTTACGGCTTTCTGATCTGCGAACGGGAAGCGATTCCCCCCTCAGCCTCCTGGCGGCGCAAGATGCCTCCGTTACCCAAAGGTTTTCGACCCCGCGGCGCCGCCGATCCGACCAGAACGTCACGTCGAAAACTCGATCGCGACGATCCGAAAACGGCTCACCGTCGCGCTCGCAAAAACCCTTATGCGATGTCCATGCTGTCAAACAACACACCGCCAGACAGCTACCCATATCCGTTCATGACACAGTAGAATTAGGCACCAAAAAGCATGATTTCAATAATGCAATTGCGACCGTTTCCATGAGTAATGGCGCAAGGATCCAAACTGATCTTCAACAGTTGGAATTTGTAATGCATTGATAGCACGGATAAACCCGCGCTGGAAAAGCGCCTTGGCACTACATTTTCGTTGATCGCCGGGGTGGAGCGGGGTCAGGCGTCGGTGAGTTGACGCACGGTCGGCGGCAAAGCGACGCCGGCGGCGCGTAAGGCGAGGCTCGCCGCCGGACGCGGCGCCGAGCGCAGGAGAAAACGTTTGCCGTCTTGCTCGACCTCGGTCTCGGTCAGCGAGTCGAGATCGGCGAGAACGTCGGGCCAAGAACCGCTTTCCGCGTTGTCGCTGGCGGCGCCCCGCCTGCCCACATTGGCGATGCGATCCTCCAGCTCTTTTTTCAAGACGAGGGCGAGGAAGCTGCACGACACGTGGCCGCGAATGGTTTCGTCGAGCTTGTGAAAGATCGGCCGCGTGGCGAACAAACTCTTCGATGTGCGGAACGCCCGCTCCACCATCCACAATCGCTTGTAGCAGAGCATGGCTTCGAGCGGCGTGAGATCGGCGTTGGTCCGCAACACGAAGACACCGTCGAATTTTGCGTCCTCTTCCGCCTTGGCGCAGTCGATGGCGAAAATGTCGTCGCCTCGCGTCGCGAGGAAGCGGCGATAGCCCTTGTTGCCGACGAGACTCTTGTCGCCTTTCTTCAATTGCCGCTCGAGCGCGGTCAAGATCGCGGCCCTGGCGGCGGCGTCCTTCTTCATCTGTTCGTGATTGCGACAGACGATGTAGCGCCGTCCGGCGCGAGTGACGGCCTTGGCCTCGTAATCGATATCCTCGCCCCGCTTTGCAATGGTGAGCGGGATGAAGGGAGCGGGATCGTCGAGCACGAGTTCGCGCACGAGTTTGTCGGTGCGCTCCCGAACGCCGAGAATGTAGAGAAGCCCGCGCGCCTCGAGTTCGGCGATTGTTTCCGCGCTGATCATGCCGCGATCCGCGACGACGCAGACCCGGCCGATGGAAAAGCGCTTGCGCAGCCTGTCGACGACGGGGATAAGGCTGCCCGTATCGGCGGTGTTGCCGGGCCACATCTCTGTGCAAACCGGCCGGCCGTCGCCATCGAGCAGCACCGCGAGGATCATCTGATTGAGATCCGGCCGATGGTCCTTGGAAAAGCCGCGTTGTCCGAGGGTCTGTCCGCCCGCTCCCTCGAAATAGAGGCTGGTCGTGTCCATGAACACGAGATCGAGCGTGCTGAACAGATCGCGCCGCCGCGCGAACAGTTCCTCCTCGACGGCGTCCTTCAGGCAACGCGGCGCGAAGGGCGTGGCGCCGTGCTGTTGATCTTCGGCTAGCTCCCCGCCAAGCCAGGCCATCGCCCGGTAGAGGTGATGCAGGTCGAGGTTCTCGACCCCATCGATCCGGTAATCCTCCCGCCAGCGGTCCGCCGCTCGATCGGAGCCGCCAGAAAATAGACGATGCAGAACGGTGAGAAACACCGCGCGTTCGAGCGGGAAGCCATGCTTGCGCGAACCGGCGAGATCCTCGACGACCCTCCGGCAACCGGTCTCCTCCCACAATCGTTCGAAGACGAGAGCGGGCCCGATGCGTCGCGCCGCGCTCGCCGTTACAGCGCCGTCGGCGACGGCGTCGACGACAATGGCTTTCGCGGCGAAGCGTGCGCCCGATCGCAGCAACCGCTCCAATTGCCCGCTCTCGCGCAACTCTTCGACGCGGCCAAGCGTCGCGATCACCTGCTGGCGCACTTGCGCGCCTTGGCGACGGCTTTCGACGATCTGGAGATAGGCGCGGCCGCTCGAGGTCTTCTTGCGGAAATACATGTCGCGGAACCGTCTCGCCAACTCATTCGTGGTGCGCACATAATTGGCGCATGCACATTCCAAGTCAATAAGAAACGGCGCACACGTGGCACTACACTTTCGCGGGAATCACCTCTCAATCCAAACAATATCAATGGCTTACCACGCGCCGCCCGGCCGCAACTGTAGAAGATCAGCCAAACGGCAAGAAACGTTGCTGCTAAGCGCGAGAAGCGAAAATCAGGGTATTCTTCGTACAAATTTGCCAATAGCCCAATCAGACAAAACAAAACTACAATAGTAATCACTATAATTGACAAAAGACCGTGTTGTTCTAAGCTAGAATATTCAAAAACAGCGAACGGAAAAACAAAAAGTAAGGTAATGCCGACCATAAACATTTCTGTCAATGGGAGATAAAGCGCCGCCTTTACTTTATCCTGGGTCGCGAGAGCGTGCCTTAATGGTATTTCAGCCCATGGCAGGCATATTGTAAAAACGATGAGCCACCAAAGCCACGTATGCCAGATATTCGAAAGTAGTGCGATCGCTTGATCAAATGAACGGCTCCGCGCCCATGATGATGGAGTAGCAACACAAATCGAAGCGACAACTGTAGAGACGTTAGAAAATCCTGCTTGTAAAGGCTGTGACGACGACGTAGTGGCAGGTGGGAGTGGTCCCTGCGGGGGGCTAGCCGGATAAATGGTATAGACTTTTCCATCGGCATCCACGAGATCAATCGGGACCAAGGAGTCCGGACCGAGTTTTCGAACATCGATCTCTATCCGTAGCTCAGCGGACGAAATCTCAGAAAGAACAGTTTTGAATGTCGGTCTGGCATTCGGTGAATTCTTCACCCGCTTAAATGCATCCAATGCTACAAGGTCGTTGATCTTTGTTGCGGTTCCGAGCGCTGAAACATCGGCTGTCTCGCAGCCGAGCAACAGGTAATTAAAACCAATGCTTTTCGATGCCGATGAGATCGTCTTGATTGGCAAGTAACGTGATGTCCGTTCTTTTGTCCTGATCTCAAATGCCGCTTCGCCGTCTATACTTTCGAGATGCCCAATGATGACTACAGTCTTCCCTTTGAGCGGCGCGAAATAATTGCCATCAAGACTATCAAACTTACCTGCTATTAGATTGTCTACCAACCCGCCTCTTGCCCTCCACACCAGCGGGATTTCCTGCTCGAGTTTGGCAAGTCCATCAATGCTGTCCACGAAGGGCAATAAAACAACATCGTCTCTATTCACCGGCCGATCCAAATCGGGCAGCACGCGAGTATTAATCGCGTAATCACTCAGCGGCTTTAAAGCTTCCGCTAATGGTCGAACAACGAGTAGGTTTGGATTGACGCCATCCAGAGCGGAGGGTTCGAATTGTCCCGGAGCTTTCCGCAATAAATCAAGCGTCGCAACGACAGTTGCTTCAACATTTGTCGACAAGCTTAGATATTCTGTGAAAAGTTTCTTTATTACACCAGCGTCAATTTGATCATATTTCAACTCTACTTTAAGCGATTGCAAAAGTTCAGATTTTTGCCTTTCCCGTGGTGACGGTTGCCAATCACGAAATAAATCCAATTCGCCGGGGAGAGCTCTACCTAAGATATCTCGACCAACGCGCCCACGACCATTTAGTTCATCTGGTCGAACGGGCTCGAACCGGGGAATTTCGACAGGATGCGCTCCGCCCATTGGAGGCGCTAACGCCGGTGCGCTGAACGTCAATATACTGGATAATGCCAATAGGAAGGAAAGGAGGAATCTCATCCGAAGCGCATTATTATTTCGTTAAGCGTTCTTGCCGTCTCATTGGCTTTCGTAAGGGCTTCGCGCAGCTCAGGAGTGTCGCCAGCCACGCAAAGCAAACGCAAAGTGTTTTGGAGCTCGCCAGCGTTAACGAGCGCGGCAATAAGCTTATTGAAAGCTTCAATTATCGAACCTGCAAACTCGTCGCGTTGTAGGTAGGAGAACGCCAACCCGCACAAACTGCCAATCAGCGCCACCACAGCCGCGATAATAGCTTTGTCGGCGGCACCCGAAATTCCTGTCGCAAGGACACCTACTGCGCCACCAGAGCCGCACGCGGCGGCGAACTTTGCCACAAAGTCGAAGCGCCAGCTCCAAGCGAGCCGGCGCCTCAGCTTTGGTCGAAGCGCCGCCGCCTCAGGACCAAATTGTGCCAATGCTTTTTTTGCTACGGCACAGCCGATAATGGCGGGGGAATCGCCTTGCACCTGGCCCGGCTGCAAGAAGACGGCGTCTTTTTTTTCGGGAAAGTCGGTCCTCAACGCTTCAAGCTGACCAGGGGCAGACCGTGCGAGAAGAGACACAAGTTCCCCAAACTTAGCTATATTTTCGCCCATGCAGCGCCCCGAGGTGAGATGCAATGTAAGGACAACGGTTAGTATACTCGCCGGTTCGCCCCGACGCCATCCCCGTTTCGCTCAGACCGCGTCTTCCGATGTCAGGTTGAACGCGCCTCACCGCCGGAAAGTCACCACCAGCACATCCCGGTAGGCAGGGCACGATTGATCCTGCGGCTCGACCGGCGTGACGCCGTGATAGACGCGCGAGTCGTCGACGAAGGCGGCGTCGAGCGGCTGCTTCAAAGTGAAGTTCCCGATGTTCCGCTGGGCGAGATCGTGAATGGAGGTCATCCCGCTCGCGACGTTTTCGCGCGCGACCAAGAGCACCAGAACCCAGTCGACGCCATCCCGGTGCAGCCCTTCAGGCGTCGGCCGTCCTTGCTCGCCGGCGCGCGCCTCGACGCGAAATTGATGGACCTCGACATGCCAGACCGCCGGCCTAGTGGTCGCCGGGGTGAGCCCGTCGAACAGGTTGAAGCAAGTCCGCAAGATCGCCTGCATCGCCGGATGGGCGCCGATTGCGCTCTCGACCGGCAAGAACCATCGCTCGAGGCCGCCGTTCAGCGGATTATAATCGCGGCTCTGGTAGTGCGGCTGATGCGGTTTTCGCACGAAGCCGTCGCGCGAGGCCGCGAAGGCGGCGTGGCGCCGGCGGCGGTAGCGCCCGCCATCCGCCATATAGCCGTCGACGCCAAGGTCATTCCAGCTTTTTGCAAAGCCATCCCAATCGGAAAGGCCGGCCTCGCTTAGAACGAAGGCCATCGTCGCGGCCTCAGCAAAGGCGAAGCCGCCGCGCTTGAGCAACTCGGCGATCGACTGGAGATTTTGGTTGAACGGAGAATTCATCATTTCATGAAGACGCCTTTAGGCCCCACTATCGCTGTCTCCACAACATCGCAAATTTATCGCGAAATGTGGTCCATGGCGATTTTCCTTCCTGTGACCTTGGCGTGACGATCACTGTCGCGGTCATGCCAGCGGCGAGCGTGACGCGCTCCGGCACATGGTCAATCGTGATGCGCACCGGGATGCGCTGCGCGAGTCGCACCCAGGTGTAGACTGCCTGCACCGACGGCAGGCCTTGCGTGCTGACCGTCGCGTTCGCGGTGGCTATGCCGCGCGTGATGCTCTCGACGTGGCCGTCTATGCTTTGATCGTAGCCCATCAGGTAGACTTTCGCAGCGTCGCCGACCGCGAAGCTGCCTAATTTCGTCTCCTCAAAATAGCCGGTCACCCAAAAGGAATCCGAGTCGATGACCGAAATATTCGGGGCGCCGATGTTGGCGTAGTCGCCGACGCGCAGAAGAAGATTCGTTACGTAACCGTTCACTGTCGAGCGAACATCCGTCCATTTGAGATTAAGCTTGGCCCGCTCAAGAGTGGCGAGCGCCGCCTCATAAGCGCCTTGCGCTACGGCATAGCTGCCGGCAAACCGCTGCTTTTCTTCTATCGAGGTGCTGAGCGTCGTCAACGCGGCGCGGCGCGCGCTCTCATTTCTTTTCACCTCGAGATCCGCCGACTTACTGGCGACGTCGGCGTTCGCCATGTCGAGAGCGATCTTGTAGTCGGCCTTTTCAATCACGTAGAGCAAGTCGCCCTTATGGACAAACTGATTGTCGTGGACGTTGATCTCGACGATCTGGCCCGCTACCCGGGGGGCGATGTCGGCGACCTGGGCCCGCACTTCTCCGTCGCGGGTCCAGGGCGAAACCATATAATGCTCCCACAAGCCAACGACAGCGATCGCCGCCCCGGCGAGAACGAGGCTCGTCAGGAAAAAGCGGATGATGCGACGGGCGCGATTGAACATGGGTTGGCCATCAGAAGAAGAGATTAAGAGCCGCTACGATGCAGATATAAATCGCCGCTTCGGCGAGCGCCGGGTGCCAGAACCACCTATCAAATCGCAGTTGAACCAGAACCATGCGCATGGGCACGAAGAGGAGCGCCGTGATCAGCGCATATTTAACGAAAGGCGTCATGAGGAGTCCCGCGACGATGAACTCTCTCATATCGGCCGCCGCAACAATTCGACGTACTTCAAGAACCGTTTCTCCTCGGTCGTCAATATCGCGACGCCGTAGAGCGCAGCCGCGGCGTGAACCAGGGAGAGCGCGGGTTCCCTTTCCTTGCCCCTGGCGGCGGCCAGATAAGTCCTGGCCAGGTCGAGCGTTTCGTCCGGCGACAGGCTGGGAAGCACCCTGCGCGCCCTGGCGTCGATGTCGGCGTTGACGTCCAGTCGAGAACGATCGAGAGCGCGCCATGAGCGCCTGACTACGTAAGCTAAGGCTCCTATATCGAACAAGCGCTTCATTGTTTTGCGCCGCACAAGAGTTGGCGCTGCGCCACGCTGCCAGGTAGCGAGCTGGCTCAGTCGGTCATATTGCAGGCTTGCTCGTGGCTGTTTCAGACGTTTCTCGTCGGCAAGAGCCTTGCGGAGACTGTCGCCGACCGCCAATGCGAGCCGCAGGCGGCGCTGCGCCGGCGAGACTGGAATGATGAGAAGAAACGAAAGGAAGATCGCGGCGCCGGAGGCCGTCAGCATCGTCGCCGTGGAGACGAAGTTCTGCGGATCGAGCGTCTGGACGTTGGCCGGCGATATCAACACGAGGCTTTGCACCCCGAATACCACAGCCATTCCGGGTTGTCCGATCTTGATCAGCCAACACATTGCGAGCACGAGCGGAGCGAGCGAAACGATGAACAACGGATAGCTTTCAATATTCGGAAAGATGAAGAAAACGTAGACCGCGCCGGTCAAGGCGACCAGAGGCAGCCCCAAGAGCGCGGCCTTTCCCAGCACGCTCGGGTCGGGCTGAAGCGAGCCGAGCGAAACGAAGACCGCAGTATACAGGATCGCTAGCGACGTGTCGGGAAGCCCCGACCAGACGGACAGGCTGGCGATGAGGCCGATCGAGACCAGGACGCGGGTCGCATTGAGAACGACGGCGAGATAATCCTGGTGACCGGGGATCGTAACGTCACGCTTTGGCCGCCTGCCAGTGCGGAGCGAGCGGAGACCGTCCCGGACGTCCCCGGCGACCTCGATCATGAAATAGAGGCGATCGAGCAGGAAGGCTTCTGCAAGCGTCAGCGAGCCGGCCGCGATGCCGTCAAGCGCCAGGGCCTCGATATCAGGCAATCGTTTTTCGGGTCCTTGCAGGCGCAGGGCGGCGCGCGTTGCGGCGATCGCTTGCTCAACCAGAGTTCAACTCGATCGTGAGACGTTGCAGCCCTATCCCGACCGCCTGGATCGCTGTAATCATCTCGAAGAGGCCAAGCAGCGCGCTGCGGGCGCCCTTGGCGCGAATATAACCGTCGGCCTTCTCTGGCGTTGCAAAGCTGATTTCGCTGCGAAGCGGCATGAGCCGCGCGCTCAACGCGACGCATTCCGACGGCTCGAGCGGCGCTCGGCGCTGCATGGTCGCAAGCGCCGTTGCGAGAATGTCTTCAGTTGCGCCGCGCAGCTTCGACATCAGCCCCAGCGTCGACTCGGGGGTCGTCAATACCATGTTCGTCGCGGCGATGGCGGCGACGCCGACAAGGATCGCGGCGACGCGATTCACCGCGACCGTGAACGTGGAAACCGGCGCGTCGATGTTGGCGATCGCGACGATCCCGACGGTGTAGCCGGCGAGGACGCAGCCGTAGGCCCTGAAATCGCGTAACAGGGTTCCGACCGCCGTCAGCGCCGCGATCCAGATCGCGAACGCCGCGAGGAGCATGGTGCGATCCTGCGGAAACATCGCGGTAATGTGCATGGCGCCCACGACGCCGACGAGCGTGCCCGCGACGCGGTAGATAGCCTTGGACAACACCATGCCCTGCGCCGGCTGCGCCAGGATCAGGATGCATACGCCGCAACTGGACGCGCCTTCGAGCTCGAGAAAGAAGGCGGCGTACAATCCAATCGCCAGAGCCGCCCAGGTCCGGCAAGCGAAGAACGCCGTACCGTCCGGCCAGAGCAGGCCGCCCGGCGCGGTTTTTCGGGCCATGCCGGTCGCCAAGGAGGGCGATTGTTCGGAGGAAGCAAGGGACACGACCACGTTCCTTCGCCTGAGTCACACGCTTTTAGCAGAGCGCTGACCGTCCGTCGTCAGAGCTTTTGACGGACATCCCCCAGATGGCCGCCGACTTCAGGCCCCCTGCCGGTTTGGCTTTGCGGCGCAGCCGCGCGTTTGTGTCCATGCGCCGGGCATGCTAGCAACACAGGATCGTCGTCTTTGACGCTCGCCGACCGCCGTTCTCGGCTCTTGATCGACGAGCCTAGCGGCGCTCCGCCTGAAGCGGGGTCGAAGGAAGGAGGGACGGCATGCACAAGGTAGCCTATCGTGTCGTCGAGCACGACGGGGGCTGGGCCTATACGTTCGACGGCGTTTTCTCGGAGACATTTCCCACCCATGCGGCGGCTCTCGCAGCCGCCAAGCGTGTTGCTGCCGAGCAGCGCACGCCGGGAGAGCCTCAGGAAATCGAATATGAAACCGAAAAAGGCAAATGGAGGATTGAGCGCGCCGAGGGCGACGATCGACCGGACGCCGAAGTGATCGAATAGAATGTTTTGAAGCGAAGCTGACGTTGGCCGATTTTGCAATGCCGATAAAGAATGGCCGGCCGTCAGGCTAAGCGCGCCGCCGCTTCAGCGGAGCTTTCGGCAGGCGGCGCGGGAGGAAGCGGGCGCACAGGCGGCCGCCGCCGATGGGCAACGCGGGCTGAAGCGAGCCGGACGCATCTTGTGGGAGCAACGGATGTTTCAGGGTGTGCTGATCGAGAAAATTGACGGCGTCTATTCGACGCGGCTGACGCAGCTCGATGAAAACAATCTGCCCGATGGCGACGTCAGCGTGCGCGTCGCTTATTCCACCTTGAACTACAAGGATGCGCTGGCGATCACCGGCAAGGCGCCTGTGGTGCGCAAGTTTCCCATGGTTCCCGGCGTCGACCTCGTCGGCGTCGTCGCCGAGAGCGGCGACCCGAAATTCAAGCGCGGCGATCGCATCCTCGTCAATGGCTGGGGTCTCGGCGAGGTCCATTGGGGGGGCCTTGCGGAACGCGCGCGCCTCAAAGGCGACTGGCTCCTTGCGCTTCCGGCGGCGTTCACGCCACGTCAGGCGATGGCGATCGGCACCGCCGGATATACGGCGATGCTGTGCGTCCTCACCCTGGAGCGACACGGCGTCACCCCCGACAAGGGCGAAATTCTCGTCACCGGCGCGGCCGGCGGCGTCGGAAGCGTCGCCATCGCAGTGTTGAATAAGCTCGGCTACACCGTCGTCGCGTCGACGGGCCGGCGCGCCGCGGCCGATTATCTCAAAAGCCTTGGCGCCGCCGAAGTGATCGACCGTGCGCAGTTCTCCTCAGCCGGGCCGCCGCTGCAAAAAGAGCGCTGGGCCGGAGCGGTCGATAGCGTCGGCAGCCATACTCTGGCGAATGTGCTCGCCTCCACGCGCTATGGCGGCGTCGTCGCCGCCTGCGGACTGGCGCAAGGCATGGACTTGCCGGCTACCGTCGCGCCGTTCATTCTGCGCGGCGTCACGCTCGCCGGCGTCGACAGCGTCTATCGTCCGATGCGAGAGCGGGTCGAGGCCTGGGAACGGCTGGCGCGCGATCTCGATACGCGCAAGCTCGATGCGCTGACGCAGGAGATCGGCCTTGCGGAGACGATCGACGCCGCCCCGAAGATGTTGCAGGGCGCCGTTCGCGGCCGCCTTGTGGTCGCGGTCGATCCGGCCGCCGCCTCTTGATGTCGAACCGGACGGCGCGATCCGCCGCGCTACAGTTCGACGGTCAGGAATTGGGCTTTTGCAAAAACGAACGATCAGTCATCCCACGGGCGCCGAACGCCGGCAATCTGCCCAAGGGCACTGGCCGATGTGGCCGGCCGCGGCGTGACGTGATCGCGACACGACGCCGACCGATTCCGAGGAAGTGAGAAGGGTGCAATGCCAATGTTGTCAAAACTTCGTTCCGCGAAAGCATGGCTGATCGGCACGGGTTTGGCCCTTGCGCTAATGTCGGTGGCGGGCGCGGGCGCCCCTCGATGGCGCAGGAGGGCTTCAGCGAGGATTTGGGGGTCGTCCGAGCCTGCGCCGGCGACGTCTGGAGTCTCTGCTCGGACGTGCTCCCCGATGTCGGACGCATCAAGAGCTGTGTACAGAGCAAGATGGGCCAGCTTTCCAAAGGTTGCCTCGACAAGCTCCTCGACAAGATGGCCGGCTCGACATTCAAGGTCTGCAAGGATCAGACTTATGCGCTTTGCGCCGCGGCGCGCTGCAATGTGTTCGACGGGGTCGCCTACTGCAAGTGCGACGTGAAGCGCGGCGACAGCATCAGCCTGCCATTTGCGATGGGCAAGGACGAGGACGTCTGCTCGATCAACGCCGCGGGCGCAGCCAACAAATACATGGTGAGCACCTACAGCCTGCCTGAGTCGATAGCCTCTCCGCAGGGAGGCGGCGCGGTCTACACCTGCCAGGGCGAGGACGGCGGCGCCTACGCTCAGTGCGACGGCGGACTGTGCTTCAGAAGCACCGAGGAGACGACGCTCCCGGGCTTCGACAAACCGGTGCCGAAAGGACAGATCATCTGTTCCTGCCCAATCACCACGTCCACTGGCGCGAACGCCAAAAGCTACCAGATCCTCGGTCCTTACCCCTGCGACAATTCCTTCTTCAAATATTGCAAAGGCGCCACCGCGAATAGCAAAACAGGTTCGACGATCTATGTGGGCGCCCCTGCGGGCACGGCCGCCGCTCTGGCCGCCGTGCTCAACGGAAAGGTCCCGCCCCTCAACGAGTGCTCGCCGCCGCCAGAGAACTGACGTGAACGAGCGATACCAAACGATTTCGATCGCGGTCGCCGCAGCGATTGAGGCGGGGACGGGGCTTGTCCTGATCAGTTTTCCGTCCCTTTTCGCCCGGCTGCTTCTGGGCGTCGAACTCTCCGAACCGGGGCAGATTGTCGGCCGGCTCGCCGGAATCGCGCTCATCGCTTTGGTGCTCGCCTGCTGGCCCCGCGCGGGGAGGGAAGGGATAGCCGCATCGGCGCTGCCAGCGCTGCTCATCTTCAGCGCGCTCGTCGCGCTTTATCTCATCTATCTGGGGATCGGCGGCGCTTTCGTCGGGCCGATCTTCTGGGCCGCCGTTGTCCTTCATTCGGTCGTCGCGATTGTCCTTGCACGCGCGTGCGTCAAAGATTCCCGGAACGGGGAAGAAGTATAGGCGATTCTGGCCGGCGCAGGCATGATCGCAACCGTCGTCTTGGATCCGGAGCAGGGGCTTGTCGCGAACCCCTGACCCCGATGGCCATGCTTTGGCGCTGCGCCTCCGAGAGGTGATCGAAGCGGCAGCGGTAGGCGCCGAGGCCCATCGTATCGGATCTTATATTTAGCTGCATGATGTCTTCGTCTATAGGATTGCGCTGGAGACTTTTGCAGCCGGAGTTCTCAATGGGCCGAGTCGCAACCGAATTAAGATCGCGCCGTTCCCAGGGTCTGGAACACAGGGCGCAACTGGCGCTCTCCCTCAGGGTGACAATCGCTGCCGTGTCGGGTTTCGCGCTTTCGCACCTGCTCAGAGTCCCTCTGCCGCTGTGGACGGTGCTGACGGCGGTGATCCTGACCCAGGTGACTTTCGGGAGGTCCGTGAAGGCGACCATCGACTATCTGGCAGGCACAGTCGGCGGCGCTGTTTACGCCGGCGCCGTCGCTGTGCTGGTTCCCCATGCCAATGATGTCTCGCTGGCAGGCGTCCTCGCGCTCGCGGTGGCGCCGCTGGCCTTGCTGGGAGCGGTCTATCCCAGCTTCAGCACTGCGACATTCACCGGCGTTTTGGTGCTCTTGATTCCCGGAATCGCCCACGTGGGCCCGATCGAATCCGCGGTCGATCGTGTGGTGGAGGTCGCGGTTGGAGGCATCACCGCACTGGCGGTGTCGCTTCTGGTGTTCCCGGCCCGCGCCCATTCGTTTGCGATCGAGGCCGCGGCTCGAACGCTCGAACTGATGGCGGGGGCCGCGCCCGAGTTGTTTGCGGGGTTCGTACGGCCTCGTGATGAGGCGGCGAACGGGCGCATCCAGGACAGCATTGGCGAATTCGTTACGCGGGCGCAGTCGATCGCCGCCGAAGCGAGGCACGAGCGGATGGTTTTTCTCGCCGCCGAGCCTGATAATGGACCGCTGCTGCGCACGCTGTTGCGGCTGCGTCACGACCTCGTCCTGATCGGACGGGCCGCGGCCGAGCCACTTCCGGAGGCCCTCCAGCCGCGGCTCGGACCGCGGCTGGCGCGCGCCGCGGCGACCACAGCCGATCATCTACGCCGAAGCGGAGAAGCGCTGGCCGCTCGGCGCGAGCCATCGCCGCTTGGTGCCGCCGAAGCCGCCTTCGACGACTACGCCGAGGAATTCGCCGCGATTCGCCGAGACGGTTTCACACGCAGTCTGCCGGTCGACGCCGTGGAGCGTATTTTCACGTTGGGGTTCGCGCTCGACCAAATGCGCCAGGATCTCCGCGACCTCGACCGCTGTGTGAGGGAGGCCGCGCGCAGGCGATAAACGCCGCCGCGACTGCATTGTGACCGTCGCAGTCGTCGCGCGTCTTCATATTTCGGCGCGGCTCTACAGAAGCCGCCAAGCGTTATATGACGCTCGCCATTCCAGATCGGAGACCGTCCATGGTGAAGCTCGTTCTGTATGTTCCCCCGAAGCCAAGCCGGCCAAAGAGGAAGCCGTCGCCGATTTCCTGACCTCCGCTCCGCCCCTGGTCGAAGCCGAGCCCGCAACGATCGCGTGGTTCGCGGCGCGGCGCGCGAAGCGCATCCGTCTGGAAGGGTCGCGGAAGCGCTGCTGGCCAAGGCGGACGAACTGTTCGCCTTCCCTCCGGCAATCAACAAGCTCGACGTGCTCGCCGTCAAGCTTCCAGAATGGAGCCGGAGTTTTTGAAGCCACGCGCCGAATCAGCGCCGCGCCTCCGAGAGGTGATCGAAGCGGCGACGGTAGGCGCCGAGGCCCATCGTATCGGATCTTAGCTGCATGATGAGATCATGCAGCTCGGCGGCCGGCGCCAGCGCCTCGACATCGTCCCAGCCGGGCCAGCCGGGCTTTTCCATATAGCCCATGATTTGCCCGCGGCGGCCGCTAAGGAGGCGCTGGGCGGCGGCCGTGAAAGTGTTTGGAACGCTGACGGTGACGTGATCGACCGGCTCAAGCAGCACAGGCTCGGCCTTGGCCAGCCCTTCCGCGATCGCTATGCGCGTCGCCGTCCTAAACGCCATGTCGGAGCTGTCGACCGAGTGGAAGCCGCCATCGACCAGGGTGACGCCGACGTCGACGACAGGATAGCCGAGAGGGCCTTTTTGCATCGCCTCCTCGGCGGCTTCGCGCACGGCGGGGATATATTGCCTCGGCACGGCGCCGCCGACGATCTTGTCGATGAAGAGGAATCCCGAGCCGCGCGGACGCGGCTCGATCTCAAGCTTCACGTCGGCGAACTGGCCGTGTCCTCCTGTCTGCCGTTTCAGCCTGCCATGCTGCGAGACGGCCCGCCGGATCGTCTCCTTATAGGGAATTTTTGGCGCGGTCGACGACACCGCGATATTGTAGACGGAGGACAAGCGCTCGAGCGCGGCGTTGAGATGAATTTCGCCCTGCCCTTGCAGCACCATCTCACCGGTCTCGAGCCTTTGCTCGACGGAGAGCGAAGGATCCTCCTGGACGAGCTTCTGCAGGGCCGCCGACAGTTTCACGTCGTCTTTGCGGTCCTTGGTCGCGATCGCGAGCTCATAGACAGGCGGCGGCGGCTCCGGAAAAGGGCCGGCGGCGCCCGCGCCGAGAAAGGCTCCGGTGGCGACGCCATCAATGCGTCCGAGCGCGACGAGCTCCCCCGCATCGGCTTCGGGCGCCCGCACCGATTCAGAGCCGTCGAAACGATAGATGCCGCCAACGCGAATTCCGTCGAGCGTCGCGCCATCGCGCAAGGCGCCGCGCCAGATCCGGCCATAGCAGAGTTTGCCGGCCTGCACCGTCTTGAAGATCTGAACAGCCGGCTGATCGCCGGCCGCGACGCCGCGGCGCCGAGCGGTCTCTGCCGCCAAGGGCACGTCATGCCGCAAAGCCTTCCATAGCCGCCAAACGCCATGGCCCCGGCTCGCCGAACCGATCAGCACCTCGACGATCGAGTCCTTCGCCTGATCCTTGGAAAGATGCTGGTAGAGTTCGTCCGCGGTCGGAGTCACGTCGTCGAGCAGCTTCTCCAACAGCGCGTCGTCCTGATCGGCGAGCGCCTCGGTCAGCCCATTCAACGCCTCTTTTTCAGGCTCGAGCATGTCAGGCGGCAGTTCGATCGGCTCGACGCTCTGCTTTTCGCCATAGCGGTAGGCGCGCTCCGTCACGACGTCGATATAGCCGATGACAGCGTCGCCGGCGCGGATCGGGAGCTGGCGCGGCACCAGGGGACGCGTCGAATGCACCTGCAGCGCGGCGATGGCGTCGCGAAACGAGCCATTCAGCGTATCGATCTTGTTGATGAAGATGAAATGGGGCAAGCCGCGCGCCTCGAGCCATTTGAGCAGGAGCGGCAGGTTGGAGACGCGCGCGGTCGCCGGCTCGCAAACGACGACGGCGAGATCGACCGCCGTCAGCGCGGCCTCGGTTTCGAAGGCGAATTCGACGGAGCCGGCGCAATCGACGATCGACCAGCGCTCGCCAAGGAAGGTGCAATGGCCAAGCCTCGCCTCCATCCCGGCGAGCCGCCCGCGGGCTTCGGACTGCCGTCTCACGGGCGCGCCTGCCGCCGCCATGAGAGCGTCGAACAAGGTCGACTTGCCGGCCCCCTGGGGGCCAACGAGGGCGATCGAGCGGGGTCCAGCGGCGGCCTTCGGCAAAGGTCCTGTCATGATGGCGCGTCCTCCCGCCGCCCGCGCCGTTCCGGGCGGGCGGCCCGGCGGCCGGTCGGCTTGCGTTATTATCGCTCCATTTTCGGAGGATCGCGCGGCGTTTGTCAATTGAGAGCGGCGGCGACAATAAAAGAGCGTGAACGCTGCGCGAGCGAAAAGCGCAAGACGGCACGAAAACTCTTCAAGTCGGCCAAAAGCGCGGCTCTTTCACCTAAAGCCGTTTTCGACCGATTTGGCCCTGTCATCGGACCAGTCCTAACGCGTCAGTCCTGCAGCGCGCCGGAAACGACACGGCCTCGTCGGCGGAGGCGCCGCGCCTTGGCCGGGCGAGTTGGCGGCTTTCGGGGACGGTCGGTTGACCATTTTTCGCGAGAAAGACCGGCCCGAGCCGCCCGAAAGCCTTAACAAGGGAGGTCTTTCATTCACCCGGCCCCAGCCCAACTGCTGGATCCAGGGCATGCTGGAGCCTGAGCATAGCCGCGCTTTGCGCCGATCCCCACGGCGGACGCGGCCGCAATGTCCTCCTCGGCGCCCCCCTCGACGGGGAATCGCAGGCGGCGCGGCTTCAACATGCGCGCCGGGTTGCCGCCGTAAATCATCCAGGGGTCGAGATCGCGGTAGGCGCAGCCGCGCGCGCCGAGCACCGCGCCCTCGCCGATCGTGGCGCCAGGGCCGACAAAAGCCTCGGTCGCGATCCAGGCCCGCCGGCCGATGGTGATCGGACGCGCCACGGTTTGAAAATGGCGGTCTTCGACATCGTGTCCGGCCGAGCATAAATGCGAGCCTTGCGACACGATCGCATGATCCTGCAGGGTGATTTTCGCGACGCAATAGACGGTGACGCCAGGCCCCAGAAGGGCAAACTGGCCCATCTCCAGATGCGGCGGGTACCAGATCTTCACGCTGCCGTGGATCGCCGCCGTCGGCGCGATTTTCGCTCCGAAAAGGCGCAGCAGGAAGCGCCGCCAGCGGTGCAACATCGGCGGCGTCCAGGAAGCCAGCAGGAACCACGCGATGATCCAGCTGGCCCGAAAAGCGCGGTTGGCCAGGGAATAGGTGGGACCGCCTTCCAGCGTCCGCGCGTATTGGGCGTCCAGAATTTCCATTGGACCTCAACCATGCTAGAGGATGAGCCAATTCGCCTCAACAAATTCGAAGAGGCCAGATTACATCATAATTATTCATAAATGATAATTCTCTGTTATGCAACAATAATGAATATTACATCGGCCGGATGCGATCTTAGGGTCTAGGTCATCAACTCATTAAAGCGCAACCAGACGCGGATTGCGGCCAGTTTGACGCCGGCGAGGAAGTTTTCTGCTTGTTTGTCGCAGCGTGTGGCGATGGCGCGGTACTGTTTGATTTTGTTGAAGAAGCGCTCGACGAGGCCGCGGTATCGATAAAGGTAAGAACTGAACGCGGGGACGTTCTTGCGGTTCGGCACCACGCGCCGCGCTCGGCGAGGCTGTGGCGCAGCGCGTCGCTGTCATAAGCGCGGTCGGCGAGGAGAATTTGCCCTCAGCCAGGGCTTCCAGCATGTTCTGCCCCGCCCGTCGTGCGCCTGGCCTTCGGTCAGCTTCAGATCGATCGGCAGCCCCCCGGCGTCGACGAGGGCGTGGACCTTCGTTGTCAGCCCGCCGCGCGAGCGACCCATGCAACGGCATCCTTGGTCTTTTTTGGGCATTCACGGCACGCTGATGGACGCGGATCGAGGCCGAGTCGATCATCTGGATATCGCCGTCATAAGCCTTTGACACAGCTGTGAGAACGCAATCCCAGACGCCTCCAAGCGTCGCAGACCGAGACCGTCTGAAGGCGCGGCCACGGCCGCGCGGCGGCGCCAATTGACCGGTTATCGAGACAGACCGCTCGATCGGGCCCCGTATGGATGGAGCAAAAGAGATCGTCTAATACTACAAAAGTCGCGACATCTGGTGGCGCAAGGCCGGCGACGCCGCGCTTTTGATCCTATTTCTTGAGGCCGCAAGTGTTGAGGCCGAGCAGCGCATACGCCGGGCAGAAGCTCAATAGGCCGGTCAGCACCGGTACGACGCCGATTTAGCCCCAGACTCCCACCTTGCCCGTGGCGGCTAGGACGATCAAAACCGCGCCGACGAGGATACGGAGCGCGCGATCAATGGTTCCAACATTGGCGTTCATCAGAGCCTCCTAAAGAATGATGTAGAGTTCGTTTCCATATTGGACAAATGGCGTTGCGAGTCTCCTGTGTTTCAGCCGCGCGATCGGCCGTGGCGCGGCGTTTCATTACGCGCTGGCCCAAGCCCCGAGCTTCAAGAGGCGCGCGCGCTCGGCATTCGTTTCAGTCTCTCGATTCCCAACTTTTTCATGACAAAGCGCTCGTATCCCGGCTCGCTCGAGCCGGTGCGGATCTTGCGCAGGAAGTATTTTTCGAAGCCGACCTTAGTTCTACTGTGTCATGAACGGATATGGGTAGCTGTCTGGCGGTGTGTTGTTTGACAGCATGGACATCGCATAAGGGTTTTTGCGAGCGCGACGGTGAGCCGTTTTCGGATCGTCGCGATCGAGTTTTCGACGTGACGTTCTGGTCGGATCGGCGGCGCCGCGGGGTCGAAAACCTTTGGGTAACGGAGGCATCTTGCGCCGCCAGGAGGCTGAGGGGGGAATCGCTTCCCGTTCGCAGATCAGAAAGCCGTAAGCTGCGATGCAGAGTGTCGCGTGGTGGTGAAAGCCACGCCAACCTCGACCTTCGTAATGGGCCAATCCGAGTTCGCCTTTCAGCTCCTCGTAATCGCGTTCGATGCGCCAGCGCAATTTGGCCTTGTCGACGAGATCCTGCAAAGGCGTGTCCTTGGGCAAGGTCGAGAGCCAATATTTCGTCGGCTCAGCTTCTTCATTCGGCCACTCAACAATGAGCCATTCCAGCGGATGCGGTTTGGTCCGATTGCAATCACGCGAGGCTGGGCGCAGACGCACAGCGGCAAAGCGCGAGGCGAGCGGCGTGTTCGAACCTTCGCGCCAGGTGAGGCTGCGCCATGCTTTTTTCTTCAAGCTCAGCGCCAGCTCCTTGACCGTGACGGGTTGATGTTCAAGATCACGGTTCAGACGAGACGGCTTGCGGCCATGGCCGCTCCAGGGCTTTGCCGGTAGAGGCTCCTGACCGGGCGGCCAAACGGTCAGCGTCGATTGGACGCCGACGACGTAAGGCAGATCCAAAGCTGTCACTCCGGCGCGAAAGCCGCCGTTCACGCCATAGCCCGCATCAGCCAGCACGACGCCCGGCGCGACGCCTGCGGCATGAGCCGCACGGATCTGATCAAGCGCAATCTGTGGCTTCGTCTTGAACTCGATCTCCTTGGGGATATGCGCCTTTTTTCGGCGTGCCTGATCATTTGCCCATGCCTCCGGCATATAGAGCCGGTAGGCGATCGGCAGGCTCGCCGTATGATTGGCGATCGACAGCGTCACCGCGACCTGGCAATTGTCCTGCTTGCCGAGCCTGCCGCAATATTGCCGCGCGACGCCGACCGAATGGGTCCCCTTTTTCGCAATGCCCGTGTCGTCCACGATCCAGGCTTCGATGGGGCCTTGTCTCTCGAGGGAAGGCAGAACCAGCTCGAAAACCTTACTCAAGACCGCCTCGTCCGACCAGGGCGCTTCGCCGACCAGATGCAGAAGCGATTGATGTTTGGCCGAGACGCGTGTCGGCGCAACAATCGCCGCCATAGGCTCGACGCTCTTGCGCTCGCCGGGCATCAACAGCCCGACGCAATAATCGTTCAAGGGCTTGGCCCGATCGGCATGCCCGATCACTTCAACAAGAGCCTCGACATAGGCGGCAAAACGCGCTTGGCTGGTTGGTCTCGAGAGATCCATATCAAACACCGGGTATCGATCAACAAATCAACAAGTTACCAGATTTGCTCGCGACGCGAATCTCCCTCGATTTTGTGATTCAGTAGAATTAGCCAGATGCACCCAGTAGCCCTGGCTCGACCAATTGACGTTTCGCGGCGGGATCTGCGGCAAGGCGACGAATGCGACCCCGCTGTCGCCGAAGTCGGCGAGACAGACGGCATTCCAGGTGGCTTCATGGGTCGGCTGCCGATTGGCGATGAGGTCTGCGATATTGTGGACGGTGGCTGTGACCATCGACTCGATCATATAGCCTGTCTTAGGAGTTCCGGTGGGTACGGGAGTCGCCTCGACCGGCGGGATGGCGGTGCAGACGCCGACGGCGAAGATGTTGTGGTAATTCGGGTTGCGCTGATGCTTGTCGATCAGGATGAACCCACGCGGGTTGGTCAGTCCGTCGATCCATTTCCCGTCATCGGTCCGAAAACAGTCGACGCCGCGGAATGCCGGCAGGAACATCGAAAACTTTGAAGGCAGCTTGTGTGTGCGCTTGACGCCGCCGTCCTCATTGACCTCGGTAGCTTCAACCCCATCGACGGTCAGCCGGTCGATCCTGCAATTGGTGATCCACTTGATGTCGCGGTCGCGCAGCACCAATTCCAGCAACCCTTTCGTGTCGCCGACGCCGCCCAATCCCAGATGTCCTATGTAGGGCTCAGAGGTCACGAAGGTCATCGGCACTTTGTCACGGATCTTGCGCTTGCGCAGCTCGGAGACGGCGCAAAGCGCATATTCATAAGCCGGACCGAAGCAGGATGCGCCCTGAACGGCGCCGACGACCATGGGCCCGGGGTCGCGACAAAAGGCCTCCCATTGTTTCGAGGCGGCGCCGGCACCATCGACGGCGCAGATCGATTGGGAGTGACCTTGTGGACCAAGGCCTTCCACCTCGTCGAAGGCGAGTTTCGGCCCGGTGGCGATGACGAGATAGTCGTAGCAGAGCGAGACCCCGTCGCCTAAATGGATTTTGTTCTCGTCAGGAGCCACCCGTTTCGCACCGGCTGACGAAAACGCGATGCGCTTGCTTGCGAAGACGTCTGGCAAGGAGATCTTGATGTCTTCCGGGCGCCGCCATCCGACGGCGACCCAAGGGTTCGAGGGCACGAACTGGAAATAGTCGCGATCGGACACGACCATGATATCGGCCGAGCGGCCGAGTATATCGTGTAGCTCGAACGCCGCCGGAATCCCCGCGATTCCGGCGCCGACGACAACAATCTTGGGCATAGCGTTTCCTTTTCCCGCCTGTTGGTCTTGTTTTTTTTTGTTGAAGATGCGCGCCCCGCCTCACGCGGAGCGATTGGGTTTCGGCGTTTATTCAGTTTCAACGTTCATTCAAATGCGCTTCCCGGCTTGTAGCCGAGCCTTTTCAAGATGATCGCGAGCGGGCAGAAGCCGGAGAACGCCGACTGCAAAAGATTGAGGCCGACGAAGCCAGTGAGCAGCAGCCAATACGGACTGTGCCATTGCGACAGCGCCAGGCTCAAAAAATCACCGTTCCGGCGAAGGCCATAACGACGCGGTCAATGCACATATTTCACCCCCTCTCAATTCCCGGCGCGCAGAGCAAGTCGTAGAGCAGTGCGATGATCTGGTTCGCCGCGTTGCTCCCCAGCAAATGGTAGATCGTCTGGAACTCGCGCCGCGTCTTGACCAGCGCATCCTCACGCAGCCGGGCCAGATGTTGCGAGAATGCGGACTGACTTAATCCGATCGCCTCGTGCAGAACGCCAGCTGAGTGTTCGCCCCTGTGCAGCTCGCCAAGGATCATCAAACGATGACGATTGGCCAACGCCTTGAGAAAGGCTTCTGCGTTCCCCGCCCGTGACGCCAGTTCATATAATTCTATTTTTACTAAATTAGATTTTTCTGTTTTATGTGTCAAGCGCTCTCTTTTGCGGATCCCCCTCGTGCGTTTCGCCCTCGTCCTGCGCTCTCCGCCGCCATTCTCGCCTCTTAAGCCTGCGCCCCGATCTAATCACGGTTGGGCGGCGACGCGGGCCGCCTTGCCGGCTGCCAACAATTCGCCGAAATGTCGAGTTGCAAGGCGCCCACGCGACGACTCTATTGCGCGCCCTCCTTGGCTTCGGCGAACTGGCCGAAGGCGGCGAGGGCATGGCTCGCATACATGACCGAGGGACCCGCGCCCATGTAGATCGCCATGCCGAGCGTCTCCAATATCTCGTCCCGCGAAGCGCCATGTTGTATGGCCGCCTTGACGTGAAAGGCGATGCAGTCGTCGCAGCGAACCGCGACCGCGATGCCGAGCGCCAGCAGCTCTTTCGTTTTGGCCTCGAGCGCCTTTGGCGCAAGGGCGGCTTCGGCGATCCCCGAAAACGCCTTCATCACCGCGGGCGCGCCGCCGCGCAGGTTTTTAAGATCGGCTGAAAGTTCTTTGGTGAGTTCCGGCCAGTCCGTCGTCATCGATGCATCTCCTTCTTGGCGAGTTGGGGACCTTGGGCTATTGGCTCGTCGCCGAAGTCTTTTTCATCCTCTCGCAGCCAGACGTAGATCGCCGGGATGACAAGCACGGTCAGCGCCGTCGACGAGGCGAGGCCGAAGACGAGGGAGATGGCAAGGCCCTGGAAGATCGGGTCGTTCAGAATGAACGCCGCGCCGATCATCGCCGCCGCCGCGGTGAGGAAAATCGGCTTGAAGCGGATTGCGCCTGCGTCGATGAGCGCGCGGCGGAGAGTCACGCCGTCGGCCTGCCGGTGGCGAATGAAGTCGACAAGCAGGATCGAGTTGCGCACGATGATGCCAGCGAGCGCGATGAAGCCGATCATCGATGTCGCGGTGAACGCCGCGTTCAACATCCAATGGCCGAGCACGATGCCGATCAACGTCAACGGCACGGGGATGAGGATGACGAGCGGCAGCTTGAACGAGCCGAACTGGGCGACGACGAGCAGATAAATGCCGAGGATCGCCACCATGAAAGCGGCGCCCATATCGCGGAAGGTCACGTAAGTGACTTCCCATTCCCCGTCCCAGAGCAGCGTCGGCTTGGCGTCGTCGATCGGCTGGCCGTGGTACTTGATCGTCGGCGGTCCGGCGGCGCCCCAGTCGATTCCGTTCAGCGCGTCCTCGACGGCCAGCATGCCATAGACCGGCGCCTCGAAGCGGCCGGCGACCTCCGCGCTGACCATTTCGGCGAAACGGCCGTTGTGCCGGAAGATCGGATAAGAGGCCGGCTCGCGGGTCACCTGCACGACGTCGCCGAGCTCCACATTGGCGCCCTGGCGCGGCGTTCCGCCGGCCGGCAGCGGCGTCGAAAGCAGACGTTCGTTCAGCGCCAGCGCGGACTTCGGCAAAGCCACTGTGATGTCGATCGGCTTCAGCCCGCCGCCGCGCTGCGAAAAGCCGATCTTCACCCCGCCGAGGATCGCGCCGAGCGTGTCGTACACGGCCTGCTCCTCGACGCCGTGGAATTCGAGCGCTTCCTGATCGATCGAGAAGCGCGTGCGCTCGTTGCGCACGCCAAAACTGTCGTCGACGTCGACGACGAAATCGACCGTCTCGAACGCCTTGCGAATGTTTGCGGCGAGCTCGCGCCGCGCGGGCGCGTCGGGCCCGTAGACCTCGGCGAGCAAGGTCGACAAAACCGGCGGCCCCGGCGGAACCTCGACCACTTTGATGGAGGAATGCGGCGGCAGCAGCACTCCTTCCAGGCGGTGGCGAATGTCGAGCGCGATGGCGTGGCTCGCCCGCGCCCGCTCGCTCTTGGCGATGAGATTGACCGAGAGGTCGCCCTGTTCCGGCCGCCCGCGCAGATAATAATGACGCACGAGACCGTTGAAATTGAAGGGCGCGGCCGTTCCGACATAGACCTGCATCGAGGTCAGTTCGGGCAGGTCCTTCAAGCGGTCGGCGATGGCTGTGAGCGCGCGATCGGTCCTCTCCAGCGAGACGCCGCGGGCGAGATCGACGACCACCTGGATCTCGGATTTGTTGTCGAAGGGCAGCAATTTGACGCGCACCGCTTTCGTGGCGAACAGCGCGAGCGAGCAAAGCGTCGCGGCGCCGATCGTCAAAAGGAAAAGTTTCGAGCGGATGCGGCCGGTAAGCAGCGGCCGCGCGACTTGCGCGTAGAAACGGCCCATCGCCCCAACGTCATGATGACCGTCATTTGCGCCGCCGGCGGATTCGAAGCGTTTGCGCGCGATCTTCAAAAGCAGCCATGGCGTGATGGTCATGGCGACGAAATAGGAGAACAGCATCGCCATCGAGGCGTTCGCCGGGATGGGGCTCATGTAGGGACCCATCAGGCCGCTCACGAACATCATCGGCAGCAGAGCGGCGACGATCGTCAGCGTCGCGATGATGGTTGGGTTGCCGACCTCCGAGATCGCTTCGATCGCCGTCTCTACGAGGTTGCGCTCGCCGCGCATATGCCAGTGCCGGACGATATTCTCGACCACGACGATAGCGTCGTCGACGAGGATGCCGATCGAAAAGATCAGCGCGAAGAGGCTGACGCGGTTGATCGTGTAGCCCATCAGCCATGAGGCGAAGAGCGTGAGCAGGATCGTCGTCGGAATGATGACGAAAACGACGGCGCCCTCGCGCCAGCCGATCGTCAGCGTAATCAGCGCCACGATCGAAACGGTGGCGAGCGCGAGATGGAAAAGCAGCTCGTCCGCCTTCTCGCTCGCCGTCTCGCCGTAGTTTCGGCTTACCGTGACGACGATGTCTTCGGGGACGATCCGGCCCTTTACGATATCCATCCGGGCGAGGATGTCGCGCGCGACGACGACCGCATTGGCGCCCTTGCGCTTCGAAATGGCGATGCTGACCGCCGGCCGTTTGTCGAGCCTGCCGTCCGCGGCGCGCGTCATGGTCCAGGCGCGCCGGTCGAGTTCGGCTGAGCCGACGCGAACGTCGGCGACGTCCTTGACGTAGACAGGCCGGCCGTCGCGCGAGGTGAGCAGGAGCAGGCCGATATCTGGAACGCCTTGCAAGGTCTGCCCGGCAACCGCTGGAACAGCGCGGTCCTTATCGCGCAAATCGCCGACCAGAAAGGAGCGGTTGGCGTTGGTCAGCTTTTCCGTGAGCTGCGCGAGGGTGATGCCGTAAAGTGAAAGCCGCTCCGGGTCCGGCTCGACGCGGATCTGATTCGGGCTGCCGCCGACGATGTAGCTCGAGCCGACATTGTCGACCTTGGCCAGTTCGTGGCGCAGCTCCTCGGCGATCTGATAGAGGCCATTGTCGGTCCAGCGGGCGGAGCGCTCCGGCTCGGCGGCCAACGTGAGAACGACGGTCGCCACGTCGTCGATGCCGCGGCCGATGATCAGCGGCTCGGGAATGCCCTTCGGCAATTCGCCAATATGGGCGCGGATTTTTTCATGAATGCGGAGCGTCGCCGTATCCTCATCCGTGCCGACGAAAAAGCGGGCGGTGACGACGACCCTGTCATCCTCCGTCTGCGAATAGACGTGCTCGACGCCATTGACGCCTTTGATGATGTCCTCGAGCGGCCTGGTGACGAGCTCGACCGCCTCACTCGCCTTATAGCCATTGGCCTCGATGAGAATGTCGACCATCGGCACGCTGATTTGCGGATCCTCCTCGCGAGGCAAGGAGACGAGCGCGAGGCCGCCCGCGATGAGCGCGGCAAGAAGCAGAAGTGGCGTCAGCGGCGATGTGATGAAGGCGCGCGCAAGCGCGCCGGATATGCCTAATTTCATGGATGCGCCACCACGTCGCCGTCGACGAGGCCCGAAAGGATCTCGACGCCATCCGGCCGCGTCTCGCCGGGCTGCACGACGACCTCCGCGCCATTCTTCAGCCGGACGAAGTTCACGCCGGCGCGCTGGTACACATAAGCCGCCGACACGATGATGGTGTCGCGCTTGCCGGTCGCAACATAGACTCGCGTCCGTTCGCCGACGAAGTAGTCGCCGAGTTGATTGACGTCGACGTCGGCGATCACCCGGCCGCCCTGGATCTCGGGATAGACAAGGCGCACTTTCCCCTGCCCCATCGTCTCTGCGGCCTCCGTTTGATCGCCACGCGCGGCGATCAGCACGGCGTCGCCGGCCCGCATGAAGCGGGCATGCCGTTCCGGCAAAGAAAGCCGCAAGATGTAATTGTCTTCGGCGAGCGTCGCGATCGTCTCGCCCGGCAGAACAACTCGTCCTTCCGATACGGGGACGGTCAACACGCGCCCCGCCCCGGGCGCGAGGACGGCGCCTTCGGCGGCTTGCTGCATGATGACGTCGCGATCGGAATGCATGGCGGCGAGGTTGCGCTCGGCGACGTCGAGGACGGTGCGGGCCCGGTCGAGCTGCATCTGCGTGCCGACGCCGCGGTGTTTCAGCTCCTCCGCCCTGTCGAAATCGATCTGCCCCTGATCGCGTTGCGCCTGCTGCGACTTGATGCGCGAATCGAGCGCCTGCATCTGCAGCGCGAGCTTTTCGTCGACGACCGTCGCGACCTCGGCCCCAGCCGCGATCCGATCGCCTTCCTTCACGGTGACGCGGATGATCGTGCCGCCGATGCGCGCGCGCGCGACAAGCAAGTGGACAGGCTCGACGGTGGCGATCACCGCCTTGTGGTCATCGACTTCGCGTGAATGGACTGTAAACTCCTGCGCGCGAGCTTGTAAGGCAAGCAAGGCGGCTGACAGCAGGACGAGGGCGAAACGCATGAGGGGCATCCGCAAAAGAGAGAGCTTGACACATAAAACAGAAAAATCTAATTTAGCAACAATGAAATTAAACGAACTCGCCGCGCGGGCGGGAAACGCAGAGGCCTTGCTCAAGGCGCTGGCAAATCGCTATCGGCTGATGATTCTGTGCGAGCTGCACAAGGGTGAGCAGTCGGCTGGTGTTCTGCACGAGGCGATCGGCCTAAGCCAGTCCGCTTTCTCGCAGCATCTCGCGAGGCTGCGCGAGGACGAGCTCGTCAAGACGCGGCGCGAATCCCAGACGATCTATTATTCGCTCGCGAGCAAGGAGGCCGAGCAGGTCATCGCGCTGCTCTACGACTTGTTCTGCGCGCCTGGCTGCAGCGACTGAGAGGAGCGACGATAATGCGCATTGATCGAGCGGTCGTGGCCCTCGCCGGAACGGCGATCCAGGATTTCTATGGCGCCGTTCTGTCATTAATGAACCCAGAGAGCGCTTAGCGGATACGCCCAACCGGCCGCCGCGCGGCGAAAAGCCTTCTAAATCATGCTCGAGGGAGCTCATCTTATGTTCTCAAATCTATTCGCCAAACACGCCGCAAGCCCAGATGCCGCTACCATTGCGCACGACGCTCTCGCGGAAGCGATACGAAGCGGCGCGTGCATGGTCGTCGACGTGCGCGAGCCCCATGAGTATGCCGCAGGCCACATTCCCGGCGCCGTCAACCATCCGCTGTCGCGCTTTGACGCCAAACATTTGCCGTCCGGCAAGCGCGTCGTGCTGGTGTGCAAATCTGGCGGACGTTCAGCGAACGCTTTGCGACAAGCCGTTGCGGGCGGCCATCAAAATATCTGCCATTACGCCGGCGGAACGATGGGCTGGCATGCTAGCGGCGGCGAAGTCGTCAAGTAGCGCCGAACGCGCGCCCCGCCGCCGCTCTCGTAGCGTCGCTGTCAAGGGCAAGGCGGCTCGTCCGACTGAATGTGGGTCTGCTTTACTCTCGGTTATCGCCCCCCGCGTAACGGAGCGGCCAGCCAGCGGATTTCAATGCGCCATGCGCGCCAGATCATCCGCCTGAAATTTTGAGCGAGGGTTCCGACGCGACGGCTCCGCGCCGCCGCCTTCTTTTGTGGCTAAGCCTCTGCTAATGCTTAGTTTCGTGGCGATGAGGTGCTTGACGGCGGCGAGCGTCGCCCGCAGCTTGAGAGGATGGTGTTCGTCGCGCTTCCACCAGCTGATGAACCAGCCCAACCGCTGCGAAGAAAGATTTCCTGAACATGCGGCAAAGCTCATCGACAACAGATGCCGGCGGGTTCAGTCGCAAACCCGTCAAGCTCGCGTTGCAAGGCGGCGGCGCTCACGGCGCCTTTGTTTGGGGCGTGCTCGACCGCTTGCTTGAAGATGGGCGTCTCAGCATCGAGGCGGTAAGCGCCACGAGCTCCGGGGCGATGAACGCGGTCGCGCTCGCCTACGAACTCGCCATCGGCGGCCCTGAGGGCGCGCGTGACAAGTTGACTGCGTTCTGGCGCGGCGTCTCGTGCGCCGGTCAGCTGTTCAATCCGGTCGGCGCAACGCCGCTCGACGGATGGCTGCGGATGTGCGGCGTGCCGATCGAGTTCACGCCAACCTATCTGGCGTTCGGGATCATGACGCAAACTCTGACGCCGCGTCAGTCGAATCCGCTCAACTTCAATCCGCTGAAGATGATCCTGATCGACATTATTGACTTCGATCGCCTGAAGGCGTCGGAAGCGGCGCCATCGCTGTTCATTAGCGCAACAAACGTGCGCACGGGCAAGATCAAGGTCTTTGACAAGTCGTCGCTGTCGGTCGAGGCGGTGCTCGCCTCGGCTTGCCTGCCGCAGCTGTTTCCCGCCGTCGAGATCGACGGCGAATATTATTGGGACGGCGGCTACATGGGCAATCCGGCGATCTTCCCGCTGATCTACAGCGGCGGCTGCGAGGACGTGCTCATCGTTCATGTCAACCCGATGCAGCGTCGCGACCTGCCGGGCACGGCGCGGGAGATCGCCGACCGGGTGAATGAAATCAGCTTCAATTCTTCGCTCATGCGCGAGATGCGCGCCGTCGCCTTCGTCACCCGATTGCTCGATGAAAACCAGCTCGATTCGGCGAAATACAGCCGCATGTTCATTCATTGGCTCGGCAACGACGCCGTCATGGCGGCGCTGGGGGCGGCGACGAAGATCGAGACCGACTGGCGCTTCTTGCAGGGTTTGTTCGAGAAGGGCCGGCGAACGGCGACCCAATGGCTCGATGCGAATGTGGAGGCGATCGGCCATCGCTCGACCGTGGATCTCACGGCGTTGTTCATGTGATCCGCACAAAATGACGAGGCCGAGGCGGAGCTGTCTCCGGTCTGACATTGAATCCGCTGATTGGCGCCTCATCCCCGGCTGGAACCCCTCGACTTCCGGCTGGGCAATCCCCGTTCGGGTGGTGTACGATGCCAATCTGGCCTACGGAGCAGCTCGGGCGAGGCCGGCGGTTCGGCTGTGCTGACGCGCGCTGCCGAGAGCCGGATATTCACCTGACGCGCAATGCGATCAGCTCTCGTGGGGGCCAGCGACAACAGGAGATGCGAGATGCGCTCGGCGAAATTATCGATGTCCGTGCTGGCTCTAGCTTGCCTGACGGGGGTGACTTCCGCGTCCATGACGCAGGCGGCGCCGCTGTCGTTCACCGTTCCACTCAGCGCCGGCCAGCAGGTGCCCCCGCTCACGACGGCCGGAAAAGGAACCGCCGACCTCACCTACGACCCCTCGACTCGTCTGCTGACTTGGACAGTCACCGACAGCGGCCTGTCGAGCGCGGCCACGATGGCGCATTTCCACGGCCCCGCGCCGGCCGGCAAGAACGCAGGCGTGCAAATCTGGATCAGCAAGCGAGACACGCCAGCAACGAGCCCGATCAAAGGCGAGGCCACATTGACCCCGGCGCAGGCGCAGCAGTTCATGGCCGGCGACTGGTACATCAACGTACATACTGCGGACCACCCGGCTGGCGAGATCCGCGGACAAGTGGTTCCGCCCAAGCCCTGATTGCTTCTGGTTCCGGTTAGATTAGGACTGCAATCAAGGCCGAGGCGGCAGCGGCGCAGCCGAACAGCAACAGGGCCAGCGCGGAGCCGGCGATGCGCGGCCGCGGCGTCGAGGCGGGCAGCAGCTTGCGTCCGGTCAGCATCGGCCGCACCAAGTCATGCCGCAGCACGGCGACATAGGTCAGGATCGCCAGCAGATGCAGCGCCACCAGCGCCAGCAGCACATCCCAGAGGATCGCATGCAGGGCGGTGATGGCGTTGGCGACGCCGGCGGGGACGTGTTCGGTGAGGGGGCCCTCGTTGGCTATGTCATTCTGCACGTATAGGCCCGTAAGCGTCTGCGCCAGGAGCACGGCGAGCATCGCCGCCACCATCCAGCCGCCCGCCGGGTTGTGACCGACCTGGGTATCCGGTTCGCGCCGCGAGAGATGGGCAAGATGCTGTAACGCGACAGGGGGGAGCGCGAAGAACTTTGCGAACCGCGCGGTGTCGCTGCCGAAAAATCCCCACAGCAGGCGGAACAGCAAGAGCGCCAGCAGCCCGTCGCCGGCGATTGCGTGCCACGCCATCCAGTTCCAACGCCAAGTGAGATAGAGCCATGGCAGCAGCGCCGCCGTCGCCCAGTGGAACAGCCTGACCGGCCAATCCCACACCAGCACCATCTGCTGATTCCGACCCGTCTCAGACATCTCGAGCGTCAGCATTCCATATTGGCCGATCGAGGTTCAATGAGCCGCATGAGTGATCCGCCATCAGGTTCTCCTCTTCGTCTAGCAGCGATATTCCCGGCATTGGGCCAAACACGACGGAAGTTGCCAGTTCTGATTCTGCTCATGGCCCTCCGTCTTTTCGCCAAGGGCATGCGCGACCTTCAGTTGAGCCGCAATCGCAGCCTTTCGTCTTCTCGGCTGCGTTTTGACATCGAACTCAGCCGCGATCATTTTTCGGCGGAGTCGTTGAGACCGACGTTGGTCGGGTTCGGCAGCCATATCAGGGCGGAAAACGCCTCTTAGCCCCACGCTCTAGACACTCCCAAAATGGGGGCGGATGTTTGCCGAGGCCGCCCAAATCATAGCTTTGTGGTTGGGAGGCCAACGTGGCAAGATGTTTGGCGCAACAGTTTTAGTTTTAGAGTATCGATGGAGGTTTCGATGACAACTGCGGCTCACGTCCTTCAGTCAAAACCTTACTCAACCGTTCACACCATAGCTCCCGATGCGTCGATGTTCGAGGCCTTAACACTGATGGCGGAAAAGAACATCGGCGCCCTTCTGGTCATGACAGGCGAGACGATCGTCGGCATGGTGACCGAGCGCGACTATGCGCGCAAGATCGTCCTTATGGGCAGGTCGTCGAGAGAGACGCCGGTTAGCGATCTCATGACGTTCCCCGTCATTTGCGTGAGTCCGCGGCATAGTACCGAGGAATGTATGGCGCTGATGACGGAAAAGCGGCTGCGCCATCTGCCTGTCCTTGATAAGGGCAAGCTGATCGGGCTCGTCTCGATCGGCGATTTGGTGAAAGACATAATCTCCGACAAGGATTTCTTCATCCAACAGCTTCAGCATTACATTGCTGGGGACCGCGGTTGAGCTCCTGCCGCCGGCGGCAGGCCCGGAACCGGGGAGCCGTAATCGCAACTGCGCCGAACAGCGTCCGAATAGGGCGAGTTTTCGACCTAATCTTGAAATCCCGATCGCTGGCGCCTTCGGCTCTTCGTTGACCGCGCGATCATCGGCGGTCGCAGCGCCAGGTGTCGCCGGAGCGCGCAGACGGCGCGGTAGACGGGCGAATGCGTCGATCGCCTCATGATCGGCGCCTCCGTCGCGCCGGCTCGCCCGTTGCGCACGTCAGATCGCGCCCGGCCGCAGCCCTTCCTCCCGACCGGCGTCGAGGACCCAGGTGCGGCCGCAGAACGCCACATAGAGGCGCTCCTGGCCGAGCGCGGCGCCGAGTTCGGCGGCCAGCTCATTCAGCATCGCCTCAATGGCATGATCGGGAAGATGCCCGAGATAGGCGTGCACCGCCTCGCCGGCGAAGATCGCCACTGGCTCGCGGTCGGAGCCGACCGAGCCGTCCGAACGCGGCCAGGCGTAGGTCACCTCGGCGCGGTTGAACATGCCGGAGAGGGCTGGAAGGCCGGCCGCGACCCGACGCTTCATCCAGCCCCGCGCGGTGCGGACGGCCTCGGAAACGTCAAAGACCCGCCCTTCCGGATCCCACCCTTCGCGCAAGCCAACCGTGATCCGGAAATCCCGCCGCGGCCCGGCTGAACCCGGCACGATCGCATAGTCTTCGCGCCGTGGCGGCGCGGGGCGCGAGGAAATATCATTGGTCACGTCTTAACTCCTTCGTTGACGTCCGGCGAAGCGATCAGCTCCGGATGCGTCGCTACGTCTTCGATCTGGCGCTCGCGTTGCCGAGCGCATACCTCCAAATTGGAAACGCGGTGAAGGAGATCATTATGTCCTGGTCCCTGACAATCGGGCGCTTCGGGCCAACGACCTTGCGGGTTCATCTGACCTTCTACCTCCTTCTTGCCTGGATCGGCGTCAGCGCCTGGTTGCGGGGCGGGGCTCCCGCCGCCCGCGACAGCGTGCTTTTCATCGCGCTCCTTTTCGGGTGCGTCGTTCTGCACGAATTCGGCCACATCCTCATGGCGCGCCGCTTCGGGATCGAAACCCCCGAAGTGATCTTGCTTCCCATCGGCGGCGTGGCGATGATGCCGCGCATGCCAGAGAAGCCTGCCCAGGAATTGGCGGTCGCGGTGGCTGGGCCGATGGTCAACGTTGTCATCGCGTTTTTTCTCTTTCTCCTTCTCGGCGCGATTCATCCCGACAATCTGGCAAGGATCGACGATCCGCGCGTCTCGCTTCTCGCGCGGCTCGCCGCCGCTAACGTTTTCCTGGTCCTTTTCAACATGCTCCCTGCTTTCCCAATGGACGGCGGTCGTGTCCTGCATGCGCTCCTCGCGATGAAGCTCGGAGGAGCGAGAGCGACGCAGGTCGCCGCCTCCATCGGGCAGGCTTTCGCCTTCGTGCTTGGTTTTCTCGGCCTTTTTGGCAATCCGCTGCTGATCTTCATAGCCATCTTCGTCTATATCGCCGCCGCGGGAGAAGCGCGCATGACCGCCTTCAACGACGCGGCGCGCGGGCTTTCCGTCGCTGACGCAATGGAGACGCGCTTCAATACAATCCCGATCGACGCGAACTTAGCTGCGGCGATCGAGACGTTGCTGGCGACAGCGCAGCACGAATTTCCGGTCGTCGACGCATTCGGAAAACCGGTCGGCCTCCTCGTGAGGGAGGACATCCTTGCGGCCCTTAAGAAGCACGACCGCGAGGCCGCGATCGCCACATTCATGCGCGCTCCAATCGAGACTGTGCGGAGCGCAACACCGCTCAAAGCCGTGCTCGATCGGATGCAAGGGCCACGCGCGGCGGCTCTCGCCGTCACCGATCCCGGCGGCGTCCTCGTCGGTCTCCTTACCCGCCAGAACATCGCCGAGATGATGATCATCAAGACCATGCGGCCTGACTGGCGGTTCAACCACGGCTAAGCGGCTGACGCTCTCTGGGACGATCTACGGCCACCTGTCAGAATTGAATTGCAACGAAACTTCGGGCTCATGGAAACTACGAACGACCGCTTCCGATTTCCGCCGGATCGAAGCTGGCCGGCGTTTCGTTCGCTTGCCAACGATCTCCTTGGCTTCCTGCCGCGAGACCTCAACGCAGGCACGATCCTGGCGGCCATCGCGATCCCGGAACAGATGGCTACCGTGAGCCTCGCCGGGCGTTCCCGGAGATTGGCTTTTTCGCGTTTCTGCCGGGTCGTTGGCCTTCGCCATCTTGGCGACAATCGGTTTTTGTCATGTGGGGCTGCCGAAAGGCTTCATCACAATCCGCATCAATTGAAAAGCCCAATGCGTTAGCCGAAACCGAGGATGAAAGAGGTTGTTATGATCAAGACAGACATTATCGCCGCCAATGCGGTGCGACTGACGGCGCTCGAGAAATTAAAAGCGGACGACTTCCGCCAGATTGCGCCGCAAATCGACTCCCTCATCCATCGCTACGGCAAAATCAGATTGCTGATCGACGCCTCTGCATTCGACGGCTGGGAAAATGTGGCGGCTTTTGAGCATCATGCCGGGTTCATCAAGGACCATCAGAAGAAGGTCGAGCGCATCGCCGTGATCGCCGGCCACGAGTGGCAGCATTGGCTCATTGGGGCCATCCGAATATTTTTGCATCCAGAGGTGAGAGCTTTCGATAAGAGCCACGAAAGCGAGGCGCTGCAATGGGTCCTCGCGTAATATCTTAAGCCAGGTTGAGCGAGGGGATAAAATCAGAAGGGATTCTGTTATTTGCAGCCGCGCGGGAAAGCGTCCGGCACGCGCGGCCTCCCATGCCGATGCGTCGAATCGGCGAGCGAGGCGAGAGTTTCAGACCATCGCGCCCGAGCTCAAGCAGTTCGGAGAAAGCCGGGACTCGCCTTGGCGCAAGCTGGTATGCTGACCTCGCCGAGCGAAGGCGTTGCTGGCCCGCAGGGTCTTTTCGGGCGCTGTCTCAGTTAGCTTCTGTGGCGAAGCTTTGCGCATGCGACGATCTGTGGCATTGCAGGGAGCGCCGTTGCGCCAACCCGAGTTGCCGAACCTCTTTCTATCGAGATCTTGCTTGAGAAATCGATGGCAGTGCAAAACCCGAAGCCGATTCCTGACGATGCGGTCCTTCAAGAGCTTGCCCCGCCTCGGCTTGAAAGCTCAGATGTGCGCGAAGACGACAAGGAGGGGCGTCCGATCGGACTTGTCTGGCTCACGATCTTGGCCTTGGTGGTTGGCGTCGTAACCGGGCTCGGCGCGGTGGCATTCCGCGATCTGATCGGCCTCATTCACAATGTTTTGTTTCTCGGCCAGTTTGTGGCGCGCTACGACGCGAACCTATTCACCCCAGCGAGCCCCTGGGGGCCGATGATCATCCTGGTGCCGCCGCTCGGCGCGCTGGCCGTCACATTTCTTGTCACAAAATTCGCGCCTGAGGCCCGGGGGCATGGGGTCCCGGAGGTGATGGATGCGATCTATTATCATGGCGGCATCATCCGGCCGATCGTCGCAATCGTGAAATCGCTTGCTTCGGCGATCGCTATCGGAAGCGGCGCCGCGGTGGGGCGGGAAGGGCCGATCATCCAGATTGGCTCCGCTCTCGGGTCGGCCTTAGGTCAAATCATCGCCATGCCGGCCGGACAACGAATCATTCTCGTCGGCGCTGGGGCCGGGGCTGGTATTGCGGCAACTTTCAATACGCCGATCGGCGGCGTGATGTTCGCCATTGAGCTGATGATGCCCGAGGTCAGCGTGCGCACGTTCCTTCCAGTTGCGATAGCGACCGGTACTGCGACCTTTATCGGGCGTTTCTTCTTCGGTTTGCAACCGGCTTTCGATGTTCCGCCGCTCGCTCCGATCAGCGCCGACGCCACCTCAGCGATCATCCTTTGTCTTTATGCGCTCCTCGGGGCCATTATCGGGGTTGCGGCGGCGGGGTTCGTGCGCGGCCTTCATCTCGTCGAGGATATCTTCGAAAGGATTAAAGAGCATTATACGCGCCATGTGTTGGGAATGCTGCTTGTCGGCGTCTTGATCTACGTGTTGCAGCAGCGCTTCGGCCACTATTACGTTGAGGGCGTCGGCTATGCGACGGTGCAGTCGATCCTGATTGGTCAAACCTCCGCGGCCGGTTTGTTGCTTCTCCTGTTTGTCTGCAAGCTGCTCGCAACCTCGCTCAGCCTTGGCTCTGGCTCTTCTGGGGGCATATTCTCGCCTTCCCTCTTCATGGGGGCGACCGTCGGCGGCGCTTTCGCAGCTGTCCTTTCGGCGCTCCATCTGCCGCTCGCCATCAACATCCCGTCCTTCGCCATGGTCGGCATGGGCGCCATGGTCGGAGGCGGGACGGGCGCCGTAATGACCGCAGTCACGATGATTTTCGAAATGACGCGCGATTACGACATCGTGATGCCGATGATCGTGGCGGTCGCGTTAAGCGTTGGGGTCCGGCGCTTGCTGTCGCGTGAGAGCATCTACACCCTGAAATTGTTGCGGCGCGGGCATGCTGTTCCTAAGGCTTTGCATGCGAATATGTTTCTTGTCCGTCGCGCCAAAGATGTGATGGAGAAGGACATTGTGGTGGCTCCGGCCGAAACGCATTTCGACGCTTTTCTGTCTCGACCCGACAACAACGGACGCATGCGGCACGTCGTCGTCATCGATGGCAATCGCATTTTGGGGGTGATTCGCGTCAACACGGCGCTACGGCGCGTGTCGGAAGGAGCGCCGTCCAAGGTCACTCTTCGCGACGTCGCCAGCCGTCAATTTGTTGTCGTCCGGGAAGACGACATCGTCTTCGATGTGATTCAGCGCATCTGGCGCAAACAGGCCCAGATGGCCGTGGTTGTTCGCGGCCGGGGAGTGCCGCGCGCGAAAGATATCGCGGGGATGATCACGAAAGAGCACGTCGCCGACTCTGTCGCCAACAGCGTCAAAATTTATCCGAGCTGAGTTAGAGAGCGGAAGAAATCTGGGGTCATGCGGCCAGCTTCAGGCGTCCATCTCGCAAGCGTCCGTCCAACGCCGCGACCCGGGCTTGGAGTTACGCGCTGTGCGCTGTCGGAGACCAGCGCATTTGGCGACGTTTATTCAAGCGCCGGTTGACCAGAGAATTGGCTGTCAATTCCGCGCGCGAACTCGAAACCGGAAGACCTTTTCGAGAGCGCTCGGCGTAATTTGGGGTCGCCCCTTAGTTGATCGCAACTGTTCCGAACAATGTCTGAATTTGGCGCGATCGATAATCGTGGATCTGTCGCGCAGACCGACATTCGGCGCACGGACGATCGCTCATAGCCATTGATCGACCTAATGCTGGACGATCCGCGCCTCAACTGCTCAAGAACGCCCTTGCCTTCGAACTATTTCAAGCCGAAGTCATCACGATTAGTTTGGTCGACATCACGCGCAATCGTCATGAGGTCGGATAGCACTGTCCTCCCATCGGCGCCGATCATCTCTAGGCGCATCGCCCATTTCACAATCTTGGCCATTCGTCATTCCCCACCTTCAACTGGGGCGTGGCCTTATACTCCAAATCGTCACCCCCAGATTTCTTCGGCTCTGCTCCGCTGATTACTGGCTTGGGCCGCACGGCGCGAAGCGGAACTCATAACTCGAGCGCTCGCCGTCGAAGGCTCTGCTTATCGGATCAGCCGATTGCAGTAATCGGCGCAATATGCCTTCCATGCGCGTGAAAATGGTCTAACCGTGGTGGCGTAGCTGTATACCTCCCGCTCAACAGGGAAGGCAATGGGAGAAACATGGCACAAGGAGGAGGGGTGACCGCAGTCAAGGTGCGGGCACAGTGTTGCTGGCTACGCTAGGCTCGGTCACCTGCGCAACTTACCGTCGACGTCGCTGCGAAATCGGCCGCAGCCGGCGGGGCCTCTCGTTTTGTCGATGTGATGGCGATGCGGGCAAGGGGCCTTAAAGAACATTATCGGATTCGCCGAAGGGTCCCAGGCGAGCCTTAAGAGCTGCCGGGATAGGATGAGGGGAGAGCATGAAAGTCAAACTTCTTTTTGGAACGGCGAGGATGGTCTTCAGTCTCGTGCTGACGCCATCCTTAGAACTCGCCGCGGCGACGCTGGATGACGTCACGAAGCGTCTCAACGCCAAGGTCCCGCCGCGCCGCGACGATTGTATCGCAAATGCCGGAGTTACGCCGCGTTCGCGCGCGCGGGGAATGGTTGCAATCGCGGCTGGTGTTGCGCGGCCGGAACGCGTGCGAGCGATTCACGCCTATTCTTCGCGGGACCGGAAAACGTGGTCCGAAAAGGAACTGGCTACAGCTAGGTTTTGTCCCCTGATGTTTCCACAAGGATATAATGTCGCAAGGAAACGGGGGGGATCAAGCATGGGGTCGGGAGCTGGCGTTCATGGTAGGCGCTCGCGCCGCTTTGCTTGGATATCGCGAATTGGGTTGCCCGCAACGGCTGCGGGTTGCGCACTGACGATCGGATTCCTGCCTGCGGCGCCGTATGCGCAGACAGTTTCTCCTGTCGCCTACGCGCCGGAAACGCCGACCAAAGAGCCATTGGCGACGGTGACTCCGCCGGCCGCGGCCGGTCCCGCGACATGCAGCGACCTTCCGGATTTTCTTATCACCGACTGTCAGTTGAAGTGGTATGGCGTCAGGGTCTTGGGAGCCGTCGATATGGGCGGCGGCTACCAGACCCACGGCGCCCCATTTGATCAGAACTTCACGGCTGGAGCTTCCTATTTTATCGGGAAGGCGAACAGAAGCGCGCTATGGAGTCTCGCGCCCAACGGGTTGAGTTAGTCGAGCATTGGCGTGCAAATAAAAGAACCATTGGATCTTGGTTGGGGTTTCATCGCCCAGCTTAGCGCCGGGATTGATCCTTATTCATTTCGGGCCGCCAACGGACCCGGATCGGTGTTCTTAAATTCCGGCGTGCCGATCAACCAGCAAACAAACAATGCCGATTCGAACCGCGGCGGCCAGTTCTACAATGACCAAGGTTTCGTTGGCGTCAGCTCGGATACCTATGGGACCCTGACCGTCTTCCGGCAAAACGCGCTCACCTTGGACGGCGTTATCGCCTACGATCCGATGAGCGCTTCGTACGCCTTCTCGCCGATCGGCTACTCCGGCGTGGTCGCCGGCGGCGGCTACACCGAAACTGCGAAATACAGCACGTCGGTAAAGTATCGCATCAACATCGGCGATTTCCGGGCGGCGGCGCTATGGCAGTTCGGCGGCTACGGTTTGAACAACAGCTCGAGGGGCGCTTGGGAAGGCCAGCTCGGCTTCGACCTGCGCGATGTCGGTCCCGGCGCGCTATCGTTCGACGTCTTCGCCGATTACAACAGGGACGCGGTCGCGGTGACCCTCGTTGGGCCCGCCGACGCCCAAGGGAGGCCGACGGGAACGACGCTGCCGCAGACATTCACCGCCACCATCTCCAACAACACCAGCGTGATGGTGGCTGCTAAATACACTATAGAAAGGCTGAAGCTGTACGCCGCTTACGAATGGATGCAATTCGCGCCTCCGAGCGACCCGTTCACCGTCCCCTTTAGCGGCTTTACCGACATTGCGGGAGACTTTGTCTGCTTTGGCTGCGGTACCGCCACCGGCGGCACCAACATCAACAGCACGGCCTTCAGCTCTCCTGGTTTCCGCGACAGAATTCTGCAGGTCGTCTCGGCCGGCGCGAAATACGCCCTTACCGACACAGTGGATGTCATTGGCGCTTATTATCACTACGACCAAAACAACTACGCTTTGAGCACGGCCAACTTCGCCAACTGCCACATCAACTCGAGCAATAAATCTTACTGCGCGGGCACGATGAACGCGTTCTCCGCCGTCATCGATTGGAAGTTCGCGCCCAAGTGGGACACCTATATCGGCACGTTTTTCTCGCAGATGAATGGCGGATTGAGGAGCGGCTTCCTTGCTACCAACAACCTCGCCACCACGGCCGGAGTTCGCTTCCGCTTCTGAGGCCGCAGCCGGGGTTTTGCACGGGCTCCGTACACCCGCGGGGAAACTGTGGCCGGACTCCTGACGGGAGCCGGGGCCTCTCTAGCCATGGCTTCGGCGGAGACGCGAGCGATCGAGGGCGAGATCGATCGCAGGCGTCGGTGCGTTCGACGAAATCGTCATAACGCTTCCGACGGCATTGTCAGGTTGGCCGAGAATAGTCGGCTTTCGAGCCGAGTTGGCAGGGCGAAGAGCATGCTAAGGCATTGACATTAGGACATGGGCGGTGATCGCCTCGACTATTGACAAGTAAAGCCGACAAACGTGACAATGCCCCACGGACCAGCTCAGTTGCATTAAAAAGCGAATGTCGTCATCGAACCTTAGGCCCGCGCCAAAGTTTTTTCGCGGGCGACGCGGTATGGGCAGAAGTTCAGAGCGAACTTGCGGCGAAGCCTGCGATGTTCCGAGGAGCACCAATCGGCCCGTCGACGTGGCATGATGAAATGCTACGGGCGCCCAAGACTAGCACCCATCTCGGCGGAAATGGCGCGTGAGGTCCCGAGAACCAGCGCGCCAAGTTGCGCGATCCGCTCATCGTCGATGCGCGCCATCGGACCCGAGGCCGAGACAGCCCCTACGACGTCCCCAGTCTCATCAAAGATGGGCGCCGCAAGGCAACGCAGTCCAATGGCGTGTTCCTCGTCGTCCACGGCGTATCCGGCGGCGCGCACCCGCTCGAGATCGGCGCGCAACGATGACGATGAGGTGATCGTCTTAACCGTCAAACGCGGCATACCGCGTTGATGCAGAATCTTCGACAACATTTTGTCGGACGTCGCCGACAAGATCGCCTTGCCCACCGCCGAGCAATGTAGCGGCACGCGCGAGCCGGGTCGGACGAACGCGCGCATCATTTGCCGGCACTCGATCTGCGCCAGATACACCGCCTCGCCTTTGTCCTCGACCGCAAGATTAACTGTCTCTCCGGTGTCTTCCATCAGATGGCGCAAATGCGGCCTGGCGAGGCCGACGAGGCTACGGGTCTTGGTGAAGGCGCAGCCAGAGATGAAGGCCTGAACGCCCACCGACCACAACCGTCCCTCATGATCGAACCTGACATAGCGCTCCTGTTCCAGCGTCGTCAGCAGCCGGTGCGCCGTCGATGCCGGCAGGCCGACCTGCTGGGCCAGCTCGGTCAAGGTCACGCCGTTGTCGGGCAACTCCGCGATCCGGTTGAGAAGCGCCAGGGCGCGAACCAGCGACTGCACCTGATCGCCATCTGCGCGCTTCGCTAACGCCGCGCGAGTTGAAGGCCCCGTCCGGCTTTTTTTCGTCGTCTGTCGTTCCATCGACCGCCTCTTCCCGGACCTGATTAGTCCGGTAGCGCCCAACCCTTTGATAATATGTGAAGAGCATAGCACATTTCCGCAATACGGGAAACGTTTCATCGTTGCTGCTTCTTAGCGCGAAAATGGCGCAACGGAATTATATAAGTATCCGTCGCTGCTTGTGTTTTTTTGCACTTTTCCATAATGCAGGATAGCTCTTACAAAGCGGTATAAGCCTGCCATATTGTGCCCAACAACGAAGCACACTGGGAGGACCAAAATGGCCAAAATGAAGGCAGTAGACGCCGCAGTGCAGGTGCTGGAGCGCGAGGGCATTTCGGTCGCCTTTGGCGTGCCTGGCGCCGCGATCAATCCGTTTTATGCCGCGCTCCGGAAGCGGGGCTCCATTCGCCATATTCTTGCGCGCCACGTTGAGGGCGCGTCGCACATGGCGGATGGCTACACGCGCGCCAAACCCGGCAACATCGGCGTCTGCATCGGCACTTCCGGGCCAGCCGGGACCGACATGATAACCGGGCTCTACGCGGCGGCGGCCAACTCGGTTCCGATCCTGTGCATCACCGGCCAGGCGCCGCGGGCCAGGCTGTTCAAAGAAGACTTTCAGGCCGTCGACATCGAGTCAATCGTTAAGCCTGTAGTCAAGTGGGCGGTGACGGTGCGCGAGCCGGCCTTGGCGCCGCTGGTCTTCCAGCAGGCGTTCCACGTCATGCGGTCTGGGCGTCCGGGGCCGGTGCTGATTGATCTGCCGATCGATGTGCAACTGGCTGAAATCGAGTTCGACATCGATACCTACCAGCCTTTGCAGGTATACAAGCCGACGGCGACGCTGGAGCAGGCGAAGCGCGCTGTTGAAATGATGAACGCGTCAGAGCGGCCGCTTATTGTCGCTGGCGGCGGCATCATCAACGCCGACGCGAGCGATCTCCTGGTGGAATTCGCTGAGCTGACCGGCGTGCCTGTGATCCCCACTCTGATGGGTTGGGGCGCCATCCCGGACGACCATGATCTGATGGCGGGGATGGTCGGACTGCAGACCAGTCACCGCTATGGCAACGCGACCTTCCTCGAGTCCGACTTCGTGTTCGGCATTGGCAACCGCTGGGCCAATCGGCACACCGGCTCCATCGAAGTCTATACCAAGGGCCGCAAATTCGTGCATGTCGACATCGAACCGACGCAGATCGGCCGCGTGTTCGGGCCTGATTTCGGCATTGTCTCCGACGCTCGTGCTGCGCTACTGCTGTTTATTAAAGCAGCGCGCGCGATGAAGGCGGCCGGCCAGCTCAAGGACCGCTCGGCCTGGGCCGCTGAATGTCTGCATCGCAAGAATAACATGCTGCGGCGCAGTCATTTCGACGAGGTCCCGCTCAAGCCGCAGCGCGTGTACGAGGAGATGAACGAGTGCCTTGATCACGACACTTGCTATGTCACAACGATTGGTCTGTCGCAGATCGCGGGCGCTCAGTTCCTGCATGTCTATAATCCGCGCAACTGGATCAACTGCGGCCAAGCGGGTCCGCTCGGCTGGACGCTGCCGGCTGCCCTGGGTGTGCGCGCCGCCGATCCCCACAAGAAGATCGTGGCGCTGTCGGGCGACTATGACTTCCAGTTCATGATTGAGGAGCTGGCGGTTGGCGCGCAGCATAAGCTGCCCTACCTGCATGTGGTGGTGAACAACTCGTACCTTGGCCTGATCCGTCAGGCGCAGCGCGGGTTTCAGATGGATTTCGAGGTCAGTCTGGCCTTTGAAAACATCAACGCTGTTCCGGAAGGGGACGCGGTTCCGGGTTACGGCGTCGATCACGTCGCGGTGGCGGAAGGCCTCGGCTGCAAGGCGATCCGCGTGAAGACCCCTAACGAGTTCAAGGACGCCTTTGCGCGGGCGGAGGCTCTGATGGCCGAGCACCAGGTGCCGGTCGTACTCGAGTTCATCCTCGAGCGCGTCACCAACATTTCGATGGGCACCGAGGTCGATGGCGTCAACGAATTTGAGGAAATCCTCTGCCTCGATCCGTCGCTGTCGATCCGCAAGAGCCAGGACATGGGCGCCATCGAGGCTCCCCCCAAGGAGGCTACAGTCAAGCAGGTAGATGCTTTCGCCGAGCAGCGGTGACCGCGCGCCGCACCGTCGCCAATAGTCCTGTTTTCACCCGCCAACCCGGTTAGCGACCGGGGACAAAGGGAGGATTTAATGCCGAAATTCGCCGCCAACCTGACCATGATGTTCACCGAACTGCCGTTCCTCGACCGCTTCGCCGCGGCCGCGGCGGCAGGGTTCGAGGCCGTCGAATTCTTGTTCCCTTATGATTTCGAGAAGACCCGTCTCGCCGACCTGCTGGCCGTCAACGGACTGACCCTGGTGCTTCACAACCTGCCCGCCGGCGACTGGGCTGGTGGCGAGCGCGGCATTGGCTGCCATCCGGGGCGGGTCGCGGAGTTTCGCGCTGGGGTAGATCGCGCCATCGACTACGCAACGGCGCTCGGTTGTCCGCGCGTCAACTGCCTCGCTGGCATCCTGCCCGCCGGGGTCACCGCGGACGCCGCTCGCGCCACGCTGGTGCGACAACCTGCGCTATGCCGCGGGCGAACTCAAAAGCGCTGGCATCGGCCTTCTGCTGGAGCCCGTCAACAGCCGCGACGTGCCCGGGTTCTTCGTCGATCGCAGCCGCTCGGGACTGGAGATCATCGGAGCAGTCGGTTCGGACAACCTCAAGCTGCAGTACGATATCTATCACATGCAGGTGATGGAAGGCGACCTCGCCCGCACCATCGAGACTGAGCTTAGCCGCATCGGCCACATCCAGCTCGCCGACAATCCCGGCCGCCATGAACCCGGAACCGGCGAGATCAACTACCCCTTCCTGTTCCGCCGCCTCGACGAGCTCGGCTACGCCGGATGGATCGGTTGCGAATACATTCCGCTCACAACGACCACGGCCGGATTAGGCTGGCTGCATCCCTATCAACCTGGACGGCAGGCTGCGCGCCCTGCGTCCCTCGCGTCCTGACGCTGGAGAAACAACAATGAGCAACATCGGATTCATCGGCCTCGGCATCATGGGCCGGCCCATGGCGGGCCATCTGCTCGCAGGCGGCCACAAACTGTTCGTTCGCGATATAGCGCCGCCGCCACAGGAATTGCTGGATAAGGGCGCCATCCCCTGCGCCAGCGGGAGCGAGGTCGCCCGGCAAGCCGACGTGATCATCACCATGGTTCCTGATACTCCGCACGTGGAAACGGCCCTGTTCGGTCCCGGCGGCGTCGCCGAGGGGCTCACGCCCGGCAAGATCGTCGTCGACATGAGCAGCATCTCGCCGATCGCTACCAAAGATTTCGCCAAGCGCATCAATCTGCTCGAATGCGACTATCTCGATGCGCCGGTCTCGGGCGGCGATGTCGGCGCTAAGGCGGCTAGCCTGACGATCATGGTTGGCGGTCCAGAACGGGCCTTCGCAAAGGTGAAGCCGCTGTTCGAGCTGATGGGCAAGAACATCACGCTGGTCGGCGGCAATGGGGACGGGCAGACCACCAAGGTCGCAAACCAGATCATCGTCGCACTGACCATCGAGGCAGTCAGCGAGGCGCTACTGTTCGCCTCCAAGGCCGGCGCCGATGCCGCGCGAGTGCGCCAGGCGCTGCTCGGTGGGTTCGCGTCCTCGCGTATTCTCGAGGTCCATGGCGAGCGGATGATTAAGCGAAATTTCGAGCCGGGCTTCCGCATCGCATTACATCAAAAGGATCTGAACCTCGCCCTGCAAGGCGCGCGCAGCCTGGGCGTCAGCCTGCCCAATACGGCGACTTGTCAGGAGCTGTTTAATGCGGCCGTCGCCGCTGGCGGCGAGGCTTGGGACCATTCGGCGATGGTGCGGGTGCTTGAGAAGCTTGCCTGTCATGAGATCGGCCAAGCGAACGCAAGCGCATGACAAAACGCGGCCGGGGCGGCGCACCTGGCTTCATCTTCAAGACCGGTTGACGTAACAATCGGCGATATTCATTGGGGAGGAGAGGCCATGAATGAGCGCGCACTGTTGCGGCAAATGTTCGAAGCGGCCGTGGATCGGGCCGCGCCGGAGGCGTGCGTGCCGCCGCACCTTCCCGCTCCGCCGATTGGTCGCACAGTCGTCGTCGGCGCGGGCAAGGCGGCGGCGGCCATGGCGCGTGCGGTCGAGGCTCACTGGCCCGCCGACCGACCGCTCAATGGTCTGGTTGTGACCCGCTATGGCCACGGCGTCGGGCCGCTCGCACGTATCGAAGTGGTCGAGGCGAGCCACCCCGTGCCGGATGCCGCGGGCCAGACCGCGGCCGCGCGGATTCTCGATCTGGTGCACGGCCTCGGGCCGGACGATCTGGTGCTGTGCCTGATCTCTGGCGGTGGATCGGCCCTGCTTTCGCTGCCAGCGCCGGGGATAGAACTGGCTGACAAGCAGGCGGTGAACCGCGCCCTGCTGCGGAGTGGCGCTAGCATCCACGAGATGAACTGCGTCCGCAAGCATCTCTCTGCGATCAAGGCCGGTCGTCTCGCCGCCGCCGCAGCGCCGGCGCAAGTGGTGGCTCTGGTGATCTCAGATGTGCCGGGCGACGATCCCTCGGTGATCGCCTCCGGCCCGACGGTCCCAGACGCCAGCACGCTCGCCGATGCCAGAGCGGTGCTGAAACGCTTCGAGATTGCGCCGCCGCCGTCGGTGCAGGCCCGGCTCGCCGATCCCAATGCGGAGACGCCCAAGCCGGGCGATGCAGCTTTTGACCGCACCCTGACGCGTATTATCGCCACCCCGCAGGCCTCGCTGGAGGCCGCAGCAGACGTCGCCCGCAATGCGGGGGTGCAGCCGCTGATCCTCGGCGATGCGATTGAGGGCGAGGCCGCCGAGGTCGGCCGCGTCATGGCGGGTATTGCTCGCCAGGTCGCGCTGCGCCACCAGCCGGCCGCCGCCGCCCTGCGTATTGATCTCCGGCGGTGAGACGACGGTGACGGTGCGTGGCAAGGGACGGGGCGGCCGAAACGTGGAATTCCTGCTTGCTCTCGCGATCGAGCTGAACGGATTGTCCAACGTGTATGCGCTGGCTGGCGACACCGACGGCGTTGACGGTGCGGAAGAGATCGCTGGGGCCATCATCGCACCGGATACGCTGGCTCGCGCGGCAGATCTGGGAGTGAATGCGAAGGCAAGTCTTTCAGACAACGATGGACACGGGTTTTTCGAGGCGCTGGGAGATCAGGTGATCACCGGCCCGACGTTGACGAACGTCAACGATTTCCGCGCGATCCTAATTAACGCATAGGGAGGGTGGCCGCGTAGGCCGCAAAGCCATGAAACGCAATCGCAAAGCCAAGATCGTCGCGACACTCGGACCCTCCAGCACGACAAAGGCGGCCATTCGCGCCCTGTTCGATGCAGGCGCCGACGTATTCCGCTTCAACTTCAGCCACGGAACGCACGAAGATCACCAACGTCGCTACGACAGCGTCCGCGAGGTGGAACGCGAAACGGGCCGGCCAATCACCGTGCTCGCCGATCTGCAAGGTCCCAAGCTGCGCGTCGGAACCTTTCTCGAAGGGCGGGTCCCTCTACCGACGGGCGGAGCCTTCCGCCTTGATATGGACCCTGCCCCCGGCGATGCGAACCGGGTCGGCATGCCGCATCCTGAGGTGTTCGCAGCGCTCGCGCCAGGTGTCGAACTGCTGCTCGACGACGGCAAGCTCCGCCTCGTGGTCGAATCCTGCGGAGCGAAGCATGCCGACACGCGGATCGTTGCAGGCGGCGCGCTTTCTGACCGTAAGGGCGTCAGTGTCGTCGGCGCCGTGCTGCCGCTTTCGGCGCTTACGGAGAAGGACCGGATCGACCTCGCCTTCGCACTGGAAATGGGCGCCGACTGGGTGGCGCTGTCCTTCGTGCAGCGGCCGTATGATATGGAGGAGCTACGCCATATCGTAAAAGGCCGGGCCGCCATCATGGCCAAACTGGAAAAACCATCGGCCATCGATTGCTTGGAAGATATCGTCCACTTATCGGATGGGCTGATGGTGGCGCGTGGCGATCTCGGCGTGGAGATGCGTCCCGAGCAGGTGCCGGTCATTCAGCGTCGCATCCTACGCGCCTGCCGGCAGGCCGGAAAGCCAGTCATCGTAGCCACCCAGATGTTGGAGTCGATGATCACCGCGCCTACGCCGACCCGGGCCGAAGCGTCCGATGTGGCGACGGCCGTCTATGATGGCGCAGATGCGGTCATGCTCTCCGCGGAGTCCGCCGCCGGCCAATTCCCAGTCGAGGCGGTGGGGATGATGGACCGTATCATCCGGGAGGTTGAGCAGGACCCGTATTCTCGCCTGGTTATCGACGCCGCGCATCCGGAGCCGGCGCCCACGCTGGCGGACGCGATCTGCTGCGCCCTCCGCCGGGTGGCGGGCTTGCTAAATATCGCCGCCGCCGTCACCTACACAAGTTCCGGATCCACCAGTCTGCGCGCGGCGCGCGAGCGTCCGGCGGCGCCGAATCCTCAGCATGAGTCCGAACCAGGCGGTGGCGCGCCAGATGTCTCTGGTATGGGGCGTGCACTCGGTGTTGATCGACCAAATCAACAGTATCGACCAGGTCGTGGAGCGCGCACGTGAAACCGCGCGCGACGCGGGCTTCGCGGCCAAAGGCGAGGTCGTCGCGATCACCGCCGGGACGCCGTTCGGCGTCTCTGGCACGACCAATTTCCTCAAGCTGGCGGTTGTGTAGCACGCAAGCCTCACCCCGCGGAAGTCCACAGCATTTCGGCGGCGAGGCGATAACCCCGTTGGCGTTAAGAAAATGCATTAAAAACTTACTTAAAAAACAATAAGTCGACAAAACAAATAGGGAGAGAGTTAAATGTTCCAACAACTTCTGACCCCGGTCGGAGAAAGCCTCGGCCTCTCCTTCCTGGTGGCGATCTTGCCCGTCTTGGCAGTTCTGGTCTTGCTCGGCGTCTTCCGCCGGCCGGCCTGGCAGGCGGCGGGGGCGGGTCTGATTGTCGGCCTGGTGATCGCAATCGCAGTTTGGCAGATGCCCCCGGGGCTCGCTTTCGATTCGGTGGCCAACGGCGCCGTCTTCGCGCTGTGGCCGGTGATGTGGATCGTGTTGAATGCGCTGCTGCTCTACAACATCGCCGTGCGATCCGGCCGCTTCGATGCCTTTCGGGTCTGGGTCATCGATCATTTGCCCAACGACCGCCGCATCGTTCTAGTGGTAATCGGCTTCTGCTTCGGCGCGCTGCTCGAAGGCGTCTCGGGATTCGGCACGCCGGTCGCGATCACCAGTTCTCTGCTGATCCTGGTCGGCTTCCCGCCTATTGAGGCGCTAGTGTTCGTGCTGATCTTCAATACCGCGCCCGTCGCATTCGGCGCCCTCGGCGTGCCGGTGACAGTGCTCGGCGCAGTCACTGGCCTGCCGGCCGCTACGCTCGGGGCGATGATCGGACGGCAGTTGCCGTTCATTGCGGTGTTGCTGCCCTTCTACGTTATGGCGCTGTATGGCGGCTTGCGTTCGGCTCGCGCCCTGTGGCCGGTGCTGCTGGTTGCCGGCGGCAGTTTCGCAATTTCGCAGTTCGTGTCCTCCAACTTCCTTGACTATGCGCTGACTGACGTGCTGTCCTCGCTCGGTTCTCTGATCTGCACGCTGCTGTTCCTCCAATTCTGGCGTCCTGCGGCCGATCCCGAGTTCGCGATTGGTGACGCCGCCCTGAGCAGCGAGCGCAAGGCCGGATCCGTCGCGCCCTGGCAAGGCTGGCTGCCCTGGCTGATTGTTTCGGCCGTGGTGATCGTTTGGACGCACTTAACCTTCTTCAAGATCGGCCAGCAGAGCATTCCCTGGCCGGGCCTGCACAACGCGATCTCGATCACGCTCTATAACAATAAGCCCTATGCCGCAATATGGCAGTTCCAACCGCTGGGCACCGGCACCGCGATCCTGCTGGCCGCCATCATCACCGCGCTCATCGTCCGCCTCTCGCCTAGCGCATTCTTGGAGTGCGTGGGGAAGACCCTGCGCCAGGCCTGGCTTGCGGTCGTCACTGTGATGCTCATCATAGGCCTCGCCTATCTGTTGAACTATTCCGGCATCGCCTACACGCTTGGCCAGGCCGCCGCCTCCACCGGACATCTTTTCGTGTTCCTCTCTCCCTTCCTGGGCTGGGTCGCGGTGATGCTGTCGGGCAGCGACACCTCCGGCAATGCGTTGTTCGGCAACCTGCAAGTGGTCGCCGCGCGGCAACTAAACCTCAACCCGGTCCTGTTCGCCGCCACTAACTCATCGGGTGGCGTGATGGGCAAGATGATCTCGCCGCAGAACATCGCCACCGGCGTGTCGGTGACCAACCTTAAGGGTCACGAAGGCGTGGTGTTCGCCCGGACCTTCGTGCACAGCATCGTGCTGACCCTGCTACTCGGGTTGCTTGTCGCGGCGCAGCAATATCTTATCCCCTGGATCATTCCGACCGTGGGAGGCGCATCATGATCACGATGCCGTGCGCCGGATAAAAAGGTGCTTGCCCGCCGCGCCGAGATCATCGCCGGCCTGCGCAGAATCGTTCCCGGCGAGGGGGTGATCGAGAAGGAGAATGAGCGCCGCGCCTTCGATTGCGACGGGCTGACCGCCTATCGCCAGCTTCCGATGGTCGTTGTGCTGCCCGACAACACCGCGCAGGTTGTCGAAGTCTTGCGCTACTGCACGGCCAACAATGTCAAGGTTGTGCCGCGCGGCGCCGGCACTTCGCTGTCGGGCGGCGCATTGCCGCTGGAAGACGGCGTGCTGCTGGGCCTCGGCAAGTTCAAGCGCATCCTCGACATCGATATCGCCAATCGCTGCGTGGTCGTGCAGCCGGGCGTGACCAATCTCGGCGTCACCCACGCCGTGCAAGCCCATGGATTGTATTATGCCCCGGATCCGTCCAGCCAGATCGCCTGCACCATCGGGGGCAATGTCGCGGAGAACTCGGGCGGGGTGCACTGCCTGAAATACGGCTTGACAACCAACAACGTCATCGGAATCGAGATGGTGACGATGGACGGCGAGGTGGTGCGCCTTGGCGGCAAGCATTTTGACGCCTCCGGCTACGATCTGCTTGGCGTCATGGTTGGCTCTGAAGGGATGCTTGGCGTCGTCACCGAGGTGACGGTGCGGGTCCTGCCGACGCCGCCCGGCGCACGGGCGCTGATGATCGGCTTTCCCAGTGTCGAAGGCGCGGGTGATTGCGTCGCCGCAGTCATCGGCGCCGGCATCATCCCGGGCGGCATGGAAATCATGGACCGCTTGGCCGTCGAGGCGGCGGAGGATTTCGTACACGCCGGCTATCCCCTCGATGTCGAGGCGCTGCTGATCGTTGAACTGGACGGCTGCGAGGCCGAGGTGGACCATCTGTCGCCGCGGTGGAGGCGATCGCCGCGCAGCACGGCGCAACCACTGCCGCACCAGCCAGTCCGAGGAGGAGCGGCTGCTGTTCTGGGCCGGGCGCAAGGCCGCCTTCCCGGCGGTCGGCGCGTCTCGCCCCCGACTATTACTGCATGGACGGCACGATCCCTCGCAGCGGATCGGCAGGTGCTGCGCGGATGAAGCAGATGGAGGCGCAGTACGGGCTGCGCGTGGCCAACGTGTTCCACGCCGGCGACGGCAATCTGCATCCGCTGATCCTCTATGACGCCAACAAGCCTGGCGAACTGGAGCGCGCGGAGGAATTCGGTAACGACATTCTGCGGCTGTGCGTCGAGGTCGGCGGGGTGCTGACCGGCGAACACGGCGTCGGCGTCGAGAAACGGGACCTGATGGACACGATGTTCACCGAGACCGACATGAACCAGCAGCAGCGCCTGAAATGCGCCTTCGATCCGGACGGCCTGCTCAACCCCGGCAAGGTGTTCCCGCAGCTCGCCGCTGCGCCGAGCTCGGCCGCATGCACGTCCATGCACGGCAGACGCGCTTTCCCGACCTGCCCCGGTTCTGAGGAAGCCTCCGTGACGGGTACCGCGCCTCCGACGGCGAGGAGGTCGCCGAGGTGGTCGCCGCCGGCGGTGGCCGGCGCCAGCCGCTGGAGATCCTCGGCGGCGGCACCAAGCGGCAGCTCGGCCGTCCGTTGCAGGTGGAAACGATGCTCGACGTCTCGGGCCTGTCCGGCATCATCGACTACGAGCCGGCCGAACTGGTGCTGACCGTCCGCGCAGCCACGCCGCTCGCGGACATCGAGGCGCGCTGAGGCGCGCGGGCAGATGCTGGCCTTCGAGCCGCCGGACTGGCGCGGCCTGCTCGGCGCGACGCGAGCGAGCCGACGCTCGGCGGCGCCATCGCCTGCAACCTCGCCGGGCCCGCGCCGCGATCAAGTCGGGCGGCCGCGCGGATCACTTCCTGGGCTTCGAGGCGGTCAACGGCCGCGGCGAGATCTTCCGCGCCGGCGGCAAGGTGGTGAAGAACGTCACCGGCTACGATCTGTGCAAGCTGTTTGCCGGCGCCTACGGCACGCTCGGCGGTGCTGACCGAGCTGTCGGTGAAGGTGCTGCCGCGGCCGGAGACGGTGTGCACCGTGCTGCTGCGGGCGCTGGCCGACGGAATGCGGCGTGGCAGCCGGTGCTCGCCGAGTGCCTGAACTCGCCGCACGAGGTCTCGGCGCCGCCTACCTGCCGGGCGCCGTCGCGCGCGCGCTCCAGGGTGGCGGCCAGTCGCCGGGGCGGGCGGCGGCATCGCGGCAGTGCGCGCTCGAAGGTCCACGCGCCGTCCGTCGCCTATCGCGCGGACGCGATCGACGAGATCGTACGCGGCGCCGGCGGAGTCGAGCAGCCTGGAAGCGGAGGACAGTGCGCAGTTCTGTGGCGCGAGATCGGCGACGCGGCCCTGCTGGCCGAGCCGGCCGCGCGCGCTATCTGGCGGGTCTCGCTCGACGCCCTCCGCCGGGCCGGCGTTCGCCGAAGCGGTCGCGCAAGCAGGCCGCGTGGGACGCGCTGTTCGACTGGGGCGGCGGCCTGGTCTGGCTCGCGATCGGCGCCGACGAAGCCGGCCCGGACGCGGGCGCAGCGATGGTGCGCGCGGCGCTGTGGCGCACGGCGGTGGGCATGCCACACTGATCGCGCGCCCGACGCGGTGCGCGCGTCGGTGGCGGTGTTCGAGCCGCTCGCCGGCCCGCTCGCCGCGCTGACGCGCGGGTGAAGGAGAGTTTCGATCCGCTCCGGGTGCTCAATCCCGGGCGCATGCAGCCGGGGTTTGGTAACCGATAGCTATGCAAACCAACTTCGCCCTTGCCCTGCTCGACGAGCCGGATTCGCCACGCTTCGGAAAAAATCCTCCGCGCGTGCGTCCATTGCGGCTTCTGCACCGCGACCTGCCCGACCTACCTGCTGCTCGGCGACGAACTCGACAGCCCGCGCGGCCGTATCTATCTGATCAAGGAGATGCTGGAGAACGACCGTCCGGCGGACGCGAGAGGTCGTAAGCACATCGACCGCTGCCTCTCCTGCCTGTCCTGCATGACCACCTGTCCATCGGGCGTCAACTACATGCACTTGGTCGACCACGCCCGGCACATATCGAGCAAGACCTATCGCCGCCCGTGTGCTGGACCGCGCTGTTTCGCCGTCAGCTGCGGCCTGATCCTGCCCTGGCCGGCGCTGTTCCGCGCGGTGCTGCCGGCCACGCGGCCTCGGCCAGCCGTTCGCGCGGTTGCTGCCGGGTCGCGCTGCGGGCGATGCTTGACCTTGCCCCCGCCAGACGTGCCGCCGGCCTCCAGGCGGACCGGCCGCAGGTCTTCACCGCCGACGGGACGCGGGTCGCGCGCGTGGCGTTGCTGAGCGGCTGCGCCCAACAGGTGATCGCGCCGCAGATCAACGAGGCGACGATCCGCCTGCTGACCCGGCACGGCTGCGAGGTGGTGGTCGCCGCCAGGAGCGGGCTGCTGCGGCGCGTTGACGCATCATCTGGGCGAGGGCGGAGCATGGGTTATGCCCGCCCAATATCGACTGGCCTGGATCCGCGAGAGCGACCGCCGGCGGCCTCGACGCGATGGTCATCAACACCTCGGGCTGCGGCACGACAGTCAAGGATTACGGCTTCATGTTCCGCGCCGATCCCGCACTATCGCGAACAGGCCCGCGCGGTCTCCGCGATGGCGCGCGACATCAGCGAGCTGATGAGTGAGATCGGCCTGCGATCCGCCGGTGCCACCGACCGGCCAGCGGGTCGCTTATCACAGCGCCTGTTCGCTGCAGCACGGGCAGAAGGTTCGCCATGAGCCGAAGGAGCTGCTGGCGGAGGCGGGATTTTTGGTGCTCGACGTCCCCGAAGCGCATCTCTGCTGCGGCTCGGCCGGAACCTACAATTTGTTGCAGTCCGAGATCGCCACACAATTGCGTGACCGCAAGGTGGCGAACATCGAAAGCACCGCGCCCGACCTGATCGCCGCCGGCAATGTCGGCTGCATGACGCAGATCGCCGCCGGGACGGCGCTGCCCGTTGTGCACACCGCCGAACTGCTCGACTGGGCGACAGGCGGACCGAGGCCGGCCGCTTTGCCGGGCTGACAAAGGCTCGACAACCGCATTCCTTGGATTATTCGGAACCCTTGGACCTCTTTTGGCGCCACATATGGAGACCCGGCAATGGACACACTGGTAGATCGCGATCCGGTCGAAACGCAGGAATGGCGCGAGGCGCTTGGAGCAGTGCTGGCGTTCGAGGGCGCAGAGCGCGCGCACTTCTTACTCGACGAGCTTTATGCGGAAGCGCGCGCGCTGGGCGCCAAGACGCCCTATTCGGCGAATACTCCCTATTTGAACACGATCGCTCCGGATCAGGAGCCGCGGCATCCGGGCGATCGCGACGATCGAGCACAAGATACGCTCGCTGGTGCGGTGGAACGCGATGGCGATCGTCTTGCGAGCGAACAAAACCTCCTCCGAGCTCGGCGGCCATATCGCCAGCTTTCAGTCGGCGGCTCTGCTCTATGACACCGGCATGAACCATTTCTGGCATGGCGCCAGCGATAAGCATGAGGGCGATCTCGTTTACATGCAGGGCCACTCGTCGCCCGGGTTCTACGCGCGCTCCTTTCTGGAGGGGCGGCTTACGGAACAGCAATTGCTGAACTTCCGCCAGGAGGTCGGCGGCAAGGGGCTCTCCTCTTATCCGCATCCGTGGCTGATGCCGGACTATTGGCAATTTCCCACCGTGTCGATGGGCCTTGGCCCGCTGATGGCGCTCTACCAGGCGCGGTTCCTGAAATATCTGCATCATCGCGGCCTCGCCAACACCGAGGGCCGCAAAGTCTGGGCGTTTCTCGGCGATGGCGAGACGGACGAGCCTGAGAGCCTTGGCGCGATCTCGATGGCCTCGCGCGAGAAGCTCGACAATCTGATCTTCGTCATCAACTGCAATCTGCAACGCCTGGATGGGCCTGTGCGCGGCAATGGCAAGATCATTCAGGAGCTCGAAGGAGCTTTCCGGGGCGCGGGCTGGAACGTCATCAAGGTGATCTGGGGCGGCGGCTGGGACCGGCTGCTCGCCCGCGATGCGACCGGGATTCTGCGCAAGCGGATGGAGGAATGCGTCGACGGCGAATATCAGGACTTTAAATCCAAGAACGGCGCCTACGTCCGCGAGAATTTCTTCGGCAAATATCCTGAACTCCGCGCCATGGTCGCCGACATGTCCGACGATGAGATCTGGGCGCTGGCGCGCGGCGGCCATGATCCGATCAAGGTTTACGCCGCCTATGACGCCGCGGTGAGGCACAAGGGCCAGCCGAGCGTTATCCTGGCCAAGACCGTCAAGGGCTACGGCATGGGGGAGGCCGGCGAAGGGCAGAACATAACCCATCAGCAAAAGAAAATGGGCGAGCAGGACCTGCGCGAGTTCCGCGACCGCTTCGGTCTTCCTCTCTCCGATGAGCAGCTTGCGGAGATTCCCTTCATGCGCCTCCCCGACGACAGCGCGGAGGCCCGCTATCTCCTGGAACACCGCGCGGCGCTAGGCGGCTACCTGCCGGCGCGGCGAACCCGCTCGGAGACGCTGTCGATACCGCCGCTCGCCACGTTCGACGCGCAATTGAAAAGCACGGAAGGACGCTCGATCTCGACCACCATGGCCTTCGTGCGAATCCTCAATACCTTGCTGCGCGACAAGGCGATCGGCAAACGGATCGTGCCGATCGTGCCGGATGAAAGCCGCACCTTCGGCATGGAGGGCATGTTCCGGCAATTCGGCATCTACAGCCAGGTCGGCCAGCTCTACCGGCCCGAGGACGCCAATCAGCTGATGTTCTACAAGGAGGATCAGAAGGGGCAGATCCTGCAGGAAGGACTGAACGAGCCGGGGGCGATCTGCTCATGGATCGCCGCCGCGACGTCGTACAGCTCCAACAACGCCCCGATGATCCCTTTCTACATTTATTACTCGATGTTCGGGTTCCAGCGCGTCGGCGATTTCACCTGGGCCGCGGGGGACATGCGCGCGCGCGGCTTCCTGCTTGGCGCCACCGCCGGACGCACGACGCTGAACGGCGAGGGGCTGCAGCACGAGGACGGCCACAGCCACATCATTTCGGCGACCATCCCCAACTGCGTCTCCTATGACCCCACCTTTAGCTACGAAGTGGCGGTGATCATCCAGGACGGCCTCAGGCGGATGTACGGCGAGCAGGAGGACGTCTTCTATTACATAACGCTGATGAACGAGAATTACGAGCACCCGGCGATGCCGGAGGGCGCGCAGGAAGGAATCCTCAAGGGCATGTACCTTCTGCGCGGCGCCGACGACGCAAAAGGTCCGCGTGTGCAGCTCTTGGGCAGCGGAACGATCCTTCGCGAAGTGATCGCCGGCGCCGACCTGCTCGCCGAGTTCGGCGTGGCCGCCGACATCTGGAGCTGCCCAAGCTTCACCGAATTGCGCCGGGAGGGGCTCGAGATTGAGCGCTGGAACTTGCTGCATCCGGAGCAACCGTCGCGCAAAAGCTACGTCGAACAATGTCTGAGCGGGCGCGAAGGCCCGGTGGTCGCCTCGACTGATTATATGAAGGCGTTTGCCGATCAGATCAGGCCTTTCGTCAAGGCGCGCTATCATGTGCTCGGCACGGATGGGTTTGGTCGGTCCGACTACCGGCGGATGCTGCGCGCCTTCTTCGAAGTGGATCGGCGCTACGTCGCGCTTGCCGCCCTGAAGGCCTTGGCGGACGAAGGCAAGATTAAAGCCTCAGTCGTTTCCGAAGCGATCCGTAAATTTGACATCGATCCGGAAAAGCCCAGCCCCGTCAAGGTATGAGAACGTCCAATCACGGCCGCCAACCGGCAGCGCTGGCTCTCACGCCGCGCGCATTTAAATGGGAGAGATGCTAGTGCCGACGGAAGTCAAAGTGCCCGACATCGGCGACTTCAAGGAAGTCCCGATCATCGAGATTCATGTAAAGGCGGGGGATGTCGTCAACGCCGAGGATCCCCTCCTCACTCTCGAGTCGGATAAGGCGACCATGGACGTGCCCGCGCCGCGCGGCGGCGTCATTGAGGCGGTGCTGGTGAAAATCGGCGACCGGGTCAGCGAGGGCGCGCCCGTGCTGAGCCTCAAAGGCAGCGAGGAAGGCGCGCTGAGCCAGCCGCCGTCGCTGTTGCCGCAGCAGGAGCCGCCGCCCAGTCCGAAGCAAGTGGTCGCCGCCGCTCCAGCGCGCGAGCCTGAGGCGGCTCCCGCGATCGCCGGCGCCGGCGCGGCGGATTTTGCTCTGCTGCATGCGAGCCCTGGCGTGCGCCGCGCGGCGCGCGAACTGGGCGTCGATCTTGGCAAAGTGAAAGGCTCCGGCGAGAAGGGGCGCATCACCAAGGAGGACGTGCTGGCGTTCCTGCGCGGCCCTGCGGCTCCGGGCGCGGCCCCAACCGCGCCGGCGCCTTCGGCCGGCGCCGGCATTCCCGAGATCCCGGCGCAGGATTTTTCGAAATTCGGCCCGATCGAAACCCTGCCGCTCTCGCGCATCAAGCGTCTTTCGGGGCCCTTCCTGCATCGCGCATGGCTCAACATTCCGCATGTTACGCAAAACGACGAGGCGGACGTCACCGACCTCGAGAAATATCGCAAAGAGCTCGACGGCGCCGCGAAGGAAAAGGGCTACCGCGTCACGATGCTCGCCTTTCTGTTGAAGGCATGCGTCTCCTGCCTCAGGCAGTTCCCGGAGTTCAACGCCTCGCTCTCGCCCGAGAAGGACGCGCTCATCTATAAGCGCTACTTCCATCTCGGCATCGCCGTCGACACGCCGGACGGGCTGGTGGTGCCAGTGATCCGCGACGTCGACCGCAAGGGAATCACCGAACTCAGCCAAGAAATGGGCGCCATCTCGAAGAAGGCGCGCGACGGCAAGCTCTCGCCGACCGACATGCAGGGCGCGAGCTTCACGATTTCCTCGCTCGGCGGGATCGGCGGAACCAGCTTCACGCCGATCGTCAACGCGCCGGAGGTGGCGATCCTAGGCGTCGTCCGCGCGAAAATGACGCCGGTGTGGGACGGCGCGGAGTTCAAGCCGCGGCTAATGCTGCCGCTCTCTCTTTCCTACGATCATCGCGTCATCGACGGCGCGCTCGGCGCCCGGTTCGCGCGCCAGCTTTGCCACGTTCTCGAGGACGTCCGGCGGCTGATACTCTGAGGCGGGAACAGACAATGGCCATTGTTGAAATCAAGGCGCCGGACATCGGCGACTTCAAGGACGTGCCGATCATCGAGGTGCATGTAAAGCCCGGCGATCACGTCAATGCCGAGGACCCGCTGGTCACGCTCGAATTCGACAAGGCGACGATGGACATCCCCGCCCCGCAGGTCGGGACGGTCGCCGAGGTGAAGGTTAATGTCGGCGATCGCGTCAGCGAAGGCAGCCTGATCCTGACGTTGGATGCGGCGGGCGCGGCGGCGACGCCGCCCAAGGAAAAGGTCAGGCAGGACGCCGAGCCGGCGCCGGAAGGCGCTTCCCCGAGCTACGGTTCGCCGGCGGGCGTTTACGATGCGATCGATGTGAGGATGCCGGATATCGGCGACTTCAAGAACGTGCCGGTGATCGAGATCCATGTGGCGGCGGGCGACGAGGTCAAGGCCGAAGACCCGCTGCTCACCCTCGAATCGGACAAGGCCACCATGGACGTGCCCGCGCCGATGGCGGGCAAAGTCGTCGAGGTGCTGGTCAAGACCGGCGATCGCCTCTCCGAAGGCGATCTGATTCTGCGGCTCGGCGCCGCGGGAGCGCCGGCCGAGGCGGCGACAATCGCCATGCCCTCGGCCGCGCCGGCGCCGAAGCCGCCGAGCGCGGCGCGCGGCGACCTGCATGCCGAGGTTTTGGTGCTGGGCGCTGGACCCGGAGGCTATAGCGCGGCGTTCCGCGCCGCCGATCTCGGCAAGAATGTGGTGCTGGTCGAGCGCTGGCCGACCCTCGGCGGCGTTTGCCTCAACGTCGGCTGCATCCCGTCAAAGGCGCTGCTGCACGCCGCCAAGGTGATCGAGGAGGCGCGCGAGATGACCGCGAACGGCGTGGGCTTCGGCGCCCCGACGATCGAGATCGACAGGCTGCGCGGATGGAAGGACGGCGTCGTGAAACGCCTGACGGGCGGTCTTTCCGGATTGGCCAAGGCGCGAAAGGTTACGGTGGTCGAGGGCGTCGGCAAGCTCCTTTCGCTCAACCAGGCGGAGGTCGTCGGCAAGGATGGCATGACCAAGACCGTCAGCTTCGAACAGGCGATCATCGCGGCGGGCTCGGAGCCGGTGATGCTGCCTTTTATCCCGCACGGCGACCCGCGCGTGATCGACAGCACCGGCGCGCTGGCGCTCGATGGCGTGCCGAAGCGTTTGCTGGTGCTGGGCGGCGGCATCATCGGACTGGAGATGGCGACCGTCTATCATGCGCTGGGCTCGAAGGTGACGATCGTCGAACTGATGGACCAGATCATTCCCGGCGCCGACAAGGACATCGTCACGCCGCTGATGAAGCGCATCGACAAGCAGTACGAAGCAATCTACCTCAAGACCAAGGTGACGAAGGTCGACGCCACGCCTGAAGGTCTGGTCGCGCACTTCGAAGGCGGCAAAGCCCCGGCCTCCGATATTTTCGACAAGGTCCTCGTCGCGGTGGGGCGGCGGCCGAATGGAAAAGTGATCGGCGCCGAGAACGCCGGCGTGAAGGTGGACGAGAGGGGCTTCATCGCTGTCGACAAGCAGATGCGCGCCAGCGTGCCGCACATCTTCGCGATCGGCGACATCGTCGGTCAGCCGATGCTGGCGCACAAGGCGGTGCATGAAGGCCATGTCGCCGCCGAGGCCGCGGCCGGAAAAAACAGCTTCTTCGACGCCAAGGTGATCCCGTCCGTCGCCTACACCGACCCGGAAGTCGCCTGGGTGGGGCTAACCGAGAACGAGGCGCGGGCGCAAGGGGTCAAATACGGCAAGGGGGTATTTCCCTGGGCCGCCAGCGGCCGCTCGCTGTCCCTCGGGCGCGACGAGGGCATGACGAAGACGCTGTTCGACGAGGCGACGCACCGCCTGATCGGCTGCGGCATCGTCGGCCCCAACGCCGGCGACCTCATCGCGGAGGCGGCGTTGGCCATCGAGATGGGCGCCGACGCCGAAGATATCGGCCTGACTATCCATCCGCACCCGACACTGTCCGAGACGATCGGCATGGCGGCGGAAATGTACGAAGGGACGATCACCGACCTCATCGCGCCGAAAAAGAAATAGCAAACGCGCTATTTTCGCTCTCCGGCGATGGCGCGTTCGCCAGGATCCGTGCAATGCAGTTGAAACGGGGAGCGCAAATGAAATATCGCCGGTTTGGGCCGACCATGCGCGATGTCTTGGTGATCGGCCAAGGCACCTGGCGCATCGAAGAAGCCAACCCGATCAAGGCCATCGCCGCTCTAGTGGCGCGCTTCAACTAATTTGAAAGGATTTGATGATTCGCTTTCGCGGCGACCCCAGCGACGGAGGCGATCATGGCTGCGAAGGAAATTATCGTAAAGAAATATATTGTGCGGCTGAACGACGACGAACGTCACCAGCTTGCAACGCTGATCCGGAAAGGGAGCAGCCCGGCGCAACGATTGATGAAGGCGCGGATCTTGCTCAAGGCGGACGTCTCGGAAGGCGGCGAAGGATGGAGCGATAACCAGATCATCGATGCCCTGGAGACCAGCCCATCCATGGTCTACCGGGTGCGCAAACAGCTGGTGGAAGAGGGCTTCGAGGCGGTGTTGAGCCGAAAGCCGCGCGCCACGCCTGCCGTTGCCAGAATTTTCGACGGCGAGAAGGAAGCCAAGCTGATCGCCCTGGCTTGTTTTGAACCTCCCAAGGGCCGCGCCCGCTGGACATTGCGGTTGTTGGAGAACAAGGTCGTGGAGCTGAACATCGTAGATCGCGCCAGCGACAGCACGATCGGGCGGACTCTCAAAAAAACATCGTTAAGCCGCATCTGAAACAGCAGTGGGTCATTCCGCCGGAAGCCAACAGCGCATTCGTCGCCGCCATGGAGGAGGTGTTGGCCGTCTATACGCGGCCGCGCGATCCCGATATTCCTCTGGTTTGCCTGGACGAGACCTCGAAGCAGTTGATTGCCGAAACACGCGCTCCGATCAAGATGAAAGAGGGACGGCCGGTCAGGTTCGATTATGAATACGAACGCAACGGCACGGCCAATCTGTTTATGATGTTTGCGCCGCTCGAAGGCTGGCGGCATGTCAAAGTCACGGATCGCCACACCGCTATGGATTATGCTCACGCGCTGAAGGATCTGTCAGATACTCACTTTCCGAATGCCCGGAAAATCATTCTCGTCCAGGACAATCTCAACACCCACAAGCCAGCCTCGCTCTACCAAGCTTTTCCCGCCGCCGAAGCAAGGCGGCTCGTCGAACGGTTCGAATTGCGTTACACGCCAAAGCATGGCAGTTGGCTCGATATGGCGGAATCCGAACGCGGCGTCCTTTCGTCGCAGTGCCTCGATCGCCGCATCCCAGACAAACAAACCCTCATCGACGAAATCGCAGCTTGGGAGGACGATCGAAACGCCAACCACGCCAAGGCCGATTGGCAGTTCACCACAGCGGATGCCCGTATCAAACTCAAGCATCTATACCCGTCAATCTGACTGAATCGAGCCACTAGGATGCGGCCTCGATTTGGGCATGAACCATATCGATACTGCGGAAATGTACGGCGGTGGCGACGCCGAGCAGATCGTCGGCCAAGCCATTGCAGGGCGGCGCGACGAGGTCTTCCTTGTCTCGAAGGTTTTGCCCACAAATGCAAGTTACAACGGAACCATCGCAGCCTGCGAGCGCTCGCTCAAGCGCCTCGCGACCGATCGGCTCGACTGTTACCTGCTGCATTGGCGTGGGTCCATTGCGCTGGAAGAGACCTTTCGGGCCTTTGATCACCTGCGGCGGACTGGAAAGATCCTTTCCTGGGGCGTGAGCAATTTCGATGTCGGAGACCTGGAAGACGCCCGCCGTGCGGTCGGCGACGGCCATATTGTCTGCAACCAGGTTCTTTATCATCTGCGCGAGCGCGCCATCGAACACGCGGTCATCCCATGGTGCGAAAAGCACAAGGTCTTCGTCATGGCTTACAGTCCTTTCGGCCACGGCGATTTTCCGGCGCCGCATACCCTCGGCGGCCGCGCGCTCGCCGAGATTGCAAAGGCCCAAGACGCGACGCCCCGCCAAGTTGCGCTCGCCTTTCTCACCCGCTGGGATTGCGCCTTGGCCATCCCAAAGGCGTCGAGGCGCGACCATGCCGAGGAAAATGCCGGCGCCGCCGCTTTGCGATTAACCAAGGATGAACTCGCCCGCATCGACGCGACGTTCCCCCTCGGCCCAAAACGGCGTAGCCTGCCGATGCTCTGACTGCCGAATTTCGGTCGATAGAAGGGACACATGCGCTTAACGTCATGACGTTCCACCATTACACGAACGGTGTGAGGTGATGCCATTTCGTTTCGACCATCGTCTCTTACTGCGGCATTGCGCATCCCAAAAAAGCCTTTTGCGGATGCAATTTGGCGCTGCGCGCCTTCCGGCAAGTGAGTTGCTATGAGGCGTCATGGATCGAGCATCGAACATGCGGCGACCGAGTGTGCCGCAGCCACTCTTCCTTTCCCTCAGTGAGAACTGGGACAGCACATGAACGATACTCCGGAGGAGCCAAGGGGAGATTTGACGACGCGCACTCTGGCTATGCCTGCCGACGCTAATCCAAGCGGCGATATATTCGGGGGCTGGGTGCTCTCTCAAATGGATATTGCCGCAGGAATTTGCGCAGGACAGCGCGCGGAAGGGCGCGTTGCGACCGTCGCCATCGACGCCATGAGCTTTCTGCGCCCCGTTTATGTTGGAGACGTCTTGTGTGTGTACACCAGCATCGAACACGAGGGTCGGACGTCGATCAGAATCCATCTCGAGGCGTGGGCGTTGCGAAATCGAATGGGCGCGCGGGTCAAGGTCACCGACGGGACCTTTACCTTTGTAGCTATTGATTTCGTCTGGACGCCCGCGTCCCCTTCCATGACAAGAAACCTAACGACGTGCCCACCGCAAGCTTGCTGGAAGCGTGGATCGACGAGGCCGAGCGGCGCACCTGGTTCCTGTTCGAGGCAAGCCGCTCCGCCGAATCAGCTTGAGCCTATGCTCCAGAGCGGCAGCACCCACTGACAGCATTGTCATTCGAAGCAAGCGTGCAAGAGGAGGTCCGCGCATGGCGGTCGCGCCGCCACTCACGTCAACAGCGTAACGAGTTCGATTTGTCACACGTTCCATGAAAAGCCACGGGAGACGTGCGTCTCGGTGACAGAAAATTCGGCAATTTCAGCGTTCGGCTTGCCTTCGGCATGTCCTGACACTGTCGGCGGCGGTCCGGGCTTGCGAAGAACCCCAAACGGCTCAAATTGTGCTCGAACCGGTGGCCATCTGGTGAATGTCGGATGATATGTGTCATTGCCAAGACTTGTCGAAAGGGACGATAGTACGTCGGGTGAGGCCGTCATCCGGCGGATGTCGGTTAAGAGGGAGGGATAGAGATGCGAAAATTTTTCACGCTATTAGCTGCCGCATTGCTGCTTATAACAGCTTCCTCAGAAGCTTACGCGAACTGGTTTGCAAGATGTCGGGCACGACATGGGTTAAGACACGCAGAGGCCTGTGGAGCAACCCCTCCCGATGCAAAACTGTACGCGGCGGAGCAATATTAGGCCACGGAGCGGCGGCATTTTGCGGCTGCGTGGCGGAGTAAAACCCGGCCACTTTTGGGGTTGACCCTTTCCGAACATTGGTTCGGGGGGCGGCCGGGGATGTTTTCAGTGGAGATTTACGCAGCGGTTCGGCGGTTTGTATTCGTCGAAGGGAAAAGCCGTCCGGAAGCGGCGCGGGTTTTTGGGTTGAGCCGGGATACGATTTCCAAGATGTGCCGCTATTCGGCGCCGCCTGGGTATGTGCGGTCAAAGGCTCCGGAGCGGCCGAAACTCGGGCCGCTCGTTCCAGTGATCGACGCGATCCTTGAGGCTGACAAGATCGCGCCGCCGAAGCAAAGGCATACGGCGAAACGGATTTTCGAGCGTCTTCGGCTCGAACACGGCTATGCCGGCGGTTATACCGTGGTGAAAGATTATGTCCGGACCGCTCGCACTGGATCACGCGAGGTTTTTGTTCCGTTGTCCCATCCGCCTGGCCATGCCCAGGTCGATTTTGGTGAGTGCGTTGGGATCATCGGCGGCGTCCGGATGAAACTGCACGTGTTTTGTTTCGATTTGCCCCAATCGGATGCCTGCTTCATCAAAGCCTATCCAGCGGAAACTACGGAAGCCTTTCTTGACGGCCATATCTCGGCATTCGCGTTTTTCGGCGGCGTGCCGATTTCAATTTTATACGACAATCTCAAAATCGCAGTGGCGCGTATCCTCGGGGATGGCAAGCGGCAGCGCACCCGTGCTTTCACTGAGCTCGTCAGCCATTACCTGTTTCAGGATCGTTTCGGCCGGCCAGGAAAGGGGAACGACAAAGGCAAGGTTGAGGCCCTGGTCAAATATTCCCGCGCCAATTTCCTCACGCCCGTTCCAAACGCAGCTTCTTTCGATGCGCTCAACGCCACTCTGGAAGAACACTGCCGCGCCCGGCAAACCGAGCGCGCCGGCAAAAATCCGCTGACGATTGGCGCAAGGCTTGCCGCGGATCACGCGATGTTGCGGGCTTTGCCCGGACTCTCCTTTGAGCCCTGCGACAAACGCCCGGCAAAGGTCTCCTCGACCTCGCTCGTGCGCTATCGGATGAATGATTACTCGGTGCCAACCGCCTATGGTTTCAGCGACGTGTTGGTGAAAGGCTTTGTCGACAAGGTCGTAATCATCTGCGGCGCCAACGTCATTGCCCAGCATCCTCGTGTCTATGGCCATGGCGAATTCGTCTTCGACCCCAAGCATTATTTGGCGCTGCTCGAGCAAAAGCCGGGCGCCCTTGATCAAGCCGCTCCGTTGCAAAACTGGACGCTTCCAGAACCGCTCCAGCATCTGCGGCGGCTTTTCGAAGCCCGGATGGGCAATCGCGGCAAGCGGGAATTCATCCAAGTGCTCCGGCTGATCGAAGCCTTTCCCGAAACGCTTGTCGGAGCCGCGGCAACCGACGCCATCCGTCTGGGAGCGATCAGTTTCGACGCGGTGAAGCAGCTCATCCTCGCCAAGCTCGAATGCAGGGCTGCCAATCTTGATCTTGCTGACTATCCTTATCTGCCCGCGGCAAGCGTCAAAACGACCGCTGCCGCCGATTATATGGTTCTGGTTTCCGGGTGGGCGGCATGACAACAGCTTCGCCTCCAGCCAACCCAGCGCCACCGCAGGTTCTCCTTGCGCATCATCTGCGCCAGCTCAAGCTGCCAACCTTTCTGCGTGAATATGAGAAAGTCGCCGCAGAGGCCGCAAAGGAAGGGCTCGATCACACCCGCTATCTTTTACGGCTCGCGGAGCTCGAACTCATCGATCGCGAGCGCCGCATGGTCGAGCGGCGCATACGCATGGCGCATTTCCCGGCGGTGAAAAGTTTCGACACGTTCGACTTCACCGCCATCGCATCGCTCAACAAACCGCTCGTTCTGGAGCTTGCGCGCTGCGAATATATCGTCGCCCGCGACAACATCATCGCCCTCGGCAATAGCGGCGCCGGCAAAACTCACACGTGCCTCGCGCTGGGACTCGCGGCCTGCCAGCGTGGTTTCTCGGTTGCCTTCCACACCGCGGCGGGGCTGGTTCATCAGCTTATGGAAGCGCGCGATGAGCGGCGTCTGTTGAAACTTCAAGCTCAGCTCGCCGCCGTCAAATTGCTCATCATCGACGAACTTGGCTACGTTCCCCTCTCGCAAACCGGGGCGGAACTGCTCTTCGAAATATTCAGTCAGCGTCATGAGCATGGCTCGACAATCGTGACTTCAAATCTGCCATTTGAAGAATGGACAAGTGTTTTTCAAAGCCCGCGTCTGACGGGCGCGCTGCTCGACCGGCTCACCCACCATGTTCATATCCTAGAACTCAATGGTGAAAGCTACCGGCTGAAACATTCGAAGGCAAGGCGGCGGCGCGAAGCCCAGCAAGCCGATAAAGCCGAGGCAGCTCCAAATCCAGAAACAGCAGAAATCCCCGCCACATCCTGAAGACCGCTGTTAGCGCCGGCTGCGAAACCCTGACCATCTCCGCCGGCGCTAAAGCGGCAGTGCGAGCTCTACGACGCCGCAAACTGGCCTGGTTTTACGCCGCCCCGCTGGCGGGTTTTTATTCCGCCGTTGACAGCCAAGCGCATGCTGCAAGACATCTGGATGGCCGAAACGAGGAAGGACGCCGAGGCGGCGTTCGACGCCTTCGTCGAGACCTATGGGGTCAAGTACGAGAAGGCCGCCGAATGCCTGAAGAAAGACCGCGACCCGCTGCTCGCCTTCTACGACTTCCCGGCCGAACATTGGAAACACCTGCGCACGTCGAATCCAATCGAAAGCACCTTCGCGACCGTCCGACACAGGACGATCCGCTCGAAGGGATGCCTCTCGAACAGGACCGCGCTCGCCATGGTGTTCAAGCTGGTCGAAGGCGCGCAGAAGACTTGGCGTCGCCTTGACGGCCACAACCAGTTGCCAAAGATCATTCGAGGTGTGAAGTTTACCGACGGGTGCGAGGTCATCGCTAAGCCAGGCGACCTTCAATCCCAAACCGCCGCCGCCTGATCCTTCAGGCCATCACCAAAAATCGGCGATAGCTCGTACGCGCACCAGCTCGCCCTGTCAAAAGTGAGTTGTCCGCAGCGGGATACGGCGCGGGGGTTCGGCCCGAGGCTCCCACGGCCAGATCGGTCACCAGTGGAGTGACTCCGGTCGAAGACCGACTGACCGTCGGCTGACGCCCATTGGGGGACAACCTCGCCGTTCTCCGGGAGCGACGTCGTCGTTGCCGGCGGCTTGATTGACAAAAACGTCGGCTTCCAATGAGAGGCCTGTTAGAATGGGTCAGCTGACCTTCGTAAGAGCCTTGGCTTCGCCGGGGATACTCACCTTAAATAAGAGCAAGGAGCTCCCAATGCAAACAACTTGGAAACCTCACGAGGCGCATGGACGACTCACGGAGCGGAGCGACTTGCCGGACACTGTCTTTGCCTTTCCGAACCAACGCAAAGAGCCGCTGACCGATGCACAGCATGTGCGCAACGCAGTCGCACGGTTCGATCAGGTCATCGACGTCTCCGACGCCGATCGTGCTTTGGCCTTCGCAAACATCGAGAAGGCTGCAGAATACTATAATGTCGACCTTTCTGAGACTTCCTGGCGCGGTCTCGGCGTTCATCCGCAACAAAACCGGGAAGAGGCTGCCGCGAAAGGGCTGGCAACCAAGCGCGAGCGCGGCGAACTGTGAAGAGGCTGCCGCCAAAGCGGCAGCGACGCGAGCGCGAGTGTGAGTAACCCTGAGGCTAGACATCTCGCGTGCTGGCCCAAGTGCTGCAAGATGCCGGTAGATTATCCGCTGACGAGTTAGAAGCGGCGCGAACGATTTTCACTGCCAAGACGCCGCTCGGAGCGCCTTGGATTGAGCCTGCAGATGTCGCGCTTGTGGTGGTCTTCCTTGCGTCCGACGCCGCGCGCATCGTTTCGGGCGCCACCTACGACGTTACCGGGGGCGACAGCGCCCACAACGCAGCGTAAGGGCGCTGAGGGCAATTGATGTCAGACGCTGAAAATTCGCAGACCCAAGATTTCGGCAGCGTCGTTGTTCACTGAAGGATCCCAGGCATGGGTCGGTTCGCTTCGAACATCGGGTCGCCATCCGCTTATCCGGAAATGACCACGAAGCTCGCACCTTCCTCTGGCACGAGAAGGGTTCATAAACAGGCCGGATCCAGCGTTGGCAATCGGAAAAACCCATAGCGCTTATCGCGTTCGTCCGCGTTCAAGCGCGAGAAAACAATCTATACTGAACCCGCAGAGTTTGAAAGCTGCGATGAGAAAACACAAGGAAGACGCGCATGACGCTGTATTCGAGGCGCAGGCTTCTCGCGACAGGCGCGGCCGGCGGGCCACGCCGCCGCGGCGGCCGTCCCAGCGGCGACGCCGAAGACTATGCGGCCGCGGCAATGAGCGATCTCGACCCACGCGATGCCGCGGAGGTAAAGCTCAACCCCTACGCCTTGCAAGGACTCTCGACCGATCAGGGCAATCTCGGAAAGCTGCGGCGCTCCGTCACGGAGGTCCAGGACCGCCATACGAACACGGCTGTGCGCGCGAGGTCAAAGCTGCGGGGATGACGCCAATTTGAACAATCGGGTCTCCATGCACGTCATATTCAAAGCGGGATTGGGCGTTGTCGGGTTCGGAGCCGTCGCATTCGCGGCGACGCGCATGCATCTGTTCTCCGAACATCAATCTCCGCCAGCGCCTTCCTTACTGGCGCCGGTGGTTGCGGCTGTGGTGAAGCAGCACGACGTCCCGATCATCTTGAACGGGCTCGGAACGGTCCAGGCGTTGAAAACGGCGACGATCCGCAGCCAAGTGACCGGTGTGCTGGAGCGCGTCGACTTCACCGAAGGGCAATTCGTCAAGCGGGGCGACGTCCTCGCCCAAATTGACCCTCGCATCTATCAGGCCCGGCTGGAACAGGCCCAGGCTCAGTTGGGCCGCGATCAGGCTCAACTGACCAATATCAAAACAAATCTTGCCCGCAATGAATTGCTCGTCCAGCGCGGCTTCGCCACAGAACAGCTCGTCACCGACCAGCAAGCCCAAGTGACCGAGTTGGAGGGCACCGTGAAGGCCGACCAAGCCGCCATAGACTACGCCAAGCTTGAGCTGGCTTACGCCACTTTGACTGCGCCTTTTGATGGTGTGACCGGCATACTTCTCATCGACATCGGCAATGTGATCCATCCGACCAACCCGAACGGCATCGTGGTCCTGACGCAAGTGCAGCCGATTAGCGTTGTGTTCACACTTCCTGCCGACGACATACCGCCAGTGCAGGCGGCGCTCGCGCGAGGACCCGTCCAGGCGGTCGTCTATGACCAGAGCGGAGCGAAAAAGCTCGATGCTGGCGCCCTTCTGCTGATCAACAACCAGGCAGAGCCGATGTCCGGAACCGTTCAGCTAAAGGCAAACTTCCCAAACGTGCAGCGTCAACTTTGGCCCGGTACGTTTGTAAACGTCCAAGTCACGACCGCGATCGTCAAGAACGCTCTGACGATCCCGACGGACGCCTTGCAACAGAACGACAAAGGACAATTCGTCTTCGTGATCGGCGCGGACGACAAAGTGTCTGTTCGTCCGGTCAAAGTTGGGCAGCGGGTGCGCGGGGTCGCGCTGATCTCGGAGGGACTGAATGCGGGCGAGTCGGTTGTGGTGCAGGGCCAGTATAGACTTTCGCCCGGCTCCGCAGTCATCGCTTCGGCCCCTTCCGACGTCCCCAACACCTCTACCGCAACCGCGGGCATGCTGCCATGAACCTTTCGGCAGGCTTCATCAAAAGGCCGATCGCAACCGCGCTCTTGATGGTTGCGGTCGTGGTCCTCGGCATCGTCAGCTACTTTCAATTGCCCGTTGCTGCTTTGCCCAACATCGACTCGCCTACCATTCAGGTAACGGCGCAGCTGCCGGGCGCCGACCCAGAGACGATGGCCTCCTCGGTCGCGACCCAGCTTGAGCGGCAATTCGGCCAAATCCCGGGGGTCTCTCAGCTGACTTCGAGCAGCGGCACCGGTTTTACGCAAATCACCCTGCAATTCGACCGCAGCCGTACCGTCGATTCGGCCGCGCAAGACGTCCAGGCCGCGATCAACGCCACACAAGGGCAGTTGCCGCCCACTCTCCTTAACCCGCCAATCTATCGCAAGACCAATCCCGCTGACACGCCGATTCTGCTGGTTTCGCTGTCGTCCGACGTATTGCCGATCATGACGGTCAGCGATTACGCCAATTCGATCATAGCGCAGAAGGTCTCACAAATCCCAGGCGTCGGCATCGTCGGTCTGGGCGGGGTGCAAAACCCCTCAATCCGCATCCAGGTCAACCCTGCCCAGCTGGCGGCCGAAAACCTCGATTTCGAAACCATCCGCGCCGCGCTAGGCAATCTCACCGTGGATCAGCCCAAGGGCCAGCTCTACGGCGGCCAGCAAGCCGTCGCTCTGCAAACCAATGACCAGCTGATGACGGCGGCAGGATTCGACGAGGCGATCGTCGCCTACCGCAACGGGGCTCCGATCCGCGTTCGCGACATAGGACGAGCCGTAAAAGCGCCCGAGGATACGACGCTGGCCGGCTGGTTGAACGAGAAGCGGGCGGTGCTGCTGGCCGTCCAGAGGCAACCGGGCGCGAACGTCATGTCGACGGTTGAGGCGATCAAGAAGGAACTGCCGCAACTCAGAGCCTCTTTGCCGCCGGGCATCGATATCGAGGTGGTGTCGGACAGGACCCAAACCATTGCGGCCAGCATCGCCGACGTGCGGTTCACCTTGCTTCTGACGATCGCCCTTGTGGTCGGTGTGATCGCGGTGTTCCTTCGCAAGCTCTGGGCGACCGTCATCCCCGCGATTTCGGTCCCGATCTCGATCATCGGCGCCTTCGCGGTGATGTTTGTCCTCGGCTACAGCCTCGACAATCTCTCGTTAATGGCCCTGACGATAGCGGTCGGCTTTGTGGTGGACGATGCCATCGTCATGGTCGAGAACGTGGTTCGTCACATCGAAAACGGCGCGTCCCCACTTCAGGCCGCGCTCGACGGGGCCGGCGAGATCGGCTTCACCATCCTGTCGATTTCGATTTCACTTGTCGCGGTCTTCATCCCGCTTTTTCTGATGGGTGGCGTGGTCGGACTTCTGTTCCGCGAGTTCGCGATCACGGTGGCGGTCTCGATCCTTGTCTCGGTGGCGGTGTCGTTGACGCTGACCCCCATGCTCTGCGCGAAGTTGCTGCAACCCGCCGCGCATCAAAAGGAGGGGCGGCTTTCACGTCGCCTGGAAGCTTTCTTTACATGGCTGCTCGACGTCTATGATCGCGCATTGATTGTCGCGCTCCGCCATCGAAGAATTACGCTTGGCGTGATGATTGGAACGGTGGCGGCCACCGTGGCGCTTTTCATTGTCATCCCTAAGGGCTTCTTCCCGCAACAGGACACAGGCCTGATCGTCGGCATCAGCGAAGCGGCTCAGGACGTCTCGCCCGAAGGCATGAAACAGCGCCAGCAGGCGATCCTCGAGATCGCGAGCCGCGACCCAGCCGTCGCCTCGGCGGTCGGCTATATCGGCCCGGGCGGCCCGACAGTCACCGAGAATGACGGACGGGTTTTCATTACGTTGAAGCCTCACGGCCAGCGCGACGTGACGGCCGACCAGGTGATCGCCCGCCTCGCGACCGCCCTGCAGCAGGTTCAGGGCATCACTCTCTACATGCAGGCCGCTCAGGACATCAACATCGGCAGCCGGCTGTCCAAGACGCAATACCAATTCACGCTTACAGACGTCGATAGCGCGGAACTGAACCTTTACGCGCCAAAGCTGCTGGCAAAGCTCCAAAGCCTGCCAGAGTTGTCGTCGGTTGCCAGCGATCAGCAATCGACCGGCCGCACCCTGAACGTCGAAATCAACCGCTCCGCCGCGTCACGCCTCGGCATCGACCCGGCAACTGTGGATTCCACGCTCTACGACGCCTTCGGCCAGCGACATGTGGCGAGGATCTACACCGCGTTGAACCAGTACTACGTGATCCTGGAAGTCGATCCGCAGTACCAGCTCGGACCGGCCGCCCTGGAGCGCATCTACGTCCGGTCGCAGAACAACACCTCGGTGCCGCTGAGCCAGATCGCCAGTCTCGTGCCGGGGGTGGCTCCAGTCGCGGTCAACCACCAAGGGCAGTTTCCCTCGGTCACCTTGAGCTTCAATCTCGCCCCCGGCGCGACGATCGGCGGCGCTGTCGCGGCGGTTCAGAAAGCCGCCGCGGACCTTCACATGCCGGCTTCGATCGCGACTAGCTTCCAGGGCAACGCCCAGGCGTTCCAGAGCTCGCTCGGCAGCACGCCGCCGCTGATCCTCGCGGCGCTGTTTGCGGTCTATATCATTCTTGGCATGCTCTATGAGAGCACCATCCACCCGTTGACCATTTTGTCAACCTTGCCATCCGCCGGCTTGGGCGCCCTGGCGACGCTGATGCTGGTCGGCCGTCCCCTTGATGTGATCGGCATCATCGGCATCATCCTGCTGATCGGCATCGTCAAAAAGAACGGCATCATGCTGGTGGATGTCGCGCTCGAAGGGCAGCGTGATCGCGGCCTTTCCTCCGATGAGGCAATATACGAAGCGTGCCGGCTTCGCTTCCGGCCGATCCTGATGACGACGATGTGCGCGCTGCTCGGCGGCGTTCCCCTCATGCTCGGCACAGGAACCGGGTCGGAGATCCGGCAACCTTTAGGCTACGCGATCGTCGGCGGTTTGCTGGTGTCTCAGATCCTCACGCTCTTCACCACGCCGATTGTCTACATCTATATGGACAAGCTGAGCCAGGCGCTAGCGCGACGTCGTCAGCCGGCGCTCACGCCCAAAACGGCGCGATCAAACTGATCGCAATAGGGCGGCGCGTCCTCCCTCCGCAATCGCTCACCACGATTGCTCCGCCCATCCCCGGTCACGCTGAGAAAGGATTTCTTGGGCCCCGATCAGATTGGCCCCGGAACACATGACGGAGAATTCGGTCCGATTACACGGAACGCAATAAAGCAATTCCAGCAAAGCCTCGGTGCAGCTGCTAGCGGCTTCCTTTCCGACGATCAACGGTCGGCTCTTCTCGAAAGCCCCCAAGCAGGCGAGGCCAGGGCTAAAGCAGCTCCGCCAGCCAAGAATTACGAGCAACCACCAGCAGCGGCCTCGCCAGAGGATAGTTTTTCGTCGGGTTCCGGCTTCTTTGTTGACAACGAGGGCTATGTCCTAACCAACAACCATGTCATCGAAGATTGCACATTGATCCGCGTGTTCATGGCCACGCGGCAGCGGCTAACGCGCGCATTATAGCCCACGATCCCACAAACGATTTGGCGCTTCTTTCGACTACATTGAAGCCGCGGCGGGCCGCTGCGCTGCGGTTCGGTCTGAAGCAAGGGGAATCAGTGGCGGCTTTCGGCTATCCGTATGCCGATGTCCTTGCATCGAGCGGAAACTTCACTCTCGGCAATGTGACAGCGCTTGCCGGGATAGGTGACGACTCTCGCTACCTCCAAATGTCCACACCGGTCCAGGCCGGCAACAGCGGCGGCCCCTTACTCGACCAGAACGGAAACCTCGTCGGCGTCGTGACCGCCAAGCTAAACGCGCTGAAATTCAAACAAGACGTTCCGCAAAATGTGAACTTCGCGTTGAAGGCGTCGATTGTGGCGAATTTTCTCGACACGAACCGGATCGACTACGCTCTTGGCTCTTCCGCCGATCCCTTGAAACACGAAGATCTCGCGGAGCGGGCGAGCTCCATGAGCTTATTTATTCTCTGCGCAAGGGCGCCATGATTGCGGACGTTGATATCGATCAGCACGGGCATTCCTGCTCTGTTGGAAGAGCGAGTTCCGCATCAAGACCGCCCTCAAATTCGGCGGCAGCCTCTCTCCGAAAAAGATCGACTGTCCCCGCTTTGTGCTCTCTCTGTCCATGAGTTCGGTCTGATGCAATTTTCCAGGGGGGGCGGGAGGGAGGGTTCTCCACTTCTCCCATCCGCCGCCCCATCGCGGGCGCCTCCGCGGCTCAAGGCCGCAATGGCCTTGCTCTTTCCGCCTGTCTCGCATCCGCGAAGCCCGAAGCGCGGCCGGGCCACCTCCCTCGCGCTCGCCAATCGCTTCGCGGCTCGCGAGTTTCCAAAGGGCCGGGCACTCGGCGCAAGCTTTGGCAAGCCTTCATGGCCTCTTGTGCCGACACGGTGCCGACACGAGCGCATTTCATGATCTAAATCATTCTTGATTATGCATCTAACTACTTGATTTTGCTGGTGAGCGCGATGGGACTCGAACCCATGACCCTCTGATTAAAAGTGAGTTTATTGTACAGGACACAGCCGGTCATATGAGGACCCCATAGGCCCGAATTTAGCGCTATTTCCCTTGAAACTAGGCCAATTGGCGGCTAATGTCCTGGACATTGGGTAACGGGCTAAGACACGTCGTTTTTGTTACCCCATGTTACCCCGACACGATGTCCTCATTCCGCGAGAAATGCAAATGGCCAAGGCTCTGACGGTCATAGCGCTCAAAAATCTGAAACCAGGCGAGGCCCGAAAAGAAGTCCCCGACGGATTGGTCCGGGGACTTTTCTTTATCCTTCAGCCAACAGGCAAGGCGAGCTGGGCTGTCCGCTATCGGTCATCTGGGCAGACCAGGAAGCTTACCCTTGGAACTTATCCCGCGATCGACCTCAAGGCCGCCCGAGAACTCGCCAGGCATGCTCTGGTCAAGGTCGCATCAGGCGATGATCCTGCCGCGGAAAAACAGGCCGCCAAAAAGAGCGAGCGGCCTGCCGCTGATCGCGATCTCATTGAAAAAGTCGTCGAGACTTTCGTCGAGCGCTACGCCAAGGCCAATACTCGATCGTGGCCTGAAACCGAACGCATTCTCAAAAAAGATGTCGTCGGGTCCTGGAAGGGTCGCCATTTGTCGGAGATCGGCAAGGCTGACGTTCATGACCTTCTCGACAAGATCGTCGATCGCGGCTCCCCCATCGCGGCCAATCGCAGCCTCGCGGCCTTGCGCCGTATGTGCTCTTGGGCGGTCGAGCGCGATATCGTCAAGGTCTCCCCTTGCGACGGCGTAAAGGCCCCATCCGTCGCGCGAAGCCGTGACCGCATCCTGAGCGACGACGAGCTTCGTTCAGTCTGGGGCGCGGCCGATCAAATTGGCTGGCCTTTCGGGCCTCTGGTCAAATTGCTGATCCTGACCGGGCAGCGGCGCGATGAGGTCGCCGAGATGCGCTGGAGCGAGGTCGAGATCGAAACCAAGACGTGGACCATTCCGCGCGCGCGGGCGAAAAACGGCGTCGAGCACGTTGTCCCGCTCTCGGATGCGGCGCTTGCGGTCTTGAAGGCCTTGCCTCGGGTTTCTTCCAAGGCTGGCTATGTCTTCACGACGAATGGCGAAACTCCGGTCTCAGGGTTCGCGCGGGCCAAGCAAAGGCTCGACGAGGCGCTTCGCACCTTATCGCCCGACATGCCGCCTTGGGTCATCCATGATTTGCGCCGGACCTTCGCAAGCGGAGCGGCCAAGCTTGGCATCAACCTCCCCGTCATCGAGAAGATTTTGAACCACGTCTCGGGCAGTTTCCGTGGCATTGTTGGCGTTTACCAGCGGCATAGCTTCGCGGACGAAAAGCGCGCGGCGCTGGAAGCATGGGCGCGCCACGTCGATGCAATCGTGAGCGGCAAGCAGATAGAGAACGTCATCGAATTTGTGACGAGGGCGTGAGAAATGTCAACTCCACAGCTATGGGAAGCAAAACAAGGGGAATTAGAAGATGCGTTTCGACGACTGAAGATCATCAACAAAGGAGAGGCCGAAGGAATTCCGTACGGATATATGATTCCCGACATAGCGCGAGAGCTAATGCTGATGGCCCCTACAGAAGTTCAGAGGAAAGAAGCAGCCAAAAAGAGTTTGAAGGAATTGCGTAGCGCGACTGGACGCCTCATTAACGTTCTGGATCAACTTTCACCAACCGTTGTAGATTTCGCTGAATTTTCGTGCGACGAAGTTACGGAGTTTGCATACTACTCTCCGAATTCTGCATGCCGCGGCCAAAATGACGGATGTTCGAGGCCGCCGCGGGGCTCCACCCAAGGATCAAGCTGCGATAATAAGGGACCGCGTTGAACAACATTATTATTACTTGACCGGCAAGAAGGGAACCGTGTCCACCCGGCAGGTAAAGGCTAAATGGACCATGCGCACAACCCCTGGCGGAGACTTTTTTGAATTATTGACGACTGTTTACAGGGTGTTGGGCATTGATGCGAGCGCTGAAGCTCAGCTTAAATCGGCACGCCGTCCTCGCCGTTTGCTACAGAACGGTGGAAGCCCTGTTTAGGCCAAGCCTTGCTGCCGCCTGCTGCTCCCCCGCCATGCGGCGCTAATACCGAGGCTCCCCATCAAGGAAATAAAGCGCCAAAAATAATCGATTAAACTCATTTTGCGACCCGGGTGAGTTTCGGCTTTTGTCGTCCGAGGACACACAAGGACTCGCGAAAATGACCGACGCTGACCCCCCATCCCCCGTTGACCCGCCTTTCCCGTTGCCGGTGCGAATGAAAAATCGGCTCTACTGGCGGCGTAGCGATCTCGAAGAATTCAAACATGCGCTGTTGGACGCGGCGCTCGGCCATCGCTTCGGCGCGCCGTGCAAAAACGCCCGTGCGGAAACGCCTCTATCAGCCCCCGACAGTCTTGTTCTGGCAAGCACAGTCGCTGAGGAATTCGGGTTCCATCGGCGGACGCTGGGTAGACGAATCGCCGAGCGGTCCGTCGAGACCGCTCGTACCGGATGACCCAAGCATATAGCCACAAGGCCGTCATCGCGAGCCGCCTATTGTAGGGGATAGCTTAATGGAACAAACGGACATCGCCCGCGCTCACTTGTTCTGCGCCGACGTCACCGGCCCGGACGTATTCGACGAAGCGGGGAATTTCATCAAACTGCCGCTAGTCGTTGTGATCTCGGGCGACGCGTTTCAATCCTTGCGGCGTTTGCGGGAGACCGAGCTATGAGCACTCCCGCATCGTTCCCGCCTGTAGATAAGTCCGTAATCAGCAATTTTCTAACAATCATACACAACCATATACAGTCGCTTGGCGAAAGACTTAAACCAAGAATAACTGATGTAGGACTGTTGCAGCTTGTTTGTATCGATCCAGAGAACGAGAGAAGAATTGGAAGCCGAGAATTTGAGATTGGCGACATAGATCCAATGATAGATCTCGCTGTGAGAACAGCTGAACGTGGTTTGAATGTATATATTGAACCTCGCACAATTACCCGGTCGTTTGCGCTATCGAGGCATGCGGCTCGATTGGAATGCACTGGAAGAGGGTCTAAGGAAGATACTCGCTTCGTATACGCGTTCCTCGTAGATGGTGATGCCGACAAAGGCAAATTCAGCGCGGTTGATATTGAACCATCTATCCTCGTTGAGTTGAGTCCTGGCAATCAGCACACATGGTTACTACTCGACCGATTAATTTCATGGCCGCGCGCATATGAGTTAGGACGACGGCTTCGGAAAGCTGTGTCAAATACGGACTCTAGTACCGGCTGCATAACTACGCCTTTTCGCGTGGCAGGCACTCCTAATTATCCGAATCGAGGGAAAATTGAAAGAGGGCGTGTTATCGTACCCACGCGCATAATTGCACATACATCGAGGTTATGGTCCGTTCGTGATATGTGTAGGGCGTTTCCGGAGCTCCCTGCGGGCTTTCGCGCATCAACAGGGGATATATTTGCAGAATATGATTTGATACATCTCGCATATGCGCTGAATGCAATTCCAAACCGACCTCCTGTTGATAGGAACACATGGCGCAATATCGTGCTCGCGTGTCATCATGCCGCAAGTGTTGCAGAAACACCCAAGGTTGCAAAATGGGTTAAGGATATCTGCACGGAGTGGTCTTTGCAATCGAAAGGTTGCGAGAGGTCGCGACGGTATAATGGGAGAGGTCGTGAAAAACTATGGAGATGGGCTGATGAACAACAATGTTCCAATCCTATAACAGTACAGTCATTATACTATATCGCTTACCACGAATATGGGTGGGACCCTACGGAATCAAACATCAAACATGACGCATTGGTTCGAAGAGCGTTTGATAATGCGGCAGAAATAGAGCGCTCCGAGTGGGAGCGGGAATCATGTCAGATAAACTAGAACTAAATGGGGGCGGCGAGGTTGCCTCTGGCACCGTAGATATCAACAGTCTGCGCGATCTGGCCGCGGGACGTAGCGGTTCAATTGCAGGTGCCGTGGGCAGGAGGCAAAATACTCCTACACCCAAAGGCGCAGCGGCGGACAAGCCATGGAAGATGACGCTCAAGCGCGCGGCGGATATCCAACCGGAACCGATCAGCTGGCTCTGGAGGGATTGGCTGGCGCGAGGCAAGCTGCACATCATCGCGGGGCAGATTCAAGCGGGGAAAACCACGATTGCACTAAGGATGGCTGCGACCGTTTCATCCGGTGGCAAGTGGCCCGACGGCTCCCCGGCGCAGCCCGGCAATGTCGTCATATGGTCCGGCGAGGATACCTTAGAGGATACCCTCGTTCCGAGGCTTACCGCGGCAGGCGCTGATCTAGAGCGCGTCTTCTTCGCGGACGCGCTGACGTGTGAAACCGAGAGGCGTCCATTTGATCCTGCTACGGATATGGCAGTTCTTAAGGCGGCAATCGAGACCTACGGTGGGGCCGCGCTAATCATCATCGATCCAATCGTTTCCGCGACGGCGGGCGATAGTCACAAGAACAGCGAGACGCGAAGAGGCCTTCAACCCGTCGTTGATATGGCGGCGGAACTCAACGCGGCAGTAATTGGAATAACCCACTTCACGAAGGGGACGCAGGGTCGCGATCCGAATGAGCGCGTGACGGGCTCATTGGCCTTTGCCGCCATCGCCCGCGTCGTCATGGTCGCCGCTCAGAAACCGGATGATGAAGACGGTGAGCCTGGTCAGCGCGTGCTGATGCGCGCCAAGTCTAATAATGGCCCGAGCAAGGGAGGCTACGCCTACGAGCTGGAGTTCATACCGCTATACGATCATCCGGACATAATCGCCCCGTTCGTAAAATGGGGTGATCCCGTGGAGGGGGACGCACGCACAGCTCTCGACGAAGCCGAAGGGATCGCGGACACGAAGAAGGGAGGCAAACTAGAAGCAGCCGTGAATTTTCTTAAGGAGCTTTTGAAGGATGGACCGAGGCCCGCGACGGAATGTGAGCAGGCCGCGCTTGCTGATGGACATTCTTGGTCGACGATCTCGCGCGCCAAAAAGGCAGCCGGAATTATCGCGGAGAAGGCCAAGGGAGCTGGTGGGGTATGGTTTTGGTCAATTCCTGTTTCAAACGGAGCCTATTAGCTAAGCTCAAGGGGCAAAGGGCAAGGGGCTCGCACGCGCGTACATGAATATCTTGCACGCCTTGCGCACCTTAGCTCCCCAACATTTTGATGATCATCTTTAACACATTGATTTTCTTATAAGAAGTGCAAGGCGTGCAAGAATATCGGTCAGGGAATTTTGCACGCCTTACCATGACCACCGTAACCTTGGCAATTGAAAGGAGCCAACATGACTGACTTAAAGCCCGCGCTATCCAGCGTCGCAGCGCAGCAGCGCCCGACATTGCGACTGCCGCAGAACGGATATCCGCCAGCGCCGCACCGCTATCCGCAGAAAGGAGAGGCAAAGCCGCAGACGCCAGCGCCAGCGCCGCCGCCCGCGCCAAAGCCCGAGAGCAAGGCGGAATTCTCCGAAGGAGAAATCTGTCACGCCACTTGGACCAGCGGAACTGATGATCCATCAGGCCATCCGCGACGACGCGCGGATTGAAGTGGTATTTCTCGATGGATCGAAGCTGACCGTCTCTCCTGTTGGGCTTGGGCAGTATATTTTTTGATGCGTGACGACGCTAGCGAAGTAGCGATCTTTAAACACGCGATCCGCATGGTGCGGCCGGCGTAACGGAGGAGGACATAATGGATGGCGTAGATTTTAGCATAGACCTCGGCGAGTTCGACACCGAGCTGGAGGCGGCGCTCGCTTATGATAGAGCGGCCGTGCTGATTTATGGCGATGACGCGGACACAAACTTCCCGCCAGAGCAGAGCGCCCATGTCGTGTTTTCGCCCACAATCATGCGGCGAATTCTGGCGGCGAAGGCGGGGCGGAAGCTTCAATGACGCCACCGGCCCGCGATCCGGACGGTGCGGCGAGTGTGGTTTTTAACAGAGGAAGGATAGAATGAATAGACAAAACTCTAACCGCATTGCGAACAGTGGATCAAAGAGGGAAAGGTCGCGATCCGATGGACCCGGCTATCATGCCGCTCGCTCTCCGCCGACGCGGTGCGGCTTCAGCTTCATGCGCTCGCCTGCAATCTCGGCAACCTCCCGCGCACGCTGGCCACCCGGAGCCGATCAAGGATTGGTCGCTGACCAGCCTGAGGGAGAAGCTGATCAAGATCGGCGCGAAGGTGGTCAGTTCTGGTCGCTACATTGCATTCCAGATGGCCGAGGTCGCCATTCCGAAAAACCTCTTCGCCGACATCCTGCGATTGATCGCGGAACTGCGACCGCCGCCACTCACTTCGACCGCGTAAGGCGTTCGATTGTTATGGGTTCGGCACTCACGGGGGACGTGAGTCCATATGACAGAAAGATCGCCATTTTTGAGCGCGGGATGGGGCCGATACCAGACGCGCGGTCTGTCTTCGCCAATTACGACGGATCCAGCTTGCCAAGGGAGCCGAGGGGAGCCAGAATTGGGCTCGGATCGGCCCCATCTGGGGAATGCCCGATTAATAAAGCATTCCGAGAGGGGGAATGTCTCATGGCAATGTCTCAGTCTTCCGTGCAGACCGCCGGGGCGGCGGTCCTGCTTCGCCCCAGTTTCGTCCGCCCGTCGGACTCCGAGGACGACCAGCTGGAGGCGGAGCTGATTGACAAAATCAGGCTTTCGGCCGCCGGGTTCCGCACGGAGGGGGCGCCGTTCCCGCCCTTCCTGTTCAAGATGGGTCCGCCGCCGCGCGAATGCGGCGTGGGGGCCGCACCCACGTTTGGGCCCCCAACAATGAGGATCATGACTTTCTACGCCGCCAAGCGGGATGGCGCTTTCCGTTCTTTCGGAGATACATATGCATGGGTCAAGGATGGCGTCCCGAAAACCAGCCTGCTAGCCGCGCCGGCGCCGGGCAAGGAGCAGGCGCTGGCGCAGCCCACGGGATTCCGAAACCTAGCCAATGTCCCCGGCATGGCGTACTGGTCGATGATCCCGCCCGAAAACTACGTGCCGCTGGGCATCGTCGTGACGACGCGCTGGGAGGAGCATCCGCTAGCCGAGAACTACTGGTGCGTGCACAAGGATCATGTGAAGCCGACCGACGCGCAGAACTTGTGGGACTTATTCCGGGACTGTGGCCTGCGCGTCCCCACCATGCCGCTGGTGCAGGTCGAGGACCGTGAGATGCTGCTGGTGCCGCCCATCATGCTGCCAGAGGCCAAGTTCCAGCACCCTACCAACGTGCTGCGCGTGCACAAGTCCTACCTGGATCTGCCCACCCGTCGGGAGCAACTGCCCAACGCAGAGACGGACGCCGTGTCGGGCCAGACGCTCGCGGAGGGGTTGACCCGGGTGAACATCCTGCCGGGCTTCGCGGTGCCCGGGGTCGATCCGCTGGAGGACCCGGTCTGCTTTCTTGGCATGACGCGGTGGTGGTGCTGCATCCGCAGCGATAACATCGCCGGGCAGCGCAGTTACCAGTTCACCGTCGGTACCGAGTAGAGTGCATCCACGACCTTCCACGAGAAGACCAGCATCGAGGTCGGCGCCGAAATGGGCGCGCAGGGCGGCGGCCTGTCGGCCAAGTTCAGCGCCAAGTTCTCCATGGAATGGGAGGTCACGACCACTCAGTCCAGCACGCGCAAGACCGAGATCCAGGTCACCGTGCCGGTCACCATTCCAGAGGGCAAGACCTCAGTGTTCTGGCAGCGGCTCGGCCGCGCCGCGATGTACAATTCGTCGGGCGACATCATCGCCTCGGCCGATTACGCATTCAACGACACGCGAAAATACGATGTATAGCGCCCCCGCCCGCACTGCACTCGCAATCGCCCTGCTTGCCGCCGCCGCCATGCCCGCGCAAGCCGCCTATACCTGGAACGGCCACACGCTGAGTGAGATGTACGGCGCCAAGACCAAGATCTCGACCAAATGCGGCAAGGAAACGAAACGACAGGCCGACGTGGATAATTTCCTGACGCTCGTGGACGGAGCCCGCTCCCGCTTGGCGGAGTTCCTGAAGAGCCTCGCGGAAGACACCAAGGCCGTCCAGGACGCCAAGGCGACGAAGGACATGCAGAAAGAAGCCGACGCCATGGTGAGCGAGATGAAGAAGATCAGGGGGGGCGGAAGAGGTAGCCGACTACGTACGCACTTCCCCACGCCAAGTACACCAAAATATATCGGTATTTCGTCCGGGCCAATACTATAGGCGCTACTCAAGTAAAAATAACATACACGGCCAGCGCTCGAAATCAATTCTTAATAACTACTATATCTCTATTGCTTTACTTGCCGACATATACCTAACTATACTTCGCGCCGCTTGGAGGGTTTTTGCTGGACCCCGGCCTTTGCCGGAACCCGATCATGCCCCCGGAAACCTCCCTCCGGTCTCGCCGGGCATGGCGACCCTCCGCAATCCTTGCTCGCAAGGCTTGCTCCGCCCTCCGCCCTAAAAAAGCCCGGCCTCAAAAACCAAGCCCCTCAAAAACCGCGCTCAGAAAAACCAAGCCCCGTAAAAACAAGTCTCGCCGCGTTTGGGGTGGCGTGTGAGGCTGCCCTCCGTCGCTTCCCTCTCAATCTGCCGTGAACGGGCAGACTTCGAAACGGGAAGCTTCCTTCGCCCCCGCTTGTGCTATCGATCTGCGACGGGTTGGGAACAGGGGTTCCCTACGGGACCCGACCGGCCCTATAGTATAGTAGGATTGTAGCAAAACCCGGTCATTTTGTCAACCCGTATCCTACAGCATCGCTTACACTCATACTACACATAGCCTACAATCGCTCTACAACGGCTCTACAACGGCTCTACAGGCTGCGCATAAAGCATTGATATTGCGAGTATTTATGGCGTCGGCGTTCGACCGTCAACCCGAATTCGGTTCGGTCCGACGCGTTGAACGTACGCCTCGCCTTCGCCGCTATCGACCGCTCGTCGAGTAGGCGTGGGGATTGCTCCGCCACGCCTCTCACAGAACCGGACATGCGGGCCCGCATCCGGCTCTTTGATCGATATGTCAGAACTCCAGCGATAGCTGGGCCGATACCCGCGACAGGTTGAGATCGTTCCACAAGGCTTTGAGCGAGGCCATACGCCCGTCAAACCAAGACGGTGGATAGGCCTTCGTCATCGCCGGGCGGTTCGATTTCACCCATGCTCCTTTGCCGCAGAACGCACAGCCATTGGCAGCCTTGGAGCTGACGCCTTTGGCTTTCAGGTGCCGGTAGAGAAAGCGTTGCCGCTTCTTCTGCCGGACGATGATCGCCCTGATCCGGCGGCGGACGTGAGCGTCGATGACGCCCAATCCTTTTATCGCGTCCGGCGTGCAAAGCCGGAAGTACGATATCCAGCCTGTCAGGTAGCGGCTGATGTCTTCCATGCACGAGGAGATGGAGCGTCCCCAATTTGGGGGCGTCATTCCCCGCATCGTCGTCATCAGTCGTCGTTCCGTCTTGCGCGAAGGAAAGACGGCGACATTGTCGCCCTCACCCTCCTTCGCACAGCGGAAACGAAAGCCAAGAAAGTGGACATCCTCCGGTTTGCGAACGTCACTCTTCTCCTCGTTGACCTGGAGCCGCATGCGGTTTTCCAGGAATCTCTGGATTGATGTCATGACGCGCTGTCCGGCGCGTTCGCTTCGCACGAAGATATTACAGTCGTCGGCGTATCGAACGAACCGGAGGCCTCGCCTTGCCAGTTCGCCATCCAGTTCGTTGAGGACAACGTTGGAAAGCATTGGCGAAAGCGGCCCCCCTTGTGGAGTTCCTTCCTTGACGGCGACCCTCGTCCCGTCCGGCATCACCACCGACGCCGTCAGCATCAGGCGCACCAAAGTGATTATCCGTTGGTCCTTCGCGCGCTCGGCGATCCGGGCCAACAGGCGCTGATGCGGAACTCGGTCAAAGAACTTGGCCAAATCCAGATCAACCACCGTTTGATATCCCTCTTTCAGGTACCCCGTTGCTTCAGCAATGGCGGTGTGAGCCCCGCGTTTTGGCCGGAAACCGTGACTGCTGGGATGGAAGGCCGGTTCGAAGATCGGTTCCAATACTTGAAGAACCGCCTGCTGCACCGTCCGGTCCAAAATATTCGGAATGCCAAGCCCACGATGCCCGCCCCCGGGCTTCGGCAGCCAAACCCGGCGGACATCGCCGGGCCTGTAGCGTTCCGTCAGCAAGTCGCGGCGCAAACGGGCGATGATCGACGGCGCTTTCGCCTCCGCCGCCTCGACCGTCTGTCCGTCCAATCCCGGCGCTCCCTTATTGCGTACTACGTTCAGCAGCGCCTTGGCCAGATTGGCTTCCGACGCCACTTCTTCGAGCAGCCGACTATCGTCGGCCACGCTGGCGGCAGAACCTGTCGTCTTCTTGGTCCTCGCTTTGTGCAGCAGGAAGCTCCGCCGCTCGGATGCGTCCGAGGGCTCGGACGACCCGCCCCCCGAGGGGCTGTCGGCGAACACGAGGCTCAATTGCCGTGGTCCCGTCTTTTTCAATCCATCTCTCCCTTTGCTCCACCGGCTTTCGCCGGCTTCCCGGCTCATATGAAGAGATCCGACTTCTGCGTGGACATCGTCCCGTCGTCGTTGCCTCCTTCGGGTCTACCGCTCACGCGGACCCACGCAGACCTCCCTGGGTAAGAACACTGGATGTCCCGCCGCTCCCGCCCCTATTACCGTCCCGGCCTCGGTTGGATTTCGGGCGTCGCGTTCGAAGACACGCTGACCCGGCCGGTTCGGCTTGCTCGGGGGTTTACTTTCGTTCGGTGCTGCGGTTCGCCTCGGGCTTCTTCCCCACACGGCCTCGCGGCGCCAGGGTCATAGGCGTCTCTCGACGGCAGACCCTGCGTGCAGTTGCCTCCGGCTCGCGGTTGCTACCAACTCGCCCCGCAAAGGACTTCCACCTCCAATCCAGTGCCCATGCCAGGCACACCTTCGGAGCCGCTTCGCTCGGTCGATCGACGCGGCTCTCGGCTCGCCGGGTTTACCTTTGGGGCGCGCTCTCTCCGCGTCCGGCGGGGCGTCGCCGGCCCTTCGCTCGAAGGTCGGGGCTTCCGCGCCGCTCGAAGGTCGGGGTGTCCGCCGCTCGAAGGTTGGGGCTCCCGCGCCGCTCGAAGCCCCGTCGCCGCTCGAAGGCTCCCGCGCTCCCCGACATGACCCTCGAAGCCAGAGCCATGTCTGCGAACAAATCCCCCCACCTCGCCTTCGCCCTCCGATCGACTTGCTTCGCATACCTCCGTCACTTCGCTCTCGGCTCGCCCCATCGCTGGCTTAGCGCCGGTCCCTGGCCGGCGTCCTCCCCTCCGCGCCGGCCGGGCGTGGCCGACGCTCCGCCCGCGCCGGACCGATGACAGCGGCGCGGGCGTCGAGGGTTCCCACGGGCGCGCTGGGGCTGGGGCCGAGGCTCTCGACCTATGCCCTGGCTATCGTCCTCTCGATGAAATACGATGGTTTGGGGGCGCGGAGGAAGAGATGGCGGAAGAAGATCGCGTGAGGGCCGTGCGGGAAGCGAGAAGGAAGTCGACCGCGGAACTGCTGGAATGGCGCGTGAGAAGAACCCTTCCCGACAGCTTTCGAAGCGACATCGTGGATTATGAACTAAAGAGCAGGTGCAGCAAAGCGGCCATCATTGCAGCCGTTCTGGGGGCTGTGGTGGGGGCTGTGGCGGGAGCATTGCTTCCCTTGCTCTTCCGTAAGTAACAAGGCCGTCGAGGATTGTGGAGGGGCGCTGGCGGCGTTGGCGTCGGTGTCGAGTGCGCAGCATCGCCGGCGTTCCGAAACGGGGCGAGGGTTCCGGCGACGCCGCGATTTAGTCCCTCGCGCAATCTGGACATTCATCATCAGCCGCCCAAATGATTACCTCGTGAATTGCCGAGATTATTTCTTCTCTGTCGCAGCGGAGTTCGCCAGATTTCACCATGTTGGTGGCTATAGCATAGGCTCTTCGCTCCGCATCGGGATCACCCTTGCTAATCCAAATATGGGGATGCGCAGGACATACCCGTATCGCTTTCGCATGTTCTGCGATTGCTATCGCTTCATCCTGCGGATTGGTATCATCCATTGATCAGCCCCCGTGCTTCCCGCTAAGCATATATTAGACGCCGCTAGGAAGCGATAGCCGAGTCAATGCCGTCCAATTTCAAACTGAGACATCGCCCATTACTCACTGGCGGCGAGACGATCATAGCGGTCCGCTCTCTTTGTGGCTCGGCGAGGTCGAGGGCGCGGCGGCGGGGCTCCCGCTGGGGGATCGCCGGGCCTGGGGCTTCATGGGGCTCCCCTGGGGCTTGCCGGCCGAGAGCGGGCGCGGGCGCGGCGGCGTTCAATCTCATGCTTGATGAGTAGAGCAACGCGGCGAATGTGTGGAATTCTGACGCCGGCGATATTCCCGTCCGGGCAGTGTGCGCGGAGCGCGGCGCATAAGTCTTCCGTCGCCACGGTCGAGTAATCCGGTACCGGGCGGCCCATCATATCAGTTTGCTCCAATCATGATGTTTGCAGCGTCGCGGTCTTCCTCGCCCGCAAACTCGTTCGGCTCAAAATCCGGGTCGATCCATTCGGGCTCGCTCGGTAACGACAATTCGTCCGGCGTTTCGTTCTGCCGGATTAGAAAAGGAACAAGGAACCTGCATCTTAAAGCCTCGCCGCTCCGCAGACATGCCGCGACTTCTTTTTCGGGCGCGTCGATCCAGCGGGCCACATCTTTAATAATGCCGGGGGCTATCTTGCCCTTTCGGGGGGCGACCGAATGATAATAGATAAACCTGTCCATCTCGCGCTTTGTCCCAACATTGTGGACGTCTACCACGCGCTTCACTTTCGCCCATCTTCCGATCAGTTTAAATCGATCTTCCGAGACGGCCGCCGCGCCGGCTGTGATATAGGCGTTTAGCTCGACGGCCAGCCTATAGCTATCATCGCCGCCGTCCAACACTCGCCGCCATTCCGGCAACACGCGGTTTAACATCAAGTCCTTCAACGGCATTCTGAGCAGGAACTTCATAGGGTCCGCGCCCCTGGTCCGATCTTTCGTCTTGCCGCTTTTGTGGATGATGCAATAGACGCCGCTTTGCAGGAAGAACCCGCCGGCCATGCGCTCGAACTCCCAATCCCCGAGGTTCAATTCGACGCCGGCGGGCGGCTCGCCCTCGAACACTTCTTTCGCCCTCGGAAGCCCCTTCAATTCCCTTGTCGAGACGATGCCATCGGTCATAAAGCACACGATAGCCCAAGGATCGATCAAAGCCGCTTCGAGCAGCCGCGCCCGACAACCTGCGGTAATCGCCGCGCCATAATAGGGGCATGCGCAAGACGGTGGTTTGTCTTCCGTCCCGCCAACACTCTGCACCGTCTTGCCATACAGGGAATTGAGCACAAGCTTGATCGCCTTTTCGACGATATCATATTCCTTTCTCGACTTGACTTCCTGTCTCATCTTGAAGAGTTCGGCAACAAAGGCATAAGGCTTTTCGTCATTGCCGGGGATGAATTCAGACCATTCCTCGACGCTGATCATTTCATTAGGGTTTTGATCCGGGAAGAATTTCGCCGCCCATTTCAGACCTGCGGCGAGTTCTTTTTGCATGATCCAGGCATGGCCCTCGCTGGGGAAGAGAATGCTGCGCCGTTTCGTCCGATAGGGGAACGGATTGAACGGGATGCTTCGCCCTTGCGCATCAATTGCCGGGAAACTTCCATTTCACTCGAAACATTGAAAGAACATTGGCCGAATTGGCAATTGCGCCAATCTCACCTCGCGCGTCCGCCTTCTCAGCGCAGCGACTGGCGTCGGCCGCGCTTCGTAGTCCGGCGGACGGCTCGCCAACTTCACGTATCTCATGCCATTGCCCATCAATACTGCATCCGCGCGCAATCCATCCCCCATCGCGCATGCTGGGCAATTCGATCATTTCGTAGGGGTAGCAGCTCACGACATCGTATAAGAACAATTCGCGCAGCATCGCATACCCTTGCTTTATCGGTTCAATTCGACCGCCGACAAAGCTTAGATGCGCCTGCTCCTGCCACGGCGTCATTGCGGCTCGCGCGACGGAGATATCCGGCGAATAGTGTTTTTTGTTCAACTCTTCGTGGCGGATTTTCGCGCCGGCCGCCGCGCCCGCGCCGCTCCAATTCTTGAGCCTCAATCCCTGGCGCGCCGGGACCGCTTGCCCGGCTTTCTTCGCCGCTTCCATTCTCGCCGCATAAACAGCGTCGGGCTCGCCCATGCGATCGAAGCCGTCGCGCAGCACGGTCAATAGCTTCGATAGGAATTGAAGCTCTAAATGACCACAATAATGCCGGATTTCATCCATTGGGAGATTAGCGAAGTCGTCGCGCCGGTCCTTCATATCCGAGACGCGTTTGTGGTCTTCCGCGTCAATATAGCCCTGTTTGATCAACGGCTTCGTAGCCGTTGTGAATTTGCATTGGTAAAATCCGAAGGCGTCATCAATTCCAATATAGGCGATGCTATCGAATTCCCTTTCGGGCTTGCCGTCGGCCCTCAATTTAACGTCGCCATTCCGATCTAGCTTTTCCTTATAGGCTTTCTTCGGGTCATTACTCCGCAATTGCCAAATTTTCAGCCATTTGCCTTTGAGGAAATCGATGGCGTATAGAATTCCGTCCCCGCTTTGGTAGAACACCGGAGCTTTAAGCCTCTTTCCGCTTGTGATTGATTTTTTGCGCGTGATTTCCAGAACCTTTTCGCGCGGCATGTCGATCATGATCTGAGTTGCGTCATAGTTGAACGAATATGAAACGAAGTTGACGCCGTCGGGGAATTCCTTGCCTCGTTGTCTCGCGGCCTTGTCGAGCCGTCCGTCGGCCGTCTCGACAAGGAACTGCCGCTCGACTTCCTCGCCGCTGTAGAGCGCGGATTTTTCGAGCAGCCATGCGATGATTTCATCCGTGTGCAGCGGCCTTCTGTCGTCATGATATAGCAAATGGGTAGGACATTCCTCCCCTTCCAACGGGCTTGCCCCGTCCGCAATAGCTTCGGCCGTATGCTTGCGCCGCCAGCCGCCCATAGCCCAAAGAATTGTGCGATGCAGGGGGTAGATATTTCCTTGCGCGTCCGTTTCGTCAAAGCCGGGAAAGTCCTGACCTTCGGCGTCGATTGCGATGAATGGCCGATGATAGCTTCGGCTCGCAACGCGCGCCGCCGAACGCTTGCGCTTCTCGGCGACTTTATCGGGGTTGGCGGCGTCCCATTTGGCGCGCCTCGCCGCGACTTCGGCGGGGTGGGCCGCGTCCCATTTGGCGCTTCTCGCGGCGTCGGCGAGATTTACTACCCCAGCCGCTTTTTTAGCCGCTCTCCGCGCCCGCGCCCTGATGACGGCTTTCATGCGGCGGCGCTCGCGCCGGTTGGCGGCGGCGTCTTGCTCCGACATAAGCTTGCCGTCCACATCGACGATGGCGTCGGGGTCAAAGGCTTGTTTGGCCAGTATAGAGCGATAGTCTTCAAAATCATTGTTACAATCATCGCGCATCGCAAACACTCGCTCTATACGGGTTCGTGGGGAATGCGCCGATCTCGCAAGAAACCGGCGCGGGCATTTGGATTATGACCGCAACAACACATTCAACATTGGATCATTGGTAGCGCGCGCTACAGTCATCATTTCATGCCAATCGCCTTCGTCGAGGTGACGGCCTTCAAGCTTGCGGCGACGCCATTCAAGGAACTGGTCCTTGCTCTTCTGCGACACATACTCATGCACGATGCGCTTCTCGCCCTTGCGCGGGCCTTTGCGGATTTTCTTCTCTACCGGGACTTCGGTTCCTACAGGCGTCGCCGCGAGGGCGCGCCGGACCTCCGCCCATACACGCGTCTTCGCCGCCTGCGCCTCGCTCGCGGCAGTCTTATATTCTCGCACTCCGGCCGCGCGCTCGGCGGCGGCTTTGGTGTGGGATACGCCGGTCTGAAAATCGCGCTTTAGCGTGACGGTGACGAAGGCCGTGCGGCTGGTAATTTTCTCGACAGTTTTGGGCACGTAATACGCGCCCTTGGTCGAAAAAAGCGCCGGATTTAGCAAGCGCTCGATTGTAGTCACGCGGCGCAGAGCTTCGATCGGCGACTTCAAAATATTGAGTTGGGCGCGGGTCGGCGTCTTGCGCGCGGTCATTTTTCGACCTCGACGAGTTGCTTGCCCTCAGTCGAGCGGAGCGTCTTCCCCTCTGCCGCTCGCTTGTCGCTGCGCCTCGCCTTCGCGCCTCCGGGCAATCCGCTATCGCGGAACGCTCTGCTTTGCCCGGCGACGGCGCTTTCGGCTCGCCGCTTCGGCCCTTTCACAACCTTTTGCCTTGGTCCGTCATCACGGAGGTAGTCAGGCAAATAGTCGAGAAGACGCTTTGGCCTCGAAGGGGCGGGCGTCCCCATCAGCGCCTTTCTAAAGGCATCTTGCGATTTCGCCTGCTCAATCATGCGCGGATCGCTCGCGGCGCGTTGAACGTCGAGCAGCGTCATGCGCGGCGTTTCCGGCGTCGCCGCGCCATGCGCGAAATCCGAAACATCGCCGATTATGAAGACTTTCTTGCGCGCTCTGGAAACGGCCGTGTAGATATTCGAGCCCTGGATGACGCCATGCTTGGAATAGCCGCGCTCCGTCATGATGATCACATAATCAAACTGACTGCCCTGCGCCTTATGTGTTGACATGGCGTAGCCGAAAAGCACGTCTTCCGGGAGCTGCGCCGAAGCGTCGCCGTCCGGGTTGGCCATCAAAAGCCGGACCTCGCGGACGCGCCCCTCGGAATTTCGGGGAAAAGCGACATCGATGAAATCAGGGCCGCATTCTGTGACGCTGCACCGCTCGCCGTTGTAAATCGCGCATGTGGTCGCGCCATCTACACACTGCGCCTCATAGTTGTTTTTTCCGATAATCAGTAAATCGCCTACTACAATCCTGCCCGGATCGAAACCGAGCATTGAACGGACGGCCAAATTCGCGGCCTTGCATCCGGCGTCGCCGCTTTTGCGCGGCGTTATGATGGCGATGTTCTCCATCGCGTCCCTCGCCTCGCTCGCCGCGCTTGCTGTGCCGGACGTAAACGGTCCGGCGCGCAAGTCCGCGCGGCGGCTCGCCAAAGGCGGCGGGGCGGCCGGAGGCTTCGAACGCGGCGCGTTCACAAATTCGACAGGCTCCCAATCCGCGCCGCTCGCGCGCCTTGCTGCGCCCAAGGCCTCGAAATATTGCATGTAGGACAGCAACTCATAGTCGGGCTCGGGCGTAGCAAGCCTTGCGAGCAAGGATTGCGTAGGGTCCTCTTCGACCTCCGGTTGCCGGCTCTCGCCCTTCGCCAGCCGGCACATGATTTTCGCCGCCGTTCGCGCCCGATCTTTCCATTCACATGAAACGTATTCGACGCCGCCGGCCTCTTCGTAGCCGGGAAAATCTTGTTGCAAACCCTGTTGGCCGTCTTAGCCATCGGCGCGGACCATATCGGCGCAAAGGTCGCGGATACCCTGGCAATCGGTTCGCCAGTTTTTGGCCAGCCTCGTTGTAGGGAGCGTCCCCGAGGCGATAGCATCCCTGAAAGGTTTGCCCGCGCCGATCGGGGGCAATTGATCAGCGTCGCCGACAAGCACAAAATGCCGGGCCTTGATCGACTTGAATATCGCGGCAAAAAGCGACGTCGAAACCATCGACGCTTCCTCAATGATGGCGACGCCGGTTTGCATCTCCTTGCCGCTTGCGAAGGCGTTGGGGCCGCCGTCGCCTTCGTCCTTGATGCCGAGAGCGCGATGGATGGTCGTAGCCTGTAGAGGAATGACGCGGCGTTCGGCTACATGACAAACGCCGGCCTCGCGCGCATTCGACGCGGCGCGACCCGCCAACGCAACCAGCCACGCCGGGTTTTCTTCCTCTTGATAGAGCGTTCGGGCGATAGCGTTGATCAAGGCGAGAACAGCCGTCTTGCCGACGCCGGGCGGTCCCGTGATAATCGATATCTTGGATTTGAAAACCGCGACGATCGCGGCGCGTTGATCCGGCGTCAGGGCGAAACCGGGCCGGCGCAACAAATCGGCGGCGTCATCCATGACCTTTTCGATAAGGGCAAGCTGGCGCTTGCTCAGCCCATATTCGACGTTGGTTTTGAGGAACGCCGCGACACGCTCTTCATCGCGGATAAGCCAATCGAGACCGATGTAGGTTTTGGCGCAAGAACCCACACCTATGCCGAATTCGCGGACGACTTTTTGCTTGATCAACTGCGCTATCGCCGCCAGCGAGGCGCTGTCCGACTGCTGAAAATCGATCCAGGCCTTTTTGATGACGGCCGCGCGCGGATGCACAATGTTGCAATCATCATTCAGCGCCTCGATGATGATCGCGGCGGCGCGATCCGCGCTGCGCTTTGCCTCGTCGCCCGCGTCCCAGCCCGATCGGGTCAAGTCCGATCGGGCCGGGTCCGGCGCGGTCTTCCTCGCCGGATCATAAAGCTTGGCGAACTGGTCCGCCTTAAGGAAGGTCTGGCGCTTGGCAAAGAGGAACTGGTATGGCGAGAGCTTCGGGTTGAAGTCCTCCGCTAGCGCCCGCGCGTCGGCGCGCTTTTCGCCGGCGGCGGCGAATGTCTCGATCAGTTTCTTGATGGCGGCCGTGTCCGACTTGCGCGCGTCGGCCTCGGCCTGAAGAGCCGCGACGATCGCGCGGCGTTTTGCTTCGGAAAACCGGGTTTTCGCCAGAGCCTTTTCGAGCGCCGCAATGTCGGCCGCCGGATCGGCGACTAATTCATGGATGCGCCGACACGTCTCGAATGACAGACCATCGATTTTAATGGAAGGCCGGATCGAGCGTTCGACAATTTCTACGTCGCATTGCAGGATTGGCCGTCCCGAGGCGCACCATTCGGCCGGCGCGGAATTTAGCGCCGTCGCCGCCAATTGATCGATTATCTCGATAGGCGGCGAATTCGGCGGCCGACCCGCGACAACAATTTGCCGGGCGTTGAATTTGGCTTGCTGTTCTTGGGAAAGGCCGAGCGTGACGGTAATCGATCCGTCACGCCCTCTTTCACGCGAGCAAATGAATTGCGGCTTGAATGTGAAGGAATTCGAGGAATGTGAAAGTTGCGCGGCGCGCTGTGATTTGCTAGAATGGGGCATCCGAAAACTTCCAAGCATGTTGGACCGGATGCAGGTTCGTCGCTGCATCCGGTCTTTTGCTTGGACTTTTCGCGGAGACCCTCAATTCGATGGAAGGGCGCGCTCGTCGTCAGCGTATCCGAGAGCTTGTTCCGGCCCGCGAGCCCCCTAAAAGGGCTCAGCGTTGTCTTCGCTCTGGATAGGGTCTTCTTAAGCCGCCTCGCCTCAGGCGGCTTGTCTCGATCTATTCTTCCTCAGTTCATCCGGCCAGCGTCGGCCGGGAGGCGGCGCGGGAGGCAATCCCAACAATTCGCGCAACAGCCCGCCCATGGTCAAACCCTTGGCCGCCGCTTGTTCGCGGACGGTTTGCAGTTCGACCGGATGCAGGTAAACGGCGATTTGCCGCTTGTCGTTCGGGGCGTCCATGTACTACCTCACTATCACATTATATTTGAAATATTAGTCTAGTCAACTCAATTCGGACGGCGTAGCATTTTCCCTGTGGAAAACCTGCTCTTCCTCTCGGAAAACGGGGTCGCCCTGCAAGTCCGGCGGGCCTCGCTGTGCGTACGCGACGCCACGGGCGAAGAGACGCTGCACGCGCCGCGCGTCCACGGCTTTCGCACAATCATTCTCGCCGGGCGCGGTTGCTCTTTCACAGACGAAGCGATCCGATGGACCTGTCGAGAGAATGTCACGCTCTATCTTATGTGCAAGTCCGGCGAGGCCTTCGCGGTCATTGGCGAGGCCGTGGGCGTCGATCATCGGCGCGCCGCCCTCGCCATACGGGCGCGCCAGTTCAAGACCGCCCTCGATCCCAGCAAGCGCATGGTTGTGGCGCGCAAAATCGTCAGCGCAAAACTCGCCACGCTGGCGTTGCATCCGGCCGACGCCGCTATTTTCAAGGCCGAAATCACGGTCGCCCGATCTATCCTCGAATTGATGGCCTCGGAGGCTTGCGCGGGCTCTGCTCATTTCATGCGCTATCGCGGCGTCGAGTTGAGATTTTCGCGGAACGCGGACGTTCCTGCCCATTGGCGGGCCTTTGTCGTGCGTGCGTCGCCGCCGCTCAAAGGCTCTACTGGCGTCTCCATGGCGCGCAACGCCGCAACCCCGATCGGCGCAATGTTGAATTATGCCTACGCCGTGGCGCTCGGGCAATGCGCCCGCGCCATTGTTGGCGCTGGTCTCGATCCATCCTTCGGCTTTTTGCACTCGCCGCGCCAAGGCCGATTGAGCCTCGCTTACGACGTTCTCGAATTTCACAGAGCGGACCTCACGCAAGCGGTTTTCAATTATGCCGGGCGAGCGACATTCGCGCCGATCGCTTTCAAGCAAAGCGCGGCCGGCGTCGTCACGCTCGGGCCGGCCGTCGCAAAGGACATGGCCGCGCTCGCCCTTCGCGTGGCGTCGATTTCGGCGTGCGGCAAAAGCGTGCGCCGCGTCATTGGTTGGATTTAGCATTTCTATCCCCGACCCCGACCCCGACCAACATTAAGATCACTCTCTATCAGGATATGTTCGTCCACTGGAAACATCGTCCCGTTGCAAGTCGATGTGGCAAATGGAGCCGGAAGGCGGGCTCTATTGGACGCGCAGCCATCACATCCCCAACAGCTTGCAGATAGCTTCGTGTATGTCGTCATCACGCTGTCGCGCATGTTCAGCCGCTTCAGCCTCGATCGCGACGCGCCGCGCCTGCTCCGAGGCCAGCGCCTTCGAGGTGGCGCGCCTCTTCGGCCTGGGCTGCCTGCCGGGCTACCATGGCGGCCGTGAGCGCGCCGTCGGGGTCTAGCCTGAAAAGCTCATCGACGGCGGCGAGCAGCGATCCTTGGTTGCCGCGTTGCCGCGCCGGCCTCGATCCCGAGATTGGCGTCTCGGGCATGCGATGCACTGTCACGGCGCGCGATTGTGGAAGCGAAGGGAGCGGCCGTTTCGAGGCCGCCTCGTTTACAGCCGGTCGAGAGACTGTGGCGGGAGATTGAGGGAGAACTTCGGCCACAAATATCTCTCGTTCCTGCCCATTCTCCGCCGGAAAAAACGCATCGCCGTCTATTGGACGATAGTGTTTCGCGTCCTCTTTTGTGCGGCGGTCAGGCTGCGCCGCCGCTTTTTCAACCGGCTTGAGCGAGTAGTCTCGCCGAGTGTTCGATTTCGCCTGGGCCGGATAAAACGCATAGCCGTCCGGCCCAGGCTCGGACCTCAGCTCGCCCAGCTTGACCAACTTGAGGGTATCCCGCCGGGCGTTCGGTTTGGCCATCCCCAACGCCGCCGCGAGCCCGGCCGCGCCAATGCCCGGATTGCGTCTAACTGCGGCGAGGATTGCTTTTCGATTACGCATAGGTCTCGTCTCAATTGTCCTAGATCAAATTTTGATCTAGGCCTGATTATGCTGCGCCGAGTGTGTTTCGCAGAGGGGAAAACCCGATTGATCCCATAAAAATTTGATCTACTCTCCGCGCCGAAGGGGCGTCTTCGGCGCTCCGCTCAATTGTCGTCGGCCTCCGTCGCTTCCCTCTCGACCGCCTGTAAACGAGGCGACTTCGAAAACGGGAAGCTCCTGTGCCTTCATGGTTTTCGAGAATTCATCGACAAGCCATTCCAAAACATCGGAACGCCGCAGCCGGCGGTAGAAAGCGTTTTGCACGCTGAGCCCATGTTGCAGCGCAAAGAGTTCGGCCGCTTCCTTCTGATCTGGAAAAGCCGCCGCCAACTCCGCGGCGCAGCGCCGCGTCCAAAAGCGCGCATCCAATTTAGTCTGCGCCCCGAACGTGGCGCTCGGATCAATCGCCTCGCCGGGGATTTGGACGGCGGCCCGCATTTTGGCGCGCGACGGCCAGAGCAGGGTCGAGTGCGGCGGAGGGGGTTTGCGGGCTCGCTTAGGGACGGAGGGGTTGGGGTTATTCCCGGCCGCGTTGTCCTGTGGCGAGCCGATATTGTCGATTGGGGGCGAGGAAGACCGCGCCGGACCCGGCCCGGTCGCTGATCCGAGCGGGCCGGGACGCGGACAACGAGGCGCGTCCTTCGGATTGGTGGCCGCCGCGCTGCCGATCGCCTTGTCGTGCGCCAAATGGGGCCGGGCATCCTGGCGAGCCGAGAGCGTCGTCTCCGATCGAAGCGGAGCGTTCCGCAACAGCGGATCGACCGGAGGCGCGAAGGCGGGGTCTATTGGACGCGCAACCTGATCGGCCGGCGGGGTCGGACGCGCGAGACCGATCTTCGCCTTAAACGCTTCGAGCGCCAAGGGCGGCGTTTTGGTCTTCAAAGTCAATCGCGGCCGAACGTTCATGCTGCTCGATCTCCGTTTTGCCGCTCGATTTGCGCTGCGATTTCTTCCCCTCGTCGTCTCGCGGCCTTGTCGAGCCGTCCGTTGGCCGTCTCGCCAAGGAACTGCCGCTCAACTTCCTCCCCAAAGCAATCGAGCGGATCATTCCAGGGTTGCGGGTAGACCTTGCGGGCGCGCCGCCGCTTTACTGGCCGCGTCGGCGACGGCGCTTGATAGGCTTCCGCGTGGCGATCCAGCGCGGCGGGCGTCCAGGCGCGGACGCCCGGCGCGGATAGCTTCCGCGTTCGCACCATGCCCTTTCGCTTGCGCGGGCGGAAGGTAAGGCCCCAAGCCCCACAAACGATGCATGCGAGGCCCGCGATCAGGGCGATTGCGTCGATCAGGTAGGGAGGGGCTATTTGATAGTTCACGGATATCTCCGTATTTGCATTTCACGCTTACAGAAATTGGCGAGTAGCGTTTCGCCATGCGCCCGCAAGAGAGCTTCCGCGCGGCGCACCCTGAAAAGACTATGTGCAGCCGGGTCTCGCGCCACGGCCTTGGCGCGATCCAACGTCAACACGGGCGGCTTATGTGATGGCGCGATCATTGTTAAAATCCAATTGTGTGCGGAACTCCGAAAATCGGAGATTTAAGCGCAAGGTTCCAGCGATAAAGGTATTCTCTTGCTGCCGCAGTTTCGACCGTAGCGCCGCACTCTATGCGCCAAGCAAGCCGAATGTCGGTTGACATACCCGGAACCCGGCAAGGCGGGGAGCCGCACAACGTAACAAAGAGGCTATAAGCTTCGCTAGCCTCTGATCTGTGAGCCTCAAAGGCCTTCAGATACTGGCGCATGATTTTACCTACCTCCGAGCTTGCGGACGGTTGCGGCGATCATTTCGCGGGACGGGGGGTTGTTGACATGGTTGCGTATGGCAAGGCGGCGAAGAAAGACATGCTCGCCGATCAACCTTTTTGCGATGAGTTCTACCGCCGCGTCATCAAAAAGCGCGAGCCCTTCGCGGCGGATTAGTTGATTGATGGTTGCGAGCACGTCCGGCGCTGTGACGCCGCCAAAGGATTGGATCACGCGGGCGGCTTTGGCGCGGCGAGTGACGACGCCGTTTCGAGACGGGGCGTCGCGCCGCGAAGCGGAAGGAAGCGGCGGGCCGTCGAGAGGCGTCGGATCGAGGTGGGGGGTCATGGTCAGGCCCCCGCGAGATAGCATGATAGGGCCACGGCAGCGCCCGCCCCGAGGGCGAGAAATGCCGAGTTTAGGAGATAGGCCAGCGCCTCGATGGAGAGATGCGAAGCTTTAGTCCGGCTTTGGGTTTCCATGGTGGCAGTCCCTTGACTTCGGGGATAATCAACCGTATACTATGTATCCTACGTAGCTGCCGTAGTCAATGGGCACTTTTGACAGAGACAAAGAGACCCCGTTAAATGAATTTCATGGCCCCAAATAAGCGAATTGAAATCCGACCGGGTTCCGAATTGATCGCGGCGATTGACGATTGGCGGCGACGCCAGCCGGATTTGCCGCCGCGCGCCGAGGCGATTGTGCGGCTAGCCGCACTTGGGCTTGCGGCGGAGGCGAAGACCGAGAAAAAGGGCGAGCCGAAGAAATGAGCGAGGAAACCCTTCTAACGGCCGCGCGGCGAGTTGTTCGCTTCATTCGTATTGATGAGGCTGATGGCGGCTTGCTCTCGCTTGAGAGCGTGAAAGCGGCGATGACTTTGTCGCGCCAAGTGGACCTCGAGACAGCCAGACTGAAGCGCGAAGCCCCGAACGATTTGCAAATAAAATGCGAGTGAACCTTTTTGAAGCCGCTCACAGATTTGGCTCTCGACGAATGCCGCTTCCCAATCGTCGAGGAAGGCGACCGACATTTCTTCTGCGCCGAGCCTGTAGCTATCGAGGGAAGGCCATATTGTCTGACACACATGTTGCGATGCTATCTGCCGCCGAAAATCCGCGAGGCAGAAAACAAGTTGCTTGCAAAAAAGGCGCTGGCCGTGGCGGCGCGCTGAGGGCCTTGATAGGCGTTGGCGCGATTTTTACGCGAGGCAGCGTCGTGCTGCGGGGCGCAGCGCTGATCTGCATGACCATGTTGGCGGGGCCGGCGCGGGCCGAAAGTCATTCAGAGCCGTGGGAACAACAAGGGTTTGCGTCCTTAAAGGCTTGCCGCAATGCTGTAACGGCTGATGGAAATAACGTCTGCATAAATCAAGATATTATTCTATTCAAATGTGCAAGTCCGAGGTTCCTAAACAACCCGGAGGAATGTTTCCACAAGATAAATAATTTCTGTTCAGTGTTAAAGATGTATGTGGCGGCGTCAAAAACAGATCGCGGCGATGAATATAAAGCGGATGTTAGTGCTGCTTATCGACATTATTGTGAACCCCGGAGGGAAACAGCCAAATGCCATCGCTAGCAAGCATCATCCAAGGCGAAGCGCGTTCCTATGAAGGGCAGCTAGCCGTCGCCAATGTGATCAACAATCGGGCGCTTGCCGGAACCTTCCCCGGAGGTAGCGATGTTTATAGCGTAGCGAACGCGCCTAATCAGTTTGTAGGGAGCCAGCCGCCAACGGCTCAAGCTACCGCCATCGCCAATCAATTGCAAAATGGCACACTTCCGTCAGACAATACGGGCGGCGCTACATATTATTTCGGGCTGGAGCGCGGGGCGATGGTTCACACCGACGGCTGGAGGGGTTATGCCGGACTGGCGGCGGCCGGTTACCAGCATCAGGTCACGGTCCTCAGCGGCGGCTCCGACCCAGCGCACGAAGTCATGCCGCGCGTCCACCTCGTCGCCTCGCTGCTCAAGCGATGGCTGATCGGCACTCACCAGGGTGGCATCCAGCATCAGCATCTCAACTACTACCTCGACGAATTCACCTTCCGCTTCAATCGCCGCAGATCAAAGGCCCGCGGGCTGCTCTTCCATCGCCTCGCCCAACAAGCACTCGCCGCCGGACCCGCGCCCTACAACGCCATCGTCAAGCCAGCGGGTTCCAGCGGCTCCCCGACAACGGGGCAATGAAGGGGATACCCATTTTTCGGATAATTTCGGCGCGCCTCCAAGCGCCGCGTTCAATCAGCGTTTCGCGGCGGCGCAGGGCGGCGGTCTCTCGGCGCAAGATTACGCTCAGGACAATTCGCAAGACGCCGCCTCGTGGGATAATCCAAGCGCATGGGGCCTCCCCCAAACCTCGGGCGACTTCCCAACAACCGGCCTGCCGCCGACCGCGCAGCCGAACACAACGCCGGGGTTCAGCAACTCGCCGCTTGGCGCTATGGGCTTCGGCGGTGGCGCAGCGGACGGCGGGGCTGGGGGCGGGAACTATCTTGAGGCTGCGCCCGGCGGTTCCGGAGGAGATTATTCTGTGTCGGGACAAGAAAGCACGGACGCGCAGGGAACGACGACGCTGCCTCAGCTCAATGTCGGCGGCGACGGCGGAGGTCCGGCAAGCGCTGGGAGCGGAGGGCCGACCGCCAGCGCGGACATGAATAATCAGGCGTCGCTGTTCGGGACCGGGCCGACGCCTGGCGGCTCAGACACGGGGGAAGGCGCGAAGGTTGTCATCACGGATATCAGCGCGGCGGGAGGGAAAGGCGCGGGGCCGCAGATACAGTCGGGGCTTAATCAGGCGGGGCAGGATGTCAGCAAGACGGGCGCTGCGCTTGACCAAACATTGAACACGAACACCGCAAGCGCTGAGAGCACCGGGACGGGATGGTTGCAATACGTCGGCAACCTCGCATTCAATATCTTGCCGCGTGTAGGCGTGGGGGTTTTGGCTATCGTGCTCATTGGTCTAGGCCTTTGGATGATGGGCAAGGATGTTGTTAATAAGGTTGTGTGATAGCCGGTGATCTCGCATCATGCTTCTATAGAAAGGAGCGCGCAACTATGAGCAGCATAATGAATGATCTCGCCCTTGCTGGCGGCGCGGCGCTGGTCCTGCTCGGATTATTCCCCGGACTTGCGGCGGCGCTGGCGCTCGGATTCGGCGTTGGCGCTGGCGCGAGCCTCGCGCGGCCTATCTTGCTTGTTGCCGCAGCGGGGTATTTGTTGGCAAAAATGGGCGGTTGGTAGGCTGAAGCCTACATGAGATGGGGAGTAGGGTAATGGAAAAGTTTGCGCAATGGTTTTCACATCCGTTCAATGAGGATCAAAGCGTATGGGGATGGGTTGGTTTCGTTGGGCTAATCGTTGTGGCCATAATGCTTTGGGCGGTAATTCTAGGCGACATGAAGCGGTTGTTTATTTAGGCCCGGCGGTGTGGAAAGTGCGCCCCGATGCGATCGCTTATGGCCATCGTCCTGCAATTCCCGCGAGAGCCCCTCCGCCGCTGTCGATGGAGTAATCGGGTTATGGCGCACTTGTCTGTAGACTTGTCTGTAGACGCGCCCGAATGGCGCGTCCGGCTCGAAAGATACGACGCCGCCAAAGATCAGGTCTTGAGGCTTGACCCGGAAGCGCTGAGAGTTCTTGACGCCGCCGCCAGCGCCATAATCTTCGGGACGGGCGAAGGTCCTATCCGGCGCGAGGTTGGCGACTACTCGATTATGTTTCGCAAACAGGCATTCCGCAAGATCGTGCTAACTCGCTCTAAAGACAACTCGGAATGATTGTCATTCTCGCCATTCTTCCGGCATAAGCGATCTGGCATAATCCAATTCTTCATGCGTTTTTGCCAGAGTTTCTAAATATTTAGATATATCATGTAAAAAGCTTTTCCTACCAAACGTCATGGAAAGGCTTTGGATAGGTTTCTTTTTTGTCCAAGGAAATGGCAGTTCTTCCGCCCATCTAGTTACATTTTCTCGCGCCCACTTTAATACCCACCATGCATAAAGATCAGCTGCCTGCAACGGCATGGTGTTCTTGTCATTCCTATATATTGGAGTATCTCCCATCAATTTTGATATATCGCCGCAGGCGTATGACTTTAGAAGCTCCCAGGAAGATATAATCTTCTCTTTTTCAGAACTCATTATCAAATATGAAATCTATAGGCTCGGTAATATGAATTGCATACTGGTATCGCGCCAATCCTCCGACTATGTATCTTACTCCCCAATAATATGGATTTGTTGCAGCATTTGGCTTTGTAACGTATGGCGGATATTTAATGTTCTTTTCAACATCTTGCAATTCTCTTGTATTTACAACAACAGCTATCGATGATTTTATATCGAACTCTTCAAGAGTTCGATAAAACCACCCAGCAACGTCAATATTATTCCTCATTTCTACCATTTTAAAATATGGAATTTGAGCGCAGTTCAGTTTATTCTGCCATTCCGTTGAAAATTCTGCCCACGTTTCGCTTGTTGCTATAAATCCGGCGATAACAAGCAAATTCTGATCGCCTGTTCCGCTGCCATCTACATAGGCTTGAAGCATTAGTAATTCCCGTAACCGACCACGGTCACCAGGGAACCCGCTCACCAATGCGCGTATTCTCTCCGCCGCGTTAGTCATCCTAGCACCTCTTTTGATCCGGTGCTGCGGCAAGTATAATATTGCCAAAGAAAACGGGGGGCGAAGCCGCTAAGCTATGGTGCGCTATCTCCGAAATCCAGTGGACGCGCGGGTTGCCGGCGTTTGCGCTAGTCGGCGGGACAAATTCGATGTGATGGCGACTTTTCGTCGCGATCGCTGCGGAAGAATTACGGGCGAAGCGAGACAAAGATGCGCCGCCGCAACCCCCGCCTTGTCTGTGAGGGACGCAAGTGGACCTTAACGATCGCGCCTGCCGCGCAAGCCTTCGAGGCTTAGGCGAATTCCGCCGCTTTTGGGAAGGTTTGACGCCGCGCGAGCGCGTGCGCATCGGGGCGCGCGAAAGGGATGCGCTCAAGGCCGACGCGATGGCGGTTGATTTCTTCGTGCATGCGGCGCAATCGGCGTTTCCGGGCGCGGACGTTGTCGCCGTCCGTGCGATGGCGGAGGAACTTGCGTAAGCCCCAGCGCCGCGCCGATCGTCCCGGACATGCGGCTGATCTATTTGTCAATAAACGGACCTGCAAAGAAAAATAAGTAACACGCGTATTTAGGACCATCGTCGTCAATAACTTGAGCGCAGTAATCTTGGTTCCCTATAAATCTCTTTCTTATAGAGTTGCCATTATTGCTGTCTGTCGTCTCTGTTGTTTTGCCAAAGTCAGATAGCCGAGAGAAAAACACCTTCGCCGACTGACCACTACACGTAAAAACAATATACTGCTCAGACTTCTGAACGTTATTATTTTCTATTGCGTTATTAAAGCAAGCTGTATAAAGTTTAATCGGGCTAGATGTTATCTCAATAGCTGATGATTCATATGAAAGGATCGCCACGGCAAAAGTCGTTATGATGATATGTTTTCTCATTATGCGATCCTCCCGTTTATTTGCTTTATCGCGGTGCGAATGACTGCACCTTGTAACGGACACTGTATTAGATTTGCAATAATATTAACAAAATGCTGTCGAATTTTGGATGCAAATTGCGGGAGTCAAATGCAAGGAATGCCTTGGCTTCGCCCCCACCCCTCCCGGCCCCATTCCGCCCCGTGGACGCCCCGCCGGACTGCCGCCGCTGTCATCGCCCCGGCGGCAGTCGGGATGCCAGCCAGGGCGAGCCGGAAGCCGCGTCACCGGGCGAAGCAAGCCTTGTGAGCACGGATTGCGGAGGGGAAGCGGAGCGTTCGGCGCAGCCGATCGGCCGGAGCGGCGAAGGCGAGGTCCGGCGCTCGCACGGCGTTTGTGCCTTTGTCGAGACCAGAACGGAGACGGGAGGGTTTCCGATCGAGATTATGCACTTGCGTGGCCCCAGCGCCCCTCGCCCTCGACGCCAACGCCTCGACCTTCGAACCCGGCGCAACCCAGACGCCCCAGCGCGCCCCGTGGATGCCCGCCGAGCGCCGGGCCGCATCCATGACCGCCGGGGCGGGCGTCGACGGCGGCCAGCGGGCGGCGCGCCCGCTGGCGGGGCGAGCCGAGAGCGAAGGGCCGGTGACCCCTCGGGATCGGTCGGGCAAGCCCGATCCCTCGCCCCGCCGGACCGGAAAGCCGTCACCGATCGAAGCGGAGCGGCGGAGGAGCTTCGCGTTTCGAGGCTCGCTCGTTCACAGCGAGCCGAGAGCGAAGTGACGGAGGTATGCGAAGCAAGTCGATCGGAGGGCGAAGGCGAGGTGGGGGGATTTGTTCGCAGACATGGCTCTGGCTTCGAGGGTCATGTCGGGGAGCGCGGGAGCCTTCGAGCGGCGACGGGGCTTCGAGCGGCGCGGGAGCCCCAACCTTCGAGCGGCGGACACCCCGACCTTCGAGCGGCGCGGAAGCCCCGACCTTCGAGCGAAGGGCCGGCGACGCCCCGCCGGACGCGGAGAGAGCGCGCCCCAAAGGTAAACCCGGCGAGCCGAGAGCCGCGTCGATCGACCGAGCGAAGCGGCTCCGAAGGAGCGGTCGATAGCGGCGAAGGCGAGGCGTACGTTCAACGCGTCGGACCGAACCGAATTCGGGTTGACGGTCGAACGCCGACGCCATAAATACTCGCAATATCAATGCTTTATGCGCAGCCTGTAGAGCCGTTGTAGAGCCGTTGTAGAGCGATTGTAGGCTATGTGTAGTATGAGTGTAAGCGATGCTGTAGGATACGGGTTGACAAAATGACCGGGTTTTGCTACAATCCTACTATACTATAGGGCCGGTCGGGTCCCGTAGGGAACCCCCGTTCCCAACCCGTCGCAGATCGATAGCACAAGCGGGGGCGAAGGAAGCTTCCCGTTTCGAAGTCTGCCCGTTCACGGCAGATTGAGAGGGAAGCGACGGAGGGCAGCCTCACACGCCACCCCAAACGCGGCGAGACTTGTTTTTACGGGGCTTGGTTTTTCTGAGCGCGGTTTTTGAGGGGCTTGGTTTTTGAGGCCGGGCTTTTTTAGGGCGGAGGGCGGAGCAAGCCTTGCGAGCAAGGATTGCGGAGGGTCGCCATGCCCGGCGAGACCGGAGGGAGGTTTCCGGGGGCATGATCGGGTTCCGGCAAAGGCCGGGGTCCAGCAAAAACCCTCCAAGCGGCGCGAAGTATAGTTAGGTATATGTCGGCAAGTAAAGCAATAGAGATATAGTAGTTATTAAGAATTGATTTCGAGCGCTGGCCGTGTATGTTATTTTTACTTGAGTAGCGCCTATAGTATTGGCCCGGACGAAATACCGATATATTTTGGTGTACTTGGCGTGGGGAAGTGCGTACGTAGTCGGCTACCTCTTCCGCCCCCCATGAAGAAGATCAGGCTCACCGTGCGGTGCAGCAGCGGCTCGGGAACGCTCGACATGAAGGTGAAGGCAAAGAACAGCAAAGGCACGGAGATAACGCTTATCCAACCCTAAGGCGAGAAGCAGCCGCGCGTCCATTTTTTTCTGCCGCCCGTCGTCCGCCCAGCCGCGCGTCAAGCTATGTCCATAAAAGCATAGCTAAAACGCCAAATTTTCACCGTCCCTTGATATTAAATCAGGCGCTCTGTCCTATAATGTCTTGTAATGTCAATCTTGTATAAGGGTTGCAAACGCGGTATATTTCATAGGGTAACGATTGGGTAATATTTCGCATGAAATGCGGCGCCGCCGATAGGTCAAATTTGAGGCCATTTCGACGGCGCATAGGCCCCAGATCTAAGGCCTCTTGATGCACATCGCCGCCGCAAATGGCAACCTAAAGAAGCGTCGCTCCAGCTTAACGAACGACCCGCGCCGCCTCCCCGGCGTTGACATGCGGACAGATCGGGGACGTCGGTTCCGCGACATCGTCGAGGCGCTCGTCGTCGAGTTTGGCCCTGGCGTCGACAATGCCCGCCTGCGCGAATTAGGCGCGCTGAAATTCAACTTAGAACAGACGCAAGCCCTTGCCCTAGCTGGCGACCCGCGCGCCCGCGAGGATGTCGTTCGAATCGCGAATCTGATCCGTCGCCAAGAGAAAGAGCTGCGCATCCGCAAAGCCGCGATGGCTCCGCCCATGACGCCCTTGAGGCAGCGACTGGCGGCCCGTGCGGCGTCGCGAGCCTCTGACGCGGCCAAACATGTTTCGCCTGTCAGTGAGGCCTTTCCGCCCGATGGCGAGGGCTTCGAAAGCCGAGGGCCGTAATGCAAACGGCGGCCGCCCTCACCATTACCGACTGCCTCGACGATCCCGAGCTTTTCGGGCCCTGGTTCCGCGGCCCGACCTGGAATAATTGGCGCAGCGTCCTGAAAGCCTGCTACGCCCTGCCTATGGACGAGGACGAAAAGGCGTTCTTCCGCGTCGTCGCCGAGCGCGATTCGCCGAAGAAGCCGGTCAAGGAGGCGTGGTTTGTCTGCGGCCGAGGCGCGGGAAAGGATAGCATCGCTAGCGCCATCGTCGCGCACTCGGCGGCGCTGTTCGATCCGTCCGGGCGTTTGCGGCCCGGCGAGCGCGCTCTCGTCATGTGTCTCGCAGTCGATCGCGAGCAGGCGAAGATCGTTCTGAACTACACACGCAGTTATTTCAGCGACGTCGAACTTCTGCGCGGCATGGTCCAGCGCGAAACCGCGAACGGCTTTGAGCTTACCAACGGCGTGGATGTCGCGATCTCGACGAACTCTTATCGCGCCGTGCGCGGCCGTTCAATCCTAGCCGTCATTTTCGATGAGTGCGCTTTTTGGCGTGATGAAAACTCGGCAGCGCCTGACGAAGAAACTTATCGGGCGGTGCGGCCTGCTTTAGCGCGGGTGCCGGGATCGATCATGATTGGCATTAGCTCGCCATATCGAAAAAGCGGCCTGCTCTATCGCAAGTTCAAGCAGCACTACGGCAAGGACGGCGACGTTCTGGTCATTAAAGCGCCGAGCAAGGTGTTGAACCCCACCCTCGATCAGGCGGAAATTGACAGGGACCTTGCCGAGGACCCTGCATCTGCGCGCGCCGAGTGGCTTGCGGAATGGCGCGACGATATCGCCGGCTGGCTCGATTTGGATGTGATTGCGGCGGCGGTCGATCGCGGCGTGGCGGTTCGTCCGCCATCGGCGAACAAGCGTTGCATCTACCGGAGTGGAGTAGATCCCAGCGGCGGCGCGCACGACAGTTTCACGATGGCGATTGCGCACGATGAAGCTGGCGTCGCCATTCTCGACTGCATCGTCGAAATCAAGCCTCCCTTCAACCCAACCTCTGCGACAGAGCAGATCGCAGCGACGCTGAAAGCTTATGGGTTGCGCGACACGGTCGGCGACAAATACGCCGCGCAGTGGGTGGTTGACGCCTTCGCGAAGTGCGGCGTCAAATATCATCACAGCGAGCGTGATCGCTCATCGATCTACCTCGACGCGTTGCCGCTGTTCACGTCCGGTCGGGTGCGGCTTCTGGATCATCCGCGCCTCATCACGCAATTCGCACAACTGGAGCGGCAGACATCGTCACTGGGCAAAGATCGCGTCAATCATCCAGCCGGCGCGCATGATGACATCTGCAACGCGGCGGCCCTGGCCCTAATCACACGGCGTAAAGGCGTGATAGTTTCAGACGAAGCCATGGCGTTAATGGCGAAACCGTCTTCGCTATATGCGCCTCGCCCCAGATGTTTCTTCGGCTCACATGCTGAATACTGAAAGGTAATTTACACATGTCACAGATTTATCGCCCCATGCCATCTCCCAATGGCACCAATCACGCAAAACTCTATGTGCCAGCAGGCAGGTTCGCCGCTGCGCCTCCGCCGGTCACAGCCGCATACGACGCGATGCCACCCCTTAGCGCCAACATGACGCCGGAGATGATCCGGCGCATCGAGGAGCTTTTCAAACGTTATGCGAACTCTTCACAGCAGCGTGTCAGCGAAGACGACGATCCTGACGACGGGCAGAATGGTGGTGACCCGGATCAGCATTGGGTCGAGAAAGTACTAGAGTTTTGCGAGGACAAGCTCGACCCCGCAGACAAGGCTGAACTGCAGCGGATGCTATTCGAGGCGATCGACGCCGCCGCGGCGATGGACGGACCGCCGCGATTCTCCGGCCAGCCGCAGCGCGGCGGACGTGCTATGGATAGCCGCAGGCTGGCGCATGACGGCCAGGCAAATGAGCGCAACAGGCAGAGCTTCGAAAAAGAATGGCCCAGCGTTGCCAGAATTAAAATTGCGTATTGAGCCGTCGGATGGAAAAGAACTCAACGCCCGCGCCGGCCCCGCGGATTGCGCCAGGACTTCCGGCGATCGACCCGGCCAAGACGGCGGACCGCGCCAGCCTGCGTGCGGACCAGTCCGCCCTCGCCGCCGCGTCGGACAACCTGGCTGCCACACGCAAGGCGGCGGAAGCGGCGCGCGAAAATAAGTGGTCAGCGCAAGCCGCGCTGGCGGACATCCAAGATAATGCGACCGCCGGCGACGACGATAGCAGCCTCGCCGGGAAATTTCTAAGCCTGATCAAATCGGGCGACGGCGGCGATGTCGCGACGCTTGAACGGTCCATCGCCGAGGCGAAAGCGCTTGAGGAAGCAGCAAAGCGCGATGTCGATGTGTGGGTCAGGACGAGCGCGGCTTGCGAACAGGCGATCGCCGCTGCGGAAGTAACTATCCCCCGGCAGAGCCGGGGGCTTTATTTATGTGAGCCGCTCAAAGCGGCTGGGAGGGGACGCTGACGCGTCCCCGGTTCATTGGGCCACCTGATGGTGGCCGATCAGCGCCAGAGGTTCAGTTGCTCCAGCCTCTGATCTTCCTTTTCCTGGCTCTTGATGTATTCCCGGATCGCAGCTTCGTCTCTCCCCACGGTCGAGACGAAATATCCTCGCGCCCAGAAATGTTGCCCTACAAAATTGCGCCGCCGTTCCCCGTAAACGCGGGCCAGATGGATCGCACTCTTGCCCTTGACATATCCGATCACCTGAGAAACCGCGTATTTCGGCGGGATCGAAATCATCATGTGCACATGATCCGGCATCAAATGCCCTTCTTCGATCCGGCTTTCCTTTTGTGTTGCTAACTTACGAAGCAATTCTCCAAGATGATCCCGCAGTTGCCCGTATAGCGCCCTGCGGCGGAACTTCGGGATGAACACGACGTGATATTTGCACTCCCACTTTGTGTGACTTAGAATTCTCAAACTCGTCCATCGTGACTTGACCTTTCGTGTGCTTGGCGGCTCACAAAAGCGATGGTCACGATGGACTTCAGGAAACGTCAAACTATTGCTGCCTCCCCGGCAGAGCCGGGGGATCTCCCGCACGGTTTAGCATTGGCGGCTGCGGAGAAGCGCGTCGCCAACGCCGCCGCTGATCTTGTCCGGAATTCTGGCGCTGCCGAGAGGCTCATGGACGGCCTTGAGGCGATGCAGGCCCAACTCGTCCGACGGCGGGTAGCGTTGCAATTCCTCGTCTTCAAACACCTTGTCACTGATCCTCACATGGCACGCGCGCAGGCCATTTTGTCCAATACAGCGCTGCCAGGCGGGTTGGGCTCATCCGAATTCGTCGACTGGGCCAGTCATGCTGAGCATGTCGCATGGAAGGAAGCGCTTGAGGCCCTGGCGCGCGATCCCGATGCGCTATTGCCAAACTGAGATTGCTGCGGGGACTCATCATCCGCTTTGCTCTCCCGCCGCAGTAGCCCATTTCGCAGGTGGCGTCGTAACAGTGAAAAGTTGGCGGCTCGTGTGACCTTAAGCGGGCGCGGCTGGCATCGGGGCGATGGTCTTGCTCTGCGGATCGTCGCCCCAATTAGCTGGGCGAACACCGGCGGGTGATTTGCGTCAGCCCGTCGCCCAGCTTGGTGGTCGCCGCGTGCACTATTCAAAATGTCTGCCAACGTGGCGATTGCTCTGTGGGCTAGGCTTGCCAATAGTCACGGTTGCCCCTAAGCTGATCTTCTACAGTTGCGGCCGGGCGGCGCGTGGTAAGCCATTGATATTGTTTGGATTGAGAGGTGATTCCCGCGAAAGTGTAGTGCCACGTGTGCGCCGTTTCTTATTGACTTGGAATGTGCATGCGCCAATTATGTGCGCACCACGAATGAGTCGGCGAGACGGTTCCGCGACATGTATTTCCGCAAGAAGACCTCGAGCGGCCGCGCCTATCTCCAGATCGTCGAAAGCCGTCGCCAAGGCGCGCAAGTGCGCCAGCAGGTGATCGCGACGCTTGGCCGCGTCGAGGAGTTGCGCGAGAGCGGGCAATTGGAGCGGTTGCTGCGATCGGGCGCACGCTTCGCCGCGAAAGCCATTGTCGTCGACGCCGTCGCCGACGGCGCTGTAACGGCGAGCGCGGCGCGACGCATCGGGCCCGCTCTCGTCTTCGAACGATTGTGGGAGGAGACCGGTTGCCGGAGGGTCGTCGAGGATCTCGCCGGTTCGCGCAAGCATGGCTTCCCGCTCGAACGCGCGGTGTTTCTCACCGTTCTGCATCGTCTATTTTCTGGCGGCTCCGCCAGCGTGGCCGACGATAGTCGGCTGCTCGAAGAAGTGGCGTCGGAAGCCAATCTGGCCAAGGCGCTGCTGAACGTAGTACGCAATAAGGGAGCGCCGGGATTGGACGAATGTGATGTATTTGATCGAAAAGTAGGATTTGAGTTCAATTTCTACCTCACTGATATTTCTAGCTTTGAGAAGAAGTAGCGTCATTGGCTGAGTGGAATAGTTTACTTCAAACATTTACCTTTTTTCGCCAATGCCGCTACTTCAGGAGTAGCCTCAGGGTCTAAGCCGTATTGTTTTAGCCGCTTTGATCGCGGCAGTATGACTGATCTTCTACAGTTGCGGCGGCGCGTGGTAAGCCATTGATATTGTTTGGATTGAGAGGTGATTCCCGCGAAAGTGTAGTGCCACGTGTGCGCGCGCAGTCGATGGCGAAAATGTCGTCGCCTCGCGTCGCGAGGAAGGTGTGCCTGGCATGGGCACTGGATTGGAGGTGGAAGTCCTTTGCGGGGCGAGTTGGTAGCAACCGCGAGCCGGAGGCAACTGCACGCAGGGTCTGCCGTCGCGGAGCGACAGCGCCATCAACAAATCCGCAAAGCGATTTGGCGCTTCGGTCCGCGGCGACTGCCAGTCGAATGCGCCCCGCATAGCGCCCATCCTTTCGCTTGTCCTGCGCGGTTCCAGGCTTGCGACGGCGCACCTCAACGGCGCAGGCAACCAGAACCTTGTGGTGAACCCCTCGGCCTTCCCCGCGTGTCCGACCGCCGACCCAGGTTTCGTCCACCTCGACATTCTCGTTCGCGTGGCCACCGATGCGATCCTGATCGGGGCGGATCATTCCGGCGCGCAATTTGTGGAGGATCTGAAAGGCTGTCTCGTAACGCGAGAGCCCGAGTGGCCGCTGGAACTGGACGGCCGACATGCCGGGGGTCTGGCTGGCGACCAGGTAGGCGGCCCAGAACCAGATGAACAACGGCGTGTGGCTGCGCTCCATGACCGTGCCGACGGTCAGTCCTGTCTGACGCCGGCATTTGCGGCATGCCAGCACGCCCGGGCGGGTCGCAATGCGGAACGGTTCGCCAGTCACACTACAGTGCGGACAGACGAAGCCGTCTCCCCAGCGCGCCTTTTCGAGGTATTCAGCACAGGCGGCATCGTCCGGGAAAAGCCGCTGAAACTCCGGCAGCGACTGCGGAAACGGCAGCGCGGCGTGCTGGTCGACGTCGATCAGAATCGGCGTGGGCGTATTCATACCCGCATCCATTTTTCAGGTAATCGCGTCCAGGGCAGCGGCGCCAAGGCGAGCGGGCTCAGGCCCCGCTCATGAAAAATACTAGCCCTAGCGGGTGTATGCGTCAACCGGATAGGCAAGCTTTGAACGAAACCATGTATTCTATGTTCTCGAAGGAATCGAAATCGTCATCGGGGGCTGACTGGTTGCGTAGCGGCGCGCTCGCCATGTCTTCCGCTTTTCGACGCTCCGTGATTGCGTATGCGCACGCCGGGAATAGGCCGTCACTCATTACCCTTTCGTTGAATGTCTCCCCTCCCTCCCTCATCCATTTGCCTGTAGTGCGGGGATAAGCTTTCGATAAAGCTCGAAGTTCGGGAGCGCCGAGGAGAGCAAATCCGGCATCGACAAAACTCTTAATACTTTTCTTATTGTCCCCACAGACTGCTGCGGCTCGCACCAAAAAGCCCGCCAGCATATAGCGAGAACGATAGATAGTAGCTGCCTCCTCCCCCGCGTTCACTGTGGTGCAGACGCTCTGGACCACAGCTGCAGCCAGCAATAACGCCCGAAAATCATTCGCTTTAATTAGCATTCGTTTTGGACCTGTTGGGAGGGCGCGGATCGCGGCCCCGATGCTTGGGGATATTTCAGCGGCAGTTTAAATCAACGTCTCAATTACTCTCGGCAATAGTCCGGGTCGTCCAAGAGCTTTTTGATCGCAATTGGGCTACCTTCCAGAGCCCGCCGCACTAGGTCCGCGCAGCGCGAGGCTGGCATTTTGACGTAGAAAGCGGCGGCGTTGTCTGCACATGCGCTACACATGCCAAGGTCGAGAAGCTTCAACTCGACGTCGTTTTGTCGTAAAACATTTGGTGGAACCTTCGATCGGATAACGTTGAGACTGTAAGAAAGCTCCTCACCATCCTCATAAGATGGCTTGCTTTTATCAACCCTGCAGTTGGTAAGATGCAAGGCCTCCGCTGGGTAGCAGCCTCCCCCATGCGAACAGAATGAAGTCGCACCAGTTTTCTTATTTACGTTATACTGCGTAATCGCATCGATGGTTTCGCCGCGTTTAAGCGGATAAGCAAAGTCTTCGGTTTTTGTGGTGGCTTTCATGGCGACAGCTTCGCAAATGCTATCCGTAGCATTTGCTGGGACGCTGCTTACCATAAGAACAAATACGATCGCGACGGTGGGTATCTTCATTTTCTGATCCTCGTTTTCCTTGCCACAGTGCGCCGGACCCGATACCAGACGCGCCGATATCACCCGCTATTTACGAGGTTCAGGAGCAACATTTGACACGCCTGGGGCACCCATTCAACTATCCCCGGAAGGCCACGGCGCAGAAATGTGTCAGGACGTACTAGTACCGCTGCACAGAGGATTTGACGGGTTGTTCTTGGGCGGGGCGTAGGACTGGCAACGCTTCAGGGTCGACCAATACCTCGATGCTCCGTGCGCCGCCGACAGTGCGTCTGATCAGGCCGGCGCGCTCGAGCGTAAGCACCATTTGATGGACCGAAGGCGGGCTGACGCGGAAGTGGCGTTGAAGGTCGGCTTCGGCCGGCGGTCGGCCGAGCACCTGCGTGTAGGCGTAGATGAAAGCGAGATACTGCCCCTGCTTTGGCGTAAATCTGGGATCGGAAAGAGGAAGACAGATGCCGGCCATGTGATTCATCTCTCGTGCCCTCAACCAGGGGGCGTCGATGAATGTACGTTACAGGGTCGAATTGAGCCAGGCCGAGCGCGACGAACTGACCGCGCTGCTGAGCGGCGGCCAGCACGCCGCACGTAAACTCAAGCGGGCGCAAATCTTGCTCGCCGCTGACGTGGGGGTCAGCGATGAAGACATCGCGATCAGCGTCGCCGTCGGTGGTTCAACCGTTTATAGGACCAAGCGTCGCTTCGTCGAAGGCGACCTAGCCGCCGCGTTGAGCGAGGAGCCACGTCCTGGCGCGACGCGCAAGCTCACAGGGAAGGAAGAGGCGCTCCTGGTGGCGACGGCCTGCTCCACGCCGCCAGAGGGCCGGGCGCGCTGGACCCTGGAGTTGCTGGCTGGCGCGATGGTCAAACTGACCGGGCGCGACGGCCTGTCGCGCGAGACGGTGCGCCGTCGCTTGGCCGAGAACGAGCTGAAGCCGTGGCGCAAGGACATGTGGTGCATTCCCCAAATCGATGGCAACTATGTCGCCCGCATGGAGGATGTCCTCGACCTCTATGCCGAACAGCCCGACCCGAAGCGGCCCGTGGTGTGCTTCGACGAGAGCCCAACCCAGCTCATCGGCGAGGTGCGCCAACCAATTCCAGCCGCGCCTGGACGACTTGGACGCTATGACTGCGAGTATCGGCGCAACGGCACGGTCAACCTGTTCATATTTCTCGACGCTCATAGTTCCTGGCGCAAAGTGAAGGTGACCGAGCAACGCACGGCGCGTGACTTCGCCCAATGTATGCGAGACCTTGTCGAAGTCCATTACCCCCAGGCTGAGCAGATTCGGGTCGTGCTAGACAATCTATCGACCCATTCCGCCGGCGCGCTGTATGAGGCCTTCCCGGCCCCGGAAGCGCATAGAATATTGCGTCGCCTGGAGTTCCACTACACCCCCAAGCACGCCAGCTGGCTCAACATGGTCGAGATCGAAATCGGGGTGCTGCGCGGTCAGTGCCTGGATCGACGCATCGCCGAACGCGACAAATTGGTTTCAGAGATTGCAGCCTGGGAAAGACAGCGCAACAACGCTGGCGCCCGTATCAACTGGATGTTCTCCACCGAGAAAGCCAGACAAAAGCTGGCGCGCGCCTATCCCGACCCAGCCAAAGAGTCATAATCCCTGTGCAGCGGTACTAGAACGCGACGCCGCGGAATGCTGTTCTCATCGCGTCTTGGCGTTCACGTTCCGGGCGATGTCCTCGACCATTGCGCAAGCGGCTGCGCGTCCTCGCTGCCGCACCATACGATCGAGTAACTGCATCGTAGCCGCAACTTGCGGCTTGATGTCGTCGCCTATAGACGCGGCGCATTTCCGCGCTCCCGCCAGCGCCGCATACCCTGCCTTGCTGTCCATGTAGTCCTTGCGGCAGAAGGTGGTCGCCCGAATGAAAATGGCATTAGCCTTGAACATGTACATGTCGCAGTCGTCAGTTTGCGTCGGTTGCTTGTTCGGCTCCATCTGCGGCTCGTCGGCAATCCACGTCTCGACGTCCTGGTTGAGGTGATAGTCCAAGGCAATCTCATTGAAATCTTTGGGGTCGAATTTCTCCCAATTTATCTTATGAGATTGCTGGTTGTTAAATTTCCAGGTGACGACCTTGATGCTTTTCACCTGCCCGAACTTGTCGGGGTATGCGACGGACAACGAGAACTTGCACTCCGGCGTCTCGTGGCCATTGTAAAGGCCCTCGGTTAGCAGTTCAGCTTCATGCTTGAGAACGACGAAAGCTAGGACTTGCTTTCCGCGTTGAGCGTAAAAGTCAACTGAATAATCCCGGTTCAGCCAAGCATCCCGAAAAATAGCGAGCTTTGGCTGATAGAGCGCGAAGTCGACAGTCGCATCGACCGTGCACGCTTGCGCATTGATGTTCCGGTCGGTCTGCTTGAGGATCTCGACCAGGGCTTTGTATGGATCGTGTGGGTTGGTGTCCTCCGCCTGGCTTGGCGTACCGACAAGCAGCAACCCGATAAGCAGCAATATCCGCAACATGTCTCGCTTCCAACTTATGAGATTGTCGCTATCGACAGAGAATGTACGACTTATAGACCCAGCCTAATGCCTTACCGTCTCTGTCGGCGATGTAAACCAACGGCTTCGCCCACCGACTTATCGAGGATCAACACGCCCTGCCCGTTGTCAAGAGTGCCTAAAATCCTGCCGTGTGGGCGGTTCGGTAGTTCAGCAACGTGGGCATCGGATCATTGACGACGCAGGCTGCTCTGCCGATTGGCTGATGATCCTCACCGCCGACATACTGCAAACTTTGTAGTTCGGATGTCTCGTGCACTAGGCTTCATCAAATCCAGCGCTCGTGCCTAAGCCTATGATCTCCGGCCCGCCATAGCCCTGGCATGATGCTTCAAAAGAGAATGAAATGGCTCGGCCAAGCCCTCACGCCGAGGAGATGTTCATAATACAGATGCGTCCCCGGGGGCAATTCAGAAACGTCGGCTTCCGGGAGCGCCATCGAGCATTGGGAAGGACGAAGATGGGCGCGAAATAGAAGCAGCGGGCCGAAAGCGGACCAGCCGGTCCTCGAGCAAGCCGAGCGATAGCCGACAATCCGCTGCTGTAAGTCGGATGCATTCCAGTCTAGGATGCCGTTCTAAGATCTCCCTTACAAGGTCCACCGTTTCGACGATCTCACGTCACAACCATCCGTTCGTAAGCTGCAATTGGCCATTATCAAACCGAACGTTATTGCCCCTGACAGTTCGCATTGGGCGAAATGGATCGATGCGACCATCTCCGGCGACAACGCGCGGCGCGCGCAAGCCCTAGGGCTGCACGAAAGACTTCTTGATCTGGGCAGAATCCCGCTACTGTCATGGCATCACCTCGAAGAGTTGCTCGGGGTTGAGGATGATCAGACCGCTCGATCCCGGGTCGCCTTCATTCAATCGCTTCCCTTGATCGCGTGGATGCGTCTTCCCCATGAGGAAGCGGGACTAGGCTCGATTATTCAGGTCCTCGCCGCGGAGGTGGTCGCGGCGAGCGAAGGCGGCCACGATCTTGTTTCGATACGCGACCGTGTGCTGCAGCTTATGCTCCGAACCGGACCTGGCAGCGATGCGATCGGAAGTGAGTCCTGGGTTTGGGACGCCATGCGGCCGCTTCTTCGGGCACGTCAGCCCGAAATCGACATGGTGGCCGCGCTTTCGCCGCTGAAGACATTTGACGAAAGCCGCACGATCGGCGAACTCGGTCAAGTCGCCGGACGAGATGCGGGCTCGGCTCCGTGTGATTTACGATAAGGCGCTGCAGAAGGCTACGAACAGCACCGGAGGCGATGCTCATCGAGCGAAGGCCATGGCCGATCAGTTCATCACGCGGGCCATCGATCATCTCCCTAAGCCCGGCACGAGCGTGCGCGACCTGCTGGTATCGACTTTGGTAAGCCAAGGATTGGACGCCGAGGAAATTCGAGACGAGTGCGTGCTTGGCGACCTGAGCGAACTCGGGCTCTTCAGGAGTTCAGCTTCGCGTGGTTGCCTCTGAAACTGGACGATCCTTCGACGACTTGAAGGATGTGTCGATGGCGGTGCTGCCGAGCCGAGTGATCGGCGACGCGCTCAGAAAGCACGGTCAACACCGCAAGAAGCGTCCCGGTAGCGATTTGAATGACGCCTATCTTGGCGTGCTAGCGGCTTATTGCGACGTGCTCTATGTTGACAAGCGGACGGCGGAGGATTTCAGGCGAGCGATCGGCAAAGAATCGAAGCTAATCGGGCTGATCGGCGACGTTGCCAAGGCGGCGGATTTCACAGACCTCCTAGTTCTACTGTGTCATGAACGGATATGGGTAGCTGTCTGGCGGTGTGTTGTTTGACAGCATGGACATCGCATAAGGGTTTTTGCGAGCGCGACGGTGAGCCGTTTTCGGATCGTCGCGATCGAGTTTTCGACGTGACGTTCTGGTCGGATCGGCGGCGCCGCGGGGTCGAAAACCTTTGGGTAACGGAGGCATCTTGCGCCGCCAGGAGGCTGAGGGGGGAATCGCTTCCCGTTCGCAGATCAGAAAGCCGTAAGCTGCGATGCAGAGTGTCGCGTGGTGGTGAAAGCCACGCCAACCTCGACCTTCGTAATGGGCCAATCCGAGTTCGCCTTTCAGCTCCTCGTAATCGCGTTCGATGCGCCAGCGCAATTTGGCCTTGTCGACGAGATCCTGCAAAGGCGTGTCCTTGGGCAAGGTCGAGAGCCAATATTTCGTCGGCTCAGCTTCTTCATTCGGCCACTCAACAATGAGCCATTCCAGCGGATGCGGTTTGGTCCGATTGCAATCACGCGAGGCTGGGCGCAGACGCACAGCGGCAAAGCGCGAGGCGAGCGGCGTGTTCGAACCTTCGCGCCAGGTGAGGCTGCGCCATGCTTTTTTCTTCAAGCTCAGCGCCAGCTCCTTGACCGTGACGGGTTGATGTTCAAGATCACGGTTCAGACGAGACGGCTTGCGGCCATGGCCGCTCCAGGGCTTTGCCGGTAGAGGCTCCTGACCGGGCGGCCAAACGGTCAGCGTCGATTGGACGCCGACGACGTAAGGCAGATCCAAAGCTGTCACTCCGGCGCGAAAGCCGCCGTTCACGCCATAGCCCGCATCAGCCAGCACGACGCCCGGCGCGACGCCTGCGGCATGAGCCGCACGGATCTGATCAAGCGCAATCTGTGGCTTCGTCTTGAACTCGATCTCCTTGGGGATATGCGCCTTTTTTCGGCGTGCCTGATCATTTGCCCATGCCTCCGGCATATAGAGCCGGTAGGCGATCGGCAGGCTCGCCGTATGATTGGCGATCGACAGCGTCACCGCGACCTGGCAATTGTCCTGCTTGCCGAGCCTGCCGCAATATTGCCGCGCGACGCCGACCGAATGGGTCCCCTTTTTCGCAATGCCCGTGTCGTCCACGATCCAGGCTTCGATCGGGCCTTGTCTCTCGAGGGAAGGCAGAACCAGCTCGAAAACCTTACCCAAGACCGCCTCGTCCGACCAGGGCGCTTCGCCGACCAGATGCAGAAGCGATTGATGTTTGGCCGAGACGCGTGTCGGCGCAACAATCGCCGCCATAGGCTCGACGCTCTTGCGCTCGCCGGGCATCAACAGCCCGACGCAATAATCGTTCAAGGGCTTGGCCCGATCGGCATGCCCGATCACTTCAACAAGAGCCTCGACATAGGCGGCAAAACGCGCTTGGCTGGTTGGTCTCGAGAGATCCATATCAAACACCGGGTATCGATCAACGAATCAACAAGTTACCAGATTTGCTCGCGACGCGAATCTCCCTCGATTTTGTGATTCAGTAGAACTAGGCGGATCATAATTTTGATCGGCCTTCTAGAGTATTCCGCCGATCGTAAAAATCGGCGCGGACAGCGAAGGGACCGACTTATCTCTGTCCGCGTTGCCTGGAAGCTCCAGTGGAGTGCGCCGGTAGAGGTCCGCTTTCGGGATTAGCCGGTCCGCCGCGCTATGACCGACTTAGTCGCGAAGCAGAAGCTGGGGTGTCGGCGGCCATCAGACTTCCGTTATGCAGCCAAAGACATCAAGCGTGCGCCGCCATCCGCCGCGCCCGCCGCTCGGCAGGGTCGCGGTTCTTTCTGCCATCATCATCGCCATCGGCGCGCGGGGCAGGTCTTGTCATTCCGGTGTTATTGAAACAGCCCAAAGGCCGGCCAGAAAAAGGGCTCAGGCGTTACCCTGAATGTTACCCAGTGCAAATTCCCAAACTTTTGGAAGGCCGATAATTGCTATAACTCATTGATTTTGCTGGTGAGCGCGATGGGACTCGAACCCATGACCCTCTGATTAAAAGTCAGATGCTCTACCGACTGAGCTACGCGCTCTTTTGAAGGAGCGTGCGTGAAGTAACCTTATCGGCCCGCACCGTCAATAGAACCGAAGATCGGCGCCACGCTCCCGCAAGCAAATAATTCGCAGGCGGAGGCGCGCGGCCGCCGAGAGCGCGGAACCCATCAGGGCTCCATGAAATGCGCGAAAATTGCGAGCGCTGTGAATAGCATCGCGGCGATCGCCGTCGTCCACAGCGCTTTCCGCAGCATCCGCGGCGCGACCGGAGCGCCGGGATCTGTGCCTTTGGCCACCTCCCCCGCCTCCCGCTGCGACGTGACACCAAACGGAAGCACCGCGAACAGCACCACGAACCAGATCACAAAATAGATCGCCAGCGACATTGGCGTCGAAAATGGCATGATCATCCTCAGCAGCGAAATGCCTGCGCCGCGCCTGGTTGCAACTGACGTACGACGCGAGCGCTTGGCCTTGACGACGCCCCGCGACGCCTTCATATACCGAAAGAGAATCGTTTGGGACAGATCCTGCGATGTCGCGCCTGCGGGCGCAGGGCGGCTCTTTTTGCATCAAGCTTGGCCAGGCCGGTCCCGATCAAGGCCTTTATCCCTCAACTCCTCCTCGTAGGCGGCCCATTTTTCCAAGAAGCGGGCGCCGAGCTCGTAGAGATAGTCCCAAGTGAAGATGCCGGTGTCGTGCATATCGTCGAAGCTCAGCCGCACCGCGTAGGTTCCGACCGGCTCCACGCCAATAATGGCGCAGCTTCGTTTGCCGCCGACCGTTATGTGATCCTCTGCCCGATGCCCCTGCACTTCTGCGCTCGGGCTCATGACCCGCAAATATTCCGCCGCCAGCGCATATTCGCCGCCGTCCTCAAATTTGACCACCAAAATACGGCCGCGCTCCTTCAGGCGCAGTTCGCTCGGCCAATGACCCTTTGCGTTCATGGCGCTATCCGGGCGCTCGAACTTTTTTCATGCCATCCTCGTTTGCTCATATATTGACGCCCTCCCCGCTTTCGCATAGGCGCATGCAAAGGCATGTCAATTATAACTTCAATTTCGAAAACTCAGGCCGAGCCGGCGACGGCGACGGCGCCGCTCATCGATCCCTTCGGGCGCCGGATCACTTACGTGCGTGTGTCGGTGACCGACCGCTGCGACATGCGCTGCGTCTACTGCATGTCGGAAGATATGAATTTCCTGCCGAAGCGCGACGTGCTGACGCTTGAAGAGCTGGACCGACTTTGCACGGCCTTCGTCAATCGGGGCGTCAGCCGGCTTCGCATCACCGGCGGCGAACCTCTCGTCCGGCGCGGCGTCATGAGCCTCTTTCGGTCTCTTTCGCGCCATCTTGCATCCGGCGCGCTGGCCGAACTGACCCTCACCACGAATGGGTCGCAATTGGCGAACCATGCCGCGGAGCTGGCCGCGATCGGCGTGCGGAGGCTGAATTTGTCGATGGACACCCTCGATCCGGACAGGTTTCGGGCGATCACGCGCTGGGGCAATCTGGCGCAGGTCAGGCGTGGAGTCGACGCGGCGCAGGAAGCAGGTCTCTCGATCAAGATCAACATGGTCGCTCTCAAGGGGGTCAACGACGACGAAATTCCTCAGATGCTTGAATGGGCGCACGGTCGCGGCATGGATTTAACCCTGATTGAAGTCATGCCGCTCGGAAAAATTGAAGCGGAGCGCGCCGATCAGTTCCTCCCGCTCAATTTGATCGAGCGGCAACTGTCCGAACGGTACGCTTTGCTGCCGACCGATTACAGGACAGGCGGCCCCGCCCGTTACGTTCGCGTCGGGGAAACGGGCGGGCGTCTTGGATTCATCACGCCGCACACGCACAATTTCTGCGAAAGCTGCAATCGGGTGCGCGTCACCTGCACTGGAACGCTCTACATGTGTCTCGGTCAGGAAGACGCGGCCGATTTGCGCGCCCCGCTGCGCGCGTCACAATCCGATGAGTTATTGAACGAGGCCATCGAAGCCGCCATCGCGCGCAAACCCAAGGGCCATGATTTCATCATTGATCGCAGAGACGCCAGGCCGGCGGTGGCGCGGCACATGAGCGTCACCGGCGGATAGTTCAAAGCCTGATCGCGATCGCCTCCGCCCTCGTGACGCGGCCCCCTCCTGCGACTGGCTCGTGGCCCCTCGTCTTGAGCGCCTCGCTCGCCGACGCTTCGCCCCGGGATAGCGCTCAGACGGAGGAAGCTTCGACTTCAGCTTCAGCTTCGCGCCGGACAAAATCGAGCAGGATCGACAAGCGTCCGAGCCTCGCCGTGGTGGCGAGCGTCACGAGCTCGGAGGCCATTTGCGCAAGATATTCCGCCGTTTCGGCCCGGCTCGCGCCTGCTGCGCGTTGAGACGGCGCTTCGCCAGTGAAGGCGCTCACCAAACGGATCTTTCTTTGATCATCGCGTTGCTTGTCCATCGCCCTAATCCTCTTCTGAAGACGCCGCTGTGGCTTCGACGCTGATCGCCCCTAGGGTTCGAGGCCTTGTGGCTTTCGTCAGCGCCGATGATGTACTGTACATAATGTACAGAAGTTTGCAACACGAAATGTACAAACATCTCGATTTTTTCACAAATCGTGCTGCAGACCGTTTGAAAACGAAGAGGCGCGGTCTCGCCTGGCGGCAGGCCTGACGAGCACCTTCGCCGCCTGAGATTGCGCCCGCGCCTGCGGCGATCGCTGATCGCGGGCCGCGGCCTTCACCGGACAGGCGGCGATCACCGCAAGCGGCGCGGCGTCTTTTCGAGCAAATTCCATTCGCCGGCGCGGATATTGCCGAACACCTTGCAGGCCCATTCGACCTGAACGTTCAAGATCGGGCTCGCATTGTGGCTGACGAGATCGAAGCGGTCCTTGCCGACGCGGCGGATCGTCTTAAGGTAGCGTCGGCCGTCGGTCAGCCGCACCGCGGCCTCCCAGCCATCCGCCTCGGTGCGGGTCTGCGCCACTTTCCAGCAAATGACGATATCGCCGGGATCGTAGCGCGGCCACATGCTGTCGCCGACGATCTCGAAAGCGACTGCCCCGGCCGGGACGGGATAGGGAATTTCGATCTCGGCGAAGCCTTCCGGCGGCTCCTGTTCGAAATCCGCGTCGATCACCGCGCCGGCGCCGATGCGGCCGACGAGACGGACAATGTTCTTAGGCTCCGGCGCCGACTCGGCGTCGCCCTCGCCGGTGAGCAGCCAGGCGGCGCTCGTCTTGAACGCTTTGGCGTAGCGCTCGGCGATCGCGAGGCGCAAGCCGCGCTCGCCATTCTCATGGCTGCGATAGGTGTTCTCGTTCCAGCCGAACGCCCGCGCGGCGTCGGTCGCATTTTCAAAGCCGGCGTTGCGGCGGGCGATCGCCAATCGTTCGTAGGGCTCTTCCATGCGCGCAACATAACAAAATGTGTTGTACCTTTCCACTACTAGACACGAACTGAAGAGCGCCGCGCCGCCACAAACGCCCGGCCGCTCCAGTTTCGGGGAAGCGGCAGGCCAAGCTCTCCGCGTCCGCTGAAAATGAAAGCAGCGGGCGAATGAGCCTATTCAATGACGATCTTTGGCGCCGCGCGGGCTCTTCCTTTCTCGAGCTTCGCCTTGATCTGGCCAGCTATGTCTCGATAGGCTTTAGCGTGCGCGCCCTGCGGGTTTGTCGCCACAATCGGACGGCCCGAATCGGAATGTTCGCGAATCTCCATGTGGAGCGGGATTTCGCCCAAGAACGTCACGCCGTGGCGGTCCGCCTCGCGTCTTGCGCCGCCATGGCCAAAAATATCGGACCGGCCGCCGCAATGCGGACAGACGAAATAACTCATGTTCTCGACGATGCCGAGCGTCGGCACGTCGACCTTGTTGAACATGGCGACTCCCCGCCGCGCGTCGATCAGGGCAAGGTCCTGCGGCGTCGAGACGATGACGGCGCCGGCCAGCGGCACGTTTTGCGCGAGGGTGAGCTGCGCGTCTCCGGTGCCCGGCGGCATGTCGACGACGAGACAATCAAGCTCGCCCCAGGCGACTTCGCGCAGCAATTGCTGGATGGCGCCCATCACCATCGGCCCGCGCCAGATCATCGCATCGTCTTCGCCAATGAGGAATCCGATCGACATCGCCTTGACGCCATAGGCCTCGAGCGGGGTCATGACGCGCCCGTCCGAGTGCGGCTTGCGGTTGAGCCCGAGCAGGCGCGGCAGCGACGGACCATAGATGTCGGCGTCGAGAATGCCGATGCGCCAGCCGAGGGCGGCGAGGCTGAGGGCCAGATTGACCGCCGTCGTCGATTTGCCGACGCCGCCCTTGCCGGACGCGACTGCGATGATATTGGCGACGCCCGGGATGGCGATATTGCGCTGCGCCGGCGCTCTTGCCGGGGGCGGCGGCGCTTTCGCCGGCTCCCTGTCCGCCGTCAGGCTGACGAGAGCGCTGGTGACGCCGCTTAATTTCTTCACCGCGACTTCGGCGGCCGAGCGCATCGGCTCCATCGCGGCCGAACGCGTCGGGTCGATGGCGATCGAGACATAGACCTTGCCATCCCGGATCGTCAGACCGGAAATGGCGCCGGACTGGGGCAAAGGCGTTCTGCCGTCGGGTCCGGGCACGGATTGAAGCGCAGTGAGAACGTCCTGCTCGCTGGCCATGGGCGCCGCCGCTCCTTCCTACCATCCTGTCGAGAAAATTCCGCGCCTTGGCGCTCGTCTGCTATAGGCGATTGACCGCGCGCATTCAATCAGCGCCCCGCTCGCTGTGGACGATGTTTCGCCTCATTCAGGAGACAGGACGATCCTATATAGCAATTGAACATGCCCACCCGCGAGACCCCTAATGCGGCCCCAAGCCAAAATTTGGCCAATCCCCTGGGAGGAATCCCTGTTTTCCAGCACTCGGCTTCGGTTTTCTCCCGGCGCGGTGCCGGCGCGGCGGCGTTCGCTCGCGGCGATCGCCATCCTCGCTGCTCTCTACGTCCTCGCGCCGCCATCGCTTTCGCTGGCGAAGCCGCGGGAGCGCGTCTGGACCGAGGTAAGAATCGCCAGCGAGGGCGCGCGGCCGCCTTACAACTACCTCGACGCCAACAGCGAACTCGCCGGATTCGAGATCGATCTTGCGCGCGATCTTTGCGCGCGCATGAAAGTGACGTGCCATTTCGTGGCGGAAAACTGGGATGGACTGATTCCCGGCCTGCTCAACCGTGACTATGACGCGATCATGGCCGCCATGGAGATCACCGACGAGGCGCGCGAGAAGATCGCTTTCACAAAGCCATATATCCGCATGCCCTCCGCCTTTCTCGCATCAAAGCAGAGCGAGATCAGGGACGCCAGCCCCCAGGGGCTCAAGGGCAAGACCATCGGCGTCGAGGCGGGCGGCGCGCACGAGAATTATCTCGAAAACGTCTACAAGCAATCCGACATAAAGCCCTATGCGACGTTGGAGGAAGCCATCCTCGACCTCGCCGAAGGCCGGCTCGACGTCGTCATCGGCGACAAGGACGCGCTGGTCGATTTTCTGAAGACGCGCAGGGAGGGGCAATGCTGCGCCATCTTCGCCGACGCGCCGCATGATCCCGCCTACTTCGGCGACGGCGTCGGCATCGGCTTGCGCATGCAGGACGAAACGCTGAAAGCGATGTTCGAAAAGGCGCTCGACGAGAGCATGGCCGACGGGTCTTTCGCAAGGATCAGAGAGAAATATTTCGACTACAAGATCAATTGACGCGCTTTCAGGTCAGGCTGAAGGTTAGTTTGAATAAAGGTTCGTCGCGAACATTTGCGCCCGATATCCGCACATCGTAAGTGGCCGATATAATTGATGCGACTTTGCCGTGCGGAATGCTCGATATCTGCACGTCGGTGCAATCTCTGGTATCCGGTGTGGTGCGAACGAGGCGGGCGACGGGTGTTCCGCCGCCTAGCGTCCCCCAGACATCCGAACCGACATTGGCGGACTGCACGAGAGGATCCTCGCGGCGAGACAACCTCGACGAAGACAGAAGTCAGGCCCGGATCCTGCGAGCCTCAGTCGAATTTCAGACCATCGCGCCAAACCATGACTTCGAGCTCGCCGCGCACGGCGTCTTCGACCGGAATTACCGGTCTCGCCTGGAATTCGAAAGCAGGGAGCATAGAACAGAACTTGTGCACGGTGAGCGGATCGTCGCAATCCGCAAGCATGTAGCCGCCCCAGTCACCTACTCTGATCATGAACAGCTCGATCTTGAAATTGGCGGGCGCTTTCCACTGGCGAAAGACATCGAGTATCCGCTTCTGCGCATTCTCGTACTCGATGGCCGAACCTTGTGGACGTTCGGACCAGCAAATCATGTACTTCATGGCGTCCTCCCCAGTGATCGGTCCCTAGCCACGGGACCAGCTTCAACGTTAGTGCATTGTGGGCCTTGGGACCACCGCGGGCGGCGAAGCTGGTTGGGGCTGCGCAGCCGCCCGCGCGGCGTGGTATCCACTATTCTGTCCGCAGCGGTAGCTGGCGTTGTCGCCGATCCCTTTCCGCTTGTGGCGCATTCCCGCCGTCGAGCGGTCGCCAAAAATCGTCCCAGCAGCGTCCGCTGTCAGGGGTATCGCCACCATTCGCGACCGCTTGACATTCGGAAACAGTCGCGCTCAAGGCTGAGGGGTCAAAAACAGCAAGAAACCCTTATGGCGCAAGGCCTTCTTGCGTGTCTCATTATTCTTAAATTTCGCGACAGGCTCGATTTAACAGAATGGGGTTTATGGGTTACGCAGCTCAGGCTTTTGGGGCTGCACGAGCCTCGGCCTGTAAAGCAAGACCGTTCGCAAAGGTTAAGGCTGATTTGGCGAGTTCATCGAAGTTTTGAGTACCGATGAGATCGAGAACAGCTTCGCTCGAATTATCGAGCGCATGCTCGGCCTGTAATCCAAGAGCCGTTTTCAAGACATCCATTGAGCGCTGTTGCTTGTCTGCGGTGTTTTTTGCGAATAGCGCCTTTTTCCATTCATCCGCATGCCTGAAGCTATTTGCCGCCGCCGTGACAACCTGTCCAAAGGAATGCTTCGCATAGTGCGGCGTTCCGGCGTTCCAATCCGCCGGGCTTACATTGAGATCATCCTTGAACCGCCCCAACAGCGATCCGACCACGATTATCAGACTGCCTGCTGCAAGGGCAGATCGAGTCACCTCAGTTGCACCGATTGCGTCGTTAGCAGCATGGTATAACGGCACATCCGTTGATGGAAGAAAACGCCCTAGCGCGGGGCCTCGCGAAAGAATTTTTTCGAGGTTCTGTTCAAGCTCCGGTTTTGCGTTCCGCAACTCGTATATCGTATCGAACATAAGGCGCCTGGCCGGAGCGTTGTAACGCCATGACTGCACCAATCGGAACATTGCGTTGTACGGAATAGCGCCTAACCGGAGATCGCCATCCTTGGTGAGTGCTAAATCCCCATTTTCAATTTGCAGGTCACCGCCGTTATACAAGGCGGTAAGTCCATAATGGAAAATGACATCGTCGTAGGAATCGGGAGCGATTAAAGCTGTCATGCTGTAAGCAATATCCTGTTTTCAGTTGAGAGTCATGAGATACCCCTATTTTCGGGGACGGCAGACGCTTCGAAATCGTATTGACCTATGGCCTCTTTGCTGCGCATCCAAGTCAATTGATTCAACACCGGCGTGCGGGCGGGCTTGGTGAGGTGGGTGCATGACAATCGAGGGAATTGTTAAAGGCCTTGAAGGTCTGTTCTATGCTGGAAGTCTCCTAACCTTTATCGCAGGACTCTTATACGTATAGACGAAGCCTTAAGGAGAAGAACGCGCTGGACACCTACGACAGATATAGAGAGCTGCAAAATAGATATTCTTTTTTTTGCAGCTTTTGTTGGAAAATCCACAAATATGGTTCGAAGAGCAAAACTATATGAAGCAGACGCTCTCTGATGAAGATAAATATAAACAACGGCAGTTATTCTTGATTGCCGTCATTATATTTGAGGAAGCATATTTGCTGCGCGATAGCATGACGCCATCACAATGGAAAGGATGGAATAGTTGGATTATAGATTATTGCAATAAAAGTACATTTCAAACTCTTTGGTTTAACTGATCTTCAACAGTTGGAATTTGTAATGCATTGATAGCACGGATAAACCCGCGCTGGAAAAGCGCCTTGGCACTACATTTTCGTTGATCGCCGGGGTGGAGCGGGGTCAGGCGTCGGTGAGTTGACGCACGGTCGGCGGCAAAGCGACGCCGGCGGCGCGTAAGGCGAGGCTCGCCGCCGGACGCGGCGCCGAGCGCAGGAGAAAACGTTTGCCGTCTTGCTCGACCTCGGTCTCGGTCAGCGAGTCGAGATCGGCGAGAACGTCGGGCCAAGAACCGCTTTCCGCGTTGTCGCTGGCGGCGCCCCGCCTGCCCACATTGGCGATGCGATCCTCCAGCTCTTTTTTCAAGACGAGGGCGAGGAAGCTGCACGACACGTGGCCGCGAATGGTTTCGTCGAGCTTGTGAAAGATCGGCCGCGTGGCGAACAAACTCTTCGATGTGCGGAACGCCCGCTCCACCATCCACAATCGCTTGTAGCAGAGCATGGCTTCGAGCGGCGTGAGATCGGCGTTGGTCCGCAACACGAAGACACCGTCGAATTTTGCGTCCTCTTCCGCCTTGGCGCAGTCGATGGCGAAATTGTCGTCGCCTCGCGTCGCGAGGAAGCGGCGATAGCCCTTGTTGCCGACGAGACTCTTGTCGCCTTTCTTCAATTGCCGCTCGAGCGCGGTCAAGATCGCGGCCCTGGCGGCGGCGTCCTTCTTCATCTGTTCGTGATTGCGACAGACGATGTAGCGCCGTCCGGCGAGAGTGACGGCCTTGGCCTCGTAATCGATATCCTCGCCCCGCTTTGCAATGGTGAGCGGGATGAAGGGAGCGGGATCGTCGAGCACGAGTTCGCGCACGAGTTTGTCGGTGCGCTCCCGAACGCCGAGAATGTAGAGAAGCCCGCGCGCCTCGAGTTCGGCGATTGTTTCCGCGCTGATCATGCCGCGATCCGCGACGACGCAGACCCGGCCGATGGAAAAGCGCTTGCGCAGCCTGTCGACGACGGGGATAAGGCTGCCCGTATCGGCGGTGTTGCCGGGCCACATCTCTGTGCAAACCGGCCGGCCGTCGCCATCGAGCAGCACCGCGAGGATCATCTGATTGAGATCCGGCCGATGGTCCTTGGAAAAGCCGCGTTGTCCGAGGGTCTGTCCGCCCGCTCCCTCGAAATAGAGGCTGGTCGTGTCCATGAACACGAGATCGAGCGTGCTGAACAGATCGCGCCGCCGCGCGAACAGTTCCTCCTCGACGGCGTCCTTCAGGCAACGCGGCGCGAAGGGCGTGGCGCCGTGCTGTTGATCTTCGGCTAGCTCCTCGCCAAGCCAGGCCATCGCCCGGTAGAGGTGATGCAGGTCGAGGTTCTCGACCCCATCGATCCGGTAATCCTCCCGCCAGCGGTCCGCCGCTCGATCGGAGCCGCCAGAAAATAGACGATGCAGAACGGTGAGAAACACCGCGCGTTCGAGCGGGAAGCCATGCTTGCGCGAACCGGCGAGATCCTCGACGACCCTCCGGCAACCGGTCTCCTCCCACAATCGTTCGAAGACGAGAGCGGGCCCGATGCGTCGCGCCGCGCTCGCCGTTACAGCGCCGTCGGCGACGGCGTCGACGACAATGGCTTTCGCGGCGAAGCGTGCGCCCGATCGCAGCAACCGCTCCAATTGCCCGCTCTCGCGCAACTCCTCGACGCGGCCAAGCGTCGCGATCACCTGCTGGCGCACTTGCGCGCCTTGGCGACGGCTTTCGACGATCTGGAGATAGGCGCGGCCGCTCGAGGTCTTCTTGCGGAAATACATGTCGCGGAACCGTCTCGCCGACTCATTCGTGGTGCGCACATAATTGGCGCATGCACATTCCAAGTCAATAAGAAACGGCGCACACGTGGCACTACACTTTCGCGGAAATCACCTCTCAATCCAAACAATATCAATGGCTTACCACGCGCCGCCCGGCCGCAACTGTAGAAGATCAGTTTGGATGGCTTCGAAATGTCCAGGCTGCGCTCGAGCTGCCGGCGGAGAGCGGGCTAATTTCCGCGCGAAAACCGGCTTGCGCCGGCGCGCGGATTGGATTGGATAGGCGGCCATGGCGAAAATTGCTTTCCTCGGTCTCGGCGTGGGCTATCCGACGACCGGGCACCTTCAGAAAAAAGGCCACGCAATTTTCTGACGCGATGGCCCCTACCCCGCGCGCCGCGGCGGAGGGTCAGGATTTCGTCTTCGCCTGTGTCGGCAACGACAATGATCTGCGCAGCGTTACGCTCGGAGAAATTCAAATCCCGGCGTACCAGTCGTAGCCGCGATCTTCCCAATAGCCGCCCTTGCCTTGGCCGATGTCGGCAAAACTTTCGACGAGTTCGATGCGCATGATATATTTCGGCATCTTGTAGCCAAGTTGGCGCTCTACGCGCAAGCGCAGCGGCGCGCCATGTGGGACGGTTAGAACGGCGTCGTTCATCTCATAGGCGAGGATGGTCTGCGGATGATGCGCGTCCACCATATCGATCGTCTCGTAATAGAACGATGGCCCATCGAGGCTGTCGCCGGATTGCGGCGCCTCCTCATCGGGATCGGCGTCCTGTCCGCCTTCGGCCTGTTGCGGATCGCCGACGGTTTCGTCGGCGCCGAGCCGATCCGCGCAATAGAAGACAACATAGCGCGCCCCATCCTTCACTTTCACCTCGTCGAGCAGGCTCGACAGCAAGGCGCCTTTCCATTTGCCGATACAGCTCCAGCCTTCGACGCAATCGTGCCGGGTGATTTGCGTGCGCGACGGCAGCGCGCGCAATTGCTCAAGCGAAAAATCGCGCGGGTTTTCGACGAGGCCGCCAACGTTCAGCCGCCACGATGCGAATTGCTCGCGGACCAGCTTGCGATAGGCGGGGGCCTTCGGATCGATCGATCCATTCGCCTTGAAATGTTGCGAAATGTCCGCCGGCGTGAATTCCGCCGCCAGGCGATCGCCGCCGATCAACAGGCGTTGCGCCTTGTAGGTCAAATCGTTGACGCCGTCGAAGACCGACTGCGCCTGATCGGTCGCACTGAGGCGGTCGCAGCCGGCGAGCATGGCGCCCGCCGCGCCAAGCAGAAAGCCGCGGCGATCCAACCGGGAGAACCGTCTCATCGCCCGTCCTCCTTGATGGCGTAGCGTCCGGTGATGATCGAGCGCAGATTATTGAGCGGCCCGGTCAGGACCACCATGACGAGATGGATGATGACGAAAGCCACAAGGGTGAATGCGAAAATGAAATGAACGGTGCGGGCGCTTTGGCGGCCGCCGAACAAGGCCGGCAGCCAGGGCGCGGCGCCGTCCATGCCGGGCGACATGGCGAGGCCCGCGAGCACGATGCCGGGCAGCACGATGAAAAGGATGATGGCGTAGGCGAGCTTTTGCAGAGGGTTGTAGCGCAAAGCCGCCTCGCCCTTCTCAAAATGCAGGCGCGCGTGTTCGATGAAGCTCTTTGGCAGCGCTTTAAAGTCGCGCCAGCCAGGCCAGACGTCCTTGCGGAAATGGCCGCTGACGATGCCGTAAATGAGCGCGAGAGCGCCGTTGGCGACGAGCAGCCAGGCGAAAGTGAAGTGCCAGCGCCGCCCCGTCCCGAGGTCCTGATAGGATGGAAGCGTGACCGCGGGCGGAAAGGCGCGTTCCTCCTCTCCATTGAAGAGGCCGAGCACGCCGGTCGTATCGAATGTGTGTCCCAATATCGTCGTCTCGCCGCGCGTATCGTCGGCGTTGGCGCCGATTTCGAGAACCGGATGATCGAAATTGGATTTGGACCCGATATAGAGCGCCGAATGGGCGTTGAAGATCTGCAGGCCGCTCATCAAAAGGATCGTCAGGCAGAGGACGTTGGTCCAGTGCGTCAGGCGCACGAAGGCGCTATGGCGATAGACGACCCGCCGGCGCGGGGCGGCGATAGGCGCTTGTGTCAGAACGTCTGCCCTTGGTTTGCTCAGCGCGAGGCGATCTTACACTATCTACGCCCAGAATCCCCTCAAACGTTTCGCCTTTTTGGAAAAAATGATTTCCCTTCGCCGCGCTTTTGCAAAATGATGCCTTGGCCGGGGGCGCAATGACCCCAGGCTTTCGGGAGGAAATCTTTATGAAAAATCTCGGACTCATTCGTAACGGCCGCGCTGTTCCTCGGCGGCCAGGCTGTGACGGCCGCGCCAATTCCTAGCGCAAGCGCCACAGTGATGCACAGCGACAATGGCTTCATCGTCCAAGCCGCGCATCATAAGCATAAGAACATGAGCAAAGTTCACAAGTCGCAAGGCAAGATGTAGGCTGCCTCGCGCCGATGAATTTGGTGTGAAAACTGATCGGGCCGCAGAGGCGCAGCATCATCACAAGCGCTGCATTTCGAAGGTTGGAGGCCGCAGAAGGCCCCCAACCAAATTGCGCGGGGTGCGTTTCACGCTTAATGCTTTTCCAACGCTGCAGCCCGAACCCGCCGAACCTGCCCGGCGGCGTTAGCGATGGCGAATGGAAAAGCTCGGGATCAATTGCCGCAGTGGCTATTTGCGGCGGGCCGCCGAGGCCAAGCGCGATCGCTGCATGTGCTGTTATCTTCTCGATGTGCTGTCATCTTATTGAGGAGGAGCCCGTGCTTGAAATCCATCATGAAATCAAAATCAAGGGCGATCCGAAGCAGATCCGCCACGCATTGGTCGATCCCGAGGCTCTGGCTGCTTGGCACGGAGGCCACGTTTCCGGGTCCGGGGACAGCAGACGGTTCCGCTTCGAAGACGGCCCATCTTTTGAGTGGACGGTCAGCAGGCCAGATCCGGAGCACGTCATCTGGAGCTGTGTCGATGGTCCGGGTGATGCTGCAGGGACAACGGCGCGATTTTCAACATCCCCAGCCGACAAGGGGCGGACTTTGTTGGAGTTCGTCCATTCCGGCTGGCCGCACGCTGGCGGGAACTTTCGCAAATGTAATACGCGCTGGGCGATCCTGCTGCACCACCTTCGTCGTTATATCGAGACTGGCCAAGCAGACCCTGCGCTCCACTGATGGCCCTTCTCCACAGCTGTCCCAAACCCAGGAGGGCGACATGCTTGTTAGGCGCCGCATGATCGTGGGCATTACAGGGGCGACTGAAATCGTATATGGTATCCGCCTGCTTCAGATCCTCAGAGCCATTCAGATCGAAACGCATCTTATCGTTTCAAAGGCCGGGGAACTGACTCGGGCGCATGAGACGCGCCTCACAGCTGGTCAACTCCGTGGTCTGGCTGATTATCGCTATCCGATTGACGACGTGGCCGCGCCTCTCGCGAGCGGGTCCTTCCGAACTATGGGCATGATCGTCGCGCCGTGCACCGTGCGGACGTTGAGCGAGATCGCGACCGGCGTCACGAGCAATCTCTTAACGCGCTCCGCCGACGTCACTTTGAAGGAGCGCCGCCGTCTCGTTCTGATGGTTCGCGAGTTTCCGCTGCATAGCGGACATCTTAAGAGTATGTTGGCGGTATCGGAGATGGGCGGCGTGATCGCCCCGCCCGTGCCAGCCTTCTACACGCATCCACGCACGATTGGGGACCTCGTGGATCAGACAATAGGCCGCGCGCTCGACTTGTTCGATCTGAATATCGAGACGTTTCCGCGCTGGGGCGACCACATCGGGCTGCTGCGCGCCGGGATCGCAGCCGACTGGACGGAACCGGCCGTCACGCGCGAAGGTCTTGAGATATCGCTCCCCGGCAGAAGAGACGCCAACGGAGTTCCTCACAATCTCGAAACATAGTCGATACGCTTGTTAAGTGGCGCGAGAAAAGCCTCCAATAGTCAACGTCGCCGCTTGCCCGCGCCCCGACGAGGACGCCCGCGGCGCAAGGCGCGCGTTAGGAGCGGCGCAGGCTCTCTTGAGCCAATAGCGCAGTCGACGGCTTCAATAGGAGTTTTGCCATGACTGGAGCACCATCGGGTAATTTCATCCGGCAGCAGAGCATGGAGGAGTTCGTCGCCGCTTTGGAGAAGGTCGGCTTGCTCGCCAGGATAAAAGACGAGAAGCGCGTTGACCAACTGCCGATGCTCATGGAGGCGTATCCCACAAAGGCGGTTTTCATAGAGAAGATCACAGGCAGCGAATTCTCGTTCCTCGCGAACGCCTATGCCACCCACGAGCAGTATGCCTGGGCGCTTGGCTGCAAGCGGAGCGAGATCGGCCGGCGTACGGCGGAACTCGCGCACGGACGCATCAAGCCCGAAGTAGTGTCGACCGCCGCTTGCAAGCAGGTTGTGCTAAAAGGCGACGACGTCGACCTCACGCGGCTGCCATTGTTTCTGCATCACGACCGCGACGGGCACGCTTATACGAGCGACAATCTCGTGATCACGATGGATCCGGACAGCGGCGTGATCGACTGGGGAATTTATCGCTCGATGTTTCGCACCAAGAACGAAAAGAACTTCGACATGACCTGCACGAGCCACCGCGCGCGCCTCAACGGCCTCAAGTACGCCGCGCGCGGGCAGAACATGCCCGTCGCGATCGTGCTCGGCGGACCAACGCTCGACAAAATCGCCGCGCTCGCGGGCGTCCCGGCGGATACGCCTGATTTCGAGGTGCTCGGTAGCTTCTACGGCCATCCGGCGCAACTGGTCAAGTGTGAAACGAACGATCTATACGTGCCGGCAAACGCCGAGATCGTGCTCGAAGGAGAGGTGATGACCGTGGAAGGCTGGATCCACGACGAAGGCCCCTACGGGGAATTCACGGGTATGTACGGGGGCGGTATGAAGCACAACCCGCGCGTCGTTATCCACTGCATGACCTACCGCAAGGGCGGCATCTACCAATATGCGACCATAGGCGGCGCTCATCCCGGCTACACGGACAACATGGTTCAGCTGCCGGCCATCGAGTGCGACGTGTTCGACGGCCTGCGGCAAGGCGGCATCAACGTCATCGACGTGCGCTGCCCCGCCGGCGGCCTCTCCAACATCGCCTACGCCAAGATCAAGCCCAACGGCGGTGGGGATGCGAAACAGGCCTTGGCCATCATGCTCACGTGCTCTAAGCAAGGACTGCCCAAAATTGCAATGGTGTTTGACGACGACGTCGACATCTGGGACGACAACCGCATCGCTCAGTGCATGGCGTTTCGTTACATGCCTGACCGCGACACTCTCATTATTCCTCAGTGCAACACAATGTCCACAGACCCAAAGATCGGCGACGTCAACAAGCCATTCTACGCGTCGAAGATCGGGCTTGATTGCACGATTCCAATGGTCGGCAATTGGACGCGCAGCGACTTTGACTGGTCGTCAGCTTGCGATCTCGGAGAACTGCCGGCGAATGTTAAGCCGATGGATGAACAGACGCTCGCGTCGGACATGGCCGCCTTCATCAAGGCCGCTCCGCGGAGCTGGAAGGAGATCCTGCAAGAATATCACGGGCAGCCCTATGCGCGCATCTACCGAGCGTTCGGCAGCCTGCGTCATCAACTCGGCCGCGCGGGCGACAGCCCATGGTTCCGCTACACGTTCGCCGACCATGACTTCGCATTCGAGGCCCCGCCTCCGCGCGTCTCGAATTTCGATTCGCGGCACCGTCCGCACGGCGCGTGATCGTCGTGAGGTCATCGGACTTGGGGGCGTGCGCCGCCTGGTCGGCTACCGCATCCCAAATGCGCGGAGGTTCCGTTTGGCGCATTACGCGCTCTGAAGCTCAAACCCCTAATTCTACTGTGTCATGAACGGATATGGGTAGCTGTCTGGCGGTGTGTTGTTTGACAGCATGGACATCGCATAAGGGTTTTTGCGAGCGCGACGGTGAGCCGTTTTCGGATCGTCGCGATCGAGTTTTCGACGTGACGTTCTGGTCGGATCGGCGGCGCCGCGGGGTCGAAAACCTTTGGGTAACGGAGGCATCTTGCGCCGCCAGGAGGCTGAGGGGGGAATCGCTTCCCGTTCGCAGATCAGAAAGCCGTAAGCTGCGATGCAGAGTGTCGCGTGGTGGTGAAAGCCACGCCAACCTCGACCTTCGTAATGGGCCAATCCGAGTTCGCCTTTCAGCTCCTCGTAATCGCGTTCGATGCGCCAGCGCAATTTGGCCTTGTCGACGAGATCCTGCAAAGGCGTGTCCTTGGGCAAGGTCGAGAGCCAATATTTCGTCGGCTCAGCTTCTTCATTCGGCCACTCAACAATGAGCCATTCCAGCGGATGCGGTTTGGTCCGATTGCAATCACGCGAGGCTGGGCGCAGACGCACAGCGGCAAAGCGCGAGGCGAGCGGCGTGTTCGAACCTTCGCGCCAGGTGAGGCTGCGCCATGCTTTTTTCTTCAAGCTCAGCGCCAGCTCCTTGACCGTGACGGGTTGATGTTCAAGATCACGGTTCAGACGAGACGGCTTGCGGCCATGGCCGCTCCAGGGCTTTGCCGGTAGAGGTTCCTGACCGGGCGGCCAAACGGTCAGCGTCGATTGGACGCCGACGACGTAAGGCAGATCCAAAGCTGTCACTCCGGCGCGAAAGCCGCCGTTCACGCCATAGCCCGCATCAGCCAGCACGACGCCCGGCGCGACGCCTGCGGCATGAGCCGCACGGATCTGATCAAGCGCAATCTGTGGCTTCGTCTTGAACTCGATCTCCTTGGGGATATGCGCCTTTTTTCGGCGTGCCTGATCATTTGCCCATGCCTCCGGCATATAGAGCCGGTAGGCGATCGGCAGGCTCGCCGTATGATTGGCGATCGACAGCGTCACCGCGACCTGGCAATTGTCCTGCTTGCCGAGCCTGCCGCAATATTGCCGCGCGACGCCGACCGAATGGGTCCCCTTTTTCGCAATGCCCGTGTCGTCCGCGATCCAGGCTTCGATGGGGCCTTGTCTCTCGAGGGAAGGCAGAACCAGCTCGAAAACCTTACTCAAGACCGCCTCGTCCGACCAGGGCGCTTCGCCGACCAGATGCAGAAGCGATTGATGTTTGGCCGAGACGCGTGTCGGCGCAACAATCGCCGCCATAGGCTCGACGCTCTTGCGCTCGCCGGGCATCAACAGCCCGACGCAATAATCGTTCAAGGGCTTGGCCCGATCGGCATGCCCGATCACTTCAACAAGAGCCTCGACATAGGCGGCAAAACGCGCTTGGCTGGTTGGTCTCGAGAGATCCATATCAAACACCGGGTATCGATCAACGAATCAACAAGTTACCGATTTGCTCGCGACGCGAATCTCCCTCGATTTTGTGATTCAGTAGAACTAAGACCTCGGCGCCACGGCGTCGGGCTTCAAGAATCCTTCCGACAGCGCGCGATAGATGCTTTCGCGACAGATTAATTTGGACGTCCCATTGGCGATCAGCGCCGCGGCCATCAGCGGAATGATCATTGCGTGGTTTTGCGTCATCTCCGAAACGATGACGAAGGATGTGATCGGCGTCTGCACGACGCCAGTGAGATAGGCGACCATGCCGAGCAGCGCGAGAGCGCCAATCGGGACGGATTGAAAAAGGGCATGAAAATTGGCGCCAAGACCCGCGCCGACGGCGAGCGAAGGCGCGAAGAGGCCGCCGGGAATGCCGCTGATCGACGAGAACAGCGTGCTGAGAAGCTTCAGCGCCGCGAAAGACGGCGGCAGCGCCGCGGTTCCATGCACGATGGAGCGGGCTTCGGCGTAGCCCGTGCCGTAAACCGTTCCGGCGGAGGCGAAGCCGAAAAGCGCGACGCAAAATCCGCAGGCCATCGCGAAGGCGATCGGGCGGCTTTGCGTCCACGCCTTTCAGGCGCCCGCGAAAACGCGATGACGACGCGACTGAAGAATCCGCCCGCGAGGCCGCCGACGATGCCGCAAAGCGGCACGATCAGCCAGCTCCGTCCGAGCGGCAGAAGCGCGGCGGTCGAACCGAAATAGGCGTAATCGCCCATGATTGCGAATGAGGTGATTCCGGCGGCGATGACGCAGCCGATAATGAGGCCGCTGGTGCGCGTCTCGAAGGACTGGCTCAGCTCTTCGATGCCGAAAACGATGCCGGCAAGCGGCGTGTTGAAAGCGGCCGCAATTCCAGCGGCGCCTCCGGCGAGCAAGAGCCCCGCCTGATAGCCCGACGGCGCCCAGCGTCCAAACGCCGCCATGATCGACGCGCCAACCTGGACCGTCGGTCCCTCGCGCCCGATCGATGCGCCGCCAACGAGGCCCAGCGTCATGACGACCACCTTGCCGGCGGCGATTTTCAGCGACGCGAGCGTGCGGCGGCTTTTCGGCTCATGCAATTGCGTCGCGGCGATCACCTGCGGGATGCCGCTTCCTTGCGCGTTGGGAAAGACGTTGCGCGCCAGCAAGGCCGCGAGGCCGAAGACGCAAGGCGTCAGGATGAAAACGATGGAAGGCGCAAGGCCCAGAATCGCATGGAAGGCCGTTTGCGCGCGGTCGGCGAGCATGGCCATCAATATCGCCGCGGCGCCGACGCAAAGTCCGCCGATCAGGAAAAGAGCGCGGTAGACCATGCGCTTGAAAGCGGTTCGCGATCGGCCGAGGAAACGTAAGGTTGCGCGGCTCGGCTTTGGCATGCGCGGGCGTGTTCCTTGTCGACATGAAGGGATCAAGATGCAGCTTTACGCCAGTTTCGCCAGAGTCGGCAAATCGGGCCGGCGAAGCGGCGGCGCGGCTTATTGAAAATTGCGGCCTTTCGGCAGAATGCGGCGCAGCTCATCGGCGCTTGCCGGCGGCGCATCGGGCAAGAGGCTCGGTTGCATCTTTTCGCGCGCTTCGCGTGAGCCGCGATCGTTTGCATGACGAACCTCGTCGGCTCTGGCGATCGCGGAGATCTCCCCGCCGTGGCTCGACAACACGGCCAGCAGAGGGGTCAAATCCTCGGCGCGCTCCACCACAACGTGAATGACGCCGGACTCGATCTGCACGCGCCCCGTCACGGCGATGAAACGGGCGCCGATGACGACCCGGCGCAGAGCCTCGAAGACCTTCGGCCAGACGATCGCGTTGGCGGTTCCCGTCTCATCCTCGATCGTCAGAAAAATCACGCCCTTGGCCGAGCCTGGTCGCTGGCGCACTAGAACGAGTCCGGCGACCGACGCGCGCGCGCCGGAGCGCTGCGTTGAGAGCTCCTCAGCGCGCAGAATTTTCTTTTGCGCAAGCCTTGCGCGCAGGAATGCGACTGGGTGCGCCTTGAGGGATAGCGACAAATGGCGATAATCCTCGACCACATGTTCGCCGAGCGGCATCGGCGGCAGCCGCGCGTCGGCCTCGATCGCGCGCCAGCTCAAATCCTTCAACAGCGGCAGATCATCCTTGTCGCCGGCGCGGTTAAGGCCGCGCACAGCCCACAGCGCTTCGCGCCGGTCAAGACCCAGCGAGCGAAAGGCGTCGGCGCCCGCAAGACTCTCCAATACGCTTGGCGACAGTTTTACGCGCAGCCAAAGATCGCGCACGGAATCATAACCGTTTCCGCGCTTGGCGACGAGCTGGTTCATGTCGCCTTCGCTGAGGCCTTTGATCTGACGAAATCCGAGCTGGATCTTATGGGTCGAACGGATTTCGCCCCGCATCGACGCATGCCGCGCATGCAGCGGCGCAGGGCTTGCCCCTTCCGTCAGCGTCGAGTCCCAATAGGATCGATTGACGTCGACCTCTTCGACCACGACGCCATGTTCGCGCGCGTCGCGCAGAATTCTGCGAAGGGGCGTAAAAACCCATCGGCTGGGCGTTGAGCAAAGCGCAGGCGAAGGCGTCCGGATAACGGCATTTCATCCAGGCGGAGGCGTAAACCAGCAAGGCGAAAGAAGCGGCGTGGCTTTCGGGAAAGCCATAGGAGCCAAAGCCCTCGATCTGCTGGAAGCAGCGTTCGGCGAAGTCGCGCGAATAATTTCGCGCGACCATGCCCGCCACCATTTTCGCCTGGAATTTGCCGATCGTTCCGACATGTTTGAACGTCGCCATGGCGCGGCGCAACTGATCGGCCTCGGATGGCGTGAAGCCGGCGGCGACGATGGCGATCTTGCATCGCCTGCTCCTGAAACAAGGGCACGCCGAGCGTCTTGCCGAGCACTTCTTCGAGTTCCTTCGATGGATAGGAGACAGGCTCCAGCTTCTGGCGCCGGCGCAGATAGGGATGCACCATGTCGCCCTGGATCGGACCTGGCCGTACGATCGCCACTTCGATGACGAGGTCGTAGAAAGTCGCAGGCTTCAGCCGGGGCAGCATCGACATCTGCGCCCTGCTCTCGATCTGGAAGACGCCGATCGTATCGGCGCGCGAGATCATCGCATAGACCGCGGGCTCCTCGGCGGGCAGGCTCGCCAGCGTCAAGGCCTCGCCATAATGTTTCGCGATGAGGTCGAAGCCTTTGCGCAGGCAGGTCAGCATGCCGAGCGCCAGGACGTCGATCTTCAAAAGGCCGAGCGCGTCGAGATCGTCCTTGTCCCATTCGATGGTGGTGCGATCCGCCATCGCGGCGTTCATAATCGGAACCACTTCGTCAAGCCGCGAGCGCGTGATGACGAAGCCACCCGTATGCTGCGAGAGGTGGCGCGGAAAGCCGATCAGCTCCTCGGCGAGCTTTAACGCCTGCGCGAGGCGCGCTTCGGTCGGATCAAGGCCGGCGCGCCGCGTCTCTTCGGCGTCGACGCCGGTCGATGAACGGCCCCAGATCGTGCTCGACAAAGCCGCGACGACATCCTCCGAAAGGCCGAAGGCCTTGCCGACTTCGCGGATGGCGGATCTGGCGCGGTAGGTGATGACGCTCGCCGTCAGGCCAGCCCGGGCGCGGCCATAACGATTATAGATATATTGCATGACCTCTTCGCGCCGCTCATGCTCGAAATCGACGTCAATATCCGGCGGCTCGTTGCGTTCCGGCGAAACGAAGCGCTCAAACAGAAGATCATGGAAAACCGGATCGACTTCGGTAATTCCAAGACAAAAACAGAGCGTCGAATTGGCCGCCGAGCCGCGCCCCTGGCACAGAATGCCTTTTGACCGCGCGAAGCGCACGATGTCGTGGACGGTGAGAAAATAAGGCGCGTAACCGAGCTCTTCGACCAGCTGTAATTCATGCGCGATGGCCTTTTCAACATGCGCCGGCACGCCATTCGGATAACGAAACTTTGCGCCTTCCCGCGCGAAAAACGCCAATGCCGCCTGCGGCGTCAAAAACCCCTCGCGCAACTCTTCCGGATAATCGCCGCGCAATTCGTCGAGGCTGAAATGGAGGCCGCCGAGAAAGCGCAGCGTCTCGGCGATCGCCTCCGGCGCGTCGCTAAAGAGGCGCGCCATCTCCGCGCCGCCCTTGATATGACGCTCGGCATTGGCTTCAAGACGCAATGCGATCGCGTCGAGCGTCGTGCCCTTGCGGATGGCGGTCAGCACATCCTGCAAGGCGCGCCGCTCCGGCGCATGCATGAGCACGTCATTGACGGCGAGGAGCGGCAGCCGGGCCTTATTGGCAAGAGCGATGCGGCGGCCAAGATCGCGGCGCATCGCGGCGCCGTAAGTCATCGCGGCGCCAATCCACACCCGGCCGTCCGCCGCCTCGCGCAATTGTTCGAACAGCGGCGCGCCTTCGTCAGAAATTGGCGGCTCGCCATCATATAAATCGGCGTGGATTTTCTTCGCCTGCTTGGCGCCGTCCTCGGCCTCCCATGTGCCGGCCGGCATGACGATGAGCTGCTGGCCTCGCGCGAACTCAAGCAGATCGCCGACGCGCAAAAGACAGACCCCTTTCTGCGCGCGGGCGTTGCCGCGGGTCAGCAATCGCGTCAGGCGGCCATAGGCGGCGCGATCGCGCGGAAAACTCAAAATATCGGGTGTCCCGTCGCAGAAGACGAGTTTGCGCCGATGGCGAGGCGAAAATCCGCTACGGTGTTGTTGGCCTTGGCGAAGCTATGGGCGCGGACGACGCCGGCGAGAGAATTACGATCGGCTATGCCGACGCCCGCGAGCCCAAGAGTCATGGCCGTCGCGACGAGCTCTTCCGGATGCGAGGCGCCGCGCAGAAATGAAAAATTCGTCGTCGCCGCCAATTCGGCGTAGCGCGGCGTCATGCGGAGAGGCCATGGATGACGTACGTCATGCGAAAAGTCCGTGCATGAACCAGCGCGGGCGCGCCGTTTCGCTGTTGTAGAGGCCTTCGCGAAACAGCCAGAATCTTCGCCCCTCGCCATCTTCGGCGCGGAAATAATCGCGGGTGAGCGCGCTCTCGCCGCGCCACCATTCGGCCGCGATGCGCTCCGGCCCTTCGAACGCGGCCACCTCGTGCAGGACGCGGCGCCAGCGAAACCGCAACGGCGGTCCATCGGGCACGGCGGCGATGGCCTCGATCGGCTCAGGCCGCTGCAACAGCCGGATCGGGCGGGAGGGCAGATGGCCGGAGGCGTTTTCCGGCGCCGGATTGATAGGATGACTCTTTGACGCGTCATGCGCCGCGGGCGTCGCGATGACTGCGAATTCAGGCGCATGCGTGGCGTTGAAGGCGAGCCGCGTCACCCGCTTGAGGCCCAATCGCGCGCCAAGCCTGTCGATGAGGTCGGCGAGATCGGCGTCATCGCCCCCGTCGCCGCTCCAGCCAATTTGCTCAGGCTCCTTGCGCTCGACGGCGAGGGCGGCGAGGCGGATGACGTCAAAACCATAGCCGGCGTCGAAGGGATCGCTGTCGCTGGCGATGCTTGCGGCCTCGAAACGTTCGCGAAAGAGCCTTGCGATGAGGCCCGGCTCACGCAAGGGCCGGCTCGTTCCGGCCTCGAAATGCTTGACCCCGCCATCGACGCGAAACAGGCTGACCTTCAGCCGCCGCGCGCCTTCGCCGTGACGCGCGAGCAGCGCGCAAAGGTCCTGCGTCAGCGATAAAATCGAGGCTTCAATATCTTCGCGCCGCAACACGCCGTCGAGGAAACGCCGCTCGGTCATGAAGGGCGGCGCTTCGAACCGCGGCGATATGGGGCTTTTCGCCCGGCCGAGCATGCCATCGAGCCGCGCATAAAGATCAGCGCCGCAGCGGGCGGCGATCGGCGCGCGCGGCCGCATGATGATGTCACAGAGGCGACGCAGGCCCGCTTCCGCCAGCGCTTTGAGCGTTTCCGGATCAAGCCGCAAGGCGGCGAGCGGCAGGCCGCCAAGCCGCCTCGCGAGCTCCTCCGGCGCGAGCGATGGCGGCAGGATGCGGGCGTTGACGTCCGTTGCGCCATAGCGCGCAAGGGCGAAGGCCGCCTCCGGCGTCCCCGCCAATGCCGCCCGCGCGAAAAAACCCTGGCTTTGCAGGCGGGCCTCGATTTCGGCGAGCAGGCTCGCCTCGCCGCCAAAAAGATGCGCCACGCCGCTGACGTCGAGCATGACCCCGTCCGGCGCGTCGAGCGCCGCAAGCGGCGTGAAGCGGCGGCACCAGTCGGCGATATGCGCCAGCGTCCTTGCCTCCGCCGCAAAGTCCGCGTCGGCGCAGATGAGCGTTGGATGCATGGCGCGCGCGTCGGGCAAGGTCATGCCGGGCTTAAGGCCCAAGGCTTGGCCGCGCGCGTCCAGCGCCGCGAGCTTTTGCGCGCCATTGATCCTTGCGATTGTCGCCAGCGGCGCGTCAGGCGGTTTGACTAAGCCTTGCGCGCGCATCAGCCGGACGATGCGGTCGGTCGCCAGCGTCGGCAATGAGACGGAGAGGAAACGCATTACGGAAACAAGCCTCTTCATGATCCCAGACGAGGGCGATGCGCTTGTCGCGATCGAAGGCGAGGCGCTCCGGACCTGCGCGGGCCTTGAGGATGCGGACCGACCAGCAGGCGAGGCCCGGCAATGGCGAACCGCGGGCGGCGGGTCGAGGCCCCCTCTGCGCAAAAACCTCGAAGCGCGTGCGCGCGCAGGAGGTCAGCCGGTCAGCCCGGCCGGCCATTCCGGCCGTCAGCATCAGGCCAGCGCCGCCGCCAGATTGCGCCGCGAGGGCGAGGCGGCGGGAGGCGGTCAGGCCATAGATTTTTTCAACATTCCATATTTCGCCGATCACCGCCGCCGCGGCGCGGCATTTCAAGGCCTCCTCCATGGCCCACAGGCTGTCCCTGACGTTGGCCGTATGGACGAGGATAAGGCAGGCGGGATCGACGCCGTGGAGAGCGAGCCCCGGACCATAAGGCGCGCCCCCTTCGCGGGCGGCGAAATCCTCGACGATCCAGATGATGGCGGAGCGGCTGGCCGGCGCCTTGGCTTTGAGACGCGCGCAAAGAGCCAGCGCGAAGCCGCAAGCCGCCGCGCCGTCGCCAAGGCGCCCCGGCGCGATCTCATGCAGGGCGCCAAGGCCAAGGCCGCCGCCCAGCATCCTGTCGAGGCCGCAACTCTCGTCGAGACTTTTTCGCGCGAAGGGCGCGCCGCCCTCGATGCGAGCGATTTTCTGGCGCAAAAAAGCCAGCCGCTCCGCTCCGCCGCCCGGCGACATCGGCCTGCTCCTATCATAATGAGGCTAGATTAGTTCTCTGTTTGTTCTTATAGATTCCCGCATAGCAGGCGAGAGTCAAGGCGATTTTTGGCGCGGGAACCACCTCACGCCTGCCGCGCCGAAACCTTGCCTCTTGCGCAAAGCCATGCGCGCAAAAGCGTTAAAGCCGCGCCGGCCGCCGCGAACTGCCAGGGTTGAAGGACGGACGCCTGCGTTTGCAAAAAGTGCAAAAGGGCGGGATCGGAGCTGATGAGGTCGCCCGCGACCCAGCCGAAGATGCCCGCGCCGATCCAGACGAGAACGGGAAACCGCTCCAGCAGCACGATCAAAACTGTCGCGCCGAAGATAACCAGCGGAATCGACAGGGCGAGCCCGGTCATGATCAGCGCCCCGGAGCCCCCGCGCGGCGGCGGCGACGGCGATGACGTTGTCGAGCGACATGACCGCGTCGGCGACGACGACGATGCGGATCGAATCCCAAATCGATTTCGAAGCGGGCGGTTTTTCCCCGCGCCCGTCCTCGCCTGCGAGGCGGATGGCAATCATCAGCAAAATCACGTCGCCGGCGAGCTTGATGAAAGGCACGGCCAGCGCCTGCAAAAACAGCAGCGTGAGAAGGATGCGCAGGAGCACGGCGGCGGCGCCAAGGAAGACCGCCCTGCGGCGCTGCGGCTTCGGCAGCGAACGGCAGGCCATGGCGATGACCAGCGCATTGTCATCGGAGAGAACGATGTCGATCCAGATGATCTGGATCAGGGAAACGAGAAATTTCGGCGCGGCGCGGTCAATTGGCTGTATCTACAGCATGATCCTAAAGCAGGACAGACGTTGCGAAGAAGGATTACCCAGAGGATAGCCTAGACAATGGCGGCCGCCACGCTCCGCAATAAACGCGACGGCGCTATTTTGGAGATCGGCTGCAGGGCTGGCGGCGTGCGCTACCAGCGTCTGCCCCATCCCCCGCGCCATCCGCCCCCGCCGCGAACGAGCCGGAGGATCAACAACAGGATCAGCGCGCCGATGGTGGCGTTGATGATCGCCGCGATCACGCCCGAGCCGAGATGGATGTTGAGTTGCGGCAGCAGCCAACTACCGATGAAGGCGCCTAAGATTCCAATTACGAGGTCGCCTACGATGCCAAACCCCACGCCGCGCATGATCTGGCCGGCCAGCCACCCGGCGATGAGGCCGACCACTAATGTGACCAGGAGACTTTGATTTGACATGTGCATCTTTGCGTCCCCGGATCCGTCAGACCGGCTGCGAGTACTCCAGTCTAGGCGAGGGCAGGAGGAAGGTCCAGCTGGCGCCGCCCGCGGAGCTTCGGCGCAAGAGCAAGGATGGCGACTACGGCGGCGCGGGCTGCCTGCGCGGCGCCCGTACGCGAATGCCGATGACCCAGGGCGAATTGCGGCGTGTGGACGAAGCCGACGAGCGGCGCAAGATTTTGGCTGAGCGAGAGAAACAGGGTCTGGTTGCAGACGTAGTCGCCCGCGTCGATCGAAACCGCGCCGTCGAATCCGTTGCGGCGCAGCGCCGCCGCGATGACCTCGACAGGGACGGTCGCTCTAAGGCTCAGCGGAGCCTTCGCAGCGACGGCGAGACGCTGCGCGCGGGCGCCGCTGGCGTCCGAATGAAGCTGGCTGACGCGATTCAGGGCCCTCGCTTCGACGCAAAACTTTCTCCGGCGCGACGCGACGCCGAAATGCAAAATCGCATGGGGGCGGATTTTCCGCGCCAGCGCTTCGAGGCTTGGCGCGATCTTGGCGTAGATCACCGGCAGCACCCAAAGCTCGAGGCGAATGTCGGCGCGGGCGAAGCGGGAGCGATATCGGGCGAGCTCAGCGATCATGCTCGCGGTTATGTTCCTCGGCGCGCCGGGAAATCCGCCAAAGCCGGTGACAAGGACGCGCAGCGGCTCGGCAGTCATCTTCGCGCCGCCGCCACGCCAGCATGGGAGTTCATCGTCGCATTCCCGACACGATCAGAGGCCATTCAGACCTTAGGAAATGACCCTTTAAGCTTTCGGTAAGCTTCGATGCGTTGATTAGGCGCGCAAGGATCGCAGCGAGCCGCGCAGCCTCGAACGGCGGCCTCAACGCGGTTCAACAGAAGAGTAGAACGATGCGGCTGGCCTCCTCAAGCGCGGCGGGGCAAGGAAAGACCCGAAAAAACCTTTCGATCGGGACGAGCGCCTTGATCGCGGGCCTCTGCGCGCTCACCCTTTCCGGCTGCGGCGCGCCAGGCATTGAAATTGCCGACTCGGCCGCCGGCCCTCACCCCATCTCCATCTTCGTCGTCTCGACGCGCAAAGGTGAAAGCGGCGCCTTGAGCGAGGCCGGCAATGATGGCCGGACGCGCGATTCCTTGCAGATGATCGGCGCGCCGCCGGACCATCAGATCGGGCAGTTGGAGCGCCCTTCGCTTGGCGCGCCCGACCCCGCGAAACATTTCGCCCTGATGCGCCGGCGCGCGCTTGACGAGAGCGCCTTCCTGGCGGAGCTCGCCTCCCACCTTTCCGGCCGCGTCGGCTCCAATCGCGACGTGCTTGTCTATGTGCATGGCTTCAATACGGGTTACGACGAAGCGCGCTTCCGTCTCGCGCAAATTGTCGAAGACGGACGTTTCGGCGGCGTGCCGGTCCTCTTTACTTGGCCGTCGACGAATAATCTGCTCGATTACGGCGCGGCCAAGGAGAATGCGACGATATCACGCGACGCGCTGGCGAAATTGATCCGCCAGCTGATTGGGACGCCCGACGTCGGGCGCGTCCATATCCTCGCTCATTCCATGGGCGCGTGGCTAACGATGGAGGCTTTGCGTCAGGACGTCATAGCGGGCGATCCCGGCCTCAATGACAAGCTCGGCGATGTCATGCTCGCCGCTCCTGACATTGATTTGAACGTCTTCCGGCAGCAATTGGCGCGGCTCGATCCGTCGCATATTTTCGTTTTGGTCGCGGCGAATGATCGCGCCTTGTCGCTGTCGCGCACGCTCGCGGGGGATCGTCCGCGCCTTGGCGCGCTTGATCCAAAGAACCCGGCCGATCGCGCCGCCCTCGAGGCGCTCGGCGTCAGAGTTTATGACCTCACCCGCGAAGCGGATATTTTCATCGGACATGGCGCCTACGCCAGCGCGCCCGAGGCCGTGGAAACGATCGGCGCGCAGATCGCGAAGCCGCGGCCGCAGGACGCCAATGTCCAGGCTGTCCTCGGCGAGAAGCCCGTCGACGACCGCATCCTTTCCGCGCCCCTGTCGCCGCCGGTCGCGCCCGGCGCGGCGCCGGCGGAGCCGGCCGGTACGCCGCTTGCGCCGACGGCCGCATCGGCTACGCCCGCAACTGCGGCAGGCGCGGCGACGCCCTAAAAAAGCAGCCGACGTAGGGAACCTTTAGCCTCGCCCGGCGTTACACCTCGAATGTGCGTCTTAGAGGCGCACACCGACCTTTAGCTGCGCAACTTTCAGTTACAGACCTGCCCCGTGTTGCGAGCGCAGGTAGTATTATTGTGATGTAAAATTTGTTTTATTGGCCCCGCCCGTGCAGGTATAATTATTCTATATTCAATTTAAACGGAAACGCTGCCAATCTTTTGTGATGCAAAAACGACCGAAGCAGAATTCGGAGAGTTTTGCTGCAAAGCAACATGAATATTAGCATTGACTTGGTAATACCATTAGTATTAACTACGATTAAGTATGGCGTCGTAGAAGGTGGCGGCGTAGCTATCTCATGCATCGCTTTGACGGTGGAATCTGCGAAGGCAGGTCAACGGTCGCTTAAAGTTCACAGTAACGAAAGCGAGGGTGTCATGTGCTTAATCGCTGAAGTCGTGCATTCCTGCTCCCACGAGAAAGTCGCCCAGGCGGCGGTCGCATCGATCGGTTCGGAGTTCGCTCGTAAAGTGAAGGCGACGGCCAATGTTTATGGGATGTCGCCGGGCGCGTTTACGGCCCGCACCGTTATCCAGTTCGACCGTACCTCGGGGGGAGAAGAAAAGCAGGCGCTTCGGCGGATCATGCAAGGAACCGATCAGCCAATTCTTACCGCTCTCGAGCATATACTGAAGCCTGTGGTCGAACGGGTCGCCCCAGGACAGGTGGTCGATGCGTAACCGTGCTGGGGCTTAAGGCTTACAGCGCGCGGATCCGCCAACGCAGAAGCAGCGCCGAGACTTCGTCGACTCCGGCGATGTGCGCATTGCGTCTGCGGCATGCCTGCTCCTCCCCTTTCAAGCAAGCAAACTGGCACCCCGCCGCATGGCGGCGGTGGAAGGCGCTAGGCGCTCTGTCTAACGGTCTCAGGCTGGGAAAGATCCAGAATTTCGAGCTCCTCGGCGATCCTGGCGACGAAGGCGTCGAAATCTCTCGGCGAGCGGCTAGCGACGCTCTCCCGATAAGGGTCGGATCGAGCCATAGGAAGTCGCTTCGCGTCCTTCGACGACGCGGGCGTCGACAGATAGCGCTTCTTGAACTGTCGGCGTGGTTCGCTCCTCCATCGAAAAGATGGCAACGATCGCGGCATAACGACGCGGGCTAAGGCCCAAACGCGCTTTAGCCAGGTCGTGCAACGCATCATCTTGCGCGAAGAACCCGGAAAGCATTTCTATGCGGCGTCTCTCGACGCAGGATTTACTGCCGAGATCTGGCCCAGAATGTCGCCCAGCGGCTGCGTATGCAGCCCGCATTCGACTTTCGCCTTGCCGCGCCACCGGCCAGCGCGCGGATCCTCGCCCGGCCTCACCTTGGATGTGCAGGCAATGCAACCGATCGAGGGATAGCCCTGCGCCACGAGCTCGTGCCGCGGCAGACGGTGAGCGTCGAGATAGGCGATTATCTGCGCCGCTGACCACGCGGCGAGAGGGTTGATCTTGATCCGCCTGTCTTCCAGCTCGAAAAGCGGCAAAGACTCGCGCGTCGCCGCTTGAAATCGTTTGCGGCCGCTGATCCACGCCTCATAGCCCTGCAGCGCTTGCGCGAGGGGGATCACCTTGCGAATTTCACAGCAGCGATCCGGATTGCTCGACCATAGAAAAGTATCGGGATCCTCTTTCGCGAGTTGCTCGCCACTCGGCTTGATGACGATCACATTGCGCAAATCGAGATGGTCGACCAGCCGGTCGCGATAGGCGAGCGTCTCGGGAAACAACACCCCTGTCTCAAGGAAGAGAACCGGCAGGGCGTTGTCGATTTGCGCGATCATGTGCAACAGCACGGCGGAATCGGCGCCAAAGCTCGAAACGAGCGCGATCCTGCCGGGAAAAAAATCCTCGATGCAAAAGCGCAAGAGCTTTTGCGTTTCGAGCGAGGCGATCTTGCCGGCAAGACGCGCGCAGGCCGCCACGCTGGCCAAGAGCGTCATGTCTTCGTCAATCGTCTCATTCGCGTCCATCAACCGCCTCCGGCTTCCGCGCCGCACAATTAACGTCGGATGGGCCTGTTTCGTATATAACGCAACTCACATTTTTTTGCGATAATTAATTTTATTTACATTTTTGTATCGTTTAAATAGCCGCTTCTTAGCGCCTTTGGCGTTGCTGCGGCCGCGCATTTGCACCGGCCAAAATTTCGCCTTCGATGCAGCCTCTGGATTACGAGGACCTCGGCTTCCAGCTGCGACGGCGCCCTCCGGACCCTTATGCCGCTCGATCACATTCCAGCGCTCATATCGCATTATGGCTATCTGGCGGTTTTCTGCATCGTCGCCATCGAGAGCGCAGGCATTCCTTTGCCGGGCGAGACCATTTTGCTGTCCGCCGCCATCTACGCCGGCAAGTCGCATGGCCTCGACCACGCCAATCTGAATATTTTCGGCGTCATCGCGGCCGCGGCGGCCGGCGCCATCGCCGGCGATAATGCCGGCTTCTGGGTCGGTCGCACGTTCGGCCTGTCGCTGCTGACGCGCTACGGCCATTTGATCCGTCTCGACACGGCCCGGCTGAAGCTCGGACAATATCTGTTTTTGAAGCACGGCGGAAAGATCGTCTTTTTCGGCCGCTTCGTCGCCGTGCTGCGCGCCTTCGCGGCCCTGCTCGCTGGGGCCAACCGTTTGCAGCCCTGGCGCTTCTTTGTCTTCAACGCGGCGGGCGCAATTGTTTGGGCGACTCTTTTCGGCGCGCTCGGTTATGTCTTCGGCGCCGAGGCGCATCGTTTAGCCGGGCCTATAGGCTTGATCGGCCTCGCCGCGGCAGTGATCGTTTTTGCATTCTCCTGGCGCTTCTATAAAAGGAACGAGATACGCTTGATCGCGGAGGCAGAGGCGGCGTTGCCCGGCCCAATCCAAAGGCGCCAAGACCTGAAATAAACCGCCCGACGCCGATAACCAGGAGCCTTCGTGTTCATCGCCCATATTCAACCGCTGATCGTTCAGCATGGCTACTGGGCCGTTTTCCTCATCGTCATGCTGGAGAGCGCGGGCGTGCCGCTGCCCGGCGAAACAGTGCTGCTGCTCGCGGGCGCCTACGCCGGGGCGACAGGCAATCTCGACATCGCCTGGATCATCGCCGCCGCAGCGGCCGGGGCTATCATTGGCGACAACATCGGCTTTTGGGTCGGCCGCACCTTCGGCGCCGACCTGCTCTTGCGCTACGGCAAGTTCATTCATCTGCCCGAGGGCCGCCTGAAACTTGGGCAATATTTGTTTCACCGTCACGGCGGCAAGGTCGTCTTCTTCGGCCGCTTCGCCGCTTTCCTGCGCGTTCTCGCCGCGCTCCTGGCCGGCGTTAACAAGTATAGTTGGGGCAAGTTTCTGTTCTTCAATGCGACTGGCGGCATCGTCTGGGCCGTCATCTCGGGCCTCGGCGCTTATTTCTTCGGCGATGCGATGCACCGCGTCACCGGGCCGCTCGGAGTCATGGCGCTCGCCGTCGTGGTCGCCGGCTTCCTCGTCGCCGTGATCCTCGTGCGGCGCGAAGAACGAAAAATGGAGAGGCAGCTGGCCGACGTCGGATGAGGCCACGCGCCCATTGGGCCGCAAGATGCAATAATAGAATTCGATGGAGCCAACATGGGCAGGACAATCAAATTTATCGTGGGCGGCATCCTGGTTGTGGGAGCCATCGCCGCGGCGACAATTTATATGAACTGGGACGCAGCGGTTCAGATTGTGTCGATGGGCGTCAATTATATCCGCTATATGGGCGCGCCGGCAGGAACCATTTCCACCGAGGTCGCGGCGGGCTCCAAGCAACCAACGCAAAACAGGGCTGCGCTGGCTAATGCCACCAATCCGGGCGAGCAGGATTGGCCGAGTTACAACAAGACGCTGACGTCAGATCGCTTTTCAGCGCTGAACCTGATCACCCCGGCCAACGCCAAGAATCTGAAGGTTCTGTGCACCTACGACACCGGTCAATATACCGGATTTAACACCGGCTTGCTGGAGGTTGAGGGCGCTCTAATCTTCACCACCGAATATGATATATTCTCCATTAATCCAAATGATTGCAGCCAGAACTGGCGCATCCACGAAGACTACCAGCCCGCGACGCCGCAAGGCGTGAGCCGCGGCGCCGCCTATCTCGACGGCAGGCTCTTCCGCGGCACGCAGGACGGCCGCGTTCTCGCCTATGATTTCAAAACCGGCGAACGGCTTTGGGAAACGGCCATCGCCGACCCTAAGAAGGGCGAAAGCGCGCCTGCCGCGCCGATCGCATGGAACGGTCTTATCTTCATCGGCAACGCCGGTGGGGACATCAAGGGAGTCAAGGGCCGCATGTATGCGCTTGACGCCAAGACCGGAAAGATCGTCTGGGAGTTTTATCTCGTCCCGCGAACCGCTGGCGATGTCGAGCGTGGGCCGGAGGGCAAATCGCCGCTCGACGATTCCACCTGGGAGACGCCGCCCGGCTCGCCCATAACGGGCGGCGCGACGTGGACGTCCTACACGCTCGACCCGGTCAACGGTCTGCTTTATGTCCCGGGCGGCAATCCCGCCCCTGATTTTGCGACCGGCATGCGCAAGGGGGCCAATCTCTATACTGGGTCAGTCGTCGTTCTCGACGCTAAAACTGGAAATTACAAGACCCATTACAAGATCGTTCCGAAAGACTGGCACGACCGGGACGTTTCCGGCGCGCCCGCGCTCATCGAGACAGCGGCTGGCAAAAAAATAATGGTCCTCGCTCCGAAAGACGGCCATCTTTACGCGTTCGACCTTGCCAATCAGGCATTGCTCTATCGCGAGCCCATGACGAAGATGGAGAACTACGACGCCGAATTTGTGGCCGGCCAGCCGGTCCATTTTTGCCCCGGCTCGATCGGCGGAGCCGAATGGAACGGGCCCGCTTACGATCCGCAAAACAATCTCGTCATGATCGGCGAGGTGCAATGGTGCACCACGGTGACCTTGCAAACACAGCGACAGATGGAAGCGGCCAAGCCAGGAACACCGTGGTCCGGCGAGGCCTCGCTCAATCCTTACAACGTTTGGGGCAAGCAGGATCCGGTTTTCGACTGGGCCGGCTGGGTCTATGCGGTCGACGCCGACAGCGGCCAGTGGCGGTGGCGGGCGAAAACTAATTATCCGATCCAGAGCGGCATGACGCCGACCGCCGGCGGCGTCGTCTTTTTCGGCGATATGGGCGGCAATTTTTATGCGCTCGACGCCAATGACGGGCATAAATTATGGGGCCAGAAAATCGGCGGCGCGGTCGGTGGCGGAGTCATCACCTACATGGCGAACGGCGCGCAACGCCTCGCTGTCGCAACCGGACTCATCGAAATCCTGTGGCCGACAGAAATCACCACCGCCAAGGTGTCTATTCTTGGGATCGACAAAGGCCCGTAAGCGCTGGCGTGGCTTGAACATCCGAGCCGGCCTCTGACCTCGGCTGAGCGCACGCCCTTTTTGCACAACGGAACGAAGCCTCTAAAACAACGTTTGCCGCTCGACCCATCATCGAGGGAGAGCTGCGATGAAGACCAAAACCTCGCTCGTTCTGGCGTCCGCCGTCGCTTTGCAGGCGGGCGCCGCCTTCGCCCAGACGGCGCCGGGCGCGCCGGGCACCAATCAGGTGATCCCGGAAAAGGATCGGTCCCTGCCCAACGCCGAGCCCAAAGGCGGTGAACCTCTAACTGATCTTCTACAGTTGCGGCGGCGCGTGGTAAGCCATTGATATTGTTTGGATTGAGAGGTGATTCCCGCGAAAGTGTAGTGCCACGTGTGCGCCGTTTCTTATTGACTTGGAATGTGCATGCGCCAATTATGTGCGCACCACGAATGAGTTGGCGAGACGGTTCCGCGACATGTATTTCCGCAAGAAGACCTCGAGCGGCCGCGCCTATCTCCAGATCGTCGAAAGCCGTCGCCAAGGCGCGCAAGTGCGCCAGCAGGTGATCGCGACGCTTGGCCGCGTCGAGGAGTTGCGCGAGAGCGGGCAATTGGAGCGGTTGCTGCGATCGGGCGCACGCTTCGCCGCGAAAGCCATTGTCGTCGACGCCGTCGCCGACGGCGCTGTAACGGCGAGCGCGGCGCGACGCATCGGGCCCGCTCTCGTCTTCGAACGATTGTGGGAGGAGACCGGTTGCCGGAGGGTCGTCGAGGATCTCGCCGGTTCGCGCAAGCATGGCTTCCCGCTCGAACGCGCGGTGTTTCTCACCGTTCTGCATCGTCTATTTTCTGGCGGCTCCGATCGAGCGGCGGACCGCTGGCGGGAGGATTACCGGATCGATGGGGTCGAGAACCTCGACCTGCATCACCTCTACCGGGCGATGGCCTGGCTTGGCGGGGAGCTAGCCGAAGATCAACAGCACGGCGCCACGCCCTTCGCGCCGCGTTGCCTGAAGGACGCCGTCGAGGAGGAACTGTTCGCGCGGCGGCGCGATCTGTTCAGCACGCTCGATCTCGTGTTCATGGACACGACCAGCCTCTATTTCGAGGGAGCGGGCGGACAGACCCTCGGACAACGCGGCTTTTCCAAGGACCATCGGCCGGATCTCAATCAGATGATCCTCGCGGTGCTGCTCGATGGCGACGGCCGGCCGGTTTGCACAGAGATGTGGCCCGGCAACACCGCCGATACGGGCAGCCTTATCCCCGTCGTCGACAGGCTGCGCAAGCGCTTTTCCATCGGCCGGGTCTGCGTCGTCGCGGATCGCGGCATGATCAGCGCGGAAACAATCGCCGAACTCGAGGCGCGCGGGCTTCTCTACATTCTCGGCGTTCGGGAGCGCACCGACAAACTCGTGCGCGAACTCGTGCTCGACGATCCCGCTCCCTTCATCCCGCTCACCATTGCAAAGCGGGGCGAGGATATCGATTACGAGGCCAAGGCCGTCACTCGCGCCGGACGGCGCTACATCGTCTGTCGCAATCACGAACAGATGAAGAAGGACGCCGCCGCCAGGGCCGCGATCTTGACCGCGCTCGAGCGGCAATTGAAGAAAGGCGACAAGAAGTCTCGTCGGCAACAAGGGCTATCGCCGCTTCCTCGCGACGCGAGGCGACGACATTTTCGCCATCGACTGCGCCAAGGCGGAAGAGGACGCAAAATTCGACGGTGTCTTCGTGTTGCGGACCAACGCCGATCTCACGCCGCTCGAAGCCATGCTCTGCTACAAGCGATTGTGGATGGTGGAGCGGGCGTTCCGCACATCGAAGAGTTTGTTCGCCACGCGGCCGATCTTTCACAAGCTCGACGAAACCATTCGCGGCCACGTGTCGTGCAGCTTCCTCGCCCTCGTCTTGAAAAAAGAGCTGGAGGATCGCATCGCCAATGTGGGCAGGCGGGGCGCCGCCAGCGACAACGCGGAAAGCGGTTCTTGGCCCGACGTTCTCGCCGATCTCGACTCGCTGACCGAGACCGAGGTCGAGCAAGACGGCAAACGTTTTCTCCTGCGCTCGGCGCCGCGTCCGGCGGCGAGCCTCGCCTTACGCGCCGCCGGCGTCGCTTTGCCGCCGACCGTGCGTCAACTCACCGACGCCTGACCCCGCTCCACCCCGGCGATCAACGAAAATGTAGTGCCAAGGCGCTTTTCCAGCGCGGGTTTATCCGTGCTATCAATGCATTACAAATTCCAACTGTTGAAGATCAGTCAAACTGATCTTCTACAGTTGCGGCCGGGCGGCGCGTGGTAAGCCATTGATATTGTTTGGATTGAGAGGTGCTTCCCGCGAAAGTGTAGTGCCACGTGTGCGCCGTTTCTTATTGACTTGGAATGTGCATGCGCCAATTATGTGCGCACCACGAATGAGTTGGCGAGACGGTTCCGCGACATGTATTTCCGCAAGAAGACCTCGAGCGGCCGCGCCTATCTCCAGATCGTCGAAAGCCGTCGCCAAGGCGCGCAAGTGCGCCAGCAGGTGATCGCGACGCTTGGCCGCGTCGAGGAGTTGCGCGAGAGCGGGCAATTGGAGCGGTTGCTGCGATCGGGCGCACGCTTCGCCGCGAAAGCCATTGTCGTCGACGCCGTCGCCGACGGCGCTGTAACGGCGAGCGCGGCGCGACGCATCGGGCCCGCTCTCGTCTTCGAACGATTGTGGGAGGAGACCGGTTGCCGGAGGGTCGTCGAGGATCTCGCCGGTTCGCGCAAGCATGGCTTCCCGCTCGAACGCGCGGTGTTTCTCACCGTTCTGCATCGTCTATTTTCTGGCGGCTCCGATCGAGCGGCGGACCGCTGGCGGGAGGATTACCGGATCGATGGGGTCGAGAACCTCGACCTGCATCACCTCTACCGGGCGATGGCCTGGCTTGGCGGGGAGCTAGCCGAAGATCAACAGCACGGCGCCACGCCCTTCGCGCCGCGTTGCCTGAAGGACGCCGTCGAGGAGGAACTGTTCGCGCGGCGGCGCGATCTGTTCAGCACGCTCGATCTCGTGTTCATGGACACGACCAGCCTCTATTTCGAGGGAGCGGGCGGACAGACCCTCGGACAACGCGGCTTTTCCAAGGACCATCGGCCGGATCTCAATCAGATGATCCTCGCGGTGCTGCTCGATGGCGACGGCCGGCCGGTTTGCACAGAGATGTGGCCCGGCAACACCGCCGATACGGGCAGCCTTATCCCCGTCGTCGACAGGCTGCGCAAGCGCTTTTCCATCGGCCGGGTCTGCGTCGTCGCGGATCGCGGCATGATCAGCGCGGAAACAATCGCCGAACTCGAGGCGCGCGGGCTTCTCTACATTCTCGGCGTTCGGGAGCGCACCGACAAACTCGTGCGCGAACTCGTGCTCGACGATCCCGCTCCCTTCATCCCGCTCACCATTGCAAAGCGGGGCGAGGATATCGATTACGAGGCCAAGGCCGTCACTCGCGCCGGACGGCGCTACATCGTCTGTCGCAATCACGAACAGATGAAGAAGGACGCCGCCGCCAGGGCCGCGATCTTGACCGCGCTCGAGCGGCAATTGAAGAAAGGCGACAAGAGTCTCGTCGGCAACAAGGGCTATCGCCGCTTCCTCGCGACGCGAGGCGACGACATTTTCGCCATCGACTGCGCCAAGGCGGAAGAGGACGCAAAATTCGACGGTGTCTTCGTGTTGCGGACCAACGCCGATCTCACGCCGCTCGAAGCCATGCTCTGCTACAAGCGATTGTGGATGGTGGAGCGGGCGTTCCGCACATCGAAGAGTTTGTTCGCCACGCGGCCGATCTTTCACAAGCTCGACGAAACCATTCGCGGCCACGTGTCGTGCAGCTTCCTCGCCCTCGTCTTGAAAAAAGAGCTGGAGGATCGCATCGCCAATGTGGGCAGGCGGGGCGCCGCCAGCGACAACGCGGAAAGCGGTTCTTGGCCCGACGTTCTCGCCGATCTCGACTCGCTGACCGAGACCGAGGTCGAGCAAGACGGCAAACGTTTTCTCCTGCGCTCGGCGCCGCGTCCGGCGGCGAGCCTCGCCTTACGCGCCGCCGGCGTCGCTTTGCCGCCGACCGTGCGTCAACTCACCGACGCCTGACCCCGCTCCACCCCGGCGATCAACGAAAATGTAGTGCCAAGGCGCTTTTCCAGCGCGGGTTTATCCGTGCTATCAATGCATTACAAATTCCAACTGTTGAAGATCAGTCTAACGTCCGGCCGAAGCGAAAGCCTCAGCGAAAAACTGAATGCGGGCGGCGGCGTCATCAAGCCAAAACCCGGCGTCGATCCCTGCATCGTCAAGCCCGCGCCGGTCCCGGAGCCGAACTCAACGCTGGTCATTCCGCCGCCGGGAATGCCCGGCGGACCGCCAGGCCCTGAGCCGAAGTGACCTATCAGATTTTTCGGCGTGGGGTCGCAGGAAACTCCGGGTGGCGCGTCCATTTGAATGTAGCCTTGCGACCGTCAAAACCGGACATAACATTTCCGTCAGATCACAGGGCTGTCGAAGGTTTAGCCTCGACGTGGCCTAGCTATTGGAACGTCGCCACGTGGCCGGCGCCGCGTCGAACGCCTTCCTGAACGCGCGGGAGAATGCGGCCTCGGAATCGTAGCCGACCAGCTCGGCAATTTGCGCGAGGGAGGCGCTGGTATTGCGGAGCTTCTCAATCGCGACCTGCATGCGCCAACTGGCGAGGTAGCGCATCGGTGGCGCGCCGATCAGACGAATGAAGCGATCGGCCAACGCCGAACGTGATAGACCGACCTCGCGGCCAAGGTCATCGACCGTCCAACGCCGGGTGATGTCACGGTGCAGCAGCGCCAGCGCCCGCGCAACATGTGTGTCGCGCAATCCAGCGAGCCATCCGGTCTGGCCGTCCGGCAGAGTCTCGGCGTAGCGCCGCACCGTTTCGACAAACAGCAACTCGGACAGCTTGGCCAGCACAGTCTCCGATCCAGGGCGGCCAGCGGCCACCTCCTTTGCGGCATATTGGAAGGTCGAGCGAATCCATTCCGCCGCTGCGCCCTCCTCGAGGTTGAGCTTTAGCGCTGACGGCAAGGTCGAGACCACCGGATTGCTTTCGGCGCTGTCGCAGCCGAGGAACCCGCAGACCAAACGTGTGCGCGCCCCGTTGCCGCCATGACGGATGGAGAACAGCCCACCGGTCCTGGGCGGCTGGATGATGTCACTGCCCTTACTCGGTGGCAGGCTGAGGTCGCTGCCGATCAGGTGCAGGTCGTTGCGCGGCAGCATGACGACTTCGCCCTCCCCGAGCACGAGGGCCTCCCCGCCATCGGCTTCCACGCGAAGGCGGAGCTCACCCTCGACAACGTAGTGATAGAGGATGAGATGGGACGCAGGCCCGAGAACGGGCGCGCAATGCTCGGGCGCGACGCGTGCGGCGACGCACCACGGCGCGAAGAACTCCGCGTGTAGAAACACGCCGCCGGTCAGATGCGCGACCCTCAAAACGTCCGATAAAGCGTCCATCCTCACCTTACTATCAGCATCCGGTGTCCCAGTCATTTTTTCCGGTGGAGCGGTCATAGACCCTCGGCCGCTGGACGGGCATCGACCGACCGGGTTTCTTTGGCGCCGCCGGCGCACCCTCCGAGAAGGAAGACAGACAATGACTGCAATCGATACGATCTCTGACGGCAGCCGGTACGCCCGCTGCATCCAGTCGTCCAAGCAGGTTTACTGGGACATCGACGAGGACGTCGTCCGGGGCCGCCGCTTCGACGCCGCCCACAAGTTCCTTCCTGATGGACTTTCGCTCGCCGACGCGTTCACGACCCTGTTGGCCGATGAAAAGCGGTTCGTGAGCCAGATCCAGGGCCGCACCTACGCCAATGTCTTCGGGCTGGTCGAACGGTTCATCAACGCCAAGGTCCTGGAGCTGAGCCGCGATCATGCGCTTGGCGACCAGGTTGCGCTCGAAGCGTTAGTGCGTTTCAGCGACGAGGAGCTCAAGCATCAGGCGCTGTTCCGCCGCATCGATGCGATGATCGGCGAGGTTCTGCCCGTCGGCTACCAATTCGACGTGGACCCCGACGCAGTCGCCCGCGCCGTGCTCGGCAAAAGCACCTGGGCGGTGCTGGCGCTGACGCTGGATATCGAATTATTCACCCAGCTTCACTATCGCCAGAGCATCGACCCCGACACCGAGCTGTCCGACCTGTTCAAGGACGTCTTCCTCTACCACTGGAAGGAGGAAAGCCAGCACGCGATCCTCGACGAACTCGAGTGGGTGCGCCACGACGCCGGGCTAACGGCGGAGCAGCGCGACCGGGCGGTCGACGAGTTCATCGAGCTGGTCGCTGCGGTGGACGGCATCCTGCAAGCCCAGGCCAAAGCCGACGCAAGTTACTTCGCGACAAAGTGCTGCCGCGGGATCGACGAGGCGGAGGCGCGGGCGATCGAGGACGCTTTCCTCAAGGCTTACCGCTGGCAATACATCCACTCGGGCGCTCAGCATCCGCGCTTCGGCAAGGTGCTTTCCAGCCTGATCACCGAAGGCCAGAGCCATCGCATTCAGGCGGCGCTTGCAACACTTCAATAATCACAGCATGGACAACAGCGTGGTCCACATCAAGGGGAGCGGCGACAAGGAGGCGTTCCGTCGCCGCTTCCATGATGTTTTCCCGCAAAGGAAACACCCATGACCATTCCGCAATGGGTACTGCTCGGCTTCGCGGGATGGACACTGATCGTGCTGTTCGGAACGATCGGCGTCTATCGCTGGTCCGGAATTCTCGCGGGCCGAGCGAGAATATCCCAATGGCGCGCCGACACGCTCCAGGGAAGCGAATGGTATCGCCGGGCAATGAGGGCGCACCTCAATTGCGTCGAGAACTTACCCGTCTATGGCGCCATCGTCGTTTGCGGTTCCGCCACTGGCGCAAGTGGGGCTCTTCTGGACGCGCTCGCCCTCGCGTTTGTGGCGGCGCAAATCTGCCAGACGATCGTCCATGTCGCGTTTGCCCCATCCGATTTTGTCGCCTCCGTGCGCTTTGCATTGTTTTTCGTGCAGGTCGTCTGCATGGTGGCCATGGGGATTTCGGTCGCGGCAGCAGCGGCTCGATCGTAGGAAATCGCCGAAATGAGTCGCAAAGGCATCATTCAGGTTGACTCGATGCCAATGAACCTTCCATCCGGTACAGACATTCGGACGGATCACGATCAAAAATCCGCATCTTTTGGGGGGAGCCTGAGTTAAACTGTCAACATGGATGAATTAAACGCCGCGGCCGCAGACGAGCTCGCCTTCAACCGCTCCTTCGCGGGCGCGCCGGGCGAACTCGTGCGCCTCTCGCCGCTGGTGCGCCGCATGGTCGCGCCAAACCCTTCGCCGATGACTTTTACGGGTACCTGCACCTATGTCGTCGGCTCCGGCGAAGTCGCCATCATTGATCCGGGCCCAGGCGACGAAGCGCATATCACAGCCCTCCTCGAAGCCTTGCGGGGAGAGTCCATCGCCGCGATTTTCGCCACCCACACGCACAAGGATCATTCCGTCGCCGCGCGCGCGCTGAAACGGGCGACGGGCGCGCCGATTTACGGATGCGCCCCCTATGCGCCCGGCGAACATGAGGGCGCTGCGGTGCGCCTCGACGCCGCTCACGACATGGCCTACACGCCGGACCAAATCCTACACGAGGGCGACGCCTTCGAGGCGCAAAACTTCGCGCTCGTCTGCGTCGCAACGCCGGGGCATACCGGAAACCATCTGGCGTTCAGCCTGCCGCAGGAGAAAGCGCTGTTTTCCGGGGACCATGTCATGGCGTGGTCGACCTCGGTCATCGCGCCGCCCGACGGCGCCATGGGCGATTATATGGCTTCGCTCGAAAAACTGCGCCTTCGCGACGACAGGATCTATTGGCCGGGACATGGCGGGCCGGTGACCGAGCCGCAGCGTTTCGTCCGCGCCCTCGCCCACCACCGGCGCCAACGCGAGCGCGCCATCCTCTCGCGCCTCAAGGAAGGCGACGAGACGATCGAGACGATCGTCGCGCACGTCTATGAGGGCCTTGCCCCGGCTCTGCGCTTCCCCGCCGGCCTTTCTGTGCTGGCGCATCTGCAGGATCTGGCGCGGCGCGGCCTCGTCGCCGCTGACGGACCTTTGACGCTTTCCGCGCGTTATTGTCCGGCCTGACACGCGTCACTTCTTATCGACTTGCGTCGCGAGAGCCGCCTCGAAAACATGGATGTTGCGCTGATTCTGGCCGAAGTCGTAGGGCCCGAAGCGGGAGACCGAGCGTATGTCGACGCGCGTCTGCCCGGCGAGCGGGCGAATGCGCAAGGTAATATAGCAGGGAAAGCCCAGGATCAGGCTGCGGGCGATGGCGTCGACATGGCCGACGCCCATCCGTCCGAGCCCTGGGGGCGTTTGTTCGATGATGCGCCAGCCGCTCGCCGAGAGGGCCTTCAGGATCGCCGAATAGGCTTCGTCGGCATCGAGATCAAGCAGGATCGGCAGTATTTTCGGATAGGCCTGCGCCTGCGCCTTGCGCAGCGACGCCGGCGCGCTATGCGGCGTCACGCCGCCCCTTGCGGCCTGGGCGACGCGGGAGGCGGAAAAAACCGGCGGGTCGGCGACATCGGTTGAAAGATCGGTCAAACGCGGCAAATGTATCGCTTTCGCCGCCAGATAGGCCGGATAGGCGAGAAGCAGCAGCGCAAGGAAAAGCCCCGCCGCGGCCTGCCCCGCGCCCGGCCGGCCGGTGCGCCAGATGATAACGAAGGCGAGCAGCGCCAAGATGACCGCCGCCGCCGCAAGGCCGATCGAGCCGCCTAGCACCGCGAGCGCCGCCGGCGGGTCGACCCCGCCGCGCGCCACGGCGACGCCAATCAGCGCGACGGCGAGCGCAAACACGGCGATGCGGCGGCTCAGCAGGGCCGATTTCGCATAAGGCTCTTCGACGATCAGCCGCCGCATCGCCGGTTCCGTCCGAGCGTCAACAGAAGTCAGCCCATGTCGCTACGCGGATTGTAGGGCTTGCCGCTTTCCCATTTGCGCATGAGATTGGCGAGCTCAGGATCGCTTTCGTCCGGCAGAAGGATGCGCAGCGTTACCAGAAGATCGCCAGCGCCGCCATGCGCATGGGGCAGCCCCTTGCCGCGCAGCCGCAAGGTGCGGCCGCCGTTCGAGCCGGGCGGGATTGCAAGTTCGACGGCCCCGTCGAGCGTCGGCGCGTTGACCTTGCCGCCAAGGACTGCTTCATAGAGCGTGACCGGCAGATCAAGCCGCAGGTCGTGTCCTTCGACGCGAAGAAAAGGATGCTTGGCGATCTTGACGGTGACGATGGCGTCGCCCGGCTCGCCGCCGCCGAGGCTTTGATGACCTTGCCGTTTGAGGCGGATCTGCTTGCCGTCCTCGATGCCCGCCGGAACCGTGACCTCCAGCGTCCGGCCGGTCGCGAGAGTCACCCGCGCGGCGGCTCCTTGCGCCGCCTCATTGAGGCTGATGGTCACGCTAGCCTGGATGTCCTCGCCGCGCGGAGGCGGCGCGGAAGTCCCGCGCGCGCCTCTGCGGCCAGCCGCGCCGCCAAAAAGCTCGCTGAAAATATCGTTGGCGTCGAAGCCTTGCGCGCCCGCGCCCGAGCCGGCGCGGCCAGTTCCGAAGTTGAACTCGAAACCTTCAAAGCCGGCGCCGGCGTGGGCCCGGCGGCCAAAGCCCGGACCCGCGCCAAATCCTTCGAAGCCAGGATGGCGGGGCTTGCCTTCCGCGTCGATTTCGCCGCGATCAAAGGCGGCGCGTTTCTTTTCGTCGCCCAAAATCTCGTAAGCGGCGCTGACCTCGGCGAATTTTTCTTTCGCTTTCGGCTCTTTGCTCTGATCGGGATGAAATTTTTTCGCAAGCTTGCGGAACGCCGATTTGATTGCCGCGGCGTCCGCGCTTTTGGCGACGCATAAAACAGTATAAGGATCACGCATCAATTGAGCCCACTCCCACGCTCGCCCATTGCATTGGCGCGAACGCCCACGTCTCAACTTGAATTTGGGGGATGTCGCGGCCTGGCGCAAGGCTTGCCCGGCTATGCGCCGCGCCTTGCTAAGGTCGCCCGCGAAGATGTTGCGGCCGGCCCGCCTTCGGGCGTATCGCCTTTTTTCGAAGGGCTGAGTTTGGTGATGGTCCAATCGCCGCCCTTTTCCGAGCAGGCGAGGCCTTGCATTGTCTCGATAGGGTCAGCGTCTTGGCGCGCAACCGCCGTCTTGAAAGCCCGGCAGATCTTCGCGTCCGACGGATAGGGCTTCCCGAGCGGAAGGAAGGAGCCCTTGGCGCCGGACTGCGGATTGTCCCAGGCGACAAGCGATCCGTTGCCTTGTGGATCGAGCGCCGTCGCAAGAGCGGCGTTGGCCCTGCGCCAATCCTCCGCATCGAGCAGGCCCTCGAGCCTGGAGGCTGGAATCGAGCCGGTGGCGTCGTCATTCGAGGTCGACAAGGTGGCGATCGGCAACGACATGGCGCATCCCCCAAGGAACGCCATCGCCGCGGCAAGAAGCAGCCATTGCGCAACGTGGCGACGGGCCAGGCGAGGCAAGTCGGCGGGCGAAAGACTGGACCACCGACGCCTGGAGGCAGGTTGCGTTTGATGATAATGGCGCACGAGCCGTCCCGTTACGAATTTGCCGCCCGCGAAAGCGTTGCCTTTAGGGAGATTTAGCCTTGAACAAGTTAACGGGGCGTGACTTCACCGAAGCGCAGGACCCCTTCGAACTCTTCGCCGTCTGGTTCGCGGAGGCGCAAAAACACGAACCGAACGATCCGGAGGCGATGGCGCTCGCCACCGTTGACGCAGAAGGGCTGCCGGACGTCCGCATGGTGCTGCTGAAGGACGCTAACCGCTCGGGCTTCGTGTTCTACAGCAACGCTGACAGCGCCAAGGGCGAGCAGCTTTCAGCGACTCCGAAAGCGGCCGGCGTCCTGCATTGGAAGTCGCTGCGCCGGCAGATCCGGTTTCGCGGGGCGGTCGAGCCCGTCTCCGACGCCGAAGCGGACGCCTATTTCGCAAGCCGGGCGCTGCAAAGCCGCCTCGGCGCCTGGGCGAGCCAGCAGTCGCGCCCGCTCGAAAGCCGTTTCGCGCTCGAGGCGTCGATCGCGAAATACGCAGCGAAATTTGCGTTTGGGACGATTCCCCGCCCGCCCTATTGGGTCGGCTATCGCATTCTGCCGGTCTATCTCGAATTCTGGTCGGACGGCGCCTTCCGCCTGCATGACCGCATCGTCTTCCGCCGTGAGGCGCTAGGAGCCCTATGGCGCAAGGAGCGTCTTTACCCGTGAGCGCCGCTGAGGCCGATCCGCCGCGGCATTACCCCGCTTATCCCATGGTTGCGGTCAGCATCGCTGTTTTCCGCAGCGGCAAGGTATTGTTGGCGACGCGCACGCGGCCGCCCTTCGCGGGCGCATTTTCGTTGCCTGGCGGACTTGTCGAGGCTGGCGAGACGATGACCGAGGCGGCCTTGCGAGAGCTCGCCGAGGAGGTCTCCGTCACGGCGCGCATCCTCGCTTTCAACCGTCATATCGAATCGATCGAATGCGACGCAGGCGGCAGGATCAAGCGGCATTTCGTCATCGCCTCCTTCGTCGGCGAATGGATCGCCGGCGACGGTGCGACCGGACCCGAAGCCGGCGAAATCATCTGGACCGCACCGCGCCAGCTTTCCAAACTCTATTGCACGCCGCATACTGCGGAAGTCGTCGCCGGCGCGGCGGCGATCCTGCGATCGGCTCGATCGAGCGCGCCGCGAAGCAGTCGAGGCTAAGCGCTTACGACAACAGGTGGAGCAAAATGGCGGCGTTCGTTATGGCGCCCTTCAAGATCTGGCTGCGCGGCGCCGTCGCCGCGGCGTTCGTCGCGGCGCTCGCCCCGGTTTCGATCGCCGCGCCGCAAGATCCGCGGGCGGACGGCGGCGGCAGCCATTTCCGCGTGAAAGCGCGCCATCTTCACAAGGACAAGACCGCAACGAAAAAACCAGCGGGCGACGCCGCGCCGGACAAGACCGGGAAAGGCGAGGCCGACGCCAAAAATCCGCCGGCGCCGGAAGCGCCTCCGCCCCCATATGAGCCGCAAATGCTGCGGCTCGCCGAAATCCTCGGCGCTCTCGCCTATCTCGACGACATCTGCGGCTCGAACGACGACTGGCGCGCGAAAATGCAGGACCTGCTCGAAGCTGAAGCAAAAACCGAGAACCGCAAGGAGCGGCTCGCCGGAACCTTCAACCGCGGTTTTCACGATTATCAGCAAACCTATCAGGCGTGCACGCCGAATGCGCAGATCATCATCAGCCGCTTCCTCGCTGAGGGCGGCGCGTTGGCGCGCGAGATTGTCAGCAAGTTCAGCGCGTCCTGAAGCGCGCAGACGGCATCAGAGCAAAGCCGTTTCACGTGAACCCTCGCCCGCGAATAAGGCTCTTGGGGGAGCCCGCGATGAGAAATTTGATCACCGACATCGCGGGCCTCAAAGTCGGCAACGCGCATGAAGCAAGGCTGGCCTCCGGCGTCACCACGGTTCTGTTCGATTCCGCTTGCATGGCCTCGGTGGCGGTGCATGGCGGCGCGCCCGGGACCCGCGATACGGCTCTGCTCGAACCCGGCATGATGGTCGGGCGGGTCGACGCCCTCGTCCTTTCGGGCGGCTCCGTCTATGGACTCGATTCAATGGGCGGCGTTCTGGCTCTTCTGCGCGAGAGCGGCCGGGGGTTTCCACTCGGCTCCATCAAGGTCCCGATCGCGCCGGGCGCGGTTCTCTTCGATCTTCTGAATGGCGGGAACAAGGATTTTGGCCGCGAGCCGGTCTATTGGCGTCTTGGCTTTGAGGCCGCAGCGGCGGCGGCGCAGGATTTTGCGCTCGGCGGCGCAGGCGCGGGCTTCGGCGCGACCACCGCCAATCTCAAAGGCGGCCTCGGCTCAGCGAGCGCCAAAACCTCGGCTGGCTTTTGCGTCGGCGCGCTCGTCGCGGTCAACGCCGTCGGCATGGCGACGATCGGCGACGGCCCGCATTTCTGGGCCGCGCCTTATGAATGCGACGGCGAATTCGGCGGCCTCGGCTGGCCGTCGGACTGGCCAACTCCGCCCAATGACTTCTCGATCAAAAGCGCTGAGCCGCAAAACACCACCATCGCCATCGTCGCGACCGACGCCGCTTTGACCAAAGCCGAAGCCAAGCGCCTCGCCATCATGGCCCATGCCGGCATGGCCCATGCGCTGCGTCCCACCCATGCCGCAATGGACGGCGACACGGTTTTTTCCGCCGCAACCGCCGCCGCCGCTGCGCCGACAGTCAGCGAAGCCGCCGAGATCGGCATGCGCGCCGCCGATTGTCTGGCGCGGGCGATCGCGCGCGCGGTGTTCGAGGCTGAACCGCTGCCTTTCGCCGGCACCCTGCCGAGCTGGCGGCAGCGATTTGGATCCCTGCTGAAACAGGGGCGGTCCAATTGAATTTGCTGCGATCGGGCGTCGCCGTCATCCTCGCGCTGAGTGCGTCACTTGGCGCGCCAAAAGCCGCCGAGACCGGCGCGCCGGACGCCTCAGTCTGGCGAGTTCCCGATATCGACGCTCTGCCCGATGACGAGCGCGGCGGGCAAATCCGCCGCGGGCGGGCGCTTATCACGCAAACCTATGCGCTGATCGGGCCGCGCGCGCCCGACCCCGCCGACCGCTTCGCCGGCAATAATCTGAGCTGCGGCGACTGCCACCTTGAGGCCGGAACCAAGAAATTCGGCCTCCCGCTGTTCGGCGTCTATTACGATTTTCCCGCCTACAGCTTCCGGCGCGGCGAGGAAATTTCGATCGAGGAGCGCCTCAATTCCTGTATGACGCGGAGCATGAACGGGCGCGCCCTGCCGAGCGCCTCGCCGCCGATGCTGGCGTTCGTCGCCTATGTCAGATTTCTCGCCCTGGACATGACGAAAGGCGAACAGCTCGCTGGCCATGGCGCGGGCGACGTGGCGGAGCTGGGTCGCGCCGCCGAGCCCGCGCGGGGCGAAAAGATTTATGCTGAGATCTGCACCGTCTGTCACGTGAGCGACGGAGGCGGCCTGCCGCGCGATCCGCAGGCGCCGGCGGCCGGCTACGCCGTCCCGCCGCTGTGGGGCGACGATAGCTTCAATGATGGCGCGGGGATGGCGCGGCTCATCAATATGGCGAACTTCATCCATTCCAATATGCCGGCCGGCGCGGATTACCTACACCCGCAGCTTTCGATCGAGGACGCCTGGGACGTCGCCGCTTATGTCGAATCGCAGCCGCGGCCACAAAAGAAGGGCCTCGATCACGATTTTCCGGACCTGCTCGACAAGCCGGTCGATGCGCCCTACGGGCCCTACGCCGACGGTTTTAGCGAGGCGCAGCATAAATATGGACCGTTCGCGCCGATCCGGGCGGAAATCGCGCGCCTCAAGGGCGAACAAGACAAGGCAGGCCACGGGACGCGATAGAGGCTCGTCGAAACCAACGCCCTTCCGACCCGAAGCGGAATCTCAACGTCGCGGCCCAGCGTCTATTGCACCTTGTAAGGTGGTCTGAAATGTCTTGGCATCAACACAGGAGACGCGGTGCGCAGATGAAAGACCTGGGTCCGCGCCTATATCAGTTCAAGCCCACATTTTTGCCCAGTCGCCAGCGTGAACGGATTAAATTTAATGCCTTTCACACGCCCTAATCTTTGCGCGAGCGGTTCAGCCCTGTAAAGTTTTTCGACCCTCCCATGAAACCTTAAGTCCTTCATAAATCCTTCGGATGTTGCAAGATCGTGAGGCAGGATGCTGTCGTCATGACCGCCCCTGAGGACGAGATCGCCTCGTTCCGATTTGTAAATGTTCTGCACGACGGTCGCGAAAAACTCTTCGAAGTCCAGCCAGGGGTCGCCCGTTTGAATCTTCTTCCATAGGGGAGAGGTTTTTGGCCGCACCGCATGGGCCATCTCATGCACGAGCGTGGAGTCGAGTTCGTTCTGGGGATCGGTTTCCGCGCCGCCCGCCTTCAGCGGCTTACAGGTTTTCGGGTCACGCGGGTTGATCTTGACGGGGGGGACTTTATCGTCAGGATTTGTTTGCGATACGTGGGCTTCGTCAGCAAGGCACTTGCCCATATGCCCCCCCATCATCACCGCGTCGCGCTCGCCGATCGGCAGGATATAAAGGGGCTCGGGAAGCCGCCTCGCCGCGCCGAGGATGGCTGCTCCAATGCTCGATTTCGCGATGCGCATCAACGCCTGGAGGATTTGGCTTTCATATTCGTCGACCTTAGGGCCGATGGCTGGCTTGCGTTCAATTTCGTTGTAATTACCAAATCCGAGCGGAGGGGGATTAATCGTCCTTTCGATAGGGCCGATGGCCAGCTTGCGGTCAATGGCTGGCTTGCGTTCAATTTTGTGGCCGACAGAGTCAAAGTGAGGCGGCTCCTCGAGATGACCAATCGCCGCCCTTTCGAACTGATTATATTCGAATAAAAGATCGTCGCGATTATTTCCGCTGATAATAATATTCAAGCCTTCCAACCTAATCATGGTCACATCTCGGCAGCTTGTGTGGGCCAGCAATAGTAATTGCAGGCGCTCGACAATGATGTGCGTCTACGCACTGCTTGCGGAGGATGGGCCGTTTGCGCCGATCCGCGCGCCGAGATCGCGCGCCTCAAGGCTGAACAAGACAAAGCTGGCCACGAGGCTGGACGGGCTCGTCTATTGAGCTTCGCGCCGTGCAAGGCCGCCGCAAGCCCTTTACAAATGCGACGCGCCTGGATTGACTTAACAGAGGCTGCTCTCCATAGCTCAGCGGCGTTGTTGGGAGTGCGGGTCATGCGCAGAGAGGTTATCGGGGCTTTGCTTTTCGCCTTCATGCTGTCGGGCTTCATGCCGTCGCCTTCGGCTGCTCAAGCGCTCGATAGCCGTGCGGCAGCGACGCCCCAGCAGGCACAGCCTGTCCAGGACGGCTGCGAGGACCTTGCGCCACTTCCCGGGCAGGGACGCGAATATAACCTCTTTAAAAACATCTTTGGCGCCATGCACGGCTGCGCTGGGCCGCCGCCGGTCATCTATCAAAGGAGCGATGACCATCCTCTCCCGTCTCAAGCTGGCCATCCTGTCCCGTCTCAAGGTGGCCATCCTGTCCCGTCTCAACAACAAGATCTCGACCGGGCCGCTTGCAGAAGCGAGGCCGAGCGCGCCGCCAATGCGGCTCATGGCCTGCAACCGGGAGAATATGACATCTTTAAAAGCACCATGTCCGCGCGGAGCGGAGACGTTGAAAAGATGGAGCAAAGCTGCATGACCCAGCGGGGCTACAAGAGCGTTGCGAACTAATCGAAAGAGCGGTCATATCTTCAGAATTGATGGGCGGCTTTGACCTCCAGCTCGCGATCATCGGCGCGGCGATTGCTTTTCTGCGTAGGTGAGGCAGTCGCCTCAGGAATAGCGCTGGGCGTCGTGATGATCCCGCGAATACGCGATGAGGTTACTCGGCCGCGAGGGGGTAGCGCGTGGCGACCGTCACGATATTCCGCCCAGGCCAGCCGCAGAATTTGCACCGACGATGTGACAAAAATTCCAGCCATCAGTGCGGCGACGCCGAGATCTGGCCACGCGGTTCCAGTTCCCCGCACGCCCGCCGCAGCAATCATCACCACAGCGTTGCCGATCGCGTCATTGCGCGAACACAGCCAGACCGAACGCACGTTGGCATCGCCGTCCTTGTAGCGCAGCAGAATCAGGACCGAGGCCAGGTTGACCGCCAGCGCCAGCACGGCGATTCCGCCCATTAGTTCGGCGCTCGGCAGGCCGAGAACGATCGTGTGATCGATTGTCGAGCCGAACACCCATAAAGCCATCAGGGAAAGGGACAGCCCCTTAAACAGGGCCGCCGTGGCCCTGGTTCGCAGCGGCGCACCGATCACAGCCAGACTTAGCCCGTAGGTGACTGCATCGGCGAGGAAATCCAGAGCGTCGGCCTTGAGGGCTTGCGACCCGGCAAGCTGACCCGCGACCATCTCCATCAGAAACATCGCGCCATTGATGCCGATCACCGTCCAGAGCACGCCCTTGTAACGAGGATCGAGTCCGTCGAAGCGGGGTACGCCGCCGTGACAGCCGCAGGCGACGTCCGCCTCGCAGCTTGTCGTAGCGGCAGCCTTTGCGGCCTTTGGCTTGGGAAATTGCAGCGGTGGCGGGGCGAAGCTGCCGTCGCCCAAGTTACAGCAATCGTCGGCCATGGCCGCTCCTTTTCAAAATTCGATGCAAAGCGTACAACCTCTAGCCACCAGAGGTGCAAGGGTCGAAGATGAAAATCTCGATTGGCGAACTGTCCCGCCGGACGGGGGTGAAAGTGCCGACCATTCGCTATTACGAATTGGTCGCCCTCATGCCCTCCCCTTCCCGCAATGAAGGGAAACAGCGCCGCTATGCCGAGGCCGAAGTGTCCCGGCTAACATTCATTCGTCACGCACGGGAGTTGGGGTTCGAGATCGAGGCTATCCGCGAGCTGCTGGCGATGAGCGCGCAGCCCGATCAATCTTGCACTGAGGCAGACCGCATCGCGCGCCGACACATGAGCGAAGTTGACCGGCGCATCGGTCAGCTCACCGCTCTCCGCGCCGAGCTGCAGAGGATGGTGGACGCTTGCGGTCATGGTCGCGTCGGCGACTGCCGCGTCATCGAGACATTGGCGAACCACGATCAGTGCGAACACGCACATCATTGACATCGATATTTGCGCGCCGCACAGCTCAAGATCTTTGCATGGCAAAGTTACTTCGACTACATGAGCCGCTTACGGCGCGCGAAACTCGGGAGCAAATATCCGCTCACCGTTTTCAGACATTCTAAATTGAGCCCTGACCAGAAGGTTTTGCGTTTTGGCCGCCGCGCGTGCTAGGGCTCCGCTTTCCGCAAGCCGCGCGCGAGCCCCGCCGATGATCCCCCGCTATTCCCGCCCCGAAATGGTCGCCGTCTGGGACGCGCAAACCAAGTTCCGGATCTGGTTCGAGATCGAGGCCTACGCCTGCGACGCGCTCGCCGAAATCGGCGTCATTCCGAAATCCGCGGCGGAGGCGATCTGGGCCAAGGCGGGAAAAGTCAAATTCGACGTCGCGCGCATCGAAGAGATCGAGAAAACGACCAAGCACGACGTCATCGCCTTTTTGACCCATCTTGCCGAATTCATCGGGCCGGACGCGCGCTTCGCGCATCAGGGCATGACCTCCTCCGACGTGCTCGACACTTGCCTCGCGGTGCAGCTCGCCCGCGCCTCGGACATTTTGATCTCTGACGTCGACGCCCTCCTTGCCGCTCTGAAGCGGCGCGCCTTCGAGCATAAATTAACGCCGACCATCGGCCGCTCGCATGGCATTCACGCCGAGCCCGTCACCTTCGGGCTGAAGCTCGCCCAGGCCTACGCCGAGTTTTCCCGCGCCAGGGAACGGCTCGTCGCGGCGCGCAAAGAGATTGCGACTTGCGCGATTTCGGGCGCCGTCGGCACCTTCGCCAATGTCGATCCCCGCGTCGAAGCCTATGTCGCAGAAAAGCTCGGGCTCGCGGTCGAGCCGGTCTCGACCCAGATTATTCCGCGGGACCGGCACGCGATGTTCTTCGCGACCCTTGGAGTCGTCGCCTCCTCCCTGGAGCGGCTGGCGATCGAAATCAGGCATTTGCAGCGCACCGAGGTGCTGGAGGCGGAGGAATTTTTTTCCGAAGGGCAGAAAGGCTCTTCCGCCATGCCGCATAAGCGCAATCCGGTGCTGACCGAGAATGTGACCGGCCTCGCCCGCCTCGTTCGCGGCATGGCGCTGCCAGCCATGGAGAATGTCGCGCTGTGGCACGAGCGCGATATTTCGCATTCATCGGTCGAGCGGATGATCGCGCCCGACGCCACGATTACGCTCGATTTCGCGCTCGCGCGGATGACGGGCGTCATCGACAAGCTGCTGGTCTATCCAAAAAATATGCAGAAAAACCTCGACCGGCTCGGCGGCCTCATCCATTCGCAGCGGGTTCTGCTCGCCCTGACGCAAAAAGGCGTCAGCCGCGAGGACGCCTACGCCTTGGTCCAGCGCAACGCCATGCCAGTGTGGCGCGGCGAGGGCGACTTTTTGTCGCTGCTCAAAGCCGATCCCGACGTCAGCAAGGCGCTCGGCGACGTCGAACTCGAACAGCTGTTCGATCTCGGCTATCATCTGAAAAACGTCGACCTGATCTTTCAGCGCGTGTTCGGCTCCTCAGGATGAGGGAGGCGTTTTTTGAAAACAATGACGAGAGTTGGCCATGCCTCCGCAAAATCGCCTTGAAGCCGCCGTCGGCGCGATCGTCGCCGATCCAAACCTGCACGCGCGCTGGCTGAACACATTCTCCTATCTTGAATATGTCGGCTTCCGCAAAATCGTCAAAAGCCAGCGGGCGGAAGCTCTGACCAGCGCGATTCTCAACCACGCGCTGGAGGAAGGGCGCCATGCGCTCGGCCTCAAGCAGATCGCGTTAAAAATCGGCGGCGAGGCTTTCGCCACTTATAGGTCGGAGAACATGCTGTGCGGCGACGAGGCCGAGGCCTATTTTCAAAACCTCGATGCCGCCTGCGACGAAGCTTTCGCCGACCGCCCGGATGCTTTGCGCGCGAGGCTCGTCTATTGCTATGTGACCTGGCTCGTCGAGCGCCGCGCCCTGCTGGTCTATGGCGTTTATAGGCGCGCGCTCGCCGGCTCGACCGTCGCGGCGCGCATCGGCGGACTGCTGATGGAGGAAGAAAAGCATCTCTCCGACGTCGCGGCTGAGCTCGCCTCCCTGGACCCGGACTTCGAAACGGCCGCGGAGAAGCTTGGGGCGATCGAGGGAAGGCTTTACGAGACCTTCATCGACGCGCTTGTGGCCGAGTTGGCGCGGCCGACGACTTTCGCCGCGGCCTCAGCCTGAGGCATGCGCACCTCCGACGCCGACATCCTCATCGTTCCGGGGCTTGGCGGCTCAGAGCCCGATCATTGGCAGAGCCGCTGGAGCGCCAAGCTGCCGACGGCGCGGATCGTCCATCAGGCCGATTGGGACCGACCAAAGCTCATGACATGGCGCGAGCGTCTGATCGAGGAGATCGACGGCTGCGAGCGCCCGATCGTGCTTGTCGCGCATAGTCTCGGCGTTCTCGTCGTCGCCCATGCCGCGCCGTTGCTGGGCGGGCGCGACGTCAAAGGCGCCTTTCTCGTCGCCCCGCCCGCGCCCGAGGTCGTCGCGGCGCTGCCCTCAATCGATCCGGCCTTCGTCGCGGCTCCTCTGGAGCGGCTGCCCTTTCCTGGCCTCGTCGTCGCCAGCCGCGATGATCCTTACGCGCCCTACGCCGACAGCGAAAGGCTGGCCGGGACGCTCGGCGCGGCGCTCGCCGACGCCGGCAATTCCGGCCACATCAACGCCGACAGCGGCCATGGCCCGTGGCCCGAGGGCCTCATGCGTTTCGCCGGATTTCTGAAGACGCTGTAGCGGCCAGGGTGCGCTCGCAAACGCGGCGACGCCAAAGCGAGGGCGGCGTCCCCACCATCTTCTTGAAAGCGCGGCTGAAAGCCGCCTCGGATTTATAGCCGATGTCGGCGGCGACGGTTGCAATATTGACGCCGCCTTGGCTCAGAAGTCCCGCCGCGATTTGCATCCGCCATTTGCCGAGATACTGCATCGGCGGCGCGCCGACGAGGTCAGTAAAGCGCTCGGCGAGGACCGAGCGCGACAAGCCAACCTGTTTCGCCAGTTCTTCGATCGTCCAATTATGCGCTGGGCTCCCATGCATCAGCGACAATGACTTTCCGACAAAGGGATCGCGCAGACCCGCCAACCACCCGGCCTGTTCCGGCGGCAGGGCCGCGAGATGCCGGCGAACGACCTCGATGAACATCAGCTCGCTCAGTTTGGCGAGGACGCTTTCTCCGCCGGCGCGTTTGTCCGCGGATTCCCTCGTCGCAAAACGGATGAACGCGCCAAGCGACCCTGTTTCACCGTCTCCGGCCTTGATGACCGGCGGCAGATTGTCGAGAAGCGGGTTAAACGGATGGGCGTCGCAGGCGAGATATCCGCACACGAACTTGGCCGACGGCGGCCCAGCGCCGCCATAGTTGATGAAGAACGGCAATTGGCTCCCGGCGGCGGCATCGAGCGCGCCCGGCGCGACGGGGTCGGCGCGCATGCCGGGACTGCTCGACAGGACATGCGCATCGCCCTTGGTGAAGACGATGACTTCGCCGGCGGCGACCACGATCGGCTCTTCGCCGACGATATTGGCGAAGCAACGACCTTCGGTGAGAACATGATACGCGATCAAATGCTCGGCGCCTGGCAAAATCTTCGGCAGGATCATTTCTCGCGGCGGCAACTCGGCGACCCACGGCGCCTTGGCTGCGACGTCAAAGAACGTCGCACCGGTGAGCCGGACCGTCCTCAGCACATCGGAGAGCGCGTCAGCTGTCATTCGGCATCCGCCCGACGTCTGAGCATGTGATCAGGACGCCTGATCAAGAGACGTGGAGATTCCCGACGCCCTGTCAAGCATTGCGGACGCCTGATCATTCGCGCCAGCCGCGACAATGCCTAGGATAGGGCCCATCGCGCTGCAGCCGCGACAAGGAAAGATCGCCAATCGCCGCCATGCTTTTTGTCGTGATCGGCTCCCCCGGCGGGCTGACGCTTTAGACGCTGCGTTGGCAGAGCGGCAATTGTCGTGCCCAACAAGAAAGGAATGATACAGTGAACGTCAAAGCAGCTGTCCCTCCCACGATTGATCTCGCCACAATCAAGAGCCGCCAACAGATCGCCTGGGGCTCCGGCGACTACGCCGTGATAGGCGCCACCTTGCAGATCGTCGGCGAAATGCTGTGCGAGGCCGTCGATCTCCGCAGCAACCAGCGTGTCCTCGACGTCGCCGCCGGCAACGGCAATGCGACGCTCGCCGCAGCCCGCCGCTTCGCTGACGTCGTGTCGACGGACTACGTCGGCGCGCTCCTCGACGGCGGGCGCGAACGCGCCGAAGCCGAGCGCCTCCCGGTCATTTTTAAGGAAGCCGACGCGGAAGCCCTTTCTTTTAACGACGGCAGCTTCGATGTCGTCCTTTCAACCTTCGGCGTCATGTTCACTCCAAATCAGGAACAGGCCGCAAGCGAGCTCATTCGCGTCTGCCGTCCAGGCGGTACGATCGGCCTCGCCAACTGGACGCCGGAGAGCTTCATCGGCGAGCTGTTCAAAACCATTGGCAAATACGTTCCGCCCGCGCCGGGCCTGAAGTCGCCGGCGCTGTGGGGCAGCAAGGCGCATCTTGACGCGCTGTTCAGTTCGAACGCGACCGTCGCGGCGCAGAGCAAGTACTTTGTCTTCCGCTACAAGTCGCCCAAGCATTGGGTCGAGATTTTCCGTAGTTGCTACGGTCCGATCGTGAAGGCGTTTGCGGCGATCGATCCCGAGGCGCGCGAGGCGCTCGAGGCCGATATCTATGATCTGCTCGATCAATTCAACATCGCCGAGGACGGCACGCTGGTCGTACCCAGCGAATATCTCGAAGTGGTGATCACTAAACGACGCTGATCTCAGATGTCTTGGCGACGGCGCGCCGCGTTCGCTCTGCCGATCTAATCGAATAGCAGGGAAAAGTCATAAATCTCTATGGCATTCGCCGCCCGAGCGCATGGGCGAACTTGCCGGAACTCAAAGCCGCGCGCAAAGTCCGCCAAAATCGCCGATGAGGAGATTCCTGACCGCGTCCGCTGGATCCGCAGCTATGTGGTCGAGGAACCCGATGGAAGGATTGGGACATTCTGCGTCTATAAGGCCCGAATTCCGGAATCGATCCGCGAACATGCCCGGCGGGCCGGCATGCCAGGCGACCAGATTTTCCCGGTCGTCAACACCATCGTCATCCGCGACGACCCGGCCAAGGCCAGCGCCGCGGCCTGAGATCGCGCCAGCTGAACTTGCACGAGCCGCCGCCGGCGGAGCTTGGCTCCAGCCGCGGCGCCGCCGCGTGACTCCGTCAGGCTTCGCTCCTATCCTGACGCCGGCCGACCTCTGAGCGCCAAATAGTACGAAACAATCGACGCCAGAGCCGGTCCTCTTAGAGACAAAGAGGAGGAAATGCCATGGCGAATATCGACGATGCCGAGGTCAAGCGCGTCGCCGCCGCGATCTACGAGGAGCGCATGGCCGGCGGTCGTCCGCCCGCCGGTTCAAAGAAGCTGAACAGAAATCGCCAAGCCGTCGGCAAGGTCCTCAAATCTTATTTCAAGAAATCAGGCCTCGATCTCGAAAAACTCGGCCGGCGCACCGCCAAGCGCCGAAGTGAGATTTTGCGGATTTTCGAAGAGCGAAACGACGCCGTGGGGAAGCGCCAGCAATCTTTGGAATCAGTCTTTCGCGAGGGGATCGAGAGCCGCCGCGGAGCGCTTCAACTGCTGCCGGGGCCGCACGCGCCTTTCTTCATCAACCTCGACAAGCCGTTTCTGATCTGGGAATTGCCGCACCCCGAACTCGACATCTTTCTCGACCAGCATATTGAGTCCATGAACAGCTGGATCAAGGTTCTTGTCGAGAGACACGAGGAGTCCGACAATACGACGTTCACGTTCTACTTTCTTTGGACGAATGAGAGCGAATTCGCCGCGGTCGTCAATGTCGCAACGTCGCTCGTTCTGAACGGCGTTTGCGAGGTCGTCGCCTCGGAAGGCATTTTCTCAGGCGATTACGACGCGCTCTCGCTGACCGCCTCGCTCGCGCTCATCCGATGGTCGGGATGGGGAACGGACCCGGTCACCGGCCAAAGCAACGATCAGACGCCGGAACCTTTCGTTCAGTCGACGCAATTCCAGACCGCCAGCAGCCTCGCCGCCCAGGGCGGCTCGATCTTCGGCTCGACATTTCCGGGCGAGATACAATTCTTCTCGTTCCAGCCCTTCGATCTCAGTTACAGCCTATTCGCGATCCCGGCCGGCGCGACCACTCTTTTCGAGGTCAGCGTCGCGATGAGTTACGGCGTCGACATAAGGAACGACGGCAGCGACGGCTCAGACTATATTCTCTTCGATTTCGCCAGCGACAAATTCGCCCGCCGGATCATCTGTCCGGGCGTGACGCTCGAAGTTTTGACCGCGCCTCCGGCGGCAAGCGCATCCTGAAGGGGGGCTAGCTCGCGGCGATCAGAGCGCTTGCAAACCGCACCGCCTCGCCGCGCGAGGGGGCGAGGATCTCGCCCTCCCACATCGTCGTCGCGGCGTTGCCTTCGATCGATCCGGCCTTCGTCACGGCGCCTTTGGAGCGGCTGCCCTTTCCGGGCCTCGTCATCGCCAGTCGCGATGATGCTTATGCACCCTACGCTGACAGCGAAAGGCTCGCCGGGACTCTCGGCGCGGAGCTGGCCGACGCCGGCCTATCCGGGCACATGAACGCCGACAGCGGCCATGGGCCCTGGCCAGAGGGCCTGATGCGTTTTGCGGGGTTTATGAAGAGGCTGTAGTCTTTCACTGTATACCTCCGCCAACTCGGGGGATGACGGGAAGGTCTGCGTTGGCGTTGCATCTGATGCGGTCGGCTTCGCCGTCGTCGGCGCCCTTATAAGCCCATTTCGTGATTGCGAAGTCGGGAGGGAAGGGAGGGTTATCCGTGACCCCCATTGACCTCATTTGCCGGTCCCCGAGAGCAATCACGGCGCGCTTTTTCGCGTCGTATCCATCAATCACGATCTTCATCTGCGCCCGGGTCGCGAGCGCTGCGCAGACGTGGTATCGTGAAAGCATGTAATGCGCGGCAGCCGCCATATTCGAGTTCAGGGAGGCGCCGGCGCTCTGCCGTTTTCGCACCAAGACCGGATACCAGGCCACCTTGACGACGCCGCAACATGTATTCGCGGCGCCTTCCGTATCCGGATTTCTGTTCTGGATGGCAGCTTGCGCCTCATTCATGGCGCCGTCGATCAAAAATCTGACGCCACCGTCATCCAGCCGCGTACAGCCCAGAAACTCGCGGCCGTCATTAATTTGATCTGGAATGCCAAGATCGGTTATTTCCCGCGAGTTCACCACGATCATTGCGAAGGAAATCCGGCTGACTTGGTCGCCCATTGAGGAGCCCATAAATAGCGCCTGTTGCCATATGGCGCCTCGCTGATCGTCCGTAATGGCCGCAAGTGCCGGACACATTTCAGACATGGTCAGCTGGCTCAACGCGCGAACCGCCGGTTTCCAATCCTTAAGGATCCAAGCGGAATCAGCGGCCGCTACCGCATCCTTAAACTTCTGTTGTTCGGATTGGCCCATGGCTGCACCGTCTTTTGCATGCGCCGGCTTCCGGGGACCCGTCTTTTCTAGCGACGCAGCGCCAGCATGGCGGCGCTTTCAATTGTTCTAAAGCCGTCCCGCTTCGAACTCGCCGCAGGACTCCCCGAATTTGCACGCCTTGACGATGATGAAGCAAAACGTCGTTGGTGGAAATCGTCAGTTCGGGCATGTTTCGGCTCCGTCAAATGAAAATAGGCTGTTTTGAACGCTCGCCAAATGCGAGCCGAGGAATCGCGCGATCAGAGCGCCTGCCAAAACCGCACCGCCTCGCCGCGCGCGGGCGAAACGATCTCGCCCTCCCACATCACCTTCGCGCCGCGGATGATCGTCCCAACCGGCCAACCGGTTACCTCTTTGCGGTCATAGGGCGTCCAGCCGCAGCGCGAGGCGATCCAGCGATCCTCGATGACGGATTGGCGCTTTAGATCAACAACCGTGAAGTCGGCGTCATAGCCCACGGCAATGCGTCCCTTGCCGGCGACGCCAAACAGCCGCGCCGGCCCGGCGCTGGTCATATCAACGAAGCGCTCAAGCGACAGGCGCCCGCGCGCGACATGATCCAGCATGACGGGAACCAGCGTCTGCACGCCGGTCATCCCGGACGGGCTTTCCGGATAGGGCTTGGCTTTCTCCTCGAGCGTATGCGGCGCGTGGTCCGAGCCCAAAATATCGACGATGCTTTGCCTGACGCCATGCCAGAGATGGTCGCGGTGGCGGGCGTCGCGCACTGGCGGGTTCATCTGGAGTTTTGTCCCAAGGCGCGGATAATCCTCGCTGCTCAAGGTGAGATGATGCGGCGTCGCCTCGACGCTGGCGATATCCTTGTGACTCGCGAGAAAGTCTATTTCTTCCAGGGTGGAAACATGCAGCACATGAATCTGCGCGCGCGAATCCCGCGCGATGCGCACGAGGCGCTGCGTCGACAAAAGCGCGGCGAATTCGTCGCGCCAGACGGGATGCGAGGACGGATCGTTCGGCGCCCGCAGGCCTTTACGGGCGTTGAGGCGCGCCTCATCCTCACTGTGGAACGCCGCGCGCCGCCGCGTCTGGCGCAAGATCGCCGCGACGCCGGCGTCGTCCTCGACTAGCAGCGAGCCGGTGGACGAGCCCATGAACACCTTGATCCCCGCCGCGCCCGGCAGGCGCTCCAATTCCGGAATGTCCTTCGGATTCTCCGCGGTTCCGCCGACCCAGAAGGCGAAATCGCAATGCATCCGATGTTTTGCGCGCAAAACCTTGTCGGCGAGCGCCTCGGCGCTGGTCGTCAGTGGATTGGTGTTCGGCATCTCGAACACCGCGGTGACGCCGCCAAGGACGGCCGCGCGAGAGCCTGTCTCGAGATCCTCCTTGTGGGTCAGGCCGGGCTCGCGAAAATGCACCTGGGTGTCGATGACTCCGGGCAAAATCGTCAGGCCGCGCGCCTCGATTGTCTCGCCGGCGCTCGCCTGCGACAGATCGCCGATTTCGGCGATTTTGCCAGCCCTGACGCCGATGTCGCGCGCGCCGACGCCATTGTGATCGACGACGACGCCGCCCTTGAGGATAAGATCAAAGGTTTGCCGCATGCGTCCATCCAAGGTTACAAATCGCTTGCGCCGACTGGCAGGCGGAACACATACAAACGGCGTTGGGCCAAAGTCGAGGATCTTCGATGGAAAATAAACTGTGCCTCCTCGCCGATCGCGGCGTCATCAAAATGGCCGGCGCCGAGACGACGGCTTTTTTGCATAGGCTCATCACCAATAGCGTTCTGAACATCGGCCCCGGCGAAAGCCGCTTTTCGGCGCTGCTGTCGCCGCAGGGCAGGCTGATGTTCGATTTCTTCGTCGTTCCGCTGCCGGAGGGCCCTGACGCCGGCTATTTTTTCGATTGCGTGCGCGAACAGAGCGCCGCTTTGACGCAGCGTCTCAACTTCCACAAGATGCGTGCGAAGATCGCGATTGAGGATCAATCGGAGACGCTCGGCGTCGCCGCCATCCTCGAAGAAGCGGCGCCGGCCGCCCTCGAAGGCGTCGTTTACCGCGACCTGCGCGCGCCCGGCATGGGCGCGCGCGTCATCGCGGCGCGGGATGCGCTGGAAAGGCTCGCCAACGCCGACGAAGCCGCGTACGAGGCGCGCCGCATCGCCGCCGGGGTGCCAAGAGGCGGCGTCGATTTCGTCTATGGCGAATCCTTCGTGCAAGACGCCAATCTCGATTGGCTGAATGGCGTCGACTTCAAGAAGGGCTGCTATGTCGGCCAGGAAGTCGTCGCGCGCGTGCACCACCGCAAATCGGCGAAAAAGCGCATCGTCAAGTTCAGCTTCGAGGGCGAAGCCCCTGAGCGCGGCGCGGAAATCGCCGCCGGCGGCGCGCCGCTTGGCCTGGTCGGCTCGGTGTCTGATGGCGAAGGTCTCGCCATGGTGCGGCTCGACAGGCTTGAGGACGCACGGGCCGCGGGAGAGATCGTCAGAGCGGGGCAAACGCCGATCGCCGTTCAGGCGCCGGTTTGAGCGGCAAATGACGAGCGGCGACAAAATCCGCTGCCCCTGGCCCGGGACGGATCCGCTTTACGTCGCCTATCATGACGAGGAATGGGGCGTGCCCGAACGCGACGATCGCGCGCTTTTTGAAAAGCTGATCCTCGACGGCTTTCAGGCGGGCCTTTCGTGGATCACCATTTTGCGCAAGCGCGAGGGCTTTCGCGCCGCTTTCGCCGGTTTCGAACCGGAAAAAATCGCGCGCTTTGGTCCGGCGAAGGTCGAGGCCCTTATGCAGAACCAGGGCATTATCCGCAACCGCGCAAAGATCGAGGCCGCGATCCAATCGGCGCGAGCCTATCTCAAGATCCAGGAAGGGCCGGGTTTTTCCACCTATTTGTGGAGTTTTGTCGACGGCGCGCCGGTCGAGAACGCTTTTCGTCACGCCTCGGAAATTCCGGCTCAGACGGAGCTTTCGATCCGCATGTCCAAGGATTTGAAGAGCAAAGGCTTCAACTTCTGCGGGCCGACCATCATCTACGCCTTTTGCCAGGCGACCGGCATGGTCAACGACCATCTCGTCTCCTGCTGGCGCCATGCCGAATGCGCGTGCCTGGCGCGTCAGTGATGAGCGGGCGCGCCCCTCAGCCGAAAAAAGCAGGCGACTCAGCCCCGGCCCGCGCCTGGGTCCGGCTCTATTCAGGTAAACGCCTCGACCTTCTCAATCCCACTCCTTTCGATTGGGAGGATAACGATCTTGCCATCGGTCTCGCCCGAACTTATCGCTGGGGTGGCCATTCCGCCTGGGAACTGCCGCTGTCCGTCGCCCAGCATTCGCTTCTCGTTCTGGCCTTGCGCCGCCTGTGGTTTCCGGGAATCGACGATCCGCGCGCCGATCTGCGGGAACTGCTGCACGACGCCGATGAGGGCCTCCTCGGCTTCGACTGCATCTCTGTGGTCAAGCCCTTTCTTGGACAATCCTACCGTCAGCTCGCGAAATCGCTTGAAGCGGCCGTCGCCCTTCGCTATGGCCTCGCGCCCTGGACCGACGCGGACAGAAGGCCGCACAAACGCGCCGATCGGGTCGCCGCCGCGTCCGAGGCGGTCCATGTCGTCGGCTGGACGCCCAAGGAAGTGCGGGCGACCTTGGGCATCGCGCATCAGCCGCTGAGCGTCGATCCGCTGACCGCGATCTACGGCGGGACGGCCTGGGAGCCCTGGTCTCCGGCGGTAGCGGCAGAGCGCTTTTTGCGTGAGCTTCACGATTTGATTGGCCGGCTAAACGCGACTTAACGGCTTTCTCGCCGTAATTTTGCGTGAATATTTTGCTGCAATGCGGTATAAATCACAGGACGATTTTTGGCGCGCTAGAGGCGCCGCCGGTGCCGCTAAAATGCGCTGACGCGGTGAAGTGGCGTCTAGAATCGTCTAAAGTAAAAACCATCAGAGGAGTCGTATGGGTCGCTTGCATGTCTGTTCGCTAGCGAAGGTTCCGGACACCGTCCGCCAGACAGGAGCCCGCAGCCTCGTCACCTTGATCGATCGCGGCACGCCCGTCGCGCGACCGACGGAGATCGCCGCTGCGCGGCACCTTTTTGTCTCCGTCTCCGATATTGTCGAGGCGATCGACGGCCATATCCTTCCCACCGACGCGCATGTCGCCGAACTTCTTGATTTCGTACGGCGCTGGGACCGCGCGGAGCCGATGCTGATCCATTGCTACGCCGGCATCAGCCGCTCGACGGCGGCGGCCTTCATCGCCGCCTGCGCCTTAAGCCCAGATCGCGACGAATACGAGATCGCGACGACGATCCGACGCAATTCGCCCACAGCAACCCCCAATAAGCGGCTGATCGCCCTCGCCGACGCGATGCTGCAACGCCGCGGCCGCATGAGCGCCGCGGTCCAGCAAATAGGCCGCGGCGAAGATTGTTTCGAAGGCGTCCCCTTCACGCTGGAGTTGCATTGAGGGTCGGGGCCGCCTAAGAGCTGGTCGAAGAAGCGGATTTTCGCCGTACGGCCGCCGGCCGCGGCGCGGTTCCCTTAGTCGTTTAATCCTTCATTAAGATGCGCCCGAGAAGGAATTGCGAAGGATGGCCGCGCAGCCTGAGGCAAATCAAGACGTCGCCAGCCTTTCCTTTGAGGCCGCGCTCGCGGAACTCGAAAAAATCGTCGATCAGCTGGAAAAAGGCTCCGTCGGCCTCGAAGACTCGATTCAGATTTATGCGCGGGGCGAAGCCCTAAAGACGCATTGCTCAAATTTGCTGACGAGTGCCGAACAGCGGATCGAGAAGATCACGCTCGGCCCGGATGGGCGACCCACCGGCGCCGAGCCGCTCGACGTCGATTAAAGGGAAACGACAATGTCCACAGATGCAAGGCGCGTCAGCTCTGGACTTGCGGGGGCGGCGCTCACCGGGGTTTTATTGCTGAGCCTGCCGGCTTTCGGCAAGCCGACCTCGGCGCAGATCGCCGCCATTCGCGCATCCTGCCAAAGCGACTATCGCGCCAATTGCGCCGGCGTGCCGCCGGGAGGGTCGGCGGCGCTTGCGTGCCTGCAAAAGAACCTCGCGAATCTGTCGCCGGGATGCCAGCAGGCGGTCAGCGCCACGACTCGGGCGGCGGCGCCAGCCGCTGCGGCGCCCTCCCCGACGCAGCAATCCCCGACGGCGGAGCCCTACGCGACGACAACGCCGCAATCGACGCCGCCCGCGCCGGCGGCCGCTTCGACGCCAACGCCAGCCTCGCCGCCAAGCGCTGCGCCAACGCCTGCTCCAACCCCCGCGCCAAAGCCGACCGCAAAGGCGGCCCCGCCGGAATTCTATCCGCCTATGTCGCTGCGGGAGGAGGTCATGTTGATCCGCCAGGCCTGCGGGCCGGACTATCGCGCGCTTTGCGCTGGCGAACGACCGGGTGAGGGCCGCATCGCCACCTGTCTGCGCACCAACGCCGCATCGCTGTCCGGACCGTGCAAGGCCGCGCTGACGGCCGTGCAGCGCTAGCGCCCATTTGCTGGCGACAATTGCGCTTAAATCCGCAACTGGCACAAAAAAGGCCGATATCGTCAGCCCTTCAATAAAAGGATCGCGCCTGATGGATGATTATGCTTTCGCCGCTCCGCCGATCGTCGCGCTCGCCTCGAAATCGACCAAGCCGTTTCCGGTGCGGCGCATTTTCTGCGTCGGCCAGAACTATTCAGAGCACGCGCGGGAAATGCGCGGCGATCCCAACGCCGATCCGCCGTTTTTCTTCACAAAGCCTGCGGACGCGATCTTGCCAAACGGGGCGGTCATGCCCTATCCGCCCGCCACTTTCGACCTGCAGCATGAAGTCGAACTCGTCGTCGCTTTCAAAGGGGGCGGCCGCGATCTCGACCCTGGGCGCGTCGATGGGCTGATTTTCGGCTACGCCGTCGGGCTCGACATGACGCGGCGCGATCTTCAGGCGGCGGCGAAGAAAAAGGGCCGACCCTGGGATATGTCGAAAGGATTCGATTTTTCCGCGCCTTGCGGCGCGATCACGCCGAAGGCGGAGGCCGGATCGCTGAGCAAAGGCGCGATCGAATGCAAGGTGAACGGCGAACGCCGCCAGTTCGGCGATCTTTCCGATATGATCTGGAAAGTTCCCCAGATCGTGCAGCATCTTTCCGCGCTCGTCGAAATAAAACCGGGCGATCTCATCTTCACCGGCACGCCGGCCGGCGTCGGCCCCGTGCGCAAGGGCGATAACATCGAGGCGACGATCGAAGGCCTGGAGCCGCTGACCATCCGGATCGGATAGACTGCTGACGCTCGCGAAGGCGACGCCCGCGAGCCATGCCTCATGAGATCATTGCAGCGGCAAAACGCCGACCGCGCGCGCGGTCAATCCGACGGTTATGATTAGGGCGACGAGTCCCGCATAGAAGAGCTCAGGACGGTTCAACAGAGCTTTGACTTTTGATCTTGCGTTCATGTTCCACACCATCGGCCGCAAAGGCGGCGGCGGCGCGGAAAATGGCGCATAGCAGCGTAAGGGATCGAGCGGGAAAACGAAGCGCCTGCCTAAAGAAGACGTAAAGACGCGCGCGTCATCCGGCGACGCGCGAGAGGTCGGCGACCTCGTTCACCGCACTCCGCAGGCGGGCGAGAAGCCGCAGGCGATTGAGCCGCAGGGCGGGATGGGACGTGTTCACCGTCACTTCGTCGAAGAATCGATCGACCGGCGCGCGCAGCGACGACAAATCCTCCATCGCGTCTTCAAAAGGCGTTTCATGCGCGAATTCGGGGCGTCCGATGCGTTCTTTGGCTAAGGTCAAATGCAACCGCACGTCGGCATCGAGGCTTTCGATTTTCCGCCATAGGAGTACCTCCGCGCCTTCGGCCAGCAGACCATGCTCGACAGGGCCATCAAAGGCGCCTGCTCCGTCTTTCTTCTCCTCGTCACGCACGATATTCGCCGCGCGACGATAGCCAACAAGGAGATTTGCGCCGTCTTCCGTTTCGAGAAAGGCACCGAGCGCCTCGACGCGACGCACGATGAGCAGCAGGTCATCTTGGTCCGGCAGCGCGAACACGGCGTCAATCAAGTCGTGCCTCGCGCCGCGCTCTCGCAGATAGACTTTCAAACGATCAATTAAAAAACCGAGTAGATCTGGGATGAACAACTTGGGATTGCCTATAATTGCATCGGCTTTTCCGATCATCCTCTCCCAATCACGCGTCGGGTGTGCACCACTCGAACCCCCCCTATCATCGAACGGCAAAAACTCGAGTCGTTGAACATCGTGATGGAGTGTGTCGATGTCAGATAAAGAGCTGATGTTTGAAATGTGAACGTGCTGAATTAGCGATTCTTCATCCTCCTCAAAAGGAGATGGACTCTGAAACGTGTTAGAAACGGCAATTACTGTGAGATATTCGTTATCCCAATTATGGATCCGTTGATCGATTTGCCTTTCGATAACGCGACTTAAGCCTATCCGCAGTCCGTTCTCCAGAATGATGCGTATGACGCCAAGCGCCGCGCGGCGCAGGGCGTAAGGGTCCTTGCTGCCGGTCGGCTTTTCGCCGATCGCCCAAAAGCCGACGAGCGTGTCGATCTTGTCGGCGAGCGCTGCGGCGATGGCGACCGGCGCGTCCGGCACGCGGTCGTTTGGCCCTTGCGGCTTGTAATGGTCTTCGATTGCCTCGGCGACCTCCGGCGGCTCTCCCTGCGCCAACGCGTAATAGCGCCCCATAAGCCCTTGCAGCTCGGGAAATTCGCCGACCATTTCCGAGGTGAGGTCGGCTTTGGCGAGCAGCGCCGCGCGGCCAGCTAACTTGGGATCCGCCTCGATTTTCGGGGCGATCTCTTCCGCAAGCAAAACAAGCCGCTCGACACGCGTGCGCTGAGTGCCGAGCTTTTCGTGAAAGATGACGGCGGCAAGCTTTTCGAGCCGATCCTCAAGCTTGATCTTGAGGTCGGTCTCCCAGAAAAATTTGGCGTCCGACAGGCGCGCGCGCACCACGCGGGCGTTGCCCGCGGCGATCGCCCCGCCGCCGTCGCTGGCGTCGATGTTGGCGACGAGCGCGAATTTATTGGCCAGCTTGCCCGTCGCAGCATCGTTCAGCACGAAGCATTTCTGATTGGCTCTGATCGTCGCGCGAATGACTTCCGGCGGAATGTCGAGAAAAGCGGCGTCGAATTCGCCAAGGAGAACGACCGGCCATTCGACGAGCCCGGCGACCTCCTGCAGCAACGCTTCGTCCTCGATCAGTTCAAGGCCGTTTGCGAGGGCGAGATCGCGCGCGTCATGCAGGATGATGTCGCGCCGGCGCGCCGGGTCCAGCACCACCTTGGCTTTTTCGAGCGCCGGCGCGTAATCGTCGAAGCGGCGCACCCGGATCGCCTGCGGCGCCATGAAGCGATGGCCGAAGGTGACATTGCCGGCGGCGATCCCATCGACCGCGAAGGGGACGACGTCGGGGTCTTCGGTCTCGGGTCCGAAGGTCGCAAGAATCGCATGCAGCGGACGCACCCAGCGGAGCAATTCGGGGCGGATCGAGGCGGCGCCCCAGCGCATTGATTTCGGCCACGGGAAACGCTTGATGATCGCCGGCAAAACCTCGGCCAGAACGTCGATCGTCGCCTGCCCCTTGCGCTCGATTACGGCGACATAGAATTCGCCTTTTTTCTTCGGATCGACCTCTATTTTCGCTTCGGCGATCGACGCGAGGCCCGCGCTTTTCAAAAACCCCTCGACCGCCGCCGTCGGCGCGCCGACGCGCGGGCCTTTCTTCTCCTCGCGCAGATCGCGCTGTCGCGTGGGCATTCCGGCGACATGCAAGGCGAGCCGGCGCGGCGTCACAAAACTTGCCGCGCCCTCGAAAGCGAGTCCACGGTCCGTCAAAGCCTCGGCGACGAGCCGTTTCAGATCTTCGGCCGCCTGCGCCTGCATGCGCGCCGGGATTTCTTCGGAAAAAAGTTCGAGCAGAAGATCGGGCATGGTCTCGTTTCAGTTCGGCCAAGGCGCGAGAATGTCGGATAGGCGTTTGCGGCCTCCTCCGCTGCGATGCCCGCCGAGTCTGCGCCAAAGCCGTGCGGACTGTTGACTAAGGGCTGAGTTCGCCTTCGCCAAGAAGAATTTTACCGAAACCTCCGCTGGCGTCCCGGAGCGTTGTGTTTTGCCGATTTTAGGCGAGTGGAACCGGTAAGGCTTGTCGGCGTTTCATGACGAAAATGGAGGCATGCTATGAGTAAATCAGGAGTTCTCGGGATCTCTTGCGCCGCTCTGCTTGCGTTGACTTCGGCCGCGATGGCCGGCCCGATGAGCGTCGCGCCAACCGAACTTGTTGCGCCGCCCCAGCCCAACATCGAAAGGGCGGCTTATTATCACCATCACTACTACCGTCATCACTACGCGCACCGCTACTACCGCTATCATCGGTATTACGCCGTCAATCCCGCGCGAACGGCGGCTGGGCTGGCGACCGGGGCGGTATCGCTTGGCGTCGGCGTGGCGACGCTCGGCAACTGCAGCGTTTACGGGTGCGGCCGCGGCTACGGCTGGTATTAACCGCGGATATTAGGCGCGGCGCGCGCACTCGCCTCTTGCAGCTTTGCTGCGGAGCCCGTCGCGGGCCGCGCCAATTCAGCCAATCGGGCTGCGCGCTTTCCTTTGTCAAAGACAAGGAGAACGGGTGACGGGCGTCGGCGTCTCATGAAAAATGGAGGCACGCTATGAATAAACTCGGTATTTCTGGGATTTCTTGCGCCGCCCTGCTTGCGTTGGCTTCGTCCGTTTCGGCCGGCCCCTTCAGCATGGCGCCCAGCGAGCTCATTGCGTCGCCCCAACCCCAAATCGAAATAGCGGCATATTATCACCACCATTACTACCATCATCATTACTATCATCATCAATACTATCATCATCAATACTATCATCATCACTACTACCACCATCGCCGTTACTACGGCGCCAATCCAGGCGCGGCGGTCGCGGGGGCGGCGCTCGGCGCGCTATCGCTTGGCGTGGCCGCGGCGACGCTCGGCGACTGCGGATTTTATGGGTGCGCCTATGGCTACGGCTACCCCTATTACGGATATTATGGCGGCCCCTATTACGGCGGATATTATGGCGGCCGCGGATGGCGCGGCGGACGCTACGCCTATCGTGGCGGCGTGTACACGGGCCGCAGCGTCGGCTTCGGCGGCGGGTTCCATGGCGGCGGGTTCCATGGCGGCGGGTTCCATGGCGGCGGATTCCATGGCGGCCATCGCTGACGGCGGATGATCCGGCGCCCCCCTCAGCCTTGCGCGCCGCCCGCCGCCGTTTTCAGCCAGGCGGCGCCGCAGGCCTTGGCGAGCTCACGAACGCGCAAGATGTAGTTTTGGCGCTCCGTCACAGAGATCACGCCGCGCGCGTCGAGCAGATTGAAAAGATGGGACGCCTTGAGGCACTGGTCGAAGGCGGGCAGGACCAAGAGATGACGGTCGCCGCAATCGCCCCTGGCGAGCAGCGCCCGGCACTCCGCCTCGGCGTCGCGGAAGTGCCGGAAGAGCAGCTCCACGTCGGCGGCCTCGAAATTATAGCGCGAGTATTCTTCCTCGGCTTGTTTGAAGACGTCGCCGTAGGTGATCTTTTCGTCGCCTGAGCGGCCGTTGAAATTCAGGTCGAAAATACTCTCGACGCCCTGCACATACATGGCGAGGCGCTCAAGCCCGTACGTCAATTCGCCCGAGACCGGCACGCATTCAATTCCCGCGACCTGCTGAAAATAGGTGAATTGCGAGACTTCCATGCCGTCACACCAGCACTCCCAGCCAAGCCCCCAGGCGCCGAGCGTCGGACTTTCCCAATCATCCTCGACGAAACGGATGTCATGCAGGCGCTGATCGACGCCGATCGCCTCAAGCGAGCGCAGGTAAAGCGCCTGAAGATCAGGCGGCGACGGCTTCAGGATGACCTGGAATTGGTAATAGTGCTGCAGCCGGTTGGGGTTTTCGCCGTAGCGTCCGTCTTTCGGCCGCCGCGAGGGCTGCGCATAGGCCGCTCGCCAAGGGCGTGGGCCGAGAGAGCGCAAGGTCGTTCCCGGATGAAACGTCCCTGCGCCAACCTCCATGTCATAGGGCTGCAGGATGACGCAACCCTGCTCCGCCCAGAATTGCTGGAGCCGGAGTAGCAGGCCTTGAAAGGAGCGCTTGGGATCGAGCGCCGCGGGCTGCGTGGCATCGGCGGGGACGAGGCTTTTGTGCGCGGCGGTGGACATGAATGAGGCGCCTCATCGCCCATTGTGTTCGTTTGGAGCCTCGAAGACCGAAACGGGGCCGCGGCGCAGGCAATGGCGTCGAACGATCAAGCAGAAGGTCTGGTACAATAGACCCGCGGCGATGACCAGTAAAATTGTCAAGGTCCTGTCGACGCATCGCTAGGTCTCAAAAATAAAACTTACGCGAAAACTGGTTTCCCGTTGCGCGACGCGGCTTTTCAATGCACGCTTCCCAGACAAAATTTACCTGCTAAGGATATATAACGATCCGCGACGTTACTTGCCATGAGGAGGAACGAATGAAGCTTCACCGCCTGTTCGCTCGCGCCGCTTTTGCCGCTTTCGCCATTGCGCTCATCGCCATTGGCGGGGGACGCGTTCAAGCCGCACCGGCGTCAAGTCTCTTGCAGGCCGCACCCAGCGTCCGGGTTTTGGAAACCCCGGCCGCCGAAGCGCAGCCCACGACCAAAGCTTATTATTACTACCGTTACCACAGGCATTATTATCATCCCTATTACCGCCGGCATTACTACTACCGGCATTATTACTATCGTCCGCATTATTATTACCGCCCCTATTATTATCATCGGTATTATTATCGTCCATATTACCGTCGCTACTGGCATCCGTTCTATTGGTAGCCAAATTTTTGCAAGCCTCGACGAAGCTGATGGAAGGCGCCCCCAAACGAGGGCGCCTTTTCGCTGAGCGGTTCGCTCCCGCTACCATTCGATCGACGCCTCGCCCTGATGGATGGCCTGCGCCAAGTCGGTAAATCCAGAGCCCTCATGGAGGATGAGCGCGGGAGCGATCGAGAGCGGCGCGCGGCTGCCTTTTTGAGCGCGCACAAGAATGCGGATCGCCGGCGCGTTGCGCCGCGCGTGCACCGGCAGCACGACGGTCCCGCCGGCGCGCGCTTCAAGGCTGGCAAGAATGACGTCGAGCGCCTCTGGCCGATGGATCAGAAGGAGAGATCCACCGGGTCGCGCAAGCGCGAGGCTCGCCGCGATCCATGCATGCAGCGCGCTCGCTCCGCCGCTGCTCGATGCATCCTCATGCATGGCCTCTCCGCGCATGGTATGGGCGCGGCGCTTTCCAGCGTCCGGCGACGCACGCGACCGGCGCGGATCAAAAAAAGGCGGGTTCGAGATCACCAGGCCGGCGCGCTCGTCGCTGAGGCCGGCCGCGCGGCGGCTTGGCGGCGAGAACAGGTCGGCCTCGAACACCTCGCCGCGCTCCGCCATGCCGTTGAGAATAAGATTGGCGCGCGCCAGCTCAGCCGTTGGCGCGTCGTTCTCAATGAGCCCGAGACGCGCGCCGGGCCGCGTCGCGGCCAACGCCAGGCCCGCCGCCCCGACGCCCGCGCCGGCGTCGAGGACGAGATCCTCAAAATCCTTTGGCGCCGCGGCGGCCAGCAACACGGCGTCGGTGCCTGCGCGATGGCCGCGGTCCGGCTGGCGCAGCAACAGCCGGCCGCCGAAAAAGACGTCGGTCTGTGTCGAATCCGATCGCGCCGTATGGATCTCTGTCTGATCAATCATCCGGCAATTCCTCGGCGAGGCCGGCATCCGTGAGGGCCGCGCGGGCAGCGCTGACGTCTTTGTCCAAAACAAGCAAGCGGCGCGGCAAAAAGCTGAGGGAGCCCTCCACCGCGCTCATATGGCGATCCGCGACGAAGACGCTGACGCCGATTTCAAGGAGGATTGCTTCGATCCGAGAAATCAGGACAAGGTCGTTGGTGCGTAGCAATTCGACCAATCGAACTCCTTGGTGTACATTCGTTTCAAGATGCGACCTGCCAAAACCAGACCCGCCCAAAGAAGACCTCTCACGATGCGAAGCGGCGTGCAAGATCGGCGACGACGCGCTCAAGAGTTGAAAAGCGCCCCTCAGCGCACTAATAAATTCACGCCGATCCGCGGAGAAATCGATTTTGGGCGTCGTCATTCCCTTAGAAGAAAAATCGCCGGAGCCCGGCATCGAGCGGCTCGTCGCCCTTGTCAACGCGGACATGGACCGCGTCAATCAGACGATTCTCGGCCGCTCGGCCTCCGACGTCTCGATGATACCGGCGGTCGCCAATCACCTCATATCGTCCGGCGGCAAAAGGCTGCGGCCCATGCTCACCCTGGCGGCGGCCGGATTATGCGGCTACCGCGGCTTCGGGCACATAAAGCTCGCCGCCTCGGTCGAGTTCATGCACACGGCGACCCTGCTGCATGACGATGTCGTGGACGAGAGCGACATGCGGCGCGGCAAACTCGCGGCGCGCATGCTATGGGGCAATGAGGCAAGCGTTCTCGTCGGCGATTTTCTGCTCGGCCAAGCGTTCAAGATGATGGTCGAGGTTGGCTCGCTGCCGTGCCTCGAAGTGCTTTCGTCGGCCGCCGCCGTGATCGCCGAAGGCGAAGTGATGCAGCTGTCGGCCTCTAAGGACACCGAGACGAGCGAAGACGATTATCTCGCGGTGATCCGCGCCAAGACGGCGGCTCTGTTTGGCGCCGCTTGCGAGGTCGGCCCCTTGCTGGCCGGCCGTCCCAAAGCCGAAATCGCCGCGTGCCGCGGCTACGGCCTCAATGTCGGCATCGCCTTTCAGCTGATTGACGACGCGCTCGACTATGGCGGAACCTCGGCCAAGCTCGGCAAGAACGTCGGCGACGATTTCCGCGAAGGGAAGATCACGCTGCCGGTCGTGCTGTCGTTCCGGCGCGGCACGCCCGAGCAGCGCGAATTCTGGCGCCGCACGCTGGAGCGGGGGGAAATCATGGACGGCGATCTCGAATTCGCCGTAGCGACGATGCACAAGCACCGCGCCCTGGAGGACACGGTTGAGCGCGCCCGGCATTATGGCGCGATGGCGCGCGACGCGCTGGAGCTGTTTCCGTCCTCGCCCTGGAAATTCGCGCTGAGCGACGTCGTCGATTTTTGCGTCAATCGGGTTTTTTGAAGCGATTTCTCCTCGACCGAGGCGCTTCGCGGAAAAGCAGATTTCGGCGGCGTACCATTCTGACGCGTTGCGAAGCCGGTCTCTAGTAATCTGTTCTCAAGCTTAACCGACAATAATCCGCGCAAGCGGCAAAAATGGCGCATGCGCCAAGGGCCGCGCGGGCTCCGATTGAGCGTGAGACGCGTATGGGTCGGTCGCGGTTGGGTTGGATGCTGGGCGCCATCGCCCCATGGTGGCTGGGCGCGGCGCTGGCCGTCTCCCTTCCGGCCGACGCCGGGCAGGAGGCAGCTTCCGGCGCCTCGCTCGCGCCTTTGGCCCTGCGCCCGCCGGCGCCACCGAGCGAGCTGGTTCCGGCGCAAGTCCTCGGCCCTGGCGGCGGCTTTGCCAGCCTTCCCGGCGCCTTTCGCCCAGGCTCGAACGATTCATTAGGCGGCGCGTTGAGGGGCCCTCTCGACATCTGGAGCGCGATGCCGCGCATTTTGCGGCAAGCAAGCCTCGTCATCAGCGATTCGGAGTCGCTCGAGCAACTCCCCGACGAGGTCGAGCCGCGCCCTGATCTGAAGCGCAACGCCGGAAAATTTCCCGCCATCGACCGCAGCTTGAAAGACGGTCCCGCCGTCGGGGTCCTTCCGACCTTCGACGCGCGGCTGCGGCGGCCAGGGGACTCGCCAATTTGCGCGCGCGTGATCTATTGTTCGAGCACGACGAAGCGTGGCCGGTCAGCGGCTTCGAGACGTCGGAAAGCGATTTTGCCGGCCCGGACAGCGTCGCCGCCTTTGAGGCGTGGCCAGACGGCGAGGCGCCGACGACGGCGCCCTCATCGGGCCAAGCTTCGCCCGGTCAACGCGCCGGCGCCATGACGATGCGTCCCGCCTCCGTAAACGAGCGGCTGATACAAGGGGCGACGCCCCCAGTCCGGCGCGCCGAAGCGCTGAGTTCGACAACTCCTTCCCCCGCTGACTCGACGCCAGTCGAGGTCGAAGCGCTCGCGCCGGCGCCGCAAACGGCAGTCCCCGAGGCGAGCGTCGCGCCTCAAACCCCGGCGTGGCCGGGTTACGCGGCGGCGATGGGCCGGAAGGGGGCGAAAGAGATGCGCTGCCTTGCCGAGGCCATCTACTTCGAGGCCCGCGGCGAACCTGAGGAGGGCCAAGCCGCCGTCGCGCAAGTCGTCCTTAACCGCGTTTCGAGCGGCCTCTATCCGTCGACGATCTGCGGCGTGGTCTATCAGAACCGGCAACGCCACAACGCCTGCCAATTCTCCTTCGCCTGCGAGGGCGGAGCGCTGCGGGTCAACGAGCCGGAAGCGTGGCGCGTCGCGGTCCGGATCGCGGCGGAGGTCGCGGCCGGCGCGACTTATGTCTCCGACGTTGGCGGCGCGACGCATTATCACGCGAATTATGTCCGACCGCGCTGGGCCAGGAGTCTTGAAAAAATAGACGTGATCGGGCACCATATCTTTTATAAGCTGAGGCCGGGCCAGACCTGATGGCGGCTTTGGGCCGCGGAACTGAGTTTCAGACTTTTGTCCCCAACACTTGCATTTAAGGGACGGTGCGCCGTAAAATCCGGCCTTCGATCTTCGTCGCGCGCAATGTTCTTCTTTTGCGCGCGATTAGCGCGGAAGCGCACAGCAAATCGGCTGCAACGCGCCGATGCTCCTTGGCTCTGAAAGTCCCGCCGAGCGAGCCGCCACAGTTGATGCACTTGCTTGGGCGACGCAAAACAGCCATGTTCGGCGTGACAAGTCGCCAAATTCTTCATCCTTTTTTCTCGGGGCGCGGCCTCAGGCACGGAAAATCGATCGCATGTCGTTTCAGCGTAAATCAGCTTGTAGGGCCTGGGATCCGACCGACGCGGGCCGGCGTGTTGCGTCGCGCTTCCGCGCCGACAAAAACGCGCCGGTGATGAGCGCGGCGGTTTGGCGCAGGCTGGGCGCGGGCGGTTTCATCCTCGCAGCGCTTGTCACCCTTTCCCTGTCGGCGACCTTCGCCAGCGCGAAAGCGAAAGCGCGGGAAAACCTCGCCATCGCCACGCCTTTCGAGGTCAGCGAAAGCCCAGCTGGAAATTATCTCGCCGCGCTAGTCGCTGGCGCCGAACGCGACACGGTCGCCGCGGCGACATTCTTTCGCGAGGCGCTGCGCTTTGATCCGCGCAATCCCAAACTGATAGAGCGCGCTTTCGTCGCCGCCGTCTCGAACGGCAACATGCAGGACGCCTTCGGACTCGCCCAGCGCCTCGTCGCCTACGAGCCAGAAAATAGCCTCGCCCATCTTACGCTTGGCGTTCAGGCGATCAAAAATCGGCAATTCGCAGCCGCGCGCGCGCATTTCGCGAAAGGGGGAGCCGGGCCGCAGCGCGACATTACCGCGACGCTTCTCACAGCTTGGTGCTATCTCGGCGAGGGCAATCCGCGCAAGGCGCTGGAGTTTGTCGATCGGCTGCGGGACGAGAATTTCGGCGTATTTCGTGATTATCACGCCGGCCTGATCGCCAATATCGCCAAGAACAACGGCGAAGCGGCGCGGCGGCTCAAGACCGCCTACGAGGCCGACAAGAATACGCTGCGGCTTGTCGACACTTACGCCCGCTTCCTGGCGCACCAGGGCGACACGGCGCAAGCGATCAAAATCTATGAAGCCTTCGATCAGATTCTGCCAAGCCATCCGATCGTCGTCGCCGCGCTCAACGATCTCAAGCGCGGCAAGCCTCTCGAAATGCCGGTCAGGAACGTCGAACAAGGCTCCGCCGAAGTTCTCTACGGTCTCGGCGCCGCCGGCGGCCGGCAGGGCGACGAACTCGCGGCGATGATCTATCTGCGGCTGTCCCTTTATCTCGCGCCGGACAATGATCTCGCCATCATCACTTTGGCGGACCTATATGAGCGCATCAAGCAAAACGAGCAGGCGATCGACGTCTACGCGCTGATCCCGGACAAGGATCCGTTGCGCACGACGGCGGACATTCAGACTGGCCTCATCCTCGAAACGCTTGGCCGCTCGGATAAGTCAGCGGCCTTCCTGAAAAAGATCGTCAGCGAGCATCCGGACAATGGCGACGCCCTGGCGGCGCTCGGCAATCTGCAGCGCGCGCACAAGCAATATGCCGACGCCATCGGGACCTATGCGCGGGCGATCGACGAAGCCAACAAGACCGGCAAAGCCGCTTGGTCGCTCTATTATTTCCGCGGCATCTCCTACGAGCGCGACAAGAAATGGCCGTTGGCGGAGGCTGACTTCAAGCATGCGCTGACCCTCGCGCCGGATCAGCCTCTCGTTTTGAACTATCTCGGCTATAGTTGGGTCGACCAAGGCATAAATCTCGATGAGGCCTTCGCCATGCTGCATAAGGCGGTCGATTTGCAGCCGACGGACGGCTATATCGTCGACAGCCTCGGCTGGGCCAATTACAAGCTCGGCCGCTACGACGAGGCGGTGAAAGAGCTCGAGCGCGCCATCGACCTCAAATCCTCAGATCCGGTCATCAACGATCATCTTGGCGACGCTTATTGGCGGGTCGGACGCAAACTTGAGGCGCATTTCCAGTGGAACCACGCCCGTGACCTCGGCCCCGAGCCAGATGACAAAGCGAAGATTCTCGACAAGATCGAGCATGGTCTGCCGGATGATCCAACGCCCGCCGCCGCCGAGGCTAATCCCAAGGAACAGACCTCGGCCAAAGAGAATGGCGGCTGAGGCGCGTCGCGCCGCGCTCGGCGCGAGCCGGTCAGCGCGGAGCGCTCCACGAGATTGCGGATAGCGGCGCGCGACGCTATGGAGAGGCGCGTTGAGCTCTCGCCTTGCTCCGCTCCCTCCTTGCAGCGATAACCCTTGCCTTTGATCGAACGCGCGCCAGCGAAAATCAACCTCACCTTGCACATTGTCGGCCGTCGCCCGGACGGCTGGCATACCCTTGAGAGTTTGGTCGCGTTCTCGCGCGGCGGCGACCAACTCGCCTTGGCCGAAGGCGAAGCTCTCGGCCTGTCGATCGAAGGGCCGACCGCCAGTGCCGCCGGGGAGGTCGCCGACAATCTGGTGCTGCGCGCGGCGCGCCATTTCGCGGAGAATTTTCCGGCCGCGAAGCTCGGCTCTTTTCATCTGATCAAACGTCTGCCGGTCGCCGCCGGCATCGGCGGCGGCTCCTCCGACGCCGCGGCGGCGTTGCGGCTTCTCGCCAGAGCCAATGGCGTCGGCCTTGATGACGCAAGGCTGTTCACCGCCGCCCGCAAGACGGGCGCCGACGTTTCTGTCTGCGTCGCCGCGCGCGCCCGCATGATGCGCGGCCTTGGCGAAGAGCTGGGACCTTTGCTGAACCTGCCGCCGCTCGTCGGCCTCATCGTCAACCCCGGCGCGCCGCTTGAGAGCAGAAGCGTTTTTGCGGCGATGAATATAGCGCCAGGCGCCGAGACCGGTTTCGGCGCTCATCCCCGTTTCTCCTCTGGCATGCCTGTCGATGATCTGATCGCCGCCTTGCGCAAAGGCCGCAACGATATGGAAATCGGCGGCCTGCCGGCTCGCCCCTATCGTCGGCGACGTGCTCGCGGTTCTTTCCGCCGCGCCCGGCTGCCGGCTCGCGCGCATGTCGGGGTCGGGCGCCACCTGCTTCGCGCTATTCAAGAATTGCAAAGCCGCGGCGCGCGCGAAAAAGGCGATTCTGCGGGCGCATCCCGGCTGGTGGGTGAAAAGCTGCGTCTTCGGCTGACATGGCCTTGGCGGCCGGCCATTGAAATGCGCCAAGCGACGGGCTAAGCTTTTCGAGCCTAGGCGCTGCGGGCGTAGCTCAATGGCAGAACGGAAGCTTCCCAAGCTTCATACGAGGGTTCGATTCCCTTCGCCCGCTCCAGCACTTAGCTCATTTGACCTCTGATTTTTGCTTTTTTTTGCTCGGCGTGCGGGCGGTTCGAGCTAAGGTCGTGCTGGCGGCCGAGTGCGGGGTCATTTTGCGTCCCCTGCGCGCAAAGGTCGTCAGCGACGGGCGTTATGTCGCGTTTCAGATGGCTGAGGTCGCCATTTCAAGAAATCTGTTCGCTGACATTCTACGGCTGATTGCGGGCCTGCGGCCCGTCGCATCGACTGCGTAATACGTTCGGATGTCATGCGTGGCATCAAAAACCAGGGGAGATTTGCGTCATGATGACGGGAAAAACTACACTTTCGACGCTCGCCGCGCCTCCGCCAAAGGATTGGGAGCCGAGACGCCGGCGCGCCCTGAATTGGAGTTGCCAAAAGCTATCGAAAGCAAAAGTCTAAGCGTTGGGGAGGCCGTCATCCGGCGAATGCCCATTTAACTGTGTAGATGACGGCCGCGCAGCGCGCCAAAACGGCCAAGTAAGAGGCGCTTTCACAGTCCTTTCCCTGCCATCTGGAAGAATGTCGGATAAAAGCGAGCTCTGCAACATGCTGTAAATGGAGGTGCAAGTGACTCCTCACGTTATCAACGACCCTGATAAATCCGCTTTATCGCCAGCACAAATTGACCAAGCGCTACTTGGGTTGCGACGTCGGCAGCAACATCGCCATTCTTGGCTTATTTTTCGATGTTACAAGTCGACGTGAATTCTTTTCGACAATGGACCGGGCCCGCAGAAACCTTTCCAGATACGAAAGTCGCTGTTAAACCAATACCGAAGTACGAATTTATATATTCAATCTATAACCGCTCTACAAACTGTCGCGCCATTCATTGGCGCGGCGGAGCCATTTCACGTCTTTGTATACTTAGATCAGAATACCATAGTTCCATATCAGAGCGCCGCTTTGTTATCTGCATGCTTTCATAAGGGCTTACTTACGCGATTGTTGCTAGATAAGTATCAGAAAAACTGCACCGACATTGCTGGCACTCCTAGTATTAATTTACAGCTGTTAGCTGCGCCGCCGGTAGTTTTTCCTCGTCCGTCGCCGGTCCCGTCGATTGCGGCGATATCAGCATTGTTGGAGCCGCAGGCACCCCCGCCAGCACCGCCGCCGCCCCCACAGCTAACAGCCAGCGATTGGGTAAATTTTACACTTTCGAATTTTACGACACAGGTCAAGCTGCCGAATACTTGGACGTCTCTGAAGCTCAGCGATTATCGTCAATGTTTGTCAAATTTGACTAACTCGTCTCTACAGGCCGCAGGAATACTTCTTGGGTGGTTAGCAGGGGATCAAATTGCTGCTGCTCCTGATAAAAATACGTGCGTCTCTGATATTCTGTCCCTGTATAACAACAAATTTACAATGACGCACGCTGGTATGATGGTTTGGTATTGTTTTAGTTATTTGACATGATTCTAACGAAATGAGCGATCACTCGCCATCCTTCTTGCTGGAAAGCTAAAGGGACAATTAAGCGGACCAACGAATTTAAAACCTATATTAGATGACCTTACGTATACTACGCAAATGTGGGCTGATGCAGGTGGTCTTGACGCAGACCTTGTGCAAAAACTCGGAAACGCGTTTTTCCATCTCGTAGTCGGGGAGTTTTATGGAGTTGCGCAACAGACAGCGTACGCAGGCAATCAGGCCAAGGCGCTGCAAAATCTTCAGGGTTTTGTTGTCGGTTATCAAAAAGGATTAGTTCAATCAGCAAATGCGCTGTATCAGGAAGTATTTTCGAATGGTTTCCCCTTGGGCGAGGCTTTTGGGTATACAATAGGGTACAGCGATGGATTTAGGGACGGATATTCCCAGGGCTTCGCCGCAGGTTGGCAGGCGGGATATAGTAGCGGCTTTACGTCCGGCCAGAACAATTGGCTAAATGGTATGAGTAACATATTGGGTGGGCTTGGGTCTCTGTTAGGCAACTCGAATCAACTTGGATCAATTCTTGGCGATGTAGCGACGGCTGGCGAGGCTATTGCTAGCTTGTTCTAGAACCCAGCGCGCCACCACCGCAGCGGCGCGGTCTTCATAGTGAAACTTGCGCCGGCGTTCGCAGCGAGGGGAGTGAAGCGGTATGATCAATGAAAATGTTTGACTTTTGGTGCAGTATGAAAAGCGATGTTTTATGTGATCGGATACTTCCCAAGCTTCATACGAGGGTTCGAATTCCCTTCGCCCGCTCCAAACCTCGCCTCAAGAGGTCTTTGCGTTTCGTCTTCGCCGCAGGCTATAGTCTTTGAATTTCTCCACCGTTTTGGCGATTTCCGCGTCGTCCAGGATATGTGGCGTCCCGATCTGCGGCGCCGCCGCATATTGCCTGGCGAGCGTCTCCGTCTCGACCGAGCCATAGCGCCGTGGCAAGGTCCGGCCCGGTCGCGATCATGCCGTGGTTGGCGAGCAGCGCGCAGGCGCGGCCCTCCAGCGCCTCCAGAACCGCAGCGGACAGTTCGGACGTTCCATAGCTTTCATAACGCGCGCAGCGGATCGTCGGGCCGCCGGCCGCGGTGATCATGTAATGCGCCGCCGGGATCTCCATACGGCACATGGCGAAGGCCGTGCAAAAATCGGATGCGCGTGCACGACCGCGCCGACCTCGGGCCGCGCAGCGAGAATGTCGCGATGGAAACGCCACTCCGACGAAGCGGCGACGCAAGAAGCGCAGCATTGGTCGCGTCTACGATTGCACGTCGATTGCACGCGACGTGGCTTGCCAGGCGACCGGACGGCGATCATATTCGATGTCCTTTCGGTATTCCGTCGTCTTCAAAAAACCTAGGTCCCGCCCCTCAATAGCGAATCGCGCGTCACCTTCGCCGGTTGATCGTCAAAGAGGCGCGCGCCGCGGAACCCGACGCGGAGGAGTATCGATGCGATCGTCGCTTTTTCCCTTGATCGCCTTGTTTACGCTCGCGTTGGCGGGCGCGGCGCCGGCCCAGGATGTAGGCTCGCTCGACCCGCGGCCTCTTCCCCCACTGGCGCAACCGAACGCGCCTTCGACCCCGGCCAAGGAGTTATTTGGGCGCGCGAGCGAGCCGGCCCCGCTGGCGGCGCGCACGATCGGATTTTATTCGCGGGGATGCCTTGCTGGCGGCCGGCCTCTGCCGGTCAACGGAGCAGCGTGGCAGGTGATGCGGCTTTCGCGCAACCGCAATTGGGGCCACCCCGCGCTGCTTAGCTTTCTGGAACAGTTCGCCCGGAAGGTGCCCCGCATCAGCCATTGGCCGGGCATTCTCGTTGGCGACATGTCGCAGCCGCGCGGCGGTCCAATGCTATCCGGACACGCCTCGCATCAGATCGGGCTCGACGTCGACGTCTGGTTGACCCCAATGCCGGCGCGCGAGCTGACCCGCGCCGAGCGGGAGGAAATGTCGGCCATCAATGTGGTTCGCACCGACCGCCTTGACGTCGATCCTGCGAAATGGACGCCCGATCATCTCCAAGTCATCAAGGCGGCGGCGCTGGATCCAAGGGTGCAGCGCATTTTTGTTAACGCCGCGATCAAGAAGGCGATTTGCCGGGAGGCGACCGGAGATCGCTCATGGCTCAACAAAGTGCGCCCTTACTGGGGCCATGACTACCATTTCCACATTCGTCTCAATTGCCCGCCAGGAGAAGCGGCTTGCCGCGAGCAAGATCCCGTCCCCCCGGGCGATGGCTGCGACGCATCGCTCGATTGGTGGTTTTCCGACGCCGTCTTGCACCCAAGACCTTCGACCGCGCCGCCAAAGCCGCCGCTGACCATGGCGCAACTTCCCACCGAGTGCAGGATGGTCCTCAACGCCAAATAGCGCCGCAAAACCGCGGACCGTTCGGACCTGCGATGCGTCGACGCAACCAGATGAACAACAACCGATTGTTTGATTATGGCGGCCCGTGCGCGAGCTATGCGGGAAATTGGGTGACGGGGTGAGGAAGGCGGCGTAACGGGGTTGGTGATCAAGCCACCCGAACCTCCAGAAAGGAGCGTTACGCCATGAACGAACATAGAGTCATTGCTCTCCGCCAGAAGGCGAAATCGACGATCCGCTCACTGAAATCCTGCGTGCTGGTGCGCGCCGCCTGATCGCCCAAGCGATTGAGGCTGAATTCGAGACGTTTCTGGCCTCGAACGCCGAACTTGTTCTTCCGGACGGTCGTCAACGGGTGGTTCGTCATGGCCACGATCCAGTTCGCGCGATCCAGACGGGCATTGGCCCGATCGACGTTCAAAAGCCGAAAGCCCGCGACCGTGGCGCGGCGGCGGGCGCACGAATCCGGTTCACATCGAATATCCTGCCGAAATGGGCGCGGCGCACCAAGAGTCTGGACGCTCTGCTGCCGGTTCTCTATTTGCGCGGGATTTCGGCCGGGGATTTCCAGGAGGCCCTCACGGCCTTGCTGGGCAAGGACGCTCCAAACCTTTCGCCAGCGGTGATCGCGCGGCTGAAAGGCGAGTGGGAAGACGAATATGGGCGATGGCAAAAACGCGATCTGTCGGCGCGCCGCTATGTCTCACAGACATAGCTCCCCGTGCGCCCGTGATCAATAATCGCGCGGAGCGACGTCGCCGGCGAACGGCTCATCGGTCGAATCGTTCTTCTTAACCCTGACGTGATGCATCCTTGATTTATGATATCCGCCGACGCTACGGCCCGAGACGATGACAGGCTCATGCGCTTCGCCACGCGAGACCTTGTTCAGCGCCGTCACATCGGCGTCCGCGGCCGGCGCGGTTTTTGAAACAGCGTTGGCCAAAGCCGCTCCAAGCGCGAGAAGGCTGCAACCCAGAGCAATCGCAAAAATTTTCGGAACATTCATAGGACGCTCCAACGCCGTACACGCCAAGTTAAGCTGCTTATTAATCTTCTTTAATACATGGATCGAATGACGTTACATTGAATAGCTCGCGCGAGGCTTGCGCCGCCGCGCTTTGCGGCGCCGCCGAAACCGGCCGCTCGGCTTCGCCGGCTTCCTGCCCCTCAGTCGCCCGCGCCCTCATACGAGCGATCTCTGCGCCGAGCGGTGCGAATTCGCACCGATGGCGGGTTGAAGCGGCCCGGCCCGCAAGAGACGCTAGGCCGCGCAGCCAACGCCGATCGGACAGGAGACTCCGGTACCGCCGAGGCCGCAATAACCGTTGGGATTCTTGGCGAGATATTGCTGATGGTAGCCTTCAGCATAGTAAAAACTTGGCCGGTCGAGGATTTCCGTGGTGATCGTCCCGAAGCCCTTCTGCGCAAGCGCCTTCGCAAAAGAGCCCCGGCTCGCCTCGGCCGCGGCGCGCTGGCCGGCGTCAGCCGCATAGATGGCGGAACGATACTGCGTGCCGACGTCATTGCCTTGGCGCATGCCTTGCGTCGGGTCGTGACTCTCCCAGAAGGTCTTGAGAAGAAGGTCGTAGGATATTTTGGCCGGATCAAAGGCCACCAGCACCACCTCATTATGCCCAGTCAGGCCGGAGCAGACTTCCTCGTAGGTCGGATTGGGCGTCAAGCCGCCGGCGTAGCCGACCGCCGTCACGTAAACGCCGTCTCCGAGCTCCCAAAATTTGCGCTCCGCGCCCCAGAAACAACCCATTCCGAAGAGAGCCGTCTCGATCCCTTGCGGAAAAGGCGGGGCAAGCCGATGTCCATTAACAAAGTGTGTTTCCGCTGTCTTGATTGGTTGCGCGCGGCCAGGCAATGCATTCGCCGCCGTCGGTAAAGTCAGCTGTTTCCGAAACGCAAACATGCGCCGCTCCTTTCAGCGGATTAGCCAATGAACTGTTCACCCAGATCATAGGCTTCAGCTAGGTCTCCGTGTATATCAAATGAGTTCACAACCGCGTCATGGCAAGGGCGCGGACGCCGGCAAAGTTTCCGGAATACGGCAAATCAATCTCAAAGCGAGGCCGAGAAGCTTTTAGCGGCTGGAATAGCCGATCTTGGGTGGCGGCTTGCGGGCAAGCCAAAACGCCAGCGCGCCGAGGACGCCAAGACCGGCGAAGGTCGGCGCATGCGCGACAGTCGTCAAAGTCCAATCGAGGGCTGGGTTTGAATGCGGCTCGATCGCGGTTCGCAGCAGGTCCATTTTTCCGGGCGCAAGCGTCGCGGCCGTGGCGCCGATCTCGGTCACAATCAGGCGCTTGGCCGCAAAGGACCGCCATGCGTCGATCGCAAGGGTGGCGAAAGCGCTCGCCAGAATGAACAAGCCGCTAATTTGCAAGCCGACGCGAATCATAAAATCCGAAAAGTCCCCGTAGAGGTATTGGGCGCTGAGACGCCCTCTTTCAGGCTTTTCTAAAGCAAAATCAGCCCGGATCAACTCTTCCAGCGAAAGCCCGGCCGGCCAAAAAAGAACCGGCGAATTCGGTTCCCGCCGCGCTCGAAGGGGGCGCATTGCGTTCAGGCCTGGCGACCCTTATAATATCACTGTTCCCGTCATGGCTGATTGATTAGGCCTTGTGAGCGTCGTCTCGTGAGCCTCGCCGCTGCGCGGCGGGCGCTCGCGACGGCGCGCCGGCCGCTCCCGGGATTTCCTCGTTTCCGAGCGCAAAGGAGAAGCACAACATGAACAATGCGCCGCTCATGCCCAAGGCCACCGCGGTATGGCTCGTCGAAAATACCTCGCTGACCTTCGATCAGATCGCCAATTTCTGCAAACTTCACCCGCTCGAAGTGAAGGGAATCGCCGACGGCGAAGTCGCGACGGGGATCAAGGGCCATGACCCGATCACCTCGGGGCAGTTGACTCGCGAAGAAATCGCGGCGGCGGAAAAGGATTCAAATCGTCAGCTTCAGCTTGCTGTCTCCAAAGTGAGGCTGCCGGAGCCGCCGCGCAGACGCGGCGCCCGCTATACGCCGCTGTCGCGCCGCCAGGATCGCCCCAACGCCATTCTCTGGCTCGTCCGCAATCATCCCGAGCTGAAAGACGCGCAGATCATGCGTCTCGCCGGCACGACGAAAACGACGCTGCAAGCCATCCGCAACCGCACGCATTGGAACTCCGCCGCGCTGACGCCAGCGGATCCCGTCACCCTAGGCTTGTGTTCGCAGATCGACCTCGATTTCGAAGTCAACCGCGCCGCCAAGGATCGCCCGCATGTTGAAGAAGATCATGGCCAGATTTTGATGCCGGCCGAGACGACGACCCGCGCCCCGCATGACGACCTAAAGACCGAAGCCGAGGTTTTCGGCGAGGCGTCGCCAAAGCCGCAGGATCACGACGATGACATCGACGTCCATTCGGTCTTCGCGAGCCTGAAAGGCCTCAAGGCCAAGGAGTGAGCGACAAGTACTGAAAATTGTAATTTACGCGTTAAAGTTGATATTATCCTTCCCAGCCGTATGATCTCGTGTATCATGGGGACCGAATCGGGCGCCAGAGCGGCTTCGAGGCGGAAGGCGCCGTTTAGCGTCGGTCCGGGTCCGCGCGGAGATTGTGCTGGAGAGGAAACGATGAAGAGCTTGGCGGGGCGCGCATCTGGCGCAAGGGAGTTGCGGTCGGGGTTGAGATCGGCGTGCGGGCTGGGCCTTCTTGCGGCACTCTGCGCGCATTCGGCGGCGGCGGCCGATCTCGGCTATGCTCCCTACGCTCCGTCCAACGCGCCGGCTCCCTACGCTTACGCCTACGCGGTCGATCCACGCTGCAGCATCGTTCCCATGCCGCAATTGGATCTTGTCGGCGACACCGCGCGTTTTCGCGCCACCGCAATCTGCCAGTCGCGCGGGCTCTATACGGATTCGTTGCTGTTTCCCGGTCCGCCGGTTCTTTATCGCGGCTATAATTACGGGCGCGAACCGTAAAGGATAGGCCCGGGTCTGAAGACTCGCGCGATGATCCCAAAGCATTAGGTTCGCATAAGACCGCGGCCAAGGTTGATCTCGGCTAAGACCGGTAAGGCGCCGCGCACAATGTTTCCGTTGAACCCAGCTTTTGCCGGGCTGACGCGATGCCGTGCTCGAGCAAAGCATGCCGATTTCCGCCCTTGCCCAACATTCGCTCCTGATGGCTGCGGCGAGATGTTTTGATGCGAAGCCTGCGAATGCGCTTGGTCCAAGGCGGGCCCGCAGGCATACCGTCAAAATACGTCGGATAAGCAGAATTGATCATATCGCCGCCTGTCGCCACATCACCTTGGCGGTCGCCTCGCTCGGAGCCTGCCGATCTTGACCGTTAAAAAGATCGCCACTGGCAAGATGCTTCGGCCGGCGTGGATCGCAATTTTTTGAGCTTTGTGTCGCGCTCGATATAGAAGGCGTCACTCAGGATGTGCGCGGAAGAAGGATTTTCTTAGCGCGTCATCGCGCAAAGTCGATGTCGGTCTGTCTATAGCTTTGGATTCACACATGCTCGACGGCGACAATCCCCGGGATGGCCTTCAACAGTCCCGCCGCCTGCGCGGATACCAGATATTTCCCGGGCAGCTTTAGCTCAACTTCGCCGCTCGCCGTTTGCAGCACCAGCGCGACTTCGCCGTCGCCATTAGGGCGGAGGGTCCGCTTGATCTCCAACAGCGGTTTTTCGTCGCTGACAAAAATCCGGAGGCCTTTTTGCACCCGGGTCGCCGCTAGGTCGAGAGGTTCGGCGGAGACAATGCGGGCGCGGATGTCCTCGCCCTCCACGCTGGCCTGCAGGCTGAGCAACAGCGAAGCGCCTTTTTCCAGAAGATCGCGATATTGGTTGAGGCCTTCCTGGAACAAGATTGCTTCATATTGGCCAGACGAATCGGAAAGTTGCACCACGCCCATTTTCGAGCCGGATTTTGTCCGCCGTTCCTGCCGGTCGAGCACCGTCGCCGCGAGGCGCCCCGCCGAAGCGCCGAGTTTGACGGCGCGGACAAACTCCGTCCAGCGCTGCACGCGCAGGCGGTTGAGGATCGCGGCGTAGGCGTCGAGCGGATGGCCGGAGAGAAAGAAGCCGACCGAATCGAACTCGCGCTGCAGCCGCTCGGCGAGCGTCCAGGGTTTTGCTTTCGGCAGGGGCAGATCGGCGTCGGCGCCGTCGCCAAACAGGGCGCTTTGGCCGGCGCGCCGCTCCTCGTCGCGCCGATGCGCGTAGGCGAGGATCGATTCGATCGCGGAAAACACGCTGGCGCGGTCCGGCGCCAGCTCGTCGAACGCCCCCGCTGCGGCGAGGCTTTCGAGCATGCGCTTGTTGACGCCGCCCGGATCAATGCGCTCGGCGAAATCGGCCAAATCCCGGAATGGCTTTTCGCCCCGCGCGGAAACCACAGCCTCGGCATGGCCCTCGCCAACGCCCTTGATCGCGCCGAGCGCATAACGGATGCAGCGCCCGCCCGAGGAGTTGCGGTGAACCTCGAAATCGACGCCCGAGCGCTGGATCGAAGGTGGCTCGACGCGGCCGTTGAGGCGGCGCGCCTCGTCGGAAAGTTCGGCCAGTTTATCGGTATTGGATTTTTCCAGCGTCATCGAGGCCGCCAGAAACTCCAGCGGGTAATTGGCCTTGAACCAAGCGGTCTGATAGGCGATCAACGCATAGGCCGCTGCGTGAACTCTTGTTGAAGCCGTAATCGGCAAATTTGGCGAGAAGATCGAAAATCTCGTCGGCTTTGCCTTTGGTCAGGCCATTGTCGACGGCGCCGCGAACGAAACGGTCGCGCTGGGCGTCCATCTCGGCCTTGATCTTCTTGCCCATGGCGCGGCGCAGAAGATCAGCTTCACCAAGCGAATAGCCGGAGAGGATCTGGGCGATCTGCATCACCTGCTCCTGGTAGATGATGACGCCGAAGGTCTCCTTGAGCACGCGCTCGATTTTGGGGTGAATGTAGTCGGGCTCCTCTTCACCCGCCTTCACGGCGCAATAGCGCGGAATATTGGCCATCGGCCCCGGGCGGTAGAGCGCGACGAGGGCGATGATGTCCTCGAAGCGATCGGCGCGCATCTCGACGAGCGCCTTGCGCATGCCGGCGCTCTCCAATTGGAACACGCCGATGGTCTCGCCGCGCCCGAGCATTTCGTAGGTCTTTTTGTCGTCGAGCGGGATCTTGTCGATCTCGACGGCGACGCCGCGTCGGGCCAGCAGCTTGACGCAGGTCGCAAGCGTCGTCAGCGTCTTGAGGCCCAAAAAGTCGAATTTGACAAGGCCGGCCGGCTCGACCCACTTCATGTTGAACTGCGTCGCCGGCATGTCGGATTTCGGATCGCGGTAGAGCGGCACCAATTCTTCGAGCGGCCGGTCTGCGATGACGATGCCCGCCGCGTGAGTCGAGGCGTTGGAGTAGAGCCCTTCGAGGGTTTGCGCGATTTGCAACATCTTGGCGACGCGCGGTTCGGCGGCGGCCGCCTCCTTGAGGCGAGGCTCCGCATCGATCGCCTGTTTCAGGCTGACTGGCGCCGCCGGATTTTGCGGCACGAGCTTGGCCAGCCGATCGACCTGGCCGAGCGGCATTTCAAGCACGCGACCCACGTTGCGCATGACCCCGCGCGCCAGAAAAGAGCCGAAGGTGATGATCTGCGCGACTTTATCCGCGCCGTAGCGACGGCGGACGTAGGCGATGACCTCGTCGCGCCGGTCCTGACAGAAATCGATGTCGAAATCCGGCATCGAGATGCGTTCGGGATTGAGGAAGCGCTCGAAGAGGAGGCCGAAGCGGATCGGATCGAGATCGGTGATGGTCAACGCATAGGCGACGAGCGATCCAGCGCCTGAGCCGCGCCCAGGGCCGACCGGGATGCCCTGCGCCTTGGCGTATCTGATGAAGTCCGAAACGATCAGAAAATAGCCGGCGAACTTCATCTTGATGATGACGTCGAGTTCGAAGGCGAGGCGCTGGCGATAATTGTCGATCGTATAGCCGAGCGTCAGGCCGTGCGCGTCGATCCGCGCCTGCAACCCCGCCTCCGCTTCCCGGCGCAAAGCCCGCGCCTCGCCATCAGGGGCACCCGTTGCGGAAAAGCGTGGCAGCAATGGCTTGCGGGTCAGCGGCCGGTAGGCGCAGCGCAGCGCGATTTCGATGGTATTGCGCGTCGCTTCGGGGAGATCGGCAAAGAGCGCGAGCATTTCCGCGCGAGTCTTGAAGCGATGTTCAGGCGCAAGCTGACGGCGGGCGCCGTCGCCGATGACAGCGCCTTCTGCGATACAGATCAGGGCGTCATGCGCTTCATGGTCAGAGGCGGAGGCGAAATAGACCTCGTTCGTCGCAACGAGCGGCAAGGAGCGACGATAGGCAAGATCGAGAAGGCGCGGCTCCGTTTCGCGTTCGCTTTCCAGATCATGGCGCTGCAGTTCGACATAGAGCCTGTCGGGAAACAGAGAATCCAGTTTCGCGACGCGGGAAAACGCGTGCTCGGTCTTATTGAGCGCGAAAGCGCGGTCAATCGGACCGCAAGGTCCGCCCGACAGGGCGATCAGTCCTTCAGTTCGGCCTTGCAGCTGCGCCAGCGCGACATGGGGCGGCTCGCCAGGCAAAGGATCCAGCCAGGCGCGTGAGCCGATATGCATCAAATTCAGATAGCCCGTTTCGTCCTTCGCCAAGAGAACGATTGAAGCGCGCGCGGCGGCGCCTTCTTGCCCGCGCAGGGCGAGCGCCGCGCCGTCGCCGAAGTCGAGCGTGATCTGCAGGCCGATGATTGGCTGCACGCCTTCCTTGGCGAGTTTTTCGGAAAATTCGAGCGCGCCGAAAAGATTATTCGTGTCGGTGATCGCAAGGGCCGGCATTTTGTCGGCGGCGGCCAATTTAGCGAGCTTGCCAATTCCTATCGCCCCTTCGCGCAAGGAATACGAGCTGTGGATATGAAGATGCGCGAAGCCGACGCTGGCCTCGACGCCTTTTAAAGACAAGGGGTCCATGGGTCAGCGATCAGCGGCGCCGCCAGCGGCCGGACATCGGTCTAATAACATCGAACGGATAAGAGGCAAATCTCGGGGTCCGATCGGGTCGGGTTGGCAGGCTTGCGCTTTATAATATTGTGGGCCGCGAACGACTCTGTCTTGGCGAGACAATTTGTATCCCTGAGCAAACGAATTTCGCCTAGCAGGCTGTTGAAGAAGTGTCTCGTTTGGCTTTGAGAACTGCTTCGTCGCCATTGCGGTATTCGAACGTAATCTCGATGCAGCCGTCATTGAGCAATTCGGCGGAGCCTTCGTTGAGCAATTCGGCGGAGCCGTCGCCCAAGACTTCCTCCATTTCATCGAAGCCGACCCAGGTGAAGCCGATGGATGAGCGGCTGTAGGCGATGTCGAGACCGGCCTGCAGGGCGCCGAAGGCGATTTCGCCATGCCCATGGTCGGTGATGGAGATTGCGGCCGGCCCGCAGAGATCGAGATAATCGCGATCCCAAATGTCGGCCTCGACGATCCGCCACCGGCCGATGAGTTTGCAATTCGCCGACGCGCTCATGTCGGCGTCGCCAAGAGCTTGGGAAGGCGCGCCAGATTATAAGCGGCGGCCGCGAAGGTGAAGGCCCATGCGACGCGATCTCGGCCTCTAAACCTGGTCTTCGCCTGTCCGCCGACCGTCTTGATCCGGCCGAAGGCTTCTTCGATCCGCTTGCGGATGCGCTGACTGAGCGCATAGCCGGCATGACGCGTCGTCGGGCTGTCGATCGCCGAGGATCGCCCGCTCGTATTCTGCGCCGCATGCGGCGTCACCTTCATCGAGCGCAGTTCATTGACAAAATCCTCGGCGTCATAGGCCTTGTTCCTCAAATCTTCGCCCGAGGACAGGCTCTTCGGCGTGAAGCTCTTCATCGACGCCCACGCCTCAATCAGTGTGCCGTCGACCGAAAAATGATCCGTGGAGAGAAGACGCTTCACGCGCGGCTGCGCCAGAACCGCGCTCAGATGTTCGTCCCCGCCGCGCACGATTCTGCCCCCGCATCCTTGCGACGCGACAGAAGCACGATCAGAAAGCGATAGCTAGGGCCTTTTCAACAGCCTGCTAGAAGGTTTCAAAATACGATTTTTTGGCTTATAAGGCAATCACAACCAAAAACTCTGATGTGCGACGGTATGCATAGCAATTATGTTAAGATTTATCTTCGTCAGTTTAATTGTTTGGAGAAGATAAAAAATGGATAGCTTCGTCGACCATTCTGTTAGGGATACTTCTGAGAATTCTCCGGCCGCTGCCACTGCGCGCCCCCTGTTGCTCATCGACAAAGATCAATTCCGCCAGAATTTCAACAAGCGCCACTTCCGGCTGCGCCATCGATTGACGGGGCACGCTTTATTCGCCTTGCCGAGACTGCTCGAATATGCCCGCAAGGCCGCTGAGACCCGACCCGACGATATCTATTACGACATGGGCGTCATCGATGTCGACGAGCGATGGGGACTAAGGCCAAAGGATTTTCCGGTCGACGAGACCATAAAGCGGATCGAAACGGCGGGAGCTTGGATGGCGCTCAAATGGGCGGAAAAAGACCCCGCTTATGCGCAAGTGCTCGAAGAATGCATGTCGGATTTGCTGGATGTTTCTGGTCGCGACATCGAGCGCAACATGCGTCATAAGGAAATTATCATTTTCATTACTTCGCCAAATCGGTTGACAACTTATCACATCGATAGCGAATGCAATTTTCTGCTTCAGGTCGCGGGCACGAAGCAGATCAGCATTTTTCGCCCGGACGACCGCGAAGTGCTGCCCGAACAGGAGATCGAGGAATTTTGGACCCGCGATAGAAACGCCGCAAGATACAAGCCGCATTTACAGCATCACGCCGACGAAATCACCCTCGCACCAGGAGACGGGGTACATATCCCGATCAACGCGCCTCACTGGGTGCGCAATGGCGGCGAGATTTCGATCGCCGTCAGCATCAATTATCACAGCTATGGCAGCGAAAGGGCCAACATCTACCGCTTCAACTATTTTTTGCGGAAGTTTGGCCTCAAGCCGGCGCCGCCTTTTCGGTCTCCGACACAAGATTTCATCAAGCGGAGGGCGGGGTCTGTCATCATGGCTTTGCGAGGCAAGCCGGGCATTTAGACCGTCGTCTCAAGCAAACGGTTAAGATCTGCGCAATCTATTAAGGGAGCACCATCGCATTCTGTCGCTTGTTTAAACAGGAAAACCGCGCCGATTAAATCGATGCGGGGGAGCATGTTGTTAAATAACGCAGAAACAACCTTGGCTTTTCTAAAACGCGTTTATAATATTTGACCGAGGAAAAGCTTGGTCCGCGGGTGTCTTGGAGAGGTGAAGAACGCCTCTGGGCGGTTGATCTCGACGATCGCGCCGGCGTCCATGAAAATCACCCGATCGGCGACCTGCCGGGCAAAGCCCATTTCGTGCGTCACGCAAATCATCGTCATCCCCTCCCGCGCCAGCTCGACAATCGTGTCGAGCACCTCCTTGACCATCTCAGGATCGAGCGCGGATGTCGGCTCGTCGAAAAGCATAATTTTCGGATTCATGCAGAGCGCCCGCGCGATGGCGACGCGCTGTTGTTGGCCGCCCGACAACTGGCCCGGATATTTGTCCGCCTGCTCCAGGATCTGCACCTTGGCAAGGTAGTAGCGGGCGAACGCCTCCGCCTCGGCGCGGCCCGATTTGAGCACATGGATCGGCGCGAGGAGACAATTGTCCAAAATCGTCAGATGAGGGAAAAGGTTGAAGTGCTGGAAGACCATGCCGACCTCGCGCCGCACCTCATGGATGTTGCGCAGATCGCCGGTGAGTTCGGTTCCCTCCACGATGATTTGGCCGCTCTGATGCGCCTCAAGCCGGTTGATGCAGCGGATCAGAGTCGATTTGCCGGACCCCGAGGGCCCGCAAATGACGATGCGCTCGCCGCGCTTGACCGTCAGATCGACGTCGCGCAGCGCGTGATATGCGCCAAACCATTTGTTGACGCCGATCATCTCGATCGCGATGTCTTGTCCCGCCGCGGCCGGCCACGAAGCGCTCTGCTGCATCGATCTAGCGTCCTTGACCGTACGAAAGGCGGCGCTCGACGAACAGCGAATAGCGCGACATGCCGAAGCAGAAGGCGAAATAGAATAGCGCCGCGAAGACATAGCCGGTCGTCGAAATGGTCGGCCCTGCCCAAAGGGGATCGAGACGCGCCGTCTCAACAGTGCGCAGAAAGTCGAAAATGCCGACGACGGCGACGAGCGTCGTATCCTTGAAAAGGCCGATGAAAGTGTTGACGATGCCCGGGATGACGTGGCGTAGCGCTTGCGGCAGGACAATCAGCCGCAGCGTTTGCCACGGCGCGAGGCCGAGAGCCTCAGCCGCCTCGAACTGACCTTTAGGCATCGCCTGCAAACCGCCGCGCACCACTTCGGCCATATAGGCGGACGCGAACAAAGCGACGCCGATGAGCGGGCGCGCCAATCGGTCGGGCGCAAGATTTTCGGCCACGAAAAGCGGCAGCATCGTATTGGCCATGAACAGGACCGTGATCATCGGCACCCCACGCACGATCTCAATGAAGCCAGCGCTGGCGACGCTCAACGCCGGCAGCGAAGAGCGCCGTCCCAGAGCCAAAAGGATCCCGAGCGGCAGCGAGACGACGATGCCGACGATGGCGACGAGCAGGGTGACGAAAATGCCGCCCCAGAGATCGGTATCGACGATCGGCAGGCCGAGCCAGGGCGCGCCATGCAGCAGCAAGAAAGAGAGGATGGGATATACGCCGAAGAACAGAATCGCCGCGGTCTGGCGGCGCGGCGCGTCGAGCCAGAGCAGCCAAACGATCAAGGCCCCGCTCAGGACCAACGTCACGTCGACGCGCCAGCGCTCCGCCAAGGGGTAAGAGCCGTAGGTGAAATAGGGGAGTTTTCGCGCGATGAACGCCCAGCAGGCGCCGGCCGCCGGGGCCCGGCAGAGTTCGCCGTCCGGCGCAAACCAGACGGCGTTGAATATCAGGAACCGCAGCAGCGGCGGCAGCAGAAGGCTTGTGAGGATGAGCGCCGCGATCGTCAAAAGGCTGGCGCGCCAGCCGTCGAACAGATTTGTTTTTAGGCCCGCAATGAGGCCGGGGCGCGCTTCGGGCGGGCGCCGCGCGACCGCTCTTTTTCGCCGCACATAAGCCGCGCCGTCGCCACCCGCTTTGATCCAATCGCCCGGCATATTAGCGCTCTCTCGCCGCGAAACGCCGCCCGTAAAGGTTCATCGCCAGCGAAGCGACAAGCGAGATCGCGAGATAGACCGTCATGGTGATGAAAATCACTTGAACTGCGGCGCCGGTCTGGTTGAGTACCGTTCCGGCGAACACCTGCACGAGATCGGGATAGCCGATGAACACGGCGAGCGAAGAATTCTTGATGAGGTTGAGATATTGGCTGGTGAGCAAAGGAATGACGAGGCGCATCGCCTGCGGCGCGACGACGAGGCGGTTCGCTTGCGCCGGTTCCAGGCCGAGCGCCGCTGCCGCCTCGCGCTGGCCGCGCGGAACGGCCTCGATCCCAGCGCGCACAATCTCGGCGATAAAGGCCCCGGTGTAGAGGCTAAGGCCGAGCACGAGCGCGACAAATTCAGGCAGCAGCCGGACGCCGCCGCTGAAATTGAACCCTTGCAGCCGCGGCTGAATGAAATCGAGTGGCTTTCCGGCGGCGACGAAGGCGGCGATGGGGAGCGCGACGAGCAAGGCGGCGCCGACGCCGCTGAAAAAGCTCGCGGCCGGGTTGGCGAATTTGATCTGCGCCGGCGTCAAGCGCATAGCGACCGCGCCGAGGAGGCTGGCGACCAGGGCGGCGGCGAGCCATGGCGCGCCGGCGCCGAACGTAGGCTCAGGCGCGAAAAGCCCACGATTGTTGAGAAATGCGCCTAACGGCAATTCGAACGATTGGCGCGGCCCCGGCAACGGCTTCAGAATGGCGTTGTACCAGAACACAAGCTGGAGCAGCAGCGGCGTGTTGCGTAAGGCTTCGACATAGACCATCGCCCATTTGGCGACGATCCAGTTTTTAGAAAGGCGCGCCAAGCCGATCGAGAAGCCGATCATGGTCGCAAACGTCAGGCTGACGACGGACACAAGGAGGGTGTTCAAGAGCCCGACGAGAAAGGCGCGGCCATAGGTCGAAGCGGCGCTATAAGGGATGAGGCTCTGATTGATGTCGAAGCCCGCGACATTGCCAAGAAAGGCGAAATCGGTCGGGATGCCGCGCGCCCGCATATTGGCGCGCACGTCGAGGAAAGCGCCGCCCGCCAGCGCGGCGAAGACGACGACAAACGCGATCTGCAGAAACGCGACTCGCGCCTTGGCGTCATACCAGAGCCAAAAAGCCGGCCGCCGGCGACCGCCTTCGCCCGCCGTCAATATCCGGCCCTGGCTCTCCGGCACGGGCCTTACGCCCTAGCGGATCGGCGGCGCATATTGCAGTCCCCCTTTGGTCCAAAGCGCGTTGACGCCGCGTTTGATTTTCAGGCTGGAGCCTTCGCCGAGATTACGGTCGAAAACCTCGCCATAATTGCCGATCAGCTTGATGACGCGGGAGGCCCAATCCGCGCTGACGCCAAGCCCCTCGCCGAAATTGCCTTCAAGACCGAGCAGCCGCCTGATGTCGGGGCGCTCGGATTTTGCTTTTTCATCGACGTTCTTCGAGGAAACGCCCATCTCCTCCGCGTTGATCATGGCGAAATTCACCCATTTCACCAGATTGAACCATTGATCGTCGCCCTGCCGGACGGCTGGGCCAAGCGGCTCCTTGGAAATGATCTCCGGCAGCACCACGCTGTCGTCCGGATCGGCGAGCTTTTGCCGTTCGACATAAAGGCCGGAGGCGTCGGTGGTGTAGGCATCGCAGCGGCCGCCGTCATAGGCTTTGACGGCTTCGTCCGCGCTGGCGAAATTGACCGGCTCATATGTCATATTATTACCGCGGAAAAAATCGGCGAGATTCAGCTCTGTCGTAGTGCCTTGCTGGACGCAGATGGAGGCGCCGGACATTTCGAGCGCCGACGAAAGATTCAGCTTCTTTCGCACCAGAAAGCCCTGGCCGTCATAATACGTGATTCCGATGAACAAAAAGCCCTGGCCCGTCTCGCGCGATATGGTCCAGGTCGTGTTGCGCGCCAATACATCGACCGCGCCCGACTGCAGCGCTGTAAACCGGTCTTTGCCGCTGAGGGGAATGAACTTGACCTTGGCCGCGTCATTGAAGATCGCGGCGGCGACGGCGCGGCAAAAATCGACGTCGAACCCCGTCCAATTGCCTTTGTCGTCGGGCAGCCCGAAGCCTGGCACGCCCGAACTCGAGCCGCAGATCAAATAGCCGCGCTGCTGAACCTGATCGAGGGTTCCGGCGCGTCCGGCCGTCTGCCCCACGGTCATGAACAGTGCTAACGCAAGCAGGTTCAATAGGATATTGGTCTTGAGCATATGAAAAAATTCCAGAATTTGATCCCGCCCGAGAACGCATGGCGCTGCGTGCAACTAGAGGTTTTTGCCGAATCTGGTCAAGTGGAGCCGGCGCTTTGGTCCGCGCGCCGCGGCGAAGCGATCTCTTCTTTGGGGGAATCCTCAACGGCCCGCGGAATGTGTCGGCCGGCGCGGACTTGACGCGCGCCGCATCGGAACCGCAGTTTGCGACGCTGACGAGGCCGATTGGACGAACCCATGACCGAGACGACAGAAAACGACCGAAAAAATCGCAAGACGCGCACCAAGCTCGTATACGCCGGGCGCCATCCCTCTCAGCAATATGGGTTCGTCAACACGCCGGTCTATCGCGGCTCAACCGTGCTCTTTCCGAATTTTCACGATCTCATGACGCGCAGCGCGCCGTTCGCCTATGGAACGCAAGGATCGCCGACGACCAAGGCGCTGGCCGACGCATGGACCGAGATTTCAGACGCCGCGGGGACGGTGCTCGCGCCGACGGGACTCGCCGCCATCTCGCTCGCGCTGCTCACAGCGGCGCGCGCCGGCGATCATATCCTCGTCACCAATTCGATCTATCGGCCCTCGCGCATCTTCTGCGATACAATTCTGGTTCGAATGGGCGTCGAGACGACTTATTTCGATCCATTGATCGGCGCCGGCGTCGAGCGCCTGATCCGCCCCAACACTAGCGTGATTTTCCTCGAGACGCCGGGATCGCAAAGCTTTGAGCTTCCCGACGTCCCCGCCATCGCCGCAATCGCGCGCAGCAAGCATATCTGCACGATTCTCGACAATACCTGGGCGACGCCGCTGTTCTTTCCGCCGCACGAGCGCGGAGCCGATATGGCGATTGAGGCCGGAACCAAATATCTCTCCGGCCATTCCGATCTGCTGCTCGGCCTCGTCTCCGCCACCGCCGAATGGTTCGCCCGCCTCCACGCCACCGCCGACGCCTTCGCCATGTGCGCCGGTCCAGAAGATGTTTTTCTCGCTCTTCGTGGCTTGCGAACCCTCGATTTGCGGCTGCGGGAGGCGCAGCGTCAGGCGCTCGACATCGCCCGCTGGCTGGAAACCCGCGCGGAAGTCGCGGCCGTGCTGCACCCGGCCCTGCCATCCTGCCCGGGCCACGCCTTGTGGAAGCGCGATTTTTTCGGCTCCTCAGGGCTTTTTTCGGTTCTCCTTGCGCCATTTTCACAAAAAGCGCTGGCCGCCATGCTGGACGGGCTCGAACTCTTCGGAATGGGGTTTTCCTGGGGCGGCTATGAGAGCCTTGTCATTCCGTTCGACTGCCGCTCTTATCGCACCGCGACGGCATGGAGGCCGCCGGGGCCTGCGCTGCGGTTCAGCATCGGCCTCGAAGATCCAGAGGACCTCAAGGCCGATCTCGACCGCGGGTTTGAACGATTGCGCAATGCGACCTGATGCGCTCGCCAGCTTTGCGCGAAGCCGGGATCAGCCGCCGTACTTGCCGGCTGCAAGGTTGCGGGCACAGTCATGACCAAAATCAATCGGGGAGATCGTCCGGCATGAACAAGCTGAGGCTCGCGCTGCTAAGCCTCGCCGCCTTTGTCGCCATTATTCTCGGCTGGGCTTCCTTGCGCAATCCGGCGCCGGAGCAAGCTTTCGGCGCCCGCACCAACGACAGATCGGCGTCGCCGGAAATCGCGGCGATGCGGCGCGCTATCGAGCGAACCATCGCCGGCGCGCCGGATTACGCCGCCTTTTTCGACCGCCTCAAGGGCGCCTTTCCGGGCGAGTATCAAGCTTTCCTTGCGCATGCGGCGGAACGCTCCGCCGCAGCGGGAGAGACCGCGGACGCGGACGCGTTGATCATCGAGGCGGCGCGGGGGCTGCGCCAGTCGCATGGAATTTTGGCGGCGCAAGCGGACGGGCCCGCCCTCGACCATTATTTCGACGCAAGGTTGGCCGTACTGCAGGCCCTCGCCGAAAAAGATAAGGCGCTCTGCGTCGATTTCCTCTATGGCGGCGGCAGCGGCGATTTCACTTCGTTTTCGCGCGACCATCGCGATCTCGTCGCCGCCCTGACGGTCGCTGGACTCGACGCGGTCAATGACGGACAGGCCAAGCGGATGAAGCGCGACGCGCCGACTGACGAGGATTTCCGGTCGCTTGAGAACGCCTTGCGCGCGCAAGGTGTGTCGAATGGCGCGATCGAAGCGCTTCTCGATGGCAAGGCGCTGAGTCCGCCGCTCGACGACGACGAGATGTGCCAGGCCAGCAAGACCTATCTGCAGACCATCGCCGCCCTGCCCGACGCCGCAAGACGACGTATCTACAGCTTCGCGGTGGAGCTGATGGCGCGCTCGTGATTGCGCGCTCCGGCAAGCTTTGCCGTATTGGCGCCGCAACTTGAGTTTTCCATTGGAATCGACCGAACGAGAGCTTCACCGCCTAGCGGCAGGGCGTCTCGGTTGCGCTCGAGACGGGGGGATTGCATGTTTCAAGAGCTCAAGGCGCTCCGAAAAAAGATCAAAACGCAGATCAAGATGTTCGAGAAGGATCTCTTAGAGGCCCGCAACTCGGCGGCCCTCGGCGGCAACTGCCGCGGCTTCTTGCTGCATCTCGAACGACAAGTTCACGGCGGCAAGAAGGAGCTCGCCTTGCTTGACGCGCAAATGGCGAGCGCGTTCGCCCAACGATCGACGCCAGTCGGCGATCGCGCCGCTTTGCGCTCGTGCGCGCCCTGCCGCGCCCCGTCCGGAGCAAAAAGAGCGGACGCGGACGCGATATCGCGGTCCCGCAATCGGCGGCGCCCCGCAGAGTCTTGATCCTTCAAAACAGCCCGACCACCTCGCCTTTTTCGTCAAGACCGATTTTTGTCGCCGAGGGAACTTTGGGCAGGCCCGGCATGGTCATGACGTCGCCACAGACGAGCACGACAAATTCCGCGCCGGCGGCGAGCCGCACTTCGCGGATATTGATCTCATGGCCGCTTGGCGCGCCGCGCAATTTGGCGTCGGTCGAGAAGGAATATTGCGTCTTGGCGATGCAGATCGGGAAATGGCCGTAGCCATCGTCCTGCAGCTTCTTGATCTGGTTGCGAACCTTGGCGTCAGCCGTCACCTGGCTCGCACCGTAGAGCTTCGTAGCGACCGCGGTCGCCTTGTCCCAGAGCGTCGCAGATTCATCGTAAACGAAATGAAAGTCGCTCGGCGTCTGGTCGATCAGCCCGACGACGACGTGCGCCAGTTCCTCGGCGCCCTTGCCGCCTTCCGCCCAATGACGGCAGACGACCATTGGCGCTTCGTGATGCGCCATTTTTTTCTTCAACAGGTCGATTTCGGCTCCAGTGTCGGCAGTAAAATGGTTAATCGCGACGACGCATGGAAGCCCGTAATGGTTGCGGATGTTGTTGACATGGCGCTCCAGGTTGGCGACGCCCTTCGCCAGCGCACCGAGATTTTCCGTGTTGAGCTCCTTCAAGTCGACTCCGCCGTGGTATTTTAGCGCGCGGATCGTAGCGACGACGACCGCCGCCTGCGGCCGCAGGCCGGATTTGCGGCACTTGATGTCGATGAATTTCTCGGCCCCGAGATCGGCCCCGAACCCCGCCTCGGTCACGACATAGTCGGACAGTTTCAGGGCGGTCTTGGTGGCGAGAACCGAATTGCAGCCATGCGCGATATTGGCGAAAGGGCCGCCATGAATGAAGGCCGGGTTGTTCTCCAAGGTCTGCGCGAGATTCGGCTTTAAGGCGTTCTTGAGGAGCACGGCCATCGCGCCATGCGCGTTGAGGTCGCGCGCGTGGACGGGCTTCTGGTCGAGCGTATAGCCGATGACGATGGCGCCAAGCCGCTCCTTCAAATCCTTGATCGAAGTGGCGAGACAGAATATCGCCATCACCTCCGAGGCGACGACGATGTCGAAACCGTCCTGGCGCGGAAAGCCATTGGCGGTTCCGCCCAAAGCGATGGTGATGTCGCGCAGGGCGCGATCGTTCATGTCGACCACACGCTTCCACGTTATGCGTCGAACGTCGATCTTCAATTCGTTGCCATGGTGGACATGGTTGTCGATCATCGCCGCCAGCAGATTGTTGGCGAGGGCGATGGCGCTGAAATCGCCGGTGAAATGGAGGTTGATATCCTCCATCGGAACGACCTGCGCATGGCCGCCGCCCGCCGCGCCGCCTTTCATGCCGAAAACCGGCCCGAGCGAGGGCTCGCGCAGACAGATCGAGGCCTTTTTGCCGATGCGGTTCAGCGCGTCGCCGAGTCCGACGGTGGTCGTCGTCTTGCCTTCCCCAGCGGGCGTCGGGCTGATCGCGGTGACGAGAATGAGTTTGCCGTCCGGGCGATCCGCGAGGCTGTCGACATAGTCGATTGAGATCTTGGCCTTGTAGTGTCCATAGGGTTCGAGGTGTTCGTCATCGATGCCGAGTTTTTCAAAAGCTAGCTTGGCGATGCGCTCCATTTTCGCGCGCTGGGCGATTTCAATGTCCGAGGACATGGCGGCTCCTAAAGATTGCCTGGCTCAGGCTTCGACGATGTTTTGCGGCTTGCCCGCGGCGAAGGCCTCGACATTGTCGATCAACTGATCGGCGAGGATTTGCATCGCTTCGCGGCTCGCCCAGGCGACGTGGGGCGTGATGATGAGATTGGGCAGCCGCAGATCGAGCAGAATATTGCCTTGCTTCGGCGGCTCGACAGTGAGCACGTCGAAGCCCGCGCCGCCGATTTTCCCGGCTTTCAAAGCCTCCGCCAACGCAGCTTCATCGACGAGGCCGCCGCGGCCTGTGTTGATCAGCAAGGCGTCGCGCTTCATCATATCGAGTTCGCGCGCGCCGATCATATTCTTGGTTTCAGGGGTGAGCGGCGCATGAAGCGTGATGATGTCGCTGTCGCGGATCAGCGTGTCGAGATCGACGAGGCCGGGTTGCGGAAAAACGTCATAGGCAAGGACCTTCATGCCGAAGGGCTCGGCGATCCGCGCCACCGCCTTGCCGAGAGCGCCATAGCCGACGACGCCGAGGGTCGAACCGCGCATGTCGCGAATCGGGTGATCGAAGAAACAGAATTGATCGCTTTGCTGCCAGCGGCCGGCGCGGACGTCGTCGACGTAGGCGACGATATTGCGGCGCAGCGCGAACGCCAGCGCGAAGACATGCTCGGGAACCGTATTGAATGCGTAATTCCGGATGTTAGACACAACAACGCCGTGCGAGTTGGCGTAGGCTTTGTCGACGACGTCGGTGCCGGTCGCGGCTACCGCGATCAATTTGAGATCGGGCAATTGCGCGAGAGCAGCCTCACGCAGCGGCACTTTATTGATGATGGCGATGGTCGCGCCGCGCAGGCGATCGACGATCTCATCGGGCGCGGTGACCGCATATTCCTTGTAGCTGTGCGGAAAAGCAGGCGTCCGCAACTTGGCTTCGAGGGTCGAACGGTCGAGAAAGACGATCGAATGGTGCACGGCGCTCCCTTTGTCTTCGTTTTTGATATTCTGTCTTCGTCTTTAATATTCTACATGGCGTTGCCGTCCGAGGACGGCGCCGGACTCGCAAAGCAAGCGACGCCGACAGGGTTGCCGTTCTCCGCTCGTGGCGCAAGGGAAAATCAAAAAAATCCCGCCGCGTTTGTGCGGCGGTGCAGACGCGGCGCCGGATGACAGGCATCTTGGCGCCGCCTGCGCGCGCCCGCTCCCGCCGTAGGGCGAGAACAAACGCCGGGGCGCTCCCGTCCAGGCTCTCTTCTCGGAAATCAAGCCGTCGCGATCAAGCGGCTTTCTCGGTCTTCGCCGTGGCGTTCGCCGCGCGGTAATGCGCCTGCGCCGCGGCGACGCCGCTGCCGAGCTCGACCGGGACGCCGACGTCGGCCAGCGCCATCTCTGCGCCGGCGATGGCGCCGAGCAGCATCAGCTCATTGAGATCGCCAAGATGGCCGATGCGGAACACCTTGCCGGCGAGCTGCGACAGCCCGGCGCCGAGCGACAAATTGTAGCGATGGTAGGCGGTGCTGATGACCTCGACCGCGTTGAATTGCGGCGGCACGACGATCGCAGTGACCGTGTCGGAATGCCATTTCGGCTCCTTGGCGCAGGGCTGCAGGCCCCATGCCTTGACCGCGGCGCGGACGCCGCCGGCGAGACGATGATGACGCGCCAAAACGCCGTCGAGCGTCTCCTCAGCCAGCATCTTAAGCGACTCGCGCAGACCGTAAAGCAGCGGCAGCGGCGGCGTATAAGGGAAATAGCCGGCCGCATTGGCTTTGATCATATCGTCGAAGTCGAAATAGCACCGCCGCGACGTCGCCGTCTTCGCGGCGGCGAGCGCTTTCGGGCTGGCGCACACCAGGCCGAGGCCCGCCGGCAGCATCAGGCCCTTCTGCGAGCCGCAGATCGCAAGATCGACGCGCCAGTCGTCCTGCCTGAAGTCGATGCTCGCCAGCGAACTGACGGTGTCGACGTAGAGAAGCGCCGGATGGCCGGCGGCGTCCATGGCCTTGCGGACCGCCGCGATATCGCTCGCAACGCCCGTCGCGGTTTCGTTGTGGCAGGCGGTGACCGCCTTGATCTGATGCGATTTGTCGGCCCGGAGAAGCTCTTCGATCTTGTCGGGCTTGACGCCGGTTCCCCACTCCTCTTCGAGCACCAGCACGTCGAAGCCGAGGCGCTGCATCATATCAATCCATAAATGGCTGAATTGACCGAAACGCGAAGCGATGATTTTGTCGCCGGGCGACAAAGTATTGGTGAGCGCCGCTTCCCATGCGCCGGTGCCGGACGACGGATAAAGGAAAACTTGCCCCTCCCTGGTCTTGAAGATCTGCTTCAGATCCTGGAACAGAGGCAGCGTCAGCTCCGGAAATTCCGGCGACCGATGGTCCTCCATGGGCACATTCATGGCGCGCAAGATTCGATCCGGAACATTGGTCGGCCCTGGGACGAAAAGAAAGTGGCGACCCGCCATTGGGAATTCCTCCATCTCTAGTTATGCGTTATCCGCAAAATTGCCGACAACGACACGTCGGCGGCGAAAGCTCGACTGATTTCGCAAAAAACCGAATAAGCTCTGCTTTATTGCCCGCCCGGCTGCGCAGGAGCTCTGGGACTGCGCGGCCATGACGCCCTTGTCTCACCGGGCGACGACAGCGGCGCGAAAATCATTGACGTTGGCGCGCCGCGGTATGACAGCGCATCCGCGGGGCGCGGCGGCGGACGCCTCCCCGGCGAAGCGGCGTCGCCGGCGGCCTTGAACATGTCCAGAAGAAGTTTGCGCGCGTCAAAAGCCATGGCCAGTCCAAGTCGCCTCATGTTGATCGCCGTATTCTTATCGGCGCTTTTCTGATGAGCCGCAAGCCGCGCAAGCAATATTTGCCGGATAATTTTACTGAGGGTGAACTAAAAAAAATGAATGTGGTCAACAATGGTTCCGAAGCTATAGAAGCCATCGACGTCAACCGCCGCGAAACTTTACAGGCGACGTTCGATTATTGCAACTGACTATAGGACGATTGATAATTTCTATAGCAGGCGACTTGCGGCGGATGATAGTCAAGGGTCGAAAGGGCTGCTAGACTTGTCGCAAGCTTTGCGGCGTCAACTTGGCGCGAAGGCTTCGTTTTTGCCAGGCGACCGCAGGCGCGGCCCAAGAATTTAGATGACCGGGCGAGGCCGCGCCAAGCGGGTCGCCCCGATGGGAGGAGGCGAAGCTGGACATTCACGAGTATCAGGCCAAGGAGATTCTGGCCAATTTCGGCGTCGCGATCCCGCGCGGCGCGGTCGCCTACAGCCCCGACCAGGCCGTCTATTGCGCGACGGAGCTCGGCGGCTGGCATTGGGCCGTGAAGGCGCAGGTTCATTCCGGCGGCCGCGGCAAAGCCGGCGGCGTCAAGCTGTGCAGAACCTATAACGAGGTGCGCGCCGCCGCCAGCGACTTGCTTGGCAAGACGCTCGTCACCAACCAGACCGGCGCGGAAGGCAAGATCGTCCAGCGCGTCTATGTCGAGGTCGCTGAGCCCTTCGAGCGCGAGATCTATCTGGGCTTCGTGCTCGATCGCAAGGTCGAGCGCGTGCGCATCATCGCGTCGCGTTTCGGCGGCATGGAGATCGAGGAGATCGCCAAACAGCACCCGGAGGAAATTCTCCAAGTCGTTGTCGAACCCGCGGTCGGGCTGCAGCCTTTCGAGGCGCGCGACCTCGCCTTTGGCCTCGGCCTCAATCTGAAGCAGGTCAGCCGGGCGGTGGCCAGCATGCTCGGCTGCTATCGCGCCTTCCGCGATCTCGACGCCACGATGGTTGAAATCAATCCGCTGGTGGTGACGAAGGACGATCGCGTGCTCGCGCTCGACGCCAAGATGTCGTTCGACGACAATGCCTTGTTTCGCCGCCGCAATATCGCAGACATGCGCGATCACTCGCAGGAAGACCCGCGCGAGGTGCAGGCCGCCGAGCATAATCTCAATTATGTCGGCCTCGACGGAAACATCGGCTGCATCGTCAACGGCGCCGGCCTGGCGATGGCGACGATGGACATGATCAAATATGCCGGCGGCGCGCCCGCCAACTTCCTCGACGTCGGCGGCGGCGCTTCGCCGGAGCGCGTCGCCGCGGCGTTCAGGCTCGTCCTGTCCGACCGCAACGTCAAGGCGATTCTGGTCAATGTGTTCGCCGGCATCAATCGCTGCGATTGGGTCGCCGAAGGCGTGGTCCAGGCCTGCCGGTCGCTGCGCGTCGACGTTCCGCTGATCGTGCGTCTCGCCGGCACCAATTACCAGGCCGGACGCGACATCATCGCCAACAGCGGCCTGCCGATCATCTCCGCCGACACGCTCGCCAACGCCGCGCGCGCGGCGGTCGACGCGGTCGCCGGCGCGCCGATCAGAGCCAGGGCCCTGAGCTGAACCGAAATCGCGAGCCAGTTGCGGGCCGGGAAGCGGCTCCAGGAGCGAAAGATGAGCATTCTAATCGATGAGAAGAGCCGGATTCTGATTCAAGGGTTCACCGGCGACAAAGGCACTTTCCACGCCAGGGAGATGATCGCCTGCGGCGCCAACGTCGTCGGCGGCGTCACCCCCGGCAAGGGCGGCTCGACGCATCTCGGCCTGCCGGTCTTCAACACCGTCAAGGACGCCGTGCGCGCGACAGGCGCCAATTGCAGCATCACATTCGTCGCGCCCGCCTTTTGCGCCGACGCGATCATGGAGGCGGCCGACGCCGGCATAAGCCTCGTCTGCTCGATCACCGACGGCATCCCGGCGCAGGACATGATGCGCGTCAAACGCTATCTGCTGCGCTATCAGCGCGGCCGCCGGACCATGCTGGTCGGGCCAAACTGCGCCGGGATCATCAGCCCCGGCAAAGCCATGCTCGGCATCATGCCGAGCAACATCTATATGAAAGGCGCGGTCGGCATCGTCTCGCGCTCTGGCACGCTCGGCTATGAGGCGGCGTCGCAGATGAAGGAGCTTGGCATCGGCGTTTCGACCAGCGTCGGCATCGGCGGCGATCCGATCAACGGCAGTTCGTTCCTCGATCATCTGATCCTGTTCGAGCAGGACCCCGAGACCGAAGCTGTCTTGATGATCGGCGAAATCGGCGGCCCGCAAGAAGCCGAGGCCGCCGCATGGATCAAGAACAATATGACCAAGCCGGTGGTCGGCTACGTCGCCGGCCTGACGGCGCCAAAAGGCCGCCGGATGGGCCATGCCGGAGCCATCATCTCCGCCTCTGGCGATAGCGCCGCCGAGAAGACGGAGATCATGAAGTCCTATGGCCTGACCGTCGCGCCGAGCCCGAGCGAACTTGGATCGACCATGGCTAAGGTGTTGGGCCGCGTGGCAATGTCCGATAAGGCGCCTCAGGTCGAACCCGCGCACGCGCACTAGAGCATTTTTGCCTTAGCCGAATCGGTCCTAGGCCCTCGAAAATGCTCCGGTGTCCCAAAGCGCGGACCGCGGCGTGTCGCGTCGCCGCGGCGTCACGGTCTGCAACCGCAAGCGGCGCCCCTTTCGCTCGCCGCCCGCGCGACTATCCGTCGAATCGACGGCGGGACGGCCCGCGGGCGCTCCATCGCCAGCGCCTCGGGTCGCATCATTGTTGAAGTAAATTGCCAGGCTTGCGCGGCGCGTCTCGCATGCAATATCGACGGGGATGACAACCTCCGCAATCGCCTAACTCAACAGAGGGAGCGCCGGATGACGAACTGCAAGGCTTGCCGGCGATCGCTTCGGAGCGCGCGCCATGACTGAAGCCAAGCTCGACGCGCGCCTTGGCCCGGCCGCCGCCACGATCGACGGCGGCGACGGCGCCGCGAAAAGCGACCGCATCGCCGGCGTCCTGTCGCAGCTGCTGTTCGAGGTGGCGCATCGGCATCACCCGGAGATCGCGCCGGCGCTGGCCGGCGAATCGATGATCAAGAACGTCTCGCCCAATTCGCTCGCCCGCATCTTTCAGGCGCACGGCATCTGGTTTCAATTGCTTTCGATCGTCGAGCAGCACGCGGCGATGGCCGAGCGCCGCCAAACCGAACGGGACCTTGGCGAACAGGCGGTCGCGGGCACCTTCGCCAATGTGGTCGCGAAGGCGGCGAGTCTCGGGATTGCGGCCGAAGATCTTCGCGAAAAGCTCGCCGCGACGCGGGTGCGTCCGGTCATCACGGCGCATCCGACGGAAGCCAAGCGGGTGACGGTGCTCGAAAAACATCGCCGGATCTACCGCTTGCTGGTCGAGCTCGAGCAGCCGCGCTGGACGCCGCGCGAACGCGCCGCAATCATCGACCAGTTGCGCGATGAAATCGAGCTTTTGTGGATGACCGGCGAGTTGCGGCTGGAGAAGCCCTCCGTCGCGCAGGAAGTCGCGTGGGGGCTCCATTTCTTTCACGAGACGTTGTTCGACGGCGTCCCGGAGCTTTTGAAGAAGCTCGACCGCGCGCTGCAGCGCTCCTATCCCGGCGAACATTTCGCGCTGACGCAATTCTTCCAGTTCGGCTCGTGGATCGGCGGCGATCGCGACGGCAACCCGTTCGTCACCAATAAGGTCACGCGACGGGCCCTCTGCGAGAACGCCGCCGCCAGCCTGCGCTACTACGAACAGCGGCTGTTCGCCCTCATGCGAAGCCTATCGATCGCCGAGCGCGCCCTGCCCCCGCCCGCGGGATTTCGCGAAGCGTTGCGCCGCGCCCTGGCTGAAAGCGGCGCGGGCGACGAGATCGCGCTGCGCAACCCCGGCGAGCCCTATCGGCAATTTTTGGTCTGCGCGCACCGCAAGATCAAAGCCACGCTGGCGCGCTGCGAAGGCGAGCGGCCGTCCGCGCCGCATTACGCCAACGCCGACGAGTTCATCGCCGATCTCGCGGTGACCGAGCAAGCGCTGGCCGAAAGCGGCGGCGGCGGCCTCGCTCAGGACCTTGTCCGTCCGCTGCGCTTCGCCGCCGAGGCGTTTCGCTTCCGCACCGTCAGGCTGGACCTGCGCGAGAATACGACCCGGCTCACCGAGACCTTGCGGGCTTTGTGGCGGGCGACGCATTCAGAGGCCGCCGGCGGGCCGCCGGCGCATGACTCCCCGGAGTGGAAGACGTGGCTTCTCGCCGAGCTTGCGCGGCCTCGGGTTGGGCCCGCCGTTCGCCGCGCTTTGCCGCCTGACGCGGAGGAAACCCTCGGCATGTTCAGGCTGGCGCGCGACGAGAACGAGGAATTCGACCGCGAGGCTTTTGGCGCATTCATCCTGAGCATGACGCGTTCGGCCGCCGACGTGCTTGGCGCCTATCTGCTCGCCAAGGAGGCCGACCTCTACCACGACGCGACGCGGGTCGAGGCTTGCTGCCTGCCGATTGCGCCGCTCTTCGAGACGATCGCCGATCTTCGCGCGGCGCCTGCGATCATGCGCGAATTGCTCTCGCTGCCTCTGGTTCGGCGCAGCGCGCGCATCCAGGGCGGCGCGCAGGAAGTGATGATCGGCTATTCCGACTCGAACAAGGACGGCGGCTTCCTGTCGTCGAACTGGGAGCTGGCGAAAGCGCAGGACAGGCTGACCAAAGTCAGCGCCGAAGCCGGCATCCCGCTCGCCTTCTTCCACGGCCGCGGCGGATCGGTGAGCCGGGGCGGCGCGCCGACCGCGCAAGCCATCGCCGCGCAGCCGGCCGGCTCGATCAGCGGACGTTTGCGCGTGACGGAGCAAGGCGAGGTCGTCTCGTTCAAATACGCCAACAAAGGCACCGCCGCCTATCAAATGGAGATGCTCGGGGCGAGCGTGTTCGAGCATGCGCTGATTTCGGAACGCGCGGCGCCGGCCCTGCGCGCCGAATTCGAAGACGCCATGGAGGCTTTGTCCGGCGCGTCGCACGCCGTCTACGCGGGCCTCATCAATCACCCGGATCTTTTAACCTATTTCCAGGCGGCGAGCCCGCTCGACGAGATTTCGATGCTGAACATCGGCTCGCGGCCCGCGCGCCGTTTCGGCGCCCGTTCGCTCAGCGATCTCCGCGCGATACCCTGGGTCTTCGCCTGGTCGCAGAATCGTCATGTGATCACCGGCTGGTACGGCGTCGGCAGCGGGATCGCGAGCTTCCTCGACGTGCGCAAAGAGCGCGGCCTCGCTCTGCTGCGGCGCATGTTCGCCGAATCGCCGCTGTTCCGCATGATCGTCGGCGAGGTTGAGAAAACCCTGGAGCTGGTCGATCTCGACATCGCCCGCGACTATGCCGGCCTCGTCTATGACGACGACGTGCGCGAGGCCATTTTCGGCATGATCGCGGCGGAGTGCGCGCTGACGCGCAAGATGATCCTCCAGATCACCGAAGAAGAGGCGATCGCGCAAAGGTTTCCCGCCTATCGCAGCCGCCTCGAGCACCGGCTCGCCGCCATCAACAAGGTCAATCGCCAGCAGGTGGAGCTGTTGCGCGGCTTCCGCTCCGCAACGAACGAGCTGAGCAAGCAAGCCTACAAGGCCAATCTTCTTCTTTCCATCAATTGCATCGCCAGCGGCCTTGGCGCCACCGGCTGAACGGATTTCGCATAAGGAGCCAACGCCATGAGCTTTACCATCATCGAACAGGCGACGCCGCGCTTGCATCGCTCGGAACTCGCCGTTCCCGGCTCCAACCCGGGCCTGTTCGAAAAGGCGGCGACGTCGGCCGCCGACGTCATCTTCCTTGACGTCGAGGACGCGGTCGCGCCGGACGACAAGGAGCAGGCGCGCAAGAACATCATCGCCGGGCTGAACGACATCGATTGGGGCGCCAAAACCATGATGGCGCGCATCAACGGGCTCGACACCCATTATATGTATCGCGACGTGGTCGACATCGTCGAGGCCTGCCCGCGCCTCGACATGATTCTCATCCCGAAGGTCGGGGCGCCGGCCGACGTCTATGCGATCGACGTGCTGGTGACGCAGATCGAAGCCGCCAAGAAGCGGCAAAAGCGCATCGGCTTCGAAGTTTTGATCGAGACCGCGCTCGGCATGGCCAATGTCGAAGCGATCGCCCAGGCCAGCCGGCGCCTCGAGGCCATGTCTTTCGGCGTCGCCGACTATGCCGCCTCGACGCGCGCCCGCACCACCGTCATCGGCGGCGTCAACGCCGACTACGGCGTGTTGGCCGACAAGGACGCCAGCGGCGGGCGCCAATTTTTTTGGGGCGACCCGTGGCACGCCGCGCAGACCCGCATGATGGTCGCCTGCCGCGCCTACGGCCTGCGCCCGATTGACGGGCCTTTCGGCGACTTCTCCGATCCCGCCGGCTTCGCCGCCGCGGCCAATCGGGCGGCGGTGCTGGGCTATGAGGGAAAATGGGCGATCCACCCGTCGCAGATCGAACTCGCCAACAAGGTGTTCACGCCGTCCGTCGCGGAGGTCGACAAGGCGCGCCGCATCATGGCGGCGATGGACGATGCGGCGAAGGCCGGAAAAGGCGCCGTCTCGCTCGACGGCCGCCTCATCGACATCGCCAGCATCCGCATGGCCGAGGCGCTTCTGGCCAAGGCCGCCGCGATCGGCGTCGCCGCCTGACGCTGGACTAAGGCAGCCCCTCGACAGCCGATCGCCGGGCTCCTTTCACACGCATCACGTCATCCCAATCGGGAGCGCCCGTGGTCAGAAAGTTGATGATCGCGCGTGCGGCGTCGGGCGCCTCGGCCCGCCATCCAGGATGGCTGTGATTGACCGTAAGGTCGGGGAAAAATAGCGCCGCCATCGGCCCATTGCCTTGCGCCTGGTGTTGCACATAGCGACGCGCACCGCGCACCGAAATCCCGTGGGCGAGCGCCATATGGCCGCCGATACAGCCAATTGAACCGCACTCCGACGCCGCCCTTGCCATGTCGAGCGAAATCGATCCATTGAGGAGCTTGGATGCGAGCGCGATCAATTCGTCCCTCTCCCATTCTTCAACGCCGAGAGCGGTAGCCGGCAGATAAGGTTCATGATGCTTCATCGACGCCTCCTCAATGCGTTGAGCTCGCGATCGTCAAGCCTCTCATGAGCGTCGGAGGTTGGCAAGGGCGGTCGTGCCTGGAGCCAGGGCGATCGGGTGAAGAAATTCGTGACAAATGGCTAAAGTGCTGAATCTGTCGTGGTCCACTGATTCGATTGGTGGAGCGGTACGATGGACGGGGCGGCGACGGAATTTGACGCGATCGACGAAGCAACTATTTTTCTTCGGTATTTCAAGGATATGCCGGACCATCGGCAGAAGGGCAAGGTGGTTTATCCGCTGGAGGAAATCCTCCTTTTGTGTCTTCTCGCGGTGCTGGCCGGGGCCGAGACCTTCGTCGACATCGCCCGCTTTGGCGATAAGAAGCTCAATCTGTTGCGCCGGTTTCGGCCGTTTCGCGACGGCACGCCGGCGCATGATCATCTCGGCGATATTTTCGCCACGCTGGACGCGCAGGCGTTCCAGCGCTGTTTCGTCGCCTGGGTTGCGGCGCTGACCAAGACGCCGGCCGACATCATCGCGATTGATGGCAAAACCTTGCGCCGCTCCTACCAAAAGAAGGGATCGAAGCAACCGATCCACATGGTCTCGGCTTTCGCCGCGCGCCAGCGATTGGTTCTCGGGCAGGTCAAGGTGAACGAGAAATCCAACGAGATCACAGCCATTCCCGCATTGCTCGACATGATGGCGATCGAAGGCGCCGTCGTCACCATCGATGCAATCGGCTGCCAGCGCGAAATCGCCGCGAAGATCATGGACAAGAAGGCCGATTATATCCTCGCGCTGAAAGGCAACCAGGGAACGCTGCGCGAAGATGTCGAACTCCTCGCAACCGAGCAAAAAGCAAGACAATTCAAGGATACGACGGTCAGCCGGCATGAAACGATCGACGCCGATCACGGTCGTATCGAAACCAGAACCTACACGGTGATCCACGATGTCGGTTGGCTACAACAGCGACACGACTGGCCGGGATTGAATGGCGTCCTGATTGTCGAAAGCAAACGCGAGATCGGCGGCAGGGTCGAGCGGGAAACGCGCTTCTACATCACTTCGCTGCCCTTGTCAGCGCAGGCGATCGGCCCAATGATCCGCGAACATTGGGCGGTGGAGAACTGCCTGCATTGGGTCATGGACACGGTCTTTCGCGACGACGAATGCCGTGTCCGAACCGAGAACGCGCCGGCAAACTTCACCACCGTAAAACACATGGCGCATAATCTAACTCGCCGAGCGCCCGGAAAGGATTCTCTCAGGCTCAAGCGCAAAACCGCCGCTTGGGACGACGACTTCCTCGCAAGCCTCGTCGCAGCTTGAATTTTTTCACCCGATTCCCCTGTGCCTGGAGCGCAGTTCTGAAAGCGGCGACGCGCTTCCGCAAAAAGGCGATAGCCGCGGTTCCGCTTGCCCTGAACGGATCGCCGCATACAGCATGCGGCCGTCGAAGCCCCTGCCGAGGACTGAAGGATCACACTGTTGACTTCGCTCGGCCTTCCAGACCGGTCTCTGGTAGGGGGTCCGCGGATGTCGAGCGGCAGATCGAGACCGACGCTTGGAGCCTCGATACGCCGCATGGCCTTAGCGATCAGTTCTTCGAACCCCGCGTCACCCTCGACTAGCGGGCGTTGGGGAAGCTCGCGTAATTCGTGCAACAAGATTTCGGGATCGTCAGCCATGGAGATGAAGCAAACCCCTTTGTCGCTCGCCGGCGCTATCAGGGGACCAAGCGAACATCGGCTGACTGCGAAGCGAATTTCGGCGGCGCCGGGCCGGCGTAGGGCTGTGTCGGGGTCATGCCTAACATCTGATTGAACTTTTCATTGGAGCGTCTGGTTGAGTTGAAGGCGGCGTTAGAGTCGTCTTCGGTCGCTGAAGCGCTCAATCAACTGATTCCAAAACCTTCGGTTCTGATTGTTCATGCGTAATCCTTAAACGCGACGCCGGCTATCGGACCGGAAGGCCGCGCCATATTCGCGTTGCGCGCCGTCGCCGAACAATCGCATGAACAGTGCCGGCAAGTTGGCGAGAGCGGTCGCGTCAGTTGTAAAAGCCTGCCAAGAAGGGGTTCCGAAGCCGTCGTTTGGGGCGAACACGCCATGGCCGTTCCCGAAGACGTAGCCTAGATCATACTCGGAGGCGATCGCCTCGGTGGTCATCGCCGCGCCGATCGCGCTGCTTGCGCCGGCGTATTGGATTGGAGGCTGTCGCCGCACGGATGATGCGCTCCTGCGATACCAGTTCGGCCGCGAATAAAATCCGGCCCCGCTGGCAGAATCCTCGGAAAGATTCTGATAGCTGGAAGCATCGGCGTAGCTCACTCCCGCATGCGGGTGATGAACGCGGTTGACATACCTGCGATGGGAGGGGCGGGCTGTAAGCTGCCCGATGCCGGTGCGGTCGTCGCCATAGAAGCAACTACAAGCGTCGCGACCACGGTCATGTTTCGTCGCCGTTCTTGGAGAGTGCATTACCTCCACTCCAATCCATTCCTCGGCGGCTCCCTTGCCGGTGTTAAGAGCCGTGGCGCAGGGGGAGTTTGTGTCATGCAAAATGTGCGTTAGAAGAGAATACCGCCCCCAAACTGGAGGCACCGCTCAGCGAAATCCTCGTTACGTCGATTGTGTTGGCGCGCCCAAGGGGAATCGAACCCCTGTTTTCGCCGTGAAAGGGCGACGTCCTAGACCGCTAGACGATGGGCGCACAGGCGAAAACGCTCATGTTTCGCACGTTCGTCGCCCAGCTGCCGGACATATAAAGGGCGATTGTCGCGCTGGCAAGTTCGCAAAACCGATTTACGCAATGCGTTGGCGTGTCGCCGGCGCCATGTCCAAGAGTCGAAGCTGGACGCGCTCCCCTCCACCCCATTCGTCGAGGGCCAGCGTTCCCGCCAAATGCACCATCGCGCCGCGGGCCGAGCGAAGCGCACGCTCGAGCGGCTGGCCGCCGGCGCGAAACGCTATCCCGTCGATCTTCGCTCCGTCGCCTGCCTGAGCGCGCAGCCGAATATGCCCGTTGCCGACCTCGCAGGCATCAAGCAGCCGGTGCGCGGGAAAAACGAACACCGGTTCGGCGTTGCCCGCGCCAAAGGGTCCGGCTCGCTCCAGCGCCTTCGTCAAAGCCGGGTTCGCGCCGGCCGCGGTGAGGGCAGCGTCGATTAGCAGCGCCTGCTGCGCCCGACATTCGGCGACCTTCTCCGCGAGAGCGGCCTCGAGAAAACCGCGAAAATCATCGATCCGCTCTTTTGCAATAGAAATCCCCGCCGCCATGGCGTGGCCGCCGCCCTTGACGAGAATCCCGGCATTGACCGCCATGCGAACAATGCCGCCAAGATCGACGCCGGGGATGGACCGCGCCGACCCCACGCCCAATCCGCCTCCATCCGAAAAGGTGATCGCAAAGGCGGGCCGGCCAAACTTGTCCTTTAGCCTCGAGGCGACAAGCCCAACGACGCCTGGATGCCAGCCATCCGCAGCGACGACGACAGCGCTGCCGCCATCCTGTCCAGCGCCGGAGAGCGCCTGCGCTTCGGCCTCCTCGAGCGTTCCATTCTCCAGGACCTGGCGTTCGCGATTGAGACGGTCAAGCTCCGCCGCTATGCGTTTTGCTTCTGCCGGGTCGGCAAGGCTGAGCAGACGGGCGCCGAGAGCCGCATCGCCAATTCGTCCTCCGGCATTGATCCGGGGACCAATCAAAAAGCCGAGATGATAAGGCTTTGGCGGTCCGTCGATCCTCGCAACGTCAAAGAGAGCCGCGAGCCCCGGACGCGCGCGCTGACGCATGACTGCGAGGCCCTTGGTGACGAAAGCCCGATTAAGCCCGGCCAAGGGCGCGACATCGGCAATGGTCGCGAGCGAAACCAGATCGAGCCCGGCAAGAAGATCCGGCTCCCGCTGCGAGGAGAAAAAACTGCGTTCTCGCAAGATGCGATTGACGGCGACCAGCGTCACGAAGACGACCCCCGCGGCGCAAAGTTGCCCCAGCTTCGAGAGATCGTCCTGCCGGTTTGGATTGACAACCAGCGCGTCCGGCAAAGCCTCGGGCGCTTGGTGATGGTCGATGACGATTGCGTCGAGACCGAGCCGGCGCGCTTCGGCCAGCGGCGCATGGCTCATCGTGCCGCAGTCGACCGTGATGAGAAGACGGGCCCCTGACGCCACAAGGCTTCGAATGGCCGTGATGTTCGGGCCGTATCCTTCAAAGATGCGATCGGGAATATAGACGATCGACGAACCGCCGCACGCCGCTACGTAATCGGCGAGCAAGGCGGAAGAAGCTGCGCCGTCAACGTCGTAATCGCCGAATATCGCTATTTTTTCGTTGCGCTCGATCGCTTGCGCCATTCTTTCCGCCGCCGCCGCCAGGTCTTCCACCGAATGAGGATCGGGGAGAAGCCGCCGCAAACTCGGGTCGAGGTGCTGTTCGCAGGTTTCAGGACCAATTCCGCGCCCTGCGAGGACACGGGACAGAATGTCGCCATAGCCCTGCAGTTGCGCGATCGCGAGCGCGCGCGCCTGACCCTCAGCGTCCAGCCGATCCCGCCAGGCCAACCCGAGCGCGGAGCGCTCAACGCCCAGAAAAACACGGCCCTTTGGAAGAAGCAATTCATTCATGCCTAACCTTAGCGACTCGCGGCCAGCGACGCGAGCCTTCGCCAAGCTAAAGATCAAACAGCTTCTCGGCCTACAAATTTCCCATGGGGCGGTAGTCCAGCAGCTTCTCGATGCGTTCGAGCAAGCCGTCGCGGACATTTCGATAGCCCTCGAGCACACGCTCGCGCGAACCTTCGATCACCGTCGGATCGAGCGTCGGCCAATATAAAACCTCGACCGCCATGGTGCGCGTGAACTCGAGCGCTTTGTGGTGCGCCTCCGGCGAAAGCGTCACGATCAGATCAAAAGAACTGTCTTCGAGATCTTCAAACGTTTTAGGGCGATGCTTGGACATATCGATGCCAAGCTCCTCCATCGACGTTATGGCGAAACGGTCCTCTTCGCCCTTTTTCAGGCCGGCGGAAGCGAAATAGATTTCGGTTCCGAAGAAATGTCTTCCCAACGCCTCCGCCATCGGCGAGCGCACCGAATTCTGCGTACAGGCGAAAAGGACGGAGTGCGGGCGGTCCTTGATCCCGGCCTTCATCTCGGCGGCGCCGTAGCTTCCCCTTTCAAAGGCATGGACCTTAGCCTTTCCAGTGCAGTGCCGCGACAAGCGTAAAAATGCGGCGCGCCGTATCGATGTCGCAATCGATTTTGCCCTTCAGCCGCTCGATCAGCATTTGAGCGCCTTCGTTGTGGAGCGCCCGGCGGCCCATGTCGATAGCTTCGATCTGCCCGGGCATCGCGGTCCTGATCGCAGCGTAATAGCTTTCACAAATAAAAAAGTAGTCTTTGAGAAGACTCCGCAGCGGCGTTAAAGAGAGGATATGCGCGATAAGCGGGGCGCTGTTTTCATCCATGATCTCCAATACAAGCTTGGAGTCCTGAAGCGCGATTTTCAAACCATAGGGACCGGCGTCATGCCCGGGAACGCCGAAGCTATTCTCTTCGAGCAGATCGTAGATCGCGATCTGACGTTCATGCTCTTTGTCCGGGGTGCTTCGGCCGATCGAGGCCTCGTCAAGCGTCACCGAGATTAGGCGATTGCGGGGCCCGGGGTCCGTTCCGCTCATGACGTTCCCTTATCGAGACGGAGGGCGACGGAGCGTGCGTGAGCGTCTAGGCCTTCGGCCTGTCCCAGCTCTCTTGCGGCAGGACCAAGAATAGCGAGACTTTCAGGCGTGCATTTCAGAATCGAGGTCTTTTTCATGAAGTCCAAGACGCTTAGCCCGGATGAAAACCGCGCGGAGCGCGCTGTGGGCAGGACATGATTTGAGCCTCCCACATAATCGCCAATGGCCTCCGGCGTAAAAGCGCCAAGAAAGATCGCCCCAGCATTTCGAATTTTGCGCCCGAGCGCCTCAGGGTCCGCCGCCACGATCTCTAGATGTTCAGGCGCCAAACGATTGGCTAACGCGACGCTTTCGTAAAGGTCTGAAACAAGAATAATAGCGCCAAAATCGCGCCAACTCGCAGCGGCGATTGCTTGACGTGGAAGCGACGCCAATTGCCGCTCGACGGCAGTTTCAACGGCGTCGGCGAGGATGGCGTCGTCGGTGATCAGGATCGACTGAGCCGCTGCGTCGTGTTCCGCCTGCGCAAGAAGATCCGCCGCGATCCATTCCGGGTTCGCGTTGTTGTCGGCGATAATCAGAACCTCCGAGGGCCCAGCGATCATGTCGATTCCAACCGCTCCAAAGACACGACGTTTAGCGGCCGCGACATAAGCGTTTCCTGGGCCGACGATCTTGACGACTGGGTCTATTGTCTCGGTTCCGTAAGCCAACGCAGCGATCGCCTGTGCGCCGCCGATGCGATAAATTTCGTCGACGCCAGCAAGCTGTGCAGCCGCTAGGACCAGCGGCTGGATAACGCCTTCCGGCGCTGGCACGACCATGACGATGCGCTCGACGCCGGCGACTTTGGCAGGCGCCGCGTTCATCAACACCGACGAGGGATAGCTCGCGGTGCCGCCTGGAACGTAAAGCCCGACCAATTCGATAGCCTGCCAGCGCCAGCCAAGTTCGAACTCCAAGCTGATCCGTAAATCGTTCATCCTGAGGATACTGCCGCTCATGAAACGCGGTAATTCGCTGATGGGCGAGCCGAAGCGCGGCGAGAGTATCCGAATGACATAGGCCAACGGCGGCGGCGACTTCAGCGGAATCAAGACGAAGCGCGAGTTTCGTGAGATCGACCCTATCGAACTTGCGCGAATAGCTGACGAGCGCTGCGTCCCCTTCCGCAATGACATTGGCTATGATTGTCCGCACAAGCTGATCGACATCCTCGGACGATTCCCTTTTCGTGGCGAGGAGCGCTTTAAACGAAGCGTGAAAATTTGAGCGGGATGTTTCTAGCCGCAAGGGCATACAGTCGTCTCCTCAGCGTCTCTGTCGAGCCTTGAGTTCGACCCATGTAGCCCTCTCTGCGCGGAGTGGCAACATTTTGGCGCCAAGATCGCTCTTTTCAAAGCTCGGTGCACCTCGCATCACTGCTCGCTATTCACCAATACTGGGGATTAGTGCTAAATCGCCCAATTATGTCAAATAACAACTTAATAAATGTTTCTAAAAAAATACTTTATAGAACTTTGCAACGAATTATTTTTGCTTGTTTATTCGATATTAGCGAGAAACATTTGGAAACATTCAACGATTCGACGTAGATCGTGCCGTCATCTCAATTCAACAGTCAGGAACACCTCCCAAAATATTGATTGGTATATTGTTCACGTATTGTTTTATAGTTAAGACATGCTGAATTACGTTGGATTTTGGCGAAGCTAAGTTTGGTGATTCACTTTCGTTGGGTTCGGCGGGAAATTGCAATGAGCAGGGCTCATTCTCAGGACCTGCGCGAGCGGTGGCGGTCGAGTCCGGATCAGATCGCCGTCACGCTACGCGGAATCCTTGCCCAATCGAACATTTTTTCGCGCTGTCTTTGCACAAGGGGGATGTCGTCAATCCGCCTGCCCATAAAATCGAAGGCATCAACCCCAAGCGATCAAGCCTGTCGGCGCGGCCTCCCCCAAG
>CAWFIA010000008.1:0-254865 GCA_963815815.1 uncultured Alphaproteobacteria bacterium
TGAACGATTATTGCGTCGGGCTGTTGATGCCCGGCGAGCGCAAGAGCGTCGAGCCTATGGCGGCGATTGTTGCGCCGACACGCGTCTCGGCCAAACATCAATCGCTTCTGCATCTGGTCGGCGAAGCGCCCTGGTCGGACGAGGCGGTCTTGAGTAAGGTTTTCGAGCTGGTTCTGCCTTCCCTCGAGAGACAAGGCCCCATCGAAGCCTGGATCGTGGACGACACGGGCATTGCGAAAAAGGGGACCCATTCGGTCGGCGTCGCGCGGCAATATTGCGGCAGGCTCGGCAAGCAGGACAATTGCCAGGTCGCGGTGACGCTGTCGATCGCCAATCATACGGCGAGCCTGCCGATCGCCTACCGGCTCTATATGCCGGAGGCATGGGCAAATGATCAGGCACGCCGAAAAAAGGCGCATATCCCCAAGGAGATCGAGTTCAAGACGAAGCCACAGATTGCGCTTGATCAGATCCGTGCGGCTCATGCCGCAGGCGTCGCGCCGGGCGTCGTGCTGGCTGATGCGGGCTATGGCGTGAACGGCGGCTTTCGCGCCGGAGTGACAGCTTTGGATCTGCCTTACGTCGTCGGCGTCCAATCGACGCTGACCGTTTGGCCGCCCGGTCAGGAGCCTCTACCGGCAAAGCCCTGGAGCGGCCATGGCCGCAAGCCGTCTCGTCTGAACCGTGATCTTGAACATCAACCCGTCACGGTCAAGGAGCTGGCGCTGAGCTTGAAGAAAAAAGCATGGCGCAGCCTCACCTGGCGCGAAGGTTCGAACACGCCGCTCGCCTCGCGCTTTGCCGCTGTGCGTCTGCGCCCAGCCTCGCGTGATTGCAATCGGACCAAACCGCATCCGCTGCAATGGCTCATTGTTGAGTGGCCGAATGAAGAAGCTGAGCCGACGAAATATTGGCTCTCGACCTTGCCCAAGGACACGCCTTTGCAGGATCTCGTCGACAAGGCCAAATTGCGCTGGCGCATCGAACGCGATTACGAGGAGCTGAAAGGCGAACTCGGATTGGCCCATTACGAAGGTCGAGGTTGGCGTGGCTTTCACCACCACGCGACACTCTGCATCGCAGCTTACGGCTTTCTGATCTGCGAACGGGAAGCGATTCCCCCCTCAGCCTCCTGGCGGCGCAAGATGCCTCCGTTACCCAAAGGTTTTCGACCCCGCGGCGCCGCCGATCCGACCAGAACGTCACGTCGAAAACTCGATCGCGACGATCCGAAAACGGCTCACCGTCGCGCTCGCAAAAACCCTTATGCGATGTCCATGCTGTCAAACAACACACCGCCAGACAGCTACCCATATCCGTTCATGACACAGTAGAATTAGTGGGCATGGGCGTGTGATGGCTGTCTAATGAAGTACATACGAGGCACCGACGCGTCATTCGAACAATCCGCACTCGTCGATCGCCAATCGATCCCTTTTGGGGTGGTCCTAGGCGCATCGTCGAGACGGTCTCTCGGCAAGTAGCTGCTGAGCTAGAGAGTAAACCCATGCAAACACCCAAATTTATCTTCCAGGCGACCGCGACCGAAGGCCGCAACAGATGTACCGTCGCCAATGTTGGATCGGCGAAGGGCGATCCCTCCGCGCCGAAGCTCACGGACGGACAACGCCAGCCGGATATCGCGATACCCGAACATCTCCTTGCGGCGCCCGATCGGCGCTGCCCAAACGATCCTGACCTTCGCTAGGCCCTTGCTTTTGTTCTTGGCGATTTCGTCTAGCGCACCGTGCAATGGATGTTGTTTCGATCTCATCGTATGACGGCGCGTCGGGCTAAGCCCCTCGCAGAGCTGGATCTCGCGGCTCAGGTGAAGAGGCGTATGAAAAAATCGGCGCTTCGTCGCGCGTGGGGCGCGGGACTGTTGGTGTAGAGCTCGAGCCTGACGTGCGTCCTGTTGTTCCAGTACCGCGATTTTGCTCGTGACGAGCGCGCGTTGAAGCAAGCGAAGGCGCTCTCCGTTCACACCTTGGACGTCTGAGCACTTGAAGACGGCGTTCCTCATCAGCCCGAAAGAACCGGATCAATGACCCGCGGCCACGATGCCTCGCCAAAGAGAGGGAGCCAATGACAAAAATTCTGATCTTGGTTTGCGCTCTCTCGACACCCGCCGAAGACTGCTCCCCCCGAACTGCCGTCAGTTCATCGGGAGGCCCCAACGTTCCAAACGCAATCATGTGCGGCCTATGGGGTCAGTCGCAGATCGCTCAAACAGCGATCGGCCCGCACGGCGATGAATACGAAAAGATCGTCTGCTCGACCGGCGGCGGATCGAAAGTGGAGCGCGCGGCCAATGACTGAGAAAGCGACGGATTCGCATCTTCGCGGCGATAGATAGCGGTGGACGCCCAAATCGCCCCTGAGGCCACGCGAGAATGAATCAACTGATCTTGGCAACAACCCTCGGCGTGGCCAAGCGATATTTACCTCAAAAAGTGGAGCAAGGAGTTGCCAATGCAAACGACCTGGAAGCCTTATGAGGCACGTGGGCGGTTTACCGAGAAAGGCGACTTGCCGGACATCGTCTTTGCCTATCCTTAGCAACGGAAAGAGTCGCTGACCGATGCGCAGCACGTGCGTAATGCCGGCACCCGGTTCGATCAAGTCATCGACGTCTCCGATGCCGATTGCGCTTTGGCCTTCGCGAACGTCGAGAAGGCTGCAAGAATTCCATAATGTCGACCTTTCGGAGACCTCATGGCGCGATCTCGGCGTTCATCCGCAGCGCCACCGGCAAGAGGCTGCCGCCAGAGGGTTAGCGACCAAGCGCGAGCGCGGGGAACTGGAAGAGGCTGCCGCCAAAGCCGCTGCGACGCGCAAGCGCGAGCGCGAAGAACGAGGTTAACGGAGCAAATTTGCTCCGATTAACCGGCGGATTGCCGAACGCAGCGGCCAAAAGAAAGTGGCGCAGCGCAAATCAGCCGGGACCCAATTTCTGCGCCAGGCCGATAAGTTGCAGCTTTCCTGTCGCGCCTTTAGGAATCTCCATTAGGACGTCGGCGATCCGATCCGAGGCGGCGACGCGCGCGACGATCCGCTGGCCCTCCTCTAACAGAACAAGACCATTGTCAACGATGCTCGCGAGATGAACGCGTCGCGCGATCACGCTGACATCCTCGCCGGAATGTGCGAGTTTCGCCGCCAACAGGCCGCCGATCGCGCCGGCGCCGATCACGCATATTTTCATAAATCGATACCCATTACTCAGGTCCTGCAACGAATGGCCGCCCTTGCGGGGAGGGTATTCCATCACGCAACAGAACGACGAATGTCGATCCGTGCAAAACCATCAAAATTGCGGAGCCATCCAGAAGAAAGCGCAAAAATCGGCGAGGTCAATCCGCAAAACATGTTGCGGAACCGCAAGGGCTTGGTTGCAACACACCAAGACCGGCATAGCCGCGGCGCAGCGGCGGCGCCGTCAGGCGCGCGCGGTAAGGGGGCGCCGGGAAGGTCAGGCATGTTTCGCAAGAGCGACGCCCATGCGCCGTCGCAGCGGGTAGAGCGCCAGAACGGCCAGCAAAGCCGTGGCGATATTCAAGGCCGCGGCGATCCACAACACCAGATGCCAGTCGCCGGTGGCGGCGGTGAGCATGCTGGAGAAAGGGACGAGCAGGGCGGCAGCGCCCTTGGCGGTGTAAAGGAGGCCCGCATTCGCCGCTGCGAATCTCGCGCCGAACGTGTCGCCGGATGTCGCCGGAAACAGGCTGTAGATTTCGCCCCACGCGAAAAACACGAATCCCGTCAACATGACGAACATGATGGGCGTATGTCCGAATTGGCTGAGCGCCAGGATCGCCAGTCCTTCGAGCCCGAAAGCGATGAACATCGTGGCTTCGCGTCCAATCCGATCTGAGATCCAACCGAAAAGTGGGCGGGTTATGCCGTTAAGCAACCTGTCGATCGAAAGCGCAAAGGTCAGCGCCGGCAAGGTGATCCCGATGAGGCTGACCGGTGCGTCGGCGACGCCGAAATCCTTCGCGATGGGTCCAAGCTGAGCCGCCGCCATCAGGCCGCCTGCCGCCATCATGACGAACATGAGATACATCAGCCAAAACACGGGCGTTTTCATCATCTCCAACGGATTATATTGGCGATGATCCAGATTGCGCGCGATCTCGGGCGCTTTCGCATCGGTTTTCGTCGGCATCTTCAGGAACAGTGCGCAAAGACCGACCGCGACGCCTTGCAGCAGGCCGAAAAAGAGGAATGTGTGCTGAAACCCCTGTTCCTTGATCATCATCGAGACCGGGACGATGGTCAGCGCCGACCCCAGCCCAAAACCTGCCCCCGTCACGCCAGCGGCAAGACCCCGGCGATCGGGAAACCATTTCAACGCATTTCCAAGGCAGGACGCATAGACGGCGCCGGCCCCGAAACCTCCGATCGCCTGCGCCAGATAGAGCATTGGCAAACTCGACAGCTTCGCGCTCAGCACCCACGCCAAGCCGATGAGCACGCCGCCGAGGAGGACGACGAGCTGCGGTCCGAACAAATCGACGAGATAGCCATGGACCGGGACGAACCATGTTTCAACGACGACGAAAATCGTGAATGCTACCTGGATAACCGAGCGGTCCCAGCCGAATGCCGCCTGCATGGGATCGACGAAAAGCGTCCAGGCGTATTGCAGATTGGCGATCAGCGTCATGCAGACGACACCTAAAATGAGCTGCAGCCACTGGTGAGATTTGTGTCGATCTTCAACCAAACCAGCTTCTCGCGCCACCACGGTCGATCCCTCGCCTTGGCATTCGGCTGCATATTATTGCAAAGGAATTTGCCGGTCGCCGCAACTTTGCATCAAAACATTTCGCGCTTGGCGAGAATCGCCGTGCTCAGGTCGGCCACCGGCGCCCGCGAACAGCGGGGTGCGTGCTCAGCATGACGAATTCGAGATCGCCGAGTTCCGGCATGCCGCCGCCCTGGGCGCGCTCGGTCATGCCGTGCGCTCTTTAAGTCCGGCGATCCGGATCGCCGCGCGTAAAGTATTGCTCATCAGCATGGCGATGGTCATTGGTCCAACACCGCCGGGAACAGGCGTGATCGCGGCGGCCCGATCGAGTGTTTCGACGAAAGCGACATCGCCGACGAGCCGCGTCTTCGCCGGCGCCGACGGGTCTTGCGACGCGGCCCCAACGCGGTTGATCCCGACGTCGATAACGATGGCGCCGGGCTTGATCCAGTCGCTGCGGATCATCTCCGGCCGTCCGACCGCGGCGATCAGCACATCCGCGCGCGCGACTGTGGCGGGCAGATTGCGCGTGCGCGAATGGGCGATGGTCACGCTCGCATTTCGCCCGAGCAGCAGCTGCGCGATCGGCTTGCCGACGAGATTGGAGCGGCCGACGACCACAGCCTCGCTGCCGGAAAGACTGACGCCGAGCGCGGCGGCGGCCTTTTCGAGGAGAATCGATGCTACCGGCGGGGGTGCAAGGCACCAGCGCGCGTTCGAAATCGCCGTTCGCAAGCAGGCCAGAATTGACCGGATGCAACCCGTCAACATCTTTATCGGGCGAAATCGATTCAATGACGCGAGTGGCGTCGGCGCCGCCCGGCAGAGGCAATTGCAGCAAAATGCCGTAAATCGTTGGATCGGCATTGAGTTTCTTGATAATGCCGATGAGTTCGGCTTCGCTCGTCGTCGCGGCGAGATTGTGCTGGACCGAATGAAAGCCGCAGGCCTGCGCGGCCTTGCCTTTGGCTTTGACATAAACCTGGCTCGCCGGATCGGCGCCGACGAGGATCACGGCGAGACCGGGCTGCAACCCTTGCGCGGCCAGTCCGCGCACTTTGTCGGAAATCCCGGCTAGAACTTCGTCCGAGCCGCGTTTGCCGTCGATTAGCAGAGCGCCGCTGCCGGAGCGGCGCAAAACGCCACACCCGGAGGGCGGCGTCATTGTGGGGACCAGGCTCATTCGGTGTGCTCCGATGGTGCGATATGCAAGGGTCATATTCCACGAACGCGTCGCTCCTCGGTCGGGAGATAAGCCCCGACCGACTTGCTCAACGATCCGAGGGCAACGCGTAAGGGCTCCACTCGCCAAAAGGCACAGGGATGCCATGCGGCGCATCCCTCTCTTTGGAACCGCTTAAGCTGCTATGTCGACTTTTGTCTCAGTCTTGGCGCGGTAATGCGCCTGCGCCGCGGCGACGCCGCTGCCGAGCTCGACCGGGACGCCGACGTCGGCCAGCGCCATCTCTGCGCCGGCGATGGCGCCGAGCAGCATCAGCTCATTGAGATCGCCAAGATGGCCGATGCGGAACACCTTGCCGGCGAGCTGCGACAGCCCGGCGCCGAGCGACAAATTGTAGCGATGGTAGGCGGTGCTGATGACCTCGACCGCGTTGAATTGCGGCGGCACGACGATCGCAGTGACCGTGTCGGAATGCCATTTCGGCTCCTTGGCGCAGGGCTGCAGGCCCCATGCCTTGACCGCGGCGCGGACGCCGCCGGCGAGACGATGATGACGCGCCAAAACGCCGTCGAGCGTCTCCTCAGCCAGCATCTTAAGCGACTCGCGCAGACCGTAAAGCAGCGGCAGCGGCGGCGTATAAGGGAAATAGCCGGCCGCATTGGCTTTGATCATATCGTCGAAGTCGAAATAGCACCGCCGCGACGTCGCCGTCTTCGCGGCGGCGAGCGCTTTCGGGCTGGCGCACACCAGGCCGAGGCCCGCCGGCAGCATCAGGCCCTTCTGCGAGCCGCAGATCGCAAGATCGACGCGCCAGTCGTCCTGCCTGAAGTCGATGCTCGCCAGCGAACTGACGGTGTCGACGTAGAGAAGCGCCGGATGGCCGGCGGCGTCCATGGCCTTGCGGACCGCCGCGATATCGCTCGCAACGCCCGTCGCGGTTTCGTTGTGGCAGGCGGTGACCGCCTTGATCTGATGCGATTTGTCGGCCCGGAGAAGCTCTTCGATCTTGTCGGGCTTGACGCCGGTTCCCCACTCCTCTTCGAGCACCAGCACGTCGAAGCCGAGGCGCTGCATCATATCAATCCATAAATGGCTGAATTGACCGAAACGCGAAGCGATGATTTTGTCGCCGGGCGACAAAGTATTGGTGAGCGCCGCTTCCCATGCGCCGGTGCCGGACGACGGATAAAGGAAAACTTGCCCCTCCCTGGTCTTGAAGATCTGCTTCAGATCCTGGAACAGAGGCAGCGTCAGCTCCGGAAATTCCGGCGACCGATGGTCCTCCATGGGCACATTCATGGCGCGCAAGATTCGATCCGGAACATTGGTCGGCCCTGGGACGAAAAGAAAGTGGCGACCCGCCATTGGGAATTCCTCCATCTCTAGTTATGCGTTATCCGCAAAATTGCCGACAACGACACGTCGGCGGCGAAAGCTCGACTGATTTCGCAAAAAACCGAATAAGCTCTGCTTTATTGCCCGCCCGGCTGCGCAGGAGCTCTGGGACTGCGCGGCCATGACGCCCTTGTCTCACCGGGCGACGACAGCGGCGCGAAAATCATTGACGTTGGCGCGCCGCGGTATGACAGCGCATCCGCGGGGCGCGGCGGCGGACGCCTCCCCGGCGAAGCGGCGTCGCCGGCGGCCTTGAACATGTCCAGAAGAAGTTTGCGCGCGTCAAAAGCCATGGCCAGTCCAAGTCGCCTCATGTTGATCGCCGTATTCTTATCGGCGCTTTTCTGATGAGCCGCAAGCCGCGCAAGCAATATTTGCCGGATAATTTTACTGAGGGTGAACTAAAAAAAATGAATGTGGTCAACAATGGTTCCGAAGCTATAGAAGCCATCGACGTCAACCGCCGCGAAACTTTACAGGCGACGTTCGATTATTGCAACTGACTATAGGACGATTGATAATTTCTATAGCAGGCGACTTGCGGCGGATGATAGTCAAGGGTCGAAAGGGCTGCTAGACTTGTCGCAAGCTTTGCGGCGTCAACTTGGCGCGAAGGCTTCGTTTTTGCCAGGCGACCGCAGGCGCGGCCCAAGAATTTAGATGACCGGGCGAGGCCGCGCCAAGCGGGCGCCCGATGGGAGGAGGCGAAGCTGGACATTCACGAGTATCAGGCCAAGGAGATTCTGGCCAATTTCGGCGTCGCGATCCCGCGCGGCGCGGTCGCCTACAGCCCCGACCAGGCCGTCTATTGCGCGACGGAGCTCGGCGGCTGGCATTGGGCCGTGAAGGCGCAGGTTCATTCCGGCGGCCGCGGCAAAGCCGGCGGCGTCAAGCTGTGCAGAACCTATAACGAGGTGCGCGCCGCCGCCAGCGACTTGCTTGGCAAGACGCTCGTCACCAACCAAACCGGCGCGGAAGGCAAGATCGTCCAGCGCGTCTATGTCGAGGTCGCTGAGCCCTTCGAGCGCGAGATCTATCTGGGCTTCGTGCTCGATCGCAAGGTCGAGCGCGTGCGCATCATCGCGTCGCGTTTCGGCGGCATGGAGATCGAGGAGATCGCCAAACAGCACCCGGAGGAAATTCTCCAAGTCGTTGTCGAACCCGCGGTCGGGCTGCAGCCTTTCGAGGCGCGCGACCTCGCCTTTGGCCTCGGCCTCAATCTGAAGCAGGTCAGCCGGGCGGTGGCCAGCATGCTCGGCTGCTATCGCGCCTTCCGCGATCTCGACGCCACGATGGTTGAAATCAATCCGCTGGTGGTGACGAAGGACGATCGCGTGCTCGCGCTCGACGCCAAGATGTCGTTCGACGACAATGCCTTGTTTCGCCGCCGCAATATCGCAGACATGCGCGATCACTCGCAGGAAGACCCGCGCGAGGTGCAGGCCGCCGAGCATAATCTCAATTATGTCGGCCTCGACGGAAACATCGGCTGCATCGTCAACGGCGCCGGCCTGGCGATGGCGACGATGGACATGATCAAATATGCCGGCGGCGCGCCCGCCAACTTCCTCGACGTCGGCGGCGGCGCTTCGCCGGAGCGCGTCGCCGCGGCGTTCAGGCTCGTCCTGTCCGACCGCAACGTCAAGGCGATTCTGGTCAATGTGTTCGCCGGCATCAATCGCTGCGATTGGGTCGCCGAAGGCGTGGTCCAGGCCTGCCGGTCGCTGCGCGTCGACGTTCCGCTGATCGTGCGTCTCGCCGGCACCAATTACCAGGCCGGACGCGACATCATCGCCAACAGCGGCCTGCCGATCATCTCCGCCGACACGCTCGCCAACGCCGCGCGCGCGGCGGTCGACGCGGTCGCCGGCGCGCCGATCAGAGCCAGGGCCCTGAGCTGAACCGAAATCGCGAGCCAGTTGCGGGCCGGGAAGCGGCTCCAGGAGCGAAAGATGAGCATTCTAATCGATGAGAAGAGCCGGATTCTGATTCAAGGGTTCACCGGCGACAAAGGCACTTTCCACGCCAGGGAGATGATCGCCTGCGGCGCCAACGTCGTCGGCGGCGTCACCCCCGGCAAGGGCGGCTCGACGCATCTCGGCCTGCCGGTCTTCAACACCGTCAAGGACGCCGTGCGCGCGACAGGCGCCAATTGCAGCATCACATTCGTCGCGCCCGCCTTTTGCGCCGACGCGATCATGGAGGCGGCCGACGCCGGCATAAGCCTCGTCTGCTCGATCACCGACGGCATCCCGGCGCAGGACATGATGCGCGTCAAACGCTATCTGCTGCGCTATCAGCGCGGCCGCCGGACCATGCTGGTCGGGCCAAACTGCGCCGGGATCATCAGCCCCGGCAAAGCCATGCTCGGCATCATGCCGAGCAACATCTATATGAAAGGCGCGGTCGGCATCGTCTCGCGCTCTGGCACGCTCGGCTATGAGGCGGCGTCGCAGATGAAGGAGCTTGGCATCGGCGTTTCGACCAGCGTCGGCATCGGCGGCGATCCGATCAACGGCAGTTCGTTCCTCGATCATCTGATCCTGTTCGAGCAGGACCCCGAGACCGAAGCTGTCTTGATGATCGGCGAAATCGGCGGCCCGCAAGAAGCCGAGGCCGCCGCATGGATCAAGAACAATATGACCAAGCCGGTGGTCGGCTACGTCGCCGGCCTGACGGCGCCAAAAGGCCGCCGGATGGGCCATGCCGGAGCCATCATCTCCGCCTCTGGCGATAGCGCCGCCGAGAAGACGGAGATCATGAAGTCCTATGGCCTGACCGTCGCGCCGAGCCCGAGCGAACTTGGATCGACCATGGCTAAGGTGTTGGGCCGCGTGGCAATGTCCGATAAGGCGCCTCAGGTCGAACCCGCGCACGCGCACTAGAGCATTTTTGCCTTAGCCGAATCGGTCCTAGGCCCTCGAAAATGCTCCGGTGTCCCAAAGCGCGGACCGCGGCGTGTCGCGTCGCCGCGGCGTCACGGTCTGCAACCGCAAGCGGCGCCCCTTTCGCTCGCCGCCCGCGCGACTATCCGTCAAATCGACGGCGGGACGGCCCGCGGGCGCTCCATCGCCAGCGCCTCGGGTCGCATCATTGTTGAAGTAAATTGCCAGGCTTGCGCGGCGCGTCTCGCATGCAATATCGACGGGGATGACAACCTCCGCAATCGCCTAACTCAACAGAGGGAGCGCCGGATGACGAACTGCAAGGCTTGCCGGCGATCGCTTCGGAGCGCGCGCCATGACTGAAGCCAAGCTCGACGCGCGCCTTGGCCCGGCCGCCGCCACGATCGACGGCGGCGACGGCGCCGCGAAAAGCGACCGCATCGCCGGCGTCCTGTCGCAGCTGCTGTTCGAGGTGGCGCATCGGCATCACCCGGAGATCGCGCCGGCGCTGGCCGGCGAATCGATGATCAAGAACGTCTCGCCCGATTCGCTCGCCCGCATCTTTCAGGCGCACGGCATCTGGTTTCAATTGCTTTCGATCGTCGAGCAGCACGCGGCGATGGCCGAGCGCCGCCAAACCGAACGGGACCTTGGCGAACAGGCGGTCGCGGGCACCTTCGCCAATGTGGTCGCGAAGGCGGCGAGTCTCGGGATTGCGGCCGAAGATCTTCGCGAAAAGCTCGCCGCGACGCGGGTGCGTCCGGTCATCACGGCGCATCCGACGGAAGCCAAGCGGGTGACGGTGCTCGAAAAACATCGCCGGATCTACCGCTTGCTGGTCGAGCTCGAGCAGCCGCGCTGGACGCCGCGCGAACGCGCCGCAATCATCGACCAGTTGCGCGATGAAATCGAGCTTTTGTGGATGACCGGCGAGTTGCGGCTGGAGAAGCCCTCCGTCGCGCAGGAAGTCGCGTGGGGGCTCCATTTCTTTCACGAGACGTTGTTCGACGGCGTCCCGGAGCTTTTGAAGAAGCTCGACCGCGCGCTGCAGCGCTCCTATCCCGGCGAACATTTCGCGCTGACGCAATTCTTCCAGTTCGGCTCGTGGATCGGCGGCGATCGCGACGGCAACCCGTTCGTCACCAATAAGGTCACGCGACGGGCCCTCTGCGAGAACGCCGCCGCCAGCCTGCGCTACTACGAACAGCGGCTGTTCGCCCTCATGCGAAGCCTATCGATCGCCGAGCGCGCCCTGCCCCCGCCCGCGGGATTTCGCGAAGCGTTGCGCCGCGCCCTGGCTGAAAGCGGCGCGGGCGACGAGATCGCGCTGCGCAACCCCGGCGAGCCCTATCGGCAATTTTTGGTCTGCGCGCACCGCAAGATCAAAGCCACGCTGGCGCGCTGCGAAGGCGAGCGGCCGTCCGCGCCGCATTACGCCAACGCCGACGAGTTCATCGCCGATCTCGCGGTGACCGAGCAAGCGCTGGCCGAAAGCGGCGGCGGCGGCCTCGCTCAGGACCTTGTCCGTCCGCTGCGCTTCGCCGCCGAGGCGTTTCGCTTCCGCACCGTCAGGCTGGACCTGCGCGAGAATACGACCCGGCTCACCGAGACCTTGCGGGCTTTGTGGCGGGCGACGCATTCAGAGGCCGCCGGCGGGCCGCCGGCGCATGACTCCCCGGAGTGGAAGACGTGGCTTCTCGCCGAGCTTGCGCGGCCTCGGGTTGGGCCCGCCGTTCGCCGCGCTTTGCCGCCTGACGCGGAGGAAACCCTCGGCATGTTCAGGCTGGCGCGCGACGAGAACGAGGAATTCGACCGCGAGGCTTTTGGCGCATTCATCCTGAGCATGACGCGTTCGGCCGCCGACGTGCTTGGCGCCTATCTGCTCGCCAAGGAGGCCGACCTCTACCACGACGCGACGCGGGTCGAGGCTTGCTGCCTGCCGATTGCGCCGCTCTTCGAGACGATCGCCGATCTTCGCGCGGCGCCTGCGATCATGCGCGAATTGCTCTCGCTGCCTCTGGTTCGGCGCAGCGCGCGCATCCAGGGCGGCGCGCAGGAAGTGATGATCGGCTATTCCGAACTCGAACAAGGACGGCGGCTTCCTGTCGTCGAACTGGGAGCTGGCGAAAGCGCAGGACAGGCTGACCAAAGTCAGCGCCGAAGCCGGCATCCCGCTCGCCTTCTTCCACGGCCGCGGCGGATCGGTGAGCCGGGGCGGCGCGCCGACCGCGCAAGCCATCGCCGCGCAGCCGGCCGGCTCGATCAGCGGACGTTTGCGCGTGACGGAGCAAGGCGAGGTCGTCTCGTTCAAATACGCCAACAAAGGCACCGCCGCCTATCAAATGGAGATGCTCGGGGCGAGCGTGTTCGAGCATGCGCTGATTTCGGAACGCGCGGCGCCGGCCCTGCGCGCCGAATTCGAAGACGCCATGGAGGCTTTGTCCGGCGCGTCGCACGCCGTCTACGCGGGCCTCATCAATCACCCGGATCTTTTAACCTATTTCCAGGCGGCGAGCCCGCTCGACGAGATTTCGATGCTGAACATCGGCTCGCGGCCCGCGCGCCGTTTCGGCGCCCGTTCGCTCAGCGATCTCCGCGCGATACCCTGGGTCTTCGCCTGGTCGCAGAATCGTCATGTGATCACCGGCTGGTACGGCGTCGGCAGCGGGATCGCGAGCTTCCTCGACGTGCGCAAAGAGCGCGGCCTCGCTCTGCTGCGGCGCATGTTCGCCGAATCGCCGCTGTTCCGCATGATCGTCGGCGAGGTTGAGAAAACCCTGGAGCTGGTCGATCTCGACATCGCCCGCGACTATGCCGGCCTCGTCTATGACGACGACGTGCGCGAGGCCATTTTCGGCATGATCGCGGCGGAGTGCGCGCTGACGCGCAAGATGATCCTCCAGATCACCGAAGAAGAGGCGATCGCGCAAAGGTTTCCCGCCTATCGCAGCCGCCTCGAGCACCGGCTCGCCGCCATCAACAAGGTCAATCGCCAGCAGGTGGAGCTGTTGCGCGGCTTCCGCTCCGCAACGAACGAGCTGAGCAAGCAAGCCTACAAGGCCAATCTTCTTCTTTCCATCAATTGCATCGCCAGCGGCCTTGGCGCCACCGGCTGAACGGATTTCGCATAAGGAGCCAACGCCATGAGCTTTACCATCATCGAACAGGCGACGCCGCGCTTGCATCGCTCGGAACTCGCCGTTCCCGGCTCCAACCCGGGCCTGTTCGAAAAGGCGGCGACGTCGGCCGCCGACGTCATCTTCCTTGACGTCGAGGACGCGGTCGCGCCGGACGACAAGGAGCAGGCGCGCAAGAACATCATCGCCGGGCTGAACGACATCGATTGGGGCGCCAAAACCATGATGGCGCGCATCAACGGGCTCGACACCCATTATATGTATCGCGACGTGGTCGACATCGTCGAGGCCTGCCCGCGCCTCGACATGATTCTCATCCCGAAGGTCGGGGCGCCGGCCGACGTCTATGCGATCGACGTGCTGGTGACGCAGATCGAAGCCGCCAAGAAGCGGCAAAAGCGCATCGGCTTCGAAGTTTTGATCGAGACCGCGCTCGGCATGGCCAATGTCGAAGCGATCGCCCAGGCCAGCCGGCGCCTCGAGGCCATGTCTTTCGGCGTCGCCGACTATGCCGCCTCGACGCGCGCCCGCACCACCGTCATCGGCGGCGTCAACGCCGACTACGGCGTGTTGGCCGACAAGGACGCCAGCGGCGGGCGCCAATTTTTTTGGGGCGACCCGTGGCACGCCGCGCAGACCCGCATGATGGTCGCCTGCCGCGCCTACGGCCTGCGCCCGATTGACGGGCCTTTCGGCGACTTCTCCGATCCCGCCGGCTTCGCCGCCGCGGCCAATCGGGCGGCGGTGCTGGGCTATGAGGGAAAATGGGCGATCCACCCGTCGCAGATCGAACTCGCCAACAAGGTGTTCACGCCGTCCGTCGCGGAGGTCGACAAGGCGCGCCGCATCATGGCGGCGATGGACGATGCGGCGAAGGCCGGAAAAGGCGCCGTCTCGCTCGACGGCCGCCTCATCGACATCGCCAGCATCCGCATGGCCGAGGCGCTTCTGGCCAAGGCCGCCGCGATCGGCGTCGCCGCCTGACGCCGCGGCCGGCTTCACGACGGCGGGATCGCTGCTCGCTTTTGTCCAATCGCTGCGGCTTCGCATCGCCTGAGATCGGCGAAAATCACTCGCAGCGCAAGCTTTGGATTCAAGAAACTAATTCTAGACAACAGTCGCGTCGTGACCATCGAGCAACGCGAAGAAAAAATCGCCGACCAATGTATCGCCCTCGCTGAGCAGCCTGACAATATCCGAACTCGAATAGGCTTCCACTGGTGGCCAAAGTCAATCGCTCCGAACTAATCACCCGGCGACTGTATTGAGTTGGTCAAGATAGAAAGTGATAATTATCCGCTGGAGCAGCAAAAGGGAGACGTCCATGTCGCTCTTGGCGATGCTAAAAGGCCAAGGACCGAACGGTTTCGGATATGGCTCGACCGCCGAGGAGGTGACCCAAGGGCTTGATCTCACGGGGCGCGTTTTTCTTGTCACCGGCTCTAATTCAGGCCTCGGCCTCGAGACCGTCCGTGTTTTGGCCTTAAGGGGCGCGCGCGTTTTTGCGGCGGCGCGCAACCTGGAGAAGGCGAGGTCGGCCTGCGCGGGACTGGGGCAGGAGATTTTCCCCGTCGCGTGCGAGCTATCCGATCCTGCCTCCGTACGCGCCTGCGTCGAGACAGTCAAAGCCGACGGCGCCGCGCTCGACGCCATCATCTGCAACGCCGGGATCATGGGCTTGCCAAAGCTCCAGCAGGCGCATGGCTATGAGTTGCAGTTTTTCACAAATCACATCGGCCATTTCATTTTGACGACCGGCCTTCTCGACCGGCCCGCCGATCGGGGCAGGGTGGTCGTGGTTTCCAGCTCCGCCCATAATTTTGCGCCGAAGACGGGAATTGAGTTCGACAATCTGTCGGGCGAGCGATCCTATGGAGCCTGGCGCGCTTACGGGCAGTCGAAGCTCGCCAATCTGCTCTTCGCAAAGGAACTCGCCCGGCGCCTTGCGGGGACCGGAAAGACCGCCAATGCGGTTCACCCGGGCGTCATATTGGCGACCAATCTTTCGCGCAACATCCCTTCGCCGCTGCTCTTACCGGCCAGAAGCGCCGCCTCGCTCTTTGCGAAGACGGTCGCGCAAGGCGCTGCGACCCAATGTTTCGTAGCGACGCATCCTTCACATGAAAAAATCTCTGGCGCATATTTCGCCGACTGCAACATCGCCCAATCCAGCGCTCTGTCTCACGATGCGGCGCTGGCCGCGCGGCTTTGGGATGAGTCCGAGCGCATCGTGGCGAAGCTGTGAATCAGACAATCGTAGTGATCGGGGCTATTGCGCGAAGGCGGGCTCCGGCGCGCCCGCGCTCACCTTCGGAAAATTTGCATTCCGTCGCCAGATCATGATCAAGGCGCAGGCGATCTCGGCGAGGATTGCGAGGCCGACGAGCATAATGAGGCGTGGGTTCTGGCGCACCAGAGACTCGGAGCCGACAAGAATCGCCACATGGGCCAGCGGAATGATGAGGATGGTTGACGCCGTCGCCGCCGCGCCGCGCCCGGTCGCCGCCGCCACGGTGAGGACGAGGCCGATCGCCAGCAGCGCGTGACTCAGCGCCAGAAGGGGAATGAAGCAGCGCTTAGCCGCCTCGCTCATCCATTCGGCGTAGCCGCGCGGATCCCAGTTCTCGTTCGGCATCGCGGCAAAAAACCCGGCGAGGGGCAGCTCGAAGACGCCGCGCCAATCGCGTTTTGGCAGGCCGCCCGCGCCCTGCATGTCGACCGGGATTGCATATTGATCGAAATTGGCGTTGCGCATCGATGCGTCGCCGTCTGGAAAAGTTTCGATCGAACCGTGGTTAAGGACGATCACGACGCCTTGCTCGTTGCGGCGAAACTCCGCCTCATCGGCGTTAATGATCTGCTCCTCCGCCTTTTCTGCCGAATATTGGCGGATGAACATGCCGCCCGCGACGTCAGAACTCTTCCAGCGCTGGAAATACATCGTCCGCGCGCCATTGTCGAAAGTGTAGAAATGCGCGGGCTCCAGCATTCTGTGATTGAGCGAATTGCGGATCACATGGATGACGTCATGCATTTGACCGACATAGGAGGGCGCGACGTAGCACGAAAGCCAGTAGCCGGCACCGACTGCGACGCCCGCAACGAGAAGCGCCGGGCTGCAAAGCGACCATACCGAAAGCCGCATCGAATAAAGGACGGCGATCAGGCCGTCCGACGACATGCGGCTGAATTCAAGCGCTATTGCGACGCCTACCGCCATCGGCAAGGCGAGAAAGAGCACGGTAGGCAAGGTTCCGAGCAAAGCGGGGACCAGGAGGCCGCCGCGCACCGCCGCAGCCGGCAGCATCTGAAACAGCGACGTCATCACGAGCGGAACGCAGAGGGTCGTCTCGATCAACAGCGCGGTCAGCGCGATCCGCTTGGCGAGATAAAAGGTCAGCAGCCGCGGCATCGTCCGTTCCGGTCGCGCTCAGGGCTTCACGCGGGCGCGGGCGCGCTTTGAATAATCGAGCCAGCTCTTGTCGAAAACGCGGCGGCTCGGCAGCGAGACGGCGCCGGCCCAATGGGCGAAGAAAATGCGGTTTTTCGCGCCGTCGAGCGGCAGGCCCTCGGCGTCGAAACTGACATCCTTGGCCTTATAGAAACTTTCGTCCGAAGCCCCAGCGACGCATTCGGCGAGCGAGCCGATCTTGAGGCCGCGCCGGTGCGTGACGAAATTGCTCAAGGGTTGGGCGAACAGCATCCCATGTTTGCGCACCTCGTGGAAGATCGCCTCGTCGCGGTCGATCACCTCGAAAAAATGCTGAAGCGACAGAATCTTGTTCGACGTCACGAAGAATCCGTCATTGAATAGCCGCACCTCGCGCAGGAAATCATATTTGGCGCGCTTTTTGTTGTAGACATATTCGTCGCTGGTCGAAGCCATGATGAAGTCGGTCTTGCCCGGCTCCAATTTGCCGAACGCTTCGCTCACGTCGCGAAACAGGATCGTGTCAACGTCCATATAGAGCACTTCGTCGAGCGGCAGGGCAAGCGACATGAATTTCCGCAAGCGGCGCCGGTGTCCCGGGAAAAGAGGATAGAGTTGGCTCGCCAGCGCATCGAGTTCGCGCAAATCCTCCGTGACGAGATGGACGCCGTAGATGTCGGCAGCGCGCCGCGTGAGGTTGAGATTGTCGTCATAAGGAATGAGATAGAGGGGGATGTGCGCATTGGTCGCAGCATAGCTCTCGAGGAACGGCAGCAGCCAGTCGGAAATGCGGTCATTGGCGACGACGGCGATGCCTGTCTTCAGCGCAAGGGGCGCGGCGGCGGCCGCGTCGTGCGTCGATTGGTCTCGAATCTCAATATGTTGCATCGGCGGAAAGGCAAGGAGGCGCTATAACGAGAGCTGGCGGCGAAATTGCGCCGGCAGCCAGTTGGGCCCGTGGCGGCGTGGTCGCGACCGTCCGCTCGGCTCCGCCGGCGTTGACGCCGCCCCGGCCCCGTTAGGGCTTCCCATAGCGCAGCGTCGGGCGGAAGTAAAATGAGGCGCTTTTTTGGCAATACGCGGGCGTGAAATTCGACCACGGCTGGCAACGCTTCGCATGCGCGAAGTGTCTGTGCCACGAGCGCAATCCTGCTGCCGACCCTGGGACGGGGCTCTGGCGGCCAAGGATCGCACAGGCAGCGTCATTTGCTGAACAGATGGTCAACAAATACGCCGATTAGGACGCCCGCCAGCGCGGCGGCGAGGCCAATCGAAACGGTCGCCATTACGGTCCGATGGATGGAGCTTTCTAAGAAGACATGGCGCAAGGACCCCAAAACCAAGGGACAGTGACATGGCTTGTGGTCGAGCAAATTGCGCGCGACGCGGAAAAAGGGCAAAGCTGACCAGGACGCGATGACCTCGGGAGAAGCTCTTGCGCCGGTTCGTTCTTCCGTTTCTCCTCCTCCTCGTCGCTCCGTCGGCGCTTGCGGCCGAGAGATGGGAGACCTTGCCGCCGACGCCTGCGCCGATCGCTACCGACCGCGGCGGCCAGGCGCCGGTTAACGGAGTGAGCATCCATTACGCGATCTACGGCCGGGGGTCGGCGGTGATCTTCCTGCACGGCGGCCTGGCGGACGCCGACTATTGGGGAGATCAGGTTCCGGCCGTCGCTGCGCATCACACCGTCATCTTGATGGATAGCCGCGGCCATGGCCGCAGCACCCGCGGCGCGCGGCCCTACGGCTACGATCTGATGGCCGACGACGTTGTCGCGCTGATGGACTTTCTCAAGATCGTCAAGGCCGATATCGTAGGCTGGAGCGACGGAGGCATTATCGGCATCGACCTCGCCATGCGCTACAAGGACAGGGTCGGCAAGGTCTTCGCCTTCGCGGCAAATACTGTGACCTCGGGCGTCAAGGATGGAGTAGAGAAAAACCCGACCTTCGCTGCCTTCATCGAGCGCGCCCGCCATGAATATGAGGCGCTTTCGGCGACGCCCAAGGAGTATGACGCCTTCGTTGATCAAATCACCAAAATGTGGGCCGAGCAGCCGAATTGGAGCGACGCACAGCTCAAGGCGATCGACGCGCCCATCCTCGTGGTCGACGGCGACCACGACGAGGCGATCAAACGCGAGCACACCGAATATATAGCGGCGGCGATTCCGCATTCGGGGCTGTTGATCCTGCCAGACGTCAGCCATTTCGCTTTTCTGCAGGATCCAGGACTGTTCAATTTCGCCATCCTGCACTTCTTGGGCGACGATTAGAGGCCGGCCCAAAACGGCGCGCCTTCGCAGCGCCAAGAGGCGGTCCTTTGTGTGACTGAGGAAAAAATCTTTCGTCAATTGCGCTTTGGAATGGCGCGGCGAATGGCTATTGATGGCGCCATGGATCAACATCTCACTGACGCAAGCCCGGAAGCGGCCAGTCCTGGCGGATCGGCGAACACAGGGCCGCTCGCCGGCAAAACCGTGCTTCTCGTTCATCCCGCCTGGCATTCCTGCGGCAGCCATCAGGTGTTTGTCTCGCAGGCGCGCGCCTACCGGAGTTTTGGCGCGCGCGTTTTGAGTCTCGCCGTCGCCGATTCCCCTGGCGCGGTGGAAGGCTCCCCTGCGCATAAAGCCTATGTCGCAGCGACGGCGGACCTTACGGCCGAGGCGCGGCTTTACACCGGAATGCCCCTGCTCTCGGTGCTGAAACCCTCCTTTCTGCGGGCGGTAAATCTCTGGCTGCATGGCGATTTCGCCTCCATCCTGCTCGAAAGCGCCGAATGCGCGCCCATTCCGGAGAGCCTTGCGCGTGAGCCGCGCATCGACCTCATCCATTGCAATCATTTCTTCTGTATGCCCGTAGCGACGCGGTTGAAGCGCAAGCATGGCTGCGCGCTTCTGCTCGACACGCATGATTTGCAGGCCCGCCAATATGCGCTGCGCAACGAGGCCGGCTGGACCGTGCCGCCGGCGGCGAAATTCGAGGACATGCTGGCGATCGAGCTCGCCGCTATGCGCGACGCCGACATTCTGCTGCACCTCAACGACGAAGAGGCGGCGAGCTTTACGCTAATGCTCCCTCAAAGCCGGCACGCCTTGCTCTATCCGGCCGTTGCGCCGGTGGCGGCCGGGCCGGGGGGCCGCGATCTCATCATCGTCGCCAGCGCCAATCGCGCCAATTTCCACAGCATCGTTTGGTTTCTGGAAGAGGTGCTGCCGCTCGCGGCCGCCGTCGGCGTCGAGATCATCGGCAATATTGACGGCGAATTTCGCGCCCGAGCTCCGGCGCTTCTAAAGCGTCACGCCGAGTTGTTCAAAGGTCGCGTCGAGGACCTTAACGCCGCCTATGCCAACGCCGCCGCGATCCTTTTGCCGACGACCGAGGGCCATGGGATCTCCATCAAGACAGTTGAGGCGATGTCGAGCGGCGCGCCGCTGATCGCGACGCCGCTCGCCTTCCGCGGCATGAAGCTCGACCCGAGCCGGCTGAACAACGTCACGCTCGCGCCGGACGCCGCAAGCTTTGCGGCGGCGTTGCGCCGCGCGCATGCGTCAAGGCTCCAACCACAGCCTAACTATAAAGAGAGCGACACGCGCCGCGCTTATGAGAAGCATTTTTCGCTCAACGCCTATCGCCGCGCTCTCCTCGAACTCGTCGTCCCGCTGTTGAGGATGCCTAAGCTTTGATATAAAGACTTGCTTATATCTTTATTGCGTTTGTGGCGACCCCCTGATATAGAGCCGCGATCGCATCTCGGGAGCGCCGGATTCCATGACCCATTCGTTCAACGACTACGCCATCGCCGACATCAAACTCGCCGATTGGGGCCGCCGGGAATTGGCAATCGCCGAAACCGAAATGCCGGGCCTCATGGCGACGCGGGCCGAGTTCGGCCCTAGCCAGCCGCTGAAGGGCGCGCGCATCGCCGGCTCGCTGCATATGACCATCCAGACGGCGGTGCTGATCGAGACGTTGCGGGCCCTCGGCGCCGACATCCGTTGGGCCTCGTGCAACATTTATTCGACGCAGGATCACGCCGCCGCCGCCATCGCTAGCGCCGGCATACCGGTGTTCGCGCGCAAGGGCGAGAGCCTTTACGATTACTGGGAATACACCCACAAGATCTTTGAATGGGAGGACGGCGGCGCGCCCAACCTCATCCTAGACGACGGCGGCGACGCCACCATGCTGATTCATCTTGGCATGCGCGCGGAAGCAGGAGATACGGCTTTCCTCGAGACGCCCGGCAATGAAGAGGAGGAAGTCCTCTTTTCCGCGATCAAGCGCCGCCTCGCTTCCCATCCCGGCGTCTACACCAAATATGGACAGGCGATCAAGGGCGTCAGCGAGGAGACGACGACCGGCGTCCACCGTCTCTACCTCATGGAAAAGGAAGGCAAGCTGCTCTGGCCGGCGATCAACGTCAATGATTCCGTCACCAAGTCGAAGTTCGACAATCTTTACGGCTGCCGCGAGTCGCTGGTCGACGGCATTCGCCGCGGCACTGACGTGATGATGGCCGGCAAGGTGGCGATGGTCGCCGGCTTCGGCGACGTCGGCAAGGGCTCCGCCGCTTCGCTGCGCAACGCCGGCGCGCGCGTGCTGGTGTCGGAAGTCGATCCGATCTGCGCCCTGCAGGCGGCGATGGAGGGCTATGAAGTCACCACCATGGAGGACGCGGCGCCCCGCGCCGACATTTTCGTCACCTGCACCGGCAACATCGACGTCATCACCATCGACCACATGCGGGCGATGAAGGATCGCGCCATCGTCTGCAACATCGGCCATTTCGATTCGGAGATTCAGGTGGCGGCGCTACGCAATTTCAAATGGCACAATGTGAAGCCGCAAGTGGACGAGATCGAATTCGCCGACGGCAAGCGGATCATCCTTCTGTCGGAAGGGCGCCTCGTCAATCTCGGCAACGCCACCGGCCACCCGTCTTTCGTGATGTCGGCGTCCTTCACCAACCAGACGCTGGCGCAAATCGAGCTGTGGACCAAGCAGGGCGCGTATGAGCGCAAGGTCTACACGCTGCCGAAACATCTCGATGAAAAGGTTGCGGCGCTCCATCTCGACAAGATCGGGGTGAAGTTGTCGAAGCTGACCCCGGCGCAATCGATCTATCTCGGCGTGCCGCAGCAAGGCCCGTTCAAGCCGGATCACTACCGCTACTGAGCCGTCCGGCGAACGCGCCTACCGTCACGCCAGGATGAGATAGGCGCCGAAGGCGGCGACGAGGAGCACGAGCACGACCGAGAGGATCAGCTCGGCCCGCACGCTGCTGGCGGAATGCGTCTCATCGTCGTCAAGCAATCGCCCGGTGCGGATGAAGCGCGCGGCCGCGATTACGATCAGCGAGAGCCCGACTAAGATGAGGGCCGGGCCGCCGTAGCGGCCAACGGGCCCGGAGAGCCTGTCGAGCCGCATTTGGCGCGCCGCTTCGCCAGGGGCGGAGATCAAAACCGTCTCCACGAAAAGATTGAATTTTTCGATGACGAAGCCGAAGGCGATCACGGCGATGCCGGTGCGCACCCAAGCCAGAAACGTCCGTTCGTTCGCCGCATGGTCGCTATAGTCCCGGATCATGGCGCTCCTCGCTGAGCTAAAGGGTCGTCGCGGTTCGAACTCACTACCCGTAACGATGGAACGAGCATAGGCACTCATGCTGAAAAGATCGCAAAGCGATCGCCTCGGGCCATGTGCTATCGCGCTGGCGCGGTTCTCGCCTTTGGTTCCATCATGGAACTTATGAAAGCGTGATCCTTTGCCTTGAGGCAGGCTGTCCTGTATCTAAAGTCGCTGAATGAAAAATACGCCCGCCCAGAGTTTGGAGGAAAGAAAGCAGGAGGTCTTCGTGACCCTCGGCAGAACCTCCTCATTGTGCAGTTGGCCGAGAAGGCTGTGAAGGCCGGCATGCAAGTTGTCCTGCGGAAGAATGGCGTCAATAATCTCGACACCATACTAGCTCAGAACGCGGAGGAAGCGAATAAAACACTCGGATATTTCTTGTCCAAGCTAAGAATGCGAGCCTCTATTGAGGAGGGCTTTGACAACAATCTTAAGGAATTTCTTAAATTAAGAAATCAGTTTATGCATGACCTCTCTGAGGTCGAGGGGCTAGGGTTCCAGACCGCCGAAGGACTTGCCGCTGCAAACAAATATATCCTTCGGGTAGCTAGCTTAGCAGCCTATGTTCTGAAGATTTTTATGGGCCTACTTCGCGTCTGGCAAGAACAGATTGGAATGGAAGACGACTTCGCTGATGACGAGTTGTTTCAAGAAGTGGACCGAGATTTCAAGCCTGGCGTTAACTATTGGTTTCAAGAGCGAAAATCCTAAAGATCCTGTCCTTCGATAAAGGCCATCGTGACGCCAACGGACCCCGACAAAAACGGCCTTCCCTCTCCGTCGATCGCCCGGCTCGGATCGCCAGCGCATTTTCCGGCCGGGACCGTGCTGTTCCGCGCGGGCGACGCCTGCGCCGGTCTGCTCATCGTCAAATCGGGCGCGGTGCGCGTCCAACTACGATCGCTTCGCGATCTCCTCAGCATGAGGGCGGGGGCCCGGATTTCGACTAAACGCCGCCCTCGGCGCAAATAATCCTCCATTCTTCGTCAGTGACCGGCTGCACCGAGAGCCTCGAATTATTGACGAGCACCATGTCTTTAAGGCGCGGGTCGGCCTTGATCGCCTCGAGCGTCACAGGCTTTTTCAGCGCTTTTTTGGCGCGGACGTCAACCATGCCGAACTTCCCTGTAGGATCGGTGGGATCAGGGTAATAGGGCTTGATGATCTCGACGATCCCGACGATCTCCTTGCCTTCGTTGGAATGATAGAAGAACGCCTCTTCGCCGACCTTCATCGCCACCAGGTTTAGCTTCGCCTGATGGTTGCGCACGCCGTTCCAATTCGTTCCTTTTTCACCGGCCTGGACCTGGTCGTCCCAGGACCACGAGCTCGGTTCGCTCTTGATCAACCAGTGCGCCATTGGCGTCATCTCCGGCGCGAGGCGGTTCCGCCCGGCGCGATTTTTCGACCTCCTGATCCTACCAGAAAAACTCTGCGCCTTTTCGGCCATCAAAGCCGCGTCACGCCTCGGCTTTCGAGGGCCGCGCCAGCAGCTCGGCGATCGCCTCGTCGATCGTGATCCGTTCGGCGAGCACCGCGTCGACGGCGCGCGCGATCGGCATGTCGACCTCGGCCGAATTGGCGAGGTCAACCAGCACGCCAGAGGTGAAGGCGCCTTCGGCAAGGCCGATCGCGCGCGTCGCCTCCGCCATTGTCTGGCCGCGTCCGAGCGCGACGCCGAGCGAGAAATTGCGCGAAAGCGACGAGGTGCAGGTCAGCACGAGATCGCCGAGGCCGGAAAGGCCCATCAGCGTCGCGGGGTCGGCGCCGAAAGCGCGGCCGAACCTGATCAGTTCGGCGAAGCCGCGCGCCAGCAGCGCCGCGCCGGCGCTGGCGCCAAGCCCCCGGCCCGCCGCGACGCCATTGGCGATGGCGAGCACATTCTTCGCCGCGCCGCCGATCTCGACGCCGCGCACGTCGCTCGATGAATAAACCCGGAACTCGGGGCCGGCCAAAAGCGCCGCGAGGGCTGAGGCCTGGCCGGCGTCCCGCGCCGCGAGCGTCACGGCGGTTGGAAGACCCCGCGCGACGTCATGCGCGAAGCTAGGTCCTGAGAGAACCGCCGGCAGATGATCCGGCAGCGTCTCCGCGACGACCTCGCTGAGGAACAGTCCGGTGCCGTTTTCGATGCCTTTGGCGCAAACGATTACGGGGGCGTCGCCATTCGAAAGATGGGGCGAGAGCTGCTCAAGGAGCGCCCGAAGAGCCTGCGCCGGAACGGCGGCGAGAAAGACGTCCGCCCGCGCCGCCTCGGCGAGGTCGGATGTCGGATGAACGTTCGATGGAAGCGGCACGCCGGGGAGGCGCCTGGCGTTGACGCCGGTCGCCGCCATTTCGGAGACATGATCGGCGTCGCGCGCATAGAGCGTAACTGCAGTCCCCGCGCGCGCCTCGCGGCCGCTGCGAGCGGCGAGATTGGCCAACGCCGTACCCCAGGCTCCGGCACCCAGAACCGTGACCTTGCGGCTGCGCGCCTTGGCCATGATTTCGTCGGCCATCAGTTCGGTCCCCTCTCGCCAAGGATCGCGCACCCGCGAAGAATCGCGTGTTTGACGAAGATGCAGCTGATTCTCCCAGCCTGGCAATCTTCGCCACGCTTGAGCGACCGCTCACAAAAAAGCTAAGCTTTTTCGTGGTCGATAACCTCTAGCTGTTTGGGGCTCATGCGAAGCAAGTTTGATCGAAATCCGGGCCTCGCGCTAGGCCCGCATCGGCTCAGCGTTCGAGTCTATTATGAGGACACCGATTTCTCCGGTGTCGTATATCACGCGTCCTATCTCCGTTTCCTCGAGCGCGGGCGCACCGAGTTTTTGCGCGCTCTCGGGATCGAGCACAGGGCGGTCTTCGAACATGCGAGCGATAGCTATTATTTCGCCGTCCGCGCCATGACGCTCGATTTTCGCAAGCCGGCGCTGATGGACGATGTGCTCTCCATCGAGACGCAAACGCATGCGATCGGGGGCGCTTCCATCGAAATGGCGCAGACAGTTGTCCGCGACGGCGAGGTTCTCGTCACCGCAAAGGTCAAAATCGCGGTCGTGGCGGGCGGCAAAGCGGTTCGGATCCCGGCACCTCTGTTGAACAAGCTCAAGGCGGCGCATGCGCCGGAACCGCCATCGCTGTCCTCTTTCAAGGAAAAGTAACCGGATCTTAACCGCAAGGAAGGCTAAACTTCGCGGCTAAAGCCGCAGAAATGACCGATTTTGGCGTCAAGAGAAATCGGCTTTGCGAGGCATTGGGCGTTCGCGCAACGTAAGGCAACGGCCTTCCGAAAATACGCCAGCCGATGAGGACTAACCGATGAATCCTGCCGATGTCGCGGCCACGGGCGTGGCGGCTGCTGGTTTTGCTCAAGGGAGCGAAGTCTCTCTCTTATCAATGTTCTGGTCCGCTCATATCGTCGTCAAGATCGTCATGGTTGGGCTTCTTGGCGCGTCCGTCTGGTGTTGGGCGATCGTCATCAACAAGGCGCTTTTGCTGCGCCGGACGCAGCGCGCCATGGCGCAGTTCGAAGATGTGTTCTGGTCGGGGGCCTCGCTCGACGAGCTTTACGCGACCCTGTCGTCGCGGCCGACGAGCGGAATGGCGAGCCTTTTCGTCGCAGCGATGCGGGAATGGCGCCGCTCGGTGCAAGGCGGCGTCTCATCCTTCATGGGATTGCAGGCGCGTATCGAAAAAGTTCTCGACGTCTCAATAGCGCGCGAGGTCGAAAAGCTCGAATCGAATCTGCTGGTCCTCGCGACGGTCGCGTCCGCCAGCCCCTTCATCGGCCTTTTCGGAACCGTATGGGGCATCATGTCATCGTTTCGCTCGATCGCCGCCTCGCGTAATACGTCGCTCGCCGTCGTCGCGCCCGGCATCGCCGAGGCGCTTTTCGCCACTGCGATCGGCCTTTTCGCGGCCATTCCGGCGCTGATCGCCTACAATAAGCTGCAAGGCGACGTCGCCAAGAAACAGGCGCAGCTCGAAGGCTTCGCGGATGAATTCTCCTCGATCCTGTCCCGCCAGATCGATCAGCGGACGGCCCATGATCAGGCGGCGTGACCGGTTCGTTTGAAGAGAACGCAAGATATCGGCGGCGGGAGCCCTTTCCGTCATAGCGCAAAGGGCGGCGTGCGCAGGAGATTTTGAATATGGCGATGTCGTCGATTGCAGAGCGGAAAACCGGGCGCGGACGGCGCGGCGCGCCCCGTTACCGGCCAATGGCCGACATCAATATGACGCCGTTCATCGACGTCATGCTAGTGCTGCTCATCATATTCATGGTGGCCGCGCCTTTGCTCGCGACAGGCGTTCCGATCGACCTGCCGCAGACGAAGGCGGCCGCTCTGAACGTCGAGCAAAAGCCGCTGTCCGTCGCTGTCGATGACAAGGGCGCCATCTATGTCATGGATCAGCCGGTCGAGCTGAAGCAGCTCGCCGATAAATTGAAAGAGCTGGCCAAGTCGGGCTTCGACGAGCGGATCTATGTGCGCGGCGCCAATCAGGTGAATTATGGGAAGATCGCCGAGGTCATGGCGATCATCACGACGGCCGGCTACAAGAAGGTCGCCCTCGTCACCGATCCGAGCAAGAACTGAACGTTCATGTCGCTGCGTGAAAACCCGGGGGCCGCGATTTCCGGCGGGCTGCATATCCTGCTGCTTGCCGCCGCGCTGCTGTCGTTTTCCCATACGGCGAAATTTGATGACGCGGAGGAGAGCATCCCGGTCGACATGGTGAGCGACCAGGAATTCAGCCAGATCATGAAAGGCGAGAAAACGGGCGCCAAAAGCGACAAGCCGGCTTTGAAGACTGAAAAGCTCGCCGAGATCGAGGAGACGAAGCCGCGATCGGCGCTGCCTCCGGCCAAGATCGAGTCTCTTGCACCGCCGCCTCGCGCGACGCGGCAGGAGGATCCAGGCCTCGATGAGGCGAAGACGCCGCCCTCGCCGCCTCCGCGGCCTGTCGAGGAGGCGGTCAAACCTGAGCCCAAACCCAAGCCCGCAAAGCCTGTTGCGGCGGCCGCGCCCCAGCCGCCGGTCCAATCGCCGGATGCAAGCGAACCGAAACCGGCGCCGAAGCCGAAGGCCGAGCTGAAAAGAGCGGCGGTCGAGGCAAAGCCAAAGCCGGTCGAGCCGCCAAAAAAGCCTGAGCCGAAGTTCAAACCCGAAGAGGTGGCGAAACTGCTCGATCAGGAAAAGCCGAAGGAGCAGCCGCCGAAGCCGAAGCCAAAATCGGGCGATGAGACGGCCGACCCGACGAATAAATTCGATTTGAGCGACATCAGCCGAATTCCTCAACAAAGACGCGCCGCAGCGAAAAGCGGCGACGGGACGCGAGCTTCAGCAGGTGGCCTCGCTCGGCGCTGCGACGGCGAGCGCCGAAAAAATGTCGCCTTCGCTTTGGAGCCAGCTCGACGGTTTGCTGCAAGATCAATACAGGCACTGCTGGAGCTACATTGGCATTGGCGGCCAGCAGAAATATATCCCGCAAATTCACGTCCATTATGCGCAGGACGGCGCGTTGATCGGTCAGCCAGAGCTTTTGAACCCTCCCTCAGATCCGAATTTGCGCGCTCTCGCCGAGAGCGCTCTAAGGGCCGTCCGTCGGTGCAATCCGCTGCGCATCCCGACGCAATATCAACCGTATTACGATCAATGGAAGGGCCGGATCGTTCGCTTTGATCCGGAAGACATGCTTTGAGAGTGTTCAGTTTGGAGGGCCGATTTTTTGAAGGTTTGTAGCTTGAAAGCGAGCTTTCCGATGCTTTCCTTTGTTCCGATCGCTTTTCGCGCGCTTCTTGTCGCGGCGTTTTTCGCTGGATTGGGCGGTATCGCGGCGCGCGCCGAGGATCGGTACCTTGATGTGCGTCGCGGCGAGTTCACGCCGGTCTCGATCGCGGTGGCCCCCTTTGCCGGAGATCCGGCGGCGGCGGGCCAGGCGACCAACATCATCAGCAATAATTTCAAGCGGTCCGTATTTCTGGCGCCGATCGATCCCAAGACGTTCGTCGCGCCGGTCGCCGATCCAGACCAGACGCCGAACATGGACTCGTGGCGCGCGATCAACGCGCAATTCGTCGTCACAGGGCGCAGCGCCCGGGCGCCAGACGGCCGTCTGCAGACTGAATTTCGCTTGTGGGACGTCGCCACCGGTCAGCAGATCGCCGGCCAGCAATATGTGACGGATCCAAACAATTCGCGCCGCGTGGCGCACATCATCTCCGACGCAATTTTTTCGCGGATTACCGGCGAAAGCGGGTTTTTTGACACGCGCGTCGTGTTTGTAGACGAGACCGGACCGGGCGAGCGCCGCCGCAAACGCCTCGCGATCATGGATCAGGATGGCGCGAATGTGCGCTTTTTGACGCGCGGCGACGAACTCGTCGTCACGCCGCGCTTTTCGCCGTCTTCGCAGGATGTGACCTATATGTCGTTCGGCGCGAGCGATCCGAAGGTCCTGCTGCTGAACATCGAGACCGGGCAGCGCGAAGTCGTCGGCAATTTTCCGGGCATGACCTTTTCCCCGCGGTTTTCGCCCGACGGCCAGAAAATCGTCATGTCGCTGGCGCAGGGCTCCGCCACCAATCTCTTCGCCATGGACGTGCGTTCGCGCACGACGACCAGGCTGACGGATTCGAGCGCCATCGACACCTCGCCTTCCTATTCGCCGGACGGAGGTCAGATCGTGTTTAGAATCTGACCGCGGCGGAACGCAGCAGCTATACGTGATGTCGGCGAACGGCGGCGCGCCAAAGCGGATTTCATTCGGCGAGGGCCGTTATTCGACGCCAGTATGGTCCCCCAAGGGAGATTTGATCGCTTTCACCAAACAGAAAGCTGACACCTTCGCGATCGGCGTCATGCGGCCGGATGGATCCGGCGAGCGTATTCTGACGGAGGGCTTTCACAATGAGGGGCCGACGTGGGCGCCTAACGGCCTCTATTTGATGTTCTTTCGCGATCCGGGCGGGGCGAGTGGCCCGAAAATTTATATGATCGATGTGTTTGGCCGCGGGGAGTTTCCTGTTCCCACGCCAAACTTTGCGTCGGACCCCACCTGGAGCCCGCTATTGAATTAACTTTCACGGCCATTGTGGAAAGCGCGGCGCTATGGGCGGTCCATATTCAGACCTTTGCCGGGCGGGAGTTTGCGCTCAGGAATTGTGAAAGGATTCCCGGAGGCCATCGCCGCCATCGTTGGGGATTGCGGCGGCGCGGCGGTTATCTCCGCATTGCGCGGCGGCAGCGCGAGTGTGACCTGGCGGCTTTCCTTTTCGAGGGTTATCGCCCGCACATCGGCCGACCGGACGATCCATCCGTGGTCTGATTGGCCGACGCGAAGCCGGACGGGCTTTCCAGAGTCGTCGTAGAACAGGCCAACGTCCGCCGACGCGCCGTGCACGACGCCGACGAGCGTGACCTGAGGCTTTTCCAGCGCCGCCGGCTCTGGCGGAAGCGGGGCGCTGACGACGGGTTGCGCGGCCGCGACGGGCGGCGGAGGGGGGCGCCGCGAGACCGAGAACAGAGGCCTTTCGCGCGTCGCGTGAAGCAATTCGATCGAAATCCGCCAAAGCGGATTGGCTTCATTCGAGCGCGGCCGGACAGCGAATGGCGCCGCAGGCGCGGGGTGCGGCTCCGGATCGGCGCGGCCAAGATGCGCGTCCGCCGCCGTCGCAGCGAGCTGATTGGTCGCTTCGTCTGTCGTCGCGCCGGTGTCCGAGGACTGCGCGAAAGCGGCTTTTGCGCAGAAAACCGCCAATGTGAGGCAGAGAAGGTAGACGCCAGGCCGGGTCATTTTGCAAGCTGCCATTGGCCGGCGACATCGATCTGAACGCGCATTCGTTTGCCTTCCTGTTCTCCGGATTGCGGCGCTTGAACAATCAATTGTTCAATAAAAAGGAACGGCATCCCCGCTTCAAGATCGTAGAGCAGGGGCTGCAACGCAGCCTGCTCGATTTCGCAGCTTGCCGTCAAAACGACATAACCTTGGCTTGCTTGTGATCCTTGCAAATCGACTTGCGACGATAAAACATTTCCTCCAACGGCTGCGACCGCCGCGACGACCTTTTGTTGCAGGTTCGCCCCGGCGATGGTCACCGTTGGCCCTTCCAAAAAAGGCGATCCCGCCATTCCCAAGGGCTGCGTCGCCGATTTGTTATGGCCTTCGAGAGCGGCGAGCCGCTCCTCGGCCGCCGAAAAATCGGCGTATGCATCGCTCAATGCGGCCAGCGTCGCCCCGGTTATCGACAACAATGCTATCACGATTGTGAGATATGCCAAAGCCGCTGGCGTATGCGATTGCTTGATGCGCTTTAAAAGTTCGGCCCCGGTCATTGGCTGACGGCCTCCGACGCGGGGAAAACGGGCTCGATATGGGCCTCGATGAAAAAATGCTGGCCCGATTCAGAAGGCAGCCGCGTTGTCGGCGCGAAGAATGTGGCCTTCGTGAATTGCGGCGATTGCTCAAGGAGATGGATCAGCAAAGGCGCGTCGCGCGCCAGACCGACGATCTGCAATTTGTCGCCTTGAATGCGCATTTCGGTCAAATAGGCGTCGTCGGGCAGAATTCGCGACAGCTCTTCGTAGACGATGACCGGGGATGGCGTATCGCGTTTTCTTCGCTCAAGCGCGAGCGCCATCGCGTTTTGCGCGTCGTCGCCCTTGTGCAGCGCGGCGCGGAGCTGCGTGATGCGGCGATCGACGCCTTCTCGGCGCGCTTCGAGGTCGCTTTGCGCGATGGAGTAAAAGACGATGGACGCGCCGCAAACCAGGGCGAGCGCGACGATCAGGATCGTGAGCCCGCGCCGCATCCGGCTCGCCTCGCGCGCCGCCGCGACTTTTTGCTCGAGCACCTTGATCGTCGCCGGCGCGGCGTCCGGGGCCGGCGTTGAAATTATGACGGCGTCGACGCCCAGGCTGGCAATCGCATTGACATAAGGGGAGAGCAAATTTCGCGCTGTCGCGGCGACCGTGACAAGCATTCGCTCGCCGGAGGCGCCAGACGAAGGCAGGCAGCCGAAAGCAGCCTCGGCGGCGGACCACGGCGTCAAGCGATCAATTTGGGCGCGGACGATTCCTTCGAGAAAATCGGCCGCCCGGCGCGGCAAATGGAGGGGCCGGAACATGAAGCGCTGCGGGACCAGCACGAGCTCGACGCTTGCACGCGAGAGAAACGGCGCAAGAGCCGCAGCGTCCGCCGGCGCGATGGCGCCGTCGTCGATGCGGATTGGCCCGGGATAAGCGTTGCTGGGCCGTTTTTGCCGCGCCGTTTTTCGCCCCAAGACCCGCTTCGTCGGCGCATCGGGCGGTTGCAGCACGAACGCACCGTCATCTTGTTCGACGAGCCGCGCGAAACGAGGCGGACGCAGCCCCTCGCGCCACGTAAGAAAGGCGGTCGCGACATGATCAATCCAAAGCGACGCTTGGTTGGCGATCTTTTGCACCCAGCTCATCTCAATTCCGTCGCCGCTTGGCCAAAACGGCCGGAGGAAGATCGCGATTCAAGTGAAGCAAACATCTATTCGCCTGAAGAAAATGCGTCAAAATCGAGAAAAGAGGCGTTTTTCGCGTTTCGCGAAAATCGACCTTCCGCTCGATCGCCGTGTTGTTATCTTAATCGAAGTTGCCGGTCGGCGCAGTGGCCTAGCGCACATTCCTGTTCATGGAGCAGCGACACGGGTCGGGGACCGACGGATTATGCAGCCTTCATGATGAGATTGAGCGCTTCGATAACATTGGCCGCCAAGCTTTTCATCGTGCGCAAAATACTTTGCCCTTGAAAGGGTTGTCCATAATCGAAAGTTATGTCGAAGGCCGCCTTTGGATCATCGTGGAGTATCGCGCTTCCGCCGCCCAGGTCAATAAATTCGCCCCATGGCGGTGTTGAAAGGTAACTCCCTGGATTTGAAGTGTTTTCTGTCCCTGCTCGTTAAAAACATCGAGCCTGCCAATATGCATATCTGCACAAGTCCGGAGTAACTATCCCCGGCAGAGCCGGGGGCTTTATTTATGTGAGCCGCTCAAAGCGGCTGGGAGGGGACGCTGACGCGTCCCCGGTTCATTGGGCCACCTGATGGTGGCCGATCAGCGCCAGAGGTTCAGTTGCTCCAGCCTCTGATCTTCCTTTTCCTGGCTCTTGATGTATTCCCGGATCGCAGCTTCGTCTCTCCCCACGGTCGAGACGAAATATCCTCGCGCCCAGAAATGTTGCCCTACAAAATTCCGCCGCCGTTCCCCGTAAACGCGGGCCAGATGGATCGCACTCTTGCCCTTGACATATCCGATCACCTGAGAAACCGCGTATTTCGGCGGGATCGAAATCATCATGTGCACATGATCCGGCATCAAATGCCCTTCTTCGATCCGGCTTTCCTTTTGTGTTGCTAACTTACGAAGCAATTCTCCAAGATGATCCCGCAGTTGCCCGTATAGCGCCTTGCGGCGGAACTTCGGGATGAACACGACGTGATATTTGCACTCCCACTTTGTGTGACTTAGAATTCTCAAACTCGTCCATCGTGACTTGACCTTTCGTGTGCTTGGCGGCTCACAAAAGCGATGGTCACGATGGACTTCAGGAAACGTCAAACTATTGCTGCCTCCCCGGCAGAGCCGGGGGATCTCCCGCACGGTTTAGGATGTGATGTTTGTCAGTGATATCCAGCGAGTGCAGCCCGTAAAGCCCCAGCTTCCCGTTTTCGTAAGGCTGTATGTCGTTGACGATGACACTGAGGACCGTATCGGACGGAAGTCCCTCCCTTGAGTTTATGTCCATTGATGGAACCTTCAAGAGATTGCCGATCCTCGCCGAAAGGGAATAGTGTGCGCCTTGTGATGGGTCTCCCGTTTGCTTCGACCATAATACAATACGCGTGGTCGAGGGACGTCGCCGGAGGTTATGGATGACATCACCCAAGACGGTAGGGGTATGTTTAGGGAAGGTTGCAGGGGTGGACGGGCGCTTTACTTGCAAAAATTGATTATTTCGCTTGGGCCGCAACCTCTCTTTATTACGAAAGATGTATTCCTCGAAAATCGTTTCGAGGCTCTCGATGTGATGTTTGGCCCGTTCTACCTTTAGGTTTGGGCCATAAAAATCAATTGCGGTCATGCGTGATGCCTTACGAACGGGGAAAGCAAAGATCCGATGGAAGATCAGGAATTTCAAAAGGTAGCTCGGCATTTGGTGACGGTGCCGCCATGCGGCTTGCTGGGTGGCAAAGAGGATCGGGCGGCTTTCCAAGAGCTGACAATCTCGGTGAAGCCGCACGATTCCATTTAGTGCGTTACGCGCCGCTGTCCACCCAAATCGTCCTCGGCAAAGTTTGCGACTTTTCGCGGCGAAACCCTTAGAAAACGCCGTCGAAATCGTCGCTCCAGGCGAGGATGCGGTAAGGCTCCGTGTCCTGGCCGATGAGGAGAATGACCGCTTCGGCGTTCACGCGCCGTCGATCCTTAAATCGGATCGCGACATTGACCCGGCTCGCCTTGCGCGGGTCAAGCGAGACGCTATCGCTCGCCTGCCCAAGCAGCGACAAAATTGATTTCGCATTCTGCGACCCGCGTCTTTCAAGAATGGCGTCTACGCTGTCGGGCGCGATGTGCGGCAGGGACATGATCACCTCCGGTAGCGCTACGATCACGTCGATCTGCGGCACCCCGTTGTAAATCGTCACGAAAGACATCGCGCGTTCGACGAGATCCGGCGGCAATCCAAAGACAAACCGCAGTTCGGCGACATTCTGAAACGGCGCCTGACGCGGCAGGTATTTGAGGCCGGCGTCCTTGTAAATGTCCGCTTCTCTGTTCGTGCCGGCGACGTCGTTCTTTTTGCGCCATCCAACGATCCGATCGGCATAGTAGTTCGCGTCGTCAGGCTTCGCGCCGAGCGTTTGAAAGAGACCGGAGAGCAATTCTTTCGGCGCTTCGTTGAGGTCGATGCGCGCCCCTTCGGAGCGAAAGCTTACGAGGACATCGGCGTCGCCCAAGCGAAATTGGAATTCGCCGAAGCTGCGCGGATTGTCCTTTTCCGCGCCGAGGAGTCTGAGCGCGGTGAGTTCGAGCGCTCCGGAAATCAGCGCCTCCGACTGCAGGCGTTCGCTGGACACCCGCGCCGCGACGGCGCTATTGCCTGCATAGAAGGCGTAGACAGAGGCGCAGGCGGCGAGCGCCGCGAGAATCCACAGTACAGCCACGACGATGAAGCCGCGCTCCGCTCGCCGTCGAGGCGCGCCTCGTTCCGGCGCACAAGGGGATGCGTCCGCACGCTTCACAGGACCGCTCCGTTTGCCGGTTTTTGATCGCCGCCAGGCTGTTCGTTCTGGTTCGATGGTTCGAGACAATGAGAGTCAGCCTTGGCGGTTACGCAAGACGCCGGCGCATTGATATGGACGCGCGTCGCCGTCGAAACCGACAGGAGCTCGCCAGAAGCTTGGTTGCGTACAGTGACGCGAACCGCGGCCGGCAGCATCGAGCCGCTGCTCCAATTATCGTTCCAGGCGCGATCGGGACCAGCGAAGCCGAAGGATACCTGCAGCGGCGCGCGCAGCAGTAGGCTTGCGTCCGAAAATTCAAAATCGTCCGTGTTGACCGATACGCTTGTCTCCGGCGTGAATGGGCTGCGCGCGCGAACGAGCCCGCCTTCTTCGGCGCTGGTCGAAAACCTGATGATTTCGAGACCGGTTGGCCTCGGACCGCGCGAAGGCCTTGGGCCGACCGGCGAGCGCACGAAGGTGACTGTCGAGGCCGAACCATAAAAGAGTATTTGCTGGCTGCCGATCGGCGCGATGAATTCGGCGGCGGAGAGATCGGCGACGATGCGGTCGAGCGCAAGACGCGCGAGCTCCGCCTGCTGCAGACGCTGGAAGCCGGCGCGCCAATGTGGAACCCATTGCGCGGTGACGACGGCGAGAATGGAGAGAATCAACCCCATGAGGGCGACGGCGACCAGCGCCTCGAAAAGCGTGAAGCCGTCTTGCCGCGGACCGCCGCGCGGAGCCGCCCGCCCCGCCCTCATGGTCCGACGCTAGGGATGAGACGCAACGTCTTGACCGCGACAGTTGATCCTGACGGCCCCCTTACTTGGATGACGATGGTTTCGGGGCGCCATGGCGGACGCTCTTTCGTCGCGGGCGGCGGCGCGTCGAGGAAAGGCGAGGCGCTGACTGACCAGACATGTCCAGCTATTTCGCCTGAGAGGTCCTTGTCCGCGAGTTTCGAACGATCGGGCATGGCGGTTTCGACTTTGCGCAGGACCGAAACGAGCGCGAGACGTTGATCGATTTGCCGCACGGCCCTGATATTCGTCCCCATCAGCGCTCCGATCGCGCTGAGGCAGATGGCGACGATCGCCAGCGCGACGAGCGCTTCGATCAACGTGAAGCCACCGGCGGCGGCGCCGAGCGAAAGCAAGCCCGTTTCAGAAAGTTTTCTTCGGGACAATTTCGACGCCTCCAGTCAGCCAGGCGACGCGCACTTCGATTGTCGCGCCGAGCCTCGAAAGCGACAGAGCGCCGCCGCAAGAAAGCCCCGACGCGAAGAAGGAGATCGTCGATCCGGCAGGATGACGGTCACAACTTTCGGCGAGGACTGCGCCGAAGGCGACGTCGGGCGGCACCTGGACGCGCCCCGCCCCGGCCCCTGACCGGATTGTACGCGCAAGTGTGTCGATTTGCGTCGAGACAACCACCCCTCGGCGCATCGCCGCACTGCGGTCGGACTGAAGCAAGGATGCCGTCGCAACCGCAAGCGCCTCAAGCCGCGCGCGCGACGTGCCGCGCGGAAAGGCGGGCAGCGCAATTGCCGCCAGCATCGCAATTATGGCGAGGACGCAAACAATTTCGAGCAGGGTGAACCCCGTCTCGCCCGATCGCGGCTTCATGGCGCCTCCGCTTTCTTCGGCCCTCCGATCTCCCAGCTTTTGATGTCTGCGGCGTTTCCCGCTCCGCCTTCCGTTCCGTCCGAGCCGAGCGAGACGATTTCATAGGGGCCGTGTTCGGAAGGCGAACGGTAGAGGTAGGGATGGCCCCATGGGTCATTCGGAACGTTGTTGTTCTTTAGATACGGCCCGTTCCAGCTGGACACGCCGCCCGGCCGCTGCACCAGCGCGGCGAGGCCCTGCGCCGATGTTGGGTAGCGCCCGACGTCAAGATAATACAAATCAAGCGCGCCAGATAGGCTCTCGATTTGAATAGTCGCCGCCTTGACCTTCGACTGCGACAGATAGTTCAAGACCCGAGGCCCGACGAGACCCATGATCAGGCCGATGATCGTGATGACGACCAAAATCTCGACCAGCGTAAAGCCTGCCTCGCCGCGCCTTGCGGCGGCGAGAGCGATCGCCGGCCCCCGTGGCCCGGCGCGCCCCGCAAGCCACGCGCCGAGTCGCCGCCTTTTGATCTTATCCGTCAGGCGCTTGTGGGCGCGCGTCATCGACGCGTCCGTCGTCTTCATGCTGAAATCGCCTCCATAATCATCTCCTTGCCGGCCTTGTCTAACCGTTGCGCCTGCCTCCGGCCTGTCTCGCCTCTCACCCGACGACCTGGCTGACCGACATCAAGGCGGTCATGATCGACACGATGAGACCGCCAACGATGATGCTGATGCTGATGATGGCGAGAGGGCCGACGATCCCGACGAGCTTATCGAGACTGCGCTGCAACTTTACCTCATAGTAACCGGCGATGCGCTCGGCGAGCATAGGCAACTGGCCGAACTCTTCGCCAAGGCGCAAGGTGCGGACCGCCATTGCGGGCAGCGCCTGCGTTTCGGCGAGCGCTTCAGACAATTTACCGCCATGGCGCACGAGATCAACGATGGTCCGCCATGCCTTGGAGCGCCCTGTCGTCGCCATCATGTCGGCAAGGATGCGCAACGTCGCAGTTAGGGTTACGCCGGCAGCGAGCAACACGCCAAGATTGCGGCAAAAAACTGCGGTCCGATGATAGCTCAAAACGTTGCTGATCAGCGGGAAATGCCCGAGCGCCTCCATGATGGAGCTGCGCACCTTGGCTTGGCGCAACAACAGCCAGACGGCGGTTGCGACGACGACGAAGCCGGCGCCGAGCGCTTGCACATGCGCCGAAAAAAAATCGGAAAGGCTCAGGAATCCCGTCACGACTGGATCGAGTTTGGCATGGAAATCACGCAGCACCGCGCCGAATTGGGGCAGCACGAATGTAAGAAAAAAGATGAGGACGGCGCCGGCGGCCGTCAGGACGAATGCCGGATAGCGCAGGGCGTCGACAACTTTGCGGCGAAGCGCTTCGGAGCGCGCGCGCTCCGAAGCTAGCGCTTCCAGAACCGGAACGAGGTTGCCTGACGTTTCTCCGACGCGAACGAGCGCGACATACATTGGCGAAAACAGAGCGGGGAAATGAGCCAGCGCATCGGCGAAGCTCTCACCGCCGAGGATGGCAGAGGTAATCTTGGCGATGGTCGGGCGCAATCGCCCGACGTCGGAATCGGTCGAGACCAGTTCGAGCGCTTCATTGATGCGCGCGCCGGTCTTGAGCAGAAGCGCGAGGTCTCCGGTGAAGAAGGTCACGTCCTCAAAGCGCGGGCTCGCGGCGAAGCTGAAGCGTGAGCCGGAACGCGCGCCGTCATCGCGCACGGTCTCAATCGGGATGAGGCCAAGGTATTCGATACGCAGGGCGACTTCCGACACGCTCGTGGCCGCAATCGTCCCGCTCACGACTTCGCCGGTTTGAGTTAGGGCCGAATAACGAAAGGTAAGCATGTCCGCAAACTCGGCGTGTGAAAAAAATTCGTCAGTTCTATATGATTACCATTTTTCGCGGCGGAGCGGGATCTCCTGCTTGTGAAAACACTCTCGCTGGATCCAGATCTAACGGATCGTCGTGACCCGAAGCACCTCGGCCGTCGACGTCACTCCGGAGCGGCATTTTGCGACAGCGTCCTCGACCATTGTCTCCATGCCGGCCCGGCGCGCGGCGAGGTCGATCTGGCGTGCGTCAGAGTGAGGTCCGACGAGCTCGTAAGCCTCACCCTTCAATTCGAGCATTTCGAATATCCCATTGCGGCCGCGATAGCCGATCCCGCCGCATCGTTCGCAGCCAACGGGCTCATAAACGCAATCATCGGCTTTGAGGCCGAGGGCGCTGAGGCGGGGATCGAACGATAGGTCCTCATGCGTCAACGTCCTTCTGACTTTGCAGCGTTCGCACAAGACGCGCACGAGACGCTGCGCGATGACGGCGCGCAGCGTCGACTTCAAAAGAAAGCCTTCGACGCCAAGATCGAGCAAGCGCGGGATGGCGGCCGCCGCCAACTCGGTGTGCAGCGTGGTCAGCACGAGATGGCCGGTCAGCGCTGCGTGAACGGCGATGCTCGCGGTCTCTGCGTCGCGCACTTCGCCAACCATGATGACGTCCGGATCCTGACGAACGAATGCGCGCATTGCAGCGGCGAAAGTGAGGCCGATCGAGGCCTTGACCTGACTTTGATTGACGCCGGGGATTTCATATTCGACGGGGTCCTCGATTGTCAGAATTTTGCGCGAAGGCTGATTGAGCAAGGAAAGCATTGTGGCCAGCGTCGTCGTTTTGCCGCTGCCGGTCGGTCCTGTGACGATGATGAGCCCATGCGGCATTTCGAGCAGGCGCGCTACGGTTTTCCCGTCCCTCGCAGAAAGTCCGAGCCGTGCGATATCAAGCAGGCCGCGATCCTGCGGCAGCAGGCGCAAAACCGCCATTTCTCCATATTGCGTCGGCATGGTGGCGACGCGGATATCGACGTCGGACCGCGCAATGCGTTGGCGCGCCGCCCCATCCTGCGGTAGCCGCCTTTCGGCGATGTTAAGTCCGGCAAGAATTTTTATGCGGGAGATCAACGCTTGCGGCAGGGCGTCGGCCGGCGCCGGGACGGCGCGCAGTAATCCATCGATGCGCATGCGCACCGTGATCCCGTTGCGGAAGGGCTCGATATGAATGTCGCTGGCGCGCAATTCCACAGCTTTTTCGAGAAGATTGTTGACGGCGCGGACGACTGGGGCTCCACTGGCGAGATCGCGGAGGCTTTCAATGTCGTCGTCAGCGCGTGCCTGCGAAATGCGCTCGTCCTGAGGCGCGGGCTCCTCGCCGCCAAGACGCTCGCCGAGAACGACCGCAATATCCTCGAAAGAGGCGATTTCGACGGAAACGGGGGAGCCAAGGACGATTTCAGCTGCGCGCATGGCGGCGTGGTCGCTTGGGTCGGCGGCCGCGAGTTTGAGCGCGCCGTCGCTGGCTATGAAAGGAAATACTGTGGTTTCTCTCAGAAATCGGGGCGAGAAACGATCTGTTAGGGATTTGGCGGCGACGAGCTCGGGCAGGCTCAAGCGGCGCATGCCATAAAAATGCGCAACTTCGTCGGCAAAGCCATTTGCGGAGAGATCGCTCGCTTCCCACAGCTTGCGCAGGGTTCGCTCCGCGCCCGCCTCTTGCGAAGCGGATGAAGGGAGCGCCTCGGACGTTACGTACTTTTTCTGAACAAGATGCTTGGCGAATTCATCCAGAAGGTTTGGATTCATGGCGTCGCGTCCGCAGGTTGAGACGGAGATTATTACGTCGCAAGAAACAAATTGTGTAGACAGATGCGGAAGTTGATCGCCGTTGCGCGGTCATCTGCTTGACCTTTGCCGGGGAATTAGCGAGACAATGTTCTAGTGTCAAATAGTGTCGTTCTTTGCTAACAACCTTAGGAATTGCGCAACTGGAGCGCGCTTTTGTTCGAGTAAGGTTATTGGTTGAGATTCGGCCCAGCGGCAAATGTTATCTTTCTCGCCGAATCGTTTCGGTCGGGGTGCTATTTTGCGTCTTGCTTTTGGCCGCGGCTTGCTCTCAGTCGCCGCTGATGGGCGGCGGCACTGAGCTGCCCGATGCGTCCGACCAGGTGCGCGGCATCGACCTCGCGCCTAAATTTCCAAAAACGACTGGAACCGTGAACACCGGAATCTCCGGCGGCGAGCGTCCGGCGATTTATTACGGCAGCGCCGTTCCGGAAGCCGGACCGCAGGCCGCCGGCGGAGCGGGCGCGGTCAGCGCGGCCGGCGAAGGCGTCGATCTGAACTTTGACAATGCGCCAGTGACGGCGGTGGCGAAAGTCATTCTCGGGGATGTTCTCGGCGTCTCCTATTCGATCGATCCGCGCGTGCAAGGCTCGATTACTTTGTCATCGGGACGTCCGATCCCGAAATCGCGTCTGCTATTCGTGCTGGAAAGTGCCTTGCGCGCCAGCAATTCGGCGCTGGTGCATGACCCAGGCGGCGGCTATCGCATCATTCCGATCGATGACGCGGTCGGCAATGGCGGCGTCGATCGCGCCGGCGCAGCTCTGGAGCCGGGCTACGGCACGACCGTCGTTCCGCTGCAGCATGTCTCGGTGCAGACAATCATGAAACTGCTGGACAGCTTTGCGACGCGGCCGGGCGCGATCCGCTCGGATCCGGGAAGTAATCTGATCCTCGTCGTTGGCACCGGAGTGGAGCGTCGCACCGCCGTCGACACCATACTCAGTTTCGACCAGGACTGGATGCGGGGCCAGTCGGTCGGCATTTTCCCGGTGAAAAACACAACTCCAGAACCTCTGGTTGCGGAGCTTGAGAAAATTCTTGATTCCGGCGAGGCGGGGCTCAGCCAGAATATGGTCAAGCTGCAACCGATCGCGCGTTCGAACGCGGTTCTCGTGGTGGCCCGCAAGCCGGAGCTGCTGCGCGCCGCGGCGACTTGGATCGCCCGTCTCGACGGATCGGCGACCGCGAGCACCGGCGTCAAGGTTTATCGTGTGCGCTATGGCGACGCCAGGCAGATCGCCAAGCTGTTGAGCGACCTGTTCACTGGCGGCGGCGGTGGCGGCCTCGAATCCGCCGCCAATCAGCTTGCGCCCGGCGGCGGCCTGTCGACGACGGGGGTTAGCGGGGGCGCGCCGTCTGGCGGCCTCGGAGGGGCGGCAGGCGGCGGCCTTGGAGCCGGGGCAGGCGGCGGCCTTGGCGCAGGCGCAGGCGGCGGCCTCGGCGCAGGCGCAGGCGGCGGCCTTGGCGCAGGCGGCGGCCTTGGCGCAGGCGCGGCAGGTGCGGGGACGAGCCCATTCGGCTCTTTGGGTGGAGCGTCGTCAAGCACGGAGTCTGGCGCTGCCGGCGGCGGCGCTGCGGGCTTGGAATCCGGCGGCGGCTCCAAAGGGCCGGCGTTGCTCCCTGGCGTCCGGATCATGGCCGACATTCCAAACAATTCTGTCGTGATCTACGCAAACCAGTCAAGCTACCACATCATTGAGAAGGCGCTGGAGCAGCTCGATCGTCCAAAGCTGCAGGTCGCGATCGATGTGACGATCGCCGAGGTCACCCTGAACGACACGCTGAATTATGGCGTGCAGTTTTTCTTAGGCAGCATCAATCTTGCCGGCAAAAGCGACAATGGCGTCGTGGCGTCCAACTCGGCGGGAACGAGCATTGTGCCGAGCCCGACTACCCCAGGCTTCAACCTTCTGATTGGCAACAACCTCACGCCACACGTCGTCATCAACGCCCTGCACCAATATACCAATGTCAAGATCCTCTCCAATCCCTCTCTCGTCGTCGTCGACAATCAAGTGGCGACCCTGACGGTCGGCGATCAGATACCGGTCACAACAGGCAGCGCAAATATATTGAATTCCGCCACTGCGACTTCGAATACCGTCTTCAATTCCATCAATTACCAGAACACGGGCATCATTCTGCGCGTGCAGCCGCGCGTCAATTTCAACGGCAATGTGTCGCTCGACGTTGATCAGGAAATCAGCGCATGCACCAATTGCATCAGCGGGGTTCCTAACCTCACGCCGACGATTTCCGACCGTCACGTCAAGAGCTCGATCGTCGTGGCGGGCGGGCAGACCGTGTTGCTCGCGGGTCTTGTCCAGGAAAACGGAAACTACACGAAGGGCGCCATTCCGATCCTCGATCAAATTCCGGTCATTGGCAATGCCTTCAACAATAACGCAAACAGCCTGATTGGACGGACCGAACTCATCATCTTCATCCGTCCGCAGATCATCCGCGATGGCGTCGACGCCTCCTATATCGCCGAGGAGCTGCGCTCCAAAATGCGCGGCGAGAAAGTTGGCTCCGTCTATCCGACGGGCGCCGTGACGCCGGTGCCGACGCGGGCGCTGCAGCAATTAAATCAGCGATGATCCAGCGGGGTGCCGCATCGGGCGAGGTTCGGCTGACGACGCCTCTGACGCCAGGCGGATGGGCGACATGCGTTGCGCTTGTCGTGCTCGCGTGCGCCATGGCGAGTGCGAGCCTCGCCGCGGCGCCAGGGCGCCCGGCTGGTTTGGCGCGTTGCTGGCGTTTCTTATGCTCGCCATCGCAATCATCGACGCGCGCAGCCTGCTCATTCCAAACGGGCTGAGTCTCGCCGCCTTTCTATTGGCGCTCGCCGACGCGGCCTTCGGCGCGTCGGCGGAGTTTTGGCCTGGGGCGCTACAAGCCGTGGGCCTCGCGATAATTCGGGCGGCGGTTCTTGGTCTCGCCTTTCTCGCCTTGCGCGCGCTCTATTCGCGTCTTCGCGGCCGTGAAGGCATCGGCCTTGGCGACGTCAAGCTCGCGGCGGTCGCCGGCGCTTGGCTCGACTGGCCCTTGACCCCCGTCGCGGTCGAGATCGCGGCGCTCGCGGCGCTTGCCGCCTACGCGGTTGGCAGATTAGCCGGCCGACGCCCATTCGACGCCACGCAGCCACTGCCGTTCGGATTATTCTTCGCGCCGGCGATCTGGGTCTGCTGGCTCATCGAGACAGGCATTTTCGCGTTCTGAGGGCGCCCATGGCCAATGAGAGATTTATATTTGGGCTGAGAAATTCGTTGAAGAGCCCGTCGGGCCGATCTGCCTCGCGCGCTTGGCCCCGCACGTTCTGCATTCTTCTGATGGCGGTCGCGTCGCCAAGCCGCGCCGGCGACCAGTTGCGCCAAGGAATATCCGCCGCCACCGCCCACAATTATGTCAGGGCGGCCGAGATTTTCCTTCCTCTCGCCGCCAATGGCGACGCGCGGGCGCAATCCTTCCTCGGCTACATGTATGCGCACGGGCAGGGCGTGCCGCAAAATTTCATGGCCTCCGCCGGCTGGTATCGCTGCGCCGCCAACCAGGGCTCCGCCAATGCGCAATATATGCTCGGGCTGATGTATGACAAAGGGCAGGGCGTTCCGCAAGACTATGTGATGGCCTATACTTGGCTCAATCTCGCCGTCGCCGGAGCCGGTCCCGAACGCGACCAATGGGTCCGGATTCGCGACGCGGTTCGTTCCAAGCTGACGCTCGCCGAGCGTCAATCGGCGCAGGTCCTGGCCTTCTCGGGGCCGCCCCTCAGGCCTTGCCTGCCGATCCCCTTCGGCTATTGAATTTGCCTTAAAGAGGGAGGATGGGTATAGGGCTTAACGCGGAGCCAATGGCGAAGAGGCGCGATAGCGCTTTCCTGCTGAGCTTGGCGATGCGGGTGTAGCTCAATGGTAGAGCAGCAGCCTTCCAAGCTGAATACGAGGGTTCGATTCCCTTCACCCGCTCCATTTCTCGACACCTCCTTTTTCGAGACTTCGTGGGGCCGACCTTTCGGCATCCGCGCGGCGACGCATCTCACGATTTCGCGGTATAATGTGTGGCGGATTTGCATCTAAGTCCAATATTCTTGCGAGCGGCAAGGTATACAGAGAGGCTATATTTTCAATTTAGAACAATAGCAAAATAGAAAGCTTGGCAACCGCAACAGCGCCTGCTTTACCAGTATTCGTGATCAGCGCTCTGCCGCGAATATCGGAGAGTGAAATGCGTGGTTTTTTATCGAGCCTCCGCCGCGGCGGGCGTTCGGCCATTGCGCCCAGCGCCCGCTGGCGTCTTATCGCGTCGATTGTCGCCTTGACGCTGGCCCCGACGGGCGTCGCCCATTCGGCCGACGCGGCGGCGAAGGCGCCGGAGCCCGCGCCCGCGCCGAATTTATGCGACGGGCAGCCCTCGATCTCAGGCAGCCTTCTGGTGCTCGGGGATTTCAAAAAGGCGCTTTGCGAGCGCGGCTTCAATCTGCAAGTCAACTTCATTGGCGAGGTTTTTGGCAATCCGACAGGCGGCGTAAAGCAGGGCGCGCGCTACGAGCAGCGTCTCGAACTCGGCCTCGACGGCGACATGGACCAAATCGCCGGGATCAAGGGCCTGACCTTCCACGTCAATTCCTATGCGATCGCCGGCCAGACCCTTACGACCTCCAACCTCTTCAATATTTCGGCGATTACCTTTATCGCGGCGCAGCCGGCGTGGCTGCTGTTCGAAGCCTGGGCCGAGTACAAATTCCTCGACGACAAGCTGTCCGTCCGCGCCGGTCAGCTCGCCGCCGACAGCGATTTCTTCATCACCGAACGCGGCGAGCTTTTCCTCAACTCGACCTATGGCTGGCCGAATATCTTTGCGTCCGCTCTTCCGAGTGGCGGCCCCGCCTATCCATTTGCGACGCCCGGGGTCCGCGTCAAAATCTATGCGACCGACCAGTTGAACTTTAGCGCCGCCATATACAATGGCGATTCCACCGGCTCCGGATTCACCGGCAGGCAGGCGCAACGCAACTCCTCCGGGGTCGACTTTCGCGTGCAGGATCCGCCCTTCGTCATCGGAGAGGGCAATTACGGTTGGAACCAGGGAAAGGATTCGAAGGGGCTCGCGGGAAGGCTGAAATTCGGCGGCTGGTATCACTTCGGCAAGTTCGACGATTATCATTTCGGTGTTGACGGGCTCTCGCTGGCCAATCCCGACAGCGACGGCAAGGCGCTGCAGCATAGCGGCGATTATGGCCTTTTCGGCGTGATCGACCAGATGTTCTGGCGTTTGCCCGGCGGTGATCGTCTGCAAGGGATCGGCGGTTTTGCGCGCGTCGCCGGCCTTCCGAGCGATCGCAATCTGATCGATTTTTATGCCGACGCCGGCATTATCTTCAACGGACTTTGGAGTCAGCGGCCGGACGACGAGTTCGGCGTATCGGTCGCCTATTCCGAGCTGTCTCCGGCGGTGCACGCATTCGATGTCGATACGGCTTTTTTTGAGGGAGAGAGCCTGTCGGCGCGAAACTACGAGCTGCTGCTCGAAGCGACCTATCGGGCGGAGATCATGCCCGGTTGGACGATTCAACCCGATTTCGAATATGTCTTTCACCCGGGCGGCGGCGCCGTCAATCCGCTCGACCCAGCGAGCGGGCGCATTCCCGACGCGGCGGTGTTCGGCCTGCGCACGACGGTGCAATTCTGAGCGAAGGACGCGCCCGCGGCCGGCTCAACGCATAAATTTCGCCCCCGCGTTGACGCGTCGCCCGCCCAAGGTCTAAGCCTCGCGCGAGGAGAGATCATGAGCGACGCCGACGTCATTTTCGAGAAGCTTGGCCGCTGCGGCCTGATCACGCTCAACCGGCCGGCCGCTCTGAACGCGCTCAATCTCACTATGATACGCGCCATCGCCGGCGCGCTTGATCAGTGGGAAAGCGATCCCGCCGTCGGCGCGATTGTCATCAAGGGGATCGGCGGACGGGCGTTTTGCGCAGGCGCCGACATTCGCGCGCTCTACCAATTGGGCAAGGCCGGGCGAAGCGACCAGCAGCTGGCTTTCCTCGCCGAGGAATATCGCTTAAATCGACGCATTAAACGCTATCGCAAGCCTTATATCGCGCTGATCGACGGCATCGTCATGGGCGGCGGCGCTGGCCTCTCGATGCATGGGTCGCATCGCGTCGCGGGCGAGACGCTCGCTTTCGCCATGCCGGAGGTCGGCATCGGCTTTTTTCCGGACGTCGGAGCGACGTTCTTTTTGCCGCGCCTGCCGGGCTCGACCGGCGCCTACCTCGGCTTGACTGGCGGCCGAATTGGCTGCGGCGACGCCGTGGCGCTTGGGCTCGCCAGCGCGTATGTTTCCTCCGCGCGTCACGGCGCCCTCCTCGATAGGCTGATTAGCGGCGAGGATCCCGCCGCGGCGATCGCAGGAGAGCGCGCGCCCGCGCCGCCCTCCACGCTGATTGAACGGCAAGCCCTCATCGACCATTGTTTCAGCGCGCCGACGGTCACCGCCATTATGGAAAAAATCGCCGCGGACGACTCCGATTTCGCGCGCGAGACTCTCAAGGCAATTTCAACAAAGTCGCCGACGAGCCTCGCAATCGCGCTCCGGCAGATGCAAATCGGAGCCGATCTTGATATCGACGAGGCGCTGCGCGTCGAATTTCGCATCGCCGGGCAGATCGTCAAAGGGCATGATTTCTATGAGGGCGTGCGCGCGACCATCATCGACAAGGATCATCGCCCGCACTGGCGACCGTCGGAGATTAAGGCGGTCAGCGCCACCGACATCGACACTTATTTCGCTCATTTGCCAGATGATCTGACGTTTCACAACCCGGCTCTATCGGAATGAAAATTCAGCGCGGGTCCGCAGGCAATGAGGAGCGCGGCGATTCCGGCGCGGCGATCCGTCTCGGTGACGCGGGCGCGGCGGGGGAGGCCTCGCCGTGGGGGCTCGCGCTTGTCGTCTTCATGCGGCTTCTGGCGGTGTTATGGGTGTGCCAGGGACTGAGCCAGTGGGCCGCCATCTTGTTGCCGCGCGACCCTCTGTTTGACCAGGCGACGGAGGTGTGGGGCGCCGCCGTGGTCTTTTTTGCCGTCCTCAATCTCGTCGCGGCGGTCGGCCTGTGGCTCGCGACGCCTTGGGGCGGGGTGATTTGGCTGTTTTGCGCCGTCGCGCAAATCTTCGCGGCGCTTATTATTCCGGGGTTTTTCGCGGGAATCTGGATTGGCGTCGACGTTGCCCTTATCGCCCTCTATTTTGCGCTGACTTGGCTGGCGGCGCGGCGAGGCGATGACGCCGCCCGCAGAGAACGGCGCTGACAAGACCCGCGGCCGCGCTCTTTACAACCCGGCCGTCAGCCATCAAGGTGCCGGGTCCCGACGAGTAAGGACGCGGCGTCGCCAATTACCGGGATTACATAGATTTCGCCGCGTAGAGCGACGGCGACGACACATTAAGACCGTTTTTACGCTGCCGGATCCTTCACGCCAGCGTCATAAAGAACGATCAGATTTCTGCGGCTTTCCAATTCAGGAGAAGATGTCGGTGAGTTCACAGACGGAAGAACCCAAATTGGTGGAAGTCAGGCGCGGACGCGCCCCAAAATCGAACCCCCTCCCGGAACAGAGCGCGGCGCAAGCCGCCGCCGGGAATGGCGACGACGCCCCGCGTAGCGCGCCCGATGGCGGCGAGCGCATTTCTCTTGAGGCGGCGGCTTTCGCGCACGCCGTCGCTTTCGCCGACGAAGCCGGGAAAGCTCCAATCGCCGAATTGGCTATCGATGAAACGCCGGTCGACGATCTTCCCCAATCGCCGCGCCGCTTCATCAATCGCGAACTGTCCTGGCTTGAATTCAACCGGCGAGTCTTGCAGGAAGCCTCAAACCGCAACCATCCGCTGTTAGAACAACTTCGCTTCCTGTCAATTTCGGCAAACAACCTCGATGAGTTTTTCATGGTCCGCGTCGCAGGATTGCGCGGCCAGGTGCGCGCCGGCATGACGACGCCCTCCGAGGATGGGCTGACCCCAACCCAGCAGCTCGCCAAAATCCGCGAGCGCGTCGGGCTTCTCACGGTTGAGCAGCAACGCCGCTGGCGCGAATTACGCGAGGAGCTGGTCGGCGTCGGCATAACGATTCTCGAGCCCGCCCAACTCAACGCCGACCATAAGACATGGCTCGAACAGTATTTCCTCACTCACGTCTTTCCGGTGCTGACGCCGCTGGCGGTCGATCCGGCTCATCCTTTCCCTTTCATTCCCAATTTCGGCTTTACGATTGCGCTCGAACTGACGGGACCCGACCGCAAGATGTCGAAGGCGCTGATCCGGCTTCCGGTCAAAATCCAGCGCTTCATTCGACTGCCCGAAGCGGCCGGCGAAAAAAGTCAGCGCTTCGTCACGCTCGAAAACTTAATCGGCATGTTCACGCACGTTCTCTTTCCCGGCTATAGCGTTCGCGGGCGGGGCCTCTTCAGGGTCATTCGCGATAGCGACCTTGAAGTGGAGGAGGAGGCGGAAGATCTCGTCCTCCTGTTTGAGACCGCGCTGAAGCGCCGCCGTCTCGGATCGGTGATCCGCTTGGAATTCGACAGCTTGACCCCCGACGAGCTGCGAATCTTTGTCACGGAAGACCTCGACGTCCTGCCCGAGGAGGTATCGGTCCTCGACGGCATGCTGGCGCTGAACGAATTGTCCGAGATTGTCGGCCTCGACCGGCCGGAGCTGAAATTTAAGCCCTATAATCCGCGCTTCCCGGAGCGTCTGCGCGACAATGGCGGCGATTGTTTCGTCACCATCAAGCAAAAGGATCTCGTCGTCCATCATCCGTACGAATCTTTCGACGTGGTGGTTCAGTTCCTGAACCAGTCCGCTGCGGACCCGAACGTCATCGCCATCAAACAGACGCTTTACCGTACGTCCGCCGACAGCCCGATCGTTCGCGCCCTTATCGAAGCGGCGGAAGCCGGCAAGTCGGTGACGGCGCTCGTCGAACTCAAGGCGCGCTTCGACGAGGCGGCAAATATTCGCTGGGCGCGCGATCTCGAACGCGCCGGCGTGCAGGTGGTCTTCGGCTTCATCGAACTGAAGACTCACGCCAAATTGTCGATCGTCGTGAGGCGCGAACTTGGCGGCCTGACAACGTATTGCCATGTCGGCACCGGAAATTACCACCCGATAACGGCCAAGATTTATACCGACATTTCCTTCTTCACCGCCGATCCGGCGATTGGAAGGGACGCCTCGCGCATCTTCAATTACATCACCGGCTACGCCGAGCCGGAAGACCTGGAGCTGATGGCCGTCTCGCCGATCTCGCTCAAATCGCGCCTCATCCAGCATGTCGAAGAGGAAATCGCGTTCGTGAAGCAAGGCAAGCCCGGCGCGATCTGGGCGAAATGCAACTCCCTCGTCGATCCCGAGATCATTGACGCCTTTTACGCGGCGAGCCAGGCGGGCGTTAAGATCGACCTCGTCGTGCGCGGCATCTGCTGCTTGCGTCCGGGCGTCCAAGGCTTGTCCGAAAATATCCGGGTCAAGTCGATCATCGGCCGCTTTCTCGAACACGCCCGAATCTATTGCTTCGGCGGCGGCTACGATCTGCCGCATCCAAAGTCGACGGTCTATATCTCCTCCGCCGACCTGATGCAGCGCAACCTCGACCGACGCGTCGAAGCCATGGCGCCAATTCTGAACCCGACCGTGCATGACCAGGTTCTCGATCAGATCATGGTCGCCAATCTGATCGACAATCAGCAGAGCTATAGGGTATTGCCAGACGGCTCTAGCGCGCGCATACAGGCGCCGCCGGGCGAAGAGCCGTTCAACGCGCATTCCTATTTCATGACCAACCCGAGTCTGTCTGGCCGTGGAAAATCGCTTAAGACTTCCAGCCCAAAAACCCTTTTTAAGAGGTTGGACGGCCGCTAACGCGGCGCTGAAGGAAGAACCGCGCAAAGTAAGCGATGATGAGCCGGGGACCCGGCCGGTCGCCATCGTCGATATCGGGTCGAATTCGGTGCGGCTTGTCGCCTATGAAGGTCTCAGCCGCGCGCCGCGCCAGATCTTCAACGAAAAATCCTTGTGCGCCCTCGGCAATGGCGTCGCGACAACAGGAAAACTGCCGAAGGCCGGCATGGAGAAAGCCATCGCCGCCTTACGCCGCTTCAGGACGCTGTGCGACATCCTGCAGGTCGGAGAGCTGCATGTGCTTGCGACCGCTGCGGCGCGCGACGCCTCCAACGGCACCGAATTCATCGAGGCGGCGCAGGGGGCGATCGGCGCGCCGATCATTTTGTTGTCAGGCGCCCGGGAAGCCGAGCTGTCGGCCCACGGCGTCATCTCGGGGGTTTACAGGCCTGACGGCGTCGTCGGCGACCTCGGCGGCGGCTCGCTCGAACTGATCGACGTCAGGGGCTCGCAGCTGGGCAGGGGAACGACCTTGCCGCTTGGCGGACTCTCGCTGATGGACGCGTCCAATAATTCTCCGCGCGCGGCGGTCAAAATCGTGCGCGACGCCTTGGCGAATTCGCGCGTCGTCGAACGGGTCGCCGGGCGCACCTTCTACGCGGTTGGCGGCACCTGGCGCGCGCTCGCCAAACTGCACATGCGGCAGCGCCATTATCCGTTGTCCGTAATGCACGGCTATGTCATTCCAGTTCAGGACGCCGCCGATTTCGCCGGCATCGTCGAACGGGTCAATACCGAGACGTTGATCTCAATCGATGCGGTGAACGCCCAACGTAGGCCGTTGCTTCCCTACGGCGCGATCGTGATTGACGAAATCATCCGCCGGGCGGCGCCCAAGGAAATCATGATTTCCACCGCCGGCGTGCGCGAAGGGTTGCTTTACGAAAAATTGGACCTCGCGCAACGCCGGCTGGACCCGCTGATCGTCGCCGCCGCCGACGCCAATCTTCTGTTTTCCCGCGCGCCGCGCCACGCCGACGATCTATGCGACTGGACAGATCGCTTCATGAAATCAACTCATCTTGAGGAGACGCCTGAAGAAAAGCGATTGCGGCATGCCGCTTGTCTGCTCGCCGACGTTAACTGGCGCGCGCATCCTGACTATCGCGCCGAGGAAAGCCTTAATCTCGTCGAGAACACGGCGTTGACCGCGATCGACCATCCGGGCCGCGCTTTTCTCGCCGTGACCATTTCCTATCGCTATCTCGGCCTCGACGACGACGACGTCAGCCCGCAGATCAGGGCGCTTACCTCGGCGCGCATGCTCGATCGGGCGCGGATCGTCGCAGCGGCCGCTCGCCTCGCTTACCTTATCTCGGGGGCTATGCCGGATATTCTGCCCCGCACGCCTCTAACCTGTCTCAAGAGCAAGGTGGCTTTGACGCTTCCAGTCGATCTCGCCGATCTTGCCAACGATAGGCTCTACAGCCGCGTCAGGCAGCTAGCGCGCTTGATTGGACGCGAGGCCGTCATCACCATTGCGGGCTGATTGGGTCTGGCGTGATCTGGGGGCGACTATTCGGCGACATTTTGATCTGCAGCGTCATTCGGCGCGTCTCGCCATTCGAGCGTCACGACCCGCCCGTTTTCGACGGTGAGCGCGAGGAGGCCGCGCTTCAATTCCAGCGCTTTGGCGCCGAAAAGCTCCCGCCGCCACCCGGTAAGCGCCGCGACCTCGGCCTTGTCATCGGCGGCGATCGCCTCAAGATCCTCGACAGTCGCAATCATTTTGGCGGCGACGCCGTGAGTTTCGCTGAGATGGCGAAGCAACACCTTCAAAAGTTCCACGGTCGCGCCATTGCCGCCCGAGCGGCGTTCCCGCTCGAGTTTGGGCAATGTCTTCGGATCGCGGGCAAGGCCGCGTTCGATCGCCGCCAGGATTTCGCTCCCGGCGCGCGAGCGCTCCATGCCGCGTGGAAACGCGCGCAGATTGCCCAAAGCTTCCGCGCTGCGGGGCGCGGCGAGAGCCACCTCGATCAGGACGTCATCTTTCAGCACGCGCGAACGCGGCACGTCACGCGTCTGCGCCTCCGCCTCGCGCCAGCCGGCCATCTCCATCAGGACAGCGAGATCGCGCGGCTTGCGGACGCGGTTGCGTAAACGCTCCCAGGCTTTGTCCGGATGCTGTTCATAAGTTGCGGGCGCCGTTAGAAGCGCCATTTCATCGCTCAGCCAGGAAAGGCGCCTGGACTCCTCCAGCTTACGGCGCAGAAAAAGATAGATGTCGCGCAAATAGGTGACATCGGCGATGGCGTAATCGATTTGCGCCGGCAACAGCGGGCGCCGCGACCAGTCTGTAAAGCGCGACGATTTATCCAGCGAAACCTTCAGTATGGTCTGAACCAGATCGCCATATGAGACTTGGTCGCCGAAGCCGCAGACCATGGCGGCGACCTGCGTATCGAACAGTGGCGAGGGGATTATCTTGGCAAGATTCCAAATGATTTCAATGTCTTGCCTCGCGGCATGAAACACTTTTATGACGTTCGGGTTGGCCATCAACGCGAACAGTGGCGCAAGGTCCAACCCCTCCGCCATGGCGTCGATCGCCACTGCTTCCTCGGGCGAGGCGAGCTGAACGACGCAAAGCCGCGGCCAGAAGGTTGTCTCGCGGAGGAATTCGGTGTCAACCGTCACGAAAGGAAAAGTTGCGAGGCGGTCGCAGACCTCCGCGACAGAATCCGTCGTAGAAATAAGTCTCATGGAATTTTAGATAAAGGAAAGCTCGGCAGTCGGCTATAGGGCCTCGGCCATTCATCGCCAGCCGGGCCATAGCGGAACGGCGCAATTTGACGCGAGGCGCCGGCCCGTGACAGAAACCCTCTCCCTTGTGGTTATCGGTTCCATCCCTCAAGTTTGCGACGAAATAATGCACCGTTACCGTACCCATAGCTGCGGCGACCTCCGCGAAGCGCACGCCGGCGAAACGATTCGACTGTCCGGCTGGTGTCATCGCATTCGTGATCATGGCGGCGTGCTCTTTATCGATCTTCGCGATCATTACGGCCTCACGCAATGCGTCGTCGATCCAGATTCGCCGGCTTTCGCGGCTGCCGAGAAACTCCGCTCCGAATGGGTCGTGCGGATAGACGGAACGGTTCGACGCCGCCCCGCCGGCACCGAAAACGTCGAAATGCCGACGGGCCTTATCGAGGTCTATGTGAGCGAAATCGAGGTTTTGGGTCCGGCCGCGGAACTGCCGATGCCAGTCTTCGGCGACCACAACTATCCGGAGGACATGCGGCTGCGCTACCGCTTCCTTGATCTGCGCCGCGACAAGCTGCATCAGAACATCATGTTACGCGGAAAAGTCATTGATTCGCTTCGGGCGCGGATGAAAGCGCAAGGCTTTTTCGAGTTCCAGACGCCGATACTCACGGCGTCGAGTTCCGAGGGCGCCCGCGATTTCCTTGTGCCGTCGCGTCTTCACCCCGGAAAATTCTATGCGCTGCCACAAGCGCCGCAGCAGTTCAAACAACTCCTCATGGTCGCCGGTTTCGACCGTTATTTCCAGATCGCGCCGTGCTTTCGCGACGAGGATTTGCGCGCCGACCGCAGCCTTGAGTTCTACCAGCTCGATCTCGAGATGAGCTTCGTCACGCAAGAAGATGTTTTTGCTACCGTCGAGCCGGTTTTGCGCGGCGTGTTCGAGGAGTTCGGCGAAGGCTTTACGGTGACGCAGAAGTTCCCCAGAATTCCCTACGCTGAGGCGATGCTGAAATATGGCTCTGATAAGCCGGACCTGCGCAATCCGCTCGTGATCGTCGACGTGACCGAGGAATTTTCACGAGAAGGGGTCAGTTTCAACGCGTTCAAGTCGGTCATCAAGGCTGGCGGCGTCGTGCGCGCCATTCCGGCGCCTACCGCGGCCGGGCAGCCGCGCTCATTCTTTGACAAGCTCAATGATTGGGCCAAGGGCGAGGGCGCGGCGGGGCTCGGTTATGTGATTTTTGAAGGCGGGGGCGAGGCGCTGGCTGGCAAAGGCCCGATCGCGAAATTTCTGCCTGTGGAAGTTCAGGCCAGGATTGCGAAAAAAGCCGGCCTTAAGTCCGGCGACGCCGTGTTTTTCGCCTGCGACCGGCCCGACAAAGCCGCCAAGCTCGCCGCCGCCGCCCGCCTCAAGATCGGCCACGAGCTGAAGCTGTCCAAGGCCGGCGTCTTCGAATTTTGCTGGATCGTCGATTTTCCGATGTTCGAATGGAACGAAGAGGAAAACCGGATCGATTTTTCGCATAACCCCTTCTCGATGCCGAATTTCGATCATGACGCATTCGTCGCGCTCGATCCCGCCGACAAAGAGACCATTTTGGGCATCAGGGCCTTCCAATACGACGTTGTCTGCAACGGCTCCGAATTGTCATCCGGCGCGATCCGCAACCATCGCCCGGACGTGATGCGCAAGGCGTTCGCGATCGCCGGCTACGACGAGGAGGTGCTCCAGCAAAAATTCGGCGGCATGTATCGGGCGTTCCACTATGGCGCGCCGCCGCATGGCGGCATCGCGCCGGGGATCGACCGCATCGTCATGCTGCTGGCGGGCGAAGAGAATTTGCGCGAGATCGTCGCTTTCCCGATGAACCAGCGGGGCGAAGACCTGCTGCTCGGGGCGCCCTCCACCGTCACGTCGAAGCAATTGCGCGAGCTTTGCATCAAGCTCAATCTTCCTGAAAAATAGGGTGACGCCTTCGTTAGCCAAGCGCGATGGCCCGTTTGGGGCGTTTTGGCGCGTCTTTGTCGCGTCCTTGGGCAAAACATGGGCGCCTCGCCAATCGGCTAACCTTTCGCTCGTAGCGATTGGTTGCTATACGATAGCCATAGCCCTGTCGGTGGCTGGAAGTCCCGCCGCGTCAAGCGCGGGACGAGGTTAGGCCGACTGCCAAGCGGTGAGCGCATTGTCCATATCGGCCGCCATCTACCACCTCACCCATTACAAATATCACCGCCCCGTTTCGCTCGGCCCGCAGATCGTCCGCCTGCGGCCGGCGCCGCACTGCCGCACGAGGATTCTCTCCTACAGCCTCAAGGTGGCCCCGCCCGACCATTTTGTGAACTGGCAGCAGGATCCGCACAATAATTGGCAGGCGCGATTTGTCTTTCCTGAGAAAGTGAGCGAGTTCAAGGTCGAGGTCGATCTCACCGTCGACCTCTCGGTCGTCAATCCTTTCGATTTCTTCATCGAGCCTTACGGCGAAAGGTTTCCCTTCGCTTATGAGCCCGAACTCAAATCGGATCTCGCGCCCTATTTGCAGCCGGACCCTGTCGGTCCGCGCCTTGCCGCCTATATGACGAGCCTGCCCAAAGAGCCGATGCACGTCGTCGACTTCCTGGTCGCCCTCAACATGGGCCTGCACAAGGCGATCCGCTATGTGATCCGCATGGAGCCTGGCGTTCAGACTCCGGAAGCGACGCTGGAGCTCGCCTCGGGGTCTTGCCGCGACAGCGCCTGGACCCTGGTGCAGATCCTGCGCAATCTCGGCCTCGCCGCGCGCTTCGTCTCTGGCTATCTCATTCAATTGCGGGCCGACATCGAGCCGATCGAGGGGCCGAAGGGCACGCAGGTCGACTTTACCGATCTGCACGCCTGGGCCGAAGTCTATCTGCCGGGGGCCGGCTGGATTGGCATGGACGCGACGTCCGGCATGTTCTGCGCCGAAGGCCACATCCCTGTGGCGGCGACGCCGCATTACGCCACGGCCGCGCCGATTTCCGGCGGCGTCGAGGCAGGCGCTGAAGTCGACTTCGCGTTCGACATGCGGGTGACGCGGGTCGCCGAAAAACCCCGCATCACGATGCCTTTTTCGGACGCGGCCTGGGACAAGCTCGACGCGCTGGGCGAACAGGTCGACGCTGATTTGCGGACGCAGGACGTCCGCCTGACGATGGGCGGCGAGCCGACCTTCGTTTCGATCGACGATTTCGAGTCGCCCGAATGGAATACCGCTGCCGTCGGGCCGACCAAACGCGGCTTCGCCGACGCCTTGATCCGCCGCATCCGGCAGCGTGTCGCGCCGGGCGGCCTGCTGCATTACGGCCAAGGCAAATGGTATCCCGGCGAATCCCTGCCGCGTTGGGGGTTCTCGCTCTATTGGCGCAAGGATGGCCAGCCGATCTGGCGCAATCCTGAGCTGATCGACGCCGTCGGCCGCACCGTCGTGCCGGAACCGGAGCAGGCGCCCGAGGCCGCGCACATCACCTTCAGCGACGACCAGCGCAACAAGGCCGAGGCGCTGACGCGCGGGATCGCCGAGTTCCTCGGCGTCGCCGACGAATGCGTGATGCCCGCTTATGAGGATCCCGCGACTTGGCTCGTCAAGGAAGGCAATCTGCCGGACAATGTCGACCCGCTCGATCCGAAACTCGAGGATCCGGAAGAGCGCAACCGAATGATCCGCGCCTTTGCGCGCGGCCTCACCAAGCCGACTGGCTTCGTGTTGCCGGTGCAACGCTGGAACGCCGCCGCCCGCGTCTCGCGCGGCTTGCGCTGGATCAGCGAAAAATGGAGTCTGCGGCGCGGCAAGCTTTTTCTTGTGCCTGGCGACTCGCCGGTCGGCTACCGGCTTCCCCTGGGCTCTCTCCCTCACGTTCCCGCGTCTTCCTTTCCTTATATCCATCCGCAGGATCCGCTGGAGGAGCGTGGCCCCTTGCCGGATGTGAATACGCTGAGACAGCGCGTCGAGCATTTCCAGCGCTCGCTCGACCCGGCAGTTAACCGGCAGGACCGTGTCGAGCAGGAGGTTATTGAAGGAGCGGTGCGGACCGCCTTGTCGGTCGAGCCGCGCGATGGCGTGATTTGCGTATTCATGCCGCCGACGGAGCGGCTCGACGACTATCTTGAGCTTGTCGCCGCCGTCGAAGTTGTCGCCGACGAGATCAACACGCCGGTCCACATCGAGGGCTACCCGCCCCCCTACGACCCGCGCATCGACGTGGTCAAGGTGACGCCGGATCCCGGCGTGATCGAGGTCAACATCCAGCCGTCGGCGAGCTGGCGCGAGGCGGTCGGGACGACCAAGGGCCTCTATGAGGACGCCCGTCAGGTCCGGCTCGGCGCCGACAAATTCATGGTGGATGGACGCCACACCGGCACCGGCGGCGGCAATCACGTCGTCGTCGGCGGCGCAACGCCGCAGGATTCCCCCTTCCTGCGCCGGCCCGACGTCTTAAAGAGCCTTATCCTCTACTGGCAGCGCCATCCCTCGCTGTCCTATCTGTTCTCGGGCCTGTTCATCGGCCCGACCAGCCAGGCGCCGCGTGTCGACGAGGCGCGCCACGACCAGCTCTATGAGCTTGAGATCGCTCTCGCAAACACGCCGGGGCCGGACAAGTCGATCCCGCTTTGGCTGATCGACCGGCTCTATCGCAACCTGCTCATCGACGTCACCGGAAACACGCATCGCTCGGAAATCTGCATCGACAAACTCTATTCGCCCGACGGCCCAACAGGGCGGCTCGGACTGGTTGAGTTCCGCGGCTTCGAGATGCCGCCCGACGCGCGCATGAGCCTCGCGCAGCAATTGCTGCTGCGCGCGCTGATCGCCTGGTTCTGGCGCGAGCCGCAGCAGGGCGATCTGGTGCGTTGGGGCACGACCCTGCATGACCGGTTCATGATGCCGCATTTCGTCTGGCGGGATTTTCTTGGCGTTCTCGCCGACCTCGGCCGGGCCGGCTATGAATTTGATCCCCTGTGGTTTGACGCGCAGCGTGAGTTCCGGTTTCCTTTTTACGGCGCGATTGAGTATGGCGGCGTAAAGGTCGAGCTGCGTCAGGCGCTGGAGCCCTGGCATGTGATGGGAGAGACGGGCGCGATTGGCGGCACAGTGCGATTCGTCGATTCCTCCATCGAGCGTCTGCAGATCAAGGGCGACGGCTTTGTCGAAGGCCGCCATGTCATCGCGTGCAACGGCCGCCGCCTGCCAATGACGCCGACCGGCGTTTCCGGCGAAGCCGTCGCCGCGGTGCGGTTCAAGGCATGGCAGGCCGCGGTCGGCCTGCATCCAACCGTGCCCGTCCATGCGCCCTTGACTTTTGACGTGATCGACAGCTGGAGCGAACGATCGTTCGGCGGCTGCGTCTACCATGTCGCCCACCCCGGCGGGCGCAACTACGAAACCTTTCCGGTCAACTCCTATGAGGCCGAAGCGCGCCGCCTCGCGCGCTTTGAGCCCTTCGGCCACACGCCAGGTCCGGTGGTCGTGCCGCCGGAGGAGCCGGCGGCCGATTTTCCGTTGACGCTGGACCTGCGCCGGCCGCGCGGGGTCTGACGCTGACTTAAGATCGGCCCATGCTAGAAAGACGGGGCGGAATATCCAGATTGCGCTGCATTAAGCCCTTATAGAACCTCGCGCCGGGTTCGCGTCAATCCTTGAGCGTCGCCAGCCTGTCATCGTATGCTATACTGAGCAAAGTCGCCCGAAGGCGCGCGGCTTCAGTCTCTCCGAACACTTCAACAAAATGGTCCTCAGCCCTTTGCCGGAGTCTCAAGGCATCTCTAAGCTTCGCCTTACCCACCGGTGTAAGCACCACATGGCGCCGCCGGCGGTCCTCCTCACTTTCCTGCAGGGCGATCAAGCCATCGCGCTCCAAAGGCCTCAAATTATGGCCAAGCGCCGACCTGTCCATGACCATGGCTTGAGCCAGTTCAGCCATCGTTGGCGGCTCCTTAGCGGAGCCGAGCTCGTCCAGAATCGCCGCTTGCGTGGATCTCAATCCGCACGGCTCAAGCACCTCATCATAGAGCTGAGTCAAGCGCCGTGAGGCCTTACGCATAGGCGTTGCGCAACAAAGCCTCGGTTCAAGGCTTGGCTTCCTCTCGATTGTCTTCACAGCTGTCTTCACTGCTTTATCTCCTCCCTCCAAAATAGGGAATATGCCCTCATTAATCAAGAGAATTTGATGTCGCAGGTTCTAAGCGTCTTCGACGGCGTGCAGCGGATTTCGGCGCTTCACATAAACGTGATCTCCTTTGTTAGAAATTAAGTGCATATGCCCCCTTTACAATAAACGGGCATATGCCCTATATCGGCGTCTATCGCATCCTAACCGCGGGGTTATCGTCTCGGCGGCAATTTGCGAGGAACGTAAAAGGAGAAAGACATGACAAAGTTTGCGAAAGCAGTCGGCGTTGCCGGTATTTTGGTTGCAGCCTTAGTTACAGATACTTCAGCGTCGCTTGCCGCTCAGCCCGAGAAGGCGGTGGCCGAGGGCCAAGCTGCGGTAACCCTTTTAGATGAGAACACCTCGGCTGTCACTTATTGGGTGAACGAGTCCGATGGTTGGCACGTCATCACCACCGTTGAAACTTTATACGGGCGGGACAGCTACCCGATGAATCACGCCGTCGTGCGCTTTGCTTCGCTATTACTGCCAGGCCAAACTCAACAAATCTCAATTCCGTCCGATATCGGCGAGCAACAGCAGATGCTGCGCATCAGTCGCTTGGACGAAGGGATAGAGGTGACGCGGATCTCTTCTGCCCCCGCGTACTGATTGGCCGAGGCGTGGGGAGGCTCACCTCTGCGAAGGAGCTATCGGATTGCTCCGCAGCCTAGTGTCATCACCGCTCACGGGCCGTTGGCATCGTCGACGGCCCTTCAAACCTGTTACTTTGCCAGGACACGAGGCCCCAGTTTTGGCGCTGCCTGAAAGCGAGATTTTCTCTGTTCCAAGCTGAGCAAAGACTTTCGCGGGTTCGCATAAACGTGATCTCGCTAGTTACAAATAAAGTGCATATGCCCTTTTCAGAAACGTGCATATACACTATCTCAGTTTGGTGATCGAATCCTAACCGCGACGTTATCGTCTCGGTAGAACCTTCGAGAAACGTAAAAGGGAGAGACATGACAAAGTTTGCGAAAGCAGTCGGCGTTGTCGGTATTTTTGTCGCAGCCTTGGCTACGGATACTCCAGCATCAATCGCCGCTCAGCCCGAGAAGGCGGTGGCGGAGGGCCAAGCTGCAGTGACCGCTTTAGCTCAGAACACCTCGGCTGTCACTTATTGGGTGAACGAGGCATCCTACAAAACACGGTTCGATCCATGGTACGATTACGCGTCGAAAAAAGGCCACGCCATGGCTCGATACAGGCACGATCCCGTGGTCACGGGACGCTCAGTCTGTTCGGGTTTCGATATGGGTTGGCTCCCTCCAGATACTTTGCCCGAAGGCCCTGGCAAATCTTTTTGCTAGGAGCGACGCCGGTCGTTTGACCTACTCTAGTCTAATATCGGAGAGCAACAGCATATGCTGCGCATCAGTCGCTTGGGCGATGGGATAGAGATGACGCCGATCTCTTCCGCACCAGCGAAGTGATCAGCCGAGGCCTGGGGCCTGGGGAGGTTCGCCTCATTACGGGGCGTCAAGCGCGCAGAGCTCCAGCCAATACTGGAACCAGACCGCCGCCAATCCAGCACTATGTGCTAAGGAGCAAAACTATGGCAGAAGCCCACAAAAATGCAGTCGTCGCCTTCTACAAACAGGCGCATATGGAAGGCGACGTGGAAAACGCGTTTCAACTTTATGCTGGCCCCACCTACCGACAGCACAATAAGACGGCATGAATGGGGTGCGCAAGTTCGTCGCCCAGATCGTGGCCAGTCGCCCAGACGCGCGCTGCGAGATCAAGCGTGTCTTCGCCGACGGCGACCATGTCATCCTGCACAGTCATTGGCATGGCCTCTCCGACAACGCGGACGGTGAGGCGGTGGTAGACATCTTTCGGCTGGAATGCGGTAAGGTGGTGGAGCACTGGGACGTAATCCAGCCCGTTCCGGAGACTTCGGCCAACGCCAACACGATGTTCTGATTTCTCCGGAGAATTTTTCTCCCACGCTGCGTCGGGCTCGCCGCCCGGGCGGAGGCCTCGGCCAGCGATTTTGTGGCGGCGAATATGCCACATGCGGGAGCAAATGGCGCTCCTGCTAGCCAATGAAACGCTGAGGAACGGCTTGCGACGGGCGAACAAAAGCTGGACCATTCCTCCTTGCATGAACGCTTTCCAATCCTTCAGTCCGAAAGCGTTCTACAGCGTCTCACTCCATCGAGAATCGCCTGCGCCGCGTGGACAGAAAACAGCTTTTCCACGGGGAGCCAAATTTTCCTGCGCCAATTGGGGCGCTCGCGATCGGTGCCCGGCAGATTGGTTGGAATTGTCTCCATGGCGAGATCGTCCGCCTGAACCAGCACCAGGGCGGCGTTGGATCGCGCGACGAAACCATGGATAGCCGCCACCACCGCCTCGCCAAGCGGCGCGTCGAGTTCGATCTCGCCGACGGAGAAATCCGCCTCTTCGAGGGCGCGGACGAGTTCGGCTTTTTCCATTGCGCGCGCGGCAAAAGCCTCAGCTTCATCGGGCAGATGGCCAAGCGCCGCGGCTTCCGTGAGATCCGCGCCTCGCCACCAGCCGGCCAATGGCGGCAAATCATGCGTGGCGACGCAGGCGGCGGCGAGCGCGGGATAGTTTTCCGGCCGCACGTAGGCGTCGCCTTCACGCTCGAAGCGCATGACGCGGTAGGATAGGATATTGGCCTTCGCAAGCCGCTCCCGCATGCCCTCCGGCACGGTGCCGAGATCCTCGCCGACGACGGCTGTCTCGTTGCGCACGCTCTCCAGCATGACCTGCCCGATCAGCGCGTCAAAGGGGCAGGCGAGATAGGCGCCATCGGCGCCGTCCGCGCCTTCAGGCACCAGAAACAGGCGTTTCAATCCGAGCACATGATCGACGCGCAGGATGCCAGCATAGGCCATGTTCACTGAAATCAGACGCCCGAAGCCGGCGAAGCCGTCGCGGGCGAGGGCGCGCGGATCAAAGGGTGGCAGGCCCCAAACCTGACCCCGCGGGCCCAAAGGATCAGGCGGCGCGCCGATCGAGACGCCTGTCATGAGACGGTCCATCTCGGAAAAAGCCTCGGCGCCGTCGGGCGCGCAGCCGACGGCGAGATCGCGGTAGAAACCAAGCGAGAGCCCCGCTTCGCGCGCCGCGCGCGCCGCCGCCGCAAACTGCCGGTCCGCCAAGAACTGCAGGAATTTCGCGCGCGCGATCCCCTCTTCGTGGTCGGCGGTGAAGCTCTCGATTCCGGGCGCATGCGGCGAGCCGAGCGCAGGTTCGAACTGGTTGAGCGCGCCGCCGATTTGGCGCTCAATGGCGGTGAAGATCGCAAAGCACTGCAGACTTTCGCCCCCGGCGACCACGAAATGCTCATAATCCATGACGAGAGCGTCATTGGGGGCGGCGAGGCGGCGCGCGCGGAAGGCGGCGTGGATGACGTCGAACAGGCGGTTCTTCAACGCGGAGACGGCGCTGTAACCGACGAAATTGGAGGCCGAAAGCCGGGCGGCTTCCGGCGCCACCCTCGTGAAAGCGGCGCGTACCGAATCGGTCAAGAGTTCGGGGGGCACGTCGAATGCGTCGATGGCGAGCGGGTCGAGAAAGCGCCGGTCGGAGGGATGGTAGGGGCTCGCGCGTTCGGGATCATGCGGATAGAGCGCATGCAACGGATTGACGCCAATCGTCGCGGCGCCGGCGCGCGCCGCTTCTTCGGCGAGGAGCCGCAAGCTGGTGAAATCGCCGATCCCCTGATCGCCGCGCCCCTCCGGGCCCTCGCGCCGCAGGCCATAGACTTGCGCGGCGACGCCAAAAACGCGGCGCTCGCGCAGCGTCGGCGGCAGGAAGGCGGCGGCGGGTACAACAGCCAGATGTCCTTGGCGCTCCGGCGCGGCGTCCGACATGATCTCATGGCGGCCAAGCGGCAGATCCGGCAAGGGAATGTCGCGCACAAGCGCGCGGCGCCCGTCCGGCGCGATCACCTCGCTTCGATGCCCGAGCTCATAAGGAACCTCGACGACTTGATTGGAGCCGTCGTCGCAGGCGATGGCGAGCGCAAAAGGCAGTTGGCGGTCGGCCAGCGCCCCGCCGAGCCGCAGGCTTCGCGCGCCGCCCTGCACGATCGTTGTCGCAACGGGCAGCGATCGGAACGCGGCCTCTTCGGCGAGCTCGGCTAGACGCTCGCGCGCCTCACCCGTGCTGCCCGCGGAAAGACCAAGGCTCTTTAGCAATGCCAGTTTGGTGTCGGCGCCGACCACGGTGCGGCGGCCCGCGATATCCCACCACTCCGCGGATACGCCCGCGGCTGAAGCAAGCGCGTCGAGAACGTGCTCGTCGATGCCGGCCCGCCGCGCCGCCGGCGCCGGGGTCTCTTTGAGGATCGCGACGGAACGTGGCGCGACGACATAACGCTGGTCAGCCAAGGACAGTTTAGCCGCGCCAGGGTCAGCCGAATTGATTTCAAGAGTCCAAATTTGGCCATCGCGGGGGCCCGGCAGTTTCGCCTCGAGCGGATCAAAGCCACGGTTGAACAATACCGCCGCGCGAGGTCGGCGCCGTTCCGGACGCGTCATAGAACACGGCGGTCAAGGAGCGCCCATGCGGGTCGTCCCAATCCTTCGCCTGCATGGGCGAGCCTTCTGGGGTTAGCCATTCAACGTCGGGAATGCCGGAGGCGTCGCGCGGGCGGCCCGTCAAGGGCGCCTCGGCGCTGAGCGCTGCCGTCGTCCGGCGAAGGCTTACGAGGCGGCTGGTAAATTCGATGAGCTCCAGATCGGCGCTCGCCCAATCGATCCAGGCGAGCTCATTGTCTTGCGCATAGGCGTTGTTATTGCCCCGCTGCGTGCGGCCGAGTTCGTCGCCCATGGCGAGCATCGGCGTTCCGCGCGCGGCGATCAGCGTCGTCAGCAGCGCGCGCGCGTCGCCCTTGCGTCGGGCGGCAACCACAGGATCCTCGCTCGCGCCCTCGGCGCCGCAATTCCATGACAGATTATCGTCCGTTCCGTCGCGGTTGTTCTCGCCGTTGGCCTCGTTGCGCTTGTGGGAATAAGACACGAGATCGGCTAGCGTGAAGCCGTCATGCGCCGTGACGAAATTGATCGAGCGCGACAGAGCGCGATTGCGCGGGGCGAAAATATCGGCGGAGCCCGCGAGTCGCGTCGCGAGGGACCCTGTGAGGCCGTCATCGCCGCGCCAGAAGCGGCGGAAACAATCGCGCGCCTTGTCGTTCCATTCGCCCCAGCCAGCCGGAAAGGCGCCGAGCTGGTAGCCGCCGAAGCCAACGTCCCACGGCTCGGCGATATGGATGAGGCCGCGCAGGATCGGGTCCTGAGCGATCGCGGCGAGAACAGGATGCTCGGGGTCGAAACCGTTGGCGCGCCGCGCGAGCACGGTCGCGAGATCATAGCGAAAGCCATCGACGCCCGCGTTGATCGCGGCCGCGCGCAGCGCGTCGAGCGCGAGCCGCAGACCTTGCGGGCGCTCCAACGCCAGAACGTTGCCGCAACCAGCCTGGTTCTCATAAAGCGCCGGGTTGTCCGGCCGCAGGCGGTAATAACCGGCGTTGTCAAGGCCGCGCAGCGAAACCGTCGGCCCAAGCTCGTCGCTTTCGCCGGTGTGGTTCAAGACAACATCGAGGATCACGGCTATGCCGGCTTCTTGCAACGCCTCGACGGCGAGGCGCACCTCCGGCCAGCCGCCGGGGGCGAGTCTTGGATCGGGCGCGAGGAGCGCGATCGGATTGTAGCCCCAGTAATTTGAGAGGCCGAGCGCCGGCAAATGGCGCTCGTCGATCCACGCCTGAATGGGCAAAAGTTCAACCGCGGTGATTCCAAGCTTGCTCAGATGTGCGATCGCGGCGGGATGCGCGAGGCCTTCGAAAGTGCCGCGGATCGCCTCCGGGATGTCCGGATGCGTCTTGGTGAAGCCGCGAACATGCATTTCACAGATGGTCAGATCGCGCCACTCGACGGCCGGTCGTCGCGGCTCACGTAGCGCGATCCTCTCCTCGACGATGGCCTTCGGAACAAAGAGGGCGCTGTCGACGTCGTCCGCCGCCGCGCCATGGATGCGCGCGTCGAAAAGCGAGGCGTGCAGCTTGAAGGGGCGGTCGAGCCTGGTCGCGTGCGGATCGACAAGCAGCTTGGCCCCGTTGAACCGATAGCCCCGCGCGGGGTCGAACGCGCCCTGCGCCCGAAGGCCGTAGCGCGCGCCGACGCCTATTCCCGCGATACGGGCGTGAAAAACGTTACCTGTACGGCTCGCGAGCCTGATGCGCGCCGTTTCGCGATCGGCCTCGTCAAACAGCGAGATGAAGATCGCTTCGGCGCCGCCGGAGGCGACCGCCATATTGATCCCGCCGCTCTCCGGCGTGACGCCGAGCGGCTCAGGGCGGCCGACGCCGACACCCTCAGGCGCATCGGGAAAGAGGGCGCTCAGGCGTTCACCGGCGGCGCCGCGCGCCTCGCAAAATGCTTGATTGCGAAGGGTGCCGACGTCGGTAGAACGCGGCCTGACGCTCCGGATCTTTGGTCCTCGAAGGGTGCCGTCGTATGCGCTTCAATCATGCTGCGTCCAGATCAAAGACTTGAAGGTTTTTTGCCCACGCGGCGCTCGCCGATGAGGTCTCGGAAGAGCCTGGCGTAAGCGACCGCGGGGCGGCGCCAGGAGACATCCGTCATCATGCCGTTTTCGATCAAACCATCCCAGACCTCCGGCTCGCTCCAAAGACGCGCCGCGCGCTCCAGCGTCGTCCCCAGCATTTCGGCGGTCACCGGCGAGAATTGCAGCCCTGTGCCGAGGCCGAACGCGAGCGCCGCCTCGTTGCCGTCGACGATCGTGTCGGCGAGGCCGCCCACGCGCGCCGCCACTGGCAGGGCGCCGTATCGCAAGGCGCAGAGCTGCGTCAGTCCGCAGGGCTCGAACCGCGACGGGATCAAAATGGCGTCGGCGCCGGCCTGAATCTGATGCGCGATCGCCTCGTCATAGCCGATGACGGTGCCGATGCTGCGAGGGCTCCCGGCGGCTGCGACGCGAAATTGGCGTTCGAGGTCTGGGTCGCCGGAGCCGAGGACCGCGAGCTGGGCGCCCATCCGCTTGATGATTTCGATGTTGGCGAGCACAAGGTCCTGGCCTTTTTGCCATGAAAGGCGGCCGACGACGCCGAAGAGAAGCGCGCCCGGATCGAGCTCAAGGCCGAATTTGCGTTGGAGCGCGGCTTTATTGGCGGGTCGGCGCGCCAGGGTGTGAATGTCGAAAGGCTCCTCGATCAAAGTGTCGGTCGCCGGGTCCCAAACATCTTCGTCGATTCCATTGAGAATGCCCGTCACGGCCGTACTGCGCGCGCGCAGCAACCCATCGAGGCCCATGCCGTAATCGGGCGTGCGGATCTCGGCGGCGTAAGTCGGCGAGACGGTCGTGATGCGGTCGGAGAGGGCGAGGGCGGCCTTAAGAAAGCCGATCATGCCGTAATATTCGACGCCTTCGATCGAGAATGCGGCGGCCGGCAGTCCAAGCGCGGCCAAAAGGTCACCCGGATACTGACCCTGGAACGCGAGGTTGTGGACGGTGACGACGGTTCCAGGGCGTGGGCGTCCGTCGTAATGCAGATAGGCGGCGGTGAGACTGGCCTGCCAGTCGTGAGCGTGCACGACGTCAGGCGAAAAGCCCGGCGCGAAGCCAAGCGCGAGTTGCGCGCCGGCGCGGCAAAGAGCGGCGAAACGAAAGGGATTGTCGGGCCAGTCGCGTCCGTCTGGCCCTACGTAGGGGCCGCCGGAGCGATTGAAAAGATGCGGCGCGTCCAGCACGAAGAGGTTGAGGCCGGCGGCGCTCGCGCGCAAAACCCTCGCTTCGCCGCCAAAAACCGTTTGCGCGTCGATCGCCGTCTCGGCGCGCTGGATCGCTTTCATCACCGCGGGATAGCCGGGCGTCAGGGTCACGACCTCGACACATTCCGCCGCGAGCGCGACCGGCAGCGCGCCGGCGACGTCGGCGAGGCCGCCGGTTTTGATCAAAGGAAAAATTTCGGAGACGACGGCGAGAACCTTGACGTCGCTCATGCCAACCTGTCGATCATGGTTTGCGTGATGAGGCAGACGCCTTTTTCGGTCCGGCGAAAGCGCTTTGCGTCGACGTCAGGATCTTCGCCGACGACAAGACCCTCAGGGACTTTGACGCCGCGGTCGACGACGACGTTTCGAAGACGCGTCGAGCGGCCAATCTCGACGTAGGGCAGAACGACCGCGTTCTCGACGTCGCAATAAGAATTGACGCGCACGCCGGTCGACAGCAGCGAGCGTTTGACCTTGGCCCCGGATATGATGCAGCCGCCCGAGACGACGGATGAGACGGCCATGCCGCGGCGTCCGTCCTCGTCGTGAACGAATTTCGCTGGTGGCGTCACGGCGCTGTCGGTCCAGATCGGCCAATCCTTGTCGAAAAGATCGAGCTCCGGAACGATGTCGGTAAGATCGATATTGGCCTCCCAATAGGCGTCGACCGTGCCGACGTCGCGCCAATAGTAGGCGCATTCGTCTTCCGAGGAGCGTACGCAGGAATCGGAGAAGTGGTGCGCGATCGATTTGCCGTTTTTCACGAGGTAGGGGATGATGTCCCTGCCGAAATCGCGGCTTGATTGCAAATCGTTGGCGTCGCGTTCGAGCTGGTCGAAAAGGAAGCTGGTCTCGAAGACGTAAATGCCCATCGAGGCGAGCGCTTTATCCGGATTGCCGGGCATTGGGGGCGGATCGGTTGGCTTCTCGATGAAATCGACGATCCTGTCGTCTTCGTCGACATGCATGACGCCAAAGCCCCGCGCCTCCATTCGTGGAACTTCGAGGCAGCCTATGGTGACGTCGGCGCCTGAAATCAGCATGCTGTTGCAGCATGACCTCATAATCCATCTTGTAGATGTGGTCGCCGGCGAGGATTACCATATATTTCGGCGCGCGGTCGCGGATGATGTCGATGTTCTGAAAAACGGCGTCGGCGGTGCCGGCGTACCATTGGCTCTCGGACACGCGCTGGCTCGCCGGCATAATGTCGAAACTTTCATTGCTGCCCGGCCGAAAGAAATTCCAGCCGCGGGTCAAATGCCCGATGAGGCTGTGCGCTTTGTATTGCGTCGCGACGCCGACGCGGCGAATTCCGGAATTCAGCGCGTTCGAGAGCGCGAAGTCGATGATGCGCATTTTGCCGCCAAAATAGACCGCCGGTTTGGCGCGGCGATCCGTCAATTCGACTAGGCGGCTGCCCCGACCTCCCGCCAGGACAAAAGCCATGGCTTGGCGTCCCAATGGCGCGCTCACTCTCATGCGGATTGCTCCTTCCCACCGCTATATCCGGCGTCGCGTCATTGCGCGTCAATGGTCCGGCGCGAAATACAGCGTTGCGAGCGGCGGCAAGGTGATGTGTGCCGAGGCGGGCTGTCCATGCGAGGGAGCATCAAGCGCCGCGACCGAGCCGAAATTGCCGACGCCGGAGCCGCCATAGACGCCGGCGTCCGTGTTGAGAATTTCCCGCCAGACGCCGGCGCGCGGCATGCCAATCGTGTAGTCATGGCGCGGCTGGGGGGTAAAGTTATTGACCACGACGATAGGCGAATCGCCATCTTCGCCAAAGCGCGCGAAGGCGAAGACGGATTGATCGCGATCATTCCCGACGATCCACGCGAAACAGCCGGGCTCGCTATCGCGGGCATGCAGCGCCGGCCATTCCCTGTGCGCCCTGTTTAGATCGCGAATCAGAGTTCTGCACGCCTTTATGCGCCGGGGCGTCGAGAAGGCCCCAGTCGAGTTCGCGCGCCTCGCTCCATTCGCGCCGTTGCGCGAATTCCTGCCCCATGAAGAGGAGCTTCTTGCCGGGGTGGCCCCACATGAAGCCGTAATAGGCGCGAAGATTGGCGAACATCTGCCAGTCGTCGCCTGACATTTTGGCGAGAAGCGATCCCTTCCCGTGGGTGACTTCGTCATGGCTGAGCGGCAGCACGAAGTTCTCCGAGAAGGCGTAAACAAGCCCGAAAGTCATCTTGTCATGATGCCAGCGGCGATAGATGGGGTCGAGCTCCATGTATTCAAGAGTGTCGTGCATGAAGCCCATGTTCCACTTGAGGCCGAAGCCAAGGCCGCCGGAACGGGTGGGCGCCGAAACGCCGGCCCAGGCGGTTGATTCCTCGGCGATGGTCACGGCGCCGGATTGGGTCCCATAAACGAGTTCGTTGAAGCTCTTGAGAAAGGCCACCGCGTCGCGATTGTCGTTGCTCCCGTCGGGATTTGGCAGCCATTGGCCAGGCTCGCGCGAATAATCGAGATAGAGCATCGAGGCGACGGCGTCGACGCGCAATCCGTCGATATGATAGCGATCGAGCCAGAAGAGAGCGTTCGCGATCAGGAAAGCCGAGACTTCGCGTCGCCCGAAATCATAGATCGCAGTGTTCCAATCGGGATGAAATCCGCGGCGCGGGTCGGCATGTTCGTATAAGGGCTGGCCGTCGAACAACGCAAGACCATGCACGTCGGCGGGAAAGTGCGCCGGAACCCAGTCGAGTATGACAGAAAGGTCCGAGGCGTGGGCTTTGTCGACGAAGCGCGCAAATCCCGCCGGGTCGCCGAATCGCCGGGTCGGCGCAAAGAGCCCGATCGGCTGATAGCCCCAGGAGGCGTCAAGCGGATGCTCCGACACCGGCATCAGTTCGAGGTGCGTGAAGCCGAGATCCGCGGCATACGGGATCAATTGCTCGGCAAGTTCGTCATAGGTCAGGAAGCGGCCGCCTTCGCCGCGCCGCCATGAGCCAAGGTGAACCTCGAGGATCGTCATCGGCCGACGCCAAGCCTCGCGCTGCTGGCGGCGGGCGAGGAAATCGGCGTCGGACCAGATGAATTGATCCGTGCGGGCGACGTGGGAGGCGGTCGAAGGGCGCATCTCCGCGGCGAACCCCACCGGATCTGCCTTCAGCGGCAGAAGCCTGCCATCACGCGAAATGATCTCATATTTATAGACGGCGCCCTCACCGACGTCGGGCGCGAATATTTCCCACAGGCCCGAATCGACGCGTTTTCGCATCTGATGCAGCCGCCCGTCCCAGCCGTTGAAATCGCCAACGACGGAGACGCGCGCCGCATGCGGCGCCCAGACCGCGAAATGAACGCCTTGAACCCCTTCGAACTCCTTAGGCTGCGCGCCGAGCCGCTCATAGAGCGCGCGGTGGGTCCCTTCGACAAGGAGGTAATCGTCAATTGCGCCGAGGACCGGCGGCAGCGCGTAAGGGTCGTCATAGTCCCATGAGCCGCCGGCGTTCGCGGCCTTCAGACGGTAGCGGAAGGGCGTTTTTTGGCCCCGGATCAGGCCTTCGAAGAAGCCGCCGCCGCGCGCTTCGAGGGCGATCGGCTCACAGCCTTCGGCCAAGACGGCCGCCTTTTCGGCATGCGGCGCGAAGGCGCGAATGACGAGGCCGTCCTCGGTCTCATGCGGCCCAAGAACGGCGAAAGGATCGCCATGACGGGCGGTGCGGATCGCTTCGACGTCCTTATCATCGAGCCGCCAAGCTGGCCGCGCGGGCGTTCCTGCTTGCGTATCTTGCGTCATGCTCAATGGGGTCTGGGCGGCGTCACCGGCACGTTCCATATTTCCTGCGCATATTCAGCGATTGTTCTGTCGGAGGAGAACCAACCCATATGCGCGGTGTTCAGGATGGCGGAGCGCCACCATGCGGACTTGTTCCGCCAGCGTTTGAATATGGCGCGCTGCGCGCTGTAGTAGCTGTCGAAATCGGCGGTCACCAGGAAGAAATCATGATGGGTCAGGGCGTCGACGAGATGGCGGTAGCGATGCGGCTGCTCCGGCGAAAACACGCCGGACGCGATGGATTCCAACGCCTCAGAAAGTTTTTGCGATCGCGCGATCGCGTCCTCTCCGCTGATGCCCTGACGCCGCTTGGCTTCGACTTCTTCCGCCGTCAACCCAAAGATGAAAATATTGGGTGCGCCGACATGCTCCATGATTTCCACATTGGCGCCGTCAAGCGTGCCGATGGTCAGGGCGCCGTTTAGCGCGAATTTCATGTTTCCAGTGCCGGACGCCTCCATCCCCGCCGTCGAGATCTGTTCCGAAAGATCGGCCGCAGGGATGATTTTTTCCGCGAGGCTGACGTTGTAGTTGGGCAGAAACACGACCTTCAAAAGGCCGCGCAAGCTCGGGTCCGAATTGACCACCTTGCCGACGTCATTGGCGAGCTGGATGATCAGTTTCGCCGTCGTATAGCTCGCCGCCGCCTTGCCGGCGAAAATTTTGACGCGCGGGATCCAGTCCCTGAAGGGTTGCGCGCGGATTTCCTCATAGATCGCCACGGCCTCCAGAATGTTGAGAATCTGACGCTTGTATTCGTGGATGCGCTTGATGTGCACGTCGAATAAGGCGTCCGGATTGAGCTTGACGCCGAGCCGCTCCTGCACCAGCCGCGCCAGCGCCATCTTGTTGGCGCGGCGGATTGCGGCGTAGCGCGCCTGGAACGCGGAATCGCCAGCGACGTCAGCGATTTTTTCCAGGACAGACGCATCGTCGAGAAGTTTGTCGCCGACAACTTCGGTCAAAAGAGCGGTGAGGCCGGGATTGGCTTCCTTGAGCCAGCGGCGGAAGGTAATTCCATTGGTCTTGTTGGTGATCTTTCCCGGCGCGATCGATTCGAGGTCGCGGAACACAGTCGTCTTCATGAGTTCAGAGTGCAAGGCCGAAACCCCATTGACCTTGTGGGACCCGAGAAAGGCGAGGTGCCCCATGCGGACGCGCCGGCCATGCGATTCGTCGATGAGGGAGAGCGCCGCCAACCGTTCGCCGTTGGAATCGGGGCTGGAGCTTACCCTTTCGAGATGTAGCGCGTTGATGAGATAGATGATCTGCATGTGGCGGGGCAGCAGCCGCTCCATCAGCGGCACCGGCCATGTCTCGAGCGCTTCGGGAAGCAGCGTGTGGTTTGTGTAGCTGAATGTTCCTTGCGTGATAGCCCAAGCCTCATCCCAAGGGATGTTGTGGCGATCGACGAGAATATGCATCAGTTCGGCGACGGCGATCGCCGGATGCGTGTCGTTGAGTTGAATTGCGGCTTTGTCCGCGAGAGTCCTGATCTCTCCATGCAGGCTCAAATGGCGGCGGACGAGATCCTGCAGCGAAGCGGAGGCGAAGAAAAATTCCTGGCGCAGCCTTAGTTCTTGGCCCGCCGGGGTCGCGTCGCTCGGGTAGAGAACCTTCGAGATGGATTCGGCGCGCACCTGACCCATCAGCGCGCCGATATGGTCGCCGCTATTGAACTGGCCAAGATGCAACGGATCCAGCGCGCGCGCCGACCACAGGCGCAAAGTGTTGACATGGGCGCCGCGCCAGCCCGGGATCGGCGTGTCGTAAGCCAACGCCTCAACCGTCTCGGTCGGATGCCAGACCTGTTTCAGTTCCCCGTCGGCCCGAGTCTCCTCTTCGATGTGGCCGCCAAAGCCGATGGGGTAGACGAGCTCCGGACGCTGGAACTCCCATGGATTGCCGAAAGAGAGCCAGTCCTCAGGATATTCGAGCTGCCGACCGTCCTTGATGCGCTGGCGGAACAGCCCATGATCATAGCGGATGCCGTAGCCGTAGGCGGCGATTGAAAGCGTGGCCATGCTTTCCATGAAGCAGGCGGCGAGCCGGCCAAGGCCGCCATTGCCGAGCGCCGCGTCAGGCTCGACCTCGCGCAACGTCTCGAGGTCGACGCCGAGTTCGGCGAGCGCCGCGCGGGTCTGATCGATCATTTCCATATTGGTTAGCGCGTCGATCAGGAGCCGGCCGATCAGAAATTCGAGGCTGAGGTAATAGACCCGCTTGCGGCCGGTTTTCTTGGCGTCGTCGATCGAGCTCAGCCACTTTTCGACGACCTTGTCGCGCACGCTCAACGCCGTGGCGATGAGCCAGTCATGCGCGCTCGCTGAAGCGACGCTCTTGCTGACCGAATATTTGAGCTTGTCGAGAATGAGCTCGCGGATCGCCGCGATCTCCGCGCTTTGCGGGGCGGCGCCGTTCGGCGGGCTGGCTTCCGCCACCGGCGTGGCGTCTGTTTCGCGATCCATCAGGGCGACGCTCCCACAATTGCGCAGGCCTCGCGCGCTGCGTCTGACGATTTTGGAGCAAGGCGCGGGCCAGGAAAAAAAGGCCGATGCTTCGACCCGCGATCGATGTCGAACCGCGGTGACCCATCCTAGCCTATGGGCGCGGGACGATAAAGGCGAGGCGGAAGGAAAATCCTGGGTACGCCGCTCTTTCCCAAAGGAGCTTCCATCATCGGTCGCGTCCCATCGTTGCGTAAATCTAAGGAGAACACGGCTGCTACGATGTCAAGCATGTTGCCTATCCTTTGGCTCCGACGCATGATCCTCCCCGCAAAGACGGAATCCGCCAAACCCCGAACCAACGGAAGGTAACGGCTCTATGCTTGCGCCGCTCAAACGATCCCGACTGCTTTTTGTTTCAATTATCCTCGCGTTTTGCGGCCAATCGGCAGCGGCGCAGACCTACACAAAGGCAGGGTTCCTATCCTGCGACGTCTCCGCCGGGATCGGCTTCATCCTCGTGCAGAAACAGCAGCTGAAATGCGTTTTCACGAATCAGGCGGGCGGCCCCCCGGACGACTATGTCGGCGCGATCACCGACTATGGCGTCGCCCTTGGCGCCGTGGAGAAGGGCCATCTCATTTGGGGCGTGCTGAGCTCGATCGATGGCGTGCCACATGGCGCGTTGGCCGGGACTTACGCCGGGGTGGGTGCCGAGGCGACCGCCGGCGCGGGTCTTGGCGCCAACGCCCTTATCGGTGGTTCGCAACGCGCTTTCTCATTGCAGCCGGTGTCCGTCGAAGGCCAGACTGGCGTCAACATCGCGGCGGGGATCACCGCGCTCAAACTTGAAGCCACGCCTTGAGGCGGCTCCAGCGGACGCAGCGACTGCCGATTGGCGCCAAGAAAATGCGGCTGACGCGCTTGCGTCAGGAAGGCCGCTCCGGCGTCGGCGACCTTTGCGGACAAAAGCAAACATACGATTGTGAGGTCGACGAAACCCAGGCCGCCTTGTGAACAGCGGCGTAAGCTTGACTAGCCAACCGAAATCACTTTAAGTCCCCAGGGCGACTGGCCCGCCCGACTGAGATTGAGGTTAATTTAAGTGTGCCGATCGTCAGCTTTCCTTGCATGAGGAAGAAGCTCGAATGGAAAATCTGAGCGATATTGAGGGATTTAAATGGTCCCATGGCAAACCGACAAACGCCCATGGCTATTTGGCGCCGAAACTCAACTCTATATTGTCAGCCGAGAGGAAAGCATCAAATAAAGGCAATCGTCTTTTCGATCTGGGTTGCGGTAACGGCTCCATTGCCGCCCTGCTCTCAAATCAAGGCTTCGACGTTGTGGGCGTCGATCCGTCTGCCGAAGGCATTGCGCAAGCTCGCCGCGCGTTTCCCCATTTAAAGCTTGAGCAAGGTTCAGCTTACGACGATTTGGCGTCTCGTTATGGGCAGTTCGACTATGTTATAAGCCTTGAAGTCGTCGAACATGTTTTTTCCCCGCGCAAATATGCGGCTACGCTCTATAAGCTATTAAAAGACGATGGAATCGCAGTCGTCTCGACGCCATACCACGGCTATTGGAAGAATTTGGCGCTGGCGCTGGCCGGAAAGTGGGATTTTCATTTCACCGCTCTCACGGACTACGGTCACATCAAATTTTGGTCGATCGAGACTCTAGGCGCTTTGCTGAAAGAAGCTGGGTTTTGGGAACTCACTTTTGAGCGTGTAGGACGCATCCCGCCTCTCGCTAAATCCATGATTGTCGTCGCGCGGCGCTAGCTGTCTCGGTCGATCCGACGTCAAATGCGAAAGTCTATTGCTTCAATGCAATAAACTATGGCTGATTGACGGAAGCTAGGCCATCCTCGAAACTCGCCATGCCGATAATGTGCGAAACCGTCTGGTTGTCGTCGGACAAAGGAAGGAGAAGCCTTTCAAAGAAGAAGGATTTTCCCTCTCGCAGATTGAAATAGGCGTATTCATAGGCGGGCTTCGCCGAGCGGATGCAGCGACGATAGGCGCCGTCCTCCGCGCCGAGAATCTCGGCTTCGGTGAACTCGATCTCGTTTCCTTCGCCCCGGAGAGCCATGCGTTCAGTCAACGCTTTTCCGATGGATATGAAACGCACGCCCTGAGCTGCGGTGGCGTGATTGACTTCGGCCACGATGAGATTGTCCTGTTGCTCGATCTCGCCCAGTGCCATGTCGGCGAGACGAGGCAAACGACCCTCGAGATGGAGGCCGAGCCAGAGGCTCTGAAATTTTTGCAGGGCAGGCGAACGCATTTGCTCCCCGCGCGGGGAGTCTTGATGAAGCGCGTCGACGACAGCGGACCGCGGCGCGCGTAGCACCCAGACGACGCCATCGCTGAGATAATCAAGGCTTGCGAAACCGTTCAGGGACTGTCCGACGACGCGTTGAATGACTGTCGAGCCAAAACCCTTGCGTTCCGGAGCCGTCACGGGGGGGCCGCCGCGCTCGGCCCATTTCAACTGGAACATCGGCTCGCCGACGCCCATAAAGTCGATCTTCCAGCTGATCGACACGCGCCCAGTCTGATTGGACAATGCGCCATATTTGGCGGCGTTGGTCGAGAGTTCGTGCAGCGCCATGCCGATCATCTGCGCCGCGTCGGGCTTCAGCCTGAGGCCAAGGCCGCTTATTGAAATGCGCCTTTGGCCTGGCTCCCAATGATGGCCTACTTGCGAAAAAATCAGATCGGTCAGGGAGACGCAGAGGGAGTTATGCTTGGCGAGCAGATCATGCGAATTGGCGAGAGCATGCAGCCGCTCGCTGAACCTCCTGACGAACTCCTCTTTCGACCCGCCGCTCTTGGCGGACTGACGCAGGATCGATTCGATGACGGTGAGGAGATTCTTCGAGCGATGTGACAATTCGCGAAGGAGGATAGCGGTCTGCTCGTCCTTCCGCTTGCGTTCGGTGATGTCATGCCAGACCGAGACGGCGCCGGTCACTTCCCCGGCGACGACGAGAGGCAGTTCGGAGGCGTCGAAATCATGTCGGAGGCCGCTCGGCGAGGTTATCTGATATTCCTCGCCGGTGACGGCTTCGCCGCTTCGGGCGCGCCGCGCCGACAGCATGCCAGGATCGATTTGCTCGCCCGTCGGACTGCGGACGCTGAGCTTGGCGGCGAGGTGCTGGAAATCGATCGGCTGCGGCGCGTTCGGCGCGATGCCCCACACGGCGCGCGCCGCGGCGTTGGTCCGGACGATATCACCCCCGCTATTATAAACCGTGACGGGTACGTTCAGCACTTCAAAAATCGCGTCGAGCTCCGCCGTCTGCTGCGCCATTTTGGCGTGCGCTCGCTCGAGCTCCGCCAGGACGCGGTTGTCGGCGGTGATGTCACGCGCGAGCACGGATATGGCGGTCACCGCTCCTGACGAGGCGCGCATGGGGGCGATGCTCAGCAGAACGTCAATCGTGGCGCCGTCCCGGCGAAGACGCCTCGTCTCACGGCGGACGACCACACCCATTTTCGACGCGGCCAATAAGGCGTCCCGCTCGGCCCGCAGTTCGTCCGGGACGAGGATCAGATCGTTATACCCGATCATGGCGGCGGCCTTAGCGCCGAAGACTCGCTCCGCAGCCGCGTTCCAGCTCAATATGGTCTCCTCAAGGTTCAAGCTGTAAATGGCGTCCTCGCTAGCGCCAATGATGGCGGCAAGGTGGGCGTTAGCCTCTTCGGCGCGCTTGCGCTCCGTCACGTCGAGCATGACGCCGACGCGGCTGACGGCTCGTCCGTTCTCGAAAAAAGTGCGCCCCTGCAGCGCCACCCACCGGATAGCGCCATCATTCTGGCGGCGAATGCGGAATTCAACTTGGTAGCCGCCGTGCCCGCGCGGATCGGCGGCGGCGACCAGCGCGGCCTCGGCCGCCGGCCGGTCCTCCGCCAGCGCTTGGGCCGCGAGGAAATCATAGCAAACGGCCTCGGTCGGATCGCGGCCCCAAATTTCGGCGGCGCGCGTATCAAGACTATAGCGTTGCGTCAACAAATTGATTTCATATGCGCCGATCTCGGCCGCGCCGAGGGCGAGGCGCAGCCGTTCCTCATTTTGCTGGTTGACGCGGCGCGCGCGGCGCGCCTCCGTCAGATCTCGGATGATCGCCGCGGCAAAGCTTTGTCCCGCGGCGACGGCGGCCGCGTCGATCTCGACTTCGACGAGGGTTCCATCCTTGCGGCGCAGCAAGGTCTCGAATTTGACCGATCGCCCGCTGCGCAGCGAGGCGATCGCAGTCGAACTTTCCGGCGGAATGGGCTCGGCAATAATCGAATCAATGCGGCAGCCGACGATCTCGTCGGCTGCGTAGCCCACAAGCGATTCCGCCATAGGACCCCAACCCAAGATCTCGCCTTTGGCGGAAAGGCGAACGATCAGGTCGCGGGACGGCGGGATCGGCTTAGCGGCGACCAAATTCTGCCCCTATGGACTTGCGGTCATCCGCTGGCGACGAATTGCCCAAAACATCGGCGCCGCGCGCGGGCGCCCTCCACGCCATGTAACGGATTTTTCTGCATTAATTCACCGGCGAAGGTGACGCTGGGGCGACCCCGGCGGATCGTCCTTCCAGCATATTCGCACAGCTTTGCGCTTTGCGCCAAGCGCGTCGGTGGTCGCCAAAGTTGCGGCGCTCCGGTCGCTTGCCTTGCGGCGCCCGTCGGCGCTAACCTCACGAGACGGTTCCTTCACCGTTCCGGCCGTTCGCTCCGAGCATGCCGAGGGCGGCGGTGGATTTTGGGGACTGTTCAATCAAAGGCAATCAAATTGTCAAAATGTCATAGTTTTTCGGTACTATGAAGTGGATAGGCTACCGTCGCGAAAGGCATGATTAGCGCATGATTGAGGACGCCTCGATCCCCAATCGGACGAACTCGCAGCTTGGGCTCAGCGATGATCGCGTCAGCCCGAAGGCCGAAAATGCCGTAAGCGAAGCCGGGCGATGCGCCGCTCTTTGGGCAACGTCGAAGGAGCGGCTCTCCGCCGCAGATCTCGTGGCGGTGCATTTCTTTTCTCGCTCGGTCAAATGGAAGATCGGCAGGACGTCGGCTGTCGTCATCAGCACTCTCGGAAACGGCTGGCTTTACCCAATCCTTGCTTTGATGATTTTCGAACATTTCGGGGCCAAGGCGATGAAAGTCATCGTCGCAGCCGGCCTCAACGCCGGACTTTGCACTGCCTCTATCCCGCCATCAAACGTTACATTGGTCGGCCGCGACCGTTCCAGGCGGACGCCAAACTGTCGTCGCTCTTCGGTGTCCTCGACGAACACTCCTTTCCGAGCGGCCATGCGATGACGTTGTGCGGCGTCTTGGTGCCGATCGTGCTTGCTTGGCCGGACTGCCTCGGCGCGGCGATTGCTCTCCTCGTTCTGATGGGGTGGGCGCGTATCGCTTCAGGACATCACTACCCCACCGACATTTGCGCCGGCGCGGCGCTCGGCTTCATTTTGTCCTATCCTTTGTCGGCGTGGATCCTGGCGGGCTGACGACGGGCGCGCCAGATTTTTTGTCGGAGCGAGTCAACTAACCGCCAAGGTCGGCGCCGAGCTCGCTCGGAGTTAAACCTTTGCGGCGGGCAGCCGGCGTCGACATTTTTTCGGCGAAACGAGCGATGAGGAATCCGAGATCGGGGTCTTTGACCGCTATCAGAGCATCAGCCGGCTCGAACCAGCGCGTTTTACGTTGAGCCGCTTCGGGCCAGTCCTTGTTCTGCGCCTTGACGTTCAAGGCGAAGACTTTGACTTCGCACAAGACATTCGGGGCGCCTTCCAGAGTTTTCTGAAAACGGAAGAGGCCTATCGCTTTCTCGCCGACGGCTCCGCGAACGCCTGCTTCTTCGAACGCCTCGCGAGCCGCGGATTCGCGCGGCGTCAAGCCCTTGATCGGATCGCCTTTCGGAATAATCCAACGCTTGCTCTGCCGCGTTGTGATGAGCAGAATCTCAAGCGCCCTTGATCGTGTGAGCCGGTAAGGCAAAACGCCATATTGGATCCGAAAAGGCGCAGTCTTCCGCAATGCCGCTTTGCTCAAAATTTCGCTTCCCATGCCCCGAAAGGCTGAATCTGCACGTCAGCAAAAGAAACGCGCAGCGCTCCGTTTTCAATTCGCTTAGACTGCGCGAGAACCGTCTGGTTGCGGCTTGATGATCCACTCACCACGAAAAAATGTGAATTTAACGGGTGGGCGCGTCACTCTCATGACAGTAGACGGCTGGCTTCTCCTACCCCGGTTTTTTTTTCCTTTTTCGGGCGCCATCCTCCCGAACAGACCGGGTTCCGCCAGAAAAGACCCGAAACCAAATCAGAAGTCGGTCGTTAGCGCGTAATTCAACGTCCCCAAGGAGGAAACATCATGTCACACCGCTTATTGGTCGGTCTTTGCGCCGCGCCTCTGTTGTTTGGCGGGATCGCGCTCGCACAGACTGCTGGAAGTACGTCTGGGTCGGCGAATGGAACCACCGCCGGAGCTACGTCCGGGCCGGCTGCCGGAAAAAACGTCGAGCCAGACACGGCGATGCAGAAGAAAGAAGGGCGTTCCGCTAACGAAATGCAAACTCCGACAACGGGAGGCGGAGCGCCGGGGGTCGAAGCCAAGCCGGGCACCGAAAGCGGGGCCATGCCGAAGAGCCACATGACCCCAAATGATAAGTCCCAGTAGCGCTGCGCGCCTCGGCCAGATTGCTGCCTGATTGCCGGCGACCCCGGCGAGATCGAGCGCTTACGAGAAGGCGGATCGATCTCGTCGGGAACTGGCCTTCGAATATTTCGCCGGTGTGTGCGATCGTCGAAGAGGAGGGTCGCCTGCGCAAAGGCTCTGTCGATGGAGCGCGTCGCCGCGTTCAATCCTTTTTGCGTTTCTTATGCGGTCTTTCAGACTCCGCGTTCGGATCGCGAGCGCGCCGGGCGCGCGGCTTCCCGGCCTCAAATCCCGCCATCGCCAACTCGATATGGATTGGATCTCCGTCGGCGGCGCCGCGCATTGGCCAAGAACTGCTTGGCGACGCTCTCCGACACCTGGAATTTCGTCTCGCGCTCGAAGATCTTGATCGCGCCAATATCCTGCTTCGTAATTTTGCCGCGCCGGCAGAGCATTGGTAAAAGCCATTTCGGGTCGGCGTCCTTTTTTGCGCCAATGTCGAGCTTGAACCAGACGCCCTTATGAACGTTGCGTGGCTCTGCGGCTCGCTTGCTTCGCTCGCCATCGCGGGGCAGGCGCGGCGAGCGGCCGTCCCCCGGGTCTTGCACCTCTTCGGGCGCGGGCAGACGCGCGCGGTAGTTTCGCACGAGCGCGGCCGCGATATCCTCGGCGGATCGCTCGGTCAGCAGCGCCCGCGCCATAGCGCGTTCCTCTTCACTGCTTTCCTCCGTCAGCAGGTCCTGCAGCAGGCGCTCCTGATCGAGTTTGCGGATTTCCTCGGCGGTTGGCGGAGCGCTCCAGACTGGCTGAGCGCCTGCCGCCGCCATCAACTGTTCGGCGCGGCGGCGCCGCGAATTCGGCGCAAGCAGAACGCTCACTCCCTTGCGGCCGGCACGCCCGGTGCGGCCGCTGCGGTGCTGCAGGATTTCGGCGTCATGCGGAAGATCAGCGTGGATGACAAGGGCAAGCCCTGGCAGGTCAATGCCGCGCGCCGCGACGTCCGTCGCAACGCATACGCGCGCGCGCCCGTCACGCATCGCCTGCAACGCGTGATTGCGCTCATGCTGGCTCAGTTCGCCCGAAAGCAATACGGCGGCGAAGCCGCGCTCCAGCAAAATAGCCTGTAGGTGGCGCACCGCTTCTCTGGTGTTGCAGAACACCAACGCGCTCGACGCCTCATGGAGGCGCAGCACATTGACGACCGCATGCTCTATTTCGTTTGGCGCGACCCGGACGCCGCGATACTCGATGTCGGCATGTCCGCTTTCGCCGTCGGCGATCTCGATACGCACGGCGCTGCGCTGAAAGCGGTTGGCGAGGTTCGCAATGCCCTTTGGCAGCGTCGCCGAAAACAAAAGCGTGCGCCGATCTTTCGGAGTCGTCTCAAGAATAAATTCGAGATCCTCGCGAAAGCCGAGATCGAGCATTTCATCGGCTTCGTCCAGCACGACGGCTCGCAGTTTCGAGACGTCGAGGGCCCCTCGTTCGATGTGATCGCGCAGGCGTCCAGGAGTGCCGACGACAATATGAGCGCCGGCGAAGAGCTCGCGCCGCTCGCGCCTCGGCTCCATGCCGCCGACGCAGAAAATCACGCGGGCGCCGGTATATTGGTAGAGCCAAGCGAGTTCGCGCTGGACCTGAAGCGCGAGCTCGCGCGTCGGCGCGATGATGAGGGCCAAAGGCGCTCCGGCCGGGTCCATAACGTCGCCATCGCCGATTAGATTGGCGGCGATCGCGAGGCCATAGGCGACCGTCTTGCCAGATCCCGTTTGCGCCGAAACGAGAAGATCGCAATTCGACGCCTTGGCCTCGAGCACCGCCGTCTGAACGGGCGTCGCGCAATCGTAATTTCTCTCGGCGAGCGCACGCGATAGAGCTGGGATGGCTGTAAGAAACGGCAAGTCGGAAATGATCCTTCAAAGACTCGGAAATGATCCTTCAAAGACAGAGCTTGCGCGCGCGGCGTGTTTCGCTCAAAGCGCCAATCTGGCCGGGTTGGCGAAAGCCAAAGCGCAGCTGTGGCGAGGCGGTTAGGCGGTGACTGGCGCGGCGGCGGTCGGAGGCTCGCCGCGGCCGCTTGGCGGTCGCGCCGGCGTTTGCGCCGGATTGCCGGCAAGCGCCGCTCTTATCGCCTCTTCCTGCGTTTTGTCGAAGGATGTGCGCAAAACCGTTCCGCCGACACCCTGCAGATCGGCAAGAACCTTGTCGATGGTGATCTTCTTGACAAGGACAAAAAGGGCCGCGCCGCCTGGCGGCACCGCTTGCGCGACTTCTCTCATGAAATCGTCATTAATGCCGAAGTCAGTCAGCGATCCGCCGAGAGCGCCGGAGGCGGCGCCAATAGCCGCGCCGACGAGCGGCAGAGCAAACAATGTCCCGACCAGAAGGCCCCAGAAGGTTCCGGACACCGCGCCGGCGGCCGTCGTGTTGAACATCTGATGCAGCTTTATCTTGCCGTCTTCGCCCTTCGCCACGACGACGGCGTCGCCGAGCTCAATCAGATACTCCTTCTGCAGCTCCAACAGCTTGTGACGGACTTCTTCCGCCTTCTGCTCGGACGAAAAAGCGATGACGAGGAGATCGTTCATGGCGCATGCTCCAGTGCTTCGAATTTCGAGCTAATAGGCGAGGCCGTCTCGGCGGGCACAACGCCTGCTTCGCTCCGCCTGCGCCTTTGACAGTCGGCCGTAACACTAGAGCATTTTACAGCCCCGCGGAAATCGGAAAACCCCTGAAAAGAAGAAAACTAACGACAAGGCACAAGACAAGGCGAAGCCTGTCGGAATGGCTGGCGGCGGGCGGCGTTGCGGCCATTTTTGCCCCGACATCATATCCGCCTCGCTGTGGCGACCAACAGCTTCAGTGCGCAGCGACTTTCTCGGCGTTGGAAATAAAGAGCATCCGTGTTGTTTCCATCATCCACGGTCGCCTTGGCAGGGCAAGCGGGGTCGTCAACAGGAAAGCTCCGTGTAATGAGCGAGGTTTGCGGTCGAATTTGCCAATCCAGGCAGAATTTCTTGAATAGCGGTCCGAACAAAGCTAATTAGCGCCGGCCAATGCGTCTTTGTCAGCCTGACAGTATTTGCTCCACCAAAAGATGTAGGCCAATTCCCAACCGCGTTTGATTTCTTTTTGGTTCACCAGCGTGAATATTCTGCGTCCATTCGCGATCTGTTCGTAGAGGCCAAGGCTGCTCCTTTTCTCGAATCTCCAATATACACCCGGTCGTTTTCATTTAACGCCGAAGGGGAGACGGACCCAGCGGATACAGCACATCTTGCGCGCTTCGGGCACCCCCGGGCGGCGGCGCGTTCAAACTTGACGTAGCGGCGGGGCGGCTCGTTTCTTTTTTGGGGGTTTGCCGGCGCTCGACCTCTGCTATGACTGCCGCCGCGTCGCACGATTTGGGTGCGGAAGCTCGGCGGAGCGGGTCTATGGATTTCTTCAGGCGTTTCACGTTCCTCGTCTGCGCCCCCGCGTTTGATGAAAACAGCCTTGAGGGGATGCGTCTGCAACAGATCATTACCGCGATCGAGCAGCTCGGCATTCAGGTCGTGCGCGCGAGGCGGATGGAGGATGCCGAAATTGCGGTGCAGACCGACGCCGCGATCGGCTGCATGGTGGTAGACTGGGGCAAGAAGGGCGTTGAGGGAAAGACAGCCGCGCTAATCAACCTCATGCGCCGGCGCGGACTTGAAATGCCGATCGTCATGCTGGTGCGCCGCAAGCAGTTCGAGGACATACCCGTCGAGGTGCTGGACTATATCGATGGCTATGTATTTCTGGCGGAGGAGACGCCCGAATTCATCGCCAAGAATCTCGTCAGCCGGCTCAAGCAATATGCGGAGACCCTGAAGACGCCCTTCTTCGGCGCCCTCGTCGATTATGCGGAAGAGGGCAATCAATTGTGGACTTGCCCCGGACACAACGGCGGCATCTTCTACAGCCGCAGCCCGATCGGCCGCATCTTCGTCGAACATCTCGGCGAAGCGGTGTTCCGCGACGATCTCGACAATTCGGTGCTGGAGCTCGGCGATCTTTTGACGCATGAAGGGCCGGCGTTGCGGGCGCAAAAGGAGGCCGCCGCCATCTTTGGGGCGGAAAAGACCTATTTCGTTTTGAATGGCACGTCTACATCAAACAAGATCGCTTTGTCCGCGCTCATCGCCGAGGGCGACCTCGTGCTGTTCGATCGCAACAATCATAAGGCTGCGCACCATGGCGCGCTCACCTTGGCGGGCGGCGTGCCGATCTTCCTTGAAACTGACCGAAATCCTTATGGGCTGATCGGGCCAATCTATCCCGAGGCTCTGGACGAAAAGCGCATCCGCGAAAAAATCCGTCGCCATCCGCTTGTCAAGGACAGCGAGGCGTGGCGACGGGAGCGTCCGTTCCGCGTCGCCGTCATAGAGGAATGCACCTACGACGGAACGATCTACAACGCCAAGATGATCCTCGAAAAGATAGGCCATCTTTGCGACTATATCCTGTTTGATGAGGCGTGGGCGGGATTTATGAAATTCCATCCCTTGTACGCCAACTGCTTCGCCATGGATCTTCGAGGCCTCGGGCCGGACTCGCCCGGAATTATCGCGACGCAGTCTACCCACAAGCAACTCGCAGGCTTTTCGCAAGCCTCGCAGATCCACGTGAAGGACAGCCACATCCGCGGTCAGGATCGCTTTGTCGGCCATCGGAGATTCAACGAATTCTTTTTGCTCTATGCGTCGACCTCGCCATTCTATCCGCTGTTCGCCTCGCTCGACGTCGGCGCGCAGATGATGAAGGGCCGCTCTGGCCAACTGCTTTGGGACGACACCATCAGGCTCGGGGTCGAATTGCGCAAGAAGCTCCGCGCGCTGCGGCGCGAGTTCGAAGAGAAGGAGAAAGATCTCGCGCGCAAATGGTTCTTTGACGCTTTCGCGCCCGATACGGTTATTGCGCCAGGAAGCGACGGCGAAGCGCGGAAGGAAGTCGCCTGGGAGGATGTCGCGACAGACGAACTCGTCTCCAATGCGCGCTATTGGGCGTTGAACCCCGGCGCGCATTGGCACGGATTCGCCCATGTCGCGGAGAATTTCGCGATGACCGATCCAAACAAGCTGACGGTCCTCACCCCAGGTTTCAACAAGACGACGGGCGCCTACGAAGCGCATGGCATTCCGGCGCCGGTCGTTGCTCAATATCTACGCGAAAATCGCATAGTCCCTGAAAAGAATGATCTCAACTCGCTGCTTTTTCTACTGACGCCGGGCGTAGAATCGAGCAAGGCGTGGACGCTTCTCAGCGCTCTCGTAGCCTTCAAGAAACTACATGATGAGAACGCGCGCCTCATAGACGCCATTCCGGAATTCGTCAGGGCCCGGCCGGCGCGTTATGCTGGCGTCCGTCTGCGCGACCTCTGCGCGCAAATGCACGATTTTTATCGGAGCTGCGGCGTCAGCCAGTTGCAAAGGGCGCAATTTATGCCGGAGCATTTGCCGGAGATGGCGATAGCGCCGAATGACGCTGTTCGGCAAATGGTTCGCAACAAGGTCGATTATGTGCCGCTAGACAAGCTCGCCGGACGGATAGCGACAACACTGTTTGTCGTCTATCCGCCGGGCATAGCGACGATCGTGCCGGGCGAACGGATCGGGGCGCAGGCCTCGCCCATGCTCGATTATCTCAAAATGTTCGAGCGCAGCGCCAATCTTTTCCCAGGGTTTGAGGCCGAAATTCAGGGGCTTTATCGCGAGATCGAGCCGGACGGGGCGGTGCGGTTTTATACTTATGTTGTGCGCGAATAGGCGCCGATTTCAGGCGCGGACAAAAAGGCCGCAGACGCAGCGCTTAATGCGTCGTCTGCGAACTAGGCTCGTCGGCGGCGGTTTCGAGGGGCCTCGGCGCGACGCATTTCCGTCCCCAAGCGGGCGCTGGAGCAAGACAGTGTCGGTCCACCGCCCGAACTTATAGCCGACCGATTTCAGGACGCCGGCGCGCGCGAAGCCGAAGGCCTCATGCAGGCGGAGCGAGGGCTCGTTGGCGCTGTCGACGTAGCAAACCATCTGACGGAATCCGGCGGCGGCGCACGCTTCGATTAGGGACAGCAGCAAAAGCCGGCCGACGCCGGAATTAAGGTGATCCTTATGCACATAGATCGAGTGCTTGACGGCGTAGCGATAAGCGGGCCGTTTGAGGAAAGGAACAGCGTAGGCATAACCGATAATGAGGCCGCCGAGATCGGCGACGATATGCGGGAGGCGGCGTTTCAGCATCGCTTTGCGCCGCCGCTTGATGTCTTCCGGATGCAGAGGCTCGGGATGGTAATCGCCAAGTCCATTCTGGACATGATAGGCGTAAATGTCGACCATGAACGGCACGTCATGCTCGGTCGACGGACGGACGACGATGGGAAGAGGCTGGTCGAGCATGGGCCAAGCTTTCAAGATCCGATCATCCGCCTTATCGATCATTGAGAGATGAAGTTTTTATGACATCGCCCAACAATCCAGCCGGGATCTGGTGGCGCACCGGCGCTATCTATCAAATCTATCCGCGCTCGTTTCAGGATTCCAACGCCGATGGCGTCGGCGATCTTGAGGGCGTAAGGCGAAGGCTCGATTATCTCGTCTGGCTTGGCGTCGACGCCATCTGGATCTCGCCGTTTTATTCTTCGCCGATGCATGACTTCGGCTACGACGTAGCGGATTATTGCGACGTCGATCCCTTGTTCGGATCGCTCGACATATTCGACCTCCTAGTCGCGGACGTCCATACGCGCGGATTGAAAATCATCCTTGACTTCGTGCCGAACCACACCTCGATCGAGCATCCCTGGTTTAAGGAGAGCAGGGCGGGTGAAAGTGAAAAGCGCGATTGGTACATTTGGCGCGATACGCCCAACAACTGGCTGAGCAATTTCGGCGGCCCGGCGTGGACCTTCGACGAGGCGCGGGCGCAATATTACTATCATGCCTTCCTCGCCGAGCAGCCCGATCTCAACTGGCGCAACCCCAAGTTGCGCGAGGCGATGTTCGAGGCTCTGCGCTTCTGGCTGCGACGCGGCGTCGATGGCTTTCGCCTCGACGCGATCTGGCATCTCATCAAGGATGAGACCTTCCGCGACAATCCGCCAAACATTGCCTGGACGCCGAAACAGCCGGAAAACGAGCGGCTGGTGCAGGCCTATTCCGCCGATCAACCTGAGGTGCACGACATGATCATTCAGATGCGCCAGGTGCTGGAGGCGTTCGACAATCGCTTGCTGATAGGCGAGATCTATCTGCCGGTCGATCGGCTGGTCGCCTATTATGGCAAGGCTCTGCGCGGCGCTCATCTGCCGTTCAACTTTCAGCTCATCGAGACGCCGTGGAGCGCGAAGAAAATCCGTGCGCTGATCGAGACCTACGAGGCGGCGTTGCCGGACGGAGCGTGGCCCACTTGGGTGCTCGGCAATCATGACCGCGCCCGCATTGCGGCGCGGGTGGGGCAGGCGCAGGCGCGCGTTGCGGCGATGCTGTTGCTCACCTTGCGTGGAACGCCGACGCTCTATTACGGCGATGAGCTCGCAATCGGCGACGTAGAAATTCCGCCCGAGCGCATCCGCGATCCCTGGGCCTTGCGCGAGCCGGGCCTTGGCGTCGGGCGCGATCCTGTACGCACGCCGATGCAATGGGACGCAAGCGCCTACGCCGGCTTCTCGACGGTAGAGCCGTGGCTGCCGCTGACGCCCGACTGGCCGACCAGGAATGTCGCCGCCTACAGCGCCGATCCCGCCTCAATGTTGTCGCTCGTGCGCCTGCTTCTGCGCTATCGCCGCGCACACGTCTCGCTTTCGCGCGGAAGCTGGAGGGGCCTTCCTTGCGGCGCCGATCTTCTTGCCTATGAGCGCCGTCACGATGATGAGCGGACCTTCGTTATACTGAATTTCAGCGACAAAACGAAAACCTGGCCAGTCCCGCACGATTTGCCGGAGTTGAGGATCGCGATTTCAACTCATTGCGACCGCCGCGGCGAGGCCGCGCCGACAAGCTTGGTCTTGCGCTCGAATGAGGGGCTGGTGCTGGAGACGGCCTAGAATGCGGGGCCGCCGCCATCACCTTTGGCGGCCGCCCGGACCGCCGAAACCGCCTGGGGCGCCCACGCCCCCTGGACCACCAAAGCCTCCGGGAGCGCCTGTGCCGCCCGGGCCGCCGAAGCCCCCGGGAGCGCCGATGCCGCCCGCGCCGCCAAAACCTTCGGGAGCGCCCATGCGGTCCGGACCGCCGAAGCCGCCGGGTGAGGCGGGCGCGTGGAAATCGCCGTGTGGGCCGGTAGGGTTATCGAGAGGGCCTCCATGCGATCCAGGACCGTTCAGCATTCCTCCTCCGGGACGGGGAGGACCGCCGCCGCTTCCGGCAGGCCCGCGCGAGCCGGTTCCAGCCGAGCCGCCGCCTCTGTCGAAACGAACGGTCTCGACGCGCAATTCGCCGCCGCCGCCGACTTTGGTCTCAAGCACTGCCAGCACAGCGTGGCCGATCGGAAGCGAAGCGTCGTCGCCGCTAACTGGCAGTCCCGATCCGAGACGCAGTCCGTTGGCGCTGCGCTCGACATACGCTTCGATCGAAAGTTTGCGCACCTGGCTCCCCAGCAAGGCGCGCTCGCTCTCGCTATGGGCGACGTCGAAAACGCCATTGGCGAGAGCGCCGCGCAGCACCGCGCGTTGGCCAATAAGGCTTGCGTCGACGCCGCTGAGTTTCAAATGGCCGACCATCGGCGTACCGTCCGCGGCGACGCCGATTGGCCCGGCGACCTGTTCAAGGCGGGACCCGCGCTTCTCGATGAGGCTCGCAACAATAGCCCCGCCAGGCCGGCGCAAACCGCTTACCGCCACCTGGTCGCCAACGCGCCACCGGCCCTGCGCCTTCTGCAGGCGAGCGAGCGATACGGTTTGCCCGAGCACCGTCAGGCTTTTGGCGCTGGCCTTCTCGATCGGACCGACCACCTCGCTCGTGACGTTGATGCGGCGCGTCGAAAACAGACCGCCGGTTTCGAGCGCCACGAGGCGCACCACCTGGCCGATCTTGAGAGCGCTGGCGCTCGCCTCCTCGCCGTCGATGCGCACCGCGACGTCTTTGGGGTAAGCAATGCGCAGATCGTTCACGATGATGCTGCCAAAGCGTCGTATCGTGCCGATCACGCCGGTGCCGCCGATGCCCCGGTCTTTATCGTCCTCGTCTCCTTGGGGCGAAGCTGTGAGGCCGGTGCCGCCGATGCCTTGATCGCCGGGTCCCGCAATTCCGCGCGCAGGACGGCAGATACAGGCGGGCAATGCCGCCAACAACGCCAGCAAACTTCGGCGGCTGAGGGAGGGAAGGCCGGTCAAGACGCCTTGCCCCTGTTGTCTGTTGCTTTGTTTTCCGGCGCAGGGGGCGCATCAGAGGCGCCGTCTCCCTCACGATAAATATAAACCCCCATGATCCACCGGCTGCGGCCGCCCGAATTGGTCGCGCAAGCCGCATGCGCCTCCCGATTCGCCTGCTTCAGAGCGGCGAGAGCGATCTCGCGCGAGCGCTTCTCAAGGGTGGCGGCGAGCGCATCCGACAATCCGTCATAATGCACCGCGCGCTCCAGAAAGCGCGGCCCTTCGTCGAGCACGTTGGCGACGGCGGCGGCGATGTGATCGTGCAGATTGCGGCCGAAATAATAGAGTTGCTCTTCGGCGCCCGCTTGCGGCACGAAAGCCGCCTCAGTGAGATTGATGCGTCCCGACTCATCGATCGTCACCAGCTTGCGATCGAGCCATTCGTCGAGCACTGCGCGTGGGCGGACGTCGCGCGTGACGGATGCGACAAGCTGCTCGAAAGAGGGCCCCGCGTTCTGGTCGGCGTTTTTCGCCAGCGGCCGCGGCCGTCCATCGCCGTCCGTATATTCCGGCGCGGCAAGCCATCGCGCGATGATGCGGCTCGCGCGGGAAACGGCGGCCGGCGTCGCGCTGATCGGCGCGCCCGCGCCGCGCAGCCGGCGAACCTCTTTGCGATGAATGCCCGTGAGCAGGCTGACGCGACTGTCTGTCTGCTCCTTGGCCTTCAGCGCGAAGTCGTGTTCGGCGACGTTGACGTAAAGCTCGCGCAGAAGTTCGACGACGCCGGGGAAGGTCATTCCGCTGCGAATGAATAGCCGAACGAGAGGGCGCAAAAGACGCGCGACCGGAGACTGCAGCCGGTCGGCGTCAGGCGGCGTCGGGTTCGAATGAGGATTCATCAACGCAGCATATGACGGAAAGTGCCGTGGGACTCAATCCCACAAAGTGACTTGACGTGGAAAAATTTCCCACGTAAGGTATGCGTGTGACTTTTTCCCACGCACCGGGGACCGCCATGACGCGCCAAATTTCTTTACGCTCGAACTGCAACGCGAGGCTGCTAGGCGCTCGCACAAATCAATCGCGGCCCACGCCAACTTCCCTTCATCTACAGGCGCTGCGGCGCAGCCTTCTTTTCGCGGCCGCGCTGATATCGCTGGTCGCCCCAATGGCCATCGCCGCCTGGCGAGGCGAGGCGGAATTGAACCTGGCCTGCTCCGGGCCGCTCGCGCTTTCGGCGCCGCGCAGTTTCAGCGCTTCATTCGCGACGCCGAGCGCCGACGACATCGCGCGCTAAGGCGAGACGGGGGCGACAAGTATCGAGGCCTCCTTCTGACTTTACCGACTTCGATCGGAGCTGCAGTCGTCCGACGCGCATGGAGGACGAACCCGCTCCAGCTGCTCTTTCCCAATCAGCCCGCGCCCTCTGCGCCACCGCCTCAGCTCGGCGGAACGTACGCGCTCGGCTTCTTTCGAGGACTGTCAGATGCTTTCCGACCGGATACAAATTTTTAACACTCACAAAACGCCTTTCGCCGACGCGCGGCAGGGCCGGCCTGATATTCGGGCGGCGGCGGGGATGGCGCGCAACCTCCTCTTGTCGCTGGCGATGAATTTTGGCTTGCGGTTTGCGCCGCCGATGGCGCGGCGCCGGGCGCGTCATGCCGCGCCCGATCGAAGAGCCGCCTCTGCGCTCTCCCCCAGCTACGTCGAAGGACCTTCGAAAGAAGCGCAGTTAGACGGTGACGAGCTATCGAAGCCTCGCACTTTCGTCGATCTGACAGATGTGCTTTGCCATGCGATCTGGCATGACACCTGCGCCGGCATCCCCCGGGTGCAGCTTGAGGTCGCGACCCGGCTGTGCCAATCGAGCCCCTCTGTCCGCGTCCTGGCGTTCCATCAGAAAAATTGGCTTGAACTTGGCGCCCTGATCGAAGAGGCGAATGGCGACGTCGACGGGACTTTCGCTTTGCTCAAAGAAACGTTCTCGGATTTCAAGCTAGGCCCCAAGGGATTGAAGCTCCTTTGGCGAAAGCGACGGTGCCAAATGTGCGTGCCGCGTCATAAGCGCATGCCAGATATCAGATCGCGCGATTCTCTTTTCATCGCCGGCGCATTCTGGATCAACAAAGAGATCATAGAACTTTGCAAGCGCGCCGCGGCAAGCGACGCCAATCTCATCGTGCTGTTTCATGATCTCATTCCGCTCGCGATGCCATCGTTTACCGGGCATGATTTCGCGCAGGAATACCGCGACGTGCTGCGCCTGCCTGCTCATTTCGTGGTGACGACTGAGCTCAATCGAAGCGAGCTGAAGCGGGCGCGACGGCAAATCGACGGCAACGCGCAGATCGCGTCCACGGTTCTGCCTCTTGCCGACGAGTTTCCCGGCTCAAGGCGCGGCGAACCGCCTCGCTCTCCCTCAAAACGGCTGGAAGCGCTGGCGGGCCGCGATTTCGCCCTCTACGTCGGGACAATCGAAATTCGCAAGAATCATCATGCGCTCATCGAAGTCTGGAGCGAACTCGCGGCGGAGCGCGGCGCCTCGATGCCGACGCTTGTTATCGCCGGAAGGCGCGGCTGGAAGGCGCATGCGACCCTGGCGCGGCTCGATGCGCTGGCGCCCGGCGGCCCCATCATTTTCATCGAGGCGCCGACCGACAATGAACTGCGCTGGCTCTATGCCTCCTGCCTCTTTACGGTGTTTCCGAGTTTCTTCGAGGGCTGGGGCTTGCCGGTCGGCGAGAGCTTCTGGTTCGGCAAGCCATGCGCGGCCTCCAACGCAACATCCATCGCGCCCGTCGCGCGGGATCTTTGCGCGCTTTTCTCGCCGTATCATCGCGAGGACATGAAAAGCGCGATCAGCCGCCTATTGAACCCGATGCGCGCAAAGCCTATCGAGCGCAGGATCGACGCAAGCGCCTTTGCGCAACATGGTCGGAATTCGCCGCCGACGTCGCGACGTTGATCGCCGAGCGGCGCCCGTTCAGCGAAGCTGTCGCGCATGACGCTGCCGCAGCCCCTCGACTTGACGTCGAGATTTCCTCCACGCCGTCGCGACCTGTTGAAGAATGTGGACGCCGCGTCGATTGAGAATCACGCCAGCTTCGCTCTGATGAACGCGCCGGCGGAGGCAAGCGCGGCGCGCCCGGCTTCGAGCTCATCGGCCCATAAAGGCCAAGCGTGAATCATATGCGGCCAGATTTCGAGCGTCGCGGCGACATCCGCGGCGCCCGCGCGCGCAGCGATCTGCACCGCGTCGTCGAGCAGGGTCTCGGCGGAGCCGACCTGCGCGAGGAGGGGCGGCAGGCCCTTCAGATCGGCGAACAGAGGCGAGACGAGCGGATTTTGCGGATCATGGCCGGCGAGATAGGCGCTCGGCCAGATCCTCGAGATAGGGCTTTTGGATCAGGGGGTCGACCGCGGCTTTGCTTTCGATGGTGGCGCCTGTGCATTTCAAGATCGACCCAGGGCGACAGCAGCCATGCGCAGGCGGGCAAGGGACCGCCGGCGTCGCGCAAACTGGTCAGCAACGCGAGCGTCAGTCCGGCGCCGGCGCTGTCGCCGCCAATAGCGATGCGGTTCGGCGAAACGCCGCGATCGCAGCAGCAACAGTCATAGGCCGCCGTCGCGTCTTCGAGCGCGGCCGGAAACGGATGCTCCGGGGCGAGACGGTAGCCGACCGCGAGGGTGCGGATCCCGGCGGATCGTCCCGCCGCCGTCACCATGCCGCGATGACTTGCGATGGAGCCCGAGCAGTAGCCGCCACCGTGGAAGAAAAGCAGCGCCCGCGAGGAATCGCTGCCTCTGGCCAACGACCATTCGAGCGGCAGCCCGCCGATTGTCTCAGCCTCAAGCGAAATATCCGTCGCCGGCCGGATGCGCGGCGACCTCGTCGAGCCGCTCCCGGCGGGCGGCGAAGCCGACGGGCCGGGGTTTCGACTGCAACAAGGCGCGAACGGCCGCGATTTCCGCATCGGACATGCCTGCCTCCCTGGGTTTCCTCAGAAGCGGCGAAAATCATCAAGATTTTGGGTCCGCGCGGCGTGACGGTCATACTGATTTCGCCGAAACTCAGGCAAGCCCTGACAGGACGTTCCGGCCGCATTTTTGATATTCGCGCGGGGCCGCCCTATATAGCCCGTCAGCATCGCGAAAGATAAGGTTTCCCATGCTAGCGTCTGACCAGGATATTCTCATAGAGGCGGAACGGTGGACGAGAGCCGGACGCGCCGTCGCAATCGCGACTGTGGTCGAAACCTGGGGTTCCGCGCCGCGTCCTGTCGGCAGCCATCTCGTCATCGACGACGGCGGGCAATTTTCTCGGCTCCGTTTCAGGCGGCTGCGTCGAGGGCGAGGTGGTGAGCAGGGCTCAAGAAGCGATCGCGACCCGAAGCCAGCATCTCCTGGAATTCGGCGATCGCGGATGAAACAGCTTGGCGGGCAGGGCTGTCCTGCGGCGGCAGCATCAGAAGTCTACGTGCGCCGGCTTGACGCCGGCTTTGTCGGTGCGATCAATGTCCAGCGCGCCGCCCGTCGTCCTTGCGCGGTCGTCACCAATCTCAGCTCCGGCGCCGAGCGGCTTGTATGTGTCGTCCGATATTGCCTCCGATCCTTTAGCCTCCGCAATCGCCGCGCGCCTGGGCCAGCGTGAAAGCGGCGTCAGCGATGCGACGGCGAAAGGGAGTTCATCACCGTCTATGCGCCGCCGGTTCGGCTCATCGTCATCGGGGCCGTGCATATTGCGCAGAGTGCTGGCGACCGATGGCGCAGCTTGCCGGATTTGAGACGATCATCGTCGACCCGCGGACGGCGTTCGCCACCGCCTGAGCGTTTCCAGGGCGCCCAGATCATCGCGGAATGGCCGCAGGACGCGTTGGCTTCGGTCTGGCTCGATTCCGCGACGGCGATCGTGCTGCTCACGCACGATCCGCGCATCGACGATGAGGCCTTGGTCGCTGCTCTTCACGCAAACTGCTTCTACATAGGCGCGCTCGGCTCGCGAAAGACCCATGCGCGAACGGATCGAACGGATGCGCGCCGCGGGCTTCGGCGAGGCGGAGCATCGAACGGATCCACGCGCCGTCGGTCTCGACATCGGCGCAAAAAGCCCGGCCGAGATAGGCGTCGCCATTCTCGGGGAAATCATCGAGGCGATGCATCGTCCGCGACTTCGGCGAAGTCATGGCGGGCGGCATGAGATTTGGTCTCGTCGCCGGTCGAAAAGGCCAAAGGCGCCTTGCTCGCGCATGCGATCCGAAACGCCGGGATTGGCTTTGAAAAAAGGCGAACGCATCGAGCGCCGATCACATCGCCGCGCTTGTTGCGGCGGGGGTCGCCGAGATCATCGTCGCCGAGATTGAGGCCGGCGACGTCGAGGAGAACGAGGCCGCCCTCGCCATCGCGCGCCGCTTGGCGGGCGGCAATCTGCGCCTCGACCGCGCCATTTACCGGGCGCTGCAATCTCATGGCCGAACGCAGCGGCGTGCTGTCGTCGACGCGCCGGCTATCGATCGCATCAATAGCGTCGATGAAAGCGTCCCAGTCGCGACGCTGCCGCCCTTCCATAGGGTTCGCGCCGGCGAAATGGCGGCGACGGTAAAGATCATTCCTTTGCGATATCCTCGCGCTTCATTCTGGAGCAGGCATTGACGAGCGTCGGCGAAGCGCGCCGCTCGCGCGTCGCGCCGTTCCGGCGCTGCGCGTCGGCGTCGTTTCGACGCTGCTCCCCGGCCTCAAAGTCGTCGATCGTGGAAAAAACCCTTCTTGCGCTCGAAGAGCGTCTCGTGGAACCGGCAGCGGATCGCGGTCGAAGAGCGCGTGCGGCCATGAGGCGGCCGCCGTCGTCGGCGCGCTCCGCCGCGTCGAGGCGTCGAGCGACCTCATCGTCATCTTCGGCGCCAGCGCGATCACCGATCGCCGCGACGTCATTCCGACCGCAATCGAAAAGTCGGGCGGACGCATCGCGCATTTCGGCATGCCGGTGGATCCCGGCAATTTATTGCTGCATCGGCGCGATGGCCGGGCGCCGCGCCAAGCTCCGCAAAAACCTGTCATCGGCGCGCCCGGATGCGCGCGATCGCCGAAAGAAAACGGCTTCGATTTCGTGCTGAACCGGCTGTTGGCCGGCCTCGATGTTCGCGGCGAGGACATCCGCCGGATGGGCGTCGGCGGTCTGCTCACCGAGATCAAGTCGCGTCCGCAACCGCGCCTGCCTGCAAATGGCTGACATCGCCGCGATCATCCTTGCGGCGGGGCGCTCGACGCGGTTCTCCAGCACCTCCGAAACGACGAAACTCACCGCCGTCGTGCGCAAAAAACCTCTGGTCCGCCATGTCGCCGAGGCGGCGCTGCTTTCATCCGCGAGGCCTGTCTTCGTCGTGACCGGCCATGCGAGCGCTCAGGTAGAGGCCGCGTTGCAAGGGCTCGAACTCTCCTTCGTCGCCAATCCGGATTATGCCGCAGGTCTTGCCGGCTCGCTGAAGCGCGGCGTCGCCGCCTTGCCGTCGCGGTGCGAGGGCGCGGTGATTCTGCTTGGCGACATGCCTTTCGTCTCCAGCCGCTCTGATCGACCAGGTGATCGGCGCCTTCAGCGCAAGGCGTCGCGGCCTTGCCGCAAACGCCGCTTGCGGCCGTCCCGACGTGGGCCGGCGCGCGCGGCAATCCGGTGCTGATCGGCCGCGACCTCTTTCCGGCGATCGCCAAGCTCGAAGGCGATCGCGGCGCAAGGGCGTTGATCGACCTGGCCGGCGACCGTCTTGTCGAATGCGCCGTCGAAGATGACGCCGCCCTGATAGACATCGACACCCAGGAATCGTTGCGGCGGTTTGCAGCCGAGCAGGCTGGTTGAGCGTCGCCGGCTTACCGGCGGTAGCCCGGGCCGCCCGGCTAAACCGTGCGGGAGATCCCCCGGCTCTGCCGGGGAGGCAGCAATAGTTTGACGTTTCCTGAAGTCCATCGTGACCATCGCTTTTGTGAGCCGCCAAGCACACGAAAGGTCAAGTCACGATGGACGAGTTTGAAGTCTAAGTCACACAAAGTGGGAGTGCAAATATCACGTCGTGTTCATCCCGAAGTTCCGCCGCAAGGCGCTATACGGGCAACTGCGGGATCATCTTGGAGAATTGCTTCGTAAGTTAGCAACACAAAAGGAAAGCCGGATCGAAGAAGGGCATTTGATGCCGGATCATGTGCACATGATGATTTCGATCCCGCCGAAATACGCGGTTTCTCAGGTGATCGGATATGTCAAGGGCAAGAGTGCGATCCATCTGGCCCGCGTTTACGGGGAACGGCGGCGCAATTTTGTAGGGCAACATTTCTGGGCGCGAGGATATTTCGTCTCGACCGTGGGGAGAGACGAAGCTGCGATCCGGGAATACATCAAGAGCCAGGAAAAGGAAGATCAGAGGCTGGAGCAACTGAACCTCTGGCGCTGATCGGCCACCATCAGGTGGCCCAATGAACCGGGGACGCGTCAGCGTCCCTCCCAGCCGCTTTGAGCGGCTCACATAAATAAAGCCCCCGGCTCTGCCGGGGGTTAGTTAATCTTATTTTTCCGCTTTTTCCGCGAGCAGAGCCGCATGATATTTTTTTCTGATCTCGGCAAGATCGACGCTGGGCTCGGGAAACCGCATGGCGAGCTCCTCCAAAGCCTCCGTTACGATCTGTGAGAGGACGGCGTTGCGAAACCATTTCTTGTTCGAAGGGATGACGTACCAGGGCGCGCGTATCGTGCTGGTCGCGCGCATGGCGTCCTCATAGGCCCGCATGTAATCGTCCCAAAACGGCCGCTCGGAATAGTCGGCCTCGCTGATTTTCCAGCTGCGCTCAGGATCGTCCAAGCGCTTCTCAAAGCGGGCGAGTTGCTCCTCCTTGCTGATATGAAGGAAAAACTTCAAAATCGTTGCGCCGCTCTCCGTAAGCAGCTTTTCGAAATCGCGGATGCGCGCATAACGGTCGGCGACGGTTTTTTCGTCAATGCGCTTGTGCACGCGCGTGATCAGCACGTCCTCATAGTGCGAGCGGTTGAAGATCGCCACCCATCCCTTCGCCGGCGCATGCGCGTGCACGCGCCAGAGGAAATCATGCGCCAGCTCCACCGGCGTCGGCTCTTTGAAGTTGGCGACAGTTACGCCTTGCGGATTGAAGGAGGCGAATGCGTGGCAAATCGCGCCATCCTTGCCGGCGGTGTCCATGCCTTGCAGGACGACGAGCAGCGAATGTTGTTTTTGCGCGTAAAGCAGGGTTTGCTGGTGCGAAAGTCTGTCGCGCAAGGCCTCGATCATGTCCATCGCGGCCTGCTTTGGATCTAATCCCGGCGTCGCAGCGGGATCGACATCGGCAAGTTTGAACGCTTGATTTCCGTCGACGAAGAGTTCCTTGCGATAATTCATTTCCGCCTCCCGAGCGGCGGGATGGGCTTGCCTTTTGCGCAGCCTCGAGTTCGCGAAAAAATGGCCAACACTTTACGCCGGCTTCCGCATTGGGCGATAGGGCCTTGCGGCGGACGGAATGGGAAAAAGCGAACGGGCGAAAGACGGTCTTTTCGAAACCGCGATATTTCGCAATAATCGATCCGATTACGTTCAAGCTGGGTCCGGCTTCGCGGCTCCCAGCCTCGCCAATCGCGCATATCAAATAGGCGTTTCTCCTAACGGAATGGAAGACACAGATGGAAGCGAACCCGGACGCTCAGCCGCTCGATGACAAGGACCGCCTGCTCGCGCGATTGGCGCTGCGCTTCGCCGCCTGGTCGGAGCGGTGGTTTCCCGACGCTTTCGTTTTCGCCGCGATCGCGGTGGTCGTTGTCGCCATCGCCGCGACGTTAAACGGCGCGTCTGTGGCGCTCGGTCACGCGAATCATTCGGCGACGGCTTCTGGAGCCTCATTCCGTTCACCCTGCAACAGGTCATGGTGGTCATTAGCGGCTATATCATCGCAAGCTCTCCGCCGGCCGCGCGATTGATCGATATGATCGCCAGCCTGCCGCGCGGCGCCGCAGCGCCGTCGCCTTCATCGCAGTCGTCACCATGTTGCTGTCCCTGATCAATTGGGCGCTGAGCCTCATATTCGGCGGCTTGCTCGCCCGCGCCATCGCGCAGCGATCCGTCCTCGCCATGGACTACCGCGCGGCGGGCGCCGCCGCCTACATGGGCCTTGGCTGCACCTGGGCTCTGGGCCTTAGCTCATCGGCCGCGCAATTGCAGGCGAACCCCGGAGCGATCCCCAAGCCCTTGCTTGCAAATTACGGGCGTCATTCCATTCGCGCAGACGATCTTTTTGTGGCAGTCCGGCGTTTTGCTGGCGGTGTTGCTGATCGTCTCGGCGGTGATCGCCTATCTGTCGGCGCCGTCGGGATCGAGCGCGGTGACCGCGGCGATGATGGGCGTCGACGTCGCGACGCGAGTCGCGCCGCTACCGCCGCGCCAGCGCCCGGGCGAATGGCTGGAATACAGCCCGCGTCATGACCCTTCTCCTGTTCGCCCTCGGCGGCGGCTGGCTGGTCCAGGAGTTCTCCAGCAAGGATCCGATCCTGGCGATCTCAAATCTCAACACCTATAATTTCCTGTTGCTCATGATCGGGCTTCTGTTGCATTGGCGGCCCAAGAGCTTTCTCAACGCCGCCGCCAAAGCCGTGCCGGCGACGGCCGGCATATTAATCCAGTTTCCGCTTTATGGCGGCGTCACCGCGATCCTGACGACCGCGGCGGCGGCCGGCGGCCATACGCTCGCCCATCGCCTCGCCGAATTCTTCGCCAGCATCAATACGAGGGAGATCGTTTCCGGTCGTCATGGGTCTTTATTCGGCTGCGCTCGGGTTCTTCATTCCTTCCGGCGGCGGCAAATGGGTGTTGGAGGCGCCCTATGTCATGCAAGCCGCGAACGAGCTGAAGGTGCACCTCGGTTGGGCCGTTCAGGTCTACAATTCAGCCGAAGCTCTGCCAAATCTCATCAATCCGTTCTGGATGCTGCCGCTGCTGGGCGTCCTTGGAATCAAGGCGCGCGACGTCGTTGGCTTCACGGCGCTGCAGCTCGCCTTTCACCTGCCGATCGTGCTTTTTTTGCTCTGGGCGCTCGCCGGCACGCTCGTCTATACGCCGCCCGTTATTCCTTGACCCGCTCCGAGAAGGCGCCGTTTTGAGCCGAGGCGCCGGCTAAAGTCTTCTCAAGCAAAATTGATCCGGTTCAGATATGGAAAATGATAAACGAAATAGCGAAGGGCTGTCGGAAATAGTCTCGAGCCTCCCTTTTGGCGAATGACCGTCCAAGTCGCCGAAGGCGTCGGGAGAAGCGGTTTTGACCTATACGGCCGTAACGCGCCGCAGCCTTATGCTTGGCGGCGTGTGTCTTTGCTGCGCGCCGGGGTCGAGCGTCGGCGTTCGCCGCTGACGGACCTTTCGCGACCGATGAAGTCGGCGCTGGCGTTTACATCCGCCGCGGCGTCGACGAAGACGCGACATCGGCTAATGACGACGCCATCGCCAATATAGGTTTTATTGTCGGCGCCGCCGGCGTGCTCGTCACCGACCCCGGCGGCAGCTTCGCCGACGGCCAAAATCTCCGCGCGACGATCCGGCAGAAGACGCAAGCTCCCATTAAATACGTTGTGATGAGCCACATCCATCCTGATCACATCTTCGGGGCTGGCGCTTTTCTCGAAGATTCGCCTATTTATGTCGGCCATCATGCTCTCCGCGAGGCGATGAGTCAGCGTGGCGAATATTACCGTCGCGTCCTTGCCGATATCCTTGGCGCCGACCGGGTGGGGCCTGTTGTTCGGCCGACCCTTGAGGTGCAAGACATCGCGTCAATCGACCTCGGCGATCGCGTCGTCGCGGCGCACGCGCATGGGCCGGCTCACACAACTTGCGACCTCAGTCTCGTTGATGAGCAAAACAGGAATTCTTATGACGGCCGATCTCGTCTTTGTCCGGCGCGTCCCTTCGCTTGACGGATCGTTGCAAGGCTGGCTGAAGGAGCTTGCGAGCCTCAAAGGGATCGCGGCCTCACGCGCAGTGCCTGGTCACGGCCCCGTCGCCATAGATTGGCCGGCGGGCGCAGCAGACATAGAGCGCTATCTGACGACGCTGCAGAGGGACGTCAGACAGGCGATCGCCGATGGCGTCGACATTGACGAAGCGGTGAAGACCGCTGGGCAATCCGAGCGGGGCGATTGGGCGCTGTTTGAGAACTATAACGCCCGCAACGTCATAGCGGCCTACAAGGAGCTTGAATGGCAATGACGGGGATCTTTTCATTACATCATAGCGCTATCCTTTGTTCTCTAAGTCAAAGAATCAGGACGCTTCTTTCATGCGCGCTGTTTCTGGCTGTGATTGGCGGCGGGGACGCCGCAGCGGCCGGGACGTCGGCGCCCGAGATGGGATTTGATGGGAAGGTACGAGCGGCGCGCGAGATTCATACGGACGAATTGATGCAGCTTTTGAAGGAGGTCATACTTATCGACGTGTCGGATGCGTCGGCGCAGCCCGGCGGACTTTCGACTGTGGCGGCAACGCCGTCGCCGCATCTCGATATCGCAGGAAGCATTTGGATGCCCGGTGTGGGCGGCGGCGGCGCTCTCAATATTAAACAGACCAATTCGTTCATTCGCCGGCTGGAGTCGCTGACCAATGACGATCCTGGCCAACCATTGGTGTTTTACGGCCATGCGAACGGGAAAAATAGCCTGACCGCCGCCACGCGCGCGATCAACCTCGGCTACCTCAACGTCTACTGGTATCCGGACGGGATGGAGGGTTGGCGCAAAGCGGGCCAGACGCTCGCCGCGCCAAAGGTGGAAATGAAAGCTGAAGACGCGACGAATTTCTAAAACAACGTCGGGCAAGGCCACCGTTTCTGACTTCGCGCAAAAATAAGATCGACGGGGCGGAGCGACTAAACTCAGCTCCAGCGCCTCAAGTGCAGAAGACGCCTTTTTGACGTAAGCAGAGCATCTAGGCGGAGGCGCCAATGGATGCATGACTGCTCTGTTGAAGGCGCAGATCCAGTTCCTGGCTTGGCCTGAGCAGCGCGCGAACGCCACGCACCGATTTGTTCAAAAGATCTCCCCTCGTGTTTTTCTAGTCTAGATCACAGCGAAGGAGCGGCGTAACTTATTGCTGCCCCCGGCAAGGGGCCGAGCGCCCAGTTCGCAAAGGAGGAGCCGATATGTCGAATCCGCAAACACCAGCCGGCTTTACGCCGAGCACGGTCCAAATGCGGGAAACAGCCAAGCCCATCGAGCGAACCCCTACGACCAACTTCGACGCCCTGATCATCGGCGCCGGCTTCGCCGGGATGTACATGCTGCATTCGCTACGCGACAAGCTCGGCTTGAGCGCGCGCGTCCTCGAGGCCGGCAACGGCGTCGGCGGCACCTGGTACTGGAACCGGTACCCCGGTGCGCGCTGCGACACGCCGAGCTATATCTACTGCTACACCTTCGATCGCAACCTGGTGCAGGAATGGGAGTGGTCCGAGCGCTACCCTGAGCAGGACGAGATCCTGCGCTACCTGGAACACTGCGCCGATCGCTTCGATCTGAAACCCGACATCGAGTTCGGGAAATGCGTCAACAGCGCCGTCTTTGACGAAACGACCAACCGCTGGACGATGCGCACCGAGCAGGGCGACGAGTACAGCGCGCGCTACGTTATCGCCGCAACCGGCTGCCTGACCGCAGGCAATATGCCCAAGATCAAAGGCATCGACACGTTCAAGGGCAAGTCCTATCACACCAGCCGCTGGCCGCACGAAGGCGTCGACTTCACCGCCAAGCGCGTCGCCGTCATCGGCACCGGCGCAACCGGGGTCCAGGCGATTCCGATCATCGCTCAGCAGGCTAAGCAGTTGACGGTGTTCCAACGCACGCCGGCCTACTGCGTGCCGGCGCGCAACGGCAAGGTGGATCCCGAAGTGGTAAGGGCGCGCAAGGCGAACTACGACCAGGTGGCGGACAATATCCGCAAATCCTTCTTCGGCTTCGAGCTCAGCTTCATGCCGAAGGGGGTGCTTGAGACGACGCCAGAAGAGCGCGAGCGAGAGTTCGACCGGATGTGGGACGAGGGAGGCTTCGAGTTCTGGCTCGGCAACTATAACGACATGTTCTTCGATAAGAAGGCGAACGACATCGTCTCCGAATACGTCAGAGGCAAGATCCGCTCGACCGTGAACGACCCGGTGGTGGCGGAAAAGCTGATCCCGAGCTACGGCTATGGCACCAAGCGCCAGCCGCTCGACACCAACTACTACGAGACCTTCAACAAGCGCAATGTGCTGCTGGTCGACGCGAAGGCCGACGGCCCGATCGAGGAGATCACGGAGAAGGGCATCCGCGCCGGCGGCAAGGAGTACGAGTTCGACATCATCGTCTACGCGACAGGATTCGACGCGATGACCGGCGCGCTCAAGGCCCTTAACATTAAGGGTCGTGGCCGCCGCAGCCTGAACCAGCTGTGGGCGGATGGCCCGGAGGCCTACCTCGGCGTGGCGGTCGCGGGGTTCCCAAACCTGTTCATGATCACCGGCCCGCAGAGCCCGTCGGCGTTCTCGAACGTGCCGGTGTCGATCGAGCAGCATGTCGAGTGGATCACCGAGTGCATTGCGCATATGCGACGCAACCGTCTGACGACGATCGAGCCAACGCAGAAGGCGCAGGACGACTGGGGCAAGCATGTGATCGACCTCGTCAGCATGACGCTGATCCCGGGCACCAACTCCTGGTACATGGGCGCGAACATCCCAGGCAAGCCGCGCAAGTTCCTGGCGTACATCGGGCCGGAAGGCGTCGGCGGCTACCGCAGGTCGTGCGACGAAGTCGCGGCGAAGGGCTACGAGGGCTTCGCGCTGGCCTAGATGATCAAACGCGCCGCCGGGGCGCCCGGCGGCTCCCCAAAATCTAGGAGTCCCGATGATCACCAACAGCTACTACTCGCAAGAAGGTCACGGTCCCTACGAGTTGCACGACATTGCCGGCGGGTGCGCGGCGAACGCGGTATCGTCGACCCTAGCTTGGCCTGAGCGGCGCGCGAGCGCCACGCACCGATTTGTTCAAAAGATCTCCCCTCGTTTTTTTTTCTAGCTTCTAGACCGCAGGGAAGGAGCGACGTAACGTGTCGCTGCCCGACAAAGGGCCGAGTCAATATATTATCGGAGGAGACCATGACTCCAACCGCCCAAGGCACCCCATTCGCAAGCCACCCGACGGAAGCCACCCAGTTCGACGCGCTCATCATCGGCGCAGGCGTCGCCGGCTTGTACCAGCTCTATCGCCTGCGCGAGCAGGGATTCAAGGTGAGGGCGGTGGAAGCCGGAAGCGATGTTGGCGGCACCTGGTACTGGAACCGCTATCCAGGAGCGCGCCTCGATTCGCCGTCGAACGTCTATCAGTACTGGTTCTCCAAGGAGCTGAACGACGAATGGAGCTGGAGCGAGCGCTACCCCGGCGCACCCGAGATCAAGCGCTACCTGGACTTCGTGGCCGATCGCTTCGATCTGCGCAAGGACATCCAGTTCAACACGCGAGTGACGGCGGCCAGTTACGACGAAGCGGCCAAGCGCTGGGCGATCACCACCGACAGGGGCGAGACCTTCCAGGCGCAGTACTTCATCAGTTGCGCCGGGATGCTCGCGGCGCCGCTGATCCCGCAGTTCCCCGGCCAGGACGAATTCAAGGGCCGGATCTTCCACACCGCGCGCTGGCCCGAGGACGTCGATTACAAGGGCAAGCGCGTCGGTGTCATCGGGACCGCCGCAACCGGAATCCAGGTCATCCAGTCCCTGGCGCCAGAGGTGGCTCAACTCACGGTGTTCCAGAAAGTCCCGGAGTTCACGATCCCCATGAAGAACTTCAAGCTGACCGATGCCGATCGGGAGTCCTACCGGAAGCGCTTCAATGAATTGCGCCACCGCGTGATGAGAACGAACGCTGGTTTCGACTTCGACTTCATGTACGGCAGATGGGCCGACTTGACACCCGAGGAGCGACAGCAGGACCTGGAAGAGGTGTGGGGAGACGGCTCGTTGGCCTTCTGGGTTGGCACGTTCCCTGAGCTGTTCGTCGATGAGCAGGTCAACAACGTGGTCACGGAGTTCGTCAAAGAAAAGACTCGCGCGCGCATCAAGGATCCAAAGCTGGCCGAGAAACTGATTCCCAAAAACTTCGGCTTCGGCTCAAAACGGGTCCCGCTGGAAACGAAGTACTACGAAGTGTACGAGCGCGACAACGTGGAGCTGGTCGACGTGAATGAAACGCCGATCAAATGCCTTACCGAACACGGCGTGCAGACCGCCGACGGCAAGCTGCGCGAGATCGATATCCTGGTCCTCGCCACTGGCTTCGACGCCGGCACCGGTACGCTGACCCAAATCGACATTCGCGGACGCGGCGGCCGCTCGCTGAAGGAGGACTGGAGCAGGGAGATCCGCACGACGCTGGGCCTGCTGATCCACGGTTACCCGAACTTCTTCACCACCGGCGCGCCGCTCGCGCCCGCGGCAGCGCTGTGCAACATGACCACCTGCCTGCAGCACCAGGTCGACTGGATCACCGGCTGCATCCGCCACCTGAAGGCCCACGACCTGACGGAGATCGAGCCGACCGAGCTGATGGAGAACGAATGGATCAGTTACCACGATGGCTTCGCCAACGCGACGCTCATGTCGAAGACCAACTCCTGGTACATGGGCTCGAACGTGCCCGGCAAGCAGCGGCGAATGCTATCGTTCGCCGGTGGCGTCGGAACCTATCACCAGAAATGCGAAGAACTGGCCATCAGGGGCTACCCCGGTTTTGTAATGCACTACTGAACGAGCCATTCACAACCTAGAGTCCGCCCTGAGCGGACTCCATGGAGACATAGAGTGATCGAGAACCCTTACTACTCCCAGGAGGGCCACGGCCCCTATGAGCTGCGCGACATCGGCGACCTCGACCTGGAGGAAGGCGGGACGTTGCGCGGCTGCAAGCTCGCCGTCGCCACCCATGGCCAGCTCAACGCGGCCAAGGACAATGCGATTCTCGTCCCGACATGGTATTCCGGCACTAGCAAAATCCTAGAGCAGGCATACATTGGTAAGGGCCGTGCGCTTGACCCCGACAAGTACTTCATTGTCGTCGTCAACCAGATCGGCGGCGGCCTGTCGACGTCGCCGCACAACGCGCCCGATCCGATTGGCATGGCGAACTTCCCGAAGGTGCGCATCGGCGACGACGTTCGCGCGCAGCACAAGTTGCTGACCGGGACGTTCGGTTTGCAGAGCCTCGCTCTGGTCGTCGGCGGCTCGATGGGCGCGCAGCAGACTTACGAATGGGCGGTGCGCTACCCGGAGATGGTCAGGCGGGCCGCGCCGATCGCCGGTACGGCGAAAAGCACCGACCACTTTCGCGTATTCCTCGATGCGCTGGAAGTCGCGATCACCTCCGATCCGGCGTTAAACGGCGGCAACTACAAGCAATCGTCGGACGTGGCCGCGGGTCTGAAGCGCCACGCGACGATCTGGGCGGTGATGGGCTGGAGCACGGAGTTCTACCAGCAGGGCCGGCCTGCGGCGCTGGGCTTCCCGACGGTCGAGGCGTTCGTCGACAACTTCATGACCGGCTACTTCGCTCCGATGGACCCGAACGACCTACTTTGTATGTTGTGGAAATGCCAGCATGCCGACGTGAGCCGCATCACCGGCGGCAAGCTGAGCGAGGCGCTCGGTCGAATCAAGGCGAAGACCTTCGTGATGCCGATCGACGAGTGCATGTTCTTCCGGCCGCGCGACTGCGAAGCCGAGCAGAAACTGATCCCAGGCAGCGAGTTCCGGCCGCTGCGCAGCATCGACGGCCATTTGGCGCTGTTCGGTACGGATCCAGCTTTTCTCGCTCAGGTCGACGGGAACCTTTCGGAGCTGCTGGCCACCCGCGCATAGGGGCGACGCGCGCCCAGAAGATGAGCATCGTCACGGCATTAGGCCAAGCGCTGGCTGGTTCGTCCCATGATGCCACGAAATCGAAGCGCTGATGCGGGGCAGAACGGGACCCTCCGCTTCAGCACTTTCAAGCGCGGCAAATTGCGGCGGGCGCCAACGGGGGCTTAGGCGGAAGCGCCGACGCGCCGCTCCGCAATCGCCTTTTCCGCCGCCTTCAACCTCCGGCGGCGGCGTCGGCTGTCTTTTTTTTTTCGACGGCGGCGGTTGCTTTGGGCGGCTCCAAAGGCCTGCTGGCGTTGGCGCAGAGCCCAGTTGGGATTTCAGCCTCGACTTCGAGCGTGGAAATCGCCTCGCCGGTCTCCATCCTGACCTTGATGGCGTTCGGCTCGATCGGAAAATGCTTGGCGATGACGGCGATGATCTCTTCGCGAAGGAGAGAAATGACGTTCGCATTGCCAATGACCGCGCGTTCGTGCGCGAGCAACAGCTTCAGACGATCCTTGGCCACCGGAGCAGTGATGGGCCGCTTGAAAAAAGTGATAATGTTCATGCCGCCCTCCGCCCAAAAATTTTGCCGAAGAAACTTCTTTTGTCGTTTGGCACCTTCACCGCGAGGGTCTCGCCGTTGAGGCGCTTCGCCGCGTCGAAATAGGCGCGCGCCGGCGCGCTCGGCGTCGTGCTAAAGGTCACGGGCGCGCCTAGATTGGACGCGCGCAGCACTTCCTCGCTCTCCGGGATGATGCCGATGAGGGGGATCGAGAGAATCTCAAGCACGTCCTCGACCTTCAGCATCTCGCCGCGTTCGGCGCGTGCGGCGTCATAGCGGGTGAGTAGGAGATGCTTCTCCATCTGCTCGCCCCTTTCCGCCTTTTCGGTCTTGGAATCCAACAGACCGATGATGCGGTCGGAGTTCGCGCACCGAAGAGACTTCGGGATTGGTCACGACAATGGCGATGTCGGCGTGGCGCATCGCCAATGTCGCGCCGCGTTCGATGCCAGCCGGGCTGTCGCAGATGATCCAGTCGAATTTTTCTTTCAGCTCCTTGATGACGCGGGCGACGCCTTCATCTGTCAGCGCGTCCTTGTCGCGGGTTTGCGAGGCCGGGAGCAAAGACAGTGTCGGGAGGCGTTTGTCGCGGATGAGAGCCTGGGGCAATTTGGCGTCGCCCTGGACGACATTGATGAGGTCGTAGACGACGCGCCGTTCGGCGCCCATGACGAGATCGAGATTGCGCAATCCGACATCGAAATCGACGAGGACGACGTTCTTTCCGCCTTTCGCTAGGGCGACTCCCAAAGCCGCTGTGGACGTCGTCTTGCCGACGCCTCCTTTGCCTGACGTGACGACCAATACCTTGGCCATTAGCGCAATCTCCCCTCTAGTGCATGGAGCCGGAAAGTCGCCGACTTTTCGAATCGAAATCGAACAAGCATTAAGCCAATGTCGAAGCGCAGAGCGCCTTACTCTTGAGCCGAGATGACCAGTGAATCGCCGTCGAGCCGTACATGCACGCAGCGGCCGCGCCAGCTCTCCTCTGTATCGTCGGCGGTCAAATAGAGACCGTCGATGGCCAAGAGCTCCGCTTCAAGCTTCCGGCAGAAAATTCGCGCCCGAGGGTTGCTAGCGCCGGCGATCGCCCGGCCGCGCAGCGTCCCATAGATGTGGATGGAGCCGCCCGCGACGATCTCAGCGCCCGATGCGACGGAGCCGACCACGATCACGTCGCCGTCGAGATGTTCGATGTATTGGCCCGAACGCAAAGGCGTTTCGATCAGCAGCGCGTTTGAACGCTGAGCGGGGGCGGCCGCAGATGGCGGCGAGTTGGCCTTGGCGTCGACCAGCTTCGCGATGGCGTCGACGTTGGTCCGCGCCGTTTCGTTGACATAGCGTCCGCCGCTAATGAAGGGCGGCGGCATGCCGAATTCGCGCCAGCCCGGGTCGCCGCCTTCGATCCCCATGATCTGGATGTTGCGCTCGAACAGGTTTTTGGTCAGCTCGAAGACCTCAGTCTTACTGAGCTCCAGATTGGAGACGTCGAGCACGATCGGACGCCCGGCGAAAAAGCCGGGCGAGCGCCCGACCCAGGCATCGAGTTCGGCGAGCCAATCGGCCAGCGGCGCTTGCGGCGCGAGTGCCATCGCATGGAACGAGCGGCTGTGGAAGCGGATCGAATGTCGTGGGCGGGCTGCGGCGGTCACTTCGGCCCCTCAATTTTTTACTATTCATCATTTACCCAAGGCATGGTTAATGAGCCGTTAAATATCGAGCCGTTTCAGCTTGACGGCGGCGATTATCCAAAGTCTTGCGGGGCCGAGACGCAAATGGGCGTGAGTTTAGAGGGGTCATCGACGCCGGAGGAGCAGAATATGTTTCGCGCCGTGACAAGACTTCGCCGCGCAGGTAAATATCGGCGTCGATTTTGATGTCCGGGAATCAGATGAGGAGGCAAAGGCGTTTTGATGTGTGCGTTTAAGCCTGAGAATTTTGGCGATCGCCTGAGCGCCGCGGCGCAGGCGAAAAAGGCTCAATTGGAGCGGTTCCGCGCGAAAATGGATGTCGGCGAGGAGACTCTCGCCAAACGCGCTGCTGCGCGCCAGGAAGTCGCCGCCGCGCGCGAAGCCCGGGCCTTGCGGCGCAAGGGCGCCGAGGAGGAAAGGCGGGCCAAAGAGGCTGTGGAAAAAGCCGCGCGCGAAGCTCTGCTGAGTGCGGAGCGGGAAGCGCGCGAAAAAGAAGCCGCGGCCGAGGCGGAGCGCGCCGCCGCCCTCGAGGTTGAGCGTAAAAAAGCGCGTGACGCCCGCTACGCGGCGCGCAAGGCGCGAAAATAGCGTCAATCCTATCGGAAGAATTCGCGCGGAAAAAGCCGCGGCGCTACTCCCGCCCGTCCACGGACAGGTCGAAGGTGCTGAAGCCTTCCGGATTGGTCGGACGCTCCAGCACTTCGGGATGGCGCAACGTGCGCACTGTGTCGTTATAGCCGGCGCGCCAATGCTCCTCCATCGTCCGGCGTGAGAATTCAAAATCCTTGCTTGCGCCTTCGTATCTGCTGGCGTGGTAGATGAGGTGGACAATGTTGTATACTTTCTCGTCCGCCTCGGCTTCCACCAATTTCCACTCCGGATCGTTGCGGCGATCGCCGGGCAGCTGCTTCAGGAGCCTGGAAACCGCCCGGCGCAACTGCTGCTGTTTTTTGAACTGGTCGGTTCCCTGCCGGGTGCGGCTCGAATAGCGGATTTCCTTGGTGCGGTTGTCGACTTCCTTTAGATCGCGCGGCATCTCGCCGCGCGCGCTCCAGAGATCGACCTGGAAGGCGAGCGTGTCCTGTCGCGGTTTGTTGTAGAGAACCCATTGCAGCGGCGTGTTCGACACGACGCCGCCGTCCCAATAAAATTCGCCCTCGATCTCGACCGGCGGGAAGCCGGGCGGCAGCGCGCCACTGGCCATGACATGCTGGGGCCGTATTTCATGCGTCGTCGTGTCGAAATAGACGAAATTGCCGGTTCGCACATTGGTGGCGCCGACGCTGAGCCGCATTTTTCCGGCGTTGATCCGGTCGAAATCGACAAGGCGTTCCAGCGTGGCGCGCAGAGGGGTCGTGTCGTAAAAGCTCACTGCTTCGATCGTGCCCGGCGAGTGCAGAAATGGCGGCGGCACGCGCGGCGTGAAGAAGTTCGGCGCGCCGGCGAAAACGACGCTCATTGCTCGGAGCTGATTGATGAGGCTGTGCAGATAATCGCCCTTGATCTCCCCCTGGATCAATGGAATGCGCAGGGGGCCCCCGGTGATCTCCTCCCAGAATTCGCGCAGGCGCGCAACACGCAACTCCGGTGGGTTGCCTGCGATTAAGGCCGCATTCAACGATCCAATCGATATGCCCGCGACCCAGTCCGGTTCGATGTTCGCCTCCGACAGCGCGGCGAAAACGCCGGCCTGATAGGAGCCGAGCGCGCCGCCGCCTTGCAGCAGGAGAGCGATCCGTTCAAAGGGCGGGCGTTCTGTGGCGACGTGCGACTTCAATTTGGAAGGCTGTTCAGGGGGCATGGCCGGGCTCGCAGCGAGGGACTGACATCGTTTGCGGAGCGTAGCGTATCGGACCCGATGGGACCAGCCGCCGCTCGCGTCAATTCAATGGGCAATTAGGGCGATAGCGTGGCTGAATCGAAGGGCGGATCAAGGACGGCAGGCCTATTCTCGAAGCGGCAGTCGAAGCCTCCCGCTCGCGTTTCCGACCGATCCTGATGACATCCTTCGCCTTCATCCTAGGCGTGTTGCCGCTGGTCATCGCGACGGGGGGCATCCAGCAAAGGCCCGCAAAACGCTTGGCATCAGCGTCTTTAGCGGCATGATCGCCTCGACCTGCCTCCTTTACGACTGTCCTTGCAGCACGGTCCAATTTTGCTCGGATGCCGGATCGATCGATGAAGAATTTCTTCCGGTAATGATTTTTTAGTCGAGCGATTTATAATGCCAGACAAGCAAATCTGTAGCCGCAACCAAAGTCTCCTTTGTGACCCATCTTGCATCCCCGGCGCGCCAAGCGGCGATCGCGGCCGCCCGACCCGCCCGACTATTTGACATAGGTCGCGTCGGCGTCGGCCCTCGCGCTAAGGGCGATGCGCCCCGAGGTCGGATTTGCGGCCGCCTCCGCGCGGCTGGGCGCCTTGATGAACACGTCGACCTGCTGGCCGACAAAAGCAGGGGAGGCGCCCGGATCGAAGGCGTAGATCGCCTGGAGAACCCTCGTGTCCACCCGTTCCGAAGTGTCCCCCGACAGTGAGCGCTTCGGCAGCACGTAGGGTTCGAAGCGGACGAAGGAGAGCCGCGTCGAAATGGCGGCGTTCCCCCTCAAGCGGGCGATCGCAGGCGAGTTGGGGTGAATGCGCCAGGAGTCGGCTTCGTCGATGTCGACCCGAACGTGCAGCGGATCGACCGATCCCATGGTCATTAATGGGTCAGACAGCACGCCGGCTTGCGCATATTCGCCGAGCCGGACATTGACCTTGAGAATCGCCCCATCAACCGGCGCCTTGACCACCGTCTTGTCGAGGTCGACCTTCGCCCCGTCGAGCGCGGCTTTCGCCTGAGCGAGCTTCGCCTCGGCCGCGCGGCGCTGCGCGGACAGCACCTCTTTTTGCTGTTGCGCGCTGGCCAGCGCGGCCTTCGCGGCGGCGGCATTCGCCGCGGCTTTTTCGGCGTCCGCTGTGGCGGTCTCGAAGCGCTGGCGCGTCGCCCAGGCGCCGCGAACAAGAACGGCGTAGCGCGTGTGATCAAGCGACGCGCGGGTGCGCTCGGCCTCGGCGCTATCAAGGTTGGCGCGTGCCTGGTCGATGGCGTCATGCTGTAGGATGAGGTTCTGATCGATCGATGCGATCGCGGCGCTTTCCGCCGCGACGGATGCCTCGCCCTGCGCGACCGCCGCTTCAAAATTGCGCGGGTCAATCGCGAAAAGAGGTTGGCCGACCCTGACATGGTCGCCGGCGACGACGCCGCCGCGCTCGATGGCGAGCGCAATCACCTCGCTCCTCGGCTCGATGATCCCGACGCCTGCGACGTCGGTGTCGTATGGGCTTGTTGGGGCCGCAATGGGCGGGGCCGCGACGGAGCGAGGACGATATTTCGAGGCGATGGACCAGCCCGCGAAGGTGTGCCTGGCATGGGCACTGGATTGGAGGTGGAAGTCCTTTGCGGGGCGAGTTGGTAGCAACCGCGAGCCGGAGGCAACTGCACGCAGGGTCTGCCGTCGAGAGACGCCTATGACCCTGGCGCCGCGAAGCCGTGTGGGGAAGAAGCCCGAGGCGAACCGCAGCACCGAACGAAAGTAAACCCCCGAGCAAGCCGAACCGGCCGGGTCAGCGTGTCTTCGAACGCGACGCCCGAAATCCAACCGAGGCCGGGACGGTAATAGGGGCGGGAGCGGCGGGACATCCAGTGTTCTTACCCAGGGAGGTCTGCGTGGGTCCGCGTGAGCGGTAGACCCGAAGGAGGCAACGACGACGGGACGATGTCCACGCAGAAGTCGGATCTCTTCATATGAGCCGGGAAGCCGGCGAAAGCCGGTGGAGCAAAGGGAGAGATGGATTGAAAAAGACGGGACCACGGCAATTGAGCCTCGTGTTCGCCGACAGCCCCTCGGGGGGCGGGTCGTCCGAGCCCTCGGACGCATCCGAGCGGCGGAGCTTCCTGCTGCACAAAGCGAGGACCAAGAAGACGACAGGTTCTGCCGCCAGCGTGGCCGACGATAGTCGGCTGCTCGAAGAAGTGGCGTCGGAAGCCAATCTGGCCAAGGCGCTGCTGAACGTAGTACGCAATAAGGGAGCGCCGGGATTGGACGGACAGACGGTCGAGGCGGCGGAGGCGAAAGCGCCGTCGATCATCGCCCGTTTGCGCCGCGACTTGCTGACGGAACGCTACAGGCCCGGCGATGTCCGCCGGGTTTGGCTGCCGAAGCCCGGGGGCGGGCATCGTGGGCTTGGCATTCCGAATATTTTGGACCGGACGGTGCAGCAGGCGGTTCTTCAAGTATTGGAACCGATCTTCGAACCGGCCTTCCATCCCAGCAGTCACGGTTTCCGGCCAAAACGCGGGGCTCACACCGCCATTGCTGAAGCAACGGGGTACCTGAAAGAGGGATATCAAACGGTGGTTGATCTGGATTTGGCCAAGTTCTTTGACCGAGTTCCGCATCAGCGCCTGTTGGCCCGGATCGCCGAGCGCGCGAAGGACCAACGGATAATCACTTTGGTGCGCCTGATGCTGACGGCGTCGGTGGTGATGCCGGACGGGACGAGGGTCGCCGTCAAGGAAGGAACTCCACAAGGGGGGCCGCTTTCGCCAATGCTTTCCAACGTTGTCCTCAACGAACTGGATGGCGAACTGGCAAGGCGAGGCCTCCGGTTCGTTCGATACGCCGACGACTGTAATATCTTCGTGCGAAGCGAACGCGCCGGACAGCGCGTCATGACATCAATCCAGAGATTCCTGGAAAACCGCATGCGGCTCCAGGTCAACGAGGAGAAGAGTGACGTTCGCAAACCGGAGGATGTCCACTTTCTTGGCTTTCGTTTCCGCTGTGCGAAGGAGGGTGAGGGCGACAATGTCGCCGTCTTTCCTTCGCGCAAGACGGAACGACGACTGATGACGACGATGCGGGGAATGACGCCCCCAAATTGGGGACGCTCCATCTCCTCGTGCATGGAAGACATCAGCCGCTACCTGACAGGCTGGATATCGTACTTCCGGCTTTGCACGCCGGACGCGATAAAAGGATTGGGCGTCATCGACGCTCACGTCCGCCGCCGGATCAGGGCGATCATCGTCCGGCAGAAGAAGCGGCAACGCTTTCTCTACCGGCACCTGAAAGCCAAAGGCGTCAGCTCCAAGGCTGCCAATGGCTGTGCGTTCTGCGGCAAAGGAGCATGGGTGAAATCGAACCGCCCGGCGATGACGAAGGCCTATCCACCGTCTTGGTTTGACGGGCGTATGGCCTCGCTCAAAGCCTTGTGGAACGATCTCAACCTGTCGCGGGTATCGGCCCAGCTATCGCTGGAGTTCTGACATATCGATCCAAAGAGCCGGATGCGGGCCCGCATGTCCGGTTCTGTGAGAGGCGTGGCGGAGCAATCCCCACGCCTACTCGACGCGATCATCGCGATAGCGATGAGCGGCGCGCCATGCCGCATTGCGGAGAAGACAGGTCGGGTCATGTCAGGCGACCTCCAGGAGTTGGCCGGCAGCCACAGAGCTGACAGACCGAATCCGGCCGTCCTCCATGGCTGCGATGCGATCAGCGAAGCGATAGATGCGGCTGTCATGAGTGACGACGATGACGGCGCGCTCGGGAACGAGAGCCGCCTCCTTCAAGATCGTAAGCACGGTCTGGCCGGTCTCGGCGTCGAGCGCCGCGGTCGGCTCGTCGCACACGATGAGCCGCGGCGCGTGAACGAAGGCGCGCGCTATCGCGACCCGCTGCTGCTGGCCGCCTGAAAGCTGGTTCGGCAGCTTATCGATATGCGCGCCCATCCCAATTCGGGCGAGGACCGCGCCCGCCTCTTTGGCCGCCTTTGCCATCGGCATGCCGGCGGCGACCAGTGGGATCGCCGCGTTCTCGGCGGCTGTCAGCGCGGGCAAAAGATTGTATTGCTGGAAGACGAAGCCGACGGACTTGCGGCGAAACGCCACCTTCTCGGCGTCGCGCAGCCTGGTGATCGAAACGCCGCATGTCTCGACCGTCCCGCTTGTCGGACTGAGGATGCCGGCGATGATCGAGATCAGCGTCGTCTTGCCGCAACCGGACGGACCGACCAGCATGGTGAGCTCTCCCGCCGGAACTTCGAAGTCGATCCCGTGCAGCACCTCGACGACGCCGTCGCCCGCGGAAAAGGATTTCGTGACGCCGCGGCACCTGACGGCGATGGATCGATCGCCCATGCTGATTTACCCTCTGAACACAATCGCGGGGTCTACGACCATGACCTTGCGGACGCTGGCGAGACTGGCGATGACGATGATCACAAAGACGGCGCCCGCCGTTCCGGCCGCGACCTGCCATGGCAGTTCGAATCCGCGAAGATTGATCGAGACGCGCGAGGTGAACTCGAAAAAGGCGGCGCAAAGCCCGATGCCGATCGCGTAGCCTACGCCGGCGACGACCACAGCCTGCAGCAACACCATGCGCAGTATCGTCAGGTTAGCGACGCCCATCGCCTTGAGCGAGCCAAACTGGCGAAGGTTTTCCAGGACGAAAATGTAGAAGGTCTGCCCGACCACCGCGGCGCCGACGATAAAACCCAAAGCGACTGTGATCCCGAAGTTCACGGGGATGCCTGTGCGCTTCAGGTAGTAGCCAATCGTAGCGAAGGCGAAGTCCCGCCAGGTGAGGGCCTTCAAACCGGTTTCGGCGGTGATGCGCCGAGCCAGCGCGTGCGGGTCCTTATCTGGTCGGGCGCGGACGAGGATGAAGGACATTTGCTTGCGCGTCCGACCTATGTAATTCATGGCGCTCGAATATTTGGCGTAGACGACGGGGAATGTCGTGAACGGCGCCGATGCCTCGCAGATGCCCGCGATCACGGCCCGATGATCGTTGAGCTCGATCACCTTTCCGAGCGCCAGCTTCTCGCCCGGCCACATGAACTGGAATCCGGCTCTGTCGATGATCATCGCATCCGGCTGCTTCAAATTCTCGACCGAGCCCAGGACCATCCGCGGCGTGACGCCGATCAAGGTGGCGTCATCGACGCCGAGCAATATCACCTGCTGCAGAATCCCATCGCGGGTGTGGGCGACGGTTAGGCCCTTGTAAAATGGGACGGCCCATTCAACGCCGTCCACGCCGCGCACGCGGCCGAGTTGCGTATCCGTCACGGGCTCGACTTCGTCGACATATTCCACGCGTGGGTCCATGACCCAGACGTCGGCCTCGCGCGCGTCGAGGATCTGGCTCGCCGTCCGCAGCATCAGGCCAGTGAAAATCGAAACCTGGTTCGACATCAGCATCGTCGAGAAGGCGATGCCGAAGATGAGGCCGATATATTTGGCTCGATCGCCGAACAGCATCGTCAGCGCTACGCCGTCCATAAGAGCACCCCAAGATGACCGAACGGTTCGGTTAACTCCCTTGACCTAGCCCCAATTGGCGCTTATGTCAAGGGTGACCGAACCGTTCGGTTGGCGTTTTGAAGCAAAGGGACAGACGTGACTTTCAATGCGGTCGCGGCCGAAAAACCAGATTTGGCGGAGCATGAGATCGGCGCCAAGCGGCGCCAGATCATCGATGGCGCGCGCGAAGTGTTTCTCGCCCAAGGCTTTGACGCCGCCAGCATGAGCGAGATCGCCCGCAAGGCTCGGGTCTCGAAGGGAACGCTTTACGTCTATTTTGACAGCAAAGAGAAGCTGTTCGAGGCCATTGTCCATGAGGAGTGCGCGGCGCAGGCAGAAATGGTGTTTTCGCTCGATGCGGCGGATCACGACGTCGAAGCCGTGCTGACGCGGCTGGGCCGGGGCTATGTCAGGTTTCTGTGCCAGCCGGGAGCCATGTCGCCGTTGCGCACGGTCATCAGCATCTCGGATCGTATGCCGGAGATCGGCAAGGAATTTTATGAAACGGGGCCGGCGGAGGAGGTGGCTAAGCTTCGTCAATATCTCGAGAACCAGGCCGCGGCCGGCATTTTGAGGATCGAGGATTGCGAGATCGCGGCGGCCCAGTTCCTGGAAGTTCTTGCGTCGCCACGATCCTGAAGCCGCTTCTCTTCAACGCTGGCGATGCGCCAACCGACCAACGGATAAACCACGTGGTCGGCGTCGCCGTCCGCACGTTTCTTGCCGCCTACCAGCGTGTCTCCTAACTTCAAGGCCGCGCTTTCTGATGTTCTCGACGCCCGGCTCAGGCTTTGAGCCGTCGTCGGCGCGGATGGCGTCGCCTGCGATGCGCGTTTCCCGCTAGTGATCGCTCTTTGGGGAAGCGCTCGATCGCGGCAATCATCGAAAAATGATGCGTTCCAGCTTGGAGAAACCGGCAATCGCCACAAATTACAGGCAGAATTCGAATCGATTCGCGGAAGGTGCGGGTCTCGACGGTCGCTCGAAGGGAAGCCATGAGTTTGACAGCTGTCATCGAAACTGCCCGCCGCTCCGACGCCGAGGCGGTTCTCGGCCTTCTTCGGGGCGCCGGCGACGAAAAGCTGCTGCCGCGCCCGGATGAAGATTATCGGCGCGCGATCGAAAAAGGCCTTTTCTGCGTCGCGCGAAGCGATTGCAAGCTCATCGCCGTCGCCGGCGCTTTCGTCCTTAGCGACGTCGCGCCCGTTCTGGTCGAGATGGGAAGCTGCTATGTGGCGCCGGCGTTTCGCGGCTTCGGACTGCAAAAGCTTCTGGTCCGCGCCCGCATAGCCGCGGTCGCCGCCGTCGTCGACCGTGATGCGCGCATTCTCACCGCCATCACCCCCGAAAATCTGGGATCGCGCGCATCGGTTCTCAAAGCGGGTTTTGAGCCATTGACCGAAGATCCGCGCCTGCTGACGGAGCTCTGCGCCTATTGCGCCGCCCGCCCCGGCGCGACCTCGGCCAGGCTCTGCTGCTGCGACTTTTTCTATATCCCGCGAGACCGGCAGCGCGCTGAAATCGCCGCGATCCTGCAAAAAGGTCCCGTCACGGTTGCGCGCGCGAACGGAGAGCGCATGACCGTCGCGATGGCCATCGCCGCTTTGCGGGAGCCGTATCGCGCCGCGCTGGCGTCCTTTGCCGAAACGCGCGAGCTGTCGGACCATGTCGGCGCCTAGGCGGAGGGCCGAGGAAGTCAATTTCGACGGATTGGTCGGACCAACCCATAACTTCGGCGGCCTTTCGGAAGGCAACGTCAAATCGATCGAGAGCCGGGGACGCGTCTCGAACCCGCGCGCGGCCGCCCTTGAGGGATTGGCGAAGATGCGGCTTTTCCTCGAGCTTGGCGTTCCGCAAGGCGTCCTGCCGCCGCACGAGCGCCCGCATGTCGAAAGTTTGCGGCGCCTCGGGTTTTCCGGGACTGACGCAGAAGTGCTAGCGGAGGCCTGGAAGACCTCCCCTTTGTTGGTCACGAACCTCTCGTCGGCCTCGGCGATGTGGACGGCGAATGTGGCGACGATCTCGCCGAGCGCGGATACGGCCGATGGCCGCCTGCATCTGACGCCGGCCAATCTGGCGAGCAAGTTTCACCGCTCAATCGAGAGCGGTTTTGCGACCTCCGTGCTGCGCGCGATTTTCGCCGATCCTCAGCGCTTCGTCGTCCATGACCCTTTGCCCCTTGGCGGCAAATTCGGCGACGAAGGCGCGGCTAACCACATGAGGCTTAGCCCTTCGCACGGAGAGCCGGGGGTCGAGATCTTTGTCTTCGGGCGTTCGGCGTTCGAAGAGCGCGCGCCGCCGCGCCGATTTGCGCCGCGACAGGCGCTGGAGGCTTCACAGGCCGTCGCGCGGCTGCATGGGCTGGATCCGGCCTGCACGCTGTTCATAAGGCAAGCGCAAAAGGCCGTGGACGCGGGGGTCTTCCACAATGACGTCGCAGCGGTCGCGAACGGGCCGCTTCTGCTCGCGCACGAATTTGCATTCGAGACAGGAAGCCAAGCCTTTCAAGCCATAGCCGAGGCGTGTCCCTTCGCGCCGATCATCATCCAGGCGCGCGAAGCGGACGTGCCGCTCGACGAGGCGGTCCGAAGCTATCTCTTCAACAGCCAGCTTGCGACCCGGCCAGGGAGTTCAGGGTCCGTGGCCCTGATACTGCCGGAAGACGTCAAATCCTCGCCGCGGGCGCTGGCTTTCGCGGAGGGGCTCATTTCGAGCGACGGCCCTGTCGACGAACTCCTTTTCGCTGACGTTCGGCAAAGCATGTGGAACGGCGGCGGTCCCGCCTGCCTGCGTCTTCGCGTCGTCATGACGGAAGGAGAGCGCCGCGCGCTGCAGGGGCGGGTCCTTCTGGATCAGGCTCTGGTGGCGCGCCTCGAAGATTGGGTCGGGCGCCACTATCGCGATCGCCTCAGCGGCGACGACCTTGGCGATCCACGCCTATTGGAGGAAAGCCGCGCTGCGCTCGACGAGCTCACCGCTATTTTGGACCTGGGCTCGATCTATGCGTTTCAGCGGGCATAGGGATGAGCCATCGAAGACTCCGCCGGCCACGCAGCGAGCGCGCGGGCCGGCCTCGCAAACTGCAGATCGCCGCCTTGAAAGCCATCTGCGTTATTTCCATGGCGTGATGGGCGGCACTGTTACGCCGGCTGGAGGCTCTGCGTCCACGGTTCCGAAATCAGCCGGACCCGTTATCTCCAGATATTCCATGTCCGGCGAATAATCGAAAAGATAATGAGTGATGCCCGGCCGCTGGTGGACGCAATCGCCGGCTTCAACCAGCGTCTCCTCGTCTTCGTACATGAACCGCGCCCAGCCCTTGGTCATGATGACGATATGAAAGTCGGCGATGTGCCTGTGCCAACCGGTGCCGGCCTCCGGCGGCTTGTTGGCGCGCACGAGATGAGCGACCACTTGCCCATTCGTTGCGTCGGCGATCCCGAGGTCGCGATATTCGAAGAAGTCGCGCAGTCCATCCCCGTGGAATTTGGTGTCGTTCGGCTTGACGTGGGAAAATTTCGTTTTCGCCGGCGCGCCGGCCGTCGTGTCGAGATCGACGCTGCTCATGATTTCCTCTCCTTCACACAGCGAATGGGAGCGCATGGCGCTTTAAGGAATCCGCAAGCGAAAAGCGTGACAATCGCGTCGCTGGCTAGGAGGACTTCGCCCCATGGCGCGGAAGCGGGCGTTTTCAACATTTCATGCGATTTGAACTATCTCGCCGCCGCAATTTCGCTGGTGCAATCGACGCCGGAAACGGGCAGCCAACGAAAATTGGTTTCGCTTTGCCCGCTAAAGCAAGGATTCGGCCGCACAAAAATTAGTCTTAGAGCCTAACATAAAAGCGGACGAGCCGACGCCGCGACGAAGCGCCGTCACTCTGCCAAGGCGGATGCCGCGCGCCCGGCTCAAAATTCCACCTCGAGCTCCTCCATATCCTCCGGCTCCGCCTTGGCGGCCTCGATCCATTCGTGCAGCTCCGGCATCGCCATGATGGTCCTGCAATAAGCTTCGGTTTTGGGGTCGATTTTGACGTGGTAGGTCAAAAGGCGGGTGACCACCGGCGCGTACATCGCGTCGGCCATGGACCGCTCGCCGAGCAGGAAGGGTCCGCCATAGAGATCGAGATGTTCGCGCCATATTTCGATGATGCGGTCGATATCGGCCTGCGCCCGCGCCCACACCTTAAATTTGGGAAAATCGCCTTTCAGATTCATCGGCAGGGCCGAACGCAGCGGACCGAAGCCGGAATGCATCTCACCGCTGATGGAACGGCAGCGCGTCCGCTTCTCGAGATCGGCCGGAAGCAAGTGCGCCTCGGGTCTGACTTCGTTCAGATATTCGCCGATGGCGAGCGTGTCCCAAATTTTTAGTCCGTTATGGGTCAGATTGGGCACGAGGAACGACGAAGACAATAGCAAAAGCTCCGCGCGCATCGCCGGATCATCAGGCGAAATGACGTTCTCTTCGAAGGCGAGTCCCGAAAACCGGGTCATCAGCCAGCCGCGGAGCGACCAAGAGGAATAGTTCTTGCTGCTGATGGTGAGAATGGCCTCGCTCAATGAACACCTCTTCAACCTTGGATGGGAGCCGTGGAGCTCGGGTTCGCTTGCGCATTCATGCAAGACTGCGTAGCCTTGACGGTTCCGCGGAGCATATTGCGTGCCGCGCCATCTAGAATCTTCCCTCGATGATGAATTCCTCTCCAGATTGGATGCGCTCGATGATCTATGAAGCCTATGGAGCCCAGGCCAACATCCACGATCTTTTGCGGCCCCTTGCGTCCGCGGCGGGCGCGGCATTGCGACAACCCTGGCCAATTTTCAACCAGTTTTTTAGCGTCCGCAAAATTGCCGGCGTGCTCGAAACCTTCGCCAATCTCGCCATAACGCATCGGCGCGTCCCTTTTGGCATCACGGAGGTCGCCGTTGGCGGTCAGACCGCGCCAGTCGCCGAAGAGGTGGTTTATGCGACCCCTTTCGCAACGCTGTTGCGTTTTAAGAAGGCGGTTGACGCGCCAGGCCCCAAAGTGCTGATCGTGGCTCCAATGTCCGGCCATTTCGCCACCCTTTTAAAGGCGACGGTCAAAACGATGCTGCCGCATCATGACGTCTACATCACCGATTGGCATAATATTCGGGACGTGCCGCTCGCCAACGGTGAATTTGGCTTCGATCATTATGTCGATCACGTCATCGAGAGTCTTCGCGTCATCGGGCCTCCTTCCCATGTCGTCGCGGTTTGCCAGCCCTGCGTCGCCGTGCTCGCCTCAGCGGCGGTCATGGCCGAGGAAGGGGATCCGGCGCAGCCGCGCAGCATGACCTTAATGGCGGGCCCGATCGATACCCGCGTCAATCCGACCAAAGTCAATGAGCTTGCGACGACGAAGCCGATCGAATGGTTCGAAAAAAATCTGATTGTCACCGTGCCGCGCTCTCTCAAGGGAGCCGGGCGCAGAGTTTATCCGGGCTTCCTGCAGCTGGCCGCTTTCGTCAGCATGAATCCCGACCGCCATATTCAGTCTTTCAGAGACATGGCGCAGGCTCACGCCGACAACGACATGACCAAATTTCAATTCATAAAATCATTTTACGAAGAATATTTCGCCGTCATGGATTTGCCCGCGGAGTTTTATCTGCCGACAGTACAGGCTGTCTTTCAAGATCACCTTCTGCCCCTCGGCAAACTCGAGGTGCACGGCCGACCCGTGAAGCCCGCCGCGATCAGGCGGACCGCGTTGCTGACTGTCGAAGGCGAGCGCGACGATATCTGCGGCCTCGGCCAAACGCTGGCCGCGCAGGACTTATGCACGGGCCTCAGGCAATATATGAAGTCGCATCATGTGCAGACGGGCGTCGGCCATTACGGCACCTTCAGCGGGCGCCGCTGGACCAATGAGATCTATCCGAAGCTGCGCGACGTCATCGAGATGACGAACTAGACCTTATGATTGCTGGGTCTGGGGGTGGCCCGTCATCCGATATGCAACGGTACGAGGGTTAAGCCGGCTGGCCGGCGCAGAGCCTCATGCATAGGAGACGGGCCTCGTGGAACATACTCGATTTATTGGCTTGGATATTCACAAAGAGCGGATTTCGGTCGCGGTGGCGCAGAGCGGGCGAGCGGGGGCGGTGGAATACCTTGGCGAGATCATCAATGAACCTGGCGCGATCAGCAAGCTGTGCGACCGTCTCCGGCGTCCTGGCAAGCCGCTGGCGTTTTGTTATGAGGCCGGACCGTGCGGCTACGGCGTTCATCGCCAAATCACAAGCCTCGGCCATCGGTGCGACGTGGTGGCGCCGTCGCTGATTCCGACGAAGGCGGGCGATCGGGTGAAGACAAATCGTCGCGACGCGACCATGCTCGCCCGTCTTCATCGAGCTGGAGAATTGACGCCCGTCTGGGTGCCCGACGCCGATCACGAAGCGATGCGCGATCTGATCCGGCTGCGCGGCGTCGTCCGGCAAATCCTGACGCGCGCGCGGCAACATCTTCAAGGTTTTCTGCTGCGTCACGGCCGCAAGCGCGGGGGCGGGACGGCATGGCGAATGGCTTACCGGCGGTGGCTGTCGACTTTGGCCTTCGAACATCCCGCCCAGCAGATCGCATTCCAGGACTATGTCGACGCCGTCATGGATGCTGAAGGCCGCCTCAAGCGGGTGGAGGAACAGATCTTCAGCCTCCTTCCCGACTGGACTTTGCGCCCCGTTGTCGACGGCCTGCAGGCGATGCGGGGGATCGCGCTGATCAATGCCGTGGTGCTGGTCACGGAAGTCGGCGACTTCACGCGCTTCTCAAACCCGCGCCAGCTCATGGCCTATTTCGGCCTGGTCCCAGGCGAGCGATCGAGTGGCGAGACCGTCCGGCGCGGCGCCATCGCCAAGACCGGCAACGCCCATGCGCGACGCGCGCTGGTCGAAGGCGCCTGGGCTTACAGAATGAAGGCGCGCATCGGCCGCCACAAGGTCGATCGGATTGAGGCGCTGCCAAAAGTCATTCGCGACATCGGATGGAAAGCGCAAGTCCGGCTCTGCGCCCGATATCGTCGGCTGAGCGCGCGCGGCAAGACCGCCAACGTCGTGAATGTCGCCATCGCACGCGAAATGGTGGGCTTCATCTGGTCGATCGCCTGCACGATTCAATCCACGCCAATGGCGGCGTGACCAGGTTTAACGGACAGTCAGCAGAGGAGATCGCAAACATAAAATCAGCCTCGGCGTGGTATGCGGCGCCGGGGGCGGGACAATGCCGGGGACCCTCGTGTGTACTATGAGCCTTTGACGCTCGCCACCTAGACAGAGGCAGCCCCAAACGAAGCAAGGTCATGCGGTTCGACCCGCGGATGAGAGATTGTTGACCGACGTTTAAGTCCCGCCTCCTGCGCCGCATATCCGCCGTACAAATGCCTCCGCCGTCGATCGGAATCGGCGGGCCAATTGCTATGCAAAAGCCCCTTGTCAGCAATCATGAGAGTACCGCTGCACAGAGGATTTGACGGGTTGTTCTTGGGCGGGGCGTAGGACTGGCAACGCTTCAGGGTCGACCAATACCTCGATGCTCCGTGCGCCGCCGACAGTGCGTCTGAGCAGGCCGGCGCGCTCGAGCGTAAGCACCATTTGATGGACCGAAGGCGGGCTGACGCGGAAGTGGCGTTGAAGGTCGGCTTCGGCCGGCGGTCGGCCGAGTGTCAACGGCGGAATAAAAACCCGCCAGCGGGGCGGCGTAAAACCAGGCCAGTTTGCGGCGTCGTAGAGCTCGCACTGCCGCTTTAGCGCCGGCGGAGATGGTCAGGGTTTCGCAGCCGGCGCTAACAGCGGTCTTCAGGATGTGGCGGGGATTTCTGCTGTTTCTGGATTTGGAGCTGCCTCGGCTTTATCGGCTTGCTGGGCTTCGCGCCGCCGCCTTGCCTTCGAATGTTTCAGCCGGTAGCTTTCACCATTGAGTTCTAGGATATGAACATGGTGGGTGAGCCGGTCGAGCAGCGCGCCCGTCAGACGCGGGCTTTGAAAAACACTTGTCCATTCTTCAAATGGTAGATTTGAAGTCACGATTGTCGAGCCATGCTCATGACGCTGACTGAATATTTCGAAGAGCAGTTCCGCCCCGGTTTGCGAGAGGGGAACGTAGCCAAGCTCGTCGATGATGAGCAATTTGACGGCGGCGAGCTGAGCTTGAAGTTTCAACAGACGCCGCTCATCGCGCGCTTCCATAAGCTGATGAACCAGCCCCGCCGCGGTGTGGAAGGCAACCGAGAAACCACGCTGGCAGGCCGCGAGTCCCAGCGCGAGGCACGTGTGAGTTTTGCCGGCGCCGCTATTGCCGAGGGCGATGATGTTGTCGCGGGCGACGATATATTCGCAGCGCGCAAGCTCCAGAACGAGCGGTTTGTTGAGCGATGCGATGGCGGTGAAGTCGAACGTGTCGAAACTTTTCACCGCCGGGAAATGCGCCATGCGTATGCGCCGCTCGACCATGCGGCGCTCGCGATCGATGAGTTCGAGCTCCGCGAGCCGTAAAAGATAGCGGGTGTGATCGAGCCCTTCCTTTGCGGCCTCTGCGGCGACTTTCTCATATTCACGCAGAAAGGTTGGCAGCTTGAGCTGGCGCAGATGATGCGCAAGGAGAACCTGCGGTGGCGCTGGGTTGGCTGGAGGCGAAGCTGTTGTCATGCCGCCCACCCGGAAACCAGAACCATATAATCGGCGGCAGCGGTCGTTTTGACGCTTGCCGCGGGCAGATAAGGATAGTCAGCAAGATCAAGATTGGCAGCCCTGCATTCGAGCTTGGCGAGGATGAGCTGCTTCACCGCGTCGAAACTGATCGCTCCCAGACGGATGGCGTCGGTTGCCGCGGCTCCGACAAGCGTTTCGGGAAAGGCTTCGATCAGCCGGAGCACTTGGATGAATTCCCGCTTGCCGCGATTGCCCATCCGGGCTTCGAAAAGCCGCCGCAGATGCTGGAGCGGTTCTGGAAGCGTCCAGTTTTGCAACGGAGCGGCTTGATCAAGGGCGCCCGGCTTTTGCTCGAGCAGCGCCAAATAATGCTTGGGGTCGAAGACGAATTCGCCATGGCCATAGACACGAGGATGCTGGGCAATGACGTTGGCGCCGCAGATGATTACGACCTTGTCGACAAAGCCTTTCACCAACACGTCGCTGAAACCATAGGCGGTTGGCACCGAGTAATCATTCATCCGATAGCGCACGAGCGAGGTCGAGGAGACCTTTGCCGGGCGTTTGTCGCAGGGCTCAAAGGAGAGTCCGGGCAAAGCCCGCAACATCGCTTGATCCGCGGCAAGCCTTGCGCCAATCGTCAGCGGATTTTTGCCGGCGCGCTCGGTTTGCCGGGCGCGGCAGTGTTCTTCCAGAGTGGCGTTGAGCGCATCGAAAGAAGCTGCGTTTGGAACGGGCGTGAGGAAATTGGCGCGGGAATATTTGACCAGGGCCTCAACCTTGCCTTTGTCGTTCCCCTTTCCTGGCCGGCCGAAACGATCCTGAAACAGGTAATGGCTGACGAGCTCAGTGAAAGCACGGGTGCGCTGCCGCTTGCCATCCCCGAGGATACGCGCCACTGCGATTTTGAGATTGTCGTATAAAATTGAAATCGGCACGCCGCCGAAAAACGCGAATGCCGAGATATGGCCGTCAAGAAAGGCTTCCGTAGTTTCCGCTGGATAGGCTTTGATGAAGCAGGCATCCGATTGGGGCAAATCGAAACAAAACACGTGCAGTTTCATCCGGACGCCGCCGATGATCCCAACGCACTCACCAAAATCGACCTGGGCATGGCCAGGCGGATGGGACAACGGAACAAAAACCTCGCGTGATCCAGTGCGAGCGGTCCGGACATAATCTTTCACCACGGTATAACCGCCGGCATAGCCGTGTTCGAGCCGAAGACGCTCGAAAATCCGTTTCGCCGTATGCCTTTGCTTCGGCGGCGCGATCTTGTCAGCCTCAAGGATCGCGTCGATCACTGGAACGAGCGGCCCGAGTTTCGGCCGCTCCGGAGCCTTTGACCGCACATACCCAGGCGGCGCCGAATAGCGGCACATCTTGGAAATCGTATCCCGGCTCAACCCAAAAACCCGCGCCGCTTCCGGACGGCTTTTCCCTTCGACGAATACAAACCGCCGAACCGCTGCGTAAATCTCCACTGAAAACATCCCCGGCCGCCCCCCGAACCAATGTTCGGAAAGGGTCAACCCCAAAAGTGGCCGGGTTTTACTCCGCCACGCAGCCGCAAAATGCCGCCGATCCGTGGCCTAATATTGCTCCGCCGCGTACAAGCGGGCGCAAATCTTGCTCGCCGCTGACGTGGGGGTCAGCGATGAAGACATCGCGATCAGCGTCGCCGTCGGTGGTTCAACCGTTTATAGGACCAAGCGTCGCTTCGTCGAAGGCGACCTAGCCGCCGCGTTGAGCGAGGAGCCACGTCCTGGCGCGACGCGCAAGCTCACAGGGAAGGAAGAGGCGCTCCTGGTGGCGACGGCCTGCTCCACGCCGCCAGAGGGCCGGGCGCGCTGGACCCTGGAGTTGCTGGCTGGCGCGATGGTCAAACTGACCGGGCGCGACGGCCTGTCGCGCGAGACGGTGCGCCGTCGCTTGGCCGAGAACGAGCTGAAGCCGTGGCGCAAGGACATGTGGTGCATTCCCCAAATCGATGGCAACTATGTCGCCCGCATGGAGGATGTCCTCGACCTCTATGCCGAACAGCCCGACCCGAAGCGGCCCGTGGTGTGCTTCGACGAGAGCCCAACCCAGCTCATCGGCGAGGTGCGCCAACCAATTCCAGCCGCGCCTGGACGACTTGGACGCTATGACTGCGAGTATCGGCGCAACGGCACGGTCAACCTGTTCATATTTCTCGACGCTCATAGTTCCTGGCGCAAAGTGAAGGTGACCGAGCAACGCACGGCGCGTGACTTCGCCCAATGTATGCGAGACCTTGTCGAAGTCCATTACCCCCAGGCTGAGCAAATTCGGGTCGTGCTAGACAATCTATCGACCCATTCCGCCGGCGCGCTGTATGAGGCCTTCCCGGCCCCGGAAGCGCATAGAATATTGCGTCGCCTGGAGTTCCACTACACCCCCAAGCACGCCAGCTGGCTCAACATGGTCGAGATCGAAATCGGGGTGCTGCGCGGTCAGTGCCTGGATCGACGCATCGCCGAACGCGACAAATTGGTTTCAGAGATTGCAGCCTGGGAAAGACAGCGCAACAACGCTGGCGCCCGTATCAACTGGATGTTCTCCACCGAGAAAGCCAGACAAAAGCTGGCGCGCGCCTATCCCGACCCAGCCAAAGAGTCATAATCCCTGTGCAGCGGTACTCTCATGATTGCTGACAAGGGGCTTTTGCATAGCAATTGGCCCGCCGATTCCGATCGACGGCGGAGGCATTTGTACGGCGGATATGCGGCGCAGGAGGCGGGACTTAAACGTCGGTCAACAATCTCTCATCCGCGGGTCGAACCGCATGACCTTGCTTCGTTTGGGGCTGCCTCTGTCTAGGTGGCGAGCGTCAAAGGCTCATAGTACACACGAGGGTCCCCGGCATTGTCCCGCCCCCGGCGCCGCATACCACGCCGAGGCTGATTTTATGTTTGCGATCTCCTCTGCTGACTGTCCGTTAAACCTGGTCACGCCGCCATTGGCGCGGATTGAATCGTGCAGGCGATTGACCAGATGAAGCCCACCATCTCGCGTGCGATGGCGACATTCACGACGTTGGCGGTCTTGCCGCGCGCGCTCAGCCGACGATATCGGGCGCAGAGCCGAACTTGCGCTTTCCAGCCGATGTCGCGAACGGCTTTTGGCAGCGCCGCGATCCGATCGACCTTGTGGCGGCCGATGCGCGCCTTCATTCTGTAAGCCCAGGCGCCTTCGACCAGCGCGCGCCGGGCATGGGCGTTGCCGGTCTTGGCGATGGCGCCGCGCCGGACGGTCTCGCCACTCGATCGCTCGCCTGGGACCAGGCCGAAATAGGCCATGAGCTGGCGCGGGTTTGAGAAGCGCGTGAAGTCGCCGACTTCCGTGACCAGCACCACGGCATTGATCAGCGCGATCCCCCGCATCGCCTGCAAGCCGTCGACAACGGGGCGCAAAGTCCAGTCGGGAAGGAGGCTGAAAATCTGTTCCTCGACCCGCTTGAGGCGGCCTTCCGCATCCGTGACGGCGTCGACATAGTCCTGAAACGCGATCTGCTGAGCGGGATGTTCGAAGGCCAAAGTCGACAGCCATCGCCGGTAAGCCATTCGCCATGCCGTCCCGCCCCCGTGCTTGCGGCCGTGACGCAGCAGAAAACCTTGAAGATGTTGCCGCGCGCGCGTCAGGATTTGCCGGACGACGCCGCGCAGCCGGATCAGATCGCGCATCGCTTCATGATCGGCGTCGGGCACCCAGACCGGCGTCAACTCTCCGGCCCGATGAAGACGGGCGAGCATGGTCGCGTCGCGACGATTTGTCTTGACCCGATCGCCCGCCTTCGTCGGAATCAGCGACGGCGCCACCACGTCGCACCGATGGCCGAGGCTTGTGATTTGGCGATGAACGCCGTAGCCGCACGGGCCGGCCTCATAACAAAACGCCAGCGGCTTGCCAGGACGCCGCAGACGGTCGCACAGCTTGCTGATCGCGCCAGGTTCATTGATGATCTCGCCAAGGTATTCCACCGCCCCCAATCGCCCGCTCTGCGCCACCGCGACTGAAATCCGCTCTTTGTGAATATCCAAGCCAATAAATCGGGTATGTTCCACGAGGCCCGTCTCCTATGCATGAGGCACTGCGCCGGCCAGCCGGCTTAACCCTCGTACCGTTGCATATCGGATGACGGGCCACCCTCAGCCCCAGCAATCATAAGGTCTAGGTCGATTCCCAGAATCGGCATAGGCCCAATTCAACCTTCGAACATGGAGGTGGAGACGGCACGCTTTCATCTGACGGATTTCGACTGGTCAAGCCGCTGTTGCCTAGCACGCCGCGCGTTCTGGCGGCTGCGGACGGGCGCGCCGCCCTGGGCCGACATTCCGGATCGCTACGGCCCGCACTCCACCCGCGTACAACCGGTGGCGCAAGGCTGGCGTCGGGGAAGCCGTGTCAAAGGCTCATGATGGCGATACTCGGATGATCAACTCCTCCAGCGTTCGTGCATCAGCAAACCATCAACGCCCAAAAAGGACGAAGGATCCCGTTGCGTGGGTCGCTCGCGCAGCGGGCTGACGAAGATTCGTGCGCTGGTCGACGCCGAGGCTGCCGATCGACCTGAAGCTGACCGAGAGCCAAGCCCACGACTTGCGCGCGCGAGACATGCGGAACTGCCTGGTCGAGGAGAGACTCTTCTGGCCGACTGCGCCTACGACAGCGACGAACTGCGCTACACCAGATGTTGCAGATATATCACGATTGCTAAGGTTTATGTCCGCAAATAAACCCGACGATTGCGGCCACATGAGAATCTCCGGATACTTTTTAGCCATTTAATTAGTGTCTGGGGGTTGGATGTCTATTTTCAGATCTTCATTATGCGCGCCAGTGGTCGTGGCGCTATGTCTTTGCGGCTGCGGCACTGTTGTTCCAGAAATCCAGGAATTTCCAGGAACTCAAGTAGACAGTCAGATTCTTGTTCAAGCCATCGTCAGAAGCATTCATTGCGAGATTAGAAATGCGATTACGCATGTAATAAACCAGGACAAAAGGTTAGCAAGTCTTCATAATGGGGCTCGGACCGCTCCATGGATTGACAAATGGGGGGTGCAGATCCAGTTGACCCTCACAATCGACGAGAGAGGTTCGATCGATCCCTCGGCTGTATGGACGCCGCCGAACCCCATGACAGCACTCTTCACCCTTGGCGGAGGGATATCGGCCTCGTCGGAGGCGACGAGAGTGGACACGTTCAATTACTATTATACTGTGAAAGATCTTTACGCGCTCGGTTACTGTCCTGCAGACGACAATGCGCATGCGCCTCTAGGGTCTTTGCTCATCCAAGGCGATTTAAAGACGAGAGAATGGCTCGCAACTCAAATTTTTAACGTAGGTACTGGTGAGGGCGTTATCAACACTAAGACAAACGCACTCACTCATGACGTGAAATTTGCAGTTGATACGAGCGGAAACCTAACCCCAGCTTGGCAATTCGTTCATGTCACGGTCAACCAGGGCGGCCCGCTGTTGACGGCTAGTCGAAATCGCACACATGATGTTCTAATGACTTTTGGTCCGATCGATCCTACTACAAAGCAGCTTGCTAATACCGCAGCTGGAACCTTCCTTGCGTCCCAAATAGGTATTGCAGTCAATTCGAATATAGGTGTTGCTGTGAACTCAATTAATAGTAGGACAAGGATTGGTTTCTAGAGTGTGGCGAGCTTAGACTAGCGGCTTAACTTAAGATCATAGATAGAAAGGAATCCGGGGATGGCAAGACCAGTGAAAAAAGCGGCTGCAAAGAAAAGGGTGCCGGCTAAAAAAGCGGCTGCGAAGAAAAGGGCGCCGCCCGCAAAGGCATCGGCGAAAAAAGTGTCCCGGCCCGCCGGAGGTCCTAAGGCGCTTCGTCCAACAGCGGCGGGGCCGGTGCCGGGCGCACCAAAGACTTGGTGGTATCCGACTGCGGACCCAAACATTGTCATAGAATGCGATTGGAACCCAGCTGAACAGCAATATAACAAAAATTGTCATCAAATTACCCTTGCGCAGACGCCATCTCACATCTTGATAGCGATCAAGAAAAGTCATTAATGGAAAAGAGGCCTGCGGGCGCGGTCGCCGAGCCATTGCAACCGTCTACGACAAAACCGCCTGAAATTTCCTCGCCGACCTACCTAGTAGTAAGGCGTAGCCGCAAGCCGATCAGGTGGAGTTCGCCAAATGTTGCGATATTCGGGGTCATTCCTAGAGCGCGACGATTTTGGATTAAATCAATCAAAAATCATGAACGTGATCGAGTCCAAGAGCTAAGTTAACGCGGGAGGCGCGCGGAAAACCGGTTTACCTTTTCCTCATCCCGCTAAAGACGGCTAAGAAGCTCAGCCTTCTTGGACGAAAACTCCTCCTCGCTGAGGATGTTTTTCTGGCGAAGCTCCGCGAGCTTTTCGATTGCGCTGAAAATGTCCAGCGTTCCCGGAACAGGCGCCGCAGCGGCGTTCATCCGCTGCGGGACCGGCGCCGAGACGGCTTCCGCGCGCGGCGGAGCGGCGGGACTGGTGGCAGGGGCTCCCCCCGGCGAAACCACCTTGAGGTCGCCCACCCGCACGACGCCGCGCTGGCTGGTGAAAGTCAGCGATTGATCGCCGCTTTGCTGTTGCGAGACTCCGGAAATGTTGTGATCGGCCGTGTCGTAAACGGTTATGCGGCCGCCTTGGTTGATCGCCAAGCGGTGCGACGAAGGAAAATAGGCATATTGCAAATCATTCTGGCTGCCTAAGGAAGCGGCATGTCCTAATCCATCCGGCCACCAATCATGGCCGAAGCTTTGCGCCAACACTCTGACGCTCGCGCCCGAAACATTGTAGTTCTGCGCTTGCCAGGACGTCTGTCCAGGCGGCGCTTCCGCGTGCGCGAACAGGTCCTGACGGTGCAAGATGTTGGCTAAGTCGTTGCAGAGCGCGTCGACGCGTTGCTTCAGACTTTGATTGAACATGTCGCCGATCATGATCATGCCGCCTTGCGACCACTGTCCCATGCCCCCGAGTTCGGGATGGTTGAATTGGGCTTGCGCGCCGTTTCCGAGCGCCAGGGAGCGAAACAGGGTCAGTGCGGCGTCGCTGCTGAAGCCATGCCGGCTGGCGATCTCATCGACGATCCGTTGGCCCTCAGGGGTCAGCGCCTGCACATTCGCCTCCAATGGGTCAGGAAAGTTATGCTCACGAAAAACTCCAGCTCCGCCGAACCTTATCATACCGTTCAATGAAAAGGCGCCGCGCCCGAGCGCATTTGCCGGCAAAATCTGCGGGGAGGGAGATCGATCGCGACGCCTGCGTTTTCGGCTCGGCGGCGACGAAGCTAGCGGCTGCCCGATCCCTCCGCGGGCTCAATAACGCGACGGTAGAGATGCCAAGTCGCGTGGCCGAGGATCGGCGTTACGATCGCGAGGCCTACGAGCAGCGCCGCGACGCCGAGGAACAGAGCGACGGCGACGAGAAGGGCCCACCCCGCCATGACGACGGGATTGGCCCAAACGGCCTTGACCGACGTCAAGATGGCGACCGCCGCGCCGACGTCGCGGTCGAGTAGAAGCGGGAAGGAAACGACGCCAATGCAAAAAGCGACGGCAGCGTAAACGAGGCCGACCGCGACGCCAAGGGCGACCAGAGTATGACCGGCCTGCGTGTGCAGAAGCTCGTTGAAGAATTGGCCATAGGAGTGTGGCGCCCAAACTCCGAAAAGCGTCTGATAGAGCGCCTGCGCCGACGCAAGCCATAACAGAAAAATGACCATCAGCGTGAAGCCGACCGCCAGGATCGAAGGGAGCGCGGGCGAACGCAGCACATCGAACGCATAACCCCACGAGTGCGGACGCCCTTCTTCGCGCCGGCGGCTTACCTCGTAGAGGCCGATGGCGGCGAATGGTCCGATCAGGGCGTAGCCAGCCAAAATGGGGAACAGCAAAGGCAACGCATTCTGTCCCGAAGTGGAAGGATACAGAAAAACGCCAATCACGATGTAGACGACGGCGAGAAACACGAGATGCGATGGCATCGCGCGAAAGTCGTCGAAGCCCTTGGCCAGAGCTTGCCCGAGATCTGCGAAGCTAATTTTTCGAACGACGGGAAATACGGGGACTTCGGCCCCGCCTGCGATGACGTGAAAGCTGGTCACGGGCGTTTCCTCCTCTTCCTTGCTTGCGCTGAAGCAATGATGAAGGGACTTAGCGGCGGAGCTTGTCGCCCTTCGTAAGGGCGGCGCATGCGGCGTCGCTTTGTTCCTCGGACGCTTCAGGATGAGCGCGCGCTCGCAAATAATTTAGCGTCGAACTCGTTCGGCGGCTAGGCCTTGTTTTTTCGGCGTGGTCGTCCAACTGTCTCATATGATCGATAAAATTGCGCTTTGATGCTTTTTCAGCCGCGTTCAGGCTTCGGTCGCTTTAAGCGCCCATCAGGGAGGAACATTCATGTTTGACGCAAAGCAGCTTTTGGACCTGCTCGCGGGAAACCGGCTTGGGGCCGGCGGGGACGCAGCCGCCGCCAGCGTCAATGACGCTGTCGAACGCGGCAAGGCGGCCGCCGCCGAGGCCGCCGCCGTCGCAAAGGACGCTACAACTCAGGCGGCGGCGACCACGGCGTCGACGCTGTCTGGCGTGCTGGGTCAAGCCCAAACGCAACTGCAAGGAACCCAGGCCGCCGAATATATCGGCAAGGCCAAGGAGCTGGTCGAGCAAAATCCGGTCGGCACTCTCGCGACTCTCGGCGGATTGGCGGCGTTGCTGCTCGGCACGCCGGGCGGACGCGCGACGACGGGAGGCCTCGTCAAGCTCGGCGGCCTCGCGGCGATCGGCGGCGTCGCCTACAAGGCGTTCCGCAATTATCAGGAAGGCAAGCCGCTGACGCAGGGCGTGCCTGGTCTTGAGCAATTGACCGCTCCCGAGGACTCGAGTTTCTCCGAGAAGTCGCACACAAATGACACGGCGCTTCTTATGGTCCGCGCGGTGATCGCAACCGCCGCCGCGGACGGCGTTGTCGACGCCGGGCAGCGCGCGCAAATACTCGGCGATATGAAGAGCGGCGGCCTCGAAGCCGACGCCGCTCAATTCCTCGACAGTGAAATCCAGCATCCGGCGAGCGCTGCGGACATCGCCAGAGAGGTCGGCACTTCGAAAGAGCTCGCTCTACAGGTTTATGCGGCGGCGCACCTCATGGCGCGCAGCGCTCCAGAAAGAGCCTTTCTGCGATCGCTGGCGCAGGCTTTGTCGCTTGATCCGGCGCTCGTTGCTCATATCGACGCGACCGCCTCTGGGCTTGCGGGGCCCGCGAGCTGAGTCTGCGCCGAGCAGCCCAAGCGGTGGCGAGACACAGCCGGGGCTGCGGTAGGACGCCGCTTCGAAAAGAGTTCGGAACGGTCGGCGCGCCGCCAACGTTCAAGTTTGCAATTCAAAAGCAACTGGAGACTGTAATGGCTACATCAACAAAGGCGACGCGCGCCGACGACACGAGCTTCGCGGCTCTCGGCACGCCTTCAGATCTCGGCGGCAATGCGACCTTGGCGATCGCCGCCGAACTTAACAAGCTGACCGCGGACGCATTTGCCCTTTATGTGAAGACCAAGAATTTTCATTGGCATATGAGCGGGCCGCATTTCCGCGATTATCATTTGCTCCTTGACGAACAGGCGACGCAAATATTCGCGACTATCGATCCCCTGGCGGAGCGTTGCCGGAAAATAGGCCGGCCAACGCTGCGCTCGATCGGTCATATTGCTGAGCTTATGCGCGTTAAGGATAATGACGCCGAGTTCGTATCGCCGGCGCGGATGCTTGATGAACTGGTGGCCGACAACCAGGCCTACACGGCGTCGCTTCGCGCGGCGCATCAAGTCGCCGAGCAGCATAATGACGCCGCCACGACGAGCATCCTTGAAGTGTATATCGACGAGTCAGAGCGCCGGACATGGTTCCTGTTCGAAGCGAGCCGCGGCGCCGACGACACCGGCCACTAACAACAACCAAGACTTAAGCATGAAGGCCGGCTGAACGCCGGCCTTTATTGATATTTGGCGAGCGTCGGCCGATCATACGCGAAGGCGGAGCGCGCGGGCCAACTTGCGGATCGGGATTGACCTCGGCGGAACCAAGATCGAAGCCGTCGCGCTCGACGCGTCAGGCAACGTCTTGTTGCGCCGGCGGACGCCGACGCCGCGGGGGGATTACGCCGGCACGCTCGCCGCCATCGAGGCGCTCGTCGCTTCTCTCGAGGGGGATACCGGCTGCCGAGGCAGCATCGGCGTCGCAACGCCCGGCGCCTTGTCGCTGAAGACGGGCCTCATCAAAAACGCCAACAGTACAGTCCTGAACGGCAAGCCGCTTGACCGGGATCTTGAGGAGCGCCTACGGCGGCCTGTCCGTATTGAGAACGACGCGAATTGCTTCGCGCTGTCGGAAGCCATCGACGGATCCGCGGCGGGCGCCCGCGTCGTCTTTGGCGTTATCATCGGGACAGGCGTCGGCGGCGGCCTCGTCGTTGACGGAAAGCTTGTCGCGGGGCGCAACCTCGTCGCCGGCGAGTGGGGTCATAACCCTCTGCCATGGGCGCTTGAGGAGGAGCGTCCCGGGCCTCTTTGCTATTGCGGCAAATCGGGTTGCATCGAGACGTTTCTTTCAGGACCCGGCCTCGCGCGAGACTATTTTTCGCGGATCGGCCGGGACCTGAGTGCTGCGGAGATCGCCGCCGCCGCTGCGTCCGGCGACGAAGCCGCCGTTTGCTGCCTGGCGCTCTACAAGGATCGCCTCGCCCGGGCGCTGGCCTCGGTAATCAATGTCGTCGATCCGGATGTCGTCGCGCTCGGCGGCGGACTGTCGAATATCGATAAGCTCTATGCGGGCTTGCCGGGGATGATCGCGCGCTACGCTTTCTCCGACGCGGTCGAAACCGAGGTTGTGCGCGCCGCGCATGGCGATTCGAGCGGGGTTCGCGGCGCCGCCTGGCTCTGGCCTACGCAGCCTGACTGAGCTTTTGGGCCTTAGGCTTCGCCGCCGGCCCGCCGCGATTTCGATGTCATTTTGGAGATGATGGTGGAGCCAGACGGAATCGAACCGACGACCTCTTCAATGCCATTGTCATGGACTGCCATTTCAAACAATTTATCACGGTCTCCAGCAATTACCAAAGCGGTTGAAAATCAGCGTTTTATGGTCTACTTTATTTCTGGCCATTACCAACAATTGCTTTTTGGTGGCGACTTGGTGGCGATTTAGACAGAGGTGCTGTTCCACGATGAGGCTAACGAAGCGCACCTCGACGCCCTCTCTCCGCGCCAAAAGCAATACGTCGAGGACGACACGGACCTAAGCGGCTTTGGCGTCGCGGTTTATCCCTCGGGTATCAAGTCCTGGGTCTGCGAGTATCGGCCGCACGGCGGCGGACGCGGCGTCGCAAAGAAGCGAGTGACGCTCAGCAAGGTCACTCAGTTGACGCCCGACCAGGCGCGTAAGACCGCCGCCGACATGCTCGCCGCCGTCAGACTTGGCGGCGACCCCGCGACAGAAAAAGCTGAGCGGCGCGCCGCCATCACTGTTGGGGAGTTGATGGACCTCTTTGATGCTCAATACGTCGGGCCAATGCTGAAACCCGGGACGGCGGTAAGCCATCGCATAGCGCTCAAAGAGCTTCGCGATTCGCACGGCGCGTTGAAGGCGGTCGCACTGACTCGTGCGCATGTCGCGGCGCTTCACGTCCGCATGGCCGACCGTCCCTGCGCCGGCAATCGTGCTGCCGCAGTCTGGTCTAAAGCCTTCGCATGGGGTGCAATACGAGGTTTGATCCCCGAAGGGCATAACCCAACGAAGGGCTTGCAGAAATATCGTGAGCAAGGCCGCGAGCGGTTCCTGACGACTGAGGAGCTGGCGCGGCTCGGGTCTGCGCTTGGGGAAGGCGAGACCATCGGCTTGCCCTACGACGTGGACGAGACGAAACCCACGTCGAAACACGCGCCCAGGCCTGACAAGCGCCGGGTAACGCTCGATCCGTTCGCAGTCGCGGCGCTGCGCCTCTTGATCCTCACAGGAGCCCGACTTCGCGAAATTCTCGACGCCCAATGGAGCCACGTCGATTTCGATCGCGGCGTGATCTTCCTGCCGGACAGCAAGACAGGCAAGAAGCCGGTCTATCTTTCGGCTGCGGCTCTGACGGTCCTTGCCGCGCTTCCCCGAATCGAGGGCAATCCGCATATCGTCCCCGGAAGCAACGCCGGACAGCCGCGCTCCGATCTCAAGAAGCCGTGGGCGGCTGTCTGCAAGGCTGCGGGGCTTGGGGGACTGCGCCTGCATGATCTAAGGCATTCCTTCGCCAGCATCGGCGCTGGCGCGTCCATGGGCTTGCCTGTTATCGGAAAGCTGTTGGGGCACTCCCAAACGGCAACGACACATCGCTATGCGCATCTCGACGCCGATCCGCTGCGCCGCGCGGCTGATACGATCGACGCGACGATCTCGGCGGCGATGGATGCAAAGAAGAGCGGTGAGATAGTTCTACTGTGTCATGAACGGATATGGGTAGCTGTCTGGCGGTGTGTTGTTTGACAGCATGGACATCGCATAAGGGTTTTTGCGAGCGCGACGGTGAGCCGTTTTCGGATCGTCGCGATCGAGTTTTCGACGTGACGTTCTGGTCGGATCGGCGGCGCCGCGGGGTCGAAAACCTTTGGGTAACGGAGGCATCTTGCGCCGCCAGGAGGCTGAGGGGGGAATCGCTTCCCGTTCGCAGATCAGAAAGCCGTAAGCTGCGATGCAGAGTGTCGCGTGGTGGTGAAAGCCACGCCAACCTCGACCTTCGTAATGGGCCAATCCGAGTTCGCCTTTCAGCTCCTCGTAATCGCGTTCGATGCGCCAGCGCAATTTGGCCTTGTCGACGAGATCCTGCAAAGGCGTGTCCTTGGGCAAGGTCGAGAGCCAATATTTCGTCGGCTCAGCTTCTTCATTCGGCCACTCAACAATGAGCCATTCCAGCGGATGCGGTTTGGTCCGATTGCAATCACGCGAGGCTGGGCGCAGACGCACAGCGGCAAAGCGCGAGGCGAGCGGCGTGTTCGAACCTTCGCGCCAGGTGAGGCTGCGCCATGCTTTTTTCTTCAAGCTCAGCGCCAGCTCCTTGACCGTGACGGGTTGATGTTCAAGATCACGGTTCAGACGAGACGGCTTGCGGCCATGGCCGCTCCAGGGCTTTGCCGGTAGAGGCTCCTGACCGGGCGGCCAAACGGTCAGCGTCGATTGGACGCCGACGACGTAAGGCAGATCCAAAGCTGTCACTCCGGCGCGAAAGCCGCCGTTCACGCCATAGCCCGCATCAGCCAGCACGACGCCCGGCGCGACGCCTGCGGCATGAGCCGCACGGATCTGATCAAGCGCAATCTGTGGCTTCGTCTTGAACTCGATCTCCTTGGGGATATGCGCCTTTTTTCGGCGTGCCTGATCATTTGCCCATGCCTCCGGCATATAGAGCCGGTAGGCGATCGGCAGGCTCGCCGTATGATTGGCGATCGACAGCGTCACCGCGACCTGGCAATTGTCCTGCTTGCCGAGCCTGCCGCAATATTGCCGCGCGACGCCGACCGAATGGGTCCCCTTTTTCGCAATGCCCGTGTCGTCCACGATCCAGGCTTCGATCGGGCCTTGTCTCTCGAGGGAAGGCAGAACCAGCTCGAAAACCTTACCCAAGACCGCCTCGTCCGACCAGGGCGCTTCGCCGACCAGATGCAGAAGCGATTGATGTTTGGCCGAGACGCGTGTCGGCGCAACAATCGCCGCCATAGGCTCGACGCTCTTGCGCTCGCCGGGCATCAACAGCCCGACGCAATAATCGTTCAAGGGCTTGGCCCGATCGGCATGCCCGATCACTTCAACAAGAGCCTCGACATAGGCGGCAAAACGCGCTTGGCTGGTTGGTCTCGAGAGATCCATATCAAACACCGGGTATCGATCAACGAATCAACAAGTTACCAGATTTGCTCGCGACGCGAATCTCCCTCGATTTTGTGATTCAGTAGAAATAGTGCCTTTGCCGAAGAGTCGCTCGAATGGATGAGGACGAAATAAAAGCACTCCGCTGGTTGCTGGGGCGAGGAAAACAAACCGAAACCACACGGACTTTTGGGGGCGCTCGTGTCGTCCACCACATTGGAGAGTCCGACGGATATCAGCCGGTCACTGTCTGCTCTCATCGGAGCGGCCTCAGACCAGCGTCGTTTCGATGACGATGTTCCCGTGCGTTGCTCGCGAATAGGGACACACCTGGTGGGCCGCCTCGACAAGGCGCTGCGCCGTCGCGCGCTCCATCCCCGGCAGGCTCACGTAGAGGCGAGCCGCCAGGCTGAAGGCGCCCCCTTCGGGACCGAGATCGATCTCGGCGTCGACCGCGTGATCGGCCGGCAGCGTGATCTTCATGTTGCGCGCGGCGAACTCCATCGCCGACTCGAAGCAGGCGGACCAGCCGGCCGCGAAGAGCTGCTCTGGGTTGGTGCCGGTGCCCGGGCTGCCGGGCCGCGACAGCCTGACCTCGAGGCGGCCGTCAGAGCTGCGCGACATGCCGGCGCGCCCGCCTGTGGTGTGGGCCTTCGCAGCGTACAGCACTTTCTCGAGTCGGTTCATAACGTCCTCCTTCATGAAGAGCCCGGGCGCCTGGACGCCTTGCGAAGCTCGGTCGCGATAGGCGAAGTTGCGTGGCTCGGCACAGAGATGTTGTGCGGCGGCCCCAAATAGGGGAACTCGGCAAGCAGATCGATGTGGGGCCCGACCTTGTCCCCGGTCACCTTCCCGTTTGTGAGGACTGCCAGGAAGGCGTCGGCGGCATCGTCGGTGAGCGTACGGCCATTGCTCGGAAAAGACGCGGGACGCGTCGGGTCGTAGGACAGCATGTCGGGCAGCAGCGTTCCCGCCACCCGCCTTGCTTCCTCCGGCGCATAGCCACCGGTGTGCTCCAGCGCATGCGCGAAGACGGCGATGAAACGGGCATCGTTCGCCCGCGTGGTAGCCATCTCGCTCCGAGCCGACGAGAAAGACCGCTTGCGCGGGTAACGCGCCCCGGTCCGCCTGGACCCAAACCCCGCCCGCGCCGTCCAGCGTGCGCGCCCATAGGCCGACTCGTTTAGGTCCAAGGGCAGAGTTGGGCATTTCCAGCACGATGCTGCACACGTCCTTGTCGATGAAGAAATCGTCGCCGGTGAACTGCAGATCGTTCAACGCCCCCCGCGTGTCGAAGAAGAAGGGATCGCTGCGCCAGCCCGCGAAGAAGCGGTACCCGCCGGCCTCCGTCACGCGCGCGTCCCGACCCGTCGACACAGGTGCTGCTTCGATGATGACCTGGCCGCCGTCGCCTGTTCCAGCGGCCTGCGCACCCTCGAGGCGGTACAGTGTCGCGGTTTGCGCCCCGTCCGCGGAGGACGAGAAGCGCCCCCGATATGCGATGTCGGCGACGGCATCGCCGTTCGTATCGATCTTGAGCTCGTACAACGCCTTGGGCGCGAACGGCTCGCGCGTGGTGGACCCCGGCGGGTTCACGACGGCGGAAGGATGGACGTTCATGATCAGGATCGACTTGTCCGCATCGCTTGGCTTGGGGAAGGCATACAAATCCGTGAGGTCCAGGCGCGCGTCTCCGTGCGGGAAGCCGAAATCGGGACCGGAATAATGGTGCGACATGGATCATTCACTCCTCTGTCCTCCTCGTCGGCGCATGAATGCGGCGCGAAGCGGCTCCCGCGACGGAGGTTCAGTGGCCCGCACTCTGGCCGCCATCGACGTGAATGGTCTCGCCCGTCACGAAGCCCGCCGATTCCAGATAGAGGATCGCCCCCACGATGTCCGAGATCTCGCCCATCCGGCCAAGCGGATGCAGCTTGGCGAGCTGCGCATGTGTTTCGACCGGATGCATCGGCGTCTTGATGACGCCGGGCGCAACCGCATTCACTCTGATGCCGAGCCTTGCATACTCGATCGCCAGCGATTTGGTCGCGGCACTCAAGCCTCCCTTCGTCAGCGAGGCGAGCACGGACGGCACATGGGAGTTCGCGTGTTCGATTAGGCTCGTCGTGATCTGCACGATGTGGCCGCTATGCCGCTTCTCCATCTCTGCGATGGCGAGCTGCGTGATGTGAAAGAAGCCCGTGAGGTTGACGCCCAGCACAGCCGCGTAATCAGCCTCGGTATACTGAGTGAACGGCTTGGCGACGAATACGCCAGCGTTGTTGATGAGCGTATCGATGCGCCCGAACCGGGCCAGGCCTTCGGAAATCGCACGCTCGGCCGTCTTCCGGTCGGTAATGTCGCCGGGCACCACCAGGATTTGGTCATCGTTGGTTGGCCTGATCGACCGCGCCGTCGCGACCACCGCGTAATCGCGATCGCGATATGCTTCGACAAGGGCTGCGCCCATGCCCTGCGAGGCGCCAGTGATGACGGCAACCTTCCTTTCGCTACTCATGCTCGTCTCCTTCATCCTTCCCGGTCACCGATAATTCCGGCACCTACGCGATCAACGTGGACATTTTCATTCGAATGCACCAGCCGGCGAAGATGACTTTCAGTTATCCGTTGGCGCTATGAGCGACTGCCGATTGCGCCCACGACGAGGTCAACGACCAGAGCCAGCACGAGCGCGCACGAACCCAAGGCGAAGAGAAGCAGGTAGTCCCCGCCGGACCGGACGAAGAGGAACGACATGCCGTAGGCGGCGAACGCCTGAGCGATCGCGAAGGTGTGCCTGGCATGGGCACTGGATTGGAGGTGGAAGTCCTTTGCGGGGCGAGTTGGTAGCAACCGCGAGCCGGAGGCAACTGCACGCAGGGTCTGCCGTCGAGAGACGCCTATGACCCTGGCGCCGCGAGGCCGTGTGGGGAAGAAGCCCGAGGCGAACCGCAGCACCGAACGAAAGTAAACCCCCGAGCAAGCCGAACCGGCCGGGTCAGCGTGTCTTCGAACGCGACGCCCGAAATCCAACCGAGGCCGGGACGGTAATAGGGGCGGGAGCGGCGGGACATCCAGTGTTCTTACCCAGGGAGGTCTGCGTGGGTCCGCGTGAGCGGTAGACCCGAAGGAGGCAACGACGACGGGACGATGTCCACGCAGAAGTCGGATCTCTTCATATGAGCCGGGAAGCCGGCGAAAGCCGGTGGAGCAAAGGGAGAGATGGATTGAAAAAGACGGGACCACGGCAATTGAGCCTCGTGTTCGCCGACAGCCCCTCGGGGGGCGGGTCGTCCGAGCCCTCGGACGCATCCGAGCGGCGGAGCTTCCTGCTGCACAAAGCGAGGACCAAGAAGACGACAGGTTCTGCCGCCAGCGTGGCCGACGATAGTCGGCTGCTCGAAGAAGTGGCGTCGGAAGCCAATCTGGCCAAGGCGCTGCTGAACGTAGTACGCAATAAGGGAGCGCCGGGATTGGACGGACAGACGGTCGAGGCGGCGGAGGCGAAAGCGCCGTCGATCATCGCCCGTTTGCGCCGCGACTTGCTGACGGAACGCTACAGGCCCGGCGATGTCCGCCGGGTTTGGCTGCCGAAGCCCGGGGGCGGGCATCGTGGGCTTGGCATTCCGAATATTTTGGACCGGACGGTGCAGCAGGCGGTTCTTCAAGTATTGGAACCGATCTTCGAACCGGCCTTCCATCCCAGCAGTCACGGTTTCCGGCCAAAACGCGGGGCTCACACCGCCATTGCTGAAGCAACGGGGTACCTGAAAGAGGGATATCAAACGGTGGTTGATCTGGATTTGGCCAAGTTCTTTGACCGAGTTCCGCATCAGCGCCTGTTGGCCCGGATCGCCGAGCGCGCGAAGGACCAACGGATAATCACTTTGGTGCGCCTGATGCTGACGGCGTCGGTGGTGATGCCGGACGGGACGAGGGTCGCCGTCAAGGAAGGAACTCCACAAGGGGGGCCGCTTTCGCCAATGCTTTCCAACGTTGTCCTCAACGAACTGGATGGCGAACTGGCAAGGCGAGGCCTCCGGTTCGTTCGATACGCCGACGACTGTAATATCTTCGTGCGAAGCGAACGCGCCGGACAGCGCGTCATGACATCAATCCAGAGATTCCTGGAAAACCGCATGCGGCTCCAGGTCAACGAGGAGAAGAGTGACGTTCGCAAACCGGAGGATGTCCACTTTCTTGGCTTTCGTTTCCGCTGTGCGAAGGAGGGTGAGGGCGACAATGTCGCCGTCTTTCCTTCGCGCAAGACGGAACGACGACTGATGACGACGATGCGGGGAATGACGCCCCCAAATTGGGGACGCTCCATCTCCTCGTGCATGGAAGACATCAGCCGCTACCTGACAGGCTGGATATCGTACTTCCGGCTTTGCACGCCGGACGCGATAAAAGGATTGGGCGTCATCGACGCTCACGTCCGCCGCCGGATCAGGGCGATCATCGTCCGGCAGAAGAAGCGGCAACGCTTTCTCTACCGGCACCTGAAAGCCAAAGGCGTCAGCTCCAAGGCTGCCAATGGCTGTGCGTTCTGCGGCAAAGGAGCATGGGTGAAATCGAACCGCCCGGCGATGACGAAGGCCTATCCACCGTCTTGGTTTGACGGGCGTATGGCCTCGCTCAAAGCCTTGTGGAACGATCTCAACCTGTCGCGGGTATCGGCCCAGCTATCGCTGGAGTTCTGACATATCGATCCAAAGAGCCGGATGCGGGCCCGCATGTCCGGTTCTGTGAGAGGCGTGGCGGAGCAATCCCCACGCCTACTCGACCTGGTGATCGCCTTGCTCCACGCGCCCTTCTGGGCGCCAGGGTGATGCTTCAGCAGCTCGTGGACGCGGCCCAGGACGAGAGGGACGATGCCAGGCGTGAATGCGCCAACGATGACGCTCGAAACGATCAGCCACGCCGAACCGAGGCCACAGACAGGCAGCGCAACCGCGACTGCTTGGACGAGATAGGCAAGACGCAGCGCTGGACGGAAGCCCGTTCGGTCTGCGAGGTGCCCGCTGAGAATCGGACCGACGATCGCGCCCAATCCGAACAGCACCCAAAATTCCGCGCCGGAGTCCAGCCCTTGGCCGAGGCCGCGCGCGACGAAGTCGACCAGGAAAATCATGTGTGGCACGAGGCCGAAGGCATTGAGCGCATATTCGGCGTAGAGCGCCCGTAGGCGCGCAGTCGGGCGCGGCTGGTGCGCCTTGTGATGCGTTGCCGAGCCATGGACGTCTTGGTGCGGCCATCCGGCCCAAGCGACCAGCGTCAAGATCAGAGCGAACGCCCCAAGGCCAATCCAGGTGCGCGTCAGCCCCTGATGCAAGAGCAACGGGACCAGCGTACCCGATGCCGCGATACCGAGGCCAACACCCATGAAGATGGCGCCGCTGGCGATGCCACGGCGCGAGGGCGGGACGTGCGGCAGCACCGTCGGAGCGGCAAGAACCATAAGCGCTCCGCCGGAAAGGCCCGAAGCGAAGCGCCATGTGAAGAACCAAGCGAAATTGACCGGCCACGCGCAGGCGAAGAACGCGATGGTCGCCAGCAGCGTCATTCCCCGCAGGACCGCGGCGGCCAGCGCACGGGCTGTCATCGGCCCCGCGAGCAACGCTCCGGCCAGATACCCTGCGAGGTTAGCCGCGCCGAGATAGGCTGCATCCGAAGCTGCGAACCAATGGGCCTCGATGATAGCTGGCAACAGCGGCGTGTAGGCGAAGCGAGCGAGCCCGATGCCGACGAGACTTGCGCAGAGGCCGGAGATCGTCGAACGCCAAGCGGTGGATGCGGGCTTCCTGGACTGATCGACGTCAGCGGCCCCCGACATTGAACCAACCTGTGGCGCCGATGACGACGGCAACCTTCCTTTCGCTGCTCATGCGCGTCTCCTTCATCGTTCCCGGTCGCGGATATTCCGGTGCCTATGGAGCCGAAGTCGACATTTCCATTCGGATGCAGGAGCCGGCGAAGTTGACTTCAGTTATACATTGGCGCTATGAGCGACCGCCGATGCCGATGCGGAAACCGTCGCGGTCATTGCTCGAGCTCTGCTGGTTGACTGAGCGTGCGTCCCAGAAAATCTCCAACCAGCTTTGCGATCTCGTCCGGCTTCTCGTAGAGCGCAAAGTGGCCGGCATCGAGGATGTGGACCTCCGCCCCGGGCAGATCGCGCTGATAAGCGGCCGTCTCGGCAACCAGGAACGAGGGGTCGTACGAGCCCCAAATAACCAACGTGGGCGGCTGATTCCGCCGTAGCCAGGCGCTCCACGCGAGATAGTTGGTGACGTTGGTGCGGTAATCGTAGAACAGATCGATCTGGATGTCGGCTTCGCCTGGCCGGCTCAGGAACGCAAACTCGTCCGTCCATCGATCGGGATCGAGCGTCTCGGGATTTGGATTCGAGCCGATATGACGCTGCTTGGTGGCGGCAAAGGACAAGAAATTCGCTCGTAGACCGGGCTCGTTTGCGGCCCGGTCGGCCCAGAACTCTCGCCGCTTCTGCCAGAGCGGGCCGAGTCCTTCGTCGTGGGCGACGGCGTTCTGTATGATGAGCGCCCGCACGCGTTCAGGATGAGCAATGGCGAGCCGGAACCCGACCGGCCCACCATAATCCTGCATGTACAGCGCATAGCGATCGAGGCCGAGCGCCTCGGTGAAGTGCTCCATCACCTGAGCAATATGATCGAACGTGTAGGAAAACGCCTTGGCGCCCGGCGCATCGCTGTGACCGAACCCCGGATAATCCGGGGCAACGAGGTGGTAATATGCGGAGAGACGCATCAGCAGCGGCTCGTACATCCGCGAGGATGACGGGAAGCCATGCAGGAGCAAGAGCGTCGGCGCATCCGGCCGCCCGGCCTCGCGATAGAAGATGGACAGGCCATCGACCCTTACGGTGCGGTAGAACACCATTGGAGACGTCTCCGACGCGGCGGCCACCGAAGCGGCGCCGGCTGATCCGACCATCGCCAGACCGAAAGCGAAAGCGACGATCGTGCGTTTGATAAGCTCATGCATGGAGATTGTGGACGCATCAGCGGAAAGCCGTGTCAAGGCCAGAGAGAACTTGTGCCGCATATCTGATCTCCATGCTGCCGAGAGTCCACGTTCCCTCATATCAGAAGCGCTCCGGCCTTCACGGATGAAGATCGACTTTTCCATTTGACTGCTGTAGTCAGCCAAAATGGCTTTCAGTTATCCACCCTCGCTATGAGCGACCGCCTCTTCGCGCTGCGGCTGTTCGCTCGGGTCGCCCGCAAGGGAAGCTTTTCTGCAGCCGGTCGTGAGCTGAACATTCCGCAATCGACCGCGTCTCGCACGATCGCGACGCTGGAGCGCGAAATCGGCGTCGCGCTGTTCGTCCGGACCACGCGCGCAGTAACGCTGACCGACGCCGGCTTGGACTTCCTGGCTCGCATCGAGTCTGTCCTAGCCGAGCTCGACGAGGCGGAACACGCTTCGCGCCGAACGGGAGAGCTGCGCGGAATATTGCGGATCGGTTTGGCAACGACCTTTGCCGTGCGGGAGGTCATCCCCCGGCTTTCGGACTTCATGAGCCGGCATCCGGCGCTACGGATCGACCTGATGATGGGAGATGGGCGCGAAGACCTCGTGGCCGAAGGCGTGGACGTCGCGCTTCGGTTTGGTCCTCTTTCCGACTCGACAGCGACGGTGCGGAGAATTCTCGCATGGCCGCGGGTCCTCGCCGCGTCGCGAGCTTACCTCGACAAGGCCGGGGCTGGCCGGGGCCCCCTCACACCTGCGGATTTGGCCCAGCATGCGATCATTCTTGGGCCCGCAAGCCTTAGCGGCCGCTGGTCCTTTCGCAAGGGCGATACTGCGACCTCGTTCCAAGTCGAGGGCAAGTTGACGATCAGGGCAAGCTTGGGCGCTATCGCAGCGGCCGTCGAAGGATTGGGCATCGTCATGACTCCGCTCGGCGCGTGCCGTCGGGAATTAGAGAGAGGAGAGCTCGTTCGGCTGTTATCGGAATGGGACGCGGGAACGGTCGAGCTCAACGCCGTCCATGCGAGCGGCAGAGCCGCCAAGCCATCAGCGCGAGCCTTTGTCGACTACTTGATCGCAACGCTTCACGAGACTGAGCCGCCGCCCTCCGGTCAACCTTCGATTGGCGAGAAACCACGACCGTCTGCTTGAAAGGCCCTGCCGAGCGACGCGAAATGCATGTCCGTTTCTGGCGCAATATCGTCAAAGCAAACTGTCTCATTGCTGCTTGTGGGCAAGAGCTGCCGGTCAACCGCGCCGACGCTAATGTCCGCTCCGGCGTGCAAATCGCCCAAAGCGGACCGTCGCCTTCCGGCCCGGAATTGGCATTCGCATTGGGCCGGTCGCGCCGATATCGGTAATCCGGTCGAATTTGGCCGCGTCTTGAGAGCGGGCATCATCTGACACGGCATGGGGCGCGGTACGAACCAATCGGGCCGTCCGGATTGGTTCGTTTCACGGACAGAGGCTGAATGTGAATGAGCACCGAAGCACGACCCCGGCAGGATTCCGTGCAAGCCCTTATATACCGAACAAAGTGCTTCGGTGCTTATACACATCGGTGCGAACCTGGATGACGTGAAGGAAGCGGCGAAGTGGTCAAAGTTTGCGGGTGCGGCGGTGGCGTTCATCCTAAGCGGCTGGAAGAAGGCATATCAGGGCGGCACGTCATCGCGGCCCTTCAATCGTGGCAGCCCTCGGTCCCAGGGGGGTACCGGTTGCATATGCTTAGCCAGGAGATCGACAAAACTGCGCACCTTGGACGAGAGGCGGCGTGCGGGACTCCAGACCGCATGATCGGTATGTTGCGCGGTATCTGATCCAGGACGATCTCGACTAGACCTTATGATTGCTGGGTCTGGGGGTGGCCCGTCATCCGATATGCAACGGTACGAGGGTTAAGCCGGCTGGCCGGCGCAGAGCCTCATGCATAGGAGACGGGCCTCGTGGAACATACTCGATTTATTGGCTTGGATATTCACAAAGAGCGGATTTCGGTCGCGGTGGCGCAGAGCGGGCGAGCGGGGGCGGTGGAATACCTTGGCGAGATCATCAATGAACCTGGCGCGATCAGCAAGCTGTGCGACCGTCTGCGGCGTCCTGGCAAGCCGCTGGCGTTTTGTTATGAGGCCGGACCGTGCGGCTACGGCGTTCATCGCCAAATCACAAGCCTCGGCCATCGGTGCGACGTGGTGGCGCCGTCGCTGATTCCGACGAAGGCGGGCGATCGGGTCAAGACAAATCGTCGCGACGCGACCATGCTCGCCCGTCTTCATCGAGCTGGAGAATTGACGCCCGTCTGGGTGCCCGACGCCGATCACGAAGCGATGCGCGATCTGATCCGGCTGCGCGGCGTCGTCCGGCAAATCCTGACGCGCGCGCGGCAACATCTTCAAGGTTTTCTGCTGCGTCACGGCCGCAAGCGCGGGGGCGGGACGGCATGGCGAATGGCTTACCGGCGGTGGCTGTCGACTTTGGCCTTCGAACATCCCGCCCAGCAGATCGCATTCCAGGACTATGTCGACGCCGTCATGGATGCTGAAGGCCGCCTCAAGCGGGTGGAGGAACAGATCTTCAGCCTCCTTCCCGACTGGACTTTGCGCCCCGTTGTCGACGGCCTGCAGGCGATGCGGGGGATCGCGCTGATCAATGCCGTGGTGCTGGTCACGGAAGTCGGCGACTTCACGCGCTTCTCAAACCCGCGCCAGCTCATGGCCTATTTCGGCCTGGTCCCAGGCGAGCGATCGAGTGGCGAGACCGTCCGGCGCGGCGCCATCGCCAAGACCGGCAACGCCCATGCGCGACGCGCGCTGGTCGAAGGCGCCTGGGCTTACAGAATGAAGGCGCGCATCGGCCGCCACAAGGTCGATCGGATTGAGGCGCTGCCAAAAGTCATTCGCGACATCGGATGGAAAGCGCAAGTCCGGCTCTGCGCCCGATATCGTCGGCTGAGCGCGCGCGGCAAGACCGCCAACGTCGTGAATGTCGCCATCGCACGCGAGATGGTGGGCTTCATCTGGTCGATCGCCTGCACAATTCAATCCACGCCAATGGCGGCGTGACCAGGTTTAACGGACAGTCAGCAGAGGAGATCGCAAACATAAAATCAGCCTCGGCGTGGTATGCGGCGCCGGGGGCGGGACAATGCCGGGGACCCTCGTGTGTACTATGAGCCTTTGATGCTCGCCACCTAGACAGAGGCAGCCCCAAACGAAGCAAGGTCATGCGGTTCGACCCGCGGATGAGAGATTGTTGACCGACGTTTAAGTCCCGCCTCCTGCGCCGCATATCCGCCGTACAAATGCCTCCGCCGTCGATCGGAATTGGCGGGCCAATTGCTATGCAAAAGCCCCTTGTGTTGATTTCCGCTTCGAACTGACCCGGGATTTTCATCGAGAATTGACCCGGGTGGATGATGTGTCCCGCGTTGCGGGCGGTGGGTCAAGTGGCGGATTTTTCCTTTCGTGTTTTGGGAGCTGCGGCGCTTGCCTTGAACCGGAAGCTGTCGTTGCCTGTCTCAAGGATGTGGCAATGGTGGGTAAGCCGGTCCAGCAGTGCGGTGGTCATCTTGGCGTCGCCGAACACCCCGGCCCACTCGCTGAAGCTGAGATTGGTGGTGATGATGACGCTGGTGCGCTCGTAAAGTTTGCTGAGCAGGTGGAACAGGAGGGCGCCGCCTGACGGGCTGAACGGCAGATAGCCGAGCTCGTCGAGGATGATGAGGTCGAGACGCAGCAGGCGTTCGGCCAACTGGCCTGCCTTGTTCATGGCTTTTTCCTGCTCGAGCGCATTGACGAGGTCGACCGTGGCGAAGAAGCGGACCTTTTTGCGGTGATGTTCGGCGGCCTGGACGCCAAGGGCGGTGGCTATGTGAGATTTGCCGGTTCCGGGCCCACCGATCAGCACGACATTGTCGGCGCCGCCCATAAACTCGCCGCGGTGCAGTTGCCGGACCAGAGCTTCATTCACCTCGCTGGCGGCGAAATCGAAGCCGGCCAGGTCCTTGTAGGCCGGGAACCGGGCCGACTTGATCTGATAGGCAATGGACCTGACCTCGCGCTCGGCCATTTCCGCCTTGAGCAACTGGGCGAGCATCGGCACGGCGGCCTCGAAGGCCGGGGCTCCTTGCTCGATCAGGTCGCTCACGGCCTGCGCCATGCCATACATCTTGAGGCCGCGCAGCATGACTGCGACGGCGGCGCTGGCGGGATCATGACGCATGGCGCAGCCCCCTGTCACGAAGGGCGTCATAGCGCTCGACATTGGCAAGCGGCTCCCGCTTCAGGCCCAGAGCCTGGGGCGCGTCGATCGGGGATGCCGGAGGCGCCTTGCCGTCGGTCAGGCGGTGCAGCAGATTGAGGACATGGGTCTTGGTGGCGACGCCAGCCTCGATCGCCAGTTCGACCGCGCAGAGCACGGCCTGCTCATCATGGTGTAGAACCAGGGCCAGGATCTCGGCCATTTCCCTGTCCCCGCCGGGACGCTTGAGGAGCTGGCTCTGCAACTGCCTGAAGGCTTCCGGCAGTTCGGTAAAGGGGGCCCCATTACGCAGGGCGCCGGGCTTGCGCTGGATCACCGCCAGATAGTGACGCCAGTCATAGGCCGTCCGCCCCGGCTGATGATGGGATCGATCGATGATCCGCGGGTGTTCGCACAGGATTTGCCCTTCAGCGGCCACCACGATCCGTTCCGGGTAGATGCGCAAACTGACGGGCCGATTGGCGAAGGAGGCCGGCACACTGTAGCGATTGCGTTCGAAGTTCACGAGGCATGTCGGCGATACGCGCTTGGTATGTTCCACGAAGCCATCGAAGGGGCGCCCCAGCGGCATCATGCGCCCTACTTCCTCGCCATGCACATCGGCAATGGCGCCGGGCAGGACACCGTGCTGGATCTCTCCCCATTGCTCAATGCAGCGCTCCTCGAGCCAGGCGTTCAGGGCGTCGATATTGGGGAAGCTGGGCATCGGCTGCCATAGCCGGCGCCTTGCATCCTGCACGTTCTTCTCGACTTGCCCTTTCTCCCAGCCAGCGGCTGGATTGCAAAAATCCGTCTCGAACAGGTAATGGCTGGCCATGGCGGCGAACCGGGCATTGACCTGCCGGGCTTTGCCCGACCCGATGCGATCGACCGCGGTCTTCATATTATCGAATATCCCGCGCTGAGGAACGCCGCCCAGCACCCGGAATGCTTGGGCCAGCGCGTCGAACAGCATCTCGTGGGTCTGCAGCAAATAGGCCCGTACGATAAACGCCCGGCTGTGCGACAGTTTGGTATGGGCAACCTGCAGCTTGGTTCGCTCGCCGGCGACAATGGCCCAGTCCTCGCTCCAATCGAACTGAAACGCTTCACCAGGCTGGAAGACCAGCGGCACGAATGTTCCTCGACCGCTGGTCTGCTGCTCGCGCTGTCGGTCGGCCTTCCAGCGACGAACAAAGGCGGCTACGCGGCCATAGCAGCCGTCATAGCCCAGCGCCACAAGGTCGGCGTGCAGGTGCTTCGTGGTCCGCTTCTGCTTGCGCGATTTGCCTGCTTCCTGCCGCAGCCAACCCACCAGCTTCTCGGCAAATGGGTCCAGTTTGCTTGGCCGATCAGGAACCTTGAACTTTGGCTCCACCGTGTCCGCCCGCAGGTATTTGCGGATCGTGTTCCGTGACAATCCCGTCCGCCGCTCGATCTCCCGGATCGGGACGTGCTGCCGGAAATGCCAGCGCCGGATTACGCTCAATAACGCCATGTCGATCACTCCTGGATCCCCCGACCAATCAGCCAGGGGGAGGTCAAAACATGGGTCAGTTCTCAGTGAAAATTTCTGGCCTTCCAGGGTCACATCTCAGCGGAAATCAACACGATACGCCGAAGGTCCGGGTGACTATACCGGCGACGAGACCGAGTTTGATTTCAGAAAGCTACTACGAGGACCAAATCCCAGAGGATGAGATCTTTGCCCAAGAGTGGGACCGTTTTTGCCGTCAGCTGCAGACCGAGAGCCGTTTCTTCAGCCAATCTGCTGAAATGATACTTCACAGCATTTTCTCGGAGACCGCCACTCACCAAACGCATCAGGGCCACCCCGTTATCAAGGCCGCAGGTCCCGACACGGACATACCAACCTTGTTCCGGGGACGGTACTTCCAGTCGCAAGCCAGCATGGAAGATGCTCTTAAGCGTGCAGAACAGCAGATTGGGCCGCCGCCCTCTCGCTTAGCATCAGCAGGAAGGATGAATGCCGTTGGCATTGCCGTCTTTTACGGCGCCACGTCTGCTCCAGTCGTTCTTTCCGAGATCCGGCCACCTGTTGGTAGCTATGTCGTCATCGGCCGTTTCAATCTGACACGCAGGGTGCGGCTATTAGACCTCAAAGCGCTCGCCTCCATCCGCGTGACTGGCAGCATTTTCGATGAAGATTACGTACGCCGCATTCAGCAAGCCCAATTCTACCAGACGCTGAGCCGCCGTATCAGCATTCCGATCCTGCCTGACGATCAGCTCTTCGAATATCTTCCAACGCAGGTAGTCGCCGACTATCTTGCAAATCAGGCCAAGCTCGACCTGGACGGCATCATCTACAAGTCCGCGCAGGGGCCCTCTCTGGGCGAGAATGTTGTGCTTTTTCACAAAGCAAGCCGCGTCGAAACCCCTAAGTATCCCGATGGCACAAAATATTATGTACGGCCTTACGGCGGTGACGAAGATGAGCCGAATACGGAATATCTGGTATCAATCGATGTTCCTCATCGAAATACGCTAGAAGCAAAACGATCGGATATATTCGCGTCCTGTTTTGATGATGTCGATTGGTCTTGGACTGAGAAAGAAGATCCGGACTCTGCGTTCAGTGACGCTTGCACTCGATCCGTCATCACTAGCGGTCAGACAAGTTTTAGGCGTGACGTTCCAGACGGATGATCTTCCTGTCCGGGTGGAGCATCGCGAGCAATTCCCGGAAGACGAGGAACCATTTTAGACAGAGGTTGTCTTGTTTTTTAGGTTTGGCCCCAAAGTTTTGCATAACGCGTCGATTTAGCGTAGTAGCGCAGCCGCGACTTTCGTGCGGGGCTTAAAAGACATCCTCGATTTATGGAACACAATTACCAATGGCAAATGTCGCATCTCTCTACGAACTCTTTGGAGTTTCAAACACGTGTACAGACGACGAGCTTCGTAAGTCTTTTCTTCAGCTTATATCGAAAGTCCATCCAGATCGAAATCATGACCAAAACACTGAAGCAACGCGCAAAACGCAAGAACTGAATGCTGCCTACCAGGCGTTGAAAAATCACCGCACAAAACCGCAGCCTGCTTTTAGCAAGGGAAATAACGATCTTAACTTTTCTGTCAAATTCAGTTTTTTGTTTAATACCGATGTCGATCTAAATGATGTCGCTAACCGCAAGACGTCATTTCGGCAAAAATGGGAGATGTTCCGCGATAATCCATCTGATCCGATATGTGCATTGCTACTTATTCATGCTAGTTTCGAAGCTGAGAAGTATGACTCGGTAAAAGAGTTACTACTGAATCCGATCTTAATCGACCTTGCACCGTTACTGTTGTCGCAGCTGCCGTTTACTGAGACTCGGCGCGGTTGTGAGACCCTTATTCGTTGGGCCGATTTCCTTGGGACAGCCGAGCGGGGAACGGAAGCAGTCCAGATTCTTGAAGATGCCGTTGCCAGCGGGTTGACGGGGCTAGCGTCGCCGATCATCGCGGAAAAACTTCGCTCTTCGCATTATCGATTGGCGCAATATACTGATCCGACAACTGGCGCAAAAGCGCTCCCAAAAGTTCGCATCGAGCACTTAAGCCGAATTCTTGAGCTTGGGTCTATACCTGGATATATTTATATTGGATATATTTATAAGCTTCTGGCTGAAGCGTACCATGATCTAGAAGATGACGAACAGGCGCGAGCCTGTCTTCGCAAAGCGTACGAACTGGACCCAAATGTGTCAGGCGCCGTACGCCTCTCTCGCGCTTTGGGTTTGCTGCGAGTGGATAAATCTACTAACCCGGGTAAGGCCCCATCCTCAAATAGACCCAAGTGGACACGCCCTGAGCAAATCCCGTCTGAGATACAAATACATGACTGGGTGGAAGCAAAAAGGTGGGAGACTCTGCTTAGTTTCGCAAACCAAAACGACTATTCACATCGTATAATCGCAAAAGCTCGCACGGCACTGCACTTGATAGCCATTGCTTTAGGCGATTGCCCAAATGCAAACGCCGTGCAATCACTAAACCGTGCGGGAGATCCCCCGGCTCTGCCGGGGAGGCAGCAATAGTTTGACGTTTCCTGAAGTCCATCGTGACCATCGCTTTTGTGAGCCGCCAAGCACACGAAAGGTCAAGTCACGATGGACGAGTTTGAGAGTTTAACTGATCTTCTACAGTTGCGGCCGGGCGGCGCGTGGTAAGCCATTGATATTGTTTGGATTGAGAGGTGATTCCCGCGAAAGTGTAGTGCCACGTGTGCGCCGTTTCTTATTGACTTGGAATGTGCATGCGCCAATTATGTGCGCACCACGAATGAGTTGGCGAGACGGTTCCGCGACATGTATTTCCGCAAGAAGACCTCGAGCGGCCGCGCCTATCTCCAGATCGTCGAAAGCCGTCGCCAAGGCGCGCAAGTGCGCCAGCAGGTGATCGCGACGCTTGGCCGCGTCGAGGAGTTGCGCGAGAGCGGGCAATTGGAGCGGTTGCTGCGATCGGGCGCACGCTTCGCCGCGAAAGCCATTGTCGTCGACGCCGTCGCCGACGGCGCTGTAACGGCGAGCGCGGCGCGACGCATCGGGCCCGCTCTCGTCTTCGAACGATTGTGGGAGGAGACCGGTTGCCGGAGGGTCGTCGAGGATCTCGCCGGTTCGCGCAAGCATGGCTTCCCGCTCGAACGCGCGGTGTTTCTCACCGTTCTGCATCGTCTATTTTCTGGCGGCTCCGATCGAGCGGCGGACCGCTGGCGGGAGGATTACCGGATCGATGGGGTCGAGAACCTCGACCTGCATCACCTCTACCGGGCGATGGCCTGGCTTGGCGGGGAGCTAGCCGAAGATCAACAGCACGGCGCCACGCCCTTCGCGCCGCGTTGCCTGAAGGACGCCGTCGAGGAGGAACTGTTCGCGCGGCGGCGCGATCTGTTCAGCACGCTCGATCTCGTGTTCATGGACACGACCAGCCTCTATTTCGAGGGAGCGGGCGGACAGACCCTCGGACAACGCGGCTTTTCCAAGGACCATCGGCCGGATCTCAATCAGATGATCCTCGCGGTGCTGCTCGATGGCGACGGCCGGCCGGTTTGCACAGAGATGTGGCCCGGCAACACCGCCGATACGGGCAGCCTTATCCCCGTCGTCGACAGGCTGCGCAAGCGCTTTTCCATCGGCCGGGTCTGCGTCGTCGCGGATCGCGGCATGATCAGCGCGGAAACAATCGCCGAACTCGAGGCGCGCGGGCTTCTCTACATTCTCGGCGTTCGGGAGCGCACCGACAAACTCGTGCGCGAACTCGTGCTCGACGATCCCGCTCCCTTCATCCCGCTCACCATTGCAAAGCGGGGCGAGGATATCGATTACGAGGCCAAGGCCGTCACTCGCGCCGGACGGCGCTACATCGTCTGTCGCAATCACGAACAGATGAAGAAGGACGCCGCCGCCAGGGCCGCGATCTTGACCGCGCTCGAGCGGCAATTGAAGAAAGGCGACAAGAGTCTCGTCGGCAACAAGGGCTATCGCCGCTTCCTCGCGATGCGAGGCGACGACATTTTCGCCATCGACTGCGCCAAGGCGGAAGAGGACGCAAAATTCGACGGTGTCTTCGTGTTGCGGACCAACGCCGATCTCACGCCGCTCGAAGCCATGCTCTGCTACAAGCGATTGTGGATGGTGGAGCGGGCGTTCCGCACATCGAAGAGTTTGTTCGCCACGCGGCCGATCTTTCACAAGCTCGACGAAACCATTCGCGGCCACGTGTCGTGCAGCTTCCCCGCCCTCGTCTTGAAAAAAGAGCTGGAGGATCGCATCGCCAATGTGGGCAGGCGGGGCGCCGCCAGCGACAACGCGGAAAGCGGTTCTTGGCCCGACGTTCTCGCCGATCTCGACTCGCTGACCGAGACCGAGGTCGAGCAAGACGGCAAATGTTTTCTCCTGCGCTCGGTGCCGCGTCCGGCGGCGAGCCTCGCCTTACGCGCCGCCGGCGTCGCTTTGCCGCCGACCGTGCGTCAACTCACCGACGCCTGACCCCGCTCCACCCCGGCGATCAACGAAAATGTAGTGCCAAGGCGCTTTTCCAGCGCGGGTTTATCCGTGCTATCAATGCATTACAAATTCCAACTGTTGAAGATCAGTCTAAGTCACACAAAGTGGGAGTGCAAATATCACGTCGTGTTCATCCCGAAGTTCCGCCGCAAGGCGCTATACGGGCAACTGCGGGATCATCTTGGAGAATTGCTTCGTAAGTTAGCAACACAAAAGGAAAGCCGGACGAAGAAGGGCATTTGATGCCGGATCATGTGCACATGATGATTTCGATCCCGCCGAAATACGCGGTTTCTCAGGTGATCGGATATGTCAAGGGCAAGAGTGCGATCCATCTGGCCCGCGTTTACGGGGAACGGCGGCGCAATTTTGTAGGGCAACATTTCTGGGCGCGAGGATATTTCGTCTCGACGTGGGGAGAGACGAAGCTGCGATCCGGGAATACATCAAGAGCCAGGAAAAGGAAGATCAGAGGCTGGAGCAACTGAACCTCTGGCGCTGATCGGCCACCATCAGGTGGCCCAATGAACCGGGGACGCGTCAGCGTCCCCTCCCAGCCGCTTTGAGCGGCTCACATAAATAAAGCCCCCGGCTCTGCCGGGGGATAGTTACTAAGCTTACTACACTTACAAGTAGGGCCATGCTGATCTTCAACAGTTGGAATTTGTAATGCATTGATAGCACGGATAAACCCGCGCTGGAAAAGCGCCTTGGCACTACATTTTCGTTGATCGCCGGGGTGGAGCGGGGTCAGGCGTCGGTGAGTTGACGCACGGTCGGCGGCAAAGCGACGCCGGCGGCGCGTAAGGCGAGGCTCGCCGCCGGACGCGGCACCGAGCGCAGGAGAAAACGTTTGCCGTCTTGCTCGACCTCGGTCTCGGTCAGCGAGTCGAGATCGGCGAGAACGTCGGGCCAAGAACCGCTTTCCGCGTTGTCGCTGGCGGCGCCCCGCCTGCCCACATTGGCGATGCGATCCTCCAGCTCTTTTTTCAAGACGAGGGCGGGGAAGCTGCACGACACGTGGCCGCGAATGGTTTCGTCGAGCTTGTGAAAGATCGGCCGCGTGGCGAACAAACTCTTCGATGTGCGGAACGCCCGCTCCACCATCCACAATCGCTTGTAGCAGAGCATGGCTTCGAGCGGCGTGAGATCGGCGTTGGTCCGCAACACGAAGACACCGTCGAATTTTGCGTCCTCTTCCGCCTTGGCGCAGTCGATGGCGAAAATGTCGTCGCCTCGCATCGCGAGGAAGCGGCGATAGCCCTTGTTGCCGACGAGACTCTTGTCGCCTTTCTTCAATTGCCGCTCGAGCGCGGTCAAGATCGCGGCCCTGGCGGCGGCGTCCTTCTTCATCTGTTCGTGATTGCGACAGACGATGTAGCGCCGTCCGGCGCGAGTGACGGCCTTGGCCTCGTAATCGATATCCTCGCCCCGCTTTGCAATGGTGAGCGGGATGAAGGGAGCGGGATCGTCGAGCACGAGTTCGCGCACGAGTTTGTCGGTGCGCTCCCGAACGCCGAGAATGTAGAGAAGCCCGCGCGCCTCGAGTTCGGCGATTGTTTCCGCGCTGATCATGCCGCGATCCGCGACGACGCAGACCCGGCCGATGGAAAAGCGCTTGCGCAGCCTGTCGACGACGGGGATAAGGCTGCCCGTATCGGCGGTGTTGCCGGGCCACATCTCTGTGCAAACCGGCCGGCCGTCGCCATCGAGCAGCACCGCGAGGATCATCTGATTGAGATCCGGCCGATGGTCCTTGGAAAAGCCGCGTTGTCCGAGGGTCTGTCCGCCCGCTCCCTCGAAATAGAGGCTGGTCGTGTCCATGAACACGAGATCGAGCGTGCTGAACAGATCGCGCCGCCGCGCGAACAGTTCCTCCTCGACGGCGTCCTTCAGGCAACGCGGCGCGAAGGGCGTGGCGCCGTGCTGTTGATCTTCGGCTAGCTCCCCGCCAAGCCAGGCCATCGCCCGGTAGAGGTGATGCAGGTCGAGGTTCTCGACCCCATCGATCCGGTAATCCTCCCGCCAGCGGTCCGCCGCTCGATCGGAGCCGCCAGAAAATAGACGATGCAGAACGGTGAGAAACACCGCGCGTTCGAGCGGGAAGCCATGCTTGCGCGAACCGGCGAGATCCTCGACGACCCTCCGGCAACCGGTCTCCTCCCACAATCGTTCGAAGACGAGAGCGGGCCCGATGCGTCGCGCCGCGCTCGCCGTTACAGCGCCGTCGGCGACGGCGTCGACGACAATGGCTTTCGCGGCGAAGCGTGCGCCCGATCGCAGCAACCGCTCCAATTGCCCGCTCTCGCGCAACTCCTCGACGCGGCCAAGCGTCGCGATCACCTGCTGGCGCACTTGCGCGCCTTGGCGACGGCTTTCGACGATCTGGAGATAGGCGCGGCCGCTCGAGGTCTTCTTGCGGAAATACATGTCGCGGAACCGTCTCGCCGACTCATTCGTGGTGCGCACATAATTGGCGCATGCACATTCCAAGTCAATAAGAAACGGCGCACACGTGGCACTACACTTTCGCGGGAATCACCTCTCAATCCAAACAATATCAATGGCTTACCACGCGCCGCCCGGCCGCAACTGTAGAAGATCAGCCATGGTGGTATTATGAGATAAACCAAGCTGCCGCAGTCTCACTATCAAAGAGTGGTGACGAGCGAGCACTGCCAGTGCTAGTATAGTTTGGCAAGCGTGATTTCGGTATCGATAATTGTCGGCACTCGATTACTGGAACGCTTCTTTTTGATTGTGTTTCCTACCTTCGAGCGCGCATCGGCGCGGAATGCTCTGTCTCGACCAATAACGGAATGCTTTTGTTGGCCCAGGCGGAAAACGCAATCGAGAATAGCGATTACGGTCGATCACGTTTCTTACTTGAGAAGCTATACTGGGTACCGAGCCTGCGCAGCCGTCACAAATAAATGCTACAGTATTATTGGCGCGTTCTTGCGCCAAAATGAACGATGCGATTGCTGCGATACGGGTTATTAAGCCAATTCTTGATAACTTGCCTCGGACATCGAGGGCCAAAATACTATTGGATACGAGGAATTGGCTTAAGTCCGGTCTTCACGAATACGTTCCGAATAATGATCACGACTTCCAATTAGCACTTAATATTGAGCTTGAATTGACGCTGTCCGCCCAGACTCCAGATGGAGCTCTTGAGCCACTACGAAGCCTAACCAGATGGTTTCAGAGATTGGGGGAAGCCAATAGCGCGCAATTTATCAGACAATTAATTCGAGCGGAGGCCCCGGGTACTTGGTATGTAGATAAAGATGACCGCGCTAGTACGTTCCATGATATGACAGTAAGTGACGACATGCGCAGTTTTCTTGTCGATTTTAACGCCCGGATGAAGTCCGAGGCGGTCGTGAACTTGAAGAAAGTGATGAAAAGTCAACATTCCATTTAGGGTGCTGTCGGTGCTTGGCCCCACAGTGTGCTGTTATGCGAATTTACGCCGCACAATCGACTGGCGGCGTAGGTCCGCTTCGTGTCAATTCAATACGTTGTGGAAAACCTTGCGCCGATGGGTTGTCGCCTGCTAGAGCATCCTTTCTGGAAGGGCTGCCCCTAAGACAGAACCTGGATCTAGACGGGCCCCAGCGTTTAGAAGCGCCGATCTGGTCGGCGTCCAATCGACCGGTACATGGTCGACCGAGGCTTTGGATAGCGGCCCCGATGGCGCCGCGTGGGAGTATAAAGAATGCCCGCCGATAATTGGTCGCCTTTGAGCTGGAGGGCGAGGCCCATCGAGCAATCGCCCGCCTACCCCGATGCCGCCGCGCTGGCCGATGTCGAGAGGCAGCTCGCCGGCTTCCCGCCGCTCGTTTTCGCCGGCGAGGCGCGCAAGCTGAAGCGCATGCTGGGCAAGGTCGCCAATGGCGAGGCCTTCCTCCTGCAGGGCGGCGATTGCGCCGAGAGCTTCGCCGAGCACTCGGCCGATAATATTCGCGATTTCTTCCGCGTTTTCCTGCAGATGGCCGTCGTGACCACCTTCGCGGCGGCCTTGCCAGTGGTCAAGGTCGGGCGCATTGCCGGCCAGTTCGCCAAACCCCGCTCGGCGCCGGAAGAGACCGTCGGCGGCGTATCCCTGCCGAGCTATCGCGGCGACATCGTCAACGACATCGCTTTCGAGGCGGCGGCGCGCGCGCCCGACCCGGCGCGCCAGCTCGACGCCTATCGCCAATCGGCCGCGACGCTAAACCTGCTGCGCGCATTCGCGACGGGCGGCTACGCCAATCTCGAAAATGCGCACCAGTGGATGCTGAGCTTCATCAAGGACAGCCCGCAATCGGCGCGCTATCAGGAGCTCGCCGACCGCATCACCGAGACTCTCGGTTTTATGCGCGCGATTGGGCTTGACCCCGAATCAAACCAGGAATTGCGGCAGACCGATTTCTACACCTCGCATGAGGCGCTGCTGCTCGGCTTCGAGGAGGCGCTGACCCGCGTCGAATTCGACCACCGGGGACTATTACGCGACCTCCGGCCACATGATCTGGGTCGGCGACCGCACGCGCCAGCCGGACCATGCGCATATCGAATACGCGCGGGGCGTGAAGAACTCCGGTCGGCCTTAAATGCGGCCCCTCGCTCGGCGGCGACGAGCTTTTGCGCCTGATCGACATCTTGAATCCCGCCAATGAGCCGGGCGCCTCACTCTCATTTGCCGCTTCGGCGCCGAAAAGGTCGAGGGCCATCTGCCGCCGCTGATCGGCGCGGTCAAGCGGGAAGGGCGCTGCGTCGTCTGGTCCTGCGACCCGATGCACGGCAATACGGTCAAGGCGGCCTCGGGCTTCAAGACGCGGCCCTTCGACAAGATCATGGCCGAGATCCGCGCCTTCTTCGCGGTCCATCAGGCGGAAGGGTCCTATGCCGGCGGCGTGCATCTCGAAATGACCGGCAAGAACGTCACCGAATGCACCGGCGGCGCGCGGGCGATATCGGAAGCCGATTTGCGTGATCGCTACCACACCTATTGCGATCCGAGGCTCAATGCGGAGCAGGCGATCGAGGTCGCGTTCCTGATCGCCGAGCTGCTCAAAGCCGAACGCATTGGACGCAGCCTGGCGGCGCAGGCCGCCGAGTGAGCCGGGGCGCAAGATGACCCTTTGCCGCAATCGGCCCGGTGCGCCGGGGGCCCGCCTCCCGGTATGATCGCCGACCAGCTCATCATCGGCCTCGCGCAGATCGATTTCGACGGTTGGCGACATCGCCGGCAACGTCGCGCGCATCCGCGCCGCGCGCGCCCAAGCGGCGTCCTTCAACGCCGATATTTTGATGTTTTCCGAACTCTTCATCGCCGGCTATCCGCCGGAGGACCTCGTGCTGAAGCCGGCCTTCCTTGAGGCCTGCCGCGCGGCCTGCGAGGAGGTTTCCCGCGACACCGCCGATGGCGGCCCTGCGGTCCTCGTCGGCCTGCCGTTCGTCGAGGACGGGCGCGTCTACAATGCTTACGCGCTTCTGGACAATGGCCGCATCGAGGCCGTGCGCTACAAGGTCGATCTGCCGAATTACGGCGTTTTCGACGAGAAACGGGTGTTCGCGCAAGGTCCCATGCCGGGCCCGATCGTTTTCAAGGGCGTGCGCATCGGCCTGCCGATCTGCGAGGACATCTGGGGCCCCGACCCCGTCGAATGCATTGCCGAGACTGGCGGCGAGATCCTGCTCGTCCCCAATGGCTCGCCCTATTGGCGCGGCAAGGCCGACGAGCGGCTCGCCGTCGCCGTCGCCCGCGTCGTCGAGAGCGGCCTGCCGCTCATCTATTTGAACCAGGTCGGCGGGCAGGACGAACTCGTCTTCGATGGCGCGTCGTTCGGCCTCAACGCCGATTCCTCGCTCGCTTTCCAGCTTCCGGCCTTTGCGTCGACGATCGCGAGAACAGTCTGGCGTCGCGGCCCAAAGGGCTTTGTCTGCGTCGATGGCCCGAAGACCGCGATCGAACAGGGCGAGGAGGCGGACTACGCCGCCTGCGTCCTCGGCCTGCGCGATTATGTCGAGAAGAACGGTTTTCCCGGCGTCGTGCTGGGCCTTTCCGGCGGCGTCGATTCGGCGCTATGCGCGGCGATGGCGGTCGATGCGCTCGGCCCCGAGCGCGTCCACTGCCTGATGTTGCCTTATCGCTACACGTCGAAGGAGTTGCTCGCCGACGCCGAAGCCTGCGCTCGCGCCCTTGGCGTGCGCTACGACATCATTCCCATCGAGCCGGCGGTCTCGGGCTTCGAGCGGGCGCTGGCGCCGCTGTTCAAGGGCACGAATTCGGGCCTGACGGAAGAAAACATCCAGAGCCGCACGCGCGGCGTGATCCTGATGGCGGTCTCGAACAAATTCGGTGCCATGCTGGTGACGACCGGCAACAAGTCGGAGATGTCGGTTGGCTACGCCACCATCTATGGCGACATGAACGGCGGCTTCAACCCGCTCAAGGACCTCTACAAGATGGAGGTGTTCCGGCTCGCCGCCTTGCGCAACCGCTTCGTCCCGAAAGGGGCGCTGGGTCCTGTGGGCGAGGTGATCCCGAAAAATATTCTGGTGAAGCCGCCGTCGGCGGAATTGCGCGAGAACCAGAGGGACCAGGACTCGCTGCCGCCCTATGAAGCGCTCGACGCCGTGCTGGAAAACCTCGTCGAGAAGGAGATGCGGGTCTCTGACATCGTGGCCGCGGGCTTTGATCTTGAAACGGTGAAGAAAATCGAGCGGCTGCTTTATCTCGCCGAATACAAGCGCCGCCAGTCGGCGCCGGGCGTCAAGGTGACGAAGAAAAATTTCGGCCGTGACCGCCGCTATCCGATCCTGAACCGCTTCCGCGATCTGGGCTCGCCCGCCGTCGCGCCGCCGCCTGGCGCCCCGAGCGGCCGCGGGTTCGGCGCGGGGGACGACGCGATGTAGGGGCGGAGAGATTACTGCTAGTCGCGCATGCACAAACCCTGATTGACGAATTGTCGGGCACTTGCCATAATAGATCAAGGGTTTCAGAACTCCCCATGCGGGTTGAGCTCCCCAAATAGATGGGGAAACCCGATGGGCCAATCTCACCAATCCACGTTCAACGATCAGCTTGGCATTTACTTGGTCAACGCCGGCGGGCGCTGGGATTTGCGCGATTCGCGTGCAAAGGCGCTGCTATACGCTTATAAGGCCGCACTCCAGGGAAATAACCCGATAAGTATTGTCGAGGTCGGAACGAGTGAGCGGCTTGATGCCTACGCCATCCGACAGGGTTGGATGGAACTCGGCCTTAATTTGCCAGCAAGATAGATTCGGCCGACGGCGGCGCAACGTCAAGAGTCACGTGCACGTCGTTCGGCTGCGGTGCCGAGTAAAACGTAATACGCAATATGCCAAGACCGCGATCTCTGAAGAAGGTGACACGTCCGGTGTCAAAGTTGAAGGCGCTGGAGGCAAAGCATCGCTCTGCACTCCTGCTGCTAGGCCTTTTCCTCAACGAGGCGAACTGGTTGCGCAAGCTGCTTATCAAGGCCGTGCTCGGAACGTCGGAAACTCCGGAAGGGCATGCGAATCTCGCTTTGACGGTGCTGCTAGCAACCACGCTCGCGGGAAAGATCCACGAGGGCTGGAACCAAATTACCAAGGGACGCCTACACGCAGCTTTAAAGGACGTAGACCTTCCGAAGGATTTGCAGAAGAAACTCGCGGCAGCGCTCGCGGAAAAAGTTTTTGTGAGGATACGGAACAACATCGCGTTCCATTATCCTAAGCGCTCGCTCGATTTCGAAAAGCTGATGCTCGAAGATTCCGACCCGATCATCTATATGGCCCCGGAGTCATACATCGGCGATACGCTGTCACACTTGTCCACCCTCGCCGGGATCGAGCCTCTGCTGGCAATCAACAAAGACGCGGACTACCGGAGTGCACTTGAGTTGATATGGGATAAGGTTTTAAAGGGGGCAGACCTTTACTGTGAGTTTGTGGCGAAGGTAATAGGGTCGCTCCTTCAAAAATTCATTCCGGCGGTTCTTGTGGAGGACATCACGATACCCGACGCTCCAGAAGCAGATGAAGGATTGCTGCGGTTCTGGGTTCATCCTCCCGACGATTTGGAGGAAATGCGCGCTGCGCTGGCGGACCCTTGATATCCGTGAAGTCGCAGAAGCCCCAATAAGGACGCGCTAGAGCGCCGGCAAACTTCCCTTTCGCGGCTTTTTTTGTTGAAGGGCGATGAGGAACGATCCAGGGCGGAGCCGGCCGGCGCCGCAGTCGGAACGCTGCCTTGCCGTCATGGCCGGGCTTGACCCGGCCATCCAGGCTTTCATCGTGGCCGCCTGGATGCCCGGCTCAAGGCCGGGCATGACGCGCGGAGGCGGAGGCGCATGATGGGCGAAGTGCGTCGGAGCTTGCCGGCGTGACCGTCCCCGGACTCGATGCGGGGATTGACCCGGCCATCCAAGCTCTCATCATCGGCGCATGATTGCCCGGCCGGGGCATGACGCGCGGAAGCGGAGGGGCATGACGGGCCAAAATTTAGCTAACCAATCACCAATTCAGCCGCTCATAGAGATCGTCCCAATGGGGGTTTGTCTTGTGGATTAACGCGAGTTTCCATAGGCGCGGCCAATGTTTTAGGTTTTTCTCGCGCTGCAAGGCGTCCCGCATGTTATGGGATGGACGCCTCCCGCTTTTCTGCCAACATCGTTGATTAGCCGAAGGAGGGAAACATGTCGCTTGGATTACTTGCTATTGACCTTGGTAAACGCTCGTTTCACATCCATGGTATCGACAGCGATGGCGTGATCATCTCGCGCAAGTCCAGCCGCGCCAAACTGATCGAGACGATCGAAGAACTGGCTCCTGAGACGATCGCAATGGAGGCTTGCGCCAGCGCGCACTATTGGGGCCGGCGCTTTCTCGCGGCGGGCCGTCGGGTCCTGCTGATCAATCCGCGCTTCGTCAAGCCGTTCGTCAAAGGATCCAAGAACGACGCGGCGGACGCCGAAGGAATTGACGAAGCCGCTGTGCGCCCAACAATGCGCTTTGTGCCGGTCAAATCGATTGAACAACAGGATCTTCAATCGCTTCATCGCACGCGCGATCGCATCGTCCGCGCTCGAACAGCCCTTATCAACCATGCGCGGGGACTGCTTGGCGAGTATGGAGTCATTTTGCCGCAAGGCGCATGGCGCTTCCTGGCGCAAGCGCGCGACGCGATCGCGGGGGCCGACTTGTCCGATCTGGCGCGGGCGCTCTTCAGCGACATGCTTGACGAGCTCGACAGCCTCGACCTGCGGCTTCAGAAGCTTGATCAGCAGCTTGCCGCTATTTGCCGGACGGACGAAGCTTGCCGCCGGCTTTCGAAGCTTCCAGGCGTTGGGCCGGTGATCGCGACGGCGCTCGTCGCCGCGGTTGACGACGGCCGCCATTTCCGATCCGGGCGGGAGCTCGCGGCATGGATCGGCCTTGTCCCTCGTCAATATACGACCGGCGGCAAACCCCGGCTCGGCGGCATTGGCAGGCGCGCCAATCATTATCTCCGGCGGCAGATGATCCACGGCGCCCGCGCGGTGATGTTTCGATTGGCGAAGCATGACGATCGCCGTTCGCAGTGGCTGAAGGGGCTCGCGGCGAGGCGAGGGTTCAATCGAACGATTGTCGCGCTCGCCAATAAGACGGCAAGGGTCGCCTGGGCCTTGCTCACGCGAAAAGAGGATTATGCGGCCGCATGATCGCAGCGCACGGGCGCTGAGCTGAAGGCCGCATTGGATGCGAGGTGACAACTGATGGCTCGTCGGCAAGGACCGCAGCTTCCAAGCCTGATCTACGACAAGGCCTTCGAGGCCGATCATGTTATGAGGCGAGAAGCAGCGGACTCCCATCAAGGCCAGGGGCGCGAACAGTCCCGCAACAGGCCGGATAGATTCGTGCATTCCACGCCCGCCGAAGTCAACAGATCGCCTTGCGCGGGAGGCGTCCATAGATTGTCGTAACATTCGTAATACACCAGCCTTTTCAAACCGTATTTCTTCGTAAAGCCATCGATCGCGCCTTCGCGGTGCTCCCAGGCGCGACGCGACAAGTTGTTCGTCACGCCGACATAAAGCGTGCCGTCAGGTTTGTTGGACATGATGTAGACACATCCTCCCATCGCGCCGCAAAGATATCATGTGGCGCTCATGGCTTGTGCTCCTCGCGCCATTTTTTGACGACCGCCAGCGCGTTTGCGATGTGCTTCTCCGCGCCATTGTCTGCCAAGACTGAGAGAATCTTGCCCTCCGGCGAGATCACATAGGAAATGCGATGCGCAAAGGCCGGGCCGACGACCGGAAGAGTGAAGGCCGCGTCATAGGCCTTGATGACCGAAAAGCCGGGGTCCGCGCCCACCGGAAATTTGTTGCGGCATTCTTTGCTCGAAAATTCGCGCTGAACCTCGATGTTATCGCTCGAAACGCCGATCACGCTCGCGCCGGCGGCGGCGAAATCCGGCATCGCGTCGGCAAATTCATGCGCCTCCACCGTGCAGACGCTGGTGAAGGATTTGGGATAGAAATAAAGAACGACCGGCCCCTTTTTCAGAGCATCGGCCAGCGAGAACTCGAACAGCCTGCCGCCTTGCGCCGCCGCCACCGTGAAATCGGGCGCCGCGTCGCCGGGCTTCAGCGCCGTCATCGCTGCGGTGGCGAAGAGGCTGAGGCAGAGGGAGAGGCCGAGAGTTGCAAGCTTCAAGGACGCCTCCTTCGATGCGGGTCCAGCGGCGCAAGCCGGCGCCTAGCAGGCGCATAGTAGACCCGCCGTCCAATCAAGCGCAACCGGGACCACCAACCCGCGAATTTCAGCAATCGGGCGCAGTTCGGCCGCTTGCGAAGATTAGACAAAGAATTATATTGGGCCTGCTTTCGACCTGGGGACGCGGAGGCGGCGGCGGCTTGCGGCGCCCGAGGCGGTCGAAGCTCACCTTGGGTCGCAGAAGTTCCTCTCTTCTTAGCCGTTGCGGCCGCGTTCGCGGACCTCGCGCTGCAAGGCATAAGGCGTTGAGATGAAACGCCTTGAAATGGAAGGAGGGCAGCATGGCTAGTCAAATCGCCAGCAAGGATCTCCGCCGCGTGATCGTCGCCGCGGCGGTCGGCAACGTCATCGAATGGTATGACTTCTATATCTTCGGGAGCCTGGCCGCTATACTGGCGGTCAAGTTCTTCGAAAAGTCCCACCCCGTCGCAGCCCTGCTGAGTACGATTGCGCTGTTCACCGCCGGGTTCCTGATCCGTCCCTTGGGCGCATTCCTCTTCGGGTGGCTGGGCGACCGGGCGGGCCGCAAATACACGTTTCTCATTACGCTGAGCGGAATGGGACTCGGCACGGGGCTGATCGGCCTGATCCCGACCTTCCAATCGATCGGCGTCGCCGCCGCGGTCATTCTCTTCGCTCTGCGCATCGTCCAAGGCTTGTGTCTTGGCGGCGAATATGGCGGCGCCATTACCTATGTCGCCGAGCATGCGCCGGACGAACACCGCGGTTATTATACCGGTTGGCTGCAAACGTCGCCAACTCTTGGGATCGTTGTGTCAATGATGGTGATTGTCGGCACGCGCGCATATCTGGGCGCCGAAGCGTTCAACGCGTGGGGCTGGCGCATCCCGTTCCTGGCTTCTTTCCTGCTGGTGGCGATCGCGATCTACATCCGCCTGCAATTGCAGGAGACGCCCATCTTTCAAGAGATCAAGGCCCAGGGCCAAATGACCCGGAATCCCTGGAAGGAGGCCTTCCTCGGCCCGAACCTGAAGTTCGTGTTGATCGCCAGTCTCGTGGTCATCGGCCAAGGCGTGGTTTGGTATAGCAGTCAGTTCTGGGCGTTGTACTTCCTGCAGCAAGTCTCCAAGGTGGACGTTGCGACCTCAAGCTACATTGTGGGGCTCGCCCTGCTCATTGCGGCGCCAACCCTGATCCTGTTTGGCGCGCTGTCCGACAAGATCGGCCGCAAGCCAGTGATCCTGGGAGGCTTCCTGCTGGCGGCGGTTACCTACTACCCGCTGTATTCGTGGTTGGGAAGGGTCACCCATCCGAGCAGCATCAACTATCCTGTCGCGATCTTCATCATTTTCATCCTCGTCGCCTATGTCGGGATGGTCTATGGGCCGATCGGGGCGTTTCTGGCCGAATTCTTTCCCGGCAGGATCCGCTATACGTCCGTGTCCGTCCCCTATCACATCGGCAACGGCTGGGGTGGCGGTTTGGTGCCGTTCATCACCTCCGCGGCCTTCCAGGCGACGGGCAGCCTTGGCTCCGCGCTAATCTACCCGATCGCGGTTCCGGCTGTGTGCTTCGTGCTCTGCCTCTTCCTGATGCCGGAGACCCGCCATATCAGCATTTGGAAGCCGATAGAGGCGCATACGCCCTAGCAAGGTCGCTCATGTGCGGGGGCGGCATACCAACCGCTTGACATGGCGCGGCTCAAACCTGCGCCCTGAAGCTCGCTGGTCCGGCTTCGGGGGGTGCGGAGGATCGGGGCTGCAAAAATGTGCGGTTCTGGCCCCTGCCGGTCAAAATGATTTCACGTGAAACCGTCTTCCGCCTCCGGTTAGCGGCCTTCCTGGTCTTTCGCCGGGCGGAGCGGGCAGGCCCCGGGGTCGCCGCAGGGCGCGGGCCGCGGCCGCGTCGTCGCGGCGGCTTCCGGCGAGGGCGGGCCTTCGACGCCGCCGACCACCGCCATGACGCGCCAGCGATGCGCGGTGGAAGGCGGCAAGCCGGAATCGGCGAAGCTCGGCCCCAGGGCGGCGCCGACAGGCGCAAAAGGGCCGTCGCCGTCGGCGCGGAAAACATCGTAGGTCTCGACCCCAGCGAGGGGCGTCCACGCCAGCGCCGCGGCCATATCCGAAACGTCGGTCACGACCAGCCTTTCCGGCGCCTCCGGTGCGCCGGGCTCGACGCGCGGCGCGGGCTGGCGCCCCGCAGTCAGCGCGTCCAGCATTGATTTGATCGCCTTGATCTGCCGTCCTGACTTGGTCACATAGCTGTCGTCATGGACGACATAGCTCCACCAATCCCAGCAGGCTTGCGGGTTCTGCGGCGCGGCGGCGGTTTGCGGATACAAAACGATGATGCGGTTGGCGTCAGCCCAGGCGTTGTAGCCTGCGTCGTCAACGTAAAGACGGTTGATGTCGCCGATGTCCTGCCCGCATCCATGCAGGGCGATGTGCACCCGGCACGGCGCGTCGCCTTCGCAGTCCTTCGGCACAAAGACAAAGCCTTTCTCCCCCATGCTCAATTCGTCTGGCGCCTGGGGCTGCGTATATTTCGCCTGGGCGAAGCTCCTTATCGTTCCAGAGAGCTTGCCTGAAGTCGGCGGATTAAGCGCGCCGTAGATATGTTGCAGGATGATCCCGGCCTGATCGTAATCGCAAAGGTCGATATAAGGACTTTGATTGGCGCTGCAGTCGTTGAGGCCTTTTTCCCGGCGCGCCCGCAAAATGACCTGCGAGTGGCCGGCGCCGAGCGTCTTCTGGTAGTATAAATTGCCGGCATGCGCCGGCCCGAGATAATGGCGGTAGAATTCCGCCGTCGCGTCGGTCACAGATTCGGCGACGACCGCATCATTGAATCCATGAAAGACATAAATTTTCTGGCGGCCGAGATCGCTCAATGGATCGATGTCGCCGGAAGCGGCTTTTTGATCGGCTTCGTCGACGAAGACTTTGAGGTCGGGCGCGGGTCCCTTCATGCATGGGCCCGTCGCGATCATGACCGGAAGCATATAGCCAGTCCAGAAATCCGACGCAGCGGCCTGCGCGCAGTAATAGGGGCCGCCGGCGACGACGCCAACTCCCTTGACGATCGAGGACCAGGCCGTGCCGAATTGCACGGCCATGTATGCGCCAGAGGAGATGCCCGACACCGAGCTTTCTTCAATCGCCGCGTTTAACGAAGGGAGCGCACCGGTCTCATCGCCCGCCGCGCTGGCAGGCGTGGCGGCGTAGGCAAGAGCCAGACTAACGAGACGCGTCAAAGGGCGCATGGCTCGATCTTTCGCTGAGTAAGAGTGAGCGATGCGGGGGGCTGCGCCGCGGATCGCCCAAAAAGGCGAATCGGTCTATGCTGCGTTGGAAGCTTGAGGTCTAGCGTCGAAAATAAACATCGTTCGAGAGAATTATTCAAGCACGATGCGCGGCGCATCGGCTGCATGATTCCGAATGGATGCTCTATGATGCGTCTGTCCAGCGAACCTGTGGAGGCTGCGATGCGCAACGCAATACCCGCCTGCACGCCTGTTCTTCTGATCGCGCTTTCCCTCGCCCAGCCCGCCTTGGGGCGGGACAAGAGTTGCAACGTGCAATCGCAAAAGGGGGACGTCTGCCTGTGCGCGATCTCCGCTCTTCATCCGACCCAATCGTCAGTCGGCATGGCCGAAGTCAAGATCAAGGCGGAAAAGCTCAAAGAGAAAGCCGAGAAGCGATCCGAGGCCGATTTTCTGGCCTATTTGCGCAAGCACGAGAAAGAGGAGCCGGTCGTCATCGGACCTGGCGGCGATTTCTACATCACGGATCACCATCATCTGGCGCGCGCGCTCTATGAGATCGGCGTCGCGGAAACCTATTGCGCGATCACCGATAATCTTATGGACGAACAGCCCGACGCCTTCTGGCGACAGCTCGAAGCCAACAACGAGGTCTATCTGAAGGACCAGAACGGCAATCCGATAACGCCGCAGAATCTTCCCGGCTCGGTCAAGGATCTCAGCGATAATCCGTTCCGCAGCCTCGCCGGCGCGGTGCGGCAGTCCTGCGGGTTCGAGAAGAGCGATCCGAACTCTCCCGGCGAAGACTATCTGGAGTTCCAGTGGGCGGATTATCTTCGCGCGCACTGGGGGCGGACTGGCATTGCGGCGCAAGATATCGACAAAGAGTTCGACGCCGCCGCGACGGCGGCGCTGCGTCTTGCGGCAGAGAAGGATGCGGCCAGCCTTCCCGGCTATACCGGCAAGACCTCCTGCGACTGAGCCGAAGGCCCGGGGATCAGGGCCGGGGGCGAGGCGCGTTGTTCACGCGACCAATAACTCACCCCTGCTCGACGCTCGGCTCCTCTTCGCGCACGCTCATGGCGTTGCCGCGCCAGACGAAATTATCGACGAACCAGGCATCGATATAGATCACGGGCAGCATCAGATCGCGCAATATGAACATCAGCGGCATGCGCCAAGAGTAATGCCAGCGCACCGAGCGCGCCAACAGGGCCTCGGGAAGGTACCAGGCGAGTGCGACCGCGAGGACGGCGGCCAAAACGTTGAGGTCCATCGCATAGGCGGCGTAGGCCGCAACCAGGCAGGGCAAAAAGGCGCCGGCGAAAATTTCGGGCGCGTAGTATAGCGGGAAGGTCTTGCGCCGCATGCGCGCCCAGCGTACTTGCCGCATCCAGACGTCGCGCAGCCCGCGGACGCCGAGCGGCTGCTCGAAGGGGCTATCGACGAGATTGACGATCAGCCCCTGGCCGCGCACAAGTTTCGTCGAGGCGGCGTCCTCGGCGATTTCCGCCGCGAGGGCGCGAATGCCGCCACCCGCCTCTAAGACGCTGCGTCGCCACAGCATGTTCTTGCCCTGGGCGAAGCCGCCGGCCATCGTCTCGCCGGTATATTGCCAGCGCGCCTCAAAAGTGTTGAGGAAGGCGCATTCGAGCTCGGCCCAGATGTTTTTCGGGCGCGAGCCGAGCGGCATCGAGCAGACGAGACCGGTGGTTGGGCCGAAACTCGCCAGCAGGCGCTGGATATAATCCTGCGGCATCAGCACATTGGCGTCGGCGAGGATGATCCAGTCATGCTTCGCCGCGTCCCAGCCTCTAACGCAATTGTTGAGCTTTGGATTTTGGCTGACTTTTTCATCGCCGACAATGAGCTGCGCCGGAACATGCGGGTTTGCGGCGATGAGACGCCGGACCACCGGAACGATCGGGTCATGCGCTCTGGCGACGCAAAAAATCACCTCGTAGAGGGGATAATCGAGCGAAAAACTCGATCCGAGCGTCTCCTCGCAGAAATTGTCGAGGCCGCACACCGGGCGCACGATGCTGACGCCGGGCGCGGGATCTGGCGCTTTGCGCGGGCTGCGCGGCGGCCGCGCGCGCGCGATCCCGATCCCGATGCTAATCAGATTGAGCGAGATCAGGGTCAGACAGAAAAAGGCGGCTGCGTAAATTGCCGTCATAAGCGCACTCCGGGGCTGGCCTTGCGTGAGGGGCTGGGAACAAGTCTTATATCGTGGACGGGCCCGCGCTCGAAGCGCGTTTTGCACTGCAGCATGTCAGGATTGTGATGTCGCATCCAATTGTCCGTTTCGCGCCTTCGCCGACCGGAGCCATTCACATAGGCAACGCGCGAACCGCTCTGCTCAATTTCCTCTATTCAAAAAAACATCATGGCGAATTCATTCTTCGCTTCGATGACACTGATGTGGAAAGATCGAAAGAAGAGTACGCTCAGGCGATAGAAGTCGATCTCGCCTGGCTCGGCGTCGTTCCCGACGCCGTGTTGCGGCAGTCGCAGCGATTCGCGCTTTATGACGCCGCGGCGGCGCGGCTGCGCGCCGCGGGGGGTCTTTATCCTTGTTATGAGACCGCGGAGGAGCTCGACCGCAAGCGCAAGCGCCAGCAGGCGCGGGGGCTGCCGCCCGTCTATGACCGCGCGGCCTTGGCGTTGAGCGCGGCGGACCGCGCGCGGCTCGAGGCGGAGGGGCGCAGGCCCCATTGGCGATTCATGCTTGACCATAAAATCGTGCGCTGGGACGATCTTGTGCGGGGCGAGAGCCATATCGACGCTGCCTCGCTGTCGGATCCTGTGCTGATTCGCGCCGACGGAACCTATCTCTATACGCTGCCGTCCGTCGCCGACGACCTCGACTGCAAGGTCACCCTGATCATTCGCGGCGAGGACCATGTCACCAATACGGCGGTGCAGATAGAGCTGTTCGAAGCGCTGGCCGGCGCTGGCTCCGCGCCGAGCTTCGCGCACCACAATCTTCTGTCTTCGGCGAGCGGGGAGGGCCTGTCGAAGCGCACAGGCGCCTTGTCGATCGGCGGGCTGCGCGACGCCGGCGTCGAATTGCTCGCCGTCGCGGCGGCCGCGGTGCTGATCGGCTCCTCGACCGCGCTGCATCCGGTCGGCTCCCTCGGCGAACTCGCCGCGGGGCTGGACTTGGCGCAAATTTCGCGCACGCAGACGCGTTTCGATCCCGCCGAACTTTTCGTTTTGTCGGCGCGAACGCTGCATGGCCTCAGCTTCGATGCCGTACGCGATAGGCTCGAAGCGCATGATATCGCCGGTTACAAGGCCAAGCCCTTCTGGCTCGCGGTCCGAGGCAATCTCTCGACGTTTCTCGACGTCGTGGAATGGTGGCGCGTCGTCGAGGGCGAAATCGCTCCTCCCGCGAACGGCGCCGATCTCGATCCGGATTTTCTGGCGCAGGCTGCGGCGAATTTGCCGGACGAGCCATTCGGCGCGACGACTTGGGCCGAATGGACCAAGGTCCTGAAAGAACGCACCGGCCGTAAGGGCAAAGCTCTGTTCCATCCTTTGCGCCTTGCTTTGACAGGTCAGGAGAACGGCCCGGAACTGGCCGCCCTCTTGCCGTTAATTGGCAAGATCAAAGCATCGGCCCGACTATCCGGACGCGTCGCTTAATTCCGTCGGGACCGACGATCTCGCGTGTCGCGCCAGGCCCCGCATTCTTTATTTCGCTCTGGGGAGCGCCGGCGCCGGCCACGGGCGCGGCGGGAGCCGCGGGCGCAAACGGGCCATCTGGATTGACGCGGCTTTTCGGCGCCGACAATTCCGCCGATTTCTCCGGCGTTACCAATATGTCGCTTTTGCGCTCGCCGCCCAGCACCCGGTCGGCGCCTGCGAGCGCCTCGACCCAGGACTGCCCGGGCGGCTTGCAAGTGCAGGCGGGATCAAAGGATTTCTCGAACTTCCCGGCATTGGGGAGATCCGAATATAGCTGCCCCTCGAGCGAGACGGAGTTTTCGATCGTTTGGCTTGGGGAGCGGGTATAGACGACGACCGTCGCGTTTGGACAAAGAGCTTGACAGAGATTTGTCAGCTGGTCGGAGTTGGCGCGATGAGCCGAAATGTTCAATGGGAAGAATTCCGCCGTCGCAGGTGCGCACGCAAACGACCTGCGACCCGCCGTGCGGCCTTTGCCCTCCATCGCTCGGCTGCGGCAAAGCCTCGGAGGGGAACTCGGGCGGCGTCTCGGGTGGGGCCGGAATTCCGAACAGCTGTTCGAAAAAGCCGCGCTGTCGCGGCTGGGGCGGAGGCTGGTTCCTGCAATAGGCGTTGAATTTGCCGATGAGATCGGCGCGCGCGCCACCCTCCGGCTGCAATTGTCCAATCGCCGCCTGCATCTGCTGAATTTGCGCGTTGAGCCCGGGGCAGCGTCCGTCCGTCCGCCCGAAGAACGCCATTACTGGCTGGTCGCAGCCGAGCGAGCGCGCATAGCGGACCGTGTGGTTGAGGTCGGCGACCTGCTCGCGTGAAGGGCCCGCGCCGCGTCCGGCGTGGCCGCCGCCGCGATCGAGCTCGGCGATCTTGGCCTGCAGTCCGGCGCAATCATAAGTCTGGGATAACGTCCCCGAGGCGGTCAAAACGAGCGCCAGTGCGGTGAGCGTCGCCGGGAAACGCCGCAAATGCGCGAACCGCCGCGAAAAAGCAAGGCGAAAGCCGAAAAAGTGGATCATCAAAAGCCTTCTGCACCTGTCGTCGCGGCGGACGGCGCCGAAGCGGGAATCCCGCGCCCTCATGCGCCGCCGCACGTGACGATCCAGCAATTGCGCCGTTTCCGTCGCTTTGTCACGCGTTCATGGTGTTACAATGACCAAAGACGCGACCGAGCTGGATTCGGAGCGCTTCCTGCGTGCGGAGCGCGGTTGGCGATGTCCCTATCTGGCATATGCGGGCGGCGCAATCGCCTGTTCCAGCCGTGCGCCGCGCTGTTCGCCGGCCCCGCTTTCTGAATTTCGGCTCTATTCGGTCTTTGCGCGAGCGGTCATGACCGCCTTGGCCAAAAGGCGGCGGGGGTCGAGGCGAAGGATTGCGTCAGCCTGAAACCTATCGCCGCGCGCGGCCCTTAGGGGCGGCGCCTGCAACCGAACCAGGCTGCGGCCGTCGAACTTAGATCTTGTCGCCGCAGGCGACGAAAAATGAGCCGGGTCCGATGTCTTTCGGCCCTTCTTCGCCGGTGACAGCCCTGAAATCTTCCGTGCGCCCGAAGGATTTCGAGGCTTGCAGGCCGTTGGCCTCGCACCAGGCGTTGGCGACGATCTCGCCGCACGCCGATTTGCGCGTCAGGCATTCCTGAAATCCATAGCCGTCATCCGGCGGGATGATGAGGACGCGGCCCGCCGCCGCATGGGCGGACAGAGCGAAGGCCGACAGCGCCAGGACGGCGCTGATGAAAAAAAGAACGGCGCGGAAGAACTGCCGGCGACGGTCAATGTCGAACAAAAGGCGCATAACGGAAGACATGGCGTTCTCGCGCTTTAAGCTTGGAGCCGTCTTAGTTTCTCAAATGCGCTTGAAAAATCCGTTAAGCGGCGAAAACCAAACTGGCGCGGGCCCGACAATCTTGACGCGGCCCCGGATTCCCGCGCATATACGCCTCCCATGACGCATGTGACCGGGCTTGACCGGACGATTATCGCCTCCATTTGTATCCGCTAGCCTTGCTGCTGGCTGGAGCCGTCTGGTCCTCATAAGAGTTCGAACTCGACACCCCAAGTCAGCACAGGCTTTTGCAGTCAGCGCAGGCTCGAGGGAAATTCATGTCGCTGCGGCTCTATAATACTTTGACCCGGCAGAAAGAGGATTTTGCGCCAATCGATCCGGCCAATGTGCGCCTCTACGCCTGCGGCCCGACAGTCTACGATCATCTTCATATTGGCAATGGCCGGATGCTGATCGTCTTCGATTTGCTGTTCCGCGTGCTGCGCCACATGTACGGGCCGGATCACGTCACCTATGTCCGCAACATCACCGACGTCGACGACAAGATCAACGCCCGCGCGGCCGAGCGCGGCGTCGATATTCGCGTGCTGACCGATGAGATGACGGCGATCTTTCATGAAGACGCGGCGGCCCTCGGCTGCCTGCCTCCGACCGTTGAGCCCCGCGCGACCGAGCATATTGCCGAGATGATCGCCATCATCGAAAGGCTGATCGCCAACGGCGCCGCCTATGTGGCGGAAGGCCATGTGTTGTTCGACGTGCCCTCAATGCCGGATTATGGCCAGCTCTCGAAGCGTCCGCTCGACGACATGATCGCTGGGGCCCGCGTCGAAGTCGCGCCCTATAAGCGCGGACCGATGGATTTCGTGCTGTGGAAACCCTCGGCTCCCGTCGAGCCGGGCTGGGAAAGCCCGTGGGGACGCGGGCGCCCCGGCTGGCACATCGAGTGCTCGGCGATGAGCTGGAAACACCTTGGCGAGATTTTCGACATTCACGGCGGCGGCATCGACCTGGTGTTTCCGCATCACGAGAACGAAGTGGCGCAGACGCGTTGCGCCTTCGGCCACAAGGTGATGGCCAATTACTGGATGCACAACGGCCATCTGCAGGTCGAAGGCGAGAAGATGTCGAAGAGCCTGGGGAATTTTCGCACCATACGAGATGTCCTGGCCGATTGGCCAGGCGAGGTCGTGCGGTTCACAATGTTCAAAACGCATTACCGCCAGCCTCTCGATTTGACGGTTTCGAACCTGCGGGAAAGCCAGCGCGAACTCGATCGCTGGTATCCTCTCGCCAAGCAATTCGCCGCTTCGCCGAGGATGATCCCCGATGAGTTCATGGAGGCGATCAAGGATGATCTGAATACGCCCGAAGCGATCACCGCCCTGCGCCGCCTCTACAAGGAGGCCTCGGATGGGGTCGGTTTCGCGGGAACGCGTCTTGCCTCCTGCGGCCATTTGCTTGGATTTTTCGAGAAGAGTCTGGCGGATTGGAAGCATTGGAAGCCCGGGACGCTGGCGATCGATGAGCTGCGTGTCGCCCGTTTGATCAGGACGCGTCTCGACGCCCGCGCCGCGAAAAACTGGGCCGAATCCGACCGCATCCGCAATGAACTCGACGCGATGGGCATAGCGCTCAAGGACAATAAAGACGGCACGACGACCTGGGAGCCGAAGCGATGAATGCCAGCGCCGCTTTTCCGAAGCCAACGCTCAGGCCTTATCTCGCCGCCGACTTGCCGCTGCTGTTGGAGATCAAGCTTTCGTCCATCGAGGAATTGACCGAGGAGGATTACGACGAGGCGCAGCGGCGCGCTTGGGCCGATCTCGCCGATGACGAAGCCGGGCTCGGCGAAATCTTGAAAAAAGGCCTCAGCCTCGTCGCTCTGATCGGCGGCGCGCCGGTCGGGTTCATAGTGCTTGCTGACGGCGGCCTCATCGATCAGCTTTACGTCCATCCAGCGGTCGCCGGCACCGGCGTCGCCAGCGCGCTCGTCGAGGCCATCGAAAAACTGGCCGCGGCGCGAAAAATCGAGACCCTGTTGGTCGACGCCAGCGATACGGCGAAACCTCTATTCGACAAGCGCGGCTATGTCGCCGTCAGCCGCAACACCATCCCAATCGAAGACGTGTGGCTCGGCAACACGCGGATGAGGAAGACGCTGGCGAAATGAAAGAGCGCCTCACTCTCTTCGACACCACATTGCGCGACGGCGCGCAGACGACGGGCGTCGATTTTTCGCTTGCCGACAAGCGCCACATCGCCGCCATGCTCGACGAACTTGGGCTTGATTACATCGAGGGCGGCTATCCGGGCGCCAATCCGACCGACACGGCGTTTTTCGCCGTGCGGCCGAAGCTTCTCAACGCGCGCTTCGCGGCGTTCGGCATGATCAAACGCGCCGGCCGTTCGGTCGACAATGATCCGGGGCTCGCCGCGCTTTTCGAAGCCGACGCCGACGCGATCACCTTCGTCGCCAAGGCGTGGGATTATCATGTGCGGGTGGCGCTTGGCTCTACCCTCGAAGAAAATCTCGAAGCGGTCGCGGCCTCGATCGAGGCCGCTCGCCAGCGCGGGCGCGAAGTCATTCTCGATTGCGAGCATTTCTTCGACGGCTTCAAGGCCAATCCGTTCTATGCGCAGCGGGTCGGCGAGACCGCCTTCGAGGCGGGGGCGCGCTGGGTTGTTTTGTGCGACACCAACGGCGGCTCGCTGCCGCATGAGATCGAGCACATCGTCACGCACGTCAAAGGCCGCGTTCCCGGCGATCGCCTCGGCATTCACGCGCATAACGACACCGGCAACGCCGTCGCGAACTCCTTGGCGGCCGTCCGCGCCGGGGCGCGGCAAATTCAGGGCTCGCTCAATGGACTCGGCGAACGCTGCGGCAACGCCAATCTCACTTCGCTTATCCCGACGCTTCTTCTGAAGCCGGATTTTGCCGACGCATTCGAGATTGGCGTGACGATGGAGAAGCTGACGACGCTCACAAAGGTCAGTCATACGCTGGATGAATTGCTGAACCGCGCGCCCGATCGCCATGCCCCTTACGTCGGCGCATCGGCTTTCGCGACGAAGGCAGGCATCCATGCCTCGGCGGTGATGAAGGAGGCCAAGACCTACGAGCACGTTTCTCCCGAGGCGGTCGGCAACAAGCGCCGTCTTCTCGTGTCTGATCAGGGCGGCAAATCCAACATTCTCGCGGAATTGGAGCGGATCGGGGTCAAGCTCGACAAGGACGACGCGCGCATCGGCCGCCTGCTTGACGAGGTCAAACAGAAGGAGGCGCTCGGCTACGCCTATGAAGGGGCCGACGCCTCTTTCGAGTTGCTGGCGCGCCGCGTTCTTGGCGAGGTGCCGGATTTCTTCGAGGTCGAGCGTTTCCGCGTCGACGTCGAGCGCCGCCATAACGCGCAAGGCGATCTGATTTGCGTCTCCGAGGCTGTCGTCAAGGTGCGTGTCGGCGACGAGGTGTCTATCTCGGCCGCCGAGGGCGTCGGCCCCGTCAATGCGCTCGACCTCGCCTTGCGCAAGGACCTCGGCAAATATCAGCACTTCATCGACGACCTCGACCTCGTCGATTATCGCGTGCGCGTCTTTCAGGGCGGCACCGACGCGGTGACGCGCGTGCTGGTCGAGTTCGCCGACGCCTCTGGCGACAATTGGTCGACCGTCGGCGTCTCGGTCAACATCATCGACGCCTCGTTCCAGGCGCTGACCGACGCCATCACCTACAAGCTTCTGAAGTCCGGGGCGTGACTTTGACGGCGCGTCGAGGCGCCGGACGTTCAGTACCGCGCGTCGTAGTGGAACCAGATCGCATGCGGGTCGCCGCGCGGCGGCGGCGGGAAGGGGGCGGCGCGGCGCACCGCGTTCATCGCCGCCTGGTCGAGGTCGGGGCGCCCGCTCGCGCGATAGACCGCCTGATGCGTCAGATTGCCGTTTTCATCGACATAAAACGCGACGATGCCTTCAACCGCCTGATGACCGCTTATCAGGTCCGGCGGCATGTGCATATTGCGCATGATCATGCCGAACAGAATCGACAAATAGGTCGTCTTGGCGGTCCCGCCGCCGACCGGAGACGGTTTCGCCGCGGAGCCTAAATGATAGTCAGGGGTCGGGGCGAGCGCCGCGAGCTGATCGGCGACGCTGAGGCTCTTCGACTTTGTCGGCGGCGCCTTGCTGATCACCGGAGCCTTCTTCTCCGTCGGCTTCTTTTGCGGCGCGGGCTCAGCTTTATCGAGGGGCTCGGCGTTCGGATTGTTGTCGGCGAGCTTCGCCGGCGCCTCCTCCTCTGGCGCTGGAACCGTCGCGTTTGGCGGCGCTTCAGGGGTTTTCGGCGGGGCGGGAGTTTGCGCCGTCTGGGTCGTCGGCGGCGCGGCGCGCTGCGCCTGCGTCTCCGGTTCGGGAGCCTCGCGCTCTATCGTCTCCTTGTTGGCCTCGCGCGGCGCGTCATAGGCGGCCTTTTCGTCGTCGACGATCTTTGGCTTCGGTTTTTGCTTTTCTTCCTGCTTCGGCGGTGGAGGGGGCGGCGGCTCGACTGTCGGCTCTGGCACTTGCTGCACCAGCTCGACCGGAATCTCCTCCTCCTGCGTCGGTTTGGGAGCAAAATTATTCTCGTAGAACAGCAACGCCAGCAGGAGCGCATGCGCGATCAAGCAGACGGCGACAATCCATAGGAAGCGCCGGCGCGACCCGTCCGACGCAGCCTCGGGCGCGATCAGATGATCGCTCGCCGCCGCGGTCAGAGGGGCGTCGTCAACCACGGCATCCTCCGACGCGATGCGCCGCGCTACCGAAACATCGCCGCCGTGAAAACGCTGCTGCAGCATCACCTTTTACAATCTTGGATCGATCGTCTCCTTGCGGACGCCGAGGAGATCGGTCCTCGCCGCGGCGGCTTCGATCATCGGCAATACGTCTTCAATTTTCTCGGCGACGAGATAGCGAATTTCAAATGACGATTGTATGAAGCGCCGCTCGCGCATGTGTGCGAAAAGATCGAGCAGCGGCTGCCAGAAGCCGTCGATATCGGCGATCAACACCGGCTTGGTGTGACGCTCCAGCTGCACCCAGGTCAATTGCTCGACCAGCTCCTCGAGGGTCCCGATGCCGCCCGGCAGCGCGACGAAGGCGTCGGCGCGCTCGAACATCAGGCGCTTGCGTGTATGCATATCGGGAACGACGATAGTCTCTTGAATTTCCGGCAGAATTTTGTCCCTACGATGGAGGAACTCCGGAATGATCCCGGCGACCTTGCCGCCGGCGCGCAAGGCCGCGCGCGCAAGCGCGCCCATGAGGCCATTGCCGCCGCCGCCATAGACAAGCTCGGTGCCGGAGAGGGCGATCGCGTCGCCAAGGCTCATAGCCGCGGCTTCATAGGCGGGCTCGACGTCTTGGGCCGAGCCGCAATAAACGCAAATGGCCCGGATCCGGCGGGCGCGCGGCTCGACGCGGTTCGGTTCAGCTGGCGCCGCTTGGTTCATGGCTTCGGTCATGCCTCCTTGTGGCCCGGGGGCCCGGTAGGGGTCAAGGCCGCTCACGCGGGACATTTTGCCCGCCGCTCCTGACGGCAGGCTGTCCGCATTGATATCCCAAACCTCCGGATCGAGCGGCAAGCTTGGCCTTGACGGTGGACGATCCGCCAACGGGTATATGCGTTTGGCCGCGGCTTCGCCTATATAGGGCGCATGACGGGGGTTTTGCTCTATCCGTCGCCGACAGGAGTGGATAACGGCGTTGACAGCGCAGCAGCAAACCGGCGGGACGCCGCTTCCTTTGCCCACAGACGCCTTTTTGAAAAAGGCGCCATTGCCGGCCGCGCCATCACGCAAGGATTTCGGCGCGACGATGCGCCGGCTATGGCCCTACATTTGGCCGGCGAGCCGGCCTGACCTCAGGCGGCGGATCTATCTTTCGCTGGCATTTTTGCTGGCGGCGAAATTTGTCACAATTGCGGTGCCGTTTTCGTTCAAATGGGCGACGGACTCGCTCGTCGACCCGGCGCGCCTGCCGTTTTCGGGCCTCCTCGCCGCGCCTTTGGCGCTGACCCTTTTTTATGGCGTTCTGCGCATCGCCATGGCCCTCTGCACGCAGGTGCGGGACGCCATTTTCGCCGATGTCGCGATGCATGCGGTCCGCCGCCTCGCCAGCGACGTGTTCGAGCATCTGCATCTGCTGTCGCTGCGCTTTCATCTCGAACGCAAGACTGGCGGCCTGACGCGCATTCTGGAGCGCGGCCGCAATTCGATCGAGACGATCGTGCGCACCTCGATGTTGACGGCGGTTCCGACCATCGTCGAATTCTGCCTGATCCTCGTCGTGCTGCTGGCGCAGTTCGACTGGCGCTATGTCATTGCGGTGATGATCATGATCATCACCTATCTCGCCTTCACCTTCGCTGCGACCAATTGGCGGATCGGCATTCGCCGCGCCATGAATGAAAGCGACACCGACGCCAACACTAAGGCGATCGACAGCCTGCTCAACTTCGAGACGGTTAAATATTTCAACGCGGAAGAGCGTGAGAAGCAGCGCTATGACGTCTCGATCGCCCGCTATGAGCGGATGAGCGTGAAGACCTACACGTCGCTCGCCCTTTTGAACGCCGGACAGGCGGTCATTTTCACCCTCGGCCTCACCGCGGTGATGGTCATGAGCATGATCGGCGTTCGCAACGGCGCCCATTCAATCGGCGATTTCGTTCTCGTCAACGCTATGATGATCCAGCTTTTTCAGCCTCTGAGCTATCTCGGCATGGTCTACCGCGAGCTGCGCCAGTCGACGATCGACATTGAAATGATGTTCGACATCATGGCGCAAAATCCGGAGGTCAAGGATCGGCCGGGGGCCAAGCCGCTTGTCGTCGGCCCCGGCGAGATCCGCTTTGAAAGCGTCTATTTTCATTACGATGCGCTCCGGCCGATCCTGAGCGGCCTCAGTTTCACCATTCCGGCCGGCAAGACGATGGCCATCGTCGGAGTGTCCGGCGCCGGCAAGTCGACGATCGCGCGCCTGCTGTTTCGCTTTTATGAGCCTGCGAGAGGGCGCATTCTGATCGATGGGCAGGACATCGGCCTCGTGACGCAGGCTTCGCTGCGTGCGGCCATCGGCATCGTTCCGCAGGACACCGTGCTGTTCAACGACTCCATCTCTTACAACATCCGCTATGGCCGGGACGGGGCCAGCGACGCCGAGGTGAGGGAGGCGGCGCGCCTTGCGCAGATCGATCGCTTCATTGAGCAGGCGCCGGGCGCTTACGAAGCGCAGGTCGGCGAGCGCGGTCTGAAGCTTTCTGGCGGCGAAAAACAGCGCATCGCCATCGCCCGCACGATTTTGAAGGGGCCGCCGATTCTCGTCCTCGACGAGGCGACCTCGGCGCTGGATTCCTTTACCGAGCGCGAGATCCAGGAGGCGCTCGACCGCGTCGCGCGCGGACGAACCACGCTCGTCATCGCGCACCGGCTGGCGACGGTCGTCAACGCCGACGAGATCATCGTGCTGGACAAAGGCGCCATCATTGAGCGCGGCTCGCATCAGGATTTGCTCGCGCGCGGCGGCGCTTACGCCGCCATGTGGAGCCGCCAGTATGAAATCCGGCAGGCCGAGGAAGTCTTGCGCCGCGCCGCGCGCGAGGATGGCGATCGCGTCAGCATCAGCATTGAGCGCGGCGACAGCGCCGAGGGCGGGGAGGACGGCGCGGCCGCGCGCGCCGATAAAAAACCGGCGGCGGCATGATTTTGGCGGCGCGCTTGTTTCGCGTTTTGATCGGCGAAAGCGAGGGGGCTTTTCGCATCAAACTCGATTGGAGTGGAGTCAAGCCGCGGTTGGCCAGCGCTCCGGGCCGTTGCGCCGCCAGCGGCGCAGGGACGGCCGGGCGGGAACAGGGAGCTTCATGTCGATAATCGAATCCGTTCGCCGGCAAGTCACGCCGATCCATCCCGAGGGATATATTTTCGTCGCCTCTTTCGGCGTCGCCGCGTTGATCCTTGGCTCGCTTTTCAGCCCGCTCGGCTGGATCGGCGCGATCGCCACGGCTTGGTGCGCCTATTTTTTCCGCGATCCCGTTCGCCAGACGCCGCTTGACGACGCTTTGGTGGTCTCCCCAGCCGACGGCGTCGTTTCATCGATCGGCTATCATATCCCGCCGCCCGAGCTCGGACTCGGCGTCGAGCCTTTGCTGCGGATTTGCGTTTTCATGTCGGTGTTCGACTGCCACGTCAACCGCGCCCCGATCGCCGGGCGGATTGCGAAAATCGCCTATAAGCCGGGTATTTTCCTCAACGCCGACCTCGATAAGGCGAGCGAGGACAATGAGCGCAACGGCATCGTGATCGAAAACGCCGCCGGCCGTTTCGCCGTCGTGCAAATCGCCGGCCTGATCGCGCGGCGCATCGTTTGCCTCGTCCGGCAGGGGGAGCAGATCGCGGCGGGCGACCGGCTGGGCCTGATCCGCTTCGGCTCGCGCGTCGACGTCTACATGCCAAACGCCGCGCGCGCGCTGGTGACGCTCGGCACCAAGGCCGTCGCCGGGGAGACCGTCCTCGCCGAATTGCGCGCCGGCGCCGGCAAGCGCCTGTTCCGGGCGAGCTAAAGCGTTGTTTTGAAAAATTGCGGCGCCCGCTCGTGACGATGCCGTGAGCTCGAAGAGTCAGAGACTTTTTCGATGAAATCATGCACTGCAGCAAATATCGAGCGCGACCGGCCCTTTATTTTGGTTGCGTCGCAGCGCCTCCGCAGCTAAAAAGGAAGCTTATTTTTCATGGGCGTGGCGTTTCTTCCGGCGAAAAGACGCAGGTTCGCTAACAAACAACGCGGTTGAAGGAAACGGCGGTGGAAAACCGGTGATCCAGTCGCACCGGAACCTGCGCTCGATTATTGTCTTGTCGGCTGCGGCGGTTCCGCAGAGGTCCCGGCGCGGCGCGCCGCATTGCGACCTCGACTTGCACTCTTCTGGTGGCTCATGGCTGCGCCCCTTTTTGCGGACTACCTCGTAGAGCGCCGACTTTTGCTGCGCCGACTGTCGTTCTGGCGCGTCGCCGCGTTCGGAGCGGCTGCCATCGGCCTCCTCATCCTCGGCCTCCGGCTGCTTGACGGTGCGTTGAATTTCGCTCCGCATATAGCGCGCCTTTCCATCGACGGCCTGATCACCGGCGATCGCGAAACCCTGAAGCTCATCTCCAAAATCGAAGAGTCGGACGCGGCGGCGGTGCTGGTCTCGATCGACAGTCCGGGCGGGACGACGACGGGAGCGGAGCGGCTTTATGAGGCGATCCGCCGGCTGTCCGCCAAGAAGCCGACCGCTGCGGTCGTCGGGACACTGGCCGCCTCCGGCGGCTATATTGTCGCTCTCGGGACGGATCAGATCGTCGCGCGTGGCAACTCGCTGGTCGGCTCGATTGGCGTGCTTGTCGAATACCCGAACTTCACAAAGCTGCTCGATACGATCGGCGTCAAGGTCGAGGACGTCAAATCCTCGCCTCTGAAGGCCTCGCCAAACGGCTTTGAGCCGACCACGCCCGAAGCGCGCGCCGCGCTCGCCTCCATCGTCGAGGACAGCTTCGCCTGGTTCAAGGCGCTCGTTAAGCAACGCCGCGGCTTGACGGATCCGCAGCTCGCGGCAGTCGACGACGGCCGGGTCTTCACCGGCCGTCAGGGCCTCAACCTGCATCTCGTCGATCGGCTCGGCGGGGAGCGGGAAGCGATCGTTTGGCTGGAGCAGGAAAAATCCGTGCCGAAAGGTCTCAAAGTGCGCGACTGGAAGAAGTCAAGCTCGCTCGGGCGCCTTCGCCTCTTCAGCTTCGCGGCGCGCGCCGCCGGGTTGCTTCACCTCGACGAATTGAGCCGCTTATTCGCGGAAGGCGATCGGTTCGCGCAAGCGCGCATGCTTGACGGTCTTGTTTCGATTTGGCAGGTTGACGGCGTGAACTGATCCTTCGGCGATCATTCCAAGGCGATCGCCTCGACGAGGGTTATACACCGCCTTCTCTTCTTATTGATGCATGATCGGCTCGAAATATTGTAGATTTTCGCTGGTCTTCTATTTGTTGCGGTTTTCGTGGTCCTTTTTGGGCGGGGCGAATGATCAAATCCGAGCTCGTGCAGCGTATTGCCGACCGTAATCCGCATCTTTATTTACGCGACGTGGAAAAAATCGTGAACGCGATATTGGAAGAAATCACGAGCGCGCTGGCGCGCGGCGACCGCGTCGAGCTGCGCGGTTTCGGCGCCTTTTCAGTCAAGCACCGGGACGCGAGGGTCGGCCGTAACCCGCGCACGGGCGCTCATGTCGCCGTCAACGAAAAAGTGGTTCCCTTTTTTAAGACGGGTAAGGAAATGCGCGAACGCCTAAACGATGGCTATGACGGCTGAGCTGCGAGTTCAAAGCGCGCTCGATGGGCGCGAACAATTTAGGTGGGCGCTATGGCGAGATTTCTGAAATGGCTGCTTCTCCTGCCGATCGTTGTGATCGGCCTCGCTCTCGCTTTGGCCAATCGGCAGATCACGACAATTTATTTTGATCCCTTTCCGAATGGCGGCGTGAACGGGCCGCAGATCAGCGCCCCCTTCTTTCTCATCCTTTTCGTCGCCTTGATGGTTGGCGTCGTCATTGGCGGCGTCGCCACCTGGATCAGGCAGGGGCCGAACAGACGCGCGGCGCGCCGCGCGCGCGCCGCGCTGCGGCGCCTCAACGCCGAGCGCGCGCGCCAGAACTTGCATCCCGCGATCGAGCACCGCGCCGGCGCCTGATCGCGCCCCGCGGCCCCAGGAGCCTCTTTCTGATCACGCCGCCAACTGACTTCAGTTAAAGCCATGAGCGCTCTCGTCAAAATCTGTGGCCTCAACACGTCGGACGCCGTCGACGCCGCGCTCAAGGTCGGCGCCGATATGATCGGCTTCGTGTTTTTTGATAAAAGCCCGAGACACGTCTCCTTGGAGAAGGTCGCGAGCCTTGGCGCGCGCGTCGGTTCAGGCGCAGCCAAGGTCTTGTTGACGGTCGACGCCGACGACGCGCTTCTGGCCGCAGCCATAGCCGCGCTCGCTCCCGACTTCCTGCAATTGCATGGCGCCGAGACGCCGACGCGGGTCGCCGCGGTGCGCGCCAATTTCGGCGTCAAGGTCATCAAGGCGATCGGCGTTGGCGAGCGCGCCAACCTTGATCAGATTCCCCGCTACGAAAACATCGCCGACATGCTTTTGTTTGACGCCAAACCGGCGGCGGATCGACCCGGCGGCAATGGCCGCGCTTTCGACTGGCGGCTGCTGGCCGGCGTCGAGACAAAAAAGCCCTGGCTGCTGGCCGGCGGCCTTGACGCTCAAAATGTCGCGCGGGCACTGTTTGAGACCGGCGCGCCAGGGGTCGACGTCTCCTCCGGCGTCGAAAGCGCGGCGGGCGTCAAGGACGCCGACAAAATGGCCCGTTTCGTCGCGGCCGTCCGCGCGGCTAGGCCCGCCGCACGCCAGGAAGAACCCGGCGGAAGGGCGCTTGCCGATAGGCTTGGTCTGGCGCGTTTAAGCGGTTAAAGACCAGTCTTTACCGGGAGGCTAGGCAGCTCCCCAAGACGATGACAGGCGTACTCATGACGCAAGCGGCGATCGCCCAAAACCTCAATTCATACCGCACCGGCCCCGACGAACGCGGTCATTTCGGCATCTTCGGCGGCCGCTTCGTCGCTGAAACGCTGATGCCGCTGATCCTCGATCTCGAACGTCATTACGAGGCGGCGAAGGCCGATCCCTCGTTCAGGGCCGAGCTCGACAATCTGTTGACGCATTACGTTGGCCGCCCAGTCCGCTTTATTGCGCCGAGCGCTTGACGCAGCATTTTCGCGCAAAAGCTGTGGCGATTGGCGCGAAAGGCGGCGCGAAGATTTATTTCAAGCGCGAAGAGCTGAACCACACCGGGGCGCATAAGATCAACAATGTGCTGGGTCAGATCCTGCTGGCGCGGCGCATGGGCAAGTCTCGCATCATCGCCGAAACAGGCGCCGGGCAGCATGGCGTCGCCACCGCGACCGCCTGCGCCCGGTTCGGGCTCGATTGCGTCGTCTACATGGGCTCGGTCGACGTCGAGCGGCAAAAACCCAACGTCTTCCGCATGAAGCTGTTGGGGGCCAAGGTTGTGCCCGTGGAGTTCGGGCGCGAAGACGCTGAAGGACGCGATGAACGAAGCGCTACGCGACTGGGTCACCAATGTCGCCGACACCTTCTATTGCATCGGCACGGCGGCGGGGCCGCATCCTTATCCCGCCATGGTGCGCGATTTTCAGTGCGTCATCGGCGAGGAGACGCGGCGACAGATGCAGCAGGCCGAGGGCCGGCTGCCGGATTCGCTGTTCGCCTGCATCGGCGGCGGCTCCAACGCCATCGGCTTGTTTCACCCCTTCCTGGACGATCCGTCCGTCGAAATCTATGGCGTCGAGGCGGCGGGGTTCGGTCTCAACGACAAGCACGCGGCTTCGCTCGCGGGCGGACGGCCCGGCGTGCTGCATGGCAATCGCACATATCTATTGATGGACGCCGACGGGCAGATCGAGGAAGGCCATTCGATTTCAGCCGGGCTCGACTACCCTGGGATCGGTCCGGAACATTCCTGGCTTAAGGAAACCGGCCGCGTGACCTACCTCTCGGCGACAGACGCCGAGGCGCTCGCCGCGTTCCAGCTCTGCGCCGAATTGGAGGGCATCATTCCGGCGCTCGAACCCGCGCATGCCCTCGCCAAAGTCGCCGACATCGCTCCGCAAAAGCCGCAAGATCATTTGATGGTCGTCAATCTTTCGGGCCGCGGCGACAAGGACATCTTTACCGTCTCGGACCATCTTGGCGGTATGTAGCGCTTCACGGCGCCTTGTAGGCGATGCGGTACAAAGCGCCGTTGTAGTCGTCCGAGACGAGCAGCGAGCCGTCGGGAAGCTCGGCCACATCGACCGGACGCCCCCAGTAGGAGCCGTCCGGCTCGCGCCAGCCTTCGGCGAAAACGCGCGTCTTGTCCGCTGTTCCGTCAGCTTTCAACGAGGTGAACATCACTCGCGCGCCGATTGAGACAGTGCGGTTCCAGGACCCATGCTGCGCCGAGAAGATGCCGCCCCGGTATTCTTTCGGAAACTGCTTGCCCCTGTAAAAAATCATGCCGAGATCGGCGGCGTGGGCGACCATTTCGACCTGCGGAAAAACGACGTCCTTTGGCGGCGTCTCGTCCTTGTATTCGTTGGTGCGAATGTGGCCCCCGCCATACCAGGGGAAGCCGAAATTCTGGCCGGCTTTCGTCGCCCTGTTCAATTCCCCGGGCGGGATGTCATCGCCCATCCGGTCGACTTGATTGTCCGTGAACCACAGCGTCTTGTCGGCCGGATTGATATCGAGGCCGACCGAATTGCGAATGCCGCTGGCGTAAATTTCGCGGTGCTTTCCGTCGCGGTCCATCCGGATGATCGCGCCGATCCCACACTTTACGAATTGCGCCTGTTTGTCCTTGGGTGGCACATTATAGGGCTGCCCGATCGCGACATAGAGCCTGTTGTCGGGGCCTATGCGGCAGACGCGGGTGCTGTGATTGGTGGCTTCAAATTCCGGCGGAATCAGCACGCCTTGCGCGACCACGGTCCGCGCCTTGGGGGCCGGATCGCGATAATGGGCTTCTGCTTTCGCGTAAGACAAAATCCGGTTCTGCTCGGCGACGAAGAGCGTTCCGTCCTTGGCGAAGCACAAACCATGCGGCATTTTCATCGGCGTCGCCGCCGCGAACTCCGACACGTCTTCGACAACGCCGGGGCCAGGGCGAACCGGCAGGGCGAAAACCATTGTCTCTCTGGTTCCGACGAATATGACCTTGCCTTGCGGCCCGACCGCGATCGTGCGCGCGCCGGGAACGAGCGCGTAGAGCGTGATTGCGAAGCCGGGCGGAAGCATGATCTTGGCGAGATCGCGCTGCAGCAGGTCGGCCGCCTTGTCATTGGCGCTAGCGGCGAGCGGCGACGCGACCGGGGCAGGGTTTTCCGCAGCAACCGCAGCAAGAGCCGTGAAAGCGCAGCTCGCCAGCGCGGCCAACAGGAGCGGCCGCGAGCGGCGTATCGCGGACATGCTTTCCGGTTCAGCCCTGGCGCAGCGCGTCTTGTGCGCGCGAGAGCGGCGCAAGGTCGGAAAATAGCGCGTCATCCGCTGTTTCTGCGACGTTTGGCGTCGTCAGCAAGGATTTGCCATAGAAAATCGAATTGGCGCCGGCGACCATGCACAGGATTTGCGCCTCCCGGTTGAGGACAGAGCGGCCGGCCGAGAGCCGGACGCGCGATCGCGGCAGAACGATGCGAGTCACGGCGATCATCCGCACGAACTCCAGGGAGCCAATGCGCTCGCGCGCGCCAAGCGGCGTGCCTTCGACGGGGACAAGCGCATTGATCGGCACGCTTTCCGGATGCGGATCGAAAGCCGCCAGCGTCTGCAGCATGCCGGCGCGGTCGGCGACGCTCTCGCCCATGCCGATGATGCCGCCGCAACACATTTCGATGCCGGCGCCGCGCACCGCCTTCAGCGTGTCGAGCCTGTCTTCGTAGCTTCGCGTCGTCACGATGTTCTTATAATAGTCCGGCCCGGTATCGAGATTGTGATTATAGGCCGTTAGCCCCGCCGCTTTGAGGCGGGCCGCTTGCGCGGTTGTCAGCATGCCGAGCGTGACGCAGGCCTCCATGCCGAGTTCGCGCACGCCGCGCACCATGTCGAGAACGGAGTCGAATTCGGCGCCGTCGCGGACGTTGCGCCAGGCCGCGCCCATGCAAAAACGGTCCGCCCCCGCGGCTCTGGCGCGCGCCGCGATCTCAAGCACCTCGCCGGTCTCCATCATATTGACGCGGTCGAGATGAACTTCCTTGTGGTGCGCGGATTGCGGGCAATAGCCGCAATTTTCCGGGCAGCCGCCCGTCTTGATGCTGAGCAGGCTCGCCTTCTGGACGTCGTTGACGTCATGAAATTCGCGATGGACGGCGTTCGCGCGCGCGATCAGATCAAGCATGGGCGAATCGATAGATTCCCATGATCTCCGCCACAGTCCAATCATGCCGGATGAAGGGATCCGCCGCTTGATATGTCATGCATTCGCTTTCGATAAGGTCGAGGACGGCCGCCTCCGGTTCGAGCCGGGCCGCTCTCGGGCGACGGTAAATGAACCGCTCCACGGCTGCAAGCCGCCTACCGGACATTCGATTCGATCTTCGGCGAATCGGCGTGAGCGGCGGCCGTGGAATTACGTTTGTGGTCGTCGAATGGGACGAAACATACTCTGGCGCCGACGGCGTCAGAAGCTACAATCGCGGAATTGATGCGATGCGCTAGCGGTGGGGACGCGCGACCTGGTTGATGATCTGCCCGGAGACGATCGGCCTGCGAAAAACTCTGCGTCGGCGAGCGCACGCTGGTTTTTCCGAGGCTATCGCCGCGCCCATCGTGGACCGCGTCGGCGATCCTGCCGCTGCGGGCGCGAGGGGACGTTGAAGCCGAGGTTAAGTTTGGCGCGGATTGCCGCTTGCGAAATGCGATCGCGCGCCCACCTTTAAGGCGCTGTGGCGTGACGCGAGTTGCACGACGTGCTCAACGCCGCATAAGGAGCCTTCATGCGCCTGCTGATAGCTGTATTTCTGCCTTGGCTCTTGTTTTTCACGATCGGCCGGCCGCTCGCAGGCGTCATCTGCCTGATCTTGCAGGTAACGTTGATTGGCTGGATTCCGGCCGCCTTGTGGGCGGTCTACGCCTTGAGCCAATTCAAGACCGACGAGAAAATAGGCCGGGCGCTTCGCAATATGCGCTGATCTCCGCGCTATTCGTTCAACCGGAAAGGACAAACGTGTTCGACGCCGCTGTCGCCGCCGCCAGCCAAGTTCTTACGCCACCGTTTCGCAATGTACTTTGGAAGACGTTTGGCTTGACCCTGGCGCTCCTCGCCCTGGTCTGGATTGGGCTCGAAAAGCTGATTGTCGTCGGCCTCGCTCTCCCGATCATCGCGCCTTATCCCTGGCTTGCGACGATTTTATCCATCATTGGCGGCGCGGGGCTCTTCCTTGGTCTCGCCTTTCTTGTCGCGCCTGTTTCGTTTCTCGTCGCCGGATTCTTCTTCGACGAACTCGCCGAGCATGTCGAAACCGAACTTGGTCCCTGCGCCGTCGGGCGCGCGCTTCCCCTCGGGGAGGCGATCTGGGTGACGGCGGAGTTCGCCGGCCTTGCGCTCGTCGTCAATCTCATCGCGTTTCTGCTTTTGCTTGTTCCCGGCGTCAACGCCATAGCGTTCTTCGGAGCCAACGCGTACCTTTTTGGCCGCGGCTATTTTGAGCTCGCAGCCTTGCGCTATCTTCCCGCGCCCGAGGTCGCGCGTCTGCGCAAAGCCAACGAGCCTCAGCTTTTCGTCGCCGGGCTCGTCATGGCAGGGATGCTCGCGGTTCCTTTCGTCAACCTGCTGACGCCGCTTTTTGGAGCAGCTTTCATGGTGCGGGTCGCGCGCGGCATTTTCGACCGAGGCGGATACCGCTTCGCTTGACGAAGACGTCTTTGCCGCTCAGGCGAAGCGTTTGTCGGCGAACTGGCCCGTCGCGCGATAGCGGGCGAGGTAGGACGGCGCAAAGGCCTCAAACGATTCTGGTGCGATGCCGAGGCCTTGCAGGGTCCGGCCCTCGGCGATCGCCGCCGCTGAGACGACATTGTCGGATTTCAACAGTTCGACCTGGTCCGGGGTGATAGCGAACATCTTGGGGAACAAGCCAAGCGATAATTTCATCAACCGTTCGGTGACGTTCCCGATGGTTTTCGCCTGCCCGAAGCTGATAGGAGCGAGCACGCGCTTGCGCTCCGTGACCTTGAGGACGAATTCGATGATGCGGCGCATCGTGGCGATCTCGGGGCCGCCCAATTCATAGATCACGCCGGGCTTCGCCTTGCCGCAGACGGCGAGCGCCACGGCGTCCGCGACATTGCCGACAAACACCGGCTGCAGCTTCGTCTTGCCTTCGCCGATCAACGGCAATACCGGCATGAAGCGCGCCATCGCCGCGAATTTGTTGAAGAAATCGTCTTCCGGCCCGAACACGACGGAGGGACGCAGGATCACCGCCTCGGGGAAAGCGTCCTTAACCAACGCTTCGCCCCGGGCTTTGCTTTGCGCATAGGCCGAAGGGCTATTGGGATCGGCTCCTATCGCCGAGACTTGCACGAAAGCGGCGGCGCTCGCGGTCTTTGCGGCTTTAGCGACAGCCTGCGCGCCCAACGCGTGAACCGCGTCGAACTTTTGTTCGCCGGTCTCGCTGAGGATGCCGACCAGATTGATGACCGCGTTCGCTTCGCGCACGGCGCGCTCCACAGAGTCGGGATATCGCAGATTGGCCTGGACCGGGGCGATCTGGCCGACCTTGCCGAGAGGCTGGAGATGAAAAGCAAGATCTGGCCGGCGCGTCGCCACCCGGATGCGCCAGTCGTCGAGTGCCAGAGCCCGAACCACGTGCCGGCCGATGAAGCCTGAACCGCCGAATACCGTGACAATCCGGTTTGTCCTGATCAATTCCTCCGCCATTTCGCACGCCCTCGAATTTTTCTGCCGCCAGCGCCGTTTTAGGCGTCGAAGCCGCGCCTGTACAGCCTGGACGCGTTTGCGTTTCTTCGAAGCGTCGGCCCGTTCGCCTTATGAAATGGGAGAGGCCTTACGAGCGTGGCTCCGCAATACGGCTGACCCGACGCGCCCGCGGTTAATCAGTCCCGATTGGCGCTTTTTGCGCGCTTCCCGCGCGGGCGCCATTGCCGATTGACAAGAGGGAAGCTCGGCTCGTATCAGAACGCTATGCCCTGGTGGCGGAATTGGTAGACGCGCTGGTTTCAGGTACCAGTGGTGAAAGCCGTGGAGGTTCGAGTCCTCTCCAGGGCACCAGTACGGGGAAATGAGGCTGGTTTTGCTGAGTTTTTTGCCCTAGCCGAAAACAAGACAGTGGAAGTGGCGGCTTCGGCTTCGTCCCTGACAAGGCCACGATAATAGGGCAGCGCATCAGACAGGCATTTTATCGCCAGCCGGATTAGATCTGCGTCTTCGGTCAGGTCTCGAGGCTGGCTGCGCGCGACGCTCAGGAGCGTGTCGCAAGCGTCCATAGCTTCGGCGATGGAGCGCTGGGCCTTGTGGAATTCCGCTGTCATGGTTGGGGAGCCTTATTGACACAAACTTTACTTCCAAACTTAAGCTAAAGTATTCTGTCCAAATTACGGCTTGCAAGCTTTCTCAGTCCGCCCATCTTGCCAAGGGCGAGCTGCACACAGTTCGCGGTCCTCGTAAAGGGGGGCGGCCTTCCCAAGACGGGTCGCAACAGGATGAACGCATAGGCGCGGTCTATATTTTTTGATTTCCTTGGTTGTCAGTCTGGACAGCATCGTCGCCAGCTCGGGCAAGTCCGCATCTGCCGCCAAGTCGACTGAAATCCGTCGGCTTTGGAGCAAATCCATCCAAATCTGAGCGCTTTGCCGCCGAAGAAAAAGATCGTTCCCGCGCCGTTACGTTTGCCTTCCGGTGATAATGTCTGGTGTATATTGATATGCGTTAGAGAGAACGATGTCGTGCCTCAAAAATCGCTGCGGGGTGGTGCAAAAGCGCATCGCGGAAACCGTAGTTTGACTGAGCTATAGCGATCATTTGGTCTTCCATGTCCTAAAGATTAAAATGGACCCGCTTTTTGGGACCACGCCGTCGAGGTGCGCACGCCCAAAGGCGTCGAACGCGTCCAGGTGCTGAAGATCGCCTATTGAGTTGATCTAGCCTCACCCCAAATTCAGCTCCTTGAAAAAATCATTGCCCTTGTCGTCGATGACGATGAAGGCCGGAAAATTCTCGACCTCGATGCGCCACACCGCCTCCATGCCGAGCTCGGGATATTCCAAAACCTCGACCTTCTTGATGCAATCCTGCGCGAGCCGCGCAGCCGCGCCGCCAATCGAGCCGAGATAGAAGCCCCCATGCTTGCCGCAGGCCTCGCGCACCTGCGGCGAGCGATTGCCTTTGGCGAGCATCACCATCGAGCCGCCAGCGCCCTGGAATTGCTCGACATAGGAATCCATGCGGCCCGCCGTGGTCGGGCCGAAGGAGCCGGAGGCGTAGCCTTGCGGCGTTTTTGCGGGACCCGCGTAGTAAACCGGGTGATTTTTGAAATAATCCGGCATCGCCTCGCCGCCCTCCAGGCGTTCGCGGATTTTCGCGTGGGCGAGATCGCGCGCGACGATCATCGGGCCCGTCAGAGAGAGCCGCGTCTTGATCGGGCGTTTGGTCAGCTCGGCGAGAATCTCCGGCATCGGCCGGGTGAGGTCGATCGCGACTGCGTCGCCGCCGCCAAGCGCCGCCTCATCGACCGACGGCAGGAAGCGCGCCGGGTCATGCTCGAGCTCTTCGAGAAAGACTTCATCCCGGTTGATTTCGCCGAGCGCCTGGCGATCCGCCGAACAGGAGACGCCTAACCCGATCGGCAAAGAGGCGCCATGGCGCGGCAGGCGGATGACGCGCACGTCATGGCAGAAATATTTGCCGCCGAATTGCGCGCCGACGCCGGAAACCTGGGTCAATCGAAGTATTTCCGCCTCCATCTCGAGATCGCGGAAGGCGTGCGCGTCCTCGCCGCCTTCGGTCGGAAGCCGGTCGAGATAATGCGTCGAGGCGAGCTTGACGGTCTTGAGATTGAGCTCGGCCGAGGTGCCGCCGATGACGATCGCAAGGTGGTAGGGCGGGCAGGCCGCCGTCCCGAGCGCCAGGATTTTCTCGCGCAAAAATTCGATCAGGCGGTCGCGCGTCAGCAGCGACGGCGTGCCCTGGAAAAGATAGGTCTTGTTGGCCGAACCGCCGCCCTTTGCGACGAACAGGAATTTATAGGCGACCTCGCCCTCGGCGTAGATCTCGATCTGCGCCGGCAGATTGGTCTTGGTGTTGACCTCATTGAACATGGAGAGCGGCGCGAGCTGCGAATAGCGCAGATTCTTCTTCTCATAGGCGTCCCTGATTCCCTCGGCGATGGCGCTCGGATCGTCGCCTTCGGTGAAAACCAGCCTGCCCTTCTTCCCCATGACGATGGCGGTACCGGTGTCCTGACACATCGGCAAAACGCCGCCGGCGGCGATATTGGCGTTCTTCAACAGATCATAGGCGACGAATTTATCATTCGAACTCGCTTCGGGGTCGTCGAGAATTTTCGCCAGCTGCGCGAGATGCGCCGGACGCAGCAAATGATTGATGTCGGTCATCGCCGCCTCAGAGAGGGCGCGGATCGCTTCGCGTTCGACAACCAAAAATTCGCGCGATCCAAATTGCTCAACCCGCGCGCCGCCGCAATCGAGCTTGCGAAAGGGCGTCTCATCTTTGCCGAGGGGAAAAGGCGAATGATACTGGAATGTCATTTCAGATGACCCTCTTCCTGGAACATGACCCATTTTAATGCACGATCTTAGAAAAAGGGCAGATTTTTCTAAGATCAGGTCATCCCGCCAAAGCGAGGGCATGATCGCTCACTTGTCCCGCGAAAGAGAACTCGACCCAGGGAACCATTCGCGGGCGGCGCGTCTTTCCATTTTTGAGCGCGCCTGCAACGACAAAAGAGAGACAGCTTGCTGTTCCCATTTCCGGTTCTTCTCGGCGATATTGGCGGCACCAACGCGCGTTTCGCGCTGAAGCAGCGCCCCGACGCGCCGCTGCTTCCCGGCCCACCGATCAAGACGGCCGCCTATCCGTGCTTCGAGGCCGCGCTCGCTGCGGTCTTCGCCGGCTTCGGCGTCAAGCCGCGCTCGCTGATCGCCTGCGCCGCCGGCTCCGTTTCCGGGCGAAGCGTCAAGCTGACCAATGCGGCATGGTCAATCGACGGCGTCAGCGTCGCGCAAGAGCTCGGACTCTTTCAGGGGCTGCTGCTCAATGATTTCGAAGCCCAGGCGCTATCCTTGCCGGCTCTCGAGGAGGATTGGACGACGCCGATCGGGCCGCACAATCCGCCACAGCCTGGCGTGCAACTCGTCATCGGCGTCGGAACCGGCCTTGGCGCAGCCGCCTTGGTCGAGGTCGAAGGCCGTCATCTCGCTTTGGCGAGCGAGGCCGGCCATGTGGATTTCGCGCCCGTCGGCGCGGTCGAGGCGGCGATTTGGCCGCACATCGATATTTCGGCGCATGGTCGCGTGAGCGCCGAGACCCTGTTGTCCGGCCAAGGCCTCGTGCGGCTGCATCGGGCGCGCTGCGCCGCAGCCGGTCTCGGTCCCCCATTGCTCGACGAAATCGCCCTGGTTGCCGAGGCTCATGCGCGTCCAACGGGCGAAGAGGCGCGCACGCTCGCCATGATATGGATGCTGGCGGCGCGCTGCGCCGGCGACCTCGCTCTCAATCTGCTCGCCAAAGGCGGCGTGACTTTTTCAGGGGGCGTTCTGCCGCGTCTGACCGCTTTCCTGGAGCCGTCAAAATTTCGCGCGCGTTTCGAGGATAAAGCGCCCTTTGGCGAGATGATGCGGGGGATCGGAACGCGCCTCATTATCGCCAATGACGTGGCGTTGCCCGGCCTCGCGGCGATCGCCGCCGCGCCGGAAAAATACATCATTGACTATGCAACGCGAGCCTGGCGTTAGAGCCGATGGCTCAAGCGGCGTGCGAGGCGGCCTCGTCGTTGAGAATCGAATAGAGAGCGTTCACGTCGCGCGCCGCGCGCAGCTTCGCTGTCGTCGCCGGATCGCGCAGCATGCGCGCCAAACGCGCCAGCGCCTTCAAATGATCGGCGCCGGCCGATTTTGGCGCGACCAGCAGAACGATAAGATCGACCGGCGCGCCGTCGAGCGACTCAAAATCAATCGGACGCGACGTTCGGGCGAAAAGCCCAAACATCTCCTTCGCTTTGGCAAGCTTGGCGTGCGGGATGGCGATCCCATCGCCGGTGCCAGTCGAGCCGAGACGCTCCCGCTGGACCAATGCGTCAAGAATTTCCCGAGCGGGGAGTCCTGAAAGTTCGGCGGCGCGCTCGCTCAATTCCTGCAGCGCCTGCTTCTTCGAGTTTGCCTTCAGCGAGGGGATGATCGCTTTCGGAGTGATCAGGTTTGCCAATAAAGTCAGTCCAAGCCGTCTGTTTGCGCCCGCCGATCTGAAAATCAGGCGGTTAGAAAGTCCCAGCGCACTTTATGATAAGAATGGAAGCGGCGAGACCGCCCCTACCACAAGCCCTTCTCGTAACGCGGGCTCGGCTTCACCGAGGATCGACCCAGCCGATGTTGCCATCCAAGCGGCGATATACGACATTTGTTCGACCGTTCAAGGCGTGACGGAAAATCACAAACGGCGATTGCGTCCGGTCCAGCTCCAAAGCAGCATCGGAAACCGTCATTTCCTTGAGCGGAGTGAATGGCTCCGCGATTACGGCAGCGCCAGGGCTCGCGGCCGCGTCCCCCGCCTCGGCTCGAGTAGCGTGCTCATCGGAGACGTCGGCCTCCAGCCCTGCCTGCTGCCGAACTCGCGTCCTTACCATCGCCCATGGCTTGACGATCGGACAAGCGCTGCCGGTAACGCTGCAGGCGTTTCTCGATCCGGTCCGCGGCGCGGTTGAAGCTGGCGTAAGGCTCGTGCGCTTTGGCGTCCGCCTGCAGCGTCGCGCCGGATTTGAGATGCAACGTGCAGTCCGTGCGGAACTCGGAGCCATCCGGTTCGATCGTCACATGGCCAATGATGGGACCAGCGCCATATTTTGAAAAAGTCGTGTCGATCCGCGCCTGAACGTGAGCGCGCAACGCTTCGCCAATGTCGAGATTCTTCCCCGAGACGCGCAAACCCATCGCCTATCCTCCGCTGGCCGGCGCCACCTTCAAGACCCGATCCTTTTTTGACAGGGTTAGGAGCCTCGACATGCGAAGTCAACACTCTCATAAAGGAGGCGCCGCAGCAAAGCGTATCAAGATACTTGGTTGGAGTAAAAAAGATATAACCAAGCGAAGACAACCGTGCGTTGCGTTCACGGCGCGTCGTCACCGCGCCTAACATTTCTTTATTCTCATTCTCGCAGGCGCGAACGGTGGTCTACCCTTGGTTTGTGCTTACCGTTCGGGCGGGCTCAAGATCGCAATCTATTTCAATACATTGGCGTTTTTTCCCGGCGCCTTTCGACCGAGGAGCGGATTTTCAGGCTTTCACGATATTTGGCGACCGTCCGGCGCGCGATATCGATATTGACTTCCTTCAGCTTCGCGACGATGGCGTCGTCGGACAAAATGTCTTCCGGACTTTCCTGGTCGATCATGGTGCGGATGCGGAACCGCACGGATTCCGCGGAATGCGCATCGCCGCCATTATTGGAGGCGATCGAGGCGGTGAAGAAATACTTCAATTCGAACAGTCCGCGCGGCGTCGCCATATATTTGTTCGAGGTGACGCGCGAGACAGTCAACTCGTGCATGCCGATGGAATCAGCAATGGCCTTGAGGTTCAGCGGGCGCAGGTGCTCGACGCCCAAGCGGAAAAACGCGTCCTGCTGACGCACGATCTCGCTCGAGACTTTCAAAATCGTGCGCGCTCTCTGCTCGAGACTTTTCGTCAGCCAATTGGCGGTCTGCAGGCACGTCGACATGAAGGTTTTGTCGCCGTCGCTGGCGTTGGATTTCGTCACCCGCGTCGCGTAACTATTATTGACGAGGACTCGCGGCAGCACCTCGGTATTCAGCTCCACATGCCATGCGCCGCCGACGGCGGGGCGCACGATTACGTCAGGCACGAGAGGCTGAATCGAGCAGCCGCCGAAGGCGCGGCCGGGCTTTGGATCGAGCTGTCGAATCTCCGCCAGCATATCGACGATGTCCTCCTCATCGACATTGCAGATCTTTCGCAGAGCGGCGAAGTCCCGCTTCGCCAGCAAAGGGAGATTGGCGATGAAGACTTGCATCGCCGGATCGAAACGGTCGCGCTCGCGCAGCTGAATAGCGAGACACTCGGCGAGATCGCGCGCTCCGACGCCTGAAGGATCGAAACTCTGAATGATCTTGAGGATGCCTTCGACGCGCTCGATCGGGGTCTGAAGGCGGGCCGCCGTTTCCGCAAGCGAGCCGGTGTAATAGCCGGCATCGTCAATTGAATCGATCAGAATCGGGCCCAATAGGCGCTCAATAGGATCAGCCGTCGCTAAGATCAATTGCGCCTCTAGATGATCTTTGAGGCTCGTCGGCGCCGCCGCATAAGCCTCGAGATTGGCGGCCTCGCCATCGTTGGAGGCGGCTCCCGGAGAGCCCGACCAGGAGGTCGCCGACAGCCCGGCGCCTTCGGCGAATTCCGCGCGATCGAGCGGCGGCGCCGCACGATCATCATCGAAGGTATTGGACAATTCCGTTCCAAGGCTCGCCTCAAGAGCGCTTCGATCCGTTGCGAGACTATCGGAATTCCAGTCCGCCTCGATCGGTTCGTTGAAAGCCTGGCCAAGCTGCGCGTCGGACGCGTCGACGCCGGGGTCCACGCCCGTCGGGTCATCTTGCGCCTCCTCGGCGCGCTCCAAGAGCGGATTGCGGTCGAGCTCCTCCTGAACAAAAGCGGTCAGCTCGATATTGGAAAATTGCAGAAGCTTGATTGCTTGCAGAAGCTGCGGCGTCATCACCAGGGACTGTCCCTGGCGCATCATCAGCTTGGTGCTCAGCGCCATTTTTGTGTCGACCTTGTGTGCATCGCGAGAAAACGATAACGGCCCGTTTCTTGCTTACAACATTATTGCAGAGGTTGCACGCGCTGGATGAAATTTTCTTCAATTGACACTGCCTCAGGAGTCGGTTCTCCGGCGCGAATAATGCTCCCTGCGCCCACGCGCCAGTATAGGCCTTAGGTCAAAGTTGGAAGTCGTCGCCGAGATAGAAGCGGCGCACGTCGGCGTTAGCGACGATTTCGTCCGGCGTTCCCTTGGTCAGCACCCTGCCCGCGTGGATGATATAGGCGCGGTCAATCAATCCCAGTGTTTCACGCACATTGTGATCGGTGATGAGCACGCCGATGGCGCGCTGCTTTAGATGCTGAACGAGCGTTTGTATGTCGCCGACGGCGATCGGGTCGATGCCGGCGAAGGGCTCGTCGAGTAGAATGAAGGACGGTCGGCTCGCCAGCGCGCGAGCGATTTCGCACCGGCGGCGCTCGCCGCCCGAAAGCGCGACCGACGGCGTTTTGCGCAGCGCCTTGATGTCGAACTCCTCAAGCAGAGCCTCCAGTTCGAGATCGCGCTTGCGTTTGTCGTGCTGCGTGATCTCGAGCACCGCCCGGATATTGTCTTCGACGGAGAGGCCGCGAAAAATCGAAGGCTCCTGCGGCAGATAGCCAATTCCGAGCCGCGCCCGCCGGTACATCGGCAATCGCGTCACGTCATGGCCGTCGAGTTCAATCCTGCCAGCGTCCGGCCGGATCAGCCCGGATATCATGTAAAAAAGGGTCGTTTTGCCGGCGCCGTTCGGGCCGAGCAGGCCGACAGCCTCGCCGCGGCGCACGATCATGCTCACATCTTCAATGATGCGGCGCATTTTATAGGCTTTGCGCAAATGCGAGACGGAGAGAACGCCTTGAGAGGCGGCAAAACCATCGACGCCAGGCTCTACCTGCGCCGATAAGTCGCTGGACATTGCGCTGGTCGCTTTCTCAACGGCGGGGGCGCGGCCGCTCCAATCCGCGTAATCCGTCTCGGCCTCGGCGGCGAAGACGGCGGCCGTAAACCCGGCGGACCCGCGGCGTCCCAGCGAGCCTCCAATGCCGATCATGGCCGACAAACCAGAAAAGAAGCGAACAGGCAAATCGCAGAAAATCCTTTGTCGCAGCCGCGCTGCGCGCCGCCCTGCCTCGCCTCGCCTCGCAAGCGCTCCGATCGAAGCGCGCCGCAAATCCGGTCGGGCGAAGACAATCGGCGAAGGCGACTTTTGCCATATCAGTGAGATCAGTTGTAAAATTTTTTCGTGAATTGCAACTTTCTCGCGAGCCGTTCGAGAGGGTTTCACGGTCGGCGTTTTATTGGTTTCTCCCCGGTTTTTTGGGGGCTCGCGCCATCGCCGGCGCTTTCCGCGCCGGCCCCTTGCGCGCCCCCGCTCGGGATAAACATGCTTTTCACGCGGCCGGTTACGACCGCTTGCTTCGTCGTCAAATCATAGATCAACTTATCGCCCTTGGTAACGTTCGGACCTTGGGTCAACGTCACATTGCCGATTAAATAGACCTTGTTCTCCGATTTTTCGTAGATGCCGCTGTCGCCCGTACCAATTTGATCCTTCGAGACGATGGTGACGGGGCCCGTCGCCTCCATGCGGCGCAGTTGGCTCGAAGATGACGGCACGCCCGGTTGCTCGCTGGGGCCTTCCTTCGGCGTAAGATACAGGACGAGAACGCTCGCCTTGAGTTTGGCGTCGCCCTGCGTCGCGATGACATTGCCCGAGTAGACAAGCTTTTGCTCCTTGTCGAAATAATCGAGCTTGGCGGCGTCGATGTTGATCGGCTCTTTTGCGTTGCCGCCCGGAATGACCGCGGCCGTCTGCCCCTTTTCGGCCAGCGCCGGCGCAAAACCGGCCGCGGCGAAGGACGCGATAATGAATGCGGCGCTCAATAATGCAACGTGGAAACCAAGGGCCCGAAGGCTTGAGCCAAGAATTGACAGACTGCCCGCGGCGCCCTGCCGCAGGTCGCGGCGGCGGCCAAGAAGACGGGCCGCGACGCGCGACGGCAAAGACACTAACGCTACTCCGTCGCTGCCGGACTCGCCGCCGTCCCCGTCTCGCCGCCGCCGGACTCTATGACCGACCTGACCGCGCCTACAAACGAGATTTTGCCGTCATTTTCGATGTCCATCTGATCGGCGGCGACCGTGCCTCCCTTCAGGATGACGTTGACGGGATCCCTGGTCGTGAGCGCTCCGGTCTTGAAGTTCATTTCCGCGGTCTTCATCAGAATAGAGTAGCCAACGTCATTCTTGATGTTGGCCGAGCCGTCCAAAATAATATGATCGTGGAGATTGTCATATGTGCCGTGTTCGGCGGTCACCTGCAGGGTCGAGGCGTCGTTCAATCCGATTTTCGCGTCGATCCCAAGCAGCTCCACTGTATTTGGCGTCTTCGTGTCCTGGACGCCAGCGCGCGCGCTCACTTCATAGGGAAGGCCATCCTTCTGAAAACCAGTAAGTTTTGGCGATTCCACGGTGATCCGCGTGCCGTCGACTTTAACTTGGCCGATCGAAATATTGCGCGGCAGACGACGGAAAGGGTCGAAGGCGGCGACGACAGCGACGAGAGAAACGGCGATGGCGCAAACGGCGACGATTGCCCGGCGAAGAAATTGGACCCGGGCGGAATGCCGGCCCGCCGCCTTGATCGCGCCCCGCCAGGGCGATTGCGCCAGATCCAGAACCTCGCCCAGCTCCTTTTTCGGTTGGGCGGGGCGCCCAAAAATTCGACGGACGCGCTAGTCGGCCAATCGATATCGCTTGAAATTTCCGTCATTCGGAGCGCTTCGTATCCACAACTAAAAAATGGTCCGGCGTCTGCATGAGTGCGGCGCAACCTCAGACAGCAAGCAAGCAAGGCGAAGTCAAGGCGGCGTTAACGCTACGTCTATTGATGGGAAAAAATGTCTGAATTGGCCCAGCCCATCAAATCAAGCCGCGCACGCGCCGGTAGAAACGCAAAACACTCGTGCGCGATCTCGAAACGTCCCTCTCGCTTCAGCATTGCATCCAATCGCGCCCGCAAAGCGTGCAAGTGCAGGACGTCGGAAGCGGCGTAGGCGAGCTGCGCGTCGGACAATATGTCGCTGCCCCAATCGGACGATTGCTGCTGTTTTGACATTTCATGGCCGAGCAGCTCGCGCACCAAATCCTTAAGACCGTGCCGATCGGAATAGGTTCGCGCCAATTTCGAGGCGATCTTGGTGCAGTAGATCGGCCCCGCCATGACGCCAAACGCCTTGCACAGAACGGCGATGTCAAACCGGGCGAAATGGAACAATTTCAGGACGCTCTCATTCGCCAACAGCCGCTCGATATTGGGCGCGCGCGTCTGCCCCGCGGCGATCTGCACGACATCGGCCGTTCCATCGCCGCGCGAGAGCTGAACGACGCAGAGCCGATCGCGATGCGGCACGAGGCCGAGGGTCTCGGTGTCGATCGCGACCTCTCCGCCAAAATCCACGCCGTCTGGCAGGTCGCCCTTATGGAGCCGGATGGTCATCGCGGAGGCGGCGTAAAACGAAGCGGAAGGAAGAACACCTGCATTTGGGCGCCTAGCATTCATCGCCGCGCGAGGCAAGCCAAAGCGCAACGGAAGGCGGCGTTTTACGGGAACCTCGATCGTCCGACGGCGTTAGCGCCGCGCGTGACCAAACCCAAGGGAGATCGCATGATGCAAAGAAAGCTTGGAATTGCAGTCGTGGCGGCTTTGCTGGCCACCCCTCTCGCGGCGCAGGCCCAAGGCGTCGTCGGCGGCGCTGAGAAAGGCGCGGCGCAAGGCAATGCGGCGGCGGGGCCGGTCGGCGGCGTCGTCGGCGGCGCCGTCGGCGGCGTGACGGGAGGCGTCGCCGGGCTTCTCGGCGCCGATCAAGCCCCACGTTTTCGCGACTATGCGCTGCGCGAGCATCGCTCGGCCTTCCGTTTTGACGAACGCCTTGCCCCTGGCGTGCGGTTGCCGCTCGCCGGCGTAACCTACTATGCGGTGCCGGCCGAATATGGCGTCGACCCGCGCTATCGCTACACGATCGTGAACGATCACGCCGTCATCGTCGATCCGACGACCCGGAGAATCGTGCAGGTCATCGATTAGGCTCGCGGCCGAAAAGCGGTCTGATCTCGAGGGCGTCTTCGCGAAAAGCGCGGAGCGCCCCTTTCTTTTGCGCTTGGGTCCTTGCGAGAAGCCCCAGTCGCTTCCAATCGCGCCGAATTTTCGCGCGCTGAGCGATTTGGCACATTCCGAAGCAGCAAATCGCCCTACATCCGAGGCTTATGCGCCTGCGCGGACGAGTTTAATTTTGGAAACGGAAGGGCATGCCATGATGATGAAATCCGAAGAAACTCGAAAAAATATCCACACCTATTTTGGTGGTTATACTACGATCTTTGGATGCTGCCGCACAAAAAACCGAAAGTTTATGAGGCGTATAGAAAGTATAGCCCACCGCTTGCGACTGCTTACTTTAGTCCGCCCGGCTGGGGGCCGGACGGCTTGAGCTTTGGAGCGCCGCCGTGGATCAAGGTTGAAAATAGTGTGATGGCTCAATGTGTAGATTTAGTCGACGAAAATGGAAAAAAAGTAGAAGAAAAAATAGGCGATAATCTTTACGTTCAAAGACGCGTATTACCATGGTACGGTTATACCGTGCCCAAGTACGGGGTAGATGAAATATATATTGCCGAAGATCTGGTAAGAAATGCCGGCAACGATCCAGAGCGCGATCTCGTTCTAGAGGTGACCATGCTACACGAACTGATTCATTGGAATAGGAAAAAGGTTTTTTTGGACGTCTATGACGAGAAGCCTTCTTATGCCTTCGAACAGGAGGCTTACGGCGAGCATGTCGTCAGGACATGGAAGTCTTGCTACGAGCAGCCTTACTACAAGACAAAATGATCTTGATCGCGCAGTCAAACTACGAGCGCGTGTTTTTCGGCGCCAAGGTCGATTATTTGACACCGTGCATAGTCGGCGGCGACGAAGCGCGCTCGGAAGTTTTCCGAAGTCAGCTGGATCTCGCCGATCCCCAAGGCGGCAATATGGGCGGCCTCGCGCCGGAGCCGGCGCGTATGCGACGCCGGCGAGCCGCGCCATTCGCCGGTTCATCTCGAATCCAACCACATTTGGCGGATGAGTCCGCCGCTTCGATAAGGGACTCCGTCCTGCTTGTCCGCACGCCCTTGGTCGCCGGCCAATTGCGACGAAGCCAGCACCTTTTTGATGTATTCCGTGTCCGACAGCGGGCAGGCGAACAGCCCGCTCGCGTTGCTTTTGTTGAAAGCCATGACTTTTCTGGCGAGGTCGGCCACCGGTTGGGTCAAATTCTTGACATCGGTTTCCGGCTGGTCGCCGCAAAGCAGCGCGTAGACCGACTCAGCCAGATAAGCGGCGGCCTCATGCGTTCCTTTGGTGACTTCCTTGCCGGGATTTGTCGCGTCGATGACGGCGTGGGTGGCTTCATGCACAATGGCCTTCGGGCTTACGTCCACCGAGTTATAAGTAATAGTGTTTGAGACATAGTCATAACCATTGCCGGAGCCGATGTTAATGTGAACATGATCGTCTCTGACAAGGCCGGCGACATATGAGTACATAAAGGTTTGTACGGCGATATTGTCTAATTTGAACCGAATTTTCTGACAGGTCGATGAAGATAGAATTGTCGCGGCTCGCGCCCGCAGTCGGCTGATTTCGGCTTCGCTGGCCATTCGCTTACCCCTGTTGACGGCGCTTTCGATTGTCCGGCGGAACATCGGGGCGGTTGCGCCGATCGCCCCTGCCTCTGCCAAAACGGATGATAGCGGCGTCGCTCGCGGGGAAATGTGCGGATTGGCGCCTGATCGCCGCCAACGCGCGTCGGTCGAAGGCGTCAGCAAAAGGCGGCCGTTTCGGAGAGCCGATTGTCGCCGGTTGACGCGCAAAGCGCGCGTACAGCCGCGAGGGCCTGCCGCCAAATTGGACGTCAGTAGCTGATCTTGACGATCTCTATGCGCTCGACGCCCTTTGGGGTGCGCACCTCGACGGCGTCGCCGACCTCCGCTCGCAATAGCGCCTTGGCGATCGGCGAGATCCAGCTGACTTCGGAAAAATCCGATCGCGCTTCGTCGACGCCGACGATGCGAAGCGTTTTGACTTCGTTCTGCGGCGTCAGATAGTCGACTTTGGCGCCAAAAAACACGCGCTCGCGGTTTTTTTGACGCGCCGGGTCGACGACCTCTGCGATCTCCATCTTTTTGCGCAGAAAACGCAGCCGGCGGTCGATCTCGCGCAGACGCCGCTTGCCGTAGATATAGTCGCCGTTTTCCGAGCGGTCGCCATTGCCCGCCGCCCAAGCCACCGTTTCGATGATCTTCGGCCGCTCGACCTGATGCAGATGGGCGAACTCGTCTCGCATCCTCTGCAGCCCTTCGGGCGTGATGTAGTTCTTGACCCCGGGCGACAGCACCAGGACCTCATCGTCGAGGTCCGCGTCGTCATCGATTTCCTTGGTGAACGCTTTGCTCATCGGCGAGAGATGGTCAGCCTCGGGCGGCGATTCAATACCGCCGGACAAAAAGGCCGACGCTGACGCCGGTCGCCTCGTGAGTTCGACGGCGCGCCTTGCGCGACCGCGCGGCCGGCCGTCAAGCCTGTCGCCAGCCCTGCGGCGAAGCTATCGTTGCGACTCGGCTGGCGTGGGCGCGGCGGCGGATTGCGGCGCCGAAGGCTCGTTTGTGGTCGGCGCCGGCTCCTTGGGCTTTGCGCCGAACAGGCTGGCGAACATCGAAGGCTTCTCGGCTTCTTTGGCAGTCTGCTTAACCGTTCCGGTAGCGGCAGCCGCGTCGGCCACTTTGATGGCCGCGTTCGCCGCAGCGGTCTTGGCCGTTGCCGTATTGACCTTCGCCGCCGCCATTTGCACGACGGGCGAAATGCGGCCTTTCGCGGGCTTGCCTTCGTCGAGTGCGACCTCGATCGGACCGCGCGCCAACGCGTCCGGGCGGCTCGCATAGGAGAATATCGAGGCGAAGCTCGGATGGCCGCTGCCGTCGGCATAGACAGTATGAATCGGCTGCACGCCCTGGGAGATGAGCTCAGCCACCTTTGCGTCATCGCGTGCCTGCTTCGAGGCGACCAGATCGCGAACCTTTTCATCCCGTTTCAGCGGCGGACATGGTCCGGCGGCGTCGAAATGCCCATTCACCGGGGCCGCATTGAAAACATAATGCCGGGCGCAGACGCCGACCGTGACTTCTTGTTTGGTCACTTCGAAATTATCCGAGCCTTCCTTCAATTGCTTCCAGAAACCGATATTCGGATCGAGCCGGTATTTGGCCATGTTCTCGGCCGTCATGCGAAACGGATAGGACTGCATCTGGACTTCGCGCTGGCCGGCCGCAAAACCCCTCCCGCACGATGGCGTAGATTTCACCGATCTGAGGGTCGGTCATCGAGAAGCAGCCGGCCGAAGAGCAAATTCCGTGGACCATGATCGAGCCGCCGTCACGGCCCATGGCGCGGTCATAGGCGTTGGGATAGCCGACGTTGAAAGCAAGGTAATAGGATGAGTTCGGCTTCATCTGGGCTGGCGTGATCGAATAGAAACCTTCCGGCACCTGGCGATCGCCTTCTTTAGCTTTGGGGCCGAGCTGCCCCGACCAGCGGCAGATGGGATAGGTCTTCAGCAGCGCATAGCGTCCGTTCGACTTCATTTTCCAGATTTCGAGCTCCGATTCCTTCTTGTAGGCGCGGATCAGAACGGGCGCTTCTTTGGCGGTGCCCTTTTCCTGCATGAGGGCCAGCGTTTCCGGCGCGATCGGGGCGTAAGCGCGCGAATTGGAGCTTAGGCCGCCTTCATCGCACCCGGCGAGAAGAGTGGCGGCGCCGAAAGCAAAGGCTCCGATGCGGAAAGAAAGAGCGCTCCTGGAACTCATCGGCATCTCGCGCGTTGTATGTGGTTTCCGTTTATCTTTGAGCTGTAGTCTACAGTCCGCGTTAATATTGGCAAGAGGCCCGAAGCGGTGAGATTTTACGCCAGAAGGTAAATAAACTGTTCAAAGGGCCAGTAAAATTCGCGCAACAACACGCTTCAGCCAGCATAGATCGAAACGCTCGGCAGACTTTATCGGCGTCAGAGTAGCGAATTCGCTTCGATTCTGCGCGTTTTCAGCTTCTGAGCGTAAAGAGGCGGGAGTAAGGCGAAGCTTGCGGCAGGCTGGGGGAGCGTGGCGCGAGGACCAGATAAACCCGAAGAACCGATGAGATTCTTGCTGGCTGTGGCGCCGATGCAACGCTCGCCGCGGTGATCAACCGTCAGACTGATCTTCAACAGTTGGAATTTGTAATGCATTGATAGCACGGATAAACCCGCGCTGGAAAAGCGCCTTGGCACTACATTTTCGTTGATCGCCGGGGTGGAGCGGGGTCAGGCGTCGGTGAGTTGACGCACGGTCGGCGGCAAAGCGACGCCGGCGGCGCGTAAGGCGAGGCTCGCCGCCGGACGCGGCGCCGAGCGCAGGAGAAAACGTTTGCCGTCTTGCTCGACCTCGGTCTCGGTCAGCGAGTCGAGATCGGCGAGAACGTCGGGCCAAGAACCGCTTTCCGCGTTGTCGCTGGCGGCGCCCCGCCTGCCCACATTGGCGATGCGATCCTCCAGCTCTTTTTTCAAGACGAGGGCGAGGAAGCTGCACGACACGTGGCCGCGAATGGTTTCGTCGAGCTTGTGAAAGATCGGCCGCGTGGCGAACAAACTCTTCGATGTGCGGAACGCCCGCTCCACCATCCACAATCGCTTGTAGCAGAGCATGGCTTCGAGCGGCGTGAGATCGGCGTTGGTCCGCAACACGAAGACACCGTCGAATTTTGCGTCCTCTTCCGCCTTGGCGCAGTCGATGGCGAAAATGTCGTCGCCTCGCGTCGCGAGGAAGCGGCGATAGCCCTTGTTGCCGACGAGACTCTTGTCGCCTTTCTTCAATTGCCGCTCGAGCGCGGTCAAGATCGCGGCCCTGGCGGCGGCGTCCTTCTTCATCTGTTCGTGATTGCGACAGACGATGTAGCGCCGTCCGGCGCGAGTGACGGCCTTGGCCTCGTAATCGATATCCTCGCCCCGCTTTGCAATGGTGAGCGGGATGAAGGGAGCGGGATCGTCGAGCACGAGTTCGCGCACGAGTTTGTCGGTGCGCTCCCGAACGCCGAGAATGTAGAGAAGCCCGCGCGCCTCGAGTTCGGCGATTGTTTCCGCGCTGATCATGCCGCGATCCGCGACGACGCAGACCCGGCCGATGGAAAAGCGCTTGCGCAGCCTGTCGACGACGGGGATAAGGCTGCCCGTATCGGCGGTGTTGCCGGGCCACATCTCTGTGCAAACCGGCCGGCCGTCGCCATCGAGCAGCACCGCGAGGATCATCTGATTGAGATCCGGCCGATGGTCCTTGGAAAAGCCGCGTTGTCCGAGGGTCTGTCCGCCCGCTCCCTCGAAATAGAGGCTGGTCGTGTCCATGAACACGAGATCGAGCGTGCTGAACAGATCGCGCCGCCGCGCGAACAGTTCCTCCTCGACGGCGTCCTTCAGGCAACGCGGCGCGAAGGGCGTGGCGCCGTGCTGTTGATCTTCGGCTAGCTCCCCGCCAAGCCAGGCCATCGCCCGGTAGAGGTGATGCAGGTCGAGGTTCTCGACCCCATCGATCCGGTAATCCTCCCGCCAGCGGTCCGCCGCTCGATCGGAGCCGCCAGAAAATAGACGATGCAGAACGGTGAGAAACACCGCGCGTTCGAGCGGGAAGCCATGCTTGCGCGAACCGGCGAGATCCTCGACGACCCTCCGGCAACCGGTCTCCTCCCACAATCGTTCGAAGACGAGAGCGGGCCCGATGCGTCGCGCCGCGCTCGCCGTTACAGCGCCGTCGGCGACGGCGTCGACGACAATGGCTTTCGCGGCGAAGCGTGCGCCCGATCGCAGCAACCGCTCCAATTGCCCGCTCTCGCGCAACTCTTCGACGCGGCCAAGCGTCGCGATCACCTGCTGGCGCACTTGCGCGCCTTGGCGACGGCTTTCGACGATCTGGAGATAGGCGCGGCCGCTCGAGGTCTTCTTGCGGAAATACATGTCGCGGAACCGTCTCGCCAACTCATTCGTGGTGCGCACATAATTGGCGCATGCACATTCCAAGTCAATAAGAAACGGCGCACACGTGGCACTACACTTTCGCGGGAATCACCTCTCAATCCAAACAATATCAATGGCTTACCACGCGCCGCCCGGCCGCAACTGTAGAAGATCAGTCAGAGGGCGCGGCCAATGGCGAGGAATTTTTCGGCGCGGGTGTTTCTGATCTCGTCGTGCGACAGGCTGAGAAGACTTTGGAGCGCAATCTGGATGGCGTCGCCGACGGCGGCGATGGCCGCGGCCGGGTCGCGATGAGCGCCGCCGATTGGCTCCGGAATGACGCTGTCGACGATTCCGAACTTCAGAAGATCCTGCGCCGTGATCTTCATGGTCATCGCGGCGTCTTCGGCTTTGGCGGCGTCGCGCCATAAGATTGACGCCGACGCTTCAGGCGAGGCGACGGTGTAGATCGCATGCTCCAACATCAAAACCTTGTTGCAGCTGGCGATGGCTATGGCGCCGCCCGAACCGCCCTCACCGACGATCGCAGCAATATTAGGCACGCCGAGAGAAAGCGAGGCCTCCGTCGCCCGAGCGATCGCTTCGGCTTGGCCGCGTTCCTCTGCGTCGACGCCCGGAAAAGCGCCCGGCGTGTCGACCAGCGAGATCACCGGCAGGTTGAATCGATCGGCGAGCTGCATCACGCGAACAGCCTTGCGATAGCCTTCCGGCCGCGCCATTCCGAAATTGTGCTTGATGCGCGCGGTCGTGTCGGTGCCCTTTTCCTGCCCCATGATGCAGATGGAATAGCCGCGAAACCAGCCGAAGCCGCAGATGAGCGCGGCGTCCTCGCCAAACTGCCGGTCGCCCGACAATGGGGTGAAATCCGTCACCAGCCCTTTGACATAGTCGACGAAATGCGGCCGCTGCGGGTGGCGCGCGACCTGCGTCTTTTGCCACGGAGTCAGACTGGCGTAGAGATCGGCCAGCGCCTTGTCCGATTTGCCTTCGAGCCGGACCAATTCCTCACTGATCGAAACCTGGTCGCCGGTGGTTTCAAGCATGCGCAGCTCCTGCACCTTGGCCTCGAGTTCGGCGACGGGTTTTTCGAAATCGAGATAGCTTCGCATAGACTGGTTGGGTTGAGGCATGATTAAGACGTGAAAGAAAAAGCGGCGTGACCATCGGTCTTGCTCAAGGGAGCGCGGAAACTGACGATTTTGCGTCGCCGAGTCAAGGAACAGAGCGAAAGCAAGGCGTCAGTAAAAATCAAGAAAACACCGAGGCAAGCAGCGCCCTAGAGGGGATGATCTGGCGCGGGCGTCGAAAGCGCCGGAAAGAGGCTCTGCCAACGCTGCTTGGCCCACAGGCGGAATTCATCCATGTAAAGATACAGAACCGGCGTGGTGTAGAGCGTCAACAGCTGGCTGACGATCAATCCGCCGACGATCGCTATGCCGAGCGGGCGGCGGATCTCGCCGCCCTCGCCAAAACTCACGGCGAGCGGGACGGCGCCGAGAATCGCGGCGAAGGTCGTCATCATGATCGGGCGAAAGCGCAGCATACACGCCTGAAAGATCAATTCGCGCGGCGAAAGCCCCTCCTGGCGTTCGGCCGCCAACGCAAAGTCGATCATCAGAATTGCATTTTTCTTGACGATGCCGATCAGCAAGATCACGCCGATCAGAGCGATGATCGAGAACTCGGCGCCAAACAGCTGAAGCGCCAGCACCGCGCCGACGCCGGCGGACGGCAAGGTCGAGAGAATCGTCACCGGATGGACGAGGCTTTCATAGAGGATCCCGAGCACGATATAGACTGCGCCGAGAGCGGCGAAGAACAGCAGCGTCTCGTTGCGAAGGGAATCCTGGAAGGCTTTCGCCGTGCCCTGCGGCACGCCATGAATGGTCGACGGCATTCCAAGCCGCGCGGCTGTACTGTTGATTTCGGCGATGGCTTGGCTCAGCGACGCGCCGGGCTGCAAATTGAAGGAAATCGTGCTGGCGACGAAAAGACCCTGATGGTTGACGGCCAAAGGCGTTTTGTCCGCCGCAAAATGCGCGATAGCCGAAAGTGGAATCATCGTTTCTTTTGCGGTGCTGACGGCGGCCCCGGCCGAGGCGGAGCTGCTGCCGACATTGGCAAGGGCGTTGGTCAAGGCGTTGCGCGCCGAGTTGCTGGCGCCGGGGGTCGCGGCGGCCGTCTGCGTTTCTACGCTCGTCACCGCGCCGGACGGCAAATTGCTGAGGGCGACGCCGCTAGGAGCGGCGCCCGAAGTGCTGATGTAGATGTCATTCAGAATGGAAGGGTCCTGCCAATAGCGCGGCTCGACTTCCATCACCACGTGATATTGGTTGACCGCTGTATAGATCGTCGAAACCTGCCGCTGGCCAAAGGCGTCATAGAGCGTATTGTCGATCTGGCTCGCCGTCAGTCCAAGGCGAGAGGCGGTGTCGCGGTCAATCACGACATTGGTCGCAAGGCCCGCCAGCTGCTGGTCGGTGCTGACGTCGGCGACGACAGAGCTGTCGCGTAAGGCCTCGACCAGCCTTGGCGTGAACGCGTAGACTTCCTTCGCGTCATCTCCCTGCAACGTATATTGGTATTGGGCGTTGGCTAAGCGGCCGCCCATACGAATGTCCTGCACCGCCTGCAAAAAAAGCCTGACGCCTGGCACTTGGGCGAGCTTGCCGCGCAGGCGCGCGATGACCCCGTCGGCGGTCACGTCGCGCTTCGTGAGAGGCTTCAAGGTTATATAGCTTCGACCGGAGTTGGTTTGAATGCCGCCTGTGAAGCCAACGACCGTATCTACAGCCGGATCCGTCTGGACGATGTCTTGGAGCGCTTTCAGCTTTCGCTCCATGGCTTGAAAAGAGATGCTCTGGTCGCCCTCGATCGCGCCAATGATGCGGCCGGTGTCCTCCTGCGGGAAAAATCCCTTCGGGATGATCTTGAACAGCGCGACGTTGAGACAAACGGTTGCAAAGAGCAGCAGCATCACAAATCCGCCATGGCGCAGCGCCCAGCCGAGCGTGCGTCCGTAGCCGCGAAGGAGCGCCGCGAACGGGTCGAAACGGCGCCGCGTCCGCCTGTCGCCTTCTGGGCGGCGCTTGAGAAGCAGCGCGCACATCATCGGCGTCAGCGTCAGCGACAGCGCGAGCGAGATGAGGATGGCGAAGGACAATGTTATGGCGAATTCGCGGAACAGCCGGCCGAGAATGCCGCCCATGAAAAGAATTGGGGTGAAGACGGCGATCAGCGAGAGGCTGATCGACAAGACGGTAAAGCCGACCTCACGGGCGCCGAAGAGCGCCGCCTCGCGCGGGCTCATGCCCGCCTCGATGTGGCGTGTGATGTTTTCAAGCACGACTATAGCGTCGTCGACGACGAAGCCGGTCGCGATGGTGAGCGCCATCAGCGACAGGATGTTAAGGCTGAAGCCCATCAGATACATTGCGCCGAACGTGCCGATAATCGATAGCGGCACGGCGATCGCCGGGATTAGGGTCGAACGCGCGTCGCGCAAAAACAGAAAGACGATCAGCGTCACAAGGCCGATCGCTATGACCAAGGTCCTTTCGGTGTCGTGAAGCGAAGCGCGGATCGTGTTGCTGCGGTCGGACGTCAGCTCGACGTTGATGTCCGCAGGCATCGCCGCTTCGAGATGCGGCAGCTCGGCCTTGACCTCATCAGCCACCTGAATGATATTCGCGCCCGGCTGCCGAAAGAGGAGAACGACGATCCCTGGTTGGCCGTTCACAAGTCCTTCGTTGCGCAGGTTCTCGACAGAATCATGCACGGTGGCGACATCGGTCAGGCGCACCGGCGCGCCGTCGCGATAGGCGATCACGAGAGGGCGGTAATCGGCGGCGGCGCTCGCCTGATCGTTGGTGTAGATCTGCACATGCCGGCCATCGCCCTCGATGTCGCCTTTGGGGCTGTTGGCGTTGGCGGCGGCGAGCGCGGCGCGCACGTCCTCGAGACCGACGCCGTATCTGGACAAAGCGTGCGGATTGATTTCAACACGGACGGCGGGCAGCGCCGCCCCGACAAGGACCACTTGACCTATGCCGCTCAGCTGCGACAGCCTTTGCTGCAAAATATTGCTTGCCGCATCATACATCTGGCCCGGAGTCTTGGTCTTCGAGGTCAGAGACAGGATGAGAATCGGCGCGTCGGCGGGATTTAACTTGCGGTAGATCGGGTTGCTGCGCAGACTGGTCGGCAGATCGGCGCGCGCCGCGTTGATCGCGGCCTGAACGTCGCGCGCCGCTCCGTCGATGTCGCGGTCGAGGTCGAATTGAAGCGTGACGCTCGTGGTGCCGATGGCGCTGGTCGAGGTCATTTCGGTGACCGAGGCGATGCGGCCAAGCGCGCGCTCGAGCGGACTTGCGACGCTGGAGGCCACGGTGTCGGGGTTTGCTCCGGGCAGCGTCGCCTGCACGGAAATCGTCGGAAAATCAACTTGCGGCAGCGGCGAAACCGGCAAGCCGAAAAAGGCGAGGGCGCCGGCGATCGCAATCCCGATGGCGAGCAAAGTTGTCGCAACCGGCCGCTCGATGAAAGGCGCCGAGAGGTTCACTCCGCGCTCTCCCCCGCGAGCGCGCCGGCGGGCGGGCGCCCACGCAGTCGCATAGCCAGGCGATCGAAATAAAGATAGATCACCGGCGTCGTAAACAAGGTCAGCAGCTGGCTGAGGATCAGGCCGCCGACGATGGTGACGCCAAGCGGATGGCGCAGCTCGGAGCCGACGCCGGTCCCAAGCATCAACGGCAATGCGCCGAGAATCGCCGCCATTGTCGTCATCAGGATCGGGCGGAAGCGCAACATGCAGGCCTGGAAGATCGCCTCTTCCGGCGCAAGCCCCTCGTGGCGCTCGGCGTCGAGTGCGAAGTCGATCATCATGATCGCGTTCTTCTTGACGATGCCGATCAGCAGAATAATGCCGATAATGGCGACGACGTCGAGCTCGCCGCCGGACGCCATCAGGGCGAGCAGGGCGCCGACGCCGGCCGAGGGCAGCGTCGACAGGATCGTGATCGGGTGGATGAAGCTCTCATAGAGCACGCCGAGGACGATATACATCGTCACGACCGCGGCGATGATCAGAAACAGCTCATTCGTCGTCGAAGCGCGGAAGGCGGCGGCCGAGCCCTGTAAGGACATGACGAAACTGGGTGGCAAGCCGATGTCCGCCTCAGTCTTCTCGATCGCCTCGACGGCGTCTCCAAGCGAATAGCCGGGCGCGACGTTAAAAGAGATCGAGGTCGCCGGAAACTGGCCGAAATGGCTGATCAGCAAAGGTCCCGGACGCTGATTGGCATGGATGATCGCCGGCAGAGGCACCTGTCCGCCGCCGCTTGAGGAAGAAGAGGGCAGGTAAAGCGATGAAAGGTGCTCGAGGTCGCGTTGCAGCCTTGGATCGACTTCGAGGATCACGCGATATTGGTTCGCTTGCGTGTAGATCGTCGAGACGATGCGCTGGCCGAAGGAATCATAGAGAGCGTTATCGACGCTTGCGAGCGTGATGCCGAAACGCGCTGCGGTGGAGCGGTCGACGACGAGATCAACCGCTTGCCCGTGCGCTTGCGTGTTGCTGGCGACGTCGGTGAGCGCGGGGATATGCCGCAGGCGCTCCAAAAGACGCGGCGTCCATGCCGCGAACTCGGACGGATTGGCGTTCTGCAGGATAAAGCTGTATTGCGCGCGGCCGACCGAGGAATCGACGGTGAGATCTTGCGCCGGCTGCATGAAAAGTTCGATCCCGGCGATTCCCGCGGTCTCTTTTTGCAGTCTTTGGATCACCTCGCTCGCGCTGACCCGGCGCTCGTCGAGCGGCTTGAGATTGATCAGGAAGCGGCCGCTGTTCAGCGTCGCGTTTTCGCCGTCGACGCCGATGAAGGAGCTGACGCTGTGGACCGCTTCATCCCTTGCAATCGCATCGCCGAGTTGCCTTTGCAGCGTCGCCATAGCCTCGAAAGAGATGCTTTGCGAGGCCTGTGAAATGCCTTGGATCATGCCGGTGTCCTGCACCGGAAAGAAGCCTTTCGGGATGATGATATAAAGCGCTATCGTTAAGGCGAACGTGGCGAGCGCGACGAAAAGCGTAAGCGGCTGATGGCGCAGAACGATCCGCAAGCTGCGGCCATAGCTGGCGATGATCGCGTCGAAGGCGCCGCCCGCCCAGCGATCCCAACGGCCGCGCTGCTCCGCCGGCCGATGATGTATGAGTTGCGCGCACATCATCGGGACGAGGGTCAAAGAGACGACCGCCGAGATGACGATGGTGACGGCGAGGGTGATGGCGAATTCGTGAAAAAGACGGCCGATGACGTCGCCCATGAACAAGAGCGGGATCAGCACTGCGATCAAGGAGACGGTCAGCGAAATGATGGTGAAGCCGATCTGCTCCGAGCCCCTCAGCGCCGCCGCCATCGGCCGATCGCCTTCCTCGACCAAGCGGCTGATGTTCTCGATCATGACGATGGCGTCGTCGACGACGAAGCCGGTCGAGATGGTCAGCGCCATCAGCGAAAGATTGTCGAGGCTGAAGCCCAACAGATACATGGCGACCAACGTGCCAACCAGCGACAGAGGCACCGATAGGCTCGGGATGATCGTCGCCGGCACGTTGCGCAGAAATATGAAGATGACGAGGACGACAAGGGCAATGGCGAGCGCAAGCTCGAACTCGACGTCGGCGACCGAGGCGCGAATGGTGGTGGTGCGGTCGCTGAGGACGCTGATGTCGACCGCCGCGGGCAAATTTGATCGCAGCCCGGGCAGGAGTTTCTTGATGCTGTCGACGACGGCGATCACATTGGCGCCTGGCTGACGCCGGATGTCGAGGATGATGGCGGGCTTGCCGTTGGCCCAGGCGCGTAGCTTGGTGTTCTCGGCGCCCTTCACGACGGTCGCGACGTCGGACAGACGGACGGGGGCGCCATTGCGGTAGGCGATGACGATGTTTTGATAGTCCTTGACGCTGTTCAGCTGATCATTGGCGGTGATCGTCGACGATTGCGCCGGACCGTCGAAGCCGCCTTTGGGATTGTTGACGTTGGCGTTGGCGATTGTGGTGCGCAGATCGTCGATGTTGAGACCATAGGCGGCGAGCGCCTGCGGGTTGAACTGAACCCGTATCGCCGGCCGCTCGCCGCCGCCAATCGAAACCTCTCCGACACCCGCCTGCTGAGCAATTTTCTGGGCGATTCGTGTCTGGGCGATGTCTTGCAGATCAATCAGGCTGAGAGTCTTCGAGGTGACGGCGAGCGAGATGATCGGAGCGTCGGCGGGATTGACTTTCGCATAGATCGGCGGCGCCGGCAGGGTCGCCGGGAGTAGGTTGTTGGCGGCGTTGATCGCCGCCTGGACCTGTTGTTCGGCGACATCGAGGCTGAGATTCAAACTGAATTGCAAGGTAATGATGGAGGCTCCAGCGGAGCTCTCCGACGTCATCTGGTTGAGGCCTGGCATCTGTCCCAATTGCACTTCGAGCGGCGCCGTCACCGAAGAGGTCATCACTTCGGGACTGGCGCCGGGCAAGAAGGTGCGCACCTCGATTGTCGGATAATCGACTTCGGGCAGCGCCGACAGCGGCAAAAAACGATAAGCTACGGCGCCGGCGAGCAGAATCGCCAGCATGAGCAGCGAGGTCGCGACTGGCCGCAGAATGAACAGTCTCGACGGATTCATCTCGGCTCCAGCTCCGGCCCCGGCGCGCGATCTCTCACGGCGCGGCCGGGCGGTTTCCTTGCGGCGCGCCATCGCGATGGCGACGCCCGCCGCCTTTGCCGTCGCCTGGATTCGCGGGGGCGGATCCGGCGACCGGCGCGCCATCCTTCGCCGCGACAAACACCTGCGCGCCGTCGCGCAAGCGATCGGCGCCGTCGACGACGACGCTGTCGCCTGGAGAAAGCCCCGAGGTCACGGCGACCATGCCATTATCCTGCGGTCCAAGCTCGACCTTGCGCGCCGAAACCGTTTTGTCGGCGCCGATGACATAAACATAGGTTCCAGGCGCGCCATGCTGGATGGCGGTCAAGGGCGCGGTGACGACGTCCAGCAATGTTTTGACCAACAGCCGCGCGTTGACGAACTGATTGGGAAACAGTTGATTGTCGACATTGTCGAATTCGGCGCAAATCTTCACCGTGCCGGTCGTCGGGTCGATCTGATTGTCGATGGTCAACACCTTGCCGACGGCGAGCTTATTGACATTCGCTCGATCGTAGACCGTCACTTCGAGCGGCGCTGCCGACTTCATCTGCGCCATGATCGCCGGAATATCATCTTCCGGAACGGTGAAGATCACAGTAATCGGTTGCAACTGAGTGATCACTGCGATTCCGGTCGCATCGGAAGTCTGCACATAATTGCCGGGATCGACGAGGCGCAGGCCGACGCGGCCGTCAATTGGCGAAACGATGCGAGCATAGACGAGGTTCAGTTTCTGCGTCTCGATCTGAGCCTGATCGGTCTTGACCGAACCTTCATATTGCTTGACCAGAAAGGCCTGATCCTCCGCGGTCTGGCGCGCGATCGAATTCTGCTTCACCAGCGTCTCGTAACGCGCCAAATCGATTTTCGACTGCTCGAGCAATCCCTGATCGTGGGCCAGCTGGCCCTCAAATTGGCTCTCCGCCAATTGGTACGGCCGCGGATCGATCTGCGCCAGAAAATCGCCTCTCTTTACGATCTGGCCCTCTTTGAAGCCGACTTGCATCAGCTGGCCGTTGATCTGCGTCCTGACGGTCACATTGGCGAGCGGCGTGACCGTGCCCAGCCCATTGATGACGACATTGATGTCGCCTTTGGCGATGGTCGCGGCGCCGACCGGCTGCGCCGCGGTCTCGCGCGGCGGCCGTCCCGAAGGCGCTCGTTCGGTCATGACGAAATGATAAGTCGCAAACGCGATGAGACCGGCGAGCAAGATGAGAATGGCGGTGCGCGCCGGCGACTTTCGGCGCGTCGTCGGCGCTGCTTCGCCTGGCTTCGTCGTTTCGCCTGGCTTCCGCGTTTCGCGGAGCAATAAAGGATCCGCAGCCTTGCTCGATGGCGCGCGGGAGCGATCATCCATGGTCTTGCGTCCAATGCCCGGATCTGGCTGCGCCTTCAATAGCCTCCATCGGCGATCATCGCTCCGATCGGATTGCCGCCGACTTTCCAAGGCATGAGGTTTTCGTAACGTTGATATTGGCGCCTATTAAAGGTCGCCCCAAATCTTGCGTCGGCGCGCAACAAAACAGCGCAATTGAAACATAATCATGGCATTTCTCTAATCAACTCTTTGTTGAACAGACGGTTTGTTGTCTCGCAAAGCGATTTTTCAAGCGCGTCGCTACGCCGCACATGAAAAGCGCGAGCTTAAAGACGCGGAATCAGAGGATTGGCTTCCTTAAGTTCGGCGCTCATCGGCAGCTGGCTGACGTCCCAACCGCCGCCGAGCGCCTGAATCAGCGCGACGGCGGCAACGAATCGGCTCTGCCGAATGCTCACCACTGTCTCCTGATCGGCCAGCAAACTCGCCTGCGCGACGTTGACGGCGATAAAGGCGATGGTGCCAGCTTTATATTGGTTGAGGAGCACGTCGACCTCCTCCTGCGCGGCCTTGACCGCATTGTCCTGGACCTTGGCCTCCTGCGCGAGAACCCGCAGCGCCGCCAGTTGGTCCTCGACCCCCTGAAATGCGGACAGCACAGTCTGTCGGTAATTGGCGACGCTCTGATCGTAGTTGGCCCGCGCCGCATCGACCGTGGAGCTTATAAGGCCGCCATCGAAAAGGGTCTGCGCGGCCGTTACGCCAAGGCTCCAGGCCTCATTTGCCCCCGAGATCGCGAGCACGCCCCGCCCGGCAAAGCCGAACGCGCCGGAAAGGCTGATATTTGGATAATAGGCCGCGACGGCGACGCCGATCAGCGCATTCTCTTGCTGCATCGCGCGTTCGGCGGCGGCGATGTCCGGCCGGCGCTCGAGCAAAGCCGAGGGCAGGCTGACTGGAATCGTCGGCAGCGCGTTCGTGAAGGGTATGTGCGCGATCGAAAGCTCGGCTGGCGGGACGCCCATCAAGACGGCGATCGCATGTTCGAATTGCGCGCGGGCGACGCCGGTGGCGATCGCTGACGCCTCGGTCGTCAGAAGCTGCGCGCGCGCCGTGGCGACGTCGGCGCTGGAGGCGGTCCCCGCCGCATATTGGTGCTCGGTGATTTCGAGCGTGCCTTGGAATGTCGTCGCCGTTTTGTCAAGCAGATCCTTCAGCGCGTCGGTCGCGCGCAGGCTGAAGTAGGCTGTGGCCAGCATGGCCTGAGCCGAGAGCGTCGCATTGGCCAGGTCGGCCGCTGAGAGTTGCGCGCCAGCGACATTGCTCTCGATGGATCGGCGAACCTTTCCCCAAATGTCAGGGGTCCAGCTGGCGTTGGCGGCTAGATCGGAGGTGAACAGCGTGCTCGAGACCCCAGAAAACCCTGAGGTCTTCGATCCATTATGCGTCCCGGTCCCGGAATAGTTAACGGTGACGGTTGGGAACAGGCCCGCCTGCGCCTCTTTGACGAGGGCCTGCGCCGTCCTGTACGCCGCCTCCGAAGCGGCGACCGTCTGATTGGAGACCGCCACTTGACTTTCAAGTGAATTGAGCTTGGCGTCCTTGAACGCCGTCCACCATGGTCCACGGTCCACCGCGTCCATCGGGGTCGCCACCTTCCAACCTTTTAATTCTTTGTATTTAGCGGGTTCAGGTGTCGGCGGCTTAATATAATCCGGGCCCACCGTGCAAGCCGATAACCCCGCGCTCGTTATCGCCCCGAGAAGGAGCGATGGAAAGGAGAGGCGGGTTTTCAACCGGTGCTCGCTCACTGCTCCGCGGATCCGGACCGCTGTCCGGCCTTCTCTTCGACCAAATCTCTCTGACGAAACCCATCGAGCTAAGCGCAAGCGTCGCCTTAGTGCGCCTCGCTGAGGCTGATAGAAAGCGTCGACTTGGCGGCTCGTCAGTCGATAACAACATACGATGGCGCGAGCAAGGCGCGGTCGGATAGCGAAATCGTGACCGATCGGTGCGTTCCGGAGCCGTCGGACGCTTTGAGGAGGCGATGAACCTTAAACCTGCGGACGTAACTGATGTGGCGCCCGACGGATGGAAAGCTTTGCCCTCGATTTCCAGCGTCCGCTCCTTCAATTGCGCGTTCCAGTCTGACCGCCGTGATAGGGCTGGAGCATGGAAAGGCGACGCCGCGATCCGCGGCGCCGATCGCGCCGGGTCGGCTCGCTTAGGCCTCTTTCAACGCGGATTCGGCCGCGCGTTCCTCGGCGCGGCCTGGAAGATTTCCGTATTTGGCGAGATAACGCGCCACCCGTTCGGCCGCCAAGGGGTCGGCGAAGCTCTGGCCTTCCATTGCATTGAAAGCATGCGACGCCGCGAAGAAATTGAACGACAGGTCCCGTCCGTCCCTCGCGACGATGCCGGCGGTGCGGCCGCCGATTTGAATAATGTAGGCGTCGGGCATGTTGCTCCCTTTCAGCCCCACCACTTTCGGGCGGGTAGTTTATTAAGTTTATAGACTAAATTCAATGCCCAGATCGATTTCGATACCCGACGCAAAAGCTGTTCCAGCACAGCTGCACGACGGGTAGTTGAAGGAGCCTGCGCTTCAAGCGCCATAGCAATCTGGTGTGGGCATTTGAGTTCCATCACGCTTTCATCACGCGCGCCTTACAGCCGTTTGAGCATTTCTGACGCGAGCAATAAAAAGTTGAAACGCTCTCCGGATCAGGGCATTGGGCGAGCTCCACAGCGTAGTCTTCGAAAATCCCTAGACATTCGAGATAAAATCATGCGTCGCAACAAAAGATGAGGCGCATGAGCTTAGAATAGCTCCAGATGACTTGAAAAAGATCATGCGCTGCAGCAAGAACCGTCAGCCACGATTTAATTTGAGAGCGCCATGATCTATGGGAATTTGTAGCAAGCGAAAGACCAATTTGCGTCAAAAAGAAGCAATGAACAACTTTTCGCCGTTGGAAAGAGCGTCGCCAAAGGTGGGCTGAACCTGCTTGGCGATCTCGTGTCCGTCCAGAGCGCGAGAATCCGGTTGGCCTAGCCCCTCGCTTCAGTCGTCAAAAAATGACGAAAAGGACACACGCTTCATCCCCGGCGGCGGCGCCTCGTCGTCGCCGGCGACGCGGGGTTGCCTCTTCGCCGGATGCGCCGTGGCCAGCCGGCCCCAATCGTATTCGTAAACCTGCGCGAGATATTCTGCGATCTCGCGGTCATCGAAGATCAGGCTGGCGTCCCGGTTCGTCTTGACGCCTTCGTTGGACCAGTTGTGGCTGCCGAACATCACGACTTTGCGATCCACGATGATCGTCTTGTTGTGGCAGGCCGGCTGGAAGCGGAAAACTTCCTTCGGGAAACCCAGCGCAACGAGCACGTCGAGGCTTTCCTGCTTCATCAGATCGCGGCAAATGATGCGCACGTCGAGGCCGGCGTCGATCTTCTCCTTGAGAGCGCCGACCAGCAGGCGGAACTCGGCGAAGTCCTCCTCGGTGCCCCGAAAATTGATGTACTGATTCTGAAACCAGACGCTCGCCTGCGCCGACCGGATGAGGTCGAGCGCGTTCGCCGCGTAATTGTCCGGCGTGAGCAGCGGCTGAATGGCGACGACGCGGTCGAGCCGCAGCGGCGGGAACAGCTGCGCCGGCGCGGCGAATTCGGCCGGAGCCTCTTCCTCCTCCTCCGGCACGAAAAGGTCCGGCAGAGCGAACGCCGTCGCCTTCCCGGCTTGCGCTGAGGCGAGGTCGAAGTCGCGCTTGATGTAAGTCTCGTAGATCGACGCCAGCCTCTCGTTCACGATCACGGCATGGTAGTCGCGATTGTATTTCCTTTGGAAACCGGGCGGCAATTTGTCGGGCGTCTCTCCGAAAGGATGGATGTCCGGCTGGTTTGACGATTGCCAGTTGCCGCTCGAGAGCCACACCGCGCCGCCGTCGCGAACGGCGACCTTGATGTGGTAGGCCGACGCCCAAAGACCGTCAGGATTGGCGTCGGTCTTCAGCGTCGCCCAGGCCATTTCAAAGCGGCTTCTGAGCTTTTCTTCGAGCGGCTCGATGACGCCCTGCTCCTCATCAAGATCTTGCGCCTTGACGCCGGATTTCGCCGGCTTCTCGGGGACCGGGTGGAGAACCAATTCGAACTCGCGTCCCTGCGGCGTCACCGCCGCGTTAACGGCTTCGAAAATATGCGGCGCCGTGAATTGATACATGGCGACGGTAAGGCTTTTCCTCGTCGCGCCAAGAAAGCTTTCGAGTTCGCTCCAGCCGGCCTCTGGACTGACGCAGATCGTCAGCTCCATCCTTTCCTTGACGAGCGGCAAATCGGGCGGTTCGAGATTTTCATAGGAGCCCGTCTTAGGCGGGGCAAAGGCGATCGCCTCCTCGCCGGCGAGCAGCGTCTCGAAGCTGGAGGCTGCGGACTGCAAGCCGAAAGACACGGGCATTTGCTCCGCGGTCAGCTGTTCGTCGACGGTCGCGTCGGCGATAGCGACCGGGACGTTGAAGGTCTTTTCGAGTTCGGCGGCCTCGGCGATTGGTGGCGCGGCGCCTGGCGTGATCGCAATTACGAGCGCCGGCTGAGGCGCGCCATCCGCCGGATAGGTATAGCCGGGCCGGATCTTGACCACTTCCTTCACCCCCGCCAGTTTCTGGCGCGCTGGCCCCAGCGCCTTCATGATGGGCTCGAAGGAGGCGCGCACGGCCTCCGGCAGTTGCGGAATGAGCGGTTCAGCCATGGATGGTCCCTCATAAAAAGCCGCGACCCGCGTGCGGGCGGCGGATCACGCGAGCTTGTCTGCTTGAATGCGCGCGGCCGGATCGCCCAGCATCACGTAATTCTGCGCGTCGTTGCGCTCGATCCAGTAGGTGACGAGTTCTCGATCGCTTGGCTTGTCAGCGGTCGAACCGGTTGGCGAAATCGCGCTGAGCAGTATCGCGGAGAGCTCCGCGAACTTGGCGCCGAAGGTCTGCGTCAGGGCGTGCCCCACAGGGGCGCCTGTGAGGATGTCGCCGAGGCTGTTGCGGAATGATCCGATCTGCGGCCCCGTCGATTTTGCCGCCTGGATGGAAAATCCCCAGGCGCGATCGACGTGGCCGATGACGGCGAGGGCGCCGCCCTTGGGATGCGCGAGCAGCCGGCGGGGCAAAGCGGCGACGAACGGATTTGGCGCGAGGGGCGGCAGCTGGCCGGCCTGCGCCAGATCCGTCGCGAACTGATCGTTGACCGGCGTGCCGGCGCCGAAGCAGGCGAACATAAAGGCGACGAGGCCATGGACATTGGCGTCGTCGCCAACATCTTTGGCGGTGAGGAGATGCTGCGGGCGGATGCTCCCGTAACCCGGCCAGTCCTGACACAACAGGCTGCCCTGATCACTTGTCTGGTTCGGCAGGCCGGACCGAAGCGACATCCCATGCGAAGCTGTGAACAACAGCGCCGAAGGTCGGTCGGCGTGCAGGACGGCGAGCAGGTTTCCTTTGGTCGCGTCGCCGCCGAGGAGCAGCTTCTGGCCATAGCCGGTCTCACTCCCGATCGGCGTTTTGAGGTCGCCGGCGTCATCGGGGACGCCGTTGGCGAGCGGATCGACGAGAAGGGAAGCGCTCATGTTGGTCGCGCCGTCGCCAAGGTGGCGTGTCCCCCAGTAGGTGATTTCCTTCGTGGTGGGAACGGCGCCGGCCGTTTCATAATCGACGACCGATTGCGCGTAGAGCGCATACTCGGCGGCCGTGTCAAAAGACAGGCGCCCCACGGCATATTCGATCCCGAGAAGGTACTGAAAGTCGAATGGGATCAGGTCCGGCGGTCCGATGAGGAGCAGATAATAGGGAACGATGCGCGTTTGCATGTTGCCCGGCGAAATTCCCCAGCGCTGGTACCAGTCACGCGTTCGCTCTCCTTTCCTGTAGTCGAGCTCCTTGAACCGTGTCCCTGCCAGATTTTTGCGTCGGTCAACGAGAGGTGCGAGCGCGGCACGAACGTTCGCCGGCGTGTCTTCGTGAAAGACGACGCCCCAGCCGGTCTCGTCGAATTTGTCGAATTCGATCCGGAAGGGGAGCGCGAACCGTGTCAGATCACCGCCGCTAAGGTCGACGATCGATCGGTCGTGCGGGCGCTGACGCACATCCCGCGCAAGTTCGTCGATCGATCGGGGCGGGACAGCGTAGGCGCCTGTTTCGAAATCGATTCCGTTCACATAGACGAGATTTGGATCGATGGCTGGCGCCGGGGCCGAGGCGATCGCCGCCGGAGCCGTGGCTGGTGCCGCGGCCGCGTGCGGAGGATCTTCGGCTTTCGGAGCCGCCGGATTGGCCGCCGTCGCGGACGCGTCTTGACTCGGCCTGGCTTGACCGGCTCCAGGGCTGGGCGGCGGCGCGCGGTACGAAGGCTCTTCCTTTGCGGAGCGCGCCGTGCCATCATGCTGCGCCGACTGCAGCAACTTATCTGCGACGCGCCCATAGTGCTGATAGGCGCCCCAGGTCGCCAACTCCTTTCGGAAATCGAACGTATCGCTGCGGGCGTTGAACAGCGCCGCGCTGATCGGGAGTGGCCCGGAAGCGGATCTCCCGCCGCCGCCCGAATCGTCCAGCCCGAGGGCGGCGGCGTAGAAGCGCCTCGCGCATACGCGCGCGCATTCATCGTCGACCTTCCACCCGGCGCCGATGAAATTGGGGATGCCGCGTGCAAAGAAGGCCTGCGCCATGCCAACCAGCCGCTTTCGCTGCGTTATGACGTCCAGGTCCTGATCTTCGCCTGTCAGGGCCGAAAAGCAGGCGTTGGCGAAGACGAGGCGCGGAACCTTGCGCACGCGGAAAATCTCTTGCGCGGACAGACAACAATGCTCGTCGAGAATCCATCCGGTCCGGCCCGTTTGCGAATCAGCGAATCCGTGGCCGGCGTAGTGAATCACGTCATACTGCTCGCTCACGATCAGCATGGCGATATCGAGCGGATCACAGGCCTCGACGCTGTCGATCCAGTTTTCACGCGCCTTGCTGCGCTCAAGCCACTCCGCCAGGCGGGCGTCCGACGTTAAGTCCTTGCCGCCTATCCGGACCGTCGCGCTGATGTCGTAAGTTCCCCGCCAGGCTTCTTGCGCCTCTTCGAGGATCTCAAGGACGGCAAATCCCTCATCGCGCGCGCCAGGCAGCGACAGTTTGCCCGACGCGGGATCGGCGATTACAAGAACCCGGAGGCTTGCGTTCAGAGGCGGCGGAGAACTCGGACGCGGCGCGAGAAGCGAGCGGAACTGGCGCGATACGCTGACGCTGGTGCCAATAAAGGACGTTCGCGAATATTTCTTGTGCGCCATCATCTCCCACGGGTACATCGCGGTCGTTTCATCTAACTCGAGGGTTAGAGCCATCGCTCCCTCGGTCAGTTTCCTGAAATCGTCCGGGATCATCACATCCGCGAAGAAGCGGCCAAGTCTTTCCCGCAGCTCCGGCTTGGGCGTTGTCGTCAAACGCTCGGGAATCATCCCGATCAGATAGGCGTTGATATCCTGCTGCCGCACCGGCGCCGCCGCGACCTCGGAGAGCGCGGAGAACTCGAACGGCATCGTTTGGCCGCGCGCGGCGGAATCCGGCTGCGAGGTGGATTGGGCGTTCGAGGAGGTTTTGACGGTCGCCCGCAAATAGGCCGCGCGCATGTACGGCTCGGCGTCCGTCGGGGAGTTCTCCGCACCGCTGCAAGACCGCGAGCCCTCGGCGAACTGAACCGTCAGCGTCAAATCCGGGCAGCGAATCCTTTTTGTTTCCAGCACCCAACGGATTTCCTCGCATTTTCTCTTGTCTGGCTCAGCGAGATAAACGTTCAATGGATCGAAGGCCGCCTTTCGGAAGAACTCCGGATCATCACGCACGACATCCGCCATCGCGCGAAAGCGCTCGTAGCCGTCCATGATCCCGCTCAAAAAGGCGCGCAGGGCCTGCTCCACGGGCAGCTCGTCGCGCCGTGTGCCGAAAAGACTTGTCGCCAGCGTGTCCTGTCGCATGCTCTTCACGGCGACAGTGATGTTGGAGATCAGATAGCGCAGATCGTCCGCGGCGAAGCCACCTGGCTCGCCCATGCCGGCGAGCAGAAGGCGATCGGCCTTCGCCTTGCCGCTCGCGCGGGCCCGCGTCAGGTCGATCGGGTAGACCTGCCCTAGGCGGAGGCCTATCAACCCGAAGTCGAGCGCCCGCGTCACCCAGAGGTCGAGAATCTCGTCGAAGAGTTTGGTCTGCCCAGCCGGGGCGAGGCCTTCGTAATGGGCGTTGGCGGCGACCGGCGCCTCAACCTGCGTGAGATCGCCGCAGACCACCGTCATATTCACCGTGACGTCGCGCGATCCCGCCGTCCCCGTCGAGCGGCCGGCCGACGTCCCGGCCGGGGGCCGCAGCGCGGTGGCGGGATCGCCAGCGGATTGAGTCAGAAACGCGGCGGCCGGGCCGGCTGCCTGGACTGGCGAAGCGCCCGCCCCGCCGGCGGTCGCAGGAGGAACGGCCATGACCTGTTCCCGCGGCCGCCGCCGCTCAGAACGTCGTGACGAATGTCCGTCTTGCGCCGCGGCTGGGCGTTTGACTGTTGCGGCCCTCTTGCGCGCCATGACGTCCTCCTGCGTTGAGGGTTTTCAGAAGATCATGTCAAGCGTCATACGATCCTGTGGGGTCGGTAGCGCGTGCGGCGCCGTTTGCCGTTCACGTCCTGTCGAGGGTCATGAAGACATCGGTCGCCGCGACGGGACCTCCCTGAAACTCTGCGAAGGTGGTGACGCGGTAGAGGCCCTGCGGCAGGCTCGTCGTCGCGACATAAGCGTCTCCCTCCTGCGCAAGAGCGAGCTCCTTGACGATCGCCCCAGTCGCAGCGTCGACCAGTTTTGCGCGCACAGCAACCTCGCCGGACGGCGCCGCGCGTATTGTGACCGCGTCCGATGGGTAAACGTCGGCGACGTCGAGCGAGATCGTCTCCGCCGCGAAGTTGAATTCGGATAGGTTGATCTGCGTGCCGGTGAGAATGCCGGTGAGGTTGACGAGCGCGGCTTCGAAATTCTGCAGCGAGGCGTGCGTTTCCGCCACGAAGATCTCGCGATGGTCGGAGCTCATCTCGAGAGGGGTAGCGGAAACGCGTGGAACAGTTCCGTCGCCGCTGTTATCCTTTCCGCCGATGTGCTGAAGTAGAGAGACGCGTCCGCCGGCGAAGGTCGCGGACTGGAACGTCGGCTGGGCGATGCCGACGATCGGAAAGATTTCATATTTGGCCTTGGCGTAGTCGGCGCGCTTTGCATTGTCTTCTTCCGCCATTCTCATCTGACGGTAAAAGGCGAGAGCATCGCCGGCGCGTGCCGCATCGACACCCGGTATCCCCTTAACCTCGCCAATGCGTTCAAGCTTGCCCATGCCGGAATCGAGGCATTCGAAGGCTGGCAGCAACTGATACACAGCCGTGAAGGAGCGGAGGGTGGCAGACAAATCGACGCCAAGCGGGCCGATGCTTTTGGCGTAGCCGTTGGCGAGATAGCCGAGCGCATTGAGCGAGCCGCGATAGGGCGTGCCGAAGCTTATCAGCGTGCGGGCGTCCTTCCATCCTTGCAAAACCTCCAGGAAATATCTGGAGACCAGCCCTCCCATCGAATGGGCGACGAGGATCAGCTTCGCCTCCTCGTTGCCGGACTGGCTTCGCCAGCTCTTGAGCCAGTCATGACTGAGACGTTGCAGGCGGCGAGCGGAAACGCGGTTGTCGCGGCGCCAATCGTAGGCGAATTCGAAAAGGTTTTTTCCAGGCTCAAGGCCAAGAGCCGACCGCAGGCGCTCGGTCAATCCCGAGTAGCCGTCGATTTTCCACAAACCCGGAATAATGTGAACATCCTGGATCAGGCCTGTCGCCACGACGCCATCGCCGAGATCGTCGGCATTCGGGTCATCAACAGCCGACAGGGCCAGCGATTTGATGCTGTCGCCGCCAGAGCTGATCGCGCGCCAAATCGCGCCGCTGGACGTACCCCAGATTTCCTTGCCGTCTTTGGCGAGCACGCTGCCACTGATGCCAGGAATAACAACGACGACATCCGGAAAAGACATGGCCGCTTCCAATTATTTAGTATATTCAATATGTTATGAACATCTGGATAATGTAATTAAAAATAAATTTTGGTCGCGAAAAACGGCGAGAAGTTAACGCTCAACTTTTAATAATGTCAAGTCGTTTACCGGAATTGTTCAAGCTATTGCGGACGCCGCGCAACAAGCCTTTTCTTTCCGCTTTCGCATGTCGCTTTGCGCCGCCATGCGTCGCGCGTTATGATCTAGCGTGCCGAACGGCCAGCAGAAAAATTGCCGCAGCAAATAATTCTTGCGCAGGATGCCGTTCTTCAACATTTGACGAGCGCGTTCAGTCGAACAGGCTGGACACGCTTTCTTCTTTGGCGATTCGCGCAATGGCTTCGGCCATCAAGGGCCCGATCGAGACAACACGAATGTTTTTGGATACCCGAATGGCTTCCGTCGACTGAATCGTATCGGTGATAACTAGCTCTCTGAGACTCGAGGCGACGACGCGCGCCGCCGCGCCGCCGGAGAGGACACCGTGCGTAATGTAGGCGTAGACTTCGCGCGCGCCCTGGTCGCACAAAGCATCCGCCGCATTGCAGAGAGTGCCGCCCGAATCGACGATGTCGTCGATCAGGATGCAGATCTTGCCTTTGACGTCGCCGATGATGTTCATCACTTCCGATTCGCCCGCCCGTTCGCGTCGTTTGTCGACGATGGCGAGTGGCGCGTCGATGCGCTTGGCGAGCGCTCTGGCGCGAACGACGCCGCCGACGTCGGGCGAGACGACCATCACATTGTCGAGTTCGAGCCGTTGCCGGATGTCATTTACGAGCACTGGCGCCGCGAATAAATTGTCGGTTGGAATGTCAAAAAAGCCTTGGATCTGTCCGGCGTGAAGATCGACGGTGAGAACGCGGTCCGCGCCCGCCCGCGTGATCAGATTGGCGACCAGCTTCGCTGAAATTGGCGTGCGCGGCCCCGGCTTTCGATCCTGCCGCGCATAGCCGAAATAGGGGATGACGGCGGTGATCCGCCGCGCCGACGCGCGCCGCAGCGCGTCGGTCATGATCAGCATTTCCATGAGATGATCATTGGTCGGGTAGGATGTCGATTGAACGATGAACGCGTCTTGGCCGCGAACGTTTTCTTGAATTTCGACGAAAATCTCCATGTCGGCGAAACGACGCACCTGGCACTTGGTGAGCGGAACGCCAAGATAGGCCGCAATTGCCTCGGTGAGAGGCCGATTGGAATTGCCCGCCAAAATTTTCATCCCGTCGATCCCCGTTCGCATCTCGTCAATGGCGCCAGCTTATATTTCCCCTAGCGCTACCGTAGCAATGCCCTTGAAATGAATTTCAAAAGCAACGTTGCAAAGAGCGCTGTCGACTATTCCTGTCGCGAAGCGCCATGCGAAATGCCGAAAAAGCAGCCGAGGCCGCTGGGCGCAGCCGCTAAGCTCTGGAGATCGTGTTTCGATCGTGCTCGAAGGCCGTGGCGCTGCTATCTGACGCGGGTCCAGGTTTCCGATCCACATACGCCGCCATTCGCGCCACACCCTTTGATCGAGAGAGAGTTCGCGCCCTCCTGAGTCACCGTCGCGCTGTAAAGCAGGCCGTCTTCTGCGTTATAGGACGTGCCCCTCCAGACGTTCGACCCAGCTGGCCGCAGATTCATGAGGACCTCAATTCCCATCACCGAGCGGTTGCGTTTACTCGGGTCGGGATTGCGGACGTCCTTTCCCGGAGCCCCTTGCGTCGCCACTACATAGCCGCAAAGCCCCGAGCCGCATTTTTTGATCCGCACGGTCGCATTGCCCTCGCCAACTCTCCAATCGCCGAGAGGATCTGCGCACGCCGCCCCAAGAGACAGAGCCGAAAACGCAAACGCCGTCAAAATAATGCGCTTTTTCATAATTCCTCCACTCGAAGATCGCCATTGGCGTGGCGCGATCATAGCGGCGCGGAAATCCGTGTCGAGTTGCAACGCGCCGAATTTCCGAATTAAGGCGAAGCGTCTTAGCGAAGCGCCGCCATGCTGAGGCCGTTTGTGGCCGATGCCGAAGCCGCGCCCGCCGGCTCGGCGCGCGGCGCGATGGTCTGGCCGCTGTCCGGACCGAGGGACTGCGATCCGAGGCGCGGCGAAATCTCGGATTTCGAACTTTGGTCCGTCCGTGCTTCGCCCCGCGCCGTCGTCCGCGCCGAGTTGGCGGCGAAGGCGACAGCTTCTGGCGTCGTTGCCAGAAAGGCCGCGAGATCGTCCACGCTTTTGGCGGCGAGTGCGCTCATGGCGGCGCCATCGAAACCGGGCCAAGGGTCGGCCCCTGCGCGCGCGACGATGACGCTATCCTCCAGTCTTTGCGCACGCTTCTTTTTTGCGTCGAAGACGTCATAGACCACAGCGACGGCGGTCCCTTTATCAGCCGCGTATGTCGTCACATAGCCGCGGATAAGATAGGCCGCCTTCTTCGGATCGGCTAAGCTAATGTCCTTTTGCGCCGCCTCAACGGCGAACGCGTCTCTCATGTGGTGTTCGACGGCTTCCGGGAAGCCGGCCAAGCTAGCGAGCGCGACGCTGGCGCCGCGACAACTAACGCCCGCGCCCGCCTCGGGCCTTGCGGCGCCAGAGCTGGGCTGAGGCGCATCGGCGTTCGGCGCCACCGCAGAATTCGACGCAGCCGCCCAGCACGCCCGGCGCCAATACGCTGAGCAAGATGATCGCCGTGCTCAAACCGCAGGCGCGCTGACGCAAGGGATAAGACTGAGCCATTCCGGTTTTGCCTCCGTCGCAGCAAGGCGTTACGAAGCGAAATCGCTCTAGGCGAGACCAGCGGCCGCCGCGTCGTAAGCCAGGTTAGGCGAGTAAGTCACGACAATCGCGGAGAGCTAAACTAAATCTTAACCGTGGTCCAGACATTTTCGACCGAGCATAGTCGACGGAATCCAAGCGAGGAACGCAGCTCGTTTTTAATGCTGTGCAAATCCGCGCTTAGCACGAACGGCAGAATGCGGCCCGACGTGCGAACGCTCTCACCGCGGCGCCGCGGCCGCTGTTTATCTTACATGCAAGGTTCGGGAGGACATTGCATGCGTAGGCGTCCCGCGACGCCCCGAAAGCAATCCGGACAATTGGTTCGAAAGCAATCCAACGGCGTAGCCAAACTGAAGGCTAGCGATCAGGACGACTAGCTCGATACAGGATGTCGATAGGAAGCCGGCTATCAGATTCGGACCTGTCAGCGCCAAGACCGACGCGAGGATACACGCCGGAACAAGAACGTAAACTTTGAAGAATCGTCCGAGGACAAGCCCGAACAGGGCTCCCACGAGAACAAGGTTTGTCATTCGATGCCTCCCGGATATTTTCTTGTTCGTTATTTTTGTTCGAAGTTTAGATTTATATTTTTGTTCGAAGTTGGGTTGATTTATGGCAAAACCTGCAAATGACAAAGCCTCAATTTGCGGCGCAATCGGCGAGAGATTAAATCGCTGAACTCAAACCCGCCAGCGCCACGACGCCCTTGATCTCGACGTCGCCGTCGACGATCTTAACAGACAATTCATTCGCTCCGCTCCACGCTCCTCTGGCCAACTCCATCCCATCGACGGGTACGATCAGTCCGGTTCCCGTCATAGTTGCGGTTCCTTCAAAATAAAGCTCTGGTCCTCCCAGCTGCAAGGTAATTTTGGGATGCGCCTGTGGAGGAAACGGTTGGATCACGACGATGATCGTTTCTATGCCGGTTTTGCTGCAACGCAGCATTAAACCCGCCAAACGCGGATTCGACTTTTCGAAGTCTGCGATATGCATGATCGCGGCGAAAGTGACCCCCCGATCGCCGCCCGGCGCGCGGACAAACCGCCATGACTTCGAGTGTGCCGGGAGTGATGGCGGCATGCTGCCTATCGCGCTGGTTTTTATCGACGATCGGCGTGGCCGCGGCGTTGGCGCTGTCATAGCTCCCAACGCAAACGGCGCCGCTCATGACTTGCAGCGACAAAAAAATCCAGGAGGATATGCTTGGCATTCGCGCGGGGCAGAGCGTTTAGGGTTCGCCACCATCCGGCGGGTGTCGCTTTCGTCGCGACATTCTTAATCCCAAAAAATTGGCCGCCTTATCTCAAAAAATTCGCCGCCGCGCCGGAGCCAGGAACGGCCTCATTCCGCCGCGAATAAAATCCGAGATCACTTTGAACCACACAAGCGCGGCGAAAATCGCGAGGGCCCGCATAATCAATCCTTCCCGAAAACGCGCTGCGGAACAAGCGCAATGCGCGGCTTTTCAACGCTGCGCCACGGCCGCAGGTTCCATCGACAACCCAAATCCTGACGACCAAGGCCGATTCAGAGGCCGTCGAACAGGGCTGTCGATAGGTAACGCTCTGCGAAAGATGGAATGATAATGACGATGTTCTTGCCTTCGCTTCCTGGCCTCGCCGCAACTTCGATGGCCGCCGCGACGGCGGCGCCGGATGAAATGCCGACCGGAATGCCTTCCAGCCGCGCCACAAGCCGCGCCGTATCGAACGAGGTCTGATTACCGACGCTAATCACTTCGTCGATGACGGACCGGTCGAGGATCGAGGGAACGAAGCCTGCGCCTATGCCTTGAATCTTATGCGGTCCTGGCTGGCCGCCGGACAGCACCGGAGAGTCTTCAGGTTCGACAGCGACAATCTTCAAGTTTGGCCGGCGCGGCTTCAAAACCGTTCCGACGCCTGTGATCGTGCCGCCGGTGCCGACCCCCGCGACGAATATGTCGATCTCGCCATTGGTGTCTTTCCAGATTTCTTCGGCGGTGGTCAGCTTATGGATTTCGACATTGGCCGGATTCTCGAACTGCCGCGGGATGGCCGAATCAGGCGTCGACTCCGCGAGCTCCTGCGACTTGGCGATAGCGCCCTTCATGCCTTGCGCGGCGGGCGTCAGAATCAGCTCGGCGCCGAGCAAAGCGAGCATCTTGCGTCGCTCAATCGACATCGATTCCGGCATGACGAGAATGAGCCGGTAGCCACGGGCGGCGGCGACGAAGGCCAAGGCGATGCCGGTATTGCCGGAGGTCGGCTCGATGAGGACGGTCTTCCCGGGCGTAATCTTGCCCTCGGCTTCAAGCGTCGCGATCATGTGCACGCCGATACGATCTTTGACGCTCGCTAGCGGATTAAAAAATTCGAGCTTGGCGATGAGATTTGCCTTCAGGCCTTTGGCCTTTTCGATTTTGCGCAGGCGGACGAGCGGAGTGTTGCCAATCGTCTCCGTAATCAACTCGAAAATCCGGCCGCGGCTGGGGGCTTCTTGAAGAGCGGAGGCCTTGGGCTGGCTGGCGGCGGTTGGCGCCATGATCTTTGCTCCATCTGGTTCGAGCTGCGCTTCCCTCTCAGGCGGCCCTTAGTCGACACCAAGCGCTCCCACCCGGAATCTATAAAGTCTAGAAAGTCTGTCAACAAACAAAGAGAAAAAGTTAAGCTCCCGCTCGCTGTGAACATGCGAAATCCGTTTGAAGTGGAGCCGGCAAGGTTTCAGGCGGCGCGAGCGAGCCGATATGTCCGGCGACCGCCGCCCGTCGCCTCCAGTTTGCTAAGGCAAGCCCGGCTGCGGTTTGGGGTCGTAGGAACTTGCGGCGATAAGCCCCCATGCGGGGTCCAAATATGCTAATGCTCCTCCTGCTCGGTGGTGACCCTCGCGGTGCGCTAAAGGGCTCGTACATAAACTTAGGGGATGACTATGCTTCGAGGAGTTCTGATCGGCGCGGCCGCGGCGGTTGCGCTCATGACGTCAACGGCGGCGTTCGCGCAGAAGGCTGAGTACGGCTCAGCGGAAGAGGCCAAGGCCATGCTCGAGAAGGGGGTCGCAGCGCTCAAAGCCAACGAGGCCGACGCCCTTGCCACCTTCAACAAGGCCGATGGCGGGTTCAGAGATCGCGATCTATACGTGTTCTGTTTTGAAATGACCACCGGGAAATTCACCGCTCATGTCAACCCCCGCGGTATGGGCACGGACGTCAGAGCGCTCAAGGAAAAGGACGGCTCTCCCTTGGGTCAGAAACTCTACGACGCGGCCAAAGAAGGAACAATCTCGACCGTCGATTACAACTTCCCGAGGCCGGGCACCACCAACCCCGTGCCCAAGGAAGCGTTTATCACCCGCGTCGGCGACGAAGGCTGCGGCGTCGGATACTACAAGTAGCGAAGCGGTCGCGAAGCGGGCGCCGGGGTAATTGAGGGTCCGTTTCATGAGCGTCTGACGGCCTCGCTTAGGAGCCTCAGACAAAGCAAGGAGGTGGCGAAAAAGGGGTGGCGTCTCGCGCCGACCCACAGCCTCAAAATGCCGCCTCTCTCTCGCCTAATGTTCCTTCGCCCTGCCGCGCCCCCCTTGGAGCCGCCTGGAGGCCTCCGTGCTCATCAACCGCGACAACGCCCTCTTGGCCTGCGCCGGGCTGCGGCGCCGCCGCTCCTGATAGCTGAGGGGCTGCCGGCAGTTTACGTTGGGTTCGGGACCGCGCGTTGCCGCGAGCGTCGGCGCGAGCGCTTTTTGGCGCTTGTGATCAATCCTGCAGCGACTGGAGATAGGCGATCACGTCGGCGCGTTCCTTTTCGGATGCTAGCCCCTTGAAGGCCATCTTGACGCCGTGCAGAGTGCCGCGCGGATCGGACAAATAGGCGTCGAGCGCCTCGACCGTCCAAATCTTGCCCGAGTTTTTGAGGGCGTCCGAGTATTCAAAGCCCTGGGCCGTACCAGCCTTGCGGCCGATGATGCCATAAAGGCTTGGACCAACCTTGTTCATGCCGGCGTCGACGGAGTGGCAGTTCTGGCACGTTTTGGCGAAAATGGCCTTGCCCGCCGCGGCGTCGCCTGCGGCCATTGCGCCGCCCGCGACAAAAAGCCCAGCCGCCAGCGCAAAACCACGGATGATGTTTTCGTATCGCATCGCTCTCTGTCTCCTGCCTGAACTGGCCCCACTAAGCGCCGGCGCGCTTGCATACGGGAATTGCGCAGCCCTGGCCTTTTAGGATCGGACGGTCGTTCCGCATTGATATGCAGCAAAACAGATGAGCGGCAATATACGCCTTACGTCGCAGTCGACGCCGCTGCGCGCCTGGCGAGCGCCCACGCGTGATGCGATCTCAGCCAGAATCAAAGCGTTGGGCGACATTGCGCTGTTTTGCGACAGGCAATGTCGATCGCGCCGCCTGTCGGAATTCGAACACTTCGCTGGGCGACTTCCGACACCGCGCACATTCAACGAGTGCGTTTGCAACATCGACGCCTCCCTTGCCGTTCAAAAGTCACGTGAAGAAAGCAGATTGAAATAGGTCTGTTCTCCGGAGTCAGCCCCTCCATGGCCGGGGCGCCTCTCGCATCGGCACGCTTCGTGCAATCTGCGGTCGAGCCGCGCGCCGGACCCCGGCTCGTCGGATCGGTTTTGTTGGATTTGCGACAAGGACAAGCATGGCGTTCGATCCAAAAGGCGATTGGTCCGCGGCGGACGTCAGCGCATTGCTCGCCTGCGTCGAAGAGGACAGCAGATGGCGCCTCGAAGTCACCAGTGACGGGATCGCTAAACTGAACGATCTCACCACCATTCCCGAGGCGGTTTATGAAGCTTCGCTCCATTGCTTCTTTGAAGTCTGGGATCAGGGAACCAACTTCGTCGGCCACGGAGCCGCGAGCGACAAGAATCGGCGCAAGACCTTCGAGCGGAAACTTCGGGAGAATTATCCAGAGCTCAAGGGCCCGCGGACGCTTTCGGCGCTTTAGGAGTCGATCGGGGCAGGCGCGCTTTACTTGGATTCGGATCGCGCCGTCTCGAAGCGCGTGCCGGCAACGCGGAGTTAAAAACATGTCATCGAAAGAAATCGAAGTCTTTGTTATTTGCGACGCTGACAGTTTTGCCCCTGGCGCCGCCAAGGATTTCCGCCTGTCGCGAATCGATGAGAATGGCGAGACGCGGCCGTTTCCCATCGTCGTCATCCGCACCGCCGCCAACGAGTACGTGGGTTATGCGAACGCTTGCGCGCACAAGAGCGTGATGCTCAACGCCGGCAACGGCAAGTTCTTCAGCCAGGACAAGAAATTTCTCGAATGTGGCCAGCATGGGGCCCTTTACGAGATCGAGACGGGGCTTTGCGTCGACGGACCGTGCAAAGGCAAGAGCCTCAAGCCTATCGCGCTCGCTGTGATCGACGACGAGGTGTGCGTCTGCGGCGTCAAGCTGGTCGAAGATGACGGCATCCCCGATCCTTTCGGCACGCCGGATGACGGGCCTATCGTGCTGATCGATTCCGACTAGCGTCCAGGATCGCCGGCCGACAGCCGAAAAATCAAGGAAAGCGCGTCGAGACGGTCGCATCAGGGTGTTCATGATTGGCGGTTGAAAAGACCTGCCAATTCTTCCTTTCCTACACCGGCGTCAAACCGCCGGTGAATTTGGTTTGTCCCATCCCGACCGAAGCGTTCGTCAGCGCGCTCGACTTTATCGAGGCGCAAGGGCCCGGGCGCCCGCCCAAGTGATCCGCATGCCGAATATTGACGAATAATATATAAAAGGAGCCCTTCCGATGAGACAGCGCACGCCCTTCCGGCGGATTGGAGTGGCCGAGGCGCAAGCGCTGTTTGCGAAAAGCGGCGCGGTGTCTCTCGACGTTCGCGACCCCAATTCCTTCCGTCGCGGTCATATCGAAACGTGCGCAATGTCCCGATGGCTAAACCGTGCGGGAGATCCCCCGGCTCTGCCGGGGAGGCAGCAATAGTTTGACGTTTCCTGAAGTCCATCGTGACCATCGCTTTTGTGAGCCGCCAAGCACACGAAAGGTCAAGTCACGATGGACGAGTTTGAGAAGTCTAAGTCACACAAAGTGGGAGTGCAAATATCACGTCGTGTTCGTCCCGAAGTTCCGCCGCAAGGCGCTATACGGGCAACTGCGGGATCATCTTGGAGAATTGCTTCGTAAGTTAGCAACACAAAAGGAAAGCCGGATCGAAGAAGGGCATTTGATGCCGGATCATGTGCACATGATGATTTCGATCCCGCCGAAATACGCGGTTTCTCAGGTGATCGGATATGTCAAGGGCAAGAGTGCGATCCATCTGGCCCGCGTTTACGGGGAACGGCGGCGCAATTTTGTAGGGCAACATTTCTGGGCGCGAGGATATTTCGTCTCGACCGTGGGGAGAGACGAAGCTGCGATCCGGGAATACATCAAGAGCCAGGAAAAGGAAGATCAGAGGCTGGAGCAACTGAACCTCTGGCGCTGATCGGCCACCATTGGTGGCCCAATGAACCGGGGACGCGTCAGCGTCCCCTCCCAGCCGCTTTGAGCGGCTCACATAAATAAAGCCCCCGGCTCTGCCGGGGGATAGTTACTCGTTACGCCATGATCCAGGCGACGCCAAAAAACGCGCCGATCGTGATTTGCTGCTATTACGGCAACGCCAGCCAGGAATATGCGCAGATCTTTTCCGATTTCGGCTTCTCCAACGTTTGCAGCCTCGATGGTATGAGGCCTGGCGCGCGGCGGCGGGGTCCCGAGGCGGCGGCGCGCGTACCGAAAACGTTCGGCGATGGCTGGCCGCGCATGATTTTTCGGATGATGTCAATGCAACGGTCAACAACGCCACGACGCCTTTATGAGAGCCAACGATAAGGGCGACGACGGCATGGTGCACAGCCTGATTGCGGCCGGCGCACGAATCGACGCCCGGAACGCCGACGGCAACAACGCGCTGTGGCTCGCCTGCGTCGGCGCGCGTCTCGATGTCATGGCGACGCTGATCGAAGCGGGGATCGATATCGATAATCACAACGACAATGGCGCGACGTCCTTATGTACGCCGCCTCGACGGGGAAAGGCCGCGGTCGTCGAACGCTTGCCGGCGGCGGGGGCGAATATCACGCTGGAAACGCTGGATGGCTGTTCGGCCCTCGACATGGCGGCGACGGGTCGAGTGTCCGACATTACTGCGTCAGGCGTCCCGCCCACGCCCCTACGTCCGCAAGCGCCATTCGTTGATGCCAAGAGCGCGTCGGCGGCCGCCTTCCTTCAGGCGAGCGACGCAGGCCGGAAAGAGAGCGGGTCGGCGACCGTCCAGGCGTCCTTAAATCGCCGGTCTTCCGTGCCGGCAAGGAGGGCGCCTGGTGCCAGCGGCGGATAGCCCTCGGCAAGACTTAGCACTTCGTGGGACGAAATGCGCCGCGAGAAATGGGCCGGCGTGAATTCGCCGGGATGCGACAGCCCGGCCGCGGCGACCAATTCGGCTAGCGCCTTGGTTGTCTGGCTGTGGAAATTCATCACCCGCTCCGCTTTCTTTGGCACCACAAGCGCGCGCTGACGGGTTGGATCTTGCGTCGCGACGCCGGTCGGACAGCGGTCGGTGTGGCAGCTTTGGGACTGAAGGCAGCCGACCGCGAACATGAAGCCGCGCGCAGCGTTGCACCAGTCGGCGCCAAGCGCCATCGCGCGGGCAATGTCGAAGGCGGTGATGATCTTGCCGCTCGCACCTAAGCGGATGCGCTCGCGCACGTTGACGCCGACGAGCGCGTTATGGACGAAGTTACTCAGCGGTCGATAAGTTGGACGACATTATTCTGGCGCTGTCCCACGATGTTTGGTAGGCTGTGGGCATGAAGAGGGACGGACGCAGTTTCGATCATCGAACGTTGGAAGCCATTCGATTGATGGCGGTGGAGCGGGTGCTAGCCGGTGAGCCGGCGGCGGCGGTTATCGCATCCTATGGCTTCAACCGCACGACAATCTACAAGTGGATCAAAGCCGTTTCGCGCCACGGGATCGGAGTAGAGGCGTTGCGTGCAAGGCGAGCCACTGGACGACCGCGGAGCTTGACGCCACGTCAGGAGCAACAGGTATTCCACTGGGTGAACGGCAAGGATCCGCGGCAATACGGCTTGGATTTCGGCTTGTGGACGCGCCGTGTCGTCGCAGACCTGATCGATCGGAAGTTCGGCATCCGGCTCGGGCTGACCGCCGTGGGCGAACTGCTCGCAAAGCTGGGGCTGACGCCGCAAAAGCCGTTGCAGCGGGCCTATCAACGTGACCCGGAAGCAATCGAGAGGTGGCGACGCGAGACCTTTCCGAGCATCGCCCGGGAGGCGAAGGAAGAAGGAGGTGAAGTCTATTTCTGGGACGAGTCGGGATTTCGGGCCGACGCGGCGCGCGGAAAGACCTGGGGCGCGAAAGGGCGCACGCCGGTTGTCGAAAGGCCGGGTCAGAGGCAATCGATCAGCGCGGCGTCGGCTGTCAATTCCAAGGGGGCGTTCTGGTATCGCACCTATGAAGGAGGCCTCACCGCGGAGCTGTTCGTCGCCCTGCTGAAGAAAATGATGCGGCGGCGGGTGACGCCCGTGCATCTCGTGGTCGATGGTCTGCCTGCCCACAAGACGGCGCTCGTGAAAGACTATGTGGCCTCGACGAAAGGGCTTCTCACCCTTCATTTCCTGCCAGGTTATGCCCCGGAACTGAACCCGGACGAACTCGTCTGGAGCCACATGAAGCGGACCGGCGTGGCGCGAGCCCCACTCCGCAAAGGGGACCGATTGAGCGACAAGGTCGAGGAACGGCTCGCCTCGATCAAGAGAATGCCACAGCTCGTCCGTTCATTCTTCAAGGCTCCAACTGTCGCCTATATTAACGACTGCTGAGTAAGACCCTCGCGCATCGGCATGCCGAGATGATCCATGAATTCCATGGGCGCCGCTCCCGTGCCGCCCTCCTTGCCGTCCACCACGATGAAATCCGGGTAGATGCCCGTCTCCAGCATGGCCTTGCAGATGGCGAGAAACTCCCACGGATGACCGACGCAAAGCTTGAAGCCGGTCGGCTTGCCGCCGGACAGACGCCGCAGCTCGGCGATGAAATGCATCATCTCGATCGGCGTCGAGAAGGCGGAATGGCGGGCCGGCGAGACGCAGTCGACGCCTTGCAGCGACGCCGCGCGCGGCGGCGATCTCGGCGCTGACTTTGGCGGCGGGCAGCACGCCGCCATGGCCGGGCTTCGCTCCTTGGCTAAGTTTAAGCTCGATCATTTTGATTTGATGGTGGGCGGCCGTCTCGGCGAACCGATCCGGCGCGAATTTGCCGTTCAGGTTGCGCGCGCCGAAATAGCCTGAGCCGATTTCCCAGATGATGTCGCCGCCGAACTTTGCGTGGTGGACGCTGAAACCCCCTTCGCCGGTGTCATGAGCGAAGCCGCCCATCGCCGCGCCCTTGTTGAGCGCCTGAATGGCGTTGGGGCTCAACGCGCCGAAACTCATTGCCGAGATGTTGAAAACGGAGGCCGAATAGGGCTTGGTGCAATCGGGTCCGCCGACGGTGACGCGGAAGTCGGAGTCGGCTACCGCCGTTGGCGCCATCGAGTGGTGGACCCACTCATATCCCTCTTCGTAGACGTCGTGCTGCGTTCCGAATGGCCTTTTTTCGGGCGCCTTCTTGGCGCGTTGATAGACGATCGCTCGTCTGTCGCGGCTGAACGGCGCGCCGTCTTTCTCGCTCTCGAAGAAGTATTGCCGCATCTCCGGACGGATCTCTTCGAAGATGAAACGCAGATGCGCGGCGATCGGATAGTTGCGTAAAATGGCGTGGTGTTCTTGCAGGAGATCATAGAGGCCGATCGCCGAAAGCCCCGAGAAGGCGGCGAGGCAAAGCCACCAGATGACCCCGGACGACGGCGTCGCCATTATGAGGGCGATCGTCGCGAGTGTCCCGACGATCGCCACCGTAAAGGTTATGAAACGGGGGGTGAAAGGCAAAATCAGTCTGTCCATGGCCGCACCTGACCCGACTTGATAGCCGTATTTTTGGCGGAATGTGGCACGCCGCCGTGGCTTTGTCACCAGGGCGCAGGCGGACGTATGGCGGGCCCGCGGCAAACTGTTGGATCGGAATGTCTGACGCTTGGAGCGGTCATGGCCTCAGAGTGATTTCAGCCCCATATTCCGGTAAATTCGTCAATAAAATCACGCTGCGAGAGATTTTTTCAATTTTCCGGACGCGCAAAGCGCGATAGAACTTTGCCTCGTCGCTCTTTGTTTTGGCGAATTGGCATTAGCTTCGCGTGAATAGCTGCAACCGCGCCGTTGTCGTGAGCACGTGCAACAATCGGTGCGCATTTGACAAATGTAGGAAAGTAGGCGACGCCAGTTTCTGTGAGTTCTGAGAGATCGCCGCTACCGGCCTGACTGAACGCATGCCCGCTTCACCCTGTGATTATAAGAATAGGCATCATGGACACTTCACTCGAACGCATCCGCGCCAAGATCGCTGAACTGGAGACGAAGATCGCCGACCTTCGCATCGCCGAACGCGAGCTTAACGCCCTCGGCAAGGTTTCTGAGCCAAAGGCCAAGGCTGCGCCACGGCCGGCGCCCACGCCTAAAGCAAGGCGTAAGCCGGAGGCGCCCGGCGAGGCCGTGCCCCGGCAGACCATCGGCGCGGCGATAACCGAGGTTCTCGAACAGCATGGCGCGCTAACGGCGGCCGAGATCGCCGACCGTGTCAAGGCGGCGGGTCGCGACATCACCAATCGGACGGTGTCTTTCGCGCTGCAGGCGCTGAAAAAGCGCGGTCTCGCCAAGAGCGCGGAGGGCAAGTGGTCATCCGCTAAGGCTCGCTCGAGGTAAGAGCGGGCCGGTCGAGGGGGCGCGACGGCCTGTTGACGGCGAGCCTCGCTCTTCGTCAATGCCGGCCGCTCCGTCCCATTGTCGACGACGATGCGCGACGCAGCTTCGTCTCAGCCGCGGCGTTGCGGCAAGGCCATTGCCGCCGTACATGGGATCATGTATATGATCATGTATAAGGCGGAGGCGAAGATGAGTTTGGCTAACCAAAGATTGATCGTTCCGATCACGGCGCAGGACAAGGAGCTTGTTGAGCGCAAGGCGGCCAAGGCGGGCAGGATATCGACAGCGGAATTCGTCCGCCGAGCCGCTCTCAATTATGAGCCTGCCGACGAAGAGGCGGAGGCCGAGCTGCGCGCTCTCCTCGATGGTTTCAAGGATCTTCATGCCGCCACGCTGGCTCAGCTCGACCGCACTGATGCCGCCCTCGACGCGGCGTTGGCTCATTTCCGGCGAGAGCCAGCGTGAGCGCGATCGGCGATGCGCTGAAAGCGCTCAAAGCCGCGATGCTGCTCGAGGAGAGGATCGCCAGCCAAAGCAAAAAAGTGGAGCAACTGGCTCTGAACGTCGTCGAGATGGACAAGCGGCTGGCGGCGCTGGAAGGCCGCATGGAGGGCTTTCTTGCGGCGGCTTCGGCTTTCGCCGGCCGGACGTCGCGGTCGGCGAAGGTGATCGAGGCGGCGCCGCGCGATCAGGCGAGCCCGTCGCAGCAAAAGAGCTGACGCGATCTCGTCGATCGGGCGCAGCCCGACGCCGTCACAAACGCGTTGAGGATACCGTCAGCTCGGGCCGTTGATTCAGCGTCTGGAGAACGACGCAATAGCGCTCGGTCAGCTTCAATAGTTGCTCGATTTTTTCTTGATCAGCGTCGGCGTCGAGCTCGAAGGCGAGGCGAATGGCGCGGAAGCCGACCGGCGCGTCCTTGCTCACGCCGAGCGTGCCGCGGAAATCGAGATCGCCTTCGGCTTTGACGATTGCGTTGCGCAAATTGATTTCGAGCGCCGTCGCCACCGCCTTCAACGTGACGCCGGCGCAAGCCACGAGCGCTTCGAGCAACATATCGCCAGAACACAATTCGGCGCCGGTCCCGCCAGTCGCCGGGTGGAGACCGGCGAGCGCGAGAGCGCGTCCGGTTTCGACCTTGCAAGCGATTTTCTGCGAATCGAGAGCGCCTTGCGCTCGTAAGGTGATGAGCGCGGCTTGTGGCTCTGCTTTGTAGCGTTCTTTGAGTGGCGCTTGGAGCGCCCGCAGCGATGGCGTATCCATGATCCTCTCGCTTTCCGGCGGCGCGGCGATGATCTGCGCTTAGCGCGGGTTCGCTCAGTACCCGCTGATGGACTTTGCGAAGTCGCGCCGGCTTTCCCACGGCATGGCGTCGACTTGCGCCGCCACGGCCGCGTCGGCGGGCGTCGCGAACCAGTGAACCCGCCGGCCCTGCACAGCGTTCCAGACCGCTTCCGCCACCATTTGAGCTGTGACATTGACGCCCAGCAGCTCGACTGATTTCGCTTTGGCTTTCGCCGCCTCGACCATCGGCGTCTTGACGAACGACACCATGACGTCGCTCACCCAGACGCCGTCGCGCTCAAACTCGATGTTGAGCGCCTCGGTTAGGGCCGCGCACCGCGAATTTGGAGGCCGAATAGGCCGCGAGATCCGGAACTCCGTAAATCCCGGCAACGGATCCCATCGTGACAATGCGCGCTTCGCCATGGGCCTTCAGGAACGGCAGCGCCGCGCTGATCGAGTTGATCACGCCCTTGACGTTAATGTCGATGATGGCGTGCAGGCGAGCCACATCGGTCTTCGCGAACGGCTTCATTTCGAGAATGCCGGCAGAATTGAACAGGGCTTTTAGCGCGCCCGCTGGGCCCAAAAATGCGTTCAGCGCTGAGGAGAGCTGCGATAGGTCCAGGACGTCGACGACCAAGGCCTTGGCGTTCGGGCCAAGTTCCCCAGCAATTGCATCGAGCGCGGCCGCGTTTCGATCGGCCACGCCGACGCGCCAGCCCTTCTGGGCGAACAGGCGTCCCGTTTCCAGTCCGATGCCTGAGGCTGCGCCGGTGATGAAGATGGATGGAGCGGTTTCCGACATAGCGCCGCCTTTCCTGGTTTTGCTTTTCAGAGGCCGCACCGCGCGCGCGGCGCTTCAGTCTCTTACTTCGTTAAGGCGCGGGCTTGCCAAGCCCTTTGCGATAGAGAGTATCGATGTCCCGCTCCCCTGGGAACCCATCGCTTATTGGCATGGCGCATCCTACCGATCGGCGGCGTGATCACGTCCGCCGCACCGACAGTTTAAGAAAATGAGCGGAGCATGAGATGCAAGGGTCGTGATTGCGAATGCTCTGCTCGCAGCGGGCGCGAATGACGGCGTCGGGCTGACTAAGAATTGAATTGGCCATGGCCACGAGATCGGCCTCGATGCTCGCCTGGTTTTGCGAAGTTGGCGGCACGATGCGGGCCGCCTTGATCGTTCCTTCGGCGTCGAAATCATAACGGTGCCAGCAAATGCCGCGCGGCGCCTCGGTGCAGCCGAAGCCCGCGCTTGCACGTGGCTCCAGAGGCGCGAACGCATGTGTTGGAGGCTCATAAGCCGCGATCAGCCGCAAGGCCTCCTCGCAGGCGTAGACGATTTCAAGGGCGCGCACGACGATGCTGCGGAACGGATTGCGGCAGACCGGGCCCAATCCGGCCTCCTCCGCCAGCGCCTGAACCGAAGACGGCAGGCGGTCGAAATTCAGCGCGAAACGCGCTAGCGGCCCGACTAGATAGGCGCCACGACTTTTGATGCGCGCGTGCAGGGCCGTCGAATGGGCGACATGGATTTCCTCGAATTCCGTCTCAAAATCGGCGATGTCGATATCTATGCCGCGATTGGAGACGAGGCGCCCCTCGTTGAACGGATATTCCTTCGCATGCCGTAGGCCGACAAATTCGTAGTCGCGCTCGACATCCGGAAATGGAAGGGCCGCGACCCAGCGCGCGAGACCGACGGCGAGTTCGCGCGCCTCAGCAAGGCTGGCCGCGACAGGTTGCAGCTCGGAGCGGCTCGGGACCCGATAAAAGCCGCCGGCCCTGACATTGACGGGATGGATTTCGCGCCCGCCCAAGATCCGCATCAATTCATTGCCGGCCTTTTTGATGGCGAGACCGTTGCGCACTATGTCGCCGTGCGCCTCGGCCATTTCGATGGCGTTGGGAAAGCCTAGGAAATCCGGCGCATGCAGCATCACGATATGCAGCGCATGGCTTTCGATCCATTCGCCGCAATAGATGAGGCGCCGCAACGCTCGCAATTGACCCTCGATCTTGAACCCGAAGGCGTTTTCGATCGCATGGACGGCGCCCATCTGATAGGCGATCGGACAAATGCCGCAGATCCGCGCGACGATATCCGGCGTCTCCGCGTAGCCGCGCCCGCGCAGCAGGGCCTCGAAAAAGCGCGGCGGCTCAAAAATGTTGAATGTCGCGGACGTCACCCTGCCGTCGCTGATGCGAAGGTCGAGGGCCCCTTCGCCTTCGACGCGCGTGAGATAGTCGACCTTGATCGTCTTAGTCGCGGCGGGCGTCGTCGTTGTCGGCGTAGTCATAAGCCTCGCTCTCCTTCTGGAACGGTTCTGCCGCGGCGTTGAACGTGCGGAAGGCGCGGCCGATGTCGCGCGGCGCGGCGCCCAGCAGCAGCCATTCGCGCGCGAGGGCCGCCGTGTTCGGCGACTCCATAGGGCCGTAGCAGCCATAGCAGCCGCGCCGGTAGGAAGGACATATGGCGCCACAGCCGGCATGCGTCACCGGACCGAGGCAAGGCATGCCTTGCGCCATAACGCAGATGTTGCCACGCAGTTTGCACTCAATGCATACGCTATTGGCGGCGATAGCGGGCTTGCGGCCGGCGAGGAAGGCCGAAACGACCTCGATGAGCTGCATCTTGTTGATCGGGCAGCCGCGCAATTCGAAATCGACGGTCACGTGCGCGGCGATTGGCGTCGATGTCGAAAGCGTCTCGATATAGCGCGGCGTGGCGTAGACCGCGGCGATGTAATCGCCGATCTCGGCGAAATTGCGTAGCGCCTGGATCCCGCCGGCCGTGGCGCAGGCGCCGATCGTCACGAGATGTTTGGATTGCCGCCGCACTTCTTGGATGCGCTCCGCATCATGCGCCGTGGTGATCGATCCTTCCACCAAGGAAAGGTCGTAAGGCCCCGCGATGACGACGCTGGAGGCCTCGGCGAAATTGGCGATCTCGACCGCGTTCGCAAGCAGGAGGAATTCATCCTCGCAATCGAGCAGCGAGAGCTGACAGCCGTCGCAGGACGCAAATTTCCACACCGCCAAGCGCGGCCGCTTCCGCGCATCCATTTCAGATCTCCCGCATCGAGAAAAGATCGGCGATTTTGTCGAACCGCATCACCGGCCCGTCTTTGCAGATGAATGAGGGCCCATATTGGCAATGGCCGCAAAGCCCGATCGCGCATTTCATGTTGCGCTCCATCGACACATAGATTCGATCGGCGGCGACGCCCGCATGCTGCAAGGCGCTCACGGTGAAACGCATCATCACTTCGGGCCCGCAGACCATCGCGAAGGTCTCGCGCGGATCAAAACCGGCGCGGCCGACCAACGCGGGCACGACGCCGACATTGCCGCGCCAGTCCGCGTCCGCATGATCGACCGTCACTTCTATGTCGACATCGAGCCTCTGGCGCCACTGCTCGAGTTCGTGGCGGTAGAGCATGTCCTTGGGATCGCGGCTGCCGAAAAGAATGACGACGCGGCCATAATGATGGCGATGGGCGAGTATGTCGTAAATGGCGGGGCGCAAAGGCGCGAGACCGAGGCCGCCAGCGACCATGACGACGTCCGATCCTTCGGCGGCCGCCACCGGCCAGCCCGCGCCGAAAGGGCCGCGCAGACCGACGGCCGCGCCCGGCTCAAGTTTTGTAATCGCTTCGCTGACGGCGCCGACATTGCGGATCGTGTGGACGAAGACGGATTCGTCCACACGATCGCCGCTGACGCTGATCGCCGCTTCGCCGACGCCAAACACATAAAGCATGTTGAACTGCCCGGGCTCAAAGGCAGGCCGCGGCCCGGCGCGCGGCGCGAGCTCAAGCGTCACGACGTCGGACAATTCAGGGTAAACCCGGCCGACGCGGTAGATTTGCGGCGTAAAGGGATCGAGAGGGCGATCCGCCGCCATTTCAGTGCTTGCCATAGACGTCGAGGATCTGGAGCTGGGTGGCCTGAAGCCGCCGCACGAAGATTGGCAAAAAGCGCTTCATCATTTCATAGCCGAGATGATGGTCTGCTTCGCATTTCCCGCGCAGGCAGGCGGCGTCGATGCCGATCGCCCGCGTCAGCGTCACCGCGCGCGCGTCGAAGGTCCAGCGGTAGGGCGGAATGAGCCAGGCGGCTCCGACGATCTCGCCTTCGCCAAGGGTTGCAAAGACGATCGGCGCCCGCCCGGGCGCGACGATTTCGATGGCCACTTTGCCGTGACGGATCAGAAAGAATTCATCAGCGGGCTGGCCCTCCCGGAAAAGATATTGGCCGGGGTCGAAGCGATGGTTTTGCGCGCAGCCTGCGACGAGCTCGGCGTGCTCGGGCGCAAAGCCGGCGAAAAAGGGATTCTCTTTCAGGACAGTGTCAAGACCGTGCATCTTTCTCTCTCATCGCGCACCGGGCGTTTCCCGGATAGCCGCAGCCTCCGCCGTGATGTCGATGCCGACGGGACACCAGGTGATGCAGCGGCCGCAGCCGACGCAACCAGAGGTCCCGAACTGATCGATCCAGTGGGCCAGCTTGTGGGTCATCCACTGGCGGTAGCGGGACATTGACGTCGTCCGGACGCCGCCGCCATGGATAAAAGAGAAATCCATGGTGAAACAGGAATCCCACTTGCGCACGCGCTCGGCTGACGCGCCGGCAAGATCGCTGTGGTCCTCGACCGTGGTGCAGAAGCACGTTGGGCAGACCATGGTGCAATTGGCGCAGCTCAGGCAGCGCCCGGCGACCTCGTCCCAGCGCGGGTGATCGAGATTGCTCTGCAAAAGATCCTTCAAACCCTCGGTGTCGAGGCTGCGCCCCATCCGGCTCGCCGTCCGCGCAACGATTTGCTCCGCCTCGACAATTTGCGCGTCCGAAGCCTCGCGATGCGGCGCCTCGTCGAGAAGCCTGGCGCCGGCTTCGCTGCCGACCTCGACCAGGAACGCATGCGCGTCTTCATGCAACAGCTCCGTCAGCGCCAGATCAAAACCTGTCTCCGCCTTGGGCCCCGTCCGCATGGAGACGCAAAAGCAGGTTCCGCCGGCTTCCCCGCAATTGACGGCGACGATGAAAGCATTGCGCCTCCGCCGCTCATAGGCCGTATCGAGATAGGGCCCTTCGCAAAAAACTCGATCCTGGATGGCGATAGCGTGAATTTCACAGGCGCGCACGCCGATAAAGGCGAATTTGGGAGCCTTCTCAGGGGCCGCGTCGATCGCGAATCCGTCGTTCTCCCGCCGCGCCCGCCAAAGGGTCTCGATCGGCGGGTGCAAAAAACGCTTCCACGACTGCGGCCCAACGGCGAAGCCGAAGAGCGCGCCGTCGTCGCGACGCTCCAAATGATAGCGTCCCGCCTCCTGGCGATCAGTCCAACCGGCCGGCAGGTCTTCGATGCGCCCGATCCGGTCATAGACGATGGCTTCGTCGCGAACTTGCGGGCCGATGACCTCGTAGCCCTGTGCGGCGAGAGCTTTGATGAGGGCGTCGAGACCCTCGCGGTCAATGACCCGTTTTGCCGCCTCCACCGGGGATTTCCTCCATCGCTTCAGCTCTGGCGCAGTAGATGTTACGGTAACATATACCGGGGCTGCGTTGTTTGTTCCAGATCAATGTAGCTTGCCTCGCGCCACCTGTCACGGAACGCCAAAAAATCGTGCGGCGGAGCCGGCGGCGTGCGGCAAGACGATGCCAGAAGGCGTTACTCATGCGATAATCGATAATTCGGTTGAGGAGACGAGGCGCAATGAGCAACCCACTTCCTCTGGTCATCTTCGTCCTGATCTTTCTGATCGGCCTCGGCGTTGCATATACGGCCTACAATCCTGAGGCTTATGGCGCGAGCCTAACGATTGGGCTGGCGGCCGCTCTCATGGCCAGCCTCGCCGCCGCCGCCGTCAAGATTGCGGATCAGTGGAAAAAGGCCGTCGTTTTGCGATTAGGCCGCTTTCAAAAGGTCGCTGGGCCTGGCCTCTTCTTTATCGTCCCGATTATCGACACGATACCTTATTGGATCGACACGCGTGTAATCACAGCCTCATTCAAAGCCGAGAAGACGCTGACCAAGGATACTGTGCCGGTCGACGTCGACGCCGTGCTCTTTTGGAAAGTCATCGACCCGCAGAAAGCCGCCCTCGACGTCGCCGACTACCAAAGCGCCATCGGTTGGGCTTCGCAAACGGCGCTACGCGACGTCATCGGCAAGACGCTGCTGGCGGATATGCTCGAAGGAAGGCAAAAAATCAGCGCCGAGATTGGCGCGATCATCGACGAGCGCGCCGCGCCCTGGGGAATCGAGGTTATCTCGGTCGAGATCCGGGATGTGTTGATTCCTCCGGCTCTAGAGAATGCGATGTCGATGCAGGCGCAGGCGGAACGCGAGCGCCAGGCGCGCGTCATCCTCGGCAACTCCGAACGACAGATCGCCGACAAGTTCGTTGAAGCGGCGGCGACTTATGGACGCGACCCTACGGCATTTCACCTCAGGGCGATGAACATGCTCTACGAGGGTTTGAAACAAAATGCGACGATCGTCGTCGTCCCAAGCACGGCGGTCGAAACTATGCAGTTGGGCGCCGCCGCCGGCATGACGGGGCCGGCGACGGGATTAGGCGCGAAAAGCGCCAGCCGGGGAACAGGGCGAGAGCCAGCGCATACTTCAAGGCCGGGTTCGCCGGGCGGCGCGGGATAGCCGCAGGTAGGATCGGGCCGGGATGCGGCAATGAAAGATGCGATCGCGTCGCGGGAATAAATTAGCTGCGCCGCGAGTTTTCTCTTCATCGCGCCGATTGGGGCGCGCTGAGGAGGCATCAATGGCGAATACGGAAAACGGAGTCGATCGGCGCGGCGCGCTCCAATGCATGCTTTGGGCGGGCTCAGGCGTCCTGTGGACTATCGCTGGCGGCGTGCCGAAGTCCAGCCTGTTGGGTTCGGCGCTTGCGGCGGAGACGGGCTTCACGTTTCTGCAGATTTCCGACAGCCATGTCGGCTTTGAAAAGCCAGCGAATCCCAACGCGCTCGGCACGCTGCACGAAGCGATCGGAAAAGTTGTCGCGTTGCCCGCCAAACCCGCCTTCATGATCCACACCGGCGACATCAGCCATTTATCGAAGCCGCAGCAGTTCGACGACGCCGATCAGGCCATAGGTCAAGCCAAGCTTGACGTTTATTATGTCCCGGGCGAACACGACGTGATCGACGAGGCGCAAGGGAAGGCCTATCTCGAACGCTACGGCCGAAACGCCAAAGGCGCGGGCTGGTACTCTTTCGATCAGAGCGGCGTCCATTTCATCGGCCTCGTCAATGTGGTTGACCTCAAAGCGGGCGGTCTCGGCAACCTCGGATCGGAGCAAATCGCCTGGCTTGCAGACGACCTTGCGAGCCGTAGCGCCTCGACCCCCATCGTCGTCTTCGCGCATATCCCGCTTTGGACCATCGCGCCGGAGTGGGGCTGGGGTACGGAGGACTCGGCGCAGGCGCTGGCCCTCCTAGCGCGTTTTGGCTCTGTCACGGTGTTGAACGGGCATATCCACCAGCTGCTGCAGAAGGTCGAGGGCAACGTCGCCTTTTACACCGCGCGCTCCACCGCCTTCCCGCAGCCGGCCCCCGGCACGGCCTCCGCGCCCGGTCCCAAACTTGTCCCCGCTGGCGAGTTACGCGGACTGCTTGGCGTTAGAACGGTAGCCTACGTTCAAGGCGTCGAGCGCCTCGCTCTGACCGACATATCGCTTGCGTCATAAGGGGGATCGCTATGATAGCAAATTTGGGCAGTCGCCGCGGCGAAGCGCGAGCAAGTTTGCTAGCGATTGGAGCAGCGTGGTTAATTTGCACTATTGCGACATCGGGTGGCTGGGCGGACGAGGCAAAGGTAGGCATCGACAACTTTACATTCACGCCGGCGGTGCTGACGATCAAACCCGGCACGACTGTGATTTTCGAAAACCATGACGATATTCCCCATCTAGTTGTTGACGCAGGTGGTAAATTTCGCTCGCAGGCGCTGGATACCGATGATAAATTCAGCATTACATTCGATAAGCCTGGCGAAATTGCTTATTTCTGCGGCCTTCATCCGCATATGAGAGGCAAAATCATCGTCGCGCCGTGAGCGTCGGGGGCGCCGTGATCAGTCAATTGGCGCGCGAGCGTTTCGCCGAGGTGGTGCTGCCCCATCTCGACGACGCCTATGGATTGGCGCGATGGCTCACGGGAAACAGAACCGACGCTGAGGATGTCGTGCAGGATGCCTGCATGCGGGCGCTGGATGCGCTCGATTCGGCGATGATCGAGCGGCCTCGCTCCTGGGTGCTGACAATCGTTCGCAACACGGCGTTTACCTGGCTGACGAAGAACCGACCCAACACTGTCTTGCTGACGGATGACGCGCAGCTGTTGGAGGCGGCGGCCGCGAAGGAGCCGCGCGGCTCGGCTGATCCGGAAGAAGTCTTGATCGCCGGCGCCGAGCAGGATGCGCTGGAATCGGCGATCCGGGCGCTGCCGCATCTGTTCAGGGAAGTCATCGTCATGCGCGACGTCAATGGTTTGAGCTATCGCGAAATCGCATCGGCGGTCGGCGCGCCTGTTGGAACTGTGATGTCCAGACTGGCGCGCGGGCGAGCGGCGTTGATCGAAGCGCTGAGGAGCAGAAGGTGAGCGAACCCCCGCGCGGCGATGCAATCCTGCGCCTTCAGGCGGCCCTCGACGGCGAACTCGACGCCGCGGGCATGATCGAGATCGAGGCCAAGCTAGCCGCCGACGCGGAGCTGGCGGCGGAGTACGCCAGACTCGTCGCTTTGCGCGACGTCATCAGGGCGCGCGTTCGGCGCGAGCGCGCGCCCGAATCGCTGCGCGTGCGCGTCATGTCGATGGCGCGGGGCGCTCCGCCGACGGCCGCGACTGCGCCTCGACGCCTGATGCTGCTCAACTCGCCCTATCGCTCGCTTGCCGCATCGCTGCTGCTCGGGATCGCGCTGGGCGCGGCCGCCTCGCGCGTGCTTGTAGGTCCGCCTCCGCGCGATGAAGTGGAGCGCGCGATCGTATCGGGCTACGTCAGGGGTCGTCTCTCAGGACAGCCGGTCGATGTCGCGACATCGGATCGGCACACGGTCAAACCGTGGCTATCTGGCAAAATTACCGGCGCGACGACCGTCGTCGACCTGACGGCGGCGGGTTTTCCTTTGGTCGGCGGGCGGATCGACGTGGTCGGCGCGACGCCCGTTGCAACGCTTGTCTACAAACGCCGCGAGCACCAGATCGCGTTGAGCGAGATGCCGGCTCCTAGCGGCGACGTCTCCGGCTCGCCTCGCCGCGACACGCGCGATGGCTATTCGCTGCTGAGTTGGATCGACAAAGGGCGGCTCTATGCGGCGGTGTCGGATCTGCCGCCGGCAGAGCTTGACGCTTTCGGCGCCGCCTTTCGCCGCGCGGCCGCCGCCGAGCGCGAAGAAGCCCCAAGCCCTGAGGCCGTGCCCGGCGCATCCTTCGACGAAGCCTGGCTTCGCGACGCCCTAGCGGCGCGCCGTGACGATCATCGGCATGCCGCCGGCTGACCTGAGCGTGATGCGCGATTGCGGTACCACGGCCGCAGGTTCCGCAAGGTGGAAATGGAACGCCGGCAGGATGGTCGCGAGCACGATCAGGATCTCCTGCATCGCAAATCCTTGACCGATGCAGATGCGCGGGCCGAGGCCAAATGGAATGAAGGCGCCGCGTTCGATCGCCTCGAGTGCGGGCGGCAAGAAGCGCTCTGGGCGAAAGGCGTCTGGATCCTGCCAGAGCCGGCGATGGCGGTGCACGATCCACGGCGAGATCAACACCTCCGTCCCCGCCGCGATGCGGCGGCCCATCAGGCTGTCGTCGGCAAGCGCCTCGCGACCTATGAAGGGTGCCGGCGGGTAAAGCCGCAGCGCTTCATTGACCACGGCGCGGGTGAAATTTAAGCGATCGAAAGCCTCGGGCGCCAGTGGACCGGCGCCGAACACGGATGCGAGTTCAGCGACGACAGCCGCCTCGGCTTTCGGAAACAGGGCGAGCAGATAGGCGATCCAGGCAAGCGCGTTGCCGGTCGTCTCATGCCCAGCGGCCAGGAAGGTGAGGACATTGTCCGAAACGGCCGCCTGCGGCATGGCTTTGCCGGTGTTAGGGTCCGGCGCGCGCATCAGGCGATCAAGCAGATCGCGGATTTCGCGATCCGGGTCAGTGTGGCGCGCCGCGACGACGCGATCGACGATCGACCGGAAGACAGCCAGCGCAGGCCGCGCCCGCAGGGCGGCTGGCGTCGGCAGCCAAAGCGGCAGATTGAGCATGCTCGCGAGATCGACCCGGCCGAAAGTGTCGAAGTAAATCGCCATGCTGGCATGGATTCGCGCGCGATCCTCATCGAGCGCGCCGGAAAAAACCGTGCGGGAGACGATCTCATAGGTCAGCCGCTGAAATTCGGCCGCCAAATCCATCGGCGCGCCGGGCGCGGTTCGATCCCGCCACCGATCGCGCATCGCTCGCGCGGCGGCGTCCATGTCGTCATAGAGGAGCCCGATCGCCTTTGGGTTGAACAGCGGCGAAGCGATGCGCCGGGCCGACCGCCATGCTTCTCCCTCGGCCGTCAGCAGCCCCTCGCCGAGCGCTGGCTGAAGGCGGCGCTGCTGCTGGACGCTCTTGCGGTAATTGCCTGCGTTGGTGACGAGCACATGCTCGATCGATTTTGGATCATTGACGAGAATGACTTTCTCGAAAGTTCCGACCTCGAGGACCGGCGCCTCGTAGGCCTGTTGCGCAAAAGCCGTGATCGGATTGGTCCGCATGGCGCGAATCGCGGCGACGAACCCGAGGCGGCGCGGCGGCGGCCGCGGCGCAGCCGGAATCACGTCGTGTCCAGTTGCAGGAGCCGCAGCACCGGGTTCGTCTCGTCGCGCTGGCGGGTTCACGATCGACATGTTCGCCTCAAGCTCATCCCGGCTCCGGCCCGCCAAATCAGAATAAGAGCCATTGCGCTCCCCGCGTTGCGGCAATGCCGGTCCGCTTCAATAGATCGCCGCCGCCGAATTGACCTGCTGGCGCAGGACGTATTTTTGAATTTTGCCCGTCGCCGTTTTCGGTATTGCGCAAAAGACGATTTTTTCGGGATCTTGAAGGCGGCGAGATGCGCCCGGCAGAAACTCGCCAGTTCCGCCTCGCTCGCCGTTTGGCCTGGCGCGAATTCGACGAAAGCGCAGGGGACTTCTCCCCATTTGGGATGCGGCATAGCGATCACCGCGGCCATGAGAACGGCGGGATGCAGGCATAGCGCGTCCTCAACCTCGATCGAGGAAATATTTTCGCCGCCGGAAATAATGACGTCTTTGGAGCGGTCCTTGATGACGACATAGCCGTCGGGATCAAGAACGGCAAGGTCGCCGGTATGGAGCCAACCGCCCGCAAAAGCCTCAGTCGTCGCGGTTTCGTTTTTCAAATACCCTTTCATGGTGACGTTGCCGCAATAACCTTCTGCCGTTACTGGTCGGTCTTGTTG
>CAWFIA010000009.1:0-15000 GCA_963815815.1 uncultured Alphaproteobacteria bacterium
TGAACCCACGCGGCCTCCTTGTCCCTGATCGAAGCGGACATCCTTGTCTGCGTCACTTCTCGACAAAGGCCTTTTCGATGACGTAGTCGCCGGGCTCGCCGTGGTTTCCTTCTTCGAAGCCGCGCGCGTCAAGGATCGCACGAATGTCGGACAACATCGCCGGGCTGCCGCACAGCATGAAGCGGTCGCTCGCCCGGTCGATCACCGGCAAGCCAAGATCGCCGGTCAACTTTCCCGACGTCAGCAACAGCGAAATGCGGCCGTTATTGCGGAAGGGCTCGCGCGTCGCGGTCGGGTAGTAAAGCAATTGGCGACGGACGCTTTCGCCGAGCAATTCGTCGTTCGGCAGTTCGTTGGCTATGAAGTCGCCATAGGCGAGGTCGCGCACCCAGCGGCAGCCGTGGACGACGACGACCCGCTCAAAGCGTACATAGCTCTCCGGATCCTTGATGATGCTGAGAAAAGGCGCAAGGCCTGTGCCGGTGGCGAGCATGAAGAGGGTGCGCCCGTCTCGCAGATTGTCGATCAGCAACGTTCCCGTGGGCTTGCGGCCAACGAGAACGGTGTCTCCTTTTTTGAGATGTTGCAACCGGGAGGTCAGCGGCCCGTCTGGCACCTTGATGCTGAAAAATTCGAGTTCGTCGTCGTAATTGGCGCTCGCCATCGAGAAGGCGCGCACCAAAGGGCGCCCCTCCGTTTCCAAACCCATCATGATGAACTGGCCGCTTCGGAAGCGAAATGACGGCGTGCAAGTCGTGCGGAAACTGAACAGGCGCTCGGTCCAATGACGTACGCTGACAACGGTTTCCCGATTGAAATTGCTCATATCGAGATGATCCCGCTTCGATTTCGATCGCCGTCCGCGGCGCCTCGTCGACCTCGCCCAAGGCGCATTGGCGCTTAGGCTCGGGCCCTTAACACACAGAGCGATGCGCCTCAATTCTTTTCACTCCGTGCAATCGCGTCTCCTGTCATTCCGACGCCCCGGCGAATGGGCCAACGCCGCAATCGCAAAGGATGCATCGGCGGCCGAAGCAGTCTATATTGGGCGCATGATCAGCAAAGGCGCACCCAAAAACAGCGCGGGGCCAAGGTCAGCCGGAACGGGCGGCCCGCGGCGAATGCTTGGTCTGGCCATTGCGTTCGTCGCGCTGATCCTAAATGTGCTTGCGCCGACGGGGGCCAGCGCGCAGGACGATCCGTTCGGCTGGTTTACCCATATGTTTCAACCGACGACGCCCGCCCCGAGCCATGTCATCAAGCGGCGGCAGGAATTCCAGCGCGCCGAGCCAAGGCCGTCCTACGTCCGGCCGAGAGCGGCTGTGCGAACGCGCTGGCGCGAGGAGAGAGGGCCCGAAACCGCCACGCCAAAGCCCTCTTCGCCGGCGCTGCCGCCGACATATTTTGTCGCGATCCTCGGCGACAGCCTCGGCCAGATGCTCGAGCGAGGATTGGCCGAGGCCTTCGCTGATCGTCCAGAGGTGGCGATCCTACGCAAGGCTAAAGAAAACAGCGGGCTTATTCGCGACGATTACTATGACTGGATCAAGGCGACGCAAGACCTACTTGCGAGCGGCGAACAGATCAATTTCGCCGTCATGATGATCGGCAGCAACGACCGGCAGACGTTGCGCGACGGCAAGGGCGGCGCCTTCGAGCCCCGTTCGCCGCAATGGGACGAGGCCTATGCGCAGCGCATCGAGGCGATTGCGGCGATGTTCCGTGACAAGAAGATACCGTTGGTATGGGTCGGCCTGCCTGTGCTAAAAAACGAGCGCCTTTCCGCCGACGCTTCCGGCTTCAATGACCTCTACCGCGAATACGCCGGCAAGGCCGAGGCAAAATATATCGACGTTTGGGAGGCCTTCGCCAATGACGCCGGCGAATACAGCGCGATGGGACCCGACGTCAACGGTCAGATCGTAAAACTGCGCACGGCCGACGGCGTCCATTTCACCAAGGCGGGCGCGCTGAAGCTGGCCCATTTCGTCGAGCCGGAGATCCGCCGCAATCTCGAAGAGACAAAGCCGTCGCCTTCGCCTGAAGGCCCGGCGATCTCGGAGCCCGCCGAGGCGAACGCGCCCGAAGGCGCCGCGGCTCCCAATGGCGCCGCGCCGAACAGCGCGTCTCTTGGAAACGAGCCAACCGGCGAGCCAGCTGGGCCGCCCGCCCCAAGACCGGTGGCCGGGCCTGTGCTGCCCCTGACCGGACCGGTGCGCGCGCCCGGCGGCGAACTTGCCTCCCGCGCGCCAAATGCGCACGCGGCGGCAAAGCAAACCTTGCGGCTGGAACAGCAAAACGACGCCAAGCCGGGACGGGCGGACGATTTCAGCTGGCCACGGCCGTAAAGCGCCCGGCCCCGCGAAGGACGCGGCGCGGCGCGGCAGCCATGCGGCAGCCGCCAAGAAGACACAAAATTTTCGAATTCTTTGGAACTGGCCTGGAACAAACGGCGCAGCTTAGGCGTTCGAAGCTCAGCTAGAGCAACTCATCGAAAATTTGGAGGGGGGTCCGAATGCTGATGCCGAAGAGCGCTGTTTTCTCTGCCACCGCCGTGCTTCTCGCCACGAGCGCGCTCGCGTTTGATGGCGGATCGTCCTCGGGCCTCATGCGCGGGCCGACTGCGGCGAACGCGCAGGCCCAGCAGGCGAGCCTCTCGACCGAGCTCAACCGCGCGGTTGCGCCGACCCGCGTCCTGGTGCCGGATCCGACCGAGGAAAAACCAGGCACGATCACGATCGACACCAAGAACCGCTATCTCTATCTCTCGCTCGAAGGCGGCAAGGCTATGCGCTACGACGTCGGCGTCGGCCGCGAAGGCTTTGGCTGGCAGGGACGCGCCCATATCGGCCGGCGCGCCGAATGGCCGAGTTGGACGCCGCCGGCCGCCATGTTGAAGCGCCGCCCAGATCTTCCGAAAACGATGGTCGGGGGCATCGACAACCCGCTCGGCGCGCGCGCCATGTATCTTTACAACAATCATGGCGATACGATGTACCGCATCCATGGCACAAATGAGCCCGACACGATCGGCCAAGCGGTCTCGTCAGGATGCATCCGGCTTCTCAATGAGGACATCGTCGACCTTTATGAGCGCGTCAAAATCGGCGCGACGGTCGTCGTCCTGTAGGAGGCTAGGAGCCTTTAGCCATCAAACCCGCAGCGAGACCGATCGACGCGCTCGCGGCTATAATGACGGCGTGGTAGCAAACGACGGCCAGCGGCCGCGCCCAGCTTGGTCTAACCCAATTCCGCCGTCCCGGTCCAATAATCGGCGCATCCTTCAGATGAGGATGAACAACCTCGAAGGAAAAACAAAGGCCCTTGGCCTCGGCCTTGATCGCCGCCGCGGCCTGTCCGACGCTGAGGTCAAGATACCAACGGTTTTGTTCGTCCCGGCGTTCTTGCGAGAGGCGTCGCAGCGCGCCTGTCATGACCAATTCCGCCGCGCCTTGGGTGCGAAACAAGAAAAAGATCGGTATTCTGTCGGCGCTTGGCGTCGCCAGCTCCGCCGAAGGGCCGTTGTTCTGGCTGATCGCGACCGCGCCATCGCTGCGCGTCGCGATGAGGATCTGGGCGCCTTCGCGAATGCGGCGGCTTTCAGCGCGCCAGCCGAAAAGCAGACATCCGAGCGCCATGGCGTGCTTCAACCTTTAAGTCGACGAAATCAAACGGCGCAATTTTTCGCCGGCCAACCGCGACGAAATTTTCACAATCAATCTTATCTTTTCGTTCTTGAAACATCGTGTATCAAAACGCACGCCTTGTCGCATGTTATCAAAGCGGGATGGAAGCGAGCTTGCGTTTGCCGGCGCCCCCGGGCAGGCGCGTCTGAGAAGCGCTTTGCGGCGCTGTCGCGCGTCCGCCCCGCCCTGGGGCACACGCCCGTCAAAGACTTTCGGGCGTGAACGCGCCCGGCGGGACCAAGCCAGGCGTGACATAGGCGTGGTTCAAGGCGTCGAGCTGCGCCCAGAGCACGTCGCATTTGAAGCGCACGGCTTCGACGCAGAAACTCCTGCTCCTCCCGCGTGTTCGCGTTGGCTTTGACATAGGCGAGGGCGAACTCCGCGTCGCGCGGCGCTTGGGTCAGTCGCCTTCTGAAATAGGCCATGATGTCCTCGCCGATGAAGTCGTAATTTTCCAGCATGCCGGCGATGCGCTCGCGATGGATCGAGGGAGCGAAGAGCTCGGTCAACGATGAGGCGACGGCGACCACCAGCGGCTGTTCGCGCACGAATCGCACATAGGATTCGACGATGTGCCGCGTCGCCGGCAACGCGCCGCGCCGGGAGACGACATATTCGCGATCGAGACCAAGGCCGTCCGTCAAAACGAGCCAGCGCTCGATCCCGCCCGGCTCGTCGCCGAAGCCGTCGTGGTCATGGACGCGACGGATCCATTCGCGCCGCAATTCGCGATCGTGCGCGCGGCTGATGAGAGCGGCGTCTTTGCGCGGCACGGCTTCCTAATAGCAGTAGCGGTTCAACGCCCAGGCCTGGACCTGCCCCTTGTTCAGTTTGCCGCCATGTAGAAGTTTATGGAACACATGCTTGTCGTGATAGCGCTCCGCGCCCACCGCGCGAATTGCCTGCTCGAACGCCTCCGACGACATTGGCTCGGCCGCGGAAGACAGCCGTGGTTTGATCTCATTCATGAGCTATTTCCGAAAGTTGGTGAGGGCGTGAATCGGGGAAGGCGGCATATCGTGGGGGTGTTCGAGCCTCCACTTCTCCACCGAAGGAGCGATATGCCGTGTCCAACGATAACGTTGTCGAACTGATTCAGCCAGGAATTTTGACCGACCGGCTGACCGAGGTTCTGCGCGATGGCGCGCGGGCGCTTTTGACGCAGGCGGTCGAAGCGGAAGTGTCCGAGTTTCTGGCCGCGACCGCCGATCTGAAGACCGACGACGGCTGCCGCCGCGTCGTGCGGCACGGGCATCTGCCCGAGCGCCAGATCATGACCGGCATCGGACCTGTGGCGGTGCGCCAGCCGCGCGTGCGCGACCGGGAGGCGGCCGCCGACGATCCGGCGCGTATCCGTTTCACGCCGGCAATCCTGCCGCCCTACGCCCGGCGTTCGAAGAGCCTCGATACGCTGATCCCGATCCTCTATCTGAAAGGCGTGTCGACCGGCGACTTCGCGCCGGCGCTGGCCGCCTTGCTCGGCAAGGATGCTCCTGGCTTGTCGGCAACGACCATCGTGCGGCTGAAGGACGTCTGGATCGACGAACACAAGCGATGGAGCGAGCGCGACCTGTCGGCCAAGAGCTACGTCTACGTCTGGGCCGACGGCGTCTACCTGCAGGCGCGTCTGGAGGACGGGGCGCAATGCATCCTGGTCATCATCGGCGCCACGCCGGAGGGCAAGAAGGAGCTGCTCGGCTTTGTCGACGGCGCGCGCGAGAGCGCTCACGACTGGCGCGCCCTGCTGCTCGATCTCAAGCGCCGGGGTCTGTCGACGGCGCCCAAGGTCGCCGTCGCCGATGGAGCGCTCGGCTTCTGGAAGGCGATCGGCGAGATCTGGCCCAAGACCCGTGAGCAACGATGCTGGGTGCATAAGACCGCCAACATCCTCAACAAGCTGCCCAAGAGCCAGCAGCCCAAGGCCAAGCGCATGCTGCAAGACATCTGGATGGCCGAAACGAGGAAGGACGCCGAGGCGGCGTTCGACGCCTTCGTCGAGACCTATGGGGTCAAGTACGAGAAGGCCGCCGAATGCCTGAAGAAAGACCGCGACCCGCTGCTCGCCTTCTACGACTTCCCGGCCGAACATTGGAAACACCTGCGCACGTCGAATCCAATCGAAAGCACCTTCGCGACCGTCCGACACAGGACGATCCGCTCGAAGGGATGCCTCTCGAACAGGACCGCGCTCGCCATGGTGTTCAAGCTGGTCGAAGGCGCGCAGAAGACTTGGCGTCGCCTTGACGGCCACAACCAGTTGCCAAAGATCATTCGAGGTGTGAAGTTTACCGACGGGTGCGAGGTCATCGCTAAGCCAGGCGACCTTCAATCCCAAACCGCCGCCGCCTGATCCTTCAGGCCATCACCAAAAATCGGCGATAGCTCCTCATTCATCCGGTTAGCTTCCTCCCTTCGCAGCGCAAATTTCGATCCGCAAGCGCGGAACGGCTGTTCGCTCCCGGGCATTGAAATGCCCTTTCGCCAACATTCCGCGCCGGAATGTGTAGCCTGGCGAGCGTCGGGCTAGATTGAGGGAGATCAAGATCGAGGCGCCAAAACGGCGCAGACGCCTTTACCGGAAGAACCGCTCGCCTGGCCGAACTCAGCAGAGGTCAAATGATCAGGCGCGAACAATGACGATTGCGAGCGCCTCCGCCACCCTCGCTCAGCTGCGTAAGCCCACGCTCAAAGGCGATGAGAGCTTAAAATGGATTCAGTGTGCTAGCCACCATATAGCGCTTGATGCCTTCTTTTGCCCAAAATAGGTGTTCCCCTGCTGAGATGACAGCTTCCAAGCGGTCTTCAGCCTCTTGTTCTGAACATGAACCGTCTTCCATGAAGTGGGTTTTTAGCCGTTCCGGGGACAGCAGTTTGTTCTTAGGGATCAAAAAAATCGCGAAATATCGAGCCTGCGCGTACTTGCCGGCGGGCGTCGGAAACTCCTTGAACTCTTTCGCGGGGACATAGTTATGGGGAGATCGCACGATCGACTGAGCTACCTTGTTGTCTGTCTCAACAAAGCCGCTGGGATTTTCGGCCAGCGAAACGAAAGGGGAAACTGTTCCAAGCCTTCCACCTATATGCGCGATGGCAATTTCGATGCGGGATTTTTCCTCCCGTTCTAGACCACGGTATTTATTCAGCATGCTTAATTGAGATTGGGCTTTTTGTCTTTCTTTTTCGGCTGACAAGAATGCTATGCGTTTATTATCATTTTTTTTATCTATAATATACTCCTTCTGGAGCTGTCTCTCTTTCTCCCTTGCGGCGTTGAATGCTTGCTTTATGGCATTCGCGTCCAACTGGTGTTGTTTTCCTCTCATTGTATTAGGATCATTGATGTCGCAAAAACGGAATAAAAGCTTATGATTGGACACCTTATCTGGATAGGCGATTGCGAGTTCAACGATCCTATCGCCGATCCACTTGTTGAGAAGCAAAAGGCTCCGCTGCATGCGCTTAGCGGCCATCACGGTACGGTATGCCGCCGCTCGCTTGACTCCAAACAATTTTTCACGCGCCCTTTCGTCTCCGGCTAAACCTAGATTTGACTTGTATGACTTGAACAATGCCTTGATCTTGCTAGCAGCGGCATGAGATTTCATGTACTCTTCGTGAGACTTAAGTAGCTTTATTATTCTGTTGTCTGAATTATGATTTGCCCACTGCAAGAGTTCCATGTAATTTTTGAGATCTTCAGAGGTAGGGTTTGTTTTCCCCATCTTTAGCTTGCCAATTCGCTGATCGAGAATGGCGCTCTCGTGAAACTTCTTCGCTGCAATTACTCCGCTCATGGTAAGCCTCCGATATAGAAAAAGCATCACTTCGGGGAGAGGTCCGAATACTCCCGGCGCGCCGGGCGAGCCGCCGGCGCGCGCTGGAATATCCGCTTACGCAGCTTCGTTCTGCTTGATGTCCCAGCTGACCGGGGAGCCAGCTTTGAGTCCGCCGTCCGGTTTCTGCGCCCTGTATTCAATCTCGAACTTGGAGAAGGCGAGCCTGACGATTTCTTGGGGGAGGTCGCCGCCGGCTTCGTCATGAAACGAGACCGAGGACACCATGACTTCTTTCAGCGTGACCTTCAGGAATTCCTGCTGTTCCTTGCCGGCTTTGCGGAAGGTCAGGACGCCCGATTTGATGTGATCGCCAGTCCAGCATGCTTTAAGCAGTTTTTGGCTGCTCTCATCCACCTTCTTGGTCAGAGTGATATCCGACAATTGCGTCTTGCCGACGCCGCCGCCGTCGCCGTAGCCGAAGGAGGTGGGGTTAGAGGCGTCCCAGGAGGCGGTTTCGATCTGTATTTCGTTCGTGTGCGCTTTGTCTTTGCTTTCGCCCTGGATGCCATCCAGCTTCAAAAAAATATCACCAGACATAACTATATCTCCCGTTGAAAAAAGAGCCATTCCTTGATGGTGCGCTTTCAGATTATCGAGGCGGTCGCCTCGTCATTGGCGCTGAAAATATCCTTGCCTCCGGACGCAGGCGGCACAGATGGAATTTCCCACGTTCCGCGCATGTCGTGCGTCTGTTGGTAGGCTACGGCGGCTCCACGCGCCGCCGCTCCCGCTCTTAAAGCCACAGGGAGTCGAAGTCGCGCGCAAAACGGAAAGGCTTTTTCAGCAGCCCGCTAGATGAGCGCCCCGGAGCGTGTCACATGAATGACTTTTGCCCGGCCTAGTATTTTTCAAAATGGCAAAAGCGTTTCCGCCAAGTCCCGCGACAAAGAGCGCCGTTGCGGCAACGTCGGGAAATGGCGTTAGCCATCTGAGATAGAAATCTTAAATCATTCAGCCGATGCGCCAAGGCCGTCCTGCGCTCTGCGTCAGAGAGGCATATGGCCGGTCAGGAAACAATGGAACCTTCTTTCAGTCCCGTCGACGCCGGCCGCAACGCGTCCCATTCAGCCAATGTTCTGCTGAGCCAGCAAAGCCTGCTGTTGAACGCGGCGTCTCGTCACGCCGAACGCATGGGCAAAACCCACGCCGCGCTCGCGCAGAGCGCTAAGGACAAAGCGTCGGCCATCCTCGGCAAAATGACGGACGATCTTTTTCGAGGCCGCGCATTCGAGCGACTGAACGATTATGTGATCGACGCCGCGCAGCGGACAATGCTCACGGCCGACGTCTTGCGCGAACGCGCCAACAACGACCTCGCGCATGAGGCCGCCGGCACGCCGCCTATCCTTATCTATGGCAGTGAGATGATTGTCGACGGCAGGACCCTTAAGCGGCCTGTCAATTACGTGCTTTTGAGGATTTTGCCCCCTGAGGGCGTCGAGATTTTGGACCGCAGGCGCCCCTACATGATCATCGATCCGCGCGCCGGGCATGGCGCCGGGATCGGCGGCTCCAAACCGGACAGTCAGGTGGGCGTCGCGCTGGCGGATGGACATCCCGTCTATTTCGTCGTCTTTCGGCCGCACCCGGAACCCGGACAGACGCTTGCCGACGTGATGCGCGCCGAGGCGGAATTTGTGAAAGAAATCGCTCGGCGTCATCCCCATTCGCCAAAGCCGATCATCGTCGGCAATTGCCAGGGCGGCTGGGCGGCGATGATTCTCGCGGCGGCGAATCCGGAGATCAGCGGCCCGCTCGTGATCAATGGCGCTCCGGTCTCTTACTGGTCTGGCCGCGTCGGCGAAAACCCGATGCGTTATAGAGGCGGCATCATCGGCGGCCTCGCGCCGGTGCTGCTGCTCGCAGACTTGGGGCACGGCGAATTCGACGGCGCCTATCTGGTCGAGAATTTCGAGAGGCTCAATCCAGCGCGCCATTTCTGGACAAAATATTACGAACTCTACCGCGACGTGGACTCGGACCGTCAACGTTTTCTCGAATTCGAGCGTTGGTGGGGCGGCTATCATTTCATGACGGAGGCCGAAATCCGCTGGATGGTCGAACAATTGTTCATTGGCAACCGTCTTGCCCGGGGTGAGGCCCATATCGAGCGAGGCCGACAAATCAATTTAAAGCAGATCCGATCGCCGATCATCGTATTCACAAGCCACGGCGACGCCATCACCCCGCCGCAGCAAGCACTCAACTGGATCCCTGACACTTACGCCGACGTCGACGAGATCAAGATTCTCGGACAGCGGATCATCTATATGATTCACGAGAAGGTCGGGCATCTTGGCATTTTCGTCTCCTCGTCCGTCGCCAAGCGCGAGCACACGGAGGTCGGCTCGACCGTGAAGACGATCGAGGCGCTCGCCCCCGGTCTCTACGAGATGCAGATCGAGGATCAGCAGGGCGATGGCCTCAACGCCCGCTTCCGCGTCAGCTTCGAGGAACGAACGATGGCGGATATCGCGGCGATCGACGATGGGCGCGGCAACGAGGACGCCGCCTTTGCGGCGGTGCAGCGCTGAACTTGGCGCTGAACTCTACGATCTGTGTCTACGGCCGGCGGTGCAGTCCATGGTGACGCCGCAGAGCGCGGCGCTACGCGCATTGAACCCCGTTCGCGTCAGGCGCGCCATCTTTTCCGATCGCAATTCAGCCATGGCCTCCGTCGCCGCTTGCTCGCATTGGATCAAGGCCGAGCGCAAAGCCTGCGCGCCCGATAACCCCTTCCGTCAAGCCGAACAACTGTGGGTCGAACTGATCGTTCAGGCGATCGACTTTTACCGGGACCTGCGCGACGCGTGGTCGGAATTGGCGTTTTACGGGTTCTACGCCTCGCCCCTGATGGAATGGATCGGCCGCACGCATAATTTCCGCCGAACGCTGAAGGACCCGGCCGAGATGCGGTATCTGCCCGAAGTGCAGGCCATTCTACGCAATATCGATCGCGGCGGTTTCGCCGAGGCGGTGATCCGAATGCTGATCGTCCTGGCCGAAACGCGCGGCTCGGTGCGCCGCTCGCGCCTGGAGCGCTCGGCGCACGTCCTTGGTCACGATGAGCCCTTCGCGTCGCTTGGCGCGCAGCAACGCGCCGAACTGATTCATGAACAGACAGTCATCGTGAAATTCGAGATGGACCTTTCCATCGACGCCCTACCGCGGTTATTGCCCGAGGGGGACGACCGCGTGCGGGCGATCGGCGTGGTCGAATTCATCGCCGGCGCCGTAGAGGAGATGGAGCCGCTCACGGTCGAAACCTTGCAACGCTTCCGCCGCGTGCTTGGCCTGCCTTCGCTCGACGCGCGCCGGGCCCCGCTCGCCGTTGCGGCGCAGGCGGAGGATGCGGCGGAGTGAGTCCCGTTCCGTCAAAGCGACGCCGATCGCCCAAGCGACAGGGTAACCCGCCATGTCCCAACCCGTGTTGCCGCCAGTCTATTTCCTCGCCGGCATCGTGATCATGATCGGCTTGGATATCTTCTTCCCGGGGGCGAGGGTTCTGTCGCGGCCGTGGACGCTCATCGCAATTGCGCCCATCGCAGTTGGGGTTGCGCTTAATATTGCCGCCGATCGCGCCTTCCAGCGGCGCGAGACGACCGTCAAGCCGTTCGAGGTCTCGACCAGCCTTGTCACCGACGGCGTCTATGGGTTTTCGCGCAATCCGATGTACCTCGGCATGGCGTTGATTCTCTTTGGCGTCGCCCTCGCGCTCGGCGCGCTCACGCCCTTCGCCGTCTGCGCTGCGTTCGCCCTGCTGATGCGCTACCGCTTCATCCAGATCGAGGAGCGGATGCTGGCGGACACATTCGGTGACGAATGGCGACGTTATAGCGCAAAGATTTGCCGTTGGGTCTGACGGCGCCGCATTGTTCTCTCAGGGGGACGATTTTTCGCGCATCTTGGGGGGCGCAAGCGTGCCTTCGCGATGTGCTTTGATTGGCTTTGGTGGGGAAACATATGCTTTCGGACGCGCCTGCGGCGGATCGCGCCGCTTCATTCGTAGTCTGCGGCCTCGGCCGGCTCGGACAGCAATGTGTCGAACTTCTTAAGGAGTTCGGGGTTCGAGTCGTCGGCGTCGAACGCTTGTCTTCACCCTGTTGGCGGATCGCGGATCTGCCAGACCTTCTCGATGATCTCGTTGTTGGCGATTGCGCCCAGATCGAGGTGTTGAAACGCGCCGGCGTCGCGCACTGCCGCGCCACGCTTCTGGTGACCGACAATGATCGAACCAATATAGCCGCGGCTTTCGCCGCGCGATCGCTGAACCCGAACGTCCGCTTGATCATCCGGTCGGCGCAAGAAAATCTCAATCGGCTCCTGCGCCGGCAGATGGGGAATCTCGTCGCCTTCGAACCCTCGCAATTCTCGGCCAATGTCTTTGCGCTCGCCTCCCTCGGCGATGCGACGCGGGCGCTGTTCGACGTCGGCGACGCGAAGATCAGAGTCGTCAGGCGCGAGATCGGCGCGGGCGAGACTTCTTTTCAAGGCCGGCCGCTATCTGACCTGAATACGGCGTCCCACCGAATTTTGAGCCACGCCAGGAAGACCGATCTCTCTCCCGGCTCGTTCCATTCATGGAATCCCGACGCTAGGATCGAGGAGGGCGACGTTCTGACCATTATCGAGAACGCCGACCGTCCGACGCGTCCGACCGAGCTCGCGCCTCAACGTACGCAGAACGATCAAGCCGCGCCGGCGACGATTAGGCGGCTCGGCGCCCTCGGCGACCAGCTCAGACGTCTGTGGCGGGGAGGCTCGCAAGTGCGGCGCGTGGCGCTTGCTTCCGCGATGATCATGCTCAGCCTGCTCATCGCTTGCGTCGTATTCTTCCGGCTCGAGCACTCCGATATCGGCTGGTTCGACGCTCTGAATGTTTCGATTGTGCTGGCCATTGGCGGCTTTGATAACGTTTTCGGCGCTCTGCGGCTGCCGTTCTCCATTTCCCCCGCCCTTTACATTTTTTCGGTTGCGATCACGATCGCGAGCGCCGTTTTTCTCGGCATACTTTACGCGATGATCACAGAGCGCATTTTAAGCGCGCGGCTGCAAATCGCGCGGCGGCGCCCACATGCCCCCGCCGGCGGACACACGATCGTCATAGGCATGGGCGTCATCGGGCAAAGGGTCGCCGCGAAGCTCGCCGACTGGCGCCGGCCGATCATCGGATTGGCGGAACAACCGATCGAGGCCGACATTCCGTCCAACATGCCGCTTCAGATCGGCCCCCTGCGCGAGACCCTTGAGACCGCGAATGTGGCGACAGCTCAAAGCGTTATCGTCGTGACCGACGACGAAGTGGCCAATGTCGAAATCAGTCTGATGATCAGGTCTTTCAATCCGCATTGCACTTTGGTTTTCCGAACCGTTGATCAGCAATTTGCGAAAAATGTCGCCGCCCTCCTTCCGGCTTCGATCGGGATTGGCGACTACGCCGTCGCCGCCGAAGCGATCGCCGGCGCCGCATTTGGCGAGAACATCCTCAGCGCCTTCCATCTTGACGGACGCTCGGTGCTCGTCACCGAATATACGGTTGAGCCCGGCGACACCTTGATCGATCGCCTTTTAGCCGAAGTTAGCTATGGCTACGGCTTGGCTCCGATCGTCCATCAGCGCGGCGCGGAGACGCGCGTCATCCCCGCCGACGACATCCGTCTCGAAGCCGATGATCGACTTGTGGTATTGTCGACGATCGATGGTCTGCAGCGGGTGGAAACCGCGCGGCGCATCCTCCCCGCCTGGTTCCTGCGCATTGAAAAATCGCCGACGCCCGAGGCCAGTTTCGACGCGGCCAATGTGATCGCTCGCATCTCGGGCTGCGAGCTTCAACTGGCCCGCGAAGCCATGACCCGTCTTCCCGCTCGATTGAATTTCGCGCTTTACCGGCACCAAGGGTTACGATTGGTGCGCGAGCTAAAGAAGCTGCTCGTCGCGTCATACTTGGAGCCTTCGGAGGGGGAACCCGCCGATTCGACCATTCCGCGCGAACGCTTGCCGACGTCCTGAAATCGGAAAACGCCCTTCCCCCGTTATAAGAGCGACCCGGACGGCCTCGGGAAAGCTGGCGGTGCCATATGGCACGTCGCCAAACGAGGATTTCTGCGCTAAAACACGGCGCGTCGAACGATGGAATAGAATGAGCCGCAACTCTCTTTTGCTCCGCTCCGTGGCTTTCGCGCTCGTTACCAAGCTCAGCGGCGGGGCCACCGTTTTCATATCTTTGCCGATTGTTTCGCACGGCCTCTCGCCGGCCGATTACGCGGGCTTTCTGACAACGATAAACATTACTGCGACTGCAGGCTTCCTATTTTATTCGTTCGGGATCTTATACATTCGCGAGCTGGCGCACGCCTTCGCTACGGCCGATTCGCGTGTTATAAGAGCAGCTATACGAAATACTTTCGGCAGCCATGTAACGCTGTGGTCGACACTAACGTTGTGTCTGATTATTGGCGTTTTGGCGGCTCGGAACGTAATTTATTTCAATAACGCTATACTAATCGGTATTTTTCTCAATAGCGTCCAGACCGCTGCGGCGTGGGGAGCGATATATCGAGCCGCGGACAGATCTGATCATGTATCGAGCGTCGTGCAAACAGTCAGCAACGTATCGATGGTTTCCTGTTTATTTATTTTATCACGGAACGGCAATCTATCGTCCGTGTCCGCAGCGTTGGCGTTTTTCGGCATCCCCGCCATCGGCGACCTCGTCATTTTCTTTCAGCTCGTGATCAAAAAGCGCCTCAGCTTACGTATCGATAGAGACGCCATATCCGCCTTTTTGAAGAGAGCGCCTGAGGCGATCCCATTATCATTATCCCCGGTCGCTGATTATATAAAATTCTATGGGTCAAGCATGCTCGTTCTGCTTACATTGAACGAATATAATTATATACTGTTTTCCGCCAGTATGGTGTTGATGTCACGGCTGGTCAGTCCTGTCACCTTGATTACGCGCCCGATGATGCCCGCCTTTATCGACGCTCTTCATCGGCAGGACATGCGTTGGCTGAACGGGCTGAAGAAGGCGCTTTTCGGCCTTACAGCGCTCGGCACTGCTGTCGCCGCCGTTGTGCCGTTCTTTATCAGCCAAGGGATTCTCTCCGCTATTTTTCCAAAAGAAGTGCACAACATTCCGATGATTTATATCATTTTCTGTTCATATTTCGCTTTTGCATTCGGGCTCGTTGCTTTGCTTGCTCCGCTTTACATCGGCGCGCGCCGCGCAACGTTTTATGGCGTCTCTAACTTGGGGTGCACTTCGGCTGGAGCTGCAATCGGCGCGTTGTTGTGCCTCAAGTTTGACGCCTCAGCCATGATGGGATCGCTCGCCGTCGTGACCATGATATGCGGCCTGTTCCTTCTCGCCTCCGTTGATTGGGCGCGAGAATTCACACGCATTGAAGCACCGCGAGGGCCAACTCGTTTGACTGATCTTCAACAGTTGGAATTTGTAATGCATTGATAGCACGGAT
>CAWFIA010000009.1:20000-241095 GCA_963815815.1 uncultured Alphaproteobacteria bacterium
CTTTCCCTCACGGTACTAGTTCGCTATCGGTCGCTGAGGAGTACTTAGGCTTGGAGAGTGGTCTCCCCATGTTCAGACAGGATTGCACGTGTCCCGCCCTACTCAAGTCTTCCGCATTTCTTGCATCCGTACGGGGCTGTCACCCGCTAAGGCCCGATGTTCCAATCGGTTCCAGTTGGAAATACAGAAGCGCTGGCCTGGTCCGCGTTCGCTCGCCACTACTAACGGAGTCTCGTTGATGTCCTTTCCTCCGGGTACTTAGATGTTTCAGTTCCCCGGGTTAGCCTTTGTTCCCTATCTTTTCAGGAGCAAATACCTTCTTGTGATATCTGTAATTCCAAACGCTGGACGACGCCGCTCGCGCCACGCCGCGCAACATTCGGAATTACAGATATCGAAGGTGGGTTTCCCCATTCGGAAATTCACGGATCAAAGCCTGTTCGCGGCTCCCCATGACTTATCGCAGCGTACCACGTCCTTCTTCGCCTCTCAGCGCCAAGGCATCCACCGGATACTCTTAAGACACTTGATCGCTCTCATTATCGACGCCCACCGCATTTTTTAAGACGCATGACCTTGTCCCAAAAGTCGGCGACTTTTGGGGATCATGCGTTGCGGCCGACCTCCTGCCTACTCCAGAAGATCAAGGGCGCGAGATGATATATTTAAAGACCAGTTTGCTTCAAACACACCCGGGAGCGAAGCGGTCAAGCTCGCCCACTGACTGTATGCTCGGCTTTGCAACATCGGATTCTTCGCGCAGACGCGAAAAAAACCCAACGCTGGCCAAAGCCAACCGGATGCATTTCCTCTTTACGATGGAAGATAACCCGCCAATGGCGATAAGCGCCAAGGCGAAACTTTGTTGTCAGGAGCAGGGCCCGCAAACCGCGTCAAAATCCCAAAAATCTGGTGGAGCCAGACGGGATCGAACCGACGACCTCATGCTTGCAAAGCACGCGCTCTCCCAACTGAGCTATGGCCCCTTGGCCTTGGCGCGCCGCGCAAAGGCCAAGGGTTTTCCTTAGCCTCAGGCGCCGGCGGAGACATCCGTCTCCCTGGCTCGCGGCGTCAGCCGCGGCGGCCGGTCGGCCTTGCGACGCCTGACGGCGTCGTCGAGCCCTTCAGGCCAACTCCTGCGCGTCAAACAGCCAAACCAGTCGGATCCCCCCGGCGCGAAGCGCCGCAAGGGCGACCGCCCGCCGCGCCTGACGGCGCGAACAGCCCGCCGGCGCTTGAGGCTAAACATAATGGTGGGCCTGGGAAGACTTGAACTTCCGACCTCACGCTTATCAAGCGCGCGCTCTAACCAACTGAGCTACAAGCCCGAACTTTGCCCAAAGCCGCCCAGCCCAGCGCAAAGGCCTGGCCTGAAAGGCATGGCCGGAAGCCCGGGGCCTGTCCTTTAGGAAGAAAGAGAAACGAAGGCGGCGAAGTCCCGCATATGGTCCTTAGGCGCGGCGTCAGCGCTGTTGCGCATGACGCGCGAAAAAAAGGACCGATTGTTCTGAAGAGATCCGATAGCGCCAAACTCCGCATCGCGCTGTTGCGCAAGATGCGAAAAGAAGTCCGGCGAACTGAGGGATCATCCTTAGAAAGGAGGTGATCCAGCCGCAGGTTCCCCTACGGCTACCTTGTTACGACTTCACCCCAGTCGCTGACCCTACCGTGGTCGTCTGCCTCCTTAAAGGTTAGCAAAACGCCTTCGGGTAGAACCAACTCCCATGGTGTGACGGGCGGTGTGTACAAGGCCCGGGAACGTATTCACCGTAGCGTTCTGATCTACGATTACTAGCAATTCCACCTTCATGCGCCCGAGTTGCAGAGCGCAATCCGAACTGAGACGGCTTTTTGAGATTTGCTCGGGGTCGCCCCTCCGCATCCCATTGTCACCGCCATTGTAGCACGTGTGTAGCCCAGCCCGTAAGGGCCATGAGGACTTGACGTCATCCCCACCTTCCTCTCGGCTTATCACCGGCAGTCCCCCTAGAGTGCCCAACCTAATGATGGCAACTAAGGGCGAGGGTTGCGCTCGTTGCGGGACTTAACCCAACATCTCACGACACGAGCTGACGACAGCCATGCAGCACCTGTGTTCGCGCCAGCCGAACTGAAGGAAGCCGTCTCCGGCGACCATACGCGACATGTCAAGAGCTGGTAAGGTTCTGCGCGTTGCTTCGAATTAAACCACATGCTCCACCGCTTGTGCGGGCCCCCGTCAATTCCTTTGAGTTTTAATCTTGCGACCGTACTCCCCAGGCGGGATGCTTAAAGCGTTAACTGCGCCACTAAGCAGCAAGCTGCCTAACGGCTAGCATCCATCGTTTACGGCGTGGACTACCAGGGTATCTAATCCTGTTTGCTCCCCACGCTTTCGCGCCTCAGCGTCAGTACCGGGCCAGTGAGCCGCCTTCGCCACTGGTGTTCTTGCGAATATCTACGAATTTCACCTCTACACTCGCAGTTCCGCTCACCTCTCCCGGAACTCGAGATCCCCAGTATCAAAGGCAGTTCCGAGGTTGAGCCTCGGGATTTCACCCCTGACTTAAGGATCCGCCTACGCGCGCTTTACGCCCAGTAAATCCGAACAACGCTAGCCCCCTTCGTATTACCGCGGCTGCTGGCACGAAGTTAGCCGGGGCTTATTCTCCTGGTACCGTCATTATCTTCCCAGGCAAAAGAGCTTTACAACCCTAAGGCCTTCATCACTCACGCGGCATGGCTGGATCAGGCTTGCGCCCATTGTCCAATATTCCCCACTGCTGCCTCCCGTAGGAGTTTGGGCCGTGTCTCAGTCCCAATGTGGCTGATCATCCTCTCAGACCAGCTACTGATCGTCGCCTTGGTGGGCCGTTACCCCGCCAACTAGCTAATCAGACGCGGGCCAATCTTTCGGCGATAAATCTTTCCCCAAAAAGGGCGTATCCGGTATTAGCTCAAGTTTCCCCGAGTTGTTCCGAACCGAAAGGCATGTTCCCACGCGTTACTCACCCGTCTGCCACTCCCTATTGCTAGGGCGTTCGACTTGCATGTGTTAGGCCTGCCGCCAGCGTTCGTTCTGAGCCAGGATCAAACTCTCAAGTTGAATATGAGAATTTGGCTCCAGGCTGGTCACCCGCATCCGCGCCCGCTTAAGGCGGCGACATGCGGCGCGGCGCATCTTTCTTGCAAAAATGCCTTCTTGCAAAATGCGCCCGTTTGCGAAATGCGCCTTGCGGCGCAACTCTTTCGACGAGTCCCAAGCACATCCGTCCGCGCCGGCGCCCCCATCAACGAGGGCCGAACGCAAACTTGGATGAACTTAAGAACGTGACCGCCAGAGTGTCTCGTCGGACGCCTCTCCCCCGCAAAGGAGGAGGCGTCCCGCAAGGACCCCGCCGTCCACGTTTCTCTTTCTTCCGATGCGATTGTCAAACAGCCGATGCCGCAAGCGATCCGCCACGCCCCGGAAAGCGCCCTCGCCAAGCCAAAGCCCGCAAAAGCGCAAAATCCGGCTCAAAACGCGCCGTAAACGCAGAAAACGCTCCCCGCCCCGGCTAAGCTTAACCAGGTGCGAAGACGACCAATGTGGTCCCGAGAGACGAATTCCGCGCCCGCCGCCCGAAGACGACGCCGCTGCCAATAGCCGCCTTATATGGCCCCAAATCCCAACATGTCAACCAGGGCGTCTCAGTTTTTTGACAATAGCACTACATTTCGTCAATAAATCAATGACCTACCTACCCTAGCGGCGCCCCGCCGCAAGCGAATTCGGCGGGGCGCCGCGTTCGATACGACGTCATACCTTGAAAAAGGCGGCGGCGGCGCCGAGCGAAGCCTTCTTGGCTTTTCGCGCCTCGTCCAGCCGGTCGATTTCCGCGCTGAGGAGCAAAATTCGCTCCTCGATTTGATGAAGGGACAGATCGTCCAGATTCTCTCCAATCTCATGCGACGCCGTCTTACGCGGCGGCGCGCCAAAAACGCCTTCGTCCTCGTCACCCATCGCCTCATTCCCACCCATATTTTTATAATTATACACCCCCGCCGCGCGCGCTCATAGAGCCATCCCGGCGAAGGCGCAGGTCGAAAATTAAGGCCTATTTCAACGCGAACGCCGTCATTACGTCCTCACATGAGGGCTGTCGGGGTCAAGTCATATTCTGCAGCTGTGTGGACGTTCAACTCATTTCAAGCCGATTTTTGCCGAGGCTCGCTGTAAGCCATGGCGGGGGCGAAGCTGATCGAGTTGCGCAGCCCCCGCCATGGCAATTCCAGGATTCCGGTCAGACTGAACGTTTCAGCCGTCTGCATGATAGTGACGGCAGTTCAAGGCACGCGACAACTCATGCGGTAGCCGATACCGCCCACCGCGCCGATCAGATCAATGTGCAATCACGCGCTTGTCGTCAGACCACCGTGCAATCCGCTTCGCTGCTATCCCCTCGTCAGCCCGAGCCCTTCCTCACCTGCGGCCTCGACACCGCAGAACCTCACATCCGGTCGCCGCTTATCGCGGCGGCACCAAAATTCCTCATACTCGAGGTCATCGGGCTCGGAAAGAGCGGAACCAATCTTTATCACGGCATCTTGCAGCCAGGACGTTATGCGGTCCGCTCGCCGAGATCCGGCAAGGGTCAGCTTCCCTCGCGGATGGCGGGGTTCTCCTTTGACGTTGCGCGCTGGGACCAGGACGCTTTCAACACAGCCCCCTCCGGCACTTCTCCCAGTGTCACGTAGCGCCAAAGGGCGATTAGCAGCTTGCGGGCCAGCGCAACGATCGTGATCCGCCGGATCCGCCCGCGCTCATTTCCTACACGCGCACGAAACCAGCCGCTCAGTGCGCTGCCTGGCTGATGCCTCAGCCATAACCATGCCAGCTCAATCATGATGTGGCGCAGACGCGGATTGCCGGCTTTGGATATACCTTGCTCCCGGTCGATTGACCCACTTCGCCATGGCGTCGGCACCAGCCCAGCATAGGCGGCCACGTCACGCCGGTTGGCGAAGTTTCGGTAGAGGCCTTCATTATAAAGCACCGCCCCAATCTGCGGACCAATTGCCTTGAGCCGCGCGAGCAATGCGACCGGCGATGGCCGCCCGTCCATATCTGCCTCGATGGATACATCGCGTTCAGCCTCAACATCGGCGATCTGCTGCAGCAGCAGTTCGATGCGGGCGAGTTCGCGCAGCAGCGCCACCCTCAATCGACCAGGCAGCGGTCGCCCGTCGCCTGTCATCAGCCCGTCGAGGCGGGTTCGCCGATCTTTGTGCAGTGGATCATAACCGGTGATTCCTTGGCCAGCGAGCAGCCCTTTGATGCGATTGACGTGCTGAATTCGCTCTCGCAACAAGTTTGCGCGTTCACGCGAGAGACGGCGCTGGTCCTCTTGCTCCGGTGTAGACGGCACAACCATTTCGCAGACACGCGGCTCCCCGCGCTTCCAGGCCAGCAATGTCCTGAGCAGTGTTTCGCCGTCGATCGTGTCCGTCTTTGCGCGCCGTCGTCGCCTCGACACGGCGATCGAAGCGGGATCGACCACATGGCTTTCAATGTCATTTGCCTCGAGCGATCGATGTACCCAGAAGCCGTCGAGGCCAGCTTCTTGGATGACCACGACATTAAGCGACCCTCCGACGAGCTGCTCGGCTCTTCCGCGTAGGCGTGCCAGCAAGGCAAGTAATTTTGGGGCGTCACCCGCGGCAATCGAGTATTTCGACATCTTGTCGCTGTTCGGCGACAGCGAGGTCACGAGCCAGCTCGATCGGCTTAACTCCAGCGACACATACAGAGTTGAATGATCTCCCTGGTTACGCGCCAAATCCTGGTTGCGGGTTTTATCGGTAGGGCGCATCGGATTCCTCCTTGCGATGCAGTCAACGACCCCGCATCATACCGGCCAAAACCCAGGCTGGAGGGGTCGGTGCCCCATGGAATCTTTATGAACATCGCTCGGCCAGCGTCGGCGCGGCGGCATGGCATCGCGCGGATTTGCCCCACTTGGGAACGGCCGGCCGCGGAGATCTTCCCGAACGCCAGGTGGATGCGGCCAGCGGGCCAGCGTCGTCCGCCTTCCAGAGTTCTTCCGTAGCTTGACGCCGAGGGTCCGTGGCCGCGCGTCAACGCCCGAGAAAATTTCGGGCGCTCTGGGGTCGCCCTGACCGCAAGGGCTTGCCGAAATCGGCTAACGGCGCGCAGCCTTCGCTCTATCAGCACAGCCTAGCGGTCCTACCAAAAGCTCGATGCCCACAGAGTTTTCGGTTCCGCCGAAGACTCTAAGGGGATCATGCTTGCGCTTCAATTCATCCACGCCGCCGACCTCCATCTTGACAGTCCCCTCCTGGGACTCTCGGAGAAATCGCAAGATTTCGCCGCCCGCGTCGTCGACGCCTCGCGCCGCGCTTTCGACAATCTGATCCAGCTTGCGATCGACGAAGAGGTCCGCCTCGTCGTAATCGCGGGCGACGTCTTCGACGGCGGCTGGCGCGATTACCGCACCGGCCAGTTCTTCGTCGAGCGCATGCGGCGCCTGCGCGCCCATGGCGTCCGGGTGGTGATGATTTTTGGCAATCATGATGCGGCCAATCCTTTCGCGAGCCGCCTCGAATTTTCCGACAACGTCACCGTGTTGCCCTCGAACAGGCCGGACACTGTGCTTGTGGACGAGATTGGAGCCGCCGTGCACGGCCAGAGCTTTCCCCAGCGCGAGGTAGTGGACAACATCGCGCGCGCCTATCCAAGGCCAATCGCCGGGCGCTTCAACATCGGCGTCTTGCACACGTCCGGAAGCGGGCGCGACGGCCACGGCGCCTACGCCCCCTGCAGCGTCGAGCAGCTGGCGAACCATGGCTACGCCTATTGGGCGCTCGGCCATGTCCATACGCGAGAAGAACTTTGGGCCTCGCCGCCGATCGTCTTCTCCGGCAATCTTCAGGGCCGCAGCATCAAGGAGACCGGGCCGAAGGGGGCGACGCTCGTCACCATCGAGGACGGCGTTGTCGTCTCGCTGGAGCACCGCCCTCTCGACGTCGTACGCTTCGCCAACGAGACGATCGACGTCTGCGCGCTGGAGGATCGCGGCGCGCTCCTCGCAGCGGTGCGCGACCGCGCCGAGGCGGCCTTGGCGGCGGCCGAGGGGCGCGCCCTGGCGCTGCGGCTAACCCTCGCGGGCGCGGCGGCTCTCCACGCCAATTTGATAACCGACGCCAAAAACCTGCGCGAGGAAACCGAAACCTTATTCGCCAGCATCGCCAGCGACCTTTGGCTGGAAAAGCTCACCCTGCGCACCGCGCCCCTCGCGGCTGCGCGGGGCGTCGACCCGACGGTCGCCGGCGACCTGCGCCGCGCCATCGACGAATTCGCGGAAGCGGGGTGGCTGGACCAGCGCCTGACCGCGCGACTCACCGAGATCGCGGCGAAGCTGCCGGCCGGCGCCCGTCCGGATGCGCTGTTCGGCCAATTAAAGGCGGAGAGCTGCGAGCGCGCCAGAGCCCTCGCCCTCGCTCTGATCGAAAAAGCGAGCGCCGATGCGCTTTGAGAGCCTGACGATCGAGAATTACGGCCGCACGAAGCAAGCCGCGCTGACCTTTCCGGCGTCGCCCGGCCTCACCGTCATCTTTGGCCGCAACGAGGCGGGAAAAAGCACCGCCCTCGAAGCCGTCGCCGATTTTCTGTTCGGCGTGCCGCAACGAAGCGAGCGCGGCCAAATTTTCGGCGCAGACCGGATTCGCCTCGGCGCCTCGCTCGTGCTCGCCGATGGAACGCGGCTTTCCTTAACGCGACGCAAGAGCCGCGCCCGCGCGCTGACCGACGCGGCGGGCCAGCCGGTCGACGAGGCCGCACTCGGTCAGGTCCTCGGCGCGACAAGCCGCGAGCGGTTCTGCTCCCTCTTCGGCCTAGGACATGAAACTCTGCGCCAAGGCGGCGACGAGGTGCTCAAGGCCGACGGAGACATCGGCCGCCTGATCCTCGCGGCCGGCGGCGGCCTCACGGCGCTTGTCGAACTGGTCGACGGCCTGCGCGCGCAAGCCTCCGAACTCTTTGACATGCGCAAAAAATCGGACCGCCTGTTCTATGTTGGCCTCAAGGCCTTTGACGAGGCGGACAAAGCCGTCAGGCAAGGCGAGATGACGCGCGAACGTTACGACAAGGCGCGCCAGATGCTGAACGCCGCGCGCGATACCGCGGCGAAGCGGCGCCAGCGGCTCGCCGAGCTGAACGAGGAGAAGCTGCGGTTAGCGCGTCTTGCCCGCGTCGCGCCGTTGATCCGCGAATTCGATTGGCTGAACGAGCGCTTATCCGCTTTCGCCGACGTCGCGCCCCTCGGCGAGGATTTCGCCGTCGCCTGCGCCAGCGCCTTTGCGGCGCAAAAGCGCTGCGCGGATTCTTTGTCCGAAGCCGAGGCGCGTTGCAAAGCCCTGCGGGCGAAGATCGACGCCCTGACGCCGCCGCTATGCCTCATCAACGCGGAAAGCGCCATTCGCGACGTCGGGGAAAAGGCGCTCCATGTCGCCAAGGCGCGTCAGGATCGAGCAAACCGCGAGGACGAACTTGCCGCGTTCGGCGCGAAACTGATGGTCTTGCGCATCGCCGTCGGCGTTGCCAGCGACGACGAACTCGAGGCGGCGGCCCCGCGCGCGGAGGAGATCAAAACGGCGCAGGCCCTCGTCGCGCAAGGCTTGATGCAACACGAAAGGCTCGCGAGCGTCAAAATCGGCATCGAGCGCGAAACGGCGGCGCGGGACGCGATCCTTGGGCGCCAGGCGAAGCGCCGCGCGGCAGGCGCGCATGAGCCGTTTGGGGTCGACGCGGCGCTTTTCGCAACCCTTCCGGAGCTGGCCGCCGCCAACGCAGCGAAACAGCGCCAGCTCCGCAAAATCGAGGGCGAAATCGCCGCGACTGTGATTCAACAACGATTCGAATCGATCGACGAATTGCAGGCAGCCGCCTATCCAGACACCGCCGTCATCCAATCTGAAATCGACCAGCGGTCGGCGATCGAGGCTGATTTGCGCCGCCTCGCCGAAAGGATCGAGGCGGAGGCAGAGAAGCGCGACAAAGCCGCGGCCGATATTGAACGATTGACGAGCGTGGGCGACGTGGCGACGGCCGACGCCTTGGCGGCGGCCCGCAAGGATCGTGACGAAATCTTCGATGAGATCAAAATGCGCTATCTGAGCGCAGATGGCGCGGCAGTGGCGGCCCGTCCGTTCCGCGACCGGCTGGCGGATGTCGATATTCAGCAGCAACGCATGCGGATAGCAGACGATCTCGCCGATCGAAAATCGATCGACGCGGAGCGTGTCGCCGCGCTCGAGCTGGCGCGACGCGAGAAAGTCAGCGCCGTCGCCGCCTTGGCCGCGCTCGCGCAGCGAAAGAACGAAGTTGCGCGCGCGCTGGCGGCGCGGAGCGAGGCCTGGCGCGCGGCGTGGCCGGAGGCGGCGGCGCGCGCGCCTAAACTTGGCCGGCTCAAGCTCGCCGCAACCGAGCGCGCGGCGCTGCTCATGCGGCAGGTCGAATGGCGAACGCAGAACGAGGCCGCTGCGGCGCAGGCGGCGGCGATCGCCTCGCGTCTCGAGGCGCTGGAGCAGGCGGAGGCGAAGCTGAAACTGGCGGCCGCCGCAACCCTGACCGAGCGCGCGATCGCCGCCAGCCGCGCGGTCAAAGCCCACGACGACGCCTATGCCGATTGCCGGCAGGACGAGACCGCTCTGCGCGACGTCGAGCTGAAGCTCAATCAGATTGCCGACGCGCACGCGGCGCTGGTCGCGGCGGAGGGGCAGTGGCGGCTCCTGTGGGGCGCCGCGGCTCACTCGCTTCGCCTCAGCGAGAAGATCAGCCTCGAACGGGCCAATGAAATCGCCACCCTTTGGGCAGCCGGCGTCGAGCAATTCGAGAATGTGCGATCGACCCGCCGGCGGCTTAACCGCATGGACGAAGACGAAGCAGATCTTCGCGCGCGGGTGCAAGCCATCGCGGCGAACATGGATTTTGCATTGCCGGAGGATGGCGTCGCCGCCGCCAAAATGCTGGTCGAGCGTCTCGACGGCGCCCGCAAAATCATGATCGAGCGCGACAGCCTGCGCTTGCAGCTCGCCGCGCTCAACGCCGAGCGCGACGCGATCGCCCGCGCGGCCGAAATTTCACGCACGGAAATCGAAGCCCTGCGCCTGCGGTCGGGCGCGGCCGCCGCCGAACTCGCCGGCCTCGCGGCGAGGTGCGTTGAGCGAAGCGAGATCGCCAAAAAATGCGAAGCGCTGGCGAAGGCGATAATCCAGGCCGGCGATGACCTCTCCATCGAGGTTCTTCGCGAGAGCTGGGGCGGGCGCGACCTCGACGCGATCAGAGCCGCGACGGAGCGATCGGAAAGCGAGGCGCGCGCGCTACAGGCGAGCCTCGAAGAGGCCCTTGCGGCGCAGCAGGATCGAACCCGCGAGTTCGAGGCTTTGACCGCCTGTGAAGGCGTCAATTCCGCCGTCGCGGAACGCGAGCGCGCGATCGCCGAAATGCACGGCGCGCTCGAGCGTTACGTCGAGATCGCCCTGGCCGAAGAGCTTCTGCGGGCGGCCATGGAAAGGCTGCGGGATCAACGGAAAGACCCGCTGATTCGGCGCGCCGGCGAACTGTTCGCGGCTTCGACCGGCGGCGCCTTCGCCGGCGTCGACACGGACGTTGACGGCGCCGGAACGCCGATCGTGGTCGGCCGGCGCAGCAGCGGCGAAGAGGTGCCCGTCACGCAGATGAGCGACGGCGTCCGTGATCAGCTCTATCTCGCCTTCCGCATCGCCAGCATCGAGCACTATGCGCGCGCCGCCGAGCCGCTGCCTTTCATCGCCGACGATCTGCTTGTCCATTTCGACGACGAGCGCGGCGCCGCGGCGCTCGGGCTATTGGCCGAACTTGGCCAGACGACGCAGGTGCTGTTGTTCACCCACCACGGCAGCGTCACGGCGGCCGCGGCGCCCCTCGTCGCGCAAAACCGCGCGGCGCTCATCGAGCTCGCTCCCTAAATGACGAAAGCCGCGACTATTCTTACCGCGATCAACCGCGGTGCAGCCTGTTTGTGCTAGCCTTGACTCGGCTTCGGGCGCCAGCCTGGAGCGATCGTATTTGAAAGGCGCTGCAACGCTCGAAGCGGCGCGCTGCGCCCGCCGTCGGAGGACATCCGGCCGATGACCGTCACGTCCGAACGCGAAGACGTCAGAGGGGCGCCGCAGCAGAGCGCGATCGACCCCGTCGCAGACGAGATTGGCGCCGAAGAAATCTGGCAAGAGCCCGCGGACCGGCTTCTCCGCCGCCTCGGCGCGACGCTTGCCGGCCTCGACGCCGCGGAGGCTCGGGCGCGCTTGGCCGCCTTTGGCCCCAACAACGCGGCGGACGTCAAACGCTCGCCCTTGTGGCTGCAGTTCCTCGCCCGCTTTCGTAACCCGCTCGTCGTGATCCTGCTTGTGGCGAGCGGCCTGTCGGCCGCCACCGGCGACATTCCGAGCTTTCTCATCGTCGTCTCGATCGTGCTGATGAGCATGGCGCTCGATTTCGTGCAGGAAGTGCGCGCGCAAAATGCGGTCGAGGCGCTGCGGCGCTCGGTGGCGGTGCGCGCGAGCGTAAGGCGCGGCGGCGAAAAGCTTTCTTTGCCCGTCGACCAGCTGGTCCCGGGCGACATTGTCGAGCTGATCGCCGGCGATCTCGTCCCCGCCGACGGACGCCTGCTCGAAAGCCGCGATCTTTTCATCAACCAGGCTCTTCTCACGGGCGAGCCCTACCCGGTCGCCAAGCAGGCGGGCGACGCCCCTTCGGGTGCCGAAAATCCCGCCGGCGCCTCGAACGCCGTCTTTGCCGGCACCTCGGTGATCAGCGGAACGGCGACGATGCTGCTTTGCCGCACCGGCGCGAGGACGGCGCTCGGCCATCTTGCGACGAGCCTCGCCGAAAAGCCGCCGGCGACGGCCTTCGCCATGGGGATCAGCAGCTTCGGCCTGTTGATCATGCGCCTGACCTTGCTGATGGTCTTGTTCGTCCTGGTGGTCAACATCGCTTTTCACAAACCGTTGCTTGAATCGCTGATGTTCGCGCTGGCGCTCGCCGTCGGTCTGACGCCTGAGCTTTTGCCGATGATCGTGACGGTCACGCTGGCGCGGTCGGCGATTGATCTGTCCAAGCGCAAGGTCATCGTGAAGCGGCTTTCAGCGATCCACGATCTCGGCGCGATGAACGTCTTGTGCACGGACAAAACCGGCACGCTCACCGAGGCGGCGATCAAGCTGGTCCGCGTGATCGACGGGCGCGGCTGCGAAAGCCCGTCCGCTTTTGCTTATGCCTTTATCAACAGCCGGTTCGAAAGCGGCATGAAAAGCCCGCTCGATAACGCCATTCTCGCCGCTTCTTCGTTCGACATGGCGGGCTGGAAAAAAATCGACGAAGTCCCTTTCGATTTCGAGAGGCGCCGAGTCGCCGTCCTGGTCGAACGCGGCGGCGAACGCCGTCTCATCGTGAAGGGCGCGCCGGAAGAGCTGCTGCGGCTGTCGGGACGCTATGAGGACGCGAGCGGCCAAGAGGCGACGCTCGACGATGAGACGCGGCGCATATTCCAGGCGACCCTTGACGGGCTCGGCGCCAATGGATTTCGCGCTCTGGGCGTCGCCACTCGCGTTGTCGGCGGCGCCTGCAAGACCGCAGCGATCTGCGACGAGAGCGATCTCGTTTTCGCCGGCTTCGCCGTTTTTCTCGATCCGCCGAAGGCGAGCGCCGGAGAGACGATCCGGGCGATGGCGGCGGCCGGCGTCGCCATAAAGGTGCTGACCGGCGACAATGAGATTGTCGCGCGCCATGTCTTCGCCGAACTCGGCGTGCCGGTTACGGGCGTTCTGACCGGGGACGCCTTGACGCATCTCTCCGAGGAGGCGCTGTTTGGAAAGCTGCCCAGCGCCAACCTTTTTTGCCGGGTCAGTCCGCAGCAGAAGCTGCGCATTTTGCTGGCGCTGAAGCGGCTTGGCAATGTCGTCGAATTCATGGGCGACGGCATCAACGACGCGCCGGCCCTGCACGCCGCCGACGTGGGGATTTCCGTCGACGGCGCCGCCGACGTCGCGCGCGCCGCCGCCGATCTGGTTCTTCTCGAGCATGATCTTTCGGTCGTCCGCACGGCGGTGGTGCAGGGGCGCCGCACGGTCCAGAACGTGTCTAAATATGTTTTGATGGGCTCGAGCTCGAATTTCGGCAACATGTTCAGCATGGCGGGCGCCGCGCTGTTTTTGCCATTCCTGCCGATGCTGCCAATCCAGATCCTGTTGAACAACCTGCTCTACGATATATCCGAGATCGCCATTCCCTTCGACCGCGTCGACGAGGAAGCCGTCGCCGCGCCGATCAGATGGGACATCAAATTCATCGAGAGGTTCATGCTGGTGTTCGGCCCGCTGAGCTCTGTCTTCGACTTCATAACGTTCTACGCTCTTTTGGCTTTCTTCAACGCCGGCGCGGAGCTTTTTCAGACCGGCTGGTTCATGGAGTCGATGATGACACAAGTGCTGGTCGTTTTCGCGATCAGAACGCGGCGCCCTTTCTTCAGGAGCAGACCCGATCAATTTCTCGTCAACATGGCGCTCGGCGTCGTGGCATTCGCGATCGCCCTGCCGCTGCTTCCGATCGGCCGCTGGTTCGGCTTCGTCACCCCGCCGCCGCTGTTCTTCGCCTATCTCGCCGGCGCGACGCTGGCGTATCTGGCGCTCGTCGAAATGGCGAAAACCATCTTCTACCGCGCCATGGGCCGACATTCGCCGGCGGCGTAAGCGCAAGATCCGCATCAACCAAGTCATTCTCCTTGGGTCGCTGTTGGAAATAGGAATACTATTGATAGGCGCCGCTCCCCGAACGAGAGCGCGGCATGTGCGCCAGCGCATAGGCGCCGCCTGTTGCATGGAAGCAAGACTATTTCAGGAGCGACTGCCGACTACGGAATGTCGGCAAAAGATTTATAAAATCGCATTGGAAGGATCATGGCGGACAAGGTCACAGAAGCGGTCAATGCAAAGCCCTATCCGAAAGCTCGTAGCATTTGGATCGCCTATCCGCAGTTTGCCGATTGGAAACGCTTGTTCGTCCCCGTGCTTGACCCGAAGAGAGCAAAAGACGCCCATTGGCTACGGGCGAAATATGATTTCATGAAATCCGCGCACGAAACATTCGTGGAGAAGCAGCTCGACGCTATTGCCGGCAAGGCCACTGGCACAACGCTTCTGATACAGTTTCACGCATCGCCCGGTTACTCGGTGATGATCTTTCCTTATGTATTCGCTCCTGATTACGCCGATGATGAGGTCGCCAACACCATTCCGGTGGAGCTATACGCGGCGACGGCTAAAGACAGGCTTATGTTGCCCAGGTTGGACGACGGCAGCCCATTCTGCACGCCAAAATTTGACGGAACGCGCATATGCAAAGGCACGGGGACCGGCAGCGCCGTGGATATCTTCTTTTGGGCCGCGGACCCGCTCGGACTGCGCGGCCACACCTACAGCGAAGATGAAGTCTTGCTGCATGAGCTGGTGCACGCATTGAGAATGGTTTCGGGCGTCGAATATGGCTCGTCGGTAACCGGCGGTTACGTCAATCAAGAGGAGTTTCTCGCCGTCCTCGTCATGAATATGTACAGATCCAATAAGGGGCTGCCTCTTTTCGACTACCAGCTGAATCGCATCGACGCGAACACATTTTTGGATACGAGAATATCTCCGACTCCGCGCCAGCTGATCCGCCGCTTGCGGGATAAGCAACCCAGTCTCTTCGCAGCGCTGAAATCGGTCCAGGCACCCTTCAATCCGGTCAGGCAATATTTCGCCGAACTTTAGCCTTGCAGGCGGACAAATTTTCGGCTTAGGCGCTTAATTCTACTGTGTCATGAACGGATATGGGTAGCTGTCTGGCGGTGTGTTGTTTGACAGCATGGACATCGCATAAGGGTTTTTGCGAGCGCGACGGTGAGCCGTTTTCGGATCGTCGCGATCGAGTTTTCGACGTGACGTTCTGGTCGGATCGGCGGCGCCGCGGGGTCGAAAACCTTTGGGTAACGGAGGCATCTTGCGCCGCCAGGAGGCTGAGGGGGGAATCGCTTCCCGTTCGCAGATCAGAAAGCCGTAAGCTGCGATGCAGAGTGTCGCGTGGTGGTGAAAGCCACGCCAACCTCGACCTTCGTAATGGGCCAATCCGAGTTCGCCTTTCAGCTCCTCGTAATCGCGTTCGATGCGCCAGCGCAATTTGGCCTTGTCGACGAGATCCTGCAAAGGCGTGTCCTTGGGCAAGGTCGAGAGCCAATATTTCGTCGGCTCAGCTTCTTCATTCGGCCACTCAACAATGAGCCATTCCAGCGGATGCGGTTTGGTCCGATTGCAATCACGCGAGGCTGGGCGCAGACGCACAGCGGCAAAGCGCGAGGCGAGCGGCGTGTTCGAACCTTCGCGCCAGGTGAGGCTGCGCCATGCTTTTTTCTTCAAGCTCAGCGCCAGCTCCTTGACCGTGACGGGTTGATGTTCAAGATCACGGTTCAGACGAGACGGCTTGCGGCCATGGCCGCTCCAGGGCTTTGCCGGTAGAGGCTCCTGACCGGGCGGCCAAACGGTCAGCGTCGATTGGACGCCGACGACGTAAGGCAGATCCAAAGCTGTCACTCCGGCGCGAAAGCCGCCGTTCACGCCATAGCCCGCATCAGCCAGCACGACGCCCGGCGCGACGCCTGCGGCATGAGCCGCACGGATCTGATCAAGCGCAATCTGTGGCTTCGTCTTGAACTCGATCTCCTTGGGGATATGCGCCTTTTTTCGGCGTGCCTGATCATTTGCCCATGCCTCCGGCATATAGAGCCGGTAGGCGATCGGCTGGCTCGCCGTATGATTGGCGATCGACAGCGTCACCGCGACCTGGCAATTGTCCTGCTTGCCGAGCCTGCCGCAATATTGCCGCGCGACGCCGACCGAATGGGTCCCCTTTTTCGCAATGCCCGTGTCGTCCACGATCCAGGCTTCGATCGGGCCTTGTCTCTCGAGGGAAGGCAGAACCAGCTCGAAAACCTTACCCAAGACCGCCTCGTCCGACCAGGGCGCTTCGCCGACCAGATGCAGAAGCGATTGATGTTTGGCCGAGACGCGTGTCGGCGCAACAATCGCCGCCATAGGCTCGACGCTCTTGCGCTCGCCGGGCATCAACAGCCCGACGCAATAATCGTTCAAGGGCTTGGCCCGATCGGCATGCCCGATCACTTCAACAAGAGCCTCGACATAGGCGGCAAAACGCGCTTGGCTGGTTGGTCTCGAGAGATCCATATCAAACACCGGGTATCGATCAACAAATCAACAAGTTACCAGATTTGCTCGCGACGCGAATCTCCCTCGATTTTGTGATTCAGTAGAATTAAATACGCGTCGCCTTTCGTTAAGGCATAAGGGCGCTTTGGCCCGTTGTGGGCGAAACGCTCATTAGGGGCCGCATGATGCGCGCCAAGGCTGGCGAGGCGTCGAACCCACGCGACACAGGCGCCTTCGAGGTGGCGGTCGTCACGCTCCAGGCGGCGTCAAGGCGCCGTTTTTTGGGACTTCAATTCTTGTGCGAGCAACCAGTCCGGGCCGAACATGTGTCGTCCATCTGGATCGGGGTTGGTCCAGTAGACCAGGTCCCACTTGATCCCCTTTGTGCCAGGGTACTTGCTCGCAAAGTTGGTCAACTCGAACTCGGAGGGTAAAGGACCACAGGATTTAGGATCTTCCTCGGACTTTAAAAGTTTACCGTGTACGTCCGCTTTGCAATTAGGCCAATGTGTTTTGCCCGACCGCTCGTCTTTGACCGGTTTCGTTGGCGGCGCACCTAGCACGACGACCAATTTGATGCGTGTGAGCGCCTCCGCCGGCAGTTTTTCGAGAATATGCCGCAAGTGGTAGCCTCCGCCCGAAAAACCATAGATCGCGGTATACGGAGAGTCTTTAGCTTTCAACAGCTGCACCGCATCGTCAGTCTGCTTGGGCGAATCGCCCGCCACAGGCAGCACTTCCCCGACGTAGCCCTTGCTCGCCGCATAGTCCTTTGCGGCCTTCTCGTGCAACGCTCCCATGTTGTAGTCATGTTTTTTGCCGTCCTCGTCCTCGTAGGACCCGCTGTTGCCCCGCAAAATCAGCATCTTCCCATTCGACATAATCGTCTCCTGTTCCCAACGCTCCCACCCTGGCGCGTCGCCAGTTTCACTAATCGCGTACAATGAGCTCCATTCAACCGATCGTCGTCCCGGCTGACATGCCCGAGATAGCCATCTTTGTGAAAACCAGATTACTCCGCGCTGCAAGCGGTGCAGGTGAGCTAGCACACGTTCCAAATGTTCGGCCCCGGACTGGTTGCTCCGGCAATAGAAAAATGATGATCCCGATAACAAGACACCCGCCGCGAGCGCGAAGCGACGAAAGCGGAGCTGATCGCCGGTTCGGCATCGAACTGGCGTCGAGGCTCTACTTGACTTTTCCCGCCACGCGGCCATTTCTCTGCGTTGTCGCGGGGGCGCGGCTCCAGTCAAGTTACGCGCAGCCGCGTCGGGATCGGGGCCTGAAGCCGCTAATGGCCGCGGTAATTTACTGAACTCGGGATTGGAGGTCTCGCCATTCGACCCTCTGACGCTCATGGCGACGCTGGCTGATATTCAAGCCGAAGGCGGAACCCCGCAAGCGGCGTTATGGAACGCGGCAGCGTTTTGTCCTTATGAACCCCGCCTTGCTCTTTCGCGAAGGACCTTTTGGCACGTTGAGGTTGGCGAGGCAACAGGCCTCGCCGGAAGCTGATTTTATTGTTTTGTCAAGGTGTTCAGTGTTCCTCCGGAAACATTGGCCACGTCCCAACCGATCTCATTGTCGCCATAGCTGTAGACCGATGAACGCGAGGCATCGTTGCCGGCGGGGACGATGAGGACGCCGGTGCTATTTCCTATCGCCATCGTATCAGCGAGTGTCAGGATCGCTCCCCCCGTTACAGAAAAGCCCGTGCCGTTATTGTTCGCCACCGACTTGCGAACGGTCACGAGAAAGTTGGCCCCAGAAGCAGTTAGGCCGCTTCCATTGTTGTCGTTCATGACGCTATTCAGGATTGAGACATTCCTCACCCCAAGCACGGTGGGGGTGAGGAGGATGCCGACATTTCCAAAATGCCGGACAAAGCAATCGGAGATTGTCAAGGAGCCAGCGGTGTTGAGCAGAATGCCATTGACCGCCGTACCCTCTCCATCGAGGGTCAGGCCGCGCAGGTTGACGACGCCGCTTGTTCCAGCGCTGATGGTGATGGCGTTGCCTGTCGCCACAATGATCCCCGCCGGGCCGGCGCCGTCGGCGACGATGCTGATCGATTTGGTGATCGTCACCGGTGAATAGTCCGCGGGGTCGAGCACGATTATCTCGCCGGAGGCGGAGGTCTGCGCGATCGCATAGGCGAAGGTCCGGCAGGCCGAAGCAGGTGAGGAGCATCCGCCGGCGTCGGCTCCCCTCCCTGAGACATAAGTGTGGTCCACAATCGCCTTGGCGGGCGCGGTGGCGAGGCAAAGCGCAAACAATGCGCCCGCGACCAATTGCGAAAACGTAATCTTGGTCATATTGACGCTCCCTTCAAAGACTACGCCAAGATGGCGCCGCCCAAAACGACGCCACTTCAAAAATTATTCTTTTTTTGCGCGGCAAGCCCTAGCGTTTCGTCACAGCGGTCAGTGTTCCTCCCAAGACATCGGTGCCGTTGCCGTTGATCTCATTATCGCCATAGCTGAAGACCTTGCTGTTGGTGGTGATTTTGACGCCGGCTTGGGAATTTCCTATCGCCATCGAATCAGCGAGCGTCAGGGTCGCCGCCGCTTCGGTAAGAAAGCCATAGCCGTTATTGTTCGCCACCGACTTGCGCACGGTCACCGTCACGGGTCCTGCAATGCCTAGCCCGCCGGTTCCGGCGCGGTTGTTCGACAAGACGCTATTCAGGATTGTGATATTAGTCGCAGCGCTGCCGCCGGTGATTCCTATACCGAAGCCATTGTTGGTGGCCGTAAAGCGGTCGACGACGCCCACGATCGCGCCAGACAACGTCAGGACAGAAAGCCCTCCTCCGTTCGGGCTATCGTCCGCAGAGGTCGTGTTCGAGATGCGGAAGTTCAGCGCGCTTGACGGCTGAAGCAGAATGCCAGAACCGGCAAAATGCCGGACGACGCAATCGGAGATTGTCAACGCGCCTGCTGAGTTGAGCACTATGCCGCCGCCCGCCGTCCCCTCGCCATCGAGGGTCAACCCGCGCAAATTGACGACGTCGCTTGCCCCGGCGCTGATGGTGATGGCGGCGCCTGTCGCCACAATGATCCCCGCCGGGCCGGCGCCGTCGGCGATGATGCTGATCGATTTGGTGATCGTTACCGGTGAATAGTCCGCCGGGTCGAGCACGATTATCTCGCCGGAGGCGGAGGTCTGCGCGATCGCATAGGTGAAGGTCCGGCAGGCGGAAGCAGGCGAGATGCACCCGCCAGCGTCTGTTCCCTTTCCCGAGACATAAGTGTGGTCTACAATCGCCTCGGCCGGCACCGTGGCGAGACAAAGCGAAAACACTGCGCCCGGGAGCAAGTGCGAAAACTTAATCTTGATCATGTTGACGCCCCCTTTCAAAGACAACGCCAAAAGAGCCCCGCTTTAAATATTATTCTTTTTTGGCGGGATGTGCGAGTGTAAGTTTGTAAGTACAAGCGCGACTACTTGGCCAGTAAATTTAATACATAAACTATTATTCACTATGCTCAATTGTTATTGATATGCCGCTCTGGCGCCGCGCTGCGGCTTACCAAGCTTATCGCTTCTCCTGAAAGGCCAACCAGGAACGCGGCAAGTTCTCGACGGCTCCTACCGGGCCGTCCGCGCATTGCGGATCGAGAGCGCCGCCTGCGCCGCGGCCAACCGTGCGATTGGCACGCGATAGGGCGAGCAGGACACGTAGGAAAGGCCGATCTTTTCGCAAAAGGCAATCGATTTGGGATCGCCGCCATGCTCGCCGCAGATGCCGAGCTTGATGCCGGGCCGCGTCTTGCGGCCGCGCGCGGCGGCGATCTCGACGAGTTCGCCGACGCCGTCCTTGTCGATGGTCACGAAGGGGTCCGCCGCCAGAATGCCCTTCGCAGCATAGCGCCCGAGGAAAGACCCGGCGTCATCGCGCGAGATGCCAAGGCCGGTCTGGGTGAGATCGTTGGTGCCGAAAGAAAAGAATTCGGCGGTCTCGGCGATCTCGCCGGCGCGAAGGCACGCGCGGGGGAGTTCGATCATCGTGCCGACATGATAGGGCGTCGCCTCGCCTGTCTCCGCCGCCACCGCCGCCGCCGTTGCGTCGATCGTCGCTCGCACGAGGTCGAATTCGGCCTTGGCGATGACGAGCGGAACCATGATCTCGGGCGTCACTACCGCGCCTGTCGCCTTCTTGGCGGCGACGGCGGCCTCAAAGATGGCGCGCGCCTGCATTTCGGCGATCTCTGGAAAAGCGACGGCGAGCCGGCAGCCCCTGAAGCCGAGCATCGGGTTGAATTCGTGCAACTCGGCGGCGCGCCGCCGCAGCTTCTCCACGTCGACGCCCATCGAGGCGGCGACCTCGTCGATCTCGGCCTCCGTCTGCGGCAGGAATTCGTGCAGCGGCGGATCGAGCAGCCGGATCGTCACCGGCAAGCCGGACATGATCTCGAACAGTTCAGTGAAATCGCCGCGCTGCATCGGCAGCAGCTTGGCCAGCGCCTTGCGTCGTCCTTCCTCATCGTCGGCGAGAATCATTTCGCGCACCGCGACGATACGATCGCCCTCGAAGAACATATGTTCGGTGCGGCAGAGCCCGATGCCTTCAGCGCCGAACTGGCGTGCGACGCGCGCGTCCTGCGGCGTCTCGGCGTTGGCGCGCACGGCCATGCGGCGGACCTCGTCGGCCCATTTCATAAGATCGACGAATTCGCCGGAAAGCTCCGGCTTCAGCATGGCGATTTCGCCCTGGATGACTTCGCCGGCGGCGCCGTCGATGGTGATGACGTCGCCCTTTTTGAACTCGACGCCGCCAGCGGTCATCTTCTCGGCCTCGTAATCGACGCGGATCGCGCCGGCGCCCGAGACGCATGGCTTGCCCATGCCGCGGGCGACAACCGCCGCGTGCGAGGTCATGCCGCCGCGCGTCGTAAGAATGCCTTGCGCCACATTCATGCCATGGATGTCGTCGGGGCTCGTCTCGACGCGTACGAGGATCACCGCCTTGCCGGCGCCTTTGGCCGCCTCCGCATCCTCGGAATTAAAAACGATCTCGCCGCTCGCCGCGCCCGGAGAGGCCGGCAGACCGGTCGCCACCACCTTGCGCGCGGCGGCGGGATCGATGGTTGGGTGCAACAATTGATCGAGCGCGGCCGGATCGATGCGCGCGATCGCCTCGTCATGGGTTATCAGCCCCTCGTTGGCCATGTCGACGGCGATGCGCAGCGCGGCCTTCGCCGTGCGCTTGCCGGAGCGCGTCTGCAGCATCCACAGTTTGCCGCTCTCGACGGTGAACTCCATGTCCTGCATGTCGCGGTAATGCTTTTCGAGCAGAGCTGTAGTGCGGATGAACTCGGCGAAAACCTGCGGCAGCGCCGCCTCCATCGAGGGCTTTTTCGAGCCGGCCGCGATCCGCGCGGCCTCCGTGAGGTTCTGAGGCGTGCGGATGCCGGCGACAACATCCTCGCCTTGGGCGTTGATGAGGAATTCGCCGTAGAGTTGATTTTCTCCCGTCGAAGGATTGCGGGTGAAGGCGACGCCCGTCGCCGAGGTGTCGCCCATATTGCCGAAGACCATCGCCTGGATGTTTACCGCCGTCCCCCAGCTCGCCGGAATATTGTTCAGCCGCCGGTAGGTCTCGGCGCGCGCATTCATCCATGAGCCGAACACCGCGCCGATAGCGCCCCAAAGCTGAGCCCTTGGGTCTTGCGGGAAGGGTTCGCTCAGGGTCTCTGCGACCTTCGCCTTGTAAGCGGCGATGATTTCCTTCCAGTCGGCGGCGTCGAGCTCCGTATCGAGCGTCACGCCCCTCTGGTCCTTGAAGCTCTCAAGGATCGACTCGAACGCGTGGTGGTCGATGTCGAGGACGACGCTTGAATACATCTGAATGAAGCGGCGATAGGAATCATAGGCGAAACGCTCATTGCCGGAGCGCCGCGCCAGCGCCGCGACGGTCTCGTCGTTGAGGCCGAGGTTGAGCACGGTGTCCATCATGCCGGGCATTGAGGCGCGCGCGCCGGAGCGCACCGAAACGAGAAGCGGATTGACGCGATCGCCGAAAACATGGCCGGCGATGCGGGCGGTCTCCGCCAGCGCGTCGTCGACTTCGCCGGCGAGTTCCGGCGGATAGCTTTTGCCATTCTTGTAGAAATAGTCGCAGACTTCGGTCGTGATCGTAAAGCCCGGCGGCACCGGCAGCCCGAGGTTGGCCATCTCAGCGAGATTTGCGCCCTTGCCCCCAAGCAGGTCGCGCATGTGGCTCGCCCCCTCAGCCTTGCCGTCGCCAAACCTATAGACCCAACCAGCCATACCCATTCCCTCAGCTCGTCGACGAGCGTTCAATTCAAAGCTGCGCCTGCAATTCCATCCCAGGCCTATACGGCCTCGCAAAGGCGGAGTCGGAGGTTTCTGCGCTCTCTTTGAAGAGCAGGCAAGCCTCTTTGCGTCGCTCAGCGCCGCCGCTTGCAGCCGCGACGCAGCAGAAAACGCCTTTGCCGGGTTGCGAAATAGCGCGGCCACAGCGACCGAATTAGGACCATGCCCGAACTGTGGCGCCCTCCGGCCGGTTTGCGAACAAGCCCGGGCCAAGCTGTTTGACGCCATATCCAGCGAGTTGCGATCGGCGCTCTTCGAGATAGTGACGTCATTGCCTGAAGCATGCCGAGACTGCGATCTTGATAGCAAGGGCGCAGAGTTCCTGATCATTGCTCTTGATGCCGGCAAGCTTTCTTGCAATCTGGCCAGACTTCTGCGCAAGAAGAACATCCGCCGGCTTATTTTGACTGGGGAGCCAAGAGCCAGGCGCGCACGAAAACAAGATCCAAGGGAAACGATGGCGAGCAGATACGCTGCGGTCTATGAAGAATGGCGATCAGATCCCGAAGCTTTCTGGAGGGACGCCGCGAAAGGCGTCAACTGGATCAAGCAGCCAGGAAAGATCTTCGATCCGCAAGCCGGCGTCTACGGCGCCTGGTTTCCCGACGCGACCTGCAATACATGCTACAACGCAGTCGACCGGCACGTTGCGAATGGACGCGGCGATCAACTTGCGCTCATCTATGACAGTCCGGTTACGGGAACAAAAAGGACGGTGACCTATCGCCAGCTCCAAGAGGACGTGAGCGCGCTCGGCGCCGTGCTGCAACAGTTTGGGGTTGGCAAAGGCGACCGCGTCGTCATCTACATGTCGATGATTCCGGAAGCGGTGTTCGCCATGCTGGCCTGCGCGCGCATCGGCGCCATTCATTCCGTCGTGTTCGGTGGCTTCGCCGCTAATGAACTCGCAAAGCGCCTCGACGACGCCCAACCGAAACTCGTCCTCACGAATTCATGCGGGATCGAGCCCGGCCGAATTGTTCATTATAAGCCTCTTCTCGACGAGGCGATTGATCTTTCCGCCAGCAAGCCCGGCGCCGTGCTGCTTTTCCAGCGTCCGCAGGCTGTGGCGCCGTTGATCGAAGGCCGCGATCATGATTGGGCCGAAGCCGTGCACTCCGCCCGCGCCGATGGCCGACGCGCCGACTGCGTCGAACTCGCCGCGACCGACCCCCTCTACATTCTCTACACCTCAGGGACCACAGGCGCGCCGAAAGGCGTGGTGCGCGATAATGGCGGCCATCTCGTGGCCCTGCAATGGACGATGAATAATATTTACGCCGTCGCTCCTGGCGAGGTCTACTGGGCGGCCTCCGATGTCGGCTGGGTCGTCGGGCACAGTTACATCGTCTACGCCCCGTTGTTCCAAGGCGCGACAACGTTGCTCTATGAAGGCAAGCCGGTCGGAACGCCGGACCCCGGCGCTTTCTGGCGCGTCATTTCGGAATATAAGGTTGCCAGCTTGTTCACCGCGCCGACAGCGTTCCGCGCCATCAAGAAAGAAGATCCCGACGCCGCCTATTTGAAACAATATGATATTTCGAGTTTGCGGTCTCTGTTCCTGGCGGGCGAGCGGGCCGACCCTGACACGGTCCAATGGGCCGAAACAATTCTCGGCGTGCCTGTGATCGACCACTGGTGGCAGACGGAGACCGGTTGGGCGATCGCCGCGAACCCGCTCGGCCTGGGCGTTCTGCCCGTCAAGCGGGGCTCAGCTGGGGTTCCTATGCCCGGCTATGACATCCAGATCGTCGACGAGGCGGGCCATCCGGTCGCAGAAAGGGCGATGGGCTCGATCGTGGTCAGGCTGCCCCTGCCGCCCGGCAATCTTCCAACCCTGTGGCGCCAGGACGATCGCATGAGAGAAAGCTATCTCGCGGATTTTCCTGGCTTCTATAAGACCGCCGACGCCGGGTTCAAGGACGAAGACGGCTATCTCCACATCATGTGCCGCACCGACGGCATCATCAATGTCGCCGGACATCGATTGTCGACGGGCGGCATGGAGGAAGTGCTTTCCTCCCACCCCGCCGTCGCCGAATGCGCCGTCATCGGGGTGAAGGACGCGCTCAAGGGCGAACAGCCCTGCGGCTTCATCATCCTGAAGGCGGGCGTGACCAAACCGCATGACATGATCGAAAAGGAGCTCGTTCAGCTCGTTCGCGACGAGATCGGCCCGGTCGCCGCCTTCAAGATCGCGATCGTCGTCAACCGCTTGCCCAAGACGCGGTCCGGCAAAATCCTTCGAGGCACGATGAAGAAGATCGCGGACCACGATCAATGGACGATGCCCGCTACGATCGACGATCCGGCGATCCTCGAGGACATCGCATTGGCCATTAAGGCGAAAGGCGTCTGACCGGGGCTGTTCCGTGCATGTCGCATCCTCACCTTCCCGAACCGGCGGCCTCTCAAGGATCGGCGGGGCGCTCGGTGATTGCGTCGCGCCTTTCGTCGACGCGAACGAAAGAAAACGCAGCGAAGGCACAATAGCTTTTGTGCTGCAATGCGGCAAAAATTATGCTAAAAATTGGTGGCTGGATGACGGGTTGGCCCCTTGATTCAGTCGCGCTGACGATTTGCAAAGAGAATTTTTCAAGTGGAGCAAGAATGTCAGTCATTGCCATCAACTCCGGCGGAATCGCTTCGCAACTCGTCGACGATCTTCCGCTGATCGTCGATCTCGACGGAACCCTGATCAAGTCCGATCTGCTGATCGAGTTCGATTTTCGCGCGGGTCGGCGGCGCGCCTGCGTCGCTCTTCGGTATGTTGGTCGCCTTGCGTCGCGGCAAGGCGAATCTCAAAGAGGTCGTGGCGCAGAACGTTGATCTCGACGTAGCGACCCTACCCTATGACGAGACGGTTGTCGGCTTCATCGAGGAGGCGCGCGCCTCCGGGCGCAGCGTTTATCTCGCCTCGGCTAGCAATGGCAAATTCGTTTCGGCCGTGGCGACGCACCTCGGCCTGTTCACGGGCTGGTTCGCCTCCGACGCGACCACCAACATGTCGGCTCATAATAAGGCTGATCTTCTAGTTAGGACCTTCGGCGAACGCGGATTCGATTATATCGGCAATGACGCGGCCGATTTGCCCGTGTGGGCGGTCGCGTCGAAGCGCATTGGCATAAGGACAGCTCCGGGTTTGAAGGGCAAGCTCGCCGCGCTTGGGGTTGAAGTCGTCGAGACGCCAAAAGTGACGCTCAAGCGGTGGGCGAAACTGATCCGCGTGCACCAATATGCGAAAAACGCGCTGGTGTTTGTGCCGTTGCTTGCAGCGCATAAATTCGATTTGACTTCCGTGTTCCACAGCCTTTTGGCCGTGATCGCATTTTCGCTTTGCGCATCCAGCGTTTATATCTTCAACGATCTCATCGATTTGTCCGCGGACCGCAATCACCCGAGCAAGAAGGACAGGCCGCTTGCGTCGGGCGCGATCCCGATCAAGCAAGGCGTCATCGCCATGCCGCTCCTGTTCTTGGCCTCAGTCGGCGTCGCCGCTGCGGTGTCGTGGCCGTTTCTTGGCGTGCTCTTGTTCTACTTCGCCTTGACCAACGCCTACAGCTGCTGGCTCAAGACAAAGATGCTGATCGACGTCGTCGTTCTGGCCATGCTCTATTCCTTGCGCGTCATCGGCGGAGCCGCCGCGATCGGCGTCCCTGTATCCGAATGGCTGATCGCTTTTTCAATGTTCTTCTTCGCCTCTTTGGCGTTGATCAAGCGCTATATCGAGCTGGCGACGCGCCTTGACAACGAGCTGCCGGATCCGAGCAACCGCAATTACAAATTGGGCGACACGCCGATCGTCGCCGCGCTCGCCGCCGCCGCTGGGTTCAACGCCGTGACGGTATTCGCGCTTTATGTGTCGTCCGACGCGGTGCACGCGCTCTATGGCCACCCAAAAGCGCTCTGGCTCGTTTGTCCCATCCTCATGTATTGGATCGGCCGCGTGCTCATGATGGCGCATCGCCGTCTCGTCCATGACGATCCGATCGTGTTCGCCTTGAAGGATCGCATCAGCTACATCGCGGGCGCCCTGATTGCCGGCATAATGCTGGCCGCGATCTAGCGCCGATATGACCAACGCGCCTTCGAGGACATTATCCGGCCCCCGGCATCCGGCAGCCATCGCCGGGCGGTATGTTCTCTTCGCCGTGATCGCCGGCGCCATGAACCTCGGCGCGCAGGCGATCGTCTTCGCCGTCGCTCCCGTGCAGCCCTTGGCGCTTTCGATACTGGTCGGCACCGGCGTCGGCTTCATCGTTAAATATCTGCTCGACAAGCGCTGGATCTTTTTCGACGGTTACCACGGCGCCGCAAAGGAAGCGCGCAAAATCTTCCTCTACGGTTCCTTCAGCATCGGCATGACGCTTGTTTTCTGGGCCTTTGAGGTCGGATTCCTCGCAATTTGGGGCACCAATACCGCCAAATTCGTCGGCGCCGTCATCGGGCTGGCGATCGGCAATTTCGCCAAATATCTGCTTGACCGCACCTTCACGTTCAATCAGAGCCGCAATAGGAAAGCTCCCGATCAAGCAGATGGCCATGGGGAAGCGCCGTCATGGAACTGACAGGCTGGGGCCGCTATCCTCGTTTCGAGACGCGCCTGTTCGAGCCCAACTCTCAGTTCGAGGCGGCGCAATTGCAGCGACGGCTGGCGGGCTTCATACCGCGCGGCGCCGGCAGAGCCTATGGCGACGCCGCGATCGGGGTCACATCCTCCGTCAGCGTTCTTCCGCTCGATCGCTTTCATCATTTCGACCCCAGCACCGGGGAGCTGACGGTCGAAGCCGGCGTCCTGCTGACCGACATCATCGCCGCCTTTCTTCCGCGCGGTTTTTTTCCCCCTGTCGTCCCGGGAACGCAATTTGTGACCGTCGGCGGCATGATCGCGTCCGACGTTCACGGCAAGAACCACCATCGCGCCGGCAGCTTTGGCGACCATGTCGAAGCTTTGAAACTGGCGTTGCCGGACGGCGAGGTCAGGATCTGCTCTGCGCGCGAAAACGCCGATCTGTTCGCCGCGACAATCGGCGGCATGGGCCTCACCGGAATCATACTGACGGCGACCTTCAAGCTGATCCACGTCGAAAGCGCCTGGATCAGGCAGGAAACCGTCGTCGCGCAAAATCTCGCAGAGGCCATCGCCGCGATGACCGAACGCGATGACGAGCCATATTCGGCCGCCTGGATCGATTGCCTCGCCAGCGGCCCGTCGCTAGGCCGTTCGCTGATTTATCTCGGCCGGCACGCATCAAAAGCCGACGTCGAGACGCTCGCGACGCCGGCGCAGCGTAACGCCCGGCGAAAGTCGGAGCGCCAACTCAGCGTGCCAATCGATTTGCCGGGCTTCGTCCTCAATCGCTGGAGCGTAAGCGCCTTCAACGAAATTTACTTCCGCAATGGCGCCGCAAAAGAAAGGGCAGCCGTTCCTTACTGCGATCGATCCTTATTTCTTTCCGCTCGACGGCGTTTTGAACTGGAACAAAATCTACGGGCGGTGCGGCTTTATCCAGCATCAAAGCGTCATCGCCGTTGAACACGCGCAACCGGCGATCGGCGAGATTTTGAGGCGTATCGCCAAGCGCGGCAACGCCTCGTTCCTTGCGGTCCTGAAGAAGCTAGGCCCGGCCGGGAAAGGGTATTTGTCCTTTCCAAAGCCCGGCTTCACGTTCGCCCTCGACCTTGCGATGCACAAGGGCATTTTCGAATTTCTCGACGAGATCGACGACATCGTCGTCGCCGCGGGCGGCCGGATCTATCTCGCAAAGGACGCAAGACAGTCGCGCGCGACGTTCGACGCCGGCTACCCTGATCTCGAAAAGTTCCGAAAGGTGCGGCGCGAGATTGGGGCCGAGCGCCATGTCGCATCGCGTCTTTCCGATCGTCTTGGAATTTGAATGGACCGCCGACCCATGGCAAATGACAAATTCCTTCTCTTGCTCGGCGGCGGATCCGACATCGGGCGCGCGACGGCGTTGCGCTTTGCGCAGGCCGGGTGGCGGACCGCCCTCGCCGGCCGCGACGCCGCCACCCTTAAGCGCGAAGTCGCCGATATAGAGACGCGAACCGGCGCGCAGATTTCCACGCACGCGATCGACATTCTCGACGCCGGCGCTTTCGAGGCCTTCTTTGCCGCCCTCGACGGTCTGCCGGACGTCGTCGTCTCCGTCATCGGACTGCTCGGGGACCAATCCAAGGCCGAAACGGATCTCGCTCACGCGAGCCTCGTCATGCGCTCGAATTTCGAGGGGCCGGCCCTGCTTCTCGGCCTGTTCGCCGAACAATTCCGCGCGAGAGGCGAGGGCGTCATCGTTGGCGTCAGCTCAGTTGCGGGCGAGCGTGGACGCGCCTCGAATTATGTATATGGCGCGGCAAAAGCGGGATTAAGCGCTTTTCTCTCAGGCCTGCGTAATCGTTTCGGGAAAACCAGGATCCGCGTGGTGACGGTCAAGCCCGGATTCGTACGAACGAAGATGACCGCCGGCATGAAACTGCCGCCCTTGCTGACGGCCGAGCCCAGGGAGGTCGCCGAAGCGATCTATCGTGCATCCGTGGTTCGGCCGCGTGACGTCATTTACGTTAAGCCGGTCTGGCTCATCGTCATGACGATCATCAAATTGCTTCCAGAGCCGATATTCAAACGGCTCAACCTATGAGCGGACCACTGGCGCATCGCGCACGACGACGCAACGGCCCCTCGGGCGATGAGGGGGCGTCCAGCGCTTTAGGCTTTCCGCCTGTGTCTCTAATCTAGCGCTTGTTTCTCGGCTGGCCGCAAAGACAGCGTCACATGCACCACGTCCTCGTCCTGACGCAAAGTCATCGGCAGGCCACTGTGGTGGAAGACGTTCAGCATCGCTAGATTGCTCGTCAGCACCTCGGCCTCGAATTGGCCCAGGCCTTTTTGCTGGGCGATCTCGGCGAGGCGCCGCATCAGGCCGCTCGCCATCCCCTGCCCCTGATAATCCTCTTCGACCGTGAAGGCGAGTTCCGCGCTGCCGCCGGGAACATCCGATTCGACGGCGAAAAAGCTTGCTCCGCCAACGACCATCTCGTCCTCGCCAGACCCGACCGTGACCAGCAACGCGACGTCCCGCTCGAAGTCGACGTCTGTGATGCGCGCGAGTTCGGCGTCTGTTACGTCGCTCTTCAAGCCGAAGAACCGCTTGTAGACTGTCGCGCGATCAAGGGACAGAAAAGCCTTGTGTATTTTTTCGCCGTCGTCGAGGCGGACTGCCCGCACGGTGACAACAGTTCCGTCCTTAAGGGTTTCTTTCTCACAGTAGTGTCGTAGGTCCTGCATGGTTCCCCCTGGGGCGCCCTCGAAAGCTTCAAAACCGCCGCCTTCGCCGCACGGGCGAGCGACGCAAACCCGGCTAAACTATTCGAGCGAAGCAGCACACGCGCGTGAAGGAAATGCGACAAAACAAGAATGCAGCTTTTTTTTCGCTCAGAAATTGCCAAATGCTCGGGACGCCTATGCCTTGCGGCGCGCCAACTCTGAAGTAAGGGTGCTCGCAAACCGGTCCGTTCCCTTAAGGGAACCCGAGATAAATGCGTCGAAAGCGGACCAGAATTGTTCGCGAATGGCGTCCCGCTCCAACAGGATCTCATGCCGCGCCTGGCGCAGCGTAATGCAACGCCCTACTTTGAGCCGGCTGGCGAAAGTCTCCGTCGCCCGCGTGTCGACGACGGCGTCCCCACTGGCTGCGATGACCAAAGTCGGCGTCAAGATCCGGCGCGGAAATTCGGCGTCCGCGAAACGCCGCATCAGCGCAAACGCCGCATGCGCCCAGCCGATCGTCGGCGCTCCGATCGCGATCTCCGGCACCGCTGCGACGACCGACGCGGCCCGGGCGAAACGGACGGGATCGGAGGTCAAGACATTTCCATCGAACGGGCGCATCAAACAGGGCGTCGCGCCGCCGCCGCCCGGTGCAAAGGCGCGCCCGAGCCCCGCCCCAGCGCAACAGCGGGCAAGGATATGCGTAAGGCCCGGATAGCGAAGCTTGTGCAGATCAATCATCGGCGCAGTGAGGACAATACGTTCGAAAGGCGAACGTCCCGCCCGCGCTTGAGCCAGAAGAATCGCCCCGCCCATCGAGTGGCCGAGCGCGAAGAAAGGCAGCCGGCCGAAAGGCTCCAGGACCTCGCGGCGCAAGGCGTCGAGGTCGCGCTGGTAGGCGTCAAAACGCCGGACATGACCCTTGCCGGGATTCGATGTCAGCCGGTCGGAGCCGCCTTGTCCGCGCCAGTCCATTACGACGACATCAAAGTTCCGATCCAGTAATTCCGCAACGACCTCGAAATATTTTTCGATGAACTCGGCGCGGCCTGGAAGGATAGCGACTGTGCCGGCGCAATTCCCGGCGCAGGTCCACCGCGCGACGCGCAAGGCGATCCGGTCCTTCGTCCTGATGCGCGAGGCCAGGGCCCCGGGCGGAGCCGGATTGGCATCAGTGATGCAAAGATCCATCGGCGAATTCCTTTGTCGGATAATTTCACCCGCGCTCTGGCGATGCGATGACGGGCCGCCGGTTTTTTCGCGCTCCGCCCGCCCCCTCTTGCAACGGCAAACCCATTTCCTACATCAATTTTGCGCGGGCCGCATGTGGACGCGCGTAGATGGCGAGGGCTGGAGGCCGACGCTTCCAAATCCCGAGCCGCTTTGAAAAACGTGTCGCTTCAATTCAAGGAGGATATGCAGATGCGTCAGTTTGATCTTTCACCCCTTTATCGCTCGACTATCGGGTTCGACCGCTTGTTCGACATGTTCGATCAGGCCGCGGGCTATGACGCCGCGCCAAGCTACCCGCCTTATGACATCGAACGCACCGGCGAGGATTCCTACCGGATTTCCATCGCGGTGGCGGGTTTTGCCGAAAAGGACCTGTCGATCGAGACCAAAGACAACACTTTGAGCGTTCGCGGCGCGCGCGCAGCGCATGCCGAGGGCGAGGCCCCGAAGACCGAGGTTCTCTATCGCGGCATCGCCTCCCGTTCTTTCGAACGGCGGTTCCAGCTCGCCGAGCATGTTCAAGTAACCAGGGCCAGCCTTGAGAATGGGCTGCTCCATATCGACCTTTTGCGCGAGATTCCGGAAGCCCGCAAGCCGCGGCAAATCCCGATCGGCGCCGGCAAGCCGGAAAGCGGGCCCCAGGTCGTGTCTCCCCAGAAAGCCGCCTAAATTTTCACCGGACGACTGGATCATCTGCCGAAAGGCGCCTCCTCGGAGGCGCCTTTTTTGCCGCTGCGAATTTCGCCTTTCGCCAAAGCGATGAGCCTCTCAACATCCTGCGCCGCGGTTGAAAAAGACGTGACGAACCGCACAAAAACGTCGTCTTCGGCGCGCATTTCGCCGAATTCGCGATCGCTCCAGTCATAATAGCGAACGCCCGCCGCTCGCAGCGCGGCGTCTGTACTCCTTGGCAGATAGGCAAAAACCTCATTCGCCTGACGCGGCCAGGGCATTCTTACCCCCGGCGCCTGAGCCAGGCCCTCGGCCAAACGCGCCGCATGCTCATTGGCTATGCGCGCATTGGCGAGCCAATGGCCATCTTGCAGATAAGCAACCATTTGCGCGCCGAGGAAACGCCCTTTTGGCAGCGTGTGTCCGCTACGCTTGCGTTGAAACGGCAGCGACCGCGCCTTTGCCGAATCGAACACCAAAACCGCCTCGCAACAGAGCGCGCCATTCTTTGTCGCGCCAAAGGACAGGATGTCGACGCCCGCCTCCCAGCTCATCTGCGCCGGCGTGCAGCCAAGCGCCGCCACGGCGTTGGCGAAGCGCGCGCCGTCCATATGCACGCCAAGTCCCGCCTCGTGGGCGACGCCGCAAAGCGCGGCCAGTTCAGCGCAGCTATAGATCGTGCCGCATTCGGTCGCCTGCGACAAGGACAATGCGGACGGCTGCACCTGTTTGACGGGGCCACGCGGAAAGGCGGCAAGCGCCGCGCGAAGGTCCGCCGTCCCGACCTTGCCGGCCCGCCCGCCGACGCCTACGAGCTTCGCGCCGGCGGTGAACATCTCCGGCGCGCCGCACTCGTCCTCCATTACATGCGCGTTGGCGTGGCAAAAGGCGGCGCCCCAGGGCGGACAAAGCGCGCCGAGCGCCAAAGCGTTCGCGGCGGTTCCGGTCGCCACGAGGAAAACGCCAATCTCGGTCTCGAAAATCTCGCTGAGCAGCGCTGCCGCCCGGGCGCAGAAAGGGTCGTCGCCATAGGCGGGAGATGAGCCCTCGTTCGCCGCGAGAACAGCCTCGAGGATTGACTTGCTCACGCCGGCGGTGTTGTCGCTCGTGAAGTCCATTGCGCACCAAGGTCCTGGCATTTTTCGCAAATACGGCGATTGCGGCCGCCCCCGGTCAACCGTCGCCCGAGTGATAGCATCGATGGCGCGGCGCGTCCCGGCGGCGAAGCTTTCGTCACGGCGGATCGCGGCAAAACCATGGCATTTTCTTTGCTTAGACGAAGTTCAATTCTGCGGTCCGCTGAGTCACGCCCGCATTCAGGAGGCGTTCGGCTCTTGTTAACACCGAGCAAACGCCATACTTTTGGCTTCGCATAGGACAGTTCCGCTGACGTGTTTGCCGCTTCGCCCGACATATCGCCAAACGTATGTTCCCTCAGACGAATTTGGCGGTCTGGCCACAGGTTAAATTCGTCGCCCGTTTTTTTGCTTCTCGGTCGCAAGAAGAACTCGCGTTCGACGCCGGCGCGCCGGCAAAGCCGTCTGCCGAAAAAAGTCTCCTTGCGGCGCGCCGCGGCGAAGCGGATGGCGGCATCGATCAGGAGCGCTGCAATAAAACTGGAAATCTAAGGGCATTTTTCGGTCCAACGCGAACGAAAAATGTTTTAGAGAAAAATCGAACAAAGGGTAGCGCTCCGACCGAAGCGATAAAAGGTTGGAGCGACGCGGGCGACGCAGGTCAAGCTGCTTTTCTCGACGGAAGCCGATAAGGAGGAATCCCATGCGAACTGAATGCTGCTCCTTAGCGCGCATCGTCCGCAGTCTTTCGCCGCGGCTCGCGGGCTCTCCGCGAAGCGTTCGGCAGGCGCCGGGCGCGCGTTTGCCCGCGATATTCTGAGAGAGGGTTAGATAATGACCGATTCCGTTGACCCACCTGTTTCTCGTCTCGCCCCTCTCGCCGACAGCGCCCGCGATCCCGGATTGCCGGCGGCGCAGGGACTTTATTCGCCGGCGCGGGAGCATGACGCCTGCGGCGTCGGTTTCGTCGCCAACATGCACAATCGCAAGTCGCACGAAATCATCGGCATGGGCTTGCAGATTCTGCTCAACATCGATCATCGCGGCGCGGTGGGAGCCGACCCCAAGGCGGGCGACGGCTGCGGCATGCTGGTGCAGATTCCGCATGAATTTTTTGTCGGCAAGACGCGCGAACTTGGCGTCGAATTGCCAGCGCCAGGCGATTATGCAGTCGGCGCGCTATTTCTCCCGCGCGACCCCGAAGGCCGGAAAATCATTGAAGACGTCATCGAAAAAGTGATCGCCGAAGAAGGGCAAGTTTTTCTCGGCTGGCGCGATACGCCGGTCGATTCCTCGGACCTCGGCGACAGCATCAAGCCCTCGGAGCCCGTTAGCCGGCAGATTTTCATCAAGCGCGGCCCGAACGCAGAGGATCAGGCCGCTTTTGAGCGGCGGCTTTTCATCTTGCGCAAAGTGATCTCGAACAAAGTGCGTCATCTCGATGATCCGCGTGTCGCCGGATTTTATCCGGTTTCGCTGTCGTCGCGCACGATCGTCTACAAGGGCCTGCTTCTCGCCGGCCAGCTTGGCCATTATTACAAGGATCTGACCGATCCGGCCTTCGTTTCGGCGCTCGCCCTCGTGCACCAGCGCTTCTCGACCAATACGTTTCCAACCTGGTCGCTAGCGCATCCCTACAGGATGGTCGCCCATAATGGCGAGATCAACACGCTGCGCGGCAACGTCAACTGGATGGCGGCGCGTCAGGCGTCCGTCGCGTCACAATTGTTTGGCGACGACATCTCGAAGCTGTGGCCGATTTCCTACGAGGGCCAATCCGACACCGCCTGTTTCGACAATGCGCTCGAATTTCTGGTTCAGGGCGGCTATTCGCTCGCTCACGCCATGATGATGCTGATTCCGGAGGCCTGGACCGGCAATCCTCTGATGAATGAGGCGCGCCGCGCCTTTTACGAATATCACGCCGCCATGATGGAGCCGTGGGACGGACCGGCGGCTGTCGCCTTCACCGACGGACGCCAGATCGGGGCGACGCTTGACCGCAATGGCCTGCGTCCGGCGCGCTATATCATCACCGACGACGGACTGGTCGTGCTAGCCTCCGAAGTCGGCGTGCTGCCGATCGCCGAAGAGCGCATCGTCGTCAAATGGCGCCTGCAGCCCGGGAAAATGCTGCTTGTTGACCTCGAGCAAGGCCGCATCGTCTCAGACGACGAGATGAAGACGGCGCTGGCGACGTCGCATCCTTACGCTGACTGGCTGAAGAATACGCAGATTTTCTTGGAGGATCTCGCCCATGTCGAGCCGCGCTCGACCCGCACCGACGTGTCCCTGCTCGACCGGCAACAGGCGTTCGGCTACACGCAGGAAGATCTCTCGCTGCTCATGGAGCCGATGGCGGTCACCGGCCAGGAGGCTGTCGGCTCAATGGGAACGGACACCCCGATCTCGGCCTTGTCGAGCGCCTCGAAGCCGCTCTACACCTATTTCAAGCAGAATTTTGCGCAGGTGACCAATCCGCCGATCGATCCGATCCGCGAGGAGCTGGTCATGAGCCTCGTCTCCTTCATCGGGCCGCGTCCGAATATTTTGGATCACGAGGGCAATTCGAAGCGCAAAAGGCTCGAGGTCCGGCAGCCCATCCTGACCAACAGCGATCTCGAAAAAATCCGCTCGATCGGCCACTTCGAGGAGGCCTTCGACACCAAGACGCTCGACATCACCTATAAGGCGGAGACCGGCGCCGACGGCATGGGCGAGGCGCTGGCGCGGCTTTGCGACCGCGCCGATCAGGCGGTCAACGGCGGCTTCAACATCATCATCCTGTCCGACCGGCTGGTCGGCCCAGACCGCATCCCGATTCCCGCGCTGCTGGCGACCGCCGCCGTGCATCATCATCTGATCCGCAAAGGACTTCGCACCTCGGTCGGCCTCGTCGTCGAGACCGGCGAAGCGCGCGAGGTGCATCATTTCGCGCTGCTTGCGGGATATGGCGCGGAGGCGATCAACCCCTATCTCGCTTTCGAGACGCTCGCCGCGATGGCGGATGAATTCCCTGAGGAGGTCGACGGCTATGAAGCGTGCAAGCGCTTCATCAAATCGGTCGATAAAGGCCTGCTCAAAGTCATGTCGAAGATGGGGATTTCGACCTACCAATCCTACTGCGGCGCGCAGATCTTCGACGCGGTCGGCCTCGCCGATGATTTCGTCGCGCAATATTTCACCGGCACGGCGACGCAGATCGGCGGCGTCGGCCTCAAGGAGATCGCGGAAGAGACCGTGCGCCGGCACAAGGACGCGTTCGGCGATTCGCCGGTTTATCGCAATTCGCTGTATATCGGCGGCGATTACGCCTACCGCATCCGCGGCGAAGCGCATTCCTGGTCGCCGCAATCGGTGACGCTGCTGCAACATGCGGTGCGCGCCAACAACCCCGACACCTACAAAGCCTATGCGGCGCTTTTGAACGAAGAGAGCGAACAGCCTCTGACGATCCGCGACTTGTTCCGCATCAAATCCGCCGTGGAGGACGGCCGCGCTCCCGTGCCGATCGAGGAGGTGGAGCCGGCGGCCGTAATCGTACGGCGTTTTGCGACCGGCGCCATGTCCTATGGCTCGATTTCGCGCGAGGCCCATACCACGCTGGCGATCGCCATGAACCGCATTGGCGGCAAATCCAACACCGGAGAAGGCGGCGAGGAATCTGATCGCTACAAGCCCTTGCCCAACGGCGACTCGATGCGCTCGGCGATCAAGCAGGTCGCCTCCGGACGGTTCGGCGTCACGACCGAATATCTCGTCAACGCCGACATGATTCAGATCAAGATGGCGCAGGGCGCGAAGCCTGGCGAAGGCGGCCAATTGCCCGGTCACAAGGTCGATGCGGTCATCGCCAAAGTGCGCCATTCCACGCAAGGGGTGGGACTGATTTCGCCGCCGCCCCATCATGACATCTATTCGATCGAGGATCTCGCCCAGCTCATCTCCGATTTGAAGAACGTCAATCCGCAGGCGCTCATATCGGTCAAGCTCGTCTCGGAGATTGGCGTCGGCACCGTCGCCGCCGGCGTCTCCAAGGCGCGGGCGGATCATGTCACCATCTCGGGCTTTGAGGGCGGCACCGGAGCGTCGCCGCTGACCTCGATCAAACACGCCGGCAGTCCATGGGAGATCGGCCTCGCCGAAACGCAGCAGACCCTTGTCCTCAACCGGCTGCGCTCGCGCATCGCCGTGCAGGTCGACGGCGGCCTGCGCACCGGACGCGACGTCGTCATCGGCGCGCTGCTCGGCGCCGATGAATTCGGCTTCGCCACGGCGCCGCTCATCGCCGCCGGCTGCATCATGATGCGCAAATGCCATCTGAATACCTGCCCTGTCGGTGTCGCGACGCAGGACCCGGTGCTGCGCAAACGCTTCGTCGGCATGCCCGAGCACGTCATCAATTTCTTCTTCTTCGTCGCCGAGGAGGTGCGCGCACTGATGGCGCAAATGGGATATCGCGATTTCGACGAGATGGTCGGGCAGATGCAGATGCTCGACAAGCAACAGGCGATCGCCCATTGGAAAGCGCGCGGCCTCGATTTCTCGAAACTGTTCCACAAGCCGCAGCCGGCGGCGGGCCAGACAATCTATTGTTCGATCGAACAGGACCATGGCCTCGACAAAGCGCTCGACCGCCGCTTGATCGAACAAGCTAGGCCGGCGCTTGAGACCCGCGCGAAAGTCGTAATCGAAACGCCAATCCACAACACCGACCGGACCACGGGCGGCATGCTGTCCGGCGCGATCGCCAACCGCTACGGCCATGCCGGCCTGCCGCGCGACACGATCCGCATCATCGCCAAGGGAACCGCGGGACAGAGCTTCGGCGCCTGGCTCGCGGCGGGGGTGACGCTCGAACTCGAAGGGCAGGCGAATGACTATGTCGGCAAGGGATTGTCCGGCGGCAAGCTGATCATCCGTCCAGCCGCCGCCTCACGGATAGCGGCGACCGACGCCATCGTCGTCGGCAACACAGCGCTTTACGGCGCGATCTCGGGCGAATGCTATTTCAGCGGCGTCGCCGGCGAGCGCTTCGCCGTGCGCAACTCCGGCGTGGTGGCGGTCGTCGAGGGCGTCGGCGATCACGGCTGCGAATATATGACCGGCGGCATCGTCATCGTAATTGGCCGCACCGGCCGCAATTTCGCGGCCGGAATGTCGGGCGGCATCGCCTATGTCCTCGATGAGGAGGGAACCTTCGCGGAGCGCTGCAATCTCGCGATGGTCGAACTCCAGCCGGTCGCCGACGAAGAAGAGGCGATGCTGAACAGTTATCACCAGGGCGGCGATCTTGACGCGCATGGCCGCGTCGACGTGATGGACGACATGACCCGCTTCGAACTCCGAACGGCTGCATCAGCTGATCTCGCAACACGCGGAGCACACCGGCTCCGCGCGGGCCAAGCTGATCCTTGACCATTGGGACGATTACCGGCACAAATTCCGCAAAATCATGCCGGTCGAATACCGTCGCGCGATCGAGGAAATGAGAATGGAGCAGGGCCAGACGCTTTTGGCGACGGTCGGAATTTGAAGGCGCTTTTGGCGCCTAGAGCGTCAAGACAGCCGTCGCTTCCATCTTGACATAGGCGCAAATCCTGCATGTTCATCGGTTCGTGCTTGAGGCCTTCCGCCCCGAACGCGAGCTGAACCGTGACCATCGCGAGTTGCGGGCGACACCGTCCGCCAGAGGGGCATTTATGGGCAAGGTGACAGGATTTTCTGGAAATCGACCGCCGCGACCGGCGCTATGCGCCCGCCTCCGACCGAATTCGCCATTACAGGGAGTTCATGATCCCGCTGTCCGAAGAGGCGACGAAGGATCAGGCGGCCCGCTGCATGGACTGCGGCATCCCTTTCTGTCACTCCGGTTGCCCAGTCAATAATCAGATCCCGGACTGGAACCACCTCGTCTATCGCTCCGACTGGGAAGAAGCCTCGCGCAACCTGCATTCGACCAATAATTTTCCCGAATTCACTGGCCGCGTCTGCCCGGCGCCTTGCGAAGCCGCGTGCACGCTGAACCTCAACGACAATCCGGTGACGATCAAGACGATCGAATGCGCCATCGTCGATCGCGCCTGGGTCAATGGCTGGCTGGCCCCTGAGCTTCCCCCTGCCAAAACGGGGAAGAAAATCGCCATCGTCGGGTCTGGCCCCGCCGGCCTTGCCTGCGCGCAGCAGCTCGGGCGTGTCGGCCACGACGTGCATGTTTTTGAAAAGCACGCCAAGCCCGGCGGCCTGCTGCGCTATGGCATCCCCGACTTCAAGATGGAGAAGCATCTGATCGACCGCCGCGTCAATCAGATGCAGGCGGAAGGCGTCACGTTCCACGTCAACGTCAACGTCGGCGTCGACCTCGAAGCCTCCTCTCTGCTCGACGGCTATGACGCCATCGTTCTGGCGGGCGGCGCGGAGAAGCCGCGCGATCTGCCAGTCCCTGGCCGCGATCTCTCCGGCGTACATTTCGCCATGGAATTTCTGCCGCAGCAAAATCGCCGCGTCAGCCGAGAGCCAGTGCAGAGCAACGAGCCGATCCTCGCGGGCGCGAAGCATGTCATCGTCATCGGCGGCGGCGACACCGGCTCCGACTGCATCGGCACCTCCATCCGGCAAGGCGCGCTGTCCGTCACCCAGCTCGAAATCCTGCCGATTCCGCCTGAGAAGGAGAACAAACTGCTGACCTGGCCGAACTGGCCTTTGAAGCTGCGCACCTCATCATCTCAGGAGGAGGGGGCGAAACGCGAATTCTCGGTGCTGACCAAAGCGATCCATGGCGAAGACGGCGTCGCCAAGAAGATCGTCTGCGTGCAGGTTGACGAGAAATTGAAGGAAATTCCGGACAGCGCATTTGAGATCAGAGCCGATCTGGTGCTGCTCGCCATGGGCTTCGTTTCGCCCGTTCATGACGGACTGCTGAACAGCCTCGGCGTTGCGTTTGATCCGCGCGGCAATGTCGCGGCGGACCAGATCAGCTACAAGACGTCCTTGCCAAAGGTCTTCGCCTGCGGCGACATGCGGCGCGGCCAATCCCTCGTAGTCTGGGCGATCCGCGAAGGCAGGCAGACGGCGCACTCGGTCGATAAATTCCTGATGGGCTCGACCTCGCTGCCGAGGTAAGAATGGCCTGTAATCGAGCGTTATCCTACCGAAAGCGCCAGACGGCAGAGGGCGGTCGCGCTTATGTTTTTGCTAGTCGGCGAATGACCTCGCTTCGGAGCTCGATGAATTGCGATGCCGTGTTTGCGACGCCCTTTTGGCCGTAGAAGAGAGCGCTGTCAACTCCGTGCTCCGGGGTGAGATCGAGCCGCTTTCGTACACCGGCGATGTAATCGGTGTGGTAGGGACGGAATCCTTTGATGCCTTGCTTTATAATTCGCTCTACCACCTGGTTATCTTTATAGACGTTCAGCAATTCTCCCTGTGGGGCATCAACCTCAATACCAAATTTCTTTAGAATCTGTTTGAGCTCCCCGTATTTTAAGGGGTGTTCCCCTCTTATCACTTTGCGACAGTTCGCTCGAAACCATTCAGCGATATAGGTGAGCTCATCGGTGCGATTTTTCGTCAAGTCATGGTTTGCCGCACGTCTTGTAAACTCAAGCATAGCTCAAAGCACCACGACGCGCGTGCCCACGCTCACGCGTTGATAGAGATCGATGACGTCGGCGTTCATCATGCGGATGCAGCCGGATGAGACGGCCTGTCCGATGGTATTGGGCTCGTTCGTGCCGTGGATGCGAAACAGCGTGTCCTTATTGCCCTGGAACAGATAGAGCGCACGCGCGCCGAGCGGGTTTTCGAGCCCGCCGTCCATCGATTCCGGCAGGTCGGGCCGGCGCGCCAGCATCTCCTTCGGCGGAATCCAGCGCGGCCATTCCTGTTTGCGGCCGACCCGCGCGTTGCCTTTCCAGGTAAATCCCTGACGGCCGACGCCGATGCCGTATTGGACCGCCCGCCCGTTCGGCCGGATCAGATAGAGGTGGCGTGAGTTGGTGTCGATCACGATGGTCCCAGGCGGCTCATGGGTCGGATTAGCGACGATGACCGCGGTGCGTTGGCCCGGGTTGATTTCGAGTTCGAGATCCTGCGGATCTGCGCGGCCGCTCGGCCGATAATACTCCCCGCGTGGCTCGGCGTCCGGATAGTAAGGGGGATTGGGTCCGCCGTAAGCGTAAGGCGCATAGGGCCGCGCGCCCGGCGGCAACGGCGCATTCGGATAGGCCGGCAGGGGGGCCGGCGGATAATAGGGATAGGCCTGATAGCCCCAATAGTTACGCCAGGCGTTTTGTTGCGCGAGCGCCGGTTGCGAAGAAAGCGCACTCGCAGCCGCGGCCAGGACGGCCCAGCTCACGACACGAAACGTCGATCTTGCGGTTCGCATGACGAAACCCCAACCTTGTCCGATGGCGAGACAATGACATGCGACGCAATCGAAGAAAACGGCAAAAAACGCAGCCGCATCTCACAAAACGTCTTTGGCCGATCAAACTATCGCGAAGCTTGCGCCCCGGCACGCCGGAAACGTAAAAAGGAGGGGCGGGATCGAACCGATCCCGCCCCTCCCATGCGAAGCCGTGCGCCGAAGCCTCAGTCCTGCGTCATCGACTTGGACGCTGGCAACAGCGGAATTGGCGCCGCCGGCGCCTCGCCCTTTTGAGCCAGAATCAACTCGTCGCGCGCGGCCGCGACGCGGCGCAGTTTGGCCATCGCCGCGCCAGTGCCGGCCGGGATCAAGCGGCCGACGATGACGTTTTCTTTCAAGCCTTCGAGCGTGTCCGCCTTGCCATTGACCGCCGCCTCGGTCAGCACGCGGGTCGTTTCCTGGAAAGAGGCGGCTGAGATGAACGAACGCGTTTGCAAGGAGGCCTTGGTGATGCCGAGCAGAACCGGCGTTCCCGAGGCGGGCCGGCCGCCGGCGTCAATCGCTTTGGCGTTGGCCTCCTCGAGCTCCGCCAGATCGACTTGCTCATTGACCAAAAAATCGGTGTCGCCGGGATCGACGATATCGACCTTCTGCAACATCTGCCGGACGATCACCTCGATGTGCTTGTCGTTGATGGCGACGCCCTGCAAACGGTAGACTTCCTGGATCTCGTTGACAAGGTAGGCGGCGAGCTCCTCGACGCCCTTGATCGCCAGGATGTCGTGCGGCGCCGGATTGCCGTCGACGATGTAATCGCCCTTCTCCACGACGTCGCCGTCCTGAAGATGGATGTGCTTGCCCTTGGGGATCAGATACTCGATCGGCTCGGCGTCCCCTTCGTTGGGGATGATCGAAATGCGGGTCTTGTTCTTGTAGTCGCGTCCGAACTGCACCGTGCCGGAGACCTCGGCGATGATCGCGTGATCCTTGGGCCGGCGCGCTTCGAACAATTCCGCGACGCGCGGCAGACCGCCGGTGATGTCACGCGTTTTGGCCGATTCCATCGAGATGCGCGCAATGATGTCGCCGGCCCGCACCGCGCCGCCCGGATCGACGCCGATGATCGATTCGACCGGCAGCGTGTAGCGCGCGTCGCCGCCGCGCTGCAGCTTGCAGATCTTCCCTTCCGCCGTCTTGATCACAATTGCGGGCTTCAACGTCGCGGAACGTTGATTGAGGCGCCAATCGATGACCATACGCTTGGCGATGCCGGTCGCCTCGTCGATGGTCTCGGTCATCGACGCGCCCTCGACAAGATCCTCAAAGGCGATAACGCCATCGACTTCGGTAAGGATCGGCCGCGTATACGGATCCCACTCCGCGATGCGCTGACCGCGTTTGATCTGATCTCCCTCGTCGACCTTCATTCTTGCGCCATATTGAACGCGGTGGACGGCGCGTTCGCTCCCGTCGGGCCCCTCGATGACGACGGCGACGTTGCGCGCCATCACCATCACGTCGCCGTCGCTGTTGCGGGCGAGATGACGATTGCGGATGCGAACCGTCCCATCGAAATTGGATTCGATGAAGGACTGGTCGGCGATTTGCGCCGCGCCGCCGATGTGGAAGGTGCGCATCGTCAGCTGCGTGCCGGGCTCGCCGATCGACTGCGCCGCGATGACGCCGACCGCCTCCCCAAGGTTGACCGGCGTGCCACGGGCGAGGTCGCGGCCATAGCAGGTGGCGCAGACGCCGTTTTTGGCTTCGCAGGTCAGCACTGAACGGATCTTCACCTCCTGGATCCCAGCGGCGTTGATGTGGTCGATATGCGATTCCTGGATCATCTCGCCAGTGGCGACGATGATCTCGCCTTCAAGATTTTCTAGATCCTCGGCCGCGGTGCGGCCGAGAATGCGCGTCGCAAGCGAGGCGACGATCTGGCCGGCGTCGATGATCGCCCGCATGCGGATGCCCCCTTGCGAGCCGCAGTCCTGCATGGTGATGATCGAGTCCTGTGCGACGTCGACGAGACGGCGCGTCAGATAGCCGGAATTGGCGGTCTTCAGGGCGGTGTCGGCGAGTCCTTTGCGGGCGCCATGCGTCGAGTTGAAATACTCGAGCACGGTCAGGCCTTCCTTGAAGTTTGAAATAATCGGACTCTCGATGATCTCGCCCGAGGGCTTGGCCATCAGTCCGCGCATGGCGGCGAGCTGCTTCATCTGCGTCGGCGACCCGCGCGCCCCGGAATGCGACATCATGTAGATCGAATTGATCGGCATGTCGCGGCCGTTGGCGTCCTTCTGCACCGACGAGATGCGCGCCATCATCTCCTCGGCGAGCTTGTCGGAGCACTTCGCCCAGGCGTCGACCACCTTGTTATATTTTTCGCCCTGCGTGATCAGGCCGTCGTTGTACTGTTGCTCATATTCCTTGGCGAGCGCGCTGGTCTCGGCGATGATCTTCGCCTTGTTTTCGGGCACGACCATGTCGTCCTTGCCGAAGGAGATGCCAGCCTTGAAGGCCTCGCGGAAGCCAAGCGCCATGATCCGGTCGCAGAATATGACGGTCTCCTTCTGACCGCAGTTGCGATAGACGACGTCGATCATGTTGGAGATTTCCTTCTTGGTCATGAGCTTGTTCACGACGTCGAAAGGAATCTTAGCGTGTTTCGGCAACAGCTGCCCGAGAATGAGGCGGCCCGGCGTCGTATCGAAGATCTTGGCGTGGCGCTTGCCCTCGCTGTCGTAGGTCCACGCCCTGCCCTTGATCTTCGTATGCAGCGAAATCGCCTTGGCGTAGAGGGCATGTTCGACTTCGCCGATATTGGCGAAAGCCATGCCCTGCCCCGGCTCGCCGTCACGCATCAGCGACACATAATAAAGACCAAGCACAATATCCTGGCTCGGCACGATGATCGGCAGACCATTGGCCGGATGCAGGATGTTGTTGGTCGACATCATAAGAACGCGCGCTTCGAGCTGCGCCTCAAGCGAGAGAGGCACATGCACCGCCATCTGGTCGCCGTCGAAATCCGCGTTGAACGCGGCGCAGACCAACGGATGCAGCTGGATCGCCTTGCCCTCGATCAGCTTCGGCTCGAAGGCCTGGATGCCGAGGCGATGCAAGGTCGGCGCGCGGTTCAGCATGACCGGATGTTCGCGGATCACCTCATCAAGGATATCCCAGACTTCCGGCTTCTCCTTCTCGACCAGCTTCTTGGCCTGCTTGACGGTCGCCGATAGGCCCTTGGCGTCGAGCCGCGAATAGATGAAGGGCTTGAACAGCTCGAGCGCCATCTTCTTCGGCAGACCGCATTGATGCAGCTTCAGGTCCGGTCCGACGACGATGACGGAGCGGCCGGAATAATCGACGCGCTTGCCGAGCAGATTTTGGCGGAACCGGCCCTGCTTGCCTTTCAACATATCGGCGAGCGATTTCAGCGGGCGCTTGTTGGCGCCGGTGATGACGCGTCCGCGCCGGCCGTTGTCGAACAGCGCGTCAACCGCCTCCTGCAGCATGCGCTTCTCATTGCGCACGATGATGTCGGGCGCGCGTAGCTCGATCAGCCGCTTCAAACGGTTGTTGCGGTTGATGACGCGGCGGTAAAGATCGTTGAGATCCGAGGTCGCGAAGCGGCCGCCGTCGAGCGGGACGAGCGGCCGCAGATCCGGCGGAATGACGGGCACTTCGGTGAGGATCATCCATTCAGGCTTGTTGCCGGAATGGATGAAAGCCTCGATGATCTTGAGCCGCTTGGCGAGCTTCTTAGGCTTCAGCTCGGTGGTCGATTGCGCGATCTCGATCTTCAGCTTTTCGGCGATCGCCGGCAGATCCATGTTGCGCAAAATCTCGCGGATCGCTTCGGCGCCGATCATGGCGGTGAAGGAATCCTGGCCATATTCGTCCTGCGCGCGCAGATAGTCCTCTTCATTGAGGAGCTGGCGGTCCTTCAGCGGCGTCAATCCAGGATCGAGCACGATGTAGGATTCGAAATAGAGGATGCGCTCGAGGTCCTTCAGCGTCATGTCGAGCAGGAGGCCGATACGGGACGGCAGCGACTTCAGAAACCAGATATGGGCGACGGGGGCGGCGAGCGAAATATGCCCCATCCGCTCGCGCCGGACGCGCGACAGCGTGACTTCGACGCCGCATTTCTCGCAGATGACGCCCTTATATTTCATCCGCTTGTACTTGCCGCACAAGCATTCATAATCCTTGATCGGGCCGAAGATGCGGGCGCAGAACAGCCCGTCGCGTTCCGGCTTGAAGGTACGATAATTGATCGTCTCGGGCTTCTTGATCTCGCCGAACGACCACGACAAAATCTTTTCCGGACTGGCGATCGATATCTGGATCTGGTCGAAAGCCTGCGGCTGGACGACCGGATTGAAGAGATTCATGACCTCTTGATTCATTGCCATCTCCTGATGCTGGGGCCGGCGCGCTGTCGCGGCGACGCCCTTTGCCGGAAATTTAAGGGAAAGCGCCGTGCGCAGCGTTCCGGACGCGCGCGCGGCCCCTGTGTCGTGCGAATTATTCGGCCGCTTCGGCGTGCGGCGGGATCGCGGCCTTCGTCGCCATGGTCAGCTCGACGTTGAGGCAGAGCGAGCGCATCTCCTTGACCAGGACGTTGAAGCTTTCGGGAATGCCCGATTCGAAAGCGTCGTCGCCGCGCACGATCAATTCATAGACCTTGGTGCGGCCGGCGACGTCGTCCGACTTCACCGTCAGCATTTCCTGCAGCGTATAGGCCGCGCCATAGGCCTCGAGCGCCCAGACCTCCATTTCGCCGAAGCGCTGGCCGCCGAACTGCGCCTTGCCGCCAAGCGGCTGCTGCGTCACCAGGCTGTAGGGTCCGATCGAACGCGCATGGATCTTGTCGTCGACAAGATGATGCAGCTTCAGCATGTAGATGTAGCCGACCGTGACTTTGCGATCAAAGGCTTCGCCCGTGCGCCCGTCATAGAGCGTCACCTGACCGGAGCGGTCGAGGCCAGCCTTCTCGAGCATTTCGATAATGTCCCTTTCATGCGCCCCGTCGAACACGGGCGTCGCGATCGGAACGCCGCGGCGCAGATTCTCGCCGATTTCGACGACGGCTTCGTCGTTGAGCGCGTCGATCTCCTGTTTGGCGTCATATATTTGGTCGAGCTTGGCGCGAAGCGGCCCGGCGTCGCCGTCGCGCAGATAGGCATTGACCGTCTCCGCGACCTGTTTGCCTAGCCCGGCGCACGCCCAGCCAAGATGCGTCTCGAGAATCTGCCCGACATTCATCCGGCTCGGCACGCCGAGCGGATTGAGCACGATGTCGACCGCCGTTCCGTCGGCGAGGAACGGCATGTCCTCCTGCGGCACGATCTTGGAGACGACGCCCTTGTTGCCGTGCCGTCCCGCCATCTTGTCGCCAGGCTGAATCTTGCGCTTCACCGCGACGAAGACCTTGACCATCTTCATCACGCCGGGCGACAGCTCATCGCCGCGCTGCAGCTTTTCGACCTTGTCGAGGAAGCGGCTTTCAAGGCCTTTCTTCGACTCGTCATATTGCTTGCGCATGGCTTCGAGTTCGGCCAGCGTCTGGTCGTTCTCGACGGCGAAGATCCACCATTGCGAGCGCGGATATTCCTCAATGATCTCGCGCGTCAGGATCGTGTCTTTCTTGAAGCCTTTCGGCCCCGCGGTCGCCTTCTTGCCGACGAGCACGTCCATGAGGCGGGCGTAGACGTTGCGGTCGAGGATGGCGAGCTCGTCGTCGCGGTCCTTGGCCAGACGTTCGATCTCCTCGCGCTCGATGGCCTGGGCGCGTTCGTCCTTTTCGACGCCATGCCGATTGAACACGCGCACCTCGACAATCGTGCCGGTGACCCCCGGCGGCACGCGCAAGGAGGTGTCGCGCACGTCGGAGGCTTTTTCGCCAAAAATTGCGCGGAGCAGTTTTTCTTCCGGCGTCATCGGGCTTTCGCCCTTCGGCGTAATCTTGCCGACAAGGATATCCCCCGCCTGCACTTCCGCGCCGATATAGACGATGCCGGCTTCGTCGAGATTCTTCAAAGCCTCTTCCGAGACGTTCGGAATATCGCGGGTGATCTCTTCTGGCCCGAGCTTGGTGTCGCGCGCCATAACTTCGAATTCGTCGATGTGAATCGAGGTGAAGACGTCGTCCTTGACGATGCGCTCGTTGAGCAGGATCGAATCTTCGAAGTTGTAGCCGTTCCAGGGCATGAAGGCGACGAGGACGTTGCGCCCGAGCGCCAGATCGCCGAGGTCTGTCGACGGACCGTCGGCGATGATGTCGCCCTTGCGCACGAAATCGCCGACGCGCACCAGCGGTTTCTGATTGACGCAGGTCGACTGGTTCGAGCGCTGGAACTTCATCAGCCGGTAGATGTCGACCCCCGGCTTGCTGGCGTCGGACTCCTCTGTCGCCCGGATGACGATGCGGGTCGCGTCGATCTGGTCGATGTAGCCGGTCCGGCGGGCTGCGATGGCGGCGCCGGAATCGCGCGCGACCACCGCCTCCATGCCGGTGCCGACGAGCGGCGCGTCGGTCCTAACGAGCGGAACGGCCTGACGCTGCATGTTGGAGCCCATCAAGGCGCGATTGGCGTCGTCGTTCTCAAGGAACGGGATCAACGCCGCAGCGACCGAAACCAGCTGCTTCGGCGAGACGTCCATGAAGTCCACGCGTTCGCGCGGCGTCATGACGACGTCGCCGGCATGGCGGCAAACGACGAGATCCTCGGTCAGCCGGGCGTCGTCGTCGAGCGGCGCATTGGCCTGCGCCACATAATATTTGCTCTCCTCCATCGCCGACAGATAGACGACTTCTTCCGTGACGCGACTGTCGCGGACGCGCCGATAGGGCGCTTCGATAAAGCCGTATTTATTGACGCGCGCGAATGTCGCCAGCGAGTTGATGAGGCCGATATTCGGACCCTCGGGCGTCTCGATCGGGCAGATGCGGCCGTAATGCGTCGGATGCACGTCGCGCACCTCAAAGCCTGCGCGCTCGCGCGTCAAACCGCCCGGCCCCAGCGCCGACAGACGTCTTTTGTGGGTGATCTCGGACAGCGGATTGGTCTGATCCATGAATTGCGACAATTGCGACGAACCGAAGAATTCGCGCACGGAGGCGGCCGCGGGCTTGGCGTTGATGAGGTCTTGCGGCATCACCGTATCGATATCGACCGAGGACATGCGCTCCTTGATGGCGCGCTCCATCCGCAATAGACCGAGACGATATTGATTCTCCATGAGCTCGCCGACCGAGCGCACGCGGCGATTGCCAAGGTGGTCGATATCGTCAATCTCGCCGCGTCCGTCGCGCAGATCGACAAGCGCCTTCATCACCGCGACGATATCCTCCTTGCGGAGAGTCCGCACCGTATCGGGGGCGTCAAGATCCATGCGCATATTCATCTTGACGCGGCCGACGGCGGAAAGATCGTAACGCTCCGGGTCGAAGAACAGCGAATGGAACATCGCCTCCGCCGATTCGAGCGTCGGCGGCTCGCCCGGCCGCATCACCCGATAGATGTCGAAAAGCGCTTCCTCGCGCGTGTTGTTCTTGTCGACGTTGAGCGTATTGCGGATATAAGGTCCGATATTGACGTGGTCGATATCGAGAAGCGGCAGCTCGTTGAAGCCGGCCTCGATCAGCAGCGGCAGCGTCTTGGCGGTGATTTCATCGCCGGCTTCGCTGAAAATCTCGCCAGTATTCGGGTCGTATAGATCGGCGGCGACGTAATGGCCGTAAAGATCCTCGTCCTGAACGCGCAGGAATTTGAGGCCACGCTCGGCGAGTTGCCGCGCCGTTCGCGCGGTAAGCTTCTTACCGGCTTCGAGCACCACCTCGCCGGTGTCGGCGTCGAGCAGGTCCACGACGGCCTTGAGGCCCTTCAGGCGCTCCGGGTCGAAAGGCTGGCGCCAGCCGTTCTTGTCGCGCGTGACCGTTATGGTCTTGTAGAAGGTCGAAAGAATCTCCTCGCCGTCCATGCCCAGCGCGTAAAGCACCGAGGTCGCCGGAATCTTCCTGCGCCGGTCGATGCGCGCATAGACGATGTCCTTGGCGTCAAACTCGATGTCAAGCCAGGAGCCGCGATAAGGAATGATGCGCGCCGCGAACAAAAGCTTGCCTGAGGAATGGCTCTTGCCTTTGTCGTGATCGAAGAACACGCCGGGAGAGCGATGCATCTGCGAGACGATGACGCGCTCCGTCCCGTTGACGATGAAGGTGCCGTTCATCGTCATTAACGGCATGTCGCCCATATAGACATCCTGCTCCTTGATGTCCTTGACCGACCGCGCGCCGGTGTCAGGATCGACGTCGAACACAATGAGCCGCAGCGTCACCTTTAAGGGGGCGGCGTAGGTCATGCCGCGCTGGCGGCATTCGTCAACGTCGTATTTCGGCGGTTCGAATTCGTATTTGACGAATTCGAGCAAGGAGGTGTTCGAAAAATCGCCGATCGGAAACACCGATTTGAAGACGGCCTGCAAGCCTTCGTCGGGACGCCCGCCTTTCGGCTCCGCGACGAGGAGAAATTGATCATAGGAGGCTTTTTGCACCTCAATGAGGTTTGGCATTTCCGCGACTTCACGGATGTGGCCGAAAAATTTACGGATACGCTTGCGGCCGCTGAACGTCTGCGCAGAATAATGAGCCATGTCGCTCTCGCACCTTTTAGAAAGCGGCGATCGCCCCGAGCGGGCGTTTCGCCTCATCCGCGCCCAGCGGGCGGCTGGAGCTGCGGCATCTGTTCGATCCCGGCGCCGCGGCAAAGAGGCCGCGAACAAATTGACCGCAAGGTTCGAACATACCTTCCGGCAACAGATCGACGGCCCCCCGTCTCCGGGGCGCCGTCGCTGAAAAAGTTAGATCGCGGCAGCGATCAAATTCACTTGAACTCGACCTTTGCGCCCGCCTTTTCGAGGGCGGCCTTGATCTTTTCGGCCTCCTCCTTGGAGACGCCTTCCTTGACGGGCTTCGGCGCGGCCTCGACGAGGTCCTTAGCCTCCTTCAGGCCGAGACCGGTCACCGCGCGAACTTCCTTGATGACTTCGATTTTCTTCTCGCCGATGGCGGCGAGAACGACCGTGAATTCGGTCTGCTCTTCGGCCGGGGCCGCCGCGGCGCCGCCCGCCGCCGCAGGACCAGCGGCGACAGCGACCGCGGCGGCGGCCGAGACGCCCCATTTCTCTTCCAATAGCTTGGCGAGCTCCGCCGCCTCAAGAACGGTGAGGCTCGACAGATCCTCGACGATTTTTTCCAGATTAGCCATGTCAGTTCCTTCGACTGGTCAATAAATTGCGTGTCGTCTGCAAGATTAGGCCGTCAGGCGGCGTCCTTTTCGGCGTAGGCCGCGATCACGCGCGCGAGCTTCGCCGCTGGCGCCGTGGTGAGCTGGGCGAGCTTGGTCGCCGGCGCCTGAATAAGACCGACAAGCTTGGCGCGCAGTTCATCGAGGGACGGCATTGTCGCGAGCGACTTGACGCCTTCCACATTCAACGCGGTTTTTCCCATCGCTCCGCCGAGGATTACGAGCTTGTCGTTGTCCTTGGCGAACGCCACGGCGACCTTGGCCGCAGCCACGGGATCGTCCGAATAGGCGATGAGCGTCGGCCCGCGCATGAGGCCCGAAATCGACGCGACGTCCGAGCCTTCAAGCGCAATCTTGACGAGACGGTTCTTGGCGACTTGCACCGTCGCCCCAGCCGCGCGCATCTGCTTGCGCAGATTCTGCATCTGGGCCACGGTCAGGCCGGAATAATGCGCGACGACGACCACCGACGTCGTTTTGAAGACGCCAGCGAGCAATTCGACGCATTCTTTCTTTTCCGCTCTGTCCACAGTGCTTTCTCCTTGCACAGGCCGAGGACGTTTAGGACGGCCTGGCCCGCGGGCTGCATCTCTGCCGTTCTGGCGCAGGCGCGGAGCCAGCGAAGAACGGCGCTGTGCCTGTCCCCGGAACGGTAAGCCGCCCCGGACAGAGGGAGTAGACCAAAATCGAAGGACAGCGAGGCCGGATGGGCCGCCCCCGCATCCAAAATCTTGTCGTCACCCCGTCTATGCTGGCCCCTTTCAATGCAGCGGCGAGCCGCGTCATTGATAGAAAATTAAGTTCGAGCCCTTATTCGCAAAGATCTCAAACGCCTGCAGTCTTGGACAGGACATGGCCAGACAGGACAGACGTCACCGCCTATCCTCCGGCCTATCCACCGGATTACGAACGCTATTTCCAAACAAGCCGAACTTGAAAGTCAAACAGGCAACTCGTAATCGCGGAAGCTTTATGGGTGCGGGGCTGCATCTCGAACCGACCCCGAACCCCTTATTTAAACCAACTGATCCGCATTGCCAAGGGCTAGCCTTGGATTTTCTGCGTTTGTCAAGCGGAGAATTGAAAAGCAGGTCAGACTGCGACCGTCGCCGGATCGACCTTGACGCCTGGCCCCATCGTCGACGAGATGGCGACGCGTTGAATATACGTGCCTTTCGCCCCTTGCGGCTTGGCCTTGGCGACAGCGTCGATAAACGCCGCTATATTGGCGATGAGCTTGTCATCGTCGAAGGAAGCCTTGCCGACGCTGCCTTGAACGATGCCCGCTTTCTCGACGCGGAACTCGACGGCGCCCCCCTTTGACGCCTTCACTGCCGCGGCGACATCCATGGTGACGGTGCCAACCTTGGGATTGGGCATTAGGCCGCGCGGCCCGAGCACCTTACCGAGGCGGCCGACGAGCGGCATCATATCCGGCGTCGCGATGCAGCGGTCGAATGCGATCGTGCCGCCCTGCACCGTGGCGACGAGATCTTCCGCGCCAACGATATCGGCGCCGGCGGCCGTCGCCTCTTCGGCCTTCGCGCCGCGCGCGAAAACAGCGACCCTCAGCGTGCGCCCCGTGCCGTTCGGCAGATTGACGACACCGCGCACCATCTGATCGGCGTGCTTCGGGTCAACGCCAAGATTCATCGCGATCTCAACGGTTTCGTCGAATTTCGCATTGGCCCGCTGTTTCACCAGCTTGACCGCGTCCTGGATCGGGTAAAGCTTGATCCGGTCGATACCTTCGCGCGCCTTGACCACGCGCTTGCCAACATGCGCCATCGCTTCACCCTATAATCTCGAGGCCCATCGAACGGGCGGAGCCCTCGATCATCGTCATGGCGGCGGCGACCGTCGCGCAATTCAGATCGGGCAGTTTCTTCTCGGCGATCTCCTGGATCTGCGCCCGCGAGATCTTCCCGGCAAATCCGCGCCCGGCCGTCTTCGATCCCGAACTGATCCCCGAGGCCTTCTTCAGATAATAGGAAACCGGCGGCAGCTTCATCTCGAAGGTGAAGGAGCGATCCGCATAAGCCGTGATGATGACCGGAATCGGCGTGCCCTTCTCCATCTGCGCCGTGCGCGCATTGAAGGCCTTGCAAAACTCCATGATGTTCAAGCCGCGCTGACCGAGCGCGGGGCCTATCGGAGGCGACGGATTGGCCGCCCCGGCCGGCACCTGAAGCTTCACGAAACCCGTGATCTTCTTCGCCATTTTTTCTGCTCCCAAACAATGCCAGCGCCTCGGCGCGACGGTTGCGGTCGTGGTGCGACAAACCGGCGGCGTGGCGCGCCGGGGGCCTGTCTTCCACGTCTGGCGCTGGCGGCGTCGCCGGCAGCGCCTTCAAGCGGCTGACGCCGCCCAAAGCAAAAATTCCTCACGGCGCGCGAAGCGTCGGCGCCGCCCTAGACCTTCTCGACCTGAGCATATTCCAGCTCGACCGGCGTCGCGCGGCCGAAAATTGAAACGGCGACCTTGAGCCGCGAGCGGCTCTCGTCGATCTCCTCGACAATCCCATTGAAAGAGGCGAAGGGGCCGTCGGCGACGCGCACCGTCTCGCCGATCTCGAAAGAAATCGACGCCTTTGGCCGCTCGACCCCCTCAGCGACCTGACCCTTGATGCGATCCGCCTCGGCGTCCGAAATCGGCATCGGCTTCTTGTCTGCGCCGAGGAATCCCGTGACCTTCGGGGTATTCTTGATGAGATGGTAGATATCGTCGGAAAGATCGCACTTTACAAGAACATAGCCGGGAAAAAACTTGCGCTCCGAATTGATCTTGCGGCCGCGCCGCACTTCCACGACATGCTCCGTCGGAACAAGAATTTCCTCGAATTTGGACGTCAGGCCGCGCTGCGCCGCCTGCTCCTTGATCAATTCAGCGACTTTCTTTTCAAAATTCGAATAGGCGTGGACGATATACCAGCGCATGCTCATCGGGTAAGCTTCCGACCTCTTATGAATGACGTTCACCGTCCGATACTCAATACAAGAGAGACGAACAGCCGGAGCGCTTGGTCGACGGCGACGAAAAAGAGGCTCGCGAACAGCACCATAAGGATTACGAGACCGGTCGTGATCATGGTCTCTCGGCGCGTCGGCCAAGTGACCTTGGCAGCCTCGGCGCGGACCTCTTGAATGAACTGAAACGGGTTCGCCATTGTCGGAAAAGACCTCTACGGGAATGCCGCCCGCCAAAAAAATCATGGCGCGGAGCCCTCAAGGCCACGCGCCGCATTGTGTGACTATAATGCTCCGCATGGAGAACGCAAATTTAATTTTTTCGCGCCGGAACAAGATTTCACGTGAAACAATTTTGGCTGCTTTCAGGCTAGCAACCGGTCAGCTGGAGGCGCTGCCTAAAAGGCCGCCACCCGCACACGCAGCATTGGTCGATCGCGCTTTTATGCGGATGCGTCGCGACGGCGAATCGCATCATAGGCCGCCCGCAGGGGCTTGATTGGACTCTTCAGCAAGCCAACTCCTCTAAACAAAGAGGAATTGCTATCTCTTTTGCCCGCCATTCGCCTGAATAGCGAAGCTTTCAATCGATCCGCCGGCCTTGACAGATCGGGCAGCGGAGGTTTGAAGCCTAAGCGGCGCAGAAACCAATTGGCCTGATGGGCGTGCGCGAGATCATCCGTCGCGCGGGTGTGAAAGAACATGGCCGCGCTGACAGATACGTTGTCGCCGTTTTTCACCCAATGCGGCGCGAGCGAAGGATGGTGGACCGCCAAGCCGGGCTCGAGGTGAAAAAGGGTTTCGCGGCCGGCGAATTCTTCCCGGTAATGCGCCGCGCCGGCGTCCCCGACCTGGACGTTCTCGATCACCGCCTGCGGCAAAATCGAAGAATCGCTTTGATCGTAAAGATAGACGTCCTTGCCGCCCTGGATCTGGAACAAGATGTTTTGCTCATGGTCGTTGTGATAGGGCGTGACCGCTCCCGGCGCCGAGACGATGACGGTTATTCCCTTAAAAGTAACATCCGACGCGTATAGCCCGGTCTCAGCGGCTATCTCCGCGATCTCGCGGCTGAGTACAGCGCCGTAATCCGGGCTGACTTCATTCGAGAACGACAACATCACCGACACCGCGGCGCGTCCCTCCTCAAGCTCTTTGAACAGGACCGCGAGCTCATCCTTCCAGCCTTCTTTCCCCAGCTCCAATGCTGTCTTGGCGCCCCACGACGACATCCTCTCGACGCCGGAAAGCTCGGGCTTGTCGCACCATATTTTTAGCTGGGCGTCGACGGCGCGCCCCTCGATCGACGCGGCTTGGATCGATTGCGCCAGGCTCAGCAGCTTTGGCAGTTGAAACAGCGGGTGCTGCGCAAGGTTGTGTCTGATGAGAAACGGCTTTTTGCCAAATTTTTCGATTTGCTCTGGCCGCCATTCGACAAATATTGACTGGCCGCCGATCAAATTCAGCTTATCGTTCGAAAAATTTCCAGGTACTGGCGACACATTCATGTCAGGAGCTCCGCCCTGCGCTAAACAAGTGAAATCTGTACCAAATTTAGCTCAATTTGCAATGCGACTTGCCGTTTGGCGCGCGATTGAGATAAAGCGCTAGCTATATATTGGGTAAGCCAACTCTTTGGACGCGGCTTCCCTTTATGCAAATTGGCCTTTTTTGTCGCCCTCCGGGCCACGGCCAAGCGTCGGCTGAGGCCTCGATCCCGCCGAGCGCCGCTCGCCTTTCGCTCGGCGGTTCGCCGTGCTTCCCGGTCACCTTCGCGAGGCGGGCTTCCCTTAATTTTTGATCCCGGTTATGGATGGCGGCTTCGGACGTATCGCGTCGCCCTCTGAGTTCCTCATGCAAGCCGTCCATTGCCTGAATGGGCCAAACCTCAATCTTCTTGGAGCGAGGGAGCCGGAGCTTTACGGCTCTGAAACCCTCGCCTCGATCGAGGCGACGCTCGCCGCGCTTTGCCAGTCGCGCGGCCTGATTCTGCATTTCCGGCAAAGCAACCACGAGGGCGATCTCGTCGCGTGGGTGCAGGACGCCGGCCTCAAGGGCGAGCCAATCATCTTGAACGCCGGCGCCTACACCCATACGTCGATCGCGCTTCGGGATGCAATCAAAGGCGCGAAGGCAAAAGTTGTGGAGGTCCACCTCTCCAATGTTCACGCGCGGGAAGAGTTTCGCCATCATTCCTACATCTCTCCGGTGGCTAAGGGCGTCATATTGGGATTCGGCGCTCTGTCTTATCGTCTGGCGCTCGACGCCTGCATCGCAATAGCCTCGGCCAGCGAAAGTTGAAGAAAATGAAATACACGGGGCCGAAGGCGGCGGCGCCTTCTTCTGACGAGGCGGTGGACACCGAACTCGTCGAGGCGCTCGCGAAAATTCTTACGCGTCTCGGCCTATCCGAAATCGAGATCGCGCACGGCGACCTGAAGATCAGGGTAGCGCGGCAATTGGCGGCCGCGATGCAGCCTGCGGCGCCGGCGGCGGCGCCTTCCGCTGCGGCGCCGAGCGCGGTCTCCGACACAGACATACCAGGCGCCGTCAAGTCGCCGATGGTCGGCACCGCATATCGCCGGGCCTCGCCCGATGCGCCGCCCTTCGTCGAGGTCGGCTCAATCGTCAAGGCCGGCGATAAGCTTCTGCTCGTCGAAGCGATGAAGACCTTTAATGAAATCGTCGCGCCCCGTGCGGGCACCGTGACCCGCATTCTCGTGGAGGATGGCGAGCCCGTCGAATATGGCCAGCCGCTTTTTGTGATCGAATGAGCGCGGCGCCTTCGGTGAACTGAGATGTTCGAAAAAATCCTCATCGCCAACCGCGGCGAAATCGCCTTGCGGATTCTTCGCGCGGCGAAAGAGCTCGGCATTGCGACGGTCGCGGTTCACTCGACGGCCGACGCGGAGGCGATGCACGTCAAGCTCGCCGATGAATCCGTCTGCGTCGGGCCGCCTCCCGCCCGCGAATCCTATCTCAACATTCCGGCCCTGCTCGCCGCCTGCGAAATCACCGGTGCCGAGGCGCTGCATCCAGGCTATGGGTTTCTCTCGGAAAACGCCCGCTTCGCCGAAATTCTGGCCGAGCATCAGATCGTCTTTGTCGGCCCGAAGCCGGAGCATATCCGCATTATGGGCGACAAGATCGAGGCCAAACGAACGGCGGCGCGGCTTGGCATCCCTTGCGTTCCAGGCTCGGCCGGGGCGATCAGCGACGACGCAGAGGCCATGGCCGTCGCGGAAAAGTTAGGCTATCCCGTGCTGATCAAAGCGGCCGCCGGCGGGGGCGGACGCGGCATGAAGGTCGCCTTCAGCGCGGTCGATATCTCATCAGCTCTCGAGACCGCGCGGATGGAGGCGAAATCCGCGTTCGGCGATGAATCCGTCTATATCGAGAAATATCTCGAAAAGCCGCGCCATATCGAAGTTCAAATTCTCGGCGATGGACGCGGCGCCGCCATCCACCTCGGCGAACGCGATTGTTCGCTGCAGCGCCGCCATCAGAAAGTCTGGGAGGAGAGTCCCTCGCCTGCGCTCAACGCGGCTCAGCGGGTCGAAATCGGCGCGATCTGCGCCGCGGCCATGCGCGAATTGCGCTACGCAAGCGCCGGCACCATCGAATTTCTGTATGAAGACGGCAAATTCTATTTCATCGAGATGAACACCCGCATTCAGGTCGAGCATCCGGTGACGGAAATGATCACGGGGGTGGATCTCGTTAACGAGCAGATCAAGATCGCCGCGGGCTCCGAGCTGACGCTGACCCAGGACGACGTCAGCTTCAACGGCCATGCCATCGAATGCCGGATCAACGCCGAGCATCCGGCCACGTTTCGCCCCTCGCCGGGCACGATCAATTATTACCATCCGCCGGGCGGCCTCGGCGTGCGCGTCGATAGCGCCGTTTATGCCGGCTACACCATACCGCCGACCTATGATTCGCTCGTCGGCAAGCTGATCGTGCAAGGGCGCAGCCGCAATGAAGCGCTGCTGCGCCTGCGCCGCTCGCTCGACGAATTCATCGTCGACGGCATCGACACAACCATCCCCCTGTTCCAGACGTTGGTCCGCAATCCCGACATTCAAAACGGGCTCTACGACATTCACTGGCTGGAAAAATTTTTGGCCGACGGCGGCATGGACGGCGATGCGCGCCCGTCTTAGTCGGTCAGGCTCAGCTCTCGGCTGGGCTTGAAGCGCCAAGCTTGCTAGGCGAGCGGATAGGGAGCAGATTAAGCCGAAATCGAGGGTTAACCGGGAAATCTCGGGGTAAATAGCCTCTCGATCGGCGCGGCAGGCGCCTAGACGGGAGGAGCCAATGGCCGTTAATAAGACGCTCAGCGTCAACGGCGAAACCGTCGTCATCGCCATCGACGATCCCGACATGCCATTGCTTTATGCGTTGCGCGACGATCTCGCCTTGCGCGGGCCGCGCTTCGGCTGCGGCCTTGGCCAATGCGGGTCCTGCACCGTTCATATCGACGGCGCGGCGATCCGCTCCTGCGTCATGCCGCTGTCGAAGCTCGGCGCGGAAAACAAGATCGTGACGCTCGAAGGCCTCGGAACAATCGACAATCCGCATCCGGTGCAGCGCGCCTTCATCGCCGAACAGGCGGCGCAATGCGGCTATTGCATCAACGGCATGATCATGCAGTCGGCCGCTTTTCTCGCCAAGACCAAGACTCCTACCGAGGCGGCGGTCAAGGACGCCCTCGCCAACAACCTATGCCGCTGCGGGACCCATTCCCGCATCGTCAAGGCCGTCATGCGGGCGTCGACGCTGCTGTGAGGAGCAGGCCATGGACATGCACCCCTCTTTATCGCGGCGCGAACTTCTGACCGGCGGCGGCGCGCTGATCGTGGCCTTCGCGTTGCGCCCGGACGTCCCAGCCTTCGCTAAAGGCGCGACGGGGGCAAAACCGCTCGCGCTGACGGAAGTTGATTCCTATCTTGCGATCGACCCGTCGGGTGCCGCCACCATCTATTCCGGCAAGGTGGATCTCGGCACCGGCGTTCGCACCGCCATGGCGCAGATCGCCGCGGACGAACTCGACCTGCCGCTGAGCGCCGTCACCATTATCCAAGGTGATACGGCCCTGACGCCGGAACAAGGGACGACCTGGGGCAGCCTGTCGATCCAGATCGGCGGCGTGCAAATCCGCCAGGCGGCGGCGGCCGCAAGGCGCGCGCTCGTCGCCGAGGCCGCCTTAAAACTTGGGGCCAAACCGGAAGAAATGCGGGTCGCCGACGGCGTCATCACAGCCCCGAGCGGCGAGACGCTGAGCTATGGCGCGCTGATCGGCGGCAAGAGCTTTTCGATCACGCTTGATCCGAAGAAGCCGGTTCCGACGAAGGACCCGAGAAATTTCGCGCTGGTCGGCAAGCCCGTGCCGCGTCTCGAGATCCCCGACATAGTCACCGGCCGCTTTACCTATATGCAGGACTTCCGTGCCCCCGGGATGCTGCATGGGCGCGTGGTGCGTCCGCCGGCGCTTGGCGCGACGCTCGAAAGCGTCAATGAGGCCTCCGTCAAGGATATTCCCGGCCTGGTGCAAGTCGTGCGAGAGGGCAATTTTCTCGGCGTCGTCGCGACAAACGAATGGGCGGCGATCAGGGCCGCCAAGGCGCTCGAGACGAGCTGGTCGAAATGGGAAGGGCTGCCGGACGAGGCGAAACTTTTCGACTATGTCCGCGCGAGCAAGATCGCGACTGATGACGTCACCGGCCATGTCGGCGACGCCGACGCCGCGCTCGCAGAGGCCGGCGTCAACCACGTCAACGCCACCTACGATTTCGCCATCCACACGCATGGCTCGATCGGCCCCTCCTGCGCGGTCGCGGAATTTGCGGATGGCAAGCTGACCTCATGGTCGGCCTCGCAGGCGACCCATAATTTGCGCAAGCAGCTCGCGAAAATGTTCTCGCTACCCGTCGAGGACGTTCGTTGCATCTATATTGAGGGGTCCGGCTGCTACGGACGCAACGGCCACGAGGACGCCGCCGCCGACGCCGCCCTGCTCGCCAAGGCGGTCGGCAAACCTGTGCGCGTACAGTGGTCCCGCGCGGACGAGCACGGCTGGGACCCCAAGGGACCGCCGACGCTGATCGACCTCCGCGCCGCCATCGACGGCTCCGGCGGCATCACCGCCTGGGAATCGGAGTTCTTCATTCCACAGCAGACGCCGAAGGAATTCTTCGTCCCGCTGGTGGCGGCCACGCTGGCTGGGATGCCGGTCTACGATGACATCGCGCCGGGCGGCATCTTCCAGAACTCCAACATCCCGTACAAATTCGCCAACATCAAAACCACCTGCCATCGGCTTGAGACGACGCCCTTCCGGCCGTCCTGGATCAGGTCGCCGGGACGGATGCAGAACACTTTCGCCAATGAATGTTTCATCGACGAACTCGCCGTGGCGGTTAACGCCGATCCGATCGCGTTCCGCCTGAAATATCTCGATCCGGCGGATACGCGTGGGATCGAGACTTTGAATCGCGTCGCCGCTCTTGCGCAATGGGATCCGCGGCTTTCGCCCAAGACCGGCCGCAGCGGCGACATGCTGGTTGGCCGCGGCGTCGCCTATTGCAAATATGAACTCTACCGCACCTATGTCGCCGCCGTCGCCGAAGTCGAGGTGACCGTCGCGACCGGCGCGATCAGGGTAAAGAAATTCTTCGTCGCCCATGATTGCGGCCAGATCATCAACCCTGACGGCCTCAAGAATCAGATCGACGGCAACATCATCCAGACGATGAGCCGGACGCTGAAGGAAGAGCTGAAATTCGATCGCTCAATGGTGACCAGCCTCGACTGGGAAAGCTATCCGATCCTGACCTTCCCCGCCATTCCGGAGATCGCCTATGATCTCATCGATCGTCCGGATGCGCCGCCGTGGGGCGGCGGCGAGCCCACGGCGGCCGTGGTCCCGTCAGCAATCGCCAACGCGGTGTTCGACGCCACTGGCGTGCGCCTGCGGTCGATACCCTTTACGCCTGACAAGGTGAAGGCGGCGCTGCGCGCGGCATGAAAATAGGGCTCTGTGCGGCGCCATAGCAGCACTCCACGACCCCTGCCGGAACGGTAGCGGCTCCGGTTGGCGAATGGCTCCAAACGGCGCGGGGCCGGGTGGTCCATTCAGCGGCATCCGGTCGAATAGAACCAGCACAAAAGGAAACAACCAATGGCGTACCAAACAATCAACCCATATACTGAGAAGTTGGTCAAAGCGTTTAACGAGCACACGGACGCGCAACTGGAGGCGATCATCGCAAAGGCCGAAGAGACCTATGCGAACGACTGGCGTCTCAGATCTCTCGCAGAGCGCAAAGCGATCCTCAAGAAAGCAGCCTCGATTCTGCGCGAAAAGCGCGACGAGTTCGCAGAGCCCGTTACGCTCGAAATGGGAAAGCTATTCGCAGAGGCCCAGGGAGAGGTCGAACTGAGCGCAGATATCCTGGACTATTATGCCGACAACGCGGAGAAGTTTCTGGAGCCCGAGAAGCTGAAGGTTAAGGAGGGCGAGGCTTTTGTCGAGAACGAACCGCTGGGCGTGCTCTTCTGCATTGAGCCCTGGAACTTCCCCTACTATCAACTGGCGCGCGTCGTGGGGCCGAACCTCATGGCGGGCAATACCATGATCGTGAAGCATGCGCCCAACGTGCCGCAATGTGCGCTGGCGTTTGAAAACCTCTTGCTCGATGCTGGCGCGCCAGCGGGCGCCTACACCAACGCTTTTATATCGAACGAGCAATCTGCAACAGTGATCGCAGATAAACGGATCAAGGGGGTAGCGCTGACTGGCAGCGAGAAAGCTGGCGAGGCCGTGGCTTCCGAAGCGGGCAAGGCTCTCAAGAAGAGCACGATGGAGCTTGGCGGCAGCGACGCATTTATCGTGTTGGACGATGCTGATTTGGACACGGCGGTAAAATGGGGCGTCTTTGGGCGTATAAACAACACGGGACAATGTTGTGTCGCGGCAAAACGGTTCATCCTGCACGAAAATATTGCCGATACGTTCGTTGACCGCTTTAAGAAGGCGCTGGAGAATCTGGTGCCTGGCGATCCGATGGACTCGAAGACGACGCTCGGGCCGCTGTGCACAAAGGGTGCGCTCGATCTTGTCCAGAAGCAGATCAAGACTGCGGTCGATGGCGGCGCGAAGGTATTGCTGGGCGGAAAACGGCTCGACCGGCCGGGGTACTTCCTGGAGCCGACGATTCTGACCGACATAAAGCCGACGAACACGGCCTATTATCAGGAGTTTTTCGCTCCGGTGGCGCTTATCTTCCGCGTCAAGGACGAGAAAGAGGCGATCAAGCTTGCGAATGACTCTCCGTATGGGCTCGGCGGATCGGTGATCACGAAGGATATCGAACGCGGCAAGCGAGTTGCGCGCCAGATCGAAACGGGCATGGTTTTTATCAATCAAGTTACCTGGACCGCGCCTGATCTGCCATTCGGTGGCGTGAAGAATTCCGGCTACGGCCGCGAACTTTCTGATCTTGGCATCGGTGAATTTGTGAATAAAAAGCTGATCCGAGTCGCGTGATCGAGGCTGTAAGTAGAGAGGCGTAAGGCGCGCTGCCAAGAGTATTTGGTCGCCCGGCGCCTTCGTAATTGGCGTAGGCGAGCGTTGTCACAGCTCAGACTTTGGGCTGTGACGCAACCCTTGTCTGGGGTGCTGGGATCTCGAACTGGAAGTCGCGAAGCTCACCACAGGAAGGAAATCCGCCGTCATTTATGGTCCGATCGCATAACAGTCGAAGCGTCGGTGGACAGGCTTCGGCCGCGTCGCACGCTCGTGTCGTTTGACGCGTCAGCGGCGCGGATGAGATCAGTGCCGTTGCGGCGGTCCAGGGGGGAGAAAAAATTGTCTCATGCGATACCGATGGTCGAGAGGAAAACCAAAACCAGGCTCAACAAGCAACAGATCCTGGGGTTTTGGGCCGCGTGGGCGGGGTGGACGCTCGATGGGATGGACTCGGTCATCTACGCCCTCGTTCTTGCTCCGGCTTTGACCGAATTGCTGCCGAAGTCGGGCGTCGCGGCGACTCCCGGCAATATCGGCTTCACCGGCTCGATTCTGTTTGCTCTCTTCCTCGTCGGCTGGGGTTGCTCTTTCATTTGGGGGCCGATCGCCGATCGCTTTGGCCGCGCCAAATCGCTCGCCGCGACAATTCTGGTTTATGCTGTCTTCACTGGGGCCGCCGCCTTTGCGCAAAACGCCTGGCAATTGGGTCTTTTCCGTTTTCTTGCCGGGATCGGCATTGGCGGCGAATGGGCGATGGCGGGCACTTATGTCGCCGAAGCGTGGCCTGAAGATCGCCGCAAGATGGGCGCGGGCTATCTCCAGACCGGATATTATTTCGGTTTCTTCATAGCCGCCGCGCTCAATTTTACCGTCGGGGCGCATTTCGGCTGGCGGGCCATGTTCCTTTGCGGCCTTGCGCCGGTGATCGTCTCCTTCATCATTCTCTCAAAGGTGAAGGAGCCGGAACGTTGGGTTGCGCATGAAAGCGACGTCAAGCGGACGCATCCCCTGCGGGAAATCTTCAGCCCGGTCTATCGCAAACGCACCATCGTTAATTCGGCCTTGCTGACTGTCGCGATCATTGGTCTTTGGGCCGCCGCCGTCTATGAGCCAGCCGCCATTACGACGCTCGCGCGCAAGGCCGGAATGGATGCGGCGACAGCCGCCCGGATGGCTTCGATCGGCACGGCGATACTCTCGATCGGCACGATCCTCGGCTGCATAACCTTGCCCGTGCTGGCCGAGCGCTTCGGCCGCAAGCCGACGCTCGCTCTCTACTTCACCGGCATGATGATCTCGATCCCGCTCGCTTTCGGCTGGGCCTTCTATATCAAGGACGGCCTCGCTCCGTTCATGATTATCCTGTTCTTCCTCGGCTTCGCCGGGGGCAATTTCACAGCGTTCAGCCTCTGGCTGCCGGAGCAATATGAGACGCGCGTCCGCGCGACGGCCTTCGCATTCGCGACCTCCGTCGGCCGGTTTATTGGCGCCGGCGTCAATTTTCTGCTCGCGGCGATGGTTTTGCGCATGGGAACCCTCGGCGTCCCGGTCGCCTTGACCGCCATCGCCTTCGGCCTCGGCCTTCTGATCGTTCCCTTCGCGGTCGAGACGAAAGGCAAGCGATTGCCGGATTGACGACGCACGTGCTCGCTGGCGTCGATTCCAACAGGGCCAATCAACCGGGAGGAGTTTCATGCGCGCATCTGGGTCAATTGCGTGTGCGTTATTGTTCGCGGCGCTCATCGGCGGCCAGGCGGTTGGACAGCAATCGCCCGCGCCAGCGCCGGCAAATTCTCCGGCTGGCGGAACGCCGGAACAAATCCCCTTCGACCTTCCCTTTGGCGCACCTATTAATCTGGATCGCGCCAAGCAAATTGTGACCGCGGCGGAAGAAGAGGCGAAGAAGCGCAACTGGAAACTGAATATCGCCGTCGTCGATCCGAATGGCGATCTGATCTATTTCGTCAGGATGGACGGCGCCATGCTCGCGTCGATAACCATCGCTCAGGGCAAAGCGCGCACGGCCGCGCGCTTCCGCCGCCCCACACAGATTTACTACAATCTTTACGAAACCGGCCATCCGTTCGTTGGAACGCTCGATCCCACGCTTGTGGCCAGCCCCGGCGGCTTCCCATTGATCGAGGGCGGCAAACTCATCGGCGCGATCGGGTGCAGCGGCGGCACCGGCGATCAGGATGCTTTGATCTGCAAGGCGGGCGTGGAGCGGCTGTCGCGGCCGACGCCACCCGAATAAGGAAATCGTTTTGTCGCCGATGATTGCGGCAGATCATCAATCCGGACGGCGTCGCTGTTAAATCTTCGAAACGAGGTCGGCCCCATGACGCTCCAGGCGGCCGGCGAGTTCGAGCTCCAACAGAATCGCGCGCACCTCGCGCGCCGGCGCCTGCGAGGCGCGGACGAGCTCGTCGACTGAGACAGGCGAAGGTCCGAGAAGCTCGATGACGCGGGCGGCCGCCACGTCGCGCGACGGCGGCGCCACGGCCTCGCTGAGCGGCCGTCCAGCGTCGCCGCACTCTTCTTCATCGGACGCGGCCTCGTCGTCCGGAGCCGTCAACCCCTGCGGCAGAGTCAGATCGCGGTGGAGGGCCGGCAGGTCGAGTTCATCCCAGAACGGCGCATAGGCTTCCGCCGAATCCGGCTCGGAAAAGCCGAAGCTGGAAGGGTTTGGCGAAAGATTTTGCCGCGCGAGCACATCGAGCACGTCTTCGGCCTTGGCGCACAGATTGGCGCCGTCGCGCAAAAGATCATTTGGACCTTCGGCGCGGGGATCGAGCGGGGAGCCGGGAGCTGCGAAGATCTCGCGGCCCTGCTCGGCGGCGAACGCCGCCGTGATCAGCGAGCCCGAGCGGCGCGCGGCCTCGACAACGACGACCGCACGCGACAGTCCCGCGACGATGCGGTTGCGGCGCGGAAAATCGCGCCCGCGCGCCTCCCAGGCGAACGGCATCTCGCTGATCGCGGCGCCGTGCTCGATGACGCACTCAAGGAGGCCCGCGTGGTTGCCGGGATAGACATTGCCGAGCCCTCCCGTGAGCACCGCGATGGTCCCGGTCTCGAGAGCGGCTTGATGCGCCCGCGCGTCGATCCCGCGCGCCAGCCCCGAGACGATGACATGGCCGGCCCGCGCGATGCCGCGCGAAATCTGCTCGGTGAACGCAAGTCCCGCCGCCGAGGCGTTGCGCGAGCCGACCACGGCGACTTTCGACCGGCGCAAAGATGCAAGGTCGCCGCGAACCGCGATGAGCGGCGGGGCGGAATGAATCTCTCGCAGCAGCGCCGGATAGTCCGGCTCGTGCAGCCCGATGAGAACGGCGCCGGAGCGCACAAGCTGCGCGAACTCGGCCTCGATCTCCTCGACCGGCGCGATGGCGACCGGCCGCCCGGTCTTGTTGCTGGCGATGAGGCCGGGCAAAGCGTCGAGCGCCGCGCCGGCCGAGCCATAACGCTGCAGCAGGGCGAGAAAGCTGCGCGGACCAATGTTCTCGCAGCGCGACAAGCGCAGCCAATCGAAGCGCTCGGCCTCGGTCAGCGTTCTTTTGTGCTCTGGCGAGGCCGGCGGCGTCACGATTGGCCAATCCGCGTTTCCGTCCCGGCCTTGAGCCGCGCGATGTTTGGCCGATGCTTGATCCAGAGCAGCACAGTCATCAGGGCGAAGACGATCGCCGAACTGGTTTGATGGAGCAGGTAAAGCAAGGCCGGCGTCAGCGCGCTCGCCAGCAAGGCCGCGAGCGACGAAAAGCGGGTGACGGCGGCGACGCCAAGCCAGACGGCGATGAAGCCGAGGCCGGCGGGCCAGGCGACCGCGAGGAGGCAGCCAAGAAAAGTCGCGACCCCCTTGCCCCCTTTGAAGCCAAGCCAGATCGGATAGATATGGCCCAGGAAGGCGCCGGCCGCCGCGGCCAGAGCGGGGGCCGGCGGCCAGACGGCGTCAGGCGCCTGCCGTCGCGCCAGATAGGCGACGATCAACACGGCGAACGCGCCTTTGGCGATATCGAGCAAAAGGGTTAGCGCCGCCAGGTCCTTGCGTCCAGTGCGCAGAACATTGGTCGCGCCGATATTGCCGGAGCCGACCGCGCGCAGGTTGGCGGTCCCCGCGAGCGTCGTCAAAATCAGGCCGAAAGGGACTGAGCCGCAGAGATAGCCGAAGGCCAAAGCGACAAAGGTAATGATCGGCACGCGGGAGTCCGGGGCAAAAAAGCGTGGCCGCAGCCTAGCGTTTGGGCGGCGCGGAGGCAACTGGGCGAAAAAGGGCGCCCAGCAGTCTGCGCGCCCTTTTCGATAGCTTGCGTCTGCAACGGCTGCGCCAGCAGGGGCGCAGCCTTACGCGAGGGTAAGCGCGGCTCCCCTATGAGTGGACGACTTCTCCGTGAAGCGCCAGGTCGAGGCCATCCAGTTCAATTTCGGGATTCACGCGCAGGCCGATCACCGCCTTTACGATAAACAAGATGATCAAAGAGACGACGACATCATATGCGATCACAATGCCGACGCCGATCAGCTGGTTGATCACCTGCCCCGGATTGCCCTCGATCAGGCCCGCGGTGCCGCCGTACTGGCTGATCGCAAAGACGCCAGTGAGGATGGCGCCGGTCGCGCCGCCGACCGCGTGCACGCCGAAGCAATCGAGCGCATCGTCATAGCCGATGGCCGGTTTGACCCATGTGACGGCGGAATAGCAGATGACAGCCACCGCCGCGCCGATGACCATCGCCCCCACCGGGCCAACGAAACCAGAAGCCGGCGTAATGGCGACGAGACCGGCCACAGCGCCCGAACAGATGCCGACGAGGGTCGGCTTGCCGCGATGCGCCCATTCGACGAGCATCCAGACGAACGCCGCCATGGCGGTGGCGATCTGCGTAACCGTCATCGCCATGCCCGCCTGCATTCCGGCCGTCACGGCCGAACCGGCGTTAAAGCCAAACCAGCCAACCCACAGTAATGAGGCTCCGATGAAGGTGAGCACGACATTATGCGCCGGACCGGTCTCCTTGCGCCTCCCGAGCATCAAGGCGCACATCAAGCCGGCGACGCCTGAATTGACATGCACCACCGTACCGCCGGCGAAGTCGAGAACATGAAATTTCGCATCTGAGTTCGCGCTGTTCAGGAACCCGTCGGGTCCCCAGACCCAGTGGGCGACCGGCGCGTAGACGAAAATCACCCACAGCGTCATGAAAATCAGCATCGCCGAAAACTTCATGCGCTCCGCGAACGCTCCTGCGATCAGCGCGGGCGTGATGATCGCGAAGGTCATCTGGAAGCACATGTAAACAGTCTCGGGAATCGTCGGCGCGAGGTCGTTGGGATTGCCGATCCCCGTCGATATGTCGCTCAAAATGCCTTGCAGGAACGCGCGACTGAGACCGCCTATGAACGGCGTGCCGTGGGTAAAGGACAGGCTGTACGTCACGGCCGCGTATAGAATGGTGACGAGACAGGTAACGGCGAAGCTCGTCATGACCGTGTCGACGACATTTTTCTTGCGGACCATGCCGCCATAAAAAAGGCCGAGACCCGGAACGGTCATCATCAGAACCAGCGCCACGGAGGCCAGCATCCAGGCGGTGTCGCCAGAGTTCGGCGTGCAATTCGTCAGCACACCCGGGGATGCGGGAACGGCGGCGTATTTCTCGGTCTCGGCGACGGCGGCGGACGGCGCGGCGCAGGCGGGCGGGGCCGGCGGCGCAGGCTTCGCCGCTGCGCCTTGCGCCGATGCCGGGCCGACAATCGCCAGCGCCGCAAGCAGCGCGGCGAAAAGACCGCAGGCAAAAATTTTGAACGCCCTATGGGCGAGTCTGTCGGACATTTATGTTCCCCTTCCTCCGTTCGAGCTCATCTTGCGAACGCCAGCTTATAGCGCCGCGATATCCGTCTCGCCTGTGCGGATCCGAAAGATGCTGTCGACGCTAGAGACGAAAATCTTGCCGTCGCCGATCTGACCCGTGAAGGCCGATTTCATTATTGCGTCGACCACCCTGTCGACGAGACTGGCGGGGACCACGGCTTCGACTTTAATTTTTGGAACGAATCGCACGGTATATTCGGAGCCGCGATAGATCTCGGTGTGCCCCATCTGATGCCCGAACCCTCTGACTTCGGTTACGGTCATGCCGCTCACGCCGACCTGCGTCAGCGCGTCTCGAACAGCTTCGAGCTTGAAGGGCTGAATGATGGCGACGACGATGTTCATGGGATCGCTCCCCGGCGCCGTTTCGGCGGAAACAGAGACGGCGCTATTTGTGTCTAAACTTACCGATTGAACCGGGTATCAAAACCTGTGCCAGCCGCGTTTCGCCGATCGGACCGGCGCAGGCGGCGCTGTTGCAGGCGGAACCGTCAGCTCAGGCGGCAGATAAGGTCGGCGGGAGGAAGGGCGGCAAATCAGGCCACGAAATAAGCCGTTGATTATTTTTTGGGCAAGCGCGGCGGCAAATTCCTCATTCTTCCTCATAGGCCGCTTTGCCCGCGACAAGAGTGAGCTTGACCCGCCCTTCCATCCGCGCCTCGTCGAACGGCGTGTTTTTGCAACGCGAACGCAGTTTGGCCGGATCGACGATATAGGGCTCTTCGGGATCGAAGCGGATGAGATCGGCCGGCGCGCCGATCTTCAGCCGCCCTTGAGGCAGACCAATAATCTCGGCGGGGCGCAAGGTCATGGCGCCGATCAGCCGCTGCAGCGAGAGTTCGCCTGAGGCGACAAGGCGCAGGCCCGCCGAAAGCATGGTCTCAAGACCGATCGCGCCGTTCTCAGCCTCGGCGAAAGGCAGGCGCTTGGTCTCGACGTCCTGCGGATTATGGTCGGACACGACGACGTCGATGAGGCCGCAGGCGAGCGCCGCGACAAGCGCTCGGCGCTCATCCTCATGGCGCAGCGGCGGGGCGAGCTTCAGGAAAGTGCGATAATCGCCGATGTCGCTCTCGTTAAGCGTCAAATGGTTGATCGAGGTCGCGCAAGTCACCGCCAGGCCAGCCTCTTTGGCGCGTTTGATGATCTCGAGCGACAGCGTCGTTGTGACGAGAGCCGCGTGGTAGCGCGCGCCGGTGAGGGCGACGAGGCGCAAGTCGCGGTCGAGCATGATCGCCTCCGCTTCGCGCGGGATGCCGGCAAGGCCGAGACGGGTGGCGAATTCGCCTTCGTTCATCACCCCTTCGGCGGACAGGTCCCGGTCTTCCGCATAATGGATGACAAGCGCGTTGAAATCGCGGGCGTAGGCGAGGACGCGCCGAAACACGCGCGAATTGCGGATCGAACTCGGCGCCGTCCGAAAAAGCGAGCGCGCCTGCCTGCTGCAGTAACCCGATCTCGGCGATTTCCTCGCCGCGCAGACCATGCGTCAGGGCAGCGCAAGGGATGATGCGGACTTTGCCGGTATCGCGCGCGCGGCGCAGCAGGAAGTCGACCACCGCCGGCTCGTCGACCGGCGGAGAGGTGTCGGGGCGCGCGAGGATGGTGGTGACGCCGCCAGCGGCCGCGGCCGCCGTCGCCGTGGCGATGGTCTCGCGATGCTCGGCCCCCGGCTCGCCGACGAAGGCGCGCATGTCGATGAGGCCTGGCGCGATGATGTCGCCGCCGCAATCGATGACGCGCGCGTGCGAGGGCAAATTCTGCGGCGCGATCTCCGGCCCGAGATCAAGGATGGCGCCGTCGACAATGAGGACGCCGCCGCGCTCGCCCGCAAAATTCTCGCCGTCGACGAGGCGGCCACTGACGAGGGCCAAGGGTTGATGCGCGATCGACGGAGAGGCCGGAATTTTCAAGGAGGCTCTTTCCCTGGTTTCAACCGTTCGGCAGATGTTGCGCGAGCGCGTCGAGCACGGCCATGCGCACGGCGACGCCCATTTCGACCTGTTCGCGGATGCGGCTATGCGCGCCGTCGGCGACCGCTGAGTCGATTTCGACGCCTCTGTTCATAGGCCCTGGATGCAGCACCAGCGCGTCCGGCTTGGCGAGGGAGAGTTTTTCTTCGTCGAGGCCGAAAAAGCGGAAATATTCCTTCGGCGAAGGAATAAATCCGCCCTGCATGCGCTCGCGCTGGAGGCGCAGCATCATGACGACGTCGGCGTCCTTCAACCCCGCGCGCATATCGCGGAAAACCTCAACCCCCATGCGCTCGATGCCGGCTGGCAGCAGCGTCGAGGGACCAATCGCGCGCACCCGCGCGCCAAGCGCGGTCAGCGAGAGGATGTTGGAGCGGGCGACGCGTGAATGCAGAATGTCGCCGCAAATGACGACCAGAAGGCCCGCGATGCGGCCTCTGTTGCGCTTGATCGTCAGGGCGTCGAGCAGCGCCTGCGTCGGATGCTCATGCGCGCCATCGCCGGCGTTGACGACCGAGCAATCGACCTTGCGAGCCAGCAGATGCACTGCGCCGGCCTGGGCGTGGCGCACGACGATGATGTCCGGGCGCATGGCGTTGAGGGTCATCGCGGTGTCGAGCAGCGTCTCGCCCTTTTTGACGCTGGAGGTCGCGACCGACATGTTCATGACATCGGCGCCGAGACGCTTGCCGGCGAGTTCGAAAGAGGATTGCGTGCGGGTCGAGGCCTCGAAAAAAAGATTGATGAGGGTGCGCCCGCGCAACGTCGAGCGCTTCTTCTCGACCTGCCGCGAGACTTCGATGGCCTCCTCGGCGAGTTCGAGCAGAACATGGATGTCTTGCGGCGAAAGTCCTTCGATTCCGAGCAGATGCCGGTGCGGGAACTTGAATTCTGGGCTTCGGTCAGACATGAGGCGATGTTCTACAGGACGAAGCGCGCGGCGTCACAGGCGTTGCGGACCAATCTGAAGCCGCGCGTTGTTTTGGCTTTGCCGCCCCGGGATTCCGGCCCTCGGCGGGAGGTCGCGAGGAGACCACATTTGACTAAGACAGCGCCCTCCCCCATGTTCCGGGCCAAATTATTACCGCACCGCAACCTTTGCGAATGAAGGCGCGCTTCGTAACCGGCGCGCGCCTGATCATTGAGACGCGGCCGCGGACCATTCCGGTCCGGCCGGCCCAGATTGGGGCAATTGCCAATGAATGTCGTCATCGTCGAATTGCCGGCGAAGGCCAAGACCATCAACAAATATCTTGGCAAAGGGTATGAGGTTTATCCGTCGTATGGCCACGTCAGGGACCTGCCGGCCAAGGACGGATCGGTCGATCCCGACGCCGATTTCGCCATGCTTTGGGACGTTGACGTCAAGTCGGCCAAGCGACTCGCCGAAATAGCGCGAGCCGTCAAGGACGCCGACAAACTTATTCTGGCGACCGACCCCGACCGCGAGGGCGAGGCGATTTCCTGGCATGTGCTGGAAGTCTTGAAGGCGAAACGGCTGCTTAAGGATAAACGTGTCGAGCGCGTCGTGTTCAACGCGATCACCAAGGCCGCCGTCATTGAGGCGATGCGCAATCCGCGCGAGATCGACGAAGCCCTAGTCGACGCTTATCTGGCGCGTCGGGCCCTCGATTATCTTGTCGGATTCAACCTCTCGCCGGTGCTATGGCGCAAGCTGCCGGGCGCGCGTTCGGCCGGCCGGGTGCAATCCGTGGCGCTGCGGCTCGTCTGCGACCGCGAACTCGAGATCGAAGCCTTCGTCCCGCGCGAGTACTGGTCGATCATCGCGCATTTGAAGACCAAGGCCGGCGCGCCCTTCACCGCTCGGCTCGTCGGCGCCGACGGCAAGAGGATTGCGCGCCTCGACATTGGCGCGGGCGCCGAGGCCGAAGCGTTCAAGGCAGCGCTGGAGAACGCCGCCTTCAAAGTCGCCGACATCGAGGCGAAGCCGGCCAAACGGCATCCCGCCGCGCCCTTCACCACCTCCACGTTGCAGCAGGAAGCGTCGCGCAAGCTTGGCTTTGCGCCAGCGCGCACGATGCAATTGGCGCAGCGCCTCTACGAAGGCGCCGACATCGACGGCGAGACGGTCGGCCTCATCACCTATATGCGCACCGACGGCGTCGATCTTGCTCCGGAAGCCGTCGCCAGCGCCAGAACTTTCATCGCCCGCGAATTCGGGGACGCTTATGTCCCTAATGCGCCGCGCAAATATACGGTGAAGGCCAAGAACGCCCAGGAGGCGCATGAGGCGATTCGGCCGACCGACCTCTCCCGTCTGCCGACACGCGTCGCGCGCGCCGTGGAGCCGGACCAAGCCAAGCTCTACGAACTGATCTGGAAGCGCACCGTCGCGTGCCAGATGGAGTTGGCGGAACTGGAGCGCACGGTGGTCGACATATTGGCGCAAGCCGGAGCGCGCAGTCTCGATCTACGCGCCACCGGCCAGGTTATCCGCTTCGACGGCTTCTTGAAGCTTTATCAGGAAGGACGCGACGACGAAGAGGACGAGGACGGCAACCGTTTGCCGGACATGGTCAAGGACGAGCCGCTGACCAAGGAGCGCATCGAGGCCAGCCAACATTTCACCGAGCCGCCGCCGCGCTTTACCGAGGCGACGCTGGTGAAGCGCATGGAGGAGCTCGGCATCGGCCGGCCTTCGACCTACGCTTCGACGCTCGCCCTGCTGCGCGAGCGCGACTATATCCGCCTCGACAAGAAGCGGCTTTATCCGGAAGATAAAGGACGTCTGGTCACCGCCTTCCTCGAAAGCTTTTTCACCCGCTACGTCGGCTACGACTTCACCGCCGATCTCGAGGAGAAGCTCGACCGCGTCTCGAACCATGAAATCGACTGGAAGCAGGTGCTGCGCGATTTCTGGCTCGATTTTTCCAGCGCGCTCGCCGGCACCAAGGACCTGCGAACGGCGCAAGTGCTGGACAGCCTGAACGAGATCCTCGGGCCGCACATTTTTCCGCCGAAGCCCGACGGCTCCAATCCGCGCGCCTGCCCATCCTGTGGCGACGGCCAGCTCTCGCTCAAACTCGGCAAGTTCGGGGCCTTCATCGGCTGCTCCAACTATCCGGAGTGCAAATTCACGAGGACGCTCAGCAACGGCGCCGCGGAGAGCGAGAGCGCTGCGGCCGGCGATCGTCCGGGCGTCAAAGTTTTAGGCGTCGACCCCGAAACGGGCGAGGAGATCACCCTACGCGACGGGCGCTTCGGCGCCTATATCCAGCAAGGCGAAGGCGACAAGCCGAAGCGATCTTCCTTGCCGAAGTCGATTGTCCCAGCAGACCTCACCCTGGAGCAGGCGATCGGCCTCCTCTCTTTGCCGCGGGAGGTTGCAACGCATCCTGAAACGAAAGAGCCGATCATCGCCGGAATCGGCCGCTACGGACCCTATATCCAGCATGGCAAGACCTATACGAATCTCGGCAAGGACGAGGATATTTTGACCGTCGGCGCCAATCGCGCGATCGACCTCATCATCGCCAAGGAAAGCGGTCTGACCGGACGGCGCTTTGGCAATTCGGAAGGCGCGCCGGCGCGCTTCCTTGGCGAGCATCCTTCCGGCGGGCAAGTCACCCTCAAGGCGGGCCGTTACGGCCCTTACGTCAATCACGGCAAGATCAACGCGACCTTGCCGAAAGAGGCCGACCCGACCACATTGACGTTGGAGGAGGCTTTGGCGCTGCTTAGCGCCAAGACCTCCGGCGGCGGCTCGGCGCAGGGGCGCCTCCTCGGCGAGCATCCCTCAGGGGGCGCAATCACCGTGCGCGCCGGGCGCTTTGGCCCCTATGTGAATTTCGGCAAGACCAACGCCACTCTCAAGAAGGATATGTCGCCCGAGACGATTACGCTCGAGGAGGCGATCCGCTTGATCGAAGACAAGGAGGCGGCCGGCGGAACGGCGAAAAAGAAGGCCGCCGCGCCAAAGAAGGCGCCCGCCAAATCAAACGGTTCGAAGACGAAAGCGGAAGTCTCCGCGGATGACGATAGCCCGCCCTTCGAGCCTACGGAACACAAACCCGCGCCGGCGCGAAAGCCCGCGGGGCGAGAAAAACCAGCCGCGCCAACAAAAGCGGCCAAACCGAAAAAGGCTAAACAAGCGTGAACAGAGCTGCCGGCACGAAAAAGTCCGGCCAAAATTCTGCGACAGGGGCGCAGCAGGACGCGGGCCGTGCGCCGCCCTCCCGCGAAGACATCATCGCCTTCATCGCCCGCGAGCGGGAGGCGTCCGCGGAAGCGGCGCCCGGCGGAGCGCCCGCGAAAATCGGCAAACGCGAGATCGCCCGCGCTTTCGACATCAAGGGCGACGACCGGATCGCGCTGAAACGTCTTTTGAAGGAGCTTCAGGGCGAAGGCGCCATCGAACGCCGCCGCAAGGGCCTGCACAAGGCCGGCCTGCTGCCGGCGATGGTGCTCGCCGACTTCTTCAGCCGCGATCGCGACGGCGATCTTCTCGCCGCCCCGGTCGAGTGGGACCTGGCGCAAGGTTCGGCCCCCAAAATCGTGGTTGGCGTCCCGCGTAAGCAAAGACCGGGCGCTGCGGCCCCTGGCGTCGGCGATCGCGCGCTTTTGCGCGTCGAGGCTTTGCCCGGCGCGAAAGCAGGCGAAACCGCCTATAGCGGGCGCGTCGTCAAACTTCTGGAACGGGCGAAAGCGCAGATTCTCGGCATTTTCCGCGAACGCCCGGGCGGTGGCGGACGCATTGCGCCGATCGATAAGAAGAACGTCAATCGCGGCGAACTCGACGTGCTTCCCGGCCAAGAAGGGGACGCCCGCGACGGCGATCTCGTCGCGATCGAAATCCTTCGCACCGGACGGCTTGGCCTGGCTTCCGCCCGCGTGCGCGAGCGCCTTGGCGCGTTCGACAGCGAAAAAGCGGTGAGCCTCATCGCCATTCATACCCACAAGATCCCGCATTTGTTTCGCGAGGACGCCATCGCCGAGGCCGAACGCGCCCGCCCGCCAAGCATGGATGGGCGCGAGGACTGGCGCCAAATCCCCTTCATCACGATCGATCCGGCCGACGCCAAGGACCATGATGACGCGGTCCACGCCGAGGCCGACCCCGACCCCGCCAATCGCGGCGGCTTCATTTTGCGAGTCGCCATCGCCGATGTCGCGGCCTATGTGCGCCCCGGAACGGCGCTCGACCGCGAAGCCCTCGATCGCGGCAATTCGGTCTATTTCCCCGATCGGGTCGTGCCGATGCTGCCGGAGCGAATCTCCAACGATCTCTGCTCGCTGCGCCCCGACGAGGACCGGCCCGCCCTCGCCGTGCGGCTGGTCATCGCCGCCGACGGGCATAGGCTGACGCACAGCTTTCACCGGATCATGATGCGCTCGGCGGGCAAGCTCGCCTACAACCAGGCGCAGGCGGCGATCGACGGGGCGCCGGACGCGACGACGGCGCCGCTCGTCAAGCCCGTTCTGAAGCCTCTTTATGAAGCTTACGCCGCGCTGAAGCGGGCGCGTGACGCGCGAGGGCCGCTCGACCTTGACCTGCCGGAGCGCAAAATCATTCTTGACGCTGAAGGCGCCGTCGATCGGGTGATCATTCCGGCGAGGCTCGACGCGCATCGGCTGATTGAGGAATTTATGATCCTCGCCAATGTCGCCGCAGCGGAGACGCTGGAAATTAGGCGGCAAGCCCTGATCTATCGCGCGCATGACGAGCCGACGCTCGAAAAGCTCAACAATCTCGCGGAGTTCCTGGCCTCGATCGGAATCAAGCTGGCGAAAGGCCAGTTAATCCGGCCGGAGCAGTTCAACGGCGTCCTCGCCCAGGTTAGGGACACCGACAATGAGCATCTTGTCAATGAAATCGTCTTGCGCACGCAAGCGCAGGCCGAATACGTCGTCGAGAATTACGGACATTTCGGCCTCAATCTGCGCCGTTACGCGCATTTCACCTCGCCGATCCGGCGCTACGCGGATCTCATCGTCCATCGCGCGCTGATCGCGGCGCTGGACCTTGGGCCAGACGGGCTGCCGCCTGCCGCGCGCGCGGAATTGCCCGATATCGCCGGGCGCATTTCCGCCGCCGAGCGCCGCGCCATGGCGGCTGAGCGCGAGACCATCGAAAGGCTCATCGCGGCGCATCTTGCCGACAAGATCGGCGCGACTTTCGAGGGGCGCATTTCGGGCGCGACCAAAGCCGGGCTGTTCATCAGGCTCAGCGACACCGGCGCCGACGGGTTCATCCCCGCCGCCATGCTTGGCGACGATTATTTTCGCCACGACGAGCGTTTGCACGCGCTCATCGGCTCGCGCACTGGTAAGATGCACCGCCTTGGCGATGTCGTAACCGTGAAGCTCGTCGAGGCGGCGCCGCTCGCCGGGGCGCTGCGTTTCGAACTTTTGAGCGAGGGATCGCGCGCTCGCGCGCCCAAGGCGGCGATCAAGCGGGCGGCGAAAAGATCGCTCAGGCGCTGAACGGCGGGCGGGGCCTCAAGACTGGCCGACCAGGATCACTCCGGAGCACGAAACCATGATCGACGATGGATTGTTCACCATTCCGAGCGCTTTTTCGGTCGACGATACGATCAGCCGGTTCGAGGCCGCGCTGCAAGCCAAGGGCGTGACGCTCTTCGCCAAAATCGATCATGGGGCAGGCGCCGTCGAGGCGGGGATGACCCTTCGGCCGACCTTTCTGTTGATTTTTGGCAACCCGCGCGGCGGCACGCCGCTGATGCAGATCAACCAGAAGGTCGGCATCGATCTGCCCCTGAAGGCGCTCGTCTGGCAAGATGCGGACGAAAAGGTCTGGCTCACATATAATGATCCGGCCTGGATCGCCTCGCGGCATCGGCTCGGCGATGCGGCCGAGGAGGCCGTGGCGGCCCTCGAAAACGCCCTCGCCGGGCTGGCGAGGGGCGCGACAGGCGAGTAAGACCGGAGCTTCAAAGCCGCCCGTCGATCGGCCATAAGCGCATTGTCGAAGGGGCCAATTGATCGCCCGACCGATCGCTGCATGCTGAAACGATCAAAACAGGAGATGCGCATGGCCGCATGGGACCTTGCCGATTTTGCGCCGGTGGCCGAGGCGCGGCCAAAGCGCCCAGTCTGGCTCTCCCTGCGGCGCGGCTTCCGGCAGCGCTGCCCCGCCTGCGGCCAGGGCCACATTTTTGGCCGCTATCTCAAGGTCAACCCCGCCTGCCCTCAATGCGGCGAGGAATTGCACCATCACCGCGCCGACGACGCCCCGCCCTATGCGACGATCGTCGTCGTCGGCCACATCGTCGGCTCGTTGATGCTGTTGGTTGAAATGTTCTGGCCCGACGCGCCGATCTGGCTGCATGCCCTCGTCTGGCCGACTCTCGTCGCCATGCTCTCGCTATGGTTCCTTCCGCGCATCAAAGGCGCCTTGATCGCCTATCAATGGGCCTTGCGTATGCATGGGTTTGAGACGGCGCAATCGTCCGCGCAGAGGGCGGCGTCGGGCGGGTAGCGGGTCGGTTTGAAATTCGGCTACCGACCCAGAGCGGCGTTGGGCTACGTGGCAGCTGGTGAAAATCTGAAACAGATCGACCCGCTTCACCGTCCAGTGGACCAAGCGGTCGTATAGCGTCTTGACCATAGACTGCGGGCGCGTTGATCCAACGCCCGCCGGATCTCAACATGCACGATGCCGCTGATGATCCGACGATCGTGGACCCCCCGCTTGCAGAAGTGGCTGCAGCCGCGCAAATGGATCGTCCGTCACTCGAAGAGGTCGCGCGAGGCCGAACCCTGGGGGGTGCGGTTCGCTCGCTTTCGGCGCGAACGTCTTGGCGCGCGCCTAGCTACAAATCGTTAAATCCGTTCTGAGCCTTAGCAAGACGACGGCGCGTTCAGCCTACGTTCATGACGGCGGACTAGCGTTGTCGCCAGCGGGGGCGTCAGGAGCGCATTTATGAAACACATCAACATGAACGTCCCGCGCGGTAGCGGCATTCGATATGGAGCCTTGAGTCTCGCTTTGCTGTTTGGCTGTCCCGCCCTTGCCTACACCGGCGAAAAGCTCGCCAAGGACGCGAAAATTAGCATCGCCGAGGCGCGCGCCATCGCACTCAAGGCGCATCCGGGCAAGATCACCGACGAGGAGCTCGAGCGTGAGAGCGGAGGAAGCGGCCTGCGTTATTCATTCGACATCAAAAGTGGAAGCGCCACGCACGAGGTCGGTGTTGACGCTCGAACGGGGCGCGTCTTGGAGAACGCCAGAGAGGGCAAGAATCCCGACTAAGGGAACCGCTTGATTGAACAGAAAGAGAAATCGGCTCCGTTCTGCGAATTGGGCCGGCTTCCGCTCCCGCAACGATAAGGATTTCGGATGACGAAGATAACGCCTGGCGCGTTGAGCAAAGTGCCCGAAGTGACTCTCGGGTTTTGGGTCATCAAGGTGCTTGCGACGACATTGGGAGAGACTGGCGGTGACGCGGTGTCAATGTCGATGCATCTCGGCTATGCGGTTGGCAGCTTCATCTTTGCCGGCATTTTCGCCGCCGCCATCGTCGCGCAAATCGCGGCGAAGAAATTCCATCCCGTGCTGTATTGGGTCACGATCGTCGCGACGACAACCTTGGGTACGACGATGGCGGATTTCGCCGATCGTTCGCTTGGCGTCGGTTATTTCGGCGGATCGTCGATTCTGTTAGCCGGACTGCTCGCCTCGCTGGCGATATGGCGCTGGTCGGAAGGCTCTATCTCCGTCAACACCGTCGCTACGCCCAAGGTCGAGATGTTCTATTGGGTGACGATCCTGTTCTCGCAGACGCTCGGCACGGCGCTGGGCGACTGGATGGCCGATACGAACGGGCTCGGCTACGAAGGCGGCGCGCTCGTCTTCGCCGCCGGTCTGGCCATGGTCGCAGCCGCATATTACTACGCGAAGATCTCGCACACCTTGCTGTTTTGGGCGGCGTTCATCCTGACGCGGCCGCTCGGCGCGACGCTCGGCGACCTGATGGACAAACCGCTTGATCACGGCGGGCTGGCGATCAGCCGCTATGTCGCCTCAGCCATTCTCGCGGGGATCATCGTCGCTCTTATCCTCATCCTCCCGCAACGGGCCGGCGCGCATCCGGGCGCCCGCGAGCAGGAGGCGTAAAGCGGGCGGCTTCCTGCAGGAGCGTGGATCGTCGCAAACTCAAACGCTCGAGCGGTCCGCGCCGCCCTGCGGCCAAACTAGAAAGATTGGGATTTCCGGCGCCGCCGTAGGAAATCGGAACTTGCCGCTCATCTCTCGGCGGCGCTCTTTCGAGGGGCTAAAGCGATCGGCGATCGGGCCGATCGCTACTTTTTGTCCTTGAACGTCCCGAAATGCTCCTTGCCGTTAACCCGGACGCAGCCGGTTTCCGGCACCCCCTGTTCCGCGGCGTCGATAATCCCAAAGGTCAACATTGTGGCGACGAGGTCGTGGCCAAACTCACGGCTTGATCTTGTCTGTTCCCCGACCCACACGCGCCCGTCCTTGTCTACCAGTGTCCTAATTGGCATCGGAGTTTACCTGTTCCACTATTCTCTATTCGCGGCCATCTTACTTGCGGCCGACTGGCCGCTACAGCAAACGCCCAGCTAAAACATAGTGTTCCACTCTGGCGACATCATCCCACCTCACTTTCTTGTGACGCCGTCTCGCTCTCTCATCTGCCGTGAGGCTCATCCAGCAAGGCAGGGTCGTGCGGTTTGGAATTCGGCTACCGACCCGCGGTCTCTATTGCGCCGACAGGGAGCCTGCCTCCTGCGGTGATCGGCTCCTTCGTCAGGTCGAGCCAGGCGCTGGAATAAAGCGTGTCGAAGTTGGGCCTGACGACAACCTTCATCTCCGCCGATGGATATTCGGCAAGGCTCGCAAAGGCGTTCATCGGCGCTTGAAACCCCTCGGGATGCTCGACATTGGTGAGCTGCTTCCGGGTGAGATCCATCGTGACAAGGGGATAAAGGTACAGATCGGCCTGCACGCCGATGGCGTGCGCGTCCGCCTCGCTGACGCGTTCGCCGGCGCAGGCGCCGGCCGCGCAGCCAGCCGCCAGCATCGCCGCCGCAAGGATTCCGCGCAGGAAGAGCATTGAGCCGAGGCGAGCGCTTGAGAGTTTCATGGCAGTTCCTTTCATAGACCGTCGCACACTCGAAATTTGGCGAGTTAGTCGCGACTCGTGTCTAAGCCTGCACATTGATCCCGATCAATGGTTTTTCGCGAGCGACGCCCCGCCTTACCCAAGATGCGAGCGCCATTGGAGTTCCGACAAAGACCGCCCGTCGAAAGGGCGGTTTTCGGAAGGCCGGCGCGCATTTCAGAGCGCCGTAAATCCATTCGTCCAGCAGTCCAGGATGACTTTGCGGTAACGGGCCCCCTTCGGTCTTTGGCGCCTACTGCGGCCGGTTCAGCGTCGATCCTCGCAAGTTGTGCTATCTGCCGTTGGCAGGACGTGGTTTACGTACGCTGCATTTGGCGTCAGGGATCGCGCGACGAGACGGGCAAGAAGAAAATGGACCATCAGGCAAGCGAGGACTGGGCGCGAAGCGCCGATGTGGGGAGCAAGGTTCGTTGCGGCCGCAAAGCCTTGATGGCGACAATGCTCATCGCCGCCGCATCGTTGGGAATCGTATGGCTGAACACTTTATTCGATCCTAGCAAACTCAAGTGGGACAAATGGGCCTATTCCGAATTGTTGATCAATTATGAGGGGGGATTTGTTCGTCGTGGGCTGCTTGGACAGCTCTTCCACGACGCGGATGGAACCAACACCTTGATCGTTGTGAACGAGTACGTCTTCTACACTTTTGCCGCGCTAACTGTGGTTATCGTGTTGAACGCATTGTACGTGGGAATCGTGCGCGGTTCGGGTTTCGCGGCGCTCATCTGCCTGGTCATGCCTGGGGGCATTCTAAGCATGGCGCTCGGAAATGAGTATTATTATCGGAAGGAAGTCCTATTTTTTGTGTTTGTGTATGTGCTCGCGCTTGCGCGCCACGCCTTAAGCTGGTTGGGAGTGGAGCGCTTGCCTCGCAAGACGGCGGCGGCCCTTTGGGTCTGCGTCTCCCTACTCTCCTTAGCGCTCTTGTTCATTCATGAGAACTTCCTCTTCCTTTGCGCGCCTGCCATAGTTTTGCTGATGTATGGCGTTTGCGAGCGAGAGGATCGGATTATGTCCGTTTTCGCGCCGCTTCTCTATCTGGCGGCCCTTGTGGCGCTGTTCGGAGCTCTCGCCGTTCATCGTGGGGATAGCGGGATTGTCGCCAAGATCTGGGAAAGTATTGGGCCGATCAGCCGGAAATTGATATCGGACACCGGGCAGCCCGCCGGCGGCATCGCGGCCTTGAATTTGGGCCTGCTCAAGGCGATGAGCTGGCAGCTGATAATGGTTGTTTCGGGGTATGCGCCATACTGGATGTTGCCTATCGTGGTGAGCATGCTTGGCGCCGTGACCTATGCATTGCTGACATCGATCGCTGGAAGCGCTGGCGGCCCGAGGGGGCTTGTCGTTTATGCGTTGTTATTCCTCGGCGCCTCGCCATTGTTTCTGCTGGCGTGCGACTGGGGACGCTGGATCGCCGCCACCAATCTAATCTTCTTGGCCGTATTTCCGTGCATTCCCACGCTTCCCCCAAAGCTTTCCAATGCCGCAAAGGTCTTGAGTGGCCGGCTCTTCGTTTTGGACAGGAACACTCTCGCTCGTGTGGCCGTTGCCGTTATTCTCATGAGCCTCTTCGTTGAAATGCCCGAGTGCTGCATTGGAGGCAGTGCGAGCCGCGCGCGGCATGACGGATCGTTTTCCGTTTTTCCAGGCGAATTCTGAGCAAGAGAGCTGTGTTTGCTCCGACGTTTGGAAAACGGTTTGCGCTCCTTGTTCGTTCGACTTTGGGAAGTGCGAAGTCGCATCAATTATTTCAGCTGCTTACGACCTGCGGAAATCGAGGGCGAATGTCGGCTCGCCACAACGGCATCCCAAACTTAGGCATTTCCGCCCAGTGAAGCGGCTTGGCCATAGGCCGCCGCGCGCTTATGTATCCGGCTCTAGTGGTGATTTAAGTCTGCGATTTTTTCTAAAAATCGCGCAACCCGCTTCCTTGGATTTTTCGCGTGCTCAACCCGCCTGACCGTTCAAAAGCGCTCGGCGCAGCCACGGACGCGCCCTTCGGCGCCATCGCCTGCGCCATCGCGACGGTGTCGATCGTCGGCCTCGGCCTTTCGCTGACAATGACGCTGATCGCGGTTCGCCTCGGCGAACAGGGTTTTTCCGCGCGGGCGATCGGCCTCAATACGGCGGCGGCCGGTTTTGCGACCTTGGTCAGCGCCGGCTTCATTCCGGGCGCCGCGCGGCGCGTCGGCGTCGGCCGCCTGCTCTTCGCCGCGCTGTTTCTATGCGAGCTTTGCCTCGCCGGCATGGCCTTGACCGAAAACTATTGGATCTGGCTCGGCTTGCGCGCCTTGTTCGGCGTCGGCCTCACCGTCCTTTTCGTTTTGAGCGAATATTGGATCAACGCCATCGCGCCGCCGCGCCGGCGCGGCGCCATCCTCGGATTTTACGCCGCGAGCGTCGCGTTGGGCTTCGCCGGCGGACCGCTGATTCTCGCCCTCGTCGGCAGCGCCGGCGCGCTTGCCTTCTTTGTCGCGATGGCGCTATTCGCCGCGGCGGCTTTCCCGATCGTGCTTGGCAGCGGCGCGGCGCCTGAGATCGACACGCACTCATCGGTACCAATCCTTGGCTTTCTGCTTGTCGCGCCGGTCGCCACGCTCGCCGGTCTACTGCATGGCGCGATCGAAACCTCAAGCATGGGGCTTCTGCCCGTCTACGCCTTGCGCTCCGGCTTCAGCGCCGAGACGGGCGCAGCATTCGTCACCCTGTTCGCCCTCGGCAATGTCGCGTTCCAGTTTCCGGTCGGCTATCTCGCCGACAAAATGGAGCGCAGCAAGCTGCTGAATTCTGATCGCGCTCATCAGTCTTGCGGGGGCGATCGGCCTGGCGCTTTCGCAAGCCGGAAGCTCATTTGCTTTTGACGCGTTGCTGCTTGTCTGGGGCGGCGTCGTCGGCAGCTTCTATGCCGTGGCGCTCGGCTATCTTGGCGCGCGCTATGCCGGCGCGGAGCTCGCCAGCGCCAACGCCGTTTTCGTCATGCTTTATTCGGCTGGCATGCTGGCCGGGCCGCCCGTCATCGGCGCCGGCATGGACGCGCTGGGACCGAACGGGTTCTTTTTTGCTATCGCCGCGCTTCTCGTCGCTTATATCGGCGTCGCTTTGGGGACGCGCCGCCGCGCAAATTCGGCGCAAGCCCGTTCTTGACAAGCGGGCCGCGATCCTTATGGTCGCGCCTTTCGGAAATCTTCGCCCCCGGCCTTGCGGCTCGGGGACGCGGGTACGCGCTGCGTTTGCCGCGCCGCATCAAGGGACCGCTCTGATGGCCAAGGCCGCCATGATCAAGATCAAGCTTTTGTCCACGGCGGACACGGGCTATTTCTACGTCACCAAGAAGAACGCGCGGGCCAAGACCGAAAAGCTGTCGTTCAAGAAATACGATCCCATCGTGCGCAAGCATGTCGCGTTCAAGGAAACCAAGATCAAGTAACTTCAGACGAAGCCGCAATCGGGCCAGCCGGGGCGCTTGGCGAGTTCGGCGAGATAGGCGGATCGCGCCGCCGGCAGCCCCAGTCCGCGCGGCCCGAAAACGTCCCGGATCAGAAAGAAAGCCGTCAGCCTGAACCCGTCCCGGACATCCGCAGGCGGCGGGTTTTGTCTTTCCGCGTCAGCGTCCGCGGCGTCCTGGCGCAGGAAAGGCGGCAACGGCAGCAAGCGGCCGGAATAAGGCGCGCCCGCCGCCATGGAGACCGCGCGGCCGGATCTTGGCGACACATAAGCAAGATTTTGCGTGGCGCCGGTCGCGGCGCAACGGGAGAGATCGAGGCCGAAGCCGGCCTGCCGCAGAATTTCGACCTCGAGCCGCACGAGCAGCGCCGGCAGCCGCTCATCGCCGATATGATCGGCGATCAGGGTCGCCGCGTCATATAGCTCCGGATGAGGGTCGCGCTCGGCGAGGAGGCGCAACAGGGCGCCGATGTGGCCGGCGGCGTGCAAGGCTTGTGCGCTTTCAATCAGCCGCGCGGCGCGAAGGCGCGTCGGCTCGACTGTGAAGGTCCCAAGATGCTCGTCGAGGCGGGCGCGCCAGACCAGTTCGGCGCTGTTGCCCGGCTGCAGGAATGGCTGCATCTTTCGCGACCGGCCGCCTTTGACGAGGCCGAGATGACGGCCATGCGCGCGCGTCATCGCTTCGACGATGACGCTCGTCTCGCCATGCTTTCTCACGCCGATGATGAGGCCTTCGTCGCGCCATTCCATGCGCCAGATTCTAGTCTTTTTCAAACACTCAAGTCATCACGGAATGAGAACCATGGAGCCGGTTGTCTCGCGGCTCTCCAAGGCCCGGTGAATCTTGGCGGCGTCCTCCAGCGGATAGGTCCCGTGCAATGGAATTTCGACGTCGCCGTCCGCGACGACCTCCAGCAGATCGCGCGCCATTTTGACGAGGTTTTTTCGCTTCGCGGTATAAGTGTTCAGTGTCGGACGCGTCGCGAACAGCGAACCTTTGGCGGCGAGAAGGCCGATGTCGAAAGCTTCGATCGGTCCTGAAGCGGAGCCGAAGCTGACAAACATGCCCAGCGGCCGCAGGCAATCGAGCGAGCCGGGGAAGGTCGCCATGCCCACGCCGTCATAGACGACATCGCAGAGCTTTCCGTTGGTGATTTCCTTGACGCGCGCGACGAAGTCTTCCTCGCGATAGAGGATCACATGCTTCGCGCCGGCCTTTTTTGCGAGCTTCGCCTTTTCCGGCGTTCCGACGGTTCCGATGACATGCGCGCCGAGTGCCTTCGCCCATTGGCAGAGGATCAAGCCGACGCCGCCCGCCGCGGCGTGCACTAGGATCGTGTCGCCAGCTTTGACTTCGAACGTCTGGCGCAGCAGATATTGGGCGGTGAGCCCCTTGAGCAGCATGGCTGCGGCGATGTCATAGGGGAATTTTTTCGGCAGCTTGATCAGGCGATCCTCGTTTACGATGCGTTCCTGAGCATAGGCGCCGAGCGTCGCCAACGCGGCTACCCTATCGCCGACCTTGACGCTTTTGACTCCCGGGCCGATTTCGATGACTTCGCCCGCCGAATTCATTGCCCGGCGTGAAGGGCAGCGGCGCCCGATAATGTCCGTTGCGATAATAAACGTCGATGAAATTGACGCCGACCGCGTGATTGCGCAACGCGGACCTCGCCAGGACCCGGCGGCGGCAGCACGATGTCCTCGATCCGCATCGCCTCCGGCCCGCCCGTTTCGTGAACGCGCACCGCTTTGACCATCACATGTTCCTTGTCGCGAGCAGCTCTTCGTCTTCCGCGCGCGGCTCATTTGTTAAGTGAGCCTCGGAGACCGCCTGAGGCGACGTCTTGACCGGCTCCTCCTCGACGATCATCGCGGCGATCTGCGCCTCGCACACGATGGCGCCGTCGACCATAGCCCGGCCGGAATACCACCACATATTGCGGCGGCGATTGATCTTCGTCATATGGAATTCGACCCGGTCGCCGGGCACGACAGGCTTGCGGAACTTCGCCTTGTCGATGCTCATGAAATAGACAAGCGGAACAGGCTGATCGGCGGAATGCGCCCGGATGCAAAGCGCTCCGGCGGTTTGCGCCATGCCCTCGATCAGCAGCACGCCGCGGCATGACTGGACGGCCAGGAAAATGGCCCTGGAATTGCGGCTCGTTGACGCTGACGTTCTTGACGCCAATGCCGAATTCGTCGCCGCGCGCCTCGATGATGCGATCGACCAGCAGGAACGGATAGCGATGCGGCAAATATTTCAAGAGCTGCAGATGTCGAATGAATTCGAGGGTCGCCGCTGGCTCGTCCATCGTCCCGCCTTCCGCCATTGTCTTTCGTCCGGCGCCGCGAGCGCCATCGCGGGCGCCGCCTCGCCCGAAGCCGCCCCTTTGAGCACCACGGACGCGACGGATCAAGGTCCGCGCGATTAAAAAGTTAATCGCTTGCGCCGCGCCCTGGTTTTGGCCGCGTCAGCCGCTCGTTGAGCGCGATAGCCCGCAGCCACTGCCGCAAGGGCCTAGCTGGCGCGCCGGCAAGTTGCGCTCCGGCGGGAGCGTCTGATACAACGCCGGATTGCGCAAGGATGCGGGCGCGCGGGCCAATCCGCAGGTCTTCGGCGGCGCCCGCCTGTCCTTCGACGCGCGTAAAATCGCCGATCTGAGTACCGGCGCCGATCGAAGACTGGGACATGATCTGGCATTTGCGGCCGACCGTCACGTCGGCACAGATCTGAACCAGATTGCCGATTTTGGCCCCTCGCCGAGCACGGTGTCTCGTCCGCTGCCCCGATCGATCGTCGAATTGGCCCCGATCTCGACGTCGTCCTGAATGATGACGCGGCCGATCTGCGGCGCCGCCGCGGAACCGGCCGCGCCGGGCCGGCCGCCCCGTCGATTGAGGCTGCCCGATGCGGGCCCCTGGATGAAGAATGACGCGATCGCCGATCAAGGCGTTGGCGAGCGTCGACTGCGCGCCGATCGAACAGGCGCGGCCGATCCTGACGCCGGGGCCGATGACGCTGTTGGCGGCGATGATGGTATCCGCGCCAATCTCCGCGCGCGGGCCGATGACGACGCCTGGATCAATGATGACGCCTGGCTCGAGACGCGCTTCGGGATGGATCGAGGCGCCCGGATTGACGCCCGTCGCCGCGAACAGCGAGCCTGGCCGCAGAGCCGAGGGATACATGCGCGCGAGAACGTTCGCAAAGGCGCCCTCGGGGCTATCCGTCACCAGAGCGATCGTGCGCGACGGAATGCGACAGGCGAAGCGCTCGGTCACGAAACAGGCGGTGGCGTATGTTCCTGTGAGGAGCTCCACCCGCTTTGGATGAGCGAAATAGGCAAGGTCGCCAGGCTCGGCCTCGTCGAACGGGGCGCCGCCGTAGACATGAAGCGAGAGGTCGGCGCCTTGCGCCGCACGCGCGCCGGTCAGGGCGACAAGCTCCCTCAACGAGAGCTGCGTGGCGCGTAAGAAAAAAACCGGGTCGCTCATTCGGCGCGGCTGCACCTGAGCAATTCGCAGATTCCAGGCGAAATGCTCAAGCTCTTTGTTTCACCCGAATTCCCTTAGGGCTATCCCGCGTCCGCTTCGGGCGAAGACGCCGCAGCTCCGCTTTCGGCGGCGCCGCGAGCCGCCCCGCAAGCCCGGCTAGAATGTGGTGCCGCCCGTGAAGCGGAAGAACTGGGTCTGGTCCGAGTTGCTCTTCGTGATGGCCTTGGCGAAGTCGAACCGGATCGGGCCGAGCGGCGACGACCAAATGAGCGAGGCGCCGACCGACGAGCGGATGGTCAATCGCGTTGCCGCCCAAGGTGATGCAATTGCCCTGCGTATAGAGCGGCGCGACGTTATTCGGCGTGCAAATGCCGTTATGGGACTGAAGTTCGTCTGGCCCGTGATAGTTGAACAGAGCGCCGCCGTCGGCGAAAATCGCGCCCTTAAGCCCGATATCCCGCGGCACATACGGAAGCGGGAATTGCACCTCGGCGCTGGCGCCGAAATAAGCGGTGCCGCCAAGGGCGTTGCCCTGGTTGTTAGAGACGCCGTTGTTATAGAAGCCGCTCGATATGTCGCGCGGGCCGATGCCGTTGGGCGCGAAGCCGCGCACCAGGCTGGGTCCGAGGTTGAAGTTGTCGACGATGCGGAGACTGATTGCCGCCTGCCAAGGCCGAGATTTCGCCGCCCTGCAGATGAACGACGCCGACAACTGGTCAATGATGTCATGATAGTAGCGGAAATCGCCGGTGGAGCGGATGAACTGCGACTGGCCGCCGGCGCCAGCGATGTCTTGCCGCAGTTCGGCCAGGATGCCGGACTGGTCGGGTTCTTATTGTTGTCGAGCGAGTTATACGAGAGCGTATAGCCGAACATCGACGTCAGCGTATTGCCTACCGCCTGTTTCAGCGCGAGCGAGGCCTCGCCGTTCGTCAAACAGCTGTTCCCCCAGGCCACGTCAGTGCCGTTGAAGCCGGGCGTCGTTCCCCAGATAGGACTGTTACAGTCATTATACGGATAGGTGGAATTATTCGGGATTGATATGTTCGTGTTGTAAAGCGAATAGCGCGGCGAGAAAGTGATCTCGTCCGTAACCGGCAGGCCAAACCGCAGCGTGCCGCCGGTCACGAAATTGTTATAGAACGAATAAGGGCTCACGCTCTGCTGCTTCGCGTAGACGTCGAAGCCGGCCGCGATCCGGTTGCCGAGCAAATAAGGCTCGGTAAAACTGAACTCGACGCCGCGCGCATATTGTCCTTCTGAGACCGAGAGCCGCACATATTGGCCGCGTCCCATGAAGTTCGATTCGCTGACGGCGACTTCGGCGATGAATCCGTTCGAAGTTGAGTAACCGCCGGACAATGAGAGCGAGCCAGTCGGCTGATCCTCGACGTCGACGACGACGATGATTCGATCGGGCGCGGAGCCTTGCTCGTTGGTGATCTTCACCTTCTTGAAATAACCGAGGTTGTTGAGGCGGCGTTCGGCGCGCTCGATCAAAACGCGATTATAAGCGTCCCCCTCGCCGATCTCGAATTCGCGCCGGATCACATAATCGCGCGTCCTCGTATTGCCCCGAATGACGATGCGCTCGATATAAACGCGCGGACCTTCCTCGACCACAAAAACGATGGCTACCGTACGGGTTGTCGGATCGCGATCGCCGCGCGGGCGAACTTGCGAGAAGGCGTAGCCGTGCGTGGTCACTTCCTTGGTCAAGGCGTCCGTGGTCTTTTCAACCAGATCGCCGTTATAAATTTGGCCCGCGGACAGGCGCAAGAACGGCCGCAGCGACGCCGCGTCCAGGGCCGGCAAATGGGATTCGACGTCGACGGACGCCACCGTATATTGCGGCCCTTCTTCGACGGTGATGGTGATGACGTAACCGCCGAGCTCCGGACTGAATTGCGCGTCCGACCCGATGACGCGAAAATCGGCGTAGCCGTTTTTCAGATAGAAGCGTCGGATGAGTTCGAGATCCGAGGCGATCCGATCCGGGTCATAGACGTCGGACGTCTTAAAGAACGACATGAAATTCATTTCCGTCGTCTGCATGAGATCGCGCAGCTTGTCGGACGAAAAGGCTTGATTGCCGACAAAATTGATGGTTTTTACGCCCGTTTTTTCACCCTCATTGATGGTGAAGACGACGTCGACCTCGGCCGTTTGGCAGATCGACGGTCCTGGCCGTCACCGTCGCCGCGGCGCGGCCAGAACGGCGATAGACGTCTTTGATCCGCTCAATGTCCGCATCGACCGTCGCCTGGCTATATGGCCCACGCGATTTCGACTGCACTTCGGCCGACAGAACTTCCGTCTTGACCTTGCTGTTGCCCTCGAAGACGACACGATTGATCGCATTGTTTTCGGTCACGATGATGACCACGCGGCCGCCCTCATGGGCGACCCGGACGTCGGAGAAGAGACCGGTGGCGTAGAGCGCCTTGACGCCCTTGTTGATCGACTCCTCATCGGAGCCGGTGAAATAGCTTTCGATCGTTTCGGCGTCGATCCTTTTATTGCCTTGCACCGAGACGGCGGCCGCGGCGGCCGGCAAAGCGCCGATCAGCCAGGCAATAGCCAAAACAGCGGCGAAAAGCCGGTTCAATTGACGACGCTCACATTGCATTGAGACCGGTCTCCACCACGCGCTTTGCCGCCGACCGCCAAGCCGGGCCAGAGGATTGAATCGACTGGCCTAGCTGGCCATAACGGCCGTTACTTCGCAGACCCTCAGCTCCGCTTCTACAAGCTTTAACCCTGCCTGCAAACCAAGATTCACACGAATGCGGCGTTTTGGAGCTGGCGTGGCGGTCAAGACACGCTTTGGGGTGAGTAGAGGGTAAATCGTTACAGTTAATTCTTTTCTTAAAAATCCAACCAATGCTCGGATCTCTCTCGCGTCAATGCCGGGTCAGATGCACAATGTCGTTGAAGGTCGAAAAGATCATCAATCCGGCGATCAAGGTCAACCCGATCTTGAACCCGAACTCCTGCGCTTTTTCGTTCAAGGCTTCGCCGCGCGCCGCCTCGATCGCATAATAGAAAAGGTGGCCGCCATCGAGCAGCGGAATGGGCAAGAGGTTCAATAGCCCGACCGAAATCGACAAAACGGCGGCGAGATTCAGCAGAGCCGCCATGCCGATCTTGGCCATCTCGCCCGACACCTCGGCGATGCGGGCCGGTCCGGAGAGCTGATCGGCGGATTCGCGGCCCGTCACCAGACCGCCGAGATACGAACCGGTGCGCGCCACGATGTACCAGGTTTCCGAGATCGCATGCGTGAACGACTCGCCGAAGCCATAGTGCTGAATGCGCCAGTTTTCCGGCCTGCCCCGCGTCTCGACGCCGAGAACGCCGACTCGCGTCGTCCCGAACGGCGTTGAAATTTCGCGCTTGCGCGGCGTGGCGGTGAGTTCGATCGTCTTGCCGGCGCGATCAACGTCGAAGGTCAGCGTTTCATCGCTCGCCGCTTGGACGATCCGCTGCATGTCTTCAAAGCTCTCGATCGATTTGCCGTCGATCGAAAGAATGAGGTCGCCCGCGCGAAATCCGGCCGCCTCCGCCGCGCTGCCGGCCGTAACATTATCGACGAGAGGCGAAAGGATGCCGCGCCCGTTGACGTAGAAAACGCCCGTGAAAATCACGATCGCCAGGATGAAATTGGCGATCGGACCGGCGGCGACGATCGCCGCGCGCTTCCACACCTTCTGCGCGAAAAAGCTGACCGCGCGATCTTGCGGCGTCATCGCGGCTGCGGCCGCCTTGTCTGGAACCGAAGCTCCATTGGCGTCGCCATGAAATTTGACATATCCGCCGAGCGGCAATGCGCCGACTCGCCAGCGGGTGCCGCGTTTGTCGACGAAAGAACAAAGCTCCGGCCCGAATCCGAGCGAAAAGGCGTCAACCTTCACGCCGCACCAGCGTCCGACGAGAAAATGCCCCATCTCATGGAAGAAAACCACGAGACTCAGCACAAAAATGAAAGGAACTATATAGCCGGCGGCGGACCAGATATGCGTCAAGATCGTCATTTCAGCTCCAAGCGCGCATTCAACCGAAATCCAAAGTTATCCGCCACGAACGTAAGATAAAGCGGAGGGCCAAAATCCGTCTTCTATCTGCGATCGGAAACCATCCGCCGGTGCGAGACATTCAAGACCACGCCAAAGGTCCCTCAATGCACGGGCGCTCCTCTGCGCTCGCACAGCGCCGCCCGCGTCCTTTCGCGGACGGCGCTGTCGATGGCAAGGGCGTCGGCGACGGATTCCGGCTCGCGCGCGAGGCCATCGGCGAGAGCCGAATTGCAAGCATCCTCGACCATTCGGGCGATCTCATGGAAGGCGATGAGCCTTCGCAAATAAGCCTCGACGGCGATCTCGTTAGCGGCATTCAAGACAGTGGGGAGCCCGCAGCCAGTTCGCAAGGCGTCCAAAGCGATGCGGAGGGCGGGGAAACGCTCGAAATCCGGGCGTTCGAAGGTCAACTGGCCAACTGCGGCGAGATCGAGGCGGCGAGCGGCCGTGGCGATCCGCTTCGGATGGGACAGGCAGTGCGCGATCGGGACTTTCATGTCGGGAGCGGCGAGGCCGGCCGTCACCGAGCCATCGGCGAAAGCGACGAGCCCATGAACGACCGATTGCGCATGAACCAGCACGTCGAGCCGCGCGGCCTCGACGCCGAACAGATAATGCGCCTCGATGACCTCGAGCCCCTTGTTCATCAGTCCCGCAGAATCAACGGTGACCTTCGGCCCCATGGACCAATTTGGATGGTTGAGCGCCTGTTCGGGCGTCGCCTGGGCGATCTGCGCAGCTGTCCAGGTCCGGAACGGACCGCCTGACGCCGTCAATGTGATCATTTCGATCGTGGCGAGGTCGGCGTCGCCCATCGCCTGAAAAATAGCGTTGTGCTCGCTGTCGACGGGCAGCAGCCGGGTCCCGGAGTTGGCGGCTTGGCGCATGAACGCGGGGCCGGCGCAGACAAGGCATTCCTTGTTGGCGAGGGCGATGGTGCGGCCGGCGGCGAGCGCAGCGAAAGTCGGGGCGACCCCGGCGGATCCGGCGATTGCGCCGACGACGATGTCGGACGGGCGCACCGCCGCCTCGATTACGGCCTGCGGTCCGGCCGCCGCCTCGATCGCCGTTCCGCTCAGCGCCTCCTTCAACGCGGCGTAGCCGGCAGGATCGGCGAGCGCGGCGAACTTGGCGCCGAGCTCACGCGCGACGGCGCGCGAGCGCCCTGCCGTCGTGACCGCCGGCGACCGCAGCGACCGTAAAGGCGCCGCAGGAGCCTTTGATGATCTCCGCCGTCGATGCGCCGATCGATCCGGTCGCGCCGAGCAAAACGACGCTCCGCGCTTCGACATCGCCGGCGGGGGCTTGGCGCAGTTGAAAGAGTTTTTCCATGGCGCCCCATCGCTGTGCCGGCTTGAGGAAGGCTGACGAAATCGCAATTGCGGTGACGACACTATTGCAACGCAAGAGCGGATTCAAATTAACCGCAAACCGTCGCGCCTTTAACACGTCCCTCGCCGGAATTTTCCGCGCCGTTTCGGGCGTCTCGCCCGGGCGCGACCATCGCAAGCGGGAGCGGCGGGACAGAAATGCCTGAATGCGCCGGAAATCGGCTCTCAGGTCAATTAAGGCCGCGGTCGCCAAGGCGGCGCGGCCGACGAGCGCCCGGCCTAAAGCCAGTCGAACAAGCCCGGGGCTGCGCCCGAAGCTCCATGCAGCGCCCCAAACAGGGCGGCGAAGGTCGCGGCGGCGAGAAAACCGTCGAGCCGGTCCATAAAACCGCCATGGCCAGGGATCAATGCGCTGGAAGTCCTTAACCCCGAAACGGCGTTTTACGACGGATTCGACAAGGTCGCCGCCTTGCGCGACCACCGCCGTCACCAGGCCGAGCGCAAAAACCGGCAAGGCGATCCTGGCGTCGCCCAGCGTGCAAGCCCCTATTACGGCGCCGATCAAAGCCCCCGCCAAAACCCCAGAAAGAGTGCCCGACCAGGTTTTCGAGGGTGAGATCTGCGGCCAGAGCTTTGGACCGCCAATGAGGCGGCCGCCAAAATAGGCGAAGACGTCGGTGCTCCACACCGTGGCGAAGAGCCAGAAAATCGCTGTCGACCCCAAGACGGGAGAGGCGTAAAGCGCGTTGACCGAGACGATCAAAGCTCCAGCGTACAGAACGCCGGCCAAAGCCCAGAGCCGGCGCGTTCGCCCCGCCGCCAGACCCGTCAGAAGCCCGGCGAGCGCGAGCACGCCGCAAGCCACGGCCAAATCTCCGTACGCCGCGAAATAGGCGGCGAGCGCCAGCGCCGCCGCCAGGACCACAACGCGCAGGCGCAGGCGAGCGGCGCCAATCAGATTTTGCCATTCCCAACCGACAGCGAGGGAGGCGATGAACCAGATCGCCGCGAAAAGCGCCCCGCCGCGCCACACTGCAACGAGCGCGGCGGCGGCGAGAACAAGCGACGACGCCGCGCGCGGCAAGAGGTCCGCAAGGCCGCGCCGGCGGTGACCGGCCGAGCCAACGGCCGCGGAAGACGACGCCGCGCCGCACGTCTTATCATCGCCGTGGTTCAACATCGCAAGCGGGACCGCCGGCTTGAGCAAATGATTCATGTCCTCCCTGCGCCCGCCTGAAGCGCCGGAGTGACGCCGCCGAAGCGCCGCTCCCGCGCGCCAAATTCGGCGAGAGCGGCGGCGAAAGCCTTTCGATCGAAGTCCGGCCAATGGATCGGCAGGAACACGAATTCGGCATAGGCCGCCTGCCACATCAGAAAATTGGAGAGGCGCTTTTCGCCAGAGGTGCGAATAATGAGGTCAGGATCGGGAATGCCCGCGGTGTCTAGCCGCTGGGCGAAACAGGCCTCGTCGATATCGGACGCCTTAAGGCGGCCGGCGGCGACGTCTTCCGCAAGGGCGCGCGCGGCGGCGGCGATCTCCTGCCGCGCGCCATAGTTAAAGGCGACGATCAGGGTCAGGCCCGTATTCGCGCGGGTGACATTTTCGGCCTCTGCAAGAAGGCCGCGAATGTCGGGAGCGAGATCGTCGCGTCGTCCGATAACCTTCACCTTGACGTTCGCCTCGTTGAGATCGCGAAGGTCGTTCCGGATGAAGCGCTTCAATAAGCCCATGAGGTCGGCGACCTCCTGTACAGGCCGACTCCAGTTCTCCATCGAGAAGCTGTAGACGGTGAGATAGTCAAGGCCGAAATCGATCGCCGCGCGGACGGCGCCGCGCAATGCTTCGAGACCGCGCCTGTGCCCTTCGAGGCGCGGCAGCCCGCGGCTCATGGCCCAGCGCCCATTGCCGTCCATGATGACGCCGACATGTGTCGGCGCGGCGCGTCGACGCTGCGCCGCCGCCAACATGGGCTGATCCGGGATCATGCTTTGCATGACGATGTCCTGGTCGAGAAGGGTTCGTGGCGCGCACGCCGGCGGCTCCCCCTCATTAAGCGCAATTTCGCAGAGAGTCTCAATCCCGGCCAAGCATCGAACGCATCAACGACACGCGATCCGGCGGCGACGCCTTGCAATGAAACCGGAGAATACCAGAAAGGCTTGCCTCAAACCTGCATAATTTCCCGTTCTTTCGCGGCAAGGGCGGAATCGACCTCCGCCACGCATTGGTCGGTCGCCTTCTGAACTTCGCTCTCCTGGCGTTTTTCCTCGTCTTCGCTGATCGCCTTGTCCTTCAGAAGTTTTTTCAAGATGTCGAGCCCGTCGCGGCGCACATGCCGGACTGCGACCCTCGCGTCTTCGGCATATTTGTGCGCGACCTTGACCATTTCCTTGCGCCTTTGTTCATTCAGCTCCGGAATGCGGATGCGAAGGATCTGACCTTCGACCGTTGGCGAAAGGCCGAGATTGGCGTTGCGGATAGCCTTGTCGACGGCGCCGACCATAGCCTTGTCCCATACCTGGACCGACAGCATGCGCGCCTCCGGCACGCTGATCGTCGCGACCTGGTTCAGCGGCAGCGTCTGCCCATAGGCCTCGACTTGCACCGGCTCGATCAGACCAGCCGATGCGCGCCCCGTGCGCAACCCCCCCATCTCATGCTTCAAAGTCGCAATGGCTCCCTGCATGCGCCGTTTGAGGTCCGAAAGGTCGAATTCTGCATTCATCCTGCAACCCTATTGCGAATCTGCGACGCAAGGCGCGGCCGCGCGCGCCCTGCAGTCGAGCCACACGGCCGCGACCGACGGGCGCCGGAACCGAGGCGGCGCAAGATTACGCGCCTGCCCCTCCGCGAGCAGCCTTCACGGCGAGACAAGGCTATATTTGCCCTGCGCCTGAAGGGCGCCGCAGATTGCTCCCGGCTCGCGAATCGAAAAGACAATTATCGGAATCCGGTTCTCCCGCGCAAGCGCGAAAGCCGCGGTATCCATCACGGCGAGGTTTTTTGCGATCGCCTCGTCCTGGGTCAGCTCCTTGTAACGGGTCGCGGTGGGGTCCCGCTTCGGATCGGCCGAATAGACGCCGTCGACTTGCGTCGCTTTCATGATCAGATCGCAAGATAGCTCCGCCGCCCGCAGCGCCGCCCCGGTATCGGTCGTGAAGAACGGATTGCCGGTTCCTCCGGCGAGGACGACGATGCGTCCTTTGGCTAGGTGATGCAGCGCCGCCTGGCGGGAAAACGCCTCGCATAGAGCGGGCATCGGCACGGCGGACAGCGCCCGCGCGCCCTGCCCTTGCTTTTCAATAGCGTATTCGAGCGCTAGCGCGTTCATCACGGTCGCCAACATGCCGATGGAATCGGCGCGCGCCCGCTCGATGCCCTTGTCGGCGCCGGCGATGCCGCGAAAAAAATTGCCGCCGCCAACCACCACTGCCACCTCGACCCCCAGCGCCACAGCGTCCGAAAGGTCCGAGGCGATCTCCGTGAGGATCGGCATGTCGAGGCCGTGGGTTTGCGCGCCCATCAACGCTTCGCCGGAGAGCTTCACCATGACCCGCCGCCAGGGCGAAGGCTTTGACGCGAGGCTGGGCGCAAGCGTGTTCCGGCTGGTCTCGGTCATAGGCGCCGCCATCCTCATTCGGGCAAAGAACCGTTGTCTGAAAATCTTCGACGCTCGGCCGACTTCGCAATCCGCTAGCGCAAAACCGCAGCTACATGGCGCACGCCGCTTCGGCCCGTCAAGTCACATGCGTCTTATTGCGGCGAAAACATTAACGGGGCATAGGAGAGGGACGCGTCGGCGGACGCGAGCGGGGAGAGCCGGCGTAAACAGCGTTCGGGGTCCTGGGCAGAGCGCTATGAAGAACCGCACCGCACAAAACTCGATCAGACGACGGCTGATTCTGATCCCGTCCTGCATTCTCGCCCTCGCGATCACCGCGGTGATTGGCGTCACCCTGTACGGGGCGAAGAGCCGGATCGCGCTGGAAATCCAGTCGGGACTGACGCTCGGCGCTCATCTCATCCGTTACGCCCTCGCCGATCTCGCCAACGCGCAAAATTCCGACGCCGCGGCGCAGGACGAAGCGCTGGCGCGTCTGCGCGAGGGCCTTGCCGGCGTCCGCCATATTAAAGTCGCCTTTACGCCGGCGCCGAATTTCCCTGCGCTTGCGGCTTTTGCGCCAAAGACGGAGGCGGCGCCGCCGCCGGGATGGTTCCTGGCGCTGCTTGAGCCTGAGCAGGTTGAAAAATCCTACCCCGTAATGATCGGGGGAAAGCAGCGCGGCGAAATCGTCATGACGAGCGAGCCCGCCGATGAACTCGCCGAAATCTGGTCCAGCCTTCTCTTTCTCACCGGCCTTCTCGTCGCGATATCGGTCGCCATCGTCACCTTGATCCTCCTCACCGCGCGCCACACCCTTGCGCCGCTGCGGCAACTCATCGACGGGCTCGACCGGCTGGCGCGTGGCCAGTTCGACGCGGTCGGCGAAATCAAAATCGTCGAACTGCGCCGCATCGGCGAGCATTTCAACGCCCTCGCCGCAACTCTGGCGCGCGCGGAGGCCGACAACCATCTTCTCATCGACCGGCTGCTGTCGATCCAGGAGGCCGAACGCAAGGAGCTCGCGCGCGAGCTGCATGACGAGTTTGGCGCCTCCCTGTTCGGGATCCGGGCCGCCGCCTCCTGCATCATCGAGGCGGCGTCCGGGACGCGATCGGGAACCGCGCAACGACGCGAGATCGTCGATCGCGCCGAACGAATCTCGGCTCTCGCCGATGCGATCCAGAAGCAGAACTACCGCATTCTCGATCGCATTCGGCCGGTCATCCTGCATCGGATGGGCCTTTATGACGCGCTGCGTCAGCTCGTTCTCGAGTGGCGCGCGCAACACCACGGTCACTCATGCGAAATCGCGATCGCCAACCCGCCTTCTGGCGGCCGAGGCCGGACCTTCGACGAAGAGGTGAGCCTGACGAGCTATCGCATCGTGCAGGAATGTCTGACCAATATCGCAAGGCACGCGCAGGCGCGCGCCGTTCGCGTCGAAGCGCGCCTTTGCGCTGGGCCTTCGGGCGGAGCTGAACTCCGGCTGCTGGTCGCCGATGATGGCGTCGGCTTGCCGCCTGATTTCAGATATGGTTTCGGCTTTCTCGGCATGAGCGAGCGGGTGCGCAAACTCGACGGGCGCCTTAATATCGGCGAAAGCCCGGGAGGGGGAGCCTTGATCGAGGCGTTTATTCCCGTCGGCGCCGAAGGCCCTTCGGAACCCGCCGAACGGCAAGCCGGCGAACAGCCGCAAGAAACGGCGATTCATGACTGAACGCACGAAAATCCTGCTTATCGAAGATCATCCGATCGTTCGCGACGGATGCTTGCGCATTTTCGCGCGGCGTCCGGATTTCGAGGCCAGGGAGGCCAATTCGGCGAAGGCCGGCCTCGCCGCCAACCGCGCTTTCGCGCCCGACGTCATCATCCTAGATCTCGAATTGCCCGACAGCGGCGGCCTCGATGTGATCGCCGAGCTGTTGCGAGACAATCCGGCGACGCGCGTCATCATTTTCAGCATGTACGGGGCAGCGACTTTCGTCACAAAGGCGCTTGAGGGGGGCGCGCGCGGCTATGTGACCAAAAACGACGACCCTAATGCGATTCTTCAGGCGATCGACCGGGTTCTGGCCGGCTCTGCCTTTCTCGGCCAGTCGGTCGCGCAAAATCTCGCTCTCGCCAATTTCGAGCCGGTGGAGGATCCGCTCAAGGCGTTGAGCGACAGGGAGCGTCAGGTCGTGACCCTGCTCGGCGAAGGTAAGAGCCTTGGCGAAATTTCTGCGGCGCTGGCGATCGGCTATAAGACGGCGGCGAATATCGTCTCCGCCGTGAAGCACAAGCTACGCATCGGAACCAGCCCAGCCCTCATCAAATTCGCAGTCGAACTGAAGCGTAAAGCTTAGCTCGCGACTCCCAAGACGCCGACTTTTCGGGGCGTCACCCCAAGCAGAGCCTATGGCGCCTGTCGTGAAGGCTTCACAGGCCCGTCGGCGGCGCCGTTCACATCAAGCGCGGCGATCAACGGGCTCGCCGCGCCAGCCGATTTTAACGTTTACGGCTTGGCGGGAGCCGCTGGAGCCGGGGCCGGCGCCGGCGCCGGCGCCGGCGCCGCAGGGGCGGCTGCGCCGCCGCTGGTTTCAGCCGGTTTCGCCGCCTCGAGTTTCTTGCGCTCCTCTTCGGCGCGTTTTTGCAGCTCCGCCTGCAATTTCTTCTGCTGCTCCTCGAGCACCTTCGGGTCGATCGGCGGCCCCTCGAACGCCTTTTCGAATCCCGCCAGCGGGATTCCGAAGGTGACGAGATTATTGGCCTGGTTCTTGACGTCGACGTTCATTGTCGTCCCCTTCTTTAGCTCGGCGATGGTCGTTCCTTTGACCTTCGCCTCTGCGAAGCAGCCGTTGGGGAAGCAGATTTCAAAGGCGCCTTCCTGCGGCTGGCCCTTGTCAATGGCGAAACGGAAGCCGGGCCGCAGCATCAGCCCGACAGGCATCAAAAGGCGGACGATGCGCATATCTTCGCCTTTGATATCGTAAATGGCGAGGGCGAGGACCGGCGCTTGGTCCTTCTGAGCACTGAAATCGCGAGTTGTGTAACAAATTTCCTTGTTGGCTGCCGGATCCTTGCCGCAGACCTTGGTCCAATCGTTCTGAGTCGGCACCAATTCGGCCCGGAACGGTCCTTGCGACGGAGCCGCCTGCGGCACGGGCGATCCGGGCGCGGGCTGAGCGGGCGCTTCCGCCGGAGCGGTCTGAGCGGGCGCCGGCTTGGCGGGCGCCGTCTTCTTCGGTTGAGCGAAAGCCTCCCCCCGGCCAGCAAGCACAAGCCGGCCAAACCGGCTGTCCCGAAGCGTTTCAACGAGAAAGACATCAGATTTCCTTTCAAATGACCGGCCCTTATAGCTCAAGCTTCCGGAAAAGCCTTCCCCCGGAGCTGTGATCGCTTCCTCGACATCGAATTGACCCGCGGCAGACAAAACCGACATTGTGGACGCCGTCAAGGATGGCGCCCGTTAACGGAGGGCGTTATGACTGATTTCGCTGCGCCGCCCGGGTTAACGAACATAGGGCCGACTGGCAAGCGCCCGTTCGAGCCTTTGCGCTGCGAGCGGGCGGAGCGTCGGGAGGCCGAATTCAGGATTGGATGGTCAAAAGCCGCCGCGATGACTGAGGCTCCCTTCAAAGCGACTGCGGTCGTGGCCGTCCTCTGTGCTCTTCTATGCCTTTGCGGCGTCCCTCAATTGCCGGCGGCCCGCGCCGAGGCGGCCGCCGAGCCGCAGCCGGCGATCGCCATGCATGGCGATCCCGCCCTTCCCGCGGCGTTCGATCATCTTCCCTACGCCGACCTCGAAGCGCGCAAAGGGGGACGCCTCTCAATCGGCTTTCTCGGGGCGTTCGACAGCCTCAATCCGTTCAATCTCAAGGCTGGCTCCACGGCGCAGGGACTGAACGGCAACGTCTTTGAAACCTTGATGGCGCGCTCGCTCGACGAGCCGTTCACGCTCTATGGGCTGATCGCGAAAACCATCGAGACCGATCCCGACCGAACCCATGTGACGTTTCGGCTCGATCCGCGAGCGCATTTTTCCGATGGGACGCCGATCACCTCCGACGACGTCCGCTTCACCTTCGAACTGCTCAAGACGAGGGGACGCCCGCAGCAGCGCGCCGCATTCTCTCTTATCAAGTCGATCGACACCCCGGACCCCCTGACCGTGCATTATGAAATCGCCGCGGGCGACCGTGAAATGCCCCTCATTCTCGCCTTGATGCCGGTGCTGCCCCGCCACGCCGTCGATCTCGCCAAATTCGACGACGCCAGCCTTGACGTTCCGATCGGATCGGGACCTTACAAGGTCGCCGAGGTCAGGCCCGGCGAAAGGCTCCTCTTGAAGCGCGATCCGGATTATTGGGGCAAGGAACTGCCGGCCCGGCGCGGCATGTTCAATTTTGACGAGATCGACATCGAATATTTCCGCGACGCCAACAGCCTGTTCGAAGCTTTCGCCGCGGGCCTCCTCGATTTCCGCGAGGAGACGAGCCCGGTGCGCTGGGTGAGCGCCTATGATTTTCCGGCGATGCGAGACCATCGCGACACGCGCGCGGCCTTGCCGATCGGCGGCCCGAAGGGCATGGAGGGCTTCGTATTCAATTTGCGGCGGCCTCTGTTCGACGACGTGCGCGTCCGCGAGGCCCTCGGCTTGATGTTCGATTTCGAGTGGATCAACGCCAATCTCTACAGCGGCCTCTACAAGCGCACGAAGAGCTTTTTCGACGAGTTCGAGCTCGCCTCCACCGGACGGCCGGCGAGCGCCGCCGAGCGCGCCCTCCTCGCGCCTTTTCCGGGGGCCGTCCGTGAGGACATTCTTGAAGGACGCTGGCGCCCGCCCGTGACCGACGGTTCGGGCCACGACAGGACAATGCCCAAGCGCTCGCTCGAATTGCTGAAGCGGGCGGGATATGCGCTGAAGGATGGCCGCCTGATCAAGGACGGCGAACCGCTGGCGTTCGAGATCATGGTCAAGGACAGGAGTCAGGAGCGGCTCGCCCTCAATTATTCGGATTCGCTCGCGCGCATTGGCGTCACGGCGAAGGTGCGGCTGGTTGACGAGGTGCAATATCAGCGCCGGCGGCAGAAATTCGACTTCGACATGATGATCGGGAGCTGGATCGCCTCGGCCTCGCCCGGCAATGAGCAGCGCTCGCGCTGGGGCTCGAAGAGCGCCGATCAGGAGGCCTCGTTCAATCTTGCCGGCGTGAAATCGCCCGCCGTCGACGCTATGATCGCCGCCCTGCTCGCGGCGCGCACCCACGAGGAGTTCGTCACCGCCGTGCGCGCCTATGACCGCGTGCTGCTATCTGGCTTTTATATCGTGCCGCTGTTCCACGCCTCGGACGCATGGATCGCGGCTTCGACGGCGTTGGCGCGGCCATCGGAGTCGCCTCGTTATGGGCCGCCGACCGGCAGTTCGACGCTCGATACGTGGTGGCGCAAGGAGCCGCCTTGACGGCTCCCCATCCGACCGCAAGCCGCCAAACCATCGCTTACGACCAGTAGCCTCAAATCAGCAAATCGGAATAGAGTCCGGGCGCAGCCTGTCGACGCGATTTCATGCCGATAGGACGCTCTCCGGGCGTCTGCGACGCTTGCCGAGGAAACGCTGCGCGGCCAAAGGGCTCAAACCATGATGTCGAGCGATTCCAATTTGCTCATGGCGGCTCTGGCTGCGGCGGCCGTAGGCGCCGTCATCTTGCTGGCCGGCTTGCGGATCTGCAACCAATATGAGCGGGCGGTGGTGTTTCGCCTCGGCAAATACGCGCGCACCGCCGGTCCCGGACTTTTATATCTCATCCCGCTCCTCGAGTGGCGCGTGAACGTCGATCTGCGGACGACGACGACCGAGGTCGAGGAACAGGAGGCGATCACAAAGGACAATGTGCCGGTCAAGATCAACGCCGTGATCTGGCGGCGCGTCTTCGATCCGCAGCGCTCTGTAATCGAGGTCGTCAATGTCGGCCATTCGGTGATCCAGGTCGCCGTCACCGCCCTGCGCAACGTCATCGGCCAACATACTCTCGACGACGTGCTGAAGGAGCAGGAGAGCATATCGGAGGCGCTGCAGGCCTCGATCGACCGCGTCACCGAGCCCTGGGGCGTCAAGGTCGAACGCGTGCAGATGCGCAATGTCGAAATACCGGAGACGATGCAGCGTGCTATGGCGCAGGAAGCCGAGGCGCTGCGCGAAAAACGCGCCCGCAAGATCAAGGCGGAAGCCGAAGTCGAAGCCGCGTCTCTGTTGCGCGACGCCTCGGAGATCATTATGCGCAGCCCCGCCGGCCTCGAATTGCGGCGGATGCAGATGATCACCGAAGTCGGCGCCGAACAGAACACCATGACCATCATCATGATGCCGAGCGAGTTCGTCGAATTGGCGCGGGCGTTTGGGAGCAAGACGAATTAGCGGTTCGAAATTGCATGGATGGGGCGCGCCGGGTAAAATCCGGTGACTTGCTTGGGCCAGCGGGCCGCAAGGGGCTGAAGCCCATTCTATCTCATGTAAAGCGGCAATTTAGCAGCGGGGTTTGCGTGGCGTCGCGAGGCCAACAGCGCCAGCTCAGGTCTCGGATCATGGAAAGCCGGGCTCGGTACTGCCTGTCGGCGAGTTTGTCGCCGTTGCGCGCCGATGACCTGCGGCATCACTGGAAGGAAGGAAGCGTCCCTATGTCTCATCACCTCGATACCCCTCTCGCAGCGCAAAACGGCCAACTTTATATCGACGACCTGTACGTCTTCTCAGGCGACGGCAGCACAGTGTTTATCATGGATGTCAACTCGACCATTACCGGAGTCCACGTAAAACCAGGTTTCCACACGGAGGCGCGCTATGAGTTCAAGGTGCACTTCGACGGAGCCGATTTCGAAACGCTGACCTACCGAGTGTCCTTCGGCGAACCGGACCCCGACGGACGACAGCACCTGCAGGTGCACGCTCTCGCCGGCGCCGAAGCGCGCGACGACTCCGCAACCGGCCAACTCGTGCTGGAAGGACGAACGGGCGAGCCGGCCAGCAAGGATGGCATCCGGATCTGGACAGGACGCATCGCCGACTCGTTCTACATCGACCTATCGCTACTCGCGATCGTCAACGGTGCAATCAAAAACGGGACCGCGGTGGACCTTTCGGCATGGCGCCCGGAAGACGCGAAGAACAGCTTCGCCGGCACGACTGTTGAATCGATAGTGCTGGAGGTCTCCCAGCAACATCCCCAGCTTAGACCCGGGGCCCGCATCGGCGTGTGGTGCGCCACGAAACTCGCCACGGACGCGGGTGGCTGGCGGCAGATCAACCGCGGCGGCCACCCCATGATGTGGCCGATCTTCTGGCCAGACGACATCCACTTCACCAACCCCGCAGACACCCGGCAGCCATCGCAAGACTTCAACGCCGTCGGCAAGTACATCGGCGACAAGGTCTCCGCCGTCGTAGCGGCCAGCCAGACCTCAGGCGACCCGCAGGGCTACGGTCAGACTGTGGCCCGGGAGCTGTTCCCCGACGTCCTGCACTACGTGGTAGGGACGCCCGCGACATACGGCTTCGCTACCCGCAACGGCCGGACGATGGCCGACAACGCACCCGAAGTAATGCTGTCCCTCGTCTCCGGCACGGCTGTGCCTTCTGGGCTGAAGCCGTCCATTGCCAAGCACCTACGGGATGACAAGTTCCCATACGTCGTACCAGCATGACCATTTGCGGGCGCCATTATCACAGAAACTACACTTTTATCTCCTTCGACCTGGGTGAGTCGAACCCGCGCCTGCCGCTCATCGGCAGGATCCCGACTTCGGCTGATGTAGCCGGTCGCCTCCAGCCGCTTTAGGAGCGGCGTCAGAGCGGTCGAACTCTCTCCCGCAGTCCGGAGCAAACGCGGCGGGATGCCGATTCCGTTTGCGGCGCCAAACGCGCGCCTACGACGCGATGGTCCGATCGAGAGACGGAGCCCTGATTTGGGATTGCTTGTGATGACGCCCGTTCTGAACCCTGAGTGAAGGAGGAACCTATGAAACGGATTGTTTTCGTGCTCGTCGCAGTTGTGGCGCTAGCCAGCGTGGTGGCCTACATGGCTCCCGTATCTGGACAGTCGGATGGAGAGGCCGCCCCAATCTACGGAGTCAAAATCCCCCCCGGATACCGCGACTGGAGGTTGATCTCGGTGGCCCATGAAGAAGGCAACCTCAACGATTTGCGCGCCCAACTGGGCAACGACGTAGCGATCAAGGCCTATCGGGAAGGAACGCTTCCGTTCCCGGACGGCGCAATCATTGCCGCGCTGCATTGGAATTACGTCCCATCGGAGGAAAACAACAAAGTCTTTGGCCGCTCGCAATCTTTCGTGGCCGGGTCCGCCAAGAATATTCAGTTTATGGTCAAGGACTCGAAAAAGTACGCCGCGACGGGCGGCTGGGGGTTCGCTGACTTTACGGACGGCAAACCCGCCGACGAGGCGGTGCACGAAACCTGTTTCCCATGCCACGAGCCTGCCAAAGCTCGCGACTTTGTCTTCACCCGTTACGCACCTTAGTACCGCGAGCCATTGGATGCCACCCTGCATACGATCGTTGGAGAGAGAACATGGTGAAAGTGACATACAACAAACAGCTCACTGCACTCCTGGTGATCGATCCGTATAACGACTTCATTTCCGAGGGGGGCAAGTTATGGGACCGCATTCGGGCTGTTGCAGAAGCGAATGACTGCGTTCCTCATATGCAGCAGGTCTTGAACGCCGCGCGGAAGGCGAAGCTTCGGGTCTTCTACGCACTGCATCATCGATACCGTCCGGGCGACTACGAGACCTGGAAATACATTGCGCCAATTCAGAAAGCGGCGTGGGCGCGAAAGAGCTTCGAATACGGCACGTGGGGTGGCGAGATCCGTCCCGAGTTCGAGCCTAAGCCAGACGAGATTGTCGCTACGGAGCATTGGTGTTCCAGCGGCTTCGCCAACACCGATTTGGATTTGCAGCTCAAGAAGCACGGCATCCATCAGCTCATAGTCATCGGACTCATAGCACATACCTGCATCGAAGCGACCGTTCGCTTTGCCGCTGAGCTCGGCTACGAGGTCACGGTGGTAAAAGACGCGACGGCGGATTACTCGGATGACGAGATGCACGCCGCTCTCGACATCAATATCCCGAACTACGCCAGCGCCATTGTGACCACAAATGAGATCGTCGACTTGATCTCTTCTGTCCAAACCTCAACGCTGCAGTAGTTTTACGTGAGGAAATTTAAGGGATGCGTCTTTCCATGCTTTGACGTGTGTCGCCAATTTCAAGGCGCCCGAACCTGAGGAGCTGGACATGAGCAATACTCAAGCGCGCAGCGAAACTGCAATCGAGACCCCGCGAGCGCAGAGGGTCGATATGAAGCTCGAGGTCGTCGTCATCCCTGTTTCGGACGTCGATCGCGCCAAGCGCTTTTACAGCAACCTGGGTTGGAGGCTCGACGCCGACTTCGCCACGAGTGCCCGGTTTAGGGTCGTACAGTTCACTCCTCCAGGCTCGCCGTGCTCGATCATCTTCGGCCACGGAATCGCGTCGGCCGCGCCGGGCTCGGCACAAGGACTCCATCTCATCGTGTCCGACATCGAGGCAGCGCGCGCCGAACTCGTCGATCGCGGGGCAGATGTGAGCGAACTGTTCCACGACGTTGGCGGCGTATTCCACCATTCCGGCCAGGAAGGCCGCCTCAGCGGCCCGCATCCGCAGCGACGAAGTTACGCCTCGTTCGCCTCGTTCAGCGATCCGGACGGCAACGGCTGGCTGTTACAGGAGGTCACCGTGCGATTGCCCGGACGCGTCGCCGCGGACGACACGACGTTCACCTCGCCGACCGAGCTTGCGACCGCGCTCCGACGTGCGGCGGCCGCACACGGCGAGCACGAGAAGCGGACCGGCCAGCGAGATGCGGACTGGCCGGACTGGTACGCCGAGTACATCGTCCGGGAGCAGGCCGGCAAGCAGCTGCCGTCATGAGCAGCGGTCGCCCGCTTTACAAAGAAAGAGCGGGGACGGGACGCCGCTTGCGGGACAACGCCGTCGACGCTGCTCGCGGCCTCTAACCCGACGCCCTAATGCGGGCCGACTTTCGCCCAGATGCGCTTCTTCACCAGATAGAGAAGCCAAGCGAAAACAATGAGGTAGATGATATAAGCGAAGCCGAGGCTCTTTCTTGCTTCGAGCTTGGGCTCGGCAGCCCACATCAGAAACGCTGTGACGTCCTTGGCGTATTGCTGCACCGTTTTGGGCGCGCCGTCGGTATAATCGACGGCGCCGTCGCTGAGCGGCGGCGGCATCGCTATGCGGTGACCCGGGAAATATTCGTTGAAATTCGGGTTGTCCGGTTGGGTGTAGCCGTTTAACAGGGCGTAGATATAGTCGGGGCCTTCCTCCTGATATTGCGTGAAGGCGTCGACGATGAAGAGCGGAAATCCGCGCTCGAAGCTACGCGCTTTGGCGAGCAACGACATATCGGGCGGAATGGCGCCGAGGGCGGCGCGGGCCGCCTGCGGATTCGGGAACGGCGCGGGGAAATAATCCGACGGCCGGCCGGGGCGCTCGAACATTTCGCCGGCGTCGTTCGGCCCATCTTTGATTTTGAAAGTGGCGGCGAGGGCCTTGACCTGCGCTTCCGAAAAAGCCGGGCCGTTACCTGAGGTGAGATCGCGGAACGCGACGAATTTCATCGAATGGCAGTTGGCGCAGACTTCGTGATAGACTTGATAGCCGCGCTGAAGCTGCGCCCGGTCGAATTTGCCGAATGGGCCGTAAAAGCTCCAAGGCTGACGCTGCGGCTCCGGATGCTGTTCGACCACCGGCGCGCCTGCGCCGGGCGCCTCGGCTGCGAGAGACCGCGTTCCGCCGGCCAGAGCCATGGCCAAGGCGCCGATCAAGGCCGTAGCGGCGCCTGCGGCGAATATCCTGCGAAGCCTCATCGGATTCATTCCTCTTGGACAGCAGCGATCTTGCTTTTTATTCGCCAGCCAGCGCGGGGCTGGCCTCGGCAGGCTTGCCGAGTACAGCGTCGTGGATGGAGGCAGGCAGCGGCCGCGTTTTCTCGAAGTGGCTGAGCAGCGGCAGAATCACCAGGAAGTGGAAGAAATAATAGGCGGTGAGGATGCGTCCGGCGATGACATAGGCGCCTTCGGGAGGCTTTGAGCCAATGTATCCGAGCAGCACCGCGCAGATGACGAGCAGCCAGAAGCAGACCCTGAAGACAGGGCGATAGGCGGCGGATTTGACCTTAGCCGTATCGAGCCAAGGCAGGGCGGCGAGGATCAGCACCGCGCCGAACATGGCGACGAATCCGCCAAGCTTATTCGGGATCGACCGGAGGATCGCGTAGAAGGGCAGATAATACCATTCCGGCACGATATGGGGCGGCGTCTGCAGCGGATTCGCCTCGATGTAATTGTCTGCGTCGCCGAGGTAATTGGGGATGTAAAAGACGAACCAGCCGATGAAGATGAGGAAGACGGTGAGGGCGAGGCCGTCCTTGGCGGTGAAGTAAGGATGGAACGGCAGCGTGTCCTTTTCGCTCTTCGGTTCGATGCCGGCAGGGTTGTTCGAGCCGGGCACATGAAGCGCCCAGATATGCAGCACGACCACGCCGGCGATCATGAAGGGGAGCAGATAGTGGAGCGAGAAGAAGCGATTGAGCGTCGCGTTATCGACTGAATAGCCGCCCCAGAGCCATGTCGTGATCGAGTCCCCAACAAGGGGAATGGCGGAGAACAGGCTGGTGATGACGGTTGCGCCCCAAAAGCTCATCTGACCCCAGGGCAGGACATAGCCCATGAAGGCGGTGGCCATCGACAGTAAATAGATGATGAAGCCGATCAGCCACAATACTTCGCGCGGCGCCTTATAGGATCCATAGTACATGCCGCGAAACATATGGACGTAGAGGCCGAGGAAGAACATCGAAGCGCCGACGGCGTGCCAATAGCGCAGCAGCCAGCCATAGTTGACGTCGCGCATGATATGTTCGACCGAGGCGAACGCGAGGTCCGAGTTCGCCGTGTAATGCATCGCCAGAACAACGCCGGTGACGATCTGCGAGACCAGCAAGAAGGACAGGATGCCGCCGAAGGTCCACCAGTAGTTCAGATTGCGCGGATTGGGGAAAGCCACAAAGGAGGAGTGGATCAGCCCAAAGATCGGCAGCCGGCTTTCCAGCCACTTCGTGACCGGGTGCTTCGGAACGTAGGTCGAATCTCCGCTCATGTTCTTGTCTCTGCAATGATATGCCGCGTGAATCTCGGCGCTCGGCCGAGATATGCGCTCGCAAAAAAGGCGCGCCCCTCGCGCGCCCCGGAGCCTAGCCTATGACGAGTTTGGTGTCGCTTGCGAATTTATAGGGAGGAACGGCAAGGTTCGCGGGAGCCGGCCCCTGCCGGATGCGGCCGGATTGATCGTACACCGAGCCGTGGCAAGGGCAGAAGAAACCCCCGTCTTTGAACGGCCCTTCATTCTTCAGCGGCACGCAGCCAAGATGGGTGCAGATGCCGATGACGACGAGCCAGTCCGGCTTCTGAACCCGCGACTGATCGGTGGCGGGGTCTCTGAGTTCGTTCAGCGGGACCGCGCGAACGGCGGCAATTTCTTCGGCCGTGCGATGAGAGACAAAAATAGGCTTGCCGCGCCATTTCACGGTCAGAATCTGGCCGGGCGCGATGCCGCTGATATCGACTTCGGCCGAAGCGGCGGCCAATGTCGATGCGTCGGGGTTCATTTGGCTGATCAACGGCCAGATCGCGACGGCCGCTCCGACCACGCCGACGGCGCCGGTCGCAATGAACAGAAAGTCTCTGCGGGTCGGCTCTTCCAAGGTCGTGGTGGCTGTCATGACATCCTCAAAACGGCGCCGCGCAGGCCAGCTCCAGAGCGCCTCTTCGCTTACGCACTAATGAAGGGCCGACAAAAATCAACATCTGAGGCCAAGGTGTGACGTTTCGCGGCCGAATTTTTTTGGCGTCGCCCAAGATCGCCGTTCAGGCGCCCTTGCTGCGGCGACCGAACTCGACAAGGCTCGATCATGCTCTCCACCTCGCTTGTCCCGTTGTCGCTGGCTCTGTACCAACCGGACATCCCGCAAAATGCCGGAACCATCTTGCGCATGTGCGCCTGTCTCGGCTTTGCCGCCGCCATCATCGAGCCGGCGGGCTTTCCCGCGACCGACCGGCATTTTCGCCGCGCCGGAATGGACTATCTCGATCATCTGCCGATCGCGCGCCACGCCTCTTTCGGCGCTTTTGACGCCGCGCGTCGCGCCGCCGGCGCGCGGCTCATCCTGCTCTCGACGAAAGCGAGCACGCCCTACACAGAGTTTCGCTTCGCGCCCGGAGACATTCTGCTCCTTGGCCGCGAGTCGGCGGGCGCGCCAGAGGAGGTTCATAAAAGCGCGGACGCGCGCCTCGTGATTCCGCTGCAAAATGGCATGCGGTCGCTGAACGTCGCCGTGGCCGCGGCGATCGTCGCGGGCGAGGCGGCGCGGCAAATCGGCTTGATGCGACGAATTAACGATCGTTAACCATTCGTGGTCGCCATCAGCGACAAAGCTGCGGCGGAGATTGTGGCGCCATTTAACCCCCAATTTGCTGATGGCGGCGGTGGCTCGATCGGCGACAATCCGGAGGAAGTCGCCAAAGCAATTGCGAAACTTGAGCCCGAGGAATTCGTCCGCCTGATGGAAGTCGGCCTTTTGGACAATCTATGCGAATTTGAGAGGCCGACGGCTAAGATGCGAGGCGACGTCGCGCTGGACTATCGGCTCCAAGAGAAGGGCCTCGTCACAGTCGCCAAAAATGAGGCGAAGCGCGCGGCGATCGCCGCCGATCCCAGTCCCGACATCGGGCGTCCTTTTTCCTGTTACGACTTGTATCTGACCGATCTCGGCCGCAACGTCAAAACCGTCGTCGTGCAGTCCTTCAAAAGCGCCTTCAATTTCCCCCGGGGGCAGGGCGAGCCGGCCGCAAATAGCAATAAACTGGCCGCGCGCTAACGAACTGCGACCGATCGATGCTCCGACGCAGGATGGTCAGCGTTTCGCTCAAGGCGCGAAGCCATCGCGGCGCGCCGATTGATGCCGCGCAGCCTTCGTGCAATGTGATCGCCGAAGGCGGCGCCAAACGCCTCCGCGCGTTTTTTCGGGCGACTGACATGCTAAAGAGCGGCGGAAGGAAATAAATGATCGAATCCAATATCGGCGAGCGTCGCAAGGCCGCGGCGCGCGCCTGGTTCGAGGCGCTGCAGCAGAAGATCATCGGAGCTTTCGAGCGGCTCGAACAGGACGCTTCCGGGCCTTTCGCCACGCCCGCAATGGCGGCGGGGCGCTTCGAAATGACGCCCTGGCGCAAAGAGGATGACAGCGGCGGCGGCCTGATGGCGGTCCTCAAGGGCCGCGTCTTCGAGAAGATGGCGGTCCATACTTCGACCGTGTTCGGAACCTTCCCGGCTGAGTTCGCAAAGCAAATCCCCGGCGCCGCGGACGATCCGCGCTTTTGGGCCTCCGGCGTCTCGCTTATCGCGCATCCCTGGAATCCGAACGTGCCTTGCGTTCACATGAACACGCGTTTCGTCGAGACCAGTAAGGCCTGGTTCGGCGGCGGCGCCGATCTCACGCCCGTCCTCGATCGCCGCCGGTCGCAGGCCGACGCCGACGCGCAGGATTTCCACGCCGCCATGGCGCGCGCCTGCGAAGGCCATGAGCCTGTCGCGGACTACCCGCGATTTAAGAAATGGTGCGACGACTATTTCTATCTGAAGCACCGCAACGAGCCGCGCGGGATTGGCGGGATTTTCTACGATTATCTCGAATGTCCGCCGGACGGCGCGGAATCCTTCGACAAGACCTTTGCTTTCACCCAGGCAGTCGGAGCGGCCTTTCTGGCGATCTACCCGGAACTCGTGCGCCGCAATTATCATCTCGCTTGGACGCAGGAAGACCGCGCCGAGCAGCTTGTCCGGCGGGGGCGCTATGTGGAGTTCAATCTGCTCTATGACCGCGGCACGATTTTCGGTCTGAAGACGGGCGGCAATGTCGCGGCGATCTTGTCGTCCCTGCCCCCCGAGGTCGTATGGCCGTAGGCGCGTCCGGGCGAAAGGGAGCGCCGTTGCGGAAACAAGGCTGCGGGCGTCACGACGCCGACATATGACGAATTTAACGCAAAGCGGTCGGGCACAGAGAGCGGGGGACAGATTCCGTCGCCTGCGGGCGCCGGCGACGTGAAAAGTGACGTTTGCGCGAACAAAAGGAGGCGAATCCATGAGCGAGATCACCAGCGGCCCAACGACTTTGGAACCCGGCGACATCGTGCAGCTGAAGTCTTTCGGGCCGCCCATGACAGTCGTCTCCGTCGACGCCGATGGCGTGCATGTGCTTTGGTACGGCGAAGAGAGCGACGAAGTGAAATCGCACGTCATCCCCGCCATCGCCCTCGAAAAAATCACCGTTCTCGATGAAGAAGAGGATGACGATGACGAGGATGAAGACGACGATGAGGATGAGGATGAACACAAGGGGCGCAGGCATGGCGGCAAAAGGAGGCATCGCCGCGACGATTGACCGCGCAACGGCCTTTGCGTTTCAGCAGCCGGGTTGGCGAGGCCGTTTGCGGCCTCGCAGAGGGGGCGGCCGTCGGGCCTCAAACGAGCGCCAGGGTCGCGGCGTAGCCGTCCGAAGCCTCGATCGATTCGACGCGAACATCCGCGAGGGCGGGGGTGAAGCAATCGCGCTGGGGCCGGATGCGCGGTCCGGCCGGCGTCAGCTCGACGACAAAATCCTTGAGATAGGCGGTAATGCCGACGCCGAAGGCCTTCAGCACGGCTTCCTTGCACGTCCATATGCGATAGAATGCTGCAAGCTGCGCCGCGCCTTCGAGGCTGGCGAGCAAGCCATGCTCCTCAGCGCAGAAGAAAGACCGGGCGAGCGCAAGTTCGTCGACATTTTCGCGCATCAATTCGATGTCGACGCCGATCGGGTGGTTTGAAGAAACGCCGATCAGCGCCAGCGCGCCGGAATGCGAAACGTTGAAATGGAGAGTCTCGGCGCCGGCGAGCGCGGGCTTGCCGTACGGCCCGAGCGCGAAGGCGAGCTTTTCCGGCGAGGCCCCGGTCGCCTCGCCAAGGAGACGCCGCAACGCCGCCCGCGTCAGCATGTAACGCGCGCGGTCTTCGGCGCGCAGGAAACGGTTGGCGCGGTTCATTTCGTCTTCGGAAAGTGCGCTCACATCGGCCGCGCGCGCGGATTTTTGGTCGACATCGACGAGCCAGAGTTCGACCGCAACGTCGCCGACGCGCCTCCAGCCCAAGCGATCGCGGGTGAACTCTCTCAGGTGCATAAGGCGTTGTCGGGCGAAAAATGACGCTATAGATCGTTAACATTGATGCGTCGACCCTGATGCTTCAAGGAGTTTTCAGTCATCGCGACCCTTTCGTCTCGATTCATCGCCACTTTGGGCGCCGTTGCGCAGCCGATCCTGTATTGCCTCGACGCGGAGACGGCGCATGTGCTGGCGATCACGGCCTTGGCGCTCCTGCCAAGTCTCCCCTCCGCCCGGGTGGATGATCCGCGCCTTTCGGTCAAGGCGTTCGGGCTCGTCTTTCCAAATCCGCTCGGCTTGGCCGCGGGCTTCGACAAAAATGGCGAGGCCGTTGACGCGATCCTTGCGCTTGGCTTCGGCTTTACCGAAGTCGGCACGATCACGCCGCGGCCGCAGCCCGGCAATCCGCGTCCGCGCCTGTTCCGCCTCGACGCCGACGAGGCGGTAATCAACCGTTTCGGCTTCAACAGCGACGGCGCCGCCGCCGTCGCCGCACGGCTGGAGCGGCGTTGCAAAATGACCCTCGCGCAAGCAAAGCAAGGCGTCCTCGGCGTCAATATCGGCGCCAATAAAACTCCGTCGATCGCGCCGACGATTACGTGCGGGGCATCAACGCTCTCGCCCATGTCGCGGATTATTTCACGATCAACGTGTCCTCGCCGAATACGCCGGGCCTGCGCGACCTTCAGCGATCCGCGGCGCTCGACGACCTGCTTGCCCGCGTCATCGCCGCTCGCGACGAAAAAGCCGAAATATTCGGGCGAAGGCCAGTGCTTTTGAAGATCGCCCCGGATTTGTCGCTGGATGAGCTCGATGCGATCGTCGCCTGCGCGCGGGCGCGCAATGTCGATGGCCTGATCATCTCCAATACGACGCTCTCGCGCCCCCCGGGACTTTTGGACGCGCGGACGGCGAAGCAACAGGGGGACTCTCGGGCCGTCCGCTTTTCGCCCTGTCGACGCAAATGCTGGCCGCCGCATATTTGCGCGTCGAGGGCCAATTTCCTTTGATCGGCGCCGGCGGGGTCGATAGCGCTTCGCGGGCGCTCGCCAAGATCGAGGCGGGCGCGAGCCTCGTGCAACTCTACTCGTCGCTCGTCTTTAAAGGCCTCGGCCTGCCGGCGGCGATCAAGCGCGGCCTTCTCAAGGCGCTGGCGGGAAAGCCGCGTCAAAACCTCGCCGAAACGGTGGGCGCGTTGGCAAAGGACTGGGCGGCGGGGAAAGTCGACACGAACACCTACTGACGGCGCAGCTTACAGTTCAGCGGTCGCTGCGCATGTTCAAAAGGCGCAATACGAGCCAGACCGGCACGACGATCGCGGCGCCGACGAGGACATAGTCGACAATCTCGCGAATGGCGTCGAAGCCGAGGCGGGAAATGCGGTGGAAAAGGTCCACGAACCCGCGCAAAACATCGGCGGGACGAATGTCGAGCCACATGAAAAGGGCGCCGACGATCAACGACACGAAGAAGAGCCGCAGAAACACGCTGCCCGGTGAGCCGCCGAGAAAACGGGTGAGGGGCGTGTCTTGCCGCGGTGGCGGCGGCGCGGCCTCGCCGCGCGGCGCGCTGGTCGCCCATCCCGGGGGCGTCTGCGGCGCGGCGCCAGTCGGATCATCCATGCGATCAGCCATCTCAATTCCTTCAGGACGCAATCATCAAAACGGAATCGACGTAGCCTATATCAACGCAACCTCCCTGCGAAGCGCTCCCTTTTTTGCGGGCGTGAAAAGCTTTTCTCGGTCTTTATGTTTTCCGCACAAAAAAATTGGTCTAGATGAATGTGGCGCAGCTTCAGCCTGCGCCTGATCGAGACCAAAAGGTCTTTATTGGGGCGTCGTCGCCGCCAAACAAGGATGAGATATGGATCGCATTCTCGTGCTCGTTCGCCACGGCCAGAGCGAATGGAATCTGAAGAACCTGTTCACCGGTTGGAAAGATCCGGACCTTACGGGGCTCGGCGTTGAAGAGGCGCAAACGGCCGGCCGCCGCCTCAAGGCCGCCGGCCTTACGTTCGACCTCGGCTTCACCTCGGACCTGTTGCGGGCGCAACGCACGATGCAGCTCCTGCTGGAGGAATTCGGCGCGCCGGATCTTCCGATCGTGAAGGATGTCGCCCTCAACGAGCGTGATTACGGCGATCTGTCCGGCCTCAACAAGGCCGACGCAGCGGAGAAATGGGGCAAGGAGCAAGTCCACGCCTGGCGCCGGTCTTATGACGTCCCGCCCCCAGGCGGCGAGAGCTTGAAAGACACCGTGGCGCGCGTCCTGCCCTATTACTGCCAGTCGATCTTGCCGGCCGTCCTCAACGGCAAGCGGGTGATCGTCGCCGCGCACGGCAATTCGCTGCGCGCCCTGGTGATGGTGCTCGACAGATTGACGCCCGAGACGATTCCCTCGATGGAGCTGGCGACCGGCGTTCCCCTCGTCTACCGGCTGAAGTCCAACTCGACGGTGGACAGCAAAGAGGTCTTGGCGGCATAAATCCCGCCTCAAGAACAAAAGGGCGGACGGTTTTTGATGGCGGATTTGCTTTCCGCGCTGGAGACGGAGGTCGAGCTCGCCCCCGGGCTGTTGCTGGCGCGCGGTTTTTTTGACGCCGCGGCGCAGCAAGAGCTTGCGGCGGAGGTGGCCGCGATCGCCGTGCGCTCGCCCTGGTATGCGCCGCGCATGCCGCGCACGGGAAAACTCTTTTCGGTCAAAATGACCAATTGCGGAACTCTCGGATGGGTCTCCGACGTCGACGGCTATCGCTACCAGTCCTTGCATCCCGTCACCGGCAAGCCCTGGGAACCGATTCCGGAGCTCGCGATGCGCGCTTGGCGGGCGCTTTCCGGCTATCCGCATCCGCCGCAGGCGTGCCTCGTTAATTTCTACGACGTTTCCGCCCGCATGGGTCTGCACCAGGACAGCGACGAGGGCGATTTTTCGGCGCCCGTCGTCTCGATCTCGCTTGGCAATTCGGCGCTGTTTCGCCACGGCGGCCCCAAACGCGGCGATCCGACGAAAAGCATAAAACTTCATTCGGGCGATGTCGTCGTCCTTGGCGGCCCCGCGCGGCTCGCCTTCCACGGCGTCGACCGCATTCTGGCCGGGAGCTCCGCGTTGCTGCCTGGCGGCGGGCGGCTCAATCTTACTTTGCGCCATGTGGCAGGGCGACCGGAGGATGAGCCGGGTCGCAAGGTTTAATGCGCCAGCCGCCGTCGCGCAGGTCGGCGATGCGCAGTATGCCCGACAGCGCCGCCGGTGCGTGAGCTTGATCGCGTTGCGACGCCTGCGAAAGGCCGTTTAACGCGCAAAACGCCCTTAAGGACCGCCTGATGAAGATCTCCCTCCTCCAGATGAATTCGGTCAACGACAAGCCCGCCAACATCGCAGCGGCGACGAAGCTGATCGAGAAGGCGGTCGTCGAGGAAGCGCCGGACTGGGTCTGTCTGCCCGAATGTTTCGATTTTATGGGCGGCAATCGCGCGGAAAAATTCGCCGCGGCGGAAAAATTGCCCCATGGGCCCGCCTATCTCGCCATGCAGGGTCTCGCCCAAAAGCACAGGATATTCATTCATGCCGGATCGATCCTCGAAAAGCCGGAACATGGCGAGCGCATCCACAATACGACGATCGTTTTCGATCGCGCCGGCGCCGAGCTCGCGCGCTATCGCAAGATTCATATGTTCGACGTGACGACGCCGGACGGCGCGCAATATCGCGAAAGCAATTCCTTCGCCCCGGGCGAGGCCGTCGTGATTTATCGGTGCGAGGACATTATCGTCGGCTGTTCGATCTGCTATGATCTGCGCTTTCCGGCGCTGTTCCAAGCGCTCGTCGCGCGGGGGGCGCAGATGATCGCGCTGCCGGCCGCCTTCACCCAACAGACCGGCAAAGATCATTGGGAAGTCCTCTGCCGCGCCCGCGCGATCGAGACGCAAACCTATTTCTGCGCGCCGGCGCAGACGGGACCGCATGTGATCGGCGGGGAAAAGCGCCTGACCTACGGCCATTCGCTGGTCGCCGATCCTTGGGGCCATGTCATCGCCAAAGCCTCGGACGGCGTCGGCATCGTGTCGACGCGGATCGATCCATCTTACGTCGACCGGGTGCGGCGGCAGATTCCCGTGGCGGAGCACAAGATAGCTTTCGCTGCGGGCTGATGGACGCTGTCTCCGGATTCCTCCGCGCGCTTTATCTTTTGGCTCTGGCGGCGGGCGTTTTGCTCGGCTTTGCCAGCGGCGGCGGCGCTGAGATGATCTGGCGGCGCGGCGCGCTCGGCGATCCGGGCTCGCTGGATCCGCATAAAGCGACCACGCTGATGGAAAGCAATGTCCTTGACGAATTATTCGATGGCCTGCTCAGCCTGAACGCCGGGGGCGCGCTGGTTCCCGGGGTCGCCGAAAGTTGGAGCGCAGACGCGGACGGCGTTGTCTACGTCTTTAACTTGCGCGCCGACGCCAAATGGTCGAACGGCGATACGGTCGCGGCGGAGGATTTCGTTTTCGCCTTTCGCCGCTTGATGGCGCCGGCGACCGCGGCTCCCTACGCCAATATCCTTTACACGCTAAAGAACGCGCAAAAGGTCAACAAAGGAGAATTGCCGCCCGAGGCCCTGGGGGTGCGCGCCCTCGACGCCGGCAGGCTGGAGATCACGCTCGAAAGCCGGACGCCTTATTTTCTCGAACAGCTCGCTCATTTCACCGCCAAGCCCCTGCATCGTAGGTCGATCGAGGCGTTCGGCGCGGATTTCGCGCATCCCGCACATATTGTGACGAACGGTCCTTTCCTCCTGAAAAAATTCATCCCCAACAATTCGATCATTCTCGTCAAAAATCCGAACTATCACGATGCGGCGAAGGTCGCGCTCGACGAGGAGATTTTCATCCCCCTGGAGGACCGTTCGGCGGCGCTGCGCCGTTTCATGGCAGGCGAGATCAATTCCTACGATGAAGTGCCCGTCGAGGAGATCGACTTCGCGCGCAAGCATCTTGGCGAATCGCTGCGCCTCTCGCCCGCGCTTGGCGGCTATTATTACGCCTTCGACACGCGCCGCCCCCCCTTTGACGACGCGCGCGTGCGCCAGGCGCTCGCAATGGCGATCGACCGCGAATTTCTAGCGGACCGCATCTGGGGCGGCGTGATGTCGCCGAGCTACAGCTTTGTGCCGCCCGGCATTGCGAGCTATGGGGCGCCGGCCGAGGTCGCATGGAAAGGCGTCGGCCTCGGCGAACGGCAGGGCGAGGCGCGCCGGCTATTGCGCGAGGCGGGTTTCGCCGCCGGCGGAGTGGCGGAAAACAGCCAAGGCCAAAATGAAAACCCGCTCGAAGTCGAGATCCGCTTCAACAATTCAGGCAGCCATCGCTCGACCGCGGTCGCCGTCGCCGACATGTGGAAAGCGATCGGCGTCAAAACGCGCATTTTAGGCGTCGACGCCGCCACCCATTACGCGCTCCTGCGTGAAAAGCCGCCTTTCGACGTCGCGCGGACCAGTTGGTTCGCCGATTATCCCGACGCCCAGAATTTTCTGTTTCTCGCCGAGAGCGACAATCAGACGCTCAACACCCCGAGCTTTTCCAACCCCGCCTTTGATGCGCTGATGCGTCGCGCGAGCGAAGAGGGCGATCCGGCGCGCCGTTCCGCCATCCTGCATGAGGCCGAGGCGCTGCTTCTCAAAGAGCAGCCCTATCTGGTTTTGATGAACTATCGCGCCAGCGATCTCGTTTCACCGCGATTGCGGGGCTGGGAGGCTAACCCGCTCAGCGTCCATCCGGGCCGCTACATTTCCATCGCGCCATAGAAAGCTTCCGCCCGGAGCCTCGCCGTCTTAACGGTTTTGTCCCGGCACCCATAAAATATCGCCTTCGCCCTTGCGATTGACATAGCGCGCCGCGACGAACAGAAAATCGGAGAGCCGGTTGACATATTTCAGCGCCGGCGCGCCGACTTTCTCGCCCGGCGTGGCGGCGAGCGCGACGAGTAGGCGTTCGGCCCGCCGCGTCACGGTGCGGGCGAGATGGAGCGCCGCCGCCGCGGGGGCTCCGCCGGGCAGGACAAAAGACAGCAAGGGCGGCAATTGGGCGTTCAACTCGTCGATCTTGCGTTCGAGGCGGTCGACCTGCTCCTGCACGATCCGCAAAGGCTCATAAGGCAGCGCCTCGTCCGTTTCAGGCACGCAGAGATCGGCGCCGAGATCGAAAAGATCATTCTGGATGCAGAGCAGCATGGCGTCGACGCGCGCCCAATTCGGATCTTTCGACGTCGAAACACGGGCGAGGCCGATCGCGCAATTGGCCTCGTCGATCGTGCCATAGGCTTCGACTCGCAGATCATTCTTGGGACGGCGTTCGCCGCTGCCGAGCGATGTCTGCCCCTGGTCGCCTGTGCGCGTATAAATGCGGTTCAAAACAACCATGCGTTTCCTATCACCTATAGCGGCGCTCTAAGATGGCGCCGATTCGATCTGAAGATCCGTCACAGACGTCAGCGGCGCAACCATAAAATGCCCAGAATGAGAAGGATCGCGAGGAATTGCAGACCAACGCGCCAGCGCATCAAGGTCTGAGACAAATTGGGGCTGCCTCCGCGAACCATGTTGGCCAAACCTAACAACAGGACGAAGGCGACGGCGGCCAGAGCGATGGCAACGACAAAATTTGTCACAGCATGCATGCCAGATGCGCTCCGCTAGAGATTTATGACAGCCAAACGAATCAGAGATTAACTGGATCCATCAAATCGGATTCACGGCGCCCTTTTCCGCTCGCGATCCGCGAACGGGCGTAGGCCCAGCGCTTCGCGTCCGCTCGAAACGGCGCTAGTAGCGCCGCAACAGACGTTCGAGATAGTCTGTTTCCTCGCGGGGACGAGATGGTTCGCCAAGGCGACGGCGCAGCTCCTCGAGCACGCGCCGCGCGCGTTCCGCCGCCGGCGCGCCCATCGGATCATATTTGGCGCTAGGATTGAACGCGCGTTCACGCCCGGTCGGCCGGCCGAGCGGATCTGTTCCGTTCTCGCCGAACTCGCCTTGCGGGCCTTCACCCTCTCCTTGCGCTTGGCCCTCGCCTTCGTCCTCCCCTTGCTGGCGCATCGCCTGCGCCAGCTTTTTCGCGCCTTCACGCAATCGCTCGACCGCGCGCTCCTGCGCCCCGACTGCGGAATCGCCGCCGCGCGCGCCTTCCCCCAACGCCTTTTGCGCTTCCCGCATGGCTTGTTGCGCTTCGCCGAGGTTTTTATCCCCCCGCCCCGCCTTGTTCAGCTTCTGCTCGAGTTCCTTGAGGCGGTCGGCCAGCTCCTGCTGACGTCTTTGCAGCTCGTCCTGGCTCGGCCGCGGTTTCGGCGCTCCATTTTCGCTCTGATCGTCGGGGCCGCCTTCCTGCCGATCGGCGTCGTCCGGCGAATCGCCCGCCTGCCGTCCATCGTCCTGCTCATCCATCTGACTGCGCTGGCGCCGCTTGCTCGATTGGCCGTTCCGATAGGTGTCATCGCGCAGATCTTGCTGCTCCTTGCTCATCTGGTCGAGCTGGCTGAGCGCCCGGCTCATCGCCTGCGCCTTCGGATCGGCGCTGCGCCGTCGCGCCATCTTGAGATTCTCAAGAATATTCTGCATTTGATCGAGCATTTTTTGCGCGTCGCTCGTATCGCCGCTCTGCGCCAGACTTTGCATCTTGTCGAGCATGGCCTGCAGCTGTTTTTGACTGATTGACTTACTGTGGCTCTGGTTTTGATCAGCGCCTTGGTCGGACTGCTCCATGTCCTTTTGCTGCTGCTCGGCCATTTCGCGCAGGAATTTGTCCATCGCCGCGCGCAAATTGTCGGTAAGCCGCTTGATTTCGTCAGGAGGCGCCCCGCGCTGCAGAGCCTCGCGCAATTCCTGCTGCGCCGCGCGCAGATCACGCTCGGCTTCGGATAGGTCGCCGTTCTCGATGCGTAGCGCCATCTCCCAGAGATATTCGGCGACGTCGACAAGATCGCTATCCTTGCTCGCAGCAGCTAGACGCTCGGCGGCCGCGTGGAGCCCGAGATAGACGCCAGCGCTTACGCCAAAAGCATCCGGCTCGATCATCAATGCGGCGAGCGCGGTCGACACCCGCGCCTTGTCGTCGGGGGCGAGAATCAGATTGCGGCGCTGCTCGACGAGCGCCCGGGCGAGTGGTTTGACGAAAGGCTTTTGCGGCATAACGATCGTCACGGGATCGCTCTTTCCTTCATTGCCACCTTCATCGCGGGCGACGAGCGTCATCTGCGCCCTAACGCCAGCCCACGGATGATCCGAGAGATCGATGGTCGTCTCCGCTTCGCCCGTCTCGGAGCCGATCGGGGGCAACTGAAGCGCCGCCTTCGGTGGATCGACGAGCGAACGCTTGACCGGGACGCTGTTGGGCAGCGTTGGATTTGCGAAGACGGCTTCCGCGCTGATGGCGCCATAATCATCGAAAATCTGGTACTTCAACGTCAAGGAGCCGCGCGCATTGGCCCTTGGCGGGTCGGTCAATGCAATTGTCGGCGGCCTATCCGGGATTCCCGCGAGCTCGAAGGCGCCGATGGAATCAATCGTCAAATCGGCGTCGCCGCGCAGGATCAGCCGCGTCTCGCCGGGCTCCGCAAATTTTGCGCCGTTAGCCGTGGATCGCGCGCCGCCTGACTGTTTTTCGTTGGCGGCTTGGCTTGGGGCTTCCTCCAAAGCGCCGGCGGCGCGGTAAGCCGCTTTGCCGGCCGAGCTGCGAATGACGACGGCCGAGCCGACTGGCGCCTCAATTTTTTGCGGCGACGCCGCATCGGAGCGACGCGCAAGGACGATCGGCGCGCGGCCTGTGTAGGCTGGCGGATCCACCCAGGCGTCGATCCGTTGGCCAGCGCCGGAAAGGCCGCCAAAGCGCCAGTCGAACGCCGCCGCGAGGCGCGCATATTTTTCCGGCCCGGCGATAAAGCTGGTTGCGACGAGCCCGACGAGAACGGCGGCGCGCAGGGCGTAACGGTCGATCTCGACCACCCGCGGCGAGGGCATGCCAGTTCGCAGCAGACCAATCGCCTTCTCCGCGCGACGCCGGTGCAGGCTCCACAGCGCCTCCGTCGCGGGATCGCTCCCGGCATTGCCAAGGCGGTCGTCGAGCACCGCCGTCGGGCGCTCCATGAGGCGGCTGACGCGATCAATCCGGTCAAGCGCCTCCTTGCGCGACGGAATTCGAAAATAGCGTAGCGGAAGAAGGCTAAAGCCGAGAGCGAGCGCGAAAGCGCAGACGCCGAGCGCGCGCGCCCAATGGGGGATCTGAAGCCACAGACCGGTCCAGGAGAAGCAGACAAAAAAGCCGACGACGATGAGCGGCGGAGCCAACAGCCGCCAGCTCCGCTCGAACAGCAAAACCGCGCGCCCTCGCGCAGCCAGACGCTCAAGCTGGGCGTTTTTTGATGGACCCGCCGCCGGCGCCGCGCTGGACGCGTCCGGCCAGCCAAGGATTTGGCGTCCAAATATCCGCAAGCAGAACTCCAGAACCGTTGCCGTCCGCATTTGCGAAAATGCTCGCAAATCTCAGGCCGACCGCCTTTCCCGACCAAGCTACCACGTTGGCGCGCCGCCGCCAGTCGCGCAAAGATGGTTATTAGCGCAACCAAGCCGGAATTTTGTCGAGGCCGATCAACTCATCGTAGGTCTGCCGCTCCCGGACGAGCGCGTATTGGCCGTCGCTGACGAGCACTTCCGGCACCAGGCGGCGGGAATTATAGGTTCCGGCCTGCACCGCGCCATAGGCTCCTGCCGACATGACGCTCAAAAGGTCGCCCGGGGCCGGCTCGCGCATTTTGCGGCCCAGCGCCAGATAATCGCCGGTCTCACAGACGGGTCCGACGATATCGGCGACGATCTCCGGCCGATCCGTTTCAGCGGCGTGAACGGGAATGACGTCGTGATGGGCGTCATAGAGCGTCGGCCGGATGAGATCGTTCATGGCCGCATCGACGATGACGAAGGTTTTCGCCTCGCCGCGTTTGACGTAGATGACCCGGGTCACGAGAATTCCGGCGTTGCCGACGATGAGGCGTCCCGGCTCGCAAATGATGCGGCAGCCAAGAGCGCCAAGACGCGCTCTAACAATTTCTGCGTAACGGTCAGGGTGATAGCTGTCCGGATCTTCCCCCTCCCGATAGGGAATGCCGAGGCCGCCGCCGACATCGACATGTTCGATGTCGTGGCCGTCCGCGCGCAGCTGAGCCACGAACTCGGCGGTGAGCAGGAAGGCGTCGTCGAACGGCGCGAGATCCGTGATCTGCGAGCCGATGTGAATGTCGACGCCGATCACCCTGATACCCGGCAAAGCCGCCGCTTGCGCAAAAACCGCGCGGGCGCGGCTAATCGGAATGCCGAACTTGTTCTCGGCCTTGCCAGTTGAGATTTTCGCGTGGGTTTTGGCGTCGATGTCGGGATTGACGCGAATCGCGATGGGCGCGGCGCGGCCCATCGCGCTTGCAACCTCTGACAAAGCGCGCAGCTCAGGCTCTGATTCGACGTTGAAGCACAAAATCTTAGCGTCGACAGCGAAAGCCATCTCGGGCTTCGTCTTGCCGACGCCGGAAAAGGTAATCCGCTCGGCCGGCGCTCCCGCGGCGAGCGCGCGGCGCAGCTCGCCTTCAGACACGACGTCCATCCCGGCGCCGAGCCGCGCCAATGTCGTCAGAACGGCCTGGTTGGAGTTGGCCTTCACCGCATAGCAAACGACCGCGTCGAGACCGGCGAAGGCTGCGCTGAACACTTGATAATGGCGACTCAGCGTTGCGCTCGAATAGCAATAGAACGGCGTCCCGACTTCGTCCGCGAGCTCCGACAGATCGACGTTCTCGGCGTGCAACACGCCGTTTTTCATGGCGAAGTGACGCATTAGGCCGAATGTTTAGAGCAAGGGATCGAGGACGAAAGGCCTTCGCGGCGCTTTTGCCGGCGTCGCCGCCGGATTTTCGGGCTGGCCCTGGCCGCTGGCCTCCGCGGGAGCCGAAGGCGATGACGCCGACGCCGCGTCGATCGGCGCGATCTCGCCGTTTCTTGGCAGGCCGGCGCCCTCAGCGTTCGTTTGCGGCGCAGTCGGAACGGACGCGCCGGGCGGCGGCTCGAGCGGGCCACGCCGGCCGCAGCCTACCAGGGACAGCAAGGCGGCAAAGCAGACGGTGGCGCGAAAACTGTGGCGAAAGCAAATCACGAAGCGGCTCCGGACAAGAGCGCTACTATAAATGACGCTAAATGGAAAACGAAATGGCATGGGACCTCGCGTCCGTGAAAACGCGGCTGCCCAATAAACCCGCATTCGCGGAGGGCCTTAGATGATATGATCGCATACGCGGACCGTCCCCGCGCCGGCCCTTTGACGGATTTTTCTCACGCCCCTGCGGAGACGCGCCATTGAAGCTTCAAGTCGGCTACGAACTGAACTATGACTTTCCACAGCCGACGCCACTGATCGGAATGCTGAACGTCCATTATTCGCGCGTCGCCGATCTTGTTGAGCCGGACCATATCAGGATTCATCCGTCCGTTCGCATTTCCGGCTATCGCGACCTGTTCGGCAATTGGTGCAGCCGCATCCTCGCTCCCGCCGGCGCGGTGAGGCTTTCGACCAACGCGATCGTGAATGATTCGGGCCTTCCCGATGAAATTGTCCCCGACGCCGCGCAGATCCCGGTCGAGCTCCTTCCGGAGGAAGCGATCGTGTTTCTTCTTCCCAGCCGTTTTTGCGACAGCGACCGGCTGCTTGATCTCGCTTGGAGCCTCTTCGGCAAGACAAAGCCTGGTTGGGAGCGGGTTCAGGCGATCTGCGACTTCACCCATCAACGCATCCAATTCGGCTATCAGTTCGCGCGCGTCACGCGGACGGCGTCGGAGGCTTATCAGGAAGGCCAGGGAGTTTGCCGCGATTACGCCCATCTCGCCGTCGCCTTTTGCCGAGCCCTCAATATTCCAGCGCGCTATTGCACCGGCTATCTCGGCGACGTCGGCATGTCGCCACCCTATGCGCCAGGCGATTTCGCCGCTTGGTTCGAGGTCTTTCTCGGCGGCGCATGGCGCACTTTTGACGCGCGCAACAACGAGCCGCGCATCGGCCGCGTTCTGTTGGCGCGCGGACGCGACGCCGCCGATGTCGCGATCACGACGACCTTCGGCCCGAATAAGCTGAGCGGGTTCCAGGTGTGGACGGACGAAGTTTTGGATAGCTGAAGCGCGGGCGCTATGTCAGGCGTCATCCAGAAGGGCGACGCAGCCTCCAAAGATGAGTAATGTTGCTGGGCGCCGAGGTCAGAAAGGCATGAGCCGGCTTGGCCGCTTTAGAGACCCTGTTCTCGGCGAGCCGAAATCAACAGCCTTTTGAAAGGTAAGACCTGCCGGTCCGCCAAGTCTTAATGAAATAGCGACTTCAAATCGTCGATGCCTTTGGTGATGACTGCTCACCGAAGGGTCCCTTGGCCTGATTGCCTAGGACCAAGCCGGCGGCCTTGGTCGCGGCGGCGGCGGCGGCGTCGCGATTATGGCGCGCCCAGCGTCCTCGCCGAGACATCGGGTCGGCCCGTTAGGGCCGTAACACAAATCCCCGAGGCTTGAAATCGCCGCGTAACGCGCGCGGCTTAGCGTCCTCGTAGCGGCCATCTCGGTCGCCCGGACCGGACTGCAAATGCCGGCCGGATCACACACAGTCGAAAGTTGAAAAAGGAGAATGTCATGACAGATCAGACTAAGCACCGAGCACGGGCATCACTATACGTCCTATCGACAGCGCTGATCGCGCTTGGGACCGCATCGCTGAGCGCACTGCCAGCCAAAGCCCAAGCCCGGGCGTGCGGCGGAAACGATAATGGCGGCAACGACGCCTCGCGTCCGGCGTGCGCGCACGTGCCCCCCGGCCTTCGCCGACGCCGCCGCCCCCGCAAGCGCCGCCGCCGCGCCTTTCGCCCGCCACCTCGGCTCTACAGAATCGGCTACAGTAGAACTGCGAAGGCAGGCGGTAGACCACCATGCAGGGCGGCCGTGGCGTGACGCGGCAGCCCTCATAGTGGCGCTGCGCGGACACGTGCTCTTCGGCCGTTGTGCGCTGAGGCAACCGTCGCCGGAGCGGCGGCGCCCTCAATGCCGAGCTTATCGCTCCCGGCCCACCGCAGACTAATGGAATAGCGACTTCAAATCGTCGATGCCTTTGGTGATGAGCTGCTCGCCGAAGGGTCCCTTGGCCTGATTGCCTAGGACCAGGCCGGCGGCCTTGGTCGCGGCGTCGGCGGCGGCGGCGCGCACGTCGGCGGTGGCCTGCGCCTCGGCCGTCGCGATCTTGTCCTGCGCCTGTTTCTTGCGGCGCTCAATGAACTCCGCCAGGCGGTCGGCCGCTTCCTTGGCGATGCGCTCGGCTTCCGCATGCGCTTGCTCGACAACCGCTTTCGCCTCGGCTTCGGCTTCGGCGAGGCGCTTGCCAAAGGAGGCCAAAACAGCTTCGGCCTCGGCGCGCAGCCTTTCCGCCTCAGCGAGTTCGTCCTTGATCCGCTCGGCGCGGTGATCGAGCGCGGCGTTGAGTTTCTTGTGCACCCCGAGATAGGCGAGCAGGCCGACGAAAAGGATAAATCCGAAGGCGACGAAAGCTTCTTCCATTGTCTGTCTCCGGTCTCAGGCCTTGGCTTGGGCGACGGCGGTGGCGACCGCTTTGGGGTCCGCGGGCTTGCCGGTGATGCGTTCGATGATGGCCGCGGCGGCGTCGGCCGCGATCAATTCGACGTTGGCCATGGCTTTCGCTTTGGTGTCCATGATCTCCTTTTCGGCGTCCGCAATCCTGGCGGCGAGGTCCGAACTCCAGCGAATGCCGCTTTTCGTCGCTTTCGGCGTTGATTTTGGCGTGCGTCTCCTGAGCGAGAGCCTGCGCCTTCGCCTTAGCTTCGGCGATGGTTCTGTCGTGCTCGGCGGCGGCTTTTTCCGACTTTTCGCGCGCGAGATGCGCCGCGTGCAGGTCCTTGGTGATCTTGCCGGCGCGCGTCTCAAGGATGCTTTCGACGCGCGGCAGCGCAATCTTTGACATCAAATAATAAAGCAGCCCGAAGCTGATCGCGAGCCAGATCAGCGTTGAGCTAAAGTTGGTCGAATCGAAAGGCGGAAAGACATGCCCCCCATGGGACGCGTCAGCCGGCTCGACTGTGCCGCTGGTCTGGCCTTCGGGTGTGTGGCTAGCCATGGTCTAATTCCTGCGTCAAATCCCGGGCGGAGCGTTCGATCAAAAAAGATGCGCCCGAATGGTTTTGCCGGGCGCATCGGTTTGGCGTTAGAGCACGAAAAGCAAAAGGATCGCCACGAGAAAGGCGAAGATGCCGAGGCCTTCCGAAAGCGCCGCGCCGATGAAGGCGCGTCCGAACTGGGCGTCGGACGCCGTTGGATTGCGCAGTGCGCCAGAGAGGAAGTTACCGAAAATCAGGCCGACGCCGATTGCGGCGCCGCCCATGCCGATGGCGGCGAGGCCGGCGCCAATGAATTTAGCTGCTGCGGGATCCATATTTTACTCCTTAGGCTTGCGGAAGGCGGGCGCTGATCTGTTGTTGATATTTATTCAGTGGCCCGGATGAATTGCGTCGTTGAGATAGACGCAAGTGAGGATGGCGAAGACATAGGCTTGCAGCGCGGCGACGAGCAATTCGAGAGCGGCGAGCGCGACGATGCCGGCCAAGGGGAGCGGCGCAATGATGGCGTAGGCCCCGGCGCCGAGCAAACCGACGACGAAGCCGCCCAAGACGACGAAGGTGATGTGGCCCGCCAGCATGTTTGCGAAGAGACGGACGGACAGGGTGATCGGGCGCGCGATGAAGGACATGACCTCGATCAACACAATAAAGGGCAGCAGCACCGGCGACACGCCCGAAGGGACGAACAGGCCGAGGAAACGCGTTCCGTGGCGAATGAAGCCATAGACGATGACCATGCCGATGACCACCGCCGCGAAAGCGAAGGTCACGATGATCTGGCTCGTTACCGTGAAACTGTAGGGAATGAGCCCGATCATGTTTGAGAAGAATATGAACAGGAAAAGCGTGAAGACGAAGGGAAAGAATTTCATCCCTTCGTTGCCAGCCGAGAGGCGCACGGTGCTGGCGACGAATTGATAGGTCATCTCAGCGGCGGACTGGAGCCGGCCGGGAACGAGCGAACGCGACGATGTGCCATACATCATCAGCGCGCAGGTAGCGAGCACGACGATGAACATAAAAAGGGATGCGTTGGTGAAAGAAGCGTCGATGCCGAACAGATGCAGCTTGATGATCGGTTCAATCTTGAACTGATGGATCGGATCCATTGCTTCTGCCACGTGCGAACCCCTCGTCTGACTTGATCCTAAACTCCGGCGCGAAAGCCGCGTTGGCGGCCTTCGCCACCCTCAAGGCTTGCGCCCAAAAGGTTTGACGGCGATGCGATACACATTCCAAAATCCCGCCGCCGTCCCTAAGAGGACGAAGACGAGAAGAAACAGCGGCGCAGTCCCGAGCCATTTATCAAGCTGCCACCCGATCAGCGCGCCCACGACCACCGCCGACACGAATTCGGCGAGAACCCGGAAGCCGAGGTTCATTGCCTCCCCAAACGACCCCGTCGAAAGGCCGGCGTCTTTCTCGCCGCTTCCGGTGCCCAAATCCTCGCTGGCGTTGAGATCGGCCGACAGCCTGTCGAGCCTTGACCGCAACGCCTCGCTTTCGCGCCGGTCCGCTTCCAATCGAGCGTCCGCGCGCCTTTGTTCTTCGCTCCGCGGTTCGCCGGGCTCGCCCACTTGAGATCGCTCCCCGTTCGCGCCCGCCGTATGCGGGCGCAAGGAGGAAATCTATAGGTCGCCTCAACGCGAAAAGCGAGCGATGACGACCAATTCGGGGCGAACGATTTTAAGAATTACGGCGGCAGCGGGGCGCGCTCTTGCGAGCCGGCGCAACATATGAGCGGCGCCATTGCCTGTCAAGACTGCGATTGCCATCCCTAAGCCTTTAGAACTACAGGCTAATTTATCTCACACCGACAGGCCGTGGGCGTCGATTTCAGCCCGCTTCGAGCAGACGCTCTGCATCTTCGAGATCGACGCTGACCAGTTGGCTGACGCCGCGTTCGGCCATGGTCACGCCGAACAGCCGGTTCATCCGCGCCATGGTTATCGGATTGTGCGTAATGGTGATGAAGCGCGTCTCGGTTTTTTTGCACATTTCTTCAAGCAGATCGCAGAAACGCTCGACATTGGCGTCGTCGAGCGGCGCGTCGACTTCGTCGAGCACGCAGATCGGCGCAGGATTGGTCAGGAAGATCGCAAAGATCAGAGACAGGGCGGTCAGCGCCTGCTCGCCGCCGGACAGGAGCGTCATGACCTGCGGCTTTTTTCCGGGGGGGCGGGCGAGAATTTCAAGGCCCGCCTCTAGCGGGTCTTCTGATTCGACGAGCTGCAGCTCCGCCGATCCGCCGCCGAAAAGCGTGGCGAACAGCTCCCCGAAATGCGCATTGACCTTGTCGAACGCGGTAAGAAGACGCTCGCGGCCTTCCTTGTTGAGGCTCTGGATGGCCTGGCGCAGGCGCCGGATCGCCTCGGTCAGATCGGCATGTTCGGCGGCGAGGCGCGCCTTAGCCTCCTCCGCTTCGCCGAGTTCCACCTCAGCGCGCAGATTGACGGCGCCGAGACGTTCGCGGTCCTGCTTTAAAGATTCGAGACGCCGCTCGACGTCGCTCGCCGCCGGGAGATCGTCCTTGGGGCCGATCTTGGCGAGCTCGCGAAGATCTTCGGGCGCGCAATCGAGTTCGGCGCTGATCTGGCGCAAAACGTCGTCGCGCCGCGCTTGCGCGGCTTCAATGCGCGCTTCGCCGCGGGCTTTTTGCTCGCGCGCCGCGCTCATTGCGTCGAGGGCCGCACGCGCGGCGCGATCGGCCTCGGCGAGGGTCGTTTCGGCGCCAGCGCGGCGGTCGGCGGCCTCTTTGCGCGCCGCTTCCGCCGCTTCGATCTGGTTGATCAGCGCTCGGCGGCTCGCAAGAAAAGCGTCGGGAGCCGTCGCCAGCCTTTCAAATTCCGCCGTCGCCTCCTCGATGCGTGTCTCGAAGGCGCTGATTTGGCCGCCGGAGCCTTCACAGCGCGCCAGCCAGGATTTACGCTCGGCGGAGATCGCCTCCAGCCGCTTGGCGCGCATCTGCGCATCGCGCAAATGGCCCTGCAGCTCGGCGCGCGCCTCTCCGACGACGGCCCGCTCGCGGGCCGCTTGGGTGCGGCAAAGCTCCAATCGCTCAGCCAATCCGGCGGAGTCTTCGAGCTCGTCGAGCGCCGCTTGCGCCTCGCCGAATTTTTCCCGCGCCTCGTCGCGTCCGCTGGTTAGACGCTGCACTGCTTCGTCCAGCGCCGACAGACGCGCGGCAGCGCTCGCCTCGGCCCGTTCCGCCGCGCCATGTTTGGCGCGCGCCGCCTCGACTTCGCGCAGGGCGGTCTTATGGTTCAGCCGCGCCTCGCCTTCCGCCGCCGCGCTGGCGGCGAGGCGGGCCTCGGCCTCTTCGGCCTCGGCTTGCAAGGCGTCGGCCGCCGCGCGCGCCGCTGCGGCCTCGACAATGACGTCGCCAAGACGATTTTTCTCTGCGAGGCGGCGCGCCGCCGGGGTCGGCGCCTCGGCGGCCTGGACAAATCCGTCCCACCGCCAAAGATCCCCCTGTTTCGAGACCAGCCTCTGCCCCGGTTTCAGCTGCGCGAAGAGACGAGAGCCTTCGCTGCGCGGGACAATGCCGATCTGATTCAGGCGGCGAGCGAGCGCCAGCGGCGCAGTGACGAGGTCGGCGAGGGGTTCGACCCCGGGCGGCAGCGAGGGATCGCCCCGCCGGTCGGTCTCGGCCCAATGCGCCGGCGCCGATGGATTGGTCGAGGCGTCAAGATCATCGCCAAGCGCCGCGCCAAGGGCAGCTTCATAGCCCTTGGCGACGGTGATCTCGTCGGTGACCGGAGGCCAAAATCCGCCGCCCGGGGCGTCGAGCAGCTTGGACAACGTTTGAGCCTCGGCGCCGAGCTTTTGCGCTTTGGTTTCGGCCTCCGCCAGGCGCCCTCGCGCGCCAGCCGCGGTCGCGCGCGCTTGCGAATGCGCCGCCTCGAAACCGGCGATCTCGTCCTCGAATCCGGCGGCGGTCTCGATCGCCTGTTCCAGCGCGTCGAGCAGCAGCGCGCGATCCGCGCCGTCGCCGAGGTCGGCCAGAAGGCCGGCCCTCTCCTCAGAGACGCGCGCGAGCTCGGCCTCGATGCGCGCCAGCCTTACGCGTTCGTCACGCAAGGCGCTTCCACAGGCGCCGCGGCGCGCTTCGATCCCCGCCCGCAGCTCTTGCGCCGCGGCGAACTCCGATTCGGCCACTGCGAGGGCGGCTTCCGCGGAGATGAGGCGCGCCCGCGCGTCGGTCTCAAACGCGCCTTCCGCGGCCGCCGCGTCGCTGAGCTCGGCCGCCTCGGCGTCAAGGCGTTCGAGCACTGAGCCTGCGTCCGCGATCAATGATCGCTCGCGGCGAAGATCATTGGTCATTTGGGCTATTCGCTGCGCCAGCTCCGCGCTCCGCGCCTTGGCGCGCTTTTCCTCGCCGTCGAGCGCCTCCCGCGCGATGATTAGCCTTTGCAGATCGCCCGCGCAGGCGACCTCCGCGTCGCGCAAGGCCGGCAGGGCGTGCGCCGCGAGCCCCTGCTCCCGCGCAGCCTCGGCCTGCAGCTTGGTCTTTTCGGCGACCTCGCGGGTCGCAAACGCAAGCCTGGTTTCGGCCTCCGCCAGCGCTGTTTCCGCCGCTTCGTGATTGATGAGGGCGAGCAGAGCTTCGGAGCGCCGGATATTCCCGGCGAGATCGCGGTAGCGAACGGCCTGCCGCGCTTGCCGCTCCAGGACTTTGGTCTGGGCGTCGATCTGCTGCAAAATGTCGTCGAGGCGCAGGAGATTGTCGGAAGCCGCCTTGAGACGCAGTTCGGCCTCGTGCCGGCGCGAATGCAGGCCGGCGACGCCGGCGGCCTCTTCGAGAATGCGGCGGCGCTCCTGAGGCTTCGCCGAAATCATCTCGCCGATCTGGCCCTGCCGCACCATCGAGGGCGAGCGTGAGCCGGAGGACGCGTCGGCGAACAAAAGCTGAATGTCTTTCGCCCGCGTTTCGCACCCATTTACGCGGTAGGTCGAGCCGGCTTCGCGTTCGATACGGCGCGAGACCTCAATAATGTCGCAATCGTTGAAGGCCGCAGGCGCGCTGCGCGCGCCGTTGTCCAGAACGAGCGTGACTTCCGCCATGTTGCGCGCCGGACGAGAGCCGCCGCCGGAGAAGATCACGTCGTCCATGCCGGAGCCGCGCATGTTTTTGGATGAGGTTTCGCCCATCACCCACCGCATCGCTTCGACGAGATTGGATTTGCCGCAGCCGTTCGGCCCGACGATGCCGGTGAGGCCTGGCTCGATCAAAAAGTCGGTTGGCTCCACAAAGGTCTTGAAGCCTGCGACGCGCAGTTTGGTGAATTTCATCGGACTAAGGTCATTACGGAGCCTGCGCGAACCGGATCGAAACAGCGACTTTTTTCGTCAGGACGCCTGAACAACCGTTCCCGACGGATAGGCGCTTCTGCGCACCGTGCGTCGGCGAGGAGGTTTCAGCTCGTGGAAAAATGTCGCAGCGGCTAGGATATTTACCGACCCGTAAGCTTTTAGTTAACCGAAATCGATTCGCTAGCGACGATTACGCCGCACTCAGCGGTGCGGGCGCAAGGCGGGCCGCCGAATTAGATGCGCACATAAAACCTCTGGTGCAATCGCTGCCGCGCGCCGTTCACTCGTCCTCGATCGAATTGAATATTGCGTCCTCGAAATCTTCCCACGGTATGAGGCCAGCGATCGTCTCCTTGCCGGCAATGATGAAGCGGGGCACATGTTCGACGCCGAGCGCGCGGAATCCTGACAGCTCCTGCTTCACCGCTTCGATATCGTCAGCGCGGGCAAGAAACGCCTCGACAAGTTCGGGATCGAGGCCAGCGCGGGCTGCGACGGTCACCAGAACGCCGCGATCTCCAATATCTCGGCCGTCGAGGAAAAAAGCCCGAAACAGCGCCTCGATGACGCGTAGCTCAGCGCCAAAATTGCGAGCGAAGCGGACGAGGCGGTGCGCCTCGAGCGAATTGGGCTGACGGCGGATTTTTTCGAAAGCCAGCGTCAGCCCAAACTCGCGGGCAATATCCGCGATATTTTCAAGAGCCTCCCGGACATCCTCCGGGCCGCCGTATTTTTCCTCAAGATAAGCGGCGCGATCCTGTCCCTCGCGTGGCAGATCGGGATCGACCTGAAAGGGACGCCAGCGAATGTCGACCGCAAGGCCCGGCACGGACTCGACCACAGCGCTAATCAGCCGCAAACCAATGAAACATTCGGGGCTGGTGATATCGCCGATCAAATCGATCGGGATTGGCAGAGCTTGTTCCACGCTCATGCAGGGCTCCACCTGGGCTCGCGTCCGACCTTGCGTTCTCAAATCATCACTTTTGGAGACGCCCTTAATCACGAGTTCAATTAGTTTAAACGGTCGGGACCTGGCCTGGGCTGGAGGCCCAGGTCGAATTCTACGTGCGCACTCTGGTGAAATACATAGTCCCGTTTACGCTTCGCCGCAACTTGAGGCTGCGCCCTCTATGCCTTTCTTAGACACTTTTGAAAAGCGCGGCAGGCCGGGCGAAGCGTAGGGACAGTGCTTGCCGGACGGCGCGTAATCTGGCAGCAAGGCTCTGCGCGGCGCTCAGCCGCCGTCCTCCCGCGATGTCAAGGAGCCCGCAATGCCGTCCGGCGTTGACCCTTTCGCCTTGCCGCTGGCCGAAACGACGCCGAAAGCCTTGCCCGAGATTTCGGCAGAGATGCTTGAGGGCGCGCGGCACGCCAACGCCTGGCCCTTCGAGGAAGCCCGCAGGCTCGTCGAGCGAATCTCTCAAACCCATAAGCCCCAAGTCATTTTTGAGACCGGCTATGGTCCTTCCGGGCTGCCGCACATCGGCACCTTCGGCGAGGTCGCGCGCACGACCATAGTCCGCAACGCCTTTCGCGTCCTGACGCAGGACCGGATCGAGACGCGTCTGCTCGCTTTTTCCGACGACATGGACGCGTTGCGCAAGGTGCCGGACAATGTGCCGAACAAGGCGATGCTCGCCGCCCATCTTGGCCGGCCGCTAACCCGCGTTCCGGATCCTTTTTCAAACGAATATTCGTCCTTCGGCGCGGCCAATAACGCCCGCCTGCGCGCTTTTCTCGACCGTTTCGGCTTCGATTACGAATTCGCCAGTTCAACCGATTACTACGCGTCGGGCCGCTTCGACGAGACGCTGCTGCGCATGCTCGCGGTATATGACGAAGTCATGGAGATCATCTTGCCGACGCTCGGCCCGGACCGCCGCGCCACCTATTCGCCCTTTCTGCCGATCAGCCCGACGAGCGGAAAAGTGCTCCAGGCGCCGGTGGTCGAGCGCGATGTTTCGCGCGGGACCATCGTCTACGTCGACCCGGACACAAATGAGACGGTCGAGACCGAAGTCACGGGCGGACGCGTCAAGTGCCAGTGGAAGGCGGACTGGGCGATGCGCTGGTTCGCGCTCGGCGTCGACTATGAGATGGCCGGCAAGGATCTGATCGAATCGGTAAAACTCTCCAGCAAAATCTGCCGGGCGCTGGGCGGCCGGCCGCCCGAAGGGTTCAATTATGAGCTCTTCCTCGACGACAAGGGCCAGAAAATTTCGAAGTCGAAGGGCAATGGGCTCACCATCGAGGAGTGGCTGACCTATGCGAGCCCGGAGAGTCTGTCGCTGTTCATGTACCAAAAGCCAACAGCGGCGAAGCGGCTTTATTTCGACGTCATCCCGCGCGCCGTCGACGATTACTTGAATTTTCTCGATGCCTATCCCCGGCAAGCGGTCAAGGAGCAGCTCGGCAATCCGGTTTGGCACATCCATGCCGGCGCGCCCCCGGCGCCGGAAAATCTCTGGCAGGACCATGGCGCCGCGATCACCTTCGGCATGCTCTTGAATCTCGCGGCGGTGGCGAACAGCGAAGATCCCAACGTGCTCTGGGGCTTCCTGCGCCGCTATGCCCCAGACGCCTCGCCCGAAAACCATCCGCGCCTCGATAGTCTCATCGCCTACGCCGTGCGCTATTTTCGCGACTTTGTGCGGCCGAAAAAGGAATATCGCCAGCCCAAGCCGGACGAACGCGACGCCCTCGTCAAGCTCAATGCGATGCTGGCCACCTTGCCCAAAGACGCCAGCGCCGAGGCGATTCAGGCGGCCCTTTACGACGTCGCGCGGCAAATTCCGCGCTACCAGGATATGAAGGCCAAAGGCGCGACGCCTGAGCGCCCCGGCGTCTCCAACGACTTTTTCAACATGCTCTACCAGGTGCTGCTCGGCGAAAGCCGCGGCCCGCGCTTTGGCTCCTTCGTCGCGCTTTACGGCGTCGATGATACGCGCAGGCTCGTCGGCGAGGCGCTGAGCGGCGATCTCATGCGTCGGCATGCGGTGTTTTTGACGACCTCCGGAAATAGCAAATGACCCAGCGCCCCACGCCGCCAGCAAGCGGAGGAAGGATCATGGAGCTCATCTACAAGATCGCCCCGGCGGCGCTCTGGCGCCGCGCTCAGGACAGGGGCCGGTTCGAGGGCGCGCCGCTCGACCTCGAAGACGGCTTCATCCATTTTTCGACGGCGGGTCAAGTCCAGGAAACCGCCGCCAAACATTTTTCCGGGCGCGATGATCTCGTGCTGATCGCCGTGAACGTAAAGCGGCTCGGCGAGGGCTTGCGTTTCGAGCCTTCGCGCAGCGGCGCGCTGTTTCCGCACCTCTATGCGCCGCTGCCTCTCGACGCTGTCGTGTCCGTAAAGCTCCTGCCTCTGGGCCCTGGCGGCAGCCATGATTTTTCCGGACTGATCGACAAGCCTACGCTCTGAAGGGGCTGCCCACCCGGCGGCGTCATTCGCCAAGGCTAGGGCGCCGCTCCCAACCCATAAGCGAGGATCGGCCCGATCAAGACGTTGAGAAGCCCCGCCAGAACCATCACCAGCCCAGCGATCGAGCCTTCCTCCGGCCCGATCTCGCGCGCCTTGGCGGTTCCGGCGCCATGTGCGCCCATGCCTAGCAGGGCGCCGCGCGCGAGACTGGAGCGCAGCGGCAGCCAATTCAGCATCAGCTCGCCAATAGCCGCGCCACATATGCCGGTGATCATGACGAATACGGCCGTCAAATCGGGCGCGCCGCCAATGTCGCCCGCGACCGCCATCGCGAAAGGCGTGCTCATCGAACGCGGCAGCAGGCTGAGGCGCAAGAGGTCCGAGAGGCCAAGAACGCTCGCCATCGCCCAGGCGCTCGCCATCGCCGTCCCGCTCCCGACGATGACGCCGATGACAAGGGCGGGCCAATGGCGCGCGATCACATGCCGCTGTTCATAAACGGGGATAGCGAAGGCGACCGTCGCCGGCCCGAGCATCAGCACAATCCACCGCGTGCCGCTAATGTAGTCGCTGTAGCCTGTGTGGAGCGCCAGCGCGAGCGCCAGCAGCAGCGCCGGCGTCAGGGCGAGCGGCGACAGCCACCAGCGCGGCCAGCGACGATAGATGGCGCGGGCGCACAGATAAAGAGCGACCGTCGCCAAGGACCAGAAACCCGCGAGGACAAGAAAATGCGCTAGCAACATGATTCAACTCGCTTCAGTATCTCGCTTGTCAGCTCCGCGCCAAGGCTCCGTTTGACGCTCGCCCGATTCGCCCCGTTCGGCCCGAGCGCGCGCACATCTCGACGGTCAGGGCCGTCGCCACCATCACGCACAAGGTTCCGGTTAAAATCACGATCAGCAGTTTCAACCCGAGCACCCCGAGAAATTCGGAATGATCGAGTAGAGCCATGACTGCCGGCACGAAAAACAACAGCATTTCCGCGAGCAGCCATTCGGCGCCGCGCCGCACGCTGGAAAGGCTCATGCGGCGGGTAAGCAGCAGAGCCAGAACCACCGCCATGCCGACGACCCCGCCCGGTATGGGCAGACGCAGCATGCCAACGATTGCCTGGCCGGCAACCCAGAAGCAGATGAGGACGCCAAGCTGTAAAGGCAGGCTGCGGTGAAACGCATATCGAATGCGAATAGGAATTTTGCGCAAACGCATGACTGGATCTCCGTTTCAGGGAAGATTACATTGCTAAGGCTCATAACAAAAATGAATTGATTGAATTAAATTAATTCCAAATTGGAATTCAAATGGAGCTTAGAACACTGCGCGCCTTTGTCGAGGTTGTTCGCCAAGGCGGCTTTTCCGCAGCGGCCAAGGCTTTGAACGCCACCCAGCCGACAATCAGCAAAGCGGTGAAGCAGATCGAGGACGAACTCGGCGTCTCGGTGCTGGCCCGGATCGGCCATCGCAGCGAAATCACGGCGGCGGGCGAAATCGTCTATCGCCGCGCCGTCGCCATGCTCGCCATGCGCGACGACTTGATGGCTGAGCTCAATGAATTACGGGGCCTGAAGCGCGGCGTGCTGCGCCTTGGCCTGCCGCCTATCGGCAGCAGCATTTTGTTCGCGCCGCTCTTTGCGGTTTACCGCGGTCGATATCCCGACATAGACATTCGCCTGATCGAACAAGGCAGCAAACGCCTCGAGGAGCTTTTGGCGACGGGCGAGGTCGAGCTCGCCGCGTCGCTTCTGCCGGTGTCCGACGACCTCGACTGGCTGGAGGTGCGTCAGGAACCGTTGATGGCTCTCTTGCCCGGCGGCCACCCCAGCGCGAGCCGGGAGTTTATCGATCTCATGAGCCTCAAGGCGTCGCCATTCATTTTGTTCGAGACCGGTTTCGCCCTCAATCAGGTCATTCTCGACGCCTGCGGCCGGCATGGCTTCGCGCCGAAGGTCGCCGCCCGCAGCGCCCAGATCGAGTTCATCATAGAGCTTGTCGCGGCCGGCCTTGGCGTCGCTTTCCTGCCGCGGCTCATCGCCGAACAGCGGACGAGCGCGCCTATCCACCGCGTCCTTCTCAATGAGCCGGGAACGGACTGGCGCATGGCGCTGGCGTGGCGGCGCGGAAGCTTTCTTTCGCCTGCTGCGCGCGCGTGGCTCGCATTGGCGCGTGAAGCAAAAGCCGAGGCGTCAGTGAGCTGACCCTTGCCGCAGCTCACTCGCCCGCGGGCTCGGCGTCCGGGACGAGCGCTAACACCCTCGTGGAAGCGCGACACCATCTCCTTGAATTCACGCAGGCAGTTGGCGCGATCGGCGACGCAACGTGGATCTGGAGCAAAAAAGCAATAGTTCGCGATTTTCTTTTCCAGCACATATTCGTCGTTGATGAAGCTATGGATCGGCGACAACTCGACCGAGTTCACGCCAATCGCCTTCTCTTCGCATGCGCGCGCGAGGCGCTTTGCTAGGCGAAAACGGAAACGCCGATCAGACTGGGATGCAGGAAAATCATCGCCACATAGGCCGTGGTTCCGACGATCAGCGCGATCGCGTCGGCGCGCGTGAATGACGCGACAAGGGGCGCGCCCAAGTTGCCGCGTCGCTTGACGGCGATGCGGTCGAAGATCGCAAAGGCGAGAAAAGACGCAAACAGCAGCATGCCGCCGGCGTCGCCATTGGCGAGCAGATGGGCGAGGGCCCATATTTTGATCGCGACCAGCATCGGATGGCGCAGCCAGCCCCTGATGCGGCTTGGCGCCGGGTTCATGCAGGCGAGCGCCACGAAGGCGAACCACATCAGCGTTATGGCGAGATGGCGCGTCCACACCGGCGGCGTCCAAACCGGTATCAGGCCCTCGGCTCGATAGCGCGAGAAGCCCCAGACGATCAGAACAAGGCCGACGAGGGAGACGAGCGAATAGGCAATCTTGTACATCCCCAAGCCGAGTTGTTCGATCAAACCTGTCCGCGTCCGCCGAAAGGCCGCAAGGCTATGTCCGCCGAGAAAGATGATGATCCCTAGGATCAGAACAAGCATGCCAGCCCCTCTGTTGTCTGGAGCGGCGTGCGCCGGAGGGCGCCGATCGCTCCTGCGCTCCTATCTAACCGCGCCGCGCCGTCGATCCGCGAGCGATGAAGCGCCCGCTCAGCACCATTTTGCGGACCGGCGCGTCCGGCGTCTCGATACGCTCGAACAACATCGCCATGGCGGCGCGCCCGATCGCGTCGACAGGTTGTTCGATGACGGAGATGCCGGGACCGACAAGCTCGGTCCAGGGCTCGTTGTCGAAGCCCGTCACAGCCAGATCATCGGGAATGTCGAGGCCTGCGCCCCGCACGCCGCGCACCACGCCCATCAACAACAGCCCGTTGGTGGCGATGATGGCTTCCGGCCGCGCACCCCGCCCCGCCGCGCCGCCGATCCGGCGCGCAATCTCGGCTTCGGCAGCCTCCATGCTGGGCGGAATGAAAGAGGCGTCGGGGGTCAGCCCGAAGCGCGCCATAGCGGCGACGTAGCCGGCATGGCGTTCGACGCCCGTCGTGCTAGCGTCGCCGAACAGGCCGGCGATCCGCCGATACCCTTGCCCGTGCAGATGCTCGACCAAGGTCGCGGCGGCGGCATGATTATCGAGCACGACCGCGTCGGCGCCGCCGCCCTCCACGGCGCGGTCGATCAGCACAGTCGGAAAATTGCGGGACGTCGCCGACATTTTTGACGCCGTCTCGCGCGTCGGCGCGAAGATCGCTCCCGTCACGCGCTCCTCCTCCATCAGCTTCAGGTATAGCGCCTCTTTGTCAGGATCCTCATCGGTGTTGCACAAGATCACGCGCAAACCGGCGTTGTAGGCGACATCCTCGACGGCGCGGCTGACGGCGGTGAAAAACGGATTTCTGATATCGGCGACGATCAGCCCGATTGTCTGCGAGTCGCGCGAACGCAAGCGCCGCGCGAAAAGATTTGGCCGATAGCCGGTTTGGCGGACGGCGGCCTCGACCTGAGCGCGCAAAGCTTCGCTGACGACGCCATTGCCCAGCACACGCGAAACCGTCGCCGGGGAGACGCCGGCGGCGCGCGCCACATCCTTGATGCTGACGGTCATTGCGCGATCCACATCCATGAAATCGTTTCCTCAGAACCATCTGAAAGTCCAGTATTATTATCACCCTAATAGCGCTTTTTGCAGCGCAACGACACCGTTTCGATCAATTTTCTCCCAGAATCGTCTTGACTCAGGTCATGAAATCGTTTTCATTGCCGCGAAAGAAAAATAAAAAGAAACAAAGAAAGAGTAAGGGGAGGATGCTTATGTCATATCCAGCGGCCGTATCGTTAGTCGGCGAGGGGCTGATCCGTCTCGCGGCTGAGCCGGCGACCAAGGAAGCCGCCATAAGCGAGGCCTGCCAACTTCTGATCGCCGCAGGCTGCGTCCCGCCCGGCTATGAAGCCAGCATGATCCGCCGCGAAGCGGTGGCTAACACCTTTCTCGGTCACGGCGTATCGATCCCGCATGGACTCGGCGAAGACCGTGCCCTCGTCAAACGCGACGGCGTCGCGGTATTGCAAATTCCCAAGGGCGTCGAATGGAACCTCGGACAGACCGCGCAGCTCGTCGTCGCCATCGCCGCCCAGTCCGATAATCACATTTCTATCCTGAAGCGCCTGACCCGTCTCATTCAAGACAGCGCCCGGCTCGACAAGCTGTTCGTCACCCCCCATGCGGCCGATCTTATCGCCGCGCTCGCCTATGACGACGCCGCCGCGCCCACGGCCCCCGCCGCGGCGGACTTCTCAGAGAGCTTCGATTGGGCGGTCGAATATCCCGCCGGCCTGCATGCTCGGCCGGCCTCCAGCTGGGTCGAGGCCGCGCGCCAATCGGGCGTCCGGATTCAAATCCGTCACGGCGACCAAGGCGCCGACGCGCGCAACCTCGTCGGACTGCTGCAGCTTGGACTTCGCGCCGGCGACAGCATCACCATCTCGGCCGAAGGCGATGACGCCCAGGCCGCCCTCGCCCGCTTTCGCGCGGTGATCACCGGCTTGACGCCGCAGGAGAAGGCCGACGCCGCGAAAGCCGCCGAGCGCGCGGCGGCGCCGGTGCGCGGCTGGAGCCCGCCAGGCGCGCCGCAGGCCATCGCCGGCATCGGAGCGAGCCCCGGCGTCGCCATCGGCGTCATTCATCTCGTCGCCCCGGACGAAGAGGAAGTTCCCGATGAGCCCGTGCAACTCAACGAGGGCGCAAACCTGTTGCACCAAGCCCTTGTCGCGACCCGCCAGCAGATGATCGCAATGGTCGACGATACGACGCGCCGCCTCGGCGCCGCCGACGCCAAGATCTTCAAGGCGCAAGCCGAATTGTTGAACGATAGCGATCTCATCACTCTCACTTGCCAGCTGATGGTTGAAGGGCATGGCGTCGCTTGGTCCTGGAACCAGGCGATCGAGCGCATGGCCTCTCGCCTCACCGCGCTCGGCAATCCGGTGCTGGCGGCGCGCGCCGCAGATCTTCGCGACGTCGGCCGCCGCGTCCTGCGCAAGCTTCACCCCGAACTCAACACGGGCTCGCTCGCAAATATTCCCGATCATCCCTGCATCATCCTCGCCAATGACCTTTCGCCATCCGACACCGCCGGACTCGACAAGGAGCGGGTTGTAGGGCTCGCCACCGCGCAGGGCGGCCCGACCTCGCACACGGCGATCCTCGCGCGCACGCTCGGCTTGCCCGCGATCGTCGCTGGCGGGGCGCCGCTGATTGAAATCGAAAATGGCGCGACGGCGATCATCGACGGCCAGAACGGCCGGCTCTATCTCTCGCCCTCGGATGAGGATCTCGCCTCGGCAAAGGCCTGGATCAATGAGCGCGCCGGCCGCCGCAAAGCGGAGGAGGCCGAACGCAGCCTGCCGGCGCGGACTCGCGACGGCCACGTGGTCGCCATCGGCGCCAATGTCAACCGCCCCGACCAGGTTCCGCTCGCCCTCAGCGAAGGCGGCGAAGGCGTCGGACTGATGCGCACGGAGTTTCTTTTTCTCGAGCACGGCGCAACCCCTTCCGAGGACGAGCAATATGAAATCTACCGCGGCATGATCGACGCGTTGGACGGGCGCCCGCTGATCGTGCGCACGCTTGACATTGGCGGCGACAAACAGGTCGCCCATCTCAATCTGCCGCATGAGGAAAATCCGTTCCTTGGTGTGCGCGGCGCGCGGCTGCTGCTGCGCCGGCCGGATCTCCTCGATCCGCAACTGCGGGCGCTCTACCGCGCGGCGAGCGGCGGCGATCTCTCCATCATGTTCCCTATGGTTACCTCCGTCGGCGAGGCGATAGCGCTGCGCGCGGCGTGCGACCGCATCCGCGCGGTGCTCGGCGCTCGGCCGGTCCCGATCGGCATCATGATCGAGGTTCCGGCGGCGGCCATTCAGGCCGACGTCATGGCGGCTCACGTCGATTTTTTTTCGATCGGCACGAATGATCTGACCCAATACGCCCTCGCCATCGACCGGCAGAATCCCGATCTTGCGGCGGAAGCCGACAGTCTACACCCGGCGGTGCTGCGCCTCATCCAGCGAACCGTCGAGGGCGCCGCGCGCCATAAGCGTTGGGTTGGCGTTTGCGGAGGCATCGCGGGCGACACCCTGGGGGCGCTGTTGCTCGCCGGTCTTGGCGTCGACGAGCTGTCGATGACGCCGCGCGAAATTCCTGCGGTGAAGGCGCGCTTGCGCCGTAGCGATCATGCGTCCTTGCGCGTCCTCGCCGAGCGGGCGCTCGCAGCGCAAACCGCCGAAGAAGTCCGCGCGTTGGATGCTGTGTCGTGAGCGGCGCGGTCGTCACCCTGACGCTGAACCCGGCGATCGACGAGACGGTTACGCTCGATACGCTTCGCCCAGGCTCAGTCCATGGCGCGCGCGCCGTGCGCTTCGACGCGGGCGGCAAAGGGGTCAATGTCGCAAGTTGTCTCGCCGATTGGGGCGCCCCGGTTGTTGTGACCGGCGTGCTGGGCGAAGCCAACGACAGCGTGTTCAAGGCTCTATTCGCCGTCAAATCCATCGACGACCGCTTTTTTCGCATGCCCGGCGACACGCGCGTAAACATCAAGCTCGTTCATGATTCCGCCACCACGGACATCAATCTGCCCGGCCTTGAGATTACGTCCGACATCCTTGCAAAGCTCAAAGGCGCCCTTCTGGCGCTGGCGGAGCAAAACTCCTTCTTCGTGCTGGCCGGCAGCACGCCGGCCGGCGTCGACGCTGGCATCTACCGTGATTTGACGGCGGCGCTCTCCGCGCGCGGGTCGCGGGTCGTCCTCGACGCCAGCGGAGATCCCCTGAAAGCGGCCCTATCGGATCGGGCGGCCCATCTTCCCTTTTGCGTAAAGCCCAACCGGGCCGAACTCGAAGGCTGGGCCGGTCATGCGTTGCCGACGACGGAAAGCCTCGTCAAGGCCGCGCGCGGCCTTTTGGCGCGCGGTGTTGGCATTGTGGCCATTTCTCTCGGCGAAGAAGGCGCGTTGTTCGCGTCAGGGTCCGAGACGGCGCTCGCCTCCCTGCCGGCCATCGCCTGCGCCAGCACGGTGGGCGCGGGCGACGCCATGGTCGCCGGTATCGTCGCCGCCTTGCGCGAGAACGTCACGCTCGATCGCGTCGCGCGCCTTGGAACCGCCTTCGCCGCAGCCAAGCTCGGCCGGCCAGGCCCTAACCTACCCGCTCGCGCCGAGGTCGAGGCCCTAGCGGCGAAAGTCGCAATAACTTCGCTAAACCATCTTTGAGAGTGGGCGAAATCCGCCAGGAGGAGCCATGACAAATCTCGTAGCCTCGGTCACATCCGGGGACGTTACAGTTGCGGGGATTCTCGCTGCCGAAGCACTGAGGCGCGCCGCGGCGGCGCGCGATCGAAAGATCGAGGTCGAGGTGCGCACCGCAGAGGGCGTGCTGAACCCGCTCGGCAAAAAGCAGATCGGCGGCGCTGATGCTTTGCTGCTGATCGGCCCAGGCGACGCGGACGACCCGCGCTTTGCCGGTCTGAAGCGGATCATCAGCGCAACAGTCGGCGACGTGTTGGCGGACGCTGCGGCCGTGCTCGACCGCCTCAGCGGCGGCACGGCCGCGAGCGCGAGCGCTCAGATGGCGCAGTCGCACGAGCGGGGCGCCGCGAAAATCGTCGCCGTCACCTCCTGCCCCACCGGCATCGCGCACACATTCATGGCGGCCGAAGGCATTCAACAGGCCGCGAAGGCGCTCGGCATGTCAGCGCGCGTCGAAACGCAAGGGTCGGTGGGCGCGCAGGACGCCCTGACCAACTCCGAGATCGCCGAGGCAGACATTGTGCTGATCGCCGCCGACAAGCAGGTCGATCTCGGTCGCTTCTCCGGCAAGCGCGTCTATCAAAGCGGGACGAAGCCGGCGATCAACGACGGCAAGAACCTCATCGCGCGCGCCCTCAAGGAGGCGCAAATTCACGGGACCATCCCCGCGGCCACGGCTCCGTCCGGCGTCGCCAAAACGACCACGCGCACAGGCCCCTACAAGCATCTGATGACCGGCGTTTCTTTCATGCTGCCGTTCATCACCGCAGGCGGCCTTCTGATCGCCCTCGCCTTCGCCCTCGGCGGCATCTACGCCTATGATCCGAAGCAGGGCAATTCGCTTGCCTATGCGCTGTTCCAGATCGGCGCCAAATCGGCTTTCGTGTTGATCGTGCCGGCGCTCGCCGGCTACATCGCCTATTCGATCGCGGATCGCCCGGGCATCGCGCCCGGCATGATCGGCGGCCTCCTCGCCGCCAATCTCAACGCTGGCTTTCTCGGCGGCATCGCCGCCGGATTCATCGCCGGCTACGGCGTCGACTGGCTGAACCGCCATATCAAGCTTCATCGCAATCTCGACGGTCTGAAACCGGTCCTTATCCTACCGTTGCTTGGATCGCTGCTGACTGGCCTTCTCATGATCTATGTCGTCGGAACGCCGGTCGCCGAAGTTCTCGCGTTCCTGACCAACTGGCTGAAGGGCATGGAGGGGACGAGCGCCATCGTGCTTGGCCTCCTGATCGGCGCCATGATGGCGTTCGACATGGGCGGCCCCGTCAACAAGGCCGCCTACGCCTTCGCCACAGGACTTCTCGCAAGCCAAGTCTACACGCCGATGGCGGCGGCGATGGTCGCTGGCATGACGCCGCCGCTCGCGATCGCGCTTGCGACTAGGCTGTTTCCTGGGCGCTTCACCTACGACGAGCGGGAAGCCAGCGGCGCCACCGCCATCCTCGGCCTGTCGTTCATAACCGAAGGCGCCATTCCCTACGCCGCGCGCGACCCATTGCACGTCATCCCCGCGACCATGGCCGGATCGGCGGTCGCAGCGGCGATATCCATGGTGGCCGGCGTCCAGTTGAAGGTGCCACATGGCGGCGTCTTCGTCCTGCCGATCCCGAACGCCGTCACGCATCTCGCCTTCTACGTCGTCGCTCTGGCGGCGGGGACGGTGGTTACCGCCGCAATGCTCGGAATTTTGAAGAAATTGGTTGCAGAAGCAACAGCCTAACGAAAACAAGATTTAAGTGGGAGAGAAACGTATGTCACGGATTTCAACCGCGATCGCCTTGCTAGCCGCGCGCACTATGCTGCCTTGCGACACGGCGTTTGCGCAGCAGGCGGCGCCCGCCGCCAGCGTTCCGATCGTTCAGCCCGCGACAGGGGCCGCCAACACCGTGATTTCGCAAACTACTGGCGCGGAAAGCGCCGAGCACGCGGCCATCGTTCTCGGGTTCGAGCAGCAACCACCTAATGTTATGGGCAAGATGGGCCAATATCTATTCGATCGCGGCATAACCATCACGGCGAACTACACGGGAGAAGCCGCGGCCAATCCGGCTGGCGGCATCAGCCAGGGCGCGGCTTACGCCGGGCAAGTGTATCTCGGCGCCGATTTCGATCTCGGCCGGCTGATAAACGCGGACGGCGCCTTCGTTCATTTCGCGATGACCGAACGTCATGGCCAAAACCTTGTGCAGGAATATATTGGCAGCAGCACGTCCGTGCAGGAGATCTGGGGCACGCAAGACGTGCATCTGGCGATCTTCACAATCGAGCAAAGGCTCTTCGACGGAAAGCTCGATGTTCAGGTTGGGCGCACGACAGCCAATGTGAATTTTCTCAATTCGCCACTCTATTGCAATTTCCAGACGAACTCAGCTTGCGGCAATCCAACCTTCATCTTCAAAGTCAGCAATTTCACTTTTTTCCCGGCTTCGAGCTGGGGCGGCGACGCCAAACTCTGGCTGAGCGACAATGTCTATTTTCACGCCGGCGCCTATGAGGTCAATCCGAACGACTACAAGTTGGGCAATTCCGGCTTCGATTGGAGCACGACGAACGCAACGGGCGCTATCATGCCATTCGAGCTCGGCTATGCGACGACGTTCGCCAATGATGATCTGCCGCGCCATTATCGGATCGGCAGGTGGTATGACGGCTCCAAATATTCAAATCCGCTGTATGACGTCAATGGCGGCTACGCCTCGCTGACGGGTCTGCCTTACGCCACCGATTTTGGCCGCTCCGGCATGTTCGCCCGCTTCGACCAAATGATCTGGCGTCCAGATCCAAGTTCGCAGCGCGGCCTGACGGCGTTCGGCGTTTTCATGACGGGTCTTTCGGGAAATCTGGCCCAGAACCAGTTCTACGAACTCGGCCTTCTGCAACAGGGCACGTTCCCTGGGCGCGACGCCGACACTCTTGGCTTCGTCATCAACGCTCAGGTCTGGAGCAACGCCGCGCTGAAGAACGTCGCGGTCGCCCGCATCGCCGCGGGAGGGAACGGATATATTCCTGGTCAAGAGTATATGATGGAGCTCGCCTATGGCGCTCAGCTGACGCCGGCGATCCGCATATCGCCCAACCTGCAATATATCGTCAACCCTGATCAGCAGAGCTTTCCGTCGCGAACCAGCAACATTCCCAACGCTTTCGTCATTGGCTGCAAGTTCACCATCGATCTTTCCAATCTCGGCGGCTTTCCCCCTCCGAGAATCTGAGTTCTACAACTCTGCGGCCATCGGCGCCGCCTGAGCGCGGAACCCAATCCGATCAACATCTTTCCGAATTGAAACAATGGAGGCGATAACTTTGATCCACAGCGTAAACAACATTCGGAGCCTGTTCCCGGCGCTTGACGAAATCCCCGCCGAGCATCGTCTGCCCGGACCGGTGCGTCAAGCGGCGCTGCTGATCGACGGCGAACTGACGCCGTGGAGCGGACGAATGGAAAAGGTCTTTTCGCCAATTGGCGTGCGCAATGAAAAAGGAGGCGTCAACCCTGTTGAGATCGGCGCGACGCCGCTCGCGGGCGAGGCCGAGGCCGAAGCCGCTCTCAGCGCCGCGGTAGCGGCCTACGACCAAGGCCGCGGCTCCTGGCCGACCATGACTGTCGCCGAACGCATCGCCTGCATGCAGACATTCACCAAGGCGATGATCGCGTGCCGCGCCGAAGTCGTACGTCTCTTGATGTGGGAGATCGGCAAAAGCCTCGCCAATTCGGAAAAGGAATTCGACCGGACGGTTGAATATATCCGCGCGACGATCGACGCCGTCCGCAATCTTGACAATGAAAACTCCCGCTTCGTCATTGTCGACGGCACGATCGGCCAAATTCGCCGCACGCCGCTCGGCGTCGTTCTCTGCATGGGACCTTACAACTATCCGCTGAACGAAACCTTCGCCACCCTGATCCCGGCCTTGATCATGGGCAATACGGTCGTTTTCAAGCCGCCGAAATGGGGCGTCCTCTTGTTCACGCCCTTGCTCGACGCTTTCCGCGACGCCTTCCCGAAGGGGGTGATCAATTTCGTTTATGGCGAAGGCCGCGTCGTCGTGCCGCCGCTATTGAAATCGGGCAAGATCAACGTCTTGACCCTCATCGGTTCGAGCGCGGTGGCGGATGAGCTCAAGAAGATGCATCCTAAGGTTAACCGTCTGCGCGCCGTGTTGGGACTCGACGCCAAGAATGCCGCGATCATTCTTCCCGACGCCGATATCGACCTTGCGGTTAGGGAATGCCTCAGCGGAGCTTTATCGTTCAATGGACAGCGCTGCACCGCGCTGAAGATGCTGATTGTACATCACTCGATCGTGGACGCGTTTCTTGTCCGCTTCGTCGAGGAGCTCGGCAAATTGAGGCTCGGCATGCCTTGGGAGAGCGGCGTCTCGATCACCCCCCTGCCGGATCTCGACAAAGTCCGCGCGATGCAGGAGCTTGTAGAGGACGCCCAGGCCAAGGGCGCCAAAATCGTCAATGCGGAGGGGGCCGAGGCCTACGCGACGTTGTTCAGGCCAGCCGTAGTCTATCCGGTCGCGCCCGGCATGCGGCTCTACCGCGAGGAGCAGTTTGGGCCGATCGTGCCAGTCATGGCCTTTGACGACATCAAAACGGCGCTCGACTATGTCGTGACGTCGGAGCATGGCCAGCAGGTGTCGATCTTCAGTTCGGACGCCGAAAAAATCGGCGAGCTGGTCGATCCGCTCGTCAACCAGGTGTGCCGGGTCAACATCAACTGCCAGTGTCAGCGTGGGCCCGACGTCTTTCCCTTCACCGGCCGCAAGGACTCGGCCGAAGGCACCCTGTCCGTCACCGACGCGCTGCGCTCTTTCTCGATCCGCTCGATGACTGCGGTCAAGCAGACCGAGGCCGGCAAGAAGCTGCTTGACGACATCGTCCTCAATCACAAATCGAAATTCATCAACACGCGCTTCGTCTTCTAGGGGAAACTCTGAAAAACGGATCAATTCACAAAGAGTTACCTGAGGCGATGGCCGGACGGCGGCAGGACTTGAGCGAATCCCGTGGATTTATTTTCTCCGGGAACGGCGCTCGTGCCGATCGAAGCCTCGCCTCTCGTAGATCAACGCAAATAGAGACATTGTGGAATCACCCCATGATTGATCGCGCGAAGCGGAAGCGACCCCTTTTCGATCCGAGCGGTCAATCGCGCTATTGGGAAGTTCCGATGGAACAGATCCTGTGGGCGCCGACGCGTGGATCCGGAACGCCGCTCGGCGGCGTCCCGGCGATAATTCGCTCGATTACGGGGATGATGGTGGGCGCTGTCGCGCTCGGCTTTCTGGTCGCCTGCGCTGAAGCGGTTGTCTTGGACGTGGTTGGTCCAGGCATCTCTGGAGGGTATCGGTTTTCCGGTCTTGATCGAGATGAGACAGCGCCGCTTACAGCTGAGCTGATTGAGACCCGCTCGATGTGGGTCGACCGAACGGTGAGGAGGGTCGGCGGCCAGGGCCTTGAGAGGGTAAGGCGCAAGGGCCCGAACTCCACGGCCGGACCACACGGCCAGACTTAGTAGTAAACGTCGAGTTTCGCAACGCTGATCGCGGCGACATCTGGAGTTAGTCAATTACGGACGCGGCATGACGTCCTCCTGGAGCACACGCTATGACATATGCCCGATGCTACCAACAAGGAGTTAAAGCTTACCTACACTCCAAGTTGCTCAACGGCAATCCTTACAATTGCGCGGTTTATCCCGAGGCGCATGACGCTTGGAAGGACGGTTGGCTTGACGCCAACCATGCACGTCGGCGCGTGCATGCTCTCGAAGCGGCCGCGCGGGTGTACGCGAAGACTTTGCAGCCCGCGCTTTATGGATTTGCGCCGCATGCGCCCGCGACTTTGGAGATGGGGGATGATCGATGCGATCGTCAATCGGTCCTCCCGCGCCGCCTCGCCGTCCCCAACCCCTTCCAGCGCCTCGCATAGCGAACTGCGGGTTGCATCCGTGCTGCTGCCGACCTGTCTGAGTCGGCGGCAACCGCTAAGGCCAGCCGGCTTTCGCCGCAGTATCAAGGGAGGCGTCGACGTCGCCGCCCAGCAAGCCGATCATCGCTCAAGGCCGCTTCGATGGCGCCCCCATCCCAGCGCGTCAGAACTTCGCGACCGCGCTGACGCTGATGATATTGGCGGATAATGCGTAATTCCCGATCAGCGCGCCGCCGGCGGGAGTGAAGGCGAGCTGGTTTATTGGCGCGCCACTTGTAAAAACATGCAAGAAGCCGAAATTGGCCTGCACATGCGGGTTAAGGTCATAGCTAAAGCCGAAGGACGCCAGGATGCGATTGGTGTCGGGCAGTCTGACGGTGCGGTTCTGGTAGGTTACGGGCAATTCGTCGTAGGCGACGCCGACAAGCACTCTGCTCTGCGGGGTCAACGCGTAAGCGGCGCCGATCGAGCCGAACCAGGTGTCGCGCCAGTGTTCCGGCTCGACGGTGTTGGGGCGGCCGTTGTCGTACTGAAAGTTTAATTCCTGGATAGTCGACCAGGTGACGAACTGCACGTCCGCCATCAGCGCGAGTTGCGGCGTGAATTCGTGGTAAAATCCGAGATTGATCATATCTGGCAGGGTGAGGCCGACCTGCAAGCCGCTGTTCTGGAACACCGGGCTGGCCTCGATGAGCGGGCCCGGCGCCTGGATGCTGGTGCCGCCTTTCAGATCATAGTGAATACGGGAGCGATAGTTGAGGCCGATACGGGTGGCCGGATCGACCTCGAAGAGAAAGCCGATGTCGCCGCCGAAGCCGACGGCGTTGCCGGCGTTGGTTTGCTTGGCGTCGACCGGGGCGAGGCCCAATCCCGGCAAATTGATGGCCGCGGAGAGCACGGCGTTGAAATAGCTGATCTGCCAGCCGAGCCCGACCGAGAGGTGCTCGTTGATTCGATAGGCCACGCTAGTGGCTCGATTCAGTCAGATTGACGGGTATAGATGCTTGAGTTTGATACGGGCATCCGCTGTGGTGAACTGCCAATCGGCCTTGGCGTGGTTGGCGTTTCGATCGTCCTCCCAAGCTGCGATTTCGTCGATGAGGGTTTGTTTGTCTGGGATGCGGCGATCGAGGCACTGCGACGAAAGGACGCCGCGTTCGGATTCCGCCATATCGAGCCAACTGCCATGCTTTGGCGTGTAACGCCATTCGAACCGTTCGACGAGCCGCCTTGCTTCGGCGGCGGGAAAAGCTTGGTGGAGCGAGGCTGGCTTGTGGGTGTTGAGATTGTCCTGGACGAGAATGATTTTCCGGGCATTCGGAAAGTGAGTATCTGACAGATCCTTCAGCGCGTGAGCATAATCCATAGCGGTGTGGCGATCCGTGACTTTGACATGCCGCCAGCCTTCGAGCGGCGCAAACATCATAAACAGATTGGCCGTGCCGTTGCGTTCGTATTCATAATCGAACCTGACCGGCCGTCCCTCTTTCATCTTGATCGGAGCGCGTGTTTCGGCAATCAACTGCTTCGAGGTCGCGTCCAGGCAAACCAGAGGAATATCGGGATCGCGCGGCCGCGTATAGACGGCCAACACGTCCTCCATGGCGGCGACGAATGCGCTGTTGGCTTCCGGCGGAATGACCCACTGCTGTTTCATACCAACGGCATTGGCGTCTGACTCAGGGGGTCTTCGCAAATTCGCACTGTCGTGATTCTCTTCGGATTGGAGATGATTCGGGGAGATTTTGATGCCGGAAGCCTTGGCGATCACGCGCGATGATTTCACTGCAGCGGAGCTTCGCGAAGCGGCGACGCACAGCAAGGACGCCAATGCGGCGCGGCGGATGTTGGCGCTGGCCTTAGTGCTTGAAGGATATAATCGGGGCGAAGCCGGCAAGCTCTGCGGCATGGATCGGCAGACCTTGCGCGATTGGGTTCTACGCTACAACGCCGAAGGCGTCGCCGGGCTCTGCAACCGCATCGCGGCCGGGCCGAAGCCGCGCCTCACGCCCGAACAAGAAGCTCTTGTGGCGGAGATGGTTCGCAAAGGACCTGACCTTGCCGTCGACGGCGTGGTGCGCTGGCGACGAGTGGATCTGGCCCGCGTGATCAAGACCCAGTTCCATGTGACCCTGGCCGAGCGCAGCGTCGGCGCGATGCTGCGCCGGCTGGGGTTCCGGCGCTTGTCGGTGCGGCCCCGCCATCCACAGCAAGATCCTGCGGCGCAGGAGGCGCACAAAAAAACTTCGCCGATCTGGTCAAGGCCGCAATCCCCGAGCATGCACGCGAAAAACCGATTGAACTCTGGTGGCAAGACGAAGCCCGCGTCGGCCAGCAGGGCACGCTCACTCGCGTTTGGGCCGAGCGCGGCAGCCGGCCGCCCGCGCCGCGCGATCAGCGACGCGAATGGGCCTACATATTCGGCGCCGTCTGTCCTTGCAGGGATATCGGCGCGGCTTTGGTCTTGCCTTACGCCAACGCCCGAGCGATGAGCCTGCATCTCGAGGAGATCAGCAGCCAAGTGACGCAAGGCAGCCACGCCGTGCTGCTCCTCGATGGAGCCGGATGGCATCAAACTGGCGGCAAGCTGCGGGTTCCCGGCAACATCAGTCTGCTCCACCTACCAGCCTATTCCCCCGAGTTGAACCCGGTCGAAAACATTTGGCAGTTCCTGCGCCAGAACCATTTGAGCAACCGCGTGTTCGAAAACTATGATGAGATCCTTGACGCATGTTGCGCCGCATGGAACGCCCTCACTGCTGAGTCAAAGCGCATCGCCTCAATCGCCACACGAGCTTGGGCGTCGGTTGTTGCCTAATGCCGTTGGTATCAGATGCGGCTTAACGATGTTTTTTTGAGAAGTCCGCCCGATCGTGCTGTCGCTGGCGCGATCTACGATGTTCAGCTCCACGACCTTGTTCTCCAACAACCGCAATGTCCAGCGGGCGCGGCCCTTGGGAGGTTCAAAACAAGCCAGGGCGATCAGCTTGGCTTCCTTCTCGCCGTCGAAAATTCTGGCAACGGCAGGCGTGGCGCGCGGCTTTCGGCTCAACACCGCCTCGAAGCCCTCTTCCACCAGCTGTTTGCGCACCCGGTAGACCATGGATGGGCTGGTCTCCAGGGCATCGATGATCTGGTTATCGCTCCATCCTTCGCCGCCTTCCGAGACGTCCGCCTTGAGCAAGATCCGCGCCTTCATCAATCGTTGCGCCGGGCTGCTCCCTTTCCGGATCAGCGTTGCAAGCTGGTGACGTTCGTCGTCGTTCAGCCGCACAATATATTTCTTTACGATAATTTCCTTCGCAGCCATGATCGCCTCCGTCGCTGGGGTCGCCGCGAAAGCGAATCATCAAATCCTTTCAAAGTAACTATCCCCCGGCAGAGCCGGGGGCTTTATTTATGTGAGCCGCTCAAAGCGGCTGGGAGGGGACGCTGACGCGTCCCCGGTTCATTGGGCCACCTGATGGTGGCCGATCAGCGCCAGAGGTTCAGTTGCTCCAGCCTCTGATCTTCCTTTTCCTGGCTCTTGATGTATTCCCGGATCGCAGCTTCGTCTCTCCCCACGGTCGAGACGAAATATCCTCGCGCCCAGAAATGTTGCCCTACAAAATTGCGCCGCCGTTCCCCGTAAACGCGGGCCAGATGGATCGCACTCTTGCCCTTGACATATCCGATCACCTGAGAAACCGCGTATTTCGGCGGGATCGAAATCATCATGTGCACATGATCCGGCATCAAATGCCCTTCTTCGATCCGGCTTTCCTTTTGTGTTGCTAACTTACGAAGCAATTCTCCAAGATGATCCCGCAGTTGCCCGTATAGCGCCTTGCGGCGGAACTTCGGGATGAACACGACGTGATATTTGCACTCCCACTTTGTGTGACTTAGACTCTCAAACTCGTCCATCGTGACTTGACCTTTCGTGTGCTTGGCGGCTCACAAAAGCGATGGTCACGATGGACTTCAGGAAACGTCAAACTATTGCTGCCTCCCCGGCAGAGCCGGGGGATCTCCCGCACGGTTTAGTTGAAGCGCACCACTAGGCTGAAAATTGAGGTCGGTGATCTCGGTGCGCAGGCCTTGGTAGCGGCCGACCCAGCCGTCGGCGTAGTCCGTGGCGAGGCCGAAAGGCGCGGTGACGGCGAGGCCGAATTTGAGGTCCGGCGAAAAATCCCACATAGCGTAGTTGGCCCCCGCGACCGCAGGCGGGGTGGCGTTGCCGCCGTTGCCGCCGCGCACCAGGGGAACGGCGGCCGGCATTGACGTTCTGGCCGTTAAACGAAATCTCAGGCACGTACATAGTAAATGACGCGGCGGCCTGGTTGCCTTCGAGCCGGGTCATGCCGGCGGGATTGTAGAAGATCGTGCTGAGATTATAGGCCTTGGCGGTATCGCCGGCGAACGACGTGGCGAGGCCCTCGGAGCTCTGCTCGCGCAGCTCGAAGCCGGCGGCCCGCGCCTCGCCAATGCAGCCCGCGGCCGCGACCAGCGCGGCGGCGCCGGCCAGCATGCCGTCGCTATATTTGCGCAGCATTGCAATTCCCCCCAATGTTTTGAAGCGAACTGACGCCGCCGTTATACATCTATATCAGGCCAACGAATGTCACCCGGCCGTCGATGATAGCTTAGGGCGGCCCCAACGCTGCTTGGCGCCTTCAATACTTGTCGGCTGTGTCATTTATGCCGCACCAACGCGTCGGCTGTTGGTCCCTACCCGGGCGGCGTCGCTTCCGCCGCTCCATCTTCGGCGAGCGGCGATCAGGCGCCCGTCCCGATCCGATACGGCACCATGCCTCGTTCGTTGGGGTCGACCACGATAGCGACGTCAAGCGGCGGCACCGCGCGCTGGGGGCAATCCTGCCGCTCGCAGACGCGGCAGCTGACGCCGATCTTCGCGACGGCCGACGGCGTCTTGAGGTCGATCGCATCGGAATAGACGAGGTCGGGCGCGTGATCGATCTCGCATCCAAAGCCGATCGCGTAGTTCCGTTGCGGCGCGCCGAACGATCCGCCCTTTTTGGCGATCGACCGCGCCACCGACAGGTAGCGGACGCCGTCGGGCATTTCCGCCACCTGCACGAGGAAATGGTTGGGCCTCTCGAAGGCTTCGTGAATGTTCCACAAAGGACAGGCGCCGCCATAGCGCGCGAACTGGAAGCGCGTCGCGCTGTGCCGCTTGGTGATGTTGCCGGCGCGGTCGACTCGCAGAAAATAGAACGGCACGCCCTCGCGCCCGGGACGCTGCAAGGTCGACAGGCGGTGACAGACCTGCTCGACGCTGACGCCAAACAGCCGCGACAGCCGCTCGACGTCATGGCGCATGGCGCGCGCCGCCTCGGAAAAACGGCCATAGGGCATGACGAGGGCGCTGGCGAAATAATTGGCGAGCGCCAATTTGGCGATATCCGCGGAGGCCGCGCTTTTGAGCTTTGCGCCGCTCGCCAGCTCATCGATCCGTGCGCCTTGCGTGCGTATCGCAATGTGGCAGCCGAGCAGAAATTTTCGCGTCGAAGCCTCCTGGTCGGCGTCCAGAAACAAGGTCGCAATCTCGAGATCGTAACGGCTGAGGGGGCTTGCGGCCGTCGTTGGAGCCGCCGCGACAACGCGGGTGCGAAGCTCCTGCGCGGCGTAGGCGACGAGGTTGTCGTAGGAAACCGCGTTCTCGCTCCAAAGCCTTTCCGCCAAAGCCTCGGCGCCGCGATCGAGAACGTCGACGTAATTGCCGATGAAGTGAAAAAAATCGCGCACCTCGTCGAAGGCGAATGGGCGCTTTGAGGCCTCGATCAAGCCGGCGCCCTCCTGCAGCGCGTCGTCGAGACCGCGGTAGCGCTCCTCCATCCGGCGATAGCTCGCATGAAGATCGAGCACCGAGCGCACCAGCTGGGGCGATGAGGCGGCGATCGCTTTAAGCTCCCGCCCGCTGACGCTGGCGCCCTCAAAGAGCGGGTCGGACAGCATCTCGCGCAGATTGGCGGCGAGGCGCTCCGGCCCGTCGTCATAAAGGTCGGCGACCTGCAATCGCAGGACGCGCGTGATCTCGACGAGAATGGACGCCGTCAGCGGGCGCTGGTTGCTTTCGATCTGATTGAGGTAGCTTGGGGAAATGGCGAGGCGCTTGGCGACGACCGTTTGCGTCAGGCCGAGCTCCTCGCGCCTTCGTCTGAGGATTCGCCCGGCGAATAATTTCCGCATTTTGTAAATCCGTAGATTTGCAAATTTGCAAATTTGCGCATTTCGGGTTGATCCGACACAAAACTGCAGTAGAACGCAAACAGTGGCCAGGCAACTAGAAAACGGCATAGCGAAAGCGGCGCGGGAGAAGCCGCGAAACACGCTGGGAAAGCCCCGGCTGCCTTTCGCCGCAGAAAATTTGTGAATTTCCGAATTTGACCGCCGCGCGCGGACGGACGGCGCCGGCTCCTGAGATCAAGCGATCATGCGACACATCATCGAAGACCTCGACAGGCGGCGGGCGGAAGCCGAGGCGGGCGGCGGCGAACGGCGCGTCGCGGCCCAGCACGCCAAGGGCAAGCTGACCGCGCGCGAGCGCATCGACCTCCTGCTTGACAAGGGCTCTTTCGAGGAGTTCGACATGTTCGTCGAACATCGCTGCGCCGATTTCGGCATGGATAAGCAGAAAATTCCGGGCGATGGCGTCGTCACCGGCTGGGGGACGATCAACGGCCGCGCCGTTTTCGTCTTCTCCAAGGACTTCACCGTCTTCGGCGGCTCGCTCAGCGAGGCGCACGCCGGCAAGATCACGAAAATCCAGGACATGGCGCTGCGCATGCGGGCGCCGATCATTGGGCTTTTCGACGCCGGCGGCGCGCGCATCCAGGAAGGCGTCGCGGCGCTCGGCGGCTACGCCGAGATCTTCCGCCGCAACGTCGAGGCCTCCGGCGTCATCCCGCAGATCTCGGTGATCATGGGCCCTTGCGCCGGCGGCGACGTCTATTCGCCGGCCATGACCGATTTCATCGTCATGGTGCGCGATACGAGCTATATGTTCGTCACCGGCCCGGACGTCGTCAAGACCGTCACCAATGAGACCGTCACGGCCGAGGAGCTGGGGGGCGCGCGCGTGCACACGACGAAGTCGTCGATCGCCGACATCGCCTTCGACAATGATCTCGAAGCGCTGCTCCAGATTCGCCGCCTTGTCGATTTCTTGCCCGCCAACAATATCAGCGGGCCGCCGTGCTGGCCGAGCTTCGACGACGTCGACCGCGCCGACGCCAGCCTCGATACGCTGGTTCCCGACAGCGCCAACAAGCCCTATGACATCAAGGAGCTGATCTACAAGATCGTCGATGAGCGCGACTTTTTCGAGATTCAGCAAGCTTTCGCCGGCAATATCGTTACCGGCTTCGGCCGCATCGACGGCTCGACCGTCGGCTTCGTCGCCAACCAGCCGATGGTGCTCGCCGGCGTGCTCGACGCCGACGCTTCGCGCAAGGCGGCGCGTTTCGTGCGCTTTTGCGACGCGTTCGAGATCCCGATCGTCACCTTCGTCGACGTCCCGGGCTTCCTGCCTGGCACGGCGCAGGAATACGGCGGCCTCATCAAGCACGGCGCGAAGCTGCTGTTCGCCTATTCGCAATGCACCGCGCCGCTCGTCACGGTCATCACGCGCAAAGCCTTCGGCGGCGCCTATGACGTCATGGCTTCGAAGCACATCGGCGCCGACGTCAATTACGCCTGGCCGACGGCGCAGATCGCGGTGATGGGCGCGAAGGGCGCGGTGGAGATCATCTTCCGGCAGAGCGTCAACGATCCGGACAAGATCACGGCCCTCACCAAGAGCTACGAGGACCGCTTCCTCTCGCCCTTCGTCGCCGCCGAGCGCGGCTACATCGACGAGGTGATCGCGCCGAGCCAGACCCGCAGCAGAATCGCGCGGGTCCTCGCCATGCTACGCGGTAAAAAGGCCGAGCGGCCTTGGCGCAAACACGACAACATCCCATTGTGAGGCGCGCGTTGTTTTCGAAAATCCTGATCGCCAACCGCGGCGAAATCGCCTGCCGGATCATCAAGACAGCGCGCCGCTTGGGGATCGCAACGGTGGCCGTCTATTCCGAGGCAGATCGCGACGCGCTGCATGTCGAGATGGCGGATGAGGCGATCGCGATCGGTCCGCCCGCGGCCGCCGAATCCTATCTCGTCATCGAGAAAATCCTCGACGCCTGCCGCCGGACCGGGGCCGAAGCCGTGCATCCGGGCTATGGGTTTTTGTCCGAGCGCGCGGCCTTCGCCAAGGCGCTGGCGGCGGCAGGCGTAACCTTCATCGGGCCGAACCCAGAGGCCATCGAGGCCATGGGCGACAAGATCCAATCGAAGCGCTTCGCGCGCGCCGCCGGCGTCTCCACGGTGCCGGGCAATCTCGACGTCATCGCGGACGCCGCGCATGCCGCTCGCATCGCCGCGGAGATCGGCTTTCCGGTGATGATCAAGGCCTCGGCGGGCGGCGGCGGCAAAGGCATGCGCATCGCAAGGTCGGCGGCCGAGGTCGAGGAGGGTTTTGCGCGCTCGCGCTCGGAGGCCGGCGCCTCTTTCGGCGACGACCGAATCTTCATCGAGAAATTCATCGAAAATCCGCGCCACGTCGAGATCCAAGTACTCGGCGACAAGCATGGCAATGTGATCTATCTCGGCGAGCGCGAATGTTCGATCCAGCGGCGCAACCAAAAAGTCATTGAGGAGGCGCCCTCGCCTTTGCTCGACGCCAGAACCCGCGAGCTGATGGGCGAGCAGGCGGTCGCGCTCGCCAAGGCGGTCGGCTATGATTCGGCCGGCACCGTGGAGTTCGTCGCCGGCCAGGACCGCAGCTTCTATTTCCTCGAAATGAACACGCGGCTCCAGGTCGAGCATCCGGTCACCGAATTGGTCACCGGGCTTGATCTCGTCGAGCTGATGATCAAGGTCGCGGCCGGCGAGCCCCTACCCCTCGCGCAAAGCGACGTCCGCCTTAATGGCTGGGCGGTCGAAAGCCGCGTTTACGCCGAAGATCCGACGCGCGGATTTCTCCCTTCGACCGGGCGTCTCACGACCTACCGTCCGCCGGCGGAGGGAAAATCAGGCGAGGCGACGCTGCGTAACGACACCGGCGTCTTCGAAGGCGGCGAGATCTCGATCTATTACGATCCGATGATCGCCAAGCTGATCACCCATGCGCCGACCCGGATCGAAGCGATCACCGCCCATAGCGCGGCGCTCGACGCCTTCGCCATCGACGGCATCCGCCATAACATTCCGTTCCTTTCGACCCTGATGGCGCATCCGCGCTGGCGCGATGGCCGGCTCTCGACCGGCTTCATCAGCGAGGAGTTTCCGGACGGCTTCGCCAATCCGCTTCCTCTCGGGACCGAGGCGCGGCGGCTCGCCGCCATCGCCGGCGCGATCGACCACAAGCTCAATCAGCGCAAACGCCGGATCACGCAGCAGATGCCGGTCGCCAAGGCGGTCGCCTTCGAGAGCCGGCGCCACGTCTCTATCGGCGCCGAGGAATTCATCTTCGAGGTCGATGAGACGCCGAAGGGCTTTTCGCTGCGCTTCGACGGCGGCGAGACCTGGTCGGTGATCTCCGGCTGGTCGCCCGGGGAGCCTGTCTGGCAGGGTTCCATCGCGGGCGAAAGGATCGCGGCGCAGGTGCGCCCGACCCTTAACGGGGTCCTCCTGTCTCATGCCGGAACCTTCGCCGAGGCGCGCGTCTATACAGAGCGCGAAGCCGAACTCGCGCGGCTGATGCCCGCGAAAGCGGCGGCGGATAGCGGCAGGCATCTCGTCTGTCCCATGCCCGGCCTCATTCGCGAGATTCTCGTCACCGAAGGCCAAGCGGTGAAGGCCGGCGAACCGCTGGCGGTGATCGAGGCGATGAAGATGGAGAATGTGCTGCGAGCCGAACGCGACGCGACCGTGCAAAAAATTCACGCGGCGGCCGGACAAAGCATGGCCGTTGACGCCGTCATTATGGATCTATCCTGATAAGGGGAACAGCATGATCGATTCAGCGGCAGTTCATAGCGCCTCCGCCTTCGCCGATCATGCTGGCGAGGCGGCTTGGCGCGCCGCCGTCGCGCGGATCATGGCGAAAGACCCTGGCAAGGAGCTTCCCGCCTTCAAGACCGCCGACGGCATTGCGATTGAGCCGCTTTACCCGAAGTTCGAGGGACCTTCGCGGCAGCCGCTGCGCGCCGAGAGCGACCGCGGCGTCGTGCAGCGCGTCGATCATCCGGACCTCGAGGAGGCCAACGCGCTCGCCCTGTCTGACCTTGAAGGCGGCGCCACTGGACTGACCGTAACGCTCGATGGCGCATTGAGCGCGCGCGGCTTCGGGCTGCGAGCGCAGTCGGCCGCCGACCTCGATCGCGCCCTGGCGGGCGTCCGCCTCGACTTGATTTCAATTCGCCTCGAAGCGGCGCCTTCATCCGCCGTCGCCGCCGCGATGGCCTTCGCCGAACTTGCGCAAAGACGCACGCTGCATGAAGGCGGGCTCGACGTCGATTTCGGCATTGACCCGATTGGCGTTATGGCGAGCCGCGGCGGCTCCGCTGCCTTTTGGAAGGAAGCGACCGGGGCTTTCGGCGAGCTTCGCGAGCGCGGTTTCGTCTCGCCGATCTTGCGCGCCGACGGGCGCCCTTGCAGCGAGGCCGGCGCGTCGGAGGCGGAAGAACTCGCCTCTGTAGTCGCGACGGGCGCTGCCTATTTGCGGGCGCTGGAAGAAGCCGGCCAATTGCGTGGCGGCGCGCATAATGACGTCAGCTTTCTCCTTGTCGCGGATGCCGACGAGTTCCTCACCGTGGCGAAGTTCCGCGCCTTGCGGCGGCTGTGGGCGCTGGTCGAGTCCGCGTGCGGCTTTGCGCCCGCGCCGATCCGGATTCACGCCGAAACCGCTTGGCGATCGCTGACCCGCCGCGACGTCTGGGGCAACATTCTGCGCGGCGCCATCGGCTCCGCCGCAGCGTTGATTGGAGGCGCCGACAGCGTCACGGCGCTGCCTTTCACCGCCGCGCTCGGCCTTCCCGATGCGTTCGCGCGCCGTCTCGCCCGCAACACCACCATCATCCTCGCGGATGAGAGCTATCTAGCCAGGGTCGCCGATCCCGCCGCCGGGTCGGGCGCGCTCGAAGCCTTGACGCTCGCTCTCAGCGAGAAGGCCTGGAGCCTCTTCCAAGGGATCGAGTTGGCGGGCGGCTTGCCGAAGGCGCTCGCCTCCGGCTCCTGGCCGCAGATCCTGACGGACTCGCGTCGCGGCCGGCGGCAAGAGGCGGCGCTCCGTCAGCGCCCGATCACCGGCGTCAGCATCTTTCCCAATCTCGCCGAGACGACGCCAGCGGTCATATTCGCCGCGCCGGAGCTTCCTCAGGGCGCCGCCCAGAAAAAAAACGGCGAAGCTCCGGCTCCCGCCTTCGAGGTGGCGCCATCCGAGCGCGACGCCGAACCGTTCGAGCGCCTGAGGGATATTTCGGACCAATGGCTTGCGGCGCATGCGGCGCGGCCAAAAATTTTCCTTGCGACGCTCGGCGATCCGGCGGCGTCATCGGCCCGCGCGGCTTTCGCGCGCGACGCCTTCGCGACCGCAGGATTTGAGGTCGCCGGCGGCGAGGCTTACGGCGATCTCGACGGCTTGACGTCCGCCTGGAAGGCCTCCGGCGCGTTGGCGGCGTGTCTTTGCGCGCCAGACGCTGTCTACAGGCAGCGGACAGCGGATTTGGGCAAGATGCAAGCCGAAGAAGCCGCCGAAAAACTTGCCGCCGTCGGCGCGCGCGTCGTCATGGCGGGCAAGCCGGGCGATGCGGAAGCCGCGCTGCGCGCGTCAAATGTCGAGGATTTCTTGTTCGCCGGATGCGACCTTGTCGCTTTCTTGGAGCGGGTCGGGAAAGGGTTGTCGGCGCCATGACAAACATACCGGATTTTTCATCGATTCCTTTTCGCGCGGCCACGGCCGCGGCCGGCGCCGCTTCCGGCGAGACCTGGCTGACGGCGGAGGGCCTTGCGATTAAGCCGGCCTACGGGCCGGCCGATCGCGAGGGCGCCGAGGGCGTAGACGGTTTCCCGGGCTTCGCGCCCTATCTGCGCGGCCCCTACCCCACGATGTATGTCAATCAGCCCTGGACGATCCGGCAATATGCTGGTTTCTCGACAGCCGAAGATTTCGAACGCCTTCTACCGGCGCAATCTCGCGGCGGGTCAAAAAGGCCTCTCCGTCGCCTTCGATCTCGCCACCCACCGCGGTTATGACTCCGATCACCCGCGCGTCGCGGGCGACGTCGGCATGGCTGGCGTCGCGATCGACTCCATCTACGACATGCGCACATTGTTCGACGGCATCCCCCTCGACCGCATGTCCGTATCGATGACGATGAACGGCGCGGTATTGCCGGTTCTATCGCTTTATATCGTGGCGGCCGAGGAACAGGGCGTGCGGCCGGCTGAGCTCGCTGGCACGATCCAGAACGACATCCTCAAAGAATTCATGGTGCGCAACACCTACATTTATCCGCCATCGCCCTCGATGCGGATCGTCTCCGATATTTTCGCCTTCACGTCGGCGCATATGCCGAAGTTCAACTCGATCTCGATTTCCGGCTACCACATGCAGGAAGCCGGCGCGTCGGCGGACCTCGAACTCGGCTACACGCTCGCTGATGGGGTGGAATATGTCCGCGCCGGGCTCGCCGCCGGACTGGATATCGACTCCTTCGCGCCGCGGCTGAGCTTCTTTTTCGCGATCGGGATGAACATGTTCATGGAGATTGCGAAACTTCGCGCGGCCCGCTTGCTGTGGACCCAGCTGATGCGGCAGTTCGCGCCGAAATCCGACAAGTCCTTGACCCTGCGCACGCATTGCCAAACGTCGGGCTGGTCGCTCACTGCGCAAGACGTGTTCAACAATGTGATACGCACGACAATCGAGGCGATGGCGGCGACGCAAGGCGGCACGCAATCGCTGCATACGAACTCGCTCGACGAGGCCTTGGCTCTGCCAACCGATTTCTCGGCGCGCATCGCCCGCAACACGCAGATCTTTCTGCAACAGGAAAGCGGCACGACGCGGATCATCGATCCTTGGGGCGGCTCCTTCTATGTCGAGCGCCTGACGGCGGATCTGGCGGCCCGCGCCATGCGCCATATCGAGGAGGTCGAGGGTTTGGGCGGCATGACCAAAGCCATTGAGGCGGGCTTGCCGAAACTGCGCATCGAGGAGGCGGCGGCGAAGACCCAGGCGCATATCGACACCGGCCTGCAGACCGTCGTCGGCGTCAACCGCTACAGGCCGCGCCAGGAAGCGCCGCTCGACGTGTTGAAGGTCGATAATTCCGCCGTGCGCGCGGCGCAGATCGCCAAGCTCGAGCGGCTGCGCGCCGAACGCGATGCGGGCGCGGTCGCCGCCGCGCTCGCCCGCCTCAAGCAGGCGGCGGAAAGCGGGCGCGACAATCTGCTCGCGCTCGGCGTCGAAGCGGCGCGCGCAAAGGCGACTGTCGGCGAGATTTCCGGCGCGCTCGAGAGCGTCTATGGACGCCACGCCGCCGAGACCAAAGTGATCTCCGGCGTCTACCGCTACGCGGCCCGGACCAGCGAGACCGTTCGCCGCGTCGCCGGTGTCATCGAGGCTTTCGCTGAGGACTCAGGCCATAAGCCCCGCATCCTCGTCGTCAAGCTCGGACAGGACGGACACGACCGCGGCCAGAAGGTTATCGCCTCGGCCTTCGCCGATCTCGGATTTGAGGTTTGCATCGGCCCGCTGTTCGCAACGCCGGCCGAGGCCGCGCAGCAGGCGCGGGAGGAGGACGTCGACATTGTCGGCGTCTCGTCGATGGTCGCGGGCCACCTGACCCTGCTGCCCGAACTCAAGGCCGAACTCGCGGCGCAGGGGTGCGGCGACCTCATGCTGGTCGCCGGCGGCGTCATCCCCCCGAGCGACGTTGAGGCTCTACACGAGGCTGGGGTCGACGCCGTGTTCCTGCCGGGAACGGTGGTGGCGGAGGCCGCCGAGCATCTGATCAGCGAGCTCGCCGCGCGGCGGGGCTACATCCAGAAACACCCCTCGGCGTATCAGGCGAGAGACAAAGAAAACGCGGCGCAGACGGCGATTATCTGACAATGAGCGCGGGGCAGTGCGCCATATGCGCGATCCGGTCGGCGCGGGTGCCTAACATCCGCTCGTGCAGGGCGGCGTGACCGGTGGCCCCGATGACTACCAGATCAAAGCGGTTATCGTTCGCGAAATCGACAATGGCGCGCACCACGTGCCCTGTGAGTACGTGAGGCTTGATCGATATCTTGCTGCGGGCCGCGATCATCTCGGCCCGCCTGATGTGGGCGCAGACGGCCTTGTCCTCGCCGGCCTTGGCCTCCAAAACCTCGGTGATAGATCCCGGCAGGATTGGAACCTCCTCGATCAGGATCAGATGAAGTTCGGCGTCATACCGGGCGGCGAGATCGCAAGCGATCTCAAGCGCCTTGAACGCATTGTCCGAGCCATCGTTGGCGCTCAGAATTCTTGCGAAACATCAGGCCCCCTCCTCGGCGCGCGGCCCGATCCGTGTCGATGCGGCCGTCGGTTCCGGTTCGGCGGCCGGCAGCAGATGGTGCGGCAGGTAGAAGGCGTTGGCGATCAAGGTCGGCACGACGGCGCTTCCGATGACGACGGCCACCAAAATGGAATACTGAGCCGGCGTGATGATCTGGTGCGAGAGGCCGAACAGCGACGAGATGGTGCCGAAGGTCAGGCCGGTTGACATCAGGAGCGTCGTATACATCGACTCCCGGCGCGGGCTCCTGAGGAGTCGCGTCGTGGGAAAGACGCCGATGCATTTCGCAGCCATCTTCACGCCCCGCAGGATCAGAAACGCCGCGGGGTCGGCGATGAGCGCAGGGATCAGGACGAACGAGCCTGCTCTCATGGAATAAAATGGGGTGAGGAGCCCGAACGTTAAAGTCCGCAAGCGCCGGTCAGCAGATGATCTTTGCCGACCGTGCCGGCGCCAGCACCATGCCGACGAGGTAGGCGGGCAGCACCGCCTCGCTCTGGGCCTAGCTTGCGAGCGCCCCTAGACTAAAAAGGACGAGCAGCAGGAACTTCGCCTCCAGCTCCGACGGCCGGCCGCCATATCGACGGAAGAAGCGCGGGGTGAGCCACGGGAGGACAGCGAAGGCGACGAGCGATCCGCCGACGAAGATCAGGGTTTTGACCGTGAACGGGGCGAAAATCAGCCCAAGGGCCAGCACCGTAAGGAGATCGTTGATGAAGCAAGCACCAAGGATGGTTTTGCCGTAGTCGGTCCGATTGAGGCCGAACTCGAGCATCACCGCGTAGACCACCGCGACCGAGGTGGTCGAGAGGGGCCACCCCCGCGAGCCAGCTTGGTCTCGAATCCCAGCCGAGCACGAAATGGGCCGCGGCGGCGCAGCCCAGGAAGGGCGCGACAAAGCCGACGACGCCGACGGCGCTGGTCTCCTTCCACTTGCTCCTGAGCACGCGCGGATCGAGTTCGGCGCCAGCCAGAAAACGTCAGCACGATGGCCCCGGCGCCCGAGAGGAATTTGATCCAGGATTGGTCGGCGCCAAGGATCGCATGGCCGAGGACCGCACCGATAAGCAGTTGCGCAATGGCGCCGACGACGATCTCAGAAAGCGCCGTGGCGATCTTCAGCCAAATCGACCCGAGGGCCGCGACCAGGGCAACCCCCAGCCACAACGCCGCCAAACTCCAGACAGGGGTCATCACCGCCTCACTTCTCTCGCCGCCCAAACCCAAGCGGGGGGGCGCAGTATCACGCAGGAGGAGGAACGGATGCGCTCCTACCCCAGCGGCGGAGACACGCGCCCGCCGCGCTGAAGGTAGGAGTCATTAGCCAGGTGGCAGTTGCGGGGGGACCCCATCCCCGAAGGCTTGATTTCACCACCTCAGCCTACCGCGTTCAGCCAGGCAATACGCTGGCCGCGCCTTGGCGTATCAGGCCGAGGAAACCGCGGCACCATGAATTTGCGCCGACCGAGGGCCGGCTCTTATCAGACGCATCGTTCGCGGAGGCCTGTAGGGTTGGCGGTTCTTTGTGTCCGGTCGGCGAAAGCAGTCAAAGTGTTTCACGTGCAACAGGCGGCGCGCTCGTTCAAACGATTGCGGTTGCCTGACCGGCGCAGCGGCGGCGCCGCACGGTTTCATAAAGTTGTTCGAGATCAGAGCGAAGTGGAGTGGAAATTGGTGTAGCGCAAACCATTTGCGGCGATACGATCGAGCGCCCGCGTGGGGATCGCTCCGCCAAAGGTGGACGGCGAGCCGAAGCCGACATCATCCGTCATTATGAGCAACACGTTGGGCGCGCCTTTTGGCCGGCACGACGCGCGGGGGCCACCACGGCTTCGACTCCGAAGCCTTCTCCTTGATCACCCCGCCGAACTCTGGGACGGGGGGCGAAATTTGTTTTCCGCTCATTGTGGTGGTGGCCTCAGGCGAACCTGGGACGCCTGTGATCACCTGAGCCAACCCGAGACGCAGTTGACCGCGAACCCGCAGCCGCAAGGATGAAAATACTGATCTTCGTGGCGGGAATCTCGCGTCGCGATGCTGTGCCTTACTAATAAAGCTCCGACGACGGCGCCCGAGATCAGGGGGGCGTCCGGCGCGGGGCTACGTCTTCTTCTCGGGCTAACGCCGGTCCCCGCCAGCGGCCGCAGCGCACAATCGAAACGGGAAACTTTCACGCCTCTGCGCTGTTATTATAGGCTTTGGGCAATTTCCGCGTGTTTCGTGTGATCGAAGACTCGATGCTCGCGTTGCGGCAGGCGCTGGCCAGATCGCGAAATGCCCTTTGGGACCCGTTTGTCGAACGCGCAACCCGAGTTATGCAAGTGGAGGCTTTACTTCACGCTTTTTTCGCCGGTCTGATCAAAGTCGGATCGCTGGAAGTCGTCGCCGCCGACGGGTCAGGATTCATTGTCGGCGATGGATCGGGCAAACGACTGGCGGTTCGCTTCAACGACCGCCGCGCCGAAATCGCGTTCATGGTCGATCCCGAACTCCGCTTCGGCGAACTGTTCATGAACGGCCGCATCGACGTGGCCGAAGGCTCGCTTTATGACATCGTCGCGCTCGCCTCGCAAAACCTGGCGCGCGCGGCTCCGGGGCTCGGAACCGGAGGATCTGGCTGGGTTCGCCTTTTGCAAGAGGCGCGTTTGGCGCTGCGCCGCCTTGGCCGAGCCAACGACGCTCTGCGGGCAAGGCGCAACGCAGCCCATCATTATGATATCGACGCCCGCATCTATCAGCTCTTTTTGGACGGCGACCTGCAATATTCCTGCGCCTATTTCGAACGCCCCGGCGAAAGTCTCGACGAGGCGCAGCTCGCCAAGAAGCGCCATATCGCCGCCAAGCTCGCGATCAGCCCGGGCGACAGCGTCCTCGACATCGGCAGCGGCTTTGGCGGCCTCGCCAATTATCTCGCGCGCTATTGCGGCGCCAGCGTCACCGGCGTCACCTTGTCGAAAGCCCAGTTCGACGTCAGCCGGCGGCGGGCCGCGGAGCTCGGCCCGCTGGCGGCCGATTTTCGCTTGATCGACTACCGCGAGGTCGAAGGGCGCTTCGACCGCATCGTCTCGGTCGGCATGTTCGAACATGTGGGGCTCGCCAATTACGATTCCTATTTCCGCAAAATCGCCGAACTCCTCGACGAGGAGGGCGTCGCGCTGGCGCACACCATCGGCCGCGCCCCGGGGCCGGCCGCGACCAACCCCTGGATCGCCAAATATATCTTTCCCGGCGGCTATATCCCCGCCCTTTCCGAGATGCTGGCGCCGATCGAGCGGAGCGGTCTCCTCGTCGCCGACATCGAGGTTCTGCGTCTACATTACGCCGAGACGTTGAAAGCCTGGCGCGAGCGCTTCCTCAGCCGGCGCGAGGAAGCGAAAGCGATCACCGACGAACGCTTCTGCCGCATGTGGGAGCTTTATCTCGCCGGGTCCGAGGCCTCTTTCCGGTACGAGGGCCTCGTCGTCTTCCAGATCCAGCTGGCGAAGAAGCTCGACGCGGTTCCGCTGACGCGCGATTATACTTTGCGCGCCGAAGCCGATCTGCGCCGTCGGGAAGCCGCCTCGACCTTAACTGAGGCGGGCGAATAAGGCTAAAAAAACGCGAATGTCTCGCGGACGCGGGCGACGCTGGCGCCCCTGGACAACAGGAGCTGCAAGGCGATCCGCGCCTTGCGCGCGTCGAGCGCTTGCGCCGGAATCAACCCGCGGGCGATCAGGTCGATCTCGCCGCCGGGATAGCCGTAAGAGGCGCGCAGCGTTTCGCCGCCGCCGGTGCGGCTGGCGAAGACGACCGGGATGCGTTCGGCGAGACGGCCAAGATCGGGCGCGGCGTCGGCGCTGACATGGCCCGCGCCCGGCAGGCTCAGCACCAGCCCATCGATCGCGCCTGCCGCGAGAGCCGCCAAAATTTCGCGCGCAAAACCTGGCCCCGCCTCGAGAATGGGAACAACCGGCGCGCCCCCGCCATAGGCGAGACGCGGCATGGGCCCGACGGGGGCGAGCGCGAAGCGCACGCGATCCTCGGCGACATACCCGATCGGACCGAAAGGCGCCGACGAGAAAGCGTGGGTGCGAAAACTGTGCGTCTTGCGGGTCAGCGCTCCGGCGTGGATTTCATCGTCCATGACGACGAGAACCCCTTTCGCGCGGGCCTTCTTGGACACGGCCACGCGCGCCGCGGCGAGAAGATTGGCGGGGCCGTCGGCGCCCGGCTGATCCGCCCGCCGCATTGCCGCCGTCAGCACGATCGGCGTCTCGCTCTGCGCGAGAAGGGCGAGCGCGAAGGCGGTCTCCTCCAGCGTATCCGTGCCATGCGCAATGACGACGCCGTCGGCCGTTTGCGCGGCTTCGAGGGCGGCCTCAGCGATAAGGGCGAGATCTGCGAGCGTCAGGCTGGCGCTCGGTTTGGCGAGAACGTCGCGGGTCGCGATTTCGGCGATGTCGGCAAGCTGGGGCAGCGCGGCGGCAAGCGCCTTCGCGTCAAGGCCGAGCGCGTCGGCGGCCGCCATGGCGATGGTGCCGCCGGCGGCGAGGATGATGAGGCGCGGGGAATTCATGCGAATGGCCTTTTTCAGCGTCGATGATGGAGCAGCACGCTTCGGCGTCATGGCGCCCTCGCCTTCCCCGTTCTATAGTGAAGAAAAAGCCGCGCCGGTATCGGGCTCGCCCCGGGGGCGGCGAAAGAAGGGGGACGCCTTAATGGAAAGCGCTGACTCTCTCGATCCAGCCCAAGCCGCCCAGGCGGTCAAGCTCGGGCTGTTTGTCGATATCGCCTATCAGATGTGGAGCGCCAATCCCGGCGTCGCGGCCCCTCCGCCGCCATCACAACTGCCGGGCGGCTACAGCTTCGCCGCCTGGGTGCAGATGCGCGATTTCCTGTTCGCGAGTGGCGATTTGACCTTCTACGGCTTGATCGCCCGCAGCCCCGACGGCGCCGACTCCATCCTAGCGATACGTGGGACGGAGACGCTCGAGGAATGGGTGGATAACCTCACGTCCATGGTTCCGGCACCGTGGACGGGAACAGGCCTCGTCGGCTTTGGCTTCAATCGGATCTACCAAACTCTGCGTGTCGTTCCTTATGAGGCGGCGCTCGTAGCCGCCGCTCCGCCGGCGCGACCTTCGGAGCCCGTCTTACCCTTCGCCGAGCAAGTCGCAAATCTCGTTCGGCAGCCGGCGCGCCTGCCGCAGCGGCCTGGCGAAATGCCCGCGCCGCAGCTGGAGACCCGCGCCAATTCGATAAAGGTGGTCGCGCACAGCCTCGGCGCGGCCCTCGCGACCCTCTATGTGGCGGAGAATGTTACGGTGGGTCAGCTCGACATCGAACTGCTCTGCACTTTCGCTTCGCCAAAGGTCGGCGATCATGAATTCGCGGCGAGTTTCGATCAGCTAACAGGCATCGAGTCCTGGCGCATCGCCAATCAGCTTGACATCATCCCCTATCTGCCGCCTCTCGGCTTTGAGCATGTGGACAAGCTCTACGCCTATAATTCGGGCCTGGTGGTCAACCCCTTGTCGCCTGGCTGCTGTCATTCCCTCGACACCTATCTTCATTTGCTCGATCCGAACCAGCCGCTTCCCGAAGGCTGCCAATTTTTGCTGGCGTCCGTCGCGCGCGCAAGGCCGCGCGCCAGCCCTGGCCTTGCGGCTGCGGCGCAGCGGGAGGTCACTTTGTCGGCGCCTGCGGACAAGGGTGTAACCATAGTCATCACTGTGAAAGTCGAGCCCTCGTAACGGCGGGGCCGAGCGCCGCCGTTTTTGGCGTCGCCTTCCCGCAGATTCTCCTCAGGTCGAAGCCCACAGGTGTTGGGCGGCGTAAGCGCGCCAGGGCCGCCACACATTGGCGCGGTCGAGAATTTCCGACGAGGAGCGTTTGCGTCCTTCTTGCTTGGCCATGGCGCGGAGGAGGCCGAGATCAGCGGCGGGGAAAGCATCCGGTTCGCGAAGTTGCCGGAGCGCTATATATTGCGCCGTCCATTCGCCGAGGCCGCGTATCGACCGCAGCCGGCTGATGGCTTCCTCAAGTCCCAGCGTCGCGTCGAAGAGATGGACGTCAGCCATCGCGGCCGCGGACACGGCGGATAGCGCCGCCGCGCGGCTACGGGACATGCCAAGGGCCGCCAGATCAGCCAACGCCAGCGTTTCCGGCCGTGGAAACACATGCGTCAGCCGGCCATCAGGCTCCGCCAAGCGCGCGCCATAGACGGCTACCAAGCGTCCGGCCAGGCTCGCGGCGGCGGGCACCGAGATCTGTTGTCCCAGCACCGCGCGGATCGCGAGCTCGAAGCCATCCCATGCGCCGGGAACGCGCAAACCGGGCCGCACCGCCACCAATGGGGCCAGCACCGGATCTTTGCCAAGGTGGGCGCCGATGGCGAGAGGATCGGCGGCGAGGTCAAATACGCGCCGCAATCTCGCAATGATGGCCGGCAAAGCGGAGAGCTTCGGAAATGTCACTGACGCCCGCAGCGCGTTCTTTTCCCCGAGCCGGACCTTGACCGTTCCCGTCGCGCCGGCCAGGTCCACCGATCGCGCATAGCTGTCGGCCGTGACAATTTCGACGCCCGGGATTGCGCGCCGGCGCAGGAACGCCAAGATAGCGGCCCAGTCATAAGGCGGCTGATAGCGCAACAGAAGATCGATCTCTCCCTGCGGTCCCGCCGAAACCTCCGGGCCCTTCGCGCGCCGCAAGGCGCCGGGCGGGCGGCCAAACAGAGTCTGGAAGGTTTCGTTAAATCGGCGCACGCTGGCGAACCCCGACGCGAAGGCGATCTCGGCCATTGGGAGGGACGATTCGTGGATGAGTTGTTTGGCGAGCAGAACCCGGCGCGTCTGGGCGACGCTAATTGGCGACGCCCCGAGATGCTGGCGGAAAAGGCGCCGCAAGTGCCGCTCGCCAACACCGAGGCGTCCGGCCAAATCATCGACGCGCGCTTCGTCCAAGGCGCCGAGCTCGATCAAGCTGAGCGCTCGGGACACGGTACTCGACGTGCCGCGCCACGCGCCAAGATCGGGGGCCGTTTCCGGCCGGCACCTGAGGCAAGGACGAAAGCCCGCCTCCTGCGCCGACGCCGCGGTGAGGAAGAACGTCACATTCTCCGCGCGCGGCGTCCGCGCCGGGCAAATGGGCCGGCAATAGATGCCCGTCGACTTGACGCCGACGAACAACCGGCCGTCGAAGCGGGCGTCGCGCAGGCAAAGAGCGCGATACCAAGCATCATGATCGAGATCCATGCTGAGACATTTAGGCGCGATCGCGTCGCCGTCTAGCGGTTTTCGGACGCCGTCAAAGACAGATTCCCGCCTAGGTACGATCATGTCCGAAAACCGCCAGATGCAACGGCAAGCGTTCCCATATCAATTGCGCCAATATGGAGCGAGCACATGCCTACCTTCAGTTTCGAACGCCTCGACACGCCCACCGGCCCGATGCTGATCGTCACCGACGACAAAGACCGTTTGCGAGTGCTGGACTGGGAAGACCACGACGAGCGGATGAAGCGATTGCTGCAACGCCACTATGGCGGGGAGGCGATCCAACTGCGCGAAAGGAAAAGCCCTTCCTCGGCGCGGCGCGCTCTTGAAGCCTATTTCATCGGCGACATAAACGCGGTGACCGGCCTTGCGATCGCAACGAACGGAACGGATTTCCAGCGCAGCGTATGGGAGGCCCTGCGCCGCATCCCGGCCGGGCGCACCATCAGCTACGGCGTCTTGGCGAACTGGATCGGTCGCCCCACAGCGACGCGCGCCGTCGGACTCGCCAATGGCGCCAATCCCATCGCCATCGTCGTGCCCTGCCATCGAGTGATTGGCGCGAACGCTACCTTGACCGGGTATGGCGGCGGCTTGGAGCGCAAGCGCTGGCTCTTGGCGCATGAGCAGGCGCGTCCCGACTCGCCCGATGAATTGCAAAACGAACTACAATGATGAGCGGCCACCACCTTGAGGCCGCTGCGAGCCATGACCCTGCTTTTCCAAACCGGGCCTCTTTAAGGGCTGGGTTATCGTCGCGGCTATCGTTAAGGTGGCGACGGCTGTTCAGCTGAAAACAGGGCCTACGCCGCGCATGATCGTGCATGATCGCGACCAAGCCCGCCCAGTCTCATCAGGACGCATCTGATTCGGACGCATCTGATAAGTAGTTTATCGTTCCCTTATACCATCGGCCGGCGACACACACTGGGTCAGCAATCGAGGAATCGGTGGAGGAAGCGTGCACCGTCTTGGTTTTTCCTCCTCCTGCGTCCACCTCATATTTATAGTAGTATTTGATGGCGGTGATCCTGTCGTTTTCCGCGTATTGCACATCTTCGCCGTTTTTAACGACAAAGTCTTTGGCGCCAGCTGGGACAAATACATTCTTAAAATCATTCCATAGCCAACGACCCTCTGACTGAGACCATAGCTCGACGCTGGTCACAGTGACGCCGCCGCTACTCACGCCTTGAGTGAAGTTGTTGTCTACAGAGAAATTAACGTTCTTGCATGCGTTTCCGAAGGCGTAGGCTTGACTTGCGCCGAGCATCAACGTGAGTGAGGCAACTGCTATCGACGATTCTTTGGTCCACATAAAAGTTTCTCCTGTGCGCCGGGGAGCGACAAAGCGTCCCCCGCTTCGGCGATCATGAGTGTGGGCCTTTCAGTTCGCGCGCGCAGTTCCCTTGGAAACAGGTCAGGCCGTTCATCACTACCAACCCGGCTTAATCTCAGTCGCCCGCCCGCAAAGCAATCACGCTTCCGCCGACGCCGCCGCCTTCTGCGCAGCCGCGGCAGCGGCGGCGGCGCGCTCCTGCGCCTTTTTCTTCGGCAGCGCCTTCTTGGGGTTATTGTGCGCTTCGCGCGTCAAAACGCCGAGGCCGTCGAGCAGGCGGGCGACGCGATCTGTCGGCTGCGCGCCCTTAGCGATCCAGGCCTTCGCCTTCTCCGCATCGAGCACGAGCCGGTCGGCCGCATCCTTCGGCCGCAGCGGATCGAAAACGCCAAGCCGCTCGATGAAGCGGCCATCGCGCGGCATCCGCGAGTCGGCGACCACGACGCGAAAAAACGGGCGCTTTTTCGCGCCGCCGCGCGACAGACGAATTTTCAGCGACATGTCAAACAATCTCCAAATTTCGCCGGAGGGCCGGCGTCAGACGTTTCAAGGTTCGATTACGAGGCGGAACGCCTCACTTCTTCTTTCCGAACGGGTTGAGCCCGCTCAAAATGCCGCCGGCAGGTCCGCCGCCAAGCCCCGGCAGTTTCGGCGCGCCGCCGCCAACGCCGCCGCCAAGTCCTGGCAGCTTCGGCGCGCCGGAGACGAGCCCAGGCGGCGGCGCAAGGGGTTTTGGCGCGGGCGAAGGCGCGCCCGGCATGGGTCCGAGTTGTTTTTGCAGCGCGGCGATCTCAGCGGGGCTCGGTTGCGGCATGCCGGCGCCCGGAAGCCCAAACGCTTGCGCCATCTTGCCGAGGGCGCCGCCACGCTTGCCGCCGCCCATGGCCTTCATCATGTCGGCCATCTGGCGGTGCTGCTTTAGAAGCCGGTTGACGTCTTCGACCTTGACGCCGGAGCCCGCCGCGATGCGCCTCTTGCGCGAGGCTTTGAGCAGGTCGGGGTTGCGCCGCTCCAGCCGGGTCATCGAGGAAATGATGGCGCGCTGGCGCTTGATGATGCGGTCGTCGAAATGCGACGCGGCGAGCTGATCCTTGATCTTGGCTATGCCCGGCAGCATGCCCATGATGCCGCCCAAACCGCCGATCTTTTCAACCTGCGCCAGCTGTTCGGAGAGGTCATCAAGATCGAACTTGCCCTTGCGCATCTTGTCGGCGATGCGCTGCGCCTTCTCGGCGTCGATCGTCTCCGCCGCCTTCTCGACGAGCGAGACGATGTCGCCCATGCCCAGAATGCGGTTGGCGACGCGCGCCGGATGAAAATCCTCCAGCGCGTCCATTTTCTCGCCGGCGCCGAGCAGCTTGATCGGCTTGCCGGTGACGGCGCGCATCGACAGCGCCGCGCCGCCGCGGCCGTCGCCGTCGACGCGCGTCAACACGATGCCGGTAAGGCCGACGCGTTCGTCGAAGCTTTTGGCGAGGTTGACGGCGTCCTGGCCGGTGAGGCTGTCGGCGACGAGCAGGATCTCGTGCGGGCGCGAGGCGGCTTTGATATCCGCCATCTCGGCCATCAAGGCTTCGTCGATATGGGTGCGCCCGGCAGTGTCGAGCAGGACGACGTCATAGCCCTGCAGACGCGCGGCTTGCTCGGCCCTGACCGCGATCTGCACCGGCGTCTGCCCGGCGATGACCGGCAGCGTGTCGACGCCGACCTGGCGTCCGAGCACGGCGAGCTGCTCTTGCGCCGCCGGGCGCTTGACGTCCAGCGAGGCCATCAGCACCTTGCGCTTCATCCGCTCATTGAGGCGCTTGGCGATCTTGGCGGTGGTCGTGGTTTTGCCGGCGCCCTGCAGGCCGACCATCATGATCGCGACCGGCGGCGCGGCGTCGAGATTGATCGGATCGGCTTCCGCGCCGAGCGTCTCGATCAGGACGTCGTTGACGATCTTGACGACCATCTGGCCGGGCGTCACCGATTTGACGACATTTGCCCCAATCGCGCGCGCGCACACCTTGTCGACGAACGAGCGCACGACGTCGAGGGCGACGTCGGCCTCGAGCAAGGCGCGGCGCACCTCGCGCAGGGCGAGGTTGACGTCTTCCTCCGACAGCGCGCCGCGGCGCGTCAGCGCGTCGAAAATGCCAGAGAGCTTTTCCGAAAGCCCTTCGAACATGGTTCTGTCCCGTCACGGGCTGAGCGCGAAGCCAATTTCGCGCTGGCCGTTCTTTTGCTAATTATTACCCAACACATAGCGCGCCCGGGGGCGCCAAGCGCTGCCGGACGTTCACCGCTTGTCTCGACGGGCAAGTCGGCTCACTCGCGAAAAACCCTCTTTGCGGGAAGGTCGAAACGGCTTCTTCGCGCGCGGGGCCGGCAAAGTCAAGCAATTCAAGCGGCGCCGCGGCCGCGGCCATTTGCCGGCGCGGCGGAACATGATAGATCAGGGCGCGCGATCGGCGATGATTTATTGGCCGCGTCCCGGTAGCTCAGCAGGATAGAGCAACGGTTTCCTAAACCGTAGGTCAGGGGTTCGAATCCCTTCCGGGACGCCAATGAAATCAATTGTTTAGGTGCCAGATGCCCTGCGGCGATGGGCAGCGGGGCTAGCGGCGGGGTTATCTAATTGAGCCGGAGTCCGCGCCGATTTGTCGACAGCTTGAGCTGGCTCAGGCCCCGTCAGGCTTAGCGTCGCGGCGGTCCAGCAGCGAAATAGAGAGTTTTAGAAGGCGATCGTGCCGAACTTGGATGCAAGGGCCAATTCGGCCTAGCTTCAGTCAGACTTATGTTCAAAACGTACTTACGCGAAATTTTTGCCATTTGCTTTAGGTCATCGCGGGCTTTGGCGAACGGTGTCTTTGGCGCAGCTCTTGGTGGGGGCGCCATGATCTGGTGGGGTGTTCTTCCGATATTTCATGGACACGCGGCCGCCGTAGTCGCCGTAAATTGGGTTGTATCCTTCCTAATTTGTAGCGCTATCTCATGGTTTGTTTTCTTCATCTTCCACGCAGCTTTTATTGCGCCATATCAAGTGTGGTCGGCCGAGCGCGATAGACGTGCGGCAGCCGAAAGGGCAAATGCACCGCGGGCAAAAGTTTCGTTATTGAAGGGCTTCGCCTTAACGGACGGGAACCCGAAGTGCCTTAATCGCTTATGTGTGGTTATAGTTGAAAATATTAGTTCCCAAAACTTAAACAATTGCCAGTCCTCATATCAAGGTACCCCACCTGTGCGCCATTTAATCTTCGACCGACTGAGCAGAGGGATGTTCCTATTATAAGATTCGAAGATGGCGATGAACGACAAACTGCTATTGTGAAGCCGTGGGTCAACCCGAGCGGAAAGTGGCGATCTTCAGAGCTGGGATGGGTTATATCTTGCGGGAGTTATGAAATACAATTGTTGGCTGATGATACTCGGTCCATCAGTTTGACTATAGAAGTTAGCAAAAATGACGATTGGATCGTCACAGAGACACGCCCGACATAATCGCCTTTTAAAAGCACGCGATGAACTTGCGGAATACCCAGCCTATGGGCTGTCCAGTATTGTAGTCCTGGACATAGTGGACTTGCCTCGCTTTAGTGGAGAGCATTTTGGCGATTATGCCATGGCGTTCTCGAACTGAATTGGGCTGACGAAATCGAGCGCCGAATGACGGCGAACCGGGTTGTAGAAACTTTCGACGTAGCGGGCGATGGAGGCCGCCGCCGCGGCGCGGGTTTGAAAGACGGTGCGCCCGACGAGTTCGGTTTTCAAGGTCTTGAAGAAGGTTTCGACCATGGAATTGTCGAAGCAGTTCCCCTTGCCGGACATCGAAATCAGGACGCCGTGCTTCTTCAATTCCGCCTGGTAGTCGATCGAGCAATACTGGCTGCCGCGGACGCCCTTCTGTTTGTCAAGCAGCTATGCGGGACTGGTTGATCTCCTTCTGACGTTGCGCGATGAGGTTGAAGACCTCACGGGCGATGTAGCGCTTCAGGGCTCGGATGGCGTCGAGTTTGGAATGTCCTTCGGCGATGCGCTTTGCGACATAGGCTTTGGTTGTCGGGTCTGTCCGCAGGCGGCCGATGGCGATAATGTGCAGCGCGCTTATGATCATAAATGATGCAGCAATGCTAACTTTGCTGGGGTCTTCGTCACATTCTGTGGAGCCAATTGCCAAGGTCGCGTCTTCCATGCAGAGGAAGGCATGCGAAAGAGAATTAAACTGGCCCTCGGTCCCGGAATAAAAGTCAGCGAGGTCGAGTTTCGCGACGGTCGCTGGATCCTGTCGACGCAGGGGGTTGGAGAGCGATCCTGCCCGGTCTGTGGCGAACTTTCGTCGGCACGGCACGGCTGGCATCATCGACTGCTGCAGGACATTCGCGTGCAGGGAACGCCGCTCGTGCTCGGCTTACGTCTGGGACGCTGGCTATGTCGCAACGAACAGTGCGGCCGTAAGACGTTCGTCGAGCGTTTGCCCTCGGTCGCCGCTCCGAGGGCGCGCCGCACGGTCCGCGTCGCAGAGATCGTCCGGCTGTTCGGGCATGCCGCCGGAGGTCTGCCGAGCGGGAGGTTATTGGCGCGCCTCGCTATGCCGGTCAGCGACAGTGCGATCCTGCGGCAGGTCAAACGTCATGTTCGCGAGCTGTCGCGCAAGGGTAAAATCGGTTCGGCGGACCTGTCGTTTGCAGTCATGTCTACGGCCTTTGAATGCAGGCGTTTTGCCTGCTGACCATGATGAAGTCCGCGGATCGGATCCCAATCAAAATTTCGCGCTCGCTTTGGCTGAGATAGTTGCTTCGTCGGCGGCTTTTCCTTTCGGGTATCGCGTAACAGCGCTCTTTCCAGGCCGTGTAAGCGTCAAGACGTACTCTATGCATCGCGACGGGGATCGATCGACCATCACGGTGCCAAGTCCGGCATGCCGGCGGAATTATGAGCAAGAAAAAACGTCCGCCCTCAAGTACGAGAAGCGGACGTAACAGGCTAGCAATGGGACGCGCGTTCAACGCTCTGACGAATGCCGCTTCTTGTCAATAAAAATCTATCATAAATTGAGCCTATCGCCCTCAACGCACCGCTCTCGCTTGCCCGGCCGCACGAGGCCGGTCTGCCACTTTTGTTGGCATTCGTGATTTGACGTAGCGCTTACGCTGCAAGCGTAACGAATAACACTTGACCTTAGCATCCTATTGCCACACGATTGCCATGTTTTAGCACCTATCGATTTGGCGTAGACGATGTTCACGATCCAGCTGTTCGCTTCGACCGGCGCCCACTTGTTTGGGTTTCGATTCGCCTCGGTTAAGGACGCCGAGAAAGCCGCAGGCATCTTAGGCCAAGCAAGAGAATTTGAGTGGGGTCGTCCGAGTAGTTTCAGAGTTTTGGACGCTGGGACCGGAGCCCTTGTAGTACAAGGGCCACTTCGCAAACTCCCATTGCCGAAGTCGGCTCCACGTGGCGGCCGACCTTACTGAGCGGGTACAGATCATTCCCGCAAAGGTTACGAACAGGGGATCGCATTATGAGACCTGGGGACGACGTAAATAAAGCGCAGCGTTGGCTCGACAGCACCCCCCTCCGCTCGCATTCTGTTTATGCTCGCCGATTGGAATGAGGCGCAAATTGACGCCCTTAAGCTGGGCTATCCTTCCGCATTTATCCGCGCGAAACAGGAAATCGAAAAGCTCAAGACGGAAGCGACAGATTTAGGCGGCCGAAGCTTTACGGCGCAATAGCGCGACCGGCGTCACGCTGTGTCTTCTGCGCGAGGAATTGCTCAACGTCATCAATGAGGCCGCGTATGCCCACGCTTCGCCTCCAAAGACGACATATTTACCGCGCGCGTCGATGAGCATGAAGCCACCGAAATCGATGGTAAAGACGCGGTCGAGTCGCTCGCTGCGCGGAAAATTCGGCGTCCGTATTTGTCGCAATCTTTGCCGCGTTCAGGTTACAGTATACAATGGCACACAGACAGTTAGACTAACTATTAATAGTTGCAGACATTACTATGTTCAAATTTGAGTTGTTTGGAATCCAGGCAGATGGAAGCCTCCACCGACACAAAGTAGAGGGACTTTATCCGACGTTGCAAGAGGCGAACCAAGCTGCAAGGGAGATTGCTTCGTCCGCGGCTTTTTCTTCCGGGTATCGCGTTACGCCGATCTTTCCGGGCCGTGTAAGCGTCAAGACGTACCGTCTGCGTTGAGACGAGGATTTGAAGATCGGTCGGCCATGGGTGCTATGGTTTTCGAGCCGAGAGAGCCTACACGACTGAGCCGAAGCCGCGCCGAAAGCCGCAAAGGCACCGCCCCTAAGGTGGCTGATGCGCGTTTTGATTTTAACCCCTTGCACCTATTTGTCGCCACTGGCGCGGGTCTGTCCGTTGGCCGGCCATGAATAAGGTCATGACCTCGTCGCGAATTTGCCGCTCGTCCATGCCCCGCCCGGTGCCAGGATCGCGTGCGCCGAGGAGAAACGCGAGCAGGGTACCAGGACGCGGACATTGTCGGTGCGCGACAATCAAGCGGTAGATCAGACTGTCCACGCGGCCGAGCGCCGCCTGGTAACGGCGATTGGCGGGCCGTTGGGCAGGGTGCCGGCGATCGAGGTCGGGAGGACGCCCCAGAACCGGCGCGTGATCCCATCCTGGAGAATTCCTACGTCGCGGTAGACCTCGGACGCAACGTTTGTTCGTCTTAACCTCGATTAGTCTTATGAACTTTTCGGACAGACTTCTCAAAGCGTTTGGTCCTTTTGGCTCGCTCGTTGGCTCACGGCCACGCAGTTGGGCGGGAACTGCCAGTCGCCGCGATCTGCGCCGGGCGGCATTCCGGCCCGGCTGGGATTACGCATCGCCTGCAAAACGCGCAAGCCAGTAGGCCAGCTGGCTTTGATGAAGGCGATCACGGCCAAAATTTCTCGGTCGTCAAGGACATCCTTGAAGGCTGGCATCGCCGACGCGGCTTTATCCGGTACGTCAGTGAATTGTCCGTATTTCGTCATGTGGAAGAGTTGGTCGTCTGGATGCTGCCAAGTGTGACCGGTCTGATCATGGGCGGGCGCGCGCCGACCGGCATATTGATCCGCAAGCCGCCAAAGTGGCTGTCCCTGGAGATAGCGGCCATGGCACGACGCGCATCGCTCCCTGTACACCTGTTTCCCGCGCTTCACGGCGGCGCTATCGTCGGCGTCGGCGAAGTGCGCAGGTCTGGACTGCGCGCCGAGGAACGGCTTCACGAGAGCCGCGACGATCGCAAAGGACGCAAGAACAATAACGATCTGGACGACGGTCCGCCGCGCACGCGGCGGATCGTCGCCTATCCTATGAAGGGCCGTTGAGGTCATGTCCCACTTGACGCTACGCCGCCAATCTCTGGCGCTCAGGATTTCGGCAGCACGCGGATGATGGCCATCATGCCGTTATCCTCATGGCCCAGGATGTGGCAGTGATAGACGAAGTCGCCGATGTCCGGGCCACGAAAATCCATACGCACGGTCACGCTTGGATAGGGACCCGTTCCGTTCCAGTATGGCACCTGGACCGTGTCCAGAAACTGCTGCTGGTCGGGCGGTACGGGTTCCCCGTTCTGCTTGAGCAATTTGAAGTGGATCTGGTGAATGTGAAATTCGTGATTTTCCTCGCTGCGGTTCTCGATCGTCCAATCCTCGACTGATCCTTGTGTCGTCGTGATCGCAGGCGGATTGGTTGGATCAAACAAAACCGGCGTCGCGCCATCCACGGTGATGAAGAAATTGGTCGGACTCGCCGGATTGTTTGGATCGGATAGCACTTCCGAGAAGTATAGTTTACGCTTCGCCGTGACCTTAGCGTGATCGAGACCCTCAAAACGCTGATCGCCGATCGGTCTGGTTGGGGCGTCTAGCGTCGCCAGCGCCTGCGACGCTTCCGATCTGCGCAGAACCGCTAGCGACCGCTCGGGATCGAAGTCTCCGAAAGGGCCAGTATCGATGTTCCGCGTGACCAGTTTGGCCGTTTTGACGCCCGGCGGCGGACCGGAGACGATAAACTCGGCGCGACCCGCGGGTGGAATCAGAATGTGCGTCATCGTGACGATCTGACCGCGTCGCTCGCCATCCTGCGAGCCCGTCGGTACGCCATCCAGGGCGACGACCTGAAGCGGCTGCGCGCGTCCATCGAAGCGAAGCTGCAGGTCTATGATCGTATCGGCAGCGGCGTTGACGACCCGCCAAAATTCCGGCTTGCGCGGATCGATGTCGATTACCGCGGGCGTATACGCGGGGTAGGAGACGGGGACATAGTTCAGCGAAACGTCCCATGCGGGCACAGGCTTACTGGGAATTGAACTCGCGGCGACCGTCTGGTCCCGGATCACCAGAATACGCTCCAGCAAGCCCGTAACCGCCGGCTGCAGTTTCTCGATGCCCTCGACGACGATGGCGCCGGATGCGCCGCCCAGCACCGCGGCCTCGGCGATGCCGTGCACATGCGGATGATACCAGTAAAGGCCGGGCGGCTCGTCAGCCGGAATCTGCACGCTATAGTGGAAAGTCTGTCCGGAATTGATCAGCGTATGGATCACTTCGTCGCCGTGGCATGTCGGCGACGTGTTCGTGCCGTGGAAATGCATGTTGAGCGACGTTTCGGTCATCGTCTTGTCGCCGCACACATTGGAAGCGTTCGACACGACCTCGACGGGCGCGCTGGCCGGCAGAGACGGCATGGCATTCGTCACCGTAATGTCCAGCGTGTCGCCCGGACGTACATGCAGCGTCGGCGATTCGCGGCCATCCTCAGTCTTGAAGCAGAACAGCGTGCGGCCGGCGCTGTCGATTCCCGTTACATAATCGAGGGCGAGTTTCAGGACGCCATGGGCGCTGTAAACGTCAAGCGGACGCGGAATGACCGCGCCGCCATTTGGGCGCGCGCACGGGTTTAGCGCACCCCCCGCGAATGCGCTAATCGGCGAAACCGCGAAGAAGGTCGCGGCAAACACAATCTTGAGGAAGAGGCGGCGCATTCGGTCTTCACCTTCCTAAATCCTGATTGGGCGAGCTACGGCGTCGGCATGCTCAGCTTCGAGCACGGCTTATAACAGACCAAAGTGTGTTGTCACAGGAAAAAATGCGAGTAATTAAGCAAAGTTGCAATCGAATGTTTACACAACTTTCAATAATGACACACGGTTGTAATAACGGTATTGGAGCCTAGTGGTGCGCTTCAACGAATTTGAAAGGATTTGATGATTCGCTTTCGTGGCGACCCTAGCGACGGAGGCGATCATGGCTGCGAAGGAAATTATCGTAAAGAAATATGTTGTGCGGTTGAGCGATGACGAACGTCAACAGCTTGCAACGCTGATCCGGAAAGGGAACAGCCCGGCGCAACGATTGATGAAGGCGCGGATCTTGCTGAAGGCGGACGTCCCGGAAGGCGGCGAAGGATGGAGCGACAACCAAATCATCGAGGCCCTGGAGACCAGCCCATCCATGGTCTACCGGGTGCGCAAACAGCTGGTGGAAGAGGGCTTCGAGGCGGTGCTGAGCCGAAAGCCGCGCGCCACGCCTGCCGTTGCCAGAATTTTCGACGGCGAGAAGGAAGCCAGGCTGATCGCCCTGGCTTGTTTTGAACCTCCCAAGGGCCCCGCCCGCTGGACATTGCGGTTATTGGAGAGCAAGGTCGTGGAGCTGAACATCGTCGATCGCGCCAGCGACAGCACGATCGGGCGGACTCTCAAAAAAACATCGTTAAGCCGCATCCACAGCGCTATTGGAGAGACGGCCATTGGTATCTAGGCGCAAGCCCATCGAGCTATTTCCGAAAGTTGGTGAGGGCGTGAAATCGGGGAAGGCGGCATATCGTGGGGGTGTTCGAGCCTCCACTTCTCCACCGAAGGAGCGATATGCCGTGTCCAACGATAACGTTGTCGAACTGATTCAGCCAGGAATTTTGACCGACCGGCTGACCGAGGTTCTGCGCGATGGCGCGCGGGCGCTTTTGACGCAGGCGGTCGAAGCGGAAGTGTCCGAGTTTCTGGCCGCGACCGCCGATCTGAAGACCGACGACGGCTGCCGCCGCGTCGTGCGGCACGGGCATCTGCCCGAGCGCCAGATCATGACCGGCATCGGACCTGTGGCGGTGCGCCAGCCGCGCGTGCGCGACCGGGAGGCGGCCGCCGACGATCCGGCGCGTATCCGTTTCACGCCGGCAATCCTGCCGCCCTACGCCCGGCGTTCGAAGAGCCTCGATACGCTGATCCCGATCCTCTATCTGAAAGGCGTGTCGACCGGCGACTTCGCGCCGGCGCTGGCCGCCTTGCTCGGCAAGGATGCTCCTGGCTTGTCGGCAACGACCATCGTGCGGCTGAAGGACGTCTGGATCGACGAACACAAGCGATGGAGCGAGCGCGACCTGTCGGCCAAGAGCTACGTCTACGTCTGGGCCGACGGCGTCTACCTGCAGGCGCGTCTGGAGGACGGGGCGCAATGCATCCTGGTCATCATCGGCGCCACGCCGGAGGGCAAGAAGGAGCTGCTCGGCTTTGTCGACGGCGCGCGCGAGAGCGCTCACGACTGGCGCGCCCTGCTGCTCGATCTCAAGCGCCGGGGTCTGTCGACGGCGCCCAAGGTCGCCGTCGCCGATGGAGCGCTCGGCTTCTGGAAGGCGATCGGCGAGATCTGGCCCAAGACCCGTGAGCAACGATGCTGGGTGCATAAGACCGCCAACATCCTCAACAAGCTGCCCAAGAGCCAGCAGCCCAAGGCCAAGCGCATGCTGCAAGACATCTGGATGGCCGAAACGAGGAAGGACGCCGAGGCGGCGTTCGACGCCTTCGTCGAGACCTATGGGGTCAAGTACGAGAAGGCCGCCGAATGCCTGAAGAAAGACCGCGACCCGCTGCTCGCCTTCTACGACTTCCCGGCCGAACATTGGAAACACCTGCGCACGTCGAATCCAATCGAAAGCACCTTCGCGACCGTCCGACACAGGACGATCCGCTCGAAGGGATGCCTCTCGAACAGGACCGCGCTCGCCATGGTGTTCAAGCTGGTCGAAGGCGCGCAGAAGACTTGGCGTCGCCTTGACGGACACAACCAGTTGCCAAAGATCATTCGAGGTGTGAAGTTTACCGACGGGTGCGAGGTCATCGCTAAGCCAGGCGACCTTCAATCCCAAACCGCCGCCGCCTGATCCTTCAGGCCATCACCAAAAATCGGCGATAGCTCAAGCCCATCCAAGAAAAGTGTTCAGCGGATCAAGACGAAGATCGGTATACAAACCGGACGTGCCCAATTAAGGCATCCGGCTTTCCGACTGATTTCATCATAGGGCTCACGGCGGCGGTCCAATTTGCACGCGTAATAGCGGCAACACACCCAATTTTGCAACAAAAGGTGTCGCCTTAGCCGACAAGCGCGCGCCGCCACGCCCGGCTGATCAAGCCGGTCGCCAGCCATCGATTGCGGCCGCTTAGGCTCGCGCCGCCGATGACGCCCCCCGGCGCTCCGCAGCGTTGGTCTAGATTGAAACTGGTCTCCCATGTGCATAAGCGGCCATTCGATTGGCGGCGCTTCTTTGACCGAGATCGACCCAACCCAGACTACACCTATTCTTTTGCTGAGCCATTGTCCGTGAGAAGCAGCTTCTCCCAGTTTGGCAACAGATCTGCAAGGTCAGTGAAACTCTGATGGACCTCGATACTAACGTCTGCCTCAATGAGGAAGGGTTTCGGGAACGAGTTTGCAAACACTTTCGCCCTGAGTGAGAGCTTAGCAGACTCTGGGCTATATACATATAGTACTGGTTTGACTAAACGTATGCGCTGTGGCTGAAGGGCTTCCCATTCAAAGGAGAGTTTCCAGCCTCGATCTGTCGTTGTGAGTTGGTCCGCGTCGAATTTCGCGAGCGTCCGCTCAACACGTTCAGTAAGCTTGTCATCACGTTTAAGAATCCTCGAAAGCGGCTCCCCTTGCCTCGTGGTGAATCGCGAAAACATATAAGTAGTAATCTCAAACAAATCAAAATCAGGTCCAAGCAACGCTGATTTTGAATCCGATACCTCCACTTTGTCTGACGTCGCAGACATGTCCAGTTCGACGAAAAGGTTTCGAATGCCTGATGCACTAGAGTTCTCGATCGCTAAAACAAGGGGTAAATATGACTTCGCCTTGATGGCGGTTACTGCGAACGACTTAATCCTCTCATGCTTTTCTATCGGAACCACATCGAAATTTTTTACATTTGGATGATCGTAGGCATGCTTTAAACTATTGCCTATGGGCTCTCCATTTTCAACAGACAGAAACTCAAATGACAGAGGTATTTCTCCAGGTTCATCGCTGGTTTTCAACTCTCTAATCTTCAGCTCAAGCTGCCACGTAAATTTGTCTCGGAATTCGTTGGTCTTCTTATAGCTTTCGACCAGGCCCTTTGGATAAGTCTTCGCCTTGAAGTGCTTAAGCTTTGCGATTTGATCGAGATCGATGCTATCGGGGTCAACATCCACGCTAGAAAAATAGAGCATGATTGGTTTTCCGGCGCTTCCCACACGCTCAATTTCTTCGAGTGTTCCACTCTCCCCCATTCCGGTCGGCGACCCGATCCGGGTCCAGAAGATCCCAACAAGCAAATCGCAATCGTCAACAATGGCCCGGTTTATTACTTCCTGGGGACGCGTTCCATACTCAGGTGCAGTGTGGGTTTCCCAACGCAAAGGCAAAAGCGCGATTTTGCGAGAGTACGAGTTTAAATCGTTCCATGCCTGGATTACGCTTACCGCAATCTCTCGCTCATCCTCGACGTCTGATGGGGAGGCAATAAGAATCCTGAACACGCGACAACTGTATGCCATTGGTGCTGACCGGACGTCTAATAGTTAACCATTCAGCCTTTATACAGCATACGGCCGCTCTAGGCACAATTCCCGCTTTTCGATCATTTGAGCTGAAGGGTCGGAATCCACCCTGCCGAGACCTTCTGGTCCGCAGAGGTCAAAGACCGCTTTTGTTTCAAATGCAGCCAAAGACATCAGGCGCGCGCCGCTATCCGAACCGCGCCGATCGGCCGAACGCCGCCCATGGTCGCGGTTCCGCCCCTCATCATCGCCATGGGCGCGTGGGGCGGGTCTTGTCGTTGGGGTGTTCCTGAAACAGCGTGGCGCGGCCGGGCGAAAGGACTCAGGCGTTACCCTATTGCGTTATTGGCGTCCCGGAAGGAAGCCGGACTTTCGCTAGAAATCAATAGGTTAGCGGCGCAACCCGACGCAAATGCGCCGATTGTTTCTAAAAGGCTTTCCGGCGCGTTGGCTAACCTGACGGGCGTTGGTCCGCCGGTCAAAAACGCAATTGCCGCGCCCGGGGGCCAAACTGGGCGCGGCAAATCTCAAGCGAGAGTGGAAGCGGATAAAAGCTCCAAAGGCAAAGCTAGTCTCCCTTCGGTGCATTTGCAAGCGCGTGCGGGGGTGCCCCCAGGGCGATCGGGTGAAGAAATTCGTGACAAATGGCTAAAGTGCTGAATTCTGTCGTGGTCCACTGATTTGATTGGTGGAGCGGTACGATGGACGGGGCGGCGACGGAATTTGACGCGATCGACGAAGCAACTATTTTTCTTCGGTATTTCAAGGATATGCCGGACCATCGGCAGAAGGGCAAGGTGGTTTATCCGCTGGAGGAAATCCTCCTTTTGTGTCTTCTCGCGGTGCTGGCCGGGGCCGAGACCTTCGTCGACATCGCCCGCTTTGGCGATAAGAAGCTCAATCTGTTGCGCCGGTTTCGGCCGTTTCGCGACGGCACGCCGGCGCATGATCATCTCGGCGATATTTTCGCCACGCTGGACGCGCAGGCGTTCCAGCGCTGTTTCGTCGCCTGGGTTGCGGCGCTGACCAAGACGCCGGCCGACATCATCGCGATTGATGGCAAAACCTTGCGCCGCTCCTACCAAAAGAAGGGATCGAAGCAACCGATCCACATGGTCTCGGCTTTCGCCGCGCGCCAGCGATTGGTTCTCGGGCAGGTCAAGGTGAACGAGAAATCCAACGAGATCACAGCCATTCCCGCATTGCTCGACATGATGGCGCTCGAAGGCGCCGTCGTCACCATCGATGCAATCGGCTGCCAGCGCGAAATCGCCGCGAAGATCATGGACAAGAAGGCCGATTATATCCTCGCGCTGAAAGGCAACCAGGGAACGCTGCGCGAAGATGTCGAACTCCTCGCAACCGAGCAAAAAGCAAGACAATTCAAGGATACGACGGTCAGCCGGCATGAAACGATCGACGCCGATCACGGTCGTATCGAAACCAGAACCTACACGGTGATCCACGATGTCGGTTGGCTACAACAGCGACACGACTGGCCGGGATTGAATGGCGTCCTGATTGTCGAAAGCAAACGCGAGATCGGCGGCAGGGTCGAGCGGGAAACGCGCTTCTACATCACTTCGCTGCCCTTGTCAGCGCAGGCGATCGGCCCAATGATCCGCGAACATTGGGCGGTGGAGAACTGCCTGCATTGGGTCATGGACACGGTCTTTCGCGACGACGAATGCCGTGTCCGAACCGAGAACGCGCCGGCAAACTTCACCACCGTAAAACACATGGCGCATAATCTAACTCGCCGAGCGCCCGGAAAGGATTCTCTCAGGCTCAAGCGCAAAACCGCCGCTTGGGACGACGACTTCCTCGCAAGCCTCGTCGCAGCTTGAATTTTTTCACCCGATTCCCCTGGGGGTGCCCCATGCCTAGGCGCAAATCGGACGGAGCCGGGTTTCAAACCAAACGAATCAAGACGAAGCTCAACGCGCCGCCAACCGGGCCGTGGATGCCTATAGGCCGCGAAATGCTGCGCAGCGGCGCAATGCGTGCACTATCCCTCCAAGCGCGCCGCGTGCTCGACAGGATCATGGTCGAGCATATGGATCATGCTGGCCAGGAGAACGGCCGCCTAAAAGTCACATGGCGCGACTTCGAAAGGTTCGGCGTGCAACGGAGAGATATTAAGCCGGCGCTGGGAGAGCTTGTGGCCGCTGGATTTATCTCAATTGAGCAGCCCGGCAGAAAGGCGCACGGGGAAGACAGAGGCTACCCAACGCAATACCGCTTAACTGATCTTCTACAGTTGCGGCCGGGCGGCGCGTGGTAAGCCATTGATATTGTTTGGATTGAGAGGTGATTCCCGCGAAAGTGTAGTGCCACGTGTGCGCCGTTTCTTATTGACTTGGAATGTGCATGCGCCAATTATGTGCGCACCACGAATGAGTTGGCGAGACGGTTCCGCGACATGTATTTCCGCAAGAAGACCTCGAGCGGCCGCGCCTATCTCCAGATCGTCGAAAGCCGTCGCCAAGGCGCGCAAGTGCGCCAGCAGGTGATCGCGACGCTTGGCCGCGTCGAGGAGTTGCGCGAGAGCGGGCAATTGGAGCGGTTGCTGCGATCGGGCGCACGCTTCGCCGCGAAAGCCATTGTCGTCGACGCCGTCGCCGACGGCGCTGTAACGGCGAGCGCGGCGCGACGCATCGGGCCCGCTCTCGTCTTCGAACGATTGTGGGAGGAGACCGGTTGCCGGAGGGTCGTCGAGGATCTCGCCGGTTCGCGCAAGCATGGCTTCCCGCTCGAACGCGCGGTGTTTCTCACCGTTCTGCATCGTCTATTTTCTGGCGGCTCCGATCGAGCGGCGGACCGCTGGCGGGAGGATTACCGGATCGATGGGGTCGAGAACCTCGACCTGCATCACCTCTACCGGGCGATGGCCTGGCTTGGCGGGGAGCTAGCCGAAGATCAACAGCACGGCGCCACGCCCTTCGCGCCGCGTTGCCTGAAGGACGCCGTCGAGGAGGAACTGTTCGCGCGGCGGCGCGATCTGTTCAGCACGCTCGATCTCGTGTTCATGGACACGACCAGCCTCTATTTCGAGGGAGCGGGCGGACAGACCCTCGGACAACGCGGCTTTTCCAAGGACCATCGGCCGGATCTCAATCAGATGATCCTCGCGGTGCTGCTCGATGGCGACGGCCGGCCGGTTTGCACAGAGATGTGGCCCGGCAACACCGCCGATACGGGCAGCCTTATCCCCGTCGTCGACAGGCTGCGCAAGCGCTTTTCCATCGGCCGGGTCTGCGTCGTCGCGGATCGCGGCATGATCAGCGCGGAAACAATCGCCGAACTCGAGGCGCGCGGGCTTCTCTACATTCTCGGCGTTCGGGAGCGCACCGACAAACTCGTGCGCGAACTCGTGCTCGACGATCCCGCTCCCTTCATCCCGCTCACCATTGCAAAGCGGGGCGAGGATATCGATTACGAGGCCAAGGCCGTCACTCGCGCCGGACGGCGCTACATCGTCTGTCGCAATCACGAACAGATGAAGAAGGACGCCGCCGCCAGGGCCGCGATCTTGACCGCGCTCGAGCGGCAATTGAAGAAAGGCGACAAGAGTCTCGTCGGCAACAAGGGCTATCGCCGCTTCCTCGCGACGCGAGGCGACGACATTTTCGCCATCGACTGCGCCAAGGCGGAAGAGGACGCAAAATTCGACGGTGTCTTCGTGTTGCGGACCAACGCCGATCTCACGCCGCTCGAAGCCATGCTCTGCTACAAGCGATTGTGGATGGTGGAGCGGGCGTTCCGCACATCGAAGAGTTTGTTCGCCACGCGGCCGATCTTTCACAAGCTCGACGAAACCATTCGCGGCCACGTGTCGTGCAGCTTCCTCGCCCTCGTCTTGAAAAAAGAGCTGGAGGATCGCATCGCCAATGTGGGCAGGCGGGGCGCCGCCAGCGACAACGCGGAAAGCGGTTCTTGGCCCGACGTTCTCGCCGATCTCAACTCGCTGACCGAGACCGAGGTCGAGCAAGACGGCAAACGTTTTCTCCTGCGCTCGGCGCCGCGTCCGGCGGCGAGCCTCGCCTTACGCGCCGCCGGCGTCGCTTTGCCGCCGACCGTGCGTCAACTCACCGACGCCTGACCCCGCTCCACCCCGGCGATCAACGAAAATGTAGTGCCAAGGCGCTTTTCCAGCGCGGGTTTATCCGTGCTATCAATGCATTACAAATTCCAACTGTTGAAGATCAGCTTAACTCACCTGCCAGTATCCGAACCCGATAACTTCCGGCCGGCGACCAATGAGTGGAAGCGTTTCGAGGAGGATATTGACGCCGCGAAGGCCGCTATCAAAAAGGCGGCGGAGCCCAAGCAATCCAGCAAGCCAAACGGCAAAGTTAAGCACAAATGGAAAGCGGGACCGACGCTGCAATAAAGTTTTTCCTCTGGTGTCCCCGTTGACACCAATCTCCGGTGTCCCCGTTGATACCGGAAAGCCGGTGTCCCCGTTGCTACCACCTAATATATTTCTCCCGAGCCCTAGGAGAACGAGCACATGCAATATACCGCCGACCAAAAATCAATCCGAGGCGCAAAAGGCGCGAAATCGGCCGGCTAAGTCGCCGCTTTTCAGCAGGCTCGTTACGATGCAGCCGCGCGGACGTCAGGTGATATTTTTTCGACGAATTTTGCGATCACACCCCTAATTCTACTGTGTCATGAACGGATATGGGTAGCTGTCTGGCGGTGTGTTGTTTGACAGCATGGACATCGCATAAGGGTTTTTGCGAGCGCGACGGTGAGCCGTTTTCGGATCGTCGCGATCGAGTTTTCGACGTGACGTTCTGGTCGGATCGGCGGCGCCGCGGGGTCGAAAACCTTTGGGTAACGGAGGCATCTTGCGCCGCCAGGAGGCTGAGGGGGGAATCGCTTCCCGTTCGCAGATCAGAAAGCCGTAAGCTGCGATGCAGAGTGTCGCGTGGTGGTGAAAGCCACGCCAACCTCGACCTTCGTAATGGGCCAATCCGAGTTCGCCTTTCAGCTCCTCGTAATCGCGTTCGATGCGCCAGCGCAATTTGGCCTTGTCGACGAGATCCTGCAAAGGCGTGTCCTTGGGCAAGGTCGAGAGCCAATATTTCGTCGGCTCAGCTTCTTCATTCGGCCACTCAACAATGAGCCATTCCAGCGGATGCGGTTTGGTCCGATTGCAATCACGCGAGGCTGGGCGCAGACGCACAGCGGCAAAGCGCGAGGCGAGCGGCGTGTTCGAACCTTCGCGCCAGGTGAGGCTGCGCCATGCTTTTTTCTTCAAGCTCAGCGCCAGCTCCTTGACCGTGACGGGTTGATGTTCAAGATCACGGTTCAGACGAGACGGCTTGCGGCCATGGCCGCTCCAGGGCTTTGCCGGTAGAGGCTCCTGACCGGGCGGCCAAACGGTCAGCGTCGATTGGACGCCGACGACGTAAGGCAGATCCAAAGCTGTCACTCCGGCGCGAAAGCCGCCGTTCACGCCATAGCCCGCATCAGCCAGCACGACGCCCGGCGCGACGCCTGCGGCATGAGCCGCACGGATCTGATCAAGCGCAATCTGTGGCTTCGTCTTGAACTCGATCTCCTTGGGGATATGCGCCTTTTTTCGGCGTGCCTGATCATTTGCCCATGCCTCCGGCATATAGAGCCGGTAGGCGATCGGCAGGCTCGCCGTATGATTGGCGATCGACAGCGTCACCGCGACCTGGCAATTGTCCTGCTTGCCGAGCCTGCCGCAATATTGCCGCGCGACGCCGACCGAATGGGTCCCCTTTTTCGCAATGCCCGTGTCGTCCACGATCCAGGCTTCGATCGGGCCTTGTCTCTCGAGGGAAGGCAGAACCAGCTCGAAAACCTTACCCAAGACCGCCTCGTCCGACCAGGGCGCTTCGCCGACCAGATGCAGAAGCGATTGATGTTTGGCCGAGACGCGTGTCGGCGCAACAATCGCCGCCATAGGCTCGACGCTCTTGCGCTCGCCGGGCATCAACAGCCCGACGCAATAATCGTTCAAGGGCTTGGCCCGATCGGCATGCCCGATCACTTCAACAAGAGCCTCGACATAGGCGGCAAAACGCGCTTGGCTGGTTGGTCTCGAGAGATCCATATCAAACACCGGGTATCGATCAACAAATCAACAAGTTACCAGATTTGCTCGCGACGCGAATCTCCCTCGATTTTGTGATTCAGTAGAACTAAGGCCTGTGTCATTAACCGCTATCAATGCCTCTCCCGGCTCGAACCAGCGCTGCGTGCGTTGATGCGCCTCAGGCCAAATCCTCAGTTGGTGCTTGACGTTCAGGGGGTAAACCCGAACTTCGCACAGAACAGTCTGGGCACCGTCCAAAGTCTTTAGGAAGCGGAAGGCTCCAATGGATTCTTTTCCGACCGCACCGCGAATGCCGGCTTCCTCATAGCCTTCGCGAGCGACCGTTTTTGCTGGTTTGAGGCCCTTGATGGGCCGCCCTTTCGGAATGATCCAGCGCTTGCTTTGCTTGGTCGTTATAAGCAGAAGCTCAAGCGATCCAGCTTGCGTGAAGCGGTAGGGCAGCGCGCCATATTGGACCAATGCTGTCGACGTTTTTCTCATAGCGCGATCGCTCAAATTCCTGCGTCTCTTTATGTTTCAAAATAGCTCAAACTATCCCACCGCACCTTATTCGCTGCCGGGGGGCGAAACTCGACGGCGGGCTATCGGTCATGACTTCAGCGATGAAAGTCGCTTTAGGGCTGAGCGCAATTCATTCCGTTCCGCGACAAGTCGATCGCGATCTTTGGCGAGGGCAGCGTTGGCGTCCCGCAGGACAGAGACTTCTGTGTGAAGCCGGTTGATTTCGTCGAGATCAATCTCGACTTCTTCCCAGCCGCCGACAAGAAATTGTTGAAGGAATTGATCAGGCATGGCGAAATTCCTCGCACCGAAGGGAAGTAATCACCGGGTCAATGCTTTTTCAACCGCGTGCCAAACGTCCTCGAATTTGAAACGATATCCTAGAGCGAACTTACGCCTGAAGTCATGTCCAGGAGGACATAGGATTCGGTTCGAAATGCGGCAACCCGACCCAGGCGCGGCCCCCAATAAAAACCAGCAATAGACGCGCCAAAGGTTAGCGGAGCGCGGTGAACTGCGCTGCGGCGCAAGTTGAATTGCGGCGGGATTGCGGGGCATAAGGGAAGATGGGTGTCGGCTACGGGCGGGCTCTCTTTCGGGCGGGTCCTCCGCCGAGGCTTGAGCGCGGGGGCGCCGCTTCCCGAAATATCGCTCTAGAACATACTGAATTATAAAGGATTTCGGACACAAGGCCATGAACAGCGAAGGCGTTACGGGCGTGACGGCTGAAGTTTTGGGGCGCTGGCTCGGCGTTTCGCAGCAAATCGTGACGCAATTTGCGAGGCGCGGCGTGATGGTGCGGGCCGGCCGGGGCAAGTTCGACCTTGAGGCCAGCGTCCGCGCTTATGCGACGCATCTTCGCGAGATCGCGGCTGCGCAAGGCCGGCCGACGCAATCAGGGACGGGCAAGGAACGGGCTCGACTCGCCGCTGCTATGGCTGATGCGGCGGAACTCAAAAACGCCGTCCGGCGGGGCGCGCTGATCGACGCCGAAGCCGTAGCGCGGGAATGGGAGGGCATCTGTCGGACTATCCGCGCCGGGATGCTACGGATTCCCAAGCGAGCTGCGGCTCGCGCGCATCTGACGGCACAAGACGTGCGGCAGCTTGACGCCGAAGTGCGCACAACGCTGACGAAACTAGCCAGTAGATAAATCGCATATGCCTAGAAAAAGCAGAACAAAATGTCCTAAACTACCTCCAAATCTTGAGTATTTATTTGGCTAGGGGGAATATTGACAATAGGCACTCTCCAGACTATTGCGCCCATTGATTTTAAAAGGTCGATAAATTGGCTTTCGTATTGAATGTTTCGTTCAAAATCCTCGGATAACGAAAGCAGTTCTCTTCCAAAACGTGTGAGCTGAAAACAGGGTATACTTACATCAAAATCCGCGTCATACGCGGTCTTAGCAAGTAATGTAGCGGTTATCATGGTAATTGCCGTCCTGTGTGGCTTGGGAGCCCGTAGACGAACTGTCAACGTGCCGGCTACTCCGAATAATACTCCGAGGTGTTCTAATGTTATAAAGCGACCTAAATCCATCATAAATTCGTTAGATTTGTATATAAAACTTCGGTCGATCGACAGCGCAAGTACGCTGTGAATCATCTGTGCATCGCTTACGTCTAACGCCGACAATAGTTGCAAAGACTGAATACTGAAAGAATACGAATTCCTTATCTTTCCAGAGAGAATTTTTGCCCAAAGCGATTGAATTTCGGCATTGCTTTTTTTAGAAGCGAGATCGCTGAATTCATTTAACCAATCATCCTTGCCTATCCGGTTGACGCATACACCCACTAGGGCTAGTATTTTTCATGAGCGGGGCCTGAGCCCGCTCGCCCTTGACGCCGCTGCCCTGGACGCGATTGCCTGAAAAATGGATGCGGGTAATGAATACGCCCACGCCGATTCTGATGGACATCGACCAGGACGCCGCGCTGCCGTTTCCGCAGTCGCTGCCGGAGTTTCAGCGGCTTTTCCCGGACGATGCCGCCTGTGCTGAATACCTCGAAAAGGCGCGCTGGGGAGACGGCTTCGTCTGTCCGCACTGTAGTGTGACTGGCGAACCGTTCCTCAATGCGACCCGCCCGGGCGTGCTGGCATGCCGCAAATGCCGGCGTCAGACAGGACTGACCGTCGGCACGGTCATGGAGCGCAGCCACACGCCGTTGTTCATCTGGTTCTGGGCCGCCTACCCGGTCGCCAGCCAGACCCCCGGCATGTCGGCCGTCCAGTTCCAGCGGCAACTCGGGCTCTCGCGTTACGAGACAGCCTTTCAGATCCTCCACAAACTGCGCGCCGGAATGGTCCGCCCCGATCAGGATCGCATCGGTGGCCGCGCGAACGAGCATGTCGAAGTGGACGAAACCTGGGTCGGCGGTCGGACACGCGGGGAAGGCAGAGGGGTTCACCACAAGGTTCCGGTTGCCTGCGCCGCTCAGGTTCGCCACCGGAAGCCGGGTACGGCACAAGACAAGCGGAAGGATGGCCGCTATGCCGGTCGAGTGCGACTGGCCATCGCTGCTGACCGCGGCGCTGATTCCTTGTGTGGCTTTGTCGAGAATGCCGTCATGCCGGGCTCGCTGATCGTCGCCGACGATTGGAGCGGCTATGCCAGCTTGCGCAAACGGGGCTTCGACCACCATGCAATTGCCGAATGCGGCGAACCCGAAGTGGCCGAACAGTTCATGCCGATGGTCCACCTCGTCTTCTCCAATTTGAAGACCTGGCTCAACGGCATCCACCACGGCGTGAGCGCGAAGCATCTACAAGCCTACCTCAATGAGTTCACGTTCCGCTTCAACAGACGGTTCTACCCGTTCAACGCCTTCCGCTCGCTGCTCGGCATCGCGGGCGGGGCTGAGGCGCCGACCTATGCCGAACTTTATTCCGGCGCGTGGACGCACCCTACATGTAGCGGGTGTCTGCATTAACCGGATAGGCAAGCAATCATCTTCAATTTCGGCAGTTGCGTCGGCCGGATTTTGCTCAGATTTCTGAACGACATGCTGAATGGCTAGTCTAGCGATGGTCTCTCGGTTTGTTTGTCTCAAAATGCTTTCGCGAAGCGTATAGTCTAAAGCTCGCTCGGCTATTGGGCCTCCCGCGATTATTTCCTGCGACGCACGTTTTCCAGCCGCATCAATCAACTGTTCGTCAAGTTTCGTCTTCGCTCGACGCAATGTGGCGTTTCGTTCAAGGAATGACGACCCACAGTCGACTAATCTGCCGATCGCCTTATCGAGATTTTTCACAGTCTGCGGAAGGGGCGGCAGGTGAATTTGGCAGCCGAACCAAGCCGAGAGTTTTTCACTTAGGGTTGGCAATCCGGAAAGCTCGCCTGAGGAAAAATCGTCTGTCATTGCCACAATCCGGTAACCGCCCGCATAATAGCCGTCGTTTCGAAAACACTACACTTAAAATTCAATGGTAGGACAAGAGACTTGCTCGTCGAGGAAATGCGCCGCCGGGCGCTCGCGGCATTAATTCCGCCGCCGAGATTGCCGCTCTCGCAATTTATTGAGCAATCGATTTGCTTGCCGGAAGGCTTGTGCGCGACGCCAGGGCCGATGCGGCTCTACAGCTATCAAAAAGCCATTGCCGACGCGATAGGCGACCCGGAAATTGAGCGCGTGACGCTGCAAAAAGCGGCGCGAATTGGTTTTTCGGTGCTTGTAAGCGCGGCGATCGGGCATTTTTGCAGCAACGACCCGTCGCCGATCTTGTGTCTTTTGCCCGTCGAATCGGACTGCAAAGACTTCGTGCGCAGCGATTCGGAGCCGATGTTTTCGGCGTCGCCGGCGCTGCGCAACATCCTGTCCGATGCGCCGACGGTAGGGCAGCGGGGCAAGCGTCGCGACACAATGCTCAGCCGATTTTTCCCGGGCGGCAGCTTGAAAATCATCGCATCGCATGCGCCGCGCAATTTGCGCCGCCATACTGCGCGTTGCCTATTTATTGACGAGGCCGACGCCATGGAAGTCGGCGACGAAGGCTCGCCGATAGACCTTGCGATTAAGCGCACGCTCACATTTTCCGACAGAAAAATAATTATGGGCAGCACGCCTTTGGACGAGGCGACGTCCAACATTTGCCGCGCCTATCAGGCCAGCGACATGCGGATTTTTGAAATTCCGTGCGCGCGGTGCGGGACATTTACGGAAATTCTCTGGCAACATATCGAATGGCCGCCGGGCGAGCCTGAGAAAGCCGCCTACAGGTGTCCGCACTGCGCCGCTGTCATCCCCGAGGCTCACAAGCCGGCCATGGTAGGCGGCGGCCGCTGGCGCGCCACGCAGCCGGAAATCAAAGGCCACGCGGGTTTTCGCCTCAACGCGTTGGTGTCGTCGCTCGCCAACGCGTCATGGGGCAAGCTCGCCGCCGAATTTCTCGCCGCCAAAGACGATCCGTCGACGTTGCGCGTTTTCGTCAACACGGTGCTCGGCGAGCCGTGGAAGGCCGCCGGCGACGAAATCGACGAAAACGACCTGGCGGGCCGCGTCGAGCGTTTCGGGCTCGAAAAAATACCGGTGGATATTTTGCTGATTACGGCGGGCGTCGACGTCCAAGCCGATCGGCTCGAGGTGACCTATTGCGGCTGGACGAAAACGCCTGGCGAGTGCTTCGTGCTGGCCCACACTGTCCTGCACGGCCCGACCGATAGCGAACCGCTTTGGCAGGACCTCGACGACCTCCTGAAGCAACGCTGGACGCACCCATATGGCGGCTCGATTGGCGTTGACGCGAGCGCAATCGACGCCGGCTCGGGCTCGCATTACGACCGCGTCATGAAATTCGCGGCGGCGCGGGCCTCGAGGCGCGTTTTCGCCGTCAAGGGCGCGCCCGGCTTCGGCAGGCCGGCTTTCAAGGCGGCTCAAAATCTCAAGAGCAAGGGGCGCGCAACGGCTCTATATCGTCGGCGTCGACAGCCTGAAATTGCTGCTTTTCGAGCGCCTGAAACGCGGCTCGACTATCCGGTTTTCAGATAGTTTGGACGCCAGCTACTTCGAGCAGCTGGCCAGCGAGCGGCTTGTCACGAAATTCGCGCGCGGGCGGCCGAATCGGCGCTTCGAAGTGATACCGGGCAAGCGCAACGAATGTCTGGACGCGCTCATTTATTGCACAGCAGCGCGCGAAGGGCTGGCGCTCAATCTCGACACAAGAGAGGCGGCCTTGAGGCTGGAGCCGCAGAGCAAGGCGCCGGCGCGGGTCACGCGGAGTCGCTGGCTCGAAGGGATTTAGACATCTTCGATTTCGCCAGGCCAATGAGGGCAAGAATTCGAGCGCGGTGGAAGCTGGGAGGAATGCTAGCGCAGATCGAACGCGGGCCTGGTCCAGGGAGGGGGAAAAAGACGGGCGCGGAACGCCCTTCTTTTAAGGCATTCCTGAATGATCTTCAGCTTGCGTCAAAAGCGTCATCCATGACGGAGGCAAATGCGGCCCATGGGCCGCATTTGAAAGTCTCTTATCTGCGGAAACCGCCATCAAGCATTGCGCCGTAAGGCAAGTGTCGTCGCGATAATGAGGATTACCCATTCCATTAGGGCATTACGCAGCGATTTACATGGAAGACCCATGGAGCAGGGCACGTCCAGCCGCCGCCGCCATAGCCATAGTTGTAACTGCTAGCAGCGGCAGCGCCGACGGCTGCGGCGCCAAGGCCATAACCGACTCCGCGCGCGCCGTAGCCATATCCATAGCCGCCGCGGTATCCACCGTAGGCGCCATAGCCGTAGCGCCCCCCGCCATAGCCGTAGCGCCCGCCTCCGTAGCCATATCCAGGACGAGCCCCTCCATGCCATCTATGCGCGCCGCCGTGGAAGCCGCCGCCGCGAAAGCCGCCGCCGTGGAAACCCCGGCCGCCGCCATGAAAGCCTCGGCCGCCTCCGCCACGATAAGCGAAGGCTGTGGAAACGCTGGCAACTGCCAGCGCCGCGATAGCCGCCGTTACGATCCATTTTCTCATCTTGATTGCCCCGTTCATAAATGCCGGTGGCCGACGAAGTCATTTCCGTTCATGAGCCTTGGCCGTTCGATGCGCCGTATCTCAGCCTCGGTCGCAGGGCGCACTCTGATTTCGCCGCGGCTGTAGCCATCGGGCGCTTTTAGCGCGCCAAATATTGCGCCTTTCCTATTTTGAATTCAACCACTTATGTCGCCGCCGCCCCTTGACGTTTGGCGCGAATCGGCGTTTTTGGTGGCCGCCATCCCATCACCAAGGGGCCGTCAGAAATGTCGAATCTCGCCTTGGATAGTCGCGCCGAGTCATTTATTCACCCGCAGAAGTCGAAGAGCTCATCGGCGAGACCTTCACGCTAAAAGAGATCGCCCAAGCATTCGAAATCAACGAAGACGCGATTGTCGACGTAGCAACGCGCTTAGGCATGTTTTTGATTTCGGACGTAAGGCCGCGCGTCAGGCGTCGTTTTCACTATCTCGACGCCCTCGCGTTGCTGGTCGCAATCAGCGTTGGCAAAAAAACGACCCAATCCGCAAAAAAGACGATCCTTAGCCAAACTGCGAGTTTGCTTTGCGGCGACCGTGCTGGGCTTGCGGAAGCCGCCGAGCGCCGCGCTGCCGTTGCCGCCTACCGCGAAAGCTCGGACGCGGCTCGGGCGAAGTCCGACAAAATGCTCTACCGCCAGCAGGTCGCGCGCCGCGAGGAAATTCGGCGCGACCCGTGGAGCGCCGGACCATGGTGGTGGTCGCGGGACGTCAACCGAAATTTTGCGCTGTTTATCTGCGGCGACAACACCTTCATCTGCGGGCTTTTCGACCGCCGCGTTAATGGCGGCAGCGTCCCTCTCGACTACCTTGAGAAATTAGGCGTCGTGGCATGGGTCAATCTCACGGTGTGGTTTGTCAGGGCTGACGCGCAACTGGCCGCCATCGTCAACGCACGGCGAGTCGAGGCGTGAAACCATGTTGGAATTTGTCCGCGGCCTTTTCAAACGGCCCGCGCCGCCCGTTGTGCAACGAAACTATGGAGCAGCCGCCGGTTACGAAGCGGCGGCCGGCGGCAGGCGCTGGCATGGCTCCGGCGCGATGCCGAGCCAACAAAGCTCCATTCTGGCCGGACGTGAACCCGTGGCGCGGCGCGCGCGATACGCCGCCGCCAATCAGCCGCTGGCCGCCTCGGCGCTTGAAACATGGACAGGCGAGGCGGTAGGCAGCGGCATGCGCCCCGTGCCGCAAACCGGCGACGACGCGCTTGACGCAACCATTAGCGCCGAATTCGAGGCTTGGACGGACAGGGCGGACGCGCTGGGCCTTTGCTCATTCTATGGCCTGCAGGCGCACGCCGCGGCGAGATATTTCGTCGACGGCGAATGGTTTGCGATTTTAATGTTGGAAAACGACGAGCTCCGCGTGCGCAGCCTCGACCCGCAGCAAGTAAATCCCGCACTGAGCATGGTGTTGCCGAACGGCGGGGCGATTGTCTGCGGCGTGGAAGTCAACCACCTCGGCAAGCCAATCGCTTTCCACGTTTATCGCCATTGGATTCCCGGCCTGCCGTTGCTCACTAATTTGGAGCTGACGCGCGTTGAAGCCGTGGATGTGCTGCATCTTTTCCGCGTCGAGTCCGCTGGCCAAACGCGCGGCATGAGCCGCCTCGCAACCGTGTTGCTGCGGTTGCGGGAGCTCGATTCGCTGACGGACGGGCAATTGGTGCGCCTGAAGATCGGCGCCTTGTTGTCGGGCTTTATCGTTGACAGCGACGGGACACTATTGGCGGGCGAGCAGCCGGGCGAAGTATCGCTCGAACCGGGAACCATGACGCGCCTGAAGCCGGGCGAAAGCGTCTCGTTTTCCGATCCGCCGGAAATTGGAACCGAGAGCAACGAATTCCAACGCGGCGTTATCCGCGAAATCGGCGCGGGTGTCGCAATTCCGTCATTCATGCTCGACAACGATATGAGCCAGGTGAACTTCTCGAGCGCGCGCGTGGCGCTTGTCGCTTTCCGGCGGCGGGTTGCCGCCTGGCAGGATCATTTCGCTTTCCAGACTCTGCGTCCAACCTATCGCCGCTGGCTGACCGTCGAAATCCTGGCGGGGCGGATTAACGCGCCGCTCAATGTGCAAACGCTCCGCCATAAGTGGATATCGCCAAAGTCCGAGTGGTTAGACCCCTTGAAGGACATTCAAGGCGAGGCGCTGGCGATCGGGGCCGGGCTCACTTCGAGGCGCGAAGCCGTCGCCGCGCGCGGGCTCAACATTGAAGAATTGGACGCCGAGATTGCCAATGACCGGGCGCGCGAGAAAGCCTTGGGAATTAACTTCGCGCCAAACGCCGCGACGCCGCAACCGGAGGCCGAAAATGCTGCACCTTAGAGCCGATCTCGCCGAAATCCTGACGCGCGAAGCCGCCCTCGGCGCGCAAAGCTGGAACCCTGAGGCGCGCACCTTCGAAGTGATCGTCTCGTCCGGCGCCGACGTCGAGCGGCGCGACCAGCGCGGCGCCTACTTCGAGCGGATTGACGTCAATCAGGATTGGAGCGGACTGAAAGGCGCGCCCGTGCTCAATGCGCATCAGCGCGACGACATTCGCGATATTCTGGGCTCCGTCATCGCCGCCAGGGTGGACGCTGGCAGGGTTTTGGCGACCATCCGCATGTCCACCAGCGCCGAGGGCGAGGCGGCCGTCCTGGCCGCGCGGGAGGGCCACCTTCGGGGCGTCAGTTTTGGCTATCGGGTCGATAGCACGCGAGAAACGACCGAAGCCGGCCGGCGCGTCGTCGTCGTGACGAAATTAACGCCAATGGAATTAAGTCTCGTCCCCATCGCCGCCGACCCAAGGGCCGTTATCAGGAGCTCCCAAATGGAACCGCAGCAAACTACCCAAGTCACCACAACCGCCTCCCCGCCGGCGCTAGCCGACCGCGCGGCTATCAATGCCCAAATTCGCAGTATCGCCCGCCTCGCGGGCTTGCCACAAAGCTTCGTCGACCGACAAATCGACCTCGGCGCGAGTGAAGCAGAAACACAAAGCGTCGCCTTCGAGGCCATGCGCGTCCGCTCCGCGCACGCCGAAAATATCCGCACCGTGTCGGCGAGCATCGGCGGCTTTGATAGCAACGACCCGGAATGGCGGCGCAACGTCATTGGCGAGGCGATTTTCTGCCGCATGACGGGCTCGGCGCCAAGCGATGCGGCGAGGCCTTACGTCGGCCTGAGCCTCGTCGAGATCGCGCGGGATTGCCTCAGAGCTCGCGGCATGCCGGCGCTCGGGACGCCGGCGATGATCGTCGAGCGCGCCTTTTTCGAAACGACGAGCGATCTGCCGTTCATCATGCAAGATGCGATCAACAAAAGCATGCGGCAAGCCTACATGATCGCGCCGAGCGGTTTGAAACAGGTTGCTCGTCAAACTACATCGCGCGATTTTCGCTTGAAGCACCGCATTCAGCTGAGCTTCGCGCCGGCGTTGCTGCCGATCAACGAGCACGGCGAATTCCACAGCGGCGGCATGCAAGATACCGAAGAAACTTATAAACTCGGGACTTACGGCCGCACGCTCGGCTTTTCGCGGCAAAGCTACGTCAATGACGAGCTCGGCGCGCTGAACGATCTAACGCGCCGCATGGGCGTCAGCGCCGCCGCCTTCGAAGCGCAGTTTCTCACAAATCTCGTTGCCGCGAACGCCGCGATGAAAGACGGCAATAACGTTTTCAGCACGGCGCACAACAACCTCGCCGGGACGGGAACGGTAATCAGCAGCGATAGTCTCAGCGCCGCGCGTTTCGCCATGCGGCAGCAAAACGAATTGGCCGGCTTTCTGATCAATGTGGTGCCGAGATGGTTGCTTGTGCCGGCGGCGTTGGAAACGTTGGCCGAAAAGACCTTGACGCAAATCCGCGCGATCCAAACGGCCGACGTCAATATCTGGTCGTCGCTGCTCGGCGTTGTCTGCGAGCCGCGTCTGACGGACGCCGAGGCGTGGTATCTCGTCGCCGATCCAGCGCAGATCGAAGGCCTCGAATTCGCCTATCTCGACGGCGAGCAAGGGCCTCAGATTTTCTCCGAAATCGGCTTCGATATTGACGGCTTGCGCTTCAAAATCCGTTTGGACTTTGGCGGCGCTTTCGTCGAATTTCGCGGCTGGCAGAAAAATCCTGGCGCCACCGCGACGACATAGGCGATCACATGACCGAGACGGTAGCCGATTTACAAGCCCAACTCGTCTTGCTCAACGCCGCCCGCGCCAACGGAGCGCGCGAAATCACCTACATGGCGAACGGCGCGACGCGCACCGTCATTTACAAGAGCGACACGGAAATGCGCGAGGCGCAAAACGACCTGACGCGGCGCATCGCGCTGTTGCAAGGCATCTTCCCCCGCACAATCAAAGTTGCAAGCTCGAAAGGGTTTGAGCACGGACACGAAAGGTAAAATCACATGGCGACCAACTATCTGCACCGTGGCGACGTCGTCACGGCAATTGCGCCGAGCAGCGGCGTGGTCTCGGGCCAAGGCTTCATGGTCGGCGCATTATTCGGCGTCGCGCAATATTCCGCCGCGGTGGGGCTGCCGGTTGAGGTGGGCGTGATCGGGTGCTGGACGTTGCCGAATCCGGGCAGCGTCGTCGCCTTCGCCGAGGGCGACCGACGAAGACAGAACGCCTTTTGAGGTGACGGTGCGGGCGACGGCGATTGTCGACTGGACCATCTATGGCGCGCTATCCGAAAGCACAAAGCGAGTTCCGCCGGCGCGTGCTGGAGGCCTTTCGCGAGCGACACGGCGACAAGCCGCTCAAAGATTTCGAACGGCGGCACCTTGAAGCAATTTTGTCCGAAAAGGCGTCGACGCCGCACGCCGCGAAAAATTTGCTGAAGACGTTGCGGCAGGTGATCCAAGTCGCGCTTGCGGCGGGCATAATGGACCTCGACCCAAGTCTCGGAATTCGCGTTCGCGCGCCGAAATCCGACGGCCATATCACATGGTCCGAAGCCGATATTGCGAAATTCGAAACCCGCTGGCCGATCGGCACGCGCGAGCGGCTCGCGTTCGGACTCCTGCTCTACACCGGCCAACGGCGATCCGACATTGTCCGCATGGGGCGCCAGCACGTCCGCGGCGGCGCGATTGCCATAAGACAGCAAAAGACCGGCAAGACGCTCGAAATCCCGACGCACTCGGCGCTTCAAGAAATTCTTGGCGCCACCGATCAACCAATCTCACATTCTTAACAACCGCCTATGGCAAGCCGTTCACAGCGGCGGGCTTTGGCGCATGGTTCCGGCGCGCATGCGACGCCGCCGATTTGCCTGACCTTTCGGCGCACGGCATTCGCAAGGCGCAATGCCGCCGGCTCGCCGAGGCTGGCTGCACGGCCCATGAGATCGCGGCGATCAGCGGCCACGCTAGTCTCGCTGAAGTCTCGCGATATACTCGCGAAGTCGATCAGGCGCGACTCGCCAGAGAGGCCATTTCGCGAACGGAAATTCGCAAACCTCAATCCCCGAAGTTGCAAACAAAGTCATAAGGCGTTGAAAATGCATGACTTTGAAACAGGCTTGGCGTCCCGGAAGGGATTCGAACCCCTGACCTACAGTTTATGAAACCGTCAGATAGCGTTGTTTGTATTTATGTTTCTGTGCGTATGTCGCGCCCATGTTGCAGACTAACTTCCCGCAATCTTGTCCTCATCCCAAAAGCGTCCGTTCCGCCGCCGCAAGTTCCGACCCATCGTCACCTCGCGGAAACAGATGGCCGTAGGTGTCGAGCGTCATTGCGATGGTCGAATGCCCAAGCCGCCCCTGCGCCACCTTGGCGGACAGCCCTAGGCCGCCGTCTTCCCGCGAATTGATGCACCAGCTCGCATAGAAATGCCGCAGCGAATGCAAGCCAGAATATTTCGCCGAGCCGTCTGCGTTAACAACGCCAGCGGCAACCCAAGCTGGCATCAAACCGCGCTTGACAATGTTGCCATGATATTCTGGCTGGCCAGTGCCGGTCGGGAAAACGAGGCCGTCACGGCTTTTCGACGCGAGCCGATGTTCCTTGAGCGTGTTGACCAGGACTGGGGGCAGGGGGAGGGTGCGCTCGCCTGCCGATGACTTCGGCGGCCCCGCCGCGTTTCGTTTGTCGACCCTTTGCCGAACGTGCAATTCGCGCTTGTCGAGATCGACATCGGCCCAACGCAAACCGCGCAATTCTGAGGCGCGCAGGCCGGTGAACGCTGCGGTCAGGAGGATAGGCCGCCAACGGCCATCCAAGGCCGCCACAAAGGCGCGGATCTCCTCCGGCGACGGGATATCGACGCCTACCCTGAGCTTGCCGCTGTGGCGGTCTTCGTGCTGCTTCTGTTTCCCGCGCTTGCGCCGCGAACGCAGGTCTTTGACAACGTTCCGTGCGACGAGGCCACGTTCTTGAGCATCGCTGATCATCGTACTGAGCGACGTTATGATGCGGCGGACCATGGCAGGGGAACGGGCCTTGCCTTCGCTCTCACCGGGCGCCGGATCGCCGCGACGAAGCTTATCCTCAAATTCGCGCGCCGTGGGGGCGGTTAGTTGCGAGAGTTTCACGCGGCCGAGGAATGGCTTTATGTGCAATCTGGCGTGCTGCTCATAGGCGTCGATTGTTGCGCCTTCAAGCTTATTGGCGTGGCATGTTTCGAGCCACAGATCAGCGGCTTCGGCGACCGTCGCGGACTGGCTATCAGCCGTATGCGTGCCTTCGCGAATTTGGAAGCTGGCTGTCGTCCAAAACGCCGATGCTTCTTTTTTGCGCTCGAAGGTTTTAAGCCGTCGGTTGCCGCCTTGGTCGACATAATCGACAACCCACGCCTCTTTCTGCTCGCCCTTGGCGGTTTTCCATGTGCGCTTGCGAATGCTCATGACGATCTCCGATTTGAAGGCCATCATGTCGCAAATAAATCCGTTAGTCAAGAAGTATTGCTCGAAGCGACTGCCGGCCGCCGCTCAGACCGACAAATTTGCAACAATCACGAGAATTGCTCGTCTCTCGGCCTGTCTGAACGAGTTCGTGATTTGACGCTCAGGCCGCGCTGCCTAAATGTTGCCGCATTAATTAACGTAGCAATTTCTAGGTTCCTCGGAGCCTACCCGGCACGGCTGCAGCGTGCCGGATTCCCGTGTCCTTGGCCGATCCGACGGCGACGAACGCAGTTTGAATCACACTATTCGACCCCTGCCAGGGCCAAGTCGCACAAGCACTCACACAAGTTGCTATAAGCCCCGCTCTAGTCAGAGCCTTGGGGCTATTCGCTGCAAAAATAGCCTGATTGCCAGCAAGCATGAATCAAAGTGCGCACATCTAAAATGCAGGCGCTGCAGGTCTTTACGGGCAAAGGATACGGAATCACCGCAAGAATTAGCTGCCGCCAGCGCAGCCGGCGCATTTCCCCATCTTTCAAGACAGTTTTTTGACTTTTTCTTTATAGCGGCATTTTTTTGCGCCGTCGTTTTCGGTCGTGCAGAATCAGGCGTTTAGTCGAGGCTGCGCGCGGCGAGCAAACTCCGCGCCGCGCGCGGCGCAACGAAATGGGATTTCTCTCTTGCCGGAATCCGGCGCGCGCTGTTCACTGTGGTTCGTTCGGCGAGCGGCGCGCCTAAATTAATGCGGCGGCTCGCGAAATCGACGCGGAAAGGAGGTGAGAGAGACAGATGCTGATTTTTTTCTTGCAGTTCGCAACCACGGCCCTTCACGTGGTCATCGCCATAACTTGGCAATGAACCACGCGCCGGGTTGAGACAATCAACGAAACCGCCTCTCACGAGTTCGTACCTCGTGGGGGGCACCTTCAATTAATATACTTCTTAATGCTAATGGCAAGAACCGAGCGCCAGCTTGACCTCGGTTTTGTCACTTAGACCTCCTATATTATTGATCGCCCCTTCAAAAGCTGCCAGCTCCCGCTCTAAAGCTTCCCCATCGTTTCGCGCGCCATCCGCACAAGGGCTCTGGCGTGACGGGCAGCCTCGATCGCATCGGTTAGCGACTACCGTTATCCGGCGTCGAATTTATAGAGCGCGTCCAGAATAACGATCGTCCAGAGGAGCCGCATCGTTCTAAGCCATCGATTCGAGGAGCGCGTCGAAGAAATCATTTGCGGTAAACTGCATGATGGACGGTGCGGTTAAGATATAGCTGGCCCTCGCCTTTGCCTCTTGGATTGTGGCGCAGCGATAATCGCAAAGCTCGAAGGCGACCTCCCACTCGGCGTCACTGGTTCGTTTGACCTCAGCCATTACACCGGAAAGGCCAGACGACCGCAGAGCCGCTTTCTCTTGGGCCAACGTCACCGGCTTCGCCAATTTTCTTAAGCCGAAGATGGCGCGCGTCGCTCCTCATGGTTATGCGGCGTTCTTGACGGCGATGTCACCGAGCGCGGCGGCGATAGTCGTCATGGCCTTCAGAAGGCCAATGTCCCCACTATGATTTTCGATGTCTGGATATTCCGAGACGTATAGAGAGAAGGCCTCGACGCCGGCGGCTGTCGTCGCCTTGGTCGCAAGTAGCCTTCTTAGCAGTTTGTCTTCTTTCTCGTAGGCGGCCTCATAGATTTCAACGCCTCTGTCATAGCCCCGCCCCGCGTCCCCAAAAGCCGCTCTGTGCTCTTCGATCAAAGCGAAAATCGGATCGGCTGCGGCCTTGTTGGGCGCGGCATTCGCCACGACCGGGCCGAGCGTCGATGTCGCGGCGATCCCTAGCCCAAGTTTCGCGAGCGCTGAGCGGCGGTTGATTTTTGGCAAGCCGGCGTCGGCTGCCGGAACGGTGCTGTTCGGCATTGTGGATATCTCCGCTTATTTTTCTGAAGCTTTCTTGCTACGCGGTAGCGATATCGCTACCATGTGGCGATGATAAGAGCCTCAAATCAGTTGTCAAATCAAAATCGCTACGAGGTAGCGAATTGACCCCCGCTCAATGCCGCATGGCCAGGGCGGCTCTTGAGCTTGGCGTTCGCGAACTGGCGGAAATGGCGAAGGTGTCGACGAACACGTTGATGCGCTTCGAAAGAGGTGAAGTCTTGAAGGATCGGACCACCGACGCCATCCGCGCCGCCCTCGAAGCCGCCGGCGTCGAGTTCATTGCAGAAAACGGCGGAGGGCCGGGCGTGAGGCTGAAGAAACGAGGCCGCCCGTGAGACAATTCATCGCGTCAAGCCGGCCCAGCTCCAGATTTATCTGCTCCGTTCTTCAGACATCATGCTCTGAAACTCAGGAGCGAACCGGAACCCCGGCGCTATTTTCATCATATTTTGGTTCGGAAAGTTTTCCCAATTTATCTTTTTATAGATCGCCCTCGTAAAGTTGTATGAAAGAGCGGGAACTGTCTCGTCATTCCCATATTCATCAACAAATTATTATTGACTGCTCGAATAAGCAACTATCCGCGTTTTCGTTGCCCTCATATAGATTTTTTGTAGCGGGCGGCATTATCTGAAATAAAAATGCCATCGACAATGTATTGGGTTGCTTGAAAACCTCCGAGTTGTCTAAACTTTGATTAAGAAGCCAGATCTTCTTTATTCGGGCAAAATTATGGAGAAACATCTTTTGATTCAAGGTCATATGCACAATACACTTGTTCGGCGACACCGGTGGGGCAGCATGAAATCCGAAGTGACCAAAAATCATATTTACCAATGAATCTGGAGGCTGACTATCTCCCGTGCCTGATGACGCGATGCCGGAAAAAAAGATCGCGGTAGCTATGACGAGCCCAGAAAACATGACTTCCCCCTTTTGGCTGCTTCCGGATCATTGACGATCAACTCAGCAAGTCGTTGAGAAGAAGACGTTTCGTCTTTTTCCTTTCCCCATTCGGCATCTTTGTTTGAAGCAGACATTAAACCAATATTGAATATTATTACCGCGACGCCGCAAAGAGAAAGCGCAATTTTACTTGTAGTGCGCATGGCCAGCAGCCCTCATCCATGGTCGTGCCTAGCCCCGCGCAATGGCCTCGTGGATCTCGGCCTTCGAGGGGAAAAAACGGTAGACGTCCACGGGCGACATCCGCGATTCACGAGCGATGTCTAAAATCGTCGTTTCCTGAAAACCAATCCGGCCGAATAAATGCTCAGCAACCTCGATGATTCTGAGATAGGTATCGCGATCTTTAAGTTCCCACGAGTTTTCCATTTCGTCGCACTCCGCAGTACTCCAAGCAAGTCGGGAGAGAACAATCAGCGCCCCTGATATCGATCAACACATGAACGTAATTGCCTATTGACATTTGTCAATTGCAACAAAGGACGAACATCAGAATAAGGTCGTGAATATCGGGGAAAACCCTCTGGAACGACCTTTGCCAGATTACGAGTCGCAGATTGTCGCCAAAGGTGCAAAGGACGACGCTGCGCCTGCCAGCGCCTGAAACATCGGTTAGCCGCTGAGGGTTTGGCACGCAGCCCGCGCGATGCCCTCTTTATGACGACTGATAGATAGTGTTAGTCTCCATGCTCTTGTGATTTATTGCTAATTGCGACGGGCGTGGCCCCCCTGTGATCCGTTTTCGACGCAGGAATCACTCGCCATGTCCGTCGCACCAGCGCGCATGCCGCCGAATGGCAAAGCGCATCCCGACGTGAAGGAGTGAATCAAATGCTCCGAAGGCATGATGTTGATTTTGACGTCTTCAATCTGACTGAACGATTTGGCGATCGGGACTATGCCGAAGCTCGCAAACGCGCGGCGTGACCCGTTCGCCATCGACGGCAACCGGCCTCCCGGGGCCCATCTACTCAGATGATCGCGGCCGGCACAGGTGACGGCGTTAATGCTCTTCGCTGTCATCGGGATCGTCGAGCAACTCATGGGCGATCTTTTTCACCTCACGCCCAAACTCGCGCACAAGGTGAATGATCTCTCTCAGCTCGCGATAGTTCGGACCGCCCTGCGTTATCGCCGCGATGACAAGCTTTTCGGTCATTTCGACGATTGCCCGCTCTTTGGCCATCAGCGCGGCGCTTAGAAACGGGCGCGGCGGAATGTTGCGGGTTCCCATTTCCTGATAGAGCGCGATCTTGCTGGTTGAGCCGACATAGCCGACGGTTTCGCGTCCTTCCTGAGTCACGTAATGGCTGATCGAATCGCGCATTTTGCCGGTCTCAAGCAACGGCGAATTACCCCTAGCCTTGCGGGCGATGGTTTCCGGCTTCAGGGACTCCCATCCATAGTCATACGTGCCGAGGACCCGCTTGGCCTCTTTCTCGACCATCCGACAGGCCCGCTCGACGGCCGCCTGCTTGGCGAGTTCGACGTCGGCCTCCATCGTCAAAAGATGCGCGGCGAGTTCCTGCCGGCCGAGGCGGGTTCCTTCATTTCGGCGAATGATCTGTGTGAAGAACGATGGAGGCAGATTGGCCCTATTGTCGTAGGTGCTGCCGCGTGTTACAACAACGTCATCGCCGTTGCGGGCGACAAGTTCTTTCAGCAATTTAACAGGCTTTGGCGTCGTCGAGATCATGACGCGCGGCTTAGCTCCGAGCCGGAGACCGAATTGCGCCATGTCCCAGGTTTGTTGTAGGTTCGTCCATGCCAGTATTGATCAGGGCGACGGCGCTGGAGATAAGTGATGCAAAAATTCGAGACTCAAAGACTGCCGGTTCGCCCGGTCGATACCGCTCCTGACGGAACCGACGTTCGCGCGATGCTGCAGTCGAAGGGTGGTAGTTTTGCGCATTTCGAGTTGGCACCGGGCCGCATCTCATTCGCTGTGGCGCACAAGACCGTCGAGGAAATCTGGTATATTGTTTCTGGCAAAGGGGAGATGTGGCGGAAACAGGATGCGCAGGAGGAACTTGTGCCACTTGATTCGGGGGTATGCCTCACTATTCCTTTAGGCACGCACTTTCAGTTCCGCTCGTATGGTTATGAACCGCTGGTATTCCTCGTAACGACCATGCCTCCGTGGCCGGGCAAGGATGAGGGACAGGTTGTGTCGGGCTATTGGCAGCCGACAGTTTCCCTCGGAGTATAGAGAACGCTTTTGAATTTTGGCAGGCGAGTGGGGCGTCATGGGTACTGGCGACAAACGCTTTGACGTGCGCAAGCGCGGCGCGGCTCTCTCGTGATTTCGAACATATCAACCGAACTCAGCTTGCCAGCGCGCCTCGAAGTCGGCGGCTGATTCACCCTGGCCGCGCGCCCATGCCCGACCGTCCGAGCGCGATATCGCCGATATTGGCTCCCCGTCGTCACCAATGATGATTTGCACAATTTGAACGCCGCAGCCGAGGTCCGCCGGGGCGATTTCCGAGCGCTCAAGTCGCCTATTGTAAGAATTCATATCCGAGTCTCCCGTCCGCCTGGTATTCACGCAATCACAGACGCGGCCGGCGGCCTGCCGATCGCGTCGGAAATCGCCGCCTTCCGCTCGCGGATCGTCGCAATATCAGCCGGTGTCAGCACGTCCGGCCGCGACGCCAAGATTTGACCGGCCGCATTGAGCGTTAGCTCGCAGCCTCGCGCGCGGATGACGGCGAGAAACGATGGGGCGGAGAATGGCGTCGGGTTGGACGCGCGGACTGCGTCGAACACGGCAAGATCGCGCTGCAGCTGCTCCTGCGCGAAGTTCCGGCCGATCTCCAGCGTGCCTTGCGCTGCCGCTTGCTGGCGCTGCAACGGCGTCGCCGCAGCATAACCTTCGAACGTCGCGATGGCCTTTTGCAAGGCCCGGATAGCCGCCGCAGGCTGCGTCGTTTTAACCAGTTCGCGCGTGTGACCGAGGACTCCCCGCAGTCGCGGATTGCCCAGCACATCGCATTTCCATGCCGCCTCAAAGGCAGCTTCCATGCTGGCGGTGAGTTGCTGCACTTCGGCAATCTGCGCGGGAACAATACGATCTGTCAGGGTATGCAAATTCTCTGGATTCAACATTGACTTAGTTTCCTATCTTCTGGGCGCCACGGCCCATTGCAATCTGCGCGCATGCGCGGGAGTAATCAGCAGCGCTCATTGCGAGCGCGGCCGGCTTAATAGCTGGCGTCTGTGCCTCGACTGGCGGAAGGCCCCGACCAGCGCTGATATTGTAGAGCGCGGCCTGCCACTCCCGCTCTGTGAGTTTACTCGCATGCTTCGTTAGCATTTGTTATAGCCCCTCGAATAATCTGTGCCGAAATTGGCGTGGCCCGTCCTTGCATTTCCGCTCGCAATACCACACAGCCAGCGCAGCACTTAAAACCAGGTCGTCATGAACACTTTCGCGCCAGGCTTCGTAACTGTCATGGCCGCTCGTTGAGATCTTGACCTTAAAATTCATGAGTTTCGTTGACCAGCGTTTCGGCTTCCGGCAGGCCACGGGCGATTTTCAGCCGACCTGACTGGAACGCGACCTGTAGGCAACTCACCAAATTGCGCTTCGGTATGCCATAGCGGAAATCGCCAGCGCTGGTTTCGTTGGCGCCCGCCGTGATCGTCACCGCAACGGGATACAAACCGGCCTTTGCCATCAAATCCACAATCGGCCGCCCGACGCCGGTTGCATCGACAACCAATACGGGCTTGTTTGGCGCAGGCGGCAGCGACTTGATGATCGCGCCGATCATCAAAACCTGGTCCGGGTAAGGCGTGGCGAGCTTAAATCGCTGCAGGTGGCGAATTGCATAGCTGACCGGCTTTGGCTGATCGAGCAGAACCTCGCGGGTGCGCTCGACGATGGTAACGGCCGTAAAATCGTTGCTCTGGCCGAGATCGACGCCGATGACGTAGCCGAGACGGGATACATAGCTATCCATGTCCACCATCATGCGCCCCCTGCAAGCGCGGCCATCTCAGCCGGTGAGAAAAGTGGCTGCAGTTCGTCGGAGAATGCGGATTGAATCAGCTCGCGATTTGCGGAAGATTTTGCGATGACACCATTGACGAAAAGTGGTCCTATGCTCGGCAGGAGGGCGGCCGCATGACTGAAATCCAAATACCGCACGTCAACGCATGGCAAATCGAGAAGCGTCCGCCTTTGGAGTGGCTAGTTCTACTGAATCACAAAATCGAGGGAGATTCGCGTCGCGAGCAAATCTGGTAACTTGTTGATTCGTTGATCGATACCCGGTATTTGATATGGATCTCTCGAGACCAACCAGCCAAGCGCGTTTTGCCGCCTATGTCGAGGCTCTTGTTGAAGTGATCGGGCATGCCGATCGGGCCAAGCCCTTGAACGATTATTGCGTCGGGCTGTTGATGCCCGGCGAGCGCAAGAGCGTCGAGCCTATGGCGGCGATTGTTGCGCCGACACGCGTCTCGGCCAAACATCAATCGCTTCTGCATCTGGTCGGCGAAGCGCCCTGGTCGGACGAGGCGGTCTTGGGTAAGGTTTTCGAGCTGGTTCTGCCTTCCCTCGAGAGACAAGGCCCCATCGAAGCCTGGATCGTGGACGACACGGGCATTGCGAAAAAGGGAACCCATTCGGTCGGCGTCGCGCGGCAATATTGCGGCAGGCTCGGCAAGCAGGACAATTGCCAGGTCGCGGTGACGCTGTCGATCGCCAATCATACGGCGAGCCTGCCGATCGCCTACCGGCTCTATATGCCGGAGGCATGGGCAAATGATCAGGCACGCCGAAAAAAGGCGCATATCCCCAAGGAGATCGAGTTCAAGACGAAGCCACAGATTGCGCTTGATCAGATCCGTGCGGCTCATGCCGCAGGCGTCGCGCCGGGCGTCGTGCTGGCTGATGCGGGCTATGGCGTGAACGGCGGCTTTCGCGCCGGAGTGACAGCTTTGGATCTGCCTTACGTCGTCGGCGTCCAATCGACGCTGACCGTTTGGCCGCCCGGTCAGGAGCCTCTACCGGCAAAGCCCTGGAGCGGCCATGGCCGCAAGCCGTCTCGTCTGAACCGTGATCTTGAACATCAACCCGTCACGGTCAAGGAGCTGGCGCTGAGCTTGAAGAAAAAAGCATGGCGCAGCCTCACCTGGCGCGAAGGTTCGAACACGCCGCTCGCCTCGCGCTTTGCCGCTGTGCGTCTGCGCCCAGCCTCGCGTGATTGCAATCGGACCAAACCGCATCCGCTGGAATGGCTCATTGTTGAGTGGCCGAATGAAGAAGCTGAGCCGACGAAATATTGGCTTTCGACCTTGCCTAAGGACACGCCTTTGCAGGATCTCGTCGACAAGGCCAAATTGCGCTGGCGCATCGAACGCGATTACGAGGAGCTGAAAGGCGAACTCGGATTGGCCCATTACGAAGGTCGAGGTTGGCGTGGCTTTCACCACCACGCGACACTCTGCATCGCAGCTTACGGCTTTCTGATCTGCGAACGGGAAGCGATTCCCCCCTCAGCCTCCTGGCGGCGCAAGATGCCTCCGTTACCCAAAGGTTTTCGACCCCGCGGCGCCGCCGATCCGACCAGAACGTCACGTCGAAAACTCGATCGCAACGATCCGAAAACAGCTCACCGTCGCGCTCGCAAAAACCCTTATGCGATGTCCATGCTGTCAAACAACGCACCGCCAGACAGCTAGCCATATCCGTTCATGACACAGTAGAACTGACGAGTTTATCTGGACGGATTTGCCGTAATGAAGCCATCTACTCCCGGTTTCAATGCCGAGGCGAAGCAGCATATGACGGAAGCTGTCGTGAAACTCATGGCGAACCTAGAGGGATCGAACGCTGTTTCGTTTATTCGCCAGACCACCCAGACGGCGATTTCATCTGACACTGTGGCGGCCAGAAACCTCGTGAATTAGTTCTGACACGCGAACGGAATCCCTGTGATGGCCGGTCATCGACAATTAAACTGGCCGGTAGGGGCCGTCGTCGAGTAGCGCAGATAGGGGTATCAATCTAATTGTCGTTTGGCAACAGGTTAGCGTAGCGACAACTACATTAACTGTCGCTGATCAAAACACGGGCTCATGTTGGCAGACGCTCTGTGGCCGGCGATTATGTTTCCATCATGCGAGGGTGTTTGGCCGCGGATGGTTAGTCAGATGCGCCGGGTTCTTCCTTTATTGTTCTGCGGACAGCGGAGCGCTTTCGGTAAGAGTCGCCATTCATCTCGATGATGGTTGCGTGATGGACCAATCGATCGACGGCCGCCGCGGTCATTGCGGCATCTGGAAAAACCTCGCACCAAGCCGAAAATGGCTGATTTGCGGTGATGGCGATGCTGCGGCGTTCGTATCGATGCGCGATGAGTTCGAACAAGACGCTGGTTTCGGCTTGATCTTTTCGAACATATGAGAGGTCATCGAGCACGATGAGATCATACTTGTCGAGCTTCTCGAGGGCGCTTACCAGGGAGAGGTCGCGGCGCGCGATCTGCAGCCGTTGAACGATGTCGATGGTTCGATTGAACAAAACCCGGGTTCCAGCATCAATGAGCGTATGGCATATGGCCGCCAGGGCATGGCTTTTGCCAGTGCCGCTTTGACCAAAAACCAAGAGATTGTCGCCATCCTTGATCCAGTCTCCGCCGGCGCCCAGCGCCAAAAGGTGCTGCTTGCGCACGCCCGGCGCGGCCTTGAAGTCGAAACTGGCGAAGGTTTTTCCGGCCGGCGCTTCGGACTGATCACGATAGCGCTGGATACGCCGTGACGCCCGCTCGCTGACTTCAATCTCCATCAGCGTCGTGAGCAGCTTCTCGGCCGACCATCCATCTCGATTGGCGACCTCGGTGATCCGCTTCCAATTGCGGGCGATGCTGGGCAGCCGAAGGGTGGCCAGCAGGGAAGGAAGAATGGTCGTGTCGGTCATGGCCGCACCTCGCACGCGGAAGGCAGCAGTAGATTATAGTCATCGAGGTTTGGCGGAGGGACGGTGACGTCGCGGGACTGATGTGGCGCGGTCTGGAATTCCTTTTTGAGCTCGCCGAGGTCGGGTAGCAGGCCTGCGTCGAGGATCGCGTCGAGCCGGGCGGCCAAAGCCGTCTCGCAGGCTCCGCCGGATGCGGCCAGAACGAGCAATCCGACCATGGTCCGGCAGGCGTGCCTGGGGGGCAAGCCGGCGTCGAGAGCTGCCCACGAACGGGCATATGGGGCGCTCGGGAAGAGAGCTTCTTGATAGACGAGATATCGAAGGGCTTGCGGCTTGCGCCGGAGCGAGCCGATCAGGTGACGATAATTGATGGAGTGGGCGCGCTTGCCGTCCGTTCTCACCCGCGCCATGCGCATGACCGGATCCGGCCCGAGGAAACATTCAAGCCGATCGTCGAAGAGATGCACCTCGATCATGTGGCCGATAAGGCGAGACGGGACGGAGTAGATGACTCGATCGACAGTGATGGTGCTATTGCGCGTCGCTTTCACCGTCACCGTTGCGAAGTCGGTCGTCCGCCGCTTGGGCAAGGGTTCGAGCTTCTCGCGCTCGATCGCGACGAGCGTCGCGCAACGGGCGTTGTAACGGTTGCAGACGCCGTCGACAAAGGCGCGGTAGGCTTCAAGGCTGACGAAATCTCGGCTCTCCCGTCGCCGGAGCCTCTGGTCGAGGCGGATCTTGATATGGCCGTTGGCCGCCTCGATGCTCCCGTTCTCATTGGCCACGCCCGGATTATTACGGGTCGCCTTCATGCCGTAATGCCGGCACAGCTCGTCATAACGCTTGGTGAAATCGAGCTCTGCGTCGCGGTCGAGATTTTTGAAGGCGGCCGACAGCGAGTTGGTCCGATGCTCCCCTGGGACGCCTCCGAGCTTCCAAAGCGCATCTTGCAGCCCCTCGGCGACGGCTGAAAAGCTCTCGCCTCCAAGGATCACCTGCGCATGCTCCCAACCGCTGAAGGCCAGCCGGAAATGATAGAGGCGATGCGGCAAGGGCTCGCCGGCGATGGTGACCCCGAGGCTGTCGGCGACGGTGAAATCGGACAATGCCTGGCGGCCGGGATCATGGCGTTGAGGGAAGAAAATCTCCTTGTCCGCGCCGTGAAGGGCGCGCCATTTGGCGATGCGGCGTTCAAGCGTCCGGCGGACGCTGTCTGGGAGAACCTCGGAGCCGAGCTCATCCTGGAGCTCTTCGAAAATCGTCACCGCCATGATGCCGGGGATTTTGAGCATCTCCAGAACCCGCGGCCAGACAGTCTCCAGTGGATCCGGGCGGGTTCGCCAAGTTCGCGGCTGCTTCTTCTGGGACGGAAAACGTGGATCTTTGTCAATGCGGCGCGCTGAGCGCTCGCTGATGCCGGCCATTGCCGCGGCGGTTGCCTGATTATGGTGCTGTGAACGCGAAGCCATGTAGCGCATCACCTGTCTGTCGGAAATATGAGGGTTCGGCATCGAGCTCAATCTTTGGTTGATTGAGCCGCGATACCACCCTCGACGCCGAGCGGCTGATGCCCCCAGAAGGGAATTTAGCAGCGCCGTCGTCCGCCAGCGCCGATCTCCTGTCGGGGGCTCGCCCCTCCCTTCAATCGGCGCTGGCGGACGACCTCACCGGCCAAGATAGTTGTCGCTGAACCGGACAGTTTAATTGTCGGCGCGCACCCCAGCCGAAGCACTCGATCGAGCAACGACGCGCCGTTTAGGCGCGGATTGTAGTCCGCCGGTAACACGTGTGAAAACAAATCGCGTTCGTGCAATATCGATCATGAGACACGCGCCGCGGCGCATTTTGCGCATTCTGGTCGAGAGAATCGCCTGTCGTGACCCAGGGGCGTCCGCGCAGGTTGTTCCGGCTGGGGATGCGCCTCGTTATACCCTCGTTTCATACTCGAACAGCCGCCATCATGGCTTCGACGCCAAGGATGTTGAGGGCCCGGCGGAGATTGTAGGCGAGCGCGGTGAGGCTGAACTCGGCCCGGACATTGTCGAGGCCCTTCATCAGAAAGGCGCCCTGGTTCATCCATTGCTTGATGCTGCCGAAGGGATGCTCGACGATCTCGCGGCGCCGGTCGAGGATTCCCGGCCTCGCCTTCAGGCGGGCAACCATCCGGTCGAGCACGGCCTCGTTCTCCAGCCGCGAGACCCGGCGACGGTCTGTGGTGCACCGCGACCGAAGAGGACAGGCAGGGCATGCCGCCGGATTGCTGTAATCGATCTTCTTCAAATCACGCGACTTGCCTTCATGGTTCGGCGATAGCGTTTCTCCGGCCGGACAGATGTAAACATCCTGGTCCGGATCATACCGGAACTCGTCCTTGCGGAAAAACCCATTGCGCACCGACGATCCGCGTTGCGGCTTGGGAACATGGGGCGTCATCCCCGCCTTCTCGCAGGCTTCGATGTCCTCGATCTTAAAGTAGCCGCGATCGGCGACGACAGTGATATTCTCGACATCGAGAATGGCGCGGGCCGGCTCGGCGGTCTGGGTCAGCAGGCCCATGTCCACGACCTGGTTGGTCACGGCCTGCTCGACGAGCATCTTGTGCTTCGCGTCGACGGCGAGCTGGATATTGTAGCCGACGCCAACCTTCGTATGGGCGGCCATCGCCCGGCTGTCGGGATCAGTCAGCGATATTTGGTTCTCGCCGGTCCCCTCGAGTTCCGCCAGCATCGCCCCGTAGCGCCCGCGTTTTTGGCGGAGCGCCTCGATCTTCTCGGCCAGGTTTTTCGTGCGCGCGCCGCCGCCCGTCCCGCCTTCCTCGACATCCCCCTCGTCGAGCCGCCGCAAATAGTCGTCCAGCCGCTGGTCGGCCGCGCGGATGAACTCCTGCAGCGAGTTCCGCGTGAAGTTGCGATCCTTGTTGTTGACCGCCTTGATCCGCGTCCCATCCACGGCCAGCAACTCGCGTCCGTAGAGGGGGTCACCGCACGATTTGTTCAAAATCGTACGCTAAGGACGACTGGCGCGATATTGAGCGACGATGCGTGAAACGGTTGGCTGGCTGATATCATAGAGGCGGGCCATTTCGGCGCCCGATTTTCGTCCCGAGATGACGCTTTCGGCAATCTCGCGCCGTTTCATAGGGTCGAGCTTCTTGCGGCGCCCGCCAATCCGGCCTTCGGCGCGGGCCGCGGCAATGCCTGCCGATGTCCGCTCTCGGATCATGGCGCGCTCGAACTCCGCGAAGGAAGCCACCATTTGCATCATCATGCGTCCGGCTGGAGTAGTCGTGTCGATATTCTCGGTCAGCGACCGAAAGCCGGCGCCGGCGGCCCCAATCTTCTCCATGATATGCAACACGTCCTTGAGCGAGCGGGACAAACGATCGAGCTTCCAGACCACAAGCGTATCGCCGTCGCGAAGCTGATCGAGCATTCGATGAAGCTGCGGCCGATCCCACTGGCCCCCGGACGCCAACTCCTCGAAGAGCCTTTTGCAGCCGGCGGCTTCGATCGCCTTCGTCTGAAGGAGGTTGCTCTGCTCGTCTCCCTTGGAGACGCGCGCGTATCCGATCAGCATGGCGCGTGTCCGGGCGGCTTGGATTTCGTAAACGCTCGTTTGCGCATGGCGGCGAACCGGAACGGTAAATCCTGGGGATTGTCCTTTCAATATTCTCTTTCATAATTGCGGCCTATGGCAGGTATCATGTGAATGATCTCCTCCGCCTCTCCGAGGAGATCTCATGCCCCGCCGCACCCTGCTGACCCCTGATCAACGCGGCCGCCTCTTCAAGCTCCCGACGGAGCGGGCAGAGATGGCAAAGCATTACGTGTTGAGCGCGCAAGATCTCGACGTAATCAGAACCAAGCGCCGTTTCGCCAATCGTCTGGGGTTCGCCGTTCAGCTTTGTCTCCTCCGCTATCCTGGGCAGGCGCTCGGCCCCGGCGAGACGCCACCATTCGCGGTAATCGCCTTCATTGCGGATCAGCTCGGGATCGATCCGATCACATTTGATGATTACGCCCACCGCGCCGAGACCCGACGTGAACACCTGATCGAACTCTACGATCTTCTCGGCCTTCACAGCTTCGGACTGGCCGATTGGCGCAGCATGCTGCAGGCAGGAACCGAGGCGGCCTGGGGCACGGATCGCGGTGAGCCCATCATCGATGCCATGATCGATCGGCTGCGCGCTGATCGCGTCATCATGCCGGCAATCGCGGTAATGGAACGGATCGGATTGGGCGCGCGGGTTCGGGCGCGCAAGCGGACTTTTCAGGCCCTGATAGCAGGCATGGCTCGCGAGACGCGCCTGGCGCTCGATCGTTTGGTGATCGTCGATCCGGACTTGGGGCGAACCAGGCTCGCTTGGCTTCGGGATTACTCGGAATCCCCGGCGCCCTCCAATATCGTTCAGCTTCTCGATCGGCTCGAAGCCTTACGCGCCCTGAAGATCGAACCAAGTCGCATGAAACATATTCATGCCGGCCGTTTCATTCGATTGGTCGATGAAGGAGCGGTGATGACAGCCCAGCACATCGCGGACCTCGAGCCCTTGCGTCGCGCTGCTGTGCTCACGGCCCAGGTCATAAGCCTGGAAACCAGGCTGACCGACGCGACCCTCGCCATGTTCGATAAATATATTGGCTCGCTGTTCGCGAAGGCGAAGAACAAGGATGAACGCCGTTTCCAGGCAACAAAAAAGGATGTCGCCAAGGCTTTGGCTTTGTTCCGGCGCACCATCACGGCTTTGAAGAAAGCTAAGCTCACCGGAGAGAACGGCCTTGCAATCATCGAGCGCGAGATCGGAATGGCCGAACTCGAGGACGCGATCCCGGTCATCGAGGCCGTCACCGGCGTCGCCGACCAGGATTTGCTCATCACCGCGGCCGAGCGTTACAGCGCGATGCGCCGCTTTATCCCGCGATTTCTCGCCGCCTTCCAGTTCCAGTCGATTACGCCGAACGATCCGGTCCTCGCGGCCGTCGACCTATTGAAGGAGATGGACCTCACGGGACGGCGCGCTTTGCCAAAGAGCGCGCCATCATCGTTCCTGCCGCGGAAGTGGTTTAAGCTCATCTTCGCGAATGACGCGCCGGACCGCCGCCTCTACGAGACCGCCGTCTTAGCAGTGCTGCGGGAGCGATTGCGTGGCAGCAACGTCTGGGTTGCCGGCAGTCGCGACTACCGGGCCTTCGAGGATTATCTGCTTCCACTCGGGGCGCCGCCGATTTCCGCAACCGGGATCGGTGGAGAAATCGACGTTTCCGCCTATCTCACGGCTCGCGCCACCGCTGTACGCGAACGCCTCGTCTTCGTCTCCGGCCGCGCGGATAGGGGTGACCTCGACGGCGTCGAAATCGAGGATGGCAAACTCTATATCGCGCGCAACAAACCGGTCGTTCCCGACGCTGCGCTGGAGCTGGCCAATCGCCTCAACAATCTGCTGCCGCGTGTGCGCATCACCGAGCTATTGGCGGAAGTCGACCAATGGACCAGCTTCACCGCGCACTTCACCCATTTGCGCACTGGCAATCCCGCCGCCGACAAGCCGGCCATATCGGCCGCGATTCTCGCCGACGGAACCAATCTCGGCCTGGCCCGCATGGCCGACGCCTCGCGGGGGTTGAGCTACCATCATCTGGTCAACGTCGCGCAATGGCATGTGTGCGACGACAATTACGCCGCCGCGCGCGCCGCGATCGTCGACGCGCATCACAAGCACCCGATGGCGGGCCTTTGGGGAGACGGAACCACTTCGTCTTCCGACGGGCAGTATTTCCGAGCAGGCGGCCGCGCCAGATCTGGGGGCGACGTCAATGCCAAATATGGAATCGATCCAGGCGCCGTGCTGTATACTTTCGTCTCCGATCAGTACGACCCATTCCACACCAAGGTGATCAGCGCGACCGCCGGCGAAGCGCCGCATGTTCTCGATGGCCTGCTCCATCATGAGCACCGAACCGCTTTGAATATTCAAGAACATTACACCGACACCGCCGGCGCCACATCAGTCGGGCTCTGTCATCTTCTCGACTTCCGTTTCGCTCCCCGGATCAAAGATCTGAAGGATCGCAAGCTTTATGCGTTCGAAAAATCGGACGGATATCCGGTTTTGGAGCCACTGATCGGCGGAATGATCGACACCAAGGCGATCGTCGCCCAATGGTTCGAGTTGCGCCGCCTTGCGGCGTCCATCAAAGCGGGAGCGGTGGCGCCATCCATGATCCTCCGCAAGCTGGCAGCCGCAGGGCCCGGCAATGCTCTGTCGCGCGCCCTCCAAGCGCGGGGCCGTACTGAGCGTACCCTGTTTACGTTGCAATGGCTCTCTGATCCGGAGCTGCGCCGGTGCAGTCACGCCGGCCTCAACAAGGGGGAGGCCAGTAACTCCCTGCGCCGAGCTATCTTCTTCCACCGGCAAGGCGGAGATTCGCGATCGGACCTTCGAAAATCAGAGTTTCCGCGCTTCGGGCCTGAGCCTCATCACGGCCGCTATCGTCCACTGGAACACGGTCTATCTCGACCGTGCCGTGCGCCATTTGCGTGCTCAAGGAATTCAGGTCATCGATGAGTATCTCGTCCACGTCGCTCCACTGTATGCATTTGGCGAAGACCGCAGGCATGGGGCATGACAGTTGCTGGGGCGCTTCAAGCCGCATCTGCAGTTTTGATTTGAACGCGGCTTGCCTTCCAATTCCACGGCAGCAATTCGTCGATCCGCTTCGCGGGATGATCGGGGAGCTTGGCGAGAACGTAGGCGAGCCAGGCTTGCGGATCGACGTCATTCAATTTGCACGTCTCGATCAGCGTGTAGACGGCGGCGGCGCGATGGCCGCCGGCATCTGAACCTGCGAATGTCCAATTGGCGCGGCCCAAGGCAACGCCGCGCACCGCGCGCTCGGCGGCATTATTTGAACC
>CAWFIA010000010.1:0-489465 GCA_963815815.1 uncultured Alphaproteobacteria bacterium
GCGGCGACCACATCGATGAGAAATTAGCCAGAATTCGGCCGCCGCGAAAGCGGCCGGCATTCCGCGCGGCGCCTATCATTTCGCCTATTGGTGCCGACCGGCGGAAGAACAGGCCGCGTGGTTTACGGCCGACGTCCCGAACGATCCCGACGCGCTGCCGCCGGTCCTCGACGTCGAATGGAACGGCCAATCAAAGACCTGGCCGATCAAGATGCCACGCGATGTCGCCATCGCCCAAATGAAGATCATTCTCGCGGCGATGGAGCGCGTCTATGGCAAACGTCCCGTCATCTATACGTCGATTGATTTCCACCGTGACGTCATGCAGGGCGAATTCAACGACTATCCGGTCTGGGTCCGCAGCGTGAAATGCAATCCGGCGCTGAAATACGGCGCCCGCAAAAAAATGGCGCTTCTGGCAGCACACTGCCGAAGGTCGCGTCGCCGGCATCAAAGGCAATGTCGACCGCAACGCCTTCAATGGAACGGCCAAGGACTGGCAGGTGTGGCTGGCGGGCGCGATGATGGCTTCCCGCGCCTCAGGGGGCGTGATTGATTGAGCAGAATTGGCAGTGCGCATTGTCGTAGGTGTTTAGCGCAGGGCTCATAAATGGCGAGCCGCCAGCGACAAACGCTCCGCGCAAAAAAAGAAGGGCCGTCCGCAGGGGCAGCCCTTCCATTGTCAGACCGCGGTGCGCGACGCCTGATTACCTAGGAGGCGAGAACCTCTTTGGAGGCAAGTCCAGGTCCGGGCCCGCGGCATTACTGACGAATGAGACACTGGATCACCTCCTTCCATTAAGTTGCCGATGATTGAGTGTAAGCTCAGAGGAGCAATTCGCCAACGGTTTGCTTGGCGGCGGCGCCGATCGTCCGCTGCGGCGCGATTTGGTCGTCGTTTCCTGTGCGCGCGAAAAACACTCCGCCTGCTCATGGCTACGATCTAAATCGCCAGCGCGAAGGGTCGTCGCACACTTAACAACGGCGCAAATCACCGGCAATCGATCGGTGGTCAAAAAAATCGTCGACGCTGCATGCGGGCGCAACGACGCGCATCACGCAAGAAGCGCAATTGTTTCCCGCGCGTTCGCCTCAAACAATCAGTCTTTGAGATCAGATAACTTATTGTCACAAAATAGGGCAATCCGTCTGCATTTTTACATATCTATATTTTGTCATAACCTGCGTTTGCCTGTAGACCATTGTCCGGCATTGCCTCTTATAATGAATTCGTGTAAAATCTTAAAAGATCTTTCGACATTGCGAGGATGCTATCGGACGGGGGTTTCAGATCCAGCTACGCCCGATCCGAATGCGCAAGCGGACCTGGAGCTTGAATGAAGCTGTTGCATGTGATTGCGACCGTGAACCCGGAATACGGCGGTCCTATTGAGGGGATTTTCACCTCGAATGCGATCTTGCGGGACCACGGATGTCACCGCGAGATCTTGTCGCTTGATGTCCCGACCGACCCATGGGTCGCATCATGCCCGGTGCCGGTGCATCCGATGGGAAATCGTGCCCCGAGCTATCACTTTTGGCGGCGGCGCATCCCGCTAATGCGCTATGGTTACAGCTCCGCCTTCGTGCGCTGGCTGAGGGAAAACGCCAAACGCTATGACGCGATAATCGTCAATGGCCTCTGGAGCTTCAATTCTCTTGGGGCATGGTGGGCTTTGGCGGGGACGGATTCGCGGTATTTTGTCTACACCCATGGTATGCTTGATCCATATTTCAACAAAATCGCTCCGATCAAGGCGATCTTCAAGCAGTTCGTTTTGGTGGATCAGCGACGGCCGGCTCGTCAATAACGCGACCGCCGTGATGTTCGTCACAGCAGAGGAAAAGGAGCTGGCGCGAAAATCTTTTTGGCCATTCCGGGCTAAATCCCGGGTCGTGCCCTATGGGATCATTGACGTGAAAGGCGACCCCGAGAGTCAGGTCGATGTCTTTCGCGCTGCATTCCCACAAATCGCCGACCGCAGATTTATTTTATTTTTGAGCCGCATCCATCCGAAGAAAGGCTGCGATATTCTTGTGGAGGCTTTCGCCAAGGTGGCAGCAATGGATCCAGCCCTCGACCTCGTCATCGCAGGCCCCGATTTAGTCGGCTCGGTAAAACATTTACGAGACGTTGCGGCGCGGGCTCGGCGTCGGCGAACGCATCCACTGGCCGGGAATGCTCAAAGGCGAAGCGAAATGGGGCGCGTTCCGCTCCGCGGAAGCCTTCATACCCGCCGTCCCATCAGGAAAATTTCCAAATATAGTCGCCCCGAGGCCCTAGCCTGCAGCAAGCCGGTGCTAACGACGAATAAGGTCGCCACATGGCGTGAAGTGGAAGAATATAGCGCCGGATTTATCAGAATGACGATCTTGGCGGCGTAACGCGCCTCCTTGAGCAATTCATAAGCCTGACGCGCAGGGAAAGGATTGAGATGGGCCGGCGCGCCCGCCAAGCCTACCTGAAGAGATTTGATATCGAAACGATGGCCCCCGAGTTAATCGAAGCCTTGCGCGCAACTTGAACGGCATGAAAATTCTGGACGCCCAATACGCGCGGACGCTGGAAGGCGGTCCCACCTATTCCCTGGCCAACCGCGCTTTTCGGGCCAGCTGGATCATCGCGTGGTTCCTGCTGGCGTCCTGGACGCCGCCGATGTTGCACCGCTGGCGGCGCTTCCTGCTGCGCCTTTTCGGAGCGAAAATCGCGCCGACGGCGGCGATCCACGGCAGCGTGAAGATCTGGTACCCGCCGCATCTGGAGATGGGCCAGTTTGCCCTTCTGGGGCCTGGCGTCACCGTCTATTGCGTCGCGAAAATCACCCTGCAGGATCATGCGATCGTGTCGCAAGGCTCGCATTTATGCTCGGCCGGACACGATGTCGAAGACCGCCATTTTCAAACCGTGGCGCGTCCGATCACCATCGGCCGGCGGGCCTGGATCGCGACCGAGGCTTTTGTCGGCCCTGGCGTCACGATCGGCGACGGCGCGGTGCTCGGCGCGCGCGGCTGCGCCTACCGCGATCTCGACCCCTGGATGATTTACGGCGGCAACCCGGCGCGCATGTTGAAGCCGCGCCGCCTGCAATTCCCTAGGGCGGCGCCCGGGGCGGAATAACGCTGGGGCTTGGTTGCGGGATCCCGTCCTCTAATCGGCATTGACATGAAGCGGGGCGATGTCCGATTTTCATGTGCCGGTTGCGGCCCTGAATGGGGAACCCACATGAGAACCGTCATCTGTCCGGGTCTCGATCGAAATGTTTCGGCTCTCGGATTCGGCTGCGGGTCGCTGGGGTCACGTCTGTCGGATTCGCAGTCGCGCCGCATTCTTGACTTCGCCTTCGAACGCGGCATCGACTGGTACGACGTCGCCCCGCCCGACGGCGACGGCGAAGCAGAAACAATCCTCGGCCATTTTCTCGCTGGGCGGCGCGGGAAGTCGTCATCTCGGCCAAGATCGGCGCCGCCCGCCCGGCGCTTTCGCCGATCATGCATCTTATTGGCGCCATCAAACGTAGCGCGCTCAACGCTTTTCCTGAATTATCGGCCATCTCCTTCGGCAAAGGCAAACTGGCGAAGGAAAAAGAGCCGTTCGTCCGGAACTGGTTCGAATTGTTCTGTCGTCGAAAGCCTGCGGCGCATGGAGCCTGACCATATTGACGTGCTGGCGTTAAGGGATCCAACCCGCGAGGATTACGCCAATCCAGCGATTTTCGACGCACTCCGCCGCGTCCTCGACAAGGGCTATGTTCGTAGCCTCGCGATCGCCGGGGACCCGGACGCAATCGAGGCGGCGCGCGCCAGAGCCCGATTTTGGATTCTCCAGTTCTGCAATAACCCCTTTCACCGGACGGTCGGCAAAACGTGACCCGCGCCATGTCTCCAGGCAACGATCTGGGATTCTTCAATTCTTCAGTCTCCGTTCGGCGGCGGGGCTTACGAGCGTTTGTCGCATCTCTTCGTTGGCGATGGCGGCCGTCTCCGCCTCGCTTGCCTCGCAGCTCGCCTACGGGCCGCCGTTTATGACGAGCGAAATCCTGCTCGATTACGCGTTCGGAAATAATCCAACTGGCGTCGTCACCGTTTCGATGTCTCAGCCAGCGCACATAGAGGCGAATTGCGCCAGAGCGACGCGGCCTCCTCGCACCGATGTCGTCGAGTTCGTCAATAAGACAGTTCTTTCGTCGGCTAGCGCCAAGATCCGGCCGCGCGCGTAGATCCGATCGTAACGGCTATCCCTGGTCCAACGGCGAGCCACGAGCAGATTGCGTTCAAGGCTGCGCCCCGCTGATTCTTTGGTGAGGCAAATTCCCCTCGTCGAGACGTCGTGGGGCCGACAAGGTCGCGTAGAGGAGATCGGTCCTCCGCCTGCTCGCCGACGGAACAGTGATTTTTATGCAGGAAAAGGTTCGACGCGCCTTCTCACGCGGAGACGAACAAGCTAAGGAAGGACATTGACGCATTTGGGTCTCACCAAATCTAGGAAATTTGCCAACATCCGCCTGCGCTCCTTTTTTGGAGAACAAGTTTTTGGGAACAGCCGGGGAGAGATTATTACGATTTTATAATTGACACTTGTCAATTTCATGATGAAATCGCTACGCATTCAGTTTGCGCGCGCTGTTTTGCGCCTTTGAACATGGATTAAAGTAATGAAAAGCTCATCTCAACCGCAAGAGCAAGAGCGCGACACGCATCTGATCATCCTCGAGGCCGCTGAGCGTTTATTCGGCCAAATCGGATTCCAGAAGACCACGGTTGCGGATATCGCCCACAATTTGCGCATGTCGCCAGCCAACGTTTACCGCTTTTTCGCCTCGAAGGCTGAGATTCACGAGGCTGTGGGACGTCGGCTCCTAAATGAAATTGAAGTCGCGGTTGACGACATCGTCAAGGATTCGGGGGTGGCGGGCCATAAATTGCGCGCCGCCATAGCGGCGATCGAAAAGGCGCATGCGCAGCGCTACCAAAACAAGCGAAAACTGCACGAACTCGTCGAGACGGCGTTTAACGAAAACTGGACGATCGTGTATGAACATCGGCAAAAAATAGAGAAATCGCTGACCGAAATCATTTCCCAAGGCGACCGCGACGGTGAGTTCCACGTCGAGGAAAGCGATGTCGCGGCGATTCTCGTGCACAGCGCCTGCCTTCGCTTCTGCCATCCTCGGCTTTTGGTCGAGTGCGCGCAGGCGCCAGAGCCAACCGTCGATCAGCTGGTCAATTTTTGCCTCGCGGCGCTCCGGTGAGGCGATTGCCCGCAGGGCGCTGTCGACAATACTTCCCATCGCGCTCGAATGCGTGGCAAGACAGGCGGTCCTTCACCTGACGCAAGCGAATTATCCTGGGAGGAGCTTATCTTGAAGCTGTTTATGGGCTCTGTAGCGAACTAAACACCAAGCGGGCCTCGGCGCATTCAAGCGGCAGCGAGGCCCTTGCTCCGGCTTTGCGAAGCGATCTGTGATTTCTGCAGATTTAGTTCGCGAGATGATGCACGCTTGGCCTTCACGGGCGTTCTCGCGTGATGATGCCTTATTTTCGGCGGCAGCGCTCCGGCTTGGCAGTTTAGGCTTTCGCGCCACCGTGACCCCGCGCATGCTGGGGTCCGTTACACTGACCCGGTGGAGTCATGGCCTCTCCATTGCAGTGGAACCGAGAAGTTCTGAAAAAAGGCGCCTTTTGCTTCCGACTGGCTCGTGCGAGCGATTGCGGAGGCAATTCGATGTTCCTCCTATTACAGGCATGTGTCAAATTTTTTTCGCGACTTATTTTGTCATCGCGCTTCAGCCGGTAATCGCCGCTCGCGCGGACATGCGCTCCCCGGGGCGGCCGCATTTAAACAGGGAGTCCCCGCACGCCCTTTTTGAAAGCGGCGGGGGCTGCTTGGGAGAAGCCATCGAACGCGTTCGTTGGGCCTCGAAGAACGTTGGGACTGCCCTTCAAGGGGGATGGTGGAGCGGTTCGACGCCCTAGTGTCCGGGACGAAAGAGACCCGGGCACGGCGTACTTACGATCGCCTGGATGAAAAAGTTTCCGCCTCAACCGCCCCCTGAAAAGGTCCGTCGCCGCGGCTATGAAAGGCGCCCTCGACGCTTCCCGTTCACGCGCCGCGCCGAAGTCGGGGGGCCCTCGTCATATTGGTCAATCTGAGCAACGGCGCCCAAGCCGTCTCGATGGCTCGCATCCACATGAAAGCGGGGTTCGTGGCTTCGAGAAATTGGAAGAATGAGTCGAACGATGGAGCCGCGCGCAGAGTGATCGTCAATATCTCTTCGTCGCCTTCCCAGGGGCGACGGTGATGGATTTCAATATCGAGGTTAGGCAGGTGCGCCACGGCCTTGGTGTCATTGTACTCGGATGTCATCGGCACGCTCCACTCGTTAATCTCATGCGCGGCTGTTGGCATTTTCCATGGCGAAGATCAAGCCTGCCGCTTCGATCAGGCGAAAACCAGTATCGCCGCGGGGCCTCAAGCGCCAGGACAATGACCTTGTCGTAATCGAGAGCCCGGCAGCCGCCTAGGCGATCAAGCGGGACTTCGATCGAAATCTTTCCGGCTGACGAGGCCTTGGAGTAGCCTGACCCACCCGCTAATCCGCTCGGACGCCGCTTGCCTTAAAGCTAGCCTTGGTCCGCATTCGCGATCGCCGCGCTTAAGTACGCCCTAAGGCCGCCGCGCGCTTTTTCGAGCCCATCCTTTGTAAATCCTGCTTTCCTTGCATCGGAAAGGCACTCAGCGACGATGCCGTCAGGTTCCTCGATGGCGCGGGTCTCAGCATAAACATTCGGTTCCCGCCAGCGCTACAGGAACTCCTAAGGGCACCTCGAAAAATAGGCAGTTTCCTCCGCAGCGCGAATCAGATTCAATATCGCCAAGCTCCGAGTGCAGGAGGTTGGCGTGGGACAGCTTGGTTTTTTCGATTTGAACCGACGCTACGATGGTCTCAACGAAAAGAACGATCCACTTGTGGCGGTCGCCGCGATGGTTCCGTTCGAGTCCTTCCGGCCGAAGCTGCAGGCGGCGCTGATTAAAGGCGAGCTTCGCAGAAAGGACGCGGAACGCAAGAGTTCGGCGGGACGCAAGCCGTGGGATGAAGTTGTGATCTTCAAGGCGCTAGTGTTGCAGGCGCTCTACAATCTCTCCGATGATCAAATGGAATATCAGCTTCGCGATCGCCTCTCCTTCATGCGTTTTCTCGGTTTGGGACTGGAGGATGCGGTTCCCGACGCCAAGACTTTGTGGCTCTATCGCGAAGCATTGGCGAAGGCGGGCGCGGTGGAAGAGCTGTTCGATCTGTTTGACGGGTTCTTGAAGGACAAGGGCTATCTCGCCATGGGCGGGCAGATCATCGATGCGACGATCGTATCGGCTCCAAAGCAACACAACTCGCGCGAGGAGAATGAGACGATCAAGGACGGCGGGACGCCGGAAGACTGGAAGCAGAAGCCGGCCAAGAACCGCCAGAAGGACAAGGACGCGCGCTGGACGAAGAAGAACGAGCGGTCGCATTTTGGATACAAGAACCATATCGGCGTCGATCGGCGGCACAAATTCGTGCGCCGTTACGTGGTGAGCGACGCGAGCGTGCACGACAGTCAAAAGCTCGAAGATGTTCTCGATGCGAGCAACACGGCTTCGGACGTGTGGGCCGACAGCGCCTATCGCAGCGCTGAGATCGAGCAAAAGCTCGCCGAGCGCGGCCTCAGGAGCCGCATTCATCGCAGGGCCTATCGCAATCGCAAACTCAGAGAGGCGCAGAAGGCCGCCAATACGACGCGCTCCAAAGTGCGCGCCCGCGTCGAGCATGTATTCGGTGATCAAAAGAATAGCATGGGAGCCGAGCTCGTGCGCACCATTGGCATCGTTCGCGCGCGGTGCAAGATCGGAATGACGAACCTCGTCTACAATATGCGCCGCTTCGTCTGTCTCGAAGGAATGGCGACTGCGGCGGGGTGAACCGGCGCGTCATGTGCATCGGTAGCGTCAGTGCGTCGAGCAAATCCGCCGCCCGAAAAACCGCGCCGGCTTCAGATAGCCTCGATGAGAGGCCAAGCATTGAAAGATCTGCCGCGCCGCCACCACAACTGCCGGTCATCATACCATGGCCGGATATTTTTAGAGGTGCCCCTTAGCTGTTTCTTCCATCACCCCAGCGCCGTCTAGGGCGGACTTCGTGTCGATTAATGCCGTGTTTTGGCGCGCGATCTCTCCGGGGAATTGAATGGACATAGGTGGCGCCCCGATACCAATTTTAAAGTTCGCCCAGGGGAGGGAGGACGATAATATGGATCGCCGCGCGATGTTGGAGCCCTGCGCGGTGACGCTGCAGTGGCCGCGCTCGGATTTGCTCTGACGCCTAACCTCGCCAAATCTGCGCCGCTGGGGTCTCACCGCTCCAGCGCAGAACCTCGTCGAGGATGTGGCTGTTGTCGTTCATCGCCGCCTCGGAACCTGATTTAGTAGTCACCGCTTCCCACCAAAGGCCGGATGCCGTCGTCTCTGCGACTGTGACGATGAGAGTGCGGGTGATTGCGCCTCACCATCTGCACCATTGGGTCCGCTTTCGACGCTGAAAGCGAATTGGCGCTGATCGTTGGCAGAGCGGACGCCGCAGGACCGACCGTGCAAACGAAGATCGTCGCAAGAATGTAGCGCATTTGGTCTCTCCCTTCGGGAATAGGCTCTGAGGCCCACCCAATGCTTAGCACAGTTTGCCGCTGCTTGATCTAGCTCGTTCGGCGCGACTTGTCTTCGACCAGGGGGGAAGGGCTCGAAGGTTCGAGCCCTGTCGTTGCGACTGACGGGCGTCAATGCTCGCCCCGCCAAGGCCGCTCAGGACGCCGAAGGCTGGCTTTCGCGGGGTCGGCTCAGGGGCGCGCAGGCCGCGGCGGCGATCAAAGCCGAGGCCCCCGCGCGCTCCCAGGAGTTTGCGTGATCCGTCCCCTTGAGGCGCTGCCGGCGCCAAAGCTCCGCTTGGCGCAGGGTTTCGCAGTCGGGATCTACGCCGGCGTCCTGATCGCAGGCGGCGCGCTGGCAGCGATCGCACTCGTTGTAGGCTTGCTGTTCAAAGCCCGGTAACGGAAGCCATCGGAAGGCTGTTACCCTCAGCGCTACCCCAAGATTCTCTCGGCTACAAAGCAAGAGCAGTTTTATTGTGTAAGCTTTTGATTTTGATGGTGGGCGCACACAGGCTCGAACTGTGGACCCGCTGATTAAGAGTCAGCTGCTCTACCAACTGAGCTATGCGCCCATCAAGATCACTCGCACCCCCGCGGCCTTGACCCGCCGGAAACGAAGCGCCGATTTATCAAACGGGCGCTCGCCTGTCCAGCGCTTCGCTACCTCTGCCGGACGGATTGCAGCGCCGCCATCGATCGTCTCGGCGCTTGCCGTGCGCCAAGGCGGCCCCTTTTATCCCGCAAGGGCGCCAAGCCGCGGCGCGCCTCGTTTGACCATCAGCTTGTTGAGACAGGCTATATAGGCCCGCGCCGAGGCGACTAGCGTATCGGGATCGGCGCCTTTCGCCGTTACCGTCTTGCCGTCTTCGGCAAGCCGGACCGAGACCTCGGCCTGCGCGTCGGTTCCCTTGGTCACCGCGTGAACCTGAAAGAGTTCAAGCACGGCGTTATTCGGCACCAAGGCGACGATGGCGTTGAAGATTGCATCCACCGGCCCGTTTCCGGTCGCCTGATGCGTCACGCGCGCTCCGTCAATATCCAGCGTCAAGGCGGCCGACTGCGGACCTTTGGTACCGGCGAAAACGGTCAGATCGACGAGCTTGATCCGCTCATGCGCGTGGACGATCTCGTCATCGACGAGCGCAATCAAGTCTTCGTCGTACACGACTTTCTTGCGGTCGGCGAGGTCCTTGAAGCGGATGAACGCGTCATGCAGCGCGTTCTCGCCCAATTCATAGCCAAGCTCGCGCAGCTTGTCCTTGAAGGCGTGCCTCCCCGAATGCTTGCCCATCACCAGCGAGGTCTTGCTGACGCCGACGCTCGCCGGCGTCATGATCTCATAGGTTTGCGCATTCTTTAGCATGCCGTCTTGATGAATGCCGCTCTCGTGCGCGAAGGCGTTCCGCCCGACGATCGCCTTATTGTATTGCACCGGGGAAGAGCTCACCGCGGCGACGAGCTTCGAGGCGCGGGTCAGCAGCGTCGAGTCGACCCCGGTATGATAGGGCATCGTGTCGCCGCGCACCCGCAGCGCCATGACGATCTCCTCCAGCGCGGCGTTGCCGGCGCGCTCGCCGAGGCCGTTGATCGTGCATTCGACCTGTCGCGCGCCGCCGGCGACGCCAGCGAGGGAATTGGCGACGGCAAGACCCAGGTCATTGTGACAGTGCACCGAGAAGATTGCTTTGTCGGCGTCCTGCACACGCTCGCGCACGGCGCGGAACATGGCTTCGTATTCGGCCGGCAGCGCATAGCCGACGGTGTCCGGCAGGTTGATCGTCGTCGCCCCGGCCTTGATGGCGGCCTCGACGCAGCGGCAAAGATAATCAATCGGGGTCCGCGTTGCGTCCATGGCGGACCATTCGACGTCATCGACGAGGTTGCGCGCCTGAGCGACGGTGCGTGCGATAATCTCAAGCACCTGGTCCTCGCTCTTGTGCATCTGATGCTGAAGATGAATCGGCGAGGTTGATACAAAAGTGTGGATGCGCGGCCGCCGCGCTTCGCGGACAGCTTCGCCGCAGCGCGCGATGTCGGCCTCGATGGCGCGGGCAAGGCCGGCGATCACCGCGTTACGGGTGCGCTCGGCGATGGCGGCAACCGCCTCAAAGTCGCCCTCCGAGGCGATCGGGAATCCCGCCTCGATAATGTCGACCCCCATGGCGTCGAGAATCTCGGCCACTTGCAGCTTGTCTTCAAGATACATCGTCGCGCCAGGCGACTGTTCGCCGTCGCGCAAGGTGGTGTCGAAAATGACGACGAACTCGGAATTCGGGCGTGCAATATCGGCGCGCAAAATTGAATTGGCTTCGGTCATGGTTTTATCCGGAAAGGGGTGAACTTCAAGCTTGCGGCGCGTCCCCCTGAGCACCCAGGCGAATCGCCCGGCCGGCCCTCAGGGGCGGGTAAGCAGAAGCAATCCAGCAAGGCCCAAAGCTGCGCCGGACGCGGGAGAGGCCCCCGCACAGAATGACGGAAAATCAAACGGGAAACGCACGCGGCATTCGCCTTGCAAACGCTGTTCATTCCGAAAGGTAAATCAAAACCTAGAGGAGCTAAATCGAAAAAGCAAGTAGCCGGAAAGTCTTCCGAAGCGAAGCAGGCCTTAAGAAGCCGATGTCAAAATGGCTTTCGCCCAGTCGGCGTCGGCCTTGATCTGCGCCTTAAGCTCGTCGAGAGACGCAAACTTCTCCTCGGGTCTCATCCAGCCGACGAAAAATACCTCGATCGTCTCGCCATAAAGATCGCCGGAGAAATCGAACACATACGCTTCGAGCAGAGGCTGGCCATTGTCGACTGTCGGGCGACGACCGAAGCTGGCGACGCCATCATACAGCCTTCCGCCGATTTCGACGCGCACCGCGTAAACGCCATGCCGGAGGCGGCAGGTCGGGTCGGGGCGAAGATTGGCGGTCGGAAACCCGAGCGCGCGCCCAAGTTTCTGACCGGGCAGCACTTCGCCCATGATCGAGAATGAATGTCCGAGCAGCCGCGCAGCGTGTTCCACGTCGCCGGCTTCGAGCGCCGCCCGGGTCGCCGTCGAGGAAGCCGGCTCGTGGGCGTCGCCACCTTCGGCGAGGATCCGTTCGACGATCTCGACAGCGAAGCCGCAGCGTTCGCCGGCTTGCCGCAGGAAGGCCGGGGTGCCCGAGCGCTGGGCCCCGAAATGAAAATCATAGCCCGCAACCACCGCGCGAACGCCGAGGCGACGCAACAGCACCTCGTTGACGAACTGTTCGGCGGAAAGACTGGCGAGAGCTCTGTCGAAAGTGACGACGATCATTCCGTCGATGCCGAGGCGCTGCAGCGATCTTGCTTTGGCCTTCATCGGCGCCAGACGAAAGATCGTCCTCTCGCCGCGAAAGAAGTCGGTGGGATGCGGCTCGAAAGTCAGAACGGCGCAGGGCCGGCCAAGTCTTTGCGCCAGCGCCTCGGCCCGCCGGATCACGGCGACGTGACCGCGGTGCACGCCATCGAAATTGCCAATGGCGACGACCGCCCCTTCGAGCCCCTCCGGCGGCGCGAAGGGATCAACGGCGATAATGAAGGATTTGGCGGGAGAGGAATCGGCCAAGGGACTCGGGCTACGCGGCTGTAGGGACACACCAGAACGGAGCCTCCGCAAGGAGCGCGGACGGGCGCACGCTTCCAATTGAGACATGCAAGTCAAAGGCCTGCCGCCAAAGGTTACGCGAAACTGCCGCAGGCGCCGGAACGCGTCAAGCTTGGGCGCCGGCTGTGCGAACTAGCTTCGGTCGGCCGCATCGCTACCATATCAGGCTCTCTATCGCTGCAGTTGGCCGCAAACCCGCAGCGTCGACGAACTGGCGTAGCGTCGCAGCGTTGAGACTGTCGCCGTCGCTCGATAGCGAATGCAAATCTTCGCGGTGAATTCCGGAGGTGACCAGCACGCTGTCAAATCCCTGGTTGGCCGCCCCCTTGATGTCCGTGCGCATGGCGTCGCCAATGACGAGAACGCGGGAGCGGTCCGATCCGCTGCCCCTCGCCTTATCGGCCAAAGCGAGCGCGAGGCGATAGATCGGCGCAAACGGCTTGCCGGCCTGGATCACATTGCCGCCGAGGCGCTGATACCGTTCGGCGATCGCGCCCGCGCAATAGGACATGATTCCGTCGACCTCGACGACGAGATCCGGATTGGCGCAGATGAAATCGAGGCCGCGATCGTAGATGTGCTTCAGCCGGGCGTCATAATCTTGCGGCTTCTCGCGCCAAAAGTCGATGAAGCCGGTGCACAGTACAAAATCCGCGCTCTCGATCGGCGCCTGACGAGGCGCCTCGCCGGTTAAAGCAGCGACTTCGTCGAAAAGGCCCGTTTCCTGCGCCGCGCCAATGTGAAACAGGCTTTGTCCGCCGCGCTCGATCAACAGAGCGACGGTCACGTCGCCTGACGAGATGACGCCGTCATAGGCGGCGCGCGGCACGCCAAGGGCGTCGAGCTGCGCGCGGACGATGCGGCTCGGGGCCGGCGAATTGGTGACGAGGATGACCGCGCCTCCCTTCGCCCGAAAGCGGCTTAGCGCGTCAAGGGCGTCGGCGAAGGCGGTTGCGCCATTGTGAACCACGCCCCAGACATCGCTCAAGACGACGTCATAGCGGTCGGCGAGTTCGCCGAGCCCGGCGATCAATCGAGGCAAACCTGAAACCGTCCTTGGCGGAGTTCGCGGCGCTTTCCGGCTATCTGTGCGCGTCGGGCGCCGCGCCGCTGATCTTTTGTCGGGCTAAGCGCGCCAGCCTTAACTGTCAAGCTCTCGCATCTAAAGTCGGGTGCCGCCGCTTGCGGCAGGATTTTATTTAGCACCTGCGCGAATCATACGACGCTTTTCGGTAAATTTATGGCCTGACATCTAATGATATGATTTAATCCACATTAGACGCATGCGTGCTTGAGGCGGGCCTTTGCGTGCAAGTTGCGTTTCATCGCGCGAAATCGAACGCGTTTTCTTTTCCGATCATGCTAGCGCGACTTTAACCGCCGCGCGCGCCTTCACTTTGTGGGCCTTTTCGACCTTCGCCGCGAGCGGGGCTTTGGCGGGCGCATGGCTGATGCCGCCGGGGGCAGGGCAGATCATCGCCGGGGCCGCTTTCTCGGGCTCCAGCCGCGCTTTCGACGCGCAGGGGCGTTTGATACCCGTGCCCTATTACCGGAAATTCGAGCTTGGAGCCTATATTGAATATGGCGTAACCGATTGGCTGACGCTCGTCGCCGCGCCAGCCTATGATCGCATTCGCCAGCCGCCGCCTGCTTCCTCCTATAATGGGCCGGGGGAAAGCGCAATTGGCGGCAGAGTCGGGCTCTACCAGTCGGATCCGCTCATGCTGGCATTGCAAGCCGTTGTACTGACGCCCGGCGCGTCCTTCAACGGCGCGTTTCAACCTCAGCGCGCCGGCTCGATCGATCTGCGCGGCCTGGCGGGTTATAATTTTTGGTTCGGAGCGATGCCGGCCTTCATCGACGCCGAGGCCGGCTATCGATTTTACGCGCGATCGCAACCGGGTGAATGGCGGCTCGACCTGACTTTGGGGGTCCGGCCGGCGCCGAGGCTGCTTTTGTTATTTCAGAATTTCGCCTCCCTTCAGACCGGCCAAAGCGCGGCCTTCCCGATGTCATCCTGGGATAAGGCGCAGGTGAGCGTCGTGTATGACTTGACGCCGGCGTGGTCGGCGCAGCTTGGCGTTTTCCTGACCATCGCCGGAGTCAACGCGGGACGGGAGTTTGGGCCGATCGCCACAGTTTGGTACCGCTTTTGAAGCGCGGTTGATATTTGCTTCAAATGGAAAAGGCGGCATAGCGCGAAACGATGGCTGAGAAGATTGCCGATTTCAACGAAGTTAGGGGAGGAGCGTGACCGGCGGCTGCTATGGGATTTTGCTTGCCGGCGGCCGCGCGCAGCGCATGGGCGGCGGCGACAAGGCGCTGCGGCGAATTGGCGGCGTGCCGATCCTCGAGCGTGTCATCGCGGCGATGGCCCCACAATGCGCGGGGCTGCTCATTAGCGCCAATGGCGATCCGGCGCGCTTTGAATCGTACGGTCTCCCGGTCGTTGCCGATGACGTTGCCGGCTTCAAAGGACCGCTCGCAGGCATTCTCGCCGGCCTCGACTGGATCGCTGCGCACAGCCTGGAGACGACGGTGGCTGTCAGCGCGCCGACAGACACGCCGTTCCTGCCGTTCGATCTTGTGCGCCGCCTTGAAGCCGCCCGCGACGAAGCGGGAGCGGCAATCGCCTGCGCCCGCTCCGGCGGCGCGACGCATCCGGTCATCGCTTTGTGGCCGGTTTCGATCCGCCCGGATTTGCGTCATGCGCTCGTTGACGAGGACGAGCGCAAAGTCGACCGTTTCATCCAGCGTTACGGGTCCGTCTATGCGGATTGGAAGGCGCAGCCCTTCGATCCTTTTTTCAACGTCAATTCGCCGACGGATCTCGCAGCGGCGCAAGCCATTGCGGCCAGGCAAGGCGAAGCCATTGTTATTGACGAGTAAAAGACTTTAAACGTTTTACCTTCGGCGGCGCGTCATGCTGGCGTCGCTCAACCAGCGAGGGCGCAACCGGCGCAGATAGGATTGATCATGACTCTGACGCGGAACAAAGTCGAAAATGTCGGCATCGAAGAACTGAAGAGCGGTTTGGCCGACGGCTCGATCCTCCTCGTCGACGTGCGCGAGCCAAACGAGTTCGCCGCCGGCCGAATTCCAGGCGCGACGTTAAATCCGGTACAAAGCTTTGATCCGGCGAAATTGCCGAATGCGCCCGGCAAGCGCGTGGTGCTGTCATGTCGATCCGGCAGGCGCTCGCTGACGGCGCTGGACCTCGCACGGCTGGCGGGACGCGGCGACGTCAACGCGCATTATCCTGGCGGCTTTCAGGAATGGGTCCAGCGCGGCGAGACGGTCGAGAAGTAAAACCTTCCTCCTCTGGCCGTCATAGCAATATCTCCATCAATGCGCTCGCCGCCGCATAGATTCCAGGCGACTCGCTTTCGCGCGGACCGGCGACGTTGAGCGTCTGCGGCCGCGTCCGTTCGAGCCACTCCCGCGCCAAGGCCGCCTCGGGGGCGCGAGGATCGACGACGAGATGCGGCTTCCCCAAGGCGATCGCGCTGGACAAGGTGAAAGCGGAGCCCTTGGAGCGGCTAAGCCCCGCGGTGATGATCAGCGTCGCGTCGCTGTCCCGCACGTTCCACAAGGAGCGCTGATCGGGATCGGCGGAAGGCGTCGGCGCGAGGCGCGGATATTTGGCGCGCACGCCCGGAGGCTCCGGAAAATCCTCGGCCCATCCGTCGCGCGGACACCAGCCGCCGTAGGCGAAGCCGCTTCGCAAGGCGAAATCGAGAGCCGCGCGATCGACGCCGCTTTGGCCGCCTGAGACGATCCGGGCAGCGATTTTGGTCATTTGCGCGCCCGATCACGTTGAGCCCCCTTGCGCGCCTCTAGGGCCTTTCCATTGTCGATCTCTTCGCCGGACTCCGGCGGTCGCATCACAATCTCATCGGGGCATCAATGCGCCGCATGGTCACGCGGCCTTTGTGGCGGTCTCTGACTTTCACTCCGCGGATCGCTCTATGCGGAAGAGGCGTTCGATCGGCGCAGCGGCGGTGAAGCGCCTAGCGTCGTTCGTCTATCCTGTTGTTGGCGGATGAAGCGGCGCAGGCGCGGGAGGATGGTCGAGCGCCAGATTGCGCCATGGAAGAGACCGAAATGGCCGACACCGGATTGCACATATCTTTCGCGCAGAAATTCGGGGATATTGGGGCAGAGACCATGCGCAACATCCGTCTGGCCTGGCCCCGAAACATCGTCGTGCTGACCTTCGACTGTAAATAGCGCCGTGCGCGTTATCGCGGCGGGCTCGATCCGCGTACCATGCCAGGTCAGACGACCGAGCGGAAAGTCGAATCGTTGAAAGACGCTAACGATCGTCTCCAGAAAAAATTCGGCGGGCAGGTCCATCACGGAGAAAAACTGCTGTGCGAATGGGCGCGCGGCCGGATCTTCGCCGTCGTCGTTCATGAATTTGCCGAACAACTCGCCGCCTGTCAGTAGGTGAGATGTCAGATAGGCGAGCAGCATCGCCTTCCGAATGGTCGCGGGAAAAACGAGCCGCCCCTCGCCGACGTCGGGTGGCCTCACGCGCGTTATGCAATTTTGCTCGAGCCAGGCGATGGATTGATTCTTCGCCAGGAGATCGCCGCGCGTCGCGCCGATGCGTGGATCGATTTTGCCGCCGAATAGCGTCAGCGATCGAGGCGCGGCCGTTTCGCCCATCGCGGCGATCGCCGTCGCCGCGATCGCCGGCAAAGCCGATTGGCAAATAGCGATCACGTGAAGATCGTCACCGAGGAAGCGCAAAAAATCCACCAGGTAGCTGATGTTCTCGTCAACGCCGAAACGCCCCGCGGACAACGCCACCTGCGCCGCGTCCTCCCATACGACAAGGTGAAGATCATGTTCTTCGGCGAGAGCAACGATCATGTCGGAGAACAAGATAGCGCGATGGCCCGACAAAGGGGCGATCAAGAGGACGCGCGGACGATGGCAGCTTGGTTGCCGGTCGAAGCGAACGAGCCGTCCGAATGGCTTTTCCACCAGCATCCGCGCTCGCAAGGGGCGAATCCAATCGCTGGTTTCGGAAAGCGAAATGCCGAAGGTCTGCTCTGCCAAGTCTGCGCCCTGTGGCCGCGCCGCCGTCGTTCGAGCTGCGATATGAGGCCGGTTTCCGTATTTTAGGCGCCGATGCGCCTCCCAAAGATCGCCGCCATCGGACCGCTTCCCGGCGGTATGACTCTTGACGCGGGTCGCCGGCATGGGCGGCGAAAGCCGCGCGCTAAATGTCCTGTGCTCCGGCGGATGCTCGCGTCCGGGCGGCGGTTGGCCTTGCCGCGTTACGGCACAGGCTTCCAAAGAGTCCGCGAGACGGACCTCACATAAGCCCGGTTTTGAAATCGGCGCAAGACCATCCGAATGGAGAGAGCCCTTCCTCGAGATCATCCGCTAGCAGCGGTCTCGCAAAAGATAGCCGCCCACTGTCGAACCCGCGGCGGCCGTCGGCGAAATCCGCAGTTTTCGCCTTCGTGAGCCCGCCGCCAAAAATCCCGCCCGCCAAGATGCGACTGACGCACTGAGAATAAAAGGCCATTTCCGCCGGGCTGCGCCGCGGTAGCAGTGGAAATAAATTTAATTTGGCGTCAGTTACAGTCCATCTCAGCACGATCAGCTGCGACAATTTGCCAGCGTAATCGGAGCAAAAGCCAACTTAGGACCATAAACAATCTCGTTATGGTCACAATCCAACTATACCTGCACCATGTCGTTAACAGACAGGAGGTATAGACATTGAGGTTGTCAATTGTAAGTGCTGCAATAATATCCTGTATTTTGCAATGTCAGCAGTCGTTTGCTCGTCCATATGATGCTCATTTCGTTAAGGCCTCATATTACTCGCATGGAGCCGTCACTGCATCTGGAGAGCCCTTTAACCATAATGGCTTTACTGCGGCGAGTTGAACCCTGCCATTTGGTACGCGGCTTTTTGTGACCAATCCGGCGACCGGCCGTTCCGTGGTCGTGCGCATCAATGATCGCGGGCCGTTCGTGCGGGGTCGCGACCTTGACCTCGCGCGGGGAGCGGCCGAGGCTCTCGGCATGATCGCGCAGGGCACAGCGACCGTGAAGGTCGTGCGCTTGGGCGCCGGCGAAAATTCCCGCGAGTTCCTGATTCAAAATTTCCAAAGAATGGCCTCGAAAAACCTCGCCCGATTGGCGGAGTATGGGCCGATGCTGCCTATCTTTCGAAGCCTAACGAAGCACATACGGAAAAGTACGGCTTCCAGTCGAAAATTGATATTCGCCGGCGCGCCGGGGTCGCTTTGACGACCTCGCAGGCGACGGCGAATGCGGCGCGCTCGAAAGTCCGCTCGCCGCCCGACTTGGTCTTGGCTGCACACCCGAGCCCAGCCTGAGGCCGACGGCCGGAACCGCTGGCTGGCGGGGACGCCACCCCAAATTCGCTGCGATGTGCAAGCGCCCTTTAGGCGTTCAATGGCCGATTTTCATTTACCGGAAGCTTACTCACAAATTCTAATATCATCCGTTGGGGATGTTCAAATGTCCGGCGTTCTCGGATCCGGCTAAGCTCACGTATCGGTATTTCAAAAAATAGACGTATTTTATTTTGCTCAGTGGAGCTTTAAAATGAGTTTTTTGATCGACAACAAGAGAATAACTTCTACATGGAGTGTGATCGCCACACTTATCTACCGGTATTTGTTATTTTATCCATCTTTTTATATGCATATAAATATACAATTCCCGCCGAAGATGCCATAATATTGTATGAATATACGAAGAATTTTACATAAATGGAATCATAACGTATGGAAAGAGTACTCTTCCTATAGAGGGAGCGATGGATTTTCTCTGGATGTTATTGCTCGCAATGCTCAAGCGCATCGGGATCGACGAATTTGCATCGGCCATCAGCTTGAATTTGCTTTCTGCATTATTGTTGCTGTCAATTCTAAATACAAGAAAAGAGCACCTGCCGATTTATGCGGCTTGCTTAATTTTTACCCCTTATTTGTTTTCAATCATTGCTCCGATTTTCATCGATATTCTTTTCTTATATTTATGTCGTATGCATTTATTTGGCAATAAATAAGCAATAGTATTTGTATTTATCCATTCTCATTTTATGTTTAACTGATCTTCAACAGTTGGAATTTGTAATGCATTGATAGCACGGATAAACCCGCGCTGGAAAAGCGCCTTGGCACTACATTTTCGTTGATCGCCGGGGTGGAGCGGGGTCAGGCGTCGGTGAGTTGACGCACGGTCGGCGGCAAAGCGACGCCGGCGGCGCGTAAGGCGAGGCTCGCCGCCGGACGCGGCGCCGAGCGCAGGAGAAAACGTTTGCCGTCTTGCTCGACCTCGGTCTCGGTCAGCGAGTCGAGATCGGCGAGAACGTCGGGCCAAGAACCGCTTTCCGCGTTGTCGCTGGCGGCGCCCCGCCTGCCCACATTGGCGATGCGATCCTCCAGCTCTTTTTTCAAGACGAGGGCGAGGAAGCTGCACGACACGTGGCCGCGAATGGTTTCGTCGAGCTTGTGAAAGATCGGCCGCGTGGCGAACAAACTCTTCGATGTGCGGAACGCCCGCTCCACCATCCACAATCGCTTGTAGCAGAGCATGGCTTCGAGCGGCGTGAGATCGGCGTTGGTCCGCAACACGAAGACACCGTCGAATTTTGCGTCCTCTTCCGCCTTGGCGCAGTCGATGGCGAAAATGTCGTCGCCTCGCGTCGCGAGGAAGCGGCGATAGCCCTTGTTGCCGACGAACTTCTTGTCGCCTTTCTTCAATTGCCGCTCGAGCGCGGTCAAGATCGCGGCCCTGGCGGCGGCGTCCTTCTTCATCTGTTCGTGATTGCGACAGACGATGTAGCGCCGTCCGGCGCGAGTGACGGCCTTGGCCTCGTAATCGATATCCTCGCCCCGCTTTGCAATGGTGAGCGGGATGAAGGGAGCGGGATCGTCGAGCACGAGTTCGCGCACGAGTTTGTCGGTGCGCTCCCGAACGCCGAGAATGTAGAGAAGCCCGCGCGCCTCGAGTTCGGCGATTGTTTCCGCGCTGATCATGCCGCGATCCGCGACGACGCAGACCCGGCCGATGGAAAAGCGCTTGCGCAGCCTGTCGACGACGGGGATAAGGCTGCCCGTATCGGCGGTGTTGCCGGGCCACATCTCTGTGCAAACCGGCCGGCCGTCGCCATCGAGCAGCACCGCGAGGATCATCTGATTGAGATCCGGCCGATGGTCCTTGGAAAAGCCGCGTTGTCCGAGGGTCTGTCCGCCCGCTCCCTCGAAATAGAGGCTGGTCGTGTCCATGAACACGAGATCGAGCGTGCTGAACAGATCGCGCCGCCGCGCGAACAGTTCCTCCTCGACGGCGTCCTTCAGGCAACGCGGCGCGAAGGGCGTGGCGCCGTGCTGTTGATCTTCGGCTAGCTCCCCGCCAAGCCAGGCCATCGCCCGGTAGAGGTGATGCAGGTCGAGGTTCTCGACCCCATCGATCCGGTAATCCTCCCGCCAGCGGTCCGCCGCTCGATCGGAGCCGCCAGAAAATAGACGATGCAGAACGGTGAGAAACACCGCGCGTTCGAGCGGGAAGCCATGCTTGCGCGAACCGGCGAGATCCTCGACGACCCTCCGGCAACCGGTCTCCTCCCACAATCGTTCGAAGACGAGAGCGGGCCCGATGCGTCGCGCCGCGCTCGCCGTTACAGCGCCGTCGGCGACGGCGTCGACGACAATGGCTTTCGCGGCGAAGCGTGCGCCCGATCGCAGCAACCGCTCCAATTGCCCGCTCTCGCGCAACTCCTCGACGCGGCCAAGCGTCGCGATCACCTGCTGGCGCACTTGCGCGCCTTGGCGACGGCTTTCGACGATCTGGAGATAGGCGCGGCCGCTCGAGGTCTTCTTGCGGAAATACATGTCGCGGAACCGTCTCGCCGACTCATTCGTGGTGCGCACATAATTGGCGCATGCACATTCCAAGTCAATAAGAAACGGCGCACACGTGGCACTACACTTTCGCGGGAATCACCTCTCAATCCAAACAATATCAATGGCTTACCACGCGCCGCCCGGCCGCAACTGTAGAAGATCAGTTTAACTCGCCAAGATGGGGTCGTATGCGGAATTGGCGTTATCTTTTTCGCATATTGTATTTCGGAGAATGGCTGCCGCTGCCATTGTGAAATCCACAGGCCAACGCGCTCGTGGGACAACATGTGCCGTGTTCTGATGTCATATATGAAGACAAATGAACACGATATTTATCTTGTTCCATTCTATCCAACATCTATAGATACGATTTTAGAAAGAAATAGAGATGATTGTATGAGGTACGACATTTATGCATTGGCGACGGCCGGAAGCGACTATGAGGCAATGAAAAAAATGGTCGCCGCGCCGCCGGCCTCGTAAAGATCTATCGCCGCCCTAGCCTAAAATGCTGGCGCCCACACAAAACAGCATCGCACCGAAAGCGCCGCACCTTCACTCGCAGCTCCACGCGCCGCTGTCCGAGTGGCAGGTCTGCGGCCCTGCGCCAATCAGAATTCGTCGAGGGCTTTGCCATAGGGCCGTTGCCGAATTAAGCCTCGCCCGCCGAACCGAGCGCGATCCGCCATTTTGCGCGAGGCCCCATCGGCGCTGATATCGGCGAGTGTAAATTGCGCTTGAGTTGATCGCGGCTATTCGGACGCCGGAATCTCGTCGGCGTCGTCCTGAACGTCGAAAACGAGACCTTCGTAGAACTCGGCGAGCGGAGCCTCGACGCCGATCTCCGGCATGGACAGGATGGCGTCGTCGAGAAGCACGTCCACCCTCCAATCGCCGTCGACCCGGGCGTAGATGGTGGCGGCGATACGGTCTTGCTCGAGCATGACGTAACGCTGCACTGAAGGCGTGGCCTGATATTCGCGCCATTTGACGGTGCGATCCTTGCTCGACGTGCTCGGGCTTAAGACTTCGAAGATAGCAACGGGATCTTTGACGACCGTCGCCGCCTGCGGCACGGGCGTGCACACAACGAAGCCATCGGGATAGCGAATTTTCCCGTTGACCTCGATCTTGAGGTCGCTGCCGAGGAATTTGCAGGGCTTGCCGCGTAACCGGCCGCCAAGAGAGAGCGCAAGGTTGCGCTGAATGCTGGCGTGAGCGAAGGTTCCGCCGGTCATCGCGACCGGCTGGAAGCCGTCGAATTCATAGCGAAGGTCTTGCTTGGATTCCCAGTCAAGGAACTCAGCCAGAGACATCGGTTTGCGCACGGTCAGGTTCATGGCGGCAATTTTAGCACGAGCCTTCACGCCTTGCTTCCTTGATTTCCTGAGAAAGACGAAACGACAGCTCCGTGGAGCGGTCGGCGGGCGCTAATCTGCGCTCTAGGGCAGCGGAGGCCCATCGGCGGAGCGAAGAAACCGCACCTCTTCGCGCTCGGCGGCGCTCTTCCGTTGGGAGAGTTTGTTGAAGTCGAACATTTCTGACGTCCTTTTGCTAGGAAGCAGCGGGGATCCAAGAATCCCCGCCGGAAGGGTCAACCTTCGAAGGCGCTCAATTCGGCGTTCGCGGAACGACGCTCGACCGGGGCCGGACCTTGCGGCGCGGCCTGATAGGCCTTCCAGTCTTCGCCCGTGATTTGCTTATAGGCCCCCCCCCGCACCCTCGGCAGCGGCGAACTGGCGAATGCGCTCCGCTTTGCTTTCGAAGCCGACCGCACCGCCGCGATCCTCGTCGCGATCCTGGTTGGCGAGCTTTGCCGTCGCATTCCGGGCCTCGCGACTTTTTCGGAATAGAAGCGGCCGGCTCCAACGGCGGAAGAGACCAAAGATCCGACAAGGCGCTGGAAATGCATCATGGTCGCCAAAGCTACGCGCGCTGGGAGCTCCGCGACTTCCTCTCAAAGCAATCAGCCTACCTTTGCCTCGCCAACGGCGCGCGTCCAACGCCTTGACCGCCCAGAGACTTGAGAAAGCGACGCCCTTCTTCGGTCTCGCCTCGACCTTTCCCGTCTTGGCGATGCGACGCAGCGCCGCGGATTATCTCTTGGCGTCACCTTATATGGACGCGCGCCCGCACGCCCACGCCGCGACGGCGCCTTGACGCCGCCGGGCGCAGCCAGCCGCTTCCGAGAAAAGGTCCGGCCCGGACCAGAGCGATTGCGCCTTTCAACGATGCTCGTAACGGGGCGCCAAAGATCATGGTTTGGAGAGGGAGCGGCGAAAACGCCGCCTGCGCCTGTGAATGCTCAGGCGACTTCGTCTCATCGGGCGCATCCGCCTGCGCCGAAAGAGCCGCGCAAAACGAAAACCCGAGGCAGCGTTGTCGGCTTTCCGCACTCAATCGTTTGCCAGGCTCAAGGAGAGCCTGGACAGACCAGCTGGGCAGCGCGTCTTTGATCGCCTTCTCAGCGAGTGCGACCTTAATTTTGCAAATCGAGAATTCATGGCGCGGAGCCCCGGCATCGGGCGTTGACGTCCACTTTGGCAACTTCCAGAGAGGAGCTCGATTCTGCGCATTTGTATGAGGAATCAAAGCGTTAGCATTGCTTTTTTGTTTCGCGCCTGCTATTGGTTCGTTGTTTGTTCATAGGGAGATCAATCGGCAAAGTTACACTTCCCAGTATGTCAAGTGTAACGTCACCGATCAATCATGCGGACGTCCCTGATTGCCGGAACGAATGTCGTGAGGTTCCCGGTCGAGCTGCGGGCGAAGCCATCGCTTGAGCTTCTCCATACATCGCGCCGGATGTGCGCGAGGTGAGCCTGGTCGCCGAGGCCTTCGAAATGGAGGAGCCAGCGCCGGTGATCCGCGACGAGGCTGACCGGAAAACGGCGGACACGATCAGTTCGAGGCGATGGTCGGAGTTCTGGCCTCGAACGAAAAGCGGCGCTTGACGCGTTGCTGAAGCCGCTCATTGAGCGCGCGGTGGCGGCTTGCCGCAACGCCGATCAAGCTGCCCAGCGATCGGATGACGCCGCCGAGCGGCTCGTCAGTGCGCAGGCCAAGGGGGGCTATTGGCTGGCGCCTTTGGACGAGGCCTCTAACTCGCGGGCGACCGAAGCCGCAGCGCTTTTGATCGAAGCTTACGTCGCCTGCCAGGAAGCCGCCGGCGCCGCGCGGGCCGTTCGCCTCACCGCAGCGGCCGAGGAATGGCGGCCATTTCGCCTCCAGGAGGAAGCCAGGAATTTGTTCTTAGGAGCGGCATCGGCCATCGCAGGCGGGTAAAAGGAACCGGCGCGGACATCGACTTTTTGTTCGCGCCGCTCTTCGCAACATTGGAGGCCTGCTTCGTTTGAAGGAGGTTTCAGTTGCGAAAAATACCGGGGGCGTGCGCCGCGCAGCGCGCGAGAGTCGCGGGGTTAGGGAAAACCGCCTTCGCCGGCTTTTTGCGACGATGTCGAAGGATCGTTCGAAGCGTCGCAGCTTCCGTGTCCGCGGCGATGTTTGCCGGCGGGGCCTACGCTGTCGACGTGCATCCGGTGACTTCATCCGGTCTGCCGACGCAGGTGAAACAGACATTCCCGGAGCAAGGCGCACCGCAATTCTCCTTTCCCGAAGGGGGGCTCGTCGATACCGGCGCGGTGCAAGGAGCTACCGACACTGGTAACGAAGGAGGACTATGGGGCATCGTTTGACGTTTCGGTTTATAATCTTAATACAAATACGAGTTCGAAGGCTGTAAATTACTCAACGGCAACTAATTCTACTAAATCACAAAATCGAGGGAGATTCGCGTCGCGAGCAAATCTGGTAACTTGTTGATTTGTTGATCGATACCCGGTGTTTGATATGGATCTCTCGAGACCAACCAGCCAAGCGCGTTTTGCCGCCTATGTCGAGGCTCTTGTTGAAGTGATCGGGCATGCCGATCGGGCCAAGCCCTTGAACGATTATTGCGTCGGGCTGTTGATGCCCGGCGAGCGCAAGAGCGTCGAGCCTATGGCGGCGATTGTTGCGCCGACACGCGTCTCGGCCAAACATCAATCGCTTCTGCATCTGGTCGGCGAAGCGCCCTGGTCGGACGAGGCGGTCTTGAGTAAGGTTTTCGAGCTGGTTCTGCCTTCCCTCGAGAGACAAGGCCCCATCGAAGCCTGGATCGTGGACGACACGGGCATTGCGAAAAAGGGGACCCATTCGGTCGGCGTCGCGCGGCAATATTGCGGCAGGCTCGGCAAGCAGGACAATTGCCAGGTCGCGGTGACGCTGTCGATCGCCAATCATACGGCGAGCCTGCCGATCGCCTACCGGCTCTATATGCCGGAGGCATGGGCAAATGATCAGGCACGCCGAAAAAAGGCGCATATCCCCAAGGAGATCGAGTTCAAGACGAAGCCACAGATTGCGCTTGATCAGATCCGTGCGGCTCATGCCGCAGGCGTCGCGCCGGGCGTCGTGCTGGCTGATGCGGGCTATGGCGTGAACGGCGGCTTTCGCGCCGGAGTGACAGCTTTGGATCTGCCTTACGTCGTCGGCGTCCAATCGACGCTGACCGTTTGGCCGCCCGGTCAGGAGCCTCTACCGGCAAAGCCCTGGAGCGGCCATGGCCGCAAGCCGTCTCGTCTGAACCGTGATCTTGAACATCAACCCGTCACGGTCAAGGAGCTGGCGCTGAGCTTGAAGAAAAAAGCATGGCGCAGCCTCACCTGGCGCGAAGGTTCGAACACGCCGCTCGCCTCGCGCTTTGCCGCTGTGCGTCTGCGCCCAGCCTCGCGTGATTGCAATCGGACCAAACCGCATCCGCTGCAATGGCTCATTGTTGAGTGGCCGAATGAAGAAGCTGAGCCGACGAAATATTGGCTCTCGACCTTGCCCAAGGACACGCCTTTGCAGGATCTCGTCGACAAGGCCAAATTGCGCTGGCGCATCGAACGCGATTACGAGGAGCTGAAAGGCGAACTCGGATTGGCCCATTACGAAGGTCGAGGTTGGCGTGGCTTTCACCACCACGCGACACTCTGCATCGCAGCTTACGGCTTTCTGATCTGCGAACGGGAAGCGATTCCCCCCTCAGCCTCCTGGCGGCGCAAGATGCCTCCGTTACCCAAAGGTTTTCGACCCCGCGGCGCCGCCGATCCGACCAGAACGTCACGTCGAAAACTCGATCGCGACGATCCGAAAACGGCTCACCGTCGCGCTCGCAAAAACCCTTATGCGATGTCCATGCTGTCAAACAACACACCGCCAGACAGCTACCCATATCCGTTCATGACACAGTAGAACTAACACCCTTGACTGGTTTGGTATGTCCCAAAGCGGCAATTATGCCGTTGTGAACATTAATAATAGAGCAAGCGGCGGAAGTGCTCGTTTTGATGTCTACAATAATTCTATCTATAAACTTTATACGGCAAGCATCTACGCCGGCGGACATGCTGATTTTGGCTATGACACTGCTGGCAATGAAATAATGCTTGGAGACTTCGACGGGAATACAACTACGTTGTACACATTTAACTTGGCGACTCAACATCTTACGAAGCAATTGTCGCCAGCAGTGAACGGCTGGAGCACACATGTTTCATGCCACAATTTAAATCGACCAGGATATTGTTATATCAGTAACCTTTATATCGATGATGTCCCCAGCGAGAATGCTTATGCATACCGCGAAGTTTATGCGGTCAAGCTGGATGGCAGTGGTACAGTCGAGCGCTTTTCGCAAGATTTCAAAGCGGCAGCTCCAGCGAATAACGCATATGAGCGAACCGCTCGTGCCGTTCCGAATCGGGATGGTTCATTAGTTCTCTTTGCGAGTGATTGGGGAAATCCAACAAGCTCAGCCATTGTATATGATTATGTTGCCGGGAGGCATTGACTACTGACCATCGCTCGCGAAGTGTATTATAGGAACAAAAGATATCGTCGTGGCAAGTAGGCGTCGCATATCTTCCCTCTATGACCGTATATACAAGTTTGGCTGAACGCGCGGTCTGAAGCTCACTTTGCGGCTCCTCCGGCTCGGACGCTTGAGCGCCAACCTTGAAGAATGCCTCGCCGCAGGCCATAAGATCATGGCCGGCCACGACTTCTACGAGGGCGTGCGCGCCGCCGTGATCGAAAAGGACCGCAGTCCGCGCTGGTCGCCGGACAAGCTCGACCAGATCAGCGACGCCGATATCGAAGCATATCTCGGCCCTGCGCCGGAGCCAGTGTTCCCGGCAGGGTCCAGCGTCTGAGGGGAGAGAGACAAGGACATGATTGACACGATCGCTTTCATTGGTCTTGGCAATATGGGTCTGCCTATCGCCGGCAATCTGGTCAAGGCGGGCCATGCGGTCACTGGGTTCGACTTGGCGCCCCTCCTACCAGGCGGCCGCGAAACTTGGGCTGACGGTTGCGACAACAGCGCCTGAGGCGGCAGCGCAAGCGGACGTGGTCGTCACCATGCTGCCGGCCGGGCGCCACGTCGTCTCGGTCTGGAGCGATCTCGCCGGCGTGGTGACGCCGGGCGCCCTCCTGATCGATTCCTCCACCACAGACGTAAACAGTGCCCGCAAGGCGCATGCGCTCTTCGCGGCCAAGAGCGGTCTAACGCTCGATGCGCCCGCTTCCGGCGGCACCGGTGGCGCTGCGGCCGGCACGCTCACCTTCGTGGTCGGCGGATCAAAGGAGGCGCTCGCTCGAGGCGAGCCGATCCTTGCGAAGATAGGCAAGCGGATCGCCCACTGCGGCGAGGCCGGCGTCGGACAGGCTGCGAAAATCTGCAATAATATGATCCTTGGGATCTCAATGGCGGGCGTATGCGAGGCCTTTGTGCTGGCGGAACGTCTCGGCTTGTCGCATCAGGCGCTGTTCGACGTCGCCTCGACCTCCTCCGGCCAATGCTGGTCGCTCAACACCTATTGCCCTGTGCCTGGCCCGTGCCGACGTCGCCGGCCAACAATGACTACCGGCCGGGCTTCGCCGCCGCGCTGATGCTGAAGGATCTGAAGCTCGCGCAGGAGGCGGCGCTTACCAGCGGGGCGTCGACGCCGCTGGGGGCGGAAGCGGCCCCGCTCTACGGCCTCTTCGACAAACTCGGCCATGGCGGGGAGGATTTTTCCGCCATCATCCGATTCCTGCGCGGCCGGCAAGACGAAGGGAAGACGAAAAATGACGTATGAGACGATCCTCATCGAGCAGCGCGGGCGTGTGCTGCTCGTCACCCTCAACCGGCAAAAAGCACTCAACGCCATCAATCTGCAATTGACCGCGGAATTGATCGAGGCCGTCTCGAAAGCCGACGCCGATCCCGGGATTGGATGCATTGTGATCACCGGCTCCGAGAAAGCCTTTGCGGCCGGCGCCGACATCAAGGAAATGCAGGACCAGAGCTACGGCGAGATGTATGGGTCCGACTGGTTCGGTCAGTGGGAGCGCTTCACCGCCGTGCGCAAGCCGATCATCGCCGCGGTAGCCGGCTATGCGCTCGGAGGCGGCTGCGAACTCGCGATGATGTGCGACTTCATTCTCGCGGCTGATACCGCGAGGTTTGGCCAGCCGCAGATCAAGCTCGGTGTGATGCCCGGCATCGGCGGCAGCCAGCGCCTCACTCGATTCGTCGGCAAGGCCAAGGCCATGGGGATGTGTTTGACCGGGCGGATGATGGACGTCGACGAGGCCGAACGGTCGGCGGCAAAAGTGGCTGTAGCCTGCCACGCTACGAAGAGAGTATCCCAGACCTTCGGCCGCGCCATGGCTCCCTTTTGCGAGCGCGACGGACAAACCAGCGTCCTCCCGGATTTTTTCATCGGTGTCGGCATACGTCTAAATATGAGAGCTCATTATGTTAAATTTCAATATGTTAGAAATCGAGACCAAATTTGAGAATATACATTTGAATTGAGAAAATCGCGTGATAACGTACCTTTAATTTGAGAATTTTCCGCTCTAACGTTGGAGACGGGCGCGGCGGAAAAATGAACATCAATAATGAGAATATCCCGATTGGCAGCGATGTCGACAATGGCGGCGCGTTGGAGTCGGAAGACGCGTGTTCCGTCGCTGCCCGCGACGTTACAGGCATAAAAGTAGAGCTGACAGGCGGTGACCTGCTGTTGATTAAAAAGCCGCGCCTTCATTTCCTCGAGTAGCTGAAGACGCACTTTTGGAAAATCTGGCCGCTCGCAAGCAGTTTGTCGAGTTCTGACTTGAACTGTGCGACTCCGTCGCCGATGCCACGCTATAGGTGTCGTCGTTGCTGTTTTGTATTGGTGCCGGCCGCGTAAGCCAGCTTGTCGCCCACCAAAATCCTCCTTCTTCGGAGCGCCACTGCTGAACAGGGGGGACATAGGGGCCGTGATCCCGACGGCGCCGACAGACGTGCATGTGGCGGCGTTTCTCGCGGGGCCCCCTTGCCGCAACGCCCGGCCATTGCTAGATAAGCCGCTCAAACCTGCTTTTTTCCGCCGTTCCGGCGCCGTGCCGCTTCAAGCGGTGGTTCTTAAGATCGCGCGCACACGCATAGCTCGCACGTGAGGGGGACATCGGCGGCAAGAAGCGCAACCAACCGCAAACCGCCGGCGCAGCCCCGTTCGGGCATCCAGGAGAACAAATGGCATCATCTTCCACCTACGCGCCGTCGCGCGAGGATTTTGCGGCGCTTCTTGACGAGAGCTACGGCCAGAACGAGGCCTTCGAAGGCTCGGTCATCAAGGGCACCGTCGTTGCGATTGAAAAAGACGTGGCCGTCGTCGACCTCGGCCTCAAGACGGAGGGACGCGTCGCCCTCAAGGAATTCCAGGGACCGGGCCGCGAAGGGCCGCCCAAGGTCGGCGACGAAGTCGAGGTCTATCTCGAGCGCATCGAAAACGCGCTCGGCGAAGCCGTCATCTCGCGCGACAAGGCCCGCCGCGAAGAAAGCTGGGTCAAGCTTGAAAAGGCTTTCGAGAAGCAGGAAAAGGTCGAAGGCGTCATCTTCAACCAGGTCAAGGGCGGCTTTACCGTCGATCTCGACGGCGCCGTGGCGTTCCTGCCGCGCAGCCAGGTCGATATCCGCCCGATCCGCGACGTCACCCCGCTGATGCAGGTGCCGCAGCCGTTCCAGATCCTCAAAATGGATCGCCGCCGCGGCAATATTGTCGTGTCGCGCCGCACCGTGCTCGAAGAATCCCGCGCCGAGCAGCGCCATGAGATCGTCGCCAATCTTGAAGAAGGTCAGGTGATCGAGGGCATGGTGAAGAACATCACCGACTACGGCGCCTTCGTCGATCTCGGCGGCATCGACGGCCTTCTGCATGTCACCGACATCGCATGGCGCCGAGTCAATCATCCGACCGAAGTCTTGAGCATCGGCCAGACGGTTCGCGTCAAGATCATCAAGATCAATCACGAGACGCATCGCATTTCGCTCGGCATGAAGCAGCTGCTCGAAGATCCATGGCAGGGCATCGAGGCGAAATATCCGGTCAATGCGCGCTTCCAGGGCCGCGTCACCAACATCACCGACTACGGCGCCTTCGTCGAGCTGGAGCCGGGCATCGAGGGTTTGATCCACGTCTCGGAGATGTCCTGGACCAAGAAAAACGTGCATCCCGGCAAAATCGTCGCGACCAGCCAGGAAGTCGACGTGCAGGTCCTCGAGGTCGATCCCGTCAAGCGTCGCATCTCGCTCGGCCTCAAGCAGACGCTCGCCAATCCGTGGGAGACGTTCGCTGAGAAATTCCCGGTCGGCTCCGAGGTCGAGGGCGAGGTCAAGAACAAGACCGAATTCGGCCTCTTCATCGGCCTCGACGGCGACGTCGACGGCATGGTCCATCTCTCCGACCTCGACTGGAAGAAGCCCGGCGAACAGGCGATCGAGGACTACAAGAAGGGCGATATCGTCAGGGCCAAAGTGCTTGACGTCGATATCGAGAAGGAGCGCATCTCGCTTGGCGTCAAGCAGCTCGCCTCCGATCCGTTCGCGGCTAAACCGGGCGACGCGGCCGGCAAGGCGGCGAAGACGCCGGCGTCGATGCCGATCTGAAGAAGGGCTCGGTCGTGACCTGCGAGGTGGTCGAGGTCAAGGAAGGCGGTATCGACGTCAAGATCGTCGGCACCGACTTAACCGCCTTCATCAAGCGCAACGAACTCGCGCGCGATCGCGCCGATCAGCGGCCGGAGCGCTTCGCGGTCGGCGAAAAGGTCGACGCCCGCATCACTTTGTTCGATCGCCGCGCCCGCAAAGTCTCGGTGTCGATCAAGGCGCTCGAAGTCGCCGAGGAGAAGGAGGCCATCGCGCAATATGGCTCCGCCAATTCCGGCGCCTCGCTCGGCGATATTTTTGGCGCGGCGCTGAAGGCGCGCGAAAAAGGCGCCAAGTCCGACGACTGAGCTGAAAGGCTTAACCCCCGGCCAAGCCCGCGCGAAATTTTTTCGCGCGGGTTTTTCTTTTGGTGCAGGGCGAATGGGGGCGCTTCACATGAAACAGTTTGGACCGGTTCTGGCCAGAAATCGGACGGTTTTTGAGCGTCCATCCGATGGGCCGCCGTGGAATGAAGCGGTCTGATCGGGAAAGGCTCAGGCGTTGACGCATGAAGCCCTAGCATCACTCCGAACCCGCTTTTGCCAGCTCAAGCAGACTTCTGATGTAGGCAATCAGTCCGTCAAGGCTTGGACGGTTCTCCGTCATAATGTGCTGCAAGAGTTCAAGCAAATCTCTATTCTTGGCGAAAGTGACTCGGCCTTCTGTCAACTCTTCGCAGACTTGCTTCAGCAAATTTGCGGCATCGACCTCAGCAAGCCAGTCCTCGTCGTTAATATCTGCCTTCCATTTTTTTGCAGCTTGGAATTTGTCCTTTCCCCCAATTGACTGGATATATTTTTCAACGACATCGGGAGTAATTTGCTGCCCTAAGTCCGGCGCCCGCTTTTCGATAAATGCGGCAACCGCGGCTGGATCGAGCAAAAAACACTCGAAATGACGGCGCGGCAAGAACATTACTCGACCATTGGCTCCTTTCTTGAGATCAGCCATTTGCTTCTCGGTTAGCGTCTCACGATCAAAGCTGAAGCAGACAGACTTCACCAAAGGGTGTGCCGCTTTGCTCAGCCTCTCGTAAATTTGAAAAATGAGATCTTTCCGTTTCACTTTTGCGTTAAAGTCGCCAATGGCGATGACGGGCGTGACGGCGAGCCCTCGCGGCAAAGGTCCAACAGCATCTTTATAAATGATATATGGCAGGCAAATCTCTTCGGTAGCCCCTTCCACCCAGATAATCCGTTCTGCTCCGAAGACATCAGTCATGGATACGCCGAGATGGCTGGCGACATCGCGCAGTTGCTCTAGCTTATCCAGATCAATCCGCTCAACGGTTGAGTCATAACCTTGTCTGCGGACGAGATGAACAGTGGCAGGATTGCCCGCGGCCAAGACCTCTGGAGAATGCGTCGAAACGATGTATTGATGCTGCGAGTAGTTTGTCTGCAGGATACGCAACAGCGCCTTAGCCGCGGCAGGATGGAGAAAACTGCTAATTTCGTCGATAACTATTACGGCTCGGTCGTATGTCATAGCGACGGTGAGGATCGCGATCGCTTGCGCCACACCCGTTCCACTGTCGTCGAGTCCGAAGCTTAGTTCAGGGCGGATTTGTTCGTCGGTTGGCCAAACCAGTATTTCTAACTGATTTGTTGTCTTGGACGGCGAGATACTGAGATTTCGAACTGTAGAGAAAACTTCGCGCACGTGTTCAACGAGATGTTGAAACAAAGAGCCTTGTTGGCCCTGTAATCGAAAAAGGATGGCCGCTAGGTTGCTGGCGTTTGGTGAGAGCCTATCGTGCCAGCCATAGCCGCACTTTCCTACGCTGTAGCGCTGGGCGTTAAAGAAAAACAGTTTTGTTGTCCAAAGTATATCAAAAATTGGGCTGAATGTGTCAGGACGTAATTGCTCAACATTTAGATCAAGTTGACCATTGCTATGTGTGAAGCGTATAGTAAACTTAGGCGCGCCATCAGATTGACCGAAAACGCTTTTGCTGCGCAATTGAAAAAATGTATTTGGCTGCCTACTTAGTTCAACTACTAGTGAAGGTGCGCGTAAAGATTGGCGGAATCTCTCGATTGCTTCCTGTGGAGCATGCTCAACCGGAAGATGTGTCTCATCTTCTTTTTTAAGGAGCGAATCCCAAACTCGGCACCGGAGACCTCTAAATCGATTTCAACTCGCGGTTTCTCTAAGCGCTCAAGCCGCCATTCAACACTATCTCGATGTCGGTTGTCCTCTAAAGGCACATTTAAGGCTCGAAGAAGTGCGCTCTTACCTGCATTATTCTGTCCGACGACGAGATTAATCCCTGGTGAAAAGTTGATCCAATTGGTGTTTTTGAATGAGCATAAATTTATGACTTGCATACAAATCAGCCGCATATTGTTACGCCTTTAAATTTTTGTTAAATACTCAGGTCTTCAATCAAGCGATGTGGTGCGCGACAAATAAATCTCCGGCATCTCGGACTCAAATGGCCTTCAACGGTTCGACCGGACTGGCGATCGAAATTAAAGGATCCTCCCCCCTCCGCCGTCGCACCCAATGCCCAATCGTCGCAATCGCCGCGTCCGCCTCCGGAAACACGCCCGCCCAGATCGGGAAAACATGCTGCATGCCGGCGGCGACGACCGCCGTGGCGTCGACGCCTGCGATCCCGGCGTTGCGCACAAGGGATATCGTATCGTCGAGCAGGATTTCGTCGGCGCCGGCGACGCATATGATCGGCGGCAGGACGGAAAGATCGGCGAACAGCGGCGAGGCGAGCGGCGCGCGCGGATCGGCGCCGCCAAGATACCACTTCGCCATTTCAAGCAGCGAGTCGCGCGTGCAGGTAATGTCTACCGAAGCGCGGCTGACATAACTTTCGCCGCCGCAGGTGAGGTCCGCCCACGGGGAGATCAGGGCGAGGCCCGCGCATCGGGGCAGTCCGCGCTCCGTCGCGTAAAGCGCCGTCGCCAGCGCCAGGCCGCCGCCCGCCGAATCGCCGGCGATGACGGTCTTGGAAGGGTCGGCGCCCTGCGCCAAAAGCCATTGATAAGCGCGCAGCGAATCCTCGACCGCGGCCGGAAACGGGTGTTCCGGCGCGAGGCGATAGGCCGGAATCAGCGTGCGGGCGCGACCGGCCAGCGCCAGATGGCCAGCGGTCTTGCGCCGCGATTTCGGCGAGCCGAGGACATAGCCGCCGCCGTAGAGATAGAGGATCGCCGCGCCATGGCGCTCCTCGGGCGGATCGGCCCAGAGGCCGCCGACCTCGGGCGCCGGGGAAAACGCGACGCCGCGCGGTTCGGCGGTCATGCCCTCCGCCCGTTCGCCGGCGCGGCGGCGCATGTCAAGCGGCAGTTCGACCTGCTTTGGGCTATTGGCGATGAAAGTCCAGAATTGGCGCGCCTGGCCGCTGATCACGCGAGGGCTCTCGCGTGAGGCGTCGGAAAGGGACCCGTCATTTTTCAGCTCGCAGAAGGGGAAATCGAATGAAGCGTCGCAGGCGCGGCCGCGTTGGCGATCAGCGGCGGCCTTTGCTGCAGCTCGTTGACCTGATCGTTGACCGCGCGGCGCGCTTCGTCAATCGCGAGCCGCAGCGCGGCAAGGCCGGCCTCGTCGAAATTGTGGTTGCGCGCAAATTGCAGGCCTCTTGTCGAAAGCGCCTCGATCTCGCGGTCGAGTTCGACCAGGCGCGGCAGCGACAGTGTTTGGTGGGCGCTCTGCTTCAAGTCGATCAATTGATCGATCAGGGCCAGAGCGTCCTTGCGGGCCCGCGCCCGCGTCATGCCGATCATCGCCGCGGCGGCCGAGCCGAGGCCGCTGAAAGCCATGGCGCCGATGTAGATCCAGTCGCCATAGAGGTCGATGAAGCTTTTTTCGTTGTCGCTGTAATAGGCGGCGGCGCCTGGGTGGACGGTCGCAAACGAGCCTTTGTCGCCATCCGGCTTCTCAATCGCCGCGGCGATCGGCGCCTGCTCCTCGAGCGAGCGGCGCATATCGAAAAGGCGTTTCGTCAAATCGCCGACGATTTTGTCGGAGAGCGTCGCGCGCGCCTCGAGTTGGACGGCGATCCCAAGCGTCGCGAAATCATCGTCCGGGAGCGGCGGCGCGCCGGGAAAGAAGCCGTTCGGCAGGTCAATTTTTTGATAAGCAGCGCCCCGCGCCGCCATGCCCTCGGCGGCGTCGATCGGAATCAGCACGGGATCGCGCTTTCCGGACATAAGAGCGGCGATCGCCTTGTCGATCGAAGGACCACGCATGGGGCCGACGGCGAAGAGAGCGTCGATTTTCTTGTCGGCGACGGCGCGCGTCAGCTCGTCCGCCGCGAGCATGACGTGCGCAACGTTCGGCGCCGCGATCTCATATTCGGCCAAAACCGCGTCGAGGAGGGCGGCGTTGTCGGCGCTCGCCGGAAAGATTCCGACGCGCTTGCCGCTGAGCGCGGCCGGCTTGGTGATGGCCGAGCCGCGCGGCGCCGCCAGCACGGCGATGTCGCTGTGCAGAATGGCGATGGTGGCGCCATCCTGAGGAATGGCGACGTCGCTGCAAATCACCGCCAGATCCGCGTCCCCGGATTGCAACGCCTTGGCGGCCTCGGCGGGACTGTCGACCAAGCGGATGGCGAGCTGGATGGAGGCGCGATCGTTCTTGAGGCGCTGCGCCGCCGCGGCGATCAATGTGGCGTCGGCGCCGTCTTTTGGGCCGACGGCGACTTTCAGCGCCCGCGGCGTCTCCACGAAGCGAAACGAGAGAATGGCGATGGCGACCAACGCCAGCGCCGCCGCCAAAATCGGAAACGCCGAGGCGTAAACGACGTGGGAGAAAGCCATCGAACGACGCAGCAACATGACGGTCTCCGACGGTGGCCGAATCGCCTATGAATGGCGGAGCGCGCTTGTTTGGCGCTCATCTGAATGCCAAGCGCGCAGGCCAACGCAAGCGTAATGTAGTGATGGCTTGCCGGGCGCAATAATCCTATTTGCAAAGGCAGGAAATTTACGCCATGCTCGCTAAGCGTGCGGCCATTCGGCCGGCGACCCAAAGAGGATTGCACTCTGATACCCACGATTTCTGGCGGAACGGCGCCTCAGCCGAATTCATCCGGTTCCTGGTCTTTCTGGACCTCAGCCCGGGAATCTCGTGCGGACCATATTGACGGCTCTCGATGACTTAAAGGCCGAGGACGTCGTCTCAATCGACCTGCACGGCAAAACCACCCTCGCCGACGTTATGATCATCGCGACAGGCCGCTCCAACGTTCACGTAGGAGCGATAGCGGAGCGCGTCATAAAGGCGTTCAAAGAAACCCAGGCGCCGCCGCGCGCGGAAGGATTGCAGGCTGGCGATTGGGTTCTGATCGATGGGAGCGACGTTATCGTTCACATCTTCAGGCCGGAAGTGCGCCAGTTCTACAATCTTGAAAAAATGTGGGGCGTCGGGCGGCCAGGCCAATTGCGCGCCGGCTAGCTTCCGTTAACGGTGCGTCTTGTCCTGCTCTGCGTCGGCCGCTCGAAGGCGGGCGCGGAAAAAGAGCTTGCGCTGCGCTATGTCGAGCGCGCGAACGCCGCCGGCCGGGCGACTGGCTTCGGAGCCGTCGAACTGCGCGAGCTGGACGAAAGCCGCGCCCGCAGACCTTGCGACCGCAAAGCTGACGAGGGGAGGGCCCTTTTGGCCGCGATGACGCCAGGCGGAGCGCTGATCGCGCTCGACGAAGGCGGCAAGCTTCTGACGAGCCGGGAATTTTCCGCGTATCTCGGCAAGCGGCGAGATGAAGGAACGGCGGCATTGACGTTTGCGATCGGCGGACCCGATGGCCTCGCCCAAGACGTTCGCGACGCCGCATCTCTCGTTCTCTCGCTCGGCCCGATGACATTCCCGCATCAATTGGTAAAGATCTTGGCGGCCGAACAACTTTATCGCGCGCTGACAATTCTGGCCGGCCACCCCTATCATCGTGATTAGCTGCGTGTTCGCCGCGCTTCGGCCATGTTCAGCCGTAAGTATCATCGCGTTGAAAGCAAAACCGATTGATCACCGTCGGGCCGCAAGCGGCAAGAGAGGCGCGCCAGTCGCGCCTTTGCTGACGCTTGCGTGTTGTCTGTCGCTGCTGGGCGTCGCTCGGGCAGCGCCCGGAAGCGCAGAAACCCGGCAGCGACGTTTTGAACGGGCGACGTCTCGAGCTGCGCGGCATTAAGGACACGCTTGAAGCCTCGCAGGAGCAGCGCGCGAAAATCGAAGCCGAGGTCGCTTTGATTCGAACCGACCGGGCGAAGCTCACAACTGCGCTGGTCGAGCTGGTGCAAACAATCGACGATCGGGAACGCAAGGTTAGCGAGGCGGAATCCCGCCTTGATACGCTGACCGGAAGCGAGGATGCGATCACACGTTCGCTGGCCAGCCGCCGCTCGGTGATTGCGGAGATTTTGGCGGCTTTGCAGCGTATGGGCCGCAAGCCGCCGCCGGCTCTGCTTGTCGCGCCGGAAGACTTGCTGGCGGCAATTCGAACGTCGATGATGCTGGGGTCGGTCCTACCGGAAATGCGGGCTGAGACGGAAGCGCTGGCCTCCGATCTTTCCGATCTCCTTCATTTGCGCCGCTCGGTCGCCGCTGAGCGCAATTCGCTGGCCAGCGAGCTGGCCAAGCTTGGCCTTGATCGGCAGCGCCTCGCCGCGCTTATCGACGCGCGCCAATCCGCTCTGGCCGCGGCCGAGGATGCCCTCGGCGCGGAAAACGCGCGCGCGGCCGACCTCGCCAAGCAGGCGGAGAACCTGAAAGATCTCATCGACAAGATGGAGACGGAAGACGCCGCCGCCGCGCGAGCTGCGGAAGCCGCGCGCCAGGCCGACGAAGCGCAGAAAGCGGCCCAGGCGGCGCAAGGGCGGAGCAAGCTCGCCATGGCGCCATTCAAGGATCCGGCGCGGCTCGCGCCATCCAGCCCCTTCGCCGATTTGAAAGGCATGCTGCCGCTTCCGGCGGCGGGGGCGCTGCAACGCGGCTTTGGCGCGCCCGACGGGTTTGGCGGCGCCGAGAAGGGTATTTCGATCGCAACGCGGCCGAGGGCAATCGTCGCCGCGCCATGCGACGGCTGGGCGGCCTTCGCAGGACCCTACCGTTCCTACGGGCAACTATTGATCATCAATGCCGGGCAGGGTTATTATATTATTCTTGCAGGGATGGACCGGATCAACGTAAACGTTGGCCAATTCGTTCTGGCTGGGGAGCCGGTCGCCGTGATGGGCGACGGGGTTACGAAGGCGGCTGCGGCAATCGCTATCGGAGCGGCGCAGCCCATCCTTTATATCGAATTTCGAAAAGACGGGGCGGCGATCGATCCGGGCCCATGGTGGGCGAAGCCGGAATTGCAAAAGGTTCGCGGATGATGCGGAAGGTTTCACTAGTCGCGCTCGGCGCCGTTCTTGGCGCCGCTGTTGTTACGCTCGGCGCACAGACGAGAGTGTTTTCGGACGGAATGGCGCGCGCCGCCGCGTCCGATACATACCGCAGCCTCAATCTGTTCGGCGACGTTTTCGAAAAAATCCGTTCCGACTATGTCGAAAAGCCGGACGAGCAGAAGCTGGTGGAGGCGGCGATCAACGGCATGCTGACCTCGCTCGATCCGCACTCGAGCTATATGGACGCCAAGAGCTTCCAAGACATGCAAGTGCAGACGCGCGGCGAGTTCGGCGGCCTCGGAATCGAGGTGACGCAGGAAGACGGCCTCATCAAAGTCGTCACGCCCATCGACGACACGCCAGCGTCGCACGGCGGCATTCTTTCCGGCGACATCATCGCCGCGATCGATGGCGAGAATGTGCAGGGCCTCACGCTTAATCAGGCGGTCGACAAGATGCGCGGCGCGCCGAACACGACGGTGACCTTGAAAATCCTGCGGGGGCCGAACAAGGAGGCCCAAGATATAAAGCTCACCCGCGCCGTCATTCAAATCAAGTCGGTCCGGGCGCGTCAGATCGGCGACGACATCGGGTACATAAGGATCACGCAGTTCAACGAGCAGACCGGCGAGGGAGTCGACAGCGCTATCAAGAAGTTCCAGACCGATATCCCGGCCGACAAGTTCAAGGGCTATATCCTTGATTTGCGTAACAATCCCGGCGGGCTGCTCGACCAGTCCATCGCTGTTTCGAACGCCTTCATCGATCGCGGCGAAATCGTTTCGACGCGTGGCCGCAACGCTGACAAGTCGATGCGGTACAATGCTCATCCGGGCGACATCTCGAAGGGCAAGCCGCTGGTCGTGTTGATCAACGGGGGGTCGGCCTCGGCGTCGGAAATCGTAGCGGGCGCGCTGCAGGATCATAAGCGCGCGACGATCCTCGGCACGCGCTCGTTCGGCAAGGGATCGGTGCAGACGATCATTCCGCTCGGCCAAAACAACGGCGCTGTGCGCCTGACTACGGCGCGCTATTATACGCCGTCCGGTCGCTCCATCCAGGCTAAAGGCATCGAGCCCGACGTCATCGTCCTCGAGGATGTTCCGGACGAGCTCAAAGGCAAGGACGACACGAAAGGCGAGGCCTCGCTCAAGGGGCATTTGAAGAACGGCGACGACGAAAAGGGCGGGTCTCAGGCTTATGTCCCGCCGAACGAAAAGGACGATAAGCAGCTGGCCGCCGCCGAAGACCTTCTGCGCGGCGTCACCAAGACGTCGAGCAAGGCGGCGACCCCGTCGGCTGACCAAACGCAAAAAATGCCGAACTGAAATCGGAGAGAGGGTGGGCTGGAAAACAAGAGAAGTGCTACTTTCTAACGCGCCGCGCTCGGGCGATGCGGCGTCGTCGGGGCTGAAGCGGGTGTGGCGCGGCGAGGTGATAAAGTGACGCAAATTGGCAATCATCGTCCATGCGTCGGCATCATGCTGCTCAATCACGAAGGTTTGGTATTTGTCGGACGCAGACGCGCCAAGAAGGGATCCGACCAGCCCCGCCTCGAATATGAATGGCAAATGCCCCAGGGCGGCATCGACCCGGGGGAGAATCCCTTTCAGGCCGCCTTGCGGGAGCTTCGTGAGGAGACGAACATAATAACTGCGTCTCTCCTCGCGGAATCGCGAGATTGGTACAGTTATGATCTTCCCGAGGAGTATTCCCGGAAATCCTGGAAGGGACGGTTCCAAGGACAGCGGCAGAAATGGTTCGCGCTGCGGTTCGATGGCGATGAAAGCGAAATCAATATTGAAACGCCGGCGGGCGGCCAGAAGCCCGAATTCGACGCCTGGCGTTGGGCTCCGATCGACCACCTCGTGGATTTGATCGTTCCGTTCAAACGGCCAGTCTACGAGAGGGTCGTCGAGACTTTCGCCCACCTCGCCGCACCCGCGACGGTCCCCGCCGGGGGACGAAACGGCTAAGGCCTATTTTCCGGCTCAGGCGCAAGGCTGACCGTCCGCTGAGCTTAAGATCCGTCATGCTGGAGGTCCGTCAGGCCGGCGGCGCGCATCCTGTCACGCATGCGGGTACGTAATGTCGACGGATCGGCGTCCGCCGCTCGCGCTCATTTAGGCGCGAGCACCATCACCATCTGGCGGCCTTCCATCGACGGCTCAGCTTCGACCTTGGCGATGGCGCCTGTTTCAGTCTTGACCCGCTCGAGCAGACGAAAACCGAGGTCTTGATGCGCCATTTCGCGGCCGCGGAAGCGCAGGGTCACCTTGACCTTATCGCCTTCCTCGAAGAAGCGGCGCACCGCCTTCATCTTGGTGTCGTAGTCATGTTCGTCGATGCCTGGACGAAGTTTGATTTCCTTGATCTCGACGATCTTTTGCTTCTTGCGGGCTTCGGCGGATTTTTTCTGCTCGAGAAAGCGAAACTTTCCGTAGTCGAGAATTTTGCAGACGGGAGGATTGGCGGTGGGAACGATCTCGACGAGGTCAAGGCCCGCTTCCTCGGCTGCTTGCAGCGCTGCGAGCGAATCAACCACACCTCGATTTTGACCTTCGGCGTCAATTAATTGAACTTCACGAGCGCGGATTTCACGGTTGATGCGTGGCCCATCCTTTTGCGGGACCGGGGGAGCTTTCATCGGACGGCGAATGGCTTAGTCTCCTTCATGGCGGTTAATCGAATCCGGGACGGCGCGGAATCGTTTCAATCGCTGAATCGCAGCCGTGGACAAACTCAACCCGAAACATTGGTTGATTGCGGCGCGAAGTCAATGCTCGTCAAATGAAAGGAGGCGTTCGTCGCGCGATGTTTTAACAAGACGGCTTGCTAACGCTCACCCCGCGCCGCCGCGTAGACGCCAAGAGTTTGCGCGCGCATTTGCTCGACAGAGAAAAGAGTTTCGACATGCGTTCGGGCTCTGAGCGAGAGTCGGTCTCTTGCGGTCGCGCCGAGGCTCAAGGCCTCGCGCAACGCATCGGCGAGGGCGCCTACGTCGCCAACGGGCGCGCGCCAGCCGGTTCGCGCCGCCCGATCGACATCCGGGGGGGCGAGAATCGTTTCGGAGGCGGCGCCGACGGACGGGACGATCACGAGCGCGCCCATCGCCTGCGCTTCAAGGGCGAGGGAGGCGAACATTTCGGGATTGGCGGCGAGCGCGACCACAATCGAGGCGGCAAGGAGCGCCGCGGGGCGGTCGCCAATCTCGCCCCGCCTGATCACATGCTGGAGGCGCGTTTTCGCAATTAGCGCGTCGATCTCCTTGGCGAAGGCGCCGCTTGGCTCGTCGCAAGCGATGATGAATCTAACGTCGCCAAGAGCTTGGCTCGCGGCGCTCTGTTCGGCCAAGATTTGAACTGCGCCGATCAATGTCTTGCAATGACTTGAAGCGCGCGCGCTCGTGGCGACCAAGACGATGCGTGCGTCAGGGCCGACGCTCCAAAGCCGGCGCATCGCCTGCACCCTTATTGGCGCGACGGCCTTTGGCGCGAAAATCCGGCAGTCGACGCCGCCAATGATGACGGCGATATTTCCCTTCGCAGATGGATAGAGCTTGGCGATGCTGTTCGCTGTATGCGCCGAATCGGCGATGACGGAATCGCCGCGCGCCATGACCGAATTGTAGCGCAAAGCGAGGGGTCCCCCGCGCGCGTAATAGCCGTGGAAGCTGGTGACGAAAGGAGTCTTGACGAGGCGCGTCGCGCCATAGGCGACCCATGCTGGCGCCCGCGATCGCGCGTGGACAATGTCGACACGCTCGGTCTTGATCAACTGCGCCAGCCGGCGGACGTTCAACGCCATGCCGAGAGGATTTCGGGAATTGGCGGGAAAAGGTGTGTAGATCCCGCCCTTGGCCTGGAGTTCGCTGACAAGTTCCCCGCCTCTGCTCGCGATCAACGCCTTGCCGCCAACGCGGCCAAGCGCCCCCGCGATATCGATCGCCGCGCGGGCGACAGGACCTTCCCGCAGGTCCGGGACAATCTGAAGCACGGTCACACCCGCCAGGGGATGCGCAGCCCTGTCACGAAAAGGTGAGCTTGATCCCGATGACATTAAGCGCGACTGCGTTCAAAGAACCACGGCGGTAGACGGCGCCATGATTCTCGAGAAAAATGCGAGAATTGAACATAGACGGGCGCGTCCAGCGGTGGAAGAGCAGGCTCCGCAATTTGGCGCCCCAGCGCAGATCGAGCCACAGTTTCTGACGGTCGGAGCTGGCCTCGCAGCGCGCCGCATCGCCTATCTGCGCCGCGCCCCCGCTGGCGATGCGGGCGCGCCGCTCGTCTGGCTCGGCGGCTTCAAATCAACCATGCGCGGCGAGAAGGCGAGCTATCTCGATCACGCGTCGGCCGCGGCGGGCCGCGCCTTTCTGCGTTTCGACTATTCGGGGCATGGCAAATCAGAGGGGCGCTTCGAGCGTGGAACGATCGGACTTTGGCTTGAGGAAGCTTTGGCCGTTTTCCGCGAGCTGACCGAAGGCCCGCAAATCCTCGTCGGATCGTCGATGGGCGGCTGGCTGGCGCTGCTCGTCGCTCGCGCTCTGTCGGCGCGCGGGGAGGCGGCGCGCCTCAAGGGGCTAGTGCTGATCGCGCCGGCGGTCGATTTCACCGAAAAGCTGATCTGGGACAGAATGCCCGCCAAGGCGCGCGCGCAGATGAAGGCGAAGGGCTTTTGGCCGCGGCCCTCGCGCTATGAGCCAAATCCCTATCCGATCACCCGTGAGCTGATCGAAGAAGGCCGCGATCATTTGTTGTTCGGTGCGACCATCCGCAGCCATTGCCCTGTCCATCTTCTGCAGGGGATGCGCGACGAGCAGGTCCCCTGGCGCCACGCGGTGACTCTGGCCGAGCATCTGCACGGCGATCCGGCGACGTTAACGCTGGTCAAGGATGGCGATCACCGGCTCTCGCGTGAGGAGGATCTGCGCAGGATCTGGGCGGCGGTGGAGGGGATTGAGCAGCCGGGCGACACCGCGGCGTTGGAGCGAATTGAGAGGGGATAGCAGAAAAACAAGGCCCTAGTAATTGAGCTCGTGGGGAACGAAGTAAGCGTCCAAAACTCCTGCCCACGCGACTGCCGTGTAAGTGGTCGATCTTGCCGGGAGAGGCCTCGTCGAGTTTTCCCGCGCTGTTTTCACGGAGAAGCGGCCCGCGATAACAATTTGGTTGATCGCCGCGCGTAACAGGGTTTTACTTTTCGCGGCTCACCCCCGACCGGCCTTAGGCCAGTCGGGGGGATCAGGGAGCCAACTGACGGGTGGGCGGTCTCTTTTCGACGGAATACCGTCCATCGCGTCAGTGACTGTACCTTACGATAGGCAGAGGTCTCTCACGGAGGAAAACCGCTATAAAGGTGTGTTTGTCCACGTATTTCTGCGTCCATCACGCCCGGTCGCTTAAGCGACGCCGTTTCCGCTCGCACATCTTTCCGACGACGGCTCCGAAGGTCCAGTGCCGCAGCTCGACACGCGAGGGTCGAAGGAAAGATTGTGAATCGCCGGAAAGACCGGGACAGCGCCGAGCAACTTTTTCTGAGCATAGTAGAGAGAGTTTAGTTTGTAAGGATGACGTCTTTGCGGGTAGTGCCTCAGTTTGAAACTTTTTCGTAATTCAATTGATGCGAGACTATTTTAAGAATAGGAATCCCAAGCATCCGCTGCCTAACATGGCAGCTGTCATAGATAATTCCTGTAACGCAGATCCTGGGAAAGTAGGGTCTGAAATTTTGTTTTCTAAGAGAGACGTTTCCGCCTTTCGATATCCATGCCAACTCCAAAAATCTAACCATATTTGCGCAGACATAAATAAGGCGAGCAACATAATTAACCACGGCGCAAGGAATAATAACGTCTCAACCTGCGCCTCTTTTGGTTGAAGCTTTACCCAGACAAATCCACCAACAACGACCACAGATAATTGAATAAAAGACTTGAAATAGTCTCGCATTCTCTCGGCAAAGAAATCTAATTGCGAGCAGACGCGTTTGTACCGCTCAACAGGGTCTATCAAAGGCTTCTCTACCATTTGTATTTCCTCTTTAAATTCTGCTTCCCTGCGCTGAGCCAATTGATATATTCTCCTTGTTACACGGGATCATAGCATCAATGCCCACAGGTCCCAAAGGTGAGCGTCGCCCCGTAGACGTGATCGACACCGCCGTCAAAGTCATGGGCATCGCCGCAGGCGAGGAACCGGAAGATTACGGTCGCAAGACCGGCAAAGATAAAGCTCCCAAGAAGCGCGGCCCTTAGAAAAAGACCGGGAATTTAAACTAAGGCACTACCCCTTTGCGGGCCGCGCTTGGCAACGCCTCCGCCCTCGTATAGAAACCCTGCCTTCAACTGAAAACAGCGCGTCGAAACGCTCGCCGGAAATCCGGCGCAACCAAGGTTTTAGCTAATGAACATCATCGCCGAACTCGAATCCGAACAAATCGCCAAGCTCGGCAAAACGATTCCGGAATTCCAGCCAGGCGACACTGTCGTCGTCAACGTCAAGGTCAAGGAAGGCGATCGCACTCGCGTGCAGGCCTATGAAGGCGTCTGCATCGCCCGCACCGGCGGCGGGCTCAACGAGAATTTTACGGTTCGCAAGATTTCCTACGGCGAGGGCGTCGAGCGCGTCTTCCCGATTTACTCGCCGAATATCGATTCGATCAAAGTCGTCCGCCGCGGCAAGGTCCGTCGCGCCAAGCTTTATTATCTGCGCGATCGTCGCGGCAAATCGGCACGCATCGCCGAGAAAATGGAGTCTCCGGCCGCCAAGGCCGCGCGTGAGTTGGCGAAAAAGGAGACCAAGGCCGCCGCCAAGGCCAAGAAAGACGCTCCGGCCGAGTGAAGCCTCTCCTCCTAAGGGGGGCGCGCGGCGCCTGTCTCGAAGGATGCTCCAGCCGGCCACGAAGATGTCCCGGCAACATCCTGTCGCGACACACCTATCAGGTCTCCTCGACAGGAATTCTCGGAGCAGAACGAAACCGCGTTAGAATGCGATTCTCAAGACAGTGGTCCGTTCAAGATCCAGCGGTGCCCGAATGGATCGCGGAAAGTGGCGAAGCGCGTCCCCCAGAACGATTTGGTTGGGCTGGTCTCCGGTTTGCCGCCAAGGTTAGTCGCCTTGGCGAATACATCGTCGACCTCCTGCGCGCTGCCATATTCGAGGCTGACGGAAATGGTGACGAGTTCGCCGGGAACCGGCATGCGCGTATGGCCGAGCTCCGGGAAGGCGTCAGCCAGCATGATCGCGCCGCCATTGATTGACAGTTCGCAATGCATGATCCGCAGCCCGTCGAAGGCCGGCATGATGGATTTCTGTTCGGCGCCGAAGACGGCGGTGTAATAGGCGATCGCGGCGAGCGCGGGGGAGACCGTCAGATATGGCGCTACTGGCGGGCGCATTGGAACCGCTGCTCCTATATGCATTGATAAGGGCTATCGCAGGGTACTTCCCCACAGAGGAACTTGCGAGTAAGAAGTTCCCCCTTCAGCTCCCTTTTTTCAAAGGCGCGCATGAGGCGCGTCACAGGTCAGCAAATGGCATATCCGCGCACGCTTTATGACAAAATATGGGATGATCATCTGGTCCATCAGGCGCCGGATGGGTCATGTCTCATTTATGTCGATCGCCATCTCGTTCATGAGGTGACGAGTTCCCAGGCGTTTGAAGGCCTGAGGCTAAGCGGCCGGCGCGTTCGCGCGCCGGAAAAGACGCTTGCCGTGGTCGATCACAACGTTCCAACGACCGACCGCTCGAAAGGAATCAGCGATCCCGAAAGCCGCATCCAGGTTGAGGAGCTCGCCCGCAACGCCAAAGAGTTCGGCGTGGAATATTATAACGAACTCGATCCGCGCCAAGGCATCGTCCATATTATCGGCCCAGAACAAGGCTTTACGGTTCCAGGCTCAACCATCGTTTGCGGCGACAGCCACACCTCGACGCACGGGGCGTTTGGGGCGCTGGCGCATGGCATCGGCACGTCCGAAGTCGAGCATGTTCTGGCGACGCAAACCCTGATCCAGTCCAAGGCGAAGAATATGCGCGTCACCGTCGACGGCGTCTTGCCGGGCGGCGTCAGCGCCAAAGATATTGTGCTCGCGATCATCGGCGAGATCGGCGCCGCTGGCGGCGCCGGCCACGTCATCGAATATTGTGGCGAAGCGATCTGCGCCCTTTCGATGGAGGGGCGCATGACCGTGTGCAACATGTCCATCGAAGGCGGCGCCCGCGCCGGCCTTATCGCCCCGGACGTCAAGACTTTCGCCTATCTCAAAGACAGGCCGAAAGCGCCAAAGGGCAAAGCCTGGGATCAGGCGATGGCCTATTGGGAGGCCCTCCATTCTGATGAAGGCGCGCATTTCGACAAGGAGGTGCGCCTTGACGCGACTTGGCTGCCGCCGCTTGTCACCTGGGGCACGAGCCCGGCCGACGTCACGACGATCACCGGCGAGGTTCCGCGCGTCGAGTCCGGCGCAAGCGAGGCCAAACGCGCCTCGATCGCGCGCGCGCTCGACTATATGGGGCTGAAGGGCGGCGAGAAGATCATGGATATCGCGATCGATCGCGTGTTCATTGGCTCCTGCACCAATGGCCGTCTCGAGGATTTGCGCGCCGCGTCGAAAATCGTCGAAGGCAAGCATATCTCGCCCCATGTCAACGGCATGGTGGTGCCAGGGTCCGGCCTCGTCAAGCAGCAGGCGGAGGCGGAGGGTCTTGACGTCATCTTCAAAAAGGCAGGCTTCGAGTGGCGCGAGCCGGGCTGCTCAATGTGTCTCGCCATGAACCCAGACCGGCTTGCGCCCGGCGAGCGCTGCGCCTCGACCTCGAACCGCAATTTCGAAGGGCGGCAGGGTTTTCGCGGGCGCACGCATCTTGTGTCGCCGGCGATGGCGGCGGCCGCAGGAGTTGCCGGCCATTTCGTCGACATCCGTGCGTGGCGATAGAAGCGACGCCGTTTAGGCGTTGAAGCAAAGAAAAGTTGGGCGAGACATTGAGCTGGGGAAATCGTTCGATGCTGAGCCGAACGTCTTCCCCAAAATTTTCGGTCAGCAGGAGCTTTCAATCCGATATCCGGTCGCCGAGACAACGCCGCGATACTGGCAACCTCCGAAAAACCCCGAAAATCCGTAAGCGCCGGCGCTGGTTCGAAGGTGAGCGACATCGCCGCCTTGCCATTTGGCGATATGGACGGAGCGCACAGGCGCATGGCGCTCGAAACGGTCCTGTCCCGATTTACGGTCAAAGTCATTCGATCCGGCGAAACGATGATGTTTTTCGGTGGGCTGGACGCGTTTTTGCGCGTCCGCTGGTTTGTCAGCCGCCGCGCTTTCGGTTGCCGATTTCCGGCTCGCCGGCTTGGTGATGGCGGGCTTGACGATCGCGGTCTTGTTGGCGCCTTTCGATTTCACGGTTTCTCCGGCCGCTTTGTGATTTTCTCCGGCCGCGGCGTCAGGGGCTGGCCCTTGCGGGATCGCGAAAAGCAAATGCGGCGTCTGCGCGGCCTTTTCATCGGCTGGTTTGACGGTTGAATTCAGCGTCCTGGCTGGCGTCCACCGGGGGAGAGGCCGCGCTGGGCGCCGGCAGAGAGGCGTCGCGCATCGATGGGCCGTCATCCGGCAGGGTCGCGCCGGGCGCGGTCGAAACCGCCTCCGCCGGCGCTGGCGCAGTCAACGGATTTTCGGCGTGGACGTCTCCCGGAGCGGGGGCTTGCGCCGCAGCCGGGAATTCTTCCTGCATTGTAGCCGGGACCCGCGCATCCGCGTTGGCGATCGGCGGGGCGGAACTGGCTTCAGCGCTTATATGACGCCGCGCGGCTTCGAGAGCCAACCCGGTCGTCACCAGAGCGAAGGTCGTTGCGATCGCGATTGTGACATTCTTCATGACCCCATTCCCTATGCACGACATAGCCATTTCGTCGCCGGAAAGTGAAGCCGGTTAAGGCTTTGATCTGTGCGCGGCTGCACACCTCTTGCGCGTACGCCGCCAAAAATATTGCGCGCACCGTCCCGCACGGTTGCGAGGCGCTGCGCAATCCGCTAACGGATGCAGTAGGAAAAAGCGCGGATCGACGATCACCAAAGCGGGCGTGGCGGAACTGGTAGACGCGCCGGACTCAAAATCCGGTTCTGGTGACAGAGTGTCGGTTCGATTCCGACCGCCCGCACCACTTAAAAAAACAACATAATTTCAATGGCTTGGTCAGTCACTTATGCTCGATTTTGTAGCATGTGGGCGGGAATTTTGTTGTAACACCTTTTTTAGAACTCATCCTTGAACTTTGCGATCTCCCGGCGTCCGCTGCATCACGATCGTCGAGCCAATCATCAGCCATTCGACGTCGGCCTCGGCGGTGAGCGCCGCGAGAAATCCATCCAAGGCGCCGCGCTCGATCCAGCGGTAGTGGCGGCGTTCCCGGCCTGATGGTCGCCGAAGCGTTCCAGCAGATCGCGCCAGCGCCCCGCCCGAACGGGCCATCCACAACAGCGCGTCGGCAAAGCGGCGGTTGTCGCAACGCGGCCCGCGCTGACCGGCTCTTCCGCCCGGCACGAGGTCCTGAAGCCGCTCCCATTGATTTTCTCGCAGCGCATCGACATCCCGAATCATCAGGGCTGATCTCCAAAAATCAGCCTTGAAACACGAAAAACCGCCGGCGAGTGCCGCCGGCCAGCGACGGCGCAATGGCTTTTTGCGTCTTCGTTCGACGTCTGATTAGGCAATCCGCCGAGAATACTCGACCCCGGCCCGCCGCTCGCCTTCATCGAATCTTCCTTGACGTCATCCCACAGCGGGGAAAAAGTGTCCATTGCCTTATCAGCGAGCAGGCTGGCCTCGCTCCAAAAGGGCGCCGTTGGCAAGGCTGAGTTCAAGCATCGTCATGCGGCGCGGCGAGCCATCGTCCGCTCGCAGCAACCAAGACCACCTAGGCCTCGGCAGGCGTGCATCTCGTTTGGGCTGAGCGCCATTTGAAGCGCGACGACAGGGGAAAAGCCAATGGCCGATATCTCGAACGCCAAGACATGTCGTTTGGTCAAAGCGGGCGCCTTCTTTACAGGCAGACAGGGCCTGCAGTATGCCGTCGGCATTTCTGCGGAAAGCGTCGGCTCCACCGCACTGCATTTGCAGCTTGTCATGCTGCCGCCTTTGGCGAGAGCGAAGGCTCACAAACATGAGGCCCATGAGAGCGCAGTCTATGTTCTGAGTGGGGAGTCCGGGTGCTGGTTCGGCGATCGGCTCGAACAGCACGCCATGGTGCGGGCTGGAGACTTCTTCTACGTCCCCGCCGGCGTTCCCCACCTATCGTACAATCCGAGCGAAACGACCCCGTGTGTAGCCGTCATCGCGCGGACCGATCCGAACGACCAGGAAAGCGTCATCTTGCTCCCTGAACTCGATGCGGAGCACAACAGCCGGGCAGGCGATCGGCGCGCCATGCGATAGGATTTGATGCGTTGGTTCCGAAGGTCTCCATCGTGCCGACGCGCCAAGTTTGCGCGGTGCAGCCGGCGACAGACATTTCCTTTGCGTGCAGCCTGGGACCAACAGCGATCTCGCGGCGGAACTATTGTGGTCCGCGATGGGTTACCGATGACGTCACTTTCCTAATTCCCGCGGCTGGCGCGCACCGTTGATTGGGCTCGCCCGAGGATCGAAGGAGGCTTTCGATGAGCGCGCAGTCGACGCAACTGAGTGGTCCGAATCTGAGCGAAGGCGTGGCGTCTGATGCCCTCGCGGATGGCGGCATGCTCGTCGGCTATGTCGGGCGCGAGTCCGTTCTTCTAGCGCGCCGCGGCGACGAAATGTTTGCGATTGGCGCCGTCTGTACGCACTACAGTGGGCCGCTAGCCGAAGGGCTTCTCGTCGACAAGACGGTTCGGTGCCCATGGCATCACGCCTGTTTCAGCCTTCGCACCGGCGCGGCGATCCGCGCGCCGGCGCTGAACCCGGTCTCGTGTTGGCGCGTCGAACGGCGCGACGGCCGCGTCTATGTTTTGGAAAAGCTCGAAAGCGCGGCGCGGCCGCTGCTGTCCGGCGGGCCTGGCATGCCGCAATCTGTCGTGATCATTGGGGGCGGCGCGGCCGGCAACGCGGCTGCGGAGATGCTCCGGATGAGCGGGTACGCCGGCGCTCTCGCGATGTTGAGCGCCGACGACTCGGTTCCATATGACCGCCCCAATCTGTCGAAGGGCTATCTTGCCGGCGCAGCGCCGGAAGAATGGATTCCCTTGCGATCGCCGGAATTCTACAAAGAGCATGACATCGACCTGAAGCTGAGCGCCCGCGTCGTTGCGATCGACGCGGCGGCGCACTGCGTGAAACTCGGAGATGGAAGCCAATATACCTACGACGCGCTTCTTCTCGCCACCGGCGCCGAACCGGTGCGGCTGGAAGTTCCCGGCGGCGATCTTCCGCACGTGCGCTATCTGCGTACGCTCGGTGACAGCCGCGCTCTCGTCGCCAAAGCCTTGGCTTCGCGGCGCGCGGTGGTGATCGGCGCCAGCTTCATCGGTCTTGAGGTGGCGGCGTCGCTCCGCGCGCGAAATATCGACGTCGATGTGGTTGCGCCCGAGTCAATTCCGATGGAGCGGATTCTGGGAGCGGAGGTCGGAAATTTCATCCGCAAGCTTCATGAGGACCACGGCGTGACATTCCATCTTGGAACGACAGCCGTCGCGATAGACGAGCGCACCGTAACGTTGAACAACGGAGAAAACCTCGCAGCCGATCTCGTCGTCGTCGGCATCGGGGTGCGGCCTTTGACCGGCCTCGCGGAGCAAGCCGGACTGGCCATCGATCGCGGCGTCATGGTGGACGAATTCCTCGAGACAAGCGTCCCGCATGTCTTCGCCGCCGGCGACATCGCACGCTGGCCGGATCGCCTAACTGGCGAGCGCATCCGGGTGGAGCATTGGGTTGTCGCCGAGCGCCAGGGGCAAACCGCTGCGCGCAATATTCTTGGTGGGCGAGAGAAATTTGACGCCGCGCCATTCTTCTGGACCGAGCAGTATGACCTCGCCATTGCTTATGTCGGGCACGCGGAACGATGGGACAGCTACGCAATTGACGGATCGCTGGAAACGCGAGATTGCGCGATCACCTATCGCCGTGACGGCCGAAACCTGGCGGTCGCGACGATCTATCGCGATCTTGACAGCCTTCGCGCCGAGGTCGAATTCGAAAGAGAGATCGCCAGGCAAGAAGGACGTCCCATCGTTGGAGCCCAAGCGTCGGCGAATGCGGGCCGCGGGTAATTCAGAGCCTCCGGTGGCGGGGACAAGCGCAAAATCCGCGCTTGCGCAGGCCGGTTAGCGCCGCCGTTGTCGTAAATCTACCCCTCCGCGGCGGTCAGGATGTCGAAACGTCGCATCTTCGCCTTTCGACAGCATCTCGACGATCGGCGGCTGTTTCGAGCTGGCGCGCGGCGGATTATGGCATCAAGGACGGCAACAAGGGGTCGTCGACAGCACAAGCTGGGCGATATGCCTCCGAGGCATGCTAAAATCCAAAACCGTAATGAATGTGTGGTCTGTCCATTCCATGGCCGATATACACCTATTCTTGGCCGTTAAACACCAATAGGTTGCGCTGTGCGTGGTCTAAATGAGCATCTTAAAATGCAGTAGTCGCCCAATCACTATAGTTACAAAAGAGCGTCGGCAAGGCCATTACTTCGGGCGCAGGCGTTCGGCTTGGAATTGTGCCAATGATTGAAGTTGGCTGGGAAGAAAAAATTTATCCTGCTGCTAAGATTGCGCTTGTAGTGGACGCTCTCGAAGCGGAGGGCGTCGCTCGCGAGGAAGCGCTTCGGCCGGCTGGAATTTCCGTCGCCGAATTGTATTCGACGACGACTCGCGTTTGCGTAAACCAGGTGGTCGAAGTCTACCGTAATGCCATAAAACTATCGCGCGACCCGCATTTCGCTTACCGCACCGGCCTCAAGTCGCACGTGTCTCTTTATGGCATGTACGGGTTCGCTATCCTGAGCAGCATGAACTTCCGTCAGACGATGCGTCATGCGGTCAAGTACCACCAGCTCGCCACGCCCCTCGTAAGACTTCGATTTTACGAGGACTCTGCTCGCGCTTTCTGGAGCTTCGATCCGCTGCCTCATCCCGCTCTCGACGCCCTCCTTTATCGATTTATTGTCGAGACGCAATTCGGCGTAATCGTTTCGCTACATCGCGACATCATGGGCTCGGCATTTTGCCCCTCCGAAATCCACGTCACCTATGCTTCGCCGGAAAGCCTGGACAAATATTCGCAGTCGTTCGGATGCCCGGTTCACTTTGCGCAAGAAGGGAACCAGCTTTTCTTCGACGCCGCGTGGTTGAATGGCACGCCACAGTTCGGCAATGAAATTACCTATTCGACCGTCCTGAGCTTGTGCGACGACCTGCACGACGAATTGGCGAACCGTGTCGGCGTCGCTGGAAAAGTGCGCGAATTGTTGCTTGCGACCATTGGACGGAACACGAGTTTCGAAGATGTCGCGACGCGCCTGGGCATTCCGGCCCGCTCCTTGCGCCGCAAGCTGCGTGAACAGGGAACGTCCTTTCGTGAGTTGTTTGATCAGCTGAGAACCCAGGTTGCGATGAAATATCTACGCGATACGGAAATGACGGTCGAGGATATCGCCTACGCTCTTGGCTTCAGTGACACGGCAAATTTCCGCCACGCCTTTCATCGCTGGACCAGCACCTCACCGCAGGACTTCAGGCGCATTTTTTTCCCAAACGGCGGCCGCGGCTGAAGGCGTGGCGCATTTATCCAAAAAAGACCCAGTCCGGGCGGCATTGGCAATCGTAGGCGGAAGGGCGTAGGGTCGGGAAGAATCGCACCGCTGTTTGGCCGGTCAGAACCTTTTACAGTTATGTGAGGCGTGCGAGCTCTACTCAGACTATTCGTCGAATATGTACATGCACAATATGTACATTACAGGGGGAAGCGCCATTCATGAATCTGACGATTCCCATCAAATACGGCGTGCCGAGCGCTGAAGAGCTCGCCGGCAAGACCGGCCGGGATATCCTTCAGGCGATCATCGATGGCGAGCTGCCGCAGCCGCCAATTGCCGAGACCCTGTCGTTCTGGCTCACCGAGGTCGGCGGCGGCTTCGCCGCCTTCGCTGGCGAGCCGGGCTGGCGCCTGCTCAACCCCATGGGCGGCGTGCATGGCGGCTGGGCGTTGACCCTTATCGATAGCGCCTGCGGCTGCGCCGCGCTTTCGCTGCTGCCGGCCGGGCCTGGCTATGCCACGATCGAGACCAAGGGCAATTTCGTCCGGCCCATCACCAAGGACACTGGCCGCGTCCGCGCCGAGGCGCGCGTGCTTGGGCAAGGCCGCCAGATCATCTCAGCCGAGGCCAAAGTGCTAAGCCGGGACGGCAAGGTGCTGGCGCACGGCACCTCGACCATCATAGTGTTGGCAGGCGCCAAATGACTCTGATTGCGCCGAACAGCGCATAGCCGAAGGGGCAAGGTCGAAGCGATGCAGGAAGAAGCAAAAATCGCTGTGGCGCGAGCCGCACCAGGGAAACCGCGGTATCAAGATAGAACGGCCGACGCGCAAAGGTTAGGGCGGCCCACCTAGTTCTACTGAATCACAAAATCGAGGGAGATTCGCGTCGCGAGCAAATCTGGTAACTTGTTGATTCGTTGATCGATACCCGGTGTTTGATATGGATCTCTCGAGACCAACCAGCCAAGCGCGTTTTGCCGCCTATGTCGAGGCTCTTGTTGAAGTGATCGGGCATGCCGATCGGGCCAAGCCCTTGAACGATTATTGCGTCGGGCTGTTGATGCCCGGCGAGCGCAAGAGCGTCGAGCCTATGGCGGCGATTGTTGCGCCGACACGCGTCTCGGCCAAACATCAATCGCTTCTGCATCTGGTCGGCGAAGCGCCCTGGTCGGACGAGGCGGTCTTGGGTAAGGTTTTCGAGCTGGTTCTGCCTTCCCTCGAGAGACAAGGCCCGATCGAAGCCTGGATCGTGGACGACACGGGCATTGCGAAAAAGGGGACCCATTCGGTCGGCGTCGCGCGGCAATATTGCGGCAGGCTCGGCAAGCAGGACAATTGCCAGGTCGCGGTGACGCTGTCGATCGCCAATCATACGGCGAGCCTGCCGATCGCCTACCGGCTCTATATGCCGGAGGCATGGGCAAATGATCAGGCACGCCGAAAAAAGGCGCATATCCCCAAGGAGATCGAGTTCAAGACGAAGCCACAGATTGCGCTTGATCAGATCCGTGCGGCTCATGCCGCAGGCGTCGCGCCGGGCGTCGTGCTGGCTGATGCGGGCTATGGCGTGAACGGCGGCTTTCGCGCCGGAGTGACAGCTTTGGATCTGCCTTACGTCGTCGGCGTCCAATCGACGCTGACCGTTTGGCCGCCCGGTCAGGAGCCTCTACCGGCAAAGCCCTGGAGCGGCCATGGCCGCAAGCCGTCTCGTCTGAACCGTGATCTTGAACATCAACCCGTCACGGTCAAGGAGCTGGCGCTGAGCTTGAAGAAAAAAGCATGGCGCAGCCTCACCTGGCGCGAAGGTTCGAACACGCCGCTCGCCTCGCGCTTTGCCGCTGTGCGTCTGCGCCCAGCCTCGCGTGATTGCAATCGGACCAAACCGCATCCGCTGGAATGGCTCATTGTTGAGTGGCCGAATGAAGAAGCTGAGCCGACGAAATATTGGCTCTCGACCTTGCCCAAGGACACGCCTTTGCAGGATCTCGTCGACAAGGCCAAATTGCGCTGGCGCATCGAACGCGATTACGAGGAGCTGAAAGGCGAACTCGGATTGGCCCATTACGAAGGTCGAGGTTGGCGTGGCTTTCACCACCACGCGACACTCTGCATCGCAGCTTACGGCTTTCTGATCTGCGAACGGGAAGCGATTCCCCCCTCAGCCTCCTGGCGGCGCAAGATGCCTCCGTTACCCAAAGGTTTTCGACCCCGCGGCGCCGCCGATCCGACCAGAACGTCACGTCGAAAACTCGATCGCGACGATCCGAAAACGGCTCACCGTCGCGCTCGCAAAAACCCTTATGCGATGTCCATGCTGTCAAACAACACACCGCCAGACAGCTACCCATATCCGTTCATGACACAGTAGAACTAGGGGGGATGGAAAATTGACCGAGGATGTCATCGTCAGCCGCAGCGACGGCGTGATGCGGATAACATTGAACCGGCCGCAGAAGAAGAACGCTCTCACGAACGCCATGTATGACCAGATGACCGCTGCTCTTGAAGAAGCTGAGGGCGATGAAGCAATTCGCGCTATTCTTCTTGAGGGATCGGCTGGCGCATTCACGGCCGGCAACGATATGGCGGACTTTCTCGCGATTTCAACGAAAGGCGCGGAGTTCCGCGCGGTTCCCTTTATCCGCAAGATCGCGTTGCTCAACAAACCGCTTGTAGCCGCCGTCGATGGAGTGGCGGTTGGCGTCGGCGCAACTTTGCTTTTCCATTGCGATCTGGTCTACGCATCGCCTTCGGCGATGTTTCGCATGCCTTTTGTCGATCTCGGACTGGTGCCCGAGGCTGCGTCCTCCGTAACGGTTCCGCGACGAGTGGGTCTCGCCAAAGCCAGCGAGTTTCTCCTCCTGGCGGACGCTTTTGACGCAGATGAGGCGTATCGGCTAGGAATCGTGAACGCCGTGGTCCCAGCTTCCGAACTTTCCGACATCGCATTAAGAGCCGCCTCTCGCCTTGCGGCTAAGCCCGCGGGAGCGCTTCGGGCGGCGCGCCGTCTTATTCGCGGCGACAGCGAGGATCTCAGCGCTGCGATAGAGCGAGAAACGGCGGCCTTCGCGGCGGCGCTTGCATCGGCTGAGGCCCAAGCGGCTTTCAAGGCGTTTCTCGCCAGCGCCAAATCTTAGGCGAGAGCGGGAGGAGCGTCTTTCGCGTGCCGCCGGAGGGCGTAGCGACGCAACGGCGCCGGGATCAGGAACGCAGGAACGCTCGGTCATCGGCCCCAGATTTGGACCAACCAAGAACACAGAAAATCCTCATGATCGTCCAACAGTTTCTTCCCCCCGATCTGTTCAAGAACAGGACTGTCTTTGTCACCGGCGGCGGCAGCGGCATCAACCTCGGCGTCGCCAGCAACTTTGCCGCGCTTGGCGCGCACATCGCGATTTGCGGCCGCACGCAAGACAAGCTCGACCAAGCTGCTACGGGATTACGCGCGCTCAACAAACACGCGAGCGGCAAAGTCCTGCCCGTGGCAGCCGATGTTCGCGATCCCGGCGCGTTAGAGACCGCGTTCGCGCGAACACGAGACGAACTTGGCCGGATCGACGTGCTGGTCGCCGGCGCGGCCGGCAACTTTCTCTGCCGCGCGGAGGAGCTTAGCCCGAACGGCTTTCGCGTCGTGATTGAGATTGACCTATTGGGGGCGTTCCACGCTTCGCGCCTGGCGTTCCCGCAGCTCAAAGAGACCCGAGGCTGCCTGATCTACGTTTCCGCTTGGCAGGCGACAGTGCCTCAGGCGCTCCAAGCGCATGTCGGGGCGGCGAAGGCCGGGATCGACATGATGATGAAGAATCTCGCCATCGAATGGGGCCGCTATGGCGTCCGCGCCAACAGCATCATGCCAGGCTTCACCGCGGGCACCGAAGGCGTCGCGCGCCTTCAAAGCGAAGCCGACGCCGCGGAGACGATAGCGACTTTGCCGCTGCAAAGGATGGGAACGGTCGATGATGTCGGTCAGGCGGCGGTGTTTCTAGCCTCGCCGCTGGCGCAATACGTCACCGGGGCCGTGCTCCCGGTCGACGGCGGCATGTCGCTAATCGGCTCTGCTTTGTGGAACCGACAAGTCGAAGCGACGCCGCACCGCAATAGCGCGTGAACGATCCGCCTTTCTCACCGCCGTTCGACTGCTGAACTGAGCTGGCGTCATTTGATCGCGGAGCGCTGCGGGAAATGAAAGGATTGATGCCTAATGGATTATCCTTTAGCACTTTATCAAATCGGTCTACCATCGGCTTCATGTTCCGAGAAGTCGGGCGCCTAGTGGAGGCGTGCAAAAATGTCAAGTGTCTTCTTTTGTCTAGGCTTTAGCTGGGCCGAATCACACCTCTATTTGGCCGATCCGAACCTTACGAATTTGCGATATTCGCCGCAGTGTGCAGCCCATTGATGAATTAGGCTGATGTTCCGCTGGCGAAGGCCGGCGAAATCGTTCTGCCAGCCAAGTTGCAGCTGAAAATCAATTCGCTGGAATGACAAAGAAAACAGGGGAGCGAGCAATGCCTGGGAGGCTTATTCAAACCGCAAAGTCGGCGTATAGCTACCCGCTTCTGATCAAGAATCTCTTGCATGCGCCGATGCTCCGCGCCGCGGATCAAGAGATCGTCTACCGCGATCAACGGCGGTTCACCTATCGCATGCTGCGTGATCGCATCGGTCGCCTGGCGAGCGGCCTGACGGAACTAGGCGTCAGTCCCGGCGACACCGTCGGCGTGATGGACTGGGACAGCAATCGGTATCTCGAAGCCTTCTTCGCCGTGCCGATGATGGGCGCCATTCTGCAAACCGTCAATGTCCGCCTCTCCCCGGACCAGGTCACCTACACGATTGACCACTCGGGCGCGTCCACGCTGCTCGTCAACGACGAATTTCTGCCGTTGCTCGAGCAAATCAGGCCGCGTCTTCCGAACGTCAAGAGCATCGTTATCATGTCGGACAGCGATACATTCGTCTTGGAGGAAGCGGGTATCGCCGGCCGATACGAAGATATGCTGGCGGCTGCGTCTCCCGATTTTGATTTTCCGGATTTCGACGAAAACACGCAGGCGACAACTTTCTACACCAGCGGCACGACAGGTCTGCCAAAGGGCGTGTATTTCAGCCATCGGCAAATGGTCCTGCATACACTCGCCGAACTTGCGGCGCTGGGCATCTCCCCCAAGCACGGCCGCTTTAGCAGCGATAGCGTCTATATGCCGATCACGCCAATGTTTCATGTGCACGCCTGGGGGATTCCATACGCGGCGACGACGGCGGGCGCCAAGCAGGTTTACCCCGGCCGATACGTTCCAGAGCTGCTTTTGAAGTTGATCAAGACCGAGGGCGTCACATTCACTCACTGCGTTCCAACAATCTTAATGATGTTGCTGGACGCTCCGGGCAGCGCGGAGGTCGATCTTTCGGGACTCACGATGGTGATCGGCGGCGCCGCGTTGCCGAAGCCGCTCGCTCTAAGGGCGATGGAGCGCGGGATCGACATCTTTACCGGCTACGGAATGTCGGAGACGGGTCCTATCCTGACGCTGGCGCATCTGAAAACGCCAATGTTGACCGGCAACGCGGAGGAAGAGGTGGAGTTTCGGGTGAAGACCGGACGCCCGATCCCACTCGTCGACATCCGGGTCGTCGATGACGATATGAACGACGTCGAGCATGACGGTCGCGCGACCGGCGAGATCGTTGTGCGGGCGCCGTGGCTGACGCAGGGATATTTCAACAACCCGGATGCGTCGGAGGCGCTTTGGCGCGGCGGCTACATGCACACGAACGACGTCGCCAGTATGAACTCCGACGGTTACCTACAGATCACGGATCGGCTGAAGGATCTGATCAAGACCGGAGGCGAATGGGTTTCAACCCTGGAGCTCGAGGACCTCATCATGCAGGCGCCTGGGGTGAAGGAAGTGGCCGTCATCGGGATCAAGGACGACAAATGGGGCGAGCGGCCGCTGGCTCTCGTCGTCCGCGACTGGCAGGCCGCCGACGCCCTGACCGAAAACGAACTCAAGTCTTTCCTCGGCGCCTTCGCGGAGAAGGGGGTCATTTCGAAATACAGCGTGCCGCAAGCAATTCTTTTCGTCGACGAGCTCGAAAGGACCAGCGTCGGCAAACTCAACAAGAAGGCCCTCCGGGAGCGATACGTTCACGGCGCCTAGCTGCGCCTCCGGCGCAGGGAAGGCGAGTTCGGTTATCGAGACATGCGACGGAGGGTGGAGGATGAGCGAGTTCACGCTGGCGAATATCAAGGAATGGGTCGGACGCGAAATCGGAGTGTCGGACTGGCTGCTGGTGGATCAGGCGCGGATTGACCAATTCGCCGATTGCACAGGCGACCATCAATGGATCCACGTCGATGTCGAGCGCGCCAAGCGCGAAAGCCCGTTTCGGACGCCTGTCGCGCATGGCTACCTCACGCTGTCCTTGATCGGATCATTGTCGCAGCAAGTCGGCGTGGTGCCGTCCGACGCCGCGGCGGGTTTCAACTACGGCATCGACAAGGCTCGCTTCCTTGCGCCGGTTCCGGCCGGAGCGCGGGTCCGCTTGCGCGCCTCGGTGGATGGCGTGGAGGAGAGGAACGATGGGCAAATACTACTGAAGACAAAGAGCGTTCTTGAAATCGAGAACAGCGACAAGCCGGCCCTCATTGCGGAAACATTAGCTCTGCTAATCCCGGCGATGCCGACGAAATAGACAGATAGGCGCGACGCGATGACAACACTTCCCAAGGATGACCTGGGCGAGCCTGAACTCGTTGGCCGAAGAGGCGTCGAGGCATACGCTTGCGCTCAATCCTCTTGTCGGTCTCAGCGGCAAGGAGTTTCTGGAGGCCGGCGCGACGGTTTTTAATGCTGCGATCAGGAATCCCGAACTCGTCGTCGAGGAATGGTTGGCCTTTATAGGCGACTTGGGGAAAGTCGTCAGCGGAAAGGCGTCTCGAACGCTCGAACCTGGCGACAAGCGGTTTGGCGATCCGGCCTGGAAGAGCAGTCCCATTCATAAAGCTTTGCTCCAGATCTATCTAGCCTGGGGCGACGCGGTGAACACGTTTGTCGAAAAGATTGGTCTCGACGGACAAGAGAAGGCGCGTGCGAAATTGGTTTCGCAGATTTTGGTGGACGCGGTCGCTCCGACCAATGGCCTCGCGTCCAATCCCGCCGTTCTCAAAAGGCTGGTGGATACGGGCGGAGAAAGCCTGTGGTCAGGGGTCAACAACTATATAGGCGATCTCGTCAACAACGGAGGCATGCCGTCACAGGTCGACACTAAGCCCTTCGAAGTGGGGAAAAATATCGCGACGACCCCCGGTGCCGTGGTTTATCGCAATGAGATTCTCGAACTCATTCAATACAACCCGACGACGCCGCAGGTCTGGCAGCGTCCGCTCGTGATCACGCCGCCCCAGATCAACAAATTCTATTCGCTCGACCTGTCTCCCGAGAAAAGCATGGTCCGCTTTCTGCTGAGCCAGGGAATTCAGGTGTTTTGCATCAGCTGGCGAAATCCGACCGCCGAGCACCGGGATTGGGGTCTCGACAAGTATGTCCTGGCGTTGGATATGGCGGTCGACGTGGCGCGGAAGATCGCGGGCAGCGCGGACGTATCGATGATGGGTGCCTGTTCGGGCGGCATTACCTCGGCGACCTATGTGGGCTGGCTTGCCGGCAAGAAGGAAAGCAAGGTGAAGAACCTTGTCCTTGCAGTCTGCACGCTCGACCCATCTACCGCAGAGGATATGGCGTTTGGCGCCCTGATCACGCCAGCAACCGTAGAGGTCGCCAGACAGGCTTCCCAGCTGCGCGGCGTGCTCGACGGACGCGACCTCGCAAAGATTTTTGCGTGGATGAGGCCTAACGATCTTATCTGGAATTATTGGGTCAATAATTATCTTCTGGGGAACGCGCCGCCGGCCTTCGATATCCTGTTCTGGAACGGCGACACGACCTCCCTGCCGGCTCGGCTACATTCAGATTATCTCGACCTGATCACCACCAATCCGTTCCGCAATCCGGGCGCGCTGTCGATTGCCGGAACCCCAGTTGACATCGGGCGCGCTAAGCTCGACGCTTACGTTTCGGCCGGAATGACGGACCACATCACGCCGTGGAAATCGGTTTATCAGACCGCGCGGATTTTGGGCGATCAGACCACGTTCGTCCTATCGAATTCGGGCCACCTGCAGAGCCTATTGAACCCCCCTGGAAACCCCAAGGCGACATTCATGACCGGATCTGCGAGCTTTCCGGAGGCCGACGCTTTCTTCGCGAACGCCGAAAAGAAATCCGGCAGCTGGTGGACGCACTGGAGTGATTGGCTGTCGACGCGATCAGACGCGAAGGTCGCCGCGCCCGCCCGTTTGGGGAGCGCCGAATTTCCGCCGGGGACGCCGGCGCCAGGCCGGTATGTTTTCAATGAATGAGCAAGATGGTGGTTTAAGCAATTGCGATGGACGGAATGACCACAAACGGAGCGAACGCCTTGAAGTCTCACATGGTTCGCGTTGGGCAACAAGACATCTGGGCCGCCATAAAACCGGGCCGCAAGGATCGGCCTCCGCTCCTCTTGTTCAATGGCATTGGCGCCAATTTCGAACTCGCGAATCCGTTTATGCGCGCGATGACCGACGTCGAGGTCGTGATATTCGACATTCCTGGCGTCGGCGGCTCTCCTCTGCCGCATCTGCCCTACCGCCCCTCAACCATCTCTCGCTGGGCGGCCGGGCTGATGAAGCAGCTTGGGTACGATAAGATCGACGTCGCCGGGGTGTCCTGGGGCGGGGCGATCGCGCAGCAATTTGCTCATCAATATCCGGGGGTGTGTCGCAAGCTCATTTTGGCCGCCACATCGCCGGGCGCGATCATGGTTCCAGGCCGGGTATCGGTGCTCTTGAAAATGGCGACCCCCCGGCGCTATGTCGACAAGCACTACATGCGAAAGATCGCTTCTGACATTTATGGCGGGGCGTTTCGAGACGATCCGGATCTGATCTGGGCGCACGCGAACAGCATGAACGGCTCTTCCGATTTGGGCTATCTCTACCAGTTGCTCGCCGTGGCGGGCTGGACCAGTCTGCCTTGGCTTCACACATTGAAGCAACCGACCTTGGTTCTTATGGGGAACGACGATCCTATTGTGCCGCCCATCAACGGCCAAGTCCTCGCTCGGCTCATTCGAGGCGCGCGGCTTCAGACCATGGAGTGTGGGCATCTATTTTTTGTGACCAAGCCGCAAGAGACGGCGCTCCACGTTGAGCGCTTCCTCGCGGAGGAATGACATGCGAATGCCTCGTGAGGCCTTTTGCGCGACGCCGGACGGGGGCCTTCTGCCAAAATCCCAAATAAAGGCTGCGGATGTCGAGAAACTAGGAGGTCTGCGTCGCATCAAGCTTGTCGCGACCTGCTTACTTGCATTCAGCCTCACCACCGCGATCGTCGCAAGATTGTTCGAGCATCGTTATCGGGGTTTGGGTTATGTAGCCGCTTGGGCCGAGGCCGCCACCATTGGCGGCCTCGCGGATTGGTATGCCGTCATTGCGTTGTTCAGGCATCCCTTCGGCATTCCGCTTCCGCACACAGCCATTATTTCGAATAATCAGCAGCGCATAGCGGAAAGCTTCGCGAGCTTCGTCGAAGAGCAATTTCTTGCCCCTGAGCCTATCGAGCAAAAACTCAAAGAAGTGGACTTTGCCGCATTGGCCGCCGATTGGCTCGCCGATGAACAACGGAGCGCCTCATTGGCGCGGTTTCTTTTGCGACTGCTCCCGCAAGCGTTGACTGCGATCGAGGAAACTGGGCTCCGTTCGTTCCTGACGCAGCGCGTGGTCGAACGGATCGAGGCGCTGGAGTTGGCGCCGTTTTCGGCGAAGCTGCTCGCGGCCGTGGTTGAGGATAAGCGCCACCAGCGCATTTTCGACGAAATCCTTGTCGGCTTAAATCGTCTCTTGAGCAACGAGCAAACCCTCGACGCCATCCGAGAAAAGGTTCGCAGCGAACTTCCCTCCCTCTTCAACCTATTTCGCGCAGACGCCTATTTGGTGCGCAGGTTCATCGTTTTGATCTCTGCCTTCATCGAAGAGGCGCGCAACGATCCAAAACATGCGTTGCGGCAGGAGTTCGATCAGCTCGTCAAAACCCTAATCGAAAAATTGAAGACATCGCCGGAATATGCCGAACAGGCGGAGAGTCTCAAGCGCGATATCTTGGCCAGCCCGGAGATCAGCAGTCTCGCCGACGAACTCTGGCAAAGCGTAAAAAACTTCATCGAAAAAGATACAATGAACAGGAATTCGGTATTTGAAATGCATCTTGGGCGCTTTCTGGTTGATATTGGCAGCAAGCTGGCGGGCGAAGCGCAAGTGCGCGCGGATATTAATAGAGGCATGGTGATGCTCCTGCAGACATTTGTCCAAAATCAGAAGCGGGAAATCGCCAAGTTTATTGCAGACCAAATAAAGTCCTGGGACGTCAAACAAATGGTTGATGTAATTGAATTAAACATAGGCAAAGATCTACAGTACATTCGCTTGAATGGAACGATCATCGGCGGCATGGCCGGACTACTGCTTTATGCGGGGGAACAGGTGTTAAAGTTGCATTAAGGTATCATTTACTCGTTCATGCAGACCGCAGAAGTTTGCCGGCGCTTTGGAGGAAGACATGGTGCAAGAGACGAATTCGTTGGTGGACATGCTGAAGAAATTCGGGTCCGATCTCGGGCTTCCGAAAGTCGACGTTGACAAGCTTGTCGACGTTCATCTGAAAAATTTAGACGCCTTGGCCCAAACGGCTCAGATCGCATCCGAGGGCGCGAAGTCGCTGGCGATTAAGCAGAAAGACATTGCCGAAATCGACTTTCCGCGAAGCGTTAAATCTGGTGCGGGATTTTAAACCGACTGGAACGCCGCAAGAGGTTCTCGCCAAACAGACCGAATTTGCGCGAAGGGCGTTTGACGCGACGATCGAGAATACGCGCGACCTCGCCGAACTCGTGAAAAAATCGACCGATGAGGTGCTTGTCATCATCAGCGATCGAATGAGGGGCAGCATCGCGGAAATCCGGGGGAGCTTCGAACGTGGCGGCGGCGCGCAAGAAAAGCCGTAAAGTCGCCGGCGGACGCCGATCACTAGCGACATCTAAAGCTGCGCCGGGACGATGTAAGTAGCGAGACCCGCGAAGCGCGCATGCGCCCGGCAGGTTTCAGGTCCCGTTTTTGACCGAATCTCACCTTTTTTGGCCGAGCTGATCTTACCTTGGTAAGTCGAGGCCTTGGGGGTGTGATTGTTTTCACACAGCAATCAATTTCTTCAAGAGTAACTCTCCAAAATACTTCACGGGTAGTTCTCAAGGAGCAAAGAGAACTCTAGTGTTTCAGCATCGGAATCCACCGATCGCAACCGCCGAAGATAATGTGGGGCGCGACGACGTTGCTCGGCTCAGGCCGGCCTTCAGCGGTTCGCTGTGATCGGTTAGAACAAAGGAGGGGAGATGAAATACCTGGATAAAGTCCCGTGTCGGGGCGTCGCCTTGGCGAAAGCAGTCTTCGGCTCGACGCTTCTGTTGGCCAGTTCCGCGGCTGTTGCAACGGAAAATGGGGGGACATTATGGCCGCTGGGCGTGCAGACTGTCGTGCCCGCCATCGAGCCGCCGCCCGGTCACGCAGAGTTTTACCAGTATATGCTCTGGTACTCCGCAAGCAGTTTCAAGAACGGAGAGGGCCAGTCGGTTTTTCCGAACGTCGGGGCTGACGTCGTCGGTAACGCAATCCGAGCCAATTATACTTGGCCGTTAACCTATGAAGGGTGGAATTTCACCACCGATGTGACCATGATTTCGGATGGAACAACAATAAAGGTGGCCAACTTATTCGAGAGCACGAATGTCGGCGTCGCAGAGTTTTACGTTGTTCCGGCCGCGCTCACTTATGCTTGGAAAGACGCTCACCTGGGAGACGTTCATCTCGGAGACGTTCACTTTCTGGCGGGCGTCGGCGCTATGATTCCAGTCTCCGTCTACGACCCCACCCGCGTGGCCAACGCCAGCAATAACTACTACGGAATTAATCCTCATATTGCGGTAACCTGGTTCCCTACCCCGAAATGGGAACTATCCATGCAAGCCGTGTTCACGTTGAACTTTCGTAATCCTGCGACCCAATACCTCTCGGGCAACATTTTCAATATGGATTACGGCATAGGCTACAGACCCTTCGATAGTTTGCCGGGCTTGCAGATCGGCGTGAACGGTTTCCTCACCGAACAACTCTCGGCCGATCAGACGGCTTTTGGATATGTGCCTGGAGGCAACTACTTTCATAAATTCGCCTTGGGTCCCCAGATCGTCTACTACCTTACCCCCGCGGCCGCTCTCGTCTTTAAATGGCAACGCGAACTTTCGGCGACGAACACGACAAAAGGCGACCGAGTATGGTTTGAGTTCGCCGTCCCCCTCGGCGGATAGCAACTCGGCGGTCCATTTGGCTATAGCGCAAAGCTATATTTTTGAGGATAATTGCTCAAAACTGCCGAGGAGGTTCGATTGCCGCGACGCTTGCGGTTTAGTGTTACGCTCTGGGGCAAAATAGGCGCGCCTAGCGGCGCTGCGGGGTGCCTTTGATGGCCGCAACGGACCCCAGTTTGGCCGCGCAGGACCTAGTGTAATGGGAGGAAGCCAAGCATAGATTAACCATCGATCGCGGGCCGCGGCGCGGGCTGCGCGCGCGGGTTTTTGGCAAGAATAACCCTTCGCGCGGCGGTTGCTTCGCGGGCGGCGTTGATGCGGCGCTCGATGGATCAATATCGGCGCCGGGAGACGCTTCGGCCGCGGCTTTGGCGGCGCGGCGTCCGGTGTGAGGCCGTGGCGAGGAGCATCGATCAAACCTTTTGGGCGCGGGCGTCCGTCGGGACCCTCGCCGCCGCAAAGCGGGCGGGCGGGGTCTCTCATGACTTGGAGTAAAGACAAAATGACCAAGGCAGTTGTCGCCGGCTATGCGCGCTCGCCGTTCACGCTCGCCAGGAAGGGCGAGCTGGCCGCCGTCCGGCCTGACGAATTCGCCGCGCAGGTGATCCGCGCCCTCGTCGCGAAGGCGGGCGTCGCCGCCGCGGATATCGAGGATCTGCTGCTCGGCTGCGCCTTCCCGGAGGGCGAGCAAGGCTTCAACGTCGCGCGGCTGATCAGCCTGATGGCCGGGCTGCCGAAGTCGCTCGGCGCCGCCACCGTCAACCGGTTCTGCGGCTCGTCGATGACGGCGGCGCATATCGCCGCCGGCGCGATCGCCATGGGCGCCGGCGAAGCCTTCGTCGCCGCCGGCGTCGAGAGCATGAGCCGGGTGCCGATGGGGGGCTTCAACCCGCTGCCCAACCCCGATCTCGTGGCCAAGGAGCCCGGCGCCTATATCGGCATGGGCGACACCGCCGAGAACGTCGCCGCCAAATGGGAGATCTCCCGCCGCGAGCAGGAGGAGTTTGCCGTGCGCTCGCAACAGCGCGCCGCCGCCGCCCGCGCCGCCGGCAAATTCGCCGACGAGATCGTTGCGATCACGGGCAAGAAAGGCGCCGTCGTCACCCAGGACGGCTGCGTCCGCCCGGAGACGACGCTCGCGACTTTGGCCGAGCTGAAGCCGGCCTTCAACGCCAATGGCGTCGTCACCGCCGGCACGTCGTCGCCGCTGACCGACGGCGCCGCCGCGCTCATCATTTGCTCCGAGGACTACGCCAGGCGCAAAACCTCGACGTTCTGGCGGCGATCAAATCGATCGCCGTCTGCGGCTGCGCGCCGGAGATCATGGGGATCGGCCCGATCGGGGCCTCGCGCAAGGCCTTGGCGCGCGCCGGAATAGAGGTTGGCCAGCTCGACGTCGTCGAATTGAACGAAGCCTTCGCCTCGCAGGCGATCGCCTGCGTCAGGGAGCTGAAGCTGTCGCTCGATACGGTCAACATCGACGGCGGCGCCATCGCGCTCGGCCACCCGCTCGGCGCCACCGGCGCCCGCATCGTCGGCAAGGCGGCCGCGCTGCTGCGGCGCGAGAAGGGCAAATATGCGCTCGCCACCCAGTGCATCGGCGGCGGCCAGGGCATCGCCACCGTGCTGGAGGCGGTATGATGGCCGCCAGCAAAGCCGACATCAAAAAGGTCGCCGTCATCGGCGCCGGCGTCATGGGCGCGAGCATCGCCGCCCATGTCGCCAATGCGGGCGTGCCGGTCGTCCTCTTGGACATCGTCGCCAAGGATAACCCGAACCGCAGCGCCATCGCCGAAGGCGCCGTGGAGAAACTGCTCAAGGCCGATCCGGCGCCCTTCATGAGCAAGTCGGCGGCGAAATTCGTCACGACAGGCAACATCGAGGACAACCTCGACCGCATCGCCGACTGCGACTGGATCATCGAGGCGGTGATCGAGCGGCTCGACGTCAAGCAGGCGCTCTACGCAAGGATCGAGGCCGTGCGCAAAGCGGGCAGCGTCGTCGCGTCGAACACCTCGACGATCCCGCTCGCCACCTTGGTCGAAGGCCTGCCCGCGCGTTTTGCGGAAGATTTCATCATCACCCACTTCTTCAATCCGCCGCGCTACATGCGGCTGCTCGAAGTGGTCGCCGGCGAGAAATCGAAGCCGGAAGCTGTGGCCGCCGTCTCGCGCTTCGCCGACGTCATGCTGGGCAAGAGCGTCGTCGCCTGCAAGGACCGTCCCGGCTTCATCGCCAACCGCCTTGGCGTCTACTGGCTGCAGACGGCGCTGCTCGAGGCGATCGAGGCCGAACTCGACGTCGAGGAGGCCGACGCCATCTTCGGCAAGCCGATGGGCATCCCCAAGACCGGCGTGTTCGGCCTGTTGGATCTCGTCGGCCTCGACCTGATGCCGCATATCAACGCGAGCCTCGCCGCCGCGTTGCCGAAAGACGATCCGTTCCACGCCGCCAACAAGCCGGTTCCGCTGGTCGGCAAGCTCATCGCCGAAGGCTACACCGGGCGCAAGGGCAAGGGCGGCTTCTATCGCGTCAACCGCGAGAAGGGAAAATTGAAGGAGGCGATCGACCTTGCGGCCGGCGCGTTCCGGCCTGTCCGCCAGCCGAAGATCGCGGCGATCGAAGCCAGCGGCGGCATGCTCGCGCGTCTGCTTGAACATGACAGCAAGCACGGCCGCTACGCGTGGCGCGCGCTCGGCCAGACGCTCGCCTACGCCGCCGCCCTGGTTGGCGACGCCGCCGACGACATCGAGTCGATCGATGAGGCGATGCGGCTCGGCTACAATTGGAGGTTCGGGCCGTTCGAGCTGATCGACCAGCTCGGCGGCGCCTGGTTCGCGGCCAAGCTCGCGGCGAGCGGTTTTCCTGTCGCTCCCATTCTGCGCGTCGCCGACGGCCGCCCGTTCTACCGCGTCCATGCGGGGCGCCGCCAGGCGCTCGGCCTCGACGGCGCCTACCGCGACCTCGTCCGCCCCAACGGCGTGATCATGCTGGCGGATGTGAAGCTCAATGCGAAGCCGATCCTGAAGAACGGGTCCGCCGCGCTGTGGGATATCGGCGACGGCGTCGCCTGCTTCGAGTTCACGAGCAAGATGAACGCGATGGATCCGGACATCCTCGATCTGCTGATGCAGTCGATCGAGAAGGTCGCCAGGGACTTCAAGGCGCTCGTCATCTACAATGAGGGGACGAATTTCTCGGTCGGCGCCAATCTCGGCCTTGCTTTGTTCGCCGCCAATATCGCCGCCTGGAGCGAGATCGAAAATTTCGTCGCGCTCGGTCAGACCGCCTATAAGATGTTGAAATACGCGCCTTTTCCTGTGGTTGGCGCGCCCGCCGGCATGGCGCTCGGCGGCGGCTGCGAAATCCTCTTGCATTGCGACGCCGTGCAGGCGCACGCCGAGACCTATATGGGCCTCGTCGAAGTCGGCGTCGGCCTCATTCCAGGCTGGGGCGGCTGCAAGGAGATGCTGCAGCGCTGGTTTGCGCTGGGGCGATTGCCGAAAGGCCCGATGCCGCCGATCTCCAAAGTGTTTGAGATCATCGGCACGGCGAGCGTCGCCAAATCGGCGGCCGAGGCCAAGGAGCTGTTGTTCCTCAAATCGACCGATGGCGTCACCATGAACCGCTACCGCCTGCTCGCCGACGCCAAGGCCAAGGCGCTGCAGCTCGCCGCCGATTACGCGCCGCCGCAGCCGATCGCGCTCAACCTGCCGGGGCCGAGCGCAAAAGTCGCCCTGCAAATGGCGGTTGACGGCTTTGTGAAGCTCGGCAAGGCGACGCCGCATGACGCGGTGGTGTCTTACGCCCTGGCGGAGGTTGTTTCCGGCGGCGACGCCGACATAATGTTGGCTGTCGACGAGGACGCCGTCCTCAAACTGGAGCGGGACAACTTCATGCGTCTCGTCCGCCATCCCGACACCCTCGCAAGAATCGGGCATATGTTGTCAACCGGCAAGCCGTTGCGTAATTAAAGCATGACCCGAACGATTGCCGCTGTTTGGGCCCGATCATGCGCTAAAAAGCTAAGGGGGGATCAAAATCATGGCCGTCTACAAAGCGCCGCTGCGCGACATGCGCTTCGTCCTCTTCGAACTCATGAACGGAGACGAGCTCGCCAGCCTGCCGGGCTATGAGGAGTTTACCCGCGACCTCATCGATCCCGTGCTCGAAGAAGCCGCCAAATTCGCCGAGCAGGTCCTGTTTCCGTTGAACCGCTCCGGCGACGAAGAAGGCTGCACGCTGGAGAATGGCGTGGTCCGCACGCCGAAGGGCTTTCCCGAAGCCTACAAATTGTTCCGCGAGGGCGGCTGGCCCGGCATCGCCTGCGATCCCGAATATGGCGGCCAGGGCATGCCGAAAATGGTCAACACGCTGATCGAGGAGATGATCTGCGCGGCCAATCTCTCCTTCAGCCTCTATCCCGGCCTGACGCATGGCGCTTATGTCGCCCTGCACGGCTATGGGCCGGACGAAGTGAAGCAGGCCTACTTGCCGAAGATGGTCGAAGGGAGCTGGTCCGGCACCATGTGCCTGACGGAGCCGCATTGCGGCACCGATCTCGGCCTGCTGCGCACCAAGGCGACGCCCAGCGGCGACGGCGGCTACAAGATCACCGGCACGAAGATCTTCATCTCCTCCGGCGAGCATGACCTGACCGAGAACATCATCCATCTGGTGCTGGCGCGCCTGCCCGACGCCCCCAAGGGCGTCGCCGGCATCAGCCTGTTCCTGGCGCCGAAATATCTCGTCAACGAGGACGGCTCGCTCGGCGCCCGCAATGGCGTCGCCTGCGGCTCGATCGAGCACAAGATGGGCATCAAGGCCCAGGCCACCTGCGTCATGAACTTCGACGAGGCGACGGGCTGGCTCATCGGCGAGCCCAACAAGGGCATGCGCGCCATGTTCGCGATGATGAACACCGAGCGCGTGGCGGTCGGCGTGCAGGGTCTCGGCGTCGCCGAAGCCGCCTATCAGGGGGCCGCCGCCTATGCGCGGGAAAGGCTGCAGGGCCGCGCGCTCTCCGGCGCCAAATACCCCGACAAGCCGGCCGACCCGCTCATCGTGCATCCCGACGTGCGGCGCATGCTGCTGACCCAGCGCGCCTACGCCGAAGGCTGCCGCGCGCTCGCCGCCTGGGTCTCAAAGAGCCTCGACCTCCAGCATCATCAAGACCCGGCGGTGCGGCAGGAGGCGGAGGATTTCGTCGCTCTGCTGACGCCGGTGGTCAAGGCGCTATTGACGGATCTCGGCTCCGAGTCCGCCAACCTCGGCGTTCAGGTGCTGGGCGGCCACGGCTACATCCGCGAGCACGGCATGGAGCAATATGTCCGCGACTGCCGCATCACCCAGATCTACGAAGGCACCAACGGCGTCCAGGCGCTCGACCTCGTCGGCCGCAAGCTGCCGGCCGAAGCCGGGCGGCTGCTGCGCCGCTTCTTCCAGCCGGTCGCCGCCTATATCGAGGCGAAAAAGGGCGACGAGGCGCTCGCCGAATTCGTCGAGCCGCTCGGCAAGGCCTTCGCCGCCCTGCAGCAGGCGACCGCGCAGATCGGGCGCGCCGGCGCCAGCAACCCGGACGAGGCGGGCGCGGCGGCGCCCGAATATCTGCGCCTGTTCGGCCTGACGGCGCTCGCCTATCTGTGGGCGCGCATGGCCGAGATCAGCCTGCCGCAAGCCGGCGCCGGCGACCCTGACGGATTCTACGCCGCCAAGGTGGCCACGGCGCGCTTCTATATGCAGCGCCTGCTGCCGCAGACAAGCGCGCTATTTTCCTCCATCATGGCCGGCGGCAAGAGCATGATGGCGTTCGCGGACGCGGCGTTTTGAGCCGAGACGAAGTCCGACGAAGGGAGACAGACGCCGCGCATAAGATAAGCAAGGCCGAGCAGCGGAGGGAGCGAGACAATGAAAGCCCTTGTGGCGGTTAAGCGGGTTGTCGACTTCAACGTCAAGATCCGCGTCAAGACCGACAACACCGGCGTCGAGACGGCGAACGTCAAATTCTCCGCCAATCCGTTCGACGAAATCGCCGTCGAGGAAGCGGTGCGGCTGAAGGAGGCCGGCGTCGTGTCTGAAATCATCGCCGTCTCGATCGGCCCGGCGCAGGCGCAGGAAGTCTTGCGCGCGGCCCTCGCCCTCGGCGCCGACCGCGCAATTCTGGTCCAGACCGATGATGAGGCGCAGCCGCTGGCGGTCGCCAAGATCCTCAAGGCGCTTTGCCTACGCGAGGCGCCGCAGCTGGCGATCCTCGGCAAGCAGGCGATCGACGATGATTCGAACCAGACCGGCCAGGCGCTGGCGGCGCTGCTTGGCTGGCCGCAGGGGACCTTCGCCTCGAAGATCGTGCTGCAAGACGGCCGCGCCGAAGTGACGCGCGAGATCGACGGCGGCCTTGAGACGGTGTCGCTGGCGCTGCCCGCGGTGGTGACGACCGACCTGCGCCTCAACGAGCCGCGCTATGCGAGCCTGCCGAACATCATGAAGGCCAAGAAGAAGCCGCTCGAGATCATCGCCGCGGCCGACCTTGGCCTCGACATCGCGCCGCGCCTTGCGACCTTGCGGGTCGAGGCGCCGCCGAAGCGCCAGGGCGGCGTCAAGGTGGCCGACGTCGCGACGCTCGTCGACAAGCTGAAGAACGAAGCGAAGGTGATCTGACATGAGCGCCCTGGTCCTCGCCGAACATGACGGCCATAAGCTGAAGCCCGCGGTCCTCAACGCCGTCACGGCCGCCCTCCAGCTTGGCGGGCCAGTCGATATTTTGGTCGCCGGTCATGAAGCGCGCGCCGTCGCCGCGGCGGCCGCCGCCGTGGCCGGCGTCGCCAATGTGCTGCTCGCCGACGATCCGCTGTACGCCCATCCGCTCGCCGAAACGGTCGCGCCGCTGGTGGCGCGGCTGGCGCAGAATTACGACGCCGTGCTCGCCGCGGCGACGACCTTCGGCAAGAATGTGCTGCCGCGCGTCGCGGCGGTTCTCGACCTGCAGCAAATCTCGGAGATCACCGCTGTGGTCGCGCCCGACACGTTCGTGCGGCCGATCTACGCCGGCAACGCGCTGGCCACCGTTCAGTCGAAGGACGCGCGAAAAATCATCACCGTGCGGACGACCGCTTTCGAGCCGGCGGCGGCGACTGGCGGGGCGGCGGCGATTACGCCGGTCGCGGCGGCGCCGGCGGCGGCGGACGCGGTTTTCGTGCGCCAGGAGCTCACCGTGTCGGAGCGGCCGGAGCTGACCGCCGCGCAAATCGTCATTTCCGGCGGCCGCGGCATGCAGAACGGCGCGAACTTCAGGCTCATCGAACCGATCGCCGAAAAGCTCGGCGCGGCGATCGGCGCCAGCCGGGCCGCCGTCGACGCCGGCTTCGTCGCCAACGATCTGCAGGTCGGCCAGACCGGCAAGATCGTCGCGCCGGACCTTTATATCGCGGTCGGCATATCGGGCGCCATCCAGCACCTCGCCGGCATGGGCGGCTCGAAGGTCATCGTCGCCATCAACAAGGACGCGGACGCGCCGATCTTCGAGGTCGCCGACTACGGCCTGGTGGCTGATCTGTTTCAGGCGCTGCCCGAACTCGATAAAGCGCTCTCGTGAACGCCCCGCGGGACGGCCTCTCAGGGCCGCCGTTTTTTTAAGGAGCCGTCAGAGCATGATGGCTTTCAGATTGAGGCGATCATGTTCTTGACGCCATTATTCCGGCGCATGATCTGATCCAATAAATCTGCAACTGTCGCAAGATCATGCAAGAGTCTCCGAGGAGCCCATGGAACGCGAGTCGATGGAGTTTGACGTGGTTGTCGTCGGCGCCGGTCCGTCCGGCCTCGCCGCCGCGATCCGCTTGAAGCAGCTCGCCCCCGCGCTTTCGGTCTGCGTGCTGGAGAAGGGCTCGGAGGTCGGCGCGCATATCTTGTCCGGCGCCGTATTCGAACCGCAAGCGCTGGGTGAGCTGATCCCCGACTGGCGCGCGCGCGGCGCGCCGCTGAAGACCGAGGCCAAGGACGATCATTTCCTGTTTCTGACCGAGACCAAGGCGTATCCGCTGCCGACGCCGCCGCAGATGAACAATCACGGCAATTACATCATCAGCCTTGGCAATCTCTGCCGCTGGCTGGCGGCGCAGGCGGAGGAGCGCGGCGTCGAGATTTTTCCCGGCTTCGCCGCCGCCGAAGTTCTCTATGACGAGACTGGCGCGGTCAGGGGCGTCGCCACCGGCGACATGGGAATCGGCAAGGACGGCCAGCCGACGGCGAATTACGCGCCGGGGGTCGAACTGCATGCGCGCCAGACCATTTTCGCGGAAGGCTGCCGCGGCTCCTTGACCAAGGCGCTGTTCGAGCGCTTCGACTTGCGCAAGGACTGCGATCCGCAGACCTATGGCCTTGGCATAAAGGAATTATGGCAGGTCGATCCGGCCAAACACCAGCAAGGCCGCATCGTTCACACGGTCGGCTGGCCGCTCGACGGCAAGACCTATGGCGGCTCGTTCCTTTACCATCTCGAGGACAATCAGGTCGCGGTCGGCTTCGTCGTCGGCCTTGGCTACGCCAATCCTTATCTGTCGCCGTTTGACGAATTTCAGCGCTTCAAGACGCATCCCTCCATCCGCCCGCTGTTCGAAGGCGGCCGCCGCGTCTGCTATGGCGCGCGGGCGATCTCGGCGGGCGGCCTGCAATCGGTGCCGAAGCTGACTTTTCCGGGCGGTCTGCTGGTCGGCGACGGGGCCGGCTTTTTGAATGTCCCGAAAATAAAGGGCAGCCATACGGCGATGAAATCCGGCATGGTCGCGGCCGAGAGCGTCGCCGCTCTCTTGCAGGAAGGGGCCGGACGCGAAGCCGTGTCTTATCCGCCGGCCCTGCAAAAGAGTTGGCTATGGGCTGAGCTTGCCAAGGTCCGCAACATCAAGCCGGCGTTCAAATGGGGTCTTTTGCCGGCGATGGCCTATGCGGCGCTCGACACCTATGTCTTTCGCGGCAAGGCGCCCTGGACCTTGCATCACAAGCCCGACCATCTGACCTTGAAGAAGGCGTCGGAGTGCGAGCCGATCGCCTATCCGAAGCCGGACGGGGTGGTCAGCTTCGACAAGCTCTCCTCGGTGTTCATCTCCAACACCAATCACGAGGAGAACCAGCCGGCGCATCTCAAACTGAAGGACCCGAAGATCGCGATCGACGTCAATCTCGCTCTATATGACGCGCCCGAGCAGCGCTATTGCCCGGCCGGCGTCTATGAGATCGTCGAAGGGCCGGCGCTGCGCATCAACGCGCAGAACTGCGTCCACTGCAAGACCTGCGACATCAAGGACCCGACGCAGAACATCAACTGGACCGTTCCCGAAGGCGGCGGCGGCCCAAACTACCCGAACATGTGAGGCGCGCCATGCGGCGGGCGCTGCCTGGAGTTCAGGGGCTCTGTTCATTGTGTTCGAGCAGCCGCCTGCGGTACAAGACCGGCGCCAAGCCGTGCCACCGCTTGAAAGCTTGCGAAAAGCTTGACGGATCACTGAAGCCGAGCTTCTCGGCGATATCGGCCATCGTCAGGCGGGCATCCTGCAGCAATTCGATGGCTTTCTGCCGGCGCACCTCCATTGAAAGCCTGCGGAACGAAGTCCCATCCTGCATCAGGCGTCGCTTGAGCGAACGTTCGCTCATATTCGCAAGTTTGGCCATGGTCGCGACGTCCGGCAGTTCCTTAGTTTGCATGGCGAGACGTTGACGGACCAGCGTCGCCGACCCCAGGCGAGCGCGTCGGCGTTCCATAATCTGGCTGCACATCGCCTCGCACATCGAGGCGGTGAGAGGATTGGCCTGGGGCAATGGCAAGCTCAACAGGTCGCGCGAAAATCCAAGATAGTTTGACAGCGCGTCATAACGCGGCTCCGATCCGAAGGTGCCATTGAAGTCAAATGGCGCGCTCATCGGCCGGCCAGTTTCGCCCGCGAATGTAACGCGAGAAAACGTAAAGTCACGTCTGGCCATCTCCCGCAAGAGAACCGCCGCCGCAGCCATATCCCGCGTTACGAAAAAGCGTCTGAGGTGTGGCTCAAGGTCAGGCTCCATAAAACGGAGCCCGCCGAGATTGTCTTCCTCCTCGAGCGAAATCATGGTGAAGGCATAGGTCAGGGGCAGAAATCGCAACGCCATCTCAAGCGCATCCTTGATTGTTGCGCTGCTGATCACGCCATAACCCCAAAACCCATAAGCCGAGAAATGATAACGAAGCCCGAGCTTCAGACCGAGATGCTCCTCACCTTTCAAGAGCTGCAGGAGGTTGCCGGTGACTTTCAATTCTTGCTCTGCCGTCAATTCCGCTGTGGGGTCGTCTAACTGCGCCAACACGAGTCCGCTGCCATGGAGCAGCTTGGCCGGCGCCAACCCACGTTCGAGGCCAAAATCGACGACCAGGCGCACGCTCCCGGCGCTTCGCAGGTAATCCGAATAGCTCATCGCTCTTTCACCCCGACTGGCGACGTTTGGCCCAATATATAATGTCTCTGTCCTTTTCCATAATGGCTTAAACTGCTGCAGCGCAATATCTTTAGTCATGCTCTCCTAGAGGGCTGATTTCTCTGAAAAAACAAAGAACTTCTTTCTGGGAGGCCCTCGATGCCTGCTGCCAGCCTGCGCGAAATTGCGTCGATTTTCCGCAAAAACCGGGACGGAAGCCGATGTTGGGCGCAGCTAAGCCGCCGAGTCTGATGATCTTTGAGAGGCCGCCGAACTGAATCCGCGACCTTCCGCGATCTCCTCCGCAATTAGCAGATCCGACCAAAAAGTTCGGATCACTCCACAAGCCATCGTCTCAAGGAGAAAACTCGTGTCTCAAGTTGCTACCCTGTCGGAAAAGCCGCGTCCCCTTGCATTCATTATCATCGGCGCCGGTTTTGGCGGCGTCGGCATGGCCATCGCTTTGAAGAAAAAAGGCGAAGAGTCCTTCGTGATCCTCGAGCGCTCCACTGACGTGGGCGGCGTCTGGCGTGACAACAGCTATCCGGGCGCCGCCTGCGACGTTCCCTCGCACCTCTATTCCTTCTCCTTTGAACCCAATCCGAATTGGTCGCACGTTTTCGCGCCACAGAAAGAGATCTACGATTATCTCAAGGGATGCGCGCGGAAATACGACCTCCTCCGGCACATCCGCTTCGACGCTGAGGTCAAGGAAGCGCAATTCAACGATCGTAACAACCTGTGGGAGGTTACGCTGACCGACGGCAGCCTCCTCACCACGACAACGCTCGTCAGCGCGACCGGCCAGTTGAGCCGTCCCGTCTACCCTAAATTGAAGGGGAAGGAGGAATTCAAAGGGCATGTGTTTCACTCGGCTCGCTGGGATCACGACTATGATCTCGCCGGCAAACGGGTCGCCGTTGTGGGAACCGGGGCGTCCGCCATCCAGTTCGTTCCAGCCATCGCCGATAAGGTAGCTGAGCTCAAGGTATTTCAGCGCTCGCCCGCCTATATCATACCGCGTCCCGATCGCCCCTATACCGAAGGCGAGAAGGCGAGGTTTAAGCACGTGCCGCTAGCCATGAAAATCCACCGGGCCATGATCTACCTGCGATACGAGGCGCGCGCGCTCGCATTCACCCGCTTCAAGGGGCTGATGAAAGTCGCCATTGGCGTGCCGTTCCGCCGGTTGTTGACGAAGCACGTCGCCGACCCGGCGCTGCGAGCGAAGCTCATCCCGGACTATCCGATGGGCTGCAAACGCATGCTGCTGTCAAGCGAATATCTTGCGACGATGTCGCGGCCGAATGTCGATCTCGTCACCGACAGCATCAGCCACGTCACCAAGAGCGGCGTCGTCACAAATGATGGAAGTCTTCACGAGGTCGACGCCATCATCTATGGCACGGGCTTCGCAGCGACGGAGTTCCTCGCCCCGATGCGCATTGTCGGGCGCAACGGCGTCGATCTCAACCATGCCTGGAAAGGCGGCGCCAAGGCCTATCTTGGCATGACCGTCCCGGACTTTCCAAACTTCTTTATGCTTTACGGTCCCAATACAAACCTTGGTCACAACTCCATCGTCTACATGCTGGAAAGCCAGATCGCGCACATTCTGCGTTGCCTGAAGGCGATGAAGTCAAAGCGCGCGACGCAAATCGAAGTCGACGCCAAGATCTACAACGACTACAACAGCAATATTCAGCAGCGTCTGAAGAATACCGTGTGGAATGGCTGCCGAAGCTGGTACGTCGACGCCAATGGACACAATAGCACGAACTGGCCAGGATTTACTGCGTCTTACCGCAGGGTCACCAAATATGGAGCGCTCGCCGCTTATCAGTTCTCGGGGGGCTTGGATGCCGGGAGCGTAGGCGAAAGCGTTAGCGAATCGGCCACGCCGGTCCAGAGAGCCGCCTAGCGCTAAATCTCTGGCGCCTGCAGAGGCTGGTCGGCCCGAAAAATTCCAGTCAGTCATTTGGGCATCCGCGCGGCAAGGATATTTGCCGCGCGACCTCATCCAGATCTGGCTGGTAATTTGTCATATGGCCGGCGGGCGGCGACCATCGATGACGACAAAACCGTTTTGTAGGCATGATTAGGCGCCGTTGTTGAGCTAGTCGCGCTTGCAGCAGCTTGACCGGGGATAGCAATGGATCAGCCGAACGCCTGATCGCGCTAGGCGGAAGCGACCCCTTTTCGATCCGAGCGGTCAGCCGCGTCGCTGGGAGGTTCCGATGGAAAAGGTACGCGTGTTGGCGCCGACCCGTGCATTCCGAAAGCCGCTCGGCGGCGTCGTGGCGATAGCTCGCTCGATTACGGCGATGATTGTGGGCGGGGTCACGTTGGGCTTTCTGGTCGCCCGTGTTGAAGCGGTTGTTTTCGACGCGGTCGGTCCAGGCATGCCTGGAGGGCATGGGTTTGCCCGTTTTGATCCAGATGCGACGGGACCGATCGCAGGTAAGCTTACGGAGACTCGAATGCATGGGAGTAGCCAATGACTGTTACCGGCCTTTGGATGGCTGGCGCTTTCCACCAGCAGCGGCACCACACCGGACCAGCAATCACGCCAAAGCGCAAGGGTAGAGACAACGTCGAGTTTCGCCGCGTTGATCGCGGCGACATCCGGGGTTAGTTAGTTACGGAACGCTGGCATTACGTCCTCTTGGAGCACACGCTATGACATATGCCCGATGCTACCAACAAGGAGTTAAAGCTTATCTACACTCCAAGTCGCTCGACGGCAATCCGTACAATTTCGCGATTCATCGCGAGGCACATGACGCTTGGAAGGACGGGTGGCTTGGCGCCAACCATGCGCGTCGGCGCGTGCATGCTTTCGAAATAGCCGCGCGTTTATACGCGAAGACTTTGCAGCCCGCGCTTTGAGTTCGCCGTGATGATCGTTTTAACCGCCTCGCGACGCATCGCAGGCGCAGCCGATCCGCTGAGTCTGATGATCTTCTTCCACAAACCGTCATCTCGAGGAGAAAACCCATGGCCGCTACCCCGTCGAAAACGCCCCGGCTCGCCGAAACTAGGATCGCCGAGCCTGCGGGGTGGTTTGAACGGATCAATGCCGGTTTTCTGCGTCGGGTGTTGCGCACCTGTTTCCGCACTCTGATCGGCCCTCCCTTCGGGAGTGGGAGCCAGCGTTTGATTGTTGGCCTGTTGGCCCGTCTGATGCCAGGACGGGGCGGAACCTCCCGCAGCCTCACGGAGACCGGCGGCGTGAAGACGGAAGTTGTGTCGCCGAAAAGCGGCGAGTCCGGCGGCGTCATCCTGTACATCCACGGCGGCGCCTTTTGCTTGGGCGGCGCTGCGACGCATAGGGGCGTCACGACGCATCTCGCGGTCAACTCGGGAATGCCTGTCTGGGTGCCGGAATACCGTCTGGCGCCGGAGCATCCGTATCCTGCCGCGCTGGATGATGTGCTGAGCGCCTATCATGGTTTGATCAACCAGGGCTACAATCCTAATAAAATCGTGATCGCCGGAGACTCGGCCGGCGGCATGCTTGCGCTCGCCATCGCGATCCGGCTGCGCGATCGCGGCCAAGCGGCGCCCGCGGGCCTGATGCTTATCTCTCCCGTCACGGATACGAAACTGCAGGGCAGCTCGCTCCTTGCAGAGCGTGGGAAGGATCCAATGATACGCCAAGGCTGGCTAGAGCAGGGCGTCCGCTGGTACAACTGCCCTCCTGAGGCTTTGGAGCATCGCCCACTGGAGGTCGATTTGAGCGGCCTGCCGCCGATGCTGATCCAGGTTGGAGATCAGGAGATTCTCCTATCCAACTCGACCCGCCTCGCCGAGCACGCCAAGCATTGCGGGGTTGCCTGCCAGCTCGAAATTCACACCTCGCGTTGGCATGTCTTCCACCTGCAATCATTCTATCTGCGCTCAGCCGTTAAGGCGTTGCAGACGCTTGGCGCCTTCGCGCGTAGCCGAGTTGCTGGAGAAGGCGCCAAAACTGTCGCCGACCCAGTCAAGCGCGTCGGCCCCGCTGCCTAGCTCCAATTCCCTGGCGAGGTGAATACGGCCGTCGATTTTGTCCAAGAGGGCGCGAAGCCTCGTTCTATTGATCAAGGCCCCACTTGAGCGCAACGCTCTGGTTGCCAACGCTCGCGAGATATATGCCGTTTCTCATCTCCCAGATCGACACCGTTCCGGCGGTGCTATCCCGCCACACGATGTCGGCGTTGCCATCGCCAAAAAAATCACCCGTCCCGACGATCGTCCAATTCAGGGGAGCGCTTCCGGCAATAAATTCCGAAAGCACCGTGCCGCCATTCATCTCCCAGATCATCACCGCGCCGGTTTTGCTATCCCGCCATAATATGTCGCTCTTGCGATCGCGATTGAAATCGCCGACGCCGGCAACGAACCAATTTGCGGCGACGGTCGCGAATGCGAAGCCGGACGACACAGAGAAGCCATTCATTAGCCAAATCGCCACACTGCCGTCGGCCTTGCGCCAGAGGATGTCGCTTTTGCCGTCGCCATTGAAGTCGCCAACGCCGGCGATCGTCCAATCGAGAATGGCGCTTCCGACGCTGGCGCTCGCGAGGATCGTGCCGCCGCTCATCTCCCAGATCGCCACGCTCCCGTCGGAATTGTTGCGCCAGAGGATGTCGCTTTTGCCGTCGCCATTGAAGTCGCCGGTCCCAACGATCGTCCACGTATTGGAAACTGGCCAAGGGCCAAGGATTGACTGAATGGTAAGCCCGTTCATCTGCCAGATTGACACCATCCCGTTGATATCGCGCCAGAGGATATCGCTTTTGCCGTCGCCATTGAAATCGCTGGCGCCAGCGATTGTCCACTCCTTGCTAACGCCCCAGCTGGCGCTCGCGAGGATCGCGCCCCCGGACATCTCCCAGATCGACACGGCTCCGTCGTTACTATCGCGCCAGAGCAAGTCGCTCTTGCCATCGCCGTTGAAATCCAGATACTTCGCATAGCCGCTGCGCACCACGTTGATTGGAGCGCCCGACGAATAGTTGCCATTGGCGCCGACATAGATGTAATTCGGCCCGGCTTCTATGCCTTCTGGAACGGTGAAGCTTACCGTTCCGGCGGCCCCCGGCGCGACCGACATGCTGCTCGGATTGAAGGTGCGGTTGAAGTACCAGTGGCCGGTATTGGCGTTGCGGATCACTATGATCGGATAGTTAGTCGAAGCCTGCTCGTCGTCGCCATAAGAAGCGCCCTGCGACAACCCGTTGAGCTGTGTGCCGGCAAGCGTATAAGTCGCGCCCGGAACGACGTTGGCTGGCGCGGAAGTGATGGTCGGCGCCGCGCTGGCGGTTTGGCCGGCAGCTGGAACATAGATCCAGACATTCGAACCGTCGGTCTCGAGCGCCATGATCTGACCGTTGCCCAGGATGACGAAGTTCCACTGGAATGACGTGAAGAACGCGGCGTCGGTCGGCTCGGCCACCTGGGTGATCGTGTTGCCCGAAGTCGCGGGGCTCATCTCGAAGAAATGCGTCGGCGGAGAGAAAACGGAGGGCTTCGGGCTCGCCGCAAACAGGACATTGCCGTTGGGAAGCTGAACCGCAGGAGCGTCGGCGAGCGTATAATTTGTGCCGGAAACAGCAGGAATGTTGGGACCTGCCGACCATGCATGAGTGGTCGATTTATAAATCGCGGTCGGCGTGATGACCCCGCTGCCGGTCGTGCCGCCGAAGGCGACCACCGTTCCATCCGGGCGCAGCACCTGCGGGCCGATCTCGAAGCTGAAGCCATTCGTGCAGTCGGCGAGGTGGTTGGCGCCCGTGCTTCCCGCGGAGGTCCACGCCCCGGTCGATGGATTATATCGCTCGGAATTTGTGCCGCAAGTTCCTGTGTACACATAGGCGTCCACCGTCAGCACAGTGCCGTCCGGCAGCAAAGTCCAGCCTTCTTCGTCGTTTGCATCGAACTTTCCAGCACCGGTGGCGGTCCATCCCAAGGTCAACGGGTTGAACAGCGCGGACTGGGTGGTCAAGCTGCTGGCCTGCATGTAGGTCCCGTTGGCGAGCACGGCGGACTGCGCGTCGCCTATGTACCCCCATCCAGCCGGCGGCGTAACCGAGGTCCATGTGTTGTCCAACGGGTTGTAGATGGCGCCCAGATTGGTCCAGACGGCAGTGCAACCAGTGTTATATTCTCCACCCTCGACGATGACCCGACCATCCGGGAGAACCGCGGAGGAGAAGAAGCGCGGCGCGTATCCCGCCGGCATCGAGGCGATCTGCGACCAGGAGCCGTTGATGTAGCTGCCGTTGACGTCGGGCGTCAATTTCCACCACGTTCCCGTGCACGAGACATGCGCTATGACGGTCCCGTCAGTCAGCAGCAATGGATTGGAGAGCAGCGGGGCGCCCGGAGGGGTTGGCCCCAAAACCCAAGAACCGCCGACAGGCGGTGTTGTAGCATTTTGCGAGAGCGGCCTTGGCGGAAGCCCTTTAGGTTCGGTGAAAGGCGGCGGCGGCGGCGCCGGGCTGGAGGAGACCGGTTTCAGCGTCGACTGCATTTTCTCCAACAGCGAAGGATTTTGACGCACATGCTGCGCCATCGGCAGGGAGAGCGGAAGCGGCGGCTTGAGCCCGAGAAGCGGCGATGGGGCGGTGATGCGAGCCGCGGCCGGCCGGTCAATTGGGGGAGGGACGGCCGACTTCGCGAGGGAGTCCCGACTTGCAGCCGCCCGCGGATAGTCGAGCGGCGACAACCCCGCAGCCTTGGCCACTGCCGGCGCTTCCTGCGCGGAAAGCGACGCACCGGATAAACAGGGCGCGAGGATCGCCGCGCAGGTGATGAAGGCGTAGGCGAACCGATCGTGTCTAATCATTTTCGTCGTCCAAACTTGGATCTTTGCTTTGGTCATGCGGAGGTTATGCGCAGAAACCATCTCTGGCAGAGCCGGGTTTTTGAAGGCCACAATGGTCGATTACACGATCAGGTTTTGCGGCGCCCATAGGCTCAGGTGGGTCTTTCGCGAGTTACCTTGGGACACGGGGCGAACTATCGAACGAACATCGACCGATCGCTCTCTACTTGCGATCTCAGCACATGCTTTCATTGCGTCTTGCACAGCGCGCTTCTCAGAATTTAATTCCGGAAATGCCAAAACGCTACCTTCACCACGCGGAAGCCGGTATTTTGCCAAATTTTAGACACGATTTTAATTTCGGGGCAAGTCAGGTTCGCGCCGTCGACGAAAGCGGTTAGGCCAGATGTTCACGAATGCAGACGATTATCGATTGCGGATGAAATTGGCGACAAGTGAGAGGCCTCGCGAAGATGGTTTCCTCAGGCGTCGCGACAAGGGGGAAAAATAATTGTCCAAGAGGTCCATTCATGCGACGCGCTCTCGCGTGAAGCGCTTGGCGCGGTAAGGAAGGCTAGACTGGGATCCGGGACAGCGGCGATTGAAACCGACATTGGCGGCGCCGAACCAGCCAAACTGTCGTGGACGGTGAACAATGCGCATGGAGGGCGGCGCGGTGATCCTCGATGTGTGAAGAAGAACGGTCCGCGGACGCGGCGTCATGAGCTGTCGCATCGTGGCGTCGGGGGGTGTGCCGTCGACGAGCGGCGCGGCCACGAGCCAATGTCGATCATGCGGCCTCGCAGCATGTGCACAGGTCGATCCCCGGTGAGCATCGCATAGCGCTCGCGGTAATCGGCGGCTTCGGGGATCGGCGCTGGTTCAGGAACATCGAGCGCGGCGCGGATGCGCGCGAGCTTGCCGGCGCGGCAGGCGTTGGCGAGGAAGCCGAAGTGGCGGATACGCCGGAAGCCCTTGGGCAGGACGTGCATGAGGAACCGGCCCATGAACTCGCCGGCGTCGGGCGTCATCGCCTTCGACTTGCCGCGCGCGCGATAGTCTTTCCAGCGGAAGCGGACGCCCCCCTCTCGCAATCGAGGAGACGGCCGTTGGCGATTGCGACGCGATGCGTATAGCGGAGAACTGCTGCGCGCCCAAAGGGGCGTTTGGCGTAGACGACCCTGCTGACGCGGCGAAGCTGCGCAAGATGCTTGGCGAATGCGGTCGGCGCGCGGAGCGGCGCGAGATCGCCGCAGAACTTCAGATCGCCGGCATCGAACGCCGTCTGCAGGCGTTCAAGGAACAAGCGGCGATAAAGCCGCAAGCGGTCCCTGCATGCCGCGATTGCGGCGGCCTCGTCAAAGCGGCGACGATCTCTTTTGGTCAGCCCGTGCCCGAGGCGGCCTCGCGCGCGCCTTCGAGACGACCATCCGCTGCGATCTTTTCCTCGCCATCGGCTGGTCCCTCGTCGTCTATCCGGCGGCTTCCTCTCCCTTGCTGGCGCGTGAGCGCGGCGCCGGCCGGTCATTTTGAACGGCGAAGCGACGCCGCTCGACGCGGAAGCCGAGATCGTTCTACGCGGCGACATCGGGGAAATTCTGCAGCCTTTCGCCGGCTGAGCGGCCATACGCTCACCCTGTAAAGGGCGCCTTTTTGAAATCATCCACACCTTCCTGCGTCAATCGGCTTTTGCGGCTGCTTCGCGATGCTATCTTGTCGATGGCCAGCTCCGGTCGCTCGTGATTCTGTCCGGCGCCATGGGCCCTTAAGACAGCGCCGTCTTTAAAGAGGTGGCTCCGTGGACGAAAAATATTCCGCAAGAGATCTCTGCTCGCCCGGGTATGACTTTAATCCGGACGCCGCTTCGATCGGATCCTGTCCGCTCATAGAGGTATCTGGCGAGGTCAAATGGTTCGACCCCGTCAAGGGCTATGGCTTCATAACGCCGGACAATGGCGGTCCGGACGTCCTGTTGCACATGACTATCTTGCGCAAGGACGGCTTCGCTGCCGCGCATGAGGGCGCCCGTATAGTGTGCGAAGCGGTGCGCCGCGCCAAGGGCCTGCAGGTTCTGAAGATCCTTTCGATGGACGGCGCTGCGAAGCATCCCTCAGACAGTGCGCCGCGCACGCATGTCCAGGTCACTCCGTCTAGCGGCTACGAGATCGTCGTCGTCAAATGGTTCAATCGCGTGCGCGGATTTGGTTTTGTCTCGCGCGGTGACGGCACCGAGGATATTTTTATTCACATGGAGACATTGCGGCATTACGGGATTGGCGAGGTGCGTCCCGGCGAAAGCCTCCTCGTGCGGTTCGGCGACGGACCCAAGGGCTTGATGGCCGCCGAAGTGCGTCTGCTCAACGCCGCTGCGCCGCTGTCGCACTGACCTGCGCCGAAGGGGGCTGTGCGCCTCATCCGGGCTCCGCGGGGTTGGCCGATTGGGCGCGCGCAAGCGTAGCGGCGAAGGAAGATGCGACAAAGCGCATGACCAGAGAGTGTTTCCGGCGGCCGGAGCGGACTGCGACTGCTTTTTGGCTCGTCTTCCTCGCGCTCCTTGTCTCTTTTGGGAGTCTTCCGGCAAAGATTTGGGCTGACGAGCCGGTCGCAACAGTCGAGCAACTTGAAATCGACACCGCGAGCGGGCCGCACTCGTTTCTCGTCGAAGTCGCCCGCACCGAGCCCCAACGCGAACGCGGCCTGATGTTTCGCCGCGCTCTGCCTGCGGACCGCGGCATGCTGTTCAATTTTGAGACAGAGCGGCCGGTGCAGATGTGGATGAAGAACACCTATCTTCCGCTCGACATGGTCTTCATTTCGAGAACCGGCAAAGTCATCGGACTTGCCGAAAATACGGAGCCGTTGTCGGAGAGAATCATTTCCTCCGGCGCCCCGGCCTATGCGGTGCTCGAGATCAACGCCGGCGTCGCCGCGGCGATTGGCTTGAAGATCGGCGATCGCGTCAAGCATCCGTTTTTTGCCAGATAGCCCCCGGATGTTCGGATGAGCGGCGCCCGATCGTCGAACTTGTTCGCGCCGGCGCCCCGTGATAGCGAAGCGCCATCGAGGGCTGGATGCTCTTTCGGGGTATAGCGCAGTCTGGTAGCGCGGAAGTTTTGGGTACTTCAGGTCGCAGGTTCGAATCCTGCTGCCCCGACCATCTGGCCCGACGCGAATTTTTGGCCCGGGCGCAGCGGCGCGCCCGGGCAGAATGAAAAAGCGCTGACTACTTGCAAGATAGGCATGATAGAACCATCGTGAAACAGGCGCTTAACGGCGATTGCAACCGGAAAGGCTTCAATGACCGCGCGTATTTATCAGCCAGGCAGGACAGCCACGCAGTCGGGAAACGCCCGAACGAAACAATGGGTTCTCGAATTCGAGCCCGCGTCGCCGCGTGAAATCGACCCGCTCATGGGCTGGACCAGCTCCAGCGATATGAAAAGCCAGGTGCGCCTGCAATTTGGCGATAAGGACGAAGCGATCGCCTATGCGAAAAGGCACGGCCTCGCCTATCGCGTCGAAGAGCCCGCGCCTCACGTGCCTAAAATTGTGTCCTATGCGGACAATTTCAGGTCGAACTCGCCTCGGCCAATGGACCCATTGAGCAGGCCTAACGCCTCGGCGCGGCCCGGTCTGGCCCCGTAGCTCAGCTGGATAGAGCAGCCGCCTTCTAAGCGGCAGGTCGCAGGTTCGAACCCTGCCGGGGTCGCCATTTCTCGTCTTGTCCGTTTTCGGTCCCTTTACATTTAGCGGGTTGCGTCGGGGTTCGCCATCTCTGGGCCCGTCCGGTGTCGGAAGTGCCTCCACCTTTGGGTACTTGCGAAGCTCCTTGGACCCCGATACCTTTCTTTTTGTCGGGTCGCGTGCGAGCCGCCATATAACTCGTCGTAAAGAATTTTCTTAGGGGGCGAATTGCCTTCAGCGATCGATTTCAGGAAATTTGCTTCATAGCATCCTCGATGCCAATGCCCCGGTCCGCAAAGGCGGCGAAGCGGATAATCAATCAAGCCGCATGAATGACGCCGGTGCGCCAAAAACCAGTCCTGATCGCGGGCTCATGGCAGTCCTTAACGATGGCGGCTTTTGGATATTGGCCCGGGCGGTGGGAGATGTCTTATGGGCGAAACCAGCCAAGCTGAAGTCGACGAGAAAACGCGATTTTTCTCGAGAATACGCCCAGTTCCATGGACCAGCCGATAAGGAACGGCGTTCAGAAAATATATCGGAAATCGGCCCCGACATGCACCGCCGTGCCGATCCTGGAATCTCCCGACGCGCCGTCGGCGAAGACGTCGACAACGGCTTGCGCCGTCAGCATGTAGCCGATCCGCGCGCCATATTCGGCCCACTCTGGGCGGGCGGCCTTGCCCGGCGTCAACACGCCGAACCCGGCGATCGTCGCCGTCAGATCGGTCGACGAGGACAACGCATTCGCCAGCGCGCCCCAGACGGTCGCGTCGAGGCTGTCGCTGAAGGCATGCGTCCACTGGCCGCGAATTTTGCCAACCAGCAGAGTATTCGTTGCGCCCACGACATTGGCTTCAAATGGATTAGTCTGCGACATCAATTCGCTGTAGGCGCCGGTGTGCAGCCACTCGCCGCCAATCTCGGCCGACAAGGCCATCTCGTCTGTCGGCGAGACGTTGAGCACGCCGCCGGCGCGCCCGTAGGCATAGCTGAGCCCGCCCTGCGTGCTCGCCTTGCCATATGCGACGCCGGCGCCATTGGCGTAGGCGCGCGTTAGGAACAGATCCATCTGCGGCGCGCTCCAGCCGCCGATCTCGGCGAAGGGGCGAAACAAATCCGGCGCGCCATAGACATAGCGCAGCGCGAGCGCGCCGATCATCGCGTTGCTGACCGAAACGTCTGTCAGCGAATCCCCTTGGTAGGCGAGCCCGCCGAACAGCGTGAAGCCGTTGCCGAAAGCGATGCGGCCGACGCCGCCGCCTTCGGCCGAGCCGGCTTGCGCGAAGACGCCGATCTCGGTGCCTAAACCAATCGCGTCGTTCTCGCCCAAAAGCTCGGCCGTCAGTCCATGCTCCTGAACCATCAGTCTCCGGCGCGCCGTTTCGAGCTGGTCGATGGAATTCTGTACGCTCGAAAGAGTCGTCATGCCGGCGATGCTGGAAGTCGTCATGCCGGCGACGGTGCTGTCGATATAGCGCGCTACATAGGCTTCGCCGTTTCCGGATGGGTCGATGCCTTGGCCCACGATGAACTGCCCGTTGGCGGAGACGGCGGTCGCGCGAAAGAGCTGCCAGCCGCCGAGATTGACGCCGGCCGCCGTGAGCAGGCCCGCTAGGCTTCGCATGCCCGTCGCCTGCGTCCAGCGGAAAGCCTCGCCTTGGTTCAAGGCGTTTGTGCTTACGCCTACGACGACGGAGCCGGCCGCGTTGACGCCATAGGCGGCGCTACTATTGTCGCCGGCGACGAACCCCAGGCCGACCATACCCGTCGCCTGCGTCCAGCGGAAAGCCTCGGGGCGCGAAGGGCCATAACTAAAGCCCACGACGACGGAGCCGTCCGCGTTGAGGCCGTAGGCGGCGCTACTATTATCGCCAGCGACGAACCCGAGGCCGACCATGCCCGTCGCCTGCGTCCAGCGGAAAGCCTCTCCTTCGGTTTTGATCGAGGCGATGGAGCTAATGCCTACGACAACCGAACCGTCCGCATTGACGCCAGTTGCGTAGCTATAAGGAGAGAGCCCGCCGCCGCTGATGAAGCCGAGGCCCGTCATGCCCGTCGCCTGCGTCCAGCGGAAAGCCTCGCGTTGGTTCGCGGCATTTGTGCTGTCGCCCACGACGACCGACCCATCTGCGTTGATGCCGTAGGCCTCGCTAGCCGAAAAAGGTTCGCCTCCGGCAAGGAAGCCGAGGCCCACCATGCCCGTCGCCTGCGTCCAGCGGAAAGCCTCGTATTGGGGGTTGTTCGAGGCGTTTGAGCTTACGCCCACGACGACGGAGCCGTCTGCGTTGACGCCGGCAGCCGCACTATAGGGAAAAGGCCCACCCCCGCCGATAAAGCCGAGACCCACTATGCCCGTCGCCTGCGTCCAGCGAAAAGCCTCGGACTGGCTTAAGGCATTTATGCCCCAGCCGACGACAACCGAACCGTCTGCATTGACGCCAATGGCCATACTCGCGGGATAAGGCCCGCCTCCGCCCACGAAGCCGAGACCCTGAAAGCTCCCGCTTGACTGGGCACGCGCCGCGATGCCGCCAAGCGGCGCCAGCGCGGTCGCGCACAACAGAACCGCGAGCCCCAACTCCGCCGCGACCTTCCGGATCGATTCGCCTATTGCAGCCCCCGCTGGCTTCAGGCCTTTTCCGCTGGATCGCCAACGATCCGGCGCACAACGATGATAAAAATCTGCGCCACTTAGCAATATCGAAAAACGATAGCAATATTGGAATCGGAGTCGCCGCGAAGTAAAAATCAAAGGCTAAGAGAAAATTAGCCGACCGCTGTTGCACTTTTGCAACAGCCCAACTGACCCTATCAATCGCCATCGAGCGCCTAGAAACTCAGTTGGGCGAAGGACCGCTTTCCAACCTTTTCGGCGACCTTCAGGTCAGCGAATGACAATGACCGCTTAGTTTCAGGCACGTCAGTGAAAGCTATTAACGTGAACGACTGCTTTGCGTCCGAAATTGGTCATTTGTCGCGCGGGCATCGAGTAACTATCCCCCGGCAGAGCCGGGGGCTTTATTTATGTGAGCCGCTCAAAGCGGCTGGGAGGGGACGCTGACGCGTCCCCGGTTCATTGGGCCACCTGATGGTGGCCGATCAGCGCCAGAGGTTCAGTTGCTCCAGCCTCTGATCTTCCTTTTCCTGGCTCTTGATGTATTCCCGGATCGCAGCTTCGTCTCTCCCCACGGTCGAGACGAAATATCCTCGCGCCCAGAAATGTTGCCCTACAAAATTGCGCCGCCGTTCCCCGTAAACGCGGGCCAGATGGATCGCACTCTTGCCCTTGACATATCCGATCACCTGAGAAACCGCGTATTTCGGCGGGATCGAAATCATCATGTGCACATGATCCGGCATCAAATGCCCTTCTTCGATCCGGCTTTCCTTTTGTGTTGCTAACTTACGAAGCAATTCTCCAAGATGATCCCGCAGTTGCCCGTATAGCGCCTTGCGGCGGAACTTCGGGATGAACACGACGTGATATTTGCACTCCCACTTTGTGTGACTTAGACTCTCAAACTCGTCCATCGTGACTTGACCTTTCGTGTGCTTGGCGGCTCACAAAAGCGATGGTCACGATGGACTTCAGGAAACGTCAAACTATTGCTGCCTCCCCGGCAGAGCCGGGGGATCTCCCGCACGGTTTAGAAATACCCGGCAGGGAGGGCGAGCGCGCGATGGCCGCCAACGAGGCCCGCAGCGGAGCAAGCGCCCTTTTTTAGCGCGCCGTAATCCCGGGCCGACCGGTCGACTTTAATAGGCATCGGTTATGGCCTTATACTGGTTTTATTGTTGGAACTTTAGTGCGAGCACCTAGCATAAGGCAGCGCCCTTAACCGGCGTCAGCGTTGCCGCGCTTCCGAAGGTTTGGCGTTTGGGAATGAGGGAAGGGGCTTTCGATTCGGCGACCGAGACCGCCGCTGCGGCGCGCAGCGCCGTCATGCGAACCATTAAATCGCGGGACACAAAACCGGAGCTGATCGTCAGACGCCTCTGCCATCAACTTGGATTCCGCTTTCGTTTGCATCGCAAGACCTTGCCTGGATGTCCCGACCTCGTTTTCGTCGCTCGCCGCAAGGCGATCTTCGTCAATGGCTGCTTCTGGCACGGGCACGACTGCAAACGCGGCGCGCGCATGCCGAAATCCAACACGCCATATTGGCGCTCAAAAATCGCTCGTAATCAGGCCCGGGACGCCAAGGCGCGGGAAGAGTTGGGGTCGGCCGGCTGGGGCGTTTTGACTGTCTGGGAGTGTGAAACGAAGGATCTCAGCCTCGTTCGCGCGCAGCTTCAGGATTTTCTGCGTTGGCCCTGAAGGTCAAGCGTTGCGCCTGCCACGCAGGTTTACCATAAGATCTCATTTAATCTGGCGCTGAGCCGCTCTTTGCGTGCGTTCGAAAGCGAATTCCCGCAACTGTTGCAAAATTGCACAAGTATCTGATTTATTAGTTAGTTTTTAACTTTTGTGGCGCTTCATCAGAGCCGCCTGGATTGCTCTGCGACGCGAATTCGGTCGGCATTGACGCAACGCTGGTGCATATTGTCAAGCATCCCGACTGCCGCTAAGCCTTCGGCAACAGGGATGGTGCGAAACTCGTTTTCGGATCTCTGGCCAAATTCAGCGGCGGCCTTCTTTGCGGACCGCGCTTTGAACCAGACGGGACATACGCATGCTGGTGAAGCGTCTATTAGGTTTTTCATCGCATGCTCCAGCAGTCTTTTCGCTTTTTCCGTTCGCCTCGCGCGCCCCGCGCGGCGTCATCATTGCCGCCCTTGCAGGTGGGGCGGCCGTCAGCCTGGGCGGATGCGCCCAGCAACCGTCGTTGCAACGCGTCGCCCATTCCAAGGAATATTTTCCGTCATCGAAATATGGCCCAGCGAGCCCGCGCGTGGTGGCCGACGGCGAGCCTGTGCCGCGGGGCGGAGGGACTTATATGGTCGGCAAACCCTATTCGGTGGCCGGCCGCACCTATTATCCGAGCGAGAAGCGTCTTGTTCAGGTGGGCTTCGCGTCGTGGTACGGCGACGCTTTCCACGGGCGACGCACCGCCAATGGCGAGGTTTACGATCGCAACTCGATTTCGGCGGCGCATCCGACCATGCCTTTGCCGAGCTACGCGCGCGTGACCAATCTGAGTAACCATTATTCAATGATCGTCCGCGTCAACGACCGTGGCCCTTTCGAGGGTAACCGCATCATGGACGTGTCGCGCAGGACCGCCGAGTCCCTGAATTTCCGCGGAACCGGCACGGCCCACGTAAAAGTCGAATATATTGGAGCTGCGAGCCTCGCGGGATCGGATGACGAGAAACTGCTGGCCACCCTGCGTCTCGATGGACCGGCGACACTCGACGGCCTGACCCCGACGATGGTCGCGGACTCCAGCCTCGCGCCGGTTCGCACAGCCTCTCTCGCGCCTTTGCGTAATGAGCAGCCGGCAGCCCCGCCAGCTCGCGCTGAAGCCGTTGGCGAGGCGCCGCCGCTGCCGCCACGCATCGAGCGCCGCTTCGCCGGCCATGCGCCGTTGCCGCCGGCCCGTCCGTTCGATCTCGGCAGCGAGCCAAGCCGCGTCCATATAGCCATGCGGTCCAAGCAGGCGGACTAGCCGACCGAGGCGATGCGCGGCGGTGGATTGAAGATAAACAGCGCCGCGTCGGGCGGGCCGCGAAAAACTTGGCCTTGATTGATATTTCGGGCGACGCCACATTGAGGGGCGCGGCCATTTTCGCGCATCTTTAGCCGCGGCCATTGGCTCGCAGCTCAAATTTCGCGGAAAGGATCGTTAAGTGACAGCGCGCCTCCTGCTTCGCGTTTCCCAGATCATTGGGTTCGCGCTCTTCGCCGCGGTTTGCGTGGCCGCCGACGTCGTTCGCGCGCAATCCATACAGACGAGCGTGCCACACGCGATCCTGATGGACGCCGATACGCACAGCGTTCTGTTCGAGAAAGACGCGGACGCGCTGGTTATCCCTGCCTCGACCGTAAAGATCATGACGGCCGAGGTTGTTTTCCATGAACTCACGGAAGGCCACATAAAGCTCGACGACCAGTTCTTGATTACGGAAAATGCTTGGCGCACCGGCGGAGCGCCGGCGCGCGCTTCCAGCATGTTCGCGGTGGTCAACAGCCGCATCCGCGTCGAGGACCTCATTCGCGGCCTCGTCATCGATTCAGGAAATGATGCGGCGATCGCTCTCGCCGAAGGCATTGCGGGATCCGAAGGGGCTTTCGCGACGCTGATGATGAAGCGCGGGCGTGAGCTTGGCTCGACGCGCTCCGTTTTCACCAACTCGTGGGGTAAGGACGATCCCGAGCAGAGGGTCACGCCGCGCGAGATGACCCTTCTCGCCGCTCATGTGATCGCGGCTTATCCGGACTATTACAAATATTTTGGCGAAAAAGAATTCGCCTGGAACAAAATCAGACAAGCTAACCGCAATCCGCTGCTCACAATGGATATTGGCGCCGACGGGCTGAAGACCGGCAATATCGATGCGAGCGGATATGGCCTCGTCGGTTCCGCCGTCGAGAACGGACAGCGTTTGATTCTCGCTCTTTATGGCGCGGCGAGCGCCAAAGAGCGCGCCGAAGAGGCCCGTAAGCTGTTCCTTTGGGGATTTAGGTCTTTCGACACGAAAACGATTTTCGCGTCTGGCGAAACCATCGGATTTGCTAAGGTCTATGGCGGCGCCAGCTTCGAGACTCCGCTTGTCGCCGAGAAGGAAGTGAAAATTCTGGTTCCCAGAGTCGGCGCCGAAAAATTTACCGGCCACATCGTCTATAATGGTCCGCTGATGGCGCCCGTCGAGGCCGGCAAGGAGGTCGCGCGGCTAAAAATTTTCCGCGGTTCGGTCGAAGTGCTCGATTTGCCCTTGAAGACGGCGGCTCCGGTCGAAGTCGGGTCGCTGCCTCGCCGCGCCTTAGATGCGGGACTCGAATATGTGGGCGGCCTTTTCCGAAAATATGTCGGCGCCAAAATCGATAAGAAATTTGCGTCCTTCCAGTGAGGCTGCCGAAGACCGCGCCAACCGCCGCGGCAGGCTGATCACCCTCGAAGGCGGCGAGGGGGTCGGCAAATCGACGCAAGTCGGTCATCTGTCGCGCCGGTTCGCGCAGCGTTGGAATCGACGTCGCCCGGACGCGCGAACCGGGCGGCTCCGAGGGGGCCGAAATTTTGCGCAAGGTTCTTTTGTCTGGAGTCATCAAGCCGCTTGGACCGACGGCCGAGACGATCCTTTTCGCCGCGGCGCGGATCGACCATATCGACAAGACGATCGAACCAGCGTTGGCCGCGGGGACATGGGTCATATCGGACCGCTTCGCCGAATTCGACGCGCGCCTATCAGGGCGGGGCAGGCGCTGTCGAACCGCGCCTCATCAATGCGCTCGAACGCGTGACGCTTGGGCGGTCTTGCGTCGACTTGACCCTGGTCCTCGATCTTCGGCCCGAAGTCGGCCTATTGCGCGCTGCGCGCCGGCGCGCGGAGCAGGGAGACCGCCGATCGCTTCGAAGGCGAGGATCTCGGGTTTCACGAGAGCCTGCGCGAGGCGTTCCGGCGATTGCGGCGGCCAATCCCGCCCGCTGCGTCGTCATCGACGCCGGCCGCTCGGAGGCCGAGGTTGCGGAAGCGATTTGGAGCGCCGTTTCGGACAGGCTGTTGCGTTCGCCGGCTACGGATTTCGCGCATGGTCCTTAGACCGCCTGCCGACGGGGCCGCCGACGCGTCCCCTGAAGCCGATCGCTTCGAAGATGCGCCGCACCCGCGCGAAACGTCGGCTTTGTTCGGCCATGCGGAAGCGGAAGCCGAAATCTTGCGCGCTTGCGCATCGGGGCGATTGCCGCAGGCGTTTCTCATCGGCGGACCGCCAGGCGTCGGCAAAGCGACGCTCGCCTGGCGCCTCGCCCGCTTTCTTCTCGTCAATTCCGATCCCGGCGCGGCCCCGCCGGCGCCAGCGAGCTCGCGTGCCGTAGAGCATCCATCTGTTAGACAGATTCAGCCTTGTCGCATCCTGATCTTTTCCTACTGCGACGCGAGTGGAGCGAGAAGACAAAGAAACACTTCACGGAAATTCGCGTCGAGGATGTGCGCCGGCGCGCGATTCACATGTTTCATCAGGCGGCCGGACGCGGCGGCTATCGCGTCTGCATCGTCGACAGCGCCGAGGATCTCAACGCCTCCGGCGCCAATGCCCTTTTAAAACTGATCGAAGAGCCGCCGCCGCGCTCTGTTTTCATGATCGTCGCGCATCGGCCGGGCCGCGTCCTCGCCACCATCCGCTCGCGCTGCCGCAAGATCAGTCTGAAAGAGCTCGGCGTCGACGCCGTCGCCGATATCGTCGCGACGCTCGGGCCGCCTTGGTCGGGGCCAGCGCGCCGACAAGTTGGCGCGGCTGTGGCGAGCGCGCGCGGATCGCTGCATGGCGTTTTGCGATTGCTCAATGGCCGCGGGCTTAAATCGACGAAGCCTGCGGCGAATGCTGGACGATTTGCCGATGATTGATTGGCGGGCGGTGCATGTCCTTGCCGAGCAGGTCGCGCCGCGCGACGAGCGCCGATGAATATGATGCGCTTCTCGCCTGCTATCTATGACTGGCTGGAGGCGAAGGTGAACGCCGGCGCGCGCGATGGGGAGGGGGATCCGCCGGCGGCTTGCGCCTTACGCCGAGGTATGGGAAAAAGTCACGGAGGCGGCGCAGCAGACCGAAGCGCTCAATCTCGACAAACGCCCGTTCGTCCTCGCCCTTTTCGCCGATTTGGCCGCGGCGGCTCGAGGCTTCGACGCTCTGAACGATCCTCGAAGCCGCGCGAGCCGCGCGCGCCGATCCCTTGAACCCGCAAGATTGCCATCCTATGTCCGTTCGCCAGACTTTCTATATAACGACCGCGATTCCCTACGCCAATGGCGCGCCCCATATCGGCCACGCCTATGAGCGCATCGCGACGGACGCCATAGCCCGCTTCAAACGGCTCGACGGCTATGAGGTGCTGTTCGTCACCGGCATGGACGAACACGGCCAGAAGATACAGCAGACCGCCGCTCGCGAGGGGCTGAGCCCGCAGCAACTCGCCGACCGCACGGCGGCCCAATTCGCCGCTATGGGGGAAGCGCTGAACGCGCCGGCCGACGACATCGTACGCACGACGCAGGCTCGCCACCGCGTCGCCGCCGAGGAGATCTGGACGCGGATGGCGGCGGCCGGCGATATCTATTTGTCGAAATATCCCGGCTGGTATTCTGTTCGGGACGAAGCTTTCTTCGATGAATCGGAATTGACCGACGGTCCGAACGGATCGCGGCTCTCGCCCCACCGGCGCGCCGGTCGAATGGGTCGAGGAGGAGAGCTATTATTTCAGGCTTTCCGCTTATCAGGGCCGTCTTCTCCAAGTTTTATCGCGACCATCCCGAATTCGTGACGCCGGAAAAATATCGCAACGAAATCATAAGCCTTCGTCGAGCGCGGCTTGACCGATCTCTCGATCAGCCGCTCGACGTTCGACTGGGGAGTTCCCGTTCCCGGCGATCCGAACCACGTGATGTATGTCTGGGTTGACGCGCTGACCAATTACATCACCGGAACCGGCTTTCCGAAAGCGGACGCGCCGCGCGCCAAATTTTGGCCAGCCGACGCGCATGTGATTGGCAAGGACATCACGCGATTTCATGCGATCTATTGGCCGGCCTTTCTGATGTCGGCGGAGCTAGCGGTGCCGAAGCAGATCGTGGTGCATGGCTTCTTGTTCAACCGCGGCGAGAAAATGTCGAAGTCGGTCGGCAACGTCATCGATCCCTTCGCGCTCGCCGCGCATTATGGCGTCGACCCGTTCCGCTATTTCTTCTTGCGCGAGGTGCCGTTCGGTCAGGACGGCAATTATTCGCATGATGCGATCGTCGCGCGAATCAACGCCGATCTCGCCAATGATCTCGGCAATCTCGCGCAGCGCTCGCTGTCGATGCTCGCGAAGAATTGCGGCGGCGTCATGCCTTCGGCGGCGCGCAAGCTCAGCGGGTCCGACGAGGCGATCCTCGCGCAGGCGACGGCGTTGGCGTCGAAGGCCCGCGCGTTGATGAAGGATTTCGCGCTGCATCTGATCTTGGCGGAGATTTGGCGCGTCGTCGCCGAGGCCAACCGCTATTTCGCGGCGGAGGAGCCGTGGATCAAGCGCAAGACCGATCCGGCGCGCATGGAGACGATCCTTTATGTGACGGCCGAGGTTTTGCGTATAGTCGCGATCATGACGCAGCCCTTCATGCCTTCCTCAATGGCGAAGCTGCTCGATCTCCTCGGCGTCGCGCAGGGCCGCGCAGCTTCGCCGACGTCGGAGCGCGCGCATGGCTCTTGCGCCGGGAGTCGCGCTGCCGGCGCCGGCGCCGATTTTTCCGCGTTACGTCGAGGCGGACGAGGCTACGCCGGGCTGAGCCGGGCCAAATTGCGGGCCGATCCATGCTGATCGACAGCCACTGCCATCTGGATTTCCCGGATTTCGCCGCCGAACGCGACGCCGTGGTTGAGCGCGCGCGCGCCGCCGGCGTCGGGCGCATGATCACCATTTCGACCCGGATCAACATTTCGCCGAAATCGCGATCTCGCGGACGCTTATCCTGAAGTATTTTGCACGGTCGGCGAGCATCCTGAACATGTCCGCCAAGGACACGAGCTCGATCTCGACCGCATCTCGTCGAATTGGCGCGGCATCCCAAATGCGTTGGCATCGGCGAGGCCGGCCTTGATTACCATCATGACAGCGCGCCGAAGGACGTAGCCGCAGCGGGTTTTCCGCACGCATATCGAGCGCCGCCCGCCGCACCGGCTTGCCGCTCGTGATCCACAGCCGCGACGCCGACGCCGATATGGCGGCGATTCTCGCAGACGAAATGGGGAAGGGGCCATTCAAAGCGGTCCTGCACTGCTTCACCTCGTCTCTGATGTTGGCCAAGCGGCTCGATCCTCGGGTTCTCGATCTCCTTTTCGGGCATTGTGACGTTCAAGAATTCGCAAGACCTGCGCGACATCGCCCGAATGGTGCCGATCGACCGGCTGCTGATCGAAACCGACGCGCCTTTTCTTGCCCCGTTCGCCCATCGCGGCAAACGCAACGAACCCGCCTTCGTCGCCGCGACGGCGAAGGCTCTCGCCGAAGTCAAGGGCGTCAGCGTCGCGACCCTCGCCGAGCACACGAGCACTAATGCGCTTGCGGCTTGTTTCGAAAAATGCCGCCGCCGGCGACGCGCGAAGCCGCGGCCGAATGAGCCTTGCGATCACGATATTAGGCTGCGGGTCTTCCGCCGGGGTTCCTCGCGTCGGTCAGGGCTGGGGCGCTTGCGATCCGGAGAACCCCAAGAACAGGCGCCGGCGGTGTTCGATCTTCGTCCAGCGAACCGGACCGGACGGAGCCAGCACGCAGGCGCTGGTCGACACCTCGCCAGACTTGCGCGAACAGCTGCTGGCGCTTAGACGTAAAACGACTCGACGCAATTCTGCTCACCCACTCCCACGCCGATCATACCCACGGCATCGATGACATTCGGCCTCTGGTGATCATGGCGCGGCGGAAGATTGACCTCTATATGGACGCGGCGACCTCGGCTGTCGTGCGAGCCCATTTCGACTATATTTTCGCGACCCCGCCAGGCAGCCAATATCCCCCTTTAGCGAACGAACGGCGCATCGGCGCCGGCGCTCTTGTAAGAATCGACGGGCCCGGCGGGACGATCGAAGCCATGCCTTTTCGGCTCGAACATGGCGAAATCGATGCGCTCGGTTTCCGCTTCGGCGACATCGCTTATCGCCGGACCTTAACGGCATTCCCGAGGAAAGCCTCGATATCTTGAAAATCTTGATCTTTGGATCGTCGACGCTTTGCGCTATATGCCGCACCCGAGCCATTTCTCCCTGGCGGAGACCCTCGATTGGATCGCCAGCTGAAGCCAAGGCGCGCGATCCTCACCAATCTTCACACGGACCTCGACTTCGAAAGGCTGAAAGCCGAGCTTCCCGCCGATGTCGAACCCGCCTTCGACGGCATGCGGGTGGTCGCCTGAGGTTTCCTTTCGCTCGGATGAATCGATTTTTAGGATCTATTTCTTATCGGCAACAGACTGAGTGAATTCGTTATTCACGATGGTTCCATAATATTGATTATGCGAATCAAGACCATCGGGACGAACGGTCTGGAGGTCTCTGCGAGGCTTTGGTTCTTTTCTCGCTTGGGCGCTCCAATCTAAGCCGATTAGAGTAGCCAAACAGCCCATGTGTTGATATGTTTTAGGCGACACGGGGCAGTTAGGCATTCTTAGAGAATACCATCGGCGAGACTTTGGGCTGGCACCTGTGGGTGGCCAGCTTTTTGGCGCAGGTCTTCAGCTGCAAGGAGTGGCGCCTACGAATGATCGGTCACTGCAAAACAGTGACGTCAATCAAAGGTCAATAGGCGGCGGTTATAGGCGGAGACGGTAGGCATATCATGAGCAAAGGTAGAGATTTCCGGGGACCCAAAAAGCGCGGCTTCGACGATGATGGGCCCTCTCCCTATGATCGCGCCGCGGCAGAACCGTCCGCCGCGCTCAAGTTTTGGCGGCGGCCGCCGGAGATGCCCGTTCCGGCGGTCGGCCCGAGCGTCGACGCCGTGGTCAAATGGTTCAAAGGTGATAAGGGCTTCGGCTTCGTCGAATTGGGCAATGGGACGGGCGACGCTTTCTTGCATATCGGCGCGCTTCAGGCGGCCGGATATGAAACGGTTCCGCCCGGCGCGAAGCTGAAGGTTAATGTCAGCAACGGCCTGAAAGGCGCTCAGGTTACGCGCGTTCTTGAAGTCGACACCACCGGCGCCGCAGAGCGAGCCCCGCAGCCGCGCGCTTTTGGCGATTCGCCGCGCCCGGCCCGGCGCGCGCCCGATCCGTCGACCGCCGTGTCGGTGTCAGGCACCGTCAAATGGTTCGACGACAATAAGGGCTTTGGCTTCGTCCAGTCGAACGACGGCGGCAAGGATGTGTTCGTCCACATCTCGATTCTTGGGTCCCTCGGGCGTGCAGAATCTCGCCGAGGGTCAGCCAGTGAGCATGCGCGTGGTCGATACGCCGAAGGGGCGCGAGGCTTTGTCGATCTCGCTCGAATAATTCTGAGCGGTTCGAAGGACTGAGGCGAAGATGGGCATGACTGATCGCGGCGCGATCATGCTCCTTGCGAGCAATGCCCGTCTCGGGTATCCTTTCCGATTCGTCGCGCCGACCCCATGCAGCCGTCTTCCGATATCAGCGCTTGCTCGAAATAATGGCCGCCTTGCGCGCGCCTGAAACCGGCTGCGGCTGGGACCTCGCGCAGACATTTGAGACCATCGCGCCCTATACGATCGAGGAAGCCTACGAGGTGGCCGATGCGATCGCGCGTGGCGATACGGCCGATCTGCGCGATGAACTCGGCGATCTGCTGTTGCAGGTCGCTTTTCACGCGCGGATCGCCGAAGAAGACGGCGCGTTTGATTTCGGCGGCGTGGTCGAGGCGATCACGCAAAAAATGATCCGGCGGCATCCGCATGTGTTTTCCGACGCGCGCGACCTTCCGCCCGAAGAGGTGAAGGCGCTTTGGGCGCGCATCAAGGCGGAGGAACAATGCGCCAAGGCGCGCCGGAACGGCGACGCCCCAGCTGAGCGCTCCACTCTCCTCGATGACGTTCCGCTTGCCCTGCCCGGCCTGAGCCGCGCGGTCAAATTGCAAACCAAAGCCTCGTCGGTCGGCTTCGACTGGAACGACATACGCGTGGTTCTCGATAAAATCCGGGAGGAAACCTGCGAGATCGAAGCGGCGCTCGATTCAGGCCAGCCAGAGGCGATCGCAGACGAGATCGGCGATCTTCTGTTCGCGATCGCCAATCTCGCGCGTCACGCAAAAGTGGATCCAGAATCGGCGATTCGTCGCGCTAACGCAAAATTCGCGCGTCGCTTCGGGTTCATTGAGCGCGAACTTGCAAACCAGGGCCTCGCTCTTGGCGCAGCGACGCTCGACAAAATGGATGAGCTTTGGAACGCGGCGAAAGCGGCAGAAGGCACTGCCGTCAGCTTCAACGATATTTAGGGCGCTGTGTTTGCGCTCCCGCCGCCCTGCTTGTCGCTTTATTGCTATATCGCTGGGTCGTCCGGCCGATGGATGCGATCTGAAACGTCTGCAGATTTTCGGCGTCCTGCTCCAGCCCATTTGCGACGCTTGGCGCGCACGGGTCGATCGGCCTGCGGCTCTGAAGAAACCTTCGCCGCACTAATTCGGCGCGTTCGGGCGTAACGCGAACGCGCAGATGCGCGGTTCCGTCCGCTGCAAAGCTTTTGTGCATCACCTCCGCATTGTCATAAAGCCAATGGAGGCCTTCACCGTTGCCGGGCTCGAGCGCAAGCTCGAAAACAGGCCTGCCGACCGCAAGCCGCGCCTCGATCGTTGCGCGAAGGCGATCGAGCCCCTGCCCGGTCACCGCCGAAACGATGACAGGCTGCGCGTCGGCGCCTCGGCGCGCCGCCTGTCGTTTGGCGTTGTTCTGCGCTGCTGCCAGCGCCTCTTCATCAAGAAGATCGGCCTTATTCCACACTTCCAGAACGCGGCGGCCATCGTTGGGGTCGACGCCGAGATCAGCCAGGATGCCCTCGACATCGCCGAGCTGCGCCTCGGCGTCTTCATGCGCGATATCGCGAATGTGCAAAATGAGATCGGCTTCAAGCACTTCTTCGAGCGTGGCGCGGAAAGCGGAGACCAGCATGGTCGGAAGCTCTGAAATGAATCCAACCGTATCAGACAATATGATTTCGCCGCCATGCTCCAGGCTGACGGCCCTCAGCGTCGGGATCGAGGGTTGCGAAAAGCTTGTCCTCCGCCAAGACGTCCGCGCAGGTAAGCCGATTGAAAAGGGTCGATTTTCCCGCGTTTGTGTAGCCGACCAATGCGACAATCGGATAAGGCACGGCGCGGCGGCTCTTGCGATGAATGCCGCGCGTTCGCTTCACCCCCTCGAGCTCATGCTCGATTTTCGTCATCCGCACCTCGAATCAGGCGCCGGTCGGTCTCGATCTGCGTTTCGCCGGGGCCGCCAAGAAAACCGAAACCGCCACGTTGGCGCTCAAGGTGGGTCCATGACCGCACGAGCCGCGATCTCTGGTAGGCGAGATGAGCTAGCTCGACCTGAAGCGCTCCTTCACGCGTGCGCGCCCGCCGTCCGAAAATCTCCAGAATGAGGCCGGTTCTGTCGATGACCTTGGCCGCGAAGGCTCTTTCAAGATTGCGTTGCTGCACGGGCGATAAGGCGCAGTCCATGACCACGAGATCGATTTCTTCCGCGCGGACGACATCGCTGATCTCCGCGACCTTGCCTTTGCCGAGGAAAGTCGCCGGACGAATACCGACGAGCGCGACGATATGTGCGGCGATAATGTCAAGGTCGATGGCCGCGGCTAAGCGCTTGGCCTCGATGAGCCGCGCCTCCGGCGAGCGCCCCGACTGAACCTTAGCCGCGGAACGCTGGCTGACGCACCCGGATCTCTCGTTAAGGTAAGGCCCGAGAACCAGCGCCCGCGGGCGCATTGCCTTGTTCTTCGTAGACTTCTTTCGCGCCGTCGTTCCGGCGGCGTCCTCAAAGGTGTCGATTGTCGTCTCCCGCGTCCAACGCCCAGCATCCTCCGGGCGCGAGGTCGCTGCGTTTTCGTTACTTTTTACGTATATGAGGAGTCGGTTCGAATTCGCGCAATCTCAGGCGGATGCGGGCACCGCTCATCTTCGCCCGCCTCGAACATTTGAATGGGCTGACCTGGCATAATGGTGGAGATAGCGTGCTTGTAAACCAGCTGCGAATGGCCGTCCCGCCGCAGCAGAACGCAAAAATTGTCAAACCACGTCACCACGCCTTGCAGTTTCACGCCATTGACCAAGAAAATTGTCAGGGGGACCTTATTTTTGCGGACAAAATTGAGAAAAGTGTCCTGTAAGTTCTGTGGCCTTTCCGCTGCCATCTTTGAATTCCTATTTTGTTTTTTTGGCGCCGAATGGCGCAGTCCACTCATGCCATACGCTAACTATTTGTTTTGTCAGGCGTAATGCAGAAGCTACGGCGCTGTGCCGCCTCCCAGAAGTTGAATAGTTACCATTAGACCTTTTGCTCATCGCGTTGGCAATGAGCGTTTGGCGCTATATTGAACATTGCGCCTTATCGTGAAAGATAGCGCGCAACCGCAGCGCTACAGGTCCAGGGACTCCGTCACCTATTGGACGCCCGTCAATGGCCACCACTGGCATCACCAGCGTCGTCGCGCCGGTAATGAAAGCCTCGCGCGCGGCGATCGCTTCCTCGCGGCTGAATTTGCGCTCCTCCAGTTTCAGGCCCTGCGCCAAAATGATCTCGATCAGCGTCGTTCGGGTGACGCCGCGCAAGATCGAATGATCGATTTGGCGCGTAATGATCGTTCCCGACTGGTCGATGATCCATGCGTTCGAGGCGGCCCCCTCGCTGATCATGCCGTCGGAATCGACGAGCCAGGCTTCATAAGCGCCTTTTTCCTTCGCCGCCTGCCGCGCCAGCACATTGGGCAGCAGCGCGATGGACTTGATGTCGACGCGCTTCCAGCGCAGGTCCGGCGCCGTCAGAGACGCTGACGCCCTTGCGAGCGGCGGCTTCCCCCTTTTCAGGGTCGATCGGCTTGGCAGTGACGACGAGGCTCGGCGGGACCGGGGGCTGTGGAAACACATGGTCGCGCGGGGCGACGCCCCGCGTCACCTGAATGTAAAGATAGCCGTTCGCAATCCTGTTCCTGATCAGAATTTCCCGCAGAATGATTTTCAATGCGGCTGTCTTGACGGGCGCTTCGATGCGCAGCTCCGCCATGGAGCGGTCGAGGCGTCCCAAGTGGCGGTCTTCATCGATCAGGGCGCCGCGAAAAACCTCGCAAACTTCGTAAACACCGTCCGCCAGTTGATAGCCGCGATCCTCGATCGACACCACGGCGTCGCGGCTCGCGATATAGGCGCCGTTGATATAGGCAATTCTGCTCACCTGCCCTCCAGGGCGTTCAAGAGGAAAATCCAAGCATGTGGGCGGCCAAGCCCAAAATCGCGGCGGCGGCAATGCCAAACAAAGGATTGATGCGCGTTGATCCGCAAAGCAGGGTCATGCAGCCTGTGATCGCAATCGTCAAGCCGCCGCTATCGGCCGCCCGCGCGAGCACGAGGCCGCTCGCGCCCATAAGGCCGACGGCGACGGGCGCCAAGGCTGTTTTCACAATCGAAATAGCTCGGCTGGCCGAAAAGCGACGCAGCGTCCGTTCAGCGGCGAACGCGATTAGGGAAGAAGGCCCGAGCATGGCCGCCGTCGCGACGCAAAGGCCGGCGGCGCCGGCCAAATGCCAGCCCATCAAGCTCATCACAATGACATTCGGCCCCGGCGCGGTCTGCGCCAACGCGACAAGATTGGCGAAGGCGGCGTCGTCCATGAAGCGATGAACATCCACCATCTGGCGGTGCAGCTCGGGCAAGGTCGCGTTTGCGCCGCCGACCGCGCCGAGGGAAAGCAGCGCGAAAATCGCGGCGAGTTGTCCGAGCGATGGGTGCATCAGGGCCGGCGCCGATTGAACGCAAAGAGGGCCATGCTGGCGGGCGCCGCGAGGGCCAGAGTGATCGGCAGCGAAAGATGCAAAATCCCCGCGGCGGCGAAGGTTAAGGCGGCGATGAGCATCGCCATGACGTCGCCGCGTAGCGCGCGGAGCAATTTATAAGCGTTGGCGATGACCAGCCCGGCCGTCGCCGCGGCCGCGCCGGCGAGCGCGCTTTTGACCGCCGGATGCACGGCGAATTGCGCATACAGCGAAGCTACGCCGACCAAGATCGCAAGCGGTGCCAGCATAAGGGCGAAGACAGCCGTCGCGGCGCCGGACGCGCCCTGGAATCGATCTCCCAGCATGACCGCGAGATTCACCGTATTGGCGCCCGGCAAAACGTTGGCGGCGCCATGCAGTTCGGCGAATTCGCGATCATTCAACCAGCGCCGTTCGTCGACGACGATTGGACGCACCCAGCCGCCAACGCCGCCGAAGCCGCAAACGCCGATCTTGAAGAAGCCGACGAAAATTTCGGCATGGGTCGCGCGCCGCGATTGGGCCACAGTCATCGTTCCCATCGAGCTCCAAGCCCCGCAAAAACCGGCTCGCTGGAGCATGGGCCGATCGGGATGGCCGGCAACCCCGATCGCGCGGAATTGATCCGACCGGGAAGCAATATTGCATGACGGTCGTAAAGCTGCTTTTGCATGGACATAAACCTTCGTCTTCCGTTCGGAGGAACGTTGATGTTTCACCGAGTGAATATTCTGCTTCGCGATCTTCTTTCCGGAAACCCGGCACTGCAGTCTTTCGCCTGGAAACTTCGCACGGAAATTTGGAAATTACAGAATCTTCGGTACCCGAAGCGCCCGTTCATCGACTTCGGGCCGGAGCTCGCGGAGGCGCTTTCGTCCAGGCGGCCCCTCGCGGCGGGAAAGATCGGCAAGGTTGAGCTCGCGGCTCTCGACCATTTTCTTTTGCGAATGCGGAACGTTGCAAAACACAAGGCATCGCGCCCCTATCCGCGGTCGATATCCGACTCCCTCTTTTTGAATGCGGGCGTCTTTCCGCAACAAGAAGATATATTTGACCGTTTCGGCTGCATTTATCGCGACGCCGTCAAGGAAATGGACGTCCTAATGTCTTGGGGGCTGCAAGGGGAAACGCAAATCTTTCACGTGCTGGCGCCTGGGGCGAAGCTGGCGCCGTTCGCGTCCGTCGAACCTTATCTGTCGGATGAGCCTTGGAGCGCTTTGCTCGAAGACAAACGCGTGTTGGTCGTTTCGCCTTTTGCTGAGACCATTGCCAGGCAATATTTCGGACGCCGAACGGATATATGGAAGAACCAACGTGTTTTGCCGGCATTTACGCTGCTCGCCATCCGCTGTCCGCTGAGCGCGGGCGTCGTCAAGCCTGCTCATTCGGATTGGATTGAAGCTTTGGACGACCTAAGGGCGCAAATGAGCGCAGTCGATTTCGATGTCGCCTTGATTGGCGCCGGCGCATTCTCCCTGCCGCTCGCCACACATGCGCGAAGCCTTGGCAAGATTGGCGTCCATATGGGGGGAACGACGCAGATCCTGTTCGGGGTCTATGGCAACCGCTGGGCGGATAAGCACAACTATCCCAATTATCAGACAATTTTTAACGAGTTTTGGGTGCGTCCGAATCGGAGCGAAACCCCGGCCGAAGCGGTCAAAATCGAGAACGCCTGCTACTGGTAGACGATTTTCCGATCGGCGCCCCGCGCAATTAGGACGATTAATCAACCCGCAGCGACTTGAGCTTGCGATGCAATGCCGAGCGCTCCATGCCGATGAATTCGGCGGTGCGCGAAATGTTGCCGCCAAATCGATTAATCTGGGCGACGAGATATTCGCGCTCAAAGACTTCGCGCGCGTCGCGTAAGGGAAGGCTCATCAGCCTTTCGCCGCCGCTGCCGTTCGGCGTCGAAGGCACAAGGGCGCCTATTTCCCCGGGGAGCATATCCGCGGTGATGGCGGCGTCCGGATCTCCCGCGGCGAGAATCATCAAGCGCTCAACATTGTTGCGCAGCTGTCGGATGTTGCCCGGCCAATCATGCGATTGCAGCACCGCCATGGCGTCGTCGGCGATGACGCGCTGTGGCATCCCCGACGTTGTCGACACTTGCTCCATGAAGAACGCAATGAGCTCCGAAATGTCTTCGCGCCGCTCGGAGAGAGAGGGAACGCGCACTGGCACCACAGAGAGGCGATGAAACAAATCCTCGCGGAACGATCCGTCGGCGATGAGGGCGGCCAGATCGCGCGAACTAGATGAAATAATGCGAACGTCGACATGAACGCGCGTCAGCCCGCCGACCCGCTGAAAGTTCTGCTCAACCAGGACGCGGAGGATCTTGCCCTGCGTCTCTTTTGGCATATCAGCGATTTCATCGAGGTAAAGCGTGCCTCCGTGCGCTTCCTCTAGCGCGCCGACCTTGCGCCCCGCGCCATCTTTGCCCTCTACGCCAAAGAGCACGATCTCCATTGTCTCCGGAGCGATCGTCGCGGAATTGATGACGACGAAGGGACCGCGCGCCCGTGTCGACGCTTCATGGATCGAGCGCGCCGCCAGCTCCTTTCCGGAGCCGGGCGCGCCGGTGATGAGGACGCGCGAATTGGCGGGACCGACCCGTTCAATGGTCTGCCGCAACTGGTTGATGGCGGTGGAGTGGCCGACGATCTTGTTGACTGCGCCCGCCCGCGTGCGCAGTTCGCTAACTTCGCGCTTCAGCCTCGACGCCTCAAGCGCGCGTTCGGCGACGAGCACCAGCCGGTCGGCCTTGAAGGGCTTTTCGATAAAGTCGTAGGCGCCAAGCTTGATTGCGGAGACCGCCGTCTCGATATTGCCATGGCCGGATATCATTACTACCGGCAGCATCGGGTTTTGCTCTTTGACGATCCGCAAGATCTGCAAGCCATCTAGCTTCGAGCCCTGCAGCCAAATATCCAGGAAAACGAGATTCGGCCGCCGCGCCGCGATTGCGGCGAGGGCTTCGTCGGAATTCTTCGCCGTTCGCGTGCCGTGCCCTTCATCGGACAGGATGCCGGATACGATGTCGCGAATATCGGCTTCGTCGTCTACGATCAGGATATCGCTGGCCATGATAATCTTTCACGATTCTTGTATTGCCGCCGCCCCAGCGGCGTGATCCGAACCGCCGTGATCGGCGCCCATCTCGTAGCTTAAGGGGAAAAACAGCCGCACCCATGCGCCGCGCCGCTTTGGCGCGTCGCGCAGTTCGAGCCCGCCGCCGTGATCGGCGAGGATCTTGGCGACGATCGGCAGCCCGAGCCCGGTCCCTTCCGCCCGCGTCGTCATATAAGGCTCAAGCAGCCGTTGGCGGTTGTCTTTGGGGAAGCCCTTGCCATTGTCGACGACATCGATGAACACCGTGTCCTCCGCGACGGAAAGCGTCACCGCAATATGGCCCTCGAAGTTGGCCTCGCCCGTAAAAGCCTGGATCCCTTCAGTCGCGTTCTTTACGATATTGGTCAAGGCCTGGGACAGAAGCCGACGATCGAAGCGGCCGACGACAGGATGATCGGGCAAATGATCTTCGAAAATGATATTGGGGTGAGCGACGCGCATTAAAAACAGGACGCGCCGGATGCATTCGCCAAGATCATTGCTTTCGACGCGCGGCTTAGGCATTCGGGCAAAGGAGGAGAATTCGTCCACCATGCGCTTTATGTCGTCGACTTGGCGAACGATCGTATCGGTGCATTGGTCGAAAATATCGCGGTCGTGCGTGATAAGGCGCCCGTATTTGCGTTTGATCCGTTCGGCGGAGAGCTGGATCGGGGTCAGCGGGTTTCTGATCTCATGCGCGATGCGGCGCGCGACGTCGGCCCAGGCCGCGGTGCGCTGCGCGCCAACGAGATCGGTAATGTCGTCAAGCGTGATGATGTGGCTCTTATCATTTCGTCCCGTCGGCGCGCTGGTGATGCTGACGCTGAAGAGTCGATCGAGGCCGCCGCGCGAGAGCGAAATCTCGAACGGCGCCATTCGCGTTTGGCCGGCCCGCGCCTCCGCGAAGGCTTCCTTGATCTCCGGCAGAACAACGTCAACCGCTTGTCCCAGAACGGCGTTTGCGCCCTCCCCCGCCGGCGGGATCAGCCGTTCGGCCGAAGGATTGAGCACTGTGATTTCACCCTTGGGGCCAACGCCGACGACGGCGACCGGCACGCCCGAGAGGACCGCTTCAGTGAAGAGGCGCCGTTCGTCGATGAGGCTGCTCGCCGCAATGAGACGGTTTTGTTGCAGCCGCAGCTCCGATGTCATCTTGTTGAAGGTTTCGCCGAGATGGGCGAGGTCCCCTTCCGATTTTCGCACGGCGACTTGAACGTTGAGATTTCCCGACGATACCTGATCGGTCGCGGCGATAAGGCGGCGGATCGGGGCGACGAGCCGGTTAGCGAAAGACAGACCAAGCCACGTCGCCGACAATAGCATGATCAGCGCGATCAGAATGAACATGGTGGCGAAAGCGATCCTGAGGGCGCGCCGGTGCGTGTCGAAGCCGTCGTATAACGCGACGAGTTTGCTGGCTTGACGAGGGAACTCCACAGTGAATGGATCGACCGGCCTTGCGACATAAAGAAAGGTGTCCTGAAAGGAAATAAGGGCGCGCAAAGCGACGAAAGTTCTTCCCTTGTCGAGCACGAGGCATAAGGGCTCGTTCTTGCGTGCATCCTCGAAATCCGAGGCCTCGGGCGTGACTACGGCATTGCTAATGATGGCTCCGGTGTCGATTTTTTCGACGGCGGCTCCATCCGATTTCAACAGCGCGGCCGCGGTGAATCCAAGGAAACGGGCGCGTGAGGTGAAAAAGTCTCGAAACAGCGGCCGGTCGACTTCGAACATTAGCTTGGCGCGGTCAAGATCCGACGCGGTCAGCCGCGCTTCCTGGAGGAGAGACTTGCATTGCGCTTCCCGAAACAGGCGCGCGGCGTCGATGGTGGTCTGCACAAAGGCTTTGCCATCGCGCATGAAGGCCGGATTGAGGCTGCGCTCCAAAGTCACCGAGCCGACCCAGGCCATGAGCAGCGCTGGCGCGGCCGCGACGATCGAGAACAGCCCGACGAGCTGGATGTGAAGCTGCGACCCGGCGACGCCGGCGCGGCGCGCCTTGAAAAGCGAATAAGCCTCGACGACGATGAAGCAGAAGATGAGAAAGATGCCGAGGACATTGGCGATCAACAACCAGAACAAGATGTCATTGGTCGGGGGGATCGGCGTGAAGCCGGCGAAGATCATGAAGCTGCCAAGGGCGACCAGCAGCACAAGGATCACCGCTGCGGGACCGAAGCGGACCGTGAATCGGCGCTCGCTGTGAGACGCGCCGGAAGATTTCTGTGGTTGGTCGCTCATCGGCCGATCGGGGCTTGGGGCTTGCAAATGAGCGAATCCCAGTTACCTTTATGCCACGGTGTTGCAAGATTACGACATTTCCACGGCCAAAGCCATGGCTTGACGATCTCGACCCTTCATCATCTCAAAGCCCCTGTCACACAGTCATCGGTTTCGCGTGAGATCCATAGCGGTTTCGGTTCGTCCCCGGCGTCGTCGGCGCGCGGCAAGTCACTCGCCGCGCATTGAGCGAAGCCGCCTATCTTTTTGATTCGTATCGAGTGTCTTGCCGGGCGAGGCGAATGAAGTTAGCTTTGCGAAAGTCCCTTTCTTTTGAGCCTACGCAATGACTGCACCGATTTTTGAAGTAAAAATGATTTCGGATGTCGCAATAAACGTCATGCATCTTGAAGAACGGCATTGGTACAATTTTTATATTGTTCTGGACAAAAATGGTTTTCGCGTTCTGAGCGATAGGCCGCGGTACAGAGACGGGGTCTTGGCGAAACATTCAGCGCTCTATTTTGTCGACGTCGCTAGGCATTTTGCGGAGACGGAAGCGCGCAAATGCGCAAAGTTGGATTGAGCGTCGATGCCGCGCTTATGGTCTTGCCGGTCGCGTGTCCCCGTCAAAATCGTGAAACGCTCCGGCGTTAGTCTAGGTCGTTTGATGTCCTGCTGGCGGCTGGCTATCGCGGCGAGCGGATCAGCCTGATGTCGAGATCGCGGACTTTTTTGCGCAGTGTGTTGCGGTTCAGCCCCAACAATTCCGCCGCCTTTATTTGATTGCCGCGCGTCGCCCCGAGCGCCGCCGAGATCAGCGGATATTCGAGTTCGCGCAGGATGCGGTGATAGAGGCCCGGAGGCGGCAGATTGTCGCCATGGCCGCGAAACAGTTCCGAAAGGTAACGCTCCATGGCGCTCGCGAGCGTCGCTGCGCGCTCCGGCTCGTGCTGCCGGCCGCTCGCGGCCGGTGGCGCAAATCCTGGCGTCAAGGCCGGCGGATTGACGGCCAGCTCCATGTCGATGAGCTGAGCCGTCACTGCTTCCTGCGGATAGAGCGCGGCGAGCCGGCGCGTCAAATTTTCGAGTTCCCGGATGTTGCCAGGCCAACGGTAGCGCTTCAGCCGGTCGAGCGCATCCGGCTCGATGTGCTTCAGCGGCAGGCCCTCGCTCGCGGCAAGCGAAAAGAAATGCTGCGCGAGATCGCCAATATCCTCGACGCGTTCACGCAAGGGCGGCAGACGCAACGGCACGACGTTGAGCCGGAAGAACAAATCCTCGCGGAACAGGCCCTGCTGGATCAGGACAAGAAGATCCTTGTTGGTTGCGGCGATAATGCGCACGTTGGTCTTGATCGGCATGCGCCCGCCGACGGTTGTATATTCGCCCTGCTGAAGAACGCGCAGAAGCCGGGTCTGAGCCTCCATCGGCATGTCGCCGATCTCGTCAAGGAAAAGCGTTCCGCCCTCGGCTTGCTCGAAGCGACCCGCCGAGCGCTGATTGGCTCCGGTAAACGCTCCCTTTTCGTGTCCAAACAATTCGCTTTCAATGAGGTCGCGCGGGATCGCGGCCATATTGATGGCGACAAAGGGCCCCTTCTTGCGTTTGCCATAATCGTGCAGGGCGCGCGCGACGAGCTCCTTGCCGGTGCCGGATTCGCCGGTGATCATGACCGTGAGGTCGGTCTGCATCAGCCGCGCTAGCGAACGGTAGATCTCCTGCATGGCGGGTGAGCGCCCGACGAGGGGCATACCCTCCATCTCTTCATTGCGCTCGACCCTGACCCGGTTCTTCGGCTCGCTCATCGCCCGCCCGACGATGGAGACGAGTTCGCGCAGGTCGAAGGGTTTCGGCAGGTAATCATAGGCGCCCCGCTCGGACGCTTTGATTGCGGTCATGAAGGTATTCTGCGCGCTCATGACGATGATCGGCAGCTCGGGCCGCAATTTCTTCATCTTGGGCAGGAGTTCGAAGGCGTTCTCGTCCGGCATGACGACGTCGGTGATGACAAGGTCGCCATCGCCCGACTGAACCCAGCGCCAGAGGGTCGCGGCGGTGCCTGTCGCGCGCACGTCATAGCCGGCGCGCGACAGAGCTTGGCTGAGGACGGTGCGGATGGCCGTGTCGTCGTCAGCAATGAGAATATTTCCGGTCGCCATTAGAAAAGCCTCTCCTCCAGGCGCGAGAGCCGATTGCGGGCTGCGCGAATATTTTGTTCTGCGCATCGACTTTAGGCCTTGGCCACGGAGGACGCCTCCAGACCAGGCTCGCCGCTAGCTGCGCGTCGCGCCTCTGCCGTCCCGCGGCGAATGCATCGGCATGAGAACCCTGAATGTGGTGCGTCTCGTCGCTGACTCACATTCAATAGTGCCGCCATGGTCTCCAATGATCTTGGCGACCAATGCAAGTCCAAGGCCACTTCCACTGGCTTTGGTCGTAATGAAAGGGTCGAACAAATAGGGCATTACTTCCGCTGGCACCCCGGATCCGTTATCGCGGACGCAACATTCGAGCGGCAGGCTAACTGGCTTTTTTGAGCCGGGTATTGGCAGGCGCACGCCAGGGCGATAGGCCGTCGTCAACTCGATGTCGCCATCGCCGCCATCGCCGATCGCTTCGGCGGCGTTCTTGACGAGATTGAGGAACAATTGGACGAGCTGATCCCTGTTGCCGAGGACAGGCGGCAACGACGGGTCATAAATTTCGTGAAATCGGATATGACGAGCGAATCCGGCCTGAGCCACTTTTTTGACGTGATCGAGGACCGCGTGAATATTGACGCTCTCGCGTTCGATCGGGCGGCCGTCCGAGAAGGCGCTCATGCGGTCGACGAGCTTGACGATCCGATCGGTCTCTTCGCAGATCAGTCGGGTCAAGGCGCGATCCGAGTCGTTCGCCTCAATTTCGAGCAGCTGCGCCGCTCCCCTTATGCCCGAAAGAGGATTTTTGATTTCATGCGCCAGCATCGAGGCCATCGCGGCGACCGAACGCGCGCCGCCGCGGTGATAGAGTTGACGCTCCATCTTGTCCGTCAATGAACGTTCCTGCAGCATGACGACGACGCCATCCTGGAGCTCCGCCAGCGGCGTCACGAAAATATCGACGAGGAGATCTCCGCCTTTGGCGAGTCCCAGTTCGACCCGATATCCGTTGAAGGCGGCGCCGCTTGTCGTGACTTGTTCGACAAAATCGAGAAGCGGCGAGCCGCCCGTGACGAGTTGACCGAGCTTGATCTGGCTCATCGCCTCGCGGCTCATGGCGAAAAACGTCTCCGCCGCGACATTGGCGTCGGCGATAGATCCATCGAGGCGTACTGCGAGGACCGGATGCGGCAGCGCGTCCAAAAGTCTGGCGGCGTCAATTCCCGAGGAGACCCGCGCGGTCTCATCGCACCGTCGAGGCGAAAGCGTCGCCATCAGGCCGCCTCCGCCTGGCAAGGAGCCTCGAACGCCTCGCTTAAAACGGATCTCACTTGTTTGGCGTCCTCAGCGGTGACCAGTCGGCGGCGCAAGGAATCGGCGTCTCGCGCGGCAGACCATTGCGCATATGCGGCGAGGTGCTTGCGCGCGTGTCGCACCCCCTGCTCCGGACCAAACAGTTCGAGAATGCCCTCGTAATGCTCCAGCGCCGCCTCCCTTCGCGCCGCTGGGGACGGTTCGGCGCGTATCAATCCAGTGGCGAGGTAATGCGCGACGTCGCCGACGAACCAGGGCCGCCCAATGGCGGCGCGGCCGATCATTACGGCGTCGGCACCGGAATCCACCACCATCGAGGCGGCATCGGCAAGGCTTGCGCAGTCGCCGTTTGCGACGACTGGGATTGTAACCGCGGCCTTGACCGCGCGGATCGCCGCCCAATTTGCTTTGCCGGCGTAGAATTGGCGGCGCGTGCGGCCATGCACCGTCAGCATGGCGACCCCTTCCGCCTCAGCGAGGCGGCCAAGCTCGGGGGCGTTGATCGAGGCCTCGTCCCAGCCGAGTCGCATTTTGAGCGTCACCGGGACGCGCACGGCGCGCACCGTCGCCCGAACCAGCGCGAGCGCGAGAGGCAAGTCGCGCATCAGATGCGATCCGGCATAACCGGCCGTCACTTTTTTCGCCGGGCACCCCATGTTGATGTCGACGATGGCGGCGCCCGAACCCTCGGCGATGCGGGCCGCCTCGGCCATCGCTTCGGGCGCGCAGCCCGCGATCTGCACCACATGGGGATCGAAGCCGCATCCTTCCGCCTTCAGCCGATTGGCGGCGTCGCCCTTCGCGTAGGCGTCGGCGGCGATCATTTCGGTGACCACGAGCGAAGCCCCGAAACGTCGCGCCAGCCGGCGCATCACGACGTCGGTGACGCCGGACATCGGGGCCAGCATGGCCCGCCCATCCAAGCGTCTTTGTCCAATGTGAAGAGCTTTGCTCCGATCAAAACTGCCTAAATTATCAGCACTGGCGTTCATGCCTATATCATAATCAATTTGTGCATCGCGGCAATGGGATAAAATGGAAGTTGGCCGGTTAGAATTGAGAAATTGACGCGGCGCTCGAAACGCGAGAGGAACATCGCCGATCAAATTGAGCGAAGACTGTAGATGAACGCCAGTCCTCTTCATCATAGCGAAGAAGTGGCCATTCTGGTCGTCGCGGCGGGACGCGGCTCCCGCGCCGGCGCCGGTCTTCCCAAACAATATCGCCGCCTTGCTGGAGGAACTGTCCTCGCGCATGGCTTATCGGCGTTGCATCGCGCCGCGCCAAAGGCGCTGATCGCGCCGGTCATTCATGAGGAAGATCTTGATCTTTATTACGAAAGCGTCGCAGGCCTTGACGCCTTGAAAGCGCGCCGCCTGAAAAGCCCCATCTACGGCGGCGCGACCCGCCAGGCCAGCGTTTTCGCCGGCCTCGAGGCGCTTGACGCCGACCGTGAGAACCGCCCAAAAATTGTGCTAATTCATGATGCTGCTCGCATTTTTGCAAATGAGAAACTCATTATGAGAGCGATTTCGGCGGCGCGGTGCTATGGAGCCGCCATTCCCGGCGTCGCCGTGACCGACACAATCAAGGAAGTCGACGCCGATAGTTCGATCGCCGCGACGCCGCCGCGCGCCCGGCTGCGGGCAGTGCAGACGCCGCAGGCGTTTGATTTCGATCTCATTCTCGCCGCGCACCGAAAGGCCGCCGCCGCCGGCGCCGATGGCCTCACCGACGACGCGGCCATCGCCGAATGGGCTGGACATAGCGTCCATGTTTTCGAGGGAGATGCAGGCAATATGAAAATCACTAGCGCCGAGGATCTCGCGACAGCGGAAGCGCGGCTAATCCGCGATCTAGAGGACATCAGGATCGGCCAAGGCTATGATGTGCATGCTTTCGGGCCGGGCGATCACATCTGGCTTGGCGGATCGAAAATCCCGCATGACCATGGGCTTGTCGGCCATTCCGACGCCGACGTGTTAAGTCATGCGATCACCGACGCCCTTCTCGGCGCCGTGGCGAACGGCGACATTGGCAGCCATTTTCCGCCCTCCGATCCGCAGTGGCGCGGCGCTACGTCAAAAATTTTTCTCGCCGCCGCGGCGGCGAAGGTGCGCGAGCGTGGCGGGATGATCGCGCATATCGACGCTACGGTGGTCTGCGAAAGGCCGAAGATTGGGCCTCATCGAGAGGCGATCCGCGCTAGCATCGCCACAACCATCGGCGTTCCGCTGGACCGAGTTGCCGTCAAGGCGACGACCAGCGAACGTCTCGGCTTCACCGGCCGCGAGGAAGGCGTCGCGTCGATCGCGATCGCGACCGTTCGCTTGCCTATCTGACGTCCTCAATAAGGAGGGTTCGGACGTGCTCGATGACGACGTTTGCCGCCTTGCGGCGACGCTGGTCGCGCTTTATCGAGAGCGCGGCCTCACTTTAGCGAGCGCCGAATCCTGTACGGGAGGCCTCCTCGCGGGTCTCATCACCTCCGTGGCCGGATCATCGGACGTGTTCGAACGCGGCTTCGTGACTTATTCCAATCCCGCCAAGGTCGAATGTTTGGGAGTCGACAGCGACCTGATAGAGCGCTTTGGCGCGGTCAGCGCCGAAGTCGCGGCGGCAATGGCGGCCGGGCTGCTCCGAAAGTCGCCGGCGAAGGTCGCCATTTCGGTCACTGGCATAGCCGGCCCCGTGGGCGGATCGGCCGAAAAGCCGGTCGGCCTCGTTTATTTTGGCTTGGCGCGCCGCGAAGCCGATGTCGCGACCCTGGAAAAAAGGTTCGGCGATCGCGGCCGAGCGAATGTGCGCGCCGCAGCTGTCGCGGTCGCGCTCGGATTGCTGTTTCAGGCCGCCGGCGCGCCATAGACGATGTCGGCGCGACGCTCGAAAGCTTCAGAAAATTTGCGGAACGCCTTATCGAACATGCCGCCCATCAAAAGCGCAAGCGCCCGGCTTTTAAATTCATAGTGAATCTCGAACTCGATGATACATACGCCGGGAGCTTGATCGCGAAATCTCCAGCGGTTTTCGAGATGCCGGAACGGTCCGTCGATGTAGGCGACGAGGATTTCGCGGCGCCCCGCATCGCAAGCGACGCGGCTCGTAAAGGTCTCGCGGATCGCTCGATAGCCAACCGTCATATCGGCGACCTTGGTCACGACGCCCTGGATCTCCATGCGCTGGCGGACTTTCAGCGAGAGACACAAAGGCACGAACTCTGGGTAGGACTCGATGTCGGCGACGAGATCGAACATTTCTGCCGCGCTATGGCGAACCTTATGGACGGTTCGGAAGGAAGGCATGCTTCGTCACAAAATGTTGGCTGAAGCGACGCGTATGCTCCGCGGCCGCGCTCTGATCTAGCGGCTCAAGCGCCGCGCTGCAAGGCCCGCCGCTTTGCCTGCCGCTGCGCCCTGAGCCTGGCGAAATCCTCGCCGGCATGGTGCGAGGAGCGAGTCAAACTGATCTTCTACAGTTGCGGCCGGGCGGCGCGTGGTAAGCCATTGATATTGTTTGGATTGAGAGGTGATTCCCGCGAAAGTGTAGTGCCACGTGTGCGCCGTTTCTTATTGACTTGGAATGTGCATGCGCCAATTATGTGCGCACCACGAATGAGTTGGCGAGACGGTTCCGCGACATGTATTTCCGCAAGAAGACCTCGAGCGGCCGCGCCTATCTCCAGATCGTCGAAAGCCGTCGCCAAGGCGCGCAAGTGCGCCAGCAGGTGATCGCGACGCTTGGCCGCGTCGAGGAGTTGCGCGAGAGCGGGCAATTGGAGCGGTTGCTGCGATCGGGCGCACGCTTCGCCGCGAAAGCCATTGTCGTCGACGCCGTCGCCGACGGCGCTGTAACGGCGAGCGCGGCGCGACGCATCGGGCCCGCTCTCGTCTTCGAACGATTGTGGGAGGAGACCGGTTGCCGGAGGGTCGTCGAGGATCTCGCCGGTTCGCGCAAGCATGGCTTCCCGCTCGAACGCGCGGTGTTTCTCACCGTTCTGCATCGTCTATTTTCTGGCGGCTCCGATCGAGCGGCGGACCGCTGGCGGGAGGATTACCGGATCGATGGGGTCGAGAACCTCGACCTGCATCACCTCTACCGGGCGATGGCCTGGCTTGGCGGGGAGCTAGCCGAAGATCAACAGCACGGCGCCACGCCCTTCGCGCCGCGTTGCCTGAAGGACGCCGTCGAGGAGGAACTGTTCGCGCGGCGGCGCGATCTGTTCAGCACGCTCGATCTCGTGTTCATGGACACGACCAGCCTCTATTTCGAGGGAGCGGGCGGACAGACCCTCGGACAACGCGGCTTTTCCAAGGACCATCGGCCGGATCTCAATCAGATGATCCTCGCGGTGCTGCTCGATGGCGACGGCCGGCCGGTTTGCACAGAGATGTGGCCCGGCAACACCGCCGATACGGGCAGCCTTATCCCCGTCGTCGACAGGCTGCGCAAGCGCTTTTCCATCGGCCGGGTCTGCGTCGTCGCGGATCGCGGCATGATCAGCGCGGAAACAATCGCCGAACTCGAGGCGCGCGGGCTTCTCTACATTCTCGGCGTTCGGGAGCGCACCGACAAACTCGTGCGCGAACTCGTGCTCGACGATCCCGCTCCCTTCATCCCGCTCACCATTGCAAAGCGGGGCGAGGATATCGATTACGAGGCCAAGGCCGTCACTCGCGCCGGACGGCGCTACATCGTCTGTCGCAATCACGAACAGATGAAGAAGGACGCCGCCGCCAGGGCCGCGATCTTGACCGCGCTCGAGCGGCAATTGAAGAAAGGCGACAAGAGTTCTCGTCGGCAACAAGGGCTATCGCCGCTTCCTCGCGACGCGAGGCGACGACATTTTCGCCATCGACTGCGCCAAGGCGGAAGAGGACGCAAAATTCGACGGTGTCTTCGTGTTGCGGACCAACGCCGATCTCACGCCGCTCGAAGCCATGCTCTGCTACAAGCGATTGTGGATGGTGGAGCGGGCGTTCCGCACATCGAAGAGTTTGTTCGCCACGCGGCCGATCTTTCACAAGCTCGACGAAACCATTCGCGGCCACGTGTCGTGCAGCTTCCTCGCCCTCGTCTTGAAAAAAGAGCTGGAGGATCGCATCGCCAATGTGGGCAGGCGGGGCGCCGCCAGCGACAACGCGGAAAGCGGTTCTTGGCCCGACGTTCTCGCCGATCTCGACTCGCTGACCGAGACCGAGGTCGAGCAAGACGGCAAACGTTTTCTCCTGCGCTCGGCGCCGCGTCCGGCGGCGAGCCTCGCCTTACGCGCCGCCGGCGTCGCTTTGCCGCCGACCGTGCGTCAACTCACCGACGCCTGACCCCGCTCCACCCCGGCGATCAACGAAAATGTAGTGCCAAGGCGCTTTTCCAGCGCGGGTTTATCCGTGCTATCAATGCATTACAAATTCCAACTGTTGAAGATCAGTCAAAGGCGAGGAGGAGACCAGCAGGAAGCCCTTGGCGTGGCCGATGGCGGCGTAAGAGGCGAACTCTTCGGGCGTCACGAAGCGCGCGACGGCGTGATGCTTCCTGCTCGGCTGCAGATATTGGCCAATGGTCATAAAGTCGACGTCGGCGCTACGCAGATCGTCCATCAATTGCAAGACTTCGTGGCGCTCCTCGCCGAGGCCGACCATGATGCCGGATTTGGTGAAAAGAGTCGGGTCGAGCTCCTTCGCGCGCTGCAGCAGCCGGATTGAATGGAAATAGCGCGCGCCGGGACGAACCGTCAGATATTTCGACGCCACCGTTTCGAGATTGTGGTTGAAGACATCCGGCTTGGCGCGCGACGACGATTTCTAACGCGCCGGGTTTGCGCAGAAAATCGGGGGTCAGCACTTCGATCGTCGTCGCCGGGCTGGCGTTGCGGATCGCTTCGATGACCTGCGCGAAATGGCGGGCGCCGCCATCGGCGCGGTCGTCGCGGTCGACCGATGTGACGACGACATGGGAGAGGCCGAGCTTGGCCACGGCGTCGGCGACGCGGGCGGGCTCATCGGGATCGAGGGCGCGCGGCAGGCCGGTCTTGACGTTGCAGAAGGCGCAGGCCCGCGTGCAGGTGTCGCCCATGATCATGAAGGTCGCGTGCTTTTTCGCCCAGCACTCGCCGATGTTCGGGCAGCCCGCCTCCTCGCAGACGGTGACGAGCCTGTGCTCCTTGACGATTTTCTGCGTCGCCGCCCATTCCGCCGAGCCGGGCGCCCTGACCCTGATCCAGTCCGGCTTGCGCAGCACGGGCTGATCCGGCCGATGCGCCTTTTCCGGATGGCGCAGCTCTGCGATTTTCATTTGCTTGCTCTTGGCGGGATGCAAAGCTGGAGGCATGCCTCATCTCCTCCAACGTGGCCACGCGGCGCTCGCGTGCTGCTATGCTTCCGGCGTCTACCGAAGCGATCCATATCGGCTATGCCACAATGTTGTTTTTCACATCGCAGCAACTCAATCACAGTAGCCGGTCCCATAGTCTTGGGTGCAGGGGTGCCGGAAAAGCTGTTGATAGAGAGGATCAGGTATTCTTTCTCTGGGAATGACCACCATAAGATGACCATTCATTTTGACGACGTGAACTATTGCTTTCGAGCCATGCTCCATCGTCACCTGCTGAGACTTGACAACTTCCATCTGCATCATCTTGCGATGCGTGGCCTCGGCGGTCGCAGTAAGGAGAAGGCTCGACGCCAAAAGCGCGCTTGCGACTAATCGCTTCTTGATGAAACTTCCGTTTGATTGGCTATTTGGATTGTGGCCAGGAGCGCCGCTCGCGATGGCGGATCGCGCAGACGAGAGCCCAAATCGCTGGCGCCTGAATGTCTTGATCATAGGTGTCCTCTCTCGTTCGCCCCGGGCCCGCGCCAACCGCGACAATGTGTAGGCTAAAGGTGGGTGAGGGCGCATATATTGGCCCGGTCCCGGCGGCGCTTCGTCAAACTAATGATCGCCATTTTTCGCTGCGGTGTTTGGGAAGGGTTGCGAGTCATCGACAGGACGTTCGTAGCTCAGGCCGTAGTCGGCAAATATTTTTTCCATGGCGCCGTCCTTCATCAACTCACGCAGGATTTCGTCGAAGCGGCCGACCGTTGCGGGGTCGGCGCGGCGCAGCCCCATGGAGACTTGATAATCGAAGCTAGGGTCGAGCTTAACGCCGTCCTCGACGCGCAAGGGAGAATCGGGATCTCGCCGCAGACGCCATTGATAGGCAGGCAAAGGCACGACTCCCGCGTCCGCTTCGCCCTTTTCGACCGCGTCCAGTATCTCGTCATTGGTGAGAAAGCGGACCCAAAGGGGAAAGCCCGACGCGTTGAGCACATGCCTCGCCCATGACGTCGCCAGGACGGCGGTATGCCCGATCCGGAGATCCGCAAGCTCGTGGACCGGCGCATGGTCCTTTCTGACAACCAGCACTGACCGCACCGCCATGTAAGGAATGGTCTGGCGGACAGGATCATCATTTTGGAGCGCGGCGACGGCCGGAATGACGTCGCAATCTGTCTTGCGGACATATTCCGCAGAAAACAGCCATGTGTATTTTGCTTTGACGCCGAGACGCTCGCCGACGGCGTTTCCAAGATCGAGAAAAACGCCGTTCGGCCTCGGCTGCTCGCTGGAGAACGGCAGGTTATCTTCCTGCACGCAGATGTTTAAGCTATTCGCGCGCAGGATTTCCTCTAGCGGACGCGCCGACGCCGGCGCGCCAACTCCACTCGCCGCAAAGGACATAGCGAGTCCAAAAACCACCGCTCTATTTTGTCGTGTGCGTTCGGCTCAGGCTTCGCCTGCAACGACAAAACATAGGCGACAAGCTTCCAGATTGTCGGCTCATCGAGTGAATCCTTCCAAGTTGGCATCACCAACGATCCCGCCCGCTTCCCATTGGAGATCGTCGTAAAAAGATAATCCTGCGTCAGATCCGTCCGCCCGGCGATCGGTCCGGCCTTCCCGCCGCTGCCCGCGTTGCCGTGGCAATAGACGCACGTCTGGGCGAACTGGATTCGGCCTTCATTGATGATCGCCGGATCGCTGAGATCGAACGGCGGCTTTGGCGCGCTTTCTTCGGCAGCGACCGCCGTCGCGCTGACGCAGCCGCCAACGGCGATGGCGAACAGTCCAGCCCAAGAGAAAACACAACGCGCTCTTTCATTGAATCGGTAGGTCATCTGGTCCTCTTGCTCATTTGGGCCGGGCGCCGAAAGCGCGGGAGAAAAAGGAGCATGGTCGAACCGGGGGGTCATACGAACGACCATGCTCTAGTTTGTCCGGCCACGCCCATCCCGCCGGAATTGCTCAATCGAGCGCAAAAACCACCATCGCGGCGCCGCCCTGCAACTTGCTGACTTCCGGGAAGGCGCTCGCCATAAAGCCCGGCGCCAGCGAACCCCAGCCGGCTGGGACGGCGATATATTGCTTGCCGTTGACGGCGTAGCTGATGATGCCGGCGCGCACGCCCGAGCCGACGTTGAAATGCCAAAGCTCCTTGCCGCTTTCCGCGTCATAGGCTCGCACGAACCCTTGCGGATCGCCGTTGAAGACGAGGCCGCCGCCTGTTGTCAGCACGCCGCCAAGACCAGGGATGGAATAAGGCACGGTCCATTTCAGCTTTCCGGTGATCGGATCTCTCGCGTCGAGCCGGGCGCTCGCCGGCGCGTTCGGCGGCTTGACCGCCTCGAGCTTCTCGACGCCGAGATAGAGCCCGGCGATGCCGATTTTCGACACGTCCTGCTTCGCTGGGATCAAGGTCTCGCAAACCTCCATCGCATTGGTGTACCAAAGCTTGGTCTTCGGATTATAGGCGCCTGGATTCCAGCTCCTAACTCCAAGCAGATAGGGACAGACGACGGTTTCCTTGCCGAGCGGGAAATCGCCGACCTGTCCGATCAGTTCGCCTGTTTTGGGATCGATGCTCTTCACCCAATTATAGGTTTGCGAGAGTGGCCAGACATTCGCCAGCTTGCCGTCCATTTTGTCCATGACAAAGACGAAGCCGCTCTTGCTGAGATGAACGATGAGCTGGCGCTTGCCCTCGTCGACGACCAAGGCCTCATAGGCCGCGTCGTAGTCATAATGGTCGCCCGGCACTTCCTGCCGATGCCACTTGATCTCACCCGTCTTCGGATTCAAGGCCAGCACGGTCGCGGCGTAAAGGTTGTCGCCGTGACGGTCGTTCCAGTAGAAATCCGGCGCCGCATTGCCGACGCCAATGTACACGGTGTCGGTGGTCGGATCATAGGTGCCTACATTCCACGCCGTGCTGCCGCCGACCGCGCCCGTGTCGCCCGGCCAACTGTTTGGATCGTCCTTGGTCGTCTTCAACGTCCAGAGCAGCTTGCCGGTATGCGCGTCGACGCCGAAAGATCTTCCCCGCGATCGGCTGATCGCCGCCCGTTGTGCCGCCGACGAGCACGTCGCCCGGCGAGCACCGGCGTCGACGAGAAAAGGCAGCCATAGCATTTCTTGAGGTCGGTGAGTTGCGTCGACCAGACCTCCTTGCCCGTCTTCTGGTCGATAGCGACGACGCGGCCGTCGAGAGTGCCAAGATAAACGAATCCGTGCCCCATCGAAATGTTTCGACTCTGAGAGGCGTAGAAACTCTGGCTCGCTATCGGGGCGAGCCTCGGTTGATAGTGCCAAATCGTCTCGCCGGTCGCGCCATTCAAGGCGAAGACGTTGTCATTTGGGGCGACATAGTAAAAAATCCCATCCGCAACGAGCGGAGTCGATAACAGGCCGCTCGTGATGTCTCCCGGCTGGTGGATCCAGGCGACATGAAGCTTGCTGACATTCCTCGTGTTGATCTGGTCGAGCGGGCTATAGCGCCAGGCGTTCCAGGTCCGATGATATTCCGGCCAATCATTCGGATTGGCGTTGCCGGCGCTGAGGGAATCAGCTGCGCGGAGGGCGAAGCGGCCGCGCTTAAAATCGACAAGGCGACGCCTCCAGCCAGCGCGAGCCGGCGCAACAAATGCAGTCCCATATTCTTGATCTCCCTTTATAACCTAGTATAAAATCCAAAGGTGTCGGCTGTGGCCGACGGGTCACCACACGTAGGCGAGTTTAAAATATCCGGCGTTGGTGATGTCGACGTTGATGCCCCTCAACCGATCGCGAATAACGCACCGTGAGCGACATCGTTGGAGAGAACTTGAACATCACGCCAGCGCCGAGCGCGATCTCGTTGCTGCTCGGTGCCAGGATCAAGCCATTGTTCACCTGATAAGCGCTGCTTTGCGTTTGCCAGTCGAACGCAAAGAACGGCTCGAAGATGGTCGGATTGACCCAACCGAAGCGCACGTTGAAGTGAAACGTTCTTCCCGGAACAGCTTCCGGCGCGCCGCTAGGCAACTGCTGATTAGAGCGCGTTACTACGCCGAGGTTACCGGTGACGCTCGCCATCGGCCATTGCGCGTCGAAGAAGATGCTCGCGTAATTCGCCCAGTACCCATTGGTGACGTTACGCCCTCCTATCGGCGGCTGCAGGAAGTTTTGCACGCCGAGCGTCGTGTTAGGAGTAGGCTTTATCCACATCGCCGGGCCGGTCAGCGTATCGCCTATGCCTCGAATGCCCTCGCCGGTGCCGGGTCCCGTTAGTCCAACTTCGGGGGTGATGACCTCATAGGCAAATCCAATGTCCGGGATGCTCGGGAAAGTCCAGAAATAGACGTATTTGGACAGGCCGACGAAAAGACTCTGCTTGCTTCCGCTAACGAGGCCGCCACCGTTGTTATAGGCCAGCGAGGCGTAGTTTTGAAAGCCGTACTGCACGAACACGTTGAACGGCTTGAAGTCGACCGGCAGATCATATTCATGCGGCTCCGATCACCGCAAAGGTGATGTTCTCGGCGAGCGCCGGCGACGCGGCGAAGCCGAGCGCCGCCGCCACTGCCACCCCTAGTCCGACGCGACGCCTCCCCTTTTCAGGACGTTCATCATTCATGTCCCGGGAGCCCCCCGCCCAAGCTATCGCCTTCATATTCATCTTTCTCTCCCTAACCGCCGCCGCCATGTTGGCCCGTCTTCGCCTGCGTCAAACGGCCTTTCTTCAAGCGCCGTCAAAGCATTTCACGATCTCGTCGGCGGGTGAATAATCAATCCTCACGAGAGGGTCTATTGTCTTTATAAGTGACTGTTTTATCACAGTTTTCTTAGATTTTGTTTCAAAGGCGCGGCGGATCGTCCGCGCCAGCGCCCGTGCGATTCGTAGAAACCTTCAGCGCCTCTTTTGCGCCTACTACATGATGTACGTCATTAAATACCGACGTTGGCGCGGATCAGCGCGTTGACCGCGCCGGCCTTCTCCATCTGCACCATATGGCCCGCTCCGTCGATGACCTCCGACCGCCATCCTTGCGGCAGCGAGGCGGCGTGCGAGGCCGGAATGACTTTGTCGTTCGCGCCCCAAATCACCGCGACCGGACAGTCGCAACTTCGCGGCGTCGGCAGCCAGGACGGAAGTCTGCCTACCGTTGACGAACTGGCTTTTGGCCAGCGCGTCCAGCGCTTCGCCGACGCCGTCGAGGCGCTTGTATTTCAGAAGGTCGTCGATCAGCTGACGGCTCACGAGATTTGGATCGTCGAAGAGCTGCTCCAGCGCCGGCTTCAGCTCGCGCCGCGAGGAGGCGCGGACAAAGGCTTCGATGTAATCGGTATTGATATCCTCTCCCAATCCGGCCGAGCTGATGAGGGTCAATGATTTAACCAGTTCCGGATGATCGATCGCCGTTCTCAGCGCCACGGCGCCGCCCATCGAATGGCCGACAAGATGCACGCTCTTTGAGATCGAGCTTCTCCAGAAACGCGACCAGCGCCTGCGAGAGCCCCGCGAGCGAAGCATCCTTGAGGCTCTTCGTCGATTGTCCGTGTCCCGGCAGATCGAGCGCGTAGACGGTCGCGTTCTCGGCGAGCGCGTCGATATTGAAGAGCCAGTTGTCGAGGTCGCCGCCGAAGCCGTGGACGAGCACGATCTGTTCCGGCCCCGAGCCGCGCTTCGCGTAGCGCAGCTTGCCCGCGTCCGTCTCGACGAACTCATATTGCGGCCCGGCGGCTTCGCCTTCGCCCTCCTCCGCCGCGGGAGTCGACATAGCCGGCGACAAAGGCGTCGATCTCGGCGTCTGGCACGTCGGCGTCGGCGAGGATGCCGATGAGCGCCTTGACCGGATAGATCGTGTCGGGTTCTCCGATGATCCGGCGCAGGACGCCTGCATCGCCCGCCTCCACCACATTGGTGATCTTGTCCGTTTCGACTTCGAGCAGTTCGTCGCCGACCTTCACCGTCGACCCGGGCTTTTTCAGCCAGCCCGTCACCTTGCCTTCGGCCATCGAAAGACCCCATTTCGGCATGACCAACGGCTTGATGCGTTCATCTGTCATTACGTGCGCTCCTCAGGCTGCCGCTCTTTTGGCGGAGATGGTTTTTCTGACCGCCGCGGCGATCGTGTCCGCTGTCGGGAGGTAGATATCCTCGAGGGTCGGCGAGAACGGCACCGGCGAATGCGGCGACGGTGACCATCTGCGGCGCCGATTTCAACGCCCCGAAGGCGTGCTGCGCCACAAATGCCGAGACGTCGGAGGCGATCGAGCAGCGCGGGTGCGCTTCGTCGACGGCGATGAGGCGGCCGGTGTTTTCGACGCTCTCGATCACGGTGTCCCAATCGATCGGCGATAAGGTGCGAAGGTCAATCACTTCGACTTCGACGCCTTCCTTGGCGAGCTTTTCGGCGGCGTCGAGCGAGCGATGCACCATCAAGCTATAAGTGACAATCGTCGCGTCCTTGCCCTCGCGGACGATAGCCGCCTCGCCGAACGGGATCGTGTAGGATTCGACGGGCACATCTACTTCATGCGAATAGAGATTTTTGTGTTCGCAGAAGATCACCGGATCATTGTCACGGATCGACTGGATGAGCAGTCCCTTAACGTCGTAGGCGTTCGACGGACAGACGACTTTGAGGCCTGGAATATGTGTGACGAGCGGCGTCAGCATCTGCGAATGTTGCGCGGCGGCGCGAAAGCCCGCGCCCATCATGCAGCGTATGACGACCGGCGTCTCGGCCCTGCCGCCGAACATATATCTGAACTTCGCCGCTTGATTTAAGATCTCGTCGAGACAGCAGCCGATGAAGTCGATGAACATGAGTTCAGCAACCGGACGCATGCCGCACGTGGCCGCGCCGATGGCGGCGCCAATATAGGCTGACTCCGACAGGGGCGTGTCCATGACGCGGGCGCCATGTTTTGCGTAAAGGCCTTTGGTGACGCCAAGCACGCCGCCCCAGGCGTCATCCTCTCCCGGCGATCCGGCGCCGCCGACAATGTCTTCGCCCATCAGTATGACGGTCGGGTCGCGCGTCATTTCGAGATCGAGCGCCTCGTTGACGGCCATCTTATAGCTGAGCTTGCGAGCCATGATTGAGCTCTCCCTTGAGTTGTCTGATCAATAGGTGACGTAGACGTTGGACATCAGGTCTTTCGGCGCGGGCAGCGGCGACGATTTCGCGCTCACGACGGAGTCTTCGATGAGATCCAGGACCGCCTTGTCGATCGCATCCAGTTCGGCGCGGCTTACGACCCCCGCTTCCGTCACGCGCGCCCGGAAAATCTTGAGGCAATCGCGATTTGCGCGATTGTATTCGTTCTCGCCTTTTGCCTTGTAGGTCTGCGCGTCACCTTCGAAATGGCCGAAGAAGCGAATTGTCTCACATTCGAGGAGCGCCGGGCCGCCGCCTTCGCGGGCCCGTTTGATGAGCTCCCCGGCGACCTCATATACCGCGAAGAAATCGGTCCCGTCGGCGACGACGCCGGGCATGCCAAAGCCTGCGGCGCGATCGATGTAGGACTTCACGGCCGTTCCATAGTCGCGCGACGTCGCCTCGGCGTAGCCGTTGTTCTCGCAGACGAAAATCACCGGCAAATTCCAGACTGCGGCGAGGTTCATGCTCTCGAGAACCATGCCCTGGTTCGCGGCGCCGTCGCCGAAGAAGCTGATTCCGACGCCGCCGTCGCCACGGAATTTCGCGGCGAGGGCGGCGCCGCAGACCAGAGGCGCGCCGGCCCCCAATATGCCATTGGCGCCCATCATTCCCTTCGACAGGTCGGCGATATGCATTGACCCGCCGCGGCCGTGACAGGCGCCCGTAGATTTGCCATAGATTTCGGCCATCATCTCATGAACGTCGACGCCCTTGGCGATGCAATGGCCGTGACCGCGATGGGTCGAGGCGATGCGGTCGAGATCGTTCAAATGCATCATGATTCCCGTGGCGACGGCTTCCTCGCCGGCATAGAGATGGACGAAGCCGGGGATGTCGCCCTTGGCGAAGTCGATGTGCAAACGCTCCTCGAACTCGCGGATGGTTTTCATCATTCGATAGGCTTCGAGAAGGGCCGCCTTATCTAGCGGGAAAGGATTTGCGCTCATCAAGATCTCCATAGTTTTCGTCTAGAGGGCCGCCGCGACAAGCGGCGCATAGCCGCCCGGCTGCGAGTTCAGGATGTCGCGGCGCATCAGGCCGTGGATCGCCGCGTAGCGGATGCAGGCCTTGGCGTTGACCGTTCGAAACGCCCTGTCGCGCAGCGTAATCGTCACGCGCTGCCCCGCGCTAAAAATCACTTCACGCTCGCCGTCGAAGGCGATCGATCCTGTCGCAAGCCGCGGCGTTTGCGCCTGCCCCGGCCGGAGCCTCGCGCAGGACTTAATGTGGATCGGCGTAATCAGCCCGGGCGCGATTGGGGCATGGAGAATCGCGCAAGCCGTCGCCGGGCTCGCCCTGCGGCGCGAAAGCGATTTGCAGGCCATGCGGGTCCGAGCGCGAAACGGGTTCGAGCAGCCCGGCGATTGCCGACATGCCGATCACATCCGGATCAGCGAAGGCGACGAAAAGCTCGCGGAAAGTCTCGGTCCGCCAGAGAGCCCTGGCGCCGACGTGGAGGTCGCTGACGATCGCGACGTCGACGAGAGCGATCGCTGGAGGCGCGCCGTCGACGCTCACGTCGAGACGCTTGTTAAAGGAGAGGGCTATATCGCGCGGCACGCGCCCAGAAGCCAAAAGGCCGACGGCGAGGCCGGTGATTGTTGGCTCGCGCGGCTCGGCGAAAGCGTTGTTGGTCCCGGTGGAAATGGCGGCGACGGGGATGTCGCCGCAGGCCGAGACGACGGCCCGGTGCGTGCCGTCGCCGCCGAGAGCCACGATCGCGGTGACGCCTGCGGCTCGCATCATGGCGGCGGCGCGAAGCGTGTCCTCGACGCCGCTCGTCGGCTGCATCGGAAGAACAGCGAGCATAGGGTAGCGCTGGGCGCCTTGGTTAGCCGCGCGGGCGATCCCGCGCAGAACATGCTGCAGCAGGCCCGCCCTGTCAGGCATCATCGAGACCTGTTCGACCCCGCAGGCATGCAGGGCGGCAAGAACGCGAAGGACGATATTGGCGCGATCGGCGACCTGCATCCCGGCCGCGTCGGCAACCACCCGGCGTATGTCGCGCGCCGAAAAAGGGTTGGCTATGATGCCGACAGTGGCCGTCAAGTTTTGTTTCTCCCTGGACCTGCATTATCGGTCGCCAATCTCAAAATTGACGACGAGCTGGATATTTGCTTTTAAAGGACTTTATCGTACATCTATAGACCCTAATCAAATTAAAAAATGCTTCAATACATTATTTGTGTAAGCATTTGTTATACTGCACTGCAAACATATCTAGCGCCACACTGCAACACATTTGGCGCAACACTGCAACACATCGAACTTCGCCTTATATTGCGATGCAAAAACAGCTGGCATTAACAAGCTCCTGCTAAACTATTACTATAGGGCGCTGTCGCCGGACGCGCTCTCCGGCATGAGACAAGGCAGCCCGCGTGCAAGCTGGGCTCTCGGAATTTCCGTTTTAGTGGCCGGACGAGGCCGAGACGCTGAATGCGGCGGTGCACTGTCGAGCGGTTGACGCCAAGCGAATTGGCGACGGCCGACACATTCCAATGATGTGTGCGAAGAGCCTCTTCGAGTTCTCTCTGCGCCTTAAGCGCCGCGCCTTCGTCGGCAACGTCCGCTGACTCAGTCTTCAGCGCGGCGGAAACGCTTTTGTTGGCGTCACCCACGATCGTGACGATGACCCCAATATTGCGAGCGCGCATCAGAGCGGCGGCCACGACGGTGTCTTCGATCGCGCCCTTGTTGGGCATGCCCAGCACCGTTAGATAGGGGTAGCAGCGAATGCCACGGCTCTGCGCGCTGGACAGTTCGCGCTTGACCCGTTGCGCGAGACCGGCGCGATCCGGCACCATGACGACTTCGGCGAAGCCGCAAACGAAGAGTCCGGCAAGAACGCGTAGAACGGCATTGGTGGGGTCGGCGATCCGCAGACTCGACGCCCCCGCGTCGCCGTGGCCGGTGTCGGACATCCAGTACGGATCTACGGCAATGCCGATGATCGGCGCCAACTCATAACTCCCAATGTTCGCGGTTCGCGGACATGGAAGCGACAGCAAGCGTAATGCCAACCCCGACAGAAGACAAAATATCCAAGTAAAACAATATCTTAGGAACAAGCGCTGAACCGCGCGCCGACGCCCCTCCTGTGGCAAAAGCTGCAACACCTGTGGCGATAGCGCGACAGATGTGGCGATTGAAATGGACCCGCGTAGCGGGACCGCTTGAAGCGGTTTCTTAGTTGGACACCTGACCGCTCCTGTTCCCATCCATCACGCCGCCAGGGGCTTTGTCTTCGACTGTTGCTGTGGATATGTGGTCAACGCGGCGGCGTGTCCATCAGGTCCAGCCTTCGCGGTCGCCGGTCCTCAAGCCAGACCGACATTGGGGTGCGCTAGCCAAGCGCCTGATGAAGGCGTCGGCGGTTGTCGAATTCCTTCCACGAAGAGACGCCGGCTTTTGCGTCACGGCCATCGGCGTAGCCCTCGAGATAGATGTCCTCATGCTTCAGCGAGCGCCACCAGCCGCTCGATGAAGATGTTGTCCATCCAGCGGCCTCGGCCGTCCATGGAGATCTTGATCCCGGCCGCCGTCAGCGCGCCGGTGAATGCCGCCGAGGTGAACTGTTGAAAATCTGCGGTTTTCCGAACCGGGCCAAAGCGTCCTTGAGCGCGGCGAGGTAGAACGACGCGTCCATCGTATTGGAGACGCGCCAGGCCAGAACCGCGCGGCTCGCCCAATCGATGATCGCGACGAGATCGAGGAAGCCGCGTATTCGGCTTCGGCCCCAGCGCCGCGAGCCCCATTTGCGCATCAGCCGCTGCCAGTCGCGAGCTAAGCTAATCTTCAGCTATCGGCTGCTTAAAGTGCATCATTGCCTTCGAGTGCATCTTCAAACGAAGCGGAGATGGGCTCAACAACAATTCATACAACAACGCAAAGAAATTGTTTAATCCCAGGAGATCTGAAGATGCTCCAGCACATGGCGGAGATAGCGAAGCGTAAATTGCGGCATTCGCTCTTCGTCGAGATCGCGGACCGAAAAGACAGGATGCAGCGCAACTAGCTCAGGACGCGCCTGCGACGCGATGAACGTTTTGAACCGCGCGTCGATTTCAGCCGCTGAGAGGCGGGATCTGGCAATTTTCATGCAGGCGATGCGCGGCCCTTCGAAGACGACGCTCCATCCTGGCGTCAGCTCAACCTCGCCGGCGCCGATTCCGGTCTCCTCCTGAAGCTCGCGCAAAACGCTCCCTTCAAGGTCGAGCCCGCCCTCTTTGACATCGCCGAGATCCGGCGTGCCGGCGGGAAAATAAACTTTGCCGGCGTTAGCGGTCGCGGCGCTCATTTGGCCGAGCACGAACGCGCCGTCGGCTGACAGCAAGGCCGCCATCGAGAAGCAATTGCGCACGTGAGGATCGGGGAAGCCAAAGTCGCGCCAAGCGAGAAACGCCTTGAAGTCGACGGCGGCGGCGGATCCACGCAGAACGCGCCGCTCGCCGCGCGTCTCGACGCTGCGTTCAAAATTGAGGAAGACTCGGCCATTGAAGAGATACGGCTTTTGCGCGCGCAACTTGTCCCAATGGCGGTCGATCGCCCGGCCCTGCTCCACCGCAAAAGGCCAGGGCTTTTGGTCGATCTTGAGGACGATCTCGTCGATGTTTTCGACGCGAGGAGGTTCCGGCGCCGTCAAAGGGCGGCGCCAATGCTTACGGCCTCTGGGACGCGTTGGCGTTGGACGTCGCTCCACCAGCGCCGCAGCGCCCCGTCGGAGCAGGACAACTCCTCTGCGAGGCCAATGGCGAACGCGCGCCACTGATCCAAAAACCGCGCCGGCACGCAGACAATGGTTGGAACGCCGGCCCCGGCGGCGGCGCCGATCTCGGCCAGCAGACCCTTGCCCTCGATCTCGAGCTTGCCGAAGCGGTTGATGAACAAGATTTCTGGCGCTCTTTGCAGGGCGCCCGAGATTAAATGGGCCGCGTGGGCAATCGCCGACGTGTCGACGCGACAGGATTGCGAATGACGGCCAAGATCCTGCAGAATCGAGACGCGCTCGCCGGTTTCGACGTCTTGCAGCAGCGTGTCGCGGCAATCACAGGCCTGCGCGGCGTCGGCGATTTGGATCATGCCGGCGATGCGGTGGCCTAGCACGCCCAAGATCGCGGGCGAAATCCGCAATAAGATGGTTCGCCGCGTCGCTATCCTCGAACACCAGCGCCGCCAGCGTTCTCACTTCGCCGGATTTGCGCCCGCTCATTCGCGTTTCCGCATGATATGAAAGACGATCGCGCCGTCTTTGGCGGCCATGCGCTCCAGGACATCGCCGGTCTCGCGCAGGAGATTGGGAATGTCGATGGCGGCGAGCGGATCGGTGCATTCGACGGTTAGGCGATCGCCCGCGTTCAACTTGCGCAGGGCTTTGCGCGTGCGCAGAGCCGGCAGCGGACAATTGAGGCCGCGCAGGTCAAGAGCGGTCGAGGCCGAATGGATCGTCATGAGCGGTCTATGAGAAATCCCGTGCGAAGCCTATAGATTTTTCCAAGGGTAAGCGATACGGCGGGAATGTTCCAGAGGAAGGGCAGAGCGTGAGCCGAAATGACGCGCTTGCCTGTTCGCCGCCGGCTTGAACGACGACGGCAGCTGACGGAGTTGGGTGACCCTCTAAACAGGTCAAGGAGCGTTGGCGATGCGCGTCATTGGACTCGCGGGATGGAGCGGCGCTGGCAAGACGACTTTGATCGTGAAGCTCATCCCTTGCCTCAATGCGCGGGGCTTTTCTGTCTCCACGCTCAAACATGCCCATCACTCTTTCGACGTCGACAAGCCGGGCAAGGATTCTTACGCCCACCGCGCGGCGGGCGCGAGCGAGGTTCTCGTCGCCTCCGCCAGCCGCTGGGCCTTGATGCATGAGCTGCGGGGAGCCGCCGAACCGCCGCTAGTCTCGTTGCTGGCGCGAATGAGCCCTGTCGATTTCGTCATCGTCGAAGGCTTCAAGCGCGACGCTTATGTTAAAATCGAGGTGCATCGCCTAGCCAACGGCCAGCCGCTCCTTTATCCCGATGATCCGAGCATCAAAGCCCTGGCGAGCGACAGCGATCCTGGCGCGTCGTCTTTGCCCTTCGTCCATCTGGACGACGTGGAGGCCGTCGCGACGCTGATCGAGCGTTTCGGTGAGCCGGTCGAGGCGGCCATGGCGCAGCTCGGACACACGGCGAGATAGCGCGAAGGCGGAAAGCGTCCGGCGGATGGTTCAACTGGGCAAGGATGCGTTTGCGGCGGGCGATCGGCTGATGAGCGTCGATGCGGCGGTCGCGGCATTGTTCGCGCGCGTCCGAAACGTCGCGGAGGTCGAGCAGGTCTTTCTGGTTGAAGCCGAAGGCCGTGTTTTGGCGCAGGATCTCATCGCGCCGATCGATCTGCCGTGCTTCGACAATTCAGCGGTCGACGGCTACGCCGTCCGCTTTGAAAACCTGGCGCAATCCGGAGAGACCGTGCTCGAAATCGGGGGCAGAGCGGCGGCCGGGCACGCCTTGGCGGCCGCGTGCCGTGATGGCGGAAATCTTGTCGGCAAGGCGGTGCGCATCTTCACCGGCGCCGCTATGCCGCAAGGCATGGACACCGTTTTCATGCAGGAGGACTGCGGCTGCCGCCCGGACGGCCGCGTCGTTCTTCCGCCTGGCCTTTCGCGCGGCGACAATTGCCGACGGCGCGGCGAGGATATCCGCGCCGGCGAGGTCGCGCTTCGCGCCGGGCGGCGCCTGCGGCCGGAAGATGTTGGCCTGGCCGCCGCGCTCGGAATTGACCGGCTGTGCGTCCGGCTCAGACTGAAAGTCGCAATTTTTTCCACCGGCGACGAGATCGTTTCGCCGGGCGCGGCGCGGACGCCGTCCGCCGTCTATGACGCCAATCGCTTCCTGCTGCACGCCCTGTTGCGTCGTCAGGGCGCAAAGGTCACGGATCTCGGCGTGCTGAAGGACGACGCCAAGACGATCGCGGCGGCGTTGCGCTCGGCCGCCCAAACACACGATCTCGTGCTGACCTCGGGCGGCGTGTCGACGGGCGAGGAGGACCACGTCAAGACGGCGATCGCTGACGGCGGCTCGCTCGTCCTCTGGCGGCTCGCGATCAAACCGGGGCGCTCCGTGGCGATGGGCGTGATCGAGGGCGCGCCATTCATCGGGCTGCCGGGTAATCCCGTCGCGGCTTTCATCGCCTTCGCGCTTGTGGCGCGCCCGCTCATGTCGGCTTTGTCGGGGGCCGAATTTGCGCCGCTGCGCACGTTTCGCGTCAAATCCGGATTCGCCTACAAGAAGAAACGGGGGCGGCGCGAATATGTCCGGGCCGCCCTGCGCCGGGATGCGGCAGGCGCGATCGTCGCGGAAAAATATGGCGTCGAAGGCGCCGCGGTGCTGACCTCGCTGACGTGCACCGACGGTTTTGTCGAATTGCCCGAGGATGTTGAAACCATCGCGCCGGGAGACGCGGTCAATTTCATCGACTACGACCTCATTCGATAAAGGATCGCCCCCTTTTATGCTTTATCTCTGGATCATGGCGGGGAGCGCGCTTGGCGGCGCCGCGCGCTTCTGGGTCGCGACGGCGATCGGCAATCAGATCGGAGAGACGTTTCCCTGGGGCACCATCATCGTTAATATCACGGGCTCTTTCGCCATCGGCTTTTTCGCGACGCTGACCGGTCCCGACGGGCGCCTTCTGGTCAGCTCCATGACGCGCCAATTCGTCATGATCGGCTTCTGCGGCGGCTACACCACTTTCTCTTCATTCAGCCTGCAGACGCTAAATCTGGTGCGCGATGGCGAGATGCTGCGCGCCGGCGCAAATGTCGGCCTCTCCGTCGCGCTTTGCCTGCTCGCCGTCTGGCTCGGCTATGTCGCAGCGAGCGCGCTTAATCAGTTGAAAGGCGCCTGAGGCCATGCAAGCGCCGAGCGAAGCGAAGATGCTGCGAATTTTCGTCGGCGAGAGCGCGCGCAGCGGCCAGCAGCCGCTCTATAAGGCGATCGTGCTCAAAGCGCGCGATTTTGGTTTCGTCGGAGCGACCGTCCTGCGCGGGCCCATGGGCTTTGGCCACTCGCATCATCTTCACACCCAAAACATCCTCGAGCTCTCTGGCGATCTTCCGTTGGTCGTCGAGAACGCTTTCCTGCCTGAGCTCGACGGCATGATGACCAAGGGTTTTGTGGTCGTCGCGGATGTGCGGACGCTGCGTTACGGCGGCCAGCCGTTATGCTACAGTTCTTGGCTTCCGAGGGAGCAGGTGCAGGCGATGAACGCGATTGAGATCCTCAAGACGGAGTGGCCGTTCTTCACGCAGGCCCCGCTGCTTTCCATCACCTTCTGCACGACCTTTCTAGGGATTGGATTTGTGGTGTCCCAGTGGCTCTCACGCAGAAAAATCTCTCTCGCACGAGGAGAGTGCGATGCTTTGCAAAAGCAGCTTGCTTACGAGACGGTGGGCAAGGCTAGGGTCGAGATTGCGATCTCGAAGCCGAAAACGAACGCCACCGTTCCCTTAAAGGCCTTTGTCACAGGCGTCATCGACCCGCCGGGACACCCTGTTCAGGTGCTCATCTTCTCAGGAGACGGGATGTGGCACCCTCAAACTGCTCTGACGCCTGAGGGACGTGAATGGGGTCAAGAATGCTGGTTTGGGAACGCAAATACCTCACCAGGACGCGATTTCACGATCATCGCCGTTGACGGCATGACGCCATTTGTGAATCCGGCGCCGAACCTGCCCGAACGGCTAGCGAAATCCCAAGCCGTGAAAGTGCGGAGATCGTAACGCTCGGCCATCGCCAGAATGATTTCGGAGGACACGAGGGCGGACGCTACGTTATGGCGCGGAAGGATAGAGTTGGTTCCTCCCAGCGTATCCGGCGGAACGTAAGTATTAGTTGTAATTAGAATAGCTAAAAAAGATATTTATTGTAGAGATACACGCATCGATTTAATTAATAATCCGCGCCTGAAATGCGGAGGATTCTATGCGCGACCTTTTGAGGGAAAAAATTAGAATCAGATTCAATATTGAACAGGGCGATCGCGGACGGATTCGGCGAATGGTCAATACAGGCGGATGATTTGTTCCAGCGCTGCTTTCTCGCTTTGCAGGCCCATTATTACGGGTCATGCGTCGACGAATTTATGAGGAAGAGGGCGGAGGAGTTCGTCGTCTCGCATCTTGCGCGGCGCGGAACCGCGGACCGAGGCGTTGACGGGCCGATGATGTTCGCGGGCAATTGCGGCGAGATGGTCAAGTCAAACTGATCTTCTACAGTTGCGGCCGGGCGGCGCGTGGTAAGCCATTGATATTGTTTGGATTGAGAGGTGATTCCCGCGAAAGTGTAGTGCCACGTGTGCGCCGTTTCTTATTGACTTGGAATGTGCATGCGCCAATTATGTGCGCACCACGAATGAGTCGGCGAGACGGTTCCGCGACATGTATTTCCGCAAGAAGACCTCGAGCGGCCGCGCCTATCTCCAGATCGTCGAAAGCCGTCGCCAAGGCGCGCAAGTGCGCCAGCAGGTGATCGCGACGCTTGGCCGCGTCGAGGAGTTGCGCGAGAGCGGGCAATTGGAGCGGTTGCTGCGATCGGGCGCACGCTTCGCCGCGAAAGCCATTGTCGTCGACGCCGTCGCCGACGGCGCTGTAACGGCGAGCGCGGCGCGACGCATCGGGCCCGCTCTCGTCTTCGAACGATTGTGGGAGGAGACCGGTTGCCGGAGGGTCGTCGAGGATCTCGCCGGTTCGCGCAAGCATGGCTTCCCGCTCGAACGCGCGGTGTTTCTCACCGTTCTGCATCGTCTATTTTCTGGCGGCTCCGATCGAGCGGCGGACCGCTGGCGGGAGGATTACCGGATCGATGGGGTCGAGAACCTCGACCTGCATCACCTCTACCGGGCGATGGCCTGGCTTGGCGGGGAGCTAGCCGAAGATCAACAGCACGGCGCCACGCCCTTCGCGCCGCGTTGCCTGAAGGACGCCGTCGAGGAGGAACTGTTCGCGCGGCGGCGCGATCTGTTCAGCACGCTCGATCTCGTGTTCATGGACACGACCAGCCTCTATTTCGAGGGAGCGGGCGGACAGACCCTCGGACAACGCGGCTTTTCCAAGGACCATCGGCCGGATCTCAATCAGATGATCCTCGCGGTGCTGCTCGATGGCGACGGCCGGCCGGTTTGCACAGAGATGTGGCCCGGCAACACCGCCGATACGGGCAGCCTTATCCCCGTCGTCGACAGGCTGCGCAAGCGCTTTTCCATCGGCCGGGTCTGCGTCGTCGCGGATCGCGGCATGATCAGCGCGGAAACAATCGCCGAACTCGAGGCGCGCGGGCTTCTCTACATTCTCGGCGTTCGGGAGCGCACCGACAAACTCGTGCGCGAACTCGTGCTCGACGATCCCGCTCCCTTCATCCCGCTCACCATTGCAAAGCGGGGCGAGGATATCGATTACGAGGCCAAGGCCGTCACTCGCGCCGGACGGCGCTACATCGTCTGTCGCAATCACGAACAGATGAAGAAGGACGCCGCCGCCAGGGCCGCGATCTTGACCGCGCTCGAGCGGCAATTGAAGAAAGGCGACAAGAGTCTCGTCGGCAACAAGGGCTATCGCCGCTTCCTCGCGACGCGAGGCGACGACATTTTCGCCATCGACTGCGCCAAGGCGGAAGAGGACGCAAAATTCGACGGTGTCTTCGTGTTGCGGACCAACGCCGATCTCACGCCGCTCGAAGCCATGCTCTGCTACAAGCGATTGTGGATGGTGGAGCGGGCGTTCCGCACATCGAAGAGTTTGTTCGCCACGCGGCCGATCTTTCACAAGCTCGACGAAACCATTCGCGGCCACGTGTCGTGCAGCTTCCTCGCCCTCGTCTTGAAAAAAGAGCTGGAGGATCGCATCGCCAATGTGGGCAGGCGGGGCGCCGCCAGCGACAACGCGGAAAGCGGTTCTTGGCCCGACGTTCTCGCCGATCTCAACTCGCTGACCGAGACCGAGGTCGAGCAAGACGGCAAACGTTTTCTCCTGCGCTCGGCGCCGCGTCCGGCGGCGAGCCTCGCCTTACGCGCCGCCGGCGTCGCTTTGCCGCCGACCGTGCGTCAACTCACCGACGCCTGACCCCGCTCCACCCCGGCGATCAACGAAAATGTAGTGCCAAGGCGCTTTTCCAGCGCGGGTTTATCCGTGCTATCAATGCATTACAAATTCCAACTGTTGAAGATCAGTCAAAGCATCGAACGCGGACGTCGCTAATCGCCGAGCCGCTGCGCCGCTTGCTCCCCGTTGATCTTGCGATAGGCTTGCCTCCGGCGTTGGGACGGACCTCGTTCGCAGCGCCTTCGGCGCAAACTACGATCGTCTTGCCGCCGTCAAGAAGCGACACAGAATATCCGCGCAAACTGAGAGGAGATTTCGCGCGGCGCGAAGGCTCTATCCAGCCTGCGCGGCCTCGAACTGGCCCGTCAGCTCAAGCCATTCTTCTTCGGCGAGAACCAGCGCCTTTTCCAACTCGCCGCGTTGCGCGGCGAGCTGCGCTGCCTTGGCCGGCTGCTTGGCGAAGCTGTCGGGATGGGCTAGCGCCATATCGACGCGCGCGACTAGATCCTGCAGCTTGCCTATCCTTTCCTCGAGGGCCGCGATGCGTTTTTTGAGCGGCGCGGCGTCCCGGCGCGAGGGCGCATTCTCGCGCGGCGGCGCGCGCTCCTCCTCTGCGGCGCGGTCTTTCCTGGCGGCTCGTCCATTGCCGGCGCCGGCGCGGTCGAGGACATACTTTCGATAGTCGTCAATATCGCCGTCGAAAGGCGCGACCGCGCCGTCGGCGACGAGCCAGAGGCGGTCGGCGCAAGCCTCCAGAAGATGACGATCATGCGAGACGAGAATGATCGCGCCCGCGAAATCATTGATCGCTTCGATCAGCGCCGCCCGGCTGTCGATGTCGAGATGGTTCGTCGGCTCGTCGAGGATCAAAAGATGCGGCCCATTGAAGCTGGCGAGGCCCATCAGCAGCCGCGCCTTCTCGCCGCCGGACAATTGCGCGACCTTGGTGTCGGCCTTGACGTTTGGAAAGCCGAACTGCGCGCATCTGGCGCGGATCTTGGCTTCCGTGGCCGCGCGCATGAGGCCGGCGACGCATTGATAGGGCGTCGCCTTTTCGTCGAGTTCGTCGATCTGATGCTGGGCGAAAAAACCGACCTCGAGTTTCGCCGAGCGCCGCACGACGCCGCTTTGCGCCTGCAGGCGTCCCGCCACCAGTTTGGCGAAGGTCGATTTGCCGTTGCCGTTCGAGCCCAAAAGGCCGATGCGGTCGTCTTCGGCGATGTTCAGCGAAAGCCGCCTCAGGACTGGCGCGCCGCCATAGCCGACGCTCGCCTCATCCATCGCAATGATTGGCGGACTCAAGGGCTTTGCCGGCGAAGGCAGGCAGAAAGGCAGAACATGGCCATCGACGATGGCCGCGACGGGCTCCAATCTGGCGAGCATTTTGAGGCGCGATTGCGCCTGCGCCGCTTTCGTCGCCTTGGCGCGAAAACGGTCGACGAAGGATTGCAGGTGCTTGCGCTCGGCGTCCTGCTTTTTCTTGTATTTTTGCAAGATCGCCTGCTGCTCACGGCGCTGCTTCTCGAAGCTCGAATAATTGCCGCGCCAAAGAGTCAGCTTGGCGTTGTCGAGATGCAGAATATGGTCGGAGACGGAGTCGAGCAGATCGCGGTCATGGCTGATGACGACGATCGTCGCCGGATAGCGCTGCAGATAGTCGATCAGCCAAAGCGCGCCTTCGAGATCGAGGTAGTTGGTCGGCTCGTCGAGGAGCAACAGGTCGGGGCTGGAGAACAGCACCGCGGCGAGGGCGACGCGCATGCGCCAGCCGCCGGAAAATTCCAACAGCGATCTGTTCTGCGCTTCCTCATCGAAGCCGAGGCCAGCCAATATGCCGGCGGCGCGCGCCGGCGCGGCGTGGGCGTCGATATCGACGAGTCGCGTCTGTATGTCGGCGATGCGGTGGGGGTCGGTCGCGCTCTCCGCCTCGCGCATCAAGGCGGCGCGTTCGAGATCGGCCTCAAGCACGAAGTCGATCAGGGTCTGCGCGCCGCCCGGCGCTTCCTGTTCGACACGGCCAAGGCGCATCTGTCGCGGATAGGAGATTGTGCCGGATTCCGGGGCGAGTTCGGCTGAGATCATGCGAAACAGAGTTGTTTTGCCGGCGCCGTTGCGGCCGACGAAGCCGATACGGGCGTTGTCCGGCAAAGCGGCGCTGGCTTTGTCGAAGAGAACCCTGGGGCCAAGCCTTAGCGTGACATCGTTGATGTGAAGCATAAGGGCTTGTCGCTCAACTCCTTTTGCATTGCAAGATTGATCGAGATTAATGCGAACGCCGCGTTAGTCAGGCTTCGTTGCATTGCGAGATGCGGTTGCATAATGATGCGGCGGTTAGCCGCTGAAAGAAGCTTTACCGCTGCCTTGTATTGACCCGTTCCTGCAGTTAGAAGAATTCTAAGCCCTCGCCCTTCGCGGAGCGGAGGAGGCTTATTCCCCAGTTTTTGCTTCGTGTTGGAAACGAATAAGGAGAGTCGAAATGTCGTCGCTGGCGGGCAGCAAAACCGAAACCAACCTGAAAGACGCCTTCGCTGGCGAATCGCAAGCGAACCGGCGTTACCTCTATTTCGCCCAAAAGGCGGACGTCGAAGGCTACAATGACGTCGCCGCCGTGTTCCGGTCCACCGCCGAGGGCGAGACCGGCCATGCGCATGGGCATCTTGAATTTCTGGAGGCGGTAGGCGACCCGGCCACCGGCCTGCCCATCGGCGAGACCGCCTTGAACCTGAGCGCCGCGGTCGCTGGCGAGACGCATGAATATACGGATATGTATCCGGGCATGGCGCGCACGGCGCGCGAGGAAGGCTTTGGCGAAATCGCCGACTGGTTTGAAACGCTGGCCAAGGCCGAGCGCTCCCATGCCGGCCGTTTCAAGAAGGCTCTCGACGAGCTGAACAAGTAAATCACCCGAGCGGCCTGACCTTTGCTGCATTTCGGATGGCTCCCGGCGCACCTTGTTTTGCGCCGGGACCGGTCGTTTGCGGCGAATTTCATCTGTAACTCAAAGTGACATGAGTGCGATATGAGCGAAGGCGGTTTGGCGGCGCCCTCCCGGCATCCTCTGGATTGGCGGAACCCGGCGTTTTACGACGAGGCCAAGCTCGACGCCGAGCTGCGCAGAGTGTTCGACATTTGCCACGGCTGCCGCCGCTGCTTCAATTTATGCAATTCCTTTCCGCGCCTCTTCGATCTTGTGGACGGCGCGTTGAACGGCGAATTGGACACGGTGGAAAGCACGGATTTCAAGCCTGTCGCCGACGCCTGCACGCTCTGCGACATGTGCTACATGACCAAATGCCCCTACGTGCCGCCGCACGCATTCAATCTCGATTTTCCGCATCTGATGCTGCGGTATCGCGCCGTTGAAGCGAAAAAAGGCGAGGTGAAGTTCGCCGATCGCGAGCTGGCGAAGACCGACCGCAACGGGAGGCTCGCAGCCTATGTCGCGCCGCTCGCCAATTGGGCGACGGATTGCGCCCACAAAATGGCGCGAGGTCTGCTCGAAAAGGCGGCTGGACTCGACGGACGGGCCTTTCTGCCCCCCTTTCAATCAAAAAGCTTTGTCGCGCGCGAGAAAGCCTCTTGCTTCGAAGTCAATCGCGAAGCGCCGGCGTTCGGTCGCAAGGCCGTGATCTACGCCACCTGCTACGCCAATTATAACGAACCCGAAATTGGGCTTGCCGCCAGCGCGGTGCTGGCGAGGAACGGAGTCGAGACCGAGGTCGTCTATCCCCATTGCTGCGGCATGCCCATGCTCGAGCAGGGCGATATCGCGCAAGTGGCGAACGCGGCCAAGACCGTCGCCGCGGCGATGAAGCCCTGGATCGACAAAGGCTACGACGTCATTGCGCTGGCGCCGTCTTGCGCCTTGATGCTAAAGACCGAGTGGCGGCTGATCCTTCCCGAAGACGAGGACGTCAAGCGTCTTTCGAAGGCGACCTCGGACATTAGCGAATATGTCGTTGCCATCGCGCGCAAGGAAGGGATTGCGCCGGGCCTCGGCGCGCTTGATCCGGGAGGCGTCGCCCTGCACATCGCCTGCCATGCGCGGGCGCAGAACATGGGGCAGAAGGCGCGCGAGCTGTTGAAGCTCATTCCCGGCGTCGATCTTAAGGTCATCGAGCGCTGCTCGGGCCATGGCGGCGCCTGGGGCTGCAAGACCCCGAATTTTGCGACCGCTCTCAAGGTCGGCGCGCCCGTCGCGCAGCAGGCGGCGCAAAGCGGCAAGGCCGTCGTAACCTCGGAATGTCCGCTCGCCGGCCATCATATCACCCAAGGCGTGGAGCTGCTCGACGGTGGCGGCGCCGACAAGCCGACGCCGCGCCTTGTGTCGCATCCGATCCAATTAATTGCGAAAGCCTATGGAATAAGCATGAGCGCAAGCGAGGCGTTCTTCGCTGACGTTAGAGCGAACCATGGCTGACAAGCGCGATCTGACCGCCGCGGACATCCTGCCCATGGCGGACTACGCCAAGATCCGGGCGGAAAGCCGCCGCAGGATCGCCGCGCGCAAGCAAAACCGTCGGGTCGAGATTGGGCCCTATGTGACGTTCTATTTCGAAAATTACGACACGATGTGGCTGCAGGTCCACGAGATGCTGTTCATCGAAAAGGGCGGCCCAGAGCAGGTTCCCGACGAGATCGCGGCCTATAATCCGCTCGTACCGAAGGGCCGCGAATTGGTCGCGACCTTCATGATCGAAATCGACGATCCGCAGCGGCGGGCGGCCGCGCTCGCAACCCTTGGCGGCATCGAACGGACAGCGTTTCTCTCATTCGGCGGCGATCGCATTTTCTGCCGCGCCGAGGCCGACCAAGACCGCACGCGGGAGGACGGCAAGGCCTCTTCGGTTCAGTTCGTCCATTTTGATTTCTCGCCGGAGCAGATCGCAGCTTTCCGCGCTCCCGGCGCCGAGGTGGTGCTCGGATTTGGTCATCCGAACTATGCCCATATGGCCGTGCTGCCGGAAGCTGTTCGCGCCGAGCTCGCCGGCGATTTCGACGCCTAGAGAGCTTCAAACGAAGTTTGACCCGAAAGCCGCGACCATGTCGGCTTTCGAAAGAGAAATTTAGACTTTGTCGGGATAAATTCAATCGTAGGGGCGTTTTCGCATAAGCTGCCGAGAACCCCCGGCGCTTGAACCGCTTCTTGCGCGTCGCAACGTTATTTACTCACTCCGACAAGAGCGGCTATTGCTTTTTCGATCGCTTGTTTTGTCGGATCATAAGTAGATTTTACGAGATCCCCTGTATTCCCTACCATCGAAGAAATTCCGCCGTGGCGGTCAAATTTGTTTCGCGCTTGCGCCGTGTTCCCAGTTCATCCGATCAAAGATCGCTTCCGCTCAAACATGATAGCCATGCTTCTCTTGCGTGGCGCGAATGATGCCCAGCGCCTCGCCATCCTTGCCGGCGGCGCAAGCATTGGCCGCGCGCATGAGGTCGGCTTCGATCTTGTCATAGACTGAGCGGGCGACGTTGCCGGTCGTGACGTCGGCGGTCAAAACCTTCTGATAATTATTGAGTTTTTCCGTGCACGCGGCTTTTTCGGGCAAGGCGGGCCAGTTCGGCGCCTCTGGCCCTGACGCCGTCGCCCGTGGCTGAGGCGCCAGAGAGCCCGCGGATTGATGACAGCCGGAAAGCGCCGCCGAAGCGCCGAGGATCGCGATCGTAAAGATAATCCGCCGCATATTGGCTCCGCAGAAGGGTTGCGCCCCAATCTCATCGCCGCCAATTCCTGTCAAGCCCGGCTACGCCAAATCCAGCCTTACGCCACGCCCTGCCTCTTTGCGTCGTATAACCAGTCGTAGCGGGCGAGCATGCGTTCGCCCCCAAGGGCGCGCATCGCCGCGTCGCGCAAGATGGCGGCCGCCCCGGCCAGATGATAAATCTCGCCTTGCGCGCGCGACTGCCGCTGCACCCGTGCGGCGCGCTCAATCCGCCCCGCCGCGTAGGCGGCGAGTGCGCGAGACACGTCGCGCCCGGCGCCAATCGAGTCGACCCGAAGAGCCGCGCCCAACGCGTGCGCATCCTCTATCGCCTGAGCCGCCCCTTGCGCCAGAAATGGCAGCATCGGATGCGCCGCGTCGCCGAGCAGAGCGACGCGCCCGGCGGTCCAGCTCGGCAACGGATCGCGATCGAGCAGACGCCATTTCAGCCATGCGTCCGCAGAGCCGAGCAGTGCGCGCGCATCTTGGTGCCAGCTCGAAAAACGCGCCGCCAGGAAAGCCGGATCGCCCTGCCGCGACCAGCTCTCGTCGCAATCGGCCCGTTGTTCGGCATCCTCGATGATCGCGACCACATTGACCACCGTTCCGCCGCGCAAAGGATAATGCACCAGATGCGCCTTGCGCCCCAGCCACAGGCAGGCTTCCCGCCGCAAAGCTCCCGGAAAGGCGCGATCGGCGTCTATAAGGGCGCGCCAGGCGGTCCGTTTTGAGAACGCCAGCACGTCTGGCGCCTCCCCGAGCAGCTCTCCGCGCACGAGCGAGCGCGCTCCGTCGGCCCCGATTAAGCAATCGCCCGACGCTTCGAGCCGCCGCGTGTCCTGACGCAATGCGGCCACCACCCTGTCTTCGGCTAACGCGAAGCCCGTGACCGCGATCCCGGTATGAATTCGGATTGCGTCTTGCGCCGCGGCCGCCTCCAGAAGAGCCCGCTGAAGATCGGCGCGATGGGCAAGAAAGTAAGGCGCGCCCCAACGCCTTTCCGGTTCTCCCAAATGCATCAGCGCCAGCGTCGCCCCATCGCTCGCCTTGCGCACGCGAATAGCTTCGGGCGCGAGACTGGATGGGATCAGCCGATCGAGGACGTCCAGCTTTCGCAAAATGGCGGTGGCGTTGGGTGATAATTGCAAGCCGGCGCCGACGTCCTCAAGCGCAGGCGCCGAATCGAAGAGGCTCACCCGCCAACCGGCCCGGACCAGGCAAAGGCCAGCGCTGAGGCCGCCGATCCCCGCCCCGGCGATCAGCGCATGAGGACGGCTCATGGCGTCGTCGGCTTCTTACGCCGCCGCCGAGGCCGATTCCGGGTTAAAGGCGCATTCGGCGGGAACGCAACCGCCGTGCAAAGACGCGTCGTAGACATAGTGCGTAGAGCAATAGGGACAGATGGCTTCATCCGCGTCGCCCATATCGATGTAAATGTGCGGATGATCGAAAGGCGGCAGCGCGCCAACGCACATGAACTCTTTGGCTCCTACGCGCACGCGAGGAACTCCGGGCTGATTATGGAAATGTGGCGTAGCGTGAGCGGCCATGATTTCGTCCCTGCAATGAAAACGCGCCGAGCATAAGCCCAGGATCAGGCCTTGGGTAGTCCTGGCGTCCGGTCTATCGCGCCGCCGCGCTAGTCGTCTCCGGGATTTTCCTCCAGCGAGCGTTCCGGGCGCAAAGTTCAGAGCTTTAACTGCGAACGCCGGGCGGCAATCGCGCCATGTTTAGCGTTGTCCAATAGTTCGTCGAGTATTCCGTCAAGGCGCAGGCGGAAATTGGCGTTGAGATATTTTTGTTGGACCTTGCAGCGGCCGCGCTCGCCCATGGACTTGGCCATATCGGGCTGCGACAATAATTGATAGAGCCGGTCCGTTAGTTCAGGAATGTTGGCCGGATCGACGACAAATCCCTCGACGCCATCGGCGACGATTTCGCTCGAAGCGCCATAAATGCTGCAGACGACCGGCAAGCCGTATTGCCACGCCTCGAGATAGACGATGCCGAAACCTTCCTTGTTCGAAGGCATGGCGAAGACCGAGGCGCGCGCATATGCCTGCTCGAGCGCGCGCTCGTCGACATGGCCAAGGAAGGTGACGATATCGCCGACGCCCATGTCGCGGGCGAGAACTTCGAGCTGGGGCCGCAAGGCGCCCTCGCCAACAATTTCATATTTGACGCTTGGCAGCCTCCGCCTCAAGGCGGCGACAGCGGCGATCATGACATGGACATTTTTTTCGCGTTCTTCCGCACCGAGCCGCGTTACTGTCAAAATCGTATCGGAACGCCGCGCGGTGCCGAAGGGCGCAGCATCTGAGCCTTCGACCGCATTGGGCAGAAACCGGAATTTTTCCGGACCCACGTTGAATTCGCCGCCCATAACTTCCGCCGTGTAGCGGCTGACCGAAACGATTGAAGTTCACGACATTGATGAACCAATTTTCGTAAAAGCGCTTTTCACGACCTTCCGTGTTCCAGACCTCATAGCCGTGCACGAAAAGAACGATGGGCAAACGCGGACGAAACAACCTTACCGCAATGGCGATGGGAAGCAGATTGACGTGGCAGATGAGCAACACTTTGGCGTCAACGACGCCACTCCAGAAGCATTGCGCAAAAAAGCCAAAGGAGCTTTTGGGAGCGGTGACTTGCAGCCCATCGATCGCCTTTGGCGCGGCGTCGTGGTCGCCTTTCAGAATCGCCAACGCGGCGGCCTTATCAGCCTTAACGGAGCGCTGTGCGACGTTTTGAAACACCCGCCGGTTGAAGTTCTGCAATCCGCCGATCGTCGAGTAGGTCTCTAAGGCGCATATGACGATGCGGCTTTGTCTGCGCGCCCAATGTGGAATCATTGTTCTCGAACCGATGATGAAAGAACGCCGGCGCACGCGTCCCGAAGGAACCCTTCTAGACGCCGTCCGCACCCCGATCAATGACGTTTGAATTGGCGAAACAAATCCAAAGGCTGCTATAAATATGATAAGTCACCTTTTTATAAGAATCATGCAAAATTAAGTGCGGTTCCATGCCGCGTCGAGCCTCAAAATAGGCGACGTCCGATACTAATCAGAGCATCACACGTTACAAACGCCTCGTAAGCAAAAATATGTATATTGCATATAAATGGAAGAATGACATCAATAATATAATATTAGAACCAATTTGTTAGTACAAGATCGGATGTTATGCAAAATAACGGCATCTTTTGAAGGCCGGGTCGCAAATGTGAAAGCGGAAATTCCGTTCTTCTTGTGCAAGCGGGCGATTGCCTATTCCGTCGATCTGCAGCCGGCAGCGCCAATTTCTTGTTTTTCCTTAGCGCCGGCATAAGGTTGCGGCTCGAAAGCGGCGTTTACGATCCGCGTCAGCAATTTTTCATTGAAGTCGCCGTTTTGGAGCACGCGCTTGCGTCCCGCTTCCGCGATCTTCGCTATCCGGTCCGGCTGCTGAAGCAAAGACATGCAGAGATCCGCGCACTCATCCGGGCTGTCAAAAAATATGGCTTCCTCGCCATCCTTGTACATCTCGAGATGATCGCGCGTTCGCTCCGCGCAGAACAGCGTGCCGATGGCGGGAATTTCAAAGCTCCGCGTCGTGTGAAGATCCTCGTTTCCCTTGGAAAGAAGCCCGATCGCGATCGAGGCGCCGCTCACCGCCTTCACATAGTCAGCGCCCTCAAGATTTCCTAAAACGATATTGGGCCGCAATTTTGTGTATTCCGGCGCCTTGTTCCAACGCCTGCCATAGATGCGCAGTGGAACGCCGCGTTCCACGAGTCGCATCAGGAATGGCCCCCGCTCGGGCATCCAGGTGCCAATGAAGGCCACTTTACAGGAAAAGCGCCGGAGATCCTCCGCGTTCAGCTCGATCGGCCGATGGACGACTTCGTCAGCGGCCTCGCGCACGAGCAAGACCCGGCGCGTCCCGCGCCGGGTGGCGCTATTCGCACTCGAAATTCGTATGAGTTGCGACCAAGATCATAATACGGCAACGCCTTCAAAAACAGGCGCCAGCTTCAGCCCGTCCCGCGGGACATAGGGGTTGTCCTGGTTATAATTGACGACGATTTTCCCGATACGCCTCAGTTCCTTGATCGTCGCGGCCCCGAGAAGCTCGCCATGATCGACGAAGACCATGTCGAACGACTGGCCTTTGGTCTGCGCCACGACATATCGTTTGACGATGTTCTCAAAGCCGAGAACGCCAGTCTTGTGAACCCATTGGCCAACTATACGGAAGGGAAAAGGCGTGCGTTTGAGCGCCCCGAAAGAATTGAGACTCGTTACTTGATGGCCTAATCTTCGAAAGGCCAATATTCGATGGAGCGCCGTTCCGTTTTCTGGACCGAGATATAAAATTTTCATCACGCCACCTAAGGATACAGCTTCGGCGACCGTTGATAGAGTTGAAACACGACGATCGCCAGCATCGCGATATTAATGAAAAGCAGCGGCGCGGCAATGCCGGTCAGACCGTACGGGCCAGCAAGGAAATAACCGCAGACGACCGCGAAAAGAGCGAGGCCGCCGTAGGCATGCGCGGTCACCACATGACGATTGATCGAGCCGAGCGGAATGAAAAGCGTCGTCCATAACATTTCAAAACAGACCGACATCAGCAGTAAAGTGAAGAACGGTTGCACGATATGCACCTTTCCTTTCGTCCACAGCGTCAATATCCAGCCGCCGAGTGTAGAAAGGCTGATGAAATAAATGATTGAAATCGTTAGCGCTGTTAAGAAGTGCAGCACGATGAGACGCCGGAAGAGCAGGACATTGTTCTGGCCGAATACCCTCGAGAATTCAGGCATGATCGCCGCGCCGACCATATTCGTCGCCGTGGTGCCGAGGCGCGCCAGCGTTCGGCAGGTCGAGAAAACGACGACGTCGAGAGGGCGCGCCGCCATGCCGAGGACAATAACCGGCCCGCTGATCGCCAAGGCTTGTCCAAGCGTTTGCGACATGAAGCTGATCGAGGGATGAAACAAACGGTTCACCTCGGGCCGGGACGCTTTTGACCAGCCAAGGCGCAGCCAAGGCGCCATCCGGCGCAACCAGAAAAAAACAATCGCTAAACAAACGATGCTCTTGGTGACGATCACAGCGGCCACGGTGACGATGTTTGCGCCAAAAAGGACCGCCGCCGCGGTCAATAATCCCCCGGCCAGCCGGATGGTCGCGCTGGTCGCCGCCTCCGTCGCGGGCCGCCCCGCGGCGCGCATGCCACCGGAGAACAACAAAAAATACTGAAAGATCACTACGTCGCAGCAAAGAAGAAACAGGGTCAGCTTCGCTTGGGGCTCCGATGTGTCGCCGAGCCGGAAAAACGATCCGAGCCGGACGTTAAGAAGTATGATGCCGGCAACGCAGACGACGGCGCCCGCGACACAATTCAGCAGCATGAAAACGCTTTGATAAGTGACGACGGCGCCTTCCGTGTCGCCTTTCGCCGCCTTGATCGTCATTTCGTTTTTTGCGCTCAACGTGAAGCCGAAGTCGCTGAACGTCAGATAGGTCGGTATCGCCGAGAGCAGCAGCCAAACGCCGTATCGCTCCGCTCCCCAAACGCGGAGAAAGATCGGCACGAGCGCGATCTGAACGCCAATATTGACGAGTTGATTGTAGATCTGAGCCCCGAAGGTGAAGCCCACACGCCGCAGCGAAGTTGGTGACGCCATTAGTTGTGATGGATCCTGCTGGAGCTGGACAGTAATACACTGTCCAGCTCCAAATGGCGAGCGATCACTTCCCCGGCCTCCACAAGATCGCTGCACACTGGAACGCCCTGTTCGCGGGCGCGGCCTGCGTCAAAATGTCCATGCCCAGTGGTCACCAGGACGGCGGCGGCTCCGACCGCCGTGGCGAGCTCAATGTCAGACCATTTGTCGCCGATAACGAAAGAGCGCGCGGGATCGAGATCGAGATCGCGGACGGCCGAAAGGATCATGCCAGGAAGCGGCTTGCGGCAGGCGCAGGTTTCGCCCGGCGCGTGCGGGCATCGATACCAACCAGCGATGGCCACGCCTTCGCGCGCGAGAAGCTCCTTGACGCGCGCCTCGACGGCGTCGGCCTGTTCGATCGAAAAATAGCCGCGCCCGATGCCCGACTGATTGGAGACGACGACGAAAGGAAAGCCATGCTTCGCCATGGCGCGCAGCCCCTTGCTGGCGCCGGAGAGAAGGGCGACCTGGTCCGGATGGGACGGATAGTTCTTCTCGACAATAATGGTGCCGTCCCGGTCAAGAAAGATCGCTGGAGAAGCCATGCGGGACCCTTGCATTTGTTGCGCGTTCACACGGGCCACGCCGCGCGCGCCGGCCGCGGCGGCCTCAAGAAACCACTGCGGACCGGCGATGCCGGAAGGAAAAAGATCGCGAGCGGGCCGACGTTCAATGGGTTTTCGAGATATAGTTCGGTTTAGCCGCAATCGCAGCAGGCAACGCTTCCCGCACCAAGGCCGCCACTTCGTCGATTTTGATTGTGCCTATCCCTTCCATACGATGGACAACCCGGTGGCCAACGCCATAGGGATGCCATTTGCGCGGCGGATTGAGCCCGCTAAAGAGGCCGATGCAATTCACCCCGCATGCGGCCGCGAGGTGCATGGGGCCGGAATCATGGCCGACAAAAAGCTGCGCGCGCTGCATCGCCGCGGCGCTTTCGCGCGGCGCGAGACGGCCGCATGCGTTGACGACGACGCCAGGCCAGGACTCCGTCACCTTGGCGACGGGGGCGGCGTCATCGGGCGCGCCAACGATTAGAAGCCCGTAATGTCCATGCGTCGGCGACAGATCGACAAAAAGACGCCGCCAGTTGTCCTCGCCCCAATGATTTTGGGCGGATTTGCCGCCCATATTGATCGCGATGAAAGGGCGGCCCTTGAACGCGGCGACCACTTTTGCGCCTGCTCCTCGCTCTTCATCGGTAAGACGCAGATCCCAGTTAGAACGATCGTCGAGGTCGATCACTCCGAGCTGCGAAAGGGTCCGCGCCAGCCGCGAACATTCCTGTTCGATGAAGCCGGTCGCCGGATCGACGCGGCTCCGACTCAAATCCTTTTTGATTGGCGCCCCTATAATCCGTCTAAAGCCGCAAAGACGAAAGAATAACAGGTCGCGAAAAAGTTGCGTGCGACTGCGCCACGGGGCGAGATAGACCAGAGTTGGCGCGCGCAGGGCGCGCAACCGCGTGTAAAGCGCCCATAGCATTGATATCGACCGCACTTTAATAGGATAGTCGATCACGCCATCGATGAGCTTGGAATTGCCTAGGATCGTCTCAATTGCGGCGGCCTTTGACGAAACCGGAATATTGCTCAAGACAATCCGCTCCGCGTTCGGAAAGGCTGCGGCTATCTTGTGGAGGCAGGGAAGCGCCACCACGGTGTCACCGAGACTGCCAAGCCGAAAGATGACGATTCGCTGCGGCTTGGTCGCGCCGTCCGCTGTAGCGGCGTTGGCCGGCGAAATCTTCATGTGGGCCCTAGCGCTGCGGATAACCGCGCTGAAAAAATGTCCAAAATCAGCCAGCATCGGCGAAGAAGCCACGCCATGGCGGGGTTCGCTTCGATAAACCGCCAAACTACGCGGCGCCTTTGCTCCGATGAGGTTAGTCCCGCAAAGCACGATAGTTCGCAGCGTGACAATCATCCCGCTCAACATGTCGTCCCACCCGGTGCGCCGTCGCCAATCGGTGTCTTAATCGTCATTGCTTGACCGTCAATCAAAGTAGCGTAACGCCCCCCGCGCTTTATAAGCCGCTGGGCGCCAAACAAATTTTGCAGTTCCCCACCTTGACTGATTACCTGCCTATCCGCTTCTTTCGGCGAGCGAGCGCTTCGCTGCGGATTGGCGCCAATTCGACGGCGGCGGTCGAAGACGCACTACCGGAACCGAACGCGGTTTGAACCCTTAATAACATAGAGCGGGCCTCTTCTAAAGCCTGTCGGCGCCTGTCATCAACGCTCGCGGCCCGACGATCCGGCTCAAGTCGAGACATGTCGCCGGCTTTCCCTTTTCAGCCTTCCTGCAACAGCTTTTCGACGAAAGCGCCGATTTGCTCCTTCAGGCGAGCGGCGCGCCGGCGTTCCGCGGTCAAGATCGCATACAGGTCATTGAACGTGCTTTGCAGGTCGGCGTTCACAAGCACGTAATCGTATTGCGGCCAGCGCCGGATTTCATTGCGCGCATTTTCCAGTCGCTTCGCAATGACTTCGGGAGGATCCTCGGCGCGACGTTCGAGCCGGGCGCGAAGCTCCTTCATCGACGGCGGCAGTATGAAGATGGTGACGACGTTTGCGGCGGCCTTTTGCTTGACCTGCAGGGTGCCCTGATAATCGATGTCGAACAGGACGTCGCGTCCTTGCGCAAGGATTTTTTCGACAGGCTCACGCGGCGTTCCGTACCAATTGCCATGCACCTCGGCCCATTCCAGAAGTTCGCCGCCATCGCGCATGGCTTCGAATTGTTTGCGCGTGATGAACGTGTAGTGGATGCCGTCGACCTCGCTGGACCGGCGCGGGCGAGTCGTCACCGAGATCGAGAGCGTGAGGTCGAGTTCCTTGGTCTGCAGCAGCATGCGCGTCAAGGTCGTCTTGCCGGCCCCCGACGGTGACGAAAGGATCAGCATGAAGCCGCGCCGCGGGGCGGCGTCCTGACGGATCTCGTCGGGCGCATGGCCGGCGTCAGAGCCTATCCGTCGACCTCTTTGATCCTCAACTATTGGCTGCATAAAACTACTCAATATTTTGAATTTGCTCGCTAAATTGCTCGATTTCGACGCGCATCTGAAGGCCGATCGACGTGAGGCTCGCGTCATTCGATTTGGCGCATAAGGTGCTGGCTTCGCGCGCCAGCTCCTGCGACAGGAAATCGAGCCTGCGGCCGACGGCGCCGCCACTTGCGAACAGATCGCGCGCGGCGCCGACATGGGAAGCCAACCGGTCCAATTCTTCTGTTATGTCGGCTTTGGTGGCCAGAATCATCGCCTCCTGATGGAGCCGGTTTGGATCAAAATTCGTATTTTCGCAAAGGGCCGCTATCGTTTGCGCCAGCCGCGCCCTGATCGCTTCCGGCCGGCGTCCGGGAGAGGACTGCGCCGCTTTCGTCAGCGCGTCGATCCGTTCAAGACGCTCGCTGAGCGCCAATGCGAGCGTTACGCCCTCGCTGCGCCGCATCTCGAGTAAGGCCTCGATCGCGCGATCGAGATCTCGCAGCGCGCCCGCCTGGGCGTCAGCGAGCGACTCCTCAGTTTCCGCAGCGTCAATCACTTCGACGACACCGCGTATCGAAAGAAGCCCGTCCAGATGCGCCGGCGCCAAATTGCCGGAAAGCTCAATGGTGGCGGCCGCGGCGACAAGCTTGCCGAGAAGATCCTGATTGATCCGAATGTCAGGGCTCAACCCTTCCCGCTGCGTGGATAAGGTGGCGTAAACGGTTCCACGCGCGAGCCGTTCGGTCAGCCGACGGCGCGCCGCCGGCTCAATGGCGTCGAATCCGGCTGGCAAGCGCAGCCGGGCGTCAAGGCCTTTGGCGTTGACGGACTTTAGCTCCCAAGCCCAGCTATAGGCGCCTGCGCCTCCCGCGATACGGGCGAAGCCGGTCATGCTGGCGATAGTCATCGGGTGATTGTCAAAGGCTGGAAAAAGCGAAGCATAGCCCCATTGCGCGACTGCGCTCTAATTCTTGGGGAAATCGAGCCCCATTTCGCGATAGCGCTCAGGATCGTCAGCCCAGTTCTCGCGCACCTTGACGAAAAGAAACAGATGCACCTTCTGCTCGGCCGCCTCGCAAATGTCTTTTCGCGCGGCCGTTCCGATCGCCTTGATTGTGCGCCCCCCATCTCCGATGACGATTTTTCTATGACCTTCGCGCATGACGTAGATCGTCTGTTCGATTCGGGCAGAGCCGTCGGGCATATCCTGCCAAAGCTCGGTCTCGACCGTAGATTGGTAAGGAAGCTCGTCGTGCAGGCGTTCGAAGATTTTTTCGCGGGTGATCTCGGCGGCCAGCGCACGCAGCGGCGCGTCGGAAATCTGGTCTTCCGGATATAGCCAGGGGCCCGGCCACATTAACGCGCCGAGGCTTTGCCGCAGTTTTGGCACGCCATGGCCGCGCAGCGCCGAAATCATGAAGGTGTCGGTGAAGGAAAGACCCGCGTTGAGCCTGCCGGCGAGTTCGAGAAGTTTTGGCGGCTCGACCGCGTCGATCTTGTTGAGCACGAGAATTTTGACGCCTCCGACTTGCGGCAACCGCGCCAAGATCGCCTCGACCTCCTCATCGACGCCCTTGCGCGCGTCGACAAGAAGAGCGACTACGTCGGCGTCGCCGGCGCCACCCCAGGCCGACGTCACCATGGCGCGGTCAAGCCTTCGCTTCGGCGTGAAAATCCCCGGCGTGTCGACGAAGATGATTTGCGCCGATCCCTCGATGGCGATGCCGCGCACGAGGCTGCGCGTCGTCTGGACTTTGCGCGAAACGATCGAGACCTTGGCGCCAACGAGTTGGTTAACGAGCGTCGATTTTCCTGCGTTTGGCGCGCCGATCAGGGCGACAAAGCCGCAACGCGTCGCCTCCTCCCTTGCGGCTCCGGTCTCCGCGCCACCGCTCTCGTTCACGCCACGCCTTTCTGGGCGCCGGAATCGATGATTTTTTCGCGTTCCATGAACGCCGCCGCCGCCGCCTGCTCGGCGAAGCGCTTGGCCAATCCTTGCGCCTTGGCTTTCGCATAGCCGGGGATTTCAACGCAAACTGTGAATTCCGGCGCGTGATCGGGCCCTGAGCGGGCTGTCTCGCGATAGGATGGAGGCGGCAGGCCGCGCGCCTGCGCCCATTCCTGCAACACCGTTTTAGGATCGCGCAACGGCCGGCGCGGCGAGCGCATCCGCGGTTCGAAAGCGCGGATTACGACGCCTTTCGCCGCCGCATAGCCGGCGTCAAGGAAAATCGCCCCTATGATCGACTCGCAAATATCGCCGAGAATGGCGGTATTGACGGCGGAAGTCTGCTTTTCGCTGTCGCCGACCCGAATGAAAGCTTGCGCGCCCCATTCCAACGCCACCTCGGCGCAGCTCTCTTTGCGGACGAGATCGGCGAGCCGGCGCGACAGCTCGCCCTCATGCGCCTCCGGGAAGGCCTCATACAGCATCTGCGCGACGACGAGGCCGAGGACGCGGTCGCCGAGAAACTCGAGCCTCTGATAGGTCTCAAGCTTTGCGGAGACCGCGCTGACATGGGTCAGGGCCGCTGAAATGAAGTGTTTCGCGGTGAAATGGTGTCCGATGCGCGCTTCGAGCGCGCTAACGTCCGGCTGCCCGGTCATCTCACAGGCTTCAGCAGCCGGTTCCAGCGGACAGTCCATGGCCATTCCCAGAACGCCCAAGCCGGTTCGCCGCGGCCGACGGAAAAGAAAATCAGCTCGGCCTTGCCGACCAGATTTTCAAAAGGGACGTAGCCGACGCCGCCCTGATCCGGCGGGACGCGGCTATCGGTCGAATTGTCGCGATTGTCGCCCATCATGAAATAATCCCCCGGCGGCACCTTGAAGACCGGCGTATTGTCATTGAAACCGGAATCGCCCTGGATCTCAATGATCGTGTGCTTGACGCCGCCCGGCAGGGTTTCCTCATAGGTCGGAACATCCGTCTCCCGGCCATAAAAATCCTCAGTGTGGAATTTCGCGATCGGCGTGCGCGGCACAATCTCGCCATTGATATAGAGCCGGCCTTCCTTCATCTGAATTGTGTCGCCCGGGAGGCCGATCACCCGCTTTATATAATCCGTCTGACCGTCGCGCGGCAGCTTGAACACCACCACGTCGCCACGCTTTGGCGGCGAACCGAGAATTCGCCCGTTGAAGAGATCCGGGCTGAACGGGAAGGAGTGCTTCGAATAGCCGTAGGAATATTTCGAAACGAACAGATAATCGCCGATCAAAAGCGTCGGAATCATCGAACCAGAAGGAATATTGAATGGCTGAAAGAGGAAAGTGCGGACGACAAGCGCGATCAGCAGGGCTTGAACGATAACCTTTACCGTCTCGCCAATTCCGCCTTCTTTGGCGTGGGGCTTGAGTTTAGCTCCTTTTCGATCCACCCGGGCGGGTTCCGTCATCTTCACATTTCTCTTTCAAGGCAAGTTCGAGCGAATAAGCGTTAGCCCGCGTATCTGGCGCGGCAGCCGGCGGGATTAGGACGAAAAGTTGCTTTTGCCGATCGAGCCACTGCGAAAACGGTTCAAAATGACAGCCCTTCCGTCCGGAAACTTCGCTCCTTAACATGCGGTGCAGCGGCGGTATAGGGCGAGCCGCGCGCTATCCTTCACAAGTTGCGGCGCTTTCCGCATGCGCACAATGTCTCGTTCATGCTTCGTAGACGTTCGATTCCGGCGGCCGCATGCCGGCGTCCGGATCTTCCAGGGCTTCGATGATGACTTGCGCCTGCGCCCATGGATATTCGTCGGTCAGCGTCAGATGCAATGCGGCGCGGCATCCGCGCGGCGTCAGGGTTGCGAGCCGTTTTAAAGCGCCGCCGGTCAAGCTTAAAGACGGCTGGCCGGACGGCAGATTGACGACGCCCATCTCCCGCCAAGCGACGCCGAACCGCAAGCCGGTGCCAAGCGCTTTTGAGCACGCCTCCTTGGCGGCGAAGCGTTTGGCATAGGAGGCGGCGCGCGAGGCCCTCGCATCCGATTTCCTGCGCTCGACATCGGTAAAGCAGCGCGCTGCGAAGCGTTCGCCGAAGCGCGCGAGCAAATCCTCGATGCGGCGGATGTCGCAAAGATCTGCGCCGAATCCTATGATCATCCGATCGATCCGCCTCAATGCGCCGCCCGCGCGCGCCCGGCGTCCATCGCACCCCGCATACGGGCGATAGCCGCGCCGAGCCCAACAAAAATCGCTTCGCTGATCAGATAGTGTCCGATGTTCAATTCAGCTATTTCCGGCAGCGCCGAAATGGTCTCAGCCGTCGCGTAGTCGAGGCCGTGGCCAGCGTGGCATTCGATGGCGAGATCGTCGGCCAGCTTCGCCGCAGCCTTGATGCGGGCGAACTCCTGTTCGGCGCGCTCCGTCTCGCCATGCGCCAACGCGTCGCACCAGGCGCCGGTGTGCAGTTCGACGACCGGCGCGCCGATGGAGCTGGCGGCGTTCACCGCGCTAAGGCCCGGCTCAATGAACAGCGACACGCGCACGCCAGCTCTGTCCAGCTCCGCCGTGACAACTTTCAGGTGATCGTGACCGTCGAGCACGTTGAGGCCGCCTTCCGTGGTGCGCTCGCTGCGCCGTTCTGGCACTAGGCAGCAAGCATGCGGGCGCGTCTCTAGCGCGATGGCGACCATGTCGTCGGTGGCCGCCATCTCGAAGTTCAGCGGCGCGGGAACGTCGCGCTTGAGCCGGGCCATGTCGTCATCGCGAATGTGGCGGCGATCCTCGCGTAGGTGGGCGGTGATTTCGTCCGCCCCCGCGGCGATCGCGAGCAATGCGGCGCGGATTGGATCTGGAAAAGCGCCGCCGCGGCAATTGCGCAGAGTTGCGACATGATCGACGTTGACGCCAAGACGGGGTCGGTGGGGCACGGGGCGAACCTGAGCGCGAAGGAGTTAAAGTGTTAAAGACAGCCCAACGATGAGCGGGGTCCGCCGAGCATACACCGCCTAGGCGCAAAAAACGGCGAAGCCGTGTATGCGGCTGTCGGAGCGGGGAAGACCAATCTCTTGTTCGAATGGGGCGTGACCGTCACGCGATATAACTTCGCCGCCCCATCAAACTCAAGCCGTCGCTAGGCGCCTACCCGTTCACGCGCTCGACCTTGCTGACGACCGAGCGCGAGCGCAAATTCGAGACGATGGCGTTGAGGTGCTTTAGGTTATTGACCTCAAGGTCAATGGTCATTTCCCGAAAATCGGCCGAGAGCGGCCGGAAAACGATATTGTCGATATTGGCGGCGTGATCGCCGATGACGCTTGCAATCGTGCCGAGCGCGCCGGGCTCGTTTATGGCCGTAATGACGATGCGGGCGGGGAAAAACTCAAGCCGGTCTTCTTCAACGTCCCAGCGCACGTCAAGCCAGCGCTCCGGCTGTTCGTCAAAGGCGGTCAAGGCGGGAGATTGAATCGGATAGATCGTTATGCCTTCGCCAGGCGTCAAAATGCCGACGATGCGGTCGCCAGGCACGGCTCCGCCGTTCGGCGCGAAACGCACCGGCAAGTCGCCCTGCAGGCCGCGAATGGGAATGGAATGCCGGTTTTGCTCTTCGCTTCGCTCGCCGGGGAACTTGAAGACGAGGCCGGCGCCTTTTTTCATGCCGAACCAGCCGGCTTCGCCGCGCGGACGCGCCGCGGCTTTGCGCTCCTCCATAAAATCCGGATAGACCGCCTTGACGACGTCGCCCGAGAACATCTCGCCACGGCCGACCGCTGCGAGAACATCCTCGACATTGGCCCGCGCCAGGCGCGACAGCACCGCTTTGAGCTTATCCTCGGCGTATGGCTTGCCAGCGCGCTCAAAGGCGCGCGTGACGATTTGGCGCCCGAGCCCCGCATACTGCGCGCGCACCGCCTCACGCGTCGCGCGCCGGATCGCCGAGCGCGCTTTGCCGGTGACGACGAGCGTCTCCCAGACGGCGGGGGGAGCCTGGCCCTCGGCCCGGGTGATCTCGACCTCATCGCCATTTTGCAGTTCCGACACAAGCGGCGCGTGCAGGCCATTGATCTTGGCGCCGACGGCGGAATTGCCGACGTCGGTATGCACCGCATAGGCGAAATCAATTGCGGTCGCGCCGCGCGGCAAGGCGATCAGCCGCCCTTTGGGCGTGAAGCAGAAAACCTGGTCATGGAACAATTCAAGCTTCGTGTGCTCGAGAAACTCCTCCGGCGTATCGCCTTCGGCGAGCATTTCGATTGTGCGGCGCAGCCATTGATAGGCGCGGCTCTCGCCGGTGAGGGTCTGGCGGTCGGCGACGCGGCCTTCCTTATAGAGGATATGCGCGGCGATCCCGTTGCGGGCGACGTCCTGCATCTCCTCGGTGCGAACCTGAAGCTCGACCCGCTGGCGGCCGGGGCCCACAACCGTCGTATGGATTGACTGATAATCATTCTGCTTGGGGGTCGAGATATAGTCCTTGAAGCGGCCGGGAACGACGGCCCATTTAGTGTGGACGACTCCGATCACGCGATAGCAATCCTCGATGCTTTGCACGACGACCCGAAAGCCGAAAATGTCGGACAATTGCTCGAACGCGATCGATTTTCGCTCCATTTTGCGCCACACGGAATAGGGCTGCTTCTGGCGCCCTTCGACATGGGCCTTGATCCCGCGCGCGGCGAGTTCGTCAGTGAGCTCTTTTTCGATCGTCGCGGTGATCTTGCCGGTTTTCTGGCGAAGGTCGTCAAGCCGCGTCTGGATCATCGCATAGGCGTCCGGCATCAGATGCCGGAAGGCCAGATCTTCGAGTTCGTCGCGCATTCCTTGCATGCCCATGCGCCCGGCGAGGGGCGCATAAATGTCGAGCGTCTCCTCGGCGATCCGGGCTCTTTTCTCGAGCGGGACGAAATGCAGTGTGCGCATATTGTGCAGGCGGTCGGCGAGCTTGACGAGAAGGACGCGAACGTCCTCGGCGATGGCGAGGAGAAGCTTGCGAAAATTCTCCGCATGGGCCGCCCTCTTGGAGACGAGGTCGAGCTTTTTCAGCTTGGTCAGGCCGTCGACGAGACGACCTATGTCGGGACCAAACAGCCGGTCGATTTCCTCGCGCGTCGAATCCGTGTCCTCAATCGTGTCGTGCAACACCGCAGCGATGATCGTCGCATCGTCAAGCTTCATGTCGGTGAGGATCGCGGCGACCTCGAGCGGGTGGGAAAAATAAGGATCGCCCGACGCGCGCTTTTGAGCGCCATGCGCCTTCATGGCGTACACATAGGCGCGATTGAGCAAAATTTCGTCGGCCTGCGGATTGTAGCAGCGTACTCGGTCGACGAGTTCATATTGCCGCATCATGGTCTGAATTCGATCCGCCAGCCTAAGGCAGTCGCGCGGGCCTAGAGCATTTCACGCGAAGCGGATGCCGGTTCGCATAAAGATAATGCAATAAAAGAATAAGATAGAGACTTCCCCTTGTTCAGGAAAGGGGAAATGCTTTGACGGAGAGGCAAACGACGTCGTCGCGACGCGCCGCCTCGGCGATGGCGCGGTTAGAATATTGAAGGAGCTGCGCCAGATCAAATTGGCTGAGGCCAGGAAAACGCCCAGACTCCGATCAATTCAGCCAAATCCATCGCTTATGCGTTCCACTTTGGCGTAGCCGACCCGAGACGCCTGCGACCTCTGCGCTTGCCCTAGTCGCCTTCATCTTCGGTTTCCACCGGCGGCACGAGACCTTCGAGCCCGCGCAAAAGGTCTTCTTCCGTCATACGGTCGAACTGAATGTCGCCGACGTCGTCGGCGCGAGCCTCTTGCGCCGCCGAAGATAGAGCCGGAACCGCCTCGGACTCGGGCTCGTCGACTTCGACGTGTTTCTGCAGCGATTGGATCAGATCTTCTTTCAGATCTTCTGGGGCGAGAGTGGATTCTGCGATCTCGCGCAAGGAGACGACCGGATTCTTGTCGTTGTCGCGCTCGACCGTGATGTGACTTCCAGCCGAGATCATGCGCGCGCGATGGCTCGCTATCAGCACCAGCTCAAAACGGTTTTCGACTTTGTCGACGCAATCTTCAACGGTGACGCGGGCCATGCAGCGCTCGCTCCTATATTGACCAGTTTTTGGGATCGAAAGGGTCTATCCCTTGATGCGCATCCCTGGCAAGCCCCAACTTCGCCACCACAGCCTTGGGAAGCGCGAAGGCTCAAAAGAAGGCGCAGAATAAGAAAATTTTTGCCTTGCCTCAGACTCGATTTCGTCATGATCATGCGTGAACGTGATAAAGGGCACAAGGGAATTTTGAGAACTGAACAACCGGAATGACCCTTCAGGCTTTGCGTTCGCCGGGTGCCGCGCCTCGGCGAGAGAGATCAACGCCGTCCGGATTTCGGCCGCGCGTGAGGACATGCGCATATGGGATGGTTTTCGAAAGCTGCTTCTCAACATTGGAGCGCTTTTTTTGCGTGTCGGAAGCATGGCTACAGGCGCAAGGAGGGCTCCATGAATATTTTGTTAAAAGTTTCTAGGAACCCTTCACACACCTTATCAATTGAATTAGGCCTACTTTAGCGCGCATGGCTGAGGCGGGCGCTTCCCAGTTTTCGTCTCCGGTTCAAAAAATATATAGCAACCGGCAAATTTGAAGAGAAAAAAATGGCTGACCAAGAGCGGATTGCGCTTTTTATTGACGGCGCCAATTTGTACGCAACCGCTAAATCCCTTGGATTTGATGTTGATTATAAACGCTTGCTTAAGGAATTCCAAAACCGTGGTAAATTGATTCGCGCGTTCTACTATACGGCCCTAGTAGAAGATCAAGAATATTCCTCAATTCGCCCCTTGGTCGATTGGCTTGATTACAATGGCTACGCTGTCGTAACAAAGCCGACGAAAGAATTCGTCGATTCTCTTGGCCGGCGCAAGGTCAAGGGCAATATGGATATCGAACTTGCAGTGGACGCGATGGAAATGGCCGAGCATCTCGACCACATGGTGCTGTTTTCCGGCGACGGAGACTTTCGATCTTTGGTGGAAGCCGTTCAGAGAAAGGGCGTCCGCGTTTCCGTCGTCTCCACCAATGCGACGCAGCCGGCTATGGTTGCGGACGAACTGCGCCGGCAGGCCGACGAATTCATTGATATCATCCACCTCGCTTCCAAAATCGGGCGGGATGCGGGCGATCGACCCGAGCGTGGGCACCGGTCGCAGGATCGGCGACCGGCTCCCGTAGAGCCATTTGACTCGGAACTCGCGGACGATCGCCTCGGTTGAGCCAAAGGGGCCTCGATCTCGAGGCGGCTGAAGCCGAGCGGGCCGGCCCCGATCCAGGTCGCGATTGTCCGCTCTGTCCGCGTCTCGTCGCCTATCGGCAGTCCATTCGCATCACTGAGCCGACGTGGCACAACGCCCCAGTGCCGACCTTCGGCCCGGCTGCGGCGAGAATCCTCATTGTCGGTCTGGCGCCTGGACTCCGCGGCGCCAATCGGACGGGGACGCCCTTCACGGGTGATTTCGCAGGCGACCTTCTTTACGCAACCCTGCTCGAATTCGGGTTCGCTGAAGGCCGCTACCGCGCCCGACCGGACGATGGCCTGCGCCTCAAAGACTGCGTAATCAGCAATGCGGTGCGGTGTGCGCCGCCTCAGAACAAGCCCACTCCGCAGGAAATCAACAATTGCCGCCGGTTTCTGACTGCGACGATCGCCGACCGGACTGAGCTGCGCGCAATCGTCGCGCTCGGACGCGTCGCCCATGAATTGGTCTTGCGAGCGATCGGGGCCAAAGCGTCGACGTCGCCATTTGGGCACGGCGCCGAACATTTGCTGATCCGCCCGAGCGGCGCGTCGGTAGTCCTTTTCGACAGCTACCATTGCTCGCGTTACAATACCAACACGGGCGTGCTGACGCCGCAGATGTTTCGCGCAATATTCGCTGCCGTTCGACGATTTCTCGACCAGAGGGAGCAAAGCCTTTAGGGATGCGCCGGCCGCGCCGCCGCCTGTTCGGTCGCCGCAACGATGCCGCCTTTAGGCCGCCGCCTTTTCGATGATCACCTCCGACGCAGCCTTTGGCTCCGCCGGTGCGCCGACCCATTCGGTATGAGGCGGAATATGCTCGCCCTTCATCACCAATGTCAGCGGTCCGAGCCGAGCAAAATCGGCGACATCCGTGTCGTAGAGCACCGTCGAGCCCGCCCCCACGGTGACGCCGTAGCCGACGACAACGCGGCCAACCTTCATCACGCGATCTTCGTACAGATGGGTTTGAAGCGCGGACAAGGCATTCAATGCGGCGAAATCACCGACCTTGACGCAATCGAATTCCGTGATGTCAGTCATGTCCATGTAGACGCCCTTGCCAAACTTTGCGCCGAAAAGGCGCAAAATCCAGGGCAGAAACGGCGTGCCGCGCAAATGGTCCAGCAGGACCTTGCCGGACATGCCCCAATAGACGACGGCGACGGCCTCGGTGCGCATCGCCCACCACGACCACATGGGTTTCGTCAGCGGCTCGTAGCGTCCCATCGTGAGCCATTTCAGGGCGATCACGACCATCGTCAGGGCCAAGCAGATGGCGACCGCGGACAAAGTGAACTGGACCGCCACCGCAACGTAATTGGCGTCGAGCACGCTCGCGCTGAACCATTGCACGGCCCAGGTGCCAAAGGTGATGAATAGCATGGTTGGCATGGAGATCGTGACCGCCTCGAAACAGGCGCGCGCGAGTTTCTTCCATGCCGGCGCTTCATAGGTCCAATTCGCGCCGCCGGCGTCGAATTTCTGGCGGACGGGCAATTTGATTGGCGGCGAACCGAACCAGGTGTCGCCCTCATTCATCAGATTGTTTGCGGGGGGGCTTTGATTTGATGCCGATCAGCGCGTTGGCCGGAATGTCGGAGCCGATCGGCACGACCGCGCTATTGCCGACAAAGACACGCGGACCTGTTTTGACGCGCTGCAGAACCATCCAGCCGTTGCGGATCGACTCATCGCCAAGCACGACTTCGTCGGCGATGAAGTTCTTTTCGCCGATTTCGACAAGATCATAGCGACCGGAGAGATTGGTCGAAATCTCGGCGTCCTTGCCGATCTTGGCGCCCATCAGCCGGTACCAAGCGCGCATGTAGACGGTCGCATAGAGCGATGACAGCGTCTCGAGGGTGATCTCGGTCGCGAGGGTCACCGCCCATTTGCGCAAATAGAACCACGAATGCACCGAATAGGTCCCCTCCCGCACCCTTGGCAGGACGATCCAGCGGCAGGCCGCAATGAAGCCGACGGTGACGAGCACCATCACAAAGGCGGTCGGCCAAGCCATTATAGGGATCGAGGCCATATAGAGGGTGCGGTCGATGCTGGCTATGCCGATGATATCGTCGATCCGATCAAATACCCAGAAGGCGGGAAAAATTGGCAGTAGTCCTAGCGGCGGGATGGCCAGCAGCAAAGCGAGGTAAATGCTCGCCATGACGAAGCGGCGCGGCTTCGTGGCGGTGGAAGGCGCGTCAAGACTGGACCGGTCGACGACGCCAACCTTGCGCGCGGGAGACCCGTCCCAGATTTCCCAGCTGCCGATGCGGCGGCCCGCGCTGATCGACGTCAGGTCGCCGATTTCCGCGCCGTCGCCGATGACGACCCCTTGTTCGATTACGCAGGACGACCCGATATAAGCCTCGTCGCCGATCTCGATCGCGCCGATGACGAGCTCATTCCCCTCGACCCGGGCGTTGGCGAGATTGGCGATCGCGCCGATGCTGGCGCCGGCCCCGATCGAAATCAGATCGATTGCCCCGGCGTCGACTTCGCCAATCATCGCGTCCTTTCCGATCTTGCGCCAAGCGCGCGTAGATAAAACCGCATCCACGGCGAGCCCTGGAACCATTTGATATGAACCAGCCCCATGAAGCGGCGGGCGAGCCACCAGCGGTAATAATAGACGCCCCATAAAGGGTAGCGCCCCGGTTTGGTGCGTCCGATGATGAGCCATTTTGCGGCGATTGCGATCGCCACCGTCGCGACGTTGATGCACGTATAGACGCAGAGTAGGGAAATAATCTCCTCGGCAACAGTGGCGTCGGCGCCGGTCAGCAGCATGTAACTCACGAACACGCCAAGCCATTGCGCAGTTACGAGCCCGAGGATGACGGGCAGAGCCAGCGCTTGCGCCGCCCCGCATAAGAAGCGCCGGAGCAGCGGCGGCGGCGTGAAAGAAAGATTTTCGACGGCGGCGACATGCGCCCATTTTCGGTCGAGCAGTTCGCCGATGGCGCGCAGCGTCCGGGCCGCATAGACATCCTGCAATGTGATGCGGGCGAAAGCCGCCGTCTTGCGCACGATTGAGATGAAGCGCGCCGCGAGCAGCGAATGGCCGCCGAGATCAGTGAAGAAATCAGCGTCGAAAGGGATCGCCTGCGGTGGCAGCACTTCTTTCGCGGCGGCAAGAAGGCTCGCCTCGGTTTGCGTGCGCGGCTCCTCCTGCGAGTCGCCGCCATCGCCTTTGGATAGAGGAACGAGCTTCAGCGTCTTGCGATCGACCTTGCCCGACGACAATTTCGGCAGGCTCTCGACCGTCTCAAAACGCGAGGGAACCATATAGGCGGGCAATCTCGCCCGCAGCTCGCCACGCATGGCTCTGGTCTCAAGGGCTGCGCCATGCGCGGGCACGATGAAGCCGACGAGTTGGTCGATTCCGTCATCGTTACGCAAAACGACCGCGGCATGCGCGACGCCCTCGACGTCTCCGAGCTTCGCCTCGATCTCGCCGAGTTCAACGCGAAAGCCGCGAACCTTGACTTGATCGTCAATGCGGCCGCGAAACAAGATTTCGCCATTGGCGTCGATCGCCGCCGCGTCGCCGGACCGGTAAAGGATGGGATCGTCCGCCGCCGAAAGAATCGGATCGACGAATGGATTAGGGATGAATTTCTCGGCCGTCAGCTCCGGGCGGTTGAGGTAGCCCTGGGCGAACGCCGGGACCGCCGATCAGCAGCTCGCCCTCGGCCCCGCACTCAAGCAGATTGAGCTGATCGTCGACGACGTAGCAGGAATAATTGGGGATCGGCCGTCCAATGGTGACAGGCGCCGTCGGGCATGACTTCCGCCACGGTCGCGACGACCGTCGCCTCGGTCGGACCGTAGGAATTGAAAATCCGCCGTCCTTGCTTGCACCAGCGATTGGCGATCGTCGGCGGACAGGCCTCGCCGCCGAGAATAATCACGCGCAGGCTCGCTACGTCGCGCGGCAAAAGGGCAAGAAGCGTCGGCACGGTGTCGAGCACCGTGACGCCGTTGGCCTCCATGATTTCGGGCAGTTTTTCGGCTTCCCCCAAAATCTCAGGCGTTGCGACGAACAGCGTCGCGCCGACGAGATAGGGCAGCCAGATCTCCTCCATCGAGAGGTCGAAGGCGACCGAGGCGCCCTGAAAAACGATATCACTGGCGTTGAGGCCATAGACTTCATTGGCGGCGCGCAGATAATGGCAAATATTGCGCCCCGATATTACGATTCCCTTTGGCGTGCCCGTCGAACCGGAAGTGTAGATAAGATAGGCTGGGGAGTCAGGCGTCGCGCCAAGCGCGCGCGCGTCGACCGTGCTATCGTCAGAAGGATCGATGACATCGCGAAACGTCCAGGCGGGACAAGGCGCGCGACCGCCAAGCTTTGCCGCGAAGTCCGGCGAAGCAAGGACGCCTTTCGCTTTGGCATCGCCAAGGCAGACGGCTATCCGCTCGATCGGCGCGTCGCCGTCGAAAGGCAGCCACGCCGCGCCGACCTTTGCGATGGCGATCTGGCCGATCAAGAGACCGTGGCCGCGCGCCATCCAGAGCCCGGCGACGTCGCCCGGACGCAAGCCGTTGCGAACGAGCCCCCGCGCCAGGGCCTCAGCCTTTGCGTCGAGCTCCGCATAAGTCAGTTTGCCGTCGCGCGTCACCATCGCGACGGCGCTCCGGTCGGCGGCGACGGTCGCGGCGAAAATCTCGCAAAGCAACTCGTCGCGCATCAGCTCGGGCTGGCGCTGGCCACGCAGAATCGACTCTGTGCGCTGTTCCGCTGGGAAGCCTTGCGGAAAAATCGCTCCGACCGCCGCCGAACCATGCGACATGTTTGATCCCGTTTCGGTCAGCGAGCAGGAGCTCTGCCCTGATTGGTTAGCAAATGAAGCAGTTCAAGATCAATTGCACAAAATGTGCGCGGCGAGCGATGTGAAAACCGAACAGGCTGCCGCAAAAATGCATTGGCGCGAGCGATCTGCACGGATCGAAATCGTCGAGCAGAGTAGAGCATGCGAGTTGAGCCTGAATAAGGCATGAACGCCAACGCCAGCGCCGCCAGACGCCTAATCCTTACCAAGGGCCGCAATGTCAGGCGCCGCCGGATTTTTCATGCCGACGATGTGGTAGCCTGCGTCGACATGAAGGATTTCGCCGGTGATTCCGCGCGCCATTGGCGATAGCAGAAAGACGGCGCTCTCGCCCACCTCGTCGATCGACACGGAGCGGCGGAGCGGCGCGTTATATTCGTTCCACTTCAAGATGTAGCGAAAATCGCCAATTCCCGAAGCCGCAAGAGTCTTGATCGGACCGGCGGAAATGGCGTTGATCCTGATATTCTTTTCGCCCAGGTCGGCTGCAAGATAGCGCACGCTCGCCTCTAGCGCGGCCTTGGCGACGCCCATGACGTTATAATGCGGCATCCATTTTTCGGCGCCATAATAGGTCAAGGTGAGCATAGCGCCGCCGTCGCGCATAAGTTTTTCGGCGCGCTGAGCCACGGCCGTGAACGAGTAGCAGGAAATCAGCAGCGAATTGCTGAAATTTTCCGCCGTCGTGTCGACATAGCGGCCGGTCAGCTGATCCTTGTCGGAAAAAGCGACGCAATGGACGACGAAATCGAGGCCGCCCCAAATCCGCTCGATCTCAACGAAAGCGGCGTCGAGACTTGCCGCGTCGATCACGTCGCAGTGGCCGAGCACTTGGCCGCCAAGCTCAGCGGCCAATGGGCGCACTCTCTTTTCAAGCGATTCGCCCTGATAGGTGAAGGCGAGTTCGGCGCCAGCCTCGCGGGCTGCTTTGGCGATGCCCCACGCGATCGAGCGATTATTGGCGAGCCCGAGGACAAGGCCGCGTTTGCCCTTGAGGATGTCAGACCGAATCACGGGGTGGGCGATTGCTTCCGGTTGCGTCATTCTCGATCCGGATAGGAGGTAAGGGATGCGATCGCAGTGGAACAGCCGCGGCGCTAGCCGCGTTTAAGGATTATCTCGGCCTAAAGCAAGATATCCGCGTTAGCACAGGCCAAAGCTTTAGGCTCTGCAAGCAAAAATTTATTTTGCGCATAGGCAGGAAACGCGCCGAGCGGTAGTATTGGGTGGGAGGCGGAACGGCGGGACCGGACGGAGCTGACGACGGAGCGTAAAAGTGAACGTGCGAGAGGAGCTCAATTTGCTTGCGCCGCGCCTACGGCGTTACGCGCGAGCCCTAATCGCTGGTCATCCAGGTCCGAGTGAGACAGCAGACGGCGTCGTCAGCGTCGCCCTGCGGCGCGCCTTCGACACGGGCGCGCCCTCGCTGAACGCCCCGGAGTTGCAGGTCCTCGCCTATACGCTCCTCATCGAGGCCAATCGCGAGCAGTTCCGCACTTTGGGTCCACAAAAGCCAAGCTTCGGCTCGCCCTCACCAGGGCGGACGCTTGGTTCGAGTTCTTGCGCAAGCCTCGGCGCGAACGCCATCGGCAAGACTGGAGGCTCCTATGCCGCCGACCTTCATTCGCCCGAAAAGCTCCAGAGCGCTTTCGATTCCCATGACGATCTCACGGGCGCTCTCTGCGCGCTGAAGCTGGAGGAGCGCGAAGCCTTGCTGCTCGTCAGTCTCGAAGGCTTCAGTTACGCTCAAGCGGCGCGGATTTTAAAAATTTCACGCCCTGTGCTGATCGCTCGACTATCGAGGGCGCGCGAAAGGATGCCCAAGAACCTCAAGGATCGCTCTTCTCACCGCCGGACCAAAGGGCGCCCTACGCATCTCCGAATCGTCAAATAGAAAGCTTACCAACGTGAGCTGCTGCTTGCCTCCAGCCAGCGACGAAGACCTCCACGCCTTCGTCGACGGCGAACTTCCGCTGGACGTCCGCCGCGACGTCGAAGCATATCTCGCCGCCTCGCCAGCTGACGCAGAGCGCGTCGAAAACTGGCGGCGGCAAGTAGCGCTCTTGCGGGTGGCGTTCGCGCGCGTCGAGGCCGAGCCGACTCCGCAGGCCACCTTGCTGCCGCGGCCGATCCGCAAGCGCCCCTTTTTGAACCTCCTCCGATCTTGCGCGGAACCCTCGGCGGACAAATCGGCCATGATCGCGCAACAAGGCGCGCTTTGGCGACAGGGCGACAACGGCGACGGCGAAGTCGTACCCGGCTTCGTGCGGCGGCGCGCTCTGGCCGCGGCTTTCGCGGCGGGGGCCGTCATAGCCCTCGCCGCCGCGTATTTGGCTGGCCACCTGCCGGGCGGCGCCGAGTTCTGTTTCGACGTCGGCATCGATCGATGAATCTCTGGCAGAACACGCCGCGGCGGCGCTCGCGGCTTTCAAGCCACAAAAAGGGGATTATGATTCCGACGGCGCAACCGCAGATCGCTCCCCTGCGACAAATCAAGACTTGCTCGTCGTCCCCAACCTTTCGAGCATGGGACTTGCTCTCGTCGGCGTCCGCGCCGTCCCTGCCCCGACAGGCGAGACGTTTTGCTTGTTTTACGGAAGGGCTGCGGAAGCGCCCGTCGCCCTGTGCGTCGCGCGCGGCGCGGGTGCCGGAGCGCTCGGATTCCACGCCTCCAGGCAATCCCCCTCGCAATCGTCGCCGCCCGTGCAAGCAACCGTAATTCGCTGGAGCGAGGGCAACGCCGTCTATGCGCTCGCCGGTTCGCTACCCGAAGCCCGCTTGCATGAACTGGCCGTTCGCATCCGCGCGGATGAGGCGGCGTTTGACGCAAGCTAAAGAGTTGCGGCGGCGAGCGAAAGCGCCGGTCGCTTCATTGCGGCTAGCGCATTCATTGCCCATTCCAGGATGCAAGCGCGTCTTCGATGGCCCGGTCTCCCGCAGGGCCCTTTTCGAATGTCAGTTTGGCGATTTTCCCATTGCTCAGGATCATCGGCACATCGATCCATTCGCGGGACTTCAGGAGATCCAGATTGGCCTCCTCCTCTGAAGGACCCCGCGTGAGGCCAACGAGAAAGGAATTATCGCTGATCGATACGGGAACGCCTTTGAGCGCATCGCCGGTGGCGACTTCTTCGCGCCGCATCTGCGGCACGCCGATCTGCTGAACCCCGCCGAGCGGACTGTCGGCGGGCTCGACAAATTGGACTTTCATGGTGTGCGAGGCCGGCAAACTGCTATCGAAATTTTTTTGCAGCGTCACAATGGCCTGCAGCTTCTCTTCGGGAATGTCGACTTCAGCGTGGACAGCCATGCTCAGCGGATCGCCGGGGCCCTCGCTGACATTGTCGACTTTCCAGACCACCGCCCCAAGATAGGTCTTTACCTTCGATTGTTCGTCCGGCGCTTCGACAAGGAGAGCGGCGCGGCGCGCGGATGGCGCGGCCTGATCGCTGGCGGGCGCCGCGCTACTGGCGGCTGAGGCGCGGGGAGGAGCCGCCGCCGTATCGGACGAAGGCGCAGGCGCAGGCTCGGACGCATCCGGCCCAGCATTGACGCGATCGACGATCTTGCCGTTCGACGCCGCTTCCGGGACGATGACCGGCGCCGCCGCTTTCTGACGCAGCTCCTCTGGCCGGTCGCGCAGCTCGAAAGCTGCGATTGCAACGAGGAAAACCAAAAGTCCAACAACAAAGCCGACCGCCCATAGACGCCGCGGCGCGGCGTGGTCGCGCGGCGGCTGGGGCGCGAAAGGACGCTGCGCGTCGGACCGAGGCTTCGCCAGCGCTGGCGAGATGCGCGGGCTCGCGAACGGCTCCTCTTGCTCGCTCCATTCGCCCTGGCTGAGATCCGCGCCGGCGTCCGGCGCATCTGGCGCGACCGCGCTCGGGACGGATGTGCCCGCGCCGAGGGACTGCAAAGCCTCGGATCCTTCCAGGTTGGTTTCGTCGAAGCGGGCGTCCGGCGACGGAGCTTCTGATGCGTCGGCATTCCCAATATGCTCCGCGGTTCCGCCAAACGAAGCGTCGGGCGGCCGATTCTCTCGCACCTGAGGCTCGACGGCGTCGCTCTCCGGCGGCTTTGCCTGCGACACTGGCGGTGGGGCAGAGCTGTGCGAACGGAGCCCCGGCGTCGCGCTCGCCGGCTGCCGCGCGGAAAAACCATTGGGGCGCGGGGCTGACGGGAATAGCGGCGACTTATCGCGCTGCACCTTGAAGAACATCGGCGCGCGTGGCGGCGGTGGGCCGGCCGGCGGCTCTTGCGTTTTGGTTTCTCCTGGCGCCGCCTCTGGCGGCGACGCGGGCGCCAGCGCGACCGGCGGCTCTGACGACGCCGGCTCGATTGAAGATTCCGGCTCCGGCTGCGACGGCGGCGGTCCTGGAGGTGGACCCGGAGCATCGATTGCCGCCGGGGCCATGGATATCGAATTCTCGACGGGTGCGGCCTCCGAGAGTAGGTCGGCGATAGGCTCCGGCGCGGCTCTATCCGGCTCCGGCGGCGCAAATTCAGCTTCGAGTCGTGCGACGGCTACTTCAAGGGCCGAACTTTCACGGTCGATTTCCACCTCGGGAACTGGCGGATCGAGGCGGCGCAACTGCCCGACGAGAGCGTTGCGGGCCCGCTCATAGATGGCTCTCCGCGCTTGTGGCGTCGGATCTGGCAGGGCCGCGACGGCCTTGGCGAGAAGCGGATAATAGTCAGCCATGTCCTGTTCAGACCATCCCAGCGTCCATCCGTCAATCCCATAAGCCGCTTATATCACGGGCGGATTTAGATCTGCGGCCGCAGGCGCGACGCAGAGGACGCAATCCTGACCCGCCCTCAATCGCGGAAGGGATTATGCACGAGGACCGTGTCTGCGCGCTCGGGACTCGTCGATAGCAACGCCACCGGCGCTTCGATCAGCTCTTCGATGCGACGCACATATTTGATCGCCTGCGCTGGCAGCACGGCCCAGGAGCGCGCTCCGGCCGTCGTCCCTGTCCAGCCCTTCATCGTCTCATAAATCGGCTGAACGCGCGCCTGCGCCGCTTGGCTCGCCGGGAACCTGTCGACGCGCTCGCCGTCGAGATGATAGCCGACGCAAACCTTGATTTCGGGAAATCCGTCGAGGATGTCCAGCTTGGTGAGGGCGATCCCGTCGATGCCGCAGGTTCTGACGGTTTGCCGCACCAGCACCGCGTCGAACCAGCCGCAGCGCCTGCGCCGACCGGTATTGGTGCCGTATTCATGGCCGCGATCGCCAATTCTTTCGCCGATCTCGTCTTTCAGCTCGGTCGGAAAGGGTCCGCCGCCGACGCGCGTCGTATAGGCTTTGGCGATGCCGAGCACGTAGCCGATCGCCTTGGGGCCGAGGCCCGAACCCGTCGCCGCGTTGGCCGCCACCGTATTCGACGAAGTGACGAAAGGATAGGTTCCATGGTCGACGTCGAGGAGCGCGCCCTGCGCGCCCTCGAAAAGGATGCGCTTGCCGTCTCGTCGGGCGCTCTCCAAAAGGTCCCATGTTGCGTCCATATAGGGAAGAACTTTCGGTGCGACGCAAGCGAGCTCCTCGCGGATCGCAGCGACGCTGACCGGCCCCAGCCCGAGGCCGCGCCGCAGCGGATCATGATGCGCGAGCAAGCGCTGGATCTTTTCATCAAGGGACTGCGGCTCGGCGAGGTCCATCAGGCGGATGGCGCGACGCCCGACTTTGTCCTCATAAGCGGGGCCGATGCCGCGTCTGGTAGTGCCGATCTTGAGCCCTCCCGCAGAGGCGGATTCGCGATGGGCGTCGAGCTCGCGATGCAACGAGAGGATCAAAGTCACATTGTCGGCGATCTTCAGATTGCCGGGGGTGATCAAAACGCCTTGTGACTCGAGCTTGGCGATCTCCGCGACGAGGTGATGCGGATCGAGGACGACCCCGTTGCCGATCACCGAGAGCTTTCCGGGCCGCACGATGCCAGAGGGCAGCAACGCCAGCTTGTAGACCTGATTGCCGATGACCAGCGTGTGCCCGGCATTGTGGCCGCCCTGGAAACGAACAACTATATCGGCCTCGATCGACAGCCAATCGACGATCTTACCTTTGCCCTCGTCGCCCCATTGGGCGCCGACCACCACCACATTCGCCATTGATCAGCTTCGCTCTTTAACGTGATTTCGCTCTTTAAATGCGATAACGGGCGCAAAAAATGCGATAACGGGCGCAAAGTCGGCTCGATCGCCGGTCTCTTCGATCCCGGATGGATCAAGCGCGCAAGGCTTTCAAAAAATGTTCCTGGCGCAGGCGCTGGGGCTTCCCCCGGGTACACTTTCGCCGCGTGCGAGTAAAGCGCGCATGGCCCGACATCAGCGCGCAGCCTTGTCACGCGCGAGGCGGTTTGCTATAGCGCGCGCTTTCCAGCCGTATGACCGAATGGGCCCTGACGCGCCAAAGGCGCTATTTTTGACCATTTGCCAATGGATTTGCCAGCGTTTTCGAGGATGCGTCGATGAAAGCCGATATTCACCCGCAATATCATGTGATCAAGGTCGTCATGACCGATGGCTCCGAGTTTCTGACTCGCTCGACCTATGGCCAAGAGGGGGCGACCTTGCATCTCGACATCGATCCCAAGACGCACCCGGCCTGGACCGGCGGGTCGGCGCAGCTCATTGACCGCGGCGGTCGCCTTTCGCGCTTCAATTCCCGTTTCGGGGCTATGAGTTTCGGCAAGAAGTAGCGCGCCCCGCGCTTTTTTCGCGATGTCACACGCGGCCGCGGCGCGCCGCCAAGTCTCTAAGTGCGCCCGCCGGGCGGAAATGCCGCGCGAAGGAGCGCGATCTGCTCTTCGACGGGGCCGGGGCCGGTGGCGACCCCCTCGCCCGCCTCCGAGCAATGGATCAGCACGTCAAAATGGCGGATGCGGGCCTGGACGCGCAGGGAGATTTCGACCAGTTCGCAGAGCCGTTTGGGCAATCCCGCCAAAAGTTCTTCGCTCGACACGGCGTCCTGCCGAGACAGGCGGATGCGGCGTTTCTCGCTGGACGCCTCAGCCCGCGTCAGTTCGCCTTCGTTGACCGCACGCTGCAGCAAGAGCCAGGAGGCGATCTGCATCAGCCGCGTGGTCAGCCGCATGCTCTCGACGGCGTAGGCGATCGCCGCCGGCCGCGCAAGGGCGCTCGCCTCCTCGCGCCCGGGGCCGTCGAGATAATCGGCGGCGGCGGCGGCGAGGTCCATGCCTTGCTTGAACAAACTTAGAAACTGGTCGGAGGCGGCCAATTTCTCACCGAACGAAACCGCTCCTCCTAGAATGATAAGCGACGTTTGCACCATCTCCGCCCGTGGCAAGCAGCCTGATCCGTTGATCAGACAGGGAAGCGTCAAATCGGCGCGATTGGAACAGCGCGCGTCTTCTCCAGCAATGCTGCGCAGTCTAGCCGATAATTGCCGAGCGGAGCGCTTCACCTTTCGTTAAGCTTAACGTTCGCACCGAGGCCGCCATCGAGCGGGAAGGCTCCGCGCAGGTTTTGCCGCTTAATCTGGCGTGGCGTCAGCGACATCAGGCGGATCGGAGCGTTTTCGGGCGAAGTGAATTCGCGTGAAGATGCGGACAACCAAGAGCGAGAGACGCTTTCCTCCGCGGCGTCGCCGACTCTCTCGCGGCCAGCAAGGACCATCATGGCGCAGCCAGCACAAAGACCGTTGCTCTTCGTTGCAACTTCCTGCTTTGGGGGTCTCCTTTCACAACATTACATGCAATCGATCCTTGGCCTCATGCAGTTTGCAGGTCCCGCCGGGTTCGACGCGGCGCTCGCGCTGCTCGGCCATGATTCGCTAATCACGCGCAGCCGCAATACCCTGGTCAGCCAATTCCTCGACACGCCGAACGCCTCCCATCTCCTGTTCATCGACGCCGACATCAGCTTCGAGGCCGAGCAAGTCCTCCACATGCTCAACTTTGATCAGGATTTCATCGCCGGAATCTATCCCCTGAAAGTAATCGACTGGAGCAATGCGGCGATCCGGCGCGCCGCCACCAAGGGAGAGAGTTTTGAATCTGCGCCACTGCTTTACGTCGGATCGCTCTGCCCAAACGGCGAGCTCGAGCGCCGGGGCCGTTTCGCCACGGCCATCTATTGCGGCGGCGGCTTCATGCTGCTGAAGCGCAGCGTCATCGAACGCATGATCGAGGCCTATCCCGAGACCCGCTACGCTAGCGTCCACGCCTATTCCAACGCCAATGGCGCCGCCAATTACGCTCTTTTCGACTGCATGATCGACAAGGAGACCAGCGCCTATATCAGCGAGGATTTCGCGTTCTGCCAGAGATGGCGCGACATAGGCGGCAAAATCTGGCTGGATACGGAGGGCAGGCTCACCCATATTGGATCTTACGGCTTCAGGGGCGATCCGCAGCCGCGCTATATGACGGTTGTCCCCGTCGAGCGCAGTAGTGTCTTGGAGCGACTTCAATTTGGTTGACGCGGAGCTTTTAGGCGTTGCGACGGTCTCGGAAGTCCCGCGTTCGCGCGCAGCTGGTCCGCCGGTGCGTGACGGCGCAAACATTCGCTTATGGCCCAAAACTAGGGCCCGCTATTGGGCCAACGAAGTCAAAGTTCGCAATTCCTTGAACCAAGAATCATCGTTCAACGCGCAAAAAGAGAGACTGGCCATCCAATCGCTGCGGTGGCCGGGGAGCTTTATGGGGGCAAGCCGCTCGAGGAAGGCAGCGCAAAAAAGCGCGATTCGACGAAACCATTGCGCCTCAGCCGAAGAGAATTTTGAATGTGGTCAAGTTGTTGGATCCGTTCTAGAAGTCATAAAGGTTTGATCGCAGGCGAGCCGTCCGCGGTCGAACGCCCCGGAGACCCTGCCGACGCCTTGAACGGCGCGCCCGCTTCCCCACCTTTTGGAACTTGGCGCGGCGAGGGACATTATTCCGCTGATGGACGGACCAAATGGACATTAACAAGATCGGGGTGATTGGCGCCGGGCAGATGGGCGCAGGAATTGCCCAGGTTTGCGCTCTCGCCGGAATCGACGTCGCCCTTAACGACGTTTCGGAGGAGCGTGTCGCCGCCGCCCTCTCCGCCATCGGATCGAGCCTCTCAAAGCAGGTTGAACGCCATCAGATCGAGCCCGCCGCGCGGGAGACGGCGCTCAAACGGATACGCCCAGCCCGTGATTACGGAGAGTTCAGCGATTGCGACCTCATCATCGAGGCGGCGTCCGAAAACGAGGAGGTCAAACGAAAGATCTTCAGCAAGCTCTGCGGCTCGTTGCGTCCCGATGCTTTGATTGCGACCAACACCTCGTCTATTTCGATTACCCGGCTCGCGTCCGTGACCGACCGGCCGGAGCGCTTCATCGGCATTCATTTCATGAATCCCGTCCAGCGCATGCAGCTCGTCGAAGTCATCCGCGGCATCGTCACCGAAAATGAGACCTTCGAGGCGGCCAAAGAGCTGGTCGCGCGGCTTGGCAAGACGGTGACCGTATCCGAAGACTTTCCGGCCTTCATCGTCAACCGCATCCTTCTGCCGATGATCAATGAGGCGATCTATACGCTCTACGAGGGGGTCGGAACGGTCGACGCAATCGACACCGCCATGCGGCTCGGCGCCAATCATCCGATGGGTCCGCTGCAGCTCGCCGATTTCATCGGCCTCGACACCGTTCTGTCGGTGATGCAGGTATTGCATGAAGGACTGGCGGATTCGAAATACCGCCCCTGCCCGCTGCTGGTGAAATATGTCGAAGCGGGCTGGCTTGGGCGAAAAACCCAGCGCGGCTTTTACGACTACCGCAGCGGAACGCCGATTCCGACGCGGTGATTGGAGCCGATTGGAAGCGTCACTGTGGACCTTTGTGTTCCCCCGCGGAAGCGCTTCTTCACACCGGCGTCATCCGGGCCGTACACTATCCTGGCGAATTGCCGCATTACTGAAAGCTGAATTCGAATTGACGAGTTAAGCCATAGCAGTTAATGCGGAAACGCTGAAGGAGAGGCGCCGAGTTGACGGTCCATTTCCATCCCACTGCTTCGCCGGAAGCGTGTCCGGCTCTTGTGCTCAACGCCGATTTCCGGCCCTTGAGCTACTATCCCCTGTCGCTGTGGTCATGGCAGGACGCGATCAAAGCGGTGTTTCTCGACCGCGTGAATATCGTCTCCAACTATGATAAGGCGGTTCGAAGTCCTAGCTTCGAGATGCTGCTTCCCTCGGTCGTTTCTCTGAAGACTTATATAAAACCTTCCCGGCATCCAGCTTTTACACGGTTCAACGTCTTCCTTCGCGACCGCTTCAGCTGCCAATATTGCGGGTCGCGCCATGATCTGACCTTCGATCACGTGATTCCCCGCTCAAGGGGCGGGACGACGACTTGGCGAAATGTCGTGGCGGCCTGCTCTACCTGCAATCTGCGTAAGAGCGACCGGCTTCCGGCCGAAGCCCATATGTGGCCGAGCCACAAGCCCTATCAGCCAACCGTCAACGATTTGCATCAAAACGGACGGCATTTTCCGCCCAATTATCTGCACGAGAGCTGGATGGACTACCTTTACTGGGATTCCGTCTTGGAGCCGTAAGGCGCGCAGAATTTGGCGAGCAATTTTGGCCGCTACGCTTTTTCTCCCCACCGTGCAACCCCACAGGCGGAAGCGGTACAGTCGAGCCGGGATTTCTGGCCAGTCTACTTGCATTTGCTTCTGTGTTACGACGTCATTGACGCGGTTGTCCTGTTCGATAACCCGCATTTGACCGCGCCGGCAAAAACAGTTGACGGCGAAAAGCGTTGGTTAGCGACAGGCGTGATTGAAGAAATCTTCGTCACCGCCGTTTTCACTAGGCGCGGTTCGGTCATCCGCATCATTTCAATGCGGAGAGCAAGAGATGGAGAAAGGCAAAAACATCAAAACATATTCAGCCGCTGAACTCGAAGACCTTCGTGCGAGCGGCGACAGCCGCACCGATTTTGCGCGTGTACGATCGAAAACAGAAGCGGAACTTGAGCGCGACATAAAGTCCGATCCCGAATTCCGCGACGAAGCGACGGATTGGTACGAGGCCGCAGAGGCGGTGATGCCCGCGCCGAAGAAGCTCTTATCTGTCGAGTAGGCGTGGGGATTGCTCCGCCACGCCTCTCACAGAACCGGACATGCGGGCCCGCATCCGGCTCTTTGGATCGATATGTCAGAACTCCAGCGATAGCTGGGCCGATACCCGCGACAGGTTGAGATCGTTCCACAAGGCTTTGAGCGAGGCCATACGCCCGTCAAACCAAGACGGTGGATAGGCCTTCGTCATCGCCGGGCGGTTCGATTTCACCCATGCTCCTTTGCCGCAGAACGCACAGCCATTGGCAGCCTTGGAGCTGACGCCTTTGGCTTTCAGGTGCCGGTAGAGAAAGCGTTGCCGCTTCTTCTGCCGGACGATGATCGCCCTGATCCGGCGGCGGACGTGAGCGTCGATGACGCCCAATCCTTTTATCGCGTCCGGCGTGCAAAGCCGGAAGTACGATATCCAGCCTGTCAGGTAGCGGCTGATGTCTTCCATGCACGAGGAGATGGAGCGTCCCCAATTTGGGGGCGTCATTCCCCGCATCGTCGTCATCAGTCGTCGTTCCGTCTTGCGCGAAGGAAAGACGGCGACATTGTCGCCCTCACCCTCCTTCGCACAGCGGAAACGAAAGCCAAGAAAGTGGACATCCTCCGGTTTGCGAACGTCACTCTTCTCCTCGTTGACCTGGAGCCGCATGCGGTTTTCCAGGAATTTCTGGATTGATGTCATGACGCGCTGTCCGGCGCGTTCGCTTCGCACGAAGATATTACAGTCGTCGGCGTATCGAACGAACCGGAGGCCTCGCCTTGCCAGTTCGCCATCCAGTTCGTTGAGGACAACGTTGGAAAGCATTGGCGAAAGCGGCCCCCCTTGTGGAGTTCCTTCCTTGACGGCGACCCTCGTCCCGTCCGGCATCACCACCGACGCCGTCAGCATCAGGCGCACCAAAGTGATTATCCGTTGGTCCTTCGCGCGCTCGGCGATCCGGGCCAACAGGCGCTGATGCGGAACTCGGTCAAAGAACTTGGCCAAATCCAGATCAACCACCGTTTGATATCCCTCTTTCAGGTACCCCGTTGCTTCAGCAATGGCGGTGTGAGCCCCGCGTTTTGGCCGGAAACCGTGACTGCTGGGATGGAAGGCCGGTTCGAAGATCGGTTCCAATACTTGAAGAACCGCCTGCTGCACCGTCCGGTCCAAAATATTCGGAATGCCAAGCCCACGATGCCCGCCCCCGGGCTTCGGCAGCCAAACCCGGCGGACATCGCCGGGCCTGTAGCGTTCCGTCAGCAAGTCGCGGCGCAAACGGGCGATGATCGACGGCGCTTTCGCCTCCGCCGCCTCGACCGTCTGTCCGTCCAATCCCGGCGCTCCCTTATTGCGTACTACGTTCAGCAGCGCCTTGGCCAGATTGGCTTCCGACGCCACTTCTTCGAGCAGCCGACTATCGTCGGCCACGCTGGCGGCAGAACCTGTCGTCTTCTTGGTCCTCGCTTTGTGCAGCAGGAAGCTCCGCCGCTCGGATGCGTCCGAGGGCTCGGACGACCCGCCCCCCGAGGGGCTGTCGGCGAACACGAGGCTCAATTGCCGTGGTCCCGTCTTTTTCAATCCATCTCTCCCTTTGCTCCACCGGCTTTCGCCGGCTTCCCAGCTCATATGAAGAGATCCGACTTCTGCGTGGACATCGTCCCGTCGTCGTTGCCTCCTTCGGGTCTACCGCTCACGCGGACCCACGCAGACCTCCCTGGGTAAGAACACTGGATGTCCCGCCGCTCCCGCCCCTATTACCGTCCCGGCCTCGGTTGGATTTCGGGCGTCGCGTTCGAAGACACGCTGACCCGGCCGGTTCGGCTTGCTCGGGGGTTTACTTTCGTTCGGTGCTGCGGTTCGCCTCGGGCTTCTTCCCCACACGGCCTCGCGGCGCCAGGGTCATAGGCGTCTCTCGACGGCAGACCCTGCGTGCAGTTGCCTCCGGCTCGCGGTTGCTACCAACTCGCCCCGCAAAGGACTTCCACCTCCAATCCAGTGCCCATGCCAGGCACACCTTCGTCTCGACGCCGATGTCGTCGATTGGTTCAAGCGGCAGGGCCCGGGTTACCAGACCCGAATAAACGCCGTTTTACGGGCTTTTGTTGATCAGGCCGGGAAAACACGGGCCTGACGCGCCTGTGCGCCGGAAAATCCTATCCTCAGCTCAATTCCTTGGCCAACCGCCGCAGAAACGCGATCCCAGCCTCCATTTGCGCGATCTCAATATATTCGTCCGGCTGATGCGCCTGGTCGATCGAGCCCGGACCGCAGACGATGGTCGGCGTCCCGGCCGCTTGGAACTGTCCGGCCTCCGTCGCAAAGGGCACGCTGATCGTGCGATTGGAATGGGCGAGTTTCAGGGCCAGCGTCTCCGCCGGCGAGCCGGGCTCAGGCCTTAGGCCCGGCACTTCAATTTCCGACAAGGTTTCGATGAAGGCGTCCTTGGCGTTGCGCCTTAGCTTCGGCAGCGCAACGCGGGCGATGTATTGCTCGAGATGCGCCAACGCGAGATTTTGCGGCGCGTGCGGCAGGCTGCGGAACTCCCAGTCGAAAGCGCATTGTTTGGCGAGAATATTGCGCGCCGTGCCGCCATGGATCACGCCAACTTCGATAGTCGAGGCCGGCGGGTCGAACCGCCCGGATGCGTCACCCTGAAGCGCGAGCTGGGCAGCGAAGCGATATAATTCGGTGACGAGATCGCAGGCCGTCTCGACCGCATTGGCGCCGAGATAGGGCTTTGACGAATGCGCCTCATGACCATGCACGACAGTGCGATAGGTAACGATCGCCTTATGGGCGTCGGCGACTTGCATCAGGGTGGGCTCGCCGACAAAAACTGCTGACGGCCGGGGCAAATCGAGGCCGAAACGCGCAATGGCGGCGAGCGCGCCGCGGCAGGTTGTCTCCTCGTCATAGCTGAGAAGGATATGGATCGGCCGCGACAGGCGCGCGCTCTGAAACTCCGGAATCATAGCAAGGCATAGCGAATTGAAGCCTTTCATGTCGCAGACGCCGCGGCCAAAAAGGCGCCCGTTCTGGCGGCGCAGCTTAAAAGGATCGCCGGTCCAGCTCTGACCTTCGACCGGCACCACGTCGGTGTGGCCCGACAACAGGACGCCGCCGTCGTCTTTCGGGCCAATGGTCAGAAAAAGCGCCGCCTTGTCGCCGGTCTCGTTGAGGATCTTGACGTAATCGACGCCGCATTCGTCGAGATAAGCCTCAACCGCCGCGACCAATGCGAGATTTGATTTCGAACTTTCGGTATCAAAGCCAATGAGCCGCTCCAGCACGCCGATCGCCGCAGCGAGCCGCGCGTCGCCGCCCGAAGAAGCATCATGATGCGCGGAAGACATGGAACGCCGCTCCTTGACGTCACGAAGCGGACCGACGCGCGCGCCCGCTCAATTCAGAACGCGGCGGACGAAAGGCGAATCCAGCGAAAACACCGGAATTTGCGCTTCGAACATCTCGCCGTCTTCGTCCACCATCGAGTAAACGCCGGTCATGATCCCCGACGGGGTCGATAAATTGGATCCCGAGGTGTAGCGGAAGGTCTCGCCGGGCTTCAAAATCGGCTGCTCGCCGACGACGCCCGGTCCCTGGACCTCTTCAAGCTTGCCGTTGCCGTCCGTGATTTTCCAATGCCGTGCGGTGAGCTGCACGGTTTTGTCTCCCTGATTGGCGATTTCGACCGTGTAGGCCCAAAAGAAGGTCGCCTGATCGGCGTTGGAGCGTTCGGGGATGAACTCGGGCAGAACTGTGATCTGAATGTCGTGCGTAACGGTGCTGTACATGGTGCGATGTGAGCTGCGATAACGAGCCGCCCGGATGCGGCCTCAGGTCCAGCGTAACATAGCTTATACGGCAGGAAAACGGCGCTCTCACGCAGGTTCATTCGGCTGCAAGAGGGCAGTCAAGCGCGCTCAGCGCCGCGCCCAGATCATCAATCAGATCGTCGGCGTCCTCAAGCCCCACCGAGAGCCGGACCATCCCTTCGGAAACCCCAAGCGCGGCCCGCGCCTCCGGCGTCAGCCGCTGATGCGTCGACGTCGCCGGATGGGTGATGAGGCTTTTGGCGTCGCCGAGATTGCTCGAAATCTTGATCAGCTTGAGAGCCCTGCCGAAAGCGAAGGCGGCGGGTTTGCCGCCGGCGATCTCGAAGGCGACCAGCGTGCCGCCGCCGCTCATCTGCCGCTTGACGAGCGGGGCATGCGGATGATCGGCCCTGCCCGGATAGCGTACAAGCCCGACATGGGGATGAGCGCTCAAGAAATCAGCGATCCGGGCGGCGTTCTCCGTCTGCTGCCAGACCCGCAGCGACAATGTTTCGAGCGCCTTCACCAACACCCAGGCGTTGAACGGCGACAAGGCCGGTCCGGTTTGGCGCAAAAACTGCTGGACATCGCCTTCGATCAACTCCTTGCGCCCAAGGATCACGCCGCCCATGCATCGTCCACCGCCGTCGATGTGTTTCGTCGCGGAATAGACGACGAGATCGGCGCCAAGCGTCAGCGGCTTCTGCAGGATCGGCGTCGCGAACACATTGTCGACCACGGCGATCCCGCCGTTGTCATGCGCAATCGCAGAGATCGCCGCGATGTCGTAGACGTCGAGACACGGGTTTGTCGGGCTTTCGAGAAAGAGAACTTTCGTTTCCGGGCGGATCGCCGCGCGCCATTCGTCAAGGTTCGCGCCGTCGACAATCGTCGAGGCGACGCCGAAGCGCGGCAGCAGATCCTCGACGATGTAGCGGCAGGCCCCAAAAAGCGCGCGCGCGGCCACGACGTGGTCGCCGGCCTTCAGCTGCGACATCAGCGACGCCGTCACGGCGGCCATCCCGGTCGCGGTCGCCCGCGCCGCCTCCGCGCCTTCAATCAAGGCCATTTTCTCCTCGAACATGGCGACCGTCGGATTGCCGTAGCGCGAATAGACGAATCCCGGCTCCTCGCCTTTAAAGCGCGCCTCGCAGGACTCCATCGAGTTCGAAAACATAGCCCTGCGTCAGAAAAAGCGCCTCGGAGGTCTCGCCGAACTGCGAACGGGCCCCCCCGCCATGAACGAGCAGCGTCGCGGGCCGCAAGGCCCTAGAACTCGGATTTGGATAAAGGATCCCCCATCTCATCTCCTGTCGCGTCTGTTGCTACCGGCCAACTATGCTCAAGTTCGTGCCGCGGTATTTTTTAGTGGACAGAAGCCCTCCGCGCATGGACTTTCGCCGACAATCTTTTGGCTTCATTTTAAGGTCCGTCGCCCCGTCTGATAAGGCATCGAATGAACTTTACGCGTTTCTCACCCCGCTCCCTCTTCCCCAGCCTGGAGGTCAGCGACTTCGGCGCCCAGTTCGGATTGTTGCCACGGGAAAAGATGGAGCTAATGCTTCGGCGCGGAATGATTGTTGGCCCCGAACTTGAGGAACGCCAGCTCCAGCCGGCAAGCCTCGATCTTCGCCTCGGTCCGCGCGCCTACCGGGTGAGAGCAAGCTTCTTGCCGGGCAAAGAGCATTCGGTCCGTCAGCGCCTGGACGCGCTTCAGAGCGCCGACGACGAAATTAGTCTCGAAGGACAAGGGGCCGTGCTTGAACGCGGCTGCGTTTATGTCGTTCCTCTTCTTGAGCATTTGAAACTCCCCGACAGCATATCCGCCTTCGCCAACCCCAAGAGCTCCACGGGACGCCTCGATATTTTCACCCGCCTCATAACGGACAGAAGCGACGTATTCGACCGCGTGACAAGAGGGTATGAGGGGCCGCTTTATGCCGAGATATCGCCGCGCAGCTTCAGCGTTCGCGTCCGCAAGGACGCGAAGCTCAATCAGATCCGCTTCAGGCGATTGAACTCCCAGCAGCTGGAGCGGGCGGACTTTGGCCTCGACATGAAGGAGCTTCGCGAACGTCATAAGAAAATGCCGCTTATGGACCACGATCTGGAACCGGGGCGCAACGCTATCGTCCTGCGCGTCGGATTGGACGCCGACGCGATTGACGGCGTGATTGGGTACAAAGCGCAGAAGCACGCCGACATTCTCGACGTGGAGCGCGTCGGCTCCTATAGGATCGCCGATTACTGGGTCGAGCTCAGGGCGCGGGCGGACAAGCGGCTGATCCTTGACCCGGACGAGTTTTATATTTTGGCTTCCAAGGAGAAATTACGCATCCCTCCCGACCTCGCCGCCGAGATGGTGCCGATCGACCCGGCGATGGGCGAGTTTCGCGTGCATTACGCCGGGTTTTTTGACCCAGGCTTCGGCGCCGGGGCGGACAATCGCCCGAGCGCCAAAGCCGTCCTCGAAGTCCGCAGCTATGAGGTCCCCTTTTTCTTGGAGGACGGCCAAGTCATCGGCCGCCTCGTCTACGAGAAAATGGCGGAGGCGCCGCAAGTGCTTTATGGCGAAGGCGACGGCTCCAACTATCAGGGCCAGGGCCTCAAGTTGTCGAAGCATTTCGTCATGGCGTGACGCGCAAGATCGCGTGCGGCTGCGCGCTTGATCAAATCATGGCGCAAAATCTATAAGAGGGCCGGCTCAGCAAGAGGGCCGGCTCACCGGTCCAAGGAGCATTCATGGCCAGCGTTCCCGATTTCTCGACCGAGGCAACATGGCGATATCATCACGTCTCGCAATGGCTGCATTGGATCACCGCGCTTCTCGTGTTCGCGACGTTGCCGGTCGCCTGGGTCATGCTCGCCTTGCCGAAAGAAAATCACTGGGTCCCGACCCTCTTTATGATCCACAAATCGCTGGGGGTGACGATTTTCGCGCTCGCCCTATTCCGCATCTTCTGGCGCGCCCTGCACCCTCCCCCGCCGCTGCCCTGGAGCCTTGAACCCTGGGAGGCCGTGGCCGCAAAAATCAGCCATCTCCTGCTTTATTTCATCCTTCTCGCCATGCCGATCAGCGGCTACATCCTTTCCACCGCGAGCAATCATCCGGTCAAGTATTTCGACCTGTTCACCTTGCCGTCGCTACCCGAGAACAAACCGCTGTCCAAGGCCGCGGAGGCCGTGCATCTGACGATGCAGTGGGCGGTCTACGCCCTCGTCGCCTTGCACATCCTCGGAACGGGCTATCACATCGTTATCAAACGCGACGGCGCCCTGAACCGCATGCTTCCAAAACAGATCAACGCGGACTAAGTCGACCCCGCCGCAGCCGTCAATGTTTTCACCTTTAATTATTGGGGGTTGTCAGGCAAACTTGATACTATTGGATAACGGGCTCGGCGGGGTCGCTGATGATCAGCTCTGCGAGCCGACATTAAAGTAGGCCTCTAGGATGGAAATATAAATATCTGTTAAGTCAACTATATCTTTGATTGCAGTTCGCTCGTCGACCATGTGCGCCGTGGCGCTGATGAGGCCAAACTCGAGCACCGGACAATAGGCACGGATGAAGCGCGCATCCGAGGTGCCCCCGCTCGTGGAGAGCGCGGGCGATCGCCCCGTTCGCTTTTCAATTGCTCCACGGACAAGTTCCGTGAACCGATCGGGCGGCGTCAGAAAAGCCAAAGCGTTGCACGGCTCGAAACGCAGCTGATAGCGGGCGCCTTGCGCCGCCACCTCGACGCGCTTGCGCAACTCGCCGGCGAGCAATTCCGGCGTCCAAAGATCGTTGAACCTGACGTTGAATCTTCCCGCGCGCTTCGGCCGGAATGACATTGAAAGCCGGGTTGCCGACGTCGACGCTAACGATTTCGAGATTCGAAGCATCGAAATGGTCGGTCCCCGAATCGAGCTGCGCCGCGATCAGAGCGCCAAGCAGCCGCAAAAGATGTGGAATCGGATTGTTCGCGCGATGCGGATAGGCGGCGTGACCCTGGCGGCCTTTGACGCTCAAAGTTCCGTTCAGCGAGCCGCGCCTGCCGATCTTGACCATTTCCCCAAGCGTATCGGGATTGGTCGGCTCGCCGACGATGCAATGATCGAAACGCTCGCCGCGCTCGTGCGCCCAACGCAGCAACTTGTCGGTTCCGTTGATCGCCGGCCCTTCCTCATCGCCCGTGATGATCAGACTGATCGAGCCTTTGTCGGCGCCATGGCTGGCGACGAAAGCGCAAGCGGCGGCGACGAAAGCCGCAATCGCGCCTTTCATATCGGCGACCCCTCGGCCGAAGATCACGCCGTCCGCGCATTCGGCGCTGAATGGATCGAAGCGCCAGCCCGCCGCGTCGCCCGGCGGCACGACGTCGGTGTGGCCTGCGAAAGCGAGATGCGGCCTGCCCGCTCCGATGCGCGCATAGAGATTGACGACGTCGGGCGCCCCGCTCTCCGCGAAAGCGACGGAATGCGTCGTGAAGCCGGCCGCTCTTAGCCTTTCTTGCAGCACACCCTGAGCGCCGGCGTCTTGCGGCGTCACGGAGGGACAACGCACGAGCGCGCGGCAGAGCTCGATCGCTGTCTCCGCCATGTCCGCCATTTTCGCGTTCGCAGCCTTCGCTTTTACTGGGCGCTCTCTATCGCACGGGCGCGAAAATTCTCCAAATGTCGCCACACAGAAGCGCGATAAACCTTCAAAGCCGCCGCGAGCGTCCCATTTATAGTTGTCGAAACGAAGAAAATAGAGCATTTGCTGCGTGCCCCGGGGGAAGCCGCTTAGCGGTGAGTCCGTCCGTTGCTCCGCCGACCAGAGGAAATTGCGCCGCCAAGGACGGGCGACAAGGCGCGCGGGGCATGTTATTTGCCCAAGTCATCAACAAGGAGCGCGGCGGCGGCTGAGGCGCTGGCGAGCGAGCGGAATCGGAATCGATGCGAAAATTGGTTGGCGGAAAGCTCCATGGCATCCGCGTCACGGAATCGAACCTCGAATATCATGGCTCGATCACCCTTGATCCCGCCCATTGCGAAGCCGCGGGCATCTTGCCGCTCGAATTCGTCGACATCTGGAACAAAAATTCCGGAGCCCGGATAAGCACTTATGTGATTTTGGGCCAGCGTGGCTCGCGCTGCTGCATCCTCAATGGCGCAGCGGCCCGCACCTGCCAGCCCGGCGACGAATTGATCATCTGCAGCTCCGTCTATCTCGACGGCTCAAGCATCGTCGACCTTAGCCCCGCGATCCTGACCTTCGACGCTTTCAATAATGTCGTCGAGCGGCTATGCTATTCGGTCACGCGGGACGAAGACGGCGGCTACCAATTCGCCATTCTGGGCGAAGATGGCGCGCGCCTGGCGACGCCTTTGAAGTCGGGAATTCGTCAGAAACGCGCGAGCTGACGCGGCGGGGCGCGCAAATTCACGCCTCTTTCGCAAGGACAGTCTGGAAAGCTTGACACTTGCTTGCGCCGTCTCCCATAAATCGGACAGAACGTTCGCCATATCGAACGACTAGCAAGCGCGTGAACCAGAGCTTTGACCATCATATTGCCAAACAAGACGGGGGGCCTGCGCGAGGTAGACGCGCCGCAGAGCCTTGTCGCGCATTTCGGCGCCGATCAGCCGCTGCAAATGGATGCTGGCGGCAGCCTCGGTCAATGGACCATGGCCTACCAGACCTATGGCGCGCTCAACGCCGACAAATCCAACGCCATTCTGGTCTGTCACGCCCTGACCGGCGACCAGCATGTCGCCAATCAGCATCCGATCACCGGCAAGCCGGGTTGGTGGAGCACGATGGTCGGCCCCGGCCTGCCGATCGACACCGATCGCTATTTCGTCATCTGCTCCAATGTCATCGGCGGCTGCATGGGGACGACTGGGCCGGCCTCGCTCAATCCGGCGACGGGACGCCCTTACGGCCTCGATTTGCCGATCGTGACGATCAGGGACATGGTGCGGGCGCAGGCCATGCTGATCGATCGGCTTGGGATCGATACATTGTTTTGCGTCGTTGGCGGCTCGATGGGCGGCATGCAGGTGCTGCAGTGGGTGGCGAGCTTTCCGACCCGCGTTTTCTCCGCCATGCCGATCGCGACCGCGGCCAAGCATTCGTCGCAAAATATCGCTTTTCATGAAGTCGGCCGCCAGGCGGTGATGGCGGATCCCGACTGGCGCAAGGGTCGCTATCTAGAGGAAGGCGTCATCCCGACGAAGGGGCTCGCCGTCGCCCGAATGGCGGCGCACATCACCTATTTGTCGGACGAAGCGCTGCAGAGCAAATTCGGGCGCAAGCTGCAGGACCGCGACGCGCCAACCTTTTCGTTCGACGCCGAATTTCAGATCGAGAACTATCTGCGTCATCAGGGCGCGAGCTTCGTCGATCGTTTCGACCCGAACTCCTACCTCTATGTCACGCGGGCCTGCGATTATTTCGATCTCGCCGCTGATTACGACGGGTCTTTGGCGCACGCTTTCCTAGGCGTGAAAACCCGCTTTTGCGTCGTCTCGTTCAATTCAGACTGGCTCTATCCGACCTCGGCCTCGCGCGCCATCGTGCATGCGCTCAACGCCGGCGGCGCGTCGGTCTCCTTCGTCGATATCGAAACCGATCGCGGCCATGACGCTTTTTTGCTGGATCTCCCCGAGTTTTTCGCGACCTCGCGCGGTTTCCTCGATTCGGCGGCGCGCGCACGTGGGCTGGCCGCCGCCAAAGCGCTGAGCAAGGCGGCGGCGCGGCGGCGGGCTGAGTTTTGAGCGCTGCGTCGAATAGCGGCGGCGCGAGCGCTGCGCAGACGACGGCGCGCGTCGATCTCCTTCTCGTCGCCTCGATGGTCGCGGCGAATAGCCGCGTTCTCGACGTCGGCTGCGGCGACGGCGCGCTGCTGCGCCTGCTCGCCGAGGAAAAGGGCGTCGATGCGCGCGGCATCGAACTGTCGCAGCGCGGCGTCAATGATTGCGTCGCGCAAGGGCTTTCAGTCATTCAAGGCGACGCCGACACCGACCTTTCCGCCTACCCCGACGACGCTTTCGATTATGTGATCCTGTCGCAGACGCTGCAGGCGACACGGCGACCGCGCGAGGTCATCGAAGGCATGCTGCGGATTGGCCGCAGCGCCATCGTATCCTTTCCCAATTTCGGCCATTGGCGTATCCGCGCCCAGGTCGCTTTCGGCGGCCATATGCCAGTGACGCCAAGTCTCGCTTCGCCCTGGTATGAAACGCCGAACATTCACTTCTGCACGATCCAGGATTTCATCGACCTAGCGCACACAATCGGCGCGCGCATCCAGCGTGGCGTCGCGCTCGATCGTTTCGGCAAACCCCTGGCCTATAGCGCGCCCTGGATCTGGAACCTTTTTGGCGAGCAGGGCGTGTTTCTGCTGACGCGCAAGATCTAGCTCTAGCGGTTTTCTAACCTGGAAGACGGGTTTCACGTGAAACCCTTGACCGGTTCGGCCATGGACCCGAGACAGATAGGCGTTGGGCCGCGCGCCGCGCGCAACGCGGTCGAACGGCGAAAGTCAGCGCGCGAATGAGCCACCGCGTCGCCCGCATCACCGATTGTGCCTATGCGGCTATTTTTTATTGGCCTTGGCCCGCTCGATGGACTCAGTAATGATTTTCCGCGCCTCCGCCGCGTCGCGCCAGCCGTCGAGCTTAACCCATTTATTCGGCTCAAGGTCCTTATAATGCGTGAAGAAATGCTCGATCTGGTGCAGAGTGATTTCTGGAAGATCGCTGTAGTTCTCGACCTTTTCGTAACGCTTGGTGAGCTTGGCGGACGGAACGGCCAGAATCTTTTCGTCCGGGCCGGCCTCGTCGCGCATGATCAGCACGCCGACAACCTTGACGCTCATCACCGCGCCGGGGACGATGGCGCGGGTATTTGCGATAATGACGTCGCATGGATCGCCGTCTTCTGAGAGGGTGTGCGGAATGAACCCGTAATTTCCAGGATATCGCATCGAAGTGTACAGAAATCGGTCGACGACTAAGGCGCCTGCCTCCTTATCGAGTTCATATTTGATCGGCTCGCCCCCGATTGGCACTTCAATCACCACATTGACTTCAGCAGGCGCATTTTTGCCGATCGAAATTGCGTCAATACGCATGAACGCCTCCTATTTTTCACGTTCGTCTTCGGGCGAGCATCCTTGTCTTTTCGGCCGCAACCGTTTTAGCGGAGGCGACAACCGAGACGCCGCGAGATTTCCGCCCGCTGAGGTATGAACTCAAGCGTTTGAGGGACGAAAAGGCATCTTTGGCGAGATAATATGCGCTGGCCCAATTGAAGCGCGCCGACTTCCCCCACCGAGGCGCGTTATGAGGCGTCTGCCGACTTTGTTCAAGTCCAACCTAAGCATTAGCGCGTTGCGGCCTGCTCCGGCGGCCGTCGCAACGGCAAAAAAGGGCCTTAGTTGAAAGCGAAAGCGTGACGCGCCCGCGTCTCAGAGCCGAAGCGTTCATTGGCTTGGCGCACGTTCACGCCGCCGAGCCTCTTATAGAATTCGACGGCCCGCTCATTATCCGCCAGCGCCCAGACCAGAAAAGATGAGTAGCCGTGCTCGCAAAGATCCTTGCGCGCCGTTTCGAACAGCCGCTTGCCGAAGCCAAGCCCTTGAAACTCCGGCGCGACATAAAGCTCAAAGATTTCGCCGCCATATCGCATGGACGGAACCCTGTTACGCCCATAGCTCACATAGCCGCCGATCGTTTCGTCGAAATCCAGCACGAGCAGGCGCGATCCGCGCATGATCGCCGAGTGCCACCAGCGCGGTCCGCGGCGCGCGATCATGCGTTCCAGCTCCCGGCCGGGGATGATCCCCCGATAGGCGTCACGCCAAGCGGCGTCATGCACGTCGGCGATGCCCTGTGCGTCGCCTTCCCGCGCGTTTCGGATGGTGATGAGCGCCTCAATCATGCACTAATGTTAAAGCCGCTTGCCTAACGCCCGCAAGATTTTCTTGGCGGTGGAAAAATTTTTCCATTCCCGAGCGAAAATGCCGTTGACTTTCGTCTTGTCGCATTTTTGCGCGCGAGCCCGCGAAAATGAGCTCGGTCAGCTGTCGTGCCACCGCGCCGCATGGAGATCGGCGACATTCAGATCTTCGATCGGGAGATCGAGCGGCGCCTCCGGCGTCGGCGCCAACGGCCGCTCAGCGCGATAAATACCCTTTACCAGAATTACGTAAGCGATGATCGCGCAATCGGTTAGCGTCACCCACCAGATCTGTGCGGCGGCGACGCCGAAAAAGGAGAGCGTCAAGATAGCGGCGAGCCCGGCCAGTACGGACGGCGCCGCGATCGGCGGAACCCGGCGCGCCAGCACAAAAACGCTGGCCACTAGAAACGCCGCGGCGGCGGCGCCGATGATGCCAAGATCGTACCAGATGACGAACAAAAGGCTCCTTGGCGTCAATTCAGGCAGATAGCCAAGACTCAAGCCGCGATTGGCGGCGTCGAAGCCATGTCCGGTAATGAGGCGCGGCCATTCCGACGTAACGAGATCGGCCCAGACTAGCATCGACTGCGACGTTGCCCCGGCCGCATGCCCCGCTATGCTCAGAAGGAGGCGATAGATTAAGGGGAGCGCCGGCGCGACAAGTATCAACGTCGCCGCCATCCAAGCAAGAGTGCGAGCCATTCGCCTGGGCTGAGTCATTGCGAGGGCGAAGACAAACGCTCCAATTCCCATCGCGGCGAGGCCGAAGCGCGCGAAGCCGGCCAACGCCACGGCGGCGGCGAGCGCGGCGAGACCGGCCGCCGCAATCCAGCGCTCGCCCAAGGAAAGCGCGCCTAGCGCTGGCCAGACCAGCACGATGACGGTGATCATCGAACGCTCAAACAGCGAATCGTCGAATTCTGAGGCGCCTAAAAACCATGCAGGACCACGCAAAGCAAGAAACAGAGTGGCGATGGCGCTCAGCGCGACGCCAACCGGCAGGAGATAAAGATCGAACGCACGCGTCCGCGTCGGCAGATAGGCGGCGAGAAGAGCGACGAGAAACGTCGTCGCGACGATCTGCAAGAACCGCTGGATCGCCTCCGCCTGAAATGGCGTCCAGAGGAGGGAAAGCCCCGACCAGAACGCTAGAAACAGCGCAGCGACGCCCGCCGGCGAGATGAGCGCCGTACGCAAATGGCGCGGGCCATGGTCCGGCGCGCCAACCGCCGCGCCAATCAAGATAAGAATGGCGCCGACCGGCATCAAAACGTAGATCGCGCCGCGCGTGACGACGCCGGCGCAAGGCAACGCCACCATTAAAATCGCCAAGCCGATTCGGATCAGCAGCTTGGCTGCGTCGGCGGCGGGTGCATCTGGATGGCGGGAGGCGACGGACATGGCCTACTTTGGTCAATCAGGCGCAAATGTTCCGCGCCGGACGTCCATCTTAGGGCAAAGTGAAGCGGCGTGGGAACCCATCGCGGACCCGCCTTCGCCAAAGTTCCGGCTTGCCTAACTCGGTCAGTAAGCGGCGATCATCTCATCAGAGATCTTACGGACTCCGGGAACGTCTTCCGCCAAGGCCAGAAGAGCCTTGTGCTCCTCCGGCGATCCGACAAGGCCCCAAATATGAACGACGCCGTCGGCGACGACGATGTTGCGCCCGCCAAAATCGGTCCAGGACTGGTCGGCGAGCCGGTCGAGGATGGCGTCCCTTATGGCGCGGTCAGCCGACAAATCCTTGGCTGGCGACGCTTCGGCGGCCTCCGCCGAGGCAAGCGCCTGAAGCAAGTTTGAGCGGCTGACAATCCCGACGAGCTTGCCATCTTTCAGGATTGGCACCCGCTTGATGCGATGCTTTTCGAGGATGTTGGCGATTTCCGACAACGGCGCGTCTTCGGTTGCGGATATGACCCGCTCCGACATCACCTCGGCTACTCTTCGGCCATGGGATTTGGCGTAGCTTAGCGCCAACGCGCTCGCCGGCGTCAAAGCCTCCACCCACCATGACTTGCGCTTCAGCGTATCGTCCTCTTCCCGATGCAGTAGATCGCCTTCGCTCAGCACGCCGACGACCTGGCCCTCGGCGTCGACGACTGGCAAAGCGCTGATGTCGTGATCGACGAGCAGCCGCACCGCGGTGGCGACATCCTCATCCGGTCCAATGGTCACGACATTACGGACCATCACATCGCTGGCGTTCATGCCCCACCTCGCCTCGCCTCACCTGAGTTCAAGATGGCGTCGCGTGTCCAAGCTCGATATGGCAATGGGCTAGGCCGCGTAACGCAAATTATAGCGCGGGAAATGTGACAGCTTTATTTCACCGACTTTTCGCGGACTTCTATCCGACAGAAGCAGCCAAATTTCACTTTATTTGGGTGATGTGGCTATCGGGCGTGTGATTTATGACATTGGCTTGTCAGTGAACGTCGCATTAACCATGGAGGCGCAGGCTGATCTCCGGCGGCCAACTCAAGGCCGGCAGAGGCGGCCTTCTTTGATCAATTTTTTTTTTCGAAGGGACGACTTATTTTTGGATCTATCCATGAAATATCTTCGCAAGGCTTTCTCTGACGACACCCGGACCATCGCCGCTCTGGCCGTGCTTGGCCTCATCATGATGGCTCTTTTTCGACCTTGAGCGCCCGGAAGCTTCGGCTTTTCCGTTGGAAGCTGACGCCGGTCATGGATAAAGCGCGACATGCCGAATCAAGCCAAGCCCCGCACGCCCCGCGCCCATTCCCCTTCCGAAATCCGTCATTTGTCCTCCTGCTCAGACCTTAAGCGGGGGCGCTAAGCTTCGCTTGAGCACGCTTGCCCGATCGGGGCGCTCGTGGCGCGCCCGTTTGATCGGCGCGGATTGGCACACGCTTTGCTAGTCACAAAAAAATGATTTGGGAGGGCGGCGTCCAGCAGCCTGGAAAGCGAAAATGACCAAGATTTTGATCCTCGTATGCTCGTTGTCAACTCCTGTAGAAGACTGCACCCCCCTCAACGCGGTCAGCGCGACGCGCGGGCCGGATGTCCATAACTCCATCATGTGCGGGCTCTGGGGCCAGAGCCAGCTTGCGCAGTCGGCGATCGGCCCGCAGGCAGAAGAATATGAGAAGATCGTTTGCTCGACGGGAGGCGCCGGCTGACTGCAGCTATGCACGCGTTCACCCGGCGGAACCTGATTTGCGCCTGCGGCCTTCATCTAGGCGCAGGCGCAACGGCTAGGGAAACGCGCGGTTTGTCTAAAAGCGCCAACCCGTCTTGATCGCGACGCCGGCTGTCCATCGGCTAAAGCCCGCCGTTGGGATATTGACGGACGCGGTTTCGTAAGACGCTTGAAAGTCCAGCGCCGGCCGGCCAAGGAGGCGCGCGTTTTCCTCAGCGCCGAACCACGCAACCGGCAGCGTGAATTCAAGCGTCGCGATTGGTTCGACCTGCCAATCCTCTCGCGAAAATCCGGCGTTTAAGTTCGAACCGGCGCCAGATCGCTTCGACCCCGAAGCTGAAGCTCCACTGCTCCGAGATGACGTAAGACACCGACGGGATCAGATAGAGAGCCGAAGATGAGGGCGCGGGATCCCTAAATCTTCGCTGCGCAAAAACCGTCAACCCGAACGACCAGACTGTCTCCGTACGCGTATTTCCAGCCGGCGGGATGCTTTGAAGATTCGCGTCGAAATTGAAGGTCTTGTTGAAGCCTAAATTCAAGTCCTGGCGGGTGGCGATTTCCCGCGCAAATGTCGGCGCGAAATCCGCTCGCGGCGCATAGGCGAAGTAAGGCGATATGCTCTGGTCATTGCCGGGATTGACGTATTGCAGACGAACCATGCCGCCCGCCTTATCGAGATCGGATTGGCTCGCTCCGATGAACCGATCGGAACTCGACGCGCGCGGCGCCAGTCAGGCGTAGCGGCAAATCGAACGCCGCAGCCGACCAAGAGAGCGAGCCAACTGGACTAATTTCCGCCGCCGCCGCGCCGCCGCTCCGCACCCCCTCCGCGTTGGAGTTGTAGGCGACCGGCAGAAGGCCATTCAATGTGAAACGCGGCGCGCGCGCCTGCTCCTCCAAGCCCGGAGCCGTCGCGAACAGATTGGCCTGCGGCACCGGAACAACGACGCTTGGCGTCGCGAGCAGGGCGTCTATGCGCGCCTCCGCGGCGTCGCTGACCGCGTCGCTCGCGGCGGGTTGCCCCGCGGCGGGCTGCGACAGATCGATCACGAGAACGGCCCACGATGCGACGGCGACGCCGTTCCGCGTCAGCCTGCCCAGCCGCATTGTCGTCCAGCGCGGCATAGCATGATCCCGCTTGATCGCGCCGGCGCCACTTTGCGAGGGCCCCACCCAACCCGCTTGTCCGGCATGATTTTGTCGTTGTTGCGACGATCGCGCCGGCGCGGCGACGCCGGCTCGCGAAAGTCTGCAATAGACTTGGATCATTCCTATGGGTCCGCCGCCTCGCCGATCGTTTCATCCACGACATGGCCCAAATGCTTGACCTGGTCGTCATAGCTCCGCCGCGAATTCGGATCGACGACAGCGATCGGAGCGCTGAGGGCGACGCCCGCCGCGCCGCCGACCGTCTGACCGACGCCCATGGCGAAACCGCCGACGCGCTCGCCAAGCGTCGCCTCAGAACCGGTGATCGTCTGACCTGCGAGCAGCCTTTGGCCGATGAGTTGCACGACCCCCGGATGTTCCGCGAACTTCGCGTGGTTGAGCGAATTGGCGGCGCTCAAATCAGTGAGGTCGACCACGTCGATCCCCGAATTGGCCAGCTCCGAATGATAGGGCTCGCTCTTCGGATCGATCTGTCCCAGCCGATCGACGTCGCCGGCGAGCCGGCGCGAGACTCGCAGCGCTGTGTCATTGCGCGAAACGAACACGGCAAGCTGCGGGCGCGGCTGACCGATGTCCCGCCACTGCGTCGCGAAGACGTCGACGTCGAGATCCGGCGAGGCGAGAATGACGTGCCAAATCTTGGGCGTCACGCGGCCGTCGCGAATTGACATTTGACGCAAGGTCTCCATGAGGAGCCACGCGCCCATCGAATGGGCCATGACCGTGATCTCTCCGACGCCCCTGTTTCCCGCAATGCTGCGCAGCGTTTCTTCAAGCGCATCGCGCGAGGAGTTGGTGCTTTCCCGATCGTACGCATATTCGAAGATGTTTCCGCGCGACGGCCAGGTGAACAGCACCGGGGCGGCGTCGGCGCCGAAATCATGAGCGATCTGGGCCATTTGATAGACCGCGTCATCGAAATGATTATTGAAGCCATGCACAAAGACGAGCACGCGGCGACCATGCGGCGCATGCTGCTTCAGCCAGGCTTGCGGCTGGCCGGTGCCCATCAAGGGAGTGACCTTTAGGGTCGCGAAATCTGTTTCCGGATCGGGCGGCAGATTGGTCGGCCATTGAATTTGACCGACCCGGCGATTTTGCGCCGGCGGGATCGAAACGGTAATGTCCGTCAGGGCGATGCGGCTTTCGCGCTCTCCAGTGAAAAGCACCCCGGGATCTTTCGAGGGCGCGCGCGTCGTCGCAACGAGAAGATCAACTCTCGCGGCGTCGGGCGGTCCTGCCGCAATCGGCTCCAGAACGCCGATTGGACGGCCGCATCCCGCCAGGACGGCGCAGGCCAGAAGGAGAGCTGCAAAGCGCATCGGCGTTCCGCTTAAATGGCGACCTCATTCTTACTGTGGCTTGAAATGATTGAGCCCCATAACGCCGCGCCGCTCCCCGCCACGAAGCGGCTGAGCAACTTGATTGTGGGCCCTCGGCTTGTCGCCGGCGAAGAGCGGATTTGACGAGATGCGCGCGACGGCAATCGAAAGAGCCCAAGCAGGTGTTTGCGCGGGCGCGAAAGCGCCGGTCAAGGCGGCTCTGCCGCCTTGACCCCTTTTCGGTGACGCTCTCGTCAGGACGAAGCGCCGGCCGCGGGCGCGGCCTCAGCCGGCTGCGAAGCGCCCGCCGACGCGGTGGCGCTGGCGAGAGCGCTGCGCAGCACCTGCTCCTTTGTTTCATCGAGGGAAGTCTTCAGCACAACCCCGCCAAAATGCTTGATCTGATCGATGACCTTATCCGCCGTCATGGACTCGATGAGAATGAACAAGGCGGCGTCGCCGGGATGGATGCTTTCGGCAAGCTGCTTCATGAACTCGTCGTTGATGCCGACGTCGGTCAGCGCCCCGCCGAGAGCGCCGCCGGCCGCGCCCAGCGCCGCGCCAAGCAGCGGATTGAGGAAAAGAACGCCGATCAGCAGACCCCAGAAACTGCCAGATACGGCGCCGGCCGCTGTTGTGTTAATAACCTGGTGCAGCTTGATCTGGCCGTCGGGCGATTTGGTGGCGATCACCGCGTCGCCCAGTTTAATCAGATATTCCTTTTGCAATTCGAAGAGCCGCTTGCGCACCTCTTCGGCCTTTTCTTCTGTCGGGTAGACAATGACGACAAGATCGGACATGGGAATTCTTCCTAGCTGCGCATGTGCCGGAACGGCGCGGCACAATGCGCCGCGATCGGCGCTTTTTCAAGCCGCCCCCCGGGACCCCATCGGGGATGCCTGCAGGAAAGAACAATGGACGCTAATATGATCCGCATAGCCGCGGCGCTGGTCATTGCCGCCATCGTGGTCGGAGCGCTTTATTTCGCCGCCGTAGTGTTCGAGCCAGTCGCATTCGCGCTCTTCGCCATCGCGGTCGTGTGGCCGCTGCAGAAGGCCTTACAGACGCGCATGCCGCGCGGCCTCGCTCTGATCCTCACCGTGCTGTTGACGCTCGTCGTCGTGATCAAGTTGACCTCGATGATCGCGTGGGGAGGAGGCCAGATCGCCCAATGGGTCGCCCGCAACCTCGACCGGCTGCAAGATCATTACGTTTTGTTGGCGAAATGGCTTGAGCAGCATGACATTTTCATCGCGGCAATCATCGCCGAACGATTTCAACGTCGTGTGGCTTTTGCGCCTATTTCAAGAGGTCGCCATAAGACTGAACAGCCTCATCGGATTCTCGCTTCTCGTCTTCATATTTATGGCGATGGGACTTCTCGAAGGCGAAGCATTTGCGAAAAATCTTCAGGTCCTGGGAGATCAAGGCGATGGCGCAAAACTCATCGCCGCCGGCGTCAAGATCGGCAAGAAATTCCGCCGCTATATGTTGGTGCGCACCTTGGCGAGCATCCTGACAGGCCTCATCGTGTGGGGATTTGCGCGCGTCATCGGCCTCGAACTTGCGGCCGCCTGGGGCGTCATATCTTTCGCGCTGAACTACATCCCCTTCATCGGGCCGCTAATCGCAACCGTCCTGCCGACGTTGTTCGCCGTAGCTCAAACGGGATCGTGGGAGACGGCCGTTCTCGTGCTCGTAACATTAACGATCGTGCAATTTCTGATCGGCAGCTACCTCGAGCCATTATTCACGGCGAAGACCCTTTCCATCTCGCCTTTCTTCGTCGTGTTCTCGGTGTTTTTCTGGAGCTTCGTCTGGGGTCTGCCGGGAACGTTCATCGGCGTTCCGATCGCAATCGCCTGTCTCACCATCTGCGAACAATATCCCGCGAGCCGCTGGGTCGCCGATCTGCTTTCGGGTCAAGAGCTCGAGCGCAAGCCGAGGGAGGAGTGACACAGGCGCGGCGCTTCAAACGCCGCCGCCCAATGACCTGCCTGAGGATCGTCGCAAGAGGCGAAAGGAATGAAGGTCCTACGAAATTGGAGACGTCCTACGCGAGCGCGGCGAGGCAAAAATTGGTCATGTGATGGATGGTCGCCTCGCGCTCCTCTGCATTTTCGACGATGAGGCTTGGATGGCATAGCCGGATGTACACGCCGCGGACGAGATTCAGCTCTCGCTCGCGACCGTCGATGTGGAATTCCCTATCGCGGCTGCCTTGAGATATGATTTCGGTCAGCCAATTGTCTACTTTGTGGACATGCTCGCGCACTACTGGCCAATTTTCCTTGAAAGCGGTTGCAACCAGTTCGTGCAGCTTGGGTTCGGAGAGGGATCGGTTCGCATGCGCGTTTTCGATCGCTGCTATGGAAAAATGCAATTTTTCGTTGGCCGGATCAGAACTCTTGACGATGTGATCGACCGCGACTTCGATCTCGCCCAAGAGCCGACGGCCAACCGCTTCCTGGAGTTCGGCCTTTGAGGGGAAAAATCGATAGACGTCGCATGGCGTCATCAGCAATTCACGCGATATGTCTAAAATCGTCGTTTTCTGAAAGCCAACCCGGCCGAATAAATGCTTAGCGACGTCAACAATTCTCAAATAGGTATCGTGATCTTTAGGTTCCGACGCGTTTTCCATTCCGTCGCCCTCCGCCCTACTCTAGGCAAGTTTGGAAGAGGCAAGCAGCGCCCTGAATAATGATGAATGAATGATAATATACGATATTTGATAGTTGTCAAGTGGACAGAATAGGAACATCGCGAAATCCAGGGGCGTCGCCCTCATTTTGAACGTCGCTATTAAAGCGGCTTTCAGTCCGCAAGCTTGATCCGCCTGACGGGAAGTTCGCGCGGCCTTCCGGAATTGAGCTTCGCTGCCGCCTCCCATTCGCCCATAGAGAAACAATCGCAACGATTTCTTGCGCCGCAGCAAAAATGCGTGACCCTCCAGTCTCGGCGGCATAGGATCAGCCAGTCTGGCGCCCCAAAAATCTTTTCCGCGAGGTCCAACGTCGATGGAGCAGGCAACAAGCACGATCGCGCGCGATCCGATTCTCGTCGATTTCGGCTTACAGGGCGGAGGCTCGCACGGTGCGTTCACCTGGGGCGTCCTCGATCGCATGCTCGAGGAACCCTGGCTTGAGATCGACGGCATTTCGGGCACGTCGGCAGGCGCGATGAATGCCGCCGCGCTGGTCGCCGGCTACGCAAAAGGCGGAGCGGCCGGGGCCCGCGAAGCACTCGAGTCGTTCTGGCGGTGCGTCTCGGAAGCGGCTCTCTTCAGCCCGCTGCGGCGCGGCCCGCTCGACGTGCTGCTCGGCCGCTGGACGATGGATTTTTCGCCTTTTTATGCGGCCGCCGATCTCATGTCCCGGGTGTTTTCGCCCTACACTTTGAATCCGAAAGGCGCGCATCCCTTACGCGATATTCTGGCCGATCTCGTTGATTTCAAGCTCCTGACGCAAGCGCCGATCAAGCTCTTCGTCACCGCCACCAATGTCCGCACCGGCAGGGGCCGCGTCTTCAAGAACGAATCGATCACCCCGGACGTGCTGCTCGCCTCGGCCTGCCTGCCGACAATGTTTCAGGCGGTGGAGATCGACGGCGAGCCTTATTGGGACGGCGGCTTTTCCGGCAATCCCACCATCACGCCCCTCATTCGCGAGTGCAAGTCGCAGGACACCATTCTCATTCCGATCAACCCGATCGAGCGCGAAGGGACACCGCGCACCGCCTCCGAGATTTTGGACCGTTTGAACGAGGTGTCCTTCAACGCCGTCGCCTTGAAGGAGCTGCGCATGATGGCGCTCTTGAGGCAGGTCGCCGATCCCGGCGACACCGAGGGCGCGCAATGGGCGGGCATGCGCCTCCATCTCGTCCGGAATGAAATCATGACCAAGCTCGGCGCCTCCTCAAAGCTCAACGCCGAATGGGCGTTCTTATCGTTTCTGCGCGACGAGGGGCGAAAAGCCGCGCAAACTTTTCTCAAGACGCACGCGCTGGATCTCGGGCGCCGCTCGACCATGGATCTCGATGTTTTGCTGAAGGGGATCTGACGCATGGGGCTTCTCGGCATTCTGGTCGCTCTCGGCCTCCTCATCTGGCTCGCCTATCGGGGCTGGAGCATTCTTCTGTTGGCGCCGGGCGCCGCCGTCCTCGCCGCCTTGTTGGCGGGCGAGCCGTTGCTCGCTCACTGGACGCAAACCTTCATGGGCAGCGCCGCGCGCTTCGTCATGCAATTCTTTCCGATTTTTCTCCTCGGCGCCCTGTTCGGCAAATTGATGGAGGATAGCGGCTCGGTAACGACAATCGCCAACTTCATGACCGAGCGCCTTGGCGCGAAGCGGGCGATTTTGGCGGTGGTGCTCGCCGGCGCCCTCGTCACCTATGGCGGCGTCAGCCTCTTCGTCGCGTTCTTCGTCATCGCTCCGATGGCGCATGCGCTATTTCGATCGGCGGGGATTCCAAGGCGTCTGATGCCGGCGGCGATCATGCTCGGCGCATCCACCTTTACCATGTCGGCTCTGCCCGGAACGCCGGCGATTCAGAACGCGATCCCGATGCCGTTTTTCGGCACAACGCCTTTTGCGGCGCCGGGCCTTGGAATCATCGCCTCAGCCATCATGCTGGGATTCGGGCTTTGGTGGCTCTCCCGCGCCGAAGCCAAGGCCCGCGCTAGGGGCGAAGGCTATGGCGCGGAAACCAGTCCGGCGGAAGACGCAAGGCCGGCCGAACAAGCGGCGGCCGATCTGACCGTGCGGGAGCGCGCGACGACGTCCGCCGCATTCGATCCCGCCGAAATTGCCCACGGCGCGTCAAGCGCCGCGGGTCCGCCGATCGCCCTGGCGGCGCTGCCACTGATCATCGTCATCGCCGTCAACCTTGTGATGTCGTTCATCATATTGCCGCGCCTCGACGCCTCCTATCTCGCGGAAGAAGCGTGGGGCGCAACGTCGCTCGCCGCCGTCGGCGGCGTCTGGGCGGTCATCACCGCGCTGGCCGTCGCCATCGCCGTGTTGATCGCGATCAATTTTCGCCGCCTGCCCTCGCTGCGCGCGTCTATGGATGCGGGCGCCAATGCGTCCGCTCTGCCCGTTTTGAGCGTCGCAAGCCTCGTCGGCTTCGGCTCGGTCGTCGCGGCGCTGCCGGCATTCGCGATGGTGCGCGACTGGGTGCTCGGCATCGAGGGCGGTCCGCTAGTTTCGCTGGCCGTGGCGACGAATGTTCTCGCCGCGCTCACCGGCTCGGCGTCCGGCGGCCTGACGATTGCGCTCGATGCGCTGGGCGACGCCTATATGAAGATCGCGGCCGAGCAAGGCATCGACCCGGGGCTGATGCACCGCGTCGCCGTGATCGGCGCCGGCACGCTCGACATGCTGCCGCACAATGGCGCCGTCGTCACAGTGCTAGCCGTCTGCGGCGCAACCCATCGCGAAAGCTATTTCGACATCGTCATGGTCGGGATCGTCAGCTCCCTTGTCGCGCTCGCGGTCGTGATCGGATTGGGGACGGTATTCGGTTCGTTTTAGCCATAGCGGGCGTAATGCCGCATTTGCGCGTGTTAGAAACGAAAGTGGCCAGAAGACGCGATATGTCGCGCCCGAGCGAGTGGCGCGCGTTTCAAAGCGCGCCCGCATTATTGTTCATGCGGATGGCGGCGTCGGCGGGGATCGTCCTGCCCGGAGCTTTTGCGTTGATCAAATTTCCCGCCTCGGGATTGTCGGGATCGCCGAGCGCGTGGCCGGCCTCATGGGCAAGGGCCACTCCAAGGTCGATGCCCTTGAGATCGTCCTGCATAATACAGTCGCGCGTGACGAAGGCCGGACTGTTAGGGCCGTCGGTCAGAGCCACGACTGTGCCTGCAAACGGCTGATCGGCGGCTTCGATCATTCGCGCGAAGAAGATATTGAAATGCGCCGCTGCGCTGCGTTTTCTGGTGACCGCATTCCAGTCCGGGGTATGTCGCGTCGTCGATAGTTCGAGGGCGCCGGTCTTGTTTGCAAACTCCGGAACGATGATGGGGGCGCCTCCGGTTCCGACGCCCCGGAAGGTGATATTCGTCTGGCTTGTAAAAATATCATTCATGGTAGCCACCGCGGCGACAATGGCGGTCTTGTCGCGCTGCGTTGCGACAGCGGCTGGACCACCAAGGAAATGGAAAGCGAGTGTCCCCTCGCGCGCGGGCAGCCGTCGCCTGACCGTTACGCTGAGCATTGCGCCAAGGCCCGTCCGGCTTTTGTTGGTCGCCGTAATCAGCGCGCGTCCGGGGGCGCGCGCCTCGACATTGAACAAGTGTGGATCCTTAAACACTGGCATCGTGCCGGCGTGCGCCAGAGGTTCGGCGGGGTCCGACACTATGGCGATTTCATTCCGATCCGAACCAACTACGCCGCCTTTGCCGTTTAGGACTTGGAAGGTTCCGATCGCGCCCTCGAATAACTCCATAGAAAAAGGCATCTGCGGCCCATTCGGAATGATGATTTGCGGCGCTCCCTGAAAACCGAGATCGGCCCTGATTCCAAAAATCGCCGGCCGAACGCTGAAAGCGCTCACGTCGGAAGGGGCAGTTCCCCGCGGCAAGGGGTGCAGCGGCTGGATCCGCGTCGGGCCGGAAAGCGGCTCATTCTCGAGCATCTCGCGATCAAGGGCGGCGATTGTCATTTTACCGACGATGTTGTCGGCCTGCGTCTGGTAGCTGCGGTTGATGATGTTGCGCCTCTGCTTGTAAGCGAGCACCGCGTTGGCCGTCGAGCGGCCGTAGACGAGATCTTGCAATTCCGCCGCTTCGATCGCGGCGTCATCTAGATGGAGGAGCGCAAGCTGGATCTTGCCTACATGCGGGCCCGTTGCATTCGGTAGGACGTGAGCGGGGTCAGATGTGGCCGCTGCCTGAAGTTTGGGGTCGTCGCGGAAAAGTTGCGATTGCAAAGCCATTACATCTCTCCTACCCTGAGCATGGCGTACGATGTAGAGGCCTATAGCGGACGCAAAACTCTTCTCCGCCATGATCCCGCTGCGACGGCGAGCGACGAAGGCGCTACGGTCTTTACGCCTCGGTTCGCCTGACAAAATTCATTGCGCGGGTCTGATAATCGATTCGCACGCCTCGCCGTTCACCTACCCGTCAAGCCATCGCGCCGCAGTGCGCACACACACAGGGGCAAGCGATACGGCGATCGGGATCGCTCCGCCACGTAGATCTCATGCGGATCCCGCGAACTCGCCCCGCGGCTCCTTGACGCGGAACATCGCGACATAGAGCGCGGGCAAGACGATGAGGGTCAACATCGTCGCGACGAACAGGCCGCCCATGATGGCGAAGGCCATCGGTCCCCAGAACACCGTCGGAGCGATCGGAATAAAGCCGAGAACCGTCGAGATCGCCGTCAGCATGATCGGACGGAAGCGAGAAAGGGTTCCTTCGATGACGGCGTTCCAGGCGTCGCGCCCCTGCGTCCGCTCGCTCTCGATCTGCTCGATGAGGATCACCGCGTTGCGGGCGATCATGCCCATCAGCGCAAGAATGCCGAGAATGGCGACGAAGCCCAGCGGCCGGCCGGAAATGAGCAGCGCCGCGACGATGCCGATGAGGCCCATCGGGACGACGCTGGCGACGAGGGCGAGGCGGCTGAAACTGTGCAGCTGAGCCATCAAAAACAAGACCATCAGGAACAGCATGAAGGGAACCTTGGCGAAGACCGAGGCCTGCGATTGCGCGCTCTCCTCGACCGTTCCGCCGACGGCGATACGATAGCCCCGCGGCAGGCTCTCGTTGAGTTTCTCCACAGCTGGCGCCAGCGACTGTGTCGCGGCTTCGGGCGTCGCGCCGGCCCTGACGTCGGCCCGCACCGTCAATGTCGGAACGCGCTGGCGCCGCCAGACCAGCGGAAATTCCTGATCGAATTCGAAAGTCGCGATCTGGCTTAACGGCGCCGTGGCGCCGTTCGGCAGCGGCAGCTGCAGGCTGCTCAGGGTGGAGAGAGAAACGCGTTGCTCGTCGTTCGCCCGCACCACCACATTGATAAGATAGATGCCGTCGCGCACCTGGGTGATCGGCGTTCCCGTCATCACCGTGTTCAGAACCTCGGCGACCGCCTCAGAGCTCAGCCCCAAAAGCCGGGCGTGATCCTGATCGATCTTGATGCGGACCTGGCGTGACGGCTCCATCCAATCGAAATTGACGTCCTTGACATTCGCGTCCGCGCCCATCGCTTGCGCGAGGCGGAGCGCGATCGATCGCACCTCGGCGAGGTCGGGGCCACTGACCCGGTATTGCACCGGCCATCCGACGGGCGGCCCAAGCTCCAGCGGCGACACGCGAAAGACGACGCTCGGTAGTTGCGCCGCCAGCTCCTTCTCCAGCCTCGCGTGGAGGCGCTTGCGCGCCGCCACATCCTTGGCGACGACGACGGCCTGCGAGAAAAAGTCGTTGGCCAATTGCACATTGAGCGGAAGATAGAAGCGGATGGCGCCGCGCCCGACATAGGTGCTCCAGCTCGCGACGTCGGGATCGCTCTTCAGCATGGCGTCGAGTTTGCCGGCCGCCTCCTCGCTGGAGAAGATCGATGCGTTTTGCGGCAAGGTAAGATCGACGACGAGGTCCGGCCGGTCGGACGCTGGAAAAAACTGCCTGGGCACATAGGGCGTCGCAAGGAGGGACGCGGCGAAACATGCAAGCGTTATGGCGATGGTGAGCCACCGCATTCGCATCGCGCCCAGAAGGACGGAGCGGAAAATGCGGACGACCGCGCCCTGCCGCTCGGGGCCGGCCGCCTGCGGTTTCTTGAGCAACACGATGCCAAGCAAGGGCGCGAACAGAACGGCGACGAACCAGGAGACGATCAACGCGATGGTCACCACGGCGAAGATCGAGAATGTGTATTCGCCCGCCGCGCTCCGCGCGAAGCCGATCGGCACGAAGCCGGCCGCGGTGACGAAGGAGCCGGTCAGCATCGGAAAAGCCAGCGTTTTGTAGGCGAATGTCGCGGACTGCTCCTTGCTGTCGCCCTGCGCGAGGCGGGAGGTCATGACGTCGACCGTGGTCATCGCGTCGTCGACGAGCAGGCCGAGGGCGATGATGAGGGCGCCGAGCGAAATGCGCTGGAGATCGATGCCGAGCATCTCCATGATCGGGAAAATGATCGCCATGGTCAGCGGAATCGAGAGCGCGACGACGGCGCCCGGCCGGATGCCGAGGCTGACGATGCTCACCGCCATGATGATGGCGATCGCCTGCCAGAGCGATTCCATGAACTCGCCGATGGCGGTCTGGACGACGACCGGCTGATCGGACACAAGCGTCGCGTCGATGCCGAGGGGCAGTTCGGCGACGCTCTCGCCGATCGCATGCTTCACGTTGCGGCCGAGCGCGAGAATGTCGCCGCCCTCGCGCATGGCGATGGCGAGGCCGATCGCCGGCTTGCCGTTGACGCGAAACATCGGCTGCGGCGGATCGGAAAAGGCGCGACGGACATGCGCGATGTCGCGCAGCCGGATCATTCGTCCGTTCGACAGAAAGTTGACGTCTAGAAGGTCCTTTTCCGAGCGGAACGCGCCGGACACCCGCAGCAAAATCTTTTCGTCGCCGGTCTCAAGCGAACCCGCGGGGCTCACCGCGTTCTGTGCCCTTAGGGCGGCGATCAAAGCCGCGCGGTCAATTCCAAGTCCGGCCAGCTGCTGCGTCGAAAACTCGACGAAAATCTCTTCATCCTGCGCGCCGAGGATCTCGATCTTAGACACATCCGGAACCTGCAGCAGGCGCGAGCGGACATCCTCGACGTAGTCGCGCAGTTCGCGCTGGTTGAAGCCGTCCGCGGTGAAGCCGTAGATCAATCCAAAGGTGTCGCCAAAGTCGTCGTTGAAGCCGGGGCCGATGACACCGGCCGGCAGCGTGTGGCGGATATCGCCGACATTCTTGCGAACCTGGTACCAGATGTCCGGCACCTCGGCGGCCGTCGTCGATCCTTTCAGATTGACGAAGATCGTCGTCAGACCCGGGCGCGTATAACTGCGCAAATAATCGAGGCCCTTGGTTTCCTGCAGCTTTCGCTCAATGCGTTCCGTGACCTGCTGCAGCGTGTCGTCGAGGGTCGCGCCGGGCCAGGAGGCCTGCACGATCATTGTTCGAAAGGTGAAAGCCGGATCCTCGCTGCGGCCGAGACGGAAATAGGATGACAAACCGGCGATGGTCACCGCGATCATCATGAAGATGACGAAAGATCGGTGTTTCAGCGCCCATTCGGAGAGATTGGGGCCGGTCACGAAGCCGCTCCCAGCAAGCGGACCTTTTGATCCGGATGGAGCGCCTGGACGCCGGCCGTTACGACAATCTCGCCGTCCTCGAGGCCATCCGAAATCACCACCGATCCCGGATCGAAGCGCTCGACGCCGACATTACGCAGCGACACGGTCAAACGCGAGGGATCGACGATCCAGACCGCAGGCTGCCCATTCAGGCTGCTCAGGGCGCTGGCCGGAATTCTGACGCCGGGAGCGGATTCCAGCTCCATCCGGCCGGTCACCGTGGCCCCTAGGCGCATCGTCGCCGGGGGATCGATGAGGCTCACCCTCACCCGGAATGTGCGCGTGATGGGATCGGCCTGAGGATCGACCTGCCGCACCCGCCCTTCAGCCGTCACCGACGGGTCATCCGTCAAAGCCACCGTGATCTTGGGGTTCGGCGGCGCCGACCTTAGGACTTGGGCCGGCGCGTCGAACACCGCATCGCGTCCATCATGCCGGGCGACCTGAAAGATCATCTGCCCGGGCTGCACCACTTCGCCGGCCTCGGCTCCTCGCGCGGTGATCGATCCCGACACATTCGCCCTCAGTTGAGTATAGCTCAGCCTGTCCTCGGCTATGTGCAGTTGCGCTTGCGCGTCGTCGACTTGGGCTTGCGCAGTGCGCAGCGCACGCTGCGCGTCGTCGAACAGGACTTTCGTCGTAAATCCGCGCTCTAGCAAAGTACTCTGGCGATCGAAAGTGTTGCGCGCATGCACCAGTTGCCCCTGCGCCGCTGAAAGAGCCGCCCGCGCCGACCGCAAACCGTTCTGCTCGTCTTGCGGGTCGAGCTTCGCCAGCACCTGGTCGACCTGCACGTTGTCGCCGACGCCCACCGATCTTTCGATAATCCGTCCGCCGATGCGAAAGGCCAGCGACGCCTCGTTTTCCGCCAAAATCTGTCCCGTGAGGGCAACCGTCTGGCCGACCTCGCTTTTCTCCGCCGTGATGGTTCGGACCGGGCGAGGCTCCGGCGCTTTCGCTTCAGTCTCCTTTCTGCAGGCTGCGAGCGACATCGCCAGCGCGGACAGCACGAGGACGCAAGCGAAGCAGCGCTTCGCCCTCGAATAGATAATCCACGGAGCCACGGCGAGGTCCTCTTCGCAAAATCTTCAAATCATCGTGCAGACGGCCGGCGGGCCGCCCTCGACTTTCTAGCTTTGTACGCCAAAGCCGCGCTTGAAACCATGAATGCTGCGCCGCGTGCGCCGCACAAATGAAGCCGCTCGCGCAAAAGGCGTCAAGCCCGAAGCCCCAATCGCCTCGAATGAGCATCGAAGCAGCGTCGCGGCCGTCGGCGGTGTCTTCGCAATTGATATAGCAGCTCCTGTAGGCGCGATCAGCGTTGCTTTTCAACCCGCGGACACAAACGCGCGGCCGCGCGATAGCCTGTTCGCGTCGACCCTCGGCACGCTTCCGGCAGTATCTCAGCCGTTTCGCCGCGGGGCGCGCAAAAATCCATAAAAGGCCATTCCCGACATTTGAAGCAGGTAAACCCTGATTCATTGTTTCGGCGCGGAACGCGATCCTTAAGCAATTTGATAATATCCGCCATCTATCATCTCAACGAACGCGCAATTATAAAGTAATTATGAGTATGGTTTCTTCATCTTACATAGCGCGGCTTTGTCTACAAAGCCCACATAAATCATTCTACATATCTGTTCTAGGAACGACGGTTTGCGTCATAGCCTACGGCGCATTTGTTTCGCTCGGGACAACAAACGCGCAGTCGCCGACTGAACAACATTCCTACAACGCTCAGTACATTTTGAAATACGCGGACGGCCACAAGGCGGTTTTCAAAACCGATGACGGCTACGCCCTCGTCACGATCGGCGCGCCGCTCGCGTCGGCGGGCTATGTGGAATCGATCGAGCAGCAGGGCGGGCGTTGGAAAGTCACGACCAGCAAGCACCTGAGTTTCTTCCAGGATTGAGCCGGAGCGACGTGGAAAAACATCTCTCGTATCGCGGGACTACTGAAAACTCACTTTTGTCGACGCGAACGATGGCTGCTCTTTCTAAGCAGTTATCGACCCATGCGCCTCGCGCCGACGCCTGAATTGATCAAAATACGCCGTGACGCTGGGGTTGCCAGGCAGATCAGACCTTTCTTTGGGTCTGGCCCTTCTTGTAGACGTGAGGGTTCTCGACGATCCCCTGCTTGAAGATGCGGCGGACCGTCATCCGCAGGGCTGCGTCGGCGCGCAGCGCCAAATCCCGTACAGCCTGATCCGGACGGCCGCGGAAGGTCGTCACGTGAAAGTAATCCCTTCGCTCCGCCGGATATTCAGAAAAGTAATAATTTGAGACGCAGCATCGCGTCCCGTCCGCAGTGATCGGATTGACAGAGTGCCAGGAGCTCGAGTTCGGTCTGCATAAGCACGAGACGATTGAACTTGCTGTGGATCTCGCGGCCCGGCTGCTTTGGTCCACGATCCCAGAGCTCGAGATTCCCGCCCTCGTTTTCCGGCCAGTCCGGCGTCACGTAGTAGAGAAGATTGAGAACCCGATAGAGCCGGCGATCCTTGTCATGGGAATTATCGAGGTGGGGGTTCAGAAAGTTGCCTTTGACCATCAGGCTGAGGCCGCCGGCATAGAGGTGCTCGTCAGGCTGGAGCCTCCGCAGTCCCGTGATGCTCCCGATCAATTCGACGATGTCGGGGGCCTGGAACGCATAGACAGCCTCCTCCAAGACCGAGGCGAAGCGATCCATCTGCGCGCCGACGAACTTGTTCTCGCGAAGCGTTTGAAGGCGGCGCATCCGGTCAGTCGGCGGAAACGCCCGATAGATTTGACGCGCCCACTCCTCAGGCAAGAGGTTGTCGACGAAGGCGCTGGCGATGCGCCCTGGGGCTAAAAACTCCTGACGTAGGCGATCCTTCTCGGCTGACAGCCGCTGGCGAATTGCGGCGGCAAGCTCTTCACGCGAGAGCGCGTCAGTTAAACGAACTATATCGACCATCTCTTCCTCTATCAATGAGCTTGGGCGGCTAAAGCAGTGATGCCTGATGGGGATCTTGTAAATCCATCTTCGCTACGCCGGCGCATCGCCTCCAACTGGTGGCATACACGGCCGCCGAAGGCGCGCGGATCAAGGGCGTTGAAAGACGTCACGCACGCAATATTCATCCGATTGCTCCAAATGCGAACGAAAATCTCTTTCGCGCAAATTCCGAGAAACGCTTCATTCCCCGCCTGGCATGGATTGTCGCTGGCGTTCTAGGCAACACTTTCTTGATATATTTCTTGCTTACTAACACTGTGCTTAACACCAGGACTGTCACTGCGCATTCGGCCAAACGAGAGTAGGCGGCTCCCATTGCTCCGTAAGATGGCGCCAAAAAGAAAGTGAGAACTTCGCTGACGCCTTCACCTGCCAACACACCGCCCACGAAACTGTAGTCAAGGCGCAGGGGAAGCATTAAGTAGAGACCAAGCGCCTGCGCCAAGCCGACGAAAGGCAATGCAAACGAAAGTATCTGCATTACGGTTATGGAATTCGAGAATTGTGATCCAACAAGCGTCATTATGATGACATTCGACAACATATATAGCGCCAAGCCGGCGGAAATGCTTACGAAAACAAGCACGACGAATATATATCGGAACGACGAGAATAAGGCCGCTTCGCCATCTTTCGCTGATCGTCTGTACAAGTGCGGCATGATCGCCTGGGTGGCAGGACTAAAAAATGCGATAATCGCTCCGGAAAACCTGTCAGCCGCATTGAAATACCCGGTTTCGATTTGGCCGGCCCGCGCGCCGAGTATGATGATTATGACTGAAGCATGGATCGCGGATGTAAGCCGGAAGACACATAGCGGCACTCCAGTTCTCATCTGAGTTCCGACGTGACGCCAGTCGATCGAAAGGCTTGTTATTTCGGTAGATGCGATTGCGTAGGCGATAAGCAGAAGAAAGACTTGGGCCGCGAGCTGGCAAGCGATGAGCACGCTTGCGTCCGACTCCGAGTGAACGAGGAAGAACGCAGGAACGAACCATATTATCGCGGAGACGCCATCCATTGCTGCGGAGATCGTTGCACGGCCAGTGCCGAGGAAGTACCAGCCGAGACTGAGGGCCTGCGCTCCGCCCAAGAGCAACACCAAGCCGAGATTGCCGGGAAAGTGCGAAATGGCGGGGACGAAAATCGTCGCTAAAGCGAAAGCGAGCGCGGCAGTACAAAATAGCGCCAACTTCGCCACGGTAACGCCGATGAGAATCCCCGCCCTGTGTTTAGGGTCGGCCGACGAAACCTCTCTCAACGCCGATGTGCTGAAACCATATTCGACCCAGACCGCGACGGCGAGCACCACCGACGTCATCAAGGCAAGATTGCCAAAGCCAGTCGGGCCGAGCGCCCGGCCCAGGAACGGCAAAGAGAGAAACGAAGTCAGATAACGCGCCGCGAACCCGCAGTAGAGTGCAATCAACGCTTTCTTCAAGAGCTCACACCTTCTGGTAGTTGTGAAAATCAGATGCTCGCAGTCAGTTAATGGCCGGCAAATTAACGCTAATTGGCTCGGCTGTCTTTTCACAGGCGCGGCGTTTAAGCTAATTCAAATTGAGCATTTAGAAACAGAACTCGGCGAATACGCACATGGGCGCTTGGTTTGAATGCGCCTTGCTGAGGCGGCGATAGATTCTATGGATCTGCTTTTGCGTTTACGGCCACGGTCATGGCCGGCGAGCGTTTGTTTCGATCGGCTTAACAAATGCTTAGCATTAAAAGAGCCAACCAACCTTTAGCGACGAATATATCGTGAAATATGCGGAGGGTAGAAAGGGCGCTATTCACCGCTGAGGACGGAATTCGTCGAATACCGGCCAAATGGCGGCGGAAGGCCGCCGGGACGCCGAACACATATCCTACGCCGCGCTCCGTCTGGATGACGCGCGGCGCGCTCGGGTCACGTTCGAGCTTGCGCCGCAAGCGAAGAATCTGCACGTCGATGCTGTGATCGAATACATCTTGATGCATGCGCGTGGCCTGCAGGAGGCGCTCGCGGCCGAGCGGGCGCTGAGGCGGCTTCCAGAAAGGCGAGCAGTAGTGCGTATTCGCCTTTGGTCAATGGCGCCGCTGCGCCGCTCGGAACGGTGAGCCTCCGGGTTCTACGGTCGAGCCGCCAATTGGAGAATCGAATGCGGCCGCGCTCGTTGTCGCGCGCTGGCGCGGCACGTCGGGGGACTGTCAGATTGTTTGTGCTTGAGGCCTGGGTTCGTCACCGGATGACGAAGCGTTCGCCAAAGACGACGGCGAATTGCGTTTTGGCCTCGACCCATTCGCGCGGCGGCCGCTTCCCGTCGGCGGCGGCGTGGTTCCGCGAGATATAGCAGCTTGATCGCGGCGGCGGCTCCTCAGCGACGCCAGAGGCTTGATGCCGATTGTCGATATTTTTGGTCATGATCGCTGCGATTTTGCCGTTGGCGACGAGATTGGCGAGCGCTTGATGGCCCCGCCCTGGCTGCGCTCCGGCGGAAATGTCGTCCAGCACGAATTTCCGCCGCCAGGCCTCCTCTCGCATGAGAACGTCCGACATGAAAAGAGCGAAGTCGATCGGCTTGTGACGGCGCCAGGGCGAGTCGCTGGAGCGGAAATCCGGAACGCCGCACTCGGTCGACATGCCGGCGCCGGTGAAAGCCACAATGCGGCCCGATTGGTCGATTAGTTCGCCTAAAATGGGCCCGCGCTTCCGCAAACTCCTGCGACAATCAATCGCAACCGTCCTTTTGCTTTGATCCATTCTGGTGCATTCTATGGCAAGAATATTCTCTTCTTCATTTAAGCTTGCAGTGATCCTTGTTGCGATCGGGCTGATTGTGTGGCTTGAGCTTAAGCATCCCTTTCCAGCATTTCGCCTCGCCACTTTGATTTTGGTCTTTGCCTCACTCGTCCATCTCGCGATTATGCTACGAGGCAAACCGCGCGACTTTGTCGTCGTGCTCGCTTCGCTCGCTTTTGGTCTTGCGGTCGCCGAAGGCGTCGCCGCCGCCATTCCGCCCAGCGCCAGCAACAACATAACGCGTGGCTGGTCGGTGCGCCAGCCGATCATGGGCTGGGGACCAGAACATCCAGGGACTTTCCACGCAGAGAAACGCGACCTCAAGACAAATGCTGTCATCTACAAGGCCGAGTACATAATCGACTCGAATCTCCTACGCGAGACGCATTCGATCGATTCTGGCCCGACGATCGTCTTTTTCGGCGATTCCTATACGTTTGGCGACGGCGTAGAAAATGACGAAACCTTGCCGCAAGTCTTCGCCGATTCGCTTCAACCGAAGCAGCGCGTCCTCAACCTCGCATTCACCGGCTACAGTCCGCAGCAGTTCTTGCGCGAGATGGAGACAGGCCGTTTCGATTCCATCATCGGGCCGGACCCGAAGCTCTTCATCTTCCTTACCGCGCCCTGGCACGCGGAACGAACCTCCTGCAAAGTCTTTTGGGCCCCGTACGCCCCCTATTATGCGCTGGAGAACGGCCGCGTGGTCTACAAAGGCAAATGCAACGAGGGCGCAAGTCTTGTTCTTCGCGAATGGCTCGAAGGCTCAGTCGCGTATCGGTGGCTGATCGAGCCCTACCGCCACCAGGTCGATCATCACGACGTGGACCTCTACGTCAGCGTGTTAGAGACAGCGGTAAAGATGGCGAAAGAGAAATATGGCGTGCGGACGCTGATCCCATATATGCGCGTGCCGCCGGAATATCTGCGCGCCTCCGGCTTCACCGACGACGCGATTATCGACCGTCTCAAAAACGCCGGTGCCATCGTCATAGACGCGTCTCTTCAAAAAGAGGAAAAGGCGGGAGCGGTGATCGGCATTCCAGGCGACGGACACCCAACTCCTCTCGCCAATCAGCTCAGAGCGGAAATGATCAAGAACTACATCTCCGAGAATTTTTCGAACGTCCTGGCGTCAAGCAAATGACGTTGGACGGCCGCGGTTTACCCCGACCGCGCCGCGTTATGGGCTTGAGGAGGGCTGGGTGACCTTAGAGGGGGTCGCGAAGGCTCCAGTTTCAGACGCAGCGCTTGATATGGGATTTGCCGCCTGCCGCGGCTTCATCCGGAATGACGAGAAAGCGGACGCCAACTCTATATTGAGGAGCTGATCGCCGCAGGCAAGGATCGCCCGAGAAAAACGCCATGCAGCGACGTCCAGCGAGGACGCTCGCCGGCATGGGGCCCACGCCGAACAAATCATGCGACGCATCGCGGGCGGCGCGGACCCCGCGTCAACATCACGCTCGACAAGGAGGGGCTAAACGGGCAGAACTTAACATTCCTAGCGACTGGCATCCAACCTCCTTGGCAAATCGCGTCAAGATAGGCTCTTCAAGACCCCAATCGCGCGGCATTTGTCCGCATTCTACCGTCGCAGCAGGAGCGCTTGTCCTGAACGTTCAATGTCCGTCACACAAGCCACGGCCGGGTTCGGGCAAGCGCCGCGCCCTGTTCACGCTCCTGCGCCTGGCGGCGATTCCGCTCTTCTGCGCGGTCGTCGCGACGGTGGAAATCGGCCGCTCGCCGGACTTCTTTCGCCTGATCACTTTCCTTATGATCTTCCTGATCATAGCGGACATCGCATCGCTGCTGCGCGGCGGCGCGCAGAACGTCATGCTCATTTTAGCGTCGCTCGCCTTCGGACTCACAGTCGTCGAGGCGGGGGCCAACATGCTGGAAACGAAACAGGAGATCACATCGACCGACGGATGGACCGTTCGCCGTCCCATAATCGGTTGGGGCCCTCAACACGCGGGCAGGTTCCATTCCGAAAAGACGGATCCGAAGACCGGCGCAGTCATCTACAGCGCCGATTATACGATCGACGCCAACCTCATGCGTCAAACCCGTTCGACGGAAGTTCGCTCGACGATCGTTTTCTTCGGCAATTCCATCACCTTCGGCGTCGGCCTCAATGACGCCGATACGCTGCCGCAACTCTTCGCTGATTCGGTTGGCTCCAAAGAGCGCGTCATCAACCTCGCCTTCACAGGCTATGGACCGCAGCACTTTTTGCGTGAAATGGAGACCGGCCTCTTTGATTCAGCGATTGGCGCCGATCCCAAGCTTTTCATTTTCCTGACTACGCCCTGGCATGTCGAGAGAACCTCCTGCGTGGCGTCCTGGGTGCTCGACGCGCCACGCTATGAACTCGAGAACGGCGAGATCGCATACACGGGGAGCTGTTATGAAGGCGCCGCGTTGCGGCTGCGGGAGTTCCTGTGGAATACAGCCTCCTACCGTGTGATATTCGATCCTCTTCGCCACAAAACCACTGGCGATCAAATCGAAACCTACATCCGCATCCTGTTGGCGGCGGTAGACGTTGCGCGCGAAAAGTACCGCGTCCCAACGCTGATCCCGTTTATGCGGTGTTCGGACGATTATCTGCGCGGAACCGGTTTTACGAATGAGACGATCATCGATCGTCTAAAGCAGGGCGGCGCCCGCGTCGTCGACGTCTCTCTGCTGAAAGAGGAAACCGCCGGCGCGACAATCAGCATTCCGGGCGATGGGCATCCGACAGCGCTCGCCAATCGGATGCGAGCCGCGATGCTCAAAGATTATATCGAGCGGAATCTGGCAGGCGTACTGTATTCGCGGTTGGACTGACCGACCCAACGCGCGCCGACTGATGACGTCAGTCGAGCTCGAACGCACTCTTGTAATCGAGCTTCAACGCCGGGTTCTGCTCATCCTTGAGAAGAATGCAGTTGCCAACTGCGAGGAACTCGATTTCGCTGCCCATAAAGCAGCGGAAGGCGTCCTCGGGCGTATTGACGATCGGCTCGCCGCGCACGTTAAAGCTTGTGTTGATCAACACCGGGCAACCTGTCAGCGCCTCGAAGCGGGTGATCAATGCGTGGTAGCGCGGATTGGTCTCTTTGTGGACGGTCTGCACCCGCGCCGAATAATCGACATGGGTGACCGCCGGAATGTCCGAGCGCCGCACATTCAGCTTGTCGATGCCAAATAGCGCCAACTCATCCGCCGCCATCTGGCGGCAGCGCTCCGATTTCACTGGCGCGACGAGAAGCATGTAGGGCGAATCCGCGTCGAGCTCGAACCATTCGTGAATCTGTTCGCGCAGCACGGAAGGCGCGAAGGGACGAAAACTCTCGCGATACTTCACCTTTAGATTGAGCGCCTTCTGCATGGTCGGCGAACGCGGGTCGCCAAGGATCGAACGATTGCCGAGCGCGCGCGGACCGAACTCCATCCGCCCTTGATGCCAACCGACCGCCTGCCCCGCGGCAAGCGCCGCCGCGGTTTGTTCGAGCAGCTGTTCGTCATCGACGACCGTAAACGCCGCTCCCGCCGCCTTCAGCCTCTTCTCGATATCGGCCTGCTCATAGCTCGGCCCAAGGTAGGCCCCCTGCATCGAATCGGGCTGCTTACGCGCTTTGGCCGCGCCGCTGTTCTCGTCGAAATAGACCGCGAGCGCCGCCCCGAGGGCGCCGCCGGCGTCCCCGGCGGCGGGCTGAATGAAGATGTTGTCGAAACGGCCGTCGCGCAGGACCTTGCCGTTGGCGACGCAATTCAGAGCCACGCCGCCCGCAAGGCAGAGATTGCGTTGGCCGGTTTCGCTCGCCAACGACCGGGTCAGACGCAAAACAATCTCTTCGGTCGCCGCCTGAACCGAGGCCGCAAGATCCATATGGCGCTGCTCGAGCGGCTCGCTGGCGCGCCGCGGCGGACCGCCGAAGAGGTCGTCGAAACGCCCGTTGGTCATCGTAAGGCCGGTGCAATAGCCGAAATAGTCCTGATTCAGCCGAAACGAGCCGTCGTTCTTGACGTCGACCAGATGATCAAAGATCCGCTTCGCATATTTTGGCTCGCCATAGGGGGCAAGGCCCATGACTTTGTATTCGCCGGAGTTGACTTTGAATCCGGTATAATAGGTGAAGGCCGAATAGAGCAGACCGAGAGAATGGGGAAAGTGCAGCTCTTTGGTGATCTTGAGCGCGTCTCCTTCGCCAACCGCCGCCGAGGTGGTGGCCCATTCGCCCACGCCGTCCATGGTCAAGACCAACGCCGTCTGAAAGGGGGAAGGATAATAGGCGGAAGCCGCGTGCGAAAAATGATGTTCGCTGAATCGCAATTTGGCCTCGTCGCCGAGCGCCGGATCGATCTGCTTGAGTTCGCGCAAGAGAAGATCGCGCTGAAATAGCTTCTCGCCGATCCACAGCGGCATCGACTTGCGGAACGACGCAAAGCCGCTCGGCGCAAAAGCGAGATAGGTTTCGACAAGCCGTTCGAATTTCAGGAACGGCTTTTCGTAAAAAACGACGCGATCGACCGCCCCAGCCGCGACCTTCGCTTGACCGAGGCAATACCGGATCGCATTGGTGGGAAAATTTGGATCGTGCTTTTTGCGCGTGAACCGCTCTTCCTGGGCGGCGGCAATGATCTCGCCATCGCGAATAATAGCGGCGGCGCTATCGTGATAAAAGGCAGAAATGCCAAGAACAAGCATCTTTACCCGTCAAAACAGAGTATAAATGAAAGGCGCGATCACGGACCCTTGGCTCATTATGAACAGGCCGCCGAAAATCAGAAAAAGAGCGAGCAAGGGCAGCAGCCAAAACTTCTTCCTGGCGCCCAGAAATTCGAAGAGTTCAGCAAGAATTGACATGTTGATTCCTCAAAACTGCTTGGTCATGCCGCCTTGGCCTGGAGGCGCGGCCTCCCGCAGGGTCCAATAGCTGTCAGCGTCCGTTTTGAACTTCAGACCGAGCAGATCGGCGCCCGTTTTGCGCATCGTCCAGCCGAACGGCGTGACCGCCGCGAAAAACATGAGGCCCATGATGATCGGGTTGACGATCCGATTCAGAAGCAATCCGAGCTTGAACCAAGCTCGATTGACCGGCGTCAGGCGATCCGGCGCCGCCAAGGCGAACGCCGCGAAGATCCCCGCCACCAAAACAAGGCCCCATCGCGGCGAATGCTGGTGCATGAGAGGCCATGCGCCGAGCATTGCCAGAATTGCCCCGAAAGTCAGACCGAATTTTCGATTCGAGCCGAGGACAATCTTGCGGAAGCTTGAAACGTTTTCGTGTGTCTGCATTCTAGTTTGGTCATTCGCTCTAATTCGACCGAGAAGCGGCCAAGCTCCTTTCGTCCGCCTTGTCGCATCGCGCTTCGGAGCGGGGCCGTATTTTTCGGCGCCGCCGATGGCGCGCAGCGAATCGGTTCCCGCTCATGTCGTCGACCCTTCGTGCCCCTCAATTGCGGCATTTCAAGGAAGCCAAAACACCGTCCTTAAGGTCGCCAAGCCGTCTCGCTTGCTAAGAATTTTCTACCAGAAAAAAGAGGGCAAACATCTTGAAACTCTACAAAATTAATGGACATTAGCGTTGGGGCTCATATCTGCTGGATGAGGCCGCATCGGCCAACTCTCTCGCTGGCACCCGAGAAATTCCCGATGGGGTTCTCATGCTCACCAAGAAAGGCAAATACGGGCTGAAGGCCATGGTTCACTTGGCGGGCTATCCGCCGGGCGAGGCGACTCTCGTTACCGACATCGCCGATTCAAATCAGATCCCGAAAAAATTTCTTGATACGATTCTCGGTGAACTGCGCAATGCTGGCTTCGTAAATTCAAAGAAGGGCAAAGGCGGCGGCTACACTCTGGCGCGGCCGGCCGATGAAATCAGGGTCGGCCATATCGTGCGCGTGCTCGACGGCCCGCTCGCTCCCATTCAATGCGCGAGCAAATCCTCTTATCGCCGCTGCGACGACTGCAGCGACGAAAAGCATTGCAGCGTCCGCTTGATCATGCTCGAAGCGCGCAATGCGATCGCCACCGTTCTCGACAATCGCACGCTCGCCGAGATGCGCGCCTTGAGCGAAAGCGACGACGCGCATTTGATGTATCATATCTGATGGCGGCTATCCGCCCGACCGGCGGATTTTCCTAGCGTCTGCGAGCAATGTCCGGATTTTGTTCACGAGCCCTGCAGCGCGCGCTCGATGGCGGCCGACACTTGATCAATCGGCGCCATGCCGTCAACCGCCTTCAAAGCGCCTCTTTCGGCGTAGAACGCCGACACAGGCGCCGTCTGCTCATGATAAGATTCAAGCCGCTTCCTGAAGGCTTCAGGATTATCGTCAGCGCGAACGGTCTCGCCCTTGGCGATCGTTTCTTGCGCCCGCTTCTCGATCCGGGCGAGCAGAGCCTTATCGTCGACTTCGAGCTCAATCACTGCGTCAAGATCCATATTTTTGGCGTGGAGGATCTTGGCCAAGGATTCCGCCTGCTTCACAGTGCGAGGAAATCCATCCAGAATGAACCCGTTCTTGGCGTCCGGCTCGTCAATGCGGTCGGCAATGATCCCGACGACGGTCTCATCTGGAACGAGGCCGCCCGCATCCATAACCGCTTTGGCTTTGAGACCGATGGGCGTGCCGGCCTTCACGGCGGCGCGCAGCATATCCCCCGTCGATAATTGAGGAATCTTGTATTTCTCTTGAAGACGCGCCGATTGCGTCCCTTTTCCGGCCCCTGGCGGACCAAGTAAAACAAGCCTCATCTGCGCCTCCCCCTCAATTTTGCTTTTTTGACAAGGCCCTCATACTGATGCGCTTGGAGGTGCCCCATGATCTGGGCCACGGTGTCCATTGTCACGCTTACCACGATGAGGAGCGATGTGCCGCCAAAATAGAACGGAAGCGCGGCATATGAAATAAGCATTTCAGGCAATAGACAGATGACCGCGAGATACGCCGCGCCGATCACCGTGATCCGCATCAAAATCGTATCGATATATTCCGCCGTGCGCTCGCCAGGTCTGATCCCCGGGATGAAGCCGCCATGTTTCTTGAGATTATCCGCCGTTTCAACCGGATTGAAGACGATCGCGGTGTAAAAAAACGCAAAAAAGACGATCAAGGCGACATAGGCGACCATGTAAAGCGGCCGGCCATGGCCGAGATAGCTCGAGATGATTCCGACAAAGCCGGTGGGGTTCTGCGAAAAATTCGCGATCGTTGTCGGAAGCAGCAGCAGCGAAGACGCGAAAATCGGCGGAATGACGCCCGAAGTGTTCAACTTCAGCGGTAGAAATGACGTCTGTCCCTCATATACCTTATTGCCCTGCTGCCGCTTTGGATAGGTGATCAAAAGCCGCCGCTGCGCCCGCTCCATGAATACGATGAACGCGACGACGCCGACCGACATGATCAGCACGCCGATGATGACTCCAGTGGAGATTGCGCCCTGACGGCCAAGCTCGAGCGTATTCACGACGGCCGAAGGCATCGCCGCGACGATGCCGGCAAAGATGATGAGCGAGGAGCCGTTGCCGATGCCGCGCGACGTGATTTGCTCGCCGAGCCACATCAGGAACATAGTACCGCCCATCAAAGTCAGCACCGTGGATAAGCGAAAGAAAAACCCCGGGTCGGTGACGACGCCAGGCTGGCTTTCGAGGCCGACCGAGATCCCGTAGGCCTGGAAGGCGGCCAACCCCACGGTCAGATAGCGCGTGTACTGGTTGATCACCTTGCGTCCGGACTCGCCCTCTTTCTTCAGCGCTTCGAGCGTCGGAAACACCGAGGTCAAAAGCTGAATGATGATCGAGGCCGAAATATATGGCATGATATTCAAAGCGAAGATCGCCATGCGCTGCACGGCGCCGCCCGAAAACATGTTAAAAAGTTCGAGGACGCCCTGCTTATTGCCGGTGAAGTTCGCCGCGAAGGCGGCTGGATCGATGCCTGGCAGCGGGATATAAGTGCCGAAGCGGTAAATGATTAGCGCGCCGAGGGTGAACCAGATGCGCTTCTTGAGTTCCTCGGCCTTGCCGAACGCGCTCCAATTGACGTTTGCCGCAAGCTGTTCTGCCGCCGAAACCATTCAGTGCTCCTCAGGCGCCTCAGGCGCCGGAATGCTCGTAACTCTACCGATGCGTCATGGGCGTCGGCTGCGGAGCGCGTCATTTGGATTTGATCCGCCGATCCGCCATTTTCGTCGCGCCCCCGCAACCAGATGAAACGGGCGTCCGCCGAATTCCTTATAGGTCAGACGCAAGAGGTTCGAAAGCCCTCCCTCCGCGGAAGTCTTAAGCCACGAGCGCCACAGGCCGCCGCCGCACCCGGTGGACTCCTGGCGAAGGGCCAAGGTCTCGCTTGGCGGCCCGGTCGGTCATTCGGCGTCGGCCGCCGCCGCGCCTTCAGCCGCGGCTTTCAACAGCTGGATCGAGCCGCCCGCAGCTTCAATCGCAGCAACTGCGCTCTTCGAGGCGGCGGCGACCTCAAACGAGAGCTTCGCTTCGAGCCTGCCGACGCCAAGAATCTTGACCCCGTCGCGCGGTTTCGAAATCAGGCCGCAGGCGATCAAGGACTCATTGGTGACGACGGCGGAGTCATCAAGTTTGCCCTGATCGACGGCGTCCTGAATACGGCCGATGTTGATCTCGTTGTAGTTCGTTCTGAAAGGATTCCAGAAGCCCCGCTTCGGAAGCCGTCGATGCAACGGCATCTGTCCCCCCTCAAAGCCCTTGATCGCAACGCCCGTGCGCGCCTTCTGGCCCTTCACGCCGCGTCCGCAGGTTTTGCCTTTGCCGGAGCCTATGCCGCGGCCGACGCGCATGCGCGGTTTCGAGGAGCCGGGATTGTCGGAAATTTCGTTGAGTTTCATTGCAGCGTCCTCAGTCGGCCACAGCTTCGCCATCGACGATGCGCACGAGATGAGCGACCTTCGCGATCATGCCGCGCACGGCCGGCGTGTCCTCCAGCGAGGCGCGGCGGCCAATTTTGTTGAGCTTAAGTCCGATCAGCGTCGCGCGTTGGACAGCGGGCCGTCCGATCGGGCTCTTGATCTGCTCCACGGTGAGCTTGGCGTTGGATTGGGTTTCCATTCCGGCGGTCATGCTCCTCCCCCTTCGCTGACGGCTTCCGCCTCGCCGCCTTGGCGACGCGCCTGAAGAGTGGACACTTTGAGGTTGCGCCGAGCCGCCACGCCGCGCGGAGAATCCTCGCGCTTCAGCGCGTCGAACGTCGCGCGGACCATATTGTAGGGGTTCGACGAGCCCTGCGACTTGGCGACGACGTCATGCATGCCGAGCGTCTCAAAAATAGCGCGCATGGGGCCGCCGGCGATGATGCCCGTGCCGGCAGGAGCGGCGCGAAGCACGACTCGTCCAGCGCCATGCCGCCCATTGACGTCATGATGCAGCGTCCGTCCTTCCCGCAATGGCACGCGGATTAGCGAGCGCTTGGCCGACTCGGTCGCCTTGCGAATCGCCTCGGGGACTTCGCGCGCCTTGCCATGGCCATAGCCGACGCGGCCTTTCTGATCGCCGACGACGACAAGCGCTGCGAAGCCGAACCGGCGGCCGCCCTTCACCACTTTGGCGACGCGATTGATATGGACCAGACGATCCATGAATTCGCTATCGCGCTCCTCGCGGTCGCGGCTGCGGCCGCCTTCACCATCACGCGCCATGTCTTGGTCCCATCTTCACTTCGTTTTCCTATTCGTCGCTTCGCCGCGGCCAGCAAATCTTCGCGGCGCGCTCCGATCTCGATCTTCAGAAATTGAGGCCGCCCTCGCGCGCGCCCTCGGCCAGCGCCTTGACGCGCCCGTGGTACATATAGGCGCCGCGATCGAACACGACGTCCTTGACGCCGGCTTGCGCCGCGCGCTCCGCAATCAGCTTGCCGATGGCCTTCGCCGCAGTGACGTCGGCGCCGGTCTTGAGGCTTTCGCGGTTGATCTTTTCAAGCGACGAGGCGGAAGCGAGGGTGCGTCCAGCGGCGTCGTCGATGATCTGGCAATAGATCTGCTTCGACGAACGGAAGACCGAAAGCCTCGGCTTGCCATAGGCGCGAGCGCGCAATGCGCGTCTGACGCGCGCCTGGCGGCGGACGGTGGCGACATTGTCCTTTGCCATGATCGGCTCCTGAAATTACTTCTTCTTGCCTTCCTTGCGGAAGATGAATTCGTTGGCGTATTTGACGCCTTTGCCCTTGTAGGGCTCCGGCGGCCGCAACGAGCGGATTTCAGCTGCGACCTGACCAACCTGACGCTTGTCAATGCCGGCGATCGCCACTTCCGTCGGCTTCGGCGCAGAGATGGCGACGCCCTCCGGAATTGGAAAGGTCACGTCATGGCTGTAGCCGAGCGAAAGTTGCAGATTCTTCCCCGAAACCGCCGCCTTGTAGCCGACCCCGGTGATCTCCAGCCTGCGCTCGAAGCCTTTCGACACGCCGACGACGAGATTGTTGACCATCGACCGGGTCATCCCCCACAAGGCGCGCGCGCGCTTCGTTTCGTTGCGAGGCGAGACTTCGATGCCGCCGCTGCCGAGAACCACCGAGACGTCATCAGGCGCAGAGAAGGTGAGCGTCCCCTTGCCGCCCTTCACCGAAATCAGCTGGCCTTCGACGTTCGCCGTGACGCCGGCGGGAATGACGACTGGCTTCTTTCCGATACGAGACATAACGTAATTTCCTCGGTCTTTCGGTCAGAAGACCTTGCAAAGAACTTCGCCGCCAACATTGGCTTCGCGCGCCGCGTGATCAGCCATCACGCCCTTCGGCGTCGAAAGGATCGTGATGCCGAGACCATTCGCCACGCGCGGCATGGCGTCGACCGCGACGTATACGCGCCGGCCGGGCTTCGACACGCGTTGGATCTCCCGGATCACCGGCAGGCCGTCGAAATATTTGAGCTCGATTTCGAACTCGGTGCGGCCATTGCCATATTCGGTGGTCGAATAGCCGCGGATATAGCCTTCTGATTGCAGAACGTCGAGCACATGCGCGCGCAGCCGCGAGCCCGGCGTCTGCACCTTGCCTTTGCGACGCATCTGGGCGTTGCGGATGCGGGTGAGCATATCGCCCAACGGATCGTTGACAGCCATGACCCGCCCCCTTACCAGCTCGACTTGACGAGACCGGGAATGAGGCCTTGCGACCCCAGCTCCCGCAAAGCGATGCGCGACATCTTCATCTTGCGCGTGAACGCGCGCGGCCGCCCGCTGACTTCGCAGCGGTTGCGGATGCGCACCGCCGACGAATTGCGCGGCAGCGCGGCCAGCTTGAGGCGCGCTTCGAAGCGCTCCTCGAAGGTCAGGCTCTCATTATTGGCGATCACCTTCAGGCGGCTCCGCCGTCCCGCATATTGCTTCACCAATTTCAGCCGGTGCTTGTTTTTCTCGATCGAGCTTTTCTTCGCCATAAACCTCTACCCCTGGTCGCCGCGTCTGAAACGATTGCGTTTCACTGCCGGAACGGGAAGTTGAATGCGCGCAACAGGGCGCGCGCCTCGTCGTCGGATTTCGCCGTGGTGCAGACGATGATGTCCATGCCGACGATGCTCTCCACCTGATCGTAGTTGATCTCGGGGAAAATGATATGCTCCTTGATGCCCATGGCGTAATTGCCGCGGCCGTCGAAGCTCTTCGGGTTGAGGCCGCGGAAATCGCGGATGCGCGGCAGCGCGATCGTCACCAGGCGATCGAGAAACTCATACATCCGCGTCTTGCGCAAGGTGACCTTCGCGCCGATCGGCATGTTCTCGCGCACCTTGAAGGTGGAGATCGCCTTGCGGGCCTTCGTGATCACCGGCTTCTGGCCGGCGATCAGGCCGAGGTCGGCCGCCGCCAGGGTGACCTTTTTGGTGTCGTTCACCGCCTCGCCGACGCCCATGTTCAGGACGATCTTCTCGATCGTCGGCACTTCGAGCGGATTCTCGTAGCCGAACTGCTCGATGAGCTGCGCGCGCACGACCTCTTCGTAATGTTTCTTAAGCCGCGGCGCGTAATCCTTCGGCGAGGCAAGATCTGTCGCCGAGGCCGTCGCATATGCAGCGCGCTCACGCCCGCCGCCCTCGCCGCCGGCTTTGGCCGTGGTCTTGGGCGGGCGCCTTTCGCGCTCTTCGCGTCCTTGCCGCCCTTGGGCGCAGCGCCTTTGCCGCCCTTGCCCGCTTTGGTGTCAGCCATCGATCACGTCTCCAGAACGTTTCGCGAAGCGAACCTTGCGGCCGTCATCGAGAATCTTGAAGCCGACCCGCGTCGGCTTGCCGTCCTTGGGGTCGGCGACCGCGAGGTTAGACAAATGGATGGTCGCTTCCTTCGAGACGATGCCGGCTTCCTGCTTGGCGGTTTGCCGCTGATGCCGCTTGACGAGGTTGATCCCGCGAACGATGGCGCGCTCTTCCTTCGGAATAACCTGCAGCACTTCGCCCGAACGGCCTTTGTCGCGGCCAGCGAGCACGACGACTTTGTCGCCCTTCTTGATCTTGGCGGCCATCACAGCACCTCCGGAGCGAGCGAGATGATCTTCATCTGGTTGCGGGCGCGCAATTCGCGCGGCACCGGCCCGAAGATGCGGGTGCCGATCGGCTCCGCCTGGTTGTTGATCAGCACCGCCGCATTGGAATCGAAGCGGATGACCGAGCCGTCGGCGCGCTTGATGTCCTTGGCGGTGCGCACCACCACGGCTTTCATGACGTCGCCCTTCTTGACGCGGCCGCGCGGAATCGCCTCCTTGATCGACACGACAATGATGTCGCCGACGCCGGCATATTTTCGCTTCGAGCCGCCAAGCACCTTGATGCACATCACGCGGCGCGCGCCGGAGTTGTCCGCGACGTCGAGGTTGGTCTGCATCTGGATCATCGTTTCATACCTTTCTGGTCAGAGCGGTTTCCGCGGCCGCAGCCGCCGCCGGACTTCGTCTGAAGGAGGCCCGCCTCCTTAGCGTCTAAACTGCAAACCTAAAGCCTCAGGCGTTCTCCGCCGGCAGCACAACCCAGCGCTTCAGTTTCGAGATCGGTTTCGTCTCCTCGATCGACACCGTGTCGCCAACCTTGAAGGCTTTGGTCTCGTCGTGCGCATGGTAATTTTTCGACCGCCGCACCGTCTTCTTCAACAGCGGATGCGTAAATCGGCGCTCGACCTTCACGACGACGGTCTTTTCCTGCTTGTCGCTCACCACGACGCCCTGGAGAATTCGCTTCGGCATAATCTTTCAAACCTGTTCTTTTCCGAACCGGCGACGCGCCGCTGAAAACCTATTTTGCGGCACCGCTCCGCTGCTGCGCGGCGATCGTTTTCAATCGCGCGATGTCGCGGCGAACGACCCGCACGCTTGCGGTGTTTTCGAGTTGCCCGGTGGCGCGCTGGAAGCGCAGATTGAACTGCTCTTTCTTGAGGTTCAAAATCTCCTGCTCGATCTGATCGCCGGACATCACCTTGAAGTCGGACAAACGTTGTTTCGCTTTCATGGCCGGCCCCCCTATTCCTGAATGCGCTGAATGAAGCGCGTCTTGATCGGCAGCTTGGCGGAGGCAAGGCGAAGCGCCTCGCGCGCCAGTTCGACCGGCACGCCGTCGAGCTCGAACATGATGCGGCCGGGCGCGACGCGAACCGCCCAGAGCTCCGGCGCGCCCTTGCCCTTGCCCATACGCACTTCGGTCGGCTTCTTCGACACCGGCACATCCGGGAAAATGCGGATCCAGACCCTGCCGGCGCGCTTCATATGGCGCGTCATGGCGCGGCGCGCGGCCTCGATCTGGCGCGCGGTGATCCGCTCGGGCTCGAGCGCCTTCAGGCCGAACTGCCCGAAGTTCAGTTCGAAACCGGCTTTCGAGGCGCCGCGAATGCGGCCCTTGAAGGCTTTGCGGAATTTCGTGCGCTTGGGTTGCAGCATGATTGTCAAACTCTCGGATGTTCAGCGGCTCAGGCCGCGTCGCGCTCGCGCCGGCGTCTTTCGCCGCCGCCATGATGATCCTGCTCCGCCAATCTCTTGTCCTGCGCCATCGGATCATGCTCGAGGATTTCGCCCTTGAAGATCCACACCTTGATGCCGCATGTGCCATAGGCCGTATGCGCCGTCGCGGTGCCGTAATCGACGTCGGCGCGCAGCGTATGCAGCGGCACGCGTCCCTCGCGATACCATTCAAGCCGGGCGATCTCGGCGCCGCCGAGACGGCCCGAGCAATTGATCCTGATCCCTTCCGCGCCGAGCCGCATCGCCGACTGCACCGCGCGCTTCATGGCGCGCCGGAAGGCGACGCGGCGCTCGAGCTGCTGCGCGATCGAATCGGCGACCAGGGTCGCGTCGATCTCGGGTTTGCGCACCTCGACGATGTTGATGAGCACCTCGCTGTCCGTCATCTTCGCGACGAGCTTGCGTATCTTGTCGATGTCGGCGCCCTTCTTGCCGATGACGACGCCGGGACGCGCCGAGTGGATCGTAACGCGGCACTTCTTGTGCGGGCGCTCGATGATGATCTTCGACACGGCCGCCTGCTTCAGGGTCTTCATCAGAGCCGCGCGGATCGCCATGTCTTCGTGCAGCAGCTTGCCGTATTCGTCCTTGCCGGCGAACCAGCGCGAATCCCAGGTCCGGTTGATGCCGAGCCGAAGGCCGATCGGGTTGACTTTCTGTCCCATCTTCTCTCCTCAGGCCTCCGCCGCGGCGCCGACTTCGCGCAACACGATCGTCAGATGCGCGAAGGGCTTTTCGATCCTGCCCGAGCGGCCGCGCGCCCGCGCGCTGAACCGCTTCATCACCAGCGCCTTGCCAACATGGGCCTCGGCCACGACGAGATCGTCAACATCGAGGCTATGGTTGTTTTCGGCGTTGGCGATCGCGCTCTCCAGCGTCTTTTTGACGTCGAAAGCGATCCGCTTGCGCGAAAATTCGAGGTCCGCCAGCGCCCGCTCGACCTTCTTGCCGCGAATGAGCTGCGCAAGCAGATTCAATTTCTGCGGGCTGACACGCAGCATCCGCGCCACCGCCTTGGCCTCGTTGTCTTTGAGCGCCCGGGGCGCCTTCTCCTTGGACATGATCAGCCTCTCTTGGCTTTCTTGTCCGCCGCATGGCCATGGAAGGTCCGCGTCGGAGAGAATTCGCCGAACTTATGGCCGATCATTTCCTCGGTCACGATGACCGGAATATGCTTGTGGCCATTATAGACGCCGAACGTCAGCCCGACGAACTGCGGCAGGATAGTGGAGCGGCGGCTCCAGATCTTGATGATTTCGGAACGTCCCGAGGCGCGCGAGGTGTCCGCCTTTTTCAGCAGATAGCCGTCGACGAACGGGCCCTTCCAGATCGACCGAGCCATGATCAGCCCTTCTTCTTGCTCTTGTGACGGGACGTCACGATGAATTTCGTGGTGGACTTGTTCGACCGCGTCTTCTTGCCCTTGGTCGGCTTGCCCCACGGGGTGACCGGATGGCGGCCGCCCGAGGTGCGGCCTTCGCCGCCGCCATGCGGATGATCGACCGGGTTCATGGTGACGCCGCGATTATGCGGACGCCGGCCAAGCCAGCGGTTGCGGCCCGCCTTGCCGATCGAGGCGTTCATGTGATCCGGGTTCGACACCGCGCCGACGGTCGCGAAGCACTGGCCGTGGATCAGCCTTTGCTCCCCCGAGTTCAGGCGAATGATGACATAGCCCTGATCGCGGCCGACGACCTGGGCGAAATTGCCTGCGGAGCGGACCATCGCGCCGCCCTTGCCGATCTTCATCTCGATATTATGCACAATGGTGCCGACCGGCATGTTGGCGAGCGGCATCGCATTGCCGGGTTTCACGTCGGCCTGCAGCGACGAAATCACCTCATCGCCGACGCCAAGACGCTGCGGGGCGATGATGTAGGCCTGCTCGCCGTCGGCGTAGCGAATGAGCGCGATGAACGAGGTCCGGTTCGGATCATATTCGATCCGCTCGACCTTGGCCGCAACGTCGAGCTTGCGCCGTTTGAAATCGATGATGCGATAGCTCTGCTTGTGGCCGCCGCCGCGAAAGCGGACCGTCACGCGGCCGTTATTATTGCGTCCGCCCGACGACGGCTTGCCCTCAGTCAGCCGTTTCAGCGGCTTGCCTTTGTAAAGATCGCTTCGATCGACGATCACCAGCTGGCGAAGGCCTGGCGTGACCGGTTTGAACGTCTTCAGTGCCATAGGCGCAATCCTTAAAATCGCACGGTTCAAAGACCGGTCGTGACGTCGATCTTGTGTCCGTCCGCGAGCGTCACGATCGCCTTCTTGACATCCGACTGGACGCCGCGCGTCCCTTTGAAGGTTTTCTTCTTGCCTTTGCGGATCAGCGTGTTGACGCCGGTCACCTTGACGTCGAACAGGCGTTCGACCGCTTCTTTGATCTCAGGCTTGGTCGCGCTCCTGCGGACCTTGAAGATGACCTGGTTCGCCTCGGCGGCGAGCGTCGCCTTTTCCGTAATGACGGGAGCGATGATGACGTCGTAGTGATGCGCGTCGGGCGCGAGTTTCGGACTGCTCATTTGAAGCGCGCCTCCAGGGCGTCGATCGCGGCCTTGGTCAACACGAGTTTGTCCCGGCGCAAAATGTCGTAGACATTGATGCCTTGCACGGGCAGCACGTCGATCTGCGGAATGTTGCGCGCGGCGAGGCGGAAATTCGCCTCCGGCTCCGCGCCGTCAACGATCAGCGCGTTGACGAGGCCAAGTCTGGCGAAGCTGGCCTTTAGGCTTTTTGTCTTGGCGTCCGGCGTCGTCGCCGCGGCCCAGACGATGATGCCGCCGTCCTGCGCCTTGGCCGACAGCGCGTGCTTGAGAGCGAGGGCGCGCACCTTCTTCGGCAGGTCATGCGCATGCGAGCGCACGACCGGACCGAAGGCGCGCCCGCCGCCGCGGAACTGCGGCACCCGCGCCGAGCCGTGCCGCGCCGAGCCGGTGCCCTTCTGCTTGTAGAGCTTCTTGCCGGTACGCGCGATTTCAGCCCGTCCCAACGTCTTATGCGTGCCGGCGCGACGCTTGGCGAGCTGGTAGCGGACCATGCGGGCGATGAGGTCGCGCCGCGGCTCCAGGCCAAAGATCGCATCGTCGAGTTCGATCGACCCGGCCGCGTCGCCGTTTAGGGAGGTGATGTCGATCTTCACGCTTGCGCTCCCGTCCCATCCTCGGCCGTCTCGCTCTCGCCGGCGCTGGCGAGACGATATTTGCCGGGCTTCGGCGCCTCCTTCGGAAGCGCTTTCTTCACCGCGTCGCGCACATAGATCCAGCCGCCCGCGGTGCCTGGCACCGCGCCTTCGACCAGAATCAGCCCGCGCTCGATATCGAGCTGGACGACGCGCAAATTCAGCGTCGTCACCCGTTCGGTTCCCAAATGGCCGGCCATCTTCTTGTTCTTGAAGGTCTTGCCCGGATCCTGACGGCCGCCGGTCGAACCATGCGAGCGGTGCGACAGGGAAACGCCATGCGTGGCCCGCAATCCGCCGAAGTTCCAGCGCTTCATCGGACCGGCAAATCCCTTGCCGGTGCTGGTCCCGGTGACGTCGACGAACTGGCCGACGACAAAATGATCCGCCGTGATCTCGGCGCCGACCGGAAGCAGCGCGTCTTCCCCGACGCGAAATTCGGCGAGCTTCAGCTTCGGCTCGACCTTGGCGACCGCGAAGCGGCTGCGCTCGGCCTTCGAAACGTTCTTGACCTTGGCGCGGCCAACGCCAAGCTGCACCGCCGTATAGCCGTTCCGATCCTTGGTCCGTTGCGCGACGACCTGACAGCCGTCGAGCTTCAAAACCGTGACCGGCACATGCTCGCCGACGTCGCTGAAGACGCGCGTCATGCCGAGCTTTTGTGCGATGACACCTGACCGCATGGTTCAATCCTTCAAGTCCCGCGCATGTCCCAGCCAAAAGGCCGCCGACCGCCAAGGGTTCGTCACTTCCTAACGCGCGACTGCGTTACAGCTTGATCTCCACATCGACGCCGGCGGCGAGATCGAGCTTCATCAAAGCGTCCACCGTCTGCGGCGTCGGATCGACGATGTCGAGCACGCGCTTGTGCGTGCGGATCTCAAACTGCTCGCGCGACTTCTTGTCGACGTGCGGCGAGCGGTTCACGGTAAACTTCTCGATCTTCGTCGGTAGCGGGATCGGACCGCGAACCTGCGCGCCCGTCCGCTTCGCCGTCGAGACGATCTCCTTCGTCGAAGTATCCAGGATCCGATGATCGAACGCCTTGAGGCGAATGCGGATATTCTGGCCGTTCATCAATTCAATCCTTGTCGGCCCGCGTCCGAAAATCCGGTTCGCCGCCCTTAGCCTGTCCCCTGCCGCCTCCGCGTGGCTGGCGCGCAAACGCGCCAGTCAGGAGGCTTTCGCAGCAACGCTCGACTGACGCGCGTTACTCGGTGATCGACGCGACGACGCCTGCGCCGACGGTGCGGCCGCCTTCGCGAATAGCGAAGCGGAGTTTCTCCTCCATCGCGATCGGCACGATCAGCTCGACGTCCATCGTCACGTTGTCGCCCGGCATCACCATTTCGGTGCCCTGCGGCAGGGTGACGACGCCGGTCACGTCCGTCGTGCGGAAATAGAACTGCGGCCGGTAGTTGGTGAAGAACGGCGTATGCCGGCCGCCTTCGTCCTTGGTCAGAATATAGGCTTCGGCCTTGAACTTGGTGTGCGGCTTCACGGAGCCCGGCTTGCACAGCACCTGGCCGCGCTCGACGTCTTCGCGCTTTGTGCCACGCAGCAGCGCGCCAATGTTGTCGCCGGCCTGGCCTTGATCGAGCAGCTTGCGGAACATCTCAACGCCGGTGACGACAGTCTTGACGGTCGGCCGCAGGCCGACGATCTCGATTTCCTCGCCGACCTTGACGACGCCGCGCTCGACGCGGCCCGTCACCACCGTGCCGCGGCCGGAGATAGAGAACACGTCTTCGACCGGCATCAGGAACGGCTGGTCAACGGGACGCTCGGGCTGCGGGATGTAGTCATCGACCGTGTCCATCAGTTTGAGCACGGCGTCATGGCCGATTTCCGGCTGCTTGCCCTCAAGCGCGCAGAGGGCCGAGCCTTTGGTGATTGGAATGTCGTCGCCAGGGAAATCGTATTTCGACAGCAGTTCGCGCACTTCGAGTTCGACGAGCTCAAGGAGTTCCTCGTCGTCGACCATGTCAACCTTGTTCATGAACACGACGAGCGCCGGAACGCCGACCTGGCGCGCAAGCAGAATGTGCTCGCGGGTTTGCGGCATCGGGCCGTCGGCGGCCGAGACGACGAGTATCGCGCCGTCCATCTGCGCCGCGCCGGTGATCATGTTCTTTACATAGTCGGCGTGGCCGGGGCAGTCGACATGCGCATAGTGGCGCTTCTTCGTCTCATATTCGACATGAGCCGTCGAGATCGTGATGCCGCGCGCCTTCTCTTCCGGCGCCTTGTCGATCTGATCATAGGCGGTGAAAGTCGCGCCGCCTGTTTCAGCGAGCACTTTGGTGATTGCAGCCGTTAGCGACGTCTTGCCATGGTCGACATGGCCGATCGTCCCAATGTTGCAATGCGGCTTCGTCCGCTGAAATTTTTCCTTGCCCATCGTCTGGCTCCTCTAGATCACTTAGCGCTTGGCTCGCTGCTAGGCGTATTTGGCTTGGACCTTCGCCGCTTCGCCCGCGGGGACCTGTTCATAATGATCGAATTGCATCGTGTAGTTGGCGCGTCCCTGGCTGAACGACCGCAACTGATTGACGTAGCCGAACATGTTGGCCAGCGGCACCATCGCATTAATGACCACCGCGTTGCCGCGCATGTCCTGCCCTTGCACCTGGCCGCGCCGCCCCAGCAGATCGCCCATGACCGACCCGGTGTAGTCTTCCGGCGTCGTCACTTCGACCTTCATGATCGGCTCGAGCAGCACGGAGCCGCCCTTCTGCAGCGCCTCCCGGAAGGCCGCGCGCGCCGCGATTTCGAACGCGAGCACCGAAGAGTCGACGTCGTGGAAGCCGCCGTCGATCAACGTCGCCTTCACATCGACGACCGGGAAGCCGGCGAGAACGCCAGACCCCATGACGCTGTTGATGCCCTTTTCGACGCCGGGAATGAATTCCTTCGGCACCGAGCCGCCGACGACCTTCGACTCGAAGACATTGCCGGCGCCGGGCTCATTAGGCTCGAAGACGATGACGACGCGGGCGAACTGGCCGCTGCCGCCGGACTGCTTCTTATGCGTATGGTCGATCTCGACGCGCTTTGTCAGACGCTCGCGATAAGCGACCTGCGGCGCGCCGACGTTGGCGTCCACCTTGTAGGTGCGGCGCAGGATGTCGACCTTGATGTCGAGGTGCAGCTCGCCCATGCCTTTCAGGATGGTCTGGCCGGACTCCTGGTCGGTCGAGACGCGGAAAGACGGATCCTCCGCCGCAAGCTTGGCCAAGGCGACGCCGAGCTTTTCCTGATCGGCCTTGGACTTCGGCTCGATGGCGATCTCGATGACCGGGTCGGGGAATTCCATCCGCTCGAGGATGACCGGCTTGTTGATGTCGCACAGCGTATCGCCGGTGCGCGTGTCCTTGAGGCCGGCGAGCGCGACGATATCGCCGGCGTAGGCTTCCTTCACGTCCTCGCGGTTGTTCGCATGCATGAGCAGCATCCGGCCTACGCGTTCTTTCTTGTCCTTGGTCGAATTCAGGACGGTCGTGCCGGATTCAACATGGCCCGAATAGACGCGTGCGAAGGTCAGCGTGCCGACGAAAGGGTCGTCCATGATCTTGAAGGCGAGCATCGAGAAGGGATCTTCGTCGCGCGGCAGGCGCACGACCTCCCCCCCCGTGTTGACGTCGACGCCCTTGATGGCCTGGCGATCGACCGGCGAGGGCAGATAGTCGACGACGGCGTCAAGCAGAGGCTGCACGCCCTTGTTCTTGAAAGCCGAGCCGCACAGGATCGGGATGAAGGCGATCTGACGGACGGCCTTGCGGATCAAACGCTTCAGCGTCTCTTCGTCCGGCTCGACGCCGTCGAGATAGGCGGCCATCACATCGTCGTCGAGTTCGACCGCCGTCTCGATAAGGACATGGCGATATTCTTCGGCCTTTTGCCTTAGGTCCGCGGGGATCTCATCGTCGGCAAATTTGGCGCCAAGTCCTTCGTCTTGCCAAACGACCGCTTTCATGCGGACGAGATCGATTATGCCCTTGAAATCGGATTCGGCGCCAAGCGGCAGCTGAATGCAGACCGGGCGGCCGCCGACCTTGGTCTTGATCTCTTCGACGCAGCGATAAAAATCAGCGCCAATCTTGTCCATCTTGTTGACGAACACGATGCGCGGAACATGATATTTATCGGCTTGCCGCCATACGGTCTCGGTCTGCGGCTCGACGCCCTGGTTGCCGTCGAGCACGCATACGGCGCCGTCAAGGACGCGCAGCGAGCGTTCGACTTCGATCGTAAAGTCGACATGGCCCGGGGTGTCGATGATATTGAGCCGCTTGCCATTCCAGAAAGTGGTCGTCGCGGCGGAGGTGATGGTGATGCCGCGCTCCTGCTCCTGCTCCATCCAATCCATGGTCGCAGCGCCGTCGTGCACCTCGCCGATCTTATGCGATTTGCCTGAATAATAGAGGATGCGCTCCGTCGTCGTCGTCTTGCCCGCGTCGATGTGGGCCATGATGCCGAAGTTACGGTAGTCCTCAATCTTATGGCTGCGTGGCATAATGAAATCCTTTCAAGCGCGAAACGCTCAAAATTCCTTACCAGCGATAATGCGAGAAGGCGCGGTTGGCTTCCGCCATCCGGTGCGTGTCCTCGCGCTTCTTCACCGCATTGCCTCGATTGTTGGCGGCGTCCATCAACTCCGCCGACAGACGATCGACCATGGTCTTGTCGTTGCGCCCGCGCGCCGCGGTGATGATCCAGCGGATGGCCAGCGCCTGACGGCGCTCCATGCGAACTTCGACCGGAACCTGATAGGTCGCGCCGCCGACGCGGCGGGAGCGGACTTCGATCGCCGGAGCCACGTTCTCCAGCGCCTGCTTGAAGACGACGAGCGGCTCGGCGCGGGTCTTCTGCTCGATGATGTCGAAGGCGTCATAGACGATCGCTTCCGCGACCGACTTCTTGCCATTATACATGATCGAGTTCATGAACTTCGTGAGAACGACGTCTCCGAATTTCGCGTCCGGGATGACCTCCCGCTTTTCGGCGGCATGACGGCGAGACATTTCGTTACGCTCCGTAGACCTTCAATTCCAATTGCGGCGAGGGCGGACCGACTACTTCGGCCTCTTCGCGCCATATTTCGAACGGCGCTGCTTGCGGTTCTTGACACCCTGCGTATCGAGCACGCCACGCAGAATGTGATAACGAACGCCCGGCAGATCCTTGACGCGGCCGCCGCGGATCATCACCACCGAATGCTCCTGCAGATTGTGGCCCTCGCCGGGGATGTAGCCAATCACCTCAAAACCATTGGTGAGGCGCACCTTGGCGACCTTGCGCAGCGCCGAGTTCGGCTTCTTCGGCGTCGTCGTATAGACGCGCGTGCAGACGCCGCGCTTTTGCGGGGAAGCGCCGAGATGGCGGGCCTTCTCCCGGTAGATTTTCTCCTGTCGCGGCTTGCGGATCAACTGACTGATCGTCGGCATGCTTCGTCTTTCCAAACAATTGAAGGCGGGAGCGCGGATGCCTTCGCCTGAAACGCGCTAGCGTCAGAATCCCCCGCTCCGCCCGCCTGCCGGCGTGCAAAAACGCGAAAAAATCAGCGCCAATAGCCGCTTAAGGCTTTCGGCGCTGGGTTCACGCAGAGGACCACGGACGAACCATGGTCTTGCCTCTCGGCGATCCAAGGTTTCCCCTTATCGGGCCCTTGGATCTATTGTGACTTTACGTCGCTGGATCCGACAGCGTTTAGATTTTGATGGGTTCAGGACGCGACGCCCCGAAACGAAAAAACCTACTGCCTGTCTGAAGTGGGCGGAACTTAGTGACGTCGAGTTTGCGCGTCAACCCCCTTCCGCAGCAAATTCATCTTCGCTTCATCGACTTGGCTTTTCGATGCGTTCGAGGCCGCCCATGTAGGGCCGCAGCGCATCCGGCACATTTATCGAGCCGTCTTCATTCTGATAATTCTCCAGGACGGCGATGAGCGCGCGCCCGACCGCGACGCCGGACCCGTTGAGAGTATGGACGAAGCGCGTGTTTTTGGCCCCTTCCGGCCGGTAGCGCGCATTCATCCGCCGCGCCTGAAAGTCGCCGCAGACGGAGACGGAGGAGATTTCGCGATAGCGCTCCTGCCCCGGCAGCCAGACCTCGATGTCATAGGTTTTCTGCGCGGCGAAGCCCATGTCGCCGGTGCACAGCGTGACGACGCGATAGTGCAGGCCAAGGCGCTTTAAGACTTCCTCGGCGCAGCTCAGCATTCGCTCGTGCTCGGCAAGGCTTTGCTCCGGCGTCGTGATCGAGACCAGTTCGACCTTGGCGAACTGGTGCTGGCGGATCATGCCGCGCGAGTCTTTCCCTGCGGCACCGGCTTCCTGTCGAAAACACGGGGTGCAGGCGGTGACGCGGAGGGGAAGATCCCTTTCGTCGAGGATTGATTCGCGGACAAGATTGGTGAGGGGGACTTCGGCCGTGGGGATGAGCCAAAGGCGCTCTTTCTCAACTATTTCCTGGACGAGCGGCGCAGTTTCTGGCGGACGCTCCGCTTCGGATATTTCGCGGACACTTGCTTCAGTTGGATCTGGTGGGTTCAACCGGTACTGCCCAGTTTCAGCGACCAATCGATAATGTCTCCGTATATATTTGTTGATGACATCAGTTGAAAACTGATCGTCCTCGAACTTCGGCAGCTGCGCCGTGCCGAACATCGCCTCGTCCTTCACAAGGATGGGCGGGTTCACTTCCGTATAGCCATGCTCGCCCGTATGCAGATCGAGCATGAAAGCCCCAAGCGCGCGCTCGAGCCTCGCGAGTGGCCCCTTGTTCACCACGAATCGCGCGCCGGACAGCTTTGTCGCGGTCTCGAAGTCCATAAGACCCAAAGCTTCGCCGAGCTCAAAATGCTCTTTCGGCTTGAACGTAAATTTCGGCTTCTCGCCGAAGGCGTGATGCTCAAGATTGTCGTTTTGGTCCTTGCCGTAACGAACGTCTTTAAGCGGCAGATTAGGAATTTCGGATAAGGCCTTGTTAAGCTCCATAACCGCCTTGTCCGCGACTTGCGCTCCCGCGCTGGTGATATCGCTCTTAAGCCTAGTCATCTCGGCCAGTAGCGCTGCCGCGCGCGCTTCGTCCCCGGCCGCTTTAGCCTGCCCAATCTCTTTGGAAATCTTGTTTCTTTTTTCTTGCCACCTTTGGGCGTTTGCTATCAGGGCGACCCGCCGATCATCCAACTCACAAAGTTCCGCAAAAGTTCGCTCTACTTCCTCACTTGGAATATTTCGGCGCTTTAAACCGTCTTTGAAAAGTTTCGCGTTCTCACAAATCCATTTGATATCGTACATAAAAGCTCTTCCAAATGATTGGCCAAGCGAAGCAGGACGCGGCCGGCAAAAAGTCGCCTCACGCCGCCGGCGTCTGCCCTGCGGATTTTCCCGCCGCGCGTTGCTTCTCCAAGACCTTAACGGCCAGAATGGAGAGCTCGTAAAGAAGCAGAGCCGGAGCCGCAAGCGCGAGCATCGAAAAAATGTCGGGCGGCGTCAGCACCGCCGAAATGATGAAGACGAGCACGATGGCATAGCGCCGCTTGTCGCGCAAAAACGCCGAATCAATGATGCCGACTTGGCCCAGCAGCGTTAGCACGACCGGCAGCTGAAAGGTCACGCCAAAAGCAAAGATCAGGGTCATGATCAAGGACAGATATTCGCTGACGCGCGGCAACAGCTCGATCTGGGCCCTGCCCGGCTCCTTCGCTTGCTGCATGCCGATAAAGAAATGCAGAAGATTCGGCATGACGACGAAATAGACGAGCAGCGCGCCGGTCACGAAAAAGATCGGCGTCGCGATCAGATAGGGCGCAAACGCGCGGCGCTCGTGCTTATAAAGACCCGGCGCCACGAATGCATAGAGTTGCGAGAAAACCACCGGACAGGAGAGAAAAGCCGCGGCGAAAATCGCGACTCGGATCTGGGTGAAGAAATATTCCTGGGGCGCCGTATAGATCAGCCGCGCGTCGGGACCGGCGACGCGGTCGAACGGCATAAGAAGGATGTTATAGATGTCCCTGGCGAAGAAAAAGCAGACGAAAAACATTAACAGGAAAGCGACGAGCGACCTGATCAGCCGCGCCCGGAGCTCGATCAGATGGTCCAGCAACGGCGCCTTGGTCGCCTCGATATCAGCGTCAGTCATTATGGGACTCGGCTAAGGCGCGGCGCGCTGTCTGGCGGTCAGACGGCCGGCCGACGGCCCGCGCCCCCGCGCGAAATTTCGCATCGGCCGAAGGCGCTGCAAAGTCAATGCGCCTCATACATTGTCTTTAAGCGGCGCGTCGCCCTTGAGCGTGGCCGGACGGCGCAGCTTAGCCGGCGCAACTTCGACCTCGCGGGGGACCCCGTCAATCTCGGCCTTGAGGGCCTTCGCCAGAGCCTGCATTTCGGCCTCGATTACCGGATCGGGCGCTTTGGCCTCGGCAATCGCCGCGCCATCCGTCGCGATCTCGTCCGGCTCATCGGCGCGAGCGGGCGCGTCCGAGGCATTGGCAACGGCCAATCGCGTTGCGGACGAAGTGGCGGCCGTAACCGCAGCCAAATCGGACGTTTCGGGGGCGCTTCGCACGGGCGTCGGCTTGTCGATCGCCTCCTTGATTTCGCCCTTTATGTCAGCGACCGGATTGAAGGACGCGTCGATCTTGGCGCTCTGCGCAAGTTTGTCCACCTCAGCCTTGACGTCGGCCATGTCGGCTTCCCGCATCGCTTCCATGAACTGGCCCTGGAACTCCGCCGCCATGCTGCGCATCTTGGCGACCGCCTGCCCGAGCTGGCGCATCAAGCGCGGCAACTCCTTCGGTCCGATGACGATCAGCGCCACGATTCCGATGATGATAAATTTGCCGGCGTCGAAATCGAACATGCGGGAAACTGACTCGAAAGGCGTTCCGGCCGGCCCTTAGCTGACCTTGCGGGTCTCCGATACTTTGGAGGCGTCAGCGGCGGCTTGGTGGTCGATGCTGCGCATTGGCGCGTCCGCCGGCCGCGATTCGGGCTTCTCATCTTCTTCCGCCAAGCCCTTCTTGAAGGATTTGATGCCCCTGGCGACATCGCCCATCATATCGGAGATTTTGCCTTTCCCGCCGAAGACCAGCAAGACAACTGCGCCAACGATAAGCCAGTGCCAGATCGAAAGTCCGCCCATGGCGAAAACCCTTTTTTGAAAGCGTACCGGCGCGACGCGCACGTTTGATAGCAGAACTTATGCCTCCCCCCGTGCAAAAACAAGCAACGCCGCCCCGATTTCGCGGCTGGGGCCGGCTGGACAGCGACTCGTCTGCTAAGTCGCAGGGATCGCTCTTTATTTCTCGATGGGCGCTCCGCGAACCGCCGCGGGCGGGGTCTCCGGCCCGGCGGCCGCTCGCGAAAAAACGATGGCGACGCGCAGGCCGCGCCCAGGGCCCGAATCGACGTCCAGCGTCGCCTTGGCGTTCTCGCGCAGCGATCGGACGATCAAGTCGCTGAGTTTTCCGCGCCGTGGCCATTGGACGCCGGCCGGCAAGCCATTGCCGTCGTCGGCGATCTCGACGCGGCAACCTAGGCCGTCGGCCAGACACCGCAACGAGATTACACCGCCCTCGCGGCCTTGAAACGCGTGCTTCAGGGCGTTGGTCATCAGCTCATTGACGACGAGGCCGGTAGGCATCGCGACATTGACCGAGACGGGGCAGGCGTCGACTTTAACATCGAGCCGCACGCCCTTCCTCGCCTGGGCGCGCATCACCGCTGAGGCGATCTGGCTCAGATAGGCGCCAAGATCAACCTCCTTGCCGTGGTGCTCCTCGCCGAGCGATTTATAGAGCAATTGCAGCGCCTCGATGCGCCCGGCGATTTCGTCGAACGGCGCGGGGGCCTCTTTGGCCGCCGCGTTCCTCGCCTCGTAGCGGATCAGGGCCGCGATCATTTGCAAATTGTTACGAACGCGATGCTGAATTTCCAAAAGCGCCGTGTCCTTTTCGCGCAACTGCCGCTCGAGCTCCTCGCGCGCGCCGTCCGCCTCGCCATGCGCGAGGACGAGCGCAGCCAAACGAAACACTGTCGTTCCATCGTCATCTTCGATGGTGTTGGAATAGACGTCGACGATTGCGGCCTCGCCATCGGGGCGCGAAATTGTGAAGGTGCCGATTCGATCACTGCCTTCCGTGACGGCCGAACCAAGGGGCCGCCCCTCGCCATCGCCTGACTCACGCCCACGCAAAACGCTCCACGGCTGACCTTCGATCTCGGCGGCGCTCTGACCGGACAGTTTCTCGAATTCAGGATTGGCGTAAACGATGCATTCGGTCTCGCGAACCTTCGCCACGACCAGAGCGACAGGAACCTGATCAAGAAAGCGCCGGAACGCCTCGCTTTCGAGGGCGTCGACTAGATTGGGCGTTGCGAGTAGGTTTTCGACCTGCTCGGCCTTGTCGTCATTTGCGGTCATAGCGCTGGGAGCAAACCTTTTGTCGGGAGGCGCCCAAAAGCGGGCGCGTCTATCTTGAATATTGCCGACGCTATGCATGATAACAGAAAAACCGGCGCGCGAAGCTGCGCGCTCGTGCTGCCCGGACGGCGATAAAGCGAGTCAATTTGGCTTTACATGAAGCAGAGGCTCTTGTGACGCAAAGGACGAAGCCCGAGCAAACCCTCGCGGTCAGAGGCGTCCTGCTCGACATCGACGGCGTTGTTTGCGTCGGCAATGCGCCTTTGCCGGGCTCGCTCGATGCGGTCGGCCGGATTCGCGCGGCCGGCCTTCCGTTGCGCTTCGTCACCAATACGACGCGACGCCCGCGTCGCAGAATCGGCGAAGATCTTGTCAGCCTCGGTCTAGAGGTTTCGAACGAGGATATTTTGACCCCCGCAAGCATGGCCCGAGATTTACTGGCGCGCCAGAAACTAGACCCCTTTCTTGTCGTGCACCCCGACCTATCCGAAGATTTCTCCGGCCTGCCAAGCAACGGACGGCAGGCCGTCGTCGTCGGCGACGCCGGCGCTTTTTTTTCCTACGAGCTGCTCAATCAGGCTTTTCGGAAACTGATCCACGGCGCCGAATTTGTTGCGCTCGCGAAGAATCGAAACTTCCTCGATCGCGACCGCGAGCTTAGCCTCGACGCGGGGCCCTTCGTGGCGGCGCTCGAATATGGGTCCGGCAAACCCGCGACCGTGGTCGGCAAACCGTCGCCGGCGTTTTTCAAGCTCGCCGTCGAAAGCTTAGGATGCGCGGCCACGGAAATCGTCATGATCGGCGACGATGCGGAAGCAGACGTCGGCGGCGCGATGGCGGCAGGCCTCCTTGGCGTCCTGGTGCGGACCGGGAAATACCGCCCGGGCCAAGAGAATGATTTGCCCGCGCCTCCAACCGCGATCGCCGAAAACCTCGAAGCCGCCGTCGACCTGTTGCCTGGCTGCAGCCGCAGCGCCGCGTGATGAAGGCTGTGTTCAAGGCGCGGACTTTTCCGCCAATTCGCGGTTCCCGTCGCCTCTGAGAAACGCCTTGTCCGCTTGCGCTTGCAGATAGTCGGCGAACGCTTTCTTTAGGCCGGGCATCTTGAGCTTCATCACCAAGCTATTTTTATGGGTCTTCTTGAATACCGACGAGGGGTTGAAAAACTCGCGCGCGTTCTTCGCCGTCAGCACGAACGGCGGCCGGCCTTCGCGGGCGAGCAGATAAGACATGATCAACGCGCCCGTCCGGTGATTGCCCTCGATGAACAATTGCGGCTCGCTGAGGATCCGGATGTACACCCCCGCCGCGCGGCGCCAGACGCTTTTGTCTGTGTTGAGGTCATACCAATCCATGATATCGCGAATGCCGCCATGGGGTTGCTCGTAGAAGCGCTTTTCGGTTTCAGCGATGAGCCGGTGATAGCGTGACTGAACGCCGGCTTCGCCGCCGCAGAGAACCACTGCGTTCAGCTCCAGCCAGCGGTGCAGATTCCCCATGACGAAAATATCGACGCCCTCGGCGATGAGGCGATCGACCAAAGCGTAGCCTTCGAGCAGGTTGTCGATGACGTCGTCGTCGAGAGGATCGCGCCGGTCGAACAGCTCTTTATTGATCTCGGGAAACGCGCGCTGCGTCTCACGTAGCGCGGACTTGATGGCAGGAAGATTGAGCGCCCCCAATTCACTCTCCGCGCCCGTCAGCTTCCTTTATGCCCGACAAGGCGGATTTCCCAAGGTTGGCGACGTCCGCCGGCAGGGCGAGATAGCCAAGGTCAGCGCCGAACGCCTGGCCCTGGTCGAGCCCCCATTTGACGAAAGAGGTGAGCGCCTGCGCCTTTTCGCCCGGATAGGTTTGATGAAGCAGAAGCCAACTATAGGTCACGATCGGATAGGCCTGCGGCCCAGCCGGATTCGCGAGAGATTCGTCAAGTCCGTCGAGCCCCGAGCCGGCCGAAGCGGCGAGCGCGGCGACGCCGCTTGCCTCGGTAGGCGCGACGAACTGGCCGTCCTTGTTCTGCAGCGCGGCGACGGGAAGGCGGAGGCGGTGGGCGAAGCCAAACTCGACATAGCCGATCGACCCCTCGCTGATTTTTATGCGCCCGGCGACGCCTTCGTTGCCGCGCGCCAGCATCGCGTGGCGTGGCCACGCCACGATCTTGCCGACGCCCGGCCCCTCGTCCGACCATTGCGTGCTAACCGCGGCCAGATGGCTGGTGAAGGCGTAGGTCGTGCCGCTCGCATCGAGGCGGCCTATCACTGCTATGTTCATGTCAGGCAACGCCAAGCCCGGGTTCGCCGCTCTGATCCGAGGATCGTTCCAGTTTTTGATGCGCCCCATGAAGATTTCGACGTAAACGTGTTGCGGCAGCTTCAGCTGGCCCTTGAGGCCGGGAAGGTTATAGCCCAGCACGATCATGCCGGCGGTGCTTGGCGCCTGGATGGCGCCGCGCTCGATCGTCGCCGCGTCGGCGGCCGACAATCGAACGTCGCTCGCGCCGAAATCGACGGCGCCGCTGCGGAACCGCGCAATGCCCTCGCCTGAGCCGATCGCGGCATAATGAATTGAAATGGACGGATGCATCCGCTCGAACTCGGCGATCCATTTCTCATAAAGGGGCGCCGAAAAGGTCGAGCCGGCGCCCTGAAGCGAAAGCCCCGCCGCCGTCGCGGGGGCAAGTCCCATGGAGGCCGCGAGCAAGAGAGCGCCCATGAACGGTCCCGCCGCATGGGCCATCAGCGTGCGCTGAGTTGGCATGATCAGCTCCTCCGGGATCAGCTAAATTCGCCGCGGATATATTCCTTCGTGAGCTGCTCTCTCGGCGCGTCGAAGATTTGGTCGGTCTCGCCCATCTCGACAAGGTGGCCGGTTCGCCCGCCTTTCGAGATGTCAACGGAGAAAAACGCCGTCACGTCGGCGACCCGGCGGGCCTGCTGCATGTTGTGGGTGACGAGCGCGATCGTGTAGTCATTCTTGAGTTCGAGCATGAGTTCTTCGACGCGGCGGGTGGCGATCGGATCGAGCGCCGAACAGGGCTCGTCCATCAGCAGCACCGTCGGCTCGGTGGCGACGGCGCGGGCGATGCATAAACGCTGCTGCTGTCCGCCGGACAGCGAGAGGCCACTCGCCTTCAGCTTATCCTTGACTTCGTCCCAAAGCGCGGCGCGGGTCAGCGCTAGCTTAACCCTATCCTCGACGTCGCCCTTGAAGCGATTGAGCCTCAGGCCAAAAGCCACATTATCGAAAATGCTCATCGAGAAAGGGTTCGGCTGCTGGAACACCATTCCGATATGGCGCCGCACGACCACCGGATCGACGTTGCCGGCATAAATATCCTGCCCGAGGAAATTCACTTTTCCCTCAAGCTTGAAGCCCTTCACCAGATCGTTCATGCGGTTGAGGCTGCGCAGCACGGTGCTCTTGCCACAGCCGGACGGTCCGATGAACCCGGTGATCTTGCCTTTCTCAATCGGAACGTTGCTGTCCCTGACGGCGAGAAACTTGCCATAGAAGATCTTGTCCACCTGGCAGTCCATCGCAAGGGTCGAAGAGTTACCGGCCGGTGTTCGTTCGAGAGATGCCGCGCTGGACATTGATTCCTCCTTAGACCTGCGGGCGGCCGATGAAGCGACTGAGAATATTGAAGGTGAGTACGATCAAGACGAGCACCAGCGAGGCCGCCCAGGCGAGCTCGATCTGATTTTCGAACGGCATGCTCGAGAAGTTGAAAATCAGGATCGCCAGCGAAGCGGTCGGCTCTCTGATGCTGCGCAGCCAGTAATTGCTGAACAGAGCCGTAAAGAGAAGCGGCGCGGATTTGCCGGCGACGCGCGCCACCGCGAGAATAATGCCGGTGACGATGCTCGGCAGCGCCGTCGGCAGCGTCACGCTCCAGACGACCTGCGCGTTGGTGCAGCCCATTCCGATCGCCGCATCCTTCATCCGCTGCGGCACCATCCGCATCGCCCCCTCGGCGGTCAGGGTGACGGTCGGCAGCATCAAGACGGCCAGCGCGATGCCGCCTGCGAGCGCCGAATAGGTGCCCATCAGCAAAACGACCGCCGCATAAACGAACACGCCGGCGAGGATCGAGGGGAAGCCTGTCAGCACTTTGGAGAGGAACCGCGCCAAGACGGAGAGTTTGCTATCGGGACGAAATTCGGCGAGGTAAATGGCGGCGAACAGCGCGATCGGAATGCTGATGATCGAGGCGATCGCCACCGTGACCAATGTGCCCTGGATGGCGTTGCCGATTCCGCCGCCAAGTTCAAAGCCGGCCGGCGGCAATTCCGTGAAGAGCTCCCAGCTGAGCCGGGCGCCGCCTTTGACGATCAGCATGTAGATGACGGAAAAGAGCGGCACGGCGCCAAGCGCCGCCACCAGCGCGGCGCCGACCGTCAGGAACACGCTCGCCAGGGCCCTCGGCTCAAACGAATTGCGCCGTAGGTCGAGGGATCTTTCTCCTTTCACCTTCATCATGCTTTCGCGATCTTGCGTGAGGTCCAGGCCAGGATGAGCGTGCCGATCACATTCACGACCAGGGTGATCGCCAGCAGAACCAGCGCCGCATACATCAAAGCCTGCCGCTCGACTTGCGCCGCCTCGGGAAAGTTCGAGGCGAGCAGCGCGGCGAGGGTATTCGCTGGGGAGAACAGCGAGAGCGAGATCTGATTGGCGTTGCCGATCAGCATGGCGAGCGCCATGGTCTCGCCGAGCGCGCGCCCGAAGCCCAGGACGAGCGCGCTGGAGATGCCGCCCGCCGCCGTGGGGACGATGACTTTGAGAATGGCTTCCCACCGCGTCGCGCCAAGCCCGTAGGCCGCTTCCTTCACCTTGTAAGGAACGAGGCCGATGGCGTCCTGGGAGATCGCCGCGACCGTCGGCAGGATCATGATCGACAGCACGATCACCGCGGGCAGCATGCCTGGGCCGCTTAGCGAAGTCCCAAAGAAAGGAATAAATCCGAGCGTCTCATGCAGCCAATTAGCCGCCGGCCGAATGAAGGGAATGACGACGAATATGCCCCAGAGGCCGAAGACAACGCTCGGAATGGCGGCCAGCATCTCGATCAGCGTGCGAAAGGTGACCGCCAATTGCGGCGGCAGGAAATTCTGGGTGAGAAAAATCGCAATCGTGACGCCGATGAATCCGCCGATCAGCAGCGCCAGAAGCGAACTGTAGAGAGTGCCCCAGATCTGCGGCAGAATGCCGAAGGATGCGCCCTGCACGTCCCAGCGGGTGTCGACGAGGAATGCGGCGCCACTCCTCTGGATGGCCGGGAGCGCCTGGCCGCCAATCTCCCAGAGTATGTAGATCACCAGGGCGATGATGGCCAGCGCCCCTGCGGCGGTGGCGAAAAAGAAGGCGCGATCCACAAAGTAAGCCGCGCTCGATGGCGGCTTCGACACCGACTTTGTATCTGAAAGAACAAATTGGACCGACACAGACGACCTCTTTGAAGATGCGCTTGGTCTCTCTGGCCCCGGGTCGCCGCCCAGCGTCGCCAGGCGGCGCCGGCAAAGAGGGCCTATTGGATCTTGGCGGAAGCCGCCTTGACCTTTTCAATCACATTCGGCGGCAGCGGAATGTAGCCCATAGCATCGGCGAGCTTTTGCCCGTCGGTCAACCCATAGTTGACCATCTTGCGAAGATACTCGGCTTTTTGCGCATCCTGCTTCTGGTAAAACAGCATCCAGGTGAAGGAGGCGATCGGATACGCTTTGGGTTCGGCCGGGTCGTCAACCCAAACAATCAAATCGGGTGGAAATTCTGCGCCAGAGAGAGCAATGGCTCCGCCCTCGCTGCCCGCGGCGACATAGTTGCCGGCCTTGTTCTGCAGAAGAGCGGCATCGGCCTTCGTCAGTTTGGCGTATCCCCACTCGATGTAGCCGATGGCTCCAGGCGTCTGCTTGATCGTGGCCGTCACGCCGTCATTTTTCGGCGCGGCGACGATCTTATCGCTCTGCGGCCAGTTGACGTTCGTGCCTTGGCCGACCGTCTCTTTAAACGCAGGGCTGATTGCGGAAAGATGTTTGGTGAAGACAAAAGTCGTGCCGCTCGAATCGGAGCGCCTCACCACAGTGATCGGTAGATCCGGTAGTTTAATGTCTGAGTTAGCTGCCACTATGCGCGGGTCGCTCCAACGGGTGATCTTACCAAGGAAGATGTCCGGATAGACGTCGCGCGGGAGTTTGAGGTTTTTCGGCTGGCCAGGAAGATTATAGGCGAGCACGATCTCACCGGCGGTCATCGGTAGGAGCACGACGCCATTAGCAACCTTGGAGATTTGATCAGGAGTCATCGCCGCGTCGCTCGCGGCGAAGTCCACCGTATTGTTGATCAGATCCTGAATGCCGGCGCCGCTCCCTTTTGCTTGATAATCGACCGTTACACCTTGGGTCTGCTTGCTGAATGACTTGAACCAAGCTGAATAGATCGGAAAGGGAAAGCTGGCGCCTGATCCGACAAGGCGCATATCGGCGGCGTCGGCCTGCGAAACTAGCGCGGCCATGGCCAACATGGCTGCAATGACAACGAATTGACGCTTCATGGATTGGTTCCGTGTCTTGAGCTATTGGCTTGAAAAGGAGAGCAATTGTGTCAGCTATCTTGTAACAGAAGAGCGTGCCGCCACAGGATGGTCAAGATTAAGGAATTGAGTTGATCTGATTTGTCGTTGCCGTAAGGGCAAGCGGATAAGAGACTGGAGCCCACGCAAACCGGCGTTTGGGCGGTGTAGGCAAACCTCCCCACATCCAGAGCCTAAGCGCCTAAAATGACAGTGGGATGACACTTTGGGCCTGCAGAACATGTATTGAATGCCGCGCCAAAATTGACGCGAGCTAACAGCGACTGAGTTTGAGCTCAGTTCTGATTTGTCCAATACTCAATTCTTGGCGCTGTCTTGCAAAGTAGAGTTGATCGGATCGATTTTCTCTCTGCCTTGTCTACCTTAGGCTTCTGGACCGGGTTTCTGATCGGCGCGATCCTTCTCGAGCAAAACGACGAAAGGATCAGGGTCGGTACATGACGCTGGAAAGCGTCGCCCCTTTGAGCGATAATCCAGTCGTCAGCCCTGCCAATCGCGGCCGATCCGGCCTCGTCGCCGGAGATCAAGATCTTACCCCATCCAACTCCAGCGCCCCTAGATAGGCCAAGAGGAATGTAGCGGCGAACGCCCCGCTTGAGTTTGGCGGCCACTGAAATCCCGCGTCTCCTCCAACCCATGCGCGAGCGACGTCTGGACCTGAACGCGAAGGCGCTTGAACTCTGGCTTCCTGAGACGTGGTTCAAAACCTTCTCGATAACCTCGAGCTTGATCCCGAGGTTGGCATCACCACTAGCGAAAGTTCGCCGCAAATCATGGATTACCCAAGGGGGCATTTTGGGCGATGTTTTGCGCGCCATCGGAATACGCAAGCGCCGCGTCGAGGTCCGGGCGGAACATCTCGAAATCCACCGCCGCACGGAACGCCTCGAGCTGGTCGCCAAGATCGCTCAGCCACGGGATGAAAGTTCAGTGGCAGGTCAAAAGCTGCGGAAGCGCCGATAACGAAACGATGGCGCGGTCCCGATTCGCGACTGACATGGCACCTCTTTCAACGGACAGCGCCATATTCATTTGTAGAAATGATATCGGAGGCGTCGTCGACCAGAGCCTGCCGCTGCGCCCTGAGCCTGGCGAAATCCTCGCCGGCATGGTGCGAGGAGCGAGTCAAAGGCGAGGAGGAGACCAGCAGGAAGCCCTTGGCGTGGCCGATGGCGGCGTAAGAGGCGAACTCTTCGGGCGTCACGAAGCGCGCGACGGCGTGATGCTTCCTGCTCGGCTGCAGATATTGGCCAATGGTCATAAAGTCGACGTCGGCGCTGCGCAGATCGTCCATCAATTGCAAGACTTCGTGGCGCTCCTCGCCGAGGCCGACCATGATGCCGGATTTGGTGAAAAGAGTCGGGTCGAGCTCCTTCGCGCGCTGCAGCAGCCGGATTGAATGGAAATAGCGCGCGCCGGGACGAACCGTCAGATATTTCGACGCCACCGTTTCGAGATTGTGGTTGAAGACATCCGGCTTGGCGCCCACGACGATTTCTAAAGCGCCGGGTTTGCGCAGAAAATCGGGGGTCAGCACTTCGATCGTCGTCGCCGGGCTGGCGTTGCGGATCGCTTCGATGACCTGCGCGAAATGGCGGGCGCCGCCATCGGCGCGGTCGTCGCGGTCGACCGATGTGACGACGACATGGGAGAGGCCGAGCTTGGCCACGGCGTCGGCGACGCGGGCGGGCTCATCGGGATCGAGGGCGCGCGGCAGGCCGGTCTTGACGTTGCAGAAGGCGCAGGCCCGCGTGCAGGTGTCGCCCATGATCATGAAGGTCGCGTGCTTTTTCGCCCAGCACTCGCCGATGTTCGGGCAGCCCGCCTCCTCGCAGACGGTGACGAGCCTGTGCTCCTTGACGATTTTCTGCGTCGCCGCCCATTCCGCCGAGCCGGGCGCCCTGACCCTGATCCAGTCCGGCTTGCGCAGCACGGGCTGATCCGGCCGATGCGCCTTTTCCGGATGGCGTAAAGGCTCTTTCGTTTTCGCTTCGTCCAAAAGCTCGGAAAAGTCGGCGACGTCCGTCATGATTTATCCTTGTTCCCCGCCACCACGTCGGCGGCGCCTACTTACGTATGTATGACGCGCCCATAAGCGTCGAGGACGCTTTCGTGCATCATCTCTGAAAGGGTCGGATGCGGGAAGACCGAGTTGATCAGCTCCTCCTCCGTCGTCTCGCAATTCATTGCGACGACGAAGCCCTGGATCAGCTCGGTGACTTCCGCCCCGATCATGTGCGCGCCGAGCAGCCTGCCCGTTTTCGCGTCGAATATGGTCTTGACGAGGCCGTCGGGTTCGCCAAGCGCGATCGCCTTGCCGTTGCCGATGAACGGAAAGCGGCCGACCTTGAGCTCGAAGCCTTGCTCTTTGGCCTTCGTCTCGGTGAGACCGACGGAGGCGACCTGCGGATTGCAATAGGTGCAGCCCGGTATCATTAGCTTGTCCATCGGATGCGGATGAAGGCCCTTGATCGCCTCGACGCAGATCACGCCTTCATGTTCGGCCTTGTGTGCGAGCATTGGCGGGCCGGCGACGTCGCCGATGGCGTAAACGCCAGCGACATTAGTGCGTCCGACGTCGTCGATTTTGATCGTTTCGCGCTCGACCGCGACGCCTAACGCCTCAAGCCCGAGATTCTCCGTATTGCCGACGACGCCAACGGCGGAGATCATTCGCTCCGCCGCCAGCGTCCGCGTCGCTCCCTTGGCGTCTTCGATGGTGGCGACAAGTCCCTCGGCTTTTTTCTCGACCTTGGTCACCTTGGTTGAAGTGAAGATCTTGATTCCCTGCTTTTCGAAGCGCTTGCGTGCAAGGCCCGAAATTTCCGCGTCCTCCACCGGCAGGACCTGCGGCAGCAGCTCGACTACGGTCACATCGGCGCCCATACTGCGATAGAATGAAGCGAATTCGATGCCAATCGCGCCGGAGCCCATGACGATCAGGCTTTTCGGGAATGCCTCAGGCTTCATCGCCTCGAAATAAGTCCAGATCAGCTTGCCGTCCGGCTCGATTCCTGGCAGCTCACGCGGCCGCGCCCCGGTTGCGATGACGATATGTTTGGCGCGATAGGCGCCCTCAACAAGCACGCCTTTGGGAATGGCGTTTTGCGGCTGGACCGCGGGTTTTTTCGAGGCGCCGACGGCGACTTCGCCAAGTTTCGTGATGGTCGCCTCGCCCCAGATCACGTCGATCTTGTTCTTCTTCATCAAGAAGCCGACGCCTGCGTTGAGCTGCGCCGAAATGGCGCGAGAGCGTTTGACGACGGCGCTCGCATTGACCCCCGCCTTCTCGAGGGTCAGGCCGTAATCCTTGGCGTGATGCATGTAATGATAGATTTCAGCCGTCCGCAGCAGAGCCTTAGTTGGGATGCAGCCCCAGTTGAGGCAGATGCCGCCAAGGTGCTCGCGTTCGACGACGGCCGTCCGGAAGCCGAGTTGGGCGGCGCGGATGGCGGCGACATAGCCGCCTGGGCCGCCGCCGATGATCAGGATGTCATAAGGGTCGGCCATGACGCCTTGCTCCAGGAAAGCGGGCTAAACCAACATGCCCATCGGATGCTCGATCAATTGCCTGAAGGCGTCGAGAAGCTCGGCGCCAAGGGCGCCGTCGATGGCGCGATGATCGGTTGAGAGGGTGACGCTCATCAAGGTCGCGACCGCAGGCTCGCCGTCTCTGACGATGACGCGCTTTTCGCCCGCTCCGACCGCGAGGATCGAGGCCTGCGGCGGATTGATGATCGCCGAGAAATTCTTGATGCCCATCATGCCGAGATTGGAGACCGAAGAGACGCCGCCTTGATACTCTTCCGGCTTCAGCTTCCTCGCTTTCGCCCGTGCGACAAAATCTTTCATCTCGTTCGAAATGGCCGAGATGGTCTTGACGTCGGCGGAGCGAACGACCGGCGTGATCAAGCCGCCAGGGATCGACACGGCGACGCCGACATCCACATGCTTATGCTTCAGCATCGCCGATTCCGTCCACGTTACATTGGCCTCCGGCACCCGGACCAGCGCCAGCGCGAGCGCTTTGATGATGAAATCATTGACCGAAATCTTGAAGGCCGGCTTGCCATCTTTACCCGCCGGCGCGCCCGCGTTGACGCTTTCGCGCAGCGCGAGAAGGGCGTCGAGATTGCAGTCCAGCGAGAGATAGAAGTGGGGAATCGTCTGGACTCGCCTCGACGAGCCGGCGCGCAATGGTTTTGCGCATCGAATCATGGGGCGCCTCGTCATAAGTCCCGGGCTGGAAGAACTTGCGGATCGCCTCGTCCGAGGCGGGCGCCGGCGGCGCCGATGGAGCCTGCGTGGGTGGTGCGGCAGGTGCCGCCGGGGGCGCTTGGGCGATTTGCGGCCGCGGCTGCGCCAAAGCCGCCTTGACGTCGCGTTCGATGATCCGGCCGTGGGGTCCGCTTCCCCGTATCGCGGAAAGATCGAGACCCGAATCTTTCGCGATGCGCCGGGCCAAGGGCGATGCGAAGATACGAGGTCCGACGTGGCCGTTGACCGGGCCGCCAGGAACGGCAGCCTCTAGCGCCGTAGCGCCGGCCGGAGCCTCGGCGAGAGCGACTGGGGACGGCGTTGCGGCTTTCGGCGAGGCTGCCCGCGCGGCGGCCGAGACGTCCTCGCCATCGCCTGCAATGACGCCGATGACGTCGTTCACGGCGACATCGGCGGTGCCATCCGGGACGACGATCTTGGCGAGCACGCCTTCGTCGATCGCCTCGACCTCCATCGTCGCCTTATCGGTCTCGATTTCAGCGAGAATGTCGCCGGATTTGACCTTGTCGCCTTCCTTTTTCAGCCATCGGCTGAGATTGCCTTTTTCCATGGTCGGGGAAAGCGCGGGCATCAGGATGTTGATAGGCATGGGAGGCTCACATTTCGAGCGGAAGGCCGAATTCGATTTCTGATAAGCCGCTCAAAGATAAAGCGTGGCCTTCGCCGCGACGACGACTTCGTCCGCGCTCGGGAGCGCGAGCTTTTCGAGATTGGCGGCATAGGGCATCGACACGTTCTTGCCGGAGACGCGGGCGACCGGCGCGTCGAGGTAATCGAAGGCGCGCTCCATCAGCAAAGCGACGATCTCGGCTCCAACGCCGCTCTGCGGCCAGCCCTCCTCCACAGTGACGCAGCGCCCGGTTTTCGTCACAGACTCAATGATCAATTCCTTATCCATTGGGCGAATGGTGCGAAGATCAATGACTTCCGCCTCGATTCCTTCCTTCGCCAATTCCTCGGCCGCCTTGAGCGCATAGACCATGCCGATGCTGAAGGAGACGATGGTCACGTCCTTGCCGGCGCGGGCGATGCGCCCCTTGCCGATTGGGACAAGGAACTCGTCAATTTTCGGCACGTCGAAACTGTGCCCGTAAAGGATTTCGTTTTCGAGGAAGATGACCGGATTGGGGTCGCGGACCGCGCTCTTAAGAAGCCCCTTGGCGTCGGCAGCGGTATAGGGCGCCACGACGAGGAGGCCGGGCACATGCGAGAACCACGCAGTGTAATCCTGGCTGTGCTGCGCGGCGACGCGCGCCGCCGCGCCGTTTGGACCGCGGAAGACGATCGGACAACCCATTTGTCCGCCTGACATATAGAGCGTCTTCGCGGCGGAATTGATGATCTGATCCATCGCCTGCATGGCGAAGTTGAAGGTCATGAACTCGACGATCGGGCGCAGGCCAGCCATGGCGGCGCCGACGCCGAGGCCGGTGAAGCCATGTTCGGTGATCGGCGTGTCGACGACGCGCTTGTCGCCGAATTCCTGCAGCAACCCTTGCGTGATCTTGTAGGCGCCCTGATATTCGGCGACTTCTTCGCCCATGACGAAGACGCTGTCGTCGCGCCGCATTTCCTCGGCCATGGCGTCGCGCAGCGCCTCGCGCACTGTCATCGAGACCATTTCCGTCCCTTCAGGATAGTCAGGCGCGCGATCGATTGCGCTCGGCGGCGGCGGGCGACTCCGCCGGCGGTTTGACAATCGGCCGGCTGCGGCTCGGCGCCGCCGCCGTTTGGCGGAACGGCGGACGGCCCCGCATCCGACCCGGCTGTCGAAGCGTCTTCGCCTTCGGCGGCGATGACGGCGATCGGCGTATTCACCGCGACATTATCGGCTCCCTCCGGAACGAGGATTTTGGCGAGCGTGCCTTCGTCGATTGCTTCGACCTCCATAGTCGCTTTATCGGTCTCGATCTCGGCGAGGACGTCGCCTGAACGGATGGCGTCGCCTTCTTTTTTCAGCCATTTCGCAAGCTTGCCCTGCTCCATCGTCGGGGAAAGCGCCGGCATGAGAATGTTAGTCGCCATCGGAGTTCCTTGAACAATTTCCTCGAGCGCTTGTTGGGATCTTTGCCGGTCCGTCTACTTCAAGACGTCCGTCCACAATTCGGCGGGATCCGGCTCGCAATCATGCGAGGCGAAATCGACGGCCTCCGCGATGATCGCACGGACCTCGCCGTCGATCGCCTTCAGTTCGTCTTCGCTGACTTTGTGATCGCGCAAAAGGCGGGCGCGGACCTGTTCGATCGGATCATGCTCCTCGCGCATTTTCTGGACTTCTTCCTTCGAGCGATATTTCGCCGGGTCGGACATCGAGTGGCCGCGATAGCGGTAGGTTTGCATCTCGAGGATGATGGGACCATTTCCGCCGACGCACCATTCGCGCGCGCGCGCCGTCGCCGCCCTGACCGCGCGCACATCCATGCCGTCGACCTGTTCGCCTGGAATGTTGAAGCTCTGGCCGCGCTTGGAGAAATCGCGTCAACGCCGACGAGCGCTTGACCGAGGTGCCCATGGCATAGCGATTGTTTTCGACGATGAAGACGACGGGAAGCTTCCACAGCTCGGCCATATTGAAGCTTTCGTAGACCTGCCCCTGGTTGGCCGCGCCGTCGCCGAAATAGGTGTAGGAGACGTTTCCATTGTCGCGATAGCGATTGGCGAAGGCAAGGCCGGTGCCGAGCGGCACCTGCGCGCCGACGATGCCGTGGCCGCCGTAGAAATGTTTCTCTTTCGAGAACATGTGCATCGAGCCGCCCTTGCCTTTCGACAAGCCGCCGCGCCGCCCTGTGAGTTCGGCCATGACCCCTTTGGGATCCATGCCGCAGGCGATCATATGGCCGTGGTCGCGATAGCTCGTGATGGTCTGGTCGCCGGGCTTCGCCGCCATCATGACGCCGACGACGACCGCCTCCTGGCCGATGTAGAGATGGCAAAATCCGCCGATAAGGCCCATGCCGTAGAGCTGGCCGGCCTTTTCCTCGAAGCGGCGGATCAGTCAGCATCCTGCGAAGGCGTCGAGCTCTTCCTCCTTCGTGAAGGCCGGCGGCGGGAGGCGTTTTCCTTTGGCGCGTCGGTCGATTCCGCGCCCGGTTTCGAGCGAGTGGCGGCGGCTGATGCATCGGTCATGCGAGGGCCCCTTCAGCGGAACGCGGAGCGGACGGCGCGGCCGAAGAACTTAACGCAGCTCGCCGTCAAAAGCGAGCGCGCCGCGCTCTTGTTCCGGCTGGATCGCGCTCATGATTACGTTTTCGCCGCATAATCCTGTCGGATCGGCAAGCAAGCTTCATCTGCGCATTTTCGTGCGCAGGATTCCGTCTGTCTGGACGCTCACTCCGCTTCGGCAGGAGAACGATGAGATCGTTCTTGTCGGCGCGCCCGAGCAGGATCTTGTCTCTTCGTCGAGAAGATCGCGGTCGATGATGGCGCTATTGATCAGTTCGATCCGGTGTCGCCAAAGCGCGCGGTCCGCGTCGAGGCTGACGCAATTGCGTCTTGCAAGGCCAGCGATCTTCACTTGGTATTCGTCCTGCGTCTTGAGGCCGCGCTGCGCCGTTTACCGCGTGCCAGACGAAATAGCCGCCCGCTGCGCCCGAGACGCTATAGAGAGAAAGAGCGGGAAAAGAATTGCGCGCATGCGCCGCCGAACGACCATGAGCGGCACATTCGCCGAACAGCGTTAGCGATCTGATTAACGCGCGGGGCCTGTCAGGCGACGAGCGGCCAGACGCCGAAGGGCGAGCTGATCAGCGTCAAAGGCAGCCCGACCTTCAAATAGTCGAGAAAGGAGACGGTCACGTCCGCGCGCTTGGCCCGCTCGGCGACGATGAGATTGGCGATCGAGCCGACGAGCGTCAGATTTCCTGCAAGCGTCGAACTCATGGCGACGACGAGCCACGCCTTGTCCGGATGGGGCAAGGCCGCGACGAAGGGCTCAGAACCAGCACCGCCGGGACATTGCTGACGAGATTGGAGAGCGCGGCCGTGACGCCGGACAAGGACCAAGCCGTCGTCAAGGCGAAGGCGGCCGACCGCGGCGAGGGCCTCCGGCGTGAGCAGTGCCTTTTGCGCGCCGGCGACGACGATGAAAAGTCCGGCGAACATGAGCAACAAGAGAGCCGTCGATTTCGGCATAAATTTTTCGGGTTTCACCGCGCGCGACGAGGAGAAGAGAGAACCGCCGATCATCGCCGCCTCCGCTACCGGCGCGCCGGCGAAGAAGGCGGCGACGACGAAGATCGTCACCGATGTCGCCTTGGCGATCTGCCGCGGGTGGCGGCGCGACCCTTCTCGTGCGTTTACGCTAAAAAAAGCCGTGGAAAACTCCGTTCTGTGCAGAGCGGCGATGAGGCAGAAAGTCAAAGCAGCGCCATGGCCGCGATCGGCGACGAGCCGCATGGCGAAATGAGCGTAAGGAATGTGCGAGGCGACTCCGATGATCATGTTCTGCGGATTGCCGGTAAGCGTCGCGACGCTTCCGGCGTTCGAGGCCATCGCCACGGCCAACAGATAGGGAACCGGGTCGCGGCGCAGTTTCCGCGTAATGTCGAGCACGAGCGGCGTCATGGCGAGGCAGATCGCGTCATTGACGAGAAAACGCGGAAAGGCAGCCGGTTACGACGATGACGGCCGCAAGCAGAGTCAGCGGCCCGTGCGCGCGCTTTACCGCAAAACCGCCGGCGAGCTCGAAAAAGCCCGACACGCGCAATTGCGCAATGATGATCATCATGCCGAGCAGCAACGCGATGCGTGTCGAGATTGATCGCCTTCAGCGCGTCCTCAAAGCCGAGCGTGCCGAAGGCCAGCATCGAGCCCGGCGCCGACGAGCGCCATGCCAGCGCGATCGATCCGCAAACCCGGCGCGCGTCCAAAGGCGATCCCGGCCAAAGTCAGGAAGAAAATCGCGGCGGTTGCGAAACTCCGCCAATCGGCCGCGGCCCATTGCGTCGCGCGCCAGCCGAACGAGGCGAGGTTCATCGCGCCGGAACCAGCGCCCGGCGCGCCTTCGCTTGGCTCTCACCGAGCTCGAGCGTCTCCGGCATGGCGACGAGGCATATGACAAAGGCGACCGCATGGTCGGCGGGAACGCTGTCAAGCAACGCTTCGATGTTCATGAGACCGTCTGAAAGACCAGAAGTGTGACGCTCTAAGCCTTTTGGCGGCCGCAAGTTCCGAAATTCCGCCGCAAATGTTTTTCGAAAGCGGAGCTTTTGACTATAATAGGCGTCCCCGCTTCAAGCTTTGTCCGCCCGCAAATCCGGAGGCGAACCGGCTCGCGCTCATTTGATCTTCGATCAAGCGAATGCTTTGAGGGCCTTGCGGCCGGCATAGTGCGCCTGCGAGCCGAGCTCCTCCTCGATACGGATCAGCTGATTGTATTTGGCGGTGCGGTCCGAGCGCGCGAGCGAACCCGTCTTGATCTGCCCGCAATTGGTCGCGACGGCGAGATCGGCGATGGTCGAGTCCTCGGTCTCGCCGGAGCGGTGCGACATCACGGCGGTATAGCCCGCCCGGTGCGCCATATCGACGGCGGCTAGCGTTTCGCTCAGCGAACCGATCTGGTTGACTTTGACGAGGATCGAATTGGCGACGCCCTTCTTGATGCCTTCTTCAAGGCGTTCGACATTGGTGACAAAAATGTCGTCGCCGACAAGCTGGGTCTTGCCGCCGATAAAATCGGTCAGAATTTTCCAGCCGGCCCAATCGTCCTCCGACATGCCATCTTCGATGGTGGCTATCGGATAGACTGCGGCGAGCTTGGCGAGATATTGCGCCTGCTCGTCCGGCGAACGGGTTACGCCCTCGCCGGAATAGACATAGGCCCCGTCCTTGAAGAACTCGGTCGCGGCGGCGTCGAGGCCAAGGACAATGTCGGCTCCCGGTTTGAAGCCGGCGCTTTCGATTGCCTTCAGGATGAAATCGAGAGCGGCTTCCGCCGACGGGAGGTTGGGCGCGAAGCCGCCTTCGTCGCCGACGTTTGTATTATGTCCCGCCTTTTTCAAAGAGCCCTTCAGCACCTGAAACACTTCGGAGCCCCAGCGCACGGCCTCCTTCACGGAGGGGGCGCCGACCGGCAAGATCATGAACTCCTGAAAATCGATGGGATTATCGGCATGAACGCCGCCGTTGATGATATTCATCATCGGAACCGGCAGCACATGCGCTTGCACGCCGCCAACATAGCGATAGAGCGGCAGCGCAGAGGCGTCGGCGGCGGCCTTGGCGACGGCGAGAGATACGCCGAATATGGCGTTGGCGCCAAGCTTCGCCTTGTTCGGCGTTCCGTCGAGCGCGATCATGATGGCGTCGATCTTGCCCTGATCTTCCGCGTCTAGGCCGCTCAAAGCCTCAAAAATGTCCCGGTTGACGCTTTCGACCGCCTTGAGGACGCCCTTGCCGCCATAACGCGACTTGTCGCCGTCGCGCAGTTCGACGGCTTCGTGCGCCCCGGTCGAGGCGCCAGACGGCACCGCGGCGCGGCCATGCGACCCGTCCTCCAATGTTACGTCGACCTCGACGGTGGGATTGCCGCGGCTGTCCAATATCTCACGGGCGGCAATGTCGATGATCGCGGTCATGGGGGCTCCTATTGCTGGCGAGACGGATGGTTAGGCTTTTACGACGAAGCTCGGCCGGACAAAAGGCTTAGCGAGACGCGTAGGCGCGGAAATTGTTAAGTTTTCGTCTAAAAATTCTCTTCGGGCGTCGCGCACAAGGATTTCCTTCAGCTGGACGTCGGCCTGAAAATCCCCTTAATCATTTTGCTTTAACGTCGCAAATCGCGATCTTTCGGACGGGGGGTTAGAGTGCCGGCGGCAAAAATGGCATTCGCGAGGATTAGCGTCCTCTGCGCGACGCTCGCGGCGCCTGCGCTGGCGGAGGATCGCCTTTCGGAGCGCACCGCGCCGTTGCCGGTCGCCAGGCCTGCGGAATTGAGCGATGCGGAACGCAACGTCCTCGACGACACGCATCAAGGATCCGAAAAAGCTGCGCCGGACAAGGTTGGCGAAAAACTTGGCGCGGCGGGCGACGAGCCCGGCGGGCGGCAGAAATTTATCGCCCTATTGAAACGCGAGGCGGCGAAGACCGGGCTTCCTCCCGACATCGCCGACGCCGTCGTTGCGATCGAAAGCGGCTATGATCCGACCGTCATCGGCGGCGTCGGCGAGATCGGTCTGATGCAGGTGCGCCCGGGAACGGCGGCCATGCTCGGTTTTCGCGGCGATACGGCGGAGCTCGCGAGGCCAGAGGTCAATATTCACTATGGCGTCGCCTATCTTTCCGAGGCGTGGCACCTCGCCAATGGCGACCTCTGCCGCGCCTTAATGAAATATCGGGCCGGGCATGGCGAAGAGCTGATGTCGCCCCTCTCGGCCACCTATTGCGGACGGGCGCGGGCGCATCTCGCCGCAATCGGGTCGCCTTTCGCGGCGGGGGCGTCTGTCCCGATTGTGTTCGACCCGATCGCGCCGCAGACGCGACGGACGGGGCGCGCGGCAAGGCGCGGGCCGCCGCCGATTCGGACGGCGGCGGTGAGCCGGACCTTCTGGGCCGCGGAGGAGGCGAGAGTGGCTGCAATTTCGCGGCGGATCGAGGCCAAGTGGCGCAGAATGGCGGCCCGATGAATTTTCAATGCTGCGCCCTTAATTGGTAAGGCCGCGCAGAATCAGCCTCCAGACCGGCGCCGAAACTGTGCCGTCGGCGCTGTTCCAATCCGGCGCATGTAGTGGATGATGAAAGCGCGCCGTCGCGTCAAGAATCGCCCCAGCCCTGTCTGCCCCTTCGTCGATGATTTTTGCTATATGCGCCGAAGCCGCGCGCCGGGCGCGCCGATCCGCGGGCGAGCTGAGTCCAAAGGATTTCTGCGGACCGTCCGTCAGCGGCGGGAAAGCCGTGGCCGCCAAAAGAGGCTGTCCAATGGTGAAATTACATACGGGGGCGAACCTGCTCGGCGCGAAGGTTGACGCGCCGCTTTCGCCGGACGAGGCGATTTTGGAGCGCGTCAAGAATCCCCATGAGGGCGAGGCTTACGTCGTGCGCTTCACCGCGCCGGAGTTCACCTCGCTCTGTCCGGTCACCGGCCAGCCCGATTTCGCCCTGCTCGTGATCGATTACGTTCCGGACAAATGGCTCGTCGAATCAAAGTCTTTGAAGCTTTATCTCACGTCATTTCGCAACCACGGCGCGTTTCACGAGGACTGCACCGTGCGGATCGGCAAGGACCTCGTCGGCGCTCTGGAACCGCGCTGGTTCAGGATCGGCGGCTATTGGTATCCGCGCGGCGGCATGCCGATCGACGTGTTCTGGTCGACCGGCGAGCCGCCCGAGGGCCTGTGGCTGCCGGACCAGGGCGTTCCGCCCTATCGCGGGCGGGGGTGAAGCCGATCCACTCCGCAAGACGGCCCGGGCGTTGCTGCCTACTGCTCACACCAGCCGCGACTGCGCAGCGCCGCCGCGATGAAGCTGGCGAACAGCGGATGCGGCTTGAACGGGCGCGATTTCAGCTCGGGGTGAAATTGCACGCCGATGAACCACGGATGGTCTTCGAAAGCTCGATGGTTTCCGGCAAAAGCCCGTCCGGCGAAAGGCCTGCGAAGATCAGGCCTTTTTCGGCCAGCCGCTCGCGATAGGCGGTGTTGACCTCATAGCGATGGCGATGGCGCTCGGAAATTTCCGTCGCGCCGTAAATGGCGGCGATTTTTGAGTCGGGCGCGAGTTCGGCGCGATAGGCCCCAAGCCGCATCGTGCCGCCAAGGTCGCCTTCGGCGGCGCGGATCTGCAATTCATTGCCGCGCATCCATTCGGTCATCAGGCCGACGACCGGTTCGCTGGTCGGTCCGAATTCGGTCGAATTCGCCTCCTTGACGCCGGCGAGCGAACGCGCCGCTTCGATAACCGCCATTTGCATGCCGAAACAGATGCCGAAATACGGCATTTTGCGTTCGCGCGCGAAGCGGGCCGCGAGGATTTTTCCCTCTGCGCCGCGCTGGCCGAATCCGCCCGGAACGAGGATGCCATGCACGTCATCGAGATGAGAGGCCGGATCGTTGCTCTCGAAAATCTCCGAATTCGATCCAGTCGAGTCTGACATTGATGCGGTTAGCGATGCCGCCATGCGCTAAAGCCTCGATCAAGCGATTTATAGGCGTCCTTAAGGCCGGTATATTTGCCGACGACCGCAATCGTGACCTCGCCTTCGGGATTGCGGATGCGATCCATGATGGCGTTCCAGCGGCTCATGTCGGGCTTTGGCGCCGGCTCGATGCCAAAAGCCGCCAAAACTTCCTGATCGAGCCCCGCCGCATGATAGGCGCGCGGGACCTCATAGATCGAGGCGACGTCGCGCGCCTCGATCACCGCGCTCTCGCGCACATTGCAGAACAGCCCGAGCTTGCGGCGCTCCTCACGCGGGATTTCGCGGTCGGTGCGGCAAAGCAGAATATTCGGTTGAATGCCGATCGAGCGCAGCTCCTTGACCGAATGCTGCGTCGGCTTTGTCTTCAGTTCTCCGGCGCTCGCGATGAACGGCAATAGGGTCAGATGGATATAGATCGCATGCGCGCGCGGCAGATCGTTGCCGAGTTGGCGGATGGCCTCGAAGAACGGCAAGCCTTCGATATCGCCGACGGTGCCGCCGATTTCAACGAGGACGAAATCAATCCCGTCATTGCCGGCGAGGACGAACTCTTTGATCGCGTTGGTCACATGCGGAATGACCTGGACTGTCGCGCCCAGATAGTCGCCGCGCCGCTCCTTGGCGATGATGTCCTGATAAATCCGGCCGGTGGTGATATTGTCGTCGCGGCTCGCCGGACGGCCGGTGAAGCGCTCATAATGGCCAAGGTCGAGGTCGGTCTCGGCGCCGTCGTCGGTGACGAAGACTTCGCCGTGCTGGTAGGGACTCATCGTCCCCGGGTCGATATTGAGATAGGGATCAAGCTTGCGCAGCCGGACTGTGTAGCCGCGAGCCTGAAGCAGGGCGCCGAGCGCCGCCGAGGCGAGGCCCTTGCCAAGTGATGAGACCACGCCGCCGGTGATGAAGATGTACCGCGCCATGGGCTTTGAGACTTATCCGAGTTTTCCCGATTGCGGAAGCCAATTCCGGCCACCTCGCCGTTCCATCCACAGTGCGTCGAAAATATGGGACCTTTCCTGCCTGTTTGCCCGACGGGCTCGATGCGCGCCGTTACTTCGATGGCGGCGCGAGAGGCGCTGCGGGCGCGCCCGGCTGCGGCGGGGACTGGCGCTGGTCCTCAATCTGCTTCAATTGATCGAGGAGATTCCGCCGCTCGTCTGGCCTGCCGGCGCTCCCGTCGCGGGCTTCGCCGGCGCCGCCTGCTGCAGAATCGGCGAGGGCGCCTGATTGACTCTGGCGAGAATGGTCAATCCTAGGCTCGTCGCGAAGAACAGGGCGGCCAGAATCGCCGTCGCCCGCGTCAGGACATTCGCCTGCCCGCGGCCGGTCATGAAGCCGCCGCCGCCACCAACGCCGAGGGCGCCGCCTTCCGAGCGCTGCAGCAGCACCGTCACGACAAGCGCGACGACGATCATGAGATGAATAACGATCAACACCGACTGCATTGAATAAAACTCTTTATTCTCTTGATCGGCCGCGAAGCCGCGACGTCGACCCGGGTTTTGGGCGCGTGAGCACTGCCCTCGTCAATGAAAAGCGCTCGGTGACGGGTTCTTACACCGGTCGCAAGCGGAAGGGCTAGAGAATAAAGGCGCCTGGCGCGCTTTTCCGGCTAAAAATCGCGATAGGCGCCGGCGATCGCCATGAAATCATTGGCGGTCAGACTTGCGGCGCCAACCAGCATGCCGTCGACGTCGGAGACGCCGGCGAGGTCTGCCGCGTTGCCCGGCTTCACCGACCCCCCATAGAGAAGTCGTATTTTGTCGCTCACGCCGGGCAAATCGGCCTCGATGCGCTCCCGGATAAAGCGATGCATGTCGGCGATGTCCGCCAGAGTGGGGGTGAGGCCTGTGCCAATCGCCCACACCGGCTCATAGGCGATGACGAGGTTTTGATGCGACGATTCCTTGGGGATCGAACCGGTCAATTGCGATCCGACGATTGGCAGCGCGTCGCCCGCCTCTCTTTCGGCTCTCGTCTCGCCGACGCAGACGATCGCCGTCAGGCCGGCCCGGAAAGCGGCTTTGGTCTTGGCGCGGACGCTAGCATTTCCTTCATTGTGGCTCGCCCGCCGCTCGGAATGACCGAGAATCACGAAGGTGGCTCCGGCGTCTTTCAACATCTCCGCGGAAATATCGCCGGTGAAGGGGCCGCTGGGCTCGGCATGACAGTGCTGCCCGCCGAGCCCGACTCCGGTGCTCCCGCAGGCGGCGGCCGCCGAAATGAGCAAGGTCGCCGGCAGGCAGAGCACGACCTCGGCGCCGCCAGCCTCCCCGGCCGCAGTCGCGGCGCAAATCTTTTCAGCCTCGCCGAGATCTTTTCGCAGGCCATTCATCTTCCAGTTTCCCGCGACGAGCGGCCGCCGTTCGGATCGGGATTGTGTTTGTGGCATCGTCATGTTTCCGGCAGTGAGGCTGAACATGCGCCGCAGACGCGTTGCAAGCTCCGGCGCACCTTCTTATAGTCCAGACCGAATTTGTAAACGTCCGGCCCAAGGTTGGGCTTACCCCTAATCAAAAGCAGAAAGATCACGCCGAAATGTTGGAAGCCATGCGCGCCGCGTCACAGGGCTGGGTCGGCCGCATCATTATGGGGCTCGTGATGAGCGTCATCATCCTGAGCTTCGCGATTTGGGGCATTCGCACGGATTTCCGCGGCTTCGGCGCCAACAAGCTCGCCGAAGTCGGCGGGGAGACGATCTCGACGGACGCCTTTCGAAACGCCTATCAGATTGAACTGCAACGCATACAACGGCAGAGCCGGCGCGCCGTCACCAATGAGGAGGCGAAGCGCTTCGGTCTTGACCGGCAGGTGCTGTCGCGCCTGATCAGCGAAGCGGCGCTGAGTCAGGAGACGCAGACGCTGGGCCTTGCAATAAGCGACGCCGAGATCGCCAAGGCCATCAGCAACGATCCCTCTTTCAAAGGCCCGGATGGCCAGTTCGACCGCTCACGTTTCCAAGAGCTGCTGCGTGACAATGGCCTGAATGAGAAGGCTTTCGTCAGCGACCAGCGCAATGTCTACCTCCGCCATGAGCTGATCGACCCGCTGACAGCGGAGCTGCGGTTGCCGAAAGCCATGCTGGAAGCGATTCATCGCTTCCAGTCGGAAACCCGAACGGTCGATTATTTCATACTCCCTCCGGCGAGCGCCGGCGCGATCGAATTGCCGCCGGAGAAGGAGCTGCGCAAATATTTCGAAGATCGTAAACTTGGCTATTCCTCGCCCGAATATCGCAGCCTCATAGTCCTGACGCTGACGCCTGAGGCTATCGCCAAGCCGGGAAACGTGTCCGACGCCGATGCGAAAGCGCGCTACGACGAAGGCAAAGGCGAAAAATATGGATCGCCGGAAAAACGCACGGTTGAGCAGGTTTTCTTTCCTGACGAAGCCGCCGCCAAAGCGGCGCGAGACAAGATTGATGGCGGCGCCAGCTTCGATGATATTGTCAAGGAGCAAGGGCGGTCGCTGCGCGACGTCTCGCTTGGAACGGTGACGCGCGGCCAATTAATTGACAAGGCTGCCGCCGACGCCGCCTTTGCGCTGCCCGAGGGCGCGGTCAGCGCGCCGGTTAATACCCGTTTCGGCATGGTTCTCCTGCGCGTCTCGAAAATCGAGCCGTCGAGCATAAAGCCCTTTGCCGACGTCGCCGACGAGATCAAGCGCGACATTGCAATTTCGCGCGCCCGCGGCGAGATCGCGCGCTTGCACGATGCGATCGAGGATCAGCGCGCCTCCGGCAAGTCGCTGACGGACGCCGCAAAAAGCGCCGGTCTCGAAGTTCGCGCCATCGCTGCGGTCGACGCCTCCGGCAATGACGCGACTGGGACGCCGATCGCCGATCTGACCAACGGCCCGGCGGTGCTCAAAGCGGCCTTCGCCTCCGACGTTGGCGTCGACAACGACACTTTGTCTTTGCCGCAAGGGGGCTATCAGTGGTTCGAGGTCGCAAAGGTTGATAAGGCCCGTCAGAAGACGTTTGAAGAGGCGCGGCAAGATGTCGAAAAAGCATGGCGCGAGGATGAGATGGAAAAGCGCCTTGCGGCCAACAGCGCCGATATCATCAAGAGTCTCGACGGCGGCGAGACCATGGCGTCCATCGCCTCGGAAGGCAAGCTCGAAGTCAGGCGCGCAAATGACGTGAGGCGAGGCGGCGGCAAAGATCTGCCCCCCAACGCCGTCGCGCAGGTCTTCAACGTTGCCGTCGGCGGCGTCGGCTCCGCCCGGCTCGACGATGGCGGACGCGTCGTTTTCAAAGTGGCCGACTCGATGGTTCCACCGGTCGACTTCGCCGATCCGAGCCTTGTGGCGATCAAGGGCCAGGTGAAGAAGACTTTTGAGGAAGATCTTGTCGCGCAGTATCTTGCCATGCTTCAAGCCAAACTCGGCGTGAAGGTCAACATGCAGGCCCTTTCAGCGGCGACGGGCGGCCCCAATGACGCTTACTGAGCTGGAGACGATGAACGACGCCGCCTCGGCGCCGTTCGCCGCCAGTTACGCGGCCGCCCAGCCATGCCTCGTTTCGGCGCGGCTTATCGCCGACCTCGAAACGCCAGTTTCGGCTTTCTTGAAGCTGTCAGCTGGACGTGAGGGGCGCATTTTCCTGCTTGAATCGGTCGAAGGCGGCGCCGCGCGCGGGCGTTATTCGATGATCGGCCTCGATCCAGACATTATCTGGCGAGCCTTCGGCGACAAGGCCGAAATCAATCGCAGCGCCCTGTCCGACGCGAACGCTTTTTCGCCTTGCGACGCGACCCCGCTCAACTCTTTACGGGAATTGATTGCCGAGTCACGGATCGCGGCCTGCGAGGATTTGCCGCCGATGGCGGCGGGCGTCTTCGGCTATCTCGGTTACGACATGGTGCGGCAGATGGAGAGCCTTAGCGCCGCCAAGCCCGACCCGATCGGCGTTCCCGACGCAATTATGCTGCGCCCCACCTTGATGGTCGTGTTCGACGCCGTGCGGGAAGAAATTTTCATAGTGACGCCGCTTCGCCCCTCATCCGGCGTTTCCTTTCGCGCCGCCTACGAAGGGGCGCTAGAGCGGATCGACGCCGTGACGGCGACGCTTGAGGGGCGGCTGCAGCATGAAACAGTGGCGGCGAACGCCACGCATTTGACATTCGCGCCGCATTCGAACACCAGCGAAAGCCGCTTTCACGAAATGGTCGAACGCGCCAAAGACTATGTCCGCGCCGGCGATATTTTCCAGGTCGTATTGTCGCAGCGCTTTTCGGCGCTCTTTCCCCTGCCCGCTTTCGCCCTCTATCGCGCCTTGCGGCGCGTCAATCCGTCGCCATTCCTGTGCTACCTCGATTTCGGGCCGTTCCAGATCGTTTGCTCCAGTCCCGAGATTCTGGTGCGTTTGCGCGACGGCAAGGTCACCATCCGTCCCATCGCAGGGACGCGCTGGCGCGGCAAGACGAAGGCCGAGGACGACGATCTGGCGCAAGACCTTCTCGCCGACGAGAAAGAATGCGCGGAGCATCTCATGCTGCTCGACCTCGGCCGCAATGATGTGGGACGCGTCTCCGAAATCGGCTCCGTGAAGGTGACGGACAAATTCGTCATCGAGCGTTACAGCCACGTCATGCATATCGTCTCGAACGTCGAAGGCCGGCTCGGCCGCGGGCATGACGCAATCGACGCGCTTTGCGCCGGTTTTCCGGCGGGAACCGTCTCTGGCGCGCCGAAAGTGCGGGCGATGGAGATCATCGACGAACTGGAGACCGACAAGCGCGGCGTTTATGGCGGCTGCATCGGTTATTTCGGCGCTTCGGGCGAGATGGACACCTGCATCATTCTGCGCACCTCCGTCGTCAAGGACGGCGTAATGCATGTGCAGTCGGGGGCCGGGATTGTTTATGACAGCATTCCGGCCTACGAACAGCGCGAATGCATCAACAAGGCGCAAGCTTTGTTTCGCGCCGCCGAGGAGGCGGTCCGTTTTGCGGCGCGGGCCAGGCGCGGGCGGTAGGTTTTTCGAGCGAATTCTTGTTTGAGTTCTTTAGAACGACAAAATCCGAGATAGATGGGCTTGACGTTCTTGATATTGGAGTTACTCTTTTTGCAGCATATTGTATAATAGTTGGAGTAGTTAAGGCAACGCTTGCGCGAGGAGACTGCTCATGACCAAAGGCGTTTCTGACTCGCAGGCGCCGGCGTTCGCCAAATTCAAGCCGCTGCTATCAACTGTTGCCTCCTCGCAGCTTGCCGCGAGCTTCGATCGAATGGCGGAATCGTTGAAGGGAGCCTCATTCTCCGCGATCGCCCGCTTTACGCTCGTCAGCGACCTACAAGCGCAATCATTCACCATTTCGCTTCGCGAAAGGAGCGCTAAAGTTGAGAGCGATGGCAAGTCGCTGAGTGAAAAGGTCGACTTGGAGATTATTACGACGCCGGAAACTTGGCTCGCCATTGCGGAAGGAAAACTGGCTGCCCCTCGATGCGTTCACGCAAGGCAAAATGCGCGTGCGTGGCGATTATAAGCTCGGTCAACCAATCATGAGGCGACTTGCGGCCAGCGATGGTCGCACAAGCTTCTGTTGAGGGAGGCGCGCAATGGCTGAGGTCGATACGATCGGACAGGTCAGCTCCGTCAAGGTGAACGCGACCACAGACGCCAATTTCGCGCTGTTCGAATTCTTAACTCGGCGACGACCCCCCCGACGCCGGAAATTTTCTTCGTGTGGTTCACACCCGCCGAGAGATACGTGCCGACCGGGCCACAATGGATGCATCGTGCTTTGCAGGTCTCGCTGCTGCGCGATGCCCTGTTGGCTAATAAGACTGTGACCGTCCGTCACGGCGACACGAGTTCCTTTCGCCGAACTCGGTGCAGGTCAACGCATGACTCCTGCGCCTTGCTCGGCTCACTCGCTGATGAAGCGCGAGGCTCGGGTGTACGGAACTGGCCCGCGCGCGGTCCTTGCGCCAGCGGCGGTCGGCGCAGTGGCGCGCTTTGACGTGTCCGCCACGTTCCGCGGTCAATCGGCAGCCTTCGAGGTCTACTTCGACGACGCGCTGGGCGCGGCCACCGGCGGAGCCCTTGCCGACGGCGTTCTCGCTCGATGCGACACGGACTATGAGGCGATCTATCAAATCTTCGGATCGGTCACGCCTCCGCTTCCGATGACCTGCATCGTTAGCACCTTTGGCCAAACCAAAGGCGGCTACCACTACTCGTGCCTGGACAACGTGCTTTATGTAACGGGCGAAACGCTGGCTCCTCCTAACACTCCTGACGTAGCCACGGCGCTAGCAGTTCTGGTCGCCGAGGAAGTCGAAGTGTTCTCCGCGGCCCAAGGGCTCGGCTGGAACTGGATCTCACGCGTGCTCGCGGAGGAGCTTTACCCTGGAGTGCTCGACTATTTCCACACCGCCGACATTTGGCTGGATTCAGATCGCCCCGACTACGTCAGCAATGGCGTTGGCAACGACCAGGATCCCCTGTCAAACGGATGCTCGGTCGTGTTCCTATATTACCTGCATTATATTCTCGGGTACGAGTGGGAATCGATCGTCCAGGCCGGAGGGTCGACGTTGGAGCAGACCTACAAAAATCTTACCGGAAGTACCGGCGGCTACAGCGCTCTCCGCCACTGCGTGGACCCGCTGTTCCCTCCGGGCTCCCCTTCGGGACTGACGACCGACAATCCGTTCCCTATCTTCGACTACTACGCAGCCACTGTTCCATTGATGGACCGCAGTTTCCTCGAAATACCGCCTGGTGCTTAATGAAGGGTCTCCGTGACAGCGATCCCGCCTACGAGCAGCGCGAGTGCCAAGCGCGGACAGTAATGGCGCCTCCGAGCGTCAGCTCGTGATTTCGAGCACCATGTGGTCGAAATGCTCGCGGCTATATTCGTCGACGACTCGCACATTGAGCGCATAGGCGCCGGGTGCGAGGTCGGGCGGCAGACGCGCGATCCAAATATGTGAGGACGGTTCGGCCTTCACCCAGGGCTTGATGGTCGCGGCGTTGCGGGCATAGAGTTCTTCGATAAAGGGATCCAGGCGCCTGTCGCGGATCATGGGGCGCGCTTCCCCCTCCCCGATTCTGTATTCGACGGCAGTTTTCGGACCGCCGTCAAAGAAATTGACGACCAGCGTCGTCGCGGCGACCGCCTCCCGCGGGAGCGGCGATCCGAGCAGCTGGCCCATGCGGAAGTCGCGAAGCACTTCTTTCTCATGGTGGAATTGGGAATCAAGGCTAATGCGCATCTGGCGGCCGTTGACCTCGTTCGCCGGAACAAAGCGAGTCGTATAGCGGGCGCCGTCGATCGAGAGGATGTGGAAGCCGTTGGGCGTGCCGTCGCGGCTGTCCGCGCTGGCGATGCCGCGGCGGTCGATCGGACCGCTCCACCAGGAGCCGGAGACCGCGGTCAGGACATGGTGGTGATGCAGGCGCGCACCGCCCGGCGCGTTGGGGCGCCGCAGATAGTGATGTTTCGTGGTATGCGTGTGGCCGGAAAAGCTCACGCATGGCCGCTCGCCAAGAAGGGCGAGAAGCTCCGCTGCGTCGGCGGTGTTTTGCGACGGGCTTTTGGGATCGAGATAGGTCTCGAGCGGGATATGCATCACAACGACGATCAGCTTCGAAGCGGGCGTCTCGTTCAGCAGATTGGCGACGAAGGCAAGCTGGCGTTCGCCGATGCGCCCGGCATATTTCCCTCTCCCGTGCGGCTGACTCGGATCCGAGCCCGGATATTCGATATTGTCGAGCATGATGAATAGCGCGTCGCCATGTTCGAAGGCGTAGTAAGTCGGCCCGAAGACGCGCTTGTAGGTTTCGCGGGCGTACCGGGAGTCCCGGGCTGTCGAAATTTAGATCGTGGTTGCCACCGACATTCCACCACGTCAGCCCTATTTGCGCGATGATGCGGTTGTAGCGGCTGTAGAGCGACAGATCGTCAAACATGATGTCGCCGGCAGTGATGCCGAAAGCGGCTTTGACGCCGATCAGATCGTTGACGACGTCGTCTCGGATATAGTCGACCTCGGCCTCGCTTTCCGGCTGCGGATCGGTGAAGAGCACGACGTCGAAGGTTTTTGGCTCTTCCCGCCTGATCAGCGGGAAGTCGACGGAGGGCGGCAGCGGACCTGTCGGTTCTAGGCCGGGAAAAGTGAGATTGAGTTCTGGAGGGGTGCCACCCGGCTGATGAATGTAGAAAAACTGCGGCAGCCGAGTTCTGGCGTCGAACGGAATTGCATAGTCTGCGGGTTTGATGAGAAAAACACCCATGCCTGGTTCGATCGGCAGGCTGTAGGCGCCGTCAGGGCCTGTTCGGACCGCCTCGCGCCCATTCGAGACAAGAATTCCGGCGACGCCTTCCCCTCTTTTTGGCGCTGTCTTTCCACCTGACTGCTGCGGATGTTCTGTCGTCAGGAAGACGAAGCCGGTGACGGTTTCCGAGCCGTTTTGCTCGAGCGCGGGCTCGGCGACGACGCCGCCGCTCGCTGCGAGAGTCGCGGTCGCGGCGGTCGCCATTATGAGATCTCGGCGCGACAGCTCCACGTGGCTCGTTTTTCTGTCGGTCATGGCGGCCGCTTTCAGGTTACTATGCCGAACTCCCTTTTGCGTGATTCGCTTGCAGAAATTGCGACAGTAAGGCGAGAAGTCCGCCGCGTGAGCGATCGTCCTTGACCTTACCTTCGCTGCGGCCCAAAACAGCGCCATCCGATGATGAAAAAGCGCCATGACCGCCATAACGCTCATCGACAATTACGACAGCTTCACCTGGAATCTGGTGCATTGCCTCGGCGCGCTGGGCGCGGACGTGACTGTCCATCGCAACGACAAGGTCAGCGTCGATACGGTCATTGACGGCGCCCCGGATGCGATTGTGCTGTCGCCCGGGCCCTGCGGGCCGCCGGAAGCCGGGATCTGCCTCGATCTGATCAAGGCGGCGGCCGCCGCCATTCCGATCTTTGGCGTCTGCCTCGGCCATCAGGCGTTGGGCGAGGCCTATGGCGGCGAGGTCGTCCGCGCGCCGAAGCCAGTGCATGGCAAGATCGCGTCGATACATCATCAGGGCGAGATGCTCTTTCACGGCATCAACGGTCCGTTTCAAGCCGTGCGCTATCATTCGCTGGTCGTCCGCGCCGAGACGATGCCGGATGACCTCAAGGTGACGGCCGAGACCGACGGGCTGGTTATGGCGCTGTCGCACAGGCGCTTTCCTGCCCACGGCGTGCAGTTTCATCCCGAAAGCATCGCCTCCGAGCATGGGCTACGCATTATCGAGAATTTCCTTGCCCTCGCCGCTCTTTGGAATCGAAAGCGCGCGGCGAAGCGCGCTTACAGGTTAGGTTCCGTTGGACGCATTTAAACCGCTGATCGCAAAGGTCGCGACGGGCGCGCCCCTCACCGAGGCCGAGGCGAGATCGGCGTTCGACGACATATTTTCCGGAAGAGGGAGCGATATTCAGATTGCCGCCTTTCTGATGGCGCTGCGGGTGCGCGGCGAGACGGTCGAGGAAATCACCGGCGCCGTCGCCGCCATGCGGGCTCGGATGTTGCGGGTCGAAGCGCCTGCGGATGCGATCGACATTGTGGGCACTGGCGGCGACGGACAGGCGACCTACAATGTGTCGACGCTGGCGGCTCTGATCGTAGCGGCGTGCGGCGTTCCGGTCGCCAAGCACGGCAATCGCGCCGCGTCGTCGCGTTCGGGCGCGAGCGACGTTCTCTCGGCCCTTGGGGTCAGGATCTTTCTTTCCCCTGCCGAGGTCGCGGCCTGCATCAGGGAGGCCGGCATCGGCTTCATGAGCGCGCAGGCGCACCACACGGCGATGCGGCGCGTGGCGCCTGTCCGGGCCGATCTCGGGACAAGAACGATCTTCAATCTTCTTGGCCCATTGGCCAATCCGGCTGGCGTCAAATATCAATTGCTTGGCGTATATGCCGCCAATTGGCTGGAGCCGCTGGCGCATGTGCTGCGTAATCTGGGATCGAAACGCGTCTGGCTCGTCCATGGCGCCGATGGCCTCGACGAGGTGACGACCACCGGGCCAAGCCTTGTCATTGCCGTCGAAAATGGCGCGATCCGATCTTTCGAAATGACCCCCGAGGCAGCGGGCCTGCCCCGGGCGTCGCTCGCCGATCTCAAAGGCGGAACGCCGGCTTTCAATGCGGCTGCTCTGAGGGCGGCGCTTGACGGGCAAAGATCGCCCTATCGCGACATAGCCGTCCTCAATGCTGCGGCGGCCCTCGTCATCGCCGAAAAAGCAGGCGACCTCAGAGAAGGCGCCGCGCAAGCCGCCGCGGCCGTTGACGAAGGCCGCGCGGCCGCTACGCTTGCAAAGCTCGTCGAGATTTCAAACCGGACCGAGGCGCGCGCGGACCTGACGCCCACTGCCGTCGCGATGGGACTTGATCCATGACCGACATTCTAAAGTCCATCGCAGCGTATAAACGGCGGGAAATCGCGCAGGCCAAGGTGCGCATGCCTTTCGAGGCTCTCGCCCGCAAGGCGCATGACCATGATCCGCCGCGTGGTTTCGTCAAGGCGATCGAGGCGAAACATGCAATTGGCCATCTCGCCTTGATCGCGGAGATCAAGAAGGCGAGCCCTTCGAAAGGTCTGATTCGCGCCGATTTCGATCCGCCGCGCTTGGCGCGTGCCTATGAGGCGGGCGGCGCCGCCTGCCTGTCGGTGCTAACCGACAAGCCGTCTTTCAAGGGTGATCTGAGTGATCTCGACGCGGCGCGCACAGCCACTCATTTGCCTTGTCTTCGCAAGGACTTCCTATTCGATCCTTATCAGGTTTATGAGGCCCGGGCGAATGGCGCCGACTGCATTTTAATCATCATGGCCTGCGTTGACGACAATGAAGCCAGCCAGTTGACCCGAGCGGCGCATGATCTAGCGATGGACATTCTGGTCGAGGTTCATGACCAGGCCGAACTTGATCGCGCCCTGCGGCTCGAAACCCGGCTTGTCGGCGTCAACAACCGCGATTTGCGCAGCTTTGAAACCTCGCTTGAGCTGACTGAAAAACTCGTCCCCAAAATACCCCCCGACCGGATCGCGGTCAGCGAAAGCGGCATCTTCACGCACGAGGATTGCCTGCGCCTCAAAGCTTACGGCGTATCGACCTTTCTGGTTGGCGAAAGTCTCATGCGCCAGAAAGACGTGACCGCGGCGACGAAGGATCTTCTCATCGGAAAGCTGCCGCCCGCGCACGGCAAGCACGCGCACGGATTATGATGACGCCGAACGCTAGTCTGTCCCACCTCTCCAACGCCGGCGACGCCGCCATGGTCGACGTCTCCTCCAAGCCTTTGAGCGAACGCGTCGCGGTCGCTGAGGGCCGCATCGTCATGCGCGCCGAGACGCTGGAGCTTGCCCTTTCCGGTAACGCCAGGAAAGGCGATGTATTCGGCGCGGCCAGGATCGCCGGAATTATGGCCGCCAAAAAAACCCATGAGCTGATCCCGCTCTGCCATTCTTTGCCGCTGACCAAGGTCAGCGTCGATCTTGAAGCTGACGCCGCCCTGCCAGGGATAATTGTGCGCGCCGACGCCAAAGTCGTCGGCCAGACGGGGGTCGAGATGGAGGCGCTGACCGCCGTCGCGGTCGCTTGCCTGACGCTCTACGACATGTTGAAGGCAGTTGACCGTTCGATGCGGATCGAGGCCATTGCGCTCGTCGAGAAAACCGGCGGCGCATCGGGCGATTGGCGATTCGGCGAGGACGGCCGCGGCGCGGCGCCTCGTTCATGAAAGGCAAGTCCGCATTGTCGGTCGCAGAGGCGAAGGCGCGGATCCTTGCCGATGTCCCGGCCGATCGTCCGGTCGAGATGGTTCCGCTTTCCGAGGCGCTGGGCCGCACTCTCGCGCGCGATCTGCTTGCGAAGCGCACGCAGCCGCCCCATTCCGTCTCCGCCATGGACGGCTACGCGGTTCGCGCCGCCGATCTTGCGCGCCTTCCCATACGCCTCAAGCAAATCGGCGAAAGCGCCGCGGGGCATGGTTTTGCAGGCCGGCTTGGCGCTATGGAGGCCGTTCGGATCTTCACTGGCGCGCCAATCCCTGAAGGCGCGGACGCGATTCTTGTTCAGGAGAACGCGCGCAGCGAAGGCGGAGCGGTCGAACCCTTGCAAGGCGTCGCGTCAGGGCAATATATTCGCGCCGCGGGTCTCGATTTTTTCGAGGGCTCGGCGCTTCTTCACGCGGGAACGCGGTTGGGACCCAGCGCGATCGCGCTCGCCGCCGCGATGAACCATGCCGAACTGCCGCTCGCCCGACGCCCGCGCGTCGCCATCCTCGCGAGCGGAGACGAGCTGGTTCTTCCAGGGGCCGAGATCGGGCCCAATCAGATCGTCGCTTCGAACGCCTTTGCGATCGCCGCGCTGGTCGCATGGGCTGGCGGCGAGCCTCTCGACCTTGGCATTGCGCGCGATGATCTCGGCGCCCTGGAGGTCGCCATACGGGCGGCGATCGACGCGGACTGTGACGTTCTCGCGACCACCGGCGGCGCGTCGGTCGGCGATCGTGATCTTATCAAGCAAGCGCTCGCCAGGGCCGGAATGGAGCTGAATTTTTGGCGCATCAACTTGCGGCCAGGCGCCCCGCTGCTGCACGGAAGAATTGGACGGATGGCGATTTTCGGCCTTCCCGGCAATCCTGTCTCCGCGATAGTCGGCGGCCAGTTGTTCCTTCGCCCTCTCGTGCGGGCCTTGTCGCAGGATCCGCTTGCAGGGAGCGATCAGAGCGAAGCGGCTGTTCTCGGCGCGCCGGTTCAAGCCAACGACGGCCGCGAGGATTATTTGCGCGCGAGGCTGGAGCCGGGTGGAGAGGGCCTGCCCGTCGCCATTCCTTTCCAAACGCAGGATTTGTCAATGCTGAGCGTGCTGGCGAAAGCGCATTGCCTGCTGATCCGGCCGCCATACGCCAAGGAGGCGAGAGCCGGCGATCCATGCAGAATTTTGCGTCTTCCGGGCGCTTGACCGAATAAGGCCGGGACGAAGGAAACGCTAGACCACAACATTTTTCAGCGACAAGATTGACAACCGGGTTTTGTCAGTGAGAATGACCGGCGCGAACGTCGCCTAATCGCCTGGTATGTTCTCGTTCCGGACCGAACTTGCTGCGTTAGTTCCCTTCTGGTTTAGCGTCCGATCCTTCACACAAGTTTTATGTTTTCAGCGCGATTCCGTTGGACGGTTTTGCCTTGCAGCATACGGCGTTTTTTGAAATCGGCGAGGTCTGCGGATTTCGTTTGTCGCGACAACGAATTGCGTCAAGCAATCCAAATATATTTTGGCGCCAAGAATGGGCAAGTATTCCAAAGCGAAGCGCATGCGATCAAACAAAAGAAATGCCAAGAAACATCCGCCGGGATGTAATTCTGGAAGTGAAAAGGGTTCGGCTAAAATCCAGAGGCCGGCCTCTTGCAGCAATTCCTTGAAGAAACGAATGACGCCATCCGGCGGCACATCTGCTCAAAAGGAGGGGATATGAATTCGACATTGGTTCAACGCCTCAGCGCGGAATTTTTGGGCACCTTCTGGCTCACCTTCGGCGGCTGCGGCAGCGCTGTGCTCGCCGCCGCTTTCCCACAGCTTGGCATCGCCTTCGCTGGCGTGGCCCTGGCCTTCGGCCTGACGGTGCTAACCGGCGTCTACGCGCTCGGACCCATTTCAGGCGGCCATTTCAATCCCGCGGTCACGGTCGGCCTTTGGGCCGGCGGCCGCGTTTCCTCAGCCTCCGTTGTGCCTTACGTCATTGCGCAGGTCGCCGGCGCCATCGTGGCGGCGGCCGTGCTTTACATCGTCGCCAGCGGACACCCGGACTTCAAGCTCGGCGGCTTCGCGTCCAACGGCTATGACGCCTTGAGCCCCGGTCACTACAACCTCTTGTCCTGCCTTATCATTGAAGTGTTGCTGACCTTCTTCTTCGTGCTGATCATCCACGGCGCCACCTCGCCCTTCGCCCCGGCCGGTTTTGCCGGCCTCGCGATCGGCCTGGCGCTGACCCTCATTCACCTCATTTCAATCCCGGTCACCAACACGTCGGTCAACCCGGCGCGCAGCACGGGCCCGGCGCTCTTCGCCGGAGGCCAATATATCGCGCAACTCTGGCTGTTTTGGGCGGCGCCGATCGCGGGCGGCATTTTGGCGGGCTTAGTCTCGCGGGCTCTCTTCCAAGAAGAGACCTGATGCCAAACAAACCCTGATCGCTTTGCTACGTCGCTTCATGGCCTGCCGCTCCCCCAGCAGGCCATTTGCTTTAGGTAATTGGCCGCCGCGATTGGGCCGGAAGCGCTCGACAGCTAAACTTCACAGGGTCCAAGGTTTTTACGGCTTAAGGCGAGGCGGCGACACAATGAGCTTTGCGAAGACGGTCATCGAGGCCATCGGCAATACGCCCCTGATCAAATTGAGACATGCGTCGGAGGCCACCCAATGCACCATCTTGGGCAAGGCTGAATTCCAGAATCCGGGCGGCTCCGTGAAAGATCGCGCCGCTCTCTTCATCATTGAGGACGCTGTAAATCGTGGAACTCTGCGGCCGGGGGGCATCATTGTAGAAGGGACGGCCGGCAATACCGGCATCGGCCTCGCCCTTGTCGCCAACGCCCTCGGCTATAAAACGGTGATCGTCATTCCCGATACGCAAAGCAAGGAAAAGAAGGACCTTCTGCAGCTGCAAGGCGCCGAACTGATCGAAGTGCCGGCGGTCCCTTACGCTAATCCCAACAATTATGTGAAGCTTTCAGGCCGTCTCGCTGAGCGGCTCGCCAAAGAGCATCCAGCGGGGGCGATCTGGGCCAATCAATTCGACAATGTCGCTAACCGGCAAGGCCATATTGAGACGACCGGATGCGAAATCTGGGAGCAGACCGAAGGCCGAATTGACGGCTTTGTCAGCGCCGTCGGCACCGGCGGCACGCTGGCTGGGGTCGGCATTGCGCTCAAGACGAAAAATCCGAACGTCAAAATCGCTCTCGCCGATCCGCCTGGCGCGGCTCTTTATTCCTATTACACAACTGGGGAATTGAAAGCCTCCGGCTCCTCGATCACCGAGGGCATCGGCCAAGGCCGAATTACCGCCAATCTCGAGGGCGCCCCGATCGACTTCGCCTATCAGATCGCCGACGAAGAGGCGCTGCCGATCGTCTTCGATCTCGCTGAGCATGAAGGCCTCCTACTGGGCGCGTCATCGGGGGTCAATGTCGCCGGCGCCATTCGCCTTGCGCGGCAATTAGGGCCGGGCCACACGATTGTGACGATCCTTGCCGACTCAGGCGCGCGCTATCAATCCAAGCTGTTCAATCCGGAATTTCTCCGTTCAAAAAGCCTGCCCGTTCCAGACTGGATCGAGCGTCAGCCGACGATCAAACCGGATTTCGTCTAAAAGCTGACGGAGGGATTAGCGTTCGTCGCCGTCGCCTTCGTCCGCTTCGTCCGTCGCGACCGCATCGGATTGGGCCACGTCCTCGCCCTCCAGAGGGTCTTCGTCCGCGCTGAGCGTCTCGTTGTCTGAGGGTTGCGGGATGGCGAAACCGGATGGCAGGCGCCCATCGAAAAGGCCTGCGCTTTTTAATTCCTCAAGGCCCGGTAGATCGGCGATGCCTTCAAGGCCGAAATGGATCAAGAAATCCGTCGTCGTGCCGTAAGTGATCGGACGTCCCGGCGCGCGCCTGCGTCCGCGCAAACGCACCCAGCCCGTCTCGAGAAGGACGTCAAGCGTTCCCTTCGAGATGGCCACGCCGCGAATGTCCTCGATCTCGGCGCGCGTCACGGGCTGATGATAAGCGACGATCGCCAGCGTTTCGAGCGCCGCCCGCGACAGACGCTTCCGCTCGCCCTCCCCTCCGGCGAGAAGCCAAGCCAAATCAGTTGCGGTTCGAAACATCCATTTGCCGCCGACGCGCACGAGGTTCACGCCGCGCGAACTGTAACTGGCTTTGAGATGATCCAGAGCGGAGGCGACGGAAACCCCGCGTGGGAGCCGTTTCTCGATATCCTGTTCGGTCAAAGGCTCGCGCGCGGCGAACAGCAACGCTTCGGCGATGCGCATGGCCTCGATCAAAGCCGCGTTCGCGCCTAAGGGATCGGGCGCTTCGCCTTCGCCGCTCGCCGGAAAAAGTCTTGCGATCTCTCCCAAAGCGGGCCCTCCATCATCCTCAGCGTTGCGCCGCCTGCGGACCGAGGCCCGCAGCGGATTTTTGCGTTTTGATCCAAAGCGGCGCGAATGGCGCATCCTGCCGGATGAGAATGGATCCCTCGCGCGCCATTTCAAGGGACGCCGACAGTGACGACGCTCTGATGGTGCGACGCGTCTCCGGCGTAGTGCAAAACCGGATGAGAAACGGATCGAGGGCTGTCCAGTCGAGCGCCTGGCCGACGAGCCGCTCAAGCGCGTCGCGTGCCTGCGCCAACGACCAGACGCAACGTTGTTTGAAGGTGACACGCGTCAGCGCCTGTTTCTGACGCCGTTGCGCATAGGCGGCCAGCAGATCATAGAGGCTCGCCTGCCATTGCGGCGGGCCGTTTGGATCGGCCGCTTCAGGCCGGCCACGCTGAAAGACGTCTCGCCCGAGCCTCGGCCTCGCGATGAGGGCGTCGGCGGCGGCGCGGATCGCTTCCAGACGTTGAAGGCGCAGCTGCAACGCCTCCGCCAATTCCTCCGCCGCAGGCTCCTCTCCTTTCGGCGCTTGCGGCAGCAAGAGACGCGACTTCAGATAGGCTAGCCAGGCGGCCATCACGAGATAATCCGCGGCAAGTTCGAGGCGAAGGCTGCGCGCGGCTTCGACGAATTCGAGATATTGTTCAGCTAGCGCCAGAACGGATATTCTTTGCAGGTCGACCTTCTGCTGGCGCGCGAGGTCGAGGAGAAGATCCAGCGGCCCTTCGAACCCCTCGACGTCGACGACGAAGGAGCGCTCCAGAGCTTGTTCATCCGGTCTAGGGTTAAAATCGAATTCCAAAAAAGCCCGCTCCCGTCGATTGATTCGATCAAGCCGCCAAGCTTGACCCAACCGACCCCTCGCCGCGACAAGGTTCGCGCGGCGGAATCGCTTCGCCGAGGCGGAAATTAGCCGCTCGACCCCATTCGCCCGAAGATCAGTTCCTGGCCACGAAGCAAGCGCCTCCCGCGCTCTGCACCTTTTGACAGAGCGCGGTGGCGTCTTCCTTCGACAGCCCGACGGTGCGCACGCGATAGACAGTCCTGTTTCCGCTCACCGCCTTACGGATCGATGGATGGAACCCGGGAATCACGCTGCTATATTTCTTGATCAAGCGCATCTGTATTTCCCGCGCCTCCTGCTCCGAGTCAGGCGCCGCGAGTTGCGCGGCGAAAGCGCCGCCGGCCGCCGGCGCCGCTGGGACTTGCACCGGCTCGGCTTGGGCGTCCGCGACCTGAACTGGCTTCGGTTTGGCGGCCGCAGGCCGGGCGGCGTCGGCGCCGCCGGGAACGGCCGGCTTGGGCGTTGTAGCAACGCGCGCCGTTGACTTGGGCGTGGCGGCCTTCGGAGTCGGGCGCCGCCTGAGCTTGATGCGTCTCCACGCCGGAGGTCTGTGGCGGCCTGTGGTCGGCGATGACGGTGCCGTCCGGACGGACCGAGACGGTCTTCACCTTTTTCGGCTCGATGAGGCCCGCGATGCTTAGCGGTTCGGCGGAAGGCTGCGCCTGCGCCTGCGCTGGCGGGGGCGGCGCCGGCACGCTGGCGGCGCGCGGAATCGGCTCCGCTCATGCCAATCACGCGCGGCGCCCGATCCGGCATGCGAGAAAGATCGATGGGCTGTTCAGTTCCATCGGCGACAGCGACAGGCGCTGCCTGCGGACTTCGGTCGAGGACCGAGGTGTCCTGATTTGCCGAGTCGGCGGCGGTGGTCGATTTCAGGCTCGAACCTTGACAGGGCCGTCCGCCGCTCTGACTGTCGCGATCTGATGCGTCGAAGTCCGGCCCTTAAGGGCAAAACTCGCGCCTATCCCGCCAACTCCCGCGAGAATGATCGCGGCCATGATATAGAGCGGGACGCGCGACCTTTTGTCAGCGACAAAACCAGAGCCGGGCGCGTATTCGGCGGCGTCGCCGTCGCGAAAATTCTCCAGTTGCTCCTCGTCATAAGGGGTCGAATCGTCTTCCCGCGCCGGCCGCTGCCTGCCATTCGCTAGCAATCCGGCTTCGATTGACGGATAGTCGCCGCTGATCAACTGCTCTTGCGCGCCAAGATCGGCGGGCGTCGACGTCCGCCATGCGTCTGCTCCATGGTCGCGCTGATAATTATTACGCGTCGGCTCGACGGTGGCCAAGGGACGCGTCGTTGGCTCGAAGACGGCCTTGTAAGGATCTTCCGGGCTGCCCACGAGACGCGCAAGTTCGGCTAACGGGTCGTCCTCGGCCCTATTGGCGGAGCTTGGCTGGCGCAGGCGCCTCTCAAACTGCTCCAGATCGATCATGGGACGCCGTTTCGCAACAGTATCGCGCATACTCTATACCTCCTGCCGCATTACACGCACACGCATGGGACGGCTCACCAGCGATAAACCTCGGATTGGGACGCCTTGGCCGCCCGTTGGCCATCGCGCGCTTTAGCTTGCGCCGGCCATGCTTTTCGCGGACCTATGCCTTGCAATGCTGCCTTAACCCGCCTGTTTCGATGCCTTCAACGAAGAATTCTTGCGGACTAGCGCATCTCGTCGGGAGCGCTAACTCCCAAAATACCAAGGCCCAACGACAGTACGCTCGCCAATACCCTTATCAAACCCAGCCTTGCAACGGTTAGATTTGGCACTTCTTCATTAAGAAATCGTAATTGTGGCTGATCTTTGCCGCGAGTCCAATGCGTATGCAAAGTCGACGCCAAATCATGCAAATAAAACGCGATCCGATGCGGCTCATGGGCCGCTGCGGCGGCCTCAATAACGCGCGGAAACTGCGCAATGAGCTTAATAAGCCCGATTTCGCCCGGGTCGACCAGCAGGCCGAAGTCGGCACCCGCCAGAGCCTCAGTTGAGAGATCAATTCCGGCAATTGTCGCTTGCGCCTGACGGAGCACCGATTTCGTCCGTGCATGCGCATATTGCACATAAAAGACGGGATTGTCCTTCGATTGTTCGATGACTTTGGCGAGATCGAATTCCAGCGGCGCGTCATTCTTGCGAAACAGCATCATGAAACGGACGGCGTCGACGCCGACTTCATCGACGACCTCGCGCAAGGTCACGAAATCGCCGGAGCGTTTCGACATCTTGACCGGTTCGCCTGCGCGCATCAGCTTGACAAGCTGACATAATTTGATGTCAAGCGTCGCGCCCCCTTGAGACAAGGCTTCGACGGCGGCACACAATCCGCTTGACATAGCCGCCGTGGTCGGCGCCCCAAATGTCGATCAAAAGCTGATAGCCGCGGTCGATCTTGGCCTTATGATAGGCGATATCGGACGCGAAATAAGTGTAGGAGCCATCAGATTTCAACAACGGCCGATCGACGTCGTCGCCAAAATCTGCTCGATTTGAAAAGGGTCTGCTCACGATCCTCCCAATCTTCGATGGGCTGGCCTTTCGGCTGCGTCAGGCGTCCTTCATAGACGAGGCCGCGCCGGCGCAGCTCGGCAATGGCCGCGGCGACCTGATCGCCGGTCTCGCCCTGCGTCAGCGATCGCTCCGAGAAAAAAACCTCGTGCGTGATATTGAGCGCCGCGAGATCCGCGCGGATCATCGCCATCATGCCGTCGATCGCGACGGCGCGGACGTCGTCGAGCCAAGCCTCTTCGGGACGGCCGCGAAGCGCCTCGCCGTAACGCTGCGCCAGCGTCGCGCCGACGCTCTTCAAATATTCGCCCGGATAAAGCCCTTCGGGAATAGCGCCGATGTCGTCGCCAAGCGCCTCGCGATAGCGTAGATAGGCCGAGCGGGCCAAAACGTCGACCTGTGCGCCGGCGTCGTTGATGTAATACTCGCGTGTGACGTCATGGCCGGCGAATTCGAGAAGATTGGCGAGGGCGTCGCCGAAGACAGCGCCCCGCCCGTGGCCGACATGCATCGGGCCGGTCGGATTGGCGGAGACATATTCGACATTTGTCTTGCTGGCCCCATCGCGTTTGGGCGGCCTGCCGAAATCCGCCCCCTGCTCCAGCGCCGCGCAGAGAACTCGGCCGAAAATATCGGGCTTCAGGCGAATATTGATGAAGCCCGGCCCAGCCACTTCCGTCTCGGCGACATCGGCATCCTCTGACAATGCAAACGCAATCTCGGTCGCGAGCTGACGCGGATTGGCGAAGAAGGGCTTGGCCTCTTTGGCGAAAACCATGGCCGTGTTTGCGGCGAGATCGCCGTGGGCGGGATCGCGCGGCGGTTCGACGACAAAACGCTGCGGATCGAGATCCGACGGCAGTCGCCCCTCTGCCGCGATCTTCTGCAAGATGGCGCGGACGCGCTGATGAAATTCGGCGTAAAGATTCATCTTTTTCAACTTTTTATAGGGCGAAATATTTGTCGCGTCCTGGCCGGGCCGCGCCGAGCGCCGCGATTTCACATCGCGCCGGACCATGACGGAAAACTGCGACGCATGGACCGCCGAAATGGATTCGACGGTCAGAGGAAGTCCGGCAGCGTCGCCTTCTTGGGCGGCGAGCCGCAGGGGCAGCTAGCGCAAATCCGGCGCTGTCGTCAAAGAGCCGGCGATGTTCGGAGGCCGCATACCGATCCGTCATGCCGGCGATGTAATCGCAAACAAGCCGCGCGCGCCGCGCCTCGTCCACCCCGATCTGGACGGCCGCTTCCGCCCATTCGGCCGGCATCGACTGCGGTGATTTCAGAAATTGCGGGAAGAGATTGCAGATAATCTCGACCGCTTGGTCGCGAACCCGCGTCAAGCGCGGATGCCGATAAAGATGCTCGAAACAGGAAGTCCTTGATACGCCTTTCGATGCGGCGCAGTGCCGGAGAAAAGGCGATAACCGGGGCGTCGAGCGCGCGCACGTCGCCGGCGCTTTCGACTTCCCGTTTGTCGACGACGCCGGCGGCTTTCTGCGATCGCATCCTCGATAAAACGGGTGATCAGCCGGCGCACAACTTCGTGAATGAAACGAGGCGTCTCAAGGCCGGGGTAAAGCATGTCGATCTCGCCGCCGATCTCGCGCAGAAAATCGACCTCGCCAATATCGGCGACCGCAATCAGCCCGGCGCGCAGACCGTCGTCGATATCGTGGGCGTCATAGGCGATGTCGTCGGCCAGCGCCGCCGCCTGCGCTTCGGCGCTGGCGAAGCGGGTGAGGTCGAGATCGGAAATCGCGCTAAATTCCAAAAGCGCGGCGGGCAGCCCGCGCGCGGCGTAGCGGGCGACGGGAGCGCCATCTTGCTGCAGCAGCGGCCCATTATGCTTGACAAGACCTTCCAGGGTCTCGACCGTAAGATTGAGGCCGTTGAAGGCGGCATAACGGCGCTCAAGCTTGGTGACGATGCGAAGCGTCTGCGCATTGTGGTCGAAGCCGCCATACGGCCGCATCAGGGCGTCAAGCGCGTCCTCGCCAGCATGGCCGAAAGGCGTATGCCCGAGATCATGCGCGAGCGCGAGCGCTTCGGCGAGATCGTCATCGAGGCCGAGAGCGCGCGCCAAAGCGCGCGCGATCTGGCCGACTTCGAGCGAATGAGTCAGCCTGGTGCGGTAATGATCGCCCTCATACGGTATGAAGACTTGCGTCTTATGGGCGAGCGCGCCGGAATGCCGACGAATGAATGATGCGGTCGCGATCGCGCTGGAATTCGGTGCGCGATGGCGAGGGCGGTTCCGCGACGAGCCGGCCGCGGCTGCGCCCCGCATCGACCGCGTAGGGAGCGCGCGCGGGCAAATAGGTTGAAACTTGCATAAATGCTCGAATACGGCGTTTATTGCGATTGCGAACGCTGCGACCTATGTTCTGAATTCGCGGGTAAGGCAAGCCAGCCTGGCGACCGGCGCGGCCTTTGCGTAAACTATTCGCCACACCCGCCGATGTCATTTAGAGGACAACCATGAGCGAAGCCGCTATTGAACTCCCTGTCGAAATGACCGAAAGCGCCGTGCGCCGGATCAGCGAAATTCTGGAAACCGAGCCGGCGGGATCATTTTTGCGCATCGGCGTCGATGGAGGCGGCTGTTCCGGATTCACCTATACATATAAGATCGAAACCGAGCGCGGCGTCGACGATCTCGTCCTCGAACAAGACGGCGCTTTGGTTCTGATCGATCAGATCTCGCTGCAATTCCTGCGCGGCTGCCGAATCGATTTCATCAACAATCTGATGGGTCGCATGTTCAAGATCGAAAATCCGGCCGCGACAGCGTCCTGCGGCTGCGGTTCGAGCTTCGCGGTCTAATTGCATTTGCACACTTCAGCTTTAGATATTGATGCTTATTGATATATTGTTGACAGCGCGGGTCATCTCTTTCAGATGGCCGGTCGGCTATATGGTTTTGAACCCCGCCCCGAGACCTTTGGCGCTGTTCGCGAGGTTTTATGAAGTTGACGACTTTGCTGGCCGGCGCGGGTCTTTGCGTCCTCGCCGTCATTTCGCTCGAAGCGGCGGATCGCTACGCTTTCCAGCATGCCGTCGCCGCCTTCGCCCCGCGTGTTCAAGGGCTGACTTTCGAGCGGGTCATTGACGAGCCGTGGCGCGGCGATGCGCGCATCGTCGGCCTCGGCTGGCGGCGCGGGGACGTCTCGCTTCGGGTCAGCGTGTTGAAATTCGCCGCCTCGCCCCTTCTTCCGCCGGTCGCGGCCGCCCTCGCCGGGACGGGTTCGGCGAGCGCCGAAGATATAACCCTTGAGGCCGGGTCCTCGATCTACAAGATCAAAAGGATTGATCTTGCCGGCGCGTCGCTTTCGAGCGCCGATCTGCGGCAGATCTTTGATGCGAAGCAGGCGAAAACGCTCGTCGAACGATTGGCTAGGCTGTCGGCGACGACGATCGCCATGCCTGAATTGACGGTCGTGACTAAAGTCGGGGACGGGACCCGGAAATATGTCTATCGCGACATTACGCTGAATGGTGTCGTCTCGGGCAAGGCGGTCGCAGCCAGCGCCGCCGGGGCAAGCTTTTCTTTTTCCGATCCAAATGTAGGAGACGCCGCCGGCGCTTATGGCCAGATCAGCGCCAAAAATGTCGATCTCGTCCTGGGGGCGAAACTGCTGACGCAAACGCGCGATCAACCGGACGCGCCGAAACTGCCGCTCTATGACTTCCATCTCGGTTGATGGCGTTCATTTCGGCAACGCTCATTTTGCGCTCGACATCAAATCCGTGACGGCCGCGGTCGTGAAAGCGCGACCCCCGCAAACGCCCCTGCTGGCGGGCGCTTCCGACGCGCCGCGCGCCGCAGAGGCCGCGGTGGCGGATGCGCTGAATTGGCTCAACGCATTCGAAGTCGATGACGTCCTTGCGACCGATGTCAGGCTTGATCTGAATAAGGACAGAGACCTCGCGCGGTTTACGATGGCGCGAGCGTCGGTGTCCCGGCTCGACGGAACCAGGATCGAGGCCGTTAACGCACAAGATTTAACGCTGCAGCGCAGAGCAGGAACAATTAAGCTCGGCAGCGCCAATTTTCATGGGCTTGATCTGAAGCCGATGATGACGGGGGCCGATCGCGCGCGCAATCTGCTCGGAAAGGATTTGCGGCCGGACTTCGAGCAGATCGTATTGACGAAGCTCGCCTTCAATCCCACCCCGACCGCGGATGCGCCGGCAACAGTTGGCGGCGCATTTGAACTTGGCCGCTTCGAGATCGACAGCGCCGCCCAAAAGGACCCCACGGGACGCAAGCTCGACCTCGCCGTCGATCATTTAATTTATCCGCTCGCCGGCGACGGCGCCTTCCGTAATTTGGTCGATATGGGCTATTCGCGCCTCGATCTGTCGAGCCGCATCAATGTGATCTGGACGGAAGCGTCGAGCGAGCTTGCGATCAATGCTTTTTCGATCGAAGGCGCCGACATGGGGTCGGTCAATATTACCGCCCTCGTCGACAATGTCACGGAGGACCTTGCTTCCAGCGATGAGCGGATCGCGACGATGGCCGCGCGCGATCTGCTGATCAAAAAGCTCGACATTCATATCGTAAACGGGGGCCTCTTCGAGAAGGCTCTCGCGGTTCAGGCGAAAAGCCAGAAGCAATCGGTCGACGAGGCCCGCCAATCGGACATGATGAAGGCGACCCTGGTTCTTCCGGCGCTGCTTGGAAACCAGCCGCCGATCCGCGTCATCGGCTCGGAGCTGGCAAAATTTATCGCGGATCCGAAATCCTTCAACCTTATCGCTCTGGCTCCTCAAGGGTTTGGCGTCGCTGATCTTGAGCTCGCACGAACGCCCGAAGCCTTGTTGAAAAAGGTCGAGATCACCGCCTACGCGAACCAGCAGTAGGGGCCGGCGTCTGAAAATCGGAAAAGGGGGTCGCCGTTTCACATGAAACGCTTTTGACCGATTTGGTCCCGACTGGACAATTTGAGGCGAATCCTGCGGGCCGGCGCGTCAGCAGCGGTCTGATCCAGTATTTGGGCCGCTGATCCGCGGCCATTTGCGCTTCATCTCGAAGATTGCGTAGACAAATCAACGGCCATCGCGTCGTCGGCGTCGGGACAATCCGAAGGCGGGCTCGCCCATCCGAATACGCTTCGGCCGCCATACGAATGTGAGCGTCGCCTTTCTTCCACGATCAGCGCGTCCAGCGGAAGGCCCGAGGCATGGCGATCGGCCGCCCTGGCCTGCTCATCGAGCCGCCGCACGGCGGCAAGCTCCTCCGAATGACCGAGCTTTGCGTTTTTGACCGCCGATTTCAGCACTTGAATGGTTTGATCATAGACGCGGAGCGGCACCGGAAAGGGATGCCGGTCCTTGCCGCCGTGAGCAAAGGAGAAGCGCGCTGGATCGGTGAAGCGGTATGGCGCGCCGTGGAGAACCTCGGCGACCATCGCCAGCGCGCGCACTGTCCGCGCTCCGACGCCGGGAACAAGGAGCAGCTCGGCGAAATCCGCGGGGCCGCGCTCCGCCGCCGCGACGAGAGTTGCATGGAGACGCGGCGTCAGCACATCGCCGGGTCGTATGTCATGATGGGACGGCATGATCAGATGCGGCAGAAGCAATTGTCTTGAGGCCGGCGATCGGGCGCCGTCTTCCAGGCTTTCCAAAGTCGCCAACTCGCGCGCTACGCCAGCTGGCCCCAATGACTCCAGAAGGTCGATTTGGTTGCGACGGGAGGATTCGGCGCGGCGATCGGTGAGATTGACGATCTCACCTAGCCCCTCGCCCTCAATGGCGCTGTGCGGCTCTTCGACAAAACTCCGCAGGCCCTCGGAAAGCCAGTGATAGCGGCGCGCTTGGCGACAGTCTTCGTTCATGCCCTGTTGGACGACGACCCAATGGCCTTCATTGGTCACGATAAAACCGTGCAGATAGAGGTCGAACCCGTCCTGGACCGCGGCGCTGTCCACCTTGGCCACGAGCCGGCTAGCGTTGGTGAGCGCGGCTCCGTCGAACCCTACCTTTTCGCCAATGGTGACAAGTTCGTGCGGCGTTTTCCTCGAATATTTTCCGCGGCCGCCGCAAACATGGACCCCAAGTTCTTCAGAGAGAGGCGCCAGGCCGCGCTTCAGCGCGCCGATCACGCTCGTCGTGACGCCCGAGGAATGCCAGTCCATCCCCATCACCGCCCCGAATGATTGGAACCAGAAGGGGTGCGAGAGCCGCCGCAGCAACTCGTCGCGGCCGTAATGGTGGACAATCGCCTGGCATATGACTGCGCCGAGGCGGGACATCCGATCGGCCAGCCATTTCGGCACATAGCCGCCATGGAGCGGCAGGTCGGCGCAGCCAGATCGTCGCGTCATCGGCGTGGGGAGCTTCGCGGGCGAACCAAGTTGGCGGTGATTCCATAAAGAGAATGATAAAGTAAAAGAGAATGATAAAGTAAAAACTTGATGCGGCGCCCAAGAATCCTTGCGATCGGCCGCAACGCCCCAAGGATGCGGGTGGCTGATAGCATGCGTCACACTAAAATTATGTGAGGATCAGCCTGGTCGATTCAATTTTGGATCGTAGTGCTCAAGCCAGGAATTTGCGCACTTAAAATGGTCGGAGTGGCGGGATTCGAACCCACGACCCCTAGTCCCCCAGACTAGTGCGCTAACCGGGCTGCGCTACACTCCGACTGCGGCCGTTATAGATAAAGCCTCATTCGGGCGCAACGCTTGAAGCTCGGTCGATTCCTTAAATGCGAGGCGTCAATGTGGCGAAGGAATGGTGCAGCTCTATAAATTAAACTGATGTTGATGGCGCATGGCTTCGGAGGCCAATTGTTCCGACGATCAATTTTTTGCAGCGGAGGCGAAATCGTGAACCCTGGTCGACAAAGACGTCTTCATCGATTGCCGATCGAAGCCCGCGTTCGGCAAATTCAGCTTGCCGCCGCCCTGGTTCGGCGGATCGGCCGCTTTAGCGCGGGAAAGCGTTTGCTCCAGTTCAGTCGGCGTTTTGAAATTTGCCGGACCGCGGGAAACGCAATTCTCGGCTATCGGCGCCTCTTCCCTTCCTTAGCCGACGCGCAGGCGGCGTTAGCGCCCTTCGCATTTGAAGGACATGAGGGCCCCGAAACTGCGAAAATGCATCTAGAACTCAGTAAAGTTCCTCGAGAAAGTGACTATGCCGCCCTGTTTCACTTGGCGCCCTTAATGTCTCAGACTCGCTTTATTTACGATCTCGGGGGAAATGTCGCAAATTTGTATTATTGCTACGCGAAATATCTTCAGTTTAGGCCGGATATGGTCTGGCGCGTCTTGGATTTGCCGGAGAATATGGCCCGTGGCGCGGCGCTTGCCCGTGAGCGTGGCGTTCAGCAGATTCAGTTCAGCAAGAGTTGGGCTGAAGCGAGTGGAGCTGATATCTTGATCGCTTCCGGTTCTATCCATTATTTTCAAACCCCTCTTCCGAAAATGATTGAAGAGTTGGAGCATAAACCGCAATACGTTCTTATAAACAGAACTCCTTTAACAGATCAGATAACTGCTGCAACCAATCAGGACTACAGATATTCTCGCGTTGCTTGTATATTATACAACAAAGCTGATCTCATCCGTGATCTTGAAGCGATTGGCTATGCACAGGTCGATAGTTGGCCGGCTCATGAACTAAGCCTCGAGGTGCCAGGCCATCCCGAATATACGGTTGCCGCCTACACTGGCGCCTTGTTCAAAGCGCAAGCGCATCAGCGGGAGCACGAGGCTTTACATAAGGCCGAGGCAGAAGGTTGATTTAAGGGCGGCGAGCGGCGTCCAGCATCCGCTCGCAGGCCTCGAGTTCTCGGAGAATCGATTTCAGCCGCTCGACGGCCTCCTTCCGTGAAACGCCAAATCGGACGGCGGCTTTCGCCCCCGGAGGTCTGTCTCCACCGCTCAGTTCGGGATCTGCGCTCTGCATGTGCGAAACCGCAGCCTCGTTCAGTGGCGGCGATGCTTCCCCAAATAAATCTTCGTTCCATCCTGAGTCGAATTTTTCTGCCGTCGGAATTTGCAATGTTTCTGATGCCAATTGCGAGGCATTTTCCGATACCATCGACCCTGATGCGACCACAAAGCGCGGCCCCTGCTCTTTTAGAATCCGTTGCACGCCCTTGATCGTATAGCCTTCGCTATAAAGAAGGCGCCTGATCGCGCGCAGAATTTCAATATCGCTTGGTCGATAGAAGCGGCGTCCGCCGGCGCGTTTCAGCGGCTTAATCTGCGTAAACCTGGTTTCCCAAAAACGCAGGACATGCTGCGGCAGATCGAGTTCCTCGGCGACTTCGCTGATCGTTCGAAATGCGTCGGCGCTTTTATCCATTTTGCTTCGAGCTCCAGCCGTCCGGCGCAGCCGCGCGCTCCCAATGGGAGGTACCCAGTCAGAGGACTCGGTTTTTGAGGCGCGGGCCGCGGCCTATGCGTCGCTTTCCTCGGCCGCGATCCGTCCATTGACCCGCGCCTTCAGCACGCTTGACGGCTTGAAGACGAGTACGCGCCGCTGTGTAATCGGTACTTCTATCCCCGTCTTAGGATTGCGGCCGATGCGCTCGGACTTCGAGCGGACGACGAACGAACCGAACGACGATAACTTGACCGTTTCACCTTCAACTAAAGCGTCCGATAGTTCGTTCAAAACCATCTGAACCAGAGCGGCGGATTCCTTGCGCGACAGACCGACGCAATGGTAGACCGCCTCGGCAAGATCGACCCTCGTAATCGTTCGTGCGTCGAGCTTGGCAAGCGCGTCAACCATTTGCTCCGCAGACGTCTCTCCCAGCACGCCGGCGGCGGATATGGTTGAAAATTTTGTCATTCCGTCAATCTCTGTTTTTGTCCAGCCGAACCTAATCGTCTGAAGGACGCCGAACCAGCCGACCGCGCCCGCAACCGGACCACGCCAACGGCCCGTCCAAGGGAGCGCATAAAGTGTAGCGAAGGAAAGCCGGGAGTCCAGCTTTCCGAGGAAATTTCCTTTGACGCGAGGAGACGCTGGTCAGAGTGAGTCCAAAATGGCGCGTCAACCTTACGGTCCAAGGCCGCATCGTTCTTGCTTCATATCATGTGGTATAAGTCGGACGCAGCTGACTTCCTGTGACATGCGCTAAATTGATTGGCGATTCGATATCCAAAACAGAGGCCACGAAAGTCTGGCGCAAAACGCGGGTCGGTTCGAGGCGTCTCGCTTCGGCCGATCGTCGCGATTACCACCGTATCAGGGCCGAGGCCCAGGTAAAGCCGCCGCCCATCGCCTCGATCATGACAAGATCGCCCTGCTTGATCCGGCCATCGCCGCGCGCGACAGCGAGAGCGAGCGGAACCGAAGCGGCGGAGGTGTTGCCGTGCAGATCGACCGTCACCACGACCTTGGACGCCGCGATGCCAAGCTTTTCGGCCGAGGCGTCGATAATTCGGCGGTTCGCCTGGTGCGGCACGAACCAGTCGAGATCGGCGGCAGTCGTGCCGGTCGCGGCGAAAGCTTCGGTGACGACGTCCGTGACCATGCCAACGGCGTGGCGGAAAACTTCTCTTCCGGCCATGCGCAATACGCCAGTGGTTTTGGTCGAGGATGGACCCCCGTCGACATAGAGCTTGGCGCGATGGCGTCCGTCCGAGCGTAAATGCGAGGTGAGCACGCCGCGGTCGCCTGAAGTTCCCTTCGAAGGCTGGGCCTCGAGAACGATCGCCGCGGCGCCGTCGCCAAAAAGGACGCATGTCGTCCGGTCGTTCCAGTCGAGGAGCCGGGAAAAGGTTTCCGCGCCGATGACGAGGGCGCGCCGATGCGATCCTGACGTCAAGAATTTATCGGCGGTGGCGACGGCGAAAATGAAACCGGAGCAGACCGCCTGAAGGTCGAACGCTGCGCCGTTCGTCATGCCGAGGCCGGCTTGTATCTGGGTCGCGACCGCCGGAAACGTAAAGTCGGGCGTCGATGTCGCGACGATCACGAGATCGATGTCGGCGGCATTCAGGCCTGCGTCGGCAAGGGCTGCGCTGGCGGCGTAAAGACCAAGTTTTGAGGTCGGCTCATCTTCCGCGGCGACGTGACGCTGCCTGATGCCGGTCCGCTGCACGATCCATGCGTCAGTCGTGTCGAGCGACTTTTCGAGATCGGCGTTGCTGACGATCCGCTTCGGAAGGTAGGAGCCAAGTCCGACAACCACGGAGCGAAGCTTGCTTGGCGTTGCATCTGTCAAAGCGAATTATCCGTTCGAATCCTGCCAGGATTGGGAGGGTGCCGCCTCGGGCTCGTTAGTCGCGCCAAGCTTTGCGGGCGCCGGCAGCGTTCGTGCCGACAAAGCGAGCGCGTCGCGAATTTGGCCGAGAAGCCGGTGGCGCGCGATGGTGTAGGCGATTTCAATCGCGACGGCCGTGCCAACAACATCCGAGTGCCCGTGGCTCTTGATTACGACGCCGTCAAGCCCGAGAAAGACGCCGCCGTTGACGTTGCGCGGATCCATCCGGGCTTTCAGCGCCGCAAAGGCGTTGCGCGCCAGCAAATAGCCAAGCTTCGACAGAAAGTCGCGACCCAACGCCTCACGCAGGTACTGCGCCATTTGAGTGGCGGTGCCTTCGGCCGTCTTTAACGCGATATTGCCGCTAAACCCTTCGGTAATGACGACGTCGACGGTTCCTTTGCCAATATCGCCGCCTTCGACAAAACCAACATATTGCAGATTTGGCAAAGGAAATTCGCGCAAAAGACGCGAGGCTTTCTTGACCTCGTCGATGCCTTTCATTTCTTCGGAGCCGATATTCAACAGCCCGACCGTCGGATGCTCCACGTCGAGAACTATTCGCGCCATGGCAGAGCCCATGATGGCGAGGGTGATGAGATGCTGAGCGTCCGCGCCGATCGATGCTCCAACATCGAGAACGATCGTCCGGCCCCGGATCGTCGGCCAGATCGCTGCGATCGCCGGGCGATCGACGTTCGGCATGGTGCGCAGGCACGTCTTCGCCATGGCCATCAGCGCGCCGGTATTGCCGGCCGAAACAGCGATGTCCGCCTCGTTTTTCTTGACCGCTTCGATGGTCAGCCACATCGATGAAATGCGACGGCCGGAACGCAACGCCTGGCTTGGCTTGTCGCCCATGCGAACCGCGACATCCGTGTGACGCAGAGTTGATACGGCGGCGAGGCGTGGGTTAGCTTTGAGATAGGGCCGGATCAGCTTTTCGTCGCCAAACAAGGAGAAGGCTATGTTCGAGCCGCGTTCAAGCGCGCGGGCGGCGCCGGGAATCATTACTTCCGGTCCAAAATCGCCGCCCATGGCGTCGAGCGCTATTCTGACTGGCTTCATCATGAGATTCGCAACTCGTTTTTACACGCGCCAAGCCATAGCGGGAGAGCAGAAAAATCATTCGATAAGAATTTGAAAAAAATTAATCCCGTTCAGCGCGGCCGGCGGTTCGATCGATAAACAACTCGATGCGCCATTTCGACGTCCGATTGTTGTCGCTTTCAAGATGAGATCGGCATTCGACGACGCATCGGGGCGGGTTTTGACGCTCCCTCGCGTTGAGATATAGGATAAAAACCTTGGATGGTAGTGGCGCCGCAAACACGCGCGTCAGGATTTGGGCGGAGCGCGCCGACTTCCAACCGCCGGCCGAACTCGCCGGGCGGTTCCAATGGTTCTGTTTCGAGCTCTTCGATTATCGATCCTGGTCCTTAAGCTTTTTCAGCGCTGCGAAGGGCGACGTCGCGCCATCTGAGCTCTGCGAATATTCCGCGGCGTCAAATCGAACGCCGGGCTTGCGCGGGTGAGGGTCGAGGCTAAGGACGAAAAATTCCTCCACTAGGGCTCCCACGTCAATGCGTCCGTCGACGATCGGTTCCGGCGCGTCTATCTGCGCGGATGCCGGAACGCCGCGGTCGGAGCTGCGCCCTGGAGCTTCGCTTTTTTCATCCGGAACCACAAATTCCGCTTCAACCTCCGCCTCAATGTCGGTTTCGAATTCCTCGAGGCTGACGACGCAGGTCTGCACGACCCGCGCTCTCAACGGACCGGCAACGCTGAACTTAGTCGCACTTTTCTTAGCGATGGCGAGATCGGCTTCGAGACTTTCGATGCCGATGAGGCCGTCGGCCTTTGCAAGCGCCGCGCGCTCCGCCTCGTCGGCGCTGACGCGAATTTGGAAACCAGCTTCCGGGATTTCGTCGATCGCGACGAAGCGTGAGATCGGCGACGCCGCACTCGGCGGCGCTGCGGCGGCGCCCGTCCGCCGCGCTCTCTTGAAGCCTGCGCGCTTCGCGCTCGCATCGGCGCAGCGGTCGCTGTTTGATTTCATCGCAACGCCTCTTTCGAGCTGCTCCCTGAGGACGCGTTTATTCTATTCGCCGAAGCTCATGATTTACATAGGAAAAGCTGAGATTTTTGCCAAGTCGCCTCCCGGCGTCATGCGTCAGAGAACGGCCATCGGCTTGGGGAACGGAACGGGACCATTGACGAAGGTCTCGAACGGGGTTTTAGCTAATGCTGCGCTCGTCGCTTCGACATACCGCGCGAGGCGACTCGGATCGCAGGGGCCGGCATAGACATTGCGGGCAAGCGTTTCGGCAAGGGCGGATCCTCCCGCGCGCAAGGCCTGATCATAGGCGGCGGCCCGGCCAAGAAAGGCCTCCGCAAAGGTTTTCATGCGTTTGGGGACCGTCACATCGCCCACCCCCCTTTCACGCAACGTCGCGTCGAGATGAGAGAACACCACGTCGGCGAGGTCCTGGGCCATGTCGGGCGCAGGCGCTGCCATGGCGTTGAGTTGGCGCAGAACCAGCGTCGCGAGCAGCGTCAGAGCCTCGAAACGCCCCTCGACCGTATCGGCCATGGCGTAGTCCGCGTAAAGCGAGGGATCGCGCGCCGCGGCCATTATTTCGCCGTAGAGCCGGTCGACCAATCGACGATTGGCGGAGCGGCGCTGAAGCCAGGAAAACATGCTACGAACGTCCGAATAGGTCTGGTTGAAATTTACCTTGACTTAACCTCAAGCGGCCAAATTCCTTCGGCGAACGTCGCAATAGGACCGGGTTTCGTAAGAACCGACGCCTTGCTTTTGCCGAATCGGGACGTTAGGCAACCTTCGCTGCGGTTTCTACTATCGTCGGCGTCTACTCTCTTAAGGCAGGTCAGCCGGAGGCTTCAAGGAATGTGGTTCGGCATAGCGCCCAACGGCCGCCGTAACAAGACGTCTGGTACAATCAGTCGCGGTGTCAGTGTGAAACTTGCGTTGGCGGCGGCGCTTTCGCTAAGCCTCGGCGGCTGCCTTGGTTATGACGGCGAAGTCGTTCATGGCTATCAGAGCGGACCGCAAACCCTAGACCAGGTCAAGGTCGGCGCATCGGCCGAGCAAATCCTCACCCTTCTTGGAACCCCTACGACGACATCGACCGTCGGCGGCGACGCTTGGTATTATGTGACGCAGGTCACGGATCGCGGCATCGCTTTCATGCAGCCGCATCTCGTCGACCAGCACGTCTTCGCCGTCTACTTCGACAAGAACAAGAAGGTCGAGCGGGTCGCCAATTACGGCATCCAGGACGGCAAAGTCTTCGATTTCGTCTCCCGCACGACGCCGACCGCCGGCGCCGAGTCGACCTTCTTGAAGGGAATGTTCATTAACCTTCTGCATTTCTAAGGCGAGGGATGCTCGGCTCCGTCGGTTCTTAATATTTATCGCAAAGCAGAAAAAGAATTTTGGCTGCACCAACCGCGGACTCAAACTGATCTTCTACAGTTGCGGCCGGGCGGCGCGTGGTAAGCCATTGATATTGTTTGGATTGAGAGGTGATTCCCGCGAAAGTGTAGTGCCACGTGTGCGCCGTTTCTTATTGACTTGGAATGTGCATGCGCCAATTATGTGCGCACCACGAATGAGTTGGCGAGACGGTTCCGCGACATGTATTTCCGCAAGAAGACCTCGAGCGGCCGCGCCTATCTCCAGATCGTCGAAAGCCGTCGCCAAGGCGCGCAAGTGCGCCAGCAGGTGATCGCGACGCTTGGCCGCGTCGAGGAGTTGCGCGAGAGCGGGCAATTGGAGCGGTTGCTGCGATCGGGCGCACGCTTCGCCGCGAAAGCCATTGTCGTCGACGCCGTCGCCGACGGCGCTGTAACGGCGAGCGCGGCGCGACGCATCGGGCCCGCTCTCGTCTTCGAACGATTGTGGGAGGAGACCGGTTGCCGGAGGGTCGTCGAGGATCTCGCCGGTTCGCGCAAGCATGGCTTCCCGCTCGAACGCGCGGTGTTTCTCACCGTTCTGCATCGTCTATTTTCTGGCGGCTCCGATCGAGCGGCGGACCGCTGGCGGGAGGATTACCGGATCGATGGGGTCGAGAACCTCGACCTGCATCACCTCTACCGGGCGATGGCCTGGCTTGGCGGGGAGCTAGCCGAAGATCAACAGCACGGCGCCACGCCCTTCGCGCCGCGTTGCCTGAAGGACGCCGTCGAGGAGGAACTGTTCGCGCGGCGGCGCGATCTGTTCAGCACGCTCGATCTCGTGTTCATGGACACGACCAGCCTCTATTTCGAGGGAGCGGGCGGACAGACCCTCGGACAACGCGGCTTTTCCAAGGACCATCGGCCGGATCTCAATCAGATGATCCTCGCGGTGCTGCTCGATGGCGACGGCCGGCCGGTTTGCACAGAGATGTGGCCCGGCAACACCGCCGATACGGGCAGCCTTATCCCCGTCGTCGACAGGCTGCGCAAGCGCTTTTCCATCGGCCGGGTCTGCGTCGTCGCGGATCGCGGCATGATCAGCGCGGAAACAATCGCCGAACTCGAGGCGCGCGGGCTTCTCTACATTCTCGGCGTTCGGGAGCGCACCGACAAACTCGTGCGCGAACTCGTGCTCGACGATCCCGCTCCCTTCATCCCGCTCACCATTGCAAAGCGGGGCGAGGATATCGATTACGAGGCCAAGGCCGTCACTCGCGCCGGACGGCGCTACATCGTCTGTCGCAATCACGAACAGATGAAGAAGGACGCCGCCGCCAGGGCCGCGATCTTGACCGCGCTCGAGCGGCAATTGAAGAAAGGCGACAAGAGTTCTCGTCGGCAACAAGGGCTATCGCCGCTTCCTCGCGACGCGAGGCGACGACATTTTCGCCATCGACTGCGCCAAGGCGGAAGAGGACGCAAAATTCGACGGTGTCTTCGTGTTGCGGACCAACGCCGATCTCACGCCGCTCGAAGCCATGCTCTGCTACAAGCGATTGTGGATGGTGGAGCGGGCGTTCCGCACATCGAAGAGTTTGTTCGCCACGCGGCCGATCTTTCACAAGCTCGACGAAACCATTCGCGGCCACGTGTCGTGCAGCTTCCTCGCCCTCGTCTTGAAAAAAGAGCTGGAGGATCGCATCGCCAATGTGGGCAGGCGGGGCGCCGCCAGCGACAACGCGGAAAGCGGTTCTTGGCCCGACGTTCTCGCCGATCTCAACTCGCTGACCGAGACCGAGGTCGAGCAAGACGGCAAACGTTTTCTCCTGCGCTCGGCGCCGCGTCCGGCGGCGAGCCTCGCCTTACGCGCCGCCGGCGTCGCTTTGCCGCCGACCGTGCGTCAACTCACCGACGCCTGACCCCGCTCCACCCCGGCGATCAACGAAAATGTAGTGCCAAGGCGCTTTTCCAGCGCGGGTTTATCCGTGCTATCAATGCATTACAAATTCCAACTGTTGAAGATCAGTCTAACGGACGCCGCATGCCGGTTCGAGACTACGCTATTGCGATCCTTCCGAAAACTTTGCACACTCAATAATTACTGAAATTCGTTTCCGCATCACAGTAACTATCCCCCGGCAGAGCCGGGGGCTTTATTTATGTGAGCCGCTCAAAGCGGCTGGGAGGGGACGCTGACGCGTCCCCGGTTCATTGGGCCACCTGATGGTGGCCGATCAGCGCCGGAGGTTCAGTTGCTCCAGCCTCTGATCTTCCTTTTCCTGGCTCTTGATGTATTCCCGGATCGCAGCTTCGTCTCTCCCCACGGTCGAGACGAAATATCCTCGCGCCCAGAAATGTTGCCCTACAAAATTGCGCCGCCGTTCCCCGTAAACGCGGGCCAGATGGATCGCACTCTTGCCCTTGACATATCCGATCACCTGAGAAACCGCGTATTTCGGCGGGATCGAAATCATCATGTGCACATGATCCGGCATCAAATGCCCTTCTTCGATCCGGCTTTCCTTTTGTGTTGCTAACTTACGAAGCAATTCTCCAAGATGATCCCGCAGTTGCCCGTATAGCGCCTTGCGGCGGAACTTCGGGATGAACACGACGTGATATTTGCACTCCCACTTTGTGTGACTTAGACTCTCAAACTCGTCCATCGTGACTTGACCTTTCGTGTGCTTGGCGGCTCACAAAAGCGATGGTCACGATGGACTTCAGGAAACGTCAAACTATTGCTGCCTCCCCGGCAGAGCCGGGGGATCTCCCGCACGGTTTAGGCAATTCCAATGGGGGAGTATAAGCCGCTAGCGGCATGGGCAGATCGAAATAAGGAGCGTCTCGGCTTTATAGCGGCCGCAGTCTCTGCCGGGTGGATTTTGATTCCTAGAATAGAGCGTCTGTTCCAAATTGAAGAGCCTTGGCTGTCGATCGTAGCTTTCATTGTTACTGCGGCATTAATTGTGGTTGCTTGGTTTGCCTATGGCGCCTTGGCGGGCATGGCTACATCACTCGGATATACAAAAATCTCAGCGGCTCACAATATACATGTATCCGGTGATAGCAACGTCATAAACATAGAACCACCTCCAGAACAAGAAGCCTTAACTGAAAGATACAGAGAAGGCGACGTGCTTTCACCTTTGGAAAGCGCCCGCTTAAGAATGCTTGATCATATAAAAAAATTAAGAAATAATTCCGTTACAAATCTTTTCATAGGAATATTCATAGCTTGAGCATGTATACTAATATTATTTAGTGCAATACTTCAAATGGAACAATTTATCGATAAAGACCATCACGTATTTGACACAAAGAGCTTTATTCTTATTGCCCTGGTACCCAAACTATCGGTTACTCTACTGGTACAAATTTTTTCGTATTTTTTTCTCGCCATGTATAGATCCAACCAAAACGATATAAAATATTTTCAGAATGAAATCACGTATATAGATTCTTTCGCTGCCGCGATTATAGCCGCACAACGGCCGGGAAGCGCGCCAAATTTGAAAGTTGTCCTGACCGCTCTTTCTAAAAACGAACGAAACCGTGTAATGAAGAAGAGCGATAAACTTATTGTTTCCACAGACGAAGCCGAATTCATACGCGCCCTTTCTGTTTTGTCGCAAACTACGCCTCACGTCAAACCGGATTAAAGAGGCATTTTTCTAGCAGCAATGGAGCTATAGGCTCCATTGCCAATTTTCACGTAGGAATTATGCGTGGACTCAGCGCGCCAGGGCGGCGAGCAGCAGCAGCGCGACGATATTGGTAATCTTGATTGCAGGATTGACTGCGGGACCCGCCGTATCCTTATAAGGATCGCCGACGGTGTCGCCGGTGACGGATGCTTTGTGCGCATCGCCCCCTTTGAAATGCTTGATTCCGGCCTTGTCGACAAAGCCATCCTCGAAGCTTTTCTTGGCGTTGTCCCAGGCGCCGCCGCCTGACGTCATTGAAATTGCGACGAAGAGTCCGTTGACGATGACGCCAAGCAGCGAGGCCCCGAGAGCCGCAAAGGCGGAGGCTTTCGAGCCCGAGATTACAAGCACGCCAAAATAGACGACGATGGGAGCCAGCACGGGCAGAAGCGAAGGAATGATCATCTCCCTGATCGCGGCCTTGGTCAGCATGTCGACAGCCCGGCCGTAGTCCGGCCGTTCGGTCCCCTGCATGATTCCTGGCTTGTCCTTGAATTGGCGGCGGACCTCCTCGACAACCGAGCCAGCGGCGCGGCCGACCGCAGTCATGGCGATGCCGCCGAAGAGATAAGGGATCAGGCCGCCGAAGATCAGGCCGGCGACGACATAAGGATTGGAGATGTCGAAGGAGACCGCGCCCATCCCCTTGAAATAGGGGAATTGGTCGGGATGCGCGGCGAAATATTCAAGGTCATGGCTATATGCGTTGAACAACACTAGCGCGCCGAGGCCGGCGGAGCCGATGGCGTAGCCTTTCGTCACGGCTTTAGTCGTATTGCCGACGGCGTCGAGCGCGTCGGTGACCTGGCGGACCTCCTTGGGCAGGCCCGACATCTCGGCGATGCCGCCGGCGTTGTCAGTGACCGGCCCGAAAGCGTCGAGGGCGACGATCATGCCGGCTAGGCCCAGCATGGTCGTGACCGCGATCGCTGTGCCGAAAAGCCCCGCGAGCTGGCTTGTCGCGATGATGCCGCCAATGATGACGAGAGCCGGCGCCGCCGTCGATTCGAGCGACACGGCGAGGCCCTGGATGACATTGGTGCCGTGTCCCGTCACCGACGCCTGCGCGATTGAAACCACGGGACGCTTGCCGGTGCCAGTGTAATATTCGGTAATCACAACGATGCAGCCGGTCACGATCAGGCCAATGATGCCGCAGACGAACAGATGCGCGCCCGAAACTGGCGCGCCGTTCACTGTGCCAATCGTTCCCCAGCCGACCGTCACGGTGGTGGCGAGCGCGAGCCCGATGATCGACAGCAGCCCGGCCGCGATGAGGCCCTTATAGAGAGCGCCCATGATCGACTGGTCGGAGCCGAGCTTGACGAAATAGGTGCCCGCGATCGAGGTGACGATACAGGCCGCGCAGATCGCCAGAGGGTACAGCATAGCGCTGTAGAGGATTGGCTGGCCAACGAAAAAGATCGCGGCGAGCACCATAGTGGCGACGACGGTTACAGCATAGGTTTCGAAGAGATCCGCCGCCATGCCAGCGCAATCACCGACATTGTCGCCGACATTGTCGGCGATCGTCGCGGGATTGCGGGGGTCGTCCTCCGGAATTCCGGCTTCGACTTTGCCGACGAGATCGGCGCCGACGTCGGCTCCTTTGGTGAAGATGCCGCCGCCGAGACGAGCGAAAATCGAAATCAGCGAGGCGCCGAAGCCGAGCGCGACGAGAGCGTCGACCGTCTGGCGGCTGTTCGGCGCAAAGCCGAGCGGTCCGGTCAACACATAGAAGTAGCAGGCGACGCCGAGCAGCGCGAGGCCGGCGACCAGCATCCCGGTGACGGCGCCGGCCTTAAACGAAATATCGAGCCCGGCGGCGAGAGATTTCGAGGCCGCCTCGGCGGTGCGAACATTGGCGCGCACCGAAACATTCATGCCGACGAAACCGGCCGAGCCGGAGAGAAGGGCTCCGATCAGAAAGCCAATCGCGATCGACGGGCTCATGAAGAACCAGAACGCCAGAAAGATCACGGCGCCGACCATGGCGATGGTCAGATACTGGCGTTTCAGATAGGCCTGCGCTCCCTCCGCGATCGCTCCGGCGATCTCCTGCATTCGCGCCGAACCCGCGTCGGCGGCGAGCAGTTTTGAGGACGTCGTGACGCCATAAACAATGGATAAGAGCCCTGCCAGGATGACCAGCCAAATCATCTGTTTCCACCTTTTAATGTTTTGCTGAGGCTTATGTTGAGCCGTCGCTCGCGCCGGATGGGCGACATTTGCAGAAAGCCATAGCTTGCGCAATCGCGCCGATCAAATTCAGGATTTTTTTGGCTGGGCGGCTATTATTGCCATTCAGGCATGAATGAAACGTCTTTCTCGGTAGTAGCTCAAAAATGTTGAAAAGATGGTTTAGCGAAGCGGATCAAATTGCCAGCTGCGTCAATGAATGATGGAGCGTCTTCTCCCGGCGCCGCCTGTCCCAGGCGGCTAAGCTTGATCCCGGCCGCCAGCGCCGCCGTCTCGAACGCCGCGGCGTTGGCCGGGGGCGCGGCGCACAGGACCTCATAATCGTCCCCTCCTCCGCAAATGGGCGTGATTAGGCGGGGCGCGGCCTGTAAAGCCCGCCTCGCGGCTGCGGACAGCGGAATGTCCGCCAGCTTGACCTCGATCGTCATCCCGGCAAGCCGCAACATCTTGGCGAGATCGCCAGCAAAGCCATCCGATACATCCATCGCCGCATGAGCGTAGACGGCAAGCGCCGCGCGTAGCGCGAGGCGCGGCCGCGGCAGAAGATAGCGATCGAGCAGAAACGCAGAATCGCTCTCTCTCAAGCGCGCTGATCCAATCCCGATCGCTGGCCGCGCCAAGGCGAAGCTTCAGGCCAAGCGCGGCGTCGCCAATCGTCCCGGTGACGTAAATGATATCGCCAGCCTCGACGGCGTCGCGGAATACCATTTTCCGGTTCGGAACGGTTCCTATCGCAGTGATCGAAATCGTCAGCGGGCCGCCTGTTTTGACCGTATCGCCGCCAAGCAGCGGGCATTTGTAAAGCGACGCATCCTCGCCAAGATCCTTCGGCGAAGGCGGCGAGCCAAGCATTCGTCCAGTCTCCCGGCAAGGCGAGCCCAAGAAGAAATCCCAAGGGATCGGCCGCTTTCGCCGCGAGATCGGATAAATTGACGCGCAACGCCTTGCGCGCAATCGCGGAAGGCGAATCATCACTGAAAGAAATGAACGCCGGCGACGAGGAGATCCTTGGTGAGGACGAGGTCACGGCCGGCCGGCGGCTGCAAAAGAGCGGCATCGTCGCGAAGGTGCAGGCCAGCTTCGCCCGCGAGCGGCGCAAAAAAAGCCGCGATCAACTCATCTTCAGAAAGCTGCGTCAGCGATTTCACCCTAAATGGCGGCGCCTCGGACGGAACGTCAGCCGCGCGGTTCGAACTCGTTTGCGCGGTAATGCCGCGCCAGCCCGTCGAGGACCGCATTGACCATTCCGGACTCTTCGCGATCGAAGAAAGCGCCCGCGACGTCGACATATTCCTTGATCGAGACGCGAGCGGGAATGTCGGAGCGCTTTTTCAATTCATAGGCCCCTGCCCGTAAAATCGCGCGCAATACCGCATCAACGCGCGCCAATGGCCAGCCCTCGACAAGAGTTTGGTCGATGGAGCGGTCGATCGGACCCTGGTCGGCGAGCACTCCAGTCAGGATATCGCGAAAAAACGCCATTTCCGCGGATTTGTAGCGTTGGCCTTCAACTTCATTGCCGATCCAGAAGGACTCGAATTCGGCGCATGTCTCGTTCAAGCCCTTCTCCGACAGCTCCATCTGATAGAGGGCCTGAACGGCGGCGAGGCGGGCGGCCGAGCGTCCGTCGGCGTTGCTCATTGGAGCGCTCCGAAATTGCGTTTCAACGAATAAAGAGCGAGCGCCGCCCGCGCGGCGTCGCCGCCCTTGTCGCCCCGGCGCGGATCGGCGCGCTGTCAAAGCCTGAGCTTCGGTCTCGACAGTGAGGACGCCGTTGCCAAGGGCGATCCGGCGCGCGACGCCAAGCCGCATCAAGGCCCGCGCGCTCTCGTTGGCGACAATTTCAAAATGATATGTCTCGCCTCTGATGATGCAGCCGAGCGCGACCGCGCCGCAAAAGGGCGCGCCCGATGTTTCGGCGTGGGCGAGCGCTATCTCGAGCGCAATTGGAATTTCGAGCGCGCCCGGCACGCTGATGAGCTCATGGGACGCGCCGGCTTTGGCGAGCGCCGCCGCAGCCCCCGCCAGCAGCATCGCGCCGACAGAATCGTAAAAGCGCGCTTCGACGATGAGAAACTTGGCGCCTTGAGCGTTGGCTTCTGCTGCTTCGGGAGACCGGCGGGGGATAGCCATTGGATAATAGGTGCTCGATTATTTTGCGAGAAGGCGAGAACGAAGCTCGATCAGGCCGCATTCCGAGTAACAAGGGCGAGCGGCGGCGGCAAGCTGAAACCGCGCGAGCGATCGATACGCGCCTCGATGCGTAATAATTCCATGCGGCCGAACCTATAAATTACCGGCCATGTTCGCTCCGCGCGGGACTAGCTCATGCATGAAATCGAGAAGGAACGAATGCTGGACCAGTCAGAGGCCCTGTCTTTCCTCGCCGATCCGGCGACCCATGGGCTGAAGCAGCCTGTAATCCGCATCGATACGCACGGCGCGATCGTTATCCTCGCCGGCGAAGACGTCTACAAGGTCAAGCGGGCCGTCCGTTTTCCATTCATGGATTTTTCCACTTTAGAGAAGCGGCGGCGCGCTTGCGAAAATGAGGTCATCGTGAACAAGGCCAATGCGCCGGAGATCTACCTCGGCGTCGTTCCGATCTCGCGTCAGAATAATCATCTAAAATTCGGCCCTGGAGCCGAAATCGTCGAATGGGCAGTGCATTTGCGTCGCTTCGACGAAAACCGGACCCTTGATCGCCTCGCGACGCGGGGCGAACTCAACTCTTGCCTCGCTGCGCAAATCGCCGCAGCCGTCGCCGCTTCACATCAAAGAGCGCCGATTGCGCGCGGCGCCGACACGACCGAGGCGCTACGCGCGCAGATTGAGGAGACGACGAAGTCGATTGAGGCCGCGCCCGATGTCTTTCCAGCAGTCGCCGCGGCGACCCTCAGGCGTCAGATATTTTGCGCCTTCGAGGGCGCCGCGTCCCCTGCTGCTCCGGCGCGAGGCGGCAGGCGAGGCGCGGCGCTGCCATGGCGACCTTCATCTGCGCAATATCGTTATGATCGGCGGCGATCCGATTCTGTTCGACGCACTCGAATTCGACGAACGCCTGTCGACCTGCGACATTCTCTATGATTTCGCCTTCCTCCTGATGGATCTTTGGACGCGCGCTCTTTTTCGCGAGGCCAATGCGCTGATGAACCATTATCTGTCGCGGCTGGAGGAGGTCGAGGCGGAGCTGGAGGCTCTTGCGGCGCTGCCGCTTTTCCTTAGTCTGCGCGCGGCGATCCGCGCCAAGGTGACTAATCTCGAACCGGCGAAGACAGCCGAGACCATCGCGGCGGCGCGTCGTCTGTTTGAGGCCGCCGGCGCTTTTTCTGCAGCCGAAAGGCCTTTTCCTCGTCGCCGTTGGCGGCCTTTCGGGAACCGGGAAGACTGCGCTCGCGCGAAGGATCGCGCCCAAGATTGGACGGGCGCCCGGCGCCGTTCATTTGCGCAGCGACGTTGAACGCAAGCGGCTCTATAAGACGCCCGAACTCCAGCGCCTGCCCGAGGCGGCTTATCGGCCCGAAATTTCGGCCATCGTCTATCAGCGTTTGCGCGATCTGGCGAAGCTGGCGCTGGCGGCGGGCCAAAGCGTGATCATCGACGCCGCCCATCTAAGAGGCGATGAACGCCTGAGCGCAAATGTCGCCAAAAGCGCCGGCGCCAATTTTACTGGACTGTGGCTGGAGGCGCCGATCGGCGTCAGTATGGAGCGGGTGGCGCAGCGCAAAAATGACGCTTCGGACGCGGGCCCCGCGGTTGTCGTGGCGCAGGCGCGGGTGCCGGTCGGGCCGATGGATTGGCGGCGCCTCGACGCGTCGCGGCCGATGGAAGAGCTCGCCGACCGCGCTCTCGCCGCAATCGAGCGCCCGCCCCCGGGGGAAACGCCCGTATGACGCGAAGCGCCAGTTTTGCTCCGAGGAGGGTCAATGCATGGTTTCAGCTTTGTCCGCGCGTTTTGACGTCGCGACGAGGTTCGAGGTTGATTGCCCCGGCGACAATTGCGCCAGGATGACCCGGCCGCCGCGCGCTTTGACGATATCGGCGCCGACGATTTTCTCTTCCGTGTAATCGGCGCCTTTGACCAGAATATCCGGTTGCAGATCCTTGATGAGCTCCAGCGGCGTATCCTCTTCAAAGATGACAACGGCCGACACGCCCTTGATCGCGCCGATTACGGCCGCTCGCGCCTCTTGGTCCTGAATCGGCCGGCTTGGCCCCTTGAGGCGGCGCACGGACGCATCGGAATTCAGCGCCATGATAAGGCGATCGCAGGCGGCGGCGGCTTGCTTGATGAGCGAAATATGGCCCGGGTGCAGAAGATCAAAACAGCCATTGGCGACTCCGACGGTGAGCTTCTCCCTGGCCCAGGCCCAACGCTGGGCGACAGCCTCCTCCCGCGTGATGTGCCGCCCGTCGTTGACCGTGGGCGACGCGAATTCGGACGCCAGAGAAGCGTACAGCTCTTCGGGGGTGACGCAGGCCGTGCCGACTTTGGCGACCACGATGCCGGCCGCGTGATTGGCGAATTTCATAGATTCGTGGATGGTGAAGTCCGCCGCCGAGCGCGGCGCCCAAAACGGCGATCACGGTGTCGCCGGCGCCGGACACGTCGAACACGGCCTGCGCGACTGTCGCGAGATGGATCGGCGCGCCGGAGAGCGGAAAGAACGACATGCCTTTTTCTGAGCGGGTCAGCAGAATATTGGCTTCGCTCATCGCCTGAGCTTGCGTTGCGGCAATCAGCGCCTCGGTGTCGGTTTCACAGGGCAGACGGGTGGCGGCGGTCAATTCTTTGCGGTTCGGGGTCAGGATCGTGGCGCCCCGATAGACTGAAAGATCAAGCCGCTTAGGGTCGACGAGGACTTTCTTTTGCGACGCATTGCATCTGTCGATGACCTGCGCAACACGCGTGGGGACAATGCGCCTTTCCCGTAGTCGGAGAGAATGACGGCGTCCGCGCGATCGACGGCGTCGAAGCTTGCTTGCAGCAGCCGGTCTTCGATTACGCCATTACAAGGCGAGGTGTCTTCGTGATCTACGCGCACAATTTGTTGATGCGCCCCAAGAACCCTCAGCTTTCGGGTAGTCGGGCGCTCGGCGACCGCGATGATGCCGCGAACGTCAATTTCGCCGTGCGCATGGAGCAACTCGACTAGGCTTTCTCTGGCGCTGTCTTGCCCGGTCAGACCAACGACATCGACGACGACGCCAAGCGTTGCGAGATTTGCGACGACATTGGCCGCGCCGCCTGGGACGTTTTGCTCTGACAGCGAGCGCACGACGGGAACAGGCGCCTCAGGCGAGATCCTGCTGACGTCGCCGTGCAGATAACAATCCAAGATCAGGTCGCCAATCACCGCGATGCGACAATTCGCGAAGCGATCGAAAAATGGAAGCATTACGAAACCCGCAAGCGAGAGGCGCCGGACGGAAAGCGAGGACGCCAAGAAGCGAACAGTGTCCAAAGTCCTGCTCGCGGCCGTGCATTTGAATCTTGAAGGCGGCGCTCAGGCGAAATCAAAGGAAACAATCCTAAGCCTTTGACAAGATGGACAGATTTTGTCATTTGCCCTTGGCTTTTTCTTGAGCTTGTCAGAATGGTCCTCGATGTTTCGGGATAGCCCTTAGTTCGCGCCGAACGCGGACTCCTGCTCAAGACCCGATTTCTCGCGCTCCAAGCCATCCTTCGCGACGCTGAACTTCCTGTCAAGCTCCAGTCCGTCAATCAATTCCAAACGCGCGCGACATTTCCGCCGCGGCGAGAAAGAGATGATAGAGCGAACTTGCCGGGACGAAATCGACAAGCGGGACGCCATTCGCGCCGATATGGTCGATCCATCCCCCCGCGAAGGGCCTGTCGAGGAAGGACGCGCCAAGTGCGTCGACCATCGCCGACGCAAAATCCGGCGCCGTGACGTCGCCGAGGGAAAATCGCGCGACCGCCGCTTTGGCGGCTTCGGTATGCGGCCAGATCCGGTGGGAGCGCTTTAGGACGCTCATGTCGTCCTTGAGTTCGTCGAAAATCAACCCGTTTTCGCCGAGCCCGTGCTCACGGGCGTTGCGATCGAGCAGCGCGATCGATGCGCGCATATCTTCGCCGGTGAGCTTTTCATATTCGCGCAGCAGCCAAACCCATTCGAAATGATGACCGGGCTCGAAAATCCCGCGCTTTTGCGGATCTGGATGCGAGCTCCAATCTTCGGCGAAATATTCAAGGAGAATGCCCGGTTCGCTCAGAAACAAGCGAGATTTGAAGATTTCGACGAGCTTTTTGGCGCGTTCGGCATAGCCGCGCCCAGGAGCCACGGCTTCGAGGGCGAGGTAGGCCTCGAGAAGATGCATATGCGGGTTTTGCCGCTTGGTCCTGTCGTCAACGGGCGTTTTGTCATAGAGGCCGCCATGCACGGGGTCCTCCAGGGCCGCGTCGATGAAACCGATCGTCTGATCGGCGCAATCAATCAAACGGCGGTCGCCATTAAGGCGATAGAGCCAGGCGAGGGCGAAAAGGACGAAGGCGTGCGCGTAGGCGTCGCGAACGGTCGAGACGGGACGATTTTCGGCGCTGACCGAAAAGGCGAAGCCGTTCGCCGGGCCACTTTCATCACAGAATTTGCCGAGAAGCGAGGCCATCGCAATTTCGGCAAGGCGTCCGCCTCCCGGAAGCCACCCGAGATGCGCGGCATGTGAGAAGACATAAATCTGCCGCGCCTGGACCATGGCGCGGCGCGGGACCGATTCTTGCGGTTGTCCGCTCCAGTTGAGGCGCTCTTGAAACACCCCTTGCCCCGCGTCGAAGCCAGTCGTCGACCAGAGCGGAAGCGCTTTTGTCGACGATCCAGTCGCGCAAGCGCCCAGCGCTGGCGCAGGCGGGCGCCCATGCGCTCGTCATGTCAGGCGAAGCGACGTTCATCGCTCGGTTCTTTGGTTTCAGGATCATTGGCAACCATAGGTTTTCATCCCGCCGCTCCCGCCGAATTCAGGCTCATAGATGTTGCAGTAAGCCATTTGCCAGATATCCGCGACGTCTTGACGAAGCGGCCGCCGTCTGCACGTCACGCTGCGCGCAAGTGGCGCGTAAGGTCGATCCGGTAGGAAAGCGCTTCCGCCAAATGCAAGCTGCCGACCATCTTGGAGCCGTCGAGATCGGCGATGGTGCGAGCTAGCTTCAAAATCCGGTGAAACCCGCGCGCGGAAAGATGCAGCCGATCCGAGGCCTCTTGAACCAATTTGAGGCCTCCCGCGTCCGGCTGAGCCACCTGTTCGATTACGGCGGGAGGGGCGGCGGCGTTCGACCCTACGCCGTTCAACCCAAGCTCGGCATAGCGGCGCACCTGGATCGCGCGCGCCGCGGCGACGCGTTCGGCGACTTCGGCGGATCCTTCGGACGGCGGCGGCAGCATCAGATCGGCGGCGGCGACGGCAGGCGCTTCAACATGGAGATCGATGCGATCGAGCAAAGGGCCGGAAAGCCGCGATTGATATTGCGCCACGCAGCGAGCGTTAGGCTGGCGATTGCAGGAAAAGCCCGGATCGGTCGCATGACCACAACGGCAAGGGTTCATTGCGGCGACGAGCTGGAAGCGGGCCGGATAGACGATTCTGTGGTTGGCGCGGGCGATTGCGACTTCGCCGGTCTCGATCGGCTGGCGCAGGCTGTCGAGGACCTGAGCCTGGAATTCCGGCAGCTCGTCGAGAAACAGGACGCCGTGGTGCGCGAGTGAAATCTCGCCGGGCCGCGCCCGCACGCCGCCGCCAACCAAAGCTGCCATAGAGGCGGAATGATGCGGCGCGCGAAATGGGCGCCGGTCGGTAAGCGCGCCGCCCGCGATATCGCCGGCGATCGAATGGATGAGCGAGACCTCTAGCAGTTCGCTGGGGGTGAGAGGCGGCAAAATCGAGGGGAGCCGCGCCGCGAGCATGGATTTGCCGGCGCCGGGCGGCCCGTTAAAAAGGAGGTTGTGCCCTCCGGCGGCGGCGATTTCGAGCGCGCGCTTGGCGCTCTCCTGCCCCTTCACGTCGCGCAAATCAGGCTGGGCTCCGAGCGCCTTTTGGACGGCGGCGCGCGGCGGCGCCATCACTTGCGCGCCCTTGAAGTGATTGACCAGTTGGATCAGAGAAATCGGGGCGAGGATATCGATTTCGCCGCTCGCCCAGGCTGCTTCAGGTCCGCTTTCATGTGGGCATATGAGCCCGTGGGCGCGCGCATTGGCGGCGATGGCCGCGGGAAGCACGCCGGTCACCGCAGTGATCGTTCCATCGAGCGCAAGCTCCCCGAGAACCGTGTAATTCTGCAATGCGTCTGGCGCGATCGCGCCGATCGCCGCCATGATGCCAAGGGCTATCGGCAGATCATAGTGGCTCCCCTCTTTCGGCAGGTCGGCCGGCGCCAGATTGACGGTGATGCGCTTGGCCGGAAGCGCAAGGCCGGAGGCGTTGAGCGCCGCGCGGACGCGTTCACGCGATTCCGCCACCGCTTTGTCGCCGAGGCCAACGACCGTGAAAGCCACATTGCCATTGGCGATTTGCACTTGCACGTCCACGGGCCGCGCTTCGATGCCTTCGAACGCAACTGTCGCAACCCTGACGACCATTGAGAATCCTCATCTTTCAGCTTATGCTCAACTTATTAGCCGAGATTTAGCGCGCCAGCAAGAACACCCGGGGAACGAAATCAGGTGCGCGCCGATTTCGACGCCAGTCCCGAGGACAAACCAAAAACGGCGCAGAAAGATTTGCGTGCGCCCAAGTTCCGACTTGCGCCTACATGAATATTATCGGAGGTCTGCAACATTAAGCATTATTGACGGCGCATCGCGCTTGCATGGCCGATTTCGAGGAGTTGCATGTCTCCAGGATTGTCTCTCCATCTTGATTTCTTTCGTGTTGTGGCCGTGTTGCTGGTCGTCGTCTCCCATGCGACGCTTAACCCGATGGGTGGCGGCTGGCTCCGATTCAGTTTATGGACGGAAGGCCTCGAAGCGACTCTTGTCCTTTCCGGTTTTGTCATCGTCTATGCCGTGGAGACGCGGGAGCGCCGGCTCGCGGTTTACGGCGCGGCGCGCCTCGCCAGATTGTGGTCGGTTGTCCTGCCCGCGTTGGCGTTGACGCCAATCATCGACGCCATCGGATTCCACTTTTCGTCGGCGCCTTATGAGAATTGGGGAGAGTATATGGGATTTGACAATCCCGTGCTGCGCCTCTCTTTGACCGCGTTGTTTCAGAACCAGACTTGGTTCTTGGATGTCTCGCCGCTATCTAACATCCCGCTTTGGACGGTTGGATTTATGGCGTGGTATTATGCGATCTTCGCCGCGTTCGTTTTTTCGCCGCGCGGCTGGCGCTACTGGATCGCTGGAGTCACGACGCTTCTGGCGAGTCCGAAGATCTTGCTGCTCATGCCCGGATGGCTTTTCGGAGCATGGCTCTGCCACAACCGGAAGGCGCTAAAAGTTAACCGCGCTTGGGGCGCTGCCCTATTCCTGGGGGCGGCGGCGCTGTACCTCGGATTGAGAGTAATACACGTCATTCCGTGGTTATTTTCGTTGCAGCAACAACTCTTCGGCACATTTGTCGCTGATCATTTTATAGCCAACGCGCAAGAAATTCTCTGGCAAAATTTGATCGGAGCTTTGATTTGCGTTCACCTCGTCGGCGCGATCAGCATAGCGGCGTGGCTTGGGCGCCTACTGCGACCGGCCGCACGGCCCATTCGCGCCGCCGCCGCCTTGACCTTTGCGATCTATGCTTTGCATTTTCCATTGGAGCTGATGATCGCCGCCGCGCTTCATGAACGGCCAGATGGTCCGGTCAAAACCACAATAGTCCTCATTGGAGCCTTGGGCGTCTCCGCCGCTATCGGCGCCATGCTGGGGCCGCTTCAGCCCCGGCTGAGGGCCAGCCTGCTTACCCTCTTCAGGAGTTGCGACGACAGCCCAGCGAAAGCATTCGAATAGAAAGCCGGTCCGGAAATCTTCGCGCGGCCAGACAATGGGAGCCTTCGCCTCAGCTGCGGACGATGATCGACTCCGTTCGGCGATGATGTTCGCGCCAACATGCAGCCACAATCCATCGAGCCCTTACCCATAGAGGCGGCCGTTCTTCGCCGCCCCCTCGAATGGGCCGGCTTGGGCGCTCGCAGCCATCAATGCGGGATGCCGCCACAAACGCGTCGAACCTTGGCCGGCTTGCCTTGTGGAGAAGCGCTTAATTTGAAATCTTCGGGCCCGGGCCAACGTCAAGCCGAGGGGGCTTTCGCCAGAAATTCGGCGTGTCTCCTCAGCGCAAAGGATCTCAGATCGCATTCGTCGTTGGGAAACGTCTTGACGAAGCGTTCGGCTATTTCGCTCAGGACGATGTCGGGTCTGATTTCTGCGACATAGCCGAAGTCGATGGAATTAGACCACATGAAATGAACTTCGCGAAAGACCTGGGCAAGCATACCCGTTAAAAGCTGTTGGCTGGTCTCGCAAAAAGAATCGCCGAACAGCGCCAAGGTGAGGTCGTTCGGCGCCCTTGCATTGCGGTAGATCACGTGGCTGCCTCGCAGAAGGCCTGATCTATGCTGGCCGAAGCTTGACGATAAATTGACTAGGCAGTTTGAATAAGCAATTTCTGCGGGAGCTAAAAACTCAAATATCGCGACGTTCTCCTCGACTGGCGGGTCGAGCTTTTCGCCAAGATCCAGAGCTGCGCGGCAAGTCTGCAAATGACGGTGCGCAAAATCCGGGCATTTCAACTGCATAGCACGACAAATCCTTCGCGCAGCGACGAGCGCCCCGGCGAACGTCCAGTGCGTGTCAGTTTTAAAATATAGGAGATCGTTATCCCGCTCTTTGATCAAATCCGGCGCCACGTCAATGTAAATGCCTCGCAGTCCTAGACCGCTTAAGGCGTTGGGCAGTGTTAAAGACGGCCTGGAATTGAAATGGGGAAGGAAACGCCCGAACTTATCAGAGTAGACTGTAATCTTGTCGGGAGCAATCACGTGAAAATAGGCGATTCCTTGTTGTTTCAATCGCTGTTTTCGCTTGTCTAACAGGGCGCACCACCGTGCAATCTCGGCATAGGAAAAATAATTTGCCTCGGTGAAAAACCACTCGACATGATTTTCTCCGGTCCTCAGAAAAAGCCAGCTGTCTTCCCCCCTTTGAACCATTGCTTCTGCTCCCGCATGGGGGCCGACGGGTATGATCCTTCTTGTTTCGACGGTCTCAATGAGGATTTGATTAAACTCAAACGCCGGAAAGCAAAGTTCGAAGGCGTAACGACCATCGCCGATGCCCGCTGTTTCGAGATCTGGACGATAAATATCGGCGACGCCGGAGGCGAGGATATGACTCTGGGCGCGTGCGATGACGTGAAGCCGATCGGCGGGATTATCAGCATCCCATACCCAACCCCTTACGGAGGTCGAAGTGCGTAAGTCCACCCAGCCTTCCAGTTTGAAGCCCTTTTCGCCTGGTACCCGTTTGCCAAAAGCGAGCGCCGGCGAATCCGGGTTTCGTTTCCAAAATCGGACCACTTGCTAACTCCTAGGAACGACGCAAATCCTCCCCGATACACCTATTAGCGTCACGATGCCTTGGCCAAGCATTTTAGGCAATCTTGAGCCCCTGCAGGAAGAGGCGAGGTTCACAGGAGCGTCCACAATTGTCGCGCCGCGCAAAGCGGGCTATCTTCCGCGCGATTTGCTGAAGGCGTTGCGCGGCTGGTAAGGAACCCTGAGAACCATGTTTTTCAGCATTGATGACGATTTAGGCGATACGATTGTCGGCTGGCTGCTGCCGAACAATCCTGCGAATACACCGAGCATCGTCGTTCATCTCGATGCCGCGCATCGAGTGATCGTTGACGCTTTCGTCCATCGTCCCGAGATGAAATCCGCTGGCCTCCATAATACCGGCCTCTGCGGATTCGTGCTAAACGAGTTGAATTGCCCCGGTATTGGCGGCGCAGGCGAGTTGGAGATCCGAGACGGCGAAGACAACGTATTGATTTATCGTCGGCGGCGCGGCGTTGATCTCGTCAACGGAAAATTTCTGCGCCTGGAAACCCAGTTGTTCCGCTCTTCTAGCCTCGACGAGGAATTTTTCAACCGCTTCCATATGTCTTATAAGGCGCTTGAACTGCTTCCCGAGGAGACAACACGTCAGATTGTCACCCTTCCCTTTACCAATTCGATCTTTGCATCGGGTCGCATTCTGTGGCGCGAATGGGAGCCTGCGCTGCGCTATTGGGGCTTCAAGATCGGAATATTATTGCGTAATCCGTTCGAGGAAATGGCGGAGCGGCTTCTGATACTTAAATGGGCGTCCACACCGGAAGCGGCATCGACCGCCAATGCTCTGATCCCCGTTTTACAGACCTGCGCGGGCGCTGTGCGCAACATCAATTTAGCTGATGTCGCGGCGCTTGAGGCGCTTTTATCGAGCCCATCTGATGAGTTACGCGCGCTCCTTTACAACCCGCTCGTCAATCAGCTTGCAGCTCCGAACGGCTTTGATCCGCCGCCAAGCCCGGCCGCGGCGGCGGCGCTCGATTCCTTGGCGGCAATCGACGCCGTGGGCCTACGCGATGATCCAGACTCCTTTCTCACTCTCGTCGGCGCCTTGCTTGATCTTCCGCAGACGTTCTCTTCGGTGTCGCTCTCCGCGAGCAGAGCCGTGATCGGTTTTGCCGACGTTCTGCGCAGCATGCCCGCCGCGAACGCGTTGATTGACCAAGATCTTCAGGTTTACACCGAAGCGAGACGCGTTCTCGCTCCTGCGCCAGCCGAGATGGCGTGACGGGAAGCGCGTCGCCATTCGGGCGTCATTGCCGACTTAGACGGCATCGTCGTTTTCCGAAATTCTTAATATTGCTTTAGACCTAACTGAAGCGAACCTATGTGGAGGCGCCAAAGAATGTTCGCGGACGAGCATGGAATAATGAAGGGCGATTTGGCGCGCGAACTCGCCGCGGAGTTCGGCGTCGAAACTTCAGTTTACGAGCGTGATTATTTGCTGAACGCCGTTGTTTGGGCGTTTAAAGGCGATGTCGCCGCCGGATACCGCCATTACATTGCGGACGGCCGGGCGAATGCGGAAGCGATCAAGGAGATTGTGCAAAAATATTGCGGCGATCGCCTCTGTTTCGATGCGCAACAGAGTGCAAACGCCTTACCCTTCGTGGTGCTCGATTTTGCCTGCGGTTACGGTCGGGTTGGCCGTCATTTCAAGAACGTTATGCCTGACGTCGAATATACTGGAATGGATATTCATTACGATGCCGTGCGGTTTAATCGCGATGTGCTTGGACTACGAATATTACAGTCAACGCGAAAGACAAGCTCATTCTATGTTAACCAAAGTTTCGATTTTATCTTTGCGCTTTCTTTTTTTTCCCACGTGCGGAAGGAACATTTTCTAGGATGGCTATCAGAACTGCATTCTATTCTGAAGCCCGGCGGCGTCCTGATGATTTCGACGCATGGCCAAATGTCGCACAAATTGCTGATGCCTGAGGCTGTCGTCGATGCTGACGGCTACGGCATGATCGCGACATCCGAACAGTTTGACCTTTCGACAAATTTCTACATCCACGCGATCACTTACCAAAGCTTTGTCGAGACGACGGTGGCCTCTTTGCGCGGCCTAAAGCTTTTGAATTTTTCGGAAGGCTATTGGTTCGGTCATCAGGATATGTATGTCCTGAAAAATGTCGCGCCGGCCGAACGCGGCCGCGAACAAGTCTTGAAGCAGCTTAGATACCGGCTGAGATGCGCGCGCGCCGCCACGGCGTATTATTTACGCAGCATGATCCCGGCGTTAGGCCGTAGAAAATAGACGGAGTTATTCGCCTATGCGCCGTCACAGAATGCTTTGCGCGATCGTCATTTCCGCTTCGGCGATCATGTCCGGCACGCCGACATGCAGCCACAATCCGTCAAGCCTCTGGCCATAAAGTCGACCTCTCTCCGCGGCCTCGAAGAAAAATGGCGCAAGCGGAAAAATCTTGCGCGTTTCAGCCGCAAAAATCTCCGGCTTTACGACGCCGACGCCGGCGTAGACGAAAGGCGCGACTTCGCGCTCAGCGCGCCGAGTTAGCCGTCCGTCAGGCGCCATCTGGAAATCTCCGGGCCAGTCTACGCCGACACTCGCCGTCGTCGCGGCGACGAGCAGCAAAATGTCCATTCGCCGCGGATCCCAGACCTCGGCGAGGCGCAGCACATTCGCCCTTGGTCCCTCGAGCCAGAGGGCGTCCGTGTTGGCGATAAAAAACGGCTCGGGCCCGAGCAATGGCAGCGCTTTGGCGATGCCGCCGCCTTGATCGAGCAGCGTCTCACGCTCGTCGGAAATAATGATCTCGAGATCCTTGCGCGTCGCTAGGTGCGTCTCGATCTGATCGGCGAGGTGGTGCACGTTAACGATCGCGGCGCCCACGCCGGCCTTCGCGAAGCGATCGAGCATGTGGTCGATCATCGGTTTGCCGGCCACTTTGATCATCGGCTTCGGAATGGTCAGGGTCAACGGCCGCATGCGCACGCCGATTCCCGCGGCGAAGACCATCGCTTTGGTTGGCCCTGGGACAGACATGAAGAATCCTGGTTTCGGCCTCCTTAGGAGGCGGTCTCGAAGATCAGCGGCAGGTTGGTCTCATACCAGACCCTAAGCTCCGCCAGAACAGGGTGATTTAGGTCCTTGACCAGATATTTTTCGACTCGGGACAGATGGGCGAGATAGTGCGGCTTACGGTCGCGCGCGTCGAGGCGAGTGAAAATCCCCAGGATCTTGGTCGTCCTCTGAGCCCCCAATATCGCATAGGCCCGCGCGAAATCGCTCAAATCGAAAGACGGATTGGTTTCGCGCCGCAGCCGCGCATAATGGGACAAAAGCTTCAATTCAACGAGATCGGGCACGTCGACGCGTGCGTCCTGCAGCAGCGAGACGACGTCATAGGCGGGGTGGCCTAACACACAATCCTGGAAATCGACCATGCCCACCTGCGCCGCCCCCTCGCGGTGCGCCAGCCAAATGAGATTTGGCGAATGATAATCGCGCAGCGTCCAGGTCGAATCCGTCGTTAGCCCTTTGGTGATGACCTGACGCCAGAGATGGACGAATGTCGCCTTCGCGCCGGAAGAAAGCTGAACGCGGGCACGGTATGGCGCAAACCAGTCGAGCAGGAGTTCGACTTCGATCGAAAGCGCGTCAAGGTCATAAGGGGGGATCCGGTAGGGCTCAGCGTCACCGACAGGCAAGACGTCAGGAAGATGCACGCCATGTAATTTGGCGAGCGCCGACACCGCCCAGGCGTATCGTTCGATATCGACGCCGCTATTGCCGATAAGCGACTCCGAGCCGAGATCTTCGAGGAGAACGACGCCGGTGTTGAGGTCAAAGGCGTAAATCTCGGGCGCCGAAAAGCCAAAGCCGCGTAAGCCGCCATCGACTGCGATATAGGGCCGGACGTCTTCGGCGAGGCGCGCGATGGCGCTGTAGGGCTTGCCGTAGCGGATCGGAGGGCCGTCGGACCGCTTTGGGGCGATCATCAGTACGGCGCTGGAGCCGTCGTCCTTGACAAGGCGCTCGAACGATCGGGTCGAGGCGTCGCCTTGCATGAAATGGCGTTTCGCGTCGCGCCAGCCCGCCGGCTCCAGGACGTCCCGGATCGCCTTGGCTTTGGCGAGTTGGCCGGCAAAGACGCCAAAGCCCGTCACCGTCGCGGTGCGCGATCCCTCGGGGGCGCCGTCCTCGGCCCGATCTGCCCTGAGGGCAAATTTGATGTCCAATCTGTCAGCGCTCAGGAGATGTCCGCCGTGATCGGGCCATTCGACCAGGACGAGCGCTCCTTCGGTTGCTTCATCCCAGCCTAGTTCGACGAGATCGTCGGGCCTTTCGATCCGGTAGAAATCGGCGTGAACGATCGGCGTCGTCTTGCCCTCATAAGTCTGCATAAGAAGAAAGGTCGGGCTCGGCACTTCGAGATTCGCATCGCCCGTCAACAGGCGGATCAGCGCCCTCGCGAAGGTCGTCTTCCCGGCTCCAAGATCGCCCGACAAAGTGATCAGGTCGCCGGGCCTGACAATTTCGGCGACGTCCGCGGCGAGGTCCTGTGTCGCTTGCTCGTCATCGAGGCGGTGCGGCCAGACGATTTCGTACCCGTTCCCCCGTTCCGCCTCAGCGGCCATTTCGCTCGCGCTCCCGCTCCGTCTTGACAGGCTTCACCTTGATCTGCTTAGCGGGGAAGATGCAAGTTACGGTCGTTCCTTCTCCCGGCGCAGAATCGATCGAGACGCGGCCGCCGTGCAGTTCGACGAAGGAACGGACAATCGAGAGGCCCAATCCGACGCCGCGATGGCGCGATCCGGTCGTGTGCGTTTTGAAGCGATCGAAAATATGGTCGATGATGTCCGGCGGAATGCCGCGCCCCTGATCGCTGACCTTAAGCACGATCTCGTCGCCGCGCCGCATCGCGGCAAGGTCGATAATCTGGCCGGGCGAGGAGAATCCGATCGCGTTGGACAGGAGGTTGAACAGGATTTGCCGGATCCTTTTGCCATCGGCGATGAAGGAGCCAACGCCGTCCGCGGCGACGGTCCGCAGCGTCAGACCGGATTCTTCGAGACGATCCCGAACGCCTTCGGCCGCGGCCTGCATCATCTCGGCGATGTCGATTTGCGCCAGCGACAGCTCCATGGCGTCGGCGTCGATCGAGGCGAGATCGAGAATATCGTTGATGATGGCCAAAAGCGCGGAAGAGGAGTTCGTCACATAGCCGGCATATTCGCGCTGCTTTTCGTTCAGCGGGCCGACAGAAGGATCGCCGAGAAGCTGGATGAAGCCGATGATATTGGTCAAAGGCGTGCGCAGCTCATATGAGACGTGGTGGACGAAGTTGTTGCGCAGCTTTTCGGCGTCGATCAATGCCTGGTTTCGCTCGGTCAGCGCCCTCTCGACATTTACGCCCGCTGTGGCGTCGATGAAGGTCAGCAGGGTCGCGCCGTCCGGCAGCGGTGCCGCGGCGCAATCCAGCACCGAACCGTCGGACCGGGCGAGCCTGTTTTCAAAGCCGAGCCGATGATCTTGCAGCCCGGCGACGACGGTGCGGATGTCGTCCCAGTCCGATTCTTTGGCGAAGAGCGGCGCGCAGATTTGCGCGACGCGATCGATATGAGGCTGATCGTCCAATTGTTCAGGCCGCAGCGCCCAAAGGCGCGCAAAGGCTGGGTTGAACAGTTTGAGGCGCCCGTCGCTGCCGAACACGGCGACGCCTTCCTTCAACGTGTCGAGCGTTTCGCTCTGAACCCGGATAGCGGCGTTGAACCGCGATTCGAGGTGGTACCGCTCGGTAACGTCGTCGAAAAGATAAGTAACCCCGCCTTGCGGATTGGGGTTTATGACCGTGCGAAGGGTGCGCCCGTCCGGCAGATACCAATCTTGCTCCTCCGTCTCCAGCGATTGATAGGCGGCGAATAAACTCGTCTGCCAGGCGCGAAAGTCAGCCTGCTCTGGGAGTAGCCGCGCTGCGCGCAGCCGGTCCAGAATTTCTGAATCCGTTGGATTCTGCTCAAGCCAGGCCTGGTCGAACCCCCAGAGTTGGCGATAGGCGGCGTTATGGAAAACGAGGCGTTTGGAGCGGTCGAAAATGACCACCGCGGTCGAAAGCTGATCGAGAGTGCGTGAATGAGCCTGCATTTCGTGTTCGAGCGCTTCGCGCGCCGATTGCATCTCGGTCACGTCGATGGCCATTCCGGCGGAAGCCAAGCCGGCCGGCGCGTCGATGACGTCGAAGATCCGCCGCTCGCCGGCGACGACGGCCGGCGCCCGCGCCCGCCAGATTACGCCGGACGCGCGTGCTTCCGCGCTCGCCTTGCGCACGTGGCTTTCCAGGAGCTCAGCGCCCCTGGCGACGCCATCTTTCTGGTCCTTCGCCTCGACGGCGCGGGCGTAAGCGGCGTTGACCCAGGCGAGGTGGCCCTCTCCGTCGCGCACCCAGGCGGGACTTGGAACGGCGTCCAGTATCGCCCACAAGGAGCGCAATTCGCCCATCGTGTGGGTCTGCAACCCCTGCAGGCGACCGATTTCAAGCCGCTCGTCGGAAACGTTCCTGATCCGCATGACGGCGAGACCGCTGACTGGACGCCCCTCGATGTCGAGATGGCGCCCGTCGAGGTTCGTGACGGCGATGCGGAACGAGTCGCCGCAGGCGCGGAGCCGGGCGGCGTATTCTTTAAGTCTCTCAGCGCTGTCCGGCAGCAGCCACGAAGCGAAATCGAGCGCGGAGCGGGCGTTCGAGGGCTTCCCCACGATGCCGAAATCTCCCTCGATGTCCGCTTGGTCGTCGGGGTTACGCCAGACGATTACGATTTGGGATTCGGTGGCGAGGAATAGATCGGCGCGATCGAGGCGCGCGCGCAAGACTGCGATCTCGGCTTTAAGGCCACTTTCGCGACGCATCCATTGCCGGCGTCCTGACACATGAAACAATCCTGTGAGCGTCGAGAACAGAATGAGGCCAGCTACGAGCGCGAGTCCCGCCGCATTGGCGCGCGCGTCAGGATTGGCGGGATGACGCCACAATAGAGCGGAGGCCAGCGCCAGGGACAGAGCGATCCCAACGCTCGCTGCAAGGATTAGGCTCAGCCTCGACGGCGGCCTGTTCGGTCGCTCTTTCAGCTGGCGCCCGGGCCGTTTCATGCACGCCTCCGAAACGGTCTCGACGGTGGCCGACCGTGATCCGATTCGCAGCAATGTAGCGCTCCCGCTCTTCTTTGAGAATCCCGTTGACGCCCTGCGCCGGCGTTTGTGCGGCTTCGACCACGTCGCATCGACGGCCGAGATGGCTCGACTGGCTCGACCTCGGCATTCGAGCAGGCCCACGGCGCGTTTAGCTAAGTCGATTTGCGCGGCGCTCCTGCGGACAGAATGCGCGTCCAAGGGACGCCGCTAACGAACATCAAGCCTTTGGCGATCGGCGTCCCGAGAACAGGCGCAATGGCGGAGTATTGCTTGACGAGGAGGGTCGCGACGCGCGAACGGGCCGACCACCGAGGAGTGAGAGGACCGGCGTCGGGATCCGAGCGGTCGAGCCGCCACAACAATCGTGCATAATCGAAAGCCGTCCAGCCGCGCCGCAGGAAAAAGCTAGCCCGCTCGATCAAATGGTCGATTAGAATGGCCTCGGCCTGCGCATTGCTGTCGCCCGAGCAGCCGGGTTCATAGGAGAGCACATTGTGCAATTGCGGCCGCTTCGAAAATATATTGTTCCCATGCAGGCGGTAGACCGCGACCGCGTCGTCGATCAGAACGCTGCCCGTAATAGCATTGACGCCGAGACAGAAATAAAGGTCCGTTCCGGTTCGCAGGTCGCGGAGCGCCGGATTATCCGCAAACAAAGCCAGCGCGTCGCGGCGAAAGCAATTACCGGAAGTCGGCGACCAGACCCATTTATTGGTCATCGGCGCGACGAATCGGATGCGCTCGATGATCGAGCGATCGAAATTTTCTGAGGGCCAGGAAATGCCCACTGTATCGCCCGTGGCGTGACGATAGGGGCGCACGCGCTCCGCTTTGACGCCGCGTTTTGTGCAAATAACGCGTCCGAAGGCTTCCTCCGAGCCGAGCACGATCTGATCGCCTTCGGCCTGAAGCATGTCGCCGGAGCTGAAGCCGACATGTTCTCTGAGCGAGAGGTGGACATAAATGTGTGTCTCGACGCCATTTGGAAGCAGCAAATCGTCAGCGTCGAGAAAGATGACATAAGGGCCCGCTGAAGCGGCGAGGCCGTCCAACGCGGCGGGGGTCTGTCCGTCATTCGCCACGCGCCGGATGACTTTGGCGCGCGAATGGCGCGCCTCGATTTCGCGCAGAACTTTGGGCGTTTCGTCGTTCGAGGCGTTATCGACGACGATGCATTCGATGTTCGGATAGGTCTGCCTGAAGACCGAATCCACCGCCGCCGCGAGAAAGCGGCCGTAATTGTAATTGATGATAATAACGCTGACGAGCGGCAGGCTCAACGCCGGCTCGGCTTCCGCGCGCGGCTCGTTGCAAAACCGCTCCGTCATGCGAACTTCGTTCATGATTCATCCTTGAACTTAAGACATGGACGACGCGACGCTGATTAGTCAATATTGACTTTCCGCGACCGCCTTGCCGGCGCTGGCGGGCGAAAGACTGAGGCGGCTCGGGCGCGGCATTCGAGAGCGGGCGCAAACCCGCGAAGCCTTATTGCCAGGAAACCCGCGGGTTCACAGCGGCGCAATTCTGGTTTAGAGACGTGGCCCATCCAAACGCCCTCTGACATTTCCGCGCAGAGTCAGCGCCATAATCTTCTCGCCGGAACGAACTAAGCTCGAAACTCTCTTGTTTTGAGCCTTGGCGCAAAGAACGCGCTGGCCTCACGGCTCGGCGCGGCTTTTTTTGCGCGCCGCTATCCAACGCCCGCCGCGACGGGGAAAGAGAACTGATGCCGAAGCGGACTGATCTTTCGACGATCCTGATCATCGGCGCGGGTCCCATCATCATTGGACAGGCCTGCGAATTCGACTATTCCGGCACCCAAGCCTGCAAGGCCCTGCGCGAGGAGGGCTATCGGATTGTCCTCGTCAACTCCAATCCGGCGACGATCATGACCGACCCGGATATGGCCGATCGCACTTATATCGAACCAATCACGCCGGAAATCGTCGCAAAAATCATCGCCAAAGAGCGCCATGCCGTTCCAGGAGGCTTCGCGCTATTGCCGACCATGGGCGGTCAGACGGCCCTGAACTGCGCTCTGTCCCTGAAAAAAATGGGCGTCCTCGCCGAATTCGGCGTCGAAATGATCGGGGCCAGCGCCGAAGCGATCGATATGGCCGAGGATCGCGAGTTATTTCGCGAGGCGATGACGCGCATCGGCCTTTCGACGCCGCGCTCCCATCAGATCAAGACGCTGAGCCAGGCCCTTGCTATCCTTGACGACATCGGACTGCCCGCCATCATTCGTCCCTCTTTCACCATGGGCGGGACGGGCGGCGGCATCGCCTATAACAAAGCGGAATTCATCGATATCATCGAGCGAGGCGTCGACGCCTCGCCGACCAGCGAAGTGCTGGTCGAGGAGAGCGTGCTCGGCTGGAAAGAATATGAGATGGAGGTGGTCCGCGACAGGGCCGATAATTGCATCATTATCTGCTCGATCGAGAACATCGATCCGATGGGCGTTCATACTGGGGATTCGATCACCGTCGCCCCGGCCCTGACTTTGACCGACAAGGAATATCAGATCATGCGCGACGCCTCGCTGGCGGTCTTGCGCGAGATCGGGGTCGAGACCGGCGGCTCGAATGTGCAATTTGCGGTCAATCCCGCCGACGGCCGAATGGTCGTCATTGAAATGAACCCGCGCGTATCGCGATCGTCGGCGCTGGCGTCGAAGGCGACCGGCTTCCCGATCGCAAAAGTCGCGGCCAAGCTCGCCGTCGGCTTCACGCTTGATGAAATCGCCAACGACATCACCGGCGGCGCGACGCCAGCCTCTTTGAGCCGACCATCGACTATATCGTGACCAAGGTTCCGCGCTTCGCCTTCGAGAAATTTCCCGGCGCCGACAACATTTTGACCACCGCGATGAAATCGGTCGGCAAGTCCATGGCGATCGGGCGCACCTTTGCCGAAAGCCTGCAAAAGGCTCTGCGCTCGCTCGACATTGGCCTTAATGGGCTCGATGAGATCGAAATCGAAGGCCTTGGCCTTGGCGACGATATGAACGTGCTGCGCGCCGCCTTGGGCCGTCCGACGCCCGACCGGCTGTTGGTCGTAGCGCAGGCGCTGCGCTGCGGCATGATCCCGGGCGAGATCCATGAGGCGTGTCGAATCGATCCCTGGTTCATCGAGCGGCTGCAAGAAATTCTCGAACTTGAAGCGCTCGTGCGCGAGCGGGGTCTGCCGCGCGACGAGGCTAATTTGCGGATGCTGAAGGCGGCAGGCTTTTCCGACGCGCGCCTCGCCGCACTTTCCGGCGCGCCGCGCGCGGCCGTGACGGCGCTGCGCCATGAGCTAAACGTCCATCCCGTCTTCAAGCGGATCGACACCTGCGCCGCCGAATTCGCTTCTCCGACCGCCTATATGTATTCGACCTACGCGCCGCCCTTCGCGGGCGCGCCGGCCGACGAGGCGCGCCCTTCCGACCGAGATAAGATCGTCATCCTTGGCGGCGGCCCGAACCGCATCGGACAAGGCATCGAATTCGACTATTGCTGCTGCCACGCATCGTTCGCCCTAAGGGAGGCGGGCTATGAGACGATCATGGTCAATTGCAATCCAGAAACCGTTTCGACCGACTATGACACTTCCGACCAACTCTATTTCGAGCCGTTGACGGTAGAGGACGTGCTCGAAATCATCGCCAAAGAGAGGGAGGTCGGGAGGCTCAAAGGCGTGATCGTTCAATTTGGCGGACAGACGCCGCTCAAGCTCGCTAATGCGCTGCAGAAGGCCGGCATTCCAATTTTGGGGACTTCGGTCAACTCGATCGACCTCGCCGAGGATCGCGACCGGTTCAAGCGATTGCTCGATAAGATCGGCCTGAAGCAGCCGATGAACGGCATCGCCTATTCGGTCGAACAATCGCGCATCGTCGCCGCCGAACTCGGTTTGCCATTGGTCGTGCGCCCCTCCTACGTTCTCGGCGGCCGCGCAATGGCGATCATTCGCGACAATAGCGAGTTCGATGATTATTTGCTTGGCACCCTGCCCGGCCTGGTGCCGTCCGACGTGAAGGCGCGCTATCCAAATGACAAGACCGGCCAGATCAATACGGTGCTGGGCAAAAATCCACTGCTCTTCGACCGCTATCTGTCGGACGCGGTCGAAGTCGACGTCGACGCGCTCTCCGACAGCGCCGACGTCTTTATCTGCGGCATTATGGAGCATATCGAGGAGGCAGGGATACATTCCGGCGACAGCGCCTGTTCCCTGCCGCCTCGTTCGCTCTCCGGAGAAATGATAGCCGAACTCGAGCGGCAGACCAGAGAACTTGCGCTCTCTCTTGCTGTCGGCGGATTGATGAATGTTCAATATGCGCTTAAAAACGGGGAAATCTACGTGCTCGAAGTCAATCCCCGCGCCGCGCGCACAGTGCCTTTCGTCGCCAAGGTGATCGGCGCGCCGATCGCCAAAATTGCGGCGCGCGTCATGGCGGGCGAAAGCCTTGCGAGCTTCACGCTAACGCCGCCGCAGTTCGACCATGTCGGCGTCAAGGAATCGGTGTTTCCTTTCGCCCGCTTCCCGGGAGTCGACACCGTCCTCGGGCCGGAAATGCGATCGACCGGCGAGGTCATGGGCCTTGACCGCTCTTTTGCGATCGCTTTCGCCAAGAGCCAGCTTGGCGGCGGAACCATAGTGCCGACTTCCGGCGCCGTCTTTGTCTCCGTGCGCGACGCCGACAAGGCGCGCGTTCTCGGCACGGTGAAGCTTCTGGTCGGCCTCGGATTCAAGATTTTCGCCACGGGCGGCACGGCGCGCTATCTCCATGGCGAAGGCGTGCCGGCGCAGCGGATCAATAAGGTGTCGGAGGGCCGGCCGCATGTGGTCGACGCGATCAAGAACGGCGGCGTCCAGCTGGTTTTGAACACGACCGAGGGCAAGCAGGCTCTCGCCGATTCCCGCTCCCTCCGACGCGCCGCTTTGCTGCATAAGGTGCCTTATTATACGACCCTCGCCGGAGCGATCGCGGCGTCCGAAGGGATAAAGGCCTATCTCGCCGGCGACCTCGAGGTGCGCGCCCTTCAGGATTATTTTGGTTGAGACTGACCCGGACACGTTGCGGCGCTCTTTATGAAAACGAGCCTCTTGCGGCGCTTTCATGAAGGTGTCTTTTATTGAATGAACGGGTTCGCGGCGCTGAAAAGCTCGAACCCGGCGGCCGCCTATCGGCGCATGCGGATGAAGCCGACCGTTTCCGACGCGCATTGCGGGCGGGGCGGAGCGGTTTCTATTTTTAAAAGAGGATGCGAAAGAGACCGACTATGGACAAGTTCCCGATGACGGCGGCGGGCCACCTTGCGCTCGAAGACGAATTGAAACGGCTTCAGCAGATCGAGCGGCCTCGGATTATCCAGGCGATCGCCGAAGCGCGCACCCACGGGGATCTGTCGGAAAACGCCGAATATCACTCCGCCAAGGAAGCGCAGTCGTTGAACGAAGGCCGAAATCGCCGAACTCGAGGATAAGCTATCCCGCGCCGAAGTGATCGACGTCTCGAAGCTGTCCGGCAATACTGTCATGTTCGGAGCGACAGTAACCTTGGTTGACGAGGATACGGAGGAAGAAAAGACCTACCAGATCGTCGGTGAAAGCGAGGCGGATGTGCGATCCGGGCGCGTTTCGATTACCTCGCCGACGGCGCGCGCTCTGATTGGCAAGAAAGTTGGGGATACGGTCGAGGTGAACACCCCCGGCGGCGGAAAGAGTTACGAATTATTAAAAGTCGCCTTCCATTAGAGTGAACAATAAAGCCGACGCTCGTCCAAGCCGACTTGGAGTAAAATCTCAAAAATGATCGCGAGAGACACCGACAGTGATCAGGCCACGCTTACCCTTGCCTTGCACAGATAAAGTATTGTCCTTGACTATACAAATTTGAGCGACGCCGAAAGCTGCGAAGGCGACGCTCGCTCCGTCAGCGCCGCCTCAACCAGAAAAGCTTATACTCAAGCATACACGTGTTTGGCGCCATTCATTGCTCAACAATTGGCCTTTCCGGACGCCTTCCGCGGTCCTATTCTCGCGCGAGTTCCGACGGGCGCCTTGTGGGGTTTGTGGCCCTTCGCGCTTCTTTTTGCGAACCCTTCCGGCATTAACTCTTGTGGAGAGCCGCGTATGTCCACTCATTCCAGCGAAGTCCGCGTGATCCGAGGCGCCTGCCCGCAGGACTGCCCAGATACATGCGCCTTCCTCTATCATGTCGAGGACGGGAAGCTTGTCGAGGTCACTGGCGATCCGGATCATCCGATGACGCGTGGCGGCCTATGCGTGAAGCTTAAGAATTTCGCAGAGCATCACTATAATCCGACCCGTCTTCTCTATCCGATGAAACGCGGCGGCCCGAAGGGCTCGGGCAAATTTGAGCGGATCACCTGGGATAACGCGCTTCAGACGATCAAAGAGCGCTGGCAGGATATCATCGCCCAATATGGAAGCGAAGCCATCATGCCGCATGCCTATCTCGGCCATCAAGGCACGATGAACGGCTTGACGGCGGGGGACGCTTTTTTCAACCGGCTGGGGTCGACAATCGCCGAGAAGACCTATTGCGAGTCTGGTTCGTCGACGGCCTGGATCATGACGGTCGGGCCGACTGGCGGCATGGATGTCGAGAGCCTCGCCTATTCGAAGTATATCGTCGTGTGGGGCATGAACATGCTTAGCACGAACCTGCACGCGTGGCCTTTCGTGCTCGAGGCGAAGAAGAAAGGCGCCAAGATCGTCGTCATCGATCCCGTTCGCACGCGCACCGCCAAGCAGGCGGACTGGCACATTCCGCTAAGGCCAGGCACCGACGGCGCCCTTGCGCTTGGGCTCATCAATGCCATCATTGAGGAAGACCTGGTCGACCACGAATACGTCGAGAAATACACGATCGGCTTCGAGGAGCTCAAAGCCCGCGCCGCCGAGTTCCCGGTTGACCGCGTGTCGATGATTACGGGCATTCCCGCCAAGGACATCCTGACCCTGGCGCGCGAATACTCCAAGGCGCAGCCCTCGGCGATCAGACAGGGAGTGGCCGTCGAGCGTAGCCCAGGGGGCGGCGACGCGATCCGCGCGATCACCTGTCTTCCGGCTCTCGTCGGGGCATGGCGTCATGTCGGTGGCGGAACGATCGAGATGCCGATCTGGGAATTTCCGTTCAACTTCAATCACATGTGCCGGCCGGACTGGATCAGGCCCGGCGCGCGGGTCGTCAATGAACTCGACCTTGGCGCGGCGTTGACGGGCGAAATGCGGCTCGATCCGCCGATCAAATCGCTTTTCGTTTACAATTCGAATCCGGTGTCACAGGCGCCTAACGCTCTGCAAATCGAGGCTGGACTCAAGCGCGAGGACCTCTTCACGGTCGTGAGCGAACTGTTTGTCACGGACACCGCGAAATTCGCCGACATACTGCTGCCCGCGACGATGCAGGCTGAGCAATACGATATCATGGTGACCTGGGGACACCTCTATATCATGCTGAAATCAGCCCGCGATCCCGGCGCCGGGCGAATGCGTCGCTAACGTCGATCTCTTCCGCCAACTCGCCAAAACGATGGGCTTCGACGACGAATACTGGAGCCTCAGCGACGACGAGATGCTGCATCGCTCCTATGACTGGACCGCGCCGGCTCTCCAGGGCATCACCCTCGATATGCTCAAGAAAGACGGATGGAAGCGCCTTAATGTCGGACTGCCCGGCGAACGGGCGCCGCACGCCGAAGGGAATTTCAAGACGCCTTCGGGTAAATGCGAGTTCAAATCCAGCGCCGCCGAAAACGGAAACTTTGTCGTCGAGGTATGGCGGTCGGGCTATGCCGGCATGCAGCCCGGAAACTACGTCGACCCGGTGCCGAATTACATTCCCAATCTTGACGTCGCCAACGTGACGGACAAGGGCAAGCCGCGCTACCCGCTGAACCTCGTGTCGCCGAAGCCGCATGCGTTCTTGAATACGCAGTACGCGAACGAGGCGACTCAGCAGCGCCGCCAAGGCGAGCAACTGATCATGATCCATCCGAGCGACGCGGCGGAGCGCGGGGTCGCCAGCGGCAGCTACGTGCGGGTGTTTAACGATCGCGGTGCCTTCGAGGCGAAGGCCGAGCTCAGCGAGGACGTCGGAGCAGGTCTGATCCTGACCAACGTCGGCCATTGGCCCGGTCTCAACCGCACCGGCACGGCGGTTAACTCGACGACGCCGCCGCGCCACAGCAACCTCGGGCAGGCCGGCGCCTATTCGGATAACCTCGTAGAGGTCGAACCCGTCCCGGCGGCGGTGACGCCGCCCGCGCCCGCGGCGGACCTCGCAGCAATGCACCGCTGAAACAAACGCGTCGATTGCCTTCCGGCCGCCGAGATGATCGGCGGCTTGATGGCGAGATTTGAGTTGAGAGCTTGTTGCATTGGCATCAGGTTTCCTCAAATCGATGGCCCATCGGCGAACCGATCGCTACAGCCGGCCTCGACAGGTCGCATCAAACAAGCTTATGCCAATGTAATCGGCGGGGTAAACAGGGTGGAGCAGCGCATTGTCCGATTGGCTCACTTTAGCAAAAGCAATTGCGGGCGCTATAGGATCAAGGGCATCTCGGCAAAAGAGGGCGGCAATGGGAACGAGCCCGAGTAAGGTAAAACTCACATTGGTCCGGAGTCGTCACCTTGCACTTGTTGCCGCTCTATTTTTTGGCACCATCTTTGGGTTTCTAGATGTGGCGGGGGCAGAAATTGACGAGCCGTGCCTCGATGAGAAGGCTAACATTGTCAATCCAAAGTGCACACCTTCGGATCTAGCAGATGCATATATTGCATACGGCGTCAAAGCTTCAGCGCAGCAGGATTACGACCAAGCGATAAAAGCTTTCACAATGGCGATACAATATTCAGGCGACAATGCCACAATATATTACAATAGAGCTAACGCTTACACAAGTATTCATGGTTATAGCGACGCAATCAATGACTATAGCAAAGCTACAGAACTGGACCCCACCTTTGCTGAGGCCTTTAACAATCGATGCTACGTTTATAACGTGCTTGGTGATTACAGCGCCGCTATCGCAGACTGCAGCCAAGCGATCAGAATCAATTCAAAACAACCAAATTTTTTTGTGGGCCGCGCCACCGCTTACTTCAAACGAGGCGACTATAAGCAGGCCCTAAGCGATTACACCAAATCGATCGAGCTTAGTCAAGACAATGCTTTCCTCGGAAATGCTTTCCTCGGCCGAGCTAGGATCTACGTGAATGAGTTCGGACTATGGGCATGCTTTAGAAGATCTTGACAAAGCGGTTAAACTTGATCCCACAAATGTCAATGCATGGAACAACCGTTGTTGGGTTCACGCACTCCAGGCCCAACTGGAGAAAGCCCTAGCCGACTGCAAAGAAGCTGTACTCCTCCGGCCGAAGAACCCACACTCGCTCGACAGTCTGGCTTTAACATACCTCATGATGAGCAGAGCCAAGAAGGACAAGGCCAAAAAGAACGATGATCTTAATAACGCAATAAAAACGTACGATTCAGCATTGCTCATCTCTCCAAAGCAGGCAAGTTCACTTTACGGGCGTGGGCTTGCTAAGTTGGACAAAGGAGATATCGAATCTGGAAACGCTGACGTATTAGCGGCACAAGAAATGAACCAAAATATCAAAGACGAACTTGGGAAGAATTTTCCATGGTTCCTTGAGGGGGAAGGCAAATAACGATACAGGACTCGAAAGCGGGGTAGTGCGCGCTCATCATTCCGTGACGAGATGCTGGGGCGCGCGGCAGCGTGTAAGGCTGAGGCCGAAATCAAATCGCGCGATGTGACAGTCTCGTAGTCTCTCGTTCATAAAACCCCACATTTAATTTTCCTTGACCGACTTTTTTCTATTTATTTGTATGCTCCGCACAACCGGCGCAGTATTTACATTAGCGGATCTACCACTACCAATTTGATCTCCAATCCTATTATCCACGATCTGATACGGACCGAGGGAGACGATCTTGATTGGGTCGGTAAGCCGAATGACATTCTTGTCAACTACCTGATTCAAAGAATCATTGTCACCCAAGATAGATTGCGTCGAGTTAGGTTTCAGCGTGAGTGTGATTGCGCCAAAATCTTTAACCTTGAGCACTATACGGGGAATCCCAGTCTCGTCTTCAGGAACTTTAAAATTTATGTTATTACTAGAGTGCGAAAATTCCGGAGGATTTGTGTCCCACTCGAGAAGATCATAAAGCTTAATTTTCGTTCCTGTTACTGGATTCCCATTTCATCGATTAACTTAATACTTCCAGAGACCGTCCAAACGGGCCGCAGTTGTCGCTGGACGCGATCGAAATCAGCTATTAGTTGATCCTGCCGGTTCTCGAAATCCGCTTGCTGCTGGCGCAGCCGGTTCTCGAAATCCGCTTGCTGGTTACTTCTGAGCGAGTTGTTGTAAACGATCAGCATCTGACTGTATGAATCCAACTAGAACTAAATATGCCCCAACTGCGCCAGAGGCTCTAACGGACAGCTTGGAAAACGGACCGTCCACAGCTATCTTTGAGTCCGGAAACACAAGGAATAAAATAATTGCTGGTATCAGAGGCGCAAACAGCACAATTAAGCCCGCGCTGGCCGCTACAATTGGCTCTGTTAAGTTCATTGTAAATCTCCCTTCTGAAATTGATTTTAGTGCGCGGGAATCCTTTTTGCTTAACGAACAAAGCAACGAAATAGCATCATTTCAGCCGCCGTCTTCGCGACCGACGATGCTGACATTCTATAAGGTCGATTTTATAGATAGCGCTCTATTTAAAGCACAATCCTAGCTCGGATCGGCGACAGCGATAGACGTGCAAAAAATAGCACAACCGGCGAAAATGCTTGCGCTCAAAAATAGGGCTATGACTGATGCTGCGAGAATTCGCTTCATATCCCTTCCCTTCAATCCAAAACTCGAAAAACTCTCAACTTATAATCTCAAATCACGCCTCAGTCAATCGCTATTAAGATATTCCCTTTAAATCAATAAAGGTATCCAAAAACACATAAGCCTGAGCACCATTTTCAAATTGTGGGGTGAAATGTGGGATCAAGGAATTTATTGATCTAATGTTTTAAGTGAAACAAACAGTTATCCAGATATACTGGCGGAGGGAGCGGGATTCGAACCCGCGATACGGTTTCCCGCATACACACTTTCCAGGCGTGCGCCTTCAACCACTCGGCCACCCCTCCGCATTTTCGCTAAAAGATCGGACGGACGTCCCCATTCCCCACGCGGCCGGAATCTCAAAGAGACCTCGGCGCTGCGGGGCACGCGAATGCGGCACTATAGTGCGCCGCGCGACGAGCGCAACCCGATCGATCGCGCCTTGCCAAGGTTGGAATCGCCCCTCGCCTGCCCTAAGGTCCAGGCTCCGAATCGACAAGGATGCGACCCGAATGGCTGCTGCGATAGACCGCATTTTGAAAACGATCGCCGCCGAGATCGCCGCGCGGCCCGATCAGGTCAAGGTCGCGGTCGACCTCCTCGACGAAGGCGCGACCGTGCCTTTCATCGCGCGCTATCGCAAGGAGGCGACCGGCGGGCTCGATGACACGCAGCTGCGCCAACTGGAAGAACGTCTCGTTTATTTGCGCGAACTCGAAGCGCGTCGCGGAGCAATCCTCGATTCGATCCGGGCTCAGGGTAAATCGAGCGACGCGCTCGAAGAAAAGATCGCGGCCGCCGCGACAAAGGCCGAACTTGAGGATATCTATCTTCCCTTCAAGCCGAAGCGCCGCACCCGCGCCGAGATCGCGCGCGAGCGCGGTCTTGGCACGCTGGCCGACCAAATTCTGGCGGACCGCCAATGCGTCCCGGCAGAGGTTGCGAAGGCTTTTATTTCGCCTGAGATTGCAGACGTCAAAAGCGCGCTCGAGGGCGCGCGCGACATCTTGGCCGAGGCCTTCGCGGAAAATGCCGATCTCGTCGGAGCCTTGCGCGGCTATCTCAAAAGCAACGCGATGCTGCGCTCGCGCGTGATCGAAGGCAAGCAAGACGCTGGCGCCAAATATTCTGATTATTTCGACCACGGCGAACGCTGGGCGACGACGCCAAGCCATCGCGCGCTCGCCATGCTACGCGGCCGCAACGAAGAAATCCTCTCACTCGAAATCGAAATCGACGCTGATGACGCCGCGCCTATAAAGCCGGTCGAGGAGATTATCGCCCGGCAATACGCTATTTCGCCACGGGACGGCGGCGGCAATGCGTGGCTGTTCGAGGTGGTGCGCTACGCTTGGCGGGTCAAGCTCTCCTTGCATCTGACGCTCGACCTCATGACCGAACTTCGCGAGCGCGCCGAAGCCGAGGCGATCGAGGTTTTCGCCCGCAATCTGAAAGACCTTCTGCTCGCGGCGCCCGCCGGCCCGCGTCCGACCATGGGCCTCGATCCGGGCATTCGCACGGGCGTAAAGGTCGCTGTCGTCGACGCCACAGGCAAGCTTCTCGATACGTCGACCATCTATCCGTTCCAGCCGCGCAATGACATGCGGGGCGCAGAGGCCGAGCTCGCCCGGCTGATCCGCAAGCATGGCGTTGAGCTCATAGCGATCGGCAATGGCACCGCGAGCCGCGAGACCGACCGGCTGGCGGGCGACGTCATCAAAGCCCTACTACCCTCACCGCAGCCGACCAAGGTCGTCGTCAGCGAGGCCGGCGCATCGGTCTATTCAGCCTCCGCGCGGGCCGCGGCGGAGATGCCTGACCTCGACGTGTCGTTGCGCGGAGCGGTGTCGATCGCGCGCCGGCTGCAAGATCCGTTGGCCGAACTCGTGAAGATCGATCCGAAAGCGATCGGCGTCGGCCAGTATCAGCACGACGTCAATCAGACGCATCTTGCCCGCTCGCTCGACGCCGTAGTCGAGGATGCGGTCAATGCCGTCGGCGTCGACCTCAATACAGCGTCGGCGTCGCTGCTATCCCGCATATCGGGCCTCGGCGGCTCGCTGGCCGATGCGATCGTCTTTCATCGCAACCAGAATGGTCTGTTCAAATCGCGGCGCGACCTTCTGGCGGTTCCGCGCCTCGGTCCCCGCGCGTTCGAACTCAGCGCCGGCTTCCTCCGCATCGCCAACGGGACGGAGCCGCTCGACGCGTCTTCCGTCCATCCCGAAGCCTATGGTCTAGCGCGGAAAATCATCAACGCCTGCGGCCGCGACATCCGCTCGCTGATGGGCGACGCAGGGAGCCTGAAATCATTGGATCCGGCACGCTTCGTCGATGAGCGTTTTGGCCTGCCTACCGTACGCGACATTCTCCTCGAACTCGAAAAGCCGGGTCGCGATCCGCGTCCGCAGTTCAAGACGGCGGCGTTTGCTGATGGCGTCGACGACATCGCCGCGCTGAAGCCAGGCATGCGGCTCGAAGGGACCGTGACCAATGTCTCGAACTTTGGCGCATTCGTCGATATCGGCGTGCATCAGGACGGCCTTGTCCATGTGTCGCAACTCGCCGACCGCTTCGTCAAGGATCCGAGCGCCGTCGTCAAAGCCGGCGACGTCGTGAAGGTGCGGGTCGTCGAGGTCGATCTGAAGCGCAAGCGCATCGCGCTCTCCATGCGCAGGGACGACATTTCTTCGAAGAACTTTGCGCCGGCGCAGCGATCCGGCGCAGGCGGCGATTCGAAGACCCCGGCGCGCCGACAACAACAGGAAAAATCTCCCGCCCCAGGCGCGCTCGGCGCGGCGCTGAGTGAGGCGTTGCGGCGTAAATAGGGATGTCGCTTTACTTAAATTTATTCCTTGATCGCACGCTCAAGATTTTCTGGCGGCGGCGAAGGCCTTTTCCTGATGGAGATCGATTTTCGCGGAGCTCACGTCCGTTCCGGTCAGGTTGGCGCCATGGAGAGACGCGCCGCGAAAATCGGCGCCCGAAGCATCGGCTCCGGCGAGTGACGCGTCGGTGAAATCAGCGCCCCGCAGATTAGCGAATTGGAGATCGTCGCGGCCGAGATTTGCACCTTTGAAATCGGCGCCAGCTAAGTCAGCTGATTGCAGAATCGCGCGCATCAAGCCCATCGACTGATTCTTCATGTCGGCCGAAAGGTCTGCGCCTTTGAAGTCGACGTTGCGCATGGTCGAATGCGTGAGGTCGGCGGTGATGCGCGCGCCAGACAGATTTGCGCCGTCGAAATTCGCCCCGCGCATCTGGCTGGCGAAAAGGCTCGCGTTCTTGAGACTTGCGCCGGAGAAATTGGCCTCAAGGGCAAACGCTTGGTCGAGCGTTGCGCCGTCAAGCTTGCTATTTGAAAATTTGCTCTTGTCGAGACGCGCGCCGCGAAAATTCGCTCCGGACAGATCGAGGTTCGACAGGTCGAGGCCGTTGAGACTTTTGCCGGCCAAATCTATCGGACGGCCGGCGGCGGCCTTCAGCGCCGCTTCGATATCTGCGCGCGTCATTTCGGCCGTCGTGTACTTCGGGCTGGAAAGGTCGACTTGGTTCATCATGTCCTGCGCCCGCACGGGTTGCGCCTGCGCGAGGGCCAACGCGACGAGGGCGACGCCAGCTTGACGACTTAACATCGTTGTCCCTCCTTTTCGGGCGCAACCCATGAACCCTGAAATCTGGAACGAAAATGACGCGAAATCGCAAAATTTGGGCAAATTCGCAGAAATTTGGGCTCCAAATGCGGGCGAAGCGACATTCCGCACGTCGTCCAGCCGCTGACGAGCACTTATATAGTGCTTGTTACGCTAAAATCTTCATCGTTCCGAAATTGATGCGGCCGAACATACTTTTAGCGACAGGACGCGCGGCGGAATTGTTCCGCAACTCAAGCTCGACGGAGGCTCGCCATGACCGAGGGTTATTTCGATCAGGCTTTTTCGGAGACGCAGGAACTCGTCGGCGACGACTTACTCGCTGGCGACCACACGCTCGATCGAGCTCGCCGCCGTGTCTTCGAGGCGCGAGCACGATCTGCTTGGCGAGGCCGACATTCCCGCGAGCGCCTATTGGGGGATCCATACATTGCGGGCCGTCGGGAATTTTCCCATCACCGGCGTGCCGGTCGGGCATTTTCCTGAACTCGTGCGCGCTCTGGCGCTGGTCAAGCAGGCGGCGGCGCGGGCCAACCGGCGTCTTGGCCATTTGCCGCCGGCAGAAGGCCGAAGCGATCGACGCGCGTGCGCCTCGATCGCCAACGATAAGAGGATTTCTCGATCAATTCGTCGTCGACGCGGTCCAGGGCGGCGCCGGCACGTCAACGAACATGAACGCGAATGAAGTCATCGCCAATGTCGCGCTGGAGCTGATGGGCCGGCCGCGCGGCGACTATGGCGCGCTGCATCCGATCGACGACGTCAACATGGCGCAGTCGACCAACGACGCCTATCCCTCCGCCTTGCGCCTCGCCGTGATCTTCGCCACGGAGTCGCTGATCGACGCGCTGCAGGATCTCGCCTTCGCATTCAAAGCCAAGGCGGTGGAGTTCGGCGACGTCCTGAAGATCGGCCGCACGCAGTTGCAGGACGCGGTGCCGATGACGCTCGGCCAGGAATTTGACGCCTTCCACGTCACCATCAAGGAAGACGTCGACCGATTGCGGGAGGCCGCCGACCTGTTTCGCGAGATCAATCTCGGCGCCACAGCGATCGGCACCGGGATCAACACCGATCCGCGCTACGCCTCGCTCGCCGTCGCGGAATTGGCGCGCCTTTCGCGGCAGCGGCTGGTTCTCGCCGCCAATCTCATTGAGGCGACCTCCGACATGGGCGCCTTTGTTTTGTTTTCGGGCGTCCTGAAGCGCGTGGCGGTGAAGCTTTCGAAGATTTGCAACGATCTGCGCCTGCTGTCGTCCGGTCCGCGTGCGGGCTTCGGCGAAATCCGCCTGCCGGCGGTGCAGGCCGGATCGTCGATCATGCCGGGCAAGGTCAATCCGGTGATTCCGGAGGTCGTGAGCCAGGTCGCCTATCTCGTCATCGGCCACGATCTGACGGTGACGATGTGCGCCGAGGCCGGCCAGCTCCAGCTCAACGCTTTCGAGCCGACCATCGGCTATTCCATCCTGACCTCGCTGCGCATGCTAACCGCCGCGATCAACACTTTGAGCCAGCGCTGCGTCTCGGGCATCGAGGCGGACCGCGAGCGCTGCCTTGAATTCGGTCGAGAACAGCATCGGCCTCGTCACCGCGCTGGCGCCGATGCTCGGTTACGAGACGTGCTCGCATATCGCGCGCCGCGCTCTCGATGAGGGACGCAAAGTCGCCGACATCGTTCTCGAAGAGGGGCTGATGACCGAGGCGCAACTCGCGATCTTGCTCGGCATCGAGAACATGACGCGGCCAACGCGCATGGCCTCGCCCGGTGTTCGAGCCGCAAACATTAGAAGCGGTGGATGTGTTAGCGTAAGGCCCGCCTCCGAATCGCCGCAAAAAAGTCATGCCGTCGCCGCCGCCGCGATGAGAGATTTGAGCGAGACCGATTTCATTCGGCAAGATCTGCGGCGCTGGCTTTGATCCTCTCGCCGATCAGGCGTTTCGAGGCCATGAATTCGGAGGGCGATTGACGGCGTCGGCGGCGATCACCCGGCCGTCGCGCAGATAAAAAGCGATGAAGGACGAGCCCTGCGTCGAGCCGCGAATCGCAAGATCGTCATAGCCTTCCGAAAGGCCGGCCATTTGCAGCTTGAGGTCATATTGGTCGGACCAGAACCAGGGCGCGGTCGCGGCCGGACGCCGGCTTGCCGGCGATGCAAGCCGCCGCCGCGCGCGCCTGTTCGAGCGCATTCGGCACTGATTCGAGGCGAATTTTGCGATGCAAAAAGCCGTGCCGCGCATGGATGGCGCAATCGCCGATCGCGAAAATATCCGGATCGCTCGTGCGCGAGGCGGCGTCGACCAGAATGCCGCCGTCGACTGCGAGCCCGGCCTGCGTTCGGCGAGTTCAATATTAGGCGCGAGGCCGAATGCCGACCAGCACGAAATCGGCGGGAATCTCGAGCACGCCATCGCCAAGTCGCATTGCAATGCACCGCGCCGACCGCGGCGCCGTCGAGCCCGCCGTAAATCCGGTGACGGTAACGCCCGTGCGGATCTCGACGCCGGCGGCGCGATGGTAGCGCTCGTAGAAGGCCGACACTTCCGGCGCCGTCACGCGCGCGAGCACGCGCGGCGCGCCTTCAAGCACCGTGACCTTGAGGCCGCGCTTGATGGCGACGGCGGCGACTTCGAGGCCGATATAGCCGCCGCCGACGATGACGAGACGTCGGCCCGCGGTTAGAGTTGCGGCCGCAGACGATCGACGTCGCGCGATGGTGCGCAGATAAAATATATTTCCGAGCCCGACCCCGGGAGGTCGAGCTTGCGCGCCCTGCCGCCGGTCGCGATGATAAGCTTGTCCTAGGCGAAGTCCTCCGCCGCCTTCCAGCAGGAGTTGCTTGGCGGCGCGGTCGATCGCGTCGACGCGCCGCCCAAGCCGCAATTCGACACTTGGCTTTCTCATAGGCGGCCTGCGCCTTGTAGATCAGCGCATCCGTGATTATTTCGCCTGCCAGATATGCTTTGGACAGCGGCGGGCGCATATAGGGAAGGATGTTTTCCTGTCCCAAAGAGGACAATCGCGGCCTTGATAGCGGTTCTGGCGCAGTAAGGTCGCAACTTCTGCGCCGGCCTGGCCGCCGCCTACGATTGCGACAGTTGATGCGGCGTCCATGTCGCTTACTTGGGACACGATGCGAATTCTCTCTTTTGGAAGGATTGGCGCAGGCTCTACCGGCAAATGACGCAAGCGAAAAATTTACGCAAGGTCAAACCGCCATTTTGCTGGAATGCTCAGCCTGAGCGCGATTCTCGACCGAGGGCGTTGAGGATTTTTAAAGCATAACGGACGAAAAAATTCGGCGCTTGCCGACTGAACTCTGCAATTGAAACGAAATGGAAAGCTGGATCGATTCAAATTAAATCAAGTCTTGTGCGGCGACAGTTGCGAAGCTAGACCAGCGCCATAAACGCTCATCAAGCGCCCGACTGAGGCAAGGTTGATTCGCCATAATAAAGCCATGGAACGAAAGTTCGCGATCGAAGTTCATCGTTTCAGAGGCTTGTGTAAGACCGCGCAGGGAAATTTTGCTGCGAGAAGTGCGTAGTTTGGTCAAAATGGGTAGATCAAACGTTAACGATCGGGCGATCAAGAAGCAGTGATTATGAATAAGATGGTCAAACAAGCCAGCTTCTCCGACCAGTTCGCTGCGCGTTACGGAAGCCGTTTCGAGACGCCCGAATGAGTTGCTCAGCTTCACCCTGCACGCAGTTTGGAAGCCGGTTACGGAAAGTGTTCGAGGTTCCCTGCGCAGAGAGCCAGCCCGAGCAATTCGTGATCTTGCTCCGCCAAATCGCCGAGAAGCTTGGCGAGAAGCACTGACGCCCGGCGAGCGCTGTGCACCGTTGAACCCCAAACGGATACAATGAAAAGGCCGCTCACTTGGGGGGCCATTGCGTTTCGTCCAGACCAGGTCGCGCGGCAGCGCGCACCTTAATCCTTCGCGCGCTCCACGTAAGAGCCGTCTTCCGTCTGCACGACGATGCGAGTGCCGGGGGAAATATGCGGAGGGACCATGGCGCGGGCGCCATTCGAGAGCTTCGCCGGCTTATAGGAGGAGGACGCCGTTTGTCCTTTCATCGCCGGCTCGGTCTCAACGACTTCAAGGGTCACACGCGCAGGGAGCTGTATGGCGACGGCGACTCCGTTGAACATCGACAGGACGCAGTTCATGCCTTCCTGCAGATAAATCGCCTGATCGCCAATCACCTCCGGTGGGACGACGACCTGATCGAAATTCTCGCCATTCATGAATGTGTAGCCGTCCGCGTCCTGATAGAGAAAGCTGAAGTTTGAGTCCTCCACATAGGCGCGTTCGACCTGCTCAGTCGTCTTGTAGCGCTCCGTCGTCTTAACGCCGTCGGAGAGCCGGCGCATGTCGATTTGCGTCGTAGGCGTGCCTTTGCCAGGATGAAAGCTCTCGGCGGTCAAGACGACGTAGAGCTGGCCGTCCTCTCTTTCGATAATGTTGCCTTTGCGAATCGAACTGGCGATGACTTTCACTGGCTTTCCTTTATATGATCAAACGAACTTTTCCCGGGCGGGTCGCTGAGGCGTCCGGGTTTAATGGATGGGAGCGGGTTCCGATGGTCCTGCAAGTTTTCTTCAGCGCCACCACCGCGCCCGCCGAACATGGAAGGCCTGAAGGAAACTTGGGTTTCGAACGCGCAGCTGGGTCCCGGCTATCGCTAGCCATGTTCCGGCGCGTTTTTCAAGCAAAATAGCATGACGGAAGCGCCTTCGCCCTGGTGGCGGCCCGATGTCCATATCGACCGACGTCCCTTCCTCAAGGCGCGGGCCAAAATGACCACGTCGGCGCGGGCGTTTTTCGCGGGTCAGCATTTCGTCGAGGTCGACACCGCCATTTTGCAGGTTTCTCCCGGCAATGAGGCCCATATCAGCGCTTTTTCGACCGAAATAAAGGATGCCTCTGGCGCGGGATCAACGCTCTATCTGCATTCCTCGCCTGAGTTCGCCTGCAAGAAATTACTGACTGCCGGTGAGGCGCGAATTTTTAGCCTTGCCCACGCGTTCAGGAACCGGGAAAGGGGCAGACTGCACCACCCCGAATTCACCATTCTCGAATGGTACCGGACCCATTCGCCCTATCAGCGACTTATCGAGGATTGCGCCGGGCTGCTCGCTGCGACGGCGAAGGCGGCGGGGACTGATTTGCTAAGCCACATGGGAGCAGTCGCCGATCCCTTCGAGGAATTCGAGCTCTTGAGCGTCGCGGAGGCCTTCGATCGTTACGCCGGCGTCGATGTGCTGGGGACGATCGACGGCCTGACCCCGGACCGCGACGCTCTCGCGGCGAAGGCGCTCAAGGCGGGAATCCGCGTGGTCAGAGATGACAGCTGGTCGGATATTTTCAGCAAGATGCTTTCTGTAAAAATCGAGCCTCACCTCGGCCATGGCCGCGCGACGATTCTCATGGATTATCCAGCCAGCGAAGCCGCTTTGGCGAATTTGCAGGAAGATCAACGACTCGCTCAGCGTTTTGAACTTTACGCATGCGGAGTCGAACTCGCCAATGGGTTTGGCGAATTGACCAATCCCGATGAGCAGCGCCGCCGGTTTCAGGCGGAAATGACGGAGCGCCAGCAGCATTACGGCGAAACCTATCCAATCGACGAGGATTTCCTTGAGGCGTTGGCGTTGATGCCGCCGGCGAGCGGCATCGCGCTCGGCTTCGACCGGCTCGTCATGCTCGCCACCGGCGCCTCCCATATCGAGCAGGTGATCTGGACGCCCGTCGCGACGGGCGATCACTCACCATGACCAATCCGCGCGCAACGCTTCGCAGCGCCGCCGATCTCATCGACGCGGGGCTCGCGCCCGAAGTGCGGCGAGCTGAGATTAACCGCGTGGCGAAAGCATACGCCATCAGCGTGACGCCGGCGGTCGCTGCTCTGATCGATCGCGACGATCCGCGCGATCCCGTAGCGCGGCAATTCATTCCCGATCTCGCTGAGCTCTTTCTGCGCCCCGAGGAACGCCGCGATCCGATTGGCGACGAAGCCTTCAGTCCGGTCGAAGGCGTCGTCCACCGCTATCCGGACCGTGTGCTGCTGAAGCTTTTGCACATTTGCCCGGTCTACTGCCGTTTCTGCTTTCGCCGCGAGGTCGTCGGCCCGGGCAGTCCGGCTCATTTGAGCCGAAAGGCGCTCGACAACGCTTTCGCCTATATCGCGGCGCAGCCGAAGATTTGGGAGGTGATCCTCACTGGCGGCGATCCGTTCAGTCTTTCGGCGCGCCGCCTCCGCGACGTTATAGACCGCCTCGAGTTGATCGATCACGTGAAGATCATCCGGTTGCACACAAGGGTGCCCTGCGTCGATCCGGACGCCGTCGATGCGGCCTTGATCGAAGTCCTCAGGCAATCCAGCAAAACGATCTATGTGGCGCTGCACGCAAACCATCCGCGCGAACTAACGAACAGCGCCCGCGCCGCTTGCGCCCGCATCATTGACGCCGGCATTCCGCTGCTTAGCCAGAGCGTGCTTCTCGCTGGCGTTAATGACGACGTTGAGACTTTGAGCGCGCTGATGCGCGCTTTTGTCGAGGCGCGAATCAAGCCTTATTATCTGCACCAGCTCGATTTCGGGCCGGGGACGGCGCATTTCCGGGTCGAAATTGAAAAAGGGCGCGAGTTGATGCGACAATTGCGTGGGCGCCTCTCCGGCTTGTGCCAGCCGACTTATATGCTCGATATTCCCGGGGGGCATGGCAAGTCGCCGATCGGGCCCAACTATCTCGACGAGGCCGGAGCGGAGGCGGCCTATCAGGTCAGTGATTACAAAGGGCGCGTGCATGCTTATCCGCCGGGGGCGACATAAAAAACGTGGGGAAGCCCCGGTGAGGCGTTTCGCTTGCGTTCTAGGTTTTTTAGTTCTGCTTGCGCAAGCTCAAGCCCAAGCGCCGGCGCCGCTCGCTAAGGGCAATGCGCCGGCCGCTTCCCAAACGTCGCCGCCGGCGAGCAACGATAAGCCAGTCGCCCCGGCCTCTCCAAAAGTGGGCGCGGCGGCCTCGACGCTCGCCAATGCGCCCGCGCCGCCAGAGCCGGCGCAGAACTTCGTCGCGAAGGCGGCCGAAACGCTCGACAAGGCAGGCGTCGCTCTCAACGATATTGAGGCTGGCCTCGAACGCCCCAATCTGTCCGACGCTGATCTCGCCGGCGCCCGCCAGCGCATCGGCCCCATCGCCGATTTCGATCGACGCCGCGATCGAGCGCGTCACGCCCCGGCTGGCTGAAATCAAGGCGCGGCTTGACCAATTGGGACCGCCTCCCGACGACAAGTCGCCGCCGGAAAACCCAAGCGTGACCGAAGAACGCACGGCTCAACAGCAGAGCTTTAGCAATGCCGACGAACTGCTGAAGCGGGCGAAGCTGCTCGCGGTAAGAGCCGATCAGCTGAAAACCAACATAGCCGCGAAACGACGCGCCCTCTTCGCACGATCCCTGTTCCAGCGTTCGGCCAGCATCGCTGACGCCGGACTTTGGATCGACTTCTGGCGCGAGGCCCCCGGCAACGTCCATGATGTCGGCGCATTATTCGGGGCTTGGGGCGCACGGATCAACGCCCAATTCGTCGGTTGGCGCCGGTCGGCGTTCTGGCTCGCCCTGCCCGCCCTGTTGCTCGCCTACATACCGCTTGCAAGGGCCGCCATGCGGGTTCTCTCGCGCAGCCCGACCGTCGAAAAGCCAAGCCGTTTTCTCAAAGTGATGGGCGCCTGGTGGATCGCGCTCGTTATCGCCGTACCTCCCGTCGCGCTTACATATGCGGTAATTTATGGCCTCGACGCCCTCAATCTCATCAGTTTGCGTCTGCAGTCTGTTTTCGCGGTTTTTGCGACCGGCGTCGTTCGGGTGGCCGTCGCGATCGGTCTCGCCCGCGGCCTTTTAGCGCCGACGCGACCGAACTGGCGGTTGCCGCAGATCAGTGACGACGCTGCGGCGCGACTCCTCGGAGTCGCCGTCAGCGTCGCCGCCATCGTCTCGCTGACGCGCATTCTGCGAAGCCTTGAACGACGCCATCGACGCCTCGTTGGCATTTTCGGTGGCGACCCGCGGCTTCGGCGCCCTGCTGGCGGCGATCGTGCTGGCGGTTGGCCTCTGGAGCGTCGACGCGACGCCGCCGACGGCGACTACCTCGCGACGCCAGTTCAAAGGCGGTTGAATTGGCTGGGCATTCTGCGCGGCGTCGCGCTCATGGTGGCGATCGCTGTCGTCGATCGCCGTTCTGGCCGGCTATCCGACTTTCGCCAGCTTCTTGCTCGATCAGGTCATCTGGATCAGCGGCGTTCTACCGCTTTTCAGGATGGCGAGCATATTGGTGAAGAAGCGATCGCCGCCGGATTTAAGCCCACATCGCGATTTGGCGAACTGGCTGATAAGTCGCGTCGGCTTGCAGCGCAATTCGCTGGACCTTGTCGGCGTCATTCTGTTCGGCGCTCTGCGTCTCGCTCTTTTTATCGTAGCGGTCGTCGCGGCGCTGGCGCCCTGGGGATTTCAGTCGACCGACGTTTCGTTCGATCTGCGCGCGGCCTTCTTTGGCTTCAAAGTTGGCGACGTCGTGATTTCGCCAGTCTCAATCGTCGTGGCCGCTTCCATTTTCGGTCTGCTCTACGCGGCGGTCCATGCGTTGCAGCGCTGGCTGAGCTCAAGGCTTCTACCGCATACCGGCCTGGATTTGGCGTCTCCGCAATTCGATCACGACGAGCCTCGGCTATGTCGGGTTCATTGTGGCGGCGGCCTTTCGCTCTCGGCTATCTCGGCCTCAGTTTCGAAAAACTCGCGATCGTCGCCGGCGCGCTGTCGGTCGGCATCGGTTTCGGCCTGCAGTCGATCGTCAATAATTTCGTCTCCGGATTGATCCTTCTCTGGGAGCGCGCCGTGCGCGTCGGCGATTGGATCATCGTCGGCGGCGACCAGGGGTTCGTTCGCCGCATCAATGTCCGCTCGACAGAGATCGAGACGATCGATCGCGCCCAGGTGATCATTCCGAATTCGAGCCTGATCACCGGCGTCGTGAAAAATCTCGTCCGCAACGACCGAACCGGCCGCATCGTCATTCCCGTGACCGTCGCCGGCGACGCCGATCCCGAAAAAGTGCGCGAGGTGCTTGTTCGCCGCGGCGAAAGGCAATGATCGCGTGTTGAAGATCCCCGCGCCGCAAATATTCTTCACGGGCATGTCCGGCTCGGCCCTCACCTTCGAACTCGCGGCTTTCATCTCTGACGTCGAAACCATGGCGCGCGTCCGCAGCGACCTCCATTTCGAGATCTTCCGGCAAATCAAGGCGAATGGCTTCTTCGACAGCTCCGGCAGCAGTCGCAGAAGATCGAACTAGTCCGAGGGGAAAACTGGGCGCGCCGCTCCCCATGAAGAAGCGGCGCACAGCGATCAGCCGGGCGTCAATATCGCTGTCGGTTGAAAATGGGCGACGAACTTACGGGTTCTCGCCGCTGTCACTGCGTCCCGTAAACGCAAAGCCTCGGCTGCCGCTGAAGCAAGATGGCCTGTCTTGACAAAAAGCGTGCAACCTTCTGCCGGAAAAAAGCGCCTGATCATGTCCGCCGGGATCGCGGATCCATGAGCAGGCGGGATAGGTCCCCTCAGCGTCGCTGCAAGCGCCGGCGAGGACGACGATTTCTTCCCCTAGGGGATGAATTGTGCGGTTTAGCGTCGCGCCGGGATCGAGCCGCACGAGAAACGTCATCACGCCGGCGAAATGGTGCAGTGGTTGGATCGCGAAACCTTCCGGCGTTTTTCGCCATTCGCTTGAGGCCGTATCGATCTCGACGCGGCCGCGATCGCCAGTGTCGAATTGCCAGAGTTTGACGAAAAGAGTGCAGCCGCTCGGACTGGATGGCGCATGCGAGGAGCCGATCGGATCGCGCAGATAGGCGCCCGCAGCGTGAACGCCATTTTGATCCTCGAAAGCTCCGTCGAGCATAAGATTTCTTCGCCGCCGCCGTGAATATGGCTGGGAAAGTCGGCTCCCGGCGCAAAACGAACGAAGCTTGTCGCGCGTGCGATCTCCTCGCCAATCCGGTCGAGCATAGAGCCGTTCGACGCCTGCCTGCGGCGACGGCGCCCATCGCTCCTCATCAGGCCGCACGACGACGCGTTGCGAGAAATCAGCGTTAACATTCATGGACGGTGTCCTATTTCAGGCAGGACCTTGCCCTACCCAAACAGACGTAGGATTAGGGCGTCGGCGACGCGATCGCCCACGAGGCGTGTTGGCGCTAGAGCAGGGAAATTGATCAGACGATCTATATTCTTCAATGCATGACCGTCTTCATAACTGCAACTCTTGGCGAACGCAACGTTCTAAAATATCGTCACGATATCGGCCAGAGCGGGGCGAGCGCGGTCTTCGCGCGGAGCGTCGTTGTGGCCGATATGAATAAATCCCGCGATTCTTTCATGCGCCTGAAGGCCGAGCCGCGCCAAGACTCTGGCGTCATAGGCGTACCATCCGGTCATCCAGGCCGAGGCGAAGCCGAGCGCATTCGCCGCGACGACGAGATTCATGCACACGGCGCCTGCCGACAAAACCTGCTCCCACTCCGGGATTTTGGCGTGCGGCGCCGCCCGCGATACGACGGCGACGACGAGCGGCGCGAGCGACAGACGCATTTTTTCCGCTTCGATGCGCTGGGCGTCGGCTTCAGGCGTTGGCGCGTGGCGTAGACGTCGGCAATGATCTGCGCCTGCCCGCTCGCGTCCCTCGCCCTCAAAAATGATGAAACGCCAGGGCGCAAGCTTGCCGTGATCGGGAACGCGAGCGGCGATCTTGCAGCAAGGCTTCGATCTCTCTCGCGCTGGGGCCCGGCCCGGACAAGGTCGCGGGCGGCGCCGAGCGGCGACGCTTTAAGCAATTCGATTCATTGCGTTCATCACGGGTTCATGCAGGTCTCGCATAAAAGGGCCGGCGCGATCAAAGCGCGTAGTGAACACTAAGGGATTACAGGAAACATCGAGGGCTTTACGTTGATCATGTTGAGAGGGGTCCAATTGCCTGGTTGAGCTAAAGCCTCGCGCCAACCTTGAATCGCTGCGCGACGAAACTATGCCCCTTTCAAAGCGACACGATATCGCTTTCAAACGTTCGTATATTCGGCCATCGCATCGCCAATTCCTTGAAAACGCCGCATAATTTGGCAAATTCCGTGAAACTGCGCAGTCGACGTGCGCAATTACACATCGTTTCAGATTTCTTTACGCGATATTGGCTCGGTTCCGCAAAAACGTCTCCACCGGATTTTTCCACTAATGTCGCTTTTCGATACGCTCGGCTATCCCTCTGGCGCTCTTAACGCACGGCGCGCGCGAAGGCTTTCCGAATCGGCGGAGCGGCTTCAGGCCACGGCCTGGACGGCGCAGCCACGCTGGCTGGCGGTTCGGCAGTGCTCTTGGCTTTACCGGCGTCGCGCTCGCCTGGTGGCTCATCGGCGGAACGGTCGTTCCATGGGATTCGAAAAACCATTTCTATCCGATGTTCCGGTTTCTCGCCGACGCCTTGCGCCACGGCGAGATTCCGCTTTGGAATCCCTATCATTTCGCCGGCCATCCGTCGGTCGCCGATCCGCAGTCGCTGCTTTTCACGCCCAGCATGGTGCTTTTCGCGCTGTTCGCGCCGGATGCGTCGATGCAGCTGTTCGACGCCGTCATCCTCGCTCATCTTGCTTCGGCGGCCTTTGCGTCCTCGGCCTGTTCCGCCGATGGCGTTGGGATCCGGCCGGCGCGGTGCTCGCGGCGCTGATCTTCATGCTCGGAGGCGCGGCATCGTCTCGCCTGCAACATACCGGCATGATCATTTCCTATTCGTTCTTTCCGGCGGCGTTGTGGTGCCTTGAGATCGCTCTGGAGCGGCGCTCCTATTGGATTCGCTATCCTGTTCGGCGTGTTCGCCGCATTGATGGCGCTCGGGCGCGACCAGGTCGCCTATCTATTCTGCATGGTTCTCGTCGGGCGCGTAGTTTTCGCCGCCTTTCAATCCGCGTCGCCGTTCGCCTATCTGCGGACAGATTTGGCGTCCTTGCGCTCGGCGACTTTCGTCATCGCCGCGATTCTGTTCGTCCCGGCACTGCTCACGATGCAGTTTCTCGGCGATTCCAACCGGCCAGGCATCGCCTTCGGCGTCGCGGCGGCTGGTTCGCTCGCGCCGGTCAATCTGATCACGCTGTTCGTGCCGAATTTCTTTGGCTCACTCGACCATTTTTATGATTACTGGGGTCCGGATTACGACACCATGGCCCGCGCCGACTGGACTGACCGCGCCGTCGATTATCTGTTCGTCGGCACATTGCCGATCGTGCTCTTCGTCTGGCACGGTCTTGGCGCAGGACGGCTGTTCGCCCGCGGCGCTCGCTTTTTCCTGATTATCTCTGCGTCGCCATATTGTACTCGCTCGGCCGCTATACGCCGTTCTTTTCTCTGGCGTTCGACTGGATGCCCGGGGTTTCGCTTTATCGCCGTCCGGCCGACGCCACCTTCATTCTCAATATCGGCCTTGCCTTCGGCGCCGGCTATTTGCTGCACCGCTATATCGCCGATGGCCTGCCAAGCCGCTATCTTCACGCCGCGATGGCTTGGCTGGCGCTCGCCGCGGCGACCGCGATCGCCATCGCCGTCGTGATCGGCACTGGCCTCGTCTTCTCCCTGCGAGAGGGCCGCCTCGTGACTTCGCTCTGCGCAGCTCGGCGTCTCCTCCGCCATCGGCTTCGCAGGGCTGGTCATCTCTTTGCGCTGCGCGACCGTCGCCGCCGCGCTTTCGCCGCGGGAATATTCTTGTCTTCTCAGCGGCGGCGAAATTTTTTGGCGAAACGCCGCCTCCTCGCTCAACGCCGAGCCCCTCGACCGCTACAGCGTCTATGCCAGCATGAAGCCCAGCAATGCCGCCGGCCATCGAACTGCTGCGGCGCGAGATCGCCGCCAGGACCCATGACGGCGATCGTCCGCGCGTCGAGATCCTCGGGCTGCCAGGGCCCTGGCAAAACGCCTCCATGGTGCTGAAGCTCGAGAACACCGTCGGCTATAATCCGCTCCGCATCGACGCGTACGAACGCGCCGTCGGTCCCGGCGACAACGCCGGCGATCCGAATTTGCGCCATTTCCCTGGTACTTTCCGCGGCTATAAATGCCGCCTCGCTTCTCTGCTCGGTCTTGAATATTTGGTCTTAGATCGCCCCTTGACGCATTTGCCGCGCCACGTTCCTCGCCCTAAGGCGACTTTGATCTATGCAAGCGACATAATGTATATCTACAACCTCGGCAAGGCGGCGCCGCGCGCTTATTTCGCCGCCGCGATCAAGAGCGTGGATAGCGAGCAAGTGCTTAATGACCATGTTTTGCCGGAGTTCGACCGCATCGCGCGAAGCGCTGATCGACCAGTCCAACGTCGCTGATCTCAGAACGGTTCATGAGAGCATCTCCGAAGCCAGCTTCAACACTCCGATTGGGATCCCAGATCCGTCGTCTGTGAAGATCATCAAATATTCCGACAATGCCGTGACGATCGAGGTCAACGCCGATGCGGCCGGGATTGTGGTGCTGCATGATCTTTTTTATCCTGGTTGGGAAGTGCGCGTCGACGGCGAGCTGCGGCGATTGCTGAAAGCCAATATATTGTTTCGCGGCGTTGAGATTCCAGCGGGACGCCACCGCATCGATTTCGATTTTCGTCCTCTGTCCTTTGCAAATTTGTCAGCCGCGGTTTCGAATGTCCTGCACAGGGCGAATGAGTAAAAGCGTGTGAAGTCTGATTGGACATTAAAGCTCAAGGCGTTTTCAGGCTTGGCCGACGCCGTCGTTGGGAGAAAAACGCCGAGAAAGCGGGGGACTGAGGAGAATGTCCGATTCCTCGGTGACGGAAAGGGCGAAAAGAGCGGAAGGCGAAGCGTCGCCGCCGCTTTCAGCTCCGCCGCCGCGTTGGCTGCCATCTTGTGGCTGGGAGCGCCGGCTACAGCGCAAACAGCGCCACCGCCGGAGGACAATGTCGTAATTCCGCCTTTGCGTCTTCCGGTCGGCGTCGAGCCGGCCAAACCCGAGCCAATGCAGGGAAATGTTCTGCACCTATCTGCAGTTCTCAGCGCGACGGATACGGCGCCGTTGCAAGGCGGCGTGCACTGGCGCGTTTTCGACGAGAAGACGGAACTCGACGGATCACATTCGCTCGTTGCGGAATCCACCGATGCGACGCCCGCGCTGACGCTTCGCGACGGCAATTTCATCGTTCATGCCGCTTTCGGGCTTGCCGGCGCGACCAAGCGCGTCACGATCAACGGCAAAGGCGGCAGCGAAAGGTTGGTGCTCAACGCCGGCGCGCTGCGCGTCGTCGGCATGCTTGGCGACGCGCCGATCCGCCGGCCAAATCCCAGATTCGATATTTATGTGCCCGAGCGCAACAATTCGGAGGCCAAACTTGTCGCCAACGGCAAGTCCGGCGACACGATCGGCCTGCCCGAAGGGAATTATCATGTCGTTTCGACCCTGCTCGATCCGCAAAGCAATGGTTCGGTCAACTCGACCAATTCCGTGATCAGCGCCGATCTCCGCGTGCAGGCCGGCAAATTGACCGACGCGTCGTTGCGCCATCGCGCTGCGACGATGACCTTGAAGCTGGTCAGCGGGCCAAGCGGCGAAGCGCTCGCCAACACGTCGTTCACGATTCTGACGCCCGGCGGCGACGTCATTCGCGAAATGATCGGAGCTTTTCCGTCGCTCGTCCTCGCCGAAGGCGAATATGTCGCGATCGCGAGGCACGACAGCAATGTCTACCAGACAAATTTCAAAGTTGAATCGACTGTCGACCGAGACGTCGAGGTGTTGGCGAAATAAGTGCCGCGACGCCCGATGGTTTTTGGCGCGAAGACGCCCGCGCCCCAACACATCGCAATCAGATCGCCTGGCGCCCGCGCCCTCGCGCGCGGAGCCGCCGCGAGGTTGTTTAGGCCGCCTTCAGATTCGCGATCTCATCTTTCGCCGCCTTGATCGCCTGCATTTTGAACTCCGGCCCCACGGCAAGGCCTTCGGCGCGGACGATTTCGATCTCCGCAACGCCAATGAAGCTGAAGACGGCGCGCAAATAAGTCTCCTGATGGTCGAGAGCCGCCGCCGCCGCGCCCTCCGAAAAAACGCCGCCGCGCGAGGAAGCGATGATCACGCGTTTGCCTCCGGCGAGTCCCTGCGGGCCGTTTTCTGCGTAGCGGAATGTTTTTCCAGCGATGACGATGCGGTCGATCCAGGCCTTGAGCTGGCTCGAAATGCCGAAATTATACATCGGCGCGCCGAGGACCACGATGTTGGCGCCGAGAAACTCGCCGAGAATCGTGGCGCCGAGGGCGAGATCCGCCTGTACCTCTGCGCTCGGCGGCGCCGCCCCCGGTTGCTGAGCTGTAATATGGGAGCCGGAAAGATGAGTCAGAGGTTCGGCGGCGAGATCGCGGTAATCGATCTCAAGATCCGGCGTCGCCTGGCGCAGCTTCGCGACAATATCGGCGGAAAGCTGGCGGCTGACTGAAGAGCCCCCGAGGATGCTCGAATCGACATGCAGAAGTTTCATGGACCAAAGCCCTTTCTTGGTTTAAGTTTGTGACCAAGGCACTATGCGTGCCTATCAAAAACGCGCAAGGAGGCACATTTTTGGAACAAGGTCACATCCACGTGCCTAGCCAATGCGCCCGCGTCGCGCCGGTCCTGTCACGAATTGGCGACAAATGGAGCATCCTGGTCGTCATGCTTTTCGGCAACGGCCCGCTGCGCTTTAACGAATTGCGCCGGCGTATCGGCGGCATATCCCAGAGGATGCTGACCCTTACCTTCCGCGGACTGGAGCGTGACGGCTTCCTGACGCGGTCCGTTTTTCCGACCGTTCCGCCGCGCGTCGATTATGAATTGACGGCGCTCGGGCATTCGCTGCTGGTTCCCGTCCGGGAGCTTGGCGCCTGGGCTTTGCAGAATGTGTCCCTGATTGAAGAGGCGCAGCGTCGGTTTGATCTGGCGGCAGGCAAGGAACGCGCTGACGAAAGCCGGGCTTCGCCCTCGAAACCGACCCTCGTCGAATGAATATCGCTCTCGCTTCAAAAGCCCTTACGCGCCTCGACCCAAATTATCAAGGCTGATGCGGCAGGGGTCGCCGCCGCAGCGCGCTTGCTGTGCGCGGAAAAACTCGTCGCCTTCCCGACGGAGACAGTGTACGGCCTCGGCGGGGACGCTGCCTCGGAAGCCGCCGTCGCGCGCATTTATGCGGCGAAAGGGCGCCCCAATTTCAATCCGCTCATCACCCATATCGCGAGCCTTGCAGAGGCCGAGATCCAGGGGGTTTTTTCGCCGCCGCCCTGCTGCTCGCAGAACGTTTCTGGCCTGGGCCTTTGACGCTGGTTGTTCCCGTCGCCGCCACCGCGACGGTCTGCGCGACAGCGCGAGCTCTGCGAACGACGATCGCCTTGCGCGTTCCGGCGCATCCGGCGGCGCTGAGCCTCGTGGCCGAAACAGGGCGTCCTATCGCAGCGCCCTCGGCCAATCGGTCCGGCCAGGTCAGTCCCGTGACGGCGGCTCATGTTTTCGAAGATATCGACGGCGCTATTGACCTCATTCTCGACGGCGGACCCTGCCTGGTTGGCGTCGAATCGACTATCGTCGCCTGTTTCGACGGGCCGCCGCGTCTGCTGCGGCCGGGCGGTCTGTCCCGCATGCGGATCGAAGAGGCCTTGGGCGCCAAGATTGCGGGCGGCGAAATCGAGGGCGCGATCATCGCTCCGGGCGCGCTCGCCTCGCATTACGCGCCGCGCGCCAAGCTGCGTCTTGAAGCGACGGCGCTCGAATCCGGAGAGGCCGGGCTTGATTTCGGCGGACAATTTCCGCCGCGCACGAACTTGCGGGACCTTTCGCCGACGCAAAATCTCGACGAGGCGGCGGCTAATCTTTTCGCCTTTTTGCGCCTCCTCGACGCACTGGCGCCGGCTTCGATCGCGGTCGCGCCGATCCCACATGCCGGCCTCGGCGAGGCGATCAATGACAGATTGAGGCGCGCCGCCGCGCCGCGTTAAGGTTTCATATCGTGCCGGATAGCCTTATTCAGCTTTTGCGTTGGTACGTCGAGATGGGGGTGGATATCGCGCTCGACGATGGACCACATGATCGCATAGTCGAGGAGCGCTCGCCGGCCCGGATGATCGAGCCGCGGAGCCGAGACCAAGCATGGCAAAACGGCGAGGCGCCTCCCCCGCGAGCGGCGGCTGCCGCTGCGCCCGCGGTGACGCGCGATTTGGACAGTCTCGAGCGCGACGCGCGAGAAGCTGCGGCCTCGGCGCAAAATCTCGCGGAATTGCGCGATCAGCTGCTGCGATTTTCAGGATGCGGCCTGAAGGCGACGGCGACCCAACTTGTCTTCGGAGCTGGCGAGGCGGGAGCCGAGGTCATGTTCGTCGGCGAAGCGCCAGGCGCTGACGAGGACCGTCAGGGCGTCCCTTTCGTCGGCCGCGCGGGTCAATTGCTGGACAAGATGCTGGAGTCCATAGGCCTTGATCGCGACAAGGTATATATCGCCAACGTGGTTCCGTGGCGCCCGCCAGGCAATCGTACGCCGACGCCGCTCGAAACCGCCGCCTGTCTGCCTTTTACGCGAAGGCAGATCGAACTCGTCGCCCCCAAAATTCTCGTCTGCCTTGGCGCGCCTTCGGCGCAGACCTTGCTCGGCTCGAAAGAAGGAATTACGCGGCTGCGTGGGCGCTGGTTCGACTATTCAGCTGGGGATGTCGGGATCAAGGCGATCGCCATGCTTCATCCAGCATATCTTCTGCGGCAGCCGGCGCAAAAGAAGCTCGCGTGGCAGGATTTGCGGATGCTCGCCAAAGAGATCGCCCGGCTGCGCGGGGAGCCTTGAAACATGCTGGAAAAGGCTCCGGGAGATGGCCGTTAGATAGTGCTTGGGGACGCTGAGACGTCGCTTCGGATCAAAAATAATCGCCTTTATCATTCCGCAACGTTTGATTTTATCGCGGCGATCAATGTCGTCGCTAAAGAGGGATCGCAGAGGGATAGTTTTTTCGTTTCAAGCCATTTTTCGCATTGTTTGACGGCATGTTCCGAGCCAAAAGTCACGACGTTTCGGGCATCATTCGCTAGCCGGGAGCCGAACATGAGATGGGAAGATTTTCGCCGTTCCGACAATGTCGAAGATCGGCGCGGCGAGACGCAATACGCGGGCGGTGGCTCAGGCATCGGCGGCGGCGGCCTTGGCATCGGCGCGATGGTCGTATTGGGCCTGATTGGCTGGGCATTCGGAATTAATCCGGGGCTTCTGATCGGCGGCGCCGAAATGGTGAATCGCGTGCGCCATAGCGCCCAGTCGCAGAGCGCGCCGACACCCTCACAATCGACTCAGACCGGCGTTCCCTCCGATCAGATGGGACAGTTCGTCGCCGCCGTTCTCGCCGAAAACGAGGATGTCTGGAGCGACATTCTTCCGACGCAAAAGGGCGTCGCCTATGTCAAGCCGAAGCTGGTGCTCTATAGCGGCTCGACGCGTTCCGGCTGCGGCGGAGCCAGCGCGGCGATGGGGCCGTTTTACTGCCCCAAGGACCAGAAGGTCTATCTTGACACGTCGTTCTTTCGCGACATGAAAGCGCGTCTCGGCGGCGGCGGCGACTTCGCCTACGCTTATGTCATTTCGCATGAAATCGGCCATCACGTTCAAAACTTGCTTGGCATTTTGCCTCGGGTTCAGGCGGCGCAGATGCGCGCGTCAAGCAAGGAGCAGGCTAACGCCATTTCGGTTCGCGTTGAGCTCATGGCCGATTGCCTCGCCGGCGTGTGGGCCGCCAATGCGCAGCGAAAATATCAGATCCTCCAGCCGGGCGATATCGATCAGGCGGTGCGCACAGCGCAGGCGATCGGCGACGATCGGTTGCAGCGGCAGGCGCAAGGTTACGTCGTGCCGGATTCCTTCACGCATGGGTCAGCGGCGCAACGTGAGCAATGGCTGAACACGGGACTGAAATCCGGCGAAGTCGACTCCTGCAACACATTTGCAAGATAGCGGCGTCGCCTCAGCCAATCCGGCGCGCGTGCGTCTGCAGCGTCGTCGCGGGATTGACGATTTGAGCCAGCGCGGCCAGCCTTCCGGCCGGCGCTGCGAGGCATCTGTCGCGCGCTGCGATCAGGCCGGCAAGCGGCGCAGCGCCTGGAATCAGCCGTTCGATGAATCTTTCCGGCGCGGCGCGAAGCAGCGCCGCCCGTCCGCAGAGGTCTTTTGCCGTCGATCTTGATTTCAAAAAATCTCCCGCCTCTTCAATAAAGCCGGCCTGCGGCGCGAAGCCTGAGCGGAGCAACAGAACAGTCGGGCGCCGCGCCGCCTCAATCCCGCGACGAAGCCATTCGTCCTCTTCCGCCGCCTCGACCAAGCCGCAGCCGGCATGATCGGCGACAAGGCCGAGTCCATGGTCCGCTGGCCCCGCGATCGCGACGTCGCCGACAAGACCTTCGATATTCGCCTTCACTAGCGAGCTCAGAGTGCGCACCAAGACTTCCACGGGATCTATGCGGCCCGGCTGAACGATTTCGTAGAGCACGATGGCTGAAAGCATGGGCTTGCCTGCTCGAGCGTCGCGCCCGGCGCGCGACGCTGATGATGGTGACGGCGAAAATGTGACATAATGCAATCGCCGCTGTTACGAAAGCGCCGTTGGTCCATCGACATCTTGAAATTCGGGACTTTAGCGCGAAATTTCGGATTTCCGCGTATTGCGGAGAAGCCATCGGCGGCTTTGCATGAAGGCATTGTATGCTTAATTTTGAGACAATGGATAAGATGGCGATTGGCGCCATGAAAAGGTTTGCTCCATGAGCCGAGCGCGCGACCAATTCGAAATTACCGCCGACATCTTGCTGCGCGCCTACTCAATCGGCTTGTTCCCTATGGCTGAAAGCGCCGAGGATCCAAATCTCTTCTGGGTCGATCCCGAGGTGCGCGGCATTTTTCCGCTTGATGGGATCATCGTCTCAAGGAGCCTTGCCAAGACCGTTCGCTCGGATGTCTTCGAGGTCAGGATCGATCATGATTTCGACGCTGTGATCCATGGTTGCGCCGCCTCTTATCCGGACCGTGAAAAGACCTGGATCAATCATCGAATCCGGCGCCTCTATCGCCAGTTGTTCGACCAGGGTCGCGTCCATACGGTCGAGACCTGGTGTGACGGGGCTCTTGCCGGCGGCCTTTATGGCGTTCATCTCGGCAGTGCGTTCTTTGGCGAAAGCATGTTCCATCGGAAGACGGACGCCTCGAAGGTCGCCCTCGTGCATCTTGCGGCGCGACTGCGTCGAGGCGGCTTCAGCCTGCTCGACGCCCAATTCGTCACGCCGCATTTGGCTTCGCTCGGAGCTATGGAAGCGCCGAAGGACGAGTATCGGCGCCGCCTGGCGCAGGCCATGGCGCGGCGGGCCGACTTCTGGACCTGGCCGAAGCACCATCCCGTCTCCGGCGCCGAAGCCCTCGCCGTTCTCAAAAAAGGCGCGGGCAATCATCCGGCGTCATGACGCCCCGCGGTCCAACAAGGTCGTGAGCCTTTCGTTTTCGCTTTCGCTCAGAGCGGAGTTCGTCTCTGCGGCGAGCCGCCGTCGCCGGGAAACGAAAAAAATCGCGCCGGCGCCGATCAGAAGAATGATGATCGGCGCGCCCCACAGAGCTGCGGTTTCGGCTTTGAAAGGGGGCTTCAACAGGATGAAATCGCCATAGCGCCGGACGAGATAAGCGCGGATCTGATCATCGCTGTCGCCGGCCTTCAGCCGCTCGCGGACAAGAAGGCGGAGATCTTTTGCGAGCGGCGCATGCGAATCGTCAATCGATTCATTCTGGCAAACCATGCAGCGCAAACCAGCCGAGATGCTGCGCGCCCTCGCTTCCAGTCTTTTATCGGGAAGGATCTCGTCGGGCTCAACCGCCCGCGCGGCCAGCGGGGCCAGCGCCAAAGCCGCGGCCAACGCCCATTTGCGCGACCAAGGCTTCATAATCATTCCGCCGGCACGGGATTGACGGCGACCGCCTTGCGGGCTCGGCGGCCAACGCCCACACGAATGCTCGTGTCGCTTAAGGACAATCCGCCGCCGAAAGCCATGATAAGAGCGCCGATCCAAATGAAGGCGACAAGCGGCTTCCAGAAGATGCGGGCGTTCACCTTTCCGTCGGGGGCGGCGTCGGCGATGCTCATATAGACTTGGCCAAGGCCGAGGGTCGCAATGCCGGCCTCGGCGCGGCTGGTCCGCCGAGAAGGATAGGAGCGCGTCGCCGGCTCGATCACGGCCTTGACGACGCCGCCCGAGCGGATTGTCGTCGCTCCAACAAGCTCGGAATAATTCGGTCCCTGACGGCTCGAAATACCTTCATAGGTCAGTTGGTAGGGGCCGATTTCGACAGTTTGCCCCGGCGTCAGGGCGGTAATTCGCTCGGCGCCCCAGCCCGTGGCGGCAAGGCCGAGCAAGGTCACGCCAATGCCGGCATGAGCGAAGGCTGTCCCCAAGGCCTGACGCGGGATGCGGGCGAGCCGAACTCCTTGCGACGCCGAGCGATGGAGCGCCGCCCAACAGGCGGCGGCTGAGATCTGAGAACGAGCCGAGGATGACATAGGCGGCAAGACCGGAAAGCACAACGCTGAAAGCGGGTCCGCCGCGCCACGCCGCAAGCGCAAGCGTGAAAATCGCGGCGGCGGCGAACGCGTAGCTCAATCTTTGCGCCGCAGCCAACAGGTCGCCCCGCTTCCAGGCGAGCGATTGTCCTATCGGCATCAAAATGAAAAGCGGAATGAACAGCGGGATGAAGGTCAGATTGAAGAATGGCGCGCCGACCGAGATTTTTTCTCCCGTCAGAGCTTCGAGCGCCAGCGGATAGAGAGTGCCGACGAAAACCGTGGCGCAGCAAGTTGTGAGGAGGAGATTGTTGAGGACGAGCGCGCCTTCGCGCGAGATCGGCGCGAACAAGCCGCCCTGCTTCAACCCGCCTGCGCGGGCGGCGAACAGCGTCAGGGAGCCACCGATGAAAACGACCAGGATGAGAAGAATAAAAATCCCGCGCATCGGATCGCTGGCGAACGCGTGCACTGACGTCAGCACACCGGAGCGAACGAGGAAAGTGCCGATCAACGACAGCGAGAAGGCCAGAATAGCAAGGAAAATCGTCCAGACTTTGAGTGCTTCGCGCTTTTCCATGACCGCTGTGCAATGCAAAAGAGCGGTGGCCGCGAGCCAAGGCATCAAGGAGGCATTCTCGACCGGGTCCCAAAACCAGAAACCGCCCCAGCCCAAAGTGTAATAGGCCCAATACGAGCCCATCGCGATGCCGAGGGTTAGGCAGATCCAGGCGACGAGCGTCCATGGCCGCACGCATCGCGCGAACACCGCGTCAATGCGCCCGCAGATCAGCGCCGCCGCCGCGAAGGAATAGGTGATCGAGAGCCCGACATAGCCAAGATAAAGCAGCGGCGGATGAATCGCGAGGCCGGGATCCTGCAGCAATGGATTAAGGTCATTGCCTTCAGCGGGTGGGTTTGCGAGCCGCGCAAAGGGGTTCGAGGTCAGCAGAATAAACAGTAGGAAGGCGGCGCTGATCCAGGACTGAACGGCAAGCGTGTTGGCGCGCAGATCCTCCGGCATGTTTGTTGAAAATAGCGCGACGGCCGCGGCGAAAATGGCCAGCACCAGGACCCACAGCAGCATGGAGCCCTCGTGATTGCCCCAAACGCCGGTGATCTTGTAAATCAAGGGCTTCGCCGAATGCGAGTTCTCGACGACGTTCAAAACCGAAAAATCCGACGTCACATGGGCGTAGGTGAGCGCGAAAAACGCATAGGCGATGAAAGCGAAACTCATCAAAGCGACAGCGGGGGCGACCGCCATCAGGCGTCGATCTCCCTTGACGCTTCCCCAGATCGGCAAAACTGAATTGACGAGCGCCAAGGCCAAAGCCAGGACGAGCGCATAATGGCCGGTTTCGACGATCATCTCAGCCTCACGCTTATTTTACGCTCGCCGCCTGCGTGCCGTCTTGCGAGCCTCGGCTAATGGCTCCGCCTTCCCGCCAGACGCCCTGTTTTTTTAGGGCGTCGGCCACCTCTCGAGGCATGTAGCGCTCGTCGTGCTTGGCGAGAATGCTGTCGGCGCGGAACAAATGGTCTGGGCCGAGAGCGCCTTCGGCGACGACCCCTTGCCCTTCGCGGAAAAGATCCGGCAGCAAGCCTGTATAGGTCACCTCGACGTCCCGCTTCAAATCGGTGACGGCGAAGCGCACCGTTTGACCGCCCTCGCGCCGCAGCGAGCCCGGTTTCACGAGGCCGCCGAGCCGAAGCCGCGCGCCGTTCGCGGTCGCCTTTTGCGCCAGCTCGCTGGGGCTATAGAAAAACACGATATTGTCGCGCAAGGCGAACATCACGAGGCCGACGGCGAGGCCGACCGCCGCAAGACCCGCCGAGATCAGAACAAGACGTCGTTGTTTGCGGGTCATGCCGCCGCTCATCCCTCAAGCCCGAGTTCGCGCGCGAGCGCGTCAATGCGGCCGGTCGCCGTCGCGTCCCCCGCCAAATTGCGTCTTGCGTCGATCAAGGCGGAACGCGCCTTGTCGGATTCGTTGAGGACGGCATAGGCGCGCACGAGGCGAAGCCAGCCCTCGACGTCCTGTCCGTTCTGCGCGAGCCGGGCGGCGAGCTTGTCGACCATGCCATGAATGGCGCGCGACTGATCCGTTCCCGACATGCCGGCGATTTTTGCGGCGAGAGCGGGATTGGCGGCGGGTCCGCTCGGCGCCGCATTCGGCTGCGACGTCTCCGGCCGACCACTTAGCGCCGCGAGGTTTTCACGCAGCGAGGGCAACCATGGCGCACCCGGCGGCGATTGCGCGAGGAGCCTTTCCCAGATGTCCCGGGCGCGCGCCTTGTCGCCCGCTTGCGCGGCGGCGAGGCCAAGATAAAAGCGCGGACGGGGCGCCGCCGGATCCTTGGCCGCGGCGGTCGCGAAGGCGGCTTTCGCCGCGGGCGTAACCTCGCCATTGGCGGCGGCGGCGATAGCTTCGCCGTAGAGAGCCTGGCGCTCCGGCGTGTCGCCATTGAGGCGCAAGGAGTTCGCATAGGCGGCGACGGCGTCGTCATAGCGTCCCATTCGCATATAAACCGGGGCGAGAACCTCGTATCCCCGGCCGTCTTGCGGGTTTTGCGCCAGGTGCTTTTCGATCTTCGCGATCGCGGCCAACAGATCGGTGCGCTCCGGCGATTCCTGAAGCCTTGCGGCGAGCGGGAGATCGGGCAGATTCGGATGGCCGATCAACCGATAGAGACCGAAAGCCAACCCCGGCACGAAAACGAGCGCTGCGATCGCGGCGAAACGGGCGTTGTTTCCGTTGGTTGCGGCCGATGGTTCGGCGGGCGCCTTCGCGACGGCGAGCAGCCGGCGCGCAGCCTCGGCCTTGGCGCCCTCGATGTCGGCCGAGCCGACAAGCCCATCCGCCGCGTCGCGGTCGATCTCGGCGATCTGCGACTTATAAAAGGCGACGTCGATCGCGCTTCGGGACACGCCGCGCGGCGTTCGTGTAAGCGGCCAAACGACGCTTACCACCGCAGCGCCCGTCAAAAGTGCAAAAACAACCCATAACATAGGCGCCTTCATAGTCATTGGCGCGGCCCTTGCAAAGGATCTTTCGCTCACGAACGCGTTGAAGACGGCGCGTTCGGCGTCGCAGGCAGGCGCAGTTCGGCGCGAAGCCCCCCGGCGGGACTAGCGTCGAGATTCAAACCGCCGCCGTACATCGACGCAAGGTCGACGACGATCGACAGGCCAAGGCCAGATCCCGGCTTCGTTTCATCAAGGCGTCGGCCGCGCGCGAGGGCGGCCTCGCGTAGCTGCGTCGCAAGTCCTGGTCCATCATCGTCGATGACGACGCGAAAGAAAGAGCGTTCGGCTTCGGGTTCGCGCGCTTCCGGACGGATGGCTATGGCGACGCGGCTTTTCGCCCATTTGCCCGCATTGTCGACGAGATTGCCGATCATTTCCTCAAGGTCTTGACGCTCGCCGAGGAAGCGGATCGGCTGTGGCATGTCGAGCGTGAAGCCGATCGCGCGCTCCGCATAGATTTTTTCGAAGGCGCCAATAAAGGAATCGGCGACGGGTTTCACATCGGTCGCGCTCACGACCGTTCCCGCTCGAACCGCCGCTCTGGCGCGATCGAGATAATAGGCGAGCTGATCGCGCATAATCGTCGTCTGCTCCTGCACCTTGCTGGCGAGCGGGCCTGGCTCCATAGCGGCTTCATTGATGATGACGCTAAGCGGCGTTTTCAGAGCATGAGCGAGATTGCCGACCTGCGTGCGCGCGCGTTCGACCACCGCGCGATTGGCGCCGATCAGAAGATTGAGTTCGCTGGCGAGCGGCGCGATGTCCGGCGAAAACGCGCCGGCGATCGATTCGCGCTCGCCGCGGCGGATCGCGGCCACACCTTCACGCAATTGGCGTAACGGCGCGAGGCCATAGCGCAGCTGTAATGCAGACGAAACGACGAGGGCGAGCGCCAGAACCGAGAAAGTGGCGACGAGGTCAGCTTCAAACCGATGGATCGCCCTCTCGATCTCCTCCGTGGGCGCAGCCACCTGAACAAGATAAACCCCCTCATCGCCGGCGTCGATGATCCGCTCGACGATGCGCAGGCGCCGGTCGTCGGGTCCCGTGGCGTAGCCCTGACGGGCGCCGCCCGGGCCGACCGGAACGCCGGATTCCGACAATCTCGGGAGTTGCGCGGCGAACAGCGATCGAGAACTCCTGATCCGGGGCTTTTTGGTATCCAGCCGGGTGATCTGCCAATACCAGCCGGACAAAGGCAATGCGAACTGGGGGTCGCTCAATTCATCGGGACTGATCAGGCCGCTTTGTCCAGGCGTTGCGATGTCGGTGATGAGCGCCCTCAAATATACATTGAGGCGCTCATCAAAATTGCTTTCCGCCGCCCGCTGGTAGACCGTCGAGAGAATTAGGCCGGCGATCAGGAGAATGGCGAAGCTCAGTACCGCGGCCGACAGGAATAACCGCTGGGCGATCGAGGCCTTTCTCGGCGTGATCATCATCGCGTCGTCCACGTGCGAGCATTCGCCCGCTCTTTCTCCAATCCTTCCCGGTCGCCGCCATCAGCGGCTTGCAGGGGGGTTGGAGTGGCCGGCGGCCGCACCTTCGCCATTGGCGTTGGGCGGGGACAGCATATAGCCGAGCCCGCGCACTGTCTGGATCACGTCGACGGCGAGCTTCTTTCGCAGCCGTCCGACAAAGACCTCGATCGTATTCGAATCGCGGTCGAAATCCTGATCATAAAGATGTTCAACGATTTCGGCGCGCGAAATCACTTTGCCCTGGTGATGCATCAAATAAGAGAGCAGCCGGTATTCATGGGAGGTGAGTTTCACAGGAACGTCGCTGACGCAAACGCGCCCGGCGCGTTCGTCAAGACTGATAGGCCCGCAGGAAAACACGCTCGACGCATGACCGGCGGCGCGGCGCATCAGCGCGCGAAGCCGGGCCAAGAGCTCCTCGATATGGAAAGGCTTCGTCACATAATCATCCGCGCCGGCGTCAAACCCCTGGACCTTTTCGCCCCAGCGATCGCGCGCGGTCAGGATAAGAACGGGCATGGCGCGACCGGCTTTTCGCCATTCGGTAAGCGCCAAAACGCCATCTTTCTTGGGCAAGCCGAGATCGAGGACGATCGCGTCATACGGCTCTGTGTCGCCCAGAAACCAGCCTTCCTCGCCGTCGAAGGCGTGGTCGACGACATAGCCCGCGCGCTCAAGCGCGGCGACGATCTGGCGGTTAAGGTCCTTGTCATCCTCGACGACGAGCAGGCGCATGCAGAATTCCCGCCGATTTACTGGCTGGCGCTTCGCCGCAAAGACGCGGCATGCATCTTCTATGGCTTGATTTGATCTTTGAAGCGATCTGAAAAGAGGGTGTATCGATCACACTGCTAATCTTCGTGCTCTTTCATTGCTTTTTTTGACTCGATGAGCTGTCCGGTCTTGGCGTCGAAAAGGCTCCGAACAATCCTCCCGTCGCGACGCAGCAGATTGATTTCATAAACGAAATTATTATCGTCGCGGCGGCACAGTTTCGCGGCGAGCGCCTCCGCCTGGAAACGCGCTGCTGCCTTCTGCATGGTGCGAAAGGGTTCGGACAATCCGTGGGCGGCGATCTTGTCGCGTGTTTCCGCGGTTGAATAACACTCCAACTGCTGCGCCGGTTGCGCCTCCGCGCCGACGCAAAACGAGCTGCCGGCCACAAGCCCGGCGCAGATGACGGCCAGCGAAAAAAAGGTGAGGATGGACATAGCCTAAATCTGCCAAAGCGAGACTGAACGATGAATGAATAGCGGCCGGCCTTAGCCTCTTTATAGTCGCGATGTTCCGCCGTCGACAGCCGCTTGCCTCTTGCTTTGCCAGCGATCTCGTCGGCAGACGCGCAACGCTCCAAAACTCGCGCCTTATGTCGTTATTGTTCTGGAGCGAAGCGACGCAACGGTGGATCTTGCAGAGGGACGACCATGACGGCAGGTTACTTGTCAAATTTTTTCGTTTCGACGGATTGGCTCGCCGAGCGGCTCGGCGCGCCGAATCTCGCGATCGTCGACGCTAGTTTCTTCATGCCAGCGGAAAATCGCGACGCTAAAGCAGACTATCTAGCGGGACACATCCCGGGGGCGGTTTTTTTCGACATCGACGCCATCGCCGACCATGCGACCGCGCTGCCACATATGTTGCCTTCGGCAGACGATTTCGCAGCGGCAGCAGGCAAGCTAGGTCTTGGCGAGAATATGCACATCGTCGTCTATGATGCGTCAGGCTTGGTCGGCGCCGCTCGGGTTTGGTGGACGTTGCGTCTCTTTGGCGCCAAGAATGTCACGCTTCTGGAAGGCGGCCTGCCGCAATGGCGTAAGGAGGAACGCACTCTTGAGACAGGCTGGAAGGAGCCGGAGCCGAGGGTTTTCACGCCCCAGTTCAATCATTCTGGGGTCGCGGCTGCGCCTGACGTCCTCAAAGCCAGCGAAGCGGGGTCGGCGCAGATCGTCGACGCACGCAGCGCCGCGCGTTTCACCGGCGAGGCGCCCGAACCGCGCCCCGGGTTGCGCTCGGGTCATATTCCGAACAGCTTGAACGTGCCGTGGAACAAGGTCGCGCAGGATGGCAAAATCAAGTCCGCCGGCGAGGTTAGAATCGCCTTCGCCGAGGCTGGCGTCGATCTCGAGCGGCCTGTCATTACGACTTGCGGCTCGGGCGTCACGGCCGCGATCCTGTTGCTCGCCTTCGAGACCATCGGCAAGAGCGACGTCGTCCTTTACGATGGATCCTGGAGCGAATGGGGCGGCCGACCGGAGTTTCCTGTCGCCGTCGGCAAAGCCTGAGGATAACGCTCTAGCGGAGCCGCCGGGCGACCGGCAGCGGATCAAAAATTGCCGTAGTCTTGCGTTGGCGGCGTTGAAATCGCAACCGTGAAGGCAAAAGAGCTTGACGGCTCAAAAGGCTGAGGCTATCATCAAGTTAAGCCCGACTCGTTTGAACCCTAAAGGGGTCTCTCGCGTTCGTAGCGTTAAGTGGAGCGTCCGGCGACCGCCGGATGTGGCTTTGACCGACGCAGGCACGCGCCCGCGTTTTTCAGGATCGAGCCAGCTGGCCCGGAGAGGCTTCCACATTCCCCTCCCTTTGGGGGGCTGCAGTCTTCATAGCATGATGCTTCGACTCGCCCCATCCGTGGGGTGAGAGAGCTTCCGCGTGGAAGGGGAACATCCGCATCTCGAGACATTTTGGAGTGAGCACATGTGTGATTATTCGCTTGAAATGTATGCTTCCCGGCCTGCCCGCGAGTCCGAGAAATATGTCACCACGCGCTTCCCGTCGGGAAGCATTGGCCTTGCCGCGCCCGGCGATTGCACGACCGCCGTCTGCGTCCAATATGACACGCACCTCAATCTTGAAGGGATTTCGAGCGATCTGCAGACCCGCCTCGGCGTCCAACCGTCAGAGCATGTGGTCTTCGCCCGACTCGAGCATGGCGCTTATCGCGACGGCGTGAAATTCGGCAACGGCAAGGAAATCTCGCTGCAGCTTCTCGGCTCCGGCGTCGGCGTTACTTTGGTCGATACGCGCGCCGCGCCGAAAACAGAAGCGCCCGCGAAAGCCGAAGAGGTTCTGGAGCCAGCCGAATAAAGTAGGCTGCTTTTTTTAAATTGACCCGCTCCGCCACCCGTCGGAGCGGGTTTTTCGTACGCCCGTTCAGCAGATTTTTTCGCGCAAATCGCTTAAATTCTGAGCATGGATGCGGTTTTTTGAGGCCGCGCGGCCCTAAATCGCTTTACCCCAATTCGGGCGCGATTTTGAGCCCTCCCGGCCGCTCCGCGGAGCTGAAACGCCCGTCATCGAGCGTTGCGGCGCCGGTCTAGCCGGTTAATTGCTACTTGGCTTTTTGCCTCTTTTTTTGGCCCGGCTATTGCTTTATCCAAAAAAGCTGCTCACAAAGCGCCGAAATGGCGTTTCAACCGGCCATTTCATCGACGAAAGTAGCATTTTCGCCTCGCAGCTGGTAACCGCCCGTTCGTTCCCTCCCTGAGTTGATCACAAAATGCGACGCAAGAAACGCCAATGAAAAAGATCGAGGCGATCATAAAGCCTTTCAAGCTCGACGAAGTGAAAGAGGCGCTTCACGAAGCCGGCGTAGCTGGCATCACCGTGACTGAAGCCAAAGGTTTCGGCCGCCAGAAAGGGCATACGGAACTCTATCGGGGCGCGGAGTACATCGTCGATTTTCTGCCCAAGGTTAAGATCGAAGTCGTCGTCTCCGACAGCATCGTCGACGGCGCCGTCGAGGCGATTCGCAAAGCGGCGCAAACGGGCCGCATCGGCGACGGCAAGATTTTCATCTCAAACATCGAGGGCGCGATCCGCATCCGTACGGGCGAGAGCGGTCCGGAAGCTATTTGACGTCCAAGCTTCACTTTGACAGACGCCTCCGAGCCTTCAAAAACACCTTCCGCTTCAATCAGATTGAGAGGTTTTGAAATGACGAAGACCGCCCAAAGCGTGCTCAAGGAAATCAAGGACAATGACGTAAAATACGTCGATTTCCGTTTCACGGATCCGCGCGGCAAATGGCAGCATGTCACTTTCGACATCACTCTGATCGATCAAGACACCTTCGCCGAAGGCGTCATGTTCGACGGATCCTCGATTGCGGGTTGGAAAGCGATCAATGAATCCGACATGCTTCTGATGCCGGATCCTTCCAGCGCCTCGATGGATCCGTTCTTCGCGGCGCCCGACAATGGTGATCGTCTGCGACGTTCTTGAGCCGACCAGCGGCGAACCCTACAGCCGCGATCCGCGTGGAATCGCCAAAAAGGCGGAGGCGTTCATGGCAGTCGCTCCGGCGTCGGCGATGCGGTCTACTTTGGTCCGGAAGCCGAATTTTTCGTGTTCGACGACGTCCGCTTCCGCGCCGACCCTTACAATACCGGCTTCGTCCTCGATTCGGCCGAACTGCCCGCCAATTCGGACACGCCTTATGAGGGTGGCAATCTCGGCCACCGCATCCGCACCAAGGGTGGTTATTTCCCGGTGCCGCCGCAGGACTCGGCGCAGGACATGCGCGGCGAAATGCTCGCCGCCATGGCCGCGATGGGCGCGAAGGTCGAAAAGCATCACCACGAAGTGGCCTCGGCCCAGCACGAACTCGGCCTGAAGTTCGGACCGCTGACCACGATGGCGGACCATCTGCAGATCTATAAATATTGCATCCATCAGGTCGCGCAGAGCTATGGCAAGACGGCGACCTTCATGCCGAAGCCGATCTTCGGCGACAACGGTTCCGGCATGCATGTCCATCAGTCGATCTGGAAAGGCGGCAAGCCCGTATTCGCCGGCGACAAATACGCCGACCTCAGCCAGGAATGCCTCTATTATATCGGCGGCATCATCCGCCACGCCCGCGCGTTGAACGCCTTCACCAATCCCTCGACCAATTCCTACAAGCGCCTGGTTCCCGGCTATGAAGCGCCGGTTCTGCTCGCCTATTCGGCGCGCAACCGCTCGGCCTCCTGCCGCATCCCGACTACCTCGAATCCAAAGGCCAAGCGCGTCGAGGTGCGATTCCCCGATCCGATGGCCAATCCCTATCTCGCCTTCTCGGCCATGCTGATGGCGGGCCTCGACGGCATCGCCAACAAGATCGATCCGGGTCTCGCGATGGACAAGGACCTTTACGATCTGCCGCCGAAGGAGCTGAAGAAGATCCCGACCGTCTGCGGTTCGCTGCGCGATGCGCTCGCCAATCTCGACAAGGACCGCGCCTTCCTCAAGGCCGGCGGCGTCTTCGACAACGATTTCATCGATAGCTACATCGACCTGAAGATGATCGACGTGATGCGTTTCGAAATGACGCCGCATCCCGTCGAATTCGATATGTACTATTCCTACTGAAGCTTGTTTTTCAGGAGTGATTCGGGGCGGCCCTTCGGGCCGCCTTTTTGCATTAAGGCCATCACATTTTTCGCGTACGCGTCACAACGCAATGGCGTCTTCCCAAAGGCCAGCCTTTTCTGAGCACTTTGCGCTATCCCCTTAAAATTGTTTCTGTTCTGTTCAATTTTTGCGGTCATCATGGCATTAAAGAGCTCTTGAAGTTGAGGTACAGGCTCATTCATGGCTAATCAGGTTGATCTCTTCGGCGCCGCCCGGAAAGCGGCTTCTGCGCGGCGTGACACCAAAGGCGCTGCGTCCGACGGGAAGGCGGAGCCGGCGCTGCGGACCGCAGCGCGAGCAACGCCGGGAGAAGCCGGCTATACCGCCGCCTCGATCGAGGTTCTCGAAGGGCTGGAGCCGGTGCGCCGCCGGCCCGGCATGTATATCGGCGGCACCGACGAGGCGGCGCTGCACCATCTTTTCGCCGAAGTCATCGACAATGCGATGGATGAAGCGGTGGCCGGCCACGCCACCTTCATCGATGTCAACTATGAAGCGTCGGGCTTTTTGTCCGTCACCGACAACGGGCGCGGCATTCCGATCGATCCGCATCCGAAATTTCCCAAGAAATCCGCGCTCGAAGTGATCATGACGACGCTGCATGCGGGCGGGAAATTTGATTCTGGCGCATATCAGACCTCTGGCGGCTTGCATGGCGTCGGTGTCTCCGTCGTCAACGCCCTGTCGGAACGACTCGAAGTCGAAGTCGCGCGGGGCCAGATCCTCTACCGCCAAAGTTTCGCGCGCGGCGTTCCGACCAGCAAGCTCGAGGAGGTCGGCAAGGCGCCGAACCGTCGCGGCACGCGCGTGCGCTTCAAGCCCGATGAGCAGATTTTCGGCAAAGGCGCGCATTTCAAGCCGGCGCGCCTATTCAAGATGGCGCGCTCGAAAGCCTATCTGTTCGGCGGCGTCGAAATTCGCTGGCGTTGCGCGCCGGAATGGCTTGAGCCGAACGGCAGTGTCCCGGCCGATGCGGTATTGCATTTTCCGGGCGGCCTCAAGGACTATCTTGTCCAGGACATCGAAGGCAAGGACCTTGTCATCGAGCCGATCTTCTCGGGCAAGGTCGAAAAGCCCGGCGGCCACGGTCGCTCGAATGGTCGCTCTGCTGGCTTAGCCTCGACGATGGTTTCGTCCATTCCTATTGCAACACGATCCCGACGCCGGATGGTGGCACGCACGAGGCGGGACTGCGCGCGGCGTTGCTGCGCGGGCTCAAGGACCACGCCGAGCGGATCGGCCAGGCCAAGCGCGCCGCGGCGATCACGCAGCGAAGACATAATGGCCTCTTGCGCCGCGCTGATTTCGGTTTTCATCCGCGAGCCGGAGTTTCAGGGCCAGAACAAGGGCCGGCTGATGACGGCGGAAGCCGCGCGCATCGTCGAATCGGCCTTGCGTGACGCTTTCGATCATTGGCTGGCGGCGGCGCCCTCGCACGCTCTGAAGCTTCTCGACTGGACCGTCGAGCGGGCCGAGGAACGCTTGCGCCGCCGCGCTGAAAAAGACGTTGCGCGCAAGACTGCAAGCCGCAGGCTGCGGCTTCCCGGCAAGCTCGCGGATTGCTCGAATAAATCGCCGCAAGGCTCGGAGATATTTATAGTCGAAGGCGATTCTGCCGGCGGTTCGGCCAAGCAGGCGCGTGACCGCGCCAATCAGGCGATTCTGCCCTTGCGCGGCAAGATTTTCAATGTCGCCAGCGCCACGCGCGACAAGTTGGCGGCGAACCAGCAATTGAGCGATCTGATTCAGGCGCTCGGCTGCGGCGTCGGCGCCCACTACAAGGAAGAGGAACTGCGCTACGAGAAGGTCATCATCATGACCGACGCGGACGTCGACGGCGCGCATATCGCGTCGTTGCTGATCACCTTCTTCTACCGGCAGACGCCGAAGCTGATCGAAGCGGGCCATCTTTATCTCGCGGTGCCGCCGCTTTACCGCCTGACTCAGGGGCCGCGCCAGCTCTACGCCCGGGACGAGGCGCACCGCGATGAACTGATCGCCAAGGCGTTGACCGGTCGCGGAAAGGTCGAGGTGAGCCGATTCAAAGGCTTCGGCGAAATGCTTCCGGCGCAGCTCAAAGAAACGACGATGAATCCGGCGAAGCGCAACCTGCTGCGGGTCGTCGTGCTCGCCGCAGGATCGGGAAGGCACGTCGGATTCGGTGGAGCGGCTGATGGGCAACAAGCCCGAAGCGCGCTTTGCCTTCATCCAGGAGCGGCGCCGCTTTCGCCAACGCGGCCGAGCTGGTGGTGGTTTTAAAGCGCGACCTAGGAGAAGCTAAGGTTTTGGATCGACGCGATTTCGAAGAAGAGCAGTCGATCAGATCCGGCAAAGCGCATCGACGGCGCGAAGGTGGCCGGCGGCAAGTAGCGTTTCGAGGAGGCCACTCCATTTCTACTTGCGCGCCGGCCGACCCTACGGACCCAGGAGATGCGGCGGACCTGAGCACTCCGTAGGGCAACTTCTAGTCAAGTCGCCGAATGCGCGCGTGACGCGCAGGGGCGCGGTTGGACATTTTCTTGCAGGAACCCGTCCCGCGCCGCACCCGATTGCCTCGGGCTCAGCGAGAGAACGTTAGCGCGCGGCGGCGACCTAAATGCAACGACTTGTTGCGGCTGGCGTCTCTCTTTCGTTAATGCGGCGAGCGGCTTTAGCCAACTCAAGATGATCTGACGACCCGGAGCCCGAGCTCCTCAGGGTGCGTTGGCGCAGAATCGACAAATACCCGATTGCGGCCCGCTTGTTTTGATCTGTACAGCGCCTTGTCCGCCCGTCGCATGAGATCGGGAGGGTCGTGGGCGTTCGCCGCGAGGCCGACAGAAATCGTGACGGCGAGCGGGCGCTGCTTGGCGGCGACGCCAAAGCCCTCGCTCGCGACCACCGCGCGAACCCGTTCGGCCGCCTTGGCCGCAACTTCAAGCCGGGTGTCAGGCATTACGATAACGAATTCATCGCCGCTCAGACGGCAGAAAAGATCCGCGCTGCGGATGACGCGTTTGATTCGCGCCGCCAGGCCCTGCAGAAGAAGGTCGCCCGCCTCGTGTCCGTGCACGTCGTTGACGCTCTTGAAGTGATCAATGTCGAACATCATTAGCGAGAGGGGCCGCGCTTTGCGCTTCGCCTCATCCATGAGAGCCGCGAGAGCAGAGTCGAAAAAGCGGCGGTTGTGCAGGCCTGTCAGGGCGTCGACCACCGCCATCTCGATCGAGGCTTCGACCTTGCGACGCAGGCTATCGGCATAGCGCTTTCGCCTGATTTGGGTGCGCGCGCGCGCAATGAGTTCGTTGCGGTCGATCGGCCGCAGGAGATAATCATTCACGCCAAGTTCGAGCGCGCGCAGGATCCTGGCGCGATCTTCCGGCTCCGCGATCGCGAGAATGGGGAGTTGACGCGTCGCTTCGATGGATCGGATCTGACTGCAGAGCCGCAGCCCGTCATAGCTGCCGAGACTGAGGCTGACGATAAAGAGATCGTAATCGTCGGCGGCGCCCTCGACGAGCGCCTCCATCGCGTCCGGCTCCAGCTCGACCTGGTGCATGGCGCTGAGGGCGTTGGCGATCGCCTCGCTCGATGAACGGCGATCGTCGACAACGAGGATGCGGCCCCGGGAGCTATCCTCCATCATGCGAGCAGCGACGTGTTGATGCCGAATTGCGCCGCACGCATGGCTCGCGTGCGCAGTTCGTCGAGAGCGACCCTCAGCCGGGCAAGCGAGCGCACCCTCGCCAGAAGGGCGATTTCGTCGATTGGCTTCGTCAGAAAATCGTCGGCGCCCGCCTCAAGGCCGGCCAGCCGATCGGAGGCCTGATCCAGCGCCGTAACCATGACGACCGGAATATGCGCCGTCGCCGGGTCCGCTTTGAGGTGGCGGCAGACATCGAAGCCATTCATTCCCGGCATCATCACGTCAAGCAGAACGATGTCGCAATCGCCTTTCGCGCAGAGCGCCAGCGCGTCTGGCACCGTTGGTGCAGGTCACCACGTCGAAATATTCCGCCGTCAGCCGCGCTTCCAGCAGCTTGAGATTGGCGGGGATATCATCGACGACCAGAACGCGAGCGGTCATGTTGCGGCCTTTCGGGCATGCGGCCTCGCCGGGCCGCCGAACGCCGCGATCGATGGCGGCGGAAAATCTGTTATTCGTTCAGATAGTTGCGCACGGTTTCGAGGAATTTGACGATCGAGATCGGCTTCGAGAGATAAGCCTCGCAGCCGCCTTGCCGGATCTTTTCCTCATCGCCTTTCATCGCAAAAGCAGTGATCGCAATCACCGGAATGTGGCGAAGCGCGGCGTCCTCTTTAAGCCATTGCGTCACCTGCAGCCCGGAAACCTCCGGTAATTGGATATCCATCAAAATCAGGTCGGGCATATGCTTACGGGCGAGTCCAACGGCCTCGACGCCGCTGCGGGTCTGCACCGTGCGGTAGCCGTGCGCTTCGAGGAGATCGTTGAAAAGCTTCATATTCAGCTCATTGTCCTCTACGATCAGGATAGTTTTTTCCATCGAAGATCCTATTCCGCCCTCAGGCGGCGGACCGCCCTGACTGCAAAGCCAGCCGATCATGTCGGCAAGATTTAACGGATAGAAATTGAAGAAAGAGAAATCGCCAATATGCAAAATGTCGGCAATCGGTCGAATCGCGGCGCGTCGGCTGAATCGCGCAAGTCGGCCAAGGCGCTCGCCGTCGAGGCCTTAACCTATATCGCGGCCGATCCGCCAACGCTTGCGCGGTTTATGAGCCTTTCCGGGCTCGAAGTCGGCAATCTCCGCGCCGCCGCCGCAGAGCCAGGCTTCTTCCTCGGGGTGCTCGATTTTTTGAGCGGCGACGAAGCGCTGCTGCTCGCCTTCGCCGCCAACGCTGGGCGTGATCCAACGACAATTGCGCGCGCAAGGCGCATTCTCGCCTCCCGTGAGGAGATCAGCTGAGCGCCGCATTCAGACGGGCGCGCTGATGCGGCGCTGAAAAATCGATTTGCGGGCCGACCGGCACGATGCCCATCGGATTGATCTGCAGATGGCTTTGATAATAATGTCTTTTGATGTGGTCGGGATGGAGCGTCGAGGCGATCGGGCCGGTCTGATAGAGGTCGCGGACATAGCCGAAAAGATTGGGATAGTCGGCTATCCGCCTGACATTGCATTTGAAATGACCGACATAGACAAGGTCGAAACGCAGCAGCGTCGTCAGCAGCCGGACGTCGGCCTCGGTGAGGCGATCGCCGCACAGGTAGCGGCGGTCGGCCAGCCGCTCCTCAAGAAAATCGAGCGTCTCGAACAGCGGGCCGATCGCCTCCTCATAAGCCTCTTAAGTCGTCGCGAAGCCCGCGCGGTAGACGCCGTTGTTCAGCGTCGGGTAGATGCGCGCATTGAGCGCGTCGATTTCGCTGCGTAAATCCTCCGGATAGAAATCGCCGTCCTTCGCCCCGACGCCGTCGAAGGCGGAATTGAACATACGGATGATCTCGGAGGATTCCGTCGAGACGATTGTTCGCCTTTGCTTGTCCCAAAGGGTTGGCACGGTGACGCGGCCCGAATAATTGGGCGCCGCCGCCTGATAGACCTCATAGAGGAAACGGGCGTTGTGGATTGGATCGCCAATCACGCCCTCGCCCGGCGCGAAGGTGAGGCCGCTTTCGCGCATCAGCCAATGGACGATGGAGACGCTAACGATGGACGTCAGGCCTTTGAGCTGCGCGCAAGATCAAGGTCCTGTGCGCCCATGGGCAAAAATACGCGGCGTAGAGATGGTAGCGGCCAGGCTCCGCCTTGAAGCCGCCCTTCCCGCTCGGCCCCGGCGCGCCGTCGGGCGTCACCCAATTGCGGAATCTGGCAGCGTCGCGCTCAAAGCGGCCGCCGGTGCTTTTGGTGTCATACCACTGATCGCGCCAGACGCCGTCAACCAGCAGCCCCATTGCGTTCGCCTTTCAGGTCAGAGAATGCATCGGCCCAGACGGCGCGCGTCCCGCGCCTCGCGCGGCCTTTGGCTTGCGAGGATCATCGCCGCAGCTTACAGATCGAGAGCGTCCCCGACGAGGCTGATTCTGCATGATCTGGCCGCTCAATCCCAAACACAAACAGCAGCCGGCCGCGCCCGCCGCGCCCGCCCCCATCGAAACCTTCGCCCCGCAGTCTCCGCCCACGCAGCCAGAGCTCTTGCTGCGCATGCGCCGCAACCGCAAGTCCGAGTGGACGCGCCGCCTCGTGCGCGAGAATGAGCTGAGCTGCGCCGACCTGATCTGGCCGATTTTCATCTGCGAGGGCGTCAAACTGCGCGAACCGATCGCCTCAATGCCGGGCGTCGACCGGCTCTCGATCGACGTGGCGGTCGATGCGGCGCGCGAAGCCCAAAATCTCGGCATTCCGGCGATCGCGCTCTTTCCCCATACCGATCCGTCTCTGCGCGATGAGGCCGGCAGCGAGGCGCTGAACCCCGACAATCTGATCTGCCGCGCTGTGCGCGCCATCAAGGAGATGACGCCGGGGGTCGGCCTCATCACGGATGTCGCGCTCGATCCCTACACCAGCCACGGGCATGACGGGCTTTTGCGCGGCGAAGAGATCCTCAACGACGAGACGGTCGAGGTGCTGGTCCAGCAGGCGCTGAACCAGGCGCGCGCGGGCGCCGACATGATCGCGCCCTCCGATATGATGGACGGCCGCGTAAGAGCGATCCGGGCCGGGACTCGACGCCGAAGGCTTTCAGTCCGTGCAGATCCTCGCCTATGCGGCGAAATACGCCTCGGCCTTCTATGGCCCGTTTCGCGACGCCATTGGCACCAAGGCGACGCTCATCGGCGACAAGCGCACCTATCAGATGGACCCCGCCAATGCGAACGAGGCGCTGCGCGAAGTGGCGCAGGACATCGCCGAGGGCGCCGACATCGTGATGGTCAAGCCCGGCCTGCCCTATCTCGACATTATTTTCCGGGTGAAGGACGAAATTCGGCGCCCCGACCTTCGCCTATCAGGTGTCGGGCGAATATGCGATGATCGAGGGGGCGGCGCGCAACGGCTGGCTCGACGGCGATAAGGCGATGATGGAGAGCCTGCTCGCCTTCAAGCGCGCCGGCGCCGACGCGGTTTTGACCTATTTCGCGCCGCGCGCGGCGAAGCTGTTGCGGGGCGGGTGACGATTGGCTTGGCGCAGAGCCCCTCATGGTGAGGAGCCGCGAAGCGGCGTCTCGAACCACGAGGGCGTGGATGGAGGTCCTAGCGCCCGACAACGCATCCTTCGAGAGGCGCCCGCGGCGCTCCTCGGGATGAGGCTTGTGTTTTCGAAGAGATTCACGCGACATATACAGGACGCCGAAATGATCTTTAGAGCTTTCGTCATCGTCGTTTTTGGATTTTTGAGCCTCGCCTTTCCTAACCGTGCGAACGCCCAATATTCCGAGGGCGCATGCGGCGGCTCATACAGAGGTCAGGACGGCGCCGGCTATCCATGCGGGACAAACCGCAGGCCCGTTTGCCAGCAAGGCACAGGCCGCTGCCAATGCCTCGAAAGAAGGGCGTGCGGCGGGAAACAGGACGAGGATTGGTGACGAACAGTCAGTTCGGCGACGATCAGTTCCAAGGAGCGCGGCATGGCCGTCCGCATCGAAAAGTCGGGTCCTGTCTGGACCGTGATCCATAGCCGTCCCGAAGCCCGCAACGCCATGGACCCCGCCAGCGCCGATGCGTTGGTCGCCGCATTTCAATCCTTCGATGCAGAATTCGGCGGCCGACGTCGCCGTGCTGTGGGGCGAAGGCGGCGCCTTCTGCGCGGGGTGGGACCTCAAATACGTCGCGAGCCTTGAAGGCGACCGGCCGCCGCTCGCCTCCCTTGACTTCCCTGCCGACGGGAGCGCGCCGCCGCGCGGGCCGCTCGGCCCGACGAGGCTCGAGCTGTCCAAGCCGGTCATCGCGGCTATCGAGGGGCCTGCGGTCGCCGGAGGCATGGAGCTGGCGCTCTGGTGCGATCTGCGCGTCATGGCGGAGACCGCCTATATCGGCGTCTATTCCCGGCGGTGGGGCATCCCGCTCATCGACGGCGGCGCCGTGCGCCTGCCGCGGTTGGTCGGCCAAGGTCGCGCCCTCGACATCATTCTCACCGGCCGCAAGGTCACAGCCGATGAATGCTATTGCATCGGCGCCTGCGAGCGGCTCGTTCCCGAGGGTCAGGCGCGCCAGGCGGCCGAGCAATTGGCGCATGAAATCGCCCGTTTTCCTCAGGCTTGCGTGCGCGCCGACCGCATGTCCGTTTATCGCACGCACGGATTGCCCGTTCGCAAGGCGCTCGAGGCGGAATGGCGGGGCAGCAGCGGCGTCGTGACCGCGGAAGGGATCAGCGGCGCCGCCCGCTTCAGCGCGGGAAAGGGCCGCCACGGAGATTATGCGGACATCCACTCGTAACCGGGGGGGCGGACCGGCGCTTACAGAGATCAAGACGGCGCCATCTATCCATGGGGACCACCCGCAAGCCAAGCTCTGACGCGGCGATGCCTTGAAGGAAGGAATGACCCGGCGGGAAACAAGAGGAGGAAACAGTGAAGAGCGTGTGGGGTAGCGCTTCCAGCCTATCAACCTTCGCCTATTACGCGCCGGCCACAGTGCTGACCTATCTCGCCTGCGCGCGGCGAAATTGTTGCGTTGTTAACGGTTGAGACTTTTTTGATATTTAAGTGATCGGTGGGAAGTAAAAACTCCAATTAAAATAATAATCTAAGAATGTTCTCGCGATTACTATTGTCAATCCTATGCCCGCTCCCACCAACGATTGCGGCTGAGGTTTAGCAATTAATAAGATTGAAATAGATATAATGTAAATAACGTCAAGCAGCATCCAATATTCCATACCGCGCTTCTGAAAAATTGTGTATAGTATCACACTCCATAAAAGGTCAGTTATTGCAAGTATAATGCTCCATATATAGAAGCTTCGGCATAGATGGAGCGATAAGGCGCGAGACATTATAAAAAATATTGCCAATTCCGTGAGGAAAAAAATGCTATCAACCATTACGTTTATGGAATATAAATTTTGTATTTGAGCATGATCGCCATAGCTCATATAAAAGTAGCGGCTCATTCCTTGAAAGAACGGAAATATTAAAAATAGAAAGCTTACTAAGGCCGAAGCAACTCCAGTTAACGATCTCCTTCCCATGCTGAGCCTTTTCATTTACAAATTGCTTAAATGCTTCGCCGAGAGCAAGAGCCAACACAACAGTAAATCCCCTTTCGAAAAACGCAATGACATCGGCAATATCTTTTGCAGTACTTAGGGTCAACCCCATCTAAACCTCCTCAGCCGATCCAGCAATTCTTCGAACGCGCTATATATTTGGCCTCCGCTTTCCAATATGAAGAATTGTACTTGCAAGTTAATTACTGAACCTTCATTATCTGCGGATAATCGGAAATCTCCTCTGTAACCAAAAATGGGCTTTCCCTTTGCGAACGCGTAGCCGACCTCGGCCGCTGTGCCGCTATCGACGTCTACGCCATCCAAGATCGCTACGACCAGATCGCATTCATCGATTGCGCGGCGGTTATTTCCCCCCAATTTCCCTGTTTAGCGTTTCCCATGCGGATTTTTTATTCTGTCCATAGGGCATGGCCATAGTAGCAAAAATCTTATTTTTATCTGTAAGATCCCATGGATTTAGGACCTCGAAATCCATCTCTTTTAACCGCGGTATAATAGTGAGCCACTTGCAAAATTCATTGCCCGCGTGATTTTCTCTTCGTTGGACGAGGTATCGCTGGCTCCGGTTAAGCTGGTTTGACGGCTTTGAGGCGGAAAATTTGATCGACGGCGAGAGCGAGAATGCCAAACATCAGATGGCATTTCACCTTGATGGCGCCGCGCACGCGCACGAACCTTCCGCCGAATTCATCTTTCAATCGTCCATTGACGCGTTCGACCATGGTGCGGAAATCATAGAGCCTGTCATCTGGGTCTGGCATGGCGATCAATTTCATTCGCGCGACTTCCTCGGCGCACTCGGCTTTGGCTTCGTGTTGTCCGCGAAAATTGCGGTCGATCAACGCAACATGTCCAAGCGCCTTGCTTTGGTTGGCGATGGCGCCGGCGTCATAGGCCGCGTCCATCAGCTCGTAGAGATAGACAACGCGCGCGCTTGTCATGGTCATCAATGGGATGGCGACCTGACTATCATGCACAGAGGCTGACGTCAGTACGCACGAGACCGGGATTTGACCGTTGGCGACATCGATGTGCAGCTTGTATCCGATCCATGTCTCTTTAAAGCCTTTGCTGTTCTTTTTAGCGCCGACATCACATTGGGTGGGAAGCTCAGCGAGCATTTGGTTGACGGTCTGCGCCGTTTGCCGTTCGAGGCGGGTTGGTTCCGGCTTAGGCCGTTCCGCCTCTTTGCGCGGACGCCCGCGGGTCGTTTTGGGTTCACGCCCGGCCGGCGGCGGAGCGCCAGCGGGAGGCGGCGGCGGCGCATCGTCCTTCTTGGCCGGTTTCTCGCGCGCCTCTATCTCCGTGGCGTCGCGCGCGATCGTGCCGATGATGCGCCCGCCAAGTGTGCGTTCAATCAGCGCCGCATGCATTTTATCGGGCAGATCACCTTGCGCAAATTCAGCAAAGGCGCGGGAAAACGTGGCTTCCGAAGGAACCTGCGCCCGCCTCTCCCAACCACAGACACGGCGCAGTGGTTGGTCGACGCCAAGACGATCAATGAGAGCGCGGGTGGTGGGAATGCCGAACACCGCCTTGGCGACAAAGGCGCGCGCCAGGCCACGCCTATCCTCCTGCGGACGCCCAGCGCCGCTGGACGGATCAGGGACGAAGGCTTCGAGGCCGATCACATCGAGAAGGGTGATGAGCCGACCGAGCAACTCGGTCATCGGCTCGATTTCTTCGCACAACCATGGCAACAAGGAGCGTTGAATGTAAGTCCAACGCGCCCACATGGCGTCAAGAGGATCAGTCATCATGTTACCACAATACGTCTGATTCGAATCGCAATGATAGCAAAATAATACCAGAATAACACTCTAAAGTTATTCTACACGCTACTTGATAATACTGCGCTACTTACTACATACAACACCCGCATCAAACCGGCTTTGCTAATAATTTTGCAAGAGGCTCTAGTTTTATCTTGAAATGCTCGCCCTACCTCTGAGAAGCCGAGGGGGCCTGCCAAATAGAGTACCATAAAACGTTCTTCAGCAAGTGGGGTGAATTGACTATAATGATCAATCATCTCGAAATCTGCGTGGCTGTCAATTGCTCTTATCTCGATTTATTGGCTTCTTTTTAGCGCGTGTGGATAGCGGGATAGCGTCCCACCAGCAGCTTCTTTTGCTCCCACCTAACAGCCGCGCCATGCGACAATGAAGCTTCGCTTCCGCTAATTCGCGGCCCGGTCTCGCGCCCGCGCAAAAAAGGCCTCTATGCCGCTCGCTGAGAATTTCGCCGATCAGCTCGGTTCAAGCCGCCCGAGCGCGGCCAAATCGCCAACTTACCGTCTCGCGCCGCACAATATCGAGGCGGAGCAGGCGCTGCTCGGCGCGATCCTCGTCAACAACGACGCCTTCGACCGCGTCTCGGATTTCCTGAAACCCGAGCATTTTTCCGAGGACGTGCACCGGCGGATTTTCGACGTCGCGGCGCAGCTGATTCGCGCCGGAAAACTCGCCTCGCCGATCACGCTCAAAACCTTTCTGGGCGAGCATGATCTCGGCGGCGTGACCATCCCGCAATATCTCGCCCGCCTCGCCGCCGAGGCGACGACGGTCATCAACGCCGAGGACTATGGCCGCACCATTCATGATCTCGCCATCCGGCGCGATCTGATCCTGATCGGCGAGGATATCGTCAACGTCGCCTATGACGCCCCCGTCGACGCGTCGCCGCGCGAACAGATCGAGGAGGCCGAGCGCAAGCTTTACGCCGTCGCCGAGACCGGCCGCTATGAGGGCGGCTTCCAGCGCTTCTCCGACGCCCTGACCAGTCGCCGTCGACATGGCGGCGAAGGCCTTCGAGCGCGACGGGCGACTTTCGGGCGTCGCGACTGGCCTGACCGATCTCGACGATAAATGGGCGGCCTGCAGCCGTCCGACTTGGTCATCATCGCGGGCCGTCCCGGCATGGGCAAGACCGCTCTTGCCACCAACATCGCCTTCAACATCGCCAAGGCCTATGAATTCAAGCCGAAGCCCGATGGCACGCACGAGACCGTCAATGGCGGCATCGTCGGCTTTTTCTCGCTCGAAATGTCGGCGGAGCAATTGGCGACGCGCATCATCGCCGAACAGGCCGGCGGTGCCATCCTACAAGATCCGGCGCGGCGACATCGCCGAAACCGAATTTCATCGCATCGTCGCCGCGGCGCGGCTGATGCAGTCGATCCCTTTCTATATCGACCAGACCGGCGGCCTTTCGATCGCCCAGCTCACCGCGCGGGCGCGGCGCCTCAAGCGCCAGCGCGGCCTCGACGTGTTGGTGATCGACTATCTGCAATTGCTCAGCGCGCTCGAAAACGCGCAGCGACAGCCGCGTGCAGGAGATCACCGAGATCACCACCGGCCTCAAGGCGCTGGCGAAGGAGATGAACGTGCCGGTGGTCGCCCTTTCGCAATTGTCGCGTCAGGTCGAAAGCCGCGACGACAAGCGCCCGCAACTGTCGGATTTGCGCGAATCGGGCTCGATCGAGCAGGACGCCGACGTCGTCATGTTCGTGTTCCGCGAGGAATATTATCTTAAGAACAAGCAGCCGCAGCGAAGGCACCGAAGAGTTCCTGCAGGCTGGCAGAGCCGATATGGAACGCGCATGGCAAGGCCGAGGTTATCATCGGCAAGCAGCGCCACGGCCCGACCGGAACCGTCGAACTCGCCTTCGAGGCGGAGATGACGCGCTTCTCCAATCTCGCCCGCGAAGACGCCTTGCCGGAGCATAGATGATTTTTGCATGCGCGAATTGCTCGCCTATGACTGAAAACCGCACTGTGCCGCCTGTGACGAGACCAAATCGCTGATGGCGAAGCCGCGCGCGTCCTTCGTCTGCCAGAATTGCGGCGCCGTCACCGGGCGCTGGCAGGGCCGCTGCGAGGCCTGCGGCGAATGGAACTCAATCGCCGAGGAGAGCGCCGCCGCGGGCATCGGCGCGCAGGCGGCCCTTGGCGTGCGTCCGGGCCGCGTCTTTGATCTTTGCAATCTGATCGAAACGGACCGCCCGGCTCCGCCGCGCATTTTAACGGGGATCGGCGAACTCGATCGCGTGACCGGCGGCGGCTTCGTCTCCGGCTCCGTGCTGCTTCTTGGCGGCGAGCCTGGCATCGGCAAATCGACTCTCCTGATACAGGCCTGCGCCGCGCTTGCCGCCAGGGACCGGCGCGTCGTCTATATTTCCGGCGAAGAGGCGGTGGATCAGGTGCGGCTGAGGGCGCAGCGCCTCGGCCTTGCGCAAAGCCCCGTCGAACTCGCCGCCGAGACCAGCGTCGAAGACATTGTCGCGACGCTCGGCCGCGGCAAGCGTCCTGCTCTTGTCGTGATTGATTCGATCCAGACCATGTGGACAAGTCTGATCGAATTCGGCCCCGGGCACGGTCGGCCAGGTGCGCGGCGCGGCGCAAGCGCTGATCCGCTTCGCTAAGACGAGCGGGGCGGCCGTGATTCTCGTCGGCCACGTCACCAAGGATGGGCAGATCGCCGGGCCGCGCGTCGTCGAACATATGGTGGACGCCGTCCTGTCCTTCGAAGGCGAAGGCGGCCGCGATCTGCGCTTGCTTCGCGCGGTCAAAAATCGCTTCGGGCCGACCGACGAAATCGGCGTCTTCGAGATGACCGGCCGGGGCCTTGCCGAGGTCGTCAATCCGTCGGCGTTGTTTTTGTCGGCGCGCGACGCCGCGGCGCCCGGCGCTGCGGTCTTCGCCGGGATGGAGGGGTCGCGTCCGCTTCTCGTCGAATTTCAGGCGCTGGTGGCGCAAAGTTCGCTCGGCACGCCGCGGCGGGCGGTCGTCGGCTGGGACGCTTCGAGGCTCGCCATGATCGTCGCCGTTCTCGAAACCCACGCCGGCCTGAAGCTCAGCCAATATGACATTTATCTCAGCGTCGCCGGAGGCTTGCGCGTCGGGGAGCCCGCGGCCGATCTCGCGGCGGCGGCAGCCTTGATCTCATCATTGAGCGGGGCGGCCCTCGCCGCCGATTCGGTGTTTTTCGGCGAAATCGCTCTGTCCGGCGCTATCCGACCCGTAGCACATGGGCAGGCGCGCCTTAAAGAGGCGGCCAAGCTCGGCTTTTGCCATGCGACTGTCCCGCAAGGACCTCCGGAGAGGGGCGGCGGCGCGCCTAAGGAGCTCTCCGTGCGCGGCTGCAAGCATATCTCCGGCCTCATCGCCGAAGTCGCGGCCGCTTGGCCGAAGCGCGGCTGACGGTAATTTGCTGGAGAAAAAGGGACGGGCAGCCTTCTCTTTGCAGGGTGACTGAGCCTTTTCGGCTCGCTATAAGCAATTTGCGACGCTCTTGCGAATCCGCGCACTTTTGCCGTTTCAACGCCGATCCGCCCGGCAAATTGAGGCGATAGGACCATCACTCCGAAAGGTTGCGGACGCTTCAATCAAGATCACGCTTCAATCGAGATCATAGTGAAAACAAAGCGCTTAAGAGCATGATGGATCGCGACCGAAGCCATCGCGCTCCAACAGCGGCGCCGAAATGCGCCGCCCGACGTCAAACATGGGATTTGGGCGCAAAGGGCCAAACAACGATGCCATCCTCTTTCGATCTGGGCTTGATCGTCGTCATTTTGATTTCCGCCTTCCTCGCAATGGTGCGGGGTTTTACCCGTGAGGTCCTCGCCATCGCTTCGTGGGGCGCGGCCGCCGTCGCCGCGATCTATCTGCATCCTTTGGTCCTTCCCTATGTCAAACCCTACATTTCAAAGGATGTGATCGCGCTGGCTGTTTCCGCCGCCGGCGTCTTTTTTGTGACCTTGATTATCGTCTCCCTGATTACAATCAAATTCTCCGACGCAATTCTCGACTCCAAGGTCGGGGCTCTCGATCGGTCGCTTGGCTTCGTTTTCGGGGCGGTTCGCGGCTTGATTCTTTGCGTCATCGCCTTCGTCTTCTTCAACTGGCTCGTTCCTGAGAAAACCCAACCGCAATGGATCAAGACCGCACGGATGCGGCCCTTGCTGCAGGCGACGGGCGATCAGCTGATGGCGATGCTGCCCGACGATCCGGAGGGGATCTTTGCCAAGTTCAAACAACCCAAGGCGGCCCCAAGCGAAGAGGCGGCACCTGATAGCGACGTCGAGCCAAAAGCCGCGCCGCTTCCGCCGGCTGGGCGGCCCTCAAGCGGCAATAAAACGTAAAGGAGCGCCGTCGCCAAATCCTGAAAGCGAATTGTTACAAGGGTGCGACAATCGTCGCTTGCAAGGAGGGTCGACAAATCGGGTCAATTGCACTATGTAACTTTTGTGGCGTCGGCGCGGCCCAAGTTAGATTTTTACACTCCCAGTACGGTTGTGACCTACTTTGGGGAGCGGGCGCGCGATAGGGTGAACGCCACGCTGCTCGGCCAGCTCGTTGGCAGGAGGCGGGTATGGATGATGGGGGCCGTTCGGACTGCATCGAGACGGATCTAGATCTTGACGCGGATCGGTTGCGCGAGGAATGCGGCGTTTTCGGCATTTTCGGTCATCCTGACGCCGCCGCAATCACCGCTCTTGGCTTGCACGCCCTCCAGCATCGCGGCCAGGAGGCTGCCGGTATCGTTTCTTTTGACGGACAGCGCTACAATTCCGAGCGTCGGCTTGGTTTGGTCGGCGATCATTTCTCGAAAGCCTCGACCATCGCCCGCCTGCCTGGCGAGGCGGCGATCGGCCATGTGCGTTACTCCACGACAGGCGAAACCATCCTGCGCAATGTTCAGCCGCTCTTCGCCGAACTGAATTCAGGCGGTTTCGCCGTCGCCCACAATGGCAATCTCACCAACGGGCTGACGCTGCGCCGCGACTTGGTGCAGAGCGGCGCGATCTACCAGTCGACTTCCGACACGGAAGTAATTCTCCATCTCATGGCGCGCAGCCGCCGGCTGCGCATCGTCGAGCGTTTTATCGAGGCGCTGCGCGCCCTCGAAGGCTCTTACGCTCTCGTCGCTTTGTCCAACACAATGCTGCTCGGCGCCCGGGATCCGCTCGGCATCCGGCCTCTGGTCTTAGGCGAACTCGACGGCCACTATATTCTCGCCTCCGAGACCTGCGCGCTCGATATCATTGGGGCGCATTTCGTGCGCGATATCGAGAATGGCGAGATCGTCGTGATTTCGAAGGAAGGCGTCGAAAGTCTGCGTCCCTTCCCGCCGCGCCCAATGCGGCCATGCATTTTCGAATATATCTATTTCGCCCGGCCGGACTCCATTGTGCATGGCCGCTCTGTCTACAATGTGCGCAAGGCGATGGGGGCGGAGCTCGCCCACGAATCGATGGTTGACGCCGACGTCGTGGTCCCGGTTCCGGATTCGGGCGTGCCGGCCGCGATCGGATTTGCTCAGGCCTCTGGAATTCCGTTCGAGCTTGGCATCATTCGCAATCATTATATCGGGCGAACCTTCATCCAGCCGACCCAATCCGTGCGCGAGTTGGGGGTGCGTCTGAAGCATAGCGCTAACCGTGCAGTGGTTGAAGACAAGCGCATCGTCCTGATCGACGATTCGATTGTACGCGGCACAACCTCCGTCAAGATCGTGCAGATGATGCGCGAAGCCGGCGCCAAGGAGGTGCATTTCAGGATTTCCTCGCCCCCGATCACCTACCCCGACTATTACGGGATCGACACGCCAGTGCGCGAGAACCTCCTCGCCGCGACACACACGCTTGACGAGATGCGCGACTATATCGGCTGCAAGTCGCTAGCTTTCCTTTCGATCGACGGCATCTACCGCGCCATGGGTGAGAAGGGACGCGATCCGGCGCGTCCGCAATTCACCGACCATTGCTTCACCGGCGATTATCCGACGCATCTCACCGATCTCATTGGCGAAACGAAGAGCCAGCTGTCGCTGCTCGCCGAAGCCAGTTAGATCGCTATGACCTAAGTCGCCAGACCCTCTTTTCGCCAAGGCGCGTCTCGGTTCACGATGATTTTGGGTAGCCTGCTTTCGCTTCGCTGCAAAGCAGGTTAGGGCTTCGCCCGCAGATCATAACCCTGTCGGGCGTAAGTCTTTTCATGCCAGTTTCTCTTAGCGGGCGCATCGCCCTGGTCACCGGCGCTTCACGCGGCATCGGGCGCGCCGTCGCCCTCGAACTCGCCAGATGCGGGGCCCATATTATCGCGCTCGCCCGCACCCAGGGGGCGCTCGAAGACCTCGACGACGCCCTTCGCGCCGAAGGAAGCGAAGCCACCTTGACGCCTTGCGACGTCAAGGACTTCGACGCCCTCGACCGCCTTGGCGCGGCGATCTATGAGCGCTGGGGCAAACTCGACATTCTTGTCGGCAACGCGGGCGCGCTGGGGCCGATAACGCCGCTCGGGCATGTCGAACCGCGTCAATGGGATGAGGCGTTCGCGGTCAACGTCACCGCCAATTGGCGGCTCATCCGGTCGCTTGATCCGCTGCTGCGGGCGTCCCCGGCGGGACGCGTCGCGTTTATTACGTCTGGCGTGGCGCACGCCGCCAATTTCGGACCCTATTGGGGGCCGTACGCCGTCTCGAAAGCGGCGCTCGAGGCTTTGGCGCGCACCTATGCGGCGGAGACGATGAACATCACGGCCGTGCGGGTCATGCTCGTCAATCCGGGACCGATGCGCACCAAAATGCGCGCTCAGGCGATGCCGGGCGAGGATCCGATGACATTGCCCACGCCCGAAGAGCTAGCGCCCAAAATCGCCGCCATCTGTTCGCCGGAATGGACGGAGACGGGAAAACTCTATGATTTTCCGCAGGATCGCGTGCTGAGTTTTTCCGCGCCAGTTTGAATCCTAGAATTTCCACCGTGGCGCATAACGCCTTGCGCTCAAAACGGCAGGGCTGACAGGCGGACCGTCGAAAGGCCTTTCATGTCGGCGCTGAAGCCGGCGGAGAATTCGAATTCGCCGGGCTCGAAACAGGGCTCGAAATTGACGCCCGGAAAGCTTAGCTCAGAGGCTGGAAGCGCGAATGCGACGCTGCCGCTTTCGCCCGCGCGCAGCTTGACTTTGCCGAACCGCTTCAGTTCCAGGAGCGGGCGCGCTACCGAGGCGACGACGTCGCGCGCGAAGAGAAAAACGGTCGCCTCGCCATCCTTCGGACCGTCATTGCCCACATCGACGCTCAGCTCGATTGTCTCGCCAAAGCGAAAACTTTGGCGCGCCGACCGAAGGTCGCCGAGACGAAATCGACTGTAGGACAGGCCATGTCCGAAATAGAACTGCGGCTCAACCGAAACATCGAGATATTTACTGGTGAAATGATCGTCGGCGGCGAAGGGGCGCCCTGTCGGGCGCTCGGCGAAAAAGATCGGGATCTGGCCGACCGCGCGCGGCCAGGTGACAGGCAGCCGGCCGACCGGGTTGAAGCGCCCGGTTAAAACATCGGCGATCGCGTGGCCCGCCTCGGTCCCGAGAAACCAAGTGGCGACGACGGCACCGGTCCGATCGAAAAGCCAGGGAAGCGTCAGCGGACGCCCACTCGATAAAAGCGCGACGACCGGCTTGCCGAGACCGAGCGCAGCCTCGGCCAGTTCCTTTTGCCGTCCGGGCAGGCCGAGATCGGCGCGCGAGGCGGCCTCTCCGCTCATCGCCGCGCCCTCGCCAAGGCACAGCACGATGATTTCGGCGTTGCGGCAAATATCTAACGCGCCGTCGATCCTGGAGGCATCCTCATCGTCTATGCCGACGCCGTCGGCGAACAGTCGTTTTTGTCCGGGGCAGCGCGGCCGCCAATCCCGCCCAGATGCTGACGGCATCGTCGCGATCGCCTGCGGCCGCCCATGGCCCAAACATTTCCCGCCCGGCGTTCGCGAGCGGACCAATGACAGCGATCGTGCTAAGACCCGCGGCGAGCGGCAAAACGCCATCATTGGTCAGGACGACGATGGCGCGGCGCGCGGCCTCGCGCGCGAGCGCTTTCGGCGCCTCGGCAGCGCTAAAGCTCCTGGCTCCGCCGCCAGGAAACGTGCTGAAAAGGCCGAGACGCTGCTTCAGCGTCAGCAGGCGGCGCACGCTGGCGTCGATGTCCTCCATAAAAACGCGGCCCTGCGCGAGAGCCCGCGGAAGGCCCTTGTGAAAAACGCCGCTCATCATGTCGATATCAACGCCGGCCGCCACCGCCAGCGCCGCAGCGTCGCAGAAATCGGCGGCGACGCCGTGGCGCAGCAATTCGGCGAGCGCGTTGTAATCGCTGACGATCACGCCATCGAATGCGTTCTTTTCCCGAAGCCAGCCGCGCAGCAAGGCCTTATGCGCCGTCATCGGGATTCCGGAAAGATCCGTGAATGCGGGCATGAGCGCGGCGCAGCCGGCTTCGATCGCCGTTGCAAAGGGCGGCAGATAGACTTCCTGCAAACTGCGCTCTGACACGTCCGCGGAGGCGTAATCGCGTCCGGCCAAGGCCGCTCCATAAGCGCAAAAATGCTTGACTGCCGCAGCGACGGCGCTCGGCTCGCTAAGATCGCCGCCCTGAAAGCCGCGCACCTTGGCTGCCCCGAATTGCGCCGTGACGACAGGGTCCTCGCCGGCGCTCTCGGCGATGCGGCCCCAGCGCGGGTCGCGCGAGACGTCGAGCATTGGCGCAAAAATCATGGAGACGCCGTCCTCCGCCGCCTCCGCCGCGGCGGCTCTGGCCGTCTCCGCCCATAGCGCCGGATCGAACGCCGCCGCTTCGCCGAGCGGAATGGGGAAGATCGTGCGGTGGCCGTGCAGCGCGTCGAAGCCAATGAGCAGCGGAATCCCGAGCCGACTCTCCTCGACGGCGATCTTCTGAATGGCTCCGACGGAGTCCGCGCCCCACAGATTGAGGAGGCTGCCGACGCGCCCGGCGCGAACCTCCTGCGTCGACGTCGCCGGCGACGACGGGCCCCGTCACCGCGTAGCCGCCCGCAGCCATGGTGAGCTGGCCAATCTTCTCCTCGAAAGTCATAAGGGCGAGAAGCTTTTCTATCCTTTCTATCGCCTCCTCCCTTCACCGCGCGCGCCTTGTTAGCAAAGAACGGGCCGCTCGCCGCAATTCCGCGGGCGCCGGACCGATGATAGCCTCTTTCTCGATTCGGCAACGAATCCGCGAATTCTCGATTTTCATTGTGAAGCCGGTTTCATTGTCAGCCGCCGCGACGCCGACAGCGGTCCAATTTGGCGTGACAGCCATCACTTTTTTTTCCCTATTTGCGTAATCATATCGAAGGATGTTCTTCTAAACGCATGGCCAGCGAAAATGAATTGATGAGCGAAAACCAGGACAGACTGGCGAAAGCAAAATTCGACCGATTCGGGTTCAAGAGCGACGTCTTGATGATGATCAGGGCTCTTTTCGCCTCGCCCGAACGCAATCAGTTTTTGCTCCTCGCCTTCTCTCTTGGCGCGGTCGTCGGGGCCACCGCCTTTGGCCAGATCCGCTTGAACGCGTGGAATCAGCCCTTTTATGACGCGCTGGCGCGCAAGGACCTGAAGGAATTTTTTTTTCAGCTCCGGAACTTCGCCTTGATCGCGGGCGGCCTGCTGATTTTGAACGTTGCCCAGACTTGGCTCAGAGAATTGACCAAGGTCAAGCTGCGCGCGGTCCTGACGCGCAATCTCATCGATTTATGGCTCGGCCCGACGCGTGCGTTCCGGCTCGCCAATGCGGGGGAAATTGGCGCAAACCCGGATCAGCGAATTCACGAAGACGCGCGCCACCTCGTCGAGCTGACGACGGATCTTGGAATCGGCCTGTTGCAAGCGACGCTTCTGCTCGTATGCTTTGTCGGCGTCCTGTGGATTCTGTCCGACGGCATCGGGCTAACGCTATTTGACCGGCACATCGCCATCCCAGGCTATATGGTCTGGTCCGCCCTGATATACGCCGGCGCCGCATCCTGGGTGAGCTGGCGAGTCGGTCGGCCCTTAATTCAGCTCAACGCTGAGCGCTACGCCCGCGAGGCGGAACTTCGCTTTGCTCTCTTGCGCGTCAATGAACGCAATGACGCCATCGCCTTTTTCGGCGGCGAGGAAGATGAAAAGCAGCGGCTGCATTATGAACTCGAGCCGGTTCTCGACATCATGCGCCGCCTTGTCTCCAGCCTCACGCGGCTGACCTGGATTACGGCCGGCTATGGATGGTTCACCATCGTCGCGCCGATCATCGTCGCGGCCCCCGGTTTTTTCACCGGCGATCTGACGCTCGGCGGTTTGATGATGGTCGTCGGCGCGTTTAATCAGGTGCAGCAGGCGCTACGCTGGTTCGTCGATAATTTCAGCGCAATCGCGGATTGGGGCGCGACGCTGCAGCGGGTCGCCAGCTTCCGGACGGCTTTGATCGAAATTGATAAGCTTGGCGATAGGTCCGCGCCGGATCGAGCTCGTTACCTCCGGCCGAAGACAAACTACGGTTCGACGATCTCAGCATCGCCTCGTCCACCGTCTGCACGCGCCTCAGCGAGCGTCACGTGACGATCGAGCCAGGGGAGCGGGTTTTAATCATCGCGCGGCCGGGTCCTGCGAGGTCCAATTTCTTCAGCGCCATCGCTGGATTGTGGCCATGGGGTTCAGGACGCATTTGCCTGCCGGCGGGTTCCTCGATGATGTTCATGACCAATCGTCCATATCTGCCGCCGGGCTCTTTGCGTGCGGCGCTCGCCTATCCGACCCCGGCCTCGATTTCGAGGACGGCGCCTTCGCCGTGGCTCTCGCGCGCATAGGACTGTCGCGACTGGCGCCTGACCTCGACGCTTCCCGGCGCTGGGAGCGCGAGCTAAGCGCAGACGAGCAGCAAGGCCTTCAATTCGCGAGGCTTTTATTGCATCGGCCGCGCTGGATCCTGATCCATGAAGCCCTCGACGCGCTGGATGAAGAAACCCGCGCCCTTGTGCTCGATGTCTTCGCCTTGGAATTGGCGGGCTCGGCGATCCTCAATATCGGCAGACCCGATACGCAGAAGGGATTCTTCTCTCGCATTCTGCATCTGATCGATGATCCGAAGGGGGAAAAACTCAATCCTTGCCTCGTTCCAGGTCCGGCTGAGCCGCGAGCCTCGCCGTCCGAGGCCAGGACCTCGGCGAACGCTAATCTGATCAATTAGCGCTGTCGCGGCCAAGCCGCATTGCCATGCCGGTCGGCGCGATTGGCGTTGCAAAAGGGCAAAACTGGTTCCGCGCGAAACAAGGGGTGTGGTTTCCGATTCCATCCGAGTAGAAAACGCTCTAGATGCTGTTTTCAATAGAATTGGGCCCGCTTCGCCGGAAAGCGTCCTCGCTTTCCGGACTCTCCGGACCTGTCGCAGTCAAGGGCGAGGTGGCGGTCCATCTCGCGGAGACGTGCATTGACCCACAAAATTCCACCGCTTTTGTCCGACGAAGCGCTGCTTGATCGGGTCCAGCGCCAAACGTTCGGCTTTTTCTGGGAAGGCGCGCATCCGGTCAGCTTTCTCGCCCGGGACCGCACAGGACTTCAAGCCGATCCGAGCGATGATCGCGTCTCGATTGGCGGCTCGGGATTTGGCGTCTTGGCGATCATCGTCGCCGCCGACCGCAGCTGGGTCGCGCGCGGAAGAGGCCGTCGAAAGACTTGCTGTCATGATCGCTTTTCTTGAGCGCACGCCTTCCTATCACGGCATGTTTCCGCATTTCATGAATGGGCGCACCGGCGCGACAATTCCGTTCGGCCGCAAAGACGATGGCGGCGACATCGTCGAAACCGCCTTCCTCTACCAGGGCCTTCTATGCGCGCGCCAATTCTTCGACTGCGACAATGCGGCGGAAAAGAGCCTGCGCGATCATATCACCTGGGCCTGGAGCGAAGTCGAATGGAATTGGCATACGCAGGGTGGCCGCAAGGCGCTGACCTGGCATTGGAGCCCCACAACGGCTTTAGCCTCGACGTTGAGATCCGCGGCTGGAACGAGTGCCTGATGGCTTATGTCCTTGCCGCGGCCTCGCCGCACCATGCAATCGACCCCACCGCCTACCATGGCGGCTTCGCGCAGAGCCGGACTTTCATTAACCGGCGCGTCTATTATGGCCTCGAATTGCCGCTTGGGCCGGATTTCGGCGGTCCCTTGTTCTTCGCCCATTATTCCTTCTGTGGGCTCGATCCACGCGGGCTTCGCGATGATTATGCCGATTATTGGCGTCAGAACGTCCAGCACACCTTGATCAATTACGAGCATTGCGCCCGCAATCCGAATGGTTGGAAGGGCTATGGCCCGGCGATGCTGGGGGCTCTCCGCAAGCGACGACCCATCCGGCTATATGGCGCATGCGCCGGACAATGATAATGGCGTCATCTCGCCGACCGCCGCTCTTTCCAGCTTCCCCTATGCGCCGCAGCTATCAATGCTGGCCCTGCGCCATTTCCATGACGATCTCGGCGATGGATCTGGGGGCGCTTCGGCTTTGTCGACGCCTTCAGCCAGACACATGGCTGGCGGGCCGAAACCTATCTTGCAATCGACCAAGGCCCCATCGTCGCGATGATCGAGAATTATCGCAGCGGTCTTGATGTGGCGGCTCTTTATGGCCGATCCCGACGTGCGGCGGGGTTTGCAACGGCTCGGGTTCCAGTCACCTCATCTTTGGCGCATAAGATGATCACTATCGACGAGCTTGAGCAGCGCGATTTGCGACCGATGGATGGCGCGGCAATATGCGTCGTCGGCCAAAGCGATGATCGGAGCCGTCTCGGCGGTCGATCTCATCAAGGAGCGGCGCGGCTTCGGCCGGTTCGTGCGCCCGGCCAAAGGATCGATTCTCGCCTCGCCCGTCATCGCGGCCTATGATCCAGACCCCGATTATTTCTTTCATTGGCAACGCGATTCCGCCGTCATCGTCGATGCCTGCGCCGCCTCGTCGCAGGCGGCGAAATCGACAAGGCGCGGGCCTTCGCAATTTCAGGGACTTCCTGTCGTTCAGCCTCAAGCTTCAAGTTCCTCGACGGCCGCTTGATTCCTCGAAAAGGCGGGCGATTTCCGGGCAAATGTCGAACCGTTTTTTCTGCAATATGTGCGTCCCGACGCGCGAAATTCTCGCGCATCAAGAGCGATACTGTTCTGGGCGAGCCCAGATTTGACCCGGACGGGTCGATCGACATTCTCAAATGGTCGCGTCCCCAGCACGACGGGCCGGCGCTGCGCGCCGTCGTCGTTTTGAAGTTTTGTCTCTTCCGTCGCCGCAAACGACCCCGCGGCCCTCGATCTCGCGAAAAGCCTTTTATCGCGCGATCTCGCTTTCACTTTGAAAAGCTGGCGCGAGGCCCTCCTTCGACATATGGGAGGAGGAATTGGGACGCCATTACTACACGCAGCTTATGCAATGCGAAGCGCTTGCGGCGGGCGCTTGCTGGCTGGAGCGGGAAGGCGAATCCGGACGCGCCGGCGCCTGTCGCGAGGCGGCGCAGGCGATCGAAGCAGCCCTCGGGGATTTTTGGAGCGAGGCTGAGGGCTTCTACAAAAGCCGGATCGGCCCCGCCGGCGAAAAAGATCTCGACATTGCGACGCTCCTTGCGGTCCTGCACGCCGGGCGCCGGCGCGGCGCGCATAGCGTAGAGGATCCGAAAGTCGCCGCTACGGTGACGCGGCTCGAAGAATTGTTCGCCGGTCTTTATAAGATCAATCAACCGCCTCGCAAGGACCGCGCGCCGGCGCTTGGACGCTACAGGAACGACCGCTATTACAGCGGCGGCGCCTATTATTTTTCGACGCTCGGCGCAGCCGAGTTCTATTTTCGAGCGGCGGCGAGGCCTCGGCCGCCTCCGGTCACAATGCTGAAATCCTTGCTCCGGCGCGGGGATCTGTTCATGGCGACTGTCGCGGCCTTTACGCCCTCTAACGGCGATCTCGCGGAGCAATTCGACCAAACGACCGGCTCGCAGGCGTCAGCGAAAAATCTCGCCTGGAGCCATGCGGCTTTCGTCAGCGCCTTCGCGGCGCGGGCGGACGCTATGCGCGCGATGGGCGCAAAGGGCGGAGCAGCATGATCGAAAAGCTCGAGTTCCTGTTGGCCTTGGCGCGCGAGCGCAATTTCAGCCGGGCGGCGGAAAGTTGCGGCGTCACCCAGCCTACCCTTTCAGCCGGAATCAAGCAGCTCGAGGATTCGCTCGGCGTTCTGCTGGTCAATCGCAGTTCGCGCTTTCACGGACTGACGGCGGACGGCGAGCGCGTCCTAGAATGGGCGAAGCGCATCGTCAGCGACGCGCGCGCAATGCGGCAAGAGATCCGAGCCCCGAAAAAATCCCTCGTCGGCCATTTGACGATCGCGGCGGTGCCGACCGCCCTTGGCATGGTGCAGCGCCTAACCTCTCCGTTCCGGGAAAAACATCCCGACGTGCGTTTCACCATCTTATCCCAGACCTCGCGCGAAATCCTATCGATGCTCGATAATCTGCAGATCGACGCCGGGCTGACCTATCTCGAAAACGAACCGCTTGGTCCAATTCGCGTCGCTGCCGCTCTATTATGAGCGCTACCGACTGCTGACCTCCACGCATCGGCCGCTTGGCGACCGCGCCACCGTGACCTGGAAAGAGGTGGCAGAGATTCCGCTCTGCCTGCTGACGCCCGACATGCAGAACCGCCGTATCATCGACCGCATGCTGGCGGGCGCCGGGCCTCCGGCGGCGATGCTTGAAATCGAATTCCATGGTCGTTCTCGCCGCGCATGTGCGCACCGGCGAGTGGGCGAGCATCATTCCCGAAACATTCGCAGACGTGCTCGGCCTCAGCGAGCCATTACGCTCCATCCCGATCGTCGAGCCGCAAGAGATGCAAAGGATTGGACTTGTGCTGCCGCGCCGCGAACCAATGCCGCCGCTATCGCGCGCGCTGCTCGCGGAAGCAAATCACGTCGCCTTGCAGGATGACCTGGACGCGTGATTAAAGCCCGATGGAAGGCGAAATCTTCTTTGGCTGGCCCTTAATGTTTTAGAGCATAAATTGCCTCATTGCTTTGATAAAAGTCTTCATCTTGCCATCACGGAACCTAGTCTAAATTGGTTAGACCGATTGCGCGGCAGCAAATGCAAGGATTTGACACGTGTTGGACGAACCGAATTCTACCGACGCCGGCTTAAGGGAGCATTTCCTTCGCGCACGCGTGCTGGCGGAGATTCACGCCCGCCCGTTTGAGCCAATGACGGGCTGCAAACGCATCCTGCATTTTGCTTTCATGACCAACCATGAGGAGGCGGAAAAAGCGGCGGCGGCGCTGGCCCAATTCTGCCTGGAGCGCGCCGCCCCGGCCCCCCTGCAAGGCGCCAAGCATCATCGGGTCGACCTTCCGCCGGTCGTTCTGCGCTGGGAGCGCCACGGCGAATTCGTCACCTACACCTGGGAGTTCCACAAGAAGTCGGCGCCGGCGCTCATGATGCCGAAAAGACAGCGTTCCGGCCGAATGCGGGCGAACTTGCCAAAGTCATGCGCTTGCTGCCGCAACCAGGGCCTCTCATCGTCGCCATCGATCTCGACGTCCTGCCGGAAGCGAGCGTCGGCGACAGCTGGCGCCGCCTTTTCGGGCAAGCCGAATTGGCCGGCTCCGAAGTCATGCATGGCGCGGCTATCGTCGCCACGGATTTTCACGCCGACGTCTTCGGCTTTGTGCGAATCCTCGTGCTCGATCGCAAACTGACCGAGGTCGAGGCTGGCGCGCTGGCCCAGCGCTTGCTCGAACTGGAAACCTACCGCACGCTGGCGCTGCTCGGTCTGCCCGCAGCGCAGGATTTGAGCCCGGGCATCGGCCGCATCGAGGCGGAACTGCCGCAATTGATCGCCAAGATGCGCGACAGCACAGGCCTTGAGGCGAGCCGGCAGTTGCTCGACCGCCTCAACGCGCTCGCCGCCGACCTTGAGACGGGCGCCGCACAAAGCCTTTATCGCTTCGGCGCGACAAAGGCTTATTATGACATCGTGAATGTGCGTCTGGATATCATTGGCGAACGCGGTTTGCCGAATATGCCGACTTTGGGCGCGTTCTTTGCTCGCCGATTGGCGCCAGCAATAAGAACTTGCGCCGCGATTGAAGCGCGCCAGGACACACTTTCACAAAAGCTCGCGCGCGCCGCACAATTACTGCGCACCCGCGTCGAAGTCGAGCTTGAGAGCCAAAATCAGGATTTGCTGCGCAAAATGAACGAGCGGGTCCGCATGCAGTTGCGCCTGCAGCAAACAGTCGAGGGTCTCTCCGTCGCCGCCATCACCTATTATATCTCGTCGATTCTGCATCTCATCCTCGAAGGCGTTCACCAGCAAGAGCACGCGCTCAACCCAACGCTCGCGACCGGTATCGCCGTGCCTTTCATTTTGGGTCTCGTCTGGTGGAACGTTCGTCGCCTGCGCGAGCGCCATCCCGTCGATTGAAGCGTAGCGACGCCCGACGGGGCTGAGCCTAACGCCGATTTTTTTCTAGCGAAGCGGTTCGCCGCGCGCATCAAGAGAACATGCCAACACAAAGATAATTCGATGATTTCCGTTTCCGAAAGAATTCGAAATCGCTGTCAGGCGAATTGCGCCCGGACGAGCGATCGGCCTCCTGCTGGCCGGCAGATAGGTTCGGGCTACGATTGCTTTTTTGGGAGAACTTTCCCTTTAGTCTAACGCGTCCGACACATCCTAAGTTTGGACGCGGCTAGAAAATCCGGCCTGACTTGTGGTGCCGGCCCTCCGGGCGCAAGGAAAGGGAAGCATCGGTGCACCACGCTGTCCCGCTCATCACGACGATCGCCGCAGCTTTTGGGTGCGCCCTGATCCTCGGCTTCCTCGCCGCCAAGGTAAGGCTGCCGGCGCTGGTCGGCTATCTTCTGGCGGGGATCATCATCGGCCCGTATTCGCCGGGCTTCACCGCCAATAGCGAGATCGCCGCTCAGCTCGCAGAGATCGGCGTGATGCTTTTGATGTTCGGCGTCGGATTGCATTTTTCGCTCGATCATCTGTGGGAGGTGCGAAAAGTCGCCCTGCCCGGCGCGCTGCTGCAAATCATCGTCGCGACCGCGCTCGGCGCCAGTCTCGCTCTGATTTGGGGATGGGGGATCGGCGCCGCTTTGGTATTCGGATTATCGCTCTCCGTCGCCAGCACTGTCGTGCTGTTGAAGGCGTTGGAGACGAGGGGCCAGCTCGAGACGACAAACGGCCGCATTGCGGTCGGCTGGCTGATCGTCGAGGATCTCGCCATGGTGCTGGTCCTAGTGCTGCTGCCGCCGCTCTCCAGCGTGCTCGGTGGCAAGGCCGCGCCAGCGCTAGGGCCTGACCTCTATTGGACGATCGGAGTCACGATCGCCAAGATCGCGGCCTTTGTGATCGTGATGCTAGCGCTCGGAAGGCGGGTTTTCCCCTGGCTGCTCTGGCAGGTCGCCCGCACCGGCTCGCGCGAGCTTTTCGTTCTTTGCGTCGTCGCCGCGTCCGTCAGCCTCGCCTATGCCGCCGCGGAACTGTTCGGCGTGTCCTTCGCGCTCGGCGCTTTTTTTGCCGGCGTGGTCATCAGCGAAATCCGAATTCAGCCATCGCGCGGCCGAAGAGTCCCTGCCGCTGCGCGACGCCTTCGCGGTGCTGTTCTTTGTTTCCGTCGGCATGCTGTTCGATCCGTCGGTGGTCGTCAGCGAGCCCTTGCGCGTTCTCGCCGTGGTGGCGATCATTATCATCGGCAAGTCGCTTGCAGCCGCTGCCTTGGTGTTGCTCTTCCGTTACCCGCTGAATACCGCGCTGACAGTCTCCGCGAGTCTCGCGCAAATTGGCGAATTCTCTTTCATTCTGGCCGGATTGGGCATGAGCCTCGGCCTATTGCCGCATGAGGGTCAAAACCTGATCCTAGCCGGCGCGCTCATATCCATCACGCTGAATTCTCTGGTCTTCAAGGCGCTGGACCCAATTCAGCATTGGATTAAGTCGCGATCACAGTTGGCCAGAATGGTCGAGCGGCCGGACGATCCCTTGGCGGAGCTTCCGATGTCGACCGAGGACAAATATCTCGCCAAGCAAGCTGTTCTCGTAGGCTATGGGCGCGTCGGGCGGCGCATCGGCGCTGACTTGAGCCGGGCAGGCATCCCCTTCGTGGTCGTCGATCAGAATCGCGAAAAAGTCGAGCGCTGTCGCGAAGACGGGATACCTGCCGTCTTCGGCAACGCCGCGGACATGGCGGTGTTGATTCAGGCCCACATCGCCAAAGCCAGGGTCCTTGTGATTGCGACGCCAGACACCCTTGACGTCCGGCAGATGATTAGCATTGCGGGCAAAGTCAATCCGGCGATCGAGACCGTCCTGCGCTCCCACAACGAAGACGAGGCCGCACTGCTGAGGCAGGAGCCTGCGACGACGGTGTTTCTCGGCGAGCAGGAACTCGCGAGCGGCATGACGCGCTGGGTTCTCGAACACTTCGGACGTGACAAGTCGTAACCATCAAATCCCTCAAGCTGCGACGGAGCGTAGCCCCCAGAAAGTGCTTGTCAGATCGGGTCAAGCGTTGAAACAAATGCAAGCGTTGCAACGAATGGATGGAAGTCGGGTGGGACGCCAATGCGCGGCGCTGACGGCGTCAAGCCCCGGAGACGCGCCGCTATGTTGCTTGAACTTTTTGCTCTGCCCCTTGCCGCCTTGCTCGGTTTCACCGCCCATCGCGCCGGCATTTGCTCGGTCAAAGCCGTAAGCGAGGTGATCACCACGCGGCGGGCCCATATGCTCGGCAGTTTCGCCAAAACGGTTCTCTGGATCATGACGGCGATGACGGCTTTCGTCTGGGCGGCGCCGGAACACATGTTCCCCGCAGGGTTAGCGCCGAGTCCGGCTTCCGTCGCCGTAGCGTTCGCCTTCGGCATGGGAGCCGCCATCAATGGAGGCTGCGCCGTCTCCACGGTCACCCGGCTCGGTAATGGCGATTTGGGGATGCTGCTGACTATTGCCGCCGTCACCGCGATCCTTGCCGCCATCGACGCCGGCCGGCTCAGTCTTCCCGCCATGCCCTGGGGCGAACCGCTTCCCCCCTTCGCGCTGCACGGATGGGCGCTCGCCCTGGCCTCCGCCGCGCTCGCGGGGTGGGGCGCGCGGGAGATCGTCTTGCTGTGGCGGGGACACGACCGAGCCTGTCGGCTGATCGATGGCTTGCTGCATCGGCGCTGGCGATTATCGCTGGCGGCGGCGGTCATAGGCTTGACCAATGTGGCGATCGTCATAATGGCCGGGCATTGGGCTTACACGGAAACCCTGCGCCAGTCTGTCGGATGGGCGAGCGCGCGCAGGATGCCCCCATCGTCGCTCGCAGCAACGTTGTTTTTCGCCCTCATGGCCGGCGTCGTGGCTTCGGCGTGGCTGCGTGGGAGTTTTCGGCTGCGCTGGCGCCCCCATCTGGGCTGGTTGCGGCATATCGCCGGCGGGGCTCTCATGGGCGTCGGCGTCGCTTTGGTTCCCGGCGGCAATGACGGCTTGTTGCTGGACGCCATCCCGTCTCTGTCGCCCCATGCGCTGCCCGCATTCGCCGCGCTCCTGTTCGGCATCGCCGCGACGCTGCTGAGTTTGCGCCGGTTCACCCCGGTGCCCCGCATTGACTGCGGCGGCGACGTTTGCCGCGAAGACGAGCCGTTCAACGCATCAAGGTCGTAGCGCTCACGCTCAAAGTTGCGGCGCGCTGGCGCGGAATGTTTTTTTTGCTAAAGTTCGGCGTTGACGGTTCGCCTTTAGTCGGACCGGCGCAAAGGAGAGCGCGTTTGCGGAGCATCGACAACGCCGGTCTCGCAGATCTGATCGCCGCGACAGCCGGGGGCGACCGCAGCGCCTTCAGAGCGCTTTACGACCAGACTTCGGCGAAACTTTTCGCGATCATCTTGCGTATCATACGCGACCGATCTTTAGCAGAAGATGTTCTACAGGACGTTTATCTTAGGGTTTGGCGCAGCGCGGACAGTTACGCGCCAGAGTCGGGTCGGCCTCTTGCTTGGCTTAATTCGATCGCTCGAAATAGAACGATCGACGTTCTGCGTCAAAAGAGCCTTGCTCAGCCACTTGCGGACGAAAGCGATACGGACTGGTACGAAAAAATCGCCGGGCGGCGCGACGCCGAAGCTGATTTGCTGAACATCGCGGTCTTGCGCCGTTGTCTCGGCGAGATCGAGGATCCTATGCGCAGCTGCGTTCTGCTGGCATATTATGAAGGCTATTCGCGCGATGAGCTTGCAGCCCGCCTCGACAAACCGGTGAACACGATCAAAACCTGGCTGCATCGAAGCCTCATCGCTTTGAAAGCGTGCGTGGAAGCGTCATCATGACCGAGGAAAGCGAAATCGCGGCTGCGGAATATGTGCTTGGCACATTGCATGCCGATGAGCGCACGCTGTTCGCCACCGCGCTCGCGAATGACGCCGAAGCGAGATCGGCCGTCGCCGCCTGGGAGAGACGGCTTGCGCCGCTCAGCGTCGCCGTCGATGAGGTCGCGCCGCCATCGAGGGTCTGGGAGCGGATCGAAAGCGGGTTGCCCGCTCCGCTCCCGTTCGGCGTTATCGAAGTCGGCGCGCCGAGCGGCGCCGACAGTTCCGTGGCGATGCGCCGCTCGCTGCAACGTTGGCGCGCCGCTGCAATCGCGGCAAGCGCCTTGGCGGCTGGCTTCGCCATCTTTGTCGTGGATCGCGAATTGATCCGGCATCCTATGGTCCAGCCCAGCTACGTCGCCGTGGTCAACCGCGGCGGCGCCCAGCCTGCCCTCATCGTCCGCGTCGATCTTTCGAATGGAACCGTCTATGTTCGGCCCGTCGCAGCTGAGGCGCCATCGGGAAAGAGCCTTGAGCTCTGGTATATCGAGGCGGGCAAGCCTCCCAAGTCGATGGGCGTCGTTAGCGGCGACAATGCATTCAAAATGCCGCTTCCAGCTGGACTCTCATTGGAAAAAGCGACCTTCGCCGTCACTGTCGAGCCGAAAGGCGGTTCGCCGACCGGCGACCCGACCGGCCCCGTCGTTTATTCTGGGCAGCTCGTCAAAGAGTGAAACTTTTTTCCAATCAATTCGCCGATCGTAAGATGGGTTGGGCCGCTGGCGTCGGGCTCTGGCGCGCGACGTTGCGCGCGTGCGCGCCTGCGGCCTTGATCGCCGTCTTCGTCTGCTTTCCGCCTTGCCCCGGCGGCGCACAGGAGGCGGCGGCCAATCCGACGAGCTCGAAACCAAGAACATCTTCGGTTTCACTTCAGGCACGGACATCGGGCCGGAACACGATCGCGAAGTCGAACTCGAAACGAACCTCGCCTTCGGCAAGCGCAATGGCGTCTATAACCTCGGCGATCAGAGAGCGACGCTTGAATATAATCCGACCGCATGGCTAGAGGTGGATATTGGCGCGCGCGCCACCTTCGACGACATCAAGGGCGGCGGCGGGCTTGAGGATCGGACGGGCGCGAATTTCGGTGGCGTCCATTCGAAATTCAGCTTTGTCTTGATTCACAGGGCGGCGGCGACCCCAGTGGGACTGACCATTTTCGTCGAGCCGGAATGGTCCCGCATCGATGACGAAGGCCACACCGATGTGGCGTTTTCGGCCGAGACGCGGATCATCATCGATACGGAACTCGTCCCCGGAACGCTGTACGCGGCGCTGAATGGGATCTACCAGCCCCAGGAAGCGCGCGATCTCGCGACAACAGCGCTGATGCGGTCCGATGTGGCGGGGGTCGCCGGAGCGCTTTCCTATCGGCTTGATCCGGAGCTTACTCTCGGCGCGAAGCAGGTCACGCTGGGCGCCGAACTCGAATATTTCCGTTCGTTCGGCGGCCTTGGCCTCTCGGGATTTAATGGCGACGCGCTAAGCTTTGGGCCGACATTCTATGTGCATATCAACGATACGCTCTTTGTCGCTGGCGCTGTTTCTACTCAAATCACCGGCAAAGCCGTCGGGGATCCGAATCTGCTCGATCTCATCCATTTCTCGCGCAACAAAGCCCAGCTGACCGTGGGGATAGATTTTTGAATTTGCGCGGAATCGTTCAGGTTGGCTAGAACTCGGACCGACATGCCCGAACCAGCCCCGACCAACGCCCCGGAACTGACGGTTTCGGAACTTTCGAACGCTTTGAAGCGCACGATCGAGGATCGCTTCGGTTTCGTTCGGCTAAGGGGCGAAATTTCCAATTATCGCGGGCCGCATTCGTCGGGCCACGCCTATTTCTGTCTCAAGGATGCGTCTGCGCGCATCGACGCGGTGATCTGGAAAAGCCTGTTTTCACGCCTGCGCGTCAAACCCGAGGAAGGCCTCGAGGTTATCGCGACCGGCAAGATCACCACTTTTCCCGGCAAATCCAGCTATCAAATCATCGTTGAGGCGATCGAGCCGGCCGGCGTCGGCGCGCTGATGGCGCTCTTCGAGGAGCGCCGCCGCAAGCTCGCCGCCGAAGGTCTCTTCGATGAAGCGCGCAAGCGCCCGCTGCCGTTCCTCCCGCTTCGGGTCGGCGTCGTCACCTCGCCGACCGGCGCCGTCATCCGCGATATATTGCATCGCATCGGCGAGCGTTTTCCGCGCCATGTGCTGGTTTGGCCCGTTCGGGTCCAGGGCGAGACCTCGGCCGCCGAGGTCGCTGCCGCCATCGCCGGCTTCAACGCGCTCCCGCAAAATGGCCTCTTAGCGCGACCCGATGTGATCATCGTCGCTCGGGGCGGCGGCTCGCTCGAAGATCTTTGGAGTTTCAACGAGGAGATCGTGGCGCGCGCTGCGGCGGCGAGCCTCGTCCCGCTGATCTCGGCGGTTGGCCATGAGACGGACTGGACGCTGATCGATCACGTCGCCGACTTGCGCGCTCCGACGCCGACCGGCGCCGCCGAGAAGGCGGTGCCCGTGCGCCTCGAGCTGCTTGCCGAGCTTGCCGATCTCGCCCGCCGCCATGCGGCAGCGATGCTGCGCCTGATCGACCGCCGTCGCAGCGAATTGCGCGCTGTCTTGCGAGTTCTGCCGCAGCCGGACGCCCTTCTCGCCCTGCCCCGCCAAAACCTCGACAGGGCGGCGCGGCGCTTTTCAAACGCCATTCTCCGCGCGCAAGATCGCCGCCGCATCGCTGTAGCCAGAACTCGCGCAGAGGCTTTCGCGGCAGTCGCCGCAAGCGCGTTTGGGACGCGCCAGCGAGCGCCTCGCCGCGCTCGACCGGAGAATCGATCGTGCTCTCTCTACGGCGGCCGAGCGGCGCGCCGAGAAGCTGAGAAGCCTTGCGGAGCGTCTCGTCAACGCAAGGCTGGCGCGCGGAAAAATCGAGCGCGAACGCGCCGCCGCGGCGCGCCATCGCCTCGACGTTCTCAGAGCGCGCATGACGCATGCCGTTCGTGGAAGGATCGCAGCAAGGCGAGCGGATCTGAAAAGCCTTGACCAGCTGCTCGTCAGCCTTGGCTACAAAAACGTTCTTGCGCGCGGCTTCGCTCTCGTGCGCGACGCCGATAACAGACCTTTGCGGCTGGCGGCCGAAATCGCGGACGGCGCGCGGCTCGACATAGAATTCGGCGATGGCCACAAGAGCGCCATCGCAGGCTCGCAGCAGCCTTCGGGGAAAAAGCCTTCGACCCAAACAGCCCGGAAGGAACGTGCACAAGGGACGCTGTTTTGACAAAGGAAGCGCCGCAGGCGCGTGGTTATCGCGGCCAGCCTAGCTCTTTTTCTTTGTCGGCGATGTTGACCAGGATCAATCCGGCTCCCCAACGGACGCCTATATATTGTCGTGGTCGCCAGCTGATGCTTCTGGCGGCCATCTTCACTGAAGAGCATGAATGGAGTGATTCAATGCCTCTTTTGCCAAGCCTGAGGTCAAGAAACCTAGGTCCCGTCGACCCCTTCACGGCGTTGCGGCGCGAATTGGATTCCTTCTTCGCCGACTATAACAAGGGCCTGCCGAGCCTCACCGAGGTCGGCGCGCAAATTCCCGCGCTGAACATCGCCGAGACCAAGGACGCGATTGAAATATCGACCGAATTGCCGGGCGTCGACGAGAAACACATCAACGTCAGCCTGGACGGCAACCGGCTCGTCATTTCCGGCGAGAAGAACGAGGAAAGCGATCGCGACGAAAAGGAATGGCACATTCGCGAGCGCAGCTATGGCGCATTCCATCGCGCAATCGCCCTGCCGTTCGAACCAAGCGACGCAGCGGTGACAGCCAATTTCGACAAAGGCGTCCTGCATCTCAAAGTTGCAAAGCCCGTCGAAGTCGAAAAAGCCAAGAAAACAATCGAAATCAAGGCAGGGCCGCCGCAGAGCGCGCCTAACAAAGAGAGCGCGCCCAGCAAAGCCGCCTGACGGATTCCGGATAAATGAAGTCCTGGAGCATGATGAGCTTCATTATGCTCCTTTATTGTCTCAAGGGATTTATTGTCTCAAGGGAGCCCGCTCGCCGTAGGCGTCGACGCCAGGATTTTTTACGCAAACGCCAGCGGCATCGGTTCGAGCCCAACCTTCTCAATACCGTGGCGGCGCAAAGCCTCGCGCAGCCTTGGCCCAGGCTCCGTCACTCCAGTGAAGAGCGCTTGCGCCGGCCTTTTTGGAGGCGCGCCCGAACCTAGGGGCAGACCCAATTCTTTCGCCAGGACATGATCGGTCCGCCGCGCGATGGCTGGGGCCGGGTCGATCCAGGTCACCGGCCAGGGCGCAAGCCGCTCGAATTGTTCGATCAGCAAAGGATAATGGGTGCAGGCGAGCGCAATGCAGTCGGTTCGGCGTCCATGCGCCTCGACAAAAGCCGGAGCGATCTCGCGAAAAATGGCGGCGTCGGATGGCGCGTCGCCTTGCATGAAATCTTCGGCTAGACTGGCGAGAACCGTTGAGCCGACAAGGGTGACGCTGCAATCGGCGGCGTAAGCGCGCATCAACTCGTGCGTGTAATCGCGCGCGACCGTCCCTGGCGTCGCCAGAACCGAAATAAGCTTCGTGCGCGATTGAATTGCCGCTGGTTTGATTGCGGGCACTGTGCCCACGAAAGGAAGCCTTGGAAAAGCCGCGCGCAAATGCGGCAGAACCAGAGTCGAGGCCGTATTGCAGGCGATGACGGCGACGTCCGGCGCATAAATCTCGACGAGCCGCCGCATGACCCCGAGAACGCGGGGCGCCAGCGCCGTCTCCGGCAAGGCACCATAGGGAAAGCCCGCCTCATCCGCCGCGTACAGAAACTCCGCGTCCGGACGCGCCCGTAAAGTCTCGACGAAAACCGTCAGGCCGCCAAGGCCGGAATCGAACACGAGAATTTTGGGCGCGCGGGACATTGCGGGAACCGTAGCGATGTTTCAGCTCTTTCCTAACCGGATTTGGCCGTCGCATCGACCGGAAAAGTCAAGCAGAGGCCGAACATGCAAGCGTACGAATGGTTAAGACGCCCTTGATTGGAGGCAAACACGACGCAAAGATGGCGGCCATCGTAGAGACCTACGTTCCGGCGCGGCTCGATCGCTTGCGTTGGAGCAAATTCCATACCCGCGTTGTCGTCGCGCTCGGCGTCACCTGGACGCTGGATGGACTTGAAGTGACGCTCGCAGGCTCGGTCTCGGGCGCCCTCAAAGCCAGCCCTCGGCTTCATTTCTCGGACGCCGACGTCGGCCTCGCGTCGAGCTTCTATCTCATCGGCGCCGTAGCGGGCGCGCTGCTGTTCGGCTGGATGACTGACCGTCTGGGGCGCCGATTGCTATTCTTCGTGACCCTTGGGCTCTATCTCGCCGCCGCCGCCGCGACGGCGTTGAGCTGGAATCTCGCCAGTTTCTGCCTGTTTCGGCTGCTCACCGGAGCGGGAATCGGCGGTGAGTATAGCGCCGTGAATTCGACCATACAGGAGATGATCCCCGCGCGTTACCGCGGCCGCACTGATCTCGCCATCAACGGCTCATTCTGGATCGGCGCGGCGATTGGTGCTGGAAGTTCGATCGTGCTGCTCGACCCGGCCGTCATCGATCCCGAAATCGGCTGGCGTCTGGCATTTCTGATCGGATCGGTTCTTGGTCTCGTCATCCTTTTCCTGCGCGCCTTTATTCCCGAAAGTCCCCGCTGGCTCGTCATTCATGGAAAAGAGGCGGAAGCCGAGCGCATAACGCGACAAATCGAGGCTGCGACGGGGTCCCAGCCCAAAAGCAACGCGGAATTGAAGCCGATGCGCATCCACCCGCGTCGCTTCACGCCGCTCCGAGAAGTCTTTCAAACAATTTTCGTGACCTATCGCCGGCGCGCCTTCGTCGGCCTGACGCTGATGGCCGCGCAGGCTTTCTTCTACAATGCGATCTTCTTCACCTATGCGCTGGTCCTCGCCAAATTCTACGGCGTCGCGCCGCATGACGTCGGCTGGTACATTCTGCCTTTTGCGCTCGGCAACGTGCTGGGTCCACTAATCCTCGGTCCCTTGTTCGACACGATCGGGCGCAAGCCAATGATCGCCTTCACCTACGCCATCTCAGGCGTTCTTCTCGCCGCGACTGGCTGGTTGTTCGCACATGATCTGATCAACGCGACGCAGCAGACGATCGCCTGGATGACGATCTTCTTTTTCGCTTCGGCGGCTGCTGGGGCGGCCTATCTGACGGTGAGCGAAACGTTTCCCGTCGAAATCAGGGCGCTCGCCATTGCGGTGTTCTATGCCGTGGGCACCGCGATCGGCGGGGCGGCCGCGCCATATCTTCTCGGCAGCCTGATCGCGACCGGATCGCGAACGAGAGTCTTCATCGGCTACCTGCTCGGCGCCGCATTGATGCTGGTCGCCGCGATCGTTCAGTCATTCTTTGGCGTCGCGGCGGAGGGCAAGCCGCTCGAATCCGTCGCTCGGCCTCTGTCTTCGTCCGATTGACCTTCCAGCGCGGGGGAGGCCTCGCCTTTGGCGCGCGGGCCCTCGACAAGCCGCACGAACATGCCGCGCAGCGTGCTCACGTCCTGCGCGGTGAGAACTCATGCGATGAAACATGTTGCGCAAATTGCGCCGCATGACCGGCGCCTTGCCGATCGGACGAAAAAATCCGGCGCGCTCCAGTTCGCCTTCGAGATAATTGAAAAAGGACAGCACCATTGCGCGCGGCGCGGGGGGCGAGCGCGCCTCGGTCGCGAACGGCGCCTTGGCCTCGGTCGCGGCCCTCATCCACTCATATCCGACGAGCAGAACCGCCTGCGCCAGATTGAGCGAGGAGTAGGCTGGGTTCACCGGAAAGGTGATGATCATATCGCCCAAGGCGACCTCATCGTTGGAAAGGCCAGTGCGCTCCGGCCCGAAGAGGACGCCGCGTTTCTCGCCGGCCGCGATGGCGTGCGCGGCGTCCGGCATGGCCTCAAAAGGCGTGAGTATCGGCTTATGCTGACCACGCTCGCGAGCGGTTGTCGCATAGACAAAATTGAGGTCCGCCACCGCATCTTCGAGCGTGTCGTACAGCCTTGCGGCCTCAAGCAGGTGCACGGCTCCCGCCGCGGCGGCGTTTGCGCCCTTCTTCAAGGCGCCGGTGCGCGGCCAGCCTTCCCGCGGCGACACGAGCCGAAGATCTGACAGGCCAAAATTCGCCATCGCCCGCGCGCACATGCCGATATTTACGGCGAGTTGCGGGCGGACCAAAATGATCGCCGGGCCGCCCTCAATGCTTTTCTTGCTGCGGTCGGTTCCAGCGCCGGTCATGGATGTCTTGCAGCCTTGGGTTGAACGGAGGCGCCGCCCTGCAGCGAGAGCGGCTCATTGGCGGATTATTCATAGTGTCCCTCCGGGCGCAAAAAATTCCGGCGCAAAAATCCGCAATTCATAGCAATGCTCCGCCAAGGTCCTTTGCAGGACTTTATGGACGCCGAGCGCCGCCGCCTCGCTCGAACGAACAAGATCCCCGCCGAGCGCAAGATGCGCGGCGAGCAGCCCCGCGAACAGATCTCCCGCGCCGTTTGGTTTGATCGCAAGCCGGGACGCCGCGATGCGGCGGAGGGCGCCGCCGTCGCTGACGATCGTTTCGATTTGCCCCGGCGGCGTGTCGTCCAGAACGCAGCCTGTGACCACGATGCGCCGCGGCCAGCGCGGCCGAGGATCCATCGCAGCTGCGCAGAAAGCTTCGGCGCTCCTTGCGGGGGCGTCTGAAAGAAGCTCGAACTCGAATAGATTGGGCGTCGCTATCGACGCCGCCTGGACCAGCCGATCGCGAAAGACGCCGATCAATCCGTCCGCGACAAACACGCCCGAATATTCGTCGCCGATGACAGGATCGCAGAGATAGAGCAGATCGGGGTTTCGCGTCTTGGCCCTTCTAATGAAATCCGCAACAACGGAGCCGATTTCGGGCGAACCAAGATAGCCCGTGACGATGAAACTCGCGGCCTCGATCAGGCCGCGTTCTTCGACGCCAATGAGGAGGTCTTTAACGAGGTCAACCTCAAGCACGCGCCCGCGCATTGTCGGATAAAGGGGATAATTCGACAGCAATGTGGTTGGAACGGCTGCGACCGTCACCCCCAATGCCTGCATCGGGAAAACCGCGGCGTTGTTGCCGACATGGCCATGGACGACCTGGCTCTGAATCGAGATGACGAGAGGCCCGGGCCCGATGGATCCCGGCGGCTCCGGCTTTGTCGCTTCGCTCTGCACAGCTATCGTCCTGTGACTTCCAATTTTGGCCGCAGAAGCGCGAGGCGAGAAAGTAAGCGCGGCGGCTACGCCGCAAGGCTTCGGTTATTGTTGAACTTGCAATTGGTGGCCCAAACTTGGCTGGGCCATGCCATAAATCTTGCTGAGCCGAGGATACGGCATGGCGCAGAAAGTCAGAAATCCATTATGTGGACAAGGCAGATATTATGCCCGGCTAACGGTTCTCGCGGCGCTTCGCGAGATCAGAGGTTCGCGCGCGAATTGACCGCGCCGCTTGGCGCTGATCGGGTCCCGCCGTTCTCACCAAATTTCAGGCTCGGCTCGAAGCCGCTCGCCGGCGACTCGAAACAGATAATCCCAAAGCCGTCCGACCGGACAGGCGCTTGACCGTTCGCGAAATGGCTCGCCAACATTATGAAATCCGAACTGCGGCAGGATGACGTAGATCGGTTCGGCGGCGTTCCCGAAGGCCTTCGCCGTGTCGTCCGAGATGCTGCCCCTCCATATGAGAAGGCGCGAATTGCGGCGCCGGCCTCCGGGAAATGCGTGGCGAAACGATGCCGCAACGCATGGGCGGCGACGGGCTTGCTGATCCTGGCTCGGCTGCGCGCCGGCAGGCGTCCTGCAAGGCGCCGGCGCTCACATGTCCGCCTGGCTCCTGGCCCGGAAACAGCCAGATGCTTCGCCGCGCTCGCCGCCAATAGGCCCGAAGGATCTCCAAGAGCCGCGGCGACAGCGTGGCGTAGCGGTCCTTGCCGCCTTTGCCTGCCCCGCCGTGGACCGGCATCCGCGCGCTGTCGATCGTGGGCCTTAAGATGCGCGGCCTCGCCATCCTCCAACCCTCGAATGAACTCCGACCGCTGCAAGGGACATCTCTACCGCCAGGGCAAGCAGGACGGCCAAGAAGAAGAGGCGAAGCTTATCGGCCGAGACGAACATCAGCAGGCGTGCGCCCAGCACCGCGCCGACGACTGAACCCAAGGCGACCGGGCCCGCGACGTCGGGCAGGATCGAGCCCCGCATGAAATAGGCGCCGGCGCTTGCCGCCGCCGTCACACCGATCATGAAATTCGATGTCGCCGACGAGACCTTGATAGGCAGGCGCAGCGCCGTGTCCATAGCCGGGATCTTCAGAGCGCCGCTGCCGGTTCCAAGCAGCGCGGAGAGGAGGCCCGCTCCATACATGAGGCCGAGGCCAGCCGGCAGGCGGTCCACCCGATAGGGGACATCGCGGCCGAGGGTACGGTCTGTATAAACGGCGTCGAGCCGGCGCGCCCAGCCTTGAGTCGGATTTCCGTCAGCGGTGACGACGGCGCGGCGGCGCATCTGCCAGGCGGAGACCAGAAGGACGATGGCAAATATCGCGTAGAGAACCGGAACTGGAACCACTCCGGACAGCAGCACACCGCTCGCCGCCCCGAGCGAGGTCGCCGTCTCTAAGACGATGGCAAGTCGCACGTTCGTCAGACGCTCCCTGAGGAACGACGCGGCGCCTCCGCACGAACAGGCGATCACGGAGACGATGCTGGCGCCGATGGCGAGATGGATGTCCACACCCACGACCATCGTCAGGATCGATGCCGCTGGCCATGCCGAGCGCCCCGCCCAGAGCCACTCGCACCAACAGAGATGCAAAACAGCCCAAGGGACGATCCCAACAGCATGTCAGCCGCGTTCAGGACCACGATGAGCCCGGCACCGCGCCAGCCGCGTCTTGAAGCGAATATGGTCACCTCGATAGTGCAGTCTCTCGTAATCTACCGGGCGATGACCCAACGTGTACGAAGTCCGATCAATCAGGAAGATCGGGCTGCCGGCCGGAATCTCCAGCGCTACGGCGACGTCAGGAGCAGCGGCGGCGGCTTCCAGCTCGTATTCGGCTTCGACGAGCAGCGTGTCGTATCTCTCCTCTAACAGGGTGAAGATGGGCTCCGTTACAAGATCCCATGGGGCGTGGATAGCGACCCGTTCTGGGGGCAGACTGAGGTTGCAAAACCACTCAACCTGGAGGCGACCAATGCCACTCGATCACCCCTGCGAAGAACCGACCGCTATCCGAACCAATCTTGGCGCAATTTTCGTCTCATTGGAACTCAGCCGCTCAACCTGGCTGATCACGTCGCTGTCGCCGGGCGGCGGCGAGAAGATGTCGAAGCACAGCGTCTTGGCTGGGGACATCGCTGCGCTGCTGTCGCGCTTTTCGGAGCTCAAGCAGAAGGCGTTCGCGCGGGTGGGGCAATCCTTCCCGATCATCGTCATTCAAGAGGCGGGACTGGATGGCTTCTGGATTCATCGCGTGCTGCAGAGCGAGGGCATCGAGAGCTACGTTGTCGATGCGGCCTCGATCGCGACGTCACGCCGTCGGCGGCGGCCCAAGACCGACAGGATCGACGGCGAGGCTTTGGTGCGCGCGCCACTGGCGTACAAACGCGGCGAACCGCGTGTCTGCGCCATGGTCAGGGCGCCGACGCCTGAAGCCGAAGACCGCCGCCGTCTTTGCCGTGAGCGCAAGACGCTGACAGTCGAGCGGGTCCAGCATGTCAACCGGATCAAAGGATTGCTGTTCTGCCAGGGTGTCTCCGGCTACGAGCCGCCGCGGCGCAATCGACGCCAACGGCTCGACGAGCTGAAGACAGGCGATGGCCGTCCCTTGCCGCCGCATCTCAAGGGTCAGATCGGCCGAGAGCTCGATCGAACTCGAGCTGCTGCTTGCGCAGATCAAGGCCGTCGAGGCTGAGCGGGACGCCCTGCTCACCCCGGCGACGGAGACCGAAGGAATGTCAGCGCCACAGGCGATGTTGATCGATCTGAGAGGGATCGGCGCGGAATTCGCCGCCGTTGTATGGTCGGAGGGGCTCTGCCGGAGCTTCGCCAACCGAAGGCAGATCGCGGCCTACGGCGGGCTGGCGCCGACGCCCTGGCAAAGCGGATCCGTCGCGCGCGAGCAAGGCGTGTCGAAAACCGGCAATCCGCGGCTGCGGACAACGATGATCCAACTTGCCTGGCTGTGGTTGCGACATCAGCCGAATTCGGCGCTGGCGCAATGGTTCAAGGAACGCGTCAAACGCAATGGCGGACGCCTGCGCAAGACGACGATCGTCGCGCTGGCGCGCAAACTGCTGGTCGCGCTCTGGAAATATGTGACCGCCGGCGTCGTCGTCGAAGGCGCCGTGATGAAGGCTGTCTCATAGATGATCTGAAGAGATAAAATATCTGAAAAGATATACGCCATCTACCGAGACCCGATCAGTCTCGGCGGATCCAGGTGGACGAACCGACGGTCGACATGGCTCGAACAGCCGATTACAAGAATGGTCTCGTCTTCCTGAGCCCTACCCGCAGCAAGCGGGATATTGGTGCAGCCGTTTCGCGCGGCGGCCGAATGTGAGGTTGATCTGGTGCGGAAACGATCAGATCATGGAATTGGGCTCAGACCTTGGATGCCGCAAGGGCCAACGGAGTTTTGCTCATGCGCCACTGAATCTCACACCCCCTTGACTCGAACATCCCCATGTGAGGTCGTCGGCCATGACCTTGCGACCAACGTCCTCCGGCAGATATGTCTCGTCGAAGGAAAGCGGCACACCGTCCGAGAGGCGGACACGCCAAATCTGCACCACTGGCGTTCCCGCCGCGATCGCAAGCTTGTCCGCAACCAAGCGGTCGGCTGGCACAACGTCTCGACTGACCATACGGGCCGTCGGGATACGGCCCATTACCCGCATGTCTTCCACGAAGCCGGCAAGCTCGGTGAGTTCCTGGATCATCCTGGGCGAGGCCACGAATGTTCCCCGCCCGCGTCTGATCTCGACGAAGCCCTGGCGCACGAGGTTCTGGATCGTCGTTCGGATCGTGGTTCGGCTGACATCGAACTCGCGGATCAGTTCCTCTTCTGACGGGAGTTGCGCCCCGACAGGCAGCCCACCGCTGGAAATGCGGTCTGCGAGAGCATCCTCGACCTCGGCGTAAAGCGGCAGCCGCGTGGAATGGCTTTCAGACATGATGACGTTGTCGCCCTTCTACAGCATCAGCGACATCGCCGATCGACGCCACATCCGGTAAGCAAGAACCGCTACCAAGAGCCTGAAATCAACTCGACCGAAGGGGAACGAGGTTCTTTGGAGGGGACGCCAAAGACAGGACAACACAAACACAAAGTAGGACGATGTCTTTATACAAAAACTCTCCGGTAAAATTCCATGCTATCGGGTCCGTGGATATGCTCCATTTGACGACACCGGGGGTCGAGAAGAAAAACGACCATGTGATAGCGAACGTAACAATTCCCATCAGCGAGCCGAGCGCTAATGGTGAACCGGTTATATAGCTCCTGATACAGATCGATCTCGGAGTCGGAAGCCGCGGCCTCAGACACGACCTGGAGGTCGTGATCTTGGTAGGACGTATCTTCCAAGAGAGTTACTAGGTCCTGCCGGAGACCATCTCCAACCGGAGGCCCAGGTTGAGAATGTTCTTGCAGTCAGCCGAAAAGCCGGAGCCGAGGAACAAGACGCTAGACGATGTATCGATCTCCGTAGGGACTGTCAGGAATCTTGTGTGTTGGGCCATAATGACGCCGATGGAGGGGGCCTATGGCAATCAGAAAGAACACGCTGGATGAGCTGCTGGCGGGCCGCGACCCGCAAGAGGTGTTCAATAAGGACGGCTTATTTGATGAGTTGAAGAAGGCGCTGGCCGAACAAGTCCTGAACGCCGAGATTGACGATCATCTTGACGGCGAAGCCGCCGAGGGGCGGAAGAACCACCGGAACGGCTATTCAGCTAAGAAGGTGATCACCGAGACGTCGAAGCTCGACATCCGGGTTCCTCGTGACCGTGAGGGAAACTTCGATCCCAAGCTGATCGCCAGATATCAGCGCCGGTTCGCCGGTTTCGACGAGAAGATCGTGTCGATGTATGCGCGCGGCATGACTGTGCGGGAGATTCAGGGGCATCTCAACGATATCTATGGGCTCGAAGTTTCGCCCGACCTGATTTCGACGGTGACGGACGCGGTTCTGGACGGTCGGCGAATGGCAGAATCGGCCATTGGAGGCGAGCTATCCGCTCGTTTTCTTCGACGCCTTGCGGGTCAAAATCCGGGACGAAGGGCTCGTCCGCAACAAGGCGGTCTACATTGCGCTCGGCGTTCAGGCGGATGGGACGAAGGATTATCCTTGGCCTTTGGATCGAAAATACCGAAGGCTCCAAATTCTGGCTGCGGGTGATGAAACGAGCTGAAGAACCGCGGCGTCAATGACGTTTTGATCGCCGTCGTCGACGGATTGAAGGGCTTTCCGGAGGCGATCAACGCCGTCTTTCCGCACGCGATCGTCCAAACCTGCATCGTCCATCTGATCCGCCATTCGATGGATTTCGCCTCCTGGCAGGACCGCAAAGCCCTCGCCGGCGCGTTGAGGGCGATTTATCGGGCCAAAGACGCGGATGAAGGCAAGGCGGCGCTGGAGGCTTTCGACGCCAGCCATTGGGGACAAAAATATCCCGCCATCGCGCAGAGCCGGCGCCGAAACTGGGAGCGGGTGATCCCGTTTTTCGCCTTCCCGGAGGCCGTTCGGAGGATCATCTACACCACCAACGCCATTGAGGCGCTCAACGCAAAGCTACGCCGCGCCGTGCGTGCGAGGGGCATTTTCCCACCGATGACGCCGCAACAAAGCTTCTGTTTCTCGTCTTGCGCGATACCGCGCGAGAATGGAAAATGCCGCCCCGCGAGTGGTTCGAGGCAAAAACCCAATTCGCCATCATGTTCGACGAAAGGTTCGTTCAAACGTGATGGCTCAACCTGCCCCGCACACAAAATTTCTGACACCCCCATCTCCGTAAGCACTGGGCCGCCGCCTTTTCTAGCTTGAGTGCCAATTCTAATCCAAGGTCATTCGCGTAACCAGGGGACTGTTTCTTAGCATAATTCCGCGTTCGTAAGGGCGCAGCCGAGCCACCGCGATCCGCTCGTGGCCGCTATGCTACACCATCCAACACACGACCGCCTCAGACCCACGGCTGCTGCTGCTGCGCAGTTAGGTCGACCAAAGGGGTGGCGATCTCGACCCCCAACGACATCACCATCCCTCCACACGGGACCTTCTCCGCCACCGTGATCCCCGACAGCCGCCGCCGTCCGGCGGTCTTCGACAGGATCACGGAGGTTTCCCATGTCGTCCAGTCTCGCCGGCTTGCCGCAGCGCTATCTGCGCACGCCCAAGGCCGCCCGCTTCGTCGGCCTCTCTATTCGCACCCTCGAGAAACATCGGATCTACGGAACCGGCCCGCGCTATTCGAAGCTCGGCGGTCAAGTCGTTTATCGCGTCGAGGACCTACAAGCCTGGGTGGATCGCGGCGCCAAGGCGTCGACCTCCGACCCCGGAGTCGGCACCGTGCTGCCGACAAAGCGCCACAGCCCTGACATCCCGGCCCCGGCCGGCCAGGCGCGTCGCTGAACCTCTGCCGCCACTCCCATGCGCCATCGCACCCGCCACGAGCGCGAGCAGCTCGAACTCTTCCGGGCTCTCCCTGGCGATCTGGCGCCCAGAGACGCGCAGGACCTCATGGCCTACCCGTTCTTCAGCCTCGCCAAGACTCATCGCACGACGCCGATCGATTTCCGGATGAACGAGATCGCCATCCGCGTCGAGGCAGTCCCCGAGCACGGCATCGCGACCATCTGGGATGCCGACGTGCTGATCTGGGCGGCGAGCCAGATCGTCGAAGCGCGCGACGCCGGGCTGCGGACGTCGCGCCTGATGGTGACCACGCCGCGCGAGATTCTCACCTTCACCCGCCGCGGCACGGGCGCCCGCGATTATCACCGCCTGAAGGCCGCGTTGGATCGGCTGCAATCGACCACGATGGCGACCTCGCTGCGCCAGACCACCAAGCGGCGCATGCACCGCTTCTCGTGGATCAACGAGTGGACCGAGCGCGCCGACGCGCATGGCAATGCCGATGGCATCGATCTCATCATGCCAAACTGGTTCTACCACGCGGTCCTCGACGACGCGCTGGTGCTCACGATCGACCCTGCTTATTTCGGCCTGACGGGCGGTCTGGAGTGCTGGCTGTATCGTCTGGTCCGTAAGCACGCCGGCCATCAGCGTGGCGGTTGGCGGTTCGATTTTCGTCATCTCCACGTCAAGTCGGCGAGCCTTTCGCCGTTCAAGCGCTTCGCCTTCGAGCTGCGCGACATCGTGCGCCGGCAGCCCCTGCCGGGCTACCGGCTCGCCGTCGAGCGGGCGGCTGGCGGACGCGAACTGCTCGCGTTCGCGCCCGCGCAGTTATCCACTGGGGCCTGTGGACAATCTGTGGAACCGCACCTGCCATCAGGAACCAATGGGCACGTGCCATCAGAAACCGAACCCACGTGCTATCAGGAACCGGAATCCCGATTTTCCTCAAGCAGTCCAATAGCTTCCGAGCCGCCTAACTTTAAGTCTAACCTACAAGAATCTAACCCTTCTGTTGCTGGTGATCGCCGCGAACGGTGGAAAACCCCGAGGCGGCCGCGATGATCGTGGCGCTCCTCAACCAGAAGGGCGGCGTCGGCAAGACGACGCTTGCGCTGCATCTCGCTGGCGAATGGGCCCGGGAAGGAAAGCGCGTCGTGCTGATCGACGCCGATCCGCAAGGCTCCGCCCTCGATTGGTCCGAGCAGCGCGCGAAGGAGGGGTTTCGCCGGTTGTTCGGCGTCATCGGGCTTGCCCGCGACACGCTGCATCGCGAGGCGCCGGAACTCGCCCGCGATGCCGATCACGTCGTCATCGACGGGCCGCCGCGCATCGCCGGGCTGATGCGCTCGGCGTTGCTCGCCGCGGACCTGGTGCTGATCCCCGCGCAATTGTTTAAATTCCCCATAAGCCATTGAAAAGACTACGGTATACTCCGCTTTTGACGGTCCATCGCCGACCGTGAGGCCGTCAAAATGCTACGCTTCTGATTTTGTTGAAAAAACTCCCGGAAAAATATTTTCGAGGTTTCGGCATCTATCGAGGTCAATCGGCCTTCAGGCCCAGTTTTTGGCTGCCCAGCGTCGCTGCCGAGGCCGCCCCGAAAATACCGTCAATTGACTATAGCAGGATTCACACTTCGGATCGAGCGGCTCGTGAAGACGGAGGCCCACGCAATCATGCGGTCTAGCCCCCGGCTGGCGTCAGGCGGCTTCGTCCAGACATCCTGGTCCACAAGCCGCGCAGCCGACAGCAAGCCACGGCCGATCAACGGTCCGTACGCCGCTGTCGCCATCGCCGAAGGCGGAGCGCCACGCCTCTGTCAACCGCCCGCCAAGCGTCGAGATGCGGCGCGGCGCTGCGACGAACACACGACTGAAGGAACGATCAGGCGGGCCGAGCAGGCAATCGAGCGCGACCTCGGCGATCATGGCCGTCACATAGGCCAGCTCCACCGGCCCATACGGCTGATAGTGCGCGCCGCAGGCCGGCTCCTCCTGGTGAACGTCTCCCCCGTTGGGCCATTCGACAACCGTCAGGTCCGGCGCGCCGGTGCGGCCGATATGGCATTGTAGGCACCCGTCTTCTTTACCGATCGCGACCGCGTGGCCGGCGCAGGCTTGCGCTTCCGTCCAACCGTAAAGAATCGGCTGAGCGCGCCCTTGCCGGACATGCCAGCGGTTTAGCGCGCTTTCAGCGACCCAGTTTCCGGTCGTCGCGATGATCAGATCCGCACCGGCAAGCAGCTCCGCCTCGTGCGAGATCAGGTGATGCAGGCCGCAAGCGCGGTGTTCAACGGTCAGGTGCGGATAGTCTGTCCGCAGCCGCTCGGCCAAGGCTTCGGCCTTGTTGCGCCCTACGTCTGCCGCACCGAGCGGATGGCGTCCGACATTCGCCCAACTCAGCACCTCCGGATCGACCAGCACAATGCGTCCGGCCCCAGCCTGGGCCAAGGCGCAGGCGACCGGGGCGCCCACAGAGCCGCAGCCGACCACCACAGCGGTCGCGCCGAGCAGCCGTTCCGTTCGGGAGTCCCGTCCGCGCCCATGCACCCAGTCGGCGTCAGCACGCTGCACGAGGGTTCTGACGACTGGGACTGCTCCGAAGAAGCGTCCGAGAAAGAGCTCCTGCGGAGTGTGGTGAGGCCGGAAACCAACGGATAACGGCTCGTCAGGGGCACGCGGCCGCGCTTTGCGTCGCTTCGGATTAAGTGCTTTCGCGCCGATCAGTGCGGCACCGCCGCGCCCGATTGCGCCGAGCAGCGCCAACACATCGTCAGGCTCCCCACTCGCGGACTGTTCCAACGCCGACTTCGCATCCGGCCCCAGCCGTTCGGCTAACCGGTAGAGATCGGCCGCAGTTTCCGGGTATTCGGCGGGCAACAGCGGCGTGTCGAGCCATAGGAGGGTTGCTGCTTCGGTCTTCACAGGCGTCTTGTCCCCGAAGCGGCGACGCACCCAGTCGGCGATCGCGTCCTTGTCCTCGCCGACGATTTCAAGGCCTTTCCCGCGCCAGACCTGCACGGCTCGCGATGGCGGACTGGGCGTAATCAGGCTGAACAGGTTCTCGCCCCGGGAATGCGCCTTGTAGCCCCAATAGGTAACGAACTCTTCGCGGAAGTCGTGCTCGATGATGCTGCCCTCCAGCAGTTCCTCGATCAGTCGGACTGAGCGATTCAAGAGGTCCATGGCGACCTCCGTAGGATCGTCGGGATCCCACTCCGCCATGTTCGGCAACAGGCACAGGATGCCGTCGCCCTCGACATGGGGCCACGTCATCGGATCGGGGTGATCAACCAGCGCGGTCCTGACCGGCGTCGCCGGGAACTGGGCGCCGACCACGACGTCAATCCGCCGGGTGACGCCGTCGGAGAAGGCAACGCTGATGCGCCACGCGGCGACGATCCAGTCGCGTCCGGGATAATCTGCGGCAACGGTCGCACGGTCGACACGCTCGGGCGCCTGGCCCGCCCGCTCGCGCAGGGTCGCTTCGAGGCGAAGCGCCGCCTGTCGCCAGCCGAGCGGTAGCCAGTCTTCATGCATGACGGCCGCCGCCGGCGCTGCTGACCGCGCTAGCAGCCGCGGCCGTCGCACTCAGCAAGGCGGCAGAGCCGATGATGGCCGGTGCGGCCACGGACGCGCGTTGCTCCTCTTCCAACCGCTCGCTAAAGAAGGTGGTGGCGAACACCTTGTCCCAGCTTTTGAGCGCCTTCTCGCGCGTGCAGTCCGCGTCGAAGAGCGGTGCCAGCGTGTCGATCGCCTCCGTAAGCTTCTCGCGGAAGCAGCGGGCCTTCGCGTCGTCCGTCCCGCTGGTGATGTAATCGCCCGGCGTCACCGGGTGAGCCACCTGCAGGTTCCAGTTCAGCCGATCGCGGATCGCCACCATCGTATCGTAGAGGGCTCGGTCCTCGCGGTCGCTGACGCGAAAGCGCTCGCTGGTCAGCACGGTGATGCCGAATCCGCTGAGTATGCCGCCCCGCCAGCTATAGCGGCTGCGTCCGTACTTCTTCAGATCGCGGTTAATGCGGCGTAGCTGGACGCCATCGGCAGATCTCGCCCGCTCGTCTTCATACCAGTCGGACACATCGCGGGCGTCGGACCGCTTCCACCCGCTGCTGGCGGCCAACTCGTAGTGAGACTCGTCTCCAAAGACCGTCGAAGTCGTGACCCGCCGGTAGACCGGCAGATCGACATGGTAACCCTTTTCGTAAAAGACCCGCACGCAATTGGAGCGGACTTCCGGGGCCCGCTTGAACTTCCCGTCGTCAACAGCGTCCCTGACCATTTGCCGGGCCTGCAGCGACGTCATCTCGGCGCCGCGGTCGCCGACGAGGCCTTCCTTTCGGAAATACACGCCGTCATCAATGTCGTAGTCGTTGTCAGCGTCGCGGACCATCGTCTTCATGGCGTAGCTGCCCTGCTTGACGAACTCGATCGGTGCCGGTTTCCCGGCGTCGGACAAGCCCTTGCGCAGCCGGGTGCGGTTCGAGTTGCGCCGGTCGCGCATCGCATCCTGCTCGCTCTTGGGCAGAGTCACGTCCTGGTCGTGATACGCACGGACGTCCTTGGCGCAGTCGAACATCACCTATCCTTTCAGGTTTTGAGTTGAGGCACGGTCCCAGACCGCGCCGGTCGCCGGCATCGCCGGCAGGTCGAGCATGAGGCGCCGGATCATCCGGCCGTCCTCGCTGTTCAGGTCGTCGCACGCGCTCTTGGTCAGGTCGGCGTCGGTGTTGGCTTGGCCGATCAGGCGGTCCATCGCCTCTGGCCGCGTATCGTCGAGCGCCAGGTATGGCATCATGCTCGCGGGGACCGGCTTGTTGGGAAACCGCACCCGACGGATCGAGCGTCCGCAGATCGTGATGGCGTTGGCAAGCAACCGCGCCATGTTATCGAAGGCGAACTCCTGGGCCGAGATGCTGAGCGGCGCGACGTCAGCGCCAAGCCGCCAGTCCAGCATCGACCTGTGTGCACTTTCAGCGTCGAGGTGATCGCCCTCGGGCCGCGGGCAGGTTCCCAGCGAAAAGATCTCGATCGGCCTCTCTGGCGCGGCGATCGTCAACGCATCGACAAGCCCGACCATGATCGGGTTGTTCGCCCACAACCCGCCATCAGCGAACACCTGCTTCGGTCCGCCTGGCGTGTTCGGGTCGTCGATCGCAGCCAGCGATCGGTAGATCGGCGCGGCGCTACTCGCCATGCACACATCTACGAGCGGGTAGCGATCGTCGCGAACGCCGCTTTTCGGTGTCTTCTTGAACACCCAGGCCCGATGCTCGCTCATCAGCACTGTCGGGACGGACAGCGAAATGCCACGCCCCTCGAAGACGTCGAGCATAGTGACGTCGCCGAGAACCGCCGTCAGGGCCTGCCGCAGCGCATGATCGCCCGCCCGCACGAAGCGGTCGCCTTGGGAAGCGCGATAGATCGCACTGAGCTTGCCCGTGAGCCTGTGCGGAAAAATTTTCGGCCCGTGCTCGCGATAGAGCGCGACAACTTCCATCATCGGCCGTCCGACTGCGAGCGCGCAGCCCACGATCGCGCCAGTGCTCGTGCCAGTGATCAGATCAAAGCCACGGCCGAGGTCGAGCGCCGATTCGCCTCGGATCCGCGCGAACTGATCGGTCAGACGAGCGAGGAAGGCCCCCGTATAGATGCCCCGCATGCCGCCGCCATCCAGGCTTAGGACGCGAAAAGGGGCGCTAAGCTGTTGATCTTCCTCACACGGTTCCATTCAGGCGACCCTCGCTGCTTAACGGCGAGGTTGCCATGCCCCCATCGTCCGTCCATATGATATGGGGACGGCCCCTGATCGCGTCAAGTAAATGGACGCGATCGGTCAGCTAGAATCGTGTTTTTGGAGGATTTGGAGTGGAGGATGGAAGCGAACGGTTGCGCTGGGGAGTCCGACGGCGGCTCGAATTCATCGATTTTCGGCTCTTTTGGGATGGCCGCTTCAACCGCAGCGACCTGGCCGCCACGTTCGGCATCTCGGCGCAGCAGGCGTCGGGCGACATCGGACACTACGAGAAGATCGCCGCCGCCAACCTCCGTTATGACCGGGCCGAGAAAGCCTACATCCGAACAGATGACTTCGCGCCGGCGTTCATCGGCGAGACGATCGAGCGCTATCTTCTGCAGCTCGTAGCGATCGAAAACCGCTGGATGCGGCCTGGCGACACCTGGTTCGACGCCATCCCGCCGATCGAGGTCATCACGCTAGGGCGCAGGCCAACCGACCCCGCAGTGCTGCTGCGCGTGCTCGACGCAATCCGCAAGCACCAGGAGATCGACATCGATTACGCGTCGCTAACGGGCTCGGTGCAGCCTTCTCGGACGATTGCACCACATGCCCTCGCCCATAGCGCCGGCCGCTGGTACGTGCGCTCATGGTCGCGCGACCACAATGATTTTCGAGATTACAATCTCAACCGGATCGCCAAGGTCATCGACCACCGGCCAGCGTCTGTGGACGTCTCGCTCGACTATGAGTGGGCGCAGAAAATCAATCTCGTGATTCGTCCGAATCCGGGGTTGCCGCCGGAACGTCAGGCTGCCGTCGCCAGCGAGCACGCCATGACGGACGGCCAGCTCATCCGGCCATGCCGTTTAAGCCTCAGTTTCTACCTAATGAGCGAGTATAATCTCGACGTCGAGCCTGGCGTGCTGAAGCCAGAGAAGCAACAGATCGTTCTGCACAATCGCGATGAAATCACCCAGGCGCGCGCGTCGTCGCGCCAGATGTCGATCGAGGCGCTGGCGCGGGCCTCGACCGGGGGCGAATAAGATGAAGCGCATTCTCCTTTCGCACCATCGCATCACCATTTCCGGTAAGCAAAGATGCCGATAGCGGCCACCTTGCTTTTCGGCAGCCTGGCTCGGGCCGATCAATCTGAAGGCTCAGACACCGACCTGCTGATGATCGGTCTCGATGAAGAGACGCGCCACGTCTCGATCGGGAACCTCTCCCTCTTTCTCTACCCTTGGCGCCAGCTCGAACAGGACGCGCGCGACGGCGACCTATTCGTCTGCCACCTCGTGCGGGAAGCGAAGCCGCTCATCGATCCGGACAACTATCTGCCGAAGACTCCGGCAAGTCTTTCAATTCCGGTCCAGCTATGCGGCCGAGATCTCGCGAGCCAGCGACTTCGGGTGGTTCCTGGTCAGCTTTGGTGCCGAACTGAACCCGCAGCTCCTGACGAAGCGGGCCCTCTGGTGCGTGCGCACGATCTTGATCGCGAGAAGCGCTGAGGAACGCAACCCAGTGTTCGCTCCAAAGAGGCTGGCGGAGCGTGCACAGTCGCTCTCCGCTCAAGATCTCTTACGAAATCGCCGCGGCTCACGTGATGACATCGCCGTGCGGAATGCACTCCGACAATTTCTCATCGATGCCCGACTAAATGATCGTTCGCTGGAGCATGCCGATAGGGCCGAATTCATCGACAGGTTTAAAGCGACTACGAACAAGGTAGCACTTCAGACGCTTCGGCAAGAGGAAAACAGTGAAGCGAGCTACATGGCATAAACGACAATGATTTACTCAATGCATCTGACAACCTGGCTGACGACCGTTGAGTCCTCGGGACGCGGAATCACTCACTGTCCACGGAGGTGCTGGTCGCTAACGGTTGCGCCGCGGGCAAGATTGATGCGCTGGCCGAGTGGAGCCGTTTGGCGCGGCCAAGTGGGGGAAGACGATGTTCCTGCACGATCACGAGACGGCGACGGATCTCCTCTACTACGAGGCCCAGGCGCCAGTTCGCATACACCTCGCAATTCCCGCTCGTGCAGAAGCTGCCGAAGCCTCTGTTTCGCCGTCGCTCATCCAGCACCCCAGCAAGAATTGGCAAAAGGCGATCAGCGATGAGCATCTCAAACCGGCGAACGATCGTCGTCCACGGCCGATTGGCGATGCGCGAGGTAAGGCTCGATGCCGCGCGCAAGCGGCGTCACGGCATACAGATTCTGTCTTTCGAGCAACTAGCGGTCCGCATGGCGGGCGGGTTCGCGTCGGCGATCGACGATGATAGCCTTCGCTCAGCGATTCAGGCAGTTTTGCCCGCAACACCGCTTGGCGAATTGGAGAGCATCAAGCTGCTTCCGGGCATGGTTGATGCCGCTGCAGACACACTCCACAAGGCTTGGCGGGCCGGCATCGATCTCGCCGCGAGGGCTGACGACCATCCCCGCCTCGACTTTATCGCGCGTCTCGAATCAGCGGTTCTGGCACAACTGCCGCCCGCCATGATGCGACCGGCCGATATCGTAGCGGCAGCCTGCCGGCGGCTTGATCATGCCCCCAAGATTTCTCGGGCCGGTCGAGATCGTCGGCATCACGGAGCTTTCGCCCTGTTGGCGACCGTTGCTGCAAGCGTTGACCGATCATACGCCCGTGCAATGGACCGCTGGACCACGCTCCGCGCCCGCTTGGCTCGAGCGGACCGACGTCGTTGTCTTACGATCAAAGCCAGAGACTCCGGAAATCAACGCCGTCAGCGCCGCCACGGCCTATCATGAAGCCATCGAGGCGATCCGATGGGCCCGCGCTCTTCTGGCATCCGGTGAAGCCCAGCCCGCTGACATAGCGATCGCCGCGTCATCGCCCGGAGAGTACGACGATCATTTTCTGTCGCTTCGCGCCGACGCCAACATCGATTTGCACTTCGTCCACGGGGTTAAAGTCACGACGACCCGCGACGGCCAAGCAGCCGCCGCGCTCGCCGACATCATCATACGGGGCCTGTCTCAGACCCGGATGCGCCGTCTGGCGGCCCTATGTAGCTCGGAAACGGGACCGTTCCGGACCCTGCCCGCGGGTTGGATGCGCGTCCTGCCGACCGATGCACCGCTGGCGTCGGCACAGGCATGGACCCGCCTGCTTGATCGATTGACCCCGGCCGACTGGCCGGACGGTAAGGATCACGCCCCGACCTTACGCGGCATCGTCGCCATTCTCGCCAAGGGCTCAAGCGCGGCGGCGGAAATCGGATCAACGCTTCTGAATGGACGGGCCTTGGCGATCTGGCGCAAGGCGCTGTTGGCCGGCCCCTCCGGGTCACTCGACGCGACATTGGAGACCCTGAAGCAGGATGACGGCCTGGAAGCGTGTGTGTCCGTCGCCTGGATGCCGGCCAGTGCGCTGGCGGCATCGCCGCGCCCGTTCGTCCGTCTGATCGGTCTCAACTCTTCGCGCTGGCCGCGCGCCATCTCCGAGGATCGCCTGATCTCGGACCATATCATTCCCACCAGCGAGCTTGATCCGCTCCCGGTCGGTGCAGCCGATCGCCGTGATTTCGAAACCATTCTGGCGACCACCGCGGGCCAGGTTGTCTTGTCTCGCTCGCGCCGTGACAGCGAGGGCCGGCTTCTTGGACGCAGCTCCCTGCTCGGTGGCCAAGGTGCTGAGATCTACGTCCGCCGCAACGCGGTCCCAGGCCATGCTTTCAGCGAGACCGATCGACTGATGGCGCGGCCTGAGGAGTTCGCCCATGAGCCGCAGGCGATCAGCGCCTGGACCTGCTGGCGCAATTGGAACCGCAAAGAAATCACGGCCAATGACGGCCTAGTTCGCGCGGACCACCCCCTGCTTTTGGCCATTCTGGACCGGACGCAGTCAGCCAGCTCGCTCAAACGCTTGCTACGCAATCCGCTCGGCTTTGTCTGGGTCTATGCCATGCACATGCGCACGCCAGAGAGCGGGACGGATCCGCTTGTTCTCGATGCGCTCGGCATGGGCGACTTGGTGCACATGACGCTTGACCTCGCCCTCCAAAAACTGGAGTCGGCGGGCGGCCTCGCCCACGCCAGCGAAACCCAGATCGCGACAGCAGTGGGCAACGCCGCCGACGAGGTCGCCGCTGTCTGGGAAAGCGAGCGAGCCGTCCCGCCCAATGTGATCTGGCGCCGAACGCTAGATGAAGCGCGCCTTCTGACGAGTCGTGCGCTTACGTACGGCGATGAACCTCTGCCTGTTGATTTCCGCTGAGATGTGACCCTGGAAGGCCAGAAATTTTCACTGAGAACTGACCCATGTTTTGACCTCCCCCTGGCTGATTGGTCGGGGGATCCAGGAGTGATCGACATGGCGTTATTGAGCGTAATCCGGCGCTGGCATTTCCGGCAGCACGTCCCGATCCGGGAGATCGAGCGGCGGACGGGATTGTCACGGAACACGATCCGCAAATACCTGCGGGCGGACACGGTGGAGCCAAAGTTCAAGGTTCCTGATCGGCCAAGCAAACTGGACCCATTTGCCGAGAAGCTGGTGGGTTGGCTGCGGCAGGAAGCAGGCAAATCGCGCAAGCAGAAGCGGACCACGAAGCACCTGCACGCCGACCTTGTGGCGCTGGGCTATGACGGCTGCTATGGCCGCGTAGCCGCCTTTGTTCGTCGCTGGAAGGCCGACCGACAGCGCGAGCAGCAGACCAGCGGTCGAGGAACATTCGTGCCGCTGGTCTTCCAGCCTGGTGAAGCGTTTCAGTTCGATTGGAGCGAGGACTGGGCCATTGTCGCCGGCGAGCGAACCAAGCTGCAGGTTGCCCATACCAAACTGTCGCACAGCCGGGCGTTTATCGTACGGGCCTATTTGCTGCAGACCCACGAGATGCTGTTCGACGCGCTGGCCCAAGCATTCCGGGTGCTGGGCGGCGTTCCTCAGCGCGGGATATTCGATAATATGAAGACCGCGGTCGATCGCATCGGGTCGGGCAAAGCCCGGCAGGTCAATGCCCGGTTCGCCGCCATGGCCAGCCATTACCTGTTCGAGACGGATTTTTGCAATCCAGCCGCTGGCTGGGAGAAAGGGCAAGTCGAGAAGAACGTGCAGGATGCAAGGCGCCGGCTATGGCAGCCGATGCCCAGCTTCCCCAATATCGACGCCCTGAACGCCTGGCTCGAGGAGCGCTGCATTGAGCAATGGGGAGAGATCCAGCACGGTGTCCTGCCCGGCGCCATTGCCGATGTGCATGGCGAGGAAGTAGGGCGCATGATGCCGCTGGGGCGCCCCTTCGATGGCTTCGTGGAACATACCAAGCGCGTATCGCCGACATGCCTCGTGAACTTCGAACGCAATCGCTACAGTGTGCCGGCCTCCTTCGCCAATCGGCCCGTCAGTTTGCGCATCTACCCGGAACGGATCGTGGTGGCCGCTGAAGGGCAAATCCTGTGCGAACACCCGCGGATCATCGATCGATCCCATCATCAGCCGGGGCGGACGGCCTATGACTGGCGTCACTATCTGGCGGTGATCCAGCGCAAGCCCGGCGCCCTGCGTAATGGGGCCCCCTTTACCGAACTGCCGGAAGCCTTCAGGCAGTTGCAGAGCCAGCTCCTCAAGCGTCCCGGCGGGGACAGGGAAATGGCCGAGATCCTGGCCCTGGTTCTACACCATGATGAGCAGGCCGTGCTCTGCGCGGTCGAACTGGCGATCGAGGCTGGCGTCGCCACCAAGACCCATGTCCTCAATCTGCTGCACCGCCTGACCGACGGCAAGGCGCCTCCGGCATCCCCGATCGACGCGCCCCAGGCTCTGGGCCTGAAGCGGGAGCCGCTTGCCAATGTCGAGCGCTATGACGCCCTTCGTGACAGGGGGCTGCGCCATGCGTCATGATCCCGCCAGCGCCGCCGTCGCAGTCATGCTGCGCGGCCTCAAGATGTATGGCATGGCGCAGGCCGTGAGCGACCTGATCGAGCAAGGAGCCCCGGCCTTCGAGGCCGCCGTGCCGATGCTCGCCCAGTTGCTCAAGGCGGAAATGGCCGAGCGCGAGGTCAGGTCCATTGCCTATCAGATCAAGTCGGCCCGGTTCCCGGCCTACAAGGACCTGGCCGGCTTCGATTTCGCCGCCAGCGAGGTGAATGAAGCTCTGGTCCGGCAACTGCACCGCGGCGAGTTTATGGGCGGCGCCGACAATGTCGTGCTGATCGGTGGGCCCGGAACCGGCAAATCTCACATAGCCACCGCCCTTGGCGTCCAGGCCGCCGAACATCACCGCAAAAAGGTCCGCTTCTTCGCCACGGTCGACCTCGTCAATGCGCTCGAGCAGGAAAAAGCCATGAACAAGGCAGGCCAGTTGGCCGAACGCCTGCTGCGTCTCGACCTCATCATCCTCGACGAGCTCGGCTATCTGCCGTTCAGCCCGTCAGGCGGCGCCCTCCTGTTCCACCTGCTCAGCAAACTTTACGAGCGCACCAGCGTCATCATCACCACCAATCTCAGCTTCAGCGAGTGGGCCGGGGTGTTCGGCGACGCCAAGATGACCACCGCACTGCTGGACCGGCTTACCCACCATTGCCACATCCTTGAGACAGGCAACGACAGCTTCCGGTTCAAGGCAAGCGCCGCAGCTCCCAAAACACGAAAGGAAAAATCCGCCACTTGACCCACCGCCCGCAACGCGGGACACATCATCCACCCGGGTCAATTCTCGATGAAAATCCCGGGTCAGTTCGAAGCGGAAATCAACACTCTGCCGGGTGCGCGCGCCTATGGGGAAGTTCCGTTTGGCGGTGCGACCGCCAAATCGACGGCCGAGACCCCTTGGAATCCGACGACGGTTGTCGAAATCCCGGGCGCCGGGTTCCGTATCGCCGGATACATCGACCGTCTCGACATCTCCGGTGATGGCCAGCGCGCCTTGGTCCGCGACTACAAAACCGGTCGCCCTCCCAAGGACAGTATCAGCCTCGACGGAGGGCGGGAATTGCAACGGTGCTTGTACGCCTTCGCTGTGAAGGCGTTGCTGGGTGCGGATATGTCGATCAGCGCCTCCCTTCTTTACCCGCGCGATCAGATCAATCTCCAGCTTGAAGACCCCGAAGCCACGTTGATCGAGATCACCGGTTATCTGAAAGCAGCACGCGCAAATCTGACAGCAGGCAACGCTTTGATCGGACCTGACACTGGCGGCGCCTTTGACGATCTGGCCTTCGCCCTCCCGGCGAACGCTGGCGCAACCTATTGCAAGCGCAAGCTTTCGGCCGCGACCGAACGGTTTGGCGACGCCGTACATGTCTGGGAGGCCAAGTGATGACCGACGCGACCAAAGCGCTCAGAGATGATGCAGCCCGACGCGACGCGATCAACGTGCATGATCGCTCAATCCTGGTCGAAGCAGGCGCCGGCTCCGGCAAGACCGCCGTCATGGCGGGTCGCATCGCGGTGATGTTGGCCGAGGGCATCGTGCCGAAATCCATCGCGGCGGTGACGTTCACCGAATTGGCGGCCAGCGAGCTGCTGATCCGCGTTCGCGACTTCGTCGGCGACCTCGCAGCTGGACATATCGCGCCGGAGCTGCGCGTCGCGTTGCCTGCCGGCCTGTCAGAAGTTCAGCAAGCGCATCTCTTGGCGGCGAGTGCGTCGATCGACGAGATCACCTGTTCGACCATCCACGGCTTCTGCCAGCGCCTGATCAAGCCCTATCCGGTCGAGGCCGATATTGATCCGGGTGCGAGCGTGATGGATCGCAACCAGGCTGACCTCGCCTTTGTCGAGATTGTGGACACCTGGCTGCGCGAACAACTGTCGGGAGGTGAAGGCGGGATCATCGCTGAAATGGTTCTTCAGGATCCCGGCGAAACTGTCGGACTGATCCATAAAATTGTCGCGAACCTGCGCCGCCGGCGCACAGTGTCGGCCCAGCCAGTATCACCGCTGGCGCTCCACCTTCAGGCTTTCCGCGACGCTGCCGACGCGTTCGCCGCGTTCATCCGCACGGCGCCGGCGGTCGAGCCAGAGACGGTCGCAATCGCCCAACGCTTCTCGGAAATGGCGCGGGAGATTGACGCTGGCCCGACCGCGGAGACCCCTGCGGGTTTGGTCCGCTTGTTGGTGTCACGGCCACACCGTGACCTTTGCACCAAGAGCGGTACGTTTTCCGCATATAAGAAAAAAGGAAAATGGGCCGAAGCGGCCAAGCGCGAAGGCTTGGCCAAGGCGGACGGCGAGCGCCTCAACACAGCGGCCGAAGGCCACTACGCCACGTGCTGCGAAGCTTGGAGGCAAATGGTCCAAAATATCGCCAGCCGTGTGTTGTCTGACGTGATCGTCCAGGTGCAGCCAGTTCTACAGCGCTTCCGTGACCACAAGCGCTCGGCCGCCTTGCTCGATTTTGACGACCTGATCTTTGCCGCCCGCGGCCTCTTGCGTGACCATGACGACGTTCGTCGCTCCCTCGCGGGCCGCTTTGCCCATGTCCTTGTGGATGAGTTCCAGGATACTGATCCGCTTCAGACGGAAATCTTCTGGCGCCTGTGCGGCGAACCACCGGCTGAAGGCGCGACGGGCGACTGGGCCGCTTTCCGCATCCGCCCTGGCGCGCTGTTCCTGGTCGGCGACCCCAAGCAGGCGATCTATCGGTTCCGCGGAGCCGACGTCAGCGCCTATGTGCGAGCGCGTGATGCGTTTCTCGCGCAGGATCCCGACAGCGTCCTGTCGATCTCAACCAACTTCCGCTCCTGTGCGCCCATTCTCACTTATGTGAACGAGCGTTTTGAAGCGTTGCTCTCGAGCGACGGGCAACCTGGCTTCACAGCGCTCGATCCGTTCCATGCTGATCGTGGCGAGGCGCTGTGCGTCGCCGCCCTCGACGTCGCCGTCGCCGACGAGAACGGCAAGGCCACAGCCGAACAGCAGCGCGACGCTGAAGCCGACGCCGTCGCCGAAATGTGCGTCCGGCTGATCGGAAGCGAAATGATCATTGATCGCCGCAGCGGTGTCAGCCGCATCTGCCGGCCGGGCGACATTGCTCTTCTCGCGCCCACAGGTAGCGATCTGTGGCGCTATGAAGAGGCGCTCGAACGTCGCGGCATCCCGGTCGCGACACAGGCGGGCAAGGGCCTCTTTCGCCGTCAGGAGATCCAAGACCTCATCGCTCTGACCCGTGTGCTGGCCGACCGCCGCGACACTCTTGCCTTGGGGGCGCTGCTGCGCGGTCCGCTCGTCGGACTGACAGAGGAGGAGTTGCTCGACATCATCTGGGCGCTGCCGCGTTCGGAAGACTATCCAGACATGCTGCCCCGACTCGATCTTGGTGTGGATGCCAGTGGCATTGCACACCCGCTGGCGCGGGCGACCATCGAGAAGCTGCAAACGCTTTATCGTCGGACGAACAGCACCACGCCCCACGATCTATTGTCTCAAGCGGTCGACGTGATGCGGGTGCGCCCGATCCTACTGGAACGTCATCGTGGGCAGGCTGAGCGCGCGCTGGCCAATGTCGATCTCTATCTGAGCCTGACGACGGCCTATGCGGTGCGTGGCCTACGCGCTTTCGCAGAGACAATCACAGCCGCGTGGACCGATGAGTCGCGCGCGGTCGAAGGTCGACCCGACGCCCAGGAAGAAGCCGTTGCACTCTACACCATGCACGCCGCCAAGGGCTTGGAATGGCCGATCGTCGTGCCGGTGAACACGATGACGGGGATCATGGCGCCGGAAAGCGCGGTCACCGACCGTGACAACGACATCTTCTATTGCCCCGTCTTCGGCGTTCATCCAGTTGGATATGACGAAGCCCGCGATGCCGAGAAGGCCGAGCTCGACCGCGAGCGGATCCGGCTCTGGTATGTCGCCGCCACCAGGGCGCGCGAACTGCTGGTCCTGCCACGGCTCGACGTCGCGCCGTCGAAGTCAGCCTGGATCTCGCTTTTGGATCTGTCGCTCGCTGATCTGCCAGCGCTAGATCTTTCGCACCTCCCGGCCGACATGGGCGCAGCGGCGGCGGTTCAACCTAACCTACAGACCCGCGAGAAATTTGCCGAAGAGGCTGCCGCGATCGCCGACCGTCACCGCCGCCTGCTCTGGTTGGCCCCCAGCCGTGACGAAAACAGCACGGGACTTCTGCTCCAGCCCGAAGCGGTGGAGGTGTGGGCGTCGAGCGATTCTGATCAGCCGAGCAGCGCCGAAGTCCCGGCCGCGATCCAGGGTGGGCGTGAACGCGGCCTCATCCTACACAAGCTCCTCGAGGAAGTGCTGACCGGCGAAACCGCCGACACCGCGACGGCTTTAACTGAGCGAGCGCGCGCCCTCGTCGTTGCGATCGGAAAACCCGTCGTCGATGACCCCGCCAAGGGCCTCTCGCCAGTCGAACTCGCGGAGTGCGTCACACGCACTCTGGCCCTGCCGGACATCGTTCGGCTTCGTCCAACCCTCGCGCCGGAGCTTCCGGTCTATGCCTCTCTGTTCACCGACAATCTAGAACAGGCGACGGCCGGCATCACCGACGCGACGAGCTTTGGTGAGGATGGCAAGCCAAAGGTCGTCATCGACTGGAAAAGCGATGTCCAGCCCAGCCCCGAAACGATCGAGCACTACCGCGCACAGGTCAGGACCTATCTGGATATGACCGGCACCGAACGCGGGCTGATCGTGCTGGTGACCTCGGGTTTGGTGCTGCCGGTTTCGCCCTCTCCAGTCTCTGCGGCCAGCGCCGCCTAGAAACGCGAACGGAGAACGGCGCGTGTCATCATTAGCCTGGATTGATTTCGATGAAGCCGAGCGCCAGCGTGCGCAGCGGATCATGGCGCTGTTCCAGGAAAGGGAGAGCCGTGACGAACTCGGCTTGGGCGGCATCCGTGATTCCATTGCCGATCACCTCTTTCCGGGCACCAGCACAATCCAGACGCGGCTGCGCTATATGCTGTTCATTCCATGGCTGTTCCAGATTTTGGAGAGTTCGAGCGGCGGCGCTGACCAGCTTGCGGCCGAAGCCCGCGCCCTCGAGAATTGCCTTGCCAACGCTCTCAAGGCGGGCGGCGAGTTCGAACGGGATCATCGGGCGTGACGCCGGCGCCGATCTGCAACGTCTTCCCAGTTCTGTCTATTGGGCCGGACTGGGCTCCTGGGGAATTCGCTTGTTCCCAGGCTCGACCGACAATTTGTTTTCGTCGATGCGCCACCTCCAACGTGGTCGCCCTCGGGTCCGTGAGAGCGATGACGCCGCCTCGGAGGCGCAGGCCTTGCAGATCTGGACGCCGTCGCTGCCGCCCCGACCAAAGAATCTGCTTGAGGCGGCAACCTTCCGCCTCAGCGCTGACGAGGCGCAGTTCATTATCGACCGACTCGTCTTGCACCAACCTCATAGCCTATTGGCGACGTTGGCCCGCAGAGCCGGCACCCCCGCCGACTGCCGCTTTATTTGGGAGCACCCAAACCTCGCCCATTTTCCTGAGGAGATGCGCACGCTCGTCAGCCACGGAGAAGTGTTTTCGAGCGTGATGCACGGCGCGTCACTCCTCTACAACCTGTTGCTCAGCGAACTGCGTGAGCAGCCCGCCTGGATAGAGGACTACAAGGCTCGCTTGCAGGAGTGGCGCGACGAACTGGACATGCCGGCAATCCGCGCCTGGTCGCTCGACGCCTTTTGGCAGTCCGTCGATCATCCCGCCCACAGCATTCGGCCGGCCGCCAAGCGCTTTGTCGCCGAATGGCTGATGTTGGTTCGCGACGGATCGATCACCGACGGCATCCAGACCCAGGCGGCGCAACTGGTGCAGGACCGCGAGCGGCGGCTGAAAACCAGTCAATCTCGCTTTGCGAACAGGGCGGTCCGAGATCGCTGGACAGGGGCATCGGGGACCGAACGACTGTCCTTCCGCTGGGCGCAGGCGAAGGCACACCTGCGGGACCTCGCAAATGCTCAATAGGACCACCCTCGATCCCGAGACGCGCGTGCTGTACGGCGACAGTCTTCAGCCGCCGCCGGGCTACGTCTTCGACGCGGCAGTCGCCACAACCTTCTCCCTCGACTTCGAGACCGCGCTTGCCGCCCCGGTTAGCCTGGCGTTGTTCGCCGCTGAAAACCGCGACGACATCCTCTCCCATCCCTTGGCCCTGCTCGAGGGCGCTGAACGGATCGCCGGACGGCTCGTCGTGTTCACCGATGCAGGCCATATCCACGCGCAGACGCGACCGCACTCACGGCTCTGCTCACTCCTTGAGCGGATCATCGTCGAAGTCGCAGCCCCTCGCGATGGCGCCTTCCATCCCAAGATGTGGGCGTTGCGATATAGGCCGACCCTGGCTCAAGACCCGGTCCTGCTTCGCCTCCTGGTTTTGTCGCGCAATCTTACCCGTGACCGCTCATGGGATATCTCGCTCCGCCTTGATGGCGAACTCACTCGGCGACCCGATACAAATAACCGACCCCTGTTTGATCTGCTGACGCGCTTGCCGGACCTGGCGGTGTCGGGGATCACCGACGAGGCGCGCATCCTGACCAATGAGATCGCCGAGGACGTAAGGCGGGCACAATGGACAATGCCCGAGCGGTTCGACGAGGTGTCCTTCGCGGTCAACGGATTCGGCGGCAAGGTTTGGCAGCCGACCGAGTGCGCGCGGCTGGGCGTGATTTCGCCATTCTGCGATACCGACGCCCTGAACTTCTTGGCTGCTCTGCCGACGGCGGAAAAACCTATCATCATCAGTCGACCTGACCAGCTGGCCTGCGTCGAGAGCAAGACGCTCGGCGCGTTCGAACGGGTCTCCGTTCTCGACGAAATGGCAGCGAGCGAAGACGGCGAAGAAGTTGCCGCGAGCGCTCTCCAAGGCCTTCACGCAAAAGCCTTCATCTCAGAGATCGGTTGGGACACCCTCGTCACCATCGGTTCCGGCAATGCGACACGGCCGGCGCTGCTCTCTGGCAACAATGTCGAGCTGTTCGCCTCACTCCGTGGCAAGCGCTCCAAGGTTGGCAGCGTTGAGCAAATCATGGGGGAGAAAGGTTTCGGCCGCCTGACGCGAACTTTCGTCGCCACCGAGTTGGACCCGATCGATCCCGAACTGACCACGGCCGAGGCGCGCCTCGACGAGGCACGGCGGGCGCTATGCCGTGGCGCGCTGCGACTGCGCTGCGAACGGACCGAAAGCGACGATCCCGAAGAGAAACCGTGGCGCGTCTGGCTGACACCATCCGGACCTATGCCACTCAAGGGTATCGGTGCTTTGAGCGCCTGGCCGATTACGCGCGGCGACGGGCATGCTCGCGACGTCTTGGCCGCACTGCGTATAGGGGAAACAGTCGATCTGGGCGCCATGCCGATGGTCGATCTCACCCGCTTTCTTGCCTTCCGCCTGACAGATGAAAGCGAGAAGGCTTCCGCCCTGTTCAGCACTAGCCTGATCATGGAAGGTCTCCCGGCTGAGCGGCATGCCGCCATACTTCGCTGGATCATCGACAGTCGGGACGCGTTCTTCCGCTATCTGAGGCTGCTATTGTCCGAACTCGGCGACCCGTTCGGCGCGGCGCTCGCGGCGCATGAGGGGCCAGGACAGACCACATGGGCCGTGTCGGCCGATGACGCTCCGCTGCTCGAAGATATGGTCCGCGCGCTCTGTCATGGAGGCGAACGGCTCCATGCGATCGAACGTCTCATTACGCGGCTGGAGTTGGGCAGCGACGCAGGCCCAGATCCCATCCCGGATGACTTCCGCACCCTGTGGGATGCGTTCCGCATCGCGCTCCAAGACCAGGGAGCTGACGATGTCGGATAAACGCTTCGAAGCAGCCGCCGCTCTGGCGCCACTAAAGGCGTTTCAGCGCCGCACCGTCGACTACGTGTTTGATCGGCTCTACGGGGACCAGGATCCCGTGCGTCAGTTCCTGGTCGCCGACGAGGTCGGTCTTGGCAAGACGATGGTCGCCCGCGGTGTGATCGCGCGGACAATTGAGAAACTCTGGGACAAAACAGAACGGATCGACATCCTCTACATTTGCTCCAACCAGGCGATCGCAGCGCAGAATATCAATCGCCTCAATGTGCTCAATCGACGTGAACTGGCTTTGCCAACACGCATGACACTGATCCCGTTACAGGTCCGGGGCGATCAGGGGCTCGACGCAAACAAGGTCAACTTTATCAGTCTGACGCCCGGAACCACTTTCGATCTACGGTCGACCACAGGCGTCACCCGAGAACGCGCCCTGCTTCTGCGGATGCTCGAGGGATGCGTTTCGCGACCAAGGGGCTTGCACAACCTGCTTCAAGTCACCGCTGGGGTGGACGGTTGGAACCAAGCCGTCGATGATCTGACACTGGAAGGTGTCGATCATCGAATCATCGATCGCTTCCGCCGCGACGTCGAGGGCGATGCCAGCCTGTTCGAAGAGCTTGAGTTTGTATGCGATCTCTTCCCTCGCCGCAGGGAGAGTTACCCGATCGAACTGGCGCAACGCCGCAATAAGCTGATTGGCAAACTTCGGGGAAAACTGTCTCACGCCTGCGTCGACGCTCTAAAACCCGACCTGATCATTATGGACGAATTCCAAAGGTTTCGGGATCTGCTGCATGGTGAAACCGACGCAGCAATACTGGCGCGCGAGCTTTTCGACTATTCCGACCAAAACGGCCACTCCGCAAGAACCCTGCTACTGTCCGCAACTCCTTACCGTATGCTGACGTTGTCCGGGGACGAGCCCGATGATGGTGAACACTACCGGGACTTTCTCGAAACGCTGTCATTTCTTTATGGAAAGAAGAACGGCCCGCAGATCGCCGCGACGCTGGAATGCGAGATGCGGCAGTTCCGCGGTTTTCTCCACGACCTTCCGGAAGCCCGCCCCGCCGCAATTGAAGCGCGGCGCGGCATCGAACGACACCTGCGCAAGGTAATGGCCCGCACTGAACGAGTGGCCAGCACCGTCGATCGTGACTCCATGGTCGGTGAGCCGCCGATGTCGATCACCGTGCAGCCTTCGGACCTGCAGCAGGCGGCCTCTGTTTCCGGCGTCGCGCGCGCGTTGGATGCGCCAGAAATCACCGAATACTGGAAGTCCGCGCCGTATCTGCTGAACTTCATGCGGGACTACGCGCTAAAGCGCCGTTTGAAAGAGAAGCTTGACCGGCCGCCCCCCAACCTGCGGGCGGCGCTGATCCGCGCCAAACCCGCCATGCTGGATCACGAGCGCCTCGATGCCTATGAGCCGCTCGATCCGGCAAACGGCCGGATGCGCGGCGTCGTTGACGACATATTTAGCGAAGGACTCGATCAGAACCTCTGGATCCCGCCGTCATTGCCCTACTACGGACCCGCGCGGCAGAATCCACCGCTGACCAAGGCGCTGATCTTCTCGTCCTGGTCGATGGTCCCTGACGCGATCGCCGCTATTCTCTCTTATGAGGCCGAACGCCGAATGGGCGCGGGCGATGCAGGCAGACACTACTTCGACACCGTGCGTCCGCGACCGCTCCAGTTCAGGCAGGATCAGGGGCGGTTGGTGGCCATGCGCGCCATGCACCTGATTTATCCGTCGCCTACGCTCGCTCGCCTTGGCGATCCTTTGGCGATCTTCGCGGAAAATCCACTGACGCTATCCGTCGACGACATGCGCAAGGCTGTGGCTGAACGGCTCCGGGACAGCGTAGAGGCGCTGGGGCATAGCGTCGTCGACACCGCAGGCGGGCGTGACTGGGAATGGGCCGCGCCAGCCGTCATCGACGCGATGGCGGGCGCGAACTCGACGGCGTGGCTTGCCTCGCCCAGTGGATTGGCCGCTCTCGGTCATGAGGAAGGCTTCAAGGAACACGTCGCGGAACTCAGTTCGGCGACGGCCGGGCGTGATCTCGGCCCGGTCGGTGACTCCATCATCGACCTACTCGTCGATGTCGCCCTAGGTAGTCCTGCAGTATGCGCGCTGCGCGCACTGCGCCGCATCGCGCCAGATTTGAAGTGGGACGATGCCCGGATGCTCAAGGCTGCGAACCAGGTCGCCTGGGGCTTTCGTACGCTGTTCAACCAGCACGACGCTGTCGCGCTCCTGCGCAAGGACGACGATGATCGATACTGGCGCCGCGTCCTGACCTTCGGCGCAGAACACAATCTGCAGGCCGTCCTCGATGAGTATGTCCATTATCTCGTAGACGCCGAGGGCTTGGGCGCGAGTTCGTCAGCCGACCGCGTTGCTGGTGTCAGCAAGGCCATTGCCGATGCGTTGTCGATCCGCCCTTCGCAAATCGACGTCGAGGACCCCACGATCGATGGGGATGCACTCGTCATCAACAAATTCCAGATGCGGGGCCGCTTCGCCATGAGGCTTGCTGACTACAAAGATGAAGAAGGTGGGGCCGCTCGCTTGGGAAGCGTTCGTGACGCCTTCAATTCACCCTTCCGGCCGTTCGTACTCGCCACAACCTCGATCGGACAAGAGGGGCTCGACTTCCACCCCTATTGCTACCGCGTCTATCACTGGAATTTGCCCGGCAATCCGGTCGATCTGGAGCAACGGGAAGGTCGCGTGCACCGCTTTAAGGGCCATGCGATCCGACTAAATCTGGCACATCGGCAAATCGATGTCGTGCGCGGCCACGCCTCGGCTTCGGAAGATCCTTGGAAGACAATGTTCGATGCCGCACGAGCGCAAACTGACGTCGATACCGATCTCATTCCCTATTGGATTTACGAAGGCCCCGTGAAAGTGGAGCGTCGCGTTCCCATGCTGCCCTTCAGCCGCGAGATCCGCCGTCTCGAATGGCTGAAACGCAGCCTGACGGTCTATAGGCTCGCGTTTGGACAGCCACGCCAAGAGGACCTGCTGGAATATCTCCACAGCTTGTTGGGAACGGACATAGCGGCCGAAGACCTCGCCGAGCTTCAAATTCGCCTCGAACCCTAGCGCGGACCAAGGTCGCACCCACGCCGTGGGTTGGGTGGATTCACATCAATACGCTATCCGGCGATTGCTGCGGATCGCTCACTGACAATGGCCATCAGCTTCCCTTGCGCAGATTTTGCCGCTTCGGCGTGGCCCGCGAAATCAGGCAGGCGCAGCGTGAGCGCGCGCTCGGACAGCCGCGCGGCGAGTTCAGTTATTGCCGCCCCAGCGTCGCCGGCCGTCAGGCCAATTGTCCGCGCCAGGGCAAGGAAGTCCTGCGCGTTGAGGCGGTCATCCTTGCCGTTGAGCTTCAAAGCCATGCGGTCATTGCCAAGGCCGGGGAAGACTCTCGTAGTGACAGCGTCGTAGAGCGGTGCGAAACGCACTGTAGTGAACGCCTTCGCGCCAGCGTCAGCGGTCTTCAGCAGCGCAAGATTCTTCATGTGCATGTCGCCATCTGCGATCAGCCAGGCGAAGATCGCGCGCCGGAACAGGGTGTTGAGGTCAGCGGCCGGGGCCGTCGATAGTGGGCGCAGGCTCCTTGCCATGCGTTCGATTGTGCCGTCGTATTTCGCCGAGGCCGGAAGATCCAAAATGGAGCAAAAGTCCTCCAGAGCCAGGCGGCGCTGATCCTGTGGTCCACGGCGGATATCGAAACGCTCAACCACCAAGGCCGGTAACATGCCGTCCGGCATCTCGATCAACGCCGCCGACGGCACATCGAAGCCAGCGGCGCGGCCGAACTCGAGGCAAAGCCATTCAACGACAGGCAGCGTCTCATACCCCGCCGTGCCGGCCGGTTTAAGAATGTGCGTGAACGGCTGATCAATCGCCGGGACAAGATCGCCATCGGCGAGGAGGCTCATCGGAGCCTTGATCTGAACGCCCGACAGGCGAGGCGTCTCGGCGCGCTCATAGATCCTTGCAAGCTTTTGTTCGAAGGTCCCCTCGATCTCCCCGCGCGCCGGCCCTCCATAACGCCCAGTGAACCGGCCGGCATCTGCGAATGCGGCAAGCGGCGTAGCAAGAACGTCGGCTGGCAAGGTTGCCAATTCCGCACGGTTTTGGACGATGACGATGTTCGACATATAGCGCCGGCCTCGACGAAGCGCCTCGCGTTCGTCGCGTTCGTGCAAAACCTGCGCGAGCCAACCTTCAGGCAGGAGCGACTCGATGAAAGCCGGAAGCTTTCCCGGCGTTGTCTCCCGCACCAGCGCCGGCCCTGAACGCTTTTGCGGTTTCCATCGCCATTCGAAGCCATCATGCGTTAGTCGGCCGAGAAACTCGCCATGCCAAGCGACCAATAGGTCAAGCGCCGCCTTGTTGGCAGGAGCCTTGGTCGTTCCAGGCTGGACCAGGAGGAAGCGCTCAGCGCCTTCACCTTCGCGATACCAAGCATTCTCTCGCGCCAGCGCCCAGACCGCGTCGGCAGCGGCCCGTGCGGAACCGTGTTCTTCAACCAAGCGCGCCGCCATCTGAGTTCGCATGTCCGCGGTGACCGCGCTGGCGTGTTCGCTCCTCAGCCGAAAGGCTTCCAGGAACCGCTGACGCGGCGACGATACATCGATGCGCAACTCCCCCAGATCGTCGCCAACCACCGCGACGGCGGTTGACGGATGCGGCGGCGCCTCATTCTGGACGATCTCAAGGTTGCGCAGGCGCGTACGTTGATTGCGCCGGCCACTAATGAAAAGCCGTCCGTCTGGCGTCGGCGCGAGAAGAGCCGCGCTTGCTGACGAGAGGTACGCGTTTGGGTAAAGATAATGGGCGATGCGAACGGCGTGGCTCAGGACCGCGGTCTCCGCATTCCCGTCATCATCGACATACACTCCCCGGACAAGCTGGATCAGCTCGCCCGATTGGGCTCGAAGATGCGCCCGCTTGGCATCGATGGTCTCTCCGACCAAGTGTAAGGCCATAGAATTATCCCGCACCTGAGATGCGCGTTAATTCCATGTTCGGCCCAGGAAGTCAAGAATTTTCGCGCATCTCATGTGCGGGAAAATTCCGCCGCCTCCAACCGTTCGAAGATCCAGCACACCCGGTTGGCCAGTTTTGATCGGCACTGTCGAACGCCAGTTTCATGCACTACGCCCGATTGGGCATAGGTTTTCTCACGCCCCGGGATTGAACGTTGGAAAGGTAGCCTTTTCGGGGGAAGGCGTTCCCCTGCGGACGAGCCCGTAGGCGTCTCGTCCGACCCCTTCTGCGGGGGATACCCCGCAACGCCCCGAGAGTGAGAGATCGGCCGGGTTGGCCGTGACGGGTTAGGATCGCGAGAGAGGCTCGCGGCGCCCGTCGCGGAGCCCTACGATGTCACATTCTGCCGCGCGCGCTCGCCCCGATCAGGACCGGGTGAGCCTCTATGAGGAAATCACCAACAAGATAATCACCGAGCTCGAAGCCGGGCGACTGCCCTGGGTCCAGCCCTGGGGCTCGAACTGCGTCTCCGCGCCGCTCGCCATGCCGAAGAACGCCGGCACAGGCCGCAGTTACTCGGGCATCAACGTGCTCATCCTGTGGGGCGCGGTCGTCCAGCACGGCTTCGCGACACAAAGCTGGCTGACTTTTCGCCAAGCGCTCGGTCTCGGTGGCAATGTGCGCAAAGGCGAACGCGGAACAACTGTCGTCTATGCCGACCGTTTCGTTCCAGATGATGAACGCCGCCGCTGCCGCGAGACCGGCGACGAAGCCGTCGCCATCCCGTTCCTCAAACGGTTCACGGTCTTCAACGCCGCGCAATGCGAAGGCCTGCCGGAAGATCTGGTCACTGTCCCGCCGCCGGTCCCCGAAGGGTTGATCATGCCCGACGTCGAGGCATTGATCCGCGCTAGCGGCGCCGATCTACGCCTTGGCGGCGACAAAGCCTTCTACGCGCCAGCGCTCGACTACATCCAGGTGCCACGGCCCGAGAGCTATTTCGAGCCGATCAACTGGCATCGTACGGCGCTGCACGAGCTGGGCCACTGGACGGGCCATCCATCGCGATTGGCGCGCGAACTGTCAGGCGGGTTCGGCTCGAAATCCTACGCGCGCGAGGAACTCTGCGCTGAAATGACCTCCGCTTTCTGCTGCGCTACGCTGGGCATCGTCCCGACAGTCCGGCACGCCGACTATATAGGCTCCTGGCTGGAGGTGCTGCGTGAGGACAACCGCGCTGTCATTCGGGCCGCGAGCGCCGCGTCCACGGCAGCGAACTATCTAATTGCCTTCAGATTGGGCGCTAGATCTGAGACTGCCGCCAAGGACATTCCTGGACAAATTTCGACGGATATCTCCTCCACCGATCGACTATTCGATGGGTAAATTTTTTGCTTGACACCAGCTCAGATAGCTTCCGAATCCGATTGAAATCCGGCTGTGTCCGCGATAGGATACAAGGGCTTTTTAACTTAGCGATGGGGACCACCATGCCTGCCTCAAACACCTCAGCGACGCAGTCAACACACTCCTTCCAGCTCAACGTTCCCGGCTCTGACAAGAAGGTTGGAGTGGAAATGGAACTGGTTCCCACGGATAAACTGCCCGCATCGCTGCACAACTCGCCGAATGTCGCCAAAGTGAATCTTGGCGGGAAAGAGTTTTTTGCTGTCATGGGGAAGACGGCGGTAATCGACTGAGGTAGCCCCGCGCTGGAGGCATTGAGTCTTGCCTTGGCGGTTGGCACCAGACGCATATTGGAGGAACGAGTGCGATGACCTGATCGTCGCACTTCCTTCAGGTGTATTGCGGTTGAACGCTACGGCGGCAACTGCTCTGAGTAGCATTTTGACTTATGAAAACCACATAGACATTGAACCGTTGGCACCAGAGTTGAAAGCCGTTTTGGACACACTGGTGGCCGAAGGCGTCATCGTTCCAGCATTGGAGCCAGCCGACCCCTTCTCTCAATTCCTTGGGCACCTGGAAGCTTAGGGCCATCGCCACGTTGACTGGAGGAGGATGCCGTGCAAACCTCGGGGATCGGGAACCAAGCCAACCGAGGTAGAAATATTGCCTTGGTAAATATCCCGTATGGAACCAACGGGCAATCAATGCGGCCGATTGGATTGGCTTATTTGGGTGCCTTTCTACGGCAGAACGGCATTGTGGCAGCCGGTTTTGACTTTTCGAACAGCGAACAATCCCCAGACGCTCTGGTCGAAGCTTTCCAGCTTGATCGATTTTCCGTCGTAGGCATCTCATTTTACAACACAAACGCAATTTTGGCCTACCGGTTTGCCGAAGCGATAAAATCAAAACACAACGCCGCTCTGGTAATTGCGGGCGGGCCTCACGCCAGCGCAAACCCCGAGCAAATACTAGAACTCGAACCCATCCATCGACATTATCGTGAGAAACGAGGGCGAATTAGCCCTGCTCGCCCTACTTTCAGCGTCTGATATTTGGTCGGCTGTTCGGGATATTGCCGGCTGTACGTATCGCAACAACGGCATCATAGTATCGAATGCGGATCAGGATCGCATCGCCGACCTTGACCTCTTACCAGCCCCAATCTTTGACTTTGAAAGTGACACGCGCGAAAAGCCACTACAATTCTATGACACGATCACTGATGAGCTGAAGCCTGCGGTCGCCATGGTGACAAGCAGAAGCTGCCCCTACAAATGTTCATTCTGTTCAATCATATCAATTGGCCGAGAGTGGCGTCGAGCGAGCGCTGAAAAGGTGGTTGCAGATCTTGACGACCTCCAGACGCATGCCAAACAAAAATATGGGCATGTGTATTTCTTGGATGCGAATTTTTTTGTATCCGTCCCCCGCACTCTAGAAGTGGCGCGTCGCCTGCAGCAATACCAACCTGGCATCACCTTTAGCTTTTCCACTCGCGTTAATCAGCTTATTAAGGCAGAAAACGCACTGAGTGAATTGTTCTCTCTCGGATTAAGGGCTGTTGAAGTTGGAATTGAGAGCGCAAGCCAAAATGCGCTAGATCGTCTTTCAAAGGATACGACGGTAGACCAAAATATACGAGCCGTTGCACTTTTACGCAAGCACCGCATTCAACTGTTCCTTGATTTTATCATGTTCGATGCGTTTTCATCCACCGCAGACTTGCGGCAAAATGTTGATTTCCTTGAACTTACTCACTTGGATTCCTACCTCCCATGGGATCATCTTTTTAATCATTTAACACCTTATCTTGGCACTGCCATACGCAAAGAATACGAATCCAAAATACATTTAGAATGGCATCCAGACACACTTCCGGAGCCCGAAATACTGTTTTCCGACGATAAGATTAGGTCCGTTTATTTAGAGTTCAACAAGATAAAACCTCAGCTTAGGCGGATGGCGGAAGCTATTCAACGTTTAGAAAATACCACACCTACCGATTGGTCCGCCGAGACTGCACGTAGGTTGCTAAACGCCACCACGATACGCCGCACGCCGTACCTTCTGTTGAAGCAATTGGTCAGATGCGCGGAGCTTGGACAACCGATCAGTTTTGACCGGTGCATGCCTTCGGTCTATGGCCTTGACCGCGCGCGCCGCCCTTTTATGGAGCTGGTCGATCATGCACTACAGTGAGATACCGACCCTCGGCATTGGTCTGGCAGCTGACGTAGCTGGTGGCCAACCGAACTATCGTAATTTCTTGCCGCCACATGGGCCGGATAAGATTGATTATCTCAGCTTCGGCGCCCACCATATACAACTTCCTCGCATCAAACATTTTCTTTCCGATCTTATCCACGACAGGCTACCCATAGTATTTCATCCGGTAAACTTTAATATCTCAACATGCAACACGGAGGAAGACGATGTAGTTATAGGTACGCGAGGGATTGCAGATTACACTTCGGCGATCTGGATGGGTCAAGACGTTGGGATCTGGGCTTACCGGGGACACTATCTGGGCCCCATGCTTATTCCAGCGATCCTAGACGAGGCATCAGTTTCGGAAACCGCGGCTAAGGTAAAATATCTTCAAGCGCTCATGCCATGTCCGTTTCTTATAGAAAATCCGCCTGTTAATGCATGTCTTGAAACAATGCATATGCTTGACTTCATGCGGCATGTAAGTGAAGAGGCCGATTGTGGAATGGTTCTCGATCTTGGTCATTTGATCGGCTATCAACAAGCAACGGGCCGGGACAGATGGGATATGCCCCTAGCTAATTTCCTGTTTGAGCGCGTGGTAGAGATTCACGTGGCCGGTCTGCAGTTCAGCCGCGTCGGATCGGACCTCAACATTATAGACCAACATGCCTACCCAGTTCATGATTCATGTTGGGAGTTATTGGAAGCTATCGGGCCGGAGCTTAAATGTTTGCGTGGCCTTACATTGGAGCAGGAATACTGCGAAGACCACCTTGTATTGGAACACTTGAGAAAGGCGCGGGCCCTATCAGACAAACTGGGGTTATTTTCGCATGCGAATTGAGTATGAATTATATCAAAGACTTACATGGGATCCGGCTTTTCGGCGTGCGGTTGCAGGTGCGGACTCCAGTGAGATCGAAAAGCTTGCCCCGAACAGCGTTCATTTGGAGGCGATCGTTAAGCTCGCCAAATCTCCTGGACTGGAAGAAGAGTGCTATAGACGAATTGCATCATTATTTAAAATTTCCGCAGAAATATTTACATACTCCCACCAGTTGTTTGTTAGCTATTTTGGTGACGAATTTTTTGAGCGGGTGCTGGCGAGCTACTTTGACGATTGCGGTGATTTGAAAGGGACTGTGGAAATTCTAGAACCCTTTGATGGATATGTAGCTGGGCCGCGACTGTTGAGGGCAGCCAAGCGCGCGGCGAAATTGGCGCAACTGTCCTGGCTGGCTGACTTGGCTGGATACGATTGGGCCGTTTGGCATGCAGCACGGGTAGCCGAAGGTTGGCCTGCATTAGAAAACGTCCCGCCCCTTGTCCCTGGAGCCACCCTTCTTAGCGTTACTTATGACCTTCCGTCCTTGCTGCGCGAAATTAAGCGGTTACAGCGTTCGGGGGTTAGCCCTGAAATCTATAGACAACGAATACAACCTGCGCCCGGGCAATATTATGCGGTTATTTTGCCTAAAGACGGCCAAGTCATGCAGGCTAAAATTGATCGTGAATTATACGAAGATATAAGCAAGAACAGGTCAAGCGATAGTAACACACTAGATCCAGATTATCGGTGTTTTATCGAAGAATTAGGCATAGTTGTTGCAAATTCATTCTTATGTTGCAGCCCGGAATTTAGACGGTCAGCGAATTCGTTGGCAGATGTAATAGCACCGGAACCTCATTGATCTGGTAGCACTCTACCGTTCGATCGCATTTATTTTATTCTTGCGTTCGGAAGCGCGTCATGGACTCCCGTTATCCGGTCGTTCGTACAATCCCACCATCTAGAGCGGTTTAAATCTTTCAATTCTGGATTTAGTGGGTAGTAGGTCTTACTCTGATCACCACTTCGCGTTCCGACGACCAGGAGCGCAACCATTTCATCTGTGTTATTGATAAACGTGTGAGCAATCCCGGTTCCGGCTGGGAATCCAACTCCGTGGCCAGGCATTAACCGGTGCAAGACGCCGTCTATCCAAACATCTGGACAGCCGGAAATCACGTAGACGAACTCTTCGTCGACTTCTTCCGCATGGGGATATGACGTCCTACGTCCGGGCGGTAAAAATTCATGATGTACTCCAAGGTGAACTAGCCCCAAAGAATTGGAAAATGGAGAGCCTATACTGTGCAGTTCGCTGCTTCCAGGATAGTGGGCGTTATCAACCTCTTGGAGTTCCGAGTAATGCCGAATGAATGGCGGTAGCATTTAGTCGAACTCCTCACAAAGTCTCATACGGGGCACAGTTTGGAAACCCTTCGTAGCCATTCTCGTGCGTGACAATGACGCTGTTCAGTCCGGTGATATGCTACTCCCTTTCGGCGTCCGGCGCACGGTAGTCGATGTGGCCCATAGGCTTAAGAGTGAGAGGGCTGCGCCCTTTTTTCGTGATGGGTAGCAGGCCGAGAGAGAGTCTCCCGGCCGCCCGTCATGGAGAATGACCGTGGCACAAGTTCAGAAGATCGTCCTCAGTTCATCCCGGGATATCCCCTTCAACAAGCTGGTGCTCAGCCAAGCGAACGTCCGGCGCGTGAAGGCCGGCGTCTCGATCGAGGAGCTGGCCGAGGACATCGCCCGACGCACGCTCCTGCAGAGCCTCAGCGTCCGGCCGGTTCTCGACGCCGAAGGCCAGGAGACCGGCATGTTCGAAATCCCGGCCGGCGGCCGGCGCTTCCGGGCGCTCGAACTGCTGGTCAAACAGAAGCGCCTGGCGAAGACCGTGCCTGTCCCCTGCGTGGTGCGCGAGGGTGGCATCGCCGAGGAGGATTCGCTGGCCGAGAACATCCAGCAAGTCGCGCTCCATCCGCTCGATCAGTTCCGCGCCTTCCAGGCGTTGCGCGACAAAGGCCTCGGCGACGAGGAGATCGCCGCGCGGTTCTTCGTGACCCCGACCGTGGTGAAGCAGCGCCTGCGACTGGCCGCCGTCTCCGACAAGCTCCTCGACATCTATGCCGAGGACGGCATGACGCTGGAGCAGTTGATGGCGTTCACCGTCACCAACGACCATGCTCGTCAGGAGCAGGTCTGGGACGCCGTCTCGCGCTCCTACAACAAGGAGCCCTATTTGATCCGGCGCCAGCTCACCGAAGGCGCAGTCCGGGCCTCCGACCGCCGCGCGCAGTTCGTCGGCATGGATGTCTACGAAGTCGCCGGCGGCGTGGTCATGCGCGACCTCTTCCAGCATGACGATGGCGGCTGGCTGCAGGATCCGGCGCTGCTCGATCGGCTGGTGACAGAGAAGCTCCAGGCCGAGGCCGAGGCGCTGCGGGCAGAGGGTTGGAGCTGGATCGCGGTCGCCACCGACTTCCCCTATGGCCACGCCGCCGGTCTGCGCCGCCTCACCGGCGAGACGGTCGAACTCAGCGAAGAGGAGAACGCCAGCTTCGCCGCGCTGATGGCCGAACAGGACGCGCTTGAGGATCAATACTCGCAAGCCGACGAGTTGCCCGACGAGGTCGATCAGCGCCTCGGCGAGATTGAGACCGCGATCGCGGCGTTCGAGAACCGGCCCGTCCGCTACGATCCGTCCGAGATCGCTCGCGCGGGCATCTTCGTCAGCATCGACAACGACGGGGCGTTGCACATCGAACGCGCCTTCGTCCGCCCCGACGACGAAGCACCGGTCGAGCCGGTCCGGGGCGGCGACGGCGATGCACCGGAAACCGCCGCAACCGCCGGCGGCGCCGTCCAGCAGGCCGTCATCACCATCGGCGGCGCGCCGACGGGTTCCGAGATCGACACGCCGGACGAGGACGAAACCATCCGTCCGCTTTCGGATCGGCTGGTGACCGAGCTGACCGCCCATCGCACCCTGGCGCTGCGGGATGCAGTGGCGAACGATCCGCACATCGCCTTCCAGGCGGTGCTGCACGCCCTCTGCCTCAACGCCTTCTACCGCTACGCCTCGAACACCTGCCTGGAGATCACGGCGAAGCACTCCGGCTTCAGCGCTCAGGCGCCGGGGTTGGCCGAGACCGCCTCCGCAAGGGCGATCGACACCAGGCACGCGCAGTGGGCCAAGCAGTTGCCTGAAGCGCCGGCGGCTCTGTGGGACTCGCTGACGGCGTTCGACAGCGACAGCCAAGATGCGCTCTTCGCTCACTGCGCCGCCCTCACAGTCAATGTCGTGAAGGAACCTTGGAACCGGCGTCCAGACGCTTTCGCGCATGGCGACCAGCTCGCCGGGACCGTCAATCTCGACCTGGCCGCTGCCGGCTGGGCGCCGACCGTCGATAACTACCTCGGGCGGGTTCCGAAGGCGCGCATCCTCGAAGCTGTGCGTGAGGCCAAGGGCGAGCAGTCGGCACAGCTCATCGACCACCTCAAGAAGACCGAAATGGCCAAGGAGGCCGAGCGGCTGCTTGCTGGCACGGGTTGGCTGCCGGAGCCGCTTCGTCTCGTCGAGGTCGCACCCGTCGCCGACGAGTCGACCGGCGAGTCCGAGGCGCTGCCGGACTTCCTCGCGGGTGACGAGGACGAAGCGCCGGCCGACGCCGACGAAGAGCCGGCGCACATGGCCGCGGCCGAGTGACAGTCGACGTGCGGGGTGGCCTCGGCCGCCCCGCACCCGTTTCTCTATCCAATTCCACCCGAAAGCCCGGCCATCGCGCCGGGCTTTCTCGCTTTCGGAGCCATACCTGTTGATTTCCGCTTCGAACTGACCCGGGATTTTCATCGAGAATTGACCCGGGTGGATGATGTGTCCCGCGTTGCGGGCGGTGGGTCAAGTGGCGGATTTTTCCTTTCGTGTTTTGGGAGCTGCGGCGCTTGCCTTGAACCGGAAGCTGTCGTTGCCTGTCTCAAGGATGTGGCAATGGTGGGTAAGCCGGTCCAGCAGTGCGGTGGTCATCTTGGCGTCGCCGAACACCCCGGCCCACTCGCTGAAGCTGAGATTGGTGGTGATGATGACGCTGGTGCGCTCGTAAAGTTTGCTGAGCAGGTGGAACAGGAGGGCGCCGCCTGACGGGCTGAACGGCAGATAGCCGAGCTCGTCGAGGATGATGAGGTCGAGACGCAGCAGGCGTTCGGCCAACTGGCCTGCCTTGTTCATGGCTTTTTCCTGCTCGAGCGCATTGACGAGGTCGACCGTGGCGAAGAAGCGGACCTTTTTGCGGTGATGTTCGGCGGCCTGGACGCCAAGGGCGGTGGCTATGTGAGATTTGCCGGTTCCGGGCCCACCGATCAGCACGACATTGTCGGCGCCGCCCATAAACTCGCCGCGGTGCAGTTGCCGGACCAGAGCTTCATTCACCTCGCTGGCGGCGAAATCGAAGCCGGCCAGGTCCTTGTAGGCCGGGAACCGGGCCGACTTGATCTGATAGGCAATGGACCTGACCTCGCGCTCGGCCATTTCCGCCTTGAGCAACTGGGCGAGCATCGGCACGGCGGCCTCGAAGGCCGGGGCTCCTTGCTCGATCAGGTCGCTCACGGCCTGCGCCATGCCATACATCTTGAGGCCGCGCAGCATGACTGCGACGGCGGCGCTGGCGGGATCATGACGCATGGCGCAGCCCCCTGTCACGAAGGGCGTCATAGCGCTCGACATTGGCAAGCGGCTCCCGCTTCAGGCCCAGAGCCTGGGGCGCGTCGATCGGGGATGCCGGAGGCGCCTTGCCGTCGGTCAGGCGGTGCAGCAGATTGAGGACATGGGTCTTGGTGGCGACGCCAGCCTCGATCGCCAGTTCGACCGCGCAGAGCACGGCCTGCTCATCATGGTGTAGAACCAGGGCCAGGATCTCGGCCATTTCCCTGTCCCCGCCGGGACGCTTGAGGAGCTGGCTCTGCAACTGCCTGAAGGCTTCCGGCAGTTCGGTAAAGGGGGCCCCATTACGCAGGGCGCCGGGCTTGCGCTGGATCACCGCCAGATAGTGACGCCAGTCATAGGCCGTCCGCCCCGGCTGATGATGGGATCGATCGATGATCCGCGGGTGTTCGCACAGGATTTGCCCTTCAGCGGCCACCACGATCCGTTCCGGGTAGATGCGCAAACTGACGGGCCGATTGGCGAAGGAGGCCGGCACACTGTAGCGATTGCGTTCGAAGTTCACGAGGCATGTCGGCGATACGCGCTTGGTATGTTCCACGAAGCCATCGAAGGGCGCCCCAGCGGCATCATGCGCCCTACTTCCTCGCCATGCACATCGGCAATGGCGCCGGGCAGGACACCGTGCTGGATCTCTCCCCATTGCTCAATGCAGCGCTCCTCGAGCCAGGCGTTCAGGGCGTCGATATTGGGGAAGCTGGGCATCGGCTGCCATAGCCGGCGCCTTGCATCCTGCACGTTCTTCTCGACTTGCCCTTTCTCCCAGCCAGCGGCTGGATTGCAAAAATCCGTCTCGAACAGGTAATGGCTGGCCATGGCGGCGAACCGGGCATTGACCTGCCGGGCTTTGCCCGACCCGATGCGATCGACCGCGGTCTTCATATTATCGAATATCCCGCGCTGAGGAACGCCGCCCAGCACCCGGAATGCTTGGGCCAGCGCGTCGAACAGCATCTCGTGGGTCTGCAGCAAATAGGCCCGTACGATAAACGCCCGGCTGTGCGACAGTTTGGTATGGGCAACCTGCAGCTTGGTTCGCTCGCCGGCGACAATGGCCCAGTCCTCGCTCCAATCGAACTGAAACGCTTCACCAGGCTGGAAGACCAGCGGCACGAATGTTCCTCGACCGCTGGTCTGCTGCTCGCGCTGTCGGTCGGCCTTCCAGCGACGAACAAAGGCGGCTACGCGGCCATAGCAGCCGTCATAGCCCAGCGCCACAAGGTCGGCGTGCAGGTGCTTCGTGGTCCGCTTCTGCTTGCGCGATTTGCCTGCTTCCTGCCGCAGCCAACCCACCAGCTTCTCGGCAAATGGGTCCAGTTTGCTTGGCCGATCAGGAACCTTGAACTTTGGCTCCACCGTGTCCGCCCGCAGGTATTTGCGGATCGTGTTCCGTGACAATCCCGTCCGCCGCTCGATCTCCCGGATCGGGACGTGCTGCCGGAAATGCCAGCGCCGGATTACGCTCAATAACGCCATGTCGATCACTCCTGGATCCCCCGACCAATCAGCCAGGGGGAGGTCAAAACATGGGTCAGTTCTCAGTGAAAATTTCTGGCCTTCCAGGGTCACATCTCAGCGGAAATCAACACATTGACCAACGGAAGAAAAGCCATGGGTCTCAAGGCCGAGCAATTCATCAGACGAACTATCCGTCGGAGCGAACTCCGCCAGATCGTGCCGTTGGCTGATACGACGATCTATGAAATGGAGCAGCGCGGGGAATTTCCGCGCCGCTTTGCTCTCACAGCCCGCTGCGTCGTCTGGGATCTCGCTGAAATAGAGGCCTGGCTGGCGGAACGCCGCAGGGCATCGGACAGCGCTTCAACACCCCGTGCTCCGCACCCGGACGTCCGTCAGCGCCGAACGCGACCCGTCAAACCGCGGAATCGAGAACCAGGAGCGGCATCGACGGTGGAGTGAGGACCGGGACATGCTTTCGACCTTCAACCCACGCGTCGATGATGTCTGCCCATTCCTGCAGCATATGACGCCGCTGAGGTTCGTACTCCGCCTTGTTGTAGACGCCTCGCGAAGATCTTCCATCCTCATGGGCCAGACACTTCTCGATCCAGTCGCTATTAAATCCAAGCTCGTTGAGAAGCGTCGACCCCGTGCGGCGCAGGTCATGGACGGTAAAAGGCTCGAGTGGCAGCCCCTCCAATTTCGCTCGCTCGACGACGGAATAGGTGATCCGGTTGAATGTCGCGCGAGACATGGGTGCATCCGCATCGTACCGGGACGGCAGTAGGTAGCGGGAATTCCCGGCGCACGTCTTGAGCGCGATCATGATATCCATGGATTGACGCGACAGGTAAACATTGTGCGCCTTCGATCGCTTCATCCGCTCCTTGGGAATGCTCCAGACGGCATTTTCAAAATCCACCTCGTCCCAAGTCGCGTCTTGCAATTCGCTCTTGCGCACCATCGTCATTAGAAAAAGCCGCATCCCGAGCCTAATGGTGGGAAGCGTCGCTACATGCTCAAGTTGCTTAAGCATCAAGCGGATTTCAGTCGGTGAAAGCGATCGATCCTTCGGCACGAAAGTGGCGATGGATGCTGGGCCGACCTCGTCGGCCGGGTTAGCGACCTTTTCGCCATGCAAAATCGCAAAACCGTAAATCTGCTTCAAAATATCCCGCACATGGATCGCGGTCGCGGGCGCGCCCCGATCAACGATCTTCGCGCAGAGCGCACGAAGATCGTCAGGCCTTATCTCGTGGAGAAGACGATTTTTGCAGACGGGCAAGAGCTCTCGTTCGAAGATGGCGCGGCGCATAGCTCGGGTGCTGTCCGCCATCGGGGCATCCTTGAGCCACCGCTCACCGAATTCACCGAAGTTCTTCGCCTCCTTCATCCGTCGCTTCGCACGCTGCTTCTCATGAGCGGGCGAGTTGCCTTCCATCACGGCTCGACGCGCATCTATCGTCTTTTCCCGCGCGCGGGCTAGCGAGAGTGCGGCCGGCCCATACTGGCCAAGAGTCACGGTCTCTCGTCTGCCATTCAAGCGGTAGTCCAGCCGAAAGGTCACCGTCCCCGACGGTGCCACAACGACATACATCCCATCGCGATCGCTGACTTTGTACGGCTTCCCCTTGGGCTTTAGGCTCTTCAGCGCGGTGTCGGTCAGCATTTCCCGTCCCTTCGACCCAAAATACCGTCAGGCAATTTGAGGCCAACGTCGGGACATTTTCTCCTTGTTTATCATAAAGATAAGAGAGAAAAAATACCGTCAGCCAGTCTCTACGGGCTGACGGTATCCCGTCTGCAGGCTGGCGGCAAGTGGAGACAAGACCGTCATCTGAGCCGTCGTTCGCAACCGCTACCCGGCGAAAGATGCCGATAGGCTCCGGCCAACATTCTATTTTAATTCAATCGCTTACGTAGGAACTGGCGATAGTCCCCGAACCTTCCCGGCAGACCCTGAATCATTCCCACTCGATGGTGCCGGGCGGCTTCGAGGTAACGTCATAGACGACGCGGTTGACGCCTTTGACTTCATTGATGATGCGCGTCGCGGCGCGGCCCAAAAAGCCCATTCCGAATGGATAGAAGTCAGCCGTCATTCCATCGACCGAGGTGACGGCGCGCAAGGCGCAGACGAATTCATAGGTGCGCCCATCGCCCATCACGCCGACGGTCTGCACCGGCAACAGCACGGCGAAGGCCTGCCAGATTTCGTCATAAAGCCCCGCCTTGCGGATCTCGTCGAGATAGATGGCGTCGGCGTGACGCAGGATGGCGAGCTTTTCCGGCGTCACGCCGCCAGGGCACCTGATGGCGAGGCCAGGGCCCGGAAACGGATGGCGGCCGACAAAAGCCTCCGGCAGGCCGAGCTCGCGGCCAAGTTCGCGCACCTCGTCCTTGAACAGTTCGCGCAGCGGCTCGACCAGTTTCATGTTCATGCGCTCCGGCAGGCCGCCGACGTTGTGATGCGACTTGATCGTCGCCGAGGGACCGCCGCTAAAGGAGACGCTCTCGATCACGTCCGGGTAAAGCGTGCCTTGCGCCAAAAACGCCGGCGCGCCGCGCCCATCGGCGGCGATCTTCTTCGCCTCCTCCTCGAAGGCGGCGATGAACAGTCGGCCAATGGTCTTGCGCTTTTCCTCCGGATCTACGACGCCGGCCAGCGCGCTTAGGAAAAGCTCCTGCGCTTCGACGTGAACGAGCGGGATGTTGTAATGGCCGCGAAAAAGGCTGACGACCTCTTCGGCCTCGCTTTGGCGCAACAGGCCATGATCGACGAAGACGCAGGTCAGCCGCTCGCCGATCGCCTCGAAGATGAGAACGGCGGCGACCGCCGAGTCGACGCCGCCCGAGACGCCGCAGAGCACGCGGCCGGAGCCGACCTGCGCCCGGATCGCGGCGATGGCCTCCTGCCGGAAAGCGCCTATCGTCCAATCCGCTTGGGCGCCCGCGACCTTGTGGACGAAATTTGCAATGAGCCGCGCGCCGTCGGGGGTGTGCACGACTTCAAGGTGGAACTGCACGCCGTAGAGCTTGCGGTCCTCATCGGCGATGGCTGCGAAAGGCGCCGAGGGCGAGGTGGCGATGGCGGCAAATCCCGGCGGCAATTCGCTGACGGCGTCGCCATGGCTCATCCACACCGGATAGCTTTTGCCCTCTTCCCAAACGCCGTCGAACAGGGCGCTGTTGCGCAAAACCTCGACCTCGGCGCGGCCGAATTCGCGGCTGTGGCTGTGGCCGGCGACGACCTTGCCGCCAAGCTGATCCGCCATCACCTGTTCGCCGTAGCAGATGCCAAGGACGGGAACGCCCGCGTCAAAAAGGGTCTTGGGCGCGCGCGGCGAGCCTTCGTCGAGCACAGAGCTGGGGCCGCCGGACATGATGACCGCCTTTGGACGGAGCTCCGAAAAGGCCTTTTCCGCCGATTGAAACGGCGCGATCTCGCAATAGACGCCGGCCTCCCGCACGCGCCGGGCGATCAATTGAGTCACCTGCGAGCCGAAATCGATGATCAACACTTTGTCGTGTTGGCGGACGATCGTTTCGTGGAGCTTATCCTGCGCCATGCGGCATCCCTTTGCGGCAAAAAACTCGATTAGGCGATCGGTGTTTGCGGCGCAAGCGAGCAGCGCGGATCCGCCCGGCCGCGCGAAAACCGGAAGCCGATCCGGCCGGCACCGGACGCCAGCCGGAATCATAAAGGACCATTATGCCGCCCCCTGCCCCATCGTTCATCTGGCTCCGCGATGATCTACGCCTCGCCGACAATGAGGCGCTGCGCGCGGTCCCTTTCTCTGCGTCTTCGTCCGCGATGAGCGAAGCCCCGGAATTGGCGGCGCGTCGCGCTGGTGGCCGCATCATTCGCTTGATGCGCTCGGCGAAGCTCTGGCCGCCAGGGGTGGTCGGTTAGATCTTTTTGAAGACGAGGCGCAAAATTTCCTGCCCGCTCTCGCAGCGGCCGCAAAGGCGCCGGCGATCTTCTGGACGCGGCGCTATGGCGGCGCGGAAATCGCGGTAGACGCCGCGCTGAAGGCGCAATTATCGGCGGCGGGCGTCGAGGCGAAGAGCTTCAACGGCCAGCTGCACGAGCTTTGGGAGGTCCGAAAGAACGGTGGCGGCGGCTTCACGGTCTATTCGGCTTATTGGCGGGCCGCCTCGCGCCTGCCGCAGGGAGGGCCCCCGGATGTGCCGGAGCGCATCGAGGCCGCGCTCTATCCGCGCGGCGCGCCGGAGCGGACGAGCCTCAAGGCGCTCGTCCTTTTGCCGGCGGCCCGACTGGGCGGGCAGGCTGCGCGCTACCTGGGCGCCGGGGGAAAAGGGTGCGCACGCACGTCTTGCCGGATTTCTGGATGAGGGTCTCGCCACCTTGCGACGGCCCGCGACAGCCTTGGCGCGGATTGCGTCTCGCGCCTGTCGCCGCATCTGCGCTGCGGCGAGATCACGCCGCGCCAGATTTTCGCCGCTGTGCCGGCCGTGGCGCCCGCGCCAAAAGGCGCCGCAAAATTTCTTGGCGAACTCGGTTGGCGCGAGTTCAACTATCATTTGCTCTTCAGCCATCCCGATGCGGCGCGGGTCAATCTGCGGCGCCGCTTCGACGCCATGCCGTGGCGCGATCCGCCCGACGCGTGAGCTCGCCGCCTGGCGGCGCGGCAGGACTGGCCATCCGCTGGTCGACGCCGGCATTCGCGAGCTTTGGACCGACCGGCTAAATGCACAACCGCGCGCGCGGATGGTCGCGGCTTCTTTTCTCGTAAAGCACCTGTTGATCGACTGGCGCATCGGCGAAGAGTGGTTCTGGGACACGCTGTGCGACGCCGACGCCGCCAACAACCCAATGAAACACCACATCTAGCGTTTGCGCATTGTCAACGGGCGCTTTTTTTTCAAATGCGTTACGCAATAAATCGTTTGACAAGACATTTTGCATGGACGCGTTTTCGTCAAACGCTAGAGGGCTGCTGTAGAGCCGAGGCTGAGATGCTTGCATAATGCAAGTCACTCTGCTTTGGTGTGGCATTATTACAACACGCGCTCCCTACAGGCTTGCTACAAGCAGTCTACAGGCTCGCCGGCAACTCACGATCAACGACGGGGGCTTATTCTTGGACGCACGGGGAAGCCTTGCCGTCGAACTCGGCTGGATGGCGGCCGATCTATTTGACGTGCTGTGCGATGGCAAGGGGACGGGCTGGTCTGGTTCGTGGCCGGCGAGACCGTGCGAGCTCTCGGGCCGGAAGGGGCCGTGAAGGGGCTTTGACCGGCTCACGTCGCCGACGAGCGGAAATGAGCACCTGCCGCGACTTGCGGAAAATGCAGCGGAAAACAGCGAGGCGGATTTTGGTCAAAACCCAAAAAACCTATGGCTGCGCCCGACTGTCCAAGGCTGGAACTCCAATCCGCCTCAAGCCGCGCCGAATTGTAAGACTAATAATCTCTTAGTATTGAAAGTATCAAACGAGTCAGTAACTTAAACATAGTAGTTGGCGGAAGGGGTGGGATTCGAACCCACGGTGGACTTGCGCCCACGGCGGTTTTCAAGACCGCTGCCTTAAACCACTCGGCCACCCTTCCATCGCGCAGCGGCTCAGCTCAACCTCTTCCCTGCTCTGCCTGCTCTATACGCACAACCGCGCCCAATTCCAATAAGGGGGGAGTCAGCGCCGTCGGTTTTCCCGGCGCTCTGCTCGCCGCCTTTTTTGGCCTCCCGCGAGCAATCGATCCGACGCGCCCCCAGCGCCAAAACGCCCCCATTCAGAATTCGGTAACCGCGATTTGCGACATTTTGCTAAGCGTTTCGCCCCATCGCGGAAAGCAACTCAAAACGCTGACAGTCGCTCCGCGACGGCCCGGGCGTTGAGCCCCGACCCATCGCCCGGAACGTCTTGTGTCGGAAAAGACCAAGCATGTTCGCAAGACTTCTCTTGGCGACGACCGCCGCCGTCGCCGCGGCGGGATCGGCGCTGGCCGGCGACCTGCCCTATGAGCAGGGCGCCGGCGCCTATGCGCCGCCCGTGCCGATCTTCACCTGGACCGGCGTCTATCTTAGCGCTCAGATCGGCTATGCTTGGGCGCCCGACAATATCTATGGATGGACGCCAGGCTATAGCTTTTCAGGCGTCTATTACGCTCCGAACTCGGCGGCGCCCACGCGGGCTATAGCATGCAGTTCAATCGGATCGTCGCCGGCGTCGAGGGCGATATCGAGGGCTCCAGCCTCAATCGATCCTATGCTTGGGGATTCATTACCTATGGAACGCAGCTTCCCGTGCAAGGAACAATTCGCGGCCGTCTCGGCTTCGCATTGGACCGAGTCCTTTTATACGCGACTGGAGGCGCAGCTTTTGCCGGCGTGACGAATTCATATCAATCCCCATTCGGCTACAGCTCGATCGGAAAATCGGTCGCCGGCTGGACCATCGGCGGCGGTCTCGAATACGCCTTGACGAGCAATTGGTCTGTTCGCGCCGAATATCGCTATACGGATTTCGGCTCGTGGACGGACTATCCGCTCACGGCGGCTCTTGGCGGCAATGTCACCCATCACCTTACTGAGAACGCGGTCCGGCTCGGCGCCGCATTCAAGTTCGACAGCCCGTTTGCTTCTCCCGCCTTTGCAAAATAGCGATTCTGCGAAGCCTTTATTCCGCTAGATCTGGTCATGACATCAGCCATTCCGGCTCGCGTCGGCCGAAACGCCCGCGGAAAGCGCCAAATTCGTTGCGCCGAGGCAACACAACGGGGAATTGCGCGCCGCCGAGGGCGCTTTCGCCTCCGCTCCAGTTTTTTGCCTAACTGAAACAGGCTAACGTGGCCAAGCTTCCAACCTTGAAAGGAGAGAGCATCATGTTACGTCGGATTCTGTTAGCTTCGGTCGGCGCGGCGGCGCTGGCCGGCTCGGCCTTCGCGGCCGAACCTCCCCCGGCTCCGCCGCCGGTCTATGTGCCGCCGGTCCCCGTCTTCACCTGGGCCGGCCCCTATGTCGGCGGCCATGTCGGCTACGCCTTCGGCCATTACAAGGGCAATGTCTTCGACGACTTCGGCGACTATACGAGCTTCAGCACTGGCTTCGACGGCTTCATTGGCGGCGGCCATATCGGCTGGAACTGGGATGTGAACCAGTTCGGCCTCAACCTTAACCATTGGGTCATCGGCATCGAAGGCGATGTCGACGGCACCGCCGCCAACAGAACCGTAACCGCGTTCATCCCCGCCAATGGCATCTTCCCCGGCTTTGCTCCGCTGGTTAGCGCCAACGCTGATCTCGGGGTTCAGGCTTCGGTTCGCGGCCGCATCGGCTACGCCTGGGATCGCGTCTTATTGTTCGCCACCGGCGGCGTCGCCTTCGCCGACTTCAGCACCAATATTTCGACGCCGTTCGGCTATGATAGCAGATCGTCGACGCGCACCGGCTGGACCGTCGGCGCCGGCGTGGAATACGCCATCTCCGACAATTGGTTGATTCGCGCCGAATATCGTTACGCCGATTTTGGCACTACGACGCTCGCCGCCAACAACGCCTTCTTCTTCCCGGGGCTGGTTGCGGTCGGCGCCCAGTTGAACCGCAAGGTAGAAGAAAACCGCGTCTTGCTCGGGATCAGCTACAAATTCAACTGGTTTGTCCCTCCTCCGCCGCCTCCGGTCGTCGCCAAGTACTGAGATCACCTCGCTATCGAGCTTCGACTTTCAAGGCACGATACAAAGAAAGCCCGGCCTTCGCAGGCTGGGCTTTCTTACTTTAAGGCTTTCATACATTAAGACTTTCGCAATTTTTTGCCGCTTTTTTTCCTCAATTCAATGCGCGCCTGTGGCAGCGGCGCAACAGCCATCGGAAATTCGCCTTCTGCTCGGCTATTTTCCTCAATATATGATTGCGCCCTGCGATAGCGGCTGTAGCTTAAGCCAGCGGCGAGTTCAGGAAAGAACCGCATTTTGTGACAGCCGCGCGCTCTTGAGCCGCGGAGGGGTAGCGATTTGCGCGCAATTCATGATATTCGCTGGAGCGAACTCCGATCCTCGTCAAGTATTAAGCGCGGTTCGGTCAGTGTGAGATCGCGAGGCAAAGAAGTCGGCCATAAAGGCGAGGCTTTTACGCCTTAAACAATTAGTAATAATTCCGTGAAGTTAGAGGCGCAAGCTTGAATCTGATTGTGGCATTGCTGCCACATGGTGTGAAATTACGCTTCTACATTCACGGAATTGGCCATTCGGAGGTTGTGCGGCCGCGCAAACGCGATAGGTTGCGCAAGCTTCGAACCCCAGAAGGAGAAAGCATTATGTTACGTCGTGTTCTGTTAGCTTCGGTTGGCGCGGTCGCGCTGGCCGGAACGGCCCTCGCGGCCGATCTTCCTACGCGCGCCCCGCCGCCGGTCTATGTGCCGCCGGTTCCGATCTTCACCTGGACCGGCATCTATGTCGGCGGCGATATCGGCTACGCTTGGGGCACTGTCAACGCCAATGCTGGCGACAACTTTGGCGACTTTAGGTCTTTTAGCACCACCGACAATGGCGTCATCGGCGGCGGCCATGTCGGCTATAACCTGCAGCTGAACCAGTGGGTCATCGGCCTCGAGGGCGACGTCGACGGCTCCAGCCTCAGCAAGTCTGGATCGGGCATCCTCGTCATACCGGCCCTGTTCGACGCGGGAGGACCGTTTGGCGGCCTCATCCCGGCGACGGTCAGCGCCAGCCTCGATGTGCAAGGTTCGATCCGCGGCCGCCTCGGCTACGCCTGGGACCGCGTTCTGCTGTACGGCACCGGCGGCGTCTCCTTCGGCGGCTTCAGGGCCAGCATTGACACGCCGTTCGGCTATGCCGAGCGATCGAACACCCGCGTCGGCTGGACAGCCGGCGGCGGTATTGAATATGCCGTCACCAACAATTGGTCGATCCGCGCCGAATACCGTTACACGAAGTACGGCAATAATACTATCTACGCCGACGGTATCTTCGGAGCCATTGGCGGCTTCGCCAACGCCAAGTTCGAAGAAAACCGCGTGACGGTCGGCTTCAGCTACAAGTTCGACTTCGCGCCGCCCCCGGCTCCGGTCGTCGCGAAGTACTAAGATCAGCTTTTCAGCTGCGACGTCAAAAGCCCGGCCAGAAATGGCCGGGTTTTTCACTTACAAGACATCCGCATAATCTCCGAAAAATCTGTGGCAAAACTGCTACACACGCCAAAATTGAGCAGTTTGATTTCGCTATTTTCCCCGCTCGCCGTTTATGTGTCAGCGCAAAGGCGGTATAGCTTGCGGAAGTTTGGAGCCCTGGAGGAGAAAGTTATGTTGCGCCGGATACTTTTAGCCTCGGTTGGCGTGGTCGCGCTGGCTGGAGCGGCCTTCGCGGCCGAACCTCCCCCGGCTCCACCGCCGGTCTATGTGCCGCCGGTTCCGATCTTCACCTGGACCGGCGTCTATATCGGCGGCCAGATCGGCTACGCCTGGGGCACGTCCAATACCAATATAGGTGACAATTTCGGCGATTTCACAAGCTTCAGCACCAACAACAACGGCGTCATCGGCGGCGCGCATGTCGGCTATAACCTGCAGCTGAACCAGTTTGTCATCGGCCTTGAGGGCGATGTCGATGGCTCCAGCCTCAGCAAGACGGTCACCGGTACTCCCTTGATCGCCGGCGTACTCTTTGTGCCCGTGACCATCAGCGGCAATCTGGACGTGCAAGGTTCGATCCGCGGCCGCATCGGCTACGCCTGGGACCGCGTGCTGCTGTACGCCACGGGGGGCGTCGCTTTCGGCGGCTTCAGCGGCAGCATTTCGACGCCATTCGGCTATGACAGCGCTTCGACGACTCGCGTCGGCTGGACCGTCGGCGGCGGTCTCGAATATGCCGTCACCAACAACTGGTCGATCCGCGCCGAATATCGGTATGCCCAGTTCGGCCACTCCACTGTTTTCGCCACGAATTCGTTCCTCGTGCCTGGCCTGGCGGCAGTCGGCGCCTTCGGCAATCGGACGATCAACGAGAACCGCGTGCAGGTCGGCTTCAGCTACAAGTTCGAGACGGCTCCTCCGGCTCCGGTCGTCGCCAAGTACTGAGTCTAAAGACTCCGGCTTCGCCCTGCGGGTCTGAGATCAAAACAGCCCAGCCAGAAATGGTTGGGCTATTTTTCTTTTGACACATTAGTAACCTTTCAACAGCAGTTATTGCAATCTCCGAAAGCTCTGTGGCAAAGCAGCCACTCTAGTCCGAAATACGTCTTTTGAATTCGGTTTTTTCTAATCGTTGATTGTGTGGCGGCTCGACGATGGTAACTTTGCTAAGCTGTATCGCTGTCGGAGAAAGCGCTATGTTACGTCGTGTTCTTTTGGCTTCGGTTGGCGCGGTCGCGCTGGCCGGAACGGCCCTTGCGGCCGAACCTCCCCCGGCTCCACCGCCGGTCTATGTGCCGCCGGTTCCAATCTTCACCTGGACCGGCGTCTACGTCGGCGGCCAGATCGGCTACGCCTGGGGCACGTCCAACGTCAACGTCGGTGACAATTTTGGTGACTTCATAAGCTTCAGCACCAATAACAGCGGCGTCATCGGCGGCGCGCATGTCGGCTATAATGTGCAGCTGAGCCAGTTCGTTGTCGGCCTCGAGGGCGACGTCGACGGCTCCAGCCTCAGCAGGACGGTCTCGGGCACCCCCTTGATCGCTGGCCGGCTCTTCGTGCCGGTGACGATCAGCAGCAACCTCAACGTTCAGGGTTCGATCCGCGGCCGCGTCGGCTACGCCTGGGATCGCGTGCTGCTATACGCCACCGGCGGCGTCGCCTTCGCCGGCATTAACGGCAGCATTTCGACGCTGTTCGGCTATGACAGCATTTCGACCACCCGCGTCGGCTGGACGGTCGGCGGCGGTCTCGAATATGCCGTCACCAACAACTGGTCGATCCGCGCCGAATATCGTTACGCCCAGTTCGGCCACTCCACTGTTTTCGCGACGAATTCGTTCGTCATCCCCGGCCTGGCTGCGGTCGGCGCCTTTGGCAATCGGACGATCAACGAGAACCGCGTCCAGGTCGGCTTCACCTACAAGTTCGACTTGACTCCCCCGGCTCCGGTCGTCGCCAAGTACTGAGTTCAAGCGTTTCGGCTTCGACGCTCAATGCGAACTCAAGAAGGCCCAGCCAGCAATGGCCGGGCCTTCTTCATTTCTGCGGTCCGCCCGTCATCCCTGTAGAATCGCCCGTGGCTTTCCCTTGCCAGCCGCCGCTTGACATGCAAAGCAGGCATATGACGCTTGATGATCTCCAAACCGACGCCGCTGCCTCGCGCCAAGGCTCGGCGCCAAAAATCGCCTTCGTCTCGCTCGGCTGCCCGAAGGCGCTCGTCGACAGCGAGCAGATCATCAGCCGCCTCAAGGCCGAGGGTTATGAGCTGACCAAGAGCTATGCCGGCGCCGACGCGGTCATCGTCAACACCTGCGGCTTCCTCGACAGCGCCAAGGCCGAATCGCTTGCCGCGATCGGCGCGGCGGCGGCCGAAAACGGCAAGATCATCGTCACCGGCTGTATGGGCGCGGAGCCCGAGACGATCCGATCGCGGTTTCCAGATATTTTTAGCGTCACTGGCCCGCAGGCGTTCGAACCGCTCATGCAGGCGATCCACGCCGCGGCGCCTCCTCCGGATGACCCTTTCCTCGACCTTATTCCGGCGCAGGGCGTCAAGCTTACGCCGCGCCACTACGCCTATCTGAAGATTTCGGAGGGCTGCAACAATCGCTGCTCCTTTTGCATCATTCCGAAGCTGCGCGGCGATCTCGTCTCGCGCCCTGCGGCGGACATCCTGCGCGAGGCGGAAAAACTCGTGGCGGCAGGAGTCAGAGAGCTCCTCGTCATCTCACAGGACACGAGCGCTTACGGACTCGACCTGCGCTATTCCGCAAGCCTCTTCCAAGAGCGCCCGGTGCGGGCGAAATTCATCGATCTCGTCCGCGAACTCGGCGCGCTCGGCGTCTGGGTCCGTCTCCATTATGTCTACCCCTACCCGCACGTCGACGCGGTTATCGAGCTCATGGCGTCGGGTTTTGTCCTGCCCTACCTCGACATTCCGTTTCAGCATGCGAGCCCACGCGTGTTGCGCGCGATGAAACGTCCAGGCGATCAAGAGAAGACGCTGGAGCGGATAAGTCGGTGGCGCGAGCTCTGCCCCGAGCTTTCGATCAGGTCCACATTCATCCTCGGTTTTCCCGGCGAAACGGAAGAAGACTTCGCGCTCCTGCTCGACTGGCTCTCGGCCGCCAAACTCGAACGCGTCGGAGCCTTCAAATATGAGCCGGTTGCGGGCGCCGCCGCCAACCATCTCGGCTTTCCTTTCGTCGATCCGTTGACGCAAGAGACGCGCTATCGGCGTTTCATGGAGCAGGCGCAGGCCATTAGCGCGCGCAAGCTGAAGGACAAGATCGGCAAGCGGCTTCCCGTCATCATCGATCAAGCCGCGGCGAGGGAGGCGATAGGCCGAACCAAAGGCGATGCGCCCGAGATCGACGGAAGGGTCCACGTCGTCTCGCGCCGTCCTTTGCGCGCCGGCGAGATCGTCAATGTAAAGATTGAGGGGGCCAACGCCTACGACCTCCACGGGACCGCGGCGTAGACGCGCGCTCGCCTGCAGATTCCCTTGCTAATTTGGGAGCGCCATCTGCTTTTCGGTCGGCACGGTCTTGGCGTAATTCAAATCGTAAGTCTTGTTGCGAAGAGGGTCGAGCGCGGTGCCCTCGGAAACGTCGATGACTCGCGCATGGACCGGCGCCGCCGCCGCGACCTGCGCCGCGCGGGCCGGCGACGATGCGTCGGCCCCAGCTTCATTGACCGCCGCGACCTGGCCTGCATTAGCAGGACCGAAAGCAGCGGAGCGCGGCGCGGCGGCTGCGCCTGCATCCGGCGCATCGGACTGGCTGACTGGACCGTCGAGCGCGGCTCCCGGCGCGCCCTGCACGCTGATGCCAAGGTCGTCGAGACCCGGCCCCATCGCGAAGGCGCCGGGGGTCGGCCTCAATGTGACCTCACCCTTTTTGGAGCGCGTTTTGCCGGACGATGGGCCATCGGCCGGGTTCCTATCCGCCGCCGTCCAGGGGGCGGCCTCAGCCAGCATAAGCCCGCCGGCGCCATAGGCCCTAGCGAAAGAGGATGGCGCGCCAAAGCCTGACGCGGCCGGCGGCTCCAACGAGGCCGGCAGGGCGCCATAGATAGAGCCCTGATTGTTGAGTTCGCCGTGCTGATCGCCGCGCGTAGTCCCCGCGGGCCCGAGCGGCGCTCCAGCGGGTCCGGTCCCAGGGGGCGGCGGCGTCAGGGGTGTTGCCTTGTCGATATCAGCGCCAGCCTTATCTTTGGCGTCTTTCTCGATCTGCCGCCACCGCTGCACATTGCGGGCGTGCTGGTCGAGCGTTTCCGAGAAGACGTGGCCGCCGGTGCCGTCAGCGACGAAATAGAGGTCCTGCGTCCGCGACGGATTCGCGACGGCCTCGAGCGCGGCGCGGCCGGGATTGGCGATGGGTCCCGGCGGCAGACCGTCGATCGCATAGGTATTGTAAGGCGTCGGCTTGTCGAGTTCGCTTCGCGTGATGCCGCGCCCGAGCGTCCCCTTGCCGCCGACGAGACCATAAACGATGGTCGGGTCGGACTGCAGCCGCATGCGTTTCGCCAGCCGGTTCAGGAATACGCTGGCGACGCGCGGCCTCTCATCCGCCTTACCGGTCTCCTTTTCGACGATCGAAGCCAGCGTCACGAGCTCATAGGGCGAGTGCAGCGGCAGATTGCTGCTGCGACGCGCCCAAACCTGATCGACGACCTTCTTTTGATCGTCCTGCATTTTCTTGATGAGGTCGGCGCGCGATGCCCCGCGCGCAACCTTATAGGTGTCAGGCATCAAACTGCCCTCTTTGGGCATATCCCTGAGGTCGCCAACCAGAAAGTCGGTTTGTTCGAGGCGCTCGACGATCTGCTGACTGGTCAGCCCTTCCGGTATGGTGACCGCGTGTAAAATTTGCTTGCCGCTGACCAGCGTGTCCATGACGTCGCGCAAGCTCGCGCCCTGTTTAAAGAGATATTCGCCGGCCTTCACTTTCGACCGGTTGCCTGAAACCAGAAGCGCGACATTAAGCAGGAAAGGGCTATCGATTACGCCCTCACGATCGAGTTCGCCGATGATCTCCGGAAGGTCGGCGCCTGGAACGATGTAGAGTACTTTGTCGGCGACGAGCGGACCCGGCGCCCGGATGCGCTGCTCACTCCAGACGATTCCGATCATCGTGGCGACAGCGGCGATCAGGAGGAAAGAAAGAAAGCCGCTGATTGCGGAGATCATCGGCCGGCGTCGGCTTGGAGGCAGGGGCGGCGGCGGCGGCGCCGCCTCCGGCTGCAGCGCCTCGTTCGGACTCTGCGGCGCGACCCTATAGCCGCTCGACCGGCCGCGCGAATCCGTCGTCCGCCCTGATCTGTCGTCTTGGTCCTTCGGAGGCCCGCCGCGCATCAGCTCAACTCACCAGCCTGCGAATTTTTGCCATCATACCGCCGAATAACGGTTTCAAAGACCGCAATTTTGCAAGCGTCTTAGGTTTGGCGATCGTTAAAGCCGCAAAATGTGGCCGATTCGGGGTTCAGTTCTTGCCGAGCCGTTATCTCATTACGAGCGCGCGTTACCGGGTGCGGCCTAATCGGAGCGCTTGAAGATAAGACAAGCGTTGGTCCCGCCAAAGCCGAAGGAATTCGAAAGGACGAATTCGATATCGCGCTTGCGCGCCGTATGTGGAACCAGATCGATTTTCGTGTCGATCGAGACATGGTCGAGATTGAGAGTCGGGGGCGCGATTTGATCGCGGATCGCAAGTATCGAAAAGATCGCTTCGACGGCGCCCGCCGCGCCGAGCAAGTGGCCGATCGCGGACTTCGTCGAAGACATCGACAACGAACTCACGCTGTCGCCGACCAGCCGTTGCACCGCCTGCAGCTCGATTTCGTCGCCGAGCGGCGTGGAAGTGCCATGCGCATTGATGTAGTCGATGTCGCGCGGCGAAATTTGCGCCCTTTTGACAGCGCCGCTCATGGCCCTATATGCGCCGTCGCCAGTCGGCTGCGGCGCCGTTATGTGATAAGCGTCGCCGGACATGCCGTAACCGGCGATTTCGGCGTAGATCCGAGCGCCTCTCGCCTTGGCGTGCTCATATGCTTCGAGAACGACGCAGCCGGCGCCCTCGCCGACGACAAAGCCGTCGCGATCCTTATCGTAAGGCCGCGAAGCTTGCTTCGGCCGCTCGTTGAACCCTGTCGACAAGGCCCGGCAGGCGGCAAATCCGGCGATGCCAATGCGGCTGATCGGCGACTCCGCGCCGCCGGCGACCATGACTTCGGCGTCGCCGAGCTGAATGAGCCGCGCGGCGTCGCCGATGGCGTGGGAGCCAGTCGAGCAAGCGGTGACCACCGCATGGTTGGGGCCGCGCAGTCCGTGTTGGATAGATACATAGCCGCCTGCTAAATTGATGAGGCGGCCAGGAATGAAGAACGGAGACACGCGCCGCGCCCCCCTCTCATGCAGCGTGACCGCCGTTTCGGCGATGCCGCCGAGGCCGCCAATCCCCGAGCCGATTAGAACGCCGGTGTCGATCTGTTCTTGATAGCTCGCCGGTTTCCAGCCGGCGTCGCTCAGCGCCTGGGTCGCCGCGGAGACGGCATAAAGAATGAAGTCGTCGACCTTGCGCTGCTCCTTCGACTCCATCCATTCGTCTGGATTGAAGGTCGCGTCGCGGCCATCGCCGCGCGGAACCGGCATGGCGATCTTGCATGGCAGATCGGACGTGTCGAAATTGTCGATGACCCTGGCGCCGCTCTGACCGGCAAGCAAACGGCTCCAGTTTGGCTCGACGCCGCAGGCGAGCGGCGACACCATGCCAAGACCGGTAACGACGACCCTACGCATATCAGGACCCGGTCAATAGAACGCTCTGCGCCCGCCCAACGCTGGACGCGCTTTTCCGTCACAAGCGATTAGTTGTTTGGAGTGCGCCGGCATTCGCACGACAGCGCTTGAACGATCAAGCGGCGGTCGCTTTCTCGAGAAAATTCACCGCATCGCCAACGGTGACGATCGTTTCGGCGGCGTCGTCAGGAATTTCAACGCTGAATTCCTCTTCAAACGCCATGACCAGCTCGACGGTGTCGAGCGAATCCGCGCCGAGATCCTCAATGAAATTGGCGCTGTCGACTACTTTATCCGCATCTACACCGAGATGCTCTATCACTATCTTTTTCACCCGCTCGGCGACATCGCTCATGGTCGTTTAATCCTCGTCCTCATTCAATTGCCGACATAGGCCAAAGTCGACGCCCGGCGCTTGGCGACTTCGCCGCGCGCGCCGTCTCAATCCCCGCTAGGAGCATCCGACGGATTAAGCTCGACATGCGCCCGGACGGAGTGAAGTCCAGAATCTGGTCCTTCAATCCCGAAACGATCGCTTCCCTGACTGCTCAACGCTGGCTTGGTAACACACTTCATTCACATTGGCGAGAGGGCGGCCACAAGGCCGAAGTCTCGCCTTAATCCCCTCAAATCATTGCCATTCCTCCATTAACATGCAGGGTCTGGCCCGTCACGTAGGAAGCTTCCGAGCTCGCCAGATAGACGACTGAGGCGGCGACTTCAGCGCCGGTCCCGAGCCGGCCCATCGGCACCGCCGACAGCACTGCGGCTCTCTGCTTCTCGTTGAGAACGTCGGTCATCGGCGTTTCAATGAAGCCTGGAGCGACGCAATTGACGGTGACGCTCCGGCTCGCGACTTCCGCCGCGAGACTCTTGAACATTCCGATCATGCCTGCTTTGGAAGCCGCGTAATTGCCTTGCCCCGGATTGCCGACAACGCCAACGACGGAAGAAATCCCAATGATGCGCCCATACCGCTTGCGCATCATCGATTTGAGGGACGCCCGCGCAAGGTGGAAGGTCGCGGTCAAATTGACGGCGATGACCGTGTCCCATTCTTCGTCCTTCATCCGCATGAAGAGATTGTCTTTGGTGACGCCAGCATTGCAGACAAGAATGTCGAGACCGCCCAAGGCGACCTCCGCCGCAGGCGCCAGCGCCTCGACGGCCGCCGCGTCGGCAAGATCGCAAGGCAGCGTCGCGACGCGCGATCCAAGCTCGGCCGCGAGGCTGTCAAGGGCCTCGCGCCGCGTGCCTGAAAGGGCGACGCTCGCTCCTTGAGCATGGAGCGTACGGGCGATCGCCTGGCCGATGCCGCCGCTTGCGCCCGTAACGAGGGCGGTCCTGCCAGTGAGATCGAACATTTCAAAACTCCAAGAGCGGCGGTCAAGCCCGCGCCTTGTAGGCGCTAACGTCGGCGGGCGTCCCTATTGACACGCCGTTCGCCTCGGGGCAAACGCGCTTGACGAGGCCTGACAAAACTTTGCCGGCGCCGCATTCGACAAAAATGCCGACGCCTTTGGAGGCCATAAAGATAAGGCTTTCGCGCCAACGGACCGCGCCCGTCACCTGCGCGACGAGAAGACGGCGGATCTCTTCGGGATCGGTTACGGAGGAAGCCAGCACGTTGGCGACCAGAGGCGTCGATGGCCGGCGAATTTCGACCTTCGCCAAAGCCGCCGCCATAGCCTCGGCGGCCGGCTGCATCAAGCAGCAATGGAATGGCGCAGAAACGGGAAGCAGCACCGAGCGCCGCGCCCCCTTCGCCTTGGCGATTTCGATGGCGCGCTTGACGGCTGCGGCCGTCCCCGACACCACGACCTGGCCGCCGCCATTATCGTTGGCGACGTCGCAAACCGCTTCGCCGCCGGTCTCCCGCGCCGCCTCGCTGGCGATTTCGGCGCCCGTCTCGACCTCGACGCCAAGCAGCGCGGCCATTGCGCCGGCGCCGACCGGCACGGCTTCCTGCATCGCCTTCCCGCGGATGCGAAGCAATTTCGCTGTCTCCGTGACGCTCAACGATCCCGCCGCCGCCAGCGCCGAATATTCGCCGAGCGAATGACCGGCGACGAAGGCGGCGTCACGGGCGAGATCAAGGCCGGCCTCGGCCTCCAGCACGCGGATCGCGGCGAGGCTTGCAGCCATCAAGGCCGGCTGCGCGTTGGCAGTCAAAGTAAGTTCGTCTTGCGGCCCCTCGAACATCAATGCGGAAAGACGCTGGCCAAGCGCGTCGTCGACCTCCTGCAAGACCCGCCGCGCTGGACCAAATTCGTCCGCCAACGCCTTGGCCATGCCGACGGCTTGCGATCCCTGGCCGGGAAAAATGAAAGCTCTCGACGTCCCGCTCAACGCGCCAACCCAAATGAAACCTTTGTTTCGAAGCGGACAGCTGCTCGCATTGCCGTGGCGGCCTGTCAAGCGCCCTTCACAAGTTCATTTGACGCGAAGGCGTTCGGCGCCGCGCCAAAAATCCGCTCATCCTTGCGATTTTCCTTGCGCCGCGTCCTCTGCGTGTGAAGCTTGCGAGGAGACGAATCATCGAACCGCGGGTTAAGCAACGCATGCCGCCAATTCCCGGCAAAGCTTGCGGCGAATGCAGTTTTTGCTGCAAAGTTCTCGAGATTGTCGAATTCAAGAAGCCGGCCGGCGTCCTATGCTCCAGCTGTCTAAAGTCTGGCGGTTGCGGCGTCTATGCGTCGCGTCCCGACGTTTGCCGCGCCTATGAATGTCTATGGAAAGGCGATCGCGGGCTTGGGAGTCAGCTGCGCCCTGACAGGGTCGGCGTCATCTTGATGGAAGACCCCGACTCCGATGAATATCGTGCCGTCTGCGATCCGGCGAGGCCTTTGGCGTGGCGCAATCCCCTTGTCTTCCAGCACTTGTTGGCGATGGCCAAGAGCGGGCGGATCGTCGTCGCAAAGGCGGGCCTGAAAGCGTGGCGGATTAGGGCCAATGGCGAGACCGGCCCATGTGTCTAATGCCTGTCCCGAAACCGCGTTCGCGCGCTCAGATTCAAAAAGCCGCGTCCACGGGCGCGGCTCTCGCTCAGCAGCCTATCCTAGTCTCTATAGCAGGAGACATACGCATGCTCCGTGCCGTAGCCAAAGCCTATGACAAACCAGAAAAACCCGCACGCTGTCGAGCGAATCGAGGCATATGCTTTACTGATGCCAAACAGGTCCAAGAGACCGAACTGCGGCGATAGGCTCGCAATGAAATCCTTTATTTCATCGTCAATGATTGCGTTGGCGTTTTTGAGGACGTTCGAAGCGCCGCCGTAGCGCTGTAATTCTTGCTGCAACAAGCCGCCGCCAAGTTGGCCCGCATTGGCGAACGCCAGTTTGTCGAGAGCGGCGGTTTCTCCATTCGCCGCCAGCGCATTATAGAAACCGTTGATGTCCTCTTTCACCACCAGCACTTGTTGGGCGAGCTTGTTCAGCGCCGCCGAGCGAGCCGCCGAAGTCGTCGCGATAGAGACCTGCTCGACGGCGCTTCTGAGGGCCAATAGGTGGCTAGCATTGGCGGGCTGAGTCTTTAGTCCGGTGAGCGCGTAGGAAGGGGCCGCCAAAAACAAAAGCAACATCGACAGACTTATTTTCAAGATATTAATTTTGTTCTTGCCGACTTTGGCCCATGAGTTTGTTTGAAAAGATGCAAACATCGGTGCAAGCGAGATAAATGGCGTCATTTCATCTATTCCTTCGTTAGGGTCGACGTTCATTATCGAGCGTCGACGCCTAATTATCGGCCGGCTTGGCGCCACCCGCTGTCCCCTCGGGAACAGAGCAGCTGAAATGTGCGCCGCAGCACGAATGCGCTTTGAGCCTTTCGCGTGTTGGCTGTGAGTTTGCGCAAACGTGGCCGCTTGATCGCCTCCTGCGGCGCCATTATCAAAGCTTGCGGATCCGCCAAATCCGTTTATAAAGCGCCCTTCGCGGCTTCGGCTGGGGGCTGATCGGAAAGCTCGCTTTGCGGGCAGGGTCGCGCGCGATCCGATTTCCAGTGTCTCCGCCTTCGTCTGTCTCGTCGAGCCTTTCCGGGGCTCGAAGGGCTCTGCGCCGGAGCGCCGCGACGCTGGTTAAGAAAGGCAATGAAGATGGCTCTCTACGAGCATATTTATCTTGCGCGTCAGGACATCTCCGCCCAGCAGGTGGAAGCGCTGACCGAGCAATTCAAGTCGATCGTTGCATCATTCGGCGGCAAGATCGAGAAGGTCGAATACTGGGGCGTTAAATCCCTCGCCTATCGCATCAAGAAGAACCGCAAGGCGCATTTCACGCTTTTGAACGTCGACGCGCCGCCCGCCGCCGTCGCCGAGATGCAGCGGCAGAGCGGCATCAATGAAGACGTCGTCCGGTTCTTGACGATCAGAGTCGACGCGCTCGAACCGGGTCAGTCGGCGATGATGCGCAAACGCGACGACGATGATCGCGGCGACCGGCCGGAAAGAGGCGAGCGTAGTCGCGCCCCGCGGCCCGACCGCGGCGCGCGGCGCCAACGCGAAGAGACCGCAGCCGAGGAGGGCAATTTCTGATGACCACCGCAGCAGCGCCCCGCCGGCCGTTTTTCCGCCGGCGCAAAACCTGCCCTTTCTCCGGGCCGAATGCGCCGAAGATCGATTATAAGGATACGCGTTTGCTTTCGCGCTATATCTCGGAGCGCGGCAAGATCGTGCCCTCGCGCATCACCGCCGTCTCCGCCAAGAAGCAGCGCGAACTCGCCCAGGCGATCAAGCGCGCCCGTTTTCTGGGACTGCTGCCCTACGTCATTCGGTGACGGCGGCGGCTGCGACGCGCGTGAATCGATGTTTTCAATAAAACACCGGCGAACGCGCTGAATCAGCGGGCAAGAATGGCCTCGGTCAGGTAGTGAGATAAGGAGCGCCGTCGGCTCCTTTTGGAATGAACATGCTTTGGAGCGAGCGGCCCGACCATCGTCGGATGTCGCGCGCGAATGTGTTGGGACGGGCGGAGGCGTCATAAGTTTCCGACCCGCCTCTAACCGCCGATCAGCGGGACAGCAGGGCCTATGAACACGCGCGTTTCCAGATTTGGCGGCTCTGCCGCGGTGGCGATCGGCGCCGGCCTCGCCTCCGCCCTGCTGTTCAGCCTCGTCGCCAAAGCGACTGTCTTTGCGATCGCCCTCGCCTACCTTTCGCCGCTGCCGCTCATGATCGCGATGATCGGATTTGGCCGTGCCACCGGCTTGACGGCAAGCGGCGTCGCTATTCTCACGGTTTTCGCGATCGCTTTCGTTCAGCAAATTCAGGACGGCGGCGACCAAGCCTTCGCCGCGTCGATTTCAGCGCTGACCTTCGCCATCAGTCTCGCCTTGCCGGCTTTATGGCTGAGCTATCTTGCCGCCCTGAGCCGCCTTAAAGGTGAAGCGTCATGGAGCATCGCTCCCACGGTCGCCCGGTCCTTCGCGCGTGAGGCCTATCCGTTAGAGAGGCTGCTCGCCTACGCCATCGCTATTTCGGCGGCGCTCGCAGTCATCGGGACGTTATTCCTGAGCGCCCGGCAAGGCGGCTTCGAGACAGCGTTGAACCGCGCCGACGCAGCTCTGACGCCGCTCATCGAGAGCTTGGCCGAAGACATGCCGCTCCCGCAAGGCGTCGATCTGCACAGTCTGGCTCGGCTGATCGCGATGGCGGCGGCGCCCGTGGTCGCGGCGTCGACGTTGTTGATGCTGCTGCTCAATCTTTGGCTCGCCGCGCGGGTAGCCCAAGTCTCTGAACGGCTGCCCCGGCCCTGGCCCGACATTCCGCATGAGCTAAGGCTTTCTCGGATTTACGCGCCCGCGTTGTTTGCCGCGATCGGCGTTGCCTTCGTCGGCGGCTTGCCCGGCGTCATCAGCGCTATCGTCGCGGCGGCGCTGGCCATGGGCTTCGCCCTGCAAGGCCTCGCCGTGGTCCACGATCTTTCGCGCGGGTGGAAGTACCGCACACTGCTGCTTGGCCTCGTCTATATCGGCCTCACGCTGCTTGCGCCCCCTTGGCTGCTTCTTGCTTTCGTTGTGATCGGCCTCGTCGAATCCGTCTTCTTGCTGCGCGATCGCAAGAAGGATCAGATCTCTTCAGAACCTTAAATGCAACGCAAAGGACAAAGCGAAATGGAAGTCATTTTATTGGAGCGCGTCGCCAAACTTGGCCAAATGGGCGAAACGGTGCGGGTCAAGGACGGATATGCGCGCAATTTTCTCCTGCCAGGCGGGAAGGCCCTGCGCGCCACAGCCGCCAACAAGGCGCGGTTCGAGGGTCAGCGCGCCCAGCTCGAAGCGCGCAATCTTGAGCTGAAGGCCGAAGCCGCCGGCGTCGCCGAACGCCTCAATGGACAGGCTTTCGTCATTATCCGGCAAGCTGGCGAAACTGGCCATCTTTACGGTTCTGTTTCGCCGCGCGACGTCGCCGAGGCAGTCACCGCAGGAGGCTTCTCCATCAGCCGCAACCAAGTCTCTCTCGACGCTCCAATCAAAGCGGTCGGTTTGCACGAAGTTCCGATCCATCTCCATCCAGAGGTGGCGGCGACCGTTACAATTAATGTCGCGCGCTCCGCCGCTGAAGCCGAACGTCAGGCGGTCGGCGAGCAAATCAATGTCGCTGAGGAGATGACGATGGACGAACTCGGCCTTGAAGTCGGCGCGGCCCTCGCCGACGCCGGCGGCAGCCTTGGCGATCGATAGACGCTGTGGCCGTGATTTGCGGTGAGCTATTAGCGCTCCGACTGTGCAATAGCAAAGCCTCGCACCATCGCCGTGAGGGGCTTTCTATGCTTCAAGCGCATTTAACCAGGGATGGTTGACTTCAAAACAAAAGGCCCGGCTGCGGCCGGGCCTTTCAGATCTCGAATTGGCGATCAATCGCTTCGGGCGATCAGAACGCACGCTGGACGCGGACGCGGCCCTCGTACTCGTTCTGGCTGCCCCTGAACGCCGGCAATCCGACCGAGGTCAAGGCGCTGTCCGGAGCAAGCCCCACAGGACGCGACTGCGACGCATTGACGTACATAAACTCGGCGCCGATGTCGAAACCCTTGATCGGCGTCCAAACCAGATTGGTGCCGACGCGCGTCGCCTTGAGGTTCGACATGCCGACGGCGCCGCCGAAGCCCGCAAGCGCATTATTTGAATAATTGATCTGCGTGAAAGAGCCGAAAATCGCCGAAGCCAGCGTCGGGATCCAGTAATGCTTGTAGGCCGCGACGATCGACCAGCCGGACTGCTGCTCGCAAGCGCCGCTGAGCGTGAAGATGCAGTCGTACAAGTTCGTGTTCCAGCCGGCGCTGGTGTCAGCCGGCGAGAAGCCTGAGCCATAGAAGCGGTTGCCGCTCACCGCGCCATAGCCGGAGGCAAGGTTGTTGCCCCAGATATAGCTCAGCGCGCCCTTTTCATACGCGGCCTGCAGCCAGAGCTTGTCGCCTGGCGAGAGATAATCGGCGTCCAGCCGCACGCCACCCTGGATCGCCCATCCATACGCGTTCGCCGTATTGGCCGGAAAGGCGTACGACGCCGTCCCGGTGTAAGCCGTGCTGGCGAAGAGGCTTGCGCGCGCTTCGTGGCCGGCGGCCGAAAGCTGGGCGGCGCCCCACGGCTGATCGACGCGGACGTTCCCGACAATGTCCGGCCACGCCGTGCCGGCCGGCGTTCCGATAAAATTGGTGGCCGAAATGCCGTTAGCACCGTTCGACGGAATGCCGTTCACCGTAATCGGCACAGCAACGCCCGCGGCCGTATAGGTCGTGGTCGCGATGGTGCTGCCGATATTGGCTTGGCGGGCGTTTTCGTCTTCGACGGAGAGCGTCGCCGAGAATCCATTGCCAAGGAAGAACCCCTCGCCGAAGGTGTAAGTGTAAGCCAACAGCTGGGTCGTGGCGTTTGAGCCGGCAATGTTCTGATAGTTATAGGCGCTGGCGTAGAAGTCGAACATCGACTGCGCGCGACCCGCCGTCAGACCGGCGAATTGGATGAAGGCTTTGTTGAGGATCGTCGTTTCGCGGGTGGCGCCGACGCCAGCCGACGTATTGTACAAAGATGTGTTGTAACTTCCGCCGGTACTCAGAGCGCCGGTGTTGGCGTAGCCTGTCCCGACATCAGGAATCGACGCGAATGAAGGAGCGCAAGGTACCCCAGGGCGTTCCGGTGCGCGCGTCCAATTCGACGCGGCCCAGCGTATTCCAGCCATAATTATCGCGAGACCGGGGGTTGGAATATTGGCTCGCGGTCGGCAGATAGCCAAACCCCGTCGCGCCGCCGGCGGTGCGTACGGCCGCGCTCGTAAACGGATTCACGCCGGAGCCCACGCCCGAGATGACGCCGTTGGCGCCAATCGCGCTGATGCTATAGCTCGCGTCATAGGACCGAACTTCGCCCAGCGCCAGGCCGCCGATTTTGAGGCACGTGTCGGTGCCGGGAATATAGAAGAAGCCAGCGCCATAGGCGTCGCAGATCCGGACGTATTCGATTGGCGCAGCTTGCCGTTCCGGCAAATCGGCCGCACGCGCGCTGGCGACGCTCGCCAGGGCCGCGGCCGACCCCAGGAGCAGGCCCTTATAGAGCTTCATTTCGAACCTCCGATTAAGTCCCAATCAGGAGCGGTCTGCCATCCAGCGCCAGCGTAGCCGAAGAATCGCTTTTTTTAAGGCTGCCGTCGAACTGTCCAAACTGCGTCCCACTCTTTTACCCGGATCGAGCGAAGAATATAATCGGCGGCCCCCGCCGCCCTGGCGTTTGATCCGAATCGACGATTGGGTTGGCCCCCCTCTCGCTCGCAAGCGCACAATAGCCGCGATACCGTCTCCACGAAATAGCCTTTGCGGCAAGGGCCGGCATTCCCTCGCCGAGTGTGGCTTTCGCGCAACCTTTAGGAGGCCCGGCCGCATGACCGCGCCGGGTCCGGGGGCCTTGCCTTCGTCACGCGTGTCGGGCATATCTCAAAAAATCAACTGGGACCGCGCGAATAAGCGCGATCCCGCTGGGCGCGGAGATGTGGCCGAGAGGCTGAAGGCGGCGGTTTGCTAAACCGTTATAGGGTTGTAAAGCCCTATCGAGGGTTCGAATCCCTCCGTCTCCGCCAATAAGACAGATCAAATATCTGATTTTATTCTGAAACGGGCCTAGAAGGCGGTGCCTTCCCCACCCTTTTCCCCACCTCCTGACGCGGCTCAGGGCGGACATCGAGGATGGTTTCGACGCAACGGCTTAGCTTGACCTTATAAAATCTCAGGCCTATTATGTTGCAATGCAGCAAGGTTCTTGCCGCATTGCCCTTCTTGGGCGTTTCCTCCCTGACTTGGGCCGCTCGCAGCAATGCTAGCGGCCTCTTTACGCGCTGGATCAGGGGTACGCCTACGGCCCGGCCGCGGTCGCGGTGATCGTCGGCGGCGCGGCGCTGTTCGCCGGCTACGCGGCCAAGCAAGTCGCGCACGCGCAGAAAGTCAAGGACGCCATCGAGCGGTGAGCGCGGTCGCCATCCAGGCCGCTCGTTTGACCCCAACCCCCACCGAAAAACTTGGGCAAGCCGCGTTGGCTCCTTAAGGGATCGTCCATTTGATTGTCGCGCATTCTATACCCAAGAGTGGGGAGCCTCTTAAACCAAGCCTTCCCAACACATCAAAAACTGTTCCCGTAACGTCGCCAGAGCATTTTGGGCTCACATTGAGGTCTGAACAGTTTCGCAGAGCCCGACGAAGACTTTCCTTTTCCAATGATGGACCGGCGATCAAGAGTTGACCAAGAGAATTAGTATTATCATTATCTTTAATCGGCTTAACCGCCGCACATGCAATTGACAGTGCCGTAGCGAACGAAAATTGGCAGCCGGTGATCGTGATTCTTTTCCCGACGTAGTTACGGCCATCTACTAAAAAGTCAATTAATTCAATAGTCTTTCTATATTCTCCGGCGTGGGTGTCTGTCGCCCGGCAGGCCGATCAAGCGCTTGATCCAAAAACTCTGTTCGTTGCGCGGCAACTTGAACACGACAACATCGCCACGTTGTGCGCTGCTGATGTCCCGATATGGAACGACGGACACGAAGGCATTCTTTGCAATTGTTGGGAACATCGAATCGCTTTGCTCACTGAAACAGCGCGTGGCGTCTTCCACGCTTTCTGCATGCAATGCCGCGCAAGCAATCAGTTGCGAGAAGACGATCACCGGAAGCAACCGAACGACCATTTCCATTGCCAAATTCTCGGAAGGTGCGGCTCTAAAACCGGTAATGCCCTGCCCTAGCCAAAACTAGGCCGCTGTTTTCCGAAGAAAGCAACTTAGCCGAGGTTTCGTTCTATGTCGGTGTATGACTTAGCCTATGGCTCGCCGCCAAGGCTAGAGCGATCCTTGTCCTCATGTCCGCCAAGCGCCGCGAGCAAGTCACGAGCCGATCGGAGAAGGTCCCGCGCGGCGTGGCGCTCGGCGATGGCTTCGCATGTAAAGCGCCCGTGTCGCCAATTCCCATTGCGCTCGCCCTTCGGCGCGCCGCTTCCGGCCGCGCCGCCGTGCATCCGGCAACGGCTCCTTCCAGCGACCTTTAGCGCACGGCATGGCGCGCCGGATCGAGTTCGAGCGCCGCATTGGTCGCGCATGGGGTTGTCCGTCACTTTTCGCTACCCCCCGGATGGTTCACCGCGCCGACGATGGCTTGGCCGCCCTCGTTGACGTTCACATGCTGGACGATGACGCGCTGCTCGCCGCCGCGCCGGAGCCGAGCGAGAGCCTCCACTTGGGCGGTAAAGGTGCGCAGCAACTTCACGGCGAGCGAGCCGCATTCCTGAAGCATCGGCGTTAGGTCGGCGTGCTTCGCCCGCGTCAGCATCGCCAACGCGGTTTCGTGCGTGGCGACCATTTGAACCGCGAGCATCGCCTCGACTTCGTCGGTGGGCCCTATCCCCTCGACGGCCGCGAGCGCCGCGTTCAATTCGGTTTGCGTCGGAGAGGCGGAGCCTTTGCGCGATATGACGGCGACGAGCCGCGCGACGGCCTGCTCGGCGAACGCCGCGGAAGCCGTGCCAAATCCTGTGGCGTCCGAATGGGGCGCGCCGATTGTCATCGCGCCGTCCGCGCTCTTTACCGCAGCCTCAATCCGAGGCCTCCGCCCAGCCATGCGACGTTGCGCGTCTGCGATCGCCTTCGCTTCGGACGGCAAAGGCGCGTCCGTGCTCGGGATCGCGGTCGACGCTGCCTGCTCCGTCTTCTTGCGCGTATTCAGCGCGTCTTTATGCGGCTCGCTCATTTAACGGCCCCTTTCCACAATAGACCAGCGCTGAAATTCGCTTCTCAAGAAATCCCGTGCGCTTTCCGTGGCCACATGACCCAGGCCCCAGCGTGCAGGCGTTTTCTAGCGGCAACGGTATTATATTACCACAAAGGCGCGGGCAATGCATGGCTTTAGACGGCGCAAAAATCGGTGAGATCAATCGCGGGGACCTTGTAGGGATTTCTCGCTTGGCGGCTAGAGACGCTTGGCCACCCAGTCGCCTAGCCCCAGCTTTACGACGAGTTGGGCAATCCTGTTCCCCGTCCAAACCTGCACCGATTTGCCGACAGGCGGCGTCAGCCTTCCCTTCGGAGAGTGGACAGCGAAGATCATGCGATCGTAGCGCTCTCTCCGATCGTTGAATTTGGACACGTATTCGTCGAGGATCGTCTGAGTAGCCGAACTCTTGACTTGGACGAAAGCTATCTCGTCAGATGAGGCGTTCTCCACCTCGACGTCGATCCCCTCCGTCACTCCGCCGAGCTTTGCCAATCGAACCCAGCCCGTGCGTGACAAAATCAGGTCGACCAGCACTTCGAAATCCTTATCACGGAGACGAGCGACCAGTTTTGCGACGGCGGCCTCGTAAGTCTCGCGGGCCTGAACCGCCGCGAAGGCGTCCGCATCCTCCTCGTCCAGAATGATGCGGAGAATTTCTTTCGAACCTTTGGGCTCACAGACGGTCGCCTGGTATCCAGCCGTCGTTGTCACGATGCCGGGAAGGTTGGCCATTACAAGATGCCGACCGCCTACCGAATGATTACTCCACGGCCGCGCGCAGGTCAGCCAGAAGTGTCCCCGGTCGCTTGTTTCGCCATTGGGGTTCGTTTCCATTCCGTCGCGGACGGTGCACCACCACATGCATCCGTCCTGGAACGTGACCCAAAGATGCTGGCTAGGATGGTCGAGCAGAGCGCGCAGCGCGTTGAAATCCTGCGTGGCGCCAGGCTTGGACCCATATTCAGCCCGTATCACGGCTTCAATCGCCGGCAGATCGGCAGTCCGCAGGATGCTGTGGGGGACGTTGCGCCACCCAAGATGGACCTGGCCATTGGCCTTAGCGGTTGTCCACCACTGGCCACCTGCGCCGTTCTTAACGTACCGGACGGATTTGGGAATGGTGTCGAGCATCGAAACATCCCGCGAACGGCGACTTAACCTGACGACGCTGTCGGCCAGGCTACAAGCGTAACCTCATTCTCGAATACTTTTCTTTACGACAACTTCTTCGCAGCCATGATCCCCTCCATCGCTTGGGTCACGACAAAAGCAAATCATAAGCGTCCAATTGCTGACTATCTTCAACGTGAATTTCGAGCAAAACGACGAGTGGACGGTGCAGCGCGGCCGCTATATGACGCTGGAAACCATCGCGCCTTTGAGCAATGATCCGATTGTCAGGCTGTCCGCCGTGACCGCCTGACCTTTCCGGCCGACGCCGGAAACCGCGGCCGCCGCCCCGCTCCAGTTACACCACGCCAAGGGACACGATCCATCTGATTCCGAAAGGCGTCAATGAGTGGAGGATGCCCGCGCGGCGCGGTGCCGTAGCGGAAGTGGTTGGAATTTGAAGGTGGCGTAATCTCCGCGTTGTTTCAACAAAGAAAATCGGCGTTGGCGCGCCGATGGAGATTACGCCGTGAAAAGAGATAGCACGAAGGGGGTGGCTGATGTGGCCGACGAAAGACTTTTCGACAATTGGTTCGATCCGATTGAGACGGCGCTGCGCACGAAGGTGCGGGGCTTCATCGAAACGCTGATGGAAGAAGAACTGGAGACGGCGCTTGCGCGGCCACGCTACGGGCGGCGGCCGGAGCCGCCGGCGGACCAAGCGGACGCGCCGATGGTCGGCCATCGGCATGGCCATCGAATGCGATCGCTGACCGGCACATTCGGCGCGACCCAGATCGCCGTCCCGCGCGCCCGGATCGTCGGGAAAGACGGCAAGACGACGGAATGGAAGAGCAAGGCGCTTCGAGCCTATCAGCGCCGCACCCGCGCCGCAGATGCTTTGATCGCCTCGACCTATCTTTCCGGGACCAACACGCGCCGCGTGCGCCGGGCTCTGGCGGCGCTGTTTGGAGGCTCCGTCAGCAAGGATACGGTCAGCCGCGTCTGGCGCTGAGAAATTGCACACTTTTCGGGAAAGAGCATGCGGTAAAATAAGAACTTAGATTATCATCTTTGAGGCAATATTGGCTGAGACAGATCTGCTTGCGATCGCCCCGAGTCAGCGCATCATGAGCCCCGAGCAGATGATTTCGAGGGTATCGATAAGGCGCGTCTCGTGATTGCGACATGCAATGGTTCAAGAAATAAAATCTGAGAGTTTCGTTGTAACGCGCCGACCACGGCTGGCGGAAGTCGTCGAACATCCCAAAATGGATTTCACCGATTACGAGCAGCGTCTCAAGCCGTTGCAGAGGACGCTCCAACTTATCCAGCAGGCCTATCTTGGATCGCCGGAACGAGCGCTGATCGTGCTTGAGGGATGGGACACAGCCGGCAAGGGAGGCTTGGTTCGGCGCCTCGGGTGGGCCCTTGATCCGCGCAGTTTCAAGGTCCACCCGATCGCGGCGCCGGACCAGCACGAGCGCGCCCAGCATTACCTCCAGCGGTTCTGGCGGGGATTGCCGCAAAGTGGACAGATCGTCACGTTCGACCGGTCGTGGTATGGCCGCGTGCTGGTGGAGCGCGTCGAAGGTCTGGCGACCAACAAGGAATGGCGACGCGCCTATCGCGAAATCAACGAATTCGAGCGCACGCTGATCGATTCAGGGGTTCGCCTCGTCAAACTGTTCCTGCACATAACGCCAGAAGAGCAGGTGCGTCGCTTCCGCGACCGGCTGGTCGATCCGCTCAAACGCTGGAAACTGTCTTACGAGGACTTTCGAAATCGCGCACGCTGGTCGGATTATCAGACGGCGATCGAGGACATGATGGGAGAAACCTCGACAAAACTTGCGCCCTGGCATCTGATCACGGCGAACAACAAGGCCTACGGCCGGATTGCGGCATTCTGCATCCTGACGGACAGGCTGGGCAAAGATGTGTCCCTGGAGCCGCGTCCAATTGACCCCGAACTGCTCAAAGAGGCGCAACGGGCGCTCAACCTCTCAGCCTCAGATATCGAGCGCGCTGCTGACGTTGCAAAGCGGAACGAAAGCTTTAAGCCGAATGACGAGAAACGCTGAACGCTTTGGAGCCGCGCAGATGGCTCATCGGTCAAAAGCCGGCGCTCAAACTGAAGCAAATCTGGGCGATCGGGATCCGCCTTCAAATCATGAGTGCCGCCCGGGTATAATGAGATAGTGCCGCCCGGGATTCCTGAATGATGCCGCCAATCGCGTGCCTGCGACGTTGCAGGTTTGACATCGTGGCCGGACGAAATCAGGGATCAGGGCCGGCTTCAGCAGAGGAGGAACCGGGGAAGCGCCTTGCTGGCCTGCGATAACGCTGAACGAGGAGCCGAATTGGGCCTGCCTTGTGGCTTGCGAGAGGACTCGATGTTTTAACACGTAAATTTTTACGCTGGCGTAAAATGCTATCGACTGCGCCACGGTGATGCCGCAGATGCTGGTTCAGCGATAGTCTCGTAGTGCTTGAGCGCGCTCCAGATTTCGGCGACCGGCGCGCGCGGCTGGCGCAGGATCCAGATCGTCAGGCCGGTCTCGTATGGCATCGCGTAGGTACTGTCGATGCGGCCGACGGCGCGAACGTCGCCGTAGTCGCGCTCAAAGCCGGCGCCGTCGCGACCCAACGTGATGACCACGTCGCCCGAGGCGCCGCGCGGCCCCCACAGGAAATAGGAATTGTGGGCGCTGATCACCGGCGGGCCGCTGAGCGCCGGCCCATAAATGTCGAGCGCGGCGGCCTCGCCGTAGTTCGGCGCAAAGAAGACCGCTTGCGCGCGCTCTTCCGGCGGCAGGTCGCGATAAACCCATAAACGGCAGTTGGCTGGTTTGAATTTGCCGCGAATCGCCACATTATCAGGGTCATGATGCACGATGTTTCGCTTGTCTGCCTTCACCCTGCGGGTGAGCAACCGTCGGTTGAAGAGAAGGGTCCGCCGGAAGGCGTGAGGCTCGACAGTTTCGCCGGCCCAGTTCGCGTCGAATGGGATACCGAGGCGGCGCTGACTCCGCTTGGGCAATTGCCGTTCTTCATCGATTTTCTGAAAGCGGCGGGCCTGTTCGACGCTTTCGTGGCAGATTGCCCGCTGCATTACGCAAGTCCGAACGCGCCGAAAAAACGCGACGTGTTGGGAACGGCGATGTTGTCGATATTATCTGGCCACAAGCGTTACGCACACATAGCGGCGCTCCGTTGCGATAACGTTCTTCCGGAGCTGCTCGGCATGAAGAAGATCGTTAGCGAGGACGCGGTGCGGCGCGCCTTCGCCGCGATCAAGGAAGATGAGGGCGCGGCGTGGCTGCGACGGCATATTGATTATTGTAGCACCCCGCTTCTGGCCGAGCCGTGGATCCTTGACGTCGACACCACCGTGAAGCCGCTTTACGGCCATCAGGAAGGGGCGGTCGTCGGCTATAATCCTAAAAAGCCAGGGCGGCCAAGCCATTCCTATCATACCTACTCGATGGCTGGAACAAGGCTTGTTTTAGACGTTGATGTTGTCGCTGGAAATGAACACACGTCGAAACATTTTGCGCCTGGCCTGTGGGCGTTGCTCGATCGCATCCCGCGTGATCTGTGGCCGTCTCTGTTGCGTGGGGACTGCGGGTTCGGCAATGAGGCGATCATGCAGGAGGCGGAACAGCGCGGTTTGGCCTATCTGTTCAAGCTGCGCTTGACTTCCAATGTGAAGCGAATGATCGAACGTCTTTCCGCGCAAAGGGAGTGGATCAACACCGGGCAAGGTTGGCAGGCCAAGGAGAGCCTATTGCGGCTCGATGGGTGGAGCCGGCAGCGCCGCGTGATCATATTGCGTCGGCGGGTGAAGGGAGACTTGGCGATATCTTCGAATGAGACGGCGGGCCAGCAGATGTTGACTTTCGTCGAAGTTGGCGCGGGCGTCGACGTTTACGAATATTCCGTCCTGGTCACTTCGCTTGACGAAGAGCTTGTGAGTTTTGGCCAGTTGTATCGGGATCGCGGCGATAGCGAGAATATTTTTGACGAATTGAAGAACCAATGGGGCTGGGGCGGCTTCGTCACGCAGGATCTTGCGCGTTGCCGGCTAGCTGCAAGAATGGTCGCGTTGTTTTACAATTGGTGGAACATTTTTGTTCGTCTGATCGAACCGGATCGCCATATGGAGGCGATCACCAGCCGGCCACTGCTCTTGCACGCTATCGCGACAAAAGTGCGTCACGCCCGCGCTTCGCGCCCTTTGAAACGGTTTTTGCTATGGCGGCAAGACCCTGAGAACTGCAAAAATGTTTCGTACGAAACAAACAGACGCGGAACGCCGCAAGAAAAACCGCTTGCGCTCGCTACTTCTTTGAATTTATCCCAAATACAAAACCAACTATAATTAAAATTATCGCAATAGAAAGTTGAGTTATGAAAGTTAGTGTGTTCTTTATACCTTCTTGTTCCAACATCACCAAAAGCCGCTCCTTAAAAGTAGGTCTGAAACCGGATGTATTGAAAAGATCATATCCAAGTTTCTTCACCGTAGACGCAACGTCAGATGGCTTAGATTGGTCACCTAACCATGCTCTATTGATTAAAATCCTCGCATCATCGAGAGTTCTGTTTTGATATAGCTTCGACACGAGCTGCACATGAACTACATAGCTGACCGGAAATAACAGACAAACGCGCGCTAGATAATGTAGCGTTAAAGTCAAATATACACCCGCGTGTGTCGTAATGGCGGTCAAAGCGTGATATAAAGCTTATAGATGCTGACGAAGTAAAACTTAAATAATATTCTACAACAGAAGGTGGATAATACTCTGTATTCCACCCACCTAGAGCAATAATAGACCATTCGTCAGTTCAAATGTAATAATAATTATCAGATAGTCTTGTGTCATTAAGAAGAATTATTGCGTCTAAACTATCTAAGTGTAGCCTGTATGATTTTGCATTTCTTGCATTCGTTGTTTTAACCCGGGAAACAAATTTGTCCATCTCCGGAACAACATTCTCCCAAGTAGGCGCGGGATTTGCTGACAGCCTGCTGATAAAAGGGTCACCAGACGGACACGAGAGGATGCGAAACTCGAACGTTTTCTGAATACTATTCTGGTACACAAAAAGATAAGCGAGAATATCTCTTACAATTTTGTCCATCGAACCAAACACAATACCGATTGAAGTTGTCATAGGAATGGTCCGACAGATGCCTCATATCAGACGTAATCTATATCAAAAAATCTTGGAGCCGACGAGCCACGGATGCTACGTGCGCGGTGCAAGGAGCCGACAAGGTTTTCCGGGAGACGGCAAGCGGGGCGAAGTCCGACCGGGCGCAGTTGCGCCGCGCACTGGACCACATCGGCAAGGGCGACGTGCTGATGGTGATGCGCCTTGACCGGCTGGCGCGATCAACCCGCGACCTCCTGGAATATCATGGCGACCATTGCCGCTAGGGAAGCCGGATTCCGGTCCCGTGGCGACGCATGGGCCGACACCACGACCGCGCATGGACGGCTTATGTTGACCGTGCTAAGGCGGGCTGGCCGAGTTCGAGCGAGTTAATCCGCGCCCGGACCGGCGAAGGAAGGGAACGGGCCAAGGCGCGGGGCGTGAAGATGGGGCGCAAGCCGAAACTGACCCCGCGCCAGATGCGCGAGGCCGTCAGGCGGCGCGACAAGGGCGAGCCGATGCAGGAGATTGCCCGGACCTTCCGTCTCGCACAGCACGATTTCACGGCTTAAGGCATGACCGAGATCATCTTGCACCGCACCGACCACGCAAAGAACATGCGCCGGTTCTATCGGCTTGACGTGCAGCCGATCTATTCGGGCAATGGTGCTTCATCCGCGAGTGGGGACGCATAGGCCGCGCTGGACAGGTCCGCATGGTTCCCTATGCCACCGCGGGGGAAGCACACGAGGCGCTTGCCGCGCAGCGGCGCATGAAGGAGCGGCGCGGCTTTTCTGGTATCGCGGTCTAGAGTGCTAGGACATGAACGCAATGGCGACATAGGCCGCGAGCCAAACCGCCGTCACGAACAAAATTGGATGAGCGAGGACGGCGGCCAGCGCAAGTGGCAGGGGCGTCTCTTGCTGCGCCGCTGGGGCGGTTCGATTGAACAGATGCGAGGCCATGGGCATCATCCTCCGGTCAAGTCGTTCGAAATCACGCCCAGATTCCGGCTATTGTGCGGCGAAAGCACTGTCTATCGTGCGAGACGACTATCACGCGCCCGAGGCGAACGAGATGGTTGTCGGCATCAATGGCCGTCGTCGCCCAGGCAGAGCGCAAAATGATCTCGGCTCGGACTAAAGCCGCTCTCCAGGCTGCCAAGGCGCACGGCGTGAAGTTAGGGGGCCGGCGTCATCGGGCAGATGGATCAATCAATCGTAGAGCTTGATCTTGATGCGATCGTCGCTGGCCGAGCCGCCCGGACCGCAAAGAGCGCCGCCCGCGCGACGGACCTTGCTCCGATCGTTGCTGACATCAAAGCGACGGGGGCAAGCTCGCTGCGAGAGATCGCCGCCGGCCTGAATGAGCGCGGCATACCGACTGGAGCGCCGCCCAAGTCCAGCGGGTCATATTGGGGCTTATCCGACACTGAAATATCGGGCGGCATCGCGCCCACCCATGTTAGGGGTGTATTATGGAAATCCGCGATCGCCTCTCCAAGCCGATTGTCGACCAGAGAAAAGCATCGTCGAGCAAGTCGGACAAGAAGAAGCCCTATACGGGATTTTGGCCGAGCCCATGCCAGAAATGACGGCGCTCACAGGCCCGACGGATCAGGAACTCGACGCTCTGATAGAAGCGGAGATGAAGGCATTGCTTGCTCACTATGAAATTGATCCTGCCGATGCATATGAAGTCGGGCCAAAGATGGCGTATGCATGGGCGAATCTTGCTTGGCACCTAGCGCAAGATCATGTCCCCGGCTTCAAGGGTCCGCCGCGGAAACGTGGAAAACCTGCCGCGCGGAAATCCGATGACGTTACGCTGGTCATGCATGTCGAATGGTTGAAAAGGCGCAACAGATTGTCGGACCGAAAAGCGATCAAAATGATTGCTGCTCAAAATGTAGTTTCTGGAACCGAACAAACCCTTCTTCAGCGGTATAAAAGGGCAAAGAAGGCCTTCGAACCAATGTCCCGCTTGTACGATACTTTCGCTGCTGCCAAGGGTAACGACGTGCTTGTGCGTGTAATGGAGGAGTCGTTGACCGGGGACGATAAAGATACATTTTTGTCCCCAGACTGAGTATGTGCTTGATGGGGGGTCACCACACAACGAGGTGACCCGATGGTGCAGATACCACCCAAAGACCGAATTGCGGTTTCGCTTTTCGGCATCAAAGCCGAGGCGGAGGGTTTTAAGGGCATTGTGGCCTTCCTATTGGTCGCCGCCCTACTCTTCGCAGCACGTTGGGTCGGGCTTCTTTGAGCCTGCCCAAGGCCGCACGACGGTGCGCGGCTTTGACAGCGCCGCTGCTTGACCGCTTGCATGTTTTTCAGTGCGGTGAAACTTATGTACAAGTTCACAATGGAGCGTGGATTTTGAGCACCTTTACGCCATCTTTGAGCCCCTTTACGCCATCACAGATCCATCAGCTTCACGTCAACGCGGAAAATGGCGACGCCGAGGCCCAATATCTTCTCGGGAACGCATACTACAACGGCAACGGAGTCCCGCGAAACATGGCCGAGGGCGCGCGCTGGTTGCGTGCGGCTGCAGAGAGTGGTCTTGCGCAAGCGCAGTGCGATCTCGGCGCGATGTATTTGCTGAAGAACGCAGGCGTAAAGCAGAGCTATAAGGAGGCACTGCTGTGGCTGCGAAGAGGCGCAAGACAGGGAGACGCGCTCGCGTTGAACAATCTCGGCATAGTCAATGCGAAGGGCTTCAGAGATTACAGCCTTGGGTTTTTCGACCGGGTGCGCTTCGCAAACGCGACCACCAACCATGTCGAAGCCTATAAATGGTTCACCCTGGCGGCGGAGAAGGGCTACGCGGCGGCTTTAAATGACAGGGCGTTGATTGAGGCGCGCATGTCTAGCGAGCAACTCGAGCGCGCCAAGCGCAGGCTTCTTGAGTTTAAGCAGGCCAAAGACCCGTGGGTGGACGGATGGGGAAACCCAATCGGCGGTCGAAATCGAGCCTAAGAACGATCCGGGAGACGGCGCTCGGCCCCGCGCATCCCGACACGGCAACCGTGCGAAACAATCTTGCGAACCTGCTTTCGCAGCCAGGGTAACTGGACCAATCACATAGCGCTGGCGCGGTTTATGACCCGTTGAACCTGGACGGCGCTCCAAAGGCCGCCACGCGCCGTTGGTATGCCGCGCTCGTTCAAGCCGGCGGCAATTTCCCTCAGAGAAACGACACCGGATGATTTTAGATCGGCGATGATCGGCGCAATGTCAGTCGCACGGGCGGCGCTTTTGGCAGTTCGGGCGGCTCGGCCGGTGGCGATCGCGGCGAGGTCGAGCTTCACTATTGAGCCATCCTCCCGATGACGGAGGCCGCCAAGCTTCACGCCGCGCGCCTTGGCGGCATGGAGAGCGGCTTTCGTCCGTACGGAAATCATCTTGCGCTCCGCCTGAGCCACGACGGCCATGATCCCGACGACCATCTCGTTCGCTTCGGGCATGTCGGCGGCGACAAATCGCACGCCGGCCTTCTGCAGGCCAAGCAGGAAATGGGCGTCGCGCGACAGGCGGTCGATTTTGGCGATGACCAACGTCGCATTGCGCAGCCGACAGAGCGCCATCGCCTTCGCCAGCTCGGCGCGGTCGTTGTTCTTGCCGCTTTCGACCTCGACGAACTCTTGAATGAGCTGCCAATGACCGCCGTTCAGATAATCCTCGAAGGCTTTGCGCTGCGCCTCGAGGCCAAGGTCACGACCTTGAAATTTCCCAGAACAGTAGTTACAATTATGTAACTACCAACGGCAGGGAGATTACGTGAATTGGACGTGGACCGAAGAAAAAAACAGGATCAACAAGCGGGATCACGGCCTGAGCTTTGAAACGGCAAAACTGGTTTTTGATGACCGTCTGGCCATGAGCCGCCCGGACCCCCATCCGGACGGAGATCGCTGGCAAACCGTGGGAGTGGTGGGAACAGTCGCGCTTTTCGTTGTTCACACTTGGCCCGAGCCGGACCCGGAGACGGGGGAGGAAACTGGCCGGATCATTAGCGCCCGCAAGGCGACAACGCATGAAAGGAGAGCCTATGAAGAAGGACAATTCTAGCACCCTGACTCCAGAACAAGCCGCCGAACTTGAGGCTTTGGCCGCGTTGCCGGAGGATCGGATCAACACGCGCGACTTGCCCGAGCAGAAGGATTGGAGCACGGCGAAGCGCGGCGTTTTTTTCCGTCCGGTCAAAAAGCAACTGACCTTGCGCCTTGATGCCGATCTCATCGCCTGGTTTAAATCTCACGCGCCGAATGGGGAGGGCTACCAGACCAGCATAAACAGCGCCCTGCGCGAATATGTTGCTCAACATGAACGAGGCTGAGATGCGGAAGGATCGCTATGCCGGTAATTGTTATCCGGCGTGCAAAATTGACCCCCTAACGCAGGGGATCGGCGTCCAAAATTGACCCCCTCAGGCGCAGCTCTGACAGTCTGCCCGCTCTGGTTGAGAGCGGGTGGTGGGGATGGTTATTGTGGAGACGATCGGCCGGGTCCGTCGGGAGCATTTCGTCAAGGGCAAGACGATCAAGGAGATCGTCCGGGAGCTGAAGATTTCCAGGAACACGGTTCGCAAGATCCTTCGCTCGGAGGAGACGTCGTTTTCCTACGATCGCGAGGTTCAGCCGCGGCCGAAGCTCGAAAATTGGAGCGCGGAACTCGATCGGCTTCTGACGACGAACGCGGCCAAGTCGGCGCGCGAGCGGCTGACGTTGATCCGCATTTTCGAAGAGTTGCGCCGGCTCGGTTACGAAGGCGGCTATGACGCGGTGCGCCGCTATGCCCGCAAATGGCAACGTGAGCATTTGGCGATAACGGCCGACGCCTATGTTCCTTTGTCCTTTGCCCCAGGGGAAGCGTACCAATTTGACTGGAGCCACGAGATCGTCGTGCTCAATGGCGCGACGACAACCGTCAAGGTGGCTCATGTCCGCCTCTGCCACAGCCGGATGATCTTCGTCCGCGCCTATCCACGCGAGACCCAGGAGATGGTCTTCGACGCGCATGACCGCGCCTTCGCATTTTTCAAGGGCGTCTGCGCCCGCGGGATTTATGACAATCTATGGACGCCTCCCGCGCAAGGCGATCTGTTGACTTCGGCGGGCGTGGAATGCACGAATCTATCCGGCCTGTTGCGGGACTGTTCGCGCCCCTGGCCTTGATGGGAGTCCGCTGCTTCTCGCCTCATAACATGATCGGCCTCGAAGGCCTTGTCGTAGATCAGGCTTGGAAGCTGCGGTCCTTGCCGACGAGCCATCAGTTGTCACCTCGCATCCAATGCGGCCTTCAGCTCAGCGCCCGTGCGCTACGATCATGCGGCCGCATAATCCTCTTTTCGCGTGAGCAAGGCCCAGGCGACCCTTGCCGTCTTATTGGCGAGCGCGACAATCGTTCGATTGAACCCTCGCCTCGCCGCGAGCCCCTTCAGCCACTGCGAACGGCGATCGTCATGCTTCGCCAATCGAAACATCACCGCGCGGGCGCCGTGGATCATCTGCCGCCGGAGATAATGATTGGCGCGCCTGCCAATGCCGCCGAGCCGGGGTTTGCCGCCGGTCGTATATTGACGAGGGACAAGGCCGATCCATGCCGCGAGCTCCCGCCCGGATCGGAAATGGCGGCCGTCGTCAACCGCGGCGACGAGCGCCGTCGCGATCACCGGCCCAACGCCTGGAAGCTTCGAAAGCCGGCGGCAAGCTTCGTCCGTCCGGCAAATAGCGGCAAGCTGCTGATCAAGCTTCTGAAGCCGCAGGTCGAGGCTGTCGAGCTCGTCAAGCATGTCGCTGAAGAGCGCCCGCGCCAGATCGGACAAGTCGGCCCCCGCGATCGCGTCGCGCGCTTGCGCCAGGAAGCGCCATGCGCCTTGCGGCAAAATGACTCCATACTCGCCAAGCAGTCCCCGCGCATGGTTGATAAGGGCTGTTCGAGCGCGGACGATGCGATCGCGCGTGCGATGAAGCGATTGAAGATCCTGTTGTTCAATCGATTTGACCGGCACAAAGCGCATTGTTGGGCGCACAGCGGCTTCGTAGATTCCTTCGGCGTCCGCCGCGTCGTTCTTGGATCCTTTGACGAACGGCTTGACGAAGCGCGGATTGATCAGCAGGACCCGACGGCCCGCCGCGAGAAAGCGCCGGCCCCAATAGTGCGCGCTGGCGCAAGCCTCCATTGCGATCGTCTCAGGAGCCAGTTCTTCGATCGTCTCGATCAGTTTGGCGCGGCTGGACTTGCGCGAGATGATCACGCCATCGCTGTCGATACCATGGATGTGAAACGAGCGTTTACCAAGGTCAATAGCAAGTAATCCAAGCGACATGTTTCCCTCCTTCGGCTAATCAACGATGTTGGCAGAAAAGCGGGAGGCGTCCATCCCATAACATGAAAACGGCGGTGGAGACGGTTTTCGTCGGCAAGAACCGGCTCTTCAATCGCCGCTTCGCGCAGATGTGCAGCCATTATCTTGTCGAGCCGACAGCCTGCACGCCGGCCTCGGGCTGGGAGAAAGGGCAAGTCGAGAACCAGGTCGGATTGGTGCGCGAGCGCTTCTTCACGCCTCGCTTGCGGTTCAAGACCTACGACGAGATGAACGCCTGGCTGCTCGACCAGTGCGTCGCCTATGCGAAAGCGCATCGGCGCCAAGAAAGCGTTGATAAAACGATTTGGGAGATCTTCGAGGAAGAGCGCCAAACGCTGCTGCCTTATCGCGGCCGGTTCGACGGATTCCACGAAGCGCACGCTTCGGTCTCGAAGACTTGCCTCGTGCGCTTCGACAACAACAGATATTCGGTCAACGCCAGCGCTGTTGGCCGTCCTGTCGAAATCCACGCCTATGCCGGGCGCGTCGTCATTCGTCAGAATGGACGCGTCGTCGCCGATCATCCTCGCAGCTTCGGACGCGGCGCGACACGTTTCGATCCCTGGCATTACGTGCCGGTTCTTGCGCGCAAGCCGGGCGCTCTGAGGAATGGAGCGCCGTTCAAGGATTGGGTGCTGCCCGCCAATCTGGAGCGCATAAGGCGCAAGCTCGCCGGCACCGACGCCGGCGACCGGCAAATGGTCAAAGTCCTCGCCGCCGTGCTCAGCGACGGTTTAGCCGCCGTCGAGGCCGCCTGCGCCGAAGCCTTGGCCGAGGGCGTCCATTCCGCCGACGTCATCATCAACATTCTCGCGCGGCGCCGCGAGCCGCCGCCGGCGACGCCAATCCATACCCCCGAAGCCTTGAAGCTGCGGCATGCGCCAGTCGCCGACTGCGCTCGTTACGATCAATTGAAGAGAACAGGCGATGGAGCGAACCCAGATCTTCGAGTTGATGAGCGAACTCAAGCTCTATGGAATGAAGACCGCCCATGATGAGATCATGGCGACCGGCATCAAGCGACAGCATGAGCCGCCGCGCATCGTCGGCGATCTTTTGCAGGCCGAAGTCAGCGAAAAACAGGCGCGCTCGATCAGATATCAGATCGCGATCGCCAAGCTTCCCTTAGCCAAGGATCTCGACGACTTCCAGTTCGCCGGCACGCCGATCAACGAGCGCCTCTTGCGCGATCTCGCCCAAGGCGACTTTCTCGCTCAACAACGCAACTGCGTCCTGGTCGGCGGAACCGATCCCAATTCATAATGCTCACCTCGCGATGTCATTGGAAAATAAGAGTTTGTTGATCAGGATTTTCAGTTAGCGGCTTTCTGCGCCGATCTTGGGCTTCGGCCCGGACCGCGGCATTCCCGAGATCCGCCGCTTTGATGACCCATGGGGCCCCTTTGCAAAGGTGCCGGGCGGGCAATATGCCGCTTCGGATCATGCGCAAGACCGTCATCGCGCTCACTTGCAGGACAGCCGCCGCCTCGTTGAGCGTCACTTCTCCACGCTCCTCACGTTCTCCCTCCCGATAGACCGGGACGCCCATACGATTGCGTAATGTGCAGACCGCGCTCTGCGTCCAGCCATTGTGGCGGCCTGTGACCTTACCAGCCCGGTTCAAAACCGGCGCTATGGCGCGGTCTGGCATCAATCGCGCCAGTTCCCGAACAAGAACCTCGACGTCTTCCTCCACCGTCCAGCGGTGTTTACCGCACGCGTTCTTCTTGATTTTCAGCGCGGTATGATCGCCGCCTTGCCAATGCAGCGCCATATCGACAAAACCATCCTCGACCCGCACCACGATCTCGCGCAACACAGTGCGGACGATCCTCTTGCGCGTCGCCATGGTCGCCGCCGGATGCGACCAGGCGATCTCGATATCGGCGCCAAGTCGCATGAGGCGCTCGCGTTCTTGCTTGTCGAGCACTGGTGAGCGGCGCTGATCAAGCTCCTTGATCTCGTCCTCGAGCCGGCGCACGTCGATGAGCTTGTCGTTCCATCGGCGTTCGAGTTCACTCGCGACGAGGCGATTGTCTGGATCCACGGCATCGTATTGCCGGCGTGCGTGCGCCGCTTCATAACGGGCGTGCTTCAGCGACAGCTCGACCTGCCTGCGCTTCCCGGCGGCCTCGAAAGTACGTTGCTCGATCGCCTGAAGCGCCGCCTCGACGCCGAGCGGCTTCAGCAAACGGACGACTTCGGCTCCGACCGCCTGGTCGACCCGCAAACTGCCGAAGGAGATGCAGCGATCTCCTCCATGGTTCACGAAGCTCCCCTTGCAATGATAGCGGCCGACCTCGCCTGTCGCGCCGCTGTAGGCGACATGCAGCTTGCGGCCGCAATGACCGCAGCGCAGGAGGCCAGCCAGAAGCGTCTCGCCACGCCGGACGGCGCCGCGCGACAGAAGACCTTTGGCGTTGGCGTTATCGGCGATCAAGCGCTGATTCCTCTCGAACTCCGCCCATGAGAGATATCCTTCGTGATGGCCGGTGAGCAAGACTTCCCATTCGGTCCGCTCACGCCTGAACCCACGCGCGATACGCTTGCGGCCGTCCTCGATCGTTATGCGGCTGCCGGTGCGCCCGAAGGCATAGGCCCCGCCATAGATCGGATTGGTCAGAATATGATGGACCGTGTTGTAGACCGGGAGCTTCCAGGCGATGCGGCGGCCGTCCGCAGTCGTGTATTCCACCGCTGGCAGCTCGATCCGCTCCCGCCGCATCCAGAGATGCACCTGCCGGATGCTCTGGAACTCCGAGAACTTCCGGAACACCAGATCGATGGCTTCACGTATTCGCAAGTCCGGATCTTTCTCAATCCGATTGTGCCGCACCTTCACGTAACCGATTGCGACGGTCAGGAACAGTTCGCCGCGTCGCGCCTTTTGCTTCAACGCCTCGAGTGAGCGCTGTCGAAGAATCGAAAGCTCCAGTTCGCTCATCGTGCCTTTCATGCCGAGCAGCAGGCGATCGTTCGGAAGGCGGGGATCATAGACGCCGTCCTCGTCCAGGATGATCGCGTTGACGAGGCCGCAGAACTCGATCAGCGTGTGCCAGTCACGACCGTTGCGCGCCAGTCGCGACGCCTCGATTGCAAAGACCGCCCCAACGCGTCCTTCGCAAATCGCCGCCAAGAGCCGTTCGAACCCGGGTCGACTGACCCCCGAGCCGGAACGCCCCAAATCATCGTCGATCACGACCACGTCCTGCCAGCCATATTGGTGGGCGCGATCGGCCAGGGCATATTGACGACGGCGGCTCTCATGGTTGTGGAGCAGCTGATCCGCCGTTGACTGGCGAATATAGACAAAGGCGCTGCGCGCGAGATGATCAGGCGTGATCTTCGTCATCGTCGGCCTCCTCGACCTTCGATGTCGCCGCAATCTCGATCAGAAGCGCCCGGACGATCTCCACGAGGCTCTTGGTCTGATCGAGGGGCAAGGCGATCGGCGGTTCGTCGCTCTCGAATAAGTCCGGATGCCGTTCTTGCTGTGCGCGCTTCATCTGAGGCTTCTCCCGTCTTCGAATCCGACCGGAGCAAGTCTAAGAGCGTATCAATCTCGATCCGTAGGTCGCGGAATCTATCCGATGGAATCCGTGGTAGAGGCCGTAGTTCGAAGTGTTCCGAGTCCTCGCGCATCATCCAGGAAGGTATGTGCGCCAAAGTGCCATCGCTCTGCTGGATGACAAAGACCTCGGCGCCTTGAAAGCGATGATGCCGTACAAGAAGGGCTATCTCACCAAAGCGCGGATGGAACCGATAGTCGATCTTCCCTCGACGCTCTGATACCCGGCAGTATGTCGCTGCTACGACGGGAACCGGCAAAGATCCCTTAGCCGTGGCCATCGACCGCCATCCGCAATTCGTACCGCGAACGGGGACGGTTGTTCAACCTGTCGATCTTGTCAACCAGCTCGAGGCCGAAGCGCCCGCGCTGGTCACGGCGGACGGATGGCGGAGAAGCTGCATCCGAAACGACCTCGTCGTACTCGATGAACTCGGCTATCTGCCGTTCAGTCCAGTCCGGCGGCAAGTTGCTGTTCCACGTGATCAGCAAGCTCTACGAGCGCACGTCGATGCTCGTCACGACCAATCTGGCCTTCGCCGAATGGCCGAGCATCTTCGTGTGACGCCAAGATGACCAGCGCCATGCTCGATCGGTTTGACCCACCACTGCGACATCATCGAGACCGGAAACGACGAGCTGGCGCTTCAAGAACCGCGCGTGACCCGGAACACAAAGTCAGCAACCCTCAATCAATCCGGCCCTTCACAAGCTCCCGACATCATCAGCGTCGGGGCATGCTCGCCACCGTCCA
>CAWFIA010000011.1:0-70000 GCA_963815815.1 uncultured Alphaproteobacteria bacterium
CCGTAATCGAAAAATATATAACGTCTCTACTGGCGATTATCCTACATAGAGCTTGTGCTTTCAACAGGGAGGTTTGTCTAAGAAACGGCCGAACCCTAGACAACTGCACGGCTGCGGAAACATCGGGAACTGCGCCTATCCCGTCGTATATTGTTCAAGGCGAAGCAGCGATAACGACTTAGTTCATTTGTCGAGCTCGTCTGAACTCAGCGGCCATCATCGAACGTCAAAAACTCTAAGTCAGAGACCCCTACTGCTTCCTTTACCCACAAAGCCGAGGCGATATGGATCGCGTCTCCCAAGGTAATACATTTTGGCTTTTCGTTCAGTTGCCCTTCAGCAGGCCATTGCAGGTCGCGTAATCTGGCAACTCGCAGCATGACGTTTGGATCAGGGACCACGACTGTTGCGATAGAGCGGATGTAGCGGGCGGAGCCGTCAACATTTTTAAAGCGACCAGGGACAAAAGATGACGGACGAAGCTCAGCAAATAAAACACTGCTAACCCAAAGGGATCGCTTCGGTTCGACAGCTTCAGTCGAATCGTTTCAATGTCGCCCTTCGAATCTCCGTTCGCGTGCCGCAACAGCACGTTTGTATCAATGAAATGGTTGGAACTATTGGATATTTTCAAAAATGTCATCCCAGCCTGAATACGCCGCGCCCGAAAGAGAACCTCGAATGCTTATTGCTCGTGTCGCCGGCGCGATCTCTTCAATGGTTATGACCTCAATCCGCTCTGGAAGCTGGCTGTCGCCTGCATAAATCGCTCGACCTGTAACAGACACGCGTTTATTGCCAAACGGGTTGAAAGCGTCCTCGCCCTTCGACTTATCAAAAACGCATTCGATCTAAATCGCACTACCGGCGAGCATGAGGTGCCCAATCCAAACCGCCCCGCGATAATCCATTTCCCCCAGCCGGCCATCGAGAGAAGTAATAGCGCTGCCGGAAAAACACGGCGTAGATCGCGGCAAATCGACATGGCCAGTTTCAGTCGTTCGGATTAGCGAGAAAAGAAACCGTCAATTGGGATCTCTACTTTATTACAAAACTGTGCAATAACAGCATAACTAGGGTCAATTTTGCTCCCGAGCTTAATAAGCTCTTTTGCAAGCTTAAGGTGACCTATCGCGCTTGCGTATTCGCTGTGATAAACGTCCAATGAACAACGTTTGAACAGTTCGATAGCCGGAGCAATACGATCTCCATGAGACCTTCTGAGCTCCATTATGCCAAACTCATTCGATCCCATCTTGAGATGAGAGATAAAAAACTCGCTTGAAAATTTCCTTTCATTTATTTCCTTGTCTGCCGCCTTGATCGCCGAAAAAAATGTGTTGAAAACCTTCTTGAATATACGGGCCGGGATCGGGCGTGGGTGATTATTCAGCGCACTGGATGGCCGGATTAAGACGCGTACTTCATCGGGCCTCGTCGGCTTATCCACGGGTTCTCCCATACAGAATTCTAGCATCTACGCTGCTTTGGTAAACAGAATGTTTTTGTTATGCCGATCTTGACCTTAACGGAAGCTGCATCTCAGGGCGATTTAACGAATTTATTGCCCAAGAGGAAGCGCAAGGCGACGATGCGATAAGCCACGCGGACCTCGTCGCCCTGACAGCGGCGCTCGTTGGCGCTCGTTAAAGCGGTTTTGTACGTCACGCCGAGTGTCGCTGAAGCTCTTTGCCGCTTACGCCGTGGCTGCTTCAATGGGATAATCCCCGGGCGGGAGCGCTGAAGGCGCAGTCGCGTTTTCGCGCCGCAGCCTCTAATATTGACCGGACTCGCGCGGCGGGCCGGCCCGTCCGCAACAAGGCGCAAGTGTTGAGCGTGCAAACATTCGAAGTCAGCGATGATGAGGACGGCCTCCGGCTCGACCGCTGGTTCAAGCGCCGCATCCCCTCCCTGTCGCTGTCGCATCTGAACAAGATCGTGCGCACCGGTCAGGTGCGGGTCGACGGCGCGCGCGTCAAAACCGCGACGCGCCTGCAGCAGGGCCAGAGCGTGCGCGTGCCGCCGCTCAATCTCGATGCGAAGGATCAAGCGCCCGCGATCAAAATTTCGGCCGAAGACGCGCGCGACATCCGCGCGATGATCCTCTACGAAGACAAAGATCTGATCGTCCTCAACAAGCCCTATGGCCTCGCCGTGCAGGGCGGCTCCGGCATGCGCCGCCATATCGACGGCATGCTCGCCTCGTTGCCCAATGAGCGCGGCGACCGGCCGGTTCTCGTCCACCGCCTCGACCGCGACACCTCAGGGGTTCTGCTTGTCGCCAAGACGCGAAAAATCGCCGCCGATCTCGGCGCGATTTTCCGTTCGCGCGAGGCGCGGAAGATTTATTGGGCGCTGGTCGAGGGGGTGCCGAAGCCGGCGCAGGGCAAAATCTCGCTGTTCCTCGCCAAAGGCGAAGGCATGGGAGGATCGCCCCGCCCGGCGCGGCGGCGAAGACCGCGCGGCGATGGAGAAGATGCGCGTCGCCGCGCATGGCGACGCGGACGCACGGCATTCCGTCACCTATTACGCGACGGTCGATACGTTCGCGCCCCGCGCGGCCTGGCTGTCGATGAAGCCGATCACCGGCCGCACGCATCAATTGCGCGCCCACGCCGAGGCGATCGGCCATCCGATCATCGGCGATCCGAAATATGGCCTGAAGCCGAAGAATGATCCGCGCCGCAACGATCCGTTGCGCGCCATCCCCGATTCGGTCGAACGCAAGCTGCATCTCCTGGCGCGCCGCCTCATCCTGCCGCATCCGCGCGGCGGCGTCTTGGACGTCACGGCGCCCCTGCCAGAGCATATGCTGCGAACGTTCGAGCTGTTCGGCTTCGACGCCAAGCAATACGACCCGATCGAGGCGGCGCCGGAGTGAAGGCGGATGCTCGGCGATGAGGTTGCGTCGATTGAACATTCTTCGTTCCGGCGCGCCCCGCTTTTATTTTTCCTGGCTGAGCCCATAGCAGGATTTTGGCAGGCTCGGGGCGTTGAACTTGACCGGATCGCCGCATTTGTCGCAGGCGGCAAGCACAAGCGACGCCAACAGAAGGCCAGCGCAGGCGAGCCGCGAAGCTGCTGAATTGCGCCGCATGTTGCGCTCCAAAATCGATCCCGGCGAGAACCTGCGACGTTTGCAAGCGACAGTCCAGAGCCCGCTGGCAAAAAGCTCGACCGTGATGCCTTCCGGCCACATTGCGCATACGATTACTTGGAAAGAGGAAGCGCTAAACAGTGGCGATTTGTCGAAATCCTGGTTCGTACCGTCTCTCGGCGAGAGCCTCGGGACCCGCCGCCTCCAATTCGACCCGCACCACGATAGCCGCCGGCGGCCCGCGCCACAGCCGCGAGCACAGCGTCTCGACGGCAGCGGCCGGCCCGGCGATGAGCGCTTCGACGTCGCCGTTCGTGCGGTTGCGCACCCAGCCTTCCAGGCCGAGCGCTTCGGCCTCGGCCTGCGTCCAGGCGCGATAGCAGACGCCTTGCACGCGCCCACTGATGAATGCGCGGACGATCCGCTCAGGCGCCGGCGCCTCGGGGCCCGAGCGACGCCAATCCTTCATGTTCGCCTCCACAAGCTCCGTCAAACGGCGATATTGTCGATGAGCCGCGTCTTGCCGAGACGCGCCGCCGCCAGCAGCCGGATCGGCCCATCCCGGAGTGATTCGATCGAAGCCAAGCTCTCGGCATGGCGCGCCTCGAGGTAATCGATGATAAATCCTCCCCGCCCGACGCGCGCCCGGGCCGCGGCTACGGCCGCGTCGATCGCAAGGCCCGCGCGAATAGCTTCGGCGCAAATGGTCAACGCGGCATAGAGCGCCGGCGCCGCTCGGCGCTCATGCGGCGACAAATAGACATTGCGCGAGGACAGCGCGAGGCCGTCAGCCGCGCGCAGGGTCGGCGCGCCGACGATCTCGACGCCGAGGTCGAGGTCGCGCGCGATGCGGGCGACGACTTTCAACTGCTGATAATCCTTCTCGCCGAAGATCGCGAAGTCTGGCCGGCATTGGTTGAAGAGCTTGGCGACGACCGTCGCGACGCCCGAGAAATGCGTCCGGCCTGAAGCGGTCCTCGAGGCCGGCGGCGGCCGGCCCTTTGACTTGCAGCATGGTGGCGAAGCCTTGACCATAAATTTCCGCGACGCCCGGCGCGAAAATGGCGTCGCCGCCGGCGTCGGAAAATTCTTCGACGTCGGCGTCGAAGCTGCGCGGATAGGCGCCAAAATCCTCGTTCGCTGAAAATTGCGTCGGATTGACGAAAATCGACATCACCACGCGCCTCGCCTTTTCTTTCGCCAACGCGACGAGCGAAACATGGCCGGCGTGCAGAGCGCCCATGGTCGGGACCAAGGCGATCGTTTCGCCGGTCGCGCGCCAACCCGCAATGGTTGCGCGCAAATCTTTAACGTCGCGCAGAATTAACGCGCGGCACGTTGGTGAGGATGTGCCGCCGCTCATCGGGTCCCTTCGACGTCAAGGCGTAGAAGGGCTCCGACGCCTCTGTAGAGGGCCTCGGCCATTGCGCCAATAACCGGCACTGTCGTCCTTCCGCAAGCGACTTCCGCATCGGCACGGATTATTCGTGGAACCGCAGTGCCGAGGCGTTGATCAAGGAGTGCCTGCTCAACAGCCCTTGAGGGCGGCGGCACGCATAGAAGCCAAAGGCGATCAGCGCCGCTGCCTTGCCTGCGGTCCGACCGGGAAAACGCTTACCCAGCCCGACCTTGATGTCCGGTTTTGGAATCCTGCGTTGGAGTACGCTCCGCTTGCCTGCTAAATTTCCGATCCGTTTCGCGTTCCAATTGGACGGACGCCGGAACAGTATTAGCGTAGTCACGGAATTGGCTTAAGCGCTTGTTAGCCACCGCGACGTTGCCTGCGGCAATTTCGAGCAGATCTCCAAATAGATTATCTCGTGACATGGACATTATTCCTCAGCTCTAGCCGCCTCGGCTTTCAGCACCAGATCGCCCAAGATAACGCAAAAGGGCGCAAGAGCGTCGCCGATCCGCCCAACCATATCAGCACCCTTGTCCACCACATCAACTCGATTGGATTCCACATTCACGACGCCGACAACGTTGCGTTCCAAAATCAGCGGCACCGATAAAACGCTATCATAAGGTGCATCTTTGAAAAAGTCCTTCACTTGCGCCTTGATCGGACTTGGGACGCCAGAATTGAAGTTGAGCTTCCGTGTATTGAGATGACAAGCAGTCCGATCAGCCCAGCACATGGAGGCGCCCGGCAGGACGCGTGTCGCGCGGGCGGCCGTTTCCAGGGGAATGCATGTGGGGTTGCTCTTTCCATCGCGATAGCGCCTCACGACGAGAAATCCGTCATAATCAGTGAGCGGCTCGTCGACGAATAGCGGCTTGGCATCGCTTCTCAGATCGGCTGCGGAGACCCTGATCATATAATTTGTCTGAAGCCTCAGGTCGGCAACTCCCGCCGCGAACAGCTTTACCGTATCCTCCATCGCCTTCAGAACTTGGTCGATAAAGATCTCGCGTTGCTTTGGCTCATCTAGCCTTCGGACAAATGCAGTGGTGGCCATAACCGTGGCTACGGCCTTTCCGAGCTCACTCACCGACTGCGCCGCCTCAGTGTCAGCCACGGTTTCTTTGTCGAGGTTCTCCAGCCGCGCACGATAGTAGCGATAGCCATAGGTCATGTATTCGAGAACGAGCTCCCAGATCCGCCCCCTGAATTGAGGTCTGCGAATGCCCCGCGCGCGAATTGTCAGCGCGATCAAAAATGAGATTAAAGCGATGCATCCAAACGCCGCAAGAAGGGCGCCGAGCAAGTAACAAGCGAGCAGCGTAACGTGATCGGGTGGTTTGATTTCGGTCGAGGAAAGCAGCTTCCAGTCGCCGAAAAGAACCGCCCCCGCGCCGCCAAGCAGCCAAAGCAGGTTCTTCACCCGCTGATTCTTAGATAGGTCGTCCGTCTTGCCCGCGTCAGCGAACCCCGAGATAGCGTAAAGAGCGCCGAACGCCAGCCCAATCACACCGGCCAACACATTCAGACGATTTTCGATTAAGGCTTGTACCATCTTCTTTCCTGATGGAGGAAGCGGAGATTAGGTTTGCACCAAAAGGGCGCCGAAGCTCGGCAGGCTTTACCTTCACTTCCCTAGAGCGGTGCCGATGCCTTTCTGCACCCCCTCCCAAAATTCCGGCCGCGCCTCGATAAGGCGCCCGCCGATGCGAACGGGGGCTATTCGCAAGGCGAGCCCCTGCCCGTCGAGCTCCACCGCGACGCCGCAAAGCGTCGCCGGCCCCGAAGCCGGCTCGAAGCGGGACGCCGGCAGCTTCGTCGTGAAGCGTCGCACTGGCTCGTCTTTGTCCATGCCGATTACGAAATCATAATCCCCCGTCATCCCGGCGTCGGTCATATAGGCGGTGCCGGCTCCAAGAATCCGGCAGTCGGCGGTCGGCACATGGGTGTGGGTGCCAACGACGAGCGAGACGCGGCCGTCGACGAAATGCCCGAACGCCTGCTTCTCGCTCGAGGCTTCGGCGTGAAAATCGACGACCGCTGCGTCGCAGCCGGCCCCCAGCGGACAGGCCTCCAGCTCGCGCTCGATCGCCGCGAACGGATCGTCGAGCGCGTCCATGAACACGCGGCCCAAAACATTGACGACGAGAACGCGCGCGCCATTTGCCGCCTCATAAAGATTGGCGCCTTTGCCCGGCGTTCCGCGCGGATAATTGACGGGGCGGATAAGGCGCGGCTGACGCGCGATGAACACCAGCGCCTCACGCTGATCAAAGCAATGGTTGCCCAGCGTCACGCAGTCCGCGCCGGCGCTCAAAAATTCGTCGCAGATCGCCTCGGTGACGCCGAAGCCGCCGGCCGCGTTCTCGCCGTTGACGACGACGAAGTCGAGATTCCAGGCGGCCCGCAATTTCGGCAATTGAGCCGTCAGAACCGTGCGTCCGGCGCGCCCGACTACATCGCCAATGAAGAGGAGACGCATACGCCCATCCATCGAAAAGTCTCTTCCGCCGCTGCGGGAAAGGCTCTGCGACAGAAAAATGCGAAAAAGCGACGCCGGACCGCGCCGCGCTGAACACCTTCAGGCTTCAAGGAAACGGCTAAATGCTCCGGCAATCGATCAATCGCTGCTCTGTTAGCACGAAATCGAGCCGCTGGTCATGGTCTTCGTGGGGCATCCTGCGCCCCTTGTGACTGGCGGAGGCGACGGCGACCGCGAGATTCCTTTCGCCGCTGAAGGCGCAACAGGCGCGTTCGACAGGACGACATGGGCCTCACGGCGTGCCCGGAAATGCGGAAGAATGGGCGTTCAAACAGGTTCGGTCTGTTCGCGCACGCCGCGTCGCGGCAGCATCTTGCGCGCCAACATGCGCTTCATGTCGTCCGTCTTGCGCTCAAAACAATGGCCGAACAAATAAGCGACGCTCAGTTCGACGCCGCTCGCCGCGAGGAACAAGCCAAGGCCGGTCCATGACAAAAAGTGGCCATCCAAACCGGTCACACCCATTTGGAAAAATAAAAAGACCATGAAAACAAGCACGGGCATGTGAATGACATAGAGCGAGTATGAAAAATTGGCGAGGGTTTTGTCCAAGGACCGGTTCAGCTTCCAGTTCAACGCTGCTTCATTGGTGAATAGGAGGGCGAACCCCAATCCAATAATGAGATCGCCGCCTTTAAAGTTGACGGCCGGGGCCGTAAGAAACATTAACGCGCCGACGGCTCCGCCGATCCAAGGCGCGTAGCGCGAGATTTTGCCGGTCAGCCTGACCTGCGAACAGAAAGCGCCGGCCGTTTAAATAACCCAGTAGCCCGCAAGACCTCGCCTTCCAGCAAGGGTCAAAGCGACGGTCATGACAATCGTTGCGATAAAGGCGATATGGGGTTCGCGCGGTCTGATCCGCGCAAGCAAGAAAATCGCGGCCGGAAATAAAAAATAAAAGAACCATTCGATGCCGAGCGACCACAAAGCGCGATTTGACCCCATCGGCTCGCCGACGATGGATTCGAGCGACAAAACTGTCGTCAATATGCGATGGAAATCATAATTGCTGAAAACCGACGCGCCTATGCCAAGCGTCCCCGTCGGAGCGGATGTGGTATAGATTGGACTTTCCGGCGCCAAGATATAAGCCGTCAAATCTAAGCCGGCGGTGAGCAAAAGAGCCGGGATGAGCACAATATATATTCTGGAAAATCGATTTATAAAAAACCGCCTGAAGTCAAAGGCGTCGACGTTTCTGAGAACTCCTCCGCCGACGAGATATCCGCTCATTACGAAAAAAATAACGACGGCGCCGTGGCGAAAATGGGCGAGATATTCAAATGCCCCGCCGGCCGATGCGCTCCAGCGCGAGTCCACGTAGCGATGGAATACGATCGAATAAGTGTGCCCGAACATAACCATCGCCGAGCTGACCCAGCGCAATGTCAGCAGCAACGTTTTTTCTGGTTCACTCGTCGAAAATGGCGTCATCGCACGCGGATCTCTCAGAATGCGAAAATTGATTTGGTCAGCCGTTGAGAACCGTAAACAATAACGGCGCGACGGCTCTTGCTAAGCTTAACGCCACGCAACTTTGGTTTTTATGGCCGATCGGATATTGATGTGACTGCGGCCTTTATATTACGCGCACAACCGTGGGGCAGGTCGCGCGGTCAAATTTCGCGTCGGGAGTGTGAATGCCAATGGGGGCCCACCCAAATGTCTCCGTCGATCCGACCATATCGTAAGCTAGGCAATCGTTTTGTCCAGCAAAAATACGCGCCCCGAAGGGAGCCAAAAGCCTCCTCCGCCGCCGCGCGAAAAGCGCTGCGCTGCAAACCTTCAGGCTTCAGGGAAAAGGCAAAACGCTCCGGCAGTCGATCAATTCTCGCTCCGTTAGCACGAAATCGAGCCGCTGATCATGGTCTTCGTGCGGAATCCTCGGCGTCTCCTGGCTGGCGTAGGCGACGCCGACCGCGACGACTTTTTTGCGGGCGCGCAGAGCGGCCAAGGTTCGATCGTAATATCCGGCGCCATAGCCGATCCTGTGCCCGGTCCGGTCGAAAGCCGCGAGCGGCACGAACAGAAGATCGGGCGCAACTTCCGCCGCCGCCGGCGACGGCTCAAAAATTCCCATTTTGCCCTCGACCAGCGCGTCGCCCGGACGCCACAGCCGGAACACAAGCGGTGTCCCGCGCGGACCCGTGACAGGCAGGGCGGTCAAAATCCCAGCTCCGGCGAGAGTTCTCGAGCAGCGGCAGGGTCGAAGCTTCGTCGCGCAGGGAGAAATAGGCGGAGACGATCCCTGGACGCAGCTCGGCGACAAGATCGGCGCCGGCGGCCGCAAGATGAAGGGCGAAAGTCTCGGCGTCGAGGCGCTTCGACGCGCGGCGGCGCGCCAGAGCCTCGGAGCGCAGGATCGTCTTCTGGTTGGGGGGGTGCATCAAGGAAGAAAGCCAGAACGAACGAAAGCGCGGGGCCGCGATGGCCGTGGGATATCGATCCCGGGAACCTACAACGTAGGTGGGCGCCGTGTGGCCAAGCCCACGAGCGAGGCCAGGGACAGCTCCCTTTGAGATCGATAAGGCCCCGGGGTTGCTGATCCAACACGCGCCCCGCAGCTCCGCGCTTGCAAGGTAGGGCGAGAACCGGCAAAATGCCAGAGGGCGCCGCGGCAAAACATCACCATCGTGTGCGACCCTTTGGCCGCTTCATTCTTCGACGCGGCTGGCGCCATTTAGCGCCTGCGTCACGCGGTCGATGCGCGACGCCGCCTCGTCAAGCGAGACGGAGACGCGATCGACCCAGGCCTCGCGCCCGCTCAATGCGCCCGCGATGTCGCGCTTTAGCTCCAAAAGTTCGGCTTCGAGTTGGCTGACGCGGCGGTTTGCTTCAAAAAGCTCGTCGGCGAGCGTCACCGCGGCCATCACGGTCAGGCGCTGATCGCCCATCTCGCCGAATTTTCCGCGCATGCCCGCGATCTTTCCGTCAACCATCTTCGCCAGTTCGCCGAGATGGGTTTCCTCGCCTTCATCGCAGGCGACCCGATAGACTCTGCCCGCGATCGTCATGGCAACTTGCGCCATCGCTCAGCTCCCCAATCAAAAACGCCGCAAAAGAACATTCTTCTTTCCAGTTGGCGAAAGCGCCTTCAGACCTCGCCCTCGACCGCGCCCAATACCTCCCGGAGCGCCGAATTGGCGCTCTTTAGCCTACGCGCAATCTCCGCATTGGCGGCCTCAAGCGAATTGGAGCGCGCGACCGCGCCGTCGAGCTCGACGGCGAGCCGGGAGCGATCGTCCTGCATCACCGCCAGCTCTTCTTCGAGATTGGCGCGCAGCATCTCCGCCTTGACGCGCCGCTCGCTCGCTGCCTCGAGCTTTTCGAGCGCGGCCGAGAGCCGAATTCAATGCGCTGTCGAGACGTTCAGGCGTGTCCATGAGGTGGTTCCAGCCGGCCTTCGCTCTGGCGGCGGCGGCCGCGCAAACTCATCAGTCAATAATGCTCATATGATAATACATTGGCTGAACGTTTCGTCATAGCCGCTCGGGGATCGGCGACGGCGCCGCACGCTCCTCTGGCCGGGCCTTGGCGCCCAAATGGGTGCGACTATGGGAAGCATTAGCCCGGCGTTGACTCCCGGATGTCACGTGCTGTCAAAGCGATGCGTTGATGTTATTGCCAACGATTAGCCGCATGACCTCGAAGCGCCTCGGCGCAGCTGCCGGCTTGCGCCGCCGCTACGTCGACGGAATAAAGGACCGACCAAGCGCAGAGGAAAAACCGACGCTGCATTTGCCACGTTGACGGTTTTGAACTAGCAAGACATAGCAAAATTCCTACCCTCAAATATCGCCGGGGCTTTCGTTAGCCGCGCCTCGGTCAATAGGGAGCACTTGGGATGGCGGTCAAAGTCGCGATCAACGGATTTGGTCGTATCGGGCGCAATGTGCTGCGGGCGATCGCCGAGTCCAGACGCACGGACATCGAGGTTGTCGCTATCAACGACCTTGGCCCGGTCGAGACCAACGCCCATCTCTTGCGCTTCGATTCGGTTCATGGCCGCTTTCCAGGCCAGGTGACGGTCAAAGGCGATACGATCGACCTTGGCGCCGGCCCGATCAAGGTGACGGCCGTCAAGGACCCGAACGCCCTGCCGCATAAGGAGCTCGGCGTCGACATCGCGCTCGAATGCACCGGCATCTTCACGTCCCGCGACAAAGCAGCAGCGCATCTCAACGCCGGCGCAAAGCGGGTGCTGATCTCGGCGCCGGGCGAAAAAGCCGACCTCACCGTCGTTTTCGGCGTCAATCACAAGAAGCTCACGGCGGCGCATCTCGTCGTGTCCAACGCCTCCTGCACGACAAATTGCCTCGCCCCGATCGCCAAGGTTCTAAATGACGCCATCGGCATCGAACGCGGGTTCATGACGACGATTCATTCCTACACCGGCGATCAGCCGACGCTCGACACGCTGCACAAGGACCTCTATCGCGCCCGCGCCGCCGCGCTATCGATGATCCCGACCTCGACCGGCGCCGCCAAAGCCGTCGGCCTCGTTCTGCCCGAGCTCAATGGCAAGCTCGATGGTTCGGCCATCCGGGTGCCGACCCCAAACGTCTCGGTCGTCGATTTCAAGTTCATCGCTTCTCGCCCTACCAGCGCCGTCGAGATCGCCGAAGCGGTAAAACGCGCCGCGGCAGCGGAGCTGAAGGGCATCCTCAACTATACCGAAAGTCCGAATGTGTCGGCCGATTTCAACCATGACTCGCATTCGTCGATCTTCCACGTAGACCAGACGCGGGTGATCGACGGAACGTTCGTGCGCGTCTTATCCTGGTACGATAATGAATGGGGCTTCTCGCACAGGATGATCGACACTGCCGTCGCTATGGGGAAACTCCTATGACGAGATCCAACTGCGCCTCGCCTTTTCCGACGCTTGACGACGCCGTTCTGGCCAATAAGAGGGTCCTCGTCCGGGTCGATCTCAACGTGCCGATGGAGAACGGCCGCATCACCGATCGGACCCGCATTGCGCGCGTCCTCGCGAACATTCGCGAGATATCGGAAAAGGGCGCGAAGGTTATCATTCTCTCCCATCTCGGCCGCCCAAAAAACGGCCCCGAGGCGGCGACGTCGCTGAAACCGGTCGCGGTCGCGCTTGAACACGAACTCCACCAAATGGTTTTCTTCGCTTCCGACTGCGTCGGTCCGGTCGCAAAAAGCGCGGTCGCGGCCTTGCGCAACGGCGACATCCTGTTGCTCGAGAACACAAGGTTCCACTCGGGCGAAACCAAGAACGACCCCGCCTTTGTCGAACAGCTCGCTGAGCTCGGCGATCTCTACGTCAACGACGCGTTCTCGACTGCGCATCGCGCGCACGCCTCGACGGAAGGCATCGCCCATAAATTACCCGCCTACGCTGGGCGCACGATGCAGCGCGAGCTTGAAATGCTGACCGGCATGCTGGCGGAGCCGGAGCGTCCGGTAGCGGCGATCGTCGGCGGCGCCAAGGTCTCGACCAAACTCGAACTGCTCGGCAATCTCATGCGCCGGGTCGAATTCCTGTTCATCGGCGGCGGCATGGCCAATACTTTTCTCGCCGCCAGCGGCAAGAATGTCGGCAAATCGCTCTGCGAGACGCAGTTCGCCGACACCGCCCGAAAAATCATGGGCGACGCCGACGCCGCCAATTGCCAGCTAATACTGCCGGTTGACGCGATCGTCGCGACAAAGTTCGAGGCGAATGCGCCGACCCGCGCCGTCGACGTCGATTCCGTCGGCGAAGACGAGATGATCCTCGATATCGGACCACGCACGATCGCCAAAGTCGTCGGCGCTCTCGCCGCCGCCCGCACCGTGGTCTGGAACGGTCCAGTCGGCGCCTTCGAGACCCCACCGTTCGAGGTCGGCACCGTGGCCATCGCCAAGGTGGCGGCGGAGCTCACCCACACCCACTCGTTGGAGACGATCGCCGGCGGCGGCGACACCATCGCCGCGCTCAACAAGGCAGGCGTTTTCGACGCCTTCACCTATGTCTCGACCGCCGGCGGCGCTTTCCTCGAATGGCTCGAAGGCAAGCTTCTGCCCGGCGTTGAGGCATTGCGCGGACAAAAGAGCTGAAGCGTCAATTGAAAAAATGCTGAACCATGCGCGGGATCGGCGTTAGTATGGAGGAGGAAGAGAGGAGCGGCGCCGGGGAAGATTAGACGCTAATCGGGGGCCGTTTCTTTGAGCGTGGGGGCGACATAAAGGCGGAGGAAGCAGGCCATGGTCAGTCGCCGCGCCTTTTTTGCCGCGCCCATCTGGGTCGTTCTCGGATTCAACGCGGCGCTCGCGGGGGACGCTCCCAAACCATTCGACGCCCAAGCCTTCGAGGCGGCGCAGAAAGCCGGCAAGCCGATCCTCGTTGAAATCACGGCGCCTTGGTGCCCGGTATGCGCCGCGCAAAAGCCCATCGTCGAAAAGCTACGTATGGAGCCCCGCTTCAAGGAGCTCGAAATTTTCAACATCGATTTCGACACGCAAAAAGCGCTCATGCGGCGCTTCGGCGCGCATGTGCAAGCCACGCTGATCTGCTTCAAGGGCGCCAAGGAGACCGGCCGCTCGATCGGCGAGACCCAGCCCGAGTGGATCGAGCAACTCCTGGACAAGACCCTGTAGGGGGCTTCGCGCGGCGGCCGCTCAGCCTGTCTTCACGCCTCTCCAAAACGCGATTTTGTCCTTGATCGTGGCCGCCGCCGGTTTCGGCTCGGGATAATACCAGGCGGCGTCTTCGTTTTCCGCCCCGTCGACGGCCAGCGTGTAATAGTGGGCGACGCCTTTCCAGGGGCAGACGGTCGTCGTCGCGCTCGGCTTCAGGAATTGCGGCGCGACCGCGTCCCTGGGGAAATAGTGATTTCCCTCGACGACCACGGTCGCGTCCGTTTCGGCGATCAAGGCGCCATTCCAAATCGCTTTCACCATTTCATGCTCCTTGCCGCCGCCCCGCGCGCGGCGTCTCGGCAAAGGCTCAAAGCGTCTTAAGATATTCAAGCAACGCCTTTTTATCTTCGTCAGGCAAGTGCGTCCCATACTCATGGCCGCAACGGCTGTTGCCGGAAGTCAGGTCGTCGCAATCTGTCGTGCTCAGCGTCGCGCTATGCGCCGGTTGGTCAAGCGCAAGACCAACCATGTCAATGTCATAGGCGGGTCCGACCTTGAAACTCTGCGGCCGTTCGGCGGCGGGCTTGAGGAGATCGTTCAGCGTCGGGACCGATCCATTATGCAGATAAGGCGCGGCGGCCCAAACACCCTGCAAGACCCTCGCCTCATAGACCGGCTTGGCGTCGGCGAGGCCGGCGCTCAGCTGCTTGATATGCTCGATCGAGGCGAAAGCGCCCTTCAGCCCTTGTAGAGAAAGCGGCAAGTGGAAGTTTTTGAGATGGGAAAGCAGCGTGGCCGGCGACTCGCCCACTGAAATCGCGTGATCCTGCAAAATCGAGCCGAGGACCGACACCGCAAGAATATCGACCGCATAAGAGGGGTCTGCGAGAGGCTTTGCCAGAGTCGGAATGCGCGCGCCTAGCAACGCCCCCGGCTGCGCTTTGCGCGCAAGGACATGATATTGGCGAATATCGGTTCCGACGTCCGCGAGCGGCGTCGCCCAGGTCTGTTCGTCCGGAAACTGCACTTTGCCCGGCTTGATCGCATGGCAGTCGGCGCATCCGCCCTTGGTTCCGAAGATGAGCTTGCCCCGATCGGCAAGCGCCGCGTCGAAGGACCATGGCCATCGCGGCGGACCGATTTTTTTGATCATATCCTCAAGCTTACTCAATCCGTCGAAATTGGCCGAATTATTGTTCAGATAGTCGTAACCGAGCAGGCGCCATGGCGACTTCTTGGGTTCAAACACGCCGAACACGCCGAACACTTCGCCAAGGTTGCGGGGAAGGGCGAGAATATCGCTGCCATTGTCGGCGAAGCCCGGCCATTGCGTCTTGTCCTGCTTCGACGCACTCCATAAAAACGGATAGCGGACCGGCGCGTCCGCCCGCATGATGTTATCCGCGAGCAAATGGCTCGGCGGCGGTCCGAGATCGAGGCCGGTCAGCCGGTTGAAGATCATCGAGACGGCGTCGAGCCTGCCGTAACCCCACGCCGGCGCAGGCAAAGCGCGCGACATCAGCGCGTGGTAGCGGAGATGCCAGGCCGCAACGCTTGCTCGAAGCGCCGCGATATCGTCGTCCTGCGCTTTTGGCCCGAGCGTCGCGCCGGCGAAATCGGAAAATATGGCGGGATCGGTCAAAGTCGCGCCGACGGCCGTGTCGAGGTCGGCGAGAAAACTCTGAAAATCCACGATCGCCGGGCCGCCGTCGATGCGGTAGTTTTTGCCTTCGACGGTAATCTCTCGCGTATGACAGGCGGCGCATGTCATGCCGACGATCTGATTGCCCTTCGGTCCGGTGGCGCTAAATCCAACCGGCAAGCCGTCGCCGTTCGCCGGATTTAAAAGATATCCATAGCGGCTAAGGCCGCCCTCCAGAAACGGCTGTCCGTTCGCCTGTTTCAAAGCCCTAAGCCAAGCGAGCGGCATGATCCGCGAGCCTTGATCCTGACTGTAGAATTCAAGGCGGGCCTGGGGCGTCCAATTCGGGCCCTGGTCGGTCCAGACCGGGGTTTGGTCTTCCGCGCGGACAGAAATCGGCGCCGTCGCGGCCGCGCAAAACGCCGCGCCGCATAGAGCAGCGCGAAGCGAAAGCAAAATTCGCATTGGCGATGACCCTCCCATAGGCTTTAATCAGCGGCGCAAAATCGACCGCGCCCGGAGCTAGATCGAGGCTTCGGAACGAGTGATGCCGCGTGGCGCAACTGCAAGTTGCGGTGATGATTTGCGCCTGAACATTAATTTCATCAAAAAATATTTTTGGGGGCGATAATGCAACACAAATATATCTTATACGATCCTTCCGTCGAGATTAAGCAGCCAGACGAAGACGCGCTTGTCGAAAAAATCCTTAAATCCATTGCGCGCATCAACCGGGAAACATTCGAGCTGCACCGTCACGCGGTTCGTCAGGCGCACGCCAAGAGCCATGGCATCCTTAGGGGCGAACTCACAATCTACGACGACCTGCCGGAGGATCTGCGGCAAGGCCTGTTCGCAACGCCCGCCTGCTATCCGATCATCGTCCGCCTTTCGACCGCGCCGGGCGACATTCACAGCGATCGCGTGCCTTCAAGTTGCGGCATGGCGATCAAGGCGCTCGGCGTCAGCGGCGCCAAGGCCGACGCCAGCGACGCCACGCGCAATCAGGATTTCCTCCTCGTCAACAGCCCAGTCTATTTTGCCGATATCGCGGCCTATTGGAAAGTCCAGCAGATAATCGAAAAGCAGACCGGCTCCCCGCAAGAGATTCTGGCGGCCGTCGAGTTTTTGGCGCGCAGCGCAAAACATATTCTCGGCGCGCTCGGCGCGACCGCGCCGACGCTGCTGGAGGCCCTCGCGGCGCCTCCCAATCATATTCTCGGCGAAACATTCCACAGCATGGCGGCGCTGCGCTTTGGCGACTATATCGCCAAATTGAGTGCGGCTCCCCATTCAGAGTCGGTCCGCAGCCTCACAGGAACCATCGCCAACAGCTCCGAAGCCATACAGCGCGATCTCGTCGTCGATTTCTTCAAGACCGAAATCGCGGAATATGAGCTTCGCGCGCAGCTTTGCGTTGATCTTGAGCGCATGCCGGTCGAGAACGCCTCGGTCAAATGGCCCGACACTTTATCTCCGCAGCAACCGATTGCGAAGATCACTCTGCCGCCGCAGGAGGCCTATAGCCCGCAAAGGCGCGTCTATGGCGACGACATTCTCTCGTTCAGCCCGTGGCGGTGCCTTGAAGCCCATCGTCCGCTCGGATCGATCATGCGGCTGCGCCTCAAGGCTTATGAAGCGTCGAGCCGTTTCCGCCACACGTTGAACGCGCGCCCGCAAATTGAACCGACTGATATCTCTGAATTGCCGGACTAACCGCCTGGCCGCGCCGCGCCTCCGCTGCATAATGTTCGAGGAAGGACGACCGCAAAGGATCGTCCGCTTCGAACATTCCCGCGAGGGCGTTGACCACCGCATCGCAACGCACCTGCAGCCGCTCGGCCTCGATCATCTCGCCGAGGCTCTCTTGAAACGCCGCGGCGCCGCCATAGACGCGCCAAGCGGCAAGCGGCGCCTCGCCCGCCTCGACGAGCGCGACCGCCGCCGCGAACTGCGCGGCGGCATCCTCAAGGCGCCCTTCGAGGCTGGCGATCTCGCCCAATATCTGATGCGACAGCGCCAGGTAGGTCCGCTCCTGTTGCGGCGAGACGAATGCGTGAAGCTTCTCGGCCTGCTCTTTCGCCCGAGGCAAATCGCCGACTTCAATCCAGTAATTGCAGAAATTGTAGTAATACTGCGGATAAATCGACGTCTCCAAGCTGACGCCCTCTACCTCGATCTTATGTCTGATCCGCTCGAATTGCGCATTCGCCTCCTCATAGTCGCGCAATCCGATCGCCGCCTTGGCGAGCAGCGTGCGGCCGAGGAAGAAGTTGAACGGATTCTGCTCGGCCGCCGCGTCAAGCGCCGCCTCGCCTCTCCCCTTCGCCCCCGCGAAGTCCAAAGCTTCCGCGTGAAGCCAGCCGATCGACAATTCGCAGAGGATGGCGGCCTGCCGATTGGCGTTTCTCCGGCACATGGCGAGAGCGGCAGTGACGCTTTGCTGCAGCAGACGCCATTCGCCGAGATGCAGATAAGCGAAGGCCTCGAGCATGTTGTAAATGGCGAAGAAATAGACGTCGCCGATCGCCTGCGCCATCTCCTGCCCCATCCGCGTTCCAGCGCAGCAGGCGCGATAATTCGAGGTCAGAAATTGCAGGACGACGTCGATCGAGCACCGCCGCAACAGGATCCGTGGATCTTTTGAGGCGACGGTCGCCGCCATAGCGTGACGGCAGATCTCCGCCTGTTGATTGTCCCATCCTTCAAGAAGCAGCTTCAGATTTGAGCTGTTGCCCCGCACCAGCGATTTCATCACCTCGTCATCCAGGGCGTCACTCTTGACCACCGCCTGCTGAGCGAACTCGAGGCAGCGGCCGCGATCGACGTAAAGACAGAATCGGCTGAGATCCATCAGCCCCGTCACCTCCACCAAGGGCTGGTTCGCCTCGGCGGCGCACGAGACCACGATGGCGATATCCGCAAAGGAGCCGGACAGATCGCCGGCCGAGCGGCGGACCCAGCCGCGTTTATTGAGAAGGTTCAAACGGACCGACAACCGGTCCTCCGCGGGGGGAAGACGTTCGACCAGCCCGAGGGCGCGCGTGAGATAGGTGGCGGCTTCCTGATTGCCGAAGCGCCTGATCGAACTATCGGCGGCCTCGGCGAGATGCCGCACGGCCCTCGCAAAATCGCGGCCCTCCTCGAAATGCAGGGCGAGCACGGCCGCAATTTCGGATGTTCGCGCGCCATAACTGCGCTCCAGCGTGGCGCCGATCTGACGGTGCAGCAGGACGCGCCGGCCGGGAGCGAGCCTTGCGTAGAGGACTTCCTGATAGAGCGCATGCGAGAACGCATAGCGGCCGGAGACCGTCCCGTCCGGCCATTCGGCCACCCCATCGGCGCTCAACACCTGGCCCCTGCGCGCCAATTCCTCGCAGGCTTCTTCCGCCGAGGCCGCGTCGCTGTTCATTGCGCCGGCGACCGCCGCGGCGGAAAATTCAATGCCCGCCGCGCTTGCAGTTTCGAGCAGGCGTTGGTCGTCAGGGCTCAAGCGATCGATCTGCCGCACGATCATCGCGTGAAGGTCGCTCGGCATGCCGTCCTGGAGGACGGCTTTGCCCGAAGCGAGCCGCCAGCGTCCGGCGATCTCGAGGATCTCGCCCTGACTGACCGCATAGTCGACGAGCGAGACCACGAAAAGCGGGTGCCCGCCGGTGCGCCGTAATATCATCGGCGCAAGCGGGCCCGCGAGTTCGGCTCCGCCAAAACGCAAAGCCAGATATTGCTCGACCTCCGCAAGCGAGAGCCTGTTCAGGGCGAGCTCAGAACAGCGTCCGTGGATTTGCAGCTCTTGATGAAGGGCGCGCGTCGGGTGGCCACCGGCCATAACGTCGCCCGGCCGATAAGTGGCGACGATCATCACAGCCGCCTTTTGCGCCCGCTGAGCGAAGCGCGACACGACGTCAAGAGTCGCGAAGTCGCTCCAATGCAGGTCTTCGATGATGATGATCCAGGGGCGCTGTTGGCTCAGCTTCTCCACCAGCTCGCAGAACTCGCGGACCATGCGTTCGCGCGAGGCGCCGAACACCTCGCTTTGCAGGGCGGCGCGGTCGCGTCCCTCGATATGGCCCGGCAGCTGGGCGAGCCAGGTCGGCGCGTAATCTCGCAGCTGCTGCAGCAGCGAAACCCCATTCGAGCCGGCGCACGCGTCTGACAGCGCCTCGTTCAAGGGGAGAAAGGCCTCACCTGCGCCAAAATGCTCGATGCAGCGGCCGATCAGCACACCTACGTTGCGGCTCGATACGCGCTCGATGAGCATTTCGGCGAATGTGGTCTTGCCAATGCCAGCTTCGCCGGTGACGAATACGAGTTGGCGCTCGCCGCGGGCCGCCTGATCGAACCAGAGATCCATGCTTTTCAGCGCGCTTTCGCGCCCAACCCACCACTGCCGGCGTCGCGCTGCGCGGTTCGGCATGGGCGAAACTTGCGCGTCCAGCGCCGGCTCGGGACCCGCGTGGACAGCGACTGGCGCGATGAAACGGTAGCCGCGCCGTGGCGCGGTTTCGACAAAGCGGGGTGATTTGGGATCGTCGCCGAGCGCCAGGCGCAACGCGTTCATCGAGACGGTGAGGCTCAACTCGGTCACATGCAGATTGGACCAGACGGCGTTGAGCAGTTCGTCTTTGGTGACGAGGTCTCCAGCGCGCTCGACGAGATGGCAAAGCACCCCAAAGGGTTTCGGACGCAAAGGCACGCGCTCCTGCCCGCGCCACAGCAAAGCATTGGCGCGGTCGAGGAGAAACTCCCCGAATGCAAGCCGCTCGATCTTGTCCCCCATCCGGTATCTCTCAATTGCGAATATTCAAGTTTAAGAGAAATTTAAGAATAACTTAAGCGCAACTTAAAGACGCAAAACGGGTGCCGATGATATGATTTACTGATCGTCGGTTCGAAGGGATCGAAACGGCGGCGCCTGACGCATTTTATCACAGGCGCTCGGCGGTGGAGAGAGCGGAAAAGCGACGAATTTGATGTCGGCTGAAACAGACCGCAACGCAGTCGAATGGCGAGGCGCCGTCATTGATAAGTTTCGCGGACCGGCGCTCGCCGATGGCGCGTTTCAGAAACGAGACGATTTCTATTTGTATTGATCGCGGGTGCTGGCATTTTATGCTCGCAAAAATGATTTTAACACGCATTTATGTTCTCGGTCCTGCGCATTCGCCAGCAGATGCGCAGGAAATTTAGCTTAACGCCAACCACAAGGACTTGTTGAGGCCGCAAACAGGAAAATTTTCTCTTATGGAGCGCCATACGCGATCGCATGAGCCAATCTGGGCAAGCCGGGGAAGTTGGATGAAAGCTCTCAAGTGCTTTTTTGGATGTAACTATCCCCCGGCAGAGCCGGGGGCTTTATTTATGTGAGCCGCTCAAAGCGGCTGGGAGGGGACGCTGACGCGTCCCCGGTTCATTGGGCCACCTGATGGTGGCCGATCAGCGCCAGAGGTTCAGTTGCTCCAGCCTCTGATCTTCCTTTTCCTGGCTCTTGATGTATTCCCGGATCGCAGCTTCGTCTCTCCCCACGGTCGAGACGAAATATCCTCGCGCCCAGAAATGTTGCCCTACAAAATTGCGCCGCCGTTCCCCGTAAACGCGGGCCAGATGGATCGCACTCTTGCCCTTGACATATCCGATCACCTGAGAAACCGCGTATTTCGGCGGGATCGAAATCATCATGTGCACATGATCCGGCATCAAATGCCCTTCTTCGATCCGGCTTTCCTTTTGTGTTGCTAACTTACGAAGCAATTCTCCAAGATGATCCCGCAGTTGCCCGTATAGCGCCTTGCGGCGGAACTTCGGGATGAACACGACGTGATATTTGCACTCCCACTTTGTGTGACTTAAACTCTCAAACTCGTCCATCGTGACTTGACCTTTCGTGTGCTTGGCGGCTCACAAAAGCGATGGTCACGATGGACTTCAGGAAACGTCAAACTATTGCTGCCTCCCCGGCAGAGCCGGGGGATCTCCCGCACGGTTTAGCGCGATCGTCGCTGTGATGAGCGCCGCGCTCTATAGCGGAAGCGGCGCGCGTCTTCAAAAAATCATGGAAATCGCGCCCTTGGACAGGCCTGTCGCGCCGTGATCTCGGCCGTTTGATCAGGCCGGTGGAGTAAAACGCGGATGAAGACGACAATTCGCTTTGAACATCAAGGTCGCGCGGCCAGCAAGTGCGCAGAAAGGGTAACCGCGGCCGGCCGATTTAGCGACGGCGTAAAGGGCGAAGCGAGACGCCCTCTGGGTCGCGACGCCAGCGTCGGCCGGCGGCCTCCAGCGCGCCAATTTCGCGAATCCAAAGCGACGGCTCGATTGTCGGAATTCGTCGCCAGGATGATCTACTCGCCAGCGCCCGAAAGGCTGTCTCAAGCGCTCAAGGAGACTGCGTCGCTTCCGCCCCTGTCCCCATTGAGCGCCGCGCTCGCGCGATCGGACGGCAAAAAGACCCAAAAACAGGGGCCGCGTTGATTTGAGAGCGCAGACGAGCTCGGGCCGCCCGAACACAATGGCGCCGCGCGGTCAGAATGCGTGGCGGCTGTAAATCTCACGCAGGACGGTCATGAAGACGATCTTAAGGTCGAAGAGGACCGACCAGTTGTCGATGTAGAAGAGGTCGCAACGCACCCTGTTTTCGACCTGCTCCGTGGTCGACGTCTCGCCGCGCCAGCCATTGACTTGCGCCCAACCAGTGATGCCGGGCTTGACCCGGTGGCGCAGCGCATATTTCTGCACGACTTCCGCGAACAACCGATTGGCGGCCTTGGTGTTCGGAGCATGCGGACGCGGCCCGACCAAAGACATCGTACCGTTCATCACATTGAACAATTGCGGCAGCTCGTCGAGACTGGACTTGCGCATCCATTTGCCGACGCGCGTGATGCGCGGGTCGCCGCGCGTCGTCTGCCGATCCGCCATGACGTCCGTCATGTCGGCGTACATGGTGCGAAACTTATAGCAAACGAACATGCGATTATTGAAGCCGAGGCGCGGTTGCTTGAACAGGATCGGCCCCTTGCTGTCCAGCCGGACGGCCAAGGCGAGCAGCGCCAACAGCGGCGAAAGGATGATCAGAGCGATCGCGCCGACGACGTAATCGAAACAGGCTTTCTTAGCGGCGCGCCAGTCTTTCAACGGCTTTTCGCCGATCGATATGACGGGATTAGATCCGACCGAGCCAAATTGCTGACGGTGGTAGGCGAGGCCGGCGAGGTCCGTTGTGAGGCACACGTCGGCGACCGTGCTGCTCAACTGCTCCAAGACGTCCGCTATGCGCTGCACCGCGCTGAGCGGCAGCGCGACAGCGATGACGTCGACCCTGGCCTCCCGACTGTCGCGCACGAGATCGGCGACCGAGCCGCGAACCAATGTGTTCGCATGCACGGTGGGCACGCGGCCGGACCGCAGACGGTCGTCGTAAACTCCGGCGATCTCGAAAGCGTCCGGCTCCGCCTGGAGCCTCTCGATAAATTCACGGCTGAATTCGCTGACCGCGACGACGGCGATGCGTCGGCGAAAGCGTCCAGCCGCCGACCAGCGCTGAATCAAAGCCGCAAGACAGAGTCGAAAGCAGCCAAGCGACAGCAACGCCGCGGCGGCGAAGGCGAAAGGGAAGGCCTGCAGAGGCGGCGCATGCGCGTCGACGAGAAACAAGCAGGCGATCGCCGCACCATCCGCGAGGACCACCGCTTTGAGACTCGGCCATATCTGCGACCGCGGCGAGCGTAGGCTCTCGATCGCATAAGCGCCATTCGTCGCGAGCACCGCGCTGCCAGTCGCCGCGCCGATAATGGCGGCGAGCGCAAGTGGGCCGCGCAAACACGCCTCGAGACAAGCCTCGACGCACACAGCCGCCAGCCAGGCGGCGCCGAGAAGGAGCAGATAATCCAAAACGCGCACGACGCCGGCGAAGATCGGCGCGGAGATCGGCCGTACGCTACCTCCGCTAATCGTCGTGTGGGCGATGCTGGCCATCAGTCGATTGTCCTTGAGGAAGTCAGCTAGGGTTTGGACCGGCTTGCCGGCCACCTGCGCGATACGATCAAAAAGTCAAACGCTCCCGGCGACGGCGAGAGAGATCCGCCTCCTGTTTGGGATCAAGGCGGAAGCTTGCCGCCGAAGGTCCGCGATTCGACCTCGCGGTGCTTTGTCTCATCGATCAGGAAGGGCGCGCCTCGCTTCTCGGCAAATTCGCCGGCGCCGACGAGAAACCAGCGGCTCGGCGAAGTCCTGCGCGCCCATCGCCGCGCCATAAGGCGGATCGCCGCCCTGCTTGGCGCGAACGTGCAGATGTCCCTTCGGAACGAAGACGTGGCGATCGTCGACGATATCAAAGGCGATCCAGCGATCGGCGTGAAGCCGATGGAATTGCATGATCGCGAGGCTCCAGATCTCGTCCATGTCGAGAGCGGTCTCGAACCAGCGCTCATATTCTTCGGGTAGCCAGTTCTTCAGCGTTTCCTTGCCGAGGTGGTAAAGCGACTGCGCGCGGCCGTCCGCCGGCATTTTGTCGAAGATGCGGTCGAACACGACGGCGACGGCGGCCCATTCGGAAGAATCCTCATACCAGCCATCCTCGGTCCTCAAGTAACGAGGCAGGGCGGATTGACGGCGCTGCGACAGCCGGTAGCCGCTGCGCACCGGCGTCTTGAACCAAACGACGCCCGGAGCGATTTCAGATGCGTCAAGAATCGCGCCCCAAGGACTCGAAGCCGGCGTTGGCGACGGTAACCCGCGCAGCCTGTCCCAGAACGACGCGCGGCGCGTCGCCACCGCGCCTTTCATAGCCCCGAGAACTCACCGGCGAGCGTTCGAGAGTTTCCACTTCGTCCAAAACAAACTGCGACATCGCATGTCTCCACATGGGACTGGCTAATCAAAGCGTCTCGCAAAGACTTGGCGACGCTCGAACGCGGCGGCGTTTAATCAGCGCTCCGTCGGGCCTTTACCGTCTCTCAAAATACAATAAAACTATGATAGAAGTATATTTAACCATCGCTTCCGCGCGCAACTCTGCGCTCCTTAGCGCCCGCTCGAAAGATGATCATGAATGTTTGCAAACATCTAAAACGAAAGCATAAATTCTGACCTTAATGCCCCAAAGTCGGAGAGTATTCCGACAAAACCATGCTGCGATTGTAATAAAAATCAATAGCACAATTGTATCAAGTTCGAATAATGCGCAGATTTGTTAAGCGCCTGGGCGATCCTCCGCCAGGAAAGCTGCGTGGCGCTGACGCGCCCGCGCTCCATCCGGCACTTCTCATTCGCAAATCGCGTCGATAGTCGCTGCGCCCGGCGGGCCGCCGTCCGCCGGCGCGATCTTGCTCAGGGAGACCTTGAGCGACCCCGCCCGCGCTGAACTTTCTAATCTGATGATCATGACGTTGGCCCAAATCTCGGGAGAACCGTCGATCGCAGCGCCGCCATCGGCGATCTCCGCCTCTCCGGAGGAGATCCCCCGGTCGAAGGTCACAAACAGCGCCGAACGGCCGGGAAATCCGCATCTTACCGGCGCCGTCGGGGAACCGTCGCGCGCGCCAGAGGAAACGGACAGCAGCGCGTCGTTCGCGCCTTTCGCCTCGTCGCCGGGACGCATAAAGGCGTCGATGGCGGCGATGGGTTTATCGGAGACCAGCGGCGGCATGGAGCCCGTGCCGGCGTAGGTCCGCCAGACCTTTGCGGCATATTCGCTTGGAAGCCAGATAAAGGGACGCGGGTCGCGATAGTCGGCGCGCAGGGCGATCGCGACATTGATCATTCGCTCGCCGTCGCCCCAAGGTTGCGTCGAGGCGCCCGTCGCAACGTCATAGGTCCCGAGCCAGCCCGCATGACCGCGCCAATCCGGCGCCACGGCCGGCGCGTCTTTCGGCGGATTGCGAGGAAGGCGCAGCTTGAGCACTTCTGCGAGCCAGACGCGAAGAAATCGGTAGTCGACTTTGTTGTGGTATCCGTGCACCGAGCCGCCATGAAAATGGCCCGGCTGGCTGATCACGGTTAGGGGCACGCCGCTGGCGGCCAGGCGATGCGCTAAGGCCTCATGCGTAATCTTGGGATCGGAATCCTCGACGTCGGTCGAGAGCCCGCCAAATATGTCGCCCGAATCGGATAGAAACAGCTGCGGCGTCGAAGGAGGCGCCATATACGGCGCCTGATCGAGTTCGTTAAGGTCGATCACCGCCAGAACCCGTTGCGGCGGCGCGCTCGCATCAGTATCCGAAAGAAGGCGGCTCGACGCGGTTCGGGCGGCGCCCGCGGCGCCGGCGGAGAAGCCAAACAGCACCACGCCGAGATTTTCTATCTCCGGATGGTCCCGAAACATCCGCGAACCCGCTTTCAGCGTGTCGAGAATTTTCTGCGCGCTCTGATCCGGTTGCGCCCAGTCCAGCGGAATCTTTGAGTTGAATGGCGTTGAACTGCGTCGCGACGGCCCGCCAATCGGGATCGTCATCGGCAAGAACCTGCGGGCTATTGTTGACGAAGGCCGCGCGCACCGGCTTCCCGCGATCGGGAATATAGGCCTCATAGCCGTTGATTCGCCCTGTCCAGGGCGTTCGACTGAATTCACAAAAAGCCGCGAGGGAGGCGCCGGCCAGAAGAATCGGGACAAGGAGGAGAGTTTGAAACAGGGAACGCAAATGTGTTTTCTCCCGACGAATGCGCCCAACTTTCCCGGTCGGCATGAAAAAAACTCGCAGCTCTCGCGCGATTAGAAAGTCGCGTAAGCGCCATCCAATAAAATTTTAGATTTTTTTCAAACAGGTCATGCGTCAGAGTGAGGAGATACGCCGCCCCTCCTGTCCTATCTATCCGATGATGATCATATCGATGCGACAGACACTTATCGCCGATAAACTGCAGCGCGGCGTTCACATTTGCCGGCGCGCAATGATCTTCTTGCTTTGCGCTGCCGCCTGCGTGACGTTCGCGTTAGGCCGCGCGGCGGCGCAATCCGATCGGGAGGGCGTATTTGCGGAAAAATGCGCGATCTGCCACGCCAATCCGGCGACGCGCGCGCCAACCCGCGACGCGCTGCGCGCGATGTCGCCAGACGTCATCCTCGAGGCGCTGACCGACGGCGTCATGAAGGAACAGGGGATCGACGCTGTCGCCGGAACAGCGGGCGGCCCTCGCGGAATATTTGACCGGCCAAAAACTCGGGACTGAGCCGGAGATGGGCGGGCGATGCAATGCTCAGCATGCATTTTCACTCGCCGGCCCCTCGTTCAACGGCTGGGGCGCCAATCCGCAAAATTGGCGCTATCAGGCGCAGCCCGGCCTCAGCGCGGCGCAGCTGCCGCGGCTTGAAATCAAATGGGCCTTCGGCGTTCCCGGCGTCGCCGCCATGTTCGGGCAACCGACAATCGCCGGCGGGCGCGTCTTCATCGGCGCCCAGAACGGCCATGTCTACGCGCTCGATGCGGCGTCCGGCTGCCTTTTCTGGGATTTTGCCACCAGCGCCGGGGTGCGCAGCGCGATTACAGTGGCGCATATCGGCGAGCGCGACCTCGCCTTTTTTGGCGACCGCCGCGGCCACGCCTATGCGCTTGACGCGGCGACGGGCGAACTGGTCTGGAAGGCGACGGCCGCCGACGGCCCCGCCATGCAGATCACCGGGGCGCCGGCGCTGTTCGAGGGGCGGCTCTACGTGCCGATCTCGGGCGGCGACGACAGCGCCGCGATCGACCCCAACTTTGAGTGCTGCAAAGGCCGCGGCGCCGTCGTCGCGCTCGACGCGGCAAACGGCGAGACGATCTGGCGGACCTACACCATCCCGGAGGCGGCGCCGCTCGGCCGCAACAGCGCCGGCGCGCAGCTTTGGGGGCCGTCCGGCGTCTCGATCTGGTCGTCGCCGACGATCGACGCCGAGGAGCGGGTTCTTTACGTCGGCACCGGCGACAATCATTCGGCCCCCGCCACCGACACGAGCGACGCGGTGCTGGCGCTCGCGCTCGACACGGGCGAGATTCTCTGGTCGCGTCAGCTGCTCGCCGGCGACATGGGCAACGCCGCCTGTCTCGCCGCCGACAAGACCAATTGCCCGGAGCCGCATGGCCCCGACTTCGACCTCGGCGCCTCGCCCAATCTGATCGCGCTCGACGACGGCAGGCGCCTTCTGGTCATCGGCCAGAAATCTGGCGTCGTCCATGCGCTGGATCCGGATGATCGCGGCCGCATCGTGTGGCAGACCCAGGTCGGCCGCGGCGGACCCCTTGGCGGCGTGCAATGGGGCACGGCGACGGATGGCGAGACCGTCTACGCGGCCATATCCGACGTCGCCTTCAAGGACCTTGTCGTCGGCCAGCCGTTGGAGCTCGATCCGGACGCGGGCGGCGGCCTCCACGCGCTCGCCGCGGTCGATGGGACCGTTCGTTGGGAAGCGCCGCCGGCGCAAGCTTGCGGCGAGCGCAAAAGCTGTAGCCCGGCGCAATCGGCCGCCGTGACCGCGACGCCCGACTTCGTCCTCTCCGGCGCGGTCGACGGCCATCTCCGCGCCTACGCCGCAGAGGATGGGCGCGTGCTGTGGGATTACGACACGGCAAGGCCTTTCGTCACTGTCAACGGGGTCGAGGCGCATGGCGGCTCGCTCGACGCCGCGGGGCCGACGGTCGCCGGCGGCATGATTTTAGTCAACTCAGGCTATGGGCTGTACGGCGGGCAGGCGGGCAATGTGCTGCTCGCATTCGCGCCAAGCCCTTAGGAAGCGTGGGGTTAGTTTGAATGCCGCCTCTCGGACCCCATTGCAGGCGTCCACCCCCGGCCCCATGGGCCCCGAGCGTAGCCCTGACGGCTCTTGGGAACACCTGTCGCACTCAGCGACGACGCACACCTCCGCGGTGGTACCCTCCGCCACGATATGCGCCGCCACGATATGCGCCGCCGCGATAGTATGCCCCGCCGCGATAGTATGCCCCGCCGCGATAGTATGCCCCGCCGCGATATACGCCCCCGTACCCGACCGCCGGATATCCCGCTGCGTTGGGTCGACACCCTCCGTAGGGCCCCCGGTGAAAGCCGATGCCACATCCTCCCGCGATCAGCGTCACATCCGACGTCAGGTCAGGAACTGGAGTACCGGAAACGCGTCGGCGTTAGAGGTGATCGCAACTATGGCCAAGGCGCCAATGACACCTAATATCGGAAATAGCATTCGCACGGCTCTTCCTCCAACGAGATTGATTGACCGCCGCTGACGGACTTAATTCCAACGTTAGTGCATTCATGCGGACAGGAAAACCGGTTGCCCTTGATTATCGCCGAATCTTGGTGACGGCAGCTTGGGCCAGGGCTTTGGCTCGAGGAGAGCTTGCCTCGATTCCATCTTCCCATTAGTGATGGCGGCCCGCGTTTGCGCCAAAAAGGCCGGGAGCGTAAAAGCGTGCTGAGCCGCGAACAGGCGATCCGTCTTGGGCGGAGCACGGAGGAACCGGCATGAAGAACCCGGATGCGCGGGCTTGGATGTGGTCCAATGCGGTCGAGATGCTGACGCGGGCGGACCGACTGCACCGCCAGATGTTTCAGCTCGCGACAGGCCATAGCCGCAAGGCCAATTGGGAGCCGCCGGTCGACCTTGTCGAGACCGAGCGGGAGATTCTGGCGCTCGCGGCGCTTCCAGGCGTTGATCCCGGGGACATCACTGTGACCATCGAGAACGGCGTTCTGCTGATTTCCGGCGAGCGCTGCATGCCGCCGGAATTCAGGACCGCGGCCATTCACCGGCTTGAGCTGCCGCAGGGGCGATTCGAACGCGCGCTGCCGCTGCCGCCCGGCCGCTTCGAATTGCTGCCGCCAAAAGCGGTCAACGGCTGTCTCGCCATCGTCCTGCGCAAAATCGCCTAGAGCTTTCGCTTCGCCTCAGTTCTTGACGCGAACCGGCAGCCGCCTCGCTCGAAAATCCCATCTACCGGTTTTCGCCATGTCACGCTTCGCCCCGCCCTTATTTTCCCAAGCCGCTTACGCCGCGAACGCCGAGACCGGCGCGCGCGAGCCGCCGCAGCCATCGGGCGGCGCTGATCTCGACAACGACGTCCTCATCATCGTGCCCGTTCGCGGCTTCGTCTTGTTCCCCGGCGTCGTCATGCCGGTGACGATCGGCCGGCCGGCCTCGATCGCCGCCGCGCAGGAGGCCGTGCGGCAGCAGCGCCCGATCGGCATCCTAATGCAGCGCGATCCAGCCGAGGAGAATCCCACGCCGCTCGGCATGCACCGCATGGGCGTCATCGCCAATATTCTGCGCTACATCACCGCGCAGGATGGCGGCCATCATATCATCTGCCAGGGCGAACAGCGTTTCCATGTCGAGGACTTCGTCAAGGAGCAGCCTTTCCTCGCCGCGCGGGTGCGGCGCATCGAAGAGCCGGACGTCCGCTCGCCCGATATCGAAGCGCGTTTCGTCCATCTCCAGGGGCAGGCGGCGGAGGCGCTGCAGCTGCTGCCGCAGACCCCGCCCGAGCTGATCGCCGCCGTCAACAACGCCCCGTCGCCGTCGGCCCTCACCGATCTCGTCGCCGCCTATATGGACGCGACGCCCGACCAGAAACAGGAGATCCTGGAAACGGTCGACCTCACGGCGCGGATGGACAAGGTGGCGCGCCTGCTCGCCCAGCGCATCGAGGTGCTGCGCCTGTCGCAGGAAATCAGCCGCCAGACCAAAGCCTCGATCGACGAACGCCAGCGCGAGATGCTGCTGCGCGAGCAGATGGCCTCGATCCAGCGCCAGCTCGGCGAAGGCGACGGCAAGGCGCAGGAAATCGCCGAGCTCAACGAGGCCATCGCCAAAGCCCACATGCCGCAGGAGGTCGAAGAAGCCGCGCGGAAGGAATTACGCCGGCTGGAGCGGATGCCCGACGCGTCCGCCGAATATGGCATGATCCGCACCTATCTCGACTGGTTGATCGAACTGCCCTGGGCGCTGCCGGAGGAGCCGCCGATCGACATCGCCGAGGCGCGCCGCATTCTCGACGCCGATCATTTCGGCCTCGACAAGATCAAGCAGCGCATCGTCGAATACCTTGCCGTGCGCAAGCTCGCGCCGCAAGGCAAGGCGCCGATTCTGTGCTTCGTCGGGCCGCCCGGCGTCGGCAAGACCTCGCTCGGCCAATCGATCGCGCGCGCCATGGGCCGCAAATTCGTCCGCGTCAGTCTCGGCGGCGTTCATGACGAAGCCGAGATCAGGGGCCATCGCCGCACCTATGTCGGCGCCCTGCCCGGCAACATCATCCAGGCGATCCGCAAGGCGGGCGCGCGCAACTGCGTCATGATGCTCGACGAGATCGACAAGATGGGCGCCAGCATTCAAGGCGATCCCGCCTCCGCCATGCTGGAAGTGCTCGACCCCGAGCAAAACAACAGCTTTCGCGACAATTATCTCGCCGTCCCGTTCGACCTCTCCCGCGTGGTGTTCATCGCCACCGCCAATCTGCTCGACACGATACCCGGGCCGCTGCGCGACCGCATGGAGATCATCGCCCTCGCCGGCTACACCGATCAGGAAAAGCTGCAGATCGCCCGCCGCTATCTCGTTCGCCGCCAACTGGAGGCGAACGGCTTGACGCCCGAGCAAGCCGAGATCGACGACGAGGCGCTGACCGAAATCATCCGCGGCTATACGCGGGAGGCGGGGGTGCGCAACCTTGAGCGCGAGATCGGCCGCGCGCTGCGCCATGTCGCCGTCAGCATCGCCGAGGGCAGCGCGAGCCACGTCCGCATCACCCGCGCCGACCTCGCCGAGCTTTTAGGGCCGTTGCGCTTCGAGGACGAAGTCGCGATGCGCGTCAGCGTGCCGGGCGTCGCCACCGGCCTCGCGTGGACGCCGGTCGGCGGCGACATTCTTTTCATCGAGGCGACGAAGACGCCGGGCCACGGCAAGCTCATTCTCACCGGCCAACTCGGCGAGGTCATGCGCGAGAGCGTCCAGGCGGCGCTGAGCCTTGTGAAGAGCCGCGCGGCGGAGCTCGGACTCGACCCCGAAAGCTTCGACAAGACGGATATTCATGTGCATGTGCCGGCCGGCGCGACGCCAAAGGACGGCCCAAGCGCGGGCGTCGCCATGTATATCGCGCTCGTCTCGGTGCTGACCGGGCGGCTCGTGCGCAGCGATACGGCGATGACCGGCGAGATCAGCCTGCGCGGGTTGGTTCTGCCGGTCGGCGGCATCAAGGAGAAGGTGGTGGCGGCCGCCCGCGCGGGGCTGACGCGCGTGCTGTTGCCGGCGCGCAACAAGCGTGATTACGACGATATTCCGCAGGAGGCGCGCGAGCGCCTGGAGTTCGTGTGGCTTGAGAACGTCGACGACGCGGCGGCGGCGGCGTTCGAGGCGCGGGCGCCGGCGGAGGCCGGCGCCTCGCCTGCCCCGTGAGGCGCTCAGGCAGGCACTTTGGGCAGGGGGCAGTTTGAATGCTTTCCTGCGACCCAAGCCGGACTATATGCACGTGCAAAAGTCATGCAGACCGTGTGAGAAGTCTGAGACGTGATTCGGTTCCCGTGCGCGATCCGGCGCGGTAGAATCGGTCATGGCGCACATTTCTGGATTCGACCGGTCGCAGGTTTTGCTTTTGCCGGAGGCGGTGGAAGATTACGTCGGCTCCGGCAATCCGGTTCGGTTCATTGATGCGCTCGTGGACGGGCTTGATCTGGCGGCGGCCGGGTTCGCGCGCGTCACGCCGGCGGCCACGGGACGTCCGGGGTATGCGCCCGGCGATCTGCTGAAGCTTTACATTTATGGATATTTGAACCGCGTCCGGTCGAGCCGGCGGCTGGAAGCCGAAGGCCATCGCAACATCGAGCTGATCTGGTTGCTGGGCGGCCTGAAGCCGGATTTCGAGACGATCGCCGATTTCCGCCGCGACAATCGCGCCGCCTTTCGGTCGGTGTTTCGCGAGTTCGTCGTCCTGTGCCGGCGTCTCGATCTTTTCGGGCGCGAACTGATCGCCGTGGACGGGACGCGCATCAAAGCTGTCAACAACAAGGATCGCAACTTCACCAGAGGATCACTGGAAAAGTTCATCGCGGCGGCCGACGAGAGGCTGGATGATTATCTGCGCCGCCTCGACGCCGGAGATGTCGAGGAGGCGGGCAAGAGCGGCTCGCGCGTGAAGAACCTGGCGGAGAAGATCGAGGCGCTACGCAAGAAGCGCGGCGCGTGCGACGCCTTGCGCAACCGGATCGCGCGGACCGGAGAGAGCCAGATTTCGCTGACCGATCCCGACAGCCGGGCGATGGCCGCCCATACGAAGGTCGGCGTCGGCTACAACGCGCAGATCGCGGTCGACGCCAAGCGCAAAATGATTGTCGAGCAGGCCGTGACCAACCAGGTCGTTGACATGGGCCTGTTGCAGAAGACGGCCGAGCCCGCCCGCCAGATTCTGCAAGTCGAGAAGATCGCTGTCGTCGCCGACAAGGGCTACTTCAAGAGCGAGGATATCGAAGCCTGCGAGAAGGCCGGCCTGACGCCGCATGTGCCGCGCCCGCAACGGGGACCGGCCGTGCGTGAAGGCTTTTTCCGCAAGGACGAGTTCCGCTACGACGCCGGGCGCGACGCCTACATCTGCCCCGCCGGACAGACGCTGAAGCCGTTCCGCCATGGCCGGTTGCGCGATCTCAAGAAGATCGACTACGGCAACCCCAAAGCCTGCCGCGCCTGCCCGCTGCGCGCACGATGCACGAACGACGTCCGCTCGGTCTCCCGCATCGAAAACGAGGACGCGCTCGATCGCATGGCGCAGCGCCTGGCGGCGAGGCCCGACATTCTCGACCGCCGTCGCGAGATCGTCGAGCGCCCCTTCGGCTCCATCAAGCAATGGATGAATCAGGGCGCCTTTCTCATGCGCGGCTTGGAGAATGTCCGCGCCGAGTTCAGCCTGACGGCGCGCGCCTACAATCTGCGCCGCGCGCTGAATATTCTCGGCGTCGAGGCCATGGCGAGGGCGGTCGCGGCCTGAAAGTGGCCAAGGCCGCTCTCAATTGGCCGATAACAGCCCTTTCCGCGCCTCTCACGTGGCGTCAGGCGGCGAACAACGCCCAAAACGATGAAAATCTCCTGCCCTTCGCCTCTCGCGACGGCGCCCTTCAGTTGCCGAGGGTTTTCACACGGTCTGCAAGAAAATCTGCACCGCGAAGTCGCATTATATCAGGCATTTACAGCCTGCAGAAATCGGGGGCGAATGTAGGCGCCTTCAGGGAGGGCGTCGCATGACGACGATCGTTGATTTCGTCGAGGATTGGATAGAAATCCGGGCAAAGCTTCCGCGCCAGCTTAAATTGCCGCAGTCCGGCGAAATGCGCACGGGAAGCGTCACCATCGGCGACACGACAGACGCAACATTGTTCGGCTACATCAGGTCGTCTGCGCCTTCGCTGCGGGGGCCAGCGCAACGGCGGCCTCGCTCGTGAGCAGGAGGAATGTGAACGTCTCCTGCAGGTATAAGCGGACGGCGGCGTCGGTGTGGCTTAAATAGCCGATCGACACGTCCTGGCCGATGTGCAGGTCGAAATCGCCGCCACGGGTGGTCAGCACAAAGGCGCCAGCGATCGCGGGGGCCCAGATGATTTCATCGTTGACGAGCCGCTTGACGTGCTCCAGCACGGGATAGCCGTGGTCGCTGGTCTCGGCGAGAGAGGTGTAGGCGTCGGCGCCAAACAGCGCCTTGTAGGGACCGTTGACGCCAACGAGCCGCAACTGGCTCAAGGCCTGGGCGATGGCTTCGGGATAATCTCGCACGTCGGCCGGCAGCGACATGATCGGATTGCTCGTCCCCTGACGGATGCCTCCGATGTCAGCGGCGGCATAGCCCTCGAAGATGGCGCCGTCCTCGGCGAAGGCGATCTGTCGCGCGGCGTCTTTCGCCGGCTGCCAGTCCGAATCGTTGGCGCCGCGCTCCACGTCGTCGATCGCCTGGCGATCCAGCTCAAACGGAGCGCGCAGTTCGACCAGCGCCTTCACCTCGCGCTGCCTCGCGACAATGCTGTCCGCCGGAGCCGCGATGGTCCGCAGATGGCCAGTGCCGACGGCGGAGAGACCGACGCCGCCCGCCGCCCGCACATCGACCACGCGCCGACCGGCGAGGTATCGTTTGAACGTCCGCGATGTCTCCTCTTCGATCTGGCTCCATGCCGCATCGGAAATGGGCGCAAGCTCACGATGCAGATTATTCATGCCGGATGTCTCCTTTGAGCGAGCCGATGCCGAGCGAGCCGTCGCGCGCCGACGAGATGGGTTGCGCCAATTCGATCGCCGTTGACGCGGCGTCGCGCGCCATGACTGCAGGCTCGTCTTCGGTGACAGATTCCAGAAATGTCGCGGACGGCGCGAAGAACAGGTTTCCGGTGACGGGGCGGCTGAAGTCGAGCAGCCGGTCGTAATTGCCGGGCGGCCGGCCGACGAACATATTCTCGAGCATCTGCTCGGTGACGCGGGGCGAACGGCTGTAGCCGATGAAATAGGTGCCAAATTCACCCTGGCCGGGCCGGCCGAACGGCATGTTGTCGCGTAGGATCTTGAACTCTTTGCCGTCCTCGGCGATCGTGGTGAGCGCGTTGTGCGCCGACGTCGGCTTGATCGAATCGTCCAATTCAATGTCGGCGAGCTTGGTGCGGCCGATGATGCGTTCTTGCGCCTCCGTGGACAGCGCGTTCCATCCGGCAAGGTCGTGGAGATATTTCTGCACGATGACGTAGCTGCCGCCCGCGAAAGCGGCGTCCTCCTCGCCGGTAAGCGCGGCGTCGATCACCGCCGCGCCCCTCGGATTCTCCGTTCCGTCGACAAAGCCTAGGAGATCGCGGTCGTCGAAGTATCGGAAGCCCTGCACTTCGTCCACCGGCAAAACCGCGTCTCCAATACGTGACATGATCTGCGTTGCAAGCTCGAAACATAGGTCCATGCGCTTCGCGCGGATATGGAACAGCAAGTCGCCCGGCGTCGAGACCGCGTGGCGCCCACCGGCGCGAATCTCGCGGAACGCATGCAGCTCAGCCGGGCGCGGCGGTCCAAACAGCCGGTCCCACGCGTCAGACCCAATTCCCATGACGCAGGAAAGGCCCGCTTCGAGGTCGCGAAACTCCACCGCGCGAAACAGCGCGGCGAGGTCTCCGCAAAACGAACGCACCATCGCGCGACTGTCTGAGCTCGGATTTACGGTCACGATCAGGAAGATCGCGGCGCGGGTAAGCGGTGCAGCTACCGGCTGCGATACTACGCGCAAGCTGCCCGATGCTCCGGGCGCGCTTATCGGATCAGATTCCATAGAATGGCATCCCCCGGGGGCGCGCTAGAAGCTCGCTCTTCGAAATGTCGCGCTCCCCTCGCCTGCGGCCGTTGCAACGCAAACTTACCAGCGGCCGCCGACAAATGTCCATACCGCCGCCGCACTGCCCGCAGCCACAAACGGATGCAGCCGGTCTGAGAATCACCGAATAATCAGCCGTTTCCAATTGTCGGGAAATTCCGCCCCATTTTAGGCGATCGCAGGCTCGCCGATCGCACAAGGCCGCTCGGGAATTTGACGCCGCTCGCGCTTGGCGAAAACCTTCTGTATGTTAGGCGCAAATTTTTGGGGAGGGCGGCGCATGACGACGGTCGTTGATTTTGTCGAGGACTGGATAGAAATTCGCGCAAAGCTTCAGCGTCAGCTTAAACTGCTTCAGGCCGGCGAAATGCGCACGCAAAACGCCGCCGGCGACACGACAGCGGCCACCATCCAGCATATCAAGAGATGGATCGATGAACTCAACGGGCTCTTAAAAGAATATTCGCGCGCCGGCCACGGCTGACTGCAGGGACGCCGTCGCCCGCGCCGGATAAGCGGCGAATGCGCGTTGATCAAGCGGCGGCTCTATGCCCACGCCAAGGAGTTCAAACGGGAAACAGGTTCAAGCCCTTTGGACAGGGAGAATGGCGAAGACCAAGTTAATGGCGATTTGCCATTTTTTGGAATGCCTCATTTGCCCGTTGGATTCGTGAGCGGTACGATCTGCCGCGCCGTTGCCGGGCTCACGCTAGTGCCGGACGTGACAGCCTCAGCCACGCCTGATTGATCCGCATAGGAGACCGCGCCATGCGAAATCGACCGAAATTCCGCAAATCCCTGGCAGGGCTAATTGCCTGCACGACGATTGGCCTCGCAGCAACAGCTCCGCCCGCGCTCGCCGCGGACCGCGACGCGCCTAATGCGGACACCTTGCTGCGAGCGGGGCGAGACGAAAACAATTGGGTCCTTCCCGCCAAGACCTACGCCGGCAATCGCTACGCCGAGCTCAAGCAAATAGACAAGACCAATGTCGGCTCGCTGCGTCTGGCGTGGAGCACCAAAATCGCCGACGACGGCGAGCAGGAAGCCGCGCCAATCATCTGGAACGGCAAGATGTACATCTCAACGCCGCATGACGGCGTACTGGCGCTCGACGCGGCCACTGGCAAACTCCTCTGGCAGGCGGCATATAACCCAGCCTATGTGCTGTTGTTCGCGGTCAATCGCGGCGTCGGAGTCGCCGATGGCAAGGTGTTCATCGCGACGCAGGACTGTCAGATTGTCGCCCTTGACGCCGAGACCGGTAAAAAAGTCTGGAATGTGCAGGGCTGCCGCGATACCAGCAACAGCTTTTATTCGATGGCCGCATATGTCTACAAGGACCAGATCATCGTCGGGACCGGCGGCGGCGACAATGGCAATATCGGCTTGGTCAGCGCCTTTAGCGTCAAGGACGGCGCGCGCCTATGGGATTGGCAAACCATCCCCGGCCCCGGCGAGCCCGGGCACGAAACCTGGCCAGGCGACTCCTGGAAACATGGCGGCGCTTCGCCGTGGAACGGGATGGCCATCGACCAAGAGGACAACACGCTGTTCGTTACGCCGGGCAATCCCGGGCCGGACATGGTGCTGAAAGGTCGCGAAGGCAAAAATCTCTATACCAATTCATTGGTGGCGCTGGATATTTCCGGCAAGCAGCCGAAGATAAAGTGGCACTACCAACTCGTACAGAACGACACGCACGATTCCGATCCGGCGATGATTCCAGTTTTGTTCGATGGCTACGTCGACAAAGAGAAGCGGTCGCTGGTCGCAGTCGGCGACAAGGCGGGCAACTTCGCCATCCTCGAGCGTAAAACCGGCAAGGTCGTGCATCGCCTCGCATTGAGCAAGCAGCGCGGCCTCAACACCCCGCCAACGCTGGAGGGAACCGAAGCTTGCCCCAATCACGGCGGCGGCGTCGAGTGGAACGGCGGCGCTTACGATCCGGCTATCAACGCTTTCCTCGTGCCGAGCACCGAAGAATGCGGGGTGTTCAAGATCACCACCGAGGATCCGCAATACATTCCCGGTCAGCCTTAGAGGGCGGCGCTCTGCCCAAGCGTGAAAACGGCACTGGCGTCATCAACGCGATTAACGTCGACAGCGGCAAGCTGCGCTGGCGTCATCGTTTGCCCTATCCGGCGCAAGGCGGCGTTCTCATCACGTCGACAGGTTTGGCGTTCACCAGCGATGTCGGCGGCAACATTTATGCCTTTGATGCGGCGACAGGCGAGCAATATTGGGAGCAGACCGCAGGCTCGGCGATCGTTGCTCCGATCTCGGCCTACAAAGTCAACGGTCGCGAATATCTGGCGCTCGTCGTTGGCGAGGCCGGCAACCAGCAGACGCCGAATCTCCCCCCTCGGCAGGCAGCCGCGTCCTTGCCTATGGCCTCGGCGAGTCCGGGCCTATCGTCAACGACGCGTCCGGGCAGGTCGCACTCGCGGCTGCGCCGAATCCGCTCGGCGGGTATTCCGAGAAGCCGTCAAGGTCCGCCGGCTCCGCGCCATACACCCCGCAGCAAGTCGCTGAGGGCGCCGCGGTTTACGCCAGCGACTGCGCGGCTTGCCACGGGGCCAGCCTGCAAGGCATCTCCGCCCCAGCCTTGACCGGTCCCAGCTTCGGCCGCTCGCATCTCACCGCCGCGCAGCTACGCACGGTCGTGACGCAGACCATGCCGTTGACCGCGCCGGGAACGCTCAAGCCTGATGAATATGCCGCGGTGATGGCCTATCTTCTAAACTACGACTGCGTCCAACCGGCCGGCGACGGAAAGCAGCCGTTTCCGACGGCTGATTTGCCGGCCTTGCAACAAGTCGTCGTGGGCGCAGGCACTTGCGCGCCCCACTCACCCAAGTGATGCTCGGACGACCGCGGGGCGAAGAGCATCCTTCGCGGAAGCGGTTCCAAGGCGGTCGGCTCCAAAGGTGTTGCAGCACTAAAAAAATCGAAGGAGGCCTGTTTCGATCGCCGCGTTTGCGCTAAACTGAATGCCGGAGCTTCCGCGAGAGCTCCGGCTGAAGCGAATAAGCAATTGGTCTGGGAGAGGCGCATGCCAAATTCCGATCGAACCTCGCCGCTTCGCGCCGACGCCTCCGACTCCGTCAGCCAAGCGGAGCTGGAGCAAGCGCTAGAAGTCGCGCCGAGAGGCGCGCTGGCTCTCGCAGGGGCCGCTCTCGCGCTTCTGATGCTGGCCTACCTCCTCGTGTACTTCCTGGTGTTCCTGCCGCGCGGGCCGGTTTCCTGAGGAGGTCATCGCCATGAGCGAGCATGACACTCTCAAAACGGAGCTGCGTTGGGCGGCTATCGTCATCGCCTCGGTGGCGGTCATTATCGCGGTCATCATCGTCTCGAGTTTTGTAATGGCGATGCATCCGCCAAGCCATGTCGAGACGATCGACCCGACGACGCTTGGCCAGAACAAGGAATTCGCCGAAAGCAACCTTGGCGCGCGCGTCAATCCGGACGGGTCGGTGGTCGTGCGGCTGATCGCCGCGCAATTCGCCTTCGTTCCGCGCTGTATCCCGGTGCCACAGGGCCGGCCGGTGACGGTGCGCATTACAAGTCCCGACGTCATCCACGGCTTTATCATCGCCGGCACGAACGCCAATACGATGGTCGTCCCCGGCTATGTCTCCGAAGTCCGCACCGTCTTCAAAAAGGCGGGCGACCATCTGATGCCGTGTCACGAATATTGCGGCCTCGGCCACAGCGAGATGTGGGCCATCGTCCGCGTCATCCCGCAAAATAAGTGGCGCAACGACGCGAATGGGAGGGCGAGCTGTGAAATATCACGTTGAACGGCTAGTCCTCGCCCATTTCGTCGCATCCTTCGCGACCTTCGCCGTCGCTATCGTGCTCGGCGCCTGGCAGATGACGGTGCGTAGCGGGCTCAACCCTCCTTATACGTCCCCGGAAGATTATTTCGCGTCGGTGACCGCGCATGGCACGATCATGGCTTATGTCATGCCGACGCTGTTCATCATGGGATTCGGCTATTTCGTCGCGGTGACCTCGCTCGATAGGCCGTTGCCCAGCATGCGCCTCGCATGGCTCGGCTTCTGGCTCGCTATCGTCGGCGCCATCATGGCGGTGGCGGCGATCATCGCCGGCAAAGCCACCGTCCTCTACACCTTCTATCCGCCCCTGACCGGCAGCGTCTTCTATTATCTCGGCGTCGTTCTCGTCGTCGTCGGCTCTTGGGTGTGGGTGGCGCTGATGATCTGGGCGATGGCCGACTGGAAGCGGGCGCACCCCGGCGAGCCGGTGCCGCTCGTCATGTTCGGCAATGTCGCCAACGCCTTCCTGTGGCTATGGACCACCGCCGGCGTCGCCGTCGAGGTCCTGTTCCAGATTATTCCGGCTTCGCTTGGCTGGACGCAGACCATTGACGCGGGCCTTGCGCGGACGCTGTTCGGCTGGACGCTGCACCCGATCGTCTATTTCTGGCTGCTGCCCGCCTATATCGCCTTCTACACGATCGCGCCGCGGGCCGCCGGCGGCCGGCTTTACAGCGACATGATGGGGCGCCTCAGCTTTCTTCTCCTCGTCATTTATTCGCTGCCAGTCGGCATGCATCATCTGTTCATGGATCCGCAGCACGGCACGGGCTTCAAATTCTTGCAGACGATGCTGACGGCGCTCGTCACCATCCCGACTTTGCTGACGATCTTTACAATCAGCGCCTCAATGGAAATCGCCGGGAGGCTGCGCGGCGGCCGCGGCCTGTTCGGCTGGATCGCCGCGCTGCCGTGGGACCGGCCGATGGTGCTGGCGACCGGGCTCAGCTTCGCACTGCTCGGCTTCGGCGGCTTTGGCGGGATTGTCAACATGTCCTACGGCATGAACGCCATGGTCCATAACACGTCCTGGGTCACCGCCCATTTCCATTTGATCTATGGCGGTTCCGTAGTGATCATGTATTTCGCCATCGCCTATGAGTTCTGGCCCAAGCTGGTTGGCCGCAAGCCGCTTTCGCTCCGGCCTATGCGCCGGCAATTATGGCTATGGTTCGTCGGCATGGTGGTGACGACCTTTCCTTGGCACATCCTTGGCCTCTCAGGTCAGCCGCGGAGGGTCGCAACATTCGACTTCTCCAATCCGGTGATCGCCTTTTGGCAGCCCTGGACCATCGTTTCGGCGATCGGCGGCTACATTCTGCTTACCGCGGGCCTTCTCTTCGTATGGAACCTCGCGACACTGTTCCGCGGCGCGCCTGAGACCGACCGCGAGATGCATTACGCCGTCGCGGTCAATCCGCCGGAGCGCGTGCCGAACGCCCTCAACGGCTTCGCCCTGTGCAATTGGATTATTCTCTTCCTGATGGTCACGGCCTTCGGGTATCCGCTGGCGCAATTCTTCATCTTCAAGTCGCCTCCCGCGCTCGCCCATCGCGTCGATCTCGGAGGTTGAAAGCGATGTCCGCCGCTCCTCCTCCGATTCCGGCCAGCGTCGACCGGTCATGGCGCGTCTGGGCCAGCGTCGTCGTCGGGTCCGTCGTTGTGGTCAGCGTCATTCTCGGCTTTGTCATCCTGCCGTCGCGAGACGAGGCTAACGTCGGTCGTTTCGCCGCGTTCTGCCGAGCGCTGGGCATTCCGGGGTATGCAAAGATTCCGCCGCCGCCCGCAGGCCCGGTGAGCGCCCCAGCCTCGCAAGTCGCCTGGACGGCGAAGACGCGCGGTCTTCTCGCGAGCGCAAGCCCCGCCCGAGGCGCGGCTCTCGCCAAGGACGTCTGCTCAGCCTGCCACGGCATGGATGGCAAATCAGTCGATCCGACGCAATTTCCAAACCTCGCCGGACAGACGGACGCCGCGATCTATAAGCAGTTGCGCGATTTTCAGTCGGGCGACCGCAAATCGGACATCATGGGGCCCATCGCGCAGCAGCTCAACGAACAGCAGATGGCCGACGCCGCAGCCTATTACGCCGCGCAAACTCGCCCGAACCTGATCGCCGCTGCTTCGGGCGTTGACCTTAGCATCGTAAGGCTGGCGCGAATTGGCGATCCGCACCGTGGCATCCCATCCTGCGATTCCTGTCATGGACAAAGCCGCAGCGGTCCGGAAGGCGCTCCTTTCCTCTTGGGGCAATCGGCATCCTATCTGGAAAAACAGCTCAAGAATTTCGCAGGGCGCGAGCGCCACAACGACCTCTATGAGCGCATGCGTGTCAATGCGAGCCGCCTGACGCCGGAGGAAATCCATAGCCTTCCGATCTACTACGGCGGCATGCCCGCTTCGCATTGAAGGAGACGCGTCACAGCAACGGATCGAGAATGCGCGCAACGCCATCGACCGCATCGCGCAAATCGGAGACGGGCGGCGCGCCTTTTAGCGTCGCATCGTGCAGCGTCTCGATCCATGCGGCGACCGCGCCAGCCTCGGCTGCGCCATAGACGATGGCGTTCGCCTCGAAATTCAAGAACAGGCTGCGCGGATCGATATTGACGGAGCCGACCATGGCGAGCTCATCGTCTTGGATGAGGATCTTCGCATGCACCATGGCGCCGGTGAAGCGGATCACGCTGACGCCGGCCGCCGCCGCGTCACGCAGCGGCTGGCCGCGCGCGAGATCGGCGATGAAATGATTGGAATGATCCGGCACGTAGACGCGCACGTCGACCCCGCGATGAGCGGCGAGCGCTAGCGCCTCGGCGAGGCCCTCCGGCGGAATGAAATAAGGGGTGACGATCCAAAGACGGAGCTTCGCAGCGAAGACGGCGGAGACGATCGCGGCGTAGACCGGATCGCCCGGCACGTCGGGCCCCGAAGGCGCGATCTGCACCGCTGCGTCGCCGGCGGCGGGCGCCGGCCCTAGGGCCGATTCCACGCGCTTGCCGGTGACGAAGCGCCAGTCGGCGGCGAAAAGCGCGGCATAGTCGCGGACAGCCGGCCCCTCGAGCACAAAAGAGAGATCGCGCCAGCGCTGCGGGTCAGACGCCGGGCCCATATATTCGCCCGCGACATTGGCGCCCCCCGCGACCGCCCTCAAATCGTCGGCGATCAGCATCTTGCGGTGATTGCGCAGATTGGTCCGGGTGAAATGAATGAGGCGCACAGGCAGAAAGAACGCGGCTTCGCCGCCGGCCCTTACCAGCGGATCGAGCGCCCGCTTCGACGTCGAGTACGATCCGACGCCATCGAGCAGCAGGCGCACTTCGACGCCGGAGCGCGCCCGGCGCGCCAGCGCCTCGACGATGGCGAGGCCGACGGGATCTGGATGCAGGATGAAGCTCGCCATATGGATGCGCTTTTCCGCACTCTCGATCGTCTCGATGAAGCGGCGATAGATGTCGACGCCGTCGGCGCAGAGCGTGAAGCGGTTGCCGCCTTGCGCAGCCGGCAGGCCATAGCTCTGCAACAGCCGGTCGACGCCGGCTTGCCCGGGCGGCAGTTTGGCAGGCTCGCCCGAGCCGAGCGGCGGCTTCAGCATCAAGGCGCCTCCGAGCTTGCGGCCACCGAGAACAAGGTAAGCGGGAATGCCAAGCCAGGGAATCAGCAGAATCGCCATCAGCCACGCCGTCGTGCTGGCCGCCGAGCGACGTTGGCGTAACATGCGCGGAACGATGAGGAGGGTCATCGAGACGCCCGCAATCATCGACAAATGGGAGGCGATTATCGAACCGATCATTGTTCTTGACCCGATCGACTATCGGCGCGCCCGCGGCGCTGCGAGAATTGCAATGTCATTTCGCTTAAAGCCTTGCGTTTAAAAATGGTTATGTAGCGTCGCCCGTTCGCGTTTTGGCGAGGATGCTGTAATGGCGCAAAAGCCTTTCGTCCACTAGGGGCCGCGCGACAGCGTGACGGGCCGCCGGATGATCGAGACCGCTGACCGATGCGCCGACGCAAATCAACCCGCCATATGCTGAAGGCGTCCGATATCGGCCCCGTCCTCATTACCGGCTGCTCAAGCGGCGTCGGCTGCGCCGCGGCGAAGGCGTTTCGGGCGGCGGGCTTCGAGACCTTTGCGAGCGCGCGAAATCCCGCCGCGCTCGATGGACTGCGCGCCATCGGCTGCCGCGCGCTCGCCCTCGACGTCACCGATGAAGCCTCGCGCGCCGCGGCGGTCGACGCCATTGAAAGGGAATTCGGCGCGGTCGGCGTTCTCGTCAACAATGCGGGCTATGGCCAATACGGTCCAATCGAGGAAGTGGCGCTGGACGATATCCGGCGCCAGTTCGAAACCAATGTTTTCGGCGCAATCCAACTCGCGCAACTTGTTCTGCCGGGGATGCGACGCGCCGGCAAGGGCCGCATCGTCAATGTGAGTTCAGTCGCAGGGCGCGTCAGCATCATGGGCGGCGGCGCCTATCACGGGGCCAAATTCGCGCTTGAGGCCATGACCGACGCGCTGCGCGCCGAAGTCGTCCCCTTCGGCGTCGATGTCGTCAACGTGCTTCCGGGGCCGATCGCGACGCGCTTCGAGGCCGCCCTGTTGCAGACTATTCCCGATGCCGGCGCCGGAAGTCCCTATGCGCTCTTAAAGACGAACCTCACGCTGCGCATGCACACATTTTTGAAACCGGGCGGCTTCGGCGTCATGACCGCCGAGCAGGTCGCGAAAATCGTTCTCAAGGCCGGCACGGCGGCGCATCCGCGCACGCGCTACCACGTCGGCGTCATCGCTAAACTTGGCCCGCTCGGCCGCGCGCTGATCCCGGATCGCCTGATCGACGCAGTAACCCGCCTCGTCATATCCAACAACGCGGGCTGACGCCCAATCCGGGCAGCTAAAAATGCGAAAATATTAACCGCAATCTGTTAACCAGGCCGTCGCCGCGCCCCTATTGCCGCCGCAAAGACAGCATAGGTTGGGGTTCTTGGCGGTCTTGGCGCTTGGTTTCCAAAATGATTGTGACGTCTCGGGGCGCCTTCTTCTTTCGCGGCGCGGCGGCGCTTTTGGCGGCGCTGCTCGCCGCCCTCTCCCTCGCCCAAAGCGCCTCGGCTCTGTCCAAAGGCGAAATTCCGATTCCCGCGGCGACGATCGCGCTGATGGCCGCGCGCGATACGGCCCCCGCCGCCCCGATCTTAATGCGCGCCTATAAGAAAGAATCGGAGATCGAAGTCTGGAAGCTGGCGAACAGCGGGCGATATGTCTTGCTCAAAAGCTTTCCGATTTGCCGCTGGTCCGGGACTCTCGGCCCCAAGACGACGCAGGGCGACCGCCAGACGCCGGAAGGATTTTATTCCGTCGGCCCCGATCAGATGAATCCCAACTCGCACTATTATCTGTCGTTCGATACCGGCTATCCCAACGCCTATGACCGGGCGCATCGCGGCTCGGGCTCGGCCGTGATGGTGCATGGCACCTGCTCGTCGGCCGGCTGCTTCGCTATGACCGACACGATGATCGGCGAGATCTTCGCCCTTGCGCGCGAGGCGTTGCGCGGCGGCCAGTCCGCCTTCCAGTTTCAGTCCTATCCGTTCCGCATGAGCGCGCAAAACATGGCGCGCTACCGCCTCGACCCCAACATTTCCTTCTGGCGGCAGCTGAAGGAGGGCTCTGACCGCTTCGAGGCGACGGGCGAGGAAGTCACCTTTAGCGTCGTCAACGGCCGCTATATGTTTGCGCCCTCGAGCGACCCGGCGAAGGAGGCTTTGGCCGCCGCGCGAATTTCGCGCGAGGAGGCGCGGATCGCCGCTTTCGTCCGGCTCGGCAGCGCCGCCGTGCGCACGACCTATTCCGACGGCGGGCAGAACCCTTACTTTGCGGCGCTGCTGCGCCAAGGCGCCCGTCTCGGCGACGTCAGCCGGCCCGAAGCGCTCGCCTTCGCCGGCGTCGATCAGGTGCTGAGCCCCGCCAAGGGCGTTTGCGCCAAAAAGGGCGTATGTCCGGACATTTTCGGCAAGCAGGCGAAGCCGTCGCAGCCTCTCGACGACAATCCCGCGCTCACGGCCCCAAAGATCATTCTGACGGCCGCCCATGCGACGGCGATCCCGGCGACGGCGCCCGAGGCGCTGCGCCCGGCGCCGCTGTGCTACAAGCTCGGACGCCCGGCGCCAGAGCAAGCGGTCATCGCGGGCGCCATGCCAGTCCTGCCCGCGCTTTGGTTCGATTGACCGGCGCGAAGAGGCGTTTTTCGGCGATTGCAGCATTGCAAAAATCCCTCGAAGGCCACACTCTCGTGACCCGATATCCTGACAAGGCCGTCACGCGGGGCGATGTCGGTTTATCGCAATAATTTTGCGGAGGACGCGATGAGCGAGCAAATCCCGATCGACGCAGCAAACAGGGGGCAGGACGCCGTCAGCACGCAGGATCCGGTCGTCCGGCCGATCTCTATCGAAGATATGGCCGATGCGTTTGCGCAAGGCGTGCGCGATTTCCAGGCCGCGCCGGGTTACGGGCTGGTCTTCGGCGCGCTCTTTGCTCTCGGCGGCTTGGCGATCGCAGCCTGCGCCTATGCGCTTGGCCTCAGCTATTTAATGTATCCATTTGTCGTCGGTTTCGCCATGATTGGCCCGTTCGCCGCCATCGGGCTTTATGAAGTCAGCCGGTTGCGCGAAGCGGGCATACCACCTTCCTGGCGCGCCGTCGTCGGAACGGTCGTCTCCCAAGGCGGCCGGGAACTGGCGTGGATGGCGTTCGTGACGCTCTTTATTTTCATGGTCTGGGTGTACGCGGCGCAGATACTGGTGGCCCTGTTCTTCGGGCTGCGCTCGTTTTCGTCCCAGGCAGACTTTTTCGCGATGGTGACGAGCACGCCGCAAGGCTGGCTATTCTTGCTGGTAGGAAACTTGCTCGGAGCCGCCATATTGTTCGTGGCGTTTTCCTTGACTGTCGTCGCGGTCCCGTTGCTGCTCGACCGAGACGTCGATTTCGTCACCGCGATGATCACCAGCTTGCGGGCGGTCGCTGCGAGCCCTGGCCCGATGCTTGGCTGGGCGGCGATGGTGTTCATCCTGCTGCTGGTCGCATCGGCGCCGGCATTCCTCGGCCTGCTGGTCGCGGTGCCGGTCCTCGGCCATGCGACGTGGCGCCTCTACCGCAAGATCGTGGTCTTTCCAGAGAAATAGGCCTCGGCGCCGTTGTGCTATAAGCTCGGACGCCCAGCGCCCGAGCAAGCAGTCATTCCGGGTGCCATGCCGGTCCTGCCGGCGGTGTGTTTTGATTGACGCCGACGGCCGCATTCAGCGGCGGTGGAGCATCGAAACGTATGCGCCCGAAAACTCCCACGATCCCTACCTCAGCAGGGAAATATTAAGTGCCAGATAGTATATCGTGGGCTTCTTTCGTTACCTTGGCACGACTTTTTTCAAGATCCGCTATTTGTTGAAGCAAAGCTGCGTCATTCGACAATTGTAAAAATGTCTTTTCGGCATCATCCTAGGTAATACCAAAATTTAGGAAATTTCCGCCTGCTTTAATGTCATCCATCGACATTCCAGAGAATCTCAACATCGCGTATCGCAAATAAATTGCCCAAGCCTGGCTGAATGTTACGCTAACCATGCCCCCTATTTTTTTCATCATTGTTTGTTCGAGATCTACCTCATTAGATTGGTATGCATAGTACGCCTTTTTGTAGTCCAATAAATTGACGCCTCCGACATTCATTCCCTCGATCTCAGATACCCTATAGTTTCCAAGAACATCGAATAACATATTTGGGGCTTTATCTTTCAACATCTCTTCCAATAATGTCTTTGCATTTAGCTTGTCTGTTTTGTTAGGAAAAAGCTTAACCTCTTTTACTTCTGATTGAATCAGTGTTGACTTTCTATTTAGCTTGTTAAGATCAGGTATCTTGGCGTCTGCATAGGCAGCTTTAAAGGATATATAAGATGTTGATAATTCACTTTTTGGCTTTGCAATTTCAATATGATCCGCATCGATTGGATCTAGCGGCTTTGTGCAGAGAGCAGCCGCGCTCCCCATATTAACCACCAAAAAGACTCCATATGTAGCTCTTTTTTCGTACGCACAATAGGATGGAAACTTAAATCCTGCAGCGAGCCATTGCCTCATCAAATCAGCCAGATAGTCTTCCGCATTCATCGAATTGAGTTTAACAATCTGCGCGTTCTGAGACACGAGTTTCACGATTGACGCGATCTGGCTTCCGGTTGTTGGAGTCGACAAAAAATAAGCGAAATAGGTATGATCCGCAACTTCTCTGTTCTTGAGTAAATATGCTCTCGTTACTAGACCACCCATGCTGTACGAAATAAAAATAATTTTATTATATATGTTGACGCCGTTGACGGAAAGCACTGCGCGCATATTTTCAGCAAGCTCATCGATAGATAAAGTTGCAGAGAGACCGGTATGGTATGAATACACAAACACATCCGTACCATCAAAGGCATGATCTTCAGTAAGCAATTTTGGCCAATATGCGCTTTCACTGGTCCATGTATTTACCGCATCTCCCATGAAGCCATGGACGAATACGATCACCGTATCAGAATTGGATTTCCTTACATATTTAGAAGCGGTCTCGTCTGCAAAGGCCATGGTATCCGCCCACATAAGTAATATCAATGCAGCAGTATAACCTACGAAAAGCGCGCCATTTCTTGTGAAACTGAGCCACTTCACAAATGAAATTCGCCGGGGATAAGCCATAATTGACCGCCAGAAATATGATTCGATGCACAGGGAGCGTGTTAATCCTTACGAAGCTCCAATCCGGCCGATTTTTGCATAGTGATATTCGATTCGCGCGCGTCCGAAGTTCAAATTGCCAAAAAATGCGAGATCTGACGATCACGTCTGCTTGAACACACGCCGGCAGGATAATTCCCAAGATATAGTGTGTTGCGTCGCTACCCTGTACCCACCTCGCTTAAAAATGCTCTATGGTCCCCGTCGTTAACCCACTGGGCCCAAGCGCGCGAATCCATGTCTGACGAGACCCATTTCGGCTTTTCCCGCATCCCGCTCGACGAGAAGCAGGCGCGGGTCGATGATGTTTTTCACAAAGTGGCGGCGCGCTATGACCTTATGAACGATCTGATGTCGGCCGGCCTGCATCGCGTCTGGAAGGATATTTTCGCGTCCAAAGTCCGCCCCTCGCGTCGCGCAAAATTCCGCCATCTCGACGTCGCGGGCGGCACCGGCGACATCGCCTTCCGCATCGCCAGGGCGGGCGGCGAAAAGACCGAGATCGTGGTTCTCGACATCAACGCCGATATGCTCGACGTCGGCCGCGCGCGGGCGAAAAAACGCAAATTCGACGCCAAACTCGAATTCGTCCAGGCCAACGCCGAGGATCTGCCGTTTGAGGACAACGCCTTCGACGCCTATACGATCGCCTTTGGCATCCGCAACGTGCCGCGCATCGACGCCGCGTTGGCCGAAGCGCGGCGGGTCATAAAACGCGGCGGGCGATTTTTGTGCCTCGAATTCTCGCAGGTCGACCTGCCGGTCCTCGACAAAATCTATGAGGTCTATTCTTTCCACGCCATTCCGCGCCTCGGCCAATGGATCGCGGGCGACGAAGAGGCCTATCGCTATCTCGTCGAATCGATCGCCCGCTTTCCGGATGCCGAGCGATTTCGCCACATGATCGCCGCAGCCGGGTTCGATCGCGCCGCCTTCACCCGCTTGACCGGCGGCGTCGTCGCCATCCATTCCGGCTGGAAGCTCTAGGCGAGGCCGCGTGCGTTTTTCTCCGGGCTCCATCTTTCGTTTGGCGCGCGCCGGCTTCGTCCTCGCCCGCGCCGGCGTGTTCAGCGATATCGACGCCGCTGCCCTGCCCGCCCCCGCGCGCCTGCCGCTGGGGCTGGCGAAACTGATCGCCAAACGCGGCAAGCGTCCGGGCCTCAGCAATCTTCCCGCGGCGATTAGCGCGCTCGGGCCATCCTATGTCAAACTCGGGCAATTTCTGGCGACGCGGCCGGACGTCGTCGGTCCCGCCGTCGTTCTCCATCTTGAGCTGCTGCAGGACCGCATGGCGCCGTTCTCGCGCGAGATCGCGGTCGCGACCATCGAAGCGGCTTTCGGCCGGCCGCTGAAAGAAGTTTTCGTCAGCATTGGCGAGCCAGTCGCCGCCGCCTCGATCGCGCAGGTCCATAAGGGGCGCGTGAAGGACGCGGGCCGCGAGCGCGACGTCGCGGTCAAAGTGCTGCGCCCCGGCATCGAGCGGCGGTTTCACCGCGATCTCGGCGACATGTATTTCGCCGCGCGCCTCGCCGAGCGCTGGATCGCGGACGCGCGTCGCCTGAAGCCGGTCGAAGTCATCGACACGCTGGCGCGCTCGGTCAAGATGGAGATGGACTTTCGCCTGGAGGCCGCCGCGGCGTCTGAATTCGCGGAGAACATCGCCGAAGACAAAGACTTTCATGTGCCGCAGGTCGATTGGGACCGCACCGCCAAGGACGTGCTGACCCTCGATTGGGTCGATGGGACTGCTCTCTCCGACACGCCGGCGCTGGTGGCAAAGGGCTATGACCTGCAAGAGCTCGGCCGCATCGTCATCCAGTCCTTTCTGCGTCACGCGATGCGCGACGGCTTTTTCCACGCCGACATGCACCAGGGCAATTTGTTCGTTGATTGCGACGGGCGCCTGACCGCCGTCGATTTCGGCATCATGGGACGCCTCGGCTTCAAAGAGCGGCGGTTCCTCGCCGAGATCCTCTATGGCTTCATTACCCGCGATTACCGGCGCGTCGCCGAAGTCCATTTCGAGGCGGGCTACGTGCCGCGCATCCATAGGGTCGAGGATTTCGCCCAGGCGATCCGCGCCATCGGCGAGCCGATCCACTCGCGCACCGCCGATCAGATCTCGATGGCGAAGCTGCTGACGCTATTGTTCGAGATCACCGGCCTTTTCGACATGAAGACCCGGATCGAACTGGTGCTGTTGCAAAAGACCATGGTCGTCGTGGAAGGGGTCGGGCGCCAGCTCGATCCGAAGCTGAACATGTGGGCGACGGCCGAACCCGTCGTGCGCGCCTGGATCGAGCAGAACCTCGGGCCAGTCGGGAAGCTGCAGGACGCCGGCCGGGCGGCGCAAACGCTCGGACGCTTCGCCGCCAATCTGCCCGCCGCTCTGCTGCGCGCGGAACATATCGTCTCACAGCTCGAGGGCATCGCGGAGGACGGGCTCGAGTTTTCCGAGAGCGCGATGCGCCAGATCGGAGAGGCCGCGTCGCGCGCTGTTCGGCTCGGAGATATCGCCCTCTGGATCATCGCCGCCGCCGCCATCCTGCTGCTGCTGCGGTAGGGCATTTTGCTCGCCTGCAAGCAGCAACGGTTCAGTTGTGCCCGATGTGCGCAGCGGCGTTTCGGGAGAATGACGTGAGCACTAAAGAGGGCGCCAACGACCGCCTCGACGGGGTCCATTCATCGCGGCCGTTGTCGAAGACTTCATCGACCGGATAATGGACACGCGATGCGTAAATATGCCCCCGGTCTGACTGGCGCGGTCGATCACCGGAATATATGCGGCTCGATCCCGCGCTCCATCAATCAGGCGAGATTGCCGCCGGAGTCATAGGCCGCAACCGACCGCTCAATGGCCCATGGGGACGGCGCCCCCCAGCTTGATCTTGCGCAGCGTAAGCGCGAGCGGCGCGGCTGCGAGCGAGATCAACATCAGGACCCAGAAGGCGTCCGCGTAGGCCAGGAACGACGCCTGCGCCTGCACCTGCTGTCCAATCCATTGGATGGCTTGGTCATGTGCCTGCGCCAGCGAGCTTCCATTCGCTGTGAAGTAGTTCGTGACGTGTTGCAGCGTGTCCTGATATTGTGGACTCGACGGGATCACTTGCTCGACCAGCCGGCTCTGGTGGAACTGCTCTCGATGCGTCAAGACATTGGAGACGATGGAAACGCCAATCGAGCTGCCGGTATTGCGCGCCGCATTGATTATGGCCGAGGCCTGGTCGATCCTGGATGGGTGAATGCCGTCAAAGGATGCGGTCATGATCGGAACGAAGATCATCGGCAGTCCGATGCCGAATAGCATCCGCAAGCGCGCCATGTACCAGAAGCCGAGATCGCCGTAGACGTTGGTCATGTCGTACATGGAGAGTGCGACGATCACGGCGCCGGTCACGATCAGATATTTGGGTTGAACCTTCGCCGCCAGCTGGCCGACCACGAACATCATCACCATGGTGACCAACCCGCCCGGCGAGAGCATGAGGCCAGCCCAGGTCGCGGTGTAGCCGAAATCCTGCTGCACCAGCTGCGGCAAGAATTGCGTGGTCGCGAGCAGGATGGCGCCGGTCGCCAGCATCACTAGGAAGCAGGCGCCGAATTGGCGCGATGCCACCATCCTCAGGTCGACCGCCGGATGGCGGTGGCCCATTTCCCAGGGAATCATCAGCACGAATGCAAGACCGCAGATGGTCGCGAACGTGACGATGAAAGGTGAACCAAACCAATCGTCCTCCAGACCGCGGTCCAGCACGACCTCCAGCGCGCCGAGGAAAGTCGCAATCAGGATGAAGCCGACGACGTCGAATTTGTTCCCTTGCTGCGACTGACTCTCTGCACGCGCGGTTTTGGGCTCGCGCAGGACCAGCGCGATCATGGCCATCGCGAACACGCCAACTGGTACGTTGACCAGAAAGCACCACTGCCAGGAGATGTTGTCGGACAACCAGCCGCCGAGTGTCGGCCCCACCACCGGCGCCACGACAACGGCGACGCCGAACAGCGCAAAAGCCTGGCCGCGCTTTGCCGGCGGGAACGAATCCGCCAGGATCGACTGGGCGACCGGTACCATGCCGCCGCCACCAACGCCCTGCAGAATGCGGCACAGCAAGAGCGCGTTCAGATTCGGGGCATTGCCGCAAAGCAGCGAGCTTAAGGTGAACAGTCCAAGAGAGATCAGGAAGAAGGGCTTGCGGCCGAACGTTTTCGCCAGATAGCTCGAGGCTGTCAGGATGATGGCGTTGGCGACTAGATAGGTGGTCACCACCCAGGAAGCTTCGTCCTCGCTCACCCCCATGCCGCCCGCAATATAGGGTAACGCCACGTTGGCGATCGTGGTGTCGAGCACCTCCATAAAGCTCGCGAGCGCGACCAGGATGGCGATCAGCCATGGATTTGCGGCGGGGACGCCTGGCGCGGCAGGCGTATCGGCCTCGATCACGGCAGCGCTCATAACAACCTCCCCAACTTCTCAATCAGCGACGACTTGGTATCGACGCGCACCGTCGGGACCACCGACATGCCTGGCCCTAGCGCGACGTCGGTCGGCGGCTCGTCCATGACGATCTTGACCGGCACGCGCTGGACGATCTTGACGTAGTTGCCGGTGGCATTCTGGGCCGGCAGCAGCGAGAACGCCGTGCCGGATCCGGGCTGGACGCTTTCGACATGGCCGTGGATCTTGCGCTCCGGATAGGCGTCGATCTCAAGCGTCACCGGCTGCCCGGGCCGCATGTCGTCGAGCTGAATCTCCTTGAAGTTCGCCGTCACCCAGATCTCATCCGGCACAAACATCGTCAGGCTCGTGCCGGGCTGGGCGAATTGACCGACTGCGGCGGTCAGGTCGGCAACACGCCCTGGTTGGGCCGCTGTTACGTTCGTGTAGGAGAGATTGAGTTGCGCCTGATCGCGTTGGGCCTGGGCTTGCGCGAGGCTCGCGACGGCGCTGTTGCGCTGAGCCTTGAGCGCCTCGACTTGTCGCTGCGCCAGTTTCAGGGTCGCCTGCACGCTTGCCAGCGCAGCCTGCTGCTGGTGAAGCTGCGACGTATATTGCTGGGAATTCTGAACGGTGCCATAGCCGGTTTGCTCCAGGTGCTCGTAGCGCGCCGCCTGCTGCTCGGCGAACACCAGCGCGGCTTGCGCCTGATCCACCTGCGCCTGGTTGGCGGCAATCTGGGCCTGCTGCACATCGAGCTGCGCGTCGATGTTCTCGATGCTGGCCTGCGCGGCCGCGACCTGTGCCTCGGCCTGCGCGAGCGCGACGCGATAGTCACGATCATCGATGCGGGCGATCACGTCGCCGGCTTTGACATGCTCGTTATCGGTGACGGGGACGGCGGTTAGGTAGCCCGACACTTTGGGGGCGAGCGAGGATTGCCGCGCGGCGATGAAGGCGTCGTCGGTGGATTCGAAGCGCTGGGCGTTATCCCAGTAGAGGTAGCCGCCGGCTGCACCCGACGCGGCAAGGACCATCGCGATCGGCACGGCGAACGGATGCCGGCGGCGCGGACGGTCGCCGCGACGTTTGTCTCCGCTGTGCTTCCCCCCTCCCTCCTCTGCCTCGCGCATGAGCGAATTGGGTCGCTCCCTCACGTCGGGCAGGAAAGTCTGAGGCGCCGGGGCTTTTGTTTGGCTCGGCTCCCTTGGGAAAGCCGGATCGGAGCGCAGCTCGGAGAGCTCCGGAAACGGCTGAAGCACGGCGGCTTGACGGTCTTCTTCCAAATCCATAACGGTACACTCAATTTGTTAGGCACCACACTAAAATATGTTAGGAGCCTAACAACGTCAAGGCCGTTCACTCCAGTGTGAAGGTCGCTGCCGAGGTTCCGATATCGAGGTTGACAGTCAATTAGTTAGGCACCATACTAACCAGCGAAGCACCCGGAGACTCCCCATTGACTGCACGGACACCACCCCGGCTCCCTCCGACGCTGCCGCCAGCGGTGATGGAGGCAATTCGCAAGCGCCTCTCACGGCGGGAGATGCAAGCGGCGGAAACCGTGTTTGCGTTACGCACCACCGCGCAACAAGTGGACAACGCGATCACCGAATGGTTTGCAGGCACGGCGGGGTCGCCAGCGCGCTACCAGATCCTGATGATGCTATGGGCGGCCGGGGGGAATGGCGTTCCGCACAAGGACATCGTTGCGGCGATGGGAGTCACGCGGGCGACCGTTTCCGGCTTGATGGCAGCTCTTGACCGCGAAGGCCTCGTGAGATCCTCCGTGGACCACGACGATCGCCGGCAGCTTCTTGCAAGCCTGACCTCCAGGGGCGAGGCGGTCATCAGCAAGGCCACTGAGGCGAATACAACCCGATTGGGCGCGGCGTTCGCGTCTCTCTCGGCGGCTGAACTAACGACCTTGACGGCGCTGTTGCAGCGTGTCCGCGAAGGCTTCGCGGTCGGCGCAAATGCCATCAAGAGGTAATAAGGTAAGGATCCGCGATGAGACCGGCATGTCCGGCATTCTGCGCACAAGTTGGGCTAGAACGCCCATCTCTGCAAAAGCGTACGCAGCCTTTATAAACGAAAGACAGCTATGGACGATTTAATGAAAATTCCGCCCGCGCGGGTTCGACGCATTTGACGACCTGTTGCGGCTTGGAGAACATTCGGTAATTGAAGCGCGGGCGGGACGCGCGACCAAATGGTTTTGAAAGTTTCTCGCCCGTTTCGAGTTCCTCCGGGCGGCCTGTCCCGCGACGATGCGTTGAGACCATCGGAAATGTCTGCTTTGTTTCATAAGCCGAAATCCAAGCTGAGGCGTCACCGGAAATTCCCCGCAATTTGTGGATTTCTTGCTTTGCGCTAGGCTCTCTCCTAGCGTTGGGAAAAGAATAAATATCCTGATGTGTTCAAAATCCAATCATGATCCGGCATAAGAATGATCCCGCGCGTCCGGCCTGGAATTCGGGCCGTCACGCTCCAGGGGAAGCTTTGGCCGCATGAGCGGATTGTCGGGAAAACGCGTCCTTCTCATCGTCGGCGGCGGCATCGCAGCTTATAAGGCCCTCGACCTCATCCGCCGTCTGCGCGAGAAAGACATTGCCGTGCGCGCCGTCCTGACCGCGGCGGCGCAGGAGTTTGTGACTCCTCTTTCGGCCGCGAGCCTTTCCGGCGATAAGGCCTACACCGACCTTTTCTCGCTCACCGACGAAGCGGCGATGGGGCATATCGAACTTTCCCGCGACGCCGACCTTATCGCCGTCGCGCCGGCGACCGCCGACCTTTTGGCCAAGATGGCGCATGGCCATGCCGATGATCTCGCCTCGACGCTTCTTCTCGCCACCGACAAAAAAATCCTCGCGGCTCCCGCGATGAATTTGCGCATGTGGCTGGCGAAGCCGACCCAGCGCAATGTCGCCGCCCTGCGGGCCGATGGCGTCATCTTCGAGGGGCCTCAAAATGGCGAGATGGCCTGCGGCGAATATGGGCCCGGCCGCATGAGTGAGCCGCTGGAGATTTTGGCTGCGATCGAAGCGGCCCTGGCTTCCGACACGGCGCTGCCGCTGCCGGTGGATTTTCGCGCGTTAAAGACCGCGCCGGGCGCTCTCGAAGGGCGCCGCGTGGTGGTGACCTCGGGCCCGACGCATGAGCCGATCGATCCGGTGCGCTATATCGCCAATCGCTCATCCGGCAAGCAGGGCCACGCCATCGCCGCTGCCGCTCGCAAGGCGGGTGCGGAGGTGACGCTCGTCACCGGGCCCGTGGGGCTGGCCGACCCCGCCGGAGTTGAAACCATTCATGTCGAGACCGCACGGCAGATGCAACATGCGGTCGAGGCGGCGCTGCCCGCGGATATCTTCATCGCCGCCGCCGCCGTAGCCGATTGGCGCGTCGCCGAGGCCGCCCCCGAAAAGCTCAAGAAGGGTTCCGCCAAGACGCCGCAAAGCCTGACGCTTGTTGAAAACCCCGACATTCTCGCCTCAATCGCGCAGCGCAAGCGCGGCCGGCCCGCGCTCGTCGTCGGCTTCGCCGCCGAGACGGACAATCTGATCGAAAACGCGAGCGCTAAACGCCTTTCCAAAGGCTGCGATATGATCGTCGCCAATCGCGTGGGGGCGGGCTCGAACGTCTTCGCGGGGGATCGCAATGAGGTGACGCTGATAACCGCCGACGGGCGCGACCCGTGGCCAAGCCTCAGCAAAGTGGAAGTCGCCGCGCGCCTCATCGCCGCGCTCGCGCAAAAGCTCGATAAGACAAACCAATGACCGCGGCGGTCGCCGTCAGCGTCAAGATCCTGCCGAATGGCGCTGGGCTTCCCTTGCCCTCTTATCAAAGCGCGGGCGCGGCTGGGCTCGACCTCCTCGCCGCTTTGCCGCCGGGGACAAAGGCGAGCCTGCCGCCCGGCGGCCGTCAGCTGATCCCTACCGGGCTGGCCGTCGCCATTCCGCAAGGTTATGAGGGCCAGGTCAGGCCACGATCGGGTCTCGCTCTGAAGGCGGGCGTCACGGTGCTCAACGCGCCGGGCACGATCGATTCCGATTACCGCGGCGAGATCGGCGTGATTTTGATCAATCATGGGCAGGCGCCGTTCGACATCGCGAGAGGCGAGCGCATCGCGCAGCTCGTTTTCGCGCCCGTCGTTCAGGCGCGCCTGTTCGCGACGCAGGATTTAGAGGCAACCCAGCGCGGGGCGAACGGGTTTGGATCGACAGGACGATCGAGCGAAGAGGAAGCGCCGCGATGATCGTGCTTTCGCACCGCGCGCTACTCGCCATTGCGGCGGTGGCCGACATCGCCATCCATTCGCGGCCGCTTCCTGTAGCCGCAAAAGCGCTGGCCGGGCGCCTCGAACTGCCGCCGCGCCATCTCGAGACGCTGCTGCAGGCGCTGGTTCGCGCGAATATCCTGAAGGGCGTGCGCGGTCCGCGCGGCGGCTATGAACTAGCGCGCGAAAGACGGAAGATCACGGCGGCGGCGGTTGTGCGCGCGGTCCTGCACGAGAACGCCTCCGGTGGCGAGCCGGCCTGCTGCAAGTTCGTCGGCGATGTTATCGCGCCGATGGTGGAATTGGCTGGCGCCGCCTTTCTGAAAGAGCTCGACACCATCACAATCGAGGATATCTGCCGCCGCGCGGAAGAGCTGAAACTCACCCACGACCCGGCGCTTGGGACTGATTTTACGATTTAAGGCGACGAGACAAGCATCGCTTCAGCACCGGATCGGCGACCGAAAAACGTCCGGTCGAAGGCGCGTGGGAAGGCGCCTTCAAAGACAAAATCGCTTTGCGGATTGCGGCCGTTCGGCTGCTCCCTTGCGCGCAGGGACTTCAGGGAGGATCGCCTTGTCTCCCCGCCGGCCGATGGCGATCGCCGCCTCTGGCCGGTAATCGGACGGCATGTTGAGCTCCTTGTGCGAACGGGCGGCGTCGAATCCGCTCATGGCGTGCGCCGCATAGCTTAAGCGCAATGTTTGCAGCGCCAGATAACCCCAGGCGGCACCAGCGTCGAAGGAATGGCTGCGCGATTCGACCGGTTCGCTCTTGCCCGCGGGCGTAAAGGATTTTTGCGACGCCATGATCATCAGCACGCTCGCATTTTTCGCCCAAACCTGATTGGACGCGGTGAGCAGACCGAGAAAGGCGGCGAACGCCGGGGTATCGCGCTTGGCGTAGAAAAAGCGCCACGGCTGCGAATTGTACGAAGACGGAGCCCAGCGCGCCGCCTCGAAAATGCGATGGAGGTCGGCGTCTGAAATGGCTTCGCCGGTAAAGGCGCGCGGCGACCAGCGTTCGAGAAAGATCGCTTCGATTGTATAGTCGGCGCGGCGTGAAGTAGCGGTCGTCATATTCTCGGGGCTCAGTCTGTCGCCAATATGACGTTGGAGCTCTGGAAGATCGCGCAGACGTCCGCGCCTCGCTTAATGCCGGTCGCGTTGGCGCTCTCAGCGGTCATAAGCGAAGTCATGGTCTTTCCGGCGCCGAGGTCCACCGTGACTTCGACATCCGAATCGCCGTCGAAACGCGCCAGGACGCGCCCCCTGATATTGTTGCGCGCGGAGATGCGCGGCGGCTCTCCACCGGGCGCCAAGACGACGGAGCTCGCATTGACCAAAGCCAGAACCGAGCGGTGCGGAACCAGTCCGAGCTCGCTGACGCTGGCGTTGGTGACGATGGAGGAGATGACGACCCCGGACGAGACTTCGAGCGTCACCTCGACATTGACCGGCGCCGGCTTGATATCGAGCACGGCGCAATGGAAAACATTGCGGGCGCTGAGCTTCATGCTCAAGCCCCAGAAGAAAAAATCCTCTTCGCGCTCGAACCCTTCCGTGGCGATGCTGGAGGAGATCTTGCTGAGCTTTGCTTCGAGGCGGCGGAATGTCGAGAGCAGACGCCGGCCTTCGGCGGTAACTTCCGCGCCGCCGCCGCGGGGCCCGCCGGTATGGGTGATGAAGGCCGGACGCGGCAGCAAATTGTTGATGGCGTTCACCGCGTCCCACGCCGTCTTGTAGCTGAAGCCGGCGACTTCGGCGGCTTTCGTGATGCTGCCGTATTCGATCACCGCTTCAAGCAGCGTGACCCTTTCGCGACCGACCAACAATTTACCGTTCGCCCGCAGCGCGAGCAACGTGTCGATCTCTCCCGGCAGCACGCGAGGCATTGTTTTCCCTCTTGCGTATAAACTGCCTCAAATTCAGCTCCCCCACAACCGAAATAAGTAAAATTCACGGGTAAGGTTGTATATTAACAACGAGGCCGATTGCGCTCGCCTGCAAAGCATTTTTGAGAAAGGCCCGCGCCGAGACTACGCTAAATGTTTTACTTCGGATCGAGGGCGGCCGCAGCAGATACGAAAGCTGGGCGCTCAAACGACCTCGACCGTTGCGGCCGAATACAGGACGCCCGCCGCGCGATGCGCCGCAAACGCCGTCTCCGGCAGCTGGCGCACCGCATTGGAGGGCGCGCGCGCCAGCAAGGCCGCGACCCGCTCTCTTGAGCGCGCTAGCAAGGCTTGATCGAGGCGGTCCTCATCGAGCGCCGCGATGATCGCTTGCGCGAAGCCCCGCGCGCGGTCCGCCTCGGTGAAATGGGCGCAGACCATCAGCATGTCGCCACCGGCGGCGAAGAATTTCGCGGCCGCATCCGGCGCCTCGAAGAAGCCTTTCATGGCGCCCATGCCGACGTCGTCGGATATCGCGACGCCATCGAAGCCGAGTTCTTGACGCAGGATCTCGGTCGCAAAGCGGCGGGACAAAGTGACGGGCGCGCCGGGATCGATTTTGGGAAAAAGAATATGCGAGGTCATAATCATCGGAACGCCGGCTGCGATCGCGGCGGCGAAAGGCTTCAGCTCCCGCGCGCTGAGCGCCTCAATATCCAAATCCTGCGAGGGCAGGCCGAAATGGGAGTTGATGTGGGTGTCGCCATGGCCAGGAAAATGCTTGCCGCAGGCGATGACGCCAGAGGCTTGCATCGCATGCATGAAAGGCAGCGCCGCCGCGATCACCTCTTGCGGCGTCGAGCCGAACGCACGGTCCCCGATGACGGGATTCGCCGGGTTGGTGTGAATGTCGAGCGTCGGCGCGAAGTTGAGATTAAAGCCAAGACTCGAAAGCTCGCGTCCCATCACCCGGCCAACCACTGCGGCGTCCTTGGCCCAACGCCTGGCATAGTCAAAGCGCGTGATCGGCGCCGGCGTCCGGCACACGCGCCCGCCCTCATGATCGACGGCGATCAACATGTTTGGCCGCCCGGCGGCGGCGCGCACGTCTTCGATCAGCCGCAAATGACTCTCAAGCCAGCCCTCATAAGGCAAATCATGACGAAAATTGCTCTTAAACAGCACGACGCCGGCCGGACGCAGGTCTTCGAGGAGCGCGCGGTCGCGATTATCGAGCGTCGGCGACGGGCGCAGCCCGATGAGGAAGTGATCGCCAACGGCGTCGATTGATTGCGCGTCCATATCTTTGATCTATGCCCCGAATCAGCGTCGCGCCTAATTTACGCGGATTGCGCGCTTGCGGAAAAGCCTGTGCGGCGCGGCGTCAGCGCGGCGAAAATCGCGCTGGCCGAGGTTGTCGCGCAGCTTGCGCGAAGTCGACGCCCTGGAGCGATTGCGTCAAGGCTCCGAAGCTGAGGCCCAGCGCGCTCCACAAGACAGCCTGCGCGCCGAAGGAGGCGAGCCGGAACCGCCACAACAGATCGGCGGGGAAATTGTCAGGGACCTCGTTGATCGGCGGCAGCATGAACGCCACGGCGACGACCGCGGCCAGGAAGGCGAAGGCGCTGACCAACGAGGCGGTCCAGCCGCCGAGTTTTTCCGCCAGCGCGCCTCTGAGCATCGAAGCGAGGATCATCGCCAGAACCGACGAAAACAACATGCTGAAAAATAGCGCGGTGCGCAGCCCGATCGTCTCCGGCCGCCCGATCGCGGGCGGATTTCGGCGGGTATTTTAGCGCGGGAATCAGCGCGACGGCGAGGAAACCCGCAACCGCCAGCGTGGCGGCGACGGCGCGCGGCTCGAGGGCACCGATGCGACCATTGGCTAAAGCAAAGGCGAGAGCGAACAATCCGCCGAGTCCCGCGCCATAGACGATCGCCGCGGTCAGCAACCCCGCGCTGCGCTGGACCGCGCGGCTGACGATCTCGGGCTCCTCGGGCTTGCCCGCCGCCTGCGCGGCGGCGCTTTCGAAAGCGATCGCGCGATCAACCGCTGGTTCGGCGGCAAGCATGCCAAAACACGTCGTAAGCAAGCCCGCGATGACGCCGGCGAGCATCCCGCGCCACAAAAGCTGTCCGACCATTATGGCCTCCTGGAGGATAGTCCGGAAAGGCGCGCGCCTTTCGGATCATGCTTTTGAAAGAGCGAAGAATTAGCGACATGACGCGAGCCAGCGCGCGCAAAAAATGCTGCTAGTGACAGGGAAAGCCCATAAGATGACGCCCGTCATGCACGAATTCATGCACGTAATGGCCCGGGATCAGCGAGGTCGCGCCTTGCTCGGCGCCGATGAAATAGATCATCAGAAAGCCGAGCACGCCGCCGAAGGCGAGCCAAGGGAGAATTTGCCGAACGGGAATGGGGACAGGCCGGGCGGCGGGCGCGGCGGCGATATCGCTCATCTCGAAGCTCCTTGGGGATCACGCGTCCCCGGTTTGTCGCGGGTCCAGGACGGAAGGTTTGGCTCGCGCGCGTCTCGGTCGAGGGGCGCGCTGACAGTGGCGCGACCGCGGCGGATTTTCACCGCCTTCTTCGCATCCGGATTTTCGATCGTATGGCTGCGCTAAAGCGCTGTCAACGCGGCGGCGAAATCCTGAACCGCCGCGCCACCCGTTCGGCCGCGCCATCAATCGGTGCTCGATTATAGGGGGCCATCCGCCTCCTCGCGCATTTGACCTAGGACATTCCGCTGGAATATGCATTTGAAGGCGCCTCCGGAAGGCTCCGGCGGCGCAACGAAGGAGGCGTGTCCGATGACCGATCCGGTCTGTCCTCCCGCAACACGCGAACTTGCCGCCAAGCGCCGCGCCCTCGCGCCCGACACCGAGAAGGCCTTCCAGGCGTTCAGCCAGCAAGTTTTTGCTGACGGCGCTCTGCCGGCAAAGACCAAGCAGCTTATCGCCGTCGCCGTCGCGCATGTCACGCAGTGCCCCTACTGCATCAGAGGCCACACGAAAGCGGCTCTTCGCCACGGCGCCACGCGCCAGGAACTGATGGAGGCGATCTGGGTCGCGGCTGAAATGCGCGCCGGCGGCGCTTACGCTCATGCGGCCATCGCGCTGGGGGCGATGGACGAGGGCGCGCCGGACGCACGCTGAGAAGGGGACCGCCGGCGGCTACATTCCCGACGAGGTCAATCGATGTTCGCCCGTTTTGGGATCCTGAGGAGCGTCGAGGGCTACAAACCCGATTGGATCGGGCGAGACGCAATGGCTGGCCTCGCCGTCGCGGCGGTGGCGATCCCGAGCGCCATCGCCTATCCGGCGATCGCCGGCCTGCCGCCCGAGGTCGGGGTCTATTCAAGCATTCTCCCGCTTCTCGGCTACGCTTTGCTCGGCCCCTCGCGCCAACTCATTGTCGGGCCCGACGCCGCGACAATGACAGTCCTTGCCGCCGCGCTCGCGGACACCTCGGCGAATGCGCCGGCGGAGCGCGTCGCCGCAGCCTCGGCGCTCGCCCTGGCCGTCGGAATCCTCTGTATCGCCGCGAGCAAGCTCCGTCTCGGCGTTGTCGCAGCCTTCTTATCGAAACCGATCCTGGTCGGCTTCATCAGCGGCGTCTCGATTTCGATTCTGGTGGGTCAGATCGGGCGATTCACTGGCCTGCGGATCGAATCCGATGGGCTTTTCCCGCCATTCGTCGAGCTCGTCCAAAAAGCGGGATCGATCCACTGGCTCTCAGTCGCAATCGGAATCGCGATGTTCGCCATTCTGCAGCTGATGACGCTCTGGCGCTCGCCGGTTCCAGGGCCGCTCGCGGTCGTCGTCATCGCCGTCGTCGCCTCGGCGGTGTTCGACTTCGAAAAAATGGGCGTCGCGGTGGTTGGCAAGCTGCCCGACTCGCTGCCCGCGCTGTCCATTCCCAAGCTGACGAATTTGCCCCTGAGGGAGCTGCTGCTCGACGCCACGGCGGTATGGTTGGTGAGCTTCGGCTCGGGCATCGTCGCCGCGCGCAGCTTCGGCGCGCGCGGCAAGTTCGAGGTGGACGCCAACGCGGAGCTGGTCGGATTTGGCGCGGCCAACATCGCATCGGGGCTGTTCGCGGGCTTTCCGGTGACTGTTTCGGATTCGCGCACCGCCATAAACATGGCGGTCGGCGGCCGATCGCAAATATCGGGTCTCGTCGCCGCCCTCGCTCTCACCGCGACGATCCTCTATCTGAATGAAGCCCTCAGGCTTTTGCCGGTTCCGACGCTCGGGGCCATCCTCGCAGCCGCCGCGATCAGCCTCATTGATCTTCAGAGCCTGCGCGAGATCTGGCGCGTCAGCCGGATGGAGTTCGTCTTCGCGCTGATCGGCATGTGGGGGCCGATCAGCCTCGGCGTCCTCAGGGCGTCGTCGTCGCCGTCGCGGCGACTCTCTTGTACGTGCTGCGCAAGGAGATGCGCCCGCGCGACGCCATGCTCGGCCTCATTCCCGGCCGGCATGGTTTCTACAAGCTGCACAGATCGAAGGCCGCACAATCCATTCCCGGACTGGCGGTTTGCCTGATCCAGGGCAGCCTTCTTTTCTTCAACGTCGACTATGTCAAGTCGCGGCTTATGACTATCGCGGAGGGCCTGCCGGCGGACACGCGCTGGTTCGTGCTCGACGCCAGCGCCATCGTCCAAGTGGACTCGACGGCGGCGGCAATGCTGGAGGAGGCGCGCGGCATGTTCCCGGAGCGCGGCGTTGCGCTCGGACTGGCCGAACTGCACAATGAGCCGAGGGAAGTTCTGGAACGGGCTGGCCTGCTAGCCAAGATTGGCAAGGCAATGATCTTCGAAGATCTCGAAGATGCAGCGACTGCGTTCACGCGGCGTCCTCATCGGTCCTGACCGCGCTCTGGCGGGCGGCATTGAAGATCTGATATGCGTTAGGGCTTCCGCCTCCCGCCGACATTCCATGAGAGGCGAGAGCGGAGGGGTTTGCATCAGGCCCAAGCGGCATTCCGGCCCTATCGGAAAGTCCGATTTGACAGCACAAATTCAAACTCGGCGCTGCCCCGCCGCGCCTCGCCTTGCCGGGACAGCGCGACCGTAGCATGATCGCGCCGCCGCGATCGCGTCGCGGCCGCCCACGCACAAGCGAGCAAATTCATGCCGCGCTCCGCCCACCCAAACCGCGTCAAAATCCGCGCCGCTTTCCTTCTTGGCCTTTTCGCCTTGCTGTTCGGGCCGGCGATCGCGCGGGCGCAAGGCGCCGATCCGCTGCCATCCTGGAACGACGGCAAGGCCAAGCAGTCGATTATAAAATTCGTCGAGGACGTGACGCGCGAAGGCTCGCCCGACTTCCTGCCGAAAGAGCAGCGCATCGCGGCGTTCGCCAATGACGGCACGCTATGGGTCGAGCAGCCGATGTATGTCCAGCTAGTTTTCGCGCTCGACCGGCTGCGCGAACTTGGGCCGCTACACCCCGAATGGCGCGACCAGCAGCCGTTCAAGGCGGCGCTCGACGGCGACATCAAGACTCTCCTCAAGGACGGCTACCGCTCGGTCGAGGAGATCATCGCCGTCACGCATGCCGGCATGACGCCGGACGAATTCGAGCAGATCGTCAAGAACTGGCTCGCCACCGCTAAGCATCCGCGTTTCCATCGGCTCTATACTGAGCTGGTCTATCAGCCGATGCTCGAGGTTCTGGCTTATTTTCGCGCCAACGGCTTCAAGACCTTCATCGTGACGAGCGGCGGCGTCGAGTTTGTGCGCGCCTTCGCCGACGCCATCTATGGCGTGCCGACCGAAGAGGTCATCGGATCAAGCATCGTCACCAAATTCGAACGCCGCCAAGGCCTGCCGCGCCTGTTTCGCCATCCGCAAGTGAACTTCCTCGACGACGGTCCCGGCAAGCCGGTCGGGATTTACGCGCGCGTCGGCCGCCGCCCCGTCGCCGCCTTCGGCAATTCCGACGGCGACTTGCAGATGCTGCAATGGACGACGCAATCGGGCGGGCGCCGCTTCGGCCTCATTGTGCATCACACCGACGCGGTGCGCGAATACGCCTATGGCGCGGATTCGATCGTCGGCCGTCTCGATCTTGCGTTAGAGGCCGCGACGCTCAATGGCTGGACGGTGGCGGACATGAAGACCGACTGGAAAGTGATCTTTCCGTTCGAGATGAAGTGAGCGGCTCGGAAGGGGGGCCGGGCGTCACTGCTGCTGGACGCGCGGGCGCCAGGAAAGGTCGTCGGACCAGACATAAATCGCGATCGCCGCCAGAAACAGCGCGGAGCCAACCCAAAACAAAGGCGAATGATGAATGCGCCGCCAGTCCGGGCGCACCCGCTCGGCTTTGGGCGCGCGGTGGTGTTCTGTGTTCACGTTTATCAGCGCCCTGCTTATTCGAGCCAAAAAACCCAACGCCGGAAGACACGGCCCTCATCGCTTGACCGCGCGCGCCAGAAATGGCCCCTAGCCGAGCCACCGCACGCTACTGCGCAGTTCGCAATAATGTTTGAAAGAAATGTTTGAAAAACCATCCCAACTTTCACGTCTGCGCGACATTCCCCCCGGAATTTGGGCGCTCGGCTTCGTCTCGCTCCTGATGGACACCTCCTCCGAGATGATTCACGCGCTGCTGCCCGTCTACCTCGTGACCGTGATGGGCGCGTCCATGGCGATGGTCGGCGTCATCGAGGGCGTCGCGGAAGCCGCGGCGTCGATCGTCAAAATCTTCTCCGGGGCGGTCTCCGACTGGCTCGGCAAGCGCAAGCTGCTGGCGGCCCTGGGCTATGGCCTCGCGGCCTTGACAAAGCCCGTCTTCCCGCTGGCGCCTTCGGTGGGATGGCTGTTTGCGGCGCGCTTCGTCGACCGCATCGGCAAGGGCGTTCGCGGCGCGCCGCGCGACGCGCTCGTCGCCGATCTCGCGCCCGCGCATTTGCGCGGCGCAAGCTTCGGTCTGCGCCAGTCGCTTGACACCGTCGGCGCGTTCCTCGGGCCGGCGTTCGCCATCGCCCTCATGTGGCTGACCGCCGACCATTTCCGATCCGTCTTCTGGGCGGCGGTTGTTCCTGCGTTTCTCTCAGTTGGCGTGCTGCTGATGGCCGTCCGCGAACCGGAACGGCCTCGCCGGCCACGCGAAATCCGATTTCCCCTGAGCCTGCCCGAATTGCGAAGGCTGGGGCGACCCTATTGGCTGGTTACAATTGTCTCTACGATCTTCACTCTGGCGCGCTTCAGCGAAGCTTTCCTGATCTTGCGGGCCGAGGCGGCGGGGCTGCCGATCGCCCTCGCGCCGCTGGTTCTCGTGGTTATGAATGTCGTCTATGCGCTCGCCGCCTATCCGGCGGGCGTCCTCGCCGATCGCTTCGACCGCATAACCCTAGTGGCGATCGGCTTTGCCTTGCTCATCGGCGCCGACTTGGCGCTGGCGGCGGCGGGCGGCCTTTCCGGCGTCACGCTGGGCGTCATGCTTTGGGGCCTGCATCTTGGCCTCACGCAAGGGGTTTTGGCGACCCTCGTCGCCGACACCGCGCCGCCGCAGCTGCGCGGCACCGCCTATGGCGTCTTCAACCTCCTTGGCGGCCTTGCCTTGTTGGCGGCCAGCGTCCTCGCCGGGGCGCTGTGGGACGCTCTCGGCCCCGCGGCGACATTCATTGCAGGCGCAGGCTTCACCGCGCTCGCGCTGCTTGGGCTATGGGCGGTCCGGCGACAAGCGCCAAATATTGGCGTCTCTTACAAATCGTGATTTTTTGCGTCCTTGCCTCACGCCGGCGCGTTGAGAGGCGAGTGGCGCCAGCCGGAAATGGAATCGCGATGACTTGCGACAAAATCATGCTGATCCGCCATGCGGAGCGCCCCAGCGCCGACAAGAGCATCCGCGGCGTCGGGCTCGACGGATACAAGGACAAGGAATCGCTTACGGTGCGCGGCTGGCAGCGCGCCGGGGCCCTGGTGAGGTTTTTCGCGCCGGTCGACGACCGCTTCGTCCATCCCGCCCTAGCGCGGCCAAAGATTCTCTACGCTTGCAAGGCGGCGCCCGAAGACCCCAGCCTACGGCCGCAGCATACGCTCGTCCCGCTCTTCGATCTGCTTGGCGTCGAATTCAATCGCGATTACTTCCACGGACAAGAGACCGCGCTGATCAAAAAGGCGCTGTCCTCGCCGGGGCCGGCGCTGATCTGCTGGAAGCACGACACGATGCGCGTCATCGCCAATCTGATCCTGTGCGATGGCGGCGCAGCGCCGGACTGGCTCTATGAGCGCTACGATCTCGTCTGGGTGTTCGACAGACAAGGCGAAGGGCGCAGCGCTTGGTCATTTGTCCAGGTTCCGCAGCTCCTGCTCGCCGGCGACAGCGCCGAGCCAATTCGTTGAGGCCAAATAAGACCTTGTTTGGACAGCGTGTTCTCAGGTCCGCCCGGCGGCGGCGAGGCACCGCTTTACGACGGGCCAAGCTTGCGGCTATGTCAGGGCGTCGCCGCTGGAACTGAAACCCATGGCCCATGCCGTGAAGCTCGGCCTTCGCTTCAAAAAAATCGCCTTCCTCTGCGCGCCGACGGAGGAAGGGCTGGCAGCCCGCGAAGCGCTCATCTCCCGCTATGGCAATGTCGACGCGGAGGAAGCCGACATCGTCGTCGCGCTCGGCGGCGACGGCTTTATGCTGCAGACGCTGCACCGCTTCATGGGAACCAGAAAGCCGATTTACGGCATGAATCGCGGCTCCGTCGGCTTTCTCATGAATGATTTTTCCGTGTTCAATCTCGAAGGCCGGCTCGCCGTGGCGGAAGCCTCGATCGTGCATCCGTTGTTGATGGAGGCGACCGACTGCGAGGGCGCCGTCTCGAAAGCCCGCGCGATCAATGAGGTGTCGCTGCTGCGCCAATCCTATCAGGCCGCCAAGATGAGGATCTCGATCGACGGCAAGGTGCGGCTCGACGAATTGGCCGGCGACGGCGTGCTGGTCGCGACCCCGGTCGGCTCGACCGCCTATAATCTTTCGGTGCATGGACCTATTCTACCGCTCGACGCGCCGATGTTGGCGCTGACGCCGATTTCCGCCTTCCGCCCGCGCGGCTGGCGCGGCGCGCTGCTGCCTGACCTCGCCAGGGTTACGATCGACATTCTCGAAGCCGACAAGCGGCCCGTCGCCGCCGTCGCCGATCATTTCGAGCTGCGCAACGTCCGCGAAGTCACCGTCGCCATGGATCACGCGACCGACCTCGTGCTCATGCACGACCCCGGCCATTCGCTGAACGAGCGGATCCTGCGCGAACAATTTGGATATTGACGCATGGAGAACCGCGTTCTCATTCTCAGCCGGCGGGTGGTCTCGCGCGGCTTCGGTCTGCTCGAACGGCTGACCATCGAGCTCAAGCGTTTCGACGGACGTCTCCAGACCCAGGCGCGCGAAATTTACGACACCGGCGATGGGGCGGCGATCCTGCTTTATGATCCGACGCGCTCGACCGTCGTTCTCGTGCGCCAATTTCGCCTACCGGCCTACCTCAAAGAGGGACGCGACAGCATGATCGAGGTCTGCGCCGGGCGCCTCGAAGGGCTCGACCCGCAAACGCGGATCGTCCATGAGGTCAAGGAAGAGACAGGCTTTAGGGTGCGCCATCCGCGCCGCCTTTTTGAAGGCTACACGAGCCCCGGCGCTTTTTGCGAGAAGCTCACTTTTTTCGTCGCCGAATACGCCGCTTCCGATAAGATCGGCGACGGCGGCGGCCTTGAGCATGAAGGCGAGGATATCGAAATTCTCGAACCGACGCTCGATGAAGCGTTGGCCATGATCGGCAGCGGCGAAATCGTCAACTCAAAGACCATTTTGCTGTTGCAATACGCCAAGCTCACGGGCCTCATGCACAAGAAAAAAGATGGCGCGCCTGATCGGCGATGAGCGGCGCCAAAAGCCCGGAAGACCGGAATGAAGGAATCTGGCGCGCCATCCAAGGGATTCGACGCAGCCGACATTGCTTGGCGCAGCAAGGCCGTCCTGATCGGCTCCGCCGGCAATCTGATCGAATGGTACGATATCTACGCTTATTCGGCGTTTTCGCTTTATTTCGCCGGCGCCTTCTTCCCGCAGACCGATCCGGTGGCGCAACAATTGGCGGCGGCCTCGCTCTTCGCCGCCGCCTTTTTCGTGCGTCCACTCGGCGGCCTGCTGTTTGGCTATTTCGCCGACCGGCGCGGCCGGCGCAACGCGCTGACGGGCTCCGTACTTTTGATGTGTTTCGGCTCCTTGCTGATCGCCGCCACGCCGACCTACGCCACTATTGGAATCGCCGCGCCGGTCGTGCTCGCCACCGCGCGCCTGCTGCAAAGCCTGAGCCAGGGCGGCGAATATGGATCGGGCGCAACCTATCTCAGCGAAGTCGCCCATCCAGATAGGCGCGGCTTCTATTCAGGCGTCTGGTATACGACGCTGATCGGCGGCCAGCTCTGCGCCATTCTGGTCTTGCTGGTCCTGCAGAAAATATTTCTGACACCGGAGCAGCTGAAGGCATGGGGCTGGCGCATCCCCTTCGTCATCGGCGCGGCGTTGTCCGTCCTGGCCTACATCCTTCGCCGCGACATGCCCGAAACCGATCTGTTCATCGCCGCGAGACCCGTTCTTGAACGCGAAAGCCCCGGGCGCATCCTGGCGCGCGAGTGGAGGGCCATGGCGCTCGTCGTGGGAATCACGATCGGCGGCACTTCGGCCTTCTACACCTACACGACCTACATGCAAAAATTCCTCAAATTGTCCGTCGGGCTGAATGACGCCCAGACGACCCTCGTCACCGCCGGTTCGCTTGTCTTCGCACTGATCCTGCAGCCGCTCTACGGCGCTCTCTCCGACAAGGTCGGCCGCAGGCCGATGCTGATCGCCTTTGGCGCGCTTGGAACGCTCGGGACCGTTCCTCTGCTGACAACGCTCCAGCATGCGAAAAGCCCGTTCGGCGCCTTTCTCATGATTTGCGCCGCCTGGGCGATCGTTAGCGGCTACACCTCGATCGCGGCCATCGTCAAAGCCGAGCTGTTTCCGACCGCGATCCGGGCGATGGGCGTCGGCGTCCCTTACGCGCTGACGGTCGCAGTTTTCGGCGGGTCCGTCGATTGGGTCGCGCTGAACTTCAAAAACGCCGGCTTCGAAGCGGGCTTCTTCTGGTATGCGACGGCCTGCATTTTCATCTCGCTCATTTGCTACATTTTCATGCGCGATATGAAAACGCATTCGAAAATGGAGCAGGCCTTATGAC
>CAWFIA010000011.1:75000-532167 GCA_963815815.1 uncultured Alphaproteobacteria bacterium
CCGCTCGCGCCACGCCGCGCAACATTCGAAATTACAGATATCGAAGGTGGGTTTCCCCATTCGGAAATTCACGGATCAAAGCCTGTTCGCGGCTCCCCATGACTTATCGCAGCGTACCACGTCCTTCTTCGCCTCTCAGCGCCAAGGCATCCACCGGATACTCTTAAGACACTTGATCGCTCTCATTATCGACGCCCACCGCATTTTTTAAGACGCATGACCTTGTCCAAAAAGTCGGCGACTTTTGGGGATCATGCGTTGCGGCCGACCTCTGCCTACTCCAGAAGATCAAGGGCGCGAGATGATATATTTAAAGACCAGTTTGCTTCAAACACACCCGGGAGCGAAGCGGTCAAGCTCGCCCACTGACTGGTATGCTTGGCTTTGAATGACATCGGATTCTTCGCGCAACGCGCGAAAAAACCCAACGCTGGCCAAAGCCAACCGGATGCATTTCCTCTTTACGATGTGAAGATAACCCGCCGGACGATTTCAAGGCAGATCAACCGACCGCCAAGGCGAAACTTCGATTTCAAGGACAGGGTTTACGCAAACCGCGTCAGAATCCCAAAAATCTGGTGGAGCCAGACGGGATCGAACCGACGACCTCATGCTTGCAAAGCACGCGCTCTCCCAACTGAGCTATGGCCCCTTGGCCTTGGCGCGCCGCGCAAAGGCTAAGGGTTTTCCTTAGCCTCAGGCGCCGGCGGAGACATCCGTCTCCTTGGCTCGCGGCGTCAGCCGCGGCGGCCGGTCGGCCTTGCGACGCCTGACGGCGTCGTCGAGCCCTTCAGGCCAACTCCTGCGCGTCAAACAGCCAAACCAGTCGGATCCCCCGGCGCGAAGCGCCGCAAGGGCGACCGCCCGCCGCGCCTGACGGCGCGAACAGCCCGCCGGCGCTTGAGGCTAAACATAATGGTGGGCCTGGGAAGACTTGAACTTCCGACCTCACGCTTATCAAGCGCGCGCTCTAACCAACTGAGCTACAAGCCCGAACTTTGCCCAAAGCCGCCCAGCCCAGCGCAAAGGCCTGGCCTGAAAGGCATGGCCGGAAGCCCGGGGCCTGTCCTTTAGGAAGAAAGAGAAACGAAGGCGGCGAAGTCCCGCATATGGTCCTTAGGCGCGGCGTCAGCGCTGTTGCGCATGACGCGCGAAAAAAAGGACCGATTGTTCTGAAGAGATCCGATAGCGCCAAACTCCGCATCGCGCTGTTGCGCAAGATGCGAAAAGAAGTCCGGCGAACTGAGGGATCATCCTTAGAAAGGAGGTGATCCAGCCGCAGGTTCCCCTACGGCTACCTTGTTACGACTTCACCCCAGTCGCTGACCCTACCGTGGTCGTCTGCCTCCTTGAGGTTAGCAAAACGCCTTCGGGTAGAACCAACTCCCATGGTGTGACGGGCGGTGTGTACAAGGCCCGGGAACGTATTCACCGTAGCGTTCTGATCTACGATTACTAGCGATTCCACCTTCATGCACTCGAGTTGCAGAGCGCAATCCGAACTGAGACGGCTTTTTGAGATTTGCTCGGGGTCGCCCCTCCGCATCCCATTGTCACCGCCATTGTAGCACGTGTGTAGCCCAGCCCGTAAGGGCCATGAGGACTTGACGTCATCCCCACCTTCCTCTCGGCTTATCACCGGCAGTCCCCCTAGAGTGCCCAACCTAATGATGGCAACTAAGGGCGAGGGTTGCGCTCGTTGCGGGACTTAACCCAACATCTCACGACACGAGCTGACGACAGCCATGCAGCACCTGTGTTCGCGCCAGCCGAACTGAAGGAAGCCGTCTCCGGCGACCATACGCGACATGTCAAGAGCTGGTAAGGTTCTGCGCGTTGCTTCGAATTAAACCACATGCTCCACCGCTTGTGCGGGCCCCCGTCAATTCCTTTGAGTTTTAATCTTGCGACCGTACTCCCCAGGCGGGATGCTTAAAGCGTTAACTGCGCCACTAAGCAGCAAGCTGCCTAACGGCTAGCATCCATCGTTTACGGCGTGGACTACCAGGGTATCTAATCCTGTTTGCTCCCCACGCTTTCGCGCCTCAGCGTCAGTACCGGGCCAGTGAGCCGCCTTCGCCACTGGTGTTCTTGCGAATATCTACGAATTTCACCTCTACACTCGCAGTTCCGCTCACCTCTCCCGGACTCGAGATCCCCAGTATCAAAGGCAGTTCCGAGGTTGAGCCTCGGGATTTCACCCCTGACTTAAGGATCCGCCTACGCGCGCTTTACGCCCAGTAAATCCGAACAACGCTAGCCCCCTTCGTATTACCGCGGCTGCTGGCACGAAGTTAGCCGGGGCTTATTCTCCTGGTACCGTCATTATCTTCCCAGGTAAAAGAGCTTTACAACCCTAAGGCCTTCATCACTCACGCGGCATGGCTGGATCAGGCTTGCGCCCATTGTCCAATATTCCCCACTGCTGCCTCCCGTAGGAGTTTGGGCCGTGTCTCAGTCCCAATGTGGCTGATCATCCTCTCAGACCAGCTACTGATCGTCGCCTTGGTGGGCCGTTACCCCGCCAACTAGCTAATCAGACGCGGGCCAATCTTTCGGCGATAAATCTTTCCCCAAAAAGGGCGTATCCGGTATTAGCTCAAGTTTCCCCGAGTTATTCCGAACCGAAAGGCATGTTCCCACGCGTTACTCACCCGTCTGCCACTCCCTATTGCTAGGGCGTTCGACTTGCATGTGTTAGGCCTGCCGCCAGCGTTCGTTCTGAGCCAGGATCAAACTCTCAAGTTGAATATGAGAATTTGGCTCCAGGCTGGTCACCCGCATCCGCGCCCGTTAAGGCGGCGGAATACGGCGCGGCGCATCTTTCTGCAAAAATGCCTTCTTGCAAAATGCGCCCGTTTGCGAAATGCGCCTTGCGGCGCAACTCTTTCGACGAGTCCCAAGCACATCCGTCCGCGCCGGCGCCCCCATCAACGAGGGCCGAACGCAAACTTGGATGAACTTAAGAACGTGACCGCCAGAGTGTCTCATCGGACGCCTCTCCCCCGCGAAGGAGGAGGCGTCCCGCAAGGACCCCGCCGTCCACGTTTCTCTTTCTTCCGATGCGATTGTCAAACAGCCGATGCCGCAAGCGATCCGCCGCGCCCCGGAAAGCGCCCTCGCCAAGCCAAAGCCCGCAAAAGCGCAAAATCCAGCTCAAAAACGCGCCGTAAACGCAGAAAACGCTCCCCGCCCCGGCTAAGCTTAACCAGGTGCGAAGACGACCAATGTGGTCCCGAGAGACGAATTCCGCGCCCGCCGCCCGAAGACGACGCCGCTGCCAATAGCCGCCTTATATGGCCCCAAATCCCAACATGTCAACCAGGGCGTCCTTGCAATTCCGCGCCAAAACGTGAAAAGCAGCCATCTCAGAGCACAATTTCACCTTGCAATTCAGGATTGTGCGCGCGATTTATCCCCATTATCCCCAATGGCTCCGGCACCGATTGACATGGCGAGTTTGCGCAGCCTACCCAAATGGGCTGCGGCGCCGGCTTGGTCGCGCGCGCTCTTTAGAGCTGGTGGCCGCAGCCAGAGTACGCGGATGCCTGTTGCGAGGCTCCAAGTATAGTGCGACACTCCAGCTCGCCCGACCATCAACGCGCAAATTGCTTGCGTGGCTTCGGAGGCAAAAATGTCGATCATCGGCTTCATCATTCAACTTATCGCTGGGGCGGCCGGCGGCAATGCGTTGGCCAAACTTAAGGATTTCGGTCTGGGTCCGGTCGGCAACACGATCAGCGGAGCAATCGGCGGCGGCCTCGGCGGCCAAATTCTCAACGCCTTGATTCCCGCCCTGACGGGCTCGGGCGGCGTCGATATCGGCGCCCTTCTTGGACAAGCCGTCGGCGGCGGAGTAGCGGCGCGATAGTTACTGCGATCGTCGGCTTGATCAAGACGCAACTTGCAGGCAAGACCTGACGCCGGCCCGCGTCATGGCCCCCGCCCTTATGCGACGCCGGTCGCGGCGCCCCATCCAGCGGAGAGATGACGATCAAGATCAGAATTTGATCCGGGCTTTGCTTATTTCATTCGGGCCGCTTGGGTAGAACCTAAGCGGGTGGCTTCGCTCCGAGTGAATACGTCGGATACAGTAAGCGGCGTCGATTAAGGCGATCGGCGTCGCTTGACAGGCACGCGGCTGGCGTTCCGTCAGGGTTATTTACCTGTCTTGATGCGGATCCACTCTCGCGCGATCAATTTTTGCGTTGCCGGATCGGGCGTCGGCACGGCGAAGAGTCGACTCATCGTCGCCGCATCGGGGTAGATCGCTTTGTTGTCGATGATCTCTTTGGCGATCCAGGGCTGTGCCGCGGGCACGGCATTGGCGAACTGGGTAGCATTCGTGTTGCGCGCAGCGATTTCCGGGCGCAGCAGAAAATTGATGAAAGCCAGGGCGGCCTCGCCATGCGGCGCATCCTTTGGAACGACGAGACTGTCGACCGACAGCAAAGTCCCTTCCTTGGGAATGGCGTAGCCGATATCGACGCCATTATCCAATTCGCGCGCTTGCGCGCGGGCTTGCATACTGGCGCCGCTCCACCCCATCGCGAGACAGATATCGCCGTCGGCCAGCGCGCCGACATAGTCTGAGGACTGAAATTTCTTTACGTAACGCCGGATGCCGCCGAGAAGCTCGGCCGCGCGGCGTAAATCGCTCGGGCTCTTCGAGGCCGGATTGAGGCCAAGATAGCGCAAAGCGATAGGAAACGCCTCATCGGGGTTGTCTGGGATCGAAACGCCACAATCGGCGAAGGCCGCGACGCGTTCGGGCTTGAATATGACATCCCAGCTGGCCGGGTCAAAAGACGCGTCCGCAGTCGTTCGGGCCGCGTCGGCGTCGAAAGCAAGGCCCGTCGTAAACCAGAGATAAGGGGCGGCGTATTGATTGCCGGGATCGAAGACGGCGAGCCGCGCCATGACTTCCGGCGCGAGGCCGCTGACGTTCGGCAGCTTCGCCTTGTCAAGTTTCCGCAAGGCGCCAGCTGCGATCAGCGTCTGCAACGTTTGCCCGGGGACGACAAGCACGTCGTAATCGGCGTTGCTGCGCAGCCGCGCCTCCAGCGCCTCGCGCGAGGAATAGGTGTCGTAAACAATCCGGACGCCGGTTTCGCTGGCGAATTCCTCAAGTATTTTTGGATCGAAATAATCACTCCAGCTCAAAATATTGAAGGTTTTCGGCGCGCCCCGCGCGCTTGACGCGGACGCCGCGATGAAAAGCGCGAAACACAATAGCGCGGCGCGAAATCTCCCGAAATGCGTCAATCTCATCTTGTTACCCAGCGGCCACACGCCCCATCTGCGCGCCAAAGAATAGGCCTATCGCCGCCGCTCAACAAATGAGGAACGACGCGCTCGAGCTTCTTTGCGGCGAAACGGCACGTCGACGCGATGCGGCTTGACGCGACCGAAGCAAGTTCGATCGAAATTCGCCAAAGGCCTAGCTTTGACACGTCGTCATGATTATCTGGCGATTGGACGCTCCCAGTAATGCGCTGCTTGCGACGTCTGTTCGCCGTCCCGGCGCGAAAGAGGTGGAGGAAGCCATGCATGTTACGATCGCACACGCCGAGGCCGCTATCGAGGCGGCGCGCAAAAAAGCCGTCGAACTCAACACGCAAATGTGCATCGCGGTCGTCGAACTCGGGCGCAAACCTGAAAGCCTTTTATCGCATGGACGACGCATGGGTCGGCAGCATCGACATCTCGATCAAGAAGGCCAAGACCGCCCTTTTCTTCGGCATGCCGACCGGAGCGATCGGCAAGCTTTCCCAGCCGGGCGGCTCCCTTTTCAGCATCGAACATTCCAACGACGGATTGATTACTTTTCCAGGCGGCCTGCCAATCGTCGATGAGGAAGGCGTCCTCGTCGGCGCGATCGGCGTTAGCGGCAGCTCCGTCGAGAACGACAATGAGGTCGCCAAAGCCGGCGTCGCAGTGCTTGGCGTCAGCGAATTGCCCGAGCACCCTTGGCGGACCTGAAGCCGCAACCGCGGCTCCTTGTCCATCGGGACTTTAGTTAATGAAGAAACGCAGATGTAAGGCTGGCTTCGCTGCGGCAGAGCAGGCGGCGACCTTAGGTCGGACCCAAAGCCGCGACTGGCGGCCGCCGATCGGCGATCGATGATGCGGCGCGCCGATCCGCCGACAAGAAGCCTTCTGGTGTTGGGCGGCGCGCGCTCCGGCAAGAGCCGCTATGCGCAAAGGCTGGCGGAAGGCTCGGGCGCGCGTCCCGTGCTGATCGCGACGGCGCAAGCGCATGACGCCGAAATGAAGGCGCGCATCGCCCGGCACGCCGCCGAGCGCGGGCCCGGCTGGGCGGTCGTCGAGGAGCCGGTCGCGCTCGCCGCGGCGCTCGATCGCGAGGCGCGCAGGGGCCGCATCATCGTCGTCGATTGCGCGACCCTCTGGCTCAGCAATCTGCTCCTGAGAGAGGCCGACCTCGCCGCTGCGACGGACGAGCTCGCGCAAAGCGTCGCGCGCCTTATGGGTCCCGCGATTTTTGTCTCGAATGAGGTCGGCGCCGGCGTCGTTCCCGAAAACGCCTTGGCGCGGGCCTTCAGAGACGCGCAGGGCGCTCTCAATCAGGCGCTCGCCAAGGCATGCGACGCTGTTGTGCTTGTCAGCGCCGGACTTGCGCTGCAGTTAAAGCCCGCCGCGCAGCCGACCTTCCGGTTCTAGGCGGCGCGCCAGCGGATGCAGATCGCCTTCGCCGCCACGCGGTTGCAAACGCGCCGGCGAAGCGATAAATGACATAATTGTCCCCGTGGAATTTTATTAATTACAGGAAAATAGCGTGAAATATACCTCCCACCACCTGCGCCGCCTCGAGGCCGAGGCGATTTTCATCATGCGCGAGGTGGTCGCGGAATTCGAGCGGCCGGTGATGCTCTATTCCATCGGCAAGGACTCCGGCGTCATGCTGCATATCGCGCAGAAGGCGTTTTTCCCGTCGAAGCCGCCATTTCCTCTCCTCCACGTCGACACGACCTGGAAGTTCCGCGAGATGATCGAATTTCGCGACCAAATGGCGGCGCGAGTCGGCATGGACCTGCTTGTCCACGTCAATGAAGACGGCGTGCGGCGCGGCGTCTCCCCGGTCGCCTCCGGCTCTTCCGTGCATACGCAAGTGATGAAAACGGAAGGCCTGCGCCAGGCGCTCGACAAATGGAAATTCGACGCGGCTTTCGGTGGCGCGCGGCGGGACGAAGAGAAAAGCCGCGCCAAGGAGCGGATCTTTTCGCATCGCTCCGCCTCCCATGCCTGGGACCCCCGCAACCAGCGCCCAGAACTGTGGAGCCTCTTCAACACAAGGATCAAGCCGGGCGAATCCATGCGGGTGTTTCCCTTGTCAAATTGGACGGAAATCGACGTCTGGGACTACATCGCCGCCGAAGACGTCCCGATCGTGCCGCTCTATCGCGCCAAGGAGCGCCCGGTCGTCGAGCGCGGCGGCGCCTTGATCATGGTTGACGACGATCGCCTGCCATTACTGCCTGGCGAGACGCCGCGCATGGAAAAAGTCCGTTTTCGCACTCTGGGTTGCTATCCACTGACCGGGGCGATCCGATCGAACGCCGAAACCCTGCCCGAGATCATCGCCGAAATGCGCGCCTCGACGGTTTCGGAGCGCGAGGGGCGCCTGATCGACCATGATGAAATCGGGCTCGATGGAAAAAAAGAAGCGCGAGGGATATTTCTGATGCTCGAGGCCGTGTCCGCCGATCCTTTGCCCAGCGCGCCCGCGCGCGAGATTCGCGGCGCCAGCGCCCCGCCGACCCTGCGGCTGATCACCTGCGGCTCCGTCGACGACGGCAAATCGACCCTCATCGGGCGCCTTCTCTATGAACAGAACCTGATTTTCGACGATCATCTCGCGGCGCTTGAGCGCGATTCGAAACGCCACGGCACCGACGGCGACAATATCGACTTCGCGCTTCTCGTCGACGGGCTCGAGGCCGAGCGCGAGCAAGGCATTACGATCGACGTCGCCTACCGCTATGTCTCGACGCCGCGGCGCTCCTTCATCATCGCCGATACGCCGGGCCATGAGCAATATACGCGCAATATGGCGACCGCGGCGTCGAGCGCCAAGCTCGCCATCTTGCTAGTCGATGCGCGCAAAGGCCTGCTGACGCAAACCTGCCGGCACGCCGCGATCGTCGCGCTGCTCGGCATCAAGCATGTCGTGCTGGCCGTCAACAAGATCGACCTCACCGGCTTCGACGCGGCGGGCTTCGACAAGATCGTCGCCGACTTCAAGACTTTCGCCGCGCCACTCGATTTCACGTCGATCACGCCCATCCCGATCTCGGCCCGGCACGGCGACAACGTCTCCGAAAAAAGCGCCAACACACCCTGGCATCGAGGGCCGAGTCTGCTGCGCTTCCTCGAATCCGTCGACGTAGAGGAGGATCAAAGCGGCAAGCCGTTGCGCTTTCCGGTGCAATGGGTGAACCGTCCGCATCTCGATTTCCGCGGCTTTGCTGGCACGATCGCAAGCGGAACGATCCGCCAGGGCGATGAAGTCGTCGTCGCGGCGTCCGGCAGATCCTCGCGGGTCGCCCGCATCGTCACAGCGGACGGCGACCTTGAAAGCGCGAGCGCCGGCGCGGCCGTCACCCTCACCTTGGCGGATGAACTCGACATCGCCCGCGGCGACGTGCTGGGCCACCCAAAGAGCCGGCCGGAAGTCTCGGACCAGTTCGCCGCCCATCTTATCTGGATGAGCGAGGATCAGCTGCTGCTCCGCCGCTCCTATCTTCTGAAAAGCGGGTCGCGCAGCGTGCCTGTGACGATTACCGAGCTGAAGCACAGGCTCGACGTCAATACGCTCGGCGAGATGGCGGCGCGGACTTTAAGCCTCAACGAGGTCGGTTTCTGCAATTTGGCGACGACGATCCCGTTCGCTTTCGATCCTTATAGCGACAATCGCACAACCGGCTCGTTCATTCTGATCGACCGCGCGACCAATGCGACGGCGGCGGCGGGCGTCATTTCCTATGGCCTGCGCCGGGCGACGAACATTCATCTGCACGGGCTCAATGTCGCCAAGGTCGATCGCGCCCGCCTCAACAATCAAAGGCCGGCCGTGCTCTGGTTCACCGGCCTTTCCGGCTCGGGCAAATCGACCATCGCCAATCTCGTCGAATCGCGCCTCTTCGCGCATGGCGTGCGCACCATTCTCCTCGATGGCGACAATCTCCGCCATGGCCTGAACAAAGACCTAGGCTTTACGGAAGTCGACCGGAGCGAAAATATCCGGCGCGTCGGCGAGGTCGCCAAGCTGATGACAGAAGCCGGATTGATCGTGCTCTGCTCGTTCATTTCGCCTTACGCCGCCGAACGCGAGCTTGTGCGCGAACTGCTCGATGAAGGCGAATTCATCGAGATTTTTGTCGATGCGCCGATCGAAGACTGCGTCGCGCGCGATCCCAAGGGCCTCTACAGGAAAGCCCTCGCCGGCGAGATTAGGAATTTTACCGGCGTCGACCAACCCTATGAGCGGCCAAAGAAACCCGAGCTGGTCGTCGCCCGCGACGGCGAGACACCCGAGCACGCAGCGGCGGCGGTGGTCAAGGAACTGATCCGGCGCGGCTATATCGAACATTTCGACGAGCCGCGCGACGATTGGTCGATTTGAGCTTTCAGTCCTTGGATGACGCCTGAGGCCATGGCAGATTGAGCGGCGGGGAACGCCGCCATGGACGAGGGAGCCCGCAGAAACAATCAGGCGACGAAGACGGCGGCGCGCCTGTTGCGGCGGCGCGTCCGCTGGGGTCTCCGCCTGAAGTCGCAGGCGGACAAATCCCGAGGCGCGAAATCCGACGACGCGGCCAAAACGGCTCTCGATGAAGCGCGCAAAAGCGTCGAGGACGCGGCCGCGATCAGCGGCGGGCTGTGGCTCAGCTACCTCTTTGCGCTGCTTTACATCGGCATCGCAGCCGGCGGCGTCACCCATCGCGATCTGCTGCTTGAAAATGCGGTCAAGCTGCCCTTCCTCAACGTAGAGCTGCCGCTCGTCGCGTTCTTTTCCTTGGCGCCGATCCTGTTCATCATCGTCCACGCCTATACGCTCATGCATTTCGTCATGCTGGCGGCGAAGGCGCGCGCCTATGACGAGGCGCTGCACGCCGTCTTCGGCGCGGGCGACGACAAGGCCGAGGATAGGAACGCCCAGCGGCGGCGGCTGCCGAGCAACATTTTCGTGCAGTTCCTCGCTGGGCCGCGCGACATCCGCGAGGGCGGCTTGGGCTGGCTCTTGAAGGCGATCGCCTGGGTGTCGCTCGTCATCGGCCCGGTGCTGTTGTTGCTTCTGCTGCAAGCGCAGTTCCTGCCCTATCATCGTGAAGGCGTTACGTGGATTCAGCGCTTCGCTGTCTTGGGCGACGTCATTCTTTTGTGGGTGCTGTGGCCAGCGGTTCTGAGGGGCACAACCGAGCTCCCGTGGCCGCCGCTGTTACGCCATCGACGGCTGATGTCCTGGCTATCACTTGTCGTCGGGCCGATCCTGCTTCTGCTTATTCTTCAGGCGCAGTTTCTGCTTCCTTCCGCATGGATCACATGGATGATCCTGGCGAATTTGGCCCTTATTTTAGCGCTTTGGCCCGCCATCCCGAGGTTCGCGAGAGCACTCCAATGGCGCTCCGTTCTGGATCATCCTCGGCTGGCATCCTCAGTCTTTTTCCGATAGCCATCGCTTTCTTGGTGGCGACCTTCCCGGGGGGCTGGCTCGGCGATTGGAACCGTGACCACCGGTATATTCCCCCTAACCCGATCACAGCTGCGATGGGCGCCATCGATCAAGACAAGGTGTGGGTCTCGACTTCTCTGCATCATCTCCTGTTCGCCGGCGAAATCGATGAAGTCTCCAGACGGCGGACGAGCCCATTCTCCAATTCTCTCATCCTAACCGGCTTCGACGCGCTCGATGCCGCCAAGATCGACGATGAAAAGAAGCTCGGCTGGGCGAAACAAAGCGTGAGTTTTCACGGACGCAACCTGCAAGGCGCTATTTTCGATCTTGGCGACCTTCGTAAAGCAGACCTGACAAACGCCAATCTTCGGGGCGCCTCGTTCTTTAAAGCGCAGCTGCAGGGCGCGTCGCTCGATGGGGCGGAGCTGCAGGGCGCCTCGCTCGCTGCGGCGCAGCTGCAGGGCGCGTCGCTCCATTGGGCGGAGCTGCAGGGCGCGTCGCTCCATTGGGCGGAGCTGCAGGGCGCGTCGCTCGATGGGGCGGAGCTGCAGGGCGCGTTGCTCGCTGCGGCGAAGCTGCAGGGCGCGTCGCTCAATGCGGCGCAGCTGCAGGGCGCGTCGCTCGTTGGGGCGCGGCTGCAGGGCGCGTCGCTCGATGGGGCGGAGCTGCAGGGCGCGTCGCTCGTTTTGGCGGAGCTGCAGGGCGCGTCGCTCGATAGGGCGCAGCTGCAGGGCGCCTCGCTCGTTTTGGCGGAGCTGCAGGGCGCGTCGCTCGATAGGGCGCAGCTGCAGGGCGCCTCGCTCGATAGGGCGCAGCTGCAGGGCGCCTCGCTCATTGGGGCGCAGCTGCAGGGCGCGTCGCTCGATAGGGCGCAGCTGCAGGGCGCCTCGCTCGATAGGGCGCAGCTGCAGGGCGCCTCGCTCATTGGGGCGCAGCTGCAGGGCGCCTCGCTCGATAGGGCGCAGCTGCAGGGCGCCTCGCTCATTGGGGCGCAGCTGCAGGGCGCGTCGCTCGATAGGGCGCAGCTGCAGGGCGCCTCGCTCGATAGGGCGCAGCTGCAGGGCGCCTCGCTCGATAGGGCGCAGCTGCAGGGCGCCTCGCTCATTGGGGCGCAGCTGCAGGGCGCCTCGCTCGATAGGGCGCAGCTGCAGGGCGCCTCGCTCGATAGGGCGCAGCTGCAGGGCGCCTCGCTCATTGGGGCGCAGCTGCAGGGCGCCTCGCTCGATAGGGCGCAGCTGCAGGGCGCCTCGCTCATTGGGGCGCAGCTGCAGGGCGCCTCGCTCGATAGGGCGCAGCTGCAGGGCGCCTCGCTCGATAGGGCGCAGCTGCAGGGCGCCTCGCTCGATAGGGCGCAGCTGCAGGGCGCCTCGCTCGATTGGGCGTCGGTGTGGCGGGCGGATGTGCGCAACGCGGCGAACGCTGAAAGGGCGCGCATCGTTGCGCTTGTTGGAAGTCAATTTTTCGAGTGCCAACACCTTCAGCGGCAGCTTCGGCGTGGCTACCCAGTTTGCACGAAAGGTCAGAAAGACTTCAAAACCTTTCTTCAGGTTCTCGACGCCGGGCCGGAGGGCGACAGAAAGAAAGCGGCCATCGAGCGGCTGACGAACAGCCTGAAGGTCGAAACATTCCCGGACGAAGCGCCGATCGCCAGGGAGATAGCCGCACGCTGGGTCAAGCTTGAGGAAATCTCCGCCTCGCCCGCCGCGATTCTTGGCGCGCGGGAGGAAATCGGCTGCAAGGGGAACGACTTTGACTACAGCGGCGCGCCGTTTGTCGCGCGGGCGCTGCTCGGGCGGTTGGATGCGCCGGTGTTCAAGAACGAAGCGCCCGCCAAGGCGAAGCTCGCTTTAGCCTTCCTCGCCCCAACCTGCGAAGGCGCGAAGGGGCTGACCGCCGAAGAGATCGCCAAACTGCAGAAACTCGCGGCTCCGCAAAACGCCGCCAAAGGCCAAACGCCCGCTCCCTGAGCGAGGAAGCGCGCGCAACTACCCGCCAAGCCTTTGGCCCGCCAACGCCGCCATCAGCAGCGCCAGCCCGAAGGCCAGCACGGCGAGGGCCGCGGCGGCTTCGAACAGGCGTCCGGCCATCATGGCGCGCCAGGACTCCGCGCCGCCCGCAAAACGCGCGGCCGCCGTCTTGGCGAAGACCGCAAGGCTTGCAAGCGTCCCGGTGGTGACGGCGACGCCAAGCGACATCGCGAGCACCGCTCCGACGCCGGCGAGAAAGACATCCTGCGACGAGGCGAAGACCAGCACCAGAATGGCGCCCGAGCACGGCCGCGAACCGGCGGCGGCGACCGTCAGCAGCGCCTTCCTCCAGGAAAAGCCGCGGTCGAGTTCGCCCGGATCGATCGCATGACAGCAGTCCGCGCCATGGACATGGCCGAACCCCTCGTCCGCGACGAAGCGGGCGTTCGCGCCGCCTGCCGCCTGCAAAGACCCAAAAGCGGCGAACGCCGCCTGCTGGGCGGGCGCCTGCCGCCAGAGCGTTGCGACAGCCGCGCCTTTCGAGACGGTGAGCACCGCGCCAAGCGCGACCACCCCGGCGCAGCTTGCGATCTCGACCCAATTGGCGGCGGCGGTCATGTGCTTCGCCGTCGTCCCGATGACGAGAAAAGCGATCCCGACCAGCGCCACGGCCACCAACCCCTGCAGCAGGGCGGCGGCGAGCGAAATCAGGAGGCCGCGGCGCAACATCCGCTCGTTGGCGATCATATAGGAGGCGATCACCGCCTTGCCATGGCCCGGCCCGGCGGCATGGAACACGCCGTAGCCGAAACTCAGCGCGGCGAGCGTCCAGGCGCCCGCTCCGCCCTCCTTGACGGCGCGCACGGCGCCGGTCAGCAGGCGATAGAAGAAACTCTCCCGCGCCAGAATCCAGCCTGAAAGGCCGGTCGCGCTCGCCGCGCCTTCATTGACGCCGACAGCGAAGGGATGATGAACGCCCTGGGCCAGCGCCTGCGACGCGAGGCCGGCGAGCAGCAATGTCAGAGCAAGACGAAGCGGCGTTTTCAAGAGAGCCTCATGGACAGGCGACAATCACAGAGGAGGCGAGCTTGACGCCGAAATCGGATCCCGGCGACAGTCCGCTGAAAAAAGACTCGCTCAGCTTTTTCGTATCCGCCTTGGCGAGTTGGTCGGCGCCCTTCACATTGGTCGAACATCCTTTCGGGGCGTTAACGAACGTCACCGGATCCTTGGAATCGAGTTCGAAGGCGACAAAATAGGTCGGATCATAGACCTGAAAGGAAAATATCTTCGCCGCGACCGGCGCCTTCAGCGGCAGGGTGAAGCGCAGGACGACGAGCTTGTCCGGCCGCTCCTCCAGCGAATAATCGGTCGGCTCGGCGAATTCGAGCTTGGCGCCTTTGATCTTGGCGTGGGTGAAATATTCGAACTCAGCGAGGTCCTCGACATTGCTCTTGGCCAGCGGGGCGAGGTCTTGCTTCGTCAAAATCGCGCCTTTCTTGCCGACCCCCTCGGTCACGAAAGCCGAATACATTTCGTCGAACACCCAGGCATGGCGGATCGCCATGATCTCCCCTTTCGGCCCGAAAATCACCTGCTCCTGGCCGGTAATCCAGACATGTGGGTGCGCCGCCGCCAGCTTCGCGCAGGACAAGGCGAAAGCCGCGATGAAGCCAAGCCGCAACCAGGAATGCCTGCGCATTTGCCCTTTTCAATCGGTCTCGCGCCGCAAAGCAGCGTTTAGCCGGGGATTAAGCACAGAAGTCGGCCAAAGAGAGGCGCGCGATCTACGCGTTGGCGTCGGCGCCTGGATCAAATGTTCCGGAGCTGCCACCGGGATTGCTGTCTGAGTTCTGCCGATTCGCGAGAAGTAGATTTTACTGCCGCAGGATGCGAGATGCATAAGGCGGAAACGCAATACCGGCAATGGGGTTGATCCGAAGCGGCAGTTAGGGCATATAAGGTGGAATTCGTTTGAACCGGCCGTCGCGGCCGGTTGTTTTTTGTTGGGACGATTCCGATGAAAGTCCGTAATTCGTTGAAATCGCTGCGCGGGCGTCATCGCGACAATCAATTGGTGCGCCGCAAGGGCCGCATCTACATCATCAACAAGACGCAGAAGCGCTACAAAGCGCGCCAAGGCTAGCGACTTTCCGGAGGCTTTCGGCGCGGCGTTGGCGCACAATCGCTTTGACCTTTTGAGTTCGCCTCTTTAGGCTCTTCCTATGCTCAAAAGGCTCTCCGTCCCAGTTTTGTTGGCGCGACTTCAGATTGCGGCCCTCTCGTTCGTGGCGGCGGGCGCTCCCGCATGGGCCGAAGACGGAGCCAGCCAGCAGGGGTTTCCGGGCGGCCTGCCCAAAGGCTGGCGCATGCTCGGCGACGATGAACGACCGACGCCGCAGGGTGGTCCGCCGCCCGGCTCTTTCGATTTCCGCCGCGACGGTCGGGTTCAACCCCCGCTCCTGCAATTCCCCAACAGCCGGTCGGCCAACTCGGCAAAACCGAACGAGCCGGCGCGGGAGGATCCGGCGGCCAAGGCCAAGGTGCGGGCGGAGGCGTTGAAAAAAGCGCTGGCGCCCAAACCGGAGCCAGCTGTTTTGCGTCAGCAGGCTCTCGACGAGCTCTTCAAGCGTCTTGGCGCCGCGGACGATCCGGAGGCGGCGCAAGCTCTCGCGGAAGCCATCCGTCACGTCTGGATGCAATCGCAATCGGACACCGCCGCTCTGATTATGCAGCGCGCCGCGCTCGCGACAGAGGCGCGCAATTATCCCCTCGCCCTTAGCCTGCTCGACAAGGTTGTGTCGCTTGAGCCAGCTTGGGCGGAAGCGTGGAACGAGCGCGCTACGGTGCGTTTTCTGAGCGACGACGACGAAGGCGCCATGGCTGACATCGATCGCGTCATGAAGCTCGAGCCCCGCCATTTCGGCGCGTTGCGGGGCATGGGCGCGATCTTGCAGCGCGCCGGCCTCGAAAAACGCGCCTTGGAAGCCTATAAGAAGGCGCTTGAGATATATCCAGCGCAGCCCGATCTGAAGGACGCCGTCGAAAAGCTGACTCTCGAAGTCAACGGCCGCGACATTTGAATCCTTGGCGCCGCTTTCGACGCTTCAAGCCGACGCCAGACAACGCCCGACCGGCATACGCCGCTTCTGAGCAAACTCTTTCGTTACTGCGACCAGGACTGCCAAGACCATCTCGGGACCGGAGCGGCGAAGCGGCGCTCGGGCGCATAGGCAAGCCCCTCGGCCGATTCAAGCGGCCAGCCTCCGGCAGCTTCCTCTCCGACGCGCCGGCGATGATGCTCCGACAACTCCGCGTGGCGCTCCCATTGCGACCTTGCATAGCGCGCGGAAGTTCGTGGAGGCGCGCCAGAGATCCGGATGTCGCCGCCTTCCGCCTTCACCAACTGATAGAGGACCGCCGCGTGGCTTGGCGATAGCCGGATGCATCCATGCGAGGCCGGACGGCCGAGGTGGGCCGTCTCATAGGTGCCATGAATGGCGTAGCCGCCCGCGAAAAAGATCGAATGGGGCATCGGCGACATATGGTATTTGCGGGAATAATGGATTGGCTCCAGATGTCCCGCCCGGTAATGCCCGCGCGGGGTCACATAGCCCGACCGCGCCGTAGAGATAGGCCAGTTATAATCCGCGCCGTCTGCGCTCACGTGCATCGTCTGCGAGCTAAGATCGACGTTGATCTGCACCCGCGCATGCGCGGCTTCGACGCATAAAAAACTACTTGCAAATAAAAAGGCGCAAACAATTGGACGCATGACCATCCCCCTGATTCTGGCCGCGCCAGCAGGAAATCGTCTCACTTCGCCGCAATATAACAACGAAAAACCCTGAATAAGGTTCAAGGAATCTCAGTGGGATCATTTAATTCAATTAGATTCCGCCTTTGTTTTCATAACAGCGCAGCGGCGGGGCGCCGGCGGGCTCCAACCAATGTTATCCGCCCCCGCAGCCCTTATCGCGCTTCCCGGCCTCGCCTGGCTGATGGATCGCCGCCATCCGCCGCTCTGATCAGAGGAAAATGAAGGTTATGACCACGAACAAAGGCAGGAGGATCGCGCCTGACCACAGCATATAGGGGAAGAATTCCGGCATCTTAACGCCGGCGTTGCGGGCGATGGCGTAGACCATGAAATTCGGCGCGTTGCCGATATAAGTGTTGGCTCCCATGAAAACCGCGCCGAGCGAGATCGCCGCCAGCGTATGGGCGAGCGGACCCATCAACTGCGCCGGATCGCCGCCGGCGAGTTCGAAGAACACAAGATAGGTCGGCGCATTGTCGAGAAACGAAGACAGCAGCCCCGTCGCCCAGAAATACACCGGATTGTTCGGCGATCCATCGGCATGCTCGAGAAGCGCGATCACGGGGGCGAACGGCCCATACTTACCAGCCCCCAGCATCGCCATGACCGGAATGATGCAGATGAAAATTCCGGCGAATAGATAGGCGACTTCGCGGATCGGCTCCCAATCGAAGCCGTTTTCCGCACGCGAGACTTTATTCGTCAAGGCAAGCGAAGCGATGGCGACGGCGACCATAACAGCCTCCCGCACAAGGTTTTGGAGCTCGATTTTGGTCCCCAGCACCTCGAAGGAGACGCCGGGCCGCCAGAGGCCGCTGACCACGATCGCGGCGATGACGGCGCCGATCAGCGCGAGGTTCACGATTCCTGTGACGCGAAGGGAAATCGGAGGCGCCATCTCCGCGCGCCGGCCCTCGCGTCGAAAAAAATAGCTATCCAAGAGGAAGAAGATGGCGAGAAGGACCGTGACCGCAAATAGCGTCTCCGGCCAAAGCCTTTGCGTCGTCCAGAAGAAATCAACGCCGTGCAGAAAGCCGAGAAAAAGCGGCGGATCGCCAAGCGGCGTCAGCGCTCCGCCAATGTTCGAGACGAGAAAGACGAAAAACACCACGACATGCGCGTTGACGAGACGCGTCTCATTCGCCCGAATTACTGGCCGGATCAGGATCATCGAGGCGCCAGTCGTGCCGATGATGCTGGCGATGCCCGCGCCAAACGCGAGAAGCGCAGTATTGACGACGGGCGTTCCCGCGAGGGAACCGGTGATCACGATGCCGCCCGCCGCCGTGAACAAGGCGAGCAGCATCAGGATGAAGGGCAGATATTCGAGGGCGATGTTGTGCACGAGGGCGGCCGCCGTCACATCGAAGCCTTTGACGGCGACGAGGCCGACGAGAGTCTAAACAAGCCCAGAAAGCCGCGGCCTTTTCGTAGTGAATATGCCACCATTCCTTAACGACAAGCGGCCCGAGCGCTATCGACATCAAGATGCCGACAAAGGGTAGCCCCAGTTGCCAGGGGAGTTTCGCGCCGTCGAGGCCCTCAGCCGCCGTGGCCGGTAAGCTTGATGCGAAGAAGATGGCGACGGCCGCGAAAGCGGCGATCGCCGGCATCGTCGGGAATGCGGGCCGCGCGCCCCGCGGATCGATCATATGCCCTCCAAAATATCGCAACGCTCGAAGCCCCGACGTCTACAGGCGTCAAGGCTAAGTTCGAGGACAGCTTTACGTGCCGTGGCGGCAGGCGGCAAGCGGCGCTTTTGCGCAGCCGTCAGGCGCGCGGCCCCACGAGCGCGAACATGGCGCCCTGCGGATCGAGGCACTGCAGAATGAAGCGGCCGCCAGGCACTTCCATCGGACCGTTGAGGATTTGTCCGCCAGCCGCCGCAACGCGGCCGACGGCGGCGTCGATTCCTTCGACATTGAAGTAATAAAGCCAAAAGGCGGTAGGAATGGCCTCGAGCTTTGTCATCATGCCGCCGATGGCTCCATCACCGGCCGCGAAAAGCTGGTATATGCCGATCGGCCCCATGTCTATCGCCTCATCCTTGGTCCAGCCAAAGAGGCCGGCGTAGAAGCCGAAGGCGGCCTCGCGATCGCTGGCGTGCAGCTCGCGCCAGCCGATATGGCCTGGTGTTCCCAGCGGAGCCGGCTCCGGCTCCGCATCGGACGCGCCCTTGAACAGCGACAGTACGGCGCCTTGCGGATCGGCGACGACCGCGAAGCGGCCGACACCGGGAATGTCGGCGGGCTCCTTACAGACTCGCCCGCCCTCCTTCGTGAGCTGCGCCGCTTTGGCGTCGACGTCGTCGACCGACACATAGCCGATCCAACCCGGCCGCGCGCCCGCCGCGTGCGCAGCTTCAGGCAGCGCCATCATTCCCCCAATTCGAGTCGTCCCGGCGCTGAGGATGGTATAGGACATGCCCGGCATGCCGGAATCCTGCGCGTCCCATCCAATCACATCGCGGTAGAATTTCTCCGCTCCTGCGAGATCGGTGGTCATCAGTTCATACCAGACGAATTTGCTCGAGGACTTTGACATCATGATTTCTCCAATTCGGGGGGACTTCGGACGGCGATGCGGAGCGATAACTGAACGCGGCACGTTGCGAGCGAAGCAGAATGAGTTTGCGGCTTTGCTACGAGACAGGAGGAACGCTTTGGCGGCATTGGGAGGATGGCGGTCCCTGATATTGATCGAGGCCAGAGGTATTGTTACCAACCGGTCTTCGCGTCCCGAAGCGGCCCTGGGGAAAGCCGGCGCATGACGAAGCATTGGACTCTATTCATCAGCACTTTCTCAACCCTCCTTGCGATCATCAATCCGTTTGGGGTGCTGCCGGTCTTTTTGCTTCTGCTCGAAGGCAAGGGCCGCGCCGAACACCGCACGGTCGCGGCGAAGTCTACCACTTACGCCGCGCTGCTGATGCTTTTCTTCCTTATCTTCGGCGCGTTGATTCTGCGGCTGTTCGGCGTGGCTTTGAGCATGGTGCGCATCGTCGGCGGCATCATTTTGACCAAGATCGGCTTCGAATTGTTCGCCCCGTCGCCCCGCAACTCGATTCTCCTTCCCGGCGGCGGCAAAGACGCGAATGTGGCGTTCGTTCCGCTGGCTCTGCCGCTTATGTGCGGACCCGGCGCAATCGCCACGATCTTGGGGATGCAGGCGCAAATCGAAAGCTCGGGGGCGGAGATCAGCTCTTTCGCCGCGATCGTCGCCGCCATCGTCGCCGCAATATTTGTCACTTACTTGTGTCTCGTCTTCGCCGGCAAACTGGTCGATCGGATGGGCCCAATGGGGATCGACGCGATCACCCGCATCGTCGGCCTCTTCGTCTCGGCGATGGGCGTCGGACTAATCTTCAACGGCATCATCGAGGCCCTTGAGACTCACGGAATGACCCAGCTGCATTGAAACCTGCGCGCGATCATACTCCGATTTTCGTCGGTCGCGATTCGGCTCAGATTGGATCCTAGTCTATCGTCCGCGTCAGCCCTTAGATGAAACTTAGGATTGCCGCATGAGCCCTGACCCCCGCGTCGAGGTCGCCGTCGACGCCGATGATCTCGCCGGTCGAGCCGCCGCTTGGATCGCCTCGCGCATCGCCGGCGCGCGAAATCAATTCGCTCTCAATCTTTCCGGCGGATCGACGCCGAAGCAGGTCTATCATTTGCTCGGCGCCCCGCCATTTCGCGACCAGATTGATTGGCGCAAGGTCGCTTTGTTTTGGGGCGATGAGCGCTTTGTTCCACGCGATCACGAAAGCAGCAACTTCCGCATGACGTCAGAAGCTTTGCTGCGGCATGTCCCCATTCCAGCCGCCAATGTTCATCGCGTGCGAACCGAGGCCAACTCGCCGGAAGAGGCCGCCGCGCTTTATCAGCACGTGTTGCAGGAGTTTTACGGCGCAGCCACGCTCGATCCAAAGCGACCTCTGTTCGATATTACGCTGCTTGGCCTTGGAACGGACGGGCACATAGCGTCGCTGTTTCCGAATACGCCAGCCCTCGATGAACGTGTCGCCTTAGCGACCGCGGTCGTCGGCGCGACGCCGGAGCCGCGGATCACCCTCACTTATCCAGCGCTGGAATCCAGCGCCGACATTCTGTTTCTGGTCTCGGGAGCGGCGAAAAAGGACATTCTGACTCGCGCGCTCGCCGATGATCGCGCGCTTCCCGCCGCCCGGCTTGTGGTGCGCGGTGGGATCACCATAATCGCTGACCGCGCGGCCGCTGGCCCGTGACCCGCTTTTCGCGCCACTGCAGATTTTGGAGTGGCGAATGTGCGCAAGCAAACATAGGTGGGCAAAGCGCAAGCCGATGAAGGCCGCCGAATATGCTCGACAAATCATGCCTTGAAACAAAAGATAAAAACTCTCGGCGCAGGCAAAACCGCAGCCGGCTAAACCGGCCGCCAAGCCGCGCCCTTTGGCGCAGGCGCCAAAGTCAACGCCTGTGTGTTCGAGTTGCGCCGCCCTGGCCTGTCCAGGCGCCATCCTTCTCGATGTAGGCCAAAATTTGGTTAGCGATTGCAACCAACTTGATGCGTTGCAGCAAAGAAATTTCCTTTTTGTAACTCGGAACTCGAGCAACTTTCCGCAACCTTTGCGATGACAAGGCGTTGTTCTGCCACAATCGGAAACAGTGCAGTCAATGGCGGGATAGAGAACGGCTGATGGAGCGTCCACAGCAAAGGTTCGGGCTTGGCTCGACAACCAAGATAATCTCGCAAGTGCAAACAATATAGAACGCGCCGCAACAAGGAATAATGTTCGTTTGTAACACGATCTTGAAAAAAAATTAGAAACCTTTGGCGCTGCCAGACATTACATATGGCAGCTGAGCGAATTCAAAGAGAGCAAGGCAATGAGCGCAGTTGAGAACACTAAAAAATCGGCGACTTCGACCCGGGGCTTCGCTTCGATGGATCCAGAGAAGCAGCGCGCGATCGCTCGCAAGGGCGGCGAAAGCGTTCCTCATGAGAAGCGCAGTTTCTCGCAAAATCCGAGACTAGCCGCTGAAGCCGGCCGCAAGGGCGGACAAAGCGTCAATCCGAATAAGCGCAGTTTTTCGCGCAATCACACGCTCGCTTCCGAGGCCGGCCGCAAGGGCGGACACGCCTCTCATGGCGGGCCGAAGAAGGCGATCGCCGACTGAACCCATAGGTGGGTGGGACGAACCTTCGCCATAGCAGCACCGGTAGCGGCGATCGCTACCGTTGTTGCTTTTATTGATCCATTGAACAACGTGTTCAATGCGCCGCCATTCGCTTGAATGAGTAAGGCGCCTTGCCAGCTCGCCGCAGCGACCATGAGCAGCGCGATCGAAAAACTGTTCGCCGCGGCCGCTGTGGCGCAACGGAACGCTTATGCTCCATATTCGGGATTTGCGGTCGGCGCGGCGATCCGCACGCCGTCTGGAACGATCCATTGCGGGACGAATGTCGAAAACGCTTCCTATCCCGTCGGCGTCTGCGCGGAAGCCAGCGCGATTTCGGCGATGATCGTCGCAGGTGAGAGGCGAATTTCAGAGATTTTGATCATTGGCGATGGCGACGCCCTCGTTACGCCCTGCGGCGCATGCCGGCAGCGCATTTTTGAATTCGCCGCAAATGACTCCTTAATCCACATCGCCGGTCCCGATGGAGTCCGTGCGAGCTTCTCGATGGCCGCTCTTCTCCCGCACGCATTTGGCCCGAGCACTGCGCCTCGGTGAGCGGCGTCGGCGGCTAATTGAATTTACGCTCTTTCGCGGCGAGGCGACCCGCATTAAAAAGCCCCGGCTTGGCCGCCAGGGCTTCGTCTAGAAGCGTCGTTGCGTCAGGCCGCGCGAAGATTGCCCGCCGACGATTTGCCGGTCCGCTTGTCCGCGATCACTTCATAGTTGATCTTTTGGCCTTCCTGCAGGTGGCGCAACCCTGATTGTTCGACAGCGCTGATGTGGACGAAAACGTCTTTGCCGCCATCGTCTGGCTGTATGAAGCCGTATCCTTTGTCCGGATTAAACCACTTCACAGTTCCCGTAGTCATTTAGTGCATCCTTAGAGTCGTAAGTGCGAGCGCCAATCAATGACGCCCGTGTCGCATGGTCGTTTTCAGAAGGAGGTCGTCAGCGGACGCAAAACTGCGATGCCAAGTCGTCGGTAAAAACACGACACACAACAACATACGGCGGCGGCGCCGCGAAGACAAGGGGGCCGTGCGTCATTTTGACTGGGGACGCATAGTTTAAGTTCGGCATGTCGGTCATTTTGCCGGTTTGCCAAACGGTTGGCCACTCTTGACACTCGCCGGTCGCAACTTATTGTTTTTAGACTTATTTGAACGAAGCAACGCTGGCCCAGTCCGCCGGGCAGCCGGCCGCCCGGGCGGAGACGACGCAATGGGAAACCCCTATCACGACGGCCCGCCTTCCGATCATTTCGACGGCGAACGTTTCTTCAATCCGGGGCGGCCGCGCGACACGGGGCGTCTGCTCAAGCTGCTGCGCTGGCGGCTTGGCGGCCGAAAGGTTAGGTGGCCGACGAGCTTGCCGAGCCCCTATTCCGACCGCCCGCCGGAGCGCGTCAGGGGGCTGCGAATTGCGCTGGTCGGCCACGCGTCTTTGCTGATCCAAGCCGCCGGCTGCAATATCCTCGTCGACCCACATTGGTCCGACCGCGCCAGCCCGTTCCGCTCTTTCGGCCCGAAGCGGTTCAATCCGCCAGGGATCGCCTTCGAAAATCTGCCGCCGATCGACGCCGCGCTGGTGACCCATAATCATTACGACCATCTCGATATGGCCACGTTGAGCCGCCTCTGGCGCGCCCATCGTCCGCTGCTCGTCACGCCGCTCGGCAATGATTTTGTGATCCGGCGCGCCAATCCCGCGATCTCGGTCGTGACAGGCGACTGGGGCGAACGCTTTGCTCTGTCGCCCCTCGTAGCAGCGACGATCACGCCCGCCGACCATTGGTCGGCGCGAGGCCTCACCGATAGCCGCAAGGCGCTCTGGGGCGGATTTGCGATCGAGACTTCCGGCGGGCCTCGTCTATGTCGCAGGGGACACGGGCTACGGCGACGGAAGCCTCTTTCGCGCCCTGCGCAAAAAATTTGGCGCGCCCGCCGTCGCGATCCTGCCGATCGGCGCGTATGAGCCGCGCTGGTTCATGGCCCCTGTGCACGTCAATCCCGAGGAAGCAGTTCAGATCATGCGCGATTGCGGCGCCACGCAAGCCCTCGCGGTGCATTGGGGAACGCTCCAATTGAGCGATGAAGGCCATGACGCCCCGCAGAAAGCGCTGCGGAAAGCCCTCGAGTCCCTCCGCGATCGCGCCAAAGCGCTTCATCGCCCTGCGGCCGGGACAGGTTTGGCGCGGCGCGCCGGACTGACATACGCATCGGCCGGCAAACCAATTCCTCGGCGCGTATTTTGCTTATAATTAGGCTGAACGATCTTGCGCTGGCGGCGGGGTTCGAAGACACCGAAAAATGGCCCCGCCGCCGCCGGGAGTCGTCCACGGTGACGGCAGCCATCTTTTTTCATCACGATTTCAAGGGTTAGGCCGTTCCAAGGATAATCCTATGCGCATCCTGGTTTTTCAGCATCTCGCCGTCGAGCATCCTGGAATTTTCCGCCCGCTCTGGGCCGAAGCCGGGCACGACTGGCGCGCCGTCGAGCTTGACGCCAACGAGTTCGATCCCGAACCTCGATGGCTTCGATCTTTTAACGGTTATGGGCGGCCCGATGGACGTTTGGCAGGAGAAGACGCATCCTTGGCTCGCCCGCGAAAAAGCGGCGATCCGTCATTGGGTGCAGGAGATGGGCCGCCCCTATCTCGGCATTTGTCTCGGCCATCAGCTCCTCGCCGCCGCCCTGGGCGGAAAAGTCAGCCTGATGGCGCGGCCGGAAGTCGGCCTCTCCAATGTCGAGCTGACGCCAGACGGGCAGGATGATCCGCTGTTCAAAGGATTTGCGGCGAGCTTCGAGACTTTTCAGTGGCACGGGGCCGAAGTCTCGAGACTTCCCCAGGGGGCGGCAATACTCGCCGGCAACGGAACCTCGCCCGCGCAGGCCATCCGCTGGGGACTGCACGCCTATGGCCTCCAATTTCACACCGAGATAGAGGCGAGCGCCGTGACCGAATGGGAACAAATTCCGGAATACAAAGAGAGCCTGGAAAAAGCCATCGGCGCGGAGGAGGCGGCCCGTCTTGGCGAGACGATCGCGCCCAAAATGGCGGCGTTCGAATTGGCTGCCCGGCTGATCAACGACAATCTGAACGCCATCGTCGCCAACGGCGCGCCGCTCGCGCGCCGGGCGTGACCCGCTGGTCGCCGGGGCGATTTTCAAGCTTCAGCGGCGCCGCGTCGAGCCTCCTGGCGCCGTCATCTTCAGCCGATCGCGATGATCGCCGCCGCGTCATTTGCTATCTTCGTCGGATGCAGCGCGATCATCTGACCCATCTTTGGCCGGGCGTCCCCCTGGCGCTTGGCGCCGCCGTCCTCTTCGGCGCGACGGCGCCCTTGTCGAAGCTGCTGCTCGGCCAGATCGATCCGCAATTGCTCGCCGGGCTACTCTATCTCGGCGCGGGGCTTGGCCTCGCCGCCGTGCGTCTTGCCCGCAACGCCTTGGGTCTTCCGGCGCCCGAAGCGCCGCTGCGGCGCGCGCAAGCGCCATGGCTCGCCGCTGTCATTGTGTTCGGCGGCCTGCTCGGGCCTGTCCTTTTGATGTTGGGCCTCACCCGCACCGACGCCGCGTCCGGCTCGCTTTTGCTCAATCTCGAAGGACTGGCGACGATGGCCATCGCCTGGCTGGCGTTTCGAGAAAATGTCGACCGCCGGCTTTTGCTCGGGGCCTTCGCCATCCTCGCCGGGGCGGTCGTTCTGTCGTGGCGTGGGCAGAGCGTTTCGTTCAACTCGGGCGGGCTGCTGATCGCCGCCGCCTGCCTCGCGTGGGGCGTCGACAATAATTTGACGCGTAAGCTCGCCTCCGCCGACCCGCTGCAAATCGCCATGGTCAAAGGGCTGGCGGCCGGCGCCGCGAACGCCGCCATCGCCCTGACGCGCGGGGCGTCCGCCCCGGCTTTGGACATCGCGGGCGCGGCCGCGCTTGTCGGTTTTTTTGGCGTTGGCGTCAGCTTGACGTTGTTCGTGCTCGCGCTGCGCCATCTCGGAAGCGCCCGCACCAGCGCCTATTTTTCGCTTGCGCCTTTTATCGGCGCGCTTGTCGCGATTTGGCTCCTGCACGAACCTCTAACAACGCAGTTGGCACTCGCCGGCGTCCTTATGGGCTTTGGCCTCTGGCTGCATCTCGCCGAGCAGCATAGCCACGAACATGAGCATGGCGTTCTTGAGCATGAGCATAGCCATGTGCATGACGAGCATCATCAGCACACGCACGAGGGCGATGTCACGGAGCCGCATTCGCATTGCCACCGGCACGAGCCGCTGCTGCATGCGCACCCGCACTATCCGGACCTGCATCACCGCCATCGGCATGGGCCTGATGCGTCAAAGCGTTGAGAAAGCGCGGAGGTTCGTGAGAGGTTCGCGCCAGTTCGGCCAGCGCGGCCGTTGCCTTCTCCCGCGCGTGCCCGTAAAACCTGGTGCTTGCCGACGTCCGGCGCTTCGCGCCCGCAGGATCCCATGTCCGACGATTTTTCGCCTTCCTCCGCTTTTTTGAGCGCGCTCCTCGAGCGCGGCTTCGTGCATCAATGCTCGGACCTCGCCGGTCTCGATGCGAAGGCGAAATCCGGCGAACTCATCGCCTATATCGGCTTCGATTGCACCGCCGCCTTCGCTGCATGTCGGCTCGCTGGTGCCGATCATGATGCTGCATTGGCTGCAAAAAACCGGCGGCAAGCCGATCGCGCTCATGGGCGGCGGCACGACGCGAGTCGGCGACCCCTCCGGCAAGGACGAGAGCCGCAAGATGCTGACGGTCGAGCAGATCGAAGTCGAAAAGCGCTGGATCCAGAAGATTTTTGAGAAATTTCTGCGCATTCGGCGACGGAAAAACCGACGCGCTGATGAGCGACAACGAGGAATGGCTCTGCAAGCTCAACTACATCGATTTTCTGCGCGACGTGGGCAGGCATTTCTCGGTCAACCGCATGATGGCGATGGATTCGGTGAAGATGCGACTTGAGCGCGAGCATGAGCTCTCCTTCATCGAATTCAACTACATGTGCCTGCAAGCCTATGATTTTGTCGAATTAAATCGCAGCGCATAACTGCCTGTTGCAGATGGGCGGCTCCGACCAATGGGGCAATATCGTCACCGGCCTCGACCTCGGCCGCCGCATGGGGACGCCGCAGCTTTACGCCCTCACCTCGCCGCTGTTGACCACGGCTTCCGGCGCCAAGATGGGCAAGACCGCCGCCGGGCGCGGTCTGGCTCAACGCCGACATGCTGCCGGTTTACGATTACTGGCAATATTGGCGCAACGCCGAGGACGCCGACGTCGTGCGGTTTTTAAAACTTTTCACCGACCTGCCGCTCGACGAGATCGCAAAGCTCGCGGCCCTGCAAGGCTCCGAAATCAACGAGGCCAAGAAGATCCTTGCCAACGAGGCGACCGCCCTGCTGCATGGCCGCGACGCCGCCGAGCGGCCGCCGAAACCGCCCGCAAGACCTTTGAGGAAGGCGCATTGGCCGAAAGTCTGCCGACGGTCGCGTCGCTGCAGCGAAATCGACGGCGGGTCTCGGCGTGCTGGCCGCCTTTCGTAAAAGCCGGGCCTCGTCAGCCTCGACCGGCGAGGCGCGGCGGCAGATCAAGGGCGGCGGCTTAAAAGTCAATGACGCGGCGGTCACCGATGAGCGCGCCGTGATCGGGGCGGGCGACGCCGGCAATGGCGTCGTCAAACTCTCACTCGGCCGCAAGCGGCATATTCTGTTGAAGCTCGTCTGAGGGTTGCGAGCGTACGGCGAATTTTCGCCGCCGGCCGACCACATAAATTTGCCGCGGCCGGTCGGGCTAACAGCGGCCTTTGGGGCCTCCCGAGGCGCCAACCACCCAGATCGGGGGGATAGCTATTAGCTTCAACGCGATAGCAAGCGGCAGGTAACGCCAATGGCGATTTACGCGACGGCTCGTGCTGCGCGGCAGTGGCAATCCTTAGGTTCGCGAAGCGACCATCCCCTCCCCCCCTGTAGCGGACAGCTATTTCGATTAAGCAATGCGGCTTTCCGAACCGGCCGATAGTAACGGTCCAATTTTCCAAAGGCGCCGGGGTCCAGTTCTCGCCGTGGCGACCCCCTAGTTCTACTGTGTCATGAACGGATATGGGCTGTCTGGCGGTGTGTTGTTTGACAGCATGGACATCGCATAAGGGTTTTTGCGAGCGCGACGGTGAGCCGTTTTCGGATCGTCGCGATCGAGTTTTCGACGTGACGTTCTGGTCGGATCGGCTGCGCCGCGGGGTCGAAAACCTTTGGGTAACGGAGGCATCTTGCGCCGCCAGGAGGCTGAGGGGGGAATCGCTTCCCGTTCGCAGATCAGAAAGCCGTAAGCTGCGATGCAGAGTGTCGCGTGGTGGTGAAAGCCACGCCAACCTCGACCTTCGTAATGGGCCAATCCGAGTTCGCCTTTCAGCTCCTCGTAATCGCGTTCGATGCGCCAGCGCAATTTGGCCTTGTCGACGAGATCCTGCAAAGGCGTGTCCTTGGGCAAGGTCGAGAGCCAATATTTCGTCGGCTCAGCTTCTTCATTCGGCCACTCAACAATGAGCCATTCCAGCGGATGCGGTTTGGTCCGATTGCAATCACGCGAGGCTGGGCGCAGACGCACAGCGGCAAAGCGCGAGGCGAGCGGCGTGTTCGAACCTTCGCGCCAGGTGAGGCTGCGCCATGCTTTTTTCTTCAAGCTCAGCGCCAGCTCCTTGACCGTGACGGGTTGATGTTCAAGATCACGGTTCAGACGAGACGGCTTGCGGCCATGGCCGCTCCAGGGCTTTGCCGGTAGAGGCTCCTGACCGGGCGGCCAAACGGTCAGCGTCGATTGGACGCCGACGACGTAAGGCAGATCCAAAGCTGTCACTCCGGCGCGAAAGCCGCCGTTCACGCCATAGCCCGCATCAGCCAGCACGACGCCCGGCGCGACGCCTGCGGCATGAGCCGCACGGATCTGATCAAGCGCAATCTGTGGCTTCGTCTTGAACTCGATCTCCTTGGGGATATGCGCCTTTTTTCGGCGTGCCTGATCATTTGCCCAAGCCTCCGGCATATAGAGCCGGTAGGCGATCGGCAGGCTCGCCGCATGATTGGCGATCGACAGCGTCACCGCGACCTGGCAATTGTCCTGCTTGCCGAGCCTGCCGCAATATTGCCGCGCGACGCCGACCGAATGGGTCCCCTTTTTCGCAATGCCCGTGTCGTCCACGATCCAGGCTTGAATGGGGCCTTGTCTCTCGATGGAAGGCAGAACCAGCTCGAAAACCTTACTCAAGACCGCCTCGTCCGACCAGGGCGCTTCGCCGACCAGATGCAGAAGCGATTGATGTTTGGCCGAGACGCGTGTCGGCGCAACAATCGCCGCCATAGGCTCGACGCTCTTGCGCTCGCCGGGCATCAACAGCCCGACGCAATAATCGTTCAAGGGCTTGGCCCGATCGGCATGCCCGATCACTTCAACAAGAGCCTCGACATAGGCGGCAAAACGCGCTTGGCTGGTTGGTCTCGAGAGATCCATATCAAACACCGGGTATCGATCAACGAATCAACAAGTTACCAGATTTGCTCGCGACGCGAATCTCCCTCGATTTTGTGATTCAGTAGAACTAGGCGGTAGTGACGAATTAGACGAATTATCTGAGCAATATCGCGATGGCGGCGAGGAGCACGAATCCGCGGTAGTTGGCGAGGAGTTTGTCATATCGCGTGGCGACGCGCCGGAACTGCTTCAATTTGTTGAAGAAACGCTCGACGAGATTGCGCTCTTTGTAGAGCACCTTGTCGTAGGGGAGAGGCGCGCGGCGGTTGGATTTTGGCGGAATGACCGGCTCCGCGGTGCGTTCGAGAACAGCCTCGCGCAAGTGATCGGCGTCATAACCCTTGTCGGCGATGACGGCGTCGGCCTCAAAGCCTTCGATCAGGTCGTGCGCCTTGGTGATGTCGTTGCGCTGGCCTGGCCCGAACAGCAGGCGGACCGGGTTGCCGAGCGCGTCGGTCGCGGCATGGATCTTGGCGCTTAAACCGCCCCGAGATCGGCCCAGATCCTGAGCATCCGCCCCCCTTTGGCGATCCTTGCGCCGGCGGCATGCTGGTGGGCGCGGACGATGGTCGAGTTGATCATCAGCCATTCGAGGTCGGCTTCCGTGGTGAGCGCCTGCAAAAAGGCGTCGAGCGCGCCGCGCTCGATCCAGCGATAGTAGCGGCGCTTCACCGCTTGGTGGTCGCCGAAGCGTTCGGGCAGATCGCGCCAGCGCCCGCCCGAGCGGGCCATCCACAACAGCGCATCGACGAAGCGCCGGTTGTCGCAGCGCGGCCCGCGCTGGCCGGCTCTGCCGCCCGGCACAAGATCCTTCAGCCGCTCCCATTGATCGTCGCGCAGCGCATCCACATTCCGAATCATCAAGGCTGATCCCCAAAAAACAGCCTTGAAATCACGGAAAAGCGCCGGCGAGAATCCCCCAACCCTGAAATCGTCGCTGCCGCCTGGTCTAGCGACCCATCAGAGCACAAATTCCCACTGTTGCCCCGAGGCGATCACGGAGGTGCGGCAATGCCGAAAAAGGCGCTTACGGATAGGACGTTAATGGCTCTTGAACCAGCCGCCGCCGGCAAGCGCGACATGATTTGGGACGCGGGACTGCCAAGCTTTGGCGTCCGCATCACAGATAAAGGCGGCGCCACCTTTATTATAATGCGTCGAATGGACGGAAAGCTGCTGCGGCGAACGATTGGCCGTCCTGGCAGGTGCCGTTGAAAGGCGCAAGGGAGTTGCCATTTCCGCTGGCAGAGGCCCGCACCGCGGCGCGGGAAGCGGTTCTGGACATGTCGCGGGGCATCGATCCAAAAGCGAAGCGTGAGGTCGAGCGCGAGGCGCAGCGGAAGCAAGAGAATAACTTCGCGGCAGTCGCCGAGGCATTCATCGCTCGGCACGTCAAAAACCTTCGATCGGCGGTCAACGTCAGCTCCGCAATTCGACAAAAGCTGCAGCGCGTTCTTGGCGACGATGAACTTCGCAAAATCTGGCCGACGACGGCGCGAGGGCGGCTCGGTTATCCCTTCGGGGATCTTGTCCGGTTTTCGCTGTTTACCGGGGCAACGGCTTCGTGAAGCGGCCAACGCGACGTGGCCGAAATTTGATCTGGATCGCGCGGTTTGGACTATCCCGCCTTCGCGCATGAAAACGAAAACGGATACGGCACATAAAGTACCATTGGCCCCCGGCGGCGGTGGATCTGCTTCGGTCATTGCCGCGCAGGCTGGGGCCCTTCGTCTTTTCGACCACGGGGGGTCGGCGCCAGTAAGTGGTTTCAGCCGCGTAAAGACCCGCCTGGACAGCTTGCTACCAGGGATTGAAGCCTGGCGCTTCCACGATCTGCGCAGGACCATGCGGACGCACCTTGGCGCGCTGCCCGTGCCGACGAACGTCGCAGAGATGTGCATTGCCGATGCGCAGCCCGGCTTGCACCGTGTCTATGATCGGCACGCTTACCGGAACGAAAGACGGCGTGTGCGTTCGAACTTTGGGCCGGGAGGCTCTTGTCGATCGTCCAGCCCGACGTTGCGGGAAAGGTTGTGCAATTGAATCCGGCGATGGGATAAAATGGTGCGCGTCGTCCACTTTGAAAGGACGGATACCCAATGGACCGACGTTAACAAGCGGCCCAACTTGCACTGGCTTGTGGAAGGGGGGCATGCTGTTTCGAGAAGCATAGCCGAAAGCGGTTCTCTTCTCTCTCTCTCTCTCCAAATCGTGCAAAGACTTCATCCATCAGCTTGTTCAATCGACGAAGCCGTGAGGAAAGTGGCGGGACGGCGGTCGGCCAAAAAATCGAATAGGGTTTCCCGAGAGACACTTGATGTGAATTTGGCCTTGAAACCAATTGGAAAACTCACAACCCATAGGCTTTGTCAGATCAGGCAAGATACCGCTTACTTGCGCTCATAGGCAGCGATGATTGCTCGCCGAACGCAAGGGGATCGTGGGCGACTGATCGCAGGGATCGCTTGCGGAGGGAGGCGCGCTTGAACGCCGTCACCCCGACAAAGCCGCGCGACTCGCGGGCCACTAAGCGGGCAACGATGGGCCTCTTGCGCGATTCCGTGTTCGAGCAGTTGGGCCTGGTAATCCATTGGGCCGAACTCGCGCAGAGATTCGCGGAGATCGACTTACGCGCTCAATGGCATGATTCTGCACGCGAAGGAGGCTGCGAAGAGCGCGAACGAAAATCGCGAGATCGCCATCGCGGCCGCTGTCGCCGCGCGCGGGGCGGAGGGCGAGCCATGAAGCTCGTTCTTGGAATCGACATCGGCATGCAAGGCGCGTTGGCGTTGCTCGACGAAAGCGTCGCAAGCGGACGAAATAAATAAGAGCGTGCCACAGGTCGACGGGAAAACCGTCGCCTCGCTCCGCTTCTCCTGAATAATTTCAAGTTTCAAGCAGGTTTCAGCGACGTACGCGCGCGACGGCGATGGAAAAGAGGATTCGCAAACTGGTTCGCACAGCAAACGCGAGCCGCGCTTAACGCAACCAAATGCAACGACTTCGAACTCCCCTCTATGTCCAGCGTTAGCGCCTATGAGACAGAAAGGGCGGATTGAAGCAGGGAGGATTTCTGGCTCATCGTAGCCTTTCAAGCGAAGATGAGAAGAAATCCGGGCCGGAGAAGGATCCGGCGGAAAAGGTCGTAAAAGAGAGCCGGCGGGCGACGCGCCGGCAGTTCTCCGCCGAAGAAGAGATCCGCATCGTCCTCGAGGGCCTGCGCGGCGCGGAGAGCATCGCTGAGCTTTGCCGCCGTGAGTGAATCGTCCAGAACCTGTATCACCGTTGGTCGAAGGAGTTCCTGGAGGCCGGCAAGAAGCGGCTGGCTGGCGACACGGCGCGGGCCGCGGCCTCGGACGCGGTCAAGGACCTTCGCCGCGAGGCGTCGGCTCTGAAGGAGGTCGTGGCCGAACTCACCCTCGAAAACCGTCTGCTCAAAAAAAGCGTGACCAGGGATGGGCGGAGCAATCGTGGTGAGCGATTGCGGAGGGAGGACGCGGCATGAGATTATCCGGCTTGCGAAAAACTAGAGATCATCCAGCTCGTCGAGCAATCCCCTTTGCCGGTGCGTCGCACGCTGGAGAAACGCGGCATTCCAAAGGCGACCTTCTACCGCTGGTGCGATCTTTATCACACCGGCGGGCCCGAAGCCTTATACCAGGTCTCGGTGATCAAGACCGATATGCCCATTCTCTTGTTCCGATGGACATGATTTTCCAGGGCATATCGATGAGCTTGTTCCATGCGAAGCAGCAGTGGTCGAGGATGTCGTCGTAGGATTTGAAGACGCGGTTCGAAAGCCAGTTGTCGCGCATGTACTGCCAGATGTTCTCGACTGGGTTCAACTCGGGGGATTTCGAGGGCAGAGGCAGGAGCGTGATGTTGCCGGGCGCCGGCAGCTTCTTCGAGACATGCCATCCCGCCCCTGGTCGAGGACGAGGATGGCGTGCGCTCCAGGCGCCACAGCAGCTGAGATCTCCTTGAGATGCAAGGCCATGGCCTCGCTGTTGCAGGACGGCAGGACGAGAGCCCCGCGCCCTTTCCTTCCGCCGGACAAATGGCGCCGAAGATGTAGGCTGAACTCGTCCTCTGGTCGCGCGGCGCCGAAGGCCGCGTCCCTCGTTTTGCCCACCGGCGCGTGATCTTGTTTTTCTGTCCGACCCGGGCTTCGTCCGGCAAATTGGGGTCGCCGCGGAAAAATAAATATTCCTCTTGCTTCTGCGGAAAATGCGTGAGGCCATTTTTTATCGCGAGCGCGTCGCCTTGAATTCTCATCGATACACCATGACCGGCCATAATAAGTGCCGGCGATGGCGTGGCGCGCTTGGTGCTCCGCGCCGACGCTTTTTCGGCGCAGCCGCGCCATATTTCGCAGCGCGTCGCCCAAGGACTATTCGATTTCCGATTTTTTGATGCGGCGCCGTCATCGCGGAAATTGGAATTGGCGGAAATTGATTTCATTTGCGCCTCGAACTGCGCCGATATTTTTGTATTTAATTCTAGCACTACTTTGGCAGAATCAATTCGAGCGATGTCGGATGCGCATTCGGCAGTGCGGACATCGTTCGTAGGTTTTCACGTGCGTGTGCGATAGGGCTTTGATGACGGCTCGGCGGACCGCCGGCAGGGTCGGCTGCGGCGGCCCCCGTAAGATTCTTTTTTTCCCGCTGCGGCTCTTTGAGGCGATGATGTTGGAGAAAAGCGTAGGCGATCATCGTCATCAGCGCGTGCCGGCGCAGCCCTTTCCATGATCGCCCCTCGAAGTGATCGAGGCCGAGTTCCTCCTTCATCTGTTGATGGGCCTGTTCGCAGACCCAACGCGCCTTGATCGCGGCGGCGAGCTTTTTAAGGCCTGCTCTCGCCGGCAGATTGGCAAGATAATATTTGCGTTCGCCGGACGATCGCCATTCGCCGATCAGCCACGCCTCTTCGCCCGGCAGATGCTGCTGGCCTTTGTCGAGAATGCGCTGCGGCGGCCCGTCGGCGGCGCGAACGCGCAGGGCGGCGAAGTGGGCGCTCAAGGGGCCTTTGACCCCGCGCCGCCAGCTCACCTTCCGCCATTTTGCCGCCGCCAGCATCGTCGCGGCGGCGGCGGAGAGTTGATCGGGGATCTGGTTCTTGCGCGGCCGGCCGCGCCCTGTCACGGGAAAGATCAGCGAGACGTCGGCGGGGTAGACCTTTTGATGCTTGGGAACGCCGACCGCCCAGATGAGCCCGCGCGCGCTCAAGCCCTGGCGAAACGGCGCCGAGAGGCCATAGCCGGCGTCGGCGAGCACGACGCCGAAACGCACGCCTTGCGCAATCAGGCGATCGATCTCCTCAAGCGCGATCTCGGGCTTGCTGCGCGGCTGGCGAAACGCTTCCGGAACGCCGGCCTTGTCCAGGCGCGCGGCCTCGCTCGTCCAGCTTTCCGGCAGGAACAGCCGCAGTCCCACGGCGACCGGGACCTCATGGCGCGCCAGCGTCAGCGAAACCAGCGTCTGGCCGTTGGCCCGTTTGCCCAGCATCGACGCATATTGCGGCGCGACGCCGACCGAATGCTCACCCTTCCTGGGCAGGCTCGTGTCGTCGATCACGAGGAAGGCGTCGGGCCCGCCGATCAGCCTATCCGCCTGCTTCGCCAGTTCGGCCTCGAGCGGCGCTTCGTCCCAAAGGCCGTCCGAGATGAAATGATGCAGCCGGTCATAGCGGTCGGGCGCAAGGCGCGCCGCCATCGGCTCCATGCTCCTGCGATCGCCCGGACCGATCAGCCCCGCCACATACAAGGGGCACATCCGCCGCCGCTTCTTGTGGCCCAGCCTCTCAACGAAAGGCTTCAGCCAATCGGTCAACGCCGCAGTCCAGTCCGCCATCGCCCGCGCGCTCTCACGAGCGCTAAGCCTCGCCAATCAACCTAAACAATCCCTTAATCCGCCAAAGTAGTGCTAATCCGAATTACGGTCCTAGCTTGAGGAGTTTCAGCATATTTGACGCTGAATTTCGTTATTTATTTTATGGGCTTCCGAGGATTCGATCGATGAAATTTCGGCGTTTCCGCATTCGCCTCCGCCTCGGACGAAATTTGGCGTTGTTCCAGCTGAGCTGAAATGGACCCGCGCAACGGGACCGCTTGAACCGGTTTCTTAGTTGGACATCTGACCGCTCCTGTTCCCGTTATCACGCCGCCAGGGGCTTTGTCTTCTGCTCTTGCTGTGGATATGTGGTCAACGCGGCGGCGTTGTCCATCGTGTCCACAGCGTTCGCGGTCGCCGGTCCATCAAGCCAGACCGACATTGGGGTGCGATAGCCAAGCGCCTGATGAAGGCGTCGGCCGTTGTAGAATACCATCCACGAAGAGATGCCGGCTTTTGCGTCACGGCCATCGGCGTAGCCCTTGAGATAGATGTCCTCGTGCTTCAGCGAGCGCCACAGCCGCTCGATGAAGAGGTTGTCCATCCAGCGGCCGCGGCCGTCCATGGAGATCTTGATCCCGGCCGCCGTCAGCGCGCCGGTGAATGCCGCCGAAGTGAACTGCGAGCCTTGATCCTGTTGAAAATCTCCGGTTTGCCGAACCGCGCCAAGGCGTCATGGAGCGCGGCGATGCAGAACGACGTGTCCATCGTGTTGGAGACGCGCCACGCCAGAACCGCGCGGCTCGCCCAAACGATGATCGCGACGCGATAGAGGAATCCGCGTCCGATGGGGAGATACGTGATATCGGCGCCCTCCGCCGACTCTCCAGCAGGCAATAGCCTGCCGGAGCCTCAGCCGGCTCCGCCCAAACTGGTTCGGCTGGTCGATCTTCAGATTGCGCAGGAGATAGGGAAAATCTTGTGGCCCGGCGCCGGCTTGGTCGTATTCGGCTTCGGCCCCAGCGCCGCGATCCTCATTTTGCGCATCAGCCGCTGGACGCGCTTACGGTTGATCTTCTCGCCTTCGGCCCGCAGCATCTCCGTCATCCGACGCGAGCCGAGAAAAGGCCAGGCGGTGAACAACTCGTCGAGGCACCGCATGTGGGCGAGATCATTGTCGTTGGCCGGCTTCTTGGGCCGATAAACATCGCTGACGGGCCATTCACGATTTTCACCTCCCAGGGGAAGCGCGTCGTCGAAGGATCAAAGCGCGAACTGTCCGGGCTTTTCTTTCATCCTTTGCTCGGCACGCTAATAACCGGCGCAGCGCAACTCATGCTCGCGCTGACCGAGCGGCTTGCGTTCGAACACGGCTTGAACTGGGCATTCTGCGACACCGGCAGCATGGCCTTTGCCAATACAAGCCACTTGCCTTTCGACGATTTCGTCCGCCGTGTTCAAGATATTTGCAAATGGTTCGAGCCGCTCAATCCATACGAGGCAGACCCCAAAGGGCTTGGTTTCGATATTGGAAATGGAAAAGCAGAATTATTTGCGGGGCAAGGGCGTCGAACCGCTGTTTTGCTTCCCCATTTCCGCCAAGCGCTATGCCCTGTTCAATTTGGACGCTGAAGGCAAACCAGTCATACGCAAGGCGTCGGCGCATGGTTTGGGCCATTTCGTCGCTCCCTATGGAGCCGAAGCGGAATCGCGGGGCGAACGGGACAGCGGCGTCAGGCACTTCCACGTCTTGGGCGGTCGGACGAATGGCCGCTTTTGAAAGCGGAAGTCCACGAACGGCGGCGGCAAGGGCAAGGATGCGCCCATGCCATTTTTTCAGCCGAGCGGGCTGACGTCTCCGAAGCGGACATGCTGGCCAGAGAGGCTAGTGATGCAAATGGGTGGAAAACCTGCCGTTCATTCGCCCCGATTTGAACATCGAGGTCGTGCCACAAACTGCCGTCGCCGTACCTTCCGGCCGCGAGAAGGCCTTACCCGGCGTCCAACCGCTCCGGAACAACATAGAGGTTAACTTCCTCGACCAGGAAGTCGATGAAGGCCCGCACCCGCGCTGGCAGCCGGCCGCCGTGGCCCACATAGACGACGTTGACCTCCTCGACATCGCCGGGGTTGTAGGCCTCAAGCACCGGAACAAGTCGTCCCGCGTCGATGTCGGCTTTGATGTGGAACAAGGACAGTCGCACGACGCCTTGGCCGGCCAGAGCCAGGCGGCGCGGAATCTCCCCATCACTCACAACAACGTCGCCACGAGCCGCCGAGAGAGGTGGGCGCCGTCGACGACGAAAGGCCACTCGTCGTAGGAGCGCGCGAAGTTGAAGGCAACGCAATTATGGGCGCCCAAATCGTAGGGCGTTTGCGGCACGCCCCGGCGGGCTAGATACGCGGGGGCGGCAACCACGGCCATGCGTGTCTGTCCGAGCTTGCGGGCGATCAACTGCGAGGGGCGCATCGGACCGACGCGAATGGCAACGTCGGCCCGCTCGTCCATGAGGTCGACGACCCGGTCGGTCAGCACGACGTCCAATCTGACCTCGGGATGGGCGGCGGTGAACCCGGGAATCAGCGGCAACAGGTGGTGCAGACCGAAAGGGACGTAGCAATTGACCCGCACCAAGCCGCGCGGTACGGCGCCCACAGCCACCGCCCGCTCGGCCTCGTCCAGGTCGGCCAGGATGCGCTGCGCGCGCTCCAGAAAGGTCTGCCCCTCGGCAGTGAGCAGCAGCGTCCCACATGATCGGCGAGGCCGCCAAACGTCATCCGGAAATCGCCAGGGAAATCGTCGCACGCGGCCACGAGGCCGCCGCTCATGGTCCGCGCTGGAGCTCCCAATACGCGATGAGCCGCGATGACGAGCGGCAATTCCTGATCGCGGCGCGCGACATGGTGGAAGAGGTCACCGGGCAGCGCCCGCTCGGCTACAACGCCAATTGGCTGCGTCGTAGTCCCAACACCTTATCGCTGCTGCAGGAGCTCGGGTACGTCTATCACATCGACGATGTGAGCCGCGACGAGCCGTTCATCGAGCAAGTCAACGGCAAGAATTTCGTCGTCGTTCCCTACACGCTGCGCAACAACGACATTGTCCTGGTCGAAGGACGGAACTACTCGCCAGAGCAATTTCTGGCTCAAGTCAAGATGGACTTCGACCAGCTTTACGACGAGGTCGGCAGCCGGCGTCGCATGATGTCGGTGAGCGCGCACGACCGCATCAGCGGAACGCCACAGATGGTGAAGGCCTGGGATGCCTTTCTCAGCTATGCCCGGAAACGGCCGGGCGTGGCGTTTTTGCGCAAGGATGCGATCGCCCGCTACGTGCTTCAAAGCCCGCTCACCTTGCGAGAAGGCGAGACCATCTAATCCAAATTCTGCCGCTGCCAAAGGTTTCGAAGCGCGCGACGGCGTGGCCCAGTAGATAGAAGGATACATCATCATGGTTCTGCATCTGAACGACAAAATTGCCCTCGCCACCGGCTCAACCGCCGGCATCGGCCTTGAGATCGCGCGCAAGCTCGTCGAGCGGACCGTCGCCCCAGTCAGGATCCGGGATGCCCCAGCCGGCGTCTGCGACCTGGATCTCATAGGGATGGCTGTTCGACCAGCCGAGAGCGGCCTGCAGGATCAGATGCAGGCGCTCGAGCCGGATGGCGAAGGACGCCTCGGTGCGGCGCACGACTTTGGGCTCGACGTCGTCGAGAGTGACTTTGATCGTTGCGGCGGTCATGCCGCCAGCATACGACGCTCCGGGTCGGCCGCCCAGCGCCAGGGCAGGAGCGCAAATTGCAGCGGTCGAGCGAAGTTCCGCATAACCCTCGAAAGTCTGCTTAGATAATTGCTTCACGACGCCTGAACAGATGACGCACGGGGACTAAGTCCACTCGCCTGCGGATCGGCGACACTATTTTCTCGCAGCTGCGGCGACCCGGTGGCGACCGGCTAGATGTAATGGACGCGAAGCCGACGAACCCGGTTATGATAAACCTATGATATCAATGCGTTGACTGGCGCGCCCGACAGGATGAAACTGGGCACTCTTATGTAATTGTTTTTGCTATAGACTTCTGAGAACGCGGTCCGATCGTGGGGTTTCGATCGGGCGTTTCGCGGCCAATAATACGTCGTCTGGGATGACCGGGCCTGGCCGATTTCCGTCGGTCCGCTTTTGGGGAAAACAATTAGAGCATCGGCCCGAAAAACGGCGCGCTTTTCGGATCAAGCCGATGCGTCAAAACAATGAGTTCGAGCGAAATCCCGATTCCGATAAACTGGATTTCGCTGTGGGCGGCGGACGTTCGAAGCGGCGTCGTGCGGACGCACGACATGTGATGCAACGCGTCACAATCGCTATGACGCTGACGAACGGCCATGTTTTCGCCTGCCCGCGCCGGCGCGCCTGGACGGGGGCTTACGCCGTCGCCTATGCCGGCAGGAGGACCACCTTCGTGTTGACCGGCGTTCGTGAATAGAGGTCGAGCATGTCCTGAGTGAGGAGGCCGGTGCAGCCGCTCGTAACGCCGGTCCCGATCGACTCGGGGTGGCTGGTGCTGTAGATCGTGCAGAGCGTGTACACGCCCTTCTGATAAAGATAGAGCGTGCGGGCGCCGAGCGGATTGTCGAGACCTCCCGGCATGCCGCCGGCATATTTGCGCGCTTCCGGCTGGCGCTCGATCATCTCCTTGGGCGGGGTCCAGGTCGCCCATTCCGCCTTGCGCCCGACGTAAGCCTCACCGCTCCACAGGAACCCCTTACGGGCGACATTGGCGCCATAGCGGGTGGCGTTTCCGTCGCCTTCGATGCGGTAAACATAGTAATTGCCGGGATCGACGATGATCGTGCCGGGCGCTTCATGGGTGTCGTAGCGCACTATCCGGCGATAATATTTCGGATCGATCTTGCTGACGTCGACCGCCGGTATCGGGAATTTCTTGTCGGGCACGGGCCCGTAGAGCTTCGCCGCTTCGGCGCGGGCCATGTCGTCGGTCGTCGCGCAACCGGCTAACCCAAGCGCGCCGAGACTGACGGCGGAGCCGAACAGAAACGACCGGCGGTTGAAAAGTTCCGACCGAAGCCCAGACAGAGCTGCGTCGTCCCATCTCGCCGGCGTTGGCGATATCACCGTCCATGATCATGGTTTTAGGGTTTCCCATATCCTGTCGCCCGACCAGAGAATGCTCCGGCATATGCCCGCTGAACGTCTTTGTTGAGCTGGAGATTGCCGTTACACGGCTCAATTGTGGCAAGTTCAAGCCTTCGCTGGGCGAGGCTTGCCATGCGCCAGAGCCCGTCCACGCGGCCTCGCAGTCGCACATCGCGCTGGCGTCGACAAAAACATGCAGTCGTCCGCTTCGCAGGAGCGGCTCTCGTCCGCTCAATGAGCGGGTTGGGCGCAAGCCGCCGGCCGCCAAGCGGAACCCAGGCGTCTCTTGAGCGCTCGCCTGCCTCCTGTGAGAAACTGCCCAGTTCCCAGTTTTGTTCTGGAGTGGTGCAAAATTGGCGCGCCCGAAGAGATTCGAACTCCTGACCCCTAGATTCGTAGTCTAGTGCTCTATCCAGCTGAGCTACGGGCGCATGCCGATGGGTCAAGCGGGGGCCGGGCAGCGCCCGGCTGCGCGGCGTACTCGCCAGGCGACGCAGACTTAACGGCTCGCGTCCGCGTGGCAATAGGGCCGCGGCGCGCCGCGAAAAATCCAGCAGGCGCTGGTCGCGACAGGCGGCGCCGTTCATATTTCGACGCCAGAACGGCGCGGCGGATTGGCATGGAGCGGAAAACTCATGAGTCGCGAAGATCGTGTCGCCCCAAACGCGATCATAGGCGTCGAATTCATGGAACCACCTGAGCGTCGAAATCGACCTGCTGCGCGCCCACCTTGAGCGTGTAGGTGATAATCGGCCCGATCGACGCCACACTGCCCCTTGAAGGTGCCATAGACGTCGCCGGAGCCGCCGTCATTGGTGATCTGCTGGTAAAAATAGCCGCCGACCCCGGCGGACAAGCCCGAAGGGCAGGTATTGCGCGAGCGTCCATTCAAAATGAAGCTCCGCGCCGCTCTGATAATTCGTCGCCGTGTTGATTGCGTTGACGTTGACGCCAAGCGCGGCCGGAAGTTCGAGCCCGGTCTGCGAGGCTAAGGAACGTGTAGGCGCCCTTTGAGATCGACCGCCGGGCGGTTGAGACTCGTTTGCGCGATCCGCGCCGCATCATAATTTCCAGTCGGCACAAAGCCGCTGAGGGTCACGCTCCAGTGCTGGTCCCCGGCATGCCAGCCGAGGATGGCGCTGAATTCCGTGTCGGCGAAGGCGGCGATCGATTGCTGGCTGGTCGACATGGCGATCGATCCCAAAGGCGTCGACGTAGGGGGTCGTGACGGTAGTCGTATCCGAGCCATAAGCGCTGGTGTTGGCGAAGCCAAGTTCGCCGCCGAACAAGGTCAAGTCGGTGAACCAGGCGATAATGCCGATATTGGCTGCGAAATTATAGTTGACTTTCGAGGGGTTTCGTGCTGCGCTGTTCTGGTAGAGATTGCCGCTGCCTTGTAGAGATAGAACGTATTCCAGAAATAGACGCCAGGCGGCGGCGTATATCCGGCAAGCGGCAGCACAAGTCCAAGCTGGTAATTGCTGAGGCCATATTCGACGGCCATGCGCCACGGAGCGGCCGGCAGCCAAAGGCCTGCGGCGGCGAACAGCCAGGGTCCGGCATAGCGACGATCGCCCCATATCGACCTGACTGCCTTCCCCAGGCCCCGCTCGCGACCGAATGCAATCGGCGAACCAAGCAGTTTAGAGGCGGCGCCGGATCCGCGAAAAGCGTTTTAATCGCAGATTGAAGCTTCTCAACCAACTTTAATAAGAGCCGTCACATATGGGTGATTCAGTCTCATGCGCCGCAGCCAGGGTCTTCCGATGCGGCGCCGAGAAATCCCGGCGCCTTGTTCGCCGCCGGGCGATCCGATTTCGCGCGCTGTGGTCCGCCCAGCGAAAAACGTCAGCTTTCCGCGGCGAGCGAGCGCCGAGGCTATTTAGTGACTTCGATGCCTTTTTTCTCGCGGTAGTCGTCGATAACTGCGCCCGAGCACCTTGATGACCTTCTCGTCGGGATGGTCTTTGCAATAGACGATCGTTTCGTGCTCGGCTTCTTTGCTGCGCGGAATATTGGCGAAATGCTTCTTCGCCAGGCCATTGTACCAGCCGCTGTACCACGCGGTGAGGTAGTTCGCGTCTTCCTGATAGGTGCCGGCGAGTTGCGCGCAGCTCAGCTCCTGCACGTCGAGGTAGCCATCCTTATCGGCATAGGTGTTTAGTTCGACCGCGGCGTGCGCGATGCGCCCAGTCCGAAGCAAGCGGCGAGGGCCGCCGTCGCCAGCAAGGTCTTTCGCATATTGTTCTCCTTGGTCCCTGATCGATCGATGCCGGATGATTTTCAAAGGTCCGGCGCGCCGCTCAGCCGAAGTCAGGCCAGGCGTGAGCCTTCTACTGCGAAGCGCAGGCCTGAAACAAGGGGCGGTCGACAAGATTGCGGTCGGCGATGCGGTCGCACGCGCGCGCCACTCCGTCACGAAGGCGCGATCGCAGTGGCTTGGATTACGCCACCGTTTTGACGCATGATCGCAATGCCCGACGCATTATGCCGGCGGCATGGATCTTCCGGCGAAAAAGCGCCGTTGAGATCGAAGGATCAGTCCATTGCGCCTGGCAATGTTGGTGACCGCGGGCGTCTTGATCGTCACGGCGGCAGGTCTTGGCGCCTATTATTTCATCCTGCCGCATGCCGCGCTCTGCGCGTGACGACGGGCGCAGCCGGGGAGCGCAGCGCACCGCTTCATCGTGGCTTTCGCAGCGACGACGGAGCGCCAGCATCCGCGCGTCCGCATCAGCCGGTCGAAGTCGCCGATCTCAACGCCAGCGCCAAGGCGATCGAGAACCACGCCGCCGACCTCGCCATCATCCGCTCCGACGCCGCCATTCCGGCAATGGCGAAACGATCGCCATTCTGCGCCGCGACGTCTTCGCCGTCGTAACTCCGGCCAAAACAGCGATCGACAAGATTCCGGGCCTTGTCGATAAGACGATCGGCATTCCGCGAAGGGCCGCTGCAAAGCTACAATGAGCACGCCCTCGACACCATCTTGAGCTATTACAACATCCAGCCCGGCAGCGTTAAGCGGGTGTTCCTGCCGATGGCCGAGATCGGCCATGCGCTCGCCGACAAGCGCATCGCGGCGATTCTCGCCATCGGCCCGATGGGGCCGGGCGAAGTCGTCGACGTCGTCGACGGCGGTCAAGGCGGCGATGAAGGGTTCGCCAAAGATCCTCGGCATCGACGAAGCCGACGCCATCAACAAGCGCTTTCCCGGCTTCGAATCGATCGACGTTCCCGGTGGAGCTTTCCGGGGCCGCCCGGCTGTGCCGGACGATACGGTTTCGACGCTCGCCGTCACCTATCGATTTGTCGCGCCGGACACCATGCTCGACATTGTCGCCGGCGCCATCGCGCAATCGCTTGTTCACCACCAAGGCAAAGCTCATGCAGATCATGCCTCTCGCCGCCCAGATCGAGGCTCCCGACCCGACGACAAGAACCCCGTTCTGCCGGTTCATCCCGGGCGTCGCTGCCTATCTGAATAGCGGCCAGCAAAGCTTCTTCGATGAATTCCAGAGTTACTTTTATATGGGCGGCATGGTCCTCAGCGCGGTGGGATCGCTCGTGGCGGTGGTGATCGGGCGACATGGGCCGCCGGAAATCCAAGGAGGAGCTTCAAAGATCGATCGCCTGATCGGGATCGCCGATCAGGCGTTGCGCGCACGCGACATCGTCCGAGATCGAGACGCTGGAAGAGGAATTAAATGGATCGTCGCCTGGTTAGTCAAAGCCGGCGGCGGCGAGGGAGCCGCTGCCTTCTCGGTCGCCATCTCACATGCCCGCTACGCGATCGAGAAGCAGCGCGCCGCGATTTTGCGGGAAGGCCGAAGGGCGCGGCGCGGGAACGGCCGGCCGCGCAGAGGCAGGCGGAGCGCCGGCGCCGAGATCGCTGGCCCGGAGAAGGGCTAACCGCCGCCTAGCGAGAGTCGGCCCGGGCTTGACGGCGCCTGGCTGACGAACCGGCGCGCGTGCCTGCCCTTCCCAGCGTTCCGCACGAAAGTTTGGATTCATGCTGCTGATCGTCGCCGTCCAGATGGACCCGATCGAAAAAATCGCCATAGCCGGCGACACGACTTTCGCCCTCATGCTGGAGGCGCAAGCGCGCGGCCACGAAGTTCCTTTACTATACGCCGGACAAGCTTTCGCTGTCGGGGCCGCGTCATCGCGGAGGCGGCGCCCCGATCGCGGTTCGCGACGTCGCCGGCGACCATTTCACCCTCGGCGACGCCAAATCCGTCGATCTCGCCGCGGTGGACGTCGTGCTGCTGCGCCAGGATCCGCCTTTCGACCTCGCCTATATCACCTCGACGCATCTGCTTGAGCTGCTGCCGCGGCAGATCCTCGTCGTCAATGATCCCGCAAGCGTCGAAATGCTCCTGAAAAACTGTTCGTCATGCAGTTTCCGCGAACTGATGCCGCCGACCCTGATCAACCCGCGATAAAAAGGCGATCGAGGCGTTCCGCGAGAGGCTGATGGCGAAGTGGTAATGAAGCCGCTCTACGGCCATGGCGGCGCCGCGGTATTCAAAATCGCCCGCAAGGATCCGAATTTCGGCTCGCTTTACGATTTGTTCGCATCGACCTTTCGCGAACCCTTCGTCGTACAGCGCTTTTTGCCGGCGGTCAGCCGTGGCGACAAGCGCATCATCCTGGTCGACGGCGTCGCTTCGGCGCGGTGAACCGGGTACCGGCCGAAAACGACATCCGCTCCAATATGGTGCGCGGCGGCGCCGCGGCGGCTACCGAGTTCACGGCGCGCGAAAACGAAATTTGCGAAACGATCGGCCCGGAACTAAAAAGGCGGGGCCTTGGTTCTTGTCGGAATCGACGTCATCGACGGAAATTTGACGGAAATCAACGTGACCTCCCCGACCGGGATCAGGGCGATCAAGAGCCTTGGCGGGCCGGACTTGGCGGTTGCGGCCTGGGACGCGATCGAGGCGGCGCGAGCGGCGAGGATCAGCGCCGACCGCGCGTCGCGCCCGCGAAGGCGGCGGGTCGCCGGCGTCTCAAACGGAGCCGCAGGGTCGCAATCGCGCCTTAAGCCCAATCGGAACTATTGACAACATGCTGGAGACAGTTTCCACACGCGGCGGCGCCGCGGGCAAGCTCCCGGCGACGAGAGCTGTTCGATCGACGCCGGACTGCGCGCCAAAATCGCGGCGCTGCATGCGGGCGGGAGCTCGGTCGAGGCGGCGCGGCCCGAGGCGCTGGCGCTGTCCTGCGCAGGCGCCCTCGAGCATGGCCGGGACTCGCGCAGCGCGGCGCTCGAGGACAACGGCGGCGGGCTCGTCTGCGCTGGCCAGCTCGCGCAGATCGAAGACGAATTGATCCAGGCGATCCACCATTACGTCGTCGACCTATGTTCATCCACCGCGGTGGGAGGCAAGGGCAGAGTCCGCCAAATGCTGCGTCATCGCCGCGGTCGGCGGCTACGGCCGCGCAACCCTGGCGCCCGGGTCCGACATAGATCTGCTTTTCCTGCTGCCGGAGGCAACGCGCCCCGGCGCTGTCCAGTCCGATCATCCAGTCGATCCTTTACTTGCTGTGGGATCTTGGCCAGAAAGTCGGCCACTCGACCCGCACCGTCGAGGAATGCCTCGACGAGGCGCGCGGCGACTATGACGGTGCGCACCGCGCTCCTCGAGGCGCGCTTGCTCCTCGGCGAAGCCGTCCTGTTCGAGACCATGCGCACGCGTTTTGAGCGCGAGATCGTGCACGGCACCGCGGCCGAATTCGTCGCCGCCAAGCTCGCCGAACGGGACGCCCGCGTCAGCCAAGGCCGGCCGTTCGCGCTATCTCGTCGAACCCAACGTCAAGGACGGCAAAGGCGGCCTGCGCGACCTCAACACGCTGTTCTGGATCGCAAAATATGTCTATGAAGTGCGTGAGGCCGCGGAGCTGGTCGCCGCCGGATTGTTTTCGCGCGCCGAATACAGGCTGTTCTGCCGCTGCGAGGAATTTCTCTGGCGCGTGCGGTGTCATCTGCATTTCATGACCGGCCGGCCTGAAGAGCGGCTGACCTTCGACCTGCAACGCCAGATCGCCGCCCAGCTCGGCTATTCGACGCGCGGCGGCCTCGCCAGCGTCGAGCGCTTCATGAAGCATTATTTTCTCGTCGCCAAGGAAGTCGGCGATCTCACCGCGATCGTCTGCGCTGCCATGGAGGAGAGGCAGGCGAAACCGCTCGCGATGCTGGATCGTTTCGGTCCCTTCCTGCCGGCGCCGATCGGCCATCGCCGCCGGCGATTTCGCCATCGAAAGCGGCCGCGTGACGGTCGCCGGGGCCGCAGGTTTTCGAGGAAAATCCGGTCAATCTGATCAAGCTGTTCTGGGTCGCCGATCGCAACGGGCTGGCGATTCACCCGGACGCGACGCGCCTCGTCACGCGGTCGCTTGAAGCGGATCGACGCGAAATTGCGCGTCGAATCCCGAAGCGAACCGGCTATTTCTCGACATTCTGACCTCGCGCAATACGCCCGAGATCGTGCTGCGCCTCATGAACGAGAGCGGCGTGCTTGGCCGCTTCGTGCCGGACTTCGGCAAGATCGTCGCCTTGATGCAGTTCAACATGTACCACCACTACACGGTGGACGAACATTTGCTGCGCACCGTCGGCAATCTCGTCAACATCGAGCAGCAACGCTTTTCGGGCGAGCATCCGCTCGCCAGCGAGATTCTGCTGTCGATCAACAATCGAACCGCGCTCATCGTCGCCCTGTTCCTGCACGATATCGCCAAGGGGCGCGTCGAGGATCACTCGATCGCCGGCGCCGCCGTCGCGCGCGCGCTCTGCCCGCGCCTTGGCCTCAGCGACGCGGAGACCGAGACCGTCGCCTGGCTGATCGAGAACCATCTCGTCATGTCCGACACGGCGCAGCGGCGCGACCTCGGCGAACGCAAGACGATACCTCACTTTCGCGCAGAAAGTGCAGACGCTCGAACGGCTGAAGATGCTGTTCATCCTGACCATTTGCGACATTCGCGCCGTCGGGCCCGGCGTATGGAACCATTGGAAGTCCGAACTGCTGCGCACCCTCTATTGGGAAACCGAGATGGTGCTGGCCGGCGGCCATTCGACGATCGACCGCAGGCGTCGCGTCGCGCAGGCCCAGCTGGAGCTGCGCCGCGGCCTGCCGCAATGGACCGATCTCGATTTCGCGGCCTATGCGGAGCGCCATCCGCAGGCCTATTGGCTCAAGGCCGATCTCGAACAGCAGATCCTCCACGCCAAACTCCTCAACATGACCGAGGTCGAGATGCGCGCGCCGGTGACGCATATCGTCATCGACCCCTCGCGCGGCGTCACCGAACTCACCGTCATCGCGCCCGATCATCCGCATCTCTTATCGATCATCGCCGGAGCCTGCGCCGCCTCCTCGGCCAACATCGTGGACGCGCAAGTCTTCACGACGACCGACGGCATGGCGCTCGACACCATCGCCGTGTCGCGCGCCTTCGATTACGATGAGGACGAACTGCGCCGCGCGAGCCGCATCGCCTTCGCGATCGAGCAGGCGCTCGCCGGAGATATCGAACTCAAAGACATCGTGGCGGCGCGCAGCGGCCAGCCCGGCGCGCGCCAGAAGACGTTCCCGCTGCCGCCGGAGGTCACCATCGACAATTCGCTGTCGACGCGCATGACCGTCGTCGAGGTCTCGGGGCTCGACCGGCCTGGTCTGTTGTTCGACCTGACCGCGGCGCTGTCGCGTCTCGACCTCAACATCGGCTCGGCCCATATTGCGACGTTCGGCGAGAAGGCCGCCGACGTGTTCTACGTGACCGACCTCAACGGCGACAAGATCGTCGCGCCCGCGCAGCACGAAGTGATTCGCCAGACGTTGCTGAAAATATTCGATTTCAGCCGCGAGGAGACCGCGCCGAAGGCGGCCGCGCTCTGACGTGCAGAAGCTTTGCGAGAAACTTGATTTTTTCCGGCGGAAACTGATATCCAGCCCTTCCTATCATGCGAGCGGAATGACCCATGACCGATCCAGCCGACAATGGTCCAGACGACGCGGATGCGGCCGAGGCGAACGCCGGCCCCCGCGCCGCGAACCCGGATCCCTTCATCGTGCTCGAAAATCTTCAGCTCGAAAACACCGGGCTGAAGGACAAGCTGCTGCGCGCGCTCGCCGATATGGAGAATTTGCGCCGCCGCACCGAGAAGGAAGTCGCCGACGCCAAGACCTATGGCGTTGCATCCTTCGCGCGCGACATGCTGACCTTCGCCGACAATCTGCACCGCGCGCTCGCCAATGTGCCGGCCGAAGTGCGCGCGAAGGCGGAGCCCGCCGTCAAGAGCCTGATCGAGGGGCTTGAGCTGACGGACCGCGACTTCGCCTCAAGGCTTGAGCGTTACGGCGTCCGCAAGCTCGATCCGCTCGGCGCGAAATTCGACCCCAATCTGCATGAGGCGCTGTTCGAGCAGCCGGACGAGAGCGTGCCGACCGGCACGGTCGTGCAGGTGATCGAGCCCGGCTATGTCATCGGCGAGCGCGTGCTGCGGCCGGCCAAGGTCGGCGTCTCGCGCGGCGGCCCGAAGGGATGAGGCCTGCCCAGGGCGGCGCGTGAATTTTCTTTCGCGCTGATTTTTTGGCGCCGAGCGTCGGCCTCAAATTTTCACACACTGTACAGCGGCCGCAAGAGCGTTCCAAGCTGCACAAGCGCTCAGATCCTCGATCGCCAATCTTCTGGGAATCGGGCAAGATCGGCCTCAGCGTCGAACCGCGACTTTATTCAATCTACAACTTATGGATGTAGTAGATCGATCGTTACTGCCCCGCGCCCGCTGGCGCCGCATGCTCGCCGACGCCGAAAATCTGGCGGAAAATGCCGGGCGCGATCGCCGACAGCGGATTGATGCTGAGGGCAGGAGAGCTGATCTTGCCTTCGAGCCGATAATTGACGCCGATCAGCCCTTCGTTGGCTCCGCCGCCGAGGATCCTGCCGAAAACGGGAATTTGCGAGAAGAGATTATTGACCGCATAGGCCGGCACGAAGGTTCCGGCCATATCGACGCCGTCATGCGCGAAATCGAGCCAGCCATCGACGGTGAGGCCGAAGGCGTCGCCATTCATGACGCCTTCGTTCATAACAGTCGCGAGCCGGAGCGCTCGAACGCACCTGCAGGCGGTTGAAGGCCACGGCCCCCGCGTCGATTTTTCGCGGCTTGCCCGAGTCGTCGTTCGCCGACGCGCCCTCCGGCGACCAGCCGACGCAGCGCCGGCTCGTCGCGCAGCACGAAGCCGTCGATGGTCAGCACGCCGGAGAGGGTTGGCGCGATTGCATGTTCGCCAGTAAGTCGGCCGTTCTCCATATGTTTGTAGAGATCGGTGAACAGCAGCACCGATCCGCCGTCGTCCGACAGAATCATCAAGCTGCGGCGCTTTCGGCGGTCCAGTCAGATTGCCGGACACCGTGTCGCGGCCGAATTGTCCGTAGAAGGAAAGCTGTTTATACTGATCGCCCTGCTTCAGCATTTTCATTTCGAATCCGCTCAGCACTTGCTTGTTGTAGCCGCTGAGCAGGGTCGTCTTGATGTCGTAGTCGATAGCCTTGATCGGCGAGGGCGGCGCGGCGGCGGCCAGGGCCGCGGCCGCGGCCGGGTCCGGCTCGGCGGACGCGAACAGCGTCTTAAGGAACGGACGCGCGTCGACGGTCGCGCCCCGGATCGTCACCTTGAGGGTGTCGCCGGCGCGCAGCGCATCGATCTTCGCATCGTCGCCGGGCGAGAACTTCACCTGCGAGAATTTCGCGCTCTGCAACGATTGGTCGGGACCGAGCACGATCGCGCCGCGCGCGAGGATCGGGCCGGCGTCGAGGGCGATCTGGTCGAGCAGGGTCTGCCCATTGGCGATCGAGAGCGAGAATTTCGCCTTGCCGGGGCGGCCGGGCGGCTTCGAAGCGCCGGGCCATTCGATGCCAGCATGGGTGAGGTCGAGCTCGACATCGGCCTTGACGTTGTCGGTCGCGCCAAGCGGGGCGCTGACGACGGCGCTGATCGGGCCGCTGATCCCCGGCACGCCGTCAACGCCCTGCTTGGCGCGCGCCGCGTCGTCCATGATGAGGTGAACCGTTGCACAGGCGGCCTTGCCGGCGGGTTGCGTCATATCGACCGTTGCGGGCGCGCCGAACATGCGCCCCTGCCCGCTGGCCTTCAGCCCGCTCGCATCCACCGCGATATTGAGGGTCGCCGCTTCGAGCGCCTCCTTGCCGAGCAGATTTTGCGCCGTGAAATCGGAGACCGCCGCGTTGATCTTCAGGCTGGTGTCGCCCGGCCCCATGTCGGGCCTGAGATTGAGGTCGATTTCGAGCTGGCCATCGACCTGCCCGCTCAGCGTCGATCGATCGAGCGGCAGGCTGGCGTAAGGCTTAAGCGCCTCGCGCGACAGCAGATCGCCAATCGCCGCGACGCTGCCCGTGACCTTGGTGACAATGGCGGCCGGCGTCGGCTTTTGCGCTTCGTCGGGGATGTGGAATGTCCCGCCCGCCGCCGCGGTGAGCACGCCGACGCCGGCGTCGAGCATGCCGACGCTGGTCGTCGTGAAGGTCGTGGTGCGTCCGGTGACGTGGCCGACGCCGTCGATGCCGGTCAGCGGCGGCACGCCGGCGAGAAATTCGACGCTTCCGTTCGCGACGCTGAAATCGATCAGCAGGCTATCGTCGGGCGGCGGATGTTCCTCACGCATCCCGGCGAGATCGGCGGCGTTGAAATCGAACTGCATCGTCCCTTTCTGGATCATCCCCTGCTTCACATGATCGAGCAGATAGGATCGGACCGGGGCGACGAGAAATGACGGCCAGAGCCGCGCGACGACCGCGATCGGCGTCGGATCGAGCGAGGCCCCGAAGCGCAACCTCGGTCCATTCGTCCAGTCGACGTCGCCGGCCATTGCAAAGCCCGCCTGCGGACCTCCGACCAGCAGCCGGTCGACGACGAATTTCTTTTCGGCGAGCAGAAGGCGGGAGGTCAGCGCGACGTAATCGACGGTGACCGTCTTCTCGCCCGGACGGTCCGGCGCGGCGATCCAGGGACCGACATTCTGGATATTGACGAGCCAGGGATCCCCTTCGCGTTCCGGCAAGGCAACAAAGCCTGCGACGGCGCCCTTCGTGTCGCCGGCCGTAAGCCGGACCGGATCAACGACGATGCGCCGCGCCGCGCCGTCCCAATGCAGGCCGCCATGGATGGAATCGACCATCATGGGTTCGTCCTTGGGATCGTCCCAGCGAAAATAGCCGGCGCCGAAATCGAAATTGCCAACAGCTTCCGAAAGCACGCCGTCGGGGCGCAGGCCAACGCTGAACTTCGCCGACAGCGGCATGTCGAAATCGGCGCCTATGGAGCGCGCGCCCGTCGCCAGAAGAATTTCGTCGATCGAGAGGTTCTGCAGCGACAGCATCAGCCGGCGCTCCGCGTGCGGGGCGCCGCTGGCGAGGCCGTTCGCCGACCAGCGTCCGTTGGGCCCGTCGACGGAAAGGTTGAACGTCGTCGAGCCGGACCTTCTGTCGAAGCTGAGATTGACGCCGTCGAAGGTCATTTTCTGATGCGCGGAGCGGTCGTCGATCACGACCCGCCCGCGCGTGATGCCGACGCGATCGACGGCGGCGACCTGGCTGTCGGGATTGGTCAGCGCGTCGATCAGCAAGCGCAGCGCCGACGCCATCTGCTTGACGAGCAGCGCGCGCGGCTTCGGCCCGCCGCCGCCGCGTGCCATGCGCGCCGCGCCCGCTCTGGGCCGCGGGGCGCGAAGCAAGCGGCAGATCGCTCGGCGCGCCTTCCTTGACGAGCTGGTCGGCGAGTGGCGGCGTCAGGGCGACAGTTTCATCGGAGCCGGGCGCAATGGGCTGCGCGATCGACCCGTCCGGCAGCAGGGCGAGGCGCACCTCGACGTCGAAGACTTCAAGCCGCTTCGGCGCCACCCGGCCGCCGATCAGCGGCAAAAGCGCAACCGACACTTCCGCGCGGGGAGCGGTGAAAATCGTGTGTCCTGAGCTGTCTTTCAGCGTCAGCCCATCGACGCCGAGCGTCGGCGTAAGCCCATGCCGGCTCATAAACGTCCGTCCAGGCTAAAATCATAGCCGCGGCCGAAGCGCTGATCGAGCGCGCTGGCGATGCGGGGCCCAAGGCCTTCGATCGTCATCGGCCCCTGCCCGAGACGCGCGACGAGAAAGCCGCCTAAAATCAGCGCGAGCACCAAGGCGCCGGTCGCGAGATAGCACGCGGACCAGGCGATCGTGGTAAATCGGCACGGGGCTTTCAGTCGAAGCAAAACGAAGCCTTTCGCAGCCGCCACGGATAATGCCGGCGCGGCGAGGCTTTCGCCGCAGGCAATTCCTCACGATGCTTGACCAACCGCTCGCGGCCTTTCCAATGCAAGCTGAAGCTGGAAACTTCACCATTACGCGAATATACAGGCCCATCCGGAGATCGCCTTTCTCGGCGGCGGCTTTCCCGCTGCTGCCAGAGATGGGGCCCCGCACGCCAGGGCCTTGCACGCAACAGATTTTCGCGGGCAAGGCCGAAGAACGCCGCTTGAAAAAATGCGGGCTGTCTGGTCCAGCAAGGGTTTGATCCCAACCAGCGCTTCGGCACGCTGCCATTACAATTAGATCCGCTGCGCCCACGAAAGGAAGATCGATGACTTTTCAATGCGACGAAAGGAAGGCGACATGAGCAAGGCGCGCCGCTCCGAAGGCAAAACCGGGCCCGGCGACTCCGCCCCAAATTTCGCGCTGGCTGGCGATGGCGGCGGGTCGGTTTCGCTGCAAAGCTTCAAAGGCCGGAAACTCGTGCTCTATTTCTATCCCAAGGACGACACCTCGGGCTGCACCAAGGAAGCGATCGACTTCAACGCCTCAAACCGCAATTCGACAAAGCCGGCGCTGCAATCCTTGGGGTATCGCCGGATACGGCGGCAAGCCACGCCAAATTCAAGGCCAAGCATGGCCTCGACCTCGCGCTGGCGTCGGACGAAGCCAAGGCGATGCTTGAGACCTATGGCGTCTGGGTCGAAAAGAGCATGTACGGCCGCAAATATATGGGCGTCGAGCGGACGACCTTTCTGATCGATGGCGGCGGCGTCATCGCCGAAGTCTGGAACAAAGTGAAGGTTCCCGGCCACGCCGAGGCGGTGCTGGCGGCGGCCAAAGCGTTGGCTTGAGCGAGCGCTTGCCCGTAGCTTGCGCCGGGATTGCCTGAGGCTGGACCGATTCGCTCAAGCTGACGAATATCGCTTGATCACAACTAATACGAAATCTAATTGTGGCCCTACAGTATGTCCAGGCAATTTTCCGGGTGAAGCAGCATGCAGCAAAGAGACTCAATCCAAGGCCGACGTCAAGGGCGTCTTCCAGAAGCAATTCCGCAAGACGCGCGGCGCGGCAACAGCTCCCGCGAACGCATTTGCCGTCGATGCCAAATCTTCAAACGGCGGCCCGGCGCTCGGATTCGACGCGGCCTACCTTGCCCATATGACCGGCGAACTGGTCAAACTCGCGCGCGGCGACGGGCTCGATCTATTCGAGCTATCTGCTCGAAATGGCGAAGCTCGAGGCGAGCGAGCCAATGCGCGGCGGGGGGAACCGAGGCCAAATTCGCGTGCTGCGCCAAGAGGCGATCGCGCGGAGCGGGGCAATTGATGACTTCGAAAGCGCCGCCCGCCTCAGAAGGGATTCCACGTCGATGTCGGCGTGAACTTCAGATAGCTGACGTTGAAGCCGAGCCGCGCGCCAACGCCCGGAGCGAATCGGGACGACATAGACGTCATCCTTGGCCAGCGCCGTCATGCCGAAGCCGCCGACCAGATAGGCCGAGCCGTCGACGCCGCCGAAGCGCTGGAAGATCGCGTTCGTCGCCGGCAGATTATAGACCAGCATCATGGTGCGGTCGCCGTCGGCGCCAGCGTCGAGGCCGAGCGAGGGGCCCTGCCAGAACACGCGCAGGTCGCCAGCGTTGCGCGTATGCATGACGCCTTCGCCATAGCGCAAACCGCCGATGAAGGCGCCGGTCGCTTCCTGCCCAGAATGTAGCCATTGGGCTTGCCCCAGCGGTTCGTCGCCGAATTCGACGACTTCGGCGAGGCCGCGTGAGATCGAACCGAAAAATTTGTGGCCGTTGGCGACGATATCGTCGGGCGCATATTCCGATGGCCGTTCGGCCTGTGCGTCGGCGAGGGCGGCGAGCGGGCGCAGGCCGATGAGCGAGACGCCGGAGGCGAGCGCCGCCAAGTGCAGCGTCGACGCTCTGCGCGTGAGCATGTTCGATCCTCCGCTTGTAAAGCCTTGTGGATTTAAAGTCGCGAATTTTGACTGAAGTTGGCGTATAAGGTAAGACGTTGAGCCTGCCGGCGTGAAAGCGGCGGCCATGCGGCTTGCGGATGTCGCAAAAGCGGAGAAATCGGATTATGCGGGCGTTTGCCGCAAGGGTTCTCGCAATCCGAATGTCCCGTCTAAGGCCGCTTCGGGGCTGTATAGCCTCACGATCGCCCCAGGCGACAAAGGGCCGTTTCTGAACTGCGGCCGGATTTGCCATATCGCAGCGGATGATGCTCGGGGTCGAGGACGATGCCGCCGGCCGCGCGCAGAATAGCGTCGCCGGCCGCGGTATCCCATTCCATCGTCTGGCCGAAGCGCGGATAGACGTCGGCATCGCCCTCGGCGACGGCGCAGAACTTCAATGATGACCCCGCCGCCCGGCGCTCGATGATCGGCAATCTGGGCGAGGAACGCCTCCGTCTCGGGGTCCGAATGCGACCGGCTCGCCAAGCGCCGTCAGCCGTCCGACGGCGCCGCCCGCACATGGATCGCCGGCGTTGCGCCGGCGGCGGCAAAGCGGCGCCCGGCGCTACTTTGCAGGATGGTCGCTGTCGCGCCGCCGATCCAAATTGGCCGAGCGCCGGCGCATACACGACTCCAGCCAGCGGCGCTCCATCGACGATCAGCCCGATGTTGATCGTGAACTCGCCATTATGGTCGAGGAATTCGCGCGTGCCGTCAACTGGGTCGACAAGGATGAAGGTCGAGCCCGCCACTGTTTTATTCCGTTCGCGGCCGCCTCCTCCGCGAGCACGGGACACTCGGCAGCCGCTCGGCGAGGCGCTCGCAATATGATCGCCTCGGCATATTCGTCAGCGTCGCAGACGGGGCTTTTGTCAGGCTTGCGCCGCTCATGGCTATCGGACGCGTAGACCGCACATCACCGCGACAGCGGCCTCGAGAGCGATTTCAGCAAAAATCTCGGCGATCGCATCTCGCTCCAATCCGCCTGCGTTTGGCGCCCCGGCGAGCAAATGATTTATTTCAAAGCTCATGAATGTCTCATCACGGCGCTCCAGCCGCCGCACAGCCGACTTCACCTAAATTATAACTCAGGCGAACGAATTCGGACATAAAGTACTTTTCAATTATTTAATAATCGCTCCAAGATACGTGATAAGGAGTTCGCAAAGATTTCAGAATCAATTTTCGGCGCTTAGCCTGCGTCAAAGCGACGCGGAGGATGTCACGTCTTGGGCGCCAGTCAGGCCTTCACGCCGCGGCCTTCTCCATCATCTCAACGAAACGGCGAAACAGATAGTGGCTGTCGCGCGGACCGGGTGAGGCCTCGGGATGATGCTGCACAGAGAAAGCGGGGCGATCGGTCAATTCGAGGCCGCAGTTGGAGCCGTCGAATAAGGAGCGGTGCGTTTCGCGCGCGTTTGCGGGCAGGCTCGAAGGATCGACCGCAAAGCCATGGTTCATCGAGACAATCTCGACCTTGCCGGTGGTGAAATCCATCACCGGGTGGTTGGCGCCATGATGGCCCTGCAGCATTTTCATCGTTTTCCCGCCGAGCGCCAGCGCCATCATCTGATGGCCGAGGCAAATCCCGAAGGTCGGAATTTTCTTTTCGAGCAAAGTCCTGATCACCGGGGTCGCGTATTTTCCCGTCTCCGCCGGATCGCCTGGGCCGTTCGACAAGAATACGCCATCGGGATCGAAGGCGAGGATTTCCTCGGCGGTCGCGGTGGAGGGCGCGACGGTGACGTCACAACCTGCTCCGGTCAGCAGCCGCAGTATATTGCTTTTGACGCCATAATCGATCGCGACGACCTTGAATTTGCCGCCGCGAGACTCGCCGTAGCCTTTGCCCTGCGCCCAGGGCGTCTGCGTCCAGTCATAGATTTCCTTCGACGCGACGCTGGGCACGAGGTCCATCCCTTCGAGGCCTGGCCATTCCGCTGCCATCGCCCGCAGCACCTCAATGTCGAAGACGCCGTCCGGCGCATGAGCGATGACCGCGTTCTGCATCCCGCGCTCGCGAATAAGCGCCGTCAGCGCCCGCGTGTCGAGACCGCAAAGGCCTATAATGCCGCGGCTCCGCAACCAAGCGTTGAAATGCCGGACGGAGCGGTAATTCGACGGGTTCGTGATGGGGGCGTGAATGATGACGCCGCGCACCGCGGCGCTCGCGGCGGCGTCGCATGTCTCGACGTCTTCGTCATTCGCGCCAACATTGCCGATATGCGGAAAGGTGAAAGTGACGATCTGCCCGGCGTAGGACGGATCGGTGAGAATCTCCTGATAGCCGGTCATCGCCGTGTTGAAGCAGACTTCGCCGACCGCCGCGCCGATCGCGCCAAGCCCCATCCCTTCGAGAACAAGGCCATCGGCGAGGACGAGCAGGGCGCTCGCGCGCGGTTCTCGCCAGAAACCCGGCGCTTCGTCTTGATCCTGCGTCATGCTCGCTCTACACCCGTGCGCTCGCCCGACTTCGCGCGATCGGCGCGGCCGGCTGAGCCTAATTCTATGTAGTCTTTGATCGACGCGAAGCTAGAGGCGGCTTCTCCTGCCGTCAATTCTTCTCAAAGGAACCAGCGATGCGCGAAGAATTCACCAGCCAATTAAAACTCGCGATGAAGGCCGGAGACAGACGCCGCGTCGACACCCTCCGCATGATTACGGCGGCGCTGAAGGATAAAGATATCGAGGCGCGCGGTCGGGCAAGACGGTCGGCGACGACGATATTTTGGCCCTTTTGCAGAAAATGGTCAAAAGCCGGCAGGAATTGCTTGAGATTTACGAAAAAGCCGGACGCGCCGATCTCGCCAAGCAGGAAAGCGAGGAAATCGCCGTCATCAAGAGCTTCCTGCCCGAGCCCTTGGACGAGGCGGCCGTCGAGGCGGCGATTGCCGCGGCCATCGCCGAGACCGGCGCGGCCTCGATCAAGGACATGGGCAAGGTCGTCGGCGCGCTAAAGGCGAAATACGCCGGCCGTATGGACTTCGCCAAGGCCAGCGGTTTGGTCAAGGCGAAGCTCGGCGCAAGTTGAACAGGCCGTATTGCGCGGCAAAGGCGCCCTTCCACGTCAAACTTTGGCTCCCAAGAAGAGCGCCAACTCCTCCGCCGTCATATGCGTCAGATTTTCCTCGGCGGGGAAGTCGGCGCCATGGACGTCGCGGACGTAGGCGCGCGCCGTCTCGATCATAAGCTGGCCGAAGTCGCGATAGCGCCGGTTGTGCCGGAAGTTTTTGGCCCCGAAGCCCAAAACATCCGTGATCACGAGCACTTGGCCGTCGGTTTTGCGGCCGGCGCCGATGCCTATCGTCGGCGCCGAAACCTTGCGCGTCACTTCCGCGGCCACTTCTTCGGGGATCATTTCGAGGACGAGCAGCTTCATCCCGGCGCGATCCAGCGCGAGGGCGTCGGCGCGCAGCTTCGAGGCCTCCGCGGCGGAGCGGCCCTTGACGCGCTTTTCGAGATGGTTTTGCGGCTCCAGCCCAAGATGGCAGCAGACCTCGATCTTCGCGGCGGCTCAAAGCTTCGAGAACTGGCGGATGCGCTCCCTCGAACTTCACGACGTCAGCGCCGGCCTCAACTAGTTTTTGGGCGCTGGCGACGGCTGTCTGCGGCGAATCATAGGTCGCAAAGGGCAGATCGCCAATTATTGTCGCCTGCGGCGCGCCGCGGCGCACGGCGGCGATATGGTGGCGCATGTCGGCCAGCGTCACCTCGCGCTCGCTCTGATAGCCAAGCATATTGGCGCCGACGCTGTCGCCAACGAGGATAATGTCGACGCCGGCCTCGGCCTCGGCCCGCGCCGTCGGGGCGTCATAGGCGGTGAGGACCGCGATTGGCCGGCCTTGCCGCTTCATGTCAAAAAAACGTTGGGTCTTGCTCATTGCCGGCCCCTATTTGGTCACAATCAAGCCTGTCTGGCTCTATATAGGAAATCGGAGGAACTCCGGTCCCGGCGATCGTAGATCACCGCCAGAGATCCCGATTTCGATTGAGGCTTGCCGAAGGCCGCCCCAATGGGCCAAGCTGATGGCCGCGCGGCGCGGTCTGTGGATCATGGGGATAAGGACAAGATTCTCTGACTGGCTGCGCGATTATCCGCGACAACGGCACGATGCGATTCCCGCCTTCCTTCCTCGACGAAATAAAAGCGAAGCTTCCGGTCTCGGAAGTGGTGCGTCGTCGCGTAAAGCTGGTGAAATCGGGCCGCGAATGGAAAGGACTCTCGCCTTTCAACGCGGAGAAGACGCCGTCTTTTTTCGTCAACGACCAGAAAATGGCCTGGTTCGACCTCTCCGCCGGCAAAAACGGCAACATTTTCGACTTCGTCATGGCGACCGAGGGACTGACTTTTCCGGAGGCCGTCGAGCGCCTCGCGGGAGAGGCGGGCCTGCCGCTGCCGCAAGTCTCGCCTGACGCCGAGGCGCAGGAGCAAAAACGCGCCAGCCTCCACGCCGTCCTCGACATGGCGGCGGATTATTTCACAACCCAGCTGAAGGGGCCGGCCGGGGCGAAAGCGCGTGATTATCTCGCCCGGCGAGGCGTTGGGCTCGACGCGCAAATGCAATTCAGGCTCGGCTTCGCGCTGCCCGAAAAATATGCACTGCGCGATTATCTCGCCGCCAAAGGCGTCGCGAAAGAAGCGATGATTGAGGCTGGGCTCCTGATCCACGGCGAAGACATCCCCGTTCCTTACGACCGCTTTCGCGATCGCATCATGTTTCCGATCGGCGACCGTTCCGGGCGGCCGATCGCGTTCGGCGGCCGCGCGCTCGCCAAGGACGTCGCCGCAAAATATCTGAATTCACCGGAAACCCCGCTCTTTCACAAAGGGGCCGTGCTCTATAACCATCACCAGGCGCGCAAGGCCGCGCACGCCTCCGGCAAAGTCATTGTCGTCGAAGGCTACATCGACGTGATCGCCATGGCGTCCGCGGGCTTTGCCGAAACCGTCGCGCCGCTCGGCACGGCCCTGACGCCGGATCAGGCCGAGCTATTGTGGCGCATGGCGGAGGAGCCGATTCTTTGCTTCGACGGCGACAAGGCGGGACGCAAGGCCGCCTATCGCGCGATCGACATGGCCCTGCCTCTCATCGGCCCTGGCCGGTCGCTGCGCTTCGCTTTGCTGCCGGAGGGGCAGGATCCTGACGACTTCATCCGATCTGGCGGCGCGCCCGCCATGAAGGAGATTTTGGCGCAAGCGCAGTCGCTGGTGGATCTTATCTGCCTGCGCGAGACCGAGGGGCTCCTCCTTAAAACACCCGAGCATTGGGTCGGCTTACAGCATCGCCTCGCCGAGATCGCCAACGAAATCAAGGATAGAAGACTGAGCCGCCGTTATCAGACGGAACTCAAAGATCGCTTTTATAAACTTTTGAGGCAAAAGCGCGAGCAACGGCCACAGCGACGCGGCTCCCTGCGGGGAAGCGACAGCGCCGTAACCGCCGCCGCGACGCTGGCAGTGAGCGAGAGTTTTTTGCGATCGCCGCTTCTGTACTCCGACAAGTCGAGCCTACGGCCACGCGAGGCGTTGATTTTGTTAATTTTGCTCAATCATCCTGGTCTTCTGGAGTGCCACCTCGAGGCGATCGCAGACATCGACTTCGCCTATGCGCAGGCGGCCGCGCTACGCAATTGGCTGGTGGACCGCGCTGGCTCGGGACCCATCGAAGGCCAGATCCTGCGCGCGGACGCTGCAGGCTCCGGCTTTGCCGACGTCCTGCGGCGGCTCGACGCCTTGGCCGCCCATTCGTCTCATTGGTATTTGAAAAGCGACGCTGCGGACTCCGACGCCGACGAAGTTTTGAAGCAGGCATTGACCTTGCATCATCGAGCCTGCAGCTTACATAGAGCTCTTGATCTAGCCAAGAGAGCGCTGGCTATGGAGCCGACTGACGCAAATTTGGCGCGTCTTAAGGACATTCACGAGCAATTGCTCGCGCTGAGCGGCACGGAGGCTACAGTTGATGGGTTTGGCGCATCGTCCGGTCGGGCGGGCGGGACGTTGTGACGGCGAGACTTTGACTCTCGTAAACTCATTCATATAGAAGAAAAGGCTCTGAAGCTCACGGCGGCGTCCGGGAGCGGTGCGTTTTGTTCGCAATGATCGTCTCCGGACGAAGAATGTTCTTTGGAAGAATTTTCTTAGGACGATTTGCAAATAGAGGCTCAGACGCCGTGCGTCTTGACGAATTACACTTCTTCCAGATCTGACGGAGTCATCGCGATTATAGCAAGTCGTCACGACGTCGTCGCTGTACAGGTTGGGCCAGACAGGGCTTTAGCGCCCGTCGCCGGCGCCACAGTTTGGCTACAGCATTTCGCCAGTAGGTTTTAAGGTTTGGGTGATGTTGAACGCTCTAAGCAGCTTGTCAAGGAGCCGCCTATGACCTTGCGAGCGAGCTTTTGATTTGCGCTTTATTTTAATCGGAACCTGGCAAATAGGGCCCGATGCGCTGGCGAGAGGCCAGTCTAATGTTCCTTAACGGCGGAGGCCATTGATGGCGAAAAAGGACAACGAGAAGACCGAGACGGAAGGCGGCGCGGTGGAGACCGCCGACAGCCCCCTGCTCGATCTATCCGACGCCGCCGTCAAGCGGATGATCAAGGCCGCCAAGAAGCGCGGCTTCGTGACCTATGCCGAATTGAACGCCGTGCTTCCGTCCGAAGAGGTCAATTCGGAGCAGATTGAAGACATTCTCGCGATGATGAACGAGATGGGCATCAATGTCGTCGAGACTGAGGATCACGAGGAGAGCGACGGCGAGGAGTTCTTCCGAGGAGGACGAGGCCGATGGCGGAGACCTCGTCGAGGTCGCCCAGGCGAAGGCTGTCACCGTCCGTTCGTCGGAGCCGGCCGACCGCACAGACGACCCGGTCCGCATGTATCTTCGTGAAATGGGCTCCGTCGAGCTGCTGTCGCGCGAGGGCGAAATCGCGATCGCGAAGCGCATCGAAGCGGGCCGCGAGGCGATGATCGCCGGCCTTTGCGAGAGCCCGCTGACCTTTCAGGCGATCATCATCTGGCGCGATGAGCTGAACGACAGCAAGGTCCTGCTGCGCGACATCATTGATCTTGAAGCGACTTACGCCGGTCCCGACGGTCGCAATACGCCCAAGATCGACATGACTGCGGCGGGGGCCGCCGAAGCGTTGGCCGAACGCCAGGCGGCGCCCGCGACGGCGCCTCTCGATCCGCCAGCGCGGCTGAGGCCGGCCGACGAAGACGGCCTCGACCCTCCCATCCCAGAAGACGTCTTCGATGAAGAAGACGACATGGAGAATTCCGTCTCGCTCTCTGCGATGGAGGCCGAACTCAAGCCGAAGGTTCTCGATACCTTCGACAGAGTGGCCGACGCCTATAAGAAATTGCGCCGCCTGCAGGACCAGAACGTCGAGAACAAGCTCAAGAACGAGACGCTGACGCCCTCGCAGGAACGCAAATACAAAACGCTCAAGAAAGAAATCGTCACGGACGTCAAATCGCTCTCGCTCAATCCCAATCGCATCGAAGCCCTGGTCGAGCAGCTTTACGACATCAACAAACGCCTGATCGGCCTCGAAACCCGGCTTTTGCGCCTTGCCGAAGGCAGCGGCGTCAGTCGCGAGGATTTCCTCAAGAACTACCAGAATTCCGAACTCGACCCCAAGTGGCTGCTGCGCGTTTCCAAGCTTGGCGGCCGCGGCTGGAGGGATTTCGTCGCCTCCGCCAAAGAGTCGATTAAGGATCTTTTGAACGAGATTCATGCGTTGGCGACTGAGACGGGCCTTGAAATTCAGGAATTCCGCAAGATCGTCCACATGGTGCAGAAAGGCGAGCGGGAAGCCCGGCAGGCGAAGAAGGAAATGGTCGAGGCCAACCTTCGCCTGGTGATTTCGATCGCCAAGAAATACACCAATAGGGGGCTGCAATTCCTCGATCTCATCCAGGAAGGCAACATCGGCCTGATGAAAGCGGTGGACAAATTCGAGTATCGACGCGGCTATAAATTTTCGACCTATGCGACCTGGTGGATTCGCCAAGCGATTACCCGCAGCATCGCCGATCAAGCAAGGACGATCCGAATCCCTGTCCATATGATCGAGACGATCAACAAGATCGTGCGCACCTCGCGCCAGATGCTGCACGAGATCGGCCGCGAGCCGACGCCGGAGGAGCTCGCCGAAAAGCTCGCCATGCCGCTCGAAAAAGTGCGCAAGGTGCTGAAGATCGCCAAAGAGCCGATTTCTCTCGAAACCCCGATCGGCGATGAGGAAGACTCGCATCTCGGCGATTTCATCGAGGACAAGAATGCGATTTTGCCGATCGACGCCGCGATCCAGTCGAATCTGCGAGAAACCACGACGCGCGTCCTCGCCTCGCTGACGCCGCGCGAGGAGCGCGTCCTGCGCATGCGCTTCGGCATCGGCATGAACACGGACCACACGCTCGAGGAGGTCGGCCAGCAATTCTCCGTCACGCGCGAGCGCATCCGCCAGATCGAAGCCAAGGCGCTGCGCAAGCTGAAGCACCCCTCCCGTTCGCGCAAGCTGCGAAGCTTTCTGGACAATTGAGGCGTGACCGCGTCATCCGGTTCCGATCGCGAGAGTAGTGCTCCGAGCGCGCGGCGATCTGTTTGCGTTTTCGCTTCGCCCAATACATTCGTCCGCGGCGGCGGCGAAATTGACTTCGCCGGTTTATTAACCCTATAACGCTCGCGCTTTTCCCGGTTCGACCGATCCGCCTGGTTGGCGTCGTCGCCCAGAGGCCGTTCTTTCAGCGCCGTTCTCCCGTCGCCGGGCGACTTGACCTAAGCTGGCAGTTCCGCCCGCCGGCTTTCGATGGAGCATATGAATTGAAGCGGACCTACCAGCCGTTGAAGGGCGCGCCCAAGCGCCGGCGGGGGTTGCGCGCCCGCATGACGCCCGTGAGGGGGTGCGGCGCCGTCGCGACGTCCGGGGCGCGCCGCAACAAGCTTTCTGCCTGAATTTAGACGGTTTTCGAGGCGGTTACCCAAGGTCTGAGCATTGATGACGAAGGATTCGTGGAATCTTTATCTGGCGATCGGCCTGTCGTGCCTGGTGATTGTCGGCTGGAGCTATTTTTTCGCTTCAAAGCCCGCCGACCGGGCGCGGCTCGCCGAAACACAAAGGCAGGCGCAGATGGCCCAAAGCGCGCAAACCTCTGCGGGGGGCGCGCCGGCCGCCGCGCCAGAGGCGCCGCAGGAGGCCATCCGGCGCGATTTGTCCCCGCTTAACGCGGCGCCCAAAACCCGTGCCGAAGCGCTCGCCGCCTCCCCGCGCCTCAAGATCGATACGCCGGCGATTTTCGGCTCGCTATCGCTCCAAGGCGCAAGGATCGACGACGTCGCGCTCAAGGCGTATCGCGAGACCGTCAATCCAAATAGCTCGAATATCGTGCTGCTGTCGCCGCCCGGCGCCCCCGACGCCTATTACGCCGAGGCCGGTTTCGTCGCCCCCGCCGGCGCTTCCGTCGCCCTGCCCGGCCCTGCGACTGTGTGGCGGGCCGACCACGACGTTCTGACCCCGCAGAGCCCGGTGACGCTGACCTATGACGACGGCGCGGGCCTCGTCTTCCGCCGGACCATCGCGGTCGACGACCGCTATATGTTCACCATTCACGACAGCGTCGAAAATCGCTCGTCAACGCCGGTCGCGCTCGCGCCCTACGCGCTGGTGGCGCGGCACGGTCTGCCCAAGACCACCAATTATTCGGTTCTGCACGAAGGCTTCGTCGGCGTCATCGGCGACGGCGGCGTCGAGGAGTTCAGATACGACAAGATCGAGAAGGAGGAGCGCGCCGAAAAGACCTTCTCGGGCGTCGGCGGCTGGCTCGGCTTCACCGACAAATATTGGGCGGCGACGGTGATCCCCGAGCAGAGCGCGCCGATCGAGGCGCGCTTTTCGGCGGCGCTCGGCGCGGTCAAGAGCTACCGCGCCGATTTCGTCGGCGCGGCGCAGACGATCGCGCCCGGCGCCTCGCTCGAGACGACGAGCCGCCTTTTCGCCGGCGCCAAGGAAGTGGCGACGCTTGATAAATATCAGGCCGATCTCGGCATCAAGAAATTCGATCTTCTGATCGATTGGGGCTGGTTCTATTTTATCACCCGGCCGATGTTCCGGCTGTTGCACTTCCTCTATACGCTGACGGGCAATTTCGGCGTCGCCATCTTGATTGCTACGGTCATCGTCAAGGGCCTGTTTTTCCCGCTCGCCAACAAAAGCTATCTGTCGATGGCCAAGATGAAGGCGGTGGCGCCGCAGATCGCCGCCATCCGGGACAAATATCCCGACGACAAGATGAAGCAGCAGCAGGAGACGATGGCGCTCTATAAGCGCGAAAAGATCAATCCGGTGTCCGGCTGCCTGCCGATGCTGATCCAGATTCCGGTTTTTTTCGCGCTCTATAAGGTGCTCTTCGTGACGATCGAGATGCGTCACGCGCCGTTCTTTGGCTGGATCAAGGATCTCTCCGCCCCTGACCCGACCAATGTGTTCAATCTGTTCGGGCTACTGCCTTATGATCCGACGCAGCTGCCGGTGTTCGGCCATTTTCTCGCCCTCGGCGTCTGGCCGCTCTTGATGGGCGTCTCGATGTTCGTGCAGATGAAGGCCAATCCGGAGCCGGCCGATCCGACGCAAAAGCAGATCTTCGCCTGGATGCCGGTGATCTTCACCTTCACGCTGGGGGGCTTTCCCTCCGGCCTCGTCATCTACTGGACCTGGAACAACATTCTCTCGGTCGCCCAGCAGACCCTGATCATGAAAAAGGCGGGCGCCGAAATCGAGCTCTTCGGCAATCTCGCGAGCATGTTCCGAAAAAAGGCCGCGGGATGACGCAAGGGGCTCGTGACCACGCGCAGGGCGAGCCCGATTTCCTAGAGGCCGGCCGCAAGCTCTTCGCACAGCCTTGCGATTTCATCTGGGCGGCGGGGACGATTGACGGGCTGCCGCCGCCCGGCGCGCCCGAAATCGCCTTCGCCGGCCGCTCCAACGTCGGTAAATCGTCGCTTCTCAACGCGCTGACCAATCGCAAGACTTTGGCGCGCACGTCGCATACGCCGGGCCGCACGCGCGAACTCAATTTCTTTGGGCTCGGCGGCGACCTCGCCACCGCGAAGCTGCGTCTTGTCGACATGCCGGGCTATGGCTATGCCGCGGCCTCGAAGCAGAAGATCGCCTCATGGAGCAGCATGACGCAGGATTTTTTGCGCGGCCGGGCGCCTTTGCTGCGCGTCTTTGTGCTGATCGACGGCCGCCATGGCCCGAAAGCGCCTGACGCGGAAATGATGGATCTGCTCGACCGCTCCGCGATGTCGTACCAGATCGTTCTGACCAAGCGCGACGAGGTCAAGGCGAGCGAACAGGACATGCGCGTCGAGGAGACGCTGAAAGCGCTGGAAAAGCGGCCGGCGGCGTTTCCAGAGGTGGTCTTCACCTCGGCGCGTAGCTTTGCCGGCGTCCCTGAGCTGCGCGCGGCGGTTGCGCAGCTCCTCGCCGAGCGCGGCTCCTGACGCGGCGCATGACCGCGTTGAGCTTGTCACAACAAGTGCATAGATAGAGCGTCTTCACGTGAGGCGGCGCTGACCGCGTGAAAAAATAGAGCGAAATAATCGACGCAGGCGGATCAGATGAGCGAAGTGAGCATCCCAAGCAGCGAGGAAAAGGCCCAGGAACAAGCAGCAATCCTGATGCAGGCCTTGCCGCATATGCTGCGTTACGACGAGGCGATCGTCGTCGTGAAATATGGCGGCCACGCCATGGGCGACGAAAAAGTCGCCCGCGATTTCGCCAAGGACATGGTGTTGCTCGAACTCTCCGGCGTCAAACCGGTTGTCGTGCATGGCGGCGGCCCGCAGATCGGCGCCATGCTAAGGAAGCTCGGCATCAAATCGGAGTTCTCCGACGGATTGCGCGTGACCGACAAGGCGACGATCGAGATCGTGGAAATGGTGCTGGCCGGCTCCATCAACAAGCAGATCGTCGGCTTCATCAATGCGGAGGGCGGCCACGCCATCGGCCTTTGCGGCAAGGACGGCAATATGGTCATCGCCCAAAAGGCGCCGCAGACGAGCGAATTGGTCGACCTCGGCTTCGTCGGCGAGCCCTCCAAAATCGACACGATCGTGCTCGACCAGGTGCTCGGCCGCGAGCTGATCCCGGTTCTGGCCCCGATCGCGGCCGGCGAGGATGGTGAAACCTATAATGTCAACGCCGATACTTTCGCGGGCGCCATTGCCGGCGCCCTGAAAGCCAAAAGGCTATTGTTCCTCACCGACGTGCCCGGCGTCCTCGACAAGGACATGAATTTGATCAAACAATTGCGCGTCGATGAGATCCACGCCCTCATCGCCGAAGGAACGATCACCGGCGGCATGATCCCCAAGGTGGAGACCTGCATTTACGCCCTCGAGCAGGGCGTCGAAGGCGTCGTCATCCTCGACGGGAAGACGCCGCATGCGGTGCTCGTCGAACTGCTGACCGACCATGGCGCGGGAACGCTGATCACACGGTGAACGACGCGAGCCACTCTTCAGCAAGGCGCGAGGCTAGCGCCTGCGATCCGCAGGAGACGCCGGGCGCGCCGATTACGCGCGCGGGCAATATGTTTGCGCAAAAGGACATCTGGGTTTTCGACCTCGACAATACGCTGTATCCGGCGGACAGCGATCTATGGCCGAAGATCGACGCGCGGATAACGCTGTTTCTGGCGCATCTATTCGGCCTCGACGGTATGTCCTCGCGCGCTTTGCAAAAATATTATTATCATCGCTATGGGACGACGCTGCGCGGGCTGATGGAAGAGCACCGGATCAGCGCCGAGGCCTATCTCGACTTCACGCATGACATCGACCGATCGGGGCTCGTCCCCAATCATTCGCTGGCGACCGCCATCACCGCGCTCCCCGGCCGCAAGCTGATCCTGACCAATGGCTCGCGCGACCATGCTTTGCGCACTGCGAAAGCGCTCGGGCTTGATACGATGTTCGAGGATATTTTCGACATTGTCGCTGCCGATTTTACGCCAAAGCCGGAGGCCGCCGCCTATGAGCGCTTTTTCGACAAGCATGACGTCGATCCGCGACGATCGGTGATGTTCGAAGATCTAGCGCGCAATCTCATTGTGCCGCATGCACGTGGAATGACCACGGCCCTCGTCGTGCCGAGGCCCGGGCAGACAGACCACCGCGAAGCTAGCGAGAGCATTCGCGAAATCGCGCCGCATATCGATTTCGTGACTGACGACCTCGAGGGGTTCCTGATCAAAATAATCGGCGAGCTCGACGGCGGCGGCTCGCGCGCAGTGGAAATCTGAGCGCCGACGTACAGCCCTCGTTGATCGCTTCGCGCGAACCCTGTAACGCGTTGGTCCGCCCGCCTCGGAACCGAAAGACCAAAAATGACGCACACCGCCCTCGAAACGATTATCGACGCCGCCTTCGAGGATCGCGCCAATGTCAACGCCGGCACGCAGGGTGAAATTCGCAAGGCCGTCGACGCCGCCTTGCATCTGCTCGACGCCGGAAAACTCCGCGTCGCGGAGAAAATCCCCGGCGTTTCCGGTCCTGACTCCTGGCGGGTGCGTCAATGGCTGAAGAAGGCGGTGCTGCTGTCTTTTCGCCTGAACGATATGGCCGAGATTTCCGGCGGCCCTGGCGGCTCGACATGGTGGGACAAAGTCCCGTCGAAATTCGCCGGCTGGGGGCCGAAGGAGCATGCGGCCGCGGGATTTCGATCGGTTCCGAACTGCGTCGTGCGGCGCTCCGCCTATATCGCGCCCGGCGTCGTCTTGATGCCGTCTTTCGTCAATCTCGGCGCCTATGTCGACAGCAACACCATGGTCGACACCTGGGTGACGGTCGGCTCCTGCGCGCAGATCGGCAAGAATGTGCATCTTTCCGGCGGCGTTGGCATCGGCGGCGTGCTAGAGCCGCTTCAGGCCAATCCGACGATCATCGAGGATGATTGCTTCATCGGCGCGCGCTCCGAGATCGTCGAGGGCGTCATCGTCGGCCAAGGCGCGGTGATCTCGATGGGAACCTTTATCTCCGCCTCGACCAAGATCATCGACCGGGCGACGGGCGAGATCCACATCGGCTATGTGCCGCCCTATTCCGTCGTCGTCTCCGGCAATCTGCCCGGAAAGCCGCTGCCGGACGGCTCGCCCGGCCCCTCACTGTATTGCGCCGTCATCGTGAAGACCGTCGACGCGCAGACGCGGGCCAAGACCGCGATCAACGACCTATTGAGAGACTGATGGGCGAACGGCGTAGAAATCTCCGAATTCGAGGCTCCTCGACGTTCCGCGGCCAGATTAATCTATCGCGCAATAGACTTGCGACTACCAAACTGGGCGACGCGCTCCGAGATGTGATTGTTCGGCATATCGCTCAACCACGCCACAAGGGAATGTCGAGTATGGTGATCGAAGCCGCAAAGCCGCTCGATTGAATCGATAGCATCCATAATTTTATGTTGGGCATTTCCTTGTGGAAGCGCTGCCAAACTGATCTTCAACAGTTGGAATTTGTAATGCATTGATAGCACGGATAAACCCGCGCTGGAAAAGCGCCTTGGCACTACATTTTCGTTGATCGCCGGGGTGGAGCGGGGTCAGGCGTCGGTGAGTTGACGCACGGTCGGCGGCAAAGCGACGCCGGCGGCGCGTAAGGCGAGGCTCGCCGCCGGACGCGGCGCCGAGCGCAGGAGAAAACGTTTGCCGTCTTGCTCGACCTCGGTCTCGGTCAGCGAGTCGAGATCGGCGAGAACGTCGGGCCAAGAACCGCTTTCCGCGTTGTCGCTGGCGGCGCCCCGCCTGCCCACATTGGCGATGCGATCCTCCAGCTCTTTTTTCAAGACGAGGGCGAGGAAGCTGCACGACACGTGGCCGCGAATGGTTTCGTCGAGCTTGTGAAAGATCGGCCGCGTGGCGAACAAACTCTTCGATGTGCGGAACGCCCGCTCCACCATCCACAATCGCTTGTAGCAGAGCATGGCTTCGAGCGGCGTGAGATCGGCGTTGGTCCGCAACACGAAGACACCGTCGAATTTTGCGTCCTCTTCCGCCTTGGCGCAGTCGATGGCGAAAATGTCGTCGCCTCGCGTCGCGAGGAAGCGGCGATAGCCCTTGTTGCCGACGAGACTCTTGTCGCCTTTCTTCAATTGCCGCTCGAGCGCGGTCAAGATCGCGGCCCTGGCGGCGGCGTCCTTCTTCATCTGTTCGTGATTGCGACAGACGATGTAGCGCCGTCCGGCGCGAGTGACGGCCTTGGCCTCGTAATCGATATCCTCGCCCCGCTTTGCAATGGTGAGCGGGATGAAGGGAGCGGGATCGTCGAGCACGAGTTCGCGCACGAGTTTGTCGGTGCGCTCCCGAACGCCGAGAATGTAGAGAAGCCCGCGCGCCTCGAGTTCGGCGATTGTTTCCGCGCTGATCATGCCGCGATCCGCGACGACGCAGACCCGGCCGATGGAAAAGCGCTTGCGCAGCCTGTCGACGACGGGGATAAGGCTGCCCGTATCGGCGGTGTTGCCGGGCCACATCTCTGTGCAAACCGGCCGGCCGTCGCCATCGAGCAGCACCGCGAGGATCATCTGATTGAGATCCGGCCGATGGTCCTTGGAAAAGCCGCGTTGTCCGAGGGTCTGTCCGCCCGCTCCCTCGAAATAGAGGCTGGTCGTGTCCATGAACACGAGATCGAGCGTGCTGAACAGATCGCGCCGCCGCGCGAACAGTTCCTCCTCGACGGCGTCCTTCAGGCAACGCGGCGCGAAGGGCGTGGCGCCGTGCTGTTGATCTTCGGCTAGCTCCCCGCCAAGCCAGGCCATCGCCCGGTAGAGGTGATGCAGGTCGAGGTTCTCGACCCCATCGATCCGGTAATCCTCCCGCCAGCGGTCCGCCGCTCGATCGGAGCCGCCAGAAAATAGACGATGCAGAACGGTGAGAAACACCGCGCGTTCGAGCGGGAAGCCATGCTTGCGCGAACCGGCGAGATCCTCGACGACCCTCCGGCAACCGGTCTCCTCCCACAATCGTTCGAAGACGAGAGCGGGCCCGATGCGTCGCGCCGCGCTCGCCGTTACAGCGCCGTCGGCGACGGCGTCGACGACAATGGCTTTCGCGGCGAAGCGTGCGCCCGATCGCAGCAACCGCTCCAATTGCCCGCTCTCGCGCAACTCCTCGACGCGGCCAAGCGTCGCGATCACCTGCTGGCGCACTTGCGCGCCTTGGCGACGGCTTTCGACGATCTGGAGATAGGCGCGGCCGCTCGAGGTCTTCTTGCGGAAATACATGTCGCGGAACCGTCTCGCCGAACTCATTCGTGGTGCGCACATAATTGGCGCATGCACATTCCAAGTCAATAAGAAACGGCGCACACGTGGCACTACACTTTCGCGGGAATCACCTCTCAATCCAAACAATATCAATGGCTTACCACGCGCCGCCCGGCCGCAACTGTAGAAGATCAGCCAAAGGTATTTTTTTAAGCAAATCTAATACCAACGGCATTAGGCAACAACCGACGCCCAAGCTCGTGTGGCGATTGAGGCGATGCGCTTTGACTCAGCAGTGAGGGCGTTCCATGCGGCGCAACATGCGTCAAGGATCTCATCATAGTTTTCGAACACGCGGTTGCTCAAATGGTTCTGGCGCAGGAACTGCCAAATGTTTTCGACCGGGTTCAACTCGGGGGAATAGGCTGGTAGGTGGAGCAGACTGATGTTGCCGGGGACCCGCAGCTTGCCGCCAGTTTGATGCCATCCGGCTCCATCGAGGAGCAGCACGGCGTGGCTGCCTTGCGTCACTTGGCTGCTGATCTCCTCGAGATGCAGGCTCATCGCTCGGGCGTTGGCGTAAGGCAAGACCAAAGCCGCGCCGATATCCCTGCAAGGACAGACGGCGCCGAATATGTAGGCCCATTCGCGTCGCTGATCGCGCGGCGCGGGCGGCCGGCTGCCGCGCTCGGCCCAAACGCGAGTGAGCGTGCCCTGCTGGCCGACGCGGGCTTCGTCTTGCCACCAGAGTTCAATCGGTTTTTCGCGTGCATGCTCGGGGATTGCGGCCTTGACCAGATCGGCGAAGTTTTTTTGTGCGCCTCCTGCGCCGCAGGATCTTGCTGTGGATGGCGGGGCCGCACCGACAAGCGCCGGAACCCCAGCCGGCGCAGCATCGCGCCGACGCTGCGCTCGGCCAGGGTCACATGGAACTGGGTCTTGATCACGCGGGCCAGATCCACTCGTCGCCAGCGCACCACGCCGTCGACGGCAAGGTCAGGTCCTTTGCGAACCATCTCCGCCACAAGAGCTTCTTGTTCGGGCGTGAGGCGCGGCTTCGGCCCGGCCGCGATGCGGTTGCAGAGCCCGGCGACGCCTTCGGCGTTGTAGCGTAGAACCCAATCGCGCAAGGTCTGCCGATCCATGCCGCAGAGCTTGCCGGCTTCGCCCCGATTATATCCTTCAAGCACTAAGGCCAGCGCCAACATCCGCCGCGCCGCATTGGCGTCCTTGCTGTGCGTCGCCGCTTCGCGAAGCTCCGCTGCAGTGAAATCATCGCGCGTGATCGCCAAGGCTTCCGGCATCAAAATCTCCCCGAATCATCTCCAATCCGAAGAGAATCACGACAGTGCGAATTTGCGAAGACCCCCTGAGTCAGACGCCAATGCCGTTGGTATAAATCATCAAGAGAAGTACCCTCAACAATTGCGGCAGCCAAAGAGATATAGCAACCATACTGCTTTATTTCTGTAAGTATTTTATGTTTGTTAATTGCATGTTCTCTACAAAAACGTCTCATTTCAGAAAATATCAAATTTTTTTTATTTACTCTATCGTCTCCATCTTTTATCCACTCACAAACTCATATTGTTGAGAGAGAAGCGCTAAGTCCCTCGATAGATTGTCATAGCGAAATCCCTTCTGAGCAGCGCTTTCTCTTACTTTTTCGCAAAATGCACTTACCGCTGCAATCCAGTTTTTATCGCTGCGTTGGTCTTCATAATCACCATATGTGAGGCCATTCAAATCCGACGGAAGATGTATTTTGCTTGATTTAGGAACTAGGAAGAACGTCCTATCTAGCCCTAATCTTCCAATAAAAAGGCCAAACTCGAAGATAACGTTATCCCTAGGTGCCCTAAACAACTCTTCTCTTTTGTTCGTTACATCATCAGGTGAGAATACAAAAATGCCAAAATCTTTCATTTCGCTTATACGCTTCAAATCATCGAGCGTTTGATTAGACAGATTGAACACACCGTCGCACCAGACAGTGCATTCGAACTCCTCCCTAAGGCTTTGGTCCACTGCCCTAGCCACTTTAAGACCCTCGCGGGATGACCCTATAAACAATCTAGGTCGGTTAGGCTTCAAAACGGTCCCCTTAACACCAATTTGATTGAAGGGAAGGCTTATCATAATGAATTGTGGTCAAATGGCAAAATTTCTCTCTTTCCACCGCTCAGTTTCACGTCTAGGACTAGCCCTTTGGGATGATTGGACGATTGGTCATTAGAAAACGAGCCGGAACGCAATCGGAAAAGCATTGTCCTCTTTCATCGCGCGCTTCGGCTTCCGCACCGATCAGGGGCTGATCGACGCAAAAACCTGGCGCGAAGGCGCGGCGCTGCTCGCTGTCGTCTTCGCGGCGCTGACCGCGATTTGGCTTTTTTTGAAGCCGAACGCCTATCGCCAGCTGAGCCCCACGTCGCCCCTATTCGAATGGAAGGTTTTTCTGACGTTTGTCTATTTGCTCTTTTACGCCTTCGCGATTCTGTTCATCGGCATTTCATTTTATAATTTGTCCGCTAAACGTTTGCGCGCGAGGAAACTGCCGACGGGGCTCGCCGGGCTCGTGCCGCTGGGGGCGCTGTTTTCCGGCGCCGCGCATTGGCTGCAGCCGCGGGTGAGTGAATATTTATCCCATTGGTATGTCGCCGCCCTCGACGCGCTTCTCGTCGGTGTGATCGTCTGGACGGTGCTGGAGTTGGGCTTCCGGCCGCCGCTCGACTGCCCGCGAGACGGGTGAGCAGCCAAATTGCTGTTTATTGATCCTTCGGCTCAAGAAAGCGCTTTTTAATTCGCCCGACGCGCCAATAGCTGGTTGTGATCATTTTATGCCCTTCCTTGTCGCATCGGCTCACATCGAGAATAGATAGCCCACTCGAAGCCAACCTCAATTTGACGTGGGGGATCGGTGACCCTTGCAAGTCAAGCTTCTCAGGCTCGCTAGGAGACATGAGAAGAAGATGCAGTCGAACTGTCTTTTGCGGAGGAGATTTCTCGCTAAGTGCGGTCAACTCATCCTGAAGCAGTTGTAGACGAGCTCGTTTGCTCGCCATCTGCTTATTGCTCCATGCACCGTAAGCCTTGACCTCAACAAGGATAAGATCAGAGCCGCTAGCAATAACAAGATCCGCGTCTTCCGAATTCCCCTCGACGAGATAGCGAGACTTGGCGAGCCCTGAAGGATCTTTCTGCCGGTTCGGCCGGGCGATTTCGAGAGCCTCTTCGCCTTCGAAGTAAACTGCCAAGGCTCCGGCAAGCCAAGCATAGTGATAATCAGTCCACCAGTGGGCATTCTCTGGCTTTAGCTTGGGAATTTTCAGAGCTTTTGCTACTTCTTCCAGAAATCCCTCTCGCAACATCAGGGGTTTCTCATTGTGGCCAAGAACGTCCCTTACCAACAAATTTCGCTCCTTACGATTGAAACGCTCCAACGTTTCAGCGAGTGTATCTTCTCTCTCGTCCAAACAACTTGAAGTCATCAGATATCTCTATACTAGGGATTAAACAAAAATTTTTTAAATTAATGCGCGCGGTGGCGTAGCGTGACACGCTTAAGAATCAGCTGTCAAGCACGTGCCTGGGGCCCGTGATTTTCGGCAACGCTGACGAATGGGCCGCGTTTCGGGGGGCCGAAGCATCTTTCCTATTCGCGGAAAAATGCTCTAAGACAGCGCATCGCCTCTTGAGCTGTCATCATGACCCACCCCGCCCGTCTCGAGACATTGGCTGACCTCAGAGTCGAGATCGATTGCATCGATTCCGAACTGCACCAGCTTTTGATCAAGCGCGGCGAGATTATCCATCGCCTGATCGAAGCCAAGGCGCAGCAGGGCGGCGGCTCGGCGTTCCGGCCGGGACGCGAGGCCGACATGATGCGCGCCCTCGTCTCGCGCCACGAAGGACTGTTGCCGCTCGACACGGTCGAAAGCATCTGGCGCATCATCATCTCGACCTTCACCTATGCGCAGTCGCCCTATAGCGTGCACGCCGATATTTCAGGCGGCGACGGCAAGATGCGCGACTGTTGCCGCTTCCATTTCGGCTTCACGGTGCCTTACGTCGCGCATGAGAGTGTCGCCAGCGTCATCGACGCGGTGGCCGCCTCGAAAGGCGATCTTGGCCTCGTGCGAGTCGAGGCGGACGCCCCCTCTAGCGCCTGGTGGCGCCGGCTCAGGGAGCCGCAGGCGCCAAAAATCATCGCCCGGCTGCCTTTCGTCGAGCGGCCCGACCATCCGGCGGGGATGCCGCTTTTCGTCATCGCGCAGCCCTTGGCGGAGGCCGCCGTGCGCGACGTCGTTCTTTATGACGTCGAACTCCAAAGCTGGAGCAAGCCGCCGCCATCCCATTTGGCGGCGATCGACGCGGACATCGTCGGCGTGACGGCGGAGGGCGAAGGCTTTTCGCTTCTCATCGCCGCCGATGGCGCCGTCACGACGCGCCAGTTGCGCGAAGCGCTGATCGAGGCTGGCGCGGGCGAGCCTCAAATCGCCGAAATCGGCGGCCATGCGGCGCGTTTTGAGGCCTCGGAGGCGAAGGCCCAGAAAGAGACCGTCGCAGCGGCGCAATGAAATTATCGCGGAGTTCTTTTTCATGATGAAGCCACAGGCCATGCCCGCCGGCCTGACGCCAAAGGATAACGCCATACGCCCGCGCCCGCGAGCCGGCGTTTTCGCGATCGACCCTTATGTGCCGGGCAAAAGCTCGGCGCCGGGCGTCGCCAAAATTTACAAGCTTTCCTCGAACGAGACGCCGCTCGGACCTTCCCCGCGCGCGAAAGCAGCCTTTTGCGCCGCGTCTGATCGGCTCGACGTCTACCCCGACGGAACGGCGCGCGCCTTGCGCGAGGCGATCGGCCGAACCTTCGGCCTTGATCCGGCCCGCATCGTCTGCGGAACCGGCTCCGACGAATTGCTCCATCTCCTCGCCGCAGCCTATATCGGCGAAGGCGATGAGGGCGTTTTCACGCAGCACGGATTTCTCGTCTACAAGATCGCCATTCTCGCCGCCGGCGGGACGCCAGTCGTCGCCAAGGAAACCAGCTTCACGGCCGACGTCGACGCCATTCTCGCTAAAGTCACGCCGCGCACCAAAATCGTGTTCATCGCCAATCCCAACAATCCGACCGGCACCTATCTGCCGATCGCCGAGGTCGAGCGGCTGGCGGATCTCCTGCCGCGCGACGTTCTGCTGGTCATTGACGCGGCCTATGCGGAATATGCGACGAAGGCCGACTATGCGGCGGGCGACGCGCTGGTCTCATCGCGAGACAATGTTGTGATGACCCGAACATTCTCCAAAATCCATGGGCTCGCCTCGATCCGGCTCGGCTGGTGTTATGCGCCTGCCGACGTCTGCGACGCGCTCAATCGCATCCGGCTTCCCTTCAATACGAGCGGCCCCGCAGTCGCAGCTGGAATAGCTTCGCTGGAAGACAAAGGCCACATCGAAAAGGCGATCGCGCACAACGATCTGTGGCGCGACTGGCTGGTGAATGCGACGGGCGCGCTCGGGATCAAGGCGACGCCGAGCGCGGGCAATTTCCTGCTGCTGCATTTTGACGCGCCGGCGGAGGCCGTCGACGCCGACCGGTTTCTGACCAGCCGCAGCCTTATTCTGCGCAGGGTCGCCGCCTATGGACTGCCAAATTGCCTGCGCCTGACTGTCGGGACCGAAGAGGCGAATCTCCTCGTCGCCGCAAGCCTGCGTGAGTTCGCTGGCGGCGCGAAAGGCTGACAAAATTGCCCGACGGTCTTGGGCCCGCGCTGAGCGAGCCTCTTTTCGAAAGCGTAGCGATCATCGGCGTCGGGCTGATCGGTTCGTCGCTGGCGCGCGTCATCCGCCGCAAGGGACTGGCGCGCAACATCGTAGTCTATGATTCTTCGCCGGAAGTGTGCCGACGTGCCGGGGAAATCGCTATCGCCAATCGCGTCGCGAAGACGCCGGCAGAGGCCGTCGCGCGCGCCGACCTCGTCATCCTCTGCGCGCCGGTGGGCGCGATGGGCGAGATCGCCGAAGCGATCGGGCCGCATCTGAAAGCCGGCGCAATTGTCTCCGACGTCGGATCGGTGAAGGCCTCGATTCTGGCCGCCGTCGCGCCGCATTTGCCAGCGACGGTCCACTTCATTCCGGGGCATCCGGTGGCCGGCACGGAGGAGTCAGGACCGGACGCCGGCTTCGCGACGCTCTTCCTAAACCGTTGGACGATCTTGACGCCCCCTGAGGGCGCTGATCCACAGGCCGCGGCGAGGCTGGAGGCGCTTTGGCGAAGCGCCGGGGCCAATGTCGAATCCATGACGCCGGAGCACCACGATCTCGTCCTGGCGATCACCAGCCACGTGCCGCATCTCATCGCCTATAACATCGTCGGCACCGCCGCCGAGCTCGAAGAAGGGACGCGGTCCGAAGTGATCAAATTTTCCGCCGGCGGCTTTCGCGATTTCACTCGCATAGCGGCGTCGGATCCGATCATGTGGCGCGACATTTTTTTGAACAACAAGGAGGCCGTGCTCGAAATGCTCGGGCGGTTCAGCGAAGATCTGACCGCCTTGCAGCGCATGATCAGGCACGGCGACGGCGAGGGCCTCGAGAGCCTTTTCACGCGGACGCGGGCGATTCGCCGCAGCATCATCGACCAGGGCCAGGAGACGGCGGCGCCCGATTTCGGGCGCAGAGCGAAGGACGACGATTGAGTCGCGCGCAAAAATGCGTAATCCGCAAAAATTGCCGACAATCCGGATAAGATGATGCTTAAAAGACCCCCGCCAGCCGCCCACACACTCTTTCGGATCAGAGTTGATGCGCAAACAACTGATAGTTTTCTTTCTTGTTTCCCTCGCGTGGCAATCCTGCGGAGAGGCGCAAACCCCGGCGCAGCTCGCCGCGCAGAGCGACGCAACGCCGCGAGCGGCCATCTCCAAGAGCGCGCCGGCGCCGCGAAGGCAGACGTTCGGCGATTGGACGCTGATTTGCGCTACAGCGCCCGGCGCGTCCGCGGAAAGCTGCGAAGCCGACATTTCGCTGCAGCCCGAAGACGGGATGCCGCCAATCGCGAAAGTCGCCTTCGTGCCCGGGACGACGGACAAGCCGCTGCGGCTCGTCGCGATTGTCCAAGCCAATCTTACCCTTGAGCCTGGCGTTGAGATCGCCTTCGATCCCGCAAAATCCGGGATCATTCTAAAGTTCAAGTCCTGTCTTAACACCGCCTGTCTCGCCGACGCTGAACTGTCGGCGGATCAAGCGCAGAGCTTCCGTTCCCTGAAGCAGACGGGCCGCATGACCATCAGGAACGCCGGCGGCGAGAGCTTGTCGCTTGCGGTTTCCTCAAACGGCCTCGATCAAGCCCTCGACGCGTTGCTGACGCCAAAAGGAAAGGGATAAACCCGGCGCAGCTCGCAGCCGCGCCGCATTTTAACGGCCTTTCAGCCATCAGGGTCGAGCCTCGAGAAAGAAACGCAGCATTTCACGCGAGGCGTCCGGACCATGGGGATCGGTAAAGGAGCCTTCCGGATTGCCGCCGGACCAGGCGTGCCCCATGTCCTTGATCGCCCAATATTCCACCTGCGGCGCGCCGCTCGAATTCGGCGATGATGGTGCGCTCATAGGCGACGCCGCCTTTCGAGAGGCCCTTTCGCTTTGTCTCGACGACGCCGTCAAGACCGGCGCTGGCGAAGGCGACGATCAGATCCGCGTTGGAAGGATGCACCGTTCGATCGGCTCCGCCCTGAAACACAATCGTGCGCACATTCATCTCAGGCGGCGACAGCGCGTCCATTGCGGCGCCGTGACGCATCGAGTTGAACGCCGTCGCGATGTCGGTTGCGGCTCCGCAAGGCAAGCCGGAGTGGATTCCCGTCGCCTTGAACAAATCCGGATAAGTCGCGCCCAAAATCGCGGCCATCGCGCCGCCGGCCGACAAGCCCGCGACGAAGACCCGCGCCGGATCGACATCAAACTCCCAAATGATCTCGCCGGTTATCCCGGCGATGATGCTCGGCTCGCCGGATTCCCGCTCCTGATGCTTGATATGGAACCAGTTCCAGCATCCCATTTGATTCGAACGCGCCGACTGCTCCGGATAAGCGACGAGAAAGCCGCGCTCTTGCGCCAGCTTGTTCATGCCCGTGCCCAAGGCGAAGTCGTCTGGATCTTGCTTGCAGCCATGCAGCATCACGATCAGCGGCAGCTTGCGCGCCCGCGCCGCGCGAGTAGCGATTCCCGGCACAAAAAGCTTGTAGTCGCGCGAGCCTTCGGCGCAGGCGTACGTGCGGCGCAAGAACTGCGCGCCTTCCGGCGTGGGCGCCGCTCTCTCGCGGACAACCGCCGGCGCGACCGGCAAGCCCCAGTCCGGAACGATCCGGCGCTGCAGCATTTCCATCACTTCGCCCACAGGCGAAGCGTTATGCGCGCCATCCGTTAAGGAGCCCGGGAAAGCCCAGCCTTTTTGGAACGCCGCAAATGCGTTCAGGAGATCCGCGGCCGGGTTCGGTGGAGAAAGGTCCTCCGAAAGTTTCACGCCGGCCGGTTCAGAACTCGAACGCCATCCTTCAGCGAAGCGCGTGCTCTGGACGAAGCCCTCCGGCGCCCCGTGCGGCGGCTCTGAAACTTTGTTCAGAGGCTGAAACTCATTTGAAACATTCTCGGCGCCGCGTTTCGCCGGACCCTGGTCCTCCCATGCATGGCGGCTCTTTGCGCCGGCGTATTTTTTCCCGGTCTGACCGTTCCGGGTCGGACCGGCGAGCGCCGTCTGAATCGCCTTCGTCCGCTCCGTCAGACTGTGGAGCGGCGTCAGCTTCGAGACCTTGCGAAGGGCTCCATCGAGAATGGATTTCATTTTGTTTGATCCTTTTTTCACGGCGGCCAAGACCATTTTGAAAAGTCCTTCGTCAAACAAGCACGACGAAAAAGGCAGTCAGCGAATGCGATCGGCAAGCGCTGTCTTGACCGCTTTGCTCGCCTGAAGAGCTCCGAGAACCGTGATCGCCTCGATAGTGGCGGAGGCGAGCTCAGGAGGAACGTCTTCGGCAATGATGGCGAGGCCTACGACCTTGATGCTGAGCATTTCGCCCGCAGCCCTAACCGTTTCGAGATCCTCCCTGCTGTAGTGCCGCAGCCCGATTTCAAGGGTCTGCCGCACAATGGTTTGATTGACGGCCTCCGCATGGCGCGAGAGCTGGTTCCGAATCGCCGTCCGGATCAAGTCAGTCCGATTGGAGTAAAAGCCCTCGCGCACGAGGAGATCGATATGGCCAAGGTCGACGTAACCAAGGTTGATCGTGATCTTTTCGCTCTCGAATGCTCTATCCCGCAAACGATGAATTTCCGCGCTCATGCTTCATCCCCCATCCACATGGATGGTATATGGATGGATTTTTTGTTTTTCGCAAGTGCGAAATGGAGTTCTTCACAAGAACTCTATCGGCGACCAAGATCCCGAATCGAGTGCAACACCCGCGCTTGGGACCATAACAAATTTAACCTTAGCATGTATTGGCGTCAACTTCACCAAACGCCGCATAGGCGGTAACGCCTCTGCTTGCCGTCCGGTTGTGGGGCAAGCTGACGCAGGTCCGGTCGGGCGGCCATTTCTTGCCCTTCTAAGCCGGAAACCTTTCCGAGGCCTTTACGCTGGACATGATCCCCAGCGGAGCGCATTTCTCATGACGCTGCGCGCTCGGCAAAACTAGCGAGCGCCTTCTAAAGGAGAATTGTGATGGCAAAGAGTCAGCTGCGCAGCAATCGCGAGGAGAAAAAGCCCAAGAAAGAGAAGCCGAAAGAGGCGGCCGCCCCGAATTTGTTGAAGACAGGCACGCCGGCGAAGAAGAAATAGCCTGAATTCCTAAGAAGATAGCATCTGGTCCCAATTTCCACGGCGGCCGAAACGGCGGCCGAAGGCGAAGGGTTGCGCCCTTCATTGCTGCCTTAGTCCGCCGGTCCTTGTTTGTCGCGATCAGAATTACCGAGCCGATAGCGAGCGGCCGACCGCGAGACTGGGTCATGTCAGCGCACAATCTCTTCGAATGTGATCGTCTCGCCACGTGGTTGTGCAGTCGCTTGCGATGTCAGCTCTCTCAGTGAATGCGAACGTAAAGGAGAGGCTAAATGGCTAATACCGTCGCGGACCAATTTGCGGCGATTCTCGCCGCCGCCGGCGTCAAGCGGGTCTATGGCATCGTCGGCGACAGCCTGAACGGGCTAACCGACGCGCTGAGGCGCCAGGGCGAGATCGAATGGATCCACGTCCGACACGAAGAGGTGGCGGCCTTTGCGGCGAGCGCGGAGGCGCATCTCACGGGCGAGCTCGCGGTCTGCGCCGGCAGCTGCGGACCCGGCAATATGCACCTCATCAACGGCCTGTTCGACTGCCACCGCTCGCGCGTCCCAGTACTCGCCATCGCCGCGCAAATCCCGTCGGCGGAAATCGGCTCCGGCTATTTCCAGGAAACCCATCCGGAAACGCTGTTCCAGGAGTGCAGCCATTATTGCGAGCTGATCTCCGGCCCCAACCAAATGCCGCGTACGTTGGAGATCGCCATCCGACAGGCCGTGGCCAACCGTGGCGTGTCGGTTGTGGCGTTGCCCGGCGATGTCGCCTTGCAGCCGGCGTCGAGCGCCCCGGTCCCCAAGGCGTCGAACCTCTTGCCGTCCAGGCCGACCGTAACGCCCGCGCCTGCCGATCTCGAGCGGTTGGCGGCCATGCTGAACGGGAAGGGCCGTTTGACCGTGTTGTGCGGATCTGGATGTCAAGGCGCCCACCATTTGCTCCTTGCGCTCTGCGAGCGGTTGAAGGCGCCCATTGTGCACGCGTTGAAGGGAAAGGAGCATGTTGAGTGGGAAAATCCCTACGACGTCGGGATGACGGGGCTGATTGGATTTGCGTCGGGCTACTACGCCATGCTCGACTGCGATGTGCTGCTGATGCTTGGGACTGATTTCCCTTACCGGCAGTTCTATCCGCAAGGGTCGGGCGTGCGCATCGCCCAGATCGACATCCGCGGCGAGCAGATCGGCCGCCGCGCCGCGGTAGACCTCGGGATTGTGGGCGATGTCGGCGCGACGCTCGAAGCGCTCTTGCCGCTGCTCGAGGAAAATCGCGATCGCCGGCATCTCGACCAGGCGGTTGAACACTATCGCAAGACGCGCAAGAGCCTCGATGAACTGGCCGTCGGCGCGCCAGGCAAGCCGCCGATCCATCCGCAGCAAATCGCCAAAGCCATCAACGGCCACGCCGCCGACGACGCGATCTTCACTTGCGACGTCGGTCTGCCGACGGTATGGGCTGCCCGCTATCTGGCGATGAACGGCAAGCGGCGTCTCCTCGGGTCCTTCTGGCACGGCTCCATGGCCAACGCGATGGCGCAGACAATCGGAGCGCAGTGCGCCTTTCCCGGTCGGCAAGTCATCGCGCTGGCGGGCGACGGCGGCTTCGCCATGCTGATGGGCGATTTCCTCACCCTTACGCAATTGCGCCTGCCGGTGAAGGTCTTTGTCTTCAACAATGGCGCCCTCGGCTTTATCGAGCTTGAGCAAAAGTCCACTGGCTTCCTGCCCACCGGCACCGAACTTCAAAATCCAAATTTCGCGGCGATGGCGGAGGCCGTCGGCGTGCGCGGGATCCGCCTTGAGGACCCGGGTGAGGTCGAGGCCGGCGTCGCTGCGGCTTTCGCCCATGACGGGCCGGTTCTGATCGACGCCGTGGTGAACCGGACCGAGCTCGCCATGCCGCCTACGGTCACGGCGGAGATGGCCAAGGGCTTCACGCTTTACATGGTGAAGGCGGTAATGAGCGGTCGGGGCGACGAATTGCTCGATCTCGCCCGAACTAACTTGTGGCGCTAACGCGAGGCTCCTATGGGTCACGATGACCTTGGACGGAATCCATCTAATACCAACGGCATTAGGCAACAACCGACGCCCAAGCTCGTGTGGCGATTGAGGCGATGCGCTTCGACTCAGCAGTGAGGGCGTTCCATGCGGCGCAACATGCGTCAAGGATCTCATCATAGTTTTCGAACACGCGGTTGCTCAAATGGTTCTGGCGCAGGAACTGCCAAATGTTTTCGACCGGGTTCAACTCGGGGGAATAGGCTGGTAGGTGGAGCAGACTGATGTTGCCGGGGACCCGCAGCTTGCCGCCAGTTTGATGCCATCCGGCTCCATCGAGGAGCAGCACGGCGTGGCTGCCTTGCGTCACTTGGCTGCTGATCTCCTCGAGATGCAGGCTCATCGCTCGGGCGTTGGCGTAAGGCAAGACCAAAGCCGCGCCGATATCCCTGCAAGGACAGACGGCGCCGAATATGTAGGCCCATTCGCGTCGCTGATCGCGCGGCGCGGGCGGCCGGCTGCCGCGCTCGGCCCAAACGCGGAGTGAGCGTGCCCTGCTGGCCGACGCGGGCTTCGTCTTGCCACCAGAGTTCAATCGGTTTTTCGCGTGCATGCTCGGGGATTGCGGCCTTGACCAGATCGGCGAAGTTTTTTTGTGCGCCTCCTGCGCCGCAGGATCTTGCTGTGGATGGCGGGGCCGCACCGACAAGCGCCGGAACCCCAGCCGGCGCAGCATCGCGCCGACGCTGCGCTCGGCCAGGGTCACATGGAACTGGGTCTTGATCACGCGGGCCAGATCCACTCGTCGCCAGCGCACCACGCCGTCGACGGCAAGGTCAGGTCCTTTGCGAACCATCTCCGCCACAAGAGCTTCTTGTTCGGGCGTGAGGCGCGGCTTCGGCCCGGCCGCGATGCGGTTGCAGAGCCCGGCGACGCCTTCGGCGTTGTAGCGTAGAACCCAATCGCGCAAGGTCTGCCGATCCATGCCGCAGAGCTTGCCGGCTTCGCCCCGATTATATCCTTCAAGCACTAAGGCCAGCGCCAACATCCGCCGCGCCGCATTGGCGTCCTTGCTGTGCGTCGCCGCTTCGCGAAGCTCCGCTGCAGTGAAATCATCGCGCGTGATCGCCAAGGCTTCCGGCATCAAAATCTCCCCAAATCATCTCCAATCCGAAGAGAATCACGACAGTGCGAATTTGCGAAGACCCCTGAGTTGAGACGCCAATGCCGTTGGTATAAGATCATGCACGTTAGGCTGCAGGCGCCTGTTGCGGCGCGGGCTTCGTCCATTTGAGAACCGGGTTGCGGGCGGCTCTCGTCTCGTCAAGCCGCCGGCGCGGCGCGTAGACTGGAGCGCTGACGAATCGCTCGGTCTCGCCGCCAAGCGCCGACAGGGCGAGATCGCGCACCGTCGCAATAAAAAGATCCAGCGAGGCCTTCGATTCCGATTCGGTCGGCTCGATCAGCATCGCGCCATGCGCGACAAGCGGGAAATAGATCGTCATCGGATGATAGCCCTCGTCGATCATCGCCTTGGCGAAATCGAGCGTCGAGAGCCCTGTCGGCTTCAGCCAGGAGTCATCGAACAGCACCTCATGCATGCAAGGCTTGTCGCCGAAGGGCTGCGTCATCAGGTCGCTGAGGCTGGCGCGGATGTAATTGGCGCTCAACACCGCATCTTCCGAGGCCTGCCGCAAGCCGTCCGCGCCATGCGAGAACATATAGGTCAAGGCGCGCACGAACATGCCCATCTGGCCGTGGAACGCGGTCATGCGGCCAAAGGACTGCGAGCGTTCGTCGCTATGTTCGACAAGGCGCGCCCCGCCCTCTCCCTTGCGAAGGAAAGGCACAGGCGCGAAGGGCGCAAGCCGCTCCGACAGGACGACGGGACCAGCGCCGGGGCCGCCGCCGCCGTGCGGCGTCGAAAAAGTCTTGTGCAGATTGATGTGCATGGCGTCGACGCCGAGATCACCAGGCCGCGTCTTGCCCATAATCGCGTTGAAATTCGCGCCGTCGCAGTAGAAATAAGCGCCCGCCGCGTGCATCGCCGCGGCGATCTCGACAATATCGCTCTCGAACAGACCGCAGGTGTTCGGATTTGTCAGCATGATCGCGGCGATATCGGGCCCGAGCAAACTCCGCAATGCCGCAAGATCAACCCTGCCATCGGCGCCGGCGGGAACTGGGCGCGTCTCAAAGCCGATCAAAGTCGCGCTGGCCGGATTGGTGCCATGCGCCGATTCAGGGACAAGCACGATCTTGCGGGTCGCCGCCTCAGCCTTGGCCGCGATGGCGGCTTTGATCGCCATCATGCCGCAGGCTTCGCCGTGCGCGCCAGCCTTCGGCGACATGGCGACCGCCGGCATGCCGGTCATCTCCATCAGCCAATGCGCGAGTTCGCCAATCAGCTCCAGCGCGCCAGGCACGGTCGATTGCGGCTGAAGCGGATGGATATCGGCGAAGCCCGGCAGCCGCGCCATCGCCTCGTTGAGCCGCGGATTGTGCTTCATCGTGCATGAGCCGAGCGGATAAATCCCAGCGTCGATCGAATAGTTCTTTTGCGACAGACGAACATAATGGCGCATTGTCTCGGGCTCGCTGAGGCCGGGCAGACCAATCGGCGCCTTGCGCTCGAGCGCGCCAAGCCTTGCTTCGAAAGCCGCCGGCTCGTCAAGATCGACCCCGGTGACATCGGGCCGGCCAATCTCGAAGATTAGCCCCTCTTCCAGAAAAAGGCCGCGATTGGAGGTGAAAGTCTGTCCAATTCGCGCCGAATCGGCGGTCTGGATCGGATGTTCGGGCCGGTTCAGCATGACAGAGCTCCCTTGAGGGCGGAGACGAAAGCCGCGCGGTCGTCCGGCGTATTGACTTCGGTTGAGGCGACGAGGATGAGATCGTCGAGGTTCTCGCCCGGTCTGAGGCGCGAGGCGGGAACCCCGCCGAGCACCCCTTTCTCCGCCAGACGCTCAATCAGCGCGTCGGCGGAGCCCGGCACGCGAAATCGTGAATTCATTAAAGAAGCTCGCGTTGAGAACCTCAATCCCGGAATCCCGCCGAGCCTTTGGGCGAGATCGATCGCGTTCGCATGGCAAATTCGCGCCAGTTTGCGCAGCCCGGCTTCGCCGAGCAGGGTCAAATGGATGGTGAAGGCAAGACAGCATAGCCCGGAATTGGTGCAGATGCTGGAGGTCGCTCGGTCGCGTTTAATGTGCTGTTCGCGCGTCGAGAGCGTCAGCACGAAGCCGCGGCGGCCGTCAATGTCGAGCGTCTCGCCACACAGGCGCCCTGGCATCTGGCGCACATATTTGGCGCGAGTCGCGAAAAGGCCGACGTACGGTCCGCCGAAACTCAGGCTATTGCCGATCGACTGGCCTTCGCCGACGACGATGTCGGCGCCCATCTCGCCCGGCGGCTTGACAAGGCCGAGCGAAACCGCCTCGGTGAAAACGGCGATGAGCAGCGCGCCCTTCGCCTTGCAGATCGCGGCGAGGCCCGAAAGATCGCGCAGATTGCCAAAGGCGTCGGGGTTTTGAACGACGACGCAGGACGTCTCCGCATCGATCGCGCCGGCGAGGTCTTCTTGCGCCAGCACGTCAGGCTTAAGGCTCGCCACGTCGTCGCCGGTCATCCGCGAAACCGTGCGCACAACGTCAGCGTAATGCGGATGCAGGCCGCCGGAGACCACCGCTTTACGCCGCTTGGTGATGCGGTGGGCCATCAGGACGGCCTCAATCGTCGCGGTCGAGCCGTCATACATCGAGGCGTTGGCGACCTCCATCGCGGTCAATGCGCAAACCTGCGTCTGGAACTCGAAGATCGCCTGCAACGTCCCTTGCGAGATTTCGGGCTGATAGGGCGTGTAGCTCGTCAAAAATTCCGAGCGCTGGATCAGGTGGTCGACGCTGGCCGGGATGTGGTGCTTGTAGGCTCCGGCGCCGACGAAGAAGGGTGCCGGTCCGGCGGAAAGGTTCTTCTCCGCCATTTTCGTGAGCAGCCGCTGCGTCTCCATTTCGGTGCGGCGCAACGGCAGGTCGAGATCGCCCGCAAGCCGCTTATCAGCGGGAATCAACTCAAAAAGGGCGTCGATGTCCTTGACGCCGACGCGCGCCAGCATGTCGGATCGGTCGTCTGGTGTGAGGGGCAAATAGCGCATGGAGTTCCAATCGGGTTACGATCTTTGGTGGTCGCGCGTGTGTCGCAAGAAACTGCCAATCAGCTGAGCGTCTTGAGGTAAGCCTCGTAGGCCTCATCATCCATCAGCAACTCGAGCTCGGCTGCGTTGGAGAGTTTGAGCTTCAAGAACCAGCCCTTGCCGCCAGGGTCTTCGTTAACGAGGGCGGGCGACTGCTCCAGCTCCTGATTGATCTCGACGACCTCGCCGGAGGCGGGCGCGTTGACGGGGGCGGCGGCCTTTACGCTTTCCACAACCGCGGCTTCATCCCCTTGAGCCACGGACTTGCCAAGCGTAGGAAGCTCGACGAAAACGACGTCGCCGAGCTGCGCTTGCGCGTAGTCGGTGATGCCGACGATGCCGGCGTCGCCTTCGAGGCGGATATATTCATGGTCCTTGGTGTAGCGAACGGTCGCCATCAGGCCCCCCTGAAATAGGCGTGCGGCATGAAAGGCATGGAGGAAATCGTCGCCTCCACGGGTTTGCCGCGGACGATCAAATGAACCGGCGCCCCGATCTTGACGGCTTTCGCCTCGACATAGCCCATGCCGATCGGACGTCCGAGGCTCGGCGCGAAGCCGCCCGATGTCAGGGCGCCAATCCGGCGTCCATCAAGCGTCCTGACTTCGGCGCCTTCGCGCGCCGGGATTTTGCCGTCGATCAGAAAGCCGACGCGGCGGCGCGACGGCCCTTGCGCGATGGCCTCCTTGACGCGCTGGTATCCTGGAAATCCGCCCCGCTCGCGCCGGCGTTTCGAGATCGACCAGAGGAGCCCCGCTTCGACAGGATTCGTCGTCGCGTCGATATCGTGACCGCAAAGGCACAGGCCCGCTTCGAGCCGTAGCAAATCGCGCGCGCCGAGGCCGACCGGCAAGACATCCGGATCGCCGAGCAACGTTTTGGCGAAATCGACAGCGGCGTGGGCGGCGAGCGAAATCTCAAAGCCGTCTTCCCCAGTATAGCCCGAGCGTGAAATCCTGAACGCCACGCCCTTGGCGGCGAAATCACCCGACGACATGAACGCCAATTTCGCGACGCCGGGGATGAGGCGCTCCAGCACGGCCGCCGCTTTTTGACCCTGCAAGGCGAGCAACGCCCTGTCGCCGAGAACGGTCAGGGCGCAGTCGGGCAAGGCGCTGGCGATATGGGCGAAATCGGCCGCCTTGGCGGCGGCGTTGACGACGAGGAAGAGACGCTGGCGACCGCCTTCGTCGGCAAGGCGGGTCGCCATCAAATCATCAAGAATATTGCCGTTCTCATCAAGGAGTTGGGTGTAACGGATCTGGCCGGGGTGAAGCGTCTCAATGTCGCCCGGCGCCAACGTCTCAAAGTCCGGCGCGGCGGCGGCGCCCTCAAGCAGCGCTTGCCCCATATGCGACACGTCGAACAGGCCTGCGCGGCTGCGCGTATGGAGGTGTTCCTGGATGATGCCCGCAGGGTAATGGACCGGCATGGAATAGCCGGCGAACGGCACCATGCGAGCGCCGAGCGCCTGATGCAAATCGTGCAGAGGGGTGTGCTCAAGAGCGGAGAGAGCTGGATGGACGGTCATAAGGTCCTCGGACAGATGAGCGCAAAAAGACCGCCGCCCGGCCAACGCCGCACGCCGACCTTAAGCCCCCTCTGTCCTGTTACCTGAGAGTGTTCCCTTGCGCGGGCCCTGAGCAGCACGCGCAAAGTTGCGTCCGTCGGTGAACTCCCCACCTTCGCGGAAAATCGCTTTCCAGAGCGTCATCCCCCAGCGGTCCATGGGCCTGAGCGTTTCCGGGGCGGTTGCGCCTTCGGCGTCGGCTCAAATGCGCGAGCCGAACTCTTCCGCTGGGATCTTTTCGACGCCAGCGACTATCGGCCGTTGGCCGCAAAAAGTCAATGGTGCAATGCAAAAATCAAATAGTTTTTGGGCTCCGTTTTTCAGCGCCGCTGCGAGCTTCACGCACCTCCGATCAATTAGTTTCAGGCTCCTTGTTGCCTTTTCCAACAGGCTTTTCCGGACCTTCGTCGATACCGACCTTTATGGTGTAATCGTCTTCGGTATGATCCTGTTTAAAAGGAACCAGGAGTGGCTCGGTCACCAGCCGGAACTCCGTCCCAGTCTCGCCTTGAGGAATCGTCGCCGCCACGCGATAGAGCTTTGTGACGATCGGTTGATTGTCTTTCGTGCCGACGATGGCGACGCGCAAAGGAATGCTGAAGCTTGCGGGCGTTCCGACCGGACCGAGCAGCACGTTGCCGGCGATGCCGACTTTGATCGCAAGCTGGTCGCCCGCGAGCGAGCACTGGCGAACGGCGTCTCCAAGCGCATATTGATAACGCAGATTCATGTTTGTCGGCGGCGAGCCCGCATGCGCCTGATAAGCGGCCGTGCCGTCGAGAATAATGATTTCGGGACAAAACAGATGGTGGCCTTGCGAGTCCGGCGAGGCGGGCTGCCCATCTTGCTTGTCATTGGATCCCTGGTTGGGGAAAAGGTTTTTCCAGTTGAAGTTGCCGAAGCCGCCGAAAAGACCGCCGGAATCGGCCTTGGCGCCAAGAGCGCTCAGCGCAAGCGCCGCAACGGCGGCAAGACATGACCTGGCGCATCTTTCGAACAACGAAGATCCGGAAGGGCTTTTTGCTCTTTGCCTTACCGGATTTTTTCTTAGGACACCGGCTGCCGTTTCGCGCGAAGACGCAATTGCGCCGCGAATCGAATTGGTGAGGTCCATACGAAGACCGCTCCTGCTCGCATCATGCAAAAAATTTGCTCTACATGACTTCGCGCGAAAGCTCCAGATCCTTGCTGTGCGCCGCAGCGGCGAAGACCGGACCGATCAATAAGGCGCAGGCGTTTCAGAAGCGGCTGATCGGTTCGTTCGACGCCATCGAAATCGACACCGCTTTCGGCGTCCGCGTCCAGGTGTCGGCCGCGCCGAAAACGGTCTTCAGAATCGATGGCGCGTTGGAGAGGCTGACAAAAATCATCAATGGCGTGAGCGAAGCGAGGGTCGCGACATAGCGCGACAGTGATCCGCGCCGCAGGGCGACATATGGCGTCAGGGTCATGCCGATTGCGACCATCGCGACCAAGACCGCGACCGCGCCGAGGATTGGCAGATAGGCGGTTGGATCGCCCTCGCGCAGCACTATGCTGGTGAATAGGGAGCTGGTAGCGATGGCGGCGCAGGGGTAAAAGGCCTGTATGAGAATGAGGAGGCTCGCCGAGCATTTGCGGCGGATGGACCAATCGGAGGTCCAGACCTGTTTCAAAAGCTTGCGGGCGACCTGAACGAAACCGTTCGACCAGCGCCTTTGTTGAACGCGCCAATGTTTGACCTGGTCGGGCACGAGTCCCGGCACCGGCGGATCCATCGAGAACAATCCGCGCCATCCGGCGATTTCCGCGCGCACGGTGAGGTCGAGGTCCTCGCACAGGGAATCGGAGGACCATCCGCCGGCCGCGGCGATGGCGGCGCGCCGCCAGACGCCGGCTGTGCCATTAAATTGGAAGAGCCACCCGGCGCGATAGCGGGTCGCCTGCTCGAGGACGTAATGGGCGTCGAGCATCAGGGCCTGCGCCCGAGTCAGCCAATTGGCGCCGGCGTTGGCGAATTCGCAGCGCGATTGAATGAAGCTCGCCTTGGGGTCGGCGATGAGCGCGGGCACCACTTTGCGCAGCCAATTCGACGGCGGCCGAAAGTCGACGTCGAGCACGGCGACATAAGGGGCGTTCGAATGAAGCAGTCCGGCGGCCAGCGCGCCCGCCTTATAGCCGGTCCGGTCGCCGCGGCGCAGATGCAAGATGTCGAAGCCGCAATCGCGCAGCTCGCCGATCACGCGCGTCGCAATGACGCTCGTTTCGTCAAAGCTGTCGTCGAGCAATTGGATGTGCAGCCGGTCGCGCGGCCAATCGAGAGCCGCGGCGCAATGCAGCGCGCCGACGACCGTTTCAGGTTCATTGAAAACGGGGATCTGCACAAGGACATGGGGCAGATCGGCGTCAGTGAGAATGAGATGCCGCAGCGGCCGACCGAGTTTCCTGCCGGTGATCCGCTCGAAAATATTGATGCCGATCAGCGCAAGAAAGCCGCCGGCGACAAAAAGAAGGCCCAACACGGACACAACGAGGGTCGCATCGCTCAGCAGCATCAAGAAATCAGTCAAGGTCAAGCAACTCGTCCCCCGCGCACTGCAGTCTCTTCATCCGCTTCGCCGCGCGTGCGCTCCGACGCGAACGATTTGCCGTTCGCCGCGCTATGACCGCCAGCTGCTCTGCGTGAAGACGTCGCCTGGGTTTCGCTCCAGACTTTTGCCGGGTTGCGGCTAGTTGGAGCGACTGCTCAAGCGACTTCTGCGACCAGAAACACTCAAGCTTGAAGAAGCATCGAAACGAACCTGGAAACAACCAACAAATTGCAACAGATTGTTGCAGGAATTGAGTAAGCTCGAGCTAGAATATCTAAACATTACCAGAGTCTTAAAAGCGCCGCATTTGTGACCAAGGAAACGCGTTTACGGCTTATTGGAGAGGCTCGACTAAGGCGCCCGCTCGTGCGTCTTCGGCGCCTTGACTTCAACGCTTGCCAAGATCTTGTCCACAAGCCGAACCGGAAGTATCCGTCCAAGGCGCGCAAGCAGATACAGCGGCCAAGGGAAAGCCACGATCGCGCGGCGGCGATCAAGGCCGCGGCGAATGATCCTGGCGGCTTGCGCGTCGGAGATCTCGAACGGCTTCATGGCCTCGATGCTGTCGTTCAGCGGCGTCTTGACGAAGCCGGCGATGACGAGGCTGACGCAAACGCCCACCGGCTCCAGCCGGCCGCGCAGCAACTCCGAATAGGCCTGCACGCCGGCCTTGGTCACGCTATAGGCCGGCGAATAGGGCAGACCGCGCAAGCCGGCGATCGAACCGATGAAGGCGAGCTGGCCGCGTTTTCGCGCGCACATCGGCGCGATGAGCGGTTCGACGGTGTTGAAGACGCCCAAAAGGTTCGAGCTCAAAATGGCCCGCACCGCTTGCGGATCCTCAAAGAGTTCGTCGGGCGCGAGACCCGTGGTTATTCCGGCGTTGGCGATGCAAAGGTCGAAGCTTCGACGCGAATCGGCCGCAGCTATCCATTGCGCCATGGCGTCCTGATCGCGCACGTCGACAAGGCCCGTTTCCACCTCAGCGCCTTGCCCGCGCGCCAGCGCCGCGACCGCTTCGAGCCGATCGCGATTGCGCCCGATGAGCGCCAAAGCGACGCCGGGCTCCGCATAGGCCAGCGCCAGGGCGCGCCCGATGCCGCTCGACGCGCCAGTGATGAGGATTGAGCGATTGTTCATGTCAGGGCGGGGCGGCCTCGATCGGCCGGACCGTCGCCTCCGCCAGTATGGCGAGTTCGCGGTTAGGGCCATGCGCCATCAGACGCAACAGCAATTCGGGGCGCGGATCGAATTTGGCGCGCGCCACGCGTCCGCTCACCCGGATCGAGTCGCCGACGAAGATGGGACGCAAGAATTTGCCGGACAGCCTGCAGATGGCGAGGTCGCGCCGCCATCGCCGCAGCGTAGGTTCGAAGCAGCTCATCATCAGCATGCCGTGAATAGGCGGCGCCTCGAGGCCAAGAGCGGCGGCGACGGCAGGATCTAGATGCAGCGGATTGTCGTCTCCTGAAGCCTGCGCGTAGCGCGCGAGGCTCTCCGCTCCGAATGGCCCGAAAACGGCCTCGCCGATGGTTTCTCCGACCTTTGGCCAGTCGGGCGGCAGGCCGGACGGCGTGTCACTCATGCGCGCCCGTTGGAACCAGGCGCAGAACGGTCTCGAACCTGGCGCATGTCTGCGCATGCGGCATCGAAATCTCCGCATTGACGATAAGCCGCGCAGGTTCAGCCGTACGCCGGAAGGTGAAGGCGAGCTGATAATCCGCGTCAAGCGCGAGCGGACGTTCATAATCGAAGCTCTGCGCCTCATGCACGGGCAAGAACGCCGGCCGGCCGATCATGCGCTCGAGGACGGGCCGAACCTCTTGCGAAGTCAGCCAGCAGAAGGGATAGGTCAGCGGAACGTCAGGCTCGTCCAGAACCCTGCGCGGAGGCTTGTCTACGGCTTCCGCCACAGCGCCTGTCGCGCGCTTGAAAGCGGCGACGCTATCGGCGTCGGTTCTGAACAGAACAGCAGGCAGCCGGACCGGCGCGTCCGCCGCGCAGGGCGCGTCTCCACTTAAATCCTTTGCGATCATGCCGCCTCGGCGCGCCGCACGACGAGACTGGCGTTGATGCCGCCAAAGGCGAAGGAATTGCTGAGCGCGGTGCGAATCGGCATCGGCCTCGCCTCGTTTGGCACTGCGTCCACCGGGCATTTTGCGTCGGCCTCGCGCCAATTGATCGTCGGAGGCGCGACGCTCTCGCGCACGGCCCCGATGGTGACGACAAGTTCGAGGGCGCCGCCGGCCCCGAGGCCATGGCCGTGGATAGGTTTCGTCGACGAGATTGGCAGCTGCGGCAAACGCTTGCCGAACACGATACCGAGCGCCGCGGATTCCGTCAGATCGTTGACCGTCGTACCGGTCCCGTGGGCGTTGACGTAATCAATCTCCTCGTCGGAGCAATCGGCGTCCTGAAGCGCCTGGCGCATGCACGCCGCCGCGCCGGCGGCGTCGGGGCGAACCTGGTCGTTGGCGTCGGCCGTGGTGCCATAGCCGGCGATTTCGACCAGGGCCGCCGCGCCCCGGGCGCGCGCGAACTCTGCGGCCTCAAGCACGAAAACGCCCGCGCCGGCGCCCAGAATCATGCCGTTGCGCCCTTTGGAAAACGGACGGCATACGTCCGGGGTCAGAACCCGCAGCGCCTCCCAAGCAAGCATGGAGCTGTTGGTGATGCAATCCTCGGTGCCGCCGACGATGGCCCGATCGACAAGGCCGGAGCGAATGAGATGCGCTCCCATCCCGATCGCTTGGGTCGCCGAGGAGCAGGCGCTGGCGACGGCGAAACATGGGCCTTTGGCGCCATAGCGAATGCTGATGTTGGATGGCGACGAACTCGGAATGAGACGCGGCACGGTGAGCGGGTTCGGACGCCCCTGCTCGACAAGGGAGAGATAAAGGCCATCCTCGAGGGTGTGCATGCCGCCCACTCCCGTGCCGATGATGGAGGCGGTGCGCGGACCCATCGGCGCGGCGCGCGAGAGGCCGGCCTGCGCCATCGCCTCATCCGCGGCCGCCAGCAGATATTGCGTGACGAGATCGCAGAACGGCAGCAAGCTCTCCTCGATATGCGCGGCGGGATTGAACCCTTGCACTTGCGCCGAAATCTTGATGCGGCCGCGATACGGCCGGTTGAACTGTGTCTCTCCGACACACGATCGCCCGTCCCGCGCCGCACGCCACAAGACGTCGGCTCCTGTTCCCGCAGCCGACACCGCGCCCATGCCAGTGACGACCACCCGTCGCTTTTCGTTCATTTCAAGATTTTTCTTTGATGATATAGGCCGCTATGGCGTCGATCAGACTTTTAATGTCCTTTGCTTCGTGGAAAGGACCGTCCATGGGAATGTACACGTCGAATTTCTCTTCGATTGCCGTCAATATCATCACGATATCGATTGATTTGAGATCGAGGCTTTCGATCGTCGCGTCCGGAGTGACCTTCTCCCGATCGATCATTCCTTCCTTGACGATGACGTCGATGACCTGATTGACGAGCTCGGTTTTATCGAGATCCTTCGTTTCCACCGATTACTCCTACGCCATGCGTTGCAAGTGAATTGCGCTCAAACCGGCTCCATGCAGGAAGGAGCGTTCGCCGAGCAGATCCGCGCCCGCAGCGCCGACGATACGCAATACGCGCGCAGTCGAACACGACCGGCGCGCCGGCGTCAACTGAACGCTCTTCTTCCCCGAAGCAATAGTCTCGCCAAATCCGAACGCACGAAAGAACGACGAGCGCGGATTGCGGCTGCGCTATCGCCGGGGCCAAATCGTTGGTTACGCCAATCCGCCGCGGAAATAAAGAGCGCGCTGCGGCCTGACCCTTATCCGAGCGTCTTCGCGTGATCACGTTATCGCCGCGTTTGTCACGCGGCGTGATCCAAATCCGGCGCGGCAAGCTCGGACGGCGCGAGCGCGACGTCCGAAACATGCGTGCGGACAATATGGCGCGACAGAAAGAGGTTAGCGGGACGCGCTTCGATCTCGAACATCATGCTCTAAGGGATCGCTACGACCGGCGTTCCGATCTGCACGCGGCGATAAAGATCGACGACGTCTTCATTATACATGCGGATGCATCCGTAGGAGGCGGCGGTGCCAACTGATTTGCGCATGCTTTCCGTTGTTCCGTGGATCGCGACCTCGGAAAGCGACAGAGTGAGCGCCGCCGCGCCCATCGGATTGCGCGGCGAGCCGCCAGGAATGACGCCGGGAAAACCCGGATGGTCATGCCGCACCACGGCGGGCGCGGACCAGGCCGGCCGGACGTACTTGCCCTGGATGTAGGCCTCGCCTTGCCAAGCCTTTCCGCTTCTGCCGATGGCGACCGGATAGCGAATGGCGGAGCCGCCGCCGATCACGTAATAGAGTTTGCGCTCGCTCTCCTTGATGACGATCATCCCAGCCGGAAAGGGCTGCGGAAAACTGACCGTCTCGCGCGCGCGCGCGGCGCCGGGCGCCAAGGCCACTAAGGTGCTGATGAAGGCGGTCGCGCAAAACGCGGACGCCGGTATCGCCGAGATTGACCAAGAAGACCAAGAAGCAGACCCGCCGCTGCGAAGCCTCGCATTCATTTCCGTCCCCCGATATTGCCGAAAAAGGTCCGCCAGCTGCGTCCGGCGGTTGATTCGACAATATCGAAAGATGGTTAACCAAGATTAAACGCGGCCAAAGGCGGCCAATTATCGCTTAACCTTGTTTTTCCGCGCAGGCGGACGCCTCATTTGGCCTCCGGCTGGACAAGGACTCCGATCTCAGCCCGCGCGGGTACGGATGAGATCGTCGACCACGTGCGGGTCAGCCAACGTCGATGTGTCGCCGAGGGCGGAAAACTCCTTTTCGGCGATCTTGCGCAGGATGCGCCGCATGATCTTGCCCGACCGCGTCTTCGGCAGCCCTTCGGCGAAATGAATGACGTCGGGCGAGGCGATCGGCCCGATGTCCTTGCGCACGTGGGCGATGAGTTCCTTGCGCAGCTCTTCGGTCGGCTCGACGCCCGTCATCAGGGTTACATAGGCGTAGATGCCCTGGCCCTTCAGATCGTGCGGATAACCGACGACGGCGGCTTCGGCGACCATGGCGTGGGCGACGAGCGAGCTCTCGACCTCCGCCGTGCCCATCCGGTGGCCTGAGACGTTGATAACGTCGTCGACGCGCCCGGTGATCCAGTAATAGCCGTCCTCATCGCGCCGGCAACCGTCGCCGGTGAAATATTTGCCCGGATACGTCGTGAAATAGGACTGCACAAAGCGCTCATGATCCCGATACAGGGTGCGCATCTGGCCCGGCCAGGAGTTGGCGATGACGAGGTTGCCGGAGCATGGCCCTTCAAGCACTTCGCCGGCGGCGTCGACAACTTGCGGCTGGACGCCGAAAAACGGCAGCGTCGCCGAGCCTGGCTTCAACGCGATCGCGCCCGGCAGGGCGCTGATCAGGATGCCGCCGGTCTCCGTCTGCCACCAGGTGTCGACGATCGGGCACCGCGAAGTCGCCAACGACGCGATAATACCATTCCCAAGCCTCCGGATTGATCGGTTCGCCGACGGAGCCCAGCACCCGCAAGGTCGCCCGGCTCGTCGCTTTGACCGGCCCGTCACCGGCGCCCATCAGCGATCGGATCGCCGTCGGAGCCGTATAGAAGATGTTCACCTTGTGCTTGTCGACGACGTCCCAGAACCGCGACACGCTGGGATAGGTCGGCACGCCTTCGAACATTAGCGTCGTCGCCCCGTTGGCGAGAGGCCCGTAGACGATATAGCTATGGCCGGTGACCCAACCGACGTCCGCGGTGCACCAGTAGATTTCGCCAGGGTGATAGTCGAAGATCAATTGGTGCGTCATCGCCGCAAAGACGAGATAGCCGCCGGTGCAATGGACGACGCCTTTCGGCGCGCCGGTCGAGCCGGAGGTGAACAGGATGAATAGCGGATCTTCCGCGTTCATTTCTTCGCAAGTGCAATCGCGGCTCGCCTTGGCGACCTCCTCTTCGTACCAGAGGTCGCGGCCCTCGGTCCAAGCCACCTTGCCGCCGGTGCGCTTGACGACGAGCATCGTCTTGACGAGGTCGCCCAATTTCTTGACCGCCACGTCGGCGTTGGCCTTGAGCGGCACTTTGCGGCCGCCACGATAGCCTTCGTCCGCGGTGATGACGAGTTTCGCCTGGCAGCCTTCGATGCGGCCGGCCAAGGAATTCGGCGGAAAATCCGCCGAAGACGATCGCATGGATCGCCCCGATCCGGGCGCAGGCCAGCATCGCATAGGCCGCTTCGGGAATCATCGGCAGATAGATGGACACGGTGTCGCCCTTGCCGATCCCTTGCGCCTTGAGGACATTGGCGAGGCGGCAGACCTGCTCGTGGAGCTCCTTGTAGGTGATATGCTTGCTTTCGTTGGGGTCGTCGCCTTCCCAGATGATCGCAGTGTGATCGCCGCGTTCGGCGAGATGCCGGTCAATGCAATTCAAGGCGACGTTGGTGGTGCCGTCCTCGAACCATTTAATCGAGACGTTGTGCGGATCGAATGACGTATTCTTTACCTTGGTGAAAGGCTTGATCCAGTCGATTCGCTTGCCGTGCTCGCCCCAGAACCGATCGGGATCCGTCACAGAACTGGCGTACATCGCCTCATATTTGGCGGCGTCGATGTAGGCGTCTTTAGACCATTCGGGAGTGACAGGGTAAACTGTTTCCGACATTTGCGACTTCCTCCCCGGGGTGGCGCGCTTTCCGCGTCTTCCTCGAAACAAACCAATTATGCGCTCTTAAGCCGCGCATTGCGATCATTTTGAGACGCTCGTCCCGACGCCGCGGCCGTTACGGGCAATCTTTCTGAACCCTCTCGAGCGCCTGGGATATTCCCGAAAGGGAGTAGGTGTCTGTCGTCACGTTCCCCTTCACCGACGCCGCCTTGACGATCAATTTTGCGCCTTTTTTCAGCTCGTCGACGAACTTGCCCTCCTCCGCCGGGTTCTTGATCCAGGCGTTGGAGCCCTTGGCGACGAGATCGAATTTCGCGCCGCCAATTTCGGCGCGCGCTTCGCTCCCGTCCTTCATCGCAAATCCCATGATGATCGAGACTTCGTTGCGCACCTTCTCGGCCGGCCGGTTCGAGATGAACACATACGCGGGATCGCGCTTCAGCGAGGCCGGCGCGCGCTCCTTCGGAGTGGCTAGCGCGTAGCAGGTTTTGTCCTTGCCGCCTTGAGCGAGAAACGCGCCCCAATCGCCATAAGAGCCGACCTGCACCGGCTTGCCGGCCTTCTTGGCGTCGGCGGATTTGGAATCGGCCTTCGCCTCGCCATTTTTTTTAGCGTCCTCCGTTTTCGGCGCGGCTTTTTTGGCCTCGCGCCAGCCAGCGCCGGAATCGCCAGAGGCGAGGCCCGCCTTTTGCGGCGATCCGTCGCTGACGGCGGCGAAACCCGCGGCGGGGATAGACGCCGCCCCGAGGACCGCCGCAACGGCGACGCTCGGACGGAACAGGCGCTCGCGGATTGGGAAAATGCGCAAAAGCAATAGCATTCGGCGATAAAGTCAGATTGGTTGGTGGATGCGAATTCGTAGGCGGGAACAGTCGATCGACGTCTCTTTATAGGCGGAGAGCCGAGCAGGCGAAAGAGACCAATGCCGCAATGCGGCAGAAATTTTCATCGAGCGATCCGATCGGATCGGAAAGTGCTTCACGTGAAGCGTTTCTGGTCGGTTGCGCCCGTGACCGGCCGGCTTGGCGCGTCAATCCTCCCCGCCGCCGCAAAGCAACGCGGCCTGATCGGATCTAGAGGCCCGCAGTCTTGGCGGCGCCAAGGATGGCCCCCGGCTTATCGAGAGACCCTTTCTGCAGCAAGACGACGTAACCTTCGCCTTCTTCGCGCGAGTCCGGCAGCCTGAAGGTCGCCCTCTCGCCCGTCCATTCGCCGATCTTGTCGATGGCGCGCACGACATTCGTGTAGGTTACGCTGCGCCCGGCGTTTTCGCCGCGGCCGATATGGACCGTCTTCGAGCGCACGACGCGCAGCGCCACGACATTGGCGGGACCGCCCTCGCCATCGGGCAATTCGACCAGCAGCGAACCGTCGGAATGCGATAGGCGCATCGGCAAGGTCAAGGCGCCCTCCTTGCCAGCGGCGGCGCGCATCGCCTCGTCGATTTCGTGTCGGTCGCTGCCGACGACCCCGGCCAATCCATTGACGATGGCCTGCGGCGTATAAACGTGCGGCTCGCCCTGCACGGCCGCGTAGCCCTTTTGCCGCGCCGAGAAAGCCGGCGCGGCCAGCGTGTCCTTCCAGCCAATGTAATCCCAGTAATCGACCGGGAAGGAGACGGCGACGACATCCGGCTTGCGCGCCAGCGTCAGCAGCAATGCGTCAGCAGGAGGGCAGGAAGAGCAACCCTGACTTGTAAAAAGCTCCAGCACGGAGGCCACGGGGGGAGCCGTCGAAGCCGCCCTGACATCGGCAACGGCCAGAAGGAGCAACCCGGCGCGTAGCAGGTATCGCGACGAACTCCGAAGATAGGATAACGGCGGCGAGCCTCTGAACAATCTCATTGATCAAGCCACCGTCGTTGAAAAAGCGTCAGCATAGTCGTCATAGTGTTTCAGGAATGTAGAGAAGCGAGCGCTCGAGGCTAGTCAAATCCTGTTTACCTTGGTCCAGTAGCCCAAACAAAACGTCAAAAAAGTGATCGCCCTTTCGCCCCTCCGATATTTGGTTTAATTGCTCAAAACGATCGATCTGTTCTGAAGCCGGAGCCATGAGCATGACGTTTTCTCGACTTATCATCATAAGCCTATCGCAGATCCGTCAACGCTGGGCTCCGCCAAACCGGCTATTGGCCATTCTCGCTGTCGTGACGCTCGGCTTTCCCCTCTCGGGATGCGGCTACAATACGATCCCGACGCTTGAAGAGCAGGCGAAAGCCAAATGGGCGGACGTGCAGAATCAATATCAAAGGCGCGCCGACCTCATCCCCAATCTTGTCGCGACCGTGCAAGGCTACGCCAAGCAGGAAAAGGACACGCTTACCGCCGTCACCGAGGCGAGGGCGAAGGCGACGTCGATCAATGTCGACGCCTCGCAGCTGACCGATCCTGCGAAGGTGCAGCAATTCCAGCAGGCGCAGGCGCAATTGTCAGGCGCTCTCGGCCGGCTGCTGGCGGTCAGCGAAAATTACCCCGATCTCAAGTCGAATCAAAACTTCCTGGCGCTGCAATCGCAGCTCGAAGGCACCGAAAACCGGATCGCCGTCGCCCGCCGCGACTACATCGAGGCCGCCCGGCAATATAATACCGCGCTGCAAACCTTCCCGACGCTGCTCTGGGCGAAGACCGCGTTCGCCGGCAAGCAGCCGCTCGCCGCCTTCGCCGCGAGCGACGCCGCGCAAACGGCGCCGCAAGTGAAATTTTGAACGCGGAAACTCCGATTCGAGCCGGCCGAGCCGGGCGCGGCTCCGAGCGACGTTTTAGGACGGGCCATCGCAGGTCGCCGCCTTGGCATGCCGGCGCTTTGCTGTGCGTCGCTGTGATACTTTGGGCGGAGCTCGCCTTCGCCTATAATTTTCCGCAGCTCACCGGCCGCGTCGTCGACGCCGCCAATATCATTCCGGCGGCGACCAAAAGCTCGATCGAGGCCAAGCTGGCGGCGCTCGAACAAAAATCCGGCATTCAATTGGTGGTCGCGACGGTCCCCTCGCTCGACGGCGACGAGATCGAGCCTTACGCCAATGCGCTGTTTCGCGAATGGAAGCTCGGCGAAAAGGACAAGAACAACGGCGTTCTCCTGCTCGTCGCGCCCAATCAGCGTAAGGTCCGCATCGAGGTCGGCTACGGCCTCGAGGGCACGCTGACCGACGCCCTCTCCAAGATCATCATCGCCAACGCGATGGCCCCGCGCTTCAAGGCCGGCGATTTCGGCGGCGGGATCGAGCGCGGCGTCGACGACGTCATCACGGTGCTGACGACCGATGCGGCCGAGTGGCAGAAACGTCCGGAATTGCGCCTCGACCGCCGCGAGTTGCCGACGGAATCGCTGACGCCCTGGCTGGTCTTGGGACTGTTTGTCTTTATTGTCTTCATGCTCCTGCGCGCGCCGCGCCGCGCGCAGGGCGGCCTTGTCTCCGGCGGCGATCCGCGTTGGGGCCGCCAGCGGGGCGACGCCTATGATCGCTGGGGCGCGCCGCAGCCCGCCGGCCGCGACATTTTCTGGAGCAATCTGTTGTCGTTCGTTCTCGGCATGATGGCGGGGTCCGGGCGCGGACGCGGCGGCGGCTTCGACGATTGGGGCGGCGGCGGCTTTGGCGGCGGCGGCGGATTTTCAGGGGGCGGCGGCTCGTCGGGCGGCGGCGGCGCTTCGGGGAGTTGGTGATGGTTCTGTCGAGCGAAGACCAGCATCGCATTAATGCGGCGATCACGGCGGCCGAATCGCGCACCACCGGGGAGATCGTCTGCGTGCTGGCGCGGGCCTCCTCCGATTATCTGACCTACGCCGTCGCCTGGTCGGCGCTGCTGGCGCTCGCCGCGCCCTGGCCGTTGATCGCGGCGACGCAGCTTTCGGTGCAGCAGATCCTCTTGATTCAGCTCTGCGTCTTCGTCGCGCTCTATGTCGTCTTCACTTCGTCCCGGCTTGGTCATCTGCTGGTGCCGCGCCGCGTGCGCCGCGAGGAGGCCCATCGCGCCGCGATGGAGCAGTTCATGATCCGGGGCATGGCGAAGAAGCAAAACCGCGCCGGCGTGCTGATCTTCGTCTCGCTGGCCGAACATTACGCCCGCATCGTCGCCGACGACGGCATAGCGTCGAAGGTCGATAAATCGGTGTGGCAGGGCGCGATCGACTCGCTGCTGGACCATATCCGCCGCGGCGATCTCGCCTCCGGCTTCGTCTCGGCCATCGAGCAGTGCGGCGCGGTGCTCGCCGAGCATTTTCCGCCAGGCGAAGCCAAGGACGAGCTTCCTGACAAGATCTATGTCATCTGATAACGAAAGGCGGAACGCGCCCCGTCGGCGCTCTTGGCTTAGCGGCCGTTGCGCCGGGAGCCTAGATGGAGATGCTGAAATGCGCGATCGCCCCAACCTTGCGCCCGTTGCGTCGAAAGCGGATGCATGAGCAGGACCACTCGGCTCGCGCTGAAGCTTATTCTCATCGGCGGTTGCCTTCTCGCGGCCGCGGCCCTCGCCAAGCTGGCTTTCGATTCGTTGCGTTATCCGCTGACGGTCGCGAGTCCCGCCCGTTATGCGTCCGCCTCGGTCGAGCCAAAGATCGTGAGCGTGCTCGCCGAGGAAAGACCGCACGTTCATCTGAGGCGCGTCCTGACTCCGGACTTCGAGGCGAGCGCGGCGGCGCTCGACCGCAAAGAGGCCGATCTCGCGATCATCCGCACAGACATCAAGCTGCCGCCGGACGGTGAGACGATCGCGATTCTCGGTCGCGACCCGGTGTTTTTGATCGTCCCGGCCGGTTCAAATATCGAGAACTTTCGCGATCTCAAAGGGCGCAGCGTTGCGATGCTCGACGCGGGCCGCGACGAATCCGCCATTCTCGACCGTCTCCTGGAGTATTACGCCGTGGCGCCGAAAGCCGTCGCGCGCGCGCTCATGACGCCGGCCGACATCGGTCCGGCGATGCGGCAGAAGCGGATCGCGGCGGTCTTCGCGGTCTTAAGCCCGCAAGCCGCTCCCGCCATCGAGGCTTTCGCGGCGATCGCCAAAGCGGGCAAGGGCGCGCCCGACATTATCGGCGTCGAGGAGGGGGAAGCCGTCGCCAAACAATTCGGCGACGTCGAATCCGGGGATATCCCGCAAGGCGCCTTCGGCGGCGCATCGCCGCGCCCGGAAGAAAGCGTCGCCACGATCTTCGTCACCTATCGGCTCATGGCGGACCACGGCATGTCCAACTACGTCGCCGGCGAGGTAGCGCAAATCATGCTGCTGGCGAAGAGCCGGCTCATGGGATCGACGCCGCTCGCTTCGGGCATCGAAGCTCCGGACAAGGAAAAGGACTCCGTTCCGATCCACCCCGGCGCGGCGGCCTACTATGACGACGAGCAAGACAGCATCTTCGATCGCTTCGAGAGCCTGTTCTGGATGGGGACGGCGTTTTCGAGCGTCGCCGGCTCGCTGATCGCCTGGGGGTTGTCGAGGCTCCGCCGCAATCAGGCGAACCCGGTGAATTTCGGCGCGCGCCTCCTCGGCGTCCTGCACGAGGCTCGCACGGCCGACCGGTCGAAGCTGGAGGATCTCGAATCCGAGGTCGACGATATCGTCGGCTGGCTGATCGAAAACCGCGCGGCCAGCCAGTTCGGCGCCGAGGAGATCGCCACTCTGACCTTCGCGGTGTCGCAGGCGCGCGAAGCGCTCCGCAAGCGGCGTGAGTCGCTCGCGGTCCGGTCGCGAGAGGCGGACGTCAAGGCGGCGGAGCCGGCGAGCGCGCCGCCGATCGCCGAGGATGCACTTGCGGAGCGGTGATGACAGAAATGCAAGCCTCGGATAGATCGCATCGCTGCTCGATCATATCCGCCGCGGCGATCTCGCCTCCGGCTGTCGAGCAGTGCGGCGCCGTGCTCGCCGCGCATTTTCAGTCGGGCGAAAGCAAGGACGAGCTGCCGGACAAGATCTATGTGATTTAGGGGCGAACGCCTGGCTTCGGCCGGTATGGGTGGGTTTCAGTCAGTCCGCTCCCGGGCTGCAATTTGGAAAGCGGCCATTCTGCCTATGGCGTGGCTGGGCCGGAGCGGCGATGCGGACATTAGGATCCGGCGGCGGGCGGTTCGAATGCTAATGTGACCCAAAGCGGACAAGTTTCTTTGCCTCGATAAGGAGGCATGCGCGGACGGCGGTTTCGTCATGGCCGGGCTTGACCGGGCCATTCAAGCGGGGCGCCGTTGCGACTCATCCGCGTCGCCTTTAAATTTGACGCTTTCTCAATTACAGAACAGGAAACCGCGGTGTTCCCGTGGATGGCCGGGTCTATACCGGCCATGGCAAAGCGGGTCCCGGCGCCTCTCGGAGGTCGACCCGGAGCTAACGCTATAACAGCAAATCTGTCGCCGACTTTTCGCGGGCGGGCGAGGCGCGGCGGGCGTTCAGACGCAGGCGTGAGGCGCGCCGCCTAGTAATGCGCAGCCACGAACAGGTCGCCGCTGAAATTGACATGCATGCCGAGGTGCTGCCGGCCCTTGGTCAGCGACCGAACCTCGTTCTCCATCGCCGTCGGTCAGCGCGGACAGCCGAATGATGCCCTCAGGGTCCGCAGCTCCGGCGAGCGCGTCCAGGAAGGCTTGCGCCAGCGCGCCGTGCTTCCACTCCGGAAGCTCCTCAGACAGTTCGTTCTTCTTGGACGAGGTCAAGACGGTCACGTTTTCCATATCCATGGCGTCCTGCAGGACTTTGGCGTCGGGATCCTTCGCCCAGCCGCCGGGGCCGACCGCGCCGGAATGGCAGGCGTCGAGCAGGAGCAGCACCTTCCCATACTTGGCGAGCGCTTGAACTTTTTTTGCAAATTCGCTCGCCGAGACGGCGCTGCTTGCGGCCGCGTTGTTCGATCCGTTGGCGACAAAACCATAGGGAACGAGATAGAATTGCCCGTCGATCATCTCGCCGTGGCTTGAAACCAGAATGACCGCAATGTCCTGAGCCGGTTCGTTCGTCGCCATGCTTTGCGCTATGGCGTCGAGGGCGTCTTCAATCGCAGTCTTGCTGGCCTTGTCGTTAGGCAGATAGGTCGCGCTGACGTCGGCATAGAGGCTCGCTTTGCCGGGCGCAGTCTTTTGGCTGTCGAGCAGCGCGCTCGCGACGTCATGCGCGTCCTCGGCCGCATAGTCGAGGTGCAGGCCGCCTGCGTCCTTGCCGAAGCTGTCGACGCCGATCGCGAGCACATGCAACACGCCGCCCGGGGGCTTGGCGCTGCCTGTCTTCGCCTGAACGTCTAATCTCGCCTGCGAGATATCGTCGACGCCGAGAGCATGGGCCGTTTCCAGCTGATCGAGAACATGGGGCAGGGCATTCGGTCGATGCAGCTTGGCGATGGCGGAAACCGGAAGAACCGTCGCCGCGTTGTCCGACCCGTGGTTGGTCACCCACTTCAGCACCTCCTCGGCGCCGGGCGTCGCGTCGTAAAAGCCCTCGGGCGTCCACAGCACCCAGTCCCATTTAGCCGGTTCGCCTTTGTTCGGAAGGACCTGCAAGGCCAGCAGCTCGCGCCCGTCGTCGGAGCGATGCCAGCGGATCGCGCCGTCGCCATCGGCCGTGACCACAACGCGCCCGTCCTCACTGGCGTTCACCGCCGCGATCTCGTTTCGGCTCCCCCATCGCCATTTCGTTGTTCCTATGTCGTCGAACGCAGTGAGGGCGAAGCTCGAGCCGAGGAAGAAGCGCTTGGCGTCCCGAGCGATGGCGAGGCTTCGCGCGATGTCATATTGCTGTAGCGGAAGCGCCTGGCCGCCCAGCGTGGGACGGGTTCCGTTCCGCAAGCCGTCGATCGTCAGACCTTCGCGTTGCGGCGCGAACGTCAAACCGTCGTTCGGCGGCGCGCTCGATAATTTGAGCGCCCGTAAATCAAAGCGTAGGTTGGGATCTGCCGGGCTCACAGAAGCGCTGGTTGGGTCGCTAGAGACGAAATCGACAAGGCTCCCGTCGCCAGAAACCTTGAGACCTTGATCTTCGCCACGGAAATCGCGAAGGGGCGAGCCTATGGTCCAAATCGGCTCGCCGCGGGCGTCCATGAGGCCGAGGCAAGGCAGCGTTGAAGCGACAAGGATCCGACCGTCCGGCATCGCGTCGACGCCAGAGGCTGGTTGGGGGCCGCAATAGGTCATGCGCCGTTCATCGCCCAGGCCGCCCCCGTCCCAGGCGAACATTAGAAGACGCCCTTCCGAAATCGATGGCGCCGCCTGCACGTTAGGGGACCACGCTACTCGTGACAGTCCTACTGTTGTTCGCTGCGCCAATTCGGGAGGCGTCTGTCCGCCCACACGTTTTAGTGTGCTTCCATCAAGAATATCGACCGCCGCGACGTCTAAGTAGCCCACCGCAAGCCGCGTGCTGTCGGGACTGAAAGCGACGCCGCGAGGGCTATTTCCGCTTGATGCGCTGACCGGCTCGCCGACGCCGCGAAAGTTCGGCCTGTCGGTATTGGGGGTGTACGCGTAAAGGCGAATCCGGCCGTCGTAGGACGTCGTCGCGAGGCGGCCGTCGCGCGCGAACGCTGCGCCGTAGCTAGCTCCTCCGTATTGGTCGCCGCCGAAGGCCTTGCCCCAATCCTTGTCCCGATCGAAGACCCGCAATCCCCCCCGCCGCCGAGCGTAGCGGCGAGGAAGCGGCCGTCCGGCGAAAACGTGAGAAAGAATGTGGCTCCCAGCAAATCGCGCCCGATCCGCCGAATGAGCTTTCCGGACTCGCGATCGAGTAGGTAGATTGGATTTTGACCGTTGCGTGTCTCTGTCCAGCCGCCGGCCGCGATCGTCGATCCGTCCGGGCTGATCGCCACGGCGTACACGGCACCGACGTTCTCAGGCCCGACCGGAATCCAGATCGTGCGCAACAGCTTGCCTTCGGCGAGCGACCAGACCCTCACCGTGCGATCGGCGCCGCCCGTCACCGCGTAACGCCCCTCGGCGTCGGCCGTTTGCGCCCAGATCTTGGCCGTATGCTTGCCGGGATCGATGGCGAGCACCGGACAGTCGTACAGGTCCGTCGCGTCCTTCGCACCCTGATCCTGCGCGAGGGCCGGCGCGAAGGCCAGGGCGACCAGCCCCAAAAGGGCGGCGGCTATTGCGCGGAAATGTCTCCGAACCTGGGCCATTTCGCGGCCTCCAACTGGGTCTTCGTTGTCTCAAGTTCGAGCCGGTCCTTCTCGACATGATGCGTCCACAGCGCGCCGACGCCGTCGGAAATCGCCTTGATCAACGGTTCAACCGCCCCCTTGGCGATCTCCTCCCACACGCCCTTCGTGTTGGGCGCAATCGTCTTGACCGCGGCGTCGCAAATCTCCTTCAGGCCCTTTCCCGCCGTCTCGAGGCTGGCTCGAGCCGTTGGCAGGCTGTCGGGGTTACCGCCTTGTACGAGGGCCGCAGTCAATCCGGCGATGACACCGTCCATCTCTCCCTCAGCCATCCCATAGGTCAGCCTCGCGCTCGCGAGAGCGGCCTTGTCTCCGCTCGACTTCAGCACTTCGCCGCAGGTCGTCGCCTGCGTCCGCGCCTTGGCGAGGAGCGCGATGACTTCCGGCCAACCTAGAGCAGCGGTCTCCGCCGCGCTGATTGCGCCGGCAACAACGGAGGCAAGAACTATGAGCGCAATTCTTTTCACGAGCGGGGACCTCTTCCGGGCACCGTATCCGCGCAATAATTTGTATTGTTAACAGATAAACACAATGTACGGAAGCTCGGCGCAAGGGTGGAGACGTTGACCGGTAGCCCCGGAGAGCCGCGCGCTGTCCTCGGGTTGGACGCGCCGAGTTCCTTCGGATCAGAGATTTAAGCGTAGCAGAAGTCTAGTGCATAACTAAGCTATTGCCAGGATCCGGCTAAACCCGCCAAACTTGGGTGAACGTCAGCCTTAAGGAAGCGCCTTCCGAGCCCCGCAACGCCTAGGATGGGCGCTCTGCAGTTGGCGCCTCATCGTGAACGACTGCTTCGAGAATTGGAACGCAGCCTTGGAACGACGAGGTTAGGTCGACACTTGCCCTTCCGATCGTCAGGCTCAATGTCCCCACTGGCAGCATTGAAGATCAATCGCCTTCGGACGTCACGCATCCGCCGGGGCCGCCCTGACGTCCCGCTTGAACGCCGGATGTTGCGGGAACACTGGAATAAAATTCAAAGTCGAACCGCGCGTTATCGGTGCGAAAGCCTGTCGGCCCGTTGAGCGGCTGCGCCTCGTCTCCAAGCGCGCCTCGCCACGCCGTAACGCCGTCGGCCGTCACCTTCAAATCATCGCCATAAAGTCGGCGCGCAGCGTGTGGGCCTCGCCTGCGCGCACCGGCGGCAGGTCGACGCCCTTTTGCGCCTTCATATTCAGGTATCCGCCGGCGTGGCACTGTTCATGGGTCCGCATGCCGACATTGCGCTTGACGGATACGGCGACTCTGGCGTCCGGCTCGATATGCCACATCACATAGATCAGATTGCAGGTGTCCTCGGCGCGCAACTTCAGGCCGATCTGACGCCGCAATTCGCCAGAGGCCAGGGGCTTGCTGGTTGAAGCGGGTCCCAAATAGCGGAAACGGATTTCCGCGATCTGGTCCGCGGGCGTCTCCGCGGCGGCGCGCACGACCGCCCGAGAGCTTGGCGTATCGATCGCCAATTGGCCGCCGGGAAGGACGGAAACGGCGCCATTGGTGACGCAGAGATTGTCGCGGCCAACTCGCTGCACCGCCGACGCGGAGCCTTTCTGCGCAAAGGCGCACGCCGCGCAAATGACGATCGCCTTGATGAGTGGAAAGCGCCGGAACATTGGCGTCCCTCGCCGTGGAAAGACGTTTTCACCTGCCCCGCGCGGCGGTGAGCACGGAAACGCTGGCCCGCCCGTCCTGCGGCAAGCCCGGCCTTGGCCTGAAAATCGCTGATCGCCTGCTTGGTCTTGGTCCCGATGACGCCATCGGCCTTGCCGTCGAGATCATAGCCGCGCCGCATCAGCAGCGTCTGCAATTCGCGCCGGTCGGCGCGGGAAAGGCCGGGATCGTTGGTCGGCCAGGGCGTCTGCAAGCCCCGGGCGCCCGCGCAGCCGGTCGGACAGAAGCGCGATCGCCAGCGCATAGGACTCGGCGGCATTATAGGAATAGATGGCGTCGAAATTATGCGTCACCAGAAAAGCCGGGGCCGTTCGGGCCGGCGGGCAGCAGCAGGCCCGCGCTGGGGCCGCTCGGCAGCTTGGCCGTCGATCCTGCGTGATCCCCCGCGCCGCCCAGGCCGCCATCGGCTCCTTGCGGGTCCGCCCCGAGGGTCCGGCGTAATGCGGCGGCAGGCGCACCTCAAAACCCCATTCGACGCCCGGCGCCCAGCCCGCCTTGCGCAGATAATTGGCGGTCGAGCCGAGCGCGTCAGGGACCGAATTGATGAGGTCCTTGCGCCCGTCGCCGTCAAGATCGACGGCGGTGCGCAGAAATGTCGAAGGCATGAACTGGGTATGGCCAAAAGCGCCGGCCCAGGACCCGGCGAACTGCTCCGGCGCGATGTCGCCATGCTGAAGGATTTTCAGGGCGGCGATGAATTCCGAGCGGAAATAGGCGGCGCGATAGGGACCGCAGGAGAGGGTGGCGAGCGACTGCATGATCGGGCGCGTGCCGAAACTGCGGCCGAAATCGGATTCGACGCCCCAGATGGCGGTCATCGTCGCCTCATCAACGCCGTAGCGCGCCTGCGCCGTCGCCAGCGCCTGCCGCCAGCGGGCCATCATGGCGCGGCCGTCATTGACCCTTTCCTCGTCGACGAGGCCGGCGAGATAATCCCAGATCGGCGTCTTGAACTCGGGCTGCGCCTGCGCCAGCGCGAAAATCTGCGGATCGGGCTGCAGCCCGCTGGTCGCTTTGTCAAAGGTCGCCGCATCGACTCCGGCGGCGACAACCGCCGGGCGCAGGCCGGCGAGGCAGTCCTGAAAGGAGGCGGCCTGCGCGCCGCCGGCTGCGGCCGCCGCGACGGCAAAACAAAACGCAGCGAATACGGCCCTCCGGCGCTTAGGGCGATCAATGGCGGGAACGCGAATCATGGCGGGGAACATAGCAGGGCGCGCGGCGAACGGAAATATCTTGGCCCGCGCGGCGGCGAGAACGACCGCCTGCCACGGCGCGGGCGCAAGCCGTCTTAGGCGGTGAGCAGCCGCTGCACTTCGTTGACAAGATCCTTGAGGTGAAAAGGCTTCGACAGAACCTTCGCTTGCGGCGGCGCGTTATTGTCCGGATTGAGCGCCACGGCGGCGAAGCCGGTTATGAACATCACCTTGATCTCGGGATCGAGCTCGGTCGCCCGCCGAGCGAGTTCGATGCCGTCCATCTCCGGCATCACAATATCGGTCAGCAGCAGTTCGAAGGGCTCTTCCCGCAGACGGTTATAGGCCGAAAGGCCGTTGTCGAAAGAGGCGACGCCGTAGCCGGCGTTTTGCAGCGCTTTGCCGAGGAAGCGGCGCATATCGTCGTCATCTTCGGCGAGAAGAATTTTGCCAAGCTGGATTTTGGATTGGGTTGGAAAATTCATGTCATTCATGGCGCCCTCGCGATTCCCGTCAAGGAAAGGCGCATTAGGTAAAAATCCTATGAAAATTCATCGCCGCAAACGCGGCCGGCGCGGTTTCAGCCGGATTGCGGGGATTTTCCACGGGGCGTGACAAATTTATCCTGAAAAATGTATTTGGAGGCGCTAAGGACGGCCGGCGAACCGCCGAGGGCCGATGCGCGTTGCGGATTGATATGGACACCGCGCTCGGTCCTTGGCAGATTGATTTTCCTATTAAATTTGTGAGGCTTCGGCTGCGCTGAGGAAGATTGATGACATCGGACGCCACCGAACCGGAACTCGATCCAGGCTTTGCAGTCAGCGAGCCCGATGCCCTGGCGTCGGCGCTGGTGTTCTCCTCGCCGCACTCCGGCAACGTCTATCCGCGGAGTTTCCTCGCGCGCTCGCGGCTGACTTCGTTGCAATTGCGCCGCTCGGAAGACGCTTTCGTCGACGCGCTCTTCGAGGGTTGCGCCTCCGTCGGCGCGCCAATGATCAAGGCGCTGTTCCCGAGGACCTATCTCGACCTCAATCGCGAGCCTTACGAGCTCGATCCGCGCATGTTCGACGGGCGGCTGCCGCCCTTCGCCAATACGCGCTCAATCCGCGTCGCCGGCGGCCTCGGCACGATTCCGCGCGTCGTCGGCAACGCCCAGGAGATTTACGACTCCCGCCTTCCCCTCGAAGAAGGCTTGCTGCGCATCGACAAGCTCTACAAACCCTATCATGCGCGGTTGGGCGCCCTGATGGCGCGGGCGCAACTCCATTTTGGAATTGCCGTCCTGATCGATTGCCATTCGATGCCATCCGGCGCGGTGCCTATCGGCGCGATCGCGCCGCACGGATTATTCATGGGCCGCGGCCGCGAAACCATCGCACCGAGTGGCGAGCCAAGACAAAAGGCCGACTTTGTCCTTGGCGACCGGCACGGCGCCAGCTGCGCGACAGTGCTCGTCGACGTGATCGAGGAGGAGCTGCGCCGGCTCGGCTACAGCGTCGCGCGCAACAAGCCTTACGCAGGCGGATTTATCACCGAGAGTTACGGCAATCCGGCCGCCAACCGCCATGCGCTGCAAATCGAGGTCAGCCGCGGCCTTTATATGAACGAGCAGAATGTGACGCGCTCGGAACGGTTCGACGAGGTCAAGGCGGCTCTGACGCAAGTCGCATCCACGCTTGCCGAGACGGTCGCGACGCGTCTTTCGGCGGCGCGCGATGCCGCCGAATAACTTATTTCTCGCTCAGGGCAGAGCGTCAAAGCCCTCACGGAACCCCGCCAGCGCCAGTGGAATGCCGATGCCCTCCTCCGGCGTCTGAAAAATTATAAATGTCGCGTTCGCGCCGGCCTTCATCTGGTCGATCAGTTTTTCCTCCATCACGACTTCGGCAACGCAGCCAGTCGGCAGACAGCGAACAAAGCCGGCGCGTCCGACGTCGACATCGTCGATCTTTAGCCCGAGGCCGGATGGCAAAAGCACGCCGAGCGGGGCGATGACGCGCAAAAGCCGGCTCTTGCCGTCCGCGGTCTTCAGAACGATCACCACGAGATTGATGTTCGGCCGGTCTTCCGCGGCGACGCTTTGCAGCAAGGCGCATTGTTCTTTGGAAGCGCCGGGCGGCGTTTCGCACCGCATTTCCCAGTCGCCATGCTTGGCTTTGACGACCCCTTGCGCGAAGGCCGCGCCGCCACTCACGGCGATGGCGATCGCGCCGGCGATTACGCCAATCCCAGCTGAGCGGGAAAGCCATCTTGTAGGGTGGGAAAGGAGCGTGGCGAATAAGATCAGATTATGTTCGACCGCGTCCGCCATGCTTTCTCCGAAACTCGAATTGCTCGTCGGCTTTTTTTGCGTCACCCGCGCGCCGACCGTGCTGCCTAGCAAATCGGGTCAAGCTGTCAAGTAAAGCGAGGCGGCGCTGGCCGTCCCACGCCGACGGCGGCGGGTTTCCGGGTCTTTTGGCGGCCGCGCCGACGCGCCTTTTTGCCGCAAGGATCGCAGAAATCCATTGATTGCGCGCAAGGCGCTCTTATGATTTTCAACTATCAAGCCGCTTTTTGTCCGCCCTCTGGACGAGCCGAGTAGGAAGTGGTAGGCGCGAAGCGTTAGCCGCGCAACCGGAGCTTCGACTTTCATGCGAATTGCCAGCTCGACCGCCCGCTCCCCGCAAATCCTTTTACCAATTTGTCGCGCGGTCGCGGCTCCTGTGGCTGCTTTTTTGGCGACGCTCGCAGCCGGCGAGGCCTCGGCCGACGGAATTCCGCAGCCGGGGCAAATCACCTTCCAGGAAGCAGTCACGCCGATCGCCCACGAAATGCATTTTTTCTATGACTGGGTCCTCACCCCGATCATCGTCGGCATCACCCTCTTCGTCCTGGCGCTGCTGACTTATATCGTGATCCGCTTCCGCGAAACGAAAAATCCCGTGGCGGCGCAAACGACACATAACTCGGCGCTCGAAGTCGCCTGGACCGTGCTCCCGGTGATGATCCTCGTCATCATCGCCATTCCGTCCTTCCGTCTGCTGACGCATCAATTGGTCGTGCCCCCGGCCGACATGACGCTGAAAGTGACCGGCAGCCAGTGGTTTTGGACCTACTCTTATCCCAAGGACCAGGGCGGCGGCTTCTCGTTCGACTCCTATCCCATCCCGGACTCCGACCTAAAGCCGGGGGATATCCGCCAGCTCTCCGTGGACAATGAGGCCGTCGTGCCTGTCGGCAAGGTGGTGCATGTGCTCGTTACTGGCGCGGACGTTCTTCATTCCTTCACCATTCCTTCCTTCGGCATTCGCATCGATGCGGTTCCGGGCCGGATGAACGAGACCTGGTTCAAGGCCGAGCGCGAAGGCATTTACTATGGCCAATGCTCTAAGCTTTGCGGCATAAATCATTCTTTTATGCCGATCGCCTTCCGAGTCGTGAGTCCCGAGCAATATTCCGCATGGCTCGCCTCCGCCGCCAAGAAATTTGCGTCGCGGACGCCAGGCCCGCTACGCTTGGTGAAGAATAGCGCGCCGACCGGCGAAACCCGCTAGGCGCGACGGCAAACAACAATCGAGGGAGCGTTCCGTTGGCGACGAGCACGACAATCCACGAAGATCACGCCCATCCGACTGGTTGGCGCCGCTATCTCTATTCGACCAATCACAAAGACATCGGCACGATGTATCTCGTCTTCGGGCTCACCGCCGGAGTCATCGGCGGCGTTCTCTCGGTGCTGATGCGCATGGAGCTGCAGGAGCCCGGCATCCAGGTCTTCAATCATCTCGCGATGACCTTCCAGGGCGCGACACCCGACACCGCCGACGCCATGGCCAAGAACCTCTACAACGTGACGATCACGATGCACGGCATCATCATGATCTTTTTCACGGTCATGCCGACGCTCATCGGCGGGTTCGGCAACTGGTTCGTTCCGATCATGATCGGCGCGCCGGACATGGCCTTTCCGCGCATGAACAACATGTCGTTCTGGCTGCTTCCAGCGTCTTTCGCTCTTGGCGTCCTCTCCATGTTCATGCCGGGCTCGCCCGGTATGACGGGCTTTGGCGGCGGCTGGGTGCTTTATCCGCCGTTTTCGAGCCTCACGGGAACGCCCGGCCCTTCGATGGACTTCCTCATCCTGGCGCTGCATCTCGCCGGCATGTCGTCCATCCTCGGCGCGATCAATTTCATTACGACGATCTTCAACATGCGCGCGCCCGGCATGACCTTGCACAAGATGCCGCTGTTCGCCTGGTCGATCCTTATTACGGCCTTCCTGCTCTTGTTGTCCCTGCCGGTGCTCGCCGGCGCCATCACCATGTTGCTCACCGACCGCAACTTCGGGACGACCTTCTTCGATCCTTCAGGCGGCGGCGATCCGTTGCTGTTCCAGCATCTGTTCTGGTTCTTCGGCCACCCCGAAGTCTATATTCTGATCCTGCCGGGCTTCGGCATCATCAGCCACGTCGTCTCAACCTTCTCGCGCAAGCCGATCTTCGGCTATCTCGGCATGGCTTACGCCATGGTTGCGATCGGCGTCGTCGGCTTCGTCGTATGGGCGCACCATATGTTCACGGTCGGCCTGTCGCTCGATACGCAGCGCTATTTCGTCTTCGCGACCATGGTCATCGCCGTCCCTACGGGGATTAAAGTGTTCTCCTGGATTGCGACGATGTGGGGCGGCTCGATTTCCTTCCGCACGCCGATGCTCTGGGCCGTCGGCTTTATCTTCCTCTTCACGATCGGCGGCGTCACCGGCGTCGTTCTCGCCAACGCCGGCATCGACCGCGCCTTGCACGAGACCTACTATGTCGTGGCCCACTTCCACTATGTTCTCTCGCTTGGGGCGGTCTTCGCAATCTTCGCTGGCTTCTATTACTGGTTCCCGAAGATGTCGGGGTTCCTCTATAACGAGAGCCTCGCCAACGCGCATTTCTGGCTGATGTTCGTTGGCGTCAACCTGACTTTCTTCCCGCAGCATTTCCTCGGCCTCGCCGGCATGCCGCGCCGCTACATCGACTACCCCGACGCCTTTACGCTGTGGAACCGAGTGTCGTCCTTCGGCGCCTACATCTCCTTCGCCGGCCTCATCGTTTTCCTTTACGTCCTCTATGACGCCTTCGCCAAGAAACGTCGCGCCGGCGACAATCCGTGGGGAATCGGCGCGACCACTCTCGAATGGACGCTGCCGTCGCCGCCGCCCTTCCACACGTTCGAAACCTTGCCGCGAATGCGAGCACGGAACATTAGGCCCTTGATCCAAAGTCGGCGACTTTTTGGAACAAGATCGTGTGATAAACAAAAAGAGGAGAGCGTGATGACGTTTCAAAGCCTTGCGCTCTCCCGCAGCAGGCGCCCGGCGCAGAATGACGCCCGGCGCGTCGCTTGCGATCCCGAAACGGGCGATCGAGCCGACAACTTTGCGATTGGCCCGTCGAGTGGCCAAAGCCCAGCGCCGTCCGGCGCAAAACGTCGAACCAGGGCGAACGCATGAGTCTCATCAGCGAGAGCGGCGGCGGCGCGCTCCACGACCTCACGGCTTCAATCGCCAGTCCCGGCGACTATGTCGCGTTGTTGAAGCCGCGCGTCATGTCGCTCGTCGTTTTCACGGCGCTGACCGGCATTTTGATCGCGCCGGTTCACGTCAATCCGGTCGTCGGCTTCGCCTCGCTTCTCGCCATCGCGGTCGGCGCCGGCGCCGCGGGCGCGCTCAACATGTGGTATGACGCCGACATCGACGCCCTCATGCGGCGCACCCGCAAGCGGCCGATTCCGTCCGGCCGAGTGACGCGGGAAAGCGCCTTCAGCTTTGGCGCCGTGCTCGCGGGACTTTCGGTTTTGACGCTCGGCGTCGTCGCCAATTGGCTGGCGGCGGCGCTGCTAGCGTTTACGATTCTCTTCTATGTCGTGATCTACACGATGTGGCTCAAACGCGCGACGCCGCAGAATATCGTGATCGGCGGCGCCGCCGGAGCAATCCCCCCAATGGTCGGCTATCTCGCCGCCACTGGCCACGTCAGCCTCGCGAGCCTCGCGCTTTTTGCCATCATCTTCGTCTGGACGCCGCCGCATTTCTGGTCGCTCGCCTTGGTGAAGACGGAGGATTTCGATCGCGCCGGCATTCCAATGCTGCCCAATGCGAAGGGGCCGGACCGCACGCGCCGCGACATCCTGTTATACACGCTGGTTCTCGCCCCGCTTGGCCTTTCGCCGTGGCTCATCGGCTTCGCCTCGCCTTGTTATGGCGCGCTTGCGTTCGGGCTGGGCACCGTCATGCTGTTCCACGCCGCCCGCGTCTATCTCGTGCGCGGCGGCGAGACGGCGAATTGATTCGCGATGCGAATGTTCGGCTTTTCGATTCTCTACCTCTTCCTGCTCTTTGCCGAAATCGTGGGGGAGCGGCTTGTTGCAATGGCGCGAATTGCGATCCCTCTGTCATGGTGACTCTGTGACGATCCACAACAAGCCCCACGGCGTCCGGTTGACGCCAGAGCAGGAAAAGCGCCGGCGCCAGCGCAACGTCGCCATCGCCATCGCGATCGCTTTATTCGTTGTCCTTATCTATGTCGTGACGATCGCCAAGCTCGGGCCCGCCGTGCTCGACCGGCCGTTGTGAGGCGCGCCGTGAACGCTTCGCCACAGCCGCGGACGCCCGGAAAGGCGGGTCGGAACAGGAGCGTCGTCGCCGCGATCGGCGTCGCCGCCAGTCTCGGGATGCTGGGGCTCTCTTTCGCCTCGGCGTCGCTTTACCGCCTGTTCTGCGCGACGACCGGTTTCGCCGGAACGACGCAGGTCGCGAAAAGCGCGCCGGCGCGCCAAGGGGGCCGCGATTTCATCGTGCGTTTCGACGCGAATGTGGCGCCGGGGCTTCCGTGGCTCTTCGAGCCGGAGACGCCGCAAATCGCGCTACGTGACGGCAAAACCGCCACCGTATTCTTCAAGGTCGCCAATCTCGCGGACCACGCCCTCTCGGCGCGGGCGACGTATAATGTCGGCCCCAATATAGCTGGCGCCTATTTCGATAAAATCAACTGCTTCTGTTTCAACGAGCAAAGGCTTGACGCGCATGAGACGGCGGAGCTGCCGGTCGTTTTCTTCCTCGACCCCGCCCTGGAGCAAGATGAAGACATGAAAGGCGTCGCGATCGTGACGCTATCTTACACCTTCTTCGCCGCCAAGACGGCGCCGTCGGCGGCGGCGGCAAAATCCGACGCAAGTGGCAAGTCGCTTTGAGCGCGCCGCCGTGGCGGCTCGATCGTGCGGCGAAATTTCGCGCAGGCGGCCCAGACCTTGGCGAACAGTTGAGGAGCCGCGCCTGCGGCGATCATGATGACGAACAGGCTCGGCGAGCCTCGTAGCGGAAAGAGGGATAATTTTGATGTCCGACGTCCACGCCAGACCCCACCACGATTATCACCTCGTCGATCCGAGCCCTTGGCCCGTGTTGGCGTCGGTCGCGCTGTTCGTAATGGCGATCGGCGGCATCATCTGGATGAAGCATCTCTCCTTCGGCAGCTTCAAGCCTGAAGGGCTTATTTTCGGCGTCGGCGTCATCGCCCTGCTTTTCGTCGCCGCGTCCTGGTGGATCGATTGCATCCACGAATCGGGCGCCGGCTACCACACCCGCGTCGTGCAGATCGGCCTTCGCTACGGCATGATTTTTTCATCGCGTCGGAAGTGATGTTCTTCGTCGCGTGGTTCTGGGCCTTCTTCAACTCGAGCCTGTTTCCCGGCGAATTGATCGAATATATGCGCGCCCACTTCACCGGCGGCGTATGGCCTCCGAAGGGAACGGAGGTGATGGATCCGTGGCGTTTTCCTTTGCTCAACACGCTGATCCTGTTGACTTCCGGAACCACCGTCACCTGGGCGCATCATTCCCTTCTGACCGGCGACCGGAGAGGCCTAAAAATCGGCCTCATCCTCACCATTCTCCTTGGCGTTCTGTTCACTTCCGTGCAGGCCTATGAATACGTCAATGCGCCGTTCGCGTTCAAAGGATCGATCTTCGGCGCGACCTTCTTCATGGCGACTGGCTTCCACGGCTTTCACGTCATCATCGGCACGATCTTCCTGGCGGTTTGCCTACTTCGCGCCTTTCTCGGCCAATTCTCAGTCGAACATCACCTCGGTTTCGAATTCGCCGCGTGGTATTGGCATTTCGTCGACGTCGTCTGGCTGTTCCTTTTCACCTGCATCTACGTGTGGGGATCCTGGGGCGGGCAGATCGAGCGGATGTCATAGGAGCAGAGATGGGCGGCCCAAGCCGCCCCTTCTCTCTGCCGACGCGCGACTTCTTCAGCTAGGCCACGCCCAGAACAATCGGGTTGGCGGCGGCAAATCCATCGATGCTGCTTGACACAGCCGAATCCGACATGAGCGGCACAAGATCATAGGGGTGCGTGAATTTCTCATCGAAGCAGAGGAATCGCCGTCCATCGAAGACGCGGCGGAGCCATTCGACGACCTGCATGTGACGGTCGGATTTACGAAGATCGGGATGATAGGTCATCCAGACGGGGACCCGGTGCTTTACCCCGACGTCGATTGGAATAAGCTTGGCGCCCAGCGCGAGAGCATAACTGGGCAGGACGCCAATGCCGGAACCACGCTCCACCGCATAGAGAACCGCCGAACTTGTATTAGTTCTGACGCCCACGATGCCTTCGAGGCTTTCTACGCCCAATAATCTCTCATAGGCGCCTTCCTCAAGTAGTGGCGAAATTTGCTGAATTAGCCTATGCATCTTTAATTCACTCAAAGCTTTGGGCGCGCCGAATAGCTTGACGTATGAGTCCGACACGCAAACGGATATAAATGCAGATACCCAAGCTGGACAGCGATAAGGTCTGGACGGTCTTGCCGGCGAAACTCAATTGAAATATCAGCCTGCAACTTGCCTACGTCGGAAAACTCCATAGTTTGCTGCAGCTCAATGGTAAGAAAGCGATTTGTTTTCTGAAACTCAAGAAGCCTTGGCAAAACCCAGTACGTGCCTAACCCTTCCGTAATTGCGACCCGCACAAGACCGCGTATTCCCTCCACGGATACTTGGCTTTGACGAACGATATTGAATATCGCCGTCTCCATTACCCGGGCGTTCTCCATAATCATGCGGCCCTCGGCCGTCACCGACACGCCGTCAGAGTGACGAACGAACAAGCGGCATCCGATGGCATGTTCAAGCCGCTCGATGCGGCGAACAATCGTCGCCGAGTTGATTTTCAAGATTTTCGCCGCTTTGCGAAAACTGCTTTGTTCAGCCGTCGTCAGAAGAAGGCGCAGGTCGTCCCAGGAAATGGACTGTATGACCTCGGCGACTTCGCGATGCGATTTTGCAGCGCCCCGCAGCGATTTTTCAGGCACGACATCAATCTCTGTACCGTCTATCAATAGCTGAGAGCTAACTATTAATAGCGAGTAAACGCAATGGCGCTCGTTGGAGAAAGAGTTTTTTCCGCACCGTCGAAGCGCTCGGATCTGGAAGGCTTGCCGCAAAGCCAACGCTATTCGGTCGGACCGGCCGAAGACGCAGATTTGCCCGAGTTGGCGCGGATGCTTGCCGCGCAGATTCCGGACCTCAAAGCCACGTATGAGGCCTTTGAGCAGGTGCACCGGCAATCCCGAAGCATTCTGGCGGTCAGAACCAGCAATGGCCTCGTCGGCTGCTTCGCCGCGCTGTTTCTCAATCATTGTGGTTTCGAGCGCCTCATCGACGGCGGCCTGTCGATCGCAGAGCCGAGCCAGTTCTATTTGGTGGGACCAGGCGAAACCGCGGCGGCCCTCTATATCTGGGCCGTATGCGTGCCCAAAATGGCGGTGACCGCCACTGGCAACGCTTTCGATTGGCTCAAGCAAGATGCTTATGCGAGTGCGGATCTTTACGCCCGGCCGGCGACGCCCAGGGGCAAAACCTTCATGACCCGTGTGGGTTTTCACCCCCTCCCAGATTGCGATGGCAAGTCGCTCTGGGTTTATCGCCGCCAAAAAGACTTCTGGTGGGGCGCCTAAGAATATTGTGGCGCCTGTCAAAATATAGCGCTGGACTCCCTTATGTTAGAACTTGATCCATCAACTACGTATCAATGCGCTCGTGATAAACACCAGTTCCAAGATTTTATAAATCAAGGTTTTAATCACCAATTTATTGCCGAATTATCCAGAAATCTGGCGGAGCTCGCCTTAAACGCCCGACTCGAATCGTTGCGCAATATTCTTTTGGAAACGCAGGGCGAGACCTAATAATTTAAAGTGCCGGGCCGGCACTGACGCACGGTCGAACAGGCCGCCGCAAGCTTGCATTCGCGCTTCAATGGACTCACTTCGCGGAAGACAGGCGGCAACTCGAGGGCTTGCGGCAATTTCCTGACCCGTTCGCCGCTCAAGACGCCACCGCGGCGCGCGAACTCTTGACGCGGCCGCCGCTTGCAAAAGATCAACTGCTCAGTATGGCTCCTTGGCGTTGCGGCGCGAGAAACGCCGCGCCGGCCCACGCGCGGCCGGACAAGCGCCGCCACCCGATCTTTGTAAGAACACGTCCTTTCTTTTGGCGCGCGCGCGTTGACGAGCTACGCAGAGTGATCGCTGGATGCGCGCAGGCGAACGCGCCAACTGCGCGCTTCGCGGTCCCGCCAAAACTTCAATCCCCATGAACGGCAAGCTCGGACCAAGGGCGATGGCCGTCGTCCGTCTCGATCGGCCGTTTATTTCGATCCAATCGCTCCTGGCCGGCGACTCCGCGCGAGTCAAACTGGCGCGCAGGGCCTGACGCCACGGGCCTTGTCGGCGCAACGGGTCCTGAAAGAGCGCCCCCCATAACCCGCAGCCGCAAGCCGAACCGCCTGAACGCTCGCCGAGATGGCGACGACATATTCACACATCCTAAGAAAGAGGAGAGCGCAATGAGACCTGTCGCATCAGACGAGGGCGCCGCCGCGGCGGCCGCAAAGAGACCTGTCGCGCGCAGCAACCGGCGGGCCGAGGTGCGCATCGCCCGGGGGTTCGACGATCTCCTGATGGTCTACACGGTCCGAGCTTCGGTCTATATGGCGGAGCAGGATTGTCCGTTCGCCGAAGAATTCGACGGCAACGATCAATGCGCGACGCATTTCATTGGCTTTGTTCAGGGCGAGCCAGCCGGATGCTTGCGCGCGCGATTTTTTAGCGACTTCGTTAAGCTCGAGCGCCTCGCGGTGCGTCGGAGCTTCCGCAGGTCGACCCTCGCCTTCGATCTCGTTCGCGCCGGCATCGATTTTGCGCGACGCAAAGGCTATAGCCGTATTTATGGCCATTCTCGTGAAGGGCTGGATTCATTTTGGGCGCGATTTGGCGCAAGGCCTTTGCCAGACCGCGAAGAATTCGTGTTCTCGGATTATCGCTATCGCGAAATGGTGATTGACCTCGAACCGATCGCCGACCCCATAACAATAAACAGTGGACCGATGTTGATCCTGCGTCCGGAAGGCGATTGGGATCGCCCTGGCGTGCTGGAACAGTCAAGCGCGCGGACGGCGCGCAAGCCGACCGAAAATTTGGTCACGCCGCAGCGGGCGTGATCGCCGGAGGTCGACTGGCGCCAGTTTCGCGCGGGTCGTTTAACGACCCCGCCTCCAGCGGCGGCGGAGCCATTTAAGGCTCCGCCAGAAGCAGTGAGGCGGACGGCGTTGGGGGCAGTTCGCGCGCCCCCTGTCGCGGCGCGCCAGGCTTACGTCAGCGCCCCTCACCGGCCTCCCATAGCGCATCGAGGCCGACCCGATATGTCGGATAGGCGAGATCGACACGCAGCTCCTCCTTCAGCTTGCGGTTCGAGGCGCGTTTGTTCTCGGCGAAAAAACTGCGCTTCATGGGGGTGAGATTTTCCGCCGTCTCGACCGGCTCCTCCGGCGGCGGCTCGACGCCCATCAGCATCGCGGCGTAGGCGACGACGTCCTGCGGCGGCGAGGGGGCGTCGTCGGCGACGTTCCAGATTCCGCCTGGCCCCTCATGCGCGATGGCGGCGGCGATGGCGCGGCTGATGTCCTCGACATGGACGCGATTGAACACCTGATCCGGCTTGACCAGCCGGCGCGCCTTGCCCTCCTTGAGGTTGATCAGAGCGTTGCGCCCGGGCCCATAGATGCCGGCGAGGCGCAATATGTGCACCGTCTTGTCTTTGGCCTTGCCGATCGCGGCCCAGGATTTTTCCGCCTGCAGCCGCGTGACCGAGCGCGGCGAACTCGGCGCCGGCGCGCGGGTCTCGTCGACCCACTCGCCCTGCCGGTCGCCATAGACGCCGACTGACGAAAGATAGATGATGATCTGCGGCCGCTGCAGATTGGCGATGCGGTGGCCGAAGCGCGCCAGCACCGGATCGACCGAGACGCCGGGCGGGATCGAAATGAGGAGCACGTCGGCGGCGAGCATGGTTTCCGCGAGCTTCGGGTCTTCCCGATCGGGGCCGAAGACGAAGGTCGCGATGCGCTCGCTGGCAAGTTCTTTCGCCTTTTCGGCGTTGCGGACGGTGCCCGTGATGGAGTCGAAAAGATCGCCGAAGCGCGCGATGAAATCCTGCGCGCAATAGCCAAGACCAAAGGCAAAAAGCTTCATGAAGGCCGACCCTCTTTTCTCGCGTGTTCCACAGCCGCCGCCCATTCCCGCGCGACATCCGCATCCTTTTCGCGGCGAGCGAAATCTGGCGCCAGCGCCACGATCCGGCGCGGCGCAAGACGCGCCAGGGCCCACACCGCCATCGCGCGCACAAGCGGCGAAGCGTCAGCGAGCCTTGCGGCGACAGGCCGCGCCAGCGCCGCATCGTTCGAATTGCCCGCCGCGATCAGCACATTGCGCATGAATCGCGACAAGCCGATTCGCTTGATCGGTCCGCCCGCAAACAGCGCGCGAAAAGCGGCGTCGTCGAGGCGAAGCAACTCTTCGAGTTTCGGCGCCGATAAATCCGCGCGCCCCGAAAATTTCATCTCCCGCGCCGTCTTGGCGAATTTATTCCAAGGGCAGACGGCAAGGCAATCGTCGCAGCCATAGATCCGGTTGCCGATCTTCTCGCGGAGCGCCGCGGCGATATGGCCCTTGTGCTCGATCGTCAGATAAGAGACGCAGCGGCGCGCGTCGAGCACGTAAGGCTGCGGAAAAGCGTTGGTCGGACAGATGTCGAGGCAAGCGCGGCAGGCGCCGCAATGGTCACTTTCCGGCGCGTCCTGAGGCAGCGGCAGATCGGTGAAGATCGAGCCGAGAAACAGCCAGGAACCGAAGTCGCGCGAGACGAGATTGGTGTGCTTGCCCTGCCAGCCGAGGCCCGCCGCCTGCGCCAGCGGCTTCTCCATGACCGGCGCGGTATCGACGAATACCTTGAACTGCGGCGCCTTAATGCCCGACTGCGCCGCGAGCCAGGCGGCGAGCAGCTTGAGGCGGCCCTTGATCACGTCGTGATAATCGCGATTGCGGGCGTAGACCGAGATGTTGCCGGCGTTTTTTTGTGCAAGGCCAGAGAGCGGATCGCCGGGCGGCGCGTAGTTGACGCCGAGCATGATGACGCTGGCGGCGTCCGGCCAGAGTTTTGCGGGATCGGCGCGGCGCTTCTTGGTAGCCGCCAGCCAATGCATGTCGCCGGCCGCGCCCATGGCGAGCCAGGCCTCAAGGCGCGCGCCGGCGCCCGCGACGGCGGCGGGCGTTGTGATCTTGCAGACGTCGAAACCGAGCTCCATCGCCCTTGCTTGCAGCTTGCCCGGAAAATCCGCGCTCAGAAGTCGAGATCCGCATAGACCGGCGCGGGGCTCATCCCCGGCAGGCGATCGGCGAGCAGCAAGCGGAAGGCCGGGCGCGACTTCACCCTGGCGTACCAGAGCTTCGCCGTTTCGTAATCTTCCCATGGGACGTCGCCCAAAAAATCGACGCAGGACAATTGCGCGGCGGCGGCGAGATCGGCGTGCGACAGACGGTCTCCCGCAAGCCATTTCCGCGCGCCGGCCAGATAACTGATATAGCGCATATGGGTGCGGATATTGGAGCGCGCCGCGCGCACGAGATCCATGTCCGGCGCGCCGCCGCCACGCTCGCGCGGTCTATAGCGCTTATAAACCTTTTCGGTGACGAGCCAATCGGTGACTTCGCTGAAGAATTTCTGGCCGAACCAGTCGGCGAGGCGGCGCACTTCGACGCGGCAGAGCGGATCGTCCGGCAGAAGCCTATGCTTGCCAAGCGAAAGGCCGCGCGTCTCATCGAAATATTCGGCGATCGTCGCGGCGCCCGCAATGACGATAGAAGGATGCTCGACCAAAACCGGCGTCTCCCCAGCCGGATCGAGGATCAGAAACTCACGCCGGCGTTCGTAGACGTTTTCCTCGATGAGGCGGGGTTCGATCCCATATTCCCCGAGAAGGAGCCTGACGAAACGCGAATGCGCGCAGAGCGGATGATGATACAGCGTTATCATTCAGTTTCGCATTGGGGAGGAAATCGGAAAACGGCTGAGGCGTTTGCGGGCCCCTGGCGGCGATAGGGCTTCAGCAAGGCATCCCAAGTCGAGGTGAATAATTCGTTAACGCGCGTCGGCGTGATGCGCGGCAAGGTTGCGCCCGGGCCTTCTGCCGCGATGCGCTGCCCGCGAAAGGGCACGCCGTTCCCGATTATAAGGACCGCGCCGAAGAGACGTTAATGACGCGGCACGGCTTCAAGCCTCGGCAAGATTCAGCCGGACCTCAATCCGCTCCACGCGGCCATCGAGTTCGATCGACGCGACGGGAGAGGGAGGCGTAATTGGCCTCCAAGGAGCCGAGCCGCTTCTCACCTCGCGCATATCTTGGCGCAGTGGGTCGACCGCCGCGCGAATATGCAGCAGATGCTCAAGAACAATATTGTCCATGTCTTCAGCCATGGGCCTAATTTCGGGCGTCCCCGCGCTTGGGTCAATTAAGCTCAAGCCGCGGTACTGCCTCAGTTTGAAATTTCAGCCGGAGGCTTTTTGATATCAGCGCACGAGCGCGCCAATCAAATATTACACTAAGTGTGAAAGTATCATTGACAAGTTAATGGGCTGGGCTATATAGGAACTGTCCATGGACGTTGACTTCAAAAGTGAGTCCTTGGAGCGCCTGTACACCGATCCCGCCTACAGCGGAGGATTCGGGGGTGATGTGGTCAAGGCATATCGAAAGAGGGTGCAGCAAATCTGTGCGGCCTCCGATGAACGCACGTTTTATGCGCAGCACTCGCTGAAGTTCGAAAAGCTTCACGGGCGCGAAAGTCAATATTCGATGCGGTTGAACGATCAGTGGCGCCTTATAATGGAGTTAAGAGGAGAGGCGCCTAGTTCTACTGAATCACAAAATCGAGGGAGATTCGCGTCGCGAGCAAATCTGGTAACTTGTTGATTCGTTGATCGATACCCGGTGTTTGATATGGATCTCTCGAGACCAACCAGCCAAGCGCGTTTTGCCGCCTATGTCGAGGCTCTTGTTGAAGTGATCGGGCATGCCGATCGGGCCAAGCCCTTGAACGATTATTGCGTCGGGCTGTTGATGCCCGGCGAGCGCAAGAGCGTCGAGCCTATGGCGGCGATTGTTGCGCCGACACGCGTCTCGGCCAAACATCAATCGCTTCTGCATCTGGTCGGCGAAGCGCCCTGGTCGGACGAGGCGGTCTTGGGTAAGGTTTTCGAGCTGGTTCTGCCTTCCCTCGAGAGACAAGGCCCGATCGAAGCCTGGATCGTGGACGACACGGGCATTGCGAAAAAGGGGACCCATTCGGTCGGCGTCGCGCGGCAATATTGCGGCAGGCTCGGCAAGCAGGACAATTGCCAGGTCGCGGTGACGCTGTCGATCGCCAATCATACGGCGAGCCTGCCGATCGCCTACCGGCTCTATATGCCGGAGGCATGGGCAAATGATCAGGCACGCCGAAAAAAGGCGCATATCCCCAAGGAGATCGAGTTCAAGACGAAGCCACAGATTGCGCTTGATCAGATCCGTGCGGCTCATGCCGCAGGCGTCGCGCCGGGCGTCGTGCTGGCTGATGCGGGCTATGGCGTGAACGGCGGCTTTCGCGCCGGAGTGACAGCTTTGGATCTGCCTTACGTCGTCGGCGTCCAATCGACGCTGACCGTTTGGCCGCCCGGTCAGGAGCCTCTACCGGCAAAGCCCTGGAGCGGCCATGGCCGCAAGCCGTCTCGTCTGAACCGTGATCTTGAACATCAACCCGTCACGGTCAAGGAGCTGGCGCTGAGCTTGAAGAAAAAAGCATGGCGCAGCCTCACCTGGCGCGAAGGTTCGAACACGCCGCTCGCCTCGCGCTTTGCCGCTGTGCGTCTGCGCCCAGCCTCGCGTGATTGCAATCGGACCAAACCGCATCCGCTGGAATGGCTCATTGTTGAGTGGCCGAATGAAGAAGCTGAGCCGACGAAATATTGGCTCTCGACCTTGCCCAAGGACACGCCTTTGCAGGATCTCGTCGACAAGGCCAAATTGCGCTGGCGCATCGAACGCGATTACGAGGAGCTGAAAGGCGAACTCGGATTGGCCCATTACGAAGGTCGAGGTTGGCGTGGCTTTCACCACCACGCGACACTCTGCATCGCAGCTTACGGCTTTCTGATCTGCGAACGGGAAGCGATTCCCCCCTCAGCCTCCTGGCGGCGCAAGATGCCTCCGTTACCCAAAGGTTTTCGACCCCGCGGCGCCGCCGATCCGACCAGAACGTCACGTCGAAAACTCGATCGCGACGATCCGAAAACGGCTCACCGTCGCGCTCGCAAAAACCCTTATGCGATGTCCATGCTGTCAAACAACACACCGCCAGACAGCTACCCATATCCGTTCATGACACAGTAGAACTAGGAAGACCGTCCACATAGTAGGAATTGAAGATTATCACTAGGATAATGGTCAGCAAATGCTAAAGCTGGTGCCAGCAGAAGTCTTTCCGGCGGGAGAGTTCATTCGTGAAGAGCTTGAGGCTCGGGGGTGGACGCAGGGGGACCTTGCGCAAATCATGGATCGCCCGCTGCGGCTTGTGAATGAGCTAATTGCTGGGAAAAAGCAGATTACGCTTGAGACGGCGCGCGGGCTTGCCAAGGCTTTTGGAGACAATGATCCGCTGTATTGGATCAATCTCGACGCTGCGTATCGTTTGGAACAATTGGACCCAGAGGACGAATCCGTAGATCGACGTGCAAGGCTTTATTCCAAGTTCCCGGTGCGGGAGCTAATTAAGCGCAAGTGGATCGAACCATCCAAGAGCATCGACGTCGTCGAACATCGTGTGTGCGGCTTCTATGGGATCACTAGCGTTGGGGAGCATCCAGTTTTCGCACACGCGGCGAAGGCCACTCAGTACGACGAAAGAACGCCCTTACAGTGGGCATGGCTTTTTCGCGCAAAGCAATTGGCGGAGAGCGTTCACGCGCAGCCATACTCTGAGCGCAAACTCAGAGATGGGCTTGCCAAGCTTCGCTCACTCTTGGTCGCACCAGAAGAGATTAGGCAGGTTCCCAAGATCCTTGCGGATGCGGGTGTCCGTTTTGTGATTGTAGAGTTTTTGCCGGGGTCAAAGATCGACGGCGCGACATTTTGGCTGGATGACGTGCCGGTGATCGCGCTCGCTATCCGCTTTGACCGAGTGAACAACTTTTGGTTCGTGCTACGCCATGAGATCGAACACGTCGTGAGGCGCGACGGGACACTAATGTTGGATGACGAATTGACAGAGAACCTTCAACGCAAAAGCAACCTTCCGATTGAAGAAATGCGCGCAAACGCGGAAGCCGCCGAATTTTTGATTCCCGGCGGTGAGTTGGAGAATTTTATTACGCGCGTCAGGCCCCTTTACTCGGAGCAGCGGATTTAGTTGTTTGCTCGCCGTATTGGCGTACATCCAGGCATTGTAGTGGGACAACTGCAATTTCGTGATGAAGTGCCATATACGCACTTCCACAAGCACTTAGTGAAGATCAGGGATATTATCACGCAAACGGCCCTTACGGACGGCTGGGGATCGGTTCCCCCAGTACTGACGGCGAGCGGAGCTTAAAATGTCTAACTTCAATAGCCAGTTAGTGAAGATTGTCGAAGACTACCGAGCTGCCGGCGGTGCATGGCCAGCGACAAGAGAGCAGTTGGCAGAATGGGCGGTTGCCAACGATCGCTATCAATTACTCAGCGGTCGATAAGTTAGACGACATTATTCTGGCGCTGTCCCACAATGTTTGGTAGGCTGTGGGCATGAAGAGGGACGGACGCAGTTTCGATCATCGAACGTTGGAAGCCATTCGATTGATGGCGGTGGAGCGGGTGCTAGCCGGTGAGCCGGCGGCGGCGGTTATCGCAGCCTACGGCTTCAACCGCACGACAATCTACAAGTGGATCAAAGCCGTTTCCCGCCACGGGATTGGAGTAGAGGCGTTGCGTGCAAGGCGAGCCACTGGACGACCGCGGAGCTTGACGCCACGTCAGGAGCAACAGGTGTTCCACTGGGTGAACGGCAAGGATCCGCGGCAATACGGCTTGGATTTCGGCTTGTGGACGCGCCGTGTCGTCGCGGACCTGATCGATCGGAAGTTCGGCATCCGGCTCGGGCTGACCGCCGTGGGCGAACTGCTCGCAAAGCTGGGGCTGACGCCGCAAAAGCCGTTGCAGCGGGCCTATCAACGTGACCCGGAAGCAATCGAGAGGTGGCGACGCGAGACCTTTCCGAGCATCGCCCGGAAGGCGAAGGAAGAAGGAGGTGAAGTCTATTTCTGGGACGAGTTCGGGATTTCGGGCCGACGCGGCGCGCGGAAAGACCTGGGGCGCGAAAGGGCGCACGCCGGTTGTCGAAAGGCCGGGTCAGAGGCAATCGATCAGCGCGGCGTCGGCTGTCAATTCCAAGGGGGCGTTCTGGTATCGCACCTATGAAGGAGGCCTCACCGCGGAGCTGTTCGTCGCCCTGCTGAAGAAAATGATGCGGCGGCGGGTGACGCCCGTGCATCTCGTGGTCGATGGTCTGCCTGCCCACAAGACGGCGCTCGTGAAAGACTATGTGGCCTCGACGAAAGGGCTTCTCACCCTTCATTTCCTGCCAGGTTATGCCCCGGAACTGAACCCGGACGAACTCGTCTGGAGCCACATGAAGCGGACCGGCGTGGCGCGAGCCCCACTCCGCAAAGGGGACCGATTGAGCGACAAGGTCGAGGAACGGCTCGCCTCGATCAAGAGAATGCCACAGCTCGTCCGTTCATTCTTCAAGGCGCCAACTGTCGCCTATATTAACGACTGCTGAGTAACGAGAGGCATGGCAGTCGCCCAGTGCGCAGAGAAGATTTCTCGCGCAATGGGCTTGGAGCACGTGAAAGACAAAAAAGGCAGGAGCGTTCGCAAATACTACGCCGCCCGAATCCACGAGAACGGACAACTGGTCATGAAATGGGATGACCTGAACGCCGGACGCCCATTCATGGAGATAGCCGCGGCCAATAGGCGAAACCAAGTGCTCGGGCAGTGCTGGCAAATCAAGAATGACATTGACAGCTACAATGAACGGCGTTGCCCGGACCATCCGATCCAACTGGACTTTAATTTTAACATCGACTTGGAAGAGCTGGAACAGCTAAACGAGGCATCGTAATTAGTGTGATTTTTTCCAGCGTGCTTGAGCCGCTATTTTCGCTCCTCTGAGCCGGTGTAAGTTTCATAGCTCTGGCTTTGCCGCGAGAGATTGCCTTCGAGCCAAGACATCGCCGTGCCCATTGCTTTGCGCTAAGCATAGCAGGCAGATCGGGGCGGTGCGAGCGCCAGTCAAGGGCCTTGATTTCAAGACACTACCCACGCCGCGCTGTTTCCTCGCAAAACATCGACCTGCCCTTCGCCGTCCCGCGCCTTAGGCTCGGAACCGGGCTCCCTCGTCGCGAGCCGCGCTCGCCGGCTGATTTGAGGGCTCGGCGCGAGAGTGTATCCGATTATCAGGCGTCTTCGCAGGCGTCTTCGCAGGCCTCCGCGGGCGCCTTCGCCGACCGCCGCAATGTGAGGTGCGGCTGGGTCAATCGCCTGCTTTCGATCGGCCACACCCGCTGGATCATGCCGTAGAGAAAGGCGGTGGTGAGCCCGAACAGCAGCATTCCGTTCAGAGCCTCAAGCGAGCCCATAAGCCGCCAGTGGGGCGCAAGCGATAGATCGGCGTGGCCGTAGGTCGTCATCGCGCCGAGCGAGTACAGCATCGCCGATTTATGGTCCGGCAGCGCGTCAAGGGCGAAATAGGCTGCGGCCCACGCCCCGGCTTCGACGGCGTGGAGCAGCGTCGCCGCAAGCGTCGACGCGCCCATCACCAGCGCGAACAGGAACAGGAAGTGGCGGCGCTCCGTGATGCTCCCCAGCGCCTTCAGGATGCTCGCGTTGATGAAGCCAAGGCCGATCACGTGCAGGATGACGTTCAGCACGATCAACGGCAGGCTCCAGAGCCAGTTCGCGTTCCACTCGAGCGCGGCTCCAGCAGTCATTTTATCCTCTTGGCATAATGAAGGCGTAGCGTTCCCGGCTGAGCCGTGACGCAGCCATATCGATTGGCGCAGCTTCGCGGCTTTTTTGGGAGGAACATACATCGAGGCGTCAGGCCGCGGGTCAGGTTCCTCGTAGCGTCAAGCAGTCGCTCGAACCTGAAGGACCCGTTTTCGATGAAGTTAATATGACGTTCAGGTGAAGCTTGCTTAAAGATTAGTTAACGATTTTGCAAAGTTATTTGACTTTAGCCTAGAAATATGACATTTTTGTATCATTAGCGAAAACTGCGTTCCTTCGTCCAACACCGCGAAAAAACCCGCCCGAGGAAATATTTTCCCCGCCCGGACGACAGCCTTCATTGCGCCAACCCCTTTTGTCGAAGGGCGTCACTCCGCATCGAAACGCCGCTCCTTCCGGGTCGGATCGCGTCGGCAAGCGCGAGGGCGAGGAACCAAGACAAGGGGATTGATAATGAAAATTCTCCCTCTCGCCATCGCCACACTCGCTGTGATGTCGTCCATATCAATCGCTGAAGCAAGACACGCTTATGACGCGTCCTCCGTGATCACAGGGCGGAGCGTGGCCAACGGCGACGCGGACAGCAGGGACTGGTTCACAACCCTTGTTCAGGAAGACGAGGGATATCCGAAGCCCGCCAGCCCCGGCCGTTGCCTTTTGGTAAGACAGCAAGTCACCGATCTGCATGGCAGGTTCCTTGGCTTTCACGTATTCACTGTCTGCTGAATACTGTCGAGACAGGCGATAGGACGAGACTGAACTGTCGGGCGTGTCCGACTTATATTAAATCGGGGCTTGAGGCGGCGTGCTTGCGGCTCCGCCATGATTGGTGTGCGGCGATCTGCGGCTGAGATGCGGCGCGGGAAAGGCGGCCGACAATTCGTTTAGGTGCCCCCAGGGCCCTTCCGCCGGGGCAATCCGGCGCGCGCTGCTCGGTTGGCGAGTCCATATCTTCGCTCATAGGCCTAATCCAGGCCATAGAGGCGCTCGACGATTGGACTTCAAGCCGCGACCTCTTCGCGCGGAATGACATCGACCTGCACGTCGACGTCCTGCTCGCGCGTTCCGAGAATAATGCCGGCGACGGGAGAAATATCGGCGTAGTCGCGGCCCCGCGCGAGTGTGATGTGGTCGTCGCCGATCATCATCGAGTTGGTTGGATCGAGATCGACCCAGCCGACGTCCTCGCCGCACCAGAGAGAGACCCAGGCGTGCATGGCGTCGGCCCCCTCGAGACGCTTCTTGCCAGGCGGCGGAATGGTGCGGATGTAGCCGCTGACATAAGCCGCTGGCAGGCCAAGCCCGCGCAGGCCGGCGATCATAATATGGGCGAAGTCCTGACAGACGCCGCGGCGCTTTTCGAACGCTTCCGAAATCGGCGTCGAGACGACCGTCGCCTTGGTGTCATATTTGAAATCGGCGCGGATCCGCCGCATCAGCTCGATTGCGCCTTGAAGAACGGGCCGTCCCGACGAAAAGCTCTCCCTGGCATAGTCGGCCGCGGGGGGAAAACGCGGCACGAAACGGCTCGGGTGCAGGAAATGGACGGGGGAATCCTTTTCGAGCGACATGCTCTCGTAGGCCTCCTCCCGCACGGCCTCGAAGGGCTGCGTTCCGGCGGGATCGGGCGGCGGCTCGCGCTTCATGCTGACGCTGGTGTCGACTTCGACGATAAGCTCGCTGTGCTCGACGGCGATGGTCATCGAGGATACGCGATTGCCGAAGAAGCACGTGCCCTCGCTGATCTCCGAAGGAAGCGGATCGATCGTCAGCGTGCTGGAGAGGACCGTTTGCCCCGGCAAGTCGATCGGGGTCAGCCGCAGCGCACAATGAGCGTAGCGCACCGGCGATCCATACTCGTATTTGGTGACGTGGTGAATGTCATAGATCACGCTAGGCCGCTCCACCGGTCCGCCCGCGCATTGTGCGGACCTTGAAGGAAATAGCGCGCGGCGACGGCGTCCGCCAGATCAAGGAGGCTCTTTTCGAAACCGAGAATTCTGTCGGTGTCGAGATCCGCGGCGACGGCGGTCGTCACCTCGGCCGCGAGCTTCACGATCTGGCGGCGCGGTTTTTCCGGCATTCCATCGTCGCTGAGGACAGGCAGGCTTTCGAGATGTTCGTCGAGCCGCTCCAGCTGGAAAGCGACCGAGCGCGGGTTGAACGGATCGAGCACGACCATGTCGCGGACCGTCGACAGTTCGACGCCCATCAGATAGCGCGAGCGATAAGTGATCTGCGAGTCGACGAGGTCAAGCAGAACCTCGAGGTCGTCGGCCGGCGCGGTGGAGCCGGCGAACTGACGCGCGAAGCGGCACGAGTTGATGGCGCGCTCCACCCTGCGACCAATGTCGAAGAGGCGCCAGCCGGCGCCGCGATTCATGTTTTCCTGCGCGAGGCCGGAGATGGCGGCGATCGTGCGCAGAGCGGCGTCGGCCTGATCATAGGCTTCCGCCTCGCTCAACGACCGGTTGCAGTCGACGGCGAGCGTGCTTTCGAGGTCACCGATCAAACGCCAGGTGTCGGGCGAAAGCCGCTCGCGGATGAACGAAGCCGCACGGCGCGCGTCGCGCACCAGCGACAGGGCGGACCCATAGTCCTCCTCGCTATGCAACGCGATGGCGCAAAACTCCAAAAGGTCCTTGATCGCCGACTTCGGCGCGGCATGCCAGGCGCCGAGTAGGCCGACCAGCTTGGAGACGGTCCAGCCGGCGGCCCCCGTCTCGGCGTCGGTGTTGATCAACCGCCCCGCGAGACAGCGGATCAGCCGCAATGTCGCCTCAACTCTCTCAAGATAGCGCCCGAGCCAGAACAAATTATCCGCGGCGCGGCTCGGCAGATTGCCCATGGCGCGCCGGATCCGCACGGATTCAGTCGTCGGCAGCAGCGTGATCATCTCGACAGGCTTGTCGGCGAGCACCCAGACATCGGCCGATTGCACGCCCTCGCCCATTGAAACGGCGCGCGCGTCGGCTCGGTCGGAAATGCGGCAGAAGCCGCCGGGCATGATGGTCCAGCCGGTTGGCGTGCGCGCCGCGTAAACGCGCAGGACAAAAGGACGCGGCGTCAAGCGATCCTCGTTCCAGACCGGCGTCGTCGACAGATTGACGACCTCCTGGCCGACATAATCGATTCCCCTCTCGCCGATCGCGGCGACGAGCCGGGCCTTCTCGTCACCGTTGAGCAGCCCGGCGATGACCGGTTGATTTCTCGGAAAGCGCAGCACCGGATTGCCAAATGCGCCGCCGATGGCGAGATCATCCATATCGGCGATGACCGACGCGCGCTCTTTTTGCTGGCCACACCACCAGGTCGCGATGTTCGGCAAGCGCAGCTCCTCGCCGAGCAGCTTCCGGCATAGCTTCGGCGCGAAGCTCATCATCGCCGGCGCTTCGAGCACGCCCGAGCCGAGCGCGTTGGCGATCGCCACGCCGCCCTGGCGCACGGCCTCGACAAGCCCGGCGACGCCAAGGCGCGACTGACTGTTGAGCTCGAGCGGATCGGCGAAATCGCCGTCGATGCGGCGCCAGATGACGTCGGCGCGCTTGAGGCCGGCGATGGTGCGCACATGGACCCGCCCGTCGCGCACGGTAAGGTCGCCGCCTTCGACGAGAATGAAGCCGAGATAGCGCGCGAGATAGGCCTGTTCAAAATAGGTTTCGTTGAGCGGACCCGGCGTCCACAGGCAGATGCGCGGATCGGAGCGGTCGGCGAGGGCGGTGAGGCCGGAGCGAAACGCCTGGAAGAAAGGCGCGAGCCGCTCGACGATCATGTCGCGGTAGAGGGCGGGGAACGCGCGCGACAGCAAGAGCCGGTTGGCGAGCGCGTAACCGACGCCGGAAGGCGCCTGAGCGCGATCGCCGAGCACCCACCAGCGCCCGTCCGGGCCGCGTCCGAGGTCAGTCGCGTAAAAGTGCAGAAATTGGCCGTCGCGCGGCCGAACGCCATGCAGAGGATGCAGGAAATCAATCGAGCCTGTGACCGCGGCCGCCGGGAGGTCGCCCGCGGCGATCAGCGCGCCCGGGCCATAAATGTCCGCGACGATGCGCTCCATCAGCTCGGCGCGCTGCTTCACGCCTTCCGCGATCTCGCTCCATTGGCTGGACTCGATAAGCAGCGGCAGGTGCGACAGCGGCCAAGCCCGCTCGCGCGTTTCGCCATAGCTCCGGTAGGAGACTCCTAAGTCGCGAATATGCCGATCCGCCGTCGCAAAGCGGCGCCCGACGTCGTCCGCGCCAAGGTCGGTGAGCAAATTGAGATAGCGAAGCCAGTAGTCGCGCGGCCGACCGTCCGGCCCGATGAACTCGTCCGGAATGCCCGGAAGCGGCTTGTAATCGGCGATTAGCGCCGCCAAGCGCTCGGCGGCGGTCGGTTCTTTATCAATTGGAAGCGCTTCGCTGATGCTCATGTCGATCAAGGCCTTGGCCGGAATGACTTCAGGATCGCGGGGTCGGTCTCAAGCCGCGCGGCGCCGATAAGGTCGAGACAGTAAGGCACGGCCGGAAACACCGCCTCAAGGCATGTTTCGATGGAAGCTGGCTTTCCCGGCAGATTGATGACAAGGCAAGCGCCCCGATGCGCGGCGATCTGGCGCGACAGGATCGCAGTCGGAACCTGCTTGAGGCTTTCCTGCCGCATCAATTCGCCGAATCCCGCCAGCACGCGTGGCGCGGCGGCCTCCGTCGCCTCGGGCGTCAGATCGCGCGGCGCCGGCCCCGTGCCGCCTGTCGTGAGAATGAGGTCGCAACGGGCGCTGTCGGCGAGGTCGATCAACGCGTCGCGGACAGTCTCGAACCCGTCCGGAATGATCCGCCGCACGATTTCGAAAGGGCTTATCAAAATCCGTTCCAGAAATGCGACGATCGCCGGCCCGCTTTGGTCTTCATATTGGCCCGCGCTAGCGCGGTCGGAGACGGTGACCACGCCAATCCTGGCCGCGCGCTTGCCTCCGTCCGCCATTTCTACCCCTTGCTCGGATCCGGCCCGCATTGATGCGAGCCCGAGGGCATTCGTAACTTATATAGCGCAATGCGTTCCGATCGCTTTGGAAAAAAGGCAGGCGCCGGGCGCGCCCCACGTCGCCGCGGCGAAAACGACTTTACTCAAGAGCGCTTTTGAAGACCTTGTAGCACGAGCTCGTTACATGGGTCGGGCGCGCGGCCGCGGCCGCTCGACGCCACGAATATTTGGCTGATCTGGCGGGGGCGATTTTACAGGCAGAATGGAGATATTTTGTTCACCCGCGGCCGGACCTGCAGATCCCCCACGCGAGCGTAGGAAGCACCGCCCGAGCCCTCGCGATCAGTCCACCGCCAAGGGTTGTCCGGCTTTACGCCCGGCGATCCATTTCCGAAGTTCGGCGACGTGGCCGCTCTCCTCATCAACAAACGCCTTGGCGAGCACCTTGAGCTCAGGATCCCTGGTGGTCTCCAAGATGCTTTTGTAATACTCAAGACCGGCCGTCTCCGCCTCAAGCGCGGTCTCCAGCGCCTGTTCACGACCGATCAAAGGGTCGGCCGCCCAAATTGCGGTATCGCCGGCCCACAAGGCCGTCCGTTCCAAGTTCATGCTTAGGCCAGACATAATCAGGCGGAATATGTTTCGTGACGTCGATCGAACCGGCGCGCGACTTGGCCTCGGCGAGATGAAGGCGCGAAAGCTGGCGAGCTGACGAAACAATTTGGCGACCTCCAGATTGCCGCACCATCCTGACAATCAAACGGAATCGGTATTTTGTGAGCCTCGGCGACGGCGAGAACGGTCCCACGATCTTCGCCACCTGCGTACGCTGATTTCTTGTGTGAGACGTCGCGACCGCCGGTAGGGCGTCGAACGAACAAATTGGGTCGGTTTTCCGACATGAGTGAAGGAACTGGACAATCATGTTCGTTGGCGCGGTCTCCGATCAATGCCGCTTGCGCCGTTTTCAGGACGCCAACGCGCCGTTCTGTGTTCCAGACTATCTGCCGCCGAGCGACGCTATTTGCGTTCCGGCGCGAAATTCTGGTTGCTGAAGGGTGATAAGCCCGGCGTCTCGATCCGGATGAAGCCGACCCCGGCCGCCTGGTGGCAAGCGTTGCAGGCCGCCGTCAAATCCATGAACGTTGCCTCCATCTTCGCCTCGCTCTTGATCTTCGCGGCGTCCCTCAGTTCGCCCAAGGGCTTCGCCGCCGCGGTGACGTAATCGATCGGTATGTTGCGATAGAGCATGGCGGCGTTGGCGAGGCTGTCTTCGATCAGAGTCGCTTCAAAAGAAACGAGATCCCAATTCTTCGACCTGATCGCCTGCCAAAGCTTGATGTGGCGGAGCTGCGCTCCGGCCATAATGTCGCCGAGGGTGGTCACCGAGCCTTCTTCCGGATTTGTAGGCGGCGACTGGGCGAAAGGGACGTTGTCGCACAGGGCGGCGGCGCCTGCCGCGGCCATCGCCAAAGCCGTCAAAGCCAGACGCTTCAGGTTCGAAATCCTTCATCGCTTTCCCTCAAGCAGTAAATCGCTGCGGCCGTCTCAAACTGACCCGGTTGCGCCAGCCTGACAAGGGTCGCCGAAAAACCGCTGTAGCCGCGGGCGGGGACCGCGATTTTCCTTGGAACCGGCGCTTTGCGGCGATTGTCGGGCGCGTCGCCAAGCCTTGACGAAGAGTCGCGCTTATGCACGAACCTTCTCGCCGACCCTGCCTCGATTTCCCAGGACGGAGCTGACTGCATGCGACCCATGACGCGCCTTCTGGCGTCGGTTGTCTTTCTGGCGGGGTTTGGCCTCGCCGCCCACCCCGCCGCGGCCGCGACCTGCCGGGACCCCGGAGGGTTCGGCGCTTTCATCGCCAGCATCAAGAAAGAAGCCGCCGCGCAAGGCATTTCGCCGTCGGCGATCGGCGTCCTTGATAGCGTGCGCTATGATCCCGGCATCATCCGGAAAGACCACAGCCAGGGCGTCTTCCGGCAAAGCTTCGAGCGGTTCTCCGCCCACTTGGTCAATCCCGGCCGCTTGCGACGCGGCGCAAATCTGCTGAAGAAAAACGCTTCATTGCTCAGCCGCATCGAACAGACCTATGGCGTGCCCGGTCCCGTGCTCGTCGCCATTTGGGGGCTGGAAACCGATTTCGGCGCGGATAATGGCAAGACGCCAACGTTGCGGGCGGTGGCGACGCTCGCCTACGATTGCCGGCGGACGGAACGCTTTCAGGCCGAGCTTCTCGACGCCCTGCGGCTTATCCAGCGCGGCGATCTTTCCCCGTCCGCCATGCGCGGCGACTGGGCGGGCGAGTTGGGCCAGACGCAATTCATGCCGTCGTCTTATCTCAAATACGCGGTCGATTTCGGTGGCGGCCGCAATCTTATCCGCAGCGCTCCCGACGCTTTAGCCTCGACGGCGAATTATCTGCGCAGTTATGGCTGGCGGCGCGGCGCCGCCTGGGAGCCGGGACAGCCCAACTTCGCTGTCATCAAGGAATGGAACGAGGCCGATGTCTATGCGCGGACCATCGCGCTGTTCGCCACGAAACTCGCCGCGACGAACTAGGTCGCCCCGCTAGCGCCTCGCCTCTCCTCCGTCAATCCTTTGGCCAATCAGCGCGATGGCCTGCTGATAGACCGGAGCGGCGTTCCAGGCCTGGATCACCGCGAAATTGGGTTCGCCGGGCTGATATCCCGCGCCCGCGCTCCAGCCATGCGCCTTAAGGAAGTTCGCCGTCGAAGTCAGCGCGCCGGCTGCGCTGTCGAGGCTGCCGCCCGTCCCATATTCAAGCATGGTCTTAGGCAGGAACTGCGTCTGGCCGATCTCGCCATGCATGGAGCCGCGCGTATTCGGCGAAAGCCGGCCGCGATCGATCAACGTTAGGAATGCGTAGAGCTGATCAGTGAAATAGGCGGACCGACGGCAGTCATAGGCGAGCGAGGCCACCGACGACAATGCGTTCTGATTGCCCGAGACAGCGCCGAAACCGGTCTCGAAGCCCCAGATGGCGATCAGCGGCCCCGGCGGAACGCCGTAGTGCTGCTGAATGGATGCGAAGAGCCCCGCATTGGACGCCTTGAGGCCGCGCCCGCGCGCGGCGATGGCCGAGCCGCCGCGCTTGGCGAGAAACTGGTCGAGCGATACATGGAAGCCATGCTGGCCGCGGTCCGCAGAGATCGTCGCATGCGAATAATTCGTTCCTAGGAGGGCGTTGACTCCGGCGGCGCCGATGCCCCTTCCCCGCGCCTCCTCGGCGGTCTGCTGCTTCCATGCGTCGAAGCCAGCCGCCGAATTGCCGCATTGCGCGGCGCCTGCCTCGCCGGCCATCCCTGCGAGGGCCGCGAAGGCCGCGACGATGACTGTTAAGAACTGACCGCCCCGTTTCATTGAGACCCCCTTGACGCTGCTGAGCCGGGCGAATCGCCGGCTCGCAATCCTAGCCGAAACGAGGCTGATCGCCACCCCGCGCACTTAAAGGTCAGCGCCGTTTATGTCAAAGTCTATCCGTGCTGCAGCGCCACGAAAGGCGCGGAATGATGTCATCGCGAGCGCCCTAAACGCCTGGAAGGGGCCAACGACACTCATCCTTGACAGCTGCTTCGCGCTTCCTCGGGACGGGGGCCGGGACAGCCCGCGTCAAACCTTCCTCGGGATGAGCGCCGGCCTGAGCAGCGCCGCAGGAGAATCTCGATGCCGCGCTTTCACTCGCGAAGTACGACGACCCTGGTCCCGACCTTGACCCGTTCGGCGAGATCGACGACGTCCTCATTGGTCATGCGGATGCATCCCGACGAGACCGCCGAACCGATCGTCTCCGGCTCATTCGATCCGTGGATGCGATACATGCTGGAGCCGAGGTAAATCGCCCGCGCGCCGAGCGGATTGTCGATGCCCCCTTTCATGTAGCGCGGCAGGTCCGGACGCCGCTTCAGCATCTGCGGCGGCGGCGACCAGCCCGGCCATTCGCGGACCATCGACACTTTCTTTTCGGCGGACCACGTAAAACCGTCACGGCCGACGCCGACGCCGTAGCGGATGGCGCGCTCATTGCCGAGCACGTAATAGAGCCGGCGCTGCCTCGTCGAAACGACCACGGTTCCCGGCGGATAATCGGCGTTCCATTCAATGATCTGACGCGGGATCGCCTGTTCTCTCGCGCCGCCAAAAAGCTCGGCAAACCAGCCCTGCCCCGCGCCCGCAGACTGATCGTTGAGCGCGACGGCCGGCCCTGCGCCAGATAGGGCGAAGAGGAGTGCGGAGGGGATCAAACGTCGGCGCATGTGCATCTTTGGGTTCAATAAAGAGGCGCACTCCTCGGGATTTTTTGCGGCGAAAATGGGGCGGGCGGGTGGGCTTTGGAGCGTCCTGGCGCCCTTAAGGATTGAGAGTTCGCTTGGCGAAGAAACATTCGCAACTGAAACCGAACGGAAATCAATTACCTTTCGCATGCTCGAACGGTGGAACGCGGAGTCGATGCAGCAGCTTCGTTCAGTGGCGCGAATCGGTCTGGAGGAGCGCGACAACAGTCAACAGGACACCATGATTACCGGGGGCCCTGGCGCCCCGCCCTCGTGCTTCGAGACGATCGCGGCGCGATCTCCTCAGTATGAGGGTTTGGGTCCTATTGAAAATGATGGTACTGCCGCCAATAGGGCGTGCGCCGCAGATGCTGATGGTAGCGCGCGCGAGAGGACTGAGGATTGCCGAGGGCGTTGGGGCCTAAGTTCTGCGGAACGGGTTGCGGAATCAAATGTTGATGGCGCCGAACAGGCGGGGCGCCGCCGCCGAGGTCGGCGGTCCCGCCCTGCATTTCGGGATAAGGCGAAGGAATGAGCTGCTGCGCGGCGTGGGCGGGCGCTAGAAACGCAAACGCCAACGCCACAGCTGCGCAAAGGCGGCAGGTCACCGCGATTTCCCCCTAAAAACTCGCGTGCCGCCCTTCCCTGCCGTGCTCCTTGGCCGGAAAGCGCCGCGCGGCTTGGCTTCGCCGCCGCCGAAATTATGCGGCCCCATCTCATTGTCGGTCGGCTTGTGCGGGCGGCTCGCCGGCAGATTGGCGGCGCCGCCATATTTGCGCTCGCCTTTATAGGCGCCGGCCTCCAACTCGACGTCGCGCTGGCTGGCCAGCGGATCGCTGGCGATCGCGAGCTCAACCGCCTGCAGGCGCTTCAACTCGTCGCGCAGCCGCGCCGCCTCCTCGAAATCGAGATCGGCGGCGGCGGCGCGCATGCGCTTTTCGAGGTCAGCGATGGTCGCCTTGAAATTATGGCCGGCCAGCGGCGCCGCGACAAGTCCGGCGTCAACGGTGACATGATCCTGCTCATAAACCGAGCCCAAAATGTCCTGAATGCCGCGCTTGATCAATTCCGGCGTGATGCCATGCTCGATGTTGTAGGCCATCTGCTTGTCTCTGCGCCGGTTGGTCTCAGCGATGGCCCGGCTCATCGAGCCGGTCATCTGATCAGCGTAAAGAATCACCTTGCCGTCGACGTTGCGCGCCGCCCGGCCGATCGTCTGCACCAGCGAGGTCTCGCTGCGCAAAAACCCTTCCTTGTCGGCGTCGAGAATGGCGACAAGGCTGCATTCGGGAATGTCGAGCCCCTCGCGCAGCAGATTGATGCCGACCAGCACGTCGAAGGCGCCGAGGCGCAGATCGCGAATGATCTCGATGCGCTCGATGGTGTCGATGTCCGAATGCATATAGCGCACGCGCACGCCATGCTCATGCAGATATTCGGTGAGATCCTCGGCCATGCGTTTGGTCAGAACGGTGACGAGGCTGCGGTAGCCGCGCAGCGCGACCTCGCGCACCTCGCCGAGGAGGTCGTCGACCTGCGCGCGGGCCGGACGGATTTCGACCGGCGGGTCGATGAGCCCAGTGGGGCGAATGACCTGCTCGACGAAGACGCCGCCGGTCTGCTGCAGCTCCCAGGATCCCGGCGTCGCCGAGACATGCATGGTCTGCGGCCGCATCGCCTCCCACTCCTCGAAGCGCAACGGCCGGTTGTCGAGGCAGGATGGCAGGCGGAAACCATATTCGGCGAGCGTCGCCTTGCGCCGGAAGTCGCCGCGATACATCGCGCCGATCTGCGGCACCGTGACGTGAGATTCGTCGGTGAAGACCAGCGCATTGTCGGGCAGATATTCAAATAAGGTCGGCGGCGGCTCGCCGGGACGCCGGCCGGTGAGATAGCGCGAGTAATTCTCGATGCCGGCGCAAGAGCCGGTCGCCTCCAGCATTTCAAGGTCGAAGGTCGTGCGCTGTTCCAACCTTTGCGCCTCGATGAGCCGGCCGGCGGCGTAAAGCTCGGCGAACCGCTGCTTCAACTCGACCTTGATCCCCTTGATCGATTGCAGCAGGGTCGGCCGCGGCGTCACATAATGCGAATTGGCGTAGATCTTGATGAATTCGAGATCTTGCGTCTTCTTGCCGGTCAGTGGATCGAATTCGGCGATGGCCTCGATCGAATCGCCGAAGAAACTGATGCGCCAGGCGCGATCTTCGTAGTGGGCCGGAAACAATTCGATGGTGTCGCCGCGCACGCGGAAAACGCCGCGCGAAAAATCGCCGGCCGAACGCTTGTATTGCAACGCGACCAGATCGGCGATGAGCTGGCGTTGGTCGATCCGCTCGCCGGCTTTGACGCTAAAGGTCATTGCCGTATAGGTCTCAACCGAGCCTATGCCGTAGATGCAGGAGACGGAGGCGACGATGATGACGTCGTCGCGCTCAAGCAGCGCGCAAGTCGCCGCGTGCCGCATACGGTCGATCTGCTCATTGATCGAGCTTTCCTTCTCGATATAGGTGTCAGAGCGCGGCACATAGGCTTCCGGCTGGTAATAATCATAATAGGAGACGAAGTATTCGACGGCGTTGTTTGGGAAAAAACTCTTGAACTCGCCATAGAGCTGCGCCGCAAGCGTCTTATTCGGGGCGAGAACCAGCGCCGGCCGATTGGTCCGCTCGATCACCTGCGCCATGGTGAAGGTCTTGCCCGAGCCGGTGACGCCGAGCAGCACCTGATCGCGCTCATTCGCCGTAACGCCTTTGACAAGCTCTTCAATGGCGGAAGGCTGATCGCCCTGCGGCTCATATTCCGAGACGAGCCTGAAGGCGACGCCGCCCTCGGACTTGTCGGGGCGCGGCGGCCGGTGCGGCGTCCACGGCTTTTTCGCGCGCATGTTGGGATCGCCGCGCTCCAGCAGATCCTTGAGCGATTCGATTGTCGCCGCCACGCCGCTGACGCCGTCCGGCTGAAACAGAGGCGCGGACGGCGCGGCCCGGTCCGCGCCATCGAGGACGAGAGACTCTGCGAGCTTGGCGTCGATGCGCGAGATCGGCCCGCAATCATAGGCCGCGGGCGCCTCGGCAAAACCGGATTGGCGCTGGTTCAGCGCCGGATTGAGAAGAGCGGCGAGATGTTCGTCGAGCGGCTTGACCTCGGGTTTCGAGGCCTTTGAGCGTGGAGTTTTCAGCTTTTTCGCCGAGGCTGGGGCGGACGGATGCGGCGGTTTCGACATGGCCGCAATATGGGGCGAATCGCGTCGCGATAAAAGGCTGGCGCCCCGGGGCGCGGCAGCCCGACGCAAGCGCCGAGGACGGAAGCGCTCATAATCCCTCGACAATGACCCCCAGCAGCAAGACCGCATAGGCGGCCGACAGCACCCAGAAGCGGTGCGACCTGACATAATGATCGACGATTGGCAAACGCGTATAAAAAGTTGCGATCGCGGCAATGGCGAGAACGAGGGAGACGAGAAAAACGGGCAAGCCCGGCGGCGACAGTCTGAAACGCATGTCAAAAAGTCCGAATCGCTGATCGGGCGCGAGCTTAGTCCATAGCGCGCGGCGAACGAATGGCCTGGTTTTGGCGCTGCGACTTTTTCGGCACGACGGCGGCCATGGAATCGATGCAGACGAGCGGCTGGCTGCCGCGCCCGGCGCTTTCGATCCTGCCGCAAAAAGATGCGCCGGCGCGCGCTTGGGAGGGGAAGTGGCGGGGCGACGGAGACGCCCAAATCACGCTGCGCGCAAGCGGCGGCGAGGTCGAAGTCTCCGGCGAGGCGACCTGGGGCGCGCCCGATCCCGACCGCGTGCGCCGGGGCGCTGTCCACACGGGTGAACTCGAAGGCGAGGGCGCGCCGCGAAATCAGACCTTGCCGATCGGATATGATGACGGGTCCGTCCCGCCAACGCATGCGACCGAAGATTGCGCCGCCCGGCTAAGGCTGTTTGGCCGCTATCTCGCGGTCGAGGACATAGGGCGTGCGGCGGCATGAATGTCAGTTTCACCGGCATTTACGTGCGCGCCGCCGGGCAGTGACCGCCTCGCCATGCGCGCCCCCCGCGAAGGCCGGCTCGAATAGCGCCGACGGCCGAAAAGGGCCGCCGTCCCACGTGCGGTCAACGGCTGGAAGCGTGCGTCTCGCCTTCGCACAGCCAGAGCTGCTATGCTCAAGCCGCCACCTTCGTGGACGGCGCCGCGACCCGGATCTCCTTCATCAGCGCTTCCGCCTCCTCCCGATAGTCGCTGGCGGCGCTCTGAAAGAAGGCCGATTGCGAATTCAGCGCTTCGACGAAGCTTTTGCAGCGGGCGATCTCGGCGAGATGATCCGCTTGCGCCGAGATGCGCCTTCCCGCGAAACGAAGAACCTCGACGGTCACGTTGACGGGGAGACTCATAGCCAACTCCCAGAGCGCGATAGCCTGAAATGACCTTTGCGTTACTTGGGGGCCGAAGCTGAACGGATCGGCTGGCTGAACCATAACATGCTCCCTTTCCACAAAACGGAGGCCGCAAACGCCGACTATCTTACCTTAGGGAGATCATCGGCCAAAGCATTGACTCCCCACAAGGACGGCTTCGATTTTTGAGGATGCCGCCGGCTGACGCGGCAGCCAAACGGAGGCTCCCCGGATTTCACGCAAATGCCGTCGCCGCCAGCGCGCCGCAAACAGCGCCGGCGAAAAGGACGAAATCATGTAGCGCCAAAAGCGAACGGGGCGGCGCGCCTTGCGCATGAATCCATTGGGTCGCCCCCAGTGTCGCAAGCGACCAGCCGCAGCCGCCCGCGATCAGGGCGAGATCGAAACCCGCCGATGTCGTCTGAACGCGCGCGGCGAGACAGGCCGCCGCCAAGAGGCCGAGTCCAGCAAAAGTCATCGCCGCCGCGGGCGGCCGCGCCCCGGACGCGCCGACGAGAGCCGCGGGCGCATACATCGCCAGCACATGCCAGGCGATCGCGCTCGAGGCCGCGCCAAGCCCAAGATCGCAGTTCGCCATCGCCAGCGGCGCGCCTGTCATCAAAAGCATCATGCCGAACCAGGCGAGCGCCGCCGCCGCCGTGATCAGAACGAAGCCGCGCGCGCTAAAATTCCGGCTGCCGGCGCCTTCGCTCAATTCGATCGCCGACGGCAATGGCGCCGCCAGCGCCAGGACGCAAAGCTGCGCCAGCCCCGCGCCGATCAACGCGCCCGCGGGCGCGAGCGGCCCCATCGCCGCCTGCGCGATTTTGACGACGGCCGGGGCGCCGAAAGCGGCGAGCGAAGCCGAGCCAAGGACAAGCGCGACGGCGCGCGGGCCGCCACCGACGGCATGGCGGTAGAACAGTCCAAAACCTTGCGCCGCGCCGAGCCAGAAAGCGCCGAGGCAAAGGGCGGCGAATTGGCCGGCGGCGATTCCCCATGCGCCGATGGCGGCGCCGGCGGCGCCGAGACTTGCCCCAAGGGCGAAGGACGAGCGGCGCCCGAAAAGGCCGCTCAGGAATGCGGCGGGAAAAGTCGCGACCGCGGCGCCCGCCAGCATCAATATGACGGGCGCGGCGGCGGCGGCCTGCGCCGGCGCAAGGATCGCGCCCGCGATCGGAAAGGCGGCGAACGATAGCGCTTGCGCCAGGACAGAAAAGCTGAACCCCGCCGCGACCAGCGTGAGCGGCGCGGGTTCCAAGCAAGGAGCGAACTCGTCTGGAAGATCAAAGTCGCAGGAGCAGCTCAGCAATCCCGCCCGGCCGCGGCCGCGAACCTCGGTCATGGCGCGAGATCGTCGTCGGACAGGACGCGGACGGCGGCGCCGTCGAGGTCGTCATATTGGCCGCTGCGCAGCGCCCAAAGAAAAACGGCGAGGCCAAGCAGACCCAGCATCAAGGCCAACGGTACCAGAAGCAAGAGCACGTTCATGGCAAAGCCTCGTTGAGTTGAGTCCGGCGCGGCGGCGTGGCGGCGGCCGAAGCGCGCAATGATTCTATTATCCTCGGCTCTCTCCCCGCCCTCAAAGCGTTAAGCGTGACGACGATCGACGAACCCGACATGGCCGCGGCGGCGATCAAGGGCGTCACCAGGCCCGCCATCGCGAGCGGCACGGCGACCATATTATATAGGACCGCAAAGCCAAGATTCGCCCGCATGAGCGAACGGGCGCGCTTGGCGATGTCGATGGCGGCGGCGACAGGAGCGAGCCGCTCGCCAATGAATAGCGCGTCGGCCGCCGCCTGCGCCACGCCGGAAGCGGCGATCGGCGAGAGAGAGGCGTGCGCGGCCGCAAGCGCCGGGGCGTCGTTCATCCCGTCTCCGACCATCAAGACCTTGCGGCCCGCCGCCTCGAGTTCGGCGAGATAAGCGATCTTCTCGGCCGGGCGCATGTCCGCCCGCCACTCAGCGATTCCAAGCGCGTCCGCGCAGGCTTGGACGACGGGAGCGGCGTCGCCGGACAACATTGCGACCGGCAGGCCGCGCGCCTGCAGCGATTCGACGACAGCGCGCGCGTCGGAGCGAAGCTTTTGCCGGACGCGGAAGACCGCCCGCTCGTCGCCGTGCCGGAAAGCGATGAGCGAACTCGCGGCATTCGCATGGTTGGCATCGAAGCCTTCAACATCGCAGAACGCCAGCGAGCCGAGCATCGCCTCGACGCCGCCGATCATGGCGCGGACCCCGGCGCCGGGAATTTCCTCCGCCCGGCCAAACGGCGTCCGTTCAACCGCCCGCTCGGCAAGCGCCCGCGCAAGCGGATGGTGGCTGGAGAGAGCAAGCCTGGCGGCGCGTTCGATAAGGTCCGGCGGAGGCGCGCCGATGACGTCGACGCCCGGTTCCGGCAATGTCAGCGTGCCGGTCTTGTCGAAGACGACCATGTCGACGTCCGAGATCCGCTCGATAGCGTCGCCGGCGCTGAGCACCAGCTTTGAACGGAACAATGCGCCAGCGGCGACAACCTGGACAGCCGGCACGGCGAGCGCCAAGGCGCAAGGACAGGTGACGATGAGCACGGCGATCGCGATGATGATCGCATCATGCGCGGAAGCGCCGCGCATGATCCAGAAGATCGCCGTCAAAGCCGCGGCCGAGTGGACGACAGGCGCGTATAGCCGCGCCGCCCGGTCGACCAATCGCACATAACGGGTCTTTTGCGCGATCGCGCCGTCCATCAGCCGTTCGATCTCGTCGAGCAGCGTTTGCTCGCCGACGGCACGCACGCGAACCCGCAAGACGCCGCTGAAATTCACTGCTCCAGCGTAAACCTCGCTCCCAGCCGAGGCGAAAAAAGGCGTGGTCTCGCCTGTGACGAGGCTCTGGTCGACCTCCGAGCGGCCTTCAATCACGCGCCCATCGACGGGGACACGATCCCCCGGGCGAACGAGCACGACATCGCCTTCCCTGAGCGCCGAGGCGGGCACAGTGGCGATTTCGCCGCCGGCTTCAACGCGCGAGGCGGTCAGCGCCCGCATCGCCGACAGGTTTGCGGCGTAAGAGCGGGTTTTCCGCCGCATCGCCTGGTCGAGATAGCGACCGGCGAGCAGAAACACGAGCAGCATAATGGCGCTGTCGAAATAGGCGTGCTCAGAATGGCGCGCCGTCTCGAACACTGACATTGTGAGGGCGAGAAGGACGCCGATCGAAATCGGCGCGTCCATGTTGAGCGAGCGCGCGCGGAGGGCGCGGAGCGCGCTACGGAAGAACGGTTGCCCGGCGAAAGCCGCGGCCGGCAGAACGATGAGAGCGGAGAGCCAGTGAAAGAAGTCGCGCGTTTCCGGCGTGATGTCGCTGACGTTGCCGGCCCATATCGCGACCGAGAGCAACATAATGTTCATCGCCGCAAAGGCCGCGACGGCGAGGCAGCGCAGCAGCCATCGCGCTTGCGCGCGCTCGACGTCATCCTCCCGCATCCGCGGCGCGAAAGGAAAGGCGCGATAGCCAAGAGTCGCGAGTTTTTCGACGACGATGGCCGGATCGAAGGCGTTCCCTGCCCATTCCACGGTGAGCCGACGTTCGGTGAGATTGACGCGCGCCTTCGTCAGTCCGGACAATGCGCAAAGCGCTTTCTCGACGGCGCGGATCGCGGCCGCGTCATTGACGCCCTCGACGGCGAAATCGATTCGCGCGCCGCCATCTTCCAATCGTTGAACGAAGGCGGACAGATCGAGCGCCTCGGTCATGATCCCCTCTTAGCGCGCGCTCTCCATCCCACCTGTCTATATGCGTTCGGGACCATACTCCCACCCGAAAAGGCGTGCGCGTTTTTTTAGACGCGCTTTATTGCAGAGCGACTCGATTGATTGACTTGAACACGCGCGCGCCGTCGCGCGAGGCTTCAAGATCCACGTCCCACTGTCCGCGCGCCTCTCTCAGGCGGCCGGAATAGACGCCGGGCGCCGTCTCCGTCAGGACTAACGCTTGATCGAGTTTCACGTCAGCCGGCGAGTCGAAACTCGTCTTCACGGCGAGACCTGTGACGGGCACCCCGGCGGCGTCCAGCATCCGGACCTCGATCGTAGCTTCGCCTTCGCCGTCGCGCGCGAAATGTTCCGATACATTCCAGGCGAGCGCCGCCTGCGCCTTCGCGGCCAATATGTCATTCTCATAGGCAAGCCCGTGTTCGTAGGGGCTCGGATCGGCGTCGCCCCGAAACGTCGAAATCGCGCAATAGGCCATCCAGCCGTTGACCGCGAAAACGACGCCAAAGCAGGCGATCGCGATCCACAAGGCTCCCCAGCCGGTCAGCGGGCGACCCGGCGTTTCGTGGAACGAGAGGTCCTGATTACTCACGGGGCTGCTCCTTAATACCTTAGTGCGCGAAGAAAAAATCCCTCGCCGTCGCGCTCACGCCTGTCGACAAGTCCGTCACCTTGAAGATCAACGGCTGGCTCGCGGGCAGAGCAGCGGCTGGAGGAACGGTGACGAGAACGCGCAATTCGCGGACTTGATCCGGTCCGACCTCAACGACCGGCGCCGCCTTGTCCGCCTCCTGCGCGCCGACCACCGCTATCTGCGCGCCCTTGGGCTGCTCGACGCTTAGCGAGAACCGGCGCGTCGTCGACTCGCGATTGATGATGTGGGCGGTGACGCCGTTGCGGATCGAGCCGTCCATCGTCTTGACGAACATCGGATTGCGATCGTGCATGAGGTTGACGCCCATGTCCTTGCGGCCAATCAGCGTCGCGAGCATGACGCCGCCGACAATGGCGATGACGATCGCGTAAAAAACAGTCCGGCTTCGGACGAGCTTGAATTTATTGGGCTTGCCCGCGAAACGCCGCGCGACGTTGAGGTCCGTGTCATAAGCGATGAGGCGCACCGGCCGATCGATCTTCTTCATGACGGCGTCGCAGGCGTCGATGCAGAGTCCGCATTGGATGCAGCCGAGGTTCGGCCCGTTGCGAATGTCGACGCCCGTCGGACAGACCGCGACGCATTGGCCGCAATCGATGCAATCGCCGGCCTTTTCGCCCCGCGTGCGCATCAGGTTGGATTTCTTGAGTGAGGCGCGCGGTTCGCCGCGGTCGTAGCGATAGGTGACGTTCAGCGCATTCTCGTCGGTCAGCGCCGCCTGGATGCGCGGCCACGGACACATATAGAGGCAGACCTGCTCGCGCATGAAGCCGGCGAGGACATAGGTCGTCGTCGTCAAAATCGCGATCCAGATGAGAGCGGTTGGAGGCGCATGGAAGGTCAAGAGACTATGCACCATGGTCGGCGCGTCGCTGAAGTAGAGGACCCAGGCGCCGCCCGTCCACCACGCGATCAAGAGCCAGGTCGCGTGCTTGAGGACCTTGTCGCGCACCCGCCGCGCCGTCCACGGTCCGGCGTCTTTCATCATGCGTTCGCGCCGGTCGCCTTCGAACAGGCGCTCCGTCCAGAAAAAGAGATCGGTCCAAACCGTCTGCGGGCAAAGATAGCCGCACCAGATGCGTCCGGCGAGGGCGTTCATCAAGAACAAGGTCAGCGCGGCGAGGATCAACAGGCCGGTTAGGTAATAAACTTCCTGCGGCCAGATTTCGATGAAGAAGAAGTAGAACTTCCGGTGCGCGAAATCAACCAGCACCGCCTGATTTGGCGCATTGGGACCGCGGTCCCAGCGGACGAAGGGCAAGAAGTAATAGATGCCTAGCGTAATGAAAAGGAGGATCCATTTGATCCTCCTGTAATGGCCATGGACTTTCTGCGGATAGATCTTCGGCGCCGACGCATAAAGAGGGAGGTCCTCGGATACGCCGCCGCTCGCGTGGGTTGCTTGCGTCATAGTCTCACATCACTGGGTTGGGCAGCCTGGCGGCCTACACGCCACCCCCGAGAGAGTGCACATACACTGCCAGCGCCTTGATCGTTGATGGGTCGAGGCGGCCTTGCCAAGCTGGCATAATGCCGCCCCCCCCATTCTGAATGCGGTTCAAGATATCCGCCGTGGTCGGGCCGTAGAGCCAGACCTGAGTCGTCAGGTTCGGCGCTCCAACTTCGATGTTGCCCTTGCCGTCTGCGCCATGGCAAGGCGAGCAATTGTCCTCAAAGAGCTGCTTGCCTTTGGCGAGATCGACGCCCGGCTCGGGGGCGTTGCCGGACAGCGTGCGGACGAAACCGGCGATGTTCGCCATTTCCTCCTTGTTGAGCAGTCCGTCGCGGCCGAACGCCGGCATCATCGAAGAATGCGTATCGGGATCGGCGCTCCAGCGCGCGCCATGCGTGATCGTCGTCTGGATCTGCTCAAGCGTGCCGCCCCAGAGCCAACGGCCGGCGTTGAGGTTCGGATAGCCGCGCGAGCCCTGGCCGCCGGCGCCATGACAAGGCGAGCAGTTTTGGGCGAAGGCGGCGGCGCCGTCGGCGCGCGCGAAGGAGAGCAGCTCGGGCGTCTTCTCGATCTCTGAGAGCGAGGCCGCGGCAAGCTTGTCGTTCATTGCGCTGCGCGACGCCTTGAGGTCCGCCAATTCGGCGCGGACGGCGGTGCGGGCGTGCCATCCGAGAATGCCCGGCGTCGCGCCCCAAGGCGTCGGCCAAGCGGGATACAAAATCCAATAGAATATTGCCCATACGATCGTGCCGTAAAAGGTGTAAAGCCACCATTTCGGCAGCGGGGTGTTAAGCTCCGCGATCCCGTCCCAGCTGTGGCCAGTTGTCGATTTCCCGGTCGCGGTGTCCACGGTCGGACTATGGTCTGCCACGGCTCAATCCTCCCTCAACGGAATGCGGGCGGCTTCATTAAACGCATCGCGCTTCGACGGCAGCAGCGCGTAGACTACCACGATCGTGAATATCACCACGACGGAGGCGAGGCCCCAAAATCCGACGAAACTCCGCACTATCTCATATGTCGACATGGAGAGTCCTCACCTTACGATGGCCTTGTCGTCGAAGAGCTTGAAGTCGACCGCCGTGCCGAGCTGCTGCAGATAGGCGACGACCGCATCGGCTTCGGTCAAATTCTTTCTGCCGCCAATGTCATGCGCGACCGCCTTCGGATAGCGCGCCTGCAGGCCGGCGAGGTTCGGGTCGTCGGGAGCGCCCTGCGCCTTGAGATCGTCCTGCGCCTTGTCGAGCATCTCCTGGGTGTAAGGAACGCCTTCCACCTTGAGCGTCTTCATGAACGCGGCGATGTGCGCGCCGTCGAGCGGGGTCTCTTCGAGGAAGGCGTAGGACGGCATGATCGACGCCGGCACGACCGAACGCGGGTTGCGCAAATGGTCGCGCTGCCAGTCGTCCGAATATTTGCCGCCGATCCGGGCGAGATCCGGTCCGTTGCGCTTCGAGCCCCATTGGAACGGATGGTCGTACATGCTCTCGGCGGCCAGCGAGTAGTGGCCGTAGCGCTCGACCTCGTCGCGCAGGGCGCGGATCATCTGCGAGTGGCAGAGGTAGCATCCCTCGCGCACGTAGATGTTGAAGCCGGCGAGCTCCAGCGGCGTTTTGGGCCGGACGCCGTCGACCTTTTCGATGGTGTTCTTAATGAAGAACAGCGGCAGGATTTCAAACAGGCCGCCGAAGGAAATGACGATCAGAATTCCGATCACCAAAATGATCGAGTTCTTCTCGAAGATCGCGTGGCGGTCCCACAGGGAGGGGCTATGGCTGGGGGCGGGCACGATTCGTTTCTCCTACTCGGCCGGAGCGAGGCGCGGCTGCGGCGACGGTCTTGATTCCGGAACCGCGGCGGCGTCTGGCGAGATCATCGTCATGTAGAGGTTGTAGGCCATCAGAAGGGCACCGACGAGGAAGAGGAATCCGCCGAAGGCGCGGATCACATACATCGGATGCATCGCTTCGACCGTTTCGATGAAGGAATATTCAAGGAAACCAAGCGACGTATAGGCGCGCCACATCAGGCCTTGCATGATGCCGGCGACCCACATCGACGAGATGTAGAAGACGATGCCGACCGTCGAGATCCAGAAGTGCCAATTGACCAGCTTCAGTGAGTAGAGGCCTCGCCTGTTCCACAGCCACGGCACCATGCAGTAGAGCGTGCCGAAGGAGACGTAGCCGACCCAGCCGAGAGCGCCGGAATGCACGTGGCCGATGGTCCAGTCAGTGTAGTGGCTCAGTGAATTGACGGTCCTGATCGACATAAGCGGCCCTTCGAAGGTCGACATGCCGTAAAAGGCGACGGACACGACGAGCATGCGCAGCACCGGATCCGTCCTGAGCTTGTCCCAGGCGCCCGACAGCGTCAGCAAGCCATTGATCATGCCGCCCCAAGAGGGCATCCAAAGGATGATCGACATGGTCATGCCGAGTGTCTGCGTCCAATCCGGCAAGGCGGTATAGTGCAGATGATGCGGGCCGGCCCACATGTAGAGAAAGATCAGAGACCAGAAATGGATGATCGACAGGCGGTAGGAATAGACGGGCCGCTCGGCCCGCTTCGGGATGAAATAATACATCATGGCGAGAAAGGCGGCCGTCAGAAAGAAGCCGACGGCGTTGTGGCCATACCACCATTGAAACATCGCGTCCTGCACGCCCGACCAGAGAACGTAGGACTTCGGCGAATAGATCGATACGGGGATCGACGCGTTGTTGCCGAGAACCAGAACCGCAATGGTGAGGATGAAGGCGAGGTAGAACCAATTGGCGACGTAAATATGCGGCTCCGCCCGCTTCATGACCGTGGCCAGGAAGACGAGAAAATAGGTGACCCAGACCGAGACCAGAAGCAGGTCGGTGTACCATTCGGGCTCGGCATATTCTTTCGAACGGGTGATGCCGAGGAGATAGCCGGTTCCCGCTATGACAATGAAGAGATTATAGCCGAGCACGACAAACCAGGGCGCGAGATCGCCGGCGAGCCGCGCCCGGCAGGTCCGCTGCACGACATAGAATGAGCTGGCGATCAAGACGTTGCCGCCGAAGGCGAAGATCACCGCCGAAGTGTGCAGCGGCCGCAGCCGGCCGAAGTTGAACCACGGCGCAAGGTTCAGCCCCGGATAGGCCAGCTCCAGCGCGGCATAGAGCCCTACGGTGAAACCCGCGATGCCCCAGACGACCGATGCGATCGTCGCAAATCTTACCGGGCCGAAATTATAGTTCGGCAGGCCGTCGATGACGCGTGGCGGCGGCTCGGCGTCGCGAATTTGATAGCGCCGGTAAATGGCGTATATCCCAGTGGCGCTCGCCAGGCACAAAACGACCATATGAAAGGCGTAGGCGGGCGTCCATGCATGGACGGCGACATAGGCCGTCAGGAGCGTCAGTACGGCGAGGATAACCGCTAGGACAACCTCGCCAAACCTGTAGCTTTTGGCGGCTGAAAGCGTCTGTGACATGGATAGCGCCCCGTTCGCAGCGTGCAGGATCGAAAAAGGAGGGACTCGGCAATTTTTTACAGGCCGAGCGATAGGCCGCACTTTAGGAGAAAATTTCGCGCGGAGGCAATGAGGTAAATCAAAGAAAATCGCGCGCCAAAACGCCGTCGTGGCCGTTTCAGCCGCAGCGCGCAGAGGGGGTTGTCTCTTTAATTTAGCCGCGGGGCGACGCCGATCAAGTCGCCCCTACGCCATCAGTCTTATCGCGCCGTCTTAGCGTGGCGGCCTCAACCGATCGCGCGCGCGGAAACGCCGGCCTTCGAAATGTCTCTCGCGGCGAGCAGCACGACGGCGTTTTTGACGTCGGGATCGAGGCCGGCGCCGCCTTGCTCGACATGCGCGATGATTTTCGCCCGCATGCTCGGATCCCAGAATTTGGCGAGATGGTCAGCGATACTCGCGGCGGGCACCGTATGCTTCTGCGAAGCGAAATACTTCCCGATCTGATTCGCCATATAGATAAGTTTATCAGGCGACATTGGCGACCGTCCGGCTCGTTGGAGGGTCAGTGACCCGCTCTTGGTGCGAGAAGATTTCGAAATCGCCCCCGCGCGCGACGGCGATCAAGCTTATGCCGCAGGCGTCGGCGAGGCGAATCGCCGCCGCGGTCGGGGCCGAGACGGCGACAACGGCTGGGGCGCCCATTCGCGCCGCCTTTTGGATCAGCTCGATGGAAACCCGGCTCGTCATCAAGACGAGGCCTTGCGCCGCCGAAACCCCTCCGCGGCGAAGCGCGCCGGCAAGCTTATCAAGCGCGTTATGGCGCCCGACGTCCTCGCGCAATGTGACGAGGCCGGCTTCCGGCGTCCAAAAACCCGCCGCGTGAACCGCATGGGTCTGCGCATTGAGCTTTTGCGCGGCGGGCAAGGCCGCGATAGCCCTGACAATGTCGGCGCGTTCGAAAATATAGCCGCTGGATACCGGCGGCGCCGGGCGCATCGCCTCTTCGAGGCTCTCGACGCCGCAAAGTCCGCAGCCCGTCGGCCCGGCCATGCTGCGGCGGCGCGCCGAATAGGCTTTGGCGCGCTCGGACGGCAGCCATGCCCTGAGCTCGACGCCAAGATGGGTCGCCACGATTTCGATGCTCACAATATCGTCTGGCTTTTCGATCAAACCTTCCGTCACGGCGAAGCCGATGGCGAAGTCCTCGAGGTCGGACGGCGACGCCATCATGACCGCGTGGGTTAAGCCGTTGAAGGTAAATGCGATCGCCGTCTCCTCAGGGACCCAGCGGGTGGAAGCGGCGAGATCCGCCTCGCGCTGGGCGAGGCAGCGAACCGCGACCGCCGGCGGCGGCGGCGCGGCTTCGAAGGGAGAGTCGCAATCGATTACGTTCATTCGGCGGCTTCGGCGATTGGGACAATGCGACGGCTTTGTTCGGCCTGCTTTTGATAGCTTTCCTGCCAGTCGCTGGGGCCGTTCGAACGCGAGACCTGAACCGCCGTCACCTTGAATTCCGGGCAATTGGTCGCCCAATCGGAGAATTCCGTGGTCACGACATTGGCCTGCGTCGCCGGATGGTGGAACGTCGTATAGACGACGCCTGGCGCGACGCGATCGGTGATGAGCGCGCGGAGTGTGGTCTCGCCCGCACGGCTGTGCAATCTGACCCAATCGCCGTCGGCGACGCCGCGCAGCTCGGCGTCATGCGGATGGATCTCGAGCCGATCCTCGGGGTGCCAAGCGACGTTCGCCGTCCGCCGCGTCTGCGCTCCCACATTGTAATGGCTAAGGATCCGGCCCGTGGTCAGCAGCAGCGGGAATCGCGGCCCGGTCCGCTCGTCCGTCGCGATATATTCGGTGATGACGAATTTGCCCCTGCCGCCGGCGAAGCCGCCGATGTGCATCACTGGCGTGCCCTCGGGATGGGCGGCGTCGCAAGGCCACTGGATCGAGCCCAGCTCGTCAAGCCTGGCGTAGGAGACGCCCGAGAAGCTCGGCGTCGTCCGCGCCACCTCATCCATGATTTGGCTCGGATGCGCGTAATGCATGTCAAAGCCGATGGCCTTGGCGAGGAGCAGCGTGATTTCCCAATCCTCGTAGCCGTTTTTCGGGGTCATGACCTTGCGCACGCGCTGGATACGCCGCTCGGCGTTGGTGAAGGTGCCGTCTTTCTCAAGGAAGGTCGAGCCCGGCAGGAAGACATGAGCGTAATTGGCCGTCTCGTTGAGGAACAGATCCTGCACGACGACGCATTCCATAGCCTTGAGGCCGGCGGCGACATGGCGGGTGTCGGGGTCGGACTGCAGAATGTCCTCGCCCTGAATGTAAATTCCGCGGAACGTCCCATCGACGGCGGCGTCGAGCATGTTGGGGATGCGAAGGCCCGGTTCGTGGTCGATTTCGACGCCCCAGAGACTTCTCATAGATCTCACGGGCGGCGCTGTTCGACACATGGCGGTAGCCGGCGAATTCATGCGGGAAGGAGCCCATGTCGCAGGCGCCCTGGACATTGTTCTGGCCGCGCAGCGGATTGACGCCGACGCCGGGCCGGCCGAGATTGCCGGTCGCCATGGCGAGATTGGCGATGGCGAGCACCGTCGTCGAGCCCTGGCTGTGCTCGGTCACGCCGAGCCCGTAATAGATCGCCGCGTTGCCGCCCGTCGCATAGAGCCGCGCCGCGCCGCGGATAAGATCAGCCGGAACGCCCGAGACTTTCGCGACTGCCTCCGGGCTGTTGCGCGGCTCCGAAACGAAAGCGGCCCAGTCCTGGAACTCCGACCAGTCGCAGCGTTCGCGCACGAAAGCCTCATTGACCAGCCCTTCGGTGACGACGACATGGGCGAGCGCCGTCAGGACGGCGACGTTGCAGCCTGGCTGCAAGGCCAAGTGATAGTTCGCCGCGACATGCGGCGTGCGCACAATATCGATCCGGCGCGGATCGATGACGATGAGCTTTGCGCCCTCCCGCAGCCGTTTCTTCATGCGCGACCCGAATACCGGATGCCCGTCGGTCGGATTGGCGCCGGTGACCAGAATGACGTCGGTATCTTCGATCGAATCGAAATCCTGGGTCCCGGCCGAGGTGCCGAAAGCGGTTTTGAGGCCGTAGCCGGTCGGCGAATGGCAGACCCGCGCGCAGGTGTCGACGTTGTTGTTGCCGAAGCCGCCGCGGACGAGCTTTTGGACGAGATAGGTTTCCTCATTGGTGCAGCGCGAGGAGGTGATGCCGCCGATGGCGTGTTTGCCATGCGCCGCCTGAGTGCGCTTGAACTCGGACGCCGCGTAGCCGATCGCCTCCTCCCAGGAAACCTCGCGCCAGGGCTCGTCGATCGAGGACCGGATCATCGGCTTCAGAATGCGGTCGCGATGCGTGGCGTAGCCCCAGGCGAACCGGCCCTTGACGCAGGAATGGCCGTGATTGGCCTTGCCGTCCTTATAGGGAACCATGCGGACCAGCTCCTCGCCGCGCATTTCCGCCTTGAAGGCGCAGCCGACGCCGCAATAGGCGCAAGTGGTGACCGCCGAATGTTCCGGCAGGCCGATTTCGATCACTGATTTTTCCATCAGGGTCGCGGTCGGACAGGCCTGCACGCAGGCGCCGCAGGAAACGCATTCCGATTCGAGGAAAGGCTCGGCCTGACCCGCCGCGACCCGGCTGGCGAAGCCGCGTCCTTCGATGGTCAGCGCAAAGGTCCCCTGCACTTCCTCGCAGGCCCGCACGCAACGGTTGCAGACGATGCATTTGGCCGGATCATAGGTGAAATAGGGATTCGACTGATCCTTGGCGTCGCCGAGATGATTGGCGCCGTCATAGCCGTACCGAACATCACGCAAGCCGACGGCGCCGGCCTGCGTCTGCAATTCGCAATCGCCATTGGCGGCGCAGGTCAGACAATCGAGCGGGTGATCAGAGATATAAAGCTCCATCACGCCCTTGCGCAGCGCTTTGAGCCGGGGTGTCTGCGTCCTGACGATCATGCCGGGCGCGACCGGAGTTGTGCACGAGGCCGGCGTGCCGTTGCGGCCGTCGATCTCGACGAGGCAAAGCCGGCAGGAGCCAAAGGATTCCAGCATGTCCGTCGCGCAGAGTTTTGGGATCTCCGTGCCCATCCCCATCGCCGCGCGCATGATCGACGTTCCTTCAGACGTCGTGACCTCGACGCCGTCGATCGTCAGCGTGACCATTTTTTGCGATTTCGCCGCCGGCGTTCCGTAATCGATTTCAGAGACTCGAGACATAGCGATCCTCACTCAGCCGCGATCGCATGGCGCGGCGCGAAATCTTCGGGAAAATTGCGAACGGCGCTGAGCACCGGATAGGGCGCAAAGCCCCCCAAAGCGCACAGCGACCCAAATTTCATAGTCTGGCAAAGGTCCTCGAGGAGACCGATATTCTCCGCGACCTTGACGCCGGTGATGATGCGGTCAATGACTTCGACGCCGCGCGTCGAGCCGATGCGGCACGGCGTGCATTTGCCGCAGCTCTCGATGGCGCAGAACTCCATCGCGAAGCGGGCCATTCGCGCCATGTCGACGCTGTCATCGAAAACGACGACGCCGCCGTGGCCGATCAGCCCGTCCCTGGCGGCGAAAGCCTCGTAGTCAAAAGGGGTGTCGAACAGCGCGGCGGGGAAATAGGCGCCAAGCGGGCCGCCGCACTGAACCGCCCGGACCGGCCGGCCGGACGCCGTTCCGCCGCCGATCTCCTCGACGATCTCGCCGAGGGTCAGGCCGAAAGCCGTCTCGAACAGGCCGCCATAGCGGACGTTGCCGGCGATCTGGATTGGCATGGTGCCGCGCGAGCGCCCCATGCCGAAGCCGGCGTAGAAGTCAGCGCCTTTGTCGAGAATTGTCGGGACCGCGACAAGCGAGAGGACGTTATTGACGACCGTCGGACGACCGAACAGTCCTTTATGCGCCGGCAGCGGCGGTTTGGCGCGGACGACGCCGCGCTTTCCTTCGAGGCTTTCGAGCAGAGCCGTCTCTTCGCCGCAGACATAAGCGCCTGCTCCCATCCGCAACTCGATGTCGAAGGCGTGGCGGGACCCGAGAATGTCGGGCCCGAGATAGCCCGCCTGACGCGCAAGCTCGAGCGCCGCGCAGAAGGTTTTCGCCGCGTGCGGATATTCCGAGCGGCAATAGACATAGCCCTTGTTCGCGCCGACGGCGATAGCGGCGATCGTCATGCCCTCGATCAGGGCGAACGGATCGCCTTCCATGATCATGCGGTCGGCGAAGGTGCCGCTATCGCCTTCGTCGGCGTTGCAGACGATATAGCGCCGGTCGGCCGGAGCGTCGGCGACGGTCTTCCATTTTACGCCGGTCGGAAAGCCTGCCCCGCCGCGCCCGCGCAGGCCGGATTTGGTCACTTCCGCGATGGTCGCCGCCGGCCCGATTTCGATGGCGCGGAAAAGGCCGCGCCAGCCGCCTAGCGTTGCGTAATCGGCGAGCGAGAGCGGATCGATGACGCCGCAGCGGGCGAAGGTGAGGCGCGTCTGCCGGGCGAAGAAGGGATGATCTTCGGTCTTGCCAATGCGCAGCGGATGCGCGCCGCCAGACACGAACCCGGCATTAAACAGCGCAGCGACATCGGCCGCTTTGACGGGCCCGTAGCCGATACGCCCCTCGGGACTCTCGACCTCGACGAGCGGCTCGAGAAAAATCATGCCGCGGGAACCGGTGCGGACGATTTCCACCGCGATCCCCCGCGCTTGCGCTTCCGCCGCGATCCGCGCGGCCACCCTGTCGGCGCCGACCGCCAGCGCCGCGACATCCTTCGAGACGAAAATCCGCGTCATGCCGCCACCGCGTCGACTGCTTCCGCCAGGGTCTCGTCGTCGAGCCTGGCGATCGGCTCGCCGTCGAGCAGAGCCGCGGGCGAAGACGCGCACAGGCCGAGGCAATAGACCGGCTCGACGGTCAGGTTCCGCTCACCGGATGACCCGTTCCAGTCAATGCCAAGTCTATCGAGAAGATTTCGCGCCAACGCCTCGCTGCCCATGCTCTGGCAGGATTCGCCGCGGCAAAGTTTAAGGACATGCCGCGCCGCCGGTTCGTGACGGAAGTCATGATAAAAGCTGACGACGCCGTGAACTTCGGCGCGGGTGAGATTGAGAGCCTGGGCTATCAACGGCGCGGCCGCCTCGCCGACGCAACCGAACTCCTCCTGCAAGGCATGAAGGATCGGCAGCATGGGACCTTCAAGGCCGGCATGCTCGCCGATGATCTCCGCCGCGCGCGCCGCGTTCCAGTGTGACGCCTGAATCATATAACTCCCACCGATCTGACGTTTACTTAAGTCAAAGGGTGACTTGATAAGACGCCAAGATCAATGGGGTAGTTTTGTTGGTCAATAGAGCGCTTCTATTAATCCGGAGGTCATTTGTCCCGAGGGAAGGCCTCCGCAAATAGAAGCGTAAACAAAAGACCACACCGCGAAAGCCGAAGGCGCTTGCGGCGTCTGAACGTCGTCGGACCGGCGCGCTAGCGCACGATGACCGCGCGGCGGGGGGCGACGACAACTGCGCGATGCGGCGCGACGACAGGGCGGGGGGCGACGACGGCGCCGTGCGGGCCAGCGCAACCGGCGCGATAAACGCCGCGCGCGCAAACGACCGCGCCCGCCTCTTCGACCGAGGCGATCATGGCCCCCATCACGATGAGCGCGGCGAAAGCAGCGAAGATTGATTTTCTCACGAGTGTCTCCTTGAAAGGCAGGCCGAATTGAACTGATGGGTTTTTGGTTTGGCTTTCAGCATCGCAGCGCCTTTGCGGCGCCGGACGCGGGCAACTTACCTCCCTTCTGTGGCGTTCACATAAAGGCGCCGGCTCCCATGCGCCGCGCGCCGCGCCCGCTTCCCGCCTACGCTGAGCGGCTTTCCTGACCTATGCATCATTTTCGCAGGATTGGATAGCGCTCGCTCGGTGGAAAGGGGCTCGCGATCAGGCCTGGTGATCGCTTGCGCACAGGGCGATCCGGATCTCCATCGCAAAAGTAACTAGGGATCCCATCAAAAGGACAAGCGCCAGGGAAAAGAGCAGCCCAAGGCCTAACTCATGCGGCAAATTTAAAAAGGCGCACGCAAAGGCGACGAGCAGCAAGCTCGCGGTGGCGACGCCGCTGCTCACAGCGAGAAAAATGGCGCGATTGATCATTTGGGCGCGCCGCATCAGGCGCGGGATGTCGGACTTGAGAGGCGCGCGCGCCTTGTCGTCATCCGAGATGGCGTTGAGCGCCCGGCTGCGATCGGTGATCTTCTCCATCCGCGTCGTCAGGATCGACGCGAAGCCCGCAACGGCCCCCAGCAGAAACGAAGGCGCCGTCGCTTGCCCAATGACGCGCGACAAGGCTTCGATGTTCTGCATGTCGGAAATCATTGAGGCTACCTCGCCAGACAGACCATTTCCGCACGTCTATCAGCGCGGCGATGCGGCCGGAAGCCCTCATCCCGCGCAAATGCCTGCTCGTCAGAAAATCGGCGATGTGATGGCGCCAGACCTTGGCGGACGCGCCGCGCCGCAATTGTCTGATTCCCGACAATGCCAAGGCGAGAGAAATTCGATCCGCCGGTATCCGGCCGGGACGCGGCGATGGATCTCCAAGGGCGACTCGGCGTCCCGCGATGAAAAACGCCCGGCTGGCATGATGCGTGCTAAATTTGCGACGAGCCCATCAGCCGACGCGGCCGGTGTGGCAGAAATTCGACAAAACCGAGCTTTGCGCTCACCACGTCAAGCTTAAGGCCCTCGCCATGAACCCGCATGTAACGCCCTGGCCTGCGCCCCGGCCAGCGCCGGCAAACAAGCCAAGGGGCCGCGAGTTTAGCGCGCTTTTGCGCGCCAAGCTGCGCGCCGCCGGATTGCGCCCGACGCGTCAGCGGATGGCTCTCGGCGCGCTGTTGTTCGCCAATGGCGACCGTCACGTCACCGCCGAAAAGCTGCATGCGGAAGCCAGGCAAGCGCGTCCGCCGATTTCACTGGCGACCATTTACAACGCCCTCAATCAGTTCACCGGGGCAAGGACTCTTGCGTGAAATCGCGCTGCAAGGATCGCGCACATGGTACGACACCAACATCGGTCCCCATTATCACTTCCTCGTCGAGAACGACGACGATCTGCTCGACATACCCGCCGAAGCAATCGGAGTTCTCGGCCTTCCCGCTCCGCCCGAAGGAATGGAGATCATCGGCGCCGATCTGATCGTTCGCGTCCGAAAAATCGCAGCGAAATCATGAGCCGGACGGCGTTTCCCCGTCCCCGGCCGTCTCCTTCAGACCAGGGTCAAACGCGCCTTGCTCTAGATCAAGCGATGAACCCAAGCAGAGAGTATAGGTTTAAAAAACGCGCTCGCGCCGTGATCTGTAGAGCCGTTTGCCGGCTCGCCGGCGCGACTTTCCCTACATCCGGACCGGCTTTGCTGGCACACGCTTTGCTCTATCATCGCTATGGAACTTAACGTCTTACAATCAACAAATACAGACTTCGATCTGATCGGCGCAGCTCCCGGCGTCGACCGGCTCGTCGACGCGTTCTACCGGAATATGGATCAGCGCCGCGACGCACAGACCATCCGCGCCATGCACGCCGACGATCTCGAACCAACCCGGAAAATATTGAAACTTTACCTGCGCGAATGGCTTGGCGGTCCGAAGGACTATTCAAGCCAGCGCGGCCACCCGCGGCTTCGAATGCGGCACGTCGGCTTCGCCATCGGTCCCGCCGAGCGTGACGCATGGCTTGGCTGCATGAACGCGGCTCTCGATGAAGTCATAAACGAGCCAGGTTTTCGCAACACACTGAAAAGCTCCTTCGACAAACTCGCCAACTGGCTTCGCAACGATTTGGAAAATGAACATGACAAACATCGCTGATACCGCATTCGCATCGCTCGAAGCACAGGGACGGCTGATCAACGCGGTTTTCAAAGGGGCGACGGACAAGGCCGGCCGCTTCGGCTACCGCGGCGGCGTCGCGTTGAAATTCGCGCAGCAATTCGCCGATGAGAAACGGCCACCGGAACTCGCCGGCGAACAGGTCATCGCCGTCTCCGACAGCGGCCAACCAACCATTCCGTTTCTGGCCGTTTATCTGTTGTCATTCGAGCATTTACAGGCGCTCGCCCAGGTGCTCAAAGGCAAATTGATCCCTAACGGCAAATATTTCGCATTCTGCAACAACATCGACCTATTGAGCAAATATAACGTCGAGATTGACCGCGTTCCATTCTACGTGCTGCCGCTCGATGAATCGACCGTCTACAATGAGCTGCTCGAACTCCTCAATCTCGACAAGACCGACCTGAAAAAGCTGTCGATCGGCGGCAAGACCGACGCCGTCGCCGACGCCGCCGCCGCGTTCGACGAGAAGTTCGATGCCATCACCTTCGCGCAGGGCGTCGAGCGGATGGGACCGGTCCGCAATCGCTATGAGCACAGGCCTGTCTGATTGATTTTAGACGGCTCAGCCATCCATGCGAGCCGCGCCAAAGGTCGCAGCGGCTTTGCCGATTTGCAAGGTCGCAGCGCGCCGTCTTTTCGGCGATGTCGCGCCAAGACCTGTCGCCAGCATAAGTACTATCGACGCAACCATCGATGTGACGCTGTTTCGCGGCGCGGCGAATCCGCCATCCCCAAACGCCAGGCGCTGGGGCTCGCGCTTGCTCAGAATTTCTTCACCTTGATATTATGCTTCCTGAGCGCATAGCCGATCTGCCTTGGGGTCAAGCCAAGAATGCGAGCCGCCTTGGCCTTGACCCATCCCGCCTTGTCCATGGCGTCGACGATTTTCTCGCGCTCGGAACGATGGGCGGATTCCAGCGGTCCGCGGCTTTCCGCGGCAGGCGCCGCCGGCGCGGCTGGCGGCAACAAAGGCGTCCGCGTCTCGTCCGGCAAGGACGCCTCGCGCACCGCCTCCACCGGCGCGGGCGCCCGCGCAGTCCGTGGCGCGTTGGCGAGGCCATAAGCCTCGGCCGGCGGCGGATCCATGCCCTTCCACAGCATCGCCGACAGACACCCGTCGTTATGGCAGGCGAAATCCCTTTCGTCGATGGCGTCGTCATGGGCCATGGTGGCCGTGCGGCGCACGCAATTTTCAAGCTCCCTTATATTGCCCGGGAATTTGCATTGGGACAAAGCCGCGATCGCCGACGCCGTCAGGATCTTCTCGGATTTTTGTTCGACGTTGAAGCGATGCAGAAATTCGTTGGCAAGGAGCAAAAGGTCGCCGTCCCGCTCACGCAGCGGCGGCAGGAAGATCGGGACGACATTGATGCGATAGTAGAGGTCGGCGCGAAATTCGCCCCGCTTCACCGCGTCCTCGAGATTTTTGTTGGTCGCGGAAACAAGCCGGACGTCCACCTTGATTGGACGCATGCCGCCGACTCTTTCGAATTCGCCTTCCTGCAAAACGCGCAACAACTTCGCCTGGAAAGCTGGCGAGATGTCGCCTATTTCATCCAGAAATAGAGTTCCCCCGTCGGCTAGCTCGAAGCGCCCCTTGCGCATCGCCATGGCGCCCGTGAAGGCGCCGCGCTCATGCCCGAACAATTCCGATTCGAGCACGCTCTCAGGCAACGCCGCGCAATTCAGCTTGATGAAAGGCTTCGCGTGGCGCGGCGAAAGATTGTGGATCGCGGCGGCGAACATCTCCTTGCCAGTCCCCGATTCGCCGCGCAACAGCACTGTCGAGCGGCTCTTTGCGACGATCCTGATTTTTCTGACGACGGCGCGGACGGCCGGACTGTCGCCGACGATTCCCTCAATGCCGCTGTAGCGCTGCTCGTGCGGGCGGGCCCGATTGGTCTTCTCGAGGCGCGCGTTCTCCTGCATCAACCTTTCGCGGTCGCGCGCGACGAGCTTTTGCAACCGCACCGTCTGCCCGACGAGATTGGCGACCATCGTCAGAAAGCGGACATCGTGGTCGAAGCGCACGTTCGCCCGACTTGTGAAATTTCGATCGACCGTCAGAGTGCCGACGACGTCGTCGCCATCCTTGATCGGAACGCCGATCAAGGAAAACGCCTCGCCGTTCTTCGGACCCCATCCGGCAAGATCCGAGCCCTTGAACAGGGTCGACGAATGAACATTTTCAACCACAAGCGGCATTTTCGTCGTCACAATCTGCCCGATCGCGCGCTCCGGCAAGCGGTCGAAATAGAGCTTCGCGTTGGTTTCCGACCATCCGGACCCGACGACGATTTCAGGTTTGCCCGCCTTATCCAAAAGGGCGATGAGCCCATGGCGCATGTCGAGGAAGCTCGACATCAACGCCAGCACCCCGGCGAGCGTGACTTCCAGCCGATTGGCCGAAGCCAACATTTTTGAAATTTCGTAAACGCCAACGAGGGTCGTCTCACCAGGGTCATTCACGCGGGCAGGAGCGGCGCTCGCAAATATCGGCTGTCGAGCCATTTGATCCGCCTTACAAAGATAAGGGCGTTTAGCGGCATGAAACACGCAACTTCCGTGCCGCAATGTCCGCGTCCTTACACCGAATTCAAAGTTAAACGCCAGCGCTTTCGCTGGCTGACGCCTTGCCACGCCGAGTTTTGGCGCCCTTCGTCGATTTCGAGACAATAATTGTTCGAATTGGCGCAAAATCCGATATTCGAGCGCATTTTTTCCTTTGCGACACAGTCTCCGAGGCCTCTTTTTCGCTCCGCGGCGGAGGAAGGCAAGCCAACCGTCAGGTCCGTGGCCTGTGGTTTGCTATACAACCTTTGGAGGAACAGGGGGATGAGCGATCATTCGGATATAGCTTCGCGCTATCCGCCGCCGAACTCGTTTGCCGTGATTTTGGGCACGAACGAGATAGCGTCAGCCATCGCTGCCTACCCCGCCGGGCGAGCGACGGCGAAAGCTGTGATGCGCGCCATTCAGAGCTGGACGGCGCCGAGCGAGGAACGCGCGTCTGTCGTTTCGCAGGCGCGCACGTAAGATCGACGTGCGATAGCGGCGCATTGATCGAGATAACGGATGCACATGACGCACATGTGTTTTCGATCGCTCTGGTCGCCGTCGGCGTGGATCTGCACAATTCCCGCCATTGAGGACACGTCTGGTGCGCGACGGCGCGCCGATTGCAGTGTCGATTTGCGGACACGTCTGTTATCCGTTTCCAGACATGTGTCGGCATCACGACATCCGCGCCTCTAATCTACAATCTCTCTAAATATCAGCCCCTTGCATCGCTCCATAGCGATGGCACGCTTGTTGCCAACCACTCTTCGCAGAAAGCTTTGCTCGCCTGCGACAGAAGTCCCCAAATTCGAGCCCGCGATCGGGGATGTTCTGGCGCTGAGCCTACCGCGAGGAATGATATGGAACAAGCCTTCCACCCAAGCGAACTACATGCCGACGCCGCCGAAAAACTCGGTGACATCATGCAAAAAATTGCCGATCACAAAGGTTGCGGCACATCGGGCGGTAGCGGCAAGGCTAGCTGCGGCACGTCCGCCGGTCCCGCCGATATGGCCCCCGAGGTTTGGGAAAAGGTCAAGAACCATCCTTGCTATAGCGAAGAGGCTCATCACCATTACGCGCGCATGCACGTCGCGGTCGCGCCCGCCTGCAACATTCAATGCAACTACTGCAATCGCAAATATGATTGCGCCAACGAATCGCGCCCCGGCGTCGTCAGCGAGAAGCTGACGCCTGAGCAGGCCGCCAAGAAAGTTTTGGCCGTCGCCTCGACAATCCCGCAAATGACCGTTCTTGGAATCGCCGGTCCCGGCGATCCGCTGGCCAATCCGGCGAAGACTTTCAAGACCTTCGAGCTTATCTCCAAGACGGCGCCCGACATCAAGCTCTGCCTCTCCACCAATGGTTTGGCGCTACCGGACCACGTCGATACGATCGCGCGCTTTAACGTCGATCACGTGACGATCACGATCAATATGACCGATCCCGAAATCGGCGCGAAAATCTATCCGTGGATTTTCTGGAAGAACAGGCGCGTCACCGGCGTCGAGGCGGCGAAGATCCTGACGGATCGCCAGCTGCAAGGCCTCGAGATGCTGACTGAGCGCGGCATCCTCTGCAAAGTCAACTCGGTGATGATCCCCGGCGTCAACGACAAGCATCTCGTTGAGGTCAATAGGGCGGTGAAATCCCGCGGCGCATTCCTGCATAACATCATGCCGCTGATCTCCGCCCCCGAACACGGCACGGTGTTCGGCCTCACCGGCCAGCGCGGCCCCTCGGCGCAAGAGCTGAAGGCGCTGCAGGACGCCTGCGAAGGCGAGATGAACATGATGCGGCATTGCCGCCAGTGCCGGGCCGACGCGGTCGGGCTTCTCGGCGAGGATCGCAGCGCCGAATTCACCACCGACAAGATCATGGCGATGGAGGTCAATTACGATCTCGACGCCCGTCAGGCCTATCAGAGCAAGGTCGAGGAGGAGCGTCAGGCGAAGGTCGAAGCCAAGAACGCCGAGCTGCAAACGCTCGCTGGCGAAGCGAGCGACATCTCGATCCTCATCGCCGTGGCGACCAAGGGGAGCGGCCGCGTCAACGAACATTTCGGCCACGCCAAAGAGTTCCAGATCTATGAGCTCAGCACTCGCGGCGCGAAGTTCGTCGGACATCGCCGCGTCGACCTTTATTGCCAGGGCGGCTTCGGCGACGAAGACAGTCTTGAGACGGTCATTCGCGCCATCAACGATTGCGCCGCCGTGTTCGTCGCCAAGATTGGCGGCTGTCCGAAAGAATCCCTGATCGCCGCCGGCATCGAGCCTGTTGATCAATACGCCTTCGAATTCATCGAGCAATCCGCGATAGCCTATTTCAAGGATTATCTTGCAAGGGTGAATCGCGGCGAAATACAACACGTAGCGCGCGGCGACGCCGACATCCGTCAAGGCGCCTATATCCCGGTCTGAGCGGTTAGTCCAGAGAATAAAATCTACAGAAAGGAGACACACATGACCTATAAGATCGTCTCATCGCAATGCACGTCATGTTCGGCTTGCGAAGCCGAATGTCCGAATGTTGCGATTTCGGAGAAGAACGGCACCTTCGTCATCAATCCGAAGAAGTGCACTGAGTGCATCGGCTATTTCGACACGCCGCAATGCGTCGCCGTCTGCCCGGTCGACAATACCTGCGTCATCGATACGTCCTACCCGCGCTATCAGCCCTCCGGGAGCGCGGCATGAACATTGCGCTGACCCCGGCCGCTCATAAGTTCATCCGGCGCCTCGTCGTGTTCGATGGCGCGCCGGGAAGCGGCCTCAAATTGTCGGTCACGCCGGGCGGATGTTCGGGCCTTGCCGCTGAATTCAGCATCGAGGCGCGCCCGCCGCCAATGAGGCGGTCTTCACGCAGGACGGCGTGAAGCTGTTTCTCGGCGCGGAAAGCCGCATGTTGCTCGACGGAATCACGATTGACTTCGTCGATACGCCGGCCAAGACCGGCTTCACCTTCATCGATCCGAAGAAAGAGTCCTGCGCTTGCAGCAGCAGTCAGTCGACGGCCTTCGCCGAGCCTTCGCTTTCGCCTCTGAAATAGGACTCAAAGTATGTTCGCGACAGTTGACCCCGGCGCGCAGCCAGCATCCGGCCTTGAGTTCGACGCCATAGCCGCGTCGATCCTTGGCGCTGGTTTGCCGGCCGCCGCCGAGCGGCATCTGCGCGATGCTGGGGAGGCGTATCATAAAGACGATATCGCCGAGACCCATCTTCTCGCGGCGCTCGGCGCCGCGCCTGACCATCCGGCCGTGCTGATCGGCCTCTATCGGTTCTATTTCTACAAGGGGCGCCTGATCGAGGCCCTGGGCGTGGCGCGCAAATGCCTCGCCGAGGCGTCGCGCGAACTCGGGGTCACGGCCGACTGGCGCGGCGTCAAGCCGCAAGACGCCGATTTCGGCTGCTTCTCAGCCGTGCTGCCGCGGTTCTTCATGTTCACGCTGAAAGGTTACGCCTATCTGCAGATGCGCGTCGGCGCGGTAGAGGAAGGAAGGGCGGCGGCGGAGAAACTTCTCGACCTCGACCCTTCCGATAAAATTAACGCTGGCCTCCTGTTGAGCGTCGCCAATCGGTTCGGAGTTGAAGATGATGACTGACATCGACGAAGCGCTCGACTGGCGCGGCGAGGCTGTTGATTGCGCCTCCTGCGCCCATTTGAATCTCCGCGCCAGGCAAAGCTGCGAGCCTCTCAGAGCTTGCGTTCACGATCGCTATGCGCGGCGCATCGACCGCTTCTTCGACTGGAATTCAGATCTCGCGCAAGACTATCTCACGCACCCGTACTTTGAAGTGCGCGCCTGCGCCGCCAAAGCCGCGGACGTGTTTCATTTGCCGCCGCTTCTCGACGATCCGGAGGAGACGGTTCGCTGGAGCGCCGCGCGGCGGCTGCCGACTCGCTATCTTCTGCGCTTGCGCGCCGATCCGCACCGCGAGGTGCGCATCCGAGTCGCGCAGCGTCTGGAGGGCGGCGATCTGATTTCGATGATCGACGATCCCGATTATTACGTTCGCCAGACGGTGGCGCGGCGGATTCCCGCCGATCTTCTCGTCATGATGATTGGCGATCCCGATGTCGAAGTCAGGCGCGTCGTCGCCGTTCGGATTCCGCTCCCCCACCTCGCGCGGATGGCGCAGGATCCTGAAGCCGCCGTTCGGCTCGAAGCCGCCCGCCGCCTTGATCCTGCAAGTCTTGCGAAGCTCGCCGGCGATCCCGACTGGCGGGTTCGATACGAAATCGTGCTGCGGGCCGACGTTGATATCGTCCGGGCCCTCGTCGACGACGAAGATCCCGTCGTTCGCGACGCCGCGCGCGATCGGGTCTCGTCAGCCCGCGCGACGCGACGGCCGGCCACCGGCCCGCAAACTTGCGCATCGCCCAATTTCGTAACGCCAAGCCTCGCCTCGACGGACGCGAGCGGGCGTTCAATCGCGGAGGACAGCAGATGACCAACATCAGCCGCGACAGCGACGTCGTCGAGCTCAACAGCCCTCCGCTGTTCAATTATGGCGACAAGGTCCGCGCGCGCAGGACGATTTGCAACGACGGCACCTTCATGGGCAAGGAGATCGGCGACATTCTCTGCAAGAAGGGCGACGAGGGCTATGTCGTCAGCATCGGCACGTTCCTGCAACAGTTCTACATCTACGGAGTTGAGTTCGTCGCCACCGGCTATCGCGTCGGAATGAAGCGCAAAGAGCTCGATCCGATCGACGCCATCACCGAAGTCAAGAGCGGGAGTTCCCCATGAGCGCGACTGGTCCTGGAAAATATCAATGGGGGCAGCGCGTCCAGGCGACCGCCGACCTGTTCAATGACGGCTCCTATCCGGATCAACCTGTCGACGCGCTGCTGGTGCGGGCGGGCGACGCCGGCGAGATCGTCCAGGTTGGCGCCCATGTCGAAACGGAGACCCCCGTCTATCTCGTCGAGTTCGGCGAACATCGCGTCGTCGGCTGTCTCGAAGAGGAAATCACGCCTCTCTAAAGGCCAGCCCAATCGTTCTGCAATCATCTGCGCAGGCAACCGAACCCGCAGTCACCCGAACCCCAACTCACCCGAACCCATAAAGGCGCCCCGTGAAAATAATGATCCGCAGAAGCTCAGAAGGAATCCTGTCGGCCTATGTGCCCAAGAAGGACCTCGAAGAGCCGATCGTCGATGTCGAGCGCCCGGAGATGTGGGGCGGACGCGTCACTCTTGCGAACGGCTGGCGACTGGCTTTGCCTGAAATGAGCCCGGACACCACGCTGCCGATTACTGTTGAAGCGCGGCGCTTGAGCAGCGGCGGCGACTGACATGCGTCTTAACGAGCAAAGCCTTGCCGCGATCGCGGAGCTTCTGGCTTCGGCCGAGGCTGACGCCGCCGCGCTCAGTGAATTGCGCCGGCGGTTTCCAGGGCTTTCGCTCACCCGCTGCGACGCCCACGACGTCGCCGACGAGACGCCGTTCCGCAGCTTCGCGCGCTGCAATCTCTATCTGCTCGACGGTCGCGATCATTGCTTCAAAATAACGTCCGACCCCGGGTCGGCGACCGGGCTCGTCCTCGCATCGAAAGGAGGGGGCAAGTGAAAACGACATGGTTGCCTCTTTGCGATCCGGACGTGTCGGAAATAGAACTCGAGGCGGTCAGAGAGGTCCTTGCGTCGCCGCGACTCTCGGCTGGCCCTATCGTCGAAGCATTCGAAGCGGAATTTGCGCAATATCTCGGGCGCAAGCACGCCGTCGCCGTCGCTAGCGGCGAGATCGGGCTTCTCCTCACGCTGCAATCCCTCGGAATCGGGGCCGGCGATGAAGTTATCGCGTCGTCTCACTCGTTCCGCGAAACGGCTCACGCCATCGCGCTGACCGGCGCCCGTCCCGTATTCTGCGACATCGACTACTGGGCGGGAACCCTCGCGCCGAACAAGGCCGCCGCCTGTCTCACCGAGCGAACGCGCGGCGTCATCGCCGCCAACGCCAACGGCCACCCGGCGCCGTGGGAGCCTTTGCGCGAACTTGCGAAAGGCGCCGGCGTCGCCTTGATCGAGGACTCGACCGAGGCGATCGGGTCCGTCTACAAAGGCGCGCGCGTCGGCTCCTTCGGCGATTGCGCGATCTTCGATTTCTCGCAGCCTGGCGCGCTGGTCTGCGGCGAGGGTGGCATGATCGCGACCGACGACGATGATCGCGCCGCCGCGATCCGGAAATTGCGCTCGCGCAGGATCGACGAGCGCGCCTCGGTCGTGATCGGAGCCGTGGCGCCGCTGCAGGCTCAACTCAGCGACCTTGCCGCCGCGCTTGGCCTTGCGCAATTGCGCCGGCTCGACGTTCTGCTCGCAAGGCGCAAGCGCGTCGAAGCCTATTACTACGACTATCTGCGCTCGTTCGAGGGCATCAAGGATCCCTACATCGCTCCGGACGTCGACGAGGTGCATTGGTTCCTCTACGTAGTCCACCTCGGAACGCGTTTCTCGCGATCAAGCCGGGACTCGATCGTCAATGATTTGCACACTGAACAGATTGAAGCGGCCGCCTATTCGCAGCCGCTCCACCTGCAGCGCCGCTATTTCGACATGGGTTACCGGCGCGGCGATTTCTTTGTCACCGAGAAGGTGGCGGACCGGGCTGTGGCGCTTCCTTTCCACGCGCATCTGACGGAGGCGCAAGTCGCCTTCATCGTCGGCACGATGAAGGACGCCTCGATCAACGTCGGCGCTGGCACGGCGATTTATTGACCGAAAGGTCACATTTCGAACAACAGGAGAATCAAATGCCACTTTTAACGATAAAGCCATCAGGAAAGACGATCGAAGCCGAAGAAGGAAGCCGGCTGCTCGACGCTCTCCTCGCAGCGGGCGAAAAGATCACCTCGAAATGCGGCGGAGTCGCCAAGTGCGGCGCCTGCCATATCTTCGTTCACGAAGGCCGCAAAAGCATCTCGAAGATGACCAAACAGGAAAACGAGACGCTCGACACCATCGTCGGCGTTGGATCGAAGTCCCGTCTCGCGTGTCAGGTTCTGTTCGGGTCGGAGCCAATCACCGTCGAAGTGTTGAGCTTCGTCTGAAAACATCGCCGCTTCGATCCAATCGTCGTCTCCGCTTGGGCGCATGAATTTGTCCTAAAAATTCGTGCGCCGACACTGAAATGAAGGGCTTCAGCCATGACCGCCAATAGTAAAATCTTGATCCACGTTCGCTTCTATCCGGACGGCTCGGTTAGCGAGATCGCCGAGCGCCCGACCGGCCTCAATCCACAGCAATGGTTCAACAAGCTGAGCGACACGGCCGGCGCGTCCTTTGAAGCCCTTTCCGGCGGACGCGGCATTTTTCGTCTCACGCCCGAAGAAGTGACGGCGTTGAAGGCGACTGCGCTGCAATGAAATTTGCGGTGGTGGCGTGCGGTTCAACACAGGGAGAATGTTCAATGTTCGGTGAAATTCGCGACGCCATCGCTCGCGGCGATGTTGTTCCCTACCTCGGTCCGGGCGTATTGACTCTCGCTGGCGAGGATTGCGCCCTGCCCTCTTCGCCTGATTCGTTGGTCGGAAAGCTGACGACGGCGGCGACCGTGCCGCACAAGATCCGCAACAATCTCACGGCCGCGGCACAGTTCATCGAGAACTTCAAGCACCGCAAGACGGTGAGCGCCGTCATGACGAAGGCGTTCGATCAACCGACGCCGCCGACGCTTCTCCACCGGTGGCTGGCGGCGCGACCGAAGTTGCCGCTGCTTGTCAACGCCTGGTATGACGATCTGGCGCAAAAAGCGCTCGCCGGTCGCGGCCAATGGGGAATGACGCAGGGCGTCAGCCAGGCGGAGCATTTCGGCGAGTGGGTGCACTATTTTCGTCCGGACGGCGCGCGCGTCGCCGGCGCCGCGCGCGTGCAGGACGGCTCGGGCGCCAAGGCGCCAGCCTGTGCGCCGGAAGAAACCTTGGCCTGGACGACGTTGCTATATCAACCGATCGGCTCGGTCTCGCCCGCCGCCAATTTCATCATTTCCGATTCCGACTATGTCGAGGTCCTTACGGAGATCGACATCCAAACGCCGATCCCCGAAGCGGTGCAGTCAATCCGGCGCGGCAAGAGCTTTTTGTTCCTCGGCTGCCGTTTCTCCAGCCAGCTTGAACGCAGCTTTGCGCGGCAGATCATGAAACGCTCGTCCGACCAACATTGGGCGGTGCTGCCAGGTTCGCTGACGCGGAATGAAGAGAAGTTTCTGCGCGACCAGAACATCGTCAGGATCGACATGCCTTTGGATAGCTTTGTCGAGAAACTGACAGAGAAAGCCGGGGACGAGGCGGAACTCGCCGCCATCACGGCCTGACGCTTTGATGAAGCGCGGATGGTTGTCCACCAAGACGCCACCCCAACGAGCGATCCGCGCCACGATTGGTCACGGGCTCCTCTATGGAGCCGTCGCGGGGCCGCCGCCGCAGGCGCTTTGCGCCTGATTGATCAGGCAAAGCGCCGCGGCCGAGCCCTGCCCGCAGCCTCGCGTCAAGGCGTTTTGAGGACGGTTAGCGGGATCGCAAATCCGACGCGCCGGCCCAAAAGAACGTCGACCTTTTCGCGAACGGACTCTATCGTCAGCGGCTTGGCGATGACGCCATGCGCGCCGGACGCTAGGCATTGGCGCGCAATCTCGTCCTTGGGCGCGTCCGCCACCACCAATATCTTCACGCCCGGAATCCGTTCGCGAATTTCAGACAACACGCCGACGCCCTCGCTGACCACGATCGACGCCGCGAGCAGGATCAGGTCCGGCTTCCATTCGGCCGCTTTCACGTAGGCGATCTGCAATCCGGCCACTTCATGCGTCTCATTTTCATCGTGCAGCATGAATTGCAGGGCGGCGCGAATGATCTCATCGTCATCGACGACGAAGATGCGCTTGTTTTCCACGGCCCTAGATGTTTCGACGCCGATCTGCATGTGATGTTCTCCTCGCTCTTCAACGCCCAAAAGATTGCAAATTGCATACCGAACGGCGGCTCGACGCGGCCACTCGCAGCTTATCGCCGTCGCGCCCCGCCGGCGCCTGGATAACAAGGCTTCCGGCCATGTTTTCTTTGCTACGATGGCGATATCCATTCATACGAATATGGACACGAATGTCGGCTTTAAGACACGTTCGAAAAAGCTGTGTGATATTCTCTTTTTCTGCGTGAAAACAAACAGATATATCACGAAAAAAGATGTGGCACGGCGCTTGCGATGTAGGATCCGCGTGAGGCGGGCGGTTGCCACGAATGGCCACACTCGGGGAAGCGCACTTAGACGCCCCGGCGCGCTACGCCGCGCGACGTCGTCAGCAAATCCGACTTCGGCCCGCATCTCGGGGCGCCGATAGAACTAACGGGATCAAGGAGCAAGTAATGTCAGACCTTCGGCAGATCGCATTTTATGGCAAGGGCGGCATCGGTAAGTCCACCACTTCGCAAAACACGCTGGCGGCGCTCGCCGCGATGGACCAGAAAATTCTCATCGTCGGCTGCGACCCCAAAGCGGATTCAACTCGCCTCATTCTTCACGCCAAAGCGCAGGACACCATTTTGAGCCTCGCCGCCGAAGCCGGAAGCGTTGAGGACCTTGAGCTCGAGGACGTGATGAAGGTCGGTTTCCGCGACATTCGTTGCGTCGAGTTGGGCGGCCCGGAGCCAGGCGTCGGCTGCGCCGGCCGCGGCGTCATAACCTCGATCAACTTCCTTGAGGAGAATGGCGCGTACGAGGGCGTCGACTACGTCTCCTATGACGTGCTCGGCGACGTGGTCTGCGGCGGCTTCGCCATGCCGATCCGCGAGAACAAGGCGCAAGAAATCTATATCGTCATGTCGGGCGAGATGATGGCCATGTATGCGGCCAACAATATTTCCAAGGGCATTCTGAAATACGCCAACTCCGGCGGCGTGCGTCTCGGCGGCCTCGTCTGCAACGAGCGCCAGACGGACAAGGAATACGAGCTCGCCGAATCCCTCGCGGCGAAGCTTGGCACCAAGCTGATCTACTTCGTCCCCCGCGACAACATCGTCCAGCACGCTGAACTACGCCGCATGACGGTTATCGAATACGCGCCGGATTCCAAGCAAGCCGAGCATTATCGCTCGCTCGCGACCAAGATCCACGAGAACAAGGGCAATGGCGTCATCCCGACCCCGATCACGATGGACGAGCTCGAAGACCTCCTGATGGCTCACGGCATCATGAAGCAGGTCGACGAGTTGCAGGTTGGCAAAAGCGCCGCCGAGCTCACTGCCTGATAAACCGCCCAGGCGCCGGCTCGCCAACGGAGCTGGCGCCCGCCCATCGATTAACGGATTTCGAAAGGTGCGACCATGAGCCTGGCGCCAGCAGAATCAATCGAAGACATCAAGGCCCGGAACAAGGCCCTCATCAAAGAGGTCCTCGAAGTCTATCCGGAGAAGACCGCAAAGAGGCGCGCCAAGCATCTTGGCGCGTTCGAGGAAGGCAAGTCCGATTGCGGCGTTAAGTCCAACATCAAGTCGATTCCTGGGGTCATGACGATCCGCGGCTGCGCTTACGCCGGCTCAAAGGGCGTCGTCTGGGGACCGATCAAGGACATGATCCACATCAGCCATGGCCCCGTCGGTTGCGGTCAATATTCCTGGGCGTCCCGCCGCAACTATTACATTGGCACGACCGGCGTCGACACCTTCGGCACGATGCAGTTCACATCCGACTTCCAGGAAAAAGACATCGTCTTCGGCGGCGACAAGAAGCTCGCCGCGATCATGGACGAGATTCAGGTGCTGTTCCCGCTCAACAAAGGCATCACCGTCCAGTCCGAGTGCCCTATCGGGCTCATCGGCGACGACATCGAGGCGGTCTCCAAGGCTAAATCCAAACAGTATGACGGCAAGACGATCGTCCCAGTCCGTTGCGAAGGCTTCCGCGGCGTTTCGCAGTCGCTCGGCCATCACATCGCCAACGACGCGGTCCGCGATTGGGTTTTCGACAAGCAGGATGGCAAGCCCGCCCGCTTCGAGGCGACGGATTACGACATCGCCATCATCGGCGATTACAACATCGGCGGCGACGCCTGGTCTTCGCGCATCCTCCTCGAGGAAATGGGCCTGCGGGCGGTCGCGCAATGGTCCGGCGACGGCACCATCGCCGAGCTTGAGGCGTCTCCGAAGGCGAAGCTGAACGTCCTCCACTGCTACCGCTCGATGAACTACATTTCGCGCCACATGGAAGAGAAGTACGGCATACCGTGGGTCGAGTACAACTTCTTCGGACCGACCAAGATCGCCGAGTTGCTGCGCAAAATCGCCAGCCATTTCGATGACAAGATCAAGGAAGGCGCCGAGCGGGTCATCGCTAAGTACCAGCCGCTGATGGACGCCGTGATCGCCAAGTACCGGCCGCGCCTCGAAGGCAAGACCGTGATGCTGTTTGTCGGCGGCTTGCGTCCCCGCCACGTCATCGGCGCTTACGAAGACCTCGGAATGGAGATCGTCGGAACCGGCTATGAATTCGGCCACAACGACGACTATCAGCGCACCACTCATTACGTTAAGGACGGCACGCTGATTTATGACGACGTGACCGGCTACGAGTTCGAAAAGTTCGTCGAGAAGATTCAGCCCGATCTAGTCGGCTCCGGCATCAAGGAGAAATACGTCTTCCAGAAGATGGGCGTGCCCTTCCGCCAGATGCATTCGTGGGATTATTCCGGCCCGTATCACGGCTATGACGGCTTCGCGATCTTCGCGCGCGACATGGACATGGCGATCAACTCGCCGGTTTGGAAACTGACCAAGGCCCCCTGGGCGGCCTAATCCGGCTTAGGCCGCACTCTCCCATGGCGGAGAGCGCGGCGCCGACTGCGGAACCATAAAGGATTTACCAACCATGCCACAGAATCCTGACAATGTTCTCGACCACCTCAATCTGTTCCGTCAGCCGGAATACAAGGAAATGTTCGAGAACAAGAAGAAGAACTTCGAGAATCCCGTCGCCGACGAAGAGCTCGAGCGCGTCCGGGAATGGACCAAGACGCAGGAGTACCGCGCGAAGAATTTCGCCCGAGAGGCCCTGACCGTCAATCCGGCGAAAGCCTGCCAGCCACTCGGGGCGGTGTTCGCGGCGGTCGGCTTTGAAGGCACGATTTCCTTCGTCCACGGTTCGCAAGGCTGCGTCGCCTATTATCGCAGCCATTTCTCGCGTCACTTCAAGGAGCCGACCTCTTGCGTTTCCTCGTCGATGACGGAAGACGCGGCGGTGTTCGGCGGCCTCAACAACATGGTCGACGGTCTCGCCAACACTTACAATATGTATAAGCCGAAGATGATCGCCGTTTCGACCACCTGCATGGCCGAAGTCATCGGCGACGACCTCAACGCTTTCATCAAAACGTCCAAGGAGAAGGGCTCGGTTCCGAAAGAATTCGACGTTCCCTTCGCGCACACACCGGCCTTCGTCGGCAGCCACATCACCGGGTACGACAACGTCATGAAGGGCGTGCTCGAGCATTTCTGGGACGGCAAGTCTGGCACGGCCCCGGCGCTCGCGCGGTTACCGAATGAGAAGATCAACTTCCTAGGCGGATTCGACGGCTACACCGTCGGCAATCTGCGTGAAATCAAGCGCATCTTTAACTCGATGGGCGTCGAATATACCATTCTCGGCGACAACAGCGACGTCTGGGACACCCCGACCGACGGCGAGTTCCGCATGTATGACGGCGGCACCACGCTTGAGGAGGCGGCGAACGCCCTGCACGCAAAGGCGACCATTTCGATGCAGGAATACTGCACCGAAAAGACCCTGAAATATATCGAAACGAAGGGTCACGAGGTTGTCGCGTTGAACCATCCCATCGGCGTCAAGGGCACCGACGAATTCCTGATGGCGGTCTCCCGCATCACCGGCAAGCCGATCTCAGAGGAGCTGACCCGCGAGCGCGGACGCCTTGTCGACGCCATCGCCGATTCGAGCGCGCATATCCACGGCAAAAAGTTCGCGATTTATGGCGATCCCGATCTCTGCATTGGCCTCACCGCCTTCCTGCTTGAGCTCGGCGCCGAGCCGGTCCACGTTTTATCCACCAATGGCGGCAAGGTTTGGCAGGAAAAGGTCGAGAGGTTGCTCGCCAGCTCGCCGTTCGGCAAGGGCTGCCACGCCTACGGCGGCAAGGATCTCTGGCACATGCGCTCGCTGCTGTTCACCGAGCCGGTCGACTTCCTCATTGGCAACACCTATGGCAAGTATCTTGACCGGGACACCGGCACGCCGCTGATCCGCATTGGCTTTCCGATCTTCGACCGTCACCACTATCACCGCTACCCCGTGTGGGGCTACCAGGGCGCGATGAACGTTCTCGTCTGGATCCTCGACAAGATCTTCGACGAGATCGACCGCAACACCAATGTCGTCGCAAAGTCAGACTACAGCTTCGACATTATTCGCTAATGGTCTGGACGCGGCGGCGCAAGTCGCCGCGTTCGCCAGTTGAAGGCTCCGTTGGTTCAGCGTCGCGCCTTGACCGTGGTCGCGATGGACCGGGCGCTTAGTCCGCAAATTGCATGCAACATGTCTGATCGACTGGCGCGCACCGGATTACGCCCCTGAGCGCCATGGCTCATAGTCGAAGGAGGTCCGCATGACGTCGTTGGCGAATACGGTTCAAGAAGTCTTCAACGAGCCAGCTTGCGCGAAGAACCAGGCCAAATCCGAGAAAGAGCGCAAAAAGGGCTGCACCAAGCAATTGCAGCCTGGCGCCGCCGCCGGCGGTTGCGCCTTCGACGGCGCCAAGATTGCCCTGCAGCCGATCACGGATGTGGCGCACCTCGTGCACGGCCCGATCGCCTGCGAAGGAAATTCCTGGGACAATCGCGGCGCCAAGTCTTCCGGATCGCAGCTCTACCGGACCGGCTTCACGACCGACATCAACGAGACCGACGTCGTCTTCGGCGGCGAGAAGCGGCTGTTCAAGTCGATCAGGGAAATCATCGAGAAATACGATCCGCCGGCGGTTTTCGTCTACCAGACTTGCGTGCCGGCGATGATTGGCGACGATATCGGCGCCGTGTGCAAGGCCGCCGCGGAAAAATTCGGCAAGCCGATCATACCGGTCATGTCGCCTGGCTTCGTCGGGCCGAAGAACCTCGGCAACAAGCTCGCCGGGGAAGCCATTCTCGATCATGTCATCGGGACGCAAGAGCCCGATTTCATGACGCCCTACGACATCAACATCATCGGCGAGTACAATCTCGCCGGCGAATTGTGGCAAGTGAAGCCATTGCTGGACGAAATCGGCGTCCGCATCCTGTCCTGCATTTCCGGCGACGCCAAATATCGCGAGGTCGCCTGGTCGCACAGGGCGCGCGCCGCGATGATGGTATGCTCCAAGGCGATGATCAACGTTGCCCGCAAGATGGAGGAGCGCTATGAGATCCCCTTTTTCGAAGGCTCGTTCTACGGCATCGAAGACACGAGCGATTCTCTGCGCGAAATCGCAAGGCTGCTGATCCAGCGCGGCGCCCCGCCGAATTGATGGCGCGGACCCAAGCCGTGATCGCGCGCGAGGAGGCGAAGGCCTGGGCCGGCATCGAACCTTATAAGGCGCGTCTTTCCGGCAAGCGGGTTCTTCTCATTACCGGCGGCGTCAAATCATGGTCGGTCGTCGCGGCGCTGCAGGAAGCCGGCCTTGAGATCGTCGGCACCAGCGTCAAAAAGTCGACCAAAGAGGACAAAGAAAAGATCAAGGAGCTGATGGGCCAGGACGCCCATATGATCGACGACATGACGCCGCGCGAGATGTACAAGATGTTGAAGGACGCGCGCGCCGACATCATGTTGTCGGGCGGCCGCTCGCAGTTCATCTCGCTAAAGGCGAAAATGCCTTGGCTCGACATCAACCAGGAGCGTCATCACGCCTACGCCGGTTATGTCGGCATGGTCGAGCTGGTTCGCGAAATTGATAAAGCGCTGTTCAATCCAGTGTGGGAGCAGGTTCGCCGTCCCGCTCCCTGGGACGCGCGGGGTCAGCAAATCGATTGGGTCGCGGACGCGTCGGCCCTTGCGGCCGAGTGAGGGCCGGCCAATGGCGAAAGTCGTCAAATCGAGCAAATCCTGCGCGGTCAACCCGCTGAAAATGAGCCAGCCGATGGGCGGCGCGATGGCCTTCATGGGCGTCAAGGATTGCATGCCGATGCTGCACGGCTCGCAGGGGTGCACGTCGTTCGGGCTGGTTCTTCTCGTCCGCCACTTTCGCGAGTCGATTCCGCTGCAGACGACCGCGATGAGCGAAGTGGCGACCATCCTCGGCGGCCTCGAGAATGTGGAGCAGGCCGTCCTCAACATCGTCAAGAGAGCCAAGCCGGCGATCATCGGGATCTGCTCGACCGGCGTGACGGAGACAAAGGGCGATGACGTCGAGGGCTATATCAAGCTGATCCGCGCCCGTCATCCGGAACTCGCCAACGTTGAGATGGTCTATGTCTCGACGCCCGATTTCAAAGACGCGTTTCAAGACGGCTGGGCCAAGACGGTCGCCCGCATCATCGAGGATCTGGTCCCCGAAGCGGACGAACCGATCGCTCGCGACGCCGGCCGGATCAATGTTCTGACCGGCTGCCATCTGACCCCGGGCGACATCGACGAATTGCGCGACATCATCGAGGATTTCGGGCTCAAGCCGACGATCCTGCCCGATCTGTCCGGCTCTCTCGACGGCCACATCCCGGAGGATTTCACGCCGACCACATTGGGCGGCGCCTCGCTCGCGGAAATAAAGACCATGCGTTCGGCGGGCTTCACCATCGCCATGGGCGAACAAATGCGCGCCGCCGCCGAAGCGTTGCAGAGCAAAGCCGGAACGCCCTTCACCGTATTCGATCGCCTGACCGGGCTCGGGCCGAATGATGAATTGATGAGCTTCCTCGCCAAGATCAGCGGCCGGCCGATTCCGAAAAAGTATCGGCGGCAGCGCGCGCAGCTCGTCGACGCGATGCTCGACGGCCATTTCTTCTTTGGCGGCAAGCGCATCGCGATCGGCGCGGAGCCAGACCTCTTGTGGAACACAGCGAACTGGCTCGCCGACATGGGATGCGAAATCGCGGCCGCGGTGACGACGACGGAGTCGCCGCTCCTCGCGCGGCTTGCGACGGAAACGGCGTTGATCGGCGATCTCGAAGACCTCGAGCAGCGCGCGGCGGGATGCGATCTTCTGGTGACGCATTCACATGGCCGGCAGGCGGCGGATCGGCTCAAGATTCCGTTTCATCGCGCGGGCGTGCCGATGTTCGATCGCCTTGGCGCCGCTCACGAGATTTCCGTGGGCTATCGCGCAACGCGGGACCTGATCTTCAAGATCGGAAACCTTTTCATCGCCAGCATGCATGAACCTGACCCAGAGAGCTGGCGAACCGAGTCGACGGAATCCGGCTCAGGCGGCGTGACGGGCGAGGATCAAGGTCAACTCATGACAACAGAGGAACCCGCCATAATGGAGGCGTTATGAAAGTCGCATTCGCAACTCAGGATCTGAAGCGGGTCGACGCCCACTTCGGATGGGCGAAGAACATCATGGTTTATGAACTGGTCGATCATGACTTCAAATTGGTCGACACTTTCGAGTTCGCGGGAGATCTGCAGGAAGACGGCAACGAAGATAAGCTTGGGCCGAAACTCGACGCCATCAAGGATTGCGCGATCCTCTATGTCGCCGCGATCGGCGGTTCAGGCGCCGCCCGCGTGGTCGCACACAACATCCATCCGATGAAGGTCAATCAGCCGGAAGAAATTGCGCACCTTCTCGACAAGCTCAAGGGCGTGCTGAACGGCGCGCCGCCGCCATGGCTGCGCAAGGCGCTCCTCAAAGGTCAGGAGCGCAAATTCGATTTTGAGGAAGAGGTGCAAAATGGCTGAGACGATGACCGCTGCGTACGAGGTCGCCGCAATCGACACGCCGTTCGTCAAGGAGCTCATCAAGCAGTGGCGCGCGCAAGATACGCACGGAACCTGGGACAACAAATCGGATCTTGCGTTGCTTGCGCCCTACATCCTCGACAAGGAGGCGCGGCGTCAGATTCCGATCATCGGCGATCCGGATCCGGAAACCCTGTGGCGTCTTGAACTCTTCTACAACGCCGTCGGCCTGGCGATCGAGCGGGCGACCTGCGCGATGGTTTCACCGATGATGAAAATGAGTCACGAAGGCTTCGGCCGCCTGGTTCTCATGGCCGGCCGCCTCATCGTCGTCAACAAGCAGCTGCGCGACGTGCATCGCTTCGGCTTCCCCTCGCTGGAAAAGCTCGCCGAGGAAGGCGCCAAGCATGTGCAGGCCGGGATCGAGATGATCAAGAAATTTCCCGAAGTGGTGAACTATTGATCGCACCGTTTTCCCGAGGCGTCCAATCGCCTCGGGAAGCATGCGTCAACAGAAGGAGGCGGGCGTGAGCTCCATCGATGAAGTCAAGGCCGAGATAAAGAAATTGTCGCCGAAGGCGACGAACATGAAGATGGCTCTTCATGACCTGTCGGAAGATTTACCGCTCAACTGGCAAACCATCATGACCGTCGCGCAGCAGACCTATGACGCCCATGCGGCTTTGGAGGCGGCTCGCGCGCGGCTTAAGACCCTCGAGGATGCCTGATGCCGGAACATAAGACGCGCGATGGATCGAGCTGGACTCCCTCCTATCTGACGGCGATCGACCCGGTGACCTGCATCGGCTGTGGGCGCTGCTTCAAGGTTTGCCCGCAAGGGGTCATGACCCTCTATGGCGTCGATGACGAAGGCAACATCATCGGCGCGGTGACGCAGGACGACGACGACGATTTCGACGGTGAGCTCAATCGCAAGATCATGGTCGTTGAACATGAAGGCTCGTGCATAGGCTGCAACGCCTGCTCGAAGGTCTGCCCCAAGAACTGCCAGACCCACGTGACGGCCGAACTCCTGACGGCGTGACGCGCGATGATCGCCGTCGAAAAGCTGACGGCCGCCGCCACGGATCAAGCTCCGCTTGACCCGGCGGCCATCTACGACTTGCTTCGGAGCGAGCCGTCGGCACGCGCGGATGGAGCGCCCTTTATGGCTCACGTCTTCGCCTGCATCCTCGCCATCGGCCTGCGCGACGCTCACCGGGACGGGACGTCTCTTTGCGCCGCGGTCGGCTTGAACCGAAGCCAGATCGAAGCGTTGGCCGGCGCGTGGCTGCCGGCGCTTCTGGCGCAAATCGACCTCTCCGCCGAGCCGGAGACAGCGACGGCCGATGACGAGGAAGAGCAGCTGCGCCTGTTGCTCGAAACCCACCAAGCGGACGCCACATCGGAGACGCTATGGCTGACGGCGATGGTGACGCGCCGTTCGATGTCGGACAATCACCTCTGGCAGGATCTCGGCTTGCTCGACCGGAGCGAGCTCAACCGCCTGATGAACGAACGATTTCCGAACCTCGCGTCAAAAAACATCTCCAACATGAAATGGAAAAAATTCTTCTACCGCATGCTTTGCGAGATGGAAGGGTTTTCGCTGTGCACGGCGCCAACCTGTAGCGAATGCGCGGATTTTAACGATTGCTTCGGCGAGGAGACTGGCCAAAGCGCTCTCGCCCGCATCCGCCGCGACGCATCGCGCCCGATCTGACGCCCCAACAACCCGGCGTCAACCACGCAGTCGACGCAAGCCCGATCCGTCATTAGCGCCGGAATTTGTCGTAATACCGACATTGGCCGAATTCAGACACGCCGCCAAGGCGAGCGTAACTCGTTGATCCAAATAGAGTTACATGATGGCACGCCTATTGCCAATCGGATGCTGGACATCGGCAAAGGCAAAGGGACTCCACCATGATCCAGCTTACGGACGGTGCGATAAATGCGGTGCGGCAAGCGATCGAAGGCGCCGGTCAGCCGGTGGAGGGCTTGCGCATCATGGTCGAGGCGGGCGGATGCGCCGGCAAGAAATACATGATGGGACTCGTCGCTGACATTAATCCGAACGACGTTGTAGTCGAACGTGACGGCGTCAAGGTCTTTGTCGACGAAGGAAGCATGGGCCATCTCATGGGAACCACGATCGACTTCGTGTCGGGCCTCGAAGGAGCGGGATTTACGTTCGACAACCCAACCGCCACCTCGAGCTGCTCATGCGGCAAATCCTTTAGCTGAGCGTTGCGGGAGAGACGATCCGTCATGTGGGAATACAGCGAAAAGGTCAAGGACCACTTCTTCAATCCGAAGAACGCCGGCGTGCTTGATGGAGCCAACGCGATCGGCGAGGTCGGCGCGATCGGCTGCGGCGACGCGCTGCGGCTTATGTTGAAGGTCGACCCGGTGACGCAGGTGATCCTCGACGCGCGTTTCCAGGCCTTCGGATGCGGCTCGGCGATCGCCGCATCGTCGGCTCTGACGGAACTCGCCATCGGGAAGACCCTCGACGAGGCCATGAGCCTGTCGAACCACGATATCTCCGATTTTCTTGGCGGCCTGCCGCCCGAAAAAATGCATGGTTCGGTGTTGGGTTACGAGGCGCTGCAAGCCGCAATCGCGAATTTCAGGGGCGAGGCCTGGAGCGGCAGCTACGACGACACGGCGTTGATCTGCAAATGCTTCGGCATCGGCGCAGGCGTCATCAACCGCGCCATCAAGACGAACCGCCTGACCAGCATCGAACAGGTGACGGCCTTTACGAGGGCCGGCGGCGGTTGCCTTACATGTTTCGACAAAATCGAGGCGATCCTCACGGGCGCAAATGAAGAAATGGCGGCCGCGGGATTGATCGCCGAGCACGAAGCCTATCGCGCCGGCACGGGCGTCGTGAAGAAAGTCAAAGCAGAGATCCGGGCGGCGGCGAAGGCCGAGCGCGCGAATACGGAAGCGCCCGTCGCCCTGCGCATCTCTCCGGTGGCGCCGTCGCCGGCGTCGTCGCCCAGCTCGGGGATGACGAACCTGCAGAAGATCAGGCTGATTGAGGAGACGATCGAGGAGTTGCGGCCGTTCCTGCGCAAGGATGGCGGCGATTGCGAACTCGTCGACGTCGAAGGCGCCAACGTGCTCGTCAAGATGTCCGGCGCCTGTGTGCTTTGCAAGCTGTCGAGCGCCACGGTCACAGGGATTCAGGAGCGGCTGATCGACAAGCTCGGGGTTCCATTGCGCGTCATTCCTGTCAACAAGGGCATGTTCGGCAAGAGCGCACATTGAGGAGAGAACAATGAAAGCGGTCTATCTCGACAACAACGCCACGACGCGCGTCGACCCGACGGTGGTCGAGACGATGTTGCCGTTCTTCACCCAGCAGTTTGGCAACGCTTCCTCGACCCACGCCTTCGGGGCGAGCGTCGCCGGCGCGCTGAAGACCGCTCGCAAGCAGCTGCAAGAGCTGCTCGGGACCGCCTACGATCACGAAATCATCTACACGTCTGGCGGCACTGAGAGCAACAACACGGCGATATTGTCCGCTCTCGAAGCGCAGCCCGGCCGCGACGAAATCGTGACGAGCGCGGTCGAACATCCGGCGGTCCTTCAGCTTTGCCAGCATCTCGAAAAGACGGGCCGCGCCAAAGTTCGCTATATCGGCGTCGATTCGCTCGGACGGCTTGATCTCGACGCCTACCGCGCCGCTTTGTCCGACAAAGTAGCGGTTGTGTCGATGATGTGGGCGAACAACGAAACCGGCACGATTTTTCCCGTCGAAGGCCTGGCCGAACTCGCCAAAGGCATCGGCGCGCTGTTCCATACGGACGCCGTCCAGGCGATCGGCAAGACGCCGGTATTCCTCAAGAACAGCGCGATCGACATGCTGTCGCTGTCCGGCCACAAGCTGCACGCGCCGAAAGGCGTCGGGGCGCTTTACGTCAAGCGCGGCGTCCGCTTCAAGCCGCTGCTGCGCGGCGGCCACCAGGAGCGCGGCCGGCGCGCCGGAACAGAAAACGTTCCAGGCATCGTCGCGCTTGGGAAGGCGGCCGAACTCGCCATTCAGCACATGGCGGACGTGGAGGGCCGCGTCAAGGATCTGCGCGACCGCCTGGAAAAGGCGATTGTGCAGAGCGTGTCCAACTGTTTCGTCAACGGCGACCTGCACGACCGCCTGCCGAACACCTCCAACATCGCGTTCGAATTTGTGGAAAGCGAAGCCATTCTCCTACATCTGACGCGCGCCGGCGTCGCCGCTTCCTCTGGATCGGCCTGCGCGTCGGGTTCGATCGAGCCGAGCCACGTCCTGCTGGCGATGAACATACCCGTCACCGCCGCGCATGGGTCGATCCGCTTCTCGCTGTCGCGCGACAACAACGTCGAGGACGTCGACCAGGTCATCGCGGTTATGCCGGCGATCATCGAGAAGCTGCGCGCCCTCTCACCCTTTGGGGCTGACGCCGGGAAGCAGGCATCCGATTCCAAACCGCTTTACGCGTGAGGCGCCGCAATGTCCGCCGATCATCCCAGCATTTCGATCAACGATACGACATTGCGTGACGGCGAACAGGCGCCGGGCGTCGCTTTCTCCGCGCGCGAAAAGCTGGCGATCGCGCGCGAGCTTGCGGCCGCGGGCGTCGATGAGATCGAGGTCGGAACGCCCGCGATGGGCGCCGACGAGATCGAAGCCATCGCGGCCGTCGCCGCCGACGGACTGCCCTGCCGCGTCGTCGCCTGGTGCCGATTGACCAAGGGCGACGTCGACGCCGCGCGCGCGGCCGGCGTCAGCCACGTGAGTATCTCCGCCCCCATGTCGCGTCTTCAGATGAAGGTCAAGCTTGGCGCCGACGTCGAAGACCTCACCTCGCGGGTTAGCGCGGTGATTGGCTACGCCATCGGGCATGGCCTGACGGTCGCTCTTGGCGGCGAGGATTCGTCGCGCGCCGACCCGCGCGACATCGGGCGGATCGCCCACGCCGCGGCCAAGGAAGGCGCAACGCGCCTTCGCTTCGCCGATACGATGGGCGTGCTCGATCCCTTCGCGGCCTTCGAAGCCGTGCGGCGTGTGCGGGAGCAAACCGATCTTTCAGTCGAATTCCATGGCCATGACGATATTGGCCTCGCCACCGCCAACACCCTCGCGGCGCTGCGCGCGGGCGCGAGCGACGCCAGCGTCACCGTGCTGGGACTCGGCGAGCGCGCCGGCAACGCGGCTTTGGAAGAGGTCGTCATGGCGCTCGGCCACGCCGTCGCGGGACGCACGAATGTAGATCCGCTTCGCTTGCGGGGGCTTGCGCGGCTCGTCGCACACGCCGCCAACCGGCCGATCGCGCGCGCCAAGGCGATCGTCGGCGCCGATATCTTCACCCATGAGTTGGGCATCCACGTCGCGGCGCTGATGAAAGATCCGCGGACGTATCAGGGCCTCGATCCGGCGACGCTTGGACGGCGCAACAAGGTCGTCATCGGCAAGCATTCCGGCGTTGCCGCGATCGCCGGCATGTGCGCCGAGCTCAGCGTCGACATCGATTCTGAGCTGGCGGCGCAGGTGCTCGCGCTCGCCAAGCGTCGGGCGCTCCTCAATCACCGGCCTCTCGGACGCGGCGACGTCGCTGGGCTCGTGGATGAGATTCGCGGCGAAACGGGGCATTGCGGGCAAGTGGGAGCGCCGTCATGAGCGTCGTCGCCTTACCGGTCGGAGGCGCGCCGAAAGGCCTCTGGCGAATGATCAGGGAAGACATCGCCTGTGTGCACCAGCGCGACCCCGCCGCCCGCAACACGCTGGAGGTCGCCCTGCTTTATCCCGGCGTGCACGCCGTTATTTGGCATCGGCTGGCGCACCGGCTTTGGACCGCCAACCATAAATTTCTCGCCCGCGCCATCTCGTTCGCCGCGCGGTTTCTGACCGATGTCGACATTCATCCCGGCGCGGCGATCGGCGAGCAATTCTTCATCGATCACGGCGCTGGCGTCGTCATCGGCGAAACCGCGGTCGTCGGCGATGACGTCACGCTTTATCACGGCGTTACGCTCGGCGGATCGTCCTGGTCCCCAGGCAAGCGGCATCCGACGGTGGAGGACGGCGTGCTGATCGGCGCCGGCGCGAAGATCCTCGGCAGCATCACGATCGGCCGGAACACGCGCATAGGGGCCAATTCGGTGATCATCGAGGACGTCGCGCCGGAGGCGACGGTCGTCGGCATTCCTGGACGTCTTGTGCGCAAAGCGAGAAGACGGTCAGGGCCGGGCGGGCGTATCGATCTCGAGCATCATCTCATCCCAGATCCGGTCGCCGACGCGATGGCGATTTTGATCGACCGCATCGGATTTCTCGAGGCCCGTCTCAGCCATCTGCAACAACGTGTCGGCTCTGGCTCGCCGGACAAAGCTCATGAGCAAATTTATGAAGAGGATCAAACATTATGAGCGCTCTCGACCAGCTCCGAAAAGTCTCATCCGCCGAGGATTTCTTTGAGACACTGAAAGTTCCCTACGACCCCGCGGTGCTGCGCGTCGCGCGGCTACACGTCCTGCGTCGCATGGGCGAATACCTCGTCAACAGCGAGTCCGACGCCGCCAGCGACGACGACGTTTGGCTGGCCTGCCGCGCGTTTCTCGAAAACGCCTACAATGATTTCGTGGCCTCGTCGCCGATCGAGCAGCGCGTGTTCAAAGTGCTGAAGGACGCGGTCAAGCCGAAGGAAGAGCCTAAGAAACCGTTCGTCGCGGTCAGCTCGCTTGTCGTCGCGCCGAGCGGTACGGAGCGGTCAGGCTCTGATCGATTTGGAGGAGTTTGATCATGCATATCCTCGTCTGCATCAAGCAGGTGCCTGACAGCGCGCAGATCCGGATCAATCCAGTGACCCAGACGATCATGCGTCAGGGCGTGCCGACGATCATCAACCCTTATGATCTGTTCTCGCTGGAGGAAGGCTTGCGGCTTCGCGACGCCTTCGGCGGGGAAGTCACTGTTCTCACAATGGGGCCGCCGATGGCCTCTGAATCGCTGCGCAAAGCGCTCACCATCGGAGCCGACCGCGCCGTGTTGTTGACCGATCGCTCGTTCGCCGGCTCCGATACGCTCGCGACCAGCTACGCGCTGGCCCAGACGATCGGCAAAATCGGCGCCATGTTCGGGGCTCCGGACATTGTGCTCACCGGCAAGCAGACGATTGACGGGGACACCGCGCAAGTCGGCCCGGGCATCGCGAAACGGCTCGACCTGCTGCAGCTGACCTATGTCGCGAAGATCGTCGACTGCGATCCGGCGAAGCGCGAGATCACCGTCGAGCGCCGGTCCGAAGGCGGCGTGCATGTTTTGAAGACGAAGCTGCCCTGCCTCATAACCATGCTCGAAGGCTCGAACGAGGTTCGCCGCGGCGGCATGAAAGACGCTCTGCGCGCCGCCCGCGCGGAAATCATCACCTGGAGCGCCAAGGACGCCGGCGTCGCCGATATCACGAAGTGCGGGCTGAAAGGATCACCCACCGTGGTCAAAAAGGTCTTCGCGCCGCCGCCGCGCTCCGAGCGCGCCGTGTTCGTCAATCCCGGCGAGACCGCTTCGCAAGACGCTGAGAACCTCATCATCGACTCTGTTCGAACGCCAGCCAGCGCTCGAAGACGACCTTATTAAAATGGCCGCCGGATTTTGAGGAGATCGATATGTCGGACAAGCCCGCAGCCCCCGCGCCGGCCCCCAACCGGGCATCCATGAAGAAAGAGCTTCCCGAGCATTTCCGCGGCTATAAACATGTTTGGGTTCTCGTCGAGATCGAGCGCGGGATTGTTCACCCTGTGTCCTTCGAACTCCTCGGCGCCGGCCGCAAGCTCGCCGACAATCTCGGCGTCGAACTCGCCTGCGTCACATTGGGCGCGCCCGGCGAAGCGACGCGGCAGGCCGCTGCGGAAGCTTTCGCCTACGGCGCCGACCTCGCGTATCTCGTCGTGGACGACATCCTCGCCGACTATCGCAACGAGCCTTATTCGAAAGCGATGACCCAGCTTGTCAACGCGCACAAGCCGGAGATTTTGCTGCTCGGCGCGACGACGCTCGGGCGCGATCTCGCGGGTTCAGTCGCGACCACGTTGCTGACCGGGTTGACGGCCGACTGCACCGAGCTCGCCGTCGACGCCGATGGTTCGCTCGCGGCGACGCGGCCAACTTTCGGCGGGTCGCTGCTGTGCACGATCTACACGTTGAACTACCGGCCGCAGATGGCGACCGTCAGGCCGCGAGTGATGCCGATGCCGGAACGCGTCGAAGGCCGCCAGGGACGGATCGTCACTTTCAAGCCGGATCTTGACGAGAACCAGATCCTCACCAAGATTTTGAAATATGTTCCAGATCGCGACAGCGCGAAATCGAACCTCGCCTACGCCGACGTCGTCGTCGCCGGGGGTCTCGGGTTGCAGAGCGCCGAGAATTTCCAGCTGGTGCGCAATCTTGGAAGCGTGCTCGGCGCCGAATTCGGCGGCTCGCGTCCGCTCGTGCAGAAGGGCTGGATCAGCTCGGACCGGCAGATTGGCCAGACCGGCAAGACGATTCGTCCAAAACTTTATATCGCCGCCGGCATCTCGGGCGCAATCCAGCATCGCGTTGGCGTCGAAGGCGCCGATTGCATCGTCGCGATCAACACCGACAAGGATGCGCCAATTTTCAACTTTGCGCATATCGGCATCGTCACCGACGCCGTGCGGTTTCTGCCAGCTCTTACCGAAGCTTTTCGCAAGCGTCTGTCCCCCCATAGCCGCGACCGGCTGGCGGGCTGAGCCTTGAGGAGATTGAGATGATCGAGGAAAGGTTCGACGCAATCGTGATCGGGGCTGGCATGGCCGGCAACGCCGCCGCGCATACGATGGCCTCGCGCGGGCTGAAGGTTCTCCAGCTGGAGCGCGGCGAATATCCCGGCTCCAAGAACGTGCAGGGCGCAATCCTATACGCGGACATGCTTGAGAAGATCGAACCAGACTTCCGGGAAGAGGCGCCGCTCGAGCGGCATCTGATCGAGCAGCGCTTCTGGATGATGTCGGAGCGCTCGCACACGGGCATGCACCACCGCTCCGAGAATTTCAACGAAGAGAAAGCCAATCGCTATACGATCATCCGCTCTCAGTTCGACCGCTGGTTCTCGCAGCAGGTGCAGGCGAAGGGCACGATCGTGATCTGCGAGACGACGGTCACCCAACTGGTCAGCGACGCATACGGCAAGGTGATCGGCGTGCGCACCGATCGCGACGGCGATACGATCTTCGCCGACGTCGTCGTGCTGGCTGAAGGCGTCAACGGCTTGTTGGGAACCCGCGCGGGCCTCCGCGAGACGCCGAAGCCCGATCATGTCGCGCTCGCCGTCAAGGAAATGCACTTCCTGCCGCAGGAGACGATCGACGCGCGATTCAACCTAAAAGGTGGCGAAGGCGCCGTCATCGAGGCCATCGGCTCGATCTCGAAAGGGATGACCGGCATGGGCTTCATCTACACCAACAAGGAAAGCATCTCGCTCGGCATTGGTTGTCTCGTTTCCGATTTCGCGGCGAAGGGAGAAACTCCCTACGGCCTGCTTGAATCGTTCAAGAAGCATCCTTCGGTCGCCCCGCTCATCCAGGGCTCCGAGGTAAAGGAATACGCCGCGCATCTCATTCCGGAAGGCGGCTACAAGGCAGTCCCGGAACTCTTCGGCGACGGCTGGGTCGTCGTCGGCGATGCGGCGCAGCTCAATAATGCGATCCACCGCGAAGGCTCCAATCTCGCCATGACGTCCGGCCGTCTCGCCGCCGAAGCGATCTTCCAGATCAAGTCGCGCCGCGATCCGATGACGAAGCAGAACCTCGCTTTGTACAAGACCATGATCGACAACAGTTTCGTCATGAAGGATCTCAAGAAATACAAGAATATGCCGGGGCTTTTGCATACCAACTCACAAAATTTCTTTCTCACCTATCCGGACCTCGTGTCGAAGGCGATGGACAACTTCCTTCGCGTCGACGGCGCGCCAAAGGTGGAAAAAGAGAACGCCTCAATTCGCTCTTTCATCAAGCAACGGTCTTTGCTCGGGCTTTTCGGCGACGCCTTCCGGTTGGCGCGGGCGTGGCGCTGATAATCACATAACGGAGTATGAACATGTCCAAAAAACTCGGGCGCGTCGAGGAAAAGCTTTATCAGAACCGCTACATCGTCGACGCCGGCAGGCCGCATATCACCATCGAGCCGCATACGGCTCCGTCGAAAAATCTGCTGGCGATGACGAAAGTATGTCCCGCCGGCTGCTATGCCGAAAATGACCTCGGACAGGTCGAGATCGCTTTCGACGGATGCCTCGAATGCGGCACCTGCCGCGTTCTGCTCGAGCCAACCGGCGAAATCAGCTGGAGCTATCCGCGCGGCGGCTTTGGCGTGCTGTTCAAATTTGGTTGATCGGTTTGATCCACTGCAGCCGTGACGCCCGACTTCACGCGCCATTGAAGCCGGAAGCGCTCTACTGCGCCGGTGTTCGGCGACGCGGCCTCAGCGGATGACCGGTATTGTTGGACCACGAGACTTCCTACGTATTCCCGAGACGCCGACGCCCACCCGACCAGCGCGACACCCGCGCTCCGCGTCCGGCTACGCTGCGGAGACCTCGATCTCGTCAAAGCGATTTACTCTGTAGATCACATAGGAGATCAGCCACGCGACAATGAAAATACCGACGATCGCAAATCCCAGAACGCCGAAGTTGTCATTCAGCGATCCGATCACGCCCCAGAAGCCGCCGCCGTCGGTCAAGCCCAATTGATCGCCAATGAGATTTAGAACTTCGAGTCCGCCGACGACGACAGCGACGATAACGGACACAGCCGTGATGGTCAGGTTGTAATACAGTTTGCGCACTGGCTTCACGAAGGCCCAGCCGTAAGCGCCCAGCATCAAAATGCTATCCGTCGTGTCGAGCAGCGTCATGCCGGCCGTGAAAAGCGCCGGAAACACGAGGATCGACCAGATCGACAGTCCTTGCGAGGCCTGCGTCGCGGCCATCCCGAGGAGACCGACCTCGGTCGCCGTGTCGAAGCCGAGCCCAAACAGGACTCCGAGCGGATACATCTGCCAGCTGCGTTCGATCAACCGGAAAAGCCGGCGGAACAAACGCCCGAGCAGGCCGCGGTTGGCCAGCGCCAGATCTAGATCCTCCTCAACGAAAGAGCCGCCTTCCTTAACCGTCCGGAAGGTTCGGTAGATCGAGAACATGACGATAATGTTCGCGAGCGCGACGGCGAAAAGGAAGAATGCGGAGACGAGCGCGCCGATGATGCCCCCGACCGATTTGAATGCGTCGAATTTTGTCTGAAGAGCGGTCGCCGTGACGGCGATGGCAAGGGTCAGCCCGAAGACGATCGTCGAATGCCCGAGCGAAAAGAAGAGGCCGACTGTCACCGGCCGCTTTCCTTCCTGCATCAGCTTGCGCGTCACATTGTCGATGGCGGCGATATGGTCGGCGTCGAAGGCGTGCCGCAGACCAAAGCTGTAGGCCAGGATCGCGGAGCCGAGGAGCATCGAATAATTATGAAAGGCGGCAAGTGTGGCAATCCATGCAGTGGCGCTGCCGACAATGAGGAGCAGATAAACGCCGATGACTTTCCCGCGGAGATTGTCGCCGCTGTCATTGAGCAAATTGGACAGGCAAACATTCATGTTGTTCTCCACGCCTGTTGCATCGACGAAACGCTCATTATCTGGCGTTTGTTGACGCCGCTCCCTTGAAGCGCATAATCCTATTTTTCGCTTCGTGCGTTGGAGTATGGCCCCGGAACGATCATCCTCCGTCGGCCGGCGCCATCTCGGCCGCGCCGAGGCGGTGCCGCGTCCACGCCGCGCGCAGCCAGGCGTACCAGGCCTCCATTCCCTCGCCGGATTGCGCCGAAAGCCGGATGGCGCGGATGTCGGGGTTGACCTCGCGCGCCAAGGCTTCGCAGCGGTCGGCGTCGAAGCGGACATGGGGAGCAAGATCGATCTTGCTGACGAGCATGAGAATCGCGGCCCTGAACATGTGCGGATACTTGAGCGGCTTGTCGTCGCCTTCGGTCACCGACAGCACGACCACCTTCGCCCATTCGCCGAGGTCGAATAGCGCGGGACAAACGAGATTGCCGACGTTTTCGATCATCAGGAGCGACCCGAAAGGCGGCTTCAGCGTTTCGAGGGCGCGCCGGATCATGTCGGCCTCAAGATGGCAGCCGGTCCCTGTATTGATCTGGACTGCCGGGGCCCCCGCCGCCTTGATCCGCTCGGCGTCGTTGGCGGTTTGCTGATCGCCCTCGATCACGCTGATCGAAATCTCGCTCTTGAGTTCGCGGATGGTGCGCTCCAGCAGCGAGGTCTTTCCGGCCCCCGGCGAAGAGACGAGGTTAAGCGCCAACACTTCCCGGCCCTCGAACCAGGCCCGGTTGCGCGCGGCGAACCGATCGTTTTTGTCGAGAATGGCGCGTTCGAGCGCAACAGTGACACCATGCGCGCTGGCCCCGAGCGCAGACTCCGCTTCGGCGCGCTCCCCATGAACGTGGGGGTGGTGATGATCATGGCCGTGGTGGCGGCCATGGTGATGATGATGATCATGATGGTCGTCATGCATATGAGCATGGCCATGCGTCCCGGCGTCGCCAGCGGGCGCCGACCGCTCGATATGCCGAAGCTCGCCATTCTGAAGGTTCGTGACGGTGATGTCGGCGCCGTCATCGCAACCGCAGGTCTTGCACATCACATCGCCTCCAGTTCCATGCTTTTTATGTTGAGCTCTTCGCCGGCGAGCCTTAGAAGCCGCCGCGACCCGCAGGCGCAACGCGCGACGAATTCGACGAGCGCCACCTCGCCGCCGCAGTCCAGGCAACGAGCGCGGCCATCAACTTCGATGATCTCGAGCGCCGCGCCGTCGAGAACTCCGCCTTTGGCGACGACATCGAAGCAGAAGCGGATCGCCTCGGGCATCACCGCCGAAAGCTTGCCGATCTCCAGCGTCACGCGCGTCACTTTCCGTCCCGCCGCCTGTTCGGCGACGATCCCAACGATCGATCTTGTCAGCCCCAGCTCATGCATTGGCCGGCCTCAGCAGATACGCGGCAGTTGTTCGCCGACCAGCATGTCGACGATGCGCTTGCCGCCGAAGTGAGTCTGCATAGTCACGCGACCGGCCGGCCCGGCGAGCGCCCGCCCGATGATCGCGGCGTCGCGGCCGAGCGGATGCGAGGCGAGCGCGGCGAGCGCGCGCTCCGCCGCGGCGGCGGACGCGACGACGACGATCTTGCCCTCATTAGCGAGATACAGCGGATCGAGGCCGAGGATTTCGCAAAAGCCCTTCACATCCTCGCGCAGCGGGATGGCGGCTTCTTCGAGCTCAATACCGCAGTGCGACGCCGCGGCAATCTCATTGACGACCGTGACGAGGCCGCCGCGCGTGGCGTCGCGGATGAATTTGACTTCCGGGCACTGCGCAAGAAGCGCTTCGGTAAGGCCGTTTAGCGCCGCGCAGTCGCTCTCGACAACGGTGTCGATGGCAAGATCGCCGCGCGCGGAAAGAATCGCCGCGCCATGATCGCCAAGACGACCGTTGACGAGGATGACGTCCCCAGGCTCGGCGCGGTCGACGCCGAGCTCGACGCCGGCAGCGATCACGCCAACGCCTGCTGTATTGATGAACAGCTTGTCGCAGCAGCCGCGATTGACGACCTTCGTATCGCCCGTCACGATCAAGACTCCCGCCGCCGCCGCCGCTTGCGCCATCGAGCGCGCGATTTTGCGCAAGAAGGCGACGTCGACGCCCTCCTCGATAATGACGCAACAAGAAAGATAGAGCGGCTTGGCGCCGCCGACCGCAAGATCATTGACCGTGCCGCAGACCGCCAGCTTGCCGATGTCGCCGCCCGGAAATTCGAGCGGATCGACGACGAAAGAATCGGAGGTAAAAGCGAGCCTGTCGCCATGGCGCGCGAGGTCCGCGAGCGACAGGCGCGCCTGATCCTCCAGCGGAGTCAACACCGGATTGTCGAATGCGGATACGAAAACATCGTCGATCAGATCGCGCATCGCCTTGCCGCCGCCGCCGTGGGCGAGCGTCACCTTTGGGACGTGGACGCCATCGCCTTTGCGGCGCGCCGGCAGCTGTTTGGCGGGGTTTAGTTTGAATGTGCTGAAGACGGTCATGCCGCGTCAGCGGCGCGTTTGACGCCCCGTCCCTCGAAGTCGCCATATTGATAATAGGCCGCGCAGGCGCCCTCGGAAGACACCATCAGCGCGCCGAGCGGCGTCTGCGGCGTGCAGGCGGCGCCGAAGACCTTGCATTGCCAGGGCTTGATGAGGCCCTTCAGAACTTCTCCACACTGGCAGGATTTCGGATCGGCGACCTTCAGCGCCGGCACGGAGAATTTGCGTTCCGCGTCATAGGCGGCGTAGGCCGCGCGCATTCTGACGCCCGAATGGTCGATCGAGCCAAGACCGCGCCACTCGAAAAATTCGCGCAGCTCGAACACACGGGAAACGGCGGCGAGCGCGACCGGATTGCCTTCAGGCGGCACGACGCGGCCATATTGATTTTCGATTTCGCAGCGGCCTTCCGCCATTTGCTTCAGCACCATCCAGATCGACTGAACCACGTCGAGCGGCTCGAACCCCGCCACGACCATCGGGCGATGGTACTCCCTTGCAATGAAGTCATAGAATTTCGTGCCGATCACCATCGAGACATGGCCCGGCCCAAGGAAAGCGTCAATGCGCATATCGGGGGCATCGAGGATCGCCTTCATCGTCGGGATGATCGTGATGTGGTTGCAAAACAGCGAGAAATTCCTGATTCCGTCGGCTTCGGCCTGCAGCACAGTGAGGGCCGTGGACGGCATCGTCGTCTCAAAACCGAGGCCGAAGAAAATGACCTCCCTGTCTGGATTCTCCCTGGCGAGCTTCAACGCGTCCAAAGGCGAATAGACCATGCGCACGTCGGCGCCGTCGGCCTTCGCCTGCATCAGGCTTTTCTTCGAGCCCGGAACCCTGATGGCGTCGCCAAAGGTCGCGAAGATCGCGCCCGGCATTTCGGCAAGCGCGACGCAATCGTCGACCCGCCCCATCGGCAGCACGCAGACTGGGCAGCCGGGCCCATGCACAAGCTCGATGTCTTTCGGCAGCATGTTGCAGACGCCATATTTGAAAATCGCATGCGTGTGGCCGCCGCAAACCTCCATAATCTGCAAAGGCCGGCCGCGCTCGGCGACGACGGCCTCGGTCAAAGCCTCGATCTCGCGGATGAGCGCACGCGCCTTGGCGGGATCGCGGAATTCGTCGACATATTTCATCTGACGCCTCCTTTTGCACCGCGCCTCAGGCGCGTCCCGACGCGCGCATCGCCGCAATCTCCTGCTGCGCCTCGCCGAGTTCGGCGAGCAGTCGCAGCGTCTCGGCGGCCTCCGCTTCGTCGATGCGACTCATGGCGAAGCCGACATGGACCAGCACCCAGTCGCCAACGCAATCCTTGGCCGCGCGATCATCGACGATGCAGGCGATGTTGACTTCGCGCCGGACGCCGCCGACGTCGACCAGCGCAAGCTTGCGGCGTTCGTCGACAATTGCGACGATCCGTCCTGGAATGCCGAGACACATGGGCCTCTCCTCTTCATGAAGCCGTTAGCCGAGCGGTCGCGACGGCCGCCTGGCCAAGCGACAAGCCGCCGTCGTTCGACGGGAATTTCGCGTGCTGAAAAACCTCGAATCCGTCAGCTTCGAGACGCTGAGTCAGCTCCTCGGTGAACCAGCGATTCTGGAACACGCCGCCGGACAACGCCACGCGGCGCGTTAGGCGGACGTCGCCATCGAACGCCACCTTCGACGCCATTATTGCGACGGCGCGCGCGAGTCCTTTATGGAAGCGCGCGGCCATTACGGCGGCCGGCGCGCCCTCATAGAGATCGCCGAGGAGCGCCTGCCACATCATCAAGGGCTCGATGTAGGGGAGCCCCGAAGATTTGAGCTTCGGGATGCCGAACGGATAGGCGAGATCCTCGTCGACGGCCGCAAGCGCCTCCGCGCTCACGAGAGCCTCGAGGCGGATCGCCGCCTCGCCCTCATGGAAGGCCTCGTCGCGGCAGACGCCAATCGCCGCGGCGACGGCGTCGAAAAGACGCCCGCATGAACTCGCCAAAGGACTGTTGACGCCGCCTTGGATCATCGCCGCGATGGTCTCATGAGGCTTTTCGCTAAGAAATTGATAGAGCGGCGTTGACGCGAAATTCAGCGTGAAAGCTGGCCAGCCCATCTCGGCCAGAATATGGGCGAGCGTGTTGCGCCAGGGCTCGCGCATGCATTTCGCGCCGCCCGGCATGGCGACGGGTTTGAAGGTTGCGACGCGGCGATAGCCGCCGTAATCAAAGATGAGAAATTCGCCGCCCCACAGCGCCCCGTCATCGCCAAAGCCAAGACCATCAAGCGAAACGCCGAGCGTCAACCCCGCGCCGGCCGCAACGCCGTTCTCCGCCATGCAGCTCGCGACATGGGCGTGATGATGCTGAACCGCGACGACAGGGAGCGCGCGTTCGGCGGCGAACCGGCGGCCGAATTTCGTCGAAAGATAATCCGGGTGGAGGTCGACCGCGACGGCCGCCGGACGGTGCGCGTGAAGGGCGCCGAGAAGCCCGACATTGCGCTCGAAATCGGCGAGCCGCAGCGCATCCTCGAGATCGCCCATGTGCTGGCAGACGATTGCCTCGCCGTCCTTGACGATGCAGAAGGTGCTTTTCAGCTCGGCGCCGAACGCGATCGCCGGCGGTCCCTCGCGCAAGCCCTCCGGCAGCGGCAGGGGCGCCGGCGCATAGCCGCGGGCGCGGCGCAGGAGTCGCGGCGCGCCATTGATGACGCGGGCGACCGAATCATCGAGCCGCACGGCGATGGGCCGGTCGTGCGTCAGGAAGAAATCGGCAATGGGCGAAAGTTTTTCGCGCGCCTGCCCGTCGTCGATCGCCTGCGGTTCGTCGGAGAGGTTGCCGCTCGTCATCACCATCGGCCGGTCGAGCCGGCGAAAGATGAGATGATGCAGCGGCGTCGACGGCAGCATGAAGCCGAGCGTCGAAAGGCCCGGCGCGACCGCCTCGGGCAGAGGCGCGTCGGCCCGCGCCGACAGCAGCATAATCGGCGCGGCGGCGCTTGTCAGCGCGCCCTCCTCCGCCGGTCCGACCAGCGCATGGCGGCGAATCACCGCGAGATCGCGCGCCATCAGGGCGAAGGGTTTGGTATAGCGTTTTTTGCGCGCCCGCAGCTGTCCCACCGTTTCGGCGTTGGTCGCGTCGCAAGCGAGATGATAGCCGCCAAGACCCTTGATCGCGACGATATGGCCTTTGAGCAGCAAGCCTGCGACGGCGTCAACTTCATCGAGCGGGCTGAAGGCCGAGAAATCGACGGCTCCGCCACCCGTTCTCTCCAATTTTGCGCGCGGGCCGCAGACATGGCAGGCTATGGGCTGGGCGTGGAAACGCCGGTCGCCGGGATCTTCATATTCGGCCCGGCACGCCGCGCACATGGCGAAGGGCGCCATGGCCGTTCGCGCCCGATCATAGGGCGCCTCGCAAATGATCGAGAGGCGTGGCCCGCAATTTGTGCAATTGGCGAATGGATGGCGGAAGCGGCGCGCAAACGGGTCGCGGATCTCGGCGAGGCAAGCCGGGCAGGTCGCGGCGTCGGGCGCGACCTCCGTGCGCATGAAGCCGCCAGCGCTTTGCGCAATCGTGAAGCCGCCGTTAGACGCTGGCGCGGCGGCCGGGTGAATCTCCACCGCATCGATGCGCGCAAGCGGCGGGGGGTCGGCCCTGATGCGGTCAACGAGGCGCGTCGCCGCCGCGGCGTCGGCGTTGAGCCGGATCAGCACGCCCTCGGCGTCGTTCAGCACCTCGCCGGAAAGTCCCATGCGGGTCGCGAGCCGCCACACAGTCGGCCTAAAGCCGACGCCTTGCACGAGGCCGCGGATGCGGATTTCGGTCGCGTCCAAAACGTCGCCATGCAATGGCCCGGCGCGCGCTGTCATAGCGCGAGCCTCCACAAGATCACGCGATGGTTGCCGGAATTGGCGATGGCCGCGACATCGCCGGCGATCGCAAGCCCATAAGGCCAGCAGAGGCTGTCGCGAACCGGCGCCTTCCAGCGATTGTCGCCCTTGGACGCAAAATCAGGCTGGCCGGTGAGGCGGCGGGCAGCGGCGCCCATGGAAATATGATCCACATCATAGCCGAGCAAGCGCGAATTGGCGGTGTCGGCGACGACAAGGCTTCGCGCCGTCATGGCGCGGCCATAGGGCATGTTGAGGCTCGAAGCGTCTGGCCAATAAGAGGCGCGGTTGTGGTCGGCGCCCAAGGCGCTGCGCTGGCCGATAACGAAATCGCAAGGCGCGCCGTTCTCGCGCGGCATGGCGCTCCACACCATCAACCGGTTATCGCCCGCGTCGGCGACGACGAGCCGCCCGTTCGCGATCGTCGCCGCATGGGGCCAGCGCATGCCGCCGGCGTCGACCGCGTGGCCGCCGTTCTCGTCGCGGCGATCCATGCACGTCTGGCCGAGGACGAGGTCGGCGGGAGCGCCGTTTTGGCGCGGTATTTCGTTCCAGACCAGAACGCGCCGGTTCGCGGTATCGCAGACGATGAGGCGCCCATCCGCGATGGCGACGCCGTAACACCAGTTGAGCGTGTGCGGACCGGGCTCGCCGCCGCGGTTGGCCAGCGCCGTATGGAAGTCCGGCTGACCGAGCACGACGTCGGCGGATCTGTTGCTTGTGTCAGGCAAGCCGAACCAGATCAGAATGCGATGGTTCCAGGCGTCGGCGACGGCGAGGATGTCGGCGGTGGCCGCGACGCCGACCGGCACGTTGAACGTTACGCCGGTGGGATCGCCTTTGGCGTTGCGTCCTTCGCGGGTGAAGCCAGGCTGACCGATGACGAGATCGGCGTCCGCGCGGTCCGCTTGCGGACATTCGCGCCAAATCAGCAAGCGATGATGGCCGGTGTCCGCAACGAATAGCGGCCCTTGCGGGCTCGCGAGGGCGGTCCCGCGCGGGCCGAACATCGTTCGCGCCGATGGAACGACGGGCTCGACGAGACCGTCGCCAACAGGCGTGCCGAGGACGCAAAACGGCCCCGCAAGGTCAAGCAAGGGCGGCGGCGGACTTTTTGGTTCGAGCGAGGGCTCGCCGGCGACGCCTTCGTCGAGAGCCGGATCTTTGCGCGCATGGAGGGAGACGCGCATGGCCTAGCCCCGCAGCCTGACTTCGACGCGCTCGCCAACGACGCGCGCCGCATGCGTTTGCAATTGCACCTCGGGCGCCGTCAAACATTCCCCCGACATCAGAGCATATTCGAAGCCATGGTGACGGCATTTGATGTGGCCGCTTGAGGTTTCGCCATCGGAAATCGGCGGGCCGAGGTGGGAGCAGGCGTCCTGAAAGCAACTGACGGCGCGGCCAATGCGGCTGAGAATGACCGGCTCCCCGGCGATCCTGCAGGCGTAAACGCCGCCTTCAAAAATTGCGCCAAGCTCCACGACGAAGCTCCATGCGCGATCCTGCGCGCCAGCGAAGGGACTGGTGAAATTCAGGGCCGACGCGCCGGCGGCGCCGCTGCCCTTGACTTGGCGCACATGCTTGATCTGCGGACAATGCTCCTCGATGGCGCGCCTGACGCCGGCAACGAACGTCAGCGCCGACGCCGGGCAGCCGTCGCAATTGCCAAGGAAGCGCACCTCCACCGCATCGGGCAGAATGACGGCGACGAGCTCCACATCACCGCCATGCGAAGCGAGCATCGGCCTGACCGACGCCAGGGCCGTCTCGACCTGCTCCTGCAGGCTGGCGCGGATCAGCCCGTGGCGGCGCAGCACCGCATACACAACGGGGTCGGCCGCCGCCGCGCGCAGAGCTTCGAGGGCGCCGGGCGCCTCTTTCAGCCCGCCGATCAGCTTGCGCAGGGCCTCCCGATGCAAAGCCTCGATGGCGCCGCAAAAAGCGATGACGACGGTTTGCCGCGCCTCCTCCCAGCCTGCGATGACAGACTCGAAGCGCGCCACATCGCCGATCAGCTGATCGGCGGCCGGCTCTGGCTGCGGCTGCGGCGGATGATGCGCGTTCATGGCGATCTCCCCTCGGCTCCGCCCGGCGTTGGGCGCCAGGAGGCTGCTTCAGCGGAATTTCAGGTTCCGGAACAGAGCTGATTGCGCTGCGCCGCCGATGAAGCTCGCGATGGCGGCGGCGAGCGGAAGTCCGAACCCAGCCATTTTCACTGCGGCGAGGAATATGACGAGCGTCAGCGCGACTCCGATCGTAAGCTGGCGCCAGACCTCAGACGGATTTTGAAACAGCCTGCCCTGGAAAAACAGGACGATCGAACTTTTGGCCAGCTCCAGCATGACGTCCGTCCTTTAAAGAGCGATTGCGGCGATGACGCCGCCGAGCAGAACGCCGGTGGCTCCGGCCAGCGGTCCATAGACCCCCCAATCAGGGCCGCAAGCTCATTGCCGAGCGCCTTGCCGCCTACGACGACGCCGCCGGCGATCGAAAAAGCGATTGCGATCACGACCGCGAGAACGCCAGAGGCGACCATCCCTTCCATCAACGCTCTCCCGTTCTGACAGGCATATCCGTCAACGCCGCGTCACCCCTGCGATGCATGCGGCGCATCATGTCCGTTCGGCCGCGGCGCCGCCGCGAGCTCCGCCTCGATCTCCTCGATCGCCTCCGCGACGATCTGCGCCTCGCCCGCCTCGGCGAAAATTGCCGCGGCCTCTCGATATTTCAAAAGAGCCTGCGCAAGATGACGCGGATTGCTTGCTTCGAGATAGTGCAAGTCGTCCGGGAGATTGCGCTGGCAATTGGCGTAGTTGGCGATCGCATTCGCGTATTCCGCCGGAGTCGCAGATCGGCGCCGCGTTGACGGATGCGAGGCTTTGCAGGACAAGGCCGAGATTCATCTCGATCTCGGCGATCTCCTGCGGCAGTCCTTCGAGCTTCAAGATGTCTCGCGCGGCCTCAAGATTGCGCCGCGCCTCCGTCAACGATTCGAGATCATCGCCGGGGATCGCCTGCAGCGCCGTCGCGAAATGCGCATGGAGCCGCCCGCGCAGCATATAATGGTCCGCGGGACACAGTTCGAGCGCCTTCTCGTAGAGCGCGACGGCCTGGCGAATCTGCGCAGGAGATTTCGGCCGGGTCTGCAGGCCCATCGCCATCTCCATCAGCATCTCGACCTTGTCCGCCAGCGTGGCGTCCTCGCCCTCGATGGCGGACAGCGCGGCCCTGACCTCAAAGTGCGCGCGCGGCGGCATGGCGGCGTTTCCTTTAAGACGCCCTTCTTCAAGCACCGGCCGGCGTCGTTTGAGAAGGTTACGATGAGCGCGCAAAGGAGTCTAGTTTATTTTCTAATTGATAACTTTGTTTACACATTGTCAAAGAGATGGCTCATAATGAAGCTCCCGGTCGCCTCGCTCCATTCGCCTTCGAGGATCGTCTCGCGACCATCGTCGACGCCGTTCAGGCGGAAGAAATCCGCCGCGTGAATGGCCCGGTCGCCGCGCGCGTTGACCTGCTTGATGAGATATCCCCCTGCGCCGGCACCGACGAGCGGCGCGACATGCAGATCGCCGCCCTTGCGCAAAAGCGCGACCGAGCAAAGACCCTGCATATGGGCCGCATAGGCCGCGGTGTCGAAATAAAGATGATCCCGGCGAAGGCGAAAGCGCACGCGGCGGTCGTCGCCGCCAGTGTTCGGGTAAGCACCGATCAGCGCGCCGATCTTTCCGACGACGATATCGGCGGCGCGGTCGGCCTCGGGCGAGAGATCAAGGCCATAGTCGAGCGATTTCGCCTCCACTAGAAACACGGTGACGTCGCGCGGAAAGGCGTTGGCGAAAATCCGGCGGCCGGCGTAAAGGGCGTGGTCCCAGCGAAAACCGTGCAGGGTGTAGCTTGGTGGGCTGGCGTTCTCGAATTCGCCCCCTGGCGCTTCGAAGATCGCGCCGGGCTCGGAGCCGCTCGCGCAGGCGTCGACGATAATGAGCTTATCGGCGCCGCGCGCCTCAAACATGATCTCCATGCCGCCGGTGCCGGCGTCGAATATTTTGACGCGATCGTTGGATTTGCCGTGCTCCCTCGACAGGCGCCGGGCGATGACGACGCCGACGCCGTCGTCCCCGCGGTTGAGGTTGCCGCAGCCAATGACGACCATCATCTTAGCGCTCCGTTAGGCTCAGATGCGCCAAAGCCTGCAGGACCAATTGGGCTCGACTGGCAGCTGCAGCTCCGGCAACTCGCAATAGCGACGGTGAACGAGATAATACATGCAGGTGTCGCAGACCTGCTCGATGTCCTCATGCATGACCGGATGGTCGGTGAATCCTGCGGCGACAAGGCGGCCTTCGACATCGTGCGGCGAAAAGCATCTGAGCCGCGTTATGACCTGCTGCACGTCTTCTTGCGTATCGCAGCGCGGCTCGACCTCGGTCTTCAGGCCCTCCGCCAGCTGCCGGGCGATATGATGGCGAAGGACATCCTCCTTGTCGATCGTCGCAGTCATGTGGTCCTCCCGCAAAGGCTCTTCGTCGGGATCATATTCTAGATCCGCAAGAGACGGCACCACCAGTCCGGCTCAACCGGCACCGATAGCTCCGGTAGGTCGCACCATTTGCGGTGCACGAGGTAATACGAGGCAGCGCATTTTGCCTTCGCCATAAAGATGATCGGCGAAGCCGCCGACCACCAGCTCGGCTTCTAGATCTTTCGGGTCCAAATGCCGCAGTTCGTCGAGGATCTCCCCGAATTCTTTTTCTGTTTCTGGAAAAGGCTCCGTTTTTGTTTTCAGCCCGCTGGATAGAAGCTTGGCCATTTCCCCGAGGATTTTGTCAGAGCCGTAGGGCGGAAACCCTAACGAATTCCGCCGCACGGCTAAGGCGATCGGAGGCCTTTTCTTTCGGATGAGGTTCAGGCCGTGCGGAAGCGGGCCAACTTGGCCGACATCGTGGCTCATGCGCCAATAAAGGCCGAGGTCGGAATTGGCGTGTTCCGGTCGCTCGTCGAGCCAGGCCATAAGATCCTCGTAGGATTTGATCTCCTGGTAGCGCTCCAGCGAGCAGCCGAGCCAGCCGGCTCCAGCCAGGTGTGGCGGAAATATTCGAGGATCGACCACGCGCGGGTGACGTCGGTGAGGGTCGGCGCGCACATGACGCCGCCCGGAACCATAAAGCTCGAATGCGGCCATTGCCCGCCAAGCAGAGCGTAGATCTCGACGGGCTTGCCGGAAATGGCGACGCCGATCTCGTAGTACGCCTGTGAACGGCGACCAGCGCTTGACCGCCTCCTCGTAATAGCGGCTTCCCGCATAGGCCTTGTTGGTGTAGTCGATCATGAACAGGCCGTAGTGGTGTGTGGCACGCTCTGCAGCGATTCGGCGAGCTGCCCGAGATTGCGCAAGAGGATGGCGTTGCGCGGCACGGCGGTTCCCCATGCGGTGTCAAGAGCCCAGGCGGCGCAGGTCAGATGCGATGCGCCGCAAATGCCGCAAGCGCGCGGCGTGACGACGAGCCCCGCCTGAGGATCCTTGTCGCGCAAAATATCTCGAAGCCGCGAAAGAGCTCGGCTTGAGTCCAGGCGTTGACGACGCGTCCATCTCGGACCTCGACGCGCACGTCGAGATCGCCTTCGACGCGATCCTGGGACATCCGCGGCTCGCCCTTGGCCCTGCACCAAGCTGCATCGGAATGATGCGCCGATGCAAGCGCGGCGGCTCGCAGCGCATCTGCCTCGCGCCTCAATCGAGAGGACGCGCCTTCTCGTCGAGGCCGTAGCGGCGGATCTTATTGGCGAGGCCGACACGCGACAGGCCAAGCTCCTTTGCGGCGCGGCTCTGGTTCCAGCGCTGCTTTTCGAGCGCATGCAACACGAGCTGGCGCTCCAGCGACTCGACCATCTCCTTCAGCGACTTGCCCTCGGCTTTAAGGCCGAGCTTGGCGGCGGGCGGCTCGACGGCGCACAGTTTTGCGAGCTCCGGCGACAGATGGCGGCGGGTCAGATATTCGCCGTCCTTGGCCACGGCGACCATCCGGCGGATCTCGTTTTCAAGCTCGCGCACGTTGCCGGGAAAGGTATAGGCCTTGAACGTCTCGATCACGTCATGCGCGACGCCGAGCACGCGATTGCCCAAAAGCCCGCCATGCTTGGCGACGAAAAACTCGGTGAGCGCCGGAATGTCGGCCGGCCGCGCCCTCAGCGGCGGCACGTCGAGTTCAAACCCTTTGAGGCGGAAGTAGAGATCCTCGCGAAACTGTCCGGCCTTGACGAGTTGGCGGAGCGGCTTGTTCGAGGCCGCGATGATGCGCACGTTACAAACCATCATCTGGTCGGAGCCGAGCGGCTTCACCTCGCCGTCCTGCAGAAAGCGCAGCAGGCTGACCTGGAAAGATGGCGAGATCTCGGAAATCTCGTCAAGAAACACCGTGCCCCCGTCGGCCGCCCGGAACAGCCCCAAGCGATCGCTCACCGCTCCGGTGAAGGCGCCGCGCCGATGGCCGAAAAGCTCCGAATGCAGCAGCTCATCGCGGATGCCGCCGCAATTCTGCGTCATCAGCGGGCTCGAGGAGCGGCGCGAACGGAAATGCAGTGCTCTCGCCAGCAATTCCTTGCCCGTCCCGGTCTCGCCTTCGATCAGGATGGGCAATTCAGTGCGCGCCGCCTCCCGGGCGAGATTGCAGAGCTCCGACATCGTTTCGCTCGCGTAGACGAGTCGCTCAAACGAGGAGGCTTCGGCTTTCGCTTGCGCCTCCGGCTTGTCGTGAAAAAAGGACAAATCCTCGCCGATCTTCAGTTCGCGGGCGAGCAGCCGGTGGCGGCGCGCGAGCTCCCGCGTCTCGAGCGCCCGCTTGACGACCAGGCGGACCTGTTCCGGCTGCAGAGGCTTGGTGAGATATTGATAGGCCGCGATGCGCGACAGCGCCTCGTCAAGGGGCATTGCGAGCGCCTTGCCGACGAGAAGGATGCGCACGAGATAGGGATGGGTGAAGCGAAGCCGCGACAGGAAGCCGACGACGTCGCAGTTGCGGCAATCGACGTCGGCCATGACGAGGTCGACATGGGCGTCGCGAACGACCTCGGCCGCCTCGGTTTCGCGCGCCGCCATGATGACGCGATAATCGGAACCAGCGACAAGGGCGTCCGCCGCGAGGCGATGCGGCGCCTCCGGATCTACGATGAAGAGGATGGTCGATTCGACGCTCATTCGCAAACAATCTTTTCGATTTGGAAAGAATATTAGCAATTTGGCGAAATGACAAATGGCATATCGCCGGGATGGTCTGGGAAGATTTGCAGCGCGGCGTCGCAGTCCGCTGCATTATGCAGGCTGCTAGTGCCGCTTTCGGCGCGAATCCGAGCTTCCGTTTCCGCAGGAAACCCGGTCAAGAATTTGGCTTCGAGCCGTCGACGCGCCAACATGCCATCGAATGCGCCGGATCGCCGCCTGGATTGCGGTCATCGCGACCGCCGCGACACATCCGACTTTCGCAGGATGGCTTGCACCGATGCGGCATCACTATCGCGGGGCGCCATGAAGATAGGCAAACTCAAATTCCTAAAGAAACCAATTGAGGCGCCTGTGACGGGATTCCCACACTTTCATTAAGAAAAGCACCGGTGGGGCGTACCGGCGATCGGAATCAGTTGTGGATGGCGCAGACTTCGCTTTAAGATTCGCGCAAAGGGGAGTCACGCTTATGACGATGTTGAGTAAGGCCGCGCTTGGCGCGACCGCAGGCGTTATGCTAGCCGGCGCCGCTTCGGCCGCCGATTTGACGACAAAGCCGCCGCCGTCCTGGTGGGACACGTTCGCGGTGACCGGCGCGATTGAAGCCGGCTTGATCGTAAATCCGTCCTATCCAGCGAACGGGCTGAACTTCGGCGTCCTGTTCACCGACAAAGCCAATTCGCTGCTTCTTAACCAGGCCATGCTGACGATTCAGCGTCCGATCGATCCGGCGGCGAAGGACTATGACTACGGCTTCAAAATTCAAGCCTTCTACGGGTCGGACGCGCGCTACACCCATTTCCTCGGCGAAGGCGAATATTGGATCAACAGCCGCTACCAGATCGACATTGTCGAAGCCAACGCTCAGGTTCACCTGCCCTGGCTGTTTGCGGGCGGCATCGACGTCAAAGCCGGCCAATTTCCCACCCTGCTCGGGGCCGAGGTCATTCCGGCGGGCGACAATCTGCTCTATTCGCACTCCTACATCTTCAATTTCGGCGTGCCATTTAAGCTGACCGGCGTCGCGGCGGTCGCGCACGTCATTCCTGAGGTGGACATCTATGCCGGCTTCAACACCGGCGTGAATACGACGATCGGCTGGCCCGGCGACAACAATGGCGGCGTCGGGTTCGAAGGCGGCATCGGCTTCAACTTTCTCGGCGGCAATTTGACCGTGCTGGCGACGACCAACATCGGCCCGCAAAACCCGGCGACGCCGGTCGGCATCGCCGCCTGCGGCGGCTGCGCGCCGAGCAGCACGCTGCGGTTCTTGAATGACATGGTCATCACCTGGAAGGCGAGCGACAAGCTGACCTTCATCACCGACATCAACTGGGCCCACGACGACGCCGCCGGCGGCCTCGACGGCTATGGCATCGCGCAATACGCCGCCTACGCCATCAACGATTGGCTGAAGATCGTCGGCCGCGGCGAGGTCTGGCGCGACAACAGCAATTTCTACGTTTCCTCTCTCGGCGCCCCCGGCAACTTCAACTTCGTCAATGCCGAGCATGGTTTTCTGAACTTCGGCGGCTTTCCGCCGGCGGGGGCCTTCGCTCCGGCGCCGACCACCTATCTAGAGCTGACCGCCGGCCTCAACATCGCGGCGCCGCCAATTCCGGATATCCTGAATGTCCCGAGCGCAGTGTGGATTAAGAGCCTCGTGGTTCGGCCGGAAATCCGTTATGATGTCTCTTTGAACAATACGGCTCCCTTCAATGTCGGCCTAAGAGGCACTCAGTTGACTTTTGGCGGCGACATCATCGTCAAGTTCTGAGCGCGTCGCGCCGTCGCGGACGGCGCTCCGAGAATCGCCAATCGCCGCCGCAGCAATGCGGCGGCGATTTTGCTTCGAGCGCTCCCAAAGCGATCGCCTCGCGGGCGGAGCGCTTGCGCGCGGCTGAAGTTTGAGGATCTGGCGCCGCGTGCGCGTCGCTTGATATTCATCCGCCCGGGAGACAATCTGCGCCAACCATCGCGCGTGCGACAAAGCGACATCATGTCCCTGAAGATTCTGCTAATCGATACAGCCGCCGATCGGGCGGAAGCCTTGGAAAAAAAATTTACCGAGGCCGGCTTTGTCGATGTGACGCGCGTTGCGGGCGGGCGCAGTCTGATCGCCGCGGTCGAGCGGCTATCGCCCGATTTGATTATTATCGACATGGCGTTGCCCGACCGCGACGTTCTTGAGGATATCCGCAATCTCTCGGTCAGCGCGCCGCGGCCGATTGCGATGTTTTCGGATGCGGACGATCCGACTTTTGTCGGCCAAGCCATCGCTGCCGGGGTGTGTTCATACAACCTTTCGGGCATCGCCAATAAAGAGGTCAAGCCGATCGTCGCCGCCGCTATCGCCCTGTTTCGGCGCTACCGGCTACGTCGAGGTCGAACTCGCCGCCGCAAAAGCGCTGCTCGACGAACGCCGGCTGATCGATCGCGCCAAAGCAATCCTGATGCGCGACCGGAAAATGACGGAGCCGGAAGCTTATCGCTGGCTGCAACGCAAGGCCATGAACGAAAACGCGAAATTGCTTCAGATCGTCACCGAATTCGGCAAGAAGGAAGAGGCTGATGCGCACAGCGATTGAGTTTGCGTCTGTTCGCCGAGGACGCGCGGCATGAGCGAAGCCGACGTCAGCGCCGCCACGCGCCGCGCCGGCGCTGCAAAGCTGAGAATCGGCTTTTTGCAGCTAACCGACGCGGCGCCGGTCATCATCGCCCCGGAGTTTGGCTATTTCGCCGACGAAGGAGTGGACGCCGAGCTCATCGCCGAGCCGTCCTGGGCGAATATAGCGGACAAGCTCGTTTATGGATTTCTGGACGCCGCGGTGATCGTGCCGCCGCTCGCCTTCGCAATCGAACTGGGGCTGCGCGGCGTGTCGCAATCCTTACTCGTCCCTTCCTCGATCAGTCTCGGGGGTAACGCGATCACCCTCGCGCGCGATGTGGCGCTAGAAGTTCGCGCCATCGCCGCGCGGGACGGGATTTCGACTCCAGGCGCCCTGACGGCCTGGTTACGCGAACGAAAGACCGGACCGCTCCCGCTCGGCATTGTCCACGCCTATTCGACGCATAATCTTTTGATGCGCTACTGGCTGGCGACAGCCGGCGTCGACATCGGCCGCGAAGTGAAGCTGGCCGTCGTGCCGCCGGCCTTCGTTGTTGAGGCGCTGCAATCACGCCAGATTGCGGGCTTTTGCCCTGGCGCGCCCTGGGGCGAAATTGCGGCGCGCGCGGGAGTAGGCTCGACAATTGGGACATCGAACGACATTTGGCGGAATGCTCCTGAGAAGGCGTTCGCTGTGCGCAGGCGTTGGGCGGAGGATTTTCCCGACCTGTTGGGCGGCGCCATTCGAGCGCTTGTTCAAGCCGCGCAATTCTGCGATGCGCCGGGGAATGCGCTATACTGCGGCGCTTCTATCACGAAGCAAGTATCTCAACGTCGACAGCCATGCGATCCTGGCGTCTCTGCCTGGCGGGGCGGTCGCATCGGACAACGTCTCGACGTTTTTTCGCAACGCTGCGACCTTTCCTTGGCGCTCCCACGCCATTTGGCTCCTGAACGAAATGACGCGTTGGGGGCTCATTGAGGCAGGCTGCGATCTTCCGGAATTGGCCGCGCGCGTCTATCGTCCCGATATTTACCGTGCGGCCGTTGCACCGCTTGGCGTCGCGACGCCGCTAACCGATATTAAGACGGAGGGCGCGCACGCCGGGCCCTGGCGGCTCGCGGCTTCGCCCACAATGATTCCCATGGGCGGCCGATCTGTTCTGCGATGGGGCCGTGTTCGACCCCGAGCTTATTACGACGCCGACAAAGAGTTGATCCTGCGCTGCACAATGTTTGATCGCGAATGCATTGGCGTTGAGCAGGCGGGTCTGCCTTCGATCAGCCGAATCCTTTTTGAAAGCCCCTGTTTATCCTTCCTTTTCGTAATCGCGAGGAAACAGGCCTGTGGCTTGCTAAGCGTAAGCCCGTCGGATCTTGGTGAGTCTGGCTGAGGAGTGTCTAACGGCGGGCGCGTCCTCATAGCAGGGACGGTTTTCGCATCGTCCTAAGGCATTCGCGGGCCAACGGCGGTTCGTATCTGGATAAGACGTCCGGCAGCGCCCTATGCGTTGAACCAGCGAGCCACGCCGATGAACTATGTTAGGCAATGCTGCGCGCCTGTTGGCGCCCTTCGTCGGTCTTTTCGAATTCAATCTCTGTTTCATCGTGTGGGCGCCGCTTGGCCCGATTGGGCCTTGGCGAAACGCGGCGCCGCCCGGTTGGGACGGCGGCCATGACCATGATCGCTCACTCGCGCAAGCCGCCGGGCGTTGTTGGCGGAGGGCCGGCCGGGTCGCCTTCCGTTTTCTTCGTTGGCGCCGGTCCGGGCGATCAGGATCTCTTGACGGTGCGGGCGCTGAGGCTGCTCGCCGCCGCCGACGCGGTGCTCTACGACGCCTTGGTCAGCGACGCCGTGCTCGACGTGATAAGGCGGGGCGCCAAGCGCTTCGCGGTCGGAAAACGCGCCGGCGCTGACTGCGTGGCGCAAAATGAAATAAACCGGATGCTGGTTCGGTTGGCGCGTCCGGGTCGCAAGCTGGTCCGGCTCAAGGGCGGCGATCCTGTGATCTTCGCAAGGCTCGGCGAAGAAATCGCCGCGCTCCGGCACGCCGGTATTTCCTTTGAAATCGTTCCGGGCGTCACCGCCGCGTCCGCCGCCGCCGCGGCGAGCGGCATCTCGCTGACGACGCGGGGACATAGCCGGCGCGTGCAATTCGTGACCGCGCATGCGCGCAAAGGAGACGAGCTCGCGCTCGATTGGCCGAGCCTCGCCGACGATCGCGCGACAACCATATTCTACATGGCGCGCGAATCCGCGGCGCTGATTGCCGAAAAACTTATCACCTATGGGCTTGGCGCAAGCACATCCGTTTTGCTGATAAGCGACGCCAGCCGTCCCGCCGAAATGCGCATGCGCGCGCCTTTATGCGCGTTGCCGGAGGCGGTCAGACGATTTCCGCCTGGCGCGCCTCTTGTCATCCTCGTCGGCGAAGCGACCGCCACGGCGTCGATCGCCGAATTCGCGGCCTCGCCGGCCGCGATGTGCGGCTAACGGGGGCGGCAATCAAGATGGCTTCTGATATCTCTGGACCAACCACATGTGGTCGCCATAGGCGGTGGAATGGCCGGGATCGGTTCGGACCGTCGCCTCCTACAGTATCTCAATCATCACCCCACGTCGGAGCCCTCATGATCGGTAGAGATTTTTTCAAGGCCGGACACACGCCGACCCTCTTCGCCGCTTTCTTCTACTTTGATGTGGCGTTCATGGTTTGGGTCATTTTGGGTTTGTTGGGAGTGCAAATCGCGGCTGATCTTGGACTGAACGCCGGCCAGAAAGGGCTGATGGTCGCAGTGCCAATTCTGGCCGGCGCGCTGCTTCGCGTCGTGAATGGCTTGATGGTCGACCGCATCGGACCGAAGCGGACCGGCGCCATCGGCCAAGTGGTCGTCCTCATCGGGTTGCTGCTGGCCTGGTTCATCGGCGTCTCCAGTTTCGCCGGGATCCTCGCCCTCGGCGTCGTCCTCGGTGTCGCCGGGGCTTCCTTCGCCGTCGCCTTGCCCCTCGCGTCGCGATGGTATCCGCCGGAATATCAAGGGGTCGCGCTCGGCATCGCCGGAGCTGGCAATTCCGGCACGGTTCTCGCCGCGTTGTTTGCGCCGACGCTCGCCGTCCACTTCGGCTGGATCAACGTGATCGGGCTTGCCGCCATTCCCGTCACAGTCGCGCTCACCGTCTATCTGCTTCTCGCCAACGACAGTCCGAACCAGCCTCCGCCGAAGTCCCTCGCGGACTACGCCGCTGTGCTGCGTGCGCCGGACGCGTGGTGGTTCATGTTCTTCTACTTCGTCACGTTCGGCGGCTTTTCCGGCCTCGCCTCGTCGCTGACCATTTACTTCAACAGCGAGTATGGGCTCAGCCCGGTGACGGCGGGCTACGCCACCGCCGCCTGCGTATTCGCGGGATCGCTGGTGCGGCCGATCGGCGGCGCGCTGGCCGATCGCACGGGCGGCGTTCGCGCCCTCTCGGTCATGTACGCGACCGCCGGAACGGCGTTGGCGATCGTCAGCTTCCGGCTGCCGCGAATGGGCGCCGCGTTGACGGTGTTCATCATCGCCATGCTGGCGCTCGGCATGGGCAACGGCGCCGTGTTTCAGCTGGTGCCGCAACGTTTCCGTCACGAAATCGGCGTCATGACGGGCCTCGTCGGCATGACCGGCGGCGCCGGCGGCTTCTATCTTGCGTCAAGCCTTGGCTATTCCAAGCAGTTCACGGGAAGCTATCAAGTCGGGCTGCTGGTGTTCGCAATTCTCGCGTGGTCGGCGCTAATCGGCCTCTCCAGCATCAAGCGCCGCTGGCGCACCACTTGGGGCGCCGTCGGCATGGGCGTAGCGCGGATTTGACGCCCATGGCCAACATCGCGCCACCACCCTCTTCCGTTTTGACGCATTGCCCCTACTGCGCCATGCAGTGCGGCATGGCGCTCGTCAAGGACGGCGAGCGGTGGACCGTGGCCGCGCGCGATTTTCCGACCAATCGCGGCGGGCTTTGCCGCAAGGGATGGACGGCGGCAGCGCTCCTCGATGCGCCTGATCGGCTCACGACGCCCCTGATCCGGGATCAAAAAGGCGGCAAGCTCCGCCCGGCGTCATGGGACGCGGCGCTCGATTACGTCGGCGGCAAATTGCGAACGATCGCGGCGCGCTCGCGTCCCGACGCCGTCGGGGTCTTCGGCGGCGGCGGCCTGACCAATGAGAAAGCCTACATGCTTGGCAAGTTCGCGCGCGTTGCGCTGCGAACGGCGAACGTCGATTACAACGGGCGGTTTTGCATGGGGTCAGCCGCCGCCGCCGGCCAGCGCGCGTTCGGCCTCGATCGCGGCACGCCCTTTCCCATGGAGGACATCGCCAAGACGCAAGCGATCATGTTGATTGGCGCCAACCCGGCCGAGACCTTGCCGGTGATGGGCCAATATTTTGACGCCCAGCGCGAGGCCGGCGCCTCGGTCGTCGTCGACCCGCGCCGCTCGGAGACGGCCAAGCTCGCTTCGCTGCATCTCCAGCTCACGCCCGGAACGGACGCCGCGCTGGCCTATGGGATGGTTCACGTCGCGATTCAGCGCGGGCTCATCGATCGCGATTTCATCGACGCACGGACGAGGGGATTTGAGGCGGTTCGCCGTGTCGCGTCCCGCTATTGGCCCGACCGAGTCGAGCGCATCACCGGGGTGCCGGCGCGGCAGATCGAGCGGGCGGCCCACATCCTCGGCGAAGCCGATACAGGCATGCTTCTTACCGGCCGCGGACCGGAGCAGCAAAGCCAGGGCGTCAACAATGTACTGGCCTTCATCAATCTGATCCTCGCGCTGGGCAAGGCCGGCAAGCCATATTGCGGCTACGCCACATTGACCGGGCAAGGCAATGGGCAGGGCGGCCGGGAGCACGGCCAAAAGGCGGACCAGCTGCCGGGCTACCGGCGGCTCGACAATCCAGCCCACCGCGCCGAAGTCGCGGCGATTTGGGGCGTCGATCCGGCGGATCTACCACGGCCAGGCCTTTCGGCCGGCGAGCTTCTCGCGGCGCTCGGCGCTCCGGGAGGAATCGAGGCCCTCATCGTTATGGGCTCCAACATCGTCATCGCGGCGCCCGATTCCGCGTCCCTGATCCAGCGCCTCGCCAAACTCGACCTTCTCGTCGTCGCCGACATGTTCCTTTCGGAGACCGCCGCCCTGGCCGACGTCGTCCTCCCTGTCGCCCAATGGGCCGAGGAAGAGGGGACGATGACCAATCTCGAAGGGCGCATCATTTTGCGCCGGCGCGTCAAGCCGCCGCCAGAAGGCGTCTGGACCGACAACGAGATCCTGAAAGCGATCGCCGATCGGCTCGGCCATGGCCGCCATTTCGCCGCCAACGCGCGCGAAACCTTCGACGAGCTGCGGCGGGCGAGCAAGGGCGCGATCACCCTACTCTGGCGTCACATACGAAAGGATCGAGGCGGAAGGCGGCGTTTTCTGGCCGTGTCCGTCGCCAAGTCATCCCGGCACGCCGCGTCTTTTCCTTGACAGATTCGCGACCGAGGACGGCAGAGCGCGCTTCCACGCCATCGAGCGAGGCTTCCGGCCGAGACGCCGGACGAATTGTTTCCTTATTTCCTGACGACCGGCCGCGTTCCAGAGCAATATAACTCGGGGGTGCAGACCCGCCGCGTCGCAGAGCTGTGCGAGGCGCGCCCCGAACCCTTCGTGGAGATAAATCCCGAAACGGCGAAGACGCTCGGCGTCGGCGATGGCGACATCGTGAATTTAACGACGCGCCGCGGCCGCGCGGCGCTTAGGGCTCGGCTAACGCGCGACATCCGCTTCGACACGTTGTTTGCGCCGTTTCACTGGGGGGCTGCGGCCGCCGTCAACACCCTGACCAACGCTGCTCTCGATCCGGTGTCGCGGATACCTGAATTCAAGGTATGCGCCGTGCGAATCGAGAAGATCGTCGCGCCGATCACGTGGGCGCAACCAATCAAAACCATCAATTGGTATCAAAAAAGGCACAGACATGCGCGAGTCAGTCCCAAAATTTCTAAATGGCGTCTTTTCCTTCACCGGCGCCGGATATGAAAAGCCGCTATTGCTCAGCGACAAGCTCGCCTATCACGTCCCTCCTGACAAGAGAAGCCAGTTGACCTACTTCCGGGCGGGCAACTCCAGCGATGAAATGATCTACGTCATAATTATCAAGGACAGCGCGCCGATGCGCTACTTTCCTGTCGGCGCCAAATCCAGCCTCCACGTTTCCCTCGCCGTCGTCGAAGATCTGGAGCCCACAACAAAGCTTGAAGTGTTTTTCGGCGCGCCTTCCGGCGCGACAGCTCGGCAAAGTTTTCGCGCGGCGGTGATCGGCGGCGGCCTGCTCGGCCTCAAGGCGGCTCGCGGCCTTCTCAACCATGACTGCGAAGTGCATGTCGTTCACCTAGCCGCGCATTTGATGGAGATGCAGCTCGACGCCCCGGGCGGCTCCATCCTAAAGACGAGCATGGAGAAGATGGGCGTCATTGTCCATCTTGAGAAAAGCACGTCCGAGGTGCTCGGTGAGGATCGTGTCACGGGTCTTGCCTTCAAGGATGGCTCGACTCTCGAATGCGACATGCTCGTGATTGCGGCGGGAATTCGGCCCAATGCCGAAATTGGCCGGAGCGCGCGGCCTGACCGTCGAACGCGCGATCGTCGTCGACAAGCACATGCGCTCCATCGATGATCATGATATCTATGTGGTGGGCGAATGCGCGCAGCATCGCGGACGCGTCTACGGCCTCGTCGCGCCGCTGTGGGATCAGGCCAAGGTGTTCGCTGATCATGTCACCGACGCAACCTCGACGCGGCCTATATGGCTCGAAACTCGCCACCAAGCTGAAGGTTATGGGGTCGAGCTGGCCTCGATGGGCGTCACCGAGCCGGCGAAAAGGCGACGAGGTGATCCAGTTCGCCGAGGCGAAGAAAGGCGTGTACAAGAAGCTGATCGTCCGCGATGGCCGGCTGGTCGGCGGCATACTCATGGGCGACATCTCGAAGGCGGCCTTTCTGATGCAAGCGTTCGATCGCGACGCCCTCTGCCGGAGGAGCGTCTATCGCTGCTTTTCGATTTCGGCGCGCCGAGCCAGAAAGTCACCATTGATGAAATGCCGGCGGACATGCAGGTGTGCAACTGCAATGGCGTCACCAAGGCCGCTATCGAAGCCTGCGTCGCCGCAGGCCATCGCACCACCAAGGCGGTTACGGACGCCACCCGCGCCGGCAAGGGCTGCGGCTCGTGCAAGTCGCTCGTCGCCGAGATCGTCCAGTGGTTTTGCGGCGGCGAGGTCGAGGAAGATCCGTCGATCCACTACTACGTCCCGGGGGTCCCGCTGGCAAAGCCGGAACTGATCGCGGCGGTGCGCGACAAAGGGCTGAAGTCGGTGTCCGCGGTGTTTAAGCGCGCTGGCTGGCGGCGTGGAGGATGCGGCGAGCAAGCCTGCGCTGGCGTCGCTGCTCGAACCATCCGGAACCACGAATATCAGGATGAGCGCGACGCGCGTTTCATCAACGACCGCGTTCACGCGCAACACCCAAAAGGACGGCACCTTCTCCGTCATACCCGAGATGCCGGGAGGCGTCTGCACGCCCGACGAACTGATGCGGATCGCCCATGTCGCCGTGAAATACAAGGTTCCCCTGGTCAAACTGACCGGCGGCCAGCGTATCGATTTGGTGGGCATTGCGAAGGATCAGCTGCCCGCGGTGTGGAGCGATCTCGGCATGCCCGCCGGCTCGGCCTGGGGTAAAAGCTATCGCACCTGCAAGAGCTGCATCGGCACAGAGTTCTGCCGCTTCGGCCTCGGCGACAGCATGGGGCTGGCCGGCAAGATCGAGAAGCGGTTCCGTGGCATCGACAGCCCGGCGAAGCTGAAACTCGCCACCGCCGGCTGCCCGCGGAACTGCTCCGAAGCCTTGATCAAGGACGTCGGTGCGTCGCCATCGGCGATGGCAAATGGGAGATCTATATCGGCGGCGCCGGCGGCGCGCATGTCCGGAAGGGCGACCTGTTGTGTACAGTGGATCACGAAGACAGCGCGGTCGCTCTCGGCGGCAGGTTTATGCAGTTCTACCGCGAGAACGCCAAATGGCGCGAGCGCACCTATGACTTCGTCCCTCGCTTGGGCATCGAGCGAATTCGCGCCGTCGTGGTCGATGATTGCGAAGGAATCGCCAGCGCGCTCGACGCAGCGATGGAGTCTTCGGTTAACGCCGCCTACGATCCCTGGAAGGAGGGGGCGGCTCCCAAAACCGCAAACCAGTTCGCTTCGGTCATCGCGGCGGAGTCGTGAGATGACGCGGCGAATTTTGATTGGCAGCGTAGATCAAATCCCCATTGGGGAAGCGCGGGTTTTCAATATTGACGGCCGTGACATCGCCGTCTACCGCACACACTTGGGCGAAGTGTTCGCGACGCAGCCCGATTGCCCGCATCGGGGAGGACCGCTTGCCGACGGCCTGATCGGCGGAGCCACCGTCCTGTGTCCGCTCCACGATCGCTCGTTTGATCTACGAACGGGAAGGAATTTGAGCGGCGATTGCGCGGACATCCGCGTCTATCCTGTCGCTTTGGGCGAGGACGGCCGCATCGAATTGCAGATAGAGGCATAGGCGAATTCGGCCGCCATGCCGCCGCTGAGGCCCGTTAGCGGGCGATGTCGGACCTGTTTACCGCGCTACAGCTCCCGCGCCGGGCTTCCAGCGTGCGCCTGCGATCTGCGTCCAGATTCTTGCCGGCTCTGTTGAACGTCAACATCGATATCGGCGAACGGAACGGCGCGGATTTTCGCCTATTGCTGCGTTCGGCCGAACGCTTCAGCGATTGCGCGATATGCGGGGTGTCGTCGCTCTCGAAAACGCCTGGTTCAAGACCGAGTGCGTCGCTGCATCGCGTCACTTCAGTCGACCATTTGCGACGACGCCAAAGCCAAATCGCTAGTCGAAAATGCCGTTCAGGCTGCACAGCTAGTTCTACTGAAATCACAAAATCGAGGGAGATTCGCGTCGCGAGCAAATCTGGTAACTTGTTGATTTGTTGATCGATACCCGGTGTTTGATATGGATCTCTCGAGACCAACCAGCCAAGCGCGTTTTGCCGCCTATGTCGAGGCTCTTGTTGAAGTGATCGGGCATGCCGATCGGGCCAAGCCCTTGAACGATTATTGCGTCGGGCTGTTGATGCCCGGCGAGCGCAAGAGCGTCGAGCCTATGGCGGCGATTGTTGCGCCGACACGCGTCTCGGCCAAACATCAATCGCTTCTGCATCTGGTCGGCGAAGCGCCCTGGTCGGACGAGGCGGTCTTGGGTAAGGTTTTCGAGCTGGTTCTGCCTTCCCTCGAGAGACAAGGCCCCATCGAAGCCTGGATCGTGGACGACACGGGCATTGCGAAAAAGGGAACCCATTCGGTCGGCGTCGCGCGGCAATATTGCGGCAGGCTCGGCAAGCAGGACAATTGCCAGGTCGCGGTGACGCTGTCGATCGCCAATCATACGGCGAGCCTGCCGATCGCCTACCGGCCCTATATGCCGGAGGCATGGGCAAATGATCAGGCACGCCGAAAAAAGGCGCATATCCCCAAGGAGATCGAGTTCAAGACGAAGCCACAGATTGCGCTTGATCAGATCCGTGCGGCTCATGCCGCAGGCGTCGCGCCGGGCGTCGTGCTGGCTGATGCGGGCTATGGCGTGAACGGCGGCTTTCGCGCCGGAGTGACAGCTTTGGATCTGCCTTACGTCGTCGGCGTCCAATCGACGCTGACCGTTTGGCCGCCCGGTCAGGAGCCTCTACCGGCAAAGCCCTGGAGCGGCCATGGCCGCAAGCCGTCTCGTCTGAACCGTGATCTTGAACATCAACCCGTCACGGTCAAGGAGCTGGCGCTGAGCTTGAAGAAAAAAGCATGGCGCAGCCTCACCTGGCGCGAAGGTTCGAACACGCCGCTCGCCTCGCGCTTTGCCGCTGTGCGTCTGCGCCCAGCCTCGCGTGATTGCAATCGGACCAAACCGCATCCGCTGGAATGGCTCATTGTTGAGTGGCCGAATGAAGAAGCTGAGCCGACGAAATATTGGCTCTCGACCTTGCCCAAGGACACGCCTTTGCAGGATCTCGTCGACAAGGCCAAATTGCGCTGGCGCATCGAACGCGATTACGAGGAGCTGAAAGGCGAACTCGGATTGGCCCATTACGAAGGTCGAGGTTGGCGTGGCTTTCACCACCACGCGACACTCTGCATCGCAGCTTACGGCTTTCTGATCTGCGAACGGGAAGCGATTCCCCCCTCAGCCTCCTGGCGGCGCAAGATGCCTCCGTTACCCAAAGGTTTTCGACCCCGCGGCGCCGCCGATCCGACCAGAACGTCACGTCGAAAACTCGATCGCGACGATCCGAAAACGGCTCACCGTCGCGCTCGCAAAAACCCTTATGCGATGTCCATGCTGTCAAACAACACACCGCCAGACAGCTACCCATATCCGTTCATGACACAGTAGAACTAGGCGCCTCTTTGACGCAATGCATGCTTGCGTTCGCGGCGCCGCCAGGAGCTTCGGCTTGAGCCTGTCGATGTTACACTTCTTCTGCGCGAAATGACGGAACCGGCGTATTCACCACCGCTTTGGAACCGTTTGGGATGCAATAGGTTTTTGTAGGATCGACAGCGTTATGGCTTGGAGAAAATCCTGCAGAAGTTGCAATTTGTGGAGGTTAAGATGACAGTTTATTCTTGGATACTCGAGATATATGACACGACGACGGCCGCGCATATGGGGGAGGCCGACACGCTCGATTTCAATGCGGCGTTTGAAGTGGTGGAGGGGACCAAGGGCAGAGAGAATGGCAAACTCGTAAGAGTGCTCGCGCCGATCGCAGCTAGCTCTGAAGAGAAAAGGAAATTGGTTGATCTCGGCGCTCAGGTGTCGACGTTCAGTCCTATTTGACGATGTATGCGTTGCTTTCGGGTGGCGGCGTGGCAGCCCACAAAGGCGCCGGATTAGCGGCGTCTGTGGCCATCGTCGCCCCGCGACGAGCCCTCAACCACGCCGAACGACCGCGAACTCGCTCCCGGTTTTCCGATCGAAAATCCTTCGGCCAGCAGCCCGCGCTTGAGGAGCTCGCGCACTGCCGCAGCGCGACTGGGCATGCGATGGGTAAAACGGAAGTCCTCCACCGCGCGGAGTTCATCCAGGTCCAGCATGATCTGCAGTCGCTCGCCTCTGGCAAGCTGGCCGCCTTTGATAGTCGTCTCGGTCATGGCGCCCTCCACGATCGGATCACTCTGGCAGTAACTTACTCACTCGTCTCATTGGATGTCAATAGCTCATTAAACGCCAAAGGCGTCGTGTACTCGTCTATAGTGACGGCGAATGAGAACTCTGACTAAGAGTAAGTAAAGCACAAATTAGGCAGTTCTGACTAAATCAGAATGTTATTGACGCCTCTACAACAAGTAAACATAGTAAAATTGCCGCTTTTTCCAACAGGAACGCGGAGAGCGACGCTTTGGACTGCGCGGCATGATCGACCAAGTTTCCGGCGGCATTCCCTTTGAAGAGACCCGAAATTGGTTCGCCGCCAGGCCTTTAGCCTCGTGCGCGCTCGCTGCGGCGCTCTCGGTCGCAGCCGTTGGCCTGCGCATGGCGATTGCTCCTTGGATGAAAGCGGCCGGATTTGTCAGCTTTCTGCCGTTTATCGTCATCATCGCCTATCTGGCGGGCGCCAAGTGGGGATACTTTGGCGTCGCCCTGACGGCAATTTTGGTCTGGTTTTTCGTCCTTCCACCTGGTTTAAGCTTCGCAATCCAGTCACACAGCGACCGCCTCGATGTCGCGCTCTTCCTTATCGCGGCCGTCGCAGTCATTGAATTCGTTCGGGTGCTCGATCGTGCGTTGGACACCTTACAAATGGAGCGACGACGGGCGACGATGCTGGCGGAGCAACGCCAGGCGTTGATGAAGGAGTTGGCGCACCGGACGAGCAACAACTTCCAGCTGGTCTCAAGCATGCTCATGCTGGCCAGGAGGACAATGACCGCCGCTCAAAGAGCCTTGACGGAGGCCTCGGAGCGCGTCTTCGCGATGGCCGTGGTGCAGCGGCATCTATCGCGAGATTCAGGGAGCGGCATTGAACTCAGCGCCTTCTTGCCCAATCTTTGCGCCGATCTGGAGAAGGCGCTGGACGTCCATATCGCGTGCCATGGCGAACGTCTGCCACCCGTAGGCAGCCAAATTATTTCCTCGTTGGCGCTCGTCGTTCAGGAGCTTGCGGCAAACGCCGTCGAGCATGGCGCTCGCCCCGACGCGTGCGTAAGCTTGACGGCAAGACTGGAGAGGCGCGGCCTCGACCGGGCGGCGCTCATCGTCGAAGATGACGGCAGAGGGCTTCCGCCTGATTTCGATCTCTCCGCCACAAAAAGTCTTGGCCTTACTTTGGTGCGCTCCTTCGTGCAGACCATGATGGGAAGCTTCGATATTCAAAACCGGCCCGACGGCGACGGTGTAGTCGCTACGGTCGAATTCCCGCTGGCGCGAGCTGCGCCTTTTAAATCACCGACTGCGCACGCCGATAGCGCAGCCTTGGCGCCGGATAAAACACAAGTTCGCGCGACCTGACAGCTGCGTCACCGCCTTACGTCCAATCACGCCCGGAGGCGTACAATCCTTCCGCCGTGACGGGAACCCAAGGGCAAGCGAAGTGTTTCCGTCCTGCCTCAATGCGGAGCGGGAGGAGCACATGGACGGCATTATTTATCTAGTCGGCCTGGTTGTCATCGTGCTGGCGATCTTGTCATTCTTGGGCCTACATTGAGGAGAGCGTTGATGACCCAGTTCGTTGGCGCGGAAGGCGAGCTCCCGGCGGCCGCGCGGCTCGACCACAGCTACGTCGATTGGGCGGCTATCGTCGGCGGAGCCGTCGTCGCCGTAGTCATCTTTACAACATTGACGGCGTTCGGATCGGCGGTCGGGTTGTCGCTGACGTCGGCGGAGCCGGGGCATGGCTTGTCCGCGAAGCTCGCCGCGATCGCAATCGCGCTGTGGACGGCGTGGGTGGCCGCGTCGGGCTTCGCCGCCGGCGGATATATCGCGGGCCGTTTGCGGCAGCGAATTCCCGACGCCACGGAGCACGAGGTTCGAATGCGTGACGGCGCGCATGGCCTCATCGCTTGGTCGATCGCCGCGCTCGTCTCAGGTCTCATGCTTGCCGCGCCCATCGGAGCGGCCGCAACGTCAGCGACGAAGGAAGCCGCCAAGACGGCCCGGGACTACCAGCTCGCTTTGCTTTTCCGCGGCGAAGCAACCTCGCCCGACCAGAACGCGCGGCGAGACGGCGACAGCGTGTTGAAGACGATCACCGCGCAAAAGGCCTTGAGCCAGGACGATGAAGCGTATCTGGCGCAGGTTGTCGGCAGGGCGGCCTCCGTGTCGCTGGCGGACGCGAAAGCCCGCGTGGTAAGCGTCGAGCGCAATATCCAAAGCCTGCTCGATCAGGCGCGCAGAGCCGCGGTGCTCGCGGCGTTTCTGACCGCGGCGTCGCTGGCTATCGGAGCGGCGGCGGCCTGGAGCGCAGCGATCGCGGGCGGCAAGCATAGAAACGAAGGGACGCTTTTGAGCCCTCTAACAAGATGGGCTTGACGAGGACAGAAGGACAATGTCGATGGGTCGCGGAATTTTGCTTTGGATGCTGGGCGTGCCATTGCCGATCATCATCCTTCTGGCGTTGGTCCACCACTAGCCGGCGGCGCGTTCTACAGGCGGCGGCGGACGTCGCCGCCGCCGGCCCGATAAAGTGGCGTTCGTTAGCGTCGCTCAAGGCCTGCCAATTGCTTGAGCCATGCAGGATAAGACAAAGAAGCGGACGCCTCCAACGCAGCGGGCAACTTATGTTGGCGCAAAAATAGCTCAGCGGATCGCAGTAGATTGTCGCGTTGGCGTCCGGACTGGCTGAATGACTCCATGCCGAAAGTCCACCAGCTCTGGTCGGCGTAGCGGAGGCTCGTAACTTCCACGAGGCATCCTTCGGCGGCGATCGCGTTGGCGGCGATGATTGTCGGCGCGTCGTCATCGAGTGCGTATTTGCGGAGCCAGCGCCGCTTTTCGATTCCGATCATTGCGATGTCGCTGCGCATAGCCTCGCCAAATTGGCGAACGACGGGAGAGTCGAGGGACCACTTGTCCCAAAGCTCGACCGACCCGATCGCGTGGTCCGAAAGTCTTATCGAATCGCCGACTCCGCGCCGCGCTTTGATCTCGAACTTTCCGCCGCGGAGCTTCACGCCAACGGCGTCGGTTCCTGTCAACGGAAGATAGAAGTCGGTGCGGATCTCGCTGGAGCTCCATTCGTCGCAGGCGAAGGCTCCCGAAGCAACTGGAAGTGGAGTTGGAAAGAACCAACAAATCTCTGCGCAAAGGATGATCATTGGGCGATTTTTCCCACACTGCACTGCGCTGGAAGCGCGCCGAGCTAAGTAATTCAATCAAGTTCGCGGTCGCTAAGGAGCGTGAAGCGAGTGGGGGCATGCTGGCAGAGATGCCGCTCGCCAGGACCTGGCGAAACCGGAAGCCCCCGAAATTGGACAGCGTGGAGCGGGCTCCACGCTCTCCTTTTGCGACACGCTCAGCTACTTTTGTGGCTTTGCTGACCGGCTTTCACCTGCTGCTCGTGGGCGCCGCCTTGGGATGAGCTCCCCGAGCCGGCCTTGTGGCTCTGCTCCCCGCTTTGACATGCTGCTCGTGAGTACCGCCCCGATCGCCGCTTGAGCTTTTGTCTTCGCGCTCATTTTCACGATCGCTTTCTTTATCACGATCGCTTTCTCTAGAGAGCTGATCGCCGAGGTCGCTCAGCCGCTTCAACCGTGCCCCCGTCCACGCTGGTCCACCTCGAGCCACGTCGAATTGTAAGACTAATTGTAAGACGACACAGGCGGTGCTGAAAAAATAGTCTTTAAAATCATATAGGTAATAAAGAACAGGTGGTGGAGCTGAGGGGAATTGAACCCCTGACCTCTGCAGTGCGATTGCAAGGGACAATGGGTTTCCGAATTTTACTGGGGTTTTCTGTTTCTCCATAATTGGCTTTAAATCAATGGCTTATTGTTGACATTGGGATGGATAGTGTTTACTAGTAGTTCTGCGAATTGCTTCCCCGCTGCTTCCCCCGAGCTTCCCGGTTCAGCCATGTCCAAGATCACGAAACGGTTCGTCGACAGTCTCAGGCGCCCTACTGCCAACGATGCCTTCCATTGGGATGACGCCTTGAAGGGATTCGGCATAAGGATTAAGCCTTCTGGCTCAGCATCGTATCTGGTTCAATACCGCACGCGGACCGGCGCGACCCGGCGACTGACGCTTGGCAAAGTCGGGATCAAAACGCCAGACGAGGCGCGGACCAGCGCGAAACAGGCGCTGGACCTTGTTGAGGATGGCGAGGACCCCAGCGCCGAACGGAAGGCGCAGCGCCACGCCAAGACCTTCGATCATCTCATTCAGGACTATCTGCAGTCCGATGCGTGGACGAAGAAATCCCTTTCAGCCCAGCTGATCGATCAAGGGCGGATCGATAGACACTTGCGGCCTCTCCTTGGCAAGCGGCCCATAGCCGATATATCGCGCCGGGACATGGAGAAGGTCTTCCGCGACATTCGGGATGGTCGTACGGCGATGAATGCGCCTTCCGGCAAAAAGCGCGGGCGTATCCGTGTAACAGGCGGAGAGGGGACGGCTAGGCGAACCCTTGGGCTAGCTAGCGCCCTGTTTTCCTTCGCCGTCAAAGAAGAGACAATCTCGACGAACCCGTGCCACGGGATCGAAAAGGGTCGCGACGGCATGCGAGAGGCGATCGTCGAAGATGCTGAGGCTTACGCGCGGCTGTTCAGCGCGCTGGACGATCCAGCAATATCCCGTCCGGCCGCTGACGCCATCCGCCTGATCGCCCTAACCGGCGCGCGCAAGGGGGAGATCACAGGGCTGCGCTGGGCCAATGTCGACCTTGCGAACGGAAGGCTCATATTCCAGCCTGCGCAGCACAAGTCGGGGCGTGCAACGGGCAAGCCGAAGATCATCTCCTTACCTACTATGGCGCAGGCAATTCTTGCGGCCCTGACGGCGGGCAAACCCGATGAGCTTGTGATCAGATCAGCTAAGGAGGGCGCTAGGATCGATCTCAAGAAGGTATGGGCGCGCGTCCGAGTTGCTGCAAGGCTTCCCGCCGACTTAACTATTCATGGGCTCCGCCATGCAATTGCGAGCCATCTCGCTATGGCAGGGGCTTCAGCGCCCGAGATACAGGCCGCAATGGGGCACGCGAATATAAAGACATCGGCGCGATATGTGCACTTCGCCGAGGGGCGGAAGAATGAGCTTGCAGAGCGCGCGGCATCTGTCGCGACCGCTGGGCTTGCAGCGTCGCGTGGAGAGAAAACCGCTGAAGTGATCAAGGCTAAATTCCATGGCGCGCGCTGATCCCTTCTCTCAAAAAGATGTCGAGGGGCGCGCCCTGCACTTTGCTGCGAAAGGCGAGCCCAAGGCAGGGGCGGATGACGCTGAGCGGACACCCCTCGCCCTGATGATTACCGCCGTCGGCGCAGAAAATGTGCGCTGCCTGAGAGACCTCGCAGGGGCCGATAAGCCCGAAGAATTCTTACGCAATTTGATTGGCCTTATTTACGCCTATCGACAGAAAAAACTCGCTGAGGATCAGGAGCGACCGGCCGCAGTAGCGGAAGCTCTCAAGCTGCTTCTGAACCAAGAGCTGGCAGCGTTTAGGGCTTTTCAAAGTGCGCCAATGTCTGTGCGAGAGATCGCGTGCCGCGCTTTGGGCAGGCCCGAGCCGAGCGGGAAAGGGATCAATCAGCTTAGGAACGAAATTGAGCATCTGGAGCAACAAAAAGTGCCGCACAGACGGCAAAGGCTGACGCCAGAGCTAATAGATCATGTTCGGCTGTTGGACTTACTAGCATACGAATTTTCCCAGTTCCTGCGAGAGTACCAGGACAAACGACGGATTTGGTTGGAATACGCGCTTGAAGCATCTGGCGAGCCGCCCCCTGCGAGCAACGGAAAGGCGTGGCTCGACGAACTGATGCTCGCCGCCGGTCTTACTTGAGTACAGACTGTATATTTTGTGGTTCATTTAAAGGGTAAGTGAAACTCAACCCTTTAAATGATTTAGTCTATTTGCAATTAAGGGTTGCGGCGAGCATATTCTCCACAGTTCCTGGGCACGACGCACAGAACCATTGGAGATTACTTTATGCACCCCTCATTTCTCACTCGGCGCGAAGCATCGCAATTCTTAACCGATCACGGATATCCTTTCGCCGCTTCGACGCTGGCCAAGATTTTTTCGCTTGGAGGTGGCCCGCCCTGCCGACACTTTGGTCGTAAGCCACTATACGCACCCGCCGACTTGCTCGCTTGGGCGCAAGGTCGTACCAGCGCGCCACGTCAAAACTCATCGCAACCGCGCCGACCGCTCGTTGAAGCGGAAGAACAATCACGCCGTTTAAAATGAAAAAAATGCGCCGAAGAGATAATCCTCGGCGCGCTCGTTACCTTTGACTCAATCGACGTGCTTGGCGCACGACAGCCAAACGAAAGGATATTTAACATGGAACCGCAAACTGTATATGGCCACCCCTCCGATAAAGTCAAGAGCCACACACCCATCAAGCCTGGTCGCGCTCCAATCCGCTACCTGAACCCCTTGCCAGGATGGTATCAAGATGCCCCGTCGGATGACCTCCTTGAACAAGTATGGCAGGCGCAAGAAGGGTCGGGTGGTCCTCATCTCGATGGTCGGCTTTCTGTAGAGGCAGACGGTTCGATTTTTTTCTACGCCCATTTTGAGTTTGATTTAGAAAACGTGCATCTGTCAGGACTGACTGTCGTAGACCGCTGGAGTGATGTCCTCCACGACTTTGAGCTTCGCATCCGCCTCACCGAAGATGAGCTAGTCGCGTTCACGTGCTGCGAAGGTCTTTGGCGCACCGGCATCCGACTAACACTCGAAGATGTGACCGTGCGCATCGCAGAAAACACGCCAATGGCAACCACTACAGGCGCAGACCTACGTCAGCGTGGTTTCATGATTCGTTAATCGTTGCAAAGGAGAGACCAGAGTGTTTAGCTCCGGGCCTTTTGTTCTGATCAGCGCAAATGTTTTGTTTGTTCGAAAAGCCAAGATATACGACATTAAACACAAAACGCGCTCCGTCGAGCCGCCGTTAACAGGAACCAACATCATGTCAAACGATAAGATTTCAGCCTTCTGGGCTAGCCACGTCGAAAGTCTACACAATTGTTCGACCGTTGCCGCCGTCCTTGGCGACACTGTTGCTAAGCTGGAGCGCGATGCATGGCTTGGCCAAGGCCTGCCCTTGGTCCGCGTCGGAAGGGCGGTCCGCTACCGCAAGCGCTCGGTAGAGGCGTTCATCGCCGCTAACGAAGAGACTTATGCGGAGGTTTCCTGACGGCCCCAAGCCTCAAAGAAAAAGCCCCGCGTGTTAGCTCAGGGCCTAGTAACTGCATCGGTGAAATCGACGCAAGTGGCAGTGACTTTAGTGACAAGAAAGATCTACGATGTCTATGGCCGATCAAGTTTTTGAGCCCCTCGGGAGCATGGAAATGGAAGCTCTCCGGCTCGCTTCCGCCCTCCGGGTCTTCCCACTATATCCCATAAGCAACGGGATGTGTACCTGTAGGAACGGAGCCGCCTGCAACGTTCCGGGCAAGCACCCGATGATTAAACAATGGCAGAAGGAAGCAACACGAGATCCCGAGACAGTTCGGGCATGGTGGCGAAGATGTCCCGAAGCGGGCATCGGGTTGCTTGCGGGCGATGAGTTTGTTTTCGTCGATGTAGACGGCCCGACAGGAGAAGCAACGCTAAAGCGATTGGAGGCTGCAAACGGGGCGCTCCCAAGGACGCCGCAAGCCATGTCAGGCCGCTCTGACGGTGGGCGTCATTTCATCTTCAAGGCGCTTCCTGGCTTCGGCTACGGGCATGGCGTGAAGAAGAGAACCGGCAAGCCCGACAAACTCGACATAATTATGGGTCCGGCATTCATCGTCGCTCCGCCATCCCTTCATAAATCGGGGAATCGCTATACCTGGCTTTTCACGGCGACTGATATCGCACCGGTGCCAAAGTGGATTATTGACTTCGCGCGGGATGGAGAGCCCGGAGTTGGCGAAGGCGTGGTTTCACAGCGAGCGAAGTCGCCCAAGCTGGTGCTTGCGGCCTGCGACAATGTCGTGATGCCTGAATATCTGAAAAACGTTGCGAGAAAAGGCGGCACTTCGGGGACTACGTCTGTCGATACTGGGCAGCGCTCATGGTCAAAAAGCGAAGAGGATGGGCTGTTCGACGCGCTCGCCTACATCGATCGACGCGAGACCGAACAGAATGCTGCCCTGCAAGCCTCTCGCATGCCACCTGCCTTGAGAACAGTTGAGGATCGAAGCAAGTGGATGCCCTACGTGCTGGCTATGGCTGCCACGGGTTGGCCGATCAAGGAGCGGGCGAGAGAGTGGTCCAAGTGGGCGGCTCAGACCGCAGACCGGAAGGGATATACTGATGATGGCTTTGAGAGCGTTTGGATCACAAAAAAGGACCCTTCGGCCCAAGGCATGACGATCGCATCGATCCATCATCATGCGCGGGAGCTTGGTTGGGAGCCGCGCCCATCACCAGGGACAGTGCCCGAGCACTCCAGCAGTATGGTTGCGTCTGGCGATATGTTGATGGCGAAGTCCGCCATTGCGCCCCGCGAACAGGAATTGTTCAATGATATTGGCAATGCGAAGCGCCTTGCGCGTCTCCATGGCGAGAATATCCGCTTTGTGCCCGGCCTCGGGTGGTTCGTCTGGAACGGCCTACGTTGGTCAAAGGATCAAGACGGCGCAATTTACCGTCTAGCAGTACAAACGACCGAAGCGATGTTCGATGAAGCGAAAAGCTTAGACGGCGATGATAGGGCGAAGCTGCGGAAGCACGCCATCGCCAGCGGCGGAGAACAGCGCCTTGGCGCGATGGTCCGCTTGGCGGAGATCGAGCTAGGGATCGTTATGCTGCCCGATGCGCTCGACGCCGACCCATGGTTGCTCGGCATTCCTAATGGCTTGATCGATCTCCGAACCGGAACCTTCCGGGATGGACGCCGTGATGATTATGTGACTGTCTGCGCGGGGGCTGCGTACGATCCTGTTGCGACTTGTCCAAACTGGCAAGAATTCCTCGCCCTTATCTTCGAAGGTGACCAGGAGCTTATCGCGTACATACAACGCGCTTGCGGTTACATGTTGACAGGCTCGCCCAGAGAAGAGGTTCTGTTTCTTCTCACCGGCATCGGCAGCAACGGCAAGTCGACTTTCCGTCAAGCACTCCATGAGCTTATGGGCGGCTATGCCATTGCGGCTGGCGCGGATATTCTCATGCGGCCAACACGAGGCGCTAACCCCGACGTGCTGCAGTTGAAAGGAAAGCGGCTACTCGCCATCAACGAAACGGAAGAAGGCGCGATCCTGAACGAAGGCCGCGTTAAATACATTACCAGCGCCGACACGCTCGCAGCGCGGGGCCTGTACATGCCGCAGGCGGTAAACTTCACGCCGAGCCACAAGACAATTATTACGACAAACCACATGCCTCGGGTTATCGGAACGGATGATGGAATTTGGCGGCGCATTCATCCCATCAAGTTCGAACATAAATTTAAAAACGCCGAGGTCGCCGGAGAGGGCAGCCCGAAAATGACGGGTTGGGGCGAGACGCATCTTCGACCCGAGCTCTCCGGCATTCTGAATTGGGCGCTTGCGGGCTTGGCCGAATATCAGCGGATCGGACTTAAGCCACCGTTGCGGGTGCGAGCCGAGGCGACTGACTATCGAAATCACAACGACATAGTCCGGCAATGGGTTGAAGAATGTTGCGAGGATCGCCGCGAAGAATGGAAGCAAGCTGGCCGCGAAGACCAGAATAAATTCCAGACGCCGGTCATCGCGCTATACAATGTGTACGGGGACTGGGCCAAGCGAACGGTCTCCGACCTCTCAGCAGCGTGCATTTCAGTCGGCGGCTTGGCGAGCTTGGCTTCGAAGCTGTCGCCATCTTAAATACAAGAGCCCGCGCCGGATTGTGTCTAAAAAATGACGCCGCGAGCAAATGGGCCGTGATGGCGAGAAATTGACCTGTGCCTGACACAGTAAGATGCATTACCATTGAGTTGGAATGCCCTCGACCGGCCACAATACAGTAATACAGTAAAAGGCCTCTTTTATGTAAAAGTCGTGTAGAGAAATTTATATAAGAAAGTTTACATAAAACAAACCTTTTACTGTATTACTGTATATGTACAGCGCCTAGGTGAGGATCTCGTCGGAGATTGGGCGATTATACCGAACTTGACATAAGGTATAGATTTGGATCAAGCCGCGTACCGTAAGGTGTTTGCGTACAAAGGGGAAAAAAACCGAGAAAGACCAGCGGCCCGAGGGAGCCATCATCGTGAATCATGAAACGGACGCAGAGGACGACGACACCCGCAGCCGTCGAGGGCGGAGATTTGCCTCGGAATTTAGCTTCGGCCTGACCTGCGTTATCCTCGTCGTGGGGGCGATCGCGTTCTTTGGCTACCCGCTGACGGAAAGGACGATTATGATCTGCGGCCTCTCTTCAATCGTCGCATGGATAACCGGCCACCAAGGGAGCCACCTTGCATTTTTAAGTGTTGGCAGAGCCGATTTAAATCCGCGTCTTATAATCCCCATGAGCATAGTGACGTGGCTCCCCACGATCTTCCTGATCTGGTATATTTACGAGACAGGCTTCAAGTCGGCCATCGTTCTGGTGTGTATTTCTCTGGCCCTTGGAGTGCCACTGAAAGCTTTGGAGAGGCTTGTCTTGCAGGGCAGCGCGTGGCCCATCAGCGTCGGCGGTATCGTCGTCGTGCCCGTGCTTAAAGGCGAAAAGCGCCCCGCCGACGTTGTCGGCAATGCCGTACAGGTCATGCGGATTGCAACTGGAATTCAAACTGAGACCCATCACTAAGCGGAACTTCCCACATCATGACATGCCACATAAATATAAGCGGTATTTGAATACCACATCACTTTGCGCTATTATTCTTTATGTCTAGAACGCCCCGCAGCCCTCCGACTTTGCAGCGTTGTGGCGCTAAAATTCGGAGCGCGCCTTGGCTTACCTGTCGCCGATGGCCGTCAAAGGGCGGCAATGGCCGCTGCGTAAAGCACGGAGCCTATCACCTTGGAAACTGGCACTGGCGGAATAAGACGCCAGATCAGCTCGCAGTTCACCGTGCGCGTATGGCCGAAGGGCATCGCCAATGGCTTGCTGAGATGCACGCGACAGGCAAGCCATTTCCGGGTCGTCCGAAGCCCGGCGCGGACTGGTTCACGCCGAAACGCGTCGCGATGTTGCAGCGCCGGTTCCCAAACGGTAAGCGCTGGAAGGCTAGAGCTGCACTCATTGACGCCCTGCCCGCCCAGCTGGCTGTAGCGCCCGGCGCGGGAGCAGGCTTGCTGCTTTGGGCGCGACCAAACCATGACGCCAAAGAACTTTTGCCAAAGCCAGACTATGAGCGCCCAGACCTAAACAACTTCGAAGAGTTGAAGCACCGCCGTAACCCTGACTGGAGCCGCCCGCACTCTTCCACCAAGCATCGCGCATCATTGCCCCGTGAGCTAGCTTGGTTCACACCTGCGAGGCTTGAGCGGCTCGATCGGCTCGCCCCATCGCCGAAGGCCAAGTGGCGCAAGCGGCTGGCAACGCTCCAAGAGGATGCGGCGATCATCGATGACTTGCGCCCGATCACGCCAGCGGAGGAGCACGCCTTCGAGACGATGATGGCGCGACTGCCTCCGCCCATGCCCATGCCGGATCCCTTTGTCGAGAGGATGAAAGCCGAAACTGCCGCAGCCCGTGTTGATTTGCTCGAAGCTCATAATGCGACGCGGCGCTTCAACGCAAAGCGTGGCTGGAACGTGCCTGTGGCCCGCTGAAAGTCCCAGAGGTTTATTTAAGAGAGCGTCGAGCCAAAGGCTGCGCGCAGCCCTCCGTGTTTGCAGACTACCCTTCGAAAATCGGGCTGTCTTTTTTCCTCGTTTTTTTTTGACAACGTACATTTTTTGAGCGCTTTTATTGCGTTGCTGTGAATTCAAAGGCTCTCACCCATGAGACACTGCCTGCTCTTCGTTTCCGCTGCCTTGTGGTTGAATTTGCTGTTGACACACTCCTACGCCGATGGTTCTGGCTTCGATGAAGCACTACGAATGGCATTGCAGGGTGACGCCGAGGCGCAGGATAGCGTTGGCATGATGTATGAAATGGGCGCTGGCATTCCACGCAATCATGCCGAGGCGACGAAATGGTATCGCAAGGCCGCCGAGCAAGGAAATGCCGAAGCACAAAACCATCTTGGCTGGATGTATGAAGAACTTGGGATATTGTACGATGTTGGCGCTGGCGTTCCACGCAATCATGCCGAGGCAAATAAATGGTTTGCCGAAGCGGCAAAGTGGTATCGCAAGAGCGCCGAGCAGGGAAACGCCAACGCTCAATTCATGCTTGGCGATTCTTATTATAGAAGCAAAGGCGTGCCGCAAGATTATGCCGAGGCCATGAAGTTTTTTCGCGAGGCCGCAGCGCAGGGCAATGCAGACGCGCAATTTGGTCTTGGCTCAATGTATGGCGAAGGCGCAGGCGTTCCCCGCGATGATGTCGAGGCGATGAAATGGTATCGCAAGGCCGCCGAGCAAGGAAATGCCGAGGCGCAAACCAATCTCGGCCGAATGTATAACAATGGCGAAGGCGCGGCACGAAAATTCGTTGAAGCCTATAAATGGCTTTCGCTCGCCGCCTCCCATAGCGAACAGCAAGCCAAAGCTGACCTTGATTCAATCGAAAAAAAGATGACTTCTGACCAGATCGCGGAAGCGCAGAAGCGCGCCGCCGAATGGAGGCCGATCGCGACCTCCGACCAAAAACAAGTCGATCAATTACAACTGCCCCCACCCCCAATACCGCCCGTGCCTCTGACCCAAAAAGAGGTTGGGGACCTGATAGAGAAGGTCAAGGCGGGAGGAAGGACGCATACGGTATGGGGCTATGGAAACAGGTCCTGCGGTGAATATGTTGGAGATCGACCAGACAAAAATGGCAAAAAAGCTTACCGCTCTTGGTTAGCCGGCTACGTATCAGCATATGATAATTACAGTCCTAACGGAGTCGAGTTCGAAACCGTGATCCCCTTAATAGATTTCTTCTGCCAGCTAGATCATACTGACGGATTTGATTTAGCTGTCGCACTGGAAGTGGCGTATGCAGCTAAACAGAGGACCAATCCATCGGCGCGCTTATGGGGTTACGGAACCAAGTCATGCTGGGACTATATTTCAGACAGAACCGAAACAAATGGAGATAACTCGTTCTTTGATTGGGTAGCTGGCTACTTAACTGCGTATGATATTTTTGATAGCCTCGAAAATATCGAATTATATAGCGTAATAAACCTTCTAGACACTTTGTGTCAGTCCAATCATTCTACCAAATTCGGGTTAGCCACGGCACTCATAGCAGCCGCAGAAGCTAAACAAAAGAACCATCCACCTAAAGCGGGGGGGCTAGAGGAGCCTTCAACAGAATCTCGCAACGCCAAACGGCCAGCCTTCAGCGAGCGGTAAATGACCAATAATGCGGTCAGAAAATGCGAAGGCCACGCTAAGTGAGCAAATTTCCTCATCTGCTGAATTTCAAAAAATTCGCGCGCATTGGGAGCGCCCTCGGTCATAGGTTCGCCTGGACGGACGGCCCGTTTCGTTTCCCAACTTGCTCAGCCCTGCCAGCCAAGCCAGTTGACCGCAGGTCAGAGGTGAAGCCTCACCCGCTGTTTCCCCTGTGCTTCCCTAATACTAACATGGCGGCTCGCAACCGCACTTAAATCGTTGATTTCACTGGTGGAGCTGAGGGGAATCGAACCCCTGACCTCTGCAGTGCGATTGCAGCGCTCTCCCATCTGAGCTACAGCCCCTTCCCGCCGCTGTTTACGCGACCGCGCGCGAGCGCGCAAGCGCATTGCCGCCATATGGCTTCCAACTTCCGGGCCGCTGCCAGTCGCGTTGAAAATCTTGCCAGTTCTGTTCAGGCCGCGTAAACGAAGCGGGGTGGCTGAGGCTTTGGAGATCCCATGCGCGCGCTTCTCGACGTCATTTTGCTGATCCTCGATCTTTATGTTTATGTCGTGATTGCCGCCGTGATTCTGTCCTGGTTGGTCGCCTTTAACGTCATCAATACCTATAACGACGTCGTCCGCGCCATCGTCAATGCGGTGAACGCCCTGACCGAACCGGTTCTGCGCCCGATCAGGCGCCTTCTGCCGAGTTTCGGCGGCCTGGATATTTCGCCGATCGTTCTTTTTCTGATTATTTTTCTGATCCAACGCATCATTATCAGTATATTTATCCGAACGTCTTTTGACCGGCGCCTTAGACCAATCGGCTCAGTTGCCCTGGAGCCGCCGCCGCGGCGCCTTGGTCCTGACCGTTCGCCTGACGCCAAAAAGCAGGCGCGATGAAATCACCGGCGTCGACCAGCTCTCCGATGGCCGCGCCGTCCTGAAGGCGCGGGTGCGCGCGGCGCCGCAAGATGGGGCGGCGAACGCGGCTTTGATCAGACTCGTCGCCAAATCGCTACGCATTCCGGCCAGCGCCGTGCAACTCGAATCGGGAGCGACGGGCCGCCTGAAAACGCTGCTTCTGAGCGGCGGCGCCGAAGGTCTCGAAGCCGCCCTCATCGCTCTTTCTGACGGCGCGCGTCGTATAAAGGCCGACGACCAAACTCAGCGCGACCCACGCGCGATGAAAAAGCCCTAACCGCCGAGCCGGCGGAAGAACTCCCAGACCAGCCGCGCGCCCTCCACATCATTGTTATGCGGGCCGCTATGCGGGGACCCTGCGGCACCCCAATGTCCGGGAACGGAATGGCCGCCCCCCTCGACGCGAAACGCCTCCACCGGGACTTTGCAGCCGTTCAGCTTGTCGAGATAGACGCGCGTGCCGTCGTGGGGATCGCGGTCGGGCAAAGGCGTCGTGGAGCGTCCCTCGCCGCATCCCGCCGCCTTGCCGAAAATAGCCAGCGCCGCGTCGGTCGAGGCAACGCTTATTTTGGCATCGGCCAAATTCGTCAAGCCGCCCGCATAGGGAATCAGCGGGTCGGCGGCGCCGACAATCATCATCAAGGGCAGCGGGCGCATAGGCTTGCAGGTTGCGGCGATGTCCGCAGGCATCCCCGTGATCAGCATCGCGGCGCCCGCGAACAGCGCCGGATTCTCGCAGACGACGCGAAAGGCGACGAAGCCGCCGCTCGAGACGCCGACGATAAAGACTTTGCGCCGATCGACGATTCCATCCGAGACGAGCTTTGCGATGAGGTCGCGAATGAACGTTACATCCCGCGAGGCGGCGGCGCCGGCCGCGCCCCAATGCCCGCCGAGCGGATCGGGATAGACGAGGACCGGACGCGCTGAACCCGCCATCTCCTCGAAGCCGAGGTTTCGTTTGAGCCTCGATCCTTTCTCGTGGTCGCCGCGCAAAACGATGACTAGAGAGCGCCGCGCCTGCTTGAGGCGACGATGCTGGATCAGGATCGCCGTTCGCGGCATGCCGTCGGATTCGATCGAAACGCGCCCAGCCGCGGCGCGCGCCGGCAAGGGCATCGCGGCGAGCGCGGTGAGCGCCAGCGCAAGCCATACCATCGCTCGCCGCGCCTGTGCGCGCAATCCGGATCGGCGCGCCAGCCGTCCGGCGCGGCGTCGAACGAAGAAACCGCCCTCTGCGCGGACATGCATGTCTTTTGCCTTTGTCAACAACGCCACCCCAAAAGCTGTTGCGCCTGCCAGTCCCACCGGCAAGGCGCGCGGCGAAAGCGGCTTGCGATAAAACAAACACCGCTGGATCTTCGGCCCGTCCCTCTTGCGCCCACGCGCCCGAACATGGCGGCATTCTTCTACTGCGGCCGCCATTTTGGCAATAAGCAAAGCCGAAGGCGGACCTCGCCGGCGGCGTCAATTTTCCGCCGCGATTGCGTTGCCCGGCAAGGCGGATTGCGTTAAGGGAGACGAAGCGCATCTCACCAAGATCGGGTTTACTTCGATGACAGAGATGGATTTGAATTCGGTCGGCCGGAGACCCGGCGGCCGCTGTCGCCGCATTTGCAGATCTATCGCCCGACGTTAACCATGATGATGTCGATCGCGCATCGCATCACGGGCGCGGCGCTATACGTCGGAACGCTTCTTCTTGCCTGGTTCCTGATCGCCGCCTCGAGCGGGCCCGGCGCTTTCGCCGCGGCCGCTTCTGGTGTCCTGAATCCTTTCTCGGCAAACTCATCCTGTTTGGCTTCACCTGGGCGCTGTTCCATCATATGCTCGGCGGCGTGCGCCACATCATCTGGGACAATGGCTACGGCCTCGATGATCCGGAACGCGAATGGCTCGCCAGGGCACGCTGATCGGCGGCGGCGTTCTGACATTGCTCGTCTGGATCTGCGTATTATCCCGCTTGAATCTGGCAAGACTTCGCGCTCTGCGTCGCCATCGTCTGCGGCCGGCCCTACACGAAGGAAGTGACAGTCATGGCGCATGATCCATCCGTTCGCAGCGCCGCGCGCGTTCCTCGGCTCCGCGAAGTCCGGCGCCGCCGACGCGTGGCGGATGCATGTGACATCGGTCGCTCTGGTTCCGCTGTCACTTTCGCTTTCGTCTGGGTCATGCTGTCGCTTGATTGGCAAGGATTACGCCGAGCGTCACGCCGAACTGGCGCAGCCATGTCCCGCGATCGTGCTGCTGCTGTTTCATTCTGGCCGGGGTCTGCGCACATGAAGACCGGCATGCGGTCGATCATCGACGATTACGTTCATTCGCCGCATGCCAAGGAATGGGCGCTCGTCGCCAATACCCTGTTTTGCGTGGGCCGTCGGCGCTCGCGTCCATTTTCGCGGTCCTGAAGCTCGGCCTCCGGCTGATTTTGGAGGGCGGCTCGACCGCATAGTCTGCGCGCTCGACATGCAGAGAGTGAATTCGAAAGGCGAACAGAATGGCCTCCAATACGGCATGTCGAATGGCGGCGCCGGGCCATCGCGGCTCGGAGCCGCCTATCCGATCACCGATCACAGCTTCGACGTCATCGTCGTCGGAGCCGGCGGCGCTGGATTGCGCGCGACCGTCGGCTGCTCGCAGGCGGGGCTGCGCACGGCCTGCATCACGCAAGGTCTTCCCGACGCGGTCGCACACGGTCGCGGCGCAAGGCGGCGTCGCCGCCTCGCTCGCCAACATGGGCCCCGACAATTGGAAATGGCACATGTACGACACCGTCAAAGGGTCGGACTGGCTGGGGGACCAGGATTCCATCGAATATCTCTGCCGGAACGCGCCCGGCCGCCGTGTACGAACTCGAACATTGGGGCGTGCCGTTCTCGCGCACCGAGGACGGCCGCATCTATCAGCGCCCCTTCGGCGGCATGACCACCGATTTCGGCAAGGGACCGCCGGCGCAGCGCACCTGCGCCGCCGCCGACCGCACCGGCCACGCCATGCTGCACACGCTCTATGGCCAGGCGCTCCGCTACAACACCGAATTCTTCGTCGAATTTTTCGCCATCGACCTCATCATGGAAGACGGTCGCTGCCGTGGCGTCGTTTGTCTGAAGCTCGATGACGGCACGATCCACCGCTTCCGCGCGCAACTCGTCATTCTCGCCACTGGCGGCTATGGCCGCGCCTATTTCTCTTGCACCTCGGCGCACACCTGCACCGGCGACGGCAACGCCATGGTGTTGCGCGCGGGGCTGCCGCTGCAGGACATGGAGTTCGTGCAGTTCCATCCGACCGGCATCTATGGCGCGGGCTGCCTGATCACCGAGGGCGCGCGCGGCGAAGGCGGCTATCTCACCAACGCCGCCGGCGAGCGCTTCATGGAGCGCTATGCTCCCTCGGTCAAAGATCTCGCGCCGCGCGACATGGTTTCACGCGCCATGACGGTGGAGATCCGCGAAGGGCGCGGCGTCGGCAAGCACAAGGATCACATCTATCTCCACCTCGACCATCTCGACCCGAAAATCCTCCATGAGCGCCTCCCCGGCATTTCCGAGAGCGCCAAGATTTTCGCCGGCGTCGATCTGACCAAACAGCCGATCCCGGTGCTTCCGACGGTGCATTACAATATGGGCGGCATCCCGACCAATTATCACGGCGAGGTCGTCATCAAGAAAAACGGCGACCCCGACGTCATCGTCCCGGGCCTGATGGCGCTCGGCGAGGCGGCCTGCGTGTCCGTCCATGGCGCCAACCGGCTCGGCTCCAATTCGCTGATCGATCTCGTGGTGTTCGGCCGCGCCGCCGGCATGCGCGCCGCGGAGCTGGTCACGGCCGGCGCGAAGCAGCCGGAGCTGCCCGCCAATTCCGCCGAATACGCGCTCTCGCGCCTCGACGGCTTCCGCTATGCGAAAGGCTCGATTCCGACGGCGGACCTGCGGCTGCGGATGCAAAAAGTCATGCAGAGCCATTGCGCCGTCTACCGCACTGGCGAGACGCTGCAGGAAGGCTCGAAGCTGATCCATGAGGTGTGGGCGACCAGGGATCAGGTCGGCGTCACCGACCGGTCGATGATCTGGAATTCCGATCTCGTCGAGACCTTGGAGTTCGACAATCTCATCATTCAGGCGGTGGTCACCATGGACGGCGCCGGCAACCGCACCGAATCGCGCGGCGCCCATGCGCGGGAAGACTATACCCAACGCGACGACGTCAATTGGATGAAGCATACACTGGCGTCGATCGATCCCGTCGCCCGCAGCGTGACGATCGATTACCGCCCGGTGCACAGCTATACGATGACCAACGAAATGCAATATATCGAGCCGAAAGCGCGCGTGTATTGAGGCGACCTGAACTCCCCAGCCGATCGTTCAAAACCACGTTCATCTGACCCGGAACTTCAAATGGTTGAAATCGCTCTCCCCAGAAATTCGCGGCCCCTGCCTGGCAAGAGCTGGCCGAAGCTAGACTCAGCCAAAAAATTGAGCGAATTCAACATCTATCGTTGGAATCCGGACGACGGCGCCAATCCGCGCATCGACAGCTATTTCGTCGACCGCGACGATTGCGGCCCGATGGTCCTCGACGCGCTGATCTGGATCAAGTCGAAAATCGATCCGACCTTGACCTTCCGCCGCTCCTGCCGCGAAGGCATTTGCGGCTCCTGCGCGATGAACATCGACGGCGCCAATACGCTCGCCTGCACCAAGGCGATCGACGACATCAAAGGCGCGGTGCAAAATCTATCCGCTGCCGCATATGTCGGTGGTCAAGGACCTTGTCCCGGACCTCACCACATTCTACGCCCAGCACGCCTCGATCGAGCCGTGGCTGCAAACCAAATCGCCGACGCCCGAAAAGGAATGGCGTCAGTCGCCGGAAGACCGCGCGAAGCTCGACGGGCTCTACGAATGCATCCTTTGCGCCTGTTGCTCGACCTCCTGCCCCAGCTATTGGTGGAACGGCGATCGCTATCTCGGACCCGCCGCGCTTCTGCAGGCCTATCGCTGGCTGATCGATTCGCGCGACGAGGCGACCGGCGAGCGGCTCGACAATGTCGAGGATCCCTTCAAACTCTATCGCTGCCACACGATCATGAATTGCGCGAAAACCTGCCCCAAAGGGCTAAATCCGGCGAAAGCCATCGCGCACATCAAGAGCATGATGATCGAGCGGCAAATCTGAACTTCGGCAAAATCAAGGCTTCGGACCCCGCCGGCGGCCCTTTGATGCGCGACGCCGGAGGTTGCGGCCAATTTGCAACACAAATCGAAGAAGCCGACGACTAAAGCTTAGCGCCACGTTCCCGCCACACTCGCTGAGCACGGTTCCCCCCTCGGGGGATTAACCATGCGACGCATTTTTCTTGGGATCTCGATTGCGGCGCTCGGCTGGTCATTCGGCTTCGCCGCGACGCCTGAGCATCCGGCCGCCTATGATGCGTTCATTGCGCGGCAGGCCGCAAAGCATGGCGTGCCGGAGCGGCTCGTCCATCGCATCGTGATGCGCGAGAGCCGTTACAATCCAAGACTTGTGCACAAACACTGCTTCGGCATGATGCAGATCAAATATGGCACCGCGCGGTCGATGGGCTATAAGGGCGCGCCGCAGGGCCTGCTCGATCCGCAAGTCAATATGACCTATGCCATTCCCTATCTCGCCAACGCTTATCGGATAGCGGGCGGCGATGAGGATCGCGCGGTCAGGCTGTTCGCCGGAGGCTATTACTACGCCGCCAAGCAGAAACAGCTGCTCGCCTCGCTGCGAACGGCCAATTCCCCGCCAATGACACCCGAGCCGCCTCCGCCAGAGGCGCAAACACCCGCACCGGGACCGTTCGCTTTCCTGCAAGGCGCTTCACCTCAGGCGGCGCCGCAGGTCAGCCCGCCTCCCGCCGCCGTAGAGCCAGCGGCGCAAACTGCCGCGTCGTATCCCCCAGCTGGATGGGTGGCGCCCGCCAGCGCGCCCATTTGCAACCCGGCGGTCGCAAGCCTCGCGCAAGACGGCGCCGAGCCGGCGGCCCAAAATGCGCAGACGACGGCCGAGTCCGTTGCGCCGCCGCCGGACGCGCGCGCCGAAAAAAGCCATGCGAAATCGGCGGCGAAATCAAACGCCGCAAAGGTCGCGCACAAGCACGCGGTCAAGGCGAAGGCCGCGCTTGCCTCCATCGAGCCGTCAGCCCAATCCGCAGACGCGGCGGGTGCCCCGACAAAACCTGCGCCGAAATCCAAGGGCGCGAAAGCGCATATGAAATCGATCGTCGTCGCCGATGCGGGAAGCGAGACGCCCACGACGGAGGCGGCCGAGGCGAAAGCGGCGGGGGCGTCATCCCAAGGCGTGGAGACGGAAAAACAGCCCGAATCGCATGGGCGGCCTAGCAAAGCGCGTGAAAAATCAGCTGCAACGCATTTGAAGGCGGCGCACAGGCCCACCGCGAAGACGAATCTTGCCGCCGCCTCAACTGACCCGTCCGGAGCGACGGCAGACGCGGCGAAAACCCCGGGCGAACCCGCGCCCAAAAAGAAAGCTGCGAAAGCGCACGCCAAATCAATCGCCGTCGCCGCAGCGAAAAGCCCGGGGCTCGCCGCAGCCGACGCAGAGCCGCGGTCGCAACCAGCGAACGCGACCGGCGGCGCCCAATAGTAATTAGAGAATAACCCGTCACAACGCTTTGACGCAAGGAACGCCCTTTTTCGCGTTTCCCGGCCGCGGAAAATATTCTACCTTTCAGCTTCGCCTTCCGACATTGGACAAGGAGCCCGTGTTGCGTCGGCTGGCTTTGTTCTCAAACGCTGGCCTTTGGCCGGGCTCCATCGTCGGCCTCGGGATGCTGCCGGCTTTGCTGCTGGCTGGCGCCGCGCGGGCGCAAGCGCCAGTGGGCCCGCCGAGCGTCGGCGTCGTCAGGGCCGAGCTGCAGCCGATCACGCAAACTAGCCAGTTCATTGGCCGCATAGAGGCGATCGACCGGGTCGACATCGTCGCGCGCGTCACCGCTTTTCTTGATGAGGTCGATTTCAGAGATGGGGCGGAGGTCAAAAAGGGCGACGTGTTGTATCGACTCGAGCGCGGGCCATTTGAGGCCGACCTCGAAGCTAAGCAAGCGATCGCGCAACAATTCGAAGCGCAACGCCAGAACGCCGACATCCAGCTCGAGCGGGCGAAGAAGCTTTTGGAGACGCAGTCCGGCGCGCAAGCGACGGTCGATACGGCGCTGGCGACGCAACGCAGCTACGCAGCGCAGCTGCTCGGCGCTCAAGCCAATGTCAAGCAGGCAAAGATCAACCTCGACTACACCATCATCTCTTCGCCGATCGACGGCAAGATTGGGCGCACGGCGGTGACGCCCGGCAATGTCGTAACGCCGAGCAGCGGCGTTCTGGTAACGGTCGTCAGCCAGGATCCGATGTATGTGCTCTTTCCGGTCGCCGTGCGCACGCTGAACTATTTGCGCGATCGCTATGTGCCAATCGGCGGATTCAACGCTGTCGTCATCCGGCTCGGCTTGCCCGACGGACGCATTTACAATCAGCCCGGCAAGATGGACTTCGTTGACAATACAGTTCAGACCACGACCGACACGGTTCTGGCGCGCGCCGTCATTCCCAATCCGCCGCTTGCGGTGAGAACGCCCAGCGGCGTAACGGTGCGCGAATTGACGGACAGGCAGTTCGTCAGCGTCTATCTCGAGGGCGTCAAGCCGGCTGAGTTCCTCGGAGTGCCGCGGGCCGCGATCCTGTCGGATCAGCAAAGTGATTTCGTCTATATCGTCGACGCCGAAGGCAAGGCTGAGCGGCGAAATGTCAAGCTCGGCCAGTCGACGCCGACGACGGCCGCCATCGCCAGCGGGCTGAAGGCCGGCGACCTCGTCATCGTCGAGGGACTGCAGCGCGTTCGTCCGGGAATTTCGGTTCAGGCCTCGCCGGCGACGCCGGGGCCGGGGCCGGCGCCGCCGGAGCCCGGCGTGACGAAATAGGCGGCGGCGCAAGGTTTGGGGCTGGCCAATGATTTCCGCGGTTTTCGTCGATCGGCCCCGCCTTTCCATTGTGATTGCGATCGTGATCACGATCGCGGGCGCACTCGCCCTTTTGCGCATCCCCCTGTCGCAATTCCCCGACATCGTGCCGCCGCAAGTGCAGGTTTCGGCGAACTATCCCGGCGCCTCGGCGGAAGTGGTCGAGACATCCGTCGCCCAGCCGCTCGAAGCCCAGATGGTCGGAGTTGATAAGTCGATCTATATGTTGTCGACGAGCGGCAATGACGGCAGCTACAATCTGACCGTCACTTTCGAACTCGGCACCAATCCCGATATCGACACGGTCAACGTCAACAACAGGGTGCAGACTGCGTTGGCGCAATTGCCGGAGACCGTCACGCATCAGGGGCTGACCGTGCAAAAACGCTCATCGGCGATTTTGCAGTACATGATGCTCTACAGCGAAAACGGCAAGCAGGACCCTCTTTTCATCACCAATTACGCGATCATCAACGTGCTCGACGAATTGTCGCGCACGCCAGGCGTCGGACAGGCCGCTCTGTTCGGCAATCTCAGATATTCGATGCGCATCTGGTTCGACGTCCAAAGGCTGGTGAGCCTCAACCTTGAGCCCTCCGACGTCATCGCCGCCGTTCAATCGCAGAACGTGCAGGCGGCGATTGGACGCATCGGCGCGCGCCCGATCGAGAAAAATCAACAGTTCCAGCTCAATTTGCAGACGCAGGGTCGCCTGACGACGCCCGCGCAGTTCGGCAAAATCGTTTTGCGCGCCAACCCCGACGGCTCCATCATTCATATCAGCGACGTCGCCCATGTCGAGCTCGGCGCGCAGAATTTGGACAACGAAAGCCGCCTTTCGGGCAAGCCGGCGGTCGCAATCGGAATCTACCTATCGCCCGGCGCCAACGCCGTTCAAACGGCGAACGCCGTGCAAAAGACCCTCGCCAGGGTCGGAGCCCGCTTTCCCGAAGGTCTGAAATCCAAGGTCGTCTATGATTCGACGACTTTCGTCATCGACACAATTCACGAAGTGATAAAGACTCTGGCGGAAGCGTTCGCACTCGTCGTCATCGTCGTCTATCTGTTTCTTGGCACGGCGCGCGCCACTATCATTCCTTCGATCGCAGTTCCAGTGAGCCTGATCGGCACGTTCGCCGTCCTTCTCGCCGTTGGCTATTCCGCCAACACCGTCTCGCTGCTCGCTCTCGTGCTCGCGATCGGCATCGTTGTCGATGACGCGATCGTCGTCGTCGAGAATGTCGAGCGCGTGATGGAGGAAGAGCCTCAGCTCTCGCGCGCCGACGCGACCAAGAAGGCGATGGGACAGATCACCGCGCCGATCATCGCGATCACGCTCGTGCTTCTCTCGGTGTTCGTGCCGGTGGCTTTCATCCCCGGCGTCTCCGGCCAGTTGTTTCGCCAATTTGCGGTGACGATCAGCGTCGCAATGCTGATATCGGCCTTGAACGCGCTGACCTTATCGCCTGCGCTTTGCGCCATCGTGCTGCGGCCTGGCGGCCATCGCCGCGGCGTCATGCAAGGCGTGCTTCGCGCGATCGACGGCGCGCGCGACGGCTATGGGCGCGGCGTGGCTTTTTTGGTGCGGCGCTCGACGCTGGCCGTCGTCGCGGTCCTCGCCTGCGGCGGCGCTATCTACGCGCTCTCCCGGATAACGCCAGCTGGATTTCTGCCGTCGGAAGATCAGGGCACCTTCTTCCTGTCGGTCCAGTTGCCGGACGGCGCCTCTGTCCAGCGCACCAGCGACGCGATGAAACAGATCGAAGCTCAGCTGCTCAAGATGCCGCAGATGCAAGACACGTTCTCCATTATCGGCTATTCGCAAATCGACGCCGTCAACGAGCCGAATGCCGGCTTCATCGTCGCGAAGTTGAAGCCCTTCGCCGACCGGCCGACGGCGGCGGATTCGGCGCAAGCCCTGATCGCCAAGATCACGCGCGAGACGGCCCAGTTCCGCCCCGCGTCGGTGATCGCATTCAATTTGCCCCCCATCATCGGCCTCTCGACGACGGGGGGATTCGAATATCAGCTGGAAGCGCTGGAAGGACAGGAGCCCTCGGACATCGCCAGCGTCATGCAAGCCCTGGTGGCGGCAGCCAACGCCGATCCGGCGTTGACGCGCGTGTTCTCAACCTTCACCGCAACCAATCCCTCGATCTTCCTCGATATCGACCGGCAGAAAGCGCAAGCGCTCGGCGTCGACATCGCCGATATCTTCTCCGCCTTGCAGGCGACGCTAGGCGGAACCTACATCAACGACTTCAATCTTTACGGGCGCACCTGGCAGGTCAATCTGCAGGCCGACGCCGCCAACCGGCGCGATTTTTCGTCGATTTGGCAAATCTATGTCCGCAACAAAACCAACACGATGGTGCCGATGGCGGCGCTCGCCTCCCTGCGCACGATCGTCGGGCCGCAGGCGATCACGCGCTACAACAATTATCGTTCGGCCACGATCAACGGCGCTCCCGCGCCGGGCGTATCGTCGGGCGGCGCGCTGGCGGCGATGGCGGCGCTCTCCGCGAAAACTCTGCCGCCCGGCTACAGCTTTGAATGGACAGGCACCGCATATCAGGAGCACGAAGCCTCCGGCCAGACCGGCCCCATCCTCGCACTCGCTTTGCTGTTCGCGTTCCTTTTCCTTGTCGCGCTCTATGAGAGCTGGATCATTCCAATTCCCGTCTTGATGTCGGTCTCCGTCGCGGTTCTCGGCGCATTCGCCGGCATTCTGATCGCGCGCCTGGCGCTCGATCTCTACGCGCAGATCGGCCTCGTCGTGCTGATCGCGCTCGCCGCCAAGAACGGCATTCTCATTGTCGAATTCGCCAAGGACCGGCGCGAGGAGGGAATGGATATTCGCGAGGCCGCGACGCTTGGCGCGCGCATGCGATTTCGCGCCGTGATGATGACTTCGATCGCCTTCGTGCTCGGCCTGCTTCCGCTTGTCATCGCCACCGGCGCGGCGCAGATCAGCCGGCGCGGCGTCGGAACGCCAGTGTTCGCCGGCATGATCGCGGCGAGCGCGCTTGGCATTTTTCTCATCCCGATGCTTTATGTCGTCTTCGAAACGCTGCGCGAGCGAAAATGGAAGACAGAGACCCGAAGACGGCCGGAGGCCGATCCTTCATAACAGCGGACAAGCCAGCTTGGCTTTTCATCTGCGTGTTCGCTCTGCTGACGCTGGGCTTTTCGCCGCGCGCGGGCGCCCTTGACGCGCATGAAGAGAGCGGCGCCGGCTTTCAGGATTTTCTGCGATCGCTCTGGCCGCGCGCGGAAGCGGCGGGGGTCCGGCGCGCGACTTTCGAGGCCGCCTGCGCCGGCCTGACGCCAGACCCCTTGGCGCCAGCGACGGCGGCCAAACAGGCGGAGTTCGACAAGCCGCTTAAATCCTATCTCGCTGAGGCCGTGTCCAACGCCAGAGTTTTGCGCGGACGCGCGGCGCTGCGACGCTGGTCCTCCGTGCTATCTCGGATTTCGCAGAGCTTTGGCGTGGCGCCGGAGATCATCGTCGCGGCCTGGGGAATGGAGACCGATTTCGGCGCGGCGAAAGGCGGCATGGACATCATCCGGACGCTGGCGACGCTGGCCTATGAACGTCAGGACCGGGAGCTTTTTCGCGACGAATGGATCGCGGCGCTGGTCATTCTCGATCGCGGCGTCGTCCCGCGCGAAAAACTCAAAGGATCCTGGGCGGGCGCCATGGGCGATCCGCAATTCATTCCCTCTGCCTATTTGAAATATGCGGTGAGCTTCGATGGATCGGCTTTCGCCGACATCTGGGAGAAGCCGCAGGACAGCTTCGCCTCTATCGCCAATTTTCTGCGTCAGTCGGGATGGCGGCGAGACCTTCCTTGGGGCATGGAGGTTATGCTTCCAACGGGGTTCGATTTCGCATCGCTACATGGCGGCTTTGCCGCCTTCAAGGCGCTCGGCGTGGTTAAGGCGGAAAAGGGCCCGATCGACGCCGAGGGCGAAGCCACTTTGTTTTTGCCGTCCGGTGCCGCCGGCCCGGCGTTCTTGTTATCGGAAAATTATTGGGTGCTCAAAGTGTATAACAATTCGGATTCTTATGCGCTTTCGCTCAGTCTGCTCGCCGACCGGATCGCCGGCGGCCCAGAGTTGCGCGGGCATTGGCCGGCGGGAGAGGCCTTCCTGAGCCGCGCCGACAAATCGGCCATTCAGCGCGCCTTGCAAGCGCGCGGTTTTTATAGCGGCGTCATCGACGGCCGCTTCGGCCAGGCCTCGCGTGACGCCATCCACGCTTTCCAAATCGCCGCGCAGATCAATCCCGCCGACGGCTATGGTTCGCCCGAGGTGTTGCGGCGGCTGACGGAGCAATAGAGTTTTACACCAGGTATCAGCCTGGATCACATGCGCGCAACATTGGCGAGCCACTAGGCCAATAATTTCATGGCGGCGTCGACGAGATCGTCCCTCAGGTCAGCAGGTTCGCGCATGCAGCCAGTGACGTACGCACCGTTGATGATCAGCGCTATCTGAGACGCGGTACGGTTGGGATCAACGGCGCCAAGCTTGGCAACTATCGTCGCGATCCTCGCCCGCATTTCCACCTTGTTGGCCCGAGCGACGACCCGGCCGGGATGGTTGTCGTCGGGAAACTCCGTCGCCAGGTTGAGGAACGGACAGCCGCGAAAAGCGGGGCGCCCAATCCGCTCCGCGATCCCAGATAGCAGCGCGTCCAGCAAGGCGCGCGGATCATCGGCGTGCTGCTCTTCCATGCGATCCCACCACGTCCAGAACAACCGATCCTTTTCGGCAGCAAAGGCGGCGATCAAAGCGTCCTTGGATTCAAACAGGCGATAGAGGCTCGTCTTCGACACGCCGGATCGCTCGACGACCGTGTCGACGCCGACCGCTCGGATGCCCTCGCGGTAAAACAATTCACTCGCCGCCGCGAGGATGCGCTCGCGGGCGCTCAGTTCGCCTTTTGGCGGGGCTCCCCGCCGGGGTCGGGCTGCCGCCTCCATATCCGCTTGCTCCGCTCCGATTTTTCGCTTGACAAAGTAACAGACCTGTCAGTAACAGCCAAGTGCCTTACAGGTCAGTTACTTTATAGGAGGATGCCGATGCGTGCGATGGAGGCGGAGACTTTCTCGGGCTATGGCGGACTGCGGCAGATCGAATTGCCCAGGCCGCAACCGGCGAAGGGCAGGGTCCTGATCCGCGTCACGGCCGCCGGAGTCACGCCACTCGACCACACGATCCTCTCGGGTGGACACCCTCGGGCCAAGGCGCCGCTGGTGCTCGGCAACGAGGGCGCAGGCGTCATCGAGGATGCCGGCAACTCGGACTCGCGGTGGGAGGCCGCGTGATGTTCACAGGGCCCTACGGCGTTCGTGAGAATGGCGCGTGGCAAGAATGGCTGCTGGCGAGGCCCGAAGATCTGGCGTCCGCGCCTGACGCGATCGAGGACGTAGTCGCGGCGAGCCTTCCAGTGGCCTATCTGACGGCGCAGATCACGCTGGCGCTGGCCGGATTCAAGCCGGGCATGACGGTGCTGGCTCCAGGGATCGGCGGGTCGGTCGGCAACGCGACCTATCAGCTCGCGCGGGCGCAAGGCGCCGGCAAGGTGATTTCGACGGCCGGCGGCGCGGCGAAAGCCGCCAGGGCGCGCAAGCTTGGCTTCGAAAACGTGATTGACCTCGCGCCACGGAAGGTCAATCGCCGACGGCGTGACCGGTGAGGCGTTAAGCAGCCTTGGTCTCGGCGGTGTCCTGATCACGCTGGGCTATTCCGCCGGACGCAAGACCACGATCGATGTGACAGACCTGATCTGGAAAGGCGCGCGGATGGCCGGCTTCTCTCTGTTCGCCCAATCGCCGACCGCCATCGCCACTGCGTGGCGGGACATCATCCCGCTGATCGTCAGCGGATCCGTCAGGCCAATCGTCGAGCGTGTCTATCCCTTCGGCGAGGCGGGCGACGCCTTGCGCCATCTGATCGAGGATCGGCCGTTAGGCAAAGTCGCCTTGGCGGGATGATCGACATGGCCACCGTATCTCCGCAACTCCCACGCGAGCGCGTTATCCACTGGGACGATCCCGGCGGATTGGCCGAAGCGGGTACCGGCCAATGCGTCGCAAATGGAGATGACAGATGGGTAACGTTTCGTTCGAAATTGAAGACCGCATCGCGGTAGACGCCCCTCAAGCCGGCGCGGAACCCTTAAACGGCAATGGCTTCTATCGCTTCAAGATCGGCGACTTCCGGGCGACCGTGATTTCGGATGGCCAGGGGCCGATTCCGGTGAGCCCGATCTTCGTCATGAACGCCTCCGAGGCTGAACTCGCCCCGGTGTTAAGGGCAAACTTCATGCAGCCGGTGATCCAAGCAACGAACAACCCGTTGGTGGTCGACACGGGACGGGAGCGTATCCTTGTCGACACCGGCTTCGGTGAGAAAATCGGCCCACCCTTCGGCAGCTTTCCCCGGCTCGAGGCGAACCTGGGCAGGGCCGGAATCACGCCAGAGAGCATAGATCTGGTCGTGATCTCGCACGGTCACTTGGACCATATCGGCGGCCTGGTGACGAAATCGGGCGCGCTGGCGTTTCCAAAGGCTCAGTTCGTCTTCGTCGATACGGAGTGGAACTACTGGACCGGCAGCCGTTTTGAAAGCGAGGTCGACAGTTCGCCGCTGCCCGACCCGTTCAAGAAGGGCACAATTGGAGCAGCTCGAGAGAACCTGCCGCCGGTCGCCGACCGATCACGGTTCGTGAAGCAAGGCGGCGAAATCACAAGCGGCGTGCGCTATATTGCGGCGCCAGGACATTCGCCGTCTCATGCCTCAATCCTGTTTGCATCGGGCAAGGAGCAGTTCATGCATATGGGCGACATCGCCCATAGTCCGGTGACAAGCTTGCAGCGCCCCGAGTGGACGCCGATCTTCGACTACGATCCCGCCCAGGCGATCAACTCGCGTAAGGCTATCCTGGACCGCGTCGCGACCGACCGGATTATGGCGATGGGCTATCATTTTCTGTTCCCGGCGATCGGACATGTCGTCAAACACGACAAGGCATATCGCTGGGAAGCCGCCCATTGGGCCTGGTAGCGAAGAGACATCCCTCTGGAGAAACGCGATGCCTTCCAAGCAGGCACGCGGACGGACGCATGGGGCCCATCAGCCTGATAAATCGGCTTCCTCTCCCATAAGCCAACCCTCTTTCACTTCGGCGCAGAAGTCGTCCAAACGTTTCGCCGCGATGGCCCCGCGCAGACCAGCCATCAGATCCTGATAGTAGGCGAGATTGATCTCGGTCAGCAGCATCATGCCGAGAATCTCGCCGCATTTGACGAGGTGATGCAGATAGGCGCGTGAATAGATGCGCGCCGCAGGCTTTTTCGAATCGGCGTCAACCGGGGCCGGATCGTCGGCGTGACGCGCGTTGCGCAGATTGAGTCTTCCCGCGCGGGTATAAGCCAAACCATGCCGGCCAGCCCGCGTCGGCATAACGCAGTCGAACATGTCGATCCCGCGCCTGACGCTCTCGGTGAGATCGTTCGGTGATCCGACCCCCATCAGATAGCGCGGCTTGGCCGCCGGCAGTTCAGGGATGGCGCATTCGATCGTCGCCAGCATGACCTGCTGGGACTCGCCGACGGCAAGCCCACCAATCGCAAGCCCATGAAATTCCATGTCGACCAAGGCGCGAGCGCTTTCGCGCCGAAGCGCCGTGGAGACGCCGCCCTGGACAATGCCGAACAAGGCGCCGCCCGGCCTTTGCGCGAAGGCTTTCTTCGATCGCTCGGCCCAGCGCAGCGAAAGCAGCATGGCGCGGCGCGCCTCCTCTTCCGCGCAGGGCAGCCTGACGCATTCGTCGAACTGCATCCGGATGTCGGCGCCGAGCAGATCCTGAATCTCCATCGACCTCTCCGGCGTCAAAACATGGCTCGAGCCGTCGATGTGAGATTGGAAGGTCACGCCATTTTCGTCGAGCTTGCGCAGCTTTGCGAGCGACATCACCTGAAAGCCGCCGGAATCGGTGAGGATCGGGCCCGGCCAATTCATGAAGCGATGCAGGCCGCCGAGCGCCGCGATCCGCTCCGCGCCGGGCCGCAGCATCAGATGATAGGTGTTGGCGAGCACGATATCGGCGCCGAGCCCGTGCACGGCTTCCGGATGCATCGCCTTCACAGTCGCCGCGGTGCCGACCGGCATGAAGGCCGGCGTCCGGATTTTCCCACGCGGAAGCGTGAGCGATCCGACGCGCGCGGCTCCGTCGGTCGCCTCGACGTGAAATCGGAAGTCTTCCGTCATGCGCCTAGCGCCTGCGCCGTGGGAAACAAGAGACACGCGTCGCCATAGCTGTAGAAGCGATAGTTCTTTTCAATCGCATGAGCGTAGGCGCTGCGCATCGTTTCAAGACCGGAGAAAGCGCAAACGAGCATGAACAGAGTCGAGCGCGGCAGGTGGAAATTCGTGAGCAGCACGTCGACCGCCTTGAACCTGTAGCCGGGGGTGATGAAAATCGAGGTGTCGCCTGAAAAAGCCGCGATGGCGCGGTCCGGCTGCGTCGCGGACTCCAAAATCCGCAAAGGGGTCGTGCCGGCGGCGATGATGCGCCGGCCCATGGCCCGGGCCTGGTTCAGCGCTTTCGCCGTCGCGGCGTTCACCTCGCCCCACTCGGCGTGCATCTCGTGATCATCGGTGTCCGCCGCCTTGACCGGCAAAAAAGTGCCGGCGCTGACATGCAGCGTCACCTTTTCGATGGCGACGTTCCGCGCGGCGAGGGCGGCGATGAGCTTCGGAGTAAAATGCAGGCTCGCCGTCGGCGCCGCGACGGCGCCTGGCCGCCGAGCGAACAGCGTTTGGTAATCGGCGGCGTCTTGTTCATCGATTGGGCGCTTGCCGGAAATATAGGGCGGCAGCGGCATTTGTCCGATCCGCTCCAAGGCCGCATCTAGGACCTCTCCAGACAGGGCGAACCTGAGCAGAACTTCGCCCTCCGCTCCCTTCTCGACGACGGCGGCTGCAAGCAACTCGCAACCGGGCGCCCCAAAGGCGACGACCTCACCCGATTTCAGTTTTTTTGCCGGGCGCATGAAAGCGCGCCACAGATCGGCGCCTTCGCGCTTGTGCAAGGTCGCCTCGATGCGCGCCGAAGCCTCGCCCCTGACGCGGCGGCCGAGGAGCCGGGCGGGAATGACGCGCGTGTCATTGACGACGAGCACGTCGCCCGGATCGAGCAGCTCCGGCAGGTCGCGGATGAGTTGGTCTTGCAAAAGCGGGCCGTCGCCGGGCGCGCCGCGGGGGCGCACGACGAGCAGCCGCGCGGCGTCACGCGGATGCGCCGGCCTCAAGGCGATCGAAGTGTCCGGCAGGTCAAAATCGAAAAGGTCTACGCGCATGAAGGCTTGAGCCCTGGCTGGACGCCGCGAGCATCGCTTTCATAAGCACAGATGAATTCCAAGGAAGCCATCTTGCTCTTTGTATCAGCTATTGATCTTAGCGCATTGACTCGCGAGACGGTCCGAAAAGAACATTCGGACCGTCTCAGGCTCCCTTCGGCTCCGCGATGGGGGCGTTCGATCCTTGTGGCGAAGGCCTCGGACCGTCAGATCGGGCACTGAAAGAATCAGCTCAAGGTCGCGCTGATGATTTTGTCGGGATTGCGGACCGGCTCGCCGCGCTTGATCTTGTCGACATTCTCCATGCCGGAAACGACCTTGCCCCACACCGTATATTGCTTGTCGAGGAAACGGGCGTCGGCAAAGCAGATGAAGAATTGCGAATTGGCGGAATTCGGGTCCTGCGCGCGGGCCATCGAGACGACGCCGCGCACATGCGGCTCAGCATTGAATTCGGCCTTGAGGTTTGGGTATTTGGAGCCGCCCGTGCCGGTCCCATGCGGACAGCCGGTCTGCGCCATGAAGCCGTCGATGACGCGGTGAAATACGACGCCGTCGTAGAACTTCTCTTCGACAAGCTTCTTGATATGGGCGACGTGACCTGGCGCGAGGTCCGGGCGCATCTCGATCACCACGGGGCCGTGCGTCGTCTCTAAGGTGAGGGTGTTGCCAGCTGCGGGCATTTGGAGCTCCTGCATGAAACTTTAACGCCGCGGACCGGAAGAGGCGGCGCGCGATGCAAATTGGCCAGATCGAGCGGCCCCGGCGCGTTGGACGGCGCCGTTTTCTCGGGGGCTTCAATCCCAGCCAACGTTTGCGACGCAATAGACTATGCGCGCGACAAGGTAAACCGCTTCGGCCGCAGGTCCTTCCTGACGGCCGACAAAGAGACGATGAAGAGGAGCCTTCTATTTCTTCGCCGGGGCGGCGTCGACGGCCATCTGCATTTTGATGATTTTGTCAGGATCCGTGACGGCGCCGTTGTCCGCCTTGGAGCCTTTCTTGATCTTGTCGACGACGTCCATCCCTGAGACGACCTTGCCGACGACAGTATATTTGTTGTTGAGGAAAGGGGCGTCGGCGAAAGTGATGAAGAACTGCGAATTCGCTGAATCCGGGTCTTGTGCGCGCGCCATGCCGACGGTGCCGCGCGTGAAGGGCTCGGATGAGAACTCGGCCTTGATGTTGGGCAGGTCCGATTTGCCCATGCCGGTTCCGGTCGGATCGCCGGTTTGCGCCATGAAGCCGTCGATGACGCGATGAAACACGATGCCGTTATAGAAGCCGCGCTTGGTTAAGGTCTCGATCTGGGCGACGTGCTTTGGCGCGAGGTCCGGGCGGAGCTGGATCGTAATGCGGCCATCCTTGGTGTCGAGGTAGATTGTGTCCTTGAGGTCTTGCGGCGCGGCCATGACGGCCCCGCACAGAGCGGCCGCAAGGCCAAGCGCGATGATCAAACGTTTGAACGCCATTGGATTTGTTCCCTTGATGTCTTTTTGGTTTGCGCGGCGACGATGCCCGCGATCATTTTTGTAGCCCGCGTCGCTTCTGATCCAACGCTCGCAAGACAGCCCCTGGCACAAAGCTCGACACATCTCCGTCCATGGCTGCGATCTGCCGCACCAATGTCGCGGTAATGTGACAGACCCCAGGGGAGGCTGCGAAAAATACGGTCTTTATGTTCGGCGCCATCGCCGCGTTCATGCCGGCCATTTGCATTTCATAGTCAAGATCGGAGCCGTTGCGCAGGCCGCGCACCAGAATTTGCGCGCCGACGGCCTTGGCCGCCTCCACCGCAAGCCCCGAAAAAGGCCGCACCGAAAGCTTGCAGGATCGCGCCGCCAACATATTTCTGCAGGCCGCCTCGATCAGGGCGGCGCGCTCCTCGACGCTGAACAGCGGCGTTTTGGAGGGATGCGCGCCGACGCCGATGACGAGTTCGTCGCAGACGCTCGCGGCGCTTTCGATCACGTCGACATGGCCGTTCGTCAATGGATCGAAAGAACCGGTATAGAGCGCGACGCGGTTCATGCGTTGCCTTATGCTTAAACAAAGCCGCCGTTCAATGCACGCCGAGCTTCTTTTGCAAGCTCGAGGAGGACGTCGTGTACTGGAAGGTCAGCCTCTTGTCCGGATAGACGTAATGGTGGACCCGCTGCGCCGCCAAGGCTCCTTCGTGGAAACCACATAAAATAAGCTTCAGCTTGCCGGGATAGGTGTTGATATCGCCGATCGCGAAGACGCCCGGCACATTGGTCTCGAAGCGCTCGGTGTCGACCGGAACGAGATTCTCATGCAGGTTGAGGCCCCATTGACTGACAGGACCAAGCTTCATCGTGAGACCGAAGAAGGGGATCAGCCGCTCGCAGGCGATCTCTTTGGCGCCGCCGTCGGCGCCTTTCACGGTCAGCGCGGCGAGTTCGCCGGCCTCGCCTTTGAGCGAAACGACCTGACCGATATGCAAGTCGATCCGGCCGTCGGCGACGAGTTCGCGCATCGCCTTCACCGAATGCGGCGCGGCGCGGAAGTCGTCGCGGCGGTGAATCAGCGTCAGCCGCTTGACGATCGGTTGGAGATTGAGCGTCCAGTCCAGCGCCGAATTGCCGCCGCCGACGATGACGACGCTTCTGTCGCGAAAATTCTCCTTCTTGCGAACGGCGTAAAAGACCGACTTGTCCTCGAAGGCTTCAATGCCGTCGATCGGCGGCTTCTTTGGCTGGAACGAGCCGCCTCCCGCCGCGACGATCACCGATTTGCATTCGAAGGTCCGTTCGCCGGCCCGCAAGCGAAATGACGGCGCCTCAGGCGTTCCCAGCACCTCAAGCGTCTCGACAACGTCGCCGAAATGGAAAGTTGGGTGAAATGGCGCGATCTGCCGCAAAAGCTGGTCGACGAGGCCCTGCCCCGTCACGACCAACTGCCCGGGAATGTCATAAATTGGCTTTTCGGGGTAGAGTTCGGCGCATTGTCCCCCAGCTTTGGGCAAAACATCAATGAGATGGCATTTGATGTCCAAAAGCCCAAGCTCGAAGACTGCAAAGAGTCCGGCAGGTCCGGCGCCGACGATGACGACGTCGGTGTTGATGATTTCGCTCATTCCTCGCTCCGAAAAGACCTCGCGCAGCGCCTGGCTCAGCTCCGGGGCTTCCGTTTCGATCCGCGACTAGGCGTCAAACGCGATTTGGCTCCGAGCTGACGCTGGCGGCTACCCCTGCCGGTCGGGCGTCCTGACAATCAAGCCGTCTAGCTCGGGCGTCACCTTGATTTGACAACTTAATCGCGAATTCGGCTGCACCCCATAGGCGAAATCGAGCATGTCTTCTTCCCGATCCGACGCCGCGCCGGTCAAGCTCCTCCATTCCTCATCGACATAGACATGGCAGGTCGCGCAGGCGCAACCGCCGCCACATTCCGCGCTGATTTCGGGAACCCCGTTGCGGATCGCGGCCTCCATCACGGTGGAGCCGACTTCCGCCTCGACGGTGCGGGCTTCACCGAGCGAGTCGACGAAGGTAATTTTGGGCATGGATCGAGCTTACGCTTCCCTAGGCGGGGGTGAAAATCTGGCCTTGGACATGGCGGGCGTCCCTTTATAAGAGTTGAGGAGATTTTAAGAGTTTAGGAGATCGCATCGCCGCAGTTCATGGCTGAAGTTCAGGCATCCTGCAAGAGCGTAAAATCGGAGAATTGAGGCCGCAAAAGCAGCATTGACGCTGCCATCCGGGCGGAAATCGCCCTAAAAACGGCGCATTCCAAGTCGAAACGCTCCCTAGCGCGCCTTACCGATTGCTCGCCAGGGCGGCGTTCCTTCGCCTTTTGTCGGCGGCCCTGTTTCGCCCAAGCGAAGCGCGCCCGCGCCTTGCGCCGAGCTGGATTGGCTCCGCCTTGGAAAGGCCCGACGTTCCGGAATACCGGTTGGTCCTGGGTCCCATCGGACCAATGCCGTCAAGCGCACCTCGCAGCCGGCGCGCGACTTTTGCATGGCCTTGGACCTGCCGTCGGCGGCTAGCATTAACGATGTTTTAAGAAGGGCCTGGCGCTCGGGTTTGAATCCCTACCTCGCAGATGTAAAGTAAGTTTTGGTTAACGGTACGTTCAGCATCCAGGATGATGCTTTTGCGCTCAAAACGTACAAAACGCGCTCATGAAAGACTTCGAAGGGGCACCCGATGGCGAGCTCTCCCAAATCCCACGATCCTGCGGCGGAGGCGCTTCTTGCGATCGAGGAAGCCCTGAACCTACGCGCTGGTCTCGGCGAAACGGTCGCTGCGGCGGATGGGAAGGGTGCTGAAGCGCAGAAAAATCAGGCCCCTAGAGGCGAAGTTTCAAACGAAAGGAGGGCGGATTTCAGACGCAAGACTGCCTTCGACCGCCGGAGACCCTCTGTTCGCTCCGTCGGACCAGAGCTTTGCGGCGGCGGTCGCCGAGGCGGCCGGCGGCGAAATCCGGCGCGGCGCGTCCCCGGCCAATGACGACCGGCATTCGACCGGCGAAATGCTGCGCGCCCTTCAGGCGCGCTCCAGCCGCACGCCGACGATCGTTGCGGCGCTCTGCTCCGCCCTGTGGATTGTTTCGACCCTTGGCTACCTGCTTGCGCACCGCGAGGACCTATTCGCCGGCCCAAGCGGCTCCAGTCTGCCGGCGACGGCGCTTTACTTACTCACCATTACCGGACCGGTGGTTTTTTTCTTCATCACCGCAATGATGGCGCGGCGCGCGCAGGAGATGCGGGTGACGGCCCGCTCAATGACCGAGGTCGCGATCCGCCTCGCTGAACCGGAGACGATCGCCACCGAACAAATGGTGACGCTATCGCAAGCGATCCGCCGCGAGGTCGCCTCGATGGGGGACGGCATCGAACGCGCGCTCGCGCGCGCCGGCGAACTCGAAACGCTTGTGCGCTCGGAACTATCCAACCTGGAGCGCTCCTATTCGGACAATGAGCGGCGCGTGCGCGCGCTGATCGACGAGCTGGCCGTCGAGCGCGAGTCGATTCTCGTCAACGCCGATCGCGTGCGCAGCGCCATTTCGGTCGCGCACGACAATGCGTCGCGCGATATTGAGAGCGCGTCCACGCGATTTTCCGAACGCGTCGGCGAAGCCGCCGGACGAGTCGCGGCTTCGCTCTACTCGAAGGGCGATGAAATCAAGCAGGCGCTGACCCGCGGCCGGGATGATCTGATTGATCATCTTTCCAGTCACGGCGAAGAGCTTGTCCTCCGCCTCAACCAGACCGGCCAAACCGCGACCGCCGATTTGACGCAGGCTACCGCCGGCGTTGCGCAAACGCTCGACGATCGCTTGGCCGAGCTCGACGAGCGGCTGCAAAAAGCGCGGGACGTTCTTTCCGCCGACCTTGGCATGCGCGGCGACGCGCTCGCCGAACGCCTCGACGCCGCCGGCGCGCAGATCGTTGAGACGATCGCCTCGCGCGGCGAGAGCCTGGCGGCGCGGCTTGCTGAAACCGGCGATCGTTTGCACGAAGTCGTCGCCGTCCAAGGCGGCGCCCTCAGCGAGAACCTGGCTGAAGCCAGCCAGCGTTTCGGCGAGCTGATCGCCGAGCGCGCTGAGAACGCCCGCAGCGCGCTCGATGAGTCGAGCCGCACGGTCGTCGCTTTGTTCGAGGACAGCCGAACCCACCTGCAGTCCGAATTCGAGCGCAATGGCGACGAAATGCAGCGCAGTTTTGCGACAGCGTCGGCATCGACGGTGTCGACGCTTTCGCAGCATGTCGACGCGTTGCGCGGGCGGATCGCGGGCTCGATTGACGAAACCGTCAACGCTCTGAACAGCCATGCCGAGCACGTGCATGGGCACCTGGATCTCACGACTCAGGATATAATGACCGCTTTCGCCGGAAGAGCGGACGCGCTGAGCGAGCAGCTCTCCTCCGTTCTCGACGGCACGTTCGCGGCGCTGAATGATCATTCGTCGATCATGGGCGAGCGCCTGGCCGTCGCCGCCGAGCAGGCGGGGAGCGACTTCGCCGGCCGCTCCGAAGCGCTGCATGAGCGCTTGACCGCGACCATCGACGAGACCCTCGGCGCCTTGTCGGGTCGCTCAGAGCAGCTCGCCGGACAGCTGGAAAGCTCCTCGTGGCGCTCAGTCGCGGCGCTCACCGACTGCGCCGACGGATTGCAGCAGCGCTTGACGGCGACGCTCGAGGCGCTGAGCCGCCATGCCGAAGAAACCGGCGCGCAACTCGCCGCAATTTCCGACCGGTCCGCCGGCGCGTTCGGCGAACAAACCGAGGCGTTGCAGCAGCGCCACAACGCCGTCATCGAGGCGCTCAACGAACATACGGAGGAGATCAGCCTACGCCTTGCTGAGAGCGCGCGCCAATCGGCCGATGCTCTTAGCGGCCAGACGCGGACTTTGCAGGACCGCCTGAACGCCTCCATCAGCGCCCTCAACGAACACTCGGACGAAATCAGCCGACGCCTCGCCGAGAGCGCGCAGCAATCCGCCAGCGTCCTTACGGAACAGACCGACTCGCTGTGGCGGCGGCTGAACGCCGCCGTCGACGTCGTAAACGAACGTACCGAGGCCATCAGCCAGCGCCTCGCCGAGACCGCGCAATCGTCGGCCGGCTCCCTTACCGAGCAGACCGAGGCGCTGCACGCGCGCCTCAACGCCACCATCGGCGCGCTCAACGAACATTCCAACGCCATCAGCCAGCGCCTCGCCGAGACCGCGCAATCGTCGGCCGGCTCCCTTACCGACCAGACCGAGGCGCTGCACGCGCGCCTCAACGCTGTCATCGGCGCGCTCGACGAGCATTCCAACGCCATCAGCCAGCGCCTCGCCGAGACCGCGCAATCGTCGGCCGGCTCCCTTACCGAGCAGACCGAGGCGCTGCACACGCGCCTCAACGCCGTCATCGGCGTGCTCGACGAGCATTCCAACGCCATCAGCCAGCGCCTCGCCGAGACCGCGCAATCGTCGGCCGGCTCCCTTACCGACCAGACCGAGGCGCTGCACGCGCGCCTCAACGCCGTCACCGGCGCGCTCGACGAGCATTCCAACGCCATCAGCCAGCGCCTCGCCGAGACCGCGCAATCGTCGGCCGGCTCCCTTACCGAGCAGACCGAGGCGCTAAACGCGCGGCTCAACGCCGTCATCGGCGCGCTCGACGAGCATTCCAGCGCCATCAGCCAGCGCCTCGCCGAGACCGCGCAATCGTCGGCCGGCTCACTTACCGACCAGACCGAGGCGCTGCACGCCCGCCTCAACGCTGCCATCGGCGCGCTCGACGAGCATTCCAACGCCATCAGCCAGCGCCTTGCCGAGACGGCTGAGCGGTCGACCTGGTCCCTAACCGACCAGACCGAGGCGCTAAACGCGCGGCTCAACGCCGTCATCGACGCCCTCAACGAACATTCGGAAGCGATCGGCCAGCGCCTCGCCGCAAATGCCGAACAATCGGCCGGCGTCCTCACCGACCAGACCGAGGCGCTGCACGAACGCCTCAACGCCGTGATTGGCGCTCTCAACGAACATTCGGACGAGATTGGCCAGCGCCTCTTTGACGCCGCTCAGCAGTCGGCCGGCGTCCTTACCGACCAGACCGAGGCGCTGCGCGAACGCCTCGACGCCGCCGTCCGCACCTTGGAACAGCATTCGGCGGAGATCGGCGAGCGGCTTGAGGCTACTGCGCATTATTCCGCCGGCGTTTTCGCCGAGCAGACCGAGGCGCTGCACGAACGTCTCAACGCCACGCTGACCGAAACCCTCGACGCTTTAACCACCCATTCGGCCACGATGAGCGAACGTTTCGCCTCGAACGCCGACCTCACGGTCAACGCCTTCAGCGGGCATGCCGATGCGGTGCATCAGCGTCTGGAGGCGACGCTATCGGATACCCTTGGCGCGCTGACGAGCCATACCGATCAGATTACTGCGCGTTTGGAGGCGGCCGCGCAGGAGTCCGCCGACGCATTGACCTCGCCGGTCGAGAGTTTGCACGAGCGGCTGTCCGGGACTGTCAGCGCGACTCTCGCCGCCCTGAGCGCGCACGCCGCCGAGATTGGCGAGCGGCTCGCCGCGACCGCTGCGAATTCCGCCGCTGTGCTGACAAGCCAAACCGATGCGCTGCGCGAACGCTTGCGTGTCACGATGTCCGAGACGCTCGAGACGCTGAACGCGCATTCGGCGGACTTGAGCCAACGGCTCAAAACGAGTGCGGAGCAATCGGCGGAAGCCTTGAACGAGCGCGCCGAGGCTCTCAACGCGAGCCTCGTCGAAACAATCAACGAAACGCTCGGCTCCCTTTCGTATCATGCAGATAATGTCAGCCAGCGCTTGAGTTCCGCAGTGGGCGAGACGCTGGGTTCCCTCGGCGAGCAGTCGAATCGCATCGGCGAGCGTCTGGAAGCGACGGCGCAACATTCCGCGCTGGCGCTCAATGGGCACACGGAAGCGCTGCAGGCCAGTTTAGCGGCGACGCTCGGCGAAACGCTTGGCGCGCTTTCCGGCTATTCCGATAACCTGCGCGATCGTCTCGCGGCGGCGGGACGGCAATCGCTGCAGGCCTTCGCCGACCATACGGCGGGCCTAGAGGATCGCCTTGCGCTTATGCTCGGAGAAGCCTTCAACACGCTCTCGAGCCATACCCAGGATCTGAGCGAACAACTTGCCGCGCGCAGCCAGGAGGCCGTCCTCGCCTTCGCCAACGAAACGCAGGCGCTGCAACAAAGCTTCGACGCGACGGCGCAGCAGGCGGCCGCGGCGATCGGCTACCATGCCCACGACCTTAATGATCGCTTCACCGAAACGGCTTCCGAGGCCATCAATGCGATCGCCGTGCACAGCGACCGGATCAATGAGACGCTCTCCGACCGTCTGCTGATGTTCGAGGAGACCTTCCTCGGACAAGGCGGCGCCCTCGCCAACAATATCGGCGATCAGGCGGAGCGTTTTACAGCGACTTTAGCGGACCGCCTCGGCGCCATCGAGAATACGCTCACCGTGCGGGGGGGCGACCTCAACGCCCAGCTCGCCTTGCGCGCCGGCGAGACCTCCCAGGCTCTCGAGGCGCAGATCGTCGACTTCGAAACCCGCGCGGCGGGGAAGATACAGCAGATCGGGCAAGCGCTCGACGCGCTCGTCGGGCGCATCGACAACGCGCTCGACTCGCAAGCGGCCGCTCTCGCCGAGACTTTGAACGCGCGGGCGGAAGATATCGCGAAAATGCTAAGCGAGGGCGGCGAGAACATGATTCGCTCCCTCGACGACAGGGCGCGTGAGATCGAGACCGTTCTCTCCGCTCGCTCATCGACGCTGGCGGAGACGCTGGCCGGCAAGGCCGACGAGATCAACGCGGCTCTTGGCGGCCAAGCCAACGCCATTGCGTCGACGCTCGACGGCCGCATCGCGGAATTTGAAGAAAGAGTCGCGGGACGTCTCGACGCGGTCGCGGGCGAACTCGATTCGCGCGGGCGCGCCGTCGCTGACAGCCTCGCGGCGCGCATCAACGAGATCAATTCGACGCTTGGTCTGCACGCCGGCAATATCGACGCGGCGCTCGATCGCGAAGCTGGGCAGATTGCCGCGCTGCTGTCCGGGCGCGCCGAAGAAATCAGGGACCTCGTTTCGCAGGCAGGCGAAGATCTCGACGCGACGCTGGCTGGACGCGCCGGCGAAATCGGCGATGCGCTCAGCGAGCGCGTCAATCAGATCAGCATGGCCCTGGCGAACAGGCTCGGCGAACTCGAAAGCGCGCTCGGCGGCCGCGGCCGGGACTTGCAGCAGGCGCTGGCCGAAAGCGGGCGAGCCTTGCGCGAGCTGCTCGAAACGCGCGCCCCGGACCTTATTGCGACCATGTCCCAGCGCGGCGCGCAGATCGCCGAGGAAATGACCAACGTCGGCGATCTCGTGACGCAGACGATCGAGAGCCGCGGCATGGCCATCGTGCAGCATCTCGGGACGAAACAAGCCGAGCTGACGGAAGCAATCGAAAGCTCCGCAGCCCATCTGCGCAGCGCCTTCGAGGCCGGCGCCGCCGAATCAATCGGGGCGTTGCTCGACGCCAACGGAAAGCTTGGGACCGAGATGACCGAAGTCATCGATCGTCTCGTCAGCGGCAGCGCCTCCATGCATGATGCGGTCAGCGTCGCCAGCGCCAATTTTGTCGCGGTTGAGAACGCCATGAGCCGTTGCATGGACGAGTTCAGGACCGTGCTCGCAAACGTCTCCGTCGAAGTCGAGCGCCTCAATCAGAGCGCCGGACAGACGGTCCTTGACGCAGGCGCAGTCGCCGAGGCGATCGCCGGCCACAGGGACAGCCTCGCCGCTTCGGCGAGCGAACTCTCCAGATCGCAGAGCGAACTGGACCACAGCCTCAACGCGCGCCGCGCTTCGCTCGACACGCTCGTCGCCTCGATCAACGAGCGCCGCGATGCGTTCGAGGGTGTAATGGCCTCCTTCGCCACGGTCATTGACAATGCGCTGCAGAACGCCGAGGCGAGAGCCCGAGAGGTCGGCGAATTCGTCGCCGACGCCTCGCAATCAGCAGGCGGCGCGATCGACCGTCAGTTCGCCGACATTCGCGCCAAAGCCGCTGAGGAACGCGACCGCACCACGCAGGAGATGCGAGCCGCCTGTGACGCGGCCAACGCCGAGATCGACGACGTCTTTGGCCGGACTTCGCAACGCTTCCAAACAGCGGCGGCGGATCTTCGCGAGATGTCGCGGCAGATTGAACGAGAACTTGCGGCGACGCGAGAAGCGTTGCAGACCAGCCTCGCTGAACTGCCGCAGGAGACGGCGCAGCAAGCCGCGGCGATGCGGAAAATCGTCGCCGATGAAGTCAGAGCCTTGAAGGAGCTGAGCGAAATCGTCACCCGCTCGGGCCGCTCGCTCGACGTGTCGACGCCGGTTCCCGCCGCCGATCGCGTGTCTGCCGCGCCGGGGCGGCGCACCCCGCCGGTCCGAAACCCCGAGGCGTCCCAGCCGAACGAGCCGCGGCGTATTCCAGCGACCCCGCCGGCGCAGGAGCCGGAGCGCGGCGGCTGGCTTTCGGATCTCCTCGCGCGCGCGTCAAGCGACGAGCCGGCGGAGCCGGCGCGCGGCGCAAGCGACGCCAAGCCGCGAGGCGCGGCGGCGACGCCCGCACCTGCTCAACAGCTGGATACGCTCTCGCTCGATGTCGCGAGCATGATCGACCATGACGCGGCCGCCGAGGCCTGGGAGCGCTATCGCCGCGGCGAGACCAACGCTTTTTCGCGCCGGATCTATGTCGGCCGCGGCCAGCAAACATTTGACGAGGTCCGGCGGCGCTATCGCCTCGACCCCGAGTTCCACGCTACGATCGATCGCTACGTGCACGAATTCGAGCGCCTGATCTCTGAGCTGAACCGCGACGGCGCCGATGAATTGGTCACGCGGAATTATCTCAACTCGGAGACCGGCATGGTTTACACCATGCTCGCCCATGCATCGGGCAGGCTCGGCTGAAGCACGCAAGGGGCATTTGATGAGCCCCTTGCCTCTTTCGGCGAAGACGCCAGCCGGCCTGTAAGCCGGGTTCTGTACGGCGCGCGGAAATCCGCGACGCGTGATGGCCATTCCTCTAGGACGGCTGTCGCCAGCCGCCTCGAGCAACCAACCCGGGCGACGATCCGAAGAAAGATCTAAGGTTTACGAAAAACCTCGCGTCGCCCCTATTCGGTCTTGCTCCCGGTGGGGCTTGCCGTGCCGCTCATGTCGCCATGCGCGCGGTGCGCTCTTACCGCACCGTTTCACCCTTGCCGCCGGCGAAAAGCCTTTGGCGGTTTGTTTTCTGTGGCGCTCTCCCTGGGGTCGCCCCCGCCGGACGTTATCCGGCACCGCTTCTCCGTGGAGCCCGGACTTTCCTCCGCCGTGAAGCGGCGGCCATCCGGCCGGCTGACCCTGGCGACATAGACGCGAAGCGGCGTTCCGTCAATGCGGCTGCCGCGACAAGGGCATTTCCGGGGATGCGCCAATTCGCGCCGGACGCGGCTGTGTCGGAAAAATCGCAATCGAAGGAATTTCTTAACCAAAAGAGGTTCTGACTTGACCTCTTGGGTCTGAGCTGTATGCCGTCATGTTACTGCAATGCAAGGATTAGGCATGAAGAAGATTTTTCCTTTCACAGCTCTCGCGATGGCGATCGCACTAGCCGGGTGCGGCTATACGCCTGAGGAGCGGGCCGGAAGCGGCGCCGCCATCGGTGGCGTGACTGGGGCCGCTATCGGCGCGGCCACGGGTCGCGGAGTGGGCGCGACGCTTGCCGGCGGCGCGCTTGGCGCCGCCACCGGCGCGATCGTTGGCGCCAACACGCGTCCCGCCAATCCGCCGCCGCCGCCGCCGGGCTATTACCCGCCGCCGCCGCCGCCGCCGCGTTGCGCCCGTATCGTCTACGATCCCTATGGGAACGCCTTCTGCCAGGGATATTACGCCTATTAAACCTGACTGCGCTTTGCCCGCCGCTTTTTTCGCCTCGCCGAACCATGGAGAGCGCAAAGGCGGCCGGACCCCGGATTCGCTCATCCTGCATTACACCGGCGTTGCGACCGGCGAGGCGGCGGTGCGCCTTTTGTGCGATCCGGCCAAGCAGGTCTCCGCCCATTACGTCGTCATGCCCGACGGGGCCTTACTGCAGCTCGTCCCCGAGGCGCGGCGGGCCTGGCACGCCGGCCGCGGCTCCTGGGCCGGCGAGACCGATATGAACGACGTTTCGATCGGCGTCGAAATCGCCCATCGCGGCCACAAGGACGGCGCCGCCGCCTATCCCTATCCGGAAGCGCAGATCGCGACTGTCATCGACCTCTGCCAGGATATTGTCGCGCGATGGAAAATCCCGCCGCATCGCATTCTCGCCCATTCGGACGTCGCGCCTGACCGCAAGATCGACCCCGGCGAGTTTTTTCCATGGGCTCGCCTCGCCAAGGCGGGGATCGGCCATTACGTCGCGCCCTGCCCGATCGCCGACGGCCCGCGCATTGATGCGGGCGCCAGCAGTGCCGAAGTGGAGCAGCTGCAAGCCATGCTGGCGCTCTACGGCTACGGCGTCGACGCCAGCGCCGTCTACGACGCAAAGACCGAATGCGTCATCCGCGCCTTTCAGCGGCATTTTCGGCCGGCGCTTGTCGACGGACGGGCGGACTTTTCGACGGTGGCGACCTTGCGCAAATTGCTGGCGGCGCGGGCGAAAGGGTAGCGCCTGTTCGGCGGGGCTCGGCTCCCGCCGAAACCTGACGCCCGATCGATGCGCACGGTCGACGGCTGCGGCGCCTCACCGAAAAGCCTTGCGACCAGGCGATTGACCTCGCTGCATGATCCGGTAACCTCGTTGACGGAGATTGCGCCAAACCAATCTCCAACCGAAATCGGCACGGCGACTCCTGGGAGGAACGTTCAACTACATAAGCGGATGCTCAAAAACGATCTCCCGTCCGAACCGCAGTTCCTTGATCGAGCGTCGACGGGTTAATTGCTCACAATGGAGATAATCCGTGCCTAGCATTCAGCTCATCTTCACCAACAATAACCACTTTGGCGTTGTTCTGTACACTGTCGCTCCCGCGAGCACGCAGCCATCGCGGGAGGGCGAAGTAGGCCCTCATAGAGCTATGTCTGAATTTGGGTGATGGCGTAAATCAAGCGGCGGATTTGATTTCGGGCGCGACTTCAATTCCGTCTTTGAACTTTACGCCGTTGATGATTTTCGGCAACTGATTTTGACCGTTCAAGCGCCGCCAGGTTTGCGACGCCGCCATCACCAGTTTGAAAACCATCAGGCGTGCGGTGTCTTGCGACAACGCGCCCTTCATGCGGACGGTGCGATGCCTGACCGTCGCGAAAACGCTTTCAATCGGGTTCGACGTGCGCAAATGATCCCAGTGATCGGCGGGAAAATCGAAAAACGTCAACATCGTCTCGCGATCCCTGGTCAAACATTCGACGGCCCTGGCGTATTTGGGCGTGTATTTTTCCTCGAATGTTGTCATCGCCGCTTCCGCCGCAGCGCGATCCGGCGACAGCCATATCTCCCGCAAGTCCTTGTGCGCATTGGGTTGCATGGACTTTGGAAACTTGTCGAGAACGTTCAGCGTTTTGTGCAGCCAGCACCGCTGATGGCGTGTCGTCGGGAATGCCTCGTCGAGGGCTCTCCAGAACCCGAGCGCGCCATCGCCAACAGCGACTTCCGGCGCGATCGACAGGCCGCGCGCCTTCAGATCGACAAGCAATTCCTTCCAGCTTTGAGCGCTTTCCCGCACGCCCGTCTGAAAGCCGATCAGTTCCTTCTTGCCCTCCGGCGTCGCCCCCATCAGCACCAGCATGCATTCGGCTTGCGGCTCCATGCGCGCCTGCAAATAGACCCCATCCGCCCAGACGTAGACATAGCGGCGCGCCGACAGATCGCGTTTTTGCCATCGCCCATATTCGTCTTCCCACTCGCCTTTCAGCCGCGCGATCACCGCTGGCGAAAGGTTTGGAGCGTCCTTGCCCAGCAAGGCCGTGAGGGCCTCCTGGAAATCCCCGGCCGAAATCCCGCGCAAATAGAGAACCGGCAGCAGAGCGTCCAAACTCTTGGTGCGCCGCGCCCATTTCGGCAGGATATTCGATGTGAACCGGATTCGTGCGCCCGCCGCCGCGCCACGGTCGCGGGCTTTCGGCTTTTGAACGTCGATCGGGCCAATGCCCGTCTGGATCGCGCGAACTGGATCGTGGCCATGACGAACCACCCGTTGACGACCGTCCGGAAGAACAAGTTCGGCGTTCGAGGCCAGAAACGTCTCGAATTCAGCCTCAATCGCTTGGGCGATCAGGCGGCGCGCACCAGCACGCAGGATTTCAGTGAGCGGATCGTCGATTTCGCCTTCTGGCGGAGAGCGATGACTCTATGTTCGTTCATGGCGTAACGCTCCTTTCTGGAGGTTCGGGTGGCTTGATCACCAACCCCGTTACGCCGCCTTCCTCACCCCGTCACCCAATTTCCCGCATAGCTCGCCCTCATACATCGTGGGGCGTTATCCGCGATATTCCTGTAAGTACTGAATGGCGGATGATAAGTTCTGATACCGGAACGTTCTTTGATACTTATCAAACCACCGGCGATGCAGTTCAATCTTACTCGATTAGAGACTGCACAACTTCGCTCGCGTTTAGCAACAACACCACCTCGACGGTCTCTCTGTTCTCGGTCGATCCGGTCAGCCTCAAGGAAAGCGGAGAAGGCTCCGTAGCCCCTGGGATCTGGATGACCATTAGACGCGCGATGTTCGGGAATACGGAATGGCGAATAAAGGATGCGCAAACCGGAGTCCTCATCAGCACCTACCGCACGACCGTTGCTGACTATCAATACGTCCCCATCAATCCCCCCGCGGTCGTGATTACGCGTGGAGAAACCATATCTGGCCCATTACCCGCCAATCCAACCGTGAAACCTACTCCGATTCCGAACGCTCCCGTTGTCGCAAGCGCCAAAGACTCGATCTTCAACTCCCGAAGTTTCAATGTCGACGTCGCCAACCTTGATTTTTCGATCCGGTATCGAGCCAGGGGAATCGGGTGAAAAAATTCAAGCTGCGACGAGGCTTGCGAGGAAGTCGTCGTCCCAAGCGGCGGTTTTGCGCTTGAGCCTGAGAGAATCCTTTCCGGGCGCTCGGCGAGTTAGATTATGCGCCATGTGTTTTACGGTGGTGAAGTTTGCCGGCGCGTTCTCGGTTCGGACACGGCATTCGTCGTCGCGAAAGACCGTGTCCATGACCCAATGCAGGCAGTTCTCCACCGCCCAATGTTCGCGGATCATTGGGCCGATCGCCTGCGCTGACAAGGGCAGCGAAGTGATGTAGAAGCGCGTTTCCCGCTCGACCCTGCCGCCGATCTCGCGTTTGCTTTCGACAATCAGGACGCCATTCAATCCCGGCCAGTCGTGTCGCTGTTGTAGCCAACCGACATCGTGGATCACCGTGTAGGTTCTGGTTTCGATACGACCGTGATCGGCGTCGATCGTTTCATGCCGGCTGACCGTCGTATCCTTGAATTGTCTTGCTTTTTGCTCGGTTGCGAGGAGTTCGACATCTTCGCGCAGCGTTCCCTGGTTGCCTTTCAGCGCGAGGATATAATCGGCCTTCTTGTCCATGATCTTCGCGGCGATTTCGCGCTGGCAGCCGATTGCATCGATGGTGACGACGGCGCCTTCGATCGCCATCATGTCGAGCAATGCGGGAATGGCTGTGATCTCGTTGGATTTCTCGTTCACCTTGACCTGCCCGAGAACCAATCGCTGGCGCGCGGCGAAAGCCGAGACCATGTGGATCGGTTCCTTCGATCCCTTCTTTTGGTAGGAGCGGCGCAAGGTTTTGCCATCAATCGCGATGATGTCGGCCGGCGTCTTGGTCAGCGCCGCAACCCAGGCGACGAAACAGCGCTGGAACGCCTGCGCGTCCAGCGTGGCGAAAATATCGCCGAGATGATCATGCGCCGGCGTGCCGTCGCGAAACGGCCGAAACCGGCGCAACAGATTGAGCTTCTTATCGCCAAAGCGGGCGATGTCGACGAAGGTCTCGGCCCCGGCCAGCACCGCGAGAAGACACAAAAGGAGGATTTCCTCCAGCGGATAAACCACCTTGCCCTTCTGCCGATGGTCCGGCATATCCTTGAAATACCGAAGAAAAATAGTTGCTTCGTCGATCGCGTCAAATTCCGTCGCCGCCCCGTCCATCGTACCGCTCCACCAATCGAATCAGTGGACCACGACAGAATTCAGCACTTTAGCCATTTGTCACGAATTTCTTCACCCGATCGCCCTGGGTATCGAGCAGGCTTAACAGACAAAAATCAAATACGGGCGGCCGTTTACGCCGCGTTGATGATAATCGTCAACACGCAGAATCGCACCCCTAAAGAACAGGTTTTGATGGATTGGCTGGCTCTCCAAGTGAAGCACACCCGCATTGAGGCGGCCCGTCTGGCGCTGGCGGAATACGATAAATGGCAGCGAGATCCCTGGAGCTACCACCCGCCCGCAGGCTATGACTTTCCCGCTTACATTCTTATGCCTGCGCGTTCACACGTGTGGCTGACGACCACGCCCAACCCCCCCGTCCTCGCCAACGAGTCATGGCAAAGCTTCCTTGCTGGCGTTGTATCGAGCAACGGCTGGAGTCCATTGAACAACCCGATCCTCACAAAAGGACAGCGGACTTCAAGCCTGGAGGGTGTTATTGGCTTCCCTGTCTTTGGCGCCGTTCTGGCCTACCAAAAACTCTATGGTACAGATGAGGGGGCAAGGATTTTCGCCGACGTAACGGAAAACTTGAGCAATCTGAGCTTTGATCTCACGCCATTTAGCGGCGCCTTCACCACAGTTGGAGTGGTAAATTGGTATTCCCAGCTATCGACCATCAGAAGCATGGCGATGCAACAAATATCTCCTTATACGTTCAGACAAGTAAAGGATATAGTTCGAGTGCTTGCGGCGCGAGCCGGACGAACTCTGCCTGGATTTACTCCAACCTCAGCACGCCTTGGTTCTATTCCAACGCAGGAGTTACGAGCAACTTTGCAAAGGCTGACATCAGGAGAGATTCTGAGCAGCTTCGTTTGCACTCTCGTGTTGTCTTTGGCGATTCAAGCGCTCGTTCATGAGTTGACAACCCTTTTTAGTAAAGTCAAGTTGCGTGCAAAATTAGTCGACAATCTTGAGCAGCAGCAATCGGCTCCCCTTCCTGATTTACAAAATCTTCTCTATTACGATATCAGGGGTGAGGACCCCCTCTTTGCTTCTGATTCCATCCCACCGATCCGGTTGAGCTAGAGCGGTTAGTCGGCAGTCAAGAGGCATATCGATCCTTCCTGCTCGCCACAATCGAGTAGACTGTGGCGTCTTCCGCACTAATTCTACATACCGCGCGAGCAAAAGACGAGCAACATCACCGCAAACCATGTAAACAAACGATTAATTCTCCGATTTGCCCTTACTCCGCGGCCGCAGCCGCCGCCACGGGACTCGTCGGATCGTAGTTCAGGATCGGCGCCAGCCAGCGCTCGACCTCGGCGACGCTCATACGCTTGCGGCGGGCGTAGTCCTCGACTTGATCGCGCTCGACCTTCGCCACCCCGAAATAATGCGCTTGTGGATGCGCCAAATAGAGGCCGGACACCGAGGCGCCAGGCCACATCGCGAAACTTTCCGTCAGCGACACGCCGATCCGCCTTTCCGCGGCGAGCAGTTCGAACAGCGTCGCTTTTTCTGTGTGGTCCGGCTGGGCCGGATAGCCGGGCGCGGGACGAATGCCGCGGTATTCTTCGCGCAGCCGCGCCTCGTCGGTCAAAACCTCATCAGGCGCATATGCCCAGAACTCGCGCCGCACGCGCTCATGCATGCGCTCGGCGAAGGCTTCGGCGATGCGATCGGCGAGCGCCTTCACCAGGATCGAGCCATAGTCGTCATTGGCTTTGGCGAAGCGATCGGCGATCTTGCCTTCCTGCGCGCCCGCGGTCACGACGAAGCCGCCGATGTAATCGGCCTTGCCTGCCCCTTCCGGCGCGATGAAATCGGCGAGCGCCAGATTGGGCTTGCCGTCCCGTCGCAGCAATTGCTGCCGCAAAGTGTAAAAAGTCGCCAGCCGCGTCTTGCGCGATTCCCCCGCATAAAGCGCGATATCGTCGCCGACCGCGCCGGCCGGCCAGAAGCCGATGACCGCTTTCGGGTCGAACCAATGCTCGGCGACGACGCGCTTCAGCATCGCTTGCGCGTCGTCAAAGAGCTGGCGCGCCGCGCCGCCCTGTTTGGCGTCGTCGAGAATGGCCGGATAGCGGCCGCGCAGCTCCCAGGTCTGAAAGAAAGGCGTCCAGTCGATATAGGGGATGAGCTCGGCGACGCTGTAGCTGCTGAAGACTCGCGTTCCGGTAAATGCGGGACGCGGCGGCGCATAATCGGCCCAGTCGATCTTAAAGGCGTTGGCGCGCGCCTTGGCGAGCGGCAGGCGCAACTTCTCCGCCTCAGAGCGCTTATGCGCCTCGGCGACCTTGTGATATTCCGCGCGTACGGACTCGATCGCTGCTTCGCGCGCATGCTGCGACAGCAGGGCTTGCACAACGCCGACGGCGCGGCTCGCGTCATGGACATGAACGGCCTGCCCGCGCGCATAATTGGGGTGGATCTTCACCGCCGTATGGACGCGGCTCGTCGTCGCGCCGCCAATCAGCAGGGGCAGATCGAAACCTTCGCGCTGCATCTCTGCGGCGACGAAGCACATCTCGTCGAGCGAAGGCGTGATGAGGCCCGATAGCCCAATCGCATCGACCTTCTCCGCTCGCGCGGTCGCCAGAATTTTCGCGGCGGGAACCATGACGCCAAGGTCGATAATCTCATAATTGTTGCAGGCGAGGACGACGCCGACAATGTTCTTGCCGATGTCGTGCACGTCGCCTTTGACGGTCGCCATCAGGATTTTGCCGGCGCTGGAGCGCTCGCCCCCGCCCGTCCGGCGCTTCTCCTCCTCCATAAATGGCAGCAGATAGGCGACCGCCTGCTTCATCACCCGCGCCGATTTGACGACCTGCGGCAAGAACATCTTGCCGGCGCCGAAAAGATCGCCGACGACGTTCATGCCGGCCATCAGCGGCCCTTCGATGACATCGAGTGGCCGCGCCGCGGCGGCGCGCGCCTCCTCGACGTCGCGGTCGATATACTCGGTAATGCCGTTGACCAGCGCGTGTTCGAGCCGCTTCGCCACAGGCTCGTCGCGCCAGGCGAGGTCTTTCTCCATCCTCTCGACGCCCTGCCCTTTAAAGCCTTCGGCGATGGCTAGCAGACGTTCGGTCGCGTCCTCGCGACGGTTGAGGATGACATCCTCGCAAGCCTCGCGCAGCTCCGGCTCGATCTCGGCGTAGACCGCGAGCTGGCCGGCGTTGACGATGCCCATATCCATGCCCGCCTCGATGGCGTGATAGAGAAACACCGCATGCATCGCCTCGCGCACCGGCTCGTTCCCGCGAAACGAGAACGACAGATTGGAGACGCCGCCTGAGATATGCACGAGCGGAAAGCGCCGCCTGATCTCCCGCGCCGCCTCGATGAAATCGACGCCGTAATTATTATGTTCTTCGATGCCGGTCGCGATGGCAAAAATATTCGGATCGAAGATGATGTCTTCCGGCGGAAAGCCGACCTCTTCGGTCAGAATTTTATAGGCGCGGGAGCAGATCTCAACTTTGCGGTCAAGCGTATCGGCTTGGCCTTTTTCATCGAAAGCCATCACGACGACGGCGGCGCCGTAGGCGCGAACCGTGCGGGCGTCGTGGATGAATTTTTCGACGCCCTCCTTCATCGAGATGGAGTTGACGACGGCCTTGCCCTGCGCGCATTTGAGGCCGGCCTCGATCACCGAGAATTTCGACGAATCGATCATCACCGGGACGCGCGCGATATCGGGCTCGGCGGCGACGAGATGCAAAAATTCGACCATCGCCTTTTCGGAATCGAGCAGGCCCTCGTCCATGTTGATGTCGATGATCTGCGCGCCCATCGCCACCTGATCCCGCGCGACGTCGAGCGCCGCGGCGAAATCGCCCTGCTTGATCAACTTGCGGAATCTCGCCGAACCGGTGACGTTGGTGCGCTCGCCGATATTGACGAAAGGAATTTCGGGCGTCAGCACGAAAGGCTCCAGCCCGGAGAGGCGCAAGAGGGGCGCGATCTGTGGAATCCGCCTTGGCGCGACCCCTTGGACGCGCTGCGCGATGGCGTGAATATGCGCCGGGGTGGTGCCGCAGCAGCCGCCGACAACATTGACGAGGCCCGATTCGGCGAATTCGCCGACAAGCTCGGCCATATATTCCGGGCTTTCGTCGTATAGCCCGAATTCATTCGGAAGGCCGGCGTTCGGATAGGCGCAGGTCAGCGTATCGGCGATACGCGACAGCTCCGCGAGATGAGCGCGCATCTCGCGCGCGCCAAGCGCGCAATTGAGGCCGATCGTCAAAGGATTGGCGTGACGCAGCGAGTGCCAGAAAGCCGTCGGCGTTTGTCCCGACAAGGTGCGGCCTGAAAGGTCGGTGATCGTCCCGGAAATCATCACCGGAGCTTCGACGCCGAGCGCCTCGAATGCGCCGCCGATGCCGGCGAGCGCCGCCTTGGCGTTCAACGTGTCGAAGATCGTCTCGACGATCAAAAGATCGGCGCCGCCTTCGAGCAAGGCCGCCGCGGATTCGGCGTAGGCCTCGCGCAACTCGTCGAAGGTGACCGCGCGAAAGCCCGGATTGTTCACGTCAGGCGAGATCGACGCCGTGCGGCTCGTCGGCCCCAGAGCGCCGGCGACGAAGCGGCGCCGGCCGTCTTTTTTCAGCGCCGCGTCGGCCGCCGCGCGGCACAGCCGCGCCGCCTCGAAGTTCAGCTCGCGGACGAGCGACGCCATGCCATAGTCGGCCTGCGAAATCCGCGTCGAATTGAATGTGTTGGTGGCGATGATGTCGGCGCCCGCCTCGAGGTAGGCGAGATGGATGGCCTCGATCGCCTTCGGCTGGGTCAGGCTCAAAAGATCGTTATTGCCCCGCAGATCGCGCGGCCACTCGCTGAACCGCTCGCCGCGAAACTGCGCCTCAGTAAATTTATGCTGCTGGATCATTGTGCCCATGGCGCCGTCAAGCACAAGGATGCGCTCGCGCGCGGCGTCAAGGAAGGCTTTGCGCGTCTGCGCGGCGTTGAAATGCGGGCTCATTCGGCAGCCTTCAGTTCGAGTTTCGGCCGCAGCCCGAGAAGATGGCAGATCGCATAGACGAGATCCGCCCGGTTGTTGGTGTAGAAATGAAAATCGCGAACGCCATGGTCGACGAGACCCAGCACCTGCTCGGCGGCGACAGTCGCCGCGACAAGCCGGCGCGTCTGGGGGTCGTCATCCAGCCCCTCGAAGCGATCGGCCAGCCATTGCGGCACGCTAGCGCCCGCTTTTTTGGCGAAACCCGCCGTCTGCTTGAAATTCTCCATCGGCATGATGCCGGGCACGAGCGGAACGTCGACGCCGCGCGTGCGCAGCATGTCGCGAAAGCGCAGATATATTTCGTTTTCGAAGAAAAACTGGGTGATCGCCCGGTTGGCGCCGGCATCGGCCTTGGCGCGCAGAAAATCGATGTCGGCTTCAAGCGAGAGACTTTCGGGATGGCGCTCCGGATAGGCCGAGACTGAGATTTCGAAATCGGCGATCCGTTTGATGCCGGCGACGAGCGCGCAGGAGCTCTCATAGCCATTGGGATGCGGACAGAACTTCGCCCCGAGGCCCTCCTGCGGATCGCCGCGCAGCGCGACGATGTGGCGAACGCCGGCGTTCCAATAGCCTTGTACGATCGCATCGATCTCTTTGCGCGACGCGCCGACGCAGGTCAAATGCGCGGCCGGCTTGACGACCCCCTCCTTGGCGAGCCGGGCGACCGTCTGATGGGTGCGCTCGCGCGTCGACCCCCCCGCTCCATAGGTGACCGACATGAAGCTCGGGCGGAGAGGCGCCAGCCGGTTTATGGACTCCCAAAGCAGCGCCTCCATCGCCACCGTCTTCGGCGGAAAGAACTCGAAAGAGACCCTGATGTCGGCGCGCAGCGTGCGGCTGGCCCGCGGCAGTTCACAGCTCTGCAGTTCGCTCATGCGACTTCTCGCGCGGTTAAAGGGAGAGGATCGGCGATGATCCGGCGGTCGCGGCCAAGCCAGATTGAAACGGTGAGCTTGCCGCCTTCGCCCGCCGCGGGAGCAAGGTCCTGGCGCAACGCGACTTCGAGACCCGCACAGGCCATGAAGCCGGCGACCTCCGCCGCGCCAAAGCCAAGTCTGCGATGCGCATGGACGGAGCGCAGGCTCTCCTCTTCATGCGGCGCGAAATCAACGACGAGGAGACGGCCGCCCGGCCGCAGCGCGCGGGTCGCCTCGCGAATGGCGCGCAAAGGATCGTCGAGATAATGCAGCACCTGATGCATGACGACGAGATCATAAAAATCGGGTTCGACCGGCAGGGCGTATATATCGCCCTGGCGCAATTGCGCGTTGCGCAGCCCCGCCCTTTCGAGGCGAGCTCTGGCGACGCTCAGCATTTGCGGCGATTGATCGATGCCGACGGCTCGCCCGGCGAGTGGCGCGACGATTTCGAGAATGCGGCCAGCGCCGGTGCCAAGATCGAGCAGCGCGTCGAATGGTCCAGAACCGATCGCCGCGAGAATAGCGGCCTCGACTTTATGCTCGGGGACGTGCATCGCGCGCACTTCGTCCCAATTCGCGGCGTGATCGGCAAAATAACGCGCCGCCTGATCGGCGCGCGCCTGCCGCACTTCGGCAAGCCGCGCGCGGTCGGCGCTGAGCCGCGGATCTGCGGGCGCGAGGTGCGCGACGACGTCGCGCGCGAAACCCGCGGCCGGCCCGCTCTGACTCATCAGAAAGAACACCCAGGATCCCTCGCGATGACGATCGACAAGCCCTGCCTCCGCCAGCAGCTTCAAATGACGTGAGACACGCGGCTGAGACTGCCCGAGAATCGTGACGATTTCGCTCACAGTCAGCTCGGCTTCGGAGAGAAGCGCAAGGAGACGCAGACGGGTGGCTTCGCCGGCCGCCGTCAAGGCGTTGAGAATGACGTCAAAAGGCGCATATTGAATCTCGGCCATCACAGCCTCTCGATCAATCAATGCGCCTTTATACATGCATATATCTTTATATGTAAAGCCTAACGTCGCCATAGGAAAGCTTTTTCGCCTTGGTTCGCCGCTTCCGGAGCGATAAGGTCGCGTGGCGTTTGGCGTTTTCGCGTCAGACCCCTATGGCGTTCGTCTCAAAGGATCGATCAATGAAAATTCCGTTTTCCTGGATCGTCGCAGGCATTCTTCTGACGTCCTGCACCACCGTGGGCTTGGCGCAGCAGCAAGCGCCCGCGGCCGCGCCTTCCGCCACGACCGCCGCGAAGCCGGCGGCGATGTCCGACGACGCCAAGAAGGCCAAAGCCAAGGAATGCTCCAAGCAAGCCGACGCCAAAAAACTTCACGGCGAGGCGCGCAGGGAATTCCGGGCCAAATGCAAGCGCAGTTGAAAAGCGGCGACGAAATAACCAAGCGGGCGAGCAGCGCGGTCGTGTTCGCCGCCAACCGGGCCCCGCGGGCGCAGTTGCTAAAGTCGCTGAGGACTCGCCAGCAGAGGCGATCGAAGCGCAACGGGAGAGGAACGGCCCGCGCCCCTTCCTGTGATCCGCGTTTGGGCGCATTTGGGGCCAAAACCACACCACGCTCGGGCCAGCAAGCTTAAGCAAAAATTAAAAACGCATGATCGCCATCCGCTCTATCGCCTTCAATGTCCTGTTTTACGTCAACACGACGATTCTCGCCTTTCTCGGGCTGCCGACGCTGCTGATGAAGCGCAGCGCCGTGCTGGAGCTGGCCCGCCTCTGGTCCCGCGCCTCGCTTTGGCTACTCGATAGGATTTGCGGCACAAAGGTCGAATTCCGCGGAACTCGAAAACCTCCCCGCCGGGGGGTACATCATCGCCGCCAAACATCAATCGACGCTCGAAACCTTGGCCCTCACCACGAAAATGAGCGACTTTACCTACGTCCTGAAGCGCGAACTGATGGCGATACCGATCTTCGGCTGGTATCTGCAGCGTGCCGGACAGATCGGCATCGAGCGCGCAAGGCGCGGTCGTGTCCTGGCCGACTTGACGCGGCAAGTGGGACAGGCGATCGCGGAAGGCCGCCAGGTATTCATCTTCCCAGAGGGCACGCGCAGGGCCGCTGGTGCGCCGCCGGCGTACAAGCCCGGCGTCGCGCATCTGTGCGTCGCGACCGGAGCGATCTGCGTGCCGGTCGCGCTGAATTCCGGTCTGTTTTGGCCGCGCCAAGGATTTTTGCGACGACCAGGACGTGTCGTCATCGCGTTTCTGGCGCCGATCGCAAGCCCCGCCAATGCCGACAAGCAAAAATTGATGCGCCTTCTCGAAAGCCGCATCGAAGAGGCGACGCAGCAACTCATCAATGAAGCGATCTCCGCCGACCCGTCGCTCAAGACGGCGCTGGCGCCACGCCCTAATCCGGCGGCGGCCGGCTGACGCTCGCCGAGAAACGCTCGGCAAGCCTTCGGGCAGCCGACGCAAAAAAGCGGCCGATGGCCGCAGGCTGCAGCATTTTTGCGTTTATGGTTGACAAAATCTTTATTTGTTCCTTTTATGTTCTCGACTAACGATTGAAAGCGCACATCCAATGGGCATCGTCCTATCGCTGCGCGGCGCCAAGCCTCGGCCCGTTTCGAAGAAGCGAGACTTCGACCGCTCGCCTGTTTCGAGCGCGCCGATCGATGCACGCCGACCGATCACCGCGAACGCGCCGTTGCGCTGCCTTTCCGATGGCGCCCTTTCCGCGCGTTTTCATAAATGGCGCGGCGCCTCAGGGCGCGGCTACATTTGTTCGGTTTTTCCGGTTCGGGCCGGCGAAGGATTGGGCGGCCTGCCTGATTTTGACGGCGCCGTCGCAATCGCCGTCGCCCGCGACGCCCAAGGCCAAAGGCAAAGGCTCGCGGTCCTCGACATGCGTTGGCGAGAGGAGCAATTTTGCGGCGATTTGGACAGCGTCGGCGCGGCTCTGCGCTCGGGCGCCAGCGAGTGGCACATTCACCTTCTCGCCGACAGCGAGCAAGCGCGCAAGGCCGTCATCACCGACATCACCAGCTGACGGCGTCCTCGTGAAGCGCCGCGCCGCCAACGTGACGCTCGCCAACGTTTCGAAGCCTCGCCTAAAGAAAGCCTTCAATCGAAAAGACGCGCCAGCCATTCCAGCGTCTCATCACGGATGGCGAGTTCGGCGAGATGCGCATGGGTATTTTTCACATAATTCCGATTATCGCCGGATAGCCCAACGCCTTGGCGGACGAAACGCTCGAGGTCGGCTCGGCCGAGCCGCCCCGCATATTGGCGATGGGTCCGATCGGCGACATAGCAGACGGCGGTCGCCTGTCCGCCATTGGCAAGCCGCACCGGCAAGAAGCGTTCGCGATAGACGGACGTGACTTGTTCGCGCTCGCGAAGGTAGCGCAGCGTCGCCTCCGCATGCGCGCCGTCGACGCGAAACGCCACGCCCTTGCAGGAGCCGCCGCAGTCGAGACCGAGGACGAGGCCTGGCCTGTCGCTGGTGCCGCGGTGAACATGGGAATAGACGCAGAGCGCGCGGTGATAGCCGCGCAGGAGCGCGCCGCGGCGTTCGACAAAATGGAATCCCGGCCGCCACATCAGCGAGCCATAGCCAAATACCCACAGATCGTCAGCGGCGGTCATCGCGAATTTGCTCCCTGGCGACGCGCGCTATAAACGAAGAAGCGCTTCCGGCAAAGGGCGGCATGGCCGTGGAATCGCGTGACATCGTGCGCCAGAGTTCTGCTGTTCCGCGGCGCGCCGCGCAAGGAGGCGCAATATGCCCTTAAAACGCGCGGGACCGCATCCCGCCTCAAGCTTGCGCATCCTCGCTCTCACCCTCCTCGTCGTCTTGGCGGCGGGATTTGCGGGATGGTCGTTTTTTTGGCATGCGGCCGCCCGCCAGACCGATGCGGTGCTGACCTCCTGGATTGCCGAGGAGGGCGCGCTCGGCCGCAGCTGGACCTGCCCGGACCGTCGCGTCGCAGGCTATCCCTTCGACATCGAAGTCTCCTGCGCCAATCTCGCTTTTCGCGGCGAGATCCTTGCGAGCCGCTTCGCCGGCTCGCTGCGCGGCTTTCACGCGGCGTCCTCCGTATTGCGCCCGGATCGCATCATCGCGCGAATCGAACCGCCCTTCGCCGGCGAAACGCGCGACGGCAAAATGAATTTTACACTGGATTGGGCAAAGCTCGATTTGACGATTGACGGCGGTCCCGAAGCGCTGACCCGCCTTGCGCTCGATGGAGAGCAGGTGTCGCTGAAGGGATCGATCGTCGGCCTTTGGGCGCTCAACTCACAGGCGCGCTCCGTGCAGGCGTCCGTGAGGCCAAGGCCGGGCGATGATCAGCCACTCTTCGACTTCAAGATCGCCATCAATGGCGCCGCGGCTCCCGCGCTGAGCGATCGACTCGGATTGACGGCGCCGCTCGACGCCGTCGTCGGCGGGACGATCACGAAGCTCGATATCTCAGATTCCGGCACGCTCAGTGAGCGCATCGAACGCTGGCGGACAGCGGGCGGGCGCGTTGACGTGAACGAATTGCGGCTGACAAGCGGGGACGCAAAGCTTGAGGCGCGCGGCGCTCTCGATCTCGATGAGGAGCGCCGTCCGCATGGCAAGCTCGACACCGCATTTGAAGGTCTCGATCCGCTATTCGGCCGCCTTGGCGTCGATCCGAAACTGCTGGCGGCGGGCGCGCTGCTGACGAGCTTGCTCGTCGACCGCTCAGGGAACGCGAACGAGCAAGGAGGCGCGAACGCGACGCGCCTTACCCTGCGCGCAGCAAACGGATGGCTGGCGATCGGCCCAATCCAAACGCCGCTGCGGTTGCCGCCGCTTTACTGAGTTGTTCCCGGCAGCCTTGCGGCCATCTCATTTCGCATGTGGCCAGACGAAGCGGCGCGTGTGCCAACTCAAACTGATCTTCTACAGTTGCGGCCGGGCGGCGCGTGGTAAGCCATTGATATTGTTTGGATTGAGAGGTGATTCCCGCGAAAGTGTAGTGCCACGTGTGCGCCGTTTCTTATTGACTTGGAATGTGCATGCGCCAATTATGTGCGCACCACGAATGAGTTGGCGAGACGGTTCCGCGACATGTATTTCCGCAAGAAGACCTCGAGCGGCCGCGCCTATCTCCAGATCGTCGAAAGCCGTCGCCAAGGCGCGCAAGTGCGCCAGCAGGTGATCGCGACGCTTGGCCGCGTCGAGGAGTTGCGCGAGAGCGGGCAATTGGAGCGGTTGCTGCGATCGGGCGCACGCTTCGCCGCGAAAGCCATTGTCGTCGACGCCGTCGCCGACGGCGCTGTAACGGCGAGCGCGGCGCGACGCATCGGGCCCGCTCTCGTCTTCGAACGATTGTGGGAGGAGACCGGTTGCCGGAGGGTCGTCGAGGATCTCGCCGGTTCGCGCAAGCATGGCTTCCCGCTCGAACGCGCGGTGTTTCTCACCGTTCTGCATCGTCTATTTTCTGGCGGCTCCGATCGAGCGGCGGACCGCTGGCGGGAGGATTACCGGATCGATGGGGTCGAGAACCTCGACCTGCATCACCTCTACCGGGCGATGGCCTGGCTTGGCGGGGAGCTAGCCGAAGATCAACAGCACGGCGCCACGCCCTTCGCGCCGCGTTGCCTGAAGGACGCCGTCGAGGAGGAACTGTTCGCGCGGCGGCGCGATCTGTTCAGCACGCTCGATCTCGTGTTCATGGACACGACCAGCCTCTATTTCGAGGGAGCGGGCGGACAGACCCTCGGACAACGCGGCTTTTCCAAGGACCATCGGCCGGATCTCAATCAGATGATCCTCGCGGTGCTGCTCGATGGCGACGGCCGGCCGGTTTGCACAGAGATGTGGCCCGGCAACACCGCCGATACGGGCAGCCTTATCCCCGTCGTCGACAGGCTGCGCAAGCGCTTTTCCATCGGCCGGGTCTGCGTCGTCGCGGATCGCGGCATGATCAGCGCGGAAACAATCGCCGAACTCGAGGCGCGCGGGCTTCTCTACATTCTCGGCGTTCGGGAGCGCACCGACAAACTCGTGCGCGAACTCGTGCTCGACGATCCCGCTCCCTTCATCCCGCTCACCATTGCAAAGCGGGGCGAGGATATCGATTACGAGGCCAAGGCCGTCACTCGCGCCGGACGGCGCTACATCGTCTGTCGCAATCACGAACAGATGAAGAAGGACGCCGCCGCCAGGGCCGCGATCTTGACCGCGCTCGAGCGGCAATTGAAGAAAGGCGACAAGAGTCTCGTCGGCAACAAGGGCTATCGCCGCTTCCTCGCGACGCGAGGCGACGACATTTTCGCCATCGACTGCGCCAAGGCGGAAGAGGACGCAAAATTCGACGGTGTCTTCGTGTTGCGGACCAACGCCGATCTCACGCCGCTCGAAGCCATGCTCTGCTACAAGCGATTGTGGATGGTGGAGCGGGCGTTCCGCACATCGAAGAGTTTGTTCGCCACGCGGCCGATCTTTCACAAGCTCGACGAAACCATTCGCGGCCACGTGTCGTGCAGCTTCCCCGCCCTCGTCTTGAAAAAAGAGCTGGAGGATCGCATCGCCAATGTGGGCAGGCGGGGCGCCGCCAGCGACAACGCGGAAAGCGGTTCTTGGCCCGACGTTCTCGCCGATCTCAACTCGCTGACCGAGACCGAGGTCGAGCAAGACGGCAAACGTTTTCTCCTGCGCTCGGCGCCGCGTCCGGCGGCGAGCCTCGCCTTACGCGCCGCCGGCGTCGCTTTGCCGCCGACCGTGCGTCAACTCACCGACGCCTGACCCCGCTCCACCCCGGCGATCAACGAAAATGTAGTGCCAAGGCGCTTTTCCAGCGCGGGTTTATCCGTGCTATCAATGCATTACAAATTCCAACTGTTGAAGATCAGTCAAATGCCGGTCATGGAATCTTTCATATTTTTAGAGCTGTTGCCAATAGCTAAAGAGGGCTGAACAGTCCTTGGCGAGACTCTCACCGAAATTAATGCAACTCCTGTGAACAAATAACCCAACCAGATATAATGCAGCGCCGTACGCAAAGAATATGAACAAGAATTGTATATAGCAAAAAATATAAAAAAATTTACTATAGAGAATATAATCGGTTGTATTTGCTAACTACTATGTTAGGCCTCACTATTACATACATTATCGCAATAACAATAATACATTGAGGCAATCAAAAGCTGATTAATTCCACTATCCATGACATTGGAACATATATACTAAGTCTAGTTTCCATTTGAGTGTTTATGCTCGAAAATCCATCCAAAAACGATGGAAGCGGCGATAAAGATAACCACGCGTATAATGGCTTATATACGGGATGCACGCTTAGTCCTTCAGCAATTACAAATATTCCCTCGCAAACGTTCAACAATAAGGTCGATATAAGAGACCAAATATTGCCACAGAATATGGATACAAACACCAATGGCAGCCCGGAAAGACCCTGAACTGGGGATCCTCGGCCAATGAGTTCATTTAGTATCGCGTAAATCACAAATAATAAGGATATTCCAATAATTACCCTTTTTTGCCTAAAATCCATTACGATTGCGCTCGCTGCAACCTTGCCTATCCGGTTAACCCATACAGCCACTAGATGTAGGGTGCATCCAGTCGCCGGAATAAAGTTCGGCATAGGTCGGTGCCTTTGCATCACCAGCGATGCCGAGCAACGAGCGGAAGGCGTTGAACGGGTAGAAGCGCCGGTTGAAGCGAAACGTGAATTCAAAAAAAAAGATCCCGAGGCGACCGAAGAGTTCCTGCCCTCATCCATCTCACCTTCGCGAATCTCAGAGATCTGGCTGGAACTCTCGGTACACCGGTATCACGGCATGGTCAGCGGGGTGCGCACAGCCGCGCTTGCGCAGGCCGGCGTAACCGCTCCAATCGTCCGTGACGATCATTGTCCCCGGAGCGACAGCGCCATCAACAAATCCGCAAAGCGATTTGGCGCTTCGGTCCGCGGCGACTGCCAGTCGAATGCGCCCCGCATAGCGCCCATCCTTTCGCTTGTCCTGCGCGGTTCCAGGCTTGCGATGGCGCACCTCAACGGCGCAGGCAACCAGAACCTTGTGGTGAACCCCTCTGCCTTCCCCGCGTGTCCGACCGCCGACCCAGGTTTCGTCCACTTCGACATGCTCGTTCGCGCGGCCACCGATGCGATCCTGATCGGGGCGGACCATTCCGGCGCGCAGTTTGTGGAGGATCTGAAAGGCTGTCTCGTAACGCGAGAGCCCGAGTTGCCGCTGGAACTGGACGGCCGACATGCCGGGGGTCTGGCTGGCGACCAGGTAGGCGGCCCAGAACCAGATGAACAACGGCGTGTGGCTGCGCTCCATGACCGTGCCGACGGTCAGTCCTGTCTGACGCCGGCATTTGCGGCATGCCAGCACGCCCGGGCGGGTCGCAATGCGGAACGGTTCGCCAGTCACACTACAGTGCGGACAGACGAAGCCGTCTCCCCAGCGCGCCTTTTCGAGGTATTCAGCACAGGCGGCATCGTCCGGGAAAAGCCGCTGAAACTCCGGCAGCGACTGCGGAAACGGCAGCGCGGCGTGCTGGTCGATGTCCATCAGAATCGGCGTAGGCGTATTCATACCCGCATCCATTTTTCAGGTAATCGCGTCCAGGGCAGCGGCGCCAAGGGGGAGCGGGCTCAGGCCCTGCTCATGAAAAAATACTAGCCCTAGCGGGTGTATGCGTCAACCGGATAGGCAAGGCTGCAACCATGAGAGGAATGAATGAGGCAGATCTAGTATTTATGCTAAGTAAAAATATAAAGTGAATAATGCAAAGCGGTATGTACGCGGCGGAGCAATAGTAGGCCACGGAGCGGCGGCATTTTGCGGCTGCGTGGCGGCGTAAAACCCGGCCACTTTTAAGGGCTGACTTTTCCGGATTTTGATTCGGAAAGGGCGGCCGGGGATGTTTGCGGTGGAGACTTATGCGGCAGTTCGACGGTTTGTCTTCGTCGAAGGGAAGAGCCGGCGGGAGGCCGCGCGGGTTTTCGGTTTGAGCCGAGAGACGATCGCCAAGATGTGCCGCTATTCGGCGCCGCCCGGCTATGTGCGGTCCAAGGCCCCAGAACGGCCGAAACTTGGACCTCTGGTTCCAGTGATCGATGCGATCCTGGAAGCCGACAAGACGGCGCCGCCGAAGCAACGGCATACCGCGAAGCGGATTTTCGAACGGCTGCGGATCGAGCACGGCTTTCTTGGCGGCTACACAGTCGTGAAGGATTATGTGCGGCTGGCGCGCACACGGTCGCGCGAGGTCTTCGTGCCGCTCTCTCATCCGCCTGGCCATGCGCAGGTCGATTTCGGCGAATGCGTCGGCGTGATCGGCGGCGTGCGGATGAAGCTGCATGTCTTCTGCTTCGACCTGCCGCAGTCGGACGCCTGCTTCATCAAGGCCTATCCGGCGGAGACGACGGAAGCCTTTCTCGACGGGCATGTCTCGGCGTTTGCCTTTTTCGGCGGCGTGCCGCTGTCGATTTTGTACGACAATCTCAAAATCGCGGTGTCGCGCATTCTCGGCGACGGCAAGCGCCAGCGCACCGGCGCCTTCACCGAGCTTGTCAGCCATTACCTGTTTCAAGAACGATTTGGCCGGCCCGGGAAAGGGAACGACAAAGGCAAAGTCGAAGCCCTGGTGAAGTATTCCCGGGCGAATTTCCTCACGCCCGTGCCGCACGCCATCTCTTTCGACGCGCTCAACGCCATGCTCGAAGAGCGCTGTCATGCCCGACAGGCCGAGCGCGCCGGCCGTTATGAGCAGACGATCGGCGAGAGGCTTGTCGCGGATCAAGCCGTCTTGCGCGCTTTGCCTGAGACGCCCTTCGAACCCTGCGACAAGCGCCCAGCCAAGGTCTCCTCGACAGCCCTGGTGCGCTACCGCATGAACGACTATTCCGTGCCAACGCCCTATGGCTTTCGCGACGTTCTGGTGAAAGGCTTCGTCGACGAGGTCGCGATCATTTGTGGCGCCACCGAGATCGCCCGGCATCCGCGCGTCTATGAGCGTGGCCAGTTCGTCTTCGACCCGAAGCACTATTTGGCGCTTCTCGAACAAAAGCCCGGCGCGCTCGATCAGGCGGCGCCTTTGCAGGGTTGGGCATTGCCGGAGCCGCTCCAGCATTTGCGGCGGCTCCTTGAAGCCCGCATGGGCAATCGCGGCAAACGTGAGTTCATCCAGGTGTTGCGGCTGATGGAGGTCTTTCCCGAGACGATCGTCGCCACCGCTACAACGGACGCCATCCGCCTGGGAGCGATCAGCTTCGACGCGGTCAAGCAACTCGTCATCGCCAAGGTCGAACGCAGACCCGCAACCCTCAATCTTAACGACTATCCCTATCTGCCCGCCGCCAATGTCAAGATGACCTCGGCCGCCGATTATATGGCTCTCGTATCCGGGAGGGCGGCATGATGGCGTCGGCGCCGCCGCAGGTGCTGCTCGCGCATCATCTGCGCCAGCTCAAATTGCCGACCTTCCTGCGCGAATATGACAAAGTCGCCGCGGAGGCTGCGCGCGAAGGGCTCGACCACCCCCGTTATCTTCTGCGCCTCGCCGAGCTCGAACTCATCGATCGCGAAAGGCGCATGGTCGAGCGGCGCATCCGCGCCGCGCATTTTTCAGCGGTGAAGAGTTTCGACACATTCGACTTCACCGCTATTCCAACCCTCAACAAGCCGCTCGTCCTCGAACTGGCCCGTTGCGAATATGTTGTCGCCCGCGATAATTTGATTGCTCTGGGGAATTCGGGCACCGGCAAGACGCATGTCTGTCTGGCGCTCGGCCTCGCCGCCTGCCAGCGCGGCTTCCCGGTCGCCTTCTTCACTGCGGCCCGGCTCGTGCATCAATTGATGGAGGCCCGCGACGAACGCCGTCTCCTCAAGCTGCAAGCTCAGCTCGCCGCCGTCAAACTGCTCATCGTCGACGAACTCGGCTATGTGCCGCTCTCGCAGACCGGCGCGGAACTGCTCTTCGAGATCTTCAGCCAGCGTCACGAACGAGGCTCAACCATCGTCACATCGAACCTGCCGTTCGAGGAATGGACCAGCGTCTTCGGCAGCAAACGGTTAACCGGCGCGCTGCTCGATCGCCTCACGCATCATGTCCATATTCTGGAGCTGAACGGCGACAGCTACCGCCTCAAGCAATCAAAGGCGAGGCGTCAGCATGGTCCTCGACCCTCCGATGAGGACGCCGAAGCCGGCGATCCCGAAACCGGCGAAATCATTCCCGCTTCCTGAACGCCGCATCCGCCCCGGCTGCGAAACCCCGGCCATCTCCGCCGGGGCGGACGCGGCGCGTCGAGCTCTATGCCCACGCCCCAAAGTGGCCTAGTTTTACGCCGCCCTGCTGGCCGGCTTTTGCTCCGCCGTTGACAAAACTATGATGTATTTAATCCAACTAATATTAAGCCATATGCCTGCAACAGCAGTTATCGTTACGATTATCGCTATAAATCCTGTTATTTAAAGCAATCCTTTCACAAAATCGCGATCGATAATGTTAACATTTATTAGATTATAATCCACATAAGATTGGTGGTATAGCACTGTATCAAAATCTAAATTCAACAGAGTCAAGAAAAAAAGTATTATATATATATGACGCCGCTTAGCTGAATAAAGAGACTGATTCTCTGTTTATTCGAATTTAATTCGCGTGACAGGGCAGTTATCGCGGCTGCGACTTTCGATCCTGCGCCATGAAAGGAGGCGACTGACAAGAGAGAAATCGCCGAATAAATCGACATTGTCGTATGAAAATTGGTGAATAGTCCTCCATTTTGATAAGTATTTAGAAATTCGTTTTGCACATGTCCTGAAGCAACAAAAGCAAACGCAAGTTGCGAAAGCATGACAAAAATTGTGGTTCCTGTCGGAAAAAAAATAATGCCATACAGACGGGCGGATATGATAACAAGGAGCCCCGATACGAACAAATATGGCAGTGTCGCGTATGATTCGATCATCTAACCGTTCCTCAAATTAAGAGCTTACTCCCTTGGTCTGAAGATTCTCTTGAATGGTAAAGTGCAGTCTTGCCGGCAACGAGGGCGTAGCCGTCCAAAGTCGCGGACAATTTACACCGCCGCCCATCTGTGGACAATCCATAATCGGGGACGGCGCTTGACCCGCCAATAGTACCGCGATCCGGGCCGAGTTGGTCGGTGATCGCGCGATCGGACGTTCATCGATGACCCACTTTGTTGGGCTGGAGTGACCTGCCACCGAACTTCATCCAGCAGCGACTTGGATCCGAGCCTATGATACGCCCGACGGCTCCGGTGGGGCCTACAGGCCCTACAGGGCGCCCGGTCGCGTCCCCATTGTCTTCTCTACGAAGCAACGACGAGCATACTATATAATGAAGCGAACTTCAGTTCCAAATGACTAGGGCGCGAACCAAGTTGAAAATGGAGACTTGTTCGCCTGCACGGCGCGGTTCGATGGCGCCCACGTTGCCGAATTGTCGCCTCCAACGACATAATAGCCGGTATACTCGCCAAAATTGATTGGCGCGGAGCTTGCGCCGTTGATCGTCTCGCTCGTCACATTGACGAGCGTAGCCCCGTTACGACTTAGATTGATGTTTGGAGTCCCGGGGGTAAACGGAAATTTGTTGTTAGATAAACCGGCCGGAACGTTCAGCGTTTGAGTATACCCCGCAATGGTCAAAGTTAAAGTCGCCGGAGCGGTGAGAGCCGTTGTGATATAAACATCATCCTGAACCAGACCCCAAAGCTGGCCTACGGTTGCAGGGCTTGCCAATGAACATTTTTCGGTCGCAAGCTTCGTGGTATTCATCGGCTGCGCGCGATGCGACCAAAAGACAGCGTCATTGGTTATTGTCGGGGCGGCGCCAGTCTCATACCACTGCACAAAATACTTCTGCAATTCATAGTAGCCGATGTGTGTAAAGGTTTTATAATCGGAACTCTCACTCGGTAAATTTGCGTAAGTCGGCGGTGAGAAATAGGAGGTTTCTGTGAGATCGTCCCATGTAGTCAATTCAATCAAGTCTGGTTTTTCCACATTTATTATCGAGCTCCAGACGTTAGCTAAACCAAGCCCAAATTGATTGTCCACGTACTGTCTCGCTGAATGGCATTGGCTCCAAAACATAGGAAACAATGGCGACATATATAACTTGCCGGCCGCGTGACTAACGCTGGCCCCCGCCTCATTGCCATCAAGCATCGAAAACTTATAATGGCCGATGTTAGGATCTGAGGCGTGAAAGTTTGGAGCGCCTGGATAACCAAAATTGAAATAGCCGTCGGCATGCGGAAAGGAATTTACCGCCGCTTGCCAATTGGCAACGGTCGGCGGGACCGAGTTTTGGTCAGGGCCGGGTTGAACATTTGGAATAAAAGTAACGGGCATTCCTGCCGCGGCGAGAGGACCCAGGACATTGGTTTCCCACCAAGCGTCGCCTAGACTTTGACCGCTATAAGTCGTCAGGAGCGGCTTACCATTAATGCGAGCGTAATAAGGCGAGTTGCCAAGGCTTAGCATCGTGCTGACGATAGCGCTCGCAGCAATGCAGACCGTCCCGCATCCAAAATCCCAATTTACGAAAAATCTCAAATTTGTCGCGCCGATAGCGTTCGCCGCGGCAACCCAGGAATTGAACGAGCCTGTGGCCCCCGACGCGCTGAATGCGTCTATCATCTCGCCGCTGTAGCCGCCTTCGACGATCGCGTTCAGATCATCCAGGTTGAATTGATTGTAGGAGTTAACCTTCGCCGGATCATCGCTGGAATTATACGGCATGACATTAATATGACGACCGAAAATCATCTTACTTGAAGCGTATAACAGCGACGAACTACTTGAATATATTTGATAAATATATGCAAAAATTTCTTAATATTTGCATAATTGTAATAAATATTGATTTTTTTTCCTCATATTTATCGTATAGTTTTGTATTATAGCATTTAAGTTCTCGCATATTATCTTCATTTGTGAAATTGTTTTGCAATCTTGAGGCAATTAATTCAATTGAATCCATCATAACTACCCCCTTCTTGGTGCTAAATATCGGCAAGGGATAGCCCGCAGACGGCTATCAAGCTCGACCGCCATCAGGGTAGTGTCTATGAAATGTAAATGTCAATATATATCAGTCACCATTCATCAGGTTTAGCTGTACAATTCATTCATTGGAAACGGAGAGCGATTTCGACTACAGCCCTTTGACAAGAGCGCGCCTGAGTCCACAGCGTGACCCGCCTTGAACTTTCATCTGGCGCGAACATGGGGAATGCCGCGGGGCACTTGCGGAGCAACATGCGATCGGACGTCGCGAAGCGTTGCCTGCTCAATCGGCTGATTTCGAATAGTTGGCTGACCTTTTCGGGCCGCCTTCTTTCGATTCTCTCACGGCCGACGGCTCGCCTTTGCGCTAACCGCCGCGCTCGCGGCGGAGCCCGCCCTCGGGATCATCGCCGCATTCACTTCGTCGTGACCGTCGTAACCAGAAGGCCCCTCAAGCCGTAAATCTTGGCGGAAGCTTTTTTTGAGAGGAGGCGCCGATGTCGCCGCGTCAAACGCTCTTTTCAGCCCTCGCCGCCCTGTTCGCTTGCGCCCCGCTCGCGTCCGCGCAAGCTTTCGGATTTCAGCCCTATCAGCCTTCGATTGTCGACAAGGCGATCCATTCCGGCGCGCCCGTGGTCATTCACGTCTTTGCGCCCTGGTGCCTGCAGTGCCGGGCGCAGGAGGCGGTCCTCAAAAAACTCTCGAGCGACAAAAAATTCGATGGCATCAGCTTCTTCAAAGTGGATTATGACGCGCAAAAGGACGTCGTCAGCGCGCTCGACGTTCCGCGCTCGACGTTGATCGCCTACAAAGGCGGCAAAGAGGTCGCGCGCATGTCTTGGGGGACCACGCGGGACGACATCGTGAAAGTGCTGCAGGCGGCCGAGTGAAATGGAAAGCTTCGGCCTCGCGTTCATCGCCGGACTGCTCAGCGTGCTCAGCCCCTGCGTGCTGCCGCTGGCGCCGATTCTGATCGCCGGAGCGGCGGCGCGCGATCCGCGCGCGCCTTTCGCGTTGGCTTTTGGGCTCGCCTTGACCTTTGGCGTCGTCGGCGGGGTCATCGCCTCTTTCGGACTCGAACTCGGGGACACTGCCGCCGTCCGCGCGATCGCGGCGGCGATCATGCTGGCCGCCGGCCTCATCATGCTGATCCCGGCCTTGGGCCTCCAATCGGAACGCGCGCTGACGCCTCTCGCCCGCTGGGGCGACGCGCTCTCGAAACGGCTGCCGTCGGCGGGACTTTTGGGATTTGTCGCGGCGGGCGCGGTGCTCGCTTTCGCCTGGGCTCCCTGCGTCGGCCCGACTTTGGGGGCGGCTTTCGCGCTCGCCGCCAGCGGCGGCTCGCTGGCCAAGGCGATGGCGACGATGTTCGTCTTTTCGCTCGGCGCGGCGCTCTCGCTGCTCGCCGTGGGCTATGGTTTCGGCCGCCTCGCCGCGCACGCGCGCATCCTCGCAGGGCGGACGGCGCGGGCGGGACAAGCGGCGCTCGCCGTCGTTTTCGTCATCGTCGGCGGCGCGATCCTGACCGGTCTCGATCGCGTGTTCGAGGCGGCGGTAATCTCTTCGATGCCTGGCTGGCTCGTCGCCTTCGCCACGCAGCTCTAGAGCGGGGTTTGACGCAATTCGAAAGGAACGCGCATGAGGGCCAAAAGCGAAGCGACGGCCATGATCACATATGGCCTTTTTGCTTCGCTCCTGTTGGCGCCGCAGCCCGGCGCGACGGCGCCCCCAGACGCCGAACCGGCCTATGGACCCGAGCTGCAGGGATTCGACTATCCGTTTCCGGTCAAGGACTTCGCCTTTACGTCCCAGGGCGAGAGCTTGCGCATGGCCTATATGGATGTCGCGCCCGCCGCGCCCAATGGCCGCGCCATCGTGCTGCTCCACGGCAAGAATTTCTGCGCCGCCACCTGGGACGAGACTATCCATGTCCTGAGCCAGGCCGGTTACCGAGTCATCGCGCCGGATCAAATCGGCTTTTGCAAATCAAGCAAGCCCGAGCGCTATCAGTTCAGCTTTCAGCAACTGGCGCGCAATACGCGCGCCCTGCTGGAGAGCCTCGACATAGCTGACGCGATCATCATGGGACATTCGACCGGCGGCATGCTCGCCGTCCGCTACGCGCTGATGTATCCGGAAGAGGTCGATCAGCTCGTGCTCGTCAATCCGATCGGCCTTGAGGATTGGAAGGCCAAGGGGGTTCCCTCGTTTAGCGTCGATCAGTGGTATCAGCGCGAGCTGGGGACCACCGCCGAACGCATCCGCAACTATGAAAGGACGACCTATTACGTCAATCCTTGCCTATCCGGTTAATGCAGACACACGCTACATGTAGGGTGCGTCCACGCGCCGGAATAAAGTTCGGCATAGGTCGGCGCCTCAGCCCCGCCCGCGAAGCCGAGCAGCGAGCGAAGGGCGTTGAACGGGTAGAACCGTCTGTCGAAGCGGAACGTGAACTATGAGGTAGGCTTGTAGATGGTTCGCGCTTTCACGCCGCGGTGATGCTGTTGAGCAGGCGACAAATTGGAGAAGACGAGGTGGACCATCGGCAAGGACTGTTCGGCCACCTCGGGTGCGCCGCATTCGGCAATTAGCATGGTGGTCGGAGCCCGTTTGCGAAAACTGGCAAAGCCGCTCCAATCGTCGGCAAAAATCAGCGAGCCCGGCATGACGGCATGCTCGACAAAGCCACACAAGGCAATCAGCGCCGCGAGTCAGCAGCGATGGCCAGTCGCACTCGACCGGCATAGCGGCCATGCTTCCGCTTGTCTTGTGCCGTACCCGGCTTCCGGTGGCGAACCTCAGCGGCGCAGGCAACCAGAACCTTGTGGTGAACCCCTCTGCCTTCCCCGCGTGTCCGACCGCTTCCGGGCGTGATCCGGTCGGACACAACGCCCTGGACCAAAGAAAAAGAGCTGATCATGACCGCGACGCGTCTGCCGGTTTGGTTTATCCCGCATGGCGGCGGGCCATGCTTCTTCATGGAGCCGCCGGCGAAAGCGCCGGACGCCTGGAAGGCCATGGAGGCCTATCTGCGCCAAATTCCGAGCGCGGTCGGCGCGCTGCCGCGCGCGATTCTGATCATTTCCGGCCACTGGCAGGAAGACCGGCCGACCGTGACGGCGGCGGCCGCGCCGCCGCTCATCTACGATTATCACGGCTTTCCGCCGCACACGTATGAATTACGCTACCCCGCGCCGGGCGATCCGCAACTCGCCACCGATGTCGTCAAGCGCCTGCAAGAGGCTGGGATCGACAGCGGCGCGGATTTTTCGCGCGGGTTTGATCATGGCGTGTTCATTCCGCTGCTGCTGCTTTATCCGCAGGCGGATATTCCGGTCGTGCAACTCTCGCTGGTCAATGGCCTCGATCCGGCCCGCCACATCGCCGTTGGCCGCGCTTTGGCGCCCCTGCGCGAAGAGGGCGTGCTGATCATCGGCAGCGGCCTCAGCTTTCACAATCTGCAGAATTTTTACGGCGCCGATCCGCGCGTGCTGGCGATCGCCGAAAAATTCGACGCCTGGCTGACCAGCGCCGCGACGGCGCCGGAATCCGCCCGGGACGCCACGCTGGTCGCGTGGGAGCAGGCGCCAGGCGCCCGCGTCAGCCAGCCTTACGAGGATCATCTGATTCCGCTGATGGTCGCGGCCGGCGCCGCGGCGGAGGATCGGGGCGTGCGCGATTACAGCGATCATGTGTTTGGCGCGCCGATTTCCGGCTATCGCTTCGGCTGAGCGCGCCTTATCCCTAAGCATGACTGGAACTGGCTTGCCGCTCGCTGGTTTTTACAGCGCGTGCGGGAGACGCGTCGATTTCGACGCCGCCACGCCCGACAGCGCCTAAGGAGACAAATCCATGAAAAGAACGGGATCGGCCGCCTGGCAGGGCGGCATCAGGGACGGCAAAGGCTCCATCTCGACCGAAAGCGGCGCGCTGAAGGCCTATCCTTACGGCTTCGCCAGCCGTTTCGAGGGGCAGCCCGGCACCAATCCGGAGGAGTTGATCGGCGCGGCGCACGCTGGCTGTTTCACCATGGCCCTCTCTTTGATTCTCGGTGAAGCAAAGCTCACGGCCGAGCAGATGGACACGACGGCGGAAGTGACGCTTCTCAAGGAAGGCGACGGCTTCGCCATCACCAAATCGCACCTCACCCTACGCGCAAAAATTCCTGGCGCCGATCAGGCGACTTTTCTCGAGCTCGCCAACAAGGCGAAGCAAGGCTGCCCGGTCTCCAAGCTATTGAAAGCCGAGATCACCCTCGACGCCGCGCTGGTCTGACCCCGCGTCGCAGATGGCGCAGGCGGGTGCGTGGAAGGCGGAACGGTCCTGATTTCCGGCGTTGGCGTCGCCGGTCCGACGCTTGCCTATTGGCTCGAGCGGCGCGGATTCCGGCCGACGCTGGTCGAACGCGCGCCGCAGCTTCGCACCGGCGGCTACGTCATCGACTTTTGGGGTCTCGGCTATGATATCGCAGAGCGGATGGGGCTGCTGGGCAAACTCAAGGAGCGGGGCTATGATGTCAGGGAGGTGCGGATTGTCGACGATCATGGCCGGCGCGTTGGCGGCTTCGGAGTTGGCGTGTTCCGTTCCCTTACCGATGGCCGCTTTGTCAGCGTGGTGCGCGGCGATCTCGCAGCGCTGATTTACGAAAAAATCGAAGGCCGGTGCGAATGCCTTTTCGGCGACAGCGTGACCGGCGTCGAGCAGGTCGAAGACGGCGTATACGTGACGTTCGCGCATGCCCCGGCGCGCCGCTTCGATCTTGTCATTGGAGCCGATGGCCTCCACTCGGTCGTGCGCGAGTTGGCGTTCGGGCGCGAGGATCGCTTTGAGAAATACCTTGGCTACGCAGCGGCGGCGTTCGCCATCGACGGCTACAGACCGCGTGACGCGGACGTCTACGTCGCCTATGCCGCGCCAGGCAAACAGGTCGCGCGCTTCGCCATGCGGGGGGACCGCACGGTATTTCTGTTCGTGTTCGCCGCCGACGAACCTCCCCAAATCAAGCCGCATGACGTCGCCGCCCAGAAGAACATGCTGCACGCTGTATTCGAGGGCGCAGGATGGGAGTGCGGCAATATCCTCGCCGCGCTTGACGCCTGCGACGAAATCTATTTCGACCGCGTCAGTCAGATCCGGATGGACGCCTGGTCGCGCGGACGGATCGCCCTGATCGGCGACGCCGCCTTCTGTCCGTCGCTGCTCGCGGGCCAGGGCGCGGCGCTCGCCATGATCTCGGCTTATGTGCTCGCCGGCGAACTCGCGGCGAACGATGCGCAACCCGCCGCCGCGTTCCAGCGCTACGAACAAAGGATGCGAGGCTTTATCGCCGAAAAGCAGAAGGCCGCCGAGGGGTTCGCGCGATCATTCGCGCCGAAAACCCGATTAGGCCTGTTTATCCGCGATCAGGTGACGAAGGCGTTTGCGATTCCCGGCGTCGCGAAGCTCGCCATGGGCCCAAGCCTGTTCGATAGGCTTGAGTTGCCAAACTATGATGCTGAGCTGCGGCCGAACGTAAGTTAGCCGGCTTTGTTCACAGCGTCGCCGGCGTCGGCGTAGCCAGCCTGATCCTGCCCGTTGGTTGGATCCCACATGCGCCAGGCGCGATCTCCTTCTGCGCCGTATCCAGTCGTTCCGCGCCGCTCGTGTCGATTTGTGGGTATTCCCACAATGGCCCGCCCCGGCTGTTGCTACAAACACGCATGCCGTGGCGATGACTTCAAGATCCATTGGGAAGCAGCCTCCTATTTCGGACCGTTACGCTCAAGACGTCTGCGACCAAGTTGATCGAAAACTCCAGATTGAAAGGGAAAAGGCGCGCTCAAATGCCTGAGGTATTTTCCGTCTACAACTGTGGCACTTCGCACAACCGCCAAAACCTCGATGAGACGGTCGCCGACCTGGCGCGCCGCACCGCCGGCGCGGAGAATCGCGACTGGATGATCAACGACGGGCCGGGAAGCTACTCTCACCGTGCGGGCAAGTCGGGGACGGCGCTCGTTCGGGGCCTAGCCGCGCAGGCCAAGACGCCGGGGACGCGTGATCCGATCAGCGGGCTGAAGGAAGGCTCCGCCTTCGCGGTCATTCGCGGGGTGGTCACCGGGTATGGCTGGGAGCACAACGTGGACCACACGATGGCGGTGCTGAACGCGACGCTCAATCTGCCCCGCACGATCAACATGACAGGCTGGAGCCGAGGCGCGATTACTTGCTTTATGATCGCCCACGCGCTCAATGAGAATCCGCGGACGAAAGGGATCGCGGTGAACATCTGCGCATTGGATCCTGTCCCCGGGCCGGGGAACTTCGACGACCCGGAGAAGGTGACGCTGCCCGCCAATGTGCAGAACTATGCGGCGATTGTCCAGCAGGACGAGCGGCGCAAGATCTTCAAGCCGGTGCTGATCGACGAAGACCAAGCGCCGGGCATCAAGACCAGGTTCTATTACATGCCCGGAGGCCACTCGACCGGGGTCTACCGCAGCAAGAATGAGATCGGCTTGATCGCGACATTCCTCGTCCACCGGTTTTTGCAGAAGCACGGCACCCAACTCAACAACCCGATCAGGCTCACCACGCGCGACCTGTGCGAACTCTACGCCAAGGTTCGCGTGGACATGGCGGAGTACGAAAGGAGCGGCGGAGGCGCTTTGCTGCTTCTTGGCGAGCAGCGCCGCACGCTCCCCAACCGGTTTCAGGACACGCGCTATTTCATCAACGAGCATCATGCGAGCCAGTTCCGCAAGACCTTTCCACAGGTATGGTCGGCGTTGGACCACGGTGTGAGTGCTGCGCGTCAGCCGTCATTTGAGAGCGCTCTGGCGACGCTCAAAATCAGCGCGCCCACGACCTATCTCTCGCTGGAGAAGGTGGGGATTCTTTCCTGAGCTGCAGAGATTTAGTCTGGAGCATTTTCACGATGTGCGGCGCTATCCTGAATTTGCGATGTAGTTTGCGCATTCTTTTGGTTTGAACTCTACGAGGGCTTGAGCAATAGCCTTGATAGCGCTTCGAGGGCTCGCGCCGCGGTTCTGGCGCAAAATTTCTGAATCGGCTCAGCCGAACGCTCGTCGGAATGATTTGCCTCAGGCAGCGAGAACTGCGCTCCCCAGCCCGGGAAAGCGCCGCGCCTCGGCAACCGTCTTCGCCCTGTGGGTTTTCACACTAGTGAGCCCGTGGCGACCGAGCTACTCATGAAATGGCGAATAGTCGACCGGTGTTCGCAAAACTTTAACAAACGTCACAAAAGGAGTGTGAAAGTGGGACGCATACTCAACAACCTTGTGAGCTGGACAGATCAGCCGCCGCACGTCAAGCAGGCGTTCAAGGGCGGGATAGGCAGACGCGTGGAGCTGCCCGTGGGCTTCAAGCTGTGCAAGCTAAGCGATTTTCCGTCCCTAGCGCCGCCGCGTGCGACCACGTTGTCAGAATGGTGGTCGCCGTTCGAGGCTTATGACTATGATCCTGGTTTCGATTCCCGCGTCGCGCTGGCGAAACACTTCAATGTCTCCATCCGGGAGCTTTCGCGTATCCTCGTTGCTGTGAAGGAGGACTGGAACAGCCTGAGCTATCTTTTGATCATTGCGCTTCGCCAGCCGGTTTGCGGCTTTTTCGGCGGAGTGGCGGGCCAGGCTCGTATCGATCAGGGCGCGGGCAGCAAACTCAAGGTGGGCGAAGGGCGTGGAACTGGCGGCCTCGTCGGCAACGCCAGTCAGTTCTACATCTCCGGCTTGACCCCCAACCACGCCGCCCTGATCGAGTCACGCTCTCTACTGAACTAGACTAGTTCTACAGTGTGGACATAGGCGCCATGAACGCCTTTTTCGCGAAAAGTGACGGAAACGACCTTACCCGACGGATTCCCGTTTGCAATCTCATCTGCAAATACGACATTTTAGTCAAACGCGCCGTCTGCGTCGGAATCGTCGCCTTGTCTCGCGGCTGTCGCGCAAGGTTCTCGCTTCCGACGTGGCCACCCCGTCGCTTGCCGGAGGGCCGGCCGTTAAATTGCATTACTGCGATTGTTGAAGACAGGTGAGAGATGACCTCCGATGAGGAAAGATCGCGGCGCTGCCTCACTCCACGGCCGCATGCGCCGCGATAAAGCTGTCGATCGCGCCCGCCGCGTTGAGCATATGGGCGCGCATCCGCCGCGCGGCCTCGTCGCCGTCGCCTTGCGCGATGGCGGTCATGATGCCTTCGTGCTCCTCGCGCGAGCGGACGATGCGGTCGGACTGGCGCAGTTGCGTGCGCCGGAACGATTTTAGCCGCGCGCGGATCGCCAGCGCCTGCTCGGCCATGAAGTTGTTGTAAGTCGCCGCGTAGATCGCCTCATGAAATTTTGTGTTGAACGCGTCATAGCCGTCGACGTCGCCTTTTTCGACCAGCTTCCGGGAAGCTTCATGCAGGTCGAGCAAATGACTGCGTTCGAGCGGCGTGATGCGGTAGGTCGCAAGCCGCACGCACATCGCCTCGATTTCGGCGGTGGTTTCGAACATGTCCATGATTCGCTCCGGCGTCAGCCGAGTGACGATGACCCCCCGGCGCGGACGCATTTCGACAAGCCCGCTGACCGACAGTTGACGCAGAGCCTCGCGCACCGGGGTGCGTGAGGCTCCGAAACGATCGGCGACATCCTGCTCATCGAGGGCGGCGCCGGCCGGCAGCCTGCCCGACGCGATCTCATCCGTGAGGGCGTTGCGGATGCGATCCGATAGAAGGCACGGATCCTCCCCGACCAGCCGCAAAGCCGGCGGGTTTTGCATGTTCTTCATCATATTCATCCCGTCAACGCGCGAATCGCAAGGAAGAGAATCGAAGGCCCGACAAGACAACCAATTCCCGTATGAAACGTCGCCGTCAAGGCGCCGTAGGGGACGAGCTTTGGATCTGTCGCGGCGAGGCCGCCGGCGACGCCGCTGACCGTGCCCATCAGTCCGCCATAAGCCATCGCCGAGCGCGGATTGTCGAGCCCGACGAAGCGGGCGAGCATGGGCGTCGTCACCATGATCAGCACCGCCTTCAACACGCCGGTGGCGATTGCAAGCGCGATAACAGTCGAACTTGCGCCGAGCGCGGCTCCGGTCACCGGACCGACGATATAGGTGATGGCGCCGGCCCCGATCGTCGTAATGCTCACGGCGTCCTTGTAGCCGAAGGCGACGGCGGCCGTCGCGCCAATGATGAACGGCAGGACCGTGCCAATGGCAAGGGCGAGGACGCCGAGCAATCCTGCTTTGCGCGCCTCGACGACGTCGACCTCGAAGGCGGTCGCGACGATCGCAAAGTCGCGAAGCATGGCGCCGCCGAGGAGGCCGACGCCGGCGAAAACCGGGATGTCGGCGAGGCCCTTCTGGCCACCGGTAAGGAGGCCGCCGACATAGGCGAGGGCGAGCCCGGCGACAATCGCGATGGCCGAGCCGTGAATGCGCCCGGCGGTCAGTTTCTTCGAGATGATGAGGGAAATCCACATCACCACGCCCACGAGGGCGAAAGCGGCGACAAGGCTCTGTTCGATAAACACGTGCTGGATCATGTGCATCATGGATTAAGCCCTTTTAGCCGAAACATCGGGAATGAGATCGCCGGCGATTATCTCGCCGCCGCGTTCGACCTCGACGACGTCATGCACGTCCGCCGGCCGCTCGCGCCCGATCCGCCCGAGCAGCGCCGTCGCTGCGAAGCAGGCGATGACCGTGCCGAACGCCGAGACCAGCACGAGCGGGCCGGCCCGCAGCGCCGCGACGACGTTCTGCTGCGCCGCCATGGCGACGACGATCGGGATGTACATCGTGCCCCAGAACTCGATTCCGAGCTTGACGCCATGAGAAAGCGCGCCGCGCCTGTGGAGCCAGTAGCGAGCGGCTATGAGCAGCATCATCGCGAGCCCAACGCCGCCGACATTGGCTTTGACGCCAAGAAGGACGCCCAGGAGATCGCCGATAAAGACGCCGACAAGGGTGCAGATCGAAAGGAGGGCGACGCCAAAAATCGTCACGACGCGGCCCTCCCTCTCGAATTCGAGCGCCAACAGTTTGGGCGCAAAGCGGCGTCGTGACAGATTCTCATGTTCGCGTTTCCTCCTGAAAGCGCCGCCTTGTTTTGGCGACCCGATAAGTATGCATATGACCATTATAAATGCAATATAGTATACATACGGCGTCAAACAAATTTTTGCGCGGCTCCGCTGAAAGAAAGGCGCCGCTCCGCCAGCGGGACGTCGCCAAGAAGAGCGCCCGCTCCGGCTAAAGCATGTATATAGCTGTTATTACGTTTATTTCTATTTGTCACGATATGCTAAGATCAGGCTATAAAAATAATTTTGTCGGTCTTCCCTAGCCCCTGCGGCGCTCTGGAGGGAAAATTTTTTCGCATTTTTTTGTATGCGACATATTGCACATATAGGATTTTTGTATACACATGCCGTCGACGACATCGCCTGCCGGGGCGGCGCGAGGAATTCGGCCATCGCCTCGCCAGCAGGCGCGGATTATAAATTTTTGGGGAGACGCAGGATGAGGGAATGGGGCGCGGAGCGGGCGGCGCAGGCGCAGCGAATTGCGGCGGGCGCAAAGCTGGCAGACGGCAAAATCGTCGCCCCAGCGAATGCCGTCAGCCTCCTCGAGGCGGTGATCCGGCCGTTCGACCGCGTGTGCCTTGAAGGCGATAACCAGAAGCAGGCGGACGTCCTTGCGTCGGCGCTCGCCGGCGTCGATCCGGCGAGGATCCACAGTCTTCACATGGTGCAATCGGGCGTCGTCCTGCCCGAGCATCTCGACGTTTTCGAAACCGGGATCGCCAAGCGGCTCGACTACGCCTATTCCGGCCCGCAGGCGGGGCGCATCGCCAAAATGCTGTTCGGCGGGCAGATCGAACTCGGCGCAGTGCACACCTATCTCGAATTGTTCGCCCGCTATTTCATCGATCTGACGCCGAACGTCGCGCTGATCGCCGCGGTCAGCGCCGACCGCGACGGCAATCTCTATACCGGTCCGAACACCGAGGACACGCCGACGGTCGTCGAGGCCACGGCCTTCAAGAGCGGCGTCGTCATCGCCCAGGTCGACGCCGTCGTCGACAAGGTGCCCCGCGTCGACATTCCGGGCGACCGCGTGCACTTCGTCGTCGCGGCGGGCAAGCCATTTTACGTCGAGCCGCTGTTCACGCGCGATCCCGGCGCCATCACGGAGACGCAGATCCTCACCGCAATGCTCGCCATCAAGGGAATCTACGCGCCCTATGGCGTGCAGCGGCTGAACCACGGCATCGGCTTTAACACCGCGGCGATCGAACTCTTGTTGCCAACCTTCGCCGAGCGCCTCGGCCTCAGGGGTAAAATCGCCTCGCGCTATGCGCTGAACCCGCATCCGACCTTGATTCCGGCGATCGAATCGGGCTTCGTCGAACAAATCCACTGCTTCGGCTCGGAAGTCGGCATGGACGCCTATATGGAGGCGCGGTCCGACATTTTCTTCACCGGACCCGACGGCTCTTTGCGGTCCAACCGCGCCTTCTGTCAGACCGCCGGGCTCTACGCCTGCGACATGTTCATTGGCTCGACCTTGCAAGTTGACGTCAATGGCAACAGCTCGACGGTCACGACCTCGCGGATCGCCGGGTTCGGCGGCGCGCCGAACATGGGTTCTGACGCGCGCGGTCGCCGGCATCCGAGCGAGCCATGGCTGATCGCCGGCAAAGAGGCCGATCCCAACGGCGATCCCGCTCTGCGCCGTGGCCGAAAACTCGTAGTGCAGATAGGCGAGACTTTTGGCGAGAAGAACGTTCCGACATTCGTCGAAAAACTCGACGCGCTGGCGCTCGCGGAAAAGCTCGATCTCGACCTCGCTCCGGTGATGATCTACGCCGACGACGTGACGCATATCGTGACGGAAGAGGGAATCGCCAACCTGCTTCTCTGCCGCGACAAGGACGAGCGCGAGCAGGCGGTGCGCGGCGTCGCCGGCTACACCGAGGTCGGCCGCCGGCGCGACGTCAAAATGGTCGAGCGCTTGCGCGAGCGTGGCGTCATCCGGCGGCCGGAGGATCTTGGCGTCGACGTGCTCGATGCCGACCGCAGCCTGCTCGCCGCGAAATCGATCAAGGATCTCGTGCGCTGGTCGGGCGGCCTTTACCAGCCGCCGTCAAAATTCCGCAACTGGTGAGGAGAGGCGCCAAATGGAGACTTTGACATTTCATCATAAGGCCAAGAATCCCGCGGTCGGCGCGAAGCGCCAGGCGATCGTCGGCGTCGTCGCCTCCGGCAATCTCGAAGTGCTGGTCGAGCGCGTCCTGCCGCCGTCCGACTGCGTCGTCGATATCGCGACCGCCGCGCATGGATTCGGCGAAGTCTGGGCCGCCGTCGTCGCCGATTTCGTCGAGCGCTATTCGCCGGGCGGATTGCGCATGTCGATCAACGACGGCGGCGCGCGGCCGGACGCGGTCGCCCTGCGGCTGGCGCAGGGACTGAAGTTGATCGAGGAGGACAGAGCGTGAGCGCCTTGCTGAACGCCGACCCGGCGATGGTTAGCTGGTACGAGGCGAGCGCTCGCGCCCGCGTCGATGGCCTGCTCGATCCCGGCAGTTTCGATGAATTCATCGGGCCGGAAATGCGCGAAGAGAGTCCGCATCTCGATATCTTCGATCTGCCAAAGCAATTCGACGACGGCATGATCGTCGGCGGTGGAACTCTCGCCAACAAACGCGTTCTTATCGCCGCGCAAGAGGGCCGTTTCATGGGTGGCGCCTTCGGCGAAGTGCATGGCGCGAAGCTTACCGGCCTTTTGCGCGCGGCGCGCGCGGCGGGCGCCGCCGTCAAAGCCGTGCTCATCCTGTTCGACACCGGCGGCGTCAGGCTGCAGGAGGCCAACGCCGGCGAACTGGCGATCGCCGAGATCATGCGAGCCATGCTCGAACTGCGCGCCGCTGGCGGCCGCGTGATCGGCTTGATCGGAGGGCGCGCCGGTTGCTATGGCGGCGGCGGACTGATCTCCGGCTGCTGCAGCGGTCTCGTCGTGTCCGAACAGGGCCGCGTCAGCGTGTCCGGCCCCGAAGTGATCGAGACCAACAAAGGCGTCGAGGAGTTTGACTCCGCCGACCGCGCCCTGGTCTGGCGGACCATGGGCGGCAAGAGCCGTCGGCTGCTTGGCGTCGCCGACGCCTTCGCGGACGACACGATCGAGAGCTTTCGCGCAGCTGCCTTGAGGTTGATCGAAGACGCGCCGCGTTTCGATCTCGCCGCCATGCTGGCCGAACAGGCGAGGCTCGAGAAGCGCCTCGAACGCTTTGGCGCCTGCGCCGACGCCGCGGACATCTGGGCCGCGCTCGGTATTCAAGCGCCCGAGACAATACCCGACCTGACGGCCGACGCTTTCGTCAAAATCGCCGGCGCGCTTTCGGAGCAAAGCCATGACGCTCGATGAAATCCTGAGATCGTTGTTTCCCGCGGGCCACGACATTACGGTCGACAATGAGGGGCTCGTTTCCGGTTCGGGACGGCTCGAAGGGGGCGGGCGCGCCGCGGTCATCGGCGTCGCCAACAGAGCGCCGCTTGGAGTCGACGGAGCGGCCAAACTCGCGCGCAAAGTATTGGACGTCATCGAGGCGGATCATAAGGGGCCGTTGCTCGTCCTGATCGACAGCGACAGCCAGCGCATGAGCAAACGCGACGAGATGCTCGGGCTCAGCGAATATCTCGCGCATCTGTCAAAATGCCTGATCCTCGCCGATCTAAGAGGCATCCCGACAATCGGCCTGCTCTACGGCCACACTGCGGCCGGCGCCTTTATCGCCACGGCTCTTTCGACCCGAGTCCTCGTCGCGTTGCCCGGCGCCGATCCAGAAGTCATGGACCTGCCCTCGATGTCGCGCGTGACAAAACTTTCGATCGACGTTTTGAAAGAGAAAGCAAAATCCACTCCGGTGTTCGCGCCGGGCCTCGACAATCTCGCGCAGACCGGCGCCGTGCTCGAAACCTGGGATCCACAGAAATCGCTCGGCGCGCAATTATCCGCGCTTCTTCAACGCGAGGAGGCGGTTGGCGATCGCCGCGACCTCCTCGGCAAGGAGCGCGGCGGACGTCCCAAAGCTGCCGATATTGCTTCGCGCGTCCAATCCCTTGGGGCCAGCGATGTCTGAGGACTCTTTTCTTGAATTGGGAACGCCGGCGCCTCCAGCCCGACACGCGTTGCTGCGCGTCGATCCGCAGGCCTACCGCTCGGCGCTTGATCAGCGGCCGGAACTCGCCTGCGAGGCGCTCCTCGGCGATTGGGCCGCGCTGTCGCGCCCGCTCATCGCAAGGCGGCGAGACCGCAGCGACGCCGATGGCCTCATCCCCGCCGCGATCCCCTTGCCGCCTTCGCACGGCAAAAGACGGATCGCCTTGCAGCTTGCGCCGCGCGCCATTCTGGCCGTCGAGCCGCCGCCGCTTCTGCCGGCTTGCGCGCATGCGGCCCCCGCCGACTGGCTTCCGGCGATCGAAGCCATCGCCGAACTTTCCGCCCGCGTCGCCGTCGAAGTCCGCGTCTTCGGGGCGCTCGCCTGGTCGGCCCTGACCGGGCTCGCCTATCTCAGCGCGTTGTCCGATCTCGATCTCCTGTTTCCCTTGACCGCGCGGACGGATGCGCGAGCCCTTCTCGAAGGGCTGGCGCGGATCGACGCCGGCGCTCCGATGCGGCTTGACGGCGAACTCATCCGGCAGGACCTTGGCGGCGCGGCCAATTGGCGGGAGCTTTTCGCCGGCGCCGGCGAGGTGTTGGTCAAGTCGATCGCCGGCGTCGCTCTGCTGCAGGCAGACGCGTTTCTGTTTCATGATAGTTGTCGTATAGAGGCGCCTGATTGGCGCGCGGCCTCTTGAGCGCGGCGGCGCTTCCGCGCCTCGATCGGCCTGCGCCGAAAGTCGAAACGCGCCGAATGGCGGCGGTGCCGACGCCGGCAGCGATCGGCGGGCTGGCCGCCTCCTGCCTTCATCTCGAAATCGACACTTTTCCGAAGCCCGGCCTCGTTAGCCATGTCGACAATGGCAGCCACGCGGACATGGACGCGGCGATGCTTCATCGTAGCGCTTACGTGTTGGTGCCGTTCTTTGCGGCGCTGGCGCAAGCGGGCCGGGAGGGCGCGAGGATGGACCGCCTGCGCGCCGTCGGGCGCGCCGCGGAAGCCGCCATGCTCGCCGCGACCGGCGGCGTCAACACGCATCGCGGGGCGATCTTCGGCCTTGGCCTTCTCTGCGCCGCGGCGGCCCTCCCGGACGCTGACGGAGAGCCGTTGGGCGCGAGAGTGCGGCGGCGTTTTGGGCGCGCGATCGCCAATGGACCGTCGCCGCCACGCAGCCACGGCTCCGCGGCGCGCCGCCTCTATGGCGCGAGCGGCGCGCGGGGCGAGGCGGCGGCGGGATTTCCGAGCGTCTATCGTCTCGGCGCGCCCGCGCTCGAAGAGGGGTTAAAGCTCGCGCCCGATGACCCGGAAGCCGCCCGCGTGCAGGCGACCTTCGCGCTGATCCGGGGCGTCGCCGACACCAACCTCTTGCATCGCGGCGGCGGCGAGGGCCTCGCCTTCGCACAGTCGCGCGCGAAGGATTTTCTCGAGCGCGGCGGCGTCGCCGCGCCCGGCTGGCGCGCCGCGGCCGCGCGCATCCATAACGAATTCGTCGCTCTGAACCTCAGCCCCGGCGGCGCCGCTGACCTGTTGGCTATGAGCCTTTTCGTCCGTGCGCTTGAACGCCCTGCGGCAAAAGCCCGGCGCGACGAACAACGGGCGCCATCTTCCGGCCGCGCCCGGTTGCAGGACTTTGAGATGGCATGACGCTCGCCATTTTATGCTCCGGCCAGGGTGTGCAGCACAGCGATATGTTCGCTCTGACCACTGACGCGCCACAGGCGGAGAGCGTCTTCGCGGCTGCGAGCTCTGCACTCGGCGCTGATCCGCGCGACTTTGTCAGGCAAGCCGATGAGGCCGCCCTCCACGCCAATGCGGCGGGGCAAATTCTTTGCGTGACGCAGGCGCTCGTCGCCTTCGCCGCGCTTGTGGACGCGCTTGGCGCCCGTAGGGCGATCGCCGGCTACAGCATCGGCGAGCTGGCGGCCTGGGGCTGCGCCGGCTTTTATGCGCCCGCCGCGATTGTCGAGCTCGCGCGCCAGCGCGCTGTGCTTATGGACGCGGCGAGCGGCCCGGACGATGGCCTCGCCTTCGTCCGCGGCCTTCCCCGGGCGACGATCGAAGCGCTTTGCGCGCGCCATGCTTGCGACGTGGCGATCATCAACCCCGGGCACATGTTTGTCCTTGGCGGCGCGCGCCCGTTGCTAGGCGCCCTATGTGAAGAAGCGTTGCGTTCAGGCGCAGCGAAGGCTGGCCTCCTCAAAGTCAACGTCGCCTCGCATACGCCCCGCCTCAAAGAAGCGAGCGTGCGTTTTCGCGAGGCCTTGGCGGCGCATAAGACCCGGCCGCGCGCGCCTGGCGTGCGCCTTTTCAGCGGCGTCGACGCGGCGGCTGTGCTGAATGTGAAAGAAAGCCAGGCCAAGCTCGCCGCGCAAATCTCGCATTCCATCGATTGGGCGGGATGCCTTGAGGCTTGCGTCGAAGCCGGTGCGGTCGCTTTCCTTGAGCTCGGCCCTGGGAGGGCCCTGGCGGCGATGGCGAGCGAGGCCTATCCAAACCTCCCAGCGCGCAGCCTTGAGGATTTTCGCAGCCTCGCCGGCGCGCGTGCGTGGCTTGCAAAAGCGTCATAGACGCCCTCTTCCGGCCGGGAACGACCCCGCGCCGGTTGTGCTATAACGCCAATGCGCTCAATATGCCCGAAACCGGCGGCCGACGAAGCCGCGGGGATCGTTTGGAGGAATGGACATGCGAGGATTTTTCGCGCCGAAGGCCGTCTACTCATTTGGCTTCGCCCTGGCTGCGCTGGCGGCGGCAGCCTTTATGGCCACGCCTGCGGCGCGCGCGGCGGCGGGCGATGATCCGGCGGAACGCGAGGCGCGCTGGCAAGACATCGCAAAAACCATTTTTGGCGACCGCAAGGCGCAGGACGGGGCCGGCGTGATCGAACTGGGCATGTCGCTCCGCGCCGAGGACGCGGCGCTCGTGCCGATGACCGTTAGCCTCTCCGGCGATAAGCCCATCAAAGCGATGTATGTCGTCATCGACGACAATCCTTCGCCCGTGGCGGCGCATTTCGTGTTCGGCCCAGCGGCCGATCCCCGCGAGATCAAGCTGCGCGTGCGCGTCAACACCTACACCAACATCCACGCGGTCGCGGAGACGACGGACGGCTCTCTCTACCAGGCGGTCAGATTCATTAAAGCGGCAGGCGGCTGCTCCGCGCCGATGGGCATGACCACCGAAGAAGCGATGAAGGACATCGGCGACATCAGGCTGCGATTTCCTCCGGACGTTGCGCCGGAAAAGCCAACGCATGCCACTCTGATGGTGCGGCATCCGAACTTCAACGGCATGCAGATGGACCAGGTGACGCGCAATTATACGCCGGCGCGCTACATTCAGTCGATCAAAGTAACGACGGGCGACCAAAAGGTGTTCGATCTTGAAACCGACATTTCGCTCGCAAGCAATCCGGTGATCGGGTTCGGCCTTGTGCCGCAGGGCGAGGTGAAGGTCGCCGTCACCGACAGCGATAAGGCGCATTGGGAAAAAACCTTCCCAGGGCCGCAGCTGAGCAATTGAGCGGTCGAGCGCCGAACATTTGAGCGTGGATATGCGCCATTTCGCGGCGATCATTGTTGGCTTGGTGTTCGTTTCCGCGGCGTCCGAAACGCCCGGTCACGTGCCTGAGCCGAAAGGGCTTTGGCAGGGGCCGATGCATGGATATACGCCGAATACTGTTAAGGGCGCGAGCGTGATCGACACGGCGGCCCTGATCAAACTCGTCGCAGAAAAGAAGGCGGTCCTGCTCGATGTCGCCCTTGCCGACAAAAAACCGCCTTCGATGTCGCCAACGGCGCCCTGGATGCCTGCGCACAGATCGATTCCCGGCGCGGTCTGGATGCCGGGAGCCGGCAGCGGCAGCCCCGACCCCAAATTTTCTGAAGCGTTCCGCAATCGGCTCAGGGATCTGACCGGCGGCGACCTTGTCCACCCCGTCGTCACGTTCTGCCATCCGGACTGCTGGGGCAGCTGGAACGCCGCCAAACGCTTGGCCGGGCTCGGCTACAGCGCGGTCTACTGGTATCCGGAGGGCATCGAAGGCTGGCAGCAGGCCGATCATGATCCGGCGACCGTCAAGGCCGATCCGGTCTGGGCGGCGTTTGACCCCGCGGACCAGCCACAGTGATCGATCGCGGGCTGCTGCTGAATACAATGCGACAAAGCTGCGTGGTTGGCCGCGCGAGCGCAACTGGCGTCCCCGCAGGGCTAATGGTGATGAGCGCGCAGGGCGCGTGGAATAGCCCCCGGCTCCAGACCATTTGTGGCCAGCCATTTCTCGGTACTTTCGGCCGCGCGTTTGATCAACTCTTCCGATTGTGAGAAATCATAAGGGGAGCAATTCAGGGGGCACAGCGGCGGAACCGTGATGATTTCCGCGGCGCCCGCGATACTATCCAGATCGGACACAAGTTGACGCGCGATCATCAGTGTAATCGCGTGCAAGGCGGTTCCGATCGTGCTGCGCGGCGGCATATCGAGCGCGCAACCAAAACCAGTGGGCAACACGATAATCCGGGTTGCGCCGAGCTGCACGGCAACTCGGATCGGCGTGTTGTTTGCGACCGCGCCATCGACGAGATATCGGTCATCGAGTCTCACCGGCGCGAACGCGGCGGGAATGGCGCTACTCGCGATAATGGCGTCCTCGACGGATCCCTTCGCGAGCGCCACAGTCTCGCCGGATAGCAGATCGGTGGCAACCACGTACACGGGCACGCGCGCCGCTTCCAGGCGGTCATACTGCAAATGCCGTCGCAACAGGCTCCTCAAACCGCGTGAGTGAACGAGAAAACTGCGGGACCAAAACAAGCCAAGCAGCGAATTGAGGCCAATTGGGAAAATGTCCGTGCGACGCAGCCCGATCCAGATCTGCCGAAGTCGCTCGATCCCCTCTGCCGTGGGCGCGCCAGCGTAATAGGCGCCGTTGATAGCTCCTACCGAGGACCCGACAATCAGGTCCGGCTTGATCCCATGGGCCTCGAGCGCTAGCAACATGCCCACCTGGACGGAGCCTAGGCTTCCGCCGCCGGCGAAGACAAAGGCCGTTTTGGTCATGACCGCTCACTCGCGTTGAAAGCAGTCGGAGCGACGGCTTGGCCGTTGCTAGAAACGTCCATTCCGGCGCTGGCGGCCGCGCCTTTGCTAATTGGCAAGGCCAAGCTCTCCTCCCGAAAGCGTCGAATGTCGAGCGGCAAAGCTGTGTTGCACAGACGATGGCGGGCGCAGATTTGTCTCCAGCTCTAATGAATATCAGGCGATGCCGTCCGTGCCAACGATGATGAGACAAAGACCTGCCGGGAGCCTTACTTTTGAGGGCATAGGATGGACGTCCTCCTCCTATTTCGCTCGAGCGGGCGCAGTTTTCTTCGATCTCACAAGCGTCATCGTATTCGTCGCCGTAGCGACGCGAACCGTTCCTGATTCTGCACAGCGACGAATTTATGTTTCCGTGACCGTCGCAAAAATGAGCCGCTCGACGCCGCGATCCGGTCAGGCGCGCCCGGTTCGCGAAATGCCTTCCTTGGCGAGTTGGTTCGACGGATCGAAGGTCAAAGCGCGCTGGTAGGATTCGATCGCTTTCGCGCGGTTGCCGGACTTCTCATAGGCAAGGCCAAGGCCCGCCCAGGCGTCGGCGTTCTTATTGTCGACATTGAGCGCCGCATTGAAATCCTCGATCGCCTTGTCGTATTTGCCGATGGCGATGAGGCTTTGTCCGCGCGCTTGATAGGGCGCGCCGGCGAAGGGGTCGCGATCGATCGCATTGTCGAAATCGGTGATCGCCTGCGGATGATTGCCTTCGCGCTGATAGATGAGGCCTCTCGCGTGAAAGGCCTGGGCGCTTTCCGGATTTAGCCTGATCGCTTGATCGAGATCGGCGCGCGCGGCGTCGAGATTGCCTTGAACCCGCTCGAGATTGGCGCGGCCGAGATAGGCCGGCGCGTGGTTGGGATCGGCGGCGACGGCGGCGTCGAAGTCGGACATGGCCGCTTGGTCGCGGTTGACTTGCCGATAGGCTAGCGCGCGGTTTGTGAGCGTCGCGGCGTTGGGCGATATTTTGATCGCTTGGGTAAAGTCCGCGATCGCCTCTGGAAATTTGCCGATTTTGGCGTAGGCGACCCCGCGCGTGCTGTAGGCTTCCGCGCTGCCGGGATTGCGCTGCACCACATCCGTCAACGAGGCGATATTGGCCTGCGCTTCCTGCGGCGACTGATGCGCGACTTCAGCGACCCCGGTTCCGGCCTTGCCAACGACGTTGTTAGCCGATTCGCAACCGGCAAGCGCGAGGAACGCCGCCGCCGCGGCGATAAGGTTACGGGAAAGACGCAGCGGCATCGCGTTATTTGACCTCTTCGCGAAATCCGTCATTCGGTCATCCCCATCCGCCGGTCGAACGCTTCGCGCGTCCGGACCATTTTCATGCGTCATGATGGACTTAACGAAATTCAGCGAACGCCGACGACGGGCTTCGGCTTCATCGGCAACAGACCTTCGCGCTGCATCTTCTTGCGGGCGAGCTTACGAGCGCGGCGGATGGCCTCGGCTTTCTCGCGCGCGCGCTTCTCGGAGGGCTTCTCATAATGGCCGCGAAGCTTCATCTCGCGGAAGATGCCCTCGCGCTGCATTTTTTTCTTGAGCGCCTTGAGGGCCTGGTCAACATTATTGTCGCGAACGAGAACTTGCACGCATTAGTCCTTGGTGTGACGTCAAGCTCTCGCTTGACGCGACGAACCTGACAGGAATGACGGAGCAGTAAACCGGGCGCTGAAAAGCGCCTGATCTTCAAAGATTGGCGAATAGCAGCATCAGGGCCTGCTGTCCAGAGTTTCGGCTCTCGTCAGGCGGGCGAAATCCTAGCGCCCTAGCCCCAGTCTACCGCGTTATGCGGGTGACATGGCCGACTTTGCGGCCCGGCCGCGCCTCGGTTTTCCCGTAAAGATGCAGGCTAGCGCCCGGCTCGCGCAAAATCCGTTCGAAGCCGAAAATCTCCTCGCCGATAAGATTTTCCATTTCGACTTCCGTCCCATGGCGCCAGGTCGCGCCAAGCGGCCAGCCGACAATCGCCCTGATATGCTGTTCGAACTGCGAGGTCGCCGCTCCGTCGAGCGTCCAATGGCCGGAATTATGCACGCGCGGCGCAATTTCATTGACGCGAAGCTGCTGCGGGCCGCCGTGCGGCTCGACCACGAAGATTTCGACGGCTATGACGCCAACATATTCCAGCGCCTCGGCGATGGCGCGCGCCAATCCGACCGCCTCTCTCGCCGTCTCCGGCGCAATCCGCGCGGGGGCGCGCGTGAATTTCAGAATGTGGTTCTCGTGCCGGTTTTCGCACACGTCATAGGCGGCGAAGGCGCCATCGTGGCCGCGCGCGGCGATGACGGAAATCTCCTTTGCGAACGGCACCATGGCTTCGAGAATCGCCGGGCGGCCGCCGAGCGAGCGGAAGGTGACGGCGAGGTCGGCGCCTTCGCGGACGAGAACTTGGCCCTTGCCATCATAGCCGAAGCGGCGCGTCTTGAGGATCGAAGGGCGGCCGAGCTGCGCCACGGCCCGCGCCATCGCGCCGGCGTCGTCGACGCGCATGAAAGCCGTCGTCGCAACCCCGATATCGGCCAGAAACTGCTTCTCGGCAAGGCGATCCTGGCACGCCGCGAGCGCCGTAGGGCTCGGCCGCACGAGACATAGATCGGACAGCAACGCCGCCGTCCGCGCCGGCACATTTTCGAATTCGTAGGTGATCACATCGACTTTGGCGGCGAATTGCGCCAAAGCAGCCTCGTCTTCATAGGCGGCGAGCGTCTTGTCGACGCAAACGTCAAAGGCGGGGCTATCCGGCTCCGGCGCATAAACATGCGTCTTCAGGCCAAGCCGGGCGGCGGCCATCGCCAGCATCCGTCCCAATTGACCGCCGCCGAGGATGCCGATTCTTGCGCCGGGAGCAAGGGCGCCGGGGGAGAGCGCGAAGGCCATGCGTCGCTAAGCCTCGCGCGCGGGCTCGATGGCGACGGCCTCCGTTTGCGCCGTCCGCCAAGCCAAAAGCCGCTCATCGAGCGCCGGATCCGCCAAAGCGAGGATCGCCGCGGCGAGCAGCGCGGCGTTGATCGCCCCGGCCCGCCCGATCGCCAGCGCACCGACAGGCACGCCGCCCGGCATCTGCACGATGGCGAAAAGCGAATCCAGCCCATGCAGCGCCTTGCTCTCGATCGGAACGCCGAGAACCGGCAGCGGCGTCAGCGCAGCCGTCATGCCCGGCAGATGGGCGGCGCCGCCGGCCCCCGCGATGATCACCTTGAAGCCCGCTGTTCTTGCGCCTCGCGCGAAATTGTAAAGGCGTTCCGGCGTGCGGTGCGCCGACACGATCTTGGCCTCAAAGCCGACCTCAAGCTCGTCGAGGAGTGCAGCGGCGTGACGCATCGTTTCCCAATCCGATTGGCTGCCCATAATAATGGCGACGGGTTTTTGAAGAGCGGTCAAAAGCGGCCTGTAATTCTTTTTGATTTCGGCGAAGGGAGCGGCATAGACCAAGGACCGGCGGCGCGCAAGGCTGTGCCTTAGCCGACGCGGCGCAACGCGCGCCGCGCGGCCTCTTAAAGACGCTCGACACGATGGGAAGACCAGAGCGAGATTCCCTGCGCCACACGTGGGCCGACACCGCGACGCCACACCGGTCTCCATGTTGATCGTGCTTGGCCGCATTGCCGCGTTCGAGCGCAGTTAATCTGCGCGCGCGAAAACCACAGGCGCGCGCAAGAGCGCAAAGCGCTGAAGGCTGTTCCCAACGGCACGGCTTGCCGATCTTCCCCGTCGTTTCAATGTTAGTTAGGGCACCGTATCGAGGCTTACGCTATGAGGGTCTTGTTTCTCTGCCGTTCGAGGCAACTCGCAAGACGAGCAGGTTCGACGCGCCAGCCCGATCTATTCGATGAGTAAATACGGTCATTCGGGGCGAGCATGAAACGAGCGGGAGTTGTCCCCAAAAAGTTTTCGTACCGACTGACAATCTCACGACTTGTCGAGTCCGCAAAATGCATACCTGCCGCCTTGGTTCAACTCCTATCGGCGCGTCAACGAATTGATCGCTCTTTTCGACCGCCGCAACGATCTACAGCATTTCGTTTGGCAGCGGCCGTCACAGCGCCATCGCCTCTTCGATCGATCCCCCGAGCAAGGTGTCCCCTTCGCCGGGAGTCGTGAGCAGCACGGGCATGGCCTTGGTGTGGATCGGTCGAACCACTTCATCGAATCCGTCGCCAAAAACGAAAACAGCCGATGCTCCCCGGGTTCTCCCTTCCGCTCGCCTGTCCATCGGCGCCAGATCCCGGCGAACGCGAAGATCGGTCGCGTTTCGTCGAGGGCGAACCAACGCGTGACCTTCGGGCGGCTATCCATTCATTCGCAAAACGAGGTCGCCGGAACGAGGCAGCGCCATTCGCCCTTGAGCCAGCCGCGGACGATCGTGACCAGAATCTTGCCAAGGTTCGGCGGCGGAAAGCCCCAGCGCATTAATGAGAGCTCGCGCTCCCCGTCGGAAGCGAGCCGGACCAACTGGCACCTTTTTGAACGAACGCTAAGAAAGCGGCTATGATTGACAACTGATGATTATGATGCGCTATAGCTCCGTTAAAAATTACGATGCGCTTTAAGGCAGACAGCATCCTTGGGAGGGCGTTTCAGAACTCAACACGGATGCGTCGCTAATGAAAAATTTATCTCGAACAAAAGAGCAAGACACCCACCTCATGATTATTGACACTGCGGAGCGTTTGTTTGGCCAGATCGGTTTTCAAAAAACCACGATAGCCGATATTGCTCACATCTTGCGCATGTCGCCGGCTAACGTTTATCGATTTTTTACCTCGAAGGCCGAGATCCACGAGGCAGTAGCACGCATGCTCCTGAGCGAAGTCGAAGCCGCGGTCAACGACATCGTCAAAGGTCCAGGGCCGGCCAGCGAAAAACTGCGCGCCTCTATAGCGGCTATCGAAAAATTGAATGCGCAACGCACCGCGTCTAATCGCAAGCTGCACGAATTGCTTGAGATGGCGTTCGATGAAAATTGGTCGATCGTGCATGAGCACATGCGGTATTTGGACGAATTGTTGACCGAAATCATAGTTCAAGGCAATCGCGACGGCGAGCTCCATGTCAAAGATTGCGATTTGGCGGCGGGTCTCGTGCGCAACGCTTGCATGCGATTTTTTCATCCCTGGCTCATGGTCGACCGTGCCGAGGAGCCGGAGCCGACCGCGGATCAGATGGTCGATTTTTGTCTCACCGCGCTCGCGTGAGACAGTTCCACTCCTGGGATTGATCCCTTGTTTCTCCGCGGTCGCAACAATGCATGGGGCGTCGTCGTTCGGCGGCGGCCTTGCTTAATCCCCGCCGATTTTCGTCGCCAATTCTCCCCGCTCCCGCGCCGCCCTCTCTTCCATCGCTTGACATTGCCTTTTGGTCGCGCGGGCGCCAAGGGAATGGAAATAGTCACGCTGACCTATCAACTCGGCGGCTAGAGTGCCGCAATAATCGCCAAGGCGTCCCGATAGACAAGGCTTCCGAATTGGGACCTCGCTGGAAGCCGCCGCCGGGAGCAGCGGGAGGTTCCCCGCGAGATCACGCCGGACCTTGAAGAGCCGGCGCATGGCCTCCTGGCTGCGGGGGCTGCGGGTGATCGAATAGAGATTGCACACGCGGGCGGCGGGCGCTATCCGGCCTTTCGGCCAGGGGATGTTTTCGACCCTTTTGGCGCGGCTTTCGCCGCTTCAGGCGCGCCCTTAGGAGGCGCATCGCCAGCAATCGGAAGCAGCATTTCGCGCTGGCCCTCTATCTTCTTGCGCGGCCTCTTCGGCTTGGCCGCCGGGCGTGGTTTCGGCGTCTCGGCGGCCAGGCTGCGCTTCAACGCCTCCATCAGGTTTATGACGTTGGGGCCGCCCGAAGACTCAGATTTCGGAGCCGTCTGGGGCATGCCGGCCCTCTTTGATTAAATCATCGCGACGACGGCGTCCTCGTAGCGATCCTCGAATTTCGACGGATCGAAATCCGCCGCCTTGCTATCCAGGATGTGCTCGGCGAGCTGCAGCATGTCTTTTGGGATGGCGATGTCGGGGATCTCGTCGAAGTAGAGAGCCGGATCGCGGACCTCATACGGATAGCGTAGCGTCGTCCCGAGAAGGCCCTTGCCCCAAGGCTGCAGCATGATGACGCGCTCGCGCTTGGCGATGACCACGCGGCCCATCGCGACCATGTTCTTGCCGCGCATGGCTTCCCGGATGACGGCGAAAGCATCCTGGCCAACTCGGTCGTTTGGAACAAGATAATAGTTGCCGTCCAAGTAGCGCTCATCGATTTGGGCGCGCGGGACAAAGCTATCGATGTCGATTGTGTGGTTGCTTTCGATGGAGATCGCGTCAAGCTCTTCGTCATCGATCGGCAGGTAGGTCCGCTTGGCGACCTCAAATCCGCGACCCTTGTCCGCCGCGTCGACGACCTCCTCGGTCTCTTCGTCGATCAGCTGCTGCTTCAACCGGTTGCCGGTCTTCTTGTTGATCTGCCTGAAGGCGACCCGCTCCGAGGACGACGTCGCGCTATAGAGGGCGATCGGACAGGACACCAAAGAGAGCTTGAGGTAGCCCTTCCAATAAGGACGAGCGGGCGCCATCGGATGCTCCTCCGCAGCGGGAAAAATGCAACCCTACTTTGAACTTGACGCCCAAAGAGTCAACCGCGCCGGCGAAGGAGTCGTCTTGCGCGTGAAACGCGTTCGCAATATGTTCCGGCAATGCGCGCGTTTGCTGCGCATTACGACAAGCCGCCGCCGAAGGGAGCCGCCGCATGGTTCGCGGGGTCAAGAAATGAATAAGGCTCTGTCCATCGAAAAGGAGGCGCCATACAGTCGCGAACCGAAGCCGCGCCGTCCATATTGGTAGCGGGGGCGCGGCTGTTTGCCTTTCTCGCCGGCGGCCTCGCCATGCGTAACCCGGCGCCAAAACGGCCCAGGCCTCCGCCATTCTGCGCCGTTCCAATAGAACGAGGTGAAAAAAACCATGCCTGACGCCGCAAACCTCGTCGAGCTCGACGAACGAATCGCCGCCATCCGGGAGAACATCCGCGAGCTTACCGAGCAGGCCGCAGCCTATTCAGGCGCGACGGACGAGGCGCGGACGGCCGACCGGATAGCTGAACAGGAAGCCCGGCTGACCGAACTTCTTAAGGAGCGGGAGGCTCTGGCAGGCTAGGCCCAAGGGGGCAATTGCTTGCGTCTCCCGGCGGTCGCCCGATCGTCACGGGAGTGCGGAGGCGGCGTCTCTGATCGGAAGACAATGCGGTGGAAGTGTTTAGCGGGTGCGTTCGCCAAGGCTTCTCTCTCCTCGGCCGGCAGACCGCGAAACCTATGCGCCACAAAGCCTGCGTCGCTTTTGACCAGCCCGACTTTCGGCTGCGGAAGGTGGCCTTCAACTACGGCGTGTGGGGAATCGCTATCGACGACGTGCAAAACATCCGGGTTGGCGCGGCCATTGACCTAGCGAATGAACTCAATTTGGTACGTCGCCGGCATCGTCCTTCTCCTGTTGGCTTTATCACCTTTTTCAAGAAAATCCTTGCCGCTCGGCCCGCCCTCTCTTCGGCGGCCTGAAGCTGCTCTTTGGTCGCGCCGGAGCCGAGGCGATGAAAAATAGTCGCGCTCGCCTGTCAACTCGGCGACGGGTCTAACGAGTTCGATTGCCGCGATAATCGCTAAGGCGCGATGATAAGACGAAGCTTCCGATTTTGACCTCGATAGAAATCCGAATCTTAAATCGCGACACGTTCGCAGCTCCGCACGGCGGCGCCAAGATCCATTGGCGTTTCCGGCCGCCTGCGCGTCGCATCTGCGCCACAAACCCTCGCTTCCACCAGATGGGCGCGATCTCGGGGGTCGTAATGAGGCGCCCCGAACTAGGCGCGGGGCTGGCGAGGCTCGCTAGCCTGCTCCCTCGGCGAACGGCTCGGGCGTGCGCTTTCGGTGCGTCACGGCCGCATGGACCGCCCCGCAATGCCGCGCCAGATTGGCGTGCGACAAGATGAAAGCCTTTAGCGGCGTGTCGATGCGGAAGAAATAAATGTTGGCGAGGAAGCCATAAACTCCCGCGTCGATGCTATGGATCTCGGCGCCGAAGCAAAAGCCGTCGTCTGGGATGAGATGCGCCAGGACCTCGAGGTCCGCCAGCCCGCGCGCGAAAATAGCGTCCCGATCGTAGCGGCCAATCCCCTGATAGTAGTAACGTTGGAAATTATACTCACGCGCCTTTTCGAGGCTTGCGGCCGTCACGCCGCCGTGCTCCTTCAGCATTTCGTCCCTGAACAGCGGCCAGTATTGGTCATCGCGCCAGCGCGAATAGGACATCACCCAATAGAGGTCATCGAGCGTTCGCCGGACCATCAGATCGATATCTCTTTGCGGCGCGGTCAAGTCGCTGTCGATCGTCAGATGACGTCGCGCGATGAGATGCACGATGATGCTGTCGCTGTCACCGATGATTTCGCCATCGTCGTCGATAAAGGGAAGCTGGCCGCGCGGCGCGGACTTGGCGTCGAAAATCTGTTCGTGCCGGAAGGGCAACATGCACAGCCGCAAAAACGCGAAAATCTTGAGCCCGTAAGGATTATTGTCGGCGACGCCGTAAAGTTTGGGATATGAATAGAGCGTCAGCATGTTGTCTCTTCTTGTTGGCGAGCCAAACTTGCGCCCATTTGGCTGGCGCGTCTATAGCCCTGCTTTGAACGCACGGCGTCCCCTCAGGGTCTGCGTCGGATCGGCGCGCAGAACATCCGGCCCGGAGGCGAAACCGGTCAAGAGCATTTCACGTGAAACGGGCGTCGCCTCCATGTGTGGTCACACGCACCCCTGCACGACAAGCTTCTCCCTCGCCCTCTTGTCCGCAGCGCTTTAAGGCGTGTCCCGAAGGACAAGGCTTAGCAGATTCGACCGCCCTAAGGCGAAACCACATTAGCGAGCGCCTGAGTTTAGGCGGCATGATCTCGCGGCGGCGCCGATGAGATCCGGCGCGCGCGAGCAATGGAATGCTCGCCAGAACCGGCACGTTGAGGCTGCGCTCAATCTTCTCGGGAGATAGATAGCCGATGCGCAGCGCGCCGGACAACGCCGCCGTGACAACGCCCGCGAAAAGAGCAAGCAATGCGCCACCCACCAAAATCACGGCGCGGAGATTGCCTGCGTCGACCGGAGATTCCGCCGGCTGGATGATCCGTACGCTGGCGGTCTTTTGGGCGTTTACCTCTTCCTGGAATCTGCGTGCGTCAAGGACCTTTGTGATCCCGCTATAATTCTGTTCGATCAGGTTACGCTGCCGCTCAAGCCGCTCCAGTTCGAACCCTTTGGCTTCGAGGCGTTCGATCGAATCGGCGATTTGCCTGAGCTGCGCCTCGTCGGTATCGCGGCGGGCTTTGGCGGCCTCCAGATCCTGCTTAGCGCGGACACGGTCGACCTCGAGCGAATCGACGACATTCGGGCGCCCGTGCCGCACCAGCGACTGCGCCCCGCCGTAGACCACAACATCCTGCACCGTGAGCCGTTCGGCCGCCTACGCGGCCGCGTTCTCGGCCCGCTGCATGTCGCTAGAAACATCGCCCTGCCGCCGAATCAAGATATCGCGCTGGAGGTTATAATCCGAGATATCGTTGTTCGCCTTGAAGTTCGCATAGGCCCGCGCCGCGCTGTCGAGCTCCTGACGAAGCGCGCCCGCCTGTTCTGCGACGATAGGGGACTCGACGTCAGCATAAAGTTCGGCTCGCTTTGCGAGATAGACGTCTATCAGCTTGTTGACGACTTACGCAGCAAGGGTTGGGTCACGGTGACGAAAGCTGACGTTTATAATATTACCGGTCTTGTCTGGTGTGACTCTGAGGTCCTTGGCGAAGGACATCGCCGCAAGATCAAACGAATCGGCGGTGCCCGGCGGGCTCATCTTGAACCCCAAAACAACCGCCCAGGCGCGAATTTGGCTGTATGCTAAGGACCATATTCGCTGCCGCCAGCTGGGCTCGAAGAGAGCCGGGTAGAGTCGCTCGGCGCCGACCTTGCGTAAAGTCGACTTCGCCAGCGACGCGCTCGTCAGTATTTCGACCTCGCTCTTCAAGATAGCGGTCGCGCCGCCCGGACAGCCAGCATTTTGGACCTCAAGGTCGGCGTGCTGCGAGTCCACCGCCTCTTCGCGGAAATCACCAAGGCCACTGGGGTGGACCTGCCGATCACCGTGTCGCTGCGCTCGCCGATGTGGTGCGCCGCGGCGCTGCGTTGCCAGCCGACCCGCTGGTTCTGATGCAGGCGTCGGAAGGGCGCACGCCGCTGTTCGTCTTCCGCGGCGTTGGCGGCATGGTTTTAGAGCTGTTTGACCTCGGCCGGCTGGTTCGGCACAGGGGACCGATCTACGCCAACCAGTTTCGTGGCGTTAGCGGCAAGGAGCCGCCGCCGGCCGCCGTCCCTGATGTGGCGCGCTACCAGCGAGATGTAGTGCGCGCGGTGCAGCCGCAGGGACCCTATCGTTTGGCCCGCTTCAGCCTCGGCGGGTTGGTGGCGCTTGAATTGGCCCGGCTCTTGACCGACGAGGGCGAAAATGTCGCCTTCGTTGGCCTGATCGAGCCGAACCTGCCGGAGCGTATCTGGCCTGCCTCTGTCAAGCGAGCTAAAACGCACATCGGGACCTTGCGCGCGCTTTCGCCGGGAGAAGCGGTAGACTACGCTGCGGCGCGGGCGAAACCTCTGTTCAATCGGCTCCGTCGAGCTGCCGGCGGCCGCGCAAACTCTGACGGGAGCGCCGCAGCTTCATCGCCCTATAGGCTTGAAGGGTTGCCTCCCGGATTGGCCGAAATGCGTGAAGCGGGCCTCAACGCCTTCTACGCCTATGACATCGCGCCTTACGATGGCAAAGTCGCATTTTTCGACTCTGAGGGCGGCGATCCCCTCTCCTGCCGTCCGCTCGACGTTTTTCCAAAATATCTTCGAAACTACGAGGCATTTATCAGTGGTGGCGATCACGCAACCATGCTGCGTCAGCCGCATGTCAGCCAACTGGCCGCGCAGATCTCGGCGTTTCTGTCGAAGCTCGATCTGTCGTAAGGTGCGGACAGAACACTTAGTGAGACGCGATCGACCCGGTCGAGCGCGCGATCGCGCGTAGGTGCAGATCATAGGTCGACAACAGACAGCGCAGCGGTGTGCTGGTGAGCAGGAGGGGGACAAGAAAAATGAAGCGTGGAACGCGGAAGACGAACATGCCGAGCGGCGCGGCGAGGGCCGCGACGCCCGCCGCGCAAAATACGCCCAATCGCAACATCAGCCGTCGCAGTTCGGGCAACGCCCGCTCCGGATCGGCCACGACGGCCGGGTATTTCGCCAGCATCTGCGACCAGCCGGGCGTATCGCTGACGGTCAGCATTTGGCGGCAGAGACCGAACAGGCCGAGATCAGCACGGCTCATCAGAAAGGAAGCGATAAGCACGGTGAGCTGCTCGACGCCAAGGTTGATCGCGTCTCCAGTCAAGAAGCGAGCGCCGTCCGCGGCGTGTTTGGCGAAGAGCCGAAAATCGATCGGGTCGCGCTCGAGGCGAAGGAAGGCGCTCAATTTGCCGCCGAAGCGGAACAGGGCGAGCAACAAGGCGAAGAGGATATAGGAGGATCCAAAAAGACTGGCTACGATCAGGCCAGGGAAATTGGCCGCCGGCGGGATGACGGTTTCTGCGGCCTTGCCCTGCAGGACCTGCAGCGTAGCTTAGAATATTGCCTTGGGCGAAAAAGGGGCCGCCCAGAGAAAGCAGGGCGATCACCGCGATCTCCTCGCCGCTGTGGCCGGCGAGGGACTCCGAGCAATATGATGAATGGCAGGCTCAAGGGGACGATCGCCAGGGCAGCGGTGAATCCGAGGGGCGTTTTTGACGCGTCGACGCCGCCATAATTTGAGCCCACTCCGCGAGAGCCGATCATTGCAATGCGCAAGTCTAGATCTTTCGCTAAAGGTTTTTAGCAGAAAATAACTTATTACCAACGTTTACTTAAAACATCAGGGAAAAATATTTATATATATACAACAATTATTCCGGCCGTAACCTGCTATGAATTTGCTTTACTTACTGCTAAAGTATCGCTTCAGGCTTTGCAAGAGAAATTTTTTGGGCTAATAGCCTAATTTATACATAACATTATTCGTAGGATTTATTTTAAAATTTATCGATTGCTAAGATTGATATTCATTAGTATTTGTTTGGCGTTTCTCAACAACGGAATTTGGCGTTGGGCGTCGTGCCGAGTTGCAAGAAGGGGGCGGAAGTATTCAATTGCCACTTTGGTAAAAATAAAAATCCATTATCGTTATCGATTTATGATATATGGTCGTTGCGAAGGCTTAGCTTAGCTTGCTCGATCTCTCTAGCCGCCGGCGCGCGGCGGCCGTGCGTTGGATTAAATGATCTGGCTAGGCAATGCGAGTTATGGCTGTGAAGCTGAGATTAGATTGGACCCGTTGGCGGATTACGTTGCCGGCGCTGGCCGCCGCCGGCTCCCTGATGCTGGCGGCCCAGCTGTCGATCGCCCAGACTTTCTCTCCGTCCTCGCCTTGGAACACGCCCCTGCCGTCGACGGCTCCATTCGCCAGCGTGGCCGCCGCGCCGAATGTCGTTGCCGGGGTCGATACTTGGAATTTTCAGAATTACTGGACTATTCCATACTACACCGCGACGGACACTGACCCTCTTCGACCGCTGCTCTATAATCCCAACGCTTGGTACAAGGTCTACACTGGCGAATGGCTCCGATCAGGCAATTCGGCTTCTGTCGAGCAGGCGATCGTAGCCTCGTCGAGCAACGACTTTCCTTACCCCGGAAACGTCTTCTCCTCGACCTCGACAACCGCATGGCTATCGCCAGCGTCGTATAACAAGACGATCAACCCTCCGACGGGCGCCGCGCAATTTCACCTCAACGCCGCGATGATCCCGCCAAATGACACAGACGGGCATATGGCGGTGGCGCAGCCAAATGGCGGCGTCGTCGAGACCTACGCGACAATCGTGCTTACCACGGGCCAAATTGTGGCTCTTTCTTATTCGGTGACGTCGCCGAGCAGTCTTGGCGACGGCTGGCAGAATGGCCAGACGGCCTCGATGCTGCCGACCTATGCTGGATTGATTTGCGACAATGAGATCACATCCGGCATCAAGCACGCCATGGCGATCACTGTTCCTCCTAGTCTTTTGGCGCCTGTTATCGTCTATCCGGCCTATGCAATGGACCGCGACGCCATGGCGGCCAAGCAGCCCTATAGCGGGACTATTCCGATGGGCGGCTGGCTGGCCCTGCCGCCTTCTGTCTCGGTCGCTTCGCTAGGTCTGTCGACGCCCGAAGGCAAAGCGATCGCGACAGCGGCGAGGGCCTATGGCTTTATTATTGTCGATCATGGGGGGAGCGGCGTCACCTTGCGGGTTCGGCCCAATTGCTCCGGCCACGATCCGGCGCTGCACGTTTGGAACCCTCAGCTGCAAAATGATCTGAACGATAATCAGCAAAGTCCGGCGGGTTTTTAGCGTGGCTTGACGTGCCTACGTCGTTAGAGGCGACCTGGCGCGATTGCCGCGGGAATTGGCAGCCTTGCGGTCGGACCGTTGCCGGTCGGCCCCAAGGATGCGAGAATAGCGCGTGTCCGCCGCCAGCGAGCCACAATGTCCCGACCGCCCGCCACCGACGCGTTGACCTTTCCACTCTTTGGTCCGCTCGACGCGGCCGACAGCGCGGCGGTAACCCGGCTTTTGCGTCGGCGGCGCTATGAGGCGGGGCGGGTCGTGTTCCAGCGCGGCGATCCCGCGGAGGAGGTGTTCCTGGTCGTCGCTGGCCGATTGCGCATCTCCGTCTGCTCACTGGACGGGCGCGAGCTCGCGTTTCGTATTGCCGCCCCCGGCGACATTTTCGGGGAAATAGGGGTGCTGGATGACGGTCTGCGAAGCGCCGACGTCACGGCTTTGCGCGACTGCGAGGTTCTGGCGCTCGCGCGGGCCGACCTGCGGCGGCTGCTCAACGACCGGCCGGCGATGGCGATCGGAGTAAGCCAATTCCTCTGTGGCCGCCTGCGCGAGGCCAGTGAACAGCTTGAGGCGCAGGTTCTGCAACGTGTTGAGGCGCGGTTGGCGCGCTTCCTGTTGCGCCTGCTAAATCTCGGTGAGCCGGTTGACGCAGAGGTGGAGCTTACGCTCTCTGTTTCGCAGTCGGAGATCGCGGCGTTGATCGGAGCCAGCCGGCCGAAAGTCAATCTCGCATTCAGCGTGCTTGAGGAGCAGGGCGCTATCCGGCGCGTCGGCAAGAGGCTGGTCTGCCGTCGGGACGCCCTCAGCGAGATCGCACAGTCGGTTGGTGTTTCATGGATGTCGGTGTAATCTTGGCGGCAACGGCGACGCGCCTGCAAGGCGACGCTGGCGTTGAACAGGCATGAAGCGGAGATCGTTGGCATCCGCCGTAGCCTGTGCTGGCGCCGCGGCCTTTTTCGCCGTAGGAGCGGTGTGGGGCTTTGACGTTTTCGGCGTCCGAAGCCTCCTACGCGAAAATGCGCTCGACCTGGAATTGCCGCCTTCGCAGACGATAACCTCGCCGCCGATTGTGGTCGTCGACATCGATAGCGAGGCCTTGCGTCGGTACGGGCCTTGGCCTTGGAGCCGCTTGACGCTGGCGAGGATCGTCGACGCGCTTGCCGAGGCGCAACCGGCTGTCGTCGGCCTCGACATGCTGCTGGCGGGCGAGGACAGGCTTTCCCCGGCCGCTGTCGCCCGTTGGCTCGCGACCGAAACCGGACGCGGCGATCTGGCGACGATCGCCCATGAAGTCGCCGATGGCGACGCGGAATTAGGCCGCGCGCTCGGCCGCGCGCAAACCGTGCTTGGCGCTGTGCTGGCGCAGGCGGCGGGGACGGCGTTCCTGACCCCGGCGCCCATTCTCGTGCGCGGCGCGCCTCACATGCCACGTATATGGGCCGCGGAAGCGGCCATTGGGCCGACCCAAGATCTTGCGAAAGCCGCTGCCGGGGTTGGCCTTATCGTCTTCGAAAACGATGCGGATGGCGTCGCGCGCCGGACGCCGCTGCTGGCGTTGGCCGGAGCCGCGCCGGTCCCCGGCTTCGCCGTTGAAACCGTGCGCGTCGCTCAGCAAGCCTCGACATTGATTGTTGACAATTCGCCGCCGCGTCTTTGGATGGGCGATCTCGTGGCGCCGCTGGGGCCGGACGCGAGCCTGCGGTTCCGCGCCTCGCGGCCAGAAACCTGGACGCGGCGCACGATTTCGGCGGCGCGCGTTCTCGCGGGCCGTTTCAATGCGAGCACGATCAGGAACAGCATAGTCCTCATTGGCAGTAGCGCTCCCGAAGTCGGCATCCTGCGCCGCACCGCGCGGGCTGAAGCGGCGCCCACCGTTCAGATCGAGGCGGACGCGATCGCCACGCTGCTGTCAGGCAAGATCCCGATCCGACCTTCCGTTGTCTCGCCCATTGAGACGGCCTGCGCGTTATTGCTCGGCGTGGCGTCCATCGGCGCTGGCCTGTGGCTGCGGCTCGCGCGCGGTTTGCTTATCGTGGGCGCCATTTTTGTCGGCTGGATACTCATGGCCGCGCTGGCCCTGCGTTGGGGCGATCTGCTGCTAGATCCCGTCGGCCCGGCCGCCTTGGCCGTGTTGCTGTTCACCCTCTCCGCATTGGCGGCCGCAATCAGGACGGAGCGCCGCGCGCGGCGATTGCGCGACCGCTTCGAACAACATCTCGCGCCGGCCATCGTGGCTCGCATACTCGCGAGCCCGGACACCTTGCGTCTGGAGGGCGAAACGCGCGAAGTCACAGCAATGTTCACGGATATCGAGGGCTTCACCGCAATGACCGAGCGCGCCCGGCCGCGCGATCTCATCGCGCTGCTCGACGCCTATTTCCAGATGCTCGCCGACGTTATCGTCGCCCACGGCGGCATGATCGACAAGATTGTCGGCGACGCTATGCACGCGCTATTCAACGCGCCGCTCGATTTGGCCGAGCACCCGCAGCGGGCGGTTGAATGCGCGCTCGCGGTTAGCAAAGCCTGCGCCGCCTTTCGCGAACGCCCGCCGGCCCGAGCGCTGGGCCTGGGGCGCACGCGCATCGGGCTCGAAACGGGCCCGGTGATCATCGGCGATGTCGGCGGCAAGCGCAAACTCGACTACACGGCGCATGGAACCGCGATCAACACGGCGGCGCGTCTAGAAGCGGCGAACAAGGACCTTGGAACGACAATCTGCATTGGTCCGGTCGCTGCGGCGCGGCTCGCTCCTGGAACCGTGCGACGGGTCGGCAAGTTGATTGTTCGGGGCCGCAGCGATGAGCTTGAGGTTTTCGAGCCGATCGGTCAGTAGACGCTGATCATAGCGGCGTCAACTCGTTCGGGCGGCCAGCGGCGTGGCGGCGTCGGCTTGTCTCCTTGGCGCCGAACGTCCGATCCCTCGCCCGGCATTAGCCGCACCGTTGCGCCGCCAGCGGTAAAATCCACGACGCCGCGGTCGACGAAAACGCCGAAGACTCCGTTGCTTGGTCCCGCGAAGACGCGCGTCCCGCGTAGCGCAATCGCGCCGAATGGGGAACGCAAACGCAGATCCATGTAGGGCGATCCTACGTCGCGATCAATCAGTAATGGCCCCGAATCAAATCTTAGCTCGCCGCGCGCTTCAGCCAGAAACCTATCAATGCGCAATCGCGTCCCCGCGCCCATATGAATGCGCGTCGCCACGCCAAGCAACATGGTGAGACGAGCCGTATCGTGTGTGCTCACGAGATCGCCAATGAAAATGTCGGCGCCCGTGGCGAGCACGCGCCTTACGCCGTGGGCCTCAGCGTCCGAAAGGCCGCTGGAGCTTTCCACCAAGCCGGCTGGTGGCGCGCAGAGAGCCGATGAAACAACCGCGGCGGCGCAAGCGAGCCCTCCGATCAGGCTGCGTCGGTCCGGCAAAAACGTGCCCGGATGTTTCGGCGATTGGCGCATTGAAAAGCCTCTATCGAACGATGGTAGATGCGCTCCGCTTGAGCGGCAATAGGCTAAGCGCTCGATTCCGCGTTCTTTTCTGGTCGCGCGGCAGGACCTGCCTGCAGCTGCGCCGAAAAGCGTCGCGCAGTCGGTTTTCTGGTTCTGCGGGCGCCCGAGGGAAAGCCCCCCGGAAAAACCTCTGCGCTATTTTGAAGAATGAGCGGGCATCGAGCCCGCTCTGTCGCAGCTTCTGCTCTCAATGGAGGTAAATAAGCGGACCTTGCGCGTCCGGGAACTTCGCCGTGTTCAGGACCTGAATGCCAGCGTTGTGTTCGCCGTTGAATGGCGTCACGTCAGCCGCACAGCCTGCCTTTGTTGCGTCAGCGGGCGAATTGAACCAAAGCCCTAGGTGATAGAGCTGCACGGGATTGGTGGCTATGCCGGCGGTTGCTTCCGGGACGACGGCCGGCGGGCTATGAAAGACGTTGGGTGGCGCTGACTTCGGGACCCCTGGGGAAACGACAAATGTTTCGATATTGAACCGTCCGACGAAATTGCCAACGCCAAATCCATTCGCGTCGGTGACAATATCGCCAATGTACCAGGCGAGCCCGAACGGCTTATTCGGAACCTCGATCGAAAACAGATCGAAGCCGGTGTTTGCCGGTAAGCCACGAACAACTACTTCGAGATTTTCGAACTCGCCGAAACTGTGATCGACGACCGTGCCGTAGGCTTGGCTCAAGCATTAGACTCGCGCCCGCCGACACCATCATTGGGAAATCAATCGTCGTGACCGGCGCTGCGAACGCTTGAATTGGCGCCAACGCTGCAAACATCATTGCAGGCAAAACAAATCGCTTCATTTCATCCACTCCTTGATTAAGCACCGACACCATTTATTGAGCGTCGATGCCTGATCATCCGCCAGTTTGGCGCCGCGCGCTGTTCCCTCGGGAACAGGAAGATGAATTATGCGCCAAGGGGAGGAGCCGGCAGAAAGTCGGGGCGCTGTCTCCCGGCTTCTGTCGCTGAGCGATGGGGAAAAAGGCCGATGAAAATCGAACTCAACACTGCCGCGCTATTGGCCACGCGCTACGACAAAAACAAACTCTCTCTCCGGCACCGGGATCGTTTCAATCGGAAGGGGGATTCATCATCAAGTCGATGGCCTAGGGCGTCTTCAGAAGAGCACAGTTGGCGGATGCGTGTGGTGTGATATGATATCCGGCGGATTCATCGATGCGCGTCGAAGGTTCATGCCGCGGTCTTTTGCAGGTCTGCTTTCACCGCGTCAATGCGCCGCCTGCCTGACGAACGAAGGATGCGCCTCCATCAAAAACTTCATGCTCCAGGGCGCCGCGTCCAAGTATACGAATTTGTAATGACGCCCGGCGGAACAATGCCCCAACTTTGGCGACATCCGATCTCTTCGATGCGGGGCTACGCCGCGAGCAAAGTCTCCGCTGCCACATACTGCAACCGGTGCGCTGCGGCGACCGGCTCGCAAGTGATGTGTCCTTCACAGATATTCAGGCCGGCTCGAAGATGCGGATCGTCCGCAAGCGCCGCACGCCAACCTTTGTCCGCCAGAGCCAACACGAAAGGCAAGGTGACGTTGTTCAGGGCGAAGGTGGAGGTCCGGGCGACCGCGCCCGGCATATTCGCGACGCAGTAGTGCACGACGCCGTCGAGGATATAGATCGGATCTGAATGTGTCGTCGGACGGGAGGTTTCGACGCAGCCGCCTTGGTCAATCGCAATGTCGACGATGACGGCTCCCTTCTTCATTGTCCGCACCATCTCATGAGACACGAGTTTAGGAGCGGATGCGCCCGGCACAAGCACCGCCCCGATCAGGAGATCCGTCCGGCGCACAAGCTCCGCAATAGCGGATCTCGTCGAGAACACCGTCGAGATTGATGTGCTAAATTGCGCCGCCAATCGCTTGAGCGCCTCCACCGAGCGATCCACGACGGTGACTTTTGCTCCCATGCCAACAGCGATGGTCGCAGCGTGCGTTCCAGAGACGCCGCCGCCGAGGATCAAGACATCCGCCGCAGGAACTCCGGGGACCCCGCCAAGGAGCATGCCGCGACCTCCTTGCGCCTTTTCGAGACAGTGCGCGCCGACCTGCGGCGCCAAGCGCCCTGCCACTTCCGACATCGGAGTTAGGAGGGGAAGTCCCCCCGACGCGGAAGTCACGGTCTCATAGGCGATGCAGACCGCCTCGGATTTGATGAGGTCCTGAGTTTGCGCAGCATCGGGCGCCAGATGCAAATAGGCGAAGAGGATTTGTCCGCGCCGCAGGCGCTTGCGCTCAGCAGCGAGCGGCTCCTTCACCTTCACAATCAGTTCAGCCTCGCCGAATATCTGTTCGACGCTCGCGACGATTTCCGCGCCAGCGCCGCGGAAATCACCGTCAGACAAGCCGGCGCCATCGCCAGCGAATGATTCGACCAGTACCCGATTGCCGTGGCTGACGAGCTCAGCGACGGAGGATGGAACAAGTCCAACGCGAAATTCGTTGTCCTTGATCTCTTTCGGAACGCCTACGATCATTTGTTGTAGCCCCATATGTCGACAAGCGTTGCAGCGCTTGCCAGCTTGCGACGCGTGTGGCTGACGAAGCCTGCGCCGTCGCCCGCGCGAAGAAGGTTCCGATGCCGCCCAGCACCATCCCCGACAGCGCCAGCTAAGCGTTGGCAACCCCAGCAACGGCAAGCCGGCGGTGGCGACCGCCGGCCCGACTATAGAAATTACCCCTGAGGCCAAGCACCTCGACCGCCGTTGTCGCGATTAGCCTGCCGATAAGGTTCGACGCCACATTGCCAGCAATGTAGGCCGCGAAGGCGCCAGCATAATGTTCTGTGGCGTTATAATTCAGACGTCGTAATAGAGAAAGAACTCATAGGGATGCGGACGCAGCCGAATTTCATCGATTTCGCGCGATCGCTTATAGATGAGGTGGGTTTCCACCACGTCTCGTGTAAAGACATCTCCGGCGAGAAGAAATTGATGATCGGATTCGAGCGCATCAAGCGCCTCGTCAAGCGATCCGGGGGCCGACGGCACTTTGGCGAGCTCTTCGACCGGCAGGTCGTAAAGATTTTTGTCGATGGCTTCGCCAGGATCCAACCGGTTCTGTATGCCGTCGAGGCCGGCCATCAACATCGCTGCAAACGCCAGATAGGGATTGCAGGCCGGGTCGGGGCAGCGGAACTCGACGCGCTTTGCTTTAGGGTCGGACGAGTACATGGGAATCCGACAGGCGGCGGAGCGATTGCGGGCAGAGTAGCCGAGATTGACCGGCGCTTCGAATCCTGGCACCAACCGCCGGTATGAGTTGACGGTTGGCGCGCAGATCGCAAGCAGGGCCGGAGCGTGCTTCAGCAGGCCGCCGATGTAGTACCGCATCAACTCGCTCGAGCCGGCATAGCCGTCACCGGCGAAAATTGGCTTTTCGCCTTTCCAGATGCTCTGGTGCACATGCATGCCAGAGCCATTGTCGCCAAACAGGGGCTTCGGCATGAATGTGGCTGTCATGCCGCGTTTCTTCGCAACATTCTTCACCACATATTTGTAGATCATTACGCTGTCAGCCATTCGGGTCAGCGTGGCGAAACGCATGTCGATCTCACCCTGGCCGCCAGTCGCAACTTCGTGGTGATGAGCTTCGACCGGGATGCCTAGCTGCTCGAGAATCGACACCATCTGAGTGCGCGCGTCCTGGAGGGCGTCAGCCGGCGGCACCGGAAAATAGCCCTCTTTCGGGCGAAGCTTGTGACCAAGGCTTGGGCCGTTCCTGCTCGAAGCGTTCCAGTTGGCCTCGATGGCGTCAATTTCATAATAAGCATAGTTGACGCTCTCGTCGTAACGTACATCATTAAAGATGAAGTGTTCCAGCTCCGGGCCAAAATAGGCCGCGTCGCCAACCGCCGTCTCCTGGAGGTACAACTCGGCCTTTTGCGCGACATAGCGGACGTCGCGGCTGTAGCTCGCGCCCGTGATCGGATCACGAATGTTGCAAATCAAATCCAGGGTAGGCGCCTCCGTGAAGGGGTCGAGGAAAGCTGTAGCCGGGTCCGGAACGACCATCATGTCGCTTTCTTGGATTTCTTGAAACCCGCGAATGGAGGAGCCATCGAAGCCGACCCCTTCGGCAAAACTGTCGAGAGTCAACGCCCGCGGCGGCACCGAAAAGTGCTGCCACAGACCAGGAAGATCGGCAAAACGCAGGTCGACCATTTGAATGTTATCGTCCTTTATTGTTTTGAGGACGTCTTCTGGATTCTTGCAATCGTAAGACATCTTACTTCCTTCCGTGCAGGTGTGGATCGGCCGTTTACAAAGCCACTTTGGAGTCGAGCCTCGGCAAGGCGATAGGCCCCGCTTGTGCTTCGCCGGCGCGTCTCGGCCCGTCTGAATTTGATCTTTGGATATTCTAATCCGTTTTGCGTTGTTGCGGCATGCGAAAGCTCGCGGATGCCCAAACTTGGTAAACCTGAAGCGCCGCCCAAGGTGTTTGCTACGCTTCGCCGAGGTTGAACTTCTCAAACCCGGCCGTGGGTTTGGGGGTCAGCTTCATCATGGCTGGCAAAAAGCTCCGGTGTGGCGCCATGGCGCGAGACAACTTGGAGTGCGCGATTGTGGGCGGCGAATTACGGAGTATAATTTCAAGACAGCGTGACGATGCTGCGAGCCGGCCTCGGGCGTTACGAGGCCGCTCGTCGCGGCGGGGGTTCATCTTGACGATTGCTCCAACTCTTGAGCGATATCTCGCGAGCAAACGCATCCAGTACGATGTGATCATGCATCAGCCGACCATGTCATCAACTCGCAGCGCCAAGGCGTGTCGGATCCCGGGCGATCGACTGGCCAAACCGGTGGTTTTTCGCGACGGCGATGGTTATGTCCTCGCAATCGTATCCGCATCGCATCACATCCGCCTCTCCGATCTCGCGCTGAGGCTTGGATTCGCCGTCGAGCTGGCGACGGAACATGAACTTGAACAATTGTTCGAGGATTGCGCTCCCGGCGCTGTCCCACCGGCGGGCGAGTGCTATGGGCTCGACGTCATTGTCGACGCCAGCATTGAGGCGCAACCGGAAGTCTACTTGGAGGGCGGCGATCACGCGACATTGGTTCGTTTGAGCCATGCGCAATTTGCCCTTTTCACGGGGAACGCCTGGCGCGGGCGCTTCGGCGTCCATGACTGACGCTAGCTCCCGACAGCGGCGGCAGGTTGGCGCTGAAGTGCGCCGTCTTGACAGTGCGTACGAACGACTGCCTTCAAGGCTTCGGTCTTAGTACTGATACGCGGCGGAACAGTCCGTTGATTTGGCGACTATTTCGAGCGCAGTCCGCAATAACAAGTCGGCGTTAGCGGCTTCGCGAACACCTGGTCGGCTCCCGCTTGCAAAGCCTCCTCGTGAATTGCGGGGTCCCCCGAAGTCGTCAGCACAAAGACCGGCAAGTCCCAAAGGACCAGCGAATTGCGGAGGGATCGCAAAAATTCGATGCCATTGAGGCGCGGCATGTTGAGGTCCAGCACCAAAACGTCAGGCAAATCGGCCATTAAGTCCTCCCGCGAGGCGTTAATCAGCGCATCGAGGCCATTGTCGACATGCCGGCGGGGAAACAATCGTATTGGCCATCAATGAGCGGCTTCTGCAATTCGCCTATGTAGCCTCGCACGATCTTCAGGAACTGCTTTGCAAAATAGCGATGTTCTCAAATCTCTCAATGACGCCGTCCCCGGCGGAAATCAGCCGGATGACGCGCGCAACAGCGAGCAAGAATTGCGGGTTCGACATTCGCGAGACCAGAGAATTCGCGCTTACAGCCCTTTCGGAAGACACCAGCTCGAAAATAGAGATCGAAATACCAAATGTCGCAATCAAAGCCAACCGATCGCAGTTCGTGCGATTGATCCAGAACATCGTCTCGAACGCGATAAAATATCGTAAACCTGGCCGCGCAGCTGGCACAAAAATTGCTGTGTCACCTTCGCGGGCGGCTCCGCATTACAGCTGGAGATCGCCGATGACTGCATAGGCTTTGCGGAGAAATATGCTCGAGCGACCTTCGAGCCATTTAAACAACTCCACAGGAAAGCCGATTACCCCGGCTCGGGCATCGGGGTGGCGATCTGCGAGGCGATCGCCGACCGCCATCACTGGCGAATTTCAGCACGGTCTCAACCGGGCGAAGGGGCGACATTTTGCGTCCTGCTTCAGACATCGCTGCAGGGCTGGATCGATACCGAAAGGCGATCGCGCACCGGTAACGCTTCCGCCAAAGACTTATCATGTCATGCGGACAATTCTACTTAAGTGGCGGCATTCACGTTTTTTATTTCGACAAGTATTTCAAAAGCCAGAATACCCGCGGCGGCAGAGAGCGGCGGATTTTGCCGTCGAGCAACTCGTCGGCCAGATGCGCGTTGAAGCGACGCGATGGCCTTCGATTGTCTTAATCCGGAGCGCAGGGAGCAGTCCTGCGTGAATAAGCTTTGAAGGTGACCCTTTTGCCCCAATCGATATGGCCCGGAGGTGAAAATGAGGGTAGTTCTTTGCATCATTCTATCGTTGACGGCCTGGTCAGATCTATCCGCGCATGATGTATATACCGACCTGAGGGACAACCATACAGGAGTATCTTGCTGTAACGGGCAGGATTGTCACCGCGTGACCTATGATAACGTCAAGTCAGGTGCGATCTTTCATTTTGAAGGTCAGAATATATTCGTTGAAGAGTGGCGAATCCAACGGAAAATTCTCGACAAGAGCGACCCGGATATCGGTCATTGGTGCGGCATGGTTGACAGGGATTATGGGCCTTACACTTTTTGCGCCTATGCGCCCCCTCCTTCTTCATAATATTAAGAAACTGTTGAAATTATTTTTGCAGGCGTTCATCTTCCGCTTCACGCCGAAACACGCCTCTTGGCTCAACCTGGTCGAAGGCTTCATGAGAACGCAAATCGCCAGCAGGGCGATCACCATCGCGCCGCCGGCGGGATTGTGGCCGATATAGCGCTTCGCCCGTAAGCGGATCGTGTCGACGAGATATCCTGTGATTGTTCCCGGCACCTATGCCCGCCTGGCGCCGCAGCTGCGAAACGCGGAGCAGCGCCTGGCAGTGCTTGAGCAGGCAGAGGCGGCGCGGCAAGGCGCATCGCGCATGCGGGAGGTTGGCCTCGATCGAGAGGCGGTCGACGCCGCGTATCGCCTAGCCCGCGAACGCCTCGCCGGCGCGGCGCCGGGACAAAGATGCGGCGGTTCGTTAGCGCATGCGGCGCCTATTATAAGGTGAAGCGTCGCGCGCCGGGGCGATGGTCGAAAGCGGGGGGAGCATACAAGCCATGCGCAAACTTATTATGGGCATCGTCGACTTTCGCGAGCGGTTGCTGCCGCAATACGCCCGACGGTTTAAGGAGTTGGCGCTTACGCAGGCGCCGGACGCCCTGTTTGTAACTTGTTCAGATAGCAGAGTGGTGCCGGACTTGCTCGCCTCCACCGAGCCCGGTGATCTCTTTACCATGCGCAACGTCGGCAACCTCGTGCCGCCGGCAACGACGGAGGGCATCTCTATTGGCGACGTGTCGGAGGCAAGCGCAATCGAATATGCCGTGCTTGTACTGAAGGTGTCCAACATCGTCGTATGCGGACATTCCGAATGCGGGGCGATGAAATCGGTCATGGCGCACAACGCGAACCATGACGAGACGCCCAACCTCTCGAAATGGCTGCACCACGCGCATAGCGCGGCTTTCCGGCTAGAGCACGAGGGTCCGCTGGACGCGAATCTGAAACCGCACGACCAGCTGTCGCAAATCAACGCGCTCGTGCAACTTGAGCACCTGATGTCCTATCCAATAGTGCAGGACCGGGTGGCTGCTGGAACCTTGCATTTGAGCGCCTGGTGGTTCGATGTGGCGGCGGGAACAATGTATGTGTACGAACGAGCCAGCCGTTCCTTCGTGGTGATTGACCGCGCCGCCGCCGAGCGGCTGGTGAAGCGGCTCGGTGGGCTGTGATGCAGCGCGGCGAGTTTTAGGTCGGGGCGATCGGCGAGCGCCAGGGCTACTTCGGCGACTCCGTTAATGTTGAATGGACAGGCGTGGCGGGGCGCGCAGAGCTGCCGCAGCGATTCGGCGTCAAAAGCTGTCGCGTCGGATACGTAGCCCAGCGAGATTGGCTGGCCTCAGCTTCGAGCGCCGTCGCGGCGTCTGAGCGCTTTCGATTTGCTTTGGCCCAGCCATCGCCTCCCAGAGATGAACCGCGAGCCGACATTCTCGTAGATCTCCTCTTCCTGGGCATTGTGAATCCGAACGAGCGCTTCGACGGATTCGATGATTCGCTGCGCGTCCCGGATCAGATAGCGATCGGCGTCCTCTGGTCCCAGCCTCTCGGCTAGGCGGCCCAGGAGCCGCGCCATGTGAAGGATCTCGCGATGGGCGCGGCTCATTGCGAAAAGGCCAGATCCCTCGGACAGGATGTTTGAAAGCTGCGGATAGACGGAGCTTTCGTCTGCCAGTTCATGCTCGACGATGTCCTTTCCGACAATGCGGTTGGCTTCGGCGATAAATTTGACGGCGTCTTTGCCGTCTGCGTCGTCCAGCGCGTCGGCGATCTGGCGCAGACGATCGAGGCTCGCTTTGAGCCTTTCGTGATCCTGCCGAAGATTTTGCGCCGCGGCCTCAGGCATCGACGCGCCTCGACGGATCCGTCCCGTACTCAAGGCCCGCAGGGCGTTGAGGATTACGGCGACGTCGATCGCTTCCTGGGTGAGCGCGCCGGCGACAGGGCTGAGCTGGCCGAACGCGGCCGCGCTCATGGCGAGCCCGGAAAGCGCCATGCCGACAATGATGCTTTGCATCGCGATGGCGCGGGTGCGGCGCGCGATGGCGACGGCTTCCGAAACGCGATCGAGTTGATCGACGAGAATGACGACGTCGGCCGCTTCCGATGACGCGCTCGCGCCGCGCGCGCCCATTGCGACGCCGACGTCGGCGGCGGCGAGGGCGGGCGCGTCGTTGATGCCGTCGCCGACCATGAGGGTTGGGTTAAGCCTCTGCTCCAGGGCAACAGCCTCGACCTTGTCAGCGGGGACGCGGTCGGCGAGCACAGCGTCGAGATCGAGCGCCGCGCCGATCGTCTCGGCCGCATCGGCCCGGTCGCCGGTCACCATGACAATGCGCGCGACGCCGGCGCTGCGAAGCGCGCGGATCGCGCGCGGCGTCTCCGGCCGCAGTTCATCGGCGAGCAGCAAAGCGCCTGCGGAGCGTCCGTCGATTGACACGAAGACGCTGAGGGCGGAGCGCCACGACGCGCGCCGCAGCGCTCTCGCCGCCCAATCCTCCGGCCGCGCCCCGCCATGCACAAGCTGATGCGAGCCGACCCGAACAACGCGCCCCTCGACGACGCCTTCGAGTCCCGATCCCATTGTTTCGCGCACGCTTTGGGGAATCTGCAATTTGAGGCCTTTGCCGGCCGCGGCGGAGACGATGGCGGCTGCGACGATGTGCTGAGAGGCCTGCTCCAGCGATGCCGCAAACCGAAGCAATTCGTCAGGATCTTCGCCGGGCGCCGTCTCGACGGCGACCAGGCGCGCGCCGCCGACCGTCAAGGTGCCGGTCTTATCGAACATCACCGTGTGCACGCGGGCGAGCGCCTCAAGCGGGCCGCCGCCCTTGATCAGAATGCCGCCGCGGGCCGCCTGGGCGGCGCCGGCGATAAAGGCCACGGGCGCTGCAAGTATTAGAGGGCAAGGCGTCGCCGCGACGAGCACCGCGAGCCCGCGAATGGGATCTCCAGAAAGCGCCCAGGCGGCTCCAGCCACAACAAGCGTCGCGGGCAAAAGCAGCAAGGCAAAGCGATCCGCCATGCGAATGAATGGGGCCTTGGCTGTTTGCGCCGCCGTGACCAATTTAACAATGCCGGCGTAAGTGCTCTCGCCGGCGGTCGCCGATGCGCGCATCTCGAAAGTCTCGCCCGCGTTGATCGCGCCGCTGCGCGCCGCCTCTCCGGCCAGCCGCGTCGCCGGAATAGGCTCTCCGGTGACGGCGGACTCGTCGAGCGACGCGCTTGAACTGATGATCTGTCCATCGACGGGAACAACCTCGCCGGCGCGGACAATGATCGCGTCGCCGACGGCGACCGCGTCAATTGGCGCGTCTTCAATCGACCCGTCGATTTTGCGATGGGCCACGCGAGGCGCGCGATCGACGAGAGATTTCAGGTCTCGTTCGGCGCGTCCGACGGCAAAATCCTCCAGTGCGCCGCCGCCGGCGTACATGACGGCAACAACCGCCCCGGCGAGCGTCTCGCCGAGCGCCAGCGCGCCCAGCATCGACAACAGCGCAACGGCGTCCACGCCCATTCGGCCAGCCCGAAGGTCGCTAATGATTGAGAAGACGAGGCTTGCAGCCACGGGAATCGTCCCGGCGGCCCAGATCCACCGCGCAACTCCGCCGCGTCCCGCGAAAGCGGCGGCAAGTCCGATGACGAGCCCCGCCAACGCGATGATAATGAGAGCGCGGCGCGCTATCCGCTCGGTGATCATTGGCGTCACCCTCTGTTCTGGTTGCCTACTATCGCCGAACTTTCGCCGCCGCCAGCCAATGGTCGCCAGAAAGTTATCAAGTGAGCAAACGCCGTGACGAAACGGCGCTCGACGGAATTCGTGGACAGCGCTGTGCGCCGAAATGCCAAACTTTGGCGGCTTATGCGCCGGGCGGGCGTCGGAATTTATCGATGATCTCGATCGTGACTAATTAAAGTCCGAAAAATCGCTCTACCCGATTTATTGGTGCTTGGCCACGATTGCAAATCGCCAGCGATAAGTAAAAATGATTAATATCTCCAAAGACGGCTGCAGAAGGCTTATCGCGTTATTTGGCCTTGAGCGCGCCAATCCTCGCTCGCATGCCTCGGCAGGGCATCGGCAGCGTGAGCGCACCTGCCTGCTCACGACGGGCTTTCTTGCTCCGAAATTCAGATTTCGATGTCGCAGGCATGATCTGCGGACAATGCGCCCGCACCCCTGGCATAGATTGCCATGCATGCGGCAGCCCAAAGTGTGGCGTATTCGAAGCCGCCATGCGTCCAGTCGAAGCCGTTGGCCCGAAGTGTGAAAGCCGCCACAACCAGCAAGACCGTGGCAGCAGCGGCGGCAAAGCGGATGAAGAGACCCACCAGGAGGAGGAGACCTGCAACGAACTGCACGCATCCGATCGAAAGCATGAACAAGCGCGCCGGCTCGAAACCCAAGCGGGCAAACGTAAAACATCGTCAGTCGGGATCTTGCCCCTAGAGAATTAATCGTCAAAAGGCGCCGATTTTTTAGATGAGATCATGGATCAAAGCAATGCGAGGGGAGCATGATCAATTCCGCGCGAAACCGCAACTCGCTCCAGGCTCCTCACGCCTTGACCGCGATCACCTCCATGCACGCCCGGTAGCGCTCGCTGACGCTATATTCCACCGGCGCAAATCCGTGCTCCTCCAGCAGCGCGTAGAGGCGCTTGCGGGTGAAATTATGATAGTGCTCGATTTCGCCCCAATAAGGATTGACCTTGTTGGCGTGCAGCAGGCGCCAGACCATATTGTCCATGTTCGGCATAGAGAGGAAGATCACGCCGCCAGGACGCAACAGCGTGCGCGCGGCGGCGAGCCCCGTCTTCGGAAACGGCAAATGCTCCAGCACGTCGGCCATACTGACGACGCTGTAGCGTTGGCCATGGTCGAGATCCTCGATGGAGAGACAATGCGCCTCATAGCCGAGCGATCCTAGCGTCTTGACGTTGTCCTTACGCAAATCGAGCCCGATCGGCGTAAATCCCCACTCCTCGGCGGCAAACAGAAGGGAGCCGTTGCCGAAGCCGACATCGAGCCAACATCCGCTCGAAACATGGCGCGCCACACGCTCGACCATCCGCGCCGACACGGGCCGCTGGCGCTCCATATCATAGCCGACCATCTGGTTCTGGTGGGTCTTGGAGAAAACGATCTCGGCCGCCGCCGCCTCGAAATAACCCCCGGCGAAGACATGCTCGCAGCTTGCGCATTCATGCCAGTTGATCACCGGCGGCAAGACTGGCTGGTAGAGCGCATGTTTGGTGCAGTCGGCGGCAAGGATGGCCGGAATGTCCTTGCTCCCGCACAGCGGACAGCAAGCGTAGCGCGTCCTCTCGACCGACGGCGGCGCCGAGGCCTTGACGCTCTCCTCCGGCACGGCGAAAGCGCGAGGCTCCCGCCCGGCGCGAAAAATTTCCCACGTCTGCATGAGCGCCGCCTCGAAATGGCGCGCATAGCGGGCGCTGTCGAACAGCGGCGACGCCAGCCTGACGCCAAGAAGCTGGTGGCGAATCCTGAGCAACACATTCGGATCGCCGCAAGACAGTTCTCGCGCAAGGCTTTCGTATTCTTCCAGCGACGTCGTCACGAGTTCCGGCAGGCCGACGGCGCGCACCAGACTGCCCGCGACGCGTCCGGCGAAGGTCTCGCCGGCGCAGGTCAATACCGGAAGGCCGGCCCATAAAGCGTCGCTCGCAGTCGTGTGGGCGTTATAGGGAAGCGTGTCGAGAAAGAGGTCGGCGAGACGGTGCCTTGCGAGATGCTCCGGCGAGGGAAGTCTCGGCGCGAAGATCAGGCGATCAGGATCGACGCCGCGTTGGCGCGCCTCCTTGCGCAAATTATCCTTGACGAGTTCGTTGGCCTCAAGAAGCCACAGCACACTGCCGGGCGCGGCGAGCAGCAGCCGCATCCAGATGGCGAAAAAGGGCGGCGTCAGCTTGTAGCTGTTGTTGAACGAGCAGAACACGAAGCCCTGCTCGGGCAGTCCGCACTGAGCCCGCGTCGGCGTCACGTCGGCGATGAGTCGGCTCGTGTCGTTGGGTTGATAGCAGTGCGGCAAATGGACAATTTTTTCACTATAGAACGCTTGCTGATCCATCGGCAGGACGAAAGGATCGGCGATGATGTAGTCGATGAAATCAGCGCCCATCGAGCCCGGAAAGCCGATAAAGCTGACCTGCACCGGCGCTGGCCTTCGCGCCGCAATCCCTGTGCGGGCGCCTGAGGTGTAGCCTTTCATTTCGATCAGTATATCGATCCCGTCAGCGTGAATCCGCCGCGCCGCCTCGTCATCCGAAAGGGAGTTCAAATCGACAAAATGATCGAAAGCTCCGCGCAGCCGCGCGCCAATCTCGCTGTGATCGTCTTGCCCGTGCGAGTAGGCCGTGATTTCGAAGCGCGAGCGGTCGTGCAGCTCGAACAGTTGGGCGACCAGAATGGCGGTGGCGTGCCGGCAGAAATCGCAGGAGAGATAGCCGACCCGGAGCTTGCCGCTGGCGGCGCGCCGCGGCCCGTAATCGGGCGGCGCGACTCGCAAATCCTCGGAGGCGGCGCGGGCGACGCGCAGCTGCTGCGCCGGACTCGCCTTCATGCTCAAGACCGAGAACGGATGCGTCGCAGTGTCGCTTTGCTCCAAAAGCGCCAGCAGTTCGGCCTCCTCGGCCTCGATGCCGCTCCAATCGCAGATCCCGCGCCGCTTGTGATGGAGCCAAACGCGAACGCCCGTCAGCGTCGGATCGAGCTCGACAGCCGTGCGGAAGCAGGCGATCGCCTCTGCGAGCCGGCCAAGGGCTTCGAGAGCTGCGCCCTTGTTGATGTAGGCGTCGGGCGTCGCCGGGCGCAAGGCGATCGCGTGCGAATAGGCCTCGATCGCCTCCGCGTAAGCGTGCTGGCTCTGCAGCGCATTGCCAAGATTGACGTAAACCTCGGCGAAATCCGGCCGCAGCGCGGCGGCCCGCCGGTAGGCCTCGATCGCGCGCCCCGGTTGACGCAGCTCTTTCAAAATGTTGCCAAGGCTGAAGTAGGGCTCCGCCGCGTCCGGCCGCTGCGCGATGATCTCGTCACAAGCGGCGATCGCCTCGGCGTTCCGGCCAAGCTTGCGTAGCACATTCGCAGCATTGGCGTAGGCCGGCACGAAGCTCGGATTGAGCGCTCCGGCGCGGCGGTAGGCTGCGAGCGCCTCACCGAGCCGCCCTTGATCCTCCAACGCATTGCCGAGATTGGAGTAGCTTTGGGCGAAACCGGGGTTGACCGCGATGGCGCGTTCTGTCGCCGCGATCGCTTCATCGGTGTGGCCGAGGGCGCGATAAATTGCCCCGAGATTGGACAGCGCCTCGACATAATCGGGTTTGGCCGCGATCGCGCGCGCAACGAGATCCGCGCCCGCTTGGTGATCGCCGCGATGATGCGCGATCAGACCAAGATGATGCAGGCAGACGAAATGTTCGGGCTCGAGCGCGAGGACCTCGGCGTAGATTTCCTCGGCGGCGCGGTGGCGTCCGGCGCGAAAATATTCGAGCGCCAGCACCAAAGAATTCGGCGGACGGAACCGCCAGGGCCCGTTCGTAAGCCTCGTCGTCGGCGCGCTTTTCCGCCGCGCCGCGCCGTTCCGCCAGTCCGCCGTCGCCCTGAATAGCCGCCATCGCCGCCGTCCTATCGATTCCAAGCAGAACCAATAGAAAGGCGGCCTTGCCCCAGGCTATCTCGCCGATGACGGCGCGCGATCAAAACGGCAAATTGAACACCCGGCCGGGGACGAGTTCGCCTCTCTCGATGGAGCCGACGGCGATGACGACGCCGCCGCAGGCGGCGTAGGCGGAGCCTTCCGCCGGCGCTTCGGCGCCACGGAGCAGGATCGATTGGCCGCGCCGCAATTTCGCGGCGAGGTCGCGGCCGACGACGACGCGCGGCAACTCCATCAGTCCAGCTTCGACCCGGCGCATCGCTTGCGCCCCGCCGCCCGCTTCAAGGTCGCCAAGGCGCGCGCAATCGGCTTCGACGAAGGGACCGACGCGAGTGCGGCGTAAAGCCGTGACATGGCCGAAGCAGCCCAGCAGCCGGCCGAGGTCGCGAGCGATGGCGCGCACATAGGCGCCCTTGCCGCAACGCGTCTCGAAAACCGCCTCGCCGGAGTCCGAAGCCAGAACATCAAGCGCGTAGATCGTCACCGGCCGGGCGGAAAGCTCGGGCGTCTCGCCGTCGCGGGCGATGTCATAAGCGCGCTCGCCATTGATCTTGATCGCTGAAAAAGCAGGCGGCGTCTGCTGAATTGTGCCGATGAATCGCGGCAGAAGTGCGAGAATGTCGGAGCGCCCTGGCCGAGCCTCCGACCGCGCCACGACCTGACCATCCGAATCATCCGTGTCGGTCTCGGTGCCGAAGCGCACTGTGAAGCGATAGGCCTTCTCGCCATCCTGCACGAAGGGCACTGTCTTGGTCGCTTCGCCAAAGGCGACCGGAAGAACGCCTGAGGCGAGCGGGTCGAGCGTGCCGGCATGGCCGGCTTTCCTGGCGTTGAAGACGCGCTTCAGCCGCGAGACGGCATGGGTCGACGTTATGCCGACAGGCTTGTCGAGCACGACCCAGCCGTCGACCTCCTCGCGCGTCGAGCGGGGAGCGCTCATTCGCCTTCCTCCGCCGCCGACCCGGAAGGTTCGCAACGCTCGGCCCCCGCCGGGTTTGGCTCCAGATCCTGCCTCACCTTCGGCGATTTGAGCAATGCGTCGATCTTGCCGCCGTGGTCGAAATTCGGATCCGCCTTGAAGCGAACCTCGGGCGCAAATCTCAGATCGATTCGCCTTGCGATTTCGCCCCGCAAATACTTCTTATGGCGGTCGAGCGCCGCAAGGACCTCGGCGACGTTTTCGCCGCCGAGCGGCATGACATAGATTGTGGCGAGCTTCAGGTCCGGGCTCATGCGCACGTCCGGAATCGTAACCACCGTTCCGTCAAGCGCCGGATCGCTGAGCTCCGAGCGGGCGAGAATTTCGCACAAGGCGTGGCGGACGAGCTCACCGACGCGCAACATTCGTTGCGACGGCTGGCCGCCCGGCTGGTGATGAAGTCTAGACAATTTTTTGGAACTCCGACGCTCCGAAGCGTTCATCCTCGGGCTTGGTTTAGCCGTGAAAAGCCTTTATTTCTTCGCTAGATAGGGGTTACCCGCCTAGCCGGATCGCGCTTCAATCCCAGCCGATCAGGGCGGCGACGGCGCCGCTGGCGCGGCCTGTCCTCCGCTAACGTTCCCGCGATTTGCGGGGAGCGCCCGCCTTAGAGCGAGCGCTGAATCTCCTCCACGCGATAGCATTCGATGACGTCGCCGACGCGCATATCCTGGTAATTCTCGAAAGCCATGCCGCATTCCTGGCCGGCGACGACTTCCTTGACCTCGTCCTTGAAGCGCTTGAGCGTCGACAATTTGCCTTCGTGCACCACCACATTGTCGCGGATCAGCCGCACATTGGCACCGCGTTGCACATTGCCGTCCGTGACCCGGCAGCCTGCCACCTTGCCGACCTTCGAAATGTGGAAGACTTCGAGAATTTCGGCGTTGCCGAGCATTTCCTCGCGCAATGTCGGCGCCAGCAGGCCGGACATTGCCGCTTTCACATCGTCCACCAGATTGTATATAATGTTGTAATAGCGGATTTCGAGGCCCGCCTGTTCGGCTAGCTGACGTCCTTCCTTGTGCGCGCGGACGTTGAAGCCGATCAGCGCCGCGCCCGAGGCTTCCGCGAGGGTCACGTCCGATTCCGTAATTCCGCCGACCCCCGCGTGAATGACGCGCGCCGCGACTTCATCCGTATTGAGCTTTTCGAGCGTCGCGACGATCGCCTCGACCGAGCCCTGGACGTCGCCCTTGATGACGAGCTGGAACTCCTTGCGCCCGGCTGTCTTCAGTTGGCTCATCATGTCGGCCAGCGAACCGCGCGCAAGATTGCCGCGCGCCGCGGCCTGCTCGCGCTTCTGGCGGTCGCGATACGCGGCGATTTCGCGGGCCCTCGCCTCGTTCTCGACCACGGCGACGCGATCGCCGGCCTCGGGCGAGCCGGAAAAGCCCAGAACTTCGACAGGCATTGACGGACCGGCCTCTTGCCGCGTTTCGCCTTTGTCGTCGAGCAAGGCGCGGACCTTGCCCCATTGCGAACCGCCGACGATGAGATCGCCGACGCGCAGCGTGCCGCGCTGCACCAGAACGGTGGCGACAGGACCGCGGCCCTTGTCGAGCCGCGCCTCGATGACGGTGCCTTCCGCCGGACGATCGGGATTGGCCTTGAGGTCAAGCAATTCGGCCTGCAGGGCGATGAGGTCGATCAGCTTGTCGAGATTGATCTTTTTCGTCGCCGAAACCTCGACTTCGAGCGTGTCGCCGCCAAGCGATTCGACCTGCACTTCGTGCTGCAGCAATTCGCCACGAACGCGCTCGGGCTTGGCGTCCGGCTTGTCGATCTTGTTGATCGCGACGATGATCGGCACATTGGCCGCGCGGGCGTGCGCGATCGCTTCCGCCGTCTGCGGCATCACGCCATCGTCGGCCGCGACGACCAGGACGACGATGTCGGTGACTTTGGCGCCGCGCGCCCGCATCGCCGTAAAGGCGGCGTGCCCGGGGGTATCGATGAAGGTGATCGGCAGCCCGTTGGAGGCGACGATCTGATAGGCGCCGATATGCTGGGTGATGCCGCCCGCCTCGCCGGAGACGACATTGGCGTGGCGGATGGCGTCGAGCAGCGAGGTCTTGCCGTGATCGACATGGCCCATGATGGTGACCACGGGCGGCCGCGGAACCTGATGGCCGTCGACGTCGGGCGTGTCGAACAGCCCTTCCTCGACATCCGATTCGGCGACGCGCTTCACCGTATGGCCGAGTTCTTCGGCGATGAGCTGCGCCGTATCGGCGTCGATCACGTCGGTGATCTTGGCCATCTGACCCTGCTTCATCATCAGCTTGATGACGTCGACGGCGCGCTCCGACATGCGGTTGGCGAGCTCCTGGATGGTAATCGTCTCCGGCAGGACGACTTCCCGCGCCAGCTTGTCCTTGGTCTCGCTGACATGACCCTTCAGCCGCTGCGTCCGGCGGCGGAACGAGGCGATCGACCGGGTCCGCTCCTCTTCTTCGCCCGTAGCGCTGGCGACGGTGAGGCGACCTCTGCTCTTTTGTTCGGCGCCCTTGACCGGACGCGCGACGATGACTTTCGCCGGCGCGCCGGGGCGACGAATGACGCGCTTGGCGTCATCATCCTCGGCAACTGCTGGGCGGACGATGGAGGAAAGGCTGGCGAGGGCGGGTTGCGCTGGCGCCGGCGCGGGCGACGGCGCGGCGGAGAGCTCCGGACCTTTGCGGGGGGCGAGGACGGCCGGAGCCGGAGCCGGCTCGCCGCCGGCCAGGCGGCGCTTGGCTTCCTGCTCCGCCCGGCGCTTTGATTCCGCCTCGAGAAGACGGCGCGCCTCTTCTTCGCGTTTGCGCGCCTCCGCGGCGGCGCGCTCCTCGCGTTCGCGCGCTTCGCGCTCTTCGCGCGCCTTGGCTTCGAGCTCCGCGCGCTTGCGCTCTTCGATCTCCCGCTCATGCGCACCGGAGAGCGCGCGCGAGCGCGCTTCGCGCTCCTCCTCGGTCAAGGTGCGCAGGATGACGCCGGACGACGAGCGCGGCGGCGGCGCGCTTTGTGGGCGCGCCAGTTTCGGTTGCGGACGCGGCGACGCGGCGGCGGGCTGAACCGCTTCGGGCGCGGCGCTCTCGCGCAGCGGATGCGGTTCGCTCCCCAGCGCGCGGCGTTTCACTTTCTCGACGACGACCGCCTTGCTTCGGCCATGCGAAAAGCTCTGGCGCACGATGCCAGCCTCGACCGGACGCTTCAGCGACAGCGTCTTCGTCGGGGAAACGCTTAGCGTATGGTCACCAGGGTTCTTCGTTTCACTCATCAGTCTTGCGTTCCCGGGCTCGCGCCCATTCGAAATCCAGTCAGCCGGAGGTCCGGCCGCGAGACCGCGGCGGCTCCGGAGCGAAGCAGCGCATGGTCGTTATGTTCCGTCCTAACGCGCGGCCGATCAGAAAGGGCGACAAACCTTTCAAATCGATCGCGCCGTTGCGTCCTCAATGCTCCCAACCGACGCGCCCCGTGCGAGGGCTCCAGCCTCAGCCGCAATCCGCGTCAAAGCCGTGACCCGGCGCGCCCGCGTCGAGCGGACCCGACCGATACATCGCCAGCCTGCGGCAACGTCCGATGAAGGCTTCGCTCGCGGAGCCCGGCAGCAACGCTGCATGTATCACATTAGACCGCCCCAAAGCCAAATCTAACTGATCCGACCGGAACAGTTCTATGCGCGGCCGCAAATCTCCTTCTCCAAAACGGCGTCGCAGGATCTGACCCAGCTTGCGGACGCCGTCGGCGCCGCCATCCGCGGCATGAATCAAACCCGCAAGAGCGCCCCCGGCGATCGCCTCCTCCGCTTTGCCAAATCCCGCGACCGCCTGCGCCGCTTTATTGGCGATCGACAGGGCCTGCAGGCAATCCTGCGTCAGCAACGCCTCGACCTCCGCCGCGAGGCTTTCCGACGCCGCGACCTGCCTCTTGAAGCCGCGCGCGAAAGCGCGTCTCTTGACCGCTTCGGCGACGCGCGGCGCGCTCGCCGCCACCCACACTCCGCGCCCCGGCAATTTGCGCCGGATGTCGGGGACGACGACGCCGCCGGGGCCGACGACGAAACGGATCATCTCCTCAGGCGCGCCCCTCCTTCGCGTCACGACGCAGGTTCGCGTCGGTCCGGTCTCCTCATCGTTTGGTTCGACTGTCGTCTGCATCAACGCCTCGACCGCCCTCTACCGCAACTCCCCGCGAAGCGGCAACAAGCTCAAACGGAGAAAATGTGCAAAACAGGCCTGAAGCCGATTTTCCGGCCCCAGGAAAGCCCAAAGAACGCACCCTTTCATGAACTCGATGACGCCATCGAACGGATCCGCCTGCTGTTGCGGGATGGCGTCGATCCAGCCGGCGTGAACGCGGGCGGTCATGATCATCGTCTCCGCCTCTTCCCGGCTGATTTCGAACCCGTCGAGATAGCCGGGGTGCTTCACGGTCTCGCCGTCCTTGCGCTCGGTCCAGCCGATGAGATCGTCGGTCGCGCAGCCGGCGAGGTCCTCGACCGTTTTGACGTCGTTTTCGCCGAATTTGACCAGCATCGCCGTAGTGACGCCGGCGACCTCCCGTAGCTCGTCGGAGACCCCGAGTTCGATTCGCCTGGCGTCCTGCTCGGCTTCGACAGTCGCGAGGTATTCATGCGCCCGCGCCTGGATCTCCGATGCGGTATCTTCGTCAAATCCCTCGATTGCCGCAAGTTCGGCGGGCTCGACGAAAGCCAGCTCCTCGACCGAGCGGAACCCCTCCGAGGCGAGCAATTGCCCAACCACTTCGTCGACGTCGAGCGCCTTCATGAAAATATTCGTGCGCTCGACGAATTCCTTTTGCCGGCGCTCGGATTCCTCGGCCTCGGTGAGGATGTCGATGTCCCATCCGGTCAGCTGCGAGGCGAGCCGCACGTTCTGACCGCGCCGTCCAATCGCTAACGATAATTGGTCATCCGGCACTACGACTTCAATACGCGAGGAGTCCTCGTCGAGCACGACCTTGACGACTTCCGCCGGCTGCAGCGCATTGACGATAAAGGTGGCGGCGTCCGGCGACCACGGGATGATGTCGATTTTTTCGCCCTGCAGCTCGTTGACCACGGCCTGAACCCGCGAGCCGCGCATGCCGACGCAGGCGCCGACCGGATCGATCGAGGCGTCACGCGAGACCACCGCGATCTTGGCCCGCGAGCCGGGATCGCGGGCGACCGCCTTGACCTGGATGATATTGTCATAGATTTCCGGCACTTCCTGCTGAAACAACTTCGCCATGAACTGCGGATGCGTGCGCGAGAGGAAGATCTGCGGGCCGCGCTGTTCGCGCCGGACGTCATAAACATAGGCGCGGGCCCGGTCGCCCGGGCGGAACATCTCGCGCGGAACCATCTCGTCGCGCCGGATCGTCGCCTCGCCGCGGCCGAGATCAATGATCACATTGCCATATTCCACCCGCTTCACGACGCCATTGACGATATCGCCGATGCGGTCCTTGTATTCCTGATACTGCCGGTCGCGCTCCGCCTCCCGCACTTTCTGAACGATGACCTGCTTCGCTGACTGCGCAGCGATTCGGCCGAAATCGAAAGGCGGCAGCGTCTCGGCGATCCAGTCGCCGATCTGCGCCGCCGGATTCTTCTTGCGCGCCTCATTCAGCGTGATGTGGATGGCGTCGTTCTCGATCTGATCGACGACGAGCAGAAGGCGGGAGAAGCGGATTTCTCCGGTCCTCGGATTGATCTCGGCCCTTACTTCGGTTTCCTGGCCATAGCGCGAGCGCGCCGCCTTCTGAATGGCGTCCTCCATCGAGGTCAGGACGATCTGCCGGTCAATCGATTTTTCGCGCGCGACCGCATCGGCGATCTGCAAAAGTTCGAGCCTGTTGGCGCTGACGGCCATTTTGCGTCTCCTATTTCGGCGTCGGGCCCCGAGGCGAAGGACGCTTTTGCGCCTGGCTCGCCTGCGGCCGGCCCGACTTGGCCTGTTTGAATTTCGTTCTCACCCCGGCGGATGCAACCGGCTTGGCTTTCGTCGCATTACGGGCGGCAAAGCGGCCCGGCCCGCACAAGTGCTCCGGCGCCGCGCCGCCCTTTGAGCCCACGGCTGGAGTTTCGCCTGCCTGCGCGAGCGCCGCCTTGGCCGCCCGCAAAGACGCGCGGATCAGGGCTTCGGTCAGCACGAGCTTCGCCTCGGCGATGTCGCTCAGCGGCAAAATCGCCTCGGCGGCCTCTCCAGGCTTGGCGTCGTCGCGCAACAGCTTGACGGCGGCGCCGACCCCTTCCCCCTCGATCGCCTCAATGCGGCCGCGGAATCGCTTGCGGCCGTCGATGCCGGAGCGCAGCTCGATGCGCGCCTGCTGGCCTAGAGCGCGTGCCACGTCAGACGCGCGCACCAATGGCCGATCGATTCCGGGCGAGGAAATCTCGAGGCGATAGGCCTGACGCACGACATCCTCGACGTCAAGAACCGGCGACAGGGCCGCGCTCACCGCCTCGCAATCATCGACGGTCATCGATCCGTCCGGCCGCTCCGCCATGATCTGCACAGTCATGCCATCCTGCGCCGACAGCTTGACCCGAACCAAACGATAGCCAAGGTCGGCGAGCACCGGCTGCGCCACAAACGCAATCCGCGCGGCGGCGCCGGCCTCGACGACGAAGCGGGCCTCGCTCAGCAGATTCTGCGACTCGTCTGGCAAATTCGCGCTGTGATCCAAACCCTGTCTGTTCCCGGGCGATTTCCCCGCCGGGCCTTCGCGGCCCGCGCTGACGGCAATAAAAAAGAGCGGGTCCGGACGGGCCCACTCTCGATACGGCGTCCATCCGGTAGATCGACGCTATGAGAAATTCTAGCGGCTAGCATATAAACCTTACGTACCTGCCGCGCAAGCCTCAGCCCGCATAATCCACTGACCGGTCAATGGGACCCTTTGTCCCACAGCGGCCGCCGTCGCCCGGCGATGTCTCGCTCAAACAATTAAGGCAAAATTAAGGGGAAACCTTCTGACAAGTTGTCGCAACCATGCTAATGCTTGCGATGGCCGCACGCTTCGCGCAATGGTTGCCCATTGCTCACGAAAGGGATGTTGCGGCCCGCACACGACGGGTGATGAAAATGGCGAAGCATTGCCTCAAATCTATCGGATTGGCCGCATTCTTCGCGGGTTGCTCACTGGGGGTTGCGATGGCTCAGACCCCACATTTTGACCCGGCGGAGCTGAAAGCGCTGGTCAAAAAACCGCCGGGCGCCGCCGCGCCGAGCGGATCCGGAAGCGGAAAGCTTGCCGGAACGCCGGCAGCCGCCCCGGCCGCTGGCTGGAATACCGGGCATTGCTGGACGTCGATCTGGCAGTACGATGGCACGAACTATTACATCTACGCGTTTAACGTAGCAGGCGACTACTATTACTCTTATATAAATAGTCCTTTAATTTCGTCCCTTCAATCAACGCTGCTTGACGTTTGCCGGACCGGTCAACAGTATGGAGTTTACCTTAACAGCGACGGCGCAATCATTGACGTTCAAACTAAGTGGTAGTCACGAGCGAAATTAGCTCCAACATCAAGCGAACCTGATCGCATGAAACGCTGCCAATAAAAGCGCCGCGCGCGGCTATATGTTGGCCATAAATCCGCTGGCGGAAGCTGTCGAGACATTTCACTTTCTGTGGACGCAGGGGGTAATCAAATGTCATTGTCAACCCGAGTCTTTTTTTTCGCATCAATGTTGACGGCCGCTTGGAGTCTGTTAGTGCAAGGCGCGGAGTCTCAGCCGTTGGTCGGCGCTGCGGGTCCGCACGCCAGCGCGGCGCCGGCCATTGGTCAAAAGCAAATTCTGGGCGGCGCGCCGGCTTCGAACCGGATGCAGGTTCTCAGGACTGTTCCGCCACGGCTGTCGCGATCGCTGGCGCGATATTTCGCGAGCCATCCCGCCAAATGGCAGCAACTAATGTCCCGACCCCGCTATCATATTTTGCCAGACAAACTCTCGCCAGCGTCAGGACCTTGGCAAGCGTTGACCCATAGCTATCCGGGGAATGAGGCAAGCGCTCCGATCCTTCTTACCGACGGCACCGTGCTGGTGCATGAGGTGTGCAGCCAGATTTGGTACAAACTGACGCCGGATATCGACGGTAGCTACATCAATGGCTCTTGGTCGCAAGTCGCCCAATTGCCGAACGGATACGCACCCCTTTACTACGCCTCTCAAGTGCTGCCCGATGGCCGCCTCATCATCAATGGCGGTGAGTATAACAACTGTAATTCGGTCTGGACCAATCTCGGCGCGATCTATGACCCGCTTACCGACCAGTGGAAGCCGGTATCCCCGCCAAGCGGGTGGACCACCATCGGCGACGCGCAAAGCGTCGTGCTGCCGAATGGCGCCTATATGCTAGCCAATTGTTGCACCAAAGAATCGGCGTTATTGAACGCCAGCAGTCTGACATGGACCTCAACTGGCGGCGGCAAATTCGACGAAAATGACGAGGAGGGGTGGACACTATTGCCGACGGGGAAAATCCTGACTGTCGACGCCTATGTCAATGCTGGCACGTGCGGCAGGAACTCTGAATTATACAACGCTTCGAGCGGTGCTTGGTCAACCGCGGGAAACACGCCGACCCAATTACCAGATTGCAGCGGCACTGCCGAAAATGGCGGGCCGTCGTATGAGATGGGACCGGTCGTCCAGCGTCCCGATGGCGCGGTCCTCGCCTTTGGCGCGACCGTCCAAACGCCAGCAACCACCGCTTTTTTCAATCCCTACACGGTTTTCTGGCAGGTTGGTCCAAATTTGCCCACCATTGCAAATCAAAACTACAACCTCGCCGACGCGCCGGCGGCTGTGCTGCCCAACGGAAATATTTTGTTCGCCGCGAGTCCTGGCCTGTTCGGGACACCGACTCATTTCTTTGAAGTCAACATAACCAGCAATGCGATTAGCCAGGTCGCCGACACGGTGAATGCGCCAAACGATTCCGCCTATACTATCAACCTGCTCGTGCTACCGACCGGTCAGATCATGGAGACTGCCTTCAGCTCAAGCATAGAGGTTTACACGCCTTCCGGGACCCCCAACTCCAGCTGGCGGCCGGCCATAACCAGTCTCCCAACAATCCTGACCCCTGGCCAGATCTATCAAATCGGCGGAACGCAGTTGAACGGCTTGACCGAGGGCGGGTTTTATGGAGACGATAACCAAGATTCTACAAACTTCCCGCTCGTAAGGATAACCAACGGTAGCACGGGGCATGTCTTCTTCGCCCGAACGTCCGGCCTTAGCTCTCGAACGATAGCGCCGAGTGCGGCTGCGACAGCAAACTTTGCAGTTCCCAAAAATATTGAAAACGGCCCGAGCTCTCTCGTTGTCGTGGCCAATGGCATCCAATCGAATGCCATGGCCGTCACTGTGGGAAATAATAGCTCTGCTTCGCTGCAGGTTTCCCCATCGACGAATATCGTTGGTTCAGGCACGCAGTTCGGGCCATTCGCGCCGCCAATTTTCCAATATCAGCTCAGCGCGTCGAGCGGCAGCGTCGCTTATTCCATCACCAATCTGCCGAGCTGGCTCAGCGTGTCGGCCGCAAGCGGAACGGTGACGACAACGCCTGTCACAGTGACCTTTAGTTATAATAACAATTCGATCAATCTTCTTCCCGGCTCTTCGGTGGGCAACGTGAATTTCAACAACACGACGAACGGTCAGGGAAATACGACGCGTGGGGCAACGCTGACGGTTAAGTCGTTGATCGTCGGAAGCGGCGGAAAATAAAGCTTCGACCACCGGCCACTACTTATGCGCTGGAATTGCGGCCGAGGCGCTTCTTGTCCAACGCAAAAAGCGCAGGGGGTAGGTCAGCTTGTTCTGGGACAGACGCCCCCGCCGGACTGGCGCCAGCCCAGAACGTCGGACCCTTGACCGTTACGCCCCCCGCGAAATTTCGGAAAATATGTCGGGTTTGGCGTCGACCATTGTCGCTCTAGGGTGTTTAGTCCTGGAGTATAATGGCAAAGATTCGGGTTGCATCGACAAGGACGGATTATGGGCGAGGTAAAGTTCTCTTGGCATTGCCAGTCCCTCAGGTGGACTTTGTCTTCCGCAATCGGACGCCCGGGCCTTCTCTGGGGCTTAGCAACCACAGGCGTGTGCTGAGCAGGCATCGCCGCGTTGGACTGCATCCCCGCATCCCGGCGTCGGAGCCGACGTCACAATTCCCGCTCCGCTTTGAATTCGCGGCGCGGGCGATTATATTATGAGGCACGCTTTACAAGCCATGCGGCGCCGCTTCCGGCGCGACCGCTTGTCTGTCCGTTCAAGCGGCGCCGCCGACAAGACTGAACGGGAGAAACGGTCAATGAACATACGCGCCAATATTCCCATGCCGAAGGCGGTCGTTCCGTCCGCCATCCGCGAGTGGCTCTCGACCGCACGTCCGATGCTGATCGACTGCGAATGGGTCGCAGCGCAATCAGGCAAGACTTTCGAGGTGTTCGACCCGGCGTCCGGCGAGACGATCGCGCATGTCGCCGAAGGCGACAGGGCCGACGTCGACCTTGCCGTGAAGGCCGCCCGCCGCGCCTTCGAGGGAGGCCCGTGGGCGCGCATGACGCCCTCGGAGCGCGGCCGCATCATCCATCGCATCGGCGACCTCATCCTCCACAACGCCGACGAGCTCGCGGCGATCGAATCGCTCGACAACGGCAAGCCCAAGGCCGTCGCCAAAGCCGCCGACGTGACGCTTTCCGCCGACATGTTCCACTATATGTCCGGCTGGGCGACCAAGATCGAAGGCAAGACGATCCCGATCTCCGCCCTCGCGGCGCCCGGCGCCGAGTTCGTTTCGATGACGCGGATGGAGCCAATCGGCGTCGTCGGCCAGATCATTCCCTGGAACTTCCCTCTGCTGATGGCCGCCTGGAAGGTCGCGCCGGCGCTGGCGACGGGCTGCACGGTCGTTCTCAAGGTCGCCGAGGAAACGCCGCTTTCGGCCCTGCGCCTCGGCGAGCTCATGCTCGAAGCCGGCGTGCCGGCGGGCGTCGTCAATATCATTCCAGGCTTTGGCGAGACCGCGGGCGCGGCTCTTGCGGGACATCCGGACGTCGACAAGGTGGCCTTCACCGGCTCGACGGAAGTCGGGCGGCTGATCGTGCAGGCCGCCTCGCGCGACCTCAAGAAGGTCTCGCTCGAACTCGGCGGCAAATCGCCGAACATCGTCCTCGGCGACACCGATCCAGAGCTCGCGATCGCCGGAGCGACCGCGGCGATCTTCTTCAACCATGGGCAGTGCTGCAACGCCGGCTCGCGACTTTTCGTGCAGCGCAATCTGTTCGACAAAGTGGTCGAGGGGGTTGCGGCGCAGGCCGATAAGATCAGGCTCGGGCCCGGGCTCAACGAGGACACCGAGATGGGGCCGCTGGTGTCGCGCGTGCAATATGACCGCGTGACCGGCTATCTCGCGTCCGGACGCCAGGAGGGCGCGCGGGCGATTTGCGGCGGCGAGGGACTTGCCGGCTCCGGCTATTTCGTCGCGCCGACGGTGCTCGTCGATACGAAGCCCGAGATGAAGGTCGTCCGCGAAGAGATCTTCGGCCCGGTGCTCGTCGCGAGCCCCTTCGACGAGGTCGACGACGCGCTCGTCGCCGAGGCCAATAATACGATCTACGGCCTCGCGGCTGGCGTCTGGTCCGGCGATATGGCGCGCGCGCTTCGAATCGCCAACCGGCTGCGCGCCGGCACGGTGTGGATCAACTGCTATCATGTCTTCGACGCTGCGCTGCCTTTCGGCGGCTACAAGCAGTCGGGATGGGGCCGCGAGATGGGCCAGGCGGTGCTCTCGAATTATCTCGAGACCAAGGCAATCACCGCGCGACTGGGCTGAGCGCGGCCGGAAAGCCGGCGTGATCTCAAAAAGGGATCGGCGATGCCGACGTCAGAGCGGCAGGTCTGAATGCGCGGAGCGTCCGCCGCTCCAAAAGACAAAAGCATGATCGATCCCGTCGGAGTCGATCATGCTGCTCGCGCGGCGGCCTTGCGCGGAATCGACGCGCGCTGCGGCTACCCAGCTTTCAGCGGCATGTGTGCTTGGGCCGGGATCGGTGTTGACCAACGCGGCGGCCGCAGGTTTCCCGACCGGTTGCGGAGCGTCGGCCAAGCTGCGTTTTTCAGCGCTTCCATCAGATTGATGACGTTCCCTTGTTGGCGAAAACGGGTTTGGTTTCCCGCGGCGGGAGACCGGCCTGCTTGGACGGGATCATGGTGACGACGGTCTCTTCGCAGCGATCCTTGAACTGAGGGGGATCGGAGTAGGTCGCCGCGGAAAGCGATGACGACAATCCTCGGTTTGACGCAGGGGAGAAAGCGGCCGCGAGCTTCATCAGCTCCCGCGGGCCGCCGAGTCGGCCAACGCCTCGGCGGCCCCGACGCCACTATCCAAGTGCCAGAGTTTGCTCGCAACCAGCCGTGGATTGACGGCACGAGCTCGACAAGATGTTTGCCGAGCGAAAGCTCAACGAGAAATTCCGCTGCTGGGGTTCTCTCTACCTTGACTAGGCAAGGCGGCCGCATGAGTGGGCGCGATCTCATACTGCTCCGGCTAAGACCGTTGCTGTGATTAGCGCGTCCCCGGTCACAAAGCATCGGAGCTACTCAGCAGTCTCCCCAAGTGTGGCTTCACCAGGCCGCTGCTGTCATATATTGGTCATCACTGATGCCACCGTACCCGTGCCATCGTGTGCCATCGGCATCGACGGGAGATAAACGTGACAAAATCTTCGACGACCGAACTGACGCCGACGGTGGAGCACCCGGCAGAAGCGCCAACCGCCATGACTATTGATGGCAAGCCGGTGCAAAAAACGCGTAAAAGAAAACGGACGCCGGTCACTGAGAACGCCTTATCCGGGCAAGCCCCCCTGCGACAGACGAGCCGAGAGCGACCCCTTTCGCAACAGATCGGCCCAAGCGCGCCGTCGCCGCAGCTGGGCAGCTTCAAGACGCTGGAGCGCACGTCCTATTTGGGGCTTGACCGGACCTTCAAGGCAAATCTTGCACGGCTAACACATGGAATCACGCCAGCAGGCCTCGCGCGAGCCTATTTCGATTGGTGGACACACTTGATGCTCGCGCCTGGCAAGCAGTTGCAGCTCATTGAGAAGGCCAGCCGGAAAGCCACTCGTCTAGCAATGTACGCGGCCAATTCTGCGGCGGAGGCCAAGACACCGCCTTGTATTGTCCCGCTGCCACAGGATCGTCGCTTCAATGACGAGGGCTGGCGTGGATGGCCGTACAATCTGATATACCAGTCATTTCTCCTGGACCAGCAGTGGTGGCACAATGGCACGACCGATATTGACGGTCTCTCGAGGCGGAGCCAGGCAGTTGTTTCGTTCATCACCCGACAGCTGCTCGACATGGCCTCGCCGTCCAACTTCCCATGGACGAACCCGGAGATCGGCCGAGTAACCCTGGAGCAGGGCGGCCGCAACCTCGTGCGGGGATTCCAAAATGCGTTCGACGATTGGCAGCGTTTCGCGTTAGGCCAGCCGCCTGTTGGGGCAGAACAATACCAAGTCGGCAAAAACGTTGCGGCGACTCCAGGGAAGGTCATCTACCAGAATCGCCTCATCGAATTGGTCCAATACCTTCCAACCACCGAGGAAGTCTTTCCTGAGCCGGTGCTGATCGTACCGGCATGGATCATGAAATACTACATCCTCGACCTTTCCCCTGGAAGGTCTTTGGTCGAATACCTCGTAAGTCGAGGGCACACCGTGTTTATCCTGTCGTGGAAAAACCCTGGCTCAGAGGATCGGTATCTAGGAATGGACGATTACCAACGTCTAGGAGTCATGGCGGCACTTGATGCTGTGTCCAAGATCGTTCCAAATCGCAAGGTCCATGCGACTGGTTACTGTCTCGGCGGTACGCTGCTGACGATTGCTGCGGCGACCATGGGGCGCGATGGCGATAACCGATTGGCGTCGATGACGTTGCTTGCCTCGCAGAATGATTTCTCCGACGCTGGGGAGCTCGGTCTTTTCATCAGCGAAAGCGAGGTCAGCTATCTTGAACACATGATGTGGGACCAAGGGTATTTGGACACGCACCAGATGGCGGGCGCGTTTCACATTTTGCGATCCAATGACCTCATTTGGTCCCGTATGGTGCACGACTACATGCTCGGCGAGCGGAAGCCGTTCAACGAGCTCATGGCATGGAACGCGGATCTTACTCGGATGCCCTATCGAATGCATTCAGAGTATTTGCGCCGATTATTTCTTCGAAACGACCTTGCAACTGGACGTTATGTGGTCGGCGACCGCCCTATCTGGTTCGGGGACATCCGGGTCCCGTGCTTCGCGGTCGGAACTGTTATGGACCACGTCGCACCGTGGCGGTCCGTCTACAAGATCCACCTTCAGGAGTCTCGGGAAGTGACATTTGTACTAACCGGCGGCGGCCACAATACCGGCATCGTCAGCGAGCCAGGACACCCGCACTGTCGGTTCCAGATCGGCACCCGCATTCCGAACGGGGCTTACCTAGATCCGGATTCCTGGGAGACGGAAACACCGTACACCAAAGGATCGTGGTGGCCGGTATGGGAGGTTTGGCTTGCCCAGCGCTCTGGCGAGAAAGGAGCGCCACCACCACTGGGTAGGCGCGAAAGCGGATACCGCCCCCGTCGCGATGCGCCTGGTATATATGTTCTTCAGCGTTGAAGAAGAGCAGATGACGACCAGAAACTGCGAGACTTCAAGCGCCGACAGCATTTGCTCGCTGAGACTCGGAAGCATGCTCGTTGTCTCGACCCTGTTCGGCATGAACCAATTTTTGCAGAAGCTCTTCGGCGATGGCAAGTATAAATGACCGGTTTTTCGCGCACCGTGTCGAGGTCGTGGGCTTTCTCGGCGAATTCTTCAACGGCTTCTGGCGCTTCCTGCGCGCGCACAAGATCGATCTCGCCGCCCGCAAGAGCTGGTGTGAAAGCAACGATCCCGCGTTTGCGGCCAAGGCGGCCGCGGTGGCCGACCTCTACATGAAGCCGCCCGAGAACGCTCTGGTCCTGGCCGTCGACGCGAAGCCGTCGATCCAGGCGCTGGAGCGCGCGCAAGGCTATTTGAAAATGCCGAACGGCCGGGCGCTGACGGGCCAGTCGCACGATTACAAGCGGCATAGCGCGACGACATTGTTCGCCGCCTTCGGCATCGCCGCCGGCAAGGTGACGGGACGCCGGTACAAGCGGCGCCGGCGCGTAGAATTTCTCGACTTCAAGAACCGGGTCGTCGCTCAGAACCAGGGTGGCGAGATGCATGTGATCCTCGACAATCTCAACACCCACAAGCCGAAGAACCATCGCTGGCTGAAGCGCCACCCGAACGTTCATTTTCATTTCACGCCGACCCGCGCCTCCTGGCTGAACCAGGTCGAGATCTGGTTCTCGATCCTCGCCGGCAAGGCGCTGCGCGGCGCCTCCTTCTGTTCTCTTCGCCAACTCAAGGCCCATATCGACGCTTTCATCGAGACCTACAACGAAACCGCACGTCCATTCGAATGGACCGCGTCCGAGGTCCACCAGAAGCGCCTCAAGCCACGTTTCGCCGATCAGTGATTCCGGGTGCTAGATTGGAACAGCGTTCGAGCTCGCCATGCTCCCGCTGCTTGTCCCCGAGATCGAGAAATGCTCGTTTCGCAATGGAATAGCGGTCGTTTCCGGATTTTTGCTTTCCGACGAATCTATCCTCAGCTGGCGGACGCGCGCCCTCCGCGGCGAGCAGAAGACGTCTGACATGTCCGCCGCGCCTCCGGGGCGGAAACTTTGCTGCAGCGCAAAAAGCAAAGCTCGGCTAGACCAGATATTCTATGCGGCGCACCTTTGGACTATCACATATATCACGCGCCCACGATTTGAGGCATGATATCGTTCCAAACATTGGAGGAGGGATCCCTTTGGAGCGGGCCCCGCATGCCAATCTGGCACGTCGCAAATCTTCAATGTTTTCCCAACATCGAGCGCGATGCCAATGACGAGCCCAAAAGGTGAATCGGCCGACGAGCAGCGCTTCCGGCTAGTCGTCGAGGCTGCGCCAAACGCTATGGTGATAACCGACCGGGTCGGCAAGATTGTCATGGTCAATGCTCAGGCCGAGCGGCTTTTTGGTTACGCGCGGGCCGAGCTGGTGGGGCAGCCGGTAGAGATGCTCGTGCCCGAACGGTTCCGAACTCATCACCCGGAGCTGCGGCAGACATTTTTTGCCGATCCGCGGCCGCGGCCAATGGGGGCCGGACGCGAACTCTACGGTGTCAAGAAGGATGGCAGCGAGTTCCCCGTCGAGATCGGCTTGAACCCGATCGAGACCGACGAGGGAACAATGGTGCTGTCGGCGATCGTCATTGATATCGCCGCGCGCAAAGCAGCCGAACGGGCGCTGCGCGAGAGCGAGCAGCGCTTCCGGCTAGTCGTCGAGGCTGCGCCGAACGCTATGGTGATGATCGACCGGGCCGGCAAGATTGTCATGGTCAATACTCAGGCCGAACGGGTTTTTGGCTACGCGCGGGCCGAGCTCGAGGGGCAGCCGGTAGAGATGCTCGTGCCCGAACGGCTCCGTGGTCATCACCCGGCGTTGCGGGAGACATTTTTTGCCGATCCGCGGCCGAGGCCGATGGGGGCCGGACGCGAACTCTACGGCCTCAAGAAGGACGGCGGCGAGTTCCAGGTCGAGATCGGCTTGAACCCGATCGAGACCGACGAGGGAACAATGGTGCTGTCGGCGATCGTCGATATCACCCCGCGCAAAGCAGCCGAACTGGCGCTGCGCGAGAGCGAGCAGCGCTATAGCTTGTTAGTCGACGGCGTCACCGACTACGCGATCTACATGCTCGATCCAAGTGGAGTCGTCACCAACTGGAATCGCGGCGCACAGCGCATCAAGGGCTACCGCGCCGAGGAGATCGTCGGCCAGCACTTCTCGCGCTTCTGGACCGAGGAGGACCGTGCCGCGAATAGGCCGCAGCAATCGCTCGAAATCGCCGCCCGCGATGGCCGGTATGAGGCCGAAGCCTGGCGCGTGCGCAAGGACGGCAGCCGCTTCTTGGCCAACGTGGTGATCGACGCGCTCAAGGATGACAGCGGCCGGTTGATCGGCTTCGCCAAGATCACGCGCGACGTTTCCGAGCGCGTCAAGGCGGCGCGCGAGCTGGAGGAGGCGCGCATCGGCCTGGCGCAGTCGCGCGCCGAAGAGGCGCTGCGCCGCGCGCAGGCCGAGCTCGCGCATGTCGCGCGCTTGACAAGCTTGGGCGAGCTGACCGCCTCGATCGCGCATGAAGTGAACCAGCCGCTCGCCGGGCTGGTGAACAGCGCCAATGCCTGTTTGAACTGGCTGGCCAGCCGGCCTCCTAATATTGAGAAGGCAAGACAATCGGTTGACCGGATCATCAAGGATGGCATACGGGCGGGCGAGATTATCCACCGCGTCCGCGCGCTCGCGAAGTCCAGCATCCAGAAGGCGCCGCTCGACGTCAACAACGTCATCGACGAGGTCATCGCCTTGGTGCGGCTTGAGTTGGTCAGCCATCGGGTGTCGCTGCGGACGGAGCTCGCGCTCGCTCTACCCCTGATCCTCGCTGATCGGGTCCAGCTGCAGCAGGTGATCATCAATCTGGTGATGAACGGGATTGAGGCGATGCAGCCGGTCACGGAAAGGCCGCGCGAATTGGCGATCCGGTCGCGGCAGGACGAAGCAGGGCAAGTTCGGGTGACAGTGGAGGATTGCGGCGTCGGGATCGCCACCGAGGACGCGGAGCGGCTGTTCAACGCCTTCTTCACCACCAAATCCAGCGGCATGGGCATGGGCCTATCGATCTGCCGCTCGATCATCGAGGCGCATGGCGGACGGATGTCGGCCGCCAACAACGCCGGGCCGGGCGCGACGTTTCAATTCACTCTGCCATTGCGTCAAGAGGATACGTCGTGACCGGACGCGCAAAATGGCCGCGCGGCCGCGCGAGCGCGCCTGCGGCTTGATCGGCTGGCGCAAGCGGATGGCGCGCACAAGGGAGCGCGCTTTTACTCACATAAGCGCGCATCGCCGCTAAAGATGCATACAAGCGCCCTTGGGAGTGGTGTGCGTCAAGCCATCCGTCCCTCCAGGCTTCATGCGCTTTGGAATTGATCGCGGAATCGAAAGGATTGCCGCCGAGCGGTTTGGCGTCAAAGAAAGCTTTAACGCCTTGTTGATAGATGCGGGCGTGGGTCATAGCGTGCGCTCTCAAAGCAGATCATGCTGCAGTGGTGATTGGCTTTTACTCATGTTGGTTAGCTTTTCGCTTGCGGACGTCGTCTGAGGGAAGTCCACTGTTCGAGAAGCTTTCTCGCGTAGCGAAGATCTATAGCTTCGAAGCCCTCTGTGAATCGGGCATAGACGGAGTTCAGCAGATCGCAGGCGTCGTCGACGTTGCCCTGAGCGTCGCGCAACCGGGCGAGGCTGAGAGCGGCGCGCAGCTCCCAAAGCAGAGCCCCCTTACGGCGCGCCAGCTCCAGGGATCGGCGGAAATGATCTTCGGCAAAGCTTGCGTCCGGCCAATGTGACAACAGTAGAACTTCGCCCTTGATCCGCAACGCTTCAGGCATCCACCAGAACCCGTGTTTGGACTCGGTGCGCCGCAGCGCCTCGTCGGCTAGATCAAGGCCCTCATCACGGCGACCCGCCTTCGCCAAGATCTCAGCCAGGCGGCTGAGGAACGGCGTATAATGGACTTCAAATTGGCCTTCGCGCAAGCCGTCGAGACCCGCGCGGAGCAGCCGCTCCGCGCCTGCGATGTCGCCTCGTTTGGCGGACAGCTGTCCTTCGAATCCGAGGCCACAAGCATAATAGCTGCTTAACCCGTGCTTTTCGGCATGGTCTTTGAGCCAAGCAATCGAACGCTCCGCAGCCTCAAGGTCGCCGCGCCCGAGCAAAATGGGGCCGCCGCACGACGTCAGCGCGAAGCCCAACGAGACGGCATGGCCGCCAGAGGCTGCGTCGGCGACAACGTCCTGAGTGATTTGCGCCGATTGATCGAGCAGGCCTTGATCCCAAAGAACACGCGCCAGAACGCAGCGGGCCTTTATAGAATGATCCAACCCGCAAGGCGACATAGCCCGTCGGGCGACGGGCGTAATTCGGTACAGCGCTCGCCGGGCGTAGGCCGATGCGAGAGCCAACTCGCCAAGAAAAAAGTGCGAATAGCTAAGTAAACTGTTCGCCGTCAAAATGTCGACCGCATCGGCGGTGACATTGGCGGTCGCCTCGACTTGGCGCGCGAGGGCGACGGCGCCTCGGAAGTCTTCAAGACGCGCGGAGATAAGAGTTCAGGCCGGCGAGGGCCCGCTGTTGGTAGTCGAGATCGCGAAGACCTTTGGCGAGCTCGATGGCCCTCGTCAGCGCCGCGCGAGCTCGACTGCTCATATGTGGAGTGAACATCAGCGACACGCCGAGCGCGGTTTGCAGCACCATCTCTCGCCGCGTTCCGCGAGCCCGGGCGTCAAGAATATCAAGCGCCCTGCCGGTCCAATCCTGACATTCGCTCGACAACGACACATCGAGCCAGATTGGCGCCGAAGCCGCCGCGAGCTCCACGGCCATCAATGGGTCGCCCCATGGCGCGAACGCCCAAGTGAGCGCGGCGCGGATGTTGTCGATCTCCAGCGCATACGCCGCGATGGAAGGATCTCCAATCCATCTAATCCGCGCTGTGTCCACCAAGTCTCGAAAGTAGGCGGCATGGCGTCGAGCGAGCGCATCGGCTTCGCCGCTCTCCAAGAGTTTGCTCAGGGCATAGGCTCGCGTGGTCTCAAGCAGCCGGAAGCGGACCGCTCCGTCGCCGCCATCCACTGTGATCAGCGACTTCATGACCAAGCTTGCCACGCTATCAGCAATATCCGATGCGTCTCCATCAGGATCGGCCGTCACGTCGCGCGCCAACTCTATCGTGAAGCCGCCAACGAAGATTGCGAGGCGGCGGAAGACCGTCTGCTCATCCTGGCCGAGCAGTTGATAGCTCCAGTCAAGCGCGGCACAGATCGTTTGGTGCCGGGGCAAAACCGCGCGGCGGCCGCCTGTCAGCAAGCGCAGGCGATCGTCGAGGCGCGCCGCAAGTCCGCCGATTCCCAAAGTGTCGACGCGGGCGGCCGCGAGCTCAATAGCGAGGGGGACTCCATCCAGCCGGCGGCAGATGTCGCCAGCGCTCTTGGCCTCCGCATCGCTGAGCTCGAAATCGCTCATCGCCGCCGCCGCGCGCTCGACGAAGAGTTGGACGGCGGGAAACCGCAGGGCCTCGGCGGCGCTGAGCCCGGCCGACGCAGGGGGGCTCTCCAGCGGCGGCAGCCGGTGCACCCGCTCGCCTTCCAGGCGAAGCGGCTCGCGGCTGGTCGCCAAGATTTGCACGCCGCGCGAGCCTTTCAAGATCCCGTCAGCCAGACCGGCGGCTGCTTCGATCACATGCTCGCAGTTGTCGAACACGAGCAGCATTTGCTTGCTGCTCAGGGCGTCGATCAAGCCGGGGATTGGATTGTCGGATCTAATCTCAAGCCTCAGCGAAGAAGCCAATGCCGTCGGCACGAGCCGCGGCTCGGCGATCGGCGCCAGGTCGATCAGCCAAATTCCGTCCTCGAAGGCGCCCATCAGCCGCCTGGCGACGTCGAGGGCGACCGCCGTTTTGCCGATGCCGCCCGGTCCAACGATGGTGAGCAAACGCTGCGCCGGCAGCTGTTGCTCGAGCTTATTGACGATCTCGGCGCGGCCGATCAAGCGCGTAAGCTGGACCGGCAGATTGAGCGGACGGACGGTTGTCGCCAGCCGCGGCGTTATAGATCTCTGCTCATCGAGGAAGGCGATCGGCGTGACAAAGCGATAGCCGCGTCCTGGAACATTGACTATGTATCGATTGCCAGCCCGGCCGTCGCCGAGCGCCCGCCGCAGCGCGGCGACATGAACCGTTAAATTCGCCTCCACCACGACGGTCTCGGGCCAAACCACGGCCATAAGCTCCTGCTTGCTGACTAGCTCGCCGGGGCGCTCGACGAGCGCGATCAGGATATCGAGGGCCCGGCTGCCGAGGCGCACGGGTCTGTCGCCTTCCAGAAGCAGCCGTTCTCCGGCAAGCAGGCGGAACGGTCCAAACGAGATCGCGCTCGCGGCGCAGCCATTGATGCGATCCGGCTCCGTCACGTCCATCTGTCGATTCACTGCGTGGCCCTCCAGCTCGATAAAGCGTCGCCGGTCTCGATGCGGCCGAAGCCCTTCTGCAAAGGGAGAGTGTAGGCGCGGCGATGGTACGGCGATGGTCACGAATTCCCTCCCGAGAGCAAACTGGATGCAGGCGAGCAAATCTTCCTCGTTGAACGGCTTGGCCAGGTAGCAAATCACGCCGGCGCGCAGCGCGCGCGCCCGGTCTCTGTCGTCGGGAAAGGCGGTGATCAGAATCGTCGGAATGACGCTGCCCGACCGAACCAGATGGTTGTAAAGTTCAAGCCCAGTCATGCCGGGCATGCGCATGTCCGCGATCAGGCAGGACGCGCGGACAGGACGGTTAGATTGCAGGAAATCAGCGGCGTGCTGAAACGTCTCGACGACGAAGCCCATCGAATTGAGGAGGTCCATCGTGCCTTCGCGGACCGATGGATCATCGTCGACGATCGAGATCACAGCCTTGTTCGGCATTGCCGCCTCCAAGAGAGCGATCAAGACTAACGCCGCGCAATGGCCCAAAGCCAGGACGCATAGGTCGAACTCGCGTTCGAGTAGGTAAGGCCGAAATGCACGTATGGCGAACGAGATTGGCCCGCAGGAGTGGGTCTCTAGTGCTTTGGTTTAGATCGCCTACGACTGTCTGGCGGAGACCCCAAGCTGGTCGGCAATTCGCACCAGATCAACCAAAGACTTCGCTCGCATCTTTCGCATGATTTGGCTGCGATGGACCTTGACGGTCATTTCGCTCAATTCGAGTTCGGCCGCAATCTGTTTGTTCGGTCGACCAGTGACGACGAGCGTCAAGACGCTCCGTTCGCGCGGCGTCAGAGAATTGAAGCGCTCGCGCAGTTCGGCGACCACATTGGCCTCCTGCCGCCGCGCGCGATCGCGTTCGAATTCCCGCCTGAATCGCATCGAGCAGCTCCTGCTCGTGGAAAGGCTTAGTCAGGAATTCGACCGCCCCGGATTTCATCGCCCGCACCGACATTGGAATGTCGCCGTGGCCGCTGATGAATATGATTGGGAGATGGATGCGCGATTCGATCAGCGTACGCTGGAACTCCAGTCCGCTCGGCCCCGGCAATCTGACGTCCAGCACGATGCAACCAGGCGCATCGGGACGCTCGGCCTGGAGAAATTCCTCCGCCGACCTGAATAACTCCACCCCGAGACCGACCGATCGAAGGAGATCTGCGACAGCATCGCGCACCGATGCGTCGTCGTCGACGACGAACACGATTGGTTGCTCATCCGTCATGAGACAGGACCAGACGCTGGCAATGGAGCATCGAAGGCTGCACGGGCGAAGCTCCCGGCCCATCCCAACGCCGGCCCGCAAGCGCGAGGCGCAAGGCGCTCGCATCTACGCCGGTCATGGCGCCTCCTCGCCGTCCGTCGGCAGCCTGAACTGGAAGATGGCCCCCTTAGGCACATTGGGCGTAGCCCACAGCTTTCCGCCATGCGCTTTGATAATCGTTCGGCTGATCGCCAGACCCATTCCCATACCATCAGGCTTTGTGGTGTAGAAAGCGTCAAAGAGGCGCTCGAGCGCAGTCCCGTCCAGCCCCGGGCCCGAATCCCGCACTGTCACGAGCACGGCGTTCAACTCATCCTTTGCCGAGGCGACCGACAACTCTCTTTGCCCCCCGGCGATTCCGGTCATCGCTTCGATAGCGTTCATGATTAGATTAAGGATCACTTGCTGCAATTGGATTCGATCGGCCAGGACGAGGGGCAATTCCTCCGAGAGTTCAGTCCTCAGGAAAATGCGGTTTCGCTGAACCTCGCTGCGGATCAGCGTGATGACCTCCGTGATGGGTTCGTTGACGTTCAAATGCTCCTTTTGAGGCGGAGATTTCCTGACGAGGGCCCGCATCTGGTTGAGCACCTCGCCGGCCCGGACGCCGTCATTGATCATGCGTTCGACCGCTCGCCGCGCCAACTCCAGATCAGGGGTTTCCCCGCCGAGCCAGCGCAAACAGGCGCTCCCGCTGCTCACCAACCCGGTGAGCGGCTGGCCGACTTCATGGGCGATCGCGGCGGTCAGTTCTCCCAGCATCGTCACGCGAGCGACGCGCGCAAGCTCCACCTGGGTTTGCCGCAGAGATTCCTGTGTCTGCTTGTGCTCGGTAATGTCGTTGTTAGTCTCCAGAATCGCGGCAGGCCGCCCGCGCTCGTTCCGCTTCAAGGCCCAACGGCTGGCCACAACGACCCTCGATCCGTCCTGCTTCTTATGGACGAGTTCGCCTTCCCAACGGCCCGTGCGCAATAGTTCGGCATTGATCTCGTCAAGAGGCGCAGGGAAAGTCGTCTCCAAAAGCCGGTGAGCGGACGTGCCGACCGCCTCGGCCGTTGACCATCCATAAAGTTCCTCGGCGCCGCGATTCCAATAGGTGATTATGCCACTGATGTCGCGCGAGAAGACGGTGTCGTGCGTCAGGTCGAGGAGTTTGGCCCGCTCTTGCAGGGTCTCTCCCACTGATTGGGATTGCACGACAAGGACGGTTGTCAATGTGATCGCCGCCATGCTGATGAATAGGTTGGCGACCCCTACGAATAGTAGACCCCTGGTGTCCGGCGCCAGGAACCAGCTCAAAACCGTCATGCTCAAGCAGCCCGCGCAGACGAGCATGACGCCTCGCGCTGTACAGAAGCGGGCCGACAAAATCACCACTCCGACGTAAAGCGCGTTGGTCGCGACATTACGCGGGGCGATCATGTCGGCCACGAAGATCGCGACCGCGAACAAGGCGGTGGCGATGGCGACGCGGAAGTTGGGACTTCTCAAGATCATATGAGGCAATACCTAGGCTCTGGCCTGTTTCACGGCGGGGGCCCTGCGCCAGGGTGAGAGGTCTTGGGTCCCTCCTTGTGGGCCGAGCGGGAAGCGCGCTTTTTAGCACGAAAACCAGTTAAACTAGAAGATTTCGACAAGAACCGATTTGGTCCATCAAGAAGATGGCGCCTGTTGGTCGTCAGCCGGCAGCGTGAACTGGAAGATGGCGCCCTGGGGCGCGTTGGGCGTGGCCCACAGCTTTCCGCCATGCGCTTCGATAATCCTTCGACTGATCGCCAGACCCATTCCCATGCCATCAGACTTGGTGGTGTAGAAAGCCTCAAAGAGGCGTTCGAGCGCTGTCCGGCCCAGCCCCGGGCCCGAATCCCGCACGGTCACGAGCACGGCGTTCGATCCATCATTGACCGAGGCGAGCGACAACTCTCTTTGCCCCCCGGCAATTCCACTCATCGCTTCGATGGCGTTCGTCATTAGATTAAGAATCACTTGCTGCAATTGGACTCGATCGGCCAGCACGAGCGGCAAATCATTCGAGAGTTCAGTCTTCAGCGAAATGCGGTTTCGCTGAACCTCGCTGCGGATCAGCGCGATCACTTCCATGATGGCGTCGTTGACGTTCAAATAGTCTCTCTGAGGAGGAGATTTCCTGACCAGCGCCCGTATCCGGCTAAGCACCTCGCCGGCCCGGGCGCCGTCATTGATCATGCGTTCGACCGCTCGCCGCGCCAACTCCAGATTAGGGGTTTCGCCGGCGAGCCAGCGCAAACAGGCGTTCCCGCTGCTCACCACCCCGGTGAGCGGCTGGCTGACTTCATGGGCGATCGCGGCGCTCAGCTCTCCAAGAGTCGTCACCCGAATGACGCGCGCGAGTTCCGCCTGGGCCTCCAAAAGCTCTTCTTGTGCTCGCCTTGCCGCGGTGACGTCCATCAGCGCTCCAAGAAACTCCAGTTTGCCGGACGCATCTTTCACTGCATGAGCCGCGGCCCGGACATGTTTGACTGAGCCATCAGGCATCAGCAATCGACGCTCCGAGTCCCAATCCTTCCCCTCTTGCAATGCCTTTTCAACGAACCGCCGGAACGATGCGCGATCCTCCGGATGCGTTCGTTCGAACACCAGTTCCAGAGTCGGCTTCACCGTCCGGTCGATTTCCAAAATTCGGTAACTCTCTTCCGACCACATGATTTCGATTTCGTCGCTGGCGACGCTCCAGCGGAAACTGCCGGTGCGGCTTATTTTCTGAGCTTCGGCCAAATACATCTCGCTCTGCCGCAGCGCCACTTCCGCTTGTTTTGCTGCGGTTTGGTCCATCACCGCCCCGATAAACTCTAGTTTGCCCGATGCATCTTTCACAGCATGAGCTGCGGTCCGGAGATGTCTAACTGAGCCATCAGGCATCAGCAATCGATGCTCAAACTCAAAATCCTTCCCCTCCTCCAATACGCGCTCTAGGAACTCCCGGGCGGGGGCGCGATCCTCCGGATGTATTCGTTGCAACACCAGTTCCAGGGTGGGCTTCACCGCCCGGTCGTATTCAAAAATTCTGAAAGTCTCTTCCGACCATATGATTTCGCCATCGGCGACGCTCCAGCCGAAACTGCCTGTCCGGCTTATTCTCTGAGCTTCGGCCAAATACATCTCGCTTTGCCGCAGGGCATTTTCGGTCCGCTTGCGTTCGGTGATGTCTTCGCATGCGATCAAGACGATCAGACGGTCATTGGCCCGCCGCACGGCTTTGGCGCTTTCGCGAACCCAGATCGTCGCGCCATCCTTGCGGACCTTTCGCACCTCCCAGCTGTTCGATTGGCCAAGTTTTTCGAGGCAGACGGCAAGGTTTCTCTGGACGAAGTCTCGATCCTCCTCAAAAAAAACATTCAGAACGGATTGGCCGACTAATTCGCCGACCGTATAGCCGAGTTGCGCAGCGCCGAAAGCGTTCACCGAAAGGACCGCGCCGGCCGCGTCGACCATAAAGTACATGGCTGGATTGTGTTCGAAGACCTCCCGCCATTGCGCCTCGCTCTCCCGCAGCGCTTCCATGGCGCGCTTGACGTCCTCGAGATCGGTGCTTGATCCGCACCACTTGACGATATTCCCTCTTTCGTCGCGCAACGGTCGGGCCTGGCCCAGGAACGCGTGATATTCTCCATTAGCGCTCCGCCGGCGCGCTTCGGCTTCGAATGGCTCCCCCGTCGCTACCGCCGTGCGCCATTTGTCCACGACCTTTGCGCGGTCGTCAGGATGAAATGTGGCAATCCAACCATCGCCGGCGGCCTCCGCCGCGGAAAGGCCCGAAAATTCCAGCCAACGTCGGCTATGGAAATCATGCGAACCGTCGGGAAGAGCGCTCCAGACGTGCGCTGGCATGGTGTCGATCAGCGCTTTCTGCGACGATTGGACCTCTTCCGACGTCTTGCGCGCCATTGCCGTGAGCCGCGCGATGATAATTGCGGTCGTCGAGAAAGCGATCAAGCCTAAGACATCCTGCGGATATTCCACCCGGAAACTGAACAGCGGCTCGGTAAAGAAGTAGTTGAGGCACCCAACGGCGGCGATGGCGAGAGCGAGCGATCCGATGACGCTGCCCCTCAGCGACAGCAGCGCGATAAGAATCAAATAGGCAAAGCCGGTTGCGGCGAGGCTGAGCCCGAGCCGGAAACAGACAAACGTGAGCAGTGCCAGACTTACGCCGCCCAACAAATATTGCCGGCTTGAACGCCAGAGCTTAGTTGGCCAGTCCCGCTTCATATCCAACGCCATACGCCCAAATCTGACGTTGTAATTCGCCGCCATTTAATCCCCATATGTAGTAAGAAACCTAATATAGTAGTAGCTGATTTGATTGATGGATTGCAAGACAAGACAAAACCATTGGAGCCTCTTCATCTGGAAATGTCTCCTGAAACGGCGATGGCGATCTATTCTTGGCCGTTGAGCACTCTTTTTGGCCGCTCCGCCCATCCTTTCAATCCAAGGCGCCACGAGGCGATATTGTGATGGCGACGCCGATATCATCGCTACGATCCGCTATCCGCTACGATCCGCTCTCGCACCTCATCAAGTCGAGTCTCTATATTTGGACGAATTTGCAAAAATTTTCCCGCCTTAACTTGGCTACGACGCGCCATTGCCGGATCATGCCACCCGACGTTGCTGGCGCGTTGGCGCCCATCGTCGTTGCTTTTCTTCTATCAGGCAAAACTGACGTCCGCAGCTGCCTCAAGCTGAGTCTGTGTCGCGAGGCCGCAAGTTGCTCGGCAGTTTCGGCGCAGCCGCTAAAGCGAATATGGACAACTCTCTGTCAAAAGGATCGTCGCCGCCAACTCGAACTCTGGCTCGCTCCTTCGCAGATCTACGATATCCAGGCCTAAACGTCATGGGAAAAGAGAATGTCATGTCTTCTTATTCAAAGCTCGCCACCGCTGTCCTCGCGATCGTTCTATCCCTAATAGCGACGCCAATTCTCGCCGAAAGGGGTTCAGTTGGGCCTTTCGCGGGACTATCCGGTTATTGGATCGGAGCCGGCACAGTCACTATGTCGAATGGCTCCCGCGAGCGCATTCGCTGCAAGGCGGTTTACGCTGTCAACAACACCGGTAAAGCGCTCAATCAGAGCCTGCGCTGCGCAAGCGACAGCTACCGGCTGGAAATCAGCAGCAATGTCATTTCCAACGGCGGGTCGCTTTCCGGCACGTGGGCCGAGACCACCCGACACTTAACGGGCAATATCACAGGCCGCGCCTCCAATGCGGAAATTCAGGCGATAGTCGAAAGCGCGGGCTTTTCCGCTGGCGTTCAAGTGCGTTTCCAAGGCGACAGCCAATCGGTCTCAATCAGGCCTGCCCGCGGCGCCGACGCCGCCGATGTCGCCATTACCATGCGCAAAGGATAGACCTGGCAAGAAGCCCACGGGAGCCCTCGCGACATGTTCATGGGTTGTGCGAGGCCCTCATCGTGGATGCGGCGCAGTCGTGGAATGCCTCATGCGGCATGATCGGGACAGCCTGTCGCGAAGATCGAAATATAGACGAATTGTCGCGCAAAGGAGATAACGGAAACCCGGAGCGGAGAAAAAGCATGTGCGCGGTCCGCGATCGGACAAGGCGCAATTCGCCGTCGTGATCGCGGCTCGTCTCCCGCTTGCTCACACCACCTCTGCGGCGAGGCACAACGTGACGCCTCAACGGTCGAGATGCTTATGAGGCGGAGAGCGGCGGTCTTCAGCTACGCAATCGAGCCTTCCACATTTGGAATGCTTTACTGAAATTTGGAATGCTTCACTCGCACCGGGGCGGGATGTCACGTAGGACTAGGAACAACGGGGCGGGATGTCAGCGTAGGACTTCATCGATCAGGCTTGGGCTGGCATCCGAAGCTTTACAGCAGCAATGCAGACAGGAGACGTGCATGACAGTTCAACTCAGCAAGGGAGCGGCGGCGACGACGCCGGCTCCTGGAGGTGCGTCGAGCCCGGGGCTTAAGGCTGCGGAAAATGCAGTTCCCAACCTAGGCGCGTTTGATCTGTTCTCGGCCAATCCGGTGCAGGAATATTGGGTGGACGCCTGCCAGCGGTTCATTTTGACTCTGGACGTGCTGCGGCAGCGCGGCAACGATTACCTGGAGCAGGCAGCCCGCATCTCACCCTCTGTGTTGAATTTTGCAGCCGAGGTGGTGATGGACGGCCGAACGTTCGAACGGCCGGCGAACTATGTTCTCGTTCGCGTTAAGCCGCCCGCCGGCGTCACCATCGATCCGCGCAAGCGCCCGTTCATCGTGTTCGATCCACGGGCCGGTCAGGGCCCTGGCATAGGCGGGATGAAGCCTGACAGCGAGATCGGCGAGGTGCTGCAGGCCGGGCATCCGTGCTACTTTGTCGGCTTCCTGGAAAACCCCATGCCGGGCCAGACGATCGAGGATGTCTGCCGGGCCGAAGCGCGTTTCGTCGCTAAGGTTCTGGAGTTGCACCCGGAAGCGGACGGCAAGCCATGCCTGATCGGCAATTGCCAGGCGGGCTGGCAGATCACGCTGATGAGCGCCATCCGACCGGACCTTGTCGGCCCTCTGCTGCTGGCGGGCGCGCCGCTGTCCTATTGGGCGGGGGTGCATGGCGGGGCCCCGATGCGTTATACCGGCGGACTGCTTGGCGGAACCTGGCTGACGGCGCTGTCCGGGGATCTCGGCAACGGGCGGTTCGACGGCGCCTACCTAGTGGAGAACTTCGAATCCCTGAAGCCCTCGAACACCTACTGGACTAAGCTTTATAACCTGTATTCTAAAGTGGACACGGAGGCTCCGCGCTTCCTGGAGTTCGAGAAATGGTGGGGCGCCCTGATCCTGCTCAACGCCGTGGAGATGCAATGGATCGCCGACCAGCTGTTCGTCGGCAACAAACTCTCGAGCGGCGAGCTGCACACCTCCGACGGCCTCCGGGTGGATCTGCGCAACATCAAAAGTCCGATCATCGTGTTTTGCTCCAAGGGCGACAACATCACGCCGCCGCAGCAGGCGCTGGACTGGATTCTCGATCTTTATGATCATGAAGATGAGGTGATCGCGAACGGCCAGACGATTGTCTACACGCTGCACCAGAGCATTGGACATCTGGGCATTTTTGTCTCTGGCAAGGTGGCGACAAGGAGGACAAGGAGCTTGTCGACTTCATGGACATGATCGACTTGTTGCCGCCAGGCCTTTACGAGGCGGTGATCACGGAAGTCGACTGATGACGCCGAAAATCGGGAACTCGTCAACGGCAGCTACCGGTTCAGCCTGGAGGCGCGCACCTTGGGCGACATCCGGGCGCTGAACGGCAACGACGCGGCGGACGAACGGCGTTTTGCTACCGTTCGCGCCGTCTCCGAGGCGAACCTGGGTCTCTACCGGACCTTTCTAAGCCCGCTGATGCGCAGTCTGGTGACCGAGAGCAGCGCAGCCTTGTTGCGCCAGATGCATCCCAACCGGATGAGCTTCGAGATGTTCTCGGACAAGAAGAACCCGCTGATGCAGCCGGTCGCCGCCTGGGCGGATTCGATAAGGGCCCAACGAAAGCCGGTCTCGGCTGGCAATCCGCTGCTGAAATTGGAGCAGATGACGTCCGATCATATAGTCAGGTTCCTCGACGCATTCACCGTTGCGCGCGATGCATCGTACGAACGGATTTTCATGGCCGCCTACGACTCCCCATTACTGCAGGCGCTTGTGGGTCTGCGCGCCGACGGGGCTGAGACGCGGCGACATATCGAACGCACGTTGACGCGCGAGGCCGCCATCCAACGGCTACGGGCCGACCTGAACGACCGGATCGAGAAGGGTTCGGTGATCGAGGCTGCGCTGCGCGCGCTGATCTACATTCGAGGGCCGGAACGCCGGTTCGACGAGCGCAGCTTCACGGTCCTGAAGGAGATCAACTCAGAGCGGCCGCCATAGCAACGCATCAGCCTCGCCAAATTCAAGGAAATGATGAAGGAGCAAAGCCTGATCATGACGCTGGACCAGGAACGCGCCGCTGCTGCGATCTCGAAGCTGCTGCCCGAGGATCGCGCCGAGCGCGACGCGGCGATGGCCGTGATCCGCCGGATCCTCGCGGCGGGCGGCGTGCTGCCGGACGAGGGTAAGCGACGCCTGGCGCGCGTCGAAGGGCTGTTCGGCGAGACCAAAACGGATTCGTCTGGATCGGGCGAGCAGCGCAAATTGCCGGCCATATGACAGAGGTGGTCTGATTGGTTGCCTACGCGGATTTAGGGTCAACTGGAATGCGTGTTTCCTGTGAATCATTCGATGACGAAGGGGTATGCCTGATGGTCGATATAAAAATCCGATTCGACGAGATGCTGGCTCGCCGCAAGGGCGCCCCCCCATTGCCAACCGCGGTCGTCCACCCCTGTAGCGTGGACGCGCTGGTCGGAGCGGTCGAGGCCGCGCAAGCAGGGCTGATCGAGCCGGTATTGGTGGGGCCCGAGGAGCAGATCCGCGACACCGCCGCGAAAGCGAAGCTCGACTTGTCTCCCTACAAGATCGTCTCGACCGCCGACGCCGAGGAATCGGCGTAGGTTGCCGCCAATCTGGCCGGCAACGGCAAGGTGGCGGCGCTGATGAAGGGCAGCCTGCACACTGATCAATTCATGCATGCCGTGCTTCAGCGGGAGAACCGCTTGCGCACGAGCCGTCTTCTGAGCCACTGCATGCTGATCGCGGCGCCGGCCTACTCGCGTCGCATCATTATCAGCGATGCCGCTGTGAATATCGCTCCCGACGTCGATCAGAAGCGTGACATCATTCAGAACGCGATAATTCTGGCGCGAGCGCTGGGGATTGCGCAGCCTAAGGTCGCGGTCCTTGCGGCCGTCGAGACGGTGAATTCCAAGATGCCGGCGACCATGGACGCGGCCGCGCTCGCTAAAATGGCGGATCGCCGGCAGATCGTCGGCGGCATAGTTGATGGTCCGTTGGATCTCGACATTGCGGTGGACGAGGAGGCGGCGCGGATCAAGGGCGTGGAATCCCCGGTCGCCGGGAAGGCCGACATCCTCATTGCGCCCAATATCGAGGCCGGCAACATGATGTATAAGGAGTTGACGTTCATGGCCGGAGCGCAAACCGCTGGGCTGGTGATGGGCGCTCGCGTGCCGGTGATCCTGACGAGCCGCGCGGATACGGCGCAGACGCGATTGTTCTCCTGCGGGCTAGCCGTCCTGCTGGCCGAGGCGACGGCCAAGGATCCCTCGCTGCTTCATCCCGCAATCAGCGAGTAAGACACTATGGCGAAGGGCATTCTTGTCATCAACGCTGGGTCAACCAGCGTTAAGTTCGCCGCCTACAGTTGCGGCGGCGCTGAGTTCCCGGATCTCGTCTGTCGACGGCGAGCTCGAAGGCATCGGCTCGCAGCCGAGCTTCGGCGTGAAGGACTCCAACGGCAAGCAGGTGGACGCCCATGATTGGAAGGAGGGGGATCCGCTCGACCCGGAGGGCGCGATCAAGTTCGTCCTGACCTGGTTCGAGACCCACCAGACGGATCTCAAGATCGCTGCCGTGGGTCACCGGGTGTTGCAGGGCGGCCCTGCTTACCATGGGCCGGTGCTGGTCGACGAAACGGTGATCTCGGAGCTTGAGAGGCTCGAAGAGATCGAGCCCTCGCACCAGCCGTTCGAGGTCAACGCCATCAAAGCGGTCGCCAGGGCTCATCCCAAACTCCCGCAGGTCGCGGCGTTCGACACGTCGTTTCACCGGACCATGCCCACGGTGGCCCAGCGCTATGCGCTGCCCGAGGCCGTCGCAGGGGATTTGATCCGGCGCTGGGGTTTTCACGGCATTTCGTATGACTACATCTCCCGCGCGCTGCCGCGCTACGCGCCGACAGCCCGGCGGGTGATCGTCGCTCATCTCGGCGGCGGCGCCACCATGTGCGCCATGCTCGACGGCAAAAGCATGGATACGACGGCGGGCTTTAGTGGACTCGACGGTCTGCCGATGGCCACGCGTTGTGGCGCGATCGATCCCGAAATCCTGCTCTTCCTGCTGAGGGAAAGGAAATACACCGCGATTGACCTCCAAACTCTTCTGTACAAGAAGTCAGGGCTGCTCGGACTCTCCGGCATTAGCGAGGACATGCGCGTACTGAAGGACAGCAACGCGCCATCTGCGAGGGAGGCGATCGATTATTTCGTCTACCAGATTGTGAAGTTCGCCGGCGCCTATACGGCCGTCCTGGAGGGGCTCGACGCCTTCGTATTCACTGCCGGCATCGGCGAGAACGACCCGCCGCTGCGCGCCGCGGTGGTTGAAAAGCTCGCATGGTTGGGCGCCAAGCTCGATGCCGACGCCAACAATCGCAACAGTCTGCGAATTTCGACCGAGGACAGCAAGGTCTCGGTATGGGCTATTCCAACCAATGAGGAGTTGATGATTGCCCAGCACACCGCCGCGCTTGTTGGCGTATGACAAACGAGTTGCCGGTCACACCTTTTGTCGAACCCGTAGAGTAGAGGAAAGCAAAATGCCGCCAGAGAAGCCCGCACGCCGTCGCACATGCTTGCAGGACTCACAAAAATTTGCCGAAATTTGGACGGCTTCATTGGCCTTGGCGAGCAAGGCGATCCATCCCGCAATCAGCGAGTAAGACACTATGGCGAAGGGCATTCTTGTCATCAACGCTGGGTCAACCAGCGTTAAGTTCGCCGCCTACAGTTGCGGCGGCGCTGAGTTCCCGGATGTCGTCTGTCGCGGCGAGCTCGAAGGCATCGGCTCGCAGCCGAGCTTCGGCGTGAAGGACTCCAACGGCAAGCAGGTGGACGCCCATGATTGGAAGGAGGGGGATCCGCTCGACCCGGAGGGCGCGATCAAGTTCGTCCTGACCTGGTTCGAGACCCACCAGACGGATCTCAAGATCGCTGCCGTGGGTCACCGGGTGTTGCAGGGCGGCCCTGCTTACCATGGGCCGGTGCTGGTCGACGAAACGGTGATCTCGGAGCTTGAGAGGCTCGAAGAGATCGAGCCCTCGCACCAGTCGTTCGAGGTCGACGCCATCAAAGCGGTCGCCAAGGCTCATCCCAAACTCCCGCAGGTCGCGGCGTTCGACACGTCGTTTCACCGGACCATGCCCACGGTGGCCCAGCGCTATGCGCTGCCCGAGGCCGTCGCAGGGGATTTGATCCGGCGCTGGGGTTTTCACGGCATTTCGTATGACTACATCTCCCGCGCGCTGCCGCGCTACGCGCCGACGGCCCGGCGGGTGATCGTCGCTCATCTCGGCGGCGGCGCCAGCATGTGCGCCATGCTCGACGGCAAAAGCATGGATACTTCGATGGGCTTGGGAGCGCTCGATGGTCTGCCGATGGCCACGCGTTGCGGCGCGATCGACCCCGAAATCCTGCTCTTCCTGCTGAGGGAAAGGAAATACACCGCGATCGACCTCGAGAACTCTTCTGTACAAGAAGTCAGGGCTGCTCGGACTCTCCGGCATTAGCGAGGACATGCGCGCACTGAAGGACAGCAACGCGCCATCTGCGAGGGAGGCGATCGATTATTTCGTCTACCAGATTGTGAAGTTCGCCGGCGCCTATACGGCCGTCCTGGAGGGGCTCGACGCCTTCGTATTCACTGCCGGCATCGGCGAGAACGACCCGCCGCTGCGCGCCGCTGTGGTTGAAAAGCTCGCATGGTTGGGCGCCAAGCTCGATGCCGACGCCAACAACCGCAACAGTCTGCGAATTTCGACCGAGGACAGCAAGGTCTCGGTATGGGCTATTCCAACCAATGAGGAGTTGATGATTGCCCAGCACACCGCCGCGCTTGTTGGGTTGACGAAGAGTTAGCGGATTCTTGACGATGGAGACTGCAATCTTGAACGAGAATAGGCGAGGTATCCAAAAGCTCGGCGACCAGTGGGGCATTGGCGTGGAGCTTTATTTCGCTCTGACCGCGCATTGGCTACGCGAGGTCAACACCCGCGTCGAAGGTCTTCGCTGGTATCTTTGGCATATCGGGGCCATTCCATGATGTCCGATCATGCGCGCCGGCGGCGTGCTGCGAAGTAGCGTGTTGAATTCTGATTGGGTCGTAAGCAGATGTTCAAAATAGGTTCGATCGTGGGTTTCGCGGCGATTTTGGCAATTGTATTGTTCGTCTTTACGGGAAGGCCGGAAGCGGCCGGCGGCGAAGCGCAACCAAGGGCCGCGCCCAGCAAACACTGCAACACCCGCGAGGTCGCGCTTGACGAAGGCTATGGCGTGACGCGGTTGGAAACGCAGGTTGTCTGCGCCGAAGACTAAGCATTGCAAAGATTTGCCAGGATTTGGCATGCTTCACTGGGCTTGGCGCACTAGGCGATCTAAAACATGACAGGACACAAATTCGCCGCGCGGCACATGGCTTGCGCCGGAGTTTGATAATAGCACATCTCTAGCAAACATAGACGCGCTCGCATTTTCGCCCAACCGATGGTCGCACAAGCGACGAACACTACGAGTCGACGAAAGAGCACCATGCAAGAGACGAAAACGATTGATGGTCGCGTGATCGCCGTTCGCGGAGCGGTTATTGACGTCGCTTTTGACGGCGGCGCGCTTCCGCCGATCGATGACGCGCTGGTGATCACGCGAAATGGAGGCGCTCCGATCACCCTCGAGGTGCAGGCGCATTTGGACGAGACCACCGTCCGCACCATCGCGCTGCAGTCGACGTCGGGCCTGAGCCGAGGGGTCGTCGCCCGCGCCTGCGGCGGGCCAATCGAGGTGCCGGTCGGCGAGCAGGTGCTTGGCCGACTGCTCGACGTCACTGGGGCGATCGGCGACAAAGGCCGGCCGTTGTCGTCCGATGTGCCGCGCCGACGAATTCACCGCAGTCCGCCGCCGCTTGCGGCCCAAAGCGGCGCGACGGAGCTCTTCACGACCGGCATCAAAGTGCTCGACCTGCTAACGCCAATCGCACAGGGCGGCAAGGCCGCAATGTTCGGCGGCGCCGGGGTTGGCAAGACCGTCCTTGTGGAGGAGCTCATCCATGCCATGGTCGAGCGCTATAAAGGGATTTCGGTGTTCGCCGGCGTGGGGGAACGCTCGCGTGAAGGTCATGAGATGTTGCTCGATATGCGCAACTCCGGCGTGCTCGAGCGAACCGTGCTCGTCTACGGACAGATGAACGAACCGCCAGGCGCGCGCTGGCGCGTGCCGCTCACCGCTATCACCATCGCGGAGTATTTTCGCGACGAGCGGCGGCAAAATGTGCTTCTGCTCATGGACAACGTTTTCCGCTTCGTCCAGGCAGGCTCCGAGGTCTCGGGCCTGCTTGGACGGCTGCCCTCGCGGGTCGGCTACCAGCCGACCCTTGCGAGTGAGGTAGCCGCCTTGGAGGAGCGCATCGTCTCGGTCGGAGGGGTTGCCGTGACCGCGATCGAAGCAGTCTACGTTCCCGCCGACGACTTTACCGATCCGGCGGTGACGACGATCGCCGCGCATATCGACAGCATGGTCATGCTCTCGCGCGAGATGGCTGCGGAGGGCATGTATCCAGCCGTCGATCCGATTGCTTCGTCATCGGTCCTCCTTGATCCCCTGGTCGTCGGCGAAGAGCACGCCGCCGTCGCCACCGAAGTCCGCCAGACAATCTCGCATTATCGCGAGCTGCAGGACGTGATCTCGTTGCTCGGCATCGACGAGCTCGGCGCCGATGACCGGCGGATCGTCGAACGGGCGCGTCGTCTGCTTCGCTTCCTGACCCAGCCGTTCGCGGTGACGGAAGCCTTCACCGGCCAGCCTGGCCGCTCGGTGGCCGTCGCCGACACCGTTGCCGGGTGCAAGGCGATCCTCGCCGGCGAGTGCGACACATGGCAGGAAAGCTCCCTCTACATGATTGGCACGCTTGACGAGGCCCGGGAAAAGGAGAAGGCGTCCGGACGCGGCAAAATCCAAGCCAAATCCCGAGACGGAAAAGACGCCCGCTGAAGGCGCCAAAGCCAAGCCTCAATCGGTAAAGCCGGGCGGCGCAGCCCGATGACCGCGACGCTCCACCTGACCATCACCACGCCCGCGGTCATCGTAGTGAACAGCGATGACGTTATTGCGGTGCGGGCCGAGGATGAGAGCGGCAGCTTCGGGATCCTGCCCGGTCATGCGGATCTGCTGACCATGCTGACGCCGTCCGTCGTCCGCTGGCGGACGGTCGCCGGCGCCGCTCGATTCTGCGCCGTGCGGGGCGGCGTGTTCACGGTTTCTCTCGGTCAACGCGTCGCAATCGCATGCCGCGAGGCTATCGTCGGGGACGCCCTCCAAGACCTCGAGGCGCAGGTGCGCGCCGTGCGCGCGAAACAGCTGGACGCCGATCGGCGGGCCCATGTCGAGCAGGTCCGCCTGCATGCCGCCGCAGTGCGTGAACTCGTGCGATATCTGCGCCCCGGTCCAGGGCAGCACGCTGGCGCGTCCGTGCTCTCCGACGATCGCGGGGTCGCGCCGTGAAGCCTGATCGACCCAATTCCAACAATGCGGACCGCTTGCTGCGCGCCGCGCGGCGAGCCGTCGAGCGCGAAGAGCGCGGCCGCGAGACGCCGGAACCGTCGCTGGGCGCTCGGCTCGGGCAGATCGGCATTCTCGGCTGGACGATTGTCGTGCCAACGCTGCTCTGTCTCTTTATTGGGCGATGGCTCGATCGCAAGTTCATGACTGGCGTGTTCTTTTCCGCAACTTTCCTGATGGTTGGCGTAGCGATCGGATTCTGGTCCGCCTGGAGATGGATGCATCGGAGGGGGCCATGACGACTCCAGCTCTTGCCCTCGCCGCGAGTTTCGCCGTGGGGCTCGTCGCCGGCCTTCTCGCCGGCCTGTTTCACTTCGCATCGCTTTGGTGGAACACACGCCTGTTGGTGACGGGAAGCGCGGCGAAGGCCGTCCTCATCCAGCTTGCCCGGTTCGCCATAGCGGCCGCCGTGCTGACGGCGCTTGCCAAGCTTGGCGCGCCTGCGCTCCTCGGCGGCGCCTTGGGCTTCCTGTTGGCGCGACGTCCGCTTCTGCAGCGCTTCGGAGAGCCGAGATGATTCATTCGCCACTCGAGTCGGCGCCGGTGTTCCGGCTGGGCCCGGTTCCAATCACCGACCCGGTAATCGTCACCTGGGCAATCATTGCGTTCCTCACGCTGTTCGCCGCCATCGTCACGCGCCGCCTGTCCCTCCTGCCTTCAAAGCCCCAGGTCACTCTGGAAATGCTGGTCGGAGCCATCGACGACCAGATTCGCGGCACCATGCAAGTCGAGCCCGGTCCGTACCGAGCGCTGATCGGAACTATCTTTGTTTTCGTGCTCACTGCCAATTGGTGCTCGCTCCTACCGGGCGTCGAACCGCCGACAGCTCACATCGAGACCGACGCCGCGCTCGCCCTTATCGTTTTCTGTGCGACCATCTTTTATGGAATCCGCACGCGTGGGCTCTTTGGCTATCTCGCCACCTTCGCCGATCCGACGTGGATCATGATTCCACTCAATATCGTCGAGCAGATCACGCGCACCTTCTCGCTTATGGTGCGACTGTTCGGCAACATCATGAGCGGCGTGTTCATTATCGGCATCCTGCTGTCGCTGGCGGGTCTGCTGGTGCCGATTCCCTTCATGGCCCTCGATCTGCTGACCGGCTTGATCCAGGCCTACATCTTCACAGTGCTTGCGATGGTCTTCATCGGCGCGGCCGTTGCCGAAAGGCAGCAAGAATCTTCCAGTCAACAGCGAGGAACATCATGAACGACGTTATCCAAATCGTCAGCATTGTCGCGGCCGCCCTTGCCGTCGCGTTCGGTTCGATCGGGCCAGCTCTCGCCGAAGGGCGGGCGGTCGCCGCCGCGATGGACGCGATCTCCAGGCAGCCTGAGTCGGCCGGCACCCTGTCGCGAACCTTGTTCGTCGGTCTCGCGATGATCGAGACCATGGCGATCTACTGCCTGGTGATCGCGCTCTTGGTGCTGTTCGCCAACCCGTTCATCGGGAAATGAGTCTTTTCGTCGTGAATGAGAAAGATCGCCAATGAAGATCGATTGGTGGACGCTCGGGCTTCAGGTGGTCAACGCCCTCGTTCTGATCTGGCTGCTGGCCCGTTTCCTTTTTCAGCCGGTGGAAAATATTCTCGCCGCGCGGCGGAAGGAGGCCGAACAGGCGATCGCCGATGCTAAGGCCGCAAAGGCCGCGGTCGAAAGCGCACGAGCGAAGGCCGACGCCGAAGCTGCTGGTTTCGCCGAACGCCGTAAGGAGGCGCTGAAAGCAGTTGACGCCGAAGCTGAACGGGAAAAGGCGGCGTTGCTCGCCGACGCCCGCGCCGAGGTCGAGAAACTTCGCGCCGCCGGAAAGGCCGAGATCGCCGCCGAACGGCGCGCGGAAGCGGCCGCCGAGGCCGATCGTGCGGCGCAGCTTGCGCTCAACATCGCCGCCAAGCTGGTCGATCGGCTCCCGAGCGAGGCGCGCGTCGCCGGCTTCATCAAGGGGATTGCGACGGGGCTGTCCGCGCTGCCGGAGAGCACTCGGGCTGCCCTGGCCGCGAATGAAGCGCCGATCCACCTCACGGTACCCAGAGCGTTGACGGCCGGGGAAACCGAGGCCTGTCACACGGCGATCGCCGGGATTCTCGGCCGCCCTGTCGCAATCGAGGTCGCCGAGGATCCCACACTCATCGCCGGCATCGAGCTGGAGGCCCCAGATGCGGTCGTACGCAACAGTTTCCGCGCCGATCTTATCCGTCTCAAATCCGAGTTGATCAGTCATGACAGAAACCTTACCTGACGCCGCCAAAGACGCGTGGCTGTCGCGCAGCCGCAAGGCCGTCGCCGACACCAAACTAGCCCCCGAGGCCGAGACGGTCGGCGTCGTCGAACGGGTCGCCGACGGAATCGCTTTTGTATCCGGCCTGCCGGACGTGCGCCTCAACGAGCTACTCCGGTTTGACGGGGGGCGGCTCGGGTTCGCGCTCACCCTCGACGCCGACGTCATTGGCGTCGTCCTGCTCGACGACTACGAGGCTATCGAATCGGGATCGCGCGTGACGGGAACCGGCGAAGTAGTCCGGGTCCCGGTCGGGCCGGGGCTGCTTGGCCGCATTGTCGATCCGCTCGGCCGCCCGCTCGACCGCGATGAGCCAGTGGCGGCCGAGGACCATCTCCCAATCGAGCGCCCAGCGCCCGCGATCATCGAGCGCGATCTCGTCTCCGAACCGGTGCAGACCGGAATCCTCATCGTCGACGCGTTGTTCTCGGTGGGGCGGGGTCAACGCGAGCTTATCATCGGCGATCGCGCGACCGGCAAGACCGCGATCGCCATCGATACGATCGTCAATCAAAAGAACTCGGACGTGATCTGCGTGTATGTCGCCGTTGGCCAGCGTGCGACCGCGGTGGAACGGGCCATCGAAGCAATCCGCCAACACGGCGCTCCTGAACGCTGCATCTTCGTCGTCGGCTCCGCGGCGACTTCGTCCGGCCTGCAATGGATCGCGCCCTTTGCCGGATTCACGATCGCCGAGTATTTTCGCGACCGAGGCCAGCATGCGCTCATCGTCCTCGACGATCTTACCAAGCACGCGGTCACCCATCGCGAACTCGCCCTGCTGTCCCGCCAGCCGCCCGGCCGTGAGGCTTATCCCGGCGATATCTTTTACCTGCATTCGCGTATGCTCGAGCGCGCGGCGAAGCTTTCCGCCGAACTCGGCCACGGCTCACTGACCGCGCTGCCCATCGCTGAAACCGATATGGGAAATCTGTCAGCGTATATCCCAACGAACTTGATCTCCATCACGGACGGGCAGTTCGTTCTCAATTCCGGGCTGTTCGCCGCCAACCAGCGTCCGGCCATCGACGCCGGCCTCAGCGTCAGCCGCGTGGGCGCCCAGGCTCAGGCGCCGGCTTTGCGTAAAGTGTCCGGACGGCTTCGTCTCGAATATTCCCAGTTCCTCGAGCTTGAGATGTTCACCCGGTTCGGCGGCCTCCTGGATACGCGCGTGAAGGCGCAGATCACTCGCGGCGAGCGCATCCGCGCGCTCATCGAACAGCCTCGTTTCAGCGCGCTCCGGCTCGTCGACGAGGTGGCGCTGCTTGCTGCGCTGGCGGACGGCGTGTTCGATCCGCTCCCGGTAGAGGTCGTTGCATCCGTTCGGAGGCGTCTGGCCGCGCATCTCGACGCGCATCAGAGTGACATCGTGACAGCAGTCACGAAAACGGGGTCGATCGACGACGCCGCGCTCGCCGCCCTCGTGGCGGCTGTGCGAGACCTCGCCAAGGATCTCGCCGCGGCCGTCAGCCACGAAGCGTCAGCGCCATGAGCGGCAAACTCAGCGAGGTCGAAAAGCGGATCGGCACCGTCCACCAATTGGCGACGGTGGTCAGCGCCATGCGCGGGATTGCGGCCGCCCGTTCGCGCGAAGCGCGCGGCCATTTGGATGGCGTCCGCGCCTACGCCTCCGTCGTCGGCGCGGCAATCGGCGAGGCGCTCGCCCTCGCATCGCAAACCGCGCCAGCAGGGGACCGCGACAACCGCCCCGGCGGGCACATCGTGGTCGCCCTTTGCGCCGAGCAGGGCTTCGCCGGCGCCTTTAACGAGCGCGTCATTGAAAAGGCCGCTCACGTCCTTGGGCCCGGCCCGGTCGAACTGCTCCTGGCTGGCCACCGCGGCGCAGTCGTCGCGGCGGAACGCGGGGTGGCGATCGACTGGTCGGCGTCAATGGTGACGCACGCCGACGAGGCGCCGGCTCTCGCCAACCGAATCACGGACGTCCTCTATGACCGCCTGCGGGCCGGCCGCGCGACGAGAGTGACGGCCGTTTACGCCGTGCCCGGCCCTTCGGGCTCGGTCGACATCGTTGAGCGAATGCTGCTGCCGTTCGACTTCACGCGCTTTCAGGTTGCGCAAACTGCGATCCCTCCGATCGTAACCCTAGCGCCCGAACGGCTGCTCGCCGAGCTTGCCGAAGAATACGTCTATGCGGAGTTGTGCGAGGCCATAATCCTGTCTTACGCGGCCGAAAACGAGGCGCGGATGCAGGCCATGATCGCAGCGCGCACCAATGTGGAGCGCAAGCTCGCCGAGCTGGTCGGCAACTACCGAATCCTGCGCCAGGAAGAGATTACTGCGGAGATCATTGAGCTCTCCGCAGGCGCCGCAGCGGGCGAGCAGCACGTTAAGAGGAAAAGGCAGGGCCATTAAATGAACTCCGAGGGGCTAGGTTCGATCGCTCAAGAGGGATAAAGGCAGAGATCGTCACCTGCGAGGCTTGTAGCTAGGCAGCCTCACGCCGCTTCGCCCGGCACTAGGAGGTCGAGGCGTCTGGCGCCACGCGGAAGCGGGGCATATTCATCGCGAAGATCCGCCCGCGTCCCCTGTTCAAGTTCCGCTTTCGAGATCTTGGTAAATGATGGCCGGGCGAGACGTTTCTCTGGTCCATGCCATTTTAGATGCGCACCCCTTCCGCCGCCTTCTTCAATATCTCCGCGCTCCGTTTCAATGCGGCGATCTCCTCGGCGTCGAGATTTGGCATGAAAGTCCTCACCACGCCGCCGGCGCCGAGCACGCGCGGCAGGGACAGCGCCACGTCGCGCACGCCGTGACATTCCGCCATCGACATGGAGCAGGTGATCAGCGCCCGCTCGTCGCCCTGAATGACCTGAGCGATGCGGGCGAGGCCGGCGCCGACGCCAAACCAGGTCGCCCCTTTGCCCTGGATGATGGCGTAGGCGGCGCGGCGCACCGCGGTATCGATGCGGCTGCGGTCGGCCTCTGTCAGCTCCCGCTCCATCTGACGGGCGGCGTCCGTGACCGACAGGCCGCCTGCCACCGCGCCTGACCAGTATAACACCTCGCTGTCGCCATGTTCGCCGAGCACGCGAGCGTCGATGTATGCTGGGCTGATTCCGAGATGTGCGGCGAGCAGCGTTCGGAACCGCGCCGAATCGAGGATGGTGCCGGACCCGATCACCCGCTCCGGCGCGACCCCGTGCCGGGCGGCGAGAACAGTCACAATCTGCGTTATGATGTCGACCGGATTCGACGCCACCAGAAAGATGGTGTTCGGCGCCGCGGCCAGCACTCCAGGCACGATCTCGGCGAAGATTGCGGCGTTGCGCGACAGCAGGTCCAGCCGGCTCTCCCCGGGCTTCTGATCGGCCCCGGCCGCAAGCACGACAACGCCCGCGCCGTCAAGATCGGCCGCCTCCCCGGCGCGGACCCGGACGGGATGCGCGAAAGGCGTGGCGTCGAGAATGTCGTGCGCTTGGGCCACCGCCAGATCCGCCTTGCGATCCACCAGCACGATCTCCGAGCCGACGCCACGCATCGTCATGGCATAGGCGGCGGTGGCGCCGACCTGCCCGGCTCCGACGATCCCGATCTTCATGCAATTCCTTCTCTGTCGAGAACGGGATATTCCAGCAGCAAAGAGCGAACATAGTGCGCTCGAAGCAGCGCCTCGGGCTGAGCGAGCCGTTCGGCGCGCAGGCGTCCCCGGATCTCCGCGACCGAACTGGCGCCATGCGCCTCGATCCATTCCGCCACGCCCTCCACCAAACGGTCGAGATGCCTGGGTCCGCGCCGGAGCAATGACGATGCCGTCTGGACCACGTCCGCGCCGGCGAGCAAGTATTTGATCACCTCTTCGGGTCCTTCCACACCACGTCCGCCCGCGAGGCTGAGCGATGTCTTTCCAGCCAGCAAGGCGATCCACATCAGCGGCAAGCGGATCTCCTCCGCCGTCGACAAACGCAGGCCGGGACGGACCGTCAGCGTCTCAAGATCGATGTCAGGCTCGTAGAGACGGTTGAACAGGACGATCCCGCTGGCGCCGGCGCCAGCGAGCGCTGAGGCAAGATGAGCCGGCGCGGTGAAGTTCGGGCTGAGCTTGACGGCGACCGGAATCTTCACCGTTGCGCACACTTTGCGCGCGGTCTCGACCAGTCTGTACTCGACCTCGGAAGAGGGCTCCCCCGAATCGGTGGGGATGTGGAAGAGATTGAGCTCAAGCGCCGCCGCCCCCGCTTGCTGCAGATCGGCGGCGATGCCGGTCCAGCCTTCGTGCGTGACGCCGTTCAGGCTGGCGATCAGCGGCGCCGAAACGCTCTCGGCGGCGCGCCGGATCATCTCGACATGGGCCGCGAGCGCGCCCCGGTAACCCGGCAGCGGCGGCAGATAGCTCGTCACCTCGGCATGGCTCTCGGCTCCGATCGCGCCGAAGGCTTCGAACGCCGCTTCCTCGGCCCGAACCTCCTCCTCGTAGACCGAGGCCGCGACGATCGCCGCCGCCCCCGCATCCTCCAAGCGGCGGATGCCGTCGAGGGTCGCGGACAGCGGCGAGGCGGCGGCCACGACAGGATGGGCCAAAGACAGGCCGAGATAGTTCGTCCGCAGGTTCATGACTTGGCCTCCGCCTTCGTCTCATCTTGGGTGCTGGCTTTTTGGGCAATGGCTTTGTCCTGCCAGAACGGGTGGAACCGCGTTCCCTCGCGCGCCGCCATGTCCTCGTAGACGCGATAGCGCTCATCCACCGCGGCTTGGGCTTCGCGCAACAGCATCTTCGCGTCTGCGGGCCGCGTCTGCGTGAGGATCCGGTACCGGTTTTCTTGATAGACAAAGCTTTCAACGGGAATCCTCGGCCGCGTGCTGTCGAGGCGGAAGGGATTCAGGTCAGCCCGGCGCATCGCTGGATCGAAACGGAACAGTGGCCAATACCCGCTGGCGACCGCCCGATGCTGCTGGTTCATTCCATCGCGCAGATCGAAGCCATGTGCGATACAATGACTGTAGGCGAGGATGAGCGACGGGCCCTCATAAGCCTCAGCGTCGCGCATAGCCTGGATCGTCTGTTCCGGACTGCCGCCCAAGGCGACCTGCGCGACGTAGACGTAGCCGTAGGCGATGGCCTGAAGCGCCAGATCTTTCCGCGGCGTCCGCTTGCCCGCGCTGGCGAATTTCGCCGAGGCCCCGATCGCCGTCGCCTTGGAAGCCTGGCCGCCGGTGTTGGAATAGACCTCCGTATCAAGCACTATAACGTTGACATTGCGGTTTTGCGCCAACACGTGGTCGAGCCCGCCGGCGTCGATGTCGTAGGCCCACCCGTCGCCGCCGACGATCCACAGGCTCCGGCGCACCAGATACTCGGCCAAGGCAAGAAGATCGCGCGCCGGCCCGTCCGTCGCGCCGGCCAGCGCGCGCCTCAGCGCCTCGACCCGGCCACGTTGCGCCACAATCTCGCTGTCGGTGCGCTGTGGCGCATCGAGTATCTCTTGAGCAAGGCGCGGCCCTATGCGATCGGCCAATGTGCCGACAAGGGCGCGCGCCATGGCGACCTGCTGGTCGACCGCGAGACGCATGCCAAGACCGAACTCGGCGTTATCCTCGAACAGGCTGTTGGCCCACGTCGGGCCGCGCCCGTCGGGCCCGGCGCGCCACGGCAGCGACGGCAGGTTGCCGCCGTAGATCGAAGAACAGCCGGTCGCGTTGGCGATCTGCAAGCGGTCGCCGAACAGTTGCGACAAAAGCTTGAGATACGGGGCCTCGCCGCAGCCGGCGCAGGCGCTGGAGAATTCGAACAGCGGTCGCACGAACTGCAGTCCCCGCGAGAGATGCAGGTCGACCTGCTCCCGCGCGTGTTCCGGCAGCGACTCGAAAAACGCGAGATTGCGCCGTCCGGATTCGACTTGCTGCAACCGTTCGCTGAGGTTGATCGCCTTGACCCCCGGATCGAGTGGATCGTGCGCCGGACAATGATCGATGCAGATCCCGCAACCTGTGCAGTCTTCGACGGCGATCTGCAGCGTAAAGCGCTTGTCGGGGTAACCGCGCGCATTGACCGGAGCCGACGGAAAGCCCTCCGGCGCGCCCTTGAGCAGCGCATCATCGTAGGACTTTGCCCGGATCACGCTGTGCGGACAGACGATGCTGCACTGGCCGCATTGAATGCAGAGATCCGCCTTCCAGACTGGCACCGAGAAAGCGATATTGCGCTTCTCGTACTGGGTCGTTCCTCCCACATAGGTGCCGTCGATCGGGAGCGCGCTGACGGGGATCTCATCGCCCCGGCCTGAGAACTGCAAAGCTTCGATGCGTTTCATCTGGTCAGGCGCATCCGCTGGAATGAAAATCCGCAGCTCCTCTTTGGAGGTTACGGTCTTCGGAACCGTGACTTCCTGCAGGTGCTCGAGCGCCGTATCGACAGCGGCAAAATTCTTCTTGAGAACCGCGCTGCCCTTCTCCCCGTAACTCTTCTCGATCGACTTGCGGATACGCTGAATACCTTCCTCCCGCGGCAACACGCCGCTGATGGCGAAGAAGCAGGTCTGCAGGATGGTGTTGACCCGCGGCCCCAGGCCCAGGCGCTGCGCGACGCCGCTCGCGTCGATCACGAAGAGGCGCAAGCCCTTCTCGATGATATGTTGCTGCGCCGGTCGAGGCAGATGGTCCCACACGGAGGCTGCATCGTAAGGGGCATTGATGAGGATCGTCGCCCCCTGCCTGGCGGGACCCAAGACATCCAATTTCTTCAGGAAGTCGAACTTATGAACGCCGATGAAGTCGGCTGATTGCAGAAGATAGGGGGCGGTGATCGGAGCGTTGCCGAAGCGCAAGTGGCTGATCGTCTCGGCTCCGGACTTGTGGCTGTCATAGACAAAGTAGCCCTGCGCGTAGCGTCCCTGGTCCTCGGCCAAAATCTTCACGCTGTTCTTGTTCGCTCCGACCGTGCCGTCAGAACCGAGACCAAAAAACAGCGCGCGGCTGACGCCGGGCGGCTCGATGTCGAAGCCCGCGTCGACAGGGAGGCTCGTTGCGCAGACATCATCGATGATGCCGACGGTGAAGCCGGCTGCGCGGCTCCTTATCCTTGAGGTGGTCGAAGACGGCCTTCGCCATCGCCGGCGTGAAATCCTTTGACGACAGGCCGTATCGGCCGCCGACCACGAGCGGTAGCGTGTTGCGCGCGCCCCGCGCGACGGCGTCTGCCAGGGACTGTGCGACGTCGAGGCAGAGCGGTTCGGCCGGCGCGCCGGGCTCCTTGGTGCGGTCGAGCACGGCGATGCGACGCACGTTCGCCGGCAGCGCCGCGAGAAAATCCTTGGCCGACCACGGCCGGTAGAGGAGCACCTGCAGCACGCCGACGCGTTCGCCCTGCGCGTTGAGGTGCGCGGCCGTCGCGCGCAAGCGTCTCGGCGGACGAGCCCATCGCGACGACGACGCGCTCGGCGTCTGGATGACCGTCGTAGCGGAACAGGCGATATTGGCGGCCAGTCAGCGCCGCGAGGCGATCCATGGCGCGCTGCACTATGCCGGGCGTTGCGAGGTAATGCGGGTTTACCGTTTCTCGCACCTGGAAATAAGTGTCCGGGTTATGCCAGGTGCCCCTGATGACGGGATGCTCCGGACTCAGGCCGCGCTCCCGGTGGGCCCGCACGAGATCGTCGTCGATCATGGTTCGGATCTGCTCGTCCGACAACATCACGAGCGTATTAACCTCATGCGAGGTGCGAAACCCGTCCGTGAAATGAATAAACGGCACCCGCGCCTCGAGCGTCGCCGCCTGCGCCACCAGCGCAAGATCGTGCGCCTCCTGCACCGATCCCGCGCCAAGCATCGCGAAGCCGGTGGCGCGGACCGCCATGATGTCCTGATGGTCGCCGAAGATGGAGGACGCGCCGGCGGCGAGGGCCCGGGCCGCGACATGGAAGACGCAAGACGTAAGCTCGCCCGCGATCTTGAACATGTTCGGCATCATCAGGAGCAGGCCCTGCGCGGCGGTGAAGGTCGTGGTCAGGGCACCGCCTTGAAGCGACCCGTGCACCGCGCCGGCGGCGCCGCCCTCCGCCTGCATCTCCTGGACGAACGGCACCACGCCCCACACATTGGTCCGGCCCTCCGCCGCCCACTCGTCGGCGAGCTCGGCCATCGTCGACGACGGCGTAATCGGGTAGATCGCGCAGCCATCGTTGATGCGGTAGGCGACGTGAGCGACGGCGGTGTTGCCGTCGATAGTCTCGATCCTGTCCATGATCCTCTTTCTCTTCAGTTGTCGCCCTGGCCGCTAGGCGCAAGCGGCATGAGCGTTCGCTGGTTCATTCCTTCCGCGATCAGGCTTCGATGATGACCTTGAGCGCCTGCGTGCTCGCGGCATGCCCAAAGGTTTCGTACGCGTCGAGAATCTGATCGAGCTTGAAGTGATGGGTAATGAGCTTGGTCGGATCGATCTTCCGCGCCTGCACGGTCTTCAGCAACATTGGCGTGCTGACGGTATCGACCAGGCGCGTCGTGATGGTGATATTCTGCGCCCAGAGCCGCTCGAGGTGCAGGTCGACCTTTGCGCCATGCACGCCGACATTGGCGATCGTGCCGCCGGGCGCCACGATATCCTGACAGGTAAGGAACGAAGCCGGTACGCCAACCGCCTCGATAGCGGTGTCGACGCCGCGTCCCTCGGTCAGCTTCATCACGGCTTCGGCGGCCTTGCCGTCTGCGGCGCTAACGGTCCTCGTCGCGCCGAAACGCTTCGCAACATCGAGCCGATTGTCGTCGGGGTCGATCACGATGATTTCAGCGGGCGAATAGAATTGCGCCGTGAGCAACGCGGCCAAGCCGATCGGACCCGCCCCGACGATGGCGACCGTGCTACCCGGCGACACCTTGCCGTTGAGAACGCCGCACTCGAAGCCCGTCGGCAGAATGTCGCTGAGCATCACAAGCGCTTCTTCATCGGCGCCTTCCGGAATGCGATAGAGGCTCGTATCGGCGTGCGGAATGCGCACGTACTCGGCCTGGGCGCCGTCGATCTCGTTGCCGAGAATCCAGCCGCCGGTCGTGCAATGGGAATACATGCCGCGACGGCAATATTCGCAGCGTCCGCAGGCGGAGATGCATGAGATGAGCACGCGGTCGCCCGGGTGGAATGTTGTCACGCCAGCGCCCACCTTCTCGACAATTCCGGTTCCCTCGTGACCAAGAATCCGCCCAGGAGCGCATGTCGCGACGTCGCCTTTGAGAATATGCAGATCCGTGCCGCAAATCGTCGTCTTGGCGATCCTCACGATAGCGTCGCTGGCCGCCTTGATCTCCGGAACCGGGCGATCTTCCAGAGATTTTCGTCCGGGACCTTGATAGACGAGCGCCTTCATTGCGTTTCTCCTCAGTGAGGTTTCACTTTGTTGCATGGTGCAGTCGGGGACGGCGGATGCCAGGGCGGCGTTGTCTCGATCCTGTTCATGATCGTCTTTCTGCTCAGGCCTCGCGCCGGTCAAACACGGAGGCGGAAGCGGTGCGGCGCGAGCGGCTCTCCCGTCGCGCCGAGCGGTCCGGTCGTCGGCAGGGATGCGGGCTGCATTTCGATGGCATGGCACGGGCACTGCTCGAAACAGATCCCGCAGCCCGTGCAGACATCGGGCTCGACGCGATAACCCCGTCCATGGCCCAAACGAACGATCGCCTGTTCGGGGCACGCCGCGAAGCAGTTGTCGCATTCGAAGCAGTTGCCGCAGGACAGGCACCGGCCTGCCTCGGCTTGCGCCTCGACCTGGCTGAGGCCCTCCACGATCTCGGCGAACGAGGCGCGGGCGGCCAGCGGCAGTTCCTGCTGCGCATGCCGGATGCGATTCCAGGTATACGGGCAGATCCAGCATCTCAAAGCCGATCGGCGGGTGCTTCGGCGGCCGCTCGTAGCGCGCGCCGTTGAGATAGGCGTCGATGGCGCGAGCCGCATGCTTGCCCATGCCCACCGCTGTCGTCATCGTCCGCGCGCCGCCCACCATGTCGCCGCCGGCGAAAACGCCGCGATGCCCGGTCATGAACTGGTCGTCGACGGTAACCACGTCATTGGGTCCGATCGCGACCCCTGGAACGCCGCGCAGGAAGTCGAGCTCGCTGTGCTGGCCCACCGCCATCACCAGGCTGTCGGCGGGCAATGTCTCGAACCGCCCCGTGGGTATGGTGCTGCCGTCCGGTCCCATCTCCACGCCTTCGATGGTCACGCCGTTCGCGCCGAACCGGCTGGCGACCGAGAGCCAGCGGATCTCCACCCCTTCGGCGAAGGCCTCTGCAGCCTCGGCCGGCAGCGCCTCCATATGCGGGCGATCGTAGCGGAAGATCAGCACCGCCTCTTCCGCGCCAAGCCGCTTGGCGACGCGGGCGACGTCCATCGCGGTATTGCCGCCACCGATCACGCCGACCACGCGGCCGAGGCGCGGCGCCTGTCCCCGCTCCGCTTCGGCAAGCAACTCACGCCGTCGATCAGCCGGCGCCCATCCGCGGCCGGAATCTCGAGCCGATTGGAAGCTTGCGCGCCGACGGCGAGGAATACCGCGTCGAAGCCGTCCTTCTGCTTCTCGGCCAGCACGTCCTCCACCTTCTGGCCGCAGGTGATCTTCACACCCATCGCGGTGATGCGCGCGATCTCGTCACGGACGATGTCGCGGGGCAGGCGATAGGCGGGAATGCCCCAGCGCATCATGCCGCCGGGCTCCTCGGTCGCCTCGCGAACCTCCACGGCATGGCCGAGCCGCGTCAGGTGATAGGCGCAGGAAAGACCGGCGGGACCGGCGCCGACGATCAGGACGCGACGGCCGGTCGGCTCGCCGCGGCGCGGGCGCCATTTCTCCTGCCGGGCAACATCGCCCACAAGCCGCTCGACGGCGTGAATGCCTACGGCGTCGTCAAGCTCTCCTCGGTTGCACTTGCCCTCGCAAGGATGATAACAGGCCCGACCGTGCACGGCTGGAAAGGGATTGTCATCGAGGATCTGATCCCACGCCTGCCGCCATCGGCCGGCCCGCGCATGCTCGAGCCAGGCTTGAATATTCTCTCCAGCCGGACAAGCCGCGTTGCAGGGCGGGAGGTGGGCGATCCAGTGCGGCAGTTGCTGTCTTGTCGCTCCCGTGCCCGCGGCTGTCGCATGAACGCGGGTGGCATCGGCTTGCTTCAGCATTGGTGCGTTCCTCTAGCTTCTTGCGCGTGCTGCTCCCCGGTCGGCCGATCCTGTGGTTCGTCGTCGCGGAACCAATGAGGCTGCGCCCGGCTCATGGCTTGCTTCCAGTCGGTTGACGCGCAGCCGCAGGCGCCGGCGGCGCCGATCTCGCCGCGGCGCCGGTCTCGCGCAGGAACAGCGTCAGGATGATCGACAAGACGATGCCGGCGACCCAAATCAGATCGCCCTCTCGAAACGTCTCCAACGTCAGCGGCTGACCACCGGAGAGACGGGAGAGCGTGAGCCCGAAGACGGGCGCCAGGAAAGCGCTAAAGCTGAAGACCAGGAAATTCATGGCGCCCGTGGCGCTGCCCTTCACCTTATCCGGATTGACTTCCTTGATTATTGAGTAGGGGATCATCGCCGCGCCGGAGCCGATCCCGAAGGCGAGGCCTCCGACATAGGGCGGGAGGATTCCGTGCGTGTAGACGATGGCGATAAGTGACACCAGCATGAGGATCATCCCTCCAAACAGCACCGGCTTGCGGCGGCCGATGCGATCGGCGATGTAGCCCAGCAATGGACAGCCGATCACCCAACCGAGCGGCACCATGGAGGCTCGCGCCGCAGCCTCCGCATGTCCTACATGCTCGACACCGAGAAACGGGACGCCCCAGATCATGGCGCCGATGGTCGTCGGCATGAACAGCAGCCCGCCGATGACGCCGCAAAGCCAGGATTGCGGGTTCGTCAGCACGACCTTGTAGGGCGCGAAAATCGACCACACCGAGCCTTGGGCGGGCTCATGGCTCGCCGGCGTCGCGATCAGCGTGCCGATGGCGATGATAGCGAGCAGCACGCCGGCATAAAGCCAGAACGATTGCCATGCCATCGGGCCGTGTACGAGCGGACTGACGACGAACTGGCCGGCGAAGCCCCCAAGCATCCCGGCAAGCTGCGTGAAACCGATCGCCGTAGCTAGCCAGCGGTCGGAGAACCCGTGCACGGCAAGATAGACTGCGCCCGTGAAAGCGAAAGCCGACCCGGCCCCTTGCAGCAGCCGTCCGCTCTCGGCCGCTCCGATCGAGCCAAGCCCGAACATGGCACAGCCGACCGCGGTGGCGAAAACACCAACCGCCATGGGCAGCTTGGCCCCGTAGCGGTCGAGAGACGCGCCGGACACGATGGCGAATCCGGCGTAAGTGTAATAATAGAGGCCAAGCAGCGAGCTGATGCCGAGGGTCGTCAGACTGAAGGCCGTGCTCAGCTCAGGGATCATGACCCCAGGCGCCGAGCGGATGGCGTATTGGACGAAATAGAAGACCAGGGCGAAGAGCCAGGCGATTACAAAAGGCCAGTGAATTGTCTCCACGGGCGCTGATGTAGGAGAAGGCGCCAGTTTCGCGCTCGGCGCTGACATTGACATTGGTTCTCTCCTCAGTGAGGTTTCATCTGGTTATACGGTGGAGCTGGGGACTGCGGCGGACCTAGCGCAGCGAACGACGATCGTACACGTGGACCGCCCGGTGGTGCTGGAAGATTCAGCATGGATGCCAGGGCGGTGTTGCCGTCGAGGGTCTCGATTCTGTCCATGATCGTCCTGCTCCTCAGGTCTCGCTTCGGTCTAAGGCGCAGGCGGAAGCGGTGCGGTTGCGGTCGGTCGCGCGGCCGCCGATATGCAGGGTACGCTATAGTTTTTGCCCGGGCCCGGGACCGGCATTGATCCAAATCAACCCGGCGAGAATTAATCTCGGTTCGGTCGCATATCATCCCGAAATGCTCAGATGAATCCGGATTTCCTTTTACTTTATGGCCGAATCTGCAGTTGCTGCGTTGTCGCTCCATATCTTTCAATCTGCTCCAGCGGGACATCTCAGGCGACGATGTTCGCTCCTCCGTCCACATAGACCGTGCTTCCGGTCAGCCGTTTTGCGTAGGGCGAGGCCAGGTAGGCGCAGGTGAAGCCAACGTCCATGATGTCGATCGGCTCGCCGATCGGCGACCGCCAGGTCGAGTTGTTCAAAAGCAGGTTGAAGTCGTTGAGACCCGATGCGGCGCGCGTCTGTAGCGGTCCAGGAGAGATCGCATGCACGCGGATATGCCGAGGGCCGAGCTCGTAGGCAAGATACCTGCAGCTGGCTTCAAGAGCCGCCTTGATAGGCCCCATCACGTTGTAATTCGGCACCACGCGATCGGCGCCATAATAGCTCATGGCGAACATCGTCCCGCCATCAGTCATCAGCGGGGCCGCCATCTTCGCCATGCGCACAAAGGAATGGCAGGAGACGTCCATCGCCTTGGCAAAGCCTTCGGCCGAGCAATCCAGCAGCCCCCCCTTCAGATCGTCCTTGGGGGCGGCGGAGAGCGAATGGACGAGAATGTCCAAGCGCCCCCATTGCGCGGCGATTGCCTCGAACACCGCTTCGAGCTGCCCAGGCGCCGCGACGTCGAGTGGCATGAAAATTGGTGCGTCGAGACAAGACGCCAGCGGCTCCACATAGGACCGGGTTATGTCGTTGACGTAAGTGATCGCGATTTCGGCGCCGACCTCGCGGAATGCCTTGGCGCAGCCATAGCCGATGGAATGCTCGTTTGCGATGCCGACGACGAGCGCCCTTCGCTTAGCCAGGATCGGGTAAACGGTCTCGGCGTTCAAAGGGGTTGCTCCTGCGCTGGTTGCGGTTGGGTCGCGGAGGCTAATCGTTTGGTTTGGCGAGGGATCATCAGTTCTTGTGGGTCGGAACGACACAGGCGGAAACTGGGCTGTTGGGCGCGCTTATCCGGGAGACGGCAGAATAGTTGGCTCCAGCATTTAGCGCGAGCATGCACCGATGCGGCAGACCGTACTGGCTCCTTCGAACATTCTCTTCGGTATCGCCAATTTTCACGCTCACGAATCCAACAAGCAAATAAAGCGTTCCAAAGACTGGCAAATTGCCATCAACCGGGTCTTCGTCATTCTCCGCATACAAAGGGCTGATATAAGCTGGCGCTATCAACCGCACGGTATGGCCGGGCTTATCAATGGCCCTTTAATTGCGGACGAAGATCAAGTCTTTTGTGCGCGCCTTCGACAGCGATCACCGCAGCGGAGCCGGTCAGGCTTGCGGAGCGGCGGTGATCGCGGGGGTACGGAGCTCTACAATGGTCGGGCTTCACTCTATTCATGGCGTTTAATCCTGCCTTCTTGAAGGCTTTTCGACTTGCTGGTGATGATGCCTTTCGCCGGGGTCAAGGTCCTTTTCGAGGTCGAAAAGCGCCTCATGATGATGTTCTGAGCGGGCGCCTCAACGTGTCGATCGAAGTGGATGCGGGAGCGGGTCGATGCCAAAAGGCGCGCGCAGGCTCCACTTTAAATCGAAGCGTCACAAGCGGCGTCGCGAGCGCATGATACTTCACTGCAAAGTTCGTTATTTGAAGGAGGTCCCTACTGCTCAAGATCGCGAATCCATACATGCCGTAAAGCGAAACATGCGACTTCAGCCCAGTGCGGTAGTCGAAATGGGGATCGCGCGAGAGCCTTATCGCGTTGCGGTAGACTTCGATAACTTGACTCACGGAGATACGAGTGGCCGCCGAATGTAATTAGGCCTCGGAAATATTTCAGAGCCCCGCAGCGCCTCATCGCGATCAACTCCTTCCTCTTCAAGGGCGTCCACGACAATCGCGATCTTAGCCGCAGGATAAATCTTATGGTCCCAGCCGCGTTCGACCATTGGCGCAGTCCGATCTTACCGCCCGCACTTAAATTGGTGACGGCCGCCACCCGCCGCTGACGCCGAGCAATGAAGGCGCGGAGCTTAGGGTCTCACCCAATTCACGTCAAAATATTCGTTTGGCGGCGCGACGGCTAGCGACGTCGCCCAGATCCCAGAGGGCTTTCTGAGGCGCAGCGGCCGGCCTTAACCGCGGATGTTTACGAAAGCGATGAGCAATGGGCAACGGCTCCGACCTGCCAGCCCCGTGAGAACAAATCCTTAGACGAACGCGCTCAGACCGGTGATGCCCTTGCCGACGATGATGCCAAGTCGCATGGGGCTTTGGTCGGCGTTTGCGCAGGTCCCGTCGCGATCATCGGTCCGAAATGGTTCTCTCTGCGCCGAACCGTTTCGTAGGACCCCACGCTCAGCTAATAAATCTTCGACGTCGCGAAAGCTCAGCGTGAACCGAAGCTAAAGCCATATCGCCTGTTGGATGATCTCAGGTGGAAACCGGTACCCTTTGTAGCTGAACCGGAAGCGAGGCCGCAAGCCCAAATCCCCGTGACAATGCCTATCAATGCCCTCAGGCGCCTTGGCGACATCGGCGCGGTCTTGCTCGGCGGCGCGCAATGACTTTTTTGAGCGTCAGCCCGAGGCGCCGCAGCCGCTTCCAAAGGCAACCTATGCTGACGTTCACGGCGCGTTCTGCGAGAAGCCAGGCCTGCAGTTCGGCGAGCGTCGCGTCGGGTTCGCTCAAGACACTGGTGAAGAGGGCCTCGTCGTGCGCGGCGAGCTTCGACTTGGGACCGCCCGCCCAAGTCCGCGCGCTCGTCTCTTCGGTCGTCCGCCGCCCAAAGCTTTATATATAGGACACGCCGACCTGAAAAATGGACGCGGCCGCATAGGCGCCAGTCCCCGATTCAACCGCCGCCATGACCCGCTCGCGCAGATCTTGAGAGTAAGCTCTGCCCATTGCAATTCCCCACCGAATCAACAAGGAAAGCGCATCACAGACGAAGCTCAGAGGGAATCCCAACGCGATTCCAGCAGGCGTGAAAATGCTCTAGATTTCCATTATTCCGATTCCTTTGCGCTTGAGTTTTTCCTAAAGGGCAGCGACCATGAAATTTGGCAACGATCGATTTATCGCCGAGCCTCAGTTTGCGCGCGCCACTCAAGGGCAGGCGCGTTGCATTGCTCGCCCATCCTGCTTCGGTCACGTCAGACCTGACGCACTCGCTCGATGCGTTAGCAGCATGCGGCGACCTGAAGATCACCGCGGCTTTCGGTCCGCAGCATGGTCTGCGCGGCGACAAGCAAGACAACATGGTTGAGTCGCCGGACTTCATCGATCCGGTGCATGGCATCCCGGTGTTCAGCCTCTATGGCGATGTGCGCAGGCCGACCGATGCAATGATGGATACGTGCGATGTCATCCTCGTCGATCTACAGGATTTGGGTTGCCGCATTTATACGTTCATAACGACGCTGCGCTATGTTCTCGAAGCGGCGTCGAAACATCGCAAAGCAGTGTGGGTGCTGGATCGGCCCAATCCTGCGGGCCGTCCGGTCGAAGGCTTGACGCTGCGCGCCGGATGGCAAAGCTTCGTTGGCGCTGGGCCGTTGCCGATGCGTCACGGGCTTACGCTCGGCGAGTTGGGTCTGTGGTTTATCAGAACCCTCAAGCTCGATATCGAGTATCGTGTCGTCGAATTGCAGGGCTGGCAGCCCGATGCCACGCCGGGATTCGGTTGGCCGCTCGGCGAGCGCGCGTGGATCAATCCCAGTCCCAACGCGCCGAATTTATGGATGGCGCGTGCCTATGCGGGCACGGTGATGCTCGAGGGCACAACGCTCTCGGAAGGGCGCGGCACCACGCGACCGCTCGAAATGTTCGGTGCTCCCGATATCGATGCGCCCGCAGTCATAAAGGAAATGCTCACTCTTGCGCCGCAGTGGCTCCGTGGTTGCCGCCTGCGCAACTGCTGGTTCGAACCCACGTTTCACAAACATGTCGGCAAACTGTGCAACGGCGTGCAGATTCACACGGAAGGTCCTGACTACGATCATCAGGCGTTCAAGCCCTGGCGTATCCAAGCACTCGCTTTTAAGGCCATCCGCCGGTTGTATCCAGACTATCCGCTCTGGCGCGATTTCGCCTACGAGTACGAGCAGGGCAAGCTCGCCATCGATGTGATCAACGGCGGCCCGTTACTCCGGGATTGGGTGGACGACGCACTCGCGACGCCGCAAGACTTGGATACGCTGGCTATACCGGATGAGCAGGCTTGGTTGAGAGAGCGCCGAGGATATCTTTGCTACTAAAGGGCAGTGGCGCCAGCCAGACAATCCGGTCACACGCCAACACCAGTTTCAAAAAGCAACAATGCAGCGGCATGTCCGCTCATGCTCCAGGAGCGGCGGGACAGCGGACATCAATTGAGGTTGCATTTGCGCCACAAGCAGACATTCTTTCCGCCCTTCGGTCAGCCGGAGAGCGGTTTTCTCGCCCGACGCAAGGCCGCGTGATGAGCAATGTCGCGACCTCCACCGGCTTGCCGACGCGCTTCGCGCGGGCCGGGGACTGGCTGCCAAGGCCGATATCGCATTATTGGCGGATTGGCTCGGCCTGTCGGGCGCGTCCGCCGTTCCCGCCGGCGACGATTGCGCGGCGATCCCGGAACGGCGACGGCTATCTGCTCTTCGCCATCGAAGGTTTGATGAACGAGTTCGTCGCCGGAGATCCGTGGTTCGCCGGCTGGTGCGGGGTGATGGTCAATCTCTCCGACATCGCGGCGATGGGTGGGCGTGCCATCGCCGTTGTCGACGCCGTCTGGGCGGATGGTGGGGACAAGGCCCAGCTGGTTCTAAAGGGTTTGGCCGATGCTTCCGCCCGTTTCGGCGCGCCCATCGTCGGCGACCACACCAATATCCGCGCCGACCGCGGACAGCTCGCCGTCGCTGTTCTCGGGCGGGCGAAACGCCTCCTCACCAGCTTCGACGCCAGACCCGGCGACCGTCTCGTCGCCGCGATCAATCTGCGGGCGCGCTGCCGGGAGCCGTTCTCGCATTGGGAGGCGGCGGACGCGCCGGCAGAACGTCTGCGAGGCGACCTCGAACTGCTGCCACGCATTGCGGAGGCGCGCGTTTCCCGCGCGCCCAAGGACATCAGCCAGGGTGGCATCATCGGCACGGCGGCCATGCTCGTAGAATGTTCGGGCGTCGCCATTACCATCGACTGTCACGGCGGTGCCGAAGCCGGAAGGCGTCCAATTCGAGCGTTGGCTCTTGGCGCCCGCATCATCGTTGATGACCATCTGAGTTTTTACTATGGCCAACACCGCGCCCACCTACATTCCCGTCGCTGTCGTCGGCGAGCGCCTGCGAGGTTAAGTCGACCTGGTCATCGAAACGACCGGCGGGAAATATGATGAGTTCGTGCACATACTCGCTAAGTCAGCAGGCTTCGCGAGGAAGATGCACAAAGCCGTTCTCGATCGTCGCGGTCTGGGCGTGAAGCCGCATGATCTTGTCGCCATCCGGCTTGCAGCGCGTCACCATCGCGAGGCCGCCTTCGATCAGCTCCTGGGTCAACTGCGTTCCCGACGCCTTGTCCTCGATCAGAATAACCGAAGGATTAAACATGGCGCGCTGCTCGACGACCGCGCGCTTGAGGTCGGGATAGGCCAGCTTTTTGCGAAGGACATTCAACAGATAGAAGCGCGGGCCCTTGACGCCCCACGTCGTGCAGACGGAATAGTCGGCGAGTTCGGTCGGCTTGTTGGCGGTGTCCCAGCTCTGGATGATCTGGTCGAACGAGGTCGGTAAAGAAGCGGGTTCATAGCGCTGAAACCGGGCCTCCTTGACCATGCCGCCGCCGGCCGAGGCGGGGGTCTGCTGATATTGTCCGGCAAAATTATAGGCGCCTAATGTCGCGCTGATCTGCTCGAGCGTCGCCAGCAATTCGCGGTCCGGCTGCAGCGCTTCCCCCGCGCGGCGGACGAAACGCCTTAGGCCGAAAGGGGTGCCGACGTGGTGCTCCTCGTCGGCCTCGGCGATGGCGGGAAAAGACACGAGGTCCCACCCCTCCTGCTTCAGGACGTGGCCGACGAGATCGTCCTCGTGCAGGGCGCTGCATGATGATCACGATCGCGCCCTTCTGCTTGTCGTTGAGGCGCGAATAGAGCGTCCCGTCGTACCATTCGTTGACGGCTCCGCGGCGACTGTCGGACAGCTCCTCGCTAGGCTTGAGAGGGTCGTCGATGATAATCGCGTCGGCTCCCTTGCCGGTGAGAACGCCTCCAACAGAGGTCGCCATGCGATACCCGCCCGCGGTGGTGACGAGCTCCTGGAGCTGCGCGCGATCCCGACAAGCGCGTCGGGAAGACCTCCCGATACCAGCCTGACTGCATGCGACAGTCGCGAGCAAATTTGTCCGACAAGCGTCGCCGCGACGACCCGCGCCAGGTTTTTGACGCCCTTCGGCCGGCCGCGCGGGTTGCCTGACGCGCCAGGACGAAAACGCGTCTCAAGCGGCGGCCGGCGATAGCCGACCTCATATGCGTCCTCCGGCGCAAGGTCAGGATCTTCCGCGCTCATCGCGTTCCTCCCGCGCGGAAATCACTCATCGAATGTGGCGCCGGTCGCGGCGTGGCGGGCTGCGCCGCCTGTATAGATCTGCCAGCGGCGCACGATGATATCGGCATGAAGCGGGTCGAGTTCGAGTCCGAAACAGTGGCGGCCTGTCCGTTCGGCCCATCAAAGTCGTGCCGCTGCCAAGGGAGGGATCGACAATGATGTTGCCCCGCTGCGAGCAGTCGCGAATGGCGTCGGCGACCAGCCCCGCCGGTTTGACGGTCGGATGCAGCGCCGCAAGGCGTCCCTTCTTCGCCCGGGCGGCCAAACCCTGGATTGCCGGCGTAGCTCCAGACATTGCTCCGATGCCGGCCATAGCGGCCGAGTTGAACATTGTTGCAATGCGCGCCCGTGCCCACCTTGAAGACAAACACGAGTTCATGTTGCGAACGGTAGAGGCTGCCCATCCCGGCATTGGGTTTTGACCAGACGCAGAGATTGAGCAATGTGAGCAGGCTCGTCTGCGCCGCGGCGGGCAGCTCCGCCATGTGCCGCCAATCCATGCAGACATAGATGAGGCTGCCCGATTGGCTCGACTGCGCCATGAGACCCAGCGCGGTTTCGAGAAAATGCGTGAAACCTGCGCGATCCATCTCGCCAACCGCCATCTCGAACTCGCGGTGATGGATCTGGCCGTGGGCTGAGACATGGCCATTGGTCGGCACATTATAGGGCGGGGTCGGTGAAGCCGGCGGCGGCCTTTTCCGAGCCGAACAGAATCACAGAGTCCGGACGAGACAATTTCAGCATGTAGCGAGCCAGCCTGCTCTGGCGCGCAATTTGGCGCGACGCCGTTTTCCCTGATCCGGCCTTCTTCGCCAGCCCCCATCAAGAACGTATGGCCCGCCCCGTCCGCAAGGGGTGATTCTCATCTGGCTCTGGTCAGTCTGCTTCAACGTATCCGGTCTCGGGTCTTGTCCCCGGCCAAGATGGAGATCCGCGCGGCCCGATCCTCATAATCAGAGCGTCCTCCAAGTGGGGCCGTTCAAGGTGTCAGGTTTGCAAGCCGCCGTTCGACTGTCAGGCCATCTTCGTTTCACCTCACGCAGACCTCGCTGACCCGGCGACGCTACAAAGACACCTCGGGCAATCTCTCTTCTATGCGGCCGCCGCTTCGTCGCCGGCGTCGTAGACGCCACCACGCGCCAGGACCACCCAGGCAATGCGCGCCAGCTTGTTGGCCAGCGCAACAACGACAACATTCTTGTGCGTCCGCGCCAGCAGTCCGCACGCCCAAGAGGCGCCTTCCGCTCCACCAGGAAGGCAGCACGGCGCGCGCCATGGATCAGATTCTTGCGAAGATAGCGATTGCCGCGCTTGCCGATGCCGAGTAGGCGCGGCTTGCCGCCGGCCGTCATCTGGCGCGGCGTCAATCCCAGCCACGCCGCCATGTCCCGTCCACGCCGGAAGGCCTTGGCGTTGCCGACGGCGGCAGCCAGCGCCGTGGCGTTGATCGTTCCGATCCCAGGAATCGTCGCCAAGCGCCGCGCCGCATCATCATTCCGCGCCATCTGGACAAATTCTTTGTCAAAGGCTGCAATACGCTCGTCGAGCGCGCGCCATTCGGCGCGCAGGTCTTCGATCAGAACCCGGACGCGCGGGCTCAGCGCTTCGATCCCATCTTCATCCGCGAAAGTCGAAAGCTGTTCTTCCAATTTGCGCCGGCCCTGCGGCGCTACGATCCCACGCTCCAGCAGCAAGGCCCGCAGATGAATGATTGATCGGTGCGGTGCGCTCCGCCACCAAGCGTTCGCGCGCCCGGCGCAGCGCCTGAATGTCCGACTGCACCTGGCTCTTGACCTCGACAAACCGCATCGTCGGCCGACTCGCCGCCTCCGCGATCGCCTCGGCGTCCAGATCGTCGTTCTTCTGCGCCTTCACATAGGGGCGCACATGTTCCGGCGACATCAGGCGAACCTCGTGTCCCTGAGCGGCAAACACCCGGCTCAGATGGCGCGCGCCGCAACACGCCTCCATCGCCACGACGCAACGCCCGAGACTCGTGACGAAGCTCTCCAGCGAGCTCGCTGCATCCGACGCCTCAAAACAACCCGGCCCGAAGCGTCCAAACATGCCAGGCTGCAAGAGTTCTTGCCAAGACCAATCCCAACGATAACGATGTCCAATCGGCCCGTTCCTCTCTCAAACCAGCAGGGATCCTAATCGATCTCGGCGAGAGGGGCGAGCCATCCCAAATCAGATCAAAACCGATTCGGGAATCCCAGAACCAACTCAATCAGCCAGAATTCCGCTCCAGTACCGCTGCACAGAGGATTTGACGGGTTGTTCTTGGGCGGGGCGTAGGACTGGCAACGCTTCAGGGTCGACCAATACCTCGATGCTCCGTGCGCCGCCGACAGTGCGTCTGATCCGGCCGGCGCGCTCGAGCGTAAGCACCATTTGATGGACCGAAGGCGGGCTGACGCGGAAGTGGCGTTGAAGGTCGGCTTCGGCCGGCGGTCGGCCGAGCACCTGCGTGTAGGCGTAGATGAAAGCGAGATACTGCCGCTGCTTTGGCGTAAATCTGGGATCGGAAAGAGGAAGATAGATGCCGGCCATGTGATTCATCGCTCGCGCCCTCAACCAGGGGCGTCGATGAATGTACGTTACAGGGTCGAATTGAGCCAGGCCGAGCGCGACCAACTGACCGCGCTGCTGAGCGGCGGCCAGCACGCCGCACGTAAACTCAAGCGGGCGCAAATCTTGCTCGCCGCTGACGTGGGGGTCAGCGATGAAGACATCGCGATCGGCGTCGCCGTCGGTGGTTCAACCGTTTATAGGACCAAGCGTCGCTTCGTCGAAGGCGACCTAGCCGCCGCGTTGAGCGAGGAGCCACGTCCTGGCGCGACGCGCCAGCTCACAGGGAAGGAAGAAGCGCTCCTGGCGGCGACGGCCTGCTCCACGCCGCCAGAGGGCCGGGCGCGCTGGACCCTGGAGTTGCTGGCGGGCGCGATGGTCAAACTGACCGGGCGCGACGGCCTGTCGCGCGAGACGGTGCGCCGTCGCTTGGCCGGGAACGAGCTGAAGCCGCGGCGCAAGGACATGTGGTGCATTCCCCAAATCGATGGCAACTATGTCGTCCGCATGGAGGATGTCCTCGACCTCTATGCCGAACCCGACTTGAACACCTGATTTTGGCAAGCCTCTGATTTCATGTGAGTTGCGGCGAAATTCGAGATGACCTGGCGCTACGCTTGGGGCGGCTGCGGCGTTTTCGGATGGATATCGACGGTGAAGGAGCCTTTGGTGGCGCGGTGTGTCTGGCGCGCGGCGGCAGCGCGATATGGGCATGACGGAACAAGGCCGCGATCACATCCTTGACGCAGCGTGGCGCGAGGGCGCCCTCGCTCTTTGGCTCCATCTCCTCGCCGAGCCACGCATGGCGCGGTAGAAGTGATGCAGGTCCAATCCCTCGGCGCCGGAAATATCGTAATCCTCCATCCATGCCGAACTGTCGCGGTCCGAGCCCGACACGAATATCCGGTGTAGAGTGGCGACGAAAATGGCGCGCTCCACGGCGAACTCGAAGGCGCGCTCCGCGAGTAGATCGCCGAGAACCTCTGCGATGCCGAGCCGCTCCCATATTCGGCCAAACAGCAAGGGCCCGCCGATGCGCTTCGCCGACACAGACAGTGCGCCATCGGCGTCTTCATCGAGCGCATTGATGAGCAGCACTCGATCGGTGAGCTTGGCTCCCGAAGAGAGCGGCGAGGCCAACGCGCCGGAGGCGGCAAGTTCATCGGCGCGGCCGAGATTGGCGATCACGGATTGGCGCACGGCGCCGTCAATGCGCTTGTTCTCAACGATCTGGATATAGTGCGTTCGCCGGATTTCTTGAGGCGGAAGAACATGGCGGCCCTCACAATAGGCCACCACAGACTCTGATTCATAGCCTGCTATCAAGCCCATAAAACAGGCAAACGTGGCACTACGTTTTGCAAAAACGCCGCCGCCAACTACTCGATAGGTTTGCCAGCGGCGCCGCTGCCGCGTTTGGCGACGTAACCCTCTCACATCAAACTCGACGTAGCCTTCGAGCATTTCGAAGCCGTCAGCCGAAACCTAGGCTTGCAGATTTGCACTCTATGCGCCCCGGTGTCTTATCGGTGACGCCGAGCCAACCCTTTGCCGCTCACGCCGTGGCGCGTCGCGAGGCGCGGCCATTTACAAATAACTCCTCAAAACTTTTGGATAGCCGCGAGGATTGGTACGGGAATTTTTCCGTTATCGGTATAAAAGTGCCCTTCTTTTTAGGCCCAATTTTTGAAGTTGGACGCCGTAAGCCGAGATTTCCTCGACCGTCACGACACATCTACTTCGCCGGCCATGGGCACGATTGGCTTTCCGAGCGACCTGACCTTCCAGGCCGACAGCCCCTTACCGATAGCTGCTGCAGGCGTTCCACCGTTTATTTTTTTGCCGCGCTGTCCCCTCCTCGGTTGACCCACCGCCAGTCGGTTGTGGGGAGCGCACGAGAAAGCTCCGACTCGGTGCTCGGGCAGGCGCATTTCAGACGCGCTCTTGAACTGTTTGGACGATTCACGAATCGCGGTATCAACGGGTTCATTGCAAGCGAGGCGGGCCAGCGCGCCGTTACCTACGGCTTGCAAGAACCCGTACATACAGGCATTCGGGTCGTCGACGCGCCGTGGAACGGGCGGGCGCGCGCTGTTGGCGCAGTCCGGCGCCGACGTGAGCGTCGCCGCGCTGCGGCGGTTCCGCAAGCGTCACAAGCTGACGCGGAAAAAAAGACCGCGCACGCGGCGGAGCAGGATCGGCCCGACGTTCTGAAGCGGCGCGAGGACTGGTTCGAGAGCCAGCTCGACCTTGATCCCGGGGCGCCTCGTCTTCCTTGACGAAACCTGGACCTCGACCAACGTGGCCCGCACGCTTGGGCGTTGCGCGCGCGGCGAGCGGCTGCGGGCGGCCGTTCCCCGCGGCCACCGGAAAACGACAACTTTCGTCGCCGGCCTGCGCGTCGGCGGGATCGCCGCGCCCTTTGTCGTCGGCGGAGCGATCAACCGCGCCGCCTTCGAGACCTATGTCGAAAAAGTCCTCGTCCCTCCGCGCAGGCAGGGCGTTGCCGGCCCTCCGCCGGAAACAAGCCGGGCGACATCGTCGTGATGGGACAATCTGTCGAGCCAGAAAGGCCAGCCGTCCGGGCGATGATCGAGGCAGCGCAGCGAGCCTCATCTACTTGCCGCCCTACAGTCCCGATTTTAATCCGATCCAAAAGGCCTTCTCGGAACTCAAGGCGCATCTGCGAAAAGCGGCCGAACGAACCGTCAGCGGCCTCCGCGACGCCATCGGCCCACTCGGTCGACAACTTCACACCGCAACAATGCGCGAACTTCTTCGCCGCCGCAGGTTACGATGCAACCTGAACGAAAACCGCTGTAGAAGCCGCATAGCTTAACCTAATGCAATGAACAGCAAACTATGTGCCTTCGAACAAGCCCGACAGACCCAATCCGAACACTATATAGCGGCGCGCGGAGACATCCTGAATCACGGCAATTTTTCAGGGCCGACGAATTTGAATTTTAAATCTCGAACGACGTGCTCATTGCCAAACTGGTCAAGTATGAGGATCGCGGCTCGCAAAGATTTCCCCGCCACTCCCGCCAAGGGCGTAACAAAAAGCATGAAATGGATCTCCCCAATTTGTCCCGCCGGAATGAGATTGTTTGCACTATCTATTTTCCTTTCAAAGAACACCACCACCGATTGAGTGACTATATCGACGCCTTTCGGCTCCAAAAGCCTAATGCCAGCAGGGCGGATAGCGTAGGGTGATGTATTAGTCGCCTGTAACAAGCCAGTAATTTGCATTCCTTCGTTCAGGCCGTCCTTTCCGAGGCCCCAGTTTAGCGCATGAGAGCGAATATCGGGGAGCAATACAAGGGTCTGCTTGGGAATCGAAATGCAGTGCGCCGACTTCTTGGAATTGCGGCCCGTAAGAAGGTCGCGCGCCGAACGGAGGCCATCAAATAGAGGCTTTATAAATGGGATGAATTGTTCAACATCGCGCCAGCTAATCATGCCGTCAGCCTCGAATTGTGCTGCGCGAAACATCGTACGTTCGCGAAATTTCCCGCCGGCTTGCCGATATCGCGTCGCGGATCGCTTGGCGCTTCGCGATGCCCATGACTAGACCCCCCGAACCACCAAGAGTGAAGCTTAAGTTATTGTGTGATTTATTGCAACAATTGTCATTTCGTATTCGACTAATTTTTGCGCGCCAATTGAAGACAGCTCGCCGTCACGGCGCAGTCACCGCCAAGGCTTCGAATGGCGTCGCTCGCAGCGCCTGCTTCCCGCCGGGTGCCTTGAGGAGGCCGCCCCAAATGTTCCAGCATAGCGACCGGGTTCGCGAGGATGATATGATCGTCGTCGACGGGAGCACGACAAGGGGGCCGACGGGCGCGGCGCGGACTCCACTGGTTCGTTCTGGCCAGCCGCTTTGAGATCGACTTTCGCGGGCGGGGGCCAAAGCTCGGTGGTTGTGCCTTGTCCCCTTCAGGCTTTTCAGGATGAGGCGTGCGCCCGATGCTCGGCGACGCGGTGGAGGCCAAGGCCCGTCCCTTTGCCGATTCCCTTGGTTGTCAAAAAACGGCTCGGGAGCCCGCGCCAACGTCGCGTCGTCCATGCCTTCACCGGTGTCGGACCCCAAGCGTCAATCCAGCTTATAGGTCGATGAACCGGCGCCGTCATGATCCGCGCGCTGCTTAGGCGGCGCGCCGGCCGCCTCAAACGTCATAGTAGAGAAAGAATTCGTAAGGATGCGGGCGCAGGCGAATTTCGTCGATCTCGCGCGACCGCTTGTAGTTGAGGTGGGTCTCTACGACGTCCTTTGTGAAAACATCTCCTTTGAGAAGGAATTGATGGTCGACTTCGAGCGCGTCGAGCGCCTCCTCGAGCGATCCGGGCGCTGAAGGCACTTTGGCGAGCTCTTCCGCCGGCAGGTCATAAAGATTCTTGTCGATCGCCTCGCCGGGATCAATGCGTTGCTGTATGCCGTCGAGGCCAGCCATCAACATCGCCGCGAAGGCCAGATACGGATTACAGGCGGGGTCGGGACAGCGGAACTCGACTCGTTTCGTCTTTGGGTCGGATGAGTACATCGGGATGCGGCAAGCGGCCGAGCGGTTGCGCGCGGAGTAGCCAAGATTGACCGGCGCTTCGAAGCCGGGCACCAACCGCCGGTACGAATTAACAGTTGGCGCGCAGATCGCCAGCAGCGCCGGAGCGTGCTTCAGCAGGCCGCCGATATAGTGCCGCATCAGCTCGCTCGAACCGGCATAGCCGTCACCGGCGAACGAAGGCTTGTCTCCTTTCCAAATGCTCTGGTGGACGTGCATGCCCGAACCATTGTCGCCAAACAGAGGTTTCGGCATGAAGGTGGCGGTCATGCCGCGCTTCCGCGCGACATTCTTCACCACATATTTGTAGATCATCACATTGTCGGCCATTCTGGTCAGAGTGGCGAAGCGCATGTCGATCTCGCCCTGGCCGCCCGTCGCGACTTCGTGGTGGTGGGCCTCAACCGAGATGCCCAGCCGTTCGAGAATCAACACCATATTGGTGCGCACGTCCTGGAGGGCATCGGCAGGGGGCGCCGGAAAATATCCCTCTTTTGGGCGGAGCTTGTGACCAAGGTCCTGGCCATTGCCTCTCGCGACACTCCAGTTCGCCTCGATCGCGTCGATTTCGTAAAAGCCATAATTGACGCTCTGGTCGTAACGCACTTCGTTGAAGACGAAATGTTCGAGCTCAGGGCCGAAATAGGCTGCGTCGCCGATCGCCGTCTCCTTCAGGTACGACTCGGCCTTTTGCGCGACATACCGGACGTCCCGGCTATAGCTTTGCCCCGTGATCGGATCGCGAATGTTGCCGATCAAGACCAAGGTTGGCGCTTCCGTGAACGGGTCAAGGAACGCCGTCGTCGGGTCCGGAACGACCATCATGTCGCTTTCCTGGATCTCCTGAAAGCCACGGATGGAGGAGCCGTCGAAGCCGACGCCATCAGCAAAACTGTCTAGATTCAGCGCCCGGGGAGGTACCGAAAAGTGCTGCCACAGGCCAGGAAGGTCGGCGAACCGCAGATCGATCATCTCGATCTTGTCATCCTTGATTGTCTTGAGGACGTCTTCTGGGCTCTTGCAATCGTAAGACATCGGACTTTCCTCCCTTCGCTTGTGGATCGGCCGCGTCCAAACCGCCTCGGGTAGGCAAAGTGGGCAAAGCAATAAACGCCGCTTCGGCCCCAAAGGCGCATCTCGGCCAGGAGCATTTCTTCCCCACGGCATTCTAGTCCCTTTTTATTTGCTGCGGCACTTGAAAGCCCGCGGCGGCTCGCGCAAAAATTTGGCGTCCAAGAGCGCGGCGGATCGCTATCGATGGGAGGCGTTTTACTTTATGTCGCCGTCGCAAGGCGGCCGGACGCGAGGCAAGCCCAATCGTGGCGATAATCGACATTCACGGCGGCGCCGGAAAAAACGCCCTGCGCTCGCTCGGCGAGGCTTCGATGCGGTCTACCCGTCGCGCGCGATTTTTCCGGACGTTGCCGATCGGAAGAAAAAAGGGCGAATGAATGGCCGACTCCAGAAGGGTCAAAGCGCGTCAAACGAGCCGACCTTCCTGTTTCCTCAACGCATGCGAGTCTCTCGCCCAATCGATAGAGGCGAGAAGGAACAGACCACAAATCATCATCATAATGGCGAGAGACCCCATCATCGCTGACGCGTCGAACTTGAGGCACAACAGCGCGCCAATCGCCGCTCCCGCCAAAGTGAAGCCCAAGTTGGACATGCCGAAAAAGGATGCGCGATGGGCGCCAATATATAGAGGAGCAAGCAGAGCGACGAGAGCGTATGTAAAAGCGAAATATGAACAGAAAATTATGTAGATTGTCGGAATATCATGCACTTCCTTAGGAAAAATAGCTGCAAGGATCTGTTGGCTGACGAAGAAGGGCGCGATCGCCGCGATCGCCGCTCCGAGCGCGGCAGCGCCGAAAAGCGCTCTTTTCAGTCCCTTCAACCACCTCATGTCCGCTCGATGGAGAGCATCGATAAAAGCAGGCATCATAGGGCGAGTAATCAGAGTGACAGGGCTGACGAGCCGCGACATCAAGACCATGCTTGCGGAAAATAATATGTAATTATACGAATTCGATATAAGCAAAACGAGCATACTTGCGCCATAAAATTTCATATAGTCGGCAAGCGGGGACAGAGATAAAGTAATACATTCTGGTATTCTGGCCAGGAATGCGGATATTGCGCTTCTATCGATTCGTAAGTTTAGATGCTTGCTGATCAGCAGCTGAAGGAAGATGATCACGTCGCCGGCGGCCGGGATACCGAAAAACGCCAGCGCCGCAGAATCGGATGACAGACCGCCATTCCGCGATAAAATAAATAAACAAGAAACCATTGCTATGTTGCTGATGGTCTGGACGATGCTTGAGACGTAATCGGACCGGTTCGCGGCCCTATATACAGCTGCCCAGCCCGCGGCGCATTGGATGCTGTTGAGGGCAACGCCGATCAGTATGGAATTATTGAGAGAAACCACGTTTCGGACCGCCAGAACGCCGATCGCAAGGCACACGGTCACCGCCGACCAGAGGGTCACATGGCTGCCAAATGTATTTCTGATGGCCGCCTTAATGAGATGAGAGTCTCCCGTTGCGAAAGCGTGCGCTATTTCGCGCACATATAAGACTCCAAACGAATAAAACAGGAGGCCCGCGGTGGCCGTGATGTTTATCGTCGTCAGGAAGCTAGCGTAATCGGAGGGCGAGAGGCCGTGGGAAATAATCGGCAAAGAAATGAAAACAGTGGCGCCGCCGCTGAGCTTCGTAACGAACGCGAACGCCACGGAGCGGAGTAAAAGAAAGTTGCGGTTCATTCTATTCCATTGTTGGGGCGCGCCGGTGTCTCTAGCGCAGAATCCGTCGTTTGGCGACGCGCCGTTTAACACGGCGAGCTTTCGCGAGGCCATCCGGGCCGAATGCGCAGCGCAATCCCAGCCTTGGAATGGAACGAAATCGACCCCGCATCCAGAGACCGCTGGTTGCAAACTGACGCACTGGCGGCCGACGTCGGCTCGCCCGCCGGCCTCCGATTCGAGTCCAATTCAACGGCGCGCCACAAAGGCTCGGCGCGAAGGCCCGCTCGCGAGCGGAGCGGTCGCCGGCGCTTTGAACAAAGAAAATAGGAACGGATAGGCATTTCCCGACCCTATGAGGTCGGAGAATGCTCGCGCGGCGCGTCTGAGTTTGCGGTCCCACGCCCTGGCGGCTTCAAACGCGACGTGACCAGCATCTTCTTAAGCTCGCGCACCAATCTCAAACCCTGATGTTGGTAGAGGGCGAAATTCAAACGAGCCGGCAGATGGGTCATGGCTTGACGCGCTAGACAAAGCTCGCGACCCGATACGCGAGCGATCGCATTGGCCGCGTCGAAGCTTGCCTCAAGCGTCGGCGATTTTTCGATCCGCAGGAACCACGTGGCGGGGATGCGCTGCGCGGTCTCGACCCGCCGCAAACCATCGATTGTCGCCAGCACCACAAGTCGATCATTGGCTTCGAGACGGATGTCGTCGGCGGGAATGACTCGCGTCTCGCCGCCGCGCTGATGAACGATCGGGGCCAAGCCGTAACCATAAGCGATTTCGGCCAAAAGCCGATCGATCAAAGTATCGCCGGGCTCGACCGTATACTCGGTGACGAGAATCGAGCGTCCGTCGAAGGCGCTGAAGATGTTTTCGCCGAAAGCGGCGCCGGCGATCGCTTCGGCAGCGACCGCGTAATCGCTGATCCCGGTCGAAGGGTAATTTTTGGTGGGGCCGTTGGAACAGGCACTCCGCCTCGTATTCCGATTGAATGACACAACTATTGAGCCGCGGGCAGAAAATTTCGTCGGAACCAGAGCAACGAGGATTCACGACCGGTGTCACGCAGGCTTCGTTGCTCGGATCCCACGTCGACCCAGTCGCACAGGCGCGCATCGAGAGCGCTCCCCCGGCGAGGCGCCGCCTTTTCGCCCGCGTAGTACGCGTAGTAGCTTTCAGTGAATAGGATCCGGTTCAGGGCGCTAGATGGGTAGTCCGGCCCGCAGGTTGGCAGCGCGGCAGCTCCACTAGCCAGATTCAAGTCTATCTGTACGACAATCGCCGAGCCGCTGTTAAACGTGGCCACTTTTTGACAACAGTCACCAAACACGTTGAACTCGGCAGCGGTCCAGTTGGCCCCGATGGCCAGCAGATCGCCCGGGTCCGCTGCGTTGTAAAGCGTGCCGGCTCCGGCGGAGGTTTCCAGCACGGCCGATTGTGCGCTAGCCTGGCTGCTGCCGGTCAGGATCAGCGCGGCCAGTTCTGTGATCGTCTGATCGGGTACCGGGGCCGCCTTGCCGTTGATATAGCAGCCGGGCGACGTGCCGTGGCCGCCGCTAAAGTAAGTCCAACTGTTACCGGCGGTTGTCGGGCTTGTGGGGCATTTGGGGCATGTGGGGCATGGGCTTTGGTAGTTGACCAGCCAATATTGGATAAACACGCATGATGTAGTCGGGCCGATGCATGAGCCGGAATTGGAGTAAATGTACTGCTGCCACGCGAAGCACCCGACCTGGCCTTTGCAGAGTGCTGTGCGAAACGTGTTCGTGTTGAGTTGCAGCGCAAAATTGTTCGATGACGGGTCCGATTCGCTGCTCACGCCGGTCACGCTGTAAAACGACCCAACCACCGAGGACAGCGATCCCGGTACATTCGCGTAGAAACCGGTCGCCTCCCCCACATTCTCCGGCGTGGCGCCGGTCGCCGGCGGGTAGGGGCGCGTCGGCGCGGTCGTGCACCGCACCTCCTGCCGCTGAGTGCCGGGGTAGGAGGAGGTGTAGCACCCGGATTTTGGAGCAGGTGTTCGCGCCATCAACTTACGCCATGTTTCCCGTGTCTGCGTGGTTGACTGCGGCGGTCCTGGTGCCTGTAGTGGCGGTGCGATCGGAGTTTGGCTTGCGGGTGGCGGCGCGGGTTCCAGCGCGCCGGGCTTCGGGATATTAGTGGCGGGCGCGGCGGCTGATGGTGACGGGCCGGCAAGCAGGCCGACAACCGGCAGAATTACCAGCACCCCAACGATCAATCGCCGCGCTGACGGTGGGGCCGGTCATCGAGTTTGTGCCCTTATAGAAGCTCACAATCCACCGGTGATGTCAACGCCCCGGACTGCTTCCGGCCGTTCGTCCTCGGCAGACCGTCGTTAGGATCGTCATCTTCGTCATCAGCCATGCGCACAAGCTAGTACCGGCTATCGCAAAAGGCTGACTCGTGATTCAAGGCTGCATGAGCAGCAAGACCATTCCCGAAGCGACCCCGATTATTTTGACGGCCGACGAACGCGGCCAGCTTGAGAGCCTGGTGCGTTCGACGAAGACGGAACAGCGCACGCATTTCAAGGCGCGCATTGTTTTGCTGGCGGCGGGTGGAGCCTCGACGCGGGCGATTGCGCGCGAGGTCGGCTGCACGGTCGGCACGGCGTCGAATTGGCGGGTGCGTTATGCCAAGGATCGCGTCGCGGGCTTCAGCGAGACCGGAAACCGCGGCCCTCAGCCGAAATATGGCCCCGAAGCCCGCCGGCGAATTCTGGCGCTGCTCGATGAAAAGCCGCCCGCGGGCTACGGCAATTGGACGGCGGTGTTGATTGCCCGCACGCTCGGCGACGTGCACGAGCAATATATCTGGCGCTTTCTTCGCGCTCAAAAGATCGACCTTTCCGGCCGCAAGTCCTGGTGCGAGAGCGATGATCCCGATTTCGTGGCGAAAGCGGCCGAGATCGTCGGCCTCGACATGGCGCCGCCCGAGAACGCGATCGTGCTCGCCATCGACGAAAAGCCTTCGATCCAGGCCTTGGAGCGCGCCCAAGGCTATCTCAGGCTGCCGAACGGCCCCGCGCTTACCGGCCAGTCGCACGACTACAAGCGGCACGGAACGACGACGTTGTTCGCCGCCCTCGACGTCGCCACCGGCAAGGTCATCGGCCGCCATTCCAGGCGCCGCCGCCGGGTCGAGTTCCTCGCTTTCATGAACCAGGTCACAGCCGCCAATCGAGACAAGGAGATCCATGTGATCCTCGACAATCTCTCCACTCATAAGCCGAAGCGCGACATGTGGCTGGCCCGTCACGAGAACGTGCGCTTCCACTACACGCCAACCCACACCTCCTTGCTGAACCAGGTCGAAATCTGGTTCTCGATTCTCGCCCGCAAATCCCTCGACGGCGCATCGTTCAAGGCCGTCGATGAACTCAAGGCCCACATCGACGCTTTCATCAAGGACTATAACGAAACCGCCAAGCCCTTCGTCTGGACCAAATCCGAGGTGCACCGGAAACGCCTCAACCCATGTTTCGCCAATCCATGATTCCGGGGTACTAGTGCAGCGATTCCATGAAACCGCTGAGGTGGGCGGGATTCTATCTTGCGGCGATGCATTGTAGCTTTGTTCGGTGATTTGCTGAACGAGGCTTTTAAGATGGCGGCGCCGCGGCTTGTGGTCGAGTTGACCATTGGGGAGGAAGACATGACGAAGCTGATAGCGATTGCGCGATCGCGGACTGAAACAGCGAGCCGGGTCGAGCGATCGCGCATGCTTTTGGCATATCAGGACGACCCGTCCTTTTTCGCCGTTGGTCGCGCCTTGGGGGTGCATAATCAGACGGTCCGGCGCTGTGTCGAGCGGGCCGTGGCGTTCGGTCCATTGGCGGCGCTGGATGATCGTCCCCGGCCGGGCAAAGGGGCGACGATCACGCCCGAGGCCAAGACATGGCTCGTGTCGCTGGCCTGCCGGAAAGCCAAGGATCTCGGCTATCCACATGAGCTGTGGACGACGCGCCTTCTGGCCCGCCATGCGCGCGAACACGGGCCGGCTGGCGGCCATGATTGCCTTTCCAATCTGGCTCAGGGCACGGTTTGCAAGATCCTCGGCGCCCAGGCGATCAAGCCCCACAAGGTGCGTTACTATCTTGAGCGCCGCGACACCGAGTTTGACGCCAAAATGGCGCAAATCCTCTGTGTTTACAAAGAGGTGGAAATCCTTAAGGCGGCCGTCGCCGCGTCGGCTGAGGCAAGCGGGAGACAAGCAATCGTCTCGTACGACGAGAAGCCCGGCATGCAGGCGATTGGCGCGACCGCGCCGGACCTGCCGCCGAAACCCGGCGTTCATGCAGCTTTCGCCCGAGATCATGAGTATAAGCGCCACGGAACGCTGAGCCTGCTTGCCGGGATCGATCTCGTAACTGGGAAGGTCCATGGCCTCGTCAAGGAACGCCACCGCTCCCGCGAGTTCATTGAATTCTTGAAGCTTCTCAATGCGGCCTATCCGGCTTCGACGGCGATCAAACTGATCCTCGACAATCATTCCGCCCACATCTCCAAAGAGACCAAGGCGTGGCTCGCGACACAGCCCGAAGGCCGCTTCATCTTCGTCTTCACGCCAAAACACGGCTCTTGGCTCAACCTGGTCGAAGGCTTCTTCTCCAAGCTCGCGCGCTCCGTGCTGCGCCATATCCGGGTCGCTTCCAAGCAAGAACTCGAAGATCGCATCTTGGCCGCCATCGACGACCTCAACCAACACCCGGTCGTCCACACTTGGTCCTACAAACTCGATGAGGCCGCCTGATATGAGTTGATTTCGGAAACGCTGAACTAGGGACGCGAAGGGCTCGGCGTGGCCAAGGACGCGCGCGGAGCGCTCGAGCTGGTCGCGACGCACCGAGCCGCGCGATTCGGCCAGCACGATCAGCATGCGGATCACCGCCTCGGCGAAGCCGCCGCGTTCAACACTGCGGAGAAGGGCCTGCACCTCGGGCAGGTATCTCATTTCGGCCGGATCCTTGAGCGTTCGGCGGAAATTATGAGTGCGACCGACCCATTCCATCATGGGCGAGGCGTAGAGTTCCGTAAAACGCTAATTCGGACCATGCGTCGCGCGCATCCCGGCAGAAATCGAACGTTTGGGCGATGAGTTCAACCCATAGTTGCTCGGCCTGACGGAAGACGTTATCGGCCGGGCAGGCTTTGCGCTCGGCCTTGATCCAAGGCGAACAGGAGGCGACGGCGGCCATCGCCGGGTTGCGATCGGAGAAGATCGCGCGCCGCATGCGAACGGGGTTCAGTTCGCGCGCAGCGCGGCCGCGCTCTGCGGCGTCACCAGGGATTGCACCACCGGCCGAAGGCAGAGATCGTAGAGTTCGGCGCCGAGTTCGGATAGGCGGTTGACCGCCGCGAAGGCGGCGTCCTCGTTGCAACGTCCATCGTCGATTGCCTCGACGTCCGCCATCGTGCGCTCCTCGAAGCTGACGCGGAAGCGCGCGTGGATCCCTTCGCCGTGCTGATCCTCGATAGGCATCTCATATAGTCCGGGCGCCAGCGCTTCGATGGTCTTCATCGTCGAGCCGACCTCCGCTCGCGTTTGGCGACGGACGAGGAAACAAACATGCCAAGATGCCCGACTTTCTCGTGGATCATATAGATGATCCGCTGACCGCGAATCTTGATCTCGTTGACGTCGGCGTATGTGTCGGGGATCCAGTTGAGCGCCTGCTGCGGCGGGGTGATGGCGTCGCCATGGCTCGTGAAAACGATGATTGGCGAGCGGATCCGCTTCAGATCGATTGGGCGGCCTCGCTCGATATTGGCTTCGCCCCGGGCGAGACGGTTGCCAATAAATAATTGTTCGACGATCCAGCGGATTTCGACTTCCGTCATGAAATGATAGCCGCCCCACCAACGCTCGAATTCGAGAAAGCGTTCACGGTCCGAATCAACGTCGCGGTAGAGTTCGTAGTATTTTGTCCAGTTATGGCGCGCCGGATTGAGCCTCTCGAAATTCTCGACGAGATGGGCGCCGTCGAATTCGCCATGGCCCAAGTCCGCGAGCAGCAGGACCGGCGCGAGGCCGCCGACGAGGCCGCCCCGGTAACGCATCGGGTTTTCACCGAGGCGGCCGGACCAATAATCGAGCGGAGCGCCATTGATTACGAGCGGCCCGCTGATCTCCGGATTCCTAGCCGCGAGAATCATGGCCGCCCAGCGCCCTGGCAATTGCCGACGATGATCGGCTTTGGCGAATTTGGATGGCGCCGCGCGATCTCTTTGACGAATTCCGCCTCGGCGCGCATGACGTCAACGAGAGTTTGTCCCGGCTCCGGATGCGGAGGGAAGACGACGAAATAGACGGGATGGCCGTCCGCCAGCGCGACGCCCACTTGGCTGCCTGGTTTCGAGCCGCCGATCCCAGCGCCATGTCCAGCGCGCGGATCGATAATCATATAGGGTCGCTTCCCGTCCAGAATCTCGACGCCTTCGGGCGGGTGACAAGCACTTTGCGGAGCCCCAGCGAGGGCGACATGCGCGGTCGCCACATCCCTTGACGGCGCCGAGTTTGGCTATCTGAGGGGTTCGGTTCAGGCAAAGGGTCTCTCGCCGCTTTACGGCTTCGATCTTGATCTGCCTCGATCTATCCTAGCGGTCGACCCGCTACACGTTTCTCCGACGAACGTTAGACCAAGCGCGATTTTGAAGCGGGGCAAGGCCGCCATTTCACGCCGCAGGCTGCTGATCGGAATTTTGGCTTTTCGGGGAGGAAGCTAACCAGATGAATGAGATCAAGCTGCGGCGGTCTCCTGCGGCCGAACCGATGTCGATCGCGGCGTTCGAGGCCGCGATCCGTGCCATCGGGATGGAGCGCTACCACGACAAGCATGTGTTCCATAAACTTCTTCATGGCGGCAAACTGAACAAGGGCCAGGTCCAGGCCTGGGCGCTGAACCGCTATTGCTATCAGGAAGCCGTGCCGCGCAAAGACGCCGCTCTGATCAGCCGCGCGCACGATCGCGCATTGCGGCGCGAATGGATCCGCCGCATCCACGACCACGACGGACGCGGCGATGAGCCGGGCGGGATCGAGCGGTGGCTCGTCCTCACGGGAGGCCTCGGTCTTGCTCGCGAATATGTCGTCTCGCGGCGCGGCGCGCTGCCTGCGACGCGGCACAGCGCCGCGCGACGCAGAATTCGCGCTCGCCTACGTCAAAGGCAACGCAAAGACGCACGAGGAGCAGGAGGCGTGCGTCGAGGCGGTGCGCTTCAAATGCGACGTGCTCTGGGCTCAGCTCGACGTTTTGAACCACGCCTATGTTGCGCCCGGGTTGATTCCGCCCGGCGCATTCGCCAGCAAGCGGCTGAGGCGCATTCGCTGCGGGGAACAGCGCGGATGTCACTCAATCAAACCATCGCCGATTTGCATAGGGTTTTTGGAGCCGTCCAGTTCGTTGTCGGCGACGCCTTTGTCGTTTTGAGGATTCTCGCGCATGTCCCAGTGACTGCCTTGGCGACAGCGCCTCGACGTTGAGCTTTCGCTGAACGGAGCGTGCAGCGAGCTCGCTCTGGACGGCTTCGAACAGATCGCGATCGGCCCGTGCTCGCCTTGATGCACCTCGCCCCGATAGGCGATCTAACCGATATGGAACCGGTTCTTTAGCATATGCGCCAGCGGGCCGACCCTGAAGCGCAGGGCGGCGGCGGTCGTCCTCTTGGCGAGCCGCCGGGCTTTTGGTTTGATTCCCCTCCTCGTCGAGCGCCGCCGCCAGCGTGCCAATCGACCCGAGCTGCAGGTAATCAACAATAGCCTTCAACTGTGTTAGTACTTACGATCTTGTCTCCTTCGCGCCGTACATATTCGTCCTCGGTGTGGTTGATGGCGTCGTGGGCGGCGAAGTGATTCCCGATCTCGCGGTAAGCTTCAACGGTCCCGCCACCACCGCCCAATGGCAACAAGCCGCCGTCACGCATGGCTTCGCGAATGCGATGCGCCACGAACCATGCCGTCTTGTATGTGACACCCAACATACGATGAAGCTGATAGCTTGAGATGCCCTTCTTGGATGAGCCCATGAGATGCACGGCGAGCCACCCATTTCGACAATGGGATTTTGGATCGCTCAAAGACGGTTCCAACCGTTGCTGTAAACTGTCCATTACATGCCGCGCAATAATACAACCCGGAGCGCACAGCTTTCGCTTTCGCCTTGGCGATTGAATGCTGGTCAACATTGCCGCAATGCGGGCAAGTCGGGCCCTTTGGCCAGTGCACGGCTTCTAAAGCTTCGCGAGCTCGTCTTGGAAAATTGGATCTTGCAGATCGGCAGACATGGTTAACCCCTATGCCAACCAGACTATGCTTCCGCGCTCCGTTGTCGAGTATACAAGCGCAATGTCAAGACCCTCTCACGAACCGCCACGCCACTCGCCCGCTCGAGGCTTTTCCCTTGAGGCGGTGAGACCCTGTCGAAAGCTGAACACCTCCACAAACTGCCGCGACTGGCGTGGTTTTGCGTTTCTCTTTTTTGGTTTCGGGAAGGGATCGTTGGATGGTCGGACAGTCTGGGTGTTTGGATGTCGACGAGCGGCTGAAGGACATTTGCGCCGAGGGCGACGATCTTGAGCGGCTCAATCAAATCGTCGATTTTGAAGTATTTCGAGCCGCTCCTGAGCGCGCCGCGCCCAGGAGCGATCGGTCGAAGGGCCGCTGACACGATAGAAAATATATTGAGTTCTCAAGAGCCTCTTGCAAAATTATTAGCAAAGCCGTTTTGATGCGGGTGTTGTATGTAGTAAGTAGCGCGTTATTATCAAGTAGCGTGTAGAATAACTTTAGAGTGTTATTCTGGTATTATTTTGCTATCATTGCGATTCGAATCAGACGTATTGTGGTAACATGATGACTGATCCTCTTGACGCCATGTGGGCGCGTTGGACTCACATTCAACGCTCCTTGTTGCCATGGTTGTGCGAAGAAATCGAGCCGATGACCGAGTCGCTCGGTCGGCTCATCACCCTTCTCGATGTGATCGGCCTCGAAGCCTTCGTCCCTGATCCGTCCAGCGGCGCTGGGCGTCCGCAGGAGGATAGGCGTGGCTTGGCGCGCGCCTTTGTCGCCAAGGCGGTGTTCGGCATTCCCACCACCCGCGCTCTCATTGATCGTCTTGGCGTCGACCAACCACTGCGCCGTGTCTGTGGTTGGGAGAGGCGGGCGCAGGTTCCTTCGGAAGCCACGTTTTCCCGCGCCTTTGCTGAATTTGCGCAAGGTGATCTGCCCGATAAAATGCATGCGGCGCTGATTGAACGCACACTTGGCGGGCGCATCATCGGCACGATCGCGCGCGACGCCACGGAGATAGAGGCGCGCGAGAAACCGGCCAAGAAGGACGATGCGCCGCCGCCGCCTCCCGCTGGCGCTGCGCCGCCGGCCGGGCGTGAATCCAAAACGACCCGCGGGCGTCCGCGCAAAGAGGCGGAACGGCCTAAGCCGGAACCAACCCGCCTCGAACGGCAAACGGCGCAGACCGTCAACCAAATGCTCGCTGAGCTTTCCACCCAATGTGATGTCGGCGCTAAAAAGAACAGCAAAGGCTTTAAAGAGACATGGATCGGATACAAGCTGCACATCGATGTCGCCAACGGTCAAATCCCGGTCTCGTGCGTACTGACGTCAGCCTCTGTGCATGATAGTCAGGTCGCCATCCCATTGATGACCATGACAAGCGCGCGCGTTGTCTATCTCTACGAGCTGATGGACGCGGCCTATGACGCCGGCGCCATCGCCAACCAAAGCAAGGCGCTTGGACATGTTGCGTTGATCGACCGCAATTTTCGCGGACAACACGAAGCCAAAGCCGAGTGCGCCGAGGAAGTCGCGCGAATGAAATTGATCGCCATGCCAGACCCGGATGACAGGCTCTATGATTTCCGCACCATGGTCGAACGCGTCAATGGACGATTGAAAGATGAATTCGGCGGAAGGTTCGTGCGCGTGCGCGGCGCCATCAAGGTGAAATGCCATCTGATGTTTGGCATTCTCGCTCTCGCCGTCGATCAAATTTTCCGCCTCAAAGCCGTCAAACCAGCTTAACCCCACGTCCAACGAAGAGAAAATCACGCGGGCAATGAATTTTGCAAGTGGCTCCTCAATCTAATATAATTTACAGATGACAACCAACGTACTTTATTATATCAATCTTTTGAAGACAATATACTGTTGATAGCGTCAATGCTTGCGCTATATAGCTAATTTGTGTAAAAAATGACTTTCAAAACGCTAAAAAAAGTCTATACATAACCAGCGGCCGATTGTCGCGGCCGCGGCCTCTGAGGTGGGCTGTCTGGTGACGGGTTAGTCATAGAGTTGCTGCATGATTAGGCCTTTTTATATAAGAGTTCGGAGTCAAATAATAAAAAGCCACAACGTGGCGATAGCGACGAGGCAGAGAGCCTAGAAGAGCAACGAGTTCGTCGTAGCGGGTGGCGATACGCCGGAAATCCTTAAGCCTGCCTAAGCGGCGGCTCGATGACATTGCGTCTCTCGTAGACCTGGCGGTTGTCCCCGGACGTCCCTTTTTTTGCGACCGATGGGCTTTGACATGGGAACTATCCCACGCAACTTGTTCCTGCGGCTTCGACGGCGCCGCCACCGTCTCGAATATCCTCCGCCAAATTCCGCGTTCGCTCCAGCGGGCGAAGCGATTGTAGACCGTCTTGAGGATCCATATTCCTTCGGGCAATCGATCCAGCGACAGCCGACCTTCAGCACTTGCATGATCCCGCTCAAACCCGTCGATCATCCTTGCGCCGGGATCCCGGTTGAACCTTCGGCAGATGCGGCTCGATCTGCGCCCATCGCTCGTCGTCGAACCAAAAGCAAGTGCGCGTCCATCGGCTAGCCCCGAATCTCTTGACTAACCTCTTGAAATCAAAACCTGGCTAATCAGGTCCTAACCCGAGGAGGGAACTATGTTACAGCGCATTCAAAGTCAATCTTGGCAAGCAATTCAACGATTAACAAAGCTCCGCGGTCGCACAAAATTAATCCTCGGCACGGCCCTTGTTGGCGCCTTGATTAGTTCGGAAGTGCTTTCTGTTAGTCCTTTGCTTCATCTCAACTTCTTCAACCAAGAGAAGGACAAAAAATCACCTGTCGACTACGGGAACGGTCCTGGCGTCGCCAAAACCCAAGAGCCGTCTGCGTCCGCGATTGTGCAGTCAGCTATCTCGACTGCTGCGGTTCCTACTGGCGGCGGAGGCGGTGGTTTATTTGGTCCAGCCTTTGCTTGGCCGATCATTCCGCTGCACATGGCGCTTTTGCCGGATGGGCGCGTCCTGGCTTACGGAACCGATCAACAAGGCCAGCAAGGAGCGAAGCTGGTCTATGTCATCTGGAATCCGACGCTCGGCACCGGTACTAAATCATTCACGATTTTGAAGAACACTACACCCACCGATATCTTCTGCAGCGCCGGCTCGTTGATTGCTAAAGGCCTTACTGGCAATACGAGTCTTTACCGGAGAGGTGCTCATTGCTGTCGGCGACGTCACTATTAACGGTGTGCGCAATTACGCGGACAATGCTGTCAACATCTTCAACCCGTCCAAAAATTCTTTGACCGCCTACACGGCAATGAAATTCAAGCGGTGGTATCCCTCGATGAGCACGTTGCGCAATGGTGATAAGCTGGTGCTCGGCGGGCAACTTACCCCCGACCCCGACGTTGGCGAGCCGACGCCTGAGGTCTTCAATCCGAAGACCGGGTGGAGGACTCTATCCGGAATTTCAATTAGCGATCTAGACGAGTGGTTCTATCCGAGAGGCATCTTGGGTCCCGATGGGGCGGTGACCCTTCTTCAGCACAATGGCAGAATACTCAGGCTGACAACGAGCGGCGCGGGGACGATGCAGGATACGGGCGTGTCGATGGCGCCAGGGCTCCCCTATTATCCATCGGTGATGATGCCAGGCTTCGCCCCCTACAAGATGCTGATGGTGCGCGCCGGGCAGAGAGTGCAAATTGTTGATCTATCCACCTACCCTTCGGTCGTCACAGACACCGGCAATATCAATTATGACCGCATCTGGGGCAATTTGACATTGCTTCCCGACGGAGGGATCCTCGGAACAGGAGGCTCCGCCGTCTACAACGAAATACAAAATGTCGCTTATGCGTCGGAGGTGTTCAATCCATGGGCTGGAACCTGGACTCTCGGGGCTGCGGCTCAGATCCCGCGCCTCTATCATTCGGCGACGTTGCTCCTTCCGGATGGGTCGGTGCTGACGGGCGGTGGTGGCGCTCCCGGTCCGATCAATGAGCTCAACGCGGAACTTTATTATCCATCCTATCTTTACGGCGCCGGCGGGCAGCCGGCTGCACGTCCAAAAATCGTTTCTGGGCCGCCGTCCGAGTTAAAACTCGGTCAGTCTTTCTCGTTCACTGTGGGAACTGGCAACCAAATTGACTATATTAACCTCGTTAGGGTGGGGTTTAATACACATTCATATGATGCAGAGCAGCGGCTGATTCCGGTTCCTTTCTCACAAACCGGAACAACCGTAACTGGTTATGTGGACTCGGCGCCAGAAAGGCTGCCACCGGGCTACTACATGCTCTTTGCCTTTGACGCCAACGGTCGTCCGGCTGTGGCGCCAATCGTCTCGATCCCACAAGCTGTTCAATAGGCAAGGTCCATAGTCAAAACGCGAAGGGCGGTTTCACGCCCTTCGCGCCCCCCAAGCGTGCGAACCGGGCGAAGGGACTTGCGAGCCCGGGTGTCGATGCGTCACACCGCCCAGCGCCATCCTATTCGACGTCATCGGGATCATTGAGCAGGAACATCGGGAACCGAGGAATTGCAAGCTGAACCAGGTCGCCACAACGAGAGGCGGCCCGTAAGGCGCCGAGCACATCGGGGCGCAGCTTGGTCAGCACGGCGAGCACCGGCCGGCCGCACGGGCCTGGAATCCTCTCTGGCGTTCGAGACGTATTCAAAATCGGCAGCCTTTTTCATTCGTTTTCGGTATCTGAGGCAGACGGTTGCGATACTCGGTTCGTGATGAGAGGCGGCGTGACGAAGGCCAGCGACAGCGTCGCTGCGCGACTCAAACGACGAGGCGAATGCGCTGTAAAAGCCGCTACCCAGCGACGCGCTGCGCTTCCTCGCGACTGGCGCCCAGCGTGGAGCCGCCTTGCACGAGTGCGGCAAGGCAAAAATCGACCATCTGATCGATGGTCGGCGCTGGCTCCCCGGTACAATCGACCATGAACCACGGATGACAAAATTGGATACAGGCGCTGCGGACGAGAATCGCTTCACGTTCGCAATCTTCGACGTGGAACTCTCCATCGCGGTTGCCTTGGGATATAATTTCCGCCAGCGACTCATCTAAATTCCGCACGTGCTCATGCACGATCTCCGAATTTTCATTGAACGCGGTTTCAAGCAATTCGTGCAGCTTGCGATTGGACGCGAAGCGCTGGGCATTCGCCTTTTCGATCGCTACTATACAGGCGCGCAACTTGTCGCCGGCGTGGCCGGAATTTTTGACGATGTCGTCGACCGCGGCTTCGACTTCGCTCAAGAGGCGGCGTCCGACGGCCTCGTTGATTTCGGCCTTCGCCGAGAAGAACCGGTAAATGTTGGCTGGAGACATGCGCAATTCGCGGGCAATATCCGCAACCGTGGTCTTTTGAAAACCGATCTTGCTGAACAAACGCTCCGCACTCTCGACAATGATCCGATGCGTGTCGTGCTCTTGAAGTTGGGCTGAATTTTTCATTGCAGCGTGATCCTTTTTTGAGAGTTCTGAACTGTCCTCCCTAGGATGCTGTCTGCTTCACTGCATTATTATTAAGTCTGATAAATCGTCATAATTGTCAGATGTCAATCGAAAACAACCACAATTGTGTTTATATCCCGGCTATTTTGTGGAGCCGGATCCGACGCACACACCTTGTCTATTGTAATCGCTACATTGGCGGCGTCGCACTGACGCGCGCCAGCAGAACCCGACTAATGCGCGGCTCATTGTCGCAGCGAAAGTGCGCCACGCGCCGCCGAGAACTCGAACCGAGCTGGGAAATCACCCGGCGGATAGGGCGGCGCCGTGCCGACGGCGTGTCCCGGTCGTTGAACGACCTTTACCAACCGACGATCCGGCGATTCGAACACTGTCGCGGCGCGCGCTCGGCCAGCACGTCGGCCAGACCATGCGCTAGCTTAGCCATGGCAAGCGTGCACCGGGCGTTTCCCATCATGCGACAGAAAAAAGGGTGCAGGATGCTTTTTTTATAGATTTGTAACCGAAACGCCGATTCATCCGTATATCAAGTTGACGGGTTGCCGCGCCGCGAAGATTGTGATGCAAATTCGAACAAGGAGAGGAAGCATGACCTGCGAGCCTGTCCGTTCCATCTCAATCGGCGCGTCTCATGCTGAGCGCGCGTATCGGGCAGTCGTTTCAACCGCGCTTTGCGTCGCTCGCGATCGTCTGCCGCCTTGCAGTTACGGCCGCGGCCAAGGCGTCACGCTGCGGCGGCGGTCAGATCTTCATCAAACGCGTCCCCCGCGGCATTCTGACGCTGCCTGCTGATGACCTCGCTTTGCCTTGAGGGCCCAAAGGAGCTGACGGATTGACCTTTGGAGGGCCCGGTATCCTCGCGAAGCTTCGGGACCCCCGGACGGACTTCGGCCGCCGGCGGTCCCAAGACGGTGCCTCCGCAACCCTCTGCGGGGGCGAATTCTGGGGCGCCTATTCCGGTGCCTGTCAAAAAAGGGAGCAAACGCCATGAACTTGAAACGCGCCATCATCTGCTTTGCCGCTTCAGGCTTTGTCGTCGCCGGTTCGATAGCTACGCCGGCATTCGCCCAGGACAAGATGAAGTCGGAAGAGGCCGCCCCTGACCACATGAAGACCGAGAGCATGAGCAAGGAGCACATGAAGAAGACGGAAGGCATGAGCAAGGAGCACATGAAGAAGACGGAAGGCACGAGCAAGGACCACATGAAGGGCGATGCGATGAAAGGCGACTCCATGGGCAAGGAAAAATAAAATCGGGGCGACGGAAGATCCGCTCCGGGCGCCGCGCCGGAGCGGCGTCGCGCTAACGCCAGCCCGGCACAAAAAAGACGGCCGAAAGGCCTGGTCCCGAAGGAAATGGCCGGCTTAAACGGGGAGACAAGCTATCTCGCGGATTCGCTGATTAGACGGGCGGCGCCAGCATACAGGCCCCGGGCTTTCTCATTGCCGCCAGCCCGACCTTCCAAAACAGCGGCGCTTCGGCCGGCCTCACGACGCCTGATTTGATCAATCTTGGATTTTGCCGCGAGCTGTCGCCGCAACTCGCGCTGATGGCGGACGTGCAGTTTACGACCTGGTCGCTCTTGCAGCAATTGAACGTCAACTACGACAACGGCCGAGCACTGTCATTTCTGAAAATTGGCGCAACACCTGGCTACGACGAGTCGCCGTTGACCGACCAGACGCGCGCCGCCCGCCTACCGACGCCGATCGGTTCCTCGCGGCGGCCGGGTTCAGCTATGAACTCACCAGATATATCTAAAGCCAATCCGCTTATATGCATCTATTTACCAATGGCGCGAGGATTAATGAGCCGAGCAGCGCAGCCAGCGGCCTGCTGCAAGGTTCGTACACGTTTTCCGCCAATCTCGTCAGCGCCAGCGTGGAAATGAGGTTCTAACCGGGATCGGCGCGATCCAGGGCTTTTGAGCAAGCAGCCAGGCAAGCGCTATTTGGGCGGGTGTTGCCTTCATCGGGGGCCTTATGAGGAATTAGAATTGATCCGTGTCGCCGGTCATGTCGACGCGGATGTGCTGGACGGGCTCGTCGATTGAGCTTCGCGCCGTGCAAGGCCGCCGTAAGCCCTTTACAATGCAATGCGCCTGGATTGACTTAAGATAGGCCGCTCTCCATAGCTTAGCGGCGTTGTTGGGAGTGTGGGCATGCGCAGAGATGTTATCGGGGCTTTGCTGTTTGCCTTTATATTGTCGGGCGGCATGCGAGACCAGCCGTCGCCTTCGGCTGTTCAATCGCCGGATAGCCGTGCGGCGGGGGCGCCCAGCAAGCGCAGGCTGTCCCGGCCGGCTGCGACCTCGCGGCCCTTCCCGGGCAAGGAAAAGAATATAACCTCTTTGCGAACTTGGCTGGCGCTCAGCGCGGCTGCGTGGAGCCATCGCCGGTCACCTATCAAAAGAGCGACGGCCATCCTGCGCCGTCTCAACAAGAAGAGCTCGACCGTGCCGCTTGCAGACGCGAGGGCGAAAGCGCCGCCAGGGCGGCTCGCGGCCTTCAACCGGGAGAGTATGACATCGTTAAAAATATGATGGCCGCGCAGAGCGGGGACGCCGGAAAGATCGAGCAAAGCTGCATGACCCAGCGGGGCTACAAGAGCGTTGTGAACTAATCGAAAGAGCGGCCAAATCTTCAGAATTGGCGGGGCGCCCAAAACGGGGCGTCGCGCCTTGAAATCGGATAAGATGAAGGGCGGAGGCCGATCGCCACTCTATTGGCGATTTCGCCGCCAATCCCTATCTGTGCCGTCGCGGGTTCTTTTTTGCCGCAAACTCTCGTCGCTTGGAGAATGGCTAAATGACCAGGGCAGTTATCGCCGGCTATGCGCGCTCGCCGTTCACGCTCGCCAGGAAAGGGGAGCTGGCGTCGGTGCGCCCCGATGAATTCGCTTCGCAGGTCATCCGCTCGCTGGTCGCCAAAGCCGGCATTCCGGCGGAGGACATCGAGGATCTGCTGCTCGGCTGCGCGTTTCCCGAGGGCGAGCAGGGCTTCAACGTCGCGCGCCTGATCAGCCTGATGGCGGGGCTGCCGAAATCGCTCGGCGCCGCCACCGTCAACCGTTTCTGCGGCTCGTCGATGACGGCGGCGCATATCGCCGCCGGGGCGATCGCCATGGGCGCCGGCGAGGCCTTCATCGCCGCCGGCGTCGAGAGCATGAGCCGGGTGCCGATGGGCGGCTTCAATCCGCTGCCCAACCCAGATCTCATCGCCAAGGAGCCGGGCGCCTATATCGCCATGGGCGACACCGCCGAGAACGTCGCCGCCAAATGGGAGATTTCCCGGCGCGAGCAGGAGGAATTCGCCGTGCGCTCGCAACAGCGCGCCGCCGCCGCGCGCGCGGCCGGCAAGTTTGCGGACGAGATCGTCGCGATCGAGACCAAAAGGGGCGCGGTGGCGCAGGACGGCTGCATCCGCCCCGACACCACGCTCGAGACTTTGGCCGAGCTGAAGCCCGCCTTCAACGCCAATGGCGTCGTCACCGCCGGCACCTCCTCGCCGCTGACCGACGGCGCCGCCGCGCTTTTGATTTGCACGGAGGACTATGCCAGGCGCAAAAACCTCGAGGTTCTGGCGGCGATCAAATCGATCGCCGTCTCCGGCTGCGCTCCGGAGATCATGGGCATCGGCCCGGCGCCAGCCTCGCGCAAGGCCTTGGCGCGCGCCGGCATCGAGGCCGGCCAGCTCGACGTCGTCGAATTGAACGAAGCCTTCGCCTCGCAGTCGATCGCCTGCGTCAGGGAGCTGAAGCTGTCGCTCGATACGGTCAACATCGACGGCGGGGCCATCGCGCTCGGCCATCCGCTCGGCGCCACCGGCGCCCGCATCCTCGGCAAGGCGGCCTCGCTGTTGAAGCGCGAGAAGGGCAAATATGCGCTGGCCACCCAGTGCATCGGCGGCGGCCAGGGCATCGCCACCGTCCTGGAGGCGGTATGATGGGCGACATCAAAAAGGTCGCCGTCATCGGCGCCGGCGTGATGGGCGCCAGCATCGCCGCCCATGTCGCCAACGCCGGCGTCCCGGTCGTCCTTTTGGACATCGTCGCCAAGGACAATCCCAGCCGCAGCGCCATCGCCGAAGGCGCGGTGGAGAAACTGCTCAAGGCCGATCCGGCGCCGTTCATGAGCAAGGCCGCGGCCAAATTCGTGACCACAGGCAACATTGAAGACCACTTCAGTCTGCTCGCCGATTGCGACTGGATCATCGAGGCGGTGATCGAACGCCTCGACGTCAAGCAGGCGCTCTACGCCAAGATCGAGGCCGCGCGCAAGCCCGGCAGCGTCGCATCATCGAACACCTCGACAATTCCGCTCGCTGCCTTGGTCGAAGGCCTGCCCGAGCGCTTTGCGGAAGACTTTGTCATCACCCATTTCTTCAACCCGCCGCGCTACATGCGGCTTCTGGAAGTGGTCGCTGGCGAGAAATCGAAGCCGGAGGCTGTGGCCGCGGTCTCGCGCTTTTCCGACGTCACGCTGGGCAAGAGCGTCGTCGCCTGCAAGGATCGCCCCGGCTTCATCGCCAATCGCCTCGGCGTCTACTGGCTGCAGACGGCGGTCATCGAGGCGATCGACGCCGGCCTCGACGTCGAGGAGGCCGACGCGCTGTTCGGCAAGCCGATGGGCATTCCAAAGACCGGCGTGTTCGGCCTCATCGATCTCGTCGGCCTCGACCTGATGCCGCATATCAACGCCAGCCTTGAAACCGCGCTGCCCAAGGACGATCCGTTCCACGCCGTCAACAAACGGGTTCCGCTGGTCGAAAAGCTGATCGCCGAGGGCTACACCGGGCGCAAGGGCAAGGGCGGCTTCTATCGCATCAACCGCGAGAAGGGCAAGCTGAAAGAGGCGATCGACCTTGCGACCGGCGAATTCCGCGCGAGCCGCAAACCCGTGATCGAGGCTTTGGGCGAACGCAAGCTGGCGCGTCTCCTCGAACACGACAGCAAGCATGGCCGCTACGCCTGGCGCGCGCTCGGCCAGACGCTCTCCTATGCCGCCGCCCTGGTGGGAGACGCCGCCGATGACGTCGCCTCGATCGATGAGGCGATGCGGCTCGGCTACAACTGGAAGTTCGGCCCCTTCGAACTGATCGACCAGCTGGGCGGGACGTGGCTCACGGCGAAACTGGAGGCGAGCGGCTTCGCCGTTCCCCCAATTCTGCGCGTCGCCGATGGGCGCCCGTTCTACCGCGTTCAGCAAGGCCGCCGTCAGGCGCTGAGCCTTGACGGCGCATATCGCGACCTTGTCCGCCCCGCGGGCGTGATCATGCTGGAGGACGTCAAGCTCGCCTCCAGGCCGATCCTGAAAAATGGCTCGGCGGCGCTTTGGGATATCGGCGACGGCGTCGCCTGCTTCGAGTTTACCAGCAAGATGAACTCCATCGACCCCGACATCCTGGATCTGTTGATGCGGTCGGTCCATAAGGTCGCTGAAAATTATAAGGCGCTGGTCATCTACAACGAGGGCGCGAATTTCTCCGCCGGAGCTAACCTCGGCCTTGCTCTGTTCGCCGCCAACATCGCCGCGTGGAGCGAGATCGAAAATTTCGTCGCGCTCGGCCAGACCGCCTACAAAATGCTGAAATACGCGCCGTTTCCTGTCGTCGGCGCGCCCTCCGGCATGGCGCTCGGCGGCGGCTGCGAGATCCTGTTGCATTGCGACGCCGTGCAGGCACACGCCGAGACCTATATGGGTCTCGTCGAAGCCGGCGTCGGCCTGATTCCGGGCTGGGGCGGCTGCAAGGAGATGCTGCAGCGCTGGTTTACGCTGGGGCGGCTGCCGAAAGGCCCGATGCCGCCGATCGGCAAGGTTTTCGAGATGATCAGCACAGCGACCGTCGCCAAATCGGCGGCCGAGGCCAAGGAGCTGTTGTTCCTCAAATCGACCGATGGCGTCACCATGAACCGCTACCGCCTGCTCGCCGACGCCAAGGCCAGGGCGCTTGAGCTCGCCGCGGGCTACGCGCCGCCGCAACCGGTCGCGCTCAACCTGCCGGGCCCCGGCGCCAAGGTCGCCCTGCAGATGGCGGTCGGCGGTTTTTTCCGGCTTGGCAAGGCGACGCCGCATGATGTAATCGTGTCTGGCGCGTTGGCGGACGTTCTGTCCGGCGGCGATACGGATATAACATTGACTGTTGACGAAGACGCCTTGTCGAAGCTGGAGCGCGAAAGCTTCATGCGGCTGGCGCGCCATCCCGATACGCTGGCCCGGATCGAACACATGCTGACGACCGGCAAGCCGCTGCGCAATTAACGCATGATACCAACAAGGCGCAGAGTTTTTGGATCGGATCATGCGCCAAAAAATTAGGGAGGACCAAAAATCATGGCCAGCTACAAAGCTCCGCTGCGCGACATGCGCTTCGTCCTCTACGAACTGATGGGCGGCGACGATCTCGCCAAATTGCCGGGCTACGAGGAGTTCACCCGCGACCTCATTGATCCGATCCTGGAAGAGGGCGCCAAATTCTGCGAAGAGGTCCTGCAGCCGCTGAATCGCCCCGGCGACGAGGAAGGCTGCACGCTGGAGAATGGCGTGGTGCGCACGCCACAAGGCTTCCCCGAGGCCTACCGGCTGTTTCGCGAGGGCGGCTGGCCGGGGATCGCCTGCGATCCCGAATATGGCGGTCAGGGCCTGCCAAAGACGGTGAACGCGCTGATCGAGGAGATGGTTTGTTCGGCGAATCTGTCCTTCAGCCTCTATCCCGGCCTGACCCACGGGGCTTACGTCGCCCTCGAGTCGTATGGCTCGCCGGCGCTGAAGCAGACCTATCTTCCAAAAATGGTCGAGGGGAGCTGGTCGGGCACCATGTGCCTCACCGAACCCCATTGCGGCACCGATCTCGGCCTGTTGCGCACCAGGGCCGCGCCCGAGGCCGACGGCAGCTACAAGATCACCGGCACCAAGATCTTCATCTCGGCGGGCGAGCATGATCTGACTGAGAACATCGTCCATCTGGTGCTGGCTCGCCTGCCCGACGCGCCGAAGGGCGTCGCCGGCATCAGCCTGTTCCTTGTGCCGAAATTTCTGGTCAAGGAGGACGGCTCGCTCGGGGCCCGCAATGGCGTCGCCTGCGGATCGATCGAGCACAAGATGGGCATCAAGGCCCAGGCCACCTGCGTCATGAACTTTGATGACGCGACCGGCTGGCTCGTTGGCGAGCCGCACAAGGGCATGCGCGCCATGTTCGCCATGATGAACACCGAGCGCCTGGCGGTCGGCATCCAGGGCCTTGGCGTCACCGAGGCCTCGTATCAGGGGGCCGCCGCCTATGCCCGCGAACGCTTGCAGGGCCGTTCGCTGAGCGGCGCCAAATATCCCGACAAGCCGGCCGACCCGATTATCGTCCATCCCGACGTTCGGCGCATGCTGTTGAGCCAGCGCGCCTATGCCGAAGGCTGCCGCGCCCTCGCCGCCTGGGCCTCGAAACATCTCGACCTCCAGCACCACCAGGACCCGGCAGTGCGGCAGGAGGCCGAGGATTTCGTCGCTCTGCTGACGCCGGTGGTCAAGGCGCTGCTGACCGATCTCAGCTCGGAGGCCGCCAATCTCGGCATACAGGTGCTGGGCGGGCACGGCTACATCCGCGAGCACGGCATGGAGCAGTATGTGCGCGACTGCCGCATCACGCAGATCTATGAGGGCACCAATGGCGTCCAGGCGCTCGACCTCGTCGGCCGCAAGCTGCCGGCCGAGGCCGGGCGCCTGGTGCGCCGTTTCTTCCACCCGGTCTCCGCCTATATCGAAGAGAAGGGGCGAGACAAAACCTTGGAGGAATTCGTCCAGCCGCTCAGCAAGGCTTTCGACCTGCTGCAACAGGCGACCGCGCAGATCGGGCGCGCCGGCGCGCGCGACCCGGAGGAGGCGGGCGCCGCCGCGAGCGAATATTTGCGCCTGTTCGGCCTGACCGCGCTCGCCTACCTGTGGGCCCGCATGGCCGAAATCAGCCTGCCGAAGGCCGGCGCCGGCGACGCGGACGGATTCTACGCCGCCAAGGTCGGCACGGCCCGTTTCTACATGCAGCGCCTGCTGCCGCAGACAAGCGCGCTGTTCTCGTCGATCATGGCCGGCGGCAAGAGCATGATGACGTTCGAGGACGCGGCGTTTTGAGCGGGAAGGCCGCCCGCATAAGGGAAACGGCGCTATCTGGCGCTGATTGGAGCAATGGCGCGATCTCGATAGCGCCATTGCACAACAGCTCTCGCCAAGAGTTCGCGAGCGAGGAAAGACATGCGTCGCCTGAAGGCTACGCCCTGTTTATAAATTGCTCCCTTTGTGGGAATGGCGAAAAAAGAGGGAGGACTTATTGATGAAAGCGCTCGTGGCGGTTAAGCGGGTTGTCGACTACAACGTCAAGATTCGCGTCAAGGCCGACAACAGCGGCGTCGAGACGGCCAACGTCAAATTCTCCGCCAATCCGTTCGACGAGATCGCCGTCGAGGAAGCGGTGCGGCTGAAGGAGGCCGGCGTCGTCACTGAGATCGTCGCCGTCTCGATCGGCCCGGCGCAGGCGCAGGAGGTGCTGCGGGCGGCGCTCGCGCTTGGCGCCGACCGCGCCATTCTGGTGCAAACCGACGATGAGGTCCAGCCGCTGGCGGTCGCCAAGATCCTCAAGGCTCTCTGCGAGCGCGAGGCGCCGCAGCTCGCGATCCTCGGCAAGCAGGCGATCGACGATGATTCGAACCAGACCGGCCAGGCGCTGGCGGCGCTGCTCGGCTGGCCGCAGGGGACCTTCGCCTCGAAGCTTGTGGTGAAGGATGGACGCGCCGAGGTGACGCGCGAGATCGACGGCGGCCTCGAGACGGTGTCGCTGGCGCTGCCGGCCGTGGTGACCACCGATCTGCGCCTCAATGAGCCGCGCTACGCGAGCCTGCCCAACATCATGAAGGCCAAGAAGAAGCCGCTCGAGGTCATCGCCGCGGCCGATCTTGGCCTCGACATCGCGCCGCGCCTCGAGACCCTGCGCGTCGAGGCGCCGCCGAAGCGGCAGGCCGGCGTCAAGGTGCCCGATGTCGCAACGCTCATCGACAAGCTGAAGAACGAAGCGAAGGTGATCTGACATGAGCGCTCTTGTCCTCGCCGAGCATGACGGCCATAAGCTGAAGCCTGCGACCCTCGGCGCCGTCGCCGCCGCCCTTCGCCTCGGCGGCCCGGTCGACCTTCTGGTCGCCGGACATGAGGCGCGCGCCGTCGCCGAGGCGGCGGCCGCCGTGGCCGGCGTCGAAAACGTGCTGCTGGCCGATGATCCGCTCTACGCCCATCCGCTCGCGGAGACCGTGGCGCCGCTGCTGACCGGGCTGGCGCCAAACTATGATGCGATCCTCGCCGCCGCCACGACCTTCGGCAAGAACGCGCTGCCGCGCGTGGCGGCGGCGCTCGACGCGCAGCAGATCTCGGAGATCACCGCCGTGGTCTCGCCCGACACCTTCGTGCGGCCGATCTACGCCGGCAACGCGCTGGCCACCGTGCGCTCGAAAGACGCGCGCAAAATCATCACCGTGCGCGCCACCGCGTTCGAGCCGGCGGCGGCGTCGGGCGGGATGGCGACGATCAAGCCGGTCGCCGCGGCGCCGGCGGCGGCCGACGCCGCCTTCGTCGGCCAGGAGCTCGCCGCATCGGAACGGCCGGAGCTGACCGCCGCGCGCGTCGTCATCTCCGGCGGGCGCGGCATGCAGAACGGCGAGAACTTCAAGCTCATCGAGCCGATCGCCGAGAAGCTCGGCGCCGCGATCGGCGCGAGCCGGGCCGCCGTCGACGCCGGCTTCGTCTCCAACGACCTGCAGGTCGGCCAGACCGGCAAGATCGTCGCGCCCGATCTTTATATTGCGGTCGGCATATCCGGCGCCATCCAGCATCTCGCCGGCATGGGCGGCTCGAAGATCATCGTCGCCATCAACAAGGACGAGGACGCCCCGATCTTCGAGGTCGCCGACTACGGCCTCGTCGCCGATCTGTTCCAGGCCCTCCCCGAACTCGACAAGGCGCTCCAAGGATCCTGATATGGCGCTTAAAAGCCTCTTGGGCGAGGCTGCGCCGGCGCGGGCGCGGCGGCGAATCCTCTTTGAGGAAACAATGCATTGGCGAAATTCGCCCGCCGTCTCTCGCCCCTTGCTCGCTGGCAATGTCAGTGTTGAGTTGCGATCCATGTCGACGCCGCCAAAAAAATGCCGAGTGCGTATGTTGAGTCGACTGGGAACAGGCCTCGAAAATGAATGCGGCGAACTTCGCTGTGAGGGGGCGCCCGCGGCTCGCGGAGATCGGCGAACATCCCAAGATGAATTTTGCCGCCTATGAGCGGCGTCTGAGATCGCTGCAGGGAGAGCTTCAGCTCATACAACAGGCATATCTTGGGACCGCGGAGCGAGCGCTCATTGTCCTTGAGGGATGGGACACCGCTGGCAAGGGCGGCGTCGTTCGGCGTCTTGGCTGGGCCCTCGATCCCCGTAGCTTCAAAGTCCATCCGATCGCAGCGCCCGATGAGCATGAGCGCGGCCGGCACTACCTACAACGCTTCTGGCGTCGATTGCCGCAGTACGGGCAGATTATCGCCGTCGACCGGTCCTGGTATGGCCGCGTCCTGGTGGAGCGCGTCGAAGGCTTCGCGACCGACAAGGAATGGCGCCGCGCCTATCGCGAGATCAATGAATTCGAGCGGTTACTGATCGAACTCAGGGATTCGCCTGGTCAAGCTATTCTTGCACATAACGCCCGACGAGCAGGTGCGCCAATTCCGCGATCGGCTCCTCAATCCGGCAAAGCGATGGAAACTGTCCCATGAGGATTTTCGCAATCGCGCCCGCTGGCCGGACTATGAGGTGGCAATTGAGGATATGATGGCGGAGACGGCGAGCAAATATGCGCCCTGGCATCTTGTTTCCGCCAACAATAAGGCCTTCGGCCGGATTGCGGCTTTTCGCATTCTTGTGGACAGGCTCGGTAAGGATGTATCGCTGGAGCCGCGTCCGATCGACCCGGAACTGCTTCAATATGCAAGACAAGCGCTGGCGCTCTCCGACGCGGATGTGGCGCGCGCGTCTGATCCGGCGATAGGCAAGGAACGGTGACCTGGTTCGGGCGCCGTCGCCTATGCGGCTCTGAGAAAACGTTGGGTTTGCGGGTGATCTTGTGTAACATCGACGAGGATTCTGAAAAAGAGGCGATGTACCTGCGGCTGATGGAGGAGGAGCGGGTGACGGGAGCGATCTTCGCGCCGACCCGCGAAACGGCGTCGAGGATATCCCCGACGTCGCGCAATTTTCCAACCGCGCTGATTGATCGCGGCGGCGGGGCGGCGGCGCCGACGCCGTGGTGCTCTATAATCACGCGGCGGCCGCAAAATTGTGTTGAGCGGGCGCTTCATCGCCCGCGGGCGGCGCGGTTAGACATTCGCCGAAACGAGCGCATTGCGATCGGCGCGCTCCGGCGCCATGCTTCTGAAAAGCAAGGGGGCTGGCATGGCTGTTCTAATCTTGGGGATCATTATTTTTCTGGGTGGGCACGTTCTTTCGACCTTTCGGCGGACGCGGATGGATTTGATAGAACGGTTAGGCGTTGGGCCTTACAAGATCGCCTTTTCGCTCGTGTCCCTCGTCGGTTTCGCCCTGATCGTTTGGGGCTTCTCGCGGTATCGGGCCGAAGGCCTGATTCCGGTTTGGTCTCCGCCGACGTGGGCGCGCCATCTCACGATCGCGCTGATGTGGTTCTCTTTCGTCGCGCTCGCCTGCATGAATCCCGCGCCGAGCCGGATCAGGGGCTGGCTGCGCCATCCGATGCTGGTCGCGATCAAAATCTGGGCGCTCGCCCATCTGCTCGCCAATGGCGACGCCGGCGGCATGCTGTTGTTTGGGTCCTTTCTCGCCTTCGCAGTGTTCGACCGCATCGCCGTCAAGCAACGCGGCGATCCGGCGCGCCCGGCGTCGCCTCATTCACGCGCACCGATGCGATCGCGCTGATCGTGGGAACGGCGGCCTATGTGGCGATGATTTTCCTGCATCCAACTCTTATCGGGGTCCCTGTCATCGGAAAGTGAAGCGCGCCTGGAGTCGAGACACGGGCGGCGGTCGCTTTCTGCGCCGCGGGCCCATCCGGCAACCCTGTTCCATTAGACGGAGGCGCGCATTCCAAGTGAAACGCGCAAAAGCTAGATGAAACCCACAGACGGTTTCTCGAGTTGTTGTTCAGCGTTAAACGTTCGGGAGATGGCGTGATGGTCGATGCTCTCAAGGCCCGCGTTCGAGAGGGCCTGCCTTATGCAATGGGCGCGACCTGGGACGGCAAGGGCGTCAATTTCGCGTTGTTCTCGGCCAACGCGACCAGGGTGGAGGTCTGCATCTTCGACTCCGAGGGCGGCGCCGAGCTCGATCGGGTCGCGCTGCCGGAATATACAGACCAGATCTTTCATGGCTGGCTGCCCGACATCGGGCCGGGGCAAGTCTATGGATACCGCGTGCATGGGCCCTATGAGCCGGACGCCGGGCACCGCTTCAACCCGCAAAAACTGCTGCTCGACCCCTATGGCCGCGCGCATATGGGCGACCTTAAATGGGATCCGGCGGTGTTCGGCTATACGATCGGCCACCCCGATGCGGATCTTTCATTCGATCAGCGCGACAGCGCGCCTTTTATGCCAAAGTCGATTGTCGTCGATCCCAATTTCGATTGGCATGGCCAGCCGCGGCGCAATCCGGTCGCGTGGGAAGAAACGGTGTTCTACGAGGTCCATGTGCGCGGCTATACCAAGCTCCACCCGAAGGTCGCAGAGCATCTGCGCGGCTCCTACGCGGGCCTTGGCCAGCCAGAGGTGCTTGACTATATCAAGTCGATCGGCGCGACCTCTGTCGAGTTGTTACCGATCCACAGCTTCATCAACGACGAGTACCTACTGGACAAGAAACTGACCAATTATTGGGGGTATAATACAATTGGCTTTTTTGCCCCTGATCCACGCTACGCCGCCGACCGGGCCAACTGCCTGCGCGAATTCAAGGAGATGGTGTCGCGCTTCCACGAGGCCGGTCTCGAGGTCATCCTCGACGTCGTCTATAACCACACGGCCGAAGGCAATGAGCGCGGTCCGACGCTATCGTTCAAGGGCATCGACAACGCCTCGTATTATCGCTTGGCGCCCGAGAAGAAGCGCTACTACGTCAATGACACTGCCACTGGGAACACGGTGAACCTGTCGCATCCGCGCGTCATCCAGATGGTCACGGACAGCCTCCGCTATTGGGTCAACGAGACGCATGTCGACGGCTTCCGGTTCGACCTCGGCACGATCCTCGCGCGCGAGCCCAATGGCTTTGACAATCAATCCGGATTCTTGAAAGCCTGCTGTCAGGACCCCGTGCTTGGCACGGTGAAGCTGATTGCCGAGCCGTGGGACTGCGGCCCCGGCGGCTATCAGGTTGGCGCCTTCCCGCCGGGATGGGCGGAGTGGAACGACAAATTCCGCGGCGTTGTCCGCGATTTCTGGAGGGGTTCGACCCACGCGGCCGAACTCGCGCCGCGGCTGCTCGCCTCGCCCGAAGAGTTCAATCATCAGGGGCGAAAGCCGTGGGCCTCGGTCAACTTCGTCACGGCGCACGACGGCTTCACGCTGATCGACGTCGTCAGCTACAACGACAAGCACAATGAGGCCAACGGCGAGGACAACAAGGACGGCTCGTCGGATAATCGGTCGTTCAACTACGGTGTCGAGGGGTCGACCGAGGATCCCGAAGTCAACCGCGTCCGCGACCGCCAGATCCGCAACATGCTGGCGACGCTGCTCCTCAGCCAGGGTTCGCCGATGATCGTCGGCGGCGATGAATGTGGCCGCACGCAACATGGCAACAACAACGCCTATTGTCAGGACAATGATGTCTCATGGGTGAACTGGACCATCGGCGAGAAGGATCAGTCGCTGATCCGCTTCGTCAGCCGGCTCACGCAATTGCGCAAGCGCTTTCCGATCCTGCGCCGCGGGCGGTTTCTGACCGACGCCTACAACAAGGAGCTCGACATCAAGGAGTTGACTTGGGTCAACGCCGGCGGCGGCGAGATGGAGCCCGGCGAGTGGGAGAGCGCGCAGTGTTTCGGGCTCATGCTTGATGGCCGCGCTCAGCCGACCGGCATCCGCAAGCGCGGCGCCGACGCGACCCTGCTGATGATCTTCAACGCTTGGCGCGACGTCGTCGAGTTTGTGCTGCCGAGCCAGGGCGGCGCAAGCCAGCACTGGACCTTGATGATCGACACCAACCTGTCCGAGGAGGCGATGGAGATGGAGACCGAAACCTTCAAATTCGGCCGGAAATATATGGTGACCGGCCGCTCTTTTCTGCTGTTTGCGCTCGTGCCCGATGCGGGGCCGGTCAGCGCCGAGTGAGCCGCGGCAAGGGTCAGCTCGCTGGAGCCTCGGCTTTTGCTTCACGCGCCAATGCGAGCCACGCGCGCGCGGCAGGCGAAAGAAAGCTTCCGCGCCGCCACGCCAGCGCCATGCGCCAGTCTGTTCCCGGCTCATTGAGAAGGACGCGATGGATAGGCGCGCTCGTCCGCTGTTCGGCGATGAGCCGCGGCAGGAAAGCGACGCCAAGGCCAGCCGCGACAAGCTCTATGATAAAGTCAATCTGGGCGCTGCGGGCGGCGACCTTTGGCGCGAAGCCATGTCGGCCGCAGGCGTCGAGAATGACCTGATTGAGGGCGAAACCGGTCTCGAACAAAATGAATGGCGAGGCTTTGAGGCTCACAAGATCGATACACTCCCGGGTTGCGCTGGGGTGGCCGCCGGGCAAGAGGGCCATCAAAGGTTCCTGACGCACCTCCAGCCAGTCGAGGTCGTCGGACACGGGGAGAAGCGACGCGGCGAGCTCGACCTCGCCCGTCGCCAAAAGCTCCTCGAGGCGTTTGCTGCCTTGTTCGATCAGGCGAATGTCGATGTCGGGATATCGACTGCGGTAAACCGCAAAGAGCGGCGCGAACAAAATGCTGCTGCCGATGGGCGGAAGGCCAAGGCGCAGCACGCCGCGCTTCAGACCCCGTAACTCATTGAGCTCAGCCATCAAGTCATCGCGCATGGCGAGCATGGCGACGGCGCGGCGATAAACGATTTCGCCGGCCGCCGTGATCTCGCTGCGATGGCCAATCCGGGCCAGCACCGAGACGCCGAGTTCGTCCTCGATTTGCTTCACCGCTTTGCTGATTGTCGGCTGGGTGGCGTTCAAGGCCTTGGCCGCTGCGGAAAAGCCGCCTTGGCGAACAACCTCGACAAAGGCGCGCAGGGTTCTAAGCTCCATTTGAATTCCAATAGAGAATTAATTGAATTCAATCAATTCATTTTCGTTATGGGCCAAAGCAATGTAATCTTCTCCGAATTGGGGATCCAGTCATGCGTTTGCACATGATTTCTGTTCGAATTCGATAATGCGTTTCACCGCAGCCTGCCCTTGCAGCTTGGCGTCCTCATCTGCTTCTGGGTTGCCGGCCAGGCAATCGTTGGCATGCTGCGTCTGCCCATACCGGGCGGGGTCATCGGCATGGCGGCGGTGCTGGCTTTGTTGCTTACCCGCCGCATGAGCCTTTACAGCGTACGGCGCGGCGCCGAATGGCTGCTCGCCGAAATGCTGTTGTTTTTCGTGCCGGCGGTCATGGCGCTACTTGATCATTCCGAATTTCTCGGCGTGCTCGGGTTGAAGCTGCTGATCGTGATTTTAACCGGAACCTTGTGCGTGATGGCGGCGACCGCCCTGACCGTCGAGATGTGCGCGCGCTCGGCCGAGCGGCGGCGAATAGGGCGAGCGCCCCACGAAGCCTTGGCGAGGAGCTGACATGCGACATACTGAAGCGAGCTGAATCATGTTGCTAGCGCATTTTCTTGTTCTTGCAGGTTTCTGGTCCTTGGCGACGGTCGGCTTTTATCTTTGCGCGCGTGCCATTTATCGTCGCTGGCCGCGCTGGTGGCTGTCGCCGCTCGCCCTAACGCCGGCGCTGCTGCTGGCGCTCGCGCTGGTGCTCCATACCGGCTACAGCGACTACATTAGCGGCACGCGTTGGATCGTGCTGATGCTTGGGCCGGCGACCGTCGCCTTCGCTATCCCGGTTTATGAACAGCGGCATGTGATCGCGCGCCATTGGCCCGCGCTCGTCATCGGCGTCATCGTCGGGAGCGGGACGGCGATGGCGAGCGCCTGGGCGATGGCGAGCATTCTTGGCCTCTCGGACCTGTTGCGCCTCAGCCTGCTTCCGCGTTCGATGAGCACGCCTTTCGCCATGGCGGTTGCGGGCGACATTGGCGGCGCACCCGATTTGACGGCCGTATTCGTCATGGTCACCGGCATATGCGGCGCGGCTCTCGGCGAGTTGATGCTGAATTGGCTGCCGCTGCGCTCCGCTCTCGCGCGCGGCGCCCTGCTCGGCATGGGCGCCCATGGCGCCGGTACCGCCAAGGCGCGCGAGATCGGGCCGGAGGAAGGCTCGATCGCTGGTCTGGTTATGGTGCTGGCGGGGCTCCTAAACGTTTTGATCGGGCCGATCCTCGCTTATGGGCTGGGAGCGCCGTCTTAGCTTTAGCGGAGCGACGGCTTTGGCGCGGCAGGCCCCTTCAGTCTGCAGGCTTGTCGATCAGCCCGGAAAAATCATGGCCGCCGCCGCGACCCAGAGGCAAGGGCCTCACCGACACCACGGCGTCAAGAGGCAATGGCGCATAGAGGTGCGGAAACAGCGCGCCGCCCCGCGAGGGCTCGAAGCGCAAGCCGTCGCCGAGCAGCTTGGCGTCGATGGCGATCAGCACGAGATCGGCGCGTCCGGAAAAATGTTTGGCGGCGGTTTCCTCGACTTGCGCCGCGGTCGAGAAATGGATGTAGCCGTCTTCGAGATCGATCGGCGCGCCCTCAAATCGGCCTCGGTCCTGGGCCTGACGCCATAGCGCCGCCGGGGCGATCTTGTAGATCAGTTGCATAGCGGTCTCTATCTTCCCGACAGAAATTTCGCGTGGGCGTCCATCAGAGTCCCGCTCAGCGCCTCGGCGATGAGCCTGCGGGTCTCGTCGATGCCGTAAAGCGCGACGAAGGAGCCAAAACGCGGGCCTCGGCTTTCGCCGAGGAGCACCTCGTAGAGCATGTTGAAAAAGTCATTGGAGACGCCTGGGCGCTCTGGCGTCGCGCCTTTGGCCTTCATGTCCTGATAGCGCGGTATCTTTCGAGCGGTGTCGTAAAGCGCGGCCTGGATCTCCTCGGCGCTGACGTCCTCGGGGAGGGCCGCTAGCATGTTTTCGAGTCCGGCGAGCGCGTTGCGCTCGACCTCGTCCGGCGCGCGATAGATTTTTGCGGGGCGCACGAAATCGCGGAAATAGCGCACGGCATAGCATATGAGGCTATCGAGGCGCGGATGGTTATCGGGCGAGGCGCCCGGCGCATAGCGGCGCAAAAATCCCCAAAGCACGTTTGGATCTTCGCTGTTCGCCACCGCCGCCAGGTTCAAAAGCATGCCGAAGGTGATGGCGGCGCCATGGTCCTGCCCGAGATGTTCCGGCGCCGGCGGCTCGCCGGAATGAACATGCCAGACCGGATTGCCGAGCCGCTCCTTGACCGCCTGCCGCGGATAGGCGTCGAGAAAGCTCAAGTAATCGTCGACGGCGCGGGGGATGACGTCGAAATAGAGCCGCTTCGCCGCCGTCGGCTTTTGGTACATGAAAAGCGACAGGCTCTCTGGGCTCGCATAGATGAGCCACTCCTCGATGGTCAGTCCATTGCCTTTCGACTTCGAGATCTTCTGGCCCCTGTCGTCGAGAAAGAGTTCGTAATTGAACCCCTCGGGGGGTGGGCCGCCGAGCGCGCGGCAGATTTTGCCGGAGAGCTTGACCGATTCGATCAGGTCTTTGCCGGCCATCTCATAATCGACGCCGAGCGCGAACCAGCGCATCGCCCAATCCGCCTTCCACTGACATTTGACCCGCCCGCCGGTCACCCCGGTTTCGACCTTCTCATTGGTGTCCGGATCGATGTACACAATCGTTCCGCGCGATAGATCGCGCTCGACCACCCGCGCCTGCAGCACTTTGCCGCTGGTGGGGCTGATCGGCAGGAAGGGCGAATAGGTGGCGCGCCGCTCCGGCCCGAGCGTCGGCAGGATGATCTCCATGACCTCGTCATAGACCGCGAGCATGCGCAGCAGCGTCTCGTCGAAGCGGCCGGACGCGTAATAATCGGTGGAGCTCGCGAATTCGTAATCGAAGGCGAAACGGTCGAGAAAAGCGCGGAGGCGCGCGTTATTGGCCGCGCCGAAGGACGGATATTCGTTCGAAAAAGGATCCGGAACGCGGGTCAGCGGCTGGCCGAGATGAGAAGCGAGCATCTCCTTGTTCGGCACGTTGTCAGGCACCTTGCGCAGCGCGTCCATGTCGTCGGAAAAGGCAAGGAGCCGAGTCTTGATCCGATCCTGCGTCAGGACGCGAAAGGCGTTGCGAACCATCGTCGTTCGCGCGACCTCGCCGAAGGTGCCGATATGCGGCAGCCCGGAAGGACCGTAACCCGTCTCAAAAATGACTTCGGTCTTATGGGCTGAGGAGATTCGTTCGACGAGCCTGCGCGCTTCCTCGAAGGGCCAGGCGTTGGCGTGTTGCGCGCCCTGAAAAACCTCCGGCGAGATCTCCGGTGAGGCTTGCGGGGTCGCTTCGGCCGGCGATGGGGCCAAAGAGTCGGCGCCGGACGGCATTGGAGTTTCCTTGAATGGCCGGATCGCGGCGCCGCGCGCCGCGCGGCGCGCTGTCCCTTGCTGCCAGATTGCGCGCGATCCGGCAAGCGCACTCAAGAATGCGGGAGCGTTGCGGCTAGAGCGCCGAGGCGATGGCCCTGGCGCGGGGCGGGCGCCGCCGTTCGTCTGGCGCCGCCCCGGGGCCTTAGTGCGGGATTTTCGTCCAGATGCGCTTCTTCACCAGATAGAGAAGCCAGGCGAAGACGATGAGATAAATGATGTAGGCGAAGCCGAGGGCCTTTCTCGGTTCGAGCTTGGGCTCGGCCGCCCACATCAGGAAGGCCGAGACGTCCTTGGCGTATTGCTGAAGGGTTTTCGGAGAGCCATCCGTATAATCGACGACGCCATCGCTCAGAGGCGGCGGCATCGCTATGCGGTGACCGGGGAAGTATGCGTTGAAATTCGGGTTGTCCGGCTGCGTGTAGCCGTTCAACAGCGCGTAGATATAATCGGGGCCTTCCTCCTGATATTGCGTGAAGGCGTCGATGATGAACAGCGGGAAGCCGCGCTCGAAGCTACGCGCTTTGGCGAGCAACGACATATCGGGCGGAATGGCGCCGAGGGCGGCGCGGGCCGCCTGCGGGTTCGGGAAAGGCGCGGGGAAGAAATCCGACGGCCGGCCGGGACGCTCGAACATGTCGCCCGCTTCGTTCGGCCCATCCTTGATCTTGAAAGTCGCCGCCAGCGCCTTGACCTGCCCTTCGGAAAAAGCTGGGCCGCTGCTCGACGTCAGATCGCGGAAGGCGACGAACTTCATCGAATGGCAGTTGGCGCAGACTTCGTGATAAACCTGATAGCCGCGCTGAAGCTGCGCCCGGTCGAATTTGCCGAAGGGGCCGTAAAAGCTCCAGGACTGACGCTGCGGCTCCGGATGCGCTTCGGCGGCCGGCGCCGCTGCGCCTAATTCGTTGGCGGCGAAAGACCGCGTTCCGCCGGCGGCCAGAGCCATGGCCAAGGCGCCGGCGAAGGCGGTAGCGACGCCCGCGGCGAATATCCTGCGAAGCCTCATGAACTCATTCCTTTTGGACAGCAGCCGTCGATCTTGCTTTTTTATTGGCCAGCCAGCGCAGGGCCGACTTTGGCCGGCTCGCCGAGCACGGCGTCGTGGATGGAGGCAGGCAGCGGCCGCGTTTTCTCGAAATGGCTGAGCAGCGGCAGGATCACCAGGAAGTGGAAGAAATAATAGGCGGTGAGGATGCGTCCGGCGATGACGTAGGCGCCTTCCGGAGGCTTTGAGCCGATGTATCCGAGTAGCACCGCGCAAATGACGAACAGCCAGAAGCAGACCTTGAAGACAGGGCGATAGACGGCGGATTTGACCTTCGCCGTATCGAGCCAAGGCAGGGCAGCGAGGATGAGCACCGCGCCGAACATAGCGACGAATCCGCCAAGTTTATTAGGGATCGACCGGAGGATCGCGTAGAAGGGCAGATAATACCATTCCGGCACGATGTGCGGCGGCGTCTGCAGCGGATTCGCCTCGATGTAATTGTCGGCGTCGCCGAGGTAATTCGGGATGTAAAAGACGAACCAGCCGATGAAGATGAGGAAGACCGTTAGGGCGAGGCCGTCCTTGGCGGTGAAATAGGGGTGAAACGCCAAGGTGTCCTTTTCGCTCTTCGGCTCGACGCCGGTGGGATTGTTCGGGCCCGGAACGTGCAGCGCCCAAATATGCAGAACGACGACGCCAGCAATCATGAAGGGCAGCAAATAGTGCAGCGAGAAGAAGCGATTGAGCGTCGCGTTATCGACTGAATACCCACCCCAGAGCCATGTCGTGATCGCATTGCCGACGACGGGAATCGCGGAGAACAGGCTGGTGATGACCGTCGCGCCCCAAAAACTCATCTGACCCCAGGGCAGGACATAGCCCATGAAGGCGGTGGCCATCGACAGTAAATAGATGATGAAGCCGATCAGCCACAATACTTCGCGCGGCGCCTTATAGGATCCGTAGTACATGCCGCGAAACATGTGGACGTAGAGGCCCAGGAAGAACATCGAGGCGCCGACGGCGTGCCAATAGCGCAGCAGCCAGCCATAGTTGACGTCCCGCATGATATGTTCGACCGAGGCGAACGCGAGGTCCGAGTTCGCCGTGTAATGCATCGCCAGAACAACGCCGGTGACGATCTGCGAGACCAGCAAGAAGGAAAGGATGCCGCCGAACGTCCACCAATAGTTCAGATTGCGCGGATTGGGGAAAACCACAAAAGAGGAGTGGATCAGCCCAATGATCGGCAGCCGGCTTTCCAGCCACTTCGCAGCCGGGTGCTTTGGAACGTAGGTCGATTCTCCGCTCATGCTCTTGTCTCTGCCATGGTATGCCGCGTGAATCTCGGCGCTCGGCCCAGATATGCGCTCGCAAAAAGACGCGCCCGTCGCGCGCCCGGAGCCTAGCCTATGACGAGTTTGGTGTCGCTTGCGAATTTATAGGGAGGAACCGCAAGATTGGCGGGGGCCGGTCCCTGCCGGATGCGGCCGGACTGATCGTAGACCGAGCCGTGGCAGGGGCAAAAGAACCCGCCGTCATGGAACGGGCCTTCGTTCTTGAGCGGCACGCAGCCAAGGTGGGTGCAGATGCCGATGACGACGAGCCAATCCGGCTTCTCAACGCGCGATTGATCGGTGGCGGGATCCCTCAGTTCATTGAGTGGGACCTCGCGGACAGCTTTGATTTCTTCGGGGGTGCGATGTGAGACGAAGATAGGCTTGCCGCGCCATTTCACCGTCAGGATCTGGCCGGCCGCGATGCCGCTGATGTCGACTTCGACCGAGGCGGCGGCCAATGTCGACGCATCAGGATTCATTTGACTGATCAGCGGCCAGACCGCAGCTCCGGCTCCAACGACGCCGACGGCGCCGGTCGCTATGAACAGAAAGTCTCTGCGGGTCGGCTCGTCCAACGTCGTAGTGGCTGTCATGACATCCTCGAAATGGCGCTGCGCAGGCTGGCTCGAACGCCCATCCGCTTACGGACTAATGAAGGGATCGGAAAGAATCAACATCTGCGGCCAAGCCATGATGCCCCGCCGCCGATTTTTTTGGTATCGCCCAAAATTCGCATTCCGGCCGCCTTGCGCCGGGCGCGCCGAACTCGACAAGGCTGGATCATGCAACTTCCCTCGCTCGCCCCGTTGACGCTTGCGCTCTACCAGCCGGACATTCCGCAGAATGCCGGAACGATTCTGCGCATGTGCGCCTGTCTCGGCTTTGCGGCCGCCATCATCGAGCCGGCGGGTTTTCCGGCGAGCGATCGGCATTTTCGCCGCGCCGGGATGGACTATCTCGATCATTTGACGATTGCGCGCCATGCTTCTTTCGGCGCTTTCGACGCCGCGCGCCGCGCCGCCGGGGCGCGCCTCATCCTGCTCTCCACCAAAGCCGCTCTGTCCTACACTGAGTTTCGCTTCGCGCCGGGAGACATTCTGCTTCTTGGCCGGGAATCGGCGGGCGCGCCTGAGGAGGTTCATAGCGCTACGGACGCGCGCCTCGTGATTCCGCTGCAAAATGGAATGCGCTCGCTGAACGTCGCCGTCGCCGCGGCGATCGTGGCAGGCGAGGCGGCGCGGCAAATCCGTCTTGTGCAGCTGCGCACCGCCGAAGGGGTTAGGATCGGTGAACCTCCATCATTGCAGGGGAGTACACGGGCATAGGAGGCCGCCATGACAGACGCGAAGGCCGATCTCAAGGAAAAATTCGAGGCGGCGCTCGGCGCGATGAAGTCCATCATAGCGGCCGTCGCGACTTTGTCCGTGCTGGCTCTTTTTTGGGCCGATTTCAATCCGATCCGCGCCGCCTCGCAAAAGCTGCTCGAGCGCGTCGGATCCGCCGCGACCGTAATCAAGATGGCGGGAGTTGAATTAAATTTCTCCGCGGAGAATGTCGCGGTCGCGGCGCTAGCGAGCTATGGTAAGGACGAGGTCGACCATTATCGCGAAAGCGGGCAAGCTGACGCCGCCGCAGCCGCCATTGCGAAACTCGAGCCGAATGAATTCGCCCGGCTGATGCAAGTTGGCTCCCTCGGCAAGTCTTGCGAATATGAGCATCCGACGACGCAAATGCGCTCCGACGTGGCGGTGGATTACTGGCTCCAAGAAAAGGGTCTCGTCCTGCTTGAAACCGACGATAAGGCCCGGACGGACGCAATAGCCGAACTGGACAGCAAGAGGGCGCTTGGCGAAGCAATCGCAATCGGCAACCCTCAAATCTGTTACGCCATCAAACTGACGGCCGTCGGCCAAGACGTCAAGACGGCCTTGGTGACGTCTTTCAAAAGCGCTTTCAATCTTCCCCACGGGGGCGGCGAACCGCCCGCCGACAGCAATAAAATGGCCGCGCGCTGATTTGCACCGCCGATCAACGCGCGGCGAGATCTCTTCGGCTCTTGCGCAGAGCAGAAGCTCGCCGCGCAGTGTGCGCGGCTCGCCGCTTGCGCTGGCGGCTCAAAACAGACCCGTCGCCAGCCTCGACTGACGCACGGCCTCCTCCCGCCTCGCGCGTTTTCCGCCTGAATTGCTCTCCATTTCGCTCAGCCGAGCTTGATATCGGCCTTGGCGGATTGATGCCCCGCGCCCGTCATGCGATGTGATCGCCGTCACCGAAAGGGTGGCGGCGGTGCGATTACGCGGGCCCTCGCCCCTTGGGTTCCGGGGCGCGGCATGTTCAAAGCTGTGGAAGAGTTCAAACAATGATCGAATCCAAAATGGGCGAGCGCCGTAAGGCCGAGGCGAGCGCCTGGTTTGAAGCGCTGCAACAGAAAATCATCATAGCTTTCGAGACGCTCGAACAGGATGCTTCAGGCCCCTTTGCAATGCCCGGCATGGCGCCGGGGCGTTTCGAGAAAACATCCTGGCGCAAAGAGAAAGACGGCGGCGGCGGCCTGATGGCGATTCTCAAGGGCCGCGTCTTCGAGAAAATGGCTGTCCATACCTCGACTGTGTTCGGCGCGTTCCCGCCTGAATTCGCCAAGCAGATTCCCGGCGCCGAGAACGACCCTGGCTATTGGGCTTCGGGCGTCTCGCTCATCGCGCATCCGTGGAATCCGAACGTGCCTTGCGTTCACATGAACACGCGCTTTGTCGAGACCAGCAAGGCGTGGTTCGGCGGCGGGGCGGATCTGACGCCCGTTCTGGATCGCCGCCGCTCGCAGACCGATCGCGACGCGCGGGACTTCCACGCCGCCATGGCGAGCGCCTGCGAAGGCCATGAGCCCGTCGCGGATTATCCCAAATTCAAGAAATGGTGCGATGACTATTTCTACTTGAAGCACCGTGATGAGCCCCGCGGGATCGGCGGAATTTTCTATGATTATCTCGAATGTCCGCCCGATGACACGGCGTCTTTCGTTAAAACTTTCGCTTTCACACAGGCGGTCGGCGGCGCCTTTCTCTCGATCTACCCGCAACTGGTCCGCCGCAACTATCATCTCTCCTGGACGCGGGAGGACCGCGCCGAACAGCTCGTTCGCCGCGGGCGCTACGTCGAATTCAATCTGCTCTACGACCGGGGCACGATTTTCGGCCTGAAGACGGGCGGCAATGTCGCGGCGATTTTGTCGTCGCTCCCCCCCGCGGTCGAATGGCCGTAGGCGTGTTCAAGCGAAATGGAGCGACGCAAGAAGATTACGGCCGTCACAACTCCGACATGCGGCCAATCTAACGCAAGTGCGGTCTGGCGCTGAGCGGCGGAACGGTTTTACCCCGCCCACTCAGGCCTTAAGGTTGAAAAGCGCCGTCGCGCGGAAAGAGGAGGCGAATCCATGAGCGAGATGACTAGCGGCCCAACGACTTTCGAACCAGGCGACATCGTGCAACTGAAATCGTTTGGACCGCCCATGACGGTCGTCTCCGTCGAGGCCGACGGCGTGCGCGTGCTGTGGTACGGCGAAGAGAGCGAAGAGGTGAAATCGCACGTCATCCCCGCCGTCGCGCTCGAAAAAATCACCGTCGTCGATGATGAAGAGGACGATGAAGATGACGACGACGAGGACGAGCACGAGGAAGACCACAGGGGCCGCGGGCGCGGCGGCAAAAGGAAGCATCGCGGCGACGATTGACGTGCGCAGGCGCCGGTGCAGCGCATTGGCGAGGCCGTTTTTGGGCCTCGCAGAAAGGGGCGGCCCAAGCTTAGGCGAGCGCCAAGGTCGCGGCGTAGGCGTCGGGAACGTCGATCGATTGGAGCTGAACATGCGCGAGCGCGGGCGTGAAGCAATTGGGCTGCGGCCGGATGCTGGGTCCGGCCGGCGCCAGCTCGACCTGAAAATCCTTGAGATGGGCGGTAATCCCGACGCCGAAGGCCTTCAGCACGGCTTCTTTGCACGTCCATATCCGATAAAACGCCTCAAGCTGCGCCGCGCCTTTGAGGCGTTCGAGAAAGCGATGCTCATCCGCGCAAAAGAAAGACTGAGCGAGTGCGAGTTCGTCGATATTTTCGCGCATCAGCTCAATGTCGACGCCGATCAGGCGGCTTAAAGACATGCCGATTAGCGCCAGCGCTCCGGAATGCGAGACGCTGAAATGGAGCGCCTCGGCGCCGGCGAGCGCGGGCTTGCCGAACGGCCCAAGAGTGAAAACGAGCTTTTCCGGTGACGCGCCGGTCTCCTCGGCGAGGAGATGCCGCAAGGCCGCGCGCGTCAGCATGAAGCGCGCGCGATCCTCGGCGCGCAGAAACCGGTTGGCGCGGTCGATTTCGTCGCGGGACAAGGGCGTTACATCGGATTCGAGCGCGGATTTTTCGTCGACATCGACGAGCCAGAGTTTGGCCGCGGCGTCGCGAACGGCGACCCGTCGCCAGCCGAAACGATTGCGCGAGAACTGTTCCAGCCGCATGAGGCGATTTCGAACCGAAAATATCGCTGTAGATCCAGTACACTGACGTTTCGAACCTGACCCTTCAAGGAGTTTTGAGTCATCGCCATCGATCCGTCCCGCTTCGTTGCGGCGCTAAGCGCTGTCGCGCAGCCGTTCCTCCATCGCCTTGATCCGGAGACAGCGCATGGGATTGCCATCAAGGCCTTGGCGCGCCTGCCAAACCTCGCCCTCTGCAGCCCCGATGATCGGCGCCTCTCGGTCAAGGCGTTCGGGCTCGACTTTGCCAATCCGCTCGGCTTAGCCGCGGGCTTCGACAAAAATGGCGAAGCCATTGGCGCGATTCTCGCGCTCGGCTTCGGCTTTGCAGAAGTCGGCACGATCACGCCGCTGCCCCAATCCGGCAATCCGCGTCCTCGCCTGTTCCGTCTCGAAGAGGACCAGGCGGTGATCAACCGGTTTGGCTTCAACAGCGATGGCGTCGCCGTCGTCGCCGCGCGGCTGGAGAGGCGTTGGAAAAAAACCCTACCGCAAAGAAAAATGGGCGTCCTCGGCGTCAATATCGGCGCCAATAAAGACTCCGCCGATCGCGCCGCCGATTATGTGCGCGGCATTTTGGCGCTAGCCGCGGTAGCGGATTATTTCACGGTCAATGTGTCCTCGCCGAATACGCCGGGGCTGCGCGATCTCCAGCAATCGGCGGCGCTCGACGACCTGCTCGCCCGCGTCATCGCCGCTCGCGACGAAAAGGCGGAAATATGCGGCCGCAAGCCGGTGCTTTTGAAGATCGCGCCGGATTTGTCGTTGGGTGAACTCGATCAGATCGCCTCCTGCGCGAAAGCTCGCAAGGTCGATGGCCTGATCATCTCCAATACGACGCTCTCGCGCCCTCCGGGGCTGCGGGACGCGCGGACGGCGAAGGAACAAGGAGGGCTTTCCGGCCGTCCGCTTTTCTCTCTTTCGACGCAAATGCTCGCCGCCGCCTATCTGCGCGTCGAAGGCCAGTTTCCGCTTATCGGCGCCGGCGGGGTCGATAGCGCGGCGCGCGCTTTCGCCAAGATAGAGGCGGGCGCGAGCCTTGTGCAACTCTACTCGTCGCTTGTCTACAAAGGCCTCGGCCTGCCGGCGGCGATCAAGCGCGGCCTTCTCGAGGCGCTGGAGCGAAAGCCATATCGAAGGCTCGCCGAAGCGGTCGGCGCGGCCGCGCGCGACTGGGCGGCGGGAAAAGCCGACGCTGACGTGTTCTAATGACGCGGCTTGGGAAATCAGCGTTCGCCGCGCATGTTGAGAAGCCGCAACACGAGCCAGACAGGCACGACGATTGCGGCCCCGACGAGGACGTAATCGACAATCTCGCGAATGGCGTCGAATCCCAGGCGGGAGAGGCGGTGGAAGAGGTCGGCGATCCCCTGGAAAATATCGACGGGACGGATGTCGAGCCACATAAAAAGCGCGCCGACGATCAGGGAGACGAAGAACAGCCGCAGAAAGACGCTACCCGGAGAGCCGCCGAGAAAACGGGTGAGGGGAGTGTCTTGATGCGGCGGACGCGGCGCGCCCTGACCGCGCGGCCCGCTGGTCGTCCATCCGGGGGGCGTCTCCGGCGCCGAGCGCGTCGGGTCGCTTATACGGTCGCCCATCTCAATTCCTTTAGGGCGCGATGATTTAAGAGAGGCTCAATCACGTTCCTGATCTCATTCCATTGACGCATGATGCGTCTCGGGACGACGGCGCCATCCATTGTGGGTCATGCGCGCTAGTCTATATCAACGTCGCCGACCTGCGAAGCGCTCCCTTTTTGACGGGCGAAAGGACATCTTCGAAGTCTTTGGGTTTTCCGCGCCAAAAATTTGGTCTAGATGGATTTGGCGCAGCTTCAGTCCGGCCTGACCAGGACCGCCAAAATCGTCATAAGGGCGTAGTCGCCGCCCAACAAGGATAAGATATGGATCGCCTTCTCGTGCTCGTTCGCCATGGCCAGAGCGAATGGAATCTGGAAAACCTGTTCACCGGATGGAAAGATCCGGATCTGACGGAGCAGGGCGTCGAAGAGGCGAAAACGGCGGGGCGGCGCCTCAAAGCGGCCGGCCTCGGCTTCGACCTCGGTTTCACCTCGGATCTTTTGCGGGCGCAACGCACGATGCAGCTGCTGCTTCAGGAGTTCGGCGCGCCGGATCTTCCCATCGTGAAAAATTTCGCTTTGAACGAACGCGATTACGGCGACCTTTCCGGCCTCAACAAGGCCGACGCGGCGGAGAAGTGGGGCACAGAGCAAGTGCACGCCTGGCGCAGGTCTTATGACGTCCCGCCGCCTGGCGGCGAGAGCCTGAAGGACACGGTGGCGCGCGTTTTGCCCTATTATTGCCAGTCGATTTTGCCGGCTGTGCTCAACGGCAAGCGAGTCGTCGTCGCCGCGCATGGCAATTCGCTGCGCGCGCTGGTGATGGTGCTCGACAAATTGACGCCCGAGACGATTCCTTCGATGGAGCTGGCGACCGGCGTCCCCCTGGTCTACCGGCTGAAATCCAACTCGACGGTGGACAGCAAACAGGTTTTGGAGGGATAAAATCCGCGCCTTGAGGAGAAGGCGGACGGTTTTTCGATGGCGGATTTATTCTCTCAATTGGAAATGGAGGTCGAGCTCGCCTCCGGCCTTGTCCTTGCGCGCGGTTTTTTCGACCTCGCGGCGCAAGAGAAGCTCGTGGCGGAGGTCGCCGCCATCGCCGTGCGCTCGCCCTGGTATGCGCCGCGCATGCCGCGTACGGGAAAACTGTTTTCGGTCAAAATGACCAATTGCGGAACCCTCGGATGGGTCTCCGACGTCGACGGCTATCGCTACCAGCCCTTGCATCCCGTCACCGGCAAGCCTTGGGAACCGATTCCGGAGCTCGCGATGCGCGCTTGGCGGGCGCTTTCCGGCTATCCGCATCCGCCGCAGGCGTGCCTCGTTAATTTCTACGACGTTTCCGCCCGCATGGGTCTGCACCAGGACAGCGACGAGGGCGATTTTTCGGCGCCCGTCGTCTCGATCTCGCTCGGCGATTCGGCGCTGTTTCGTTACGGCGGCCCCAAACGCGGCGATCCGACGAAAAGCATCAAACTTCATTCCGGCGATGTCGTCGTGCTCGGCGGGCCCGCGCGGCTCGCCTTCCACGGCGTCGACCGGATTTTCGCTGCGACGTCCGCGCTGCTGGCGGGCGGAGGGCGGATCAATTTGACCTTGCGCGGCTTGCAAATCACAGCCTGCGCCCGGTAAGCCGAGTGGCAAAACGTCGCCCGTCGGGGTTCCGAAAATCGGAAAAATGCGACCTTTAGGTGGGCCGTTGTCTTGCGCAATTCAACAATCCAATTAATAGTGTTCGGGTATGTGCATCCATTGCTTTTAGGAGGTTCATATGAGGTATTTATTGATTTCGGGGCTAACCGCTTTCGTGTCGGTCTTGGTGGTGGGAAACTGGCCTTTTGGCGTTAATAGGCCAATAACGATTGGGAATCAGGTCGTCTTGGCCGAGACCGCCGGAGGGGACGGCGCCTCGACCGCCGGAGGGGCCGGCGCCTCGACCGCCGGAGGGGACGGCGGGGGCGGAGGCACAAGCGGAGGTCACATCGATGGCGGCGGTAGTGACGGCGGATAGGGTTGAAAGCAATTCTTTACACTGACGAAATGCCTAGCTTGTTGGACCCGAGGACATAACATGAGCGTTGTAGATGGGACCATCACTATCGACAAGCTTCTAGCGTATGTCTTCGGGTTTGTTTTCGTTATCGTTTTGCTCGTTTTTGCGGTAGCGATTCCCAATCCGACTGCCTTTACATTGTTTGTTTTCAGAGTCGTGCTGGCGCTTGCTGCCGCCGGAATTGGGGCAGTATTGCCGGGGTTGCTTGAAGTGAGATTGCCTGCAGTTAGGGCGGTGGGTGCATTAGCGCTCGCAGCGGTCGTTTATTTTTTGAACCCACCAAGCCTAATCCACGATACGCTAGAAACGAAGGCCAAATCGTTTTTAAATGATGCCTACGCAGTTATCAATCGCAGCGATATGTTGCTAGCTCAAGACTATCTTGAAAAAGCTAAAATTTTAGAGCCGGAGCCCATTGATATCCCTTTCTCGTTGGCATCATAAACAAGCGACAATATCATTTTGAGGAGGCTGAGTACTACTTTCGGCTCGCATTGCAGGGGCTGAATTAAAAACAAAAATTTATAACTTCGCTTGACGAATCCGATGTACAGTTCGAGATCGCTTATGCCTTGGATGGGCAAGGCAAGACTAAAGACGCATTGGCTGAATATCAGAAAGTCCTTGTCTTAGCAAAAACAAATTCTTACAATGAATTGGACGCGACCTACAACATAGGCCGAATGTTTCTTTTGCTATGGCTTGAAAATCCAATCGATGAAAATGTCTATTATTTGAAACAAGCGGCGAAAGTTTGGCGTCATTGGTTGGATACATTTTGGAATAAGGAGCCTACAAAATTATGGGGATACTATCATGCTGCATGCACTTTTCATGAGATAATGCTCTTGAACGAAAGGAAACCTTCCGCAACGGGCGGAGAATTTGAAGATGCTGAAAGCATTTTCAATTCGTATCGAGAGAAATTTGTTTCGGAAGCGCGGTCTCAAATTGGAACTAAGCGATACGAATTGCGATTTTCCGCATTTTTTTTGACTAGTTCTGATTATAAGCATTTCCCAGGTGAACCATTGAAGTGTCATTTAGAGGAAGTTTTGAACGAATTTAAAATACATTGAGTTTGCTTTTACTAAGCTTTGCGAGGTCAGTATTCCGACTTGTGGATTGGTTATCGCCCGATGAAAATCTCCCTCATCCAGATGAACTCGGTCGACGACAAAGCCGCCAACATCGAGGCGGCGACGAGGCTGACTGAGAAGGCGGTCGTCGAGGAAGGGCCGGATTGGGTCTGCCTGCCCGAATGTTTCGATTTTATGGGCGGCAATCGCGCGGAAAAATTCGCCGCGGCGGAAAAATTGCCGGATGGGCCGGCCTATCGCGCCATGCAGGGGCTTGCCCAAAAGTACAAGATCTTCATCCATGCGGGATCGATCCTCGAAAAGCCGGATCACGGCGACCGCATCCACAACACGACGATTGTGTTCGACCGCGCCGGCGCCGAGGTCGCGCGCTATCGCAAGATTCACATGTTCGACGTGACGACGCCGGACGGCGCGCAATATCGCGAAAGCAACTCTTTCGCCCCTGGCGAGGCGGTCGTGACCTATCGCTGCGAGGACATCATCGTCGGCTGTTCGATTTGCTATGATCTGCGCTTTCCTGCGCTCTTTCAGGCGCTCGTCGCGCAGGGCGCGCAGATGATCGCGCTGCCGTCCGCCTTCACCCAGCAGACCGGCAAGGATCATTGGGAGGTCCTCTGCCGCGCCCGCGCCATCGAAACGCAGACCTATTTCTGCGCCCCGGCGCAGACCGGTGCCCATGTCATCGGCGGTGAAAAACGGCTGACATATGGCCATTCGCTGGTCGTCGATCCCTGGGGCCATGTCATCGCCAAAGCCTCGGACGGCGTCGGAACCGTGTCGACGCGGATCGATCCAACTTACGTCGACCGTGTGCGGCGCCAGATTCCGGTGGCGCAGCACAAAATAGCCTTCGCGCCGGGTTGATGAACGCCTTCTTCCAATTTTGCCGCGCGGTTGGTTTTTTGGCGCTGATCGCAGGCCTTTTGTCCGGTTTTGGTGGCGGCGCTGATGCACAGATGATTTGGCGCCGCGGCGCGCTCGGCGATCCGGGCTCGCTCGACCCGCATAAGGCGACGACGCTGATCGAGAGTAACGTGCTCGACGAATTATTCGAGGGCCTGCTTGCCCGAGACGCGCAGGGCGTGCTCGTCCCAGGGGTCGCCGAAAGCTGGAGCGCGGGCGCGGATGGCGCGGTCTTTGTCTTTAAGTTGCGCGCCGACGCCAAATGGTCGAACGGCGACCCCGTCACGGCGGACGACTTCGTTTTCGCCTTTCGCCGTTTGATGGCGCCGGCGACAGGGGCTCCCTACGCCAATGTCCTCTATACGCTGAAGAACGCGCAAAAGGTCAACAGGGGGGAGCTATCGGTCGAGGCTCTGGGCGTCCGCGCGCTCGAAGACGGAAGGCTCGAGATCACGCTGGAACAGAGGACGCCTTATTTTCTCGAACAGCTCGCTCATTTCACCGCCAAACCGCTGCATCGTAAGTCGGTCGAGGCCTTCGGCTCGGACTTCGCGCATCCCGCGCATGTGGTGACCAATGGTCCATTCACCTTGAAAAAATTCATCCCCAACGACGCGGTCGTCCTCGCCAAAAGTCCGAATTATCACGACGCGGCGAAGGTCGCGCTCGAGGAGGAAATTTTCATCCCGCTGGAAGACCGCTCGGCCGCGTTGCGCCGCTTCATGGCGGGCGAGATCAACTTTTACGATGAAGTGCCGGTCGAGGAGATCGCTTTCGCGCGCAAGCATCTTGGCGAATCGCTGCGCCTGTCGCCGAGCCTTGGCGGCTATTATTACGCTTTCGACACGCGCCGCCTTCCCTTCGACGACGCAAGAGTGCGCCAAGCTCTTTCGATGGCGATCGACCGCGAATTTCTGGCTGGCCGCATCTGGGGCGGCGTGATGTCGCCGAGCTACAGTTTCGTGCCGCCAGGCATTGCGAGCTATGGGGCGCCGGCCGAGGTAGCGTGGAAGGGCGTCAGCCTTGGCGAGCGGCAGTCCCAGGCGCGCCGGCTGCTGTGCGAGGCGGGTTTTGGCGCCGGCGAGGCCGACTCGGCGGCCAAGGCCAAAACGAAAAGGCGCTCGAAGTCGAGATCCGCTTCAATAATTCAGGCAGCCATCGCGCGACAGCGGTCGCCATCGCCGATATGTGGAAAGCGATCGGTGTCAAGACGCGCATTCTAGGCGTCGACGCAGCCACCCATTACGCGCTCTTGCGTGAAAAGCTGCCGTTCGATGTCGCCCGGACGAGCTGGTTCGCCGATTATCCCGACGCCCAGAACTTTCTGTTTCTCGCCCAGAGCGACAATCAGGGGCTGAACAGCCCGAGTTTTTCCAGCCCCGCCTTTGATGCGCTGATGCGTCGCGCGAGCGAACAGCGCGATCCGGCGCGGCGTTCGTCGATCCTGCACGAGGCGGAGGCCTTGCTTCTCAAAGAGCAACCCTATCTCGTTTTGATGAACTATCGCGCGAGCGATCTCATTTCGCCGAGATTGCGAGGTTGGGAGACCAACCCGCTCGGCGTCCATCCAGGACGCTACGTCTCCATCGCGCCATAAAGGTTTTTGACATGCGCCGCATGGAGCGCCGCCGTTTCAGCGGTTTTGTCCCGGCACCCACAAAATATCCCCTTCCCCCTTGCGATTGACATAGCGCGCCGCGACAAACAGAAAATCGGAGAGCCGGTTGACATATTTCAGCGCCGGCTCGCCGACTTTTTCGCCGGGCGTGGCGGCCAGCGCCACGAGCAGACGTTCGGCCCGCCTCGTTACGGTGCGGGCAAGGTGGAGGGTCGCCGCCGCGGGGGATCCGCCGGGCAGGACAAAAGACTGCAAAGGCGGCAACTGGGCGTTCAATTCGTCGATCTTGCGTTCGAGACGATCGACCTGCTCTTGGACGATCCGCAAAGGCTCGTAGGGAAGGGCCTGTTCCGTTTCAGGCACGCAGAGATCGGCCCCGAGATCAAAAAGATCGTTCTGGATGCAGAGCAGCATGGCGTCGACCCGCGCCCAATTCGGATCTTTCGACGTCAAAACCCGGGCGAGACCGATGGCGCAATTGGCTTCATCGATGGTGCCGTAGGTTTCAATTCTCAGATCGTTCTTGGGGCGGCGTTCGCCGCTGCCCAGCGAGGTTTGGCCCCCGTCGCCCGTGCGCGTATAGATGCGGTTCAAAACAACCATGCGTTTCATCACCCTAAAGCGGCGCTCTTAGTCGGCTCCGACTCAACCTGAGGATCCGCCACATACGTCAGTGGCGCAACCATAAAATGCTCAAAATGAGCAGGATTGCGACGAACTGCAAACCCACGCGCCAGCGCATCAGCTTCTGCGACAAATTCGGGCTGCCGCCGCGAATCATGTTGGCTAGGCCCGCCAACAGCACGAACGCGACGGCCCCAAGAGCGACGGCGACCATAAAGTTTGTTACAGCGTGCATGCCAGTCGGCTCGGCGAGTGGTTTATGATCGACAAACGAACAGAAAATCACCTGGATGCATCAAATTGGATTTCCGGCCCCGCAAAATAGCGAAGCATTCGGCTCGAAATCCTCAAACGGCATAGTCACGCGCCGTATCGGATAATATTCAAGCGGTAATGTTCGCTTCCTCCGAAAACGCACTAGTAGCGCCGCAAAAGACGTTCAAAGTAATCCATTTCTTCGCGCGGACGCGACGGTTCTCCAAGACGGCGGCGCAATTCTTCAAGAACGCGTTGGGCGCGCTCGGCCGCTGGAACGCCCATCGGATCATATTTGGCGCTTGGATTGAACGCGTGTTCGCGTCCGGTCGGACGGCCGAGCGGATCGGTTCCGTTCTGGCCGAACTCGCCTTGCGAGCCCTCGGCCGCGCCTTCGCCTTCCGCCTGACCCTCGCCTTCGCCTTCGCCTTCTCCTTGCTGGCGCATCGCCTGCGCCAGCTTTTGCGCGCCTTTGCGCAGTCCGTCGACAGCGCGGCCCTGCGCTTCGACAGCGGAATCGCGGCCGC
>CAWFIA010000012.1:0-191768 GCA_963815815.1 uncultured Alphaproteobacteria bacterium
CACAGTCCGCACCAGATCCCCTTCGCGCAAGAACGCCCCGGCGCGGACCACCACCATATCGCCCGGCGAGAGCCCCTCGCGAATCTCGGCGTCGGCGTCGCCGAACAGGCCGACGCGCACCTGCCGCGTCTCGATGCGATTGTCGCGCACCACTTGGATGACGGCGCCTTCCGGCCCGTAGAGAATCGACGAAAGCGGCGCCGCCGGGCCGCAGCTTTGGCCGGCGTCGATCGTCGCGATTGCGAAAGCGCCCGGCCTCAGCCCGGCGCTGGCGCTCAACTGGATGCGCGCATGCCCCTGCTGCGTCAAAGGATCGATTTCGGGCTCGACGAGACGCACCGTTCCGGCGAATTCGCTCAAATCCAGGGCTTCGATCTTGGCGATCTGGCTCTGCTTGATTTTCGCCAGCGCCGCCAGCGGCAGACTGACGCGAAGCTCCAATTCGCTGTCGCGGATGATGCGAAACATCGGCTCGCCGCGCGCCGACGCCGGCATGCCGACGGGAAGCCGGCCGACGACGACAACGCCGCCGGCGCTCGCCGTCATGGTCGCCTTGGTGGGGCGCCCGGCAGCCAATCCGGCCGCTCGAGCTGCGCGAGAGGCTGCCCCGCCGCGACCGTCGCGCCGTCATCGACGAGGACCTGGGCGACCCGCAGGCCTTCGACGTCGGGGCGGATGAGAACTTCGTCGCGCGCGACGGCCAAGCCGTTGAGGCGCAGCGAATCGACGAAGCATTGCGTCTTCGTCTTGGCGACGCTGACCGTCATGGCCGCCGGCTCGGCCGTTTGCGCGCGCAAAGGCGCGGCGGCGGCGCAAAGCAGGAGACCCGCCGCAAGGCAATAGCGGGCGAATTGTCGGTTTGGCGCTTGGCGAGGCGCGAAGGCTACGATGCCGCCCGCCGCGGATCCGATATGTCTGGCCAATTCACGCACGCATGGATCCCCGCCAAATTCCGGCATGTTTTCACAGTTCCGGCCAACTTGAGACGGCGCGGCGTCACAATGAAATCGGCCTGCGCGCCGGTCAAGGCCGGAACAGCCTGTCGCCGCGATCTTGCGAAGCCTAAAGTCGGGCCGAACTTTTTTACGAATTGGGGGTGGCGCGTCGCGAAAACGCCTTGGCAGGCGTCCTCGGAACCTGGAGGCCTCGCCCGGAATCGAACCGGGGTGCAAGGATTTGCAGTCCTCTGCGTAGCCACTCCGCCACGAGGCCTCCGTCGCGACGAAAGCGCGCTTCTGCCTATAGCAAATGAAACGGCCGGCAAGCAAGGAATGCTTGGGACGCGCTTTAGACGCGGTTGCGGACGCATGACGGCGATTAGCGCTTTGCAAAGCGCTGGCAGGCTTGCTATATGCCCTAAATTGCGGCGGGCGGCGCTGATGCGTCGGGCCGCGCGTTCCCTGATAGCTCAGCTGGTAGAGCAATCGACTGTTAATCGATCGGTCGCAGGTTCGAGTCCTGCTCAGGGAGCCAAATCAATATCCGGCGGCGTCCGAGATCATCTAAAAAACGCTTCAAATCATAGGCAAAGACGGTTTTGACACCCGACCGGACTTTCGAAACCGCGGCGTTGGCTTTTGCCTGCGACGCTGTCACCGCGACGCCGGCGCGGCGGCGGAAGTGGACCTTCGAGGCGAAGCCGTTTTTCTGATGCAGCTATTTAGTCTAGGCTTATTTTTAACAACGGAAGGCACGCCACAAAAATAACGCATTTTTGGCTAATTGTGGCGGGTGTCAGCCGCCATTTAAGCTTTGTTAGTTCAACATATAATAATGTATTTGTCATACAGGTGTCACAAATAAAAAATTTGTATCTATGATGCAACTGTATAAGTCTTATTAGTGCGCGACGCTGATTTCATTTTGACAGTCAATATCAGCCTCGAATACACAGATTGCCATGCAGCTTGAGCCATCCTCGTTAATTCGAGCGTTGACTAATGGCATTTTGTGGGGGCGAAGTTGATGGACCGACATCGTAAAAAACCGGCAGTCGTAGCGCTAACCTTGGGGGCTTTGGTTTGCTATCAGAGCGTCGCGCGCGCGGACGACACCGCGGATGAGATTCGCGCGCTCAAGGCGCAGTTGAAACGGCTCGAAGCCAAAGTCAACGAGCAGGCGCGCAGGCAGAAAGAGGAGCAAGTCCAGATCCACGCGGTCGCGGCGCGTCCGGCGGCGCCGGCTCCTGTGGCGGCGGCGGGGCCATATGGCGGAATTGGGATCGCGCCGCTCGGCGGCGTTTCCCCAACCGGCCTCACGGCGACGGAGGCAGCGATACGCGGCTTGCCGGTGGCCGGCTCGCCAAGCCTCTACATCAATGGCGTCAGCATTACGCCCGGCGGCTTCCTGGCGCTCGAAGGCGTTTTCCGCAACCGCTACCTCCCCGCCGACATCGGCAGCGTTTATCAATCCATTCCCTATTACAATAGCCGCGTCGGCTACGCCAACGAGTTCCGCCTGAGCGCCCGCCAGAGTCGGGCCAGTCTCCTCGCCAAGGGCGACATCGATCCCGTGACGCATTTGGCGGGTTACATCGAGATGGACTTCCTCGGCGCCGCGCAGACCGCCAACTCCAATGAGAGCAACTCATACACGCCGCGCATCCGGCACGTATACGCGACTTTCGATCAGGATGACTGGGGCGCGCATGTTCTCGCCGGCCAAACCTGGTCGCTGGCCACGATGTTCACCAAAGGCATGGTTGCGCGTCAGGAGGACATTCCTATCCAGATCGACGCGCAGTACGTTCCCGGTTTCATCTGGGCGCGGCAAGCGCAGCTGCGCCTCGTCAAGGACTTCGACAAGAGCTTCTGGGCCGGCGTTTCGATGGAAGGGCCCGCCACGACGTTCGCGTGTCCGCCTAGCGCCAACGTGAACAGCTGCTTCCCGGCGGGGCCGTTCGTCGCCGGCCTGCCGACGGCCGGCCCGGGGGCCACATTCTTTACTTCGCCGGTGTTTAACGCAGTGCCTCCCGGCGGGTCTTTGTTTAATGTGGCGAACACCTATTCGATCAATTCGGTTCCGGATGTCGTCGGCAAAGCCGCCTGGGATTCGTCCTTTGACGGCCATGACATCCATGTCGAGGGCTATGGCGTATACAGGACCTTCACCGACCAGGTCGCCAATAATCCCTTCGCTCCGACCCTCTTGCCGGCCAATGGGACTACGCCCTTCGGGATAAGCAATCAGAGCGTCGGGGCCGCCTTTGGCGGCGGCTCGATCCTCGTGTCTGTGATTCCCAAGCAGCTAGACCTCCAGTTTTCCGGCGCGACCGGACGCGGCATCGGGCGTTACGGCGCTGGCCAGCTCTCCGACGTCACTTTCCAAGCGAACGGCAGGCTCGACCCGCTCCGCGAGACCGCGCTGCTCGCCGGCGTGATCTGGCATGCGACACCGGAACTTGACCTCTACGCCTACGCCGGCCAGGAGGATCAACAAGCAGCATATTCGACGCTCACCGTCGCCGGAACACAGCTCGCCTACGGCTCTGGCAATCCTCTTTACACCAACGCCGGCTGTTCGATCGTCGGCTCTAGTGTCTGCAATGGCAACAACCACCTGATCCGCCAGATCACCGGCGGCCTCTGGGATAATCTCTATTCTGGGCCTTTCGGAAAAGTGCGGGTTGGCCTGCAATATTCCTTCAGCCAGAGATTTTCGTTCGCGGGCGTCGGCGGCACCGCCAAGACGGAGCAAAGCGCGGGCTTTTTCAGCATCCGTTATTATCCTTTCGACGCGCCGAAGCCCCCTCCGGTCGTCGCCAAGTACTGAGAACGAGCCTTTCGGGCTTCGCTTTCAGGGCGCGCCGCAAAGAAAGCCCGGCCAATCATGGCCGGGCTTTCTATTTGGGAGTGGAGCCAGCGGCCGTTATCTGCCTTGCGGAGTTTCCGCGTTGGCGCAAGGCGGCGGAAAAGCCCGACGCCGTCCTTCGCGTTTCGTCAGGATCGCGACGCCGCGCGCCGGTCAGTCGGAGAAGTTGCCGGGGCCTTCCGGATGCGCCGGGTCGGCTCCTAAGCCCATGCGGCCGCGCGTTCCAGACTCATCGAAGTCTTTGCGATCACAGTCGTCGCGCGACATGCAGGGCCGTCCCATCGCATATCCGTAGGGCGTGACGCCATGTTCTGCGGGCGGAAATGGGAAGGCCGGGGCAAAACCCGAGCGGCCTTGATATTGGGGAGCGCCATGAGGCCGGAAAGCATGCCCGACGCGCAATCGGTGAACATAAGGGTGAAACCGCGCGCCATCCGCAGCGCCGGCGCACAGCATAAACGCGGCAGATAATAATGCGATTTCGGCGATCTTATTTGTCATCGCGTCCCCCCTTTGGGGGAAGGCTTTCTGATCAACAGCGCGGACCACGCGCGGCGGCAGACGACGCGCGGTGATCAAGCTCGCTTGAAGTCGGCGATGGCGGCGTTGCGGCCGAAAGTCTGGAGCTATATCAGGCCCGTTTCTTTCGCTGGCGCAGCGTCTAACTTTTCCTGCAACGCTTAGATAGCGTCGGTTGATCAAGCTGAACGTCCCGAACCGAAGCAGTCTCTACGAGCGAAACCAGGCTTCTGTCACATAAAGGTTTCTTCATAGCCCATAAAAACATTTTTATACTATTGCGCGCGGATTTCTACGTCTCGGATAGTTGCCTTTGCCGTGGGCATGGCGCAAAATTCCGACAATCGTAACTTGAACAGTATAGGCAGGTCAGTGATTATTGGTCAGAACCAGGATGTAATCATAAGAAAGCGCCGCAATGAGACCGCTTTTGAGGCAAGGCGCGGCTCCTTCCTTGGATCACTCAGGATTGCCGCCACTCGGGATTGCTGGCCCAGGTGAAGCGCGGGCTTGGGATGACGCGCATGAGGAAACGCCTGGTGGCGGCCGCAGCGCCGGCGATCGGTCCGCGGTCGCCTGATTGCGGGGTTTAATCCTATGCGGTCAGGGCGTTCCCGATGAAATTAGTGATGTTTGTGCTCAGGCGACCCTATACGGTCGCCGCGAGCTTAGCGCTCATCTGCATCCTGGGCGTCGGCGCTGCGCTGCGCATGCCGATCGATATTTTTCCCGCGATCGACATCCCCGTCGTCAGCGTCGTCTGGACCTATAACGGCATGAGCGCCGAGGATATCCAGAATCGCATCCTGACCTTGCACGAACGTCAGCTCGCTTCCCTGGTGGACGACATCAGCCACATCGAGGCGACGAGCTACAATGGCGTCGGCGTCCTAAAAGTCTTCCTCCATGAAGGCGCCGATGTCACGCGCGCCGTGTCGCAATTGGCGAGCAGCGCGCTCGTTGTTTTGAAATACATGCCGCCGAACATCACGCCGCCGCTAGTCTTGCGGTATGGCGCGACGGACGTGCCAATCATTCAGCTCAGTCTTTCGAGCAGCTCCTTGCCGGACACTAAGTTGAATGATCTTGGCCAAAATACCATTCGTCCGGCGCTTGCAGTCGTCCATGGGGCGGAAGTTCCCTACCCCTACGGCGGCAAGCCCCGCGTCATCATGGTGGACATCGACCAGCAGGCGCTGCAAGCGCGTGGACTGGCTCCCTCGGACGTCGCCAGGGCGATCCAGGAGCAAAACGTCATCCTGCCCTCCGGCGACGTCAAAATCGGCAGCAAGGATTATATGCTGGCGATGAACAACAGCCCCGATGCGATCGCCTCTATCAATCAGTTCCCGGTGGGCCAGTTGGACGGCCACACGGTATTCATCCATGAAGTGGCGCATGTTCATGACGGCTACCAGGTTCAAACCAACTCCGTCGCCGTCGATGGAAAGCCAGGCGCCCTGATGATGGTGCGCAAGACAGGCGGCGTCTCGACCTTGAATGTGATCGACGGCGTCAAGAACGCTTTGCCATACATAAAGAAATTGCTGCCGCAAGGCGTCGACATAAAAACGATTTTCGATCAATCGGTTTTCGTCAAGGCCGCCCTCGCAAGCGTTCTCATGGGGGGGATGATGGCGGCCGGACTAACGGCGCTTATGATCCTGCTTTTTCTAGGCAATTGGCGTCTCACGCTGATCATTCTTGCGGCCATTCCGCTGTCGATCATCTCGGCTGTTCTTGTGCTCTATACCGGCGGCCAGACCTTGAACACGATGACGCTCGGAGGCTTCGCGCTCGCCGTCGGAATCCTGGTCGATAACGGAACGGTCGTCATCGAAAATATCGAACGCCATGTGATGTCGGGCGAGTTACTGAAGGTGGCGATCGTGACAGGCTGCGGCGAGGTTGGCGTTCCGACCATGCTGTCGACCCTGTCCATCTGCATCGTGTTCGTGCCGGTGTTCCTGCTTCAAGGTACGGCCAAATATCTGTTCTCGCCGATGTCGCTTTCGGTCATCGTGTCGCTGCTGGCGAGCCTCGCTCTTTCCTTCACAATGGTTCCGGTGCTATTCAACTTGCTGATGCGCTCTTCGGTCGAGGCGCATAAATCCCACCCGCGCGTCGGTCCGGCGAGGCGCCGGGGCTTCAATCTCTTCAGCGCCATTCATCGGGGGTTCGAAGCGGGTTTCAGCCGTTTCCGCGAAGCCTATCGCGATAGCGTCGCCTTTTGTGTCAAGCGTGCTGGCGTCACCAGCGCCTTCTTCATTCTTCTGATGGCGATTTCGCTGCCGCTTTTTCCTCGGCTTGGCAGAGATTTTTTTCCGCAAGTCGACGCCGGCCAGATGCGTCTTCACGTGCGCGCGCCGCCGGCCACGAGAATCGAGGAAACGCAGCGCTATCTCGCTGAAGTCGAAAACGCCGTGCGCGAGATCGTCGGCCAAAACCAGATCGACACTATCCTCGACAATATTGGCCTGCCGTACAGCGGCATCAACATCGCTCTCAGCGATTCGGCGACGGTCGGACCAATGGACGGCGAAATCCTCGTCTCCTTAAAGGAGAAACACAGTCCGACAGCGGCTCATGTCGCCCGATTGCGGCGCGAGCTGCCGCGGCGTTTCCCTGAATTGCAGTTTTTTTTCCAGCCCGCCGACATCGTTGACCAGGTGCTGAACTTCGGGCGACCCGCGCCAATCGACGTCAGAGTGTCCGGACCTAACAGCGATGAGGCTTATGCAGTCGCCGCCAAGATTTCGCACGATCTCAAAACAGTTCCGGGAGTCGTTGATTCACATGTGTACCAGGTGCCCGACGCTCCGGCGCTCACGATCGACGTCGACCGCACGCTTGCGCGGCAGCTTGACATAAGCGAGGGCGAGGTCGTTAAGAACGTGCTTGTATCCACGAATTCGAGCGCCCAAACTCTCCCCAATTTCTGGGTCGACCCGAAAAATAACGTGAGCTACCCCTTGGTCGTGCAAATGCCGACCTATCGCGTCAATTCGACGCACGATCTCTGGACCATACCGGTGACCGCCAGGACCGAGTCGGCGCCGCACGAAATGCTTATGAACGTCGCGCAGTTTGGCCGCGTCAAAGCTCCGATCGTCGCTTCGCAATACAATATCAGGCCGGTTTTTGATGTAAACGCCGACGTTGAAGGTCGCGATCTCGCCTCGGCCGGGGCGGACATCGAAAAAATTCTTGCCGCCGACCGGCCGAGCTCCGCCATCACGGTCACCCTTAGCGGACAAGTCGAAACCATGACAGAAAGCTATAATGGGCTGTTTTCCGGAATGGCGCTCGCGGTGGTGCTCGTCTATCTTCTACTGGTCATCAACTTTCAGAGCTGGATCGATCCGCTGATCGTCCTCATGGCGCTGCCTTTCGCCCTCGGCGGCGTGATATGGATATTGTTTCTCACGGGAACTCACCTCAGCGTGCCGGCCTTGATGGGGAGCTTGATGTGCCTCGGCCTCGCCACCGCAAACAGCATTCTTGTCGTCGCCTTCGCCAATCAGCGCATGGCGGCGGGCGACGACAAGGCGACCGCCGCCATTGTCGCAGGCTATACGCGGCTGCGCCCGGTGTTGATGACGGCCGGAGCCATGATATTGGGCATGATCCCGATGGCGTTCGGCGTCGGCGAGGGCGGCGAACAGAATGCGCCTCTGGCTCGCGCTGTGATTGGCGGACTTCTGTTCGCCACTTTCGCGACCTTGATTTTTGTGCCGGTCATGTACCGACTGCTTCGGCGCGACCCAGAGCTCGAACTCGTCGCAGCGGGGCATTCTCACGGTCACGCCTCCTAAGACAGCAGAGATCATTATGACACCCACGGATGTTTCGGACCGTAAAGCTAGCGACCGCCATGACGGCGCCGCCGGACCGACAAGTTTTTCGCCTGGCGCAGGGCGCAGGATGTCCGCTCTCGCCGCTGCCGTCGCCCTTGCGCTCGCTGGCGGCTTTTGGTTCGTTCACCACAACGAAACCGCGTCGGAAGCCCGGCTGGCCGAGGAAACCCGGCGAGACGCCGGCGAGGCTCCTCTCGTCGATGTGATCGTCGCTGAAGCGGCCTCGGCCACGCGGCCCCTCACGCTGCCAGGCGCAACGGCGGCCTGGCACGAGAGCAGGATCTATGCGCGGGTCAATGGCTACGTCGCGAAATGGCTGGTCGACATCGGAGATCGCGTCACGGCTGGCGAGACGCTTGCGACGATCGACACGCCGGAACTGGACGCTGAGCTCGTGGCGGCGAAGGCGAAGCTCAACGCCGGCGAGGCTGGGGTGGCCGTCAAAGTAGCTCAGGCGGATTTCGCACGGACGACATTTGAACGTTGGCGCAATTCGCCGCAAGGGGTCGTGTCCGAACAGGAGCGCGAGGACAAGAAGGCGGGCGCCACCGTAGCCGTCGCCGAACTTGCGGCGGCGCGCGCCCAAGTCTTGCTCGATCAGGCCCAAGTGGAACGTCTAACGGCGCTCACGAATTTCAAGCAGGTCCAGGCGCCCTTCGACGGCACCATCACGGAACGTAACATCGATTTGGGCGATCTGGTGACGGCGGGAAGCACGGCGAACACGTCGCTAATCTACAAGCTCTCCAAGGATGATCCGATCCGCGTCTTCGTCCTTGTGCCGCAAAGCGCAGCGGCGCAACTGATGGAAGTCGGCACGCCTGCTGTGATCACTTGGAAGGATCACTCAAACCAGCGCTTCGAGGGCAAGGTCACCCGCACGGCGAAAGCGATCAATCCGAAGAATCGAACATTGCGGGTGGAAATCGATATCCCCAACTCTCAGCACACGCTTGTGCCTGGGTTGTATGTGCAGGTGAGCTTCAGCTTGAAGAACGACGGCCTGGTCCAAGTGCCGGCGGCGGCGCTTCTATTTCGATCCAGCGGCCCGCAAGTCGCTGTCGTAGACGAAAAAGGCGTCGTTGCGATCAAAGATGTGACGATCGCTCGCGACGATGGGAATGTCGTCCAGATCGGGTCTGGTCTTGCGATCGGCGACAAAGTCGCGCTCAATCTGAGCAACCAGATCACGGCTGGCGAAAAGGTCAAAATCAATGAAATTGATGCGGGAAAACCGAAAAATCTCGCCGCATCGACTCCCTGACAGTGCTGCTCGGTTGCGGCCGCACGCCGCAAGGGCGTCGGTCGCGCCGTTCGACGACTGTCGCCGATCGGGTGACCGCTCTAGATTCACAATGATTTTGGACGGAAACGGTCCAAAATCATGAACGTGATCGATTGACGCGAAAAACCGGGTTCCGCTTTTTCGCATCCTGCCCTAACGGCTCTCCGCAGGGAGCGGCAGACGTCGCGCAGCCGCGATGATGGCGGGCTCGGGCTGCCGGATCGGCGGGATTGCTTGATGCAGCTCCCACCCGCCGCCAAGCGCCTTGTAGAGCGCGACGATTTGCTCGGCCTCCCGCTGCTGAGCGACGACATATTGCTCTTCAAGATCGAATTGCTGACGTTCGGCGTCGAGCACGTTCAGATAATCCGTCAAGCCGCGATCATATCGCTCGGTCGCGAGCTTGGTGGCTTGGCGCGCGGCGATTAGGGCGCGATCGAGATTCTTCAAGTGCTCCTGCTCGGCGGCGTAAAACGCGATCGCATCGTCGACTTGTTGCACCGCCGCCAATATCGTCTGCTTGTATGCGACCAGGAATTCGTGCGCCTGCAGGTCGGCGATGTCGACTTTCGCGTCGAGCGTGCCGAAATCCAGCACAGGCCAGTATGCCGCGGGGCCCGCCGCCCCAATCAATGTGATCGGGACCGCCGACGATGAGCGTGCGCCTTGGGCGCCAAGCGCACCGCTCAAGATCACACGCGGAAAGAGATCGGCCGTCGCCACGCCAATGCGCGCGGTGGCGGCGGCGAGTTGATGCTCGGCCGCGTGGATGTCGGGCCGCCGCCGCAACAGTTCAACAGGGAGACCAGGCGGTATGCGCGCCGGAAGCGCTGGAAAGGCGCCAGGCTTCGCCAGCTCCTTGGCGAGATCCTCCGGAAAGCTACCGAGCAGAACCGCGATGACATGCTGGCTCGCGGCGATCTGCGCCTCGATCGGCGCGACATTCGCCTGCAAGGTCGCCAAATGTCGCTGCGCCAGGGCGACGTCCATTTCGTTGGTGAGCCCGCGCTGGAAGCGCGTATTGGCGAGATCGAACCCGCCTTTGGCGACGTCGATATTCTTTCGTAAGACCGCGAGCTCTTTTTGGAGGGCGCGCATGTCTAGATAGGCCCGCGCGACATCCGCCGCGACCGTCACGATGATCCAGTCGCGCACGTCGGCGAGAGCTTCGGCGTCGTAAGCGACCGCCTCGAGCTCGCGCTGGAACTTGCCGAAGACGTCTAATTCCCAGGCGGCGTCGAAGCCGCCCGCCGCCACGCGGGCGTCCAGGTTGTGGGAATTTTCGGCCGATCTGAGTATCGAAGAGGCGCGGCTAAGCGTCATGTTGGTCCCTGTGCCGCCGCCGCCGCCGCCGCTCGCTTCGGCGGCCGGAAGAGACTCGCCGATCACCACAAATTCCGCCGTTCGCGCCTCTTGCAGCCGGGTCAGGGCGATTTCGACATCGAGATTGGCTTCGATGGCGCGGTTGACCAGCGAATTGAGTTCCGGATCGCGCAGGGATCGCCACCATTCGGCAAGATCCGCTTGAGACTTTCCGGCGGTTTTCGGAGCGCCTTCAATGGACGGCCGAGCAAACGCGCGTGGCGCTGTCGTATTCGGCGGGAGGAAATCGGGTCCCACCGCGCAGCCGGCCAGGGCCGCGGCAAGTCCCAGGATGCCCAAGCGTGTGCATCGGCTCACGCCTGAAATTCCAAAGCTGTTGGCTCTTTAGCGAACGCGTCGAGAAGTTGACGCCGCCACTTGAGATGATTTGTTTTCTTCCGCATCGTCGACGTCCGGGCGCGGTTTTGCCTTTGCTGAAGCGTTTCCAATCCAAAACAACCTTTTCTCAACCAGACGATGCGAGGGACAACTGGACAAAGCCGCCGCGTCTTTCCACAATGCTTGAAGAGACCATAAAAACAATCCCGATCATAAGCAACAATCCCCGATATAACCGATCGGAGTTTTGCCGAATGATTTCGATTTTTTAAGGGCCGCCGCATCATTCGCTCGAGGCTCTAAGCCTCATCAACATTGGCGTGGCCTTTACGCGGCGGCCGAACCTGTCCGTAGGATCAAGACTTCAGAAAAAAATGATTCTGAATTTATATTCGGATTATCGTCCAATTTAATTCAGGGAGCTGTCGGACAGTGGCAAGATAAATATCTCGAACCGCTTGTTGGCGTTTTTTAAAATGTTAAAAAATGAGACGTCCCCGCTCGCCGACGGCTCCGCACTCGGAGGCGCATCGTCGTGAATGATGCGCCTGTGGTTACGGAACTGGACATCTCCAAAAATCGTATCCGCAGCCTCGACACGCTCCGGAGGCGAGGGGCGGGCCGCGCCAGCGAGCCTCCACTTAAGTATTCCCGTTGTTCGCCGATCATAGAGCAAACGATAGCGCTTTGCTCTTGGAGTTGAGTTCCCCTCTTCTGACAGCAAGACAGGTAACAAGGAGATGCTCGGCTCGTCGTTAACAGTTTCCTACTAATGCGCCTCTATCTGTGCAGCTTCGACACGATACGGCCTAAAATTATATTCATGAAAATTCCATTGATGAAACACATTTTATGAACTACAAGGTGAAGAGTGGGTATCGTATTTTGGCGTCTCGACGATAGGGAGCCTGCACTCTGTATTTGATCTTTCGTGAGGCAACGGCAAGACGGCTATTACGGCTCCCAATGGCCAATTTGGAGACAAGGTGTCGGAAATCGATGCGCGCGAACGGGGCGCTCTGCTTGTCGTGGAAGACGAACCCGCGATGGCGTGGGAAATCGAATGCGAATTGCAGAGCCTCGGCTATGGCGTGAAAGTCGCCGCGACGGAAAAGGCGGGTCTTGAGCTAGCGCGATCGACCAATCCCGCGCTGCTGATCGTAGACCGCATGCTGGGCGGCGTCGATAGCCTGTCTATGATCGCAACTTTGCGTCGCGAAGGGATGACGAAGCCAATCCTCTTTTTAAGCGCGCTTGCGGCGGTCGACGAACGCATTCGCGGACTGAAGGCGGGCGGCGATGACTATCTGACGAAGCCTTTCGCCATGGGCGAGCTCGCCGCCCGCGTCGAAGCTTTGTTGCGAAGGTCGAACGGCACGGCGGTGACGAATCTGCGGGTCGGTCCGCTAGAGATCGACCTCATCGCCCGCACGGCGCGGCGGGGCGAGCGCGCCCTCGAGCTGCTGCCAACCGAATTTAAGCTGCTCGAGTACTTCATGCGACGTCCTGGCCAGACCGTCACCAGGACCATGTTGCTAGAGGACGTCTGGCATTATCGCCTTTTGCCGCAGACGAATCTTGTCGACGTCCATGTCGGCAAGCTGCGGCGCAAAATGGATGCGGCGGGGGAGCCTTCGCTGATCCGCAGCATTCGCCGCTCAGGGTTCGTCCTCGATGTCGATCTGGGGCGCTAATATTTTTAGAACAGCGACCTTTCGGCTTGCTTTGCTCTTCGCGCTCGCCATTACGGCGGCGATAACACTCGTCCTCGTCTTTATCTACTGGCAGGTGGTCAAGCTCGACACGGCTCATCAGAATTTTGTTCTGGTCGAAGAGGTTTCAAAGGCCGTCAATCAAACAAAGGCGCAACTTCTGCGCGAGGTCAATCTGCGCATCACGCACGATCTGCGCAGGTTGGATTACGCCGCGCTATTTGACCCGAAGGGCAATCTAATCTCCGGCAATCTGGATACCCTTCCGCCTGAGCTTACTATCGACGGGCAGGCGCATGTTCTCGCCCTGCCGTTCGGCGTTGGCATGAGCGGCGACGTTCAGCTGGCGCTTGTCGTCGCGCAAAAGCGAGAGGATGGCGACGTTTTGCTCCTCGGCCGTAGTCTCTACGAAGTCTATGGGCTTCGGCCGATTGTCTTGGAGGCGCTGGCGCTGGGACTTGCGCCGGCTGTCTTCTTAGCGCTCGTCATCGGAACCCTGTTCAGTCTGCGCGCTACGAGGCGCCTCAAGTCCATCAATCGACAGATTATCCGCATCATGCAGGGCGATTTGCAAGAGCGTTTGCCGGCGCAGGCCTCGAGCGACGATCTCGGCCACGTCATTCGCGCCGTCAATCTCATGCTCGACGAGATCGTACGGCTGCTTGGCCAGATCAAGAGCGTCGGAGACAACATAGCCCATGACCTGCGCACGCCTCTGGCGGTGATGCGCGCAAGACTCGAGCGTTGCCTTGAAAGCGGCTCTGGCGACGATGTGCGGGCTGGGGTCGAGAAATCGCTCGACGATCTCGATCATGCCATGACAACCGTCACCGCTCTCTTGCAAATCTCGGATATCGAATATGGGCGAAGGACCAGCAGCTTCACAAATGTCGATCTCAGAGAAGCATGCGTCAACGTCTTTCAGCTTTACCAGCCCTTGGCCGAAGCCAAGTCGATCGTTTTTACTCTTGAAGCGCCAGCGCCGTTGCCAATTCGTGGCGATTTCGACCTCCTTGTCGAGGCCGTCGCCAATCTCGCCGACAACGCCATCAAATTCACGCCGGCGGGCGGCTTCGTCGAAATCGTCGCGAAGATGGAGTCCGACAAACCCGTCGTTCGTGTGATCGACAGCGGACCGGGCGTCGCGCCTTTTGAACGCGCCAACATTTTCAAGCGCTTCTACCGCTCGGAAAGCAGTCGGAATCTGCCGGGCACGGGCCTTGGCTTGAGCATGGCGGCGACGATCGCTCAGCTGCATGGTTTTGACCTTCACGTCGCCGATCGTCATCCTGGGGCAATGTTCGAAATGTCGATGCGGGCGGAGTCCGACGCCCCGGCGACGCCCGCCCAAAGCGCACGACGACCGAAGCCAAGCAAAACTGAAGCTTCGTTTGCGAAGCCGATTTCATGAAAGAAAATTCATTAATTAAAATCGATGAATATTGTTTTATCTGCCCCGATCTAGCTGAGTATAGACAAGTACTGTGCGGGCTTCTATCCTACACACCGAGCGCCGCCTTTGAAATCCAGTCTGTAGGGTGGGTGGCCTTTATCTGGAGCACGACATGCGCACTTTAGCGAAACGGTTGGCCGCGCGTCGCGAAGCGTGGCCCGTCATTTTTGCCGCCGCCGCATTGGTGGCGTCCGTCGGCGTCGCTGCGGCGATAGAGCAACACCCCGCACCGCAACCAGCAAATCAATACCAGGACCTCGGACGCGTTATGACGCGCGAACCAGGCTTGGTTCCGGAATCGATCGATCGTAACCAATACGAACGCTCGGGGACGCGGGGTCGCGAAGGAACTCGGCGAGAGCCCCTTCCATCCGGAAGGTCCAGGCGACGTCTCCGACTAAAGAACTCAAGCTAAGCGCCGGTGGTCCGCGGCTGCGGCTCTCTTCGCGCGGCCTGATCCCGAGCGTCGCATCGTGGCCCCTTGCGGTCGCTCGTCAAAATCCCCGGCGCCTTCTGCTCTCTCCCGATCGGAGGCGCCCGGGAGAAACTAGTGCGTTCTCCAATCGCCTGTCCGGCGCCCATATGCGGATCTGCTGGCGTCACGACCCGCCCGGCCCGCCGCCACGGGACAAAAGACAAGATGAATAACGCCGCCCTAGGCGCAGCATTGAGCGTCTGCCTTGGGCTGAGCCCTTCAGGATTTGCGCTCGCTCACTGCCGCCGCCCGTTGCCAAGGCAAGCCCTTCATCACCGCGAACGCGAATATTCGCGCGCCCTCATCCCGAGGCCGGTCGCGCCGCCGCGACAGGCCGCCGCCGGCACCCCCGAAATCCCGGACTGGACGGTCCAATACGGAATCGTCTCTAATCCGCGCGGGGCGAGCGGAAGCTTCGGCGCCATGCTGGAGGGCAGAAACCCAGCAGCGGGCGCATATTGAAGCCGTCCAGATCAGGGCATTCTTGGTTTATCTCCCCGTGCGGGGCGAACGCGAATTTCGGCTGGAAGCGCGCCGTGGCTTACAATCGCCTCGTCGACAGTTTTGCGGGTGAAGGCAACTAAGGCGCCGGCGCCCACGACCGAGTTGCCTATCCTTTCGATCGTCAGGGCGGCGCGACACCCATCATCGCGGCGGATTCCGCGCTCCGGGCGCACGACCTCGGAAGGCGACAGTAACTATCCCCCGGCAGAGCCGGGGGCTTTATTTATGTGAGCCGCTCAAAGCGGCTGGGAGGGGACGCTGACGCGTCCCCGGTTCATTGGGCCACCTGATGGTGGCCGATCAGCGCCAGAGGTTCAGTTGCTCCAGCCTCTGATCTTCCTTTTCCTGGCTCTTGATGTATTCCCGGATCGCAGCTTCGTCTCTCCCCACGGTCGAGACGAAATATCCTCGCGCCCAGAAATGTTGCCCTACAAAATTGCGCCGCCGTTCCCCGTAAACGCGGGCCAGATGGATCGCACTCTTGCCCTTGACATATCCGATCACCTGAGAAACCGCGTATTTCGGCGGGATCGAAATCATCATGTGCACATGATCCGGCATCAAATGCCCTTCTTCGATCCGGCTTTCCTTTTGTGTTGCTAACTTACGAAGCAATTCTCCAAGATGATCCCGCAGTTGCCCGTATAGCGCCTTGCGGCGGAACTTCGGGATGAACACGACGTGATATTTGCACTCCCACTTTGTGTGACTTAGACTGATCTTCTACAGTTGCGGCCGGGCGGCGCGTGGTAAGCCATTGATATTGTTTGGATTGAGAGGTGATTCCCGCGAAAGTGTAGTGCCACGTGTGCGCCGTTTCTTATTGACTTGGAATGTGCATGCGCCAATTATGTGCGCACCACGAATGAGTCGGCGAGACGGTTCCGCGACATGTATTTCCGCAAGAAGACCTCGAGCGGCCGCGCCTATCTCCAGATCGTCGAAAGCCGTCGCCAAGGCGCGCAAGTGCGCCAGCAGGTGATCGCGACGCTTGGCCGCGTCGAGGAGTTGCGCGAGAGCGGGCAATTGGAGCGGTTGCTGCGATCGGGCGCACGCTTCGCCGCGAAAGCCATTGTCGTCGACGCCGTCGCCGACGGCGCTGTAACGGCGAGCGCGGCGCGACGCATCGGGCCCGCTCTCGTCTTCGAACGATTGTGGGAGGAGACCGGTTGCCGGAGGGTCGTCGAGGATCTCGCCGGTTCGCGCAAGCATGGCTTCCCGCTCGAACGCGCGGTGTTTCTCACCGTTCTGCATCGTCTATTTTCTGGCGGCTCCGATCGAGCGGCGGACCGCTGGCGGGAGGATTACCGGATCGATGGGGTCGAGAACCTCGACCTGCATCACCTCTACCGGGCGATGGCCTGGCTTGGCGGGGAGCTAGCCGAAGATCAACAGCACGGCGCCACGCCCTTCGCGCCGCGTTGCCTGAAGGACGCCGTCGAGGAGGAACTGTTCGCGCGGCGGCGCGATCTGTTCAGCACGCTCGATCTCGTGTTCATGGACACGACCAGCCTCTATTTCGAGGGAGCGGGCGGACAGACCCTCGGACAACGCGGCTTTTCCAAGGACCATCGGCCGGATCTCAATCAGATGATCCTCGCGGTGCTGCTCGATGGCGACGGCCGGCCGGTTTGCACAGAGATGTGGCCCGGCAACACCGCCGATACGGGCAGCCTTATCCCCGTCGTCGACAGGCTGCGCAAGCGCTTTTCCATCGGCCGGGTCTGCGTCGTCGCGGATCGCGGCATGATCAGCGCGGAAACAATCGCCGAACTCGAGGCGCGCGGGCTTCTCTACATTCTCGGCGTTCGGGAGCGCACCGACAAACTCGTGCGCGAACTCGTGCTCGACGATCCCGCTCCCTTCATCCCGCTCACCATTGCAAAGCGGGGCGAGGATATCGATTACGAGGCCAAGGCCGTCACTCGCGCCGGACGGCGCTACATCGTCTGTCGCAATCACGAACAGATGAAGAAGGACGCCGCCGCCAGGGCCGCGATCTTGACCGCGCTCGAGCGGCAATTGAAGAAAGGCGACAAGAGTCTCGTCGGCAACAAGGGCTATCGCCGCTTCCTCGCGACGCGAGGCGACGACATTTTCGCCATCGACTGCGCCAAGGCGGAAGAGGACGCAAAATTCGACGGTGTCTTCGTGTTGCGGACCAACGCCGATCTCACGCCGCTCGAAGCCATGCTCTGCTACAAGCGATTGTGGATGGTGGAGCGGGCGTTCCGCACATCGAAGAGTTTGTTCGCCACGCGGCCGATCTTTCACAAGCTCGACGAAACCATTCGCGGCCACGTGTCGTGCAGCTTCCTCGCCCTCGTCTTGAAAAAAGAGCTGGAGGATCGCATCGCCAATGTGGGCAGGCGGGGCGCCGCCAGCGACAACGCGGAAAGCGGTTCTTGGCCCGACGTTCTCGCCGATCTCAACTCGCTGACCGAGACCGAGGTCGAGCAAGACGGCAAACGTTTTCTCCTGCGCTCGGCGCCGCGTCCGGCGGCGAGCCTCGCCTTACGCGCCGCCGGCGTCGCTTTGCCGCCGACCGTGCGTCAACTCACCGACGCCTGACCCCGCTCCACCCCGGCGATCAACGAAAATGTAGTGCCAAGGCGCTTTTCCAGCGCGGGTTTATCCGTGCTATCAATGCATTACAAATTCCAACTGTTGAAGATCAGTTAGAACTCTCAAACTCGTCCATCGTGACTTGACCTTTCGTGTGCTTGGCGGCTCACAAAAGCGATGGTCACGATGGACTTCAGGAAACGTCAAACTATTGCTGCCTCCCCGGCAGAGCCGGGGGATCTCCCGCACGGTTTAGTGGCGAATGCGCCCTGCTTCACCCGTTTGCGGCGGAGCCTCCCCGAGGACCAGGAAAGCTAAGCCCGCTAAACTGCGCCAGAAGGACCGCGACGCGCGCTGGACGGTCAAGTTCATCAAGGCCAACCCAGGGGCTGCGCCGCGCTCGCGCTGGCGGGGGATGGTTGCAATCGCGGCAAGTGTTGCGCGGCTGCAACATGGGCGAGCAATTCACGCCTATCCCCAGCGGTCGTGAAGAAATTGTCCTGAAGGGAATTGACTACCGCCGAGTTTCGTCCCCCATGTATCCACGGGGATAACATGTTGTAAGAAAAACGGGGGTCCGGCATGGGGTCGGGAGCTGGCGTTCATGGTAGGCGCTCGCGCCGCTTTGCTTGGATATCGCGAATCGGGTTGCCCGCAACGGCTGCGGGTTGCGCACTGACGATCGGATTCCTGCCTGCGGCGCCGTATGCGCAGACAGTTTCTCCTGTCGCCTACGCGCCGGAAACGCCGACCAAAGAGCCATTGGCGACGGTGACTCCGCCGGCCGCGGCCGGTCCCGCGACATGCAGCGACCTTCCGGATTTTCTTATCACCGACTGTCAGTTGAAGTGGTATGGCGTCAGGGTCTTGGGAGCCGTCGATATGGGCGGCGGCTACCAGACCCACGGCGCCCCATTTGATCAGAACTTCACGGCTGGAGCTTCCTATTTTATCGGCAAGGCGAACAGAAGCGCCCTATGGAGTCTCGCGCCCAACGGGTTGAGTTAGTCGAGCATTGGCGTGCAAATAAAAGAACCATTGGATCTTGGTTGGGGTTTCATCGCCCAGCTTAGCGCCGGGATTGATCCTTATTCATTTCGGGCCGCCAACGGACCCGGATCGGTGTTCTTAAATTCCGGCGTGCCGATCAACCAGCAAACAAACAATGCCGATTCGAACCGCGGCGGCCAGTTCTACAATGACCAAGGTTTCGTTGGCGTCAGCTCGGATACCTATGGGACCCTGACCGTCTTCCGGCAAAACGCGCTCACCTTGGACGGCGTTATCGCCTACGATCCGATGAGCGCTTCGTACGCCTTCTCGCCGATCGGCTACTCAGGCGTGGTCGCCGGCGGCGGCTACACCGAAACTGCGAAATACAGCACGTCGGTAAAGTATCGCATCAACATCGGCGACTTCCGGGCGGCGGCGCTATGGCAGTTCGGCGGCTACGGTTTGAACAACGGCTCGAGGGGCGCTTGGGAAGGCCAGCTCGGCTTCGACCTGCGCGATGTCGGTCCCGGCGCGCTATCGTTCGACGTCTTCGCCGATTACAACAGGGACGCGGTCTCAGTGACCCTCGTTGGGCCCGCCGACGCCCAAGGGAGGCCGACGGGAACGACGCTGCCGCAGACATTCACCGCCACCATCTCCAACAACACCAGCGTGATGGTGGCTGCTAAATACACTATAGAAAGGCTGAAGCTGTACGCCGCTTACGAATGGATGCAATTCGCGCCTCCGAGCGACCCGTTCACCGTCCCCTTTAGCGGCTTTACCGACATTGCGGGAGACTTTGTCTGCTTTGGCTGCGGTACCGCCACCGGCGGCACCAACATCAACAGCACGGCCTTCAACTCTCCTGGTTTTCGCGACAGAATTCTGCAGGTCGTCTGGGCCGGCGCGAAATACGCCCTTACCGACACAGTGGATGTCATTGGCGCTTATTATCACTACGACCAAAACAACTACGCTTTGAGCACGGCCAACTTCGCCAACTGCCACATCAACTCGAGCAATAAATCTTACTGCGCGGGCACGATGAACGCGTTCTCCGCCGTCATCGATTGGAAGTTCGCGCCCAAGTGGGACACCTATATCGGCACGTTTTTCTCGCAGATGAATGGCGGATTGAGGAGCGGCTTCCTTGCTACCAACAACCTCGCCACCACGGCCGGAGTTCGCTTCCGCTTCTGAGGCCGCAGCCGGGATTTTGCGAGGGCTCCGAACACCCGCGGGGAAACTGTGGCCAACTCGTGGGGGGAGCCGGGGTCCATCAATTCTTGGGAGGACTTCCATGCCGCCCATCAAGGCGTAGACGATCGCAAGCCGCAGACCCTCAGCGATGGCGATGCATGTTGCGGCCGATCACCGTGCCGTCGAGGCCGCGAAGAGCGTCGTCGTGCTGTGCCGCTTGTAGTCGTACGTCATGGTCCCGGCGCGACCCTTGTTCAGCGGCGAGGCGGCTCTTGCCGGCCTCCGTCCGCTTCAGCCGCGTTTTCGGCGCTCGCATGAAGGCGACATAGGCCATCGCGTCGAAAATAAGCCAGCAATTCCGGCTTTCGGCCGGAGCCAATTCGGCGGCTCAAAACGGCGGAGGGATATAAATTTCGCTTGGGCCGAGGGAAAGAAACTGGATACACCGCGCCCTGCGGAGATTTTTTTCGCAAGGGTTGGCGCCGAAGATTGTTGGTATATTTGTTGGTATAAAAATTTTCAACATTCGGAAATAGCGTTCTGTATCAGTTAGTCCAAGAAATAAAGGCTCACATCAAACCTTTATCAAGGGTGTACGTAAGCAAATTTAGGTACATTAAATTGTAATAATTGTATCGGTTTTGCCATAATTGTGAAAAATCGCTTAATATTAAGCTTAATTGATTCATGATTTTTTTTTGTTATTAAGATAATCGAACGCCGCGAAGATGAGAGCGGAGGCTTTACTATTATACGTCCCGGGTCCGGCGCGCGCGAGCGCGCAGACCGCTCGCAATCTTCGTGTACATTTGAAAGCTCACGCCGGCGTAGCCGGGGGCGAAGGCTCGCGATGTCTTTTGCGCCGCTCAATTCCTCAGCGCCGAACTAGTTGCAGGGGGCGGGCGCAACGCGGCGAAGCCATGCGGCCGATAATGGCTGCGCGCGGCGCCTAGAGGTTCAGATGCTTTGCTTCAGCTCGGCGGCGGCAAGCTGCCGCTCACGCTTTTTGGCGCATCCTCGTGCGTCACGGTCTTTGCGCAGGCGGCCGCGCTCTCCATCTCCGAAATTCTGTTGTTGCAGCTTTCCCAGTTCCCTTGCGCGCACTCCTTTGCCCTGCATCCAAATTCGCATCTTGAAAGCTCGATCGGCACGTCCTGGACCAGATGCCGCCTCCAAAAGGCCCTTAACCATTCGAACATCCTGGCCGTTCCTTCCGATCCCGCGAAGCGCTAGTCTCGATAAGCTTCAAAGCGACGAACGCAGGCAATCTAAAGACTCCGTTTCCGACCGTCCAGATCCCTCGCGGCGAGCAAACCGGCGAGGATCAAGCGTCCGAAGCGAATTTGCTCGGTGAGCGAAAGGCCGTTGTAGGATTTTGACAATTCGATCATGGGCGCCCGCAAGCGCCCGGCGTCGACCAAAAAGGGCGGGGGCCTTCGACCACAACCGGGCGATAAGGCAAGTTGCTTCGCCGCGCGCAGAGTTTGGGCGCGAACGCGAGCGCGTTGGGTCTGACTTGATCGCAGCTGTGCTAAATTTGTGACAGGTCTGGACATACTGCCGCTTTGCACGAAGGCATAGGCTTGGTTTTGCTGGTCTGCGGCGCCGCGTCGAGGTATCTGTCGAGGCAAGCTAGAGGGAAAAAGTTCATGCTGGTTTATCGATTGGGCGGAATCACCTTGATAGCGACGGCGATGATCAGCGTCGGCGGCTGCAGCTTTTTTCCGCAAGATGGTCCGGCGTCGATCGACGTGCTCGCCCAAAGGTCCGACACGGCCCCTTTCGCGCTGGTCAAGCTTAGGCCGGAGACGATCGACATCCTGGCGGCTTACGAGCCGAAGGGCCTGGCCGGCGCCTTCACCGACAAGCGTCCGGCGTCGAACATCAAGTTCGGCATCGGCGACATCGTCTCGACGACAGTCTTCGAGGCGACCGCGGGCGGCTTGTTCATTCCGCTGGACGCTGGCGCGCGGCCCGGCAATTACGTCACTCTGCCGGATCAGGCGGTCGACAACAACGGCAATATCACCTTCCCTTTCGCGGGCGTCGTACGCGCCGCCGGCCGCACCAATGTGGAAATCCAGAGCGAGATCGTCGACAAGATCAAAAATCGCGCGATCGAACCGCAGGTGGTCGTCACTCTGGCGCAGCAGAGAACTTCGCTCATCAGCGTCATCGGCGAGGTGAACACCCCGCTGCGTTTCGCCGTCCCGGCGAGCGGGGCGGGCGATCGCGTGCTTGACGCGATAACCCGCGCCGGCGGCATCAAAGGGCAAGGCTACTCCACTTGGGTAATGCTCGAACGCGGCAGCAAGCGCGCGACGGTGCCGTTCGAAAATCTCGTCATGAACCCAAACAACAACATCTATATTCAGCCGGGCGACCGCATCTACGTTTATCAGGAACAGCAGAAATTCATCGCCGTCGGCGCCACCGGTTCGGTCGATGTTCTTGGCAGTCAAGGCGAATTCAATTTCGATGCGTGGCAAATCAATCTCGCCGAGGCGGTCGCCAAGGCAGGGGGGCTGCAAGACATCCGCGCTGACGCGAGCGCGGTATTTCTTTATCGCAGAGAGCCGAAGGAAGTCGCCAAGCTGCTCGGCGCCGACGTCTCTCGCTTTACCGGGGATCTCGTGCCAGTCATTTTCCAGGTCGACCTTCGCGATCCCGCCGGCTTTTTTCTTGCGACGCGGACGCAAATGCGCAATGGCGACGTCATTTTTGTCTCCAATGCTCAATCCTACGATCTCTTGAAGTTCTTCAACTTTGTCACCGGCGTCGCGGGCTCCTCGGTGGTCACCACCAGCGCTATCGTCGGCGTGCCGACAGCGTCGGCGGCAGCGCTCCATGGCCATGTGTTGAATGGCGCGACTGTTGCGCAGTAAGATGGCTTGGCGCGCCGGAGTCGAGCAGTTAGCCTGAAGTCGGAGCGGTCAGACATGGCTAAAAACCTGCTGCCTAAAGCCCTATTCGCAGCCATGCGTTGAAGGGTTTTCCCCCGGAAGGCAGGCTTCGAGGGACGACGAAAAGAAGAACTGATGGGGCGCCGGCGTTCTTATTATGAAACGTCGATCGTCGACGCCCATGTCTTCTCGTCACTCCATAGGCCGAGCATCGATGTCGCCATCCGTCGCGAACTCTGACCAGCGTCCAAAGATCCTCATTTACGGCGAGAATTATGCGCCTGAGATGATCGGCGTCGGCCGCTTCACCGGTGAAATCGGGGGCTATCTCGCCGCCCACGGATATGAGGTCGCCGTCGTCACGGCGCCGCCGCATTATCCCGGCTGGCGCGTCGCCCCGCCATTCCGCGCCGGCCGCTACGTCAGCGAGACGCGCGACGGCGCCAGAATCCTGCGTTGCCCGATCCTGCTGCGCGACGACATGCGGGGCGTCTGGCGGCTGATCGCGCCGCTGAGCTTCGCGCTCTCATCTGCGCCTGTGGCGCTCTGGCAAATAGTCAGGTTTCGGCCCGACGTCGTTTTGTGCGTCGAGCCGACCCTGTTCGTCGCCCCGGTCGGGCTGATCGCCAAATTATTCCGCGGCCGTGTCCTTTTGCATGTGCAGGATCTCGAAGTCGACGCGGCATTTGCCGTCGGCCATTTGAAAGGCGGCCTGCTCAAAAATTTCATTTTGGGCATCGAATCATGGCTGCTGCGGCGTTTCGACGGCCTGATCACCATTTCAGGACAAATGCGAAAGCGGCTGATCGCCAAAGGCGTCGAGCCTGATCGCATCGACGTCGTCCGAAACTGGGTGGACCTCGCCAAGATCAAGCCGATGGAGCCTCCGAACGGCTTTCGCGCCGAACTCGGCTTAAGCAAATCTGATTTCGTTGTCCTTTATGCCGGCAACGTCGGCGCGAAACAGGCGCTGCACGTGATGCTTGACGCCGCGCGCAAGCTCGCCGCCAGGTCCAATCTGCATTTCGTTGTGGCCGGAGACGGCCCGGAGAAGCAGGGCCTCATGCGCGATTATGGCGATCTCGAAAACGTCCGTTTCTTGCCCTTGCAGCCGGAAGAGCGCCTTTGCGAACTGCTGAACCTCGCCGATCTGCATGTCCTGCCCCAGAGCCAGGGCGCGGCGGATCTTGTGTTGCCCTCGAAACTCGGCGGAATGCTGGCCAGCGGCAAGCCTGTTTTGGCGACGGCTGATCCAGGGACGGAGCTATATGAGGTCCTCGTCGGAACCTCCATTCTCGCGCCTTCTGGCGATAGCGCGGCGATGGCGGCGGAGATCGATCGGCTCGTCGCTGAAGGAGCGCATCCGGGTCTTGGCGACGGCCGCCGTCTGGCCGCGCTGTTCGCGCGCGAGTCCTGTCTTGAGCGGTTTCGCGCCTGCATTGATGCGTCTAAGGGTTGAGCGAATGTGTCTTCGGGCGCGTCCGCGGCGAAAAAAGATTGCGCTTCCTTCACCGCGCTCCCCATATGGAACAGCGACATTGGGGATCGGATGTTTTTATGTGCGGGCGCTACGCCATCACCCTGCCGCCAGAGGCGATGCGGCGATTTTTTCGCTACGTCGAGCGGCCAAACTTTCCGCCGCGATATAATGTCGCGCCAACCCAGCCTGTCCCCATCGTAATTGGCGGATTCGACCAAAACCGCAAGTTAGCACGTCATTTTGCTCTTGCGCGCTGGGGCTTTCTGCCGCGGTTCGTCAAGGATCCGAAGCAATTTCCTTTAATCGTCAACGCCAGAAGCGAAACGCTTCTCACCAAAGCCAGCTTCAGAACGGCGTTCAAACGCCGCCGCTGTCTTTTTATCGCCGATGCTTTTTACGAATGGCGGCGCGAGCCGGCGAAGGACGGCCGCAAGCAGACGACCGCGCGCGCCTATCTGCTACAGCGCAGCGACGGGGCGCCGCTGGCTCTCGGCGGGATTTGGGAAAGCTGGACGGGACCCAACGGCGAGGAGCTGGACACCGCCTGCATCATCACGACAGCTGCAAATGGCGCTACCGCTGCAATTCATGATCGTCTCCCGGCGGTCATCGAGCCGCAAGCATTTGATGCTTGGCTCGATCCGGACGAGGCGCGCGCGGATGCGGCCTTCAGCCTCTTGCGGCCGCCTGCAACCGACGTTCTGAGCTATTTCGAGATCGGCCCGGATGTGAACAAAACGGGCAACGATTCGCCGGCAGTGCAAAAGCCCATCGGCTCAGCGACGACGCAGCTCACGCCAACGCTTCAGGGAGCGGAAAGGCCGTCGCAGGGAAGTTTGTTTTGAATGTTATGCGCGGCCGAAACCGCGGGAGGCATTAGCCGCGAGTGGCGCTCCTGTCCGTGGCGCTCCATCGCGCGGGTGCGCGACAAAGCTTCTAGGCAAGCGCGACGAGGCAAAAGTCGACCATCTGATCAAGGGTCGGCTCGGGCTCCTGCGCGCATTCGACCATAAGGCGCGGATGGCAAAATCGGATGCACGCGCTGCCCACCAAGATCGCCGAAAGCTCGTAATCGGTCACACGGAACTCGCCCTCCCGGGCGCCTTGGGCGATGATTTCCGTCAGCGCTTTGTTTATCTTGTCGGTGTGCTCATGAACAAGAGGCCAATTCTCGTCGAACGCGGTTTCAATCAGTTCATGCAGCTTTCGGCGAGTGAGAAATCGCTGCGCGTTGGCCTTTTCAATCGCCGCTATGGACGCGCGCAATTTCTCGCTCGCCGTTCCCGGCTGCTTGACGATTTCCGCGACGGCGCCCTCGACTTCGGCGAGCAGGCGACGCCCGACAGCCTCGTTGATCTCGGATTTCGCAGAGAAAAACCGGTAGACATTGGCGGGCGACATCCGCAATTCGCGCGCTATGTCGGCGACCGTGGTCTTGTGAAAGCCGATTTGGCTGAACAAGCGCTCCGCGACCGCGACGATGCTGAGATGTGTTTCATGTTCCTGATTTTCGTTAACGATTTTCATTATAATACTATCCCCAACCAATAGGGCAACCATACAACAATACCGCACCAAGGGCTTCACCTATATGGGTGCTCATCTGAGGGGCGGGCTTCATTGGATTCAAGGTTCATCCGCAAGAAAAGCATGGCATTTTACGAAATTTCGCGTCGACGCCTTCAAACCTGGGCTTCGGCGACCAAATCCGCTCTGCAACTCAAAGTTTTATAACGAAAAATCGGGTCTGGCCGGCTATTAACGGTGATAAGAACAAAATGATACCGCAATCGACTGAGACTCTTGTTTTACAAACTTAACATCTGTGCAGTTCGCCTCCAAAATCGTCGCGAATGTAGCGGGTTTGAAGCGTTTTTCGCTGGCGTTCGCGCTCCTTCTATGTGTTAAATATATTCGAATTTGGCAATCAATCTGTCTTACAATTAAGCAAATTTAGCGAGGCAATAATGCAGGGGCTTGATGACGTCGACATTCGGACGCTGCTCCAATTGGAGGCCGACCTCTCCGACCAAACCCTGGACGGATTCATCGACTACATTCGTCAACACTATGGCCTGGCCAATATAGCCTATCTTTGTCCGTCGTTTCGCGGCCGCTCCGTGGCGGATCCTTTTGTGACGCTGACTTACAGCGAAGCATGGGTCAGCCATTACAAGAACGAAGGCTACGGCGTTATCGATCCGGTCCATAATATTGGCGCGCGCTCCGTGCTGCCCCTGGATTGGGCGCGGCTGCCGCGCGGCGACAAAAAAGTGCAAAAAATGTTTGGCGAAGCCAAAGAGGCCGGCGTTGGCCAACAAGGGCTGACAATTCCCGTCCGCGGGCCAATAAACGGTCTTTGGGCTCTATTCAGCGTCACCTCCAACGAAAGCGATGTTGAATGGGCGTCGCGTCGTTTTGAACTTACAAGAGATCTTGTGCACATTGCTCATTACGTCCACCAACGCGCCTATAGTCTTCACGCCCAGGAAGACTCCCTCGATCTCAACACCATCACTAAACGTGAGATCGAAGCGCTAGAATGGTCCGCTGAAGGCAAGTCGCTGGCCGATATCTCGATTTTAATGCGAATTTCAGTAGAGACGGTTAAGGCTCACCTGGATTCAGCCCGATTTAAACTGCACGCGCTGAACCGCGTCCATGCCGTCACGAAAGCAATTCGCGCCGGTCTCATACGCTGATTTTTATTTAGTTTGAAAAGCCACCTCAGGTTGTCTCACAATAATTTGATTGAGACTTTCCTAGAAGCTCGTCTAATATTGATAATACATATTTATCATCATTCAGTCAACAGGCCGTTTATAGAACGCGTTCAATATCTCCCCCTATTTGTCTCAACGGCCGCGGCGCACCCGCGGCCGTTGCGATTCGGCGCGCAGCCAAACCTTGGCTATCCCCGATCGGGGGAATATCATTAAAAAGCCGCGGGCGTCACATTGGGCTCATCCACGGTTTTGGGAGCCTTTTCAATGATCACAATCGTCTACGGATACGAGCGCGATGAAAGACCTGAACTCTTTGAAGAAATGTTTCGTCAGCGTAAAAAGATATTCATCGATGAAAAGAAATGGGACATCAAAGCCGTCGACGGCGAATTCGAAATCGACGAATTCGACCGCGACGACACAGCCTATGTGTGCAGCTTGCTCCCCGACGGCTCTCTCGGCGGCTCCGTCCGCTTGTTGAGCACGCTGACCGACCATATGGCTTCGGGTCCTTTCAAGAGCCTGTTTCCGGAACTAACTGTCCGCTCGCCGACGATTTGGGAGGCCACCCGCTTCGCCGTGCCGGATGATCCTCGCATCCAGCCGAATGGCGTTTCTCGGGCGGCTTGCGAAGTTATGCTTGGCGCATGTCTTTTTGGCCTTGAGCACGGCGTTTCGCAGCTGATCGCCATCTATGAGGCGCCGATGGCGCGGATCTACCGGAAATGCGGCGTCAGGCATTATGTTCTCGGACGCCACCGGAGCCGGGAGCTTAGCGCCGTACATTTCGCCCTCGGCGAAATCTCTCATGAGGTGGAAGCTTCCATCCGTGCGGCGACGGGCCTCACGCAGTTTGAGACCTTGGCGCTGGCCGCAGAATAGCGGATAACATTTGACGGGACGCGCCGGCGGGGAGGAGCGGCGCTCTCGACAAAGCCGAATGGAGTCGCTGCGCCAAATAGTCGCGCACCCGGCGGAACGATCTAATCCAGTCGAAAATTTCCCAGTTTTCGCTTTCCGCGTCTTCTGCGCCTGAGGCGGTCTTCGTAAGCGATCACACGGTCGTTCATTCGCAGGGGGCACCAGCGCGGCGGGATCTCGCGTTCGAACAGGATTTCGGCTTAACCTGTGGACGCGAGCTGCGTCGATCAGGCTGACAAGCCGAATGCGCCTCTTTATCCTGCGATGCCGGAGAGGGGGGCCCCGCCGGAAACACACGCGACCGGCAAGGAAAGGCGGGGATGTTGATAGGGATTGCGCTCGTCGCTCTCGCCTCTTTCGCGGCCGGCTTCATCAACGCTCTTGCCGGCGGCGGCTCGTTCCTTACGCTCCCGGCGTTGATCGCCGCCGGCGCGCCGCCGATCGCCGCCAATGCTTCGAGCACCGTCGCGCTCTTCCCCGGCCAGATCACGACGGGGTTCTCGGCGCGCGACGGCGTCAGAGCGGCGGCCAAAGATCATCGCATTAACGTGGCGGCGCTTGCCGCGATCAGTCTGGTCGGCGGCCTCATCGGCGGCCTGCTCCTGCTGGTGACGCCGGCGTCGCTGTTCAACCATATCATCCCCTGGCTGATTCTCTTCGCCACGCTGATTTTCGCCGGCGGCAACCTCCTGCGCTCCGACGCCGAGCGCTTCCGGCTGGGCCGCACTGGCGTGTTGATCGCGCAAGGATTCGTCTCCGTCTATGGCGGCTATTTCGGCGGCGGCATTGGCATTCTCATGCTGGCGGCGCTAACGCTCTATGGGCTGCGCGACATCTGGCTGATGAACAGCCTGAAAATCCTCCTCGCCGTGCTGATGAACGCGGCGGCGGTCGTCACATTCATCGTCGCCGGGCTAGTCTACTGGGAATTGACCATCGTCGCCGGGATCGCGGCGATCATCGGCGGCTATGTCGGCATACATGCATCGCGGCGGCTGCCCCAGACCGTCGTCAAGGGGTTCGTCATCATCATAGGGCTCATTCTCACCGTCTATTTTTTTATGAAGGCGGATTGAAAATCGGCCAGGCAATAAGGGGTCGCCGGCATGCGTCAGATTTATTTTGAGGGCAATGGCGGCCCCGAGGTTATCAGGATTGGCGAGGCTGGATCGCCTAGACCAGGGCCGGGCCAAGTGTTGATCGAGGTTGCGGCCGCCGGCGTGAACAGGCCGGACTGCATGCAGCGCGCGGGAGTTTATCCGCCGCCCCCCGGCGAATCCAACATTCCAGGGCTTGAGGTCGCCGGCCGCGTCGCAGAACTTGGCGCCGGGGTCAGTACGCTCAAGGCGGGCGAAGCGGTCTGCGCGCTCCTCGGTTCTGGCGGCTATGCGGAGTACGCGGTCGCCGCGGAACCGCTCTGCCTGCCGATTCCAAAAGCCTTGAGCCTCATCGAGGCGGCCGGCATTCCCGAAGCGTTCTTCACCGTCTACGACAATGTTTTTACCCGGGGACGGCTGACGGCCGGCGAGACCTTGCTCGTCCACGGCGGCTCGAGCGGCATTGGCTCGACGGCAATTCAACTCGTCAAGGCCTTCGGAGCCGATGTCGTCACGACGGCGGGCTCGGACGAGAAATGCGCTTTCTGCAAGGCCCTCGGCGCGGATTTCGCCATCAACTACAAGACGCAGGACTTCGTCGCCGAGACAAAGACGTTCACCGGCGGGCGCGGCGTCGATGTCGTCCTCGATATGGTCGCCGGCTCCTATTTCGCAAAGAATTGTCGATCCTCGCGATGGAAGGGCGTCTTGTGCAAATCGCCTGCGCCGAGAACGGCAACATCGAAGGATTCAATTTGTGGCCTGTGCTGCGGCGTCGCCTCGCCATCACCGGTTCGACCTTGCGCGCGCGCTCCGTGCCGCAGAAGGCTGAAATCGCCGCGGCTTTACGCAAAAAGGTCTGGCCTTTGCTTGATGAAGGCAAAGTCAAGCCGGTCATCTACGCAACTTTCCCGCTGGAAGAGGCGCGACGGGCGCATGAATTGATGGAAGTCATCGACGCACCTCGGCAAGATCGTGCTTTTGACCGGCAAATAGCGAAAGGCTTCTATATCAACTCGAAGGATTTGCTCATGGACGTGATCATCTACCACAACCCGAAATGCGGAACCTCGCGCAATGTGCTGGGCCTGATCCGCAACGCCGGCGTCGAGCCGCACGTCGTCGAATATCTCAAAACGCCGCCGACGCGCGCGATGATTCGCCAGCTCGCGGCCCGCGCTGGCCAGCCGCTGCGCGCGCTGATGCGCGACAAGGAGGCTGTGTTCCGCGAATTGAAGCTCGATGATCAAAAGGTCACGGATGACGCTCTGCTCGACGCCATCGAAAAACATCCGGTTCTGCTAAACCGGCCGATTGTCGTCTCGCAAAAAGGCGTCAGGCTTTGCCGGCCGTCCGAACTCGTCCTCGACCTTCTGCCGGCGCAGCAGGGCGAATTCTTCAAGGAGGACGGTGAACGCGTCGTCGACGAAAAGGGCCGCCGGGTCGCCACAGGATAGACTCGCGGCGCCCCGAAGCCGTTGCGCTACCGCCGCGGCGCCGCGAGAACGAAGGTCTGGTGGTACATCAGCAAGGTTCGCTGGGTCTTCCCCTCTCCCGCCCGGTGCTTGTCGAAGGTGAAATAGCTGAAGGCGGTCGAGGCGGGAAAGCCCCAGCTATCGAAATAGGTCGCGCGGCCGCCTCGCACGCCGCGCAGGACGGTCCAATGCTCCCAGGGCTTGCCGAGGCCGATGATGATCGCTCGGGGGTCGCCGTCGAGCGGCCGGAGCTCGGACCGCGCAATGTCGAAAAATTCGTCGACCGTCGCAACTTTCTGGCGGCGAAGCGGCTGGCTCCAGACAAGCTCGCGTTTATGGACACGCGCAGTCCACAGCTTCGCCGCGTCGAGCAGCCGGCGCACTCCGACAACTTCCGTTCCATCGTAAACGATCTTCGGAAACAGATCGGAAATACCTTCGCACAGCGCCTTGAATAGTTGTGCGTCCGTCCTCTCCGAATGTTCGAATAGCAGTTTGCACGCGTTGAGGACGGCGTAGGCCGCGCACATGCCGTCGATATGACCTTGCCGCTGCGGCTTCAAAGGCCTGCCTCCCATCGCAATCCGCGCCAAAACGATCTGATCCTTGAATCAATCACGAAATATCCCCCGGCCGAATGACTTTCGCGCAAGGATGGCGGGATCGGCGAAACCAATGCATCCTGCTTTCTTTGGCGCCAAGACGTCACCGCGACGCCAGGAATTTTTTGCGATTTGGAGCCTCGCTCCTTCTCAATCCTATAAATTGCGCTTCAAGGCAGTCTTGACGCCATGGCGAAACTCCTCTAACCACCCCCCACTTGCGCCGCCGTCCGGCGCGCAAGACCTGTGGCGGGCTTTGTCCTGCCCAACGCACCCGCGGCGCTTCCTTCAAAAGAGAACGCCTGTCGGCTTGGCCTAAAAGGCCTAAGCAGAGGAGGGCGCGTTCCTCCCTCGGTTGGCGGGAGGACGCGAGTTCGCGGCGCGGCGCTTCTGCAAAGCGCTCGGCGGCCGCTGGCGCGTCCTCGTCGTCGCCACAACGATGTTTAGAGGACACGCGATGACGAAGCGCGCTGAAGCAAAATATAAAATCGACCGCCGGATGGGCCAGAATATCTGGGGCCGTCCGAAAAGCCCGGTCAACCGCCGCGAATATGGCCCCGGCCAGCATGGCCAGCGCCGCAAGGGCAAGCTTTCCGATTTCGGCACGCAGCTGAAGGCCAAACAGAAGCTCAAAGGCTATTACGGTAATATTTCGGAGAAGCAGTTTCGCAAATATTACGCCGAGGCGATCCGCATGCGCGGCGACTCGGGCGACAATCTGATCGGCCTGTTGGAGCGCCGTCTCGACGCCGTTATCTATCGGGCGAAATTCGTCCCGACGGTGTTCGCCGCGCGCCAGTTCGTCAATCACGGCCACATCAAGGTCAACGGCAAGCGCGTCAACATCGCCTCCTATCAAGTAAAGGTCGGCGATGTGGTCGAGCTCAAGGAAGCCTCGCGCGAAATCCTCGTCGTCCTGGAGGCGAAGCAACTCGCCGAGCGCGACGTGCCGGATTATTTCGAGGTCGACCACAATAAGATGACCGCAAAGGTCACCCGCGTTCCGCTGCCGGCCGACGTGCCCTATCCGGTACAGATGGAGCCCAATCTCGTGATCGAGTTCTATTCGCGCTAAAGCATATTTTTCAGAAGGCGCGGCGCGGCCCATTCAATGCGAATCGGCCGCGCCAAGCTTCGGGGCGCGGCACTGCTGGCGCAAGGCAAACGCGCCTCGTCGCAAACCTCGATCGCCGCCTTACGCTTGCCCTCGACCGATGGCGGAGTCCATTGCCGCGGATGCGGGCTGGGGCGGGTGAGGCTGGATCAAGAGCGCCGCAAAAACGGCGGCTGGGCCGACTTACATTACATCGGCGGAGCTTCCTTCGCTACGAAATAGAAAGCCTCGCCCGGCAGCGACCCATAGGTGAACGGCACCGCGCGCGCTTCGTCGCCACCCAGGGGATTTGTGGTGACATTCGCAACCATTCTGCGTTTCCACCGCAGCCGTCGACTCTATCAGTTCAGCGAGAGCGACCGCCGGCGCCGCAGTGCGATCACCAGACCCAGAAGAACAAGGCCCAACTTCCGACCCCGACTTCCGTCGCGACAGCAACAAGGACGGTCGCCGCAGACCGACGAAGACAATTTCGAGTCGATAGGCCGGCGATCCGCCAGCCGAGCCAGACCGACCAAAGCGCGGCCGCGACCAGCAAAGCTGCCCGAAGGAAGCCAACAAACCCTAATGGCAGGCCTTCGGCGCGCAGCATCGTGACCGTCGTGGTGCTCACCCCCAGGAAAACCCCGCAGGCCGAAATCGGAATGAGACACTGGGCGAGATGATGAAACCGGGCTGACGACCATGCACCAAGGCTGCGCGCCGCGGCCCAGAGGCAGATGGAGACCGCGGCCCCAATCACTGCCGCAGTCGCCGCGATATAGCCGAGGCGCACGGCGACGTCGAGAAAGGTCAGTCGATCGTTGACGTCGGGGTAATCGGTGAGGATCCACCACGGCGGTTGCAGTCGCAAAGGCCAAACGACGCCTTTGTCGATGAGCTGTTCGGCAAGCGACTGCTTGATCGCGAAGAACCAAGGGCTAACGCGCCAATGGAAGGCGCCGACGGCGACGCCCAGCAGACCGAAGATGATAAGAAGGGTCTCGGCGGGATTTGGCGCTGATCCCGCGACATGAATAATTTCGTCGTTGGGGGAGCGCGGCGCAAGGCGGATTGCACCACGAAAGCCGCTGCAGCGGCCGCACATGTGGCAGTCGGAGGCGCCGCGCATGGCGCGGATCGGGACCAACGGCGCGCAATTGATCGGTGGGACATGGGTGCGTCCGGAAGGACGCGAGGCGGTCCAAGCCTCGTGCTCGACTCTGAAGTGGACCGGCGCAAGCTTCGCGAATAGGCCGAAGACGCCGTTCACCGGACAGAGATAGCGGCACCAGACCCTCTTGTTGCGGCCGTAAAGATAGCCGATGACGATTGCGCCGGCGGTCAAGCCGCCCAGGATCAAAAGCGTCGGCTTTGGATATTGATGGACGCTGACCATCTGGCCATAAAACGTGGCGCAGACAGGCGCGACGACGCGCCAGCCCTTCCAGCTGATCCAGCGCGGGACGGCGTAACCCTTGCCGAACCGGCTCGTCGCCTCGGATAGCGCCCCTTCCGGGCAGAACAGGCCGCACCAGGCGCGCCCGAGCAAAATCGTGCTCAGCAGGACGAAGGGCCACCAGAGACCCCAAAAGACGAATTGCGCGAAGAGCGTCAGATTGTTCCAGATATGCGCCAGGCGTCCCGGCGAGGGCAGGAAAGCCGGCGTAGTGACGAGTGTCAACGGCGGAATAAAAACCCGCCAGCGGGGCGGCGTAAAACCAGGCCAGTTTGCGGCGTCGTAGAGCTCGCACTGCCGCTTTAGCGCCGGCGGAGATGGTCAGGGTTTCGCAGCCGGCGCTAACAGCGGTCTTCAGGATGTGGCGGGGATTTCTGCTGTTTCTGGATTTGGAGCTGCCTCGGCTTTATCGGCTTGCTGGGCTTCGCGCCGCCGCCTTGCCTTCGAATGTTTCAGCCGGTAGCTTTCACCATTGAGTTCTAGGATATGAACATGGTGGGTGAGCCGGTCGAGCAGCGCGCCCGTCAGACGCGGGCTTTGAAAAACACTCGTCCATTCTTCAAATGGCAGATTTGAAGTCACGATTGTCGAGCCATGCTCATGACGCTGACTGAATATTTCGAAGAGCAGTTCCGCCCCGGTTTGCGAGAGGGGAACGTAGCCAAGCTCGTCGATGATGAGCAATTTGACGGCGGCGAGCTGAGCTTGAAGTTTCAACAGACGCCGCTCATCGCGCGCTTCCATAAGCTGATGAACCAGCCCCGCCGCGGTGTGGAAGGCAACCGAGAAACCACGCTGGCAGGCCGCGAGTCCCAGCGCGAGGCACGTGTGAGTTTTGCCGGCGCCGCTATTGCCGAGGGCGATGATGTTGTCGCGGGCGACGATATATTCGCAGCGCGCAAGCTCCAGAACGAGCGGTTTGTTGAGCGATGCGATGGCGGTGAAGTCGAACGTGTCGAAACTTTTCACCGCCGGGAAATGCGCCATGCGTATGCGCCGCTCGACCATGCGGCGCTCGCGATCGATGAGTTCGAGCTCCGCGAGCCGTAAAAGATAGCGGGTGTGATCGAGCCCTTCCTTTGCGGCCTCTGCGGCGACTTTCTCATATTCACGCAGAAAGGTTGGCAGCTTGAGCTGGCGCAGATGATGCGCAAGGAGAACCTGCGGTGGCGCTGGGTTGGCTGGAGGCGAAGCTGTTGTCATGCCGCCCACCCGGAAACCAGAACCATATAATCGGCGGCAGCGGTCGTTTTGACGCTTGCCGCGGGCAGATAAGGATAGTCAGCAAGATCAAGATTGGCAGCCCTGCATTCGAGCTTGGCGAGGATGAGCTGCTTCACCGCGTCGAAACTGATCGCTCCCAGACGGATGGCGTCGGTTGCCGCGGCTCCGACAAGCGTTTCGGGAAAGGCTTCGATCAGCCGGAGCACTTGGATGAATTCCCGCTTGCCGCGATTGCCCATCCGGGCTTCGAAAAGCCGCCGCAGATGCTGGAGCGGTTCTGGAAGCGTCCAGTTTTGCAACGGAGCGGCTTGATCAAGGGCGCCCGGCTTTTGCTCGAGCAGCGCCAAATAATGCTTGGGGTCGAAGACGAATTCGCCATGGCCATAGACACGAGGATGCTGGGCAATGACGTTGGCGCCGCAGATGATTACGACCTTGTCGACAAAGCCTTTCACCAACACGTCGCTGAAACCATAGGCGGTTGGCACCGAGTAATCATTCATCCGATAGCGCACGAGCGAGGTCGAGGAGACCTTTGCCGGGCGTTTGTCGCAGGGCTCAAAGGAGAGTCCGGGCAAAGCCCGCAACATCGCGTGATCCGCGGCAAGCCTTGCGCCAATCGTCAGCGGATTTTTGCCGGCGCGCTCGGTTTGCCGGGCGCGGCAGTGTTCTTCCAGAGTGGCGTTGAGCGCATCGAAAGAAGCTGCGTTTGGAACGGGCGTGAGGAAATTGGCGCGGGAATATTTGACCAGGGCCTCAACCTTGCCTTTGTCGTTCCCCTTTCCTGGCCGGCCGAAACGATCCTGAAACAGGTAATGGCTGACGAGCTCAGTGAAAGCACGGGTGCGCTGCCGCTTGCCATCCCCGAGGATACGCGCCACTGCGATTTTGAGATTGTCGTATAAAATTGAAATCGGCACGCCGCCGAAAAACGCGAATGCCGAGATATGGCCGTCAAGAAAGGCTTCCGTAGTTTCCGCTGGATAGGCTTTGATGAAGCAGGCATCCGATTGGGGCAAATCGAAACAAAACACGTGCAGTTTCATCCGGACGCCGCCGATGATCCCAACGCACTCACCAAAATCGACCTGGGCATGGCCAGGCGGATGGGACAACGGAACAAAAACCTCGCGTGATCCAGTGCGAGCGGTCCGGACATAATCTTTCACCACGGTATAACCGCCGGCATAGCCGTGTTCGAGCCGAAGACGCTCGAAAATCCGTTTCGCCGTATGCCTTTGCTTCGGCGGCGCGATCTTGTCAGCCTCAAGGATCGCGTCGATCACTGGAACGAGCGGCCCGAGTTTCGGCCGCTCCGGAGCCTTTGACCGCACATACCCAGGCGGCGCCGAATAGCGGCACATCTTGGAAATCGTATCCCGGCTCAACCCAAAAACCCGCGCCGCTTCCGGACGGCTTTTCCCTTCGACGAATACAAACCGCCGAACCGCTGCGTAAATCTCCACTGAAAACATCCCCGGCCGCCCCCCGAACCAATGTTCGGAAAGGGTCAACCCCAAAAGTGGCGGGGGCACAGGGCCGGACGTTCGAACCTAGATTTAGTATCATGCAAAATGCGTCGATCAAAAAATCACGAGTGCTAAAAGTGGCGATCGGAAAAAACGATCGGGATGGAGGCGATCAAAAATTTCCAGGCCAAGCTCGCTTACCAGATTTAGTGCGCCGTCAATTCGCGAAGGTGGCCACGCTCATCCGAAAATCCAGAAACTTCGGCAAACTTACCGGGTACCCCGAAATTGTAATGCCTGGATTTATGGTTATTAGCGCTTATGGGTGTTCCTCATTGGCCTTCGCCATCGAGACCATAACGGTTGCGCAGCTCCATCGCCTCGTCGCCGCGCCCTAACGCCGTAAGCGCTTCAGCCGTGACCCGAGCAGAATCCTTGCTCCACGCGTTATTTCCTCCAAGGATGTTTTCGTGGGCGGCTAGCGCGGTTTCGCAGAGCGGGAGTGCTTTGCTCACGTTGCCCGTGGCGAGCAGAAGCCGAGCCAGATGATAGCGCGTGCGATTAGTGTTCGGATGCTCGGAGCCCAGCGCCTTCTCATTGATTGCTAAGGCGCGCTCATAGAGTGGATACGCGCCGACGAAATCGCTCTGAGCCTGAAACAGACTGGCGAGGTTGGTTAGGCACGTCGCCGCATGCGGATGCTCGGGGCCCAACACTTTCTCACAGATCGCCAGCGCCCGCTCATAGAGCGGCCTAGCATCGGCGAAGTTCCCCTGATCCTCAAGCAAATTAGCAAGATTGTTGAGGCTCTGCGCTGTATCCGAATGCTCGGGGCCGAGTACCATCTCCCTGATAGCGAGGGCACGCTCACAAAGCAGCCGAGCGCTGGTGAGGTCGCCTTCATCCTGTAGTAGGGTAGCGAGGTTGTTAAGGCTCGACGCTGTGTCTAAATGATCGGAGCCCAGCGCCTTCTCCCTGATCGTCAGCGCACGCTCATACAGTGCTCGCGCGCCGGCGAGGTCGCCCTGAGCCTGAAACAATCGGTCGAGATTGTTGAGGATCGTCGCCGTTGTGGGATGTGCGGCCGGGAGCGCCTTCTCATTGATTTCTAAAGCACGCTCATAGAGCGGCCGCGCGCTAGCGAGGTCGCCCTGAGCCTGAAGCGCAAAGCCGAGGTTGTTGAGGCTCTCCGCCGTGTCAGGATGCTCAGGGCCGAGCGCCTTCTCCCTGATCGTAAGCGCCCGCTCATAGAGTGCCCGCGCGCCAGCAACGTTACCCTGAGCCTGAAGCAGAAAGCCGAGACAGTTCAGACTATTCGCCGTGTCGGGATGCTCGGGGCCGAGCGCATTCTCGCGGATAGCCAGTGCGCGCTCATAGAGTGGCCGCGCGCCGGCGAGGTCGCCCCGGGCCTGAAGCGCAACGCCAAGGTTTTGGAGGCTCTGCGCTGTGTCAGGATGCTTAGGGCTGAGCGTCTTCTCTCTGATGGCGAGCGCGCGCTCATAGAGTGGAAGCGCGCCGTCAATGTCACCCTGGACGTGAAGAAGGGTAGCAAGGTTGTTGAGGCTTTCTGCCGTGTGAGAATGCTCAGGGCCGAGCGCCTTCTCCCTGATCGTCAGCGCGCGCTCATATAGCGGCCGCGCGCCAGCGAAATCGCCCTGAGCCTGAAGCAGAAAGCCAAGGTTGTTTATGTTCTGCGCCGTGGCGGGATGCTCGAGACCGAACGCCTTCTCATTGATCTCTAAAACACGCTCATAGAGCGGCCGAGCGGAGGCGAGGTCGCCCCGAGCCTGAAGCAGAAGCGCGAGATTGCTAAGACTCGACGCCGTGGCGGGATCATCGGGACCGAGCGTCTTCTCAAATATCGCCGATGCCCGCTCAAAGAGTAGCTGCGCGCCGGCGAGGTCGCCCTGAGCCTGAAGTAGACGCCCGATGTTGTTTAGACTGGACGCCGTGGTCGGATGCTCGGGGCCGAGCACCCTTTCCCTGATAGCCAGCGCACGCTCATAGAGTGGCCGAGCGCAGGCGAGGTCGCCCCGAGCCTGCAGCAATGTGGCAAGGTTGTCGAGGTTTGAAGCTGTATCAGGATGTTCGGGACCAAGTGCCTTTTCATTGATTCTCAGCGCTTCCTCATAGAGGGGCTGCGCGCCGGCAAGGTCGCCCTGAGCCTGAAGCAGAAATCCAAGGTTGTTGAGACTCGTGGCCAGGTCGGGATGCTCGGAACCGAGACGATCTTCGATACCGCTTGCCGCCTCCCGCCAGAGAGCGGTGGCGCTAGAGAGGCGCGCGGCATCTTTCACGAACCTACTCAGTCGTCCGAGCCACCCCGCGTAACCTTCAGCACCCTGCGCCCAGCGCAGGAACGACGCCTCAATTAAGGCGGCGATAGTCGCGTCCGTGACCTCCAAGGGCGAATTTACGCTGGCCCGTGCCTCGAAATGCTCGAATAGAGCTTCAATCGACGTGTGGCATTTCTCCAGCGTCAGCGTCTCGCGAATTGTCTCGGCGATAGCGTTATGGATGGTAAGAAATCCGTCCTCGCTCTTGGTGACAAACGATAGCTCCGAGATCCGTTGGAATTGGTCGAGCGGGAGCGCCGTGCCAAAAGTCTGCACCACATGGGCGAAAGCGGCGCGATCGAAGCGCCGCGCGACAGACAGGCGCTCAAGGGTTGTTTGAAGAGGGAGGCCGTAATCCCGCAAAACACGTGCGACTATTTCCTGACGGCGTCCCTCGAAGCTTGTGGCCGTGACCTTGAACTGGTCTGGCGCAATCGGCGCCCCGGATGCGGTCAATTCTCGCCAATGTTCCACCAGAAGATCGAGCATCAGCGGATAGACAAAAGCGTCGGTTTGCGACGTTTCCCTCGCGCCGGCGATGATGGCTTGGCGGATCGCCAAGTCTTCAACCGCAATGGCGCGGAGGAAATCGTCCGCGTCCTAGTTGGCGAGGCCGCCCAGAAGATGCTGGGCATTTTTAAGATCGTCGCGCCAATTGGGATTATCCTCCCAAGGCAGTCGCTCGCGCGAGAAAAACACCGCCAGCAAGCCGTTAGAATATTGTATAAGGGTCCGAAGGTGGGCGTCGAAAGGGTTTTCCTTCCAGCGTGCACCAGCGCCGCCTTCGTCGAACACGCGTTCATATTCATCGATCAGAAGCACTAGGCGCTCTTTGGGATGGGTGGCAATGTGGAAATTCAAGTCCTGCGCAAGCATCCATGGGAGGAGTTTGGAGAGCTCATAAGGCTTTTTCAACTCGCCATTGGAATAAAGCTTGCCTATCCGGTTAACCCATACAGCCACTAGATGTAGGGTGCATCCAGTCGCCGGAATAAAGTTCGGCATAGGTCGGTGCCTTTGCATCACCAGCGATGCCGAGCAACGAGCGGAAGGCGTTGAACGGGTAGAAGCGCCGGTTGAAGCGAAACGTGAATTCAGATCCCGAGGCGACCGAAGAGTTCCTGCCCATCATCCATCTCACCTTCGCGAATCTCAAGATCTGGCTGACCGGTACCCATCACGGGGTCAGCGCACAGCCGCGCTTGCGCAGGCCGGCGTAACCGCTCCAATCGTCCGTGACGATCATTGTCCCCGGAGCGACAGCGCCATCAACAAATCCGCAAAGCGATTTGGCGCTTCGGTCCGCGGCGACTGCCAGTCGAATGCGCCCCGCATAGCGCCCATCCTTTCGCTTGTCCTGCGCGGTTCCAGGCTTGCGATGGCGCACCTCAACGGCGCAGGCAACCAGAACCTTGTGGTGAACCCCTCTGCCTTCCCCGCGTGTCCGACCGCCGACCCAGGTTTCGTCCACTTCGACATGCTCGTTCGCGCGGCCACCGATGCGATCCTGATCGGGGCGGACCATTCCGGCGCGCAGTTTGTGGAGGATCTGAAAGGCTGTCTCGTAACGCGAGAGCCCGAGTTGCCGCTGGAACTGGACGGCCGACATGCCGGGGGTCTGGCTGGCGACCAGGTAGGCGGCCCAGAACCAGATGAACAACGGCGTGTGGCTGCGCTCCATGACCGTGCCGACGGTCAGTCCTGTCTGACGCCGGCATTTGCGGCATGCCAGCACGCCCGGGCGGGTCGCAATGCGGAACGGTTCGCCAGTCACACTACAGTGCGGACAGACGAAGCCGTCTCTCCAGCGCGCCTTTTCGAGGTATTCAGCACAGGCGGCATCGTCCGGGAAAAGCCGCTGAAACTCCGGCAGCGACTGCGGAAACGGCAGCGCGGCGTGCTGGTCGATGTCCATCAGAATCGGCGTAGGCGTATTCATACCCGCATCCATTTTTCAGGTAATCGCGTCCAGGGCAGCGGCGCCAAGGGGGAGCGGGCTCAGGCCCTGCTCATGAAAAAATACTAGCCCTAGCGGGTGTATGCGTCAACCGGATAGGCAAGGAATAAAGTTCCTTCAAAGCCTCCCGGGTACGAAAAAGATAGACCTTTTTTGTTCTGTCGATGGCCCATTTGCCAATCTTCTTGAGAAGAAAGCCAACACCTGGAATTTCATCAACGAAATCGCCGACCAGATCTATTGCCGCATCGCTCTTAAGCCAATCCGCGGCGGCGCTCGCCTCTAGATCGACGGCACCTTGGGCACCCTCCGTCACTCGTCCTAGCCAAGGCTTTGTAAGTCTAGGAAAAGGTTGTTCAGGCCGCGTCGCCTCCCAAGTGAGGGCAAGCGCCAGATCGAAAGCGGGTAGATCAAAACCTGATTTGACGAAACTGTTTCTGATCCAGACCAGCAGTAGGTCCGCATCGGTTTTGCTGCGGCCATGCAAATCGAGTTCGGCGCGTCGTAGGAAACCATAGGAAGGCTCGACCGCCGGGTCGATCTTACGAAACAGCTCGCGGCGAAGCGCGGTTTTGCCTTGCCCGCCGACGCCATAGAAAACGCAAACGGTCGAGCGATCCGCAGGGATGGCGAAAGCCGCGTCTTCGAACATCTTTTGTGGAATGTCCCGATCGACAAAAATTTTGTTCGCGGCTGCGAGCTGGCGGGGCGGGGGCATTCCGGTTTTCCAACGGGGCGATCAAAAATCGACAATTATTACCATAAACATTGCCAACTCCCCGAATTTGAAGCTTCTCGCCCTCAATTTCGACTGTGGATATTCTATGCGTTTCGCCTCATCCGCAAGCACGCACGAATGAAGCTCATTTGCGAGGGTTGCGCGCGACGCATCGCAAACCCGTGATCGGCGTTGAGACCGTGATCCAATAAGAGAAATTTGAGGTGTATTTTGTTGCTATTCAGGCTTTCCAGCCAAATTGGGATATATTGTCAACTCACACAGGAGGCACAAATGCGAAAAGCCATCGTCAATGCGGCGATGATTGCCGCGCTCGCTTGCGCGACGTTTGGAACCTCGATCTTGTCGCTCGCTGCCGCGACCAAGTCCTGCTCGGCCCGAATGAACATGGTTAAGGAAGCCTGGCAGAAAATGCCGGAAGGAGCAAAAAAGGACGAAATTGCGTCCGATTACAATGACGCCAACCACGCCCTAAAAGCCCACGACATGCGGGGCTGCCTCACGAACATCGAAAAGGCCGAGGCAGCGATCAAATCGGGCTCCTGACAGCTGTTGCCGGGTGCGGTGTTTTTTTAACGCTGTCCAGGCCGAGCTGGAAACAGCGAAGGTCGTGCTGTGGGGTGCGCTTGGTTCTACCGAATCCGGGCGCACCAAAGCTCTACCTCCTCGATTGAACCGGCTCAGTTTTTGAGATTTTCACAACGCTCGCGTTTAGGCAGCCCACCGTACTGAATTCACTATAATTTCTCAAATTTCTCACCCTTTGAGTGTGAGCGTTTTATCACGGATCAATCGGTTTAAAAGCTCGCGAAAATCGACTTCAGACCAAATGGTTTCCCATTGCTGTTCGATTGATATTTTCTCTTCCTCTGAATATACGTCCAGGGGATTTGCGCCTCTTTCTAAAATGCGATTGGACGCGAGATTTCGATTAGCGACGGCTTCAACGTTATCGGGGGTTTTCCTGATATTTTCGTAAAGGTCCAGGCGATTCGCAAGTAAAATCGCATGTATTACTATGCCGCCAAAAGTGATCGCAAACGCAAATCGATCCGGATTGTTTGGATCATACAAGGTGATGTTGGTCAACTGAAAGAACGATGAAATCACCCCAATGATTCGGACCCAAATGCCGTGGGCCTGTCGCAGCTCAACGTCGGTTGTGGATTCGATCAGAAGTCGCTTAGCCCCGAGCGACAAAACATTTTGCATGAGTGAAAAGAATTCAACGACGTTTCTCTCTGATATTACGTCCGTGAGGTCCAGCGCGGGGTTTTTGCTGGTCAACACGCTTTCGATAAGCGTAGTGACGGGCTCGAATACGGCGTCGATTTCTAAACGATAGGCTTCGTCATGATATGCACGAAGGACCTCTGTCACTGTATCAATAGCGGCATGTCGATCAATCCCAAAATCAGACTTCTTCGCGACGGCAGAAGCCATGCTGGTAAACACGGCCTCGGGATCGGCTCTCGAATCGGATTTCCGCTTGATCCACGTGAGGTCGCGATCCAATGCCTTAAGCCAAGCCGATCGGATCAGTTCGGCTTTGACATCGAAGCCGGCGAACCAGAGCCGGAGAAGCGCCGTCTCCGTCCGACAGTGCTGGCGCATGAACTCGCAGACAGCGATCGCGCGATCGAGAATATCGGGCTGCTCCCAGAATTGATCAACTCCCCGGCCCCGCCCCTTGCCTTGCTTGGTTAAGGGCGGCAAGAGCCCTTTCGCACGCCAATTCGTCAGTCCCCGGACGGTGACTTTCGAGTATCCCCGCGTTCCGAGCGCCTGGATCAGTTCCGCCTGCGTCATGACAACCAGAATTTACAAGTTACATTTAGCGCAGCAAGTCCGCTTTTTGGCCGCAGGCATATTGCCCGTCGGATGCCCGGGCAACGGCTCACCTCAAAAGGCGGAAGAATTACGTGGAACCCTCTAACGATCATCATCCCCCCATCCTCGGTCCCATTGATCGCGAACGGGAACGGGAAATCGCGCGGATCGAGCGTCGCCTTCGTGAAGCGAAGCGGCGCTGCGAAAAGCCGCGTCCGCGCGACGGCGCCGGCTATCACAGCCCGGCCGTCACATTTGATTTCGAAAGTCCCGCCATCGGCGCGCGCCAATTATTCGAGCGCCTCGGCCCTATCCCGCCTGGCATGTCGCTTGACCGGCGCAATCCTTGGCTTGGCTATTCCCTCAACAATCTTCGCTACGCGGACCCGAGCACGCAGCGCCGCAATCAAGAGCACATGTACTGAGGAGGTGCCAGCTATGGCTTTTAATCCCTTCGGCTGGCTGCAAAAGACCTATTCAAGCCTCGCCTCGATCTTTTCGCCGCGCACCGCCCGCGCCAAAGCGTCCAAGCTCGGCCAATCGTCATCAACCGATTTCCGCCGCGTCAGGCCGGCCGAATTCGAAAGGCTCATCAATCCCAAGACGGGCGCGAAATACACACCGACCGAGGCTCGCAGGGAACGGCGATATGCGCCCAAAGACGCGAAGCGGATCAGATCAAAAGATGAAACCATTTCGGTTCGGCAATTCCAGCAAAAGCAATTGACGGAAGCCTCGCCGACTGGCGGCCGCATGTCCGTCGAACAACGCCGCGCGGAATATAAAACCGGTGCTCGCAGCTATGCGACGCCAGGGCAAAGACGCGCCGCGCGGGCGCGATCTGTCAAGGCGGAGGCAGCGCGGAAATTCGTCAAAATGAGCCCGGAAGATCAGCGCGACTTGGCGGAAATAGCACTGCGCCGGAAGCCCGGCGAAAAAATGTCTCGGGAGGACAACGCACGGCTCGGCGAGATTCTGCACGGCGTGGGCGATACGGACGAAGCGCGCGGGGAGATATTGGATTTTCTTGGAAGTCCCGACGTGTTGATGAAAGCGGCATGAGCAATGACTGACATAGAAATAACTGACCAAGAATTCCTCGACATCGTTGGCCGGAAATTCAAGATCCTTCGGCGAGTTGAGCGCCGCGATCCTCGCTCTCGAGAAGCGATCTCGCGCGAAATGAGGAAGAAGAATGATCCAGCCTATGCGGAGAAGCTAAGGCAAAGAGACAAGGAGACGAATGCGCGGCGGGGCGACCGGGCGGAGGAATATCGACGGAGGTCCGCCAACCGATCGCGCTCGATGTCCGGTCTCGGCGCGAAGTTCGTAGCGATCGATAGCGAAGGCCGCAATGTTGGCGCGCCCTTTGACGCCGCGGGGATTGTCGCCAGCATCGACGCAGGCTCGCCGATCTTGGCGGCAATGAAAAAGGCGAAGACGTTCCAAGATCAGCGCGCCGTCCTTTGGGGCGCCAGCGACGGTGAAAAAATCGATTGGCTTCATCATGAAGACGAGCGCCCTCTAAAGGGTCTCGAAATCTGCGAATGGCTCACGTCATTGCCCGAGAAATACGGGCAAAACTCCATCTTCATTTCGTTCGGCTTTTCCTATGACGCAACGCAAATCTTGCGGGATATGCCATTTGAGAAAGCGAAGGAAGTGCTAGGCAGAAAAGCCTCTTCGCCCTCTGATGAAGCCATTGGAAATGCATTGCTGAGCAATAAAGCAATCAAAGTCGGTTGCGATGAAATCGCGATGGGCGATGAAGAATGCGACGAAGCAAGCGATATGGATATGGAGACAGATTGTAAAAGCCAAGCGAACGAATTTCGAAAAATAGGAAATGCTCAACTTCCGGCAAAGAGCAGCGCGGCGTATACCTACATCTTATGGGGCAATTACGTCATCAATTATATGAAAGGGAAAAAACTGTACGTCGCCAAATTGCGCGATCGCAACAATCCGTTCAAGTTGGTGACCTACAAAGATGGCCGGCCAAAGCTGAATGAGAACGGCACGCAAAAGCGGGAGTTTGACACGGTAGCGAAAATTTTCATCTATGACGTGTTTGGCTTTTTCCAATCGTCCTTTGTAGAGGCCGTCGAGGGCATTCCGGGCGTCGCTACGGCCGAAGAGATGACATTTCTCAAATCGATGAAGGCCAAACGCGACGATCTTCAACAGGAGGCGCTCGCGACCATCAAGACCTATACCGCGCTCGAAAATCGGTTGTTATGTCGCGCTATGGATCGTCTGCGTGGCGCGTTGGTCGCGAAGGGTCTCAATCTCCGGCAATGGTTCGGAGCGGGGTCGATCGCCGCGGCCATGATGAAAAAATATAACGTGTTCGAGCATTGGCCGGACGACATTCGATGCGAGAGTATTACCGAATGGCAGAAATGGGCGCATCATGCGTTCTTCGGCGGCCATATCGAATTAATCCAAATGGGTGCGACTACAGAGCCTCTCTATGGCTATGACGTGTCGAGCGCTTATCCGGCCATCGTTCGTGATCTACCGAGCATGCGAAAAGGCCGTTGGATCAAGCGCAAACTGCCCGAGGGCCAGAGCATGGTCGATCCACTTTCCGTGCGCACGGCGCCGAATGAAGCGTCGAAAAAGGCGATCGCACAAGTCAGACAAATGAATATTCTTTCGATGGTCCATGTCCGTTGGTCCGACGGCGCAGACCACATTCCCTTTTTTCCATTGCCTTTTCGGACGTCAAAAGGCGTTATTTTATTTCCGGCGGACGGCGAAGGCTATTGTATGCTCGACGAAGTTCTCGCGGCGCTGGAATTCGTTGAAGTCAATAATGCGACGGGATTGTATTTCGAATTGATCGACGCGTTCGAATTCATTCCGTCGAATGACGAAAAACCTTTCGATTTCGTGCAAGAGATATTCAATGAGCGGGCGCGGATTGTCGATGAGACGAAGCGCAAGGTTAAAGAATGGAAAAAGACTTATGGAGAACCGTACGCCGGGCCTCGACCTCCGGATACTGAAGAAGACGCGTTGAAAAAATGGGAGGCCCAGGTTGAGAAATTGGCCGAAATCCATGGTGGACCTAAGCCCTATGACATTATGGAAAAGGTATTAAAGCTCGGCATGAATTCCATTTATGGGAAGCTCGCGCAAAGCGTCGGAAAGTCCGCCAGGGGAAAAGTGCCGAGCACAGCAAATCCATTTTATGCGGCGCATGTCACGGCAGCGACGCGGGCTCAGATCATGCGCGCCGTGATGCGCAATATCAACGATATTGTCATGCTGGCGACCGACGGCGTCGTGTCAAAATCTAAATTGCCGGTCGAATGTCCGCCCGTCAAGACGTTGGGCAAATGGGAAAGCGCGATTCATTCCAATGGAGGCATATTCGCGCAAAGCGGAATTTATTTATTAGACGACAAAACCAAATCGCGCGGCATTCGCGCTTCGTTTGTAAATGCGGAGGGAGACTTGAAGAAATGGTTTCAGGAAGAAATTATTCCGCGTTGGAAAAAGGGCGAAGCCGAATATGAATTTAAATATAAATCCTACCTTACGATCGGCGCGGCGACAGCGAGCGAAAAGACATATTTGTGTGCGGGACATTGGATTGATGGCGAACGGACGCTCGATTTAAACATAGCGGGTCTTAAGCGCCGCCCATGCTCCGATCAGAAGCGCGCGCGAATGCTTGTCATGACTTATCCCGCGCCTCTGCCGTATGGCGAAACATTCTCCGCTATGTCCCGGCCGGATTGGCTGGACGATGAATTTGGGGAAATGAGCGAGATTGATCGCGATACGATTGAAGTCATCATGACGCGATGAGGTGCGCGCGCAATTCTTCTTCCGCACCCAAAGTGCATAGGTGCGCGGCGAATGGAAAGCCGTCACGTGGCACCGCATTTACGAGCGAGCATAACCTATCGCGGCCGATTTAAGGGAACTTTAAATGACACTCAAGAATTCCTGCAGACCTTCAACTTTGGCTGGCTCAACGAGCGCACGATTTAGCTGTCGGAACTAGCCCTTTGTTCCACGGGACACGATATCCCAACGCAATCCTTGCTTCGGGCATGCTCTTGCCTGATGAAATGACGGGCGGCGACCGGGTCGTCTGCTTCAGCAGATCTCCGATTGAAGCCTCCTTTTGGGCCACTTTGCCGAGAGATGATGATGAGGGCCGCGGCGCAGTACTGGTCTTTGATCGCGATCGTCTTTTGATGCGGCATCGGTTGGAGCCGGCCGATTACGCCATGGATCATATTGACGAACAAGAGGAGCGAGTTTGGCAACGGGATATACCTTTAACGGATGGGCTCATTGGCATGGCCCTTCAGCCGCAACCGTTCTTAGGCAGAGGCCACCTCAAGATGGCGTCTTTACACACTCGCAACTTCATGCGGATTAGGCTTCCTCAAAAAACATCCACGCCCTGCAGACCGAGCGCGGGTTCGAAGTTGCCGCTGTCGTCAAGATCGGCAAAGGGCTAGGGCGACGCCCAGCAGCCGATCGTTAGGTGGAGCGCTTCCGAAGCATGTCGTTGGAGCTGGAAGAAGGAGGAGGTGTGTCTCAGGGCGACGCTCGGGGAAGATGCCCGACGATGGCCGCTCCTCGAATTGATCTATTCTAGCCGGAACGAAGTCCTAATGACCCGATCAAAAGCGCGATCAATTCACCGGCTTCGCGCACGTCCTGCGCCCGCGCGACTTTCAATAAATCCCGCGCGACATCGCGTCCACAGCGGACTGTCATGTCCATCACCGGAAAGTCGCTTTTCGCAAAAATATGAGATTGCACATATTCGACGACGGCTCGATCGATCGCTGGGCGGATAATTTCGAGCGCATCATAGGCGAGCGATGCGCGGCCATGTTTCTGTGCATGAAGAAACCCAAATGCCGGGTCGAGATCGCGCGCGAGCAGTTCGCGAATGATCCGGTTGAGCGTCGCGGCGTAGGCGTAATTCAACATCGCGTTCGCCGGCGTCGAAGCATGCCTGTTTGTGCGCTTTGAAGTGTGCCAGAGGCCGGATGCTCGGCTCTCAAACCGTCTCCATGCGACCGGTGCATCGTCGGAAAATTCGAGCGTGAAGGCCGGGCGCAGGATGCGCCAGTAGGTTTGCGCATGCTTGCCCTCGACTAAGATAATCGCCTCGATGGATTTAGCGCGGGCGAGTTCCGCAAGAGCTCCACGCCGAGAGCCGAACGCGCCGTCTATGATCGAAGGCGCCAGCGAAGAGCCGCCATTTGTCACGGTGGAGCGCTTCAAAATGTTCGCCGCTCTTTCCATCTTCGTTGCGACGATCGCCCGCGCGATCTCAATCGATCTGCGCCGATTGAGCAAGGCCTCCCATTGGGCGCGGCGCGCAGCCAAGGCTAAACTGGAATAGTCAGTTTCGGGACTGTGCCCCAGCAGGCCGATCGCTTCGCCCGATCGTCCGGCCATGGTCAGATGCACGCCTTCGGCGATGAGCCAGCGCGCCGCCTCGCTCGTCAGGCTCGCGCCATGCCCGGCGAGGACGATGTGGCGGAGGCCATGTTTGCGCACTGGAAAAAGGCGCTCCGCGCCATCGCCGCGCCGAACGCATAATTCGCCGCGCCGGATTTGCAGCGCGACACCGCTTTGGTCGAGGACAAGATGCGGCGGGCCGTCGAACGATAATTCGCGGAGACTTGTCTGCGGCCTCTCAACGGTCGCTGCAGAATGCTTGTCCGCCGCCCGTTTCCGAAGCTTGGAAAAGCTGGAATAGCAATGAAACCGCTGACCGCGATTGCGCGCTTCTTGACAATAGCTGAGCCAAAGGTTTGTGAGCGTTTCGCCAGCTTGGTAGCTGGCTTCCATGGCGTCCCAATCGGGAATAAAGAATGAAGTGTCGAAAGAGCGAACAGCTTTCGACGCCTTTTGGCTCGCAGGGCGGAGCACGCGGTCCGCTTTCGCGATGCGCCCCTCAAAACTAGCCGGACTTTTTTGGGACTCGTTCAGCGAACTCATGCCAATCCCGCACCGATCAGAAGCCGATTGCCAGCCACGATTTCCGCCCAAAGGCGGTGCGCCGCTCGAAGTTAAGACCGCAAAAGTATTCGAGCGCTTTTGCTTCCGCGGAGTGTCGAACTCTATTCTGCGCTATGATGAGTCTCGCGGATTCGGCAGTCAAGATCGCCGCTTGTGATGAAGGGAAACGGCCTAATCGCGCCTGTCATCCAAGCCGCGTTCACCGTTCTTTCGGCGACTGCCGAACGCGGCGGCGGTGCGATGCGCGAGCCAGCAACGCTGGGGCCGTTTACGATTGGTCTCAGTTGCGCCATAAGCGGCCATTCGATCGGCGCGCCCCATTGACCGTCCTTCTGCAATTGCTCCTAAGATTGCGGTCTCGACAAAGCTCACGGGTTCGATTTTCTTTGAAGATGAACCGATTTGCGAGGCTTCTAGCCACTTGACAATACGCTCAACGCTCTGCGGTGGCTTCTCCTCGGCATTCGGAGGCGCTGTCCGGTTGACGCAATCCCGCGCTCGATCGCATCGCCTAAGGTAACGAAACGGTAGGCAACAGCCGAGAACCCCCTGTAAATTGAAGGCTGAGAATGTTGCAAAGAGGGCACATCAGCGCTCAATTCGACCTCCGTCCAGTTTGAAGGGATGGCGTCGCTGGCGCAAAAGGCGATAATTGCAGAGCATTGCTCGGGCGAATGATCGCGCGCTGCACGTCCGATGCCCGTTTGCGACTCAGGTAGGAGAAAGGCCACCTCGCCTTGAAACGTCCCGCACTTTCGCTCACGCGCGCACTTTGCGGAATGGCCGGGCCGGTTCTCGCTGGGAGCATCACTTTCGCCTACTTTGCTGCGCCAGCCTTTGGCGCGGATCTGTCCCCGCCCGAGGCGCCGCCGGTTTTCACCTGGAGCGGGCTCTACGCCGGGTTCAATTTCGGTTACGCCTGGCCGGCCAACCTCTCGTTCAGCACGTCGGCCGTCAATGTGGCCGACTCGCCCGCGCTCCCCGGCCTGCCGCGGCTGCCGGCGGTCATTCCCCATCTATGGGGGGCGGCGTCGGCGCTTGGCGCCACAAGCTCGACCGGCACGCGGCTCAACGGTTTTTTTTCCGGCGGGCAGCTCGGCTACAACTGGCAGTTCGCCGACCGCTGGGTCGCAGGCCTTGAGGCCGATCTCGAGGGCGGCGGCATTCGCGGCGGCGGCGGCGGCTTTACCGGTTTTACGCCGGCGGCGGTTTATCCGCCTTTCTTCGTCTCGACCAACGTCTCCTTCAACCGCACCCTCGAATATCTCGGCACGGTGCGCGGCCGCCTCGGCTACGCCATCACCCCGACGATGCTGTTCTATGCGACGGGCGGTCTCGCCTATGGCGGGATCTCCACCAGCACGACGATCAGGCAGTCGTTGATGCCCTCTACGTTTACGTCTGCGGCCGCGACGAGCGCTTTCTTCAGCAATCGGTTCGGCTGGACGGTCGGCGGCGGAGTCGAATCGGCGCTGACCGGCGAGCTCTCGGCGAAACTGGAATTCCTCTATTACAATCTCGGCGTCGCCAACGTCGGATCTCAGAACAGCGGCCCGTTGATCAACAATGCGATCGTCGGCGCCGGCCAGGTCGCCGATACGATCTCCAGTTCGACGCGATTCCAGGGCTTCGTGTTTCGCGGCGGCCTCAACTACCGCTTCGCCGGAAGCGCGCCCTCCGCAACCGGCTCCGCCGAGCCGCCGCTGTTCGCCGCGCCGCAATTCGTCGCCGCCGAGAAGCCGGCCTTCGGCGACTGGCGGGTGACCAACATGCCCTACCTCTGGGCGCTTGGCCTCAACGGCACGACCACCGCGCGCGGCCAGGAGATTGGCACAAACATCAGCTTCGCCGATATTTTGACCAAAACCAGTTCGCCGCCGCTGGAGGCCGCCGTCAGGTTCGAGGCGCGCAACGGCCCCTTCGCCGTCTATCTCGACTACCTCTGGGCGCAGTTGCGCGTGTCGGGTTCGATCCTCGCCAACCGCACGCCGGTCACCGGCGCCTTGCTGGAGGCCAACTCGACAGGGCATCTGACATTCACGGTCAAATCCATCCTCGAAGCTGCCGCCGCATACGAGCTGTTGCGCTGGACCAACGGCGGCTCGTCCTACACCGCCATCGATGCGATCGCCGGCCTTCGCTACTGGAACGTCAGCGCCGATGTGTCGCTCGACATTGTCGGATCGGTCAATGTCCCGGCGCTGGGGCTGACCCAGGTGGGTCAAAGGGCGAAAGCAGCGACGGGCGACCTCAACTGGGTCGATCCGCTGGTCGGCGCTCGCGTCCGGCAGGAGCTGGCGTCGGGCGACGAATTCCGGCTGCAGGGCGACATTGGCGGCTTCGGCGTCGGCAGCAAGATCAGCTGGCAGGCGGTCGCCGGCTATGTCCATAATTTCCAGCTCTACGGCCTCGACTGGTCGAGCATGATCGGATACCGGGCTCTCGAGGTCGATTATTCGAAGGGCGGCGGCACGGGCGAGAGCGGCCTCAACCTTGTCTTGCACGGCCCGATCGCCGGAATCGGCTTGCGGTTCTGATACTCCGCCTTCGCCCGCGTCGGCGGCGCTCGTCGCGCGCGTCGCCTCACCGTTTTTCTGTCAGTCTCCCGCCATGCTCTCGACAGCGATGCCGGTGATCTTGCCCGCCGCGTCGAAGCCGAACAACACGCTGGTCGCATCGCCGCGCGGGAAGACATATTTCACCACGTAGAATGTCTGCCCGTCGATCTTGCGCGTTCGCATGATTTCGGCGCGGAGCGGAGACGCCCCGTATTTGTTGAGGTCGCGCGACATTTTCTGGACCGCCTCATCGGTCACCTCGGCGACGAAGCCGGGGGCGTATAGCGAGCGGTCGGTCCGGCCCGCCTGTATTTCGGTGAACCATCGCATCGCCCACGCCGTCAGTGCAGCGTCCTTAAGTGGCGCGGCGGGCGGCGCCGCGTCGGCGCGCGCCATGGCGACAGGGGCGACCGCAAACAGGGCGATCAGAAGGGCGAAGCCGATCCGGCGCAGCCCTAAGGCGGCGCCAAGGGAGGTTTTCTCGGATGGTCTCATCAGGCTTGCGTCTTATGGAAAGGAAGTAAGGGGCGGCCGAAGCCACCCCAATTTGGCCGTTCGCCTGGCGGTTATCAGCCGCCGCCGCCCTGAACGTGCGGCTCGCCCATCCGCTCGATCTGCTGCTTCAACAGCGGGACCGGATTGTCCGGCTGCTGCAGGTTCGGTCTCAGGTCATTGGAGGCGCCGCCAACGAAGCGCTGGATGTTCGGGAACTTCATGACCGACTTGTCGAAATCAAGCAGAGGCTGGTAGAGCACCCCCAGCGCCCAGCCATTGTCCTGGCCCGCATACCTCCCTGGCGACGTCGTCAGGACGCGCGCCGGGGCGGCGCCGTTGAACGTCATGTCGTATTTCTCGTACGGATCCATCGTCAGGTTATAGAGCGCGCCGATTGCGCCCAGGTTGGCCTCCGAACCCAGCCAGGAATCCTTGGCTGTGTAGAGATACTTCCACGCGATATTCACCCAGCGCTCCTCGGGATCGCCAGCGACATCCGCCCGCATACCCTGGAAGACCTCGCCGTCGATATAGATCCACCCCCTGCGCGCCGAGTGCTCGACCTTGCCGAGGATGTAGGCGCTGTTGTCGATGCTGTCGAAATAGATCGGCTTGCCGTCGTTGCCGACCCATTCATGCGGGGGAGGCGTCAGGCCGACCATGGCGGCGAGCGTCGCCCAGGCGTCGATATGCGACATCATCTCGCCGTACTGCGCGCGCGCTGGGATATGGCCCGGCCACCACATGATGCCCGGCACCCGCCAGCCGCCTTCGAAGGGCGAGCCCTTTTCGCCGCGGAACGGCGTCGTGCCCGCGTCGGGATAGGCGTCGAGCCAGGCGCCGTTGTCGGCGGTGACAATGACGATGGTGTTGGGCGCATCCTTGCGGATCTCGTCCATCACCTTGCCGATGTCGGCGTCGAGCTCCATCAGCGAGTCCGAATAGTCGCCCAGATGCGACTTGCCGGCAAAGTCGGGCGCCGCGTTGGTCGGGTTGTGCATCTTGAGGTAGTTCACGTCCATGAAGAACGGCCTGTCGTCATTGGCGTGCTTCTTGATGTACGCGACCGCGTTGGCGGCCTGATCCTCGTCAAAAGTGGCGAACCGGTCGTAAGTGATCTTGCCGAGGTCTTTGGCCGGCTGGCCGGCGGTGCCTTCCCATTCGTTCAGGTTGACGTTTTCGCTGTAATATTTTTTGAATTCCGGATTGTACGACGGGAACCAGGGGTGGAACCACTTGTTGGTGTAGTCGTAGGTATAGACGCCGGCATAATAGGCGGCGAAATTCTTCATTTCGTCGAAGCCGTGTTCGATCGGATAGGACTCGGGCTTGTCGCCGAGATGCCATTTGCCGGAGAAGTAGGTCGAATAGCCGTTCTTCTTGAAGAACTCGGCGATCGTCGGTGTTTCCTTGCGCAGGAAGTTCGGATCGGCCGGCGCGACGACGATCGACAGCGCCGAGCGGATCGGAATGCGCCCGGTGATGAACGAGGCGCGCCCTGCCGTGCAGCTCGCCTGCCCGTACCAGTTCGTGAACGTCGCGCCCTCTTCGGCGATCTTGTCGACGTTCGGCGTCGGATGGCCGAGCGCCTTGCCGCCGCCCGAATAGGGGCCGAAATCGTTCCAGCCGGTGTCGTCGGTCATCAGCATGACGATGTTCGGCCGTTTTTGTTGCGCCTGCGCGGCGCCGTACATCATTGGCATCGCCGATAACAGCAATCCGGCCGCAAGTTCCCGCGCGATCCGCGGCGTTGAAGGTGTTTCCATGTGCTCCTCCATAGATCGCCCGATCCAGGGCGCGACTTTGTATAAGCCTTCTGAAAGTGGGCGTCATGACGAGCATCAAACAAATTGATTGCTTTCCGTCCAGAAGGCGTTTGACGTCAAAAGTCGCAGATGGCTTGAGCGTCGCGCGCAAGCAGGTCCGTCATGGGCGCTGGCGAATAGGGAGACTATCATGCGCTTGTCATTTATCTGGACCGCCACTGTAATCGCGCTGTGGTCTCAGGCCGTCAACGCGGATGAGCTGCCAGATTGCAAGGCGGTGATCGACGCCGACAAGAAAATGGAATGTCTGGAAAACAGCATCGCCATCCTGCAAAAACAGGCACCGCGAGACCTGGTCCTGATGGGGATCAAAGCGTTCGGCCAAAATCGACCAGCCTCGCCGGACTGGGCGCTCCAGCTTTTGCCGGGCGAAGGGCCTGCGAGCTGGACCTCGCCTCCAATCCTCTTTGCACAACCTTTTGCAACGAGACCAGCGGTCTCCGTCGCCATAGACGGCATCGAGTCCGGTGCCAATGCCGATACCGATCGATTTGGATTTTCGGCGGAAGCGACCGATATCACAGAAACTGGTTTCAGGATCACCATTCGCAGGACTGAAGGAGCCTTGTATGCGGTTACGGTGAATTGGCTCGCCTACGGCCTCAATAAACCATAAGGCAGCGCGCGCATCGCCGGCCGAACTGGCTCTAGCTGATTAGCTTCTGACGATCCCGAATATGACCATCACAATGGGAGCCCCATAGGAAATTCCAACGTAATTCAAACAGCGGTGAAAATGCTCTAATGTCCGCTTAACAAATCCAGCCCTTCGAGATCGACGTGCTCGGATCGAGGAGCCCACGCGGGGCGACAGTATGCAGAACCGTCACCCTGACAATCACCGCCTCAATTTCGGGAAACCCGGTAAGTTTGCCGAGGTTCCTGATTTTCGGATGAGCGTGGCCGACTTCGCGAACTGGCGGCGCGCTAAATCTGGTAAGCGAGCTTGGCCTGGAAATTTTTAATCGCCTCCATCCCGATCGTTTTTTCCGATCGCCACTTTTGCCACTCGTTATTTTTCGATCGACGCATTTTGCATGATACTAAATCTAGGTTCGAACGTCCGGCCCTGTGCCCCCACCCCAAAAGTGGCCGGGTTTTACTCCGCCACGCAGCCGCAAAATGCCGCCGCTCCGTGGCCTAATATTGCTCCGCCGCGTACAGACGAGGACAATATAGACGGAGATGATCGTCCATTGGATGCGTTGGAAGAGGCTGTGGTTCCGGCGCAGCCATTCGCCAGCCTTGTAGAAACGATGCGCCAGCAAAGCCTGCCGCGTCGGCTGTCCATCTGGCGGTAGAACCTTTGACATTTGCTGGGCTAATACCAACGGCATTAGGCAACAACCGACGCCCAAGCTCGTGTGGCGATTGAGGCGATGCGCTTTAACTCAGCAGTGAGGGCGTTCCATGCGGCGCAACATGCGTCAAGGATCTCATCATAGTTTTCGAACACGCGGTTGCTCAAATGGTTCTGGCGCAGGAACTGCCAAATGTTTTCGACCGGGTTCAACTCGGGGGAATAGGCTGGTAGGTGGAGCAGACTGATGTTGCCGGGGACCCGCAGCTTGCCGCCAGTTTGATGCCATCCGGCTCCATCGAGGAGCAGCACGGCGTGGCTGCCTTGCGTCACTTGGCTGCTGATCTCCTCGAGATGCAGGCTCATCGCTCGGGCGTTGGCGTAAGGCAAGACCAAAGCCGCGCCGATATCCCTGCAAGGACAGACGGCGCCGAATATGTAGGCCCATTCGCGTCGCTGATCGCGCGGCGCGGGCGGCCGGCTGCCGCGCTCGGCCCAAACGCGCGTGAGCGTGCCCTGCTGGCCGACGCGGGCTTCGTCTTGCCACCAGAGTTCAATCGGTTTTTCGCGTGCATGCTCGGGGATTGCGGCCTTGACCAGATCGGCGAAGTTTTTTTGTGCGCCTCCTGCGCCGCAGGATCTTGCTGTGGATGGCGGGGCCGCACCGACAAGCGCCGGAACCCCAGCCGGCGCAGCATCGCGCCGACGCTGCGCTCGGCCAGGGTCACATGGAACTGGGTCTTGATCACGCGGGCCAGATCCACTCGTCGCCAGCGCACCACGCCGTCGACGGCAAGGTCAGGTCCTTTGCGAACCATCTCCGCCACAAGAGCTTCTTGTTCGGGCGTGAGGCGCGGCTTCGGCCCGGCCGCGATGCGGTTGCAGAGCCCGGCGACGCCTTCGGCGTTGTAGCGTAGAACCCAATCGCGCAAGGTCTGCCGATCCATGCCGCAGAGCTTGCCGGCTTCGCCCCGATTATATCCTTCAAGCACTAAGGCCAGCGCCAACATCCGCCGCGCCGCATTGGCGTCCTTGCTGTGCGTCGCCGCTTCGCGAAGCTCCGCTGCAGTGAAATCATCGCGCGTGATCGCCAAGGCTTCCGGCATCAAAATCTCCCCAAATCATCTCCAATCCGAAGAGAATCACGACAGTGCGAATTTGCGAAGACCCCCTGAGTCAGACGCCAATGCCGTTGGTATAAGCCCTTGTCGAGGTCGTCGACCAAGAAGACCGTCATGATAGCTCAATTTCCAAACGCTTGCTCCTCGCGTTTGTCAACACAGCGCACCTGCCCGACGCGCCATAGCCTTCCTGAGCCACGTCCTGGCGTTTCTCACCCGGCAACGCGGCGCCCTCGAACGCATCATGGGCGACCAACGGCTCCGCCTGTAATGCCATGCCTTGAGCGACGTCCTGAAACAGCGCTAACGGTTAGTTCTACTGAATCACAAAATCGAGGGAGATTCGCGTCGCGAGCAAATCTGGTAACTTGTTGATTCGTTGATCGATACCCGGTGTTTGATATGGATCTCTCGAGACCAACCAGCCAAGCGCGTTTTGCCGCCTATGTCGAGGCTCTTGTTGAAGTGATCGGGCATGCCGATCGGGCCAAGCCCTTGAACGATTATTGCGTCGGGCTGTTGATGCCCGGCGAGCGCAAGAGCGTCGAGCCTATGGCGGCGATTGTTGCGCCGACACGCGTCTCGGCCAAACATCAATCGCTTCTGCATCTGGTCGGCGAAGCGCCCTGGTCGGACGAGGCGGTCTTGAGTAAGGTTTTCGAGCTGGTTCTGCCTTCCCTCGAGAGACAAGGCCCCATCGAAGCCTGGATCGTGGACGACACGGGCATTGCGAAAAAGGGGACCCATTCGGTCGGCGTCGCGCGGCAATATTGCGGCAGGCTCGGCAAGCAGGACAATTGCCAGGTCGCGGTGACGCTGTCGATCGCCAATCATACGGCGAGCCTGCCGATCGCCTACCGGCTCTATATGCCGGAGGCATGGGCAAATGATCAGGCACGCCGAAAAAAGGCGCATATCCCCAAGGAGATCGAGTTCAAGACGAAGCCACAGATTGCGCTTGATCAGATCCGTGCGGCTCATGCCGCAGGCGTCGCGCCGGGCGTCGTGCTGGCTGATGCGGGCTATGGCGTGAACGGCGGCTTTCGCGCCGGAGTGACAGCTTTGGATCTGCCTTACGTCGTCGGCGTCCAATCGACGCTGACCGTTTGGCCGCCCGGTCAGGAGCCTCTACCGGCAAAGCCCTGGAGCGGCCATGGCCGCAAGCCGTCTCGTCTGAACCGTGATCTTGAACATCAACCCGTCACGGTCAAGGAGCTGGCGCTGAGCTTGAAGAAAAAAGCATGGCGCAGCCTCACCTGGCGCGAAGGTTCGAACACGCCGCTCGCCTCGCGCTTTGCCGCTGTGCGTCTGCGCCCAGCCTCGCGTGATTGCAATCGGACCAAACCGCATCCGCTGGAATGGCTCATTGTTGAGTGGCCGAATGAAGAAGCTGAGCCGACGAAATATTGGCTCTCGACCTTGCCCAAGGACACGCCTTTGCAGGATCTCGTCGACAAGGCCAAATTGCGCTGGCGCATCGAACGCGATTACGAGGAGCTGAAAGGCGAACTCGGATTGGCCCATTACGAAGGTCGAGGTTGGCGTGGCTTTCACCACCACGCGACACTCTGCATCGCAGCTTACGGCTTTCTGATCTGCGAACGGGAAGCGATTCCCCCCTCAGCCTCCTGGCGGCGCAAGATGCCTCCGTTACCCAAAGGTTTTCGACCCCGCGGCGCCGCCGATCCGACCAGAACGTCACGTCGAAAACTCGATCGCGACGATCCGAAAACGGCTCACCGTCGCGCTCGCAAAAACCCTTATGCGATGTCCATGCTGTCAAACAACACACCGCCAGACAGCTACCCATATCCGTTCATGACACAGTAGAATTAGGCAGAGCGCTTCATCCAAACGTCTGCTCGGCAACGGTCTCTAGTGAATGACCTAGGCCGGCACGACCGGGGTCTTGCTCTGCGCCATCTTCCGCAGCGTCGCCACGTCGATGTTGAGATGCGCGGCCACCAGCTCATGCGGCACATTGTTCATCCATGAGGCCAGCGAAATGTCGGCATATTGCGGAGTGGTGAACACCTCGAGGAAGCGCAGCGTGTCGGCGCCGATGTTCTGGACGTAATGGCCGATCGACTGCGGCACGTAGCCGACGTCGCTCGGATGGAACTCGACGGTGTTGTTGCGGCCCTCGCCGTGGAATACGCCCATGCGCGCCGTGCCGCTGATGTAATACTGCCACTCGTCGGACAGCGGATGCCAGTGCAGCTCGCGCAATCCGCCGGGCGCGACCTCCACCAGCGCCGCCGCCATGGTGGTCGCCGGAAAATTGGTCGAATCGGCGATGCGGACCGATCCGCCGCGCGATTGGAAGTTCGGCTTCTGGTCGCCAAGCGAAAAGGCGTAAGGGTTTGGCACGAAGGGCTGATTGCTCTGCGCGAGATCGTCCTCCAAGCTGCCCGGCAAAGGCGCGTTGAAGATCCAAAGATCCTTGCGGTCAGTGTTGTCGAAGGTCGCCGCGGGAACGCCGAAATTCTTGGCGAGCACGTCTTTCGGCGTATGATTGAACCAGTCGGTGATGAGGAAGGTTGAGTCCTCGGAGAAATTGCCGTCGTTGAACACGAGCACGAATTCGCATCCGTCCGGCCCAAGCCCTTGGATCGAATGCGGCACGCCGCCGGGAAAGAACCAGAGATCGCCTTCCTTGACGTCGGAAATGAATTTTTGCGCGCCCGAATCAACCGCCGTGATGCGCCCGCTGCCGTAAGTCACGAAAGCCCACTCGGCCGGCACGTGCCAATGCAGTTCGCGCACGGCGCCTTTGGGCAGCCGCATGTTGACGCCGGCCATGTTTTTCGAGATCGGGAAATTGCGGACCGTGACCTCGCGCGCCCAGCCGGCGTCGGTGTGGCGGTTATGAACTTGCGAGAAGGAATGCCGCAGCATTCCAAGGTTGCCGTGATCGGTCGGCAGCCCTTTCCAATCGTACGGGTTGATCGCCATCTGGGCGGGATCGCGCGGGCCGGGGTCGCTCATGGCGGCGGAATAATCTTCGGCTGAAGCGCCGGTGACCGCCGCCGCGGCGACAACGCCGGTGGCGGCGCCCGTCGCGAGAAGCTTGCGGCGCGAATATAAGGTCATTGTCTCTCCTCCCTGTGTTTCCTGTTGGCGCTTTCAGACTGCAACTGCCGCATTATGAGAATAAATTCGTCCCCATTGAACCTAGGCGTACGCGATAAGTGCCATGGCTTTTCCCGATAGCCTGATGCTGGACCCGGTCTGCTTGCGGACCTTTCTCGGCCGCCTTCGACATGGCCACCGGCCAGGTGAACGGACGCCAGTACAAGCGGGGCCGTGTACTTCGGCTCATTGCCGCGCTCGCCCGTCTCGTCGAGGCCGGCAAGACGGCGTTTGGCGTAGCGCACGCGCCATTTGGACGCCGTTCCCGTCGTGCAGCCGATCTCCCGGCCGATGGCGCGCGTCGCCAGCCCGGCTGCCGACAAAAGCGCAATCCGCGCGCGTCGCCGCAACCGGCGCCGCGTCTTCGTCGAGCGCGCCAAGCCTTCAGGCTCAGCCCGCTCTTGCTTCGTCAATAGGATCGGAGTCGCTTCTGCAACGCTTTTCATGCGCCCTTGAATCACGACTCACGCGTCAGCGAAAGTGGGTACTAGGGTCTGGATTCTGAATAATTCAAATCCAGTAGGCGACGGTGGCGACCAGACAGAGGGCGGCGAAGTAGTTTCCAGCGCGCTTGTCGTAGCGCGTCGCGATGCGCCTAAAATCCTTCAGTCGTCCAGAGCATCGCTCGACGACATTGCGCTTTTTGCAGGCCATCTTGTGTTGTGTCGGATCCGCTTCTTCCGGTTGGCCTTGCCTGGAATGACGATCTTGATTTTTCGTTGTTTCAGGGAGGCGCGAAACGTGTTGGCGTCATAGGCCTTGTCTGCCATGAGTTGCTCGATCCCGGGGACGCGGCCGACGCAGTCCTGTGCTATGACGCAATCGGCGGTGTTGCCCGGGGTCAGGACGAAGGCCCAAGGCCTGAGATACTGGTCGACAATCGCGTGTATCTTGCTGTTTCTACCGCCCTTCGTGACCCCGATGGCCTGAAGCCCGGCCCCCCTTTTCCACCGCTGGCACAGCGGTGTGCCTTAACATGGGAGCTGTCCAAGGCCACCGCGTCCGGTGGCTCGGAGGGTGCTGCGACCGTCTCGAATATTTTCTGCCAGATGCCGCGATCGCTCCACCGGGCGAAGCGGTTGTAGATCGTCTTCGCAGGGCCGTATTCGCGTGGGCAATCAACCCAGCGGCAGCCGATCTTCAGAACGTGCATGATCCCGCTGAGAATGCGTCGTTGTGCGGTCCAGGTTGGTTCGTCGGCAGATGCGGCTCGATCTTCGCCCACTGCTCGTCCGTGAACCAGAACAAATGCGATTCCATCGGCTAGCCCCCCAATCCTTTGGCCAACCGTTTGAATCAGAATATGGTTAATCAGGTCTTAACCCTAGAACATAACTTCAAGGGTGTCCATCAATCCGGGTCAACTCCAACTCCACGCCGACATTGCCACTGTTTCGGTCATGATGTGGTGGTCGGTGAGCGGGCAAAGTGAACTGAAAGACGGCGCCACATGGCGCATTCGCCTCGGCCCACAGCCGCCCGCCGTGAGCCTCGATGATCGAACGGCAGATCGATAGCCCCATGCCCATGCCGCTGGGCTTGGTCGTGTAGAATGCGTCGAAGAGGCGGTCAAAACTCTTCGGGTCAAGTCCCGGCCCCGAATCGCGCACCGCGACGAGCGCGCCATCCGACGCATCTTTCCCGGTGTCAATCAGCAACTCGCGCGCCCCCCCGCCGACTTCGGTCATCGCTTCAATGGCGTTCATGATCAGGTTGAGCACCACCTGTTGAAGTTGGATCCGATCTCCTTGAGCAAGCGGCAGGCCGTTCGCCAGTTCAGTCCGCAGCGAGACGCCATTCCTCAGCACCTCGCTCCGCGTCAGGGCGACGACCTCGAGGATAACTTCATTGATGTCCAGCTGTTCGTTTCGCGAAGGCGCCTTCTTGACGAGGGCGCGAACGCGGTCGATGACTTCGCTGGCTCGAAAGCCGTTGCTGATAATGCGGCCGAGGGACTGCCGGATTTTTTCGAGGTCAGGCGGTTGGGCGTCAAGCCAGCGCAAAGCAGCTTGCGCGCTGGAGACCGCCCCGGCGATCGGCTGCTTAACCTCATGAGCAATCGAGGCCGTCATTTGCCCCATGGTCGCGACGCGATTGACGTGCGCGAGCTCCGCCTGCGCCGCGCGAAGCGCCTCTTCCGCCCGCTTGCGCTCGGTCAGATCGAGCACGAAGGCGACGCCTTGGTTCTCGCTTTCGTCGAAAGTCGCCACGCCGATCAGCACGGGCACGCGGCTGCCGTCCTTGCGGAAGTATTCCTTCTCGAACGGCAGCAAGATCCCGGTCCGTATTAGCTCCGGCACCCATTGTCGTTCGTCGCGGTCAAGCCATTCGGGCGGCGTCAGGTCCGTCCAGCTTAGGCGGCCCGCGGCGAGATCCCCACGGTCGTATCCCACCATGTGGAGAAAGGCGTCATTGGCCTCGATGATCTGGCCTTCAAGAGCAAAAGCGAAGATCCCGATGATGTTGGCGTTCACCAGGCGCCGGATCTTCGCTTCGCGCTCCGCGAGATCGCGGTACAAACGGGTGTTTTCGAGCGAGATCGCGGCTTGCGAGGCGAGCAGCTTCAGCACCGCGATCCTGGCCGGAGCGAAGACGCTGCGGGCCAGGTTATTCTCGAGGTAAAGCACGCCATTGAGCCTGCCCTGGTTGATTAATGGCAGGCAGAGAATGGAGCGAGCCTGGCGCTCACGGATGTACGGATCCGCGGAAAACGGGTTCTGGGCCGCGGCATTGTCGAGAATCATGCTCTCCTGCGTGTGCAAGACGTAGTGAAGAACCGACTCGGACAGCTCAGGCGCGGTCACGATCTCGTCGCGCAGATGCACGGTCACCGTATCGCCGCTAGTCGTGGCTTCCGCCGCGATCCGCTGCTCGGCGCCTCGCGGAAGAATCAATAGACCTCGCTCGGCGCCGGCCTGCTCGAGCGCCGTGCGCATGAGCGTGTCGATCAGTTTTTCGAGGACGATTTCGCCCGAGACGGCTTGCGACACCTTGATCACGGTGGCGAGGTCGAGCTGTTCGACCGGCGCCCCGATCGTGCTTGTTGGACCCGGCGCTGGCTCTTCCTGCCTGAGGTGCGGATACATCTCGTCGAGTTGCCGCACCTTGCCGTCGGCACCCCAGCGGAGATAGCAGTGCCGGGCATTGCGGAGATAGGACTGGGCGATCGTCTCGAAGCCGCGCGCCGCATAAAAGCGCGCGGCGATTTCGTTGGCGAGCGCTTCATTGTGAACAAAGCGGTTTGCGCGGGCTGAGTGGATGGCCTGCTCGTAAATCCGCATCGCATCGAGATCGCGGCCTTCGATGCGGGCGATCTCTGCGCCGACCAGCGCAGCGCGGTTCTCGAAATTCTCGGCGCAATTCCCAGCCCAGACCTCGAGCTGGCGGTGGTGGGCGGTGAGAGCCTCGACATGCTGCTGGCGCTGGTCAGCGCCCAGGGATTCGCAGGCCGCGGCACGGGACAGCGCGCTGTACAGGTGATAATCCGCCGTGTCGAACAGCGAGGGTGATTGCCACAGCAGCCGTTGCGCCCTCGATGATGCCGCGATGGCTGCTCCATGGTCGTTGGCAAGGAAGCGCGCCTGCAGCTTGCAGAGCCAATAAAAGTACTCGGCACGCGCCAAATCCGGGTTGCTGGCGAAGCGGCGCTCAATCCGCAGCTCGTCAAACTGCCCATCGTCAAGGGACCCAAATGTCGGCGTCAGCCCGCGCAACGTCCGGACCAGCGCGAGCTGCGTGGCAGCGACGTCTATAACGATACCGAAACGCGCGTTCTCCGCAAACGCGAGGCCATGCTCGGCTTCGCCTTGGACCTCGAGCAGCGGATCGCCTGCCGCGAGCATGCTGTTGTTGAGAAGAATGCAGCTGAACGCGGCAAACGTGAGGTCGCCGGTCTGATTCGTCGCCTCAAACGCGCGGCGCACCAGCTCGCGGCCAGCTCGGACATGCTTCCTCAAGGGGAGAATGACGTTTCCAAACGTCAAATAGGTCCTGGCCTGGAAACGCTTCAATCCGCGTCCTTCGACCAGGTCATAGCCGAGCTGACCGAAGCGGTACCCGACCTCATAGTCGCCGAACTTGGCGCCGGCGATCGTGCCAAACCGTACATAGGCGTAGCACGAACCGTCGCTGTTGCCGCGCTCGAGGCTGAGATTGACGGCTCTGCAGATGGTCAAGGAAAAGAGATTCGCGTCGGTCGATAATGTAAACGGCCCGAGCCTGGTCAGGACATCGAGTGTCGCGAGGGACGCCGGGTCGGTCATTAATGGCAGTTCGATCAGATCCTCGATCGTGCGGCTCCCAAGCTGCGACCAGATCCGCTCGTACTCGCGCTTTACGTCCTCGTCCGTCGGATGCGGCAACCAGTCGATGTCCACGTGCCGGAGATAATCGAGACCGACAGCAACAGCCCGGCTGCTCTGGCCGATCATCGTGTACACATCCATGTGCAAGCATGCGACGGTCGCTCGCTCGACAGTTGTCCCTGTCCGATTGGACAGCCCCGCCAGCCGCTCCTCTGCGGCTGACAACTCTCCCGTCAAAAACTCGCATTCGGCCCGGTGCAGCTCCAGCTCGAAGATCAGCTCGCGCCGGCGCTCCCACGAGTCTTCCCGGTAGCAGCGCCGCACAGGCGGCCAGATAGTTCAGCGCCGAGGCGTAGGCGGTAGAGGCCTTGGCGCGCTTGCCCGCGATCAGATTGAACGCGGCCAGCTGCTCGCGCTCATCTCGTGAGGTCATCAACGCGGCGCCGCGGTTGAGCTGGTTGACGATGTCGAAGATCGCCTCCTCCCGCTTCACGGGAGGCGTCTGCGCCGCGAGCAGTCTCCCAATTCGAAGGTGCGCCTCGCTGCGGCGCTCCTCCGGGATCAAGCAATAGGCGGCTTCCTGAACGCGATCATGGACGAACCGGTAGGCGTCCGCCAGGCGCTCGACGAATTCCTGACGGAGAGCAGGCCACAGAGCCGCGCGGACATGCTCCTCCAAAGTCCCAAGGACGATCGAAAGTGTCGTGATCTCGGCGCTGTTTCCGAGACAAGCCAGCTGCTGCAACGCATCCTGCGTTTCGACCGGCAGGCGGGTGAGCTTCCCGACCATAAGGTCCACCACGTTGTCGGTGTAGCCCTTGGCGTGAATGCGGTCGAGATCCCAGGACCAGCGCGCAGCATCATGATCGAAGATGAGCATCTCCTCTTCGGCGAGCGAAGATATGAACTGGATGGCGAAAAACGGATTGCCGCCGGTCTTCCCGTGCACCAGTTGCGCCAGCGGCGCGGCGCGCTCCGGTTCGCAGCGAAGAGCGTCCGCAATCAACTGCCCGAGATGCTCCTGGGCGAGCGGCGTAAGCGCGATCTCCGCCACCTTTCCGCCGGCGCTCTTGATGGCGTCCAATTTCCGCGTCAGCGGATGGCCGGCAGTGACTTCGTTGTCGCGATAGGCGCCGATCAGCATGAGGCGCTGCAGATCCGATCGGATCAACAGATCTTCGAGCAGATCAAGTGTCGCCGCGTCAAGCCATTGCAAGTCGTCAAGGAAGAGCGCCAATGGATGCTCCGGCCGGGCGAAGACGCCGATAAACCGCCGAAACACCAGCTGGAAACGCCGTTGCGCGTCCTGGGGCGGAAGCTCAGGCGCCGGCGGCTGGTCGCCGATGATGAGCTTCAATTCGGGGACGAGATCGACCATTAGTTGTCCATTCGAGGCCAGCGCCTCGCGGAGCGCGTCGCGCCAGGGCGCCAGCTCGGATTCGCTCTTCCCAAGAAGTAGTCGGATCAGGCTCTGAAAAGCTTGGCCCAGGGTCGCGTAGGGGATGTCGCGCTTGTACTGATCGAATTTGCCGGACGCGAAGAGCCCGCGCGGCGGAACGAGCGCGTTGTGCAGCTCATTGACCACCGACGATTTCCCGATGCCGGAATAGCCGGAGACCAACACCAGCTCCGGCGCCCCGCTCTTGACGATGCGGTCGAAGGCGGCGAGCAAGGTTTCGATCTCGCGCGCTCGCCCGTAGAGTTTTTCCGGAAATACCAGCCGATCCGGCATGTCGTGCGCGCCGAGCGGGAAGGCGTCGATGCGGCCGCGGCTATCCCATTCGGCAAGGCAGCGCTGGAGATCGCGCTCGAGGCCGGCGGCGGTCTGATAGCGCTCCTCGGCTGTCTTGGCGAGCAGCTTCATGACGAGGGCCGAGACCGCAGGCGGGATCGTCCTCACCCGCTCAGCGAGGGGCGTCGGCCTTCGCGCAATATGGCAGTGGACCCACTCCATCGGATCGACGGCGGTGAACGGCAGGGCGCCGGCGACCATCTGGTAAAGCGTGACGCCGAGGGCGTAGAGGTCGCTGCGCGAATCGATCGAGCGGTTCATCCGTCCGGTCTGTTCGGGCGCCATATAGGCGAGGGTGCCGGCGATGAACTCGGGGGGCTCCGGCCCCTGGCGCTCGCGCGGCAGACGTGACGCGACGCCGAAGCCAGTGAGGCGCACCTTTCCGTCCGCGCAGTTCAGGATATTGCCGGGCTTGATGTCCTTGTGGATGAGCCCGCGCTGGTGGACCTTGCCCAGCGCGGTGACGATGGCGATGGCGAGGCGCAAGAAGCATCCCATCTCCATAGGCGCGCCGAGCAGCCGCTCGAGCGGCTCGCCGCCGGGATCCTTGAGCACCAGTATGGTCCGGCCGCCTTCATGGGCGAGATCCAACGGCAGCACCGCCCAAGCGCCATCAAGCTGATCTTTCAAGCCGTATTCGTAGGCAAGGCGATCGAGGCTGGAGGGTGTCGGGTGCTCCGCGACGGGCGCCACCGTCAACACGGCATTGGGCGCGCCATCAGCGCCCCGGCGGCATCCGCGGGAGAAGACACGCTCGCCGTCCTCCCAGAATACCTCGAGGCTACTATTCCCACCCGCTCCGAATGACGAGGCTACGTGCATTTGGCGGACTCCGCGTTCACGCCAATAGCCCAACCTCCGACTGCGAGAGGCGGCAATACTCGAGGCTTCCTTCGCAGATCACCATCGCGGTCGGTTCCAATCGGGCGCAGCGGCTGCGAAAGCGAGCGGCGGCGTAGTGACGAGCACGAGCGAAACTCGATAGCTGCAGACCCCTAGTGGCGGGCGCTACTTCGCGGAGCTTTCGCGACGACAAGCGCTAAATGCGCTGTTCAAGCTTCGTCATAAAAGCCTCTTAAACTCGTGAGAGGCCTGCGAGATAACGTATCAAAGGACAGTATTCTCGTCCAGCGACCACGGCGTCGGATGCAGGGCGATCGGGTGAAGAAATTCGTGACAAATGGCTAAAGTGCTGAAATCTGTCGTGGTCCACTGATTCGATTGGTGGAGCGGTACGATGGACGGGGCGGCGACGGAATTTGACGCGATCGACGAAGCAACTATTTTTCTTCGGTATTTCAAGGATATGCCGGACCATCGGCAGAAGGGCAAGGTGGTTTATCCGCTGGAGGAAATCCTCCTTTTGTGTCTTCTCGCGGTGCTGGCCGGGGCCGAGACCTTCGTCGACATCGCCCGCTTTGGCGATAAGAAGCTCAATCTGTTGCGCCGGTTTCGGCCGTTTCGCGACGGCACGCCGGCGCATGATCATCTCGGCGATATTTTCGCCACGCTGGACGCGCAGGCGTTCCAGCGCTGTTTCGTCGCCTGGGTTGCGGCGCTGACCAAGACGCCGGCCGACATCATCGCGATTGATGGCAAAACCTTGCGCCGCTCCTACCAAAAGAAGGGATCGAAGGAACCGATCCACATGGTCTCGGCTTTCGCCGCGCGCCAGCGATTGGTTCTCGGGCAGGTCAAGGTGAACGAGAAATCCAACGAGATCACAGCCATTCCCGCATTGCTCGACATGATGGCGATCGAAGGCGCCGTCGTCACCATCGATGCAATCGGCTGCCAGCGCGAAATCGCCGCGAAGATCATGGACAAGAAGGCCGATTATATCCTCGCGCTGAAAGGCAACCAGGGAACGCTGCGCGAAGATGTCGAACTCCTCGCAACCGAGCAAAAAGCAAGACAATTCAAGGATACGACGGTCAGCCGGCATGAAACGATCGACGCCGATCACGGTCGTATCGAAACCAGAACCTACACGGTGATCCACGATGTCGGTTGGCTACAACAGCGACACGACTGGCCGGGATTGAATGGCGTCCTGATTGTCGAAAGCAAACGCGAGATCGGCGGCAGGGTCGAGCGGGAAACGCGCTTCTACATCACTTCGCTGCCCTTGTCAGCGCAGGCGATCGGCCCAATGATCCGCGAACATTGGGCGGTGGAGAACTGCCTGCATTGGGTCATGGACACGGTCTTTCGCGACGACGAATGCCGTGTCCGAACCGAGAACGCGCCGGCAAACTTCACCACCGTAAAACACATGGCGCATAATCTAACTCGCCGAGCGCCCGGAAAGGATTCTCTCAGGCTCAAGCGCAAAACCGCCGCTTGGGACGACGACTTCCTCGCAAGCCTCGTCGCAGCTTGAATTTTTTCACCCAATTCCCCTGGCGTCGGATGACGCGAGGCTTTACGTCTGGTCTGAGCGATCGGCTTGGTTTGCTCCTGTCGTTGACGCGCCAGCTCGAGTCGGCTTGCAGGCCGGCGGCGAGCTTCGCCGTCTGAGCAATACCCGTTCTTCCGCTACTGGCACAACTCCAGCGGACCAGCACCCGCGCAACCGCCCCAGCTTATTGGGGGTGAAAACGGATCGTCGATCAAATTCGTCGCTCAATTCCTTCACACCAGGCATTTTGGGCGATCTTTTGTTCAACGGTATTGCTCAGGCGGCGAAGCGCGCCAACCTCGCCGGCGGCCTGAAAGCCGACGCGAGCTGGCGCGTCAACGACAGGAGCGAACCAATTCGTGACCTTCGGCCGGCTGTCCGTCCATTCGCAAAACGACGTCGCTGGGACGAGGCAGCGCCATTCGGCTTTAGCCAGCCCCGCCAATAGGGCGATTTGAGATTAATCAATTAGGCGATCTCGGTGCTCGGATTGGAACCCAGGATGCGCGCCTCCTGGCGATCTGTGGTGCGTCGCAATGGACCGACAGTCCCGAAACCTGTTCGCCTGACAGGCCACGGAGGCCGTTTATCTTATAGGTCAGAGACAGCGAACCCCATCAGGCCGGAAGCGTGACCGCTCCAAAGAGTGGCCGGATAGATTTACGCATTCAGTGCGGCCGACCCTTTCAAAATACCTTGCGCCGGAGGGGTCCATAGATTGTAAGCGAGATTGGCAAGCCGAAGTTCGCCCGCGCCTGGGCGAGGCCGATCGTTCGCACGAACAGCCCCATCGGCCCTTTCTGATGCGGAAACACATGCTCGATAGCCGAGCGCACTTCTTGTACGAACGCCGAGATGGCGAGGTCGACCGGCGGAGTCGACCCCGGCCGGAGCCTTCCCATATTTGACCGTGAACGTCATGGCCAAATTGGCCGACGATCGAATAAAGATTGAGAACTGCCGTTACACGTCAGCAAAATTGAAGTTTAGTCAGTCTTGATGCTTATCTTGACACCTACTATACATAACGGCGACGCCATCGTGGTTAAATTTAATGAGAAAAATGCTTGTCATTCAAAGGTAAGCACTTGGACATATTGATGCTATTCAGCATTTGACTCGCTAGTATATTTTGTCATCTTAACACTTTTATCATAGTGGCTTATTATGATTGTAGGCATTCAAGATAATTGGATAGACGGCACGGGGAGGTGGACAACAGGCTCCAACTGGAGCCAAGGGATGGTGGCGCAGCCGTACGTCTGCTATATCGCGCAAGGTGCTCCCCAGGTGACTACGGTCAATGCCCAAAGGGTCATATTAACTCCGGGCTTTACGAACAAGCCGCGTCCGGCACGCTTGCTATCGGGCTCGCGGGGACCGCGACCGGGCAGTTCGCCACCATTTCCGCTACGGGAAGTCCTGGGAGTGCTGCTCTCGATGGGAGCACGCTGCTCGCCGATAACACTGGTGGTAGGCCAGACCTTTACTGCGGTACATTTCGCATCCGAAGGCCTGTCGGGAATTTTTGGCGCTCTCTGGAAAATCGACAAAGTCCTTGACTAAGGGGGGATCAACATGATTCGAACCATCGTTATAAGCATTGGCTTGCTTGGGGCTATAGGGCTGCATTCGGGGAGCGTCGCTCAGGCTCAGACGGCCCCACCGCCGCCTGATTTTAAACAACCCAGTCTGTCGTCGCTGTCGGAGAAATATGCGGTGCCCGCACGAAGCTTGGCGGATGTGCCGACGCCCGCGGGACTGCCGAGCCTGACGGTGCGGTTAGCCGACGGCGCCGCCGCGCATATGGTGCCAACCGTGCGGGCGGCGGCCGCGCGCGCCGCAGTCCTGAAGGGCCGATCCAATCTACAGGGGCCGCTTCTTTATCACGCTGGCGGCCGCGTGGTATATCCGTATCTCGTCACTTACCACATCTTCTGGGCGCCGCCGAAGCTGCAAACCGGCGTCGGGACGGGCTATTCCACTTCCTATCCCAGCGTTCAGGTTTATATGGGCGCGTGGATTACTGGCCACAGCCCCTATGATAATAACACTCAATATTATCAGACAATAGGCGGCGTGACGAACTACATACAGAACGCCGGCGGCTGGGGCGGCTATTATGTCGACACCGCGCCTTACCCGGCTTCGGGATGCTCCAATTCCGCAACCCCTGGCAATTGCGTAACCGATACGCAGATCCGGGCCGAAATCCAAAGGGTCATGACGCTCAAGGGCTGGACCGGAGGCTATAACAAGATGTTCCTGCTCTACACGTCCTCAGGCGAAGGGTCGTGTTTTGATGCGAGCAGCACGTCTTGCGCGAACGTACAATATTGCGCGTATCATAGCTACTTTAACGGCGCCACGACGCCCATCATCTACGGCAATGAGCCTTATCCGCAATTGGGCGTTTGCACTGCGAGCACGACGCCAAACAACGACGTGGTCGCCGATACGGCGGCCTCGATCGCGAGCCATGAAATCAATGAGGCGACCACCGATCCGCTGCTGAACGCATGGTTCGATGATTCTGGCAACGAGATCGGCGATCTCTGTAATTTCAATTATGGCGCGAACACCTGGGATGGCGGCCTTGCCAACCAGATGTGGAATGGCACCTTCTTCGAGTTGCAGCAGCAATGGAGCAACAATAAGGGCGGTTGCGTTCAAAGCGGTCCTTGACGAACTGGCGTTGACAGAACGGCAGCGTTCTAGTCGAGTGAGCGTCAAGGAACTGGCGCTCGCTCCGTTTGCGGTCAATTCGACCCGGCGTCAAAATGCCGGAAATTGAGCGCGGGGAGCCGGCACGGGGCTGTCGCGACGCCCTTTGTTAAAGAACGCTCTTCGACGCGCTGCCGCGGTTCGGCTCTGTCATCGTTTGCCCGCAAAGTCATGCGATTATGGAAACGCATTGGCCGGGGCGCTTCGTTTCGCTTAACTCATTGTTTGAGGGAAATCGCTTATGCACCGAGCTCAAAAGCTCCGCGGCGCCGCAATGACCGCTTTGTTGATCGGTTGCCCGGCGTGCGTGTTCGAATTTGGAACGGGGAACAATCCTTCGCCGGCGGGGGCATTGGAGTTTGCGCCAGACGCCCGGGCTCGCGCGGCGAACAGCCTCCGGATCGATGTTGAGGATGCGCGAGACAACGTGAGAATCGATGTCATGTCTCCAGCCTCCGGACCGGTGGGCACGGAGGTGGTGCTCACCGGCTTCGGTTTCACCGACGACAACACAATTCATTTTGGCGCGGGCGTGGTCGCTCATGTGTCAATTCGATCGGCCATCGGAATTTCCTGCACGACCAACCCAAGCTGCCGTGGCGGCATTCGGCAATCGCTTGTCTTCACTGTTCCAGACGCCTTGCCGGGAGCCAATCGTGTCTGGGTGGAGAACGGGAATGGCAGTAGCAGAAGTGCGAGATTCTACATCACAGGCGGTAGGTGCACGGATAGATGCAAATAGCGAAGATAGAGTGTGTGACTAAATCGGTTGGAGGCTGCAGATTGATCGCGACGCAACAAGGCGCGCAGACCGGTTCGATTTGGCCTTTGCGTTCGTTTGCTTTAGGCTTGTTCTTAGCGGAGCCGCACGCGAATCGAATCGGCTGGCTGTTTTTTGGACGGAGCACCGACAAATCGACCATCTTAGCCATTCAAAAAGCGGTGCGAACCGGCGCGACGTGGCGAAACCGCTCCACATTGATTGGCGGCGCGGCGGCGTCATGATGTGGCCTTATCTCAGGCCCAAGGTAGCGACCAATCTGCGCCACTGTTTCTTTCTTGACGACGGTGCTAAAGCTCCGGCCGAGACGGCAGGAACTCTGGTGGCGGATGAGAGATCGGTCTGGACGGGGCTGAGGCGAGGGTTGGCGCTGCGCTGCCCCAATTGCGGCAAAGGGTGCCTGTTTAACGGGTACTTGAGGGTGCGCTCGCCTTGCGAGGTGTGCGGCACTGACAACACGGTCTACCCATCAGACGATTTCCCGCCTTATTTAACCATCTTCGTCGCTGGCCACGTGCTGGTGGGGCTTTTCATGTGGACTGACAGCGCCTACACGCTGCCGCTCTGGGCGGACGCCGCGATCTGGCTGCCGTTGACCGCCATCCTCTGCCTGGCGCTGCTGCCGTTCATGAAAGGCGCTACGATTGGGCTGTGCTGGGCCACGAAAGTGGTGCGTGGGGAGAAGGCGACGTGACTTCCGGCGAGACCGAACTGCTCCTGCGGGAGTACCATGAGGTCAACGCCCATCTGCGCGCGAATATCAACTCAGTTCGTCAATTGGTTCAGTTTCTTCCTGACTTCCAACTTGGTGGCGGCGGCGGTCTACCTCGTCGCGAACGAGCATCCACCACGGTTGCGAGGCGTCGCGATCGAATATGGCGTGCCGACTGTGTTCTTGGTGCTGCACATCCTGGCCTTCGCCGGCATCCTGACGTTCCGGCGCTATGTGATGGCGGCGCACTGCAAGATTGAGGCAATCGTCGAGCAAATGGGCGAGACCGGCCGGTCGCCAGTCGCGGTGCGGTTCTACTACTGGATGACCCACTTGATGGCGGCGGGCTTCGTAATTTCGTACTTCACGTGGTTCATCCTGCTTTTCGTGCGTTGAGGCATGACGCGGGCAAACCCGGAGGAATGGCTGGAGTTGAAATTGCCCCGTTTTGATGGACGGTTTGCGGCTTAGGCGGTTTCGTTCAGTTCGTCGTGTTTCTTTTCGTGTTCGATCAGCGAGATAGCCTAGCGCCGAATGGCGGCGCGAGCGTTGGCGATACGGCCACGCGTATGTTCCTTTGTGCTTTGACCTCGAACAACAGTGGTATGGGGGGGCGCAATGATTCTCTTGGCTTTCTCGATTTTCCGCGAGTTTTGAGGTCGCCAGATGAATGGGAACTTGCCTTGCCGGGCTTGGCGATGGACAACAAACCGTCGCAAAACCTCAAATCAGGAGAATAATTATGAAGGTCCTCGTCACGGGCGCAACCGCCGGCTTTGGCGCGGCCATCGCAAGACGCTTCGCCGCCGACGGCCATCAGATCGTCGCGGCCGGACGCCGGAAAGACCGCCTTGAGATCCTGGCGAATGAGATTGGGTCGGCTCGCGTCTATCCTCTGGCGCTCGATGTCCGGGATCGAACTGCCGTCGAAGCAGCGATTCGAAGCCTGCCGCCAGACTTTGCTGATCTCGACGTGCTCGTCAACAATGCCGGCCTCGCGGTCGGTCTTGAGCCCGCCCAGCATGCTGATCTCGACGACTGGGATGCTATGGTCGATACCAACATCAAAGGCCTGATGTACGTCACCCGCGCGGTGCTGCCAGGCATGGTCGCCCGCGACTGCGGGCTCATCGTCAACCTCGGCTCTACGGCTGCGACCTACCCTTATCCCGGCGGAAATGTGTACGGGGCGACCAAAGCCTTCGTCCGACAGTTTTCGCTCAATCTGCGCGCAGACTTGCTTGGCACCAAAGTGCGCGTCAGCGACGTTGAACCGGGTCTCGTTGGGGGCACGGAATTCTCCGCCGTGCGTTTTCGTGGCGACAGGGAAAAAGCGGGTAAACTCTACGAGGGGGCCGACGCTTTAACGCCGGAAGACATCGCCGAGACGGTCCATTGGATTGCAATGTTGCCGCCGCGGGTCAATGTCAACACGATCGAACTTATGCCGGTGACGCAGTCCTTCGGGCCGCTCCTCGTTCATCGCGAGGACCGGAACGCCTGAGGTCTTGCGGCATGACTTTCCAGGCGACCCTTTCGAGGGCGTCCAAGGCGAATGCGCAAAGCCGGACCTTTCCGATCCGGCGCGTCGCGGTTTCTCGAATCTCATATTACCTCGCCGAGATAGTCGGCCTTGCCGATTGCGAGCCCCTTGTGGCGGAGCAGGTCGTAGGCGGTCGTGACGTGGAAATAAAAATTCGGCAAGACGAATCCAGTGACGTAGTTGCGCCCCATGAAAGTTACGGTGCGATCGGGAAATTTCAGTTCGACTTCACGGTCCTCCGCCCCTTCGAGCTGACTCTGCGAGATGCCGTTCACCAACTCGACCGTCGCCGCGATGCGCGCCTGAAGTTCGGAAAAACTTGTCTCCGTGTCGGGAAAGGCGACATTTTCGATTTGCGTAAGGCGGATGACGCAGCCTTTTGCGGTATCGCTTGCGCGCTGCACCTGTCCGGTCAGCGGCAGCATGTCAGGCGCTAGTCGCGCCTCGAGATAGACGTTTGGGTCAAGTCCGGTCGCCGTCGCGTGGGCCTCAGCTTTTTTGAGGATCGCCGAGAGATTGGCGAAGGCCCGCACAAAGGCGGGGACGGTGATCTCATAAATTGAAAGCGGCATGGCGGTCGTCTCCTGGCAGATGAGAGCCGGCCGCATCGCCGGCCCCGACGTCTTATCACGTGCGGCTCTTGCCGGCGGCTTTGCCTTGCGCGTCGAGCGTCTTGAACTCGTCGTCGGTGAGAGAAATCGCGGCGGCGGCGACATTTTCTTCAAGATGCTTGACGCTGCTCGTGCCTGGAATGGGAAGCATTGCAGGACTGCGCTTCAGCACCCACGCCAAAGCGATCTGGCTTGGCGTCGCGCCCTTCTTCCGCGCGATGGCGTCGAGCACTGAGCCCGGCTTCGCCAGAGCGCCCGCTGCGAGCGGATACCATGGAATGAAGCCGATGCTGTTTCGGCCGCACCATTCAAGCACATCCTCGCTGGCGCGATCGACGAGATTGTAGCGGTTCTGCACGGAGACGATGGGGAAGAATTTTTGCGCGGCTTCTATGTCCTCTACGCGCGCGTTGCTAAGGCCGGCGTGACGGATCAACCCTTCTTTTCGCATGTCGGCGATAACGCCGAACTGTTCGTCGCGCGGAACTTTCGGGTCGATGCGATGCAGTTGCCACAGATCGATGCGTTCGATCTTCAGGCGGCGCAAACTCATCAACACGCATTGGCGCAGATATTCCGGGCGTCCAACCGGCGCCCAGATGTCGGGACCGAAGCGCGCCAGCCCGCCTTTGGTGGCGATCAAAAGGCCGTGATAAGGGTAGAGCGCCTCGGCGATCAGCTCCTCGCTGACGAAGGGCCCATAGCTGTCGGCCGTGTCGATGAAGTTGACGCCAAGCTCGGGAACACGGCGCAGCGTGCGCAGCGCCTCCTGCCGATCGGCCGGCGGCCCCCAAACGCCTTTTCCGGCGAGGCGCATGGCGCCAAAACCCAAACGATTGATCTTGATGTCGCCGAGGACGAATTGGCCGGATGCGGCGGCGTTGCTAAAGCTCATGATCGCTCCCGTTAACTATTGGGCGGGCGCTGGCGCATGCAATACGCGTTCTGCAGCCGGCGCGGCGCCGACGAGGCCTGCGGGCATTGCGTTGAAGGCTCGCGTGCATTCGTCTATATGGCGGCGGGACGCCAGCAGACAAGGCAACCCGCCTGAGAGGGGGGAGGCGGCGCGCCCTTTAGCCGCGGCGCGCGGCGTCTTTGCGGCGCTCGTCGCCGGGTTCCTCGGATTTTCCGGCGTCGCGACGGTGACGGCTGGCGTCGCCAAGATCCTGTTTTCCTTGTGCTTGGGCTGATGGCCGGGGAGGCGTGTTGTAGCCGCCAGCGCCGCGCGCAAGCGGCGGTGTTGTTTCCGTAGAGGTCGGCGATCAAAGCATCAGCGGCGGGGAGGGGGCCGTCTCGCCGTCTTTCAACGAGCCGGATGCGCGGGACGGCGATCTGTCAAGGGCCGACCTCAACCTCGCCGCCGCGCTCCATATCCGATAGCGCCAGCGTCATGGCGCCAAGGCCGCGCTCGGTTCAGCCGATACTTGCTTTTCGATGTCGTCCAAGGCCTTGCGCACTTCGGCCAGGATGAGCTTGTCGGCATAAGTTTGATCGATGTCGGGCACGTCCCAATCGAATATCGCCCGATATTTTTCGACCAAACTTTTCACGTCGGCGACGAGTTCGCCGCGATGCCTCTCCAATTCCACTTGCTCGATTTCACCCATTGTTGCTCTCCTCGGGTTGTGCTGAAGCTCTTTGAGCTACGCAGCGGGACGACGAGCTATGCTGGGTTGAATGATCATCGGGGGCGAAGGTTCCGCGGCGCGAGCGGCGCTGCTACGCGCTAATCCCCACGCTGAGGAGCGGGCGAAGCCTGCGTCTCGAAGCGCGAGGGAGGCGGAGGGCAGGCGCATGTGCGGAAAAACCATTCAGCGCATGGCGAAGGGAAGCCTCGAGGCTCCACGGCGAGCGAGCCGGGAGCGGCGTCAACGTCGAAAGCGGAGCGTCCGGCGCGAGCCGGTTCAACGTAGCCGCGAAGGCGAGTGGAAGCGGTTTGCGAAGCAAACGCCGTGGAGGCGGGCGACCGTAGGTGGCAGAAAAGCGCATCCGGATTTTGAACTCAAGGATCTGCGACGGCCGAAGGCCGCGGGCCCTCGGCGGTCGCAAATCCTTGACTTCAAAATCCAGATGCGCTCAGGGTCAGCCGTGCGATGAATGGGGTAGAGATGGCGGGAGGGCCGGTTTCCGTCAAAGCAAAGGGCGCTAGTGATATCCCCGTCGCCGAGCCCGAAGGCAGCTTGTTTCCGATCCAGGACTCCAAAGACTGGCGATAGGGTTCTTTCTGTATTTTGTTAACAAATGTGTAACCAGGCGTTGATTATAGCGATAATATGAGATGGAGGACCTTGTAGGCAGGCCTCCGCCACATTCGGATAGTCTATTACAAGGCGTCGATAATTGTTTTTGGTCCACTTGAGAACAACCGCTTGGAGCGGCCAGTGCTGTCGGCGATAACCTTTGTGCCTTTCAATTGGGGTCAATCCGAGTACGTTTCAGAAAGTAACCGATGATTCGGGCACTCTTGAAATTTGGGGCTTTGTCCATCATCTTGATTTCATCATAAACCAGTCGACGAAGTTTGAACAGGACGACAGAAAACGCGCTGCTATGCTTGTAGGAAAATAGTTCTGCCCATACCTCGTTGCGTTGAACTGACCAGCAAGTCCAGAAGGGCTCTGACACGCTAGAAGCATCAAAAATAATCTCGAATGCAAGGTCCGTGAGTTGGTCGAAAGTGTCGCCGAATTGCTGCTGCTTTTTCCTAAGTCGCATTGGGCAAACACCGTGCTTATCCAAAAGTACGATTGCGTCGCGAACAAATCTTACTGTGACACGTAAACGTTTGTATTCTATCGTATTCCAAGCGACAGATGTGCCTTTGAGATTGTAGGTATCGGCTAGGATACTCTCGAAAAAGCTTAGCAAGCGCGCAAGGGCATACGAGTGGGTTTGGCCTTTGTTGTACCCCAAATAGCTGTCAAAAAATGCCAGCGATGCTCGGCTGAATCCCTCCAGCTGCACTTCATCAAATCCACCTCTTACTCCATAATATATATCGAGAGGGCAAGCATTCTCGCGAGCACATCTACTCAACTAACTCGTAGGATGCAAAAACCACCATCGTTACTGGTTTCACGTAACCAAACAGGCCGAACTCAAATCCACTGTCCTCTTGATAAAATGCTGAGGTCTTGTTCGATATAAATTCCTCGCCTACATTTCGCGAAAAGTGAGCGAATGGCACGTTCGGATATTTCGTCGCCAGGTCGAAAGCAGGTCAAGTGCGAAGCCCGGGACCTTGTCGACGATGACATGGCAAAATCTACGGTCTACGATCGATAGCAATAGATCAATGAGCGCAGCCTTCGGTCAAGCGGAGGTCGCTGTTTAGCAGTGCGAGTGTCGACAGTGATATTAGAGGCGCTTTCGAATATGCGGCTGATGAAGCGAGAGTTCCTCCGCTATAATCTGCAGTCGATCCGCGTTTCCCTCATGAATGAAGTGAACAGTCGCCTCATAAAATCGCTTGGCATTCGCCCTTCGGAATTTCGCCGGTTGAAGGCCTGAGGCTACGACGTAAAGCACAAAAGCTATGAACACTAACGCCAGAAGAATTTTTAGGTTGCTGTAACTATTTGCGAAACGAGGAACGGGCAAAGAGTTTTGAAACCAAACCTCAAATCAAGAGCAACAAAAATGCTATTAGCGCCGCACACCACATACCTTGCTTGAGAACATTGAACCGCCGCACCGCAAATCGATAGCGGTAACGGAAATCGGATACTGTAGCTATAACCACTAGCAGCGCCAGTGTCGACAAAAACTCACCAAACCCGAATACACTTGTTGATCCCAGTTTGGCAGGTTCCAGGTGGAAACCGCCCCAGCCGCAAAACGCAACTAGCGTGGAATGAAAACTCATTGCGACTTACAATCTGACTGGATTTAGATCGAGTGGTTCCTGTCATCTTGGCTAGAGAGTTAGTCCGAGTAACAGTCGCCGCATAAAGTTTAGGGCTTGTAGGTCTAGCGGCACCTCAACTACACCCCGTGGTCGCGCCGCAGGTGTCGCACTTCAGGCATGTCCCGTTGCGCACAAGCGTAAAATTGCCGCATTCGTCGCAGGCTTCGCCGGTGTAGCCTTTCATGCGCGCCTGGCTGCGCTTTTCGGCGATCGCCGCGCCCTCCGCGGGCGTCGTCCAGTTGAGCTGGCCGAGTTCGGCCTCGACGTCCTGTTCGAGCGTTTCCTTCAGCGCCGTCGCCGCTTGCGCGCCGCCTTGCACCAGCATCAGCTTGTCGTTGCTTTTTGAGCGCACAAAACCGCTCGACACGAATTTCGCGGTCGCTCCCGGCGTTTGCGGCGCGCGTCCCTGCGTCTCGCCCTTGCCCAACACGTCATGGCCAATGTCGGTTGGATCGATGTGGGCGAGATCATTGCGGCCGAGATAGGAGATGGCCAGCTCGCGAAAAATGTAGTCGAGGATCGAGGTTGCGTTCTTGATCGCGTCATTGCCCTGCACCAGCCCGGCCGGCTCGAAACGGGTGAAGGTGAAGGCGTCGACATATTCCTCGAGCGGCACGCCATATTGCAGGCCAACCGAAATGGCGATGGCGAAATTATTCATCAGCGAGCGGAATGCGGCGCCCTCCTTATGCATGTCGATGAAGATTTCGCCCAAGCGGCCGTCGACATATTCGCCGGTGCGCAAATAGACCTTGTGGCCGCCGACAACGGCCTTTTGCGTATAGCCCTTGCGCCGGTCGGGCAGGCGCTCGCGCTCGCGGCGCCGTTCGACGCGCTCGATGATCCGCTCGACGATTTTCTCGGCGACGGCGCTGGCGCGCGCCGGCGCGTTGGCGGCGATGAGGACTTCGACCGCCTCCTCGGCTTCATCGTCGTCGTCCTCGATCAGCTGGCTGCTCAACGGCTGCGATAGTTTCGAGCCGTCGCGGTAGAGCGCGTTGGCCTTGAGGCCGAGCCGCCAGGACAACATGTAGGCGTCCTTGCAGTCTTCGATGGTCGCCTCGTTCGGCATGTTGATCGTCTTCGAGATCGCGCCCGAAATGAACGGCTGCGCCGCCGCCATCATGCGGATGTGGCTCTCGACCGAGAGATAGCGCCTGCCGGTGCGCCCGCACGGGCTTGCGCAGTCGAACACGCCGTAATGTTCGAGCCGCAAATGCGGCGCGCCTTCGACCGTCATGGCGCCGCAGACATAGACGTTGGCGGCCTCGATTTCCGCGCGCGAAAAACCGAGAAAAACGAGGAGGTTGAAATTCTGGTCCTCCAGCTTTTCCGCCGGAATTTTGAGCGCCCCGGTCAGAAACTCCGCGCCAAGCGTCCATTTGTTGAAAACGAATTTGATGTCGAAGGCGCTTTTCAGCGTCGCCTCAAGCTCGGCGAGCTTGGCCTCGGTAAAACCTTTCGCCAGCAGCGTTTCATGATTGATAGCCGGCGCGCCTTTGAGCGTCGCGCGCCCGACGGCGTAATCGGCGATGTCGTCGATCTCGCGCTGGCCATAGCCGAGGGAGCGCAGCCCTTCGGGCACGGCGCCGTTGATGATCTTGAAATAGCCGCCGCCGGCGAGCTTCTTGAATTTGACGAGGGCGAAATCGGGCTCGATGCCGGTGGTGTCGCAATCCATCACGAGGCCGATGGTGCCGGTCGGCGCGACGACGGAGACCTGCGCGTTGCGATAGCCGTGCTTTTCGCCGAGCTCCACCGCGTTTTTCCAGGCGCCTTTGGCGTGGTCGCCGAGGGCCTTCGAGGCGCCGGCGAGCGCCGCGTGATCGAGCGGAACCGGCGCGATCGAAAGACCCTCATAGCCAAAAAACTCGCCGTTTGCCGCACGTTTGTGATTGCGCATGACGCGCAGCATCGCTTCGGCGTTGGCGTCATAGCCCTCGAAGGGGCCGAGTTCGCCCGCCATTTCCGCCGATGTCGCATAGGCGACGCCGGTCAGGATCGCCGAGAAGGCGGCGCAGATGGCGCGTCCTTGCGCGCTGTCATATGGTATGCCGGACGACATCAAAAGGCCGCCAATGTTGGCGTAGCCGAGGCCGAGCGTACGGTATTTGTAGGAATTCAGCGCGATTTCCTTCGACGGAAACTGCGCCATCATCACCGAAATTTCGAGCACCACCGTCCACAGCCGCACCGAGTGTTCGTAGGATTCGACGTCGATCGCGCCGGTCTCTGGATCGCGGAACTGCAACAGGTTCAGCGAGGCGAGATTGCAGGCCGTGTCGTCGAGAAACATATATTCGGAGCAGGGGTTCGAGGCGACGATCGGGCCGGCGGCCGGGCAGGTATGCCAGTCGTTGATCGTCGTGTGGTATTGCAGGCCGGGATCGGCCGAGGCCCAGGCGGCGTGGCCAATTTTCTGCCACAGCGCGCGCGCTTTCAACGTCTTGTGCGCCTTGCCGTCGAGGCGGCGCGTCAACGCCCAGTCGCCATCGTCCTCCACCGCGCGCAAAAAGGCGTCGGTCACCCTCACCGAGTTGTTGGAGTTCTGGCCGGAAACGGTGAGATAGGCCTCCTTGTCCCAGTCGGTGGTGAAGGTTTCGAAGTCGATGTCGGTTGCGCCCTGGCGGGCGAGCTGGATCGTCTGCTTGATGCCGGCGTCGGGCGCGAAGGCGCGGCGGGCCAGCTTGATCTCCTTTTTGAGCGCCGGGTTTTTTTCCGGGTTGAAGCAATCATCGCCTTCACCGGAGCAGTTGACGCAGGCGCGTAGAATCGCCTTCAGCGCCTTCTTCAACATTTTCGAGCCGGCGACGAGGGCGGCGACCTTGCGCTCCTCGCGCACCTTCCATTCGATATAGTCCTCGATGTCGGGATGATCGGCGTCGACGACGACCATCTTGGCCGCCCGCCGCGTCGTGCCGCCGGACTTGATCGCGCCCGCCGCGCGATCGCCGATCTTTAAAAACGACATGAGGCCCGAGGATTTGCCGCCGCCCGACAGCTTCTCGTTCTCGCCGCGCAGTTTTGAGAAATTGGAGCCGGTGCCGGAGCCGTATTTGAACAGGCGCGCCTCGCGCACCCATAGATCCATGATACCGCCGTCATTGACGAGGTCGTCGGCGACCGACTGGATGAAGCAGGCATGCGGCTGCGGATGCTCATAGGCCGACGTCGACTTGACGAGGTCCTCCGTTTCGGGATCGACGTAATAATGACCCTGGCTCGGGCCGTCGACGCCATAGGCCCAATGGAGGCCGGTGTTGAACCATTGCGGCGAATTGGGCGCGGCGATCTGTTTCGCCAGCATGTAGCGCAGTTCGTCGAAGAACGCCTGCGCGTCCGCCTCGGCGTCGAAATAACCGCCCTTCCAGCCCCAATAGGTCCACGTCCCCGCCAGCCGATCAAAGACCTGGCGGGCGGAGATTTCCGACACATAGCGCTCAGCTTTGGGCAAGGCCTGCAACGCTTCTTCATCGGCTTGCGAGCGCCATAGGAAGGAAGGAACCGCGTTCTCCTCGATTTGCTTGAGCCGCGCCGGCACGCCAGCCTTGCGGAAGTATTTTTGCGCGAGAACGTCGGCGGCGACCTGGCTCCAGGCGGCGGGGACCTCGACGCCTTCAAGCGCGAACACGACCGATCCGTCGGGATTGCGGATTTCGCTATTGGTCAGGCGAAATTCGATTCTGGCGTAGGGGGATTGACCCTCGACGGTATAGCGGCGCGCAATCTGCATTTTGTCGTTTCCCCGTGTCTCTCTTATCACTAGATATAGTAGCTCATCGTTTAAGATGCCGTAAATGTCGTACATCTTTGCTTAATGGACAAACGAAAAATTCGGCGAAGTCACAGCAATTCGAGGCTTGTGGAGAACTCTAAATTAGGTAAGCCAAATCGCCGACGAGGAAAGAGCGCCGCCATCAGGCTGGACAGGGCGGCCGCAGCCAGCCATAAAGGCCGCTCGACGCGGAAAACTCCGCGGAGCCGAAGGCGCGCCGTCGATGAAATTACTGCCCATTTTCACCTGGTGGAACGGTCAGACGTTCAACACCTGGTTTCACACGCTGCTTTACGGCAAGGCCGTCGGCAAGGACGAGTTCGGCAACACCTATTATCGTTCGCGCAAGATCGATCCGGCGCTGGGTTTCGAGCGGCGCTGGGTGATCTATGCTGGTGTCAGCGAGGGCTCGGAGACGCCTCCTGGCTGGTATGGCTGGCTGCATCATACGGTCGACACGCCGCCGACCAAGGAAGATTACAAGCCGCGCGAGTGGGAATTGCCGCATCTGCCAAATTTGACCGGCACGCCCGACGCCTGGCGCCCGCCAGGGTCGATGCTGCGCGCCAATGCGCGGCCAAAAGCGACAGGCGACTATGACGCCTGGACGCCGGAAGGCTGAGGTTCTGTTCTGACTCGGGCGCGCGAATTTTGAACCCATCTCGCGGGCGGCCTCAAAATCTTAGATCGCGCCCGAAATCCATGCGGCGCCTGCAGCGCGCCGCGTCTTGGCGCGCGCGGCCGCGTGTCTTTAGAAAGCCCGAGGCCAATCGCCGCGGCGGCCCTGTTCCAATGATTTTGGCTCGCATGATTTTGGCTCTGAGAAAAGCGCCGACGTTTCTCTCCCTGCGCCCGTGCGCGCCGGCCCGCTCGATGCTGTGCGCCGTTATCGCGCTGTGCGCGGGGCTCGCCGCCGTCGATAGCGCGCTCGCGGACAAGATCAAGCATCCGATCGCCGTGTTTTCCGGGCTCGACAAGATCACCGGACGCATCATCTCATTTGAGGTGGCGACGGACGAAACCGTGCAGTTTGGCACGCTCCAGATCACGGAGCGAGTATGCTACACGCGCCCGGCGACGGAGACGCCGCAGACGACGACTTTCGTCGAGATCGACGAGGTTGACGCAAAAAACGATTATAAGAGGATCTTCTCCGGCTGGATGTTCGCCTCGAGCCCGGGGCTGCACGGCGTCGAACACCCGATCTATGATGTATGGCTGACGGGCTGCAAGGGCGGCGGGGAGCTTATCGCCAGTCCCGGGTCGACTGAGCCGAGTTCGCCGCCTCCGCCGCCGGAAAACGCCAGTCCCGCGCCGAAAAAGCCGGCGACGAAGCCGCGGCAGGTGCAGCCGCATCCGTCGGTTCCGCCGGTCGACAATTTCGGTGAGGAGCCGCCGCCAGGACAAGGCCCTGTCGAAGTCGGGCCGCCGCCTGGCTTCAATCCGCCGCCTCGTTCTTCGCGTGCTCCGCGCGCGCCAAATCCGGACGATGATTTCGAGTCGCCGGTTCCACCCGCCGACATTCCGAACCGCCGGGGGAACGCGCCGCAAAATTTTCCAGGCGATGGATTCTGACGCAGCATTTGTCTCAAGCGCGCTCTTTTTAGCGGCCGCTCGACATCTTGCAATTCAAGATCGAGATGACGAGGTTTAAGAGGGGTCGCAGGTAGAAGCCGCCATGCCGTACGTTGTCCGCTTGAGCTTAGCGGCGCTGCAAACCTTACCTAAGTTTCATTTCGCCGAAACAGCGGCGTAAGCCAAGCGCAGACAGAATGCTGCAATCGGGCCGGCGCAAACGCCGCGGCGCCGTCAGACATGCACAATGGAGATATTAATCAATGGCTCTTCCTTCGCTTCCCGGTCCCGAACAAAGAAGCGCTCCGCCGAGCGCGCCGCGCCCGCAAGGTTTTCGCTTCGCGTTGCTCGGGGCCGTAGCCGCGGCCGCCTTGACCGGCGCCTTGGCGAATAATTTCGTTTCGCCGCAGCCGGCGATCGCCGAGACGACGGCCCAGCCCGTCGCAGCCTCTCCAGTGTCCTTCGCTGACGTCGTAGATCACGTCCGCGATGCGGTGGTGTCGGTAAAGGTCAAGATCACCGAAACCGCCGACGCGTCGGACAGCGAAGACGACAGCGAGGCGCTGCCGCACTTTGCACCGGGAGATCCGCTTGAGCGCTTCTTCAAGCAATTCGGCGAACAGGGCATGCCGCATCAGTTCGGCCCGGCGCGGCCGCATACCGCCCAGGCGCAAGGCTCAGGCTTCATCATCTCGTCGGACGGATATGTCGTGACCAACAATCACGTCGTCGAGAAAGCGACGGACGTGACTCTCACCACGGACGAAGGCAAGACCCTGCATGCGAAGGTCGTCGGAACCGACAAGAAGACCGACCTTGCGCTGCTCAAGATCACCGAGCCGGGCGACTATCCTCACGTCAAATTCGCCACCGCGACGCCGCGCGTCGGCGACTGGGTGATCGCAGTCGGCAATCCGTTCGGACTCGGTGGCACGGTGACGGCGGGCATTGTCTCCGCGCGCGGGCGCGATATTGGCGCTGGCCCCTACGATGACTTCCTGCAGATCGACGCGCCGGTCAACCGCGGCAATTCGGGCGGCCCGACCTTCAACACGCAAGGCGAAGTTGTTGGCGTCAATACCGCGATTTTCTCGCCATCCGGCGGAAGCGTCGGCATCGGCTTCGCCATTCCGGCGGAGACGGCGCAGTCGATCATCGCCACGCTGAAAGACAAGGGCTCTGTGGCGCGCGGCTGGATAGGCGTGCAAATTCAGCCGGTGACGGATGAAATCGCCGAAAGCCTCGGTCTCAAATCGAACAAAGGCGCTCTCGTCGCCGAGGCGCAGGACAATTCGCCCGCCAAGGACGCGGGCATCAAGTCCGGCGACGTCATTCTCGGCATTAATGGCGAGCGCGTCGACGGTCCACGCGACCTCGCAAAGAAGGTGGCGGCGCTCGGCCCCGGCAAGAAGGCCGATCTCCTCTATTGGCACGACGGCGCGGAGAAAACCGTCGCCGTGAAGCTTGGCTCCTTGCCGGACGACATGCAGGCGAATGCGAAGCCAGCCGCGCTCTCGGACAATTCCGTCTTGAGCGGCCTCGGCATGAAGCTCGCTCCGGCGTCGGCTGTACAGGGGGCCGGCAGCGAAGGCGTCGTCGTCGCCGACATCGATCCTGACGGAACGGCCGCGCAAAAAGGACTTCGCGTCGGCGACGTAATCCTCGAGGCTGGCGGCCATACGGTGAACAAGCCTTCGGATATTACGCAGGTCATCGCCGACGCCAAGAAGGAGGGGCGCAAAGCCGTTCTGCTCCGGGTCAAGAGCGGCGACGGCACGCGTTTCGTCGCGATCGCGACCAATCCGGCGTCCTAAGGATTCGCCCGAAAGGTTGCAGACCTTTCGGGCGCGTTCGCGCGGGATGGCGTGCGCATGCCAGGCGCCCTGGTCGCGCGCCACGTAGGTTCCGCCTCTTAAGTCTCGGCTCGCCGCGGCTCGCCTCTCGCCGCCCTACGGACTCCAGGATGCGGCGGCCCGGGAGGCGACTCCCGGCCTGCGGCTTTTTCGAGAAATGAGTATTATGTCATTTATGCGCATTCTCATTGTCGAAGATGATTCGGAAGCGGCCAACTACATGGCCAAGGCGTTCCGCGAGGCGGGACACGTCGCCGATCATGTCGGCGACGAACTCGAAGGCTACGCGCGCGCCCGCGAAGAGGGTTACGACGTTCTGATCGTCGATCGCATGCTGCCGAGGCTCGATGGCTTGTCGCTCATCGGCGGCCTTCGCTCGCAAAAGATCGAAACGCCGGCGCTCATCTTGTCGGCGCTGGGACAGGTCGACGATCGCGTCAAGGGTTTGCGCGCCGGGGGCGACGATTATCTGGCGAAGCCTTACGCCTTTTCGGAGCTTCTCGCGCGCGTCGAAGTTCTTGCGCGGCGCAAGCAAACGGGGACGGGGGAAGAGACAGTCTATCGCGTCAATGGCCTTGAACTTGACCGTCTCGCCCACAAGGTCACCCGCGAGGGCAAGGAGCTTCAGTTGCAACCGCGCGAATTTCGCTTGTTGGAATATCTGATGAAGCATGCCGGGCAGGTGGTGACGCGGACCATGTTGCTCGAAAATGTCTGGGATTATCATTTCGATCCGCAGACTAACGTCATCGACGTTCATATCTCCAGGCTGCGCGGCAAGATCGATAAGGGTTTCGAGCCGCCCCTGCTGCAAACCATACGCGGCGCGGGGTATATGATCCGTGACGGCACTCGCTAAGCTCTTCCGCACTACCGTCTTCAAGGTCTCGCTGGCTTATTTGATCATCTCGGCGATCGGCGCGGGCTTGGTCCTTGGCAGCGTCGGCGACAATGTCAAGATGCTAATCGACCAGCAGATCGCGCAAACCGTCGACGCCGATATCAACGGCCTTGCCGAACAATACGCGCAAGGCGGCATTCGCCGTCTCGTCGAGAGCGTAGACAACCGCACGCAGAGGCCTGGGGCCGACCTCTATCTTGTCACCACCGCCGCCGGCCAGCCGATCGCCGGCAACATCGCGAACCTGCCGCCGGGCGTTCTGGAGCGTCCCGGCCTCGTCGAAACGACCTACCAGCCTGTCGGCGCCGCGAAAGACCGTCGCGCGATGGCGCGCATCTTCGCCCTGCCGGGCGGCTTCCGCCTGCTTGTCGGACATGATCTCGAGGAAGGCGAAATCCTGCGCCGCATCTTGGGCGGCGCACTGATGACCTCCTTATTTTGGCTGGTGATGATCGGCACGCTGGGTGGCCTGTGGGTGGCGCGCCGGGTGCTGAATCGCGTCAACTCTATCAACGCCCGCGCGAGAACGATCGTCGCCGGCGATCTTTCCGGGCGTCTGCCCGTGGCCGGAACCGGCGACGAACTCGACCGCCTGGTGCTGAACCTCAACGCCATGCTCGATCGCATCTCCGATCTCATGGACGGCGTCAAAGAGGTTTCCGACAATATTGCGCACGATCTCAAGACGCCCTTGACGCGCCTGCGCAGCCGCGCCGAGCAGGCCTTGCAATTCGGCAAAACTCCCGAGGATTATCGCGGCGCGCTGGAGAAAGTGATCGAAGAATCCGACCGCTTGATCCATATTTTTGACGCTCTTTTGAATATTGCGCGCGCTGAGGCGGGTTCTGGGCGCGAGGGCATGAGCGATTTCGACACCGGTTCAGTGATCCGTGACGTTGGCGAACTCTATGAGCCGGCAGCGGAAGAGCGTGGCTTCGCCCTGAAATTCGATGTCGCGCCGATGCTTTTCATTCACGGCAGCCGCGAGCTTGTCGGCCAGGCGATCGCAAATCTCGTCGACAACGCGCTTAAATATGGCGGCGAAGCCGGAGAGGGGACGGGCGACGCCGACGCCGGCGCAGGCGGCGCCGAACGAAGCGTCGAATTATCAGCGCGCCGTTGCGGCGGCTCGATCGAGATTAGCGTCTCCGACCACGGCGCCGGCATTCCGGAAGAGGATCGGGCGCGCGTGCTCGATCGTTTCGTGCGGCTTGAGAACTCCCGCTCGCGGCCGGGGTCGGGGCTTGGCCTTTCGCTTGCGGCGGCGGTGGCGCGCCTGCATGGCGGCGCCTTGCGCCTTGAGGATAACAAGCCTGGCCTTCGCGTTGCCATTAGGCTGCCGGCGGTCGCGCCGCCGCGCGAAGAGCCGCAGCCGATGCTTTCGCCGCCAGAGGCCGCAGCATGAACGTCAGACAGCCGCGGACGCCATCGAGGCAAGCGTCGGCCCCGACACGCAGGCGCAAGGGCGATCGTCTCTTGCCGCTGGGCCAGAGTTTGCGCGCGGCCCCGCGCCTCGCCAACCCGCGCCGCGCGCGCAAGCAAGTCGATGAGCTTTTGGCCTCTGACGCCGCGTCAGACCTTCGCGCGCTTGTCGACGCGCCCCGCGCAAAAGCTCTTCTCGAAGCGCTCGCCGATCATTCGCCGTTCCTGTGGCGTCTTGCGGCGGGCGATCTCGTCCGTTTGGCAGGCTGCCTTTCCAGTGAAGCCGAGACGCGCCTAGAGGCATGTCTTGCGGCCATGGCGGCGGCCTGCGACGAGACCGAGAGCGAGGCCGTCGTAATGCGCGCTTTGCGCCGGGCCAAACAGGAGACCGCGCTTCTTATAGCGCTGGCGGATCTTGGCGGCGTCACAGACGTTGCGCGGACAACGCTTGCGCTCTCTCGCGCCGCCGACGCTTTTCTCAAAGCGGCCCTGCGGTTTCTGCTGCGGGACGCCGGCCGCGCGGGAAAGTTGAAGCTCGCCTCCAAGGCCGAGCCCGAGACCGGCTGCGGCCTCGTCGTCCTCGCGCTCGGCAAACTCGGCGCCTATGAGCTCAACTATTCGAGCGACGTCGATCTCGCGGTTTTCTATGATCCCGACTCGCCGGCGCTCGGCGGCGGCTCGGAGGCGATATTCGTTAACCTCACCAAACGCCTCGTCAAATTGTTGCAGGAGCGCACCGCCGATTCCTATGTGCTGCGCGTCGATTTGCGGCTGCGGCCGGACCCCGGCTCGACCGCGGTCGCGGTCTCGCTTCCCGCCGCCTATGGCTATTATGAGATGGTTGGCCAGAATTGGGAGCGTGCGGCCTATATCAAGGCGCGCCCGGTTGCCGGCGACCTGGCGCTCGGGCGCAGTTTTCTCGACACCCTGACGCCTTTCATCTGGCGTAAATATTTCGACTACGCCGCGTTGGCCGACATCCACGCGATGAAGCGGCAGATCCACGCAGTGCGCGGCCACGCGGAAGTCACCGTGCCTGGCCACGACCTCAAGCTCGGACGCGGCGGGATTCGCGAAATCGAGTTTTTCGTCCAGACGCAGCAATTGATCTTCGGCGGCAAAAAGCCGAACCTGCGCGGCTCGCGCACGCTCGAGATGCTGGCTGAACTTGGCGCGACCCGATGGGTCACGCGCGATGCGGTCAAGGAACTCAGCGCGGCCTATCTCGTGCTGCGCGAGATCGAGCATCGGCTTCAGATGATCGCCGACGAACAGACGCAGCGCCTACCTAGCGATCCCGAAGAGCTGCGCCGCTTCGCGCGCTTTTGCGGATTTGTCCGCGAGAGTGATTTCGAGGCGCATCTCATGCATCACATGGGTCGCGTCTCGCAGCATTACGCCATGCTATTCGAGCATGCGCCGGCGCTCGACGCGGAAATCGGCAGCCTCGTCTTCGCAGGGGCCGAGCTCGATCCCGAAACGCTTGAGACCTTGGCGCGGCTTGGCTTCAAGGATCCCGCCGGAGCGCTGGAAACCATCCGCGGCTGGCATTTCGGCCGTCGGCCGGCGGTGCGTTCGGCGCGCGCGCGCGAGGTCTTGACCGAACTCGCTCCCGCCCTCGTTCAGGCTTTCGCCAGCTCCGGCGATCCAGACACTGCGCTCGCCGGTTTCAACTCGGCGCTCGCGCGCATGCCGGCGGCGGTCGAACTCTTTTCGCTGTTAAAATCCAACCCGCGCATTTGCGAATTGTTCGCCGATATCCTTGGCGGCGCGCCGCGGCTGGCGCGCATGGTGATAAACAATCCCCATATCCTTGACGCCACCATCGACCTGCATGTCCTCGATACGCCGATCGATGAGAGCGTCTATGAAGAGCGGGCTGCGCGGCTTCTCGAAGCCTCGCAGCACCCTGAGGAATTTCTTGACGCGCTGCGCGATTTCGCCAAGGAGGAAATGTTTCCGATCGGGCTGAAGCTGCTGTCGGGAGCGATTCGGCCGGAGGCCGCGGCACGCGACTATTCAGCGCTGGCGGCCAGCATCGTCAAAGTGGCGCTCGCATTCGTGGTGGGGCGTTTTGCCCCCGAGTATGGCCGCGTGCCGGGCGGGCGCTGTGTCGTTCTTGGCCTCGGCAAGCTCGGCTCCTATGAAATGACCGCCGCGTCCGACCTCGATCTTATCCTGATCTATGATTTCGATCATGAGCGTCCGGAATCTGACGGCGCGCGGCCGTTGCATGCGGTCACATATTATACGCGGCTGGCCCAGCGCCTCATTTCGGCCTTGACGGTGGCGACCAAGCGCGGCGTCCTTTACCAGGTTGACATGCGCCTGCGCCCCTCCGGCAATAAAGGGCCCTTGGCGACGCAATTGCGCAGTTTCGTCGACTACCAGGACAACGCCGCTGAAACCTGGGAGCACATGGCGTTGACGCGGGCGCGGGCGATCGCCGGCGACGTGAGCCTTACAGCCGAAACGGGCAAGGCGATCCGCGCCGTCTTGATGCGGGAGCGACCGAAAACCCTGGCGCGCGACGTCGCCGAGATGCGAAAGCTGATCGCCAGCGTCAAGGGAGACGACGATCCGTGGGATCTGAAGCTCGCCTCGGGCGGGCTCATGGACATCGAATTTCTGGCGCAATATTTGCTGTTGCGCCACGCCCACGACCATCCTTCGCTGCTCGACGTTTCGACGGCGGCCGTTATCGAGGCCGCCGCGACCTTGCAACTGATCGAGGCGGTCGACGCGCAAACGCTTCTCGGCGCTCATCGTTTGATGACGAACGTCACGCAAATGCTGCGGCTGACTCTCGACCCCGGCGCCGATCCGCGCCACGCCAGCGAGGCGGTAAAACGCCGCCTCGCCAACGCCGCAGAGCTGCCGAGCGTCAACGCGCTGGAGGCTGAGCTCGGCGAAGCGCGCGTCAAAGTGCGCGCCATATTCAAACGGATCCTAGCTGCGCGCTAAGACCCGCAATTTTTGCGCCGGTGCGAGCGGCGGCGACTGCCGCCGGCGCGGCGCCGTAGCCGCCACAAGCAGTTTTTGGCGTGGCGCGTTGCCCGATTGCGGCAGATGCACGAGAACGATCGTCCCAGCGCCAACGGTCGAGCGAATGCGCATCGAGCCGCCATGCAGATCGACCAGAGAGCGCGCGATGGCGAGGCCGAGCCCGGAGCCTTTCATGCCGTTGTCAAGCCCCCCATCCAGTTGCTCGAAAGGCCGGCCGAGCCGCGTCAATGGAGCGGCCGGAATGCCCATCCCGGTATCTTCGACATAAACGTTGAGAGCGTCCTGAACGATGCGCGCGCGCACGCTCACGCGGCCGTCATTGGGTGTAAATTTGACGGCGTTGCGCAGGAGGACGGCGAGAATTTTCAAGAAAGCGTCGCGGTCGGCGTGGATGCGCTTGTCGGGCAGCGTCTCGGCGACGACCGTGATGTCCTTCTCGCGCGCGATTTGCTCGATCGCCGATACGGCTTCGGCGACGGCGGCGTCGACCTCGAAGTCTGTTTTGTGCAGGCGCACCCGGCCGGCTTCGAGACGCGACATTTCAAGCACGTCGGATATGACGCCGAGCAGATATTCGCCGCTCTGTTTGATGTCGCTCGAATAATCGACATACTGCGGCGACCCCAGGGGGCCGAAGGTCTCCTGCTGCATTAATTCCGAGAAGCCGATGATCGCGTTGAGCGGCGTGCGCAATTCATGGCTCATATTAGCGAGGAATTCGGATTTCGCCCTGTTCGCCGTTTCGGCCTCGGCCTTTTGTTCGAGGTATTTTTCAGCGAGGTCGGCGAGTTGCTGGGCCTGCAATTCCAGCGTCTGACGCGATTTGCGCAAGTCGGCCACGGTCGCCATCAGACGGCGCTCGCTCTCCATCAACTGTTCCTCGTGGCGCTTCAATGTGGTGATGTCGGTGCCAACCGAGACGTAGCCGCCGTCCTTGGTGCGCCGCTCGTTGATCTGTAGCCAGCGCCCATCGGCGAGGCGCGCTTCATAGGTGCGCGCGCCCGCCTGCGGCCGCTCCCCGATCGCGGTTTGCGCCTGGATCAGCGGCGGCGTCCCTTTCTCCATGACCTGCGCATAGGGGGTTCCGGCGGTCACGGCTTCGCTCGACAGATTGTGGAACTTCTGGAACTTCGAGTTGCACATGACGAGTTGATTGTCGGCGTCCCACAGGACGAACGCCTCGGACACCGATTCGATGGCGTCGCGTAGGCGCATGTCGGCGGTCGCGGTGCGTTCGGCGAGCGTTTTCTGTTCGGTGATGTCGACGCAGATTCCGACGAGATGAGGCGTCGATCCCGGCCGCTCCCTGACGAGTTCGGCGCGCGCGCGCAGCCATACCCATTCGCCCCTGACGTTCTGCATGCGGAAAGCGTGATCGACGCTTTCGGCTTTCGAGGCGGTCAGCATTTCCGCGATCGCAGCGAGATCGCCGTCCTGCGGATGCACCAGCGCGTTGATATCGCCGAAGGAGAGAAAATTGCCGGCCGGAGCAAGGCCGAGGATGTCGTACATCGAATCCGACCAGTAGATTCGTCCGCGCGCGAGGTCCCAGTCCCAAAGTCCGCATCGTCCGCGGCTCAGCGCAGTGTCGATGCGATCGCGCACGCGCTCGCAGACGCGGTCAGATTCCCGCGCGCGGGAGGCCTGCCAGAAATAGGCGAAAGCGAGGGCGAGGAGCACGATGGCGGTCGCGACGATGAGAACCGCCGAGCGCAGCGCGGTCGCGCGCCATTCGGCGAGGACGGCCGATATCGGATAGACGACGGCGATCTGCCCAAACGGCGGCGCCAGCGTGCGGACGGTCGCCAGCACGTCGGAGCCGTCGGCGAGCGTGATGCGCATGACCCCAGCTTTCTCGGCGAATACAGTCAGCGGCTGCGCCGGGCCAAGATAATCGGTGAGCGCGCCCTTGACGGCGGATGAGGTCGGAGCGGAGGCGACGACGTCGCCCGAGAGGTCCGCGAGCATCGCCTGCTGGCCGCGCGCTAGGGCGCGGGCGGGGACAGCGTCAAGCAGCGCCGCTTCGATCTCCGCTTGCGGCGTCTGTTGCAGAATGTCGCGAATATCATCGGCGACGACGGCCGCGAGGATCTCAAGCTCCGACATGGCGTCTGCGATGGTGCGCTCATAAGAATCATGCGCCATGGCCGTGGCGACCGCGGCGAGCGCGCTTATGAACAGCAGAACCATTGCGGGGACGCCGCGGCGCACCCAAATTTCGAGACGCTTAATGCCGGGAAACGCTGCTTGCGCCGTCGAGGCGTCAAGCGCCGATGTCCCGGCAAGCTCACACAATGCTTCTGCGTACGCAGACGCATTGGCCGCGTTTGCACGCGCCATGTCAGGCCCCCTCGAAACTGACCGGAGCGATGTGCCGCATCTTCTCCGAGTCGCGAATCATGAGAACTCCGACTTGGCTTTCTTGTCCAGAAAATTCATTAAAATTGAGTGTAATTTTATGCTTGACGCGGACGTCGCCGCTGCTTGAAGCAAATCTTCAAGAAATTGTCATTCATCTGCAAATTCGCACGAATCTCTGTTCAAGCTGGGCCTCGAAAAAGCCAGCTTAGGCATAAAAAAAGTCTGAAAAACAAAAAGATAGAAGGAGTGGCGAGGAAGTCTTGTGCACGGTTAGCTTAAGGCTCCATAGCGATCAGCGACCAGCCGTCACCAGGGCGAGCGCAAAGCCGTCGTAACCCTTCGATCCGACAGTCTGGATAGCGGTCGCGCTGACGCGCGGCTCGGCGGCGATGATTTCGTTGAAGCGCCTGACGCCCTGAATGTCGGGATCGTCGCTGGCGGAGTTGATGACGGCGCCGTTGCGGACGACATTATCGACGATGATGAGACTGCCGCGGCGTGCCAGATCGAGCGCGAAAGAGAAATAAGCCGGAATATTCGCTTTGTCGGCATCGATGAAGATGAGATCGAAGGGGCCAAGACCTTCCGCCTTCAGTCGCGGCAGCGACTCCAGCGCAAGTCCGAGGCGCAGTTCGATCTGTCCGTCGACCTTTGCGCGGACAAAATTGGCGCGGGCGACTTCGGCGTGTTTCGCATCCAATTCCAACGTGATCAAGCGGCCGTCGGGCGGGAGGGCCCGCGCCAGCCAGATCGTGCTGTAGCCGCCAAGCGTGCCGATCTCGAGAATGCGCCTTGCGCCGAGGACGCGGGCCAGCAGATGAAGAAGCTTACCCTGGTTAGGGGCGACCTGGATCGCCGGCAGGCCGGCGGCGGCGCTCGCCGCAAGAGCGGCATCGAGCGCAACGTCGCCTGGCGCAAGCAGGCCGCAGATATAAGCGTCGACGTCGGTCCAGAGTTGCTCGGCCATCCCGCTCGTCCTTTGATCCCGGATCAGCCGAGCGATCGCCCAACGATGTCCTTGACGTCGGCGGAAAGCCTTTCGCGACCGGCGATGCGGCGCAGCGCCGCCTCCGCGAGCCCCCGGCGTTTCGGCTCCAGCGAGCGCCAGCTCTTGAAAGCGGCGAGAAGGCGCGCCGCGACCTGCGGGTTTTTCTGGTCGAGGCCGAGGACGACGCCAGCGACGAAGTCATAACCGCTGCCGTCCTTGGCGTTGAACTGCGTCTGATTGCCCGTAGCGAAAGCGCCGATGAGGGAGCGGACCCTGTTTGGATTGCCAAGCGAAAAGGCGGCATGGCCCATCAACCGTTTGACTCTATCGAGGGTGTCGCTTTCCGGGATCATCGCCTGAAGCGCGAACCATTTGTCGATGACCAGCGCCTCCCCCGCGTGGCGGCGGTAAAAAGTCTCGAGGGCGTTTTCGCGCGTCGCGCCCTGCGTCTGCGCCAAGGCGCCGAGGGCGGCGATCTCATTGGTCATGGTGTCCGCGCCTTCGAACTGGCGCGCCGCGAGCAGCATTCCCTCGCTCGGATCGCCCGCGCAATAAAGGTCGAGCGCGGCGTTCCGCAAGGCGCGTCGTCCGGCCGCCGCGGCGTCCGGCGAATACGGCCCGTTGTCGGCATGGCGCGCGTAGGCGGAGAGCAGGACCTGCGCAAGGCTCTTGCCGATCGCCCGCCTTAACGCCTCGCGCGCGGTGTGGATGGCGTCGGGGTCGACGTCTTCGCCGATATCCCGGGCAATGTCGGCCTCGCTCGGCAATGTGATGATCTGAGCCGTATAGGCCGGGTCGGCGCTCTTATTGAGGACGATGGCGAGCCCGTCGATGAAGCCCTGATCGTGGCTCGGTTCGGCGCCGGCGCGGATATCGGGGACCGCGCGCAGCAACAGGCGGCTGGCGTAGGTCTGGGCGGCCTGCCAGCGGTTGAAGCTGTCACTGTCGCGCGAAATGAGCGTGATGAGATCGGCCTCGCTGGCGTCGTAATCGAGGCGCACCGGCGCCGAAAAGCCACGCAGTAGCGAAGCGACCGGGCGGCTCGTCGCCCCAAGGAAAGTGATCTTGCGCTTTGGCGTCGAAAGCTCGAAAACGCCGCGCGCAATCTCATGCTCGCTGGCGCCGTTCTCGGTCCCGGCGCGCAGCACAAGATCGCCGTCGCGCCCGATGAGGCCGAGAGCGATAGGTATGACGAAAGGCTCCTTGTGGTCCTGGCCGGGGGTCGGCCTGGTCGATTGCGCGAACTCGAGCGTGAAGGCCCCCGCCGCCGCGTCATAGGCGGCCGTCGCCTCGACGAGGGGCGTTCCCGACTGGTGGTACCAGCGTGAAAACGCCGTCAAATCGCGCGTCGCGGCGTCGCTGAAGCAGGACAGGAAATCCTCGACCGTCGCAGCCGTCCCGTCGTAACGATCGAAGTAAAGGTCCATGCCTTTGGCGAACGCTTCGTCGCCGATCAGCACCTTCAGCATGCGAATGATTTCGGCACCTTTCTCATAGACCGTGGCCGTGTAGAAATTGTTGATCTCATAGTAGGTCTCCGGGCGCACATTGTGTGCGAGCGGCCCCGCGTCCTCGGGAAATTGCGCGGCGCGCAAGGCGCGCACGTCGGCGATGCGATGAACCGCGCGCGAGCGCATGTCGGACGAGAATTCATGGTCGCGGAAGACCGTCAGGCCCTCCTTGAGACAAAGCTGGAACCAGTCGCGGCAGGTGATCCGATTGCCTGTCCAGTTGTGGAAATATTCATGCGCGATCACCGCCTCGATATGGGCGTAATCGGCGTCCGTCGCCGTCACGGGCGAGGCGAGCACATATTTGTCGTTGAAGATGTTGAGGCCCTTGTTCTCCATCGCGCCCATGTTGAAGTCGGAGACGGCGACGATATTGAACACGTCGAGATCATATTCGCGACCGAAAGCGGTTTCGTCCCACGCCATCGACCGCTTCAAAGCGTCCATGGCGTAGGCGGCCTGCGGCTCCTTGCCATGTTCGACATGGATGCCGAGCTCGACCTTGCGGCCGGACTTCGTGATGAATTGGTCATGGACAGAGCCGAGATCGCCACCGACAAGGGCGAACAGATAGCAGGGCTTCGGAAACGGATCGCGCCAGATCGCGTAATGACGCGTCCCGCCGTCGATGTCGCCGGCCTCGATCTTGTTGCCGTTGGAGAGCAGCAGCGGCGCCTCCGAGCGCTCCGCCTCAACGCGCACCGTATAGATGCTGAGCACGTCTGGCCGGTCGAGAAAATAAGTGATGCGGCGAAATCCTTCCGGTTCGCACTGCGTGCAATAGGCGGAGCCCGAGCGATAGAGGCCCATCAGGCGGCTATTGCCCGAAGGATCAATTTCGGTTTCGACTTCCAGCACGAAGGGTCGTTGCGGCGGGCTCGCGATGGTCAATCGATCGGGCGTCAGCGACGCCTTTTCGAAATCGACGCCGGCGCCGTCGAGCGCGATCCGTTTCGCTCTGAGACCATCGCCGTCCAGAATCAGCGCCACGCCCGTCCGCCCTTGCGGATTTGGGCGAATGCTGAGGCGCGAGGCGACCCGCGTCGCGGTCGCATGAAGCTTGACATCGAGATCGACCTTGTCGATCAGGTAGTCGGGAGCCCGGTAGTCTTTCAGGCGAACGGGTTCGGCGCTGTCGGTACGCATCAAGACCTCAATTGAAGAGCGGCGAGCGGATCGAGCCGATCATAGGGCTTGCGCCCGCGCAGCGTAAAGGGCGAGGGAAACGCGCGGCCTGCGCGCTAGAGACAGGCGACAAGAACAAATTACAGGGAAGGCGAGACCATGGCTCAAGGTATTTTGAAGTCCGCTCTGCTCGGAGCCGCTCTCATCGCTTCGGCTTTGCCCGGCGGCGCCTCGGCGCATGGGCCGACGCGGCAGAAAGTGACCGAAACCATCGAAATCGACGCGCCGCCGGACAAGGTTTGGGCTGTCATCGGCAACTTCCAGGACATGAGCTGGCATCCCGCCATCAAGAAGACGACCGGAGAGGGCGACAACACGCCGGACATCGCAAAGCGCGAACTCGATCTCGGCGGCGGCGCCGTCATCGATGAAGAACTCTACAAATACGACGCCGAAAAGCACAGTTATTCCTACAGAATCACCAAGGTCGACGTGAAGGTCCTGCCGGTGAACAATTATTCGTCGACGATCGACATCCTGCCGAGCGATGACGGGAAGAAGAGTACTGTCGAATGGCATGGCGCGTTCTACCGCGGCTATCCCAACAATGACCCGCCGCCCGAACTCAACGAAGAAGCCGCGATCAAGGCTGTCACGGCGGTCTACAAGGCGGGGCTTGAGGCTCTCAAGAAGAAATTCGAGACGACAAACTAAGTCGGCCGCGGTGCGGGGCGCGCGCTTCGTCGCGGCGTTAGGGCTGGCTTCGTGCTGCCTTTCAGCGAAAGCGGATGAAGCCTTCATTACCGAGCAGACGGGCGACGCGGTCAGCGTGCTCGACCTTTCCACGCGTAAGGTCGTGGCTCACATTCCGGTCGGCGGCAAGCCAGCTGGAATTGCGATGTCCAAAGACGGAAAAAGGGCCTTCGTCACCAGCACGGAGGGCAAATTCGTGTCGGTGATAGATGCGCGCTCGCGCGCCGTCACGGCCAAGATCGACATGCCCGACACGCCGATCGGCGTCGCCGCCGATCCGGGCGGCGCCTTCATCTATGTGTCGGGCTTTTACCAGCCGCGCATTTACAAGATCGATGTCGCCGCGGCGGCGATCGTCCAAACTTTGGGCGTCGGCGCGTCTCCGTCGGGGGTCGCGGTCTCGCCGGACGGCGCGGTGATCGTCGTCGCCGATCGCGACGACGATGCGATCTCGATCATTGATGCGGCGAAATTTACCGTCATCGCCACAGTGAAAGTGGGCGCTCATCCGTTTGGAGTCACCATCGATCCCGATGGCGAACGCGTCTACACGGCGAACGTCGAAAGCAACGACGTTTCGATCGTTGACCTAAAAACGCACAAGCTTATCGCCGCCGCGCCGGCGGGCAAGCGGCCCTATGTAGTGGCGCTGGCCAACGGGCGCGGCTTTACCAGCGATCAATATGGCGGAACGGTCTCCGCGTTCGATCTCAAAACTTTGAAGCTGATCGGGCGCGTCTCGGTCGGCGAATACCCGGAAGGACTGCAGGCCAGCGCCGATGGCCGCACGATCTATGTCGTCAACTGGTTTTCCAACGACGTCGACGCAATCGACGCGCAGACGCTGAAAATCAGCGCCGAAATGCCGGTCGGCGAGGGTCCGCGCGCGTTCGGACTATTTTTGCGCGAGACGGAATAACTCTTCGCCGCCGGCCCTCCTTTTGCCGGCTTGCATTTTGCTTCGCCGCGGGTCAACCAATATGCGGGGGCATTTGGGGGATAGGATAGATGCGGCGCGGCCAAGTTGGCGCAAGGTTTCCGAGAGAGCATCACGGGTAGGAGGCGCGGGGTCGCCGGAGGAGGGGAGGATCTCGCGCGTCATGGAGCGTCGTATTTTCGAGTCCGAGAATGAGGCGGCGGCCTTCATTGCTCAAATCAAGACTCAAGATCCGCGCGACGAGTTTGTTTATGTGATTTGCGCCGATCCATTAGACCCGGAGAAGTTCGTCATCGAGATTTATTCGCCTAACCGGCAATTTCTCGGTATCGTCCGAGCGCAGTCGCAAAAGAGGATGAGGGCTCGTCATCACGCCGCTGCGCCCTGCGTCGCATAGCGACGAACATACTCGGCCGAGCCGAGAGTGAGCGCGCCAAGGCCGATGAGAAGGATCGATTTGGAAAGACCGACGCTATCGCTTTGGAGCGCCGCGGTCGTCAGCACGCCAAGGACGATGAAGGCGGAATTCAGCACGTTGACCGCGGCGACAATTCGCGCCCGCCAAGCGGCCGGGGCCTCCGCCTGGATCGCGGTGAACAGCGGCACGACGTAAAGGCCTCCAGCGCAGGCAAGCGCGACGACATCGAAGGCGACGCGCAGCCCAATCGCGGAAGTGAAAAAAGCCGCAAGGCCAACCTCAGAACGCGCCGGCGGCAAGCTCCCGGTCGCAACGCCAAGATCGATCAGAAACAGCGCCATGCCGACAGCGGCGAGAGGAACCGGCCGCAGCAGGATGCGTCCATTCGCCAAGAGGGCGGCCGCGAGCGAGCCGATCCCGATGCCGATCGCGAAAAGCGCGCTGATCGCGGTCTCGACGCCGATGCCGCCGCCGGTTTTGTCGCGGATGACGACAGGGGTCAGCGACAGGGCCACCGCCCCGGTCATCCAGAACCATGAGACGGCGACGCTGCGGCTCCACAAGCGGCGGTCGCGCGTGATTTCCCGCAAGAGGGCGCCTGTCGAAGCGAAGATATTGGCGCGGATGCGAAGGTCTGGCGCAGCGCGGCCGGTCGATGGGATGAACAGGCTGAAAGCCCAGCAAGCGAAGGCAATGGCGATCAGTTGCAGCGTCGTCGCTTCAGGGGAGCGCGCAGCCGATAGGCCTCCTGCGATCAGTCCAAGCAGGATCGCCGCGAAAGTCGCCGCCTCCACAAGCGCATTGCCGGCGACGAGTTCGTCGCTCTTTAATAGGTCGGGCAGAATGCCGTATTTCAGAGGGCCGAAGAGCGCGCTAATGACGCCGAGGCCAAACAACGCCGCATAGAGCAACGGCAGGGAGGCGAGCCACAAGCCCGCCGCGGCGCCAATTTGAATCAACATTTCGACGCCCTTGAGCAAGCGCGCCAGCGCGGCCTTGTCCCGCGCGTCCGCCCACTCGCCGCCTAACCCCGAAAGCGCGAGCGAGGGCAGCATGAAGACCCCGACCGCGAGGGTGATCAACGCGCCTGCGTTCTTCTCGCCAAACCTGAACAGGATCAGCATTGCGAGCATGTTGCGCACAAAATTGTCGTTAAACGCGGAGAAAAACTGACACCAGAAGAGCGGCGTGAAACGTCTGGCGCGCAGGAGCGCTGACAGCGTCGCGACGCCAGAGCGCGAGGATTTGGACAGGGATGCGGCGGGCCTCATCGCGTCGGCTCGGCATGGCCGACGATGCGGCTGATGGCTCCAAAGGCGGCGCGGATTTTGCGCTCCAGCGCATCGACCTGATTGTGCACTTCATCGACGCTTAGCGCCGGATCGACGCGGCAATGATAATAGACGACGAGCCCGACAGGCGTTAGCCGCACCCTCACGTCGTGGATGTCGAGAAGAGCGCCTTGATCACACGCGTCCTTGATCAGCGCGCTTTCGATGTCAGCTTGGAGCTTGGCGTCGGCGTCGCGACCCGCCAGCTGGCGCGGCTCCAGAGGTTCGATATGGCTCTCGACTTCGATATCCGAGGCGAGTTCCGCGCTGATCGCATTTTCGAGCCCTGACGCTATCTCATGCGCTTCACCGAGCGGCATGCGGCCATCGAGTTCGACGTCGAAGCTGATCGACGCGCGGCCGCCGATTTCCTGAACGGTGATATGATGAACCGGCAAGTGGCACTTTGCCGCGATCAGCAAAATCCTCTCCAAAATGGTTTCGCTGTCGATGGCGATCGGCTGGGCCCCGATGGTGACGGATATTTCGGGATGACGGGCCTTGAGGTGCGCCGCGACATTTGCTTTGATCGCCGCCACTTTTTCAAGGTCGAGAGTGCGGGCGACGGCGATTTCGAGATCGCCGATGACTTGCGGCCCGACGGGGCGCAGCCGCACGGTCTCGACCTTGATCACGCCTGGGACAGACGCTGAGATGGCCGAGACCTCTTGGGCGAGGCCCTTCGGCGCCGCGTCGACGAGCGTATCGATGGTGCGCCGTCCGATCCGATATCCGGCGACAGCGACGAAGCCGGCGACGCCGAGCGCGGCGAGGGCGTCGCCTTGGGGAAATCCGAAACGCGCCGCGACGACTCCGGCGATTGCCAGAAGCGAGGCGACCATGTCGCTCGAAAAATGCAGGGCGTCGGCGGCGAGCGCTTCGCTCTTGGTGTCTTTCGCGATTTTTCTCAAGGTGCGCCAGCGGCAGAAATCGACGAGGATCGACGCGATCAATATGCCGACGACGAGAGCGCCGGCGCGGATTTCGGGCGCGCCGCCGCTCAGGCGCCGCAAGGCCTCCACCAAGACGAAGGCCGCAAGCGCGAAGAGAAATCCGGTTTCGACCAACGCGGCGAGGGATTCGACTTTAGCGTGACCATATTGATGTTCGTCGTCCGCCGGCTTATGGGCGATCTTTATCGCGAAATAGGTAAGAATCGTCGCCCCGACGTCGGCGAGATTGTGCCCCGCTTCGGATAGGACAGCCAGCGAACCCGAAAGCAGCCCGGCAATCAGTTTGACGGCCGTCATCAGCGAGCTCACTGCGATTGAAGCGAGCGCCGCCGTTTCCTTCAGCCGTTGACCGGCGCTTCTGGCCTGCGCGCTGTCGCTCATTGTCAATCTTCCGTTACTTCGTAGCGGCTGCGACGGCTTGCCGAGCGGCAAGCAAAGCGAGGTCATGCTATATCGTGACTAACTTGGCGTCCGGCCGCCGTCCGGGAGAGAATGGCGGCGACAGAGGAGCAGCAACATGGAATTCCTTCACACGATGGTGCGAGTGGCGGATCTCGATAAATCGCTTGAGTTTTATACGCGAAAGCTTGGCCTTGTGGAAATCAAGCGCGTCGAAAACGAAGCTGGCCGCTACACCCTCGTCTATCTTGCCGCTAACGGCGATGTCGCCCATGCCAAAGAGGTGCAATCTCCGCTGATCGAGCTGACCTATAATTGGGACAGCGAGGTCTACTCCGGCGGCCGAAATTTCGGTCATCTCGCCTTTGCCGTCGATGATATTTACGCGACTTGCGACAGTCTGATGAAGGCCGGCGTCACCATTAACAGGCCGCCGCGCGACGGCTACATGGCCTTCATCCGTTCGCCAGACGAAATTTCGATCGAACTGTTGCAAAAAGGCGCGCCAAAGCCGAAGCAGGAGCCTTGGGCCTCGATGGCGAATACGGGAGTTTGGTAATCTTGGCGTTTCATGCTCAAGCTTTGCCGCGCGGAGCCTTGGCGCGATTGGCGCCGCCATCGACTTTCGCCTATTTCCTAGACGTCGACGGAACCTTGCTGGAGATCCGGCCGAGGCCTGAGGATGTTTTGGCAGACGCGGCGTTGCGCGGCCTCATCAAAGACGTCGCAGCGGCGGCGGGGCAAGCGCTGGCGCTGGTCAGCGGCCGCAGGATCGACGATCTTGACCGCATCTTCAGCCCCGTGATTTTTCCCGCCGCCGGATTGCATGGGGCCGAGATCCGCTTCCAGGATGGAAGCCGCATTTCCGCACAGGGCGGCCTCATGAATGCCGCGCGCCCAAAACTGCGCAAATTGGCAGACCAGCATCCCGGCCTAATGCTGGAGGATAAGGGCGCGACGCTTGCGCTGCATTTCCGGCAGAGGCCCGACCTTGAAAAAGAAGTTCTGGCCCTGCTCGAATCCGTTGCGCAAAGCTCGGAGCTTGTCATGCAGCCAGGAAAGATGGTGGCGGAGCTGAAGCCGGCCGGTCATACCAAGGCGACGGCGATCGAAGAATTTTTGGCGAGCGCGCCTTTTGCAGGGCGCACGCCCGTCTTTATCGGCGACGATCTGACGGATGAAAGCGGATTTGATTTCGTCAATGAACGACGCGGCGTCTCGATCCGGATCGGGCCGATTGGGGCGACGACAGCCGCACAGTTTTGCATAAGCGATCCAGCGCAGCTGCGCGAGGATTTAGGTTCCCTGAGACCCCAAAAGCGCCTCGAGCGGCGCGCGACGACCCGCCGCAGCTGACGCCGACAGCCTGCTTGATCAATAGCGAGCCGTAACGCGCGCGCCACAGACCCAGGTCTCTTCAAGGCGAGGGCCATCCGGCGTATCGACGGGACGAATTTCGATGCATTCAATCGGAGGCCGATGGTATACGTAGCCGTAGGGGTATGGGCGCCCGAAGAAAGGAAGGCCGGTTTCCGTCCCCAAGGAATTGGCCTGGCCAGCCGAAGGCAAAGCCATCGCGCCTAGGCCGAGGCCTATGATGGAAAAGACAAGCTTGCTTGACGCCATCGGGCAAAACCTTATTGCGACGAGATCGGATTCTTATTGTTGCTTTATCCCACGATGGGCGGCTTCGCGCAAGTAAATAGCTCAGCTTGAGGGAACGCGAAAGTCGCCGCCTTGCGCAGCTGATAGTCATTTCGCCTGCAAATACGGCCCGTTTGATCGCTTCCGCGGCTTCGCGGCGGCGTTGGCGGGCAGAGGAGCGCAGAGGCGCCTGGAGCGCGAGTCAAGCTTGGCATCGTAATTGCTTGGCGTTTGCGTGTTAATGGCAGGTCCCTAACTAGAGCTACGCCGCCTGTATCCAACGCCCCTGGGGCGTCATACCAACGGCATTGGCGTCTGAACTCAGGGGTCTTCGCAAATTCGCACTGTCGTGATTTTCTTCGGATTGGAGATGATTTGGGGAGATTTTGATGCCGGAAGCCTTGGCGATCACGCGCGATGATTTCACTGCAGCGGAGCTTCGCGAAGCGGCGACGCACAGCAAGGACGCCAATGCGGCGCGGCGGATGTTGGCGCTGGCCTTAGTGCTTGAAGGATATAATCGGGGCGAAGCCGGCAAGCTCTGCGGCATGGATCGGCAGACCTTGCGCGATTGGGTTCTACGCTACAACGCCGAAGGCGTCGCCGGGCTCTGCAACCGCATCGCGGCCGGGCCGAAGCCGCGCCTCACGCCCGAACAAGAAGCTCTTGTGGCGGAGATGGTTCGCAAAGGACCTGACCTTGCCGTCGACGGCGTGGTGCGCTGGCGACGAGTGGATCTGGCCCGCGTGATCAAGACCCAGTTCCATGTGACCCTGGCCGAGCGCAGCGTCGGCGCGATGCTGCGCCGGCTGGGGTTCCGGCGCTTGTCGGTGCGGCCCCGCCATCCACAGCAAGATCCTGCGGCGCAGGAGGCGCACAAAAAAACTTCGCCGATCTGGTCAAGGCCGCAATCCCCGAGCATGCACGCGAAAAACCGATTGAACTCTGGTGGCAAGACGAAGCCCGCGTCGGCCAGCAGGGCACGCTCACGCGCGTTTGGGCCGAGCGCGGCAGCCGGCCGCCCGCGCCGCGCGATCAGCGACGCGAATGGGCCTACATATTCGGCGCCGTCTGTCCTTGCAGGGATATCGGCGCGGCTTTGGTCTTGCCTTACGCCAACGCCCGAGCGATGAGCCTGCATCTCGAGGAGATCAGCAGCCAAGTGACGCAAGGCAGCCACGCCGTGCTGCTCCTCGATGGAGCCGGATGGCATCAAACTGGCGGCAAGCTGCGGGTCCCCGGCAACATCAGTCTGCTCCACCTACCAGCCTATTCCCCCGAGTTGAACCCGGTCGAAAACATTTGGCAGTTCCTGCGCCAGAACCATTTGAGCAACCGCGTGTTCGAAAACTATGATGAGATCCTTGACGCATGTTGCGCCGCATGGAACGCCCTCACTGCTGAGTTAAAGCGCATCGCCTCAATCGCCACACGAGCTTGGGCGTCGGTTGTTGCCTAATGCCGTTGGTATCAGATTGGGTGGCGTTTTTTTTGTGGGGCAGCCTTCCCTCGCGCCGCCGCCAACCGGGGGCGTAGCGCAATAGGGGGCGGTTTGCGCCATGGCGCAAAGGCTCGGCTTGCGTGGCTCCAGCACGCCATTCGCCTAGGCTTCGCCCGATGCGCGGCGTTCGCTAGCGCGAGGTATTGGAGGCAGGGTTGCTGCGCAGCGGAGCCTTGTCGGCAGCAATCCGAAATTCTAGGCCGGGATTTATCGTCCTGACGTCGGCGAGATTGAGCTAACGAGGCGCTAAAAAAACCTACGCGAGCATGATCTCAGCCAGCGGCGCGACGGCCGCGGCGGCGCGCGCGATCTCGTCGGAATAAATCGGATTCATGATCACGACCAGTTTGGTCCCTCGCGCTTTCAATGTGTTGGGGGAAATGACTAGCGTGCCGTATCTCGGCGCGAAACGGCCCTGCTTGTGCGGATTGACGTCGACGAAGGCGCCGATTTGTCCCCCGCCGGGAACCGCGTTCACGAATGTTATGCCCTTCGATCCTGCGCCCCAGACGACGACTTTGGCGGGATCCTCAGCGGCGAGGCGGTCGGCCCAACGGGCGATTCGCGCGCGATACATTTCGGCAAAGGACGCGATAAGCGATTCCGTGGCGGCCGAATTGTCGAGTGTCTCCAACCTGTCCGGCGGCTTCGCCCGCGCCTCGACAAAAAGATATTGCTCGCTGAACGACGCGCCCACGCGCAACACGTCAAATCCTGCGAGTTGGAACGCAGTGCGCAAGGATTCCAACGTGAAATAGGACGCATGCTCGTAGATAAGGTCCCAGATGCCATGATCGCGCAATGTGTAGAGCGCGTTCGGGACTTCGAAATAAAGGCATGTGTGAGGTCCAACCCCTGGATGAGCGCGGAGGCCTTGCAGAAAAGCGACGGGGTTCTCAATGTGCTCCAGCACATGACGGCACACGATGAAGTCGGGACGGATATCGCAGTAGCGCTCATCGAAATAATCGCACACAAAGGTTATGTTCTCGGACCGCTTCGCGCCGCGTTCTTCGTAGCTTGTGTCGAAACCGATTCCTTTGGCTTTGCTCAGCGCGCAAAGTCGCTTGAGAAAGTCCCCTTTGCCGCAGCCAATTTCGACCACAGTCTTGCCAGCGAGGGAATAGGTATTGTTGAGTTGGATGGCCAAGTCTTCCGCGAAAGCCGCAAAGCGCGGAGAGTGCTCAAGCGAGGAATCGTAATGCGGCGCATAGGCTATGCTGCCTTCCTCAAAGGAGTTGTTGAAAGTGTGCGTGCAATCCCGACAATAGGAGATCGAGACGAAACCGATGTCTGCGGCGACGGCTTCCTCCTTGGTCGGGAACAGAAAGTTGCAGAGACGCGGCGTTGAAAACGACACCAGCGGAGCCAGATCGTTGCCGGAGCACACGGGACAGCAGCCGCGTCCCTCTACAGGCGCGCCATAGGCACCAGTCTTATGGCTGAAGTCATCCATCAAAACCTCCTAACCGGAGTAGGCGCGCGCAACGCCTCGCTAGCGCATTCAAGCAGAGGCCGGGAGGTCCTTTCTTTGCCGTCAGCGGCGTGTCTGATCGTCCGCAAATTGCTTGAACGGATGCAAAGCAGCAAGACTCTGGAAATTACGCTGAGCCGAACCTGTAGCTCTGCTCAATGAATTGGCGTTGGAAATTCGGGCCGGCCATCGTTGTCGCAGTTAGCGCCGCGTGGCTCGCGGGATGATTATAATAAACTCGGCGAACGGTCCCGCTCTAACTTTAGAGGCGATAACGTCCTACGCATGATGAGAAATACCGATTATGCGCTAACGATTGAGAAAATCCGAGACGCGTTTGATCGCGCCAGCGCGGACGGCGGCATTCGTTCCCGCGTGAGCGCCGCCTCCGCCATTGGCGGTGAAGGCGAGGCCTTCGACGATGTGTAATGGGAGATCGGGGTGGTCGACATCGTGATACGCCCCCGGATAGACGACAATGTCCACGTTCTCGCCTTGCGCCTTCGCTTGAGCCGCTAGTTCACGCACGGCGCCGCCGGCGTCCAGTCGTCGTCGGCGCCGATCAAGATCATGAGCGGCAGGCGCGACCTCCAGCGGCCGGTCTCAAGCGGCGCCCGGCAGCCAGGATAGAAGGCGATAGCACGGCTGAAATCAGTGAACGGTCTGACGTTCGCGCATGCGATGATATCCACCGCAGAGCTGACGGCGGCCCTGCAGCGAGCGTCTGAACGGCCCGCTATGCGGTTGCACATTAACGTAGATTTCGATTGAAATGCGTCCGAAAGATAGTATGATTCATGTCATATTAAAAAGTGCGGCTATATCGGGCGCCTCGTCCGGATGAGGAAAAAAGCTAAATGAAGAACGCTGATCCTATCGTCATTGTCGCGGCTGCGCGCACGCCGCTCGGCCGGTTCATGGGGGATCTTTCCGGGCTTTCCGCGCCAACGCTTGGCGCGCATGTCATCCACGCCGTTCTCGAACGGGCGGAGCTAGCGCCGGAACGGGTCGACGAAGCGCTGATGGGCTGCGTGCTGCCCGCTGGTCAGGGCCAGGCCCCAGCGCGGCAAGCCGCACGCCGCGCCGGACTGCCAGATGCGACCGGCGCGACCACGATCAACAAGGTCTGCGGATCCGGCATGAAAGCTACCATGCTCGCGCATGATCTCATCCTTTCTGGCTCCGCGAATATCGTCGTCGCCGGCGGCATGGAATTGATGTCCAACGCACCCTATATGCTCGCCAAAGCGCGCGCAGGATACCGGTCTGGACATGATCGCCTGTTCGATCACATGTTGCTCGACGGTCTCGAGGACGCCTACGAGCCGGGACGTTCGATGGGCGATTTCGGCGAGGCTGCGGCCGAGGCCTATCAATTCACTCGGGCGGATCAGGACGCCTATTCGATGGAGACGCTGACGCGCGCCCGAACAGCGATCGAGAAGGGGTACTTCAAAGCCGAAATTGCGCCGATCTCAGCGCCTAGCAAGGGTGGCGACCAAAGCATTGAGAATGACGAGCATCCTCTAAAGGTGTCGCCGGAAAAAATTGTGAAACTGAAGCCAGCCTTTCGCGCCGACGGGACGATTACGGCGGCGAGCGCCTCGGCCAACGCCGACGGCGCCGCGGCGTTGATCTTGACGAGACGGTCGCTTGCCGAACGCGATGGGTTGCCGATCCTCGCCGAAATGGTCGCTCATGCGGCGCACAGCCAGGAGCCCGCCTGGTACACGACGGCGCCGATCCCGGCCATTCGCAAGGTGCTCGACAAGGCAGGCTGGACTGTTGCGGATGTGGATCTTTTTGAAATCAATGAGGCTTTTGCGGTAGTCGCAATGGCGGCGCAGCGCGATCTCGGAATTGCGCGCGAAAAACTCAACGTCAACGGCGGCGCCTGCGCGCTCGGCCACCCGATCGGCGCCACCGGGGCCCGGATTATTGTGACGCTGCTGCATGCGCTGGTTCGCCAGGACGAGCGACGAGGCGTCGCCTCGCTTTGCATCGGCGGCGGCGAAGCGACCGCGATCGCTATCGAACGCCCCCACTGAAGCGCATGCGTTACGGTCGCGGCGGCGGCGTCAGCGGGAAAGCCTCGCCGTCGAGAAAAGCGCGGATATTCGTCACCGTGTCTGAGTAGAACGTGCGATAAAGATTTTCCGAGACATAGCCGATATGCGGCGTCGCCAGAACGTTGTCGAGCGAACGGAACGGATGCGTGGGGCTGAGCGGCTCCTCGTCAAACACATCGAGGGCGGCGCCGGCGATTTGGCGGCTTCGCAGCGCGTTGACGAGAGCGGCCTCATCGACGATCGGGCCGCGCGAGGTGTTGATCAGCCGCGCCATTGGCTTCATCAGCGCGAGTTCGCTCGCGCCCACGATGCCTCGCGTGCGGGCGCTGAGAACGAGGTGAACGGTGAGGAAGTCGGCGTCCCGGAAGAGCTCTTGCTTCGAGACCAGCCGCGCCCCCGCCGTCATCGCCTTCTCGGCTGTCAGATTCTGGCTCCAGGCGATGACGTTCATGCCAAAAGCAAGACCGATGCGGGCGACCTCCGAGCCGATGTTCCCGAGACCGAGGACGCTTAATGTAGCGCCGCGCAAACTGGCGCCGATCGAGCGCTGCCAGCCGCCGGCACGCAGCGCGGCATTTTCGGAGGCGATGTGGCGGGCGCTCGCAAGGATCATGGCCCAAGCGAATTCGATTGTGGGGTCGGAGGAATAGCCCGTGCGCGCGACCGGAACGCCGCGTTCCGTCGCCGCGGCGACATCAATCGAGGCGTTGCGCCGTCCGGTGGAGACGATCAGCTTCAGCCGGGGCAAGCGCTCGATGATTGCGCGCGGCAAAGGCGTGCGTTCGCGCATGACGCAAACGATGTCGAATGGTTGGAGCCGGGCGACGAGCGCTTCGGGATCGTCGACATGGTCGTTGAAGGCGGTCAGCGTCGCGCGGTTCTCGAGCGGCCTCCAATCGGCCATGGTCAGCGCGACGTTCTGATAGTCGTCGAGAATAGCGATTTTCAAAGGGTCCGGGAGTGCGTTCATCGCCTGTCATCCTCTGCTTCGGCGCAGCGATAAGGCTTCGCCCCTTGGCTGTCGAGGGACAAGTCCAAGTCGATCGATGAGGCGCGCCCGACACGCGCCGCAACCCGCGAAGGGAGGGCATCATGCAGGACAGCAGCACGTTGATCCATCTTGAATATACGAGCGAGCGCCCGTTCGAGGAGGTCGTAGTGGCCTTCGAGGGCGCGACTGGAGTTATCACAAACGATGAATTTCCGCCGGGCCGTCGTTGATTCTGGCGGGAATGCGGACAGGTTCATCATGCGCATTCGCGCCTTCGAAGGATCGAGCGGCTTCATGCGCTTCCTCGACGTCGATCATAGCGCCTGGATGAAGCTGCTTGGCATTTCGGGGCGAGCCAAGCTTTACATTCTGGGCAATCCGCTGCTCGCGGCGACGATGATTCGGTTCAATCTTGGCGCCGCGCTTAATGTGCCCGTGCGGGCCTCGATCGTCGAGGATCCGGCGACTCTGCGCGTCACGCTCGCTTATGATCGTCCCTCATCCCTGATGGCGCGGCTCGGAGACTATGACGTCAACGCCGCCGCTAGGACGCTCGACGCGAAGCTTGCGGCTCTCGCGGAGCTTGCTACGGGAGCGCAGGCGTAGCCGGTCCGTCAACTTGCGCCCGGATGGGCCAATCAGCTTAACGGGAACTACCGAGTTTGCGGCAGTGGTTAGCTTATGCCGTTGCCAAGGTGTGTCCGCGCAAACTGTTACGTCTTATCGCGGTTCCGACGTGGGGCAAAGCGGCTACGGCGATCAATTCGAAGGTCCCGGCCGTCACTGTTGAGCCCGACGTTTGTAGCCTCCGTCAAAACGTTCTCGCAGTCGGGATCATAATCTTCTGGCGAAGAATCAACGCCGTCAGCTTTCGCGATTGCCTCATGCCCAGGCCGTCGAATACTGCAAATATCCGCCCCGATCAGGAGGTGCTTCAGTTTCGGCCATAAGAACTCGAAATAGCTACTATGGCTTGCGACAACGAAAAGGACAAGCCAAGACATGCAAGCCTCCAGGGCGATCGGGTGAAGAAATTCGTGACAAATGGCTAAAGTGCTGAATTTGTCGTGGTCCACTGATTCGATTGGTGGAGCGGTACGATGGACGGGGCGGCGACGGAATTTGACGCGATCGACGAAGCAACTATTTTTCTTCGGTATTTCAAGGATATGCCGGACCATCGGCAGAAGGGCAAGGTGGTTTATCCGCTGGAGGAAATCCTCCTTTTGTGTCTTCTCGCGGTGCTGGCCGGGGCCGAGACCTTCGTCGACATCGCCCGCTTTGGCGATAAGAAGCTCAATCTGTTGCGCCGGTTTCGGCCGTTTCGCGACGGCACGCCGGCGCATGATCATCTCGGCGATATTTTCGCCACGCTGGACGCGCAGGCGTTCCAGCGCTGTTTCGTCGCCTGGGTTGCGGCGCTGACCAAGACGCCGGCCGACATCATCGCGATTGATGGCAAAACCTTGCGCCGCTCCTACCAAAAGAAGGGATCGAAGGAACCGATCCACATGGTCTCGGCTTTCGCCGCGCGCCAGCGATTGGTTCTCGGGCAGGTCAAGGTGAACGAGAAATCCAACGAGATCACAGCCATTCCCGCATTGCTCGACATGATGGCGCTCGAAGGCGCCGTCGTCACCATCGATGCAATCGGCTGCCAGCGCGAAATCGCCGCGAAGATCATGGACAAGAAAGCCGATTATATCCTCGCGCTGAAAGGCAACCAGGGAACGCTGCGCGAAGATGTCGAACTCCTCGCAACCGAGCAAAAAGCAAGACAATTCAAGGATACGACGGTCAGCCGGCATGAAACGATCGACGCCGATCACGGTCGTATCGAAACCAGAACCTACACGGTGATCCACGATGTCGGTTGGCTACAACAGCGACACGACTGGCCGGGATTGAATGGCGTCCTGATTGTCGAAAGCAAACGCGAGATCGGCGGCAGGGTCGAGCGGGAAACGCGCTTCTACATCACTTCGCTGCCCTTGTCAGCGCAGGCGATCGGCCCAATGATCCGCGAACATTGGGCGGTGGAGAACTGCCTGCATTGGGTCATGGACACGGTCTTTCGCGACGACGAATGCCGTGTCCGAACCGAGAACGCGCCGGCAAACTTCACCACCGTAAAACACATGGCGCATAATCTAACTCGCCGAGCGCCCGGAAAGGATTCTCTAGGCTCAAGCGCAAAACCGCCGCTTGGGACGACGACTTCCTCGCAAGCCTCGTCGCAGCTTGAATTTTTTCACCCGATCCCCTGTGCAAGCCTCACAGAATAAGTGCGCGTCCATAATGGATTCGCGTTGGGAAGGTATTCGCACGCCCACGCCGATCAGACCGTGTGAAAACCCTCGGCAACTGAAGGGCGCCGTCGCGAGAGGCGAAGGGCAGGAGATTTTCATCGTTTTGGGCGTTGTTCGCCGCCTGACGCCACGTGAGAGGCGCGGAAAGGGCTGTTATCGGCCAATTGAGAGCGGCCTTGGCCACTTTCAGGCCGCGACCGCCCTCGCCATGGCCTCGACGCCGAGAATATTCAGCGCGCGGCGCAGATTGTAGGCGCGCGCCGTCAGGCTGAACTCGGCGCGGACATTCTCCAAGCCGCGCATGAGAAAGGCGCCCTGATTCATCCATTGCTTGATGGAGCCGAAGGGGCGCTCGACGATCTCGCGACGGCGGTCGAGAATGTCGGGCCTCGCCGCCAGGCGCTGCGCCATGCGATCGAGCGCGTCCTCGTTTTCGATGCGGGAGACCGAGCGGACGTCGTTCGTGCATCGTGCGCGCAGCGGGCAGGCGCGGCAGGCTTTGGGGTTGCCGTAGTCGATCTTCTTGAGATCGCGCAACCGGCCATGGCGGAACGGCTTCAGCGTCTGTCCGGCGGGGCAGATGTAGGCGTCGCGCCCGGCGTCGTAGCGGAACTCGTCCTTGCGGAAAAAGCCTTCACGCACGGCCGGTCCCCGTTGCGGGCGCGGCACATGCGGCGTCAGGCCGGCCTTCTCGCAGGCTTCGATATCCTCGCTCTTGAAGTAGCCCTTGTCGGCGACGACAGCGATCTTCTCGACTTGCAGAATCTGGCGGGCGGGCTCGGCCGTCTTCTGCAACAGGCCCATGTCAACGACCTGGTTGGTCACGGCCTGCTCGACAATCATTTTGCGCTTGGCGTCGACCGCGATCTGCGCGTTGTAGCCGACGCCGACCTTCGTATGGGCGGCCATCGCCCGGCTGTCGGGATCGGTCAGCGAAATCTGGCTCTCTCCGGTCCGCGCGATCCGGTTGCGCAAGGCGTCGCACGCGCCGCGCTTCTTGCGCAGCGCCTCGATCTTCTCCGCCAGGTTCTTCACGCGCGAGCCGCTCTTGCCCGCCTCCTCGACATCTCCGGCGTCGAGGCGGCGCAGATAATCATCCAGCCTCTCGTCGGCCGCCGCGATGAACTTTTCCAGTGATCCTCTGGTGAAGTTGCGATCCTTGTTGTTGACAGCTTTGATGCGCGTCCCGTCCACGGCGATCAGTTCGCGCCCGAAAAGATCGAGACGCCGGCACAGGACGACGAACTCGCGAAACACCGACCGAAAGGCGGCGCGATTGTCGCGGCGGAAATCGGCGATCGTCTCGAAATCCGGCTTCAGGCCGCCCAGCAACCAGATCAGCTCGATGTTGCGATGGCCTTCGGCTTCCAGCCGCCGGCTCGACCGGACGCGGTTCAAATATCCATAAATGTAAAGCTTCAGCAGATCGCCGGGCGCATACCCCGGACGTCCCGTGGCCGCCGGCGTGACGCGCGCGAACCCGGCCGCCGCCAGATCAAGCCCGTCCACGAGCGCATCAATGAACCGAACCGGATTGTCGGAGCCGACGTAATCTTCCACCGCCTCCGGCAAAAGCAAAACCTGCGACCGGTCGAATCCAGAAATGTGCGCCATGACCGATTTCTACCGCGCCGGATCGCGCACGGGAACCGAATCACGTCTCAGACTTCTCACACGGTCTGGGATATTTTGATCACCGCGCCTTTCGGCATCTTCAGGGTAATCTCGTTGGCGGCCGCCCCCGGGAGATACTCGGCTGGCGCCTTCATCCACGCGGTTTTCACCCGCGGCTGAAGCGCGGACAGGCCGCCGGCGCCTGAAAGCGCAGTGTGAGACCAGGCCGCGTTCTGCCCCCTCGCCGTCGTGCCGCCGAGCAAATCGAAGTCGTTGGCGTGATGCTGGGTTTGCGAGGCGTCGTTCGTATTCGATCCTTGCGTATTTATGGCTGAGATTATGCCGACCCATCCGGTGACGGCGCATTGATCCGAAAAGTCGACGGGCAGAGTGCAGCCGTCGAATTGCACCGTCCCCGGTTCGCCCCAATCGCCTGTGCTGTCGATGATCGACACCATCACCGGCAGATTGTTCTGCTGGCAGAGCATCGTATCGTCGATATCGACGCGCGACAGCGATCCGACCTGAAGCCAGTTCGCTTTCTTTGTCGCCGGCGCGACGCAGGCGTCAAGAATGAAGCAGTCGACGAATTTGGCCCGCAGCGTGTTGCCGTTAATGACATTGAGAAGATTGGAATAGTTGCCGCGCAACTCGAACCGTACGCCGTTAAAGATAAGAGGCTGGATGCAGCCGGTCAGCGCCGTTGGAGAATTGACGACCCATCCATTCCGCGAAATGCCAGCGTCGAAAAGGATGAAGGACCCTCCATTAACGCGGACGGCCCCACCTCCTCCGGCTCCAATCAGAAAGCCGTCGCCGTAGATCTCCTCGATGTCCGTGCCGTAAAAAGGATGGTTAAAAGATTGAAGGTTGTTCAGTTTGTAGAACGCAGTGGCGCTGAAAGAATAGCTGCAACCGGAGTGTGATATCTCAGAGCAAGACTCGGTTCCCTCGAAGTCGAAGTGGACATTGAATCCCTGCATCATGCAACGCGTGAATTTGATATTCTGATTATAGACCCCAGGGCTGTCGCTTCCATAAAAATAGAAGCCGTTGCAGTTGGCGTTTATCGCGCTATAGGCGTAGCCTCCAGCGACTGGCGCGCTCCCTTGGAATCCAAGATCGATGAAAGTCGATCCTATCTGCGTCGTATAAGTCGTCGGCGTGGCGAAAATATGCGAGGAGCCAGTAAGGAGGGCCGGGTCCATTCTTATGATGGAATCGCCTTTGCCTTCGCCGGCGAACGCTATGGAGACGAAACCCGTAGCCGATGGAATGTCTGTCGACAAAAGATTGCAAAGGGCATTGTCGCCGATGCGATAGACGCCTTTCGGAAAAAAGACCAGACCGCCTCCGGCTTGCGCGCAAGCTTTGACCGCAGCCTGAATGGCGACCGTTGCCGGCGGATGGCGTCAGCCAGCTTGAAATCACCGCAGATGTCGCCAGATAGGGCTTGTTATCCGCTACCGCAGACGCAAGAATTCATTCGATGGCCCATAACACGCAGATTTTGGATTTCGCACTTGGTGAAGCCGTCGACCTGATTCGCGATCAGGCTGGGGCGTTTGCCTCGCGCGAGATCGCCCCGCGGGCCGCGGCGATTGACGCGAAAAACGATTTCCCGGCCGAGCTGTGGAAAAAGATGGGAAATCTCGGCTTGCTCGGCGTGACGGTCGACGAAGAGTATGGCGGCGCGGGCCTTGGCTATCTCGAACATGTCGTGGTCATGGAGGAGATCAGCCGAGCTTCCGCGTCCGTTGGCCTATCCTATGGCGCGCACTCCAATCTCTGTGTGAACCAACTGCACCGCAATGGAAGCGAAGAGCAGAAGCGACGTTATCTGCCGAGGCTGATTTCCGGGGATCATGTCGGCGCCCTCGCCATGTCTGAGTCGGACGCTGGATCTGATGTCGTCAACATGCGCATGCGCGCGGAAAAGCGCGGCGACCGCTACGTGTTGAATGGCGACAAATTGTGGGTCACCAACGGACCTGACGCAGATATAATAATCGTTTACGCCAAGACCAACCCGGGCGCCGGTCCGCGTGGCATAACCGCCTTCATCGTCGAGAGGAGCTTCAATGGCGTTTCGACTGCGCCGAAGTTCGACAAGCTCGGCATGCGCGGCTCCAACACCTGTGGGATTGTCTTCGAAGACTGCGAAGTCCCGGCAAGCAATGTGCTGGGACTGCCGGAGCTTGGCGTGAATGTGCTGATGAGTGGGTTGGATTACGAGCGCGTCGTGCTCGCCGGCGGGCCGATCGGCATCATGCGGGCCTGTATGGACGTGGTGGTTCCCTATATGCATGATCGCAAGCAGTTCGGCCAGCCGATCGGCGAATTTCAGATTATGCAGGCGAAGCTCGCCGACATGTATACGGCGATGAGCGCCGCGAAGGCTTACGTTTATGCGGTGGCCAAGGCCTGCGACCAGGGCCGGATAACGCGCAAGGACGCAGCCGGCGCCATTCTTTTCGCCGCCGAACGAGCGACCTGGATGGCGCTCGAAGCGATCCAATGTCTCGGCGGAAACGGTTACATCAACGAGTATCCCACTGGCCGGCTCCTGCGCGACGCCAAGCTGTATGAAATCGGCGCCGGCACCAGTGAAATCCGGCGCATGCTGATCGGCCGGGAAATCTTCAATGAGACTCTCCGATGACGAAATTTCGCGTCGGCGGCTCTTGTAGCGTCTCGATTGCGGAAAGAAATCGCATGCCATTCATCGAAACAGCGGCCGATACGCGCTCGTCCGAATACCGGCAAAATCGCGAGGCTATGACGGCGCTCGTATCCGATCTGCGCCGCACGGCGTGCCGCATCCAGGAGGGCGGCGGCGAGGCGGCGCGCGCGCGTCACGTAGCGCGCGGAAAGATGCTGCCGCGCGAGCGCATCGACGCGCTGATCGATCCACTCTCGCCTTTTCTGGAGATTGGACAGTTCGCAGCGCATGGGATGTATGACGACGAGGTTCCATGTGCGGGAGTCATCGCCGGTGTCGGACGCATTTCCGGACGCGAGTGCATGATCGTCGCTAATGATGCGACGGTGAAGGGCGGAACCTATTTTCCGATCACCGTAAAGAAGCACCTGCGCGCGCAAGAAATCGCCGCGCAAAATCGCCTGCCATGCGTCTATTTGGTCGATTCAGGCGGCGCCAATCTGCCAAGGCAGGGCGAAGTCTTTCCGGACCGCGAGCATTTCGGACGCATCTTCTACAATCAGGCCAAACTGTCGGCGGAAGGCGTCGCGCAAATCGCCGTCGTCATGGGAGCCTGCACCGCGGGCGGGGCCTATGTCCCGGCGATGTCGGACGAAACCATCATCGTCCGCAACCAGGGCATGATCTTTCTTGCCGGACCGCCGCTCGTTCAGGCAGCGACCGGCGAGGTCGTGACCGCGGAGGAATTGGGCGGCGCAGACGTGCATTGCCGCCATTCGGGCGTCGCCGATCACTATGCCGAGAACGATGCGCACGCCCTCGGCGTCGCTCGCGCGATCGTCGCCAATCTCAATCAAACGAAGCGTCCTTCTATCGCGCTGCGCGAGCCGGCGCCGCCGCGATATGATTCTCGCGAGATTTACGCCGTCACGCCCGCCGACGCGCGCAAGCAATATGACGTCCGCGAAATCATAGCGCGCATCGTCGACGCGAGCGAATTCGACGAATTCAAGCGTTTTTACGGCCCGACATTGGTCACGGGCTTCGCGCATATCTGGGGCTACCCGGCGGGGATCATCGCCAACAACGGGATTTTGTTTTCCGAGAGCGCGCAGAAAGGGGCGCATTTCATTCAGTTATGCGCGCAGCGGCGAGTTCCGCTGATCTTCCTCCAGAACATCGCCGGCTTCATTGTGGGGCGCAAATATGAGGCCGGAGGCATTGCGAAAGAGGGCGCCAAGATGGTCGTCGCCGTCGCGACGGCCGCCGTGCCGAAATTCACCGTTGTCATTGGCGGCAGCTTCGGAGCCGGAAACTACGCGATGTGCGGACGCGCCTATTCGCCCCGGTTTCTATGGATGTGGCCGAATGCCCGAATCGGCGTGATGGGCGGAGAGCAGGCGGCGAGCGTTCTGACCCGTGTGCGCCGCGACAGCCTTGACGCGCGGGGCGTGGCCCGCTCAAGGGAAGATGAGGAGGCTTTCGAATCCTCGATCCGCGAACAATACGAACGTCAGAGCCATCCCTACTACGCCAGCGCGCGGCTCTGGGACGACGGCGTTATAGATCCCGCCGACACGCGCCGCGTCCTCGGTCTGTCGCTGTCCGTCAGTCTGAACGCGCCGATAGACGAAACACGCTTCGGACTGTTCCGCATGTGAGGGTGAGATGGCCGGCCTGCTAGAATCGATCGACGCCCGTGGGGTCGCGACGGTTACCTTGAACCGGCCGGAGCGGCACAATGCGTTCGACGACGCGCTAATCGCGGCGATGACCTTGTCGTTGCGGCGCCTAGACGGCCAGTCCGGCGTCCGCGTCGTCGTCCTCGAAGGCGCCGGGGAAAGTTTTTGCGCCGGAGCGGACATCGCGTGGATGAAGCGGGTCGCGCAGCAAAATTTCGAGGCGAATGTCGCGGATGCCAACGCGCTTGCCGAGCTCATGCAAAGTCTCGATCTTCTCTCGAAGCCGACCGTCGCTGTGATCAAGGGCGCGGCCTATGGCGGGGGCGTCGGCCTCATCGCCTGCTGCGACATTGCGATCGCTTCGGAAAGCGTCAGCTTCGGGCTAAGCGAAGCAAAGCTTGGCCTTATACCGGCGATCATCGGGCCCTACGTTACGAGGGCGATCGGCGCGCGTCAGGCGCGGCGCTATTTTCTGACGGCGGAAAAGATTTCCGTTTCGCGCGCCAAGGAGATCGGGCTCGTTCATGAGGTGACGACGCAGGCCGCGCTGGAAGCGACGCGAGACGCGATCATTGAAGCTCTTTTGTCCTGCGCGCCAGGCGCTCAGGCCGAAGCAAAGGCGCTCGTGTCGTGGTGCGTGGGGCACCCCATCGACGTGGAAGTCGCGCGGGAGACGGCGCGAAGGATCGCGACGCGGCGCGCCACGCCGGAGGGCAGGGAAGGATTAAACGCCTTTCTCGAGAAGCGAGCGCCGAACTGGCGGACGGATCGGAACAATGTTCCATAAGATCCTGATCGCCAATCGCGGCGAGATCGCCTGTCGCGTGATCGCCACCGCAAGACGGCTTGGCGTCGCCACCGTGGCGGTCTATTCGGACGCCGACGCGTATGCGCTCTATGTCGATCTCGCCGACGAGGCTTGGCCGATCGGCGCCGCGCGACCGCAGGAAAGCTATCTCGCGATCGACAAGATCGTGGCGGCCGCGCGCCGCTCTGGCGCGGAGGCCATTCATCCGGGGTATGGCTTCTTGTCAGAGAATCCTGCTTTCGCTACGGCTTGCGCCAGCGCCGGCGTCTGCTTCGTCGGACCGCCTCCTGAAGCCATGCGCTTGATGGGATCGAAGAGCGCGGCAAAAGCGATGATGGAGCGCGCGGGTGTTCCCATTTTACCGGGATATCATGGCGACGCCCAGGATTTGACGACGCTCGCCAGCGCCGCCGAAAAAATCGGGTTCCCTGTCCTCATCAAGGCCTCCGCCGGCGGCGGCGGCAAGGGGATGCGAATCGTCGAGCGCGCCGAGGCGCTGCGAGACGCCAGCGAGGCCGCGAAGCGTGAGGCGTTGGCGTATTTCGGCGACGACAGGCTGCTTCTCGAAAAATATGTGGCGACGCCGCGCCATATCGAGGTCCAGATCTTCGCCGACCAGCATGGCGAAATCGTCACTTTTTTCGAGCGGGATTGCTCGCTCCAACGGCGTCATCAGAAAATCATCGAGGAGACCCCGGCGCCGGGCTTGGCTCCCCAGCTTCGACGCGCTATGGCCGAAGCCGCTGTCGCGGCAGCTCGCGCTGTGGGCTATGTCGGCGCGGGCACCGTCGAGTTTCTCGTCGAGGACGATCGTTTCTTTTTTCTGGAAATGAATGCGCGCCTGCAGGTTGAACATCCGATTACGGAAATGATCGCGCGGCAGGATTTGGTGGAATGGCAGTTGCGCGTCGCCTGTGGCGAAAGACTTCCGCTGACGCAGCAGCAATTGGAGATGCGCGGACATGCGATAGAGGCGCGAATCTGTGCGGAAGCCCCGGATCGAGGCTTCCTTCCCTCGACCGGCGTTCTGCAGCATTTGCGGCAACCACGAGAAGACGAGGATCTCCGGATCGATACGGGCGTTCGCCAAGGCGACCGGATCACGCCAGACTATGATCCTCTGATCGCCAAATTGATCGTCCGGGCCGAGGATCGCGCGGCCGCCATACAAAAGCTTAACCGCGCGCTCGCCGACTTTGAAATTGTCGGCGTCGCCGCCAATCTCGATTTGCTGCGCGCGATCGCCGCGCATCCCGCCTTTATCGCGGGCGAAATCGACACTTGCTTCGTGGAGCGCCGCCTCGATCAATTGGCCGCGCCCCCGCTGACTGAGGGCGACGAAACGGCAATCCTCGCCGCCGCCGCGGCGGCGCGCCTCGGCGATCTGCGCGCGCAAGAGGCGGCGGCGGCGGTGAAGTCCGGCGATCCCTGGTCGCCTTGGGGCGTCGGCGACGCCTGGCGAATCGACGGGAGGGGTCGTCAGGCCATCATTTTCAATCGCCGGGGAACATGCATAACGCTCCGCGCCGAGCCTCTGCCGGATGGTTCATATCGTTTGGAGACCCCGGCCAGGACCGTTCTTGTCCACGCCGCCGAGAGCGAGGAGGGGATGAGCTTGCGCGTTGACGGCGCGCTGCGCAAAGTGCGTGTGGTCAGGGAGGATTCCGGGCTGGCCGTCATTCTCGCCGGGCGAAATCATTCTCTGCGTTATGTCGATCCGCTGGCTCCGCCGCATGTCGAAATCTCGGGCGCTCTCCAATTGACCGCGCCCCTTCCGGCGCGCGTCACTCGCGTTCTCGTCGCGACAGGCGATTTCGTCAAAAAAGGCGCTGCCCTCATCGTGCTCGAAGCGATGAAGATGGAGATCACGCTGACTGCGCCGAGCGATGGCCTTGTCGCTGACATTAGATACGGGGAAGGCGACGTTGCGCCCGAGGGCGCGGAACTGGTCGTCCTCGCGGCGGGAGAGGCCGGATGAGCCTTCCCGCTCGCGTTCGCATCGTAGAGGTTGGTCCGCGCGACGGGTTGCAAAATGAATCCGCAATTCTTCCCGTCAAGACCAAGGTCGCTCTGATAGAATTATTAGTGAAAGCCGGGGTGAGGGACATCGAGGCGGGCAGCTTTGTATCGCCGAAGCGCGCGCCGCAAATGGCGTCGACCGCCGAAGTCCTGGCGATGCTGTCGACAAGGCTGGGTTCGCCGCCGCGCATCCGATTGTCGGCGCTCGTCCCGAACATGCAAGGCCTCGAGTCGGCCCTCGCCAGCGGCGTCAAGGACGTGGCGGTATTCGGCTCCGCATCCGAGACCTTTTCGCAAAAGAACATCAATTGCTCGATCGCCGAGAGCCTCAAGCGCTTCGCGCCGGTGATCGAGAAAGCCATTTCGGCCGGGACGAGGGTGCGGGGCTATATCTCTTGCGTTCTCGGCTGCCCCTACGAGGGCGAGATCGCGCCGGATAAGGTCGTGTCGCTTGCGCGCGAGCTGACGGCCATGGGCTGTTGCGAGATCTCGCTGGGCGACACCATCGGCGTCGGCACACCTCTCCGGGCGAAACGATTGATTGATGCGGCGGCGCGCGAGACGCCTATCGACTGTCTCGCCGTTCATTTCCACGACACTTATGGTCAAGCGCTGGCCAATATATTCGCCTGTCTTGAACTCGGCGTATCCACTGTCGACGCCTCGGTCGCGGGTCTCGGCGGATGTCCTCACGCGCCGGGCGCCAGCGGCAATGTCGCGACCGAGGATGTCGTCTACATGCTGGACGGCATGGGTGTCGAAACCGGAATCGATTTGGCGTGCTTGGCCGACGCCGGTGATTTTATCTCGGCGCGGCTGGGGCGGAGTCCGGCAGCCGCACGGCCCGCGCGATCGCCGCGCACAGAGGGAGACCGCCGCCGTGACTGATCTGGGTGGCGCCGCGGGAAGAGCCTCGAAAAACGTGATCCCGCCGAAGATTTGAGGCCGACATATTACGTTTACAATAGATTTGGTCTGTATTTGACTATTGGCGCTGAGCGGTCGCAGGCGAGGTTATGGACGACATTATTCCGACTGCCCCTGCTCGGTTTCTCTCATCCGAAGGCAAACTGGATCAATCGGCTGGTTCAGTCTCGCTCGATTCCGCCGCGCTGCTGGAACTCTACAAGGCGATGACCCGGACCCGGGTGTTCGACGGCAAGGCGATCGCCTTGCAGCGCACGGGAAAGCTCGGGACCTTCCCTTCATGCCTCGGACAAGAAGCGATCGCCGTCGGCGTGGCGAGCGCAATGTCGGCGCAGGACGTGCTGTTTCCTTATTACCGCGACCATGGCGCGCTGTTTCTGCGCGGCGTCACAATGGTGGAAGTGCTGCTTTATTGGGGGGGCGACGAGAGGGGCAGCGATTTCGCGATTCCCAGGAAGGATTTTCCGATTTGCGTGCCGGTAGGCACGCAAGTCGCCCATGCGGCAGGCGCCGCCTATGCCTTCAAATTTCGCCTGGAAAGACGCGTGGCGGTCTGCACGATCGGCGATGGCGGCACTGCCAAGGGTGATTTCTATGAGGCGCTGAACTTGGCGGCCGTGTGGCGCGCGCCGCTCGTCGTTGTCATTAACAACAATCGCTGGGCCATCTCGACGCCCTGCGAGCTGGAGAGCGCGACGCCTACTTTGGCGCAAAAAGCCGTCGCGGCGGGCGTCGAAGGGCTACAGGTCGACGGCAATGACGTCATCGCCGTTCACGAGATCGCGGCGCAAGCGATCGAGAAAGCGCGAGCGGGCGGCGGCCCGACGCTCATCGAAGCGCTCAGTTACCGGTTGGGTGACCACACCACCGCCGATGACGCCACGCGGTACCGCGATCCTGAAATCGTTCAACGCGAATGGGCGTTCGAACCAATAGGCCGCTTGCGGGCCTATCTGACCGGGACCGGCGTCTGGACCAATGAACTCGAGGCCGGTCTTTTGAAGCAGTGCTCCGAGGAGGTTGAAAGGGCGGTTGAAACCTATCTCGCTACGCCGCCGCGGGACTGCGACGCCATGTTCGAGCATATTTTCGCGCAGCTTCCGCGCGCGATGCGCGATCAGCGCGATGAGGCGCGCCGCTTTGACCCGCATTATGGAGCGAGCGATGAGTGAGCTCACGCTTGTCGAAGCCGTCAATCACGCTTTGGCTTACGAAATGGCGAACAATCCGGAGGTGCTGCTGCTTGGCGAGGACATCGGCGTCAATGGCGGCGTGTTTCGCGCGACGCTCGGACTGCAGGAGCGGTTTGGGCGCGAGCGCGTCATCGATACGCCGCTCGCGGAAGCGGCGATCGTTGGGGCCGCCATCGGCATGGCTGCGCTCGGACTGAAGCCGGTCGCTGAAATTCAGTTTACAGGATTCATTTATCCGGCGATCGATCAGATCATAAATCACGCTTCGCGGCTGCGTCACCGCACATGCGGCCGGCTGACCTGTCCGATGGTGGTGCGAGCGCCATGCGGCGGCGGCATTCATGCGCCAGAACATCATTCCGAGAGCCCCGAGGCCATCTTCGCCCATATGCCAGGGCTGCGGGTGGCGATCCCTTCCTCCCCGGCGCGCGCTTATGGACTTCTGCTGGCCGCCATTCGCGATCCTGACCCGGTCATTTTTCTGGAGCCGACCCGCCTTTATCGGCTTTTTCGCCAGGAGGTCGCGGAGGACGGCGAAGCGCTGCCGCTTGACGTTTGTTTCGTCTCGCGCGAGGGCGTCGACGTCACCCTCGTCGCATGGGGCGCCATGGTCTACGAGGCGCTAACGGCGGCGGAACGGCTAGAGCAGGAAGGAATCGGCGTCGAGGTGATCGACGTCGCTACTTTGAAACCTCTGGACGCCGCGACGATTTTACAGTCGGTAGAAAAAACAGGCCGTTGCGTCATCGTTCACGAAGCGCCGCGCACGGCAGGCTTCGGCGCCGAAATCGCCGCCGAGATCGCCGAGCATGGACTTTATTCGCTGCTTGCGCCGGTCAGGCGCGTCACCGGCTATGACTCCGTCATTCCGTTGTCCAGGCTGGAAGGCCAATATCTTCCGGACGTTGAGCGCATTATCGATGCCGTGCGCAAGGTCATGGAGGCGCGATGAGGATATTCAGACTTCCCGATCTCGGCGAAGGGCTTCAGGAAGCGGAAATCGTCGAGTGGCTCCGAAAGGCGGGCGACGATGTGAAAATCGATGAGCCGCTCGTGTCGGTCGAGACGGCGAAAGCGGTGATCGAAATTCCGTCGCCGCAATCCGGGAAACTCAAGCGCTTGTTTGGTGAGGCTGGAGATATCGTCCGCATCGGCGCTCCGCTTGCGGGCTTCGAGGGCGAGCCCGACATTTCCGAAGACGCCGGGACGGTCGTCGGCGCCGTCGAGGCTGGCGCGCGTGTCCTGCAAGAAGTCCCGGCGGCTATCGGACGCAGCGCCGGCTCCATTCGCGCGACGCCCGCTGTACGCGCTCTGGCGAACCGGCTGGAGGTCGATCTCGCGATTGTGACGCCGTCTGGTCCCGACGGCGTGATCACCGCCGGCGACGTGCAGCGCGTCGCCCGTATTCTCAAGGAGGCGGGGCCGGCCGAGCCGTTGCGCGGCTTCAGGCGCGCTATGGCGCAGAACATGGCCCTCGCTCAAGCTGAGGTTGCGGCTGCGACTGTCATGGACGACGCCGACATCGAGGCGTGGCCTGCGGGCGCGGACACGACGATCCGCCTCATTCGCGCCCTGGTCGCAGGTTGTCAGGCGGAGCCCGCGCTCAACGCTTGGTTCGAGGGCCGCGCGCTTGCGCGCAGGGTTTTGCGCAAGATCGATCTCGGCATCGCGGTGGATTTGCCGGAAGGGCTGTTCGTCCCCGTTTTGCGCGATGTCGCCAATCGCGACGCCGCGGATTTGCGCCGGGGCCTTGACCGGATGCGGGCGGATCTGGTGGCGCGCCGGGTGCCGCCCGATGATCTGCGCGGAAATACGATCACGCTTTCCAACTTCGGGGCGATCGGCGGCACATATGCGGCGCCAGTGGTGCTGCCGCCTACGGTCGCCATTCTCGGCGCTGGCCGCATCCGCCATAACGTCGTCGCCTGCGACGGCGCCCCGCCGTTCACCGGATCCTTCCGCTGAGTTTGACCTTCGATCACCGGGTGGTGACAGGCGGCGAGGCCGGGCGTTTCCTCGCCGCCGCGATCGTCGATCTGGCGCGGGCGGATTAAACCTGCCTCAGCCTCCGCAACTTTCTCGGCGAATAGAGGTTTGGTCCCGACCGCCAGCGTGCGTTTTAGGAGAAGGAGTTGATGATTTCGCGATAGGCGGCCTCGGGGAACGCCTTGAGGGTCTGCGTCCGGACGTTGCCCATCATGCCTAGTTGCATGGTGAAACGCGCCGCAATGGCGTCGTCCGGCGCTTCGTAAACGGCGATGAGGTCATACCCGCCCATGGTAAGAAAGACCTGTTTGAACTCTCCTCCCTCGTCCTTCAGCGCTTTTTTGGCGGCGTCGAGGCGCGCGGGTAAATCCTTCACATGGCGAATGCCTTGGTCCGTCCAGTTCATCAGCAGGATATATGTGGACATGTTGGATCTCCCGACAGTTTGGCGCGGCGATTATGCGCTAATGATAGACTATGCCCGGCTCAAAAGGGTCGGCTCTTAATCCCTGACCGGATCTCTTCGACGGCGAACCGACGAAAGACCGCTGTCGCTTCGTTCAGGCTTGAACCAAGGGCGGCCGCGCCAACCTCGGTTTGCCGGTCGGGAACGGTGCGACCAGGACGCTCAGCATGACACGGGCGCGCGATGCCTTCAATAAGCCTGCCGAGCGTCGGACTGAGCGAGCAGCCACGCGAACACCCTGGCGAACGAAAGCTTGATCGCAGCCAGTCGCAGGATGCAGCGCGGCTCGGTTGTCGGCGCCGCTTGATTTGTTAGGCTCCAACTCCAACTTCGTTGTAGGTTCATGGCATGCGTTGGAGCGCATTCCGCCGCCAACGTCCTCTGAACCAGAACGTGGAGGAGACACAAATGACCACGCACAAGTCCGTCGCGACAGAACTCGTTGAAAAAGCAGGGGTCAATGTGGAGAAGCTCTTGGATTTGCTCGTGCGCAACGCATCGGCAGAGCTTACGACGTTTTATTACTACACCATCCTACGTGTAAATTTGATCGGCCTCGAAGGCGAAGGTCTGAAGCAGATCACAGAAGACGCGCGTGTTGAAGATCGCAATCATTTCGAAGCTTTGGTGCCTCGCATTTATGAATTGGGCGGCAAGCTTCCGGCCGACATGGTCGAGTTTCACAATATTTCCGCATGCCCGCCGGCAAAGCTTCCAGACAACCCGCGTGACATTAACGCCATGCTAGATGTGTTGGTCAAGGCTGAACGGTGCGCGGTCCGCGGCTATACGAATATTTGCAATTTGACATTTGGCAAGGACCATCGGACCTATGACCTCTCGCTGGCTATCCTGCATGAGGAGATTGAACACGAAGCGTGGTTTTCGGAGTTCTTGGGTCATGGGCCGAGCGGACACTACGGCCGTGAAGGGCGGCCAAATTCGCCCTATGTGAGTAAGTTCCTCAACGCAGGCCAGGGTTAGGGCCTAGTCGACAAAAAGCCAGGCGCCTTGCGCGCCGACTCCTTCAAGCCTTGGGGATTTTATCGCGCGAGGATATCGGCCGGCTCGGCCGGGTGAAGTCATCTCGAAGAGGGAGCGTGGCCGCACTCAAGCTTCGCCCCCGCGCAAATCGTTAATCAAGCTGCGTCGGGGCGGGGGAGCGGTTTTGCGCCGTAAGCCGGTCCGCTCGGGGTCTTCCGTCATTATCATTGAAACGCGTCTTCGGCGCTGCAAGAAGGCGTTGGCGATGCGCCTCAAAACTGTTGCTCATGCCCGACAAGACTCTTCGGGGCGAGCTGCAACGCTTTCATAGCGCAGGCCAGGGCCCAGCGCGAAAACTTGCGCCGCTTCTTAACTCAAGATGAGCAATATTGCGATCCTTTCACTCAGCATCGATATGTTTTGCGCGGCGCGCGGCTTTCCCCTTGCTCGCTGCGGGATCGGGGACGTGGAACGAAAACGCGGCCCGCCATGCGATTGCGCCGAGTGAGTGTGCTCCGATGTCGGCAACTTTGGGGTAAACGGAGGTAGCCAAGGCCGGGCGCAATCGTTTGGCCCGTGGTGAGCCCCATCTCACCAGTCCTTCAAGGCTGTTGAGGTCGGGGTATTTTTTGTAGAGAAGCAACCAGCTGAAGGTGACGAACGGATAGACGCATCGCCCTCCGGGTCGAGGGTAGACATGTTGTCCCACGCAGACAGCGCCGCCCGACCACTCTCGTCGTTCGGCGCGTTGAGCGTCGCGGCGATTGTCTATGGCTCGACCAATTTCGATAACCTCGTCATTCTTTCGGCTTACGGCGCGAGACCAGGATGTCGGACCCTTTTGGTCGAACTAACGTTCTTAGGTGTGTGTGCCTAGCGGTTCTTCTCATCAGTCTCGCGCTAGCTCAAGCCGCGCAAGCTTTGCCCCCAGAATAAAACCGCTACCTTGGCCTCATCCCTATGGGGCTCGTTGGCTATCAGCTCGCGATGCTGATCATCGGCAAAGCGGCGGGTGGACTCGATACAGTGGTCGCGGCTGAAAACCCATCCGGATTTTCGCCCTATCTCGGCTCGGCGTTGATTTTGCTGGCGAACAGCAGCGACAGCGTCAGCCTCCTCAACCAAGCCTGCAATAAATCGGTCGAGACGATGACGACAACTGACTGCATGGTCGAGGCCGCGTTCGCTCCCTGTCGCGATAGAGTAGGCAAGGCTCCGCTAACACTGCCACGCGAGCCGCCAGGCTTTGGGGCCATTTTGAATCGGACCGGCTAGCCCATTATGCCCGCCCTGATCATTTTGCCGCTCATTCATCTTCGCCGAAGCGGTCGGCAACGAGGGCCGTGATGGCGTCAATGGCTTGTTGCGCTTGCCGTCCGGTCGCGCTCACGGTGATCGTCATCCCGATCCCGGCGCCCAAGGTCAAAATGCCCATGATCGATGTGCCGCCGACCATTTCGCCGCAGCGTCCTACCAGCACGTCGGCGTCAAAACTGTCGACGCACCGGACGAATTTCGCTGTCGCTCGCGCGTGCAGCCCCTTGCGGTTGAGAATAGTGAGCTCTCGCACAAGCGCGCCCTCCGACGGCTCGAAGTCAGGACGATCCTCGCACTCGGAAGGCTGGCGGTCGTCTGGCATTACTTTCCGCTCAAAACCCGGCTGGCGACATAAATATATTTGCGGCCCGCATCCTGCGCCTGCATGACGGCCTGTTCCAGGCTCGAATTTTCCCGGACGGAAGCGAGCTTAATCAACATCGGCAGATTGATCCCGGCTACGACCTCGACATGCGATCCGTTCATAACCGAGATGGCGAGATTCGAAGGTGTTCCGCCGAACATATCGGTCAACACCACGACGCCAAAGCCGCTATCGACCTCATCCACAGCGGCGATGATATCCCTACGGCGCTGCTCGATATCGTCGTCTGGCCCAATGGAAATGGTCTCGACCTGTTTCTGAGGGCCGACGACATGCTCCAGAGCTGCGCGGAACGCTGTCGCGAGGTGACCGTGCGTGACGAGGACCATCCCAATCATCGGACGCGCCTGCGCATTCAGGGACTCCGTTGTTGATCAGCGGTGAAAGGACTTCGATTCGTCAAAGGATGGGACCACGCGCTGTTGGAAGGTTCAAAACAGAAGGCCAATGCGAAAGACCAAATCGGCGAAAGTTTTGAACTGACACAGACCCGAATTGACAAGACTTCAGTTTAGCTGATCCTGATTTTCAAAAGCCGTCTCTAACGCCGCCACGGCGCAGACGGCTTTCGCGTCGATATGCACTTTGCAGGCGCGTAAGCGGGGCTCATTTTGTGCGTTGCGGCCGCCTTGGCAAGCGAAATGATCATGACGCGTTCAATTTCGACACTTTTTCTTTGGCGGCGTGTCATGCTTGCTTCACCGGTTGATTTGCCGGACTCGCTCCGCAGCCGCGTTTTGGAAGCGAAAGCGCTGCAGCGCCGCAAGCGCAAGATCAGTGGCGGCGGAGTAATCGGGCAGAACGAGCAAAGGCAGCCTTACACCGTTGAGGTCAAGGCCGTTCAACCCGCGGAAATTCCAGTCCGCGCAGCACAAGACGGCGTCATCGCGGCGACGGTCCGAAAGGTCGTCGTCCGTCGAGGCGGCGCTGCAAAGGTCTGGATGGCGCGGCGCCTCTCCGTCGGGAACCAGGTGGATGACAAGGCGGATGACGGCGGCGGATAGGAACGGCAGCCGCAAAATGCCGACGCCGCGCTGCTCGATCCGCCCAAGGATGCGCGGATGGCCCCGCGCGATCAGCCGTCCGTGGCGATTTTCGAGCTTAATTCTGTCATCACCGATCAGCCGGGAGAAAGCGCCGGCGGCGTGCGTCGCCGCGATCAGCGCCAGAGCAAGACAACTCTTGCCTGAGCCTGATGCGCCGCGAATGAGGACGCCTGCCTCTTTTATCGCCACCGCGCTGGCGTGTACGTCGATCTCTGGCATGCCTTGATCAAAATGGCTTTTTTGCTGGCGCCCAATCAGGCCTTCGGCAACCAGATCGTCAAGCGCGCGCCCAGCACGGGCGGTTCCTCATCATCCTCGGTCACGGCGCCGATGCGGTTGCGCGCCGCAATGCGTCCGCCGTGAGCTTCGATGATTTGCCGCGAGATCGACAGGCCAAGGCCCGAATTCTGGCCAAATCCTTGGCCCGGCCGGTCGGTATAAAATCGATCGAAAATGCGCTCGAAGGCATCGGCCGGAATGCCTGGCCCGTCGTCGTCGACGGTGATTTCATAGCCCGCCCGGCAAACGCCGTCGGAGCAATCCTCGGCCGCGCGCAGATGAACGCGAACCCATCCGCCAGCCTTGGAAAACGACCGGGCGTTGTCAATCAAATTGTTGAATACTTGCCCGAGCCGGGAATCATGGCCAAGAACCTTGAAGCCGAGTTTGCGGCTTTCATCACGGTAGTCATGAGCGATAGTTAGGCTGAGGTGGACGTCAGGCTCGGTTTTGATCTGATTGGCAATCGAGGCGACTGTTTTGAGAATGGATTCGAGATCGACCATTTCCTTATCGGCGCGAGCGAGTTCCGCATCGAGGCGTGACGCGTCGGATATATCGCTGATCAGGCGGTCAAGGCGCTTGACGTCATGTTGGATAACCGCGAGCAGGCGCTGCTGCGACTCGGGCTTCCTCGCAATGGGCAGCGTCTCGACCGCGCTGCGCAGAGAGGTCAGCGGGTTCTTCAGTTCATGCGCTACGTCGGCGGCGAAGCGCTCGATCGCGTCGATCCGATTATATAGCGCTTTGGTCATATCGCGCAGGGCGCCGGACAAATGGCCGATCTCGTCCGAACGGTCAGTGAAATCGGGAATTTCCCGCCGCAGTTTGGTGCCTCGCCGGACGCGCTCCGCCGCCTCGGCGAGATGGCGGATCGGCTCCGCGATGGTTCCCGCGATGAACAGCGACAGAAGAAACATGATGATCGCGGAGACGAGGAAAATGCGGACGATAGCCCAACGTTCAGAAGCGATGATTTTGTCGATGTCGCCGCCTTCCGTGGAAAGAAGCAGCGCCCCGCGCACGACGCGAAAGCGCTGGACGGGCGCGGCGATCGAGACGATTGTCTCGCCTTTGACGTTGACCCTGACGATCGATTGGACGCCGCCGCCGAGCGCGTGAATGACTTCCGGATAGTTCTTGCCGTTGTCGACGCCGTTCTCCTCGTAAAGCGGGAGGTCCGAACGCCACACCGCGCCTTTGATTTTGGCCCACAGACGTTCGAAGATTGAAACCGTTTGTTTGGGAGCGGCCGGCGGCAGATCGAAGCGAAGAATATTCGAACGGCTGGTCAATGACCGCGAATCGAGCAAGAGATAGCCGTCGCGATCGTAGATCCGCGCGCGTGTTCTGGTCGGCGACGCAAGCCGGCGTAGCACTGGCCCGACGCGTTCCGGATTGATCGAGAATTCCAGCGAAGGCGTGCTGTCGTCGGCGAGCCCGTAACTTTCCCCTGGCGCGAGCTGAAGCAACTTTTCGGGATCGATTGTGATCGCATCCGTATCGACGGTCGCCGACGCCGCCACCGCCGCCGCGATGATCTCGGCCTGTGTCTGCAAGCTTTGCACGCGCGCGTCGATTAGGCCTTCGCGGAATTGATTGAGATAGAGAAATCCGAGCAGCAGGGCGACGAGGCCGCCGAGGTTCAAGACTACGATGCGGCGGGTCAGCGACGAAGAAAAGCGCGATGCGATGGCGTGCAGGAAGGCGCGCATCCGCGCCGAGAAGCTGCGCCGCATCCGCTTGGCGCGCTCCGCTGCGACGCGCGTTCGTTCGACGTTCACGTCCGGCTGCGCGTCGGCGCTCACTGCTTCATCATCCCCCCAATGAAGCCCTTCAATCAAACGCATCGAAATGAGGCGCTACTCCTTGAAGCGGTAGCCAACTCCATACAGCGTTTCGATCATTTCAAACTCTTCGTCGACGGCTTTGAATTTTTTGCGGAGCCGCTTGATGTGGCTGTCGATGGTGCGGTCGTCGACATAGACCTGATCGTCATAGGCCGCGTCCATCAGGGCGTTGCGGCTCTTGACGACGCCCGGCCGTGTCGCAAGCGCTTGCAAAATCAGAAACTCCGTGACGGTGAGAGTCACCGCTTCGTCCTTCCAGGTGCAGGCGTGCCGCTCCGGATCCATTTTCAGGAGGCCGCGCTCCAAAATCTTGGCGTCGGCCTCTTTCTGGGAGGCGGCGTCCTTGGGGTTGGCGCGGCGCAAAATCGCCTTCACGCGCTCGACCAGAAGGCGCTGCGAGAACGGCTTGCGGATAAAATCGTCGGCGCCCATCTTGAGGCCGAACAATTCGTCGATCTCGTCGTCCTTGGAGGTGAGGAATATTACCGGAAGATCGGATTTTTGCCGTAGCCGGCGCAATAGCTCCATTCCGTCCATTCGCGGCATTTTGATGTCGAAAATAGCGAGGTCGGGCGGGTCGCTCCTCAGGCCATCAAGCGCCGTGGAGCCGTCCGTATAGGTTTGCACCCGATAGCCTTCGCCTTCGAGCGCGATCGAAACGGAGGTGAGAATATTGCGGTCATCGTCGACCAGGGCAATCATGGGCATGAATGGTCCTAACTTCGAAAGTGCGCGCGCGAGGAACTTCGCATGAACGACCGGAAAAGCGAAAGTTTCGTTGCCTCGAATTGATGACTGTTTCGATGTGATTTCCGTCAAACTCTCGCGCCGGAAAAAAATCTGCGGCACCGGGCGGAGGAGCCGAAACAACATCGGATCGACGAAATTACCACCGATGCCAGCTCGCGCCTAGTATTTCGTCTTTCGACTTCGATATCAGCTCAAGCGCTGCAAAATAGGGCGGTGGATTCCTTGCCGTTGGCCCGTCCTCTGCTTTCGTTCATCATAGGCTACAACTTTTAATAACAGGACAAATGCGCGGCTGAAATAAGGCAGAGCCGCAGGTCGCCTTGCTCGCACCATTTTGTCGCCCCATCGGCGTTTCGCGAAGGCGGCGGCCGCATAGCCGCTTTGCGCCGCAATTTTTACGCATATTGAAAAGGCCCGCTCTATTTGAGCAGGGCTTCGAGGTTCTCGATGCGGTCGGCTTCGCCCGCCGGCTTGTCCCAGCGGATGCGCGCGATCCGCGGAAAGCGCATTGCGACGCCCGACTTGTGCCGGCCCGACCGGTTCAGCCCTTCAAAGGCGATTTCGAGCACAAGGCCCTCCGCCTGCCCATACGCCACCTCGCGCACCGGGCCGAACCGGTTGACGGTATGCGCGCGCACATAGCGGTCGAGTTCCATCAGCTCCGCGTCGGTGAAGCCGAAATAGGCCTTGCCAACTGGAACCAGCTGAGGGCCCCCGGCGTCGTCGGTCCAAACGCCGAAGGTGAAATCGGAATAAAAGGACGAGCGCTTGCCGTGGCCGCGCTGCGCATACATCAATACCGCGTCGACCGTGAAAGGATCACGCTTCCATTTATGCCAAAGGCCTTTCGGGCGGCCCGGAACATAGATCGAGTCGGCGCGCTTCAACATCAGGCCTTCGATCGCCTCGGCGTCCGCGCCCGCGCCGAAGGCGGCCGGGTTTTCACGCGCTTCCGCCAATTCTTCCCATGATGCGAAGTGCACGAGAGGCGACAGATCGAGGCGAGGGCAGCTGGCCGCCGCCACAAAGGCCTCAAGCCGGGCGCGCCGCTCGCAAAAGGGCAGGGCGCGAAGGTCCTTGCCATCCTGGCGCATTAGGTCGTAGGCGCGAATGTGAGCCGGAAATTGCGCGAGGAGTTTCGCAGACGCCGTTTTCCGGTTTAGCCTCTGCTGCAACACGCCAAATGGCTCGACGCGGCGGTCGCGGAGGATCAGCAGTTCGCCGTCGAGGGAAAAGTTTTCGAACGCAAGCTCGGCGAGACAGTCCTTTAGATCTGGGAAGGCGACGGAAATGTCCTCGCCCGTACGCGAATAGAGGCGCGTCACCCTGCGTCCGGCGGCCCTCAGGCCGCTGGCCGCCTGCACCCTGATTCCGTCCCACTTCCATTCGGCGCGAAAGTCGGCGGGCGTGAGTTCGTCGAACTCTTCAGGCTGGATCGCGTGCGCGAGCATGGCGGGACAGAATGCCGCGGGATCGGATGGGTTCGGCCTCCGCTCGCGGCCCTCCATCCAGGCGAAGAGATCAAGATAGGGCGGGGCCGATCCGTGCCAGACCTCTTCGACTTCATTAACAGTCTTGCCGCCAAGTTCCGCGAGCGCGGTTTTGGCGAGCCGCGCCGAGACGCCGATCCGCAAGGATCCGGTAATCAGCTTGAGGAGCGCCCAGCGTCCGGTTTCATCCAACGCGTCGAGCCATTCGGCCAGTTTTTTTCCCAAGCCGAGTTTTCCGCCGCTGGCGAGTTCGCGCACGACTTCGGCAAGCGATAAGGACTCTCCAACATCTTTTATCGCACCAGCGGCTCCGGCCGGCGCAGGCCATAGCAAGGCAATCGTCTCCGAGAGATCGCCGACAAAATCATACGACAAAGCGAAAAGCACTGGATCGACGCGATCCATAATCAGGCTGCGAACAAGCGCGGGCTTGGCGTGCTGAAAGAACAGCGCGCCAGTCAAGGCGGCGAGCGCATAGCCGCGTTCGGGGTCAGGCGTGTTTCTGAAATAATCCGTCATCAACCGCAATTTGCCGTGACGGGACGGCTCGAAGGCGAGGCGGTCGAGAAGCGCGGCAAATCGGTTCAAGCGTCCGTCTCCCCAGCGGAAGCTTCCGCTCCTTCGTCACCGTAGCCGAGCAGGTGCAAAGGCGCCGCTGCGATTCCCATGGCGGCAGCCCAATGGACCAGCGCCTCCGCCTCGCCATGCGTCACGAGCAGCTTTTGGCATCCCGTCCCAATTATGGTCGCAGTCAGCCCATCCCAGTCGGCGTGATCCGATATGACGAGCGGCAGTTCGACCCCGCGCTGGCGCGCCCGCGCGCGAATGCGCATCCATCCCGACGCGAAGGCCGCGATGGGATCGGGAAATTTGCGGGACCACAGGTCTTGCAAGGCGCTGGGCGGGCAAATCACGATTTCACCCGCGAGCCGCGCCCGATCGCTCGATCCGGTCGCGCGCAATTCGCCGAGGCTTACGCCGCAGCCGGCATATAGAGCGCAAAGCTTCTCCATTGCGCCATGCAGATAGATCGGCCGGTCGTAGCCGGCTTCGCGCAGCAACGCGATGATCCGCTGCGCTTTGCCGAGCGCGTAGGCACCGACGAGGTGCGTTCGCTCGCCGAACAATTTTTGCGAAGCGAGGAGCCTTGCGATCTCGGCCGCGCCTTGTGAGTGCCGGAAAACCGGCAGGCCGAAGGTCGCCTCGGTGATGAAGACGTCGCATGACAGCGGTTCGAATCCGGCGCAAGTCGGGTCGCGCTCACGTTTATAGTCGCCAGAAGCGACGACGACGGTCGCCTTGTCCGCCATCCTGATCTGCGCCGAGCCGAGGATATGCCCCGCCGGATGGAAACTGACGTCGACCTCGCCGAGCCGCAATCTTTCACCATAGGCGACTTGCTGGCTTGAGTTGGCAAAGCCCGGTCCAAGGCGAATCGCCATAATCGCCAAGGTTTCGCGCGTTGCGAGGACCGCGCCGTGGCCGGCGCGGGCATGATCTGAGTGGCCATGGGTGATGAGCGCGCGGGGAACCGGCCGCAGCGGATCAATAAAAAAATCGCCCGCCGCGCAATAAAGGCCGGCGGGCGTCGGGAAGAGGAAGGCTGTGGCCGACATTTATCAGGGACATAGGAATGCCGAAGCGTCTAGCCAATGGGCGCCTCTCTTAATGCTCAGTGCGCTTTTTAGGGGCAGAACGGGACAGCGGAAACGGTCAAGGCCAGCTGCGCAACGGCGCGTGTAGGTCGGCCCGCAGCACGGCCGTCGACCGTGGCCGAAAGTGGCTCGCCGACAATGATCTAACTCCTTAACCGCAACGTAGCGACTGTTCACGCGGCTCTAGCGGACAGACAAAAAGACAAAAAAGGTCGCCCGCAGGCAATGAGAGCCGACGGGCGTCAGGGAGATAAAAAACGGGGAGTTGGCGTCGGCAAGCTGCCGCGGCGAAGCTCGCCGGAAATAAAGCTCTCAGTTCGCACAGACAAGGCCGCGGGTTACATAAACGCGTCCATCGGGGCCGACCACACGGGTGACGCGGACACAGTCCTCGCTTTTGCCATCCGCAGCGCGGCCCAGCTGCATTGCGGGACCTTTGCCGAGCGCCTCGTAGCTCGTCGCATAAACGCTTCGGTGCTCGAGAATACTGGCGTTGGAGGCAATCTTGCCTTTGGGCGTCATTGTCAACGGGGCCGCGAAAACAGCCACGCCAAGGCAGGAAACGGCGATTCCAGCCATTGTCAATTTCAGCGCCTGCACTCCGGCCGACTTTCGCGACTTGATCATCACCTACCTCCCGCGCCCCGATACAGCTCCCCGACAAGCCTGCCCCGGAACGTCAGCATGTGCTGTGCGGTATCGCACCAATAACGTTCACCGTCGCTAAAGGTTGCATCGATTGGCGGTTGAAATTTGCAAAAAACTCTGATCCCAGTTCCTTCACCACAGCTTGTCGACGATGTGACGCAAAGCGGCAGACTGCCGCGACGCCTTTCGGGCGGCCTGCTGCCAATAATTCTTTGCCGGAAGGTCCAGCTTTAATGCTTTTGCCGAAAGGTTACGCCGGCGGCGCGTCAGTAGCAGACCCGAATCGGACGGTAGCCGATAAACTGACCCCAGCCGTTATAGATCGGCTGACTCTGCAGATAGCAGCCGCCATAATTCCCATATCCATAATAAGGAGCCGCCGCCGACGCTGCGAGCGATCCGAGTGCGAGGCCGCCGATCAGCCCAGCCACCGCTGGACCGCCCCAGCCCCAGCCGCCACCCCAGTAGCCGCCGCGCCAGCCGCCGCCGCGCCAGCCCCAGCCGCCGCCATGCCAACCGCCGCGCCATCCTTGCGCGGCCGCAGGCGTCGCTGTCATTGCGACGGGAGCAGCGAGGGTAAGAGCAGAGAGCGCCACAACGGCTGTCTTTTTCAATCTGCTCAACATATTGGATCTCCTTTTTCGATTACTGGCGGGCCTGGCGGGCGAAGACGCCCGCCTATTCAAGGCAAATCTGAAACCTCAATGGCTGAACCTGTAATGAATGTCTGCGGGCGACCGTTCAAATTCACGCGAGCACCGCCGTCTGCGCCATTTCGCTCTGTCTGCGACCATAATATGGACCTCGGGGCGTAACTTCGCCATCCTGCCGCTTTGCTGGATCAAAGCTTATTTGAGGGCGAGGCGGCGCGGCGGACCGCAACGCTCATAATCTTTTGAGGCGTTTCCTGGTGGGTCCTGACATTGAGCTGCCGCCGCGGTTGCTCGCGTGGTTTTCGAGGCGGGGCTGGTCGGCCCGCCGCCATCAGATCGAACTCCTTGGCCGCGCCCGTGAAGGAAGCAACGCCCTTCTCATCGCTCCGACGGGCGCGGGCAAGACGCTCGCGGGATTTCTGCCGACGCTGATCGATCTCGAAGAGCCGCCGCACCAGCGCTTTCTGCACACGCTCTATATTTCGCCGCTGAAAGCGCTTGCCGTCGACGTCGAGCGCAATCTTGAAACGCCGATCGCCGAGATGGAGCTTCGCATCAGGGTCGAGACGCGTACGGGCGACACTTCCGCCGCCAAACGTCAGCGCCAGCGCCGCGATCCGCCCGACATCCTGCTGACGACGCCGGAGCAACTCGCGCTGTTGCTGGCGAGCCCGGACGCCGAGCATCTTTTCGCGCAACTCGCCCGTGTGGTCCTCGATGAGCTGCACGCGATCGCCGCATCCAAACGGGGCGATCTTTTGAGTCTTGGCCTCGCGCGATTGCGCCGTCTTTCGCCGTCGCTGACAGCTATTGGGCTCTCAGCGACGGTGCGCGATCCAGCCGAGTTTCAGCGTTGGCTGTCGCCGCAGTGGCCATCGCGGGCCTCGGCCGCCTTGGTCCTCGCGGCGCCCGGGGCGGAGCCCGACCTTTCCATCCTCGACACGAGGGAACACCTGCCCTGGGCCGGCCATAGCGCCCGGCACGCGCTCGCCGAGATTTACGCCGCGATAAAAGCCGCAAAGATGAGCCTCGTCTTCGTCAACACGCGGGCGCAGGCGGAATATATTTTTCAGGAGCTGTGGCGGCGCAATGAGGATGGTCTGGCGATCGCCCTCCATCATGGCTCGCTTGACGTCGGTCAACGCCGCAGGGTGGAGGAGGCGATGGCCTCCGGCCGGCTGAAGGCGGTGGTCTGCACCTCGACGCTTGATCTTGGCGTCGACTGGGGCGACGTCGATCTGGTCGTCAACGTCGGCGCGCCGAAGGGCGCAAGCCGCCTCGCTCAACGCATCGGGCGCGCCAACCATCGGCTCGACGAGCCGTCTCGCGCCATTCTCGTGCCGGCCAATCGCTTCGAAGTTCTGGAGTGCCGCGCCGCCGTGGACGCCGCGCGGGAGGGCGCGCAGGATACGGCGGCGGCTCGCGCCGGCGGCCTCGACGTTCTGTGCCAGCATATTCTTGGCATGGCTTGCGCCGCACCGTTCCGGGCCGATGACCTCTACGCCGAGGCGAGGTCAGCCGAGCCTTACGCAAATCTCTCGCGCGAAAGCTTTGACGAGGCTCTCGGCTTAGTCGCGACGGGCGGCTATGCGCTGAAAAGTTATGAGCGCTTCGCCAAGATCAAGCGGACGCCTGACGGGCGCTGGCGCGTCGCCAATGGGCGCGTCGCGCAATCCTATCGGTTAAACGTCGGAACAATCATCGAGGCCGACCTATTGAAGGTGCGCCTCGTTCGCGGCGGCGCGACGCCCGCCTCTGCCTATACCGGTCCTTTGCGGAGGGGAGGGCGCGTCCTCGGCGAGATTGAAGAATCTTCATCGAGATGCTGGCGCCGAAGGACACCTTCCTTTTTGGCGGCGAGATCCTGGCGTTGCAGGGCATCGTCGAGAACGAGGCGCTGGTAGCGCGCGCTCATGCCGAAGCGCCCAAAATCCCCTCATACGCCGGCGGAAAATTCCCGCTGTCGACCTATCTCGCCATGCGCGTGCGCAAACTTCTCTCCGATCCCTACGGTTGGAGCGCCTTGCCGGATCAGGTCGGCGAATGGCTGGATCTGCAACGCCAACGCTCCGCCTTGCCGCCCCTCGACGGACTTCTGGTCGAATTATTTCTCCGCGGCGGGCGGTTCTATCTCGCTCTCTATCCATTCGAGGGCAGGCTGGCGCATACGACACTCGGCATGCTGCTCACGCGCAGGATGGAGCGCGCCGGGCTGAAACCGCAGGGGTTCGTCGCCAATGACTATGCCCTTTGCGTCTGGTCGCTGGCGGACGTCGGGGCTTTTTCGGGCGATGGCGGGGCGCTTATCGGGGATTTATTGGGCCCGGACATGCTCGGCGACGATCTTGAGGAGTGGCTCGCGGAGTCCGCGCTGATGAAGCGCACGTTCCGCAATTGCGCGATCATATCGGGGCTGATCGAGCGCAACTTTCTCGACCGCCGCAAGACGGGGCGGCAAGTCAAGATTTCGACCGACCTCATTTATGATGTCCTGCGCCGCCACGAGCCGCGCCATATCCTTCTGCAGGCGGCGCGCGCCGACGCCGCGACTGGCCTCCTCGACCTTGATCGTCTGGCGCATTTACTGACGCGCGTGCAAGGCAAAATCCTTCATAAGGCGCTGGAGCGCGTCTCGCCGCTCGCCGTGCCGATCCTGCTCGAAATTGGCCGCGAGACTGTTTATGGCGAGGCGCAGGACGTCATTCTCGCCGAAGCGGCGCAAATCCTTGTGGACGAAGCGCTTGCCGAGCGCTCCCCGGATGCGCGAACGCTCGCCAAAGCGGCGCCGCTGCGAAATGGTCGTTCGAGGCGCGCCGCCGAAACGGCGTCGAGCCGAGGCGAGGGCAGGAAAAGGAGCGTCAATTAAGGATGCGGGAAAATGTGCTGCGAACGCGGCCACCGGGCGCTCAACTCAGTGTTCTTGACGTTGATTTTGTCGCGGATCCCGCCGGCGCGTTGTTTTGGCCAGAGGAAAATCTTCTCGTCGTCGCCGATTTGCATTTCGAGAAGGGCTCCGCATTCGCCGCGCGGAGAGTGTTCTTGCCGCCCTATGACACCGCCGCTACGCTTGCCGCCCTCGCGCGGCTCATCTCTTTATATGCTCCCAACTGCGTCGTCGCGCTCGGAGACTCTTTTCATGATCGCCAGGCAGGCGGGCGGATCGGCGCAGAAGACCGCGACGCCATCCGCGCCCTGCAGCGTCGCCGGGATTGGATCTGGATCGCCGGCAACCACGACCCGGTTTTGCCGGACGGCCTTGGGGGAGAGACGAAAACTCAAATCGCGCTCGGCGCCATCGTTTTCCGCCATGAGCCGGCGGCCGGCGCCGCCGTCGGGGAAATCGCCGGCCATCTGCACCCTGTCGCCAAAGTCGCCGGGCACGGTGGTTCCGTCCGCCGCCGCAGTTTCGTGAGCAACGGCGCGCGCTGCGTATTGCCGGCTTTCGGCGCCTTCGCCGGAGGTCTTAATCTTTTTGACGCCGCCTTCGAGCCTGTTTTCGGCGGGCGCCGAGGCGTAACGCCGATCCTCGCCCATGTGATGGGCAGGACGGCGGTCTACCCCGTTCCGTCTTCGCTCTGCCTGCCCGATTAAGAGTCCGTGGCTCAGTCGCGGACGGCGCTGAAGCGTTTCTCGGGCGATCCGTCAGCTTTGGTTTTTGCGGCTCGGCCAATTCCATGGTGGTCCGCTTGACCCCCGTGTCCGGAGGTAATCTCGCCGACGACGACGGGATCGCTTCCCACAATGGCGCAAATCGGCGCAGTCACGCCGGAAGGCGTGTCTCTGGGCGACGGCGCCGTTTGCCGCCGCACGGACGCGGGTGCGGGCGCGAGCGGGGCTGGATCCAGAAAGCCCGAATTGCGGAGGGAATCGACATTTGGAGCTTTCTGCGACTTACTGTGCGCGGCGGCCGTTGGGCCGCTCGTAGGTTCCTGGGTCTTTGATTGGGTCGTCGTGTTCGGCGCGGCGGCGCCTTTCCCGATCAACTTCAAGAGGCTTGGGGGCGCGATGAGGTCGAGACCGTCAGTTTTGGCCAGAGCGTAGCCGACAAGCGCAAGACAAAGCGCGGCGAGGCTCAAGAGGATCGGACGCCGACGTGCGGAAAAAAAGCCGCCGGTCTTGCGGCCTTTGTGCGCGCCATTTTGGTGGACCTTGGCGGCCCCCTCAGCTTTCCGCTGGACCGCTTGCTCCGTGCGGGCAGCCGCAATGACGTCTGCTCGGCCGACAGCGGCCTCGTTCTCGTTCTGCGCAAGCGCGACATGGCTTCGCGGTTCGGCTTGCTCGCGCCGGAATGGAAACCCGCTGCCAGGTTCAATTAAAAAATCTGCCGGCTCGGCACTTTTGTCGAGGTCGCCGGCAGAGCCGCTGGCCGGCTCAGCGCCAGAGCGGCCCAAGACATCGAGTGCGTGTTTCTCTTTCGTCTTGATGAGGACTGGCTCGCACGCTTCGGCGCCGGGCGAATCTCGATGCAAATCGCCAGTTTGGGGCGAGTCGTTCTGGAGGTCGCCTCGTCGGCGACGCTCCGCGCGCGGCGCCAAAACAGGGAGGAGCGCGTCGCGGCCAGGCCGAATTTCGCCGACATCGGCCTCCATTTTGGCGAGGCGATCGGAGACTTTGCCAACCGTCTCCTGTACAGCGTTGAGAGCGAGGTGAACGCGCTTGTCGGCCTCGTCGCGGGCGATGCGCAATTCGGCGACTTGGCCGACCATCCGCTTTTCAAAATCGCGGCAATCGATGCAGGGGCTAATCTGCGGCGCGCCACTACGCGAGGCAAGCTCGGAAACGGTGCGATGGATATCGTTTAGGCGTTCGAACAACCGGTTGATCGTTTGCTCAAGACTGGCGACCGAGGCAAAGCCTTTGTCAGCCCCATCGATGCGGCTGGCGATGCCCGCGATTTCGCGCTCGAGCGCGTTGATTGAAATGTTGGGGGCCGGCTCGGGCGCAGCCGCGATCTTATCGGTGAGGGCCTGGACCAGTTCCTTAAGGCCGCCGGTCTCGTTTGTGGCCGCCGCCAATCCGATGTCCAATTTCTCCGCAAGTTGGCGCTCGGCCGATTCGATTTTCTGCGCCAGGGCGCCAAACGAGCGAGAATCCTGGTCCTGTGCAAAGGCATCCTCTGCTTTTTGCGTTGCAGCTCTTGTTTGTCGAGCCGGCTTGGACGAAAGCCGGGAGCTGAAGGCGTGGCAAGAAACGTGAGGCTCGGGCTCGCCGGCAGCCTGCTCGGGCTTGGGCGCGTCAGCGGCGTTGAGTGCAGTTCGAAAAGCGGGCCAGTCAAAATCCCGCTGTTTGAGCGGATCTGAGCTTCGCCGGGTGAGCAGGTCTGGCTTTTCGCCGCTCGGACTCTCCGATACTATTCGCGAGGTCTCCCCCGGTGGTGGAGATTGCGTCTCGCGCATGGCCTGCGCGGTTTCGCCGAATTCCCGGAATTGTGTCTGTGGCCTTTGCGCGCGCCGCGCGGTGAGCTGCCGAAGCCGCGTTTCGACCTGAGCCAAAACGTCCTTCAGGGATTGGTCGCCGTCAATTTCTGCGTCTTGGCGCAGGCGCTGCTCGAGTTCGTCTAGCCGGCGCGACAGCTCACGCGCAGTCCCAACGGAATTCCCCGCGCTCGCTGGGGCCGTAGCCGCGGAGCCATTCGCGCTTCCCTCCAATGTGTTCTTGCTCAATTCGTCATCTCGAAGCGGGCGCTCGTCCTCCGCCTTCGCCGTGACTGGCGGGTCGATGAAGGCGCCGTTCCGGGCCGGCTTGGACTGAACGGCGTTACGGAGAAGCGCGGCCATAGCCGAAAGGCTTTCCGTCAAATCGACGGGCGCGACCTCGTTTGAGCCATAAGCGGCAAGTTCGGCAATGGCGCGTCGCAACCAATCCTCCATTGTCGACAGACCTTGGCCGCTATGGCTCGCCAAGCGTTGGCCGCGAACGCCGCCAACGTCGTGCGCCTTTGTCTGGCTCATGCTTTCATCCGATCGCGTCGCTGACGTTTCAAAGTGGCTCCCCAGCTGCTCGGATTGGGTTGCGGCGGCGATTCGCGAACTTGCCGACTGAGCCGGCGATGCCTTCTGACTTTCGAAGTCTTGGGTAAACAATGAGTTAATTAATCGCAGTCGCCGTTTCTCTTGATATCCGTATCCTTTTAAGCCTGACGCGAGCTTGGCGCCTGAGCCTTGCACGGATCGAACTTCGCACTGGTTGTATGTTCCATATATTCAATTTCCAGTTGAATAGACGGATGCAATTCTATAATTTTTCTCAAACAGCAGTTATCAGTCGACCAGAGGTATCATGGACACGAATCCTGCGCGCGCCAATCCGCACGAGGCGGACGAGACTCGAGACAGTGGAGCATTTGAATTGATGTCGCCCGAAGCGCGAGGCGCTTCATTGCCGTCGCAGAGCAGAAGGGCGCCCGAAGCTTGCAGTACGATTCGCGAGATGGCCCGCGATTTCGGCGTCAGCGTTCGCGCCCTGCGCTTTTACGAGGATCGTGGTCTTCTGCGTCCGAAGCGGGAGGGCGCGACCCGTCTTTACGGCGTGCAGGAAAGACGAAATCTGAAAATGATCCTGAAAGGAAAGCAGCTCGGTTTCACGCTGGCGGAGATTTATGAAATGCTGGGTTCGAAAGGTGGGGCGATGGCGGAGGTTGCGCAACGAGACAGCGACGATCCGCTTGACTCCGACGAAGGAAATCTGGAGTTGGCGCTGCCTCCTGAGCAAATCATCGCGCAGATCGGCTATCTTGAACGGCAGAGGAAAGAGCTCGACGCCGCGATCGTGGCGTTACAGAGCGCGCATCGTCGTCTGATTGAATCGTCATGTCGCGCCGCAATCGTTTAACGGCCAGCGGAGGCCCCGTCGCGCCGAAGCTCTCAAACGATTGTGCCGCCGGGACTTAAACTTAGGAGATCGCGCGCCTGAGCCTCGAAGCGCTGGGCGACCTGTTAACAAAGCGAAAGCGCGGCCAATCCCTCGCGCTTTTTTTGCGTTCCCTCAACTTCTCACATGATATGGCGCCGATATTGCTTAAGCGGTTGCCTGGAAGAGCAGGCGATCACGCTAGGCGGCCAGACATGTCGGACAATGTCATTAGCCTTCGCGGCCAGTACGCGCCGCCGTCCCCGGAGCCCAACGCCACCGTTATCGAAGAATTGGAGCGATTGCTTGAGGCGGCGCGAGCGGGTGAAATTTTGGGGCTGGCCGGCGCTTATGTGCATAGGGACAAGGTTATCTCCTATTCCTACGCCGGCGCGGTGGCGAGCTATGGGATGCTGGGCGGCCTCGACTGCGTCAAGGAGCGCCTTCTGCGTATCGCCATCGAGCGGGAGTAGTAGCGCTCCTGCGCCGCCGCGGGTTGCGACGCGCACAAAAAAGAGGCGCTCCGAAGCTCGGCCGCCGCCAACGGGGCGAAGCAGCAGGCGGCTTATTCGCCCGCCGCTTGCTGCTGCTCAGCCTTTTCCTTGCCTTCCAGGTCTTCGCCGGTCTCCTGGTCCACGAGGCGCATCGAGAGGCGAACCTTGCCGCGGTCGTCAAAACCAAGCAGCTTGACCTTGACCTTCTCGCCCTCTTTGACGACGTCGGAAGATTTGGCGACGCGACCTTTCGCGAGCTGCGAAATATGAACGAGCCCGTCCTTCGAGCCGAAGAAGTTCACGAACGCGCCGAAATCGACGACTTTTACGACAGTGCCCTCATAGATCTGGCCAACCTCCGGATCATTGGCGATGGATTTGATCCAGTTTATCGCGGCGCGAATCGAATTGGCGTCGGATGAAGCGACCTTCACCGTGCCGTCGTCTTCGATATTGATCTTGGCGCCGGTCTTCTCGACGATCTCGCGGATGACCTTGCCGCCGGTGCCGATCACCTCGCGTATCTTGTCGGTTGCGATCTTCAAAGTCTCGATTCGCGGCGCGAACTCGCCGAGTTCGGCACGGGCGCCGGTGAGCGCCTTCGACATTTCGCCGAGGATATGCAGCCTGCCGGCCTTGGCCTGGTCGAGAGCGACCCGCATGATTTCTTCATTGATGCCGGTGATCTTAATATCCATCTGCAGCGAAGTGACGCCCTCTTCGGTGCCGGCGACCTTGAAGTCCATATCGCCGAGATGATCCTCGTCGCCGAGGATGTCGGACAGGACCGCAAAGCGCTCGCCTTCGAGGATGAGGCCCATGGCGATGCCCGCGGTCGGCCGCTTCAGGGGAACGCCGGCGTCCATCAGGGCGAGGGACGAGCCGCAGACCGTCGCCATTGAGGAGGAGCCGTTCGACTCGGTGATCTCGGAGACGATGCGGATCGTATAGGGAAACTCCCCCGCGGTCGGCAACATTGGCCGGATCGCGCGCCAGGCGAGCTTGCCATGGCCGATTTCGCGACGTCCGGGCGAGCCGATGCGTCCTGTCTCGCCAACCGAATAGGGGGGGAAGTTATAATGGAGCAGGAAGCGCTCCTTATAGGTGCCCTCCAGACTGTCGACGAATTGCTCATCTTCGCCCGTGCCGAGCGTCGCGACCACTAGCGCCTGCGTTTCGCCGCGCGTGAACAGGGCCGAGCCATGTGTGCGCGGCAAGACGCCGACCTCTGCGACAATCGGGCGAATCGTCTTTACGTCGCGCCCATCTATGCGGATTCCAGTGTCGAGAATGTTCCAGCGCACGACCTTAGCTTGTAGATCGTGGAAGACCTCGTTAACCAGCTCTCGCGAAAACCGCGGCTCTGAGCCCTCGGCGAAAAGCTCGCCGGCGATCTTCGCCTTCACCGCGTCAACGGCTTTGTAGCGCTCCTGTTTGGCGGTGATCCTATAGGCCTCGCGCAGCTCGGCTTCGGCGATCTGGCGCACGACGGTCTCAGCCTCCGCCTTGTCGGGAATGACAAGATCGCGCGGCTCCTTGGCGGCCTTTTCCGCAAGCCTTATAATCGCGTCGATCACCGGCTGGAAGCCGCGATGACCGGTCATGACGGCTTCGAGCATCAGTCCTTCGGAGAGTTCTTTCGCTTCCGATTCGACCATAAGGACGGCGTCGCTCGTGCCGGCGACGACGAGGTCAAGCGACGATTCCTTCAGTTCGTCGATGGTCGGATTGAGCTTCAAGGCGCCATTGATATAGCCGACGCGCGCGCCGCCGACCGGACCCATGAAAGGGACGCCCGACAAGGTGAGGGCCGCCGAAGTCGCAACCATGGACAATATGTCCGGATCATTTTCGAGATCGTGGGACAGAACGGTCACGATGATCTGGGTGTCGTTGCGATAGCCGTCGGGAAACAACGGCCGGATCGGACGGTCGATCAGCCGTGAGACCAGCGTCTCCTTTTCGGAGGGCCGGCCCTCGCGTTTGAAGTAGCCCCCCGGAATGCGTCCGGCGGCGAAGGCCTTTTCCTGATAATTCACGGTGAGCGGGAAAAAATCGGCCCCGAGTTTCGCCGTCTTGGCCGAAACGACCGTAGCGAGAACAGTGGTTTCGCCATAAGCGGCGAAGACTGCGCCGTCCGCTTGGCGCGCGATTCTGCCCGTTTCCAGCACCAGCTTTCGCCCGGCCCAGTCCAATTCTTCTCGATATATCTCAAACATTTATTCGTCTTTCTTGATGTGAAAGGCGAAAACATACCAAAGCAAGACGGCAAGAGGCTGTCGCAAGGGCGCCGACTTGCGCCCGAGACAGCGCCTGGCGATCCTGCCGTGGCGCGTTTGTCTTCGCCAAACATAGGCCGGCGACCCAATGCCGCCGGGACCTGAACTCCAATCTCCGTAATGACGCCTCATCGGGACGCCGCAGCGCTATAGCTCCGCCGCTACGCCCGATTTTCAGCACCATCGCCAGCGTAGAAGCCCATAGAGCGGCAAAGCTTCCGCCGAAGGGCAGCAACCTCGCCGAAAACTCTGAAATGCTTCAGCCAATCATGCTTTAACGCCGGATGCCCAGACGTTCAATCAGGGATTTATACCTCGGCTCATCTCGAGCTTTGACATAGTCAAGCAGCTGCCGGCGCTGCGACACGAGTTTCAGCAGTCCCCGGCGCGAATGATTGTCTTTGACGTGTGTCTTGAAATGCTCGGTGAGATTGGCGATCCGTTCGGTCAGGATCGCGACCTGAACTTCCGGCGAGCCGGTGTCGCCGGCCTTCAAGGCATAGTCCTTAACGAGCGCTTGCTTGCGCTCAGGCGTAATCGACATCGGGGTAGACCTTTCCTGAACGTACCAACTCGGCGCGAGGCCGGCTGGATGGAAGGACGGACCAAAAGCGAAGCCGTGCCGGGATGTCGTCCAGCACGGTGGCGCAAATGGGATGCGCGGCGATCGCGCGACCTCCTTATACAAGAAAGCGATCGCGTGGGAAGGGGTCGTTCGCCGTCAGCACGATTTGAAGCTACTCCGCGACGGTTTTGCGGCCCGACCTCCGCAAATTATCTTCAAATAGAAGCGCAATAGAAAATAAGTCGTTGATCACAATTCTCCACGCTTTGTTTGCGCATGTTACGTAAATTGGAACGCGGATTACGACGACATCTGGCGGAGGTTATTCTTTGATCGAGATTAACGCCGGAAATTCGAAAGCGGTCTTAGAAACTTTGCTGTCCGTGTGGGACAAGCAGTTTCCGCTCGCGCTAGGTTGCGGCGCAGCGGCCCTGCTTAGCGGTTTTTGCGTGGCGCGGATCTTTTTCAAGAAACTGCCGCCGGATGCCTATGACGCAAAGAATGCGCCGGTCAGCGACATGGCTCCGCGCGAGGAGGAAAATGGAGCGATCACGGAAGCCTGTTTGCAAACGGTCGAATCGCGGCTTCGCGAGGCCGGCCTTCCTGATTCAATTATTCCCTCTCGCCTGCGGCACGCGTCGGACTCTCTCGCACGGCTGCGCGCGCGCCTGGCGAAGGTGAAGCCGGAAGTTGTGGCGCTTATCGATTGCGGCGACCTAGATGCGGCGGGCGCCTTGCTGAAGCAGGGCTGCGAGCCAGAATTCTAACTCCGGCGAGAGCTGGCGCGGATCGGATCAGGCCCATGAGGAAGCTGAAATCTACGCTGATGCGGCGTTGATCGACCAGCTCAAACTGGACTATCGCTCAGCTACGGAAAATTACGCCGTCGCCGCGACGCTCGTCTCGCGCTTCGGCGATCCGGCGCGGAAAGACAAGGAGGAATGGCGTCTGCGTCTCGAGCTGGGCCATGCGCTCGTCGACGACGGGCGCCACACCGGCGACGGCGGCAGCTTCATTTCCGCAATTGAAGCCTACGATCAGGCGCTGACCCTCGTTCCGCGCAAACAATCGCCGTTCGACTGGGCCGCCACGCAATTTCATCGCGGCGACGCGCTGTTGGCTTCCGGCGTCAACGACAACGAGGCCGAGCGATTCGAGGCGGCCGTCGAGTTCCTTTCGCGCGGCGCTGGAGGAGTGGACGCCCGAGGCGGCGCCGTTCGATTGGGCGCGCGCGCACCATAATCTTGGCGAAGCGCTGCAACGGCTCGCCGAAATGGAGCCGGGCGTCGAGCGGTTGCAGCTTGCCGTCGACGCCTATCGCGCCGCCTTGCGGGAATGGACTCGCGAGGCGGCGCCGGAACCTTTTGCATTGGCGCAAAGCAATCTCGGCGACGCCCTCGCGATCATGGGCGTAAGAGCCGCAGACAAGACCAAGCTTCGCGAGGCGGCCGACGCTTACCGCGCGGCGCTCGGCGAACTGTGTCGCGAAAAGTCGCCGAGAGAATGGGCGATGGTGCAACACAACCTCGGGAACGCTTTGGAGGCTCTCGCAGAGCAAGAGGATCGCGAGCAATATTATGGCGGCGAGCGGTTGACCCAGGCGGTTGAGGCGTTCGAGGCGGCTCGGCAAGAACATTCGCCCGAGACGTCTCCAGTCGAATATACGAGGACCAGCGTTAGTCTTGGAGACGCCCTGCTCGCCTTGGGCGAACGCGAGTGCGCTGAAAATCCGGCCTATGGCGCGAGCGTTCTGCGAAGGGCGGCCGGCGCCTATCGCGATGCGCTGGCGTCGTCCGATGCGATCCCGCCTGTCGATGTCGCGAAGATCAAGGTTAATCTCGCCTACGCGCTGGGCCTTTTGTGGAACGTGACGCGCGAGCGTCGAATGCTGGACGACGCCCTCGCCATGCTCGACGCGGCCATTCCCATCATCAAGGACACCCAGGAGAAGCGGCATGTCAAGAACGCCGAGAAGGCGCGCGACACCGTTCTTGCCGCCTTGGCGCAGGCGGCGGCTTAGGGCGTGACGGCGAAATTTGCGGGATTCTCAGACGACCTGATCCACCTAGAGATGACGCGCCGCCGAAGGCCATCGAGGCGTCTCGCTTAAGGCTGGCTCCCGACATATTCGCGCCAGCCTTTCGCCCGCAGTCCGCAGGCTGGGCAATGACCGCAGCCGTAGCCCCAATCATGGCGGACGCCGCGCTCGCCAAGATAGCAGGTGTGGGTCTCCTCGTTGATGATCGAAATCAATGCTTTGCCGCCGATACGGTCGGCAAGGCGCCAGGTCTCGGCTTTATCGAGCCACATCAAAGGGGTCTCGATGTTGAACCTTGCGTCCATGCCGAGATTGAGGGCGAGCTGCATTGCTTTGACGCTATCGTCGCGGCAATCCGGATAGCCGGAAAAATCGGTCTCGCACATGCCGGCGACGATATTGGCGAGGCCGCGGCGATAGGCCAGCGCGCCGGCGAGCGTGAGGAACATCAGGTTGCGGCCCGGCACGAATGTGTTCGGCAGACCGCGGTCGTCAATCGCGATGGCGACGTCATGGGTCATCGCGGTAACCGATATTTCCGACAGGGCCGCGACGCGAATCAGGTGATCCGGTCCAAGTTTTTGCCGCCAGGCGGGGAAATCCCGCTGCAAGGCGTCGCGAATGGCGGCGCGCTGATCGAGTTCGATGCGGTGTCTTTGATTATAGTCGAAGCCGATCGTCTCGACGAAGTCGTAGCGTGCGAGCGCGTAAGCGAGGCAGGTCGTCGAATCCTGGCCGCCGGAAAAAAGCGTCAAGGCCTGGCGGTTCATTCTCCTTGTCCGAAGTCCCCGGGGACGTCGCCGATGACCCACGCGGTTAATAAAAGATTGGCGATCGTCACTTTCGAGGGGCAGGTGAGACCCGAGGGATGTGTCCGGTCGAGCATCTGGCGGACTTCCTCCCGGTGAAACCAGCGCGCGTCCTCGAGCTCCTTGTCGTCGAGAGTAAGATCGTGGCCCAGAGCTTCGGCGACGCAACCGATCATCAGCGAGCTGGGAAAGGGCCATGGCTGCGAGGCGAGGTAATCGACGCTTCCAACGCCAATTCCAGCTTCTTCCGCGACCTCGCGCCGGACAGCGTCCTCGATCGTCTCGCCCGCCTCCATGAATCCGGCGAGGCAGGAATACATTTTGGGCGCGAAACTTGCTTGACGGCCGAGCAGACATTCGTCGCCGTCAACGACGAGCATAATGACGGCGGGATCCGTGCGCGGAAAATGCTGAGCCCCGCAAGAGTTGCATCCGCGCCGCCAGCCGCCACCGAGGGGGCGGGTCGGGGCCCCGCAATTCGAGCAGAAGCGGTGCCGCGCATGCCAGGACAAAAGATTCTTCGCTTCGCCAAGCGGGCCGACGATCTCGACCGGCAGAAGTTCTTGGGTCGCAATCAGCCGGATGTCGAGAAAGGCGATATTCTCTGCGGCAGGCGCATCCTCCGCCCGGTCGATCAGGCTGGCAAAGAGCGGCCTGCCAAGGCCGCTGTCTTCGCCGCAGCGCTCTTCAAAGCCAAGAAAAGCAGTTTCCCGGACGGCGCCGAGCTCCGCAGCCTCGCTCAAGGTAAAAAGAGGGTCGAAGCCGGTCGCGGCGCGCTTTACGATCGGCATATCGCCGGAAAGAACCAGCGTGCGGGTCTCGTGCGAGCGCGTCAGTTGCTCGAGAAACGCGGCGTCGTGGCGGCGTCCCGACAGGCGGTTCAGCCGATTGACGGCGAAACCCGCGGAGGCCGAGCGATCTATATGGCCGGATGGAGTGGTGGCGCTGCCGTGCATCGGTTGGTCCTAATCAAAGCATGAAATTCAAGACGTTACAAACTTTTCGGATGACGTTATGCGTTATGACATGAAAATAGAAAGCGTGCGTTTTCATGTCTTCGGCGCTTGCCTTCAAGCGTCAGGCTGGGGCCCGATGGCGAGCTTAAGCCTTTCCGCCTGTCGCGCCAAATCGCCCGCAACCGCGGCGAGAGCTATGCGCCGCCTATCCAAAAAATGTTGCGAAATTTGCCGTGGCGGTCCAAATAAGAATCGGGAGGTTGGCGGTGGACGCACCACTCGCCAACCGGGTCAGGTCCGGAAGGAAGCAGCCCTAACGAGACCGGGCGGGTCTCTGTCCAGCCTCCCACTTTGTAACGTTTCGCCACGCCGAGTTCCGAGCGCGCGGCAAAGTACGGCCACAGCGATGCGAATATGAGCGACCCAGGCGCTGTTGCTTTGCCTTCCGATCTCTCCAAACCAAGTACTGCTCCCTATCGCGTTCTCGCCCGCAAATACCGCCCAGCCCGGTTCGAAGATCTCATCGGGCAGCAGGCGATGGTCCGGACCCTTTCCAACGCTTTCGATCTCGACCGCATTCATCAAGCCTATATCTTGACGGGCGTCCGCGGCGTCGGAAAAACGACAACGGCGCGGATTCTCGCGAGAGCTTTCAATTATGAGGTCCCGGCGCGGGGGGGCCGCGCCGCCGTGACGCGCCCAACCATCCGTATGGATGAGCTCGGCGTGCATTGCCAGGCGATCATCGAGTCGCGCCACGTCGATGTCATAGAAATGGACGCCGCCTCGCACACCGGCATCGACGACGTGCGCGAAATCATTGAAGGCGCCCGCTATCGCCCGGTCATGGCGCGCACGAAAGTCTACATCATTGACGAAGTGCATATGCTTTCCAAACAGGCGTTCAACGGCCTGTTGAAAACGCTGGAAGAACCGCCGGATCACGTCAAATTCCTGTTTGCCACGACTGAAATCGACAAAGTGCCGGTGACCGTGCGCTCGCGGTGCCAGCGATTTGACTTGCGGCGCATTGACGCCGGCGAGCTGATCGGATTTCTCCGCGGCATTTGCGCGAAAGAAGGCGTGACAGTCGAGGACGAGGCGCTCGCCCTGATTGCGCGCGCGGCGGAAGGCTCGGCGCGGGACGCGCTGTCGCTGCTCGACCAGGCGATCGCGCACGGACCTCAGCATCCGAATGGGCATGAGCCAAGGCAGGACGCCATTTCGGCCGAGGCGCTGCGCGTCATGCTGGGCCTTGCCGATCGCAGCCGCATCATCGATCTGTTCCAGTCGGTGATGGAAGGCAAGATGGCCGCGGCCCTCGGCGGCCTCAAGGCGCTCTACGACGCTGGCGCCGATCCCGCCGCGATCCTCATCGAACTCGCGGAATTCGTGCACCTTGTCACCCGGCTCAAGCTCGCGCCCGGCGCGCAGGAGGACGCCGCCATTACCCCCGATGAGCGCAGCCGGGGCGCGACCTTCGCCGCGAGCTTGTCTATGGCTGTCTTGACCAGGACTTGGCAATTGCTGTCTAAGGGCGTTCAGGAGGTAAAAGACACGGCGCGGCCGCTCGCCGCCGCTGACATGGTTCTGGTGCGCCTCGCCTACGCGGCCGATCTCCCCACCCCGGACGAAGCCTTGCGCAAGCTCTCCGCGCTAACCAATAATTTTGCGAACAATTCGGCGGCGCCGGGCGAAGGCGTCAAAAGCCTGGGCGACGTCCGGGCCACTCGCGACACGCACGGCCTCGCTGCGGTTCCTGGGCGCGAGCCCGGCGATTTCGCTTCGGGCCCGCTGCGATCATCCGGCGCCGCCGCGGCGTTCGCTCGGCAAAGCGACGCCACCGACCGCTCCATCCGGCTTAGACGCTTCGAGGACCTCGTCGCGCTCGCCGGGGAACGTCGTGACGTCCAATTGAAGCTGGCGCTCGAACGCGACGTCAGGCTGGTGCGTTTCGAGGATGGCGCGATTGAGTTTGCGACGGCGCCGGGCGCGTCCGCGCAGCTGGCGCAGACTTTGATGCGCCGTTTGCAGGAATGGACCGGCCGGCGCTGGATGGTGGCGGTCACGAACGAGGCTGGGGATCCGAGCCTCAAGGAAGTCGCGGACGCCAAGGCGCAGGAGGCCATCAACGGCGTCCGCGCCGATCCTTTGGTGCGGCGCGCCTCCGAGGTGTTTCCCGGTGCCGAGATCGTCGCCGTTCGGACGCCAGGGGCGGCGCAATCGTCGCATGGGGCCTCCGACGAGGGCGACATTGGATTCATCGAGGACGCCATCACCGAGGCGGACCTGTGACGAGCGACGAGCCTGAGCATCCTTCAGCCGCCCCGGAAAACAGAGGGTCGATAATGCGCGACATGTTGGGATTGATGAAACAGGCTCAGGCCATGCAGGAGAAAATCCAGGAAATGCAGGCCGAAATGGAGCGGCTGGAGGTCGAAGGCCAAGCGGGCGGCGGCATGGTTCGCGTGACGCTCAGCGCGAAGGGACAAATGCGGAAACTCGCCATCGACGATCAGCTCCTGAAACCCGCCGAAAAGCAGATCCTTGAAGACCTGATCATTACCGCCCATGAAGACGCGCGCAAAAAGGCCGAGCGCCTGCTGGAGGAAAAAATGCAAGGCATGACCGCCGGCCTTTCGCTGCCGCCCGGCCTAAAGCTTCCATTCTGACGGCCGTGCGCTGATGACGGAGCGCGTCTTCGGCCCGGAGATCGAGCGGCTGATCCAGTTGCTGGCGCGTCTGCCGGGCTTGGGGCCGCGCTCGGCCCGCCGGGCCGCGCTGCATTTGATCCGCAAGCGCGAGGAATTATTCGCTCCGCTTGCGGAGGCTATGAACGTCGCGCGCGAAAAAATCGTCACCTGCGGCATCTGCGGCAATGTCGACACCTGCGATCCCTGTTTCATATGCCGCGACGAGCGGCGCGACCCGGCGACGCTGGTCGTCGTCGAAACGGTCGCCGATCTATGGGCGTTGGAGCGCGCGGCCGCTCTGCGCGGGCGCTATCATGTGCTTGGCGGAACCTTGTCCCCGCTCGACGGCGTCGGGCCGAAGGATTTAAATCTCGCCAGCCTTGTCGAGCGCGTCACCGCTGGCGGCGTGCAGGAAGTGGTACTGGCGGTCAACGCCACGGTCGACGGCCAGACGACGGCGCATTATGTCACCGATCTTTTGGGCCATCTCGACGTCAAAACGACGCGGCTAGCGCATGGCGTCCCTGTCGGCGGCGAACTCGACTACCTCGACGAGGGAACGCTCGCTGCGGCGATGCGCGCGCGCACGGCTTTTTAGAGAGAAGCTTTCCTTGGGGAAACCGGTATGCCTAAAGGCGGCCTAAGCCTCGGAGCTTTTCCGGTTTGTCAGCCAAAGCCCGAGGCCGACGAGCACGCCGCCAAGCCCCTGCGAGACGCTGACAGCCGTGTGCAGCACGAGCATCGAAAGCAGCACGGGTGAACAGCGGCGCGAGGAACAGGTAGCTTGACGAACGGGCGGCGCCGCCGCGCGTCAGCGCCAGGAACTACAACCCGAACGAGACCGTCGAGCCTGGAACCGCGAGCCAGAAGAACCACGCCCACGCTGCGATCGAAATATGCGCTGGCCAATGCTCGCCGCGCATATAGGCGACGAGGAGCAGCGCGACGGCTCCGGCGAGCATCTGCCAGAAGGTGAGCGCCCATGTATCGATCGGCAAGCGCGCGCGCCGGTTGACGATCGTCGAAGTTGTCCAGGCGAGCGCCGCGCCAAACGCCAGTAACTCGCCGCCGATCGCCCGCGCCTCGAGGCTGAGGCCGCCCCCGAGCGCGAAGGCGACGCCGGCAATCCCGCAAGTGAGGCCCGCTATTTTGAGCTGCGAAAGCTTTTCGCCAAGCGCCGTATGCCCGATCAGCGCGACCCACAAGGGATTGGTGAAAGGCAGGATCGCGGCGGTCGCAGGCGCGATGGTCTCCATCGCCCAGAACAGAAGACCCATGGCGAGCGCGGTCTGCAGCATGCCGATCGCGCCGGCTGTCAGCCAGTCTGCGAGGCTGAAGCGCGGTGGAAACAGCGTCTGCGCGAAATTCTTCGAGGGGAAGAGGACGACCGCCGCCGCCATCGCCGCAAGGACAAAGCGCCATCCGACGAGAAGAAAGGCGGGAACGCCCTCGGCGAGCACAATTTTGCCGGCGATGAAGCTCGAGCCATCAGAAATGTCGCGGCGACAAGGATCGCGTAATAAGCGGCGCCGCTTCGGTCCGCCAGCCAAGCTTTCGTCCGATTCATCCTTTAGGGCTCCTATGCTTCGGGAGGAACCTCAGCCCTGATGATTAGTTTTCCGTCGAATTCTTGGACGCGCTTTGCATCGAGGCCAGGCTTGGCCGGCGCAGAATTCTGGGACGGAGGCTGGGACAGGTCGCGATCCACTCGCCGATTACGCCAAGGAGCAATCATGGCCAATCCTTTTGTGCACATCGAGCTCACGACGACTGATATCGACAAGGCGAAAGCCTTCTACCAGAGTTTGTTTGACTGGGAGTTGCGGGATCGCGAGGTCGGCCCCGGAATGACCTATACGCTGATCGGCGTCGGCGAGGGCACAGGCGGGGGAATGATGAAGGCGCTCGCGCCCGACGCCAAATCGGCCTGGATGCCTTATGTTCTCGTCGACGACATTGCGGCCAGCACGGCCAAAGCGAAGGCGCTTGGCGCGACGGTGGTCCAGGAGGTTATGGAAGTCATGGACGCCGGCTCGCTGTCGATCATCGTCGATCCGACCGGAGCGACGCTAGGCTTCTGGCAGCCGAAGGCGAATTGACGTCTAGCGCAATTTACGGCGGCTCACTCGGCTGCTTTCAATTTCTCGACGGCGGCGTCGGCGGGCCCGGCGAAATCCATCTGATCGATCCGCTCGCCGCATTTTGTGATCCTGTCGGCGCAGGCGACGAGTTCCGCAACGTCCTCTTGTGCGCCCCGAAAATGCGTTTCGAGTTTTGTCGCGCGGACGCGCAGGCGAGCGACGTCGTCGACGAGGTGGCGGACTTCGGCCTGGATGATATGCGTCTGTTCGCGCACCCGTTCGTCGCGCACGAGCGCCTGCAGCAGCTGCACCGCCATCATCAGGAGCGAAGGCGAGACGATGATGACGCGGTTGCGGTAGGCTTTCTGGACAATGTCGTCGAAATGCTCGTGGATGTCCGCGTAAAGCGATTCCGACGGCACGAACAGAAGGGCGATGTCCTGGGTTTCCTCGGGAGGAAATAACGCTCGGCGATGTCCTTGATGTGTTTGCCGACGTCGACGCGCGCCCGCGCCGCGGCGGATTTGCGTGCTTCAGCGTCGCCTGCGCTCTTTAGAGCGGTGAAGGAGCCCGATGACCTCCTGCGTCAGGCCGGTTAGGCGCGCCTGCGCCGCGTCGATCACCGCCAGCCTTTCGTTCAATTTCGCCAGTTGCTCGCCGGCGGATTTACCGGAGGCTTCGACGCCGGCGCCGACGCGCGCGCCGACGGCGTCGAGCCGCTCGGCGACGAAGCGCGCGAGCTCGCCTTGGCGCGATCCCAGAACCTCCGCGACGCTACGCATGCGCCCGCCAAGCTCGGCGTTCTGCCTGGCGATCACGGCCATGGCGCGCTCTATCTGGCGCTGACGCTCCAGAGCCGCGGCCGCTTCATTGCTGCGTTGACGCGCGGCGCGACCAAGGTTCGCCGCGATGAAAAAAAGCAACGCAAGCGCCAGCGCCGCCGCTGCGATAAGCAGCTGCGAGCCCGCGACCGACGCGCCATTGAGCGATGCGATGAGGCGGTCCATGCGTGAATCAAAAAGTTCGCTTCTCTGCCGGAACGAATTTAGAACATTTGATACGTCGAGTTCAAGAGCCAAGGTTATGGCCGTTGCAAGCAGGCGACCGCGCGGGACCGAAACATTCGGCTCCGATTTTCATTTCGTCATTCTGGACAAGCTTTCCGACCTAGCGAAGGCTTGGTTGGCGCAAAAGAGGCTTCGTTGCCATGCGATCCGCGTTTCAGATCATTTACGACGCCTCATTGAATTTTCTCGACGACGACGGCTGGGCGATATCGAGCCACATCGCCTTGTCCATCCTGACGTCGATGTTTCCTTTCCTCATCTTCGTCACCGCACTCGCCGGCTTTATCGGGTCCGCAGGCCTCGCCAGCGAAGCGGTGGAGATTCTTTTCCAGGCCTGGCCCGAGCAGGTGGCCAAGCCCTTGGCCAACGAAATTCACGACGTGTTGACCCAACCGCGCGGCGGCCTTTTGACGCTCGGCGGCGTACTTTCGATGTATTTTTCGTCGAGCGGCGTCGAGGCGCTGCGGATTGGGCTTAACCGCGCCTATGACGTCAAGGAAACGCGGCCCTGGTGGCTGCTTCGCCTTGAATCAATCGCCTATGTGCTGGTCGGCGCCGTCGCTTTGCTGACGTTGACGTTGCTTGTCGTTTTCGCGCCTCTGATTTGGAGCATAACGCTGCATTTTGCGCCTCATATCGAACCGCTCGACCGCTTTGTCACGCTCAGCCGGTTCGGTATTGCAACGCTTGTGCTGTTGCTCGCGCTGCTGATCATCCACAAGTTTCTTCCCGCGGGACGCCGGACGGTGCGCGACATTCTCCCGGGCGTCGTCTTCACCTTCGGCCTTTGGGTCGCCGCCGGCGCTATTTTCGGTTCCTATTTGGCTGAATTCGCACGCAATTATGTGACCACTTACGCTGGTCTCGCTTCGGTGATGATCGCTCTGGTTTTTCTTTACATGGTCGCCGCGATTTTCATCTTTGGCGGCGAACTGAACGCCGCTTTGATGCGTCGCCGCGCGCAGCCGCCGAAGCCGAAGAAGAGCTAGCGGCGATTTCGCGCGACCACGTTCAGGGTTGGCTTAGCAGCGAGGCGACGCCATGCGCGCGTCGGGCGGCGCGGCGCGTGCGATCAGCTGCAAGATTTCGCCGGCGCCGGCATTGTGGCTGAGCTCCTTGACGCCCCTTCGAGCGCCGCCCATCGGCTGCGGCGCCTGCCGCGCGCGGGATCCCCAGACGAGGTCCGATCCGCCGCTCGGCTCAACGATCTCGAACGCCCCCACGCCGGAAGTCAGTCCAGAGAGCCGGCTGGCGTCGCCGCCTTCGACCGCGACGCGAATCGGGTCGAGGCTTTGGCGTTTTATCGGCGCCGGGCGGCCTGGCTTTAGCGCGGAAAATGATGTGATCGGCATCATTTGATCGCCTGGATCGAGCAGGCGGACGCCGCGCTGCGCGGGCGAAAAACTCATCATCAACAGAACCGCGGCGAAAAGCCCCGCCCCGACGCGCGCCCGCGATCGGTCCCACGCGTTCATGCGCCGAGAGGGGAGGTTGATCCGCGCATCATGCGTTTCATCTTTTCTGGAGCCAATTCAGCCGAATCGATCATGCGCGCGCCAAACCCGGAGGCCGTATCCAAACGCACAATCGGCGCGAAGGCCATCACAATGCGTCATAAGACGGCCTTGCGGACCCTACCGCTTCCGATGGTTCTGCCGCAACTCGCGGCGTTGAGCCAGAGCCAAACGGGCTTGGCGCCAGAACCCATCGGCTACGGCCGAAAGCTCGGCGTTGATCTTCTCGGCGGAAACTGAAAAAACGGAACGGAGCGCGATCCGCGTTCCGTTGCGTCACCAAACCGTCGGAGACATTCAAAATGGCGTCTGCCTGTACTGAAGGGCTCGATACCGGCTTCGTCGCGCTTGGCTACGCCAAGGTCGGCGTACTCGGCGTCGTTCAAGGGATTACCGAGCTTCTGCCGATTTCTTCGACGGCTCATATGCGGATAGTCCCCGCTTTTTTAGGTTGGCAAGACCCAGGATCGGCGTTCTCCGCAGCGATGCAGATGGCGGCGCTCGCAGCGGTGGTCGGCTATTTTTGGAGTGATGTGCGCGGCCTTGTGTTCGGATCGATCGAGGCGGCGATGCGGCGGGATTTCGCCGACTGGAATTTTCGTTTCGCTATCTGGATCATTTTGGCGACGATCCCCATAATCGTCGCGGGCGTCCTCCTCGCGCCGATCCTCAACGCCTGCGGCTCACCTTTGCGAAGCCTGACGGTGATCGGCATTTCATGCGTCGTCATGGCGCTTCTCCTCGCCCTCGCCGAACTCTATTCGCGGCCGAAACGAACGATGGATCACGCGACGTTAAAGGACGCGCTTGTGGTCGGCGTCGCGCAGGTCGGCGCGCTTATTCCCGGCGTTTCGCGGTCAGGCTCGACACTGACCGCCGCTCTGTTCCGCGATTTCAGGCGGGACGAGGCGGCGCGCTTCTCATTTCTGCTGGGACTGCCGGCGATTGCCGCGGCCGGCCTGCACGAGCTCTGGGCCTTGCACAAGGCTCATCTCGACGGCCATGGTTGGTCAGTGCTGGCGTTCGGATTGGTCGTCGCCTCGATCTCGGCCTTTGGCGCGATCTGGGGCTTGCTGCGCATCCTCGAACGGTTTTCCGCGTGGCCGTTCGTCGTCTATCGCGCGCTGATCGGAGTTTTCCTGCTCGTTGCGGTTCTGGCGGGCTGGCTGCCCAACTGAAACTAGTCCAAAAGCCGGCGTTCAACCGCTCGGCGCCAGCATCGTTTCGGGACGGACCAGCGCGTCATAGGTCTCGGCGCTGACAAGGCCTGAAGCCAGCGCCTCCTCCCGCAAGGTGGTGCCCTTCTTATGGGCCGTTTTGGCGATCCGCGAAGCGGCGTCATAGCCGATCTTGGGCGCGAGAGCGGTGACCAGCATCAAGGATTGACGCATCAATGCGGCGATCCGCTCGAGATTTGGCTGCAAGCCTTCGACGCAATGCGTCCGGAAGCTGTCGCAAGCGTCGGCGAGCAGGCGCAGGCTTTCTAGAAAAGCGAATGCGATCACTGGCTTATAAACATTAAGTTCGAAATGTCCTTGCGAGCCGGCGAACGCGATCGTCGTGTGATTGCCGAAAACCCGCGTGCAGACCATGGTCAGCGCCTCGACCTGGGTCGGATTTACCTTGCCCGGCATAATTGACGAGCCCGGCTCGTTTTCGGGCAAGATCAACTCGCCCAAACCCGAACGCGGGCCGCTCCCGGCAAGGCGAATGTCGGAGGCTATCTTGTAGAGGCCGCCTGCGACCGAATTCAGCGCCCCATGCGCGAAAACGAGGGCGTCGTGGCAAGCGAGCGCTTCGAATTTATTCGGCGCCGAGACGAAAGGTAGGCCAGTATACGCCGCGATTTTCGCGGCGATCGCCTCCGCAAAGCCCCGTTTGGAATTAAGACCGGTGCCGACCGCCGTGCCGCCCTGAGCGAGACGATAAAGCCCCGGCATTGTCGCCTCGATTCGCTCAAGCCCGAAGGTCAGCTGCGCCGCATAGCCGGAAAATTCCTGACCCAAAGTCACCGGCGTCGCATCCTGTAAATGAGTGCGGCCGATCTTCACAATCGACGCGAAATCTTGCGCCTTCGCCGCCAGCGCCCGCTCGAGACTCCGCAAGGCGGGCTCAAGCTTGTGCTTTATTTGCAGGACCGCGGCGATGTGCATTGCGGTGGGGAAGCAGTCGTTCGATGATTGCCCCAGATTAACGTGATCGTTGGGGTGAACCGGATGTTTCGACCCCCGCTTTTCTCCCAACATTTCGTTAGCGCGATTGGCGATCACCTCATTGACGTTCATATTGGTTTGTGTGCCGGATCCCGTCTGCCACACGGAAAGCGGGAACTCGCCGTCGAGACGCCCGCTTTCGACCTCGCGCGCGGCGGCGGCGATGGCCTCGCTGAGCGCTGGAGACAGAACTCCAAAATCCCCGTTGACCTCGGCCGCCGCTCTTTTGATCAGAGCGAGGGCGTGGACGATCGCAGCCGGCATCCTATTGTCGCCGATCGCGAAATTGACGAGCGAGCGCTGGGTCTGAGCGCCCCAATAGTGAGACTCCGGCACCTCGACTGAACCGAAGCTGTCGGTTTCGACCCGCGTTTTCCCATCTTCCGTCATGGGGAAAGCCACCTTTTGGGCACCGGCCCTATTTTTTCGCGTCGCGCCGGTTTGGCGCTGGCGCCCTGGTCACTCGCTGCCGCCGCGCGAATAGCGCTGGCCGACGAAAACCGGATCAACCGCCTGCCAATCGCCATCGTCGCCGAACTGGCTGCTTGAGGTGATCGACAACAGCTCCGCAAGCCGGCTGCGCGCCCGGTTAACGCGGCTTTTCATGGTGCCCACGGCGCAGCGGCAAACGCTGGCGGCCTCTTCGTAGGACAGACCCGAGCCGCCGATCAAGATCAAGGCCTCGCGCTGATCGGGCGGCAGCTGCTGCAGCGCCTCGCGAAAGTCGAGCATGTCCATATGGCTGTTTTGCGCTGGCGCGGTCGCCAGCTTGCCCGCGATAGCGCCGTCCGAAATCGGCGACTTCCCTGCGGCGCTTGCGGTATTCCGAGTAATAGATATTCCGTAGGATTGTGAAGAGCCAAGCGCGTAGATTAGTGCCCTCGACGAAAGAGCCAAGCTTGCTCCAAGCTTTTACAAGCGTTTCCTGAACAAGGTCGTCGGCGCGATCGAGGTTGCCGCACAGCGACATAGCGAAAGCGCGCAAATTGGGAATTACGACGAGGATATCGGCCGTCATCTGAGCGCTCGCCGCTGGGCCGGCGGGCGCCACCACTTCATCTTCATCTCCGTCTTCGATAAAATCCTTTTGCTCTGTTGTCACAAAGCATCCTTCTTGAACTGCCTGCCCTGCGCGCCTTCGAGCTGTCGCAACAGATCTAGGAAACGGTCCGGAACCGGCTGCGACAACACATCATTGTAGACGCTGCGCAATCCGCGGCCAATCTGGTCGGCGACTTCCGCTTTGGCTGCGGACTTGCATAACCTCGACATGGAAACGACTGTTCCGTCAACGAAGGAATTAAAACCAACTCCTCCAGCTTCTGGTTCGCCGCCCTCCTTAGACAAAAGCTCCGCCGCTTTTATCACATTGACGCTCGACTTTGCTGATTTCGTCACCGGGTCACCCTTGCTGCGGTTTTCACCGTAGCGCCGATTAACGGCGCCATTTCCTTGAGGCGGCCTTTATCTTGCCCCCGTTCGTCGGATACGATGCCTTGGTTCACAACGCCACCTTCCTTGACTCTTCGATAAGCCAAGGCCGTGCCGCAAGCCAAATTTGCCGCTTTTCAACGTTTCGCGTCGCACAAAGTTCCGCGAGCTTGGAACCTTTTGTGGGGGTTGTACTTTGACATGGCGCCGCCGCAGGCGGCTCAAGCGTCCATAGAGGCTCAATTGATGTCAATATCTCAGGCAATTTCCTCGCATATCCCATATTTGCGCCGCTTCTCTCGCGCTCTGACGGGATCGCAGGCGGGCGGAGACGCTTATGTGCTGGCGACGCTCGAATCGATCGTCGCCGATCCGGGGGAATTCGAGAATGAACCTGATGTTCGCACGGCGCTCTATCGGCTTTTCCTGAAAGTCTGGAGCTCAGTCGCTGTCAACGACCATGTCGAAGATATCGGTTTTTCGGCTGACGAACTTGGCGCGCACCGCAATCTTGAGGCGATCACCTTGCGTCCGCGCATCGCCTTTCTGCTAAGTTCGCTCGAAGGCTTCAACACTGACGAAGTCGCCGCGACGCTTGACTGTTCAGTCGATGAAGCCGCCGCTCTCATCGACGCTGCCGGTAAAGAGATCGCCAACCAGATTCGCACCGACGTCGTGATCATCGAAGACGAGCCCTTTATTGCGCTTGACCTCCAGACGCTGGTTGAGGAGCAGGGCCATAGGGTCATAGCCGTGGCGCGCACGCACCGGGAGGCCGTCGAGGCGGTCGAGAAGGAGCGTCCGGGTCTGATCCTAGCCGACATTCAACTCGCCGACGGCAGTTCAGGGCTCGAAGCCGTCAACGAGATTCTCGGCTCCTTCTCCGTCCCGGTCATTTTCATCACGGCCTATCCGGAACGGTTCCTCACTGGCGCTCCGCCTGAGCCTGCTTTTCTCATCACCAAACCTTTCGGCGTCTCCAGCCTCAAGGCGGTGATTAGCCAAGCCCTGTTTTTCGATCGCAAATCGCACCGCAAAGATGAATCGGAGTCAAAGAACGCTCTTGTTTGAGGCTCCATCCCCGGCGATCAGAGGCGGGTCCGCTTGACGCCGAGGGTGCGGCCCAGAAAAACACCGGCGGCGGCAGCAATCGCTATCAGAGAAAACGGATTGAGCTGCTTGGCGAGCTCGGTTCCCGCCTCTATCGCCACAACCTCTTTGTCGAGTCCGGCTTGGCGAAGCACCCCGAGGACAGGGGTGATAGCGGCGTCGATGTTGGCGGCGAATTCCGGATTGTGAGGCGCCGGGGGGGCTACCTGCGCTCCGACGGAGGCCGCCATCACGGGGGCCGCAGCGACCGGCTGAGGCGCGGCGGCGGCGCCGGCCGTTCGCGTCGACCGGCGCATCGCAAGCAAGAAGAAAATCAAGGCGCCAATCAGGTAGAGGCCCGCGACGCTCGAGGCCGCCGCCAGCGGGCCCCACAAGCCTTGCAAGTAAAGAAATAAGTCAACCGTCAAAAAAGCCGAAGCGGCGATCGCGCATCCAGTCGCCATAACGATGAGCGCCGTCGTCCGAATAAGCCGCTGCAGCATTTCCTCGAGGGGAGCGGCGGCTTCCTGCGCGAGCCGCCTGACCAGAGGATTCATTGTCGCGAGCGGCTTAATAAGCCGATGATGAAGCCGGCGCCCAGTGCGATGAGCACGGCAATCAAAGGATTGCGCGCAATGGAAGCTTCGAGGTCCGAACTCGCTCCGGCGAGACGCTCCCTCGCGTCGGAGGCGCTTTCAGTAAGCTTTTGGCGCGCGGCGTCGACGGCCCCATAGACAGTATCCGTTGTCGTCGAGGCCTCCGCCTTGACGAGTTTGGTCACCGTCGCCGTCAATCTGGATAGGTCTTCACGCAAAGCTTGCAGATCGCTGGAGAGGTCTTGTGTTGTTTCTTCTGTTGTTTCTTCGAGCAATTTCGTTTCGGTCATTTTCGCTCCGGTTTTATTGAGGTTCGCATTTGGGCCGCGGCGGCTAACGTCACTCGCCGCCGCGGCCCGTTACACTACGCAATACAGCTTATACCACCCAACACAGCAACGCACCGACATCGGCCGTTCCGCTCTAGGCGCCGCCGCGCGTCAAGATGACGATGACCAGCACAACGAGTATGAGGCCCAGAATGCCGGAAGGGCCATAGCCCCAGCCGCGGCTATACGGCCACGACGGAATAGCGCCGACGAGCATCAAAATAACGAGAATCAGGAGAATTGTCATAAGCATAGGACGCCCCTTCTTTAGGATCGCGATTGCCTAACTGCAAGTGCAACTCAACCGATCTTGAATTGGTTCCGCCCTATACTTGGCGGGAGCAGTGCGTATTTTAGAGGGTCCGAACTCTCAGCGGAACGTTCTGCGGGTCGCCCGGGCCTAAAGGATCGGGATCGGTGACTGGCGGCAAAGGAACGTCACCGGGGTTTTCAACCGGCGGCGGCGCCGGATCCGGAGCTGGAATGTCAGGGCCGGGCGGCACCGGCAAATTTCCGGGCCAAATATCGGGGCCCGGCGCGGGTCCGGGGGCCGGAGGCTTTGGGATTTGCTGGTTTAGGTTGTCAGCGCAATTCGGCAAGATCCTGTCCTTTTTTGGCGGAAACTTTCGAGTAGGCGCTAACGCCCACATGTTGGCGAGGTTCCTGGCCTTTCTGCGGAACTGGGACGGCGCAGGCAGCGTTGTGACATTCAGCCTCGCGTTGCGTGTTGGAGGTCGCCATGCCGTCCCGGTCGAATTGGAAAGGATATCTAAAGCTTTCGCTCGTCTCTTGCCCTATCGCGCTCTATTCGGCTACGAGCGACAGCGAACGCCCCGCCTTCCATATGCTGAACGCCGAGACCGGCAATCGGCTGAAACAGCAATATGTCGACGCCGAAACAGGCGAAGTCGTCGAGCGCGGCGAGCGCGTGAAGGGATATGAAATCGCCAAGAACGACTATGTGATCGTCAGCGACGAAGAACTGGATCGCATAGAAATCGAAAGCAGCCGCACGATCGACATTAAAGGTTTTGCGGGGCGGACCGACGTCGATCCAATCTATTTCGACAATCACTATTATATTGCGCCGGACGACAAAGTCGGAGCGGAGGCTTTCGCTGTTATTCGCGAAGCGATGCGCGTCCGCGATGCGGTCGGAATCGCCCGCGTCGTCCTTTACGGACGCGAGCGCATCGTCATGCTGGAGCCGCGATCGAAAGGCATTCTCGCAACTACGCTGCGTTACGCCTATCAAGTCCGCGACGACGAAGCCTATTTCGAAGACATTCCGGATGTCGAGATCAGCAGGGAGATGCTCGACCTCGCTTTGCATATCATCGACGTCAAGACAGCCAAGTTCGATCCTACCGCATTCAAGGACGAATATAAGGAGGCGGTCGTCGATCTCATCAGGGCGAAGCGCGCCGGACGTCCTGCGCCACAGCCTCGCGCGGCGGCGCCCAGCAATGTCGTCAACCTGATGGACGCTCTAAGGCGCAGCCTCGGCGCCGAGGGCGCGAAGGGCGCAGCCGAGCCGAGCGACAGGCGGCGACCACGAAGGGGAAATCATCCCCCACTCGAAGCGCGAAAGCGCCGGCCGATAGGACGCGAGTCAGAAAGGCGAGCTGATGCGCGCGTCGGAAAAGACGCTTGACGCCTATCGCGCCAAACGCGATTTCACAGTGACGCGCGAACCGAGCGGCGAGCGGCGCGCCAAGAAACCGGCCAAGACCGGTTTGAGCTTCGTCGTTCAAAAGCACGCGGCGCGGCGGTTGCATTATGATTTTCGGCTTGAACTCGATGGCGTGCTGAAGAGCTGGGCAGTCGCCAAGGGCCCGAGTCTGGTCGCCGGCGAAAAGCGGCTGGCTGTACACGTCGAGGATCATCCTCTGGATTACGGCGGCTTCGAGGGAATCATTCCGGAGGGGCAATATGGTGCGGGCGCGGTCATCGTTTGGGACCGCGGCGAATGGATCCCGGAGGGGGATCCCGACAAGGGTTACGCCAAGGGCCATTTAAGTTTCAGCCTCGACGGCGAAAAGTTGAAAGGCGGCTGGCATCTCGTCCGCATGGCGGCCAAGCAAGGACAGCGCGGCGACAACTGGCTGTTGATCAAAGCCGACAATTCTTACGCGCGCGCCGCGGATGCGCCGGACATTCTCGAAGAAGCTCCCCTTTCGGTTGTGAGCGGCAAGTCGATCGAGACGATAGCCAGCGACAAATCGAGCCCGAAATGGACCACCGGCAAGCCGGCGTCGCCGCCTGTGGTAGCGGCGGCCGGGGGCTTGACGCCGCGTCAGCGCGCCCGCGCGCCAGTGCTTGCCGGCAAGCCCGCAGCAGAGCGATCGCCCGGGGTTTTCGTCATGCCGAAAGCGGCGCGCAAGGCGAAGAGCCTGGGCTTCGTCGAGCCTTGCCTCGCAACGGCTATGACGGCGCCGCCTTCAGGCGAGAGCTTCGTTCACGAGGTCAAATTCGATGGCTACAGGCTGCAACCAGAGCTGGAAGAGGGACGCGTCATCATTCGCACGCGCCGCGGCCTCGACTGGAGGGAAAGATTTCCGACGATCGCCAAAGCCGTCGCCGCCCTGCCGGTTGCGAGCGCGCTTCTCGATGGCGAGGCCATCGTTGAAGATCGCAACGGCGTCGCCGATTTCGCCGCTTTGCAGGACGCGTTGAAAACGCAAGCGCAAGACAAGATCGTCTTCTATGTCTTCGATGTTCTCTATCTCAACGGCTATGACTTGCGCGCGGCGCCCTTGATTGAACGCAAGGCGTTGCTCGAACAGCTTTTGCAATCCGCGCCGCCAGGCGGCGTCCTTCGTTACAGCCCGCATTTTTCGATCGACGGGGATACGCTGCTGCGCCACATTTGCGCGCTCAGCGCGGAAGGCATCGTCTCGAAGCGAGCCGACGCGCCCTATCGTTCGGGGCGCGGCCGCGACTGGCTAAAGGTGAAATGCGCCAACAGGCAAGAATTCGTCATCATAGGCTTTACGCCATCGACGGCGACGCCAAAGGCGATCGGCTCGCTAGCGCTTGGCTTTTATGATCAAGGAAAGCTTCGCTATGCTGGCCGGGTAGGGACGGGGTTTGACGCCGACACCGCCAAGGCGCTTTTCGGCAAGCTTGAAAAAATCAAAAGCGACAAGCCGTCCGTGAGCGGCCCTCTGCCCGCGGAGGCGCGGCGCGGTCTCGTCTGGACAGAGCCGAAGTTCGTCGCGGAAGTCGAGTTTCGCGGCTGGACCACGGCGAACATCGTGCGACAGGCTTCCTTCAAGGCGCTTCGCGATGACAAGCCGGCGAATGAGGTGGTGCGGGAGGTTGCTGTTTCTCCTGTAGAGCAGCCGCCTCGTCCGCAACAACCGCCGTCAGATACGCCACAGACAAGCGTCAAGCTGACGCATCCGGAGAGGGTGTTGTGGCCGCAGGCCGGGATCACCAAGCGGGCGCTGGCGGAGTATTACGCGTCAGTTTGGGCGTTGATCGGGCCGCACATCACAGGCCGGCCGCTGGCTTTGGTGCGGTGCCCGACAGGCGTCAGCGGCGGCTGCTTCTTCCAAAAGCATCAATGGGAGGGCTCCGACGCGCATATCGTTTTGACGAAAGACCCGGCGGAAGAGAAGCCGCTTGTCGGCATCAATGACTTCGACGGACTGATGGCGCTGGTTCAGGCCAGCGTCCTCGAAATTCACCCTTGGGGCGCAAAGGCCGACGATCTCGATGCGCCGGATCGGCTCATTTTCGACCTTGATCCGGGCGACGGAATCGTGTGGCGCGATCTCGTCGCCGCCGCTCTTGAAATCCGCGCGCGATTGCGCGACGACGGCCTTGAGAGCTTCGTCAAGACCACGGGCGGCAAGGGCCTCCATGTCGTCGCGCCGATCACCCCGCGATCGTCCTGGGACGACGCGAAAGCCTATTGCCGCGGAGTAGCGGAAGCTATGGCGGCGGCCTCGCCCTCTCGCTTCACGGCGACAATGGCGAAGCGAGAGCGAAGCGGGCGCATTTTCGTCGATTATCTGCGCAATGGTCGCGGATCAACCGCGGTCGCGGCTTATTCGACGCGCGCGCGCCCCGGGGCGGGCGTTTCGACGCCGCTCGACTGGAGCGAACTCGACGCCATAGATCGCGCCGATCAGTTCACGCTTGGCAATTTCGATCGCCGATTGAAGACGCTTCACGCCGATCCATGGGCAGGGTTGGAGACCGCCAAGCAGGCGCTGCCGGCGAAAAAATCGCCGGCGCGGAGCGCGAAGAAATGAAACCTTATCAAGCCTGACGACTTCCAATGGCTCGAAGCGCGGCTCGCGCGGTTTGCCATGGGAGCATGTTCATGCCTGTTAAGTCGATAAATGATCTTTTTCTGCATACGCTCAAGGATATCTACTATGCGGAAAAGCAGATCTATAAATCCCTGCCCAAGATGGCCAGAGGCGCCGCCTCGCCGGAACTAAAGCAGGCGTTTGAGAAGCATCACGAAGAAACCGAAAAGCAGATCGAGCAACTCGAAGAAATCTTCGAAAGCTGCGGCGCGGCCGCTCGCGGGATCCGTTGCGAAGCGATGGACGGCATCCTCGCCGAAGCAAGGGACATGATGGACGAAATCGAGAACGCCGAGGTTTGCGACGCCGGCATCCTCGCCGCCGCGCAGACGGTCGAGCATTACGAAATTGCGCGCTATGGCGCGCTCATCGCCTGGGCGGATCAACTTGGGTTGAAGGACGCCGGCAAGCTATTGCGTGCGACGTTGGAGGAAGAAAAGAAAACCGACGCGGCGCTGACCAAGCTTGCGTGCGAGGCCCTCAATCAAGCGGCTGCTTGAGGGGAGGCGCTTCGCGGACGCCGCGACAAAATGAGAGTCCCCACGTCGCTTTTGTCCGGCGGCGATGGAAGCGACGGCGACAAAGGAGAGTTGCAATGGATAGTGACCTTCGCACCAGGGACCCCGAAACGCCAATCGTCAAAAATGAGATCGAGGCGAAACAGGGAACGAATAGGGCGCCGATGCTGTACGTTCTGATCGGCGGCCTGGTCTTGGTGGTGATTTCCTTCGCTCTGATGTTTTTGGCGCAGTAACTATCCCCCGGCAGAGCCGGGGGCTTTATTTATGTGAGCCGCTCAAAGCGGCTGGGAGGGGACGCTGACGCGTCCCCGGTTCATTGGGCCACCTGATGGTGGCCGATCAGCGCCAGAGGTTCAGTTGCTCCAGCCTCTGATCTTCCTTTTCCTGGCTCTTGATGTATTCCCGGATCGCAGCTTCGTCTCTCCCCACGGTCGAGACGAAATATCCTCGCGCCCAGAAATGTTGCCCTACAAAATTGCGCCGCCGTTCCCCGTAAACGCGGGCCAGATGGATCGCACTCTTGCCCTTGACATATCCGATCACCTGAGAAACCGCGTATTTCGGCGGGATCGAAATCATCATGTGCACATGATCCGGCATCAAATGCCCTTCTTCGATCCGGCTTTCCTTTTGTGTTGCTAACTTACGAAGCAATTCTCCAAGATGATCCCGCAGTTGCCCGTATAGCGCCTTGCGGCGGAACTTCGGGATGAACACGACGTGATATTTGCACTCCCACTTTGTGTGACTTAAACTCTCAAACTCGTCCATCGTGACTTGACCTTTCGTGTGCTTGGCGGCTCACAAAAGCGATGGTCACGATGGACTTCAGGAAACGTCAAACTATTGCTGCCTCCCCGGCAGAGCCGGGGGATCTCCCGCACGGTTTAGAGCGACGCATCCTCACGCGATCTGGCTCGCCGTTATCGAGAGAAAGAGGTGCGGGAAGAGAACAGTTGCGCTCACGACGCCCCGGCAAAGGAGTGCGGGGCCGGACTGATCGACGCCGCAACGCCATTATTGATCTCGAGGACGGCGAGGCCACGCTCATTAGCGCCGTCAGGCTGAAAACGGAAAACGCCGTCCGCGCCGTTAAATCCGGCGCGAGTGGTCAGCACGCTTTCCGAATAACGTTGCGATCCCTGCGTATGGGCGAGGGCCGCGGCAAGCGACACCGCATCGTATCCGAGGGTCGAGATGCGCGTCGGGTCGACGCCATATTTGGCTCGATAACGCGCCGAGAAGGCGTTATAGCCGCCGTTCTCAGGCGCCGCGAACCAGGCGCTCTGCAGAGCGGGGAGCTTCAAAACGCGCGCGTCGTTCCAGAGGCCAGTGCCGAGGATCTGGACTTTTTTGCCGTTCAGCCCCGCCGCCGTTAGCGCCTGAGAGACCGCCGGCATGGCGTCGGCCTGTTCGGGGATGAAGAGCGCGTCGATCTGATCGCCGAGCGCGGCGATTTTCTGCGCCGCTGCGGCGAGCGTCTGCGGCTGAAAATGTTCGATCGTCATGACGCGAATATTCTCGCGCGCCGCCGCCTGCTGGAAAGCCGCCTCGGCGATCCGGCCGTAGTCATTCTCCGGAACGAGGGCCGCGATGGATTTTTTGCCCTGTGAGGCGGCGAAGCCGATGATGCGGTCGACATAGGATTCGGCCAGGAAAGAGAGTAGATAGACGCCGCGGCCAGCGCTCGACGCGTCAGTCGAAAAAGCGATCACCGGTTTGCCGCTCGCGCGCGCGACATCGCCGACTTCGCGCACGCTCGATGCGAACAGCGGCCCGATAATGAGATCGGCTCCGTCGGCGAGCGCCGCTTGCGCCGCTGTGCGCGCGCCGTCCGGCGTCGAATGGTCATCCTCGACGATCAAGGTGAGATCATTGCTTCCGGCTTCCGTCAAAGCGAGCGCCGCCGCGTTTCTTAGCGACACGCCGACGACGCTTGCGCTTCCAGACGACTGCGTCAGCGGCAGCACGAGCGCGACCTTGACTGGACCCGAGCCGATGTGCTCAGCGCTTGAGCTTGGCGTGGCGGCCGGGATTTTTGGGCCATTCGCCAGGGAATCGCCCGACGGATGGTTAAACGGACCCGACCCGCAGGCCGCGAGAGCCAAAGCGAGCGATACGACGCACGCCGCCTTCAGTAGCGCCACCGCTCTGAACAGCTCCCCCGCTCGGTCCTCCGCACGCGACAAAAATGTCATCAAAGGCTATCTCCAAGCGCCGCTGCGCAGCTCCTCCGTGACGGCGTAGGCGCGGCTAAAGTATTTGTTCCATTCTCAGGGATCGTCTGACTTGAGCCCATGCCGCGATCCTTTCGATGAAAAAAGACGCCACTGTGTTAACATGAACGGCATCGTGAGTTTCAGTCATAAAATGGAGGCGCAGGCAATAGTTTCCGGAAGCGCGCCTTGCTTCCTTGCAGAATCGCTCGTTTCGTTCTACAAAGAGAACGAATGGACGTTTTATAGAACGGATGGCCACAGCCAGTCGGCTGAGGATGTGGAGATTTTGCGGGCTAAACCCATGAACATGCGCGATCGGGACCCGAGCGGCGTCGATCAAGATCGGGCCCGTGGCGAGCCGGGCGCGCCGCCGGAATCCCGGCCCCTCTCCGGTCTGGGCGCAGGCTCCGCTGGCGCATTTACGGCGTTCGGCCTTCGCGCCGAAGCGGAGCCGATCCGCAAGGGTTTGCACGTCGTCGCGACGCCGATCGGCAACCTTGGCGACATTTCGTTTCGCGCTCTGGCGACGCTCGCCGCCGCGGACGCCGTCATCGCCGAAGATACGCGCGTGACAAAAACGCTGCTGGCTCATTATGGCATAGCTACGCCGCTGGTCGCCTATCACGAGCATAACGCCGCGGTGATGCGCCCGCATTTGCTCGCCCGGCTGGCGAGCGGAGCTGCCCTGGCTTTGGTGTCGGACGCCGGTACGCCGCTCGTCTCCGATCCCGGATACAAACTTGTTTCCGATGCTTTGGCGCAGAATGTCGAGGTCTTTACCGTGCCCGGCGCCTCCGCCGTTCTGGCCGCGCTCGTGGTCGCGGGCCTGCCGACCGATCGTTTCTTTTTCGAAGGGTTCTTGCCGCCGCGATCCGGCCCCCGGCGCCAGCGCATCGCTGAACTCGCGTCCATTCCAGGCACGCTCGTCTTTTTCGAATCGCCGCGCCGCGTGGCGGAGACGCTCGCTGATCTTGCCGCCGTTCTCGGCCCGCGCGATGCGGCGCTCGCGCGCGAGCTCACCAAATTTTATGAAACTGTGCGGCGCGCGCCTTTGCCTGAACTTGCCGCCGCGCTCGCTGACGAGCCGCCGCCGAAAGGGGAGATCGTGGTGCTCGTCGGACCGCCCCGGGCCGAGGTTGCGACCGACAGTCAAGAGGAAATCGACGCGAAGCTCGCGAAGGCGCTGGAGACCCTTTCGGTTAAGGACGCCGCCGCGATCGTCTCCGCCGCGACCGGCCAGCCGCGGCGCAAACTCTATGCGCGCGCCATCGAGCTGACTGGCTCGTCTATCGCGCGGGAGTGAGCGTTGCGCAGCGTCGACGAGCGTCGCGCCGCGCATTGGCAAGGGATCTTGGCCGAGCGCCTCGCGATCATCGCCTTGCGGCTTCAATTCTATTCCATTCTCGCCTGCCGCTACCGCATTCGCGGCGGCGAGATCGACATCATCGCGCGGCGCGGCGACACCATTGCCTTTGTCGAGGTGAAGGCGAGGCCAACTCTCGACGAAGCCAGCAGCGCGGTCACGCCGGAAAAACGCCGCCGGATTTCGCGAGCGGCGCGGGTTTGGCTGACGCGCAATCCTTCAGCGGCGGCCTTAACCTTGCGCTGCGACGCCATCTTTATCGCGCCCTGGCGATGGCCGCGCCATGTCAAATCGGCGATCGAGCTGGAGATCGGTTGACAAGGCGGCCTGAGGCGTGGCGCACGGACGCCGGATGGATTAAGAAACGCGCAAAGGATTCGAGCCCTGATCGGCGTGAGAGACCGAGGAAAGTCATGGGATCGTTGCACCGGGGAGAAATCACCGAGTCTTCCGCAAGGGGAGGCGGCCTCGGTGCGCCGCAGGTCGCCAGCGGAGAAGGCGTCGCCGCAGACCTTATCGCGGTGCTTGTAGCCGTGACCTGCGGCGATCCGCGCGTCCTCACCATCCAGGATCAGCGCGCGCTGCCTTCAGGTCCTTTTCAAATCGCCCATCGCTCGCTGCAGTCTGGCCTTCGCGCCTGGGTCGAACGGCAGACCCGGCTTCCGCTCGGCTATGTCGAGCAACTCTACACTTTCGCCGACAAGGATCGCGCCGGGGCCGGACGGCGGATGGTCTCGATCAGCTATCTTGGCCTTACCCGCGAACAGCCGGCCTCTGGCGAGCATGAAGCGAGCTGGGTCAGCTGGTACGCCTATTTTCCGTGGGAGGATCATCGCGTCGGATCGCCGTCCCTGATTGAAGAGGCGTTGGCGCCCCTTCTGCGCGCCTGGGTCGCCGCCGCGGGCGATCCAGTCCTTCGGCAAAATCGGGTGCAGCGCGCCGCGATCACCTTTGGCCTCGAAGGCCGGCCCTGGAACGAGGAGCTTGTCCTGCAACGCTATGAGCTGCTCTTCGAGGCCGGGCTCATACCCGAGGCGCAGCGCGGCGCAGGTGCGGCGTCATATGACAAGAGCGCCGCGCCGCCTGGCGGGCGCGCTATGATCCACGATCACCGCCGCATCCTGGCGACCGCCATCGCGCGGCTGCGCGCGAAAATCAAATATCATCCGGTCGTGTTCGAACTGATGCCGGAGACCTTCACCTTGCTGCAATTGCAGCGCTGCGTGGAAGCGCTGGCTGGCCGACTGGTGCACAAACAGAATTTTCGCCGTCTCATCGAACAGCAGGAGCTGGTCGAGGAGACCGGCGAAACCAGCCAGGATACAGGGGGCAGGCCGGCCAAAATGTTCCGCTTCCGCCGCGCGGTCTTTACGGAACGGGCCATTGTCGGGACCAAGCTGCCAATTTCCCGGGCTTGACAAATCTTATACTCATCCCCAGCATATGGAGCAATAATGCTCAAGGGGAGTATAAGGCCATGGCTTTGCCGGCGGAAGTATTGCGTTTAAACACTCGCGGCGAAGAGCCTTATGCGCCGCACGCCCCGCATGCGCGTGATCTGTACGCCAAGGTGCGGCATGCGATTCCAGCGATCGAGTGGCCATTTTACGCTTCCGACATTGACGCCATCATGACGCTGAAGCGCGCCCGCAACGCGGTGGTGTTGGCGCACAATTATCAGACTCCTGAAATCTTCCATTGCGTCGCCGACATCGTCGGCGACAGTCTCGCCCTTGCCCGCGAGGCGATGGCCGTCGACGCCGACGTGATCGTTCTCGCCGGCGTCCACTTCATGGCCGAGACCGCGAAATTGCTCAATCCGGACAAGACCGTGCTCATTCCCGACATGGGCGCCGGCTGCTCCCTCGCCGACTCGATTACGCCGGAGGACGTGCGCCGCCTGCGCCGCGCTCATCCCGGCGCGCCGGTCGTCACCTATGTAAATACGTCAGCGGCGGTTAAGGCGGAGTCAGATATCTGCTGCACGTCGGGCAACGCCAAGGCGGTCGTGGAATCGCTCGGCGTCGATCGCGTCATCATGCTGCCGGACGAATTCCTTGCCCGCAACATCGCCGCGCAGACCGATGTCAAGATCATCACCTGGTCCGGCCATTGCGAGGTGCATGAATTGTTCACCGCCGCTGAGGTACGCGAACTACGTGAGGATTATCCTGGCGTCGTCGTGCTGGCGCATCCGGAATGTCCGCCGGAGGTCGTCGCCGCGGCGGATTTTTCCGGCTCGACCGCCGCGATGCAAGCCTATGTCGCGCGTCGCCGTCCGGCCCGGCTCGTGTTGCTGACCGAATGTTCGATGAGCGACAATGTCGCCGTGCAATATCCCGAACTCGAGTTCGTGCGGCCGTGCAACCTCTGCCCGCATATGAAAAAAATCACGCTGCGCAATATCCGGCGGGCGCTTGAGACGAGCCAGCACGAGGTTCGCATCGATCCCCGACTGGCGGCGCCGGCGCGCCTTGCGGTCGAAAGGATGCTGGCGGTTAAATGACGAGCAGGCGCATCGGACCGCAGCAAACCCACTGAAACGAGAATTCCAGAGCGACGGAGCGAGGCGACGCAGATGGACGCCACGGGCGCATGCATCATCATCGGCGGCGGACTCGCCGGCCTCTCGACAGCTTTGGCTCTGGCGCCGCTGCCGGTGATATTGCTCAGCAAGGCGCCGCTTGGCTTTGAGTCGTCGAGCGTTTTGGCGCAAGGGGGCCTCGCCGCCAGCGTCGGGCCGGACGACGACGCCGCTCTGCATCTTTCCGATACGCTCAAGGCCGGCGATGGGTTGTGCGACGAAACCGTCACGCGCGCCATACTCGGCGCCGCCCCCGCGGCGATCGAACAGTTGATCCGGTTCGGCGCGCCTTTCGATCGCGACGTTGACGGGCGTCTGCTGCTCGGCCTTGAAGCGGCGCATTCGCGCCGCCGCATCGTCCATGCGGGCGGCGACGGCAGCGGCCGCGAAATCATGCGCGCACTGATCGAACGCGTGCGTGAGAACTCCATCGATTACGCTTCTTGAGGGCGTTTTGGCTCATCGCCTCATCGTCGAGGACAATGCGGCGAGGGGCGTGATCGCCGAAGTGGAGGGCGATCCCATTCTTTTCGCCTGCAACCGCATCGTCATCGCGACCGGCGGCGTCGGCGCTCTCTACCAATATGGCACGAATCCCGCCGGATCCTTCGGCCAGGGCCTGGCGCTGGCGGCAAGGGCGGGCGCCTTGCTGGCCGATCTCGAATTCGTACAGTTTCATCCGACGGCGCTCGACAGCGACGCCTTTCCGCTGAAGTTGATCAGCGAGACGGTGCGGGGCGAAGGCGCAATTCTCGTCGACGAACGCGGCCGGCGCTTTATGGCGCATACGCCCGGCGCCGAGCTTGCGCCGCGTGACATCGTCGCCCGCGCCATCTTCGCGCAAATGAGCGCTGGTCATCGCGTCTTCCTTGACGCCCGTGACGCCGTCGGCGCGAAATTCGCCCGGCGCTTTCCGGCGATCGCCGGTTTTTGTCGCGCCGCGGGGATCGATCCCGCGACGCAGCCGATCCCGATCCGTCCGGCGGCGCATTATCATATGGGCGGCGTCAAGGTCGATCTTGCGGGACGCAGCTCCGTCGAAGGGCTCTGGGCCTGCGGCGAGGCGGCCTGCACCGGTCTGCATGGCGCCAACCGGCTCGCCAGCAATTCCTTGCTGGAGGCGGTCGTTTGCGGCGGCTTTGTCGCCGAAAGCGTCGCTTCGACCAGTCCGGTCCGCCGCCGTAAGCTCGTCTGCGACTTGACGCCGATCGCGGCGAGCGATCCGGCGCCGGCGCGCAAAATCATGACCCGCCATGTCGGCGTCTTGCGCGACGGCGAAGGCTTGCGCGAGGCCGCTGACGCGTTGCTTGTGCTTGCGCAGACGAATGAATCGGCGAGCGACGCGGCCATCGTCGGATTGATGATCGCCGTCGCCGCGCTGCGCCGGCAGGAAAGCAGAGGCGCGCACGCGCGAACGGATTACCCGGAGGTCGCGGCGAAGCCGCAAAGGACGACTTTGCGGCTTGACGAGGCGTTGCGCGCGGCGGAGGCTTTCGTCCCCGAACTCATTGATTGATCTTCAACGCGGACGAGGCTTGCATGACTCCTGCGCCGACCCAAGCCGCGAGCTTCGCGCCGATCATGGCGCATCCCCTTGCGCCGCTGCCGCGAATCGCCATCGAGCCGCTGGTTCGCGCGGCGCTGCTTGAAGATCTTGGCCGCGCCGGAGACATCACGTCGGACGCTGTGGCGCCGGCCGGGCTCAACGCGCGCACCGTTCTGGCCGCGCGCCAGCCGGGCGTGGTGGCTGGCCTTGATCTGGCGCGGCTCGCCTTCGAACTGATCGATCCGCGGATTTTCGTGCGTGTCGAGCGTCAGGACGGCGCGACCGTCGGGCCAGGCGACCGCATCGCGGTTATCACGGGGCCCGCCCGCGGAATATTGACCGCGGAGCGCACCGCCCTCAATTATCTTTGCCATCTGAGCGGCGTCGCCACCGCCACAGCGTCGGTCGTCGCCGCGCTGCGCGGCTATAAGGCGCAGGTCGTCTGCACGCGAAAAACGACTCCGGGTTTGCGGGCCGTCGAAAAATACGCCGTTCGCGCGGGCGGCGGCGGCAATCATCGTTTCGGATTGGACGACGCCGTCCTCATCAAGGATAACCACGTCGCGATCGCTGGCGGCGTGAGGGAGGCGCTGCGCCGCGCCCGAGCCAGCGTCGGCCATCTCGTCAAGATCGAGATCGAAGTCGACACGCTCGAGCAACTCGCCGAAGCGTTGGCGGAAGGAGTCGACGCCGTGCTGCTCGACAATATGAGTCCGCAGACGCTGACGACCGCGGTGGAGCTTGTTGGCGGCCGCGCCTTGACTGAAGCTTCTGGCAGGATCACCCCGGCGACGGCGCCGCTTATCGCGGCGTCAGGCGTCGATCTCATTTCGATCGGCTGGCTGACGCATAGCGCGCCCATCCTCGACATCGGGCTCGATTTCGAGCCCTGACGAGCCGCTGGTCCGGCAGCATGCAACCGACGCGCGCCGGACTTCACTTGTCAGCGACTGCCGCTTCCGCCTTAGCCTCGCCACTCCACGCCGAAGACCGGGTCGCTGTAGCGGGCGTCAGAAACGCTGAGCGGGAAATCGAGGTGTTGCGAGACGCTGCGCCCTTGAACGGGCAGCCGCGTCACGCCGAAGCTTGGCGTGGTGAAATGAGCGTTGGAGACGCTCATGGGGAATCGGGGCTGGGCGCAAAGGCTCGTAGCGCTGATGGCAAGCCCGCAAAAGAGTGTGAGTTTCAAGAGGCTATATGTCATTCTTTCCTCCCGCCTGAAGCGTTGCTCTGGCGCAGGTCAATGCGGACTTCTGCTAAAAGTTCCGCCTTCGCCGCTTTCATTCCTTAAATATCCGATCAATTTGCGCCGCCCGTCTTTTCGAAGCGTCGCGCAATAAGATGATCGAGAGAAAAGACGCCAGGTCCGCGCGCGATGACGACGAGAAAGCAGGTCGCCCACACGCCATGTGTCGGCCAAGCGTCGGGATAGACAAAAATTTCAATCACCGCGGTCATGCCGAGCAGCGCCAAAGCGGCGAAGCGGGAGGCGAGGCCTATAATTAGCAAGAAAGGAAAGAAATGCTCGGCGAAGGCGGAGGCGTGCGCCGCGATCGATGGATCGATCAGCGGCAGGCGATATTCGTCGCGAAAGAGGTCAACGGCGCTGTCGCTCAACTGCCAGAACTGGCCGGGGGCTGCGACTTTCGTTTCACCCGAGATCCAGAAAACGGCGGCCGGAAAGATCCGCGCGCAGAGCGAGATGAATGACTGGGGGATGCGGTCGAAGGCGTCGATCAGCGCGCGAAACGGGCGCACGATCACTGGCTCGGCATAGCTTTGCGTAAGGCTCATGAGAAAGTTCCTCTTCAAGAATTGGTTAGAGTTTTGATGATGAGTCCGCCGCCGATCAGAGCGGCGAGGTTGATTGCAAGATCGAACTCGGCGTCGCTGTCCGACGCGGCTTCCGCGGCCTCGCAGAGCGGCGCGCCGCCCTTGAGGCTCTGCAGAAAAGTCGCCGCGCCGGCCGGCAAGCGGCGGACCTCGACCTCGAAGGCGGGGCGGACGACGAGCGCGTCCTCGCCGCGCCAATCGTCGATCGGAGCGAAAGGGATCTCGCCGGTGTTGATCGCCCAGATTGTCGCCACTGGAAAGATGGAGGCGACGATTTCGAGCGATGGATGCAATTCGAATCTCAGCGCCTCCAAGGCCTCGGGCGCGACGCCCGCGAAATCCGATGCTTGCAGGGGCTGCGCGTCGGCGGCGTGATAAGCGCGTGTTCGCGCCGCCTCCAGCCGGGCGACGTCGGCGAGATAGGCGATTTCGACGGCGGGTTGGAAGGTCGCCAGGAAATCCGGAAATTCATCACCATAAGTCATCATCAGAGGCGAGCGCGGCGGTTGCGTCTGAGCGAAGACGCGAGCGCTCGCTCTGAAGAATTCTTCGCCGACGATGCGCCTTGTCGCGGGAAAGCGCGCCTCGAGCGCGGTAATGAGGCCGACCATGACATTGTTGCGATAGACCGCGAAGCGCTTCGCCGCGCCGCGCCACATATGCGCGATGATCCCGTCAGGAGGCTCCTGCGCGCAATTGCGCAGCGCCACGGCGAAATCCTTTTGCAGCTGTTGCATGAGGCCCTCACGTTGAGCGGGTCGGCTTATAGCTTAGCCCGCGGGCAGCGCTTCGGCGCTTCGCGCGTCGCGTTGTTTCGAGAAGAAATCGAGCCGGGCCTGCGCCGCCAGCGCCTCCGCGCGAAGGATCGGCCAAGCCGGCACGTCATTATCCCATTCGATCAAGGTCGGCAGCGGGCCCGTGCGGGCGATCGTCCTGTCAAAAAGGGCGCGGACGTCATCCGCGACAGGCGATCCATGCGCGTCGATGAGCAGCGGCGCCGATGCGTCGTCGACTGTCTCGAAGAAGCCGGCGAGATGGACCTCGCCGACAAGATGGAGCGGGAAGTCGGCGAGATAGGCGTCGGCGTCCGCTCCGTGATTGCGCGCGCTGACGAAGACGTTGTTGAGGTCGAGCAGCAGCCCGCAACCTGTAGAGCGCGCGAGCTCCGCGAGAAAAGCGGTCTCGGGAATGGAGCTTTCTTCGAAGCGCACATAGGTTGCCGGATTCTCGATGAGAATGCGCCGCGCGAGCGCAGTCTGCGTATCGTCGACATGGGTGATCACGGCCGCGAGCGTCGCCTCTGTGTAGGGAAGGGGCAGGAGGTCATTGTAGAAGATGCCGCCATGCGAGGACCAGGCGAGATGCTCGGAGAAGCTATCCGGAGAATAGCGATCGCACAGGCGCCGCAAGCGCTTCAGATGATCGCGGTCGAGCGGCTCCGATGAGCCGATCGAGAGACCGACGCCATGCAGCGACAGAGCATATGTATCGCGGATGAATTGCAGCTGTCTGTGGGGGACGCCTCCGGCACCCATATAATTCTCGGCGTGGACCTCGAAGAAGCCGAGCGGCTGAGGCTCCGCCGCGATAGCCGCGAAATGCTCCGGCTTGAAGCCGGCGCCGGCGCTGGCCGGGAGGTTCGATGGATAGTTCATTCTCTTTGATCCTGGAGAGCCGGCGAAGGCAGCGCGCGGAAAAATCCGCGCGCCTCGAAGCGGAATTTTCAGGATTTGAAAGGAGCGAGGGAGCCCATGCCACTCGGGGTCTTGATGGTGTCGCAGGTGCCCTTGGCGACATATTTCCAATGGGCGCCGTCGTAATCGACCTTCTGGGTGCCGGCGCAGGTCGTGCCGGCGCCCGCCGCGCAGTCGTTGTGGCCCTTGAGCGAAACGCCATAACATTTGTCTTTGTCGGGCTGTGGGGCGACGGGGGCGGCGGAGGCTTGCGAGGCGATCAGCGCAAGCGCGCTCGCGAATGCGCCGGCGAGAGATGCGGAGGCCATCTTGGTCTTGGCGGTCATGAGTGTTTCCTTTATCTGAAAGAAAGTCAGCGTGGACTGATTCAGCCCCGCGCCCTCTTTTACGCCGGTTCGACGCCGGCCGTTACGGTGAATTGGACGATTTCTTGTTTGACAAAAAAGTGACTCTGACGGCGTAACACCGGGGCGTCAGGCCCCGAATGAAAACAATATGGAGCGCCAGTGCGCGTCGACCAGGAAGAGGAATGGGCCGTGCTGATGCGCGCTAGCAATGCGGGCGACGCCGGGGCGTACCGGCGATTGCTGCTGCAATTAACCCCCCCGCTTCGAGCCTTTGCGCGCAAGGGCGTCGCCCGCGCGGGAGCGGCGGCGGCGGACGCCGAGGATGTGGTGCAGGAGACGCTTCTGGCGGTTCATCTCAAGCGGCAGACCTGGGATGAAAGCGCGCCGCTCGGCCCCTGGCTGTTCGCCATCGCCCGCCACAAGCTGATCGACTCCTTGCGCCGGCGCGGACGCCGGGTTGAGCTGTCGATCGATGATTTCGCCGAGGTGTTGCCGAGCGCCGATGAAAGACCGAGCTCCATCGTCGCCGACGTCAGCCGCCATCTCGATGGGCTGCCGCCTGGGCAGCGAAACGTGGTGCGTTGCATCGCCGTCGACGGCGCCTCGGTCGATGAGGCGGCGGCGCGCCTGAAGATGACCAATGGCGCCGTCCGAGTGGCGCTGCACCGTGGCCTCGCGGCCCTAGCGGTGAAATTCCGAAGAGCCAGTCAATGAAGACGACCGAACTTATTGCCGCGCTCGCGGCGGATGGAGTCAAGCCGACGGCGCCCCGCCGCGCTCTGACGCTCGCCCTCATCCCGGCGGTTGCGGTGGCCGCCAGCCTGTTTATGGCCGTTCTGGGCCCGCGGCCGCATTTCCTGGCCCTGCTCACCGAACCGCGCTTTGTGTTCAAGCTTCTTCTTTGCGACCTGCTCGCGGCGTTGTCGGGGATCCTCGTTCTGCGCCTGTTTCGGCCGGAGATCGCGGTTAAGGGAGCCTTGGTCCTGCTGGTCATCCCGCCGGTCTTGCTGGCGATTGGCGTCATCGCCGAACTCATCACGATGCCTTCCGCGCAATGGGGCGTGAGGATGATCGGAACGAACTCCATGGTTTGCCTGCGCAGCATTCCTTTCCTCGGCCTTGCGCCGCTGATTGCGACATTGGCCGCCTTGCGCGATGGCGCGCCCGATGATCCCATCGCCGCCGGCGCCTGCGCGGGGCTCTTCGCCGGGGCGATTGGCGCGGCGCTCTACGCCACGCATTGCCCGGACAATTCGCCGTTGTTCGTGGCGGTCTGGTATCCGCTCGCAATCGCCGTGCTCACCGCGCTCGGCGCCGTTCTCGGCGCGCGCGTCCTGCGCTGGTAGGCGCTGCGATCGTCGCGGCGCGCCTGTTGGGAGGCGAACATACCGGGCGAGATGGCGTTCGCCAACCAACGCGGCGCCCTTTAGGGCTGTTGCGTGCCCGGCTCACAGTGCGCCTCCTGCCGCAACTCCCTGCGCAGGATCTTGCCAACATTCGTCTTCGGCAGATCCTCGCGGAATGCGACGAATTTCGGAACCTTGTAGGCGGTCAACCGGGTCTTGCAGAAGGCGCGGACAGTTTCGACGTCGAGGGACGGATCGCGCGGCACGATGAAGGCCTTGACCGCTTCGCCGGTGCCATCGTCCGGCACGCCGATCACCGCGCATTCCTTGACCTCCGGCAGTTGCGCGAGCACCGCTTCGATCTCATTCGGAAACACATTGAAACCGGAGACCAGAATCATGTCTTTGCGCCGGTCGACGATGGTGAGATAGCCTTCTTCGTCCATGGTGGCGATATCGCCGGTATAGAGCCAGCCGTCGCGCAGGACCTCTCTTGTCTCCTCTGGCTGGTTCCAATAGCCGGTCATGATCTGCGGCCCGCGCGCGATAAGCTCGCCCGGCTTGCCGATTGGCGTCTCGCGACCGTTGTCGTCGACGCATTTGATCTCTGTCGAAGGCACCGGCACGCCGATCGCGCCCGGTTTGGCGCGAAGCGGCGGGTTCAACGTCAGGACAGGGGACGCCTCGCTGAGGCCGTAGCCTTCGATCAGAGGCGTTTTTGTCGTCTCAGCCCATCGTTCTGCGACGGCGACCTGCAGCGCCATGCCGCCGGCCACCGAGAGGCGCAATTCGGGAGGTGGTTTCTCTCGGAACCATGGTTCGTTGAGGAGGCCGTTGAAAAGCGTGTTGACGCCAGTGATGAAGGTGATTCGATGCGCCGCGAGGGCGGGCCGCAGATTGCTCAGGGGCCGCGGACTGGGGATTAAAACATTGTGCGCCCCGCGAAAGAAAAAGCCGAGCATGTTCCCCGTGAAGGCGAAAATATGGTAGAGCGGCAGCGCCGTCAGCACATGGTCCTTTTCATTGACGAAATCGCCAACCAGCGCCAAAAATTGGGTAACATTGCTAATGAGGTTGCGATGCGTCAGCATCGCCGCTTTGCTGACGCCCGTCGTGCCGCCCGTATATTGCAGACAGGCTATGGTCGACGGCTCGAGGCCCGCGACATAGGCGCGCACGTTTGCCCCGGCTCCTACCTCGCGGGCGCCCATCGCGAGCGCCTGCCGCAAAGAGGCGGCTGGGAAAGGGCGCCGCGGAATTTGCTTGCGGACATATTTCTGGACTAGGCCGATGATCATCCTCTTGTGAGCCGGAAAGAGGCTCGACGCCGCGCTCAGAATGACGTGACGGATCGGGGATTTTTTCATCGCCTCCGCTAGCTTGTCCGCGAACATGTCGATTGCGACGATCGCCGAGACCTTGGCGTCCTCGAAGACATAGGCCATTTCGGCGGCGGTGTAGAGCGGATTAACGTTGACGAGGATGCAGCCGGCCTTGAACACGCCAAAAGCAACAATAGGATAGGCGAGTCCATTTGGCGTTTGAATCGCGACGCGCGATCCAGGCTCAAGGCGAAGGCATTCGCGCAGATAGGCTGCAAAAGCGTCCGACAGGCGATCGACCTCTCTAAAGCTGAGGCTGCCGGCCATGCCGTTCGGCATGAGAGTCGTGAAGGCGGTGATGTCTCCACGTCGCGTAGCGAGGTCCGCCGCGGCTTCGCCGAGCAATCGATAGCGCGGCGAAGCGATCTCGGCTGAAACGCCCAAGGGGTAGGCTCTGAGCCACGGTCGGTCCGCCGGCCAGGGCGCGCGCGCGCCTATTGCGCCTTCCCACATAGATCTGCCACCCTTGTCTCAGCCGATGCCTTCCAAAAGGGGCAGGCGCAGATCCGGCCGCCGCTTGCTCCTTGTGCAACTATGATATAGTGGCGAAATAAATTTGCCTATCCTTTCGCGCGCGCTTCGAAATTCCGGGCGCCCGGCGCGAATTTCGGGCGCCGCAACGGAGATGTCGCGACTTGGTTCAAAACCCGGCTCAAAACGGAAATTCGGCGCAGCAGAAGCCGATCAACTGGCTTCACCTCTCGACGCTGATTGCGGTCGCGGTCCTCGTCGGCACTGAGTTGGTCGGCGCCTCCTGGGCGGCGGGATGGGCCCTCGGCGGGCTCTTGCAGCTTGATCCCGGCGTCAGCCGCGCTTTCGAAGTTGTCTTTACATTGTGCGGCTTCGTGCTGCTCTATTATTTCATGCGCATTGCGATCAAGCACGAGCAGATCCGCGGCTGATTCTGCCTTCCGCTCGCCGCCGGCATGAAGCCAGAAAGGCGACAATTCTTCCAGGCTCAACGATGCGCCACGGCGGCGATCGCGGAGCAGGATCGATCCGATTTCAGTCACACGCTCAGCCCCCTCCAAAGAAACCCGCCAGAGGCGCCCCCCAAGGACGAGGATACGGAATGAAGGCCTTTGACCGGAGATCGGTGCTGAAGGCGGCCGCGGCCATGGGCCTCGGCCTCGCCGGCGTCGGCGAGGCACTTCCCTCTGGCGCTCTGAAGCTCGGTCCGGCGCGGCCCTTTTCCTTCGATCGACTAAAGGAAGCCGCCAAGCGCATGGCGGGCGAGGCCTATGTCGGTCCGCTCCGGCCGGCGCCGGAGATCGTCGGCCAGATCAATTACGAGGCTTGGGGCAAGATAGCCTTCGACATGGATCACGCGCTTTTCGCCAATGGTCCGAACCGGATCCCGGTAAGCTTCTTCCACCTTGGAATGTTCTTCCCGAAAGCGGTCGAGATGAACGTCGTCGAAGGCGCAAACGCCCGCGAGATCAACTATGACCAAAGGTATTTTACGATGCCGGCGGACTCGATCGCGAAACAGCTGCCGCAAGGCGCAGGCTTCGCCGGCCTGCGCATTCAGGAGCCAAAGGACGGCCTGCTCGATTGGCGCAAGAACGATTGGGTCGCCTTCCTTGGCGCTGATTATTTTCGCGCAATTGGAGCCCTGCGCCAGTACGGGCTGTCCGCGCGGGCGGTCGCAATCGACGTCGCCGTCGCCGGCAAGCCGGAAGAATTTCCCGACTTCACCAAATTCTACATCGACGGCTCCGGCGAAGACGATTCGCTGACGGTCTACGCTCTGCTCGAGGGGCCTGAGATCGCCGGCGCCTGCCGCTTCGTGATGACGCGTGGCAAGGGCGTCATCATGGACATCGAACAAGCGCTGTTCCTGCGCGCCGATGTCGCGCGGTTCGGGCTCGCGCCGCTCACGTCGATGTACTGGTTTTCCGAAACCAAGAAAGAGACCGCGATCGATTGGCGTCCGGAAGTCCATGATTCCGACGGCCTTGCCGTCTGGATGGGAACGGGCGAACGGCTGTGGCGTCCGCTCAACAATCCGCCGCGTATCATAACCTCCTCGTTCAGCGATGAAAATCCGCGCGGCTTCGGCCTATTGCAGCGCGACCGCAATTTCGATCACTATTTGGACGGCGTCTTTTATGACCGCCGGCCGAGCCTTTGGGTCGAGCCTTCCGGCCAGTGGGGCAAAGGCGCCGTCGAGCTCGTCGAGATTCCCACCGACGATGAAATCCACGACAATATCGTCGCAATGTGGGTCCCTTCGAAGCCGGCGACGGCGGGGTCGGAGGTCACGCTCGCCTACCGCCTCTTTTGGGAAGCCGACGAGCCCTTTCCGACCGATCTCGCCCGCTGCGTCGCGACACGCCTTGGCAATGGCGGCCAGCCGGGTCAGCCACGCCCCAAAGGGGTGCGTAAATTCATGGTCGAATTTTCGGGTCCGCCGCTCGTCAATCTTTCTTTCGGCGTCAAGCCTGAAGCGGTGCTCTGGGCTTCGCGCGGAACTTTCTCTTATGTCTTCACCGAGGCCGTGCCAGACGGCGTGCCAGGCCATTGGCGCGCGCAGTTCGACTTCACCGTTGGAGGCGGGACCGATCCGGTTGAGATGCGCCTCTTCCTCCGGCAAGGCGAGAAAATTCTCAGCGAAACCTGGATCTTCCAGTATCATCCTTTCTGATCCGGCGGCGCTCGATGCCGCCGGCGCTGGGACCGTTGCATCATTGCCATGTCGCATCCGTAACCGAGACATGGTCGCCCGAACCGGCCCTCGCCGCGAAATCCTCAAGCGCGCAGCCTTCGATCCGACGGCGGCGCGCTTGCCGCGCGCTACAGTCACGAGTGATGCCAAATGCTGAGATTCCACTCGACGATCGTTAAGGGACCGATCAAGGTTCCGCCGGACGCGACTGCCCTTCCGCCGGAGGTGAACTGGATCGACGCTTTCCGGCCCGATCACAAAGAGGTCGCCTTTCTCGAGCGTCTCTGCGGTATCGTTGTGCCGACGCTGGAAAGTTTGTCCGCTATCGAAACGTCGAGCCGTCTCTATCGCGATAAGGATAATCTCTTCATGAGCATGCCGATGATCGTCAGATTGACGAGCGGCGTGGCGCTAACCTCGCCGATCGGCTTCGTGCTCACGAAAGGCTATGTCTTGACCGTTCGTTACAAACAAATGAAGCCTTGTGACGATCTGCATTATGCGGACGTGCTCGAGAATGGACGCCCCTCTGACGGCCCAAGCGCTTGGATCACGCTGATCGAGCGCATCCTGGATCATTGTTCCGACGAGCTCGAAAAGATCACCACCGGTATCGATTCTTTGTCTGAGGACGTTTTCGACCAGGGCGCCGACAAATCCCACCGCGGCCCCGTTCAGGACACCAAAATTTTGCGCCGTGTGCTCGGCGCGATCGCAGACCATGGCAACACGGCCTCAAAGGTGAGCGACGTGCTGCTCGGCATGTCGCGCATGCTGCCATTCGTCACCAGCGAGGCGGCGACCTATCTCTCTTCCGAACAAAAAGCCAAAATCAAGAGTCTCAGCCGCGACATCGCCTCGCTCAACGAATACGAAAGATCGCAGACGGAGAGGGTTCAATTCCTGCTCGACGCGACGCTGGGCCTGACCAATATCGAGCAAAATAATATTTTCAGGATCTTGACGGTGGTCTCCGTCATCGGCATTCCGCCGACGCTGGTCGCCAGCATGTATGGCATGAACTTCAAAAATATGCCTGAGCTCGAATGGCAGTATGGCTATACATGGGGCCTCGCGCTCATCTTCATCAGCGCGCTCATTCCGATAATCTGGTTCAAGCGGCGCGGCTGGTGGTAGGCTCCGAGGCCGACGTCAACGCCAGGCTGCTCTACCGCGACGCCTTGATGCTGGTTCTCGACAAGCCGGCCGGGATCGCGGTTCACAAAGGCCCAAAGGGCGGCGACAATCTCGAAGCGGGCTTCCATCATCTGCGCTTCGGCCTGCCGCGCAATCCGGCGCTGGCGCATCGGCTCGATCGCGACACGTCCGGCTGTCTGGTCCTCGGGCGTCATCACAAGGCGCTCAAGAAGCTCGGGCTCCTGTTCAAGCAAGGCAAAATCGACAAGACCTATTGGGCGATCGTCGAAGGCGGCCCCGAACAGGACGAAGGCCTGATCGATCTGCCGCTCGGCCGGCTCGACGCGAGCCGCGGCTGGTGGATGAAGGTCGATCCCGGCGGCCAAGCCGCGCAGACGCGATGGCGGATTCTCGCGCGCGGCAAAGCGCATATGCTGCTGGCCTTGACGCCTCTGACCGGACGCACCCATCAGTTGCGGGTGCACTGCGCGGCCAGCGGCTGGCCAATTCTTGGCGATGCGATCTACGGCGATGGCGGAGCGGCGCCGCTGCAACTGCATGCGCGGTCGATCGAGATCCCGCTCTACAAGAACAAGCCGCCGGTCCGCGTCGAAGCGCCGATCCCTGGGCACATGCGCGTGGCGCTCGAAGCCTGCGGCCTTTATCACGCGCCGACGGGCCCGCAAATGCCGCGAGGCGTTTCACATGAAACGGTTTTGACCGGTGCAGCCGCCGAAACGGACACTTAGACTAGAACCACTCCGTCGGCAGCGAAACGACGAAGCGCAACGTCAGCGCCCCGTATATTGGCGCACCGCGGTCTGGACGGCGTCCCTCTCCTTCGGCGAGAGCTTGGCGAGTTCGCCATCGAGCCAGGCGTCCTTGATCCCCGCGGCGCGCGCCAGAATATGCCATTTCATCGCCTCGACGGAATCTTTCGGCAGGCCGCGTCCGGCCGCGAGAATGCGCGCGACCCGATTTTGCGCGATGGGATTGTCCTGCGCCGCCGCCTGCAAAAACAGCTTTCCGGCCGCAGTCTCGTCTTTTGGCGCGCCGACGCCGTTGAACAGCATGACGGCATATTCGACTTCCGCCGGAACATTGCGGTCCTTGGCCGCGCGGCCGATCCATTCCGCCGCGCGCGCGGCGCTTTTCTCGACGCCGGTTCCATTGCGGTAAAGCAGACCCAACGCGTAGGCGGCGTCGGAATCGCCAAGGTTCGCGGCTTGCTCAAACAATGTTGCCGCCGATGCGAAATCGGGGACGACGCCATTGTTCTGGATAGCCATGACGCCAAGATTATAGAGCGCGCCGGGATGGCCATCCGCGGCGGCTTGTTCGAACAATTTTTTGGCGCCGTCGCGATCCTTTGGCGTCCCTTCGCCGGTCAACTTGGCGAGCCCGAGGCGGAACGTCGCCTGCCGGTCGCCGTGATCGCTGCCGAGCTTGTACCAGCGATCCGCCTCCGCCGCGTCGCGGCGCACGCTAAGGCCCTGCGAATAGAGTTCGCCGATCAGCGTCATGGCGGCTCCGTCGTCGGGATTGGCGGCGATCCGTTTTTCCGCCTCGGCGAGGGCGGTCGAATAATAGCCGCGTTGATAGGCGCCGAAAGCAAGGTCCGGGCTGTCGGCGGGTTTCAGCGGCGCCGGGCTTTCCGCCTGGTCTTTTTTCTGCTCCTCGGTCTGCTCGTTCGGCGTCTGCGGCTCTTGCGCGCGGGCGGGACCGGCGTAAGCGATCGCCGCGAAAAGCCCGGCGGAAAACAAAGCGCGCAAGCGGGCCGGCGGATTAATGGGCTTTTTCACGCGTCTTGGCGAGGCTTGCGGCGACGTCCGCCAGCGCGGCGGCGGGACCGCGCGGATCTGCGAAAACGGCGTCGCCAAAGGCGATGAAATCGGCGCCGGCTTCCGCGAGATCGCGGGCGTCGGCCAGCTCCTGCGCGTAGCCGACGCACGGAACATTAAAAATTTCCGCCCACCAGGCGACGCGCTCCAGAACGTCCTCGCGCCGCCGCAAGCCGCCCGGACCGCCAAACATCACATAATCGGCGCCGGCTTCGCCAGCTGTCATCGCGGCGTCGCAACTCAAGACGCCGCCCGCGCCGACGATGCGGTCAGGCTGCAACGCCTTGAGTGCCGTCCTCAACGTCTCCCCGGCCCCTAAAACGTGGCGCCCATCGGCGTTGGCGCGGATCACCAGCTGGTCGTCGGCTTCGACGAGGAGCGCGACGCCGCGATTTTGGGCCAGCGGGGCAAGCGCGCGGACGATTTTCTTGGTCTCGCCCGGATCGGCGCTTTCGGTCCGCAGCAGTACGCAGGCGACGTCGCACGCGGCCAGCGCGGCCTCCAAAGTCGGGGCGAAGGACGCGCTGTCGGAGACCATTGGCGTGATCAGGAAAAGGCGCGGCGGATCAATTGGCATTGCGTCAGGAAAATCCGGGTTCATTCGCCTCTCCTTAGACGATTTTCGAAGCCGATGGGAAACGCTTTGGGCGGAGCGCACGAGAAATTGCTTCGCGCCGTCCACCAGTTAGCCACGCTTTGGTTTCGCCAGGCGTTCGAAACGCTTGTCCCGAAATATCTTCCGTGCTACCCGCAGCCGCAGGAGAAATTGCGATGACCAATGGAAACGGCGGGGCTGCCCCCAATGCGAACGAGGCCCCGGCGATCAATGCGCTGGTGCAATATACGAAAGATTTTTCTTTCGAGAATCCGAACGCGCCGCGCTCGCTCGGACCGCAGGAAAAGCAGCCGAACATCCAGATTCAGGTGAACGTCAACGCCAAGCAGGTCGCCGAAGCCGATTTCGAGGTCAATCTGCTTCTTGAAGGCTCGGCGCAGGCGGATTCCGGCGTCCTGTTCAAGTTCGAGCTCGATTACGCGGGCCTGTTCCGGCTCGTCAACATTCCCGAGAACGACAAGCACCCGGTCGTCATGATCGAATGTCCGCGCCTTTTGTTCCCCTTCGCGCGCCAGATCATCGCCGACGCCGTGCGCGGCGGCGGCTTTCCGCCGCTTTACATCGATCCGATCGATTTCGCGGGTCTCTACCGCCAGCGCATGAGCCAGGTCGCCGCCAACGCCCCAGCGCCGACGATTGCGTAGGGCAAAGCCGAGAGCGTCGCTGCCGAGTGGCAGAGCAATGGCTCGTCAAGCGCGGCGTCGAGACTTGTTTTTCGAGTTCAAGTCGCCGCCTTGACGAGGAGCTCAAAGCGCGTCATCCGGAAATCCATTGGACGGAAGGTGGCGGGCAGCCCCGCGACTACGAAAGCGTCTCCGCGCCCGTCATGTAGAAGCTGGCGCAAGCCGATATTGCTGCCTTTGGCGGCGGAGAAGGAACGCCAGCGCCGCGATCAAAGCCGCACTTGGGCATGGGCGTGCGGACGCCTGAAATGCAAAAGTTTTTCAGGAACGCGCGACCTGTCTCTTGAAAACTGCGAGTTTAGCCACAATCTTGAGCGTTTAATTTAGTCTTTTTTCTTTGGAGCATTGCGTGTCTACAAAAGTTCATTTTATCAATGTTGGGCAAGGCAACATGACATTGATTCAACTCGCTAACGGTAAGAATTTATTATACGATTGCAATGTCACGAACGACAACGAAAATGACGTTATATGTTATTTAGCCAAGCAAATTGGTTGGAACGCCAATATTAACACCTTTGTCTGCTCGCATCGTGACGCAGACCACATGCGTGGCGTCAAAAAGGTTCACGAATATTTCCCCATCAAACATATATGGGACACTGGCGTAGCAGGGACGACGCCAGATAGCAGCGAGTATAAAGAATATATGGAGCTTCGGCGGCAAGTCGGCTGCACCGAGGTTACCGCAGTCACTCGTTATGACTACGGAAACACGCGACTGCGCATTATGAATTCAAAAAATGACGATTTAGCCAAAAACGCGAATGCCCAAAGCATTGTCATAAAAGTTCTTCACCGTGACGCAAAGCAAGATACGAATTTCGATAGCGTCCTTCTAACCGGAGACACTGACGCCACGACATGGAAAAACATTCAGAGACACTATAAGTGTATCGACTTATCGTGTTCGTTGTTACTCGCGAGCCACCACGGATCGATTACATATTTTGATGATCCAAGGAGCTATGTCTGAATTTGGGTGATGGCGTAAATCAAGCGGCGGATTTGATTTCGGGCGCGACTTCAATTCCGTCTTTGAACTTTACGCCGTTGATGATTTTCGGCAACTGATTTTGACCGTTCAAGCGCCGCCAGGTTTGCGACGCCGCCATCACCAGTTTGAAAACCATCAGGCGTGCGGTGTCTTGCGACAACGCGCCCTTCATGCGGACGGTGCGATGCCTGACCGTCGCGAAAACGCTTTCAATCGGGTTCGACGTGCGCAAATGATCCCAGTGATCGGCGGGAAAATCGAAAAACGTCAACATCGTCTCGCGATCCCTGGTCAAACATTCGACGGCCCTGGCGTATTTGGGCGTGTATTTTTCCTCGAATGTTGTCATCGCCGCTTCCGCCGCAGCGCGATCCGGCGACAGCCATATCTCCCGCAAGTCCTTGTGCGCATTGGGTTGCATGGACTTTGGAAACTTGTCGAGAACGTTCAGCGTTTTGTGCAGCCAGCACCGCTGATGGCGTGTCGTCGGGAATGCCTCGTCGAGGGCTCTCCAGAACCCGAGCGCGCCATCGCCAACAGCGACTTCCGGCGCGATCGACAGGCCGCGCGCCTTCAGATCGACAAGCAATTCCTTCCAGCTTTGAGCGCTTTCCCGCACGCCCGTCTGAAAGCCGATCAGTTCCTTCTTGCCCTCCGGCGTCGCCCCCATCAGCACCAGCATGCATTCGGCTTGCGGCTCCATGCGCGCCTGCAAATAGACCCCATCCGCCCAGACGTAGACATAGCGGCGCGCCGACAGATCGCGTTTTTGCCATCGCCCATATTCGTCTTCCCACTCGCCTTTCAGCCGCGCGATCACCGCTGGCGAAAGGTTTGGAGCGTCCTTGCCCAGCAAGGCCGTGAGGGCCTCCTGGAAATCCCCGGCCGAAATCCCGCGCAAATAGAGAACCGGCAGCAGAGCGTCCAAACTCTTGGTGCGCCGCGCCCATTTCGGCAGGATATTCGATGTGAACCGGATTCGTGCGCCCGCCGCCGCGCCACGGTCGCGGGCTTTCGGCTTTTGAACGTCGATCGGGCCAATGCCCGTCTGGATCGCGCGAACTGGATCGTGGCCATGACGAACCACCCGTTGACGACCGTCCGGAAGAACAAGTTCGGCGTTCGAGGCCAGAAACGTCTCGAATTCAGCCTCAATCGCTTGGGCGATCAGGCGGCGCGCACCAGCACGCAGGATTTCAGTGAGCGGATCGTCGATTTCGCCTTCTGGCGGAGAGCAATGACTCTATGTTCGTTCATGGCGTAACGCTCCTTTCTGGAGGTTCGGGTGGCTTGATCACCAACCCCGTTACGCCGCCTTCCTCACCCCGTCACCCAATTTCCCGCATAGCTCCTTC
>CAWFIA010000013.1:0-84633 GCA_963815815.1 uncultured Alphaproteobacteria bacterium
CGTCCTAGCACTACTTTGGCAGAATCAATTCGAGCGATGTCGGATGCGCATTCGGCAGCGCAGACATCGTTCGTAGGTTTTCACGTGCGTGTGCGATAGGGCTTTGATGACGGCTCGGCGGACCGCCGGCAGGGTCGGCTGCGGCGGCCCCCGTAAGATTCTTTTTTTCCCGCTGCGCCTCTTTGAGGCGATGATGTTGGAGAAAAGCGTAGGCGATCATCGTCATCAGCGCGTGCCGGCGCAGCCCTTTCCATGATCGCCCCTCGAAGTGATCGAGGCCGAGTTCCTCCTTCATCTGTTGATGGGCCTGTTCGCAGACCCAACGCGCCTTGATCGCGGCGGCGAGCTTTTTAAGGCCTGCTCTCGCCGGCAGATTGGCAAGATAATATTTGCGTTCGCCGGACGATCGCCATTCGCCGATCAGCCACGCCTCTTCGCCCGGCAGATGCTGCTGGCCTTTGTCGAGAATGCGCTGCGGCGGCCCGTCGGCGGCGCGAACGCGCAGGGCGGCGAAGTGGGCGCTCAAGGGGCCTTTGACCCCGCGCCGCCAGCTCACCTTCCGCCATTTTGCCGCCGCCAGCATCGTCGCGGCGGCGGCGGAGAGTTGATCGGGGATCTGGTTCTTGCGCGGCCGGCCGCGCCCTGTCACGGGAAAGATCAGCGAGACGTCGGCGGGGTAGACCTTTTGACGCTTGGGAGCGCCGACCGCCCAGATGAGCCCGCGCGCGCTCAAGCCCTGGCGAAACGGCGCCGAGGAGGGTGTCCTAAACGATGTGTAAGCAGGTTTCTGTGAGTTTACCTTTTGAAGGAGACTCGCATGACGACCGAAATGACGATTGCGCCGGAGCTTCTTGATCGGCTGCTTTCTGGCTATTCGAAACCGGATGATCTGCTCGGCGAGGAGGGCCTCTTCAAGCAATTGAAGAAGGCCTTGATCGAGCGGGCTCTCGGGGCGGAGCTGACCGAGCATCTCGGCTACGAAAAAGGCGATCCGGCCGGCCGCGGCAGCGGCAACAACCGCAACGGCGTCAGCTCGAAGACGGTTTTGACGGATGACGGCGAGATCGAGATCGCCGTGCCAAGAGACCGCGCCGGGACCTTCGAGCCGCAGCTGATCCCCAAGGGCCAGACGCGCTTCGAGGGCTTCGACGACCGGATTTTGAGCCTTTACGCGCGCGGCATGACGGTGCGCGAGATCCAGGGCCATCTTGTCGAACTCTACGGGATCGACGTCTCGCCGGACCTGATTTCGAGGGTGACCGACGCCGTCCTCGACGCGGTGCGCGAATGGCAGAACCGGCCGCTCGATCCCGTCTACCCGATCGTGTTCTTCGACGCCCTGCGGGTCAAAATCCGCGACGAGGGGCTCGTCAAGAACAAGGCGGTCTATGTCGCCCTCGCGTACAACGGCAATGGCGAAAAGGAGGTCTTGGGTCTGTGGATCGAGCAGACCGAGGGCGGAGCAAGCCAGGGCCCACGGCCTGCGCCGCAGGACGGGGTGGCGCGCGGAGGGGCCAAATTCTGGCTGAAGGTCGTCAACGAGCTCAAGAGCAGAGGCGTGAACGACATTCTGATCGCCGTCGTCGACGGCTTGAAAGGCTTTCCAGAGGCGATCACCACGGTGTTTCCGCAGACCCTGGTTCAAACGTGCGTGTGCATCTGATCCGCAGCGGCGCTTCGTCCCAAAGGCCGTCCGAGATGAAATGATGCAGCCGGTCATAGCGGTCGGGCGCAAGGCGCGCCGCCATCGGCTCCATGCTCTTGCGATCGCCCGGACCGATCAGCTCCGCCACATACAAGGGGCACATCCGCCGCTTCTTGTGGCCCAGCCTCTCAACGAAAGGCTTCAGCCAATCGGTCAACGCCGCAGTCCAATCCGCCATCGCCCGCGCGCTCTCACGAGCGCTAAGCCTCGCCAATCAACCTAAACAATCCCTTAATCCGCCAAAGTAGTGCTAGGGTCTGGACTCATAACCAGTAGCTGACGGTCGCGGCGATGCCGCCGGAGGCGCAACGGTGCGCCTTGACCGCAGAGCTGTCGATCAAGACTTCCGTAGGAGGGCCGCCCGCCGCGGCGAGCGCATGGAAGATCGCGCCCCACACGCCTTTCGCCGCCCACCGGACGAAGCGGTTGTAGAGCGTCTTGCGCGGGCCATAGGCGGCGGGCGCGTCAATCCAGCGCCCGCCGGATTTGAGCACATGAATGATGCCGCTGATCACCCGGCGGTCGTCGACCCGCGGCTTGCCGCGCGTGTCCGTCGGCAGAAGCGGCTGAAGCCGCGCAAATTGATCCTCCGTCAGCCAAAAGAAATCGCAAATCATGACCGTCCCCCTCGAGACGGTAAATCACAAATCCGCGCCGCGCGAAACCATTATGGGTCCGGACTCTAATTTACGCCTAGTCTAAGTTTTTTGGAGGTGTCGGACTTCCGATAAAAGAAAATAAGCGCCCTTGCCTCGCGAACGCGAGGCAAGGGCGCTTATGATCTTCTTCCGCCTTCCACCCGCGCACATAGGGCGTGGCCCCATCAGTCTCCTAATGACGTTTACAACAATTCATTCTGGATCAAATTGGAGCCCTGATGTAATTGTTCCCGCTGAACCAGACGAGGAGCCAGCCGACGTTCGATGCATACGCGCCGCGTCCAACGCTTTGGTCAGAGCATCTACCCTAGCCTCAAGCTTTTGAATTTCTTTTTGTAGATCATTGACGTGCTTGTCATATCCTTCAATCAGCGTGCGAATGCGAGCATCGACGAGCGCCGCCATCGGCGGTTGTCGATTGATCAACGCCACTACGATCGTGCCGAAAACGCCAAGTGCGGTTCCGATCCCACCCGCTCCAAGCGCGGTCCATATGTCGTTCTCAGGGACCCCCATTTGCCGCACGCTCTTCTATCGTCGCATGTCCACAACTAATTTTCGTCCACAATCCCTCGGAACTGCGCGGGTCGGCAGCAGCTGTCGATATGCCAGCCATTGCGCATTGCATAACGGAATCGGCCTCGACCTCTCGGACGTCGACCGCGGTGTCCCGTGTGCATTCATCTCGCGGCATCGATACGAGGCAGGTGAGGATCAAGACGACAATCTTCATTTATCCCTCGCGACGAAGGGTGTCGTGATGACGAAGGCGCTGAGGATGACCCAGAAATATTGGTCAAACGGCGGCGGTAGCTTGGCGATTCCCCAGCCGAACTTGAAAACTAAGTCCAAGACAATAGCGCCGAAGTAGAACACACAGATTTCTCCTGCGGTGCAAGAGACGATCATCGGCCCCATGGACGCAAGCCATTGCGCCTTCGCTTGGTTGGTCTGCGCCTGCGCCGTGAGCGTGGCTTGGTCGACTTGCGCCTGGACGTCCTGCTTGTTGGTCAAATAGACGAATAAGCCGCCTACGGCGCCCGACCCGAGTTTCCAGAGCGCCGGCAGGATAGTAGTCAAGAGGATTGTCAGCATGCGATCAGCTCCCCTGCGGCGGCGTCTTCGCCGCCTGGTTGAGACCGAAGGAATGCGTCAGCGGGATGATCGCGGCGATCCCGAAACTGATGTATGCAGCGACCTTCGCGTCAAAGATCGTCGCCCATGGCAGCGATTGCCACTCCTGCAGGAGACCGGCATCAATGTAGCCGACGAGATGCGGTAGCGCGGCGAGACCATTCACGGCGACGGCGATCCATGCGAGGATATTGGTCTTCCATCCGAGCAATCGCGCCCAAACCTTGCCGAACCCGGACGAGGCGGCGACAATATCGGCCTTGCCGAGGACGATCGCCGTTTCCGCCATCTTCGACTTGATGACTTTGAAATAGACGGCGACCTGGACCGCCACGAAAGCGATTGCCGCAGCCCACAAAATTAAGCTCATCAGATTATCCTTTCTCAGGTCTCCGGCCGCTTTAATTCAGCGCCCAAACCCTCACATAGGAGAAGTCAAGATCAAGCGGGCTTGTTGCGCCCGCAGGCGTCCTCATGCCAAGGTTGAGAATCATGTAATATGGGCTATTCATCGCCGGAGGCGTCGGCGTCTGCCAGACCTGCGCGCCATCGAGATAGAACGTCAGCGTGGTGGCCGTCCAAAGCATCCCATAGACGTGATAGTCCGCCGACAGGTCGGACGCAGCGCATGGCGCTTTAGTGACAAGCTGCGTCCCGACGCCTTGCGTCGTGTAAGCGTGCAGCGTAATATTCCACTGCTTGTTAACCGCACAACCGCCAGTCGTTAGATAACCGCCATAGTATTCGTTGAGGTCGATCTCGCCCGCGCCATTAAGGGCCGAGCCGTCAGGGTTGGGGATGATGTGGCCGCCAGTCCAAGGCTTTCCTGGGGGATAAGAGCCGGAGGCGTAGTTCACAAGCCAAATGGCATCCCACGATCCGGCCCCGCCAGCCATTTTCGCTTTGAACTCGAAGTACCCGTATTTTTGCGAGAAGCCCGTACCATCCGCAGCTGCGGAGGCGATAGTTCCGCTCGTCCAGCCGGGGGACGTTTGCGCGCGGATATCGAGACCGCCTCCGGGGATGGGGTTGAACGGGGTCGGCGTGCTGGACACCTTGCCGAGGGCGACGCCACAACAATAGATTGACTGCGAATACCAATTGTGTCCATCACGAGTCAGCGCATCTGAGATGGACAAACTCGTGAACTCGTCATCGAACGTCAGCGCGCCGACCTTCAGACCGGAAACGCTGGGAACGGGGCCAGATGGGTCGGTGACGGCATTTGTTGTGGTGGCGCTCGACGAGCCCGCTGGTCCCCGCGGTCCCTGCGGACCAGCCGGGCCTTGCGGACCTTGAGGCCCGGCAGGCCCCGCGACGCCCTGCGGCCCCTGAGCGCCAGTAGCGCCGACCGGCCCGGCTGGACCGAGCGGCCCCGCAGCTCCGGTGATCGTGATCGGACCGCTTGGCAGACCGTTGATCGTCAACGGCCCGCATGTGACGGTTGCCGGAGCTTGCGCCAAGGCTGGCGAAATGACAGCGGCTGCGGCTATCGTCAGGACCGATTTTAGCGACTTCATTGCTTCCCCTCATTTCACCGGCGTTGTAACGAGAACTGGTGCATGTCCAGACGTCGGCGCCGATGGCTGCGGACTCCCTGCTGTTATTGCTGCTTTCGCGGCGCTGACCTTCGCCTCTTCGGCTGCAAGAGCAGCTGCGACGGCTTGCTGCGCGTCTTTGGCCGCCTTGCGGGCCGCAAGCATGTCGGAGACCGAAGCCTCAAGCGTCATCGCCCGCTGCGAATTGAGCTCGGCCGCGCGGAGCGCTATCGCAATCGCCACAGCGATAGGGATGAGGAACAGAATCATGCCCCACCATGGGAAGCCGAAATGGATCATTGGCGCCATAACCGCGCCAGCCGCGACACCGATCGACGCCACGGCACCGGCGGCATCCTTCGCGTGCTCGGATTTCTTCGCCGCGGCATATGCGCCGGACTGAACGGGGAGTCTCGCCATAGCGAGGCTCGCCGCCTCGATACGGGCGACCCGCGCGGCCCAGCCCGGCCCGAAGGCGCGCCATGTCGAGAGGCCATGCAGGAAGGCCAACCGCTCGTCGGCGATGCTTTTAATGATGACGTTTGGCGCCGCATCTCCGGCGCGGGCGCGTTCAAAGATTTTGCGCGCCTCCGCCACGCCGGAATTGACGGCGAGGTCGAACACAGAAAGGTCAATCCCGCTCGGCATGTCCTCGCACCGCGCCGCATCCCAAATTTCGTTGCGGTAGAGGTCTTTCAGTTCCGCATCTGGGATAAGCTTGACATCCTGCCGCGGAAGACCCTCGTGCGTGCGATATTTGTCATACGTCCGCTGCGTGACGCCGCGCATGGTACGTCCGCCGGGGTCCCTTAGATCATCAGAAAATCCACCTTCCTCACGCAGTGTGTAGGGGAGACAGCTCCCGAAGTTCCCGGCGGTCATGATAGCCTCCTATGTTCAGGCCTTCTCTTCGCGAACGCAGGCGTCGATGCGCCATCGGCGCTCATCAATCGACAATTCATGCGTTTCTGGATCGCCGTCCACCTTGCGTTGGCACGCAACCATTTTCTCGCATCCCGCGATCCACGCTGGACGTTCGGCATGTAATATTTGGTTGCGTATTACATCGCGGCTCTCGATCGACGCCATTCGCTGATCAACAAATTGGGCACAAAATCCATGCGAATCCGTGCTGGGGGGTGAAGACAGAGCGACGGTAACAAGCAAACCTAACATTTCGGAACCCCATTGTTACTCCGCGACGTTGGCGTCCTCGCTGCGTTGGCGGAAATAAGTGTCTATGTCGTGGCGTAGATTGGGCTTATTGCCTGCGAGCTCCATGACGCCATAGGTGTTGCGCTTCAAATCAGTGATCGGATCGAATTGATTCTTGATGAGGACAGACCAGCGATCGACGTACCGGCGCGCCGCCTTCGGGCCGTGGAAGGTGTGCTCAATCGTTCCCGGCAAATAGGAGATGGCCTTCGCGATATGCCGCACCGCGCGGGCCTGCCAAAGATGGAGGGGCGCGCTGTAAGGCCCCTGCAAAGCCTTCGGGACGCTGTCGTCAACCTTGCCGACCAACGCCGTCGCCATGTGGTGATCGGCGGCGCCAAGCCCGGCCGTCTCAACCAAGCCGCCAACCCATTCGAGCGCCTGCCGCGTCCACGCCCAAGCATAGCCAGGGTGGCCGAACCGATATGGGCTATTCGGATAGGCATTGGGACCTTGCATAAAAGGCTGACGGTCATAAACCTGCCGGCAGAATGAGCGGTGAAGCTCCAAGTGCTCTCCGTTCGGGCCAAGATCATAGCAATCCGACCAGGGCTGAATGACGGGATAGTGCTGGAGAGCATGCACCGTCTCGGACGCCCAGTTTACCTTGCGGAATGTGATGTCGGCGTCGAGCGTCGCGATATATTTCGCCTCAGCTGGTAGCCGCGCGATACCGAGATTTAAGAGATTTTCTTTATTCCAGACGAGCGCGCTGGCGTCGGCGCGAACCTTCACGTGATTGATCTTCGGGTTGGTCAGTTCAAACGGCCTCTCGCCATAGGCGCATTCGACCGTCGTCAGTTTGACGCCGCTGTCAAGCATGTGCTGCTCGAAAGCTTTATAGAGGCCAATCCGGCTTCGCCAACGCACAGGATTGGAGATTGCTGTCACTACATAGAGCAGACTCGCGCGCATGGAAGAGTCCTTTGAAATGCTACCAGCGAATCATTAATCTCCGTCAGGTATCACCGATCCAACAGGTAAGCGGAAGGAAATGCGGGAGAACTCACGCCCTTAACGATTCTTTTTCAATCACGCGCTGATTTCTTCGACGATGAGCTGCATCAGCGTAATGGTGTTGACGTTCGCGCTCATCGTCTCCTGAATGATGATGTTTTGCGCCGCTTGCGTGTTGACCGTTATCTGATTCGACGTCCCGGTCAGAGTGCCGATCGTCGGGTTGAGCAGATCGACGATGATCGGCGCGCTTGCCGAATTATTGATTTTGAACTCGCCGTTGAATGCGACCTTGCCGCTGGTTCCCGTCGTCGCGACCGTCAGCTCGCCTTCGAGCGTCCAGCCGCCATTGGTCAGGCTTGTCGGCAGCGTGACGGAAGTCCCCGTCGCAAGTATGGTCGCTCCGATCAGCACTTTGAGCGCAAGGGTGCCGGGGGCCGAGGCGGCCGTGGTGATGAGGCCGCGGGCTTTAAGCTTGAACACGCGCCCAGCATTGCCAAGCGCGTCGCTGTTCGCGGGAAGCTGCACCTGCGAGGCGAAGGGTGTCGCCGCCGTGGAGTTGGCGACCTGATTCGCGGTCGGAACCGTATTCTCGGCTAAATGAAGACGAGTCGATCTTTCGTTTTCCTAACAGAAGATCAAGAAATGAACTGGGAAAGCACTGACGGAATGTTCAGCGAATTGGCGATGAGCTGATTTCCGTAAGCGGTGGGGTGCGTTCCCTCCTGCGAGGTTGGGCGGAAGATGATGTAGGTGTCGCCGCTGCTCGGCGCTCCGGGAAGGTTTGTATAGAGCGTGAGGTTGTTGGTGCCCGTAGGGTTTCGGATGACCGCGTTATTCGTTGTCCCCGTGACGCCGACCCCGCTGGTCATGATCAGATTGTAGCCGCGCCATTGATCCTGATAGTTGCCGAGATTAGTGTCAGTGAAGTTGCCCGCCGCGCCGTTGCTTGTGGCGGAGCCAGAGGCATCAGAAGTCGTCGGCGGAAGAAGCCAACGGCCGCCATTCGGAGTCAGCACGTTCGACGCATTGACCTCTACAGCCGCCGCCGGATCGAGGATCGCAGCCAATCCTTGAGCGGAGTTGACGGCCGCGACGAAGGTTGTTCTGATCCACGTATTATACGCCTGACGGTTCGCCTCATAAGCGGTCGGCGTCTGGTTCGCCGTCGTGCGAAGATTGTCTGTCGTGGTGACGCGGGGGAGAAGCGTACAAGCGAAAAACTTGATGCCGCGCTGGACAAACCAATTCGCTGCGAGGAGCGTATTCGCCTGCATGGTCGCGAGCGACGTGCCGGCGACCATGTCGTTCGTACCGGCCTGCCAGATGACGTTGCGGGCCAGCTCAGCGACGCGGATTGCCCGATAGGAGTTCAGGCGACCAACGATCGTCACGGCGGTGATGCCGGCCCGGCTGATTTGAACGAAGGGGAAGTTCGGGACGCGCGCCCCGTAGGTTGTGGGAGTGTCGGCAAGGGTTATCTGGTTGTATAAAAAGCGGCACGGCCACCCACCGTTCGGAGACGCGCCCAAATCGCCCGTGCCCTGGCCGATGCTGTCGGTGATCATTGCCACGGTCGCTTGCGGCCCTTGGTTGAACCCCAAGACCGCCACCGGACCGTAACCAGGAGCCGGCACGCCGCCGGTCTGGGTTCCGAAAGTGTTGTTGAACAGCGTGAAATCGGCATTTTGCGCGTCGCCGTTCGACATGCAGGCGGGGCCAGCGCCGCCGACGAGCACCATATTCGCGGGAATATACCAGGACGGACCAGGGACGCCGACATAGGTATCGACGTAAAACACTTCGCTGGCGGCGACGTCGAAGGGAATCGGGTCACTGAAAACCGGCCCGGACGCCGGATTGATTGTTCTGAAGAGCGATCCCTGAAAGCTCCCAGGAACAATAGGCGGCGTGTAATCTGTGGCGCTCGAACCGAGCTTCTGCAAGCCGCAGGCGACCTCGATCGGGTTGCGGCCGTTGTTTTCGAGAAGGCTATTATTTCTACTGTGTCATGAACGGATATGGGTAGCTGTCTGGCGGTGTGTTGTTTGACAGCATGGACATCGCATAAGGGTTTTTGCGAGCGCGACGGTGAGCCGTTTTCGGATCGTCGCGATCGAGTTTTCGACGTGACGTTCTGGTCGGATCGGCGGCGCCGCGGGGTCGAAAACCTTTGGGTAACGGAGGCATCTTGCGCCGCCAGGAGGCTGAGGGGGGAATCGCTTCCCGTTCGCAGATCAGAAAGCCGTAAGCTGCGATGCAGAGTGTCGCGTGGTGGTGAAAGCCACGCCAACCTCGACCTTCGTAATGGGCCAATCCGAGTTCGCCTTTCAGCTCCTCGTAATCGCGTTCGATGCGCCAGCGCAATTTGGCCTTGTCGACGAGATCCTGCAAAGGCGTGTCCTTGGGCAAGGTCGAGAGCCAATATTTCGTCGGCTCAGCTTCTTCATTCGGCCACTCAACAATGAGCCATTCCAGCGGATGCGGTTTGGTCCGATTGCAATCACGCGAGGCTGGGCGCAGACGCACAGCGGCAAAGCGCGAGGCGAGCGGCGTGTTCGAACCTTCGCGCCAGGTGAGGCTGCGCCATGCTTTTTTCTTCAAGCTCAGCGCCAGCTCCTTGACCGTGACGGGTTGATGTTCAAGATCACGGTTCAGACGAGACGGCTTGCGGCCATGGCCGCTCCAGGGCTTTGCCGGTAGAGGTTCCTGACCGGGCGGCCAAACGGTCAGCGTCGATTGGACGCCGACGACGTAAGGCAGATCCAAAGCTGTCACTCCGGCGCGAAAGCCGCCGTTCACGCCATAGCCCGCATCAGCCAGCACGACGCCCGGCGCGACGCCTGCGGCATGAGCCGCACGGATCTGATCAAGCGCAATCTGTGGCTTCGTCTTGAACTCGATCTCCTTGGGGATATGCGCCTTTTTTCGGCGTGCCTGATCATTTGCCCATGCCTCCGGCATATAGAGCCGGTAGGCGATCGGCAGGCTCGCCGTATGATTGGCGATCGACAGCGTCACCGCGACCTGGCAATTGTCCTGCTTGCCGAGCCTGCCGCAATATTGCCGCGCGACGCCGACCGAATGGGTCCCCTTTTTCGCAATGCCCGTGTCGTCCACGATCCAGGCTTCGATCGGGCCTTGTCTCTCGAGGGAAGGCAGAACCAGCTCGAAAACCTTACCCAAGACCGCCTCGTCCGACCAGGGCGCTTCGCCGACCAGATGCAGAAGCGATTGATGTTTGGCCGAGACGCGTGTCGGCGCAACAATCGCCGCCATAGGCTCGACGCTCTTGCGCTCGCCGGGCATCAACAGCCCGACGCAATAATCGTTCAAGGGCTTGGCCCGATCGGCATGCCCGATCACTTCAACAAGAGCCTCGACATAGGCGGCAAAACGCGCTTGGCTGGTTGGTCTCGAGAGATCCATATCAAACACCGGGTATCGATCAACGAATCAACAAGTTACCAGATTTGCTCGCGACGCGAATTCTCCCTCGATTTTGTGATTCAGTAGAATTATCGCCCGTCGTGTTCTGGTAGACGAGGACAATATGCGTCGCGGCGAACAAAGCGCGATGCCGCGCCCGAAACGTGCAGCCTCGCGTTGCGCCTGCGGTGTAGCCTGTCGGCACATACGGGCCAGTCGCGCCGCTGATCATGCCAGCACGATCGGTTAATATCTGCAAGCCGCCATTTTGGAGGATGGCCGGCAGGCCGGGGATGGACGACACGGATGGCGCGCTATAAGCAGGCGCCGTCCATCCGTTGGCCGTCAGAACCTCGCCGTCGGCATAAGGAACGGTGATCGCGACGCCTGGCGTGCTCTGATAGAGGCGCCCGTTCGCAGTGATAGAGTTGCGGCTGTTGTCAGACGGCGGCATCAGAGTTAGGGTTGTTACGGTCATGAGGGCACCGTGAATTGAGAAAGAGAAGGCCGCCACTAGGACGGGTTCAGCTTGTCAAGTCTCGCTTCCCTTATGAAACTGGGGAGGCGATGGTCAGATATTGAATTGACAAACGTATGGTTCCGCCTGTGAAATTTCCGCCGGCGGTCGAGGTCAGCAGCAGCGACGTCGCCGAGTAGAAGGTGTTGGGTCCGCCGATGCCCGCATTAATCGATCCGGCGGCCGTCCCTAAGCCAGTTGCGAACATATTGGGCGTGCCCGCGATGCCGATTTCGAAAGCTGTGCATCCGGTAATGGCGGCGATGACCCGATGTGAGACGCCGACGACCATCGCGCGCGCCGGAATTTGAAGCGACGAGGTATATGTGGAGGCGCCCGGCGTGATCGTCTCAATTGACCCCTCAAGCGTGTTGAGCTGCAGGCCAGATCCGGCAGGCCCATAGGCGCCGTTGGCCGGTACGCCGCCCGCCGTGACGCCATCGTTAACGACGAGCCGCCGATTTGTCGTGTCGACGGCAATCTCGCCGATAGCGCCGATAAAGCTCGCTATTTGCGACGCGATGCCGCGCCGCAATTGCAACTGAACGGACATGCTTTCTCCTATAGGGCGGCGCCGAGATCGATCGACGTGGCGTAGGGATCGGTGACAAGGCCGAAACCGTCAGTCTCATTCGGCGTCGTCGCAATGGACCCGAGGTCGAGATTGGAGCCAACGGCAAGCGCCTTCGCGACGGGGCCGAGCGTCCCTGAGCCGACTGGCGTGTAGGCATAGGCGGTACAGGTCGACAGATCCTGAACAGCCTGACCAAAAATGTTGAAACTGGCGAATTTCAGATAAATCGTGACGCCGACGAAAGCCGAGGGCAGTGAGTATTTGAAGATCAGATCGTCAAGGCGGGCGAACGGCGCGTTTGAGGCGTGAGAGGTCGCCGGCGAGCCATAGAGCCCGCGCTCTAGAAAGGTGAGGTTATAGGCATTCGGACCCGTCAGAGTCGCCGTCTCATAGGCGAAGAGTTCATTATCGACGAGGCAGAGCGTGACGGCGTTCTTCGCATCCGCAGCCGTTCCGGAGACCAGCGCCCCACCGCTCTCGACCAGGCTGACGGCTATTGTGTTCGTTGTATCCGGCTGCTGGCTCGGCGCGGCGATCGAATCCGTCAGCACGCCTTGCCGCGCCGGTCCATTGATCTGCCCCACCTGCGTATAGGTCGCGTTGTCGGTCGAGAGATAGACATAAGCGCCGCCCCAATAAGGATCAGCGCCGCCGGCCCCGCCCTCAGGCGTCATCAAGTCGCTGTGCGCCGCGAAAGTCGATCCAGTGAGCGTAGGAACCGATGATAGCGCGGAAAGGCTTTCGTCGCCTGTCGAGACTTGCGGGCTCCATACATAAACGCCATCGCCCGATGTCCCTCCATAAGATGTCGTCCCCACGGAGCTGGCGAGGCAGAGAGCGAACCTCGGCGCGCCTATCGCTTGAAGCGGCAGGGACACAGAGAGCAGGAAGAACCCGCTTTGCGTTTCTGTGATGGACGCCGCGGAGAACAGCGCGCCGGTCGCCGGCGTGGCGGTCGGCGGAGAAACGCTGAGATCGAAATCGCATTGGCTGGTCGCCACGCCATCATAGGCGACGATGCCAACCGCAGTGCGCTCGACACATTGAACCGAGACGGAAAACTCAGCCAAGTCGCCAATCGCGCCCGAAGGACCACACCATGCGGCGTTGTGGTTTCCGGTCGAGCCCGCCTCGGCAAGCTTATAAACCACAGGCAAGCCCGCGGACAGCGCGACCCACACTTCGGCGTCGCCGCCTGTCAACGCGGGCGGCGGCTCGAAGATCAGTGGCGTATTAACAGCTTGCGGCACGACGTTCTGGCCGGTCGTCGCCTGCGATCCTGACCCTGCCTGGACCGGATAGGCAACGGCCGTCGCGATACCCGCGGGGAACTCCTCGGCCGTTACGGACAGGATGCCCGAATCATCTTCCTCGATCGACGTGATCCGAACCGGGACGTTGTTCATGCCAAGTCCGGGGTCCGTGATCGTTATGAGATCCATCGGCTCCAGCAGGCAATACTCGAAAGACAGCTTAAAGTTGTATGTATTACGGATATATAGAGAGCGCTGCAAAATCAGTTGCGCCGAAGTCTGTGCGATCCACCAGTGGCAAAACTCATGCGCTGTGACGGTCGACATTGCGTTGAGGCCGTAAAGCTCGATTGCGTTCTGATCCCATGCCTGGACGATGCTCGCGTCATACCAATTGAAGCGATCGAGAAATTCGAGCGACACCCAATTTTTCGCCGCGAACGGATCGTTACGGACGACCTCAACCGGGTCCCTGCCGTCCTCATGGACGAAGTCGTCGTCCGTCAGGTCATAAACTGGCGTCAGGTTCGGCGTATAGGTCGCGTTATTCGCTGTCCGAGCGCTGTCGCCGTAAGGAATGAATTTCAACTGGCCGCCGGACCAGACGGCGGCGGCGTTCGTCAGTTGCAGCCAGCGCGCGAGGATGCTGTTGGCGGCCTCCTGATTTGAGACGATGGGCGAGATCGCAAGACCGACGGCTTGGCAGTAATTTTGATAGGACGCATTACCGCCCGAGCTGAGCAGAGACGCCGCATTGATGCTCGCCGCGGGGAAGCCCACGCCATATTGCGCGTTGGTTAAGAAGTCCTGGATCACTAACGCCGGGCTGGCGTCCCATTGGTTGCCGCTGAGACCGCCAGTGCCGACGAGGACGCCATGAACGTCGAATGAGAGCGCCGGCAGGCTTGCGCTCGATCCGAGGTAGAAATTCGCGCCCGCGACATAGGCGAGGCCGTTGTAGTGCAATGCCTGATCGCCATAGGAACTCTCTAGGTACCCCCATTCACTCTGCGGCGTCGCGCCGCTGAACAGAGAAAGGCCGAGATTCCACATATAGGTGATGGAATTATTATTCCACACACCGCCGACCGCGTTGATCGGCCCCTCGCAAAGGCCAAGCATAAGATCGACGGTGTAGGTGTACCCCGTGATCTGCCCGCCGCCGCCTTTGCCCCCATGTGATTTCTGAACACTGTAGCGGAAGTCGCCGGACCAAAAGCAATTCGGCGCGACCTTGTTGCAGCCATAGACGATCTGAATCGGGACGGCGGAGCTCGACGTCTGCACCTGCAACCCGGTATAGAACGGGATCGAAGAAGCGTTCGACTTCTGACGAAGGAAACTCATGCTCCACGCGCCCAAACGCTAAAATAGCGCCGCCGGCGCTTCGGCTCGATCAACTGGATGTTTTGAAACATTGGCTCTTCGCAGACGCATTCGCAGGGCTGAAACGCGTGGACAATGGTGATGGGATCAAGCCCCGTGACGATTGCGCCATGGCTAAAGGCCCGACCGTACTTGAAGACGACGATGTCGCCGAGGCTAGGCGTCTCGACCTCGCCCGCATAGTCGAAAATGCTTTCAAGATAGCGCTCGGCGTCCCGATGCAGATGCCAATCCGGCGGGTAGGGGCGCGGATCAAACGGTGCGATGAGCCCAGTGTCGACGAAGATACGAACCAAGAGCATGCCGCAATCCACGCCGGCGCCGCGTACATCCGCGCAATTATGATAGGGCGTCCCGATCCATTTGCGCGCCTCCGCGACGATTTCCGCGCGTTGATTAGCTTCGGTCTTCATCATCAGATCGCAAAGGTGGGCGGAGGAATATAGGGAAATCCCCGAAAGTTCGCGAGATTGTTGAATTGGCTCTGACAGGTCGATCCCGTGTGATCGCAGCCTTGATAGGCGGTGAAAGCGTCGCCCGTCGCCGGGGCATTGTTCAAAGGATAGCTAAGATATAGGACTCCTAATTCTACTGTGTCATGAACGGATATGGGTAGCTGTCTGGCGGTGTGTTGTTTGACAGCATGGACATCGCATAAGGGTTTTTGCGAGCGCGACGGTGAGCCGTTTTCGGATCGTCGCGATCGAGTTTTCGACGTGACGTTCTGGTCGGATCGGCGGCGCCGCGGGGTCGAAAACCTTTGGGTAACGGAGGCATCTTGCGCCGCCAGGAGGCTGAGGGGGGAATTGCTTCCCGTTCGCAGATCAGAAAGCCGTAAGCTGCGATGCAGAGTGTCGCGTGGTGGTGAAAGCCACGCCAACCTCGACCTTCGTAATGGGCCAATCCGAGTTCGCCTTTCAGCTCCTCGTAATCGCGTTCGATGCGCCAGCGCAATTTGGCCTTGTCGACGAGATCCTGCAAAGGCGTGTCCTTGGGCAAGGTCGAGAGCCAATATTTCGTCGGCTCAGCTTCTTCATTCGGCCACTCAACAATGAGCCATTCCAGCGGATGCGGTTTGGTCCGATTGCAATCACGCGAGGCTGGGCGCAGACGCACAGCGGCAAAGCGCGAGGCGAGCGGCGTGTTCGAACCTTCGCGCCAGGTGAGGCTGCGCCATGCTTTTTTCTTCAAGCTCAGCGCCAGCTCCTTGACCGTGACGGGTTGATGTTCAAGATCACGGTTCAGACGAGACGGCTTGCGGCCATGGCCGCTCCAGGGCTTTGCCGGTAGAGGCTCCTGACCGGGCGGCCAAACGGTCAGCGTCGATTGGACGCCGACGACGTAAGGCAGATCCAAAGCTGTCACTCCGGCGCGAAAGCCGCCGTTCACGCCATAGCCCGCATCAGCCAGCACGACGCCCGGCGCGACGCCTGCGGCATGAGCCGCACGGATCTGATCAAGCGCAATCTGTGGCTTCGTCTTGAACTCGATCTCCTTGGGGATATGCGCCTTTTTTCGGCGTGCCTGATCATTTGCCCATGCCTCCGGCATATAGAGCCGGTAGGCGATCGGCAGGCTCGCCGTATGATTGGCGATCGACAGCGTCACCGCGACCTGGCAATTGTCCTGCTTGCCGAGCCTGCCGCAATATTGCCGCGCGACGCCGACCGAATGGGTCCCCTTTTTCGCAATGCCCGTGTCGTCCACGATCCAGGCTTCGATCGGGCCTTGTCTCTCGAGGGAAGGCAGAACCAGCTCGAAAACCTTACCCAAGACCGCCTCGTCCGACCAGGGCGCTTCGCCGACCAGATGCAGAAGCGATTGATGTTTGGCCGAGACGCGTGTCGGCGCAACAATCGCCGCCATAGGCTCGACGCTCTTGCGCTCGCCGGGCATCAACAGCCCGACGCAATAATCGTTCAAGGGCTTGGCCCGATCGGCATGCCCGATCACTTCAACAAGAGCCTCGACATAGGCGGCAAAACGCGCTTGGCTGGTTGGTCTCGAGAGATCCATATCAAACACCGGGTATCGATCAACGAATTAACAAGTTACCAGATTTGCTCGCGACGCGAATCTCCCTCTATTTTGTGATTTAGTAGAACTAAGCCCGTTGATTTTATGTTCGCAGTCGTCCCAACGTTGGCGCCGGATGAAAACGTGATGGTCCCCTGCGCATAATTCCCGTTGGCGCCTGACCAGTTAATTTCCGTCAGGTTCGAGCCTGTGCCGACGGTTCCGCTCGCTCCATGCGCGCTTTTGACGAGGCCGCAGCCGACGTCGTAGAGACGATGTTGGCAGTTCGCCGCATAGAGATTCCGCGGCATTTGAATGTCCAGCAAAACGAGGTCCGAATTGACCGTCATTTGCGCCGACGTGCGGCCGATGCTGTCGATCGAGCCGACGCGCCCTTTGAACAGGATGACGCCGCCGATCGGATTGGCGAGATCGGCGACGGCCCAGGATGCCAGGAAAACCCGCGTGCGGATAATCTCGGCGCCATCGAAAAGGCCGTTGTGCATGGCCTGCAAAAAAGGTGCCCCACCAAAGGTATCACTCGGACGCGCAGCGATCGTGATCTGCTGTTGGTCGACCTCCAATCCGACCGAGCACTTGAACTTGAGGCCGTCAACGAGAATGGAGTTGGCCAAAAACACATGACCCTGGTACGCGATCGAAACGTCCGCGTTAGTGTAGAAGAGCGATAACGAGGATGGGTTCGCCGGGCCGTTGGGCGGCCCCGGATTCGTCGTGAAGGTATAACAGTCTGCGGTAACGGCTTGTGCGTCCGGCTGGCTGCGCAAGGTCGCGAGATAGGTCGCGAGATCCCCTGTGTAGGCTTTCACGGCTTCACGCTCCTGAATTTCAGCGATTGCACCGTCCACAGCCCTTGCATGAATTCCTCGAAATCGTTTTGGTCGTCAAGGAAGCGGCATTGAAAAGCATAGGTTATGTCAGCGACGATCGCCGCACCGCTGGCCGGAGCCGTCGCAAAATTCAACGTGTTAGGCTGGCCAAGCGTCCAGACCGAGGTGGCGACGCCATCGGTTCTGACATTGGCGACCGTCAGCGCCCACGAAACAGGCTCGATAAAGCCGCCAAGCGTGCGGACCAGCGTGAACGTTGTGGCCGAGCCGTCGCCAACACCGATGCCCTGGCCGGTCACGGTGTTGTCGGTCGGGTCGGTGTAAAGAAATGTGCCAAACTGGCCCTGGCATTGCAGATAGAGACCCATGAGGCTCTGGAGACTGTTCGAGCCAAGGCCAGGCCACGTAGCATCGGAGGCGAGGCCATCGAAGGTGACCTCGAATTCATAGAGAGGATACGAATAAAGCGCCGTGCGCGCCTCGCGACCAGAGACATGCGATGCGACGCGCGTTGACCATGTAGGTCGCTTATGCACCGACCATCCTTGACCCTGCAACATAGGAAATGAAGGCGGACTCGCCACTCTATTCTCCCTTCACCGTCCGAATTTTCAGGGCCTGCATCTGCCAAACCCAACTCATGAATTCCTCGAAATCCTCAGTGTCGTCGGCGAAGCGACAGGTGAATGTGGACCCGGTTCCGACCATGGATTGGAGATCGGATGGAACGGGAAAGGTGAACGGCGTCTTCTGTCCAAATTGCTGTTCTAAAAAGCCCATCAAGATTTCCAGGTCTCGATAGGGTGAGTCCATACGCAATATGTCAAATGTAATGTCTATCTCATAGATAGGAACTGATATACGAGCGAATTGGCTCAGCCGACCCGACGAATGCTCCGCCACGCCAGTCACAAATTGCGGCTGGTAATGCACGCTCCATCCCCCCCCCGGCGAGTGTCGGGAAAGCCGGCCAGATTTCTAGCGAGGGCGCCGTGTCGGCGACGGCAGGCGTGATGAACGGCCCTTTGCCGGCAAGCCAGTTCCCCGTTTGCCAGTTTCCAGCGTCGCCCCACTCGTTCGACAGCGCTGGAAACCACGGGAACGGCCGAGCATCCCAATTCCAGATCGAACAGAAGGCAGGCTGGATCATCTCGACGCCGTAAATCGTCACATTGTTGCTCGGCGTGTCTGTGAACCAATATTCGTGGAAAGCTTGCAAGGCCAGCAGTTGCAGATTCTGATCGCGCCGCGGCGAATAGCCGCCGCCATTTGCAGGGTCCCAAATCGACCAGTAGGCCGTACCGCTTTCGCTCGAGTTGCCGGTGAAAAATACGTTCGGCTGATTTGTTGATTTGTCGTTGGACGGGAAACCGTATTCAGTAAAGACGATAGACTTAGAGTTAACGGCCCATTTGGAAGGCAAGCCTTGCGCGACCCATCCGGCATCCGTCGGGTAGATCGCGTGATGCGGATTGTTCCACCACCAGCGAAATTGCTTGTTGGCCAGGATTTCCTGTCCGCCGTAATAGGGCTGACGGTTCTGCGCGAGGCGATCGCCTTGCGGGCGCGTGATGCGCAGATCGGACCCACTCGGATCAATTCCGAACGCCGAGGCGCCGTCGCTGTAATACCAGTTGAACTTCTCGCCGCCCTCAATGTTCGCTTTGAGATAGGGAATGCTGTAAAAAGTCGGCCGCCCCAACAGCCCAAGCCCAACCGCGTTGGGATTTGCCGGCGGCCAGTTCGACGGAGCTGGAGCCGACCAGTTGAGGGCGTCCTGGCCGCCGCCGGCGATTGTCGTCCAGTCAGACAATGGCAGATAATTATCGATGCAGACCAGATCGATGTTCGAACTCGCCCAAAGTTCGTCGAGGTGCGGCCATTGGCCGGCATTGGATGGATTGGACTCTGCATGTTGCCACCCCATCCATGAGGACCAATCAGCCGCATAGCTGATCAGGTTCTTTAGGGTCGAGGTATTTTTCATAAGGCCAGCGCCGTCGAAGATCGATCTAACGTCGGCCGCAAGCGTCGCGAGGCCTGATACGAAGGGATAATCCCAGGACGTCGCGCCTTCGCTTACCGTCCCCGCCTCGATCCAGGACGGACCGCGAATAGTCTCAAGACCGCGAAGCTCAGATCCAAGGAGGAATAGGTCCACACCGCCGGCCACAGCACAAAGATTAGCATAGTGCAAGATCATCCTTCTAAAGGTCCAATCTGTCGGCGACCCTGAATAGCTGACGGTCAGACTGGTCATGTCCCGGGTAAATTGCGAGGCCGCGGCGTCTCCGAGAAACGCGTTAACGGCGCTCGCCGCGGCGATCGAGACATCGGGCGAAAACGTGATGCGCCCGCGCCAGGGGTTCGAGCCCGGAATGTCGCCAAGCAAGAACGGGTAAAAGACGACGCGGAGACCCCGGCTCTTCAGATATTCGACACAGCGGACGACAGATTGATCTGAAGGCGTTCCGCCGTAGGCGAAAGAGCCGTTTACCTGCGAGATTGGGATGAGACCCGGAGACGATTCCGTCAGGCTTGAGCACAGCCAGCTTGTCGGCGTCCAACTGGAGCCATTCCAATATTGGAACGACTGATAGGGCGAAGGGTTGATATATGTCGTCGATGGATAGACCTGGCAGGAGTCGACTCTCTCGGAATTAAAAAACCACGCCACGACGAGAGCTACAGTCGCGCAATCGGGGAATGCGGCAAGAAGCTGATCGATCGACAACTCCATATCCGTGCGGTGGTTCGCCTGGCCGGCAAAAGTATTGATTCCAACCATCGGCTGCAACACGCCGCCGGCGAGACGAGCGCCCTGGCAGGCGGCAATGTCATAGGTGAACTCCCCTGTAGCGGGGAGAAGATTAACACCATTGGCGTAGCCCATCTGCACAGTCCCGTTGTTTTTATGAGATCTTGCTTAGACCTAAGTGCGATCCCTTAGTGATGCCCTCGTTTATAGCGCGCATAATTTGGCGACTGTTGGTTTTAAGAAATGCTCTTACCCCCGCTGCATCGATTGCTTGGATACTAAAATTGGTCGAGTGCTGCACGTTGACTGACCCCGTTGCGCCGCTCGAGCTAGCAAACGATGATCGGAGTGCGGCGGCAGGCCCGGCGGGGATGATCATTTCGCCTTGGTGGACTTGCGCGATCTGATCGCTCGGAAGATTCCAAGCGCCAGCGGCGTAGGACGCAAGGCCGTTTGCGGCCGCGAGGACGGTCGCCTCACCTGCCGCCGCGGGGCCGGCCGCGGCCGGCCCCATGACGGACGACAAAAGGCCGAAAATGCCAGCGAATTGTTTCGCCCGCCGACGCAATGATGTTTCTCAAGACGGATCCTATCGTCACAGCGTTCGATGCAGCTGCTGACGTCTGCTCCAGGGTTGTCCGCGCAGTTGTCCCGGCAGCGACGGCGGCGGTTTGCGTAGTTTGGGCTGCGACCGCGGCCGACGTCTGGGTTGCGAGACCAGCAAGCCAATCGGCGACAATTTTCACACGCGCTGCAACAAAAGATTGGACAATCGTTAAAGCAACCTTCTGCGCGGCGAGTCCGAGCGTCTGGTGACCTTGGATGATACCCGTCACAGCGCCGGTGACGTTCGATCCGATCTGCTCGAAGGCGTGTCTATAATCGGCGTAAATTTGCTGATTAACCTCCCGTTCGATCGCCTGCCGCCTCAGAGCGGACTGGCTTTCGAGTTCGTCGATTTGGCGCTGAACTGTGGCGTACGCTAGCGTTCCTTGCTGATACGTCCCGCGTAGCCATTGCAGATACTGCGCCTCGATCGCCTCGCGTTGATTCTCGGACGCGACCAGACTTGATAACTCCTGCTGTCGCGACATCTGGCCGGCTTGCGCCTGTTCTTTGATGAGCGACGACTGCAGCTTCACACCGTTCAGCGCGATATCGTAACGGCCCTGCTCAGCCTGGCGTGCGATCGCAAGGTCGGACTCGCTAGCGGCTTGCGTCGACGCAACCCTCTGCGTAGCATTGCTCGTGTAAGCCTGTGATAGGCTCACAAAAGCGCTGTTGATTTGGCTTGCGCCGGTCCGGAGCGATGTGCTTGTCGCCTCCACCGCGCTCGCGGCCTGCTGCATGCCTCTCTGAAGATCCGAGATATCGGCGGTAAACTTAATGGTTACGTCATCCGCCATGACCCTTACTCCCTGGAACGCGCTTGATCGCAAGTCGAAACTCGCACATCTGCGATAGGGGACGCAACCCGTCGTCAACTATGGATAAGCACCGTCGCCTCACACTTCAGTTCCGTTCCGCCTTCAATGTCCTTGGTAGAAATGCGAGGCTCAACCGTTGGGCTTCGCGATATGGATGCGACCTCAGCGTCGCTCTAGCTACCTCCGGCAACGCGCACGAAGCCGTCGGGATATCGCGCAATGAGACCGCCAATCCCGCTCGGATCGACGACGCTGTTCGAGGCCGGCGATTGCAGGCTTCGCTCGATGTGGTACACACATTTCAGGATCTCGTGCACGGGGGGATAATCGCGCCAATACGCAAATGCCGCTAGCACGTCGTGCAGAGTCATCTCATCGATCTCAGCCGGCGTGTAACTGCAAGCCGTCATCAGTCTCGCGTAGACGAAGTCAAAATCAATGCGGGCGGCGGCGCTTGGCCCCCGCCCGCTCAGGCTTCCCCCGGACCGGCATCTCCGTCGGCAGTGACCGGGAGAAACCCACCAAGGCGCAGGATCGTCGCCATCGCGGCGCCGATCTCTGGAGCCGTAGCCTCGACGTCCCCCAGCGGGGCCGCGGCCTCGGCGTGGTCCCGTCGGAGCGCAATCGCGACAATAGTTAACGCCGCTGTCACATTGCCCTTTGTGACGGAAGCGCTCTCCATGAGAATCGGTTCGATTTCCTGGACTTGGCGGAGCGTCAGTGGCCGCACTGTCCATTCACGTTCGCCCAGTCGGATTGTCTCAGGGCGCGGGCGCATCACGACGCCTCCGCAAACGACCACGTCATCACGTTCCCGGAAGCATCGGCAAAACACGAAAAGTCGAATTCCGGCACAACGAAATCTTCGAGTTTTGTCTGAAAGCCCATTTTGCTTGAAGTGCAGTTGTTCAATTTCAATGAAATTGCCTGACCTTGGAATGTTGTATAGAAGTTCGCCTGGAACGTTGGCGTCGTGCCGAGCAATTGGTTGACGACGGCGAATTGTTGGCCTGCCGCTGAGATTGAGTATTTGTAGTTGACTAGGATGGCCTTGCCTTCATCAGCGGCCGAGAATGTGTAGACGCCAGTTGAAACGGAATACTGCCCGGCAACCGGGCTCGCCGGGACCAGTTGCAGCGGAAGGCCGGTCGCCAAATAAGTGACGCCGAGGTCTATTTGCCATGCCGCCGAATTGGTGGTCGTGTAGGTATAGGGAGACACCAATGGAATGTTTCCCGGTTCGGCAAACTGAGTCGCGAGCTGGCCGGGCGACGGCGTGACGCCATAGAATAAGTTTGCGAAGGCTAAGCCGGAAATCTTCGCCACCTTCGCTTTACCCGTCGTCTTAATCGTGCCGCGCGCAATTGCGATGGGGCGCTGGTATTGGCCGGTCAGTTCTTTTATCGTCGCCGTCTCTTCGATGGTCACCTCCTGCACAAGCCCAAAGTTGACTGGCGTAGCATTCGCGATATCCGTGCGGGTTCCGAACAAGACGCCCGAGCCGAAACTAAACATGGTAACCTCTTTGGTTAGACTATTTCTGACCTGCTGCGTCGGATTGGCGACTTTCGACCTACTAGGGAAGAATGAGCTTGACTGGAACGATTAGCAGTGCGTCACCATCGAGATCGCCTGGGTCCTTCAACGTTTTTCCCTCGATGCGGCAATGATAGACCGCGCCGCCGAGAGTATTTCGCCCTGTCGCAAGATCTGCCCCAGAAATGGCAAACGCCTCGTCCAGCGCGTCCATCACGTCATTCAAGAGAGCAGCGCCCACGACGGCTGGATCTTTGGCGTTGAGATAAATGAAGAGCTTGACTTCGATTACCCGTTTGGGCAATGCGCTCTCACTCCAAGCGTAAATTTCTTGCCCCCCCTCGAAAAGAAAGCAGGCGGGCCGGCTCATCACCGCCACGTCGCTCCAAAGCTTCAGACGTCGCGCCGGCTCGCTCTTCCAGGGGTAGGCTCCGGCGAGCAGGCTTTGCAGCGCTTGTATGGCGACTTCTCTTTGGGTCGCGCCCATGCCTTCTCCCATCCGAACGGCTTTAGATATCTTGTGCGAGCGCGACATTGGCTCTTTTGGCTAATCCTGTCCCAACGCCTCGAGCACCGCTTGTTTCAGACTCACTGTGATTTCGTCGCTCATTTCAGCAATCGATTCGCCGATGTAGGACCGGGCCGGAATGGTCGAGCCTGGATGATGGACCCTTTTGGCGAAAACCTGACCTCCACCGGCGGCAAAGACGAGAGCCTTCGCCTTCACCGCGACAATATCGTGGGCTGTGGTTTTTCCGCCGAACTCTTGAATTGCCGCATAAGAGACACCGATGCTCGAAGCGACAATTGACACGGCGGACCCATCGTCCTCGACCGAGGATTGGATCGATGCGGACAGGGCGCCGGAGCGCGTTTGCAGTGTTTCGCCAGACAATTTCTGCTGAATTCTCGCCTTAAGGGCGGCGCACAGCGCTTCAGCTTGTTGCTGAAGGGCGCTCTGAAGAGCGCCGGAATTAACGAGCGCCTCAATCACGGCGCTACCACGCGCCGATACGGCTGCAATGCGGTCATGACAAAATCCGGAACATTTTTCACGAGGAAGGACATTGTCTCCTGACCGCCAAGCGACTTTGACTGCTGACCAATACGCGAACGATAAGAGTATCGCTCGCCAGCCCAATCCATACAGCACACCGCGAGATCGGCCGGCACGTATCCATATGTGAGACTTAATGCGGCACCAGAGTCGGCTGCGGCAAAAGTATAAAGCCCGGCCAATACTGTATATTGTCCCGCTGTGGGATTAGCTAATACTGGCGTTAGCGCGCCGCCGTTGGCGTAAGCTACTCCGCCATCGCTGGCCCAATCCCCATACGGCGCAAGAGCGGTCAGGCTGTATGGCGTAGCCGCCGGCGCCACAGCGCTTTCGTTCGCAACCTTGTAGCCGGCGGAATAGATGATTTCTACATTCTGTATTCCGCAAGAAAAACGGCGTTGGCGAAGCGAAACTCTTTGCATGCGTCCGGGTGGGGCCACATCTGACCCATCGAGAACGTAGCCAAGCTGAGCCGGAGCTCCCATCAGAAGGGGCGGGGCCGGAGGCACCTGGACGCCGTTGATGCTGCAGGACAAGATCGCGTTGATTGGCCATTGCTTCAACACGATGGACGATTCATTACCTCCATCGTAGGTTTCAACATAGATCGTTGGAAGTATCGACGGCCGGTCAAGGATGTTCAAGATTGCACGGCTCAACTGCGATATGAGTTGCGACAAGAGAGGATCGTCATCGTCTTGCGAAATATCCAGCCACGATTTTAGATCCGCTAGATTTGCGAGGTCATAGGGAGAAGCCATCAGCCGATGTCCTTTGGAGGAATGCTCGGGGCGCCCCTGACCACGCGTTCGGGGCGGCGCGCAGAGCCGCTTGCTTCGCAAGGGTTAATAAATTTCGAGGATCCAGAGCCGGAGGCGAGATCAACTGGAACCTGTCGCCTGGCGGGCGAGGGCTCGCAGTTCCTCATTGGTGACAGGCAGCGACACGGACACCCCTTTGCATCGGAGGAACGCAAAGAGCTCTTGGCGATTGAGCGCGGGGATGATATCCGCATCAATCGCGCCTGGCATCGATCCCGAGTTCTGTTCAGAAGGCATAATTGAAGCTTCGGACGCAACGAGCCGCGCCCGAATCTCTTCCGTGTCGATGGCCTGCAAAGCGCTCAGCGTGGCGTTCATAGCGGCCAGAATGAGTTCTTCACGATTCATCAGCGCGATATCTGGCGCCTCTTGCGTTTCAATCCAGGGCCTGAAACCGTGCGCTGCAAGCGCCACGCAGTCCGAGTCATCAACCTCGATCGAATTGTCCTCGCCAAAATCGAGGATGCGGCCCAGATGCGAAACCGCGCCGCAGCCTTCAGGAATTCGCAATTTCATGGCGTTTGCGTCCTTTCTGGGCAATCAGCTTCGATACTCTGCCCAAATCTGAGACAATCTGAGGGGCGGCGACGTGGTTCAGCGCCCCCCGGGCGATCAGCCGTTGCCGATATTTGTGATCAACGCGAGCGCCGGCGGGAAATAGTGTTGAAGAACTTCGTCGGCGTAGACGCCATATTCGTATTGACGGGTGCGGAGCGGCCACTCGATCTGATAATAATCCTGGCGGGTGCGAATTTGCATGACATTGCCAACGCCCGCGAGCGGATAGGGCAAAGCCTTTGTAGTGAATAGATCGTTCCGGCGGGCATGTTCGGATGCACCTTAATGTCGATTACGCTGCCGCCCTGCATCGAGAAGCGATTGAGATAGGTGCGGACCATTATGCCGCCGCCGACCAGATCCTGAGCCGTTTCAAAAACAAAGCGCTGCGCAGAATTTTGCGAACCTGCCAGAATTTTTTTCGATATGTTCAATGCTTCCTGCGAGCTAACCCACATTGTATCAGAGGAAAGCCGATAGGTATCCCACATTGATTTTAGCACCGTGTCGATCTCGATAACGCCCCCGGAGCCGTCCGCAGTCAGCGGAGAGCCTATACCTGCAGTCCCAGAGCTCATGGCATAGATAGACGATCCCGAGCCAGGCTTAATCGCCTGGTAGATCAATCCATCGAAAGCCAGCGCATTAGCAGAGTTGTCATTTGATCCAAGAGAAGCAGCTGTCTGCGCCCCCGTGGCCGCGGCGCTAATGAGAATGGAGTTGATCGTCGTGATCGCGCCAAGCGTTTCGGCGCCGAGGGAGCCCCAAAACCACGCATAGCCCAATGCACCGCGAACAGCGTTGACGCTTGCGCTGATCGAACCGGTTGTCCCCGTGGTCGCCACGGTCGCATTCGCACTCACCTTACCAACGCCGCCGCCGAAAGTGTCGGACGATCCGTCCGCATTGGTGCGCGTCACCTGCCCTTGGACTCCGCTTGCGACCGATCCATTCATCATGCCGTCGAGGGTCAAGGCCGCGCAAATGACGGACCATGTTTGCGCAGTAAGCGAGCCTCCATTTGCGTTGGCCGCTAGAGTCGGCGTTGGCGTCGCGCCGAGTGGAGCGGAAGAGCAGCCGCCGAGGATCATCGCCTCTTCGCCAAGCATTAGAGCCTCAAGGCCTGTCTTGGCGCCGATCGCGCGAATGTCGTCAAATTCCTGACCGGCGAACTGCGCTTCAAAATCGACGCTGGTTTCAACGCCGATGCCTTTGTAGGTCGCCGTATAGTCCTGGGTTGCGACTGCAAGCACGCCACCGCGATTCGCCGATGAAACCCCGAAGCGAAGCCCCGTCGTGTTGATAGCAGTAATTGCGCGCCACGCTGCTTAAATCCCGCCTTTGCCCGAGACGCGCGGTATGCTGTTACGGAGGGGAGTCAGAACTGGATAAAGAAACTTCGCGCCGAGCTCCAGATCGTAGAAGGTTAGCCCCGACGCGGCGCTGGCGCTCTGCGAGAACGTGCTCTTCTCGAGTCCGAGCAGACTTTTGAAGCGCGGATCGCCGAGTGGTCTTGATTGCGCGGTCTTGAGCCGGTCCAGAACATCCTGGGCATCGGTCTGCATTGTCATGGCTTACTCCTGGCGGAAGAATCTTTGCTGAAGGATTTTTGAGAATGGTCGCCACCGGCGCTGACGATGAACGTGCCGACGAAGTCCACGTGCCGTGTTGGCCCTCTGTCCAAGGACCGTAGTTTGTTGCTCAAAAGGCTTAACGGTGCGAATGGCCCAGCACCCGCCGAGGTGCTCCTCATCATCAACGGATTGACGTACGACCATTACGCTGCGCGAGCTTGATCGCCAGAAGCGAAAGGGCATCAGGGTTTCGAAGAATCTTTTCGATCGTCTCGTCGTTTCCCGTATCGAAACCGATGTCCTCATGCTTTGCGACCGCTCGAGCGCGGCCTACGAAAGGCAGAGGCAATGGTTGGGCCTCTATTTGTTTTACACGTTGCAATACGTCCGCAAGCGTCGCAGCGAGCGCGTCGAACCGTTTCTCGAGACTGCCTGAAAGACCTTTGTCCACATCACATTCAGATCCGCGTTTGATAGCAGCGTCATCTGCGCTCTGCGCGAAATTCTGATCTGCCCCGATGTCGCGAGCGCCAATTTTCAACGGTTCGGCGTAAGTTGATACGCTACGTTTGCGAGACTTTGCCGACACCCTCATTGGCATGGCCGAAAGGGTATCACTCCGCCTTAGCTCCGGAGCTTCCTCGCCCGTCATCGCCTGGACGAGAGCTATTTCCGAAAGTTGGTGAGGGCGTGAATCGGGGAAGGCGGCATATCGTGGGGGTGTTCGAGCCTCCACTTCTCCACCGAAGGAGCGATATGCCGTGTCCAACGATAACGTTGTCGAACTGATTCAGCCAGGAATTTTGACCGACCGGCTGACCGAGGTTCTGCGCGATGGCGCGCGGGCGCTTTTGACGCAGGCGGTCGAAGCGGAAGTGTCCGAGTTTCTGGCCGCGACCGCCGATCTGAAGACCGACGACGGCTGCCGCCGCGTCGTGCGGCACGGGCATCTGCCCGAGCGCCAGATCATGACCGGCATCGGACCTGTGGCGGTGCGCCAGCCGCGCGTGCGCGACCGGGAGGCGGCCGCCGACGATCCGGCGCGTATCCGTTTCACGCCGGCAATCCTGCCGCCCTACGCCCGGCGTTCGAAGAGCCTCGATACGCTGATCCCGATCCTCTATCTGAAAGGCGTGTCGACCGGCGACTTCGCGCCGGCGCTGGCCGCCTTGCTCGGCAAGGATGCTCCTGGCTTGTCGGCAACGACCATCGTGCGGCTGAAGGACGTCTGGATCGACGAACACAAGCGATGGAGCGAGCGCGACCTGTCGGCCAAGAGCTACGTCTACGTCTGGGCCGACGGCGTCTACCTGCAGGCGCGTCTGGAGGACGGGGCGCAATGCATCCTGGTCATCATCGGCGCCACGCCGGAGGGCAAGAAGGAGCTGCTCGGCTTTGTCGACGGCGCGCGCGAGAGCGCTCACGACTGGCGCGCCCTGCTGCTCGATCTCAAGCGCCGGGGTCTGTCGACGGCGCCCAAGGTCGCCGTCGCCGATGGAGCGCTCGGCTTCTGGAAGGCGATCGGCGAGATCTGGCCCAAGACCCGTGAGCAACGATGCTGGGTGCATAAGACCGCCAACATCCTCAACAAGCTGCCCAAGAGCCAGCAGCCCAAGGCCAAGCGCATGCTGCAAGACATCTGGATGGCCGAAACAAGGAAGGACGCCGAGGCGGCGTTCGACGCCTTCGTCGAGACCTATGGGGTCAAGTACGAGAAGGCCGCCGAATGCCTGAAGAAAGACCGCGACCCGCTGCTCGCCTTCTACGACTTCCCGGCCGAACATTGGAAACACCTGCGCACGTCGAATCCAATCGAAAGCACCTTCGCGACCGTCCGACACAGGACGATCCGCTCGAAGGGATGCCTCTCGAACAGGACCGCGCTCGCCATGGTGTTCAAGCTGGTCGAAGGCGCGCAGAAGACTTGGCGTCGCCTTGACGGCCACAACCAGTTGCCAAAGATCATTCGAGGTGTGAAGTTTACCGACGGGTGCGAGGTCATCGCTAAGCCAGGCGACCTTCAATCCCAAACCGCCGCCGCCTGATCCTTCAGGCCATCACCAAAAATCGGCGATAGCTCCCTGGACGATCTCCGATAAGTGTGCGGCGAGATCACGCAATTTGTCCGGCACGTTCAAATCATCTTCGTCGAAGGGTTCTTCCGAAGCAACCTCGTTCTTAAGATTATCCAGTTCCTTGACCAGACCGGCCAGTTGCGCGACCACGTCAATGCCTTTGCCGAAGCGCCTCAGTTCGCGTGTTCCGTCCGCCTTGATCATTTCGAAGCTGGCCTGCGGCAAGCAAGGCAAATCAACGAGCGAGATTTCGCAGGGGTCCGCGGTGTAGCGCGTCAACCCGTCTTCGTCGGTCCATCGCCGTGCGTAGGCGCCTCCCTGCGAAAATCCGGTGTAGACGCCCTCAACGACCTTCCCCCATTCCAAATCGTCGATCACTTTGGCGCAGATCTCGATCTGCCTGTCGGCGTCGTTGAAATTGATTTTCGTCACTTTGCCGGCGGCGACGGGTCCATGCATGGCGCGCAGATTGCCGAGCGATTTTCCCCCGTGGATTTGGCGATTTCTTTGGACCATTTTTCATACAGCGGCTTTGTCGAGGCGTAGTCGCAGATTTCGCCGGTGCGATCCTCCACCTCTGCAGTCGCCAGGCCATAGACAAGGCGCTGCGCCGCATCGACCTTGGTTATTGGAATAAACATTCGCAGCGCGGACATGCGTGCTCCTTGGCTTTCTACGAAATGGGGAAGAGGTTGACGGACGACCAACGTAGGTCACGCTATGTTGGCTGGAGCGCATCCGGCGACCATGCAGCGTTCGCCGGGCAGATTGCTTCATTTACAAGCGCGTCCGTAAATTTGGATGAAAATAAGAACACGGCGATCGTCTACTCGGGCAGCGGCACATATCCGGCGGTTGTCAACGCCATCGGCAAATTCGCCGAGGTCCAAGGCAAGGGGGGGCGGCCAAGAGCAGCGCGGGCCTCGTTAATCGTCAAAATTCCTTTTGAGGTGAAGTTTGATAGAATCGCCTCCTGCGTGAGCGGATCGGTATCGTTGCCTGCGCTCCAAATGAATTCGAGGTCTGGCGCATCGAGTTCGCTCGCAAGAACGTCGTCAATTAACGACTTCGCCCACGCCAGGATCGGAGCTAGTACCGCTGCACAGGGATTATGACTCTTTGGCTGGGTCGGGATAGGCGCGCGCCAGCTTTTGTCTGGCTTTCTCGGTGGAGAACATCCAGTTGATACGGGCGCCAGCGTTGTTGCGCTGTCTTTCCCAGGCTGCAATCTCTGAAACCAATTTGTCGCGTTCGGCGATGCGTCGATCCAGGCACTGACCGCGCAGCACCCCGATTTCGATCTCGACCATGTTGAGCCAGCTGGCGTGCTTGGGGGTGTAGTGGAACTCCAGGCGACGCAATATTCTATGCGCTTCCGGGGCCGGGAAGGCCTCATACAGCGCGCCGGCGGAATGGGTCGATAGATTGTCTAGCACGACCCGAATCTGCTCAGCCTGGGGGTAATGGACTTCGACAAGGTCTCGCATACATTGGGCGAAGTCACGCGCCGTGCGTTGCTCGGTCACCTTCACTTTGCGCCAGGAACTATGAGCGTCGAGAAATATGAACAGGTTGACCGTGCCGTTGCGCCGATACTCGCAGTCATAGCGTCCAAGTCGTCCAGGCGCGGCTGGAATTGGTTGGCGCACCTCGCCGATGAGCTGGGTTGGGCTCTCGTCGAAGCACACCACGGGCCGCTTCGGGTCGGGCTGTTCGGCATAGAGGTCGAGGACATCCTCCATGCGGGCGACATAGTTGCCATCGATTTGGGGAATGCACCACATGTCCTTGCGCCACGGCTTCAGCTCGTTCTCGGCCAAGCGACGGCGCACCGTCTCGCGCGACAGGCCGTCGCGCCCGGTCAGTTTGACCATCGCGCCAGCCAGCAACTCCAGGGTCCAGCGCGCCCGGCCCTCTGGCGGCGTGGAGCAGGCCGTCGCCACCAGGAGCGCCTCTTCCTTCCCTGTGAGCTTGCGCGTCGCGCCAGGACGTGGCTCCTCGCTCAACGCGGCGGCTAGGTCGCCTTCGACGAAGCGACGCTTGGTCCTATAAACGGTTGAACCACCGACGGCGACGCTGATCGCGATGTCTTCATCGCTGACCCCCACGTCAGCGGCGAGCAAGATTTGCGCCCGCTTGAGTTTACGTGCGGCGTGCTGGCCGCCGCTCAGCAGCGCGGTCAGTTCGTCGCGCTCGGCCTGGCTCAATTCGACCCTGTAACGTACATTCATCGACGCCCCCTGGTTGAGGGCACGAGAGATGAATCACATGGCCGGCATCTGTCTTCCTCTTTCCGATCCCAGATTTACGCCAAAGCAGGGGCAGTATCTCGCTTTCATCTACGCCTACACGCAGGTGCTCGGCCGACCGCCGGCCGAAGCCGACCTTCAACGCCACTTCCGCGTCAGCCCGCCTTCGGTCCATCAAATGGTGCTTACGCTCGAGCGCGCCGGCCTGCTCAGACGCACTGTCGGCGGCGCACGGAGCATCGAGGTATTGGTCGACCCTGAAGCGTTGCCAGTCCTACGCCCCGCCCAAGAACAACCCGTCAAATCCTCTGTGCAGCGGTACTAGTCCCTCTTCTTCGGCGAGTTCTTTCTGCGTTTCCGCTGTGGCGCGGTTCATCGTCTGCGCCAACGCTTGCGGCGAGATTGAAAAAGCGAAGCACACGATGCGCGCCAGCCACTCGTCGAAAGGGCCTTTCAGTTCTGGCTCTTTTGTTTGTATGAATGTCTTCGCTACGCCGCCAGGAACGAATTTCGCGCGTCGGCGACGGCTGAGATCGCCGTCGAAATAGGCGTCCCAATATTTCTGATACGAAGCAATTTGGTCCGGGGTCCAGCTTTCCGGGACTCCAATTAAGCTATCCGGAATATTGCCTTCCGCGAAATAGTCGAGGAGATACATCTGCCGACGTAACGCGATGTTGACTGTAGTGACGATCTGCTCAACAGGACTCATCCCGTAAATGCGATTGACGCGAAGGTTGCGGGGCCTGTACATTAAGTCGCGCACAGAATAATCGATCGCCGGGTAGCCTTTAAGCACTTGCTGGTACGCTGTTGGATGGACCAACGCCCCGCCTTCCATATAGGGCTCCGGCGTGCGACCGAAATCGTCAATAACCGGCTTGATCGTAACTCCATCGAGGGGCAGCAACGCCGCTAGGCGGCCGGCGCGGTCACGGCGCATGTAGAGGGCTGCCGCATCGGTCACGAATACTTCTTCGAGAAGGATTCGCAGCCAATCGGCGAAGCAGTGCTGGCCATCCGGTCGAGTCAAGAACCGCGTCGCCGCGGCGATGCGCGCCGCGTTCGCGGGCGAATTCGAGCTCTTATCGCGCGCGCCAATCGACCACGACTGACGCGCGACTTGATCCTTGCGCGTTTCGATAACTACACGCAGAAGATCATACCCGTCAGCGAGCCCACGCAACGTGGCGAAGGTAATCGGTTCGAAATTTCTAACGGTTGTCGCAAGGTTATAGCCTGACGGGTAGTCCCATTGCCTTCCGGCAACCTCCGGCGGCGCCAAAGGCCTCATGGGCTCCAAAGGGCCAAACCAGCCATTCTCTCCAGCGGCCGACACATTGTCGAAGCGAATATCGACCTGATAAGGGCTGAGCGACCAGCTTCTTGTTCCGGCGCTGCGATCGACCATGCTGCTTCCTTCGCGATTTAACGGTGATTTTTGCAGAGCGCGTTCGCGCGGCGTTACGCGCCGTTTCTGTTTTCCGTTTCGCGGCGATAAAACTCGATGATGCCGGCGTTATCGTCGCGCCCGAAAAGATGGGTCAAAGCCCAGATAGCGGCGTCTGCATGGTCGGGGCTTCCGCTGCCGATATAGCCGGCGCTTGAGAATGCGCAGAGCTGGTCCTCGAGCTTGGCGAACCGGCCGGCGTGATGCACCTGACCCTGTGCATAGCGCACCGAGATGGGTTCAGCCCTGACCGCCTTACCGCGGCTCGCGGCGACGAGACGAACAGGGACATTCCGGTCCGCCGCCTGGATGGTGGCGCGAACCATTTCTCCGCCGAAGTTGCTTTCGGCGACGATACAGTCAGCCTGGCATTGATGGAACGCGACAACCGCCCGCCTTCCCCAAACGGCCGGCGCCTCCCGGCACGACAGATCGTCGAGAATATAGGCGTCCCCATCGACACCTCTCGCCGCGACGATGATCCCAATTTCATCTGATCCTAGATCATCACGTCCCGCCGCCCCGGAAGGATCGACAGCGACGACCACGGCAGCTCGCTTGTTGACCGCAATATCCTCCGCAGCGCACCGATTTTCGTCAATCATCGCGTAGGTCCAGAGCGCTCCGTCGACCTCGTCCACATAAACGCCTTCCAAAAAACGCTTACGTTGCTTTTCGGGCAGACTGGCGAGGCTCGCCAAAAATTCGGGCGAAAGATTAGCTTCGTTGTCGGGGGGATTGAGAAATGCGCGTCGATAATTTTCCGGATCTTTCAAAAGCTGCCTTGAAATAGGGTCGCGCTTTTCGCCGAACAGCTGGTTTGTCCAGTGAGTTTTCCCGACCGGATTAAGATCGACAAAGGCGCGCTGACCAATCCTTGGCGCGCTTTGCGCGAGCCTAGTGAAAGCGATCAGCGCAGACGAATAAGGAATTTGCGAAGCTTCGTTCAGAAACACCGTTGAATATTCAAGACCTAGGATCTTCTCGACGCGATCCTTGTCGTCCAGTCCTCCGACCCAAATACGAGACCCGTTTGCGAGTTCGAAGTATCCATCCTGACGACGTTCTCGAAGAGACGCGCCAGGAAAGCATTGACGCGCCACTTGCGGCAGCGAATCGAGAGCGATCGAAGCGCGGGCCGCGTTAGCACGGAAGCGTAAAATTGCATGGCGTGACCCTTCAGCTTTCAGCGCGCGTGTGATAATCGCCCGGACTATTAAGAATGTCTTGCCGGACCGCGTCCCGCCAGCGAGACATGTGTAACGTTGCGGTCCCTCCAGTAAGCGGCGAGCCGCTTCCTGGCCTGGGCTGAATGTCACCATGCATATTCCCGTCTTCGCTGTTTGAGATTGCTTCTGAGGCTCCGGCCACGCAAGCCGAAGCCTTAGGTAGTCAAACCGACGACGTCGATGGTTAATGCGCGAAGGTGCCGCGTTGCAGATTATGGGGAGGAGTCCAAGGGACTCAATTGCCCGAACTGTCTCATCGCGCGCAACCGGGCTGTCAGCGAGAGGCGCTTGTAACGCAGATCGTGCACTGCATACGCGCATATTGCTGTCACGATCCGTTGCAAGTCAACAGATCACATGGAGGGTAAAATCGCGGTTCTTACCTTTATTACCTGTAATTCGAATTAAGGTTCGCCTCGATCGCGCTTTACGCGTCATCAAGCAAACCTTGGTTGCATGGAATTTGTGTAGCGACTCCTTCTCAAGCAGGGCGATGGATCAATACATCGCTCTAGAATCAGCGCCCTGCTGCAATGAAATTTGCCGAGGAGACCGCTGGGCGCCGTCGCTGACTTCAGACTCTACGTCGCTTTCCCAATTCGTGGCGGCCCAGCACTCGATTGGATGCGATCTGGCTACGACCTTACCAGGGAAGGCAAACCGGCAGATTTTCGAAAATGAATTATCTGGGTCACGGCCGTGGTGCCAGTATTCTGTATAAAGTTATATGGTGCGTCGACGCGCAATGGAGCGCCTCAAAAGCAGCGATGACGCACAGGACGCAGATCGTGCACTGCATACGCGCATATTGCGCTCACATTCCTTTGCAAGTCAACACATGACAGAGCTCAAGAAGCCACGCTTCTTACATAACCGACGCCCGGATGATGTAGGTGACGGCAGGATGACCGACGCTTCTTTTTTAGGTATAAGTCTCGCCAGCTCCGTTGTTGGCAGGCTTGCCGGCGGGGGACTACGGATTTTTTAACGCCTGTAAGGGGTGTTGCCGCGTCCGGGATGCTCGGATCACTTGCGTCGAGCATCGTACACTATGGACGAGGTCTCGGCCCATTTTGTGGTCCATAAAAGGCTTCGCAGATAACGCACCGCGCCTCCATTCGAATTTGGAGACGCGGGAGAGCGCCAAATTGTTAGAACACGAGCACGTTGCGTGCGTTGAGCCATTCTGCCAAGCAGATCAAGGCCTTAGCGCGCTTTCGATAGAATGTATGCGGAGCCCACTTCTTCTCGATGCAAAGCGCCTTGACAGATCTACGACGTGCAACGCGCAAAGCCCAAAGGGTCGTGACAAGCGCCATACCGCTATCCTTCGCCCGCAGCTCTCGCAACCAATCGAAAGCGGCGTCCATCTGCGCGATCTCAAGACTGGTGGGACGACGGTTGGTCCGATTACTGGCGGCGTCGCGAGCGCGGCGGTCGCTTTCATCAATCTCGGCCTGCGCCAATTGGTCCGCCCATTCCACTGCGTGAAGGGGCCAATGCCCACCCGGCTGCCGCGGTCCGCGCGCCCGTGGCAGCCGATCCAATGTCGCAAACGCCTTGATTATCGCCCTGCCAACTTGCTCCGGATCCCACCGGGTAGGAACCGCGTGGCCTTCCCTATCAAAGGAGTTGGCGAGAGGGGCGATCAGCAGAAGAGGTTCCATGATCAAAATCCGTCGTCAAGAATATTGTCCAGGAGGGCGGGATCGGCAGCAACAACGAGGAGCAGAAGTCTGATCATCGCTTCTCGGGTTAAACTGCGTTTCGCGGCAGCGGCGTCATAGAGCTCAGTGGCTTCCAGCGGCAGGCGAAGCGCAAGGGCGGCGGCTGCGGCGCGGAATGCGAGGCCGAAGCGCTGCGCCTGCCGGTGCACATTGTTCGGGGTCGAGGCGATCAACGGATCTTCGGCGATGCGGCGGGCGTCCCAGCCCATGCCGAGCAAAAAGCCCAATCTAGCGATACGTTCGCCCGTCCAGCGGGATTTGCGGATCTCGGCTCGAATGGTCACTACCCTCTCCCTTTAGTTCGTGGTTCCGCGCTACCAGCGGGGCTTTGCCGCATTTGCAGCACCTCTTAATCTGTACGGTAAAAATACCTATATGTAAAGGGTATTTTTACCTGATGCATTCCGCCGCGTGTACGGTTATTCTACCGTTATGGATTTGGAGGATGTTCTCACCCGCATCGAAAGTCGGCTGACGGCCCTCGGCCTGTCGGCGCACGCCGCATCGCTTGCCGCAAAAAGACCCGACGCCATCCGCAACCTCAAACGGGCCGTCAAAAACGGCGACCGGCGCGGCGTCACGACCGAGACGCTGATCGCGCTCGCCCCGGTTCTCGAGACGACCGCCGCATGGCTGCTCGAAGGCGTCGGAGATCCGACCCCAGGCAACCGGGTTCGAGTCGTCGGGCGCATTGGCGCAGGTGCGGAGATTCAGCCCGAATTTGAACAGATACCCCCCGAGGGCCTCTATGAAATTGAGGTGCCTTTTCCGATCGCCTCGGAGGCACTCGCATTTCAGGTCGAGGGCGATAGCATGTGGCCTCGCTACGATCCGGGCGACGTCATCATTTGCATGCGCGAGGGAACCAGCGCCGATGAAGTTGTGGGGTGGGAAGCGGCCGTCCGGACCGCCGACGGCAAACGTTACTTGAAACGCATCCAGCGCGGCGCGACAGCCGGAACCTTCGATCTCGAGAGCCACAATGCGGCGCCGATTCGAAGTGTCAGAATTGAATGGGCCGCGGCCATCCAGGGAGTTGTTCGATTCGGTCAGTGGCGCCGGAGATAAGCTGTAAGATTGGGGCGAGTTAGGTAAAAATACCTATAATTAGGTTTTATTACCTTATAGCATGTTCCGGGTCAACCCGGAGCTGAACTATGCTGATCCACCTCTCGTCCGCCCGCGCCGATCTTGTCGCCGCCTTTTGGTCGCAAGCCCATCTTACGAGCCTCCATCTAATTAAACACCGCGCGCGAACTTATGCGGAACGGCCCCTTGATCTAGACGCGATAGCCCCGGGCTTGTCCGGCGCGGCCCCGGAGACGCTTATCTCATTCGCAGCGGATTTGCTTTGCGTAGAAACCGCGACGTCGCGGCGCTGGTTCGGCTTTGGAGGCGAAGTTGCGCTTCTCAACGCCCGGGCGCTTATGTTGCTGGGCCGGACACGCCGACGGCTCTCCACGCCATGACCGGCGATGAACTGGCTTTCTGATAGGGGCGTGCCCTGCGCTCGTTGTTCGCGTCCATAACAAATATTAGGATTGGAGCAATCGCCAGTGATCACGGACCGGAAGGAGACCCGCAATCCGATCCTGACACAGGAAGTAAATGGCGTGAAAGAGGCTGGATCGAGCGCTTTGGAACGTTGAGCTTCAACCAAGCTGCAAAAATTGCGTCGGCTTAAATTGCCCCAATCGGTGGAACCACTGGAAGCGAATTTTCGTTGTCTTATACCCTGACGCGATCAACGAGATGCACTTGAGCACGCCGGCAGCCGCTTCATCTAACGCGCGGGGAAGCACCCCTTGCGCCGATTTAGCCGAAAGTCTGTTTGCAACGCGTCGCCAAACGTCTGACCTTGCCGCGCCACTCGGCATCGAGGACCAAGTGGCGCAGGCGAATGAAGAGGCGAGCCCGACAAAGTGGCATCTTGCGCATACGACCTGGTTCTTCGAAACCTTCGTGCTGGAGCCTTTTCTTCCCGGATATCGGATTTTCGCTGACCGTTTCAACTATTGCTTCAACTCTTACTACGAAGCGCAAGGCGAACGTCAGCCGCGGGCTATTCGCGGCCTTCTGACGCGTCCGACTTCTCTTGAAGTGCAAGACTATCGCGCTCATGTCGACGATGCGCTTCAAACGCTGTTTACGAGCGCGAGCGCCGACGACCCCACGGTCCGAGACCGCATTGAGATCGGCGTCAATCACGAGCAGCAACACCAAGAATTGCTGCTAACAGATATTCTCAGCCTATTTGCTCTGAATCCGTTGCGCCCCGCTTATTGCGAAACGCCCCCGCTCCGCGCAAGGCGGGAACTGGAGCCTCTCGCCCCCATTTCGCTCGACGGCGGTCGGCACGCAGTGGGACACGCTGGAAGTGATTTTGCTTTTGATAATGAATCGCCGCGCCATGACGTGCTGCTGCGGCCTTTCAAACTCGCCGACCGCCTCGTCGCCAACGGCGAATGGTTGGACTTCATCAATGATGGCGGCTATCGCCGACCCTCGCTGTGGCTCTCGGATGGTTGGGAAAAGATCGCCAAGGAGGGCTGGCGGGCACCGCTGTATTGGGAGCAGAGAGATGGCCAATGGCTGCAGATGACGCTGTTCGGTTTGCAATCGATCGACCGCGCCGCGCCTGTTTGTCATGTCAGCTTCTATGAGGCGGACGCCTACGCCCGCTGGGCCGGCGCAAGATTGCCGACCGAATTCGAATGGGAGGTCGCCGCAAAGGACGTTCCTGTCGCCGGCAATATGCTCGGCCGCGGCGCCCTCAGGCCGTTGCCTGCGCCGCCGGGAAGTGGCCTTCGTCAAATGTTCGGCGACGTCTGGGAGTGGACGCAAAGCGCCTATACGTCCTATCCGGGCTACCGGCCCGTCGCCGGAGCGCTCGGCGAATACAATGGTAAGTTCATGTGCGGCCAACAGGTGCTGCGGGGCGCGTCCTGCGCAACGCCGGATCGGCACGCCCGAACAACCTATCGCAATTTCTTCTATCCCCACCAGCGGTGGCAGTTCTGTGGGCTGCGCCTAGCGATCGAGGCATGATGTCACAGTTTGCGGAGAAACAAGCGGCTGCTCTCGCGCTTGAGGACGGCAAAATCGCGCGCTTGGTCCTTGCGGGACTGTCATTTCCGCAGAAATCCCTGCCGAGCTTCCTCTTCTACGACGCTCGCGGGAGCGAACTGTTCGAGGAAATCACGCGATTGCCGGAATATTATCTGACGCGAACAGAAACAGCGATTCTCGAAGCCGCCGCGGAAGACATAGCCTCGCACACGCCGCCAGGCGCTGTTCTTGTGGAGTTTGGCTCCGGGTCGAGCCGCAAGACTGAGATTTTGCTCAACGCGCTGCCGTCTCTTTCAGCCTATGTGCCGATAGACGTATCGCAGAGCGCGCTCGACGAAGCGTCCGCCAGGATCTCGTCTCATTTTCCGCGCCTACGAGTTATTCCGACATTGTGCGACTTTGGCGCGCCTTTATCGTTACCGCAGGTGCCCGCGAAAAGATCGCGGCTCGGCTTTTTCCCAGGCTCGACCATTGGCAATTTCGCCCCTGGGGAGGCGCGCGATCTTCTGGCAAATATGGCGAAAACGCTCGGCCCCCTCGGTCGACTGCTTGTCGGGGCCGATTTGCGTAAGGATCCTTCGATCCTGCTTCCCGCCTACGATGACTCGGCCGGCGTGACGGCGGCGTTCAACGCCAATATTTTGGTGAGGCTGAACCGCGAGATGGGAGCAAATTTCGACCTTGGTCGGTTTGACCACAAGGCGATTTTCAACGCGAGCGAAGGGCGGATCGAGATGCATCTCGTAAGCCGCGAGGCTCAACGCGTAACCGTTCTCGGACGTAAATTCGATTTCTCGGCGGGCGAAAGCATTCATACCGAGAATTCCTATAAATATACCGCTCTTCAGTTCAAGCAGTTGGCGGAAGGCGCGGGCTGGAGCCCGCGCCAGTTGTGGGCTGACGCGGAGAATCTATTCAGTCTGCATGAGCTGGCGATCGCTCACTGAACTCTTAGAGCGCCTTCTCATTTAGGCAGCGCCTTTGCATCGTAACAGCTGCGGCATAATCGCTGATTCAGCTTAGGGGATTTCCGATTTTTCAAAAAATGCGTTAAGGTCCCAATTCAATGACTTTTGGGACCGTTTACCGTCATGTCTGCGACCAAAGACAATTTCGACTATAGTATTCCCCAGCATCGCGACCATTTGCGGGCGTCGCCGCGGCTTTTCGATAACGCGTTGCTTGACAAACTGTCCCGCGTTCACTGGTCAACGCCACTTTTCATTTATATCCCAGTCATCCTGCTTTTGGCGGTTTGGAGCCTTCAATCCTTCAGCGGACCGGTCGTCGCCGCCTCCGGCGCGCTAGGCTACTTCATTTGGACCTTGATTGAATATTTCGGGCATCGCTACCCGTTCCATTACAAGCATCCAAGCAAATTCGGAGCGCGCATCCATTTTCTGGTTCATGGCGTCCATCACGATCATCCTAACGACCCGCTTCGTCTCGTCATGCCGATATTGCTCAGCGGTCCGATCATGCTGATCGCGCTGCTCGTCGTCCGGGTGTTGTTCGGCCTGCCGTATGGCTATCCCGTCTTGATGGGTTTCATGATTGGCTATCTGACCTACGATATGACGCATTACTACACGCACCATGCGCAGCCGACGACGCGTCTTGGGCAAACACTGAAGCGGTTGCATCTACTGCACCACTTCCGCGACCCGTCGCGCGGCTTCGGCGTCAGCGCCCCGTGGTGGGACTATGTTTTCGGAACCCCGCACCGGAGACAGAGGCGGATCTCAACGGAGTAAACATTCGGATTTTCATCCCACTAACTCCTGCTCAATTCCTTGGCGCTGACGCCGGCGAATTGTTGCTTCAAATAATTGCATAGGATCGACAAGTCGCCGTGGCCACTGACGGAAAAATCATCCCTATGTCGGCATAGTCGCTGTCGCCAGCAGCGGCGCGCCATTCGCGCCAATATGCTTTTTCTCGCAGCGAGCGTCGTTCCCCTGTCGTTAGGGGGACCAAGTCAGCGGCTTCGAGCGACGCTCGCATATTTCATACCCCACAGATAAACATATTTATGGCGAGGCCATTTGATCTATTCTACTATCGCGCAACTTCAGCAACAACGCCAGGGTACCATATGCTTCTCGCTTGGACTATGGACCTCTTCGGCTATTCCTCCATCAACGAGAATACCACACTTCTTAAACTGATAAGCCTTGCGATAGGGTGCCTGCCGATCTTGCTCGCATGGCTCATCGCTCGCGCCTGGCGGGCCGCCCGTGGCACGCCGCCGCTCTTGTAGCCCCAGTCGCCTGATCGAGCTACGTAAGTAACTATCCCCCGGCAGAGCCGGGGGCTTTATTTATGTGAGCCGCTCAAAGCGGCTGGGAGGGGACGCTGACGCGTCCCCGGTTCATTGGGCCACCTGATGGTGGCCGATCAGCGCCAGAGGTTCAGTTGCTCCAGCCTCTGATCTTCCTTTTCCTGGCTCTTGATGTATTCCCGGATCGCAGCTTCGTCTCTCCCCACGGTCGAGACGAAATATCCTCGCGCCCAGAAATGTTGCCCTACAAAATTGCGCCGCCGTTCCCCGTAAACGCGGGCCAGATGGATCGCACTCTTGCCCTTGACATATCCGATCACCTGAGAAACCGCGTATTTCGGCGGGATCGAAATCATCATGTGCACATGATCCGGCATCAAATGCCCTTCTTCGATCCGGCTTTCCTTTTGTGTTGCTAACTTACGAAGCAATTCTCCAAGATGATCCCGCAGTTGCCCGTATAGCGCCTTGCGGCGGAACTTCGGGATGAACACGACGTGATATTTGCACTCCCACTTTGTGTGACTTAGACTCTCAAACTCGTCCATCGTGACTTGACCTTTCGTGTGCTTGGCGGCTCACAAAAGCGATGGTCACGATGGACTTCAGGAAACGTCAAACTATTGCTGCCTCCCCGGCAGAGCCGGGGGATCTCCCGCACGGTTTAGCGGCGCAAGCTTCGCGACTAGGACGACGGCGCCTTCACCCTCTACGCGCTTGCCCCTATTTCTCCTGATATTTCACTGGCAAGCGAAAGCTGCGCTGGCGGCAAGCCTCGCGGCAATCGTCGCGTGGCGGCAGATGTATCTACCAATCGCCGGCACCCTCGCCTTAAGCGTCATCGACGATCCTTGGCGTCGCCCGGTGGCCCAGTTTTTCCAGCCTCGGCGTCTCGTAAGGGCGATGGCCATTTGTCTTCCAGCCATAGTGCTAATGGCTGTCTGGGCGATCAATTGGAAAGGGCTGGTTCCTCCCGAATTCCTCGATCACAACGGCGTCTCTTTCAGCTGGGCTGTTCCCATCCAGGCGGCCCTTACGGGCCCTTACGCGCTGATCTTCGCGCTTTGGCGAAAACCTTCGACGCGGCGGCGCGGCGCAGGATAGCGGCGATCAGCCTCGCCTTGGCAATGCTGATTTGGCTTGCGGGGCCCGACGACCCTCGACAAGGACAGTGGACGATGGGGTTCGGTGATTTGGGCCCTGGCGGTCCGTTCCCCACATTTCGGAACGCACTCCGTCGTTGTGTTGGCGCTGACCTTCCTCGGCATCGCCGCCCTCATGACGATTTTGGTTCACGCCTACAAACTGAATTATTTTCCAGCGGAATTTTTGTTGCTTGTGTTTTACTTTGTTGGCTATTCGGCCCAGCCCCTAGCATGGCAGCGCTACACGGAGCCTCAGATTTTCCTCACCCTTGCGGTGTTCGTCGCTCGTTTGCCCAAAGGGCGACTTGCGTTCGATATCGTGCCGGTTGGCTTAGCCGTGGTCTCTGCCGCGCTTACGGTTCTGCATACCACAGGCCGCCTGTCCTGATGCGTTATTAGCTGCCGCCATCGCGCCGATCGGCCACGCCTTGACGCGCGTCAAAGTGCTGATTCGCCCAGACAACTTCATAGGTCGTCCAGCCCCGTACCCACGCTGCGAGAACCAGCGCTTCCCGACCGAGGAAGGCGAGCGGCGACCAGATTGAGATTTCCCAACCCTTCGCCGCCGCGAAAAACGTCTCCGCGCAAAACCATCCAGCGAGTGTCAGGCAGAAAGCTGCGAGGGGCGGATACGCGACAAGCGGCGAAGCCAGAGCGGCGGCGAACGCCGCAGGGAGAGGGCTGGCGAGAGGCTCCAGCGGATAGGCTATGACGTTGGCCCGCCGAATAACGCTCCAACGCACCTGGCGGTGATAGACGTCACTTAAGCTTCTAGCGCCGATTTCCTGAGCGACCGTGCGGTGCGCGAATACTGTTTTCAGGCCAAGTTGGGCAAATTCCGTCGCGATTGCAGTGTCTTCCGCAAGGTTTTCGCTCATCGCCTCGACGCCGCCGGCGCGATTGAGATCGCTGCGCCGAAAGATCATTACTTTGCCAACGCCAAAGCCCAAGCCAAAGGCCGAGGCGGAGAGCAGGAGCCGAGCATGGGCGTTGAGGAGGGCTGCCTCAATCCTGGCGGCAAAGCTTTTCGGCCGCACCGCCACGGGCGTCCCAACGACGAGCCCCACCCCCGGCGTCAAATTTTGAAGGAATGCCGCCATGGTTTGCGGATCGAGCGTTATGTTCGAAATCCTTAGTCATGACAATATCGTGCTGCGCCTCGCTCAATGGTCTCATCAAATTGTTAAGTTTAGGACTGACGGCTGTGCGAGAATCGGAATGTATGAAGCGGCATGGCCGCGAAGGACGCGTCGCCGCGATGCGTCGCGCTGCATCGAGAGCTGGGGATTCGACTTCAGCCGCGCTGATCAGAATTTCGTATTTCGGATAGTCTTGGTCGAAAATCGAAGCTTGCGCAGTTTCAAATCCGGGATCGAGGTTTTTGATTGGGAGAATCGCGGAAACCGGAGGCTTTGCGATTGCCGTTGCCCGCCGCTTCTGGATAAGCGGCTGCGCTAAACCGCAACAGAGCGTCAGGATTAGAAGCGCGACGGCGAGGCACCACCATATCGCCCCAGCAACGCTGAGAAATGTCGTCGCCATGATCCTATTCCCGCGACAGCGCAATTTGGCTAAATCGAATTGATCTCTCCTTTGATTTCATTGACTTAACTCATCATCCTTGTTTGACGCTCAGGAAATTTTCCCGTGGCCGCAAGGGCGGAAGTAACGGCCATCTGTCGACGCCAACCCTGTTGCAAGTTTAGGATTGAAAGCGGGGCCAATAAGTTTCTGCATCAATAAACGAAGGGAAACAAACCGTTAGAGCATTTTTGGGCGCGCGGGAAACATAAAATATCGTAAAGCGCGCCACGCTCTTGCGCTGAACGTTCCAATTCCATTTGACCTTTTTTGGGCGAATGAAAAAAAATGCTGCTGCTCCGAGCCTCTCCGGCTGCGAAGGAAGCGGCGACATACCCTAGCAAGGACAAAAAGTGCCCGAATTGCCTGAAGTCGAAACGGTGCGGCGCGGGCTTGCGCCGACGATGGTAGACGCGCGAATCATTGGCGTCGACCAGAGGCGGCCGGATCTGCGGTTTCCATTTCCGGAACGCTTCTCCGAACGTCTGACCGGCCGTCAAATCGTCGCGCTTGGCCGAAGAGCGAAATACCTTCTCGCGGACCTCGATGATTCCAACGTCCTCGTCATGCATCTTGGCATGTCGGGTTCTTTTCGGGTCGAAGATCCAAGTAGCGCGACGGCGATTTCCTGCGCACCTCGAAAAGACGCTGCGCATGACCACGTCGCCTTCACGCTGTCGACCGGCGCACGCGTCGTTTATAACGACCCACGACGGTTCGGCTTCATGGAATTGCTGACGCGCGATGAGATTTCGACGCATCCGCTGTTCAAATCTCTCGGTGTCGAACCCATCGGCAAGGAACTCGACGGCACGGTTTTAGCACGTCTTTTCGCAGCGAAGACGACGTCGCTAAAAGTCGCACTGCTCGACCAGAGTCTCGTTGCCGGCCTCGGCAATATTTACGTCTGCGAGTCGCTCCATCGGGCGCGCCTCTCGCCGCGCCGCGCCGCAGGAAGCCTCGTGCAAAAAAATGGAAGGCCGACAATCCGCGCGCACCGGCTCGCAAGAACTATCAGGGAGGTTCTCGAAGAAGCCGTGGCCGCTGGCGGATCCTCACTACGCGATCACCGCCAGACCAACGGAGCGCTTGGTTATTTTCAACACAATTTTCGCGTCTATGACCGCGAGTTGAGCCCATGTCTAACGCCGGGATGCAAGGGCGTTATTCGCAGGTTCACCCAATCGGGCCGCTCAACCTTTTTCTGCGCCGTTTGTCAAACATAACGACGGCTTGTCAAACATAACGTCGGCGAGGCCGAAGCCGCGCCGCTCGTCTTTCAAAAAACAATTCACCCCGCCGCAAAAACGATTTTGCCCCTCATTCAGGAGCGGGCGACGTTTTGCGGCTGCGCCGATCCAAGCACGACGACCTTCGTCCCGATGGGTGCCCGCTGATAGAGATGCATTGCGTCTTGGTTGACCATGCGGATGCAGCCGGAGGAAAGACTTTGACCAATGGTCCAGGGTTCGTTTGTGCCGTGGATGCGGAACAAGGTGTCTGCATTGCCTTGATATAGATAATGCGCCCGCGCGCCGAGCGGGTTCTCTGGACCTCCCGGCATGCCGAGGCCCCCTCGTAGCTCGCTCATCATCTTCTTCAGTTCCGGCCGCCGATCGAGCATTTCCTTCGGCGGGTACCAGTCGGGCCATTCCTGCTTGCTATGGACCGTCGCATTGCCCGACCATCCAAATCCTTCGCGCCCGACGCCGACGCCATAACGCGTCGCCTGACCGCCATCTTCGACGTGGTAGAGATAATGGTTCGGCGGATCGACGACGATTGTTCCCGGCGATTCCTTCCCCGCATAGGCGACAAGCGTCCGCCGAAAAGCAGGATTGAGGTCCGACGGTTTGACTGCTGGGACCAGGAACTTCCCATCCTGGACCTCGGCGTACATGGAGTTGAAATCACCTGGTGTGGCGTCGGCCAAAACTCGAGGCTGGGCGGGCGCGGGCACGGCTGCGGCGATTGGACTTTGCTGACCGCCAACGCAGCCGGCGAGGCCGAATGCTGCGGCGGACGAAGCGCCTGCGATGAGAGAACGGCGGTTAAATTGAGACATGGAGCGAATCACTGTGAGGAATTGAGCTTTGCGTAACCTAAAGCAGAAAGGCGCGCCGCGATATTGCAGACAAGTCACGCTCGCATTTTCTTTTGTGTTCTTTCGCGCGAATTTTTCCCGCCAAACTTGCCTTATTTTCCCAAATGCCACAAGGGCTCCTTGCGATCATCCTTTTTAGATATATCTTAGTATGAGATATATCTAAACGCCGAGGCGGCATCTCGCTCATTGAAAGGAATGGCGCATATGAGATTTCATCCCTATTTTCGCAGCTTCGCACAAGGAGAAGGCCAATGTGGGCCGGATAATGGACGACCCTATGGCATGTTTGGCCGTCCTGGGCGCCGGCGCATGTTCGAACAGGGCGATCTTCGCTTCGTGGTCTTGCAGCTGCTGTCGGACAAGCCCTCGCATGGCTATGAAATCATCAAGGCGATCGAGGATCGCCTCGGCGGCGCCTACGCCCCCAGTCCCGGGGTCATTTATCCGACCCTGACTTTGCTGGAAGAAATGGGCGCCATCCGCGTGCAGGAGACAGATGGGCCGCGCAAGCTCTACACGATTACTCCTGAGGGTCGAGAGCTGCTGAGGCAGAATGCGGCGACTGTTGAGGCGATCTTCAGTCGTATGGCGGACATCAACGCTCGGCACGGCGGCGGTCCCGCCCCGCAGGTCGTCCGCGCGATGGAGAACCTTCGGACGGCGTTGCGATTGCGGCTTTCACGCGGCCCTCTTAGCGATCAGCAAGTGATGGAGATGGCGTCGATTCTCGACGCCGCGGCGAAAGCCGTGGAAGCGAGCTGAGCATTTATCATCGCGTCCAATAAGCAGCTAAACTGGCGCGGATCCGCTCGATCGGGGGCTCAAGAACTCCCGGGAAAGACAAAGCTTCTGCCGGTGAGCGTCTCGAAGGTGTTGATATAGGCGGCCGCCGCTTCGAGGATCACGTCGTCAGGAATTTCGGGTATCGGATCGCGATAGGGGTCGCAGCGGGCGCTGATCCAATTGCGGATGAAATCCTTGTCGAGGCTGTCCGGCGGCTGCCCGGTTTCAAAACGCGCGCAATAGGTCCGCGCCAGCCAGTAACGACTGCTATCCGGCGTGTGAATTTCGTCAGCAAGGACGATGCGGCCTTCAGCGTCAAAGCCGAATTCATATTTGGTGTCGGCGAGGATCAGGCCGCGCGCCGCCGCGATTTTCTTGCCGCGCGCAAACAGCGCCAGAGCCTTTTCGGCGACGTCCTCCCATTGTCTTGAATTCAGAAGGCGCTGCTCGACAATGTCCCGTCGCGTGAGCGGCGCATCGTGCGAATTATGACCCGCCTTGCTGGTTGGCGTAATGATCGTCTGAGGCAACTTTTCGTTGGCGCGCATTCCGTCCGGAAAAGAAATTCCGTAAAGGTCGCGGCCGCCGGCCCTATACATTGGCAAAATTGACGTGGCGGTCGTTCCCGCGAGATAATCGCGGACGATGATTTCGATCGGCATCATCTGGAGACGCTGCACGACCGTCACGTTGGGATCGGGATTGGCCCGCACGTGATTTTCGCAGATGTCGGCGGTCGCCTCGAACAAGAAGCGCGCAATATCAGTCAAAACCTGGCCCTTGAACGGGATTACGGCGAGGTTTTTGTCAAAAGCGCTAAGTCGATCCGTCGCGATGAGAACTCGCTCGCCATTTGGCAAGTCGTAATTCTCACGCACCTTACCGCGATAAAAGCCTGGAAGTTCAGGAATGAAGGCTTCCGGCAACACATAATCGCGGTAGGGGGTCAGTCTGCCGGCGTCAATCATGTAGCGAATACTTCGCTCAGGCCGTCTCCTTGGAACGAACCGCGCGCTTCCGATCGTTAGGGTCGAGGTAAAGCTTACGCAGCCGAACCGACTTAGGCGTCACCTCGACCAGTTCGTCATCTTCAATATAGGCCAGGGCGCGTTCTAGCGTCATTCGAATCGGCGGCGTGAGGCGCACCGCCTCGTCCTTGCCGGCCGCGCGGATGTTGGTTAGTTGTTTCCCCTTAAGGACATTGATTTCAAGGTCGTTTTCGCGCGTGTGCTCGCCGACGATCATGCCACGATAGACCTTGCAGCCCGGCTCGATCATCATCGGACCGCGATCTTCCAGCTTCCACATGGCGTAAGCGACCAATTCGCCGTTATCATTAGAGACAAGGACGCCATTGCGGCGACCCGCGATCTCGCCCTTCCATGGCGCATAGTCATGGAAAAGCCGAATTCATGATCGCCGTGCCGCGCGTATCAGTCAAAAGCTCGCCCTGATAACCGATCAGCCCACGCGTCGGCGCGTGAAAGACAAGACGCTGGCGATTGCCGCCTGAGGGGCGCATCTCGATCATCTCGGCCTTACGCTCAGCCATCTTCTGAACCACTACCCCAGAATGCTCTTCGTCGACGTCGATCACAACTTCTTCGATTGGCTCCAGCAACGTCTTGCCGTCGTCGGCCTTTTGGAACACCACTTTCGGCCGCGATACGCTGAGTTCGAACCCTTCGCGGCGCATCGTCTCGATCAGAATCGCGAGCTGCAATTCGCCGCGACCAGAAACGATATAGGAATCGGAGCCTGGCAAATCTTCTATGCGCAATGCGACATTGCCCTCGGCTTCCTTGTAAAGTCGGGCGCGAATGACGCGGCTCGTCACTTTGTCGCCTTCCGTCCCGGCGAGCGGCAAATCATTGACCGAGAACGTCATCGACAGCGTCGGCGGATCGATCGGCTGAGCCTGCAACGGTTCAGTCACCTCCGGCGCGCAAAGCGTATCGGCGACGTTAAATTTCTCCAGTCCGGCGATGGCGACGATGTCGCCAGCCTCAGCCTCGTCGATCGGCGTGCGCTCGATGCCACGGAAAGCGAGAATCTTTGATACGCGTCCCTGTTCGACAACATCGCCCTTGCGGTCCAAAACCTTGACCAGCTGATTTGGTTTGACGCTGCCAGCAAACACCCGGCCGGTGATGAGGCGGCCAAGATATGGATTGGCCTCAAGGAGAGTGCCGAGCATTCGAAAGCCGCCATCTTCGACGCGCGGTTCGGGCACCTGTTTCACCACCAAATCAAAAAGCGGCCCCATCCCCTCCTTCGGACCGTCCGGGCTGTCGGCCATCCAGCCCTGTTTGGCGGAGCCGTAAAGAATGGGAAAATCAAGCTGCTCGTCGGTCGCGTCGAGAGCCGCGAAAAGGTCGAAGACCTCGTTCACAACTTCCGTCACCCGGGCGTCGGGCTTGTCCACTTTATTAACGGCGACGATCGGTCTGAGGCCGATCTTCAAGGCCTTGCCGACGACGAATTTGGTCTGGGGCATCGGACCTTCCGATGCATCGACGAGAACAATGGCGCCATCCACCATCGATAGAATGCGCTCCACTTCGCCGCCGAAATCGGCGTGACCCGGCGTGTCCACGATGTTGATGCGCGTCTCTTTCCAGGCGATCGAGGTCGCCTTCGCGATGATGGTGATGCCGCGCTCTTTTTCAAGATCGTTTAAATCCATGACCCTCTCTGCGACCCTTTGGTTGTCCCGAAAGGCGCCGGATTGCTGGAGCAACCGATCGACGAGGGTCGTCTTTCCGTGGTCGACGTGAGCGATAATGGCGATATTGCGCAGTTTCATCTTTTTACCGCATCTTGAAGCATGGATCTGAAAAGTTGCAGACCCTTCCGACCAGATCCTGCAATAAAAAATTAAGATAAGAAGCCGGATCGATTTGAATTTCGATCGATCGGCTCTTCAGTTGGGCTATTGGCCGCCGCGCCGTGTTAGGCCGCCGGAGCGCAATTCATAGCCACGCTAACCAATGCCAAGCTCTTGCGCTCGCGCCGACACCGAGCCGGCCCAGCCGACGATTTGGTTTTTTTCGCGTTGCAGCAATGCAAATATACGAAAGAACCCGGTTTGAAAACCGATATAATAGAAATTCTCGGCCCTTGCGAAGGGTGGCGGTCGGTTGTTCGGCCAGACCGAGCCCTCGGCTAATGAGGGTCCTTCCAGCGCCTAAAAAAGCCTATTCGCCGACAACACGTGGCGTGAAGCCGGCGCGCGGCGCCGCCAGCTGGCGGCGCCGCGCGGCGATAGCGTAACGCGTCTGATTGAGCGCCAAGTCCGTCGCGGCGATGCGGGTGCCGCTCAACGCGTGATTCCAGTCATGCGCCAGCGCCTGGGCCAAAAGATTATCAGCTTCGCTTTCGAGTTCATCAAGCGTCTCAAGGCGGGAAGCCGCCCGCGCGGCCGAGATAATCTCAAGCAGGCGCTGCAAAATACGCTCGAGGTCGGCGTTTTGCTTGCGATTGAGGCGAGTCGCGAGCGCTGCGATCGCAGTCCCGAACAAGCTGGCTAACATGGCGCCGATATAGATAAAATCGCTGTATTTGTCGAAGAAGCTCTGCTCTTCATCGCCGAGATAGGCCAGCGTCCCCGGATGGACCGGCAAACCTGCGCCCTTATCGGTCGGCGGCGCCTCGATATAGTTGGCGATCGGATTGTGCGCGGCAAGCGATGGCTTCGCGTTCAGAATCAATTCCGTAAGGTTGGAGACGACGTCATTGCTGAGGCTGCGCCGAGCGATCAACCGCGTGCTCACTCCGAGCGTATCGAAACTCTCGGACGGCTTCGGCTGCGCGCCGCCGAATGCGCCGCGCACGATCTCAATCAACTCGAAAATCGGCGACCGCTGCTTGATCGCGTCCGCGTCGTCAATCGGAATAAAAACTGGTGGCCCATGCCCGGCCTGGGCCACAGCTGCGACGATCGCGGTCAGATTCGGCGATCCAGGCGTTCCGACACAAAGCACGACGTCAATCTCACGCTGCTCGATTGCATCCGGCAGCTCGGCCAGGGTCAGGGGAACGCGCCTGACGGAAGCCGGCGAGACGCCATATTGCGTGAGGGCGGCGTCGAGAAGCGAATGATTGCCCGGCCTGCCGAGCTCGTCCAGGACGCCTACCTTGCGGCCCCTCAGTTCCTCAACGCTTTTGAGATCGGACCCCGTCGGCGCCACCAGCAGTGCCGCCTCGTGGCGCATGATCAGCACAGTCTGTCCGGTGACGGGCATCGAGATGTCGCTGCGAACAATTGCAAGGTCGACGCTCTCGTCCTCGAAATCGTGCGAGGCCTCCGAGAGCGAATCGACAAGAACTGGCTTGAGCCGCAGCGATTGGCGCGTTTGCGCGAACTCATGCGCCGCCGCAGCAAGCACTTGCTGATCATCGCCGCCGCGCGTCACCGCCACGCGCAGAATGGTCGGTCGTTCAAAATAATAAAGCGCGAGGGCGGAGACGCTTACGATGGCGAGAACCGCGCCGATCGTCACAAGTATCAGGCCACGCATTCTCCTCACCTCGCCGCGCCAAAAAAAGAACTGCGCATTCTCCTCGCCCAAATCAGCATTGAAACATGGCGGCAAAAGGACGCATTGAACAAAAAGAATGCATCACATTCGCGCTTGCTCGGCCGCAATTTTCCCTGTTCGCCGCTCCTCCGCCGGGTCCATACACGTCGCGAAGACCGCGCCGATGAGAATAAGGCAGGGGCCGGAAGGCGCCGCCGCGGCGACTTTCGCGGGCAAAGACAGGATCGTCCCCTTAATGGACCGCTCCTCCGCGCAGGTTGCGCGCTCGATAAGCAGCGCCGGCGTCGCGGGGTCAAGGCCATGCGTCAATAGGCGCTCGACCAGAGCGTCGAGCGTTCTCGCGCCCATATATATGACGCTCGAAGCGCATGGATCGCTAAGGGCGCGCCAGTCAATGTCGTCGGGCAGCTTCCCGTCATGCGCATGCGCGGTGATGAACTGCAGTCTGCGCGCCTTCACCCGCTCCGTCAACGAGACCTGCAAGGAGGCCGCCGCGCCGAGCGCCGCCGTGACGCCGGGCACGACCTCAATTTCGATGCCCGCGGCGCGAAGCGCCGATATCTCCTCAGCGGCCCGGCCGAATATCATCGGATCCCCGCCCTTGAGCCGGACGACCCGTTTGCCTTCGGCGGCTAGCTCGATGAGCATCGACACGATATGATCCTGCTGACACGACCGCCGATAGCCGCGTTTTCCGACCGGAATTTTTTCGGCCTCGCGCCGCGCCATTTCGACGATCGCCGGAGCGACGAGATCGTCGTAGAGGACGACATCGGCTGATTGCAGGGCCCGCAGAGCCTTCAACGTCAAAAGCTCAGGATCGCCAGGGCCGGCGCCCACAAGGATGACTGACCCCTTCGCGCCACGGGCAACATTTGTCTCGACCTCAGCCAGGAGCTTAGCGAACAAATCTTCACTCGGAGCGGCGGGGCGAGCTTCAAAGGCTTTCGCGTTGAACAGCTCCCAAAACCGGCGGCGCGTCCTCGGCGGCAGAGCCAGCGCTTTCAGTCGCTCCCGCCAGGATTTGGCCGCACCAGCCCAAAGCTTCATCGCAGATGGAAGCGCCGCTTCAATTCGTCCCCGCACGGCCTGAGCCAGGATCGGCGATGCGCCGGCGGTGGAAATCGCGACGACAAGAGGCGAGCGGTCGACGATAGCGCCGAATTGAAAGTCGGAGTGATCCGGCTTGTCGATGACGTTGGCGGGAACGCCGCACCCTAAAGCGACCCGCCTGAAACGCTCCGCCTCCTTGGCGTTTTCGACATCGGCGACTGCAAGCGCGGCGCCTGCTAGATCTTGGCTTTGAAAGGCGCGCTCTATGAGTCTAATGGAGCGCTTGCGGCGCGCCAACTCGATCAGCCCCGAACAAGGCGCGGCGCTAATAACATCGACTTGGGCGTCGGCGGCGTGGAGAAGTTCCGCCTTCCACCGCGCGGCTTTCGAACCGCCGACGACGACGACCCGCTTCCCTTTGAGGTTGAAAAAGATCGGCAGGAGCGCAAGCCCTGCCATTATCGGCCGTCCCTCCTCGCCGGATGTCTCTGGCGGTAAAGCCCTGGTCATTAACGCGCTTTCATCCTATTCTCGCGCAACAATCTCTCTTGAATTGATGGCGTTAAACGGCACTCCTCTATCGGCTCCTATTTCAGCATGCTTCGAAAAAGTGCGAAAGAATGTTTATGCGTCCGAAGGCGGAAAGATAAACGATGCGCTCGCTCGCAAAGCGCAGCGGCGCGTGATCGAACTCTCGCTTTGGCCATGAAGCTCGTTCCCGTCAACTTCTGCCACGCCGTTTTCTCCTTGATCGCTTGCATTCTCGCCTGCTCCACTCCAGCGCGCTGTGATCCCTCCACCGAAGCCCCTTGCTTTTGGGACCCCCGTGCGCGACCAGCCAAGCTGGATCTCGCCAATCTGCACAATCTGCGCTTTCTCACCGAGGATGATTATCCTCCGTTCCACTTCACAACCCCCGACGGCGCTCTCACCGGGTTCGACGTCGATCTCGCCCGCGCAATATGCGATGATCTGAAGCTTTCATGCACAATTCAAGCCCGCCGCTTTGATACGCTCATCAACAGCCTAGACGCCGATCAAGGCGACGCCATAATAGCCGCGATACAGAATCGACCAAAAATCCCGCGCCACGCTGGATTTCACTGCGCCCTATTCTAAAAATCCAGCGCGATTCGTCGCCTTGAAGTCGACGCCGCTTCGTGACGCCACGCCCGAGATCCTCCGCAGCAAGATCATTGGAGTTGTGGGACAGACAGCGCACGAGGCCTTCCTCTCGACCTTCTTCAAAGCATCGATCCGCAAGCCTTTCGAGTCGCCAAGGGCGCTAATGGACGCGCTCGTCAAAGGCGAAGTTGACGCGGTCTTCGGCGATGGCCTCGCCCTGAGCTTCTGGTTGCAAGGCGCGACCGCGCATGATTGCTGCGCCTTTCTTGGCGGCCCCTTTCTCGACAGCCGCTTTTTTGGCGAAGGCGTCGCGATCGCCGTAAAAAAAGACAATTCCCTGCTACGCGACGCGCTCGACTACGCCCTTGCCGATCTGTGGGCGAAAGGAGTCTATACGGACCTCTATCTCAAGTATTTCCCGCTAGGGTTTTTCTGAAAGACCCGCCTTCTACAGGTATTGAGCGAGTTCCGCGGCGGCTTGGTTCGGCGGCCTGTCGAGATTGAAGGCGCCGACGAAGTGGCCTTTTTTGTCCATGAGATAAACTATTCCGGTGTGGTCGACGGTATAATCTCCTTCGCGAGTGTCCTCTTTCTTGAAATACACTTTGAAGGCTTTGGCGACGGCGCGGGTCTGCGCATCACTGCCCGTCAATCCGATGATGCGCGGATCGAAGTTTTGGAGATAGGCCTTCATTGTCTCAGCGGTGTCGCGCTCAGGATCAATCGTAACGAACAACGCCGAGATCTTCGTGTCTGCGCCCATTTCCTTGAAGACAGCTGAAATCTGCGTCAACGTGGTCGGACAAAAATCCGGACAATGCGTGTAGCCGAAAAAAACGAGATAAGGGCGTCCCGCAAAATCCGCGTTTGTGACCGTGCGCCCGTCTTGCGCGGTCATCATGAAAGGGCCGCCAATCGCGGCGACGCCTTGTTCGCCAAGACCACGGAACGCCAGCGCGACAAAAGCCGCAAAGCCGAGCGCCATAGCAACGGCGACAAACAGGAGCGGACGCGACGCTTTTGTCATGTTTTCCCGTAGCAAATCGGCGCGGCGATTCCAATCCACGATAATTTGAGCGCTATCGCCGCCAGACGGCCCTGCGTCGACATATGCGCAACAACGCGAAGGAATTGACCGCCGCGCTCACGAAATAGCAATTCCAGCCTATATTTCTTCTGCTCTGGTCCGCCTTGACGTCCTCTCTCAAACCGGGACTTAGTCCGAACCGAAACAACGCCAAGGATTGGCGGCGCGCGTCGTCCTTCGCCCGAACACGACGAAGCGTCGCCTCCCCCGGCGTGATGTTCGCCAATTCCCGGAGAATCGAATGGCCGAAAAAATTCCCGTCACTGTGCTCACCGGCTATCTTGGCGCCGGCAAGACGACCCTTTTGAACCGCATTCTGTCGGAGGACCACGGCCGAAAGTTCGCCGTCATCGTCAATGAATTCGGCGCGATCGGCATTGACAACGACCTCGTCGTCGGCGCCGACGAAGAAGTCTTTGAGATGAACAATGGCTGCATCTGCTGCACGGTGCGCGGCGATCTCATCCGCATCATCGAAGGCCTCTTGAAACGCAAAGGCAAATTCGACGCCATCATCGTAGAGACGACCGGCCTGGCCGATCCGGCGCCCGTGGCGCAAACCTTTTTTGTCGACGCCGACGTAAAAAACGCCGCGCAGCTTGACGCCGTGGTCACGGTGGCTGACGCTAAATGGCTCGCCGAACGGCTAAAGGACGCGCCCGAAGCGAAAAGCCAGATCGCCTTCGCCGATGTCATCATCCTTAACAAGGCCGATCTCGTCAACGCAGAGGAATTGCGTGACGTCGAGGCGCGCATTCGCGCCATCAACCCCTACGCTAAGCTGCATAAGACGGTAAAATGCGCCGCTCCCATCAATGAAGTGCTCGGCCGCAACGCTTTCGATTTGGACCGTATTCTCGAAATCGAACCGCAATTCCTTGAGGCCGAAGCCAAACATGATCATCGTCACGACGACGGCCATGACCATCATGACGGTCATCACGACCATGCCTCCCATGCGCATCATGAACATGCCGCGCACGGCCTAAAGCATTATCATGATGAAGACATGCAGTCGATCGCCCTGACAATCGAGGGCGATGTCGATCCCGACAAATTCATGCCCTGGGTCAACACCTATATCCAAACGGAAGGCGCCTCGATCCTGCGCTCCAAAGGCATCCTCGCCTTCAAGGACGAGCCGAAGCGCTTCGTCTTTCAGGGCGTCCATATGATTCTCGACGGCGATCTGCAGCGCGACTGGAAGCCGGGCGAAAAGCGCGTCAGCCGTATCGTTTTCATCGGCCGCAATTTGAAGGAAGATGAAATCCGCGACGGCTTTTTAGCCTGCGCCGCCTGACGGCCGCCGGCAGAACAAGACCAGCTTCGAGCAAATTATGGCCGCGCCGCAACCGTCGTTGACCTCCAACGTCACTGCCTTCGACGCGGGCGCGCCCGTGACCGCGGCGGCATTTATCGGCGCTACGCCCGCGCTGGCGCTGGGCGACGGTCATGTGCTCTTTGCTCGTACCGGCGGCGAAACGCGGATTTGCGTCCACCCGGACGCCGCTATTCTCGTCGCCGCCAAGGCGGGCGCCGCGCTCGCGACGGGAGGCGACGACGGGAGAGTCGTTTTGATCGCCGAGGATGGCGCGGTGCGCGAACTCGCCTGCGAAAAAGGCAAATGGATCGACGCGCTCGCCGCCCGCGGCGACGGCGCCCTCGCCTGGTCGATGGGCCGCCAGGTTTTCGCCCGCGCTCCCACCGGCGAAGTCAAGACGATGTCGTCGGCGTCGACGGTGCGCGGCCTCGCGTTCCTGCCGAAAGGCTACAGAATTGCGATCTCGCATTACAATGGCGTGAGCCTCTGGTTTCCGAACGCCGCTGCGCCGCCAGAGGAGCTCTTCTGGAAAGGCTCGCATCTCGACATCACCACCTCGCCGGACGGGCGCTTTATTGTGACTGCGATGCAGGAGAATGCGTTGCACGCTTGGCGCATCGCGGACAAAAAGGACCTGCGCCTCAGCGGCTATCCGGCCAAGCCCCGCTCGCTGTCATGGTCGCCCGATGGGCACTGGCTGGCGACGTCGGGCGCCGACGCCAGCATCATCTGGCCGTTCAACTCAAAAGATGGTCCCCTCAACAAGGCGCCGCGCGAGTGCGGAGTCCGCTCAGTCAAAGTCAGCTGCATCGCCTTTCACCCCAAAAGCCCCATTCTGGCGCAGGGCTATGATGACGGTCTCGTGCTGCTTTGCCGCCTCGCCGACGGCGCGGAGCTTTTGGTTCGCTCCGCCAACGTGGAGCCTGGCGCTGCGATCGCTGCTTTGGCTTGGGACGACTCCGGACACCGCTTGCTGTTCGGCGCATCGGATGGCAAGGCCGGCATTCTCACCATGCCTTCCTGACGCGTCAGCGGCGCGGTTTGAGCTCTCGGCGTCGCAGACTTCGAGCCTCTTTGCAACTTTGGGGGCGCCCGCCCAATTTGCCAAACGCGGAACTGGCGCTCGCCAAAAATTTCGATCCCCTGATCGCCCAATGGGCCTATGCGAGCTATGAGCCGGCCCTGCCCGCAACGAGCGAAGGATTCGTTTTGGGTGCATTTGGGTTCTTGACCGGATATGGTCTTTTAGAGGCCTGCGCCGCGCCAGTGCGGCGGATAGGCAAGAGGCGAAGGGACGCGGCAGCGGCGCAGCGCAAAAGAACAGCATCGCCGAGATCGCCGCCGATAATGAATATGACGCCTAACATTCTTTCCATAGCCGGATCCGATCCTAGTGGAGGCGCTGGAATCCAGGCCGATCTCAAGACGTTTTCGGCGCTCGGTTGTTATGGCATGGCGGCGATCACGGCGCTGACCGCGCAGAACACCAAGGGGGTGAGCGGCGTTCACCTTGCCCCGCCCGAATTTGTCGCCGCGCAGATCGATGCGATTTTCGACGACATCGACGTCGCCGCCGTCAAGATCGGGATGCTCGGCTCGGTGCCCATCGTCGAAGCCGTCGCCAGGCGGCTCGCCTTGTTTCGGCCGCCGGCAATCGTCCTTGACCCCGTCCTCGCCGCAACCAGCGGCGACGCCCTGGCGGGCGCCGGCGTCGGGCGGGCGATCGTCGAGCGCCTGTTTCCGCTTGCGAACTCTCGTCAAGCCTAATCTCGCTGAGGCGACGCGCCTTTCCGGCGTCGCGGGGCCGGCCGACGCGGGCAAGATTCGGCTCATGGCCCGGCGTCTGTATCGGCTCGGCGCGAAAGCCGTGTTGATTACCGGCGGCGACATGGATGGCCCGACCGCTGACGATCTCTTTTTCGATGGAGGCTTCGAGCGGATCTTTTCGGCTCCCCGCATCAAAACGCGCAACTCGCACGGAACGGGCTGCGCTTTGTCGTCGGCGATCGCGGCCTATCTCGCCCGCGGCCTCGCGCTTCAAGAGGCAATAAGCGCGGCGAAGTCCTATCTGACCGGCGCGCTCGAAGCCGCCGATCTTTTGAGCGTCGGCGGCGGTCGCGGGCCGGCGCATTATTTCTTCGAACTTTGGGCGCGGCCGCCGCAAGATTGGAGGCGATTGACATCGGCGCCGCCCCTTGCGACGTAGCAGCGCCATGAACGCTTCCGATCCGGTTTCCCGACGGCGAACCTTCGCCATCATCTCCCACCCCGACGCGGGCAAAACCACGCTGACCGAAAAGCTGCTGCTCTTTGGCGGCGCAATTCAGCTCGCCGGCGAGGTGCGCGCCAAGGCGAATCGGCGAAAAACTCGCTCCGACTGGATGGGCATTGAACGCGAACGCGGCATATCGGTCGTGACCTCGGTCATGACGTTCGAATATCGCGACTGCGTCTACAATCTTCTCGACACGCCGGGCCACGAAGACTTTTCCGAAGACACCTACCGCACCCTCACCGCCGTCGATTCGGCGATCATGGTGATCGACGCCGCCAAAGGCATCGAGGCGCGCACGCGCAAGCTGTTCGAAGTCTGCCGCCTGCGCGATATTCCGATCCTGACCTTTATCAACAAAATGGATCGCGAGACGCGCGACCCTTTCGATCTCATCGACGAGATCGAGAAGACGCTGGCCCTCGACGCCGCGCCGATGACCTGGCCGCTCGGCGGCGGGCGCAGTTTCGCCGGCGCCTATGATCTGCAAAGCCATGTCGTGCGTCCGCTCGACCGCGACGCCGAACCCGTTGCAGTTCGTGGCCCCGATGATCCCTTCATCCGGGGCCTCCTCAGCGAAACGGATTTCGCGGCAGCTCGCGAGCAGATCGAACTTGCCAGCGCGGGCCTCAAAACATTCGACAAGGCTTCCTTTCTCGAAGGCCATCTCACGCCAGTCTTTTTCGGCAGCGCCTTGCGCAATTTCGGCGTTCGCGACCTCATCAACGCGCTGGCGAAATTCGCGCCGCCGCCGCAGGGGCTCGAGGCCGCCTCGCGCAAGGTCGACGCGCGCGAAGACAAGATGACCGGCTTCGTCTTCAAGATTCAGGCGAATATGGACCCGAACCATCGCGACCGCATCGCCTTCATGCGGGTCTGCTCCGGAAAGCTCCGGCGCGGCATGAAGGCGAAGCTGGTGCGCACCGGCAAGAACATCGCGCTCAACGCGCCGCAGTTCTTTTTCGCGCAGGATCGTCAGCTCGCGGAGGAAGCCTATGCCGGAGACGTGGTCGGCATTCCAAACCACGGCGCGCTGCGCATCGGCGACACGCTGACCGAAGGCGAGGACCTCATCTTTCGCGGCGTTCCGAGCTTCGCTCCCGAAATTTTGCGGCGGGTCAAGATCGGCGACGCGATGAAGGCGAAAAAACTGCGAGAGGCGCTCGGCCAAATGGCCGAGGAAGGCGTCGTGCAGCTTTTCTTGCCGAACGATGGCTCAGGCGCGATCGTCGGCGTCGTCGGCGCCCTGCAGCTCGACGTGCTCGCCGAGCGTCTTCAGGCCGAATACGGTCTAGGCGCTAGTTTTGAGACCAGCCGCTTCAAATCCTGCCGCTGGATAGCGGCGAAAAACCCGGCTGAGCTCGATAAATTCATCCGCGCGCATCCATCGTCCATGGCCGCGGACCTCGACAACGCCCCTGTTTACCTGGGCGCCTCCGCCTGGGACCTGAAATATCAGCAGGACAAATGGCCGGACGTCAGCTTCTCCGACATCAAAGATTATCAGAAGGCGGCATGACGCCAATGATGGCTGCGGCGCCGAAATCCTGTCGCCGCCGCAGCTTCGTCAGGCCTTCGGCGGCTTAAGCACGCGAATGAAGCCAAAATCTCGCGACGCCCAACCATCATAGGCCGCGGGAATGTCGCTAGCGCCGATGCAATCAAGGCAGATCACGACGCAGGGGTCGAAGCGGTCCGGCGAGCTTAACCGCGCAGTCGAATTGGTGATCCCGACATATTCGAAGTGGCGTGAGGGGTCCTGCTCGCTGAGAAGCGCAAGAAGGGGATAGACGTAAAGCGACTTTGGACTTGCACGTTGTTCGGCCGCGGGTTCCCACACGTGCGGCAGGATAGCAATGTCGCGACACGGCGATCCGGCGAGACTTTCGACTACCGTCTTAAAGAGTTCCGCTTCGTCGAAATGCTGATCCGAGAAATATAGGTCGCTACGCGCTCGCCTGAGAATATTCGCTTCGTCGCCAGGCGCCAAGGATCGAAGAAAATTGCCGAAGACAAATGGAACAGCCAAGACGAAGACGACAATTGCGAGGGCGGCTAACACGCGATTGCCGAAATGCTTGGTCGCGACAAAGGCGATTATGGGCACGGCGATGACGAAGAGCGGCAGATGATAGCGCGACGACCAGATCGAGTAGCGGATCAGCGCGCAAAAAAGAAGGAAGGCGCCGATCAGTCCGAGACTCATGATAACGGCGGCGCGATCGTCGCGACGGCGCACGTGAAAGGCCAGAATGACGATCGCCGCTAAGAGCGAGAGCAGGTGTAGATGGTTGCCGACCCTGATTTCGTGCCTCACCAAGATGGGCCATCTGAATCCAATGCCGCCCGCCCAGGTTTGCGTCGGATCGTCGGCGTCCATGCCAAGGCGCTGCAGGCCAGCGCGAAAGTTGCGCTCGATGCGATCATGCAGGCCAGAAAATTGGGCAGGCGTCCCCAAATGCAGCGACTCATTGCGGAACGCATTAGCGATGGCGCCGCTGATCGACACATGCCCCATTTCCCAGTCCATGCGCGGACCCGCCTCGACGAGCGGCGCGCCAAGCGGGTTTCCCGAAAAAGCATAGTTCCTGGCGAAAAAACCGGCATTGAGCGCCAGCGGCAACAAGACGAGCAGGGGCGCGCGTGCAAGGAGGCTGCGCGATTTCGGCCAGCCGACGAACCAAGCGGCCAACAGAAGAGGCGGCAAAAAAAGATACGCCAGGCCTTTGGTCAGCATGGCGAGACCGACGCAAGCGGCGAGCGAAAGCAAATTGAACCATGTCGGCTCTTTAGCGCTGAGCAGCATGAAATAGACAGCGCTCGTTATCCAAAACGCAAGTACGTAGGTGTTCATCGATCCGGAGGCTTCAAGAACGCCCTCTGGAATCGTCGCGCGTATCAAAGCGGCGAATATCTGGCCGCGCCTGCCGCAACCGAGCCGCTCGGCGATCAAGGAAACGGCGATGATCGAGCCGATGAAGGAAAACAACTCGACGCAATTGGCGAAGCGATCGCCGCCGTAAAGGCTGTACGTCTGCGCGATGGCGAATTCGGCAAAGGGAGCCAGTATGTTTTGGGCGAAGTCTGGCGTCGGATAATAGGCGACGCTGCGATTCTGCAGCCAGAAGAAGGCCCGCGGAAGATGGTATTCGGCGGCGTCCCACGTATTTGGAGGGGCGATGATGGCGACCGTCCCGACCGCCAAAACGATCAGCGCAATGGCGGCCAGCATCCAGCGCTCCGCCGCATCGAACGGCGCGGAGATCCGTTTGCGGCCGACGGCGATCGCTCCATTTCGCCCCCTGAACATCAACGCCGCCGAGCCGATCGCCGCCATTCCCCAGGCGGCGGAAAGACCCACCCGTGTCAGGGCGTGGAAGAGGCTAAGCAGCTCGGTCGAGAATGCGACGAAGACGCCGCAAATGACCGCGGCGTGGAGGAAAGAGCGCCGCCGCCCCCCCCCAAAAAAAGTTATAAATCGTCCAGTAAAGCAGAGCGAATGTTACGGCTGGCAGAAGAAGCGGCATGGGAAACCCGGCAAAGGGGCGTTCGGAAGCGCCTAGCGACAACCGCTAGGAGCACGCCTGACGATCCAACGCCACTAGCACAGAAAACTTGCCGCTTCTTGTCTTGAAATATGAGCAGGACAAATGGCCGGACGTCGCGTTCTCCGACATCAAGGATTATCAGAAGGCGGCTTAGCGGCTTAAACCGCCATCGCATTCCTCGAATAATTGCCCCGAAGGTAGCTGGAGCAGCACGCGCAGCTATCTAGGGACGGCAAAACTGGCCATGATTAGCTTATTGACGCTTGATTCTACGCCTATTGGAACCCGAGGGTCGATGGCCTTAATCAGCCCCGCTACTGCTTGGCCCGTGCTCGGGCCGCGGCCAATTCCTCATCGGTCACTGCAAAGCGTAGAAAATCACCTTTTAAATCTTGCAGGCAGGTCACAACCCTACCGTCTGGGCGAAGAATCTGGGAAGGATCATTAAAAGTGAAACGCGCAATCAAGTGCGCTTGCCGTTCTGGATCGTGATGCATTTCGAAGTACGGATTAAAATAACGCGGCGTATGCGTTTGCGAAACAACCGCATTAAGCGCCTTATTCCAGTAGTAAGTTACCTGCATCGCATCCTCGTCAAGAACAGTCTGATCATAGATCATGCGCGCCGCGACTTCCGCGAACTGTAGCGGGTGAAGCGCCTGACCAGCCAGAAACTCGTACCAAGGTTGGCGAAAACGTTGATGCAAGCCGCCGTCGAAAAGACATATGATACCGAGATTGTTGCTACGAAAAGCAACTTCAAGGGTTGCCGGATTGTCCACGAAATCGAAGGCTTCAAATCGATTGTCTCGGGTATCAATGCGAAAGCGGTAGAGCGAATACGGGGCACCATAAAATAACTTAGGAACGGGCGGACGACACGAGTTCCTTTCCCGTAGCAAATGCGCGCTGGATCGTTCCGAGATAAAGCGTGCCCGGAAAAAGTTCAGCGGGCACAATGCGGCCCGGCTTCGGCAAGTCCCGCGTTCTATAATCGACGACGGACTGAACTCTTGCGGATGAGCAGCCAAAAAATTTTCCCAAGCCAGATTGCAAGTTCAGCGTCGCGAACCGCGAGGGTGCTGGAGAAAGGGTCGCCGTTGGCGAGAAGCGGCGCAAGGCGCGTCTCAAGGGCGCCAAAAGTCGTGCCATTGCACCGCTTACAAACTGTGATTCTGACGGTCTTGTAACGCTTGCCTATGAAATTCGGAATATTTAGCTTCCGGCTCCAAAGATCATGGCGGTGTTGAAGCCATCGCGGAACAATGTGCTCTTCATCCCAAGGAAAGCGCGCAAAGGCTCGCCCGCAGAGGGGGCAATGCGTCGTGATTTCTCTGACTTTTAGCACACCCGTTATCATCCGCAGCGACATGGCGAGCGTTCCGAAATTCGTCAGGATGTGTTGCTGAGGCGGAAAAGCAAACTTAAATCCGGCTGCTCCGAACGAAATTTCGAGCGTGCTACCGAGCTATTTCCGAAAGTTGGTGAGGGCGTGAATCGGGGAAGGCGGCATATCGTGGGGGTGTTCGAGCCTCCACTTCTCCACCGAAGGAGCGATATGCCGTGTCCAACGATAACGTTGTCGAACTGATTCAGCCAGGAATTTTGACCGACCGGCTGACCGAGGTTCTGCGCGATGGCGCGCGGGCGCTTTTGACGCAGGCGGTCGAAGCGGAAGTGTCCGAGTTTCTGGCCGCGACCGCCGATCTGAAGACCGACGACGGCTGCCGCCGCGTCGTGCGGCACGGGCATCTGCCCGAGCGCCAGATCATGACCGGCATCGGACCTGTGGCGGTGCGCCAGCCGCGCGTGCGCGACCGGGAGGCGGCCGCCGACGATCCGGCGCGTATCCGTTTCACGCCGGCAATCCTGCCGCCCTACGCCCGGCGTTCGAAGAGCCTCGATACGCTGATCCCGATCCTCTATCTGAAAGGCGTGTCGACCGGCGACTTCGCGCCGGCGCTGGCCGCCTTGCTCGGCAAGGATGCTCCTGGCTTGTCGGCAACGACCATCGTGCGGCTGAAGGACGTCTGGATCGACGAACACAAGCGATGGAGCGAGCGCGACCTGTCGGCCAAGAGCTACGTCTACGTCTGGGCCGACGGCGTCTACCTGCAGGCGCGTCTGGAGGACGGGGCGCAATGCATCCTGGTCATCATCGGCGCCACGCCGGAGGGCAAGAAGGAGCTGCTCGGCTTTGTCGACGGCGCGCGCGAGAGCGCTCACGACTGGCGCGCCCTGCTGCTCGATCTCAAGCGCCGGGGTCTGTCGACGGCGCCCAAGGTCGCCGTCGCCGATGGAGCGCTCGGCTTCTGGAAGGCGATCGGCGAGATCTGGCCCAAGACCCGTGAGCAACGATGCTGGGTGCATAAGACCGCCAACATCCTCAACAAGCTGCCCAAGAGCCAGCAGCCCAAGGCCAAGCGCATGCTGCAAGACATCTGGATGGCCGAAACGAGGAAGGACGCCGAGGCGGCGTTCGACGCCTTCGTCGAGACCTATGGGGTCAAGTACGAGAAGGCCGCCGAATGCCTGAAGAAAGACCGCGACCCGCTGCTCGCCTTCTACGACTTCCCGGCCGAACATTGGAAACACCTGCGCACGTCGAATCCAATCGAAAGCACCTTCGCGACCGTCCGACACAGGACGATCCGCTCGAAGGGATGCCTCTCGAACAGGACCGCGCTCGCCATGGTGTTCAAGCTGGTCGAAGGCGCGCAGAAGACTTGGCGTCGCCTTGACGGCCACAACCAGTTGCCAAAGATCATTCGAGGTGTGAAGTTTACCGACGGGTGCGAGGTCATCGCTAAGCCAGGCGACCTTCAATCCCAAACCGCCGCCGCCTGATCCTTCAGGCCATCACCAAAAATCGGCGATAGCTCTAGTGCTACCTCCGCCATACCATTAGGCACAGCGTACGCTTATCTACGGATTTTTAGATGTTGACCTAAAACCTTGCCATCATCAATAAGATCCTGAAGCGGGCTGTTAGGGTCGAAGAGTAGGAACAGGATCTCGGGACCAAGCGCGTCGTCGAACTCGACTTGCGCTTTAAGGCAGCTCTACGCCGAAGCCGTCATTTCGGTTACGCCGCCTCAAGCCTCAGTTTTTCGCCTTGTCGACCAGTTTATTAGCGCCGATCCAGGGCATCATCGCGCGGAGCTTAGCACCCACCTCCTCGATCTGATGAGATGCTGCCTTCGCCCGCGTAGCCTTGAATGAGGTCTGGTTGACCTTGTTCTCGAGCATCCAATCGCGGGTGAACCTCCCCGATTGGATGTCATTCAAAACCTTCTTCATCTCGGCCTTGGTCTCGGGCGTCACAATGCGCGGGCCAGTGACGTATTCGCCATATTCGGCGGTGTTGGAGATCGAATAATTCATATTGGCGATGCCGCCCTCATAGATGAGATCGACGATCAGCTTCACCTCGTGCAGGCATTCGAAATAAGCCATTTCCGGCGCATAGCCGGCTTCGACCAGCGTCTCAAAGCCGTTGCGGATCAATTCGACGAGGCCGCCGCAGAGCACCACCTGCTCGCCGAAGAGGTCCGTCTCGCATTCCTCGCGGAACGTCGTCTCGATGACGCCAGCGCGGCCGCCGCCGATCGCCGACGCGTAAGAAAGCGCGATGTCATGCGCGTTGCCGGAGGCGTCTTGCGCGACGGCGATGAGCGTCGGCACGCCGCCGCCGCGCTTATACTCGGAGCGCACCGTGTGGCCGGGGCCTTTCGGCGCAACCATGGCGACATCGAGATCCTTGCGCGGCTCGATGAGGTTGAAGTGAATGTTGAGGCCATGGGCGAACAAAAGCGCCGCGCCCTGCTTCAGGTTCGGGGCGAGCTGCTCGGCATAAATGTCGCCCTGCAATTCGTCGGGCGTCAGCATCATCACGATGTCCGCCGCTTTGGCGGCTTCCGCGGCGCTTTTCACTGCAAGGCCTTCGCCAGCGGCTTTCGCCGCCGTGGCCGAACCTTCCCGTAAAGCGACAACGACGTCTTTCACGCCGGAGTCACGGAGGTTCAAGGCATGCGCATGACCCTGGCTGCCATAGCCGATGATGGCGACCTTCTTCGACTTGATGAGATTGATGTCGGCATCCCGATCATAATAGACGCGCATGGCGTGAGGTTTCCTCGATGCTGCCGCAAGCTTGGCGGGCTTTGATGGTGACGGATGGGGTCTTTTAGGCTCCGGCGCGGCTTTGTCAAAAGCCCGCGAACAATGGTCCGGCGGAGCTCTCACATCGCCTGCGGCCCGCGAGATATAGCGGCGACGCCGGTGCGGGACACCTCGACGAGGCCGATAGGCCGCATCAGCTCGACGAACTGGTTGATCTTGGAGGCGGCTCCCGTGAGTTCGAACACGAAGCTCTCGATCGAGGCGTCGACGACGCGGGCACGGAAGGCGTCGGCGAGCCGTAGCGCCTCCTCGCGGTCCGCGCCGCGGCCGGCGACCTTGATCATGGCGAGCTCACGCTCGACGAAATCGCCGCGCAGGGTAAGGTCGGTGACCTTGTGGATCGGCACGAGTCGCTCGAGCTGGTGGCCGATCTGCTCGATCGCCACCGGCGTTCCTGTCGTCACGATTGTGATGCGCGACAGATGCTCCGCTTGCACCACCTCGGCGACGGTCAGGCTCTCGATGTTGTAGCCGCGACCGGAAAAGAGGCCGACGACGCGGGCGAGGACGCCCGGTTCGTTGTCGACCAGCACCGAAAGCGTATGCGTTTCGATGTTCGACTTGCCGATGGCGGAGGAATAAGGCGAGAGGGGCTGGGCCGGCGGCGCGGTGACAGCATTCATCGTCTTTACACCAACATCTTGCCGGCCGCGTCGATCACGCCTTCGATATCGTCGTCATCGGGCAGCAGCATTTCATTATGAGCTTTGCCCGAGGGAATCATCGGCAGGCAGTTCTCCGTCTTGTCGACGACGCAGTCAAACACAACGGTTTGCGGCGAATCGATCATCTCGATAATCGCCGCGTCGAGATCGCCCGGATTCGAACAGCGGATGCCTTTCGCGCCATAGGCCTCAGCGAGTTTGACGAAGTCGGGCAGAGCCTCCGAGTAGCTGTGCGAGAGACGCCCGCCATGCAGCAGCTCCTGCCATTGGCGCACCATCCCCATATATTCGTTATTGACGATGAAGATCTTGACGGGCAGGCAATATTGGATCGCCGTGGACAACTCCTGGATGTTCATCATGATCGAGGCCTCGCCGGCGATGTCGACGACGAGCGCGTCCGGATGGGCGAGTTGCGCGCCGATCGCCGCCGGCAGGCCATAACCCATCGTGCCGAGGCCGCCGCTAGTCATCCAACGGTTCGGCTCCTCGAAACGATAGTGTTGCGCCGCCCACATCTGGTGCTGGCCGACTTCGGTCGTGATGTAGGCGTTCCGCGACTTGGTTAATTCGTAGAGGCGTTGCACCGCATATTGCGGCTTGATCACGCTGTTCGATGGCTTGAAAGCCAGCGATTTGCGCGCGCGCCAGCGGTTGATTTGCGCCCACCAATGGCTGAGCGCCGCGGCGTCCGGGGCAGCTTTCTGCGCGCGATAGGCGTTAACCAACTGGCGCAGGACGCGCGCGCAATCGCCGATGACGCCAAGATCGATCTTGACGTTCTTGTTGATCGAGGACGGATCGATGTCGACGTGGATTTTCTTCGAGCCGGGCGAAAAGGCGTCGAGACGCCCAGTGATACGGTCGTCGAAGCGAGCCCCGATGGCGATCATCAGATCGCAATCATGCATGGCGTTATTGGCCTCATAGGTTCCGTGCATGCCGAGCATGCCGAGCCATTTTTCGCCAGAGGCGGGATAACAGCCAAGGCCCATCAAGGTCGAGGTGATCGGAAAGCCGGTGAGATCGACGAGTTCGCGCAGCAGACGCGAGGCCTCGGGGCCGGAATTGACGACGCCGCCGCCCGTGTAGAAGACCGGACGGCGCGCGGCGACGAACATGGCGACCGCCTGCTCAATCTTGTCCGCGTCGCCTTCGAGCTTAGGCTTATATGTCTTGTGCTCGATTTTGTGCGGACCGAAATAGTCGCCGAAAGCGAATTGCACGTCCTTTGGTATGTCGATGACGACGGGTCCGGGACGCCCATTCTGCGCGACATAGAACGCCTCATGCAGAATGCGCGGCAAATCCTCGATCTGGCGCACCAAATAATTGTGCTTGGTGCAATGGCGCGTGATGCCGACCGTGTCGCATTCCTGGAAGGCGTCGGAGCCGATGAGATGCGTCGGCACCTGCCCGGTGATGCAGACGAGCGGGATCGAATCCATCAGGGCGTCTGTCAATCCGGTGATCGCATTGGTGGCGCCAGGGCCCGACGTGACCAGAAGCACGCCGACCTTGCCGCTGGACCGCGCGTAGCCTTCCGCCGCATGCGCCGCGCCCTGTTCGTGGCGAACAAGGACGTGATGGAGCTTGTCTTGCTGGAACAGCGCGTCGTAAATCGGCAGCACAGCACCGCCAGGATAACCAAAAAGCGTCTCTACGCCTTGATCCTGCAGCGCCCGGACGACCATTTCGGCGCCGGTCATCAGTTTGGACATGCTTTGCTCCGGATATTGATTTGATGAGACATTCGGCCCTTCGTCCCGCTTGCGGCCAATAAAAAAGGCCCCTAAGGGCCTCGGATATGCGCCAGATCACGGAAGCGGAGTTATCTCCGTCCCGTCTCCGACGCGCAAGCTACGATAAGCGAAAAGTCCACAATCGACCCTCAAAAGGTGGAATGTTGTGTAGCCGAGCGCCGTCGTAGCGTCAAGAGTTCATTCGGGGTGAAATTCCGGGCCTAGCGAGCAAAAGCAAGATGGCCTATGCATGCGTCGTCGCGCGCGTCCTAACGGTCGAGAAGCTCCGCTGCCCGCATCTCCCGGCATTAAAGCATTATTTTTCGACGTCTTCGGCACTTTAGTCGATTGGCGCGCCGGCGTCGCCCGGCATGCCGAGGCCGTTCTGGCGCCGCTTGGCCATTGCCTCGACTGGCTGGCCTTCGCTGACGCTTGGCGGAGCGAATATCAGACCGGAATGGAAGAAGTCCGCTCCGGACGCATTTCCTTCGCAAAACTAGATCTGATCCACCGTCGAAACCTCGACCGTATTTTGCCCCGCTTCGGCCTCGAAGGCACTCCGGAAACGGCGCTTTGCGCGCTCAATTTTGCCTGGCATAAGCTTGACGCTTGGCCGGACGTCGCCCCCGCCCTTCAGCAGTTGCGCGAAAAATACATCCTCGCGCCCATGTCGAACGGGAACATATCGCTGCTCGTCGACCTAGCGCGTCATAATAACTTTATCTTCGACGCCGTTTTCGGAGCCGAATTCGCCGGCGACTACAAGCCAAAGCCGGGCGTTTACCTCAAGGCGGCGGCGGCTCTCGATCTGCCGCCAAGCGCCTGCCTGATGGTCGCCGCGCATAGCTCGGATCTGGCGGCCGCGGCCGCTTGCGGCCTGCGCACCGCGCATATCGCGCGGCCCCTTGAATTCGGGCCTGGCGGCGACGGCGAGGCGCAACCAAAAGTTCCCGTCGATATCGCCGCGCAGGATATTTGTGATCTGGCGCTTCTTCTCGAGCGGTGTGACAGTTGAGCCTTCGCCAGCGCGTCGCAAAATGTGTCATAGAATGCAAGGATGATTTATTGGTTTGACGCGCCGGCGCTCGATGCGGCGGCGCCGGAAACGACCGCGCGCAATTGGGTTCGAGCCATGACCAATGCTCAAACGTAGCTTCGGCCCCGGCCACGGTTCGCCGCGTCACGGCGCGGGCGCTGCTGCTCGGCGACCGCATCGACGCCGCGGGCTCGAGCGGTCAGACATGATCTCGTCGAAGCCCGCTTGCTTTTCACGTCGGCGCTAATGGGTTCGTCGCGCTCTACCGGTTCGGCGTCGCCGTCATGATCGGCTTGTCGCCGCTCGAAGAAGACGACGTCCTGAAGCAGGTGAAACTGCGCGTTTCCGGTCCGCACGAGCATATCGACGACGAATCTGCGGTCCTCGAAATCTCGCCCGAATTCGACGACAAGATTCCGCCGGGCGGCGCGATCGCCATGAAGGATCTGTCGGAGCAGCGGCTTCTCGTCGTCGCCGACGCGCTGGCCAAAACCGTTTCGCTCGGCCGCGACGAGCGCGAAGTCAACGCCGTCTTCGACATCGTGGAGCCCTTCGCCGCCAGTCTCGCCCGCAACGGCCGGCCGCCCTGGAAACGCCGCGCGATGTTGAAGTTGATCGGCCAGACGCTGCTGGTTCAGCATCGCGTTTCGGGCCGCGTCGCCGTCGAGGAAAAGCCGGACGTCCTATGGGATCGGCCGGATCTCGGGCGTCTCTACGCCCGGCTGGAGGACGAATATGAATTGAAGGAGCGCGCCGAAACACTGACGCGCAAACTCGACATGATCGTCGAGACGGCGCGGATTTTGACCGATATCCTCGACGCCGACCGCGCGACGCGTCTCGAAGCGACAATCGTGATCCTCATCGTCGCCGAGATCGTGCTCAGCTTCATCCAGATCATATTTTTAAAGCATTAGAAGAATGGACCGCGAGCGGCCGACGCCGTTTCGCAGAAGGCGGTAACAGGCGCATGAGCGAAATCCCGAAGCAAAATCCCCAACCCAAGCTTGGCGAACCAGTTGGTCGGCGCGCGGCGGCGCCAAATCCATGGGTCAAGCTCGCTCTCGAAATGGGTCCGCTGGCGCTGTTCTTCTTCGCTAATGCGCGGCCAAAGTTGTTCGAACCCCTTGTCGCGTTTTTGCTCCCCCCAACGATCCTGACAGGCGATAACGCGGGACTGTTCACGGCGACGCTGGTTTTGATGGCCGCCGTCGTCGTCGCCCTTATCGCCTCATTTGCGCTGACGCGCCGGATTCCGGCGGTGCCGCTAATGACGGCCGCCCTCGTGCTCACGTTCGGAATGCTGACGCTTTATCTTCACGACGCGACCTTCATCAAGATGAAGCCGACGATTCTTTATATCTGCTTCAGCGCCGCGCTGTTTGGCGGACTCGCTTTTGACCGGCCTGTGCTGCCGATCCTTTTCGATCAGGCGATGGCCTTGAGCGAACGCGGCTGGCGCATCCTCACCTTTCGCTGGGCCGTTTTCTTTCTCGCGCTCGCTCCGTTGAACGAAATCATCTGGCGGACGCAATCAACCAATGTCTGGGTAGCCTTCAAGTTTCCGGGGCTGTTTATTCTGGTTTTTCTATTCACCCTCGCCCAGTTGCCCTTCATAATGCGTAACAAACTCGATGATGAAGAGGCTGAAAAAGCGCCCGAGCATTTTTAATGACCAGTTATCATTAGCATAGCGCCCGAGTTCAGGCGCCTGAGGCAGATGTATGTACAAGTTTCCCTCGACTTCAGCCACGCGAAAGAGGAGCCCTCGCAAACGCCAACTCCGGATTCACGATTGAAGAGGCCTTCTAAAGCCGATACTGTTAAATCCGCGTCGTACGCAATCCTGCGAGACCGTGCTGCTCGATGGACATTTGCCAGGAGAGAAATTCGTCGACCGTCAAAGTGTAGCGGGCGCAAGCATCCTCTAACGAAAGCAGGCCGCCGCGGACGGCGGCGACGACTTCCGCCTTACGCCTGATGACCCATCGCTTCGTGCTCGGCGGGGGCAAATCCGCCACGGTCAAAGGACTCCCATCGGGCCCGATAACGTATTTCGCGCGATGACGGTTGGGCTCGGCCATAATTGCAGCTCATGGATCTGACTGATCTTGATATGGCGCAAGATAGTCCGCGTGTTTTAAGATTTGCCTAAGCCCGAACTGCTGTTTTGTTAACAATTCTCCATTAGGCGCTCGCAATATTGTCGAAAAGCTTGAAAAAATCACGACTATCGTGTCAAGTTGAAACGCTTTTTCACTTGGGAAGGCCGACCTGCAACTTTATGCGATAGGCCCGCATGCGGAAATGGAAGCGCCGGAATCGCTGTCCTTGTGGGGTCCGCAACATTTGCGTGAAGCCGCCAAGAAGTTATATGAAAGTGGGTCCGCAGAAGCGCTTCGGGACGTCTGGCGATTGTCCAATCCGCGCATTTTGATAATGGTCGAACAAAACTGGCGCTTCGGCGTTTTGGCCGGAGCCGTTAGCGGCAGCGACAAGACCGAATGAGCAACGGCGATCATGAACCCCAACCCTGCGCCGATGGCGAGCGCGTACGACCTATCCCGCCCGTCCAATCGCTCTGGCCTCAATTCTCTCGGCTTGCATAAGCCTCCGGCCGAGACTCGCGTCGTCGTCGCGATGTCAGGCGGGGTCGACTCCTCCGTCGTTGCGGCGCTTATCAAGGAGCAGGGCTATGAAGTGATCGGCGTGACCATGCAGCTTTACGATCACGGCGCAGCCGAGCACCGTAAGGGCGCATGTTGCGCCGGCCAGGACATTTACGACGCCCGGCTCGTAGCCGCCCGGCTCGACATTCCGCATTACGTGCTGAATTACGAAGAGCGCTTCCGCGAAAAGGTCATCAATCCCTTCGCCCATAGCTATACGGTCGGTGAGACGCCTATTCCCTGCGTGTACTGCAATAGCGAGATCAAATTCGCCGATTTGTTCGAGACCGCGCTCAACCTAGGCGCGGATGTTCTCGCCACCGGCCATTATGTTTCAACGAAATGCGACGAGAACGGCGAAAGAGCGCTATATCGCGCCTTCGACGCCGCCCGCGATCAGAGTTATTTCCTGTTCGCGACGACGAAGGCTCAGCTCGAGCTTTTACGTTTTCCCCTCGGGGAGATCACCAAAGCGGACGTTCGCGCTCTTGCGCGGCGGTTTGGCCTGCTTGTCGCCGACAAGGCGGACAGCCAAGACATCTGTTTCGTCCCCGACGGCAAATATAGCGACTTGATCGAACGCCTATCTCCTGGCGCGGCCGTTCCCGGCGACATCGTCCATATCGACGGCCGCGTGCTCGGGCGCCACCCCGGCGTCATCCATTACACAATTGGCCAAAGGCGTGGTCTAGGCCTTGGCGGGACGGCACGGGCGAACCGCTGTATCGTCGTCAAGCTTGACGCCGCGCAGGCGCGAGTCGTGGTCGGCCCGCGGGAAGCGTTGGCGACGCGGATGGCGCATTTGCGCGAGCTGAATTGGATCGGCGCGGGCGCGCTCGGCGACATTCCCGGCGCGGGCAAGCGATATTTTCGTTAGGTGCAGGTCGACACGGCCGCCGGTGCCGGGCCGGCTTTTTGTCGCGCGGCTTTGACGCCCGCGTCGAATTCGCTCATGACGAGGACGGCGTGTCCCCCGGGCAGGCCTGCGTTTTCTATGCTTCCGACCAGCCGCAGGCTCGGGTTCTTGGCGGCGGGTTCGTCTCCGCGACGGAGCCCCGCCTGCCGCCCGTTCAAGAATTCAGGCCATATACAGTCGCCCCCGCTCCGCTTTAATGGCAAGTTCGGCTTCGGCGTTTTCGATCTAAAACAAAATAGAACATTTGTAGCTGAGCGTTGGCCATAAAGGCTGCGGCCGGCGGGGGGATGGGCGTTTGACGGAGCGAATTTGACCGGCGTGCGCGCGCGCTTTCGACTGGCGCACCCCGCGGGCCGACGACGCCGCCATCCTTGACAATATTCACGTCAAGTCCTCATACGCCCGCTGGGCGCCGGTCTACGATCTCGTTTTCGCGCTAGTGCTGCGGCCAGGGCGGAAGGCCGCGGCGACGGCGGCTGATCGGCCTGTCGGGCGCGTTCTCGACGTCGGCGTCGGAACCGGCCTTGAACTGCCGATGTTCGATCAGCGCACGAGGCTGATCGGCGTCGATCTCTCCGAGCCAATGCTGCGGCGGGCGCAGCGGCGCGTCAACGGCCGAAGCCTTCGCAATGTCGAGGGCCTCATCGTGATGGACGCGATGCGCCTCGCCTTCCCAGACGCGCATTTCGACGCCGTCGTCGCGCCATACGTGCTTACCGTTGTGCCTGAGCCTCAAGCGACGCTGGACGAGCTTGTCAGGGTCGTCAAGCGGGTGGCGAAATCATTCTCGTCAATCACATCGGCGCCTCCGAGGGTCCCATGGCCGCGATCGAAATCGTGGCTTGGCGAGCGTAGCGCGGAACTCGGCTGGAGACCTGGATTTCAGTGGTCCGATCGTCGGCGACTGGATCGCCGTGAATCCCAAAGATCAGGCTCGTCGAAAGACGCGCCTCTCCCGCCCTTCGGCCTGTTTACGCTGACGCGATTGCAAAAGCTGTGAAGGCCGCGCGCCCCGCGCCGCCCTCAGGCGATGATGTCCGGCGTCAGCTGATCTTCTATAAAGGACAGGCGGTCGCGCAAAATAAGCTTGCGCTTCTTCAGCCGCTGGATCTGCAGCTGATCGGCAGCGCTAAGATGGAGCAGCGCCTCGATCGCGGAGTCGAGATCGCGGTGTTCCTGACGCAAATGCTCAAGCTCGGCCTGCAGCGCAGCGCGCTCTCCCTCGCTAACTTTATCCGCCATAGCGTCGATACCCTATGAATTTCAAACCGCTGGAGAATTTCACGATTCCGGCAATCACGAATTTCCCGGACTCAAATATTAACGCATTTTCGTCGCCGAACAGGCATTCTCTTCGCCTTAAAAATTGCTTTTCCCAGTCAAGCTTAAACCTATGCGCGAAAATTGATCTGTGTGTGCAGCACGCTCGGCAAGGTCAACGGACGCCCCGCCGCCCAGCTAGAATGCGACATCGCGCCTTCACAAAATTTCCACCGCTCCGTCGCGAAAGCCTTCGCAAAATTGAAATCCTGTGGCACACTCAGCGTAGTGCGAAGGCTTCAAGAGGGAGTTCTGCATGTCACTCGAAAACCATTTGGCCGCTCTCGAACAGCGTCATGAAGCACTCGACAAGGAAATTGAAAAAGCCCTCCTCTACCCCGCCATCGACGAATTGAAACTGGCCGAATTGAAGCGCCGAAAACTCCTGATCAAGGATGAAATCGTCAAGTTGCGCAGCGAGTTGTCATCGACCACAGTGCATTAGCACTTAAAATTCCGCGAATTTTCCTCGATCATGAGCGATTGTCTTGCGCATTCGCTCAAGCGGTGGGTGTGTTGCTTTGCGCAATTTGGAAGCATCCAAGATCTGCGGATTTATTGGCTGAACGTTAGACGAGCGGAAAGAACGAAGCCTCTATCTGCTGCGTAGCCAGTCCCCTTCGGTACCGCTTATCCTCTGATCTGCCCAAGCCGTCGTTCTGATGATGGCCGCCGAGAGGTGAGGCGGAGCTTTTTGGCACACGCCGTTCGGTCGGCCAAATCCAAAGCAAGGAGGGCTTCGGAGACCTTTTCGCGCCGAAGCATTTTCAATCGACGCGGGCGCCGCCGTTCCGCGCGGAGCATTCCGATGCTCAGAAAACAGGAAAATTCGCAGCCTGTCGCGATCCGAGTGGCTCACCGCGTTGAAATCGGCTAAGAGTGCCGATGCGCCGCACTCTGTCGAGATCATGATCGAGGAATACGCGGTCTCGGCATTGGCGCCCGTAGCTCAGCTGGATAGAGCGCTGCCCTCCGAAGGCAGAGGCCAGGGGTTCGAATCCCTTCGGGCGCGCCACCCAACTTTGATGAAGTCGCTGGTTCGTTCGCTTCGAGTCGCCGCCAGTCATCGGCTCGCAGCCGGCGCGGCTTTCGCCGCCGCGGGGTCGAGGAACGTAACGGCCGATCACGAAATGCGTCAGACAGTCGAGGCGACTCGCCGGCGGAATGGCGCTCCCTTCAAGTCTTCGTTCCGCTCTTGCTAGCAGCGCTTGATGCGATTGCGGAGCCTGTAGGCTGGATCCCGCCTGTTTATAAGGCAGTTAAGCCCGTTTTCGCTGGCTCGGCGCTCAATGATTTGTCGACTGAAGCTGAACGCAATTTGGGGTGCCGAGCCTCAAGGGCTGCCGCGTTACGGCGCGTCGCCGTACAAGTTTTCCAGCCGGCCGTGTGCGAATGCGAGGATGGGCGGCATGTCCAATCGTTCGCCGATGACCTCGATATAGACGCCGGATTTGTTGTCGCGGGCGGTCTTCATCGCGGCGTCGAGTTCGCCGAGCGTCGCTACCCGGGCGGTGAACCAATCGGCGCATCCGAGCACGCGCGGCAATTCCGCATATCGCCAGGGCGCGAGGTCGTTGTAGGACCAATCCGGATTTTCTTCCAAGGCTCGCTCGATGAGATAGCCCTCGTTATTGAGAACAAAGACGATGATATTGGCGCCGAACCGGCCCATGCCGCCGATCTCGTTTGCCGTCAATTGGTGGGAGCCCTCTCCGGTAATTAGGATCGTGCGTCGGCTCAGATCGGCGAGCGCAACGCCAAAGGCAGCGGCCGTCGCCCAGCCGATCGACCCCCACAAGACCTGGGCTTCGACCCGCACCTCATCCGCGAGCGGCATAGGCGTCAAGCCAAGGGCGGAACTGCCAGTTTCGAGAACGACCGTATCTCCAGCCCGGATGAAGGCGGCGTAGCGTGGATAGAGCGCATCCATCGTGATCTTATCCGATGGCTTGCCGGCGATGGGCGGCGCGCTTTCGACCGTTCGGCGAAACGTCGGGGCGGCCAACTTCAGCTTTGCCAGTGCGACGAGCATGTCCGCAAGGCGGACGCCGCCGATCACTTTCTCGCCAATCCGCATGTCATTGAGACCGATGGTGATGAACCGCGCCGGGTCGAGTTGCGCCGAATACGAAGCGGTGGTGATGTCGTTGAGGTTGACACCGCCAAGATCAAGCACGAGGTCGGCGCCCTCGACGATCTCGCGCGTGCTTTGCGCTGACACCGCGCCCGCATAAAGGCCAGCGAATTGTGGGTGGCTTTCGTCGACGAGACATTTTTCCATCGATGTCGTCGCAAACGGGCAGCCCAGCGCTTCAATCGCGTCTCGCAACTGCTTTTGCAGCCCAAGGCGCGCTATGGTGAAGGCTGGCAAGGCGACAACCGACTTCGCGCCCTTCAGCCGCTCGCTGATGGCGGCGATCGCCTTTTTCAGCGCCGCCTCGCTCGACTTGAGCGTCACCGGTCGCACTTCGACGGGCATGACCGGCGCCTGCGCATAGTCGGATGGAACGAGGATATAGGCAGGCTGATTGTTGCGCCGCGCCTCCGCGATCACACGCTCCATCTCGATGACGCAGTTATCCGGATTGATGATGGCGGAGCAGCAGGCCGCCGTGGCTGAGAGGCCGACGAAATTCCCGAAATTGCCGTCGCCAAGGGTGTGATGTGCGATCTTGCCCAGGCGCTGACTCTGATAGGAGGGCATGCCGACGACATGAAACACCAACGAGCGCTCCGCTTTCGCGCCCATCACGCCATTCAGCGCCGACAATTCGCCGACCCCATAGGTGGTGGCCAGCATTCCCACGCCCCGTATGCGGGCGTAGCCGTCGGCGGCGTACGCCGCGTTCAATTCGTTCGCACAACCGATCCAATTGACGTTTGGGTTGCGTTCGACCGCGTTGCACATTGGGAACAAGTAGTCCCCCGCGACTCCGAAACAATGCCCGACGCCCTCGTCGGCGATGCGCTGGACGATATAGTCGGCTACGCTCGTGGTCTGCATCGTTTCCGCTGTTGACATCTGAAGCGAATGTTCTGTCATGGCAGCCTCCTTGGCAGTCTGCAGCGCTTGCGCCGGCTCAACCTTCGTCGGGACACGACTTTCGTCGGGCCAAAGTCGCATCGGGCATCATGCACTGGACGCAAGCCGAGGCTCAGATTTGCGCCTCTAACCGCGATATGTCTCATTGATTTCCCGAGGCGCATAGCCTTAAAAATAAGCCGTCGAGCACGCACCGATGATCGCTCAGCGGACGTCCGTGCTTCGGCCCGGCCTCGAAAACAAAATCTTCGAGACACGCGCGCTCCGCATCGCTCAGTTTCTGCTTTTTCCAAAGAGGCAGCCTTGAAATCAACGACGATTTAGCCGTCAATCCCTTTGTCACCAGTAATTAGAGAACTCGGAAGTGAAGTCCGGGGATGCAAACAATAAATTCGCATTCAGCTTTCACTTAGATAAGTAAACCAAGGTTTTCGTCACAATTACGTTTGTAGGGTGACTGGTCCAGCTAAGTAGTCTTTTTACGACCGCTGCTTCGAATTCGCCGCGCAATCCCGTCATAATTTAGGCACATTCGCCTTCTGAAAAGCCTTATTTAAGATTAGAACGCCATTTTTAAAGAATTACTCGCATATTGCTGAGAACTCGATGTCAGCCATTTAAAGAAAATCAGGTAAACAGTCTTTTTCGGTTTTCGGCACCGCACCACCGCGTTGCAAAAAAATAAGCTGAAAAACATAATGCTAATGTATGACGTATGTTGTCATTCATCATACGTATAATGATTCTTTATACGAATATTTATCAATTATTTTTAGCGAGAGATGCCCTAAGTTATCACTAAAGAGTTATCTGTTAACGCACAGTAACAGAACTTTACACAAGCTTGTGCTATACAAAGTATAATGGCGAGTGGTATGTCGCACCTACCGTGCTTTCGTGGAAATTCTAGTTCCTTTGAGTCGGGCATAACTACATCTATGCATTTTGCGTCGTCGCATTCGCGATGGCGATCGGAGTCCCTCATAATGAACGAACTGCCCGGGCCGTGGGAATTCACTGCCGCTCAGTCGGCTTTGCCCGCCCTTCAACATCAAGCTTTGGATTCAAATACGGGGTCGGCCTTCTTCGCCGTTTGTCTGCCGCCACCCCTGCATGGGCAGTCGTTGGTCAACGCCTCGGTCATCCAAACAGCGCTACAATTTGCCGGATCGGATAAAGTTGAGATCGTCGACATTGGTCCCGGACGGCACTGCATCGGCTTCAGCTATCATTTGACGCGGTTCGCGCGCGTCGCTCAGGCGGCTTTGACGCTCGCAGGACGCGGCGCAAACAAAAATCGGCGATTTTATACCGTCTTCGAGTCGGGTTTCGGCATCGCCTATAACTTCTTCCTCATCAGCATCGCGCGAATGCTCGGCTATAACATCATTTTGCATCACCACACCTCGAAACATACATTCTCTCGCCAACTCAGATTCGCCCTTCTGGTGCGCCTGGCCGGCTCCTCCTGCCTTAACGTCGTGCTCTCAGAGGAGATGGCCGACAACATGCGTTTTCTTTATCCGACCATAAGCAAAGTTCTGGTTTGTCAAAACGCCTGCCATATTCCGGACAACGACATCGAGACGCCGGCTCGACGTGGCTCCAACGCGCTGCGGGTTGGATATTTGAGCAACCTCTGTAAAGAAAAGGGCTTGAATATCGTGCTGGAGGCTGCGGCGACATGTCGGGACCGCGGACTAGAGCTGACATTCGTATTCGCGGGGCCAACAGTCGGAGCGCAAGCCGCGGAAGATCTTTCGCGAGGACGGGAGCGTCTTGGCGATAGACTTCGAAGTTATCGGACCTGTCAAGGACGAGGCGAAAGAGGCGTTTTTCAAATCGATCGATGTCTTTCTCTTCCCAACGACATACCAATACGAAGCTCAGCCGCTCGTTATCCTCGAAGCCATGAGCTATGGGCTTCCTGTGATAAGCACGAACTGCGGGTACGTGCAGGAGCTGGTCGAGCGCCAGGGCATTGTTTTGGACGTGAACGGCGCTCTTGCCGAGGCTATTGTCGGCGAGCTTGAGAGGCTCGTCAGGACCCCCGAATTTATGTGCGGGAAGGCACTGGAGATAAAAGCCTATTTCCGGCGGCTTCGGGAGACGGCGTTTGGTCAGCTGCGCGGGCTCATGAACGCGCTTTTCGCTGTCGAGCAAGACGATGGAGTTGGCCGAGCGTCGTTGACGTAAGTTGCTTGGCGCCGGTCTGAACAAGAATGGCGCTCCTTTTGCGGAGGACCCAGCCGTTTGCCGATCCACAGGATCTGTCAGTCGCGCGCGTCAGGCCGACGAAGCGCGCCGCTTTTTCGAGACGCCCGCCTCGCGGCGATTCCAGCGCTCCCCACGCGCCCCGCAGAGGGTCCGTCTCCACTCAAGCTCTCGATGTTCTAGCCATGCTCGGTTAAGGGCTATTCCTGCACTGGCGCGTCGAACGGCCTTTTTGCGGACGCTTGTCGGGGCGCTTCTGAGAGCGAACGTCAGGCGGTTCCGACGGTAGCTGCTATCGACCTCCCGATTATTGACTGCGGCATAAATCATTCAATTCTCGGAGAGGGTGGCCCCGCTCGCGTTTGCTCGCGGCAATTTGTATTATTCCCTAGGTTGGCCCTGCGCCCAACCGCCCAGGCCTTGCGCCTTTTATGGATGAGGCTCGATGACGGAACGGTCGCTGGTATTCGTTTGGGAGAATTTTGGCCCGGTGCACAGCGATCGCTGTGACGCGGTGGCGCGGCATTTTGGCGTGCGCCGCAAGGTTTATGGGCTGGAGCTGGGCGGCAGCAGCCAGGTTTACGCCTGGAAACCGGAAGACGGCGCGGCGTTTTACAAAGAGACGTTGTTCCCTGGGGGGGCGGTCGCCGAGGCGCCGTTTTTCAAGAAGGCGTTCGGGCTGTTGCGCGCCTGCTGGGCCCGCCGGCCGGCCGATTTTTTCTTCTGCCATTACGAATCGCCGTTCATTTTCTGGACCTCAGCGGCGCTGCGGCTGAGCGGCGCCCGAGTGTTCGTGATGAACGATTCGAAGTTCGACGACTACCGCCGCTATCTCTCGCGCGAGCTGCTCAAGCGGGTGTTTTATCTGCCCTATAACGGGGCGATCGCCTCGGCGGCCCGGGCCGCCGACTATCTGCGCTTCCTCGGCATCCCGGAAAGCCGCATCCTTTTGCATTACGACACGCTGTCGACCGAGCGGATCCGCCGCCTCGCCGGCGTCGAAAGGGCGCCGGACGGGCCGCCCTTTGCGGCGCGCCACTTCACCATTGTCGCGCGGCTAGTGGCAAAAAAAAACATTTCGATGGCGCTGCAAGCTTACGCCCTCTATAGGGCAGCGGCGGCGCGGCCGCGCCAGCTGCATTTATGCGGCTCGGGACCGCTCGAGGCGCAGCTGCGCGCCGAGGCGGCGGCGCTTGGCCTTGGCGACAGCGTCGTGTTTCGCGGCTTCCTGCAGATCGAGGAGGTCTGTCCGGTGCTCGGCAAGACCCTGGCGCTTTTGCTGGTGAGCGCGCAGGAGCAGTTCGGCAATGTGGTGATCGAGGCGCAGGCGCTGGGGACGCCGGTGATCGTGTCGGACAATTGTGGCGCGCGCGACATGCTGGTGCGCAACGGCGTCAACGGCTTCGTCGTCGAGTCCGACAATCCGGCCGGCCTCGCCTTTTTCATGGGCCTGCTGGACCGCGACGAGGCGCTGTGGCGGCGCATGGCGCTCGCGAGCGCGCCTTTCGCCGCGCAGGGCGACGCAGCGCATTTCGCCCGCGCGGTCGCCGCACTGACCGGCGACGCCGCCCAGCCGACCTCCGCCCGCGACGCCAGCGCCTCTGTCGCCGACCGCATGGGCGACGGCGCCTAGCTGGCGTGGGCCGCCGCGGCGGCGGGGGCGCCGGGCCGGGTTGGCGGTGGACGGCGGCGGCGAAATCTGCCAATTGACGATCGGCGCCGCGCGACGGCGGGCGGCGCGACGATTGGGGGATTGATGGAGGTCACGACGACGACTTTGCCCGGCGTGCTGATGTTGAAGCCGCGGCGCTTCGCCGACGCGCGCGGCTATTTTGTCGAGACCTACAGCAAGCGGGCGCTGGCCGCGGCGGGCGTCGCGACGGAGTTCGTGCAGGACAATCAATCGTTTTCGGCCAAGGCGGGAACCATTCGCGGCCTGCATTTCCAGCTGCCGCCGGCGGCGCAAAGCAAGCTGGTGCGGGCGCTGCGCGGCAGCGTCTTCGACGTCGCCGTCGACCTGCGGCGCGGCTCGCCGACGTTCGGGCGCTGGATCGGCGCGACGCTGACCGCCGCCGGCGGCGAGCAGCTGTTCATTCCGCGCGGCTTCGCGCATGCCTTCTGCACGCTCGAGGACGCCGCCGAAGTCGCCTATAAGGTAGACGCCTTTTATGCGCCGGAATGCGACAGCGGGCTGATCTGGCGCGACCCTGACCTCGCCATCGAATGGCCGGTCAAGCCCGCCGCCGCCATCCTGTCCGACAAGGACGCCAAGCTTGGGCCGTTCAAGGATTTCGTCTCGCCCTTTCGCTTCGAGGCCCGCCCGCAATGACGGCCGCGGCGCGCGAACAAAAACGCATTCTCGTCACCGGCGGCGCCGGCTTCATCGGCTCCGCCGTGGTCCGCGCGATCATCGGCGAGACGCGGCATCGCGTTCTCGTCGTCGACAAGCTGACCTACGCCGGCAATCTTGAATCGCTGGCGCCGGTCGCCGCCGATCCGCGCTATGCGTTCGCCCGCGCCGACATCGTCGACGCCGCGCGCATGCAAGAGATCTTCGCCGCCTTCCGGCCCGACATCGTCATGCATCTGGCCGCCGAAAGCCACGTCGACCGCTCGATCGACGGGCCTGGCGAATTCATTCAGACCAATATCGTCGGCACCTACGCGCTGCTGCAGGCGGCGCTCGGCTTCTGGCGCGCCTTGCCGGCGGCGCGGCAGGACGCGTTCCGCTTCCATCACATTTCGACCGACGAGGTGTTCGGCTCGCTTGGCGAAGAAGGCTTCTTCGCCGAGACGACGCCCTACCGCCCGAATTCGCCCTATTCGGCCTCGAAAGCCGCGTCCGACCATCTCGTCAACGCCTGGCGGCATACGTATGGGCTGCCGACCGTCATCAGCAATTGCTCGAACAATTACGGGCCTTATCATTTTCCCGAAAAATTGATTCCGCTGATGATCATCAACGCGCTGGAGGGACGGCCGCTGCCGGTCTATGGCGCCGGGCGCCAACATTCGCGATTGGCTGTTCGTCGAGGATCATGCGCGCGCGCTGCTCACCGTCGCGACGCGCGGCGGCGCGGGCGAGGCCTATTGCATCGGCGGCCACAACGAAAAGACCAATCTCGAGGTGGTTCGCGCGATCTGCGCCCTCGTCGACGCATTGGCGCCCGGATCCGCGCATCGGGCGGCGCGAAGAGCTCATCGCCTTCGTCGCCGACCGCCCCGGCCATGATCTGCGCTACGCCATCGATCCGGGCAAGATCGCCGCCGAGCTCGGCTGGCGGCCGCGCGAGACCTTCGAGACGGGGCTGCGCAAGACCGTCGCGTGGTATCTCGACAATCGCGATTGGTGGGAGCGCATCCGATCCGGCGTCTACCGCGGCGAGCGCCTCGGAGTGGTTGCGTGATTTTGATCTTCGGAGCCGGCGGCCAGCTCGGGCGCGAGCTGCAACGGAGCGCCGCGGCCAAGGCTCTTGCCTATCGGGCGATGGCGCATGGCGAGGCCGACATCGCCGACGCCGAGGCGGTCTCCCGCGCGCTGCGCGAAACGCGCCCGGCCCTCGTCGTCAACGCCGCCGGCTACACAAGGGTCGACCTGGCCGAAAGCGAAGTCGAAGCGGCGCGGCGCGGTCAATGAAATCGGGCCGGGCGTCATCGCCGCGCGCCTGCGCCGCGACGGAGACGCCGCTGATCCATATCTCCACCGATTATGTGTTCGACGGCGCCAAAGCCGGCCCCTACGTCGAAACCGACGCCGTCGCGCCGCTCGGCGTCTATGGCCGCACCAAGGCGGCCGGCGAGGCCGCCGTGCGCGACGCGGCGAAAACGCCATGTCATCTTGCGCACATCCTGGGTCTATGGCGCAGTTCGGCGCCAATTTCGTGAAAACCATGCTGCGCCTCGCCAGCGAGCGCGACGAGCTTCGCGTCGTCGCCGACCAGCGCGGCTGCCCGACCTCGACGCGCGACCTCGCCGCGGCGATTTTGCGCGTCGCGCAGCGGCTCGCGGCCGGCGCCGATTTATATGGCCTCTATCATTTCGCCGGCGCCGGCGCGACGAGCTGGCATGGCTTCGCGACCCGCATCGTCGACGCCCAGGCCGCGGCCACAGGCCGGCGGCCGAAGGTCGTCGCGATAGCGACGGCCGACTATCCGACGCCGGCGCGGCGGCCGGCGAATTCCGTGCTCGATTGCGGCCTGTTCGAGCGGACCTTCGGCTTGCGCGCGCGCCCCTGGAGCGACGAGGCGGCGGCGATCGCCCGGCTGCTCGCCGGCGCCGGACGCGCGGGCGATTGTTGAAATTGGCGCGACGCCGCTGTTTTGGCGGCGCGGCGTTTTGGCGAGGCGGGCGGCGAGAGGCGAGCGGTCATGCGCAAGGGCATCATTCTGGCGGGCGGCTCCGGCACGCGGCTGCATCCGCTGACGCTGGTGACGTCGAAGCAACTGCTGCCGGTGTACGACAAGCCGATGATCTATTATCCGCTGTCGACCTTGATGCTGGCGGGAATTCGCGAGATTCTGATCATCTCGACGCCGCGACGATCGGGCGCAGTTCCAACATCTTCTCGGCGACGGCGGCCAGTGGGGCGTTAATCTCGCATACGCCGTGCAGCCGTCGCCCGACGGGCTGGCGCAGGCCTTCCTCATCGGCGCGCGATTTTCTCGCCGGCGCGCCGGCGTGCCTGATCCTCGGCGACAACTTCTTTACGGCCACGGCCTCTGCCGAAACGCTGCGGCGGGCCAATGCGGCGCGCGGCGGCGCCACGGTGTTCGCCTATTGCGTCGATGAGCCGCAGCGTTACGGCGTCATCGAATTCGACGCCGCCGGCGACGCCGTCTCGATCGAGGAGAAGCCGGCGAAGCCGAAGATCGAGCTGGGCCGCCACCGGCCTCTATTTCTACGACGTCGATGTGGTCGCGCTGGCGCGCAGCCTCAGGCCGTCGGCGCGCGGCGAACTCGAGATCACCGACCTCAACAATCTCTACATCCGGCAAAAGCGCATGCGGCTCGAAAGGCTCGGCCGCGGCTTCGCCTGGTTCGACGCCGGCACGCATGAACTCGCTGATGGAGGCGGCCGAGTTCGTTCGCGTCCTGCAACACCGGCAGGGCCAGCTGATCGCCGCGCCGGAGGAGATCGCCTACCTCAACAAGTGGATCAGCAAGGACGCTTTCGCCCAGCTCGCCAAAAAGCTCGGCAAGACCAGATACGGCCAGCGCCTCCTCGAACACCTAAGGGAG
>CAWFIA010000014.1:0-84784 GCA_963815815.1 uncultured Alphaproteobacteria bacterium
CATAGCGCGGCGCCGTGCAGCGGAGCTTCTCTTCAGGAATTATGCGATCAGTCGCTGCGTTGATGTCCAACGCCGAATTCATGGTCAATGTGGCGATTGCGTCCATGACAAACTCCGCCGCCCTAGCGTAATAACTGTAGCGTTTTCATCAAGCGCTTGATAGCCGGGAGAACCTAGTAGGTTGCTAAAAAATGGCTTGCTTTTGGCGTGATGATGCGGATCATCCTGCTGGCGGCGCTCATGCGCTCAAATCGGGCGGGCGCTGGGCGACGCGCGATCGCCTCTCGGCTCAATCCGAAAAACCGCGCCGCCTCGCGCCGGCTTTTCCCTTCAACGAAAATAAACCGTCGAACCGCCGCGTAAGCCTCCACCGCAAACATCCCCGGCCGCCCCTCCGAACCTATGTTCGGAAGTTGGACGCGTGCTTCATCAAAGCCTATCCGGCGGAGACGACGGAGGCCTTTCTCGACGGCCATGTCTCAGCCTGGCTTATTCCGAGTCTTAGCTGTTTGGCCGCTTTCGAAACATTCCGACCATTGGCGAAGGCCCACTTTGAGGGAGGCGCCGGGGAAGCATTCGCCTCTATCCACCCATGCCGATAAAACAGTCAGGAAATTCTGCGCGGTCTTCCCGGAACTCCGATCTCACATTCGAGCGCGGCTCGATCCCAGGCGCCGCCGATAGCGGCCGCCTCGTAGGCGCTCTGCAAGAACTCAAGCAAAACCTCATCCGGCTCCGGCGCGGCGCGCACGGCGTCATAGGGCAGCAGGAATTCACCAAGCTCCCGGCTGAAGAACGCCGCCTCCGGCCGAACGACGGCGCCGCCAAATCCAGGCGGCGTCGGGTAGGCATATGCGTAGAAGGCCGGATAATCGATGGCGCCGCCGCCCGGCCAGAAGCCGGCGCTGCTGACCTCATGCGAATAGGCCTCGCGCGTCACGGCGTCCGGCAGATTGGGCACGCCTCCGGGATGCAAGGGCGCGCGGCGTCCCGAGAACCGCGTCACCGCGAGATCAAAGCTTCCCCAGAAGAAATGAACAGGACTCGATTTTCCGAGAAAGCCGGTGCGGAATAATTTGAAGACGCGGTCGGCCTGCACGAGCACGCGCCAGAACCGATGTGCGGCGTCGGCGTCGTAGGACCCATGAACCCGATCCTGATCGAAGCGAATCGCGTCGGGCAACTCGTTCGGCAGGGTGTTGACGCGGGGATGGATCGCAAGCTCGGACAAGGCGTCCATCACTTCCGCATAAAAGTCCGCGACGCTCATCGGCCGCAACGGAATGCGGCGCTCCGCTCCCGACGTCGTAGAGATCAGAAGCTGATGAGCAAGGAAATCGAATTCGATTTGGAACGACGTGCCGCCGTAGGGAATCGACGAAGTCGTCAGCCCCCGCGCCGTGACATAAAGCGTCACGTGCCAGGAATGGTTGAGCCACGGCGTTAGCGACAGACGTATCTTGCCGACGATCTGTGTCCAGAGGTGAAGCGTGGCGTAGGTGTCTTGCCAGGCCGCAAGGGGCAGGGGCGGCCAAACGCCGGAGCTCGGTTCGCCGTTCGTGATGGGCGCCATGGCATCCTGCCTCATCCTCAATCGTCTCTCGGCATTTTTGGAGCGCTGGGCCGACGCTCGATTTTAGCATCATTGCGACAATCCTGGTCATCTGTCGATATCGTGCCGGACGGCTTCAAGCGCACAGACGGTTCGCGGCGGCGAAAAAACGACAGGTAATTTGGCCGAACGGTCGCTTATGGCGGCGCAAATCGGACAACTTCGAACACTTCTTGCCCGATCGTCGGGACTTTCTGGCGCGCGAACCAAATCCGGGTTTGCTTAGGCGACGTTCCGACGCGTCGGGCTCAAAGAAGCGGCAAATTAGCTATGCCGGACCCCGTGTATATCTCTAACAGACCGTGTGGAAAATCTTGCAGACCGTGTGGAGACTCTCGACTTATGTCAGAGTCCGCTGGAATGCCGCCTGCGGTAGCCGGTTGTGTGCGTTTTGATCGCGAAAACCGCCTGTCCGGTCCTCTGGGGCGTTTAGACGAACGCGGTTTTCACCCCCGGACGGCTGCCGTCATGGCGTCGACGCCGAGGATATTGAGAGCCCGTCGTAGATTATAGGCGAGCGCCGTGAGGCTGAACTCCGCCCGGACATTTTCGAGACCCTTCATCAGAAAAGCGCCTTGGTTCATCCATTGCTTGATTGAGCCGAACGGATGCTCGACGGTTTCTCGACGCCGGTCAAGGATTTCTGGCCGCGCCTTCAGTCGCTCCGCCATGCGATCAAGCGCGTCCTCGTTTTCGAGGCGCGAGACAGCGCGAACATCCCTCGTACAGCGTGGACGCAGCGCGCAAGCGCGGCAGGCGGTTGCATTGCCGTAATCGACTTTCTTCAATTCGCGCAGCTTGCCTTCGCGGATCGGCGTCAGTTCCTGCCCGGCCGGACAAATATAGGCGTTGCGCGCCGCGTCGTAGCGGAACTCGTCCTTCGGAAAAAGCCATTGTGCACCGACGAGCCGCGTTGCGGTTTGGGAACATAGGGCGTGATCCCCGCCCTTTCGCAGGCCTCGATGTCCTCGGATTTGAAGTAGCCGCGATCGGCGACAACATCGATCTGCTCGACATCGAGAAGGGCGCGAGCCGGCTCGGCGGTCTCCTTCAGCAGGCCCATGTCCACGACCTGATTGGTCACGGCCTGCTCGACGATCATCTTGTTCTTCGCGTCGACCGCGAGCTGGATGTTGTAGCCGACGCCGACCTTCGTATGGGCGGCCATCGCCCGGCTGTCGGGATCGGTCAGCGAAATCTGGCTTTCGCCGCTTTGCTCCAGTTCCGCCAGCAACTCCCCGTAACGACCGCGCTTCTTGCGAAGCGCCTCAATCTTTTCGGCTAGGTTTTTGGTGCGCGCCCCGCTCGTTCCAGCCTCCGCGACATCGCTCTCGTCAAGACGCCGCAGATATTCATCCAGCCGTTCGTCCGCCGCGCGAATGAATTTTTCCAGCGAGTTTCGGGTGAAGTTGCGGTCCTTGTTATTGACCGCCTTGATGCGCGTTCCGTCCACCGCCAGCAACTCGCGCCCGAACAGATCGAGACGCCGGCACAGCAGCGCGAACTGGCGGAACACGGCGCGGAAGGCGGCGCGATTGTCGCGCCGAAAGTCGGCGATGGTCTTGAAGTCCGGCTTCAGAGTCCGCAGCAACCAAACAACCTCGATGTTGCGTTGGCATTCCATCTCCAGCCGCCGGCTCGACCGCACCCGGTTCAAATAGCCGTAGATGTAAAGCTTCAACAAATCGCCCGGCGCGTAGCCCGGACGGCCCGTCGCCTGCGGCGTGACGTGATTAAAACCGGCGGCGGCGAGATCAAGTCCATCGACAAACTGGTCAATGAAGCGCACGGGATTGTCGACGCCGACATAATCGTCCACCGCTTCGGGCAAAAGCAGAAGTTGCGAACGTTCGAATCCGAAAATGTGAGTCATGCGAAATTCTAGCAGCGATGGCGCCGACGGAATCCTGTCAGCCGGACTTTTCACACAGTCTGCTAAACGGATCTTGCTGGAGCGCGCCGTTGCTGCACCCGGCAAACCGTACGGCAGCGATTATGCCGCCATGAGAAGGGAAACTGCTCGCGCCGAACGCGTAGGGGAGATGATTGGCAAAAGGACCAAAGCCGGTTTGGATCGCGCTCGCGCTAAAGGCGCAAAATTGGGGAACCCAAAAATCCTCAATGTCGCGCAACCCAAAGGCGCGGCGGCGAACAAGGCGACCTCGAAGATCCGAACTCTCGAATTCGGCCGTATGCAAGGCGCTGACACGGCAGCGGAGATCGCGGCTGAACTTAACCGCAGCGGCTACAAGACAGCGCGTGGAGGCTTGTGGACGAAATCCAACGTCTATCGAGCACTTAACAAGCTGGACGGTTCTAAGAACCGCGCCAAATTGGGGTTTTTCTGATTCCATCGGCGTGGGCGAATCGGAGATGCTTGCATGCGCGGACAGCCGGGCTTTTTCGATGTCGATGATCGTTTGCGGCGGCTGAGCGATCTTGGCGATCAGCTTCGAGGCGTTCCGCGCGGCGGCGGATTTCGAGATGTTCCGCCCGCAGCTGGACGCGGCGCTTGCGTATTCCGATGGCGCGCAAGGCGGGCGTCCGGCATTCGATCCGGCGATGATGTTCGAGATCCTCATCATTCAGACGACGAACAATCTCTCGGACGAACGTGTCGAGTTTCTGATCAACGACCGCCTGTCGTTCATGCGTTTTCTCGGACTTGGATTATCAGATCGCATCCCCGACGCGCGGACGATTTGGCTGTTCAGGGAGAAACTGACGAAGGCCGGCGTCATCGGGTCTCTGTTCGAGCGCTTCGATGCGACGCGTCGGCAATCCGGCTACATCGCCATGTCGGGCCAGATCATCGACGCGAGCCTGATCGCCGCGCCGCGCCAGCGCAATACCAATGAGGAGAAGACGGCGATCAAGGAAGGCCGCATCCCAGACGCATGGAAGGAAAAGCCGGCAAAGCTGCGCCAGAAGGATCGCGACGCGCGCTGGACGGTGAAGTTCGCCAAGGCCAAGCCGCGCGAGGATGGCTCGACGCCGCCGGTCGATCTGGCGATCCCGGTCTTTGGCTATCAAAACCACATCTCGATCGATCGCGGCTTCGGCTTCATTCGGAGATGGAGCGCGACGGACGCCGCCGCCTATGAGGGCCGCCGTCTGCGCCGGGGCTTCTCGACAAGACCAACACGGCGGCCGGCGTGTGGGCTGATACAGCCTATCGTTCGAAGGCCAACGAGGAGTTCATGGGAAGGAATGGCTTCGATAGCCACGTCCACCGCAAAAAGCCGAAGGGGCGCGCCATGCCGGAGGCTGTCTCGCGGGCGAACAACGCCAAATCGAAAATCCGATCCAGGGTCGAGCATGTCTTCGCTGAGCAGAAGGACCGGATGGGCTTGTTCATCCGCACTATCGGAATTGCGCGGGCAACGGTGAAGATCGGACTGGCGAACCTCGTCCACAACATCAAACGACTGTTGTTCCTGCGGCGCACCGCGGCGGCATAGCCGCAAAACGCCGTCGCTGGCGGCAATGAACGCAATGGCGGCGAGGCGCCATCAAAAAACTCTGATGCCGGAGCCAATTGAAGCCGCTCCGGCAAGCAGTCTGGGACCCTTGATAGAAGTGTCCAGCTGCACCGGGCGTATTTTTCCCTCGGCAAGCCAATCGAGAAGATCTGCCGCGAGCCGCACTTATCGCGCAAGGTCGCTCGAACGCGACCGAGTTCCGTTACGAGCGTTTGCGACAGCCGCTTCCCCGGATTGGGTCCTGGCGAGGGCGGCTTAAATCCCTTTTGGAGGAGGACGCGAGCAAGGCGGCCCGTGAGCGGCTGACGCTCGTTCGGTTATACGAGGAGCTACGCCGTCACGGCTTCGAGGGCGGCTACGCTGCTGTCCGCCGGTATGCGATCACCTGGACCCGCGAGCACGCCAGCCAGTCGGCGCGCGCTTACGTGCCGTTGTCTTTCGCGCCGGGCGAAGCCTACCAGTTCGACTCACATGGGCTTCTTGGGGTCAAGAGCTTTTACAGACACATAGCAAAATCCCTTCGCTCGATTGTTCCGGTATCCATGGTCTGAGCCAAATTGCATGACATGTAAAAGTCTAGTGGCTCGATTCAGTCAGATTGACGGGTATAGATGCTTGAGTTTGATACGGGCATCCGCTGTGGTGAACTGCCAATCGGCCTTGGCGTGGTTGGCGTTTCGATCGTCCTCCCAAGCTGCGATTTCGTCGATGAGGGTTTGTTTGTCTGGGATGCGGCGATCGAGGCACTGCGACGAAAGGACGCCGCGTTCGGATTCCGCCATATCGAGCCAACTGCCATGCTTTGGCGTGTAACGCAATTCGAACCGTTCGACGAGCCGCCTTGCTTCGGCGGCGGGAAAAGCTTGGTGGAGCGAGGCTGGCTTGTGGGTGTTGAGATTGTCCTGGACGAGAATGATTTTCCGGGCATTCGGAAAGTGAGTATCTGACAGATCCTTCAGCGCGTGAGCATAATCCATAGCGGTGTGGCGATCCGTGACTTTGACATGCCGCCAGCCTTCGAGCGGCGCAAACATCATAAACAGATTGGCCGTGCCGTTGCGTTCGTATTCATAATCGAACCTGACCGGCCGTCCCTCTTTCATCTTGATCGGAGCGCGTGTTTCGGCAATCAACTGCTTCGAGGTCGCGTCCAGGCAAACCAGAGGAATATCGGGATCGCGCGGCCGCGTATAGACGGCCAACACGTCCTCCATGGCGGCGACGAATGCGCTGTTGGCTTCCGGCGGAATGACCCACTGCTGTTTCAGATGCGGCTTAACGATGTTTTTTTGAGAGTCCGCCCGATCGTGCTGTCGCTGGCGCGATCTACGATGTTCAGCTCCACGACCTTGTTCTCCAACAACCGCAATGTCCAGCGGGCGCGGCCCTTGGGAGGTTCAAAACAAGCCAGGGCGATCAGCTTGGCTTCCTTCTCGCCGTCGAAAATTCTGGCAACGGCAGGCGTGGCGCGCGGCTTTCGGCTCAACACCGCCTCGAAGCCCTCTTCCACCAGCTGTTTGCGCACCCGGTAGACCATGGATGGGCTGGTCTCCAGGGCATCGATGATCTGGTTATCGCTCCATCCTTCGCCGCCTTCCGAGACGTCCGCCTTGAGCAAGATCCGCGCCTTCATCAATCGTTGCGCCGGGCTGCTCCCTTTCCGGATCAGCGTTGCAAGCTGTTGACGTTCGTCGTCGTTCAGCCGCACAATATATTTCTTTACGATAATTTCCTTCGCAGCCATGATCGCCTCCGTCGCTGGGGTCGCCGCGAAAGCGAATCATCAAATCCTTTCAAATTAGTTGAAGCGCACCACTAGGTTTGGTCCATGGGTCGTGTCAGATTCCGCCATTCATCTCACGGCGGGCATTATCGGCGAGACGGGCTCGATCCTGTCAAGGATGCAAAGCACCGGCTTCGCCGGCGCGAGCGAAGCTCGCGTTCTTGACCGAGCCGGCCCGCTCGCCACACTCGCCGCCAAGAGATGAATGAGTTGCGATTTCCCGCGACGGCGCCCGCAATCGCAAATCCCAACATTCACACATGACACGGCCCGTTTCCTACTGACACATAGCAAAATCCCTTCGCTCCGTTGTGTCGGTATCCGTGGTCTGAGCCAAATTGCATGACACGGCCTGTTTCCAGCGCCGGTTCAACCTCACATACGGTCGCCGCACAGAACGGCTGCACCAATATCCTGGTGCGTCGCGGCGATGGCTCAGGAGCACGAGACCATTCTGGAGCTCGGCAATTTAAAGCCAAATCAAAATACGGTCGAAACGATAGGGACCGCGGATGATCATTCGCCGGCCGATGGTCTCGAAACCCTTGACTTCTAGCAAGCTCAGACCAAGGCTCGCCGCGGGCAGCCGGCAGGCGGCGGCTCAAACAGCGCCTTTCACCGTCGCGCAAGTCATAGAGGCTTATTTCGAGCGGCTTGAGCATGACCACTCGAAATCGATCGCCGATGCGCGGAATCGCGCAGAAATGCGCATTTTGCCAAAGCTTGGCGCTATTCTGGTTGCCGACTTGACGCGCGAGAAAGTCGCACGATGGCTCAAGGAAATGGCGGATCGACCCCGCTATGTCAGAGGAAAGGCTGGGAAAGAATCGCGAGCGCTTGCGGCTCCGGCAAGCGATGACGGTGGCACGTTATCACCACGGTTGAAACATTGTACGAGCCTGACAGCTACCCGGAGAAACACCCACGCGGCCCATGGCGAGCGTCACGCTCTTCGTCTTCGATCGGCACGAAAGTCCGCTGGCGACCTCAAATCCGCGGCCCTTGTCCGCCACGTCTACGACTTTCCCGGTCTCTTCGTCGATGAGCTGCTGCTTCAGCCGGTTGCCGGTCTTCTTGTTGATCTGCCTGAAGGCGACCCGCTCCGAAGAAGACGTCGCACTGTAGAGAGCGATGGGACATGACACCAAAGAGAGCTTGAGGTAGCCCTTCAAAAAGGGCGAGCGGGCGCCATCGGATGCTCCTCCGCAGCGGGAAAAACGCAACCCTCCTTTGAACTTGACGCCCCGAGAGTCAATCGCGACGGCGAAGCGTCGTCTTGCGCGTGAAGCGTGTTCGCTATATGTTCCGCTCATGGGCGGCGACACCTTGGCTTCTTATCCTCACAAGCACGTATGCGGAGAATTTCCATGACTGATCTTCCCCTTCTCATATTTGACGTTAACGAAACGTTGCTGGATCTCGATTCGCTGACCCCACATTTCGAGAACATTCTTGGTGACCGTGCAGCCATGCGCGAGTGGTTTGCACAGCTGATCCTGCACTCCGAAGCGCTTTCCTTGGCAGGTGACTACGTGCCCTTCGGCGAGCTTGGCGGCGCCGTCCTTAGAATGGTCGCTGCCGTCCGCGGGCGCGACGTAAGCGAGGCCAATCTTATGCAGGTCAAACAAGCCGTCGCGTCGATGCCTCCTCACAAGGAAGTTCACGCAGCACTCTCCAAACTACGAGACGCTGGATTCCGCCTCTTCACCTTGACGAATAATCCGAAGGCGACGTGCGCCCAGCAGCTTGAGCGGGCCGGGATCCTCCAACTGTTCGAGCGGCTGTTCAGCGTCGACGACGCGGTGCGCCGCTACAAGCCGGCCCCTGAGGTTTATCGGGCCGTAGAACAAGGGCTTGGAGCGACACCATCGCGGCTATGCCTCATCGCCTGTCACACCTGGGACATCATGGGAGCGGCGGCGGCGGGCTGGGAAACGGCACTGATCCTCCGCCCTGGCAACGCACCGCTCGGCGTCGGTGGTCAGCCACAGATTGTAGGCGAGGACCTCGACGCCGTAGCCGATGCGCTCATCAAGCGATTCGCAGTTCCGGGGTGAATCACAAAGTAAAGTCTAGGCTCCTAACCCAATCCAATTAGAACAATGAAATCCTTATGTGAAGGTCCGGCTCGCCTGCCGCAGATGCGGCCGGAAGGGCAGCTATAGCCTTGCGCGGCTGGGGAGAAGTATGGGGCGGAGGTTCGATTGATGGAGTTGCTGGGCCATTTGGCTGGCGACTGTTGCGGGAGCAGGCGATCCGTCCAGCAATGTCGGATATTGGCGCAGTAGCGCTTCTGCTTGCACCCGATCTTTTATCGCCCCTACCGGAAACGTCCGCTCATCGCCGGCGCCGATAACTTCCGTGCGAATTGTTAAGACTGCGTCAGCTGGCGCCTCATCGGGGCTGACGCGGCCGTACTCGAGAAGTCGCCGATGAGGTGCAGGGCGCCAATGTGGATCATCTGCAGGCTGATTAACGTGCAGAGGCCGGCGGGAGGAGGGCCGAGCCTAAGGCGCAATCTGGGTTCAAGCTGGAAAGATCGCGGCCGGCGCGGGGAGATGGGTTCCCTCAATGCGTGATGCTGCAGCGAATAGATCAAGACCCCATGACCCGATGCGCTTCGGCGCCGACAAGTTGGCGGGGGATTTGGACGACGCCATGACGGTCGGCGCGGCAGCTCAAAAATCCATGCTGCTCCACGCCAATTTATTGGGCAAATATTGGACATGCCGCTGAGGCTGTAGGTTAAGCGCCTGATTTCCTTGGCGCTCCCTAGGGGACTCGAACCCCTGTTTTCGCCGTGAGAGGGCGGCATCTTAAATTCACCACCGTTCGCAATTGCACGCTAATGTCTCTAATATATCTAATGAATCTTTCATTTAGTTCATAATTGTTCGCGCTTGATCTGCGTGATACGCTCTTATACACAGGACACAAACAGGACACAACTGACAGGAGACGTATGCGGTCATGGCGCGCTCGGTTCGGAAAGCTGGACTTGAAACTCGCACCGCTCGCCTCAAGCTCCCCGTGGCGCGTAAGCCTGTCTTCGTCCGGATCGGACCGGGTCTTTCGCTTGGCTATCGCCGCAACCAAGTCGCGGGTACATGGGTGTTGCGCCTCGCCGATGGCAAAGGTGGCGCTACGACCAAAGCCATCGGCACCGCCGATGACTACGAAGAGTCCAACGGCGACACGGTGCTGGACTATTGGCAGGCGCAGGAACGAGCGAAGTCAGTCGCGCGAAACTCTGATGGCTCGGGCTACGCAAAACCGCTTACGGTCAGACGAGCGGCTGAGGTCTATTTGGAGACGTTGGAAGCCAAAAATCCCCGAACGGCGCGCGATACTCGCGGCCGGCTCGCACTGCATTTTCTCGGCAAGTTCGGGGACGAGCTGGTCACGAGCATGAGCAAGTCGAAACTCGAAGGATGGCTGAACTTGTTGGTCTTGAAGAGCGCTGATCGCGAAGCAGTTCGAAGGAGCAAGGACACAGCGAACCGTGTCCTGTCGATGGTCAAGGCGCTGCTCAACCATGCCCTTCGCGACCCGGCCAATGGCATTTCGGACGATCATGCGTGGCGGCTGGTCAAGCCTTTTCGTGGGGTCGCGGTGCCGAGAGCCGTGCATTTTTCGGTCGAACAAGCGCGCACACTTATTCGAGCCGCGCCCGACAAAGATTTCGCCGATCTCTTGACCGCTGGCTTCTTGACGGGCGCACGCTATGGCGAGCTGATCGCCTGTTCGGTTCGCGATTTCGATGGGGTCGCAAAAACTCTCGAAGTTGACGGTAAAACCGGTCCGCGCCTTATCATCTTGCAGCCTGAAGCCGTCACTTTCTTCAAACTAATTGGCAAAGATCGAGCCGCAGACGAACCTCTGCTAAGACGCAGCGACGGAACACGCTGGAATCGGTCACATCAACAGCGCCGCATGGCGATGGCTTTGGAGCGCGCGGGCCTGAGCAGGGAGGGAACGTTTTATGCCCTTCGTCACTCATACATCTCCCGCGCCATTGAAGGCGAGGTCCCTCTGAACATAATCGCTGACAATTGCGGCACGAGCATAAGAATGATCGAGACCACCTATGCGAAGGTCCTCGCCGGCAAGCGCAGGGAGTTCATAGAGCGTGGCGCTCCGTCGTTGGGCAGGCCATAGCGGCCGAACGCCCCGCGACGACCAAACGAACTTCGGCTACTCTATTCTGACTGCGAAGCCCTGACGCTGGTCTTTTCCAAATTCGCGGAGTTCCAGAGCATGCGTCAGGTCCACCTCTGGTTCAGACAGGAAAATATCGCCCTGCCGGTGGTTCGCTATTCGGCGGAGGAGCGCCGCAGCATCGCCTGGCGTCTTCCTGTCTACAACTGCACGATGTCGCGCTTCAATGAGGCCCGGGCTGTTGAACCCGGGAAGACCGCCGTTGCCGAGCAGGATGTCGTGGCCGCCCGTCGTGCTTCAATGAGGCCCGGGCTGTTGGGCCCGGGAAGACCTGCGTGCCGGGGCCGTTCTACCTCCAGGCGGTGTAGCTTCAATGAGGCCCTGGCTGTTGGGCCCGGGAAGACCCCTAAGGTACGTCGACCGGCGGCTGGAGCACTTCAAGCTTCAATGAGGCCCGGGCTGTTGGGCCCGGGAAGACGCGGTCATATCACATCACTCCGCGTGGGGGTTGGTGTTGCTTCAATGAGGCCCGGGCTGTTGGGCCCGGGAAGACCCTTTTGAACTAACTAACCCGTCCGTCAACCACGTGGCTTCAATGAGGCCCGGGCTGTTGGGCCCGGGAAGACGCATGAGGGGCTTGAGAAAGCCGCTAAGGTCATTGAGGAAGCTTCAATGAGGCCCGGGCTGTTGGGCCCGGGAAGACCCTGAATTTCTTGAAGCCGTATCGCGCGCGAAGGCGCTTCAATGAGGCCCGGGCTGTTGGGCCCGGGAAGACGCCGCATAGCAGAGCAGCGCAACCTTGCCAACGATGCTTCAATGAGGCCCGGGCTGTTGGGCCCGGGAAGACCGGGACAATTACTGGATCAAGGTATGCCGCAACTTAGCTTCAATGAGGCCCGGGCTGTTGGGCCCGGGAAGACCTTCGGTGAGCGCGTGCGAAGGGCGGTACTTTTTGACGCTTCAATGAGGCCCGGGCTGTTGGGCCCGGGAAGACGGTCGTCGGCCCAAACATCAGCGCTGCATTGCTCACGCGCTTCAATGAGGCCCGGGCTGTTGGGCCCGGGAAGACCTTGCCATGGACGACGGAGGCGCACTGCGCGACGGCGCTTCAATGAGGCCCGGGCTGTTGGGCCCGGGAAGACATGCGAACTCGCCAAGCCTCAATCTTCTTCTGATGGGGCTTCAATGAGGCCCGGGCTGTTGGGCCCGGGAAGACGCTGAACCCGGCGACGTTCCTCGACCAGGAGCGGTGGCTTCAATGAGGCCCGGGCTGTTGGGCCCGGGAAGACCCTACCTCGCCGGAACGCCTTACTCAGCTTACACGACGCTTCAATGAGGCCCGGGCTGTTGGGCCCGGGAAGACGTTGGCGGGCGGTCGTCTCGAATTGCAGGGCGTAGCAGCTTCAATGAGGCCCGGGCTGTTGGGCCCGGGAAGACTTGTATTTGACCGGCTGGTCGCCTGCGTTGCCATAGCTTCAATGAGGCCCGGGCTGTTGGGCCCGGGAAGACCCGCGCCGTCAACGAGTTCTCCAAGTTCGCGTCGGGAATGGTGCTTCAATGAGGCCCGGGCTGTTGGGCCCGGGAAGACCACGCCAGAGTCGCCGAGGCGCGCGCGAAGTTCAGGGAGCTTCAATGAGGCCCGGGCTGTTGGGCCCGGGAAGACTCTGAACATATGCGCCTGCTAGCGCCGATCCGCCGCTGCTTCAATGAGGCCCGGGCTGTTGGGCCCGGGAAAGACGCGCTCGTCTCGAATCAGGGTAATCAGTTCATCAAGCTTCAATGAGGCCCGGGCTGTTGGGCCCGGGAAGACCCGCATGACGCACGTGACGCACTTTCCCAGTAGAGAAGCTTCAATGAGGCCCGGGCTGTTGGGCCCGGGAAGACCCGCATGACGCACGTGACGCACTTTCCCAGTAGAGAAGCTTCAATGAGGCCCGGGCTGTTGGGCCCGGGAAGACCGCCAGCGCTAGCCGAGAGATTGCCTGAGTTTTCGACGCTTCAATGAGGCCCGGGCTGTTGGGCCCGGGAAGACATTGCCGCCCGCCCCAGCTGGGTTCCAGAATAGATTGCTTCAATGAGGCCCGGGCTGTTGGGCCCGGGAAGACGGTTCAGCGACGCGCCGCTTTCGACCGTGTTAGGATTGCTTCAATGAGGCCCGGGCTGTTGGGCCCGGGAAGACGCCGTGCCGCCGGTGTAGGTCGTGGGCGCATTGTTGCAGCTTCAATGAGGCCCGGGCTGTTGGGCCCGGGAAGACCGTGAGTGCGAGAGCGACAGCAAGAATGGTTCTACGCTTCAATGAGGCCCGGGCTGTTGGGCCCGGGAAGACGCGCCGTGCCTCAGCCTCTATCGACAGGCGTTTGTCTTCGCTTCAATGAGGCCCGGGCTGTTGGGCCCGGGAAGACGCGGCGGGGGCGACATCTGCTATTTTGCAGCTTGGCACGCTTCAATGAGGCCCGGGCTGTTGGGCCCGGGAAGACGAACGCCAATGGCGATGTCAAATCCACGTCCATCACGGCTTCAATGAGGCCCGGGCTGTTGGGCCCGGGAAGACCATAAGGTGCTGCACTTGCCGCGCGCACCACACCGCGCTTCAATGAGGCCCGGGCTGTTGGGCCCGGGAAGACGTTGACACAGCCGCAGTTTGCGCCGTGGTGATCGTGGCTTCAATGAGGCCCGGGCTGTTGGGCCCGGGAAGACGGGGGAATGTGTTATTGCCCGCAAGGTCTCCCCCGATCGGGTAGCTTCAATGAGGCCCGGGCCGTTGGGCCCGGGAAGACTATTTCTTCAAACTTGCAGTTGGTGAAGAAGTGATCGCTTCAATGAGGCCCGGGCTGTTGGGCCCGGGAAGACGCGCTCGACCATATCGTTGCCATTATCAATGGAGGTGCTTCAATGAGGCCCGGGCTGTTGGGCCCGGGAAGACGCGCTCGACCATATCGTTGCCATTATCAATGGAGGTGCTTCAATGAGGCCCGGGCTGTTGGGCCCGGGAAGACGAGGTCGAGGCGCCAGATGGCAGCGGCAACGCAGACGCTGCTTCAATGAGGCCCGGGCTGTTGGGCCCGGGAAGACCCTTTTGAACTAACTAACCCGTCCGTCAACCACGTGGCTTCAATGAGGCCCGGGCTGTTGGGCCCGGGAAGACTGTTGCGGTCCTCTAAGCTGATCTGGTTCAGTTGCATTGCTTCAATGAGGCCCGGGCTGTTGGGCCCGGGAAGACACCAAAGAACGGCTCGACGTAATTCGCAACGTCTCCGCTTCAATGAGGCCCGGGCTGTTGGGCCCGGGAAGACGGCTTCCATCAAATAACCGATGGAGGCAAGGATGGCGCTTCAATGAGGCCCGGGCTGTTGGGCCCGGGAAGACGAGAATGAGAGAACTTCCCGGCGCCGGGAAGTTTCGCTTCAATGAGGCCCGGGCTGTTGGGCCCGGGAAGACCGCCCGTGTGACGCTCGGACTCGACCTCAATCTTCACTTGTAGCTTCAATGAGGCCCGGGCTGTTGGGCCCGGGAAGACATCCTCGTCCGGAAACATCTCAACGCCAGACTGCGAGCTTCAATGAGGCCCGGGCTGTTGGGCCCGGGAAGACACTCCCACCCAACTTTTAGGACGCGCCCGCGTAATCGCTTCAATGAGGCCCGGGCTGTTGGGCCCGGGAAGACGAACGCCAATGGCGATGTCAAATCCACGTCCATCACGGCTTCAATGAGGCCCGGGCTGTTGGGCCCGGGAAGACCCGCCGGCGACCCCTTAATCGACCAATCCTCTAAAACAGCTTCAATGAGGCCCGGGCTGTTGGGCCCGGGAAGACTTATGTGTTCAAGCCCTCCGCGCCGTTCGGCATGACGCTTCAATGAGGCCCGGGCTGTTGGGCCCGGGAAGACCACGGGGGGACTTTGAACGCCATTGCCTTATTCCTTGCTTCAATGAGGCCCGGGCTGTTGGGCCCGGGAAGAGATGTATAGCTGCTTCTTCCCAGTATTTAAATTTATCAGCTTCAATGAGGCCCGGGCTGTTGGGCCCGGGAAGACGATCCGCTTTGGGGGTTCTCACTGGGATAGCGAGGACGCTTCAATGAGGCCCGGGCTGTTGGGCCCGGGAAGACGGCAAAGGGCTTGTCGCACCGCTGTTCTCTTATTTGACGCTTCAATGAGGCCCGGGCTGTTGGGCCCGGGAAGACCCCCCGTCGCATAGCGCTCAATAGCCGACGCCAATTCGCTTCAATGAGGCCCGGGCTGTTGGGCCCGGGAAGACATGGCATTTTCAAGGGCAGCTATTCCTGCTATGATGTGCTTCAATGAGGCCCGGGCTGTTGGGCCCGGGAAGACGCCTCGACGCCTGCACATGGTTTCTGAGCATTTGTCGCTTCAATGAGGCCCGGGCTGTTGGGCCCGGGAAGACTATGATGAGCAGACCAGAGATCGTCGGGGATATCGTGCTTCAATGAGGCCCGGGCTGTTGGGCCCGGGAAGACTTCCTATGCCGCGAATTTACCCGCGCGTCATATACACGCTTCAATGAGGCCCGGGCTGTTGGGCCCGGGAAGACAGGTTCAAGCCAGCGCCGCTTTCAACCGTGTTCGGATTGCTTCAATGAGGCCCGGGCTGTTGGGCCCGGGAAGACACCGTTATGATAACAACCACACTTAATCGCATCCGCGCTTCAATGAGGCCCGGGCTGTTGGGCCCGGGAAGACTCGAGTATCGCGGTGAGGGGATAAACCCTATGACCAAGCTTCAATGAGGCCCGGGCTGTTGGGCCCGGGAAGACTTGCGGTCCTCTAAGCTGATCTGGTTCAGTTGCGTTAGCTTCAATGAGGCCCGGGCTGTTGGGCCCGGGAAGACGCGCTCAATGTGCAGACCTCGGGCAACGTTGGCCTTTACTTGCTTCAATGAGGCCCGGGCTGTTGGGCCCGGGAAGACCCATGTATCCCTATGTCATGGCCGCCTTTCTCCACCGCTTCAATGAGGCCCGGGCTGTTGGGCCCGGGAAGACCGACGATGCGCGTTCCCACGCCCCATCCTCTCTCTCGGGCTTCAATGAGGCCCGGGCTGTTGGGCCCGGGAAGACATGGGCGTAAATGCGGATAGCTCTAAGATCAGTCTTTTTCACACGCTTCAATGAGGCCCGGGCTGTTGGGCCCGGGAAGACTCGTCCATTCGCGAGACGAGCTTCGCCACTTCTTGCGCTTCAATGAGGCCCGGGCTGTTGGGCCCGGGAAGACGCCCCCGCGATTTTTTCGTCAGTTTCGCAAGGCGTTAACGCCCACGCCGCGAGCGCTGTCGGCCGCCCACCGCGCCGGCGGCGGCCGGCACCTCGCGTTTCTTCCACGATGTCAAAAAACCGCACGAAACGCAAGGAGTTAGCCGCTTCGAGCGCTGCTGAGGCGAACCCTCCTCACCGCAGCTCTCGCCCCACCCGGGCGCTCGCCGAGGCGTTATCATGCTGCTCCAGCCAAGCCACGTCAAATGATCACGGCGCGCCTTTCGAGCGGCGCAAAGGACTTGCCGAGGCTCTCGACCACGAGTTCGACGTCTTCGGCAGGACCGAGGTCGAGAATGATCACATGATCCGCCCCGACGTCGATCAGCCGCTCCAGCGCAAGCGCCATCTCGGCCCTCCGGCCGCCGTCGAGACGGCAATGAAAGACGGAGAGCTGCAGCCAGCGCCCGTAGCCTTTCATGACCTTAAAGATCTTTCGCCATCGCTTCGGCTCGGCGATGTCGTAGGCGACGATATAAGCGTGTTCGGCGTTGCTGCGGCGCGCAGGCATCGTCACCTCGGCGCGTAGTGTGGATAGACGGGGATTTCGCCAAGCAGAAAACGCGCGAAAAGCCGGGCCTGGACCTGAATGAGACGACGCATCGAAAGCTGATAGCCAAAGACCGGGTGCGTCGTCTCCTGATCGAGCCGCCGTTCATAGCCGGCGATCAGGGTCCGCCGCGCGGGCGCGCGCAAATTGCAGCCGCCGGCTGCGAAGACGAAATCTTCCGGCGCGAGTTCGCCATTGTTCAGAGCCATCAGCACGGCGGAATCGGCAAGGATCGGCCGGAAGGGCTCGATAAGGTCGAGCGCAAGCGCAGGCCGCCCCGGCCGTTCGACATGATAGAGCCCTTTCCATGGGTCGAGGCCGACGATGGAGAGCGCGGCCGCGAAAGTGCGCGTGAGCAGCGCGTAGCAGAGCGACAGGCAGGCGTTGACCGGATCGGCCGGCGGACGGCGGTTGCGCCTCTCGAAGGAGAAATCGGGAAGCGCCGCGACCTTCTCGTTGAACAGATGGGGGAAGGCGCGGAAATAGAGCGCCGCGGCCTCGCCCTCGAGGCCCAGCAGGTCGGCGGCGTTTTCCGCCGCGCTGGCGCGCCCGACGAGCAACGCGAGGCGCTCGATGACGGGACCGCGCAGCGGCTCCGGCCCGCGCCAGTTGCGGCGGAGCATGGTGCGCTGGTTCTTGATCTTGGCGACGACGAGGTCGCGCGCGAAGCCGAGCGCCTGCGCCCTGTCCGCCGCGGCGGCGTATTGCGCGGCGCGAATGCGCGCGCTTCTTGGCCCCTGACCTCCGGTCGAGCCGAGATGCCAGAAGCCAGAGGACATCCAGGCGATCGGCGTGTCGCGGCGCAAAAGCTCATGCACTGCAGGAGTGGTGAGGGATACAGGGCCGGCGAGAATCAATTCGGAGATTTCGTCGAGCGGCACTTCCTGATCTTCCTCGCCGTCGCATTTGATGACGAGAGCGAAATCCTTCTTGCCGATGCGGGCGCCGGGCTTTTGCACGTAGAGCGGCAGCGCAGGCGACGCGGGCGGCGGCGGGGTGCGCGGGATGGCGCCCGAGCGGAACCAGTTGACCTCGTCAGGGAGGCAGACCGGCAGGAGCGAACAGCGCGGGCATTTCGGCGAATGGTCGAGCGGAGGCGGCAGGCGGCCGGCCGAAACCGCAAGGCGCAGCTCCGAAGCGGCTCGCAGCGTGAGCGATACAAGCTCCGCGTCGAAGGCCACGCGCACGCGCTCCCGGCTCGCGGCGAAGAACAGCGCGCCCTCATCGCAGGCATAGCCCGCCTCGCGCAGCAGCAGGCCCTGGGCGCAGATTTGGGCGCGCTCGGGCAAATAGGCGCCTTCGGCAACATGGGGGCGCTTGCCGGTCTTGTAATCGACCGGGGTCACTTTTCCGTCTTCGGCTTCGAGCACATCGATTTCTGCCGTGAGCCCGAGCGTTTCGGAGGCAAGCGGCAGCCTGCGGGTTTTGAGGGTTTGGTCGGGGTCAAGGTCCTGCGGCGCAGGGAGAGCCGGCGCGGGCCCGTCCTCGCTCGCGCGATGCGTGCGCCGGCCAGCCGCGGTGTCGGCGTTGCCGGCCCATTCGCCATGGCCCCATTCGAGGACGGCGAGGCGCGGGCAATAGACCCATTCGTTGATCATGCGGGCAGGGACCAGCGTCTCGTCCGCCGCGGCGGCCGGCGCGAACAAAGGAAGCTCAGGCTGGTCTGGCAAGGGGGCTAGGCTTCAGCAAAATGTAAAACTTTACCTTAGCCGAGGTTTATGACGCTGAGTTGAAGGCGGCCCGCCCCGACGAGCCGAGCGGAATCCCCCCGCCCGGGGATTTCGTCGGGCCTACTTCGTCTCCGCCTCCGCCCGCGAAAAATTCATGAACTTGCCGACGTTGTGGCGTCGCGCGCGCCGGATCTCGACAACCCCCAAACGCGCCAGCGCCTGCGGCCCTTCCGCAAGGCCAGGATCGGCGAGCAGCGCGCGGATTGCGGCAAGGCTCGCCGGATCGCGCCAGATCGGCCAGGAGGAGGAAAACCCCGTCTTCTCGTAACGCCCGCCCAGAACTTCCAGCCGGACGCGGCCGCCGCGCCGCGACGGCGCGACAGGCAGGGCTGCGAGCCCCAGCGCCGCAAGGCGGTTTGCGCCATGCTGGGTCGTCGATTTGACGCATGAAGGGTCGTCGGCGCGCAGCGCATAGCGCACGTCCTCGGCCGGGTCCCAACGGAAGGCGAAAGTCGAGTCCTGTCGCGTCCAAGCCTCGAACAGGGCTTCGCGCAGCGTCTCGGCCGCGGTGAGCGTCTTCGCCGCCTTGCCCCGCCCGCGCGGCGGCGGCGCTTCGAGGCGCGGCGTCTCCGCAAGCCGATCGAGGAAATGCTGATGGCCCTGGCCGAACAGAAGGCAAAGCGGCGTCGCCTCGATCTTGTCGTCCTTCGCCGCCGCGTCGCTCATCAACGCCGCCCAGAGGTCTGCCCGCTCGCGGCGTTGCGGCTCGGGCAGGTCGTCGTCGCATGCTTTCTCAAGGAGCTCGCGCGCGACGCTGGCCGTATAATTGAGATCGGCCTGCGGCTGGTCCGAACCGACTTTGGCGGGAAAGCGATAAGCCTCGGCGAGCGCCTTTGCGCCTTCAGCCGCAGCGGCGCAGATCGCTTCTTCGTCCTGCGCTTCGGCGAGAAAGAGGCGCGGGCGCAGAGGCGGCGCGTCGAGGTCGAAAGCGGCGCGGGGGTGCCAGTGGGGCCGCGCCTTTTCAAGCGTCCGCAACAGGCCGAGGAGAGCAAGAAAGGCGAGCAGATTATCGGGTTCGAGCCCTTCAAGCCGATAGGAGACGGCAGGTTCCGCACATATCTCCTTGGCGCGCACGATAGAGGGCGCGGCTTCGGGCTGAGGCTCTGGCCCCCCCGCCGGCGGCGCGCCCACGTCCGACGCCCGGTGGTCGGCGAGGCGCACGAACGCCTCAAGCCGCGCGAGGCCCCAGGCGCCGTGGCGGCGCCTCAACTCGGCGAAAAGCTCGGCCCAGTCGCGCCCTGCAAAGCGGAAGGCGAGCGATTGCGGCCCCGGGGTCTTTGTCTCCGGATCGGCGTGGGGGAAGAATGGCCGGCCGAAGCCGTGATGCGCTCCGATCAGCCACAGAACCAGCGCGGGGTCGGCGGCGGCGGCGAAAGACGGCTTGTCGAGCGCACGGCGCACGGATTCGGCCTCATGGCGCCAGTTCGCCGGCAGGCGGGCCTTCTCCCATGCATCCGGCGGCAGACGCCGCCCGGACTTCGCAAGTGCTTCCTCGGCGTCTGGCCCGTAAGGGTCGCCGCCGGCGAGATAATTCTGGAAGCGCCGGTCCGCTTTGCCGATGTCGTGCAGGCGCGCAGCGAGCTCGACGTCCGCGGAAAGGTCCGGCGCAAGCCCCACGGCGGCGGCAAAGACGCGGGCCCAGCCGGCGACATGCTCGCTATGCGCGCCGAGCTCGACCGGCCCGTCGGAGAAAGCGCCGAGATCGTCGGCTTCGGTCGCGGGGACGGCAGCCTCCTCCGCCTCCCCTGCCGCCGCGCGAAGCCCACGCGGCGCGAGAAAAACGACGCCAACGCGGCGCCCGCGCTCCTCGGCGTCATAGGCGAAGACGGCCTGAAGCCGGGCGCGCTTCGGAGGCTTGTTCAAGCCTTCGATGGCATTACGCAGGCGCCGCAGCCGCTCCTTCAGGCCGGCGGGCAGGCGGCGCAGCGCAAGCGCCGCGTCGAGGAGATCGAAAGGCTCCGCGTCCTCGGCCAGGATGTCCGCGAGATCCTTGGCGACCGCAGCGGTCTCCTGGGCAACCTTTGCGGCGATCTCGCTCGACTCGATCTTCTCGCCGGCCTCAGCCCGCTGCTGGCGCAGGGCCTGTCTGATCAAGCCGGGTGAGAGCCGCACGCAATAGCGCCGCTTCGCATAAGGCTCCGCCGCGGCGTCCGCGACGTCCGCGACCTCATTGGTCCGGTCAAAGTTCCAGCCAAATTCGTCGCAGCCGCCGTAAGACGCGGGCACGATAATGAGATCGCCGGGGCGCAGATCGCCGGCCCGCACATAAGCGGTGCGCTCGCTGTCGGCGCCGGCATAGCGGAAGGCGAGGCGGCCGGCCCGATGGTCGTCATCTTCCGGCGCCCGCTCGGCGGCGTCGGAGAAATCAACCTTGTCCTTGGCTTGTCGCAGCCAGGCCCGCGTGGCCGAAATCGGAATTTCAACCGCCTCGCCGGCGCGCGGCGGCATCAGTCCAAAAAGCCCCCTGAGCTGCTCCGCTGAAGCCTCCGAAGTCTCCGAAAAGCCAGCGTCGGCCAGATCGGCGCGCCAGACGATCTGGACATTGGCGGGCTCGCGCTCCGCGCCATGAAGGAAGAGCGCGACGTCGGGCTCGAGGGGCGGAAAAAGGACAGGCTTTTCTTCCTGTCCTTCCGCCTCAGCGTCCGCCTTCGCCGCCTTCACCGGCGCGAAGGTCTGCGCCCAGAGATCGACATAGGCCGGCATCAGGACGGGCGCCTTCTCCGGCGCGGTCGAAAGCTCCGTCTCGTCGATGCCGTCAAGCAGCGCCGCGAGGGCCTTTGCGCCGAAGTCGAGCCGCTTGTCCGCGGCGGCGTCGGCGAGAGGCTTCAGGCGCTCCCATGTCGCCCTTATGCGGTCCCCGTAGAGCGGATCGTCGGCTTTCGCGCCGATATCCTCTTTATGCGTCAGCACGACGGCGCAGGGGCGCGGGCGTTCGCCTGAGCGATTCAGCCGGCCGAACCTTTGGCGCAGCGCGTCGAGCGGCGCGGCCTCAGTAACGAGGCCGTCGAAATCGAGATCGACGCCGGCTTCGATGGTCTGCGTCGCGACGACGACCAGCGGGAGCGTCATGCCGGCGCGAGCGTCGGCGCCGGTGCGGATGGCGGCGAGCTTACCCACATGGCGGCCGCGCGCGACCTCGCGCTGCGGCCCGATCAGCAGGAGGAGGTCGGAGGTCCTACCAAGCTCGGCGGCGAGCCGCTCGAAGACCGCGCGCGCCCGCGCCACACGATTGACCACGACGCCGATCGCGGGCGCCGCCATCTCCGCCTTCAGCGCGTCGAGCATCGCGCCCGTGCGCCTGGCCGCCTCTTCGATGCGCAGCCTGTCAGCGGTCATGCCCTGCCGGCCGGGGATCTCGACGAGCTCGGCCGGCTTTTTCGCATTGAGACGGCGAGCGAGGATTTCGTTCTCCTCGTCGTTCTGATCGAGCTCGAAAATTGCTTCATCCGAAGCGGTTGGCGTCGCTGTGAGGAGCGCGAAGCCGAACGGCGCCTTGTCCGGCGCGCGCATGCGTTAAATCGCGCGCAAACTTTGCCGGAACGGCTCGGAAAGATGCGCTTCATCGAGAAGGATCAGACAATCGGAGCCGATGAGGCCGGCGTGGACAGGCCGCATGCGCTCGCTGATCCCATAGCCGCGGAAGAGGAGCCGCGAGCCGACCTGATCGACGGTGGAGCAGAGGATCGTCGGCTGTGTCGGCGTGCGCGCCCAATCGTCTTCGCGAGGCGCGCCGCCGCGCAGCGCCCTGGCGAGCAACGGAGGCTCACCCCGAGCGAGACCGGCGAGACGGAGCGCCGCCGCCCGCACGACGGGCTCTGCCCGCACGCGCCGCAAGGCAGATGAAAGGTCGGGCTGTGCGCCAGCGAGCGCCGTCGCGCCCGCGTCGTCAAGCAACGACCATACGAGAGCCTCGCACAAGCGCTGCGCCCGCGCATGCGCGTCGTCGACGATTAGGCGACGGTCGACGACATAAGCGATGCGGAGCGGCGCGCGCCTCGCGCCCTTTGCAGCCTCGATCGCGAGATGGAAGACGGCGATGTCGATCGCCGCCGTCTTGCCGACGCCGGTCGGCAGGGCGAGGATCGAAGGCCAGGCCCCGTTTCCGCCTTCGTCTGCAAGACTCGCCAGCAGATTCTGCTGCCAGGGAAACGGAGAAAAACCCCAGACGGCCTCGAAGAAGGCGGAGAAATCTGCGGCGCTGAGTCCCGTGTCCATCGCGCGGGCGCTCATCTTCCCTCCTCGCCGAAGGCCCGGCAAAGGCCAAGGCCGCAAAAGCGGCCGGCGCCAGAATCACTGGCCCCGACACGGGCTTCTCGAAGGCGATGACGGCGTGACTGAGGCGCCGGCTCTGAAGGCTTATCGGCAGGCGCCAGCCCGTCCAGCGCGGAGCGCGGCCGGACGGATAGGCGGACGGCGCGCCGCCTACGGCCGAATGCTTTCCGGCGGCGATCGCAAAAGCCTCCCGCGCCTCCCCGCCCTCCCCGATCAAGATCCGCGCCGGCTGGGGCAGACCCACATTGCGGCAGGCGGCGGCGATCAGCCCTTCGAGTTCGCGCTCGGCGCCCTCATTGGTCTTCGCCTTCAGATGTCGGTCGAGCACGATCGGCGTCGCAGTCGCCCAGCGCTGTGCGGAGCCAAGGTAAGGCGCCGGATCAAGCGAGCGCAGGGCGGGTTCGCGGGCGATCGCGAAACTGAGATTGAAGCCATTGGCCGTCAATACGAGCTCGCGTTGTCCCTTTTCCTTGTTCCACGGCGCAATCGTTTTGATAGCCTGCTGGAACGTCTCGTCGTCGAGAAGGCCGCCATCGCCTGGAGGGATGAGAGCGAAGCCGAGCACGCGTCCGTCGGCGTGCGGCCAACCGACGAAAGCAAGCGGGGCGACGGCAAGATGTGGGTCGGCGAGCGGCGCGCCGTCCGGCGCATGGCCGGAAACGATTTCGGGAATCGCGCCGCCCAGTCCATTGTAAGCATAGCCGGACATGATCGTCTCGCGCAACGCCTTAGCGACGAGCGCCGCGCCACGCAAATCCGGCATTTCGCCGCCGACATGTTCGAGCACGAGCCAGCGTCGCGAGAACACGCTGTGCGGGGCGTCCGGCGCGCTGCTCGCCGCCGCACGGCCGGGTTCGCCGGGTGCCGGTCGGCGGCCGGCCTCAAATGCGCGTTCGAGCTCGGCGAGACGGCCGCGGTAGATCGTCCGCTGGGCGCTCCTTGCATTGGGCGGCGCCTCGCCGCGCCAAAAACGGCAGCGCGTCAGGCTTGCCGAATGACCGACATAGGGCGTGTCGGCGGCGAGCGCGTTGAGCGCTGCAAGCGTTGGCGCATCAGCCTCGGCGGCGCGCCAGACGAGGCGCATGCAAGGGTCGTCCGGCCGGAAGGCGGGAAAGCGCCGCGGCTGGCGGCGGCGCAGCGCCGGCAGGACGCTTTTGTCGCCGACCCGGCCGGTCCGCGAATCGTTCGGCGGCGTGAAGACGGTCGCCGCCGAGCGCGCAAAGCCGTCGCTCACATCAATCTCCGGCGCAGGCTCGGCTTCGAGCCATTCGAGCGCGGCGCGTTCTTCGCTGCGGCGACCGCGCGCCGCCCAGGCCGCGACCAGCGCGGAGAAGACGCGATCCGGCTGTGGCGGCCAGTCAGGAAGAGGCGACGCCGGACTCTGCGCGGCGAAGGCGACGCCGAGCAGATGCTCGATCTCGAGAACGAGGCTCATCCGGCGTCCTCGGCCTCGCCACCCTTGCCCTCGAGAGCGAGCCTCTGACTCTGCCGAACGATGTCGACCAGCTTCTGCTGCGGGGTGAGGCGCACCGGCTCGGCGGCGAGCGCAAATCCTGCCTCCCGCGCGGCGTTAACGGCGGCCCGATAAAGCGCGAGCGCCGCTCCGGCGTCGAGATCGATGTCTTTCGTCGCGCCGTCCGCATGCACGAGCTCGATCGGCGCGCGGCCTTCGCAGACGAGATCGCAGCGCGAACGCAACGCATAGCCGCGCCGGTCCTGCTGGGCGAGGGCGAAGAGGCCGAGCGCCGCGAGCAGCGTCCGGCCGGCCGTGTCCCGCGCGCCGCCGCCAAAGCCGAGCCGGCGCAGCCCGGCAAAGCTCAAAACGGCGGAATGCTCGGCATAGGCGCAGGTAACGCCAAGCGGATCGACAGTCGGCGCAATATTGCCATGGTTGATCTCGGACGGACGAACTTGCTTGGCGCTTTTTGGTGCCCGCTCCTTCGTCTCCCAGCCGCCGTCGGCGGTCTTGTACACCTCGACCTTTCTCAGAATGCCGAGCGGATCGATGCGACTCCCGGTGCGCCGCCCGGCGGTACGGACCTCGCCATCCGAGCGCGGATCGGCTTCCACTGGCACGTCGATGGCGACGATCTCGGAGATGAGACAACGCGGGAATTTTGCGCCAAGGCCACCGCCCTCCCCTGTCGAATGCCAGGCGCCGAACAGGAGCGCCGTAGGCGAGGCTTCGAGGATCGCCGTCGCGTCGGCGGGCTTCGCCTCGGCGAGGCGCCGCCCGAGCGCGCTTTTCATAAACGGCTCGCCGTCGAGCGAGCTGTCGCGCAAAATGGCGTCGTAGATACGGTGCGGCGTCTCGAGCGAGGTGATCTCGGTGAGCCCAGCGAGCTGGGCCTCACGGAAATCGACCGTCACGTAAGGAAGCGCGATGGCGTCTTCGCGCAGCGCGGCGAGCAGCGCCTCCTCAAGCCGGTTGGCCTGGCTCTGCACGCTGTCGAGAAGCACGCACCAGACCTCGCACCCGTTGATATGACGGCGTTCATATACGTGGCGGGGCCCCTGCCCGCGGCGCTCTTCGGGAAAGGTCGGAGGGAAAAGCTTATCGCCGGCGCCGCCCACAGGCTGGAGTCTTTGCCGGCGGCGCAGCGCCGCATCGCTTGACGCCGCCTGCACAAGGCTTTCGTAATTCATGAAAACTCCATCAAGCAATGACTGGCTGGCAGGGAACTGGAGGGCCGCCGGAAGCCCGCTTTTCCACGAGGACTCTGTCTATGCTTCAGTGCCGCCGCGTCTTCGCCTTGGGGGACGCCCACCCCGTGCGAATCAGCAGCCCCAAAAAAGGATGTCGCGCCTGGCGAATCGCGTCAATTATGATTACCTTTAGATTGTCGCATCGTTCGCTTCTCAAGCCGGCCTGAAATCGGGGGAGGCTCACTTATGGCGTCCCGCCGCTTAGGGGTCCTGAGGCGACGCTACCGGAACCCCTCAATTGTTACCCAAAATGCTACCCGGAATAACTAACTGAATCGAGCCATTCCGTGATTTCTGGCGTAACTTATTGATTTTATTGGTGCGCGAGAGGATTCGAACCAACGACCTTATCCCGAAACGCTAGGGCTTGCCGCGCAAAAAAAAGAATTTTTCTTCGGTCGAGATTTCTGGAGGGGGTATTTGGAGGGTCGACTCTGTCGGACGTCGGTTCTGGAGCGTGGAGGCTCGGCAGCGGATTGTCGCCGAGGCTCTCGCGCCTGACGCGTCGGTAGCCGCGGTGGCGCGGCGGCATGGGCTCAACGCCAACCTCGGTATGATGACCGGCAGTTGTGGTGGCTGCGCGGCAGCCTCTCATCGAGGCGCCGCCTCTTCGCCCGCGCAATCCGCGGCCCCCTTGTCACCGCCCCCGGCGAAAGCCTCGCCGAACGCCTCTCGCGAATTGGGGGCCTACCGCAGCCGCGACAGGAAATCGCGGCTATCCCGGATCAATGATGCGAGACGCCTTCGCTCGTCGATCGCCTCGGCGGTAAAGCCTCCATGGCGATATTTTCCGTTGCGCTTCCCTTTCGGCGCTCCACTGCCAGCAGCGCCCCCGTGCATTCGGCAGCGGGTCTTACCGGCGACCGCTGGCGACTGGCACGGCGTCCCGCGTCGCGTCCTCGCTAGGCAGCGTGGCGCCTGGCGCAAACGGGATGGCTCCCCGGTTTTCGGGTGCACGGGGTTGTCCTCGGTTTTCGTCATTATCCCTCCCCCCTTGGCTCACCGAGCCGACGATCGCTTGCGCGCCGGTATGGACGTGCACGTGCTCGACGGTAACTTTCTGCTGCCCTTTCCCTCGATAGCGTTGCAATGCCTCGGTCTGGGCCGCGAAGGTTCGCAGAAGTTTCGCAGCAAGATTTCCGTTGCTGTCCTGCTGAGGAATCGTGTCCGACCCTTTCAAACGGCGCAGCGCGCGTGTCGCGGCGAAATGCGTCGCAACCATCTGGACTGCCAGCATCGCCTCGATTTCATCGTTCGCCCGAATCCCATGAACCGCCGCGAGCACTCCATTGACGTCTTGCTCGCTTGGCGGACGATTGGAGGCGCCATCACAGGCCGCATTGATGAGGCTATCGAGCAGAATATTCGCTACCCCAGCTTCAATTGTTCCGAATGCCAGCGCCAAGCCTGCGCCGTCGGCCGGATGGAGGTGGCTAATCTCCAGCGGCTGGTTCGGTTTTGATTTCACACTCAAGCGTGGCGCATTTGGTCGACTGTCGCGTTGCTTGAGGTAACGCTCGATAACCGCGCGCTGTTGCGGCGTTGGCGTGGCTTCCGCAGCATTGGCGGCGCTCTGATCATCGCTGAGCTTTTGGACGTCTGTTTTCTGGTTAATTGGCTCAGTCATTCACAAGTTCCCGATCGAGCAACACGCCCCGGCTACGTTGCAGAGCAAAAAGGTTGGATGACGCGGCTCTCCACGTAAACTCACCGCGCTGTCCTGCCATGAGCACGGTGAGCGGTGCAGAACCACCGCCCCATTCTCCCGTGGCGCATATCGACGCCGAAGCCGTAACTGCCCCAGGCGCCGCAGACGCAACAAAAGTGCAGCAGGGTGGTCCCGTCCGTTTCTGTCCGTCCGCATCGCGCCAGCCAAGGCTCAGAAAATCCGGGTTCGCCCGACGCCGGCGGCGCGATGCGTTCCACCCATTTGCCTGGGGCGACGACCGCCCCGCCGGCAAGCGGTACGTCGTCGCCATGTTCGCCGCCGCCAGCGCCCTCATCCTTGAAATCGGCCCGAACGTCCCGCGCTGAACGCGACAAGGGCGGACGCGTGGCGGCATGAAGCGAGACTTCATTTTTAAGAGGCGGCGCGCCTAAAGCACCTAAACCACCTAAAACTGGATGGCTGACCGCGTCGCTTGGATCGGCTTTAGATGCCTTAGGTGGTTTAGGTGACCTCGCGATGTTCGGCTCGATTTGAAGCGTGTCGACAAACTTGCAGTATGCTGTCATCTCGACGTCCCCCGAACGATGCGCCAGGCGTCACGTCGGCGCACACCCGAAACCACAGCGCCTTCCGGAATCCGCACCAACCATCCGTGATCTTCAAGGATTGCGACCAATCTCGCCGCGGTCGCCTTATCGCCGATGGCGTTGAGCGATCGCTGGTAAATATCGGGCAGTGAAATAGCGGGCTCTGACCAGGCGCCGAGAAGCCAGTCGAGGAGCCGCTGAGCGAGCCGTAGATCGGAATTGACGCGGCTTGCCCCGAAAAGGCGCAATGCTTCAGTCGCATAGTGCTCGGCGAGTGCGATTCCTGCCCGCATGTGATCGGCGCTGATCTCGGGCGCGCCCAAATCGTCCACCAGCGCCAAGATCGCAGCAAGGCGTGCAGCGTGCTCGGGCAGCTTGTTCGCCAATCCGCGCACCAACTCCAAAGCGCCGTTTGGCGCGATGGCCCGCTCGACATGATTGGCGAATCCAATCCATAATCCGCGGGCCGATGATGAAAGGGGCAGGCGGCGAGGCTCTAGCTCGTTCGGTTTGCCGGCCGCCAGCTGGAGCGGCTCTTCCAGAATGGCAAGCAAACGCGCGCCGTACCTTTTGAGCGCAACATCGCTCTCCGGCTTTGGCTCGCGCCACAGGCGCAGGCCGGCGGCGCTGTCAGGCGCCGTTATCAGGAACCGTGAAAGAAGTCCTTGGTCCGCGAGCAGCCGGTCGTTCAGCATGATTTCGGCGACATCAGGTTGCGCCATGAGATGCACTGTCAGACGACGGCCTGACAGAATTGTCGCGCCATCGCCCGCACGCACGCGGCGAGTCTCGCCGTCGTCCCACAGTTTCGACAGGCCGGCCGCGGTGCGAAGCCTTGCATCGTCGGACATGCCGTGCCCGCCCACGAATTGCCCGCCCTCGGAGGCGAAAATACCTAAACTTGGTTGACCCACGGCGAATAGCTTGCACAACCCTTCAAAGGTGGGCTCGGGGCAGGTCAACATCGGCTCCAGCGGCGGCGGCGGCGCCGGTCCCAGCGCGTCAAGGCCGGCCTTTATGATGGCTCTGTTGCCTTTCCCCCGCTTCACCACCTCGTCTCGCGCTTTGTCCCACGCGGTCTTGTCATTGAAATAATTTGGCAGTTCTGCTTCCTGGGTCGCACGCAAAGATTGTTCGCGCTTGCGGACGGGCCAAGTGGCCTCGGTATCTGAGGCGGACTTTCGGGCGCCGGTTTCAGCGACGGTGACGAAATAATCCGACACCGGTCTGATATGCCCCATCGGCAGCTCGACGTCCGCTTGGGCTTGGACCGCTAGCGCCGCGGCGGCGAGAACGGATTGGCTGCAGATTGCGAGGGGGGCCTGGACGCGATCATGGATCGCCTGCGCCGCGGCGCCGAGGACGTCTCCGAGGGCGTCAACGGGAAAGGCGTCGGCCGGCGGCAGTTGCCGCGTGAGCGGCCGCGGCGGCTCCGCTCTCATTTCTTCGGCCCGTTCGACGATCGCGCGAACCGCACCCGGATCAGGCGACATTGGGATTCTCGTCAACGTGAGCGGATGCGCTATTTCGCAGGAGGTCGTTGAAATCGAGCCTCGACGTGGGTGGCAACGCAATACGTACGCGGCGGCCCTCAGCCAGAAAACGCTCGGCCGCACTTTGGCTGGCGCGTTGGCCCGTGCCGTTGGGGTCATTGTCGGCGCAAATCAGCACCAAGCGCGCTTCGGTCGGCAGGATGAGATTTCGAATCCCGCCGGCGCTCAAGGCCGCCCAAGCGGGCAAGCCGCACGATTGCCCCACCGACAAAGCTGTTTCGATGCCTTCCGCGATCAATGTCCAGCAGCCGGGTTGGATGGTCGCCAGTTGCACGGCGCCTCCGGCGGTCGGACCGAGGCTCGCCTTTACTGTCTCGACGGCAGCCTTGCCTGAACCGTCGGGCCGCAGATAGGTCCGGTGGACGCCCACAGGCCCGCGCTCGCTATGCTCGACGAGCGCCACCATAGCGGGAAGCAGTCCGCCACTTGGATGCGGGCAACCGCGGTGGAACCGCAGATATTGGGGCGGGGGTAGCGCAAGCCCACGGTTAGACAGATAGGTCTCAACGATCGTGCCGGCGGCCGGTCGGGCTTCGCGCCAGACGGCGAGCGCCCGCGCCGTACGAGCAGCTTCGTCGGGACGGTGGTTGCGACCCATCGCCGGCACTTGGTAATTCTCGGATGGGCCGCCAAGCAGGCCCGAGCGGCGCAGCTCGGCGAGCACGTCGCGCGCTTCACAACCCCCGTGACAGAAAACGAGAATGCGACCCGCGTCGCCGTCACGGACAAACAGACTGCGCCCGCCATGGATTGGACAGCGGCACCGCCACTGGCGCCCCTCGCGCCGTCCCTCCAGGGCAGCGGCAAGTTCTGCGGCCGTGGTGAGTGGGGGTCCGCTCACGGCGCGATCTCATGGGAGAGCAGCCAAGAACGCAGCGCCTCGACTGCGATCAGGCGGCGCTTGCCGATTTTGAGGCTTTTGAGCGCGCCGGACCCGAGCGCGGCGTAGATTGTTGTTCGACCCAGCCCGGCGAGCCGCGCGGCCTCGGCCGGCGACACGGCCAGCGGCTCAGGCTTGGGAGGGGAAGGGGGATGGGAGGTGATATCACATGTTTGCATGATTGCGCGATCTCGCCGATGTTCACCGGAACGTGGGTAAACATCGCGCGAACGCGCAGCGCAAAATAGCGGGCGCAGAATGGAATAATTTTGGGATTTTGCGGAGCCTGTGACGGTGTCGCCGGGATCAAAATCCTTCAGGCCCTTTTGGCTTTGTTCATCCGGCTCAAGTGGCGCTCGATTGTTTTCAAAGCAGGCGGTTCGCGCCCAGGATGGCTTGAGGCTATTCCCTCACGTATTTTTCGCGCCTCGGTCCTCTGATTTACAAGTTCCAACCCTTGAATGCGGCGCTGCTGAAAAAGCTCGTCCACTAAAGCGGCATCAGACGGCCGCCCGGCGTGGAGCCGCGCCGGTTTATTAAGTCCTTTGCGTAATCCCTTGATCCACCCGAGGAGCTTGGCCCTGTCAATTGTGAGGCGATCTTTATGTGCGCGCGCGATCTCGCAAAGTTCAAGCAATTCATAGCCGTGAGGTAACCTGAGCGGCCGCGGCGGCGCGGCGCTTGTCGTGAGGACAACGCCGAAGTCGGCTGAAGCAACGGCGGATAACGCGCTGGCCAACGCACCCAGATTCGGCTGCCGACACATCCCCATGGCGAATACGATCGCCATTTCGGCTCCGCCTATGTGCGCGTCGCCCAGATGCCAGGCAAGAGCCGGGATCAGTGCGCGCCGCCGGGCGGGCGGCGTTATCGGCAGCGCCGTCTCGAGCCAATCGAGCGTCCATTCAGGATCGACCCGTATGGTTGCAAGGACATCGTCTTCGACCATGACGCGTCCGGCCTCCGGACAAAAATGCCAGGGACGCCGCTTCCTCGCATCGAATTCCAAACGCGCGGGATGGTCGCCGTCGCAGGCCCGGCACGTCAGGCCTGAAAGGAGTCCTCCTTTCGTTATCGCGCCGATATTCGACAGAAACTCTATCGATTCGCCCCATCTGTCGGGCAGGGCTTTGATTTCGAAGCTGCCGACGCTCGCCTCGATAAGGTCGCACAAAAGGTTAACCGGGTCGATCCGTGCGATCATGCCACCGCGGCCACGGTATCCTCAATGAGTCCCCATCGCGCGAGATATTTCTCCGAAACGATTTGGTGACGCCGCGTCTGGTCTCTGAGGTTCGAGCCGTTCGGCGTTCGCAATTCAACAGTGATCGACTTTCCGCGTTTCCCATGGCCCTCGGGATGGAAGGCAATCCTCAGCTTTGCTTGCATCACTCGCCAGTCGGGTCGCCGTAATGGGTCGAAATCGCCGAACCATACGGCGCTCGCCTGGTAAAGGTCTGGATGTTCGCCATCCACTTCGATTGTCACGCGACCAAAGCGGCCACCCGTGTTTCTCAAACGAAGAAGCGTCACCTCGACGCCCTTGATCCCATCGGAGGGGTCGGTAGGAAAGGCCATTGGTCGCTTCAAGCAATCGAGATCAAAATCCCGTCTCGCCACGGGCGTCAGCGCAATTTCCGAATCCAAGAGGCGCTCCGCGAACAATTGCGCAATGTCCTCGCGCAAGGGGCGACCGCCTTTCGAAACGATATCCAACATGCCGCTGCCCGGATCGCAGCAAATTGCCGCTTCGATCACCGGCCGCCTTGTTCTGCGCCTTGGTTCTTCTCGATCAAATTCCATGCTGCATTCCGGCAGTCCCTCGACGTAGACGGAATAATGGATGATTTTTCCCAGGCCAGCGCCTTTGGGGTCGCACGTATTCCTCTCAAACCATTCGACTTTTAGCCTTTGGCCTGTGCCGTCGAATTCCCGGAAGAGCGTGCCGAGATCCGCTTCGAGAAGAGCGATATCGGAGGGGCTCCTGCTCGGCGCAAGAGGAGCCGGGAGGCGATATCCGCTCCAACTGCGACCGTGGCGCATGCGCTCAGCGTACGCCGTTGCAAGCGCGTTATCGAAAGTCTGTTCATCCATAAGCAAGACTAAAAGACCACGTGCTTCGCTGCCGCTGCAGGAATGAAACCGACAAAGCAACGCCTCGTCGTGTTCGATAAAGGTCTGCAGTGCGCGCTGCCCGATTTCATCGGAGAGCTGATCGATGCGATCGAAATCCTCGAAAACGCGTTCGCGTTCTCTTTCGGGCAGCGTCTCGATTGCTGTTTTCACCGATTCCGCGAAAGCCGCAGGCCTAGCCTTCCAATCAATTGGCTCCGAAAAATCAATGGCTTGAGCGCTGAAATAGTCTTGCAAGTCCGATGGTTCAATTCGCCTCAAGAAACGTGGCAGACTAAAGCTCATGGGCGCATCCCTATACCTTTGGCGGCCACACATCTTGTGCCTATGTAGGCTAAGCCCACATCATATGGGTTTTCAGAGGATGCGCTGCAATACCAAAACGTCCGCGCAGGTTCAGCATTGGCGCGCTGAAAAACCCGGTCACATGGATTGGCGAAGCAATGGCGATTTAGGGGGGACAGGTTTTTGGTGATGCGACAGTTAAATCATCGACCGCGGGGCGCAATTTGTTGCTCGCCAAATGGGCCTGAGATTGGACGCCCAGCCGACCCATCGACCGGACACAAACAGGACACCAACCCGTTCGATGAAAGCTAACTTATTGATTTAATTGGCGCTCCCTAGGGGAATCGAACCCCTGTTTTCGCCGTGAGAGGGCGACGTCCTAGACCGCTAGACGAAGGGAGCGGCAGCGGAGGAACCACGCTTCTATATCGGCGCGGGCGGGGCTGCAAGCCAATCATCTCCTTGTCGGCGCGCTTGATTGATCTTGCCGCGATCGTCTCCGCGGCATGGTCGCCCTTGCGCGCTCGGTCCTCCGCCATAAGTTAGACGAATGACGGATTTGTCCCTCGATGTGGCGGCGTTGCCGCGCCCGCCGGCGCCGACGCCTCTACGCGCGCCGCTCGGGCCGATCTCGACCATTCGGGCGCTGCGCAAAAATCCGATCGGGACGTGGACCCGGGCGCATTTCGAACTCCCCATCATCATCGGTCCGACCATCCTCGGCACGATCGCCGTCGTGAGCGATCCAGCGGCGATCCGGCATTTCCTGGTCGATAACGCCCCAAATTATCGCAAGGATGGCCTGCAAAAACGCGTCCTCGGCGAAGGCTTGCGCCGGGGCCTGTTCCTCGCCGAAGGGGACGCCTGGCGTGTCCAGCGCCGCACCTTGGCGCCTCTCTTTACGCCAAAAACAGTGTCGTCTTTCGCCGCCGCTACAAATGACGCGGCGCAGGAACTGATCGAACGGTGGCGGCGTATGCGCGAGGGGCGGATCTTCGACGTTCAGCCGGAGATGGCGCGGGTGACGCTGGACGTGCTCGGCCGCACCATCTTTTCCGACGGGCTCGGGCGCGACCCTTCGGAGTTCACCGGCGCGATGACCCGCTATTTTCTCACCCTCGGCCGGCTCGATCCATTCGATTTGATGGATTTTCCCGAATGGTTGCCGCGCTGGACCAAGCTCACCAGCGGAAACCCGCTGAATTTCTTCGAGGACGTCGTCGACGCCATCATCTTGCGGCGCAAACGGCTTTTGGCGAAGACGAACGCCGCGCCGCGCGATATTCTCACGCTGCTGCTCGAGGCGAGGGATCCGCAGACCGGCGCCGGCCTCAGCGATGCGGAGGTGAGGTCCAACATCGTGACCTTTATCGGCGCCGGCCACGAGACCACCGCCAACGCTTTAATGTGGTCCTTATACCTGCTCTCGCTCTCGGAGGAATGGCGCGGGCGGCTCGCCGCCGAGGCCGACAGCGTGCTGCCGGGCCCGGTCGAGGACTACGCCGACAGACTGGTCGAGACCAAGGTGGTGATCGAGGAGGCGATGCGGCTTTATCCCCCGGCCGCGAGCATCAGCCGTCAGGCGATCGACTGCGATATGCTCGCCGGCAGGCGTGTCCGCAAGGGGGCGCTGGTGATGGTGTCGCAGTGGGTGCTGCACCGGCATAAGCTGCTATGGGATCAGCCCGACGCCTTCGATCCGCGCCGCTTTCTCCCCGGCGCGCGCGAAAAAATCGATCGCTTCGCCTATTTGCCTTTCGGCGCGGGGCCGAGGGTATGCATTGGGGCGGCCTTCTCGCTGCAAGAGGCGACGATCGTCCTCGCCCATATCATGCGCGTGTTTACGCTTGAGGTTCAGAAGAATCGATGAGGTCAAGCCGGTTCAGCGGATCACGCTGCGGCCCGACGGCGGCTTGCCGATGATCTTGCGGCGGCGCAAAGACTGACTGCCGCTCCCGGCCTCAACGTTGCGGGAAACGCCGCGCCAACACCTGTGGTGGCGTTAGCCCAGCGGATAGGCGGCCTCGATCACATAGGGGCCGCCGCCGGTCGAGGCCCGCGACGAGAAAAGAACAAAACGCTGCGCCTCGAAGCGACGGGAGAAGAAATAGCCGCGCGTCGACAGATAATCGGCGACCGCCATCGAGGACGCGGCTCTGAGCCGCGCGAGCGTGACATGCGGCGTGAACTTGCGCGGCTCGGGCGGAATGCCGATCCGCCGCAGAAGCCGCTCCTGCTGCGCCTGAAGTTCGACCAAAGGCGTCGCCGGCTTCGCCTTGGCGACGATCGCCCGCGGCTTTGCGCCGCCAAACGAGCTCAGCGTCTCGATCTCGACTGTGAAGGGCTTGCGCTTGATCTGTTCGAGCGAGGCGTGGACGTCGCGGGCGGTGGCGTCGTCGATATCGCCAATGAACCGCAAGGTGATATGGTAATTTTCGACGTCTATCCACCGCGCGCCGTAAATGCCGCCGCGCAACATGGCGAGGTCCATGGCGAGATCCGCAGGGATCTCAAGGCCGGTGAACAGGCGAGGCATGGTCCCTCCCGAGAAGCGGAGTGAAGAGCCGAATCGCGCGGCCGTCGCCGAACGCACTTTATTTAGCAAATTTTGCGGTAGGCGAACATTGGCTTTGCTGCGATCGCAAAAAATTCTTAGCCGCCCGCGGGCTTGTCCCCAAGCGCGGCGAGCAGCGCCCGGACGCTCGGCATTATGTTGCGCACGATCGTTTCGACGCCGGAGGCGTTGGGATGCAGCCCGTCGGCGAGCTTGAGGTTGGGCCGGTCCGCCACGCCCTCAAGAAAGAATGGGTAGAGAACGGCGTCATATTTTTTTGCGAGATCCGGATAGATGGCGTCGAACTGCGTCTTATAGTCTGGCCCAAGATTTTTGCTCGCGCGCATTCCGGCTATCAGGACTTTAATATTTTTCTTCTCCAGCTTGACGAGAATCGCCTCAAGGGCCGCCCTAGTCACCTTCGGGTCGGCTCCACGCAGCATATCGTTTGCGCCAAGTTCAAGGATCAAGCCGTCGGCTCCCTCGCCTAGCGACCAGTCGAGGCGGGCGAGGCCCCCGGAGGCCGTATCGCCCGAGACGCCGGCGTTGACGACAGCGACGTGGTAGCCTTCCTTGCGCAGCGCGGCTTCGAGCGCCGCCGGAAAGGCGGCGTTGGCCGGCAAAAGATAGCCGGCCGTCAAACTATCGCCGAACGCGACGAGCCGTATCACGCGGGGGCTTTCCGCAGAAATGCCGGGCGCGCCAGCGCCCGCAAGCGCGAGCAGCGTTGCGCTTCGCAGCGCCGCTTGAAGAAACCCGCGCCGGTCTCCAACAAGGGAAGGCTCGACTTGCGCGCTCCCCCGCGCAATTTCATGTGAAGACGCCGCCTCTTGGCGCAAAGATAAAGCGATGCGAGACCATAGGTCTTGTGCCGCCTGCGGGCGGCCGCCGCCGCGAAGGGACGCAGGGGGGTGAGTTCTGGATGTCATGGATGCTTGAACCGGCGATTGAACTCGACAATGTGCATCTGAGCCTCGGGCGCGGCGCGGCGCGGGTTCATATTCTCAACGGCCTGTCGTTGAAAATCGCGCGCGGCGAGAGCGTCGGGCTCGTCGGGCCGTCCGGATCTGGCAAGTCGACTCTCCTTATGGTGCTCGCGGGACTTGAGCGGCCGGATTCCGGCGCGGTCGAAGTCGCCGGCTGCCGCCTCGACGAGCTCGGCGAGGACGCGCTGGCGCGGTTTCGCGGCGAAAACATCGGCATTGTGTTCCAGTCCTTTCACCTCATCCCGACCATGACCGCTTGGGAGAACGTCGCAATTCCGCTGGAGCTGGCGGGAGCCAGAGACGCTTTCGCGCACGCCGGCGCCGAGCTCGAGGCCGTCGGACTGAAGGATAGGCTGACGCATTATCCGGCGCAATTATCGGGCGGCGAGCAGCAAAGGGTCGCCCTGGCCAGAGCCCTTGCCCCCAATCCGTCCATTTTGATCGCCGACGAGCCGACCGGCAATCTCGATGCGGCGACGGGCGCGAGCATCATCAAATTGATGTTCGCGCTTCGCCGCGAGCGCGGAGCCACTTTGGCGCTCGTCACTCATGATCAAAACCTCGCCGCCAAATGCGACCGCACGGTCAAGGTCAATTGCGGCCGCATCGAGGAGCCGCAATCCATTGCCTTGCCTTCGTAGCCGGGCGACCGTGCGCGCGAATGTGACTTGGGACGACATTAGCGCTAGCTCGGTAAAAGACCTCAGTTCTGTCGCCGAAGGGAAGCAGCTCGATGTGGCCAGCATGCCTCCAAAGAAGGAAAGCCGATGCATGACCTCGGTCGATCCCTCGCGTGGTGAAAAATCTCTTCGAAATTGCGGATCTCGATCGCGGTGCGGAGCAGTTCTCCGAGCTGATCGAGGCGCAGAACTTCAAGATCGAGCGCATCGTCTCGAACGGGCAATGCAGTCCGCCGGGATTTTGGTATGACCAGGATTTGGCCGAATGGGTGCTCGTCCTCGCCGGTTCGGCGGGCTTGCGCCTTGAAGGCGAGGCCGACGTGAAAGTCCTGACGCCGGGCGATCATCTTCTGATCCCGGCAGGCCAGAAACACCGCGTCGAATGGACCGACCGGAACGCCGCGACCATTTGGCTCGCCGTCTATTTCAGCTGAAGCAGATTTCCATGGATGCATCGGACGCTCCCGCCGGCCCGGCGCCGATCCCGCGAAAAAGTCGCAAGCGGGTTTGGCGCTGGCCCGTCATTTTGCGCGTTGCTTTGCGTGATTTGCGCGGCGGCCTTAGCGGATTTTGGATTTTCCTCGCCTGCATCGCGCTTGGGGTCGCCGCGATCACCGGGGTCGGCTCGGTTTCGCTGTCGCTGAAGGACGGACTTTCGCGCGAAGGGCGCGCCATCCTTGGCGGCGATGTTTCTTTCGATTTGGCCGAGCGCGAGGCGACCAGCTCCGAACGCGCCTTTCTGGCCGCAGAGGGGCGTCTTTCTTCGGTCGCGCTGATGCGAGCCATGGCGCGCCGGCAAGGCGGGGAAGCGGCGGGCGATCCGGCCGGCGACGCGGCGATGGTCGAGATCAAGGCGGTCGACCGCCTTTATCCTCTCGCTGGACAGGTCGATCTTGCGCCGAAGCAATCCCTGAGCGACGCGCTCGCCGAGCGCGCCGGCGTGTTTGGCGTCGCCGTCGATCCCGCCTTGCCGGCGCAGCTCGGCGTTGCGCTCGGCGACATTATTTTTATCGGTGACGGTCGCTATCAGCTGCGCGCGCTTTTGACTCGCGAGCCGGACCTGCTCGTCGGCGGAGTCCGCTTCGGCCCGCGCGTTCTGATGAGCGAGGCGGGCCTGCGCGCGAGCCATTTGCCGCAGCCGGGCGCGCTCGTCCATTGGCTTTATCGTGTCGCGCTGGGTTCGGGCGTCGCGCCGGCGAGCGACGCCGCCGTCGCGGACCTCGCCGCCCGCGCGCAAACCAAGTTTCCGGACGCCGGCTGGGAGCCGCGCCAGCGGAAAAACATCTCGCCGCAATTCTCCCGCAATCTCGACCGCTTCACGCAATTCCTCACCCTTGTCGGCCTCACTTCGCTGATCATCGGCGGTGTCGGCGTCGCCAATGCGATCCGGACTTATGTTGAGCGCAAGCGCCAGACGATTGCCATTCTGAAGACGCTCGGCGCCAGCGGCTCCGTGGCTTTCGCCATGATGCTGACGCAAGTCATGCTGGTCGCCGGCCTCGGCCTCTCGCTTGGTCGCGACGCTTGGCGCAGCCATGCCTTTTGTCGCCGCCTGGGGGTTTGGCGCTCTGCTGCCGTTTCCGTTCGCCCCAGCGCTGCATCCCGGCGCGATCGGGCAGGCGCCCTTTACGGCTTCCTTACGGCGCTTGCTTTCTCGATCGGCCCCCTCGGGGGCGTGCACGACGCGCCGGCTCAGGCGGTTTTTCGTGAGGCGATCGAGCCGCTGCGAGTCTAGGGCGCGACTGCGCTACACGCTTGCAACCCTTGCCGCAGCCGCCGCGCTTGTCGTCGCGGCTCTGACGCTGTCGGGCGACCGCACGCTCGCGGTCATCTATCTTGGCGCGACCGCCGCCGCGTTCGTGCTGCTGCGTCTCGTCGCCCTTGCGATCATGTTTCTCGCGCGAAAGGCGCCGCGCGCGCGCGATTTCGCCTTGCGCCTGGCGATCGGCAATATTCATCGCCCCGGCGCATTGACCCCTTCCATCGTTCTCTCGCTCGGCCTTGGCCTTGCGTTGCTGGTTGCGCTGGCCCTCATCGACGGCAATATTCGCGGCGCGCTCAAGGCCGGAGGGTCGGGACCGGCGCCAAGCTTTTTCTTTCTCGACGTGCCGAGCGCCAAAGCGGCGGATTTCGCCCAGTTCGTCACAGCGCAAGCGCCGGACGGCAAACTCAATCTCGTGCCGATGCTGCGCGGACGCATCATCAAGCTGAAGGGGCTCTCAACCGACCTAGCGCGGCCGAAGGAAAGCGCGGCCTGGGCGCTGCGGGGCGATCGCGGAATTACGTTCGCCGACGCCCCTCCCGCTGGCTCGACCCTGCTGGAGGGCCAATGGTGGCCAAGGGATTACGCCGGGGCCCCCTTGATTTCGCTGGAGAGCGAGGTGGCAGACGGGCTCGGGCTCGAAATCGGCGATGAGATCGCCGTCAACGTGCTCGGCCGCGTCATTACCGGCACAGTCGCCAATATCCGCAAGGTGAATTGGCGAACCATCGGCATTAATTTCGTGCTGGTGTTTTCCCCGAACGCCTTCGCCGGCGCTCCCTACCATGATCTTGCGACCCTCACTTTTCCGCAGGGCGGCGACGCCGCGCGCGAGGCCCGTTTGCTGAGGGCGACGGCGGCCGCGTTCCCCGCGGTGACGAGCCTGCGCGTCAAGGACGCGCTGGAGGCGGCGAGCGCTCTCGTCGCGCAACTCGCCGCCGCCATCCGAGGGGCGTCGAGCGTCGCCCTGCTCGCCTCGATCCTGGTGCTTGGCGGGGCGGCGGCCGCAGGGCGGCAGGCGCGAATCCATGACGCGGTGGTGTTGAAGACGCTGGGCGCGACCCGCGGTCGCCTTCTCGCCGTACTAATCTATGAATACGGCCTGGTCGGCTGCGCGACCGCCCTTTTCGGCGTTGCGGCGGGCGCCGCGGCGGCCTATGGCGTCACACGTAACGTGATGGACCTCGACTTCACTTTTTACTGGGGCCCGGCGCTCGGCGCCGCCGGCGCCGCGCTGCTCTTCACCGTTTGTCTCGGCCTCATCGGGACCTGGCGCGTTCTTGGCCGCAAGCCGGCGCCCTATCTGCGCGATCTTTAAAAAACGCCGGTTTTGATCTTTGACAACCTTAAGTATAGTTCATCTTTGGCGGCCTTGTGGGAAACGAGGCTCTGCGCCATATTGAAGCGTACGCCACCTTTACCGAAAGGGCGGCGGCAGGGGGCGGTTGGCGCCTCCACAACACCAGAGGAAATCATGTCCGACTTCGACCGCAACGCAAGCGCCCGCTGGGGGCAGGGCGTCACACGGGCTGGTCGCGCCGAAATCGACCAAGGTCTGCGCACCTATATGCTCGGCGTATACAATAATATGGTGGTGGGCCTCGCCTTGACCGGTTTGGTGGCGCTGGGCGTCAATATGCTCGCCGTCGCCGGCGACTCCTCTCAGGCGGTCGCGCAAATAGGCCGCATTCCGCTGACGGCATTCGGCGCCGCGATCTATGGCAGCCCGCTGCGCTATGTCCTGATGCTGGCGCCGCTCGCCTTTGTGCTGTTCTTTTCGTTCCGCATCAATCAGATGTCGGCGTCTTCGGCGCGTCTCCTGTTCTTCGCTTTCGCAGCGGCGATGGGCGTCTCGCTCTCGACAATCCTTTTGATTTACACGGGCAATTCCATCGCTCGCGCCTTCTTCATCACGGCGGCTGCGTTCGGCGGCCTTAGCATCTATGGCTACACCACCAAGCGCGATCTATCGGCGATGGGCTCGTTTCTGGTCATGGGCCTGATCGGTCTCGTCATCGCGAGCGTCGTCAATCTGTTCGTCCAGAGCTCGGCATTCCAGTTCGGCTTGTCGATCCTCTCCGTCCTAATCTTCTCGGGGCTGACCGCCTGGGACACCCAGGCGATCAAGGAGATGTATTACGAGGGCGACGGCTATGAAATCGCCACCAAGAAATCCGTGAACGGCGCCTTGATGCTGTATCTGGACTTCATCAACATCTTCCAGTCGCTCCTCTACCTCAGCGGCGACCGGAACAACTAAGGCCTCGCGATTGGATGGTGAAGGAAAGGCTCCGCGTGCGGAGCCTTTCTGATTTTGGACCGTCTTGCTTATGGCGACGGGCCGCGCGCTCAGGTTGCGACGAAAATCTTCAGCGTTTCGACAAAGGTCAGGCTGGCGGCGCTGACACCAAGGACTGACAGCGTCCGGCGCGCTCGCCGGGAATGCTCGGCGCCTTCAAGGGCCTACCCCGAAACCAGCTTCAGCCGCTTGTCGAGAACGGCGATGACGCGGTCCAGATCATGCCCGCGTTTCAGCACAAGTCCGCTCGTCGCGACGACGCAATAGGCGCCCTGCTTTTTCGCAAGTCTCGGGTTCTTCTCGATTCTGTAGAGCGCGCATTCAGACGCGCGGCGGTAAATCGAAAAGACAGCCTTTTGCGCCGTGAAATCGACGGCGTAGTCGCGCCACTCGCCGTCCGCGACTTTGCGGCCGTATAAATTGAGAATCTCGCGCAGTTCCAATTGATTGAAAGACACTAGCGGCGCGACGCCAACCGCCGGCTCTCGCGCGGAAGGAAAAAACGCAACCTCAACGCGGGAGGCGAACTCCTGCGCTCTTTCAGTCATGAGTAGACGGCGGCTATCTTCGGCGGGTTCCGATTTGTTCATGCTCTTTTGCTGCTCATGACCCCGATTTGCGCGCATCATCGCGCGCGGATTCGGGCAGGGCAAGGCTTATCTTGACGTTTCTGCGACAGGCGAGGCCAAATTTTTCCACGCAGGCCGCACTTGCGCGCGAGCCCGGCAGAAGCGATATCACCCCTTCGGGGAATGGACCGGCGCGCCGTCCAATCCCGCGTTTCCACCATTGACGCTCGGGCGAGCCTCGAATGCTCCGCCTCGGGCCAAAATTCATTTCTAAGGGAAAGAGTTGTCCGTCATGTCAGAAGCCGCTGGTCAAACGCAAGCTTTCCAAGCAGATGTCGCCAAGCTACTCCATCTCATGGTGCATTCGGTCTATTCCGACCGCGACATTTTTCTGCGCGAATTGCTGTCGAACGCCGCCGACGCCTGCGAAAAACTGCGTTACGAGGCCTTGAGCGAATCCTCGCTGGCCACGACGCCATTCAAAATCACGATCAGCATCGACAAAGATGCCGGAACGCTCGCCGTGGCCGACAATGGCGTCGGCATGACGCGCGAGGAACTTGCTGAATCACTCGGCACGATCGCGCGTTCAGGAACCCGCGCCTTTCTCGACCGCATTGGCGCGAAACCGGAGAGCGGAGAGGAGACGTTGGAGGAGGTGGAAGAGAGCGAATTGGCGAGAGGGGGGCCGCACGTCGACCTCATCGGCCAGTTCGGCATCGGCTTTTATTCGGCCTTCATGGTCGCCGATCACGTCGAAGTCTTTTCGAAGCGGGCTGGCTCCAACGAGGCCTTCGTGTGGAGCTCGGACGGCAAGGGCGCCTTCACCATCGCCCCGCTCCAAGCCGAGCGCGCGCCGGAGCATGGGACGCGCGTCCTTCTCCATTTGAACGAGGCGTCTAAAGACGACCTCGATCCTTATAAGATCGAGCGAATTGTGCGTGAGCATTCCAGCGCGCTGGCCGTTCCGATTGAACTCGTCGAATTGCCCGGCGCCGAGCCGCGCCGTCTGAGCGACGGCCAGGCGCTGTGGACCAGGCCCAAAAGCGCGATCACGCCCGAGGAATACACGGATTTCTATCGCACGCTTTCCGGCCAGTTCGACGAGCCGGCGCTCACCATCCATTGGCGCGCCGAAGGCCGCCACGAATATACGGTTCTGGCTTTTGTGCCCTCCTCGCGCCCGTTCGATCTTTTCAATCCGGAGCGCCATGGCCGAGCCAAGCTCTATGTCCGCCATGTTCTGATCACAGACGACGCCGAGGTTCTGCCGCGCTGGCTGCGTTTTGTGCGTCTTGTCGTCGATTCCGCCGATTTGCCGCTGAACGTTTCGCGCGAGATGATCCAGGAAAGCCCGGTCTTCGGCGCCATCAAAAGGGGCGTCGCCAATCGCGTGCTGCAGGAGCTGACCAAGCTCTCCGAAAGCGATCCGGTCAAATTCGCCGAGGTCTGGCGCCATTTCGGCGCCGTTCTTAAGGAAGGCCTCTATGAGGGGCCGGACAAGCGCGATGCGCTCTACGAGCTTGCGCGATTTGCGAGTTCGACCCATCCGGACGGGGATCGCACGCTCAAGGACTATGTCGCCGGGCTGAGGGAAAACCAGACGGCGATCTATTATCTCCTTGGCGATGACGTCAAGCGGCTGGCGGCCAGCCCGCAGCTCGAAGGCTTCGCCACGCGCGGCGTCGAGGTTTTGCTGCTGCCCGATCCGATCGACGCCTTCTGGGTCGCGACCGCCGCTGGTTTCGAGGGCAAGCCCTTCAAGTCGGTGACGCAGGGCGCGGCCGACATCAAATCGATCCCCCTTATCGCCAAGGGCGCGGAGGAAAGCGCCGATAAGCCGCAACCGGCCAATCTTGCCGCCTTGTTCGCATTGATGAAGCAGACTCTTGAGGGCGCCGTCGAGGAGGTGCGTGCGTCGGAGAGACTGGCGCAGAGTCCAGCCTGTCTGATTGCGCCAGATCGCGGGCCTGATCGCCGGCTGGAGCAGCTGTTGGCCGAACACGGCCAGTTTGGCGCGGCGACGAAGCCAATCCTCGAGGTCAATCCGAAGCACCCTTTGATCCAGGCGCTGGCGGCGCTCATCGGTTCCGCTGAAAAGCAGAAGATCGAGGACATCACCTGGCTGATCTTCGATGAAGCGCGTTTGATGGAGGGGGAGAAGCCCGCCAACGCGCCGGAGTTCGCCACGCGTCTGACGCGGGTGCTGCTCGCGGCCGCCGGTCGTCCGGAGGCCTGAAACGAAGGAGATGACGGTTCGCCCGCAACGAAAAGGTGCGCTTTCCGACATGAAAACCGAAAGCGCTTCGCTCGGCTTCGATGCTTCAACGCCGCGCGATAGGGCGCGGCACCTCCTTGGCCGCGCTTTCGCGGCGGCCGGGATCGAGTTCGCCGACCTTGACGCGCGCGTGCTTCTTTGCGCCGCGCTCCAGATCGACCACGCGGGCGTGGTGCGCGATCCGGCAGCCCCGCTCGGGCCGGGCGCCGGCATTCTCGGCGCATTCGCCCTTCGCCGCCTCGGCCGCGAGCCGGTTTCGCGGATCATCGGGTACAAGGAATTTTGGGGCGCGCGATTCGCCCTGGGGCCGGCGACGCTCGATCCGCGCCCCGATACGGAAACCCTTATAGAAGCCGTGCTGCAAGACCTTGCCGGCGACCTCGCGCGAGCGTGGCGCGTCCTCGATCTCGGCGTCGGCTCTGGCGCCATCCTTGGCGCTCTGTTGCATGGCCTGCCAAACGCTTTCGGCGTCGGCGTTGACATCTCGCCGGAGGCCTGTGCGACCGCGCAGAGCAATCTTCTCGCCCAGCGGCTTGCGTCGCGCGGAAAAATCGTCTGCGCGGACTGGACGTCGGCGCTAAGCGGCCAGTTTGACCTCATCGTCTCCAATCCGCCCTATATTTCAGGCGGCGACATTGAAAGCCTTGAGCCGGAAGTGCGTAATTACGATCCGCGCCTAGCGCTGGACGGCGGCGCGGATGGACTTGAGGCCTATCGCGTCCTTATTCCGCCGGCGGGCCGGCTTCTCGCCCCGGGCGGCCTCATCGTGCTGGAATTCGGCGCGGGGCAGGGCGAAAACGTCGCAGCTCTTCTTGAAGCGCAGTCTTTCTCGAATTTGAAATTACGGCTTGACCTCAACGGGCGCGACCGTATTATCCTCGCCCGCCGCGCCTGAATCTGCCTTAGGGCTGAAGCTGCGGCGACAGCGTTGAGAGATATTTTCAAAATTCGAGATATCGTCGAAAATCGCTTGGCGTTTCAAACGAAAGCGGCTAGTTTCACGAAAATAAGGATTGCCTTTTCGCTCCTGTAAAGCTGCGGTTAGCGTCGAGATCCGCCTGTCCCTCGCTCAGTTTGTGGCGCGGGAAGGTGGCGAGTTCCGCGCCCGGCTAAGCTGAGACGCTCGGCGAAACCGAGGTAACGTCCCCCAAGCTCCTAGACCCTGTCGACCCAGGGCCTCGGATTGATGCCGCGGAAACCCCGCGGGTATCGTCACTGGCTGGAGAGCCCAATTATCAGCTCGCGCCTTAGCTCTTTGAAGTGAAATTGGTTCTACAAGGACCGTGAACGACTTGCCAAGGGGCGACGTTCGGGGGTTGCGACTATGGCGCCACTCAAGGATCATAAATGAGACCTGGACAAAACAACAAACGCATGCGCGGTCGTCCGAACAACAATCGCAAGGGGCCGAACCCTTTGACGCGTTCTTACGAATTGAGCGGTCCTGACGTGAAAATCCGCGGCACCGCGCATCATATCGGCGAGAAATATCTGCAACTGGCGCGCGACGCGCAATCCTCCGGCGATCCCGTGACCGCCGAGAGCTACCTTCAGCACGCCGAGCATTATTTCCGTCTCATCGCCGTCGCCCAACAAGCCCAGCAACAAAACGCCTCCGGCTATCAGCGCGGCGAGGCCATCGCGGATGAGATCGACGATGGCGATGATTTCACCGGCATTCCGGACCGGTTCGCCTCCCCGCTGGACCGTTTTTCCGCTCCCCAGCCGGCTTACGCGTCGCAGCCGCAAACTGGCAATCCGCAGCAGCCGCAAGATCGCGCCTTTTACGGCGGCGGTGGCAACGGCTCCTCGGAGAAACAGAGCTTCGAACGGCCGGAGCAGCGTGTTCAGCGCCAGGATCGGGCTTCCTATCAGGAAAGGCCCTACCAGGATCGTCCGTATTCCGAGCGCAATAGCCCGGATCGCGGTGGAAGCAACCAGGAGCGCTTTGGGCAGGATCGGACGGGCTCCGATCGCAGCGGTCCGGCGCGTGATCAAGCCCTTAGAGATCAAGGCGCAAGAGATCAAGGTCAGAGAGACCAGGGGCGCGGCGGACGCGGGCAACGCGATTTCCGCGATGCTCCGCGCGATCAGCGCGGCGACCGGGCGCCAGTTGAAGACGCGGAGCCGAACGGCCTGCCCGCCTTTATCACCGCGCCGATGCGCGCCGCGGCCGACGCCCTCGCCGAACCGCTTGACGCCGGCGCCTCAGTCGAGACGCTGAATACCACCGGCGACAATCGCGCGGATTCGGAGCGCGAGCCGAGCGGCTTCCACCTGCGGCCGCGTCGCCGCCGTCGCAGCAAGGCTGAAATGGCGATCGATCAGGCCACCGCGTCGACCGATTCGAACGACGTCGAAACGAGCGCGCAAGATCCCGTTGGCGATTGACGCGCGTGCGCCCGTGGGGCGTCATCGTTTCAATTTTGGTATGAAACGATTAACGTCAAACAACTCTCGCCGCGTCGAGCGTTGGCGTTCGATGATCCACTTGGGGTTTATGAGGCGACACTTGTCGACGGCGGTTGCGAAACAGGTTGGCATCGCCGACCCTATGGGCCGCTGGCGGCCGGATAGGGTTTGGCGTCCTGGCCCGTGGTGTTGGTGGCGCCCGCGCCCTGGGGTGCCGCGTCTGCGCTTGGTGATCGGCCAAAGTGACGCCTATCGCGGCGCGTTGCGCTGTGATCGGCGCTTTGCTCCGAGCCAGCAAAACATACGTTGAGAAGGCGCCAAACCCTTCCGCCCAGGCTTTTTCCCCCTACATTTAAGTTGATCGGCCAGGGGCCAACCGTCGTCTGAGCCGCGGGCGCGCAGAGGGACCGCGTCGCGAGGGAGAAGCCAGCCATGAATTTTGAAAAATATACTGAAAGGGCTCGCGGATTCGTACAGAGCGCGCAATCGCTCGCCATGCGCGAAGGCCACCAACAATTTACGCCCGAGCATCTTTTGAAGGTGCTGCTCGACGATGAGCAGGGCCTCGCCGCCGGCCTCATCGACAAAGCGGGTGGACGCTCGCGCGACGCTCTCGTCGCGACCGAGCTTGCTTTAGCGAAATTGCCGAAAGTCGAAGGCTCCGGAGCCGGTCAGGTCTATATCACGCCGCCGCTGGCGCGCCTTTTCGATAATGCCGAGAAGATCGCCGAGAAATCTGGCGATTCCTATGTGACGGTCGAGCGCCTGCTGCTCGCTCTCGCCATGGAGAAAAATTCCGAAGCCGGCAAAATTCTCGAGCGCGCAGGCGTCAACGCGCAAAATCTCAATCGGGCGATCGAGGAACTGCGCAAAGGCCGCACCGCCGATAATGCGACGGCGGAAAACGCCTATGACGCCTTGAAGAAATATACGCGCGACCTGACCGAGGCGGCGCGCACGGGCAAGCTTGATCCGGTCATCGGCCGCGACGAGGAAATTCGCCGCACTGTCCAGGTGTTGTCGCGCCGCACAAAGAACAATCCGGTGCTGATAGGCGAGCCGGGCGTCGGCAAGACGGCGATCGTCGAAGGGCTCGCCCTGCGCATCGTCAATGGCGACGTTCCCGAAAGCCTGCGCGACAAGAAGCTGCTCGCCCTTGATATGGGCGCGCTGATCGCCGGCGCGAAATATCGCGGCGAGTTTGAAGAGCGCCTCAAAGCTATTTTAACGGAGATTACCGCCGCCGCCGGGGGAATCATCCTCTTCATCGACGAAATGCATACGCTGGTCGGCGCCGGCAAGGCCGACGGCGCCATGGACGCCTCGAATCTTTTAAAGCCCGCCCTCGCGCGCGGCGAATTGCACTGCGTCGGCGCGACGACGCTCGACGAATACCGCAAGCATGTCGAGAAGGATGCCGCGCTCGCAAGGCGCTTCCAGCCGGTCTTCGTCTCCGAGCCGACGGTGGCGGATACGATCTCGATCCTGCGCGGGCTCAAGGAGAAATACGAACTGCACCACGGCGTGCGCATCACTGACGCCGCCATCGTCGCTGCGGCGACGCTGTCGCATCGCTATATCGCCGACCGGTTTTTGCCCGATAAAGCGATCGATCTCATCGACGAGGCGAGCGCGCGTCTTCGCATGGCGATCGAACTCGAAACCGGAAGAACTCGACGAGCTCGATCGCCGGATCATTCAGCTCAAGATCGAGCAGGAGGCTTTGAAGAAAGAGACAGATGCGGCCTCTAAAGATCGACTGGTCAAGCTCGAGGCTGAGCTCGCCGATCTTGAGGAAAGGTCCGCCGCCTTGACCGCGCGTTGGCATGCCGAAAAGGACAAGCTCGGCTCCGAGCAGAAGCTGAAGGAGCGGCTCGAGGCCGCCCGCAACGAACTCGTCCAGGCGCAGCGCCGGGGCGAATATCAGCGGGCGGGCGAACTCGCCTATGGGATCATTCCGGACCTTGAACGTAAGCTCGCGGAAATCGAATTCGAGGCGCGGCGGCGTTCTGGTCGAGGAGGCGGTGACGCCGGAGCATATCGCCCAGGTCGTCTCGCGCTGGACTGGCATCCCGGTCGACAAAATGCTGGAGGGCGAGCGCGAGAAACTGCTGCATATGGAGGACGCGCTCAGCGCTCGGGTCGTCGGCCAGGCGGAGGCTGTCAAAGCCGTTTCGACCGCGGTGCGCCGGGCGAGAGCAGGCCTTCAAGATCCCAACCGCCCGATCGGCTCCTTCATGTTCCTCGGGCCGACGGGCGTCGGCAAGACCGAGCTGACCAAGGCGCTTGCCGCCTTCCTGTTCGATGACGAGAACGCGTTGGTGCGCATCGACATGTCCGAATACATGGAGAAGCATTCGGTCGCCCGTCTGATCGGCGCGCCCCCCGGCTATGTCGGCTACGAGGAAGGAGGCGCCCTTGACCGAGGCGGTGCGGCGCAGGCCCTATCAGGTCGTGCTGTTCGACGAAATCGAGAAAGCGCATCCGGACGTCTTCAACGTTCTGTTGCAGGTGCTGGACGACGGAAGGCTGACCGACGGGCAGGGGCGTACGGTCGATTTCCGCAACGTGCTGATCATCATGACCTCGAACATCGGCGCCGAGTTTTTGGTGCTGCAGAAGGACGGCGAGGATTTCGAGCGCCGTCCACGCCGAGGTGATGCAGCTGGTGCGGGCGCATTTCCGGCCGGAATTCCTGAACCGCGTCGACGAAATCATCCTGTTTCACCGCCTGCGCCGCGAGGACATGGGAAAGATCGTCGACATCCAGCTGAAGCGCCTCGATAAACTGCTCGAGGATCGCAAGATCACCTTGGAGCTGACGCCGGAAGCGCGCGCCTGGCTCGCCGAAAAAGGCTATGATCCGGCCTATGGCGCGCGGCCGCTGAAGCGGGTCATCCAGAAGAACGTCCAGGATCCGCTCGCCGAGCTGATCCTCGCCGGCAAAATCCACGACGGCGAGCATGTCCGCATCGACGCCGACGAGAGGGGCCTCCTGATCGGCGACGAAGCGATCCGCGCGGCGGCCTGAAACTCTTGCCATTGCAACCTCCCTTACAGCCCGGGGAGCGTGAGGGACGGCGGCGGTGCGGGCGTTGGCGCCGCGGCGACGCCTGCGGCAATAAAAAATCAACATGTGGACAGGGCGCCGCGAAGGCCCGCGAAGCGGCCCAAAAAACATTAAAAAACATGACCTTCGCGCACGCTTCGTCTATAACGGACAAGCCGTCGCGGCACCGCTTTTGCAACGCGCCGGAAATCCTCGCAAAAACAATAGAAAGTCCGCCTATCCCATGGCTGAACCCGCCGCCGCTTCGAAGGCTTCCGTCCCTGCCGAGGAGGAAGCCTATTATGGCGCCGACTTCGATCAAGGTGCTGCGCGGCCTCGACGCCGTCCGCAAACGGCCCGGCATGTATATCGGCGACACCGATGACGGCTCCGGCCTACACCATATGGTCTATGAGGTCGTCGACAACGCCATCGACGAAGCGCTCGCCGGCCACGCTACGAAAGTCACGGTGACGCTCAACGCCGACGGCTCGGTCACCGTCACCGATGACGGACGCGGCATTCCGACCGACATCCACAGCGAGGAGGGCGTCTCCGCGGCCGAGGTCATCATGACCCAGCTGCACGCCGGCGGCAAATTCGACCAGAACTCCTACAAGGTTTCGGGCGGCCTGCACGGCGTCGGCGTCTCTGTCGTCAACGCCCTGTCGACCTGGCTCAAGCTGCGCATCTGGCGCGACGGCAAAGAGCATCTGATCCGCTTTGAAAACGGCGACGCCGTCACCCCGCTCGAAGTCACGGGGCCGGCGCCGATCGTCGCGGGCAAGCCGAAGCGCGGCACCGAGGTCACCTTCCTGCGCTTCGCCCGAGACCTTCACAATGGTCGATTATGATTTCGCGACGATCGAGCACAGGCTGCGCGAACTCGCCTTCCTCAACTCCGGCGTCCGCATCGAACTCACCGACGCCCGCGGCCCCGAGGTGAAGACCGAGCAGCTCTACTACGAAGGCGGCCTCGAAGCTTTCGTGCGCTATCTCGATCGCGCCAAGAGCCCGCTAATCGCAAAGCCCATTCTGATCAAGGGCGAGCAGCAGAACATCACGGTCGAGGTCGCCTTGTGGTGGAACGATTCCTACCACGAGAATGTGCTGGCCTTCACCAACAACATCCCGCAGCGCGATGGCGGCACCCATCTCGCCGGCCTGCGCGCCGGCGCTCACCCGGCAGGTCACCGGCTACGCCGAACGCTCCGGGCTTTCTGAAGCGCGAAAAGGTCGACTCTTTCGGGCGATGATTGCCGCGAAGGCCTGACCTGCGTACTGTCGGTCAAGGTTCCCGATCCGAAATTCTCCTCGCAGACCAAGGAAAAGCTCGTCTCGTCGGAAGTGCGCCCGGCGGTCGAGGGCCTCGTCAACGAGATGCTGGGCTCATGGTTCGAGGAGCATCCGCAGGATGCGCGCACCGTCGTCGGCAAGGTCGTCGAGGCGGCGCAGGCGCGCGAGGCGGCGCGCAAGGCGCGCGAGCTGACCCGCCGCAAGGGCGCGCTCGACGTCGCCAACCTGCCCGGCAAGCTCGCCGATTGCCAGGAGCGCGATCCGGCCAAGGCCGAGCTTTTCATCGTCGAAGGCGATTCGGCCGGCGGCTCGGCCAAGCAGGGACGCAACCGCGAATATCAGGCGGTGCTGCCGCTGCGCGGAAAGATCCTCAATGTCGAGCGCGCGCGCTTCGACAAGATGCTGTCCAGCCAAGAGATCGGCACGCTGATCACGGCGCTTGGCACGGGCATCGGCCGCGACGACTTCAACGTCGACAAATTGCGCTACCACAAGATCATCATCATGACCGACGCCGACGTCGACGGCTCGCATATCCGCACGCTTCTGCTGACTTTCTTCTTCCGCCAGATGCGCGAATTGATCGAGCGCGGCCATCTCTATATCGCGCAGCCGCCGCTTTATAAGGTCAAACGCGGCAGCTCCGAGCAATATCTCAAGGACGAACACGCGCTCGAGGATTATCTGATCGGCAACGGCCTTGAGGGAGCGGTGCTGCGGCTATCCGGCGGCGTCCAGCGCGCCGGCGCCGATCTGCGCTCGATCGTCGAAGAGGCGCGGCATCGTGCGGCAGATCCTCAATGCGATGCATTCGCGCTATGACCGCGCCGTCGTCGAACAGGCGGCGATCGCCGGCGCCCTGCGGCCGATCGGGCCGGATGACGAGGCGGCGGCCGAGGGATTCGCCCGGACGATCGCCGCGCGTCTCGACGAACTCGCCGACGACATGGAGCGCGGCTGGGAAGGCCGCGTCGCCAATGGCGGCTATGTGTTCAGCCGCGCGTGGTGCGCGGCGTGCGGCAGGCTGCGACGCTCGACGCCGGCCTGCTGGCATCGAGCGAGGCGCGCCGCCTCAACGAGCACGCGGCGACTTTGCACGACGTCTTCGCCCGCCCGGCGCTTTTCGTCACGCCGCGGCGAGGAGACCCAGGTCTCCGGCTCCAGCGAACTGCTCGACGCGGTGATGGCGGCTGGCCAGAAAGGCGTCTCGCAGATGCAGCGCTACAAGGGCCTCGGGGAAATGAACCCGGATCAGCTTTGGGAGACGACGCTCGACCGCGAGGCGCGCTCGCTGTTGCAGGTGAAAGTCAAGGAAGGCGATGACGCCGACGATATTTTCGTCAAGCTGATGGGCGACGTCGTCGAGCCCCGCCGCGAATTCATCCAGGAAAACGCGCTTGAGCGTCGCCAATCTCGATGTTTGAAGCCGCTTGGTGGGCCGTTGGCGTTGCTTTCCTTGGCGCGGTCGTCAATGCGTTGGTTGTATGGGCGGCATTTAAAGTACAACGTCGACAGAGGAACGATGACCGAGCGCTCGCGGATCGTGAAGAAAAGCAGATCCTATTAGGCGCAACGGTCGCCATCGCAGAAACTTATGCAGCGTTCACGATTGGGGCCGAGCGGGTAGCGTCGGTGCCGAACGTACAAGCCTTGCGAGCTGAAAACCTGAAATTAGTGTGGGCTGAGCAAATCGTAGCCTATTATCTCGCTCGAGAATTAACCGATTACATTTTGATTCAGGACCTACTTCGCATCCAATCAGTCTTAAAGGCTGCGATAGAGCAGGTCGCTCCGCATATTTCACCAATGGCGCCACCCGAGCCGACCGAGGTAACGAGGCTTCATTTAAAGAGCACCTTGAATGGTGCCGCCGCCGCACTTTCTGAAATTCCACGGCCGCGCGATCGCGCGCCAGCCAGAACTACGGGAAGTGGCCAGCATGCCGCCTATTTTGGTCGGGCTGGCCGGAGCTGCGCCTTGAATTATTGCGAGAAGCGAGCCGGCGTCTTCACGCGGCGTAGCGCTATATGCCGCGCGTCGAACTTGACGCGTAGGCTTCGAGCGGCGCCAGCCGCTCCTTGAGCCGCCTCAGATCGCTCGGATCGAGCCGCCCCGCGCAGTTGGCGACGATGCGCCGCCCGCGCAGCGTCAATTCCTCACGCATTCTTTCGTCGTCGATGGTGGCGGCAAGATCATGAAGCGCGCGCAGCAGCCGTAAACTCACGGCGACGTCGCCCGCGGAATAATGGCGGATCTGCTCGAAGGCAGTGTCGAGCAGATGATTGAAGTCGATCCACGGAAGCACCACGCGAACGACATAGGGCGGATCGCTGAGAAGGGTCGCCGGCGGCGCGCGGCCGGCCCAGCGGATGAGAATGCTGGTCAGCTGGTCGATGCAGTTGATCGCCGTGCTCGGATCGTTAACCGCCGGCGAGATCGCCTTCAATGCGATATCAACGATTTGCAGGACGCCGAATTCAACGTCCTGCTGCATGGTGCGCATCGGGCCGATGACGAAGGCGGATCGAATTTCCCTATTAAGCTCCGCCGTCAGACGGCTCTTGCGTGAGACGGTAAAGAGCGGCGCGCCCTGAGGCGCGAAATGTCCAACCGGGCGCAGCACGCGAACGCGCAATTTGTGGTCCGTGGCCAATTTCAGCAAGCGGGCGCTGTCGATAAAGCAGATATAGCCGGATTGGTCGTTGAAAACCGGAAACTCGGTCTCTTCTGGCTCGAACGCCATGTCCTCGCGGCGCGCGACGAGTCCACGCGTATGCGGCATGATTTCGTCGATGACGCCCTCGGTCTCGCGAGCGATGCGATCGACGATGTGGTAGACGCTGACGGCGCGGGAAATATGGTGGATGAAATAGATGAGCCCCATGACGGAGGCGAGCGCGAGCAGCAGCGCGCCGGTGACGGTCGCCACTGGCGCGAAAGGTTGCGGCAGGCTGCGCGCCGCCGGCATGGCGGCCATGCAGTAGAGAAACGTGCCGAGGAAGACGCCGAGCGTCCATTGCGTCACGCGGTCTCTAACGAAGTTGACGAGGATGCGCGGCGAAAACTGCATCGAGGCCAGCGTCAACGTCATTAAGAGGATCGCGAAGACGATCGAGACGACGGTCATGACCGAACTCGCGATGGTGCTGAGCATCACCTGAGCGATCTGCGGATCGGAGCGCGAAGGAAACAAAGCCTCGGGGACCCAGGCGCTGACGATCGGGAAGGTCTCTTCCGCCGACGACAGGATCATTCCCGCAAAGCCCAGAACGAGCGAGATGAGGAGCGGCCGGATCAGGAAGCCGCCGCGCAGCGCATACATCGAATTTCGAACAAAGATCGGCAGGCTTGTTTTCAAGGCTTCGTCTCTAGGCTTCCTCTGGCGCGGCGGCGCGAGCGCAAACAGAGGGCGCGAGCTTATCAAATCGGCGGGCGAAGTCGCGCCTGGCGGCCGCTTCTGGGGCGCCTATCCGGGCGGTGCCTATGCGCTCTTTATGAATCAGGACAAGGTGAACGATCGTCTTCTTATGCCCTTCGGCTTTAATGTGCTCGCGCTTTGAGTCCACGCGCTGGCCGGCGCCTCGGTTAATGCTCAAATCGAGCGCGCGGCAGGCGAAAAAGGAGTGTTCATTCGATGAGTTGGCGTGACATCGCAGAGGCCTTCAAGCGACTTGACGATCGCCTTTCCGACGCAGTCTATGTCCACGGGCGCTATTTAGCCGGGCAAGAAAAAATCATCCATCCGCATCCTCGCTTCGATGCGGCGATCAAGCGCCTCCAACCCTGGCTGCGAAATCTGCGATTGTCAGGCGCGAAGCAGGCATGAGAGCAAGGCGCAAAATTGCGCTAGAATGGAAGGGTCGAAGCCGAGCCCCAGTTTGGAGAGCCGATCATGGAGACCAAGACCTTTCCGGTGACGCATACCGACGCCGAATGGCGCAAGTTTTTGACGCCCGAGCAGTACCACATCATGCGCGAGCATGGCACGGAGGCGCCGGGCAGCTGCGCCCTGAATTACGAAAAGCGCGCCGGCGTTTTTAGCTGCGCGGGGTGCGGGCAGCCTCTCTTCGCCTCAAAACTGAAGTTCGAAAGCGGCACCGGGTGGCCGAGCTTTAATGATCCACTCGATGGCGCCGTCGAGACCTCGGAGGACCGCAGCCTTTTCATGCGCCGCACCGAGGTCCATTGCAGCCGCTGCGGCAGCCATCTCGGCCATGTGTTTCCCGACGGTCCGCCGCCGACCGGCCTTCGCTACTGCATCAACGGCGTCGCGATGAATTTTCAGCCGGAGTGAGCAGATTTAACAACTCCTCCCCTATCTTGAGGAGGCTGACAGCGCCGTTTCGAAAGATGGCGGTAGATGAGCTTTCCTCTTCGCACATCTTCCACCAGTCTTTGCACGTTCATTTTAGGCTCCGCAGGGGCTTAAAAACCATGGGACAGTTGCGTGGTGGTAACAACAAAATCCGCATTATCTACGCACGGCGGACCGACAGCGTCGGCTTGGCAGACGGAAGCTCGCGCGTCAATGATTTGGCATTGCCAGACTTGTCGAAAGGGACACTCCAACTTGGGTGGGGCCGTCATCCGGGGGATGTCGGCTTATATGCTTTCAGCGATGGGGAAGAGTTCTAAATTCATGTGTCGGTTCCCTTCGGCTGGGCGATGACACGCAGATAGGGCCTCAGCGATCTTGAAGGCCGCCGGGTATTCCAGCCGCAAGAGACGCACTGATTTTCTGTTCGCAATTTGTGGGGATGATCTCGAGTGTCCGAGACAACACGCTCCGATGATGGACAATCCGGCACCGCTCCATCAAACCACATATCCGCTCCACCAGCGAGCAAAGACGAACGTCCAAAACAGGCACGTTGGGGTGGTATCATCGCATTTCTCCTCGGGGCTATGATAACGGGGGCGGTAGGTTACATTTTTGGGGGCCTAAACGACCATCGGAAAGCACAACTCGATTTCGTCAATGCGCAAATCGAGAGGCTGTATGGCCCTCTCTACGCCCTGACACAAGCGAATAACGAAATATGGAATTAATTCAGAAATAGTGAATATTGGAGAATTGGATCGAAGTCCTGCCATTTCTTCGAGTGACTTGAAGATCCTCCGACTGTTGAGGAAACGAAAAGATGGCGCCAGTGGATGAAGACTGTTTTTCAACCGCTGAATTTGAGAATGGAGGCTGCGATATCTAATCACTCTCAACTGGTTATTGGAAATTCAATGCCCAAGGCTTTCCTAGAGGAAGTTGCACAGACTGAAGCGTACAAAGCAGTCATAGCGAGTTGGAATGACCCAGTAGATTTTGACCATTGTGGTGAGGCTACCATTGAGTCACGACCGCATCTTGAGACTATCTACAATACAGCTCCGCTCAACTACCCAAACAATTTAATCGATTGCGTAAAACAGGATTATATAATAAGCTCAAGCTGAGGCAAGAAACATTGCAGAATGGTTTCTTTCATTTCGAAAGGCTTCCACTTACTCAGGCAAACGCATGCAATCAGCCGACTAAGCCGGCTAGTTGCGCCGACAACCGCCTTCGTCCTGGAGGCGGACCGCGTTTCGCAAGCTGGTAGATGAGACGCGCCGCTGGCTGCGCGATCTGCCGGCGTGAAGCGCGACCTCAAGGGATATATACCGCCTCGATGACCTTCAGCTTCTCGCCCATCGGGTCGGCCTCCATGCGCACCACTTCCGCCATCAGCTTGTCGCGGAACTTATAGGCGCGGCGCCAGCCGTCCTCGTTCGTCGGCGGCCAGGGCGTAAAAGTTTTCTTGTCGACCATCAAGGCTTCGCAGCGAAGGCGCGGACCCGTGATGTTGCGGGCGATGATATACATGGCGCGAGCCCCACAGCATGACCTTAAGAATAGGCGCGAACGCTTTCGAAAAGATCATGGCCTCAGTTAAGATCAAGCGGCGAAAATTGGCCCTTGGTCTTAAAAATTCTAATCTCGCCAGGGCCGCCGGTAAATGTGAATTTGCGCTGACGCCTTCGTCGCCAACTTGATTTGGCGGCGTTTTGGGTTCCTTCGGCGATAGCCCGCTTCGCTTGCGGCGCCCTCGTAAGATCAGCGCTTCATCCGACCAATCTCTCAGCGAAACCGGTCGAGGAAGTTTCACGTGGAACGGCGCCGAAACCGATTCCCCCGGATGCGAAAACGCATTAAGTGGCGGGGGCGACATCTCTCTCCCCGATCGGCGGATAATCGCTATGGCGGCTTTGATCGACGGCCCGCGGCTTGCGGCCAAATCGCGCGCGACGAAACAACTCGTCGTGTTTTTGCATGGCTATGGCGCCGACGGGGCGGATTTGATCGCCCTCGGCAAGCAATGGCAGAATTTCATGCCGGATACGGCGTTCGTCGCGCCAAACGCGCCGGAGCCTTGCGTCCAGGCGCCCGGCGGCCGCCAATGGTTCCCTTTGACGATGCGCGACCCGAACGAGCGCTGGGCCGGCGTCAACAAGGCGGCGCCCGGTCTCCACGCTTTTCTTGACGCTGAACTGCAGCGCCATGGCCTCGATGAGTCGAAGCTCGCTCTCGTCGGCTTCAGCCAAGGAACAATGCTCGCGCTGCATGTGGGGCTGCGGCGCTCGCGCGCGCCGGCGGGCATCCTCGGTTATTCCGGCGAACTTGTCGGGCCGGAGCATCTTGGCGAAACAGCCGCCGGCAAGAGCCGCGGCAAGCCTCCGGCCGTCTTGCTCATCCATGGCGGCGAGGACGACTTGATCTCGCCCGAGGCGCTGTTTTTGTCGGCCGAGGCGCTGGCGCGCGCCAATATTCCTTGTCAGTGGCATTTCTCGGCCGGGCTCGGACATGGGATCGACGGCGCCGGGCTCGCGCATGGGGGCCTTTTTCTGGCGAATTGCTTCAAGCTGAAGCTCAGTCAGAAAGCCACCGTCCGCAGGTAGAGACGGGAGCGACGCCGACCGGTTCGGAAGCCGGCGCGAAAGGAGGCAGCGCCTCTTGCGCTCGCCGCAGGCTGGGGACCGGACGATAAAGCTGCTTCGTCGCCTCGACGATCAAGACGCCGGCGCCCGGAAGGCCGAAAAAGGCGCCGATCCGCTCGAAGACGATCCCCGAATGCAGGAGCGTGCGATGCTGGAAAGGCGGCACATACAGCGCCTCGGCCCAATGGGTCGGCGAAAACAACGTCTCTCGCATGAGGTCGCGCAGTTGGCTGCGGGAGAAAGGCTGTCCATGTCCGAACGGCGTCCTGTCGAGCCGAGCCCAGAGTCCCGAGCGGCTCGGCGCGACAATAAGAACCCGTCCGCCCGGCGTGAGGATGCGCCAGATCTCGGCCAGCAGATCGCGCGGATGTTCGGTGATCTCGAGGCCATGGATCACAATCGCCCGGTCGATCGAGGAGTCCGGCAAAGGCATCGCCGTCGTCTCGACGAGCGCCGAAGCGGAAAGCCCCGAGGACGGCCAGTTGATCACCCCCTGCTGCGCCGGCATGAAGGCGAGCACGCGCACCGCCTCGTCGCGAAAAAAACCAAGATAGGGCGTCGCGTAGCCAACCCCGAGGATCGAATAGCCAGTGCAGTTGGAAAAGCGCCGGCGCACGATGCGGCCGATCAGCCGGCGGGCGATCTCGCCCGCCGGCGTGCCGTAGAAAGAGCGTAGATCGACGACGTCGAGCGACATAAGGGCCCAATTGGCGGTTCAGACGATGCAAGAACTCCTGCGATCATCCGCCTTGGGCGCCGAAAAATAAAGCCTCGCCCGCGGGTTTGACGCCGGGCCGCGGCGTGGCACAATCGGACGTCGCGAAAGGGGAAAGACTATGGCGCCCCATATCTATCAGTTCCTGTGCCTGAAGGACAATTTCGGAGTGCTGGTGCATGATCCGGAAACGCGCGCGACCGCCGCGATCGACGCGCCGGACGCCGCGCCCATTCTAAATGCGCTCGCCGCCCACGAATGGACCCTCACCGACATCCTCTTAACTCATCACCACGCCGATCATGTGCAAGGAGTCGGCGGCCTGAAGGCCGCTTTTCCGCGCGTCACGGTGACGGGGCCGCGCAAGGAGGCCGCCAAAATCGGCGGACTCGACGCCAAGGTCGGCGAGGGCGACGGCGTCATGGTCGGCGCGCTTGAGGCGCGCGTGATCGAGGTGCCCGGACATACGAGCGGACACGTCGCCTACTGGTTCGAGGAAGAGGACATCGCTTTTACGGGTGATACTTTGTTCGCGATGGGGTGCGGGCGCGGCTTCGAGGAGCCGCCGCAGGTGTTGTTTCACTCATTGATGAAGCTCGCAGCTTTGCCCGGCGAAACGCAGGTCTATTGCGGTCATGAATATACGCTCGCCAACGCCAGGTTCGCGCTGACCATCGAACCCGGCAACGAGCTCTTGCAAGAGCGCGCGGCGGAGGTCGCGCAATTGCGTGCCGAAGGTAAATTAACACTGCCGACGACGATCGCGATCGAATGGGCGACCAATCCGTTCCTGCGCGCCGAGGAGCCGGACGTTCAGGCGGCGGTCGGCCTGCCGAACGCCGATCCGGTCGCGGTCTTCGCCGAACTGCGCGAGCGCAAGAATCGCTTCTGAGCGCGATATTAAAAAGTTGCCGGGCTTTCGGCCAGGCTAATGCATTTGGTAGACGATATGGTCAATTCCGCGGGCGACCAATCCATCCCAGGCGCGGCGGCGAGGGCGAGCGCCGCCGACATCATTCGCCTGTTGGATTTGCAGCCGCATCCCGAAGGCGGCTTTTACCGCGAAACATTTCGCGACCCCGCGACGGACCAGGATGGCCGCGCCGCGTCGACGGCGATCTATTTTCTGCTTCAGGCGGGGGAGACGTCGCATTGGCATAGGGTCGACGCCGCGGAAGTCTGGCATTTTTACGCCGGCGCGCCGCTTGCCATAAGCGTGTCGCAAATCGGCGAGGATATGAGGCGGCATGTGCTCGGCGTAGACCTCTTCAAGGGGGAGCGCCCGCAATTTGTCGTTCCCGCGCGTTGGTGGCAAGGCGCGCAAAGCCTAGGGGCCTGGACACTGGTCGGCTGCGGCGTCGCGCCGGGCTTTGAATTCGCGCATTTCGAGTTGGCGCCGCCGGGCTGGGCGCCGGGCGCTAAACTTTAGACCCCTACAGCGCCTACTCCTTTGGCTTCATCCCCTCGATGCGTTTTTGCATCTCCTCGATCTGGCGCTTCATATCTTCGATGTCGTTTTTCGTGGTCGCTTCGGGCTCCCCCTTTTCAATCTTGGGCGCAGCTTCAGGCACCGTAGTATGCGTCTGCGTCAGCGGCGACACGAACGGCGAGAACATGGCGAGCGCTTGATTGAATAAGGCCATGTTCTTGCGCGCCTGCTCCTCGAGCGAGCTAAAACTCGGCCCGATCGCCTGAGCGCCAAAGCCGCTCGCGACCTTATCGCGGAATTTGTTTTGTTCGCTTGTTAACTTGTCGATCGAGAATTCGAGGTAGCTCGGCACCAGCATTTGCATGCTGTCGCCATAGAAGCGAATCAGCTGGCGCAGAAACGCGATCGGCAGAAGGCTTTGGCCTCCCTTGCCTTCCTGCTCGAAAATGATCTGTGTCAGCACCGAGCGGGTGATGTCCTCGCCGCTCTTGGCGTCGAAGACGACGAAATCTTCGCCTTTCTTGACCATGTCGGCGAGGTCTTCGAGCGTCACATAGGCGCTCGTGCCAGTGTTGTAGAGGCGCCTGTTGGCGTATTTTTTGATCGTAATCGGCTGCTTCTCATTCGCCATGTTCAGTCGCCCGTTTCCTCTTTGGGGAACCATCTTCTGCTTCGCCGTCTTCGTCGAAAAGCTATAAGATCTCGTCTTTATTTCTACTGCATTTCTACTGCAACATTTTCAATTCGAAATCAAAACGTTAAGCTCAAGCCTGATATGTCATTTCGGCCACGGCGCGAGCCGTCCCGGGCTACGCCATTCCGGCTATAATAGTTCGCTTTTTAGGAAAAGCCCATTATTTCAACGCAAGAACCTTTTCTTGGCTACGATTTTTCGCTCCCCTTTTTTCCCCGGCCTTGATATGCCATGTCCGACGGCGCGCACCTGTCGCGCTCGGCGACGACAGCGCGCGCCAGAGGGCGCGGGTTGCGAAGAAGCCAGACCACGGAGGATGCCCAATGTCTGATATCGTTATCGTGAGCGCGGCTCGCACGGCTGTCGGCTCTTTCAACGGAGCCTTTGCCGCAATCCCCGCGCACGACCTTGGCGCGGCTGCCGTCAAGGGCGCGCTCGAGCGCGCGAAAGTTGACGCGCCCGAAGTCGACGAGGTGATTCTCGGCCACGTACTCACCGCCGGGCAGGGCCAGAACACTGCGCGCCAGGCGGCGATGAAGGCCGGCGTGCCGCAGGAGAAGACCGCCTTCGCCATCAATCAGCTCTGCGGCTCCGGCCTGCGCGCGGTCGCGCTTGGCCTGCAGCAGATCGAAGGGGGCGACGCCAAGATCATCGTCGCTGGCGGCCAGGAGAGCATGTCGCAGGCGCAGCACAGCGCCTATATGCGTTCGGGCGTAAAAATGGGCGACCTCAAGTTCGTCGACACCATGCTCACCGACGGTCTGATCGACGCCTTCAAGTCATACCACATGGGCCAGACGGCCGAGAATATCGCCACGAAATGGCAGCTGACCCGCGACGAGCAGGATCGCTTCGCGGTCGCCTCGCAGAACAAGGCTGAAGCGGCGCAGAAGAGCGGCAAGTTCGACGAAGAGATTATTCCTTACACCATCAGCAGCAAGAAGGGCGATGTCGTCGTCGACAAGGACGAATTCATTCGCCATGGCGTGACGCTCGACGCGCTTGCCAAGTTGCGGCCCGCTTTTAGCAAGGAGGGGACCGTTACGGCGGGCAACGCCTCGGGCATCAACGATGGCGCCGCCGCGGTGGTGCTGATGAGCGCGAGCGAGGCGGAAAAACGCGGCCTCGAGCCTTTGGCCCGCATCGTCTCCTGGGCGACGGCCGGCGTCGATCCCGCCATCATGGGCACGGGACCGATCCCCGCCTCGCGCAAGGCGTTGGAAAAGGCGGGCTGGAAGATCGGCGACCTCGACCTCGTCGAAGCCAATGAGGCGTTTGCGGCGCAGGCTCTCGCGGTCTCCAAGGATCTGGCCTTTGATCCGGCCAAGGTCAACGTCAATGGCGGGGCGATCGCGATCGGCCATCCGATCGGCGCCTCGGGCGCCCGCGTGCTGGTGACGTTGTTGCACGAAATGCGCCGCCGCGGCTCCAAGAGGGGGCTCGCCACGCTCTGCATCGGCGGCGGCATGGGCATCGCCCTTACGGTCGAGCGCTGAGCGCCGCGAATGGTCGGCGTCGGAGACTTGAACGCGTTGCGGGCGGCTCCGCCGCGGTTCCGGGTTTCTTCGGCGCCGCGCGCCTTTTGGAGCGAATGCGTGAGATCAGTTCTGCCGCGTCATGCGCTAAAGATTGGCTGCAGTCGGAAAGATCATTTTAATTGACGATCTCAGGCGTGCGGCTTCGCGGTGAAGCCGCACCTTATAAAAAGCCTTAAGGCTGGATTTGGGGAGATGAAAATGACGCGAGTGGCGGTAGTGAGCGGCGGGTCACGCGGAATCGGCGCGGCTATCAGCTTGGCTTTGAAGGGGGCGGGATATCACGTCGCGGCGACTTACGCCGGCAATGACGTGGCCGCCGCAAAATTCAAGGAAGTGACGGGCATTCCAACCTACAAATGGGACGTGTCCAATTACAAGGAATGCGCCGAGGGCTTGAAAAAGGTCGAGGCGGACCTCGGACCGGTCGACATTCTCGTCAATAATGCCGGCATCACGCGCGACACGGCGTTCCACAAAATGACGCCCGAACAATGGTTCGAGGTGATCAACACCAATTTGAACTCGTTGTTCAACATGACGCGTCCCGTCATCGAGGGGATGCGCGAGCGCGCATTCGGCCGGATCGTCAATATTTCGTCGGTCAACGGCCAGAAAGGCCAGTTCGGCCAGACCAACTACTCCGCCGCGAAATCGGGCGACCTTGGCTTCACCAAGGCGCTCGCGCAGGAGAGCGCCGGCAAGGGGATCACCGTCAACGCCATCTGCCCCGGCTATATTGCAACCGAGATGGTCAAGGCGGTGCCGAAAGATGTGCTCGACAAATCGATTCTGCCGCACATTCCGGTGCGCCGGCTCGGCGAGCCGGAGGAAATCGCGCGTTGCGTGGTCTTTCTTGTATCCGATGAGGCGGGGTTCATCACGGGTTCGACGATCAGCGCCAACGGCGGCCAATATATGATCTGAACTTACCATTACTGCGCGGCGACATTCGCGCCGCCGCGCCCCGCTGATCCATATTCTTCAACGCAGCCGCTTGACTTTGGCCAGTTCTCCGGCCTGATCAGAAATCATTACCAGGTGCAGCCCAATGCTTCTCTGATTCATGGATGCCAGGAGGTTGTGAAATTTAATGCTTTAAGAAAAGCAAATGTGTCAATGCACCCAATCCCTAGCCCAGAGCAAACGTCTGGGATTTTGCGGTTAGCTCGACTCGTAGTAGGTTTTGAAACTTCGGTCGTGACTACGCATCGACCGGCACCCGCGAGCGCGTAGGCAATTAGGAAAGGATCACGACCAATCTTTTCAACCTCAACATCGGTGAGATCGGCCGCATAGCCCTCGTTGATTACACGCGCTATCAGGTTAGGGTGGATTTCTTCGTCGAGCACAAGCTTATCCTTGTTTGCTCGTTCTCTGACCCAGACTGCGAGCACGTCGTTGCCATCTTTGATCTCTTCGTAGATCTCGACCGGCAACTTCGCGCTACCGAGGCCCGCCACATGGACGAGCCACGCCCAGAACTCTGGCACGCGGTCGAATGCGTAATAAGAGTTTTTTGCCGTTATGAGGACGTTGGCATCCAGGAGATAGAGCACTCCGGACCTACCTACATCGTCCGTCTGGAGCGCTACGTGTCCGTATCGTTTACGAGCGTCTCAACGTTGACCGGCTTCACGCCAAGCACCTTGGCAGCCTTCGAGGGGCTCAGGATTCCATCAGCCATCGTCCGACGCACGAGGTCGACCAAGGCATGCCCCAACCGATGGCGGCGAACAACGTAGTAGCTTGGTCCCCCGTCATTATCTCTAGCTCTCTCTCTCTGCGCAGCGCGGGCATCAAGCCAGCTCTGCCGGAACGACGAGCTGAGCTCCCGCCAAATGTCCTGATTGATTGCGCCTACTCGGTAGAGTTTATAAGCGACCATTGACCGGCTCACATTCATTTCGTTGGCGAAATTTGTAATCCTTCCCTGGGCCACTTCTAGGGAAGTTTCACTATCCACGTCGAGCAGGCGTAGCTCTTCGGTGGGAAGCAGAAATTCCCCAGCAACGTCATTGCAGAAACGCTCAATCGGAGATCCAACTTGGGAGCCGCTCACACCTGTTTCCCCAATCCACAAGTGAGCAAGTTCATGCACAAGTGTGAACGACCATGCCGCGGTGGCATCCTGGTCGTTAATTACGACAAATGGGGCAATATCATCAGCGAGCGCGAACCCACGAAATGTTTCGAGATCGACGGCTGAATGGTGACTGCCCAAATTCCCGATGAGGAGAACGAAAATGCCTGCAGCCTCTACTCGGCCGCGCAGTAGCCTGAAGCCTTCCTCGGCGGATGTCTGATTACGGATCCCGGAGTAAGTCCGCAAAGATACGGGGCCCAATTTGAGGTGCCGCCTAATAGAAGCTACTAAGGCGGGAACACCATCGCTCATGCTGGCGGAATTGATGAAAGGAAGTGGTTTCGCCTCGTCCAGATCCTCTAAGAGGGCTCGGACCATGCTCTGGCGTGCGCGGATATCCCTGACAAGAGCATCGAGCAACGCGTCCGAGGCTCTTATATGCCCGGCCGGAAGGGTACGAAAATCCTCGCCGCGATCGCCCTTTTGGGGAACGTGGGACATATAAAAAGCAACTAGCGGGCGCCGATATTTTTCGGCCATCCTGCGAAGGATGGGACGTGTCGGCGTAACGTCGCCTCTTTCGAGCGCAGCCAACCGCTGGGCGGCCGTGACGCCGCGGCTGTCATGAATGTCCAGTTCCTTAGCTGCCGCCTCAAGTGTGAGGCCAGCTGTTTCGCGCGCCCAGGACAGGATCTCGGGGTTCACATTTGGCATGCGTGAATTTAGCAGCTTGGCCTATCTTCGGCTATGCCATATGGGCCGAACGGTTAAACGTAAAGCTTGCCGCCCTTTTCCAAAAATTCGGCGCTCTTCTCCGCCATGCCTTTTTCGCGCTCCTCCATCGCCGCGGCCTCCTCGCGCAGATCTTGCGTGATCTTCATCGAGCAGAATTGCGGCCCGCACATCGAGCAGAAATGCGCGGTCTTGTGCGCCTCCTTCGGCAGCGTCTCGTCGTGGAAAGCCGCGCCGTCTCCGGGTCGAGCCCGAGATTGAACTGATCCTGCCAGCGGAAATCGAAGCGCGCGCGCGATAGCGCGTCGTCGCGCAGCTGCGCCGCGGGATGGCCTTTGGCGAGATCGCCGGCGTGCGCGGCGATGCGGTAGGTGATGACGCCGGTCTTGACGTCGTCGCGGTCGGGCAGGCCGAGATGCTCCTTCGGCGTCACATAGCAGAGCATGGCGCAGCCGAACCAGCCGATCATCGCCGCGCCGATGCCGGACGTAATATGATCATAGCCCGGCGCGATGTCGGTGGTCAGCGGTCCGAGCGTGTAGAACGGCGCCTCGTCGCACTCCTTGAGCTGCTTCTCCATGTTGATCTTGATCTTGTGCATCGGCACATGGCCGGGGCCTTCGATCATCACCTGACAGCCCTTTTTCCAGGCGATCTTGGTCAGTTCGCCAAGCGTTTCGAGTTCGGCGAATTGCGCGCTGATCATTGGCGTCGGCGATCGAGCCCGGACGCAATCCGTCGCCCAGCGAGAAGGAGACGTCATAGGCGCGCATGATGTCGCAAATCTCGTCGAAGCGCTCATAGAGGAAACTCTCCTTGTGATGCGCGAGGCACCAGCGCGCCATGATCGAGCCGCCGCGCGAGACGATGCCCGTCGTGCGCCGCGCCGTCAGCGGCACATAGGCGAGCCGCACGCCGGCGTGGATGGTGAAATAATCGACGCCCTGCTCGGCCTGCTCGATCAACGTGTCGCGGAAGATCTCGAAGGTAAGCTTGGTCGGATCGCCGTCGACTTTTTCGAGCGCCTGATAGATCGGCACCGTGCCGATCGGCACCGGCGAATTGCGCATGATCCAGTCGCGGATATTGTGGATGTTGCGCCCGGTCGAGAAATCCATCACGGTGTCGGCGCCCCAGCGGATCGCCCACACCATCTTCTCGACTTCTTCGGCGACCGACGAGGTCACGGCGGAATTGCCGATGTTGGCGTTGACCTTGACGAGGAAATTGCGGCCGATGATCATCGGCTCCAGTTCCGGATGGTTGATGTTGGCCGGGAATGATGGCGCGTCCGCGCGCGATTTCGTCGCGCACGAATTCCGGCGTGATGAAAGCGGGGATCGAGGCGCCGAAGCTTTCGCCGTCGGCGAGGCGCGCCTCGGCGTCCTCCCGCATTTGCTCGCGGCCGAGATTTTCCCGCGCGGCCGACGAAGATCATCTCCTCGGTGATGATGCCCCGCGCGCGCAAACTCATATTGCGTGACGAGGGCGCCGTCGCTGCGCCTTGCGCGGCGACGTATTGGCGGGGCAGGGCGGGACGAGGCGGTCGGCGCGAAACGGCGCCATTGTCCTCCGGCCGCACCGCGCGGCCTGAATAGAATTCGAGTCCCGGCGCGCTTGGCGAGCCAGGGCTCGCGCAGGCGGGGGAGCCCGGTCGAGAGATTTATCGCGGCGTCGGTTTCGGTATAGGGGCCGGAGGGGTCGTAGACCCGCAGTGGCGGCTCGTTGGCGGAAGGATCGAGCGCGATTTCGCGCAGCGGCGACGGCGATGTCGGCGCGCCCTTGCCGGCCGCACATAGATTTTTCGCGAGCCCGGCAGCGGCCCGGACGTCACGCTTTGCGGCGCGAGGTTTTGTGGCTTGTCATGGATGTTCATCTGATCTTCCGCTCCAGTTCTCTCGGCGGTTCGGCAGGAGGCTGGCGCGGCGGGCGAGGAAGAAGTCTTGCGACTCGACTGACGCCGTCTTGCCGATCCCTGCGCTGGCATTATCCAGATTCAGGTTCTATGGGTGTGATCTCAGCCGCCGTCACCGGCAGCACCCCAGGGCGAAAGCGCAACTTAATGCGCCGAGGACGCCGGCGCAAGCCGTTTTGATCCGGCGAATTGGGCGCAAGGCCGGGCGCGACAAGTCCTGACGGGCAATGCTATGTCTTGGGCGTTGTTGCCGGAGGCTCGCGTGATCATCCGCCTCGCCAAAATCGCCTGCGTCGGGGCCGTGGCGCTCTATATGGCGCTCGTCGTGTTCGGCAATGTCACGGACTACTGGACGAACTTCGCCTTTGTCACGCATGTGCTCGACATGGACGAGATTCCGGGCGGCGCAAAGATCCGCTGGCGCGCGGTGACCTCGCCGGTCCTGCACCATGCAGCCTATGTCACGATCATCGCGACGGAGGCCGCGATTTTTGCGCTGACCGGGCTTGGCGTTCTCACGATGGTCCGCGCGCGCCGGGCCAATGCGCCATTGTTCCAGCGCGCCAAGAGCCGCGCCATTGCCGGGCTGGCGCTGGGCTTTATATTGTTCGAGGCCGGTTTCATCGCCGTCGGCGGCGAATGGTTCGGCATGTGGCGCTCGCAAAACGCCGACGCCGTGCCGAGCGCCTTTCGCATCGCGATCACCATGCTCGGCGTGTTGATTTTCGTCTCGCTGAAGGATGAGGACGCGGCATGATCCAAAAAAGAGGAGGCGACATGAGCGACGCTTTTTGCCGGTGCGGATCAAGGCATGGGTTCGGGCTCAGCCGGCGCGGCCTCTCGACGTTGCTGGGCGTCGGTCTTGCCGGGGCTTTTTTCAGCGCGCCGCGGGACGCCTCCGCCGGCGCGGCGTTGACGCCCCCTCTGCCCGAGGACGAGCGCTTTATGCGCCTCGCCATTGCCGAGGCGGAGAAGGGCGACTTTCCCTTTGGCGCCGTCATCGTGCGCGAAGGCCAAGTGATCGCAACCGGCCGCAATCTCGGCAAGACCAACGATGATCCGACGGCGCATGCCGAAATGGTCGCGCTGCGCGCCATTATTTCTGTGGGCGGCGTCGCCGATGCGTTGAAAGGCGCGACGCTCTACGCCACGGGCGAGCCCTGCCCAATGTGCATGGGCGCGATTTTATGGTGCGGAATCGGGCGGCTGGTGTTCGCCGCCTCGATCGCGCAGTTGGCGACGAAGATCGGGCAGATCATGGTGACGAGCGAGCAGCTGGCCGAGGCCACGCCTTTCTTAACAATAGCCATCACCGGCGGGGTGTTGGCGGCGGACGCGCTGGCTCTGTTTTCGGGATAAGTGGGGTCGCGCATCTTGGGGCGGCGTCGCGCCAGACCTAACCGATCATTTAGTAGTGCCGTAGTCTGGAAACGCCTCTTTCAACCTCTCAATCGTATGACGCCATTTCGGGGTCTTGGGAGCGCAGACAGTGTTCTGGTTTCCAAAAAGCCCGATCTCATTGACCGCTCTATCGAGCGGAACCGTTTGGGCCCATTCGACGGGCACAAAATACTCCATTTTATCGGGATCATCTACGAACTCCCGGTGATAGGTTGCAGACGTAAGCACATCGAGCGCAGGCCGAGCGCTTCCGTCTTCTGTTATTATTTTGAAGTCCGATGCCGGCTCGGGTGGGCCTTTGACCCGTCCGACGCCCACAAAGCCGTGGCCCGGCGCTTTGACCCAAATGCGATCGCCTGCTTTGAGAAGATTAAGCGTGTTCGAATACCAGGAACCCCCACCTGCGCTCACGAACCCGTATTTGACCGCGTCGGGCCAGGATCGACCAAGGTCATGGCCGAATGACACATAATACTCTCCGTTCCAGGGTTCTTTGGGCGAAGCCGGTCCGGAAGTTGTCGCAGCGACCTGGGTTTCGATGGGATCGAGCAGCCAGGCGCGGCTCAACAGCTGCTCAGTCCCAGTGTCAAAGACCTGGAAACATAAGACATTGATCGGAATGTCGCGTTTGTTGAGATAAGCTACAACGCGCTCCGAACTGGCGTCCAGAGAAGCGGCTACGATAACGATCTGGTGGCTCTGATTGATCGTGGCTTCATCGAGCTGTTGGCCGAAGCGCTCCCGGAAGTCGGCTGCTAAATTGCGGTCAAGTGCAAACCGAGCGTAGATGCGTCCAACCTCCTGCGCGTCGAGTCCTTCGAGCCAGGTGGCATAGTCGATCGCCTGCGCGACCACCTCACGTGGAGTGCGACCTCGCTTCAGTTCGATCAGGATTAGCGTCCCGTCTGGCGCAATCGCGAGTAAGTCGATACGTCCCCCGAAACCCGTGTCCTCCTGCCGCCCAATGACCATCTATTGATCCGATAGGATCTCCGGCGACGATACGATCATATCCTCCAGGATTTGCTCGTTCGGGAGGGCGGTTTCGAGAAGCCGCGTAGGAGACTTGGCGACTCGCCAGACGCTATGATGGATGGGCATTCTTGGTAGCCCGGGTTTGACTTTTTTTACGGTAGAATAATCGCTGCCTCACTGCCAGAGAGGTTTGACGAACTCTCGTAAGTCAGCGGTTGCAGACTGGCTTGGGCCGTAGGCCCGCAAGTTTCACAAGCGGGTGCATTTGACTTGCTTTAGCGCCAATCGCCTCAACATGCATATAGCGCTCAAGCAAGCGCGGACGAGCCTTAATCCTCATCCTCAAACCGCCGCCGCAACCTCCGCTACGCTGAGCGTACAAAAATCCCCCGGCGCCAAATCGTCCGGCAGCGCCAGCCCGCCAAGCCGCTCGCGGTGCAGCGCCACAACATGATTGCCGACCGCCGCGAACATGCGGCGCACTTGGTGATAACGCCCTTCCGTTACGGTTACATAGGCGCTGATTGGCGACACAACTTCGAGCCTCGCCGGCAGCAGGGGTTTTTCCTCGCCGTCGGGCATCAGCGTACCCGACGCGAATATCTCCGCCTCATTCCGCGCAGCAGAGAATTGAGCGTCGCCAGATAGCGCTTCGGCACGTGGCTTTTCGGCGAAATGATTTTGTGCAGCAGCGCGCCCTAGTCGGTGATGAGCAACAGCCTTAGAAGTGTCCTTGTCGAGACGGCCGACTGTTCGATAGCGGCGGCGCGCACAGGCTGCTTTTGGCCTTCATTGGAACTATTTGCTATCAGCTGATTGCGGCATCAGCTAGCAACAGCTACGCGCATTTTGCGCTTGACCGCCAAAGGCAGGTGAAAGAGCGCGCCGGTTATGGCGCATTCCCGCTTTTCGCTGAAACGGGCGGCCGCAGCGCCTCCATCGCGATCTCATGAATTTCCGGCGTGAAATCCGAATCAATGAATCGGTCCTTGCGCTCGACGAGAGCAAACATCGGATCACTGGCGTCGCCGAAGCTGCACCGCCGCACGGAGACGAAGCCCGCGCTTTCGACCTCGTGTTTTATCGACGCTTCGTCCCACATCCAAAGATGAGCGCTGGCGCCGAGCCCCGCCCGGATGGAGCCAATCAGGCCGCGCGCCCGCGTCTCTCTCCCGAGATGAGTGGACCGCATGAAGGCGGAGCTAGCCTCGCAATCGCCAGCCTCCGCAGAGGCAAGATATCGGCGGGCCCGCTCAGCGAGATCCGGAACGATGAGGCGGAACGTGCCGCCGGGCCTCAAGAGATTAAGCGTGTTGCGAAGCGCGGAGCGAAAATCGCTAAGCGATAGATGTTCGAGGACGTGGCTGGCGTACACTCCGGCCGCCGACGCTTTCTCGACAGGAAGGCCCGAGAGGATGTCGCCGAACAGCAGGCCGTCCGGGAATTGCCGGGTCTTTCGGACGATCATCTTTCCGAGGATCGGGATTTTTTGTGCTCTTAGGGTCGGCGAAGAGTTGAAATTGAGCCATCCCTCTGGACAGTCTAGCGCAGCCCCGTATTGGACATAGACGCCGCTTGTCATTGATTCTCCTCGCCATTTGCTTGGCGCTGCTATGGATTCCAACGATGTCTGCGACCGGTGCTGCGCTTTCGCCGATCGAAGCCAAATTATGGTTCTGGCCGCCGGATTGGTCAACGGAGCATCGATTTCCTGATGGCGAACGTCGCTTGTGCAGGGCCTTCGTCAGAGAGATGGTCCGACCGCAATCAACGCGGTTCGTGGAGGCGCGGCGTTTGCGGGCCATTTCACGGCGCGATCGCCGAGAGCGGACGCCGCAATCAGGCAACCGCGGACGAACCATAATTCTCATCCCCAAACCACAGCCGCAACGTGCGCTGCGCTCAACGCCACAAACTTCCCCGGCGCCAGATCGCCCGGAAGCGCCAGCCCCCCAACCCGGTCTCGATGGAGCGCCAAAACATGATTGCCGACGGCGGCGAACATGCGGCGCACCTGATGATAGCGCCCTTCGGTCATGATTATGTAGGCGCTTGTTGGCGACACAACTTCGAGCGTCGCCGGCAGCAGAGGTTTCTCCTCACCTTCAAGCATCAATGTTCCGGAGCCGAAAATCTCCGCCTCATTTCCGCGTAGCGGAGAATCGAGCGTCGCGAGATAGCGCTTGGCGACATGGCTTTTCGGCGAAATAATTTTGTGCAGCAGCGGGCCGTCGTCGGTGATGAGCAACAGGCCGGAGGTGTCCTTGTCGAGGCGGCCGACGGTCGAGAGCGGCGGCGCGCGTAGACGATAGCGCGGGGGCAACAGGTCATAGACCATCGGCCCCGCCTCCTTGTGCGAGCAGGTCACGCCGCAAGGCTTGTTCAGCATCAGCACGAGGCCCGGCGGCGGATCGAGTTTTTCGCCGTTAACGCTCATGCGTTCCGGCAAATCCGGCGTGATGGCGATACGTGCGGAAATATCGGCGAGAACAGCGCCATCCAACACGACGCGTCCTGCGCGCAGCATCTGCTGCGCCTGGCTGCGCGCGCCATAGCCGAGATTGGCGAGCAGCCGGTCGACGCGTAGCGTCGGCGCCTTGCTCATTTCCGCGCCTCGAAAATCTTGAAACCTCCTGTCTCGATTTTCGGCGCGACCTGCCGAAACAAAGGCTTCATCACCGCCTCGTAGGGCAAATGCCGGTTCGCGGTGAGCCACAACACGCCGCCTTTGCGCAGCATTTTCGCGGCGTGAAGGATGAACTCCTTGCCGAGGTTTTGATCCTCGGCCCCGCTTTCATGAAAGGGTGGATTCATCACGATAAAATCAAGGTCGATGAGATCGGCGCGGCGCGCGTCGGCCCAGAGAAAGCGAGCGCGGGGATCGTCGATATTGCGCCGCGCCGCCTCGATCGCGCGGCGGTCGACGTCGATGAGGCTGATCTCAGCGACGCTTGGCGAAGCCAGCGCGACGATCGACAAGAAGCCGACGCCGCAGCCGAGATCGGCGCCGCGTCCTGAAAGCGCCGGCAGATGCTGCGCCAAAAGGGCGCTGCCCGGATCGATCCGGTCCCAGCTGAAAACGCCCGGCTGCGACCACAGGCCGAGCGCCTCGACGCGCTGCGCCGCGCCCGCAGTCAGCGCCTCGGCGATACCTGCGAGGTTCAATGGGCGTTCGCAGACGCAGATGCGGTGGTGGCGTTTCGAAATTTCCTCGACATCGCAGCCGAATGCGCGCAATTCCTCGCCAATGCGCGAGCCGCCCTTGTCCTTCGGCGCCAGCGCCGTCAGGCGCCTCCCCGGCGCCAGAGCCCGCAGCGCCAACGCCAGCGCGTGCCGGCGCTCCAATGTGCCGGGCGGCGCCAGCATCGTCAGGGCGGCGAGCGTTTCGGGCTCCCGCGCTTCAAGCGCCGCCGCGCCCGGTACGAGCGGAGAAAACTGGATCTCATCGGCAGAGACGCGCGCGAGTTCCTGGGGCGCGCCATAGACGCCGCTTTGCTCCGCGTTGCCCGCGCCATCGTGGTTTTTGCGCGCCTCGTCATCGGCCGTCGGCGGCGCAGGCGAAACTTTACCCGTCATCGGGCTGGGCTTCGCCAGCGCCGGGGGCCTTCTCGCTCTCGGCTTTTTCTTTTTCTTTCTCCGCTTTGCGCGCGGCGGCTTTTTCCGCGGTCTTGGCGGCCTTCGCCTTTTCGCGCTCCCTGCGTTCAAAATCGTAATTCGGTTTACGCGCCATTGATGTGCTCCGGAAATCTCAACGTTCTGGCGGTTACGGCGACCGCTATTCCGCTGCCTTCGCCTCTGCCGGACGGCGCGCCAAAGCTTCGCGCAGGAACTTGCCTGTGTAGCTCTTTTTGACTTTGGCGATCGCCTCGGGCGGCCCTTCGGCGACAATCTCGCCGCCGCCGTCGCCGCCCTCGGGGCCAAGATCGATCACCCAATCGGCGGTTTTGACGACTTCGAGATTGTGCTCGATCACGACGATCGTATTGCCTTGATCGACCAGCTCCTGCAGCACTTCGAGCAGCTTGGCGACGTCGTGGAAATGCAGGCCGGTCGTCGGCTCGTCGAGAATATAGAGCGTGCGCCCGGTCGAGCGCTTCGACAATTCCTTGGCGAGTTTGACGCGTTGCGCCTCGCCGCCGGATAGCGTGTTGGCTTGCTGGCCGACCTTGATATAGCCGAGGCCGACGCGCGAGAGCGTCGCCATTTTCTCACGGATCGAAGGCACCGCCTTGAATAGGTCGGCCGCCTCTTCGACCGTCATGTCGAGCACGTCGGCGATCGATTTGTTCCGATATTTCACTTCGAGCGTTTCGCGGTCATAGCGCTTACCCTTGCAGACGTCGCAGGTGACGTAGACGTCGGGCAAAAAATGCATCTCGATCTTGATGACGCCGTCGCCCTGGCAGGCCTCGCAGCGCCCGCCCCGGACGTTGAAGGAGAAGCGGCCAGGTTGATAGCCGCGCGCCTTCGCTTCGGGGAGCCCGGCGAACCATTCGCGGATTGGCGTGAAAGCCCCGGTGTAGGTTGCGGGATTGGAGCGCGGCGTGCGGCCGATCGGCGACTGGTCGATGTCGATCACCTTGTCGAGGTGCTCGAGGCCGTCGATGCGCTCATATGGCGACGGGTGCTCCGCCGCGCCATTGAGCCGCCGCGCCGCCGCTTTGTAGAGCGTATCAACGATTAGCGTCGACTTGCCGCCGCCCGAGACGCCAGTGATGCAGGTGAACAGGCCAAGGGGAATCGACGTCGAGATGTGTTTCAGGTTGTTGCCGCTGGCTTTGACTATGTCGAGCTTGCGTGTGGGGTCGGTTTTGCGGCGCGGACGAGGCGCGGCGACTTCGCGGGCGCCGGTCAGATATTGGCCGGTCAGCGAATTGGGATCGGCCATGATCTCCGCCGCCGTCCCTTGCGCGACGATCTCGCCGCCATGAATGCCGGCGCCAGGGCCGACGTCGACCACATGGTCGGCGGAAAGGATCGCGTCCTCATCATGTTCGACGACGATGACGCTGTTGCCGAGATCGCGCAGGCGCCGCAGCGTGTCGAGCAGCCTGGCGTTGTCGCGCTGATGCAGGCCGATCGAGGGCTCGTCCAGCACGTAGAGCACGCCGGTAAGGCCGGAGCCGATCTGCGAGGCGAGGCGGATGCGCTGGCTCTCGCCGCCGGACAGCGTGCCGGCGGCGCGCCCCAGCGTCAGATAGTCGAGTCCGACGTCAATCAGGAAAGTCAGCCGCTCGCGGATCTCTTTCAGGATGCGCGCCGCGATCTCGCGCCGTTTAGGGTCGAGCTTTTGCGCCAGCGCCGCGAACCAGTCGGCCGCCGCGCGCACCGAGAACGACGTGACTTCGCCAATATGCAGCCCATCGATCTTCACCGCCAGCGCCTCGGGGCGAAGCCGCGCGCCATGGCAGACGCCGCACGGCGTCGCCGTCATGTAGCGGCCGATCTCCTCGCGCGACCATTCGCTCTCGGTTTCCCGATAACGCCGTTCGAGGTTGCGGATGACGCCTTCGAAGGGCTTGATCGTCTCATGCGAGCGAAAGCCGTCCTCATAGAGGAAGTGGATGCTCTCCTTGCCGGAGCCATAGAGAATGACGTCCTGAATCTCTTTCGGCAGAGACTCAAACCGCGCGTCGAGGCGAAACTTGAAATGCCGCGCAAGCGCCTCGAGGGTCTGCATGTAATAGGGCGAACTCGATCGCGCCCAAGGAGCGATGGCTCCTTTGCGCAGCGTCAGCTTCGGGTCGGGGACGATAAGGTCGGGGTCGACCGTCTGCTCAAAGCCAAGGCCGCCGCAATGCGGACAGGCGCCGAAAGGGTTGTTGAAGGAGAACAGCCTCGGCTCGATCTCGGGGATCGTGAAGCCGGATACCGGACAGGCGAATTTGGCCGAGAAAGTAATGCGCTTTGGCGCGCCGCTTTCGTCCTTTTCGTCGGCGAATTCGGCGATCGCGATGCCGTCGGCCAGCTCGAGGGCGGTCTCAAAGCTTTCCGACAGACGCGGCGTGATGTCCGGCCGCACCGAGATGCGGTCGACGACGACGTCGATGTCGTGCTTGAATTTCTTGTCGAGCGCCGGCGCGTCGGCGATCTCATAGAATTGCCCGTCGACCTTCAGGCGCTGGAAGCCTCGCTTCATAAAGTCGGCGATCTCCTTGCGGTATTCGCCCTTGCGGCCGCGAATGACCGGCGCAAGAAGATAGAGCCGCGTGCGCTCCGGCAGGGCGATGATCCGGTCGACCATCTGGCTCACGGTCTGGCTTTCGATCGGCAGGCCCGTCGCCGGCGAATATGGAATGCCGACCCTTGCGAACAATAGCCGCATGTAATCGTAGATTTCGGTGACGGTGCCGACCGTCGAGCGGGGATTTTTGGAAGTCGTCTTCTGCTCGATCGAAATCGCCGGAGAAAGGCCGTCGATCTGGTCGACGTCGGGCTTTTGCATCATCTCGAGGAACTGCCGCGCATAGGCCGACAGCGATTCGACATAGCGGCGCTGGCCTTCCGCGTAGATCGTATCGAAGGCCAACGAGGACTTGCCTGACCCCGAAAGGCCGGTGAAGACGACGAGCTTGTCGCGCGGAATGGTCAGGTCGATATTTTTGAGATTATGCTCGCGCGCGCCGCGAATGACGATGGCGCGGCCATCGAAAGCGCGCGCGGGTCCTGCGGCGTTGGCGGCGGACGCGCCCCGCGCGGGCTCCGCCTCGCGCTCAGGCTTCGGCGACACCCGTCGCGCCTTCGAAGCGGCGGGCGGCTTTGCTGCGTTCATTGATCCGTCTGACTTTGAGTGATCGAAGCCGCGCCGCGGAGGAGCGCTTCTCTTCGCGTCTGCGCCTAATTTAGCCCGCCCGGCGCATTTTGCCATTGCAATTTAGACGAATCCTGAAAGCCTCCAAAATTGCAAAACGCGGCGGCGATCGCGGGAAACGGGGGAAGCCCATGGTGGCGGTTTCGGCAGGCTCCGGCCTTAGCGCTCCGGCGAAGCCGTTCTACAAGATCCTCTATGTCCAGGTTCTGTTCGGCATCTTCGTCGGCGCGCTGTTTGGCTGGCTGCTGCCGCAATATGCGACGAGCGAATGGGTCAAGGCGCTCGGCGACGGCTTCGTCAAACTGATCAAAATGCTAATCGCGCCGATCATCTTCTGCACGGTGGTCTCTGGCATCGCGCATATATCGGACGCGCGCAAAGTCGGCCGCGTCGCGGTCAAGGCGCTGATTTATTTCGAGATCGTGTCAACCTTCGCGCTCGGTTTCGGATTGCTCATGGGCAATCTGGTCCGGCCGGGGGCGGGTTTTAGCGGCCATGGCGACGCCGCCGCGGTCGCCGGCTTCGAAAAGCAGGCCGGGGCGCACCATTCGGTCGATTTCGTGCTCGGAATCATTCCGGACAGCGTCGTCGGCGCCTTCGCCAAAGGCGACGTTCTGCAAGTGCTGTTGTTCGCCATCCTGTTCGGTTTCGCCCTGATGGCGCTCGGCGATCGCGGCAGAACCGTTCTTTCCTTCATCGACGACGTCGCCCACGCAATATTCGGCGTCATTAACATCGTCATGAAAGTCGCCCCAATCGGCGCTTTTGGCGCCATGGCCTACACTGTCGGCAAATACGGCCCGCAGTCGCTCGGCAATCTCGCTGGCCTCGTCGCCACATTCTATGCGACCTCGGCCCTGTTCATCGTGCTGGTCCTCGGCTCCATCGCCCGGTTCGCCGGCTTCAACATTTTCAAATTCCTGAATTACATCAAAGCGGAGCTTTTGATCGTCCTCGGCACGAGCTCGTCCGAAAGCGCGCTGCCGGCCTTGATGGAGAAGCTCGAACGGCTCGGCTGTTCGAAGCCGGTCGTCGGCCTCGTCGTGCCGACCGGCTATTCGTTCAATCTCGACGGCACGAACATCTATATGACGCTGGCGACCCTGTTCATCGCCCAGGCGCTCGGCGCCGATCTGACCCTCGGCCAGCAGATGACCATTCTGATCGTCGCCATGCTGACCTCGAAAGGGGCGAGCGGCGTCACCGGCGCCGGCTTCGTCACGCTCGCGGCTACGCTCGCCGTGGTCAACCCGGCCCTTGTCCCGGGCATGGCGATCGTCCTTGGCGTCGATAAATTCATGAGCGAATGCCGCGCCTTGACCAATATCATCGGCAATGGCGTCGCGACCGTCGTCATTTCCTGGTCGGAGGGGGAACTCGACCGCGACAAGCTGAAGGCGGCGCTCGCACGGCGAGTCGACGTCTCAGACGTCGAGACCGGCGTCGCGACGGGGTAGGGACCTATTGCGGACGCTTGCTTCGAAGGGCTGCGATTAAGAGTCTGCTGGATAAAAAAATTCAGACTGATGGGAAGAACCGGGGGAAGCTATTGATACGCTCGAGCATCAAGTACTGTCGCCGCCCAGTTCGAAACCGGGCAAGCTTTTCCGAGGAGGCGCGAAATCGCTTCTTGTCTCGTGCGATTCACAAATGAGAAAACGCCTCCGGGATTGCCAACAGGTATGTGGAGTAACCTGCCCATCATCCTTTAGCTCGAAAGCCTGGACATTCGATGATGGCCCCCGGAGACGCATAATCGAGGCGCGGAAAGAGGGTTTCCTAGCGCCTCGATGCTTTCTGACACTTTACTTTCAACTTATTTACATGTAGCTTCTGGCATATTAGCTATATCCGTAGTAACGAGACAACCCTTTGTTGCGTAGTGTTCGTTTGCGTGCGCGCTATAATTAGGCATTATTGAAATAATAACGGCTGCTATTAATATAGAGTTGGCCACACTGAAGGATTTGCGAAAGGATTGCATTTTGTTCCTCCACATTTATTCTTATTGATAATAGAGATATCGTTGGCAGCGAGCTCTCTATTGATGATTGTCGCCTTAACCGCCGCTTACTTCCTTTCGGCGATGTTTGTAGCGTAGGTTCGCTCGCCCTGGCTGGCTGTGCGAAATGACACATTGTTAACGAATGTTAAGTTTTGCGGCGACACCGCCAACGGCGACGCGCTCTCACGCCGGAACAGCATGATCAACCTCGAGAACGACGCTCGGATTTCGGTGGACAATCTATTCCCGCCGCCCCTAACTGCGCCGGGCGCATTAAGATGCAATACGATCAAGATCCGATTTGCAAAGGAGCGGAAGGATGGCGGGCAGCGTCAATAAGGTCATTCTCATCGGCAATCTCGGCCGCGATCCGGAGACGCGGCGCATGAACTCCGGCGACGCCGTCGTCAGCTTCAGCCTCGCCACGACGGAGTCATGGCGCGACAAGGCGACGGGCGAGCGCAAAGACCGCACCGAGTGGCATAACATCGTGATCTTCAACGAAAATCTCGGCAAGATCGCGGAGCAATATTGCAAGAAGGGCTCAAAAGTCTATCTCGAGGGCCAGCTGCAGACGCGGGAATTTACCGACAAGGACGGCAATCAGCGCAAGACGACCGAGGTCGTGCTGCAGCGCTTTCGCGGCGAACTGACCCTTCTCGACAGCCGCGGCCGCGGCGAACCGGATGCCGATCGCGGTTTCGAGGATTCCAGCGCAAGTTTTGGGCGCTCTTCGCCGATGGAGCGGTCATCCGACCGGCGTCCCGCCGGCCCGGGGCAGGGGCGCATCGCCGACATCATCGACGACGACATTCCGTTCTGAGCGGCCAATCGTCTGTTTCGCGAAGACTTTATTTGCCTGGCGTAGCCTGAAACTGGCGTTCCGCGGCCCAGTGGAATAGGGTTAGCGCCTCCGCCACCTTCGGGATTAGCCTTCCTTGGCCGACACTGACGACACCGGACCGGCCGCGCCCGGATCCGACATTCGACCGGTTTCCCTCTCCGACGAAATGCGGCGCAGCTACCTCGATTACGCGATGAGCGTGATCGTCAGCCGCGCCCTGCCGGACGTCCGCGACGGGCTGAAGCCGGTGCATCGGCGCATTCTGTTCTCGATGAACGAGAACAATCACACGCCGGACCGCCCTTACGTCAAGTGCGCCCGCATCGTCGGCGACGTCATGGGCAAATATCACCCGCACGGCGATTCGGCGATCTATGACGCGCTGGTGCGCATGGCGCAGACCTTCTCGATGCGCCTGCCGCTGATCGATGGACAGGGCAATTTCGGTTCGGTCGACGGCGATCCTCCCGCGGCGATGCGCTACACCGAATCGCGGCTCGCGCGGCCGGCGATGGCGCTGCTTGAAGACATTGATGCCGACACGGTCGATTTCCAGCCAAATTACGACGGCAAAGAGCAAGAGCCGGTCGTGCTGCCGGCGCGCTTTCCCAACCTTCTCGTCAATGGCGCGGGCGGCATCGCCGTCGGCATGGCGACCAACATACCGCCGCACAATCTCGGCGAGGTGATCGACGCCGTGATCGCGCTGATCGACCAGCCGGAGATGACCGTCGAAGAGTTGATCGCCTATGTGCCGGGCCCGGATTTTCCGACCGGCGGCGCGATTTTGGGCCGCGCCGGCATCCACTCCGCCTATCTCACCGGGCGCGGCTCGATTCTGACGCGGGCGAAGGTCGAGGTCGAAGTCCTGCGCAAGGAGCGCGAGGCGCTGATCGTCACCGAGATCCCCTATCAGGTCAACAAGGCGACCTTGATCGAGAAGATTGCCGAGCTTGTGCGCGACAGGCGGATCGAGGGCATCTCGGACCTCCGCGATGAATCCGATCGCGACGGCATGCGGATCGTCATCGAACTGAAGCGGGACGCCGTCGCCGACGTCGTTTTGAACCAGCTCTGGCGCTTCACCGCGCTGCAGTCGAGCTTCGCCTGCAACATGATCGCCTTGAACGGCGGCCGGCCGGAAATGCTGACGCTGAAGGATTTTCAGACCGCCTTCGTTGATTTCCGTGAAGAGGTCGTCACCAGGCGGACCAAGCATCTGCTCGCCAAGGCGCGCGACGCCGCCCATCTGCAGGTCGGCCTCGCCATCGCCGTCGCCAATATCGACGAGGTCATTCGCCTCATCCGCACGTCGGCCGACGCCGCCGCGGCGCGCGAGGCGCTAATGGCGCGCGCCTGGCCGGCGCATGACATGGCGCCGCTCATTCTGCTCATCGCCGATCCGCGCCATGTCTTGTCGGAAGACGGGCTTTGCCGCCTCTCCGAGGCGCAGGCGCGGGCGATCCTCGAATTGCGCCTGCAGCGCTTGACGGCGTTGGGCCGCGAGGAAATCGCTGAAGCCCTGAACAAGCTCGCCGCCGAGATCGCCGACTATCTCGACATTCTGCAATCGCGCGCGCGGCTCTTTGGCATCATCAAGGACGAGATGCTGGCGGCGAAAAACGCCTATGCGACGCCGCGGCGGACCATCATTCTCGACAGCGCGTCGGGCGTCGAGGATGAGGATCTGATCCAGCGCGAAGACATGGTCGTCACCGTCTCGCATCTTGGCTATGTCAAGCGCGTTCCCCTGACGACCTATCGCGCGCAAAGGCGCGGCGGCAAGGGACGCGCCGCGATGCAGACGAAGGACGAAGATTTCGTCGCGCGGTTGTTCGTCGCCTCAACTCACACGCCGGTTCTTTTCTTTTCGTCACGCGGTCAGGTCTATAAGGAAAAGATCTGGCGCCTGCCTTTGGCGGCTCCGCAAGGGCGCGGCAAGGCGCTCGTCAACATCCTCCCGCTCGAGCAGGGCGAACGCATCACGACGATCATGCCCTTGCCGGAAGATGAGGCGGCATGGGCGACGCTCGACGTGATGTTCGCGACGACGCGCGGCTCCGTCAGGCGCAACAAGCTGTCGGATTTCGCGCAGGTTAATCGCGCTGGCAAGATCGCCATGCGGCTCGACGACGGCGAAGAAATCGTCGACGTCCAGATCTGCGCGGAAGACGCCGACGTGTTGCTGACCACCGCGAAAGGCCAGTGCATCCGCTTTCCCGTCACCGACGTCAGAGTGTTCAAGGGCCGCGATTCGACGGGCGTGCGCGGCATTTCGCTTGGCGGGGGCGACTGCGTCATCTCGCTTGCGATTTTGCGCCACATCGAGGCTGGCAGCAGCGAGCGCGCGGCTTATCTCAAGATGCGCCGGGCCGTCGCCGGCGAGGCCGCGGTCGAAGGCGCGGCGGAAGACGCCGGCGATGAGGCGCCGGCCCTGAGCCTCAGCCCCGAGCGTTATGCGCAAATGTCGGCCGACGAACAGATCATTCTGACGCTGTCCGCCAACGGCTTCGGCAAGCGAACCTCGTCCTACGAATATCGAATCACCGGGCGCGGCGGCAAAGGCATCGTCGCCATGGCGGTCAATCAGCGCAACGGCCAACTTGTCGCGTCGATGCCGGTCGAAGATGGCGACGAGATCATGCTGGTGACCGACGGCGGCCAGTTGATCCGTTGCCCGGTCGATGGCATCAGGGTTGCGGGGCGCGGAACGCAAGGCGTGATCGTCTTCAATACGGGCGCCGGCGAACAGGTCGTCTCGGTCGAGCGCCTCTCCGAAGAGGACGCCGCGCGGACAGAGGCGGAGGAAGAGCCGCGGGCGCCGCAGTCGGACGACGCCTAGCGGCTCTGAGGGAGCGGCCGATGGTGACGATCAAGAAAGGAGGCGTTCGCTTGCACGCGGCGCGCGAAAAACTGCGCGATCCGCTCCTCTCAGTCCTTACCCTTTTGCTGATCATTTTGGTTTTCGTCATCGTCCCGCTTCATGCCGCGGGGACGATTTCGGTCGAAGGCTACGGATTCGTCATCATCCTATTGCTCGCCTGCGGCGTCCTGATGCAGTCGACGCGGTGGATGGTGCTGTTTGCTCTGTTGCTTGGCATTGGGCTTGGCGTAGCGGGAGCGATCGCCCGCTCCCGTTCTGCCTATCCACTCGATCTCTATCTCGACGCGGTAGCTTGGGTGATCATTGGCGCTACGCTGATCTATGTCATTGCGGGGGCGGTGTTCGCGCCGGGCCAGGTACCTATATCGATCAATGGCGCGGTTCTGCTTTATCTCACCATCGGCTTGACATTCGTCGGGCTTTACACGCTCGTCGGATTGCGTTCACCCCATGCGTTTTCTGGCCTCACCATATCCGAAGACAAAAGTCTCGCGAGCAGCGTCAACTATTTCAGCTTCGTCACTCTGACCTCGGTTGGCTATGGCGACATCGTCCCAATTCACCCGGTGGCGCGGTCACTCACCAATCTTGAAGGGATCATCGGGCAGCTGTTTCCAGCGACGCTACTCGCGCGGCTTGTGACGCTTGAGCTCGAGGATCGCCGCGACCGCAAGAGGGACGGGAATTAGTTTCGGCGGCCCGTCTTGATCTGGTAGGCGCCGTCCTGAGCGCGCAGGAAGATCTCGTCGACCTGCGGGTGGCGTATGGGATCGCCTGACGTATCGGGCAACAGATTTTGCTCCGACACGTAAGCGATATATTCGGTTTCGGCGTTTTCCGCGAAGAGATGATAAAAGGGCTGGTCCTTGCGCGGGCGAACCTCTTCGGGAATGGATTGCCACCATTCATCGGTATTGGAGAACACAGGATCGACGTCGTAGATAACGCCCCGGAAAGGATATTTCCGGTGTTTGACCACCTGACCTATGCCAAACTTCGCTATAAGAGGCTTCATCGCGTCTCGTCCGCCCACAAAATCGCCGCCAACCGCGGCCGAGCGAAGCACCGGACTGTAAATCGGTAGCCGCCACACGCGCCAATGTCAACTTGGCCGGCGCGGACCGCTTGAAAGCGCTTTGCATGACTGCCCATCGATTACCGCCCGAGCTTTTGACCAACGCGGAAATGAGCGAAGCCGACCGGCTGACCATCGCCTCTGGAGTTCCGGGCTATCAACTGATGGAGAATGCGGGCGCCGCGGTCGCCTTGGAGGCGAGCCGGCTAGCGCCGCGCTTCGGCCGCATCGTCGTCCTTTGCGGGCCCGGCAACAATGGCGGTGACGGCTTTGTCGCTGCGCGGCTGTTGCAGGCCAGAGGCTTTTCCGTCGCGCTCGGGGCTCTTGCAGGGAGAGAGGCGCTGCATGGCGACGCCGCGACCGCCGCTCATGCCTTTGATGGCGAAATCTCGCCGATCGCGGCGCTCGACTTTGACGCGGCGGATCTCGCCATCGACGCGCTGTTCGGCGCCGGCCTCGCCCGCGATCTCGACGGAGCGGCGGGGGACGCGGTGGAGCGTCTGAACGCCTGGTCGCGATCGCACAGAAAGCTGGTGCTCGCCATCGACGTCCCTTCGGGGATCGATGGAACGAGCGGTCAGGTCCGCGGCGTCGCGGTCCATGCGGCGCGTACGATCACCTTCTTTCGCCGCAAGCCCGGCCACCTCCTCCTGCCGGGCCGCCTCTATTGCAACGAGACGATTGTCGCCGACATCGGGATCGGCGCGGCGGTCCTCGAGCAGATCCAGCCAAAAACGCTCGCCAATGAGCCGCAAGTCTGGGCGCCTATCATTCCTGTTCCGCACATCGACGGCAATAAATATTCGCGCGGCCACGCCCTCGTCCTCTCGGGCGGCCTCGCGCATACAGGCGCGGCGCGGCTTGCGGCGCGAGGCGCGTTGCGCGCCGGCGCCGGTCTCGTCACGGTGGCGACGCCGACCGAGGCGCTGATCGCGCATGCGGCGGCGCTGACCGCTATCATGACAACCATCTGCGATGGTCCAAAGGATCTCGCGTCAATCCTCGAAGACCGGCGCAAGAACGCGCTCGTCCTCGGCCCTGGCCTGGGTGTTGGCGCGCCGACCCGCGCCCTGACGCTGACCGCGCTGGCGCCCGCTCCGTCGTCGCGGGCGATCATTCTTGACGCCGACGCTCTGTCGAGCTTCAAGGGCGACACCCTCGGCCTCGCGCGGGCGATCAAAGGGTCGGGCGCGCCCGCGGTCCTGACGCCGCATGACGGCGAATTTGACCGCCTTTTCGGCGACCTCGGCCTGGGGGATGAAAGCAAGTGGCGCGAGCTTGAGCCGGACGACGCGCTTTTGCGCGCCTATCTCTTAGGTTTGCGGTCGGCCTCGAAGCTGGAGCGCGCTCGAGCGGCGGCGGGACTTACCGGCGCTGTCGTGCTGCTCAAAGGGCCAGACACAGTCGTAGCGGATCCTGAGGGGCGCGCGACCATCGATGACACCTCGCCGCCCTGGCTCGCCACCGCCGGCTCGGGCGACGTTCTCGCCGGAATGATCGCCGGGCTTTGCGCGCAAGCCATGCCGCATTTTCCGGCGGCCTCCGCCGCTGTCTGGCTGCATGGCGCGGCCGCCCGCCAATTTGGGCCGGGGCTGGTGGCGGAGGATATTCCGGAAAGCCTGCCGCCGGTGTTGCGCGCCCTGTTCGAGAGCTTCGGTTCGATCTCCGTCTAACGATTGGCCCAGAAACCGGCACAGCCCCGCTTGTTTGATCGGCGAAAACCTTGCGGCTCCCGCCGCTGGGCGTCGCGGACCGGCACTGATTTCGCTTGGCGAGCGGCCTCGAGAGACACTCCCGAAAAGTTGCGGACTATTCCGCCACGTCATGCGTTAAACGAAACCAAGGACATGACCGCTCAGGTTGGAGCTATCATGTACCAAGACGGAACAAGGCGCGGACGAGTCGGTAAAGCAATGCGCCCACCAAATGAAATCGACTTCTGGCGTGGCTTCGCTCTTTTGACGATCTTCATAAACCACGTCCCAGGCATCTATTTCGAGCGGTTCACCTTTCGCAACGTCTCCTTATCGGATTCGGCGGAGCTGTTCGTTTTCCTTGCTGGGTGGGCGCTCCGCAAACTGGTCGATGGGCCGGCGGCAGGCCTTTCCACTGGGAACCTCGTCTTCAGGCTCGGCGGCCGCGCGTTGCATGTCTACGTCGCGC